>OZ251482.1:0-5029613 GCA_965242655.1 Caldilineaceae bacterium
GAGATCGGTTTGGGGCCTACTCCGCGCCGCGATTGTCGGTATCCGTCGGATCGGGTCTTCTTTCAGGGCGCGCAACGCGGTCCGCCAAGGCCGAATCCGGGTCGAATCGACTTGGAGCGAATTACGAACGACGGCGAATCTCGATGTCCGCGCGGCGCGCGGCCGGCGATATCTCCAAGTCCAGGTGGCCGTCGCGCCGGGAACCGATCACCGTCGTCGCGCCGGGCGCATGGAGCTTGAAGTCGACGTCCCACTCCGGGGGCCAGGCGGGGAACAGAAACAAACGCCGTCCGGCACTCTGCAAGAGCATGGCTTGCAGGGTCGCATTCAGTACGCCGCCGTGGCATTGATCGGGATACCAGTCGAAATTGGGACCCCAAAAAGCCGGAAACCGGGAATGGTTTTGCATGGCGCGGTCGGGATCGAACAGGCCTTGGCAGTCGAAATTCCGCAGCCCCGCGCGGTGGACGACAGCTTGGCGCGCGCTCTCGGCCAAACCCAGGTAAGCGCAAAACAGATCGTTCTGTCGCCAGCCGTAATAACCCAGAAATTGCCGTCGGCGCAGCGCTTCCAGGGCCAGGCTCGCGTCCGGGCTGTCGAATGACAGCAACCGAAAGGGAAATACGGCGTAGAGTTCCGCGTTTTCCACGTTGCGCCGCAGGGCGTAGGCTGCCGCGGGCGCCAGCATCCGCCGGCCGTTTTCCGTACGGGTGGGCAAAGCCGGCGTTTTGCGCAACAGGGATTGCCAGGCCGCGCGTTGCGCGGCGGAAGTCACGCCTTCGGGCAAGGCCAGCAACCGTTGCATTACGGCGCGCAGGCCCGCGATTTCGGGCATGGGATCGGTGCATTCCCACCAGGTTTCCAGCGCTTGCGCCGGCTGCATCACCCACTGGCCCGTTTCGTTCGTGGCGTAGTAGCCGTCAAAAAAGGCCAGCAGCTGTTCGGTAAAGGGCAGAATCGTGTCCCGCAGAAAAGCTTCGTCTTCGCGATGCGCGTAGTAATCCAGCATGAGAAACGCCAGTTCCAGACCGCCTACCCATTCCCATTTGTGGTAACGGCTTTCCTGGAGGGGATCCGCGCGTTCGGCAAACGGCGTCCAACCGTAGGTCTCGGTAAAAACGTCGCCCCAGAAATAGACGCATTCGGAAAAGAAGATGCCGTCATGGCCAAAATAGCGACGCGTCCGGTAACGCCACAATTCCAGGAAATCCTGGGCGTACATCCGAAACAGGGGTTGCAACATGTCGTAATCGCCGGCGGCGCACATGTTGTAGTAGGGCAGACGCGTGTTTTGCCACCAGTACCCCGGGCCCCAGCGCCGATAGTCCGCATCGCCTTGTTTGCCCGGAAAAGGCACGGTGAAGAGAGACCCGTTGAACTTGATGGGGTAGGTTCCGCGTCCGGCGCACGCCTGCACGTAGCGTTGCAGGGCATAGGCGCGGCTCACCAGCCGGGCTTCCGCCGCGTTGTCGGGCGCGGCGGACGACGCTTCGATCCAGCTGCGATCCCAGAAACGACGCCACCAAGCCTTGTGCGCTTGGCGCCGCGCCGCGGCGCCGTCCCGTTGCACGGCGGCCAGCTGGGCTTCAATGGCCGCGCGCCAGGCCTCGGGTGTGGACGGATGCAAGGTCAACGCGGGAATCCGAAAGCCGACCGCGCGCGCTTCGACTGACTGCAGGCGGCAATCGTCCACCTTCCGGCCATGGGGACTGAAGATCGCGGCCCCGAAAATGCGATGCAAGAGCGGGTCCGGTCGCGGGAAGTCCGCCAGGCCTTGCAGTTCGGCCGTCAAGGCGGGCCCTACGGACTTGCGGTTCCGATGAAACCATCCGATCCAGCCCTCGGGGCCGGCGAGAACGGTATCCGGTTCAACGACGGTCGGCTCGCGTTGCCCGTCCGCCCGCGCGCGATCCAGCATGACGTCGCTGACCTCCAAGGCCTCCAACGCTTCCGGCTCCGTGCGCCACAATTCAATGCGGGCGGTAGCCGTCACGGGGGCTTCCGAAACGATATCGACATGCACTACGGGATGGTGGGCGTCCACCCAGAGCCGCAGTTCGATCCGAGGGTGCCGGGCGTGATCCGGGTAAGGCCCGAACTGGACGCGCCAAGTGCCTGTGCGCAGATCGAGAGTCTGGCGCACGGGGTTCGGCGCCGGGGCCGGATCCAGGACGATGCGTATGCGACCGATTTTCAGGAGACGCCCGTTATCTCCCCAGGCGTCGGTGCGGCCCACATAAAAGACCAGTTCGCCGCGGGGCGCGATCCACGCGTTGACTCCGATCTCGCCGTTGCCCAGGGGGACCGAACCCCGGGCGTCATGACTGGGGCCGTACCAGACGACGTTGTGGGCGCTTGGATCAGGCATGGCTTGGATTCCTCCTGGTTGACGGCACGTCCCGCGCGGATGGAAAAACGGCGCCGTAGCGGGCGCGTGGATGGGGCGCGGCATCAGTTCTGCGCGCCGCGCCGGGCGAACGACGTCTCCGTTCCAGGCGCTAGGCGTCGGGTCGCCGTTCGGGGAGGCCCTTGCGCTCCCTGATCAGGGGCCGGGCGCGCGGGCGCCATGGCTCTCCGATGCGTTCCAATGCCGCGAGGATGCATTCGCGGGTTTCGACGTCGGCAATGCTGGGCGTGCTTTGCCTGTACGCGCGCAGACAGCCCAATTTGCGCCGGGCGCGCCGTTTTGGCCATGGCTGCCGGCGCGCGGGCGCGGCGATCCCGCAGGGAGGGAACGCGCTCCGTATCCGGAATGTTTTCGGCGGCTTGAGGCAACGCGTTGACGCGCGGCGGCGGGTTCTGAAGCCTGCCCTATCCGGGCGCTTTCTGCCCTATCGGGGCCGGAGACGCCCGCGGGACAGGACGCGCGGGCGAAGGGTTTGCTTGGCTGGCCGGTTTCCCGTGGCCGGGCCGTTCCAATCCTGCGCGTGCAAGGCGTAGCGCTTGACACCGGGACAGGCTTTACGCGCGCGTGGCGGACAGCAACGTAGAGTCGATGTAGAGAAAAGCGCGCTTGCCCGCATTGGCCTCCACGAAATAGGCTAGGTTCAACATGCACCACAGATTGGGCATAGCCGGCAAGGCGAGGGGACGCAAGGCCGAACAGTCGAAAACGCGGTCATTGCATTGAAACGACTGGAAGCGCATGGCGGACAAATCGAAATCCAGGCGCATGTAGTACCAGTTATGCTTGGTCGCGATTTCGTTATAGCAAAGACGCTGGCGTCCACCCGGGACGTCCTCCCATCCGTCCGGACCGAGATGGAAGTGGGAGCGGGTTTCGCCCGATGAACCGATAGGATGCAGGGTCCGAGGCTGGCGTTTGAATTGCCATTGCTCCATCCGCGCGGGGCCGTCGGCGTTCAGATACCGGATATGCGGCATCACCCGTTGCGGATGGGGCTCTTTGGTATCGGTGTCCTGGAGATCGAGCAGCAGGCCGAAGGCGCGGACGTCGGTGCTGGACAATTGCAAGGCGGAGGCCTCTGGTTTAAAGGTGAAAACCGTTTCCCAACGCAACAGGCCGGCATGCCGATAGGTCGCGCGTTTGATGCCTACGGCCAAGGCTCCCGGCCGCGGGGAGGTCGCCAGTTTCAGCGCGTACGTGCCGTTCAGGGAGCCGTCCGTGCCGGTATCCCATACGGTCAGATTGCTGAGCATAGGATTGCGCAACCCCTTGTATTCCGGCAGCATTGAACTCAAGGCCCCTTCGTAATTGCCGATCAGGCCCGTCCAGCCCTGAAACCCGCGATCGAAATCGTCGTGAAACAGGATGCGGTCAAGAGGATCGAAGATCTCCAACGCCGGATCGCGCAGCAATGAAGGGGTACGGTGCATCATGGCGCCTTGTCCTGAGCGATGACGCTGCGTTCTTACTCTTTCAAGGAGAGATACAATATGAAGGCGAAAAAGTCGGTGCTGGCTTGGCAACGCAGCCGGAGCCAGTTACCGAAACGAACGACGGGGACGGCGTGCAGCAACGCCTGGGCCTCCGTATCGAAACCCTTCGTCTGCCATGCGCAAGACAACGGGCACCAATGCAAGCCGTCCGGCGAGATCTCCGCTTGAAAGCGCGCCGCTACCCGTTGGCGGCTCTGGGGAACGGCCAAGAGGCGCATGAAGAAAATAGCCTCGCTCGCCCAAGCGGCTTCATAGGGTTCGCTCACGTATTCCCAGTCAAAAGGAAGGGCGACCTCGTTGCCGGGCAGGCGACGCCAAACGGTCTGCCGCGTCTGGGGATCCAGATCCATTACTTTGTCAATGACGGCCGTATGGCTCTCGCGCACGCAGATCTCCCTGGCGTTCCGCCTTTGAGCGCGGCTTCAATCCTGCAAGGCGGCGTAGGCCAGGCTTTGGAAGGAACGGGCCGCGCCATGCATGCCCGAAGGCATGAGTTGGGCCAAAAAGAGACCGATCAACTCCTCCGCGGGATCAATCCAGAAATAGGTGTCGGCGGCGCCCGCCCAGCCATACTCGCCGGCGCCCGCCAGGCGTTTGGGCGCGGTGGGATCCATGAGGACGCGGAACCCCAATCCGAAGCCGTACCCGTCAAAATCGCCGGGGCGAATGCCGAAGGGCAGGAGAGACGGAGGCAGGTGGTTCAGGGTCATCAACTCGACCGTCTTGCGTCCCAGAATGCGTTCGCCTGCCAGCGTGCCTTGATGCAGCAGCAGGCGGCAGAACTGAAGATAATCCGCGCACGTAGAAGCCAATCCGCCCCCGCCGGATTGAAACGTATCCCGCAGGAAGGGATCCTTGTCCGGCATCAGATGCGGGGCCAGAGCCAAGGTTCCGGTTTCGGCGCTCTCGTAACAGGCGGCCAGCCGTTCCTGGGAGGAAGCCGGAACCTTGAAGCCGGTATCGACCATGCCCAAAGGATCAAAAATGCGCTCTTGCAGGAAGGCGGCCAGCGAAGATCCCGTGATCGCGGCGATCAAAACGCCCAGCACGTCGGTGGCGACGCTGTACCGCCAAGCCGCGCCCGGATGGAAGGCCAGCGGGATTGCGCACAGGGCTTCTATGAATTCGTCATTGCTTCGGTGATCGTTGCTGGGCAGGCCGCGTTGCTGGTACAAGGCGTCCACGGGATGGGAGTCCAGGAAACCGTAGGACAGGCCGGACGTGTGGGTCAGGAGATCGTGAACGAGCACCGGCCGCCGGGGCGGTTGCCGGGTGCGTTCATCCGCGTAGACCTGCACGCGGGCAAAGGGCGGCAGATATTCGCTTACGGGATCGCTCAGGCGCAACCGGCCTTCTTCCACCAGGATCATGGCCGCTACGCTGACGACGGGCTTCGTCATGGAATAGATGCGAAAAATGGTGTCGGCCTGGATAGGCAAGGCGTTTTCCACGTTGCGCCAGCCTTGGGACTCGAAGTAACAGACTTTGTCCCGACGCGACAAAAGGGTTTGGAGGCCTGCCAGTCGGCCCTGATCCACGTACGTTTGCATGTGAGTCCTGACGCGCCCCAATTGCATGGCCGACATTCCCGCTGCCGAAGGAGCATGAACTTGCATAAAATCGCCTTCTCGAGTCATGGGCTGAAGAAAGAATCTTGTTGCCTGTTGCCTTGGTTTCCCAATGCCATAGCGCCCTGCGGCGCGCGGCTACGCGCGAAGCAAGCGGCGGCCTGCGTTGCTTACGACCGGCTGAAGGGTTGCATGCGGCGCAGGCTCTTAATCACAGCCCCGATGCATGCGGTGCATGGGTTCGCTTTCCGGCAAGCAGGCATATACTTCCTGAAGAAAACTGGAAGCAATCCTAACACAGGGCTGGAACCAGGGATGATTCCGGTTCTGGAATGCGTCTCGATGCCGAAACTTGCGGAAGATATTGCCGTAGCTGGACGCATGCCTGCCGCATAGCCGCATATCTGTCCATCGGCAACGCGTACTACGCCTGTTTGATCAAGGCGCGCGGAACTCCGATCAGAAGTTTCAACGTCAATGGCGTTAAAAGCAAATTCAGAGATTGAATCCAGGCCGTGTTGATTATTGGCTGAAACCCTCCGCGGCGACCTATGCGGAGACTCAAAGCGCCCTGTGGCGTACGGGGCCCAAGCGTCGCTTACGGCTCCGGAGACCCAAATCCTCTTTGGTCAAGGACGCCATACGGTCGAAAATCAAAAATATAAACGTGGCCTGCT
The DNA here is from genome assembly GCA_965242655.1 of Caldilineaceae bacterium. GTDB lineage: Bacteria > Chloroflexota > Anaerolineae > Caldilineales > Caldilineaceae > Bin34. Next base: position 6,146 of record OZ251482.1, read on the forward strand.
CTGCCTTATCTCCCTGAACCGGCACGCGAAGATCCAACGCGGATGCGTACCGTATTGCCGACACGGCCTTGAATTTCCGTTTCCCAAAGCGCCTACCCTGTTGTTGAGGCTCGCCTTTACCCAAACATTTACGCGGCGCCGCGTCGGCGAAGCCGTCTCCAGCTGTCCGGCAGGGTCGCGCTTTGCATAGGCAAGGCCAAGCGAGTTCTCCGGGCAGAGGGCTTTGAACGTCATTCGCAACAGGAAGCCGACTGATGACAAAGCGGCGCGTAGCGGGAATGTTGAGATGTTGCTGGCCGACGGACTCGCGAGCCAGGCTCCGTACAGAACATGCGCGAGGAATTGGGCGAAGTTACTGGACGCATTAACGGCCGCGAACAGGGCCATTCCGACAACTCAATTCTCCAGTCGGTTATCCCCGCGTCCGGCTTTTTAGAGACCGTGCCGCGGTATTCCGTCATGTGCTGAAGAGGGACAAGGACAAATACGCCGTAAGCCATCAAGGACGGTAACGGAGCAGCTCATAAAGCGGAACATTCCAACCGGGCGTAATGGCGCTCCGCATACATTCGCTGTTCCAGGTTTTGCGATATACTCGCGCAGAATTTCAAGGCAGGAAGCGCGGCCGGATATGATGCAAAGTCGCCCCGTGAAACTGGATCCCCGTTTCCATACGCTACCGCCCTACAACCCGGATCCCCGTGCAATCCGCCTCGCGCAAGCCTTGTTGGAACGGGTAACCGCGGACAATGTCGTCGTCTTCGGCTCCCGCGCCCGGGGCGACTGGCATCAACACTCCGACCTCGATCTGCTGATTGTGCAAGCCCCCGACAATGAGAGGGAACATATACAAGATACGGCCCGCGCATTGGCCATCGCCATCTTTGGTCAGTCCAAGCCTGACATTGACTTCGTATACCGCACTCACCGCGAATGCCTCATTCAAATTCAACACAGCGTCAATGGCATAGCCGCAGTAGCCTATCGCGAAGGAGTAGCTATGGAGCCTTACCCTCAACCTGGCGACGAACCTGAACCGGAATCTGATTTGACCGAAATTGGCGAGATGTCTCGCAGGCTGGCAGATGCCAACCAGAATTACCTGAGTATGCATGCGTTGCAAGACTACGGATTCTCTAACGATGTCGTAGCGGCCCTTGCCCACCAAACCCTGGAGCATGCCTTGAAGGCCCTGATTTCGGCCCAAGCCAAACCCTACCCGCGTACGCACGACCTTGCCGCCCTGTGCCAGGCAGCTGGCCTTGATCCGAATAAACGGCAAAGCTGCCTTCCCCAACTGGATCCATATGCCGGCGGAGCCGCCTATGACGATCCAACGCAACCCGTAGAAGATTTCGCGGCTATGACCAACGCTATGACGGATGACCTGAAGCGCATCTACGACTGGATTGACGCTCTGATCGGCCTGAATGCGTGGTCCGTCCAACCTACGGGCACTCCCTCCCCGATCCGGCCCGTCTATCGTTGAAAGCGGATCGATGACAAGCGCTTGGATTGAACGCCGTCCATTTGGGTTCAACTCGCGCTTCGCATCGGCTGTTCGCATTGCCAATGTAGGGATCGATGCCCTGCTCCCTATAACCTTGCTTGGACACGTCCCGGTTGCGGCTGCCGCTGATTTGCAGCTGTCACGCGATGCGCGGATTTTGCCTGCACCTCGTGGGCACTCGCCTTCGATACGATTCTCATTCGCGTTTGGCCGAAGCGCAGGCTTCGCTCGTGGATGGTTTGAACCATGCGCTTGCAGGCTGAACCGTTCCTGTTCAAGGGCAATCATGTAGAATCCCAATCGCAGGTTCCGGCGGACTTGGCGTATAATCTCAAGGATAAGTCTAGATAGATGCCAAGGGAGCGGAAATCATGAGCGACAAGGGATACAAGGTATCGATTGAATTTTGCATGCAATGAAACTACGCGCCTATGGCAGCCCGTGCGGCTGAAGAACTCTTTACGGAATTCAAGAGTAGCGTAGCTTCCCTCAATCTGGTATCTTCCGGAGGCGGTCGCTTTGAAGTGGAAGTGAACGGCGAATTAATCTACTCCAAGGCAGCCACAGGCCGTCACGCCGAAGAAGGCGAACTCACGCGTCTGTTCGCTGACAAGACCGGCCTCAAGCCCCATTCCACGGCGTAGCCGATTCAGGTTCGCGCCCGGCTTCAGCCTAGGGCGTGTGGAGTTAAGAGATTCAGTCCAGATTGAGATACTTGGCAAAAGTGGAAAATCGGGCTTCGTAACCTGAAAACCCGAAAAATGCGTTTTGTCCAAGTAGCTCAATCTGGGGATCTGACAGGGATTCAGGCGCGCAATTGCGCGCCTGAATCCCTTAACTCAACACGGCCTAATCAGCAAGATAGCGCCCAGCGGACATCCTGCGTTCTGCGCAGGATGTCCGCTGAACTTGGCGAGGGATACGGCAAGAGCGAACCCGCGTTCCCGCGCTTTCCGTCAGGTTGAATAAGAAAAAGCCGACTGCGCGCGTCTTCACTGGCAAAAGGTACGGCTCTTGGCGTGCCATGCATCTATCTGGCGTCCTAAGGGGTAGCAAGTAACAACCCGCAATCCAGTCTGCAGCGCGCTTGCCTTGCAGCTGCCTTGGGCGAGTGGTCCATGCATAAGAAAGCGACTGTTTTTCCCGAATACCGTCTGCCGACGGCCCTGCTTGAGGATTTGGAAAGATTCAATCCTTGGTGGGAAAACGGCGCGCTTCCGCTACAGCCGACGACGCGACGAAATCTGGTGCAACAGATGCGCACGCGATTGAACTCCAATATCGCTCCGATTTTGGCCGTACGCGGCCCGCGCCAGGTCGGCAAAACCACGGCGCAACTGCAAATCATTCAGGATCTGCTGGCCGAGGGCATCAATCCCAAGCGGATCTTGCGCGTGGAGTTTGACGACTTGACGACTTTGGCCGGGATACCCGATCCTATCGTGCGCATTGCGGTTTGGTTTGAAAAGAACGTTTTGCCCCTACGCTTCAATGCGATGGCGCAGATCGGCGAACGCGCTTTCCTGTTCTTTGATGAAGCGCAAATTCTTTCCCGTTGGGAGGCGCAACTCAAATCGCTGGTCGATAACGCCACGGTCAAAGTGGTGATCACGGGCAGTTCCGCCCTGCGCATTGAGCGGGGACGAGACAGCCTGGCAGGACGTATCGGCACGCTGGAAGCGGGCGTTCTGTCCCTGACGGAGATCGGGGCGTTACGCGGGTTGGAGACGCCAGAGCCTTTTTTGGAAGATAATGGCTTGGCCCCTCTATTGGAACAGGATTTTTGGAGCGCGCTGCGCCAGCATGGAATAGAACGCGCCGCATTTCGGCGCGAGGCATTCTTTCATTTTGCGGAGCGCGGCGGTTATCCCGTAGTCCATCGGGAAAAAGACGAGGATTTTCGCCAACTGGCGGTTCATCTGAACGAAACCGTTATCCAGCGCGTCATCCAACATGATCTCAGGCGCGGCCCGCGGGGTCATCAACGCGACGCCCGTCTATTGGAAGAGATTTTCCGATTGACGTGCCGTTATGCCGGTCAGACCCCCGCTGCCATAACTTTGGCCGAAGAAGCTACGCATGCTCTCGGCGTGCCGATCAGGGGTCAACGCGTGAACAACTATCTTGGATTTCTGGACGACACCCTCTTGATACGCCTGATCCCTCCGTTGGAAATTCGCCTCAAGCGTAAACGCGGCCCTTTCAAATTGTGCTTGGTTGATCATGGCCTGCGCGCCAGTTGGCTTCAGGAACGAATTCCTCTGGCTCCGACGGAACTGGCCCAAAGACCGGAATTGACCGTCTTGGCGGGACATCTGGCGGAAAGCGTTTTCGGAGCGACGGTGTCGACCATCTATGGTTTGGACGTGGCTCACTTTCCAGGCCGGCGGACGGAACCTGAAGTGGATTTCGTACTTACCTTGGGGTACAAGCGCATCCCTGTCGAAATCAAATACCAGAAACGCATCGACCCTTTTCGAGACACGTTGGGACTGCGTTCGTTTCTGGAAAAGACAGCCAACAACGCGCCTTTCGGCCTTCTCATTACGCAAGACGATGCAGGCATAGTCAATGATCCTCGAATCGTCAGTCTGCCCTTGTCTACATTCATGTTGCTACGATAAAGGCGACGCTATCTAGGTTCTGTGGATGTGGGATTGCCGCCAGATTCGGGTCGTATGGGGGCAGATTCTGCGGCCCTTTGAGTGTAGCCAGAGCCAGATAGCGTTGCGATGCGACTTCATCCGTCTCCCTTACCGCCCCCGGCCGTGGGTACGGGGCTCGGGCGGGCCCGCCCAAGACTCCTGCACCAGGCCCTTTGTCCTGTTTATTTTGTCGTATAAAGCGAGGGCGACATACGAGGGCGTACCTAGGCGGTGGGGAGGGCTCATGGGGGCGACTGCGCGGCCGACGGCCGACGCCGAGACCGGAGCGGAGCCTAGAGCGGACGCGCCCGTCGGTTCCGCGGGTTGAACCCTCGGTCCCTGGGGCGTCCACGAACACGACATAGATTGCATGATAATCTACTGGATCTGGCGGCAATCCCACATCCACAGAACCTAGTATACGGTCATGTACCCAGTGATGGGTTATAATACGGATCCCATGCCCCAGCCCATCCGACGAGGGTTTCCCATGTCCCTGAAATACGCCCTGCGCCTGACCGCCTCCGAACGGCAAGACCTGACCCGCATCGCCCAAGGCCGCGGCGGACGCCGGCGCCCGCCCCTGTGGCAAGTCGTGCGCGCCCGCGCCCTGCTCCAGTGCGACGCGGGCCCGCAGGGCGCGGGGTGGACGGACGAAGCCGTCGCGGCCGCGTGGGACGTCTCGGCGATCAGCGTGAGCCGCTGGCGCCGCCAAGCCGTGGACCACGGGCCGGTCGCGGCGCGGGCGCGCCAGCCCAAGGCGCCGCGGTCCCGCCGGCTGGACGGCGCGGGCGAAGCGCAACTCCTGCAGTTGGCCCAGTCCGCGCCGCCGGCCGGCCAGGCGCGCGGGACGTTGCGCGCGCTGGCCCGCGAGCTGGTGACGCGGGGGATTGCGTCCCGCATCCGTTACGAGACGGTGCGCCGCGTGCTAAAAAAAAGAACTGACGCCCTGGCGGCGGGTGCAACGGGGCTATCCGCCGGTGTCGCCGGAGGCGGACTTCGTGAGCCGGATGGAAGCGGTGCGGGACCGCTATAGCCGACCCCGCGATGTGCGCTATCCGGTGATCTGCAGGGACGAACACGCCCAATTCCTGCGGGCCGACAAGTGGCCGTCGCACCCGGCGCGCCCAGGCCGTCCCGCCACCTACGACTACGAATACGTGCGGTGCGGCGCCTGCACGATCTGGATGTTCGTGGAACCGCTGGGCCCGTGGCGCACCGCCCACGTCACCGCCCGGCGCACGGCCGTGGACTGGGCGCACCAGGTCAAGGCCCTGGTCGACCACCCGCGCTACCGCGCGGCCAAGCGCCTGATCCGGGTCTGCGACCACCTGAACACCCACGCGTACCGCTCTTTTTTCCGGGCCTTTCCGCGCGCCGAGGCCGCGCGCCGGGTCCGGCGCGTCCGCCTGGTGTTTACGCCCCGGCACGGCAGCTGGCTCCACAGGGCCGAACCGGAACTGAGCGTCCTGACGCGCCAGGCCCTGTCCCCGCGCAGGGCGACGCAGGACGAGGTTCACGCGCAGGTCACCGCCTGGGCGGAGGCCCGCAACGCCGCCCAAAAGGGCATTGACTGGCAGTTCCGCACCGCCGACGCCCGCGTGCGCCTCAAGCATCTGTACCCTTCAATAGAAACATGATGGAGTACTAGGTTCTGTTGAGGTAGGATTTCCGCCCGATCCAGCAGATTATCAGGCAATCTATGTCGTGTTCGTTGACCCCCTAGGTTCCGCGGGTTGAACCCGCGGAACCGACGGGCGCGTCCGCTCCAGGCTCCGCTCCGGTCTCGGCGTAGGCCGTCGGCCGCGCAGGCGTCCCCCTGAGCCCTCTCCACCGCCTTGGTACGCCCTCGTACGTCGCCCGCGCTTTATCCGACAAAATAAACAGGCCAAAGTGCCTAGGGCCGGCGTCTTGGGCGGGCCCGCCCGAGCCCCGTACCCACCGGCCGGGGGAGGTAAGGGGGACGGATGCAGTCACATCTCAACGCTGCCTGGCTCGGGCTACACGCAAAGGGCCGCAGAATCTGCCCCCCCTACGACCCGAATCTGGCTGAAATCCCACCTCAACAGAACCTAATCTCCCTTGTCAAGTACGCAGTTATAAGCATGCAGACGACATAGTTTCCAGTTCGCCCTTCCCTCTCTGCGCAGGACGGCACGCGGCCTGCGCGACGGAGACCGCTGGAAGTGGATGCCGTCACGGGACCCAGGGGATCTCGGCCAGCCAAAGGGGCTCTTCGCCGGCGCGGAACTGGCCCACGCGCAGGCGCTCAAGGGGGTAGGCGGGGAGCGGGACCCAGGCCAGGCAGGCGTCGTCGAAATGCGCGCCCTGCCACGCGAACGCGAAATCCCGGTTGGCGAAGCCGATGCCTCGGCGAGCGGGCCGCAGATCGCGCGTATTCGCGGGGACGAAGTGCAGGAGGAACCGGGGCTGCGTATCGGCCGCCGTGCAGGGCTGCTTGGCGAACGCGACCGCGTTGGCGGTGACATAGACGTCGAAAGCGCCCCGATGGACGGGCGCGGCGGCGGCCAGCGCGTGATAGGCGGTGCGGAAGGCGTTCAGGGCGCGCGGGCCGCGCGGCAGCGGAAGGTCGGCCTGCCAGAGCACAGCCCCGCCTTCTTCCTTCGGGAGCCACTGGCCCACGGTCAGGTGCCGGACGGGGGCGGCGGGCCGCGGCACGGTGGCCAGGCAGATACCGTCGAAACGCACGCCGCGTGCGGGAAAACCGAAGTCCAGGTTGTGGAAAGGGAGACCGGGCAGGTCCTGCGGGTTGACGGGGGCGGCATGCACGATGAACCGGGGCCGCGCGTCGGCGGCGGCGCAGGGGGCCTTGGCGAAGGTCACGGTGGACGCGGTGACGTAGACGTCGAACGGAGCGCGGTGCGTCGGCGGCTGCGCCGCCAGCGACCGGTAGGCGGCGCGGTACGCGTGCGCCGTCGCGGGGGCGAGCGGCAGCGGAAGGTCGGCCTGCCAGAGCACAGCCCCGCCTTCTTCCTTCGGGAGCCACTGGCCCACGGTCAGGTGCCGGACGGGGGCGGCGGGCCGCGGCACGGTGGCCAGGCAGATACCGTCGAAACGCACGCCGCGTGCGGGAAAACCGAAGCCCAGGTTGTGGAAAGGGAGACCGGGCAGGTCCTGCGGGTTGACGGGGGCGGCATGCACGATGAACCGGGGCCGCGCGTCGGCGGCGGCGCAGGGGGCCTTGGCGAAGGTCACGGTGGACGCGGTGACGTAGACGTCGAACGGGGCGCGGTGCGTCGGCGGCTGCGCCGCCAGCGACCGGTAGGCGGCGCGGTACGCGTGCGCCGTCGCGGGGGCGAGGGGGAGGGCGAAGTCGGCCTGCCAGAGCACGGGCCCGCCGTCCGGGATCAACTGGCCGACCGTCAGGCTGCGGACGGGGTAGGCGGGCCGCGGCACGACGGCCAGGCAGGCGCCGTCCACGCGCACGCCGCGCTCGTAGAAGTAGAAATTCAGGTTGTCGAAGCCGACGGCCCGGCGGTCCGGCGGCAGGTCCTGCGGATCGACCGGCGTGACGTACAGGCTGAAGCGGGGCGCGGTGTCCTCGAGCCGGCAGGGGGCCTGCACCCAGCTCACGGCCCGTTCGTCCAGGTAGACGTCAAAGCGGTCGCGGATGACGGGTTCGCGGGCGGCCAGGGCGCGGTAGGCCGCGCGATAGGGGGCGGCGGCCGCGTCCGCCTTCGCCAGATCCACCGCCAGCACTTCCACGATCGGGTTGCCGTAGACCTTCTCCGAATAGATGACGGGCGCGTACGGGGGCGGCAGCACCGGACCGCCGAGCCAGGGCGCGCGCCGGAAGGTGATGTAGAAATCGCCGGCATGGTTGACCGGCGCCAGCCGCTGCCGGTCCGCCGCGGGCAACAGCTCGCGGTTGACGTACCCCCCCTCGAACTGCTGCTGGACCCGGATCGGGGCGTCCGGGTACTGCGCGAACAGGAATTCCAGGGCGTGCCGGAAGGCGATCTGCCAGTAGTCCAGGTCGTAGCGCACGAGCAGGCGCTCCGGCGTCGCGCGGTCCACCAGGAAATTGAAATAGAGATGCTGGTAGGGATGGAGCGAGACCAGCGCGCCCAGCGTCGCGGCCGCGCCGGCGCCCGCCAGGCCGTACGTCCAGCCCCCCCCCCCGCGCGCCGTCCGGCGCGCGGGGCGTTTCGGGCTCTGCTTGCGGCGCTGGGATCCCCCTGCGCGGCCATCGCCAACGCGTGCAGGCCGCCGGTCGCCAGCAGGCAAAAGGGCGCATAGAGGAAATACAGGTGGCGCCAGCCGTTATACATCGTGGCTTCCAGCAGGATGGCGGCCCACGCGGGCAGGACGCAACAGACCAGGAGCAGGCCCTCGAAACGCAACCGCGTATTGCGCAGCAGGGCTCCCGGGCGGCGCCCCGCGCGCCGCGCCAGGGTCGCCAAGCCGACCAGACCGAGGCTGAGCGCGAGCGGCGGCGCGGTGATCGCGAACCAGCTGGGTACGTACTCCGGCGGCAACGCTTGGCGGCGGCTGTTGAAGTAATGTCCGCGGAACAGCTGGGGCATATCGAAGGGGTGGTCAGCCGCGTACGCGAGAGATTCCGCGAGATGGCGGATCGGATCGCTCCACAGATAGGGGAAGAGGGCGTACAGCGTCAGGGCGCACGCCGCCGCGAACACGCCGCCCGTGCGCAGGACGCGCCGCCGCGCCGCGCGGTCGGCGGCCCAGAGGAAGTCGCAGAGGCGCAGCGCCAGCACGGCGGCGCCGAGCAGGAGGCCCATGGGCCGTACGTTGGCCAGCACCCCGACGCCGGCGCCGCACAGCAGGAAGGCGGACCCCGTGCCGCGGCGGAAGGCCCAGTGCGTGAGCAGCAACGCCAGCATGAACAGGCTGAGGAAGGGCAGGTCCTTGGTGTTGAAGAAGGAGTGCGCGTACAGGCGCGGGTGCAGCAGGAACAGGCCCAGCGCCGCCAGCGCCAGCCACCGGCGGCCGTACAGGCGGAAGGCCAGCGCGGCCGCGCCCAGGCCGCCGGCCAGAAAGAGCAGATGCGTCAGCAGGTGGCGCAAGAGGTAGATGGCGCGGCTGTCCTGCAGGCCCAGCGCGCGCTCCGCCCACAGCAGCGGCGCTTCCACCGCGACCCCGTACATGCGATCCTTGTAGCGCAGCAACTTGTCGTTGCGGCCCCAGACGTAATCCAGAGTGAGCTGCGCGGTACGGCGCTGCATGCGCTCGTCTGTATGCATGCCGTAATCGTCCAGCACCGCCACCCCCGCGAGCAGGAAGAGCGCGCAGGCCAGCCACGCGCTGCGCGCCGCCGCCCTGTCCGCGATGGCGCGCAACGAAGTGGTTGCCCGCGGATAACGCGTCGCAATATCATGGAAGCTGGGCATGCGGTTCGGGGCGTAATTCCTGTATGATTCCAGCAGGGCAAACAGTCGGTATCGCGAGACCTATGTTGTGTTGAAAGACTGATTGCCCTTGTTTCAAGACGCGGCCTGCGCAATCGGTATCAGGCCCCCCCGACGGTCAGCAGTTGCATCCAGAAAGAGGGGAAAAGGCCGATGACCAGTACCATGGCGCCGGCCGCGGCCATGCCCATGTACAGGATGCGGGTGCCTTGCGGGATTTGCGCGTCGCCGTCCGCCGGCCGGAAATACATCGTCACGATCACGCGCAGGTAGAAATAGGCGCTGACCGCGCTGTTCAGGACTACCGCCACCGCCAGCCAAGTCCATCCGCCGTCGATCAGAACCCGGAAAATGAGGAACTTGCCGAAGAAACCGGCCAGGGGCGGAATGCCGCTCAGGCTGAACAGAAACAGCGCCATGAAGCCCGCGAGCGCGGGCCACTTGGCGCTCGCGCCGCGCAATTGGCTGCGTTCGATGTCCGTCTCGAAGCCTTTTTCGATGGCAATGATGATGATGAAGGCGCCGACGTTCATGAAGGCGTAGGCGAACAGGTAAAACAGGGCGGCGTCCACGGCGTCAGGCGTGCGCGGCACCAGGGCCGCCAATACGTATCCGGCATGCGCGATGCTGGAATAGCCCAGCATGCGCTTGAGGCTGGTTTGGCTCAGGGCGGTCAGGTTGCCTACGGTCATGGTCAAGACCGCCAGCAAGGCCAGGACACCCGCGGCCTCGTCCCACGCGGAGGGCAAGGCGACGAAAAAGACGCGGATCAAGGCGCCGAACATGGCGGTCTTGGTGCCGACGCTCATGAAGGCCGTCACCGTGGTCGGCGCGCCCTGGTACACGTCGGGCGTCCACATATGGAAGGGCACGAGGCTGAGCTTGAAGCCGAAACCCACGAGCAGCAAGGGCACGCCGGCCCACAGGAGCGCGCGCGTCGCCGGATCGGCCGCGGCGGTTTCCAGGGCCTCCGCCATCGGCAGCAGGCTGACCGTGCCGGTGGCGCCGTAAATCAAGGCCGCGCCGTATATGAAGAAGCCCGAGGCGAAAGCGCCCAGCAGGAAGTACTTGATGCTGGCTTCCAGGCTGTGCGGATTCTCGCGGAACATGCCGGCCAGGATGATCAGGCTGAGCGAGAACGTCTCCAACGCGATGAAAAGCACCAGCAGATCCGCCGCGATGCCCATGGCCATCATGGAGCCGGCGCTGAGCAGAAGCAGCGTGTAGTATTCCCCGGATTGACGGGTGAACGAGGGCACGTACCGCGCGCCGACCGCCAGCACCAGGGCGGTCGCGACCAGTACGATCAGGCGAATGCCGAAACTCGCGGCGTCGGCCAGCGCCGAAGCCTGAAACGCCAGGACCGCGCCGTCCGCCTTCGCGGCGAACGCGAACGCGGCGGACAGGCCGACGATGGCCAGGCTCAGCCAGCAGAGGTAGTCGGGCGCGCGTCCGTGCTGCGGCGTCGCGCGACGCAGGAGATCCGCGAGCAGAACCGCAATGGCCCCGCCGAACATGACGATCTCGGGCAAAAGGGCGCTATACGTCAGATCCAAAAGATTCCTCCTGCCCGCGGCAGGCGGGCGCGCCTAGGAAAGCCACAGTTCCACGGCCGGCACGATCTTGTCCAACAGCAGGTTGGGAAACAGGCCGATGACGAAGAACAGCGCCACCAACGGGAGCAGCATCAGCCATTCCGGCCGCTGGAGATCCGAGAGGGCGCCGACCTGGTTTTCCTGATGCACGATTTCGCCTTGGGCCAAACGGCGGAAGGCCGACAGCAAATACCACGCGGCGATGACGACGCCGAGGCTGGCGACGGCCGCGTAGACGGCATTGAACGCGAAGGCGCCGACCAGAATGGTGAATTCGCCGACGAAGCCGTTGAGGCCCGGCAACCCCGCGCTGCTCAGGGCCACGATCAGCCACAGCGCGCAATACGCGGGCACGCTTTTCCACAGGCCGCCGAAATCGCGGAAGAGACGCGTGCGGCGCCGTTCGTACAGCATGCCGACCAGCAGGAACAGCGCGCCCGTGCTCAACCCGTGATTGACCATTTGCAAAACGGCGCCGCTGCCGCCCTGGACGTTGAAGACGAACAGGCCCAGGACGATAAACCCCATATGGGCCACGGAACTGTAGGCCACCAGGCTTTTCATGTCTTCCTGCTTGAGGGCCACCAGGCCGCCGTAGAGGATGCCGGCCAAGGCCAGAACAATGATCAGGGGCTGGAATTGCCGCGCGGCGTCCGGATAGAAAGGGATGGCCAGGCGCAAAAAACCGTAGGCGCCCATCTTGAGGAGCAGGCTGGCCAAGAGGACGCTGCCGGCCGTGGGCGCCTGCACGTGGGCGTCCGGCAACCAGGTATGGAAGGGGAACAGGGGGATCTTGACGGCGAAAGCCAGGGCGAAGGCCAGGAACCCCAAGGCCTGGAACGAGGCGCTCGTCTGGCCGGGCAAGGCGGCGGCCAGTTCCAGCATGTCGAAGGTGTTCGCTTGCGTATAGGCGGCAATGACGGCCACCAGCATCAGCGCGGACCCGAGCAGGGTGTACATCACGAATTTGACGGCGGCGTATTCCCGGTTCTCGCTGCCCCACTGCCCGATCAGGAAATACATGGGAATCAGCGTGAACTCGAAGAAGACGTAGAACAGCACCAGATCCAGGGCCAGGAAGACGCCGATGAGCGCGCTCTCCATCAGCAGCATCAGGCCCAGATGCTGCCCGATGCGCGTCGTTACGTAGCGATTGCTGAAGGCGATGGCGAGCGGCATCATGAAGGTCGTCAGCAATACCAGCCACAAACTGATGCCGTCTACGCCCAGATGGAACGACAGCCCGATCTCCGGGAACCAATCGTACTGCACCGTGCGCGCCATGCCGCCGGCCGTGGCGGGGTGCCAGTCCGTCAGCAACAGGAGACTGGCGGCGAAGGTCGCCAGGGCCGTTACGAAAGCCAGTCCTTTCTGGGCGGTTTCGCCGCGCGCGGCGAACAGCGCCAGCGCGCCGGCCAACGGCAGGACCGTCAGGAGGATCAGAAGCATGGGGGCCTTCCGCCGCGTCCGGGCCTGCGCTTAGACGGCCAGCCAGAAGTACGTCGCGAGCAAGACAGCCCCCAGAAAGAGGCTGAACGCGTACGTCGGCACCATGCCGTCGTTGAGGCGCCGCGCGGCGCGGCTCCAGGCCATGGTGGCCTGCGCCGCGCGATTGACCGCATGATCGATGAGACGCGGGTCGAAAACCTGCGCCAACCATTGGCTTAGGGCGTGGAGGCCGCGTAGCGCATGCCGTTCGTACAGGGCGTCCAGATACCAGCGCTGGTAGGCCAGTTTGACGAAAGGCTTCAGGGTCGCGCGGATCGAATCGATCCAGGCCGCGCGGCGATAGGCGCTCCGGACCAGCCAGATGCCCGCGCCGGCGACGGCGCCGCTGACGAACAACAGGCTCACTTCCAATTGGGCGTTGGGCGCTTCCGCATGGCCCAGCACCGCTTCCAGCGCCTTTTCCAGCGTCAGCACGAAGGGCAGATTGAGCGCGCCGCCGGCCACCGCCAGCGCGGACAGGATCCACAGCGGCGCCAGGAGCAGGCCCGGACTCTCGTGCGCCTGGACGTTTTCGTCGCGCGGCCGGCCCCGGAACGTCAGGAAATAGGCCCGGAAAACGTAAACGGCCGTCATCAGGGCCGCGGCCAGCCCCACGACGTAGAGCAGGAGGTTGCGCTGGAAGGCGTAGAGCAGAATGCCGTCTTTGGAGAAGAAGCCGGCCAAGGGCGGCACCCCCGCCAACGCCAGGCTGCCGATCAGGAACGCGCGCGCGGTGGTCGGCATCCGGCCTTGCAGGCCGCCCAACTGGCGCATGTCCAATTCATGCGTCGCATGTTGCACGCTGCCCGCGCTCAGGAACAGCAAAGCCTTGAAGAAGGCATGGGTGATCAAGTGGAAGATGGCCATGGCGTAGGCGCCGAGGCCGGCCCCCAACACCATATACCCCAGCTGGCTGATGGTGGAATAGGCCAACACCTTCTTGAGATCGTTCTGCACCAGCGCCATGCTGCCCGCGACGAACGCCGTGCCGACGCCGATCCAGGCGGCGACGGCGCCCGCGTCGGGCGCGAGGCTCCACAAGGGGTTGGTGCGGGCCATCAGGTAAATGCCCGCCGTGACCATGGTCGCGGCATGAATCAGGGCGGATACCGGCGTCGGACCGGCCATGGCGTCGGGCAACCAGACGTAGAGCGGGAACTGCGCGCTTTTGCCGGCCACGGCGAGCAGCAACAGCAGGCAAATCAGCGTCGCCGGCGCGCCGGCGTTCGACGCCAGGCCCGCGAAGGCGTCCGCGAACGTCAGCGTGCCCAGGGACGTCCAGATCAGGCACATGGCCAACAGCAGGCCGACGTCGCCGATGCGATTGACGATGAAGGCCTTCTTGCCGCAGTCGGCGTACGCGCCGTACAGGTCGTCCGCGCGGTCGAACCAGAAGCCGATCAGGAGGTACGACGCCAGGCCTACGCCCTCCCAGCCGATGAACAGCGTGGCGAAACCGTCCCCCAACACCAGCACCAACATCGCCAGCACGAAGAAATTGAGGTAGAGGAAGAAGCGGGCGAACCGCGCGTCCCCCGCCATGTAGCCGATGGCGTACACGTGGATCAGGAAGCCGACGCCGGTCACGACGAGGACCAGGGTCAGACTCAGGGGATCGATCAGCAGCGCCATGGGCACCTGCAGATCGCCGATCGCGATCCAGTGCCACAAGTGCAGCGTGTCGGCCTGGCCATGATCCCGGAACACGGAGGGCGCCATCAAAAGGGCCGCGACGAAGGCCAGGCCGATGGCCGCGCTGGCGATCCAGCCGGGCCAGGCGCCGCGCGCGCGGCGGCCGGCCGCGCCGTTCAGGAGCGTCCCCGCCAGGGGCAAGGCCAAAAACAACCAGGACCAGGTGTAGTCAAGCATGAACGCGTCGGTGCCGTCTCGGGCGGCCTACCACTTCAGCAAATTGATCTTGTCGATGTTGACGCTTTGGTGGTGCCGCGTGTTGGCGATGAGAATGGCCAGGCCGATGGCGACTTCGGCGGCGGCCACGGCCATGATGACGAAGACGAACACCTGGCCTTCCAGGTGGCCCCAACGATGGCTCAGGGCGACCAGGCTCAGGTTGACGCTGTTCATCATCATTTCCACGCACATGATGATGATGAGCGCGTTGCGCCGCAGCAGCACGCCGGTCGCGCCGATGACGAAAATCAGGGCGCTCAGGATCAGGAAGCCGTTGGCGTCCATCAGGCGTCCGCCTCCGGGGCCGCGTCCGGCGCGGCGGCCAGGCGGCGGCCCATGACCAGGGCTCCGATCAACGCCACCAACAGGAGCACGGCCACGAACTCGAAAGGCAGCAGATAACGGGTGAACAGTTCGTTCCCGATCGCGGCGGGCGCGCCGCCCGACGCAATGCCGGCGGACGCGTCGCGCCGGCCCCAGACTTGCAGGCCCAGGCTGGCCAGCAGGAGCAGGCCCAGCGCCATGCTGGCGTAGCGCAGGACGCGGCGCCGGGCGTCCGGCGCGTCGGCGGCGTCATGGCCAATCAGCATGATGACGAACAGGATCAGAATGACGATGCCCCCGGCGTAAATGATCACTTGCGCCGCGGCCAGGAACTGGGCGTCGCGCAACACGTACAGCACGGCCAGAGAGGCGAAATTGGCCATCAGAAAGAGGGCGCTATGCACCGGTTGCCGGCTGAAGACCACGCCCAGGGCCGCGGCCAGCGCGACCGCGCCGACCGCGACGAAGAAGAGAGTGCCCATGCCGGAAACCGCCGCCTCGGATTACCCCTCGGCCCGGACGATGACGTTGGGCGCGTCCGGATTCAGCAGTTCGTCCTTGGTCAGAATGAAGTCGCGCCGGTCGTAGTTGGCCATGGCGAAGTCATGGCCCAGCACAATCGCTTCCGTCGGGCAGGCTTCTTCGCAGTCGCCGCAGAACACGCAGCGCAACAGATTCACCTCGTAGACCCGCGCGTACCGTTCGCCGGGCGAGACGGGGCGGTCCGGATCGTTCTCCGCCGCGTCCACGTAAATGGCGTTGGTCGGGCACGCCGCTTCGCACAGCATGCAGCCGATGCAGCGTTCCATGCCGTTTTCGTAACGCCGCAGTTCATGCTTGCCGCGAAACCGCGGGTAGACGGGCACGGCTTCCTTGGGGTATTCCACGGTCACGGGACCGCGGCCCAGATTCTTGAGCGTCACGCCCATGGCTTTGGCCAATTCCACGGCCCCCTTGACATACCCCTCGACGCCCATCGCAGTTTCCCTTTTCTACTTCAAGAACACGGTCAGCCCCGCGGTCGCGGCCAAGTAGGCCAGGCCCAGCGGGATGAGCACTTTCCAGTTGAAGCGCATCAGTTGATCGAAGCGCGGCCGGCTGACGCTGCCGCGAATCCAGATGAACAGGAACAGCAAGGCGCCGACTTTCAAGGCCAGGTACAGCGGTCCCAACCAGATGATCTCGCGCGCCAGGGGGCCTCGCCAGCCGCCGAAGAAGAGCGTGGCGACTACGGTGCTGGTGGTAATCATGTTGATGTATTCGGCCATCATGAACATGGAGAACTTCATGCCCCCGTATTCCGTGAAGAAGCCGGCGATCAGTTCGTTCTCCGTTTCCGGCAGGTCGAAGGGCGAGCGATTGGTCTCCGCCAGGATGCAGATGAAGAAAAAGGGAAAGGCGAGCCACACCCACAGCCATTCCCAGACCGCGCGCGGGGTTTCCACCAATTGGACCAGGCTGAACGTCCCGCCTAACAGAGCGAGGCTGACCAGGAACAGGCCGAGCGGGATTTCGTAACTGATGATTTGCGCCGCGGAGCGCAAGGCGCCCAGCAGGGCGTAATTGTTGTTGCTGCTCCATCCGGCCAGGATGACGCCGAAACTTTCGATGCCCGCGACGGCCAGAATCCACAGGAAGCCGATGTTGACGTCGGCGATGGCCGGCGTGCCGTGCGCGATGGGAATGACGGCCCAGATGATGAGCGCCGGGGCCAAAGCCAGCGCGGGGGCGATTAAATAGACCGCCTTGTCCACGTGGTTGGGCACGTATTCCTCTTTGAAAATGGCCTTGACCGCGTCTGCGGCCGGCTGCAGCAGGCCGAAGGGGCCGGCGCGGTTGGGCCCGATGCGCACCTGGAAACGGGCCAGGAGCTTGCGCTCGACCCACGTCAGGTACGCGAAACCGGTGATCACCGCGAAGCACAAAAGCAAGGCGCGGCCGAGAACCAGAAGCCCCTCCTGCATGGCGACGGCTTGGTGCGCCCTGCCGCCTAGGCCGGCGACAGGGTAACCCACTCCCAGCAATGGCCGTTGAGCAAAGTGCCGACCGCCGCCCCGGGCAGGCTTTCCGGCATCCACGCGCTGCCGGGCAACAGGCGGTCATCGGCGCGCGCGGGGACGGTCACGGAACCATGGGCGCTGGCAACGGCCACGACGTCTCCGTCCTGCAAGGCCTGGGCCGCCAGATCCGCGGGATGCACGGACACGAAGGCCGCCGGCACGCGCGCGGCCAGTTCGGACGTCAACGCGCACAGCCGGCCCGCATCGTAGAAAAGACGGCCGCGCAACAGCCGCAGGGCGCCCGGCGCGGGCGGTGGGCTCGGGGCCGCGGCGGCCGGCGTGCCGGGCGTAAAGGCGGGCGGCGCGTCGGCGATCCGCTGCAGGCCCATGTCCCCCAAGCGTTCCCAGGTAATGGCCGCGTAGGCGGGCGCGGCCTGGCCGAGTTCCCGCGTGATGTCCGGCGCGCCGCGGTAGGCCCAATCCTGGCCCATCCGGCTGGCCAGATGATCCAGAATGAGCCAGTCCGGCGCGGCTTCGGACCCGGGGCAGGTTATGGCTTGGGCGCTGCGTTGCACCCTTCGTTCCACGTTCGTGAACGTGCCGTCCGTTTCCACCCAGCTGACGGCGGGGAGCACCGCGTCCGCTTTGCGCGCCGTTTCCGTCAGGAACAGCTCTTGCACCGCCAGAAATTCGACGTCGTCCAGATGGGCCGCCCAGCGGGCGCTTTCCGAAGCCGGATCGGCTCCCATGACGTAGAGGGCCTGCACGGCGCGGCCGGCGCCTTCCAGCATTTCCGCGTAGGTGAGGCCGGCGTCCGGCGGCAGGGCGCCGCCCCAGAGCGCGGCCAGACGCTTGCGGGCTTCCGGGGCGTCCACCGGGTCGCCGCCCGGCAGCGCGTGCGGCAGCAAGCCTACGTCGCGGCAGCCCTGGCTGTTGGCTTCCAGGCCAATGAAGGCTAGGCCCTGGGCGTGGCCCGTCAAAGCGGCCAGGCTTTCCAAGGCTTCCCGCACGGCGCGGCCGTCCGGATGGTGGCTGACGTCCGGGCCGCACAGGATGACGGCCCGCGCGCTGTCCTCCAGCGCCGCGGCGACCTGATCCAGGCCGGCGGCCTCGGCTCCGCAGTCCGCTTCCGGCGTCCGGGCCCACGCGCGCCAAACCTCCGGCATCGGATCGCGCCGGCGCAGCACGCGTCGAATCAGGGCCTGCACCAGCGCCAATTCGGCGCCGGGCCAGTACGGGAGATGCACTTCCGCCCGCGCCGCGGTTTCCGTGCGCACGGGATGCAGCGCGAGCAAGCGCATCCCCCCGCGGCTGACGGCCCGTTTGAGATGCACGTCCAACATGGGCATTTCTTCGCTCGGGTCCACGCCGAACAGCACCGCCGCGTCCGCGTGGGGCTTGGGCCCGGATTGCGGTTGCATCAGATGCGCCAAGGCCGGCACGCCGGTGAAGCCGGCCTTGACGTCCCCGCCCTGGCGGAAATCGACGTTGTTCGTCTGCAGGCACAGACGCGCCCACTTTTGCAGCAGGTAATTGCTCTCGTTGCTCAGTTTGGCGCTGCCGACGGCGCCCACCGCCGCGCTGCCGCGCGCCTGCTGCGCGGTCGCGAAGCGCTGGGCCACGAAAGCCAACGCTTCGTCCCACGAGACAGCGGTCAGTTCCTCTTGCCGGCTCCGGCGTATCAGCGGCCGCGTCAAACGGTCAGGGTGCCGGGCCCAGTGGTGGCAGAAGCGATCCTTGTCCGTGATGAACTGATCGTTGACGGCCATGTTCTCGCGGCCCAGAATGCGCCGCACTTCGGTGCCGTTGCGCGTATCCACGCTGAGGTTGTTGCCCATGGCGTCGTGGAGGCTGACGGCGGCCGTGCGCTGCACCTGCCACGGCCGGTACTGGAAACGGGACGTGCGGTTGGTCAGCGCCCCGACCGGGCAGATGTCGATGATGTTGCCGCTGGTCTTGGCGTCCACGCAAGAGCCGGGCTGGACGTCGATGACGGTGTCGCCGCCGCGCTCGAACAGGCCCAGCTGCGGTTTCTCTTCCCATTCCTCCAGGTACCGCACGCAGCGCCAGCAGACGACGCAACGCTCCTGATCCAGGATGATGGCGTCGGAGATCGCGTAATTTTTGGCGGCCTGGCGTTTCGGTTCCGCCAGTTGGCTGACGCCGGGGCCGAAGCGCAGGGTCATGTCCTGCAACGGGCATTCGCCGCCCTTGTCGCAGATGGGGCAATCCAGCGGATGGTGCAGCAGAATGAAGCCCAGGTTGGCTTCCTGGGCCGCCTTGACGGCCGGGGTGTTCGTACGCACCACCATGCCGTCCGCCACGGGCGCATTGCAGGCCGTGTTCAGCATCGTGCCGCGGGGACCGTCGAACTCCACCAGGCACTGGCGGCAACAGGCGACCGGATCCAGCTTGGGATGGCTGCAGAACACCGGGATTTCGATGCCCAGGCGGGTGGCCACGTCGATCAGCAACGCGCCGCGGGGCGCTTCCACTTCCCGTTCGTTGATGGTCAAACGGACGTTGTCGGTCTCGGCCATGCTTCGCATCCTGGGGGCGACGGCAGTCAAGCGGCCCGCGTCAGGCGTCGTCCAGCGCGATGAGGGCATCGCGTACCAGCGGGGATTCCCCCGCGGGTTCCAGCGCGATTTCGAACAACCCCGTCTGGGCGCCCGCGTCGGGCCGATAAATGGGACGCACCGGCAGGTTCGGCGCCGCGCCGTCCGGATTGGTGCGGTCGATATGGGCGTGCCAGTCGTCCCGGAACTTCGCCAGATTGCTCTGCAGGCCCCAGACGGCGGCGTACCCGAAGGGACAGAACGACTTGCCCGCGATGTTGTCGGCGATGAATTCCAGCAAGGGCAGGTCTTGGCGCCGGCCGCCGCCCCGTTGAATCCGCTGCGCGATGTCTTCCAGCCACACCGTGCCTTCCCGGCACGGCGTGCATTTGCCGCAGCTTTCTTCCCGGAAGAAGGACAGCGTGCGCAGGCCCACTTCGACCAGGGACGCGCGGGCGTCCATCACGATGATGCCGGCGGACCCCAGATTGGAGCCGGCCGCGGCAATGCTTTCCGGATCGAGGCCCGTATCGAGTTGATCCTGGGCGAACAGTTGCATGGACAGGCCGCCCGGAATGACCGCCCGCACCGGCGCGTCCGCGCGCTGCGGCCCGCCTCCGTAGTCGTAGATGAGATCGCGCAGCGGCGTGCCGTGCGGCAATTCGTAGAGGCCGGGCCGCTTGACGTTGCCGCTGAGGCAGAACATGCGGAAGCCGGGGCTGGCTTCCGTGCCGTAGGCCCGGTAGGCCTCGGCTCCCAGGCGCGCGATGTGCAGCACGTTGCACACCGATTCCACGTTGTTGATGATGGTGGGCTTGGCGTACAGGCCCGCGACCGCCGGGAACGGCGGCCGCGAGCGGGGGAAGCCGCGGTACCCTTCCAGGCTGCTCAGCAGAGCGGATTCCTCGCCGCAGATGTACGCGCCCGCGCCGCGGTGAACCACGATCCGGAGGTTGCGCCGGGTGCCGTAGATGCCTTGGCCCAGGTATCCCTGCGCGGCGGCTTCGGCGATGGCCGCCTGCAGGCGGCGATAGGCGAAATAGTACTCGCCCCGGATGTAGACGAAAGCCTCTTCCGCCTGCACGGCGTAGGCCGTAAGCGTGATGGCCTCGATCAGCTGATGGGGATCGTACTCCATCACGCACCGATCCTTGAAGGTGCCCGGTTCGGATTCGTCGGCGTTGACGACCAGGTAGCGGGGGAAGCGATCCGGCGCCAGAAAGCCCCATTTGACGCCGGTGGGGAAGCCGGCTCCGCCGCGGCCTTTGAGGCCGCTGTCCTTGACCAGCGCCACCATTTCGTCCGCGGTCGGGCGCGCCTGGGTCAGGATGCGCCGGGCCGTGGCGTAACCGCCGTCGGCCTCGTAATCGGCCAGGGTATGCGACGCGGGCCGCTGCACGCGGCGCGTGAGAAACGGTTCGTCCATGCCGCCGACCGTATAGGGACCGGCTCCCGCGCCGGTGCGTTCGGGATCCCGGGCGGCGCTCCAGCGCTCCAGCGTGCGGAAGCCTTGGCCGGACCGCAGCAGTTCCAGCATGGCCTCGACGTCTTCCGCCGCGGCCAGATCCTCGAAATAGCGGATTTGGCCGGAGGCTTTTTCCGTCGCGGCCGCCATGGGCGCGGTCGCGCAGGAACCCAGGCATTCCATAGGTTCCAGGGTGAAAGTCCCATCCGCCGTCGTTGCGCCGGGCTGCACGCCCAGCTTGTCCGCCAGCGTCTGCATGCATTGGCCGGCCCCGCGCAGCATGCAGGGCACGTTGGTGCAAACCTGGATCAGGTAATCGCCCTTGGGTTCCGTGTGAATCATGTGATAGAAGGACACGACGGCCCCGACTTCCGCCGGTTCCAGCCCCAGGCGCGCGGCCAGCGCGTTCTGGCAGGCCACCGCCACGTGCCCGTGCGCGCGTTGAATCGCGTACAGGGCCGGCAGCATCGCGGACCGGCCGCGTCCCGGCGGGTAGAGGTCGATCAATTCGTCGATTTCGGCGCGCAGCTCCGGCGTCCAGGGCTGTGACGTCATGGTTGCGTCCTCACCGATCCACTTCGCCCAAAACGATATCGATGGAACCGATGTTGGTAATGACGTCGGACAGCATCAGGCCGCGGCTCATGTCATTGATGGCGAACAGATTGTTGAAACTGGGGCCGCGTACGTGCAGGCGGTAGGGCTTGCCCGAGCCGTCGCTGTAGATGAAGTAGCCCAGCTCGCCCTTGCTGGCCTCGATGGCATGGTAATACAGGCCGGGCGGCACCTTGAACCCTTCCGTGTACAGTTTGAAATGGTGAATCAGGGATTCCATGCTGATGTCCAGTTCGGCCCGCGGCGGCGGCAGCACTTTGCGTTCCTCGGCGCGGAAGGGGCCGTCCGGCAAGCGATCCAGGGCCTGGCGAATGATGCGCACGCTTTGCCTCATTTCCTCCATGCGCACTTGGTAGCGCCCGAACCCGTCGCAGCGGTCGCTGGTCGGCACGTCGAATTCGTAGCGCTCGTAGCCCGAATACGGACGGTCCCGGCGCAAGTCCCAATCAACGCCGCTGCCCCGCAACAGGGGGCCGGTCAAGCCTTTGGCCAGGGCTTCCGCCGGCGCGATCAGGCCGACGCCCTCCAGCCGGGTGTGCCAGATGGGGCTGGCGTCGATCATGGCGGCGTATTCGTCGATGCGGGCGGGCATCAGGTCGCAGAATTGGCGCGCCGAGTCGACGAACGCCGCCGGGAGATCCTTCCAGACGCCGCCGATGCGGATGTAACTGGTCGTGAGGCGCGCGCCGCACGCCATTTCGAACATGTCCAGGATGCGTTCCCGTTCGCGGGTCGCGTACATCAACAGGCTCATGCCCGTGCCGGAAACGTCGAGCGCGTGCGTGGAAAGCCAGAACAGGTGGGAGGCGAGGCGCTGCAGCTCGCCCATAATGACGCGGATGCCTTGCGCCCGCGCCGGGATTTCCAGGTCCAACATGGCCTCCACCGCCAGCACGTACCCCAGGTTGTTGTTCATGGCGGACAGGTAGTCCATGCGATCCGTGTAGTACACGAAGTCCTTGTAGCGCCGATGTTCCCCGATCTTCTCGAAACCGCTGTGCAGGTAGCCCAAATCCGGATCGATGCTGACGACCCGTTCGCCGTCCAGTTCCACGACCAGGCGCAGTACGCCGTGCGTGCTGGGGTGGTGCGGCCCCATGTTCAGAATCATGTTCCGGCGATGCATGCCCGGCGGCAGCTCCGGCTCCAGGCTCGCCGCGTCCAGCACCTGCATGCCCAGCGACTCGAATTCCGGATGTTCCCACGTCAAGCTGAAAGGCACGTCTTCCCCGCCCAGCGGCACGTCCTTGCGCAGAGGGTGGTTGGGCCAGTTGGGCGGCATCAGGATGCGCCGCGGATCGGGATGATCCGCGAAGGCAATGCCCATCAGGTCCGCGACCTCCCGTTCCGGCCAAATCGCGCCGGCGAACGTCGCCGCCAGGCTGGGCGCGCCGGGCGCGTCGCCCCCGGCGAGCGGACAGACGAGAGCCAGGTGTCGGTTGCGCGCGTACGCGCGCAACTGGTAGATCGTCTGGAAGCGGACGTCGTCGTCCTGGCCCGGCAGCTGCGAAAGATCCACGGCTGTGACGTCGACCAGGGTCGCGTAAGCCAACTCCCCGTCGCGAAGCCAGGTCGCGACTTCGATCAGGCTTTCCGCCTTGACGACAACGCACGGAAGATCGAACTGCAGGCCGGAATCCAGGACGGCCTCGGGAAAGCGTTCCCGCACGGCCTGGGTATCCGGCGTATCCGCGCCCAGGCACGGCGCGGCCGCCGGAATGGCGATATCGTTCAGATTGGGCAACGTTTCGAAGGAACGCTGCAGCGGAGAAACGTCAAGCAGGGGCATAGCGGCGCGACGGGAAAGGGGGGCAGGCGCGTTAGCGGCCCCGTACGGCCAATCCGGAACTGGCCTGGGCGGCGGCAGGCGCGGAATCGACGAAACGGTATTGGCCGAACCGTTCTCCCGCCTGCTTCTTGCGCAGCAAATCCAGGGCGTATAACAGCGCTTCCGGACGGGGCGGGCACCCCGGTACGTACACGTCCACCGGAATCACCTTGTCCACGCCCTGTACGATGGCGTAATTGTTGAAGGGACCGCCGGCGCTGGCGCAGATGCCCATGGCGATCACCCATTTGGGTTCCAGCATCTGGTCGTAGAGGCGACGAATGACGGGGGCCATCTTGTTGCTGACGCGCCCGGATACGATGATGAGATCCGCCTGCCGCGGCGTCGCCCGGAACAGTTCGGAGCCGTACCGCGCGATGTCGTGCCGGGCCGTACCGGCGGCGATCATCTCCATGGCGCAACAGGCCAGGCCGAACAGAAGAGGCCACGTACTGTTTTGGCGGCCCCAATTCACTAGGTCTTCCACCCGGGCCGTAACGAAATTGTCTTCGGGCAGCAGTTGCTCAAGTCCCATGGCTGACGCCCCTCAGTCCCAATCCAAAGCGCCTTTGCGCCATTCGTACAGGAAACCGATGACGACGATGCCCAAGAAGAGGGCCATCGCCCCCAGAGCGGTGTATTTGAGCGCTGGATTTTGCAGCGTGGCCGCCCACGGGTAGAGAAACACCACTTCAATGTCGAAAATGATGAAAAGTACGGCAATCAGGTAGTACTGCACCGGAAAACGGCGCCGCGTATCGCCGAAGGGAATGATGCCCGATTCGTAGGCTTCGCCCTTCGTCTTGGTCGGGTTTTTGGGGCCCAGAACGGTCGGCAACGCGATGACGAGGCCCGCCACGAGCAAGGCCACCAACACCATGATGAGGAGCGGCAGGAAATCGGCGGGCCTGTTGGCTACTTCTTGCATGCGCGCGACGAGGACTGAGACTGACGAGGAAAGGGACGGGTTGGCCGGCGGAAGACCGCGCTGAAAACCGAGTTGAAAGCCGTTGATGCTGCGGTGGCGTTCTTTGCCCAGCCGTGATTGGCTACGCGCCATTGTACCGCACCCGATCAGAGTTTCCAATTTGGAATGTCGTTACGCATAGCGCAAACCGCGCGCAGCCCGCGGTCGCTGAAGGCTGCGCGTGGCGTTCAAGCGCCATGCGCACAGGGGCAACGGATGCATTGCTCTGTATTTTCGGACAGGGCGGGAGCGGTTCGGCGCCGGGCGCGGCCGCGGCCGCGACGCCAACCGAGTCAGGGACGGAGGCCCGCAAGGCTTGCGCGGCGCTTGCGTTATGGCCTGGCCCGGAATCCGCCCAAGGGACGCAGGTTTAGGGCGGCTGCCTCCCGCGCGTTGCCGGGCAGCTTCAAGGCCCGCGTCAAGAGCGCAGGGACAACGCCAATCTTTGAGCGTCTCCGCGGCCCTGTGCTAAACTTCCCTGTCGTTGCGTCCCGATGCCTTAAGAGATTGGGACGGCGCACGGAACGTTCAGGCATTTCAAGGCGGCAACCGATGCCTTGGGCCATTGCGAGGTAAGCCAACGGGTTTCAAGGAAGTCCCGTTAACCCATGCTCGTCAACTACGCTTTCATTCTGATTCTCAGCGTCTTCGGCATCATTTTGCCCTTGACGGCCATTGTCGCAGGCTGGATCCTCGGCCCGCGCAAGCCCGATCCCGTCAAGAACGATATCTACGAAAGCGGACTGAACACCATTGGCGACACCTGGATCCAATTCCGCGCCCAGTTCTATCTCATCGGCCTGGTGTTCCTCGTCTTCGATCTGGAAGTCATTTTCCTGTTTCCCATTGCCATGGCCTACGGCCGCCCGGAGTTCGGGCTCGCCGCGGCCTTGGTTACGCTCTTCTTCATGTTGCTTCTGATCGTCGGCCTGATCTACGACTGGCGCAAGGGCGGGTTGGAATGGCAATAGAGTTCGGCGCGTCCGAAGGCGGTTCCCGTGGCGCAATGGCATTCCGCGCTGACTGAAGCCCTGACGCGCGCCGGGATCCCGGCCGAGATCGCCGTGGCTATCGGGCTGGTGGCGGGCGCCCTCGTCATCGCCTTGGTCGCGCCCTTGATCGCCCTGGTTCTGATTTGGTTGCTGCGCAAGGTCATCAGCCGCATCCAGGATCGCATCGGCCCCAACCGCGTGGGCAAGTTCGGCCTGCTCCAAACCTTGGCCGACGCCCTGAAACTGGTCTCCAAAGAGACGATTACCCCCCGCGACGCCGACTTCGTGGCCTATAACCTGGCGCCCGTATTGTCGGTGTTCGGCATCATTCTGCTCTTCGCCGTACTGCCCTTTACGTCCGGCGTGGTCGGAGCCGACCTGAACATCGGCGTGCTGTACATCGTGGCGCTGGGCTCGATCGGCATCATGGCCGCGCTCATGGCGGGGTGGGGCAGCAACAACAAGTACGCCCTCTTGTCCGGCTTCCGCGTCGTGGCCCAACTGCTCAGTTACGAAATTCCCTTGGTATTGAGCATGCTGACCGTGGTGCTGGTCGCCGGGACGATGCGCTTCAGCGCCTTGGCGGAAGCGCAGGGCCGTTTCCTGGGATTCGGCTGGTACGTCTTCATCATGCCCGCCGCGGCGCTGGTCTTTTTCGTCTGCTCCCTGGCCGAATCCGAGCAAACGCCCTTCGACCTGCTGGAAGCCGAATCCGAACTCATCGCCGGCTTCCACATCGAATATTCCGGCATGCGCTTCGCGATGTTTTTCCTGGCCCAGTTCCTCAACGCCTTCGTGTTGGCGGGCGTCGCCGCCGCGTTGTTCCTGGGGGGCTGGCAAGGGCCCGGCGTCGGCCTGCCCGGCATTGGCCCCTGGCTGGGGCTCGGCTATTTCGTAGGCAAGACGTTCCTGGTGTACTTGCTCCAGATCTGGGTCAAAGGCACGTTTCCGCGCTTGCGCGTCGATCAGATGATGTCGTTTTGCTGGAAGTTGCTGGTGCCCCTGACGGTCGGGCTCCTGGCTTGGCAGATGATCGTGCAGGTGCTGCCTTGGCCGGCGGCGGCCATCAACGTAGCCATCCTCGCGGGCAACCTGATCACCATCGGCATCGCCTTGGCCGCGATCGGCCGGCATTTGCGCCTGGACATGCTCCGCACCAAACGGGCCTTTGCCCCCGCGTCCCTGATCGGCACCATGAAGCCGGCCGTCGAAGGGTAAGGCGCGCTGCCGGGATTGCCATGCCTCCCTTGCCGATTGAATTGCCCATTCCTACCGTGCAACAGGTCGTGTTCGGCGCGGTGGCCTTGATGACGGGCGTGGCGGGCTTGACGGTCGTGCTCAACAAGAATCTATTCTACTGCGCCTTGGCGCTGGTGGCGACCCTGTTCGGCGTCGCCGGCATCTACGTGTTGCTGGAAGCCGAATTCCTGGCCGTCACGCAAGTGCTGGTATACGTGGGGGCCATCGCGACGCTCATCACGTTCGCCATCATGTTGACCAAAGGCATCATGTTCGGCGCCACGGCGACCAACAACAGCCATATGTTCGTCGTGGGCTCCATAGCCGTGCTCCTGTTCCTGATGCTGGCCGGGGTCGTGGATCGCGTAGACTGGTTGACCGGCGCGCTCGCCTTGCAGGCGGACGAGTCCTTGATCGCCGATTTGGGCTGGGAGTTCGTCACCACCTACGGCGTGGCGTTGGAACTCATCGGCTTGCTGTTGCTGATCGCCTTGGTCGGGGCCGTCATGCTGGCCCGGGACGACGAATAGGCGCCCTCGGCGCCGCGGCGGCCATGGTTCCCTTGCAAGCCTATCTGGTGCTCGCGGCCTTTCTTTTCTGCTGCGGGTTCTACGGCGCGCTGACGCGCCGCAACGCCATCGCCATGCTGATGGCGATCGAACTCATGCTGAACGCGGTCAACATCAATCTGGTCGCTTTCTGGCGGTACGGGCCCAACCGGGACGATCTCGCCGGCCAGTCGTTCGCCATTTTCGTGATCGCCGTGGCGGCGGCCGAGGTCGCGGTGGGCCTCGCGCTGATCATCGCCATCTATCGCGCGCGGCGCACCGTGCAGCTGGACGAAATGGACATGCTGCAAGGGTAGGGCGCCGTGAAGCGACAGTTGCAGGGTACGATCGAAGAGCAATGCGCGTTTCTGTACGACCTGGCGCAGGACAAAATGAAGGCCGGCAATTTCACGGGCGCGCTGTACGCCCTCAAGGAAGTCGCGCGGCACCGGCCCGACTACCGAGACGTGCCAACGCTGTTGCCGCAACTGCGCCGGCGCAAGGCGGAACAGCGGCGCCTGATCCTGATCGGGCTGGGGTCGGGGATCGCGTTTGCGAGCGGCGCGCTCGCGGCGGGCGTCGACAATGACCTGTGGGTTATGGCCTGCGGCCTGGTCGGCCTGGTGTGCGGTTACGGAGGCTATTCCCTGCTCAAGTCCGGCCTCTTTTCCCGTTCCTGACGCCGTGGCCCCTGTTGCCCTATGAACGCCTTGTATGACTTGACGTGGGCGATCCCGCTGCCGCCAGCGGCGGCTTTCGTCCTGATCGTGCTGTTCGCCCACCGCAACAAGCAGCTCAGCGCGGCCATCGCCATTGGCGGCGCGGCGCTGAGTCTCGCGCTGGGGTGGGCCATCGCCTTGCCCGCGTTCCGGGATCATCACCTGGGCGAACATCCCGTGGACGGAACCTTGTTCCGCATTCCGACCGGGACCGGCGCGATCGATATCGGGTACGCCCTGGATCCGGCCAATGCCCTCATGCTCTTCATGGTCACGTTCCTGTTGGTCATGATTTTCGTTTACTCCCGCGGGTACATGACGTTCCCCCACCATCTGCCCGCGACCGCCTATCCCGCCGCGCAGGCCGAAGGCAAGGATCCGCGCTACAGCCGTTTCTTCGCTTACATTTCCCTGTTCGCCGCGGGCATGTTGGGCCTGGTGATATCGAACAACCTGATCACCTTCTTCGTGTTCTGGGAGATCATGGGCCTGTGCAGCTACCTGCTCATCGGCTTCTGGTTCGAGAAGGAGAGCGCTAAACGGGCCGCCCTCAAGGCGTTCGTCACGACCCGCATCGGCGACGCCTTGCTGTTCGCGGGCCTGATGCTGCTTTACATCAACAGCGAACCCAGCTCCCTGAGTTTCAGCGCGTTGTTCAGCGAAGACAACCTGGTAGGCCTCAGCCGTTCCTACGCAGATCTGGGCTTCCGGGAAGTGACTTGGCTGTCGGTCATCACGTTTCTGATTCTCGGCGGCACCATAGGCAAGAGCGCCCAGTTCCCCTTGCACGTGTGGTTGCCGGACGCCATGGAGGGGCCGACGCCCGTGTCCGCCATGATTCACGCGGCCACGATGGTCTCCGCCGGCGTGTTCCTGCTGGTGCGCATGTATCCGCTCTACGACCAGGCGCTCGAATTGACCTCCGCGACGATGGTCGTGGTCGCAGCTGTAGGGGCGTTCACGGCCCTTTTCGCGGCGACCATCGCCTTGGCGCAATGGGATATCAAACGGGTATTGGCGTACTCCACCATCAGCCAATTGGGCTATATGGTGGCGGCCTTGGGCATTGGCGCCTACGCCGCGGCGCTCTTCCATCTCTTGACGCACGCGTTCTTCAAGGCCCTGCTGTTTCTGGGCTCCGGCAGCGTCATCCATGGCATGGAGCACGGTCATGGCCATGCTCACGACCATGCCGACGACCCGGCGGATCCCGACGCGCGCCCGTCGGGCCTGGCGCATCGCCGGGACGGCACCCTGGATCCCGACGATCCCCAGGACATGCGCAACATGGGCGGCTTGTTGCGGCGCATGCCGGCGACCGGCTACACGTTCATCATCGGCGGCCTGGCCCTCAGCGGGTTCCCGCTGGTCACCGCGGGCTTCTGGTCCAAGGACGAAATTCTGGCCTTCGCCTTTGAGGGCCATGCCTGGGTCTTCCTGATCCTGGCCTTGGCTGCGTTCTGCACCGCGTTCTACACCATGCGCCAGATGGCGTTGACGTTCGGAGGCCGCGCGCGCACGGCCATGGCCGCGCAGGCGCCGGAGAGCGTCCGGTCCATGACCGTGCCCCTGATTCTGATCAGCTTTTTCGCCGTCACGCTGGGCTGGATCGGCATTCCGGACGCCTTCCCCGTATTGGGCAATCTCGCGCCCAACTGGTTGGGGCACTACCTGGAACCCTTCATGAAAACCCTGCACATCCATGTGCATCACCCGACTTTCCAGGCGATTCCGCTCGCGACCTCCGTCGCGGTCGCCCTGGGCGGTTTGGCTTTGGGCTGGCGGATCTACGGTCGGGGCCTGGCGGAGGATCAGACGGATCCCCTGGCCGATGCCTTCGGCCCTCTCTGGCAGCTGTGGCATCGCAAGTATTTCATCGACGAACTGTACGCGGCGACCGTCGTGCGCTGGAGTCGCAACGTTTCCGCCTTCTGCGCCGACGTGGACCAGCGCTGGATTATCGATCCCTTCGTCAATTGGGTCGGGCGCCTGAGCGTTTGGATCGCGGCGCTGGCCGCCGCCGTCGATACGTTGCTGGTGGACGGCCTCGTGAACCTGGTGGGCCGCGTCACGCGTTGGAGCGGCGGCATTCTGACCCGCTTGCAGGACGGCAAAGTGCAGGCCTACCTTCTGGTGGCGTTGACGGTGCTTTCCATCTGGATTGTCCTGGTGGGCATGCCCGTAGTGTTGACCTTGGTGTGAGCCTGGGCGGAGAGATGCATTTCGGAGGTCTGGGCTAATGGCCACAAATGAACAGATCGGCTTGTTGGTCACCTTATTCTTTCCGTTGCTGGCCGGCATCTTCGTGCTGGCGTTTTGCCGGACCGAACGGGCGATCAAAATCTGGTCGATTCGCTTCAGCCTGGTGCCCTTGATCGTCAGCGCCGCGCTTCTTTTCGCCTACGATCGGACCGCGGGCGGCATCCAGTTCGAGATCGAGGCCCCGTGGATCCCGGTTCTGAACTCCAACTTCCATCTGGGCGCGGACGGGTTGAGCCTGCCCTTGATCTTCCTGACCGCGCTGCTGTCCACGCTCAGCATTTTCTACAGCGCGCGGACCATTCGCACGCGGGTGCGCGAGTACTTCGTCATGTTCCACCTGCTGGAACTGAGCATGCTGGGCGTGTTCGTGGCCCTGGACTACGTCCTCTTCTATCTTTTCTGGGAAGTGAGCCTGGTGCCCATGTATCTCCTCATCGGGATCTGGGGCGGGCAGAATCGCAGTTACGCGTCCATCAAGTTTTTCATCTACACCCTGGTAGGGTCCGTGGCCATGTTGCTGGCCATCCTGCTCACCTACTTCGCGACCGGCACGTTCGATATTCCGGGCGCGGCGCAGGCGCAAGCCTTCGCCCAGCTGGACGACGGCACCCGCCTGCTGCTGTCCAGCCTGGCGTTCTGGGGCTTCTTCCTGGGCTTCGCCTTCAAGGTGCCCAGTTTTCCGTTCCATACGTGGCTGCCGGATGCGCATACCGAAGCGCCGACCGCCGGCAGCGTGATTCTGGCCGGGGTGCTGCTCAAGCTGGGCGCCTACGGCTTCCTGCGCATCATTCTGCCCACCTATCCCGAGGCGAGCCAGTTCTGGGCGCCCGCGGTGATTGCCGTGGGGGCCATCGCCATCGTGTACGGCGCTTTCGTCTGCGTGGCGCAAGGCGATTTGAAACGCCTCATCGCCTACAGTTCCGTAAGCCACATGGGATACGTCATGTTGGGCATCGGCGCGGCGTCTCTGGTGCTGACGCCGGCGGGCCTGGAGCAGGTCGCGGCGAAATTCGGCGGCGTCGCCGCGGCCGACGTCTACGACAGCGCGGCGATGGCCCTGAACGGCGCGGCGTTGCAGATGTTCAACCACGGCATCATTACGGGCGCGTTGTTCCTGTTGGTCGGCGTCATCTACGAACGCGCCCATACGCGGGACCTGGCCCGCTTCGGCGGCTTGAGCGCCAAGACGCCCTATTTCTACGGCATTACGATGGTCACCGCTTTCGCCAGCCTGGGCTTGCCGGGCCTGGCGGGCTTCTGGGCGGAATTCTTCACGTTTCGCGGGGCTTTCGCCATCGTGCCGGTCTGGGCCGCATTCGGCACGATCGGCATCGTCATGACCGCGGTCTACATTCTCTGGCGCATCATGCAGAACGTCTTCCTGGGCGAATACGAACCCGGCAAGGTCGAGCGTTGGACGACGGTAGACGGCGCGCACGCGGAGGGACCCACCGACATGGCCGTCTTCGAGAAGATCACGCTGTGGCCGCTGGTGATCCTCATGGTGGCGCTGGGCGTGTATCCCTCGTGGCTCATATCCCTGTTCAACGTCTCGTCCGTCGAATTGATTGAATTCATCGTCAACTTGGCGTAAGGCTACGTTCGGCGCAGCGCTTGGAAGGAGCCTCGGTCGGTGGAACAGTTCAGCCTCGTAGTCCCGGAAGTCGTCCTGCTCGCGGGCGGACTGATTATTTTCCTGATCGACGTCGTCGTGCGCGACAAGACGGACAGCGGACGCGGCTACGTCGCGTTGGCCCTTTTCGCCTTGAGCATCGCGTTCGTGGCGGCTTTGTTCCAGACGTTCTCCTATTTCGAATTGGAGGTCGGCCAGCAACCGCGCGTCGCGTTGCACTTGATGGAAATCGATCTCTTCGGCGCTTTCCTGAAAGCGCCCATCCTGCTGGTCATGATTCTGATCGCGCTGGCCGGCGGGCGGTACATGAACGCGCGCACGGAACGGCGCGGGGAGTTCTGGAGTTTCTTCGTCTTCGTTACGCTGGCCATGAGCGTGGCGCTCAGCGCCAGCAATCTGTTGCTGTTGTACGTGGCGATCGAGTTCCTCTCCATCACCAGTTACCTGCTGGCGGGCTTTCTGCGCGGCAACCAGCGCAGCGTCGAGGCCGGCCTCAAGTATTTCCTCTACGGGGCGGTGGCTTCCGCCGCCATGCTGTACGGCCTGTCTTTCGTGTACGGCGCGACCGGCACGTTGGACCTGCACCAGATTTCCGCCCAGATCAAGGCCGGCGAAACCGCCGCCCTGGTGCAAGGCCTGATGCCCGCGACCATGCTCATGATGGTCGGCCTGGGCTTCAAGGCCACGTTGGCCCCTTTCTTCCAGTGGGCGCCCGACACCTACGACGGCGCGCCCACTCCCGTCACGGTGTACCTGTCGACCGCGTCCAAAGCCATTGGCCTCGCGGTCACGGCCCGGGTGTTCGTGGTGGCCTTGAACGATCTGCTGGCGGATTGGGTGCCCATCCTGGCCGGTTTCTGCGTCCTGACCATGACGATGGGCAACTTGATGGCTTTGCGCCAGCAGGACGTCAAGCGGATGTTGGCCTACAGTTCGGTCGCCCATGCGGGCTATATCCTGATGGGCCTCGCGGCCTTGGCGGCCGGGGCCGAGAGTTACATGGACGGCCTCAACGGCATTCTCGTGTATCTGTTCGCGTACATGTTCACCAACGTCGGCGCCTTCCTCGTGGTCATGGTGCTGGAGGAAAAGGCGGGGAGCACGCACAGCGACGCCTACGAAGGCCTCTATCGCCGCTCTCCGGCCTTGGCCGTCATGTTGACGATCTTTTTGCTCAGCCTGGCCGGCATACCGGCCACGGCCGGCTTCTGGGGGAAGTTCTTCGTTTTCGGCGCGGCGGTGCAGCGCCAGTATTTCTGGCTGGCGGGCATGGGGGTCGTCAACGCCGGGATCGCGGCGTATTACTACATCAACCTGATCCGGCGCATGTATTTCGGCGAACGACCGGCGGAACAGACGGGGATCGCCATTCCCGCGGGGATGGGCGCCGTGCTCGTCTTCTGCCTTCTGATCGTATTCTGGGTGGGCCTGTACCCGGCGCCCTTGATTGAGTGGGCCACCGCGGCTTCGGAGCAGCTGTTGGCCTTCGGGTTCTGACGGCCGCCATCCGCGCCGGGACCGCTCTTCCAGGCCAGCTTGGCCTCGCGCCGGCCTTGCGGGACCGCGCCGGACGCGCTCCGCATAGCGGGCGGCCGAATACGCGGGCAAGCCGCTGATTGTCTATAATTCGCTGGGCAACTAGGGGCCGCTTCGCCGTCCAGGGACCCTTGGGCGCATGACGTAGTCCGATGTCCGGAGGCAATCGTCGGCTGCAGGGGGAGAAACAATGAAGGGACTGCGCTTCGGCATCAGGACGGCGGGCGGCCTCGCGTGCGCAGCGACGTGGCTCCTCGCCTGGATCGGAGGCGGCGGAACCGTAGCCGCCCAAGCCGAACGGCCTTCGACCAATGCAGTCATTTCCCTGTCCGTCGCGCCCAACGACGCGGCCCGCGTCGTGGCCGGCACGCTCAATTCGCCCGATCCTCCGGGCGGCATCTATTACAGCGAAGACGGCGGCGTCACGTGGACGCCGGCGGAAGGCACTCCGCTTAACGTCAGCATTTCCGCCCTGGAGCATGACGCGGTCAATCCTGCCGTCGTCTATGCCGGCGACGCCGCCGCGGGGGGCCTGTTTCTGCGCAGTACGGATGGCGGACGCACCTTCGCCGCCGTTGATTCCCTGCAAGTCTGGCTGACCGAAGGCAACGGCATTGGCGCGTTGTATTCCCACGCGGTCAACGGCTTCTCCGTCCTCCATGCCGGCACCAGACTGGATGGCGTATTGACTAGCCGGGACAACGGGGAATCATGGGCTATAAACGCCATTGGACTGCCCCGGACGGACGATATAGCGCAGAGCGCGCGCCGCGTACGCGCGCTGCTGATGCACGAAGGAGACTTCTACATAGGCACGCACGACGGCGTCTACATGCAACCGGCCGGATCGGATGCCTGGCAACGCGCAGAAGGCATGCCGGAAGGCGCCTTGGTGCGCGCGTTGGGCGCGTATCGCAACGGTTTGTATGCGGGCCTGGCGAGTCAGGGGTTGTGGCGCCGCGCGGCCGATGGTACGTGGGCCCCCGTTCCCGGCTTTGCCAGCGCGGCCTCGGTATTTTCTTTGGATCCGGTCGCCTCCTTGTTCGTGGCCGGTACCGGTTTGGGCCCGTGGGCCGGCAACGGCGACCGATGGCGCAAGTCGGCGGTGGACGGCCAAGCGCGCGCCGTATGGGTTCACACCGCGGACGGCCAAGGCGAGATCCTGTACTTGGGCACGCGGGCTGAATGGGTGCTGCGTTCCGACGACCAAGGGTATTCGTTCCAGTCTTTCGGTTCGTTTGCCCCTCTGGAACCGCGTCCTTTGCTCCCCATCGCGGCGGCGCCGGTGCCGAACGACGAGGTGCCGGACCCGACGCCGGCGCCGGCGCCGAACGACCCGACGCCGGATCCGACGCCGGTGCCGAACGACGAGGCGCCGACACCGACCGCGGCGGCGCCGAACGACCCGACGCCGGAACCGGCCCGCAATGCCTTCGCGACTGCCTTTTACAACAATGCCAACTTGGAGGGGCCGTCTGTATTGCGCCGCGTGGAGCCTGTGCCTCTGGCGTTTCTCTGGGACCGCGACGCGCCCGATCCCGTCGTGAATGCGAATGAATTCAGCGCCCGCTTCGACGGCCTCTTCGATTTTGAGACGGCCCGCTACCGTTTTGACGTCTACGTGGATGACGGCATCCGGCTCTATATCGACGATGATCTGATCCTAGACGAATGGCGCGCGCCGCAAACGGAACGCTTTGCCCCGGAAGTGGAGCTGGAGGCGGGCACTCATCATGTCCGCATCGAGTACTTTGAAATGGCCGGCAGGGCGCTTCTGGAGTTGAGTTGGCAGAATATAACGTCGCCGCCCACGCCGCCCACGCCTACGCCCCCGCTGAACCTTATTTCCGCGCTCTCCAGCAATACGATCGATCTGCCCTTCGGCATTACGATCGGCAGCGTTGCCTTACCCTGGATCGGGACGGTATCTCCGGTGCTGTTCGCGGGCGGGTGCCTTTTGGTTCTCCTCATTCTCCTCAGCGTGATTTCCGTTTTCCGCAATTCAGGCGATGAGGAATAGGTCTCCCTGGGCGCAGCGGACGTAGCGCGCCGATGGCGACCCTGGCGCAATTGCGCGCGCTGCTGGCGACCCGGAACAATCTGGCGGCGGCGGCGCTCGCGCGGCCTGAACTGGATTTTCGCCACGTCGCGGCGGATCACCGCGAAGTCAAGCCCGGCAGCCTGTTCCTGGCGCGTCAAGGCTTGACGGTCAACAGCCATGAGCGCATCCCCGCCGCCTTGGCGGCGGGCGCGGCGGCCGTCATGGGCGCTGAATCCCGGTCGCAATTCCAGGCGCGTTGCCGCCAGGCCGGTTGCGCGCCGGTACCCTATCTGCAGGTCCGGCAATGCCAATCCGCTTTCGCCCAGGCCGCCGCGTTGGCGTTCGACTTTCCGGCGCGCCGTCTGACTACGGTCGGCGTTACCGGGACGAACGGCAAAACGACCACCCTTGGCCTGCTGGCCTCCATTCTGCAACAAACGCCCATTCCGTCCCGCGCGGGCGGCGCAGGGCCCGGGCCGCCCTCTCGCGTCGGCGTTATATCCACCGTCGGCATCGCCTGCGGCAACGCCCTGCGGCAGGCCGGCTTGCATGTGACTACCCCGAACGCGTGGGACATCCAGCGCGCGTTGGCGGATATGTTGGCTGAGGGTTGCCGGTACGCCCTGCTTGAATGCACCAGCCACGGCCTGGATCAACATCGAGCGGACGAAACGGAATTGGACGTCGCGGGAGTGACCCGCATTACCCATGAACACCTGGACTATCACGGCAGTTTTGCGCGCTACGTCGAGGCCAAGTGCGGCATTCTGGATCTGTTGGCCGACGCGCCTGGAGCCTGCGTCGCGGTTCCGGCGGAAGATACGGCGGCGCGCGCGGCGTTGGCGGCGCGCGCGCGCGCCCTGCAGGCGCGCCGCCGCCATGCCATCGGCACGATGACCTACGGTCGCGCCGCGGCGGGGAGCGACTATATCGCTTCCGAGCCGGAAGTCCATGCCGAGGGCTTGCGCTTGGCGGTGCGCGGCCCCGGCCTCTCTCCTCAGACCGTGCAGTCTTCCCTCGTGGGTCATTTCAATGGCGACAACGTCCTGCTGGCCTGCGCGCTCAGTCATGCGTTGGGCGCGACGCCGGCGCAGATCCAACGCGGAGTCAAACGTTTCCCGGGCGTGCCGGGACGCATGCAGCGGATAGAGATGGGCCAGGCTTTCCTGGCGATCGTCGATTTCGCCCACACGCCGCACGGTCTGGAATGCGCCTTGTCTTCGTTGCGCCGCCTCATGCGACCGGCGCCGCGCCCAGGCAAACTCATTGCCGTGTTCGGGAGCGCTGGACGCAGGGACACGGCCAAGCGCGCGTTGATGGGAGAAGTGGGCGCGCGGCTGGCCGATCACGTCATCGTCACGGCTGAAGATCCCCGCACGGAGGATGCGGAGACCATCTGCCAGGAGATCGTGGCCGGAATGCGACGCGGGGCCGGCCAAGCGCAATGGGAGATCGTCCCCGACCGCGCTGGCGCCATGGAACGGGCGGTGGCGCTGGCGGCAGCGGGCGACGTGGTGGCGGCGCTGGGCAAAGGGCATGAGCAAAGCATGTGTTTCGGCGAAACGGAATATGCCTGGAGCGATCAAGTCGCCATGGAGAGCGCCTTGCGCAAGCGTTTGGGCCTGCCCATGGGGATCGGCCATGAATTCATATACGGTCTGCCGTCGCCTGCGCGGTAGCCAACGGACGGGACAAGGCGTGGCCAGCCCATGGCTTGCGCGGAGCGGATTGGCCTGCCGATACGCGGGCAACGGCGCTCTTTCGTCCCTGCCGACCGGGGCGACGGATCGACAGCCGGCGCGCAGGGCCGCGCGCTGGGGCCTGCCTGCCTTGTGCTATAATTCCCTGACGGAGACGAGCGGTTAAAACTGTCTGGAGGCCGTTCGTTGGGCTGAAGCGCCTGGGAAGCGCCGCGGCGGCTCGCCGGAGCGCCCTGAAGGCGCCGTCCGGAATTCCGATTTTGGGGCAATAAAGTCTGCGGGGATCTCAATCAGTGCAAATGAAAAGACCCATCTTCGCTAAATGCATGGTTTCCTTGTGCTTGGCCAGCCTGATGCTGGGCGCTTGCACAGGCGGCGGCTCGACGGGTACGACGTGGTTCAACTTGCCGTCGGTCGTCGTACGCGTAGGGAATGACGGCGATTCGTTGCGGGCGCTGGGCTTGACGGTTGGCGCGCTGTCCGCTTTCGGCGTCAAGGAGGTTACGGATCGGCTGGTGGACGGCGGGGTCGAAACCTTGGAGCTGCGCTTGGGTTATAACGGCATCCATGTCTATGTTGACGGGGATGAACTGCCCTACGTGTATTGGGATGAGGAATCCGCGGCGGCCTTGGCCGGTCTCGTGGATCAGCTGGGCGTGGGCTTGCCCGTCAGCGCCGATCGCCTGTTCGCGTGGGTGCGCCGCGTGGGCGTGGGCGTCCGCGTGTCTTTCACGGACGGCAGTCCCAGCTATCGGTGGTCGCGCGAGACGAACATTACGCCCATGGACGCGCCCAGCGACGTCATAGGCCCCTTGCATCTGGGAGGCATCGCTTTCAATGACGCGGGAGCCTTGGCGCTTCACGGCGTGGATTTGGCCGCGTTGGGCGTGCCGCCCCTGTTGGATGAGGATACGCGCGCTTTGCTCGCCCGCCTGGGGGTTGAAACCGTGCATTTGGCCACCACGCCCAATTCGCTGGACATTGCCTTGAACGATACGGTGTTGCCGGGTTTGGCGTATGACGAACGCAGTCTGGCCGCGGGCGTGGACTTCGCGCGCCTGCTTTTGGCCGAGGATCCCGATACGCTGGAATTGGTGGAGACCTTTCTGCCGCGTTTGCCGGCTTTGGCGTTGACGGTAGACCTCTCCTTTACGGGCGCGCCTGTGGGCGCGACGCAACTGGTGCCTTTGACCGTGAGCGTAACGGAAGGCGGAGCCTTGAACGTACTGGGGTTGCCGGTCGTCGGCGCCGAGCTCCCGGCCAACGTTTTGGATACCCTGCAACGGGCTGACATTCAGCGCCTGGACGTAAATTTCAGCGGCGAAAGCATTGCCTTGGCGGCGAATGGAACGGTGTTGCCTACGGTGGCCCTTGCGGCTTCTGGCCTGCAGGTGATTGACGGCCTGATGGATGGCGGAGGCCTGTTGCCGGACGCGGTCGCCTTGGCGAAAACCCTGGCTGGCGCGGAACCGTTGTCCTTGACGTTGACGTTGCCGGGCGACGCGTCCGATCCCGCCGTGAATCCCTTGGCGGCCCACGCGGTGGAGCCCATCGTCTTGGAAGACGGGCTGATACCCTTCATGCGCATTGACATAGACGTGGAAGATGGGCGCGTGGCCTCGATCGGCAACATGAATGCCGCCCTGCTGGGATTGGGCAACGTTACCCTGCCGGAGGCCTTGCTGGATTTGGCCGACGACGCCAGCCTGCATTCCCTCGCCTTGAAAACCAGCGCCAACACGATGGACGTTCTGGCCGACGGGCAGTCCTTGCTCGCGCTGAAGTACGACGCAGAGTCGCTGGGCGCGCTCTTGAATCTGTTGCCGGCGCTAACGGAAGACGACAGCATGAACGACTTCCTGGCTTTTGCCGAGAGTTCCCTTGTGCCGCTGTTCGTGGGCTCCGACTTCGAACTGGTGCTGAACCTGAATTGAGGCGGCCCCGCCGGAGCGGGAGAGGCCGCGAACCGGGCGCATTCCCCGGGGATGCGCGTTGCCCGTTGCCTTGGGGCGTGCGTGCAACGACGCGACGGCGTTCAGCGTCTCCGGACGCGGGCTGGCGCCGGTTGCGCGCGTACGCGCCGTTGCCGCCGGAGAGTCAAGTCCGTGCGGACGGATCCGCGGGCGGCGGTTGCGCGGCGATGAAAAGGAACAGCCACAAATTCATGGCCGCGATGTCGGGCCACCGCCAAAAGGCATCCACTTGCGCATGCATCAAGCCGGCGCCCAGCGCCAGCGCCGCGGCGTTTTGCCAGACGCGGGCGGTGGCGGTGCGTCCCGGTTGCCGGAGACGCCGTCCGGTCCAAACCAAAAGCCCGATCAGCCAGAACAGGCCGGCCGCGCCCCACCGGATCAAGGTTTCCAACCAGACATTGTGCGGATGAAAGATATCGGGGCTGACGAAAGCCGAAAAAGGGACGGCAGAGGCCGCGCGCCAATAGAAACCGTCAGCCCCCTGTCCGAGCGCGCCTTGCGCCAAGGGCCAGGCGTGGCGCCATATGTGCCAGCGGGCCATTATGGGGACGGCATCCTGCACGCGGGCGGCGCCGTTGAACTGAAGCGCCGTCCAGGCGAGGCCGCAGGCGAGCAAGAGCCATAACAGTCCCCGGACGGGTGGCCGGGACGCTCCGCGCGGGAGGGCCTGGCGCCGCCTCCGCGCGCCGAGGCCAAACCCGATCAGCGCGGCGGGGCCGCCGAGAGCCAGCGCGCCGCGGCTTTGGGTCAAGAGCAGCGCCAAGACGATGACGCCGGTCCAGACGGCCCAAAACGACCGGCGGCCAGGCGTGCGCGCGAGCGAAGCCAAGGCCAGGCATAACCACAAGCCTCTCTCCAGAATCATGGCCGCGTGATTGGGCGAGAAAGTCAGCCCGGACAGTCGCTTCAGCGTCAGCGTAGAGGCCGCCTCCAGCGGCGCCGCCGTCCATTGCCCCAGGGCCGCGACCGCGAATAGGCCTACGCCCAAGGCGAGAGCCGTCAAGCCCTGCCGTAACGTCCGCGCTGTGAAACCAAGGCCCAGCGTCAACAGCGCCAAGGCCCAAGGGTAGGCATCTTGCTCCCACGATACGTGCCAGCGGCTTTCCGCCGGCCATTGCGGCAGGCTGAGAACCCACAACAGCACCCACCCGAGGAGCAGCCACAGGGTCAAGCCGTGCCTGCGTCGGATCCGAAGCGGAAACCAGGCGCGCCAGCGCAGGCTGCAGGCCGGCAGCAGGGCCAAGACCAGAATCTGGGAAGCCGACAACGACAGGCCATGGCCAAACAGCGGGGTAACGAGATTCGCGTGGACCTGCTCGAAAGGCAGGACGCAGAGCGCCAGCAGCCAGATCAGAGTAGGGCGGACGACCGCCAAACCCGCCAGCAACAGGATCGCGCCCGCCGCCAGGAGCCAATCGGAAACGAGGAAAATCCACGCCAGGGCGCCGCCGGCGCCGACGAGATACGGGATATCCTTGCGCCAAGACGCGACGCGTACGCCTGGCGGGACGGAGGCCGCGCGCCCCCATTGACGAACGAAAGACGCCGTCTTCGCCCCGCTCGCGGCGGCCGCGATCAAAAGCAGAGCCAGGCCAAGCAGGGTCTTCCCGATACGCCTGCCGTCAGCGCCGACCAGGGAAGAGGCGCGCGGGCGTCCCGGCGCGCGGGCGTCCGGCGTAGGCGCCGGCGGGGACGAAGTCAAGGCTATAATGTCATGGGCGCGGGCCATGGCCGGGACGCCCGCGGCGGGCACGGGACTCGTCCATAGCCAATGGGAGGGGCCCGTAGCGCCTGTGGCGGGCAACGGGCGCGCGGGCCATGCCAAGCGGAACGCTTCGCCGTGGGTTCCGGCCTGGCGGCCTTCCATCCAGCGCGGACGCCAGGCAATCACGTCCAGCGCGTGGCGG
Source organism: Caldilineaceae bacterium (assembly GCA_965242655.1). Classification (GTDB taxonomy): domain Bacteria; phylum Chloroflexota; class Anaerolineae; order Caldilineales; family Caldilineaceae; genus Bin34. The sequence goes on from OZ251482.1 coordinate 46,992, forward strand.
GCCTGCGTGCTCAACAAGCGCTGGACCCACGCGCGCGGCGGGTAGGCGGCCTCCGTTTGCGCCCTGACGGGCAAGAGCGGAGCGGAAAGCAGGCGCAGTGCAGGATCCGCGCGGCGCATGGCGGCCGAGACCGCTACCGCCATCTGGCCATAGCGAACGGGATGGACGGCGAATGGAAACGCGTCCAAGGCCGCGTTGGCAAACGTATCCAATTGGTAATAATCGACTTGGCGGCCGTAACGTTGCGCCACGGCGGCCGCGAAACGCGCGGCGGCTTGCGGGTAGGCGGAGAGCGTCGCAGGGTTGTCCCTGTCCCATTTCTGCGCGCGCGCGCGTATCCACTCCGGTACCGAATGCAGAACCAAAACGGGCGTCAATCCCAGTTGCCGGGATTGGGCCAACGCCTGGTCCGTTGCGGTCCAATTCTGCGCCTCGGACCGGGGATGCGTCCGCGCCCAAGAGACGGGCAAAAAAACGAAACGGGCCGGATCCGCCGCCGGAGGGGCCTGCGCGGCGTCGGCGGCGTTCACGCAACGCTGCAGCGCCGCGTCCGACAAGGCCCCGCTACAATCGAAACCTTGGCCTACGACGCGATGGGCGCGGACGACGCCGGCCTCCGGATCCGAGCGCGCCGAGACTATGCGTCCCCCGAAGACCAAGGCGTCGGGTAGAATCGACAGGACGGTCCACAGCAAGGCCGTAGCCCAAAGCGCAATCCCATACGAGGGCGCCTCATCCGGACGTCGCGGCGGGCTTATCCGCCTTCGCGCCCGCGCCATACCTGAAGCCATTGCATGATTTTTTCGCCTGAACCCGGTCGCTCCAGCCGCACGGCGACGGACGCGCGCCAACGCATCAGCGTCGCCGGCTGGGTGATGGGGCTGGCGTTGACCCTGACGCTGGCCTGGAGCTTGCCTGAGATTACCTGGACTTCGCCCCGTATCCTGGGCGGCCAAGTCGTCCTGCGCATTTCAACCCCCATGCTTGAGGCCGCGATGGCGATTGCCGTCTCGCTCGCGGTGACCGACAGCGTCGTCCAAGTGCATCCTTCCTTCGCCCGGTTGTTCCGCCAGGCGCGCCTGCGCGCCTGTTGGCCGCTCTATTGCTTGCCGGCCGCCTTGGCTTTGGTCACGGCCATGGCCCAACCGCTGCCCGCGGCGCCCGTGGCGTCCGTCGCGGCCTTGCTGGGCGGCGTGGCCGCCTACGTCCTCATTCTGTTTCTATTGTACGAGTCCTTGGATCTGGAACATCCCTCTGCGGGGTTGTTCGCGTTCCTCCTGCACGGCCTCGCGTATCTGACCGCGTTCCTGCTGTTTCTGCTCCTGTATCAGGCCCGCGGCCGTTTGCTCGTGACCGTGCCTTTGATGGCGGCGGCCGCCGCGCTGTTGTCCATTGAGCTGTTGCGCACTCACGCGCCGCGCCCGCGCGCGCTCGCGACGCATGCCTTGGCGATCGGTCTCGTGGCCGGACAAACGGCGCTCGCGCTGGCTTTTGCGCCCTTCGCGGAACTGACCAAAGGCGTGCTGCTGATCTGGTCTTTCTTCCTGTTGGTCAATCTGTGCCAGAACGGCCTCCGCCGGCGCGTCGGCCCCCGGCTGCTGCTGGAGTACGGCGTTTTCAGCCTGCTGGTGGCGCTGTTGATGGCCTTGATTGAAACCCGGGGCGATTGGCTGGTTTTCGTTTGAACGACCGCTCAGAGCGACACGCCATGCCGCACGCGCAGCAACCGGCGCGTGCGTTGCAATTCCTGCGTTTTGCGTTGCGCAGGCCAGCCGCACGCGGAGGCGACGACGTCCGCCAGCGCCTCCAGGCGGGCGGGGGTCAGTTCGCCCAACATCGCCGCGAGCGTACGGCGGCAGACGAGATCGTCCAGATGCACCACCATTTCCCGGCGACTCATGAACTCCACTTCGGCGCGCAAATACCCTGAATCCGCGATTTCAACGCCAGGCTCGGCCTGCTGCGTCAGGTACGCGGCCAGTTCGTCCGATATCGGGCCGAAGCGGCGCAACAGGCGGTCGTATTGGGCGCGACTGAGACCGAGGTCCGCGGCCGTTTCGTCTTGCCGGCCCGGCCGTAGCGACGGGCCGCTGGACAGCGCCAGGTCCCGAGTCGCGCAGAGGCGAGGTTGTTGCAGTTCCTGGAGCGCCGCGTCCGCCGCCTGTTCGGCGAACGCTCTGAAGGTGGTCCATTTGCCCCCGATCATGGAATAGATGACCGGAAGCGGAGGCTGCGCGGCCAGACGGCGGAGTTGATGGTTGCGGCTGATCGCGCCCGCCGGCCCGGTGGCCGCGCCGAGCGGACGGACGCCGCTGTAACGAAAGACCACGTCGCGGGCCGACACGGCAATGCGGGGAAACGCCTGCCGCGTCATGGCCAGGAGATACGCCTCTTCGGCGGCCGTGCAAACGACGTCATCCGGGCTGTCGACGCGAATGTCCGTGGTCCCTATCAATACGCGGTGGTGAAAGGGGCAGATCAAAACGATGCGGCCATCCGCGTTCTCGAAGAAAAACATGTGGCCTTGCAACGCCCGCCCCAGTTCGTCATGGGCTACCACCAAGTGGGAGCCTTTGGTGCCTCCGATGTAGCCTGTGGGGCGGCTCAGCGCGCGATTCACGCGATCGATCCACGGGCCCGCGGCATTGACGATGAGACGGGGCTTGACGGCGAACTCCGCGCCGCTCTCCAGGTCCTGGAGACGTACGCCGGCGGCGTCGAGGGACGCGACTTTGACGTAGTTCAGGGCGCGGCTGGCCGGCTGTTGGCGCAAGCCGTCTTGAATCAAGCCCAGAGCCAGCCGTTCCGGATGCAGGACCGCGGCATCGTAGTATTGGGCCGTACCGATGATATCCGGATTCAAAGCGGGAAACGTCTCCAGGCTGGCGCGGCGCGGAACCTGGGTGGAACGCGGAAGACGATTGGCTACGCGGCGCGAAAACGCGTCATAGAAGCGCAGTCCCAAACGCACGGTCCACGCGCCGCGCGGCCGGGTTGGGCGAGGCCACCCCAGCCCGCGCAAAGCGGCATTGAGCAAACCGGAACTGCGCGAGAAGAGCGGGATGCGCGTAGGCAAGGGCTTGACGTAATGCGGCGCGTTGGCCAACAAGCGATTGCGCTCCTGTACGGCTTCTCTGACCAAAGCGAAATCGCCGTATTCCAGATAACGCAATCCGCCGTGAATCAGGTGCGAAGACGCGGCGCTCGCGCCGCTGCAGAAGTCCCCTTGATCAACCAACAGCGCGTCTACGTTCTGGTAGGCCAGATCCCGGAAAACGCCGCAGCCGTTGATGCCGGCGCCGATGATTAAAACGGATACGTCCGGCTTGCGGCGCAACGCGGCCAAGGCGTCGTTACGCATGCCGGCGCGCGCGGGAAGCGGCGGGGGACCAACGAGGGACAGGGTATCGGACGACGCTCCAAAGCATGCAGCCTCCAGGCGCGACGATCAGGGAGAGCAGGCGCTATTGTATATCCCAAGGGCCCAACGCCTTGGGCCGGGGCGCGGCCTGGCGCCGTTAAAGCCAGGCCGCGCCGGCATGAACCGGTTTCCTGTCCGGCGTCCGGATTCCCCCGCGGGCAAGGCTACGGGCGCGCGCCGAGACCGAGACCCGGCGCGCAGGCGACAGCGCGCCAGCAGCCTAACGGACAGGACGGGGCTGAATGCATGCGCAAGCAGGGACGAATCGAACAGCGCGCAGGGGACCAAAGGCGAGCGCGATGCGCTTGATTGGTATAAAATGCAGGCTATGCGCGCCTCCGTATCGGATGAGTGCGAGGCGTGGGCGGCGATGCAGGCTGGACGGCCGCCTCTGCGTTGTGACCGCCGTTTGAGGGACAACTCCGGAAACGCTCATTTTGACTCCTTCCAATCTGTCCGGGCTTCATCCGAGCGCCTGCGCGCAAAGACGCCGGCCGCGCATCCCGGGCCGCGCCGTATGATATCCGTACGGAGAGCCGTCATGCGCCTAGGCCGCGCGCGCCTCGGGTTTCTCCTGCTCGCGGGCTTGGCTGCGGCCTTGACGACTTGCCGCAACGCGCCGCTGGCGCTGCGAGTGACGGGCGCGCCGAATATTCTGCTGATCTTCGTGGACGATTTGGGCTACAACGACGTCAGTTACAACGGAGCCGCGCACATAAACACTCCCAACATCGACCGGCTGGCGGAAACCGGCGTCATCTTTTCCCAAGGCTACGTCAATCATCCTTTCTGCGGTCCTTCGCGGGCCGGATTGATGACGGGACGCTATCCGTCCCGGTTCGGCATGGAGTGGAATTTGGCCTACGCGCCGTTCGATACGGCGCACGGGTTGCCGGTGGACGAGACCGTTTTCGTCGAGCCTCTGCAACAGGCCGGTTATCGCACGGGCCTGGTCGGCAAATGGCAGCTGGGCGCCGCGTATCCCTTTCATCCGTTGAATCGCGGCTTCGACGAATTCTTCGGCTTCCTGGGCGGCTCGCATGACTATTTCGAGATGGATCTCACCCGAGAAGACGAATTTCACGAAAAACTCCCTTTGCACGAAGGCATCGGCTTCGCGGAGTTCGAAGGCTATCTGACCGACGCGCTGACCGACCGGGCCATCGATTTCATGACCGCCGAGCGCAGGAATCCCTTTTTTCTGTATCTGGCCTACAACGCGCCGCACACGCCTTTGCAGGCGCCCCGCTCCCACCTGTTGAAATTCAGAGGCGTGGGCGATCGTAACCGGCGCGCGTACCTGGCCATGGTCGATGCGCTGGATCAAAATATAGGGCGCGTCCTGGACGCGCTGCAGGCTTCCGGCCAGCGCGACAATACCCTCATTTTCTTCCTGAGCGACAATGGCGGCGTAGCGGAAGACGGCCTGTCGTGGGCGGACAACCATCCGTTCCGCGGAGGCAAGGAGAGTTTTTACGAAGGCGGCATTCGCGTGCCTTTTCTGGCCTCTTGGCCCGCGCGTTGGCCTCAGGGCGAGACGTATGCCGAACCGGTCATCAGCTTGGACGTGGCCGCCACGGCGCTGGCCGCGGCCGGCGTAGCGGTCGATCCCGAACGGCGTTTGGACGGCGTCGACCTGGATCCGTTCGTGCGCGGCGAAGCCGTCGCGCCCGCCAGGCCCTTGTTCTGGCGCCAATGGTCTGCGGACAGAGCGTACTGGACTCTGTTCGCAGTCCGCCTGGGCGATTTCAAACTGGTCAAAACGGCCCCCGACGCCGAGTTGGCGCTGTTCAATCTGCGCGACGATCCGGGCGAAACGAGGAATCTATGGTCCGACCGTCCCGCCGTCGGCGAGCGTCTCCTGGCGTTATGGCAGGAGTGGGATCGCGAGAATCCCGGCGTCCTCTATCCCGCGGTGATCGAATACGAACAGGCCCGCGCGCAGTTCCGCCAGGATGTGGCGTCGCGCGTGCGCGAGATAGAGGCCCGTATGCCGGACGTACGCGCGTTTGCGCCGGACATCAACCGCGTCTGCCTCAACAAAAAGGCCATACCGAACCAGGCGGTATCCTTGGAGCTGGCCGCGGACTGCGGGCATCTGCTGGCCGCCAAGGCGGTGTGGCTCTCGGCGCAATCGTTGCATTGGACTCCCCGGGCGTCTATCTATAATTGGGAGGGCCTCGCCTTCACCGCTCCCGCCGGCCGCGTGCAGGAATTGCACTTGTCCCGCCGGGGGCTGGTCGGCCCTTTGCCGCCGATGCTGGGGAACCTGGACGGATTGCAGAAACTCACGCTTACGGGGAATGCCTTATACGGTCCTATTCCGCCCCAATTGGGGCAGCTGAGCCGCTTGCAAGAATTGCGGCTTGACCATAACCGTTTGACTTCCATTCCCCCGGAATTGGGACGCCTGCCCAATCTGAAGGTCATTCGCTTGGCCGGCAATCCGCTGCAGGGATGCATACCCGCCAGCTTGCGCCTCCTTGATCACGACCTGGACGGATTCGCGTTGGCCGACTGTCCCGCGCCTTGATGCCGGTCGCAGCGTCGGCGCGGCGGTCGGCGCGGCCGCGGCCAGCCAGGTGCGAAGCGGACGGATGAGCGGAGGCAGATGATGGCTATCCGGACGCTTGCCTATCGCGTGTCGCCTGCAGGCTTCGTCGAACATTGGTTGGCGGCCGGTCCCGCCTGCGTCCCGCCGTCCGCGCCCGCAGCCGAACCGGACTACCTTCGACATTTTCGCCGGCCTGTGGAATGGCGGCCGCCGCTGAAGGTAGGGGCGGAGGAACTGCCTTGGCGTTACGTCCGCGCCGGCGAAGATCATGCGCTGGATTTTGCGGATTGGGCCGCCTGGCCGGAGGTGCGCCGCACATGGTTGTACGCCGAGATCCGGTGCGACCGGCGCGGGCCGTTGCGCGTGCGGATCAAGGCCACCGGCGCGGTGGCGCTCTGGCTGGGCCGGCAACGCCTACGCGCGGAAGCGCAGCCCGCGGATGACGGCGCGCGCACGTTCCTGTTCGCAGGCGGGGCCCGACCGGGACGGAATGCGCTGTTCGCGTGCCATGAACAGACCTTTTTCGACGAAACGGCCAGCCATTTTTCTTTGGCGCTGTTGGGCGCGGACGCGCCCGGGCGCTTGATTTCCCTGCCGACGACCGTGAATCCGGAGCGCCGCCGCGGGCTGGAAGCGCTGGTTGAGGCCTCGTGCCTGGACAAGCGCGTCTTCGGGCCGCGGGAAGCCATCGCCGTTCGCTGGCCTGCTGCGCAGGGGCGACAGGCTTTCCTGAGCTTGAATCTGCGGCAGTTCCGCGGGCCCTCTTTCGTAGAGGTTCTGCATACCCAGGCCCACGCGGCAGCCCGCTACGAGCTCAGTACGGCCGGCCTTGCGGCCGCGGGCCATTACCAGGTCGTCGTCCGTCCCGGAATCGACGAGTATTACGAAGAGAACCAGCGCGTGACCAAGAGTCTGGACGCGCGTCTGATCCGGTCCGATTTCGAGGGAACGCCGGAACGGAACGCGGCCGAGAGGCGAACGCTGGTGTTGAGGCAGGCCGCGGCCTCCGCCGATGGCGTCTTCGGCGCCTTGGCCCAGGCATGGCTGAGGGCGGAAGACATGGCCGCGGACAGCTTACGCGTCAGTTTGCAGGAAGTAGCTGCCGGGCATGCCCATGCGGAAGAACGCATCCTGGGTTTGGCGTTGCTGATCCAGGCGTTGCGGGCCAACGCCCGGAACGCCGGCCCGGCGGCGCGCGAGCAGGAAATCCTGGCCGGCCTGTTGCGCTATGCGCCGCCGCCGGGCCGCCGGGCTTCGACGCGCGCCTTCTTGACGGCGGCCTGCATGGCGCTGGTCGGGCATTGGCAACCGGACGCGCGTTTCCCGGGCCTGGCCGGCGAACGGGGCGCGGTGATCCGGGAACGGGGCGCGGCGCGCACGCGCGCCTGGATGGAGACGCGGCTGGCCCAAGGTTTCGGCGGCTGCGATTCGCAACGCGACCTCGCCCGCATGCTGGTGGCCTGCTTGTGCCTGCAGGCGGTGCCGCTGGACGCGGAGTTGGCCGCCATGGCGGCCGTGTTGACGGACAAGATCCTTTTTACGGTCGCGTTGAACTCGTGGAAAGGCGTCTACGGCGCCGCCGCGGCCGCCTGTGACGGAGAAGCGTTGCAGGATGCGCGCGCGGGCGCGCTGGCGGCGGTGACGTTCATGGCCTGGGGCGTGGGATTGCCGGACGCGACCGCCGCCGCGGGGGTCGCGCTGGCCCAATCCGCCTATGAAGCGCCGGCCGTCATCCAGGAACTGGGCCTGTTCGTCCCCGAAGCGCTCTGGAGTCGGGAACGGCAGGGCGGAACGGACGCGGCGGGAGCCGACGACGCAGGGGAGACGCATCGCTGGACGTACAAAACGCCGGATTTTATGCTCAGTTCCTTGCAGGACTATCGCGCGGGCGCGCGCGGCGACCGGGAAAATCCATGGCTGGCCACCTTGGGCTACGATGCTCGCGTGCATGTGAATCAACCGGCCTACGCGAGCGAACGCGAAGCCGTGCCCCGGAACTATTGGCGCGGGAACGCGACCCTGCCGCGCGTCGCCCAATGGCAGGAGCTGCTCATGGCCGTTTACGGTTCGGGCCGCGCAGAGGGGCTGGGTTTCACGCATGCGCATTTTCCCCTGTACGCCTTTGATGAAACGGCGGTCGAGGCGCAGTGGGCCTTTGCCCGTAAAGAGAACGGGTATCTCGGCCTGTTCGCCGCCAACGGCTTGGCGCTCGTTACGCAGGGGCAGGGAGCCAATCGGGAATTGCGTTCCCAGGGAACGGAGAACGTATGGGTCTGTTGCTTGGGCCGCAAGGCGTGGGACGGCGATTTCGCCCGTTTCCGCACCCGGGTCCAGGCTTCCGTAACGTGCCAGGCCTTGACGGTGACCTGCGCCAGCCGCGCAGGCCAGACCGTGCGGTTTGGATGGCGCGGGCCGCTCACGGTGGACGGCGCCGTAGCGTCGCAACGCGGAGAGTGGCACTACGACAGCGTCTTGTGCCGAGCGCCTTGGCCGGCGCGGGCCATGACGATCAACGGCGTCACGGGCAAAGCTTTGGAGCTGGTCTTTGGCTAGGGGGACCGTGGCCTCAGGGTCCGCGCCTTGGCTGCGGGGCCGGTGCGGGGCGGCAACGCCATGGTCCGGCAGGCGGCGCGCTCGCTGTTCAACCGCTGCCCTCCAGCGTCAGGCCCCGCGCCGCCCACCGGCCCCGCGCCTGAAGCCGTCGGTGGCGCCGCGAAGCGCGGCCGCGTCGGGAGGCTCCGCCATGGAGCGGATGCGCGCCCGTCGTAGCCAAAGTCGTTGCCATCGCCCGTCTTGCGGACGGGCGCGCCTGTTGCCTGCCCGTCCCGCGACGGGCTTTCCCGAATGCCCCAGTCTGTTATACAATGCCGCCAGTCCTGCGACCCAATTGAATAGAGGAGATCGCGATGAAGCGCACATTTACCCGGCGCGAGGTTTTCCGCATGTCGGGCACGGTCGCCGCCGGCACCCTGCTGGTAGCCTGCGGCGCGTCCGGCAGCGATGGGGCTCCGGCCGCCGAGGAGGCCGCCATGGCCGAATCGCCGATGGACGCGGGCCTGGCCGCCAGCGGCCAGGAATCGCCCCTGTTGGCCCAACGGGTTCAGGCCGGCGAGCTGCCGGCGGTCGAAGAGAGGTTGCCCTTGAATCCCCAAGTCGTGGAGCCCTGGGGCGAAACCGGGGAATACGGCGGCATGTTTACGGTCGGGAACCCCGCCGCCGGCACGTTCCATAGCGGGCGCACGGGCGTAGGCCAGGAAGGCGTCTTCCGCATCGGCACCGATCTCACGTCGGTCGTGCCCAACATCGCGGAAAGCTATGAACTCAACGAGGCGGGCACGGAACTGACGTTGAATCTGCGCCGCGGCCTGAAGTGGTCCGACGGCCATCTGCACACGGCGGACGATATCGAGTTCTGGTTCGTCGACATGATCGGCGACGACGAAATGACGCCGCGCAAGCCGGGCTGGCTGCAACCGGGCGGCGAACTCGCCGCGTTCAACCGGGTGGACGACCACACGGTTCAATTCGTTTTCGCGGAACCGTATCCGTTCATTCTCAAATATCTGGCCCACTACAACGGCGCCAACGTCGTGTATCCCAAGCATTACAGCCGCCGGTTCCACCCCCAGTACGTGGACCGGGCCGACTTGGAGGCCCGCGCCGCGGACGCCGGTTTCGAGAGCTGGACGGGATATTTCGGCGAAATGGCCGCGCTGGACGAAGGGGTGCCTGAATCCAATCCGGAGCTGCCCACGCTCGGTCCCTACCGCCTCCTGGAGAAAACCGAGACCCATTGGTTGTTCGAGCGCAATCCCTACTACTGGAAGGTCGATACCGAGGGCAAGCAGCTGCCGTACATCGACGCCGCGTTCATCAAACTCCTGCAAGACCGCGAGATTCAGGACGCGGCCATGATCAGCGGGGAATTGGATATCGAGTTCGGCTGGATGCCCAACGCCTCCAACTGGCCGCTGTACAAGGGCAACGAGGAGCAAGGCCAGTACCGGGCCATCGCGGCGCAAAACCTGACGGGCGCCGTCCTGCACTTCCAGCCCAACCAGACGTACGACGGCGACACGGTTTTGCGCGATATTTTCCGGGACAAGCGCTTCCGCATCGCCCTGTCCCATGCCCTGAACCGGGACGAGATCAACGAACTGGCCTATTTCGGCCGGGCTACGCCCCAACAGGCCACCGTCATTCCCGCCTGTTCCTACTACGTGGAAGAATACGCCAAGCTGAACATCGAATTCGACCTGGAAAAGGCCAATCGCCTGCTGGACGAAATGGGCTTGGCCTGGGACAACGCGGGCGAATGGCGCCTCCGCCCGGACGGGGAGCGCCTGGCCTGGACCATCGAGGCGAGTTTCGAACCGCAGAAATCCCCCATCTGGCAGCTCTGCAAGGGGTACTGGCAGGCCATCGGGTGCGACGTGCAGGTGAAGACCATTACGGGCGAACTGATTTCGGAACGCTATCCGGGCAATCAGGTCGCCATGGGCACCTGGGGCGCGGACAAATGCACCGATTGGCTCTTCCCGCTCACCCCGCAGTTCTGGGTGCCGTACAACCTGGGCTGGGAATCCACCATGTATCCGTTATGGACCCGTTACATCGTCACGGACGGGGCAGAGGGCGAAGAGCCGCCGGCCGAACTGGTGCAGCTCTGGGATCTGTGGCAGGAAATGAAGGTCACCACCGACCAGGCGCGGCAAGTGGAAATCGGCAAGGAAATCGTGCGCATCAATGCGGAAAGCATGTACGTCATCGGCACGGTGGCCCTGCCGCCGCATCCCGTCATCGTCAAGGACAATCTGGGCAACGTGCCCACCATTGAGCAGGGCCTGCTCTTCGGATGGGATTTGTACCAGTTCTATCCCTACCACAGCGAGCAGCTGTATCTGAAGCGCCCCTACCACGCGCGTCAGGAATACAACGCCTAAGCGGCCAGGACGCCGCGCGGCGCTTTCGTCCGCCCGGACCCGGCGCAACGCCGGGTCCGGGCGTCGGTCGTTCCGCGCGCATCCGCCCCTGCGCCAAGACGGAAAGGAGCGGGAACCCTGGGCGAACTGACGGCGGCCGGCGGCCGCATGGGGACGATGCCTGGGGGGAAGCGTAACCGTCATGCAGATGCTCAAATACGCTACGCGCAGATTGCTGTACATGCTTCTGTTGCTGTTGGTGCTGTCCATGGTGTCGTTCGCGGTGATCCAGTTGCCTCCGGGCGATTTCCTGACCTCCTACATCGTGGAACTGCAGCAGAGCGGCCAGCCGGCGGACGAGGCGTTGGTGGCCGCGCTCAAACAACGGTACGGCCTGGACCAACCCATGTGGCGCCAGTACGGCCAGTGGATGTGGGGGCTGCTGCAGGGCGACATGGGCATGTCCTTCGAGCGCCGCCAACCCGTGGCGGAACTGGTGCGGGCGCGCCTGCCCATCACGATTCTGATCTCCCTGCTGACCACCGTTTTCGCGTACGGCGTCGCGGTGCCGATCGGCATTTTTTCGGCCGTGCGCCAGTATTCGATAGCCGATTACGCGTTTACCGTGATCGGTTTCATCGGCTTGGCCATTCCCAATTTTCTGCTGGCGCTGGTCATCATGTGGCTTTTGTACAGCCAATTCAATACCGATATCGGCGGCCTGTTTTCCCCCGAGTTCGAATTGGCCCCCTGGAGTTTCGCCCGCTTCGTGGACATGCTGAAGCATCTGCCGCCCGTCATCATCGTCGTCGGCACCGGCTCGACCGCGTGGCTGGTACGCGTCATGCGCGGCGTGCTGCTGGACGAACTGTCCAAGCCCTACGTCATCGCGGCCCGGGCCAAGGGCATTTCCGAAGTGACGCTGCTGCTCAAATATCCCGTGCGGGTCGCCATCAACCCGATCGTCAGCACCATCGGCTGGACCCTGCCGCAGATCGTGTCCGGCGCCACCATTACCTCGATCGTCCTGGGCTTGCCCACGACGGGGCCCATGTATCTGCAGTCGCTGCGCTCGCAGGACATGTATCTCGCGGGGAGTTTCACGATGTTCCTGACGGCCCTGACCATCGTCGGCACGTTCGTTTCCGACATTCTGCTGGCGTGGCTGGACCCGCGCATTCGTCTCGAGTGACATGACCGCGGCCGCCTTGCCCGCGACGACCGACCGCGCCATGGAGCGCCTCTATGCCGCGTCCCAATGGCAGCTGATGTGGCGCGCGTTCAGGAAACACCGGATGGCCGTCGCGAGCGGCGTCGTCCTGTTGATCGTCTACGTCGGCACCGTGCTGTTCTGCGAAATCCTGTCGCCCTACAACATCGACGTCGTGCGCAAGGATTACGCCTACGCGCCGCCGCAGGTGATCCGTTTCTTCGACAGCGAGGGCCGCTTCCACCTGCGGCCTTTCGTCTACGGCTGGAAAGTGGAAGAGGATCCCGTGACCTGGCAGGACGTCTTCGTCGCGGACAAGGAAGTCAAGTATCCCCTGCGCCTGTTCACCCGCGGGGAAGAGTACAAGCTGTGGGGCGCGTTCAAGACGGACTGGCATCTGTTCGGCGTCGAGGAAGGGGTGGCGTTCCTGTTCGGCACCGATCAGCTGGGCCGCGATCTGTTCTCCCGCACCTTGTACGCCGGCCGCACCTCCCTTTCCATCGGCTTGATCGGCGTCGCCATCAGTTTCGTCTTGGGCAATCTGCTGGGCGGCCTGTCCGGCTTCTACGGCGGCGCCGTCGACAACGTCATCCAGCGCGTGATCGAATTTTTCATCTCGCTGCCCACCATTCCCCTGTGGATGGCCCTGGCGGCGGCCCTGCCGCCGGAATGGCCGCCGCTCCGGGTGTATCTGGGCATTACCATCATCCTCTCGTTCCTGGGCTGGACCGGGCTGGCGCGCGTGGTGCGCGGGAAACTGCTCGAACTGCGGGAAGAAGATTTCGTGATGGCCGCCAAGCTGGCGGGCGAGACCGACCTGGGCATCATCCGCCGGCACCTGCTGCCCAGTTTCCTGAGCTATCTCATCGTCAGCTTGACGCTGGCCGTGCCGGGCATGATCTTGGGCGAAACGGCTCTCAGCTTCCTAGGCCTGGGCCTGCGCCCGCCCGTGGTCAGCTGGGGCGTTCTGCTGGCTACGGCCCAGAATTTCCAGACCGTAGCCATTTATCCCTGGCTGTTTTTTCCGGGCCTGTTCGTGGTCGTCGTGGTGTTGAGCTTCAATTTCATGGGCGACGGCCTGCGCGACGCCGCGGATCCGTACGCCCACCGGTAAGCCGGTTTTCCGCTTGGCGCAGGCGTTCGTACGCATGACTCATCCCGCCCCGCCTGACTTGACCTGGCGTCCGCCCTGGCCCTGGATCCAGCTGCCGGCCCTGACGGCCGGCGTGGCGCAGCCGGTCGTTTCCCTGAACGGCGCCTGGAAATTTCATCCCCGCCCGCCCGACGGCTTCTGGAGGCCCCAGGTCAGCAAGGACGCGTGGAAGGCCTGGCGCGTGCCCGGCTGCACCTTCGCCCGCGGTTGGGATCTCGCGGAGGGCGAAGAATACGCTTTCCACACCGACGTGGCCGTGCCGGCGGACTTCGCCGGGCAACGCGTGTTCCTGCGCTTCGACGGGGTTACGGGCCAGGCGCGCGTATGGATCGACGGGCAGTTCGCGCGGGGGCATTACGGCGGGTTCACTACCTGGTACTGCGAGATCACGAACCAGGTGGCCGCCGGGCAGGCCTTCGGACTGACCGTGGGCGTTACGGACGTCCCGTCCGAGCTCAGCGTTTTCAATATCGGCGGCATCATCCGCGACGTGCGCATGGCGGCCGTGCCGCCGATTTGCTTCCATCGCGTGCATGTCGATTGCCATGTGCCCGCGGATCTGCGCGCGGCGGCGATCGAGGTGCAGGTCGAGGTGACGCCCCATGCCGGCCAGGACGTGCAGCTGCGGGCCGCACTGCGCGATCCGGCGGGCGCGCGGGTGGCGCTGGACGAGGCGGCCTGGGATCCCGATTTGCGCGGCCGGACGCGCGTCGCGCGTACCTTGTCCCTGGCGGCACCGGCGTTGTGGGATGCCGAACACCCTCGTCTGTACGCCCTGGAACTGCGGCTTGAATCCCCGCAAGGGATTCTGGAGGCGGTCACCCAGCGCTTCGGCGTCCGACGCCTCGAGGTGCAAGGGCGAAAATTGCTCGTCAACGGACGCGCAGTCAAATTGCGCGGCGTCAACCGCCATGACGCGCATCCGGCGACGGGCCGCGCCGTGACCCCCGAACAGGTGGAAACGGACGTCAGACTGTTGCGCGACGCCAACGTCAATTTCATTCGCACCTCCCATTACCCCCCGCGGGAAGACTTGCTGGAACGGTGCGACGAATACGGCCTCTACGTGGAAGACGAGACCGCGGTCGCGTTCGTGTACCAGGCCATTCGCCCGACGCAAAACGATCCCGCCTTCACCGCGGCCTATATGGAGCAATGCGCCGAAATGATCGAGCGGGATCGCAATCATCCCTGCGTCATCCTGTGGTCGCTGGCGAACGAGTGCTATTGGGGCGCGAATTTCCGCCGCGCATACGCGTACGCCAAGCAGGCGGATCCCGGCCGTCCCGTCATCTTCAGCTATCCCAACACCATGCCCGAGGGGACTCCGCCGTGCGACGTTTGGAGTCTGCACTACGCCGACTGGGACGCGGATCCCAGCCGGCAAACGGATACCTGGAGCGGTTTCGGCTTGCCTGCCGGCGCCGTCCCCGTGCTGCATGACGAGTACGCGCATATCGCCTGTTACAACCTCGCGGAGCAGCGACGGGATCCGGGCGTGCGCACGTTCTGGGGCGAGAGCATCAAACGCTGGTGGGAAAGCCTCTTCGCCGCGGAAGGCGCCCTGGGCGGAGCCATCTGGGGCGGCATCGACGACGAAATGATGTCTGCCGCCGGCTATACCGGACAGCGCGAGTGGGGCATCATCGACGGCTGGCGCCGGCGCAAGCCGGAATACTGGCTGACCAAGAAAGCCTATTCCCCCGTGCGCGTGGCGGACTGGACGTTGCCCCCGCCGCTGGCCAGCGGCGAAGTGCAGGTGCCCATCGCCAACTGGTTCGATCACACCAATCTGGCGGAACTGACCGTCGAATGGCGCGCCGGCGCCGCGGCCGGACGTATGCCCGGCCCCGATCTGGCGCCGCATGCGCAAGGCGCGTTGACGCTGCCGGCGCCGGCCGGGAACGGCCAGGCCGTAACGTTGCGCTTCGTCAGGCAGCCGGATATCGTGGTGGATGAATTCGTCTTGACCCCCGCCGGCCGCTCCAGGTTGCCCGCCGTCTTCCACGCGTCGCCCGCAGAGACGCCCGCGTTGCGCGTGGAAGACGCAAGGCTTACGGTACGGCACCCGGAATTCACGGCCGTCATTGCCCGCGCGACGGGCATGATGTCGGTTGTCTGCCAAGGCGCAACGCTGGTGGCGTCGGGACCGCATCTGCATTGGGTCGGCCTGCCTTTGCCGCCCTGGCAGGCGGCGTCCGTGGAAGGGCAGCAGCTCGGCGATACGGTGCGCGTGACGATCGCGGGCGCCTACGGCGACGTCGAAGCGGCGTTCCAACTGCGGTTCGATCGGGCGGGGATGATGGAGGTTGCGTACCGTATCCTCAAGTTGCCCTATCCCAATCCCCGCGCCCGCGGCTTGCGGGCCGGGCGCGACATAGGCGGCTTGCGCGAGATTGGCGTTGCCTTCGATTTGAGCCCGAAGGTGGATCGCCTCTCCTGGGAGCGCAAGGGGCTGTGGTCCGTTTTCCCGGACGATCACATCGGGCGCAACCGCGGCACGGCCTGGCGCGAACGCACGGGCGGCGACGAAAGTTTCGGCCGCGAGCCGGCTTGGCCATGGCATCTCGACATGCGGAACTATTCGCTCTACGGCCGCTATGACGTCGGCGGCCGGGGCACCAAGGATTTTCGGGCCATGCGGCACCATATCCGCTTCGCGACGGCGCATCTGGCGGACAACCCGGCGCGTTTTTCCGCGCTCTCGAGAGGCTGCACGGAGTCCGTTCGTTTGGAAGTCCGGCCGCCGCCGGGGAGCGTGATCCCCGTATCGCATCCCGACGTGCAATTGACGGGGACCTGGCTGCCCGGCGAACCGGGTTCGGCACGCGAATGGATCAGCGGCCACGCGGGCGACTACGCCCAGTTCAGTTTCGAGGGCGACGGCTTCTGCTGGCTGGGCGCGAAGGATCTGATCTACGGCAAGGCCAACGTGTATCTGGACGGCGTTTACCAAGCCACCGTCGATCTGTATTCGGGCATCGGGCACGGCGCGGCGCGGGGCGAAGTGAAAGCCCGAGACGAAATCCTGTTCAGTCGCGAGGGCTTGCCGCCCGGTCGGCATACCGTGAAAATCGAAGTGCTGGGCGAACGCCATCCCGCGTCCTCTAACGGTTACGTAAGTCTGAGCGGCTTCCAGGTGCTTGGGCGCCGGGCGCCGGGCAACGTGCGGTTCCATATCCTCAACGAATGGAATTACCCGGAATTGACTTGGGGCAATTACATGAAAGAGCCTGTCCGGATCAATTCCGGGTACGCCCAGCGCGTGCAAGTCAGGATGCACGGTTCATGATGCCGACGGACGCGGACGTGCTGCTGGACATCCGCAACCTCAAAGTGCAATTCGCCTTGGAAGAAGGCATCGTGCATGCCGTGGACGGCCTGGATCTGACGGTGCGTCGCGGGCAGACGGTCGGCATCGTCGGGGAAAGCGGGTGCGGCAAAAGCGTGACGGCGCAGGCCATCTTGCGCATCGTGCCGAAGCCGGGCGCGATCGTGGAGGGCCGGATTGTGTACTACCGGCCGTCAGCGGGCGAGGGCCAGGATCTGGCCAGTTTGCCCGCCAACGGCGCGGCCATGCGCGCCCTGCGCGGCAACGAGATCGTGATGGTCTTCCAGGAACCGATGAGTTCCTTGGCTCCGGTGTACACGATCGGCCACCAGATCATGGAAGCGGTCAAGTTGCATCAACAGGCCAGCCCCGCCGAAGCGCGGGAACGCACGCTGGACATCCTGCAACGCGTGGGCATGCCTCAGCCCCGGCAGACCATCGACAGCTATCCGCACCAACTGAGCGGCGGCATGCGGCAACGCGGCATGATCGCCATGGCCTTGTCCTGCAATCCCACGTTGCTGATTGCCGACGAGCCGACGACGGCCCTAGACGTGACGACCCAGGGCCAGATTCTGGAATTGATGCAGGACCTACAACAGGACCTGGGCATGGCCATCGTTTTCATTACCCACGATCTGGGCGTCATCGCCAAAATGACGGAATACGTCGCGGTCATGTATCTGGGCAAGGTGGTGGAAACCGCGGACGTGGACGCCATTTTCCATGCGCCCAAGCATCCCTACACCAAGGCGTTGCTGAAATCCATCCCGCGCATCGGGGCGAAGGAACGTCGCCTGCAAGCGGTGACGGGGATGGTGCCGGATCCCTTTCACGTGCCTCCCGGCTGCCCTTTTCATCCCCGGTGCGACGAATTCATCGCCGGCCAGTGCGACGCCGAAATTCCCCCTTGGGTGGAAACCGAGGCTGGACGCGGCGTGCGTTGCGTGCTGTACGCGTAGGCAAGCGAGTTTCCGGCCATGGCTGAATCCGAAGTCCTGCTGGACGTCCGGGGCTTGCGGAAGCACTATCCCATCCAGCGGGGTTTCCTGCGACGCACCGTGGGGTACGTCAAGGCCGTGGACGGGTTGGACTTTCGCATACTCAAAGGCGAAACGCTGGGTCTGGTAGGGGAGAGCGGCTGCGGCAAGAGCACGACGGGACGCTGCCTCCTGCGGGCCATCGATCCCACCTCCGGTTCCATCCGGTACCGTTTGGCGGAGCAGGGGGCACTGGTGGACATCATGCAACTGTCCAAAGAAGAGTTGCGCGCGTTCCGCCTGTTCGGCCAGATGATTTTCCAGGATCCCTTTTCTTCGTTGAACCCCCGCATGACCATCCTGCAGATTGTGGGGGAGCCGCTGACGGTGAACGGCCTGGCCCAGGGCGAAGAACTGGAAGACCGCGTGTCGGATCTGCTCAAGCGGGTAGGGCTGCGGCCGGAATACATGAACCGGTACCCTCACGCCTTCAGCGGCGGGCAACGCCAGCGCATAGGCATCGCCCGTTCCCTGGCCCTGAATCCGCAGTTCATCGTATGCGACGAGCCGGTGTCCGCGCTGGACGTCTCCATTCAGGCCCAGACCCTCAATCTGCTGCAGGATCTGCAAGACGAATTCCATCTCACGTATCTGTTCGTGGCCCATGACTTGAGCGTGGTCTCCCATATCTGCGATCGGGTGGCCGTCATGTACGTCGGCAAGATGGTGGAACTGGCGGAAGGCGACGCCCTGTTCGCCCATCCGCGCCATCCCTATACGGAAGTGCTGATGAGCGCGGTGCTGGAGCCGGATCCCCGCATTCGGTCGGAACAGATCGCCATGCCCGGCGAAGTGGCCAATCCCGCCGATCCGCCGTCCGGGTGCTATTTCCATCCCCGGTGCCAATACGCCGAGGAGGCGTGCCGGACGGAAACGCCGGAACTGCGGGAAATCAGTCCCAATCATTTCGTCAGTTGCCACCGGGCGGAAGAAATCACCCTGACGGGCATCGACTGACGAACTCGGCCCCGCGCGCGGAACGAACCGATGCGGCGGCCCGCTTTCCGCGGGGATGAATCTAGGCCATCGGATAGTTCCAGCGTTGGACCTGTTCGCGGCGTTGCTTTTGGCTGGCCAAGGCGCTCAGCTGCGCCAGAGAATAGGCCGGATTGGGCTCGTTCTCCCAGCGGTTGGTGCGGGTATCGTAGCGGCCTAACAGATAGGTAGCCACGCGGGCGATCGAGCGCCGTTCCGGATCGAACAAGAGGCCGAAGACGCGCAGGGACTGGCCCGCCGTGCGATAGCGGTCCGCATAGCCCTGCGCCCAGACCTGGTTCAAGGCGTCTTTGACGGCGCCTTTCACCTTGAATTCCAATAGCGTAATCTGGTTGTCCCGACTGGGCCATTCAATGACGATATCCATGCGTTCCGCCGCAGTCGCCTCCTCTGCGCGCAGAGGCAAGCGCGCGCTTTGAAGGCCGCTGAACAGCATGTTTTGGTAATACATTTCGTACGCCGCGATCGTTTTGACGGCCTGGGGAAAAGCCGTCAGGGTATGGGGCAGTTGCCTGAAGAAATTGTCGATGCCCCTTTGGACTGCATCCGCATCTCCGTTCAGAAACGCGTGCCGCATGTCCGTGCCCCACGGGTCGCTTCTTTCCTCGTACAATGCGCGAATGGCCTCATTCTGCCAATGCAGCACTTCTTCGTTGAAGGAGACTGCCACCTCTTTGTTGGGCAAATCGAGATACAGCGCGCCCTCCGCCTTCCGTTTCAAGGTGAGGTACCCCGTGTGATACATCAGGGCCGCGTAATCCGGTTCGGACGCGTCCGCTTGATCCATTTCCAGATGTTTTAGCGGATTGCGGCGGCTGACTACGGAACGCGCGTCGGGAAGATAACGGCCCGATTGCATCAAACGGAACAGAAAATCCGGTTTCCCGGAGGCAGCCCATGCATGGGGAAAGTCTTCTTCGCTCCAATCTTCTCCTTCGTCTACGGCGCGCAGGACATCCAGGCATTCCGCCAGCGACAACGGGTTGTAGACGGTCTCTCGTTTGCGGCTGAACTGGTAGCCGTTGTAATAACTGCGCAAGGCCTCGCGCAACCGTGCGCTGGAATATCCGATATTGCCGGCGCAACGTTTCAGATCGTCCGCCAGCGCCGGCGTATCCCGCAATTCCTGCTCCGTAAAGCCCAAGAGCGAGTTGAACTCCGAAGCGAGGGAGATGTCTTTGAAGTGATTGGCCCCCGAGAAGAAGCTGGCCTTGGCGAACCGCGTGATGCCGGTAACGAAAATGCATTGGGTGAGCGTCCGTTTGTCTTTCAGCACGCCGTAAAAGGCGCGCATGGCTTCCCGAATGTCGTCAAAAGCCTCTGGGCGTTCGACGTTTTCGGTGATAGGCGTATCGTATTCGTCGATCAGGACGACCGGCGTGCGCCGATCTTTCTGCAAGGCCTCCAGCAACGCTATGAAGCACGGTACGGGTTCTTCGTAATCGGGAATTGCCGCGCCCAGTCTGCTTGCTGCCAGAGAGAGTTCCTGCCTCATGCGCTCTTCCAGTGGCTTGCGCGCGTGAATCCCGCGTATGGCCATATTGAGGCGCAAGACTTCGTATCTGTGACGCGTCCAATCCCAACGTCCGACGCGCCCCAGCCAAGTATCTCTGAAAAGATCCTTGTCTCCGCGAAACAGGCACTCCAGCGTAGATACCAAGAGCGTCTTGCCGAAGCGACGCGGGCGGGCCAGGAAAATCTGCGGATGGCGACTCAGCAAATTCAGCGCCAATTCAGATGCCATCTTCGTCTTGTCTACGTACAGGCACTCCGGCTTGGTCTGAAATTCGCGGAAGTCATCTATGCCGATGGGGAGAGTGGGTAACATAATGTCGACGGGCAAATTGGGAAGCGTATGGGTACAAGTTTACTCTACTATGTTCACCGTGTAACTGGTGGGTTTGAGATATGTTGTTTGGCCTGTCCAATCCTACTTGTGATGCTCTGCCGCTAGCCTTGAGTGGTACAGTCCTTGTTCGCCCCTGTTCATTACGCTTTCCCTGAAGATCAGGCAGGGCAAATGCTGTGCTTCTTTTGGATAGGGTCTTTCAGGAGGATGAGCAGCGCCGGGGCTAACCATAGGCTGTTAACCCCTTGGAAAACTTAGAATTGAAGGGGAGCGACTGGATGTTTGAGGCCTTGTCTTCGATCGGGGCAAATAGCGTTAACGTTCTTGATGCTCTTGAAGAATGCATGTTATAATAGAGCATATGGATTAATCACATGCGTTAAGGAGATAGAAAGTGAATGACAAAGAAGAAGTTTTCCTGTTCAAGGTAAACGGCTTTGAAATCCGCACCGAACATGAGAAAATGGTTGCTCACGATGTTTTGGAGCTTGCAGAAAAGAAAGGGGCTTTTCCGAGTAAACCTGAAGATTACATCTTGCAGGGCGACAAGGGCCAGTATGAGTGGAATGATTGGGTCAACTTGTGCGAGGACAAGGTATTCATCACGATTCGTAACGCACCCA
Source organism: Caldilineaceae bacterium (assembly GCA_965242655.1). Taxonomy (GTDB): domain Bacteria; phylum Chloroflexota; class Anaerolineae; order Caldilineales; family Caldilineaceae; genus Bin34. The sequence continues at coordinate 68,091 of OZ251482.1, forward strand.
CGCCCGTGGCGTAACCTTACGGGACGTTTGCTTTTCATTGCAGGGTTACCCTTTGCATATCCATCGCGGGATACGTTCCGCTGGATCTTGCAAGCTGCTTCCGCAAAACTTGAAAGAGCCACTCTGGCCAATGTCTTTGGCATCCTCGAATAACACAGGCTACAATAGGAACGGAGGGAGCCACTCCTGCGGTGCTAGGAAGGCGTAAAATGGCAGAAACAGAAGAAAAGTTCTTGATCAGGGTAAACGGCTTTGCAATTCGCACTGCGCACGAGCAGCTGGCGGCCCGTGAAATTCTGGAGCTGGCGAAAAAACAAGAGGCATTTTCGGGTAAGCCGGAAGATTACCTTCTTATGGGTGACAAAGGCCTATATGGTTCAAAGGATCGGGTTAATGTACGCGAGGATGACCTATTCGTCGCCATCTCTGATAGACCTACGTTGGTGGCGTAGCCATCGCTATGTCTGACAGCATTAGCCGGGTCAAGGCTGAACTAGAAAATTTGGGCTATCAAACGTCCGTATTTGCTAGTCCGGTTGGAAATGTAGTTTCGTTTCCGTATACAGTTGAAACCGGTTCGCGCAGAGGCGAAACGATTAAGATGGGCGTCAGTTTCCAAGGAAGTGAACCGTACCCTGAATATCCTCCCCACTGGATTCATATTTCGCCTCCCATGGATGATGGGAAAAATGGCGTGATCCAAGCGTATTGTGACGCGCAAGGATGCAATTGGGTTGCAATGAGTAGACCGCCAGGGGATATATGGGATAAATTGCCGACTAAGCATATGAAGGTCTATATAGACGAACACCTGCGGCGCGTCTGGAACCATATATGAGTTTTGAGGTCGTTCTTACTGAGCACGCGGATTCAACAGCCAACGCGCATTTGTTGCAACATTATCGACGCAACGAGTGCCAGGAAGACTTGTGCTTCGCCCTATGGCGTCCGTCTACAGGGGCGACGCGCCGCACTGCGCTGATAAACGAAATCATCCTGCCAGGGAACCGCGATCGCAATTTGCACGGCAATGTCAGTTTTGCCCCTGACTATCTCGCGCGAGCGATACGAACAGCGCGTGAGAAGCAAGCAGGCTTGGCTTTCATGCACAGCCATCCAAGGCCCGGATGGCAAGGCATGAGTTGGCCTGATATTGAAGCGGAACGCGATGTTTTGGCTTATCCCGCGGGCGCGACCGGCTTACCGCTGTTAGGGCTGACAGTTGGTTCCGATGGGTATTGGAGCGCGCGTTTTTGGGAAAGGATAGACCGACGGATGCACCGCCATTGGTGTCAGAAAGTCAGAGTCGTGGGACCGCAGGCTTACCGTATCTACGTCAACGACAACATTATGCCGCCGCTCCGGCGGAGAGATATTCTCCGGCGTACTTTTGATACTTGGGGAAGCGATTCGCAAAATTTGATTGCGCGGTTGCATGTAGGCATTGTCGGCTTGGGCAGCGTCGGCTGCATAGTTGCCGAGGCGATGGCCCGCCTTGGAATTGCTCGCGTGACGCTGATTGATCCCGATCGGGTTGAAGAGCACAATCTTGATCGACTGCTTTACGGTACCGTGAAGGATATCGGCCAGTTGAAGGTCGATTTGGCGTCTCAGGCTATGCGAAGCCATGCTACGGCCGAAACGCTCTACATAACCGCGTTGCCTGTCTCGGTGCATACCCAGGCAGCTTACAAGGCTGCGTTGGATTGCGACTTGCTGTTCAGCTGCGTTGATCGACCAGTCCCCCGCGATGTCCTGAACTACATCGCACAGGCCCATTTGATTCCCGTTATTGACGGCGGTATCGCCGTGGAAACAGATAGGTACAACGACAGCCTGTTTTCCGCTCATTGGCGCGCGCATATCGTCACGCCCTATCATCCCTGCTTGCGCTGTAATGGCCAATACAATTCAAGCATGGTAGTGATGGAATTAGACGGGTCGCTGGATGATCCGTCTTACGTTCGCCACTTACCGCCTGAAGAACGAGGCAACAATCAGAACGTATTTCCTTTTAGCCTAGGCGTCGCCGGAATGGAAGTGAACCTGATGCTACGGTATCTACTCGCCCTTGATTGGTGGCCGTTGGTACGGCAGCAGGACTACCAATTCGTGACAGCGAAGACGCGTATCATCAATGATAACTGCCAGCCTTACTGTGCCTTCATCCCTCGTCAAGCGCAGGGCGATATTGAGAATCCCCCTTATCTGGTACAGGGGATAGGAAAACGCGCGGTCCCGAGTCCGTCGTAATTGAGTCAAGAATTTCGATAAGATGTCTTGGATTTTTTGATGTATGGATCCATTTTTTCTTTATTTATCAACATATTAAGGCAATGACGCATATTCTTAAAAGAAGGTACGCACGGCCCAAGCGTAATTGAACTTCCAGAACCGAATATACAGCTGAGTTTGAGAGCTTTGTCTTTATAATAATGTCTTATGCTAGGCAGATGGTTGTGTATCTGATATTCAAAACAAATGCGATCTGTATCAGCTTCTGACTCAGGAATAACTAAACGACATTCTCTCTCATAATCATAGGCTTCGCTCTTGTATAAATAGCGAATTCTTTCCAGAAAAGACCAAACGATATTGGCCAATTCGTCTTTGATGAATTGACTTTGGATGTTGTTTATCAACGAATCCAGCAAGTCCACAACGGGACGCAAAATGCAGCCAGTGCATTTTGCTTCATCCGCTCCATAAAGTACTTTGCCCAACCGACACATTGGAATACGAAGTGATAATGAGCAGCCTTCGCCTTCCTTTCCATAGGTGCGCCAAAACACGAGATTGTCGCTCATCTCTCTTTCGGCATTTTTACTGTCAGGGATAATGAAAGAGGTGATATAGGCGTGGGATCTGGGGAGGCTTTTGCTTAACCAGTCATACTGTTTCATCCAGTCTATATTGCAGTCAAGATAACGTCCCTCGTCCGGATCATTAAGGTGTACAGAGTCATACGTCCGCAATTCAGCTTCTTTTCCGTCGTCTTCTGAAGGCTTCTGCAACATGGACACAAGAACGTCAATACTTGTGTAATGGATAACGTTCTTCGTATCTTCACAAAGTCTGTGGCGTATTTGGATGTCTTCCAAGACCTCTGAACACGCCGGTTTTATGTGCTGGATTACGTACCTGTGCGCCAATCTATCCGAGCGTTGGCAGTATTTCCGCCCAATGCGTATCACGCTTTCCAAATTTTCTATTTTCTCTTCGTTCACTACTGTTCCTTAATGAACGCGCGGAAACGATGAACCTATTCTACCCAATTCAGTGTACGCGCAACCGCTTTCTGCCACTGGGAATAACCCTTTGCGCGTTTGGAGGCCGATAGAGTTGGATGCCAGCTTTCCTGCAGGCGGAACTCCGCCTTGAGGCCATCCGCGGATTCCCAAAAGCCTGCGGCCAACCCCGCGGCGTACGCGGCTCCCAAACTGGTGGTCTCCGCCACGGCCGGTTTGGCGATGGTTACGCCCAATATGTCCGCCTGCAATTGCATGAGGAAGCGATTGGCGGTCGCCCCGCCATCCACGTGCAACGTTTCCAGCGGAATGCCGCTGTCCCTATGCATGGCGTCCAGGACTTCGCGGGACTGGTAACAGATGGCTTCCAGGGCTGCGCGGATGAGATGGGCCTTGGTGACGAACCGCGTGAGGCCGACGATAACGCCGCGCGCGTCGCTGCGCCAATGCGGGGCCAACAGACCGCTGAAGGCGGGTACGAAATAACAGCCGCCGCTATCCGGCACGCTGGCGGCCCATTCTTCCGTCTCCGCAGCGTCGTCAATCAGGCCCATTTCGTCGCGTAACCATTGCACGGTCGCACCGCCCATGGCAATGGATCCTTCCAGCGCGTAGACGGGCGGTTGGCCTGCGAATTCGTAGGCCAGGGTCGTGATGAGGCCATTCCGGCTGCGCACCATCTCCAAACCGGTATTGAGCAATACGAAGCATCCGGTTCCGTAGGTGTTCTTGGCTTCGCCCGGCAGGAAACAGGTTTGTCCGACGGTAGCGGCCTGTTGATCGCCCAGAACGCCGCAAATGGGGACGGAGCGTGCAAAGGGACCTTCCCGCGCGGTCTGGCCGAATCCCGTCGGCGTGCTGCTGGGCGCGATATCAGGCAGGAGCGCCAAGGGAATATCCAGAGCCGCCAGCAGGTCTTCGTTCCAGGTGCGCGTAGCCAAGTCCATGAACATCGTGCGGCTGGCGTTGGTGGCGTCGGTGACGTGGCGTCGATCCGAGGTCAGGTGCCACAGCAGCCAGGAGTCCACCGTGCCGAAACACAATTCGCCGCGCTGCGCCCGCGCTCTGCCGTCCTCTATCCGATCCAGAATCCAGGCAATCTTGGAGGCCGCGAAGTACGGAGAAATGGGCAGGCCGGCGATGCGGTTGATTTCGGCTTCCAACCCCTGTTCTTGCCACGCGTCGCAGATGGAGGCTGTACGCATGTCCTGCCATACGATGGCGTTATATACCGGGGCGCCCGTCCGGCGTTCCCAAATGATGGTGGTTTCGCGCTGATTGGTAATGCCTACGGTCGCCAAGGCGGAGGGCGTCAAATCTGCCTGTCGCAGGGCATCCCGAATGACGCGGCAGGCGTTGTCCCGGATTTCCTGCGGATCATGCTCGACCCAACCTTGCGCCGGAAAGATTTGCGCGTGTTCCCGTTGCGCCTGCGCCACTACGCGCGAGTGGCGGTCAAACACCATGAACCGGGTGCTGGTGGTTCCGGCGTCCAGAGCGCCGACATATTCTGACATGGCCCTTACAGGAGATGGCCTCTTGTACGCTCCCTCTCCGGGAGGCTCCGAGAGCCTCCCGGAGAGGGGCAGACGGTCAACGCGTAAAGATCAGGCTTCTTCCGCGGGCGCCTGCATGAAGTAACGGTTGAATGCGCCTGCCAGCGCGCCGCCCAGAACGGTAGATACGATAAAGAGTCCGAGCTGGAGGATCTGGTTGTACTGGCCTGTGACCATTCCCGCCACTGCCGGGCCGAGGGTGCGGGCCGGATTTAGGGACGCGCCGGTCAAGGGACCGAACATGAGGATGCAAGCGGCTACGGTCATGCCGATGGCCACCGGAGCCATATGCCCGGCCTTGCCCGCGACGGCGGCGTTCATGATCGTGTTGACCAGGAAAAAGGCTCCGATCATCTCCAGGAGGAAGCCTAGGGGTAGAGTAATGATGCTGAGGTCGAACAGAGTCGCGCCCAAGTTGCCTCCCAGATTGCCCCAAATCCCGCTGAGGACGAAACCCGCCAGAATAGCGCCCAAGAGTTGGACGACGATGTAGGGGACAACCTTTCGGCCCTCCAGCGCGCCTCCGACGTAGAGGCCGATGGTAACCGCGGGATTGATGTGGCTGCCGCTCACGTCCCCGAAGGCGTAGGCGAAAATCATGATGGTGAGACCGTGGGCCAGCGCGATAGTGACCAAGGAGCCGCCCACGCCGGCGTTAACCAACGTAACGGCGCCGGCGCCCAGGAAAATCAGGGCGAACGTACCGATGAATTCAGCTACCAAGGCTTTAAGATCTTGCATAAAGCGTTCCTCCCAAAATGTGAATACGAGCGCAAGCTCAAGTCCATTTCACCATAAGGTAACGACTCGCTCCGCGCCTTGTCGGAGTTTTTCGCGGTTGGGGCGCAGCGAAAGCGCCACGGCGGTCACGGCCAGAACGGGAAAGGCGAGGTAGGGGTAGGGCCAAGATGCCTGGCGAGAGAACGCCATAGCCAGAAACCCCGCCGCGGTCGTAACGGCGACGGACAGGGTACCGATGGCGGCGATGCGCGACCAGTACATCATGGCTGCGCCTACGAGCGCAGCCATGAGCCCTACGGGCCAATACAGGGCCAAACAGGTCACGGCGCACGTGATGCCGCCCGCGCCGCCCTTGAAGCGCAGAAAAACCGACCAGTTATGGCCAATCACGGCCATGCCGCCCGTCAGGGACAGAATCAAAATGCGCCATGGCGCGGAACCGTCTGCCGGGGACCAGAGCGCGATTGCGATTTGCATAACCCAAATGGCGATCGCGCCTTTGAGCGCATCGCCCAGCAAGGTGGGCAACGCCGCTTTCAAGCCCGCGGCGCGCCACGCATTGGTGGCTCCGGTGCGACCGCTGCCTACCCGGCGAATGTCAACGCCGAAGAGCCGGCAGACGATAAACCCTACGGGCAGGGCGCCGAGCCCGTATCCCACCAGGAGGCCGATGCCTACGAAAACGGGCTCCACCGTCCGCCTCCCGCCTTACGTTCGGGCTATTGCAACTCCTTCACGGCAGCCAGCGCGCGGTCGTAGTCGGGATGATCCGTCAATTCGTCCAGGTATTGGACGTAGGTCACCTTGTCCTTCTTGTCGATGACGAAGACGGCCCGGTGATTGAGGCGTAATTCCTTCACCCACGTGCCGTAGGCATGCGCGAAGTTCATTTCCTTGTGATCCGACAGGACCTTGATGTTCTCCGCGCCGGACGCGCCGCACCACCGTTCCTGCGCCGTCGGCAGATCGGCGCTGACGGCCAAAACCTTGACGTCCGGTCCCAAAGCCGCGGCCTCCTCATTGAAACGGCGCGTTTGCGCGTCGCAGACGCCCGTGTCCAGGCTGGGAACCACGCTGACCAGGCGAATGAAGCCCGCGCTGTCCGCCAACAGGTTGTAACTGGTGGCCAGGCTGTCCGACAGCGTGGCCTCTCGGGCCTCGTCGCCGACCGCGATGGGATGGCCTTCCAGATGCAGTTCCGTGTCCTGCAGGAAGGTGACCGTTCGATAACTCATGTCGTATTACCTCTGCGAATGGAGTGTCAAATGCTCGATATCGAATTCAGGTCCCGATTTCCACGGGCGGGCGCGGGGCGCGGTCGACGATACGCGTTACGACGTCGGTCGTGATCTCGCTGGACGCGTCGGCGGCGCGCGCCTCTCCCGAATGCAACATATCCATATCCGCATCCATGACGGCCTGTTCGTCGATATACACGTTGTTGACGCGCATGTGCCCGCTGACGCGGGCGCCGGCCAGAACCTCGACCCGGTCCGCGACCAAATGGCCGTGGTACCGGCCGCGAATGGACACGATGCAGGCCGACAACTGAGACGAAACCTGCGCGGATTCCGCGATGATTATATTGGCTGCCGTCTCAATGTAGGAATTTTCTACCGTGCCTTCAATGCGCACGGTGCTGCGGCTGCGCAGCGAACCCTGAAAGAAAGAATGGCGGTCCAACACCAACGGGGCGGCGGCGGCGGGCGTTGCGGCGGCCGGGGCGTCGCGGCGCCACCAATTCGTCATGGACTTGAACATGGGGTTTCGCTCTCCGAGGCGATCGGCCGTTTACTGGTAGTCTACGTTGGTGGCGATGCTGGCGCGCTTGAAAATGCGTACGATGACCTCGGCCAGCAAAGGCGCCACGGAAATGACCTCTATCTTGGCCGTCGCCGCGTCCGGCGCGGCAGGCGGCAGCGTATCCGTCGTGATCAACCGGGCGATGCGCGCGTCCGCGGCCAAGGCCTTGCGCGCGGAGGGCAGCAGGACGGCATGGGTGACCGCGAAATAGGCCGGCGCCGCCGCGCCGCGGGCGAAGAGCGCGTCCGCCTGGCGCAAAACGCTCCCGCTGGCCATGATATCGTCAATGATGATCGGCGTTCGGCCCTGGATGTCGCCGACGATGTGCGAGGTTTCGACTTGCCCTTGGCGGAAACGCTTCTTGTGCATGACGACCAGCGGCAGATCGAGGAGGGACGCGTAGCGATTCGCCAGGCTGGCGCGTCCGACGTCCGGGCTGACGATCGCGGCGTCGGCGAGCGGGCGCTCCTGCAAATGCCGGCAGAGCAGCGGAACCGCCGTCAGGGACTCGACGGGAATGTTGAAGAAGCCTTGAATGGCCAAGGCGTGAATGTCGATGAAAATGACGCGCGTGGCCCCGGCCGTTTCCAGCAGATTGGCCACGACGCGGGCGCTCACGGCCTCCCGCCCGTGCGCCATGCGTTCCTGCCGGGCGTACGGGAAATACGGCATGACCACGCTGACGGTCTGCGCGCTGGCCCGGCGCAGGGCGTCGATCAAGAGCAGCGTTTCCAGCAGTTTTTCGTTGACGGGCCGCGTGCAAGGCTGGAGCAGGAAGATGTCTTGGCCGCGCACGGTCTCCTCGATCATGACGTGCGTTTCGGTATCCGGGTGGCGCGTCACGGTACACCGGCCCAGCGACGCGTCCAGCCGGCGGCACACGGCGGCGGCCAATTGCGGGTGCGCGGAGCCCGCAAAGATGCGAAAGGAAGCGTCAGTCATGGCGGAACGGGGCGGCGCAGGGCAAGCGGCGTGCGGGGGGCAGGCCCGAACGTCCCGGGCGGAGCCAGCGCATTGTAGGCCATACGGACGCCGGGATCAAGAGACGGGAGCCGGGCCGGATCCGGCGCGGGACCGGCCCCGCGGGCCGCTCATCCGCCCAGATAGGCTTCGATGACCTGGGGATTTTCCATGAGCGCGCGGGAGGGCCCTTCTAGGACGACGGAGCCCGTTTCCAGCACGTACCCGCGCTGGGCCAGCGCCAAGGCCCGGCGGGCGTTCTGCTCCACCAGCAGGATCGTCGCGCCATGGGCGTTGATATCCGCCAGCGTCGCGAAAATCTGATCCACCAGAATCGGGGCCAAGCCCATGGACGGCTCGTCCAGCAGGAGAATCTTCGGGCGGGCCATCAAGCTGCGCGCGATGGCCAGCATTTGCTGTTCGCCTCCGCTCAGCGTGCCCGCGACCTGCGCCATGCGTTCCTGCAAACGCGGGAACAGGGCGCCGACGAACTCGAAGTCCTGGCGGACGGCCCGTTCGTCCTTGCGTTGGAAAGCGCCCATCTGCAGGTTTTCGCGTACCGTCAGCTTGGCGAAAACGCCGCGGCCCTCGGGCACCATCACCATGCCGGCCGCGACCAGTTCGTGAACCTCCCGCTGCGCATTGTCGCGCCCGTCGTAGATGACCGCGCCCTGCCGGGGCCGGATCAGGTTGCAGGCCGTGCGCAACGTAGTGGATTTGCCCGCGCCGTTGGCGCCGATTAACGAGACGATTTCCCCTTCCTCCACCTGCAGGGAGACGCCGTGCAGGGCTTCCAGATTGCCGTAGAAGGAATGGACGCCGCGGATTTCGAGCAGGGCCATGATCCGTCCCTACGCGCCGTCCGGGGCGGCGTCCGCGGCGGAACCGCCCGCCTCGGCTTGCGCGCCCAGGTACGCTTCGATGACCCGGGCGTCGGCGCGTACCTCCGCCGGCGTCCCTTCGGCGATTTTCTCGCCGTGATCCAGGACCGTGACGCGGTCCGATATGTCCATCACCAGGCGCATGTCGTGCTCGATCAGGAGGATGGTGACGTCCAGTTCCTCCCGCAGGCGCAGGAAGAACTGCTGGGCCCTTTCGCTTTCGCGTTGATTCATGCCGGCCGTGGGTTCGTCCAGCAGCAGCAGCGCCGGTTGGCCCGCCAGCGCGCGCCCGATTTCCAGGCGCCGCTGATCGCCGTAGGCGAGTTCCGCGGCCCCGCGGTGCGCCTGATCCGCCAGGCCGACGTAGCGCAACGTGTCCATGGCGCGGGCCAGCACCGCCTCGTTTTCGCGGCGCGCGGCCGGCAGGCCGAAAACGGCGCCCAGCCAGGACGTTTTGAGCAGGCGCTCCTGGCCCAGCATGACGTTTTCCAGCACCGTCATGCGCGCGAACAGGCGAATGTTCTGGTAGGTGCGCGCGATGCCCAGATGGGCGATGCGGTCCGGCGCGTAGCCGTTGATGCGCTTGCCGGCGAAGAAGACGTCTCCCTGCGTGGGCGCGTAGTACCCGCTGATGCAATTGAACAGGGTGGTTTTGCCGGCGCCGTTGGGCCCGATGATGGAGGCGATCGCGCCCGGGGCGACGTCGATATCGACGTCGCGCACCGCGTGCAGGCCGCCGAACAGCTTGGATACCGCCTGCAGGCGCAGAAGGCAGTTCGACATCAGGGGCCGTCAGGCGTTTTGCGGGACGGGCGCGGCGCGTCCGGCGGGCGGATCCGGCCCCGGTTCCGACGCGACGGGCGGGCGCGGCGCGGCGACGGGAATCAGGCCCGCGGGACGATAGAGGGTCATCAGGATCAGGAGAATGCCGTAGAACAGGTACCGGTATTCGGAAAACTCGCGCAGCAGTTCCGGCACGCCGATCAGGACCAACGAGCCGACGGCGATGCCCGGAATGCTGGCCATGCCGCCGACGATGATGATGGCCAGCACGTTGATCGAGATGAGCAACTGGAAGGAGTGCGGAAAGATGGTGCCCAGCTTGGACGCGAAAATCGCGCCGGACAGGCCGCCGCTGGCGGCGCTGAGGGTGAAGGCCAGGGTTTTGACCCAGGTGACGTCGATGCCCATGGCCTTGGCTACCGTTTCGTCCTCGCGGATGGCCATCCACTGGCGACCGGTGCGCGACCGGTTGAGGCGGTGGCTGACGAAGAGCACGAGCGCGCACGCGGCGAGAATGACGTAGTACAGTTGTTGCGGGGTTTGCAGCGCGAAGCCGAACGCGCGGGGTTTGGGAATGAAAAGCACGCCCTGCGCGCCGCCGATCAGGGGCGCCAGCCAGTCGGACAAGGCCAGCAGGCGGATGATTTCGCCGAAGCCGAGGGTCGCGATGGCCAGATAGTCCCCCCGCATGCGAATGACCGGCAGGGCCAACAGGAAGCCGGTGAACATGGCCGCGACGAGGCTGACCGGCAGGATGAGCCAGAAATTGAACGGGCCGATGGCTTGGGGCCCCTCGGAGGTCAGGACGCCCATCAGATAGGCGCCCACGGCGAAATTCGTGACGTAGCCCAGGTCCAACAGGCCCGCCAGCCCGATCGCCACGTTGAGGCCCAGGGCCATCAACATGAAGAGGCCTACGTTGGCCAACACCTCGCTGAGATAGCTGCCCAAGGCCCAGGGCAGGGTCAACAGCACGGCCAGCGCCAGCCCGTTGAGCGCGTAGCCCCGATGGGCGCGGCGCAGAGGCAGGCGCGCGGACACGCGGCGGCGCAGGCGGGCGCCGACCAGGGCCTCGACGTAGGCGAGGCCGAAGGCAACGGCCAGCACGAGGCCGCCGACGCCCGGCCGCAGGGCGTCGCCGCTGAACAGGATGCGGTCCGGCCGCCCGCCGAAGAGTTGCCGCAGAACCTGCCCCACGATATCGCTGAGCAAGGCGGTCGCGACGAGAGCCGCGCCCGCCGTAATCAAGGCTTTTTGCGCGGCCCGCGGCGCCAGCGCCAACAGGGCGCCGGCCAAGCTGGCCAGCGCGCCGGACGCCCAGAAGAAGGCCGCGCCCAGGGGCAACGGTTCCGTTTCGAAGGTCATGAAGCGGACCAATCCGGGCGAAGCGTGCTGAAACACGTCGCGCATGGGAACGGCGTCGATGAAGAGCAGCAACAGGGCGGGGCCGGCGAAAACGGCCAGGCCCGCCAGCGCGCTGAGCGCCCAGTGCCGGCCGGCCACGCCGGCGGGGCGGCCGGCCATCCACGCATGGCCCGCAATCAGGGGCGGCAGATAGAGGATGATCTGCCCCAGGTTGATCCGGTCGCCCACGAGGTCGCGTCCGCCGAAAGTCTCGATGAGGCCGGCGTACATGCAGAACGCGACCGCGAGCGCGGCCAGGCCGGCGCTCTGCCAGAAACGTTGGGCGCGTCGCATGCCTAGGCCTTTTCCTCTTCGATTTTCTCGCCCATGATGCCTTGGGGGCGGAAGATCAGGATAAAGACCAGCATCATGTAGGCGATGGCGTCCTTGAGCTGGTTGGCGGCGGGGATGCCTAGGCCGTCCAACACCAGGTTGGGGCCGATGGATTCAAAGACCCCCAGCACCAACCCGCCCAAGAGCGCGCCCGGCACGCTGCCGATGCCGCCGAGCACCGCCGCGGTAAAGGCCTTGATGCCCGGGAAAAAGCCCATGAAGAAATGGATGCCCTGCGGTTTGTAGAGGCCGTTGATGACGCCGGCGGCGCCGGCCAGCGCGCCGCCGACGGCGAAAGTGAAGATGACGACCTTCTCGATGTCCACGCCCATCAGCCGCGACACTTCCATGTCTTCGGACACGGCGCGCATGGCTCGTCCCATCCGGGTTTTTTCCACCAGCCAGTACAGGCCGCCCATCAAGATCAGCGCCATGACGAACACGGCCAACTGCAGGGTCGGAAAGGCGATCGGGCCCCACTCGATTTTGCCGGTCAGGATCGGCACGTCGGGATAGGAGACGAAGCCGGACCCGAAAAAGCTGCGCGCCGCGTATTGCAGGAAGAACGAAGCGCCGATGGCGGAAATCAACGTGACCAGGCGCGGGCCGCCGCGCACGGGGCGGTACGCGACGCGTTCCACCAGGACGGCCACGCCCAGGGACACGGTCGCGGACAGGGCGATCCAGGCCAGGATCGTCAGGTAAGGCATCGCTTCCAGCCAGCCCTGCCGGGACGTCCACAACGCGAAGTACGCCGTGCTGAAGGCCCCGAACATGAAAACTTCGCCGTGGGCGAAGTTGATCATGCGCAAAATGCCGTAGACGAGGGTGTAGCCCAAGGCGATGAGAGCGTAGATGCTGCCTTGGGCGATGCCGGCGGAGACGAGACTGCCCCACTGGGTCACCGAGTACTTGCCTGAGGCGATGGTGCGGGCTGAACCGACGATGACGGCGACGACGACGGCGAGGCGCAACAGGCCCAGAATGACGTCAACCCAGGAAATCCGTTCCCAAGCCAGGCTTTGACGTAACCGGCCGGTCCATGTGTGGGCTAGGGCAGCCAAGAAGCGATAGTCTCTTTAGGCTATGCATGGCAGCGAACGGGCCAACGAACGGCTGGCCTAACCGCTTGCCTGCCCATTATACTCAAATCCGGGGCGAAGGGCATCCCTGCGCGGCCGCGCGGAGCCGTCGCAACGTCTCGGCGGCCGTCAGGAAACGGTAAGGTCCCAATGCTTGACGCCGGCTGCCGCCAGCAAACGCAGGCTCCGCGCGTCGCGGTAGACGCCGCCGTGCAGAACGGCAATGATGCCGGCGTTGACGATCATCTTGGCGCACTGGTAGCAAGGCTGGTGCGTCACGTACGCCGTGGCTCCTTTCGTGCTGATGCCGTGCAGCGCGGCCTGGATCAAGGCGTTCTGCTCGGCATGCAAGGTGCGTATGCAGTGGCCGTCCTCCATGAGGCAGCCTGCGTCGGCGCAATGGGGCAAATGGGAGGGCGAGCCGTTGTAACCGGTCGTCAGGATACGCTTTTCCTTGACGATGACGCACCCGACGTTCGCGCGCGGGCACGTGCTCCGGCGGGCCACCACTTGCGCCACCTCGAAAAAATATTCGTCCCAGGAAGGGCGGGGATCAACGGACGCGGAGGGGGAAGAGGCCAGCGGACTCATGGCCGCGTTACGCGGACGGCTACGCGGCGTCATGCAACAGATCGCCCGCGATCAACCGGGCATCCGCGTCGTCCTGGCATCCCAGATACACGATGCTGACCTGCGGCGCGCGACGGTTGCGGCGCACTGGGCCCGGCACCTGCGTCCAGTGGGTCAGAGCCACGCCGGGCAACACTTGGCGTCCGAAGCGGATACGTCCGACTTGTACGCGGCGCACGGCTTGCGGCAGGCAAAAAATGTACCACATGCCCTGGCATCGGGGCCGCTTGCATATCCAGCGCAGAACGCGGTGCGAAGCCAGCGAAGCGATGACGGCGTGTTCGCGGGAAGGAAAAGTCCGATAGTAGCCCTCCAGCCACGTATGGGCCTGGCAGCGGTTTTCCACCTCGAAGACGCCCGTGGCCCGCACGGCAACGGTTTGACGGGCGGCCAAAGGGGTAGGCGCCGGGGCGCTGGCGCCGGGCTGAAACGAAACGTAGTGGCTCCGCCGGGCCCGCGCATGCATGATCCATAGGCCCAGCGCCGCCGCGCCCAAGGGCAACGCCAAGACGCGCGGTACGGCGATCCGATCCAGGCCGACGGCAACGGCTCCCGCCGCCAGCAGCAGAACCAACCAATGCAAGAGCGGCAAGGCGCCCAGGTAATATTCTCTCAAGGCATGGAAAACGCGATTCATGGGCCTGCCTTACGCCGCGGCCGCGAAGGCGTCCAGCCTGCGCCTCGCGACAGGCGGCGGGACAAGTCTGCCTGGCCCGCGATGGGCTGGATCCGCCAGCGGGTTGCGCTTGCGGCCTAAGCGCGACCGGGTTAGAGACCTATCGGCAACGATGCGCGCGGAGACGGTTGATCCAAGTTGCCGGCCACCGGAAGCGGGCGTATGCGGAATGGCGGGACAGGACATGCGCTGTGCGCCGGCTCTGTTGCGAAGGCGATCCACGCGTGCGATAGCCCAAGGCGGCAGAGGCCGCGCGGGCCCATCGGCTCCGGCCCGCGCGGAGACGGGGGTCAGATCGGCGCGGGTACCGTGCCGCCCAGATCAACGCCCTTGTCCCGCACTTCGCCTTCGTCCGCGGCCTGCGGTTCGTGCGCGGTCGGGGGATGCTCTTCCTCGGCGGCGGACGGCGGCACGGCCACGGGATCCCGTTTCGTTTCCGCGGTGAGTTCGCCGCGCAGAATCGCGGCGAATTCCTCGGCTTCAATGGTTTCGTACGCCAACAGGTAGGCGGCGACGGTTTCCAATTCGTCCGCATGCGCCTCCAGGATGGCGCGCGCCTGGTCTTCCGCCCCTTCCACCAGGGTTTGCACTTCCGCGTCGATGGAGGCCGCGGTTTTCTCGCCGTAGTTGCGATATTCCGTGATCTCGGAGCCCAGGAACACCATTTCCTCGCGATGGCCGTACTGGATCGGGCCGAGCGTGGCGCTCATGCCCCATTGCGTGATCATGGTGCGCGCCAATTTGGTGACGCGGTCCAGATCGTCCGTGGATTCCGTCGTGACTTCGCCGAACTTCAGGGTTTCGGCGATGCGGCCCGCCAAGGTCGCCGCCAGCACCGCGCGAATCTTGTCGTTGGACATGAGGCGCGTTTCCGTTTCCGGCAGGCTGCGCGAACCCCCGCTTTGCAGGCCGCGGGGGATGATCGTGATCTTGTGTACGGGGTCGTGCTCGGGCAGATAATGCATGACGAGCGCGTGCCCGCCGTGATGGTAGGCCAGAATTTCCCGCTCGCGGGGCGTGAACAGCCGGGATTTCCGTTCCGGACCGACCTGGACGCGCTCGATGGACTCCTCCATGTCCGCCATGGCGATGCGGGAGCGGTTGTTGCGGGCGGCGAAAATCGCCGCTTCGTTCACCAGATTTTCGATATCCGCGCCCACGAACCCGGCGGTTTCCTTGGCGACCACGTCCAGATCGATGTCGGCGTCCAGGGGTTTGCCTTTCACATGCACGTCCAAGATGGCGCGGCGGCCCTTCATGTCGGGCAGATCCATCGTCACCTGCCGGTCGAAGCGTCCCGGTCGCATCAGGGCGGGATCCAGAATGTCGGGCCGGTTGGTCGCCGCGACCACGATGATTTCCGTGCCCGTGTCGAACCCGTCCATTTCCACCAGGATCTGGTTCAGCGTCTGTTCCCTTTCGTCGTGGGAGCCCCCCATCCCGGCGCCGCGGCGGCGGCCCACGGCGTCGATTTCGTCCACGAACACGATGCAGGGCGCCTGCTTGGCCGCCTGGGCGAACAGATCCCGTACGCGCCGCGCGCCGACGCCGACGAACATCTCCACGAATTCGGAGCCGGAAATGGTGAAGAAAGGCACGCCGGCCTCCCCGGCGACAGCTTTGGCCATGAGCGTCTTGCCGGTGCCGGGCTGGCCGATCAACAGCACGCCTTTGGGAATGCGGGCGCCCAGGGCGACGAAACGTTCCGGTTCCTTCAGGAACTCCACCACCTCTTCCAATTCCAGTTTGGCTTCGTCGTTGCCGGCCACGTCGTCAAAGGTGACTTCGGTAGTGGCCTCCTCCGACAGCCGGGCCCGGCTGCGTCCGAAACTGAACGTCTGGCTGCCCATGCTTTGGGCCTGGCGCAGGATGAAGAAAAAGAAAAAGCCGATGAGCAGCAACGGCAACAGGGTGAACAGCAAGGGACTCACCCTTTGCCAGGCGGAAGGATTGGCCACCCGGACGTCCAGCGCGCGGCGCTGCGCCTCGGATACGCCCAGCCGTTGCAGGGTTTCCAGAAAACTGACGTCGGTTTCCTTGAGCACCTCTTCGCGGCTGCCGTCCCGCAGGCTCACGAGCACGCGGTCGTCCCGCACCAAAATGCTTTGCACCGCGTCCGCCTGGATCGCCTCGACGACGGCGTCCAGCGAAGCGTACTCCGGTCGATTGCCGAATTGCCGGATGCCGCCGTAGATCAGCGCGCCCAGCAGGATCAAAATCCCCGCGGCCATGGCCAGCCTGCGCGGGGTCAGCGTAATCGTGGTTTTCAAGTCGAACGAAGTCCTTGGTCGCGAATGGTGCGGTTATGTTAGCACAGTCCGATCCGCGGCGAACGGTAGATTGACCGCGGTCCCGGCAACGGACGCGGACTAGCGGGCCGCATCGCCGGGCTGGGCGCCCTCCTGGCGGCGCCAGTGCTCGTACAGCACCACCGCTACGCTGACGGAGAGATTGAGGCTGTCCACGGCCTCCTTGCGCATGGGCACGGCCACGTGGGCGTGCGCCGCCGCGCGCCAGGCGGCGGACAGCCCGCGGGCTTCGCTGCCGAAGACGAAAGCGGTGCGGGCGGGCCAGGCCGCCGCTTCGAACAGGGGGCGGCCTTCCGGGGTGGCCGCCACGATGGCGCACTGTTGCCGTTGCAGCCAGCGAATGAGCGCGCCGCCGCGCGCCTGGACGGAAGGGACGTCGAAAACCGTGCCCAAACTGGAGCGGATGACGTTGGGATTGGCGACGTCGGTGCCGCCGGTTTCCTGCTGGGCCAACAGCAACGCGGCCGCGCCGACGGCATGCATCGTGCGCAGGACGCCGCCGACGTTGCCCGGCCGGTCCGCGTCTTCCAGGACGACGTAGGGCGCGCGCGCGGACGTCGGCAAATCCCGCAGGCCGCGGCGCGGCAGGCGCGCTTCCACCACGGCGGCACCGGTCGTCCGGCGCAGGGCCAGACGTTCATGCACGTGCGGCGATACGGCCAAAAAGGCCGCGGAGCACTCTTGGGCATAACGCTCCAGATCGCTCAGCAGCCGCGCCAGGGCTTGATTGCGCGCCAAGGGCGGGCAGGCATAGACGGCATAAAAAGGGATGCGATTCACCATGGCTCGGCGAATTTCCTGCTCGCCTTCCACCAAGGTGCGGCCCGTTTCCTCGCGCGCGCTGCGTTGGCGCAATTTGAGAGCCTGTCGAATCTGCCGATTCTGCGTACTGCTTATGTACGGCGCGGGGGCTGGGGGCATTGACGGGAAACCACCGGAGGCAACGAAGCCGGAAACCCGAGCCAGGGCGGAGCGCGCGGGGACGGACGGCCATTGCATGCGCCAGGAAGCCAAGGGCGATCCAAGGCTTGCAGCCTATCCTGGAGGCGCGCTTTTGGCTGGGTTTCCGTATCTACTCTATACTGTTTCCTTGTCGTTGCCCATTTTGCCTGCCGCTCCCCCTTTCGTTTCCCGCATGCGTTCCAACGCCGTTTCCTTAGCCGTCATCGCCCTGTTGGCGGCCTTGGCCGCGTACATCGCCCTGCCCATCGAGCACGCGCCGCGGCTGGAGGCGTGGCTGGGCAGCGCGGGCGCGCCCCGCGATTTGCGGGACATCGCGCGCGGGCTGGATCTGCAGGGCGGCTCCCAGATTCTCCTGGAAGCGGATCTGCCGCCGGAGCGGGAATTGGACGACGGCGCCATGGCCACGGCCCGCGTCATCGTCGAGAACCGGGTCAACGGGTTGGGCGTTACGGAACCGCTGGTGCAAGGCCAGGGGACGCGGCGCATCATCGTTGAGCTGCCCGGCATCGACAATCCGGAAAGAGCCATCGAGACGCTCAAGGCGACAGGGCAGCTGGAATTCGTCCGCACGGGAGGCGAACCGCTGTTCGCGGGCGCCGTCATCAATACCACCAATCGGCCCAATGCCGTGGCCGAAACCCAGGCCGCCATAGAGGCGGGCCTCAGCGATGCCGTGCCTCTGCCCTACCCGAATCAGATCTTCGAAACGGCCATGACGGGAGACGTGCTGCAAGATGCCGTGCCCTCTCAGGAAAGCACTACCGGCCAGTGGCAAATCAGTTTCGAACTGCGGGGCGCCGGCTCGGATCAGTTCTTCGAATATACGCAGGCCAACGTCGGGGAAATCATGCCGATCGTCCTGGACGGCCTGATCCTGGCCACGCCCGTGATCAACGCCGCCATCCGCGATCTGGGCGTGATTTCGGGCGATTTCACGGAAGAGGAAGTCCGCAACCTCGCCGTGCAGATGCGCTACGGCGCCTTGCCGGTGCCGCTGGCCGTAGTGGACGTGCGGACGATCGGCGCGACCTTGGGCCAGGAGTCGGTCGCGCGCAGCCTCGTCGCGGGGCAGGTCGGCCTGATCCTGGTCCTGATCTTCATGCTGGCGCTGTACCGTCTGCCCGGGCTCCTGGCCTGCCTGGCCTTGCTGCTGTACGTAGGCCTCAACGTGACCGTGTTCAAACTGGTGCCCGTGACGCTGACGTTGCCCGGCATCGCCGGTTTCCTGCTTTCGATCGGCATGGCGGTCGACGCCAACATCCTGATCTTCGAACGCCTGCGGGAGGAGTTGCGCGCCGGGCGTTCCATCCGCAACGCCATCCGCACCGGTTTCAACCGGGCCTGGCCCGCCATCCGCGACGGCAACATCTCCACGCTCATCAGCTGCGCGGTGCTGTACTGGTTCGGAAACAGTTTCGGGGCCAGCGTGGTCAAGGGTTTCGCCCTGACGCTGGCCATCGGCGTGGCCCTGTCCATGATTACCGCCGTGTTGGTCACGCGCACCTTCATGCGTTCGTTCCTGGGGCTGTCCGCCGGGGCGGACCCGTCCGTAAGCAAGGCGCTGGTGGGCTATTGAGCAGCCGGCCGTTGGGCCTTGCCCGCGCGTAACGACTTGCCTTCCATGTCCGTCTTCCACATCGTAGAGCGCCGCGCGCTCTGGTTCCTCCTCTCCCTGCTGGCCATCCTGCCGTCCCTGATCTTCATGGGCGTCCGGCTCGCCACGGGGCAGAGCCTCCTGCCTTTGAGCATCGACTACACCGGGGGCGTCCAATGGGAGATCCGGTTCGCCGAACCCGTCGATCCCGAACGGGTACGCGCGGTAGCCCTGGAACGCGGGCTGTCCGACACCACGGCCTTCCTGGTGCAGGACGACCGCACGGTGCAGTTGAAACTCAAGGCGATTGAAAACAACGCCAAGGAAGCGCTGGAAGGCGCGATCGCGCAGGCCGTCGGCGAGTTTGACGAACTGTTCTACCGCAACATCGGCCCGTCGATCGGGGCCGAAGTGAGCCGCGCCGCCCTGCTGGCGATTCTGGTGGCGTCCGCCGGCATCCTGTTGTACATCACCGCCGCCTTCCGCCACGTCAGCCATCCTTTCCGGTACGGCGCCTGCGCCGTCATCGCGCTGGTGCATGACGTGCTGGTCACCTTGTCCTTTCTGGCCCTGATGAGCTGGATCGCGGCCTGGGAGGTGGACGCCCTTTTCCTGACCGCCGTCCTGACCGTGATTGGTTTCAGCGTCAACGACACCATCGTGGTCTTCGATCGCCTGCGCGAGAACCAACGCCGCTACCAGGGCGAAGCCTTCGCGCACATCGCGAACCGCAGCATCGTGGAAACCCTACAACGTTCGGTGGCCACCCAGATCACGGCCCTGCTGGTGCTGGCCGCCATCCTCGTTCTGGGCGGCGCTACGCTGCAGCAGTTCATGGCGATCCTGATGGTCGGCCTGGTGTCCGGCACGTACAGTTCCCTGTGCAACGCCACGCCCATTCTGGTGGCCTGGCACGAGGGCCGCGTCTTGCCTCGTGTAGCGAAAAATACGCGCCCGCGCGAGCAGACCCTCGCGCGGAACGTCGGCGGCTAGGTCGCGTTGAGGCAGATTCTGTGGCGTTTTGAGCGCAGGCGGCCCCAGGAGGATCGCCTCTGGGACAGTTGAGAAAGCGTGGAGGCCCCTACTTACCTCCACCTAGCCGTGGGTATGGGGCTCGGGCTGACGCGCCAAGGCTCCCGCACCGGGTACTTTGTCCTGTTTCCCTGGGCAGATGAAGCGAGGGGGACGTACAGAGGAGGCGGAAGGGCTTGTCCAGGCCCATGAGAACGGTTACGCGGAGCCCAAGTCGGACGCGCCGCCCCGTTGGACCCGCGACCCTCTACTCTATCAGGTTTCCATTGTAGGGTACAGATGTTTGAGGCGCACGCGGGCATCGGTGATGCGGAACTGCCAATGGATGCCCTTTTGGGCTGCATTGCGGGCCTCCGCCCACGCGGTGACCGGCGCATGGACATCGGCATGCGCGGGGGCAGGGCGTGCCGCGTCAGGACGCTCAGTATGGACAATGACCGCTAACTTCGCGCTCAACCGACATGCGCCCCTATCCCAGCCGTATTATGAGCGAGGGAGAGGGGAAGGTGCGTACCCGGGAATCGAACCCGGGTCAACGTTTCTGCGCTGAAGCGAAACGCATACCCACCAGGGATGACGCATAACGGGCCTGCTTTCGGCTAAATTCCGCAGGCCCGGAAATGACAGTTAGAGCCGGTCAATAAGCTGAATGATCCCGAACATCAATGGCAGCAGCCAGAAAATAGCCAACATAACACACCTCCTCTATCTCCTATTCGCTATAGTATAGCAGATCCAGTGAATGAGTCAAGTAAGAGGCGGCGGGCCCGGGCCCGTTCCATCTGCCACCCTGGCGGACGCCGGCGCCCGTCGCGGCCCTTGGGCGATCCGGTTCAGCCATTGTCGTTCGGAGGAGGTCAGGCGCAGTGCGTATGGTGTGCCTTCGTCTGTCGCATACCAACGTCAGGCGCTCGTCCTGGCGGTAGCGCGTCGGCCAGGGCCCGCACCGGGTGCGCCCAGTCCACGGCCGTGCGGCGGCGCGGGCCATGCGCCACTGGCCCAGCGGTTCCACGAACCGCCAGAGACGGTGCAGGTGCCGCGCCGCGCGTATTCGTACTTGCAGGTCGGCCGCGACCGCCGCGTCCGTCTCGCCCGCGCCGGCGGGCCCCGCGTCGCACTTGAGCAGGGCGCGGGCGCGCACGACTTGCCACAAGGCCGGCCGCGGCTCTTGGCGATCCGGGTCAGAAACTGCCGTTCGGACAGGGTCAAATGCAGGGCGTGTTTCAGGGACATGCGATCCTCGTCGGACTGATGTTGACGGTGAGAACGACAGTATAACCTAACATAATTTGCATGACCGTGCTAGGCCTACGACCTTGATGCCTTCCGCCCTGAACGGGCCCCGCGGAGCCTCTTCGACATCTTCTACGTGACGGCGGTCGCCAAGGCATCCTGCCTATCATCCCTGGCTGCGCGCGCGATCTGCCCCACCCAACCATCGGCGCATGCCCGGTCTGGGCGGCGCGGCCCGTCTATCCTGTTGCCCGCGTGGGCCTGTTCGCTCCGATACCGCTCTTCTCTAGCTGGCCGCGAGTCCCATGGCCCGGTAGCGCACGGCAGCGGGAGGGCATGGCGACGGCCTGTCCGATACAAGGCGGCAAGACCGAAGCCATAACGTCCTTGGGGCTCCAGGGAAAGCGCTTTTTATGGTTGTGAAGACATCCCAATGCGAAGAATATCCTGCCCAAGATTGCGAGACGCGCGGATCCCGCAGTTCTGGGCGCGACGGAAGGTACCGAACGCCTGAGCCGCACCGGACGGCCACCGAACCGGTCGATCTCGACCGGGGTCCTGTCGGGGGCGGACAGGCGAGCGCTACGCCGGCGCCAGCTGCAGGACGGTGCCGTCCACGCCGTCCGCGACCAGGAGATACACCGCTTCGTCCGCGGCCGCGAAGGCCAGCAGGCGCAGGCCCGGCGGCAGCTGCAACAGCTGCCGCATCCGCCACCCGCCGCCGGCGCGGGGCGTCAAGGCCCATACGCGACCGCTGCAATGGTCGCCGAACAGATAGGCGCCGTCCAGGCCGGGTAGGGCCGCGCCGCGGTAGACGACGCCCCCGATCACCGCGCAGTTGCCCTGCGCATGGTCATAGGCAGCGACGGGCGCCGCGTGGGGCGCCGCGCAGGCCGCGGACTCCCCCCCCCCCCCCCCCGTGGCAGAGGTTGCCTTCCCACAGGGGCCAGCCGTAGTCGGCGCCGGCCTGCATGCGGTTCACCTCTTCGCGGTGGCCCTGGCCCACGTCGGCCACCCAGAGCGCGCCGTCCCGGGGGTCGAAGGCCAGCCGCCACGGATTGCGGAAGCCCCGGGCGTACGCCTCGGGCCGCGCCTCCGCCTGGCCGCGCCATGGGTTGGCCGCGGGAATGCGATAGGGACGGGCACGCGTCGCCTGCCGCACGTCCAGACGCAGGATCTTGCCCAGTAGCGAGTCCAGCCGCGGCACCTGTTCAGGTGCTTGCCGGTCACCTAGGCCCAGATAGAGAAGACCGTCGGGGCCGAAGCCTAGGGCGCCGCCGAAATGCACATTACCTTGATTGGGCCGCGGCACCGTTTCCAGCAACACCAGTTCCGCCTCGCGGCGGAGACGACCGCCTGCGACGGGAAAGCGCGCCAGCCGCAACTGCATCGGGCGCGAGGAGTTCGCCGCGCGCGTGTAGTAGACGTAGAGAAAGGGCGCGGCCGGGAACTGCGGATCCAGCGCGAGGTTGAGAAGCCCGTTCTCGGTACCCAGAGGCCCGACCTCCGCCGCCAGGTCCAAGAGGAGGCAGGGCGTCTGGCCCGGTTGATGGCGCAGGATCCGCCCCGCGCGCTCGGCTACGGCCCACCCGCCGGCCGGCCAGGGGAGCAAATCGACAGGATCATGCCAGCGGCGACCGTCCAGCGCCGGCAGCAGACGCCAGCGCCCGCCGTCGGTGCTACGTGCCAGTGGCGGCGGGTCCGCATTGGCCTCGCGAACGGCACCTGTCGAAGCGAGGTCCGCGCACGGTGGCGCATCCAATGACCTCCAGGAACGTGTTGGCGCACCTCCGTCCGCCGCGTCAATAGGACCGACGAACGAGGTGCAATACCAAGCGACGATATCGCGCGTTACCGCGAGCTGGATGCAGGCGCTCAGGAAATAACCGGCGTCGCGGGGTTGGATCACATATTCGTAATGCCCCGTTCCCGGGTCCGCGACCGTCTCTACGGCCTGCGGCAAGGGCTGGGGACTGGCCGCCCGCCGCCAGCGCCAGCGACTGGCGCGGTACGCGCGCGTCCGCGGCCCCAAAGCCACTGTGAGCGTCTGCCCCACGGCGGGCAAGCCTCGGACCTTGGGCTGCTTAGCGAAGAAGAGCGTCGGCGCGATGTTCAGTTCGGAACCGGAAGCGGCTTCGTCCAGAGCGTACCGCTCGGCGTACTGGCGATGGAATTCCGGCGTTGGCGCGCTGTCCCGTTCGGAATCGGAGGCGGCCGCGAGGGCAGGCGAGGCATACAGGACGCAGACCGCCGCCAAGCACGCGAGAACGATCAGCTGCGAGCGGGGGAGGAGTTGTAGTCCGGCGTTGCCTGGTGAGCCGGCAACGCTCTGCGAGGATCGGCTCATGTTGGCGCGCTGCACGGACGCATCCTGTCCCGCAGGGCCTAGGTGTTGAGGTAGATTCTGCGGCGCTTCAAGTGCCGTCAGAGCCAGGTAGCGTTGCGATGTGACTTCATCCGTCCCCTCCACCTCCACCCGGCTGTGGGTACGGGGCTCTGTCTGGCACGTCCAAGGCTCCCGCATCAGGGGCTTTGTCATGTTTGTCTTGTCATATAAAGTCTGGATCTGGCTGCAATCCTGCCTCCACGCGGCCTAATCTCCAAAAAACCTCGCAAATTCGCCTTGCAGAACAAATCTTTGCTGTGAAACTGCGCCAATGCCTGCCGTCAAGAACAAATCGGAATTTCCGGGCTTGGAACCGTCTTTACCCTGACGTTGAACCCGCCCGGCCAAGTTGCAGCCGCACATCGCCCTCCCGCCTTCGCAGTACATATATAGGCGGAGCACTGCGGAGGAATCACGAATCAGCATCGGGATTGGATACGCACTTGGCTATCTCGTCCTCTTCCCGTTGCGCTTCGACGCGTCGCCTTGCAATGAGTTCGTCCACGACGCGCTTTGCGCCTGATTCTGTCCCGGCAACGCCAAGGCCCATGTCTGCACCTCTCTCATGCGTTGACGCAATGCCTCGCGCTGGCTTTCGGCTGTCCGCGTATGGGTATCCTCAGAGCATTGCGCTGAACGTACGTTAGGCATGCATCTTGCCTCTGTTTCCTGTACCCAGCGATATTGTATGATATTGGCTCCAGGTTGCGCCTACGCCCTTGCTTCCGAACGCTGACTGCCCGCCCGCGCCCCGACGTCAACTCGGTTTATGCACGCATTACGCCTGACGCCGCAGGGATTGACGTTGGAGACCGCCTACCCTGTGCCGGAAACGGGCAGAGAACAGGCGCGCGTAAAGGTGGCCTTGGCCGGCATCTGCGCCACGGATCTGGAGTTGGAAGCGGGCTATATGCAGAACCGGCCGCTGGTCTTGGGCCATGAATTCGTGGGCGTCGTGGACAGTTGTCCCGATGCGCCTCATTGGGAGGGCCGGCGCGTAGTCGGGGAAATCAACGTTGGATGCCGTCGTTGCGCGGATTGCCGTCGGCGCGAGTTCCGCCATTGCCTTGCGCGGTCATGCCTGGGCATCTTGAAGCATGACGGGGCCTTTGCGGAATACTTGACCTTGCCCATCGTCAACCTGCATGCAGTGCCATTGAACATGGAGAACGAAGTGGCCGTCTTCACCGAACCGATGGCCGCGGCCCTGCGCCTGCAGGAACAACTGTCGGTGGAAACGGACGCCAAGATCGCGGTGGTGGGAACCGGCAAGCTGGGATTGTTGATCGCATTGGCCCTGCAGGACAAAGGATGCCGCCTGACGGCATTCGGACGCCATGCCAAGGGACTGGATTTGCTTCGCGAGAGGGGCATTGAGGCGGTTGACGTTCCACGCGGGGCCGAGACGGACGCGATCCAGGGTCGGGAGCGGACGTACGACGCGGTAGTGGAGTGCGCCGCTTCGCCCGCGGCCTATGCAATGGTTCAGGCGCTGGTCAAGCCGCTGGGCGCCATCGTCCTCAAGAGCACCTTGGCCGCGGCCGGCCATCTGGATCTGAATGCCTTGGTGGTGAACGAAATCCGAGTCATAGGCAGCCGGTGCGGGCCTTTCGATCAGGCGCTGTCCTGGTTGGAGCGCACTGCGCGGTCGGGATGGTTTCCGACGGCGGAACTGATCGCGGAAGTCAGGCCCTTGACGGAAGCCAGGCAGGCCTTTGCACGCGCTCGGCAATCCGGGGTCTTGAAAGTGCTCTTGCGCCCGTGAATGCGTCGGGCGCGGTTTGCGCAGGTTCCAAGGGCGCGCGAGACCAAGTAACGCTTTCGCGCCCTTGAAAGTCGCTTCCCTATCCCATGCTCCCGCGTCTCATCGTTTTCGACGGCCCTACCGCAGCGGGTAAATCGGCGGCCGGCTTCAGGTTGTCCCAAGACCTGGGATACCAGTTCTTCGACACCGGCCTCCTGTTCCGCGTGACGTGCTGGAAGGCGCTCCAAACAGGGGACGGTCCGTATGCCGAAACTCTTTGCGCCCGGATTGCCGCCGCCCTGGAACTGGAACTGCTTCCTCCGAAACCCGACGAAGCGCGGGCGGGACGCACCTCTACGGTCAAGGTTGACGGCCAGGACATTACCTGGGCGCTGCGCCAACCCCGCGTGGATCGCCTGTTGCCCGCCGTGTCGGCCATGGCCGGGGTGCGAGAGGCATTGACCGAGCGCATGCGCCGGATCGGGATCGCCTATCAGTCGGGCCAATGCCTGGCGCAAGGCGTGGTCGTCGTCGGCCGGGACGTAGGCACGGTCGTGTTTCCGGATGCCCGGTGCAAATTCTTCCTGACGGCGCACCCCTCCGTGCGGGCGCAGCGACGCTATGCGGAACTCAAGGCCCAGGGCGCGTCCGTGCAGCTGCAGGTCGTGCTGGCGGACCTGCAGGAACGCGATCGCATTGACAGCACGCGTCAGCTGGCACCGACCAAAGCGGCGTCTGATGCTATTATTTTGGACACTACGGATCTGTCTCTGGACGCAACCTTGACGGCGCTTCATTCCCACTTGCGCGAACGCTTTGCCGCCCCATGACCGCAACGCCTTCCTCTTTGCTGAACCCGGAACAAAGGGCGGAAATCTACTATTGGATGCGTCTTACGCGGCGTTTCGACGAAACCATGGTTTCGATATGGAAACAGGGCCGCGGGCTGGGTACCTGTTTCAGCGCCCGCGGCCACGAAGCGGTCAGCATCGGCAGCGGGTACGCGCTCCGGAAGGACGAAGTGGCCGCGCCCATGCATCGCAACGTGGGCATGTTCATGCTGCGCGGTTTGCCGCCGCGGCAGATCTTCGCCAACCTGCTGGGCAAGGCGACGGGCACCACCCGCGGCCGCGACGCCAATCTGCACGGCAACGGCGACTTGAGCCGCGGCCTGATCGGATTCATCAGCCATATTCCCCAGTCCTTGCCCGTGGCGCTGGGCGCGGCCATGAGCTTCCGCTACCGGAACCAACCCCTGGCGGTCCTGACCGTATGCGGAGACGGCGGATCCACCGCCGGCGTGTTTCACGAAGTCATGAACATGGCCTCCCTTTACAAGGCTCCGCTGGTGGTCGTGCTGGAAAACAACCAATACGCCTACTCGACGCCGGCGTCGGCGCATTCCGCCGTGCCCGACATGGCGGACAAGGCCGCGGCCTATAACGTCCCGTCCTGCATCGTGGACGGCAACGACGTGGAGGCCGTCTACGACGCGGCGTCCCTCATGCTGGATCAGGCGCGGCAGGGCGCAGGCCCGGGCCTGATTGAAGCCAAAACGATGCGCATGCTGGGCCACGCCATCCATGACGGCGCGGAGTACGTGCCGCCGGACCTGCTGGCGGATTGGGAACAACGCGATCCGGTGCGGGCGTATCGCGCCAAACTGGAGGCGGCGCCCGACATGGCGGACGCGACGCTGCAGGCCGCGGAAGACCGGGTGGAGCGGGAAATCGAGGAAGCCCTGGCTTTCGCTGAAGCGAGCGACTATCCCGCCGCGGACACGGTATTGGAGGGCGTGTATGCCCGTTGACTCCGGTCTCGCGCCGGCTGCGAGCGACAGGCCGGCCGACGCGCCGCGCACCCTGACCTACGTACAGGCCATATCCGAGGCGATTGCCGAAGAGATGGCGCGCGACGAAAACGTGTTCGTGATGGGCGAAGACGTAGGCGGCGCGTTCGGGGGCGCCTTCAAGGTGACCCAGGGCTTGTGGGAAGAGTACGGTGATCGCCGCGTCATGAATACGCCCATGTGCGAGCTGGGCTTTACGGGCATGGCGTCCGGCATGGCGTTGATGGGCTTGCGGCCCATCATCGAAATGCAGTTCGCCGACTTCATTTCCACCGCCTTTGACGCCATCGTGCAATACGCGGCCAGCGTCCACTACGTCTGGGGCGGGGCCGTGCCCTGGACGATACGCGCGCCGTGCGACGGGGGCGCCAACGCCGGTCCCTTCCACAGTCAAAATCCCGAAGCCTGGTTCGCGCACGCGCCGGGCCTCAAGGTCGTGTGCCCCGGTACCCCGGCGGATGCCAAAGGGCTTCTGATCGCAGCTATCCGCGACAACAATCCCGTCATCTATTTCGAGAGCAAGGCGTTGTATCGTTCTCTCAAGGGACCCGTGCCGGTCGGGGAGCACCAAGTGCCTATCGGCCAGGCCTGCCGCGTACGGGAAGGCGACGATCTGTCCATCATTACCTACGGTACGCAGTTGCAGGCGGCCTTGGCCGCCGCCGCCGAACTGGAAGCCGAAGGAATTGCGGCGGACGTGCTGGATCTGCGCACGATCAAGCCGCTGGACAAGGCCAGCGTCCTGGACACCGCGCGACGGACGGGAAAGGTGTTGATCGTGCATTCCGCCAACCGGTTTATGGGGTGCGGAAGCGAGGTGGCCTCCCTGATCGCCGAGGAGGCCTTCGATTATCTGGACGCGCCGGTGCGGCGTCTGGGCGGCCTGGATACGCCGGTGCCCTTCAGCCCGCCCTTGGAAAACGCCTATCGTCCGGACAAGGCCAAGATTTTGGCTATGGCCCGCGAGTTGGCCGCGTACTGACCGTTGGCGGCCCGCTGCCGGAACGTAGCGTAGGCCGGCCCAACGGGCGGGATTGGCCGCGACCCGTTCGGAATGCGCCGCGCGGCTGGCGCAGAGCGCAGGCCATTACCGTACACTGGCGGTTGTTGCGGCAGAGAACCGGTTGTAACGCCGCCGCTTGCCCGCGGGCTTGCCCTGATTGCGGTTTTGCTGCTCAGGCTTGAGGCCATAGCAATGACCCTCCACTTCGACAATCCGTTTGCGGATTATGGCGGCATTGTACGCGGAGAGCGTTTCCTGGGCCGCCAGGCCGAGCTGCAGGCCATAAGCCGTTGCGTCCTGCATCCTGCCGAGTCAAGCCATTTGGCGATCATTGGCGATGCCCGGATAGGCAAAAGCAGTTTGGCGTACCAAGCGATCATGGAACGCAAAGAGGCATTCGTCGCTAGCCGGATCATGCCCGTCTGGATCAATGCAGCCCTTTATGACCAGGCTTCCGCATTCTTGCGCGTTCTGGTAACTCAATACTGCGACGAAGCGGAGGACGCGGGATGGATGCCTGATTCCATACGCCGCGCGGCCCGCGGGATCGCGAGCGACGAAGCGGCGCGGCGCTTGGACTACGGCTGCCTGCCGCCGTTTTTTGCGAAGGTGCGCCAAAGCGGGATACGGATTGTATTCATCCTGGACGAATTCGATCATGTCCGTTTTCTGTTCAAGGGCGATCCCGCCGGCTTCCGCACGTTGCGCGCCCTGGGCTGCCATCCGGAAGGGCGCGTGGCCTTCGTCACGACCTCGCGCCGCACTCTGCGCGACATTGAACGGCAAGCGGGGACGGTTTCCGTATTGGACGGCATGTTTCGCAAACGCTATCTGGCCATGTTCGATGCCGCCGGCTGGCAGGCATACCTCAGGCGGTTGTCGCGTCTCGGCATTCCCGTGGATGCCTCCGTCAAAGGCCTGATCGATTATTACTGCGGTCGGCATCCTTTCTTGCTGGACATCATGGGCTATGAAATCGTCGAAACGTTTCGCGAGCGTCAGACCGTGGACGCGAAGCGCATTGCGCAGGGCATTCAGGGTTCGTTTCGCGACCAATACGCGCGCATGACGGATTGGCTGCGCGAAGACGGTTCCCTTGACCTGCTGCAGCGTATTCTCTGCGGCTCAAGGATAAACGTGCGGCGCGCAGACGCCTTGCTGCGTTATGGCCTGATCAAGGCAAGCGACCGCGGGACCTATGCAGCCTATTCGCCCCATTTCCAAGCGTATTTGCAGCGGTAGGCAGGGTAGGCAGGGTAGGCAGAATCCGCTTCTCAAAGCGCCGCGGAGAAGCTTGCGCGGCCCGCTTGCCATGCGTTTCTTCATGTTCTGTGCTTGGCTAACCCGCATGACTTGCGACCATAGTCCGCGCCCACCGTTGCGCAGGTTGCGCCAGACAGCGGTCAGCCATTGGGTTAACAGGCGCCCAAGCTCCGCCGGCGCTGGCGCTCCAAGAAAAGTTCGCGACCGCAGCCACGGAAGCGAAGACTCAAGATATGATACAATGTCTTACTTATTCGGTTATCCTGCGCGGTGCCGTATGTACGCTTACAGCCCTCCGCCTTCAGCGGCTCCGCGGGAACCGCTGCCTGATGCGACGACGCAGAACGCGCCTTCCATTGGAAAGGCGCTCCGTCTATTGGGAGAAATCATCGACGCTGGCTTGGAGTGCCTCCAGGCCGTTACGGACGCGCCCCGCTCGTTAGTCAATCAAGGCGAAAACCTGTCTGGCCAGACGGACAACGCTCCGGGTGACCGTCCCCCGCGCCGCCTCATACAGGCCGTGCAAAAATGGCTGCAAGCCATAAAGGCCTGGATTGGGAAACAATCTTCTTTCTTTAAGCTTCCCCAACGTATGCAAGCGTTGGAGGCGAAAGTGGATGCGTTGTCCGATGACGTGCAAGCGTTGGCGGCGAGAGTAGAGGAGCTGTCGCATGATGTGCAAACGCTGAATGCGCGTATGTCCGACGAGTTCAAGGTCACGCGGACCGCCTTGCACAAGCATGTCGATCACGTGGCATCGGCCATGGATGACATGAAAAAAGAAATGCGCCATCGCTTTGACGTGCTGGAGGATGCAACATCCCATGATCGCGCCAAAGTCGTGGAAGATGCTCTGCGCAACTGGGCGCTCTCGCCGCCAGCGTGGCGCGATACCTTGCCTCCCGCGTGGGCTGCGGCATGGATTGAAACCGAAGAGCTGTGGACGGATCGTATGCCGTTCCGTTATTGGCCTACCTTGTGCCAACATTTGGGGTTGCCTGTAGACAGCGCCGTACGGAGTTGCGATCTGTTGGCTTCCGTAGATATCCAAGAGCCGGCTGCGCCTGCTCCTTTCCTGATCGTAGGCGAGGCCGCGGTCAACATGGATAGCGCGCGCATACGGAAAGCCGTCCAACGCGCGCGCGAGGTAGAAACGCATACGGACTATCGAGCGATGCCCTGCGTATGCGCCAGCACCTATACCCGGTCAGTGCTGGAGATGGCGCAGACTTCCGGAGTGATGGCCTTGCAATGGCAACGCGGCGACATCGCCCATGTTCTGGCTTTGCCCGACGCCCTCAAAACCTTTTTGGGATGGCCGTAGGTAGGTACAACGAAGAACGTGTTGCCTAGCGAGTCCAGATACGGGAAAGCCGCTGGCTGATTCGTCCTAAACGGCTGACAGTATCAGAATAGGGGGCTGCGGGACGATCTAGACTTGGCGGCCATGTTGCCCGGCGCGTAAATAGTCATCAAAGCATGCGAAGCAACAGGACAGGATATTCCTCAACGGCATCAAAGAGTCAAATACAGCGTATGTCCGCCTCAATCCAAGAACGGGGCATGGGCTGGCTTAAACGCGGGCGACGCGTGGCTACCCGATATGGTTCATACGCGCATCGTTGCCCAGGATTTCTGTACTTGGCGGTGGCTTGGATCTGTCTGAAGCCAAATCTCAACGCAACCTAATCCATGATTGTAAGCCAAGGTGCAGCTCCCGTCCCCTAGGCGCAGAGGTGGAATCAACCCTGCTTCTTCCCGAATGTCAGGGCTATTGCATCTACATAGACAGACGTATAGGGCTATGTTCGGGCCGCCTCAAGGCAGGCGCAAAACAAGTGCCTGTCGTCCTCTCTCCTCGTCCCAACACTATTCCATGACTGCGCTGCCGGGTGTGTATAATCGTCTCCTGAGCGCATTCAGCGTCTCAAGACCCGCAGGCAGCGACGCGTATGAGCATCGACAATCCTGTCCTGTCTCAAACCGAGGAAGCGCCTGCCCAGGAATGGGGCGAGGAAGCGGACGAAGCCTTCTCCCTGGTGGCCCAGCTGTTAGGGGATATCTTGGTTTGGCTCGGCAACGCATTGCCTCTTTCGCCTTGGCGGCAGCATATGGAGGCCGAGCTGCAGGGCGTTAAAGAAAGCTCACTTACAGGTTGTGGATGAAAGACTTGCCACCATGCAGGCCGACATCCAAGCCATCCAAACTCACATCCATTTTATGGAGACAGAATTCCGAGTCATGCAGGCTGATATCCGCGCCCTGCACGCCATGGTGGAACCTTTGAACGCAAAGCATAGAGGGGAAACATGGGAAGACTACGTTCTCCAAAGCGTACCTCGTTATTTCAGGGAACATCTGACGGCGCGCTATGAAACGGAGGGCAAAGTCAACACTGAGATTTTGTGTGCCGATCGCGAAGCAAGATGGGAGAAAAGAGAGTTTACGCAACTGTGGTGCGGCAACCAGACGGCGGGATCACACGTATCGGATCCCACCTTGGCTGCCTGCGTGTTCCATGTAGAAAGTGCTGCCTGGCGTGCCGTCGTCGTAGTGGAAGCCTCTACGCGCGCGGATGACCGAGACGCAGCCCGCGTGCTATCCCGCGCGGAGTGGTTGAGGAACGGGATAACGCCCCCCGATGCCAAGCCCTGTTGCGTAGTGCCGTGCCTTACGGCCCTGGATTGGGTACGGGATGGAGAAACAGGAACGTCCGCGCTCCAGGCAGCCGAAGAAATGGGCGTAGCCTGCCTGACGGGGCAGTACGTGGTCGAGCGCGGCCAAACCCTGCAATTGATCCCCGCGGCCTCTTTTGCGGAGCGGGTTGCCTATTACGGGCAAGACGCGTTCCGCCCGCGCGCGCGCAGTCCCGCCTTGGAACCCGGTTCCATTGAAGACAGCGCGTCGCTGACCCAGGCGCTTAGGCAACAGGTCCAGAGCCACAGCCGTTACGGATTGTTCAGCGTCAAGGCGCAAGGTAACCTGATCGCCATCGGCATGGACAACGCTGAAGCGCGCGCGGCCATGGACAAGGGCGACTGGAACCAGGCATGGATCTTGGCTTCACGCGCCTTGGCGCAATTCATGGATCGCAAACCCTAGCGGCGCAACGTAACCGAAACTGCAATATCTGCTTTGAGAACCGCCGGGCTGCGCCGTATTCGTCCCGTGCGCAAGGATGAATACGCGCCCAGATGCCAAGGCCATCCTCTACGGCGGCGGGTCTAACCCGTTTGGCGCAGTCAATTTGAACGGAATAGGCGTTGCCCTTCTATAATCAGCCGCAGGTAAGACAAACTCAGGCATGTGGCGTGGACATGATCCCAGCAGATTTACCGACGGCTCGCTCTGCATTCGCGCTTCAGCGCCTGCTTGGGACCGAAAGCGGATGCAGCGGAAGATTTGAGATGCGGAAAATCGCTTTGGCCTACGGGCATGCAACTGAGTTGCGTTGCCATCATGCCAAGCGACCTTGCAAGCCCGCATCGACAATTGAGGCCAGCCATGCCGTATGCGCAATCGGCGCACGGCATAAAAGAATATAAGGTTGTGCCGTAACGCACGGGCCTGAGGCTCCATGATCCAAATCTTCGCTCACGCGCGTATGCCGCGCAGCCTGACCAGCTATCTGCTGCGCGGTGTCGCCCCATGAAACTGGGAACGCTTTGCTACGTGCGACGCGCGGGCCAGACGCTCATGCTGTTTCGCAACAAAAAGCCTGACGACTTCCACGAAGGGAAATGGAACGGCTTGGGCGGCAAGTTCGAGACCGGGGAAACCCCGGAGGAATGCGTCGTGCGCGAAGTGCGGGAGGAAAGCGGTCTGGAAATCCGCGCGCCGCGTCTGCACGGCATGTTGACCTTTCCCGCCTTCGACGAAGTGGACGATTGGTACGTCTTCGTATTCTCGGCGACGGAATTCAGCGGCGCGCTGATTGACTCGCCGGAAGGGCGGCTGGAATGGATAGACGACGACGCCTTGCTGGACCTGAATCTGTGGGAAGGGGATCGGATCTTCCTGCCCTGGTTGCGGCAAGGGCATTTCTTTTCCGGCAAGTTCTGCTATCGAAAGGGCCGTTTGCAGAAGCACGCCGTAGTCTTCCATCCGTCTCCCCGCGGGCTCAAGCCTGCCGATTGAGAAATCCATGCGCATTCTGACGACCGCGGAAGCGAGGGCTTCCCTGCTCCGGCGCCAGCCGTTTCAGGAGATGGCGTTGCCCGATGCTCTGCAAGAGGAACTGGACGGCCTTTTCGGTCGCCGCGTGACGGCGGATGAGGCGACCCGGGAAATCCTGCAAGACGTTCGGCAGCGCGGCGATACGGCCTTGCGCGCATGGGGCGTCAAACTGGACGGCGCCGCGCCCGCGGCGTTGGTCGTCGACGCGGAGTGCCTGGGCAAAGCCTACGAAAAAATTTCCCCGACGCTGGCCGCGGCCATGCAGCTGGCGCGGGACCGCATCCGCGCGTTTCATCGCAAGCAGCCCTGCACGAGCTGGATCGACAATTCCCCGGAAGGCACCTTGGGACAGGTGATGCGACCGGTGGACCGGGTGGGCATCTATTGTCCCGGCGGCACGGCGCCGTTGCCCAGCACGCTTTTGATGACGGTCATTCCGGCCCAGGTGGCGGGGGTGCCCTCCATCTCCGTCATTACGCCTCCCCAGTCAGAGAGCGGATGGCCGCATGACGTCATTCTGGCGGCCGCGCACGTCGCGGGCCTGAAGTCCGTGTACGTATCGGGCGGGGCGCAAGCCATCGCCGCCCTCGCGTACGGCACCGCGTCGATTCCGTCCGTGGACAAGATCTGCGGACCGGGCGGCCTGTTCACGACCCTGGCCAAAAAACAGTTGTACGGACAGGTGGGCATCGACGGCTTGCCGGGGCCGACGGAAACCCTGATCCTGGCCGACGCCGCGGCCGATCCCGACGCCTTGGCCGCGGATTTGCTGGCCCAGGCGGAGCACGACGTATTGGCCAGCGCCCTTTTGCTTACGCCCAGCCGCGCGGTGGCGGAAGCCGTGCAGGCGGCCGTAGGCCAGCGGTTGGAAGCGCTGCCGCGGGCGGAGATCATCGCCGGCTCCCTGGCGCGGAGCAGCGGCATCGTCGTCACCGCTTCCCTGGACGAGGCGCTGGAGCTGGCCAACGCCTATGCGCCGGAACACCTCTGCCTCATGCTGGCGAATCCCTGGTCCTACCTGGACCGCATTCGCAACGCCGGCGGCATTTTCCTCGGGCACGACAGTTTCGAGGTGTTGGGCGACTACGTGGCGGGCCCGAGCCACGTCATGCCCACCAACGGTTCGGCCCGTTTCAGCAGCGCGCTCAACGTCCTGGATTTCGTGCGCGTGATCAGCGTCTTCGGGCTGAATCGCAACATTCTGGAAACGCTGGGACCGGCGGCGGCCCGGTTGGCCGCCGCGGAAGGCCTGGACGGGCACGCCCAGGCCGTAACCCAGCGCTGGACGCCCGAGCCATGAGCCATCCGTCTTCCCTGCTCAACCCTCTGCTGCAGGATCTGGAAGAATACGTGCCCATTCAGCCCTTCGAGGTGCTGAGCCAGGAACTCGGGCGCAGTCCCCGGCGCATCGTCAAACTGGACGCCAACGAGAACCCCTACGGTCCGCCGCAGGCGATCCTGGACGCCCTGGCCGAATACCCCTACTACCACATCTATCCGGACCCGGAACAGAGGGCGTTGCGCCAGGCCATCAGCCAGGCGTACGGCGTGCCCTTGGCCTCCATCGCGGTCGGCAGCGGCGCGGACGAACTGCTGGATTACCTCTGCCGGATGTTCCTGACGCCCGCGGACGGGATCATCGATCTGCCGCCGACGTTCGGCATGTACAGTTTCGATGCGCAACTCGCAGGCGCGCGCGTGCATGCCGTGGCGCGGAAAGCCGATTTCGCGGTGGATATAGAGGCCGTGACGCGGGCGGTGGAACGGAACGCGGACGCGGCAGAGGGACGCATCAAGCTGATTTTCGCCACGTCTCCCAATAATCCGTCCGGCACCTGGCTGCCCGACGCCGATCTGCGGGCGCTGCTCGCGCTGCCGGTCATGGTCGTCCTGGACGAGGCCTACGTCGATTTCGCGCATCGCGCCTCCCGCATGGATTGGGTGCCGGCGCATCCCAATCTGTGCGTGCTGCGCACTTTCAGCAAGGCTTTGGGCATGGCCGGCCTGCGTTTGGGGTACGGCGTGTTTCCCGACTGGCTCATGCCCCAGTTGTGGAAGTTCAAGCAACCCTACAACGTCAACGTCGCGGCCTCCGTGGCGGGCCTGGTCGGCCTTGAACGCCGGGAAGCCGTAGCCGCCGTCGTGGAACGCATGCGCCGGGACCGCGACGCCCTGTACGCCGCGTTGCAGACGATCTCTTTCCTGCGCCCCTATCCGTCGGAAGCCAACTTCATTCTGTGCCAGGTGCAAGGCCGCGCCGCGGAAAAGGTGCGGACGCGCCTGCGCGCGGAAGGCATTCTGGTACGCTACTACCAGAAACCCGGTTTGCAGGACTGCATCCGGATTTCCGTGGGGCGATCCGAACAGATCGACCTGCTGATGGCGGCGCTCCGCAAGATGGACGAGGAAAAGGCATGACTCCCGCGCCCGCGCGCACGGCGACCGTGGAGCGCGCCACGCGCGAAACGCGCGTGCGCCTGTCCCTGAACGTCGACGGCCAAGGCCGCGCCCGCGCGGAAACGGGCCTCGGCTTTCTGGACCATATGCTGACGCTGTTCGCGCATCACGGCCTCTTCGATCTGGAGGTGACGTGCCAAGGGGATCTGGAGGTGGACGAGCACCATTCCGCCGAAGACGTCATGATCTGCCTGGGCCAGGCCTTGGCCCAAGGCCTCGGCGACAAGCAGGGCATCGCGCGCACCGCGCACAGTTACGTCACCATGGACGAAACGCTGGCGCGCGTGGCGCTGGATCTGAGCGGACGCCCCTACTGCGTCTTCAAGTGCGCCTTCGGTACCGACAGAGTAGGGCAGCTCTCCACGGATCTGATTGGGCACCTGATGCAGACGTTGGCCATGCAGGCCGCGATGAATCTGCACGTAGAGGTGCTGTACGGGGACAACGACCATCACAAGGCCGAGGCCATCTTCAAGGCGTTGGCGCGGGCTCTGGATCTGGCGACGGCCCATGACGCGCGGCGCCAAGACGTGCCCAGCACCAAGGGCCGTCTGTAATCTTCGCTTGAGACCTGCGCGGCGGACAAGAAAGCATGAACGACCACCCACCCGTTATTGATTTGCGTTCGGACACGGTCACGCAACCCACGGCGGCCATGCGCGCCGCCATGGCGCAGGCCGAACTGGGCGACGACGTGTACGGCGAGGATCCGACCGTCAACCGCCTGGAAGCCCTCGCGGCCG
Organism: Caldilineaceae bacterium; assembly: GCA_965242655.1. Taxonomy (GTDB): domain Bacteria; phylum Chloroflexota; class Anaerolineae; order Caldilineales; family Caldilineaceae; genus Bin34. The sequence goes on from OZ251482.1 coordinate 104,940, forward strand.
AGATGCTGGGCAAGGAAGCGGCCGTCTTCGTGTCCAGCGGCACGATGGGCAATCTGATCAGCGTCCTGGCCCATTGCGGGCGCGGGGACGAAATGCTCGTGGGCGACCGCGCCCACATTTTCCTGTACGAACAGGGCGGCTCCGCCGCATTGGGCGGCGTGCATCCGCGGACCCTGCCCAACCAGCCGGACGGCACGCTGGCCCTGGATCAAATCCGGGACAACGTTCGCGGCGACGACGAACATTTTCCCGTGACGCGGCTCATTTGCCTGGAGAACACGCACAATCGTTGCGGCGGCGCGCCCCTGGCGCCGGCCTACGTGGAGGAGGTCGCGGATCTGGCCCAGGAACGCGGCCTGCGACTGCATATGGACGGCGCGCGCCTCTGGAATGCCGCGGTGGCCCTGAATCAGTCCCCGGCGGATCTGGTCCGGCGGGTGGACAGCGTCAGTTGCTGCCTCAGCAAAGGGCTGGCCGCCCCTGTCGGCTCGGTAGTGGCCGGTAGCGCTGCGTTTATCCAACGGGCGCGCCGGATGCGCAAAATCGTCGGCGGCGGCATGCGCCAGGCCGGCGTGCTGGCGGCGGCCGGCCTCATCAGCCTCACGGACATGGTGGAACGCCTGGCGGACGATCACGACAACGCCCAGGCGCTGGCCCAGGGGCTGGCGGACATTCCGGGCCTTGCGATCAATGCCGACGCGGTGACGACCAACATCGTCTACTTCCAGGTCGTCAGCGACCGGATTTCGCCCGTGCAACTGGCGGCCGGGATGCAGGACAGGCATATCCTGATGAATCCGATTGACGGCGCGACCATGCGCGCCGTCCTGAATTGCGACGTCAGCGCCTCCGACATCGCACGCGCGCTGCAGGAGATAGCTGCCGTTATGGCGGAAGGCCCGTCAGGGGATGCCGCGCGGGTGCGCACCTACGGCTAACTTCTCCCGAAGTCAGCGGGATATCTTGTCCCTTGGGCGTTGCGTCTCAACCTCCGTTGGGACGCGGTTGGCGCGTCGGAAGCGATGAATAGGCAGCGCGTGCGTCTGCGCGCGCCGGAGGCCGCGTGAGGAGCGAGGCGTCGTCTTGCTTGCTCTCCGAAGGCGGCCTTGTTCGCGCGGGCCGGTTTGGCGGTACGGACGAACCGTACGCGCTCTCCTGCATGAAAAGGCTTACAATCTGCTTGCGCGCTCTTGACGGAACGGGCGCGATGGCTGGATCAAGAAGGAACGGAACCCATGACTGCATTGAAAAAGCAGATGGAAGCCTATGAACGCATGCGCAACGATCTTGAACTGGAACACTTTGGCGAATGGGTCGTTCTGTATGACGAAGAGTTGAGAATCGTTCGAACGGACGGCGGAAGACGCTGTGCGGCGCTTTGGGCGAGGGCCGTATTTAATCAGGCGGATCGGCGCGGCCCCGCGTCTGACTTTGCCGGCTTCCGTACAGTATAGATTGGCCTGATGAAGGTCAACTGCGGATTCTGGCAGCCCTGAAGAAGCGGTTATCGTTGCTTGGCATGCGTTCTGAAGGCATACGCGTCCGAGTAAAGACGCATTCAGGCGGAAAAACCTGAATCGCCCCAGTGGACTTGGCAGGTACCGGCCTGCACCGGGGAGCTAAGGCGGAAGCGCGCTGCGTTCGCCTTCCCGCTGCGCCTACCAGCGATGGGGCGCTGACGCGTCCTTCGTCTCCCGCGGGTTCATTTCCGTAAGTTGGGCTATCCGTTGGAATATCGCTTCCATATCATCCGTCACTTCATTGGCCATGGCCCTGAAGTCAATCGACGGGAAAGACGGGGTTCCGTAACGCGCTCCGCGTGCGTATTCGTCCAGCCATTGCCGATCGCTTTTCAAATTGATGTCGCATTGGTCAGCCAAAGACTGCAAGTCATGGCGGCGCGGATACTCGCGGCCATAGGCCACCGTCAAGGCTTTCAAGCCATGCTCCAACGCCTGATGCGCTTGGAGCAACGTGGCCTTCGTGCCTATCCCGCGGTGCAAGAGCCCCTGCATCGCCTCATAGCCAACATGGGCGTCGTTCAATCTCTCTTCCAGTTCTGCGCGTTCGCTGTTTGCGGGGTTCGGCTTGTCCTTGGCCGCGTGTCCTCCGGTCGGGGCTTCCCAATCGCGCATGGTGATTCCCTCGCGGTGCGCTACGGCGCCTATACGGTTACGGCTGTGCAGAACTTGCTCGCGATAATCCGTAGGCGCGATGAACTTGATGTCAAGGGCAGGCGGCTCGCCTACGTATTCCGCGCACGCCATCCGATACGCCTGGTCGCGGCAGGCGCGACGGACCCAGGGCGCATCTTCAACGAGCATGAGGTCAATGTCGGATGAAGGGCTCCAGTCCGTCCGCGCGCGCGAACCAAACAGAATGACCGTGCTGGACGGACGCGCGCGTTGCACCGCGCGCGCGGTGCGAATAGCCTGCGGGTCGGGGCCGCAGGGATGCAGAATGGCGGTGCCGTCGCTTGCCATTGATCAACCTAACGCTGTCGGCACTTTACGCGCTGTCCCGAACCGCAACGACTGCACGGCGCAAGGCGGTCATCGTCAGCATCCGGGCGAACCTGCCGATGTCATGCATAATCGCCTTAGGGGGAATTTCGACGCCCAGGAAGCCATTGTACCTCGTTCTTGTCTCGTAGACGCTTGACGCGAACGGGATTGTTATCCAGCGCCAAAGATCGGCGATAATTCCTTGCGCTTGGAGTATTTCTTGTCAGCTGTAAGGAAAGCCCGCGCAGGAATCCGTCCCATGCCGTCTCTGCCGCCGCTTGCGCTTGACACGGCCAACTTTGCCGCCATACGCGCGCAAGGCCAAGCGTACGTCGATAAAACCGCTTACATTCAGGCCCTGTTGGAGGAACGCACGCGCTATGCATTCCTCGCGCGTCCCCGACGGTTCGGCAAGTCTCTCCTGGTGTCCGCGTTGGCCCGTCTCTTTGAGCGTGCTGACGATGATTTGTTCCGCGGGTTGGATATTGAAAAGTCGGGCTTCCTGGCGCACGTACCCCGCGTGCCCGCCTTGGTCTTGAACATGGCGCGGGTCGGGGGCGAAACGCCGCAGGAAGTGCGGAGCGAATTGTCGCGCCTGGTGCGTCGCCAATCGCAGCGCTTCGACTTTGAACCGTCAGAGACCATACCGCCTTGGGGCGCCTTGGATGACCTGTGCGCTCATTTGCAGAATCAGCGCGGGCGATTCGCGATTCTCGTGGACGAATATGACGCGCCCTTGACGGACATGCTGGCCAATCCGCTGTTTTCGCCGCAGGATCAACAGCAGGTTCTATTCTATCTGCGCAATTTCTATCGCGCGTTGAAAAACTGGGACGACGCGATCCACTTCGTTTTCATTACGGGCATCGTGCAGATTGCCGGCGCCGGTTTGTTCTCGGCTTTGAACAACCTGCGAGATTTGTCCGCCGATCCGGACTACGGAGCGGTGTGCGGCTTTACGGAGACGGAGATCGACCGTTTTTTGAGTCGCCATATCGATCAAGCCGCCCGTAATTACGCGTGCTCGCCTGCGGCTATGCGGGAAACCCTGCGGAAGCATTACAACGGTTATTGCTTCGCGGCGGCCAGTGAATGGGTCTATAACCCGATTTCCTATTTGACGGCTTTATCGCGCTTGACGCGCCCGAAATACGCGCAGGCCATCCGCGCGACGGAGTTTCCGCGGCCCTGGATCGGCACCGGACCGCCTTGTTTTCTGTTCCGTTTGATGCAAGAGCAGGGACAAACGATGAAGGACGTCGACTATCATGCGGCCGACGTACGCGCTTCCTTCGACTTGCAACGCCCCACGTTGAATGCCCTGATGTATCAAACCGGTTTTCTGACGCTCAGGCAGGAGAATGGCAAAACGGTCTTGGACTATCCCAATCTGGAAGTGGAGGCTTCTCTCCATGAAGGGCTGTTCTTTGCTTATCTGGGCAAACAAGTCGCCAAGGACAGCCGCGAGCGGGCCCTCATGCTTTCCATGACGGAAGCTTTGCAGCGAGGAGACTGCGGGCAGGCCATAGCCGACTTCGACCGCATACTGGACAGAGTGCCGTATGCGCTGTTGCAAACGGAAAGTCATTTTCAACTGGCGCTGCATACGGTCTGCTCCATGATCCGCAGCGCGCTGCGCGTGGACTCGGAAGTGCCTACCCGGCGCGGCCGGGCGGACAGCGTGGTCGAAACGCGCGATGCCGTCTACGTATTTGAACTGAAACTGAATCGAAAACTGCAAGACGCCACCGATCAGATCCTCGCCAGAGGCTATCGGGGCAAGTATGCAGGGGAAGGCAAACGCGTGGTCGGCGTCGGACTGAATTTCATCCAGCGGCCCAACGAGGAAGAGCGGTGGGCCGCGTCTGCCAGCAACTATGAATGGGAACTCGTTCCCTTAATCGAAACGGCCTTGGACGGACCGGACCGCCCCGGACGCGATGGCCGCAAGGCGAAGGCCAAGGCTCTTTCAACCCAAGCGGGCCAACGGAGCGGTTAGGCAACATGCCGGCGTTGCCGCGCGTTCAGGGACCGTTGTCGGGTTCAGGCCGAATTACGAAAACCGTGCCTTGCCTCTCGGCGGCCTCGCCAATGGCCAGTTCCCAACCGCTTTTCCTCAAAACGTCCCTCGCAATATACAGGCCCAGGCCTCGTCCTCCCGGCTTGCGGGTAAAGCCCATCTCGAATACGGCTTCGCGATCGGGCCGCGACACGCCCGGACCGCTGTCCGCGACCAGTAACTCCCGTCCTTGCGCATCCAGCAGGATGGTGCGAGGCGACGGTTGATCTTGAAGCCAGAACACGGCGTTGTCGACCAGATTCACGAAAACGGGATAGAAAGTCGAAGGGTACCCCGTAAGGGAGTAACTACGGAAGGCGGGAGTCATCTTGGCGGCAATACGGTGCCGTTCAAAGCGTTTCCTGAAAAGATCGAATAAAAATCGACTTATATCATTGCCTTTGATTTCGATCTTCTTTCCGTATAGACGCCTGTGCAACGGGGTGAACAAGGCAAGGTAACTGTCCAGGTGTTCAAAATTGTTGCGAATGCCTCTATACACGTCGGATAGTTGCCTATTGACTTCGGCCCAGGCTTGCAAGCGGCGCAGATGGTTGCGGATGGACTGAATGGTCGCCTGGAACTCATGATTGATGATTTCAATGGCCATGCCCAGTTGAGTCAATTCGAGGTCGGCATCCGCCTGTGCCTGGAGCGCGAGAATTTCCTCTTCTTGCGCTCCCGTAATATCCAACGGAGTTGCCATGCGACCTGAGCCGTCAGGCGCAACGACGATAGCCTCAAGCTGTTGCGAGACAGCGTCCAAAAGATCTTTCTTTTTCCGAGCGACAGATTCGATCTCGGCTGCGAGATCAAGGCGCAACTGCACGATCTCGGCCTCGGTGAGATGGGTCTGGTTCGCATGTGGCAAGCGTTGGGCCGCTTCTTCAAGCGTCAACTCGAACCCAAGCATGGCTTCCCGGACGGCATGGCGGACCCTTGCGCTCGTTTGGCGCAAGCTGGCTTGCGCGGCCTGCTCACGCGCCTTGACCTGGGAGCGGGCAAGCGTCCATGCCGCGAGCGCGCTGTCTTCAAACTGACGACAGCGATCGGCGTCAATCTTCAAACCGCGGATCGCTGCGGAGAACGCATTCTCGATCTGAACGGCAGCTGGTTTACATACTTCATCGACAAGTCTTGAATAGCCTGCGTTGTAGACATTCAAATCTCGTCGCAGCGCCTGGGACAGTCCGATGCCTGGGGGACGCTGGATGCGGTATTCCTCTTGCACCTCGGATATCCGCTGCCGCGCCCTGTTCACGGCATGGATGATGGTCCGGTATTGGGCGTCCGGATCAGCCAAGCCTTGGGCCGCCTTCAATTCTTCCATGCATTTTCGCACCGCGTTCTCCACCGTAGCGTGCGGCGCATGGCCGTCAATCTTGACGCTGCGCTCCGTAATGGCGGCAGCAAGGTTTCGGCGTTGCGCGCGCGATCGTCGTCTTTGATGCTCCCGCGCGTGCGCTTGTCGATCCCGTTCTTCCTGAGCCAAGCGGTCATGCGCGCCGTGCTCAACTGCGTCGCGGAAGTAGTCGGCAGCCAGCTGAATGAAGAAATTGACCAGAATCGCTCGAAACTGGCGATAGGCCGCATTCTCTCTGAAGCCTTCCCTGCCCGCTTTCTCCACCAGTCGCTCTTTTGATTCCGGAGGCAGATCGATAATGCCGAACATCCTGCGATACGAAAAGAAATAGTATCCGGCGCTGAAAGCTCTGCGCTCCTCAATCTGCAGGAAATCATGGTTCGGGTTGCCGTACGGAAGAATGCGAATGCCGTTGCGATAGACGTAGAGACCTCCCATGCGCTCCAGTTTGCGAATGAGGGCTGCGCGTTGCGCGCGCGGCAGGCGCGATTCGCGGGCGACTCCCTGCACGTAGGCGAAACGGATAGCAAAGGGTCCGCATTGGGTTTTTCGGCTCTGCGCCAAAGGCCAACTGATGGCATGGCGTTCAGGTTCCTGGCCATGGACGGAAACGGTACCGACGAACTGGCCGAACGCGTCGAACGCGCCTTGGATATGATGATCCGCCGATTTGAATTCTTCCGGCGTGAAGAATGCCTCTGGTCCGATGACCGATCGAGAAAAATCAGCCGACAAATGTTCCCGGAACGCCGTCGCGATCGGCGCCTGACGGCCATCCGGTATCATGGTGTTGGTGAATCCCACCAAGGTTCTGTGCAAGTCGCCGACATGGCGGCGTTCCTGCGATTCATCCAACTCTTCTTCCAGTACGGGAACTACGGGCTGAATGTAGAATTGGGTTCCCGGCACAGGATCGCTAAGCGGCGCGTGCTGGAACCGTCTCTGGAGAGCCTTTGGATCAAAGGCGACTTGACGTAACTGTTGCTCGATCCGGTCGGCATCGTCCGGGTTGATGCGAGGACGAAGCCGATCCATATTTCTTTGAACGCGGGCGACCAATCCCTGCACGTCGTCAGCCGTCGGCAGGCCATCAGAGGGAAATTCCCTGATCGGAACGTCGATCTCGTCCAGCGCAACGCCCGGCAGTTCGAACAGTGACCAGTTGACGAACAGGGCCACCGTAGGGCGCAATCCGTCGCGCCGTTGCGCGCGCGTAAGCAGCAAGACCTGAGGGCCGATGGCGGCTATCGACAGACGGCCAATCCCTTTTTCTCCCATCGGGATGCGCGCGGACAAACCGCGCGTCGCGGCGATGCCGGCGAGCTCGTCGCGGCCTGTCAACCTGCTCTCGGTTCCCAAAACAAGCCAGCGTTTTCTGACGTCGTCCAAGGTCATGCCGAGGCCGTCGTCGCGCAGTACCAACAATCGTTCGGGGCGATAGAAATCGATCTCCACCTGCGTGGCATAGGCATCGTGGGCGTTTTTGAACAGTTCGCTGATAGCCGTTGGAATGCCTGCAATCTGTTGTCGCCCCAACATATCGACCGCGCGGACGCTCGCCCTGAAGGTAGCCATATTCACCTCGTTAAGCCAAGGAAGGAGCGTTTAGACGCGGTCGGGGTTCTCAAACTGCATACGGGACATGGCGTACGATGCACTCTCCCAATCGTTGGGCAGCAAGACGGGGAAGGCATTCCCTATGGGCCCCGTAAACCTTTGCCGGTTGCAGGGGATGAGGCACCGATCGATCCCAGCACTCGATTTCCTCTGCATTGCCCTTGGTCTTCATGCCTGCGACTTTCCATTAAACACCAAGCGTCAAGATAGATGTCCGTATTATCGACAATATCTTGCCTAAGATCGCTGAAATGACCAGGGACGGAAGTGCGCTACGCCAAAATTTCCGCATGCAACAGCAGGGAGCAATAGCAACCCAAGGTCTGAGCGGTCAAGATCAGAGACGATTCCTGCTATCGCAGGTGCGCGCGTATTGTATCCTTGCCTCCCCGATTGGCACGGGGTTTCCTGTGCCTTTCCGTTGCGTACAGTCAACATCTCAAGGACGCGTCAGATCTGACGCGTCCAGGCGGATCGCTGGTCCGCGCCTGCACTGGATGGAGGATGGATGCCGGGAGCTACGCCCTTCCCGGACATCTTAGAGCTGTCTACGTGGTTTCGTTAAGGACGCAAATCGTGGTCAGGCGCAAGCGAAAACCTCTGTTGCCCGTGGGAACGAATAGGAACGATGTTTTATAATTGCTTTGGAAGCGATGCCCAATGAGTAGGTGCTGGATGCATGCCAAGGACAGATAGAGTAAGAGCGTAAGGAGGAGCGAACATGGTGGCGGCAGAGCAGATAGAAGACGCGTCCGTCATAGTCAAGGATCTGCTGACGGAACACTTTGGGGAGGGCCTAACGTTCGGGCCGATTATAGTTGAACCGAAACTCGACCACGACGACGATGCTATTCTCGTCCTTACCATCTTGTACGAAGGCGATCGAAGCCTTCTGGCTGCCCAGCGGCTTTTCGCTTTTGAACGACACGTTCAAACGAGGCTGATAGAGCAGAAGATAGACGATTTCCTCTACTTGGTCACCCAGTATTCACTCAAGTCGGAGTGGGAAGCCCTGATGGAAAACCGACATTTGGTCAATGGTCATGCGGCCGAGCCCCCATGGGCCAACCAACCTCATAAGAGCGTAAGGAGGAGCGAACATGGTGGCGGCAGAGCAGATAGAAGACGCGTCCGTCATAGTCAAGGATCTGCTGACGGAACACTTTGGGGAGGGCCTAACGTTCGGGCCGATTATAGTTGAACCGAAACTCGACCACGACGATGATGCTATTCTCGTCCTTACCATCTTGTACGAAGGCGATCGAAGCCTTCTGGCTGCCCAGCGGCTTTTCGCTTTTGAACGACACGTTCAAACGAGGCTGATAGAGCAGAAGATAGACGATTTCCTCTACCTGGTCACCCGCTATTCGCTCAAGTCGGAATGGGAAGCCCTGATGGAAAACCGACATTTGGAAAAGGATCCGTATTTTTGAATCCAGATCATCTGCTCAGGAGCGCCAAAGATTTGGTCAACGGTCATGCGGCCGAACCCCATGGGCCAACCAACCTCAGACGAGCCCTTAGCACTGCGTATTACGCTATGTTCCATGCGCTGGCCCATTTGTGCGCTGACCATTTGGTCGGCTCCTCCGAGGTCAATCGCAGCGAACCCGCGTGGTTTCAAGTATACAGATCGCTGGAGCACGGGCAGGCCAAAGAGCGATGCACGCGCAATCGATCCGTTTTGGCCCGATTCCCGCAGGCTATTCAGGACTTCGGGAAGACGTTCGCCGAAATGCAAGAGCGACGCCATAGCGCCGATTACGATCCGGAAGCGCATTTCACCCCTGCAATCGTTGTGCAGTACTTGGAGAAAGCCGAAACTGCTATCCAAGGCCTGCAAAGCACTCATATAAGTGAAAGCGATCGGAGAGCCTTTGCCGTCTTCATACTGTTCAAGCGCAGGACGCTGGGTAGAAGGTAGCGAGAGGGAAACGCCTATCATGCAAAGCATGACGGTGCCACGCAATAGTTGCAGTAGACAACATCGCGCGTGGACGCGTATGCAGGATGTCCTGCTTGACTTGTAACAACCGATACGTTACGACCTGAATCATTGCGCGCATGACTGCCGCGCGCGATGGGTATTACGCTTACAGTCCGTCTACGATTTGGCGGGGGAGGAGGGATATCTATGCACATGCCTTCCGAGGGCATAGACGAGTTTCCTGAGATACGTTCCTGCCTTACGGGGTTGTTACCACTCTGAGACGGAGACCGCAGCTCGCCGCGTGGGCGGAGACCCGACAGGCACCTTTGCCTCTTATGGATCAATCAATTGAGGCCGTTGCGCGCCTGAGGGAAATATTACCGTCCCATCCAGACTCGCCTCCGGTTCGGGACAGATTGTGCCGTCAGCCCTCTCCCACAAGACTTCGCCATCCTTAAACACTGGCACGGCCCCGACCATTTCAAAGGCGCGTCGTCTCTCTCGAATGGCCGTTCGGCGCAGAACGGCCTCGACTGCGTTGCAGTCCGATGCCTGTTCTGCCGTAGCTTGGCTCTGCCTTGCCTTGTTGCGAGGTTTCATCCTGCCCTTCCTTGAGCTATGAGTGTCGGTAGATTTCCTGAGTTGTCATATAGCGCCCATTCATCCACCAAATCGCGATAGACATTCTCAAAATTATACCAGCCGAAGTGGAAGCGACGGCGGACGATAGAGTCAGACACATGATGCCCTTGCTCCAAAACGCGTAACCTCACGCGTGCGATAGCCGTTTCTGGCGAAGGCAGGCGCAAATAGCATAACTTCACCCCAAAACCTTGGGCTTGCCATTGGGGGATCCGGCGCGCGGAGATGCGTCCGCTCAACGTAGTCTCAAAAGCGAAACTCTGTCCCTTGGCCACGTACTCGCGGATCAAGGCCAACATGATCTTGCCGGCCCGCATATGGGCCAGGTGAGGGGCGAGAGGACTTATGCCTGCCGCAATCAGGTCCGCGTTCAAGAAATGCAAGCATCTCTCATGTTCGGGCAGAAAGTTGCGAGCGAAGGATGTTTTGCCTGCCCCGTTGGGCCCTGCAATGATCAGTATCTGCCTGGAACTCTTCATGTTGATCCTGTCGCTCTATGCCCGCGCGGTTCACCTTGTGCGAAGTTCTTGGTCAAAGCCGCTCGCTTCTACGGATGGGGCAAGTTCAGGATGCCCCGCCTGGCTTGGAGCAACCGCCATGCCCTGTCGTTGCGCTCGTGAGCGATCGCGTCAGAACGATTATATATAATGGCGCAGCTTGTGCATTTTCCTGCGCTCGCTGGGCATTGAGCTGATAGCCTGTCTACGATGCGGAGGCGAGGAGGCGTACCCATGCGCGTGCTTTCCGAGGGCATAGACGAGTTTCCCGAGATACGTTCCAATCCGGAATGCCTGTACGTAGACAAGACGAAACTCGTGGCCCGACTGGGGTCGTTGCTGCTGGGACGGAGACCGCAACTTTTCCTGTCGCGGCCGCGTCGTTTCGGCAAGACGCTGTTGGTATCCACCTTGGAGGCGTTGTTCCAAGGCCGCCGCGATCTGTTCCAGGATACCTGGATGGGACAAGACGGCCGTTGGAATTGGGAACGGCATCGGTATCCCGTCCTGAGGCTGGACATGAGCATAAAGAATGCACTGTCCCGCGAGGAACTGGCCTGGGCGCTCCGGAGCAAAGTGATTGACGAATCGGAAATCCAGGACGTGGAAGTCAACGAAGCGCTGTCTACCGATACGCTCCTGGCTCGCCTCATCCGGGAATTGTCCAAGCAACATAACCGCCAAAGAGTAGCGGTATTGATTGACGAATACGACACGCCCATTACCGAAGTGGCGGATCGTCCCGAGGCCGCGCCCGATATTCTGGCCTTGATGCGTGCGTTTTACGGCGTCCTGAAAAGCAGCCGGAAACACATGCGTTGCGTTTTTATGACAGGCATCACGCGCGTGGCCCATGCCGGTCTGTTCTCGGGTGCCAATCACTTCAGCGACGTCTCTTTCGATCCGGATTTCAACGCGCTCTTGGGCTTCACGCACCGCGAACTGCGCACCGTGCCCGAATTGCGGGCTGATATCGAACGCTGCGCCCGCACTCTGGGATGCAACGCGCAGGTCATGGAAAGAGCCTTGCGCCGGCATTACAACGGGTACCAGTTCAGCAAAAAGGCGCAGAAGGTGTACAACCCGTACGCGCTGGCCTTGTGTTTCGAGAAGTTCCGCGCGAAGAAGGGCGTTGCGTGGCGCCTGGACGAGATGCCGCGCGCCTGGTCGCATTCAGGTACGCCGTATCTGCTGTTTCGCCTGTGGCGAGCCGGAGGCCAGGCGTCGAAACCTTTGGCCGATACGGGCGGAATGGACGCGCTGGCGTTTTTGGAGCATGCGCGGTATGACGCGGCCCGTCCGAACATGACGGCCTTGATGTACCAGGCAGGGTATCTGACGCTGGTCCGCGCGCGCAAGGCGGACCCGCCTGACGCGTTACGGCTGGATTTCCCCAATCAGGAAGTGCGCCAAGCCTACTGCGCGCATCTGCAACAGTGGCAGGGCGAAGAAGTCGTGGCATGGCATGCCGGGGAAGTAGCCTGCGGGCTACGCGGCGCGGCGCCGATCCGGGACGCTTTGCTGGCCGGCGACGCGCGCGTATTGGTAGCCGGCATCGACAACCATTTGCAGCGCTTTTCGTATCCCATCCATGCCGTACCCAGCCCCATGAAGTCCGACTATGACTACGAGACGCATTACCGCACGTTGCTTTGCAGTGCGCTTGCGTCCGCTGGCCTGCATGTGCAAGTCGAAGTCAGCACGTTACGGGAACGCATAGATATCCTCGCGGAAAGCGAGGATCAGATCCTGTGCCTGGAATGCAAAACGGATCGCGCGCCCGTATACGCATTGCGCCAGGCGTGGGACAAGGGCTACGTCGACGCGTACCGGGAGAGCGGGAAATTCGTCACTGCGTTCGGCCTCAGTTTCAATACGGAAACGCGCACGATCAGCGATGCCGCCGTATGGCCCTTGGGCAAGTACAACCTCAAACGGGAACGTTGGGCCTCTGAACCGTTTACCCGCCCGGAGCATGCGCTGACGGCATTGAGCCGGATGGGCCACAGAAAGCGCAAGCGGATCGTGGACGCGTGGTCGCTTCCCGACACGCGCGCGGCAGGGCCGACGGCCAAGTAATGGAATAAGCGATGTCGTCGCTTATCCCAGCCGCGTCTCCATGGCCGTGAGGCTTCGGTCGCGCATCGGTTCCGCGTGGAGTGCCGCAGGTGTTAGGACGGCGCTTCCGGTCGGGGGAGCTGCAATTGCTCGGAGATTTCACTCAGCCGCGCGTTGATCTCCTTGATCGCCTCCGGCGTGAGTTCGGGAGTCTTTTCCACCTCAAGGCGAATCCGCCACCGGAACTCAAGTTTGTGGCCTACCGCGAGCTGGGCTATCTCCCCAATTTGATCGCCCAACTCCTGTATTCCGTACGTATCCAAGTTCGCCTCTGCTCTCAGCTTCCCTGAAGGAGGCGGGGGCGGGGGAGGCGACGTACCCTTGCTCTGCGGCAATTGCAGCACCACATGCTGGGCTTCCAAAGCATTGCAAGGCCAAGTCGTCGCGCCTGGATCGCTCAACTCAATCCAGCGGGCCTGTATTCCGCTGTCGATAGCCGCGCGCACGGTAAACCACGGCAAGGGCTGATCCAGTTTGCTCGAGATGGCCTTCTGAAGATCCAGGGCATTGGCTTTGTCCCCGCGCCAGGCATCCGGGAGGGCCTCGGGCATCAAATCCTGAATGAGGATAGGATCGGGAGGCGGCTGCAGCATCGCCGACGGAGACAGAATGCCATCGGGCACGGGCTCTCTGAGGAGAGAAGTCGGCCCGTGCGTTAACCACAGCAGGCCTTGTTCCACGGCTTTCGCAATCGCTTCCTCGACTTGGGATGCGTCGCAACGAGGAATCTTGACTCTTTCCTCATACCCTTCCTTAGGTATCGTTATTTCGCGTCCACCCTCAAAGTACTCAAGCGCGGCCTGGACGCGAATGGCGTCCACAGCCCAGAGGCCCGGCAGCTTCTGATACGCGAGGAGTTCGGGCGCGAGTTCGCTAAGCGTGGCCGCTTCCGGCAGGAATATCTCCAAGCCGGGATCCTGGAGCGCGGGTTCGTCGATCGGCCCGCGCCAAAAGGTTCTGTGCGAGCGATCCGGACGGGTGATCTGCGCCACCCAAACGCCTGACTCGACGCCATGCAGAATCGTATTCAGTATCTCCTTCTGCCGCAGCATCTTGGGCAAGGCGGGATTTTGCGCAAAAGCACCGACTAGATCCTTGACCCGACGGGACGTTTCGCCCTCGCGCCACAGGTCGTAAGGCCCGTCCGGCGCGAGCGCTTCCGCGCTGACGGCTGTCTCCTGAATACGGGCTCTCTGATCCGATTTGATGGTCATGAAGAGGGGTTCGTCGGTGACCGTGACCTGGAATGCCGCGATTACATTGTTCTCGTTGACAGTGACCACAATGGAATATGCCTGCTTTACGGCCTCAGGAATGCGTTGCCGCGCCGTCTCCGTTTCTTTTCCGAGCATGCGCGCGCGGGCCGCGTCAATGGCCTGGTTCTTGAGTTGGCTGCGTACCTCTAGCCAACCGAGATAGGCTCGGATTTGAGTCCGCGCGGCTTCCAGACCGTCTCGGGCCGGCACGGCGAGGATGACCGCATTGCGATGGTGACGAGGACGATCAGGTCCGGTGGTCTCGTTGATGAACCGTTGGGCCTCCTCGCTCGGACGGTTTGGCTCCGATGCGGCTTGCGGGCCCAGAACGGCGTACCGGAAGACACCATCGTCCGCGACCCTACGCGGATGTTGCGGCAAGTTATGGGTTTTGACGTCCGCGCCCGCGGCTCCGGACGTGAGATCTTTCTCCTCGCGGATGGCTTTCTCGAGTTTATCCTCCACGCTCGCTGGCAGCACCCGGTTGTCACAGGCATCATGATGCATCTGGCGCAAATTGGGACGGTTACCCAATCGCCAGGCTTTCGGCAATTGATAGGTTCCGCCCGAAAGGACTTCGCCGGTTCCAACTTCTACTTCGTCCAAAAACCAGGATATCTCCGTCCAACGCCGGAGGGCCTTTTCCAGTTCTATCTTGTCGGGTTGCGCCGGACCGAGCAATAGCAGGAGTTCACGCGTCAGCGCCTTTTGGCCAATGGGCTGGGAACTGAGAAACACCGCGATGACTGCCTGCTCCAGTTCCCGGTTGTGCAGACCGATCATTTCGGTCTGAATCTCCCGCGCCTTGGACAGTTCGCCCTCCAGGATCGGTTTCCACTGCTGATGGTTCCCTTCGCCGTCGTCCACGCTGGCGTAAGAAGCCAGTTCGCTCGCAGCTTCCGCCAAATCGTTCTTGTCCGGCGCGTTCAGGAAGATGTTGGGGCCCGCCAATGGGCTTGCATCCCACCGGGCGGCATCGCGCAGCGCTGTCGCGAAAGTGCGCAGAATGCCCCGCGTTCTCTGAAAACGGGGAAGCTGAGTCCAGCGCGCATACAGGATTTCCGTCAGGTCCGGGTGGAAAGGATAGCTTTTCAGATACCGATCTTCCTCGACTTGGCGCGCTTTCCGGGTCTGTTCGTCCAGACCGGCGATATGGCTCACGACCGAAGTCACGTGCGGCCGGAATACGCTCGGTTCGCGAATGGAGTCGGGCGCGAAGAAGCGGCGACGCAATACCTCCGCTATATCCTCCTTGCTGACCGGACTGGCGTCCTCTTCATTCTGGCGCCCCAACACGTTGGCGATTTCCGCCAGCAACTCTTGTCCCAGCGCGTCGGATTGCCGCTGGTCGGAGGCCAGAAGCGAAGTGACCATGGCGCAACGATCCACTTTGACGACGGCTTGGCCAAGGTACTGGAAGAAGTTGATCAAGCGCCCGCGCCAGTTCCGATCGTGTTCGACGAGCCCGCGGACGTACATCAGCACTTCGTCCTGCAATACCAACGTTGAGAGGCCTTCGGCCTGAGGGCAGGCCAAAAGTTCCGTCAACAGCGGTTCGGCCGGCGGCGTAGCCCGTTCCGCGTCCTCGCCCTCCGCATGAATGAGCCGAAGGCCCTGCGCGCCCGCGAGTTGGAAGGCCAAGATGCTCCACGGATACCTGAGTTGCCGGATCGTGCCATCGGGTCCCGGCGTTTCCGCGCCTTTCTCAAGATCAATCTTGTCGAAGCACAGGGAAGCTACCCGCGTCGGCGGCAACGGTGCGTCTCCGCCTATGTGCGCTTTGAATTCCTCCACGGCCGGTGCTGAGGGCAAGCGATCCGGATCGCTGACCAGATGCTTGAGGGCGATGAGGGTATGGGTCTTGCCGCCGCCGTAATTGACGGAGAGCGTACGGTACGCCTTGTCGCTCCGGCCTACCAACCGCAGAACGACCTCCTTGACCAGATCGCGCAACCGATACGTGGGGTAGGTGAGCGCGAAGAATTCCCGCGGGTCTTCATAGACGACCCGGTGGCCCTTCTGCATTACTACGTCGTACAAATCGGCCGCGAAGATAGCGAGCGAGAGTTCGCCGGTCTTCAGGTCGTGGCGAAGATCTACTACCTCATGCCAAGGCGTCAGGGAGGGCTGCATATTCTTGTCTCCTTACAGCAGTTGCTGCTGGCTCGGCGCGCGGATGTCTCCTCGCGCGGCGATGTGATTGCTCAGGGCTTCCAGCAAAGAGCGTTCGTCGGAGCCCTCATCGGCCAGTTCGATTAGCGCCTGCAAAAGCGGGTGGAACAGGCCGTTTTGTTGCAGGCCACGCATGTCGAGATATTCGTTGACCTTGATCTGATCTCCCGCCCGCCACAGATGCATCAGTCTATGTACTTGGTCAATGAGGGGGATAGGTTGGCCGGCTGGAGATTCCAAACCAAGTTTACGTCCTTTGCGCTGGGACCAAGCTTTGAGCCGTACCGTAGTGCCGGAACTGCTGCTTGCTACTGCTTCGGTGGTATTGTCTTCTGCAGTGCTTCTCGTGGAGGATCTGCCGGATTGGGTCAGGAGATCGTATTGATTGACCAGCGCGGTATTGGAAAGATTGCAGGACAGCGCGTAGAGAATGCAACCGCCAACCGGAGCCGCGGCCATGCGGTAATCATGGCGATGGAGCAGGTAGTAGGTAGTCACGTCATCCAGACTACTGATTGCTTCATGACCGTCCCGGCTCAGTACGCGTCCTACAACAAAATCGACGACGATCCGCCGCACTTCGCGCAAGAATTCCGCAACGTCCATAAACTGGTTAGGGGCGTTCGCTTTCTTGACAATGGGGTAGGCGCTGAAAGCTTCCAGCGCGGGGCCGGTGGCCGACCACACGAAATCCGGCCCGCGAATACCCGCATCCCAGAAATCTCGCAATTGTTGGATGATGTTTTGGCGCATGTCTTGCAAGACGCGGTTGTCCCATCCTGGACGGGTATTCGACCGCTTCCTACAGACAAGCCAGATGGATGATGACAAGGCGGCTGAAGCCGTGGCGCGAGTGCGAGTAGTCATTTCGGTTTGGATGGGCCAAGAAGCCGTGACGACGAATCCCGACCGAATCAAGGCTGAAACCAAGGTTTCCCACGCATCCGGTTGCTTGTTGGCAAACACGACGACCAGTCGCCCGTCGGGTTGCAGAACCTTATGGCAGGCTTGGAATGCCCGCGCCATGCCATCTTCATAGTTCTTTTTGGAGCGGGCCTTGTCTCCTCCGAAGCGGCTGGCATCGTCGATCAGTTCGCCATCGCCCGCGTCATGATCCCATTTGGGACTGAGAGGTTCACGGAAAGCAGCATCTATTTCGGGTGATAGCCCATGAGTTGCTCTCCGAAGCCATACATGGAAGAAATCCATTGCGTCAGAATATGGGATAGCGTCGTAATAAGGAGGATCTGTAATAACAAGATCGAGCTGTTTATCCAGTGGCACTAAGGCACTTTGCCGAAGCACTTTAGCACTTGGCGAAGCCTCGGCAGCTGAGTAGATATGTGAAATGGCTCGCGATACCCATTCAACTGCTCCAAGGTAATTGCCCGATGAATCGGAGAATGGATTAACTTCGGCAAAATCCCATATTATTGGCAATGCAAATCGAGCAAAGGTGCTTCTAAGCGATTCACGAGTATTGCCCCAAGACGTAGTTGTGCTAGAGTAAGTAGCCAAGCGATCATTGACCAGCGCAAGATAGGCGATTACAGCTTCGTTGAAAAATGGTGGGAGATGGAACGGGTTTTGTGAAAGTTGACGGATAGTTTGGGTGAACGTACCCAAAGTCAACAACTGACGATTCGTGAACAGTTTCTGCCACGTGTCAAGGCCATAACCAGCTACTGAGAAAGCACGCGCTGCGCCACTTCCGCTCTTGGGAGTAGATTCATCCATCAAGCCAAACGGAATATGTTCGTAGCACCCTTGGAGTTGTGCTTTAGATACCTTGGCCATCTCGAGTTCGTGAACTGTGGGTAAGCGATATTCTTTGCCTTTCAACCCATTGACGACGACTGCAGTCATAATTTTTGTTAACCGACCCGCGCGACCCTCAATGCGGATATCCTCCATTGTCATAATGGCTTGACAGAGAGGGCAGGTCGCCCCTGTACGAGACATAGTACCTGCTGCGATATGTTTATCATGCACCCGTCGGTTGCCAACTTTGAGGGCATCAACTTGGATACCAAAGATAACGCTTTTACGTTCCGCGTCCGGATTTATGGTCAAGCGCACATGTTTTTTACCTTTTTTGCATAGCCAACAAGTCTTGAGTAGAGGGAGAGTTGCCCTACACTGTTTGCACTGCACGGCCCGGGCCCACAGATACGCAACCGTGGGTTTGGCGACCCAACGCGGGTTCAGCGGATTTTTGAGATATCTTTCGTCAAACTCAGCATTCAGAGAATCAATCTGTGGAATTCCTTCTCGATCTTCTTTCAAGAGACGTATGGAACATGGTTCAAAATCTTTGCCCATTAGCGGCTCAAACTCAGCATATGTAGGGTAATAAGGAGCCAGTTCTCTTCGTACCTTTGCCAAAATCCACTTGCCCCAAACCCGAACGTGCCAAGCCAGATCCGCTTCAAGCATCGGGTCGTCGCGTGACATGAGATTCAGTTGGACTTCACCTTTATCGCCTTGTGTAAATTTTTTAAGAAAGGCATGTAAATTGGTTCCTTTGAGTCCTTTTGCCTTGAGAAATGCTGTCATAAAGTCGTAGTCTTTGAGCACGAATTCAGGTAACGAGCAGGTTTGGCCCGCGAGCTTCTGCGGGTATTCCAGAGTGCATTTGAGGATAAACCAAGCGACCGGGTTGATATCCAAAGCAGTCACTTCACAACCCAGACGCATAGCCTCAAGAGGAATGGCTCCGCCGCCAGCGAAAGGATCGAGCACCTTAGGCGCGCGTCCATGGATTTTGTGAATTTCCTCCTGAAACCGCTGGAGATCAAGACTGTTTTCTTGCCCCCAACATAGAACGCCTCCGACTGCCTCTTCTTTCGTTTGCTCTACCATGTGCCCATTCACATGCCTTTGTTCGGTTGTCTCAATTGATTTTCCAGCTATTCTCTCCAAGAGCAA
Organism: Caldilineaceae bacterium; assembly: GCA_965242655.1. Taxonomy (GTDB): domain Bacteria; phylum Chloroflexota; class Anaerolineae; order Caldilineales; family Caldilineaceae; genus Bin34. The sequence goes on from OZ251482.1 coordinate 124,026, forward strand.
CCCTATTTCGTTGGGATTATGAGGAGCAGGAAGCAAGGCGGCAACCAAGGCTGCTCGCGAGGCAGCCAAAGGGCGTCTTGCCGGCCAGATATGTAGCGTGGAGATATGGCCATGACGCATGTTCTTCTCATGAACCGATGCAAGCGAAGTTTGCTTGATCGGGAAGGCGACCTCGATAAGTCGTTTATTTCTCATGATTATTTAGGGTGATTATTCAACCGGTTCCATGCGATTGCAACGAGCGTCGACTTTGCATCAAAGCTTCGGAGACGATCTGAATAATAGTGTAGGATAGCCACGAGCAATCGTTATGTAGGCTTGATAAAGCAGCTCTGGATCAGGATAGCCCAACGCCCTATCGCGAGCCGTTTCATTTCTAAGGCCACATAAGGCGAATGATCAACCATAGCCGTAGATTTGTTCTGTATACGCATTTGATGCAGATAGCGTTTGGCCAGCATTTTCCTTATCTCTAGCATCAGGACTTGCCGGAAGAATTACTTGTATCTTGGGCATTAGGTGTAGAGGCCTTGTAGGTCTAGTATGTCCTCCATGTTTTTCCAAGAGAGGAACAGGCCTATTGAAAAGACGTTGGATTAGATTGCCTTTATTCTTGCTCATCTGTTATCTCCGTCACCCTGATCTTGTCCAATCTCACCATCTACTATAATAGTACCCTTCTTTTTTGCCATTGTCTATATTTTCAACGTATACGTTGTGTTGTGGATTTTCAGATTCCCGTACGCGGCCTGCCGCCGATGCTAGGGGGCAACCATGTGCGCCCTCCCCCACGACGCTTCCACGAATCGACGGCCATGTGCTTCCTTCATGGCCCATGTATATAGGCCGGAACATGTATTCAGAAAAGCATGGATGCGGAGCCATTGGTATCGGTCGTTGGAGATCTTGGAGCCGCGAAAAGGATGGCTATCTGGGAGGATAACCATTGGCTCACAGGATGTCCAATCAAACTCAGCATTACTTGGCAACCGAAGCATTGAAGCCTTGATTCTCGAGCGGGACGGCCGTACACTATCTTCGCTGTCTGCGGTGGTATGGTATCCAGTGTATCTCCGCGGGTTCATCGTTGCAACGCCGCGTGCCCGCGGTTATTTGGGTTTCCTGTGTCTAGCAGGTATCCTGCTATGGCAAGTCTGAAAGGTCAACATTGCTTGACGCATTTAGAAAATATCTCCTGATCAGTACCATGCCTCTTCCCGGCGGAGCCAGCGCCAAATCTGGACTGAGATACGAGTTACTTTGGACAGTCCGCTCGTTCCTATGCATTTTGGCAAGCGAAGCCGAATCAATACACTTGGAACCGGCCGGCGACGCAGGGAAAGGCATTGAGTTCTGCCTACGAACTGCCGGTGGCATTGAATACCACCAAATCAAACGCCAGCAGACCAGGAAAGGGTGGTGGTCATTAGCTGATTTGAACGAGGTTCTATCTCATTTCCGTCAGAGACTGACTAACCCGGTAGCGACTTGCGTATTCGTCTCCACTCAGGCGGCCCATTCTCTTGAGGAACTGGCAGATCGAGCCCGTAACACCGCTTCATGGGAAGAATTCCAAAGTGCCTATATTTCATTTGACAACTGGTCACGCCATTTCCACGATTTGCATGAACGTTGGCAGGCATCCAGTGAAAAGGATACCTATCAGTACCTGAAACGCATACGCGTCCGTATGGTGGATGAAGTTTCCCTGCGCGAATGGGTGCAGAGCCGCTTGGACGTTTTGGTTGACGGCCATCCTGCTACGGTCTCGGATGTTTTGTCGCAGTGGGCCTTGACCCAAGTTCACCAGCAATTGACCGTTTCAGATATACGAGAGCACTTGCTAGCACGTGGGTTCAACGAGCGCAGATGGGCGCAAGACCCCACCGTTCTGGAAGCCCTATCGGAGCAGAATCAAAGGTACGAAGCAGGAGTGCAGCCTGTAGGCATCGGCGGCGAAATCATATCGAGACGCGAAGTAAAGCAAATCCTTGACCGTTTTGATACTGAAGAAGAAGGGAATATCGTACTTGTTTCAGGGAAAGCTGGCATAGGGAAGAGTTCTGCGCTTGTTCAAGTGTTGACCGAGATCCAGGGTCGGGATTGGCCTTGGCTGGCCTTCCGGCTTGACCGCTTGCAACCATGCCTGTCACCGCGCGAAGTCGGGACGCAACTGGGACTGCCCGGTTCTCCGGTCAGCGTGCTGGCCTCCGTAGCGGATGATCAGGATTGTTTGCTGGTCATTGACCAATTGGACGCAATCAGTTTGGCGTCAGGGCGTCATGTCGATCTCTTTGACTGCATAAGGATCATGCTGGGACAGGCCCGGCATCATGCCAGGATGAGAGTGTTGTTGGCCTGTCGCAAGTTTGATATCGAGAACGATTACCGACTCAGAGAGTTCGTCAGCGACCAAGGAATGGCCCAAGAAATTCCCGTAGAACCATTTGACGCCGCAACCGTTGGCCATCTGACTACGCAATTGGGACTGAAGGTTAGCGAGTTCAGTACCCGGCAGCTGGATCTGCTCTCTTTGCCCGTCCATCTTAGGTTGCTGGCCGATACCCTGCTGAATTCCTCAACGGGATCTATGCATTTTCGGACGGCTCGAGACCTCTATGAGGGCTTCTGGCGCTACAAGAAGCAAATTTTGCATGTTAAGGGTGCTCACGCACAAAACGTAGTGGATCGTATGTTGCAATACATGAACAAACAGGAAACGCTTTTCGTTCCAGAAGCGGTGCTGGACGGGTTTGACCATGAGGTATCAATTCTGCTCTCGGAAAACATTCTCGTTCGGGATGGTCCTCGGATCTCATTTTTTCATGAAAATTTCTTTGATTTTCTCTTTGCGCGTCGGACGATGGTATCTGACGATTTTGACTTGGTGAAATACATTATAGACCGCGGGCAAAGTCTGTTTCTGCGTTCTCAGATCAGGCAATGCCTGCTCTATCAACGCGATATATCGCCCTTGAAGGCGCAGACATCTATTCAGGCCGTTCTTGCCCGGGAGGACATACGGTTTCACCTCAAAGAGGCGGTCTTGTCTTTGATGGGATCTCTGGATGATCCCAAGCCAGCAGAATGGCATATCTTGGAAACGTTGTTGGATTCTGACGTTGCGGGGCATGTTTGGGGTGTCCTTTGGGGATCCCGGCCCTGGTTCGATCGTCTGTATACCATGGAAGTGCTACATGAGTGGTTGGCCAGCGATGATGACGTGCTGATTGACAAGTCAATGGATTTGTTCAAGAGCGTTTATAAAGGCCGATCGGACCAAATATCTACGTTGTTGAACCCGTTTATCGGTCGTTCAGAAGCATGGAATGAACGTCTGCAAGACATCATAATATGGTCATCAGGCCTTAGAACTGGAAAAGATTTCTTTGGATTGATATACCAGGCAATTGAGGTAGGTATCCTTGATGCTGACTTGGTGTTCGTCGACGGACACAGCCACGCTTGGCACCTGATCGAAGCCGTAGGGAAGTGGAATCCTGAGTGGGCTTGTGAATTGATCGCTAGCTATTGCGCAAGACTACTCATTTTGGCACAACAGGCTGGAGAGACTCATCCCTTTCAGGCGGTTGATCCGTATTACCTCCTTCGAAGTAACAATAGAGATGTAGCCTTAGATGCGGCCTTGCATGCGCCCAGAAAATTCGTTAAATGGGTACTGCCATTCGTAACGTATTCCATAGAGTTAAATGCCAATCGAATCGGCGATCCACCTTGGACAGATTTCGTATGGAAAAATTTGTGTATCGAAAATAAATATGGACTGGCCAATCATATCCTGAACGCGATGGCTATGGCACTAGGCAAGTTGGCTGAATGCAAACCGTCCGCATTTCAACAATACGCTGAGGAATTACGAGAGTCTCCTTATCTGACATTGCAGGGCTTATTGCTTTATGCGTACGGAGCAAACGGCCCACGCTTTGCTGATGAAGCTATCAAATATTTGCTTGAAAATTCGGCACAGCTTGCAACTTGGCATGAGCACCGTATGGCTTGGGTGACTCGACGCCTTGTAGGAGCGGTAGCACCCTACTGCACCTCAAATCATCTGGCAAAACTGGAACAGATCATTCTTGAATTTTATCCAGAACCGTTAAGGCGTTACCCTAGAGATTCCAATATTCATGGATTATCCCAACTAAAATTACTCGTTTGCATTCCGGCGTCTCGCCTCTCTAATCAAGCCTTGTCAAGGCTACGAGAATTGCAACGAAAATTTGGTGAGATCTCTGAGTCAAGACCGGTTGTCAGAAATGCTTTTTGGGTCGGTTCACCTATATCTGAATCGAAGGCGCGCAAGATGCAAGATAGTCACTGGTTACGAGCCATGCAAAAATACTCTTCCAACCAGTCTAGCGTTGATCGCGGAGGGAAGATAGTCGGTGGCGCGTTTGAGTTGTCTCGCGTCCTTGAAACTCTGACCAGGGAAGTTCCTGCCCGTTTCGCCGCTTTGGCTCACCGCATCCCTGACGATGCGGATTCTGCCTATTTGGAAGCCATATTGTCAGGAATATGCGGTTCAGATTTGGATGACACAGCCATGGTTAACCTGTGCCGCTACATTCATGCATGGCCTGACCGCCCTTACGGACGGCAGATTACGCGCTTGCTTGCGGATGCAGTGAACCGATCGCACGCCTCTGTCTCGTTACCGGAGGAAGCGTTGGACATGGTCGCTTGGTACGCCACTCAAGCTCCTTATGACGCCTCCTACAGAGGAGACGATCTTTTGACGGAAGGTATAAACACAACGAGAGGTGTAGCATCTGCAAATATGGCAGTTCTGATATTTCAGGATGCCTCTACGTTGCTTTTCTTTGAACATTATTTGCCCTCTATGGTTGCCGATCCTTCCATGGCCGTACGCGCGTGCGTCGCGCAAACGCTAATGGGTATCTTGCGGCATAATCGAGAGCTGGCCGTCCAGCTGTTCGTTACGCTGTGCCAAGACGCTAATCCCGGATTGCTGGAGGCCCCTTCTATCGAAAGGTTTCTGGGCTATGCATTGCAGACGCATTTCACGCCGCTCGCTCCCATTCTCGAGTCTATGATCGAGGCGGATAGGGAGACGATCAACCGTGTCGGAGTTCGTCTGGCCTGCTCCGCATCGCTTACCTTGGAGGCGGCGTATGATTTTGTCCGCTGTTGTGTGTCTGGGGATAAAGCCCTCAGGTTGGGCGTCGCGGAGAGTTACGCCGCGCAGCTCGGACAAAGCGCTTACCGATCGAAGTGCGCAACGATACTGGGTCAATTATTTTCCGATCCCGATGAGCAGATCCGCAACGTAGCTGCTGGGTGCTTTAATAGATTGAAAGGACGACAACTGCGGGAGTATCAGGAGCTCGCTCAAGCTTACCTGACCAGCCCCGCGTTTGGCATCAAGCACAATTCGTTGGTTAAGGCTCTGTACGCCAGTACGGTGCCTATGCCCGGTCTTGTCTTGGATACGTGCAAGAGATTTTTTGATTTGTACAGCGCATCCGTGGAATCTGTGCAGTATTCAGACTGTTCCAAACTTGCGGTAGGCTTGATTGTTCGCGTGTATAGCCAAACGGACGATCCGCAAGTCAAGGGCCAATGCCTGGACGTGATAGATACGATTTCCCGCTTGAGAGTATGGGGACTGGATGTGATCCAACAGGAATTCGACCGTTGAATTTACGACCGAAGTTCTCTTAACCATATGGGTATGACAGTTCCACTCTACGCCGACAAGTCCAAACCGCAAGGTGACTATTGCGCCCATCCGCGGAAAACGGAGCGTAATCTGTTGACGAAACGCTGAAACGATATGTCCGATCGCGCGGCCCGATCGATATCCATGTGGCGAATGATCTGTTCTGCATGTTCAGTACCGCCCAGAAGGGATATCTTGCCTGCCTTGCGGATTTCCGCACGTAACAATTCCTTGTATCGATCGCGGTTGCATTTCTGATCAGGTGCATTGCATCCGCGACCGAAAGTAGCCCTGAAGGCGGCTCCGTCAAGTAACAACCAACGTTCAATATGAGGATCAGGAATGGCAAAAACCGTGGCCACAGAGGAATGTCTGAAGCGAAATTCCTTGATGCGCTCGTTGAGGCCTTTGCAATTGGCGTCAGTGGTTACGACAACCAAATCTGGACCTGCGAAAGGAGCCAAGTCCCGTAAATAGCGATGGTATTCTTGCAATGCTTTGCCGCGTCCACCCGTTGCGTTGCGCCACTGCAATTGAACGTCAACTTGATATTGATCGGCAATCCGCCTGACAAGGGCATCTACTACCTTGTAGTGGGCTTGATCTTCGCCGAACAGGGATATGCTATGGATCAAAATCGCCTCGCAAGATGCGTTCTAAAGTGGAAACCGGTTCCTGTTCATTGATTCCAGCGTTGTCTTGACCCTTGTTCGTCCATAGGGGATGCCAAGGAGAGAGCGGGGTGATGCATGTACGGCCCTGTGTGTGCCGTACCACCAATATGGAAGCGCTGTCAAGCCAATCGGGCAGGATGGGCGAGTGGGAAGTGACTATGTATTGGCTTTCCTTAAGAAATTCTTTAGTGCGTAGCAGCTCGGCTATCAATTCGATGCGACGCGGGTGTACGCCATTCTCTGGTTCCTCCAACCCCACCAAGGCCGGAATTTCCTCAACGCCGGATAAGGCCAGTAACCCCAGTAGGCGCAATGTACCCTCTGAAAGGAGGTTCGCGGATACGGGCACTCCATTTTCCAACAAACAGAGTTCGATTTCGCCGTGCCTGTTTACGTCAATATCAATTCCTGTGACGTTAGGCAAGAGCGCGCGCAAAGCGGCTTCTATCCCCTCAAACTGATTAGGATCACGCGCGCGCACGGTATTGAGATAGGGGGCGAGTTCCTCTCCCATGCGGCCGATACGATGCACTTCCTTAAGCGGGTAGAGTGCGCGCATACGTTCGCGGGGTTCGAAATAAAAAAACTGCCAACTTTCCAGTTCATGCTTAACTGCCGTCAAGTGGGGATAATGCGGAGGATAATGCCGCAAAGATAGAAAACTGCGGTTTGGATGGCTGTCATAGAGCTTAGGTTGTGCCTGATCTTCCCGATGCAGAAGTGTCTTTTGTCCTTGTCTTTCCAAGAAAGACGGGCGCGTCCGATTTGGGCTTCCCCACTCGTCCAAGGCCGCCAAATATTCGTCGATTATGCTCAACATACCCGTTTTGGGGCATATCTCGATCGCAATGCGGTAACGCAGATCGCGTTCCTGGACTACACTGGATGCGCCTTCTTCATAGTCGCTCGGATGATGCAATTCCCTTATCTGTTGAGTAACGGCTTCAACCGTTGGATCAGAAAGATGCAAGTCGCCTTCCAGAGAGAACGACAAGGCCTCTTGTTTCAATAGACCCTTGACGCCGTCTGCACCATACGTGAAAGACTCCAAAGTTTTACCTCTATGAGGCGGTTCGAAAGCTTCATATATCGTCCGCCTCGTCGCCAGTTTTGAAAGGATCTGCAGGGCATCAAGAAAATTGCTTTTGCCGGCGGCATTGGGACCTATCAATACCGCGAGGCGGGGCAGATGCAATTCAATGCTAGGGAAGCTCTTGTAGCCTTGGATGCGTATTTTCTTCAACATCAGTCGTGCTCCTGGATAACGTCCAAAATCGCGCGATACGACAGTTTAATGCTGGCCAGCGTCCGGTCCGTGAATTTCCGGAACGGATTCTGGATCGTCAAAACGCGCGGATGGGCCGTGGCGCAGTCCACGACGACGTAGAGCCAGTATTCGTCCCCGTTATTGCACGCGCTGGCCCACTCGTTCCCTGAAATGAGAATCTCCCCGGTGCCTGCCCGGCCTTTGACCTCGATGGCGCGGGGCCGGGCGTGCGGACGATAGGACAGAAGATCGAAGCCCGGCCAATCGCCCAAACCTTCGCGCCGCGCCCGTTCCGGCGTAGAGACGTCCCTGACGTCGGCGCCGCAACGCTCCTCGAAATCGCGGACGGCTTGGAACGCGACGGCTTCCACCTCAGTGTCGGAGCGCTGGGCCGCGTGCGGTTTCGGAGACGGTACCGCGAGAGCATGGGCCAGAAACTGGACCGGATCCGCCTGGATGCGGTCGGGGACGCTCTCCAGATCCGCCAGACAGCGCGCGCGTTTTGCGTCCAGACTGCGTTGTTGCGACTTGACCCGTTCCAGTTCCCTGGCCGCATGCGCGTGGCCCTTGCGCAGTTCCTGCTTCAGGCGGGTGCGCCGTTGCGCCAATTCCGCGCCTTGATGATCGAACCCGCGGTTCACGAAAGCCAGACGTTCAGGCAAAGCGGCGCGCAGATCTCGCCGATGCGCCAAGGCGAGGTCGGCAGCTACGCCGTCGCGAACGAAGGCCGCGGCTTCCTGCGTCCGGACAGGCGCATGGACGGCCAACGGAACGCGGCTCGGTACGATGTCGTTTGCCGGCAAGAGATCCAGCCACAATGCGACGGGGCATTGTTCCAAGGTGCCGTCCGCTGTTTGGCGGAACGCGACCAACCGAATATCGCGCAGCTGTCTTTCCTCTGGGTGGCTGGTTACGAAAAGGGTCTGCTCCGCATCGGAGGCAATGGTTGGATTGGACTGCGAAACCGAGACCAAGGCCATGTGCAGCAGATACGGCGCGTCGGCTTTCGGATCGATGAAAATGGCGCCCCGCAGCGCTTCGTCGCCATAGCGCGCCGTGAGCGCGTCGGACAGGGCGTCGAATACCTGTTCTCCCGGATGCATCCAGATGGCGTCGTCGATGTCTCTGCTTAGGGTCAGCCGACTGCGTACGGATTCGGGATACGTCTCCAAGAGCGGCAGCCAAGGATCGCTGGCGCCTGGCCGCGTGGGCGCCAAGGCAAAGACGGAGTCCAATTCCCCTTCGATCCGCAAATCCAAGAGCGGCGCGGCATGCATCACGAAACGGCGTACATGGCCCGGCAACAGCCGCCGAAAGCTGGCCTTGTCTTCTTGGTCGCTGCTGCTGGTCAGCGGTCGGTGGCCTGCGCTGTCGTTCCCGAAGCGCGCGGCCTCTTCTTGGCGAAAAGCCGCGACCCGATCCGCGGTCAGACTGTCGGTCAACCGGGTGGCCACGGCCTCGGCCTGGCCGTCCGTCAGGGCTTGCGCCAGGCAATCCCGGATGGACAGGTTCTCGAAAAGGCGGCCGATCACGTCGAAGACCTTGTCGGACTGGAGTTGGCCGCGGATCGTTTCGAGTTTGTCCAACAGCGCCTTCAGCACCCGCCCTTCGCGCGTGTTGCCGGCCACCAGGTTGAGAATGACGACCGGGTCGTGCTTCTGTCCGTAGCGATGAATGCGACCCATGCGCTGTTCCAGCCGCGCGGGATTCCAGGGAATGTCGTAGTTCACCATAAGCCAGCAGAATTGCAGGTTGATGCCCTCGCCGGCGGCGTCCGTGGCCACGAGGTACTGCGCGCCGCCGTCTTCTGCGGGGCGGCGGAAAAACGCGACCTCCGCTTCTCTTTCCTGGTACGGCATGCCGCCGTGAATCTGGGCCACCTGGCCGGTGAAGCCCAGGCCTTCCAGACGGCGCACCAGAAAATGGGCCGTATCGCGATGTTCCGTGAAGATCAGGAATTTCTGCCCGGCGTATGCGGGATCCGTCAGCGCCTCGCGCAGGGTCTCGAACTTGGAGTCCTCTTCCGTCTCGAACAGGCGGCGGGCGCGGCGGAGCAGCGCGTCTACCCTGCGCTTCTCTTCCCGGATTTCGGCGAGCGTGACCGGTACGACGTCGGTTACGGCTTGCGCTTCCACGCTCTCATGGCCTTCCCCGGCATCCGCGGCTTCTTCATCCGCGGTCTGGACGTCCAGGGGATCGTCCGGGCTGCGGTGCTCGCGTTGCATTCTTTCCAGCTGCGCTTCGGTGATGCGGCCGTGCTGCAGATCGTCGCTCAGACTTTCCAGACGCGCCAGGCGCCGCTCGAACGAGCGCAGAAGGGCGTAGGAGGAACTGGCCAGCCGCCGCTGAAAGACGCTCATGGCCAGCCGGGCGGCGGAGTCATTCAAGATCCGGGCCTGATTGTAATGATCCCGGATGTAGTCCGTCGTGTCGTCGTAGAGCGCCTGTTCGCTCTCGGCTCCCTGCGCCAGGTCGTAGCTCAACGTGCGGCACAGCCGTTGGGGAAAGAGGGGCGCGCCTTCCAGACTGACCATCTCTTCCTTGGTCCGGCGCAGGAAATGCCGGTTTTGGGCTGTGCGGGACATTTCGGCGAACGCGGCCGGCGTGGACAGGCCTTCGGGCAGCAACAGGCGCCACAGAGCGTAGTAGGGGTAGTCCTTGCCCATATGGGGCGTGGCCGTCAGCAACAGCAAATGTTGCGCGGACCAAGGCAGGCGCCGCCGATCGTCGTCCGTCTCCCCGCCGGCCACGGCTTCCGCCAACTTGTACCGGGCCGTCTTCCGGATCCGATAGTCCGGCCGTTGGTGGGCCGCCAGTTTGTGCGCCTCGTCGAAAACGACGAGATCGTAGGCCGCCGCGGCCTCTTGCAGGCGGCTGAAGGCGCGGTCTCCGGCCAAAGTGTCGACGCTGACGATGACGCGGTCGCTGTCCGGTCCCAGGAAGGGATTGTCCGTCCGCGCGTCCGCGCCGCTGACGATGCGAAAGCGCAGCCGGAACAGGCGGCGCAATTCCTGTTCCCAGTTGCCGACCAGACCGGCGGGCGGCACGATGAGCACGCGCCGGATGAGGCGCCGGTACAGCATTTCGCGCGCGTACAGTCCCGTCATGATGGTCTTGCCGGCGCCGGCGTCGTCGGCCAGCAGAAAACGGAGGGGGGCCTGCGGCAGCATGCGTTCGTAGACGGCGACCCGCTGGTGGGGCAGGGGATCGATGAGCGCCGTTTCGGTCGCGAACGCGGGATTGCAGAGATGGCCCAGCGCGAGGCGATGCGCTTCGGCCACGGCGACCGTCGCGCGGGGATCCGCGGCAAAATCCAGCGGCCGGGGCGGAACCGCTTCCGGCGCAGCCGGTTCGACGTCCGCCCAACGCGCCGCGGCCTCAATCTCCAAAACGTGCTGCCAAGCCAGGGGACTGGGACGGGTCTGTTCGTTCTCCCAGCGGTTGACGGTCACGTACGTAACGCCTATACGCGCGGCGAACTTGGCCTGGGTCAGGCCGTGGAGGCTCCGCGCCTGCTTGATCCGGCGCGCGTAATCGCGGGGGAGCGAGCGGGAGGCGGCGGCAGGCATGGCGGATCGCGGTCAGGCAGGCGAACGGAAGAGCAACGGCATTGTACCATGCACTGGGATATTATGCCGGCATACATATCATGTGCTACGGTAGGGTGAGATACGGCATTGCAAACGAGGAGCGCGGGCCGACGTCCCGCCCGGCGCGTAAGGAGGCAGCCATGGTGACGCTTCTGACGAGGATACGGCATATCGAACGGTTCCGGCGCCTGATGCATCGCCGCGCGCTGATACGGGATTTGATTACGGGCTTCATGCCCTCCCTGCCCGACTCCCTGGCCTTGGACCAAGTGCAGCCGCTGGGCCGCGCATGGAGAGTGTCGGACGTGGCGCAACGCATGGAAGGCAGGGTCTGGCTCGTGCGCGACGCCGCGGGCCAACCGGATGCCGTGCTGTTGCTGGAATGCCTGTCCGCGTACGACCCTAAAATGGGGGAACGCATGGAAGAGTACGTGACGATGTTGTCGCGGGATCTGGAGCGCAACGCCGTCCGGCGCGCGGACGGTTCGCCTGTCCTGCTGGCGCCTTTGGTTTTCTTTGCGGGCCCGCGTCCCTGGGCCAGCCCGTGGTATCTGAACGAGTGGGTGCCTGCCGTGCCGGGCATGCTGTCCGTGATGAGGCAACGGGAGGGCCAGACCCTGGACATTCATGCCTACGCGCGCGGCGAACGGCCGCCGGCCAATTTGGTGTCCTGCATGATCGCCCTGGAATTGGAACGCTACCGTTGGCCTCAGGAACCCGATGCCTGCCTGGCACTGACCCGTTGCCTGCGCCAGGAGCTGAAACCCTTGCTGGCGGCGGCGCCGGACGCCTTGCAACGGGATTTTGCCGCGTACGTGCATGCCGGGGTCGCGGAAGCGATGCCGGATGCGGCCTTGCCGCAAGCGGCATCGCATTCCTTCGCCGCCTTGGAGTCCGCTATGGTCACGCGGGCCGCGACCCATCTCATGCAACGCAACGCCGGCAACGCGGACGCGCAGGCGCAAGATCGCACGGACTTCGTGCAGGCGACCTGGGGCCTGGAGGCAGGGCAGGCTTTCAGGCAGCGGCTCGCGGCCCTGCCGCGCGCGGCGTGGCCTACCCTGACGGATTTGCTGACCGCCTTTCGGGCCGGGCGCAAGCCGCTGGCGCGGGTAGATCCCTCCGGCAACGGGCAGGAGCCGACCTAGTACTCCGTCATGTGCCTTCTGTCATGTTATATTCAGAGACTACCGTTCGGACGCGGCCAAGTGCCGCATGTATTGTAGAGACAGGCAATCCTTGTCGGGGCTGACGCTGACGGTGAGAACGATAGTATAACCTGACAGAAATCGCATGACGGAGTACTAGTACTCCATCATGTTTCTATAGAAGGGTACAGATGTTTGAGGCGCACGCGGGCGTCGGCGGTGCGGAACGGCCCGTCGATGCCCTTTTGGGCGGCGTTGCGGGCCTCCGCCCAGGCGGTGACCTGCGCGTGAACCTCTGCCTGCGTGGCCCTGCGCGGGGACAGGGCCTGGCGCGTCAGGACGCTCAGTTCCGGTTCGGCCCTGTGGAGCCAGCTGCCGTGCCGGGGCGTAAACACCAGCTGGACGCGCCGGACCCGGCGCTCGGCCTCGGCGCGCGGAAAGGCCCGGAAAAAAGAGCGGTACGCGTGGGTGTTCAGATTGTCGCAGATCAGGATCAGGCGCTCGGCCGCGCGGTAACGCGGATGGTCGACCAGGGCCTTGACCTGGTGCGCCCAGTCCACGGCCGTGCGCCGCGCGGTGACGTTGGCGGTGCGCCACTGGCCCAGCGGCTCCACGAACATCCAGATCGTGCAGGCGCCGCACCGCACGTATTCATAGTCGTAGGTGGCGGGACGGCCCGGGCGCGCCGGCTGCGCCGGCCACTGGTCGGCGCGCAGGCATTGGGCGTGTTCGTCCCTGCAGATCACCGGATAGCGCGCATCGTAGGGCCAGCTGTAGCGGTCCCGCACCGCTTCCATCCGGAGCACGAAGTCCGCCTCCGGCGGCACCGGCGGATAGCCGCGCGGCACCCGCCGCCAGGGCGTCAGTTCTTTTTTTAGCACGCGGCGCACGGTCTCGTAACTGATGCGGGACGCAATCCCCCGCGCCACCAGCTCGCGGGCCAGCGCCCGCAACGTCCAGCGCGCCTGGCCGGCCGGCGGCGCGGACTGGGCCAGTTGCAGGAGCTGCGCTTCGCCCGCGCCGTCCAGGCAGCTGGACCGCGGCGCCTTGGGCTGGCGCGCCAGCGCCGCCGCCGGCCCGTGGTCCACGGCCCGGCGCCGCCAGCGGCTCACGCTGACCGCCGAGACGTCCCGCGCGGCCGACGGCTTCGTCCGTCCACCCCGCGCCCTGCGGGCCCGCGTCGCACTGGAGCAGGGCGCGGGCGCGCACGGCTTGCCACAGGGGCGGGCGCCGGCGCCCGCCGCGGCCCTGGGCGATGCGGGTCAGGTCTTGCCGTTCGGAGGCGGTCAGGTGCAGGGCGTATTTCAGGGACATGCGAAACCCTCGTCGGGTGGGCTGGGCCATAGGATCCGTATTATAACCCATCACTGGGTACATGACCGAGTACTAGGTCGCGTTGAGGTAGGATTGCAGCCAGATCCAGTAAATTGTCATGTAACCAATGTTATGTTCGTTGACAGCCTTGGAGAACCTCGGGTTCAACCGGGCGGAGCCGGCCGGCGCGTCCGGCCCAAGCTCCGCGCCGGCCGCGGCATAGACAGCCTGCCGCGCAACCACCTTCATAGGCTTGGACAGATCCTTCCGTCTCCCAAGTATCTCTTCCCCGTATGTCGCCCTCACTTTTTCTGACAAGGGAACCATGACAAAGTACCTGGTGCGGGCACTTTGGGCGTACCAACCCGATCCCCGTACCCACGGCAGGGTTGAGATAGAGGAGACTCCTGTAAGTCACCTTGCCTGCCCTAGAGGCGATCTTGGGGCCGATCCCCGCGCCCGGACGGCCTCCGATGACCGACATCCCTAGCTCCGCCTCTGATTTTTACGGATATATTTCGTTATATATGCTAATAAAGAAATATATTATCTTTTTATAGTGGCTCTGGTTTTGTACTGGGCAGGCACTGGAAGCGGGATGAAGTCCAATCCTCAATGCTATCCGGTTCTGGTTGTACTCAAAGCGCCGCAGAACCTAACTCAACGATCGCCGGTTGCTTTCTGCACGCCCGCTCTACGATAGACCTCGTCCCCCAGTCCACGCTGTAGCGCGCGGCAGGTTCCGACTTGGCGGCGTATGCCCGCCTGCTGTACTTCATGCGTATCTTGCGACCTAAAGTTGCCTGTACTTGGTGGGTACCTGGCTTGGCTGAATCCAAAGGTCAACGCAAATGGATCCAAACTAAGGAAATAATCCTGTATCGGCTATGCCTTAAAACCATGTTTGTCCAGTGCATTCGTAAGTTCGTCGCGACCCTCTTCAAGAAACCGTTTGGCAAAGGCAATGGCTTCATCTGCCGAGTCATGAATACTTATCTCGGTACCTTTGGAATGAACCCCATAGAAGTACCTTCTAACTGCCCAAGCCCCTTTGGCGGTTCTACCGATGGCTAGGCAATAGTCATCATCCTTATACTGTAGCTCAACCCTATCGGATGCTTTGCGATTCATTTCGATCATATGCGCTTTCTTTAGTTGCATGATATGTGGCGGGCGACAGTCTTAGCGGTATTTTACCACGCATCTGCACCGTGCCGTAAAACGCAGGATACAACAGTTTTTCACGATACCTTGCCGGGCGCCTTTGGTCCTTTGATGGCGGGTTATAAATGCGGATCTCATTGCCCAGCCAGCCGATGGTTCTCCATGTCTCTGCCATACGTACGGCGCCTGATCTCATCCGAACGGCAGTGGCTGACCCGGATTGCCCAGGGGCGTTGCGGGTGCCGATGCCCGGCGGGATGGAAAATGGAACGGGTCCGCGTCCTGTTGCAATGTGACGAGAGGCCGGAGGGCGAGGGCTGGACGGACGAGGCGATTGCCGCCGCTCTAGGCGGCTCGGCGCGCCGCGTGGGACGCTGGTGCCGCCAGGACGCGGCCCTGCAAACTGGACGGCGCGGGCGAAGCGCAGCTCCCGCAGCGGGCCCAGTCCGAACCACCCGACGGCCGTGCGCGCGGGACCTTGCGCCTGCTGGCCCAGGAGCTGGAAGCCCGGGCGGTCGTGGCCGAGATCTGCTGCGAAACCGTGCGCCGCACGCTGAAAAACGAACTGACGAACTGACGTCGGGTGCAACATGGCTATCCGTCGGTGCGCGAGGCTGCCTTCGTGGCCCCGATGGAAAAGGGGCTGGATCTCTACGACCAGCCGTACGATGCGCGCTATCCCGTGCTCTGCAGGGACGAACGGCCCAAACATCTGCTGGCCGCAACGCGGACGCCGCGCCCGGCGCAGCCAGGACGGCCCGTCACCCTGCGACTATGAATGAATACGTGCGACGCGGTGCCGGCACCATCTGACTTTTCGTGGAACCGCTGGGCCCGTGGCGCACGGCCGTGGATTGGGCGCGCCAAGTGCAGGCCGTAGTGGACCCCCCGCGCGGCCGTCAGATCGAGTGCCTGACGCTGATCCGCGACAATTTGAACACCCATACTACCGTCTCGTTCTACCAGGCTTTTCCGCTGGCCGAAGCGCGCCGCTTGGCGCAGCGCGTACGTCTGGTGTTTACGCCCTGGCACGGCAGCTGGATCAACATAGCCGAACCGGAACTGAGCGGCCTGACGCGTCAGGCCCTAGCCCCGCGCAGACCGCGGTCCACGCGCGGATCGCCGCGTGGGCAGAGGCCCGCAACGCCGTCCAGACAGTCATTGACTGGCCGTTCCGTACCGCGGACGCCCGCGTGCGCCTCAAAAATTGTACCCCACAATTGAAACATGATGAAGTGCTATCTAGTCCGGAGGCACAGGAATTCCGCCAGGATCATGGCCGTGGCCCCCCAGATTTTGTGCTCCCCGAACGCAAAGAACGGTACGTCCACCTCTTGTCCCCGAATGCGCCAGATCTCGCGTTGACGCCGCGTGCCGTCCAGGAGGGTCGGTACGGGCACGGGCAACACCTGGCTCACTTCCGCCGCGTCGGGACGAAAGACCGGCGCGCCCTCCACGCATCCGACGAAAGGCGATACCTGATAGCGGCTGTTGGGAATGAAAATGGGCGAAAGCGCTCCCATTTTGCGGACGGCACCTGACCGTACGCCGATCTCTTCTTCCGTTTCGCGCAGGGCGGTCCGCCACAGGTCCGGATCGCCGGGTTCCCTGCGCCCGCCGGGAAAGGCCACCTGGCCGCCGTGCGGGCCGTCGTAGTCCGGCCGCACGATCAGGGGCATATGCAGGACGCCGCGCTGGACGTAGAGCAAAAGCAGGACTCCGGCTTCGCGGACGGCGCGCGCGTCCGCTTGCGGGTCGTTGCGGCGCACGCTGGGCGCCATGGTTTGCTGGGCGGCGGGGCCCGGCAACGGGCCCTGCAAGGCCTGGGCCCAGGGCCGGAACGCCGTTGGATGCTGGGTCATGCCGGATGCCGTCCTCCGCTGCCGCTGGAGACTCCCTGCCGCGGTCGCGGCGGAAGGTCTACGTTGCGCTGTTCCCGACGGGCAGGCATTTCAATTGCACAATCCGCCGCGTGGCGGGCGTCAGGGCGAAACGCTGGTCCAGATGCAAGCCGCACAGCCAGATCGGACGGCCGTCGCCGGCGAAGAGCGCGGGCCAGGCGCCTTGCGCTTCCGGCGGCAGGCCTTTGTCCGCCAGCATGCGGCGCATTTTCTTGCTCTGGCCCGCCATGCCCAAGGGTTGCATGCGATCCTCCGCCGTAACGGACCGCAGACGGCACAGCCCCGCGGCATCCCACGCCGCCTTGTCCACGTAGGCGGTCCAGGGATGACGTTGCGCGCGGGTCTTGTCCCACGCGAACGCGGCCGGCATGGCCTGCGTCTGCAATACCCAGCCCTTCAGGCCGGAGCCGTAGGGCAGGAAGACGCGTTGCGGCAGGACCTCCGCGCGGAAGGGGTCCGGTGGCCGCCGCCCGTCGCCCGGCAGTTGCGGCGCGTGGAGGTCGAAATGCGCGTCCGCGTCCGCGCCGGCGGTCACGCTGAGCAGGCTGGCCGGGGGACGCGTCGGGAAAAAGAGCGGATTGGGCCGCCGCCAGCACGCCCATTGCCCGCCCTTGAAAACCTGCACCGAACGCGTCGTGCGGCGGACGGCGCACAAGTCCTGCGCCCACGCGCGGATGCGGTCCGCGGTGATCAGGTCCCCGTTCAGTTCGTGGCGCGCGGCCAGCAGGCAACGGCGCAGGAAGGCGTTGAGGAGGCCGTGCCGCTGCCATGCCGGCAGGGCGCGGAACTGATCCTGGTCGAAGAGGACGGCGTTCGTCCGGACGGTCCGGAAGACCCCGGCCCGTTCCCAGGCCGGGCGGAGGTTGAGACGGTCCAGATGTTCCGCGTGGTACGCCATGACGCCTTCGAATTCGTCCCGGATCGACTGCGACCGGCGGGCCAGCATCTCGATGTACTGGGCGTTGCGTTCGGCGAGGGCCGGTATGACCTGACGGCGAATCCGGTTGCGGAAGTAGGTTTGCTTCTGATTGGACGGATCCTCGCGCCATGTTTGGCCGCATGCGCGCAACGCGTCCTCGATCGCGGGCCGATCCCAGTTGCGCAGGGGCCGGTAGAGGTGGATCCGGCGCGGCGTCTCCGCGTCCGGGACGGCGGCGAACAGGGGCGCCGGCAGCGTCTGCCACTCGTCGATGCCGCGCAAGCCGCCCAGATGGCATCCCCGGGCCAGGTTCATCAGGATCGTTTCGGCGTTGTCCCGGGCATGATGCCCCGTAGCGATAATCGGCACCTGCGGGGCCGGGGCCAAAGCCAGCGCCCGCTCCGACAAGACGCGGTACCGGGCTGCGCGCAGGCTTTGCTGGCTGAAGGCGCCGGACGGACCGGAACCCGCTGCGGGGAGCGACAGGCGCTGGCCGTGAAAAGGGAGCTCCCATTGCTCGGCCAGCGCGGCTACGAAACGGGCGTCTGCCGGGCTGTCGCGCCGCAGGCCATGGTCGACGTGCATGACGTGCAACCGCAACGGGAGGCGTTCGGCCACGGCCCTCAAGAGACGCAGCAGGAACGTGCTGTCCGCCCCGCCGCTGACGCTCGCCAGGACTACGGGATTGTCCGGGACGGCGCGCAACGCGGCCGTCGCGCGGCGCACCAGCTTGGGGAAACGCGCCGTCGCGGCGCTCCGCTTGGGGTCGTCAGGCCTTTCCGCACGGGACATGGTGTCTTCGCCTACGCCGTTGGCTGCGGCTGCCGGGACTGATTCCGGCGCAGGCCGTCCCGCGGCCGCCCGGCAAGCGTCGGCTCCTCGGCAAAAGGCGCCGGCGCTTCCCGATCATGTTATACTGCCTGCGCCTGTTTCCCTCCAAGCGGCGAGCGTGGAATGGGCATTGACTGCATGGTATCAGGCCTCTACCGCGCGCATCGTCGCCACATCGCATCACGACAAGGGGAACCGGCTGGGTGTTTAATCCCATTGATTGGTTCTTAGGCCTTTTTTCCCTCGATATCGGCATTGATCTCGGTACGGCCAACACGCTGGTTCATGTCATCCGCAAAGGCGTCGTCATCGACGAGCCGTCCGTGGTGGCCATCGACCGTTCCTCCCAGCGGCGCAGCCGCGTCCGCGCCATCGGCCAGGAAGCCAAGGAAATGGTGGGCCGCACGCCGGCCCATATTCTGGCCGTGCGGCCCCTGCAAGACGGCGTCATCTCGGACTTCGACGTCACCGAGAAAATGATTCATCATTTCATCGGTAAAATACACGGCCCCCGCATCGTCGGCGGCCCCCGTCCGCGCGTGGTCATCGGCATTCCGTCGGGCGTCACGGAAGTGGAGACGCGGGCCGTGCGCGAAGCCGTGCTGAGCGCCGGGGCCCGGGAAGTGCAGCTGGTGGAAGAGCCGTTGGCGGCCGCCATCGGCGCCGGCCTGCCCGTGGCCGAGTCGGTGGGGTCCATGATCGTGGACATCGGCGGCGGCACCACCGAAGTGGCCGTGATTTCGCTGGGCGGCATCGTCGTTTCGCGCTCCATCCGCGTGGCCGGCGACGAAATGAACGAGGACATCGTCGCGTTCGCCCGCCAGAAATACAACCTGCTCATCGGCGAGCGCATGGCGGAACGGTGCAAAATCGAGGTGGGCACCGCCCATCCGCTGGAAGAAGAGCGGACCATGTACCTGCGCGGCCGCAATCTGATCACGGGCCTGCCGGAAGCCGTGGAAGTGAGTTCCATCGAAGTGCGCGACGCCCTGTCCGCGTCGCTGGAGGTCATCGTGGAGGCGGTGCGCAACACCTTGGACGAGACGCCGCCGGAACTGGTGGCGGATCTGATGGAGTACGGGATTGTGCTGGCCGGCGGCGGCGCCCTGCTGCAGGGCCTGGCCCAGCGCATCCAGGACGAAACCCGCATTACCGTCTACGTCGCCGATCAACCGCTGACCTCCGTCGTCATGGGCACCGGCATGATCCTGGAACGGCCGGAATATTACCGTGATACACTGACCGGCGCGGGGCGAAGAGGGTTTCGGTAACCCCGCCTGAACGTTTTGTCCGTCTTGCCGGGGCGCCCCAGGCAGGCCTGCTGATGCGCAACGCGCCGCGCACCCGTCCGTTACCCAGCCTGACCCTGCGTTGGCTGATTCTGATCCTGGCCGCGTTCCTGCTGTTGGCGATGCAGCGTTCGGGCCAGCTGCAGGCCTTCGGCCGCGCGCTCGCGCAGCTCGCGTCGCCGGTGCAGTGGCGCCTGTACCGGGAAACGATCCGCCTGCCCGCGTCTTTCCAGCAGCTGGCGCAGAACCGGCTGGACCGCGAACGGCAGCAGGCCCTGCTCGCCGCCAACCGGCAGCTGGCGGCGGAGAACGCCGCGTTGCAGGAAACGCTGCGGGAGAACCGGCGCCTGCGCCGGCAATTGGCCTATGCCAACGCCAATCCCCGTTTCACGTTCCAGGGCGCCTTCGTCGTGGGCCAGGTGCTGATGCACGAACCGCACAATTTCCTGGATTACATCGTGATCGACGCCGGCGAGAACCGCGGCCTCGCCGTCGGCATGCCGGTTCTGGCGCCGGAAGGCCTGGTGGGCCGCATTGCCGCCGTCGCGCCGCGCACGGCGCGCGTGCTGCTCCTCCAGGACGTGTCCAGTTCCGTCAGCGGCCTGACGCAGAGCAGCCGCGTGAGCGGGCAGGTCGCGGGCGCGGCGGACGGCCGCTTGCGCATGCAGTTCATCTCGACCGTCGATCTGGTCGCGGTCGGCGAAAACGTCGTCACGTCCCATTTGAGCGCCAGTTTGCCCCAAGGCATTCCCATCGGCACGGTGACGGCCTTGGAGGAAGAGCGCAATTCCACGGCGGTGCGGGCCGTCATTCAGCCCGCGGTGGACGTGCGCCGGCTGGAAGCGGTGATGGTCATCGTCGACTTTGACTCCGCGTTCGGCGCGGCGCCGGCCCTGGTCGCGCCGGCGCCGGCAAGCGAGACGCCCTGAAGCGCGCCCTTATGCAGACCCAGCCGATCCAGAACCGCACGAACCTGTTCTTCATGCTCTTGCTGGTGCCGCTCCTGGCCTTGGCGACCATGGTGCAAGGCATGCTGGGGCCCTGGCTGTCGCTGGCCCAGGCGCGGCCCGATTTCGTCTTGTTGCTGGTCCTCGTCTGGACTTTGATGCGCGGGCGCCGCGAAGGCATGATCGCGGGTTTCATCGGCGGTTTCTGGCTGGATTTCCTGGGCATGGGCCCCTTGGGGCTGTCCAGCCTGGCGTTGGTGACGACGTCCTTCGGCATCGGCATCGGACGCCGCAGCGTCTGGGCGACCCATATCCTGGTGCCGAGCTGGGTGGCCGCCGTCGGCACCCTGCTGTACGCGCTCATCTATTACGCCGCGCTGGCCGTCGCCTCCGGGACGTGGGCGTGGCTGCGCGAGATGCGGGATTACCTGGCCGTCCAGATCCTGTATCAGATCGCGTTGATGTTTTTCGTCCTCCCGCTGTGGCAGGCCGCGCAGCGGCGCGCGGCGCCGGCTCCGCTCCATGTTAGGTAGGCCGTCCACGGTAGAGCACTCGCTGGCCAACCGCCTGGGCATCCGCTTGGCCATCCTGGGCATTCTGGCCGTGCTCGCGGCGCGCCTGTTCCAGTTGCAGGTGTTGGAGCATGCCGCGTACGCCGCGCAGGCGGACGCCAACCGCCTGCGCGAAGTCGCCATTCTGGCCCCGCGCGGCTTGATCTTCGACCGCAACGGCACGTTGCTGGCGCGTAACCGGCCCAGTTTCCAGCTGGCCGTCGTGCCGGGCGAACTGCCCGACGACGACGTGGAGACCCCGGACCTGGACGAAGAGTTCGAGGCCCTGATGGATATTCTGGTCGCCATGGAAATCCATAGGGATCCGGAGGCCGCCGTGCGCATGCAACGCCGCTTTTTCCGCGTCTTCGGCTACGCCGATTTCCTGGCGGCCTTGCAAAGCAGGGACATTCCCGTCACCTTTCTGGAGGAACCGAGCGCCGACGGCGCGCGCCTGCCGGACATCGACGTGCCGCTGCCCGTGGAGGGCTTGGCGACCCTCATTCAAACGCGCGTGCATCAGCGCCAGCAGGGCAATGCCTCCGCGCCCATTCCCATTCTCAGTTACGTGGACCGCGCGGACGTGTTCCGGATTGCCGAGCAGCGCTACCGCTTGCCGGGCATCCAGGTGCTGGAATCCGCCGTGCGCGAGTACGTATACGGCGAAGTGGCGAGTCACGTCCTCGGCTTCCTGGGCCCCATTCCCGTGGAACTGGCGGAGGCCTACGCCCAGGACGACTACGACGCCAACGAGGAAGTCGGGTTGTCGGGCATCGAGGCCCTGTACCAGAACAACCTGCGCGGCCAGCCCGGCATCCAGAGCATCGAAGTGGACATTTTCGGCCAGCGGCGGCGCACGATCGGCGACGTCCAGGCCCCCGTGCCGGGCCAGGACGTCCAGTTGGCGATGGACATCAACCTGCAGCAGGCGATGTACAACACCCTGTTGGAAATGGTGGTGCGCAAGGAATCCGACAACGCCGCGGCCATCGCCCTGAACCCGCAGTCCGGACAGGTGCTGGGCATGGTCAGCCTGCCGTCTTTCGACAACAACGTCTTTTCCGAAGGCCTGGGGCAGGCGTACGCGCGGATCGTGCAGGACGAACGCCGGCCGCTCATCAACTACGCCATCGGCGGCCTGTATCCGCCGGGCTCGACCTTCAAGATCGTCACGGCGCTGGCGGGCCTGGAAGAGGGCGTGATCAACGCCCATTCCGTCATCGCGGATAACGGCCCCATTTACCTGCCCAATCGCTTCGCGCCCGACGATCCCGCGCAGGCGCAGGAATTCGTCAGCTGGAACCATCATCAGGGCTTCAATCACGGGCCCCTGAACCTGCGGCGCGCCATCGCCCTGTCCAACGACATTTTCTTCTACCACGTCGGCGGCGGCTATCCCGGCTCGTTCCTGGGCCTGGAACAGGAGGAACTGGCGGCCTGGGCCCGGCGCTTGGGCTACGGGCAGCTGAGCGGCCTCGATCTCCCGGGCGAAGTCCGCTTTCCCGTGCCCAACGATCAGTGGAAACGCATCAATTGGGCCAGCAACTGGGTCACGGGCGACAGTTACAATATGGCGATTGGCCAGGGGTATATACTGGCGACCCCGTTGCAGGTACTGCAGAGTCTGGTGCCCGTCATCAACGGCGGCACGCTGTACCAGCCGCAAATGGTGTTGAACATCGTGGATCCGCTGACGGGCCAGGTGCAGGAGTTCACGCCGCGCGTCACGCGCATCCTGGACGTCGCCCCGGGCTCGCTGGACACGATCCGCCTGGGCATGCGGGACGCGGTCAACGCGGGCCACGGCACGGCGACGCGGGGCACCATTGACGGCGTGGTCGTGGCCGGCAAGACCGGCACGGCGGAATTCTGCGAATACGATCCGGAGATCCAGGATTGCATACGCGACGAAGACGGCAATCTGCTCACGCATGCGTCCTATCTGGCGTTCGCCCCCTTCAATAACCCCGAAATCGCCGTCATGGTCTTCGTGTACCGCGGCGGCGAGGGGTCCGAGGCCGCCGTGCCCGTCGCCACCCGCATCCTGGATGCCTATTTCACGTTGAAGGGCGCGACGGCGAGCGCCGCGACGCCCTAGCTGGAGGGAACGGTTCTATGTACGGCGCGACGCAACGCCGCGTTTCGTTCGCCGAATTCGACTGGTGGCTCGTCGGGGCCGCGGTCGTCCTCGCGGTTTTCGGCATCGCCATGATCTACAGCGCCACCCGCGGCGTCGTGGATCCCGTGCTGCAGAATCGGTGGCTGGCGCAGGTGATTTTCCTGGGGTTGGGGCTCGCGGCGCTGTTCGCGGGCGCCCTGATTGACTACCGCCTGCTGCGCCTCCTGGGCATTCCCAGTTTCCTGATCTTCGTGCTCGTGCTGGTGCTGGTGGAACTGAACGGCGTGGAACAGAACGGGGCCACGCGCTGGTTGCAGGTGGGCAATACCGTCGTCCAACCCACGGAGGCGGGCAAATTTCTCTTGATCGTCATCATGGCCTGGTACCTGAACCGGTTCTTCACGGAACGGAAGCCCCTGGCCGCCCTGATCCTGGGTCTCGCCTTGCTGGCCGGGCCGTTGTATCTGGTGTATCGCCAGCCCGATTTGGGCATGATCGTCACCATGCTCTTCATCATCGGAACCATGATCCTGATGAGCGGCATCACCTGGCTACAAGCCCTGGCCTTGGGCGGCGCGGCCTTGGCCGGCCTGCCTTTCGTGTCCCTGCAGGACTACATGCTGCGCCGCCTCAGCATGTTCATCGCGCCGGGCGCGCGGGACAACGTGGACGCGGCGTTCAACGTGCGCCAGGCGCTCATCAGCGTCGGCAACGGCGGCTGGTTCGGCCGGGGCTGGCTGGACGGCTCCCAGAGCCAGCTGTATTTCCTGCGCGTGCGCCACACCGATTTCATTTTCAGCGTCGTGGCCGAGGAGTTCGGCTTCGTCGGCTCCGTGGCGTTGTTGGGCCTGTTGGGCTTCGTCCTGTGGCGCCTGGCCATCGCCATGGACCGCGCGGAAGACGAGTTCGGACGGCTGCTGGTCGGCGGCGTCGGCGCCTTGATTCTGTTTCAGGTCTTCATCAACGTCGGGATGAACCTGCGCGTGGTGCCCGTCACGGGCATGACGTTGCCCCTGATCAGTTCCGGCGGCAGCAGCCTGATTTCCACCCTGTTCGCCCTGGGCCTGACCCAAAGCGTCAACCTGCGCCGGACCCGAGCGGGGTATGGCTAGCGCCCGGGCGGTCGGATGGCCGTTCGCGCGCGCTCCGCGCGCGGTAGTACACTTCCCGGCGGAGGGATTTGCGCCTGCCCGTCTGGCGGCGGCCTGGACGGCCGGGTCGTGCGCGCACGCCCACTCCGTGGGTCCGCAGGCCGCGCCCCTCCCGCTTCCGGCCATCCGCCAAGATTCGCAAGGAGAGGTGCCTACGTGAACGCGCCCGCTTCCCCGCATTTCGCGCCCGTCGATTTGGCGGCCGTCTACAATCTGGCCCGCGACCGTCTGGACGACGTCCTCAGGCCCAGTCCGCAGGCGGATCCCGGCCACGGGCAGCAGTCTTTCCGGGGCATTCCCTTCCATCTGGGAGCCGCCGCGGAACTTGACGTAATTCATTTGCGCGGCGCCGTCGTCGAAATTCCGCTGGAGGGCGCGGAGGCGACTTTCGCGGTGTTCCTGCATTGCGCGGCGGATATCCCTACGCCTTACTGGCCCGGTTTGGCGGATTGGGCCATCGACGGCAATTGGCTGGGCGCCCCGGTGTCGGCCTACCGGTGGCGCTATGCGGACGGTTCCGCCGCGGACGTAACCGTCAGACGGCGTTTCGCCATTCAGCAACTGCGCATCGGCTGGGGGGCCAGCGCGTTTGAAGCCGTGCCCCATCGCATGCCGCGCGTCCACGATACCGTCATGGAAACGCTGGCCCGCCAAGAGCAACCGCGCGTCTCTTACGGGTACGGCGAAGTCCGGCACGTCTCCGCGCGGCAGGAGGAGAATCTGTGGCTCTACGCCTTGCCCAATCCCCATCCCGAACGGCCCCTGGACGCGTTGCTGCTGGAACCGCTGGAAGAAGCGTCCACCGTCTACGGCGTTTCCCTGACGCGCCTCCGGCCTCACCCGCTGCGCTGGCTGCCGCGGCGCAAGCTGCGCCTCCAGGTGCCGGCGGGACTTGACGTAACGACCACCCACGACGTCAAGGGCCTGGAATTGGACATGGGCCGGGTCATTTCCGCCCGTTCCGTATGCCGCTACGACGTCGACCAGTGGACGGCGGAGCAGTTCGAAGTGCAACCGACCCGCGTGGCGGGAGAGGCGGTCGTCGAATACGCCGCGCATCCTGACGCCTGCCTGTATGCCCTGACGGACGGCGCGGCGCAACGCGTCGTCGCCTTGCGCGAACTGACGGACGACGCCCGGGCCGCCGCGCGGATCGTGCCGCCCGCGGACAGGCCCGTCAAGTTGCGTTTCGTGTTGCAGGACGCGCCGCGCCGTCCCGTGCCGGTGCGCCTGCACATGCACGGAACGCATGGCGAGTATCTGCCGCCCAAAGGGGGGCATCGCCGCGTCAATCCGCACTGGTTCGAGGACAATTACGGGGAATTCGTGAACGGGGACAATCAATACGCGTACGTGCCCGGCGAATGCGTAGCCGATCTGCCCTTGGGGGCCGTATATCTGGAGGCCGTGTGCGGCCTGGAGATCGAACCCGTCCGCCGGACGTTGGACATTACGCCGGCGACGGAGGAGATCACGGTGGAACTCCGCCGCCGACTGGATTGGCGCGCCCGCGGCTGGGTGTCGGCCGATACCCACGTGCATTTCCTGAGCCCGACCACGGCGTGGCTGGAAGGCGCGGCGGAAGGCGTGAACGTCGTCAACCTGCTGGCCAGCCAATGGGGCGAAATGTTCAGCAACGTCACCGATTTCGACGGCCGGACGACGCTGGGCGCCCGCGAATTCGGCGGCGACGGGGAATTTCTGGTGCGGGTCGGGACCGAGAATCGCATGCATGTCCTGGGGCACATTTCCCTGCTCGGCTACAGCGGCGCCATGATTCATCCCCTTTGCACAGGCGGGCCGGACGAGTCCGCGCTGGGCGATCCCCAGGAGAATTCCATGGCGGACTGGGCCCGGCGCTGCATGGATCAAGGCGGCCTGGTCATCATGCCCCACGCGCCCAACCCGCAGTGCGAAAGGGCCGCGGATATCGTGCTGGGTTTGGTGCATGGCATGGAAATGATGGCTTTCAATCCCTACGTCGCGCAGATCCGGCCGTACGGCCTGGCGGACTGGTATCGCTTCCTCAACCTGGGCTACCACCTGCCGGTCGTCGGGGGCTCGGACAAGATGAGCGCCAGCAGCCTGTTGGGCGGCGTGCGGACCTACGCCTGCCTGGGACAGGACGAATTCACCTACGAGCGCTGGATGCAGGCCGTCAAGGATGGGCGCACCTTCGTGACCGTCGGGCCTCTGGTCGACGTAACGGTCGAGGGCGCGCATCCGGGCGGGCGCCTGCGCCTGCCGGCTTCCGGGGGCACGGTCCAGGTGGAATGGACCGTGGAATCCATTCGCCTGCCCGTGCGGCAGGTGGAAGTGCTGGTGGGCGGTCGCATCGCGCAACGCCGCGCGGCCCAGGGCGAGAGCTCCCTGTCCGGCGCTTGCGCCGTGCCGGTCGCGCATTCGTCCTGGATCGCCGTCCGCGTGCGGGGCAGTTTCGGCGCGTACCGGGAACAGATCGCCGCGCATTCCAGCGCGGTTATGGTCGAGGTGGAAGGGTCCCCGCATTTCAACGACCAGGACGCCCTGTCCATCCTGGCTCAGATCGAAGGCGCGCAGGCCTACGTGGACACCTTGGCCCCGCGGCCGGACGCGCAGCGTTTCCAGGCCCTGCGCCTGACGTTGGAGCAAGCCTATAATCGCCTGCACCACAGGCTCCATGCGCAGGGCGTCTTCCATCAGCACGTGGCGGGCGCAAACGGACGCGAAGGGTAAATCGTCCCGTTCTTTTCCGTCGCGGCAAGGCATGATGTTACCGGCAGGTGCGCGACGCGCGCAGAGGGCCCCCGCCGGACGAACGATAGCCTCCAGGAACAGGGATCATGCGCAGGAAACCGCGGGCTTGGATCATCGCTGGGCTGAGCTGGGCCGCCGGCTTGCTCGCGGCGTGTACGTTCGCGCCCCAGGGCGCGGACGGGCCCGTCTATACCGTCGTCGTCTCCGCGCCCCCGGCGGGCCCGCGCTTGGTCGTCCGCGAAGAATCGGGCAATCTGGCGGTCTGGGAGTGGCAGGCCGCGGAACCCGCGCGGTATCCTTTGACCGCGGACGCCTCCGCGTCCGTGCAATACGTCCAGCCCACCTGGGCCCCGACGGGAGACCGGATCGCGTGGGTGCGTCTGGAACGCACGCCGACGGCCCCGCGCAGTTTCCTGGTGGTGGCCGATCCGACCGGCACGCGCCTGTGGGAGCGCGAAACGGTCTTTCCCCCCTTCTATCTCTATTGGAACGCCGACGGCACGTTGCTGTCGTTCCTGAGCCATTGGGCGGCGGGCGATGCAATGACGCTGGGGCTCGGCATGGCCGCCGTCCGCGCGCCGCCGTCCGCCGCCGCGATCCGGTTGGTCGGCACCGGCCAGCCCTTTTATTACGCCTGGTCGCCGGCCGGGGATGCCCTGCTCGTCCATGCCTCCGCCCGGAACGTCTACGTCCACGACGCGGCCGGCGTGCAGGCGCTGACCGCCGAGGCCGCCGCGTTCGGCGCGCCCATGTGGTCCGGATCCGGCGCGCAGCATTTCTACGCCGAAACGCGGGACGGCGTGGCGACTCTGCTCCGCCGCTCCGCGGCGTCAGGCGAGACGGCGGTCGTGGCGCATTACCAAGGCGTCCGGCTGGGCCTCTTCCTCAACGCGGCCGGCACGCGTCTGGCGGTGGTGGAAACGCCCGAAATCTTCGCGGCCAACGCTTTCGGCCCGCTGTACGTGCATGATCTGGCGACGCGGACGATAGAGCCGATCGCGACCGAACCGGTCCTGGCGGCCCACTGGTCGCCGGACGGCCAACGCCTGCTCTATTGGGAAGCGGAGCGCCAGGCGCCGTTCATGAGCGCCGCGTTGCGGGTGTGGGAGGCGGGACGCGTGCTGGAGCTGGGCACGATCCGGATCGCGCCGGCTTTCTTCCGGCAGTACCTGCCCTTTTCCGATCAGTACGCCCTGAGTCACCGGGTCTGGTCCCCGGACTCGCAGCGCATTGCCTACGCGGTCCAGGAGGCCGGGCGCCGCAACGCCATCTACGTGCAGGACGCGGCGCCGGGCGCGCAACCCGAATTCATCACCTACGGCGATCTGGCCTTCTGGTCGCATCAATAGGCAAGCCGCACGGATCCATGACCGCTTTCCGTTGGCCTCCGGGCCGTCAAGCCGCCCTGTCCCTGACCTTCGACGACGGCCTGCCGTCCCACTGGCGGACGGCGGTTCCGCTGCTGGACGCAACCGGTCTCAAAGGCACCTTCTACGTGAATCCGCCGGCGGATTACCGCGCGGCCTTGGCGCCCTGGCCCGCGATCGTCGCGCGCGGCCATGAACTGGGCAACCATACCGCGTCCCATCCCTGTTCCGGCCTGTTCGATTTCGCCGTGGCGCCGCCGCGCAAGCCGCTGGAGGAATGGACGCTGGAGGCCATGGACGCCGATATCGCGCTGGCCCAACGGCGGCTGGACGCCTTGTGTCCCGCCCAAGGCCCGACCTCCTTCGCCTATCCCTGCTATCAGGCCTTCGTAGGCCAGGGCGCCACGCACCAAAGCTACGTGCCGGTCGTCCTCAAGCACTGCGTGGCCGCCCGCGCCCGCGGCGAAAGGCACAACGACCCCGCGCGCTGCGACCTGCATTATCTTGCGTCCCTGCCCTGCGAAGGGCAGTCCGGCGCGGAACTCGTCGCCGCGGTCGAGGCCTGCCTGGCGCAACGGCGGTGGGGCATTCTGACCTTTCACGGCGTGGGCGAAGGACATCTGTCCGTGACGGAGACCGCCTTGCGGACGTTGCTCGCGCACCTCGCCCAACGGCGCGACGTCCTGTGGACCGATACGGTCAGGACCGTTGCGGCGTACGTCAAGGCGGCAGCGCCGGCCGGCGCCGCCGCCGTTACCGCGGCCTGAATGTTCCGTCCGGTCCAGGTTCGTTTTGCCCGTTGGGCGGCCCGCCGCCAGTGGGCCGCCTTGCAGGTTTGGCTGATCACGCTCTTGGCGCTCGGACAGGCGGCGATTTTCCTGGCGATCGTGCCGCCCTGGCAACATTACGATGAGCCGGCGCATTTTCGTTTCGCGTGGTCGCGGGTCAATCTGGAACCCAAAGACCGGGATCCGTCCTTTACCCCGCTGGATCCCACCATGGTGCGGGAGACCCTCGGCTCCATGGTCGAGCATGAATTTTACGCGGCCTTGCCTACGCCCAACTTCCTGCGCACGCACGGCATCGACAATCTGGGCCATAGCCAGAGCGGGGAGTTTCCTCTGTATTACGACCTGCTTTTCGGCGCCTTGTGGAGTTTGCGTTTCGCCGACGTCGCCACGCAGCTGGCCGGCGCGCGGGCCTTTACGGCCCTGTTCTTTCTGGCGTCCGTTTGGGCCTGCATCGGTTTGATGCGCTGCCTGACCGCGCCCGGCCATCCGTTGCGCTGGTTGGTCCCCGTCTGTTTCGCCCTGGCGGCGCCGCTGGCGGATATTTTCACGGCCGTCAATAACGACGGCGCCGCGATTGCCGGCTTCACGTTTTTCCTGTGGGGGGCCGTGCATGCCCTGACGCGGCGCCTGGCTTGGGGGCACGTGCTGTGGATAGGCGGCGCCATGGCCTTCACGATCCTGGCCAAGCAGGCATTGCTTTTCGTCAGTCCCTTGGCCCCGTTGGCCTTGTTGCTCGCGTGGTTCCAAACCCGCGGCTGGGCCTGGCGGTGGCTGATCTGCGGCTTGGCGGCGGCCGGCCTAGGGGCGACCTTGCTGACGGTGCGCCTGCACAGCCCCGCCTTCTGGACCACCCGCTGGGCCAAGGATACCCAAGGACGCGTACGCCATGACCGCGCCGTCCACGGCGACCATGCCATGGCCGCCCTGGTGAACTACGAAACCCTGTACCAACGCATGCCCAGCGCCTGGGTCCGGGCCCATCCGGAACGACGGCTGAATTTCGGGGCCTGGGTATGGTCCGACGAACCGGTGGCCGTGCCGGTTCTGGGTTTCGCCTACGTGGCCGAGGACGCGCATTTCATGTACACGGAGGTCTTGTCCGGCGAGGAAGACCCCATGATCACGTCCGAACCGCAATTCATCGCGCACCCCTTTTGGGTGCCGAAAGAAGCGGAAATCCTGTACCTGTTCCTCTGGCCCTATACCCTCGTCCAACAGGATACCGCCAATCGCGTCTACTACGACGGCCTCGCGCTCGTGGAGGGCGTGGTGGATCTGGAGGCCGTGCCCGCGTACGTCGACGGGGATACCCGCTTCGTGCGCTGGGGCGAGCGCGAAGCGCCCAATTTGGCGCGTAACCCCTCCGGCGAAGCGGCCTGGCCCAACGTCCTGCCCGCGATTGATCTGCAGTTGGAAGAATGGGCCAGCTGGAATCTCACCGCGGTGCTGCACCGCGTACTGGACGTACGCTGGTCGGGCCGGATCCTGTGGGTGCAGCAGCCCAAGTTCATGCTGCTCAATCTCTTCAATCGCCTGGCCTGGGGCGGAGTGCAACTGCCGGGTCCCCTGTGGGGACGCGTGACCTTGCTGCTGGCGGCCTTGGGCATTCTGGGCTGCGGCCTGCGCGCCCGCGCCCTGATTCTCGCGCCCCGCGCGCGTCGCCAGGGCTTCGGCTACGGTCTGGCGTACGGCTTTCTGGCGACGTGCCTGGCCTTGATCTGGGCCGGCGCGGATTTATGGATCGTCAAGTTCATGTGGATGGACAATCTGCACCTGTCGGATACCCGCTACACGTTTCCCGCCATCGCCGCCGCCGTGGCCATGATTGCCGGCGGCATCCGGTACCTGGCCGCCGGCTGGCCGCGGCTGCAGGCGCGTACGCCGTTGCTTCTCGCCAGCCTGTTCCTGTTGTTTGACGCGGCGGCTATCTGGACCTATATCCGCAGTTTTGACTACGTGCTGTAGAACCGGGCGCCCCGCGGGACGCGTCCGCCGGCAGGCGGGAATTGAAATTGGCTTCCGATCCCTATTATACTGGCTCCGGTCGGGCCGCGCCCGCCTGGAGGCGCAGGAGAGAACAGGAGTGGGACAGTGGATGCGTTAGTGATTGAGGCGGAACCCCGCACCCGAGTCGGCAAAGGCCTCAACGCCTTGCGGCGGCAGGGCCTGACGCCTTTCGCGCTGTACGGCAAGACGGTGCAGCCGCGCGCCCTGCAAACGAATGCCAAGGCCTTGGATCGCGTCGTGCAAGCCGCGGGTCTGTCCCATTTGATCGAGGTGCGCATCGGGACGGAGAAGATACGGGTTCTGCTCCGCGAGATCCAACGCCATCCGGTGGGCCACCACGTATTGCATGTGGATGCGTACGCCCTGCAAATGGACGAGAAGCAGACGCTGCAGATTCCCATCGAGACCGTGAACCAGCTGTCTTCCTCCATTCCCGGCGACTTGATCTTGATGCAGAACCTGGACGCCATCACCGTCGAGACGTTTCCGGATCGCATCCCGGACGCCATTCAGGTCGATCTGTCCCGGCTCACCATGGAACGCAATATCCTGATTGGCGATCTGGACGCGCTGGCGGACGTTGCTTTCCTGCACGCACCGGATGAGGTGGTGTTCAGCCTGGCCCGCAGCGCGGCTCACGATGCCCACCTAGGCGAAGACGAAACCGATAGCGGCGAGGGCACGGAAACGGAAACCGCGGCGCAAGCGGCCGAAGTCGAGTAACCGCTTCCGCCAGCGCCAGGCCCAGAACTCCCTGGGCTGCGGCCAGCTTGAGGCCTTGAGCGGGATCGAGCGCCGAATAACCGACGTCTGGAACGGCGCGTCATTGCCCAAGGATACCTGGACGGCCGTCCGGGCATCAAGAGTTGGCTTGGATCCAGGCCCAGGCTCTGCAGGGGCGGAGCCTGTACGCGCGGATCGTTCTGCGACGATGAAATAAGGACATGTCAAGCCCCTCTGACGACCCGCCAACGCATGCCTTTTCGCTGGCCGGTCATGCCAGTGACGGGCGCCGTACGCCGCCTGTTGTCAATGCATTGATGGCAGTCTAATGTTCGACTCGCTGGCGGCGCGGCCTCCGCGGACGGCCTCCGTTATGCGGATGACGACGGGGCGTTTTGGCCGCGCGTGGCTGGTCTGCGCGCTTTTGCTCGGAGCGGGGTGGGCGGTGCTGGACGATTACACCGTCGTCATCGACTCGGAGATGCAGCGCGAGACCGCCGCCATCACGCTCGATTACATTCTGGGCCGCAGCGACGCCCTGTTGAACCATCCGGATCGCATGTACGGCGTCGTCTTCGAACTGCCGTTGCTGTCTCTGGAGCGCTTGCTGGGATTGCAGGACAGCCGCGCCCTCTATCGGATGCGCCATGGGCTGACGCATCTGGTTTTTCTGGCCGGCGGCCTCGGTTGCTACGCGTTGACGTACCGCCTGTACGGTCGCCGGCCCCTCGCGCTGTGCGCCATGGGCTTGTTTCTGCTGCATCCGCGCCTGTACGCGCATTCTTTCTTCAATTCCAAGGACATCCCTTTTCTCAGCCTGTTCATGCTGGCCCTGTTGCTGATCCATTGGGCCTGCCGCCGCGGTTCCGTCCAAGCCTTTCTGCTGTGCGGCCTGGGCGTGGGGGCGCTGACCAACGTGCGTCCGACGCCGTCTATGCCGATCGGGGCGCCCGGCGGGCGATCCTGCGGACGAGCGGCGCGTTCGTTCTGGCCAGCGCGCTGACGATCTACGCCTTGTATCCCTATCTCTGGGCCGATCCCATAAGACGTTTCGTGGAAATCGTTGCCCACGGCGTCCAGCGGCCGGACGGTACGCCCCTGCTGTTTCGCGGTCGGCACATCCAGAGTTCCGCGCTTCCGCTGGCGTACGTGCCCGTCTGGTTCGCCGTCACCACGCCGCCGCTCGCGCTGGGGCTCGGTCTCCTGGGTTGCGCGGCGGCGCTGCGCCGCCTATGGCGGCAGCGGGGCGCCGTCGTCCGCTGCGCCCGGTCACGTTTCACGTTGCTGCTGCTGGCCTGTTTCGTCCTGCCCGTGCTGGCGGTCATGCTGCTCAAAGCCGTGATCTACAACGATTGGCGGCATATGTATTTTATCTACGCGCCCTTCTGCCTTGTTGCGGCGGATGGCCTGTACGCGCTGGTAGCGACCCTGCGCCGTCTCGGTCAGCCGCGCGCGGGGGGGGGGGGGGCTGGGCGTGGCCTGTGTGGCGGCGCTGCTCGGCCCGATGACGCAGCTGCATCCCAACCAGAGCCTTCATTTCAACTTCCTGGCGGATCGGGCCGCGCCGCGCGGGAGCCCCTCGTTCTCCCTGCGTTACGCTTCCGCGCGGGACAGCCTCCGTTTCTTGCTGGCGCGGTATCCGGACCGGCCCCTGCGTCTCTATGCGTATTGGCCCGTCAGTATCTTGACGTTGCCCGCGGACCTCCGGCAGCGCATCGCCTTCGTGGACTTCGCCCAGGCGGATTTCGCCCTTCAACTGTCCGGTACGGATTGGCGCGCCGTACCGCTGGCAGCACCCTATGCCCCGGTTCTCCACGCGAGCGAGGCCTACGGCTACCCGCTGATCTGGACCACGGCGTTGAATCTGGCGCGCGTGCCGGACGCCGTGGCCGCCCCCTACCGAGCGGCGTATCGCGACTTGCAGGCGCGCGTGCCCATCGTGCGCGCCCTTCGACGTCTATCTAGATCGGGACGCGCGCGTCGTGAGCTGGGTCAAGCAACCCTGCCGCGCCGGGGACGCCAGCCCCAAGTTCATTCTGCACGTCACGCCCGCGGATCTGCAGGATTTGCCTCCGCACCGTCGCCGTTACCGGTTTGACAATCGGGACTTCCTTTTTTTCGAGCGCGGCGTGCGCGTGGACGACGCGTGCCTGGCCGTCGTCCCGTTGCCCGCCTATCCCATACGGCATCTGACCGTAGGCCAGTGGTACTCCGGGGCCGAAGCAGGGATCTGGACAGCCGACTATCTCCTCCCCCCGGCACCGGACCGCGTGGACGATTACCGCGCCGCGTACCGCGCGCTGACCGCGCACCCGCCCACGCGCCGGGACGTCTTTGACGTGTACCTCACGCGGTCCCGGGTCACGTTCGTCCAAACGCCCTGCCGGACGGAGGCGGCCCGGGCCCGGTTCCTCGTGCGGATCGAACCCTTCGATGCCCGGGCGCGCCGGCGTGACTTCTCCTTCTTCGAGCGCGGCGTGCGCGTGGACGACGCGTGCCTGGCCTCGGTGCGCCTGCCGGCCTCTCCCTTGCGGCGCGTCACGGTCGGCCAGGCCGCGGAGGATACGCTCTGGCAGGCCGCTTTCACGTGGCCGCTGCCGCCGGCCGTGGTGCAGACCTATCGCGCGGCCTATGCCGAACTGACGACCGGCGCGCCCGCCCTCCGCGCCGCGTTCGACGTGTACGTGACGGCGGATGCGGTGGCGTATGCCAAGGCACCTTGCGCGGCGGCCGATACGGAGCCGAAGTTCATCCTGCACGTCGTGCCCGGCCGGCCGCGCGATCTGCCGCCGGTCCGGCGGCGCGCGGGCTTCGACAACCGGGATTTCGAGTTCGCGTGGCAGGGCGCGCATTTCGAGGGCTGTTGCCTGGCCCGGGCCGCGCTCCCCGAGTACCCGATCGCCCGCCTGCGCGTGGGCCAGTTCCGGGCCGGCGAAGCCCCGCTCTGGATCGCCGAACTGCCGCCGGCTCCGTAAGGCGCGCCCGTGGCATCGTCCCGGTTCGCTCAGGGGCGCGGGGGCCGCTGCCGACGGCAAGCCATGACGGATCGCGGCGCAGAATCCCGGCCGTGCTATCCCGCGTCTTCGGTACGCGGACGCCGCGGAGCTTCGCTCGGGGAGGCCTAGGGGGAGGCATGGTGCCGGCGCGGGTAACAAGCCGGCCCGCGGTGCGTAGCCGCGTCCCGGACGGGGGCGCTGCCCGCGGCGGCGCGCTTGGCGTCCGACAACGAACTCATCGTCCTCTATGGTGTCCGGCGGGCCGCATCCTCTTGGCCGCGCAGGCTAAAATGGGAACCGGGCAAGGAATGCGTTAGCTAACGCGAGGAAACTCTGCCCCGTTTCGGCAAGGCCCTCAACGCTTGGCGGAACCCAGGCCTGACCGCTCGCGCCGCATCCGGCCGCCGCCGTTCAGGATTTCCGTCTTGACCGTGCCGGCCTGCAGGAAAGGCGCATCGCGGCCTTGCGCGTGGCCGCGGCGCGCCAGTCGTCCGGGCGCGGATACGCTGCCTCTCCAATGTCCGGCGGCATAGGGCGGGCCGATCCTTTTGGGCTACGCGTCCTCCGTAACTGGCCGCGGGCGTACGCCGCGCCCGCGACGCCCGCTTGCCCGCGTTGCGAGCCCTACCGTTATCTGCTGTCGATCGGCGGTTGCGAACGAGAGCGTTGATCAGGTGTCTGCTTGGCGCTGGACGCGTACCGCGCGTATATCCATCCGTACCCGCAGTGCGCGCATGGCGCGCGTCCGTCTAGGGCAGGATGACGGCCAACCGGCTGCCGCGACGGTGCCCGCCATTATCCACGCGGGTCGTTTAGGCGGATGCGAGATCCGGCGGTGCATCCGGATCCGCGTGGTCTGCGGGCCGCGGCGCACGGGCCGCGGGCGACACCTGCGCCGAGGTAGCGCCCTGGCCGCTGAAAAGCGTTGGGAGGCCTCCGCAAGATTTTTCGTGCGCCCGCTACGCGCTAGGACAAGACGCCTGGAGGCAGCAGCGGCGCGGTCAGAAACTGCGCGGGGTTGACAGGCACGCCCTGCACGCGCACTTCCCAGTGCAAATGGGAACCGGTGCTGATGCCGGTATTGCCCACATGGCCGATAGGATGGCCCGGCTGTACGACCTCGCCGACCTGCACCGAGATGTGGTTGAGGTGCCAGTAGCCGGAGAGCACGCCTTGGCCGTGATCCACAATCACGGCGAGCCCTTTGGTCACGAGAGCGTCCGCCCAGACTACGGCGCCGGCCGCGGCGGCGGTGACGGGAATGCCGTCCGGCGCGCCGAAATCCAGGCCGGAATGGAAGTTCACGGGATAAGGCACCCGCGAGACGTACCGCCGTCGGTGGCCGAACTCCGACGATACGCCGAATTGCGCCGCGATCGGTCGTTGCCAGTCCGCGCTGGGCCAAGGGCCGGGACTGAAGAGGCGCCAGAAGCCGTCCAGTATCGCTTGTTCCTCCGCCAAGGCGTTGCCTTCCAGTTGGACGGCGATTTCGTCGGAGACGTAGATCGTATTGTGCCGGAAGGTTCGGGGCTCGAAGACGTAGGTCGTCAGGCTGGCGGTTATGGCCTGTCCCGCCGCGTCTTCATAGCCTATCTGCAAGGGCCAGGCGCCCTCTTCCAGCAACGGATGGACCGGGACAGGAGCCAGAAAGCGGTTTTCCCGCGTACTGGCGGCCGGAACGGCGGACAGGCGCAAAACCTGTCCTTGCCATATGATTTGGGGACGTACGCCGGAAGGAGCCGTCAAGGCTACGAAACCTAGGTTGCCTTGACGGATGAGCGGCGTCAGGTATTCCACGCGTAACTGGCCGATGCGCTCTTGGCGGCGGGCCGTAACGGGGTTGGGCACGACGACGGGTTGACCCGGAAACAGCCTGTGATCCAACGCCAGGCCGTTCAGGTCCGACAGCAGGACGCCGGGTACGTCCAGGCGTTCAGCCAGACCGGCCAGGGTCTGGCCGGGCGCGGCCGCCGCGACGGTCGTGGGCAAAGTGCCCTGCGCGGCCGCCGCGGCGGGAATGGACAGGACGACCAGCTGCCCGTCTTGCAGAACCGTATCCAGCGGCAAGCCGTTGCTTTGCCGCGTCGCGTCCGGATCCGCGTCATGGAACGCAGCCAGTTGCGCCAGCGTTTGCCCGTGGCTTATGGCCAGGACATGGTGCAGAAGGGGACGGGCCGCCTGGGCGAACCCGGCGCCCGCGGCGAGCAGCCAAACCAGCAGGATCAGGCCCAAGGCGCTGGCTGTGCGCGGGCCCAACGCGCGCGGGCGGCCCCGCGCGGCGGCGCGGCGGGCGGATAAGGCCAGGCGCTGCGCGGCGCCTGCGCGCGCAGGCGGGAAGAAAAGGTGACTCAAGAGCGCGCGTGGGACGGAATTTGCCCGATATAGGGCAAGTTGCGAAACCGTTGCTGGTAGTCCAGGCCGTATCCCACGACGAAGACGTCCGGAATGGCGAAGCCGAACCATTCTACCGGCCAGCTGTCGGGGCCTCGATCCTTGTACAGCAGAGCCGCGTACCGCATGGAGGCGGGCCCCAAGGCGCCGCATTCCTGCGCGATATGCCGCAATGTCCGGCCGCTGTCCACGATATCCTCCACGATCAACACGTTCTTGTCTTTCAGGTCCATGTGGGGCGGCCAAAAAAGCTGGACCTGCCCCGAGGACGTAGTGGCATTGCCGTAACTGCTGGCGTTGATGAATTCCACTTCGGGATAGATGGACATGTAGCGCAACAGATCCGTGGCGAACATGAGGCTGCCGCGCAAGATGGGCACGACGACCAACGGTTGGTCGCGGTAGGTGAGCGAAATGGCCCGCGCCAGTTCCTGGACGCGTTGCTGGATGCGCTCGGCCGGGAAGAGGACGTCAACGCCTGCCAGAAACGATTCCGCGGCGGCGGTGGAGAGCGCGGCTTCCGGCGGATTCACGGGTACGGGAGGTATGGCGAACAAACGAGGCGTCGCAATGGACGGATTACGCGCCGTCTAGGGTATCAGACCCGAGACCGACTCGGGGAATAGTCGGGGGTGGCCTGAAGATGGGCGCCCAAGCCTTGGAGAGCAGCCCGCCAAGGCTACGACGCTTGACGCGTCCAACCATGCCCGCGCCTGCCGCGATGCGCCAACCGCTTCAGCGGCGGCCAAGGAACCCGCAACATTGTTCATTCCGTTGCGTCTGCCGGGCTACCGGTCGTGGACGACGCGTTTTGAGGCCTTGCGCAATAGCAGTCGTTGCCGCCCGAAAGCGACGGCGACAGGGTCGGCGTCGCGGCGCCGACCGGCCTGTCCGGCGCGGCCTGCGCGTCCACAGCCTCCGTAGCCGGCAAGAGGGTCATGAGCAAAACCACCAGGAGCAGTACGGCACCGCCGCTGAGCAGAACGACGCCCTGTTTCTTGGTCATGGTCCATCCTCGGTGTTCCAGAGTAAGGCGTTGCGGCGACGTCGGCCCCCTGTCGCCCGGAGCCGTTCTTGCTATAATGCCGCGCCCGAACAAGCAACGGGGACAACGTAGCCCGATGACGCAGGCATTGTACCGCAAATGGCGCAGTCGCACCTTTTCCGATCTGGTGGGACAGCCGCATGTCGTCCGCACGCTGGAAAACGCCCTCAAGGGGGACCGCGTAGCGCATGCCTACCTTTTCAACGGGCCGCGCGGCACCGGCAAGACCAGTACGGCGCGTCTCCTGGCCAAAGCCTTGAATTGCACGCGGGAAGGCGGTTCCGCGCCCTGCGGCGCATGCCCGGCCTGCCTCGCCATCGAGGAAAACCGCTACCTTGACCTGATTGAAATCGACGCGGCCAGCAACAACGGCGTGGACGACATCCGCGAACTGCGCAACGGCGTGAGTTTCAGCGCGACCGAGGGCAACAGCAAGGTGTACATCGTCGATGAAGTGCATATGCTCAGCCCCAGCGCTTTCAACGCCCTGTTGAAGACGTTGGAGGAGCCGCCGCCCCACGTGTTTTTCATTCTGGCCACGACGGAAATCCATCGCATTCCCGCCACCGTCATCAGTCGGTGCCAGCGGTTCGACTTCCGCCGCATTGCGACGCAGGACATTCAGGCCCATCTGGCCATGATTGCCGCGGCGGAAGGCTGCGCGGCCGAACCGGCGGCGCTGGCCGTGATTGCGAGCAGCGCGCAAGGTTGCATGCGGGACGCCATAAGCCTTTTGGATCAGGTCGTGGGTTTCGGGCACGGGCAGGCGACTCTGCAACAGGTGCAGTCCATTCTGGGACTCACGGATATCCAGGCCGTCAACGCGTTCGTCGACAGCCTGGCGCGCCAGGACAAGGGCCAAGGCCTGGCGGTGTTGCAGGACGTGCTGACCCAGGGCGGCAGCCTGGCCGAGTTCCTGCAACAGGTCATATTGCAGCTGCGTTTCGCCTTTCGCCTCCAATTGACGGGCGACGAGACCGTCATCCCGGACGCATCCCCGGATCAGAAAGAGGTCGTGCGCGGCTGGATCAAGGACTGGGCCGAGGAGCGCCTGTTGCATGCCCTGTCCACGATGATGGCGACCGCGGCGCAACTCGGCCAGGCCGTGCATCCGCACATCCTGGTCGAATTGGCTTTGGTGAACGCGATTGACGGGCCGCCGCCCGCGCTTCCCGTCGCGGCGGCGACGGATACGGTCGCGCGTCCCGCCCCCGCCGCGCGCGCGCCGCAGTCGCCGCGGGAACGGCCTCCGTCGCCGGTTCCGGCGCAGCCCAAGAGATCGCCTCGGCCGCGGCACGAGGCCGCGATGACGCAGGCGGATAAAGACAAGATGGAGATACTGCGGCGGCATTGGCGGGAACTGAGACGCGAAGTCAAGAAGCGTTTCGGCAGCCAGGCTTTCAAGGCTTTGACGGTGGAAGGCTTCAGCCGGATTCACATCCAGGGAGCCAGCGTCTCCCTGATCTTCAAGGAGAAAAGGTTCAAGGACGCCTTGCTTCCCGGACCAAGTCAGAAATATATTACGCAGATGTTGGAGGATTGGTTGGGCGAGAAAGTACAATTGCATCTGCAGGTGGGATCAGGCGCCGGGGCGAAAAACGGTGCCCGCGCCGCGCGCGCGGCGCCGGCCAGCGCGGATCCCATGAAAGAACTGGATGAGTTGATCATGTCGCAGTTGAAGGCGCAGCGATTGGATATGCATCAGGAGCGCGCTCTGTTGCGCGCTGTGGATCAGGCGAAGAAGTAGGAGTAAGACTGAATGCCCCGCAAGACGCGCAGGAAAAAATCCGGCCGGCAGAATGCTAACCGGCCGGGCAGCGACCCGCAAGCTCTGCTGCAGCAGCTGGAGCAAATGCAAAGCCAAATGGCCGAGCAGGACTTCTCGGACGAGGAATTCACCGCCTCGGCCGGCGGCGGCATGGTGCAAGTTACGGGCAAGGGCGACGGGAAGTTGACCCATGTGGCCATCAACCCCGAAATTCTGGATCCGGAGGACGCGGACATGGTGCAGGACATGGTGCTGGCCGCCGTCAACGATTTTCTCAGCCAGATCCAGGCGCGGCAGCAAAGCCAAATGCAAGGGTTGACGCAGGGCCTGAACCTGCCGCCCGGCCTGAATCTGCCGCCGGAGCTCTTGGACTGACGCTCGCGCCCGCTCTGGCCATGACCGCGTTGCCCAAGGCGATTGCCGACGTCGTCGCGGCGTTCAACCAATTGCCGGGCATCGGCCCCAAAAGCGCGCAGCGCCTGGCGTACTATCTGCTCCGCAGCCGCGAGTCGGTGTCGCTGAATCTGATCGAGTCCCTGAAACGCCTCAAGACGGACGTTTTGCTGTGCGAGATCTGCTTCAATTTCGCGGATCAGCAGCCCTGTTCGCTCTGCCAATCGCCGGACCGGGATCAGCAGGTGATCTGCGTCGTGGAAGAGCCTTTCCATGTCCCCGTCATCGAGCGCATAGGCGGCTACAATGGCCTGTATCACGTTTTGCACGGCGCGATTTCGCCTATGGAGGGCATCGGTCCGGATGACATCAAACTCAAGGAACTGGTCGCGCGCCTGCATCCGGCGGAAGGAACCGCGGTCCGCGAAGTCATCGTGGCCACCAGTCCCACCCTCAACGGCCAAGCGACCGCGGAATGGACGGCCCGGTTGTTGAAGAAAGAGGACGTCGCGGTTTCCCAGCTGGCGCGCGGACTTTCGTCCGGCAGCGATCTGGAATTCACCGACGACATGACTTTCCGCTACGCCCTGGAAGGGCGCCGCGCGCTGTAACGCGGCGCGGGGCCGTCCGTCGGAAATTCCGCGCCGCGCACGCCCCGGCCTCTGCGCCATGACGCCTCCGCCGCGCCCGCCGTCCGCCGCGGCGCCGCGTTTTACGTCCGACAACGAGCCGATCGCGCTCTGCTACGGTCCCTCGGAGGCTAGTCCGGCGATACGCCGCGACGCGGATCCTTTGGGGCGTCCCGGCGCCTATCCCTTCACCCGGGGCGTGCATGCCTCGATGTACCGGGGACGCTTGTGGACCATGCGGCAGTACGCCGGTTTCGGCACGGCCCAGGAAAGCAACGCGCGCTATCGCTACCTGTTGCGCCGGGGCCAGACCGGACTGTCCGTGGCCTTCGATCTGCCGACCCAAATGGGCTACGACGCCGACGACGATTGGGCCTGGGGCGAGGTCGGCAAATCCGGCGTGTCCGTTTGTTCCATTCGGGACATGGAGCAGTTGCTGGACGGCCTGCCGCTGGATCAAGTCAGCCTCAGCATGACCATCAACGCCCCGGCCGCCGTGCTCTTGGCCATGGTTATTGGCGTCGCCCAGCAGCGGGGGTATGCCGCGCAGGATTTGTCGGGCACCGTCCAGAACGACATCCTCAAGGAATACGTGGCGCGGGGCACCTACATTTTTCCGCCCCAGCCGTCCATGCGCCTGGTGACGGACGTCATTCGGTACTGCCAGGCCCACATGCCGCGCTGGAATCCCATTTCCATCAGCGGGTACCACATGCGCGAGGCCGGATGCACCGCCGCGCAGGAAGTGGCCTTTACCTTCGCCCACGCCCAGGCGTACGTGCAGGCCACCCTGCAAGCCGGGTTGCCCATCGACGCGTTCGCGCGTCAACTCAGTTTTTTCTTCAACGCCCACAACAATCTGCTGGAGGAAGTCGCCAAATTCCGGGCCGCGCGTCGCCTGTGGGCCAGGATCATGCGCGAGGACTTTCAGGCCCAGGATCCGCGGAGTTGGCGCTTGCGTTTCCACGTGCAGACGGGCGGCAGCACCTTGACGGCGCAGCAACCCCAAAACAACGTCGTCCGCGTCGCGGTGCAGGCGCTCGCCGCCGCCCTGGGCGGCGCGCAAAGCCTGCATACCAACGCCCAGGACGAGGCGTTGGCGTTGCCCACCGCGGCGAGCGCGGAGTTGGCTTTGCGCACGCAACAGATTCTGGCCTACGAAAGCGGCGTCGCGGATACGGCGGATCCCTTGGGCGGCGCTTACTATCTGGAGCACCTGACGGATCGGATCGAAGCCTTGGCCGTGACCTACCTGCGCCGGATCGAAGAGGCAGGGGGCGCGCTCCAGGCCGTGGAGACGGGGTATCTGCAACAGGCGATTGAAGAAGCGGCTTTTCGCACCCAGCAGGCCTTCGAGAGCGGAGAGCAGGTGATTGTCGGCGTCAACGCCTTTGCGGAAAGCGCAGAGCCAGCGGACGCAGAGCGTCCTTTGCTGCAAGTGGACGCGGAGCTGCAAGCCAGGCAAATCGCGCAGGTGCGCCAACTGAAAGCGGAACGGGACGCCGACCTGAGCGCCCAATGGCTGGATCGCATTGAAGCCGCGGCCCGTCAGGAATCGACCTGCCTGATGCCCGTGCTGGTGGAAGCCGTGAAGCGCCAGGCCACGGTAGGCGAGATCTGCGGCCGGCTGCGTCGCGTATGGGGCGAACACCGCGCGTCCGCTTGGCTGTAACGGACATGTCTCTCGGAGCCCGCGCGCCATGAGGCCGCCCGTTGCGCCCGATTGGGGTTGGCAGGGCCTGCACCATATTGGGATTGCCGCGGCGGAATCGGCGCCGACCTGCGCCTTCTACCGCGACGCGCTGGGTTTCGCCGTGGAATGGGAAACGGATTTCGCGCCCCAACAGGTGCATGTCGTCGTTTTGCGCAACGGCGCTGAACGGCTGGAAGTGTTGACGCCGCTGACTCCGGACTGCGCGACCGGTCGTTTCCTGGCCAAAAGAGGCCCTGGCCTGCACCACCTCTGCTACGCCGTGGACGACCTGGAAACCGCGCGGGCGGCCTTGCAGCGCCAGCAGGCGCAGTGGGTGCATCCGCAGCCGGAGCCCGGTTTGTGGGGACCGGTGCTGTTCCTGCATCCCAAATCCGCCTTCGGCGTCATGATCGAATTGTTGCAGGCGGACGCGTGACGACTGAGGCGGCACCGTCCCTGCCGCAGCGGAGCGGCCGCGGCGTTGGGCGCTCCGCGTAACCGTTCGGACGCAGGCCTGCTGGCGGCCGGCGCCGCGCCGGCCAAGGTCATTCTCGCCGGCGAGCACGCCGTCGTGTACGGCCATGCGGCGGTCGCCTGCCCTGTCCGCAGCCTGCAGGCGCGCGTCCGCATAACGGCGGCGGCCCCAGGCGCGGGCCTGCGGCTTGACGCGCGCGATCTGGGACGCGCCGGCGGGCTCGCGACGCCAGATGCCGCGTTGCAGGTCTTGGCGCAGGTCGTGCAGGATACGCTGACGCGCGTGGCGTTGCCCGTCGAGCCCGACTGGATCATCCGCATTCAAAGCCGGATCCCCGTGGCCCGCGGCTTGGGCAGCGGCGCGGCCGTGGCCTGCGCTACGGTCCGGGCGGTGGCGCAGGCGGCCGGAAAGGCGTTGGACCGCGCGGACGTCAACGCCATCGTCTGGCGCAGCGAAAAACGACTGCACGGCACGCCCAGCGGCATCGACAACCAAACCGTCGTCTATGACCGTCCCCTGTTGTATCGCAAGGGCCGGCCCCCCGTCTTCTTTGACGTCCGGACGGATCTGACGTTTCTGCTGGCGGATACGGGCGTAGCCGCGCCCACGGCGGAAGCCGTCAAGGCCGTGGCGCGGTTGCGGGCGGCGCAGCCGGACCGCGTAGAGAGCTG
This sequence comes from Caldilineaceae bacterium, assembly GCA_965242655.1. Classification (GTDB taxonomy): domain Bacteria; phylum Chloroflexota; class Anaerolineae; order Caldilineales; family Caldilineaceae; genus Bin34. Next base: position 168,277 of record OZ251482.1, read on the forward strand.
GATGCGCGAGATCGGGGACATCAGCCAAGCCGTTTGCGCCGCCTTGCGCGCGAATCGGCCCGCGGCGTTGCCTGGGCTGCTGAATCGCAATCAGGCGCTGTTGCGCCGCTTGAACGTCAGCGCCGCGGCCAACGAAAATCTGATCCGCGCGGCGCTGGATGCGGGCGCCCTGGCGGCCAAGATCACTGGCGCCGGCATGGGGGGACAAGTCCTGGTGTTGGGCGCGCGCGGAGGGCGCGCGGCTCTGGTCCGGGCGCTGCGAAAAGCGGGCGCGTGCGCCGTGACGGCCTTTTCCGCGCAGGGGCGCGACCCAGCCGCGGAGAGCGTATCACAGTAGCCGGTGACGATGGTCGGGATGCAGGTAGGCGAGACGTCCGGCCACGAGGGTGCCTGCCACTTCCAGATCGTCCGTCAGCAACGCGATATCGGCCCAGCAACCCGGACGCAGGCTGCCCACGGCTTGCGCGCCGCCGTACGACGCGGCGGCATTGAAGCTGGAGGCCCGCCAGGCTCGTTCCAACGTCCATCCCGCGGCCGCCATGAAATGGGCCAGGCCCTTGTCCATCGTCAGGACGCTGCCGGCCAAGGTGCCGTCCGCCAGGCGGCACGCGCCGTTCCTGACCGCGACCGGCAAACCGCCCAGGTCGTAGGCGCCTTCGGGTTGGCCGGCAGCGGCCATGGCGTCGGTGATCAGAACGATGCCCGGCTCCTGCTTGCACAAGGCCAGGATTTTCATGGCCCCCGGATGCACGTGGACGTTGTCGGCGATCAATTGGGCGGCGACGGTCGGATCTTGCAGGATCCAGCCCAAGGCGCCCGGCTCCCGGTGATGCAGGCCGCGCATGGCGTTGAACGTATGCGTGGCCTGGCGCACGCCCCAGCGCACGCCCCGCGCGGCCTGTTCGTACGTGCAGGCGGTGTGTCCCATGACCGGTACGATGCCCCATTGCCTCAACGCCTGAATCAAGGCCTTCCCTTCCGGGATTTCGGGCGCCACGGTCATAAGGCGTACGGCCCCGGATTGCGCGAGCGCCTGGACGAAGGCCAGATCGGGCGGGCAGATGAAGTCGGGATTTTGGGCTCCCGGAAAGCGGGGACTGAGGAAAGGCCCTTCCACGTGCGCCCCCAAAATGCGGGCGCCCGCGGGCGGGCCGCGCTGGGCGCGGGCGACGGCGGCCACCGCTTGGCGAATGGCGGCTTTCGGGGCCGTCGTGGTCGTCGGCATGAAGCCGGTAACCCCGTGGCGCACCTGAAACGCCGCCATGCCGCGCAGGACGTCGGGATCCCCGGCCATGACGTCGAAGCCGCCGCCGCCATGGACATGCACGTCGATGAAGCCCGGCAGTACCCGCAGGCCCGTCGCGTCGAACGTCGCGCCCGCGGCGCCCGCCGCGTCCGGTTCCGCCATCCGGCCCTGGCGGATAGGCAGATCGCCTTCCCGGGCGCGGCGGAAGGTATCGGCGGTGCCGTGCAGCGTCCCGCCGCGGAGGCAGGCGATGGGCAGGGACGGCAGTTCACTCATGGGGCGGTGCGGCCGGCCGCGCCGCCGGCGCGCAGGGCGATAGCATGAGGCCGGCCAGCGGAGGCAAAACCAAGGAAACGGCGTAATCGAAACCGTGCCGCGGTTCGGGCGCGGCGGCCAGCGCCTGGGGGTTGCCCAAGCCGCTGCCGCCGTACTCGGCGGCGTCGCTGTTGAAGATTTCGAACCAGGGTCCCGCGCCCGGCACGCCCAGGCGATAGGCGCGGCGCGGGATCGGCGTCATGTTCAGAATCACGACCACGGTGTCGACGGGGTAGCGCCCGTACCGGGCGAAGGCGATCACGGTATTGTCCACGTCCTGGAAATCGATCCAGGCGAAGCCGTCCGGTTGCGTATCCTTGACCCACAGGGCCGGCAACTGCAGATACAGGCGGCCCAAAGCCTGCATGAACGCGTGAAACTGGGCGTGGCTCCGTTCTGCCAACAGGTGCCAATCCAGGCTGCGTTCGGCGGCCCATTCGGCGTCTTGCGCGAACTCGTTGCCCATGAAGTTCAGTTTCTTGCCGGGATGCCCGTACTGGAAGATCGCCAGCAGGCGCAGATTGGCGAATTGCTGCCACCGATCGCCCGGCATCTTGTTCAACTGGGACTGCTTGAGATGCACCACTTCGTCGTGGCTGAAACTCAGGATGAAATTTTCGGAGTAGGCGTAGGTCAGGCCGAACGTCAAGCGGCGCGAATGGTATTTGCGGTGCGCGGGGTCCAACTGGAAATAGGCGAGCGTGTCGTGCATCCAGCCCATGTTCCATTTCATGTCGAATCCCAGGCCGCCCGCGTAATCGGGCGCCGTAACCAGCGGCCAGGCGGTGCTCTCCTCGGCAATCGTGAGCGCGTCCGGGTACGCGTCATGGACGAGGCGGTTGAACTCGCGCAGGAAACGCACGGCTTCCAGATTTTCCCGTTGGCCGTATTCGTTGGGCACCCAGTCGTCCGCCGCCCGCGCGTAATCCAGGTACAGCATGGAGGCCACGGCATCCACGCGAAAGCCGTCTACGTGGTATTCCTCCAACCAGAAGAGCGCGTTGCTCAACAGAAAATTGCGGACTTCGTTGCGGCCGAAATTGAAGATGCGGGTGTCCCATTCGCGGTGCTCCCCGCGTCGGGGATCGGCGTGCTCGAACAGGTGCGTGCCGTCGAAAAAGGCGAGGCCGTGGCCGTCCTTGGGAAAATGCGCGGGCACCCAGTCCAACAACACGCCAATGCCTTGCTGGTGCAGATGATCCACGAAATAGCGAAAGGCGTCCGGATCGCCGAAACGGCTGGTCGGCGCGAAGTAGCCGGTCACCTGATAGCCCCAGGATTGATCCAGGGGATGCTCCATGACGGGCAGCAGTTCGACGTGCGTGTACCCCATGCGGCGGCAGTACGCGGCCAATGCGTGCGCCAACTCTCCGTACGCGAGCGCGCTCTGGTCGCTGGGATTGCGTTTCCAACTGCCCAGATGCACCTCGTAGATATGCAGGGGCGCTTCCCGCGTCTGGCGCGTCGCGCGTTCGCGCATCCATTGGTGATCCTGCCAGGCGTACCGGCGCAAATTCCAGATGCGGGATTGGGTATCCGGACGTTTTTCGCTGTGGAAGCCGTAGGGATCCATTTTGTCGATCCGATAGTCGTTCTGGCGGGACAGGAGGGAGTATTTGTACCGCTCGCCTTCCGCCAGACGGGGAATGAAGAGTTCCCAGACGCCGCCTTGGCGTACGTGCATGGGATGCACGCGTTCGTCCCAGGCATTGAAAGGACCGATGACGCTGACGCGCAGGGCGTTGGGGGCCCACACGGCGAAATGCACGCCGGGCACCTGTTCGACCACCCGGGGGTGCGCGCCCAGTTGCCGCCACGCTTTCCGCAAAGTGCCTTCCGCGAACAAATGATGATCGTAGTCGGTCATGCGCGCGGGAAAGCGGTACGGATCCTCAATCTCATGGCGCTCGCCGTTGCGCCCCAGGAGCTGCAGTACGTAGCGCGGGACGGCAGGGCCGTCGGCGCGCGGCCAGATGGCCTCGAAAAAGCCGGCGGCATGCCGGCGGCGGGCCGCGTAGGCGACGCCGCTGCGCAGATCCCGCACCCATACTTTTCGCTCCAGGGGGCGGAACGCGCGCACGACGTTGTAGGTCGCGGTTCCGCAGGCGTAGGGATGCCACCCCAGGATCTGGGCCGGCGCGGCATGCCGACCCGCGACGATGGCGGCAATCTCGTCCTCGGCGGCCATGGCGGCAACGGGCCGCGCATCCGCGGACGGCATCGTTTACCGCACCCGCGACTGCAGGCGTTGCAAGGCCGGCGCGAACTGGCGCGCGGCAACGGTTTCCCAGCTCATGGCCTGGCTGGCGGCCTGCCCCATTTCCAGGTACCGGTTCCGCGTCGCGTCATCCCGGGGCAGCAGCGCATGGATGCGCTGGGCCGCGGCGAAACTGGTGGTTTCTTCCAGCTGATGGCGTACGCTGGCGTCGATTTCCAGCGCGCGGTACGGCGAAGTCGTCCACCAGGCATCGGGCAGCGTAATGTAGTCCGCTTCCACGTAGAAGGGCGCGGCCGCGCCGTCCGCCGCGGCTTGGCGGACGAACCCGCTGCACCCGCACGCCGAACTGACGCAGCAGACGGAGCCGTGCGTCAGGGGTTCCAGCTGGGCGATGCCGAAGGGTTCGTAAATGCTTTGGCCGAATTCCAGATCCGCGCCGATGCGCAGGTCGTCGAAGGTCATGTCCGCCGGCATGCGCGCGCCGCACCGCGCCTGATTCCAGCCGAATTGATTGATCAGCACGATTTTGACGTTCGCGTGAAAACGGTTGAAGGGTTCCGCCACGTCAAAGAAGAAAGGCGCCTCCGCGCCGACCAGATCGCCGTTGTCGGCTCTGTGCCCGACGGGCCATCCGTAGGCGGCTTCCCAGCGCCGCACCTGGTCGGGGTCGCGGCCGGCGGGCACGCTGGTCGCCAGGACGAACAAGACGGCCGAGTGGCGCTCCGCCTGCAGAAGACGCGCCAGATGGGCCAGCACCTTGGCGTCGCGCCACAGGCCCTTGGACAGCACCAAACGGGTGACGTGCGACAATACGTAGTCCGGCGCGTACCCCAGCAGATGGCGACAGTAGGCTTGAAGCCGCGCGCGGGAGTCGCGTTTGGCGGCGAGCTCGGTTGCCTGCGTCGGAATCCCGTTGTAGACCCGGTCGATGGCGCGGCGCTGGAAATCGGCGCCCAAGAACCGCAGTTCGTCCACCACGAGATCGCTGACCGCCAGAATGGCATCGCAACGCGTCGCCTGAAACAGCAGAGGCGACTTGTAGAGATCGTCTTGGGAGCCGAAGAGATTGTCCAGGAACAGTCCGTCTTCCAGTCCCCTGCGCATGGCGTTGTAAAAACGGGTGTCATGTCCCGCATGCTCTTCCACGAGACGACGCACCGGGGCGGTTTCGTGCGCGTAGAATGCGACGCTCCACGCCTCGGCATGCAGCATGCGCAAGGCGAAAGAGGTAGGCAGGCCCATCCAGTCGTGGGCGATGGCGCAACGGCAATCGCGGCGCGCCGGCGCATCGGCCGTTACGGCTTCAATCGCGCGCGCCAGAGGCAGGGCCAAATCAACCGCGCCTTGCCATTCCAGGTCATGGCCGTAACGCGCCACGTCCAATCCGTAATCCGTCCAGAGGCCGTGGGCGAAGTCATGGACGAACTGCCTGTCCATATCCGCGTAGTTGAGCAGGATCACTTCGTGGCGGAAGGCGGCGTACCGGGCGAGGCCATAGAGAATTTCGACGTTCAGCGCCTGTTCCGTTTGCCAAAGCCGACGCCCGAGCGAGTCAGAGACCAGTCCGAAAACGCCGTGGCGCGAGGCGTACCGCACCTGCAAACGGGCATTCGGCGCCAGGATCCGCGCCATTTGGCTGCGATCCCACACGGGCAGAGGGCCGGCCAGAATCGTGCGCTGGACGGCCTGGTTATAGGCGCGGGCGCTGAGAAGGCCGTCCAATACCGCCCCTATGCCCCCAATTTTCAGGCCGGCCTCGTGGGTGATATGCACGGCCAACGGCAACGTCATAGGGAGGCGGAGCGATGCGGGAACGAATGCAGAGACACGCGTTGTGCGCTCGCGCGAAAGAACTTACGGCGCGTCGCCGGCATCGCTGAAAATGGTTTTAGCTTGGTTGCCGCGTGCGGCGAGCGCGCGGTCAACGGACAAATGCACGCGTAACATACAAGGCAGTATTATACGATATTACGCAATGCCCATTTCTCAATGCTGGGCAGGCTTGGTTTTGTAACGCGCCGCGCGCGAAGCTCGGGCCGGCGCATCTCTTGCTTGGTGGCGAGCCTGAGCCAAGCCGCCTCGCTCGCCGCCATAGAGACTGCGCGTCGCGCTCGCCACGCGCGTTGTTAAGGTACAGGCGAAGCAACAAGCGCGGAAGATTATCTCAGATGCGTTGTGCCGGAGGTGGACGGAGTGCCAAAGACGCTTCGCCAGCCGCGTTGATTATGCGTAGGAAGATAATGCGCTTCCTATTTTGTCGCAAGGCTTGACCAACGCGCCATCGGATTATACAGGTTTTCTTCTCACTCTTGATGCCGTAGGGGAAACCTCGGCCTCGCGCATTGAAAAGGAATATCCGCCTGCTGTTTTTGAACAGGCATTCTGGCATCTGGAGCGTGCCGTGGCTATTGGGCCCTTTTAGGAGGCGCGAAAGAGGCGCTCGCGGGTCTCTGCGCAGAGGACAACGCTGCCAGAAGAGTTAACGTCTCTTTATTTCAATTGGCATTTCGCGTCACCGACAGAGGTTATAATGAACCCGATCTTGATCCCGCGGCTTTTTCCTCAAGCCATGGCTGTACGCGAAGACGCGCACGACGCAATGGTCATGCTGGACAAACAACGGATGCAACTTCAGGATGCGTTGCTCGCAGCCTTTGAAAGTGAGCCCTTGGAAGACGGCATGGATCATCCTGCCGAACGGATCTTGGCGGGCGCATTGCACTCTGGAGAGGAACGCCGCGTTTTGGCATGGGTGCGCGACTTCGCCTTGGACGCCGCACATCCGAACTTCGCGGCCTCAGTGCTGCGTTGCCTCGGACATTGCATGGCCGGAACCCGTGCGTGGCGCACTCGCCTTGTGCGTAATGCATTGGCTCTGGATGAGATTGAGATCCGAGATGCAGCCGTACAGGCCGCGGCATTGTGGGGAGATAGAGAGATGCGATGCGCGCTTGCGGCACATGACGAGCCGATAGCGTGGCTAGGCGCCTACCTCCAGGACGTCATTGAGGATTTAGGAACCTAAAACCCAATGTTCCCGGTTTGAACTCTCGCACGCGCTAAGCGGGAGCCCAAGCCAGATTTGGATGCAGGCGTAGCGGACGCGCTCGCCGGGGATCCGAGAACCCGGAATAATACGTTGTCTGGCAATTACGCCAGAGGCGGAAGACAATCTCCACTCGTTGCAGGGCGCTACAAGATCGATAAAGCGGCCTGTTGATATGCAAGCTAGACTGCTGGGAGTCTGAAGACGCATGCGTTTGCGCTCGTTCCGCAGGCCAAGCGGACACGCGCCTTGGGACATGCTCAGTTCGTGATCAGGCCTGGAAACAGGGGGCCGCGGAGCTGATGACCGGTTGCTCTGTACGCCCGTTGAGCGCCGATATGCGCCAATACGCCTGACACGTCGCCGATGCCCCAGCAACGTCCGTGGCCTCTGACCGTAGCGGCGACGCTTTGGGCCGTACAGCCGTGATGGCGGCCATCCCTGAAGGCTTGACGGGACAATTGGAGCTTGCCCAAGGCTAGGCAACATGCATCCAGAGCGTATTCCTCGTTGCCGGTCAGGGTCCAGGCCAGCATGAGATTGGCGGGCGCGGGTACGCGCAGCGGAGAGGCCGCGCCGGCGCCGTCGATGAAATAGGCAGGCATATCGTGACGAAAGCCGATGCTGTTCCGGCTGCTGGGCGCGGCCTGCCGGCAGAGCGACAGCTGGCGGGCGTGCAGACGGGGCCAGGGCTCCATCTGCGTGAACGCGCTTTGCGACACGCCCAGTTCCTCGGGGGCCAGTCCCGCCTGTATGAGCTGGGACACCGCATGTCCGGCGGGATTGGCGATCGGACTGGTTACGTGCGCGGCGCAACCTTGGCCCAGGCGCTTGGCCGCGTGCAGGAATATATCCGCGCCCGTCGCGTCCCAGATTTCCAGCCAGAGTTTCGGGCCGCCGCTGGCGACGTGATTTTCCAGGCGCGCGAACGGCGATACGTCTTGCGGCGCCGCCTTCAGAAAAGTGCCCAATAGGCCGGCAAAGGTCTTTGCGCTGTCCTTGGTTGCGTCCAGATAGAGAGGCGGCGCCGGCTGATCGCGCACGGCGGCGGCCCAGACGGAACCGTACTGGGCGCACAGATCCAGGTAGCGTTGTTGCCCGCTGGCCCGCCAGCCGGCCAGGGCCAAGTGCAACAGCCGCAGATGATCTACGAAGTTGAACCCTTCGGTTCCTGCTTCGCGGGTGCCCAGGTTGTAACTGACGTATCGTTGCCGCTCCCAATCGAACCAGGCCGGCGCGTCGTCCGCCCAGTTGCCGACGTGATGCGCTCCGTCCTCCAGAGCCGCTTGCACTTCTTGGTTCGCGGGGTCGATGCGGTGCAGCCAATCCAGGAAGATCAGGAAGTGTTCCGTCCCGTGATGCACTTCCTGACGGGGGTGATAGCCATGCGCGAAGTGCTCCTGGGCCCAGCGACGCCACTTGCCGAACAGATTGCCGGCCAATTCCGGGACGCGGGCGTCTTGCGTGTAGGCGTAATATCCGGCCCACGCCGTCAGGAAAGTGCCTTCGTCATGAATGCCTTGCCAGTCCTGCTGCAGATGAAAGGGCATGGCACTGGCCAGCCAAGCCGCCAATTCGTCCAGCAGCCACTGAATGCCCTCCTCTACCTGAGCGGGGCGAGTTAGCGTCACGACGTACGAAGACATGTCAGGCCATCCAGACGGAAAAGAGCAACGGACAGAAAAAGGAATTATAACGGGCCTGAACGATTAAGGTATGCGCCGCGCGCGGATCTGCCCGTAATCCATTTCGGAGCGCTGGCCGGCGTCGGTGCCGACAGCCGTTCGCCAAGAGGCGTAACGCCGTATGGGAACCAGGTTCTGCCTGCGTCTATGGCGAACCATAAGATACGGACAGTTACGCCCATGCCGGTCTCTAGCCGCCTTTGCTACGCCTTCGCGATCGGTCATGCGGCCCAAACAGCGGGAAACTGGACGGTGCCGTTGCGTAGAGCAGGATTACGGCTTGGGATTTTAAGCCTCGCGCAAGTACGCTCCAGGCCGCAGGCCTTCTTCTACGGCCCTGTTGAATGGGCGCGCCCTGTATGCCGACAAGGCAAAAGGCCGCTACGCAGTTGGACGCCGTACGTACGCGCGGGTAGTTGCTCCTGGCTCGTTCAAGATGGGGCGGCGGCCTGCGAATGACGTAGACTGCCTGTGTACAGGCGGTCGTCTCTGGCGACGGCAGATGGATTAGGCGCGGGTATGGAATATCGCAGAGGGTGGCGCGCGTTCATACAGAACGCAACGCCCGGTACGCTACGCGACGTGGACAGGCAGGTCTGGGCGCGCATTTGGTCCTATGCCCGTCCTTACAAGGGACAGATGGCCCTGGTTCTGCTCGGCGTACTGGTGCAAACGCTCATTGGTTTGGCCCCGCCTCTCTTCTACCGCCATTTCATCGATACGGTATTGCCTGCGCGGGACGTGCAGCAACTGTTTTTGTTCTCGGGTTTGTTGCTGGCCATGCCGGCCGGCACGGCGTTGGCCGGTCTGTGGCAGCATGCGTACGCGCAGCGTTTGGGCGAGACCTTGGTCTTTGCTTTGCGGCAAGCCATGTTCGAGCATGTGCATCGCCTGTCCATGCGCTTTTTCACCCATACGCGCGAGGGCGAGATCGTCGCCCGTTTCACGCAGGATGTAGACGGCGCGCGGCGCATGGTGACCCATACCGTGCCGCAGCTCGCCTCCGCCGGCCTGACCCTGGGCGCCACGGCCGTCGTCATGGCCAATCTGGAGTGGCGCCTCGCGGTGCCGGGGCTGTTGCTGTTTCCCTTGCTGTGGCCTTTCGCCTATTGGCTGGCGCGCATTCTGCGCCGCACCTATCACCAGGGCCTGGAGTACAACGCCCAGCTCACGAGCCTGGTGGGAGAGACCCTGAACGTGAACGGGGCCCTCCTTATGAAACTGTTCGGGCAACAGGCGTCAGCCCAGGCGCGTTTCCGCGCTTTGGCGGAACGGGTGCGCCAATTCCGCATTCGCTGGTCCATCATGTCCTATTGGCTGACGTCCGGCCTCGGCATCCTGTCCGGCCTCGGCGTCGCGCTCTGCTACGGATGGGGCGGATGGTTGGTCATCCAGGGAGAGATGACCGTTGGCACTATCGTCGCGATGGTCGCCTATCTGCCGCGCATCTACCAGCCCATCGCGGCCATCAGCCACGTGCCGGTCGAATTGATCCAGGGCGTGGCCAGTTTCGAAAGGGTCTTCGCCTATATGGACGAACCGATCGAGATCCGGGAGGATGCCGAGGCGCGGACGTTGCCTCAGGTTCAGGGCCGGTTGACTCTGGAGCAGGTTTCCTTTGCGTACGCCGCGCCCCCGCCTGCGGCCGCGGACGCGCCGCGCGCCGAGCCGGTCGCGGAAGGGGACGCATGGACCTGGGCTCTGCAGGACGTAACCTTTACCGTGGAACCGGGGCAGACGGCCGCCCTCGTGGGCCTGAGCGGGGCCGGCAAGTCAACTCTCATCCATCTGGTGATGCGGATCTATGATCCCACCCGCGGGCGCGTGTTGTTGGATGGGCATGATCTGCGCCGCTTGTCGTTCGCCACGTTGGCGTCCCATATCGGCATGGTGACGCAAGACGCCTTTCTGTTTTCGGATACCCTGCGGGCGAATCTGCTCTATGCGCGTCCCGACGCCGCGGACGCGGAACTGGAGAACGCCTGCGCGGTGGCCCAATTGCGGGCCTTCGTGCAAGACCTGCCGGCAGGCCTGGATACCCGGGTCGGGGAACGCGGTTATCGACTCAGCGGCGGCGAACGGCAACGCGTCGCCATCGCGCGCGCTATCCTGAAGCAACCGAGCGTGCTCATTCTGGACGAAGCTACGTCCCACCTGGATTCGCACAGCGAAAGCCTCGTTCAGCGCGCTCTGCAACCCCTGCTCGCGCATTGCACCAGCTTGGTGATTGCCCACCGCCTCTCGACCGTGCGCAACGCGGACACGATTCTCGTGCTGGACAAGGGCCGCGTCGCGGAAGCGGGACCGCATGCGGCCTTGATCCGACGCCAAGGCCTCTATACCCGTTTGTACGATCTGCAGTACAGTACGCAGATCGAGGCATGACGCACGCCCAGAGGCCAGGTCGTGTGGGCATTTAGCTTCAGCCAACGCCCAGTCACCGCGCCCGCGTGGATATCTATGGGACATCGCGCGCGGTTAGCCTCAGGGACGACGGATCGACGCTTAGAGGTCTTGCGGAAGGCACTCTGTTGCCCGCCCCGCGCGCGGACTGGACAGGCAGGGGACCGCATTCCATCTGGCCTGCATTCCTGTTCCGGCCTATACGCGGGCCACGCCGCCCGGAGCCGTTTTTGGAGGACGGCGGAGGCTTGGATCGCGCCTACGGAGGCCCCTTGGCACCCGTGGCCGGCGGCGCACAGCCAAGGGAACGCGGGTTTCAACCAGTAGACCGACGGGGGCGACCGGGGGCTTGGCGCGCGCCGGAGGCCATTCCTGCAAGACGCCCCGGATCGGTTCGCCGCGTGGCGGGACAACCCGCTGGTGCGCGCCTGTGAGGGCGGCCGGCGCGCACCCCAAAAAGAGTCGGATCCCGCGCGCGGCTACAGCCGGGGCGGTTGCAGTCCTAACGCCCCTAGGGGATCGGAGCGTTGGGGCCGTCCCTTAACCCTGCGCCTGACGTGCGGTCAGCGCCCCGACCGCACCCGGGCCCAGGTACGCTGCCCCGCCGCGCGGGGACTTAATAACCGCGCGGACATCGGCCAAGCCTCCCGCATGCCAATGGCCACATGGCAGAATACTGGCTGAATCCGATCTCGTAACGCACGCGGATTTAATTCGTCTCATATAATGACGTAGATAAAGAGGAACGCTCCGTATCATGCCTGCGCTGGCGCCGCATTTAGGCGTAAACTGCAAAAACGCGTGGCCAGCCGTCCGCGGCGATGTCGAAGCCAAGGCTGAGCCTTGACTTTTTGGATGGTTCCGGCTTCTTTTAATTTTAAAACAAAATGGCAAAATTAGATTTGAGGCGACAGGTTCGGCTGCGGCGCGTAGGCCGCGGAAGGCCGTCCTGCCGGGCGCGGGACAGGGCGGAACCTCTGCCGCATCGTCTTTGCATTGATCAAGGATGGCTTTCATGTATGCGACTCTCTTCCAGCGGTTGACTTGGGCGCGCGGCGTTTTCGTTTTGTGCGGCGCGTTGCTCGCTTTCGCGGCGGTCAAGCAGGCCCGGGCCGCCGTGGCGCCTGATTTCGCGGTGGAGGGACGGCTGCATCTGGTACAGAACGGCGAGGATCTGTTGTCCATCGCCGAGGCGCAAGATCTGGAACTCGCCGCGTTGCTGCAGCTCAACGACATGGATGAAACGGACGCGCTTTGGACAGGGCAGCCGTTGCGTTTGCCGGCGGCCTCCGCGCCGGGTCCGTCGCTGGCCGCCTTGAACGGCATCTACCGCGTCGGTCCCGGCGAAACGTTGCATTCCATCGCCGTGCAATACGGCCTCCACCCCGTGGAACTGGCCCATATCAACCGCATGGCGCCCAACGAGGTGCTGTTCGCGGGGCAGGAACTGCGCGTGCCCAGCTTGAATAACTGGACCAAGTTGCTGGAACGGGGATACATGCAGCAATTCCCTACCCATGTCGTGGGCGATTCCGACAGCTTGGCCAGCATCGCCCGCCAGTTTGGCGTCCGAGAAGAGGACGTCCGGCGCTTCAACGCCTTGGCGCCCGCGGCCGAGCCGGAGACCGGGTCGGAATTGAGGATTCCGCCGCTGGACACGGTGGTCTCGTTGCGCGTGAACGCGGTGAATCCGGAGAGCTTGGGGCAGCTGGTGCGCCTCAAGGAAAGGTGGGTGGAGATCGATTTGGCCGCGCAACAGGCTATCGCCTACGAAGGCATGACGCCTATCCGCCGCATGGACGTCTCCACGGGCAAGCCCAGCGCGCCGACCGCGACCGGCCTCTTCCGCATCTGGGCCAAAACCGAAGTCCAGGATATGAGCCAAGGCAGTCGCACGACGGATCAATACGAGTTCCTCGACGACGTGCCCTGGGTCCAGTATTTCTATCGGGACTTCGCGATTCACGGGGCCTATTGGCCCTTGTCGGAAGGGACCCCCAGCAGCAACGGCAACGTGCTGTTGCGCGAGGACGATGCCGAATGGCTCTTTGGCTGGACCAGCCCGAACGGCCAGAGCGGCTTTGAGGCCCGGAAGGGCTGGGTGTTAGGGGATGCGCCCCAGTCCGGGACGCTGCTATACATCCACGAGTAAGCCACCGTCCGCCGTCTGTCTCAAGACCAGCCGCGGGCCCGCATGGCCTGCGCGATTCTTTCCATGGCCGCGACGTAGGCGGCCAGGCGCAAATCCCCGCCGACTTTGGCGGCCAAGTCCAGGACGGCATGCACCGCCTGGGTCATGGCGCGTTCCAGCAAGCGGTTCACTTGGTCGGCGCTCCAGTAATGGTTGGCGGCGTTTTGCACCTGTTCGTAGTAGCTGACGGTGACGCCGCCGGCATTGCAGAGCAAATCCGGCAGGATGACGGCGCTCCGGTCCAGCAGAATGCGCTCTCCGGCCCGCGTGACGGGGCCGTTGGCCAATTCCGCGACCAGCGCGGCGGATACGGACGGCGCATTGCGCTCATGCACGACGCCCTCCATGGAGGCCAACGCGAGCAGCGGGACGTCCAGGCGCAGGAGTTCCTCAGGCATTAGGGCATCGCCCAGGGGACAATCCTGGAAGGAACCCGTCGCCTGTTTGAATTGCTGCGTTTCCGCATAGGGCAGCCCCTGCGCGTTGAAGAGGCCGGTGCGACTGTCGCATACGGCGACCACGCGGCTGCCGGTGAGGGCCTGCGCCAGTTGATGGACGTGACTGCCCAAATTGCCGTAGCCATGGATCGCGAGCGCTTGCTCCTGCGTCGCGAGGCTCCAGCGCGTCGCGGCCTCCCGGACGGCGATCAGGCCGCCGCGGGCCGTGGCCTCCTGCCGGCCCGCGCTGCCGCCTATCGCCAGCGGCTTGCCGGTAATGACGCCCGGCGCGAAGCGGCCGGCCAGCCGCTGGTATTCGTCGGACATCCAGCCCATGATCCGGGCGTTGGTGTACATGTCAGGCGCCGGCACGTCCTGCGCGGGCCCGATGAGGGGCGCGACTGCCCGGATGTACGTCCGGCTGAGGCGTTGCAATTCGGCTTCGGACAAGGCGGCGGTATCGCAATTGACGCCCCCTTTGGCGCCGCCCAGGGGCAGGTCCAGCGTCGCCGTTTTCAGCGCCATCAAGGCGGCCAACGCGCGGACGGTGTCCAACGACTCCGCCGGATGAAAGCGGATGCCGCCTTTGCAGGGGCCCCGGGCATCGTTCCACTGCACGCGGTGACCGGTGTACAACCGGCGTTCCCCGCTGTCCATGTCCAACGGCACCTGAAACTGGATTTCGCGGCGCGGGCTTTGCAACAGGTTCAGTTCGTGCTCCGTCACCTGCGCCCAGGCCGCGGCCTCCTGCATTTGGGCCTTGACTTCCTGCAACAGAGAGGGCTGCGCCTGCATGGGCTGGGCGTTCAGGCGTTGCGCGGGCAGGGCGCGCGCGCGGGTAGCGGTCTGCATGGCCATACGTCCTCCTTCGTACTCTCTGGGCATACATATACGACAGAAAGCGGCCGGAGAATGTGATCTGCCTTACCAATCCGCGCCGGATACGCGCTTGACCGTCGGCGGCCGGGACGCCGCGGCGCGTTTACGGGCCGGCCAAGGACCGCAAACGGACGGCGTCCGTATACAATGAGGCCAGCCGCGGAAACGGGAAGCGACGATGCGCATTGACGAAATCGACACGCCGGCCCTGGTCGTCGATCTTGACGTCATGGAGGCCAATCTACGGACCTACCAAGCCTATTTCGACGCGCACGGCATCGGGTTGCGCCCGCATATCAAGACGCACAAAATTCCGGCGCTGGCGCAGCGGCAAATCGCGGCGGGCGCGATCGGCATAACGTGCGCCAAGCTCGGGGAAGCGGAAGTGATGGCGGATGCGGGCCTTGACGACATTCTGTTGTACTTCAACATCCTGGGGGCGTCCAAACTGGAGCGCCTGGGACGCCTGGCGCAACGTTGCGCCCTGACGACGACCGCGGACAATCTGACCGTGGCCGAGGCGCTGGCGGAGTGCGGGGCGCGGTGCGGGATCCCGATCCGGACGCTCGCGGAATTGGGCAGTTTCAATCAGCGCACGGGCGCGCCCACCGTCAGCCAACTGGTGGCCTTGGCCCAGTTCATCGACCGATCCCCGCATTTGCGGTTGATGGGCATCGCCACCTATCCCTCCGGCCCGGACAACCGCGCGCGGCTGCAGGCGGCCGGAGACGCTTTCCAGGCCTCGGGGCTGTGCCTGGACGTCGTCAGCGGCGGCGGCACGCCGTACGCTTTCGAAGCCCACCGGGAGCCGCGGCTCTCGGAATATCGGATCGGCACCTATCTTTTCCAGGACAAGATAGGCATGGACAAAGGCTACGGTCGCGCAGCGTCCTGCGCGCTGCAGGTCGCCACGACGGTGGTGAGCCGTCCGGCTCCGGAAAGGGCCATAGTGGACGGAGGCACGAAGACCTTTTCCTCCGACGGCGGGTTGCCGATCGGGCAGGTCGTGAACTATCCCGAGGCCGTGCTGTACAACGCCAACGAGGAACACGGCTATCTGGACGTTGCGCGCTGTCCCGAGCCCCCCGCCGTCGGCGCCCGCGTATGGGTGATACCCAACCATGCCTGCGGCGCGATGAACATGCACGACCGCGCCTATGGCGTACGCCAAGGCTTGGTGCAGGAGACGTGGGACATAGCGGCGCGCGGCAAAGTCAGCTAGAATGCAAATAAGAACAAAGACCCATGCCGCGTGTGCTATAATGACCTTGGCAGACAAGGCATTCCGGGCAACGGGAATGCCGCGCAGATAACGCTTCCGGTCCGTGGCAGGCACTCTCCCCCAAACCATTCTGGTGGTCGATGACGACGAGAACATCGTCAAGCTCATCGTGCGCAATTTGGACCTGGACGGTTTCCAGACGCTGGAAGCCCGCAACGGTCTGGAAGCGTTGGATTTGCTGCGCACGTCCGAGCCTGATTTGGTTTTGCTGGACGTGGAGATGCCCCGCCTGGACGGCTACGAAACGTTGGCGCGTTTGCGCAAGGCCAGCGATATTCCGGTCATCATGCTGACCGTGCGCGCGGAAGACGCCGACAAGGTGCGGGGCCTGGAGTTGGGCGCGGACGATTACCTGACCAAACCCTTCAATCCGCGGGAGTTGAATTTGCGGATCAAGGCGGTGTTGCGCCGTTTTGAACCGCCTGAACGCCCGGAAGATCTGATCGTGGCCATTGACGAACGCCTGCAGTTCGACCAGCAACGCCGGGACGTGATTGTCGAGGGCGAGCGCATCAGTTTGCGCCCTACCGAATACCGTCTCTTGCGCGTGCTCATCGAAAACGCGGGTTGGGCGCTGTCCCATGAATCGCTCTTGACCAAGGTGTGGGGCTACGAATACCGGGATGACAACCACCTGCTGCGCCTGTACGTCACCTACTTGCGCAAGAAAATCGAGATCGACCCGGCGCGACCGCAATACATTTTCACCAATCGCGGGTTGGGCTATCGGTTCGTCGATTTCAAGCGCGCGGAACCGGAATAGGCGTACCGTCCGGACGCGCGCCTGGGCTGTGCGACCCCCGTTCGGGGCTGTCGCCGCGGGCGAGCCGACAGGCATTCCGCCGTTCCTGATCCCAGAACGGGTGGCATGAAGAACCTTCTGGCGTGGGGGTGTCTGGCCTTGCTCTGGGCGGTCAGCGCGTGCCACGCGAAACCGGCGCCGGAGACCGTGGCCGCGGGCGAAAGCCAGGCGTCGCCTCCGCTTTCGGAAGTCGAAGCGCTGGTGATTTGGACGAATGCCGCGCACGCGCCCGTCCTGGACGCGCTCGGGCAGGAATTCACGGCCGCCTACGGCGTCGCGGTCGACGTACAGGCGAAAGAGTGGACCTCCCTGCTGGCGGACTTCACGCTGTCTCTGAGCCGGGGCGCCGATATGCCCGACATATTGCTGGGCGGACACGACTGGGTCAGCCTCCTGGCCTCGAACGGGGCGATTATGCCCTTGAACCTCAGCGCGCACGCGTCGGAGTTTTCCGTCGCCGCCTTGCAGGCCATGGCCTACGAGGGCGCTTTCTACGGCGTGCCGGTGACGGCGGAAAGCCTGGCCTTGATCTACAATCCGGCGCTCGTGCCGGAACCGCCGACCACCTGGCAGGACGTACGCGCGGCCGCCTTGGAGGCGCAAGCCCGGGGCGCGGCCGCGGGGCTGGCCGTCAATGCCGCCAGCCCTTTCGATTTCTATCCGGTGCTGACGGGTTTGGGCGGCGATCTTTTCGGTCCGGATCCGGCGGCCGGCTTCGACTTGACCCGGATCCGCATTGACGCGCCGGAATCCCAGGCCGCCTTGGCCTGGTGGCTCGCGATGATGGAAGACGGCTTGATTCGGCCGGATCTGGCTTGGGACGCGTTGTACCGCGAGTTTGCGGCGCAGCGCATGCCCTTCATGATTACCGGTCCCTGGAGCCTGCCGCAGTTGGAACGGATGGATTCGGAGCTGGCCATCGTCGGCTTTCCGGGCGAAGGCCGTTCCTTCGTCAACGTTCTGGGGTATATGGTCAATGCCTTTTCGCCCGACCCGTTCCTCGCCTGGTTTTTCCTGTCCACCATGGTCGTTTCGGACGAGGGGATGTCCCGCTTGCTGGCGGCCCAGCCCGGTCCGCCGGCCTATCTGCCGCTCCTGCACCGCATGGCTGATGCCCGCCTCCAGGCCTTCGGTCAGGTCGCGGCCCAAGGCGCGGCGGCTCCCAACGTGCCCGAAATGGGAGAAATCTGGCGCATTTGGGGCCAATATCATTACGCGGTGGTGCATGACGGCCGCGATCCCGCGGCGGGCTATGGACAGGCGGCCCGCGAAATGGCCGCCGTGCTGGCCCCGCGCCCGCATTGACGCGCCGCGCGTCCCGTCCGGCGCGCCGTTTGCCCGCGTTCTGCGCCTAAGTGCGTCGCCATTGGACTTGCCGCTCGCATGCCCATGCGGCTCAAAATATTTTTCGTAGCCTTCTGCGTCGCCGCCATCGCCGTCTTGGCCGCTATCGGGGGGATGGGGTATTGGCAGGGCCAGGCGGACGCCGCCGCGCACGCCGACGCGGTCATTCGCACTTTGCACGCGCAAATGAAGCAGTTGAACGAGACGGGCCGCTGGGCCGAGGCGGTGCAAATAGGGGAATATCTGGATTCCCTCGACATGCTGGATGCGGCCGACGAGGCATGGCTCGGGGCCACGCGCGCGCGCGTGGCCGCGTCGTCCCCGCCGGAACGCCCGCCCGCGCCCGCGCCTACGCCCGTCCCGGAACCCATGCAATATCCGCACGCTCTGTGGGATCAGGCGCGGACGGCCTACGACAACGGGGAATGGTCCCTGGTTATCGACCATTTGATGGCCTTGCGGTCCGAAGACGGCAAGTTCGTCAACGAGCCGTACCTGGATCTGATGGAAGACGCCTACGTGCAATGGGCGCGGACCTTGGCGTTGGGCAACGAGGGCGAAAAGGGGCTGGGCCTGCTCCAAAGGGCCTTGGCCTTGCGGCAATCCGCACGCGTGCAGGCGGAGCTGGAGGCGGCCAACCAGCTGATCAATGCCATGTCGGCGTGGGGAGTGGATTGGGCCAGCGCGCTGACCGCGCTGTTGCAGGTGTATCGATATGACCCCTTGTACGGCGACGTACGCGACCGCCTGGCTGAGGGCGTGCATCTTTACCGCGCGCGCACGGCGGTGCGCGGCGACTACTGCGAAGCCTTCCTCAATCTGAGCAGCGGCAGTCTGGAAACGCTGTTGATAGAATTCAATCTGACCCATATTACCGACGATTTGCGCAGGCAATGCCGCGCGGCTACGTCCTGAAACCGACTTGTCCGTCCCTTCTGGATAACTCGAGAGGCGCAAGTCCTGCGTCCGCGCCAAGGCCGGCCACCGGCGCGCAGGACGCTCGCTCTCCAAAGTCGCCCGCGTTCTGGACATTGCGTTGCGGCGGGCGCTGCAGTCGGACCAGTCCGTACCGCGCGGAGCGCCCTGGATTCCGTCAGGCAACGCAACGCGAGGCCGGCTACATTCTCGCGAGGCCGGCTGCGCTCTACGGCATGGCCGCTGAAAGCGCTGCGGAGATAGCTGGGCTCGCGCGTCAGCCGCTGGCGGCCACTGGCTGAGGCGCATGCTCTGGCTTGGATGCGCCGCATTGCCTGCCGCTGGCGGCGGTGGGCCCATGCGCCTGGATCTGTTTTTCTTCTGCGCGCCCGCGGGTACGCGCTTCCTTTTACGCTCTTGGACGCGCCTTGCCGCCCTGGCCGAGCGGCAAGGACGGGTTTGAATTCAACGCGTGGATCCTGAAGACGAAGTCGCGGGCGTCAAGCGGCAAGGTTAGACCGGAACGCCTGCCATCAGCAGGCCCAACCGGTTGCGATCCGCTTTGTCTCCCGGCACGATGCCAATGATGCGGCCTTGGAACATCACCGCGATCCGGTCTGACAGAGCCATAATTTCGTCCAATTCGTAGCTGGCCAGGAGTACGGCGACGCCCCGGTTGCGCTGTTGCACGATCTGGTTGTGAATGAATTCGACAGCCCCCACGTCGATGCCGCGGGTGGGTTGCGCCGCCACCAGCAATTTCAGATCAGGGCGGAATTCCCGCGCCACGACCGTTTTTTGCTGGTTGCCGCCGGACAGGTTGCCTGCCGGTTGGTCCACGTTCACGAGGCGGATATCGAACCGCGCGGCGGCCGCCGCCGCGTGCCGCTTCCAAACGCGGGCGCGCAGAAGGCCCAGGCGCGAGAAAGGCGCGCGTCCGTATTGATTCAGGATCAGGTTCTCGGACACGGAAAATGATTCCACCAGGCCGAAAGCCTGTCGATCTTCCGGCACGTGGCCGCAAGCGCCGCGCTGGGCGATCTGACGCGGCGAGGCGCGGGTGATGTCCCAACCGTCCAGGGTCATGCGTCCGGCCTGCGGATGCCGCAAGCCGACGATCGCTTCTATCAATTCCGACTGGCCGTTGCCCTGCACGCCGGCCAACCCTACAATCTCGCCGGCGGCCACTTCCAACGAAACGTCTTGCACCGCCGGGACGCCGGTCTCGTTCAGGACGCGTACGTTCCGCAGCGCCAATACGGCCGGACGCGCCGCGTCCCGCGGCGCCTTCGATACGACCGGCGCGACGGCGCGCCCGACCATTGTGGCCGCTAATTGCGTTTCCGTCGTTGCGCGCGGCGTCGTTTCCCCGGCTACGCGGCCCTGACGCAGGATCAGGATGCGGTCGGCGACCGTCATGACTTCGCGTAACTTGTGCGTGATGAAAAGGATGCTCGTCCCTTGGGCCGCCAGGCGGCGCATGACGGCGAAGAGACCCTCCGTTTCCTGGGGCGTCAGGACGGCCGTAGGTTCGTCCAGAATCAGAATGTCCGCGTGGCGGTAGAGCGCCTTGACGATTTCCACCCGTTGCCGCAGGCCTACCGGCAGGCTGGCCACCAAACGTTGCGGCTGAATTTCCAGATGGTAGCGTTGCGAAAGCCGGACGATGGCCCGCGCGGCCTGATGGACGTCCAATTGGCCCGCCTTGACGGTCTCTTGGCCCAGGATGACGTTCTCCAGCACCGACATGGCCGGGATCAGCTGGAAGTGCTGATGCACCATGCCGATGCCGGCGGCGATGGCATCGCGGGGCGACCGGGCGCGCAGGCGTTGGCCGCGCACGCGCAGTTCGCCCTGCGTAGGGCGGTACAGGCCGTAGATGACGTTCATGAGGGTGGACTTGCCCGCGCCGTTTTCGCCCAGTACGGCCAATATTTCGCCCGGACCGAGCGCGAAACTGATGTCTGCGTTGGCCCGAATGCCGGGAAAGGCCTTGGATACGCGGCGCACTTCCAGCACGGGCGCGCGGGACGACGGCTCCGGCATGACCGCGTCAGGCAACGTTCTCTTCCAGCGCGTAGGGTTGTCCCGCGGCCGCCGGCGGTCGCACCCGACCGACCAGGCCGGAGACGGCTGCGAGCGTGACCAGGTAAGGCAGCATGCTGATGAACTGGCGCGGCAGCGTCGATATCCGGGCCAGCAGCAGTTCGTTCTGGATCGCCTGGGCATACCCGAAGAGCAGGGCGGCGCCCAGCGCGCCGAAAGGATGCCAATTGCCGAAGATGACCGCGGCCAAGGCAATGAAGCCCCGCCCGGCCGTCATGCCTTCCTGGAACTGGCCCACAGCTTCCAGCACCAGGAAGCCGCCTCCCAGGCCCGCCACGGCGCCCCCCAGGGTAACGTTCAGGTACCGCAGGCGCAACACGTTGACGCCCATGGCCTCCGCGGCCCGCGGATGCTCCCCTACGGCCCGCGTGCGCAAACCCCAGCGCGTGCGCGCCAAGGCGAAGGCCAGCAGGAACGTCAGCGCCAGGGCCGCATAGGTGAGGGGCGGCTTGGCGAACAGCAAGGGGCCGACGACGGGGAGATCGGCGAGCCCAGGCAGCGCCGCGGGGCCGAACTTGCCTTCGGCGATGGCATCGCGATCGAAGAAATACGCCGTGATCCCCTGCGCGAGCAGGATAAGGGCGGTGCCGGAGATAATCTGGTCCATACGGAAACGGATGGCCAAGGCGGCATGCAGCAAACCCATGGCGGCTCCGGCCAACAAGGTAACGCTGGTGCTGAAGAGCAGGCTGTGGGCCAAGGGCCACTGATTGGTGCCGGTTTTGGCGACGAAGGCGGCGAAGGCGCCCGCCAGCATCATGCCTTCAATCCCGATATTGACGATGCCGGAACGTTCGCACAGGATGCCGCTCATGGCTCCCAGAATGAGGGGGATGGCCGCGCGCAAAGTGAAATTGAGCGCGCTGGGACCGAACAAGAGGCGCATCCACGGGAAATCGCCCAGACCCGTGAATTGAACCAGAAACGCGCAACTCAGCAAAAGGGCCGACAAGGCGATGGCGAACCAGGACGTGGTTCGGGTCAAGACGGAAGCGGACATGCGAGGCGCCAAGCGCAATGACGGCTGCGCGCCGGGCGCCCGTCAGGCTCCTGTCCAACGAATGGACGGTTCCGGGCGCCAGAGCCAGGCGAAAAGGCGCGGCGCCGCCACGCAGATCAGAACGATGGCCTGGATAATCTGGATGATATCGGCGGATACGCCGGATTCGAATTGCATGCGCGGCGCCCCGGCATCCAGCGCGCCGAACAGGAAAGAGGCGACGATAATGCCCAAGGGATGGGTTTGGCCCAGCAGCGCGATGGTAATGCCGTCGAAGCCGACGCCGCCGCCGAAGGCCGGCGCGAACTTGTGGTTCAGGCCCAACGTTTCGACCGCGCCCGCCAAGCCCGCCAAACTGCCGGCCAGGCCCATGGCCAAAACGGTCGTCCGGCCGACGCGCATGCCGGCGTAACGGGCGGCGCCGGGCTTCTGGCCGACGGTCTTGATTTCAAAACCGACCGTGGTCTTCTCCATGAGCCACCAAATGCCAAGCGCGGCCGCGAAGGCCAGGACGATGCCGTAATGCACACGATAGGGAGGGCCGAAAAGCCAGGGAATGCGGGCGCTGGCCAAAACGTTCCGTGATTCGGATATGGCCTGGGCCGCGGGATCCCACAGCGGACCCGGCGCCGCGTTGCGTTGCGTGCTGCCGGCGTAAACGGTCCAGCCCGTAAACAGGGCCGCGACGTAATTCAGCATGATGGTGGTGATGACTTCGTGCGCGCCCGTGGACGCCTTCAACAGGCCGGGAAGCGCGCCCCAGACGAGACCGCCGCCGAGGCCGGCCAACAAAGCCCCGGAGAGATGCCAGGCCGCGGCCGCGCCCTCGAAATTCACGCCGACCCAGACCGCGCAGATGGCGCCCATCAGAAACTGGCCGGCGGCTCCGATGTTGAACAGGCCGGCCTTGAAAGCGACCGCCACGGACAACCCCGTCAAAATGAAAGGCGTCATTTTGCGCGCGGTGGCGGCCCAGCCTTTGGCCGACCCCAAGGAACCCTGCAGCAGGCCCCGGTAGGCTTCGGCCGGGTTATGGCCCAACCACAGCATGAGCGCCGCGCCCAGCGCCAGCGCCGCGATCAGGGCCAGACTCGCCAGGAACAGGGACTGATGCCAGCGGTGTGCGTACGGATGCATGGCAACCGCGCAGGGCGGAGGCTGGCGATGGCCGTCAGGCACCGAAACAGGCAGGGCAGGATTGCCTGCCCTGCCTGGTCATCGCATGGCCGCTACGGGAGGTAGGGGGCGCTTTCGTTACGGGCCGTAACCGGTTTCCAGCGTACCCTCATCGAAACCGGTCTTGAGGCTCGCCAACAGCTCCTTGATCTCTGGGGACACCTTGCCGTCGTGATCGTGGAAGGGGGCCAGCCCTATAGCGCCGAAATAATTGCCGCCGGGAAACTCGCCGGCGACCGAGGCGGCGATGAGTTCATGCACGCCCGGCGTGATGAGTTTCATGGCGCTCGATACGAGACAGGGTTGCGCGGCCGGAACGGTGAACCACTGATCGGCATCCACGCCGATGCAAAAGACCGTTTCGCCCGCGCCCGGATCCGCCGCGATTTCCTGAATGGCTCCGTTGCCGGTATTGCCTCCGGCCCCGAAGATCACGTCCGCCCCTTGGTCCAACGCTTGGCGGGACGTCGCCGCGCCCCACTCCGGATCGAGGAAAGCGATGGACAGATCGCCTGGATGGTAGGTGGCAATGACTTGGATATCCGGATTGACCGCCCGCGCCCCGAGGCTATAGCCCTCGTTGAAAGCTACGACCGGCGGCACCAGATCAGTCCCCAGAACCGCCCCGATGATGCCGGTTCGGGACAGGGAGGCCGCCAACGCGCCGGCCAGATAGCCCGCTTGATCCTCCCTGAAGATCAGGCCCGCCACGTTCGGAAGCGCTTCCGGTTGAAACTGGTCAACGCCGATGAAATCAATATCCGGGTTCGCCCTGGCCGCTTCCAACGTAGCGTCGCCCAGCGCGAAGCCTACCGTTACGATGATGTCGTAACCCGCGTCAATAAACTGGCCCAGATTGTCCGCGTAGTCCTTGGGATCCGTGGTCTCGATGTATTTGAAGTCCTCGTTCTCGACCAAACCCAGGGCCCGCGCGCCCGACAGGACGCCTTCCCAAGCGGATTGATTGAAACTGCGGTCGTTGATGCGTCCTACGTCCGTGACCAGACCGATTTGGATGTCGGACCCGCTGGCGTCCGCGCTTTCAGCCGGCGGCACGGCGCATCCGGCCATCCCCAGGCCTGCCGCGCAGATCAAAACTACAAGCGACAACAATTGGGTTCGCATACGTTTCCTCGCAGGTCTTGAATGGCCTCGCATGCGCGGGGCGGCAGCGGGAGCGGCGCAGGGCCTTCTTACTCCGGCAAAGTATAAACCAGCGACGCCGCTGACGCCGGAGTTGAAACTGTTGCGCCGCCTTTTTGGCGGGCGCATGCGAGAGAGGGCGCGTTGGTTCGGAAGATGGTTCCGCCGTTCTGCCCGGCCGCATGCATTGGCTTGGACGCGCGGCGCGCAGACTTATCGCGGCGGCGCTGGATGATTGCGGACGCAGGCGCATCTCGCGCTGTACGCCCCCTATGCGCAGACGACGGACAAAGCAAGATGCTTCCAGTCTTTGGCTATAGGGTATAATTACATCTGGACGGCCTATTCCCTTTCATTTGGACGCTATGGAAAACTTGTCTGACGGCAAAAGGCCAAGACGGCATTTTGCGCATCTTTTCTGACTGAAATTCTTAGGCAAGGATTG
The DNA here is from genome assembly GCA_965242655.1 of Caldilineaceae bacterium. Taxonomy (GTDB): domain Bacteria; phylum Chloroflexota; class Anaerolineae; order Caldilineales; family Caldilineaceae; genus Bin34. The sequence continues at coordinate 192,910 of OZ251482.1, forward strand.
TAGAAATGTTTATAGGAAAAATGAAAATTTTTCATTTTCAAGGAAATAGTTGTAAAATTTTCATTTGGACGCCCTATTTCCTTTCACTTGGACGCCATGGGAAACTTGTCTGACGGCAAAAGGCCAAGACGGCATTTTGCGCATCTTTTCTGACTGAAATCTTTAGGCAAAGATTATGAAAATGTTTATCGGAAAATTGAAGGACGCGCATTTTCACGGAGACGTTGCCTCGGGCGCATGGCTGGGCGATGTCTAATTCCAATCTCTACCCGCGCCTCGTCGAACGGAAACTGGCCACGGCTCTTGAGGGTTCGCCCGTAGCGCTTGTTCATGGTCCGCGCCAATGCGGCAAGACGACGTTGGCCCAGATGTTCGGAACGCCGCTGGGGTATGCGTATTTCAGTCTGGATGACGACGCTACGCGTAGCGGCGCCACGGAGGATCCGAGAGGCTTCGCCAGCGATCTGCCGGAGCGCGCCATCATAGACGAGGTGCAACGGGCACCGGCGCTCTTTCCGGCCTTGAAACTGGAAGTGGATCGGCGACGGATACCCGGGCGCTTTTTACTGACGGGTTCGACCCAAGTGCTGTTGATGCCCCAGCTCGCGGAGTCGCTGGCCGGGCGTTTGCAGGTCGTTCGCCTGCACCCGCTGGCGCAATGCGAATTGGCGCGACGAACGCCGCGCTTTCTGGACAACCTTTTCGGAACGGATTTCACCATCCAGCGTACGAACCGTCTGGCGCACGACCTCAGCGAGACGGTGGTAGCCGGCGGATATCCTGCCGCGCTGGCTGAACCCACGGAGCTGAGGCGCTACAACTGGTATCGGAATTATCTGGATGCGCTTATCCAGCGCGACGCGCGCAGTTTGGCGCGCATCGATAGGGCGGATGCGCTGTCCCGGTTGGTGGCCTTGGCGGCAGAGCGGACCGCGACCTTGTTCAATGCGAGCGCGCTGGCGGCGCCGTTTGCGCTCAGCCGCCCCACCATCAAGCGTTACGTCGTCCTGTTGGAGCGGATCTTTCTGCTGGACAGGCTATGGCCTTGGCATAACGAACGCGCACGGCGTCTCCTCAAGACGCCGAAGATCCATATCGGAGATACAGGGTTGGCGTGCGCCTTGATGGGTATTGACGCCTTGGGGCTGGCGGAAGAACGTTCGCTGCGAGGACGCCTCCTGGAAACGTTTGCCTTCCAGGAACTGCAACGGCAGGCCAGCGCACATGACGCGCCGGTGTCTTTGTTTCATTTTCGCAATAAAGATGGCGCGGAAGTGGATATCGTCCTGGAACGAGGACGACGGCAGGTGGCCGGGGTGGAAGTGAAAGCGGGGGCGACCGTGACGGCAGCGGACTTTCGCGGATTGCGCACGTTGCGGCAGGCGACGGGCGCTCGGTTTGCCGGCGGCGTAGTGCTGTACGATGGCGAAGTGAGCGTCAATTTCGGAGACAGGCTGTACGCGGTGCCGTTGCGCCAGTTATGGCAGGCAGCCTGATCCGGACCGTCCCGGAAGAGGGAGAGCCGGCCTTTAGGCTGGGCGCTTTCTGCGCAGGCGGGAAACGATATTGCGGTACGGCGCCTGCGCGTCTGGACAGAGGCGCCATGCCATAGGCAGGCATTGCCCCTTAGCCTGCCGTCTATAGCGTGAAGCCAAGACCTGACGCGTCAGGACGCTCCGCCCTGTTGCGCCCGCAACCCTAGGGACGTAAACGCCTGCGCCATCGGTTGCACGACCCTCTACTGGACGCGCAATGCGTTAGCGTTAAGGGTTCCTCGCACCCTGCAAATGCATGGCGGCGGCTTCCCTTCGGGGTTGCCGCTGCGTACGCGGCACGGAACCGCGGCCCAGGCGATCAGCCGGGATTGGCAGCCCATGGCCTTCGCATCTCGTCAAGGATGCGGGGTCGGACACGCGCCCCGCGCGCCCTTCAGAGGAGAAAATTCTCCAGATCGTCTTTGCGGAAAAAGTAGCGGAAACTGCCGATTTCCCGCAGCGCCCACTGCAAGCGGCCGAAAACGGGATCGGAGCCCCAGTCGCCCTGTGCCGGTGGTCCGGACAAGTGAATCGCGTCGCCCGCGAACCGAATGCGGGCTTGGCGTTCCAGAAACTCCAGGCCTAACTTCACCGCAGACTCGGTCATGCCCAATTGCGCGGCCATCCGCGCAATGTCCGCCTGGCCTTCGTTCTGCTGGACCGCGTATTTGCACATGGCGAAGACCTTGCGCACCACGATGGCCGCATCCGGCTCCGGGACGTCTTGCGACCAGACGGCCACGGTTTTCCATGGCCGCGCGGCCAAGAGGCTTTTTAAAACCGTATCGTCGGGCGGGGAGGTCCAAAGCACAAGGCAGTCCGCGTCGGCAGGGCCTTTCAGTTCCAGGCGCGTACTCCGTTCGGCGGAGGATAAATGCAGGCCTTCCGCGTACCAGGCCGCGCCGGTTGCAACCGTCTCGAGGGTCGGTGGATGCGCGACGCGGCGCATATCTTCGATCCGGAAAGGCGCCGCGTCTTCCGACGCGTCGGCGCCGACCGTAGCGCTGGGTGCCGGCCGCGGCTGGGTGTGCAACGCGCGGACGTGCAATTCGAGTTTGCGCAGTCCGCGGAACTCGTTCAGGCGTACATGGTAGGCCAGGTCAACCGGCTCCGAGGGCGCTTCCGCGATCGCCGGTCGGAACCAGACCGCGTCCACGGCGAAGGGATGTCCCTGCTGGCGAACCTTGAAACGCGCAATGCTGCCCTGGCGGAAGGTCTTCCATCCTTCCACGAGCAGACGGGACGACATAAGGACGACTTCCGGATTCCCGCGGCCTGTCGGTTCCAAAGCCTGCAATTGTTTCCGCAGGTCCAGGTTGACGTCGGCCAAGGGAATTTCCCGATCCACGACCAGACCGTTCCGGGCATGGGCGCGGGAATGGCGCGGAATAGCGTCTTGCAACGCGCGGCGCAAGCGAGCCAGGCGGTCCACGGGGAGAGACAGGCCCGCGGCCTGCTCGTGGCCGCCGTATCGGGTCAAAAGCGCGTGGCAGGCGGCGAGCGCGGCGCCGATGTTGACGCCCGGCACGCTGCGGGCGCTGCCGCGGGCCTGGTTGTCCTCGTCTATGTGCAGCAAAACGGTCGGCAGCTGATAGCGCTCCGCCAGCTGGCTGGCTACGGGTCCCAAAAGGCCGGGATGCCAGTTCTTGTGCGCCAGTACGATAGCCGTCTGATCCCGTCCGTCCGGGTTCGCTTCCCATTGCGCCGCCGCCTCGGCCAACAGGCGCGCGCTCCTGTCTTTCCGGCGTCGATTGAGGGTGTCCACGGTCACCGCCAAGCGCCTGGCTTCCGCCGGTTCGCGCGTAAGCAACAGGCGCACGGACAAGGCCGCGTCGTCCAGACGCCCGGCTGCGTTCATTCGGGGCGCGAGGGTGAAGGCTATGTCTTCCGCGGTCAGCGCGCCTGGCGTCGCGCGCGCGTCGGCCAGCAAAGCTTGCAGGCCGGGGCGTTGGGTTTGATTGAGCGCCGCCAGTCCCTGTTGCAGCCAGTAGCGCGTGTCGCGAACTTGCTCGGCCAAGTCCGCCACGATGCCCAAGGCGACCAGATCAAGGCAAGCCCGGGCTTCTTCCGCGCGCTGCAGTTGGGTGAAAAGCTCCAGCGCCAGCAGGAAAGCTACCCCGACGCCGGGCAATGTGGCCTGCGGATGCTCAGGCGGCATCAGTTTGGGATTGACGATCGCGTCGGCCAAAGGACGAATGCCCAAAGCCCGGTTCGCGGCCGCATCGGCGGTCGGCTCAACGACGGGGTGGAGGCCGGGTTCCGCGTCGGCGAAGGCCGGCGGCAGATCGTGGTGATCGGTCACGATAATGCGGAGGCCGGCGGCCCGCGCGACCGCCAAACCCTCCTCGGCGTCAATGCCTGTGTCGCACGTGACGAGAATGTCAGGTTTCCATTCCGCGTTGTCCAACCACTCGCGCAAGCGCGCAGGCTGTATGCCATGGTTGTCCCGGATCCGGTGCGGTACGTGCCAACGGACCAGGTCCGGTCGTTGCGACAGCGTTTGCAACGACGCGGTCAGCAGCGCCGTACTGGTTTGGCCGTCGGCATCGAAGTCGCCCCAGACCAGGATGCGTTGGCCTTGTTCAAAACCGCGGCGGAGGATTTGCGCGGCCTCGATCACGCCCGTCATGGCGCCAGGCGGCGCCGGCGCGTAATGGCGAGGACTCAGGAATTGCCAGGCTTCTTCTTCGGTCGCGATGCCCCGGCGCGCCAGCGTTTCCGCCAGCAAGGGCTGTCCGGCGAAAGCCTGCAACAAGGCGTCGGAAGGCGCCGCGGGAGGGAGCGTAGTCCAAGGCGGAACGGGAGGCATCGCGAAGCGTACGGCGCGGGCGAGAGAGGACAAGGCAACGAATTTCAGGCGCGCGTATGCGCTAGAAGGCCAGCATTTCTTCTTCGGCTTCGCTGTCGAAACGGTCGAAGGCGTCCGCTTCTTCAAAAATGACGGCCCAGTCCGTGTTGGCTTGCGGCGCGGCGCCGCGGTCGCAGTAATGCATGAAAGTGCAATGCGCGCACGCGGCCGCGCGATGCGCCGGCGTGTCCTCGATCATGGGAAAGTCCTCTTCGCGCGTCCTGGCCCTGATGCTCTGCACCATAGCGCCCAGACGCTCCGCGTTGGCCTCGTGCTCCGCCTGCGAATAGGGAAAACGCCATGGCGTTTCCGGCGTTTCGGCAAACCAGTAGACCAATTCAATGGCGTCGGCCGTCATGCCGTCATGCCATTGGGCCGCGGCTTCGGCCATGACGAAGGGAAAAACGGCATGTTGCATGCGCTGGCGCAAGACGTAGGCCGCCGCGGGACGGCGTCCGGTTTTCCAATCCACGATGACGATGCGGTCGCGGCCCAGGACGGCCAAATCGTACTTGGCCGTCAGAACGGCGTCATGCATGGACAGCGCCACGGTGAATTCCGCCTGCCGCGTGCCGGCCGGCAAGGTCTCGAGGAAGCGTTGCGCTTCCGCGATCCAGCTGTCCAGCGGAGAGGGCGCGCAGGCGATCAACTGGGACGCGGGGAGGCCCGCCGCCATGCGTTCCATGTATTTGTGGAAGAGATTGCCTTGGCGCAGCGCATCCTGCTCCGGGGCGGCCGCCAACCGGTCCCGACGGTGCGGAACGTTGCGGTCCGCGACGTAACGCAAGTAGAAACGGCGCGCGCAGGCCGTGAAGACCGCCAGACGGGACTGATTGAATTCCATGAACGACTGCGGACCGCGTCGCCTGCGTCCGACGACGCCCAAGGGCTGCGCGCCTAGCGCCGCCGGCGCGAGCGATTGCGCACCCGTTTGGGGCGATAGCGGCGCCACAGATAATCCAGGTTGGCTCGGTGAATGGCCAACACCATGTCGCCCATGGGAATGGTGGAAATATTGAATTCGCTGATGCCGAGGGCCTTGATCTCGTCCAACGTGCCTTTACGCGCCAACGTCTCCTTGACCAGGGCTTCCACCTGGATCAGGTAGTTCAGGGAACGGTCGATGCTGCTGGTGACTTCCCCGCGCAAGAGGATATCGCCATGGCCCTGGACGATGACCTCCAGATTGAGGTCATGCAGTTTGCGCAACGACTCCTTGTAGGCTTCGATGTCGGCATGGGGATGGCCGACGTAGGGGATATGCATCATCAGATCGCTGGCGAACAGGACTTTCTCTTCGGGCACGTGGACGACGCAGGTATCGGGAGTCGGTCCGGGCGCATGCATGGCATGCACGGACTTGTTGCCGATCCGGACCACCATGTTTTCGTTGAAAACGATACGCGGCAACCGTAATTGCACGTCAGCCAGTTCGGGCGTGTCCGCCTTGGCTTGGCGTAACGTCTGGGCGCCTCTGCGCGCGAGGCGATCCCGCGCGTTGACATGGGCCAGAAGTTCGGCGTCGGGAAACAGGTAGGATCCGTAAACGTGATCGGCTGCGGACTGGGTGTTGATGACGTATTTGACTCCCGGTTCGCACAGCTTGTGGATGTAATTCCTGAGTTGGCGGGTTTCGGAGGGGAAAGGCAACGTGTCAATCAAGACGCCGCCGCTGCGCGTAACGACGAGGCCGGCATTGACCCGCGCGTACAGTTCGCTGGTGAAGGCCCAGGTTTCGTCGGCGACCCGAATGCGCGTAATGCCCATCTAGCACGCGTGCGCAACCGAGGCGATGGGAGAAAAAAGCGGCCTGTCGGCGGGCCAGGCGCTATCCGGGGCGGGCGGCGCAAGGCCAAGGACGATCCGGTCCGGCGCATGAAGAACGGGCGCGCGGCGACGCCCCTCTCGTTGGGCGCGCGCCGTCATCGGGACGGGCGCGTACAAGCGAAAAAACCCCGCCATAGCCGTGTAACCAGATTGTTAAAACCCGTTTTCACAGGTGGGAACTTGCTGGGCGCTGAAGTCTTGCCTGACGTTAGAGGCTGACCGCCGAAACGCCGCATCACACTGTTCCCTTGCAAAGTCGATGGTTTAACAAATGGCTGATTGATCACGCGCAGGGCAGGGTCGACTGTCAATATACTCCAATCCGGCCGGATTGGACAATATTCCGGCCGGATTGAACGCTCTGCAGTGCCCTGACAGCACCGCTCCGTGCGCGTGACCCTTGCGCGGCCCAAGCCACCCAAGCGCAGCTGAACGCGGTTCCGGTCAGCTGCGGGGATACCTCAACAGGCGGGCAGATTGAGAGAGCTGAAGTCCTTGCCTCTTAGGCTCGGGTCAAACCCCGTCGGCAGGCATCCCGCGAAGCTGTTGCCGCTCAAGATTACGTAAGCGACGTCATTCGGAAAAGCATGGCTGGCCCGGCGCGCGGAAGCCGCCACGTACCAGGGACCGAAGGCGGACGGAATGGCGCCGCTCAACCGATTGTCGTTAAGCCGAATATTATTGAGGCGCGGCAGGAGCGCCCATTCGGGCGGCAGGGATCCGCTTAGCTGGTTATTTTCCAGATCGATCTCCGTGAGATAGAGCAAGCGCCCCCATTCGGGCGGCAAGGAACCGCGTAGCGAACCGTACAGGTAGATCCCCGTAAGTTCGGACAATTCGCTCAACCGGGGGGGCAGGGTGCCGGTCAGATGGGCTTTATTGATCCTGACTACGCGCGGGGGAATGCCGCTGCGGCACTCATAGGTCCCCCTGCCAACCTCGCAAACCCAGATGCCGATCCAGTCTTTGATTGCGAGCTCCGTGCTCCAGTCGAGTTCGCCGCCCGTCGGGTCCAGCGTGTCCCGGAGCTCCAACAGCGTGTTGCAGTCCCGCACCAACCCTGCGTTCCGCTTCTGGACCTCGGACAACGCAATGCCGGTTTCGCAGGGCGTGCGGACGCGTTCCTGCGCCTGTCTCTCGTAAGCGTCGTCGTCGGTCCAGCCTTCCCACAGGCCCAACGTGACGAAGGGTTCGGCGCCCGTCACGGCCGGCGCGGCGGCGGAGAGATGCACCGTGACCGCGCGTTCGGGGCTGATGCGCACCCCGTCGTCATCCTCCGCCCACGCTCGCAGCGTGTACGCGCCTTCCTCAGCGAAAAGGGAGCCGGGGAAATCGTAGTAGACGTGCGGCCCCGGCGCGAACAGGCCGTTATCGACATGCCCGGTTTCCTCCGTCAAGCCCCACTGCGCGAAGCGCGGGTCGGTCGTCACCGCGGCATGATGCGGCGGGGCGGCATGGTGGTACAGTGCGCCGTAGCGGTTAATCGGTACGGGGAGCGCCGGGTCCTCTAATAATGTGACGGCGGCATGGCGGTCAACCGGAAAGATCGCCTGCAACGCGGACAGGGCCGGCACCGCGTCGCTCTCCGTGGCGCGGGATGTGACGCGCAACGAAGCGAAACGGAGGTCCCGCAAATCCTGCGGGCCGGGGACGGCATGCACATGCAGCACCTGCGTTTGGTAGACGGTCGCCGCGACCGTCGCGGCATCGAAGCCGGCCGCGTCGGCGCCCGCGCGCTCTACGCGCAGGCGGTACTGGGCGAAGTCGACGGCGTCCAGGTCATCCTGGTCCACCGCCCCGCCGTGCGCCAGCCCGACCCGGAAGAAAGCCTTCTCGCCCGCTCGGACATAGTTGCGAAAGGCGGAACCGAACCCCAGATAGTAGAAGCGCCCTTGGGTCGGATGCGCTACTGACGTAACCTGCGGAATGGACGCGTCCGTGAGCAAGGCCGTACGGGTGAGCTGCCCTCTGACTGTGTAGAAGGGCGCGTAGAAATGGGGCGCCGGCAGGCTGGAGCCGAACTCCGCGGTCGCAATGTGGCTCATCACGTAGGAGCCGTCCGTCAGCGCCGCGCTGACGGTGAGCGGGGTCGCCAGCGGCAGATTGTCCACGATCAGTTCATTGGCGCCCAGCGGCGCCGCTTCCGTGCGCGGGTCATGGCCCCGGCCCTCCACGATGACGGTAATCTGGGATCGATAGCGCAGCGCGGCGCCCAGGGCCGCCACCTGCTCCGGCTCCAACGCGCGCCAGGCAATCCGTATTTTGCCTGCGTCATCGTTGTCCGCGTCGTACTGGCGCGTGACGGTGAGGTCGGCCGCCGCCGGCCACCGCACGGCGGCCGGACAATCGGCGTAGTCCGCGTCAAAGGCATCGCGCCCCCACGCGCCTTGGCTGTTCAGGCCAACAACCATGCATACTGCCAGCATCCATACCGCACAGACGCGCAACGCGCAAGCCGCTCTTCCGGAATGCCGCGCCGTTTGAGGAGAGCACCTGAGGTTGCCATGGCAGCTCAACCGTTTATGGTCATTGGAGGAATGCGCTACATTCGCATTCTACCCCCCCCCCCCCCCCCCAACCCATAATCGTAAAGAAGGGGCCGGTTGAGCTTGCTGGTCTGCAAGGGCCAGAGCCTCGCAAGGACATGGCTGCTCTTTCGCCGCGCGCGGGTAGACCGGGCGCGTGCAGGACGCGCGCGGGGATGTCCGTTCCCGCGCACCGGAAAACGTCCGCGCAACCTGTACAATGGCAATCTCTACGGCACGAAAGGAAGGTCCGCATGTCCGAACCCGCCGCTTTCATTCCTGCAGATACGGAGGTCGCTGGCGTCAACCAAACCCGTTGGAATGCCCTGTCCCGCGCCGGCGTAGAATATTCTCGGCCCTATTTGGAGTTGGACCGGGCGCGGTGTTGGGCCGTGCTGGACAGGGAGGGTCTGTTGGATGATCCGGCCGGCAAACAAGTCTTGGTGCTGGCGGGCGGCGGCGGACAGCAAAGCGCCTGTCTGGCCTACTTGGGCGCGCAGGTAACGGTTCTGGATCTGTCGCAGGAGCAGTTGGCCCGCGACCGGGCGGCGGCGGACGCGCATGGCCTGCGCATCACCCTGGAACAGGGCGACATGCGGGACCTGGGACGTTTCGCGCCCGCTTCCTTCGACATCGTGTATCACCCGCATTCCATCAACTTCGTGCCGGACGTCAGCGCGGTTTTCGCCCAAGTGGCGCGCGTGTTGCGTATCGGCGGGCAGTACAAATTCGATCTGCACAACCCCTTTACGCAACTGGTGGACGACGACGATTTCGATCCCGCGCGGGGCTTCAGCCTGCGCCATCCGTACCGGGACGGGGAAGTGGATCTGGTGCAGGTCTTCGGTACGGATCAGTGGGTGGTAGCCCAAGCGGACGGCTCCGCCCAGTCCATAGACCATCCGCGTTCGTGGGTGCATACTTTGAGCACGGTCGTTAACGCCTTGGCGCGGGAGAACTTCGCCTTGCAGGGCATGGGAGAAGAGACGTCCGAGGCGCGTAACCCCGAGGGCTGGGAACGGTTCAAACAGATTACGTGTCCCTATCTGTATTTCTGGACCCGTTTGAGGCCGGGGTTGGCCCCGGCGCGTAGGGAACGGGGAGCGTGACCTGTTCCAAACGCTGCGCGTGCCCTCCTCTCGTATGCCAGTTACGCCCTCCAGGCCGTCGCATGTCAAGCGGCCTCTTGGCGACAGGGACTCGTCCCGTTGCCAAGCGCGTTGGGGCAAGGGCAATTGTCTTGAGGATACGGACGGTTACAAGGATGCCGTAGCGACGCACAGTCATTCGGGAGGCAGGCCAAGCGCCCGAGAGGCAAAATCCAGGCAATCCCGTCGTCGGTTGCGTTTCAGCACGCTTCTCAAGATCCCGGCATGCGTCGGTACAACGGCATACATAAACATATCGGAAGCGCGTAGCCGCCAACGATTCCGTCCTCATCAGGGAACTTGTATCTGGTGCCTGAGCGACGTCATCCAGGCGGTCTCGGATGAACTTGGACGCGCCTGATACGCGCAGCTATCTACCCGGCGTCCGTTTCCCGTCGGGCGGCGCTTTCGCCCAATGAGATCTGGGATGCAAGGGCGGGCACGGAGGAACGCTGTGGTAGCGCCCGGCGCCAGGGGTTGGAAGCAGGTTGCCCCTGCCGCTACGCCTGCCTAGATCAGGCGTACGGCCAAATTCTGGGCCATAACCGGTGAACGAACGTCTACCATAGAGGCGATCCGAGCGAGCGGCCTGACGTATGCCGACTGCACGGCCTATGTCTTGGCAAAATCGCTGACCGCGCCGCGGTCGCCATGCCCGCGGAGCGATGCCTTCGCCTTACGCGGCCGCGTGACCTAAGAAGCGTTGGGCAGAAGCGGTCGCGCAGAGGCGCATCAAGCGGGCGAATCTTGCGGAGAACCTTCGCAAGGCAATGGCCGTGGCGCATGCTCGGCGTCGGAAAAGCGGCGTTTTGCGTTGCCCGGCTGCATCGGTGGCAGCGCTCCGACCTTGTTCCCCAGCTTGGGAAGAGAGTAGAGCGGCGTACCGGAGCCGCGCGGGAGCAGAACCGCCCAAGCAGCTGGACAGGAGCGATAACGTTTTTTTGATTAGGCCTGTGCCGCCCCCGCAATGCTCCATGACAGTGAATACTGGCCCCCTCCAAGCGCTTGAGGCGTGGAAGCGAAAGACTGGCCGGCGCGTTGATGCAGCGTACGCGTCCCATGGTCTTGCGGATCGCAACAGGGAAGCAGAATATCGCAAAACCCTTTTATATGCTATATGCTTAGAGGCTAACTCCAAACAGGTTCAATCAAGATGCGAGGTATTACCCATGCCTTCAAGAGTTTCCGTGAGCATCACCAGAGAACATCGCAACCAGCTCCGGTTGCTGGCCGAAAAATTCGGTCTCATCTCTCGCGTAGGCGATCACGAACCGCGGCCTTCGGCCTCAAAGCTGCTGCGGGGGATTGCCGAGGGAGATTTCGTCGTTATACGCGCCGAGGAATACGACGCCTTGCAAGCCATCGCGAAAGCGCACGAAACGCGCGAACGCGCGTAGCCTTGCCTAGATAGCGCCGCGCGCGGCGCATGGCCCGCCAGGTTGGGCGCGCCTTGCCGATCGCAACCGCCTGGATGGCTACGCCAGGCGCTCCCTAGGTTTGACCGCGCGTGGCCTCCTTGTCGGGCTATGCGGGGGCCGGGAAGCCTCGATCGAGCCTCAGCGGAAAGTTTGGCCTTGAATTCGTGTTCGCCTCTTGCCTTCAAGGCAAGTCGGCGGTCACCTCAATCCCCAACTCCATCAATTTGTCATCCTCCAAGGGCGAAGGGGCGTCTACCATCAGGTCCGAACCGGCGGCAGTCTTCGGAAAGGCCATCACGTCCCGAATGTTGTCCGAGTCGGCGAACAGCGCCGCCATGCGATCCAGTCCCATGGCAATGCCGCCGTGGGGCGGCGCGCCGTATTGGAACGCTTCCAGCAGATGTCCGAATTCGGCCTGGATTTGGTCCGCGGTCAGATCCAGGCGGTTGAAGAGAGCCGTCTGCCGCTGGCGGTCATGAATGCGGATGCTGCCGCCCGCCAGCTCCCAGCCGTTGAGCACCACGTCATACGCCTTGGCGCGGGCCGCGCCCGGATCCGAAGCCAGCAACGGCCAATCCTCGTCCAGGGCCGAAGTGAAAGGGTGGTGTACGGCCGACCAGCGACCGCTGTCGGCGTCCCGCTCCAACAAGGGAAAATCAATGACCCAACCATACGCGAACAGATTCGGATCGATCAGGCCGGCGCGCTGCGCCACGGCGGAACGCAGCAGACTCAGGCTCGCGGCGACGACGTCCGCCTGATCCGCCACCAACAGCAGCAGGTCGCCCGGTTGCGCGCCGCTGGCTGCTGCCAGCGCCGCTATCTCCTGGGCGGACAGGAAACGGGCAATCGGGGAACGCACCGCGCGCGTGGACGCGTCTTGCGGCGCCGTTATGGCCTCCCGCACGCCGATCCACGCCAGTCCCTTGGCTCCGCCCGGCTTGATCCGTTCCGTCAGGGCGTCGATGTCCTTGCGCGAGAGTTCGCAACCGCCAGGATACACCAGGCCCTTGACGCGGCCGCCCTGCTCGATGGCCTTCCTGAAAACCTGGAAGGCGCAATCGGCGAAGGCCTCCGTGGCGTCGAACAATTCCAGGTCGAAGCGCAGATCCGGGCGATCCGTCCCGTACCGTTCCATGCAGTCCTGGTAGGTCAGGACGGGGAAGGGGATTTCTTTGATGCGCTTGGTCGTATGCGTTTCCGTCATCCGGATCAGCATGTCTTCGATGAGCGCCTGAACGTCGCGCCGGTCCACGAAACTCATTTCCAGATCCAGCTGCGAGAATTCCGGTTGCCGATCCGCCCGGAAATCTTCGTCGCGGAAACAGCGCGCAATCTGGAAGTAGCGTTCCAGGCCCGCCACCATCAACAGCTGCTTGAGTTGTTGCGGGCTTTGCAGCAGCGCGTAGAAACGTCCGGGCTGCAACCGACTGGGCACGACGAAATCCCGCGCGCCTTCCGGCGTGCTCTTGAGCAAGTAGGGCGTTTCGACCTCGATGAAATCGCGGTCGGACAGATAGTTGCGTATGAAGCGCACCAATTCATGGCGGAGCAGGAGGTTCCGCATCATGTTCGGCCGCCGCAGATCCAGATAGCGGTACTTGAGCCGTAACGTTTCCTCCGTTTCGTCGGCCTCTTCCCGAATGTAGAAAGGCGGCGTCAAGGAGGGATTCAGGATCTCCACCTCGGTAGCGGCCAATTCGACGTCGCCGGTGTCCAGGGCGGCGTTCTCGAAGCCGGCGGGTCTTGCCTGCACCACGCCGCGTACGCGGACCACGTACTCCGCACGGACGTCGTTGGCCGCAGCGTGCGCGGCGGGCGCCGCGGCTGAATCCACCGTGACCTGCGTAATGCCGAAACGATCCCGCAAATCCAGGAAGATCAAGCCGCCGTGATCCCGGCGCACGGCGACCCAACCCGCCAGCGTCGCTTCCTGTTGGCAATGCGTTTTGCGCAGTTCTCCGCAGGTGTGAGTTTTCAACATCGCATTTCCCGGTCTTCCCGACCCAAGCCCTAACCAGAGCCGCATTATAAGGGCTGGTCAAGGCACAGAGGCATTTTGGCCCGGAATTCGCCGCCGCCCGCGCGCGCCGCGCCGCGCTTTCCCGCGCTTCTCGCCGGGCCGATGCTATACTGATCGTTTGGCCGCCTGTGCGTCCTTGCGTAGGTTCGTTCGGTCCAGGAGGCAGCCAAGGAAAACGGGATTCCTTGGGACGAGGCGTTTCCCCATGCCGACGATGCTGCACTTCGCCTGGCTCCTCCCGCACGCCGCGGAACGGGAGGCGACTTTGTTTGCGTGGGGCGCAGAACGGCAGAGCGCGCCGGCGCGCGGCGCGGCGCCGCCACCGGCCGTTTCGGTTTTGGGCCCGTTGTCCGCGCCGGCCTTGCTGCGCTATCGCCTGCGTACCCTGTTACCGGCGGAGCTGGCGCCCGGCCTGCGCTTGGGCCAGCAAACCCTGCATCTGCCCGGCGCGCGCCGCGACGACGCATATGGGACGGCGACGCCGCATAGAATTTCCGGCGTCGTGCTCCCCGCCGTCCACGCCCTGAGCCTCCTCAGCACCCTGAGCGAGCACGACGCCGGCCGCCGCGCGCAAGGCGCGCCCAGCTCGTTGCCGGCCGCCTCGACCGCGGGCCTGGGCCAGCATAGCCTGTTGGGCGTCGACGCCCGTTTCTGGTGCCAGGCCGCGCGTTGCGCCCTGTCCCTCGTGCAGGCGGGTTTCGTCATGCCTGTCCTGCGCTCTGAGCGGGGCGCGTTGCGCATGCATTGGGACGCATGGGCCGGCGGCGCGGCGGACGTCGAATTTCGCATTCAGGCTTTGGCCGCGCTGATGCCGACCGTCAGCCTGGCTTACGCACCCAATGCGCAGACGGATGTTGCGACGCTGTTGAACCACTTCCTGCAGGCTTGCGCAGGACACTGGATGGCGCAAAAAACGCAGGGGCTCCAACGCCGCGCCTCCGGGCCCGGGAGGGTCCCGGCGCCGCTTGTCCGATCCGCGCCGGGCGCGTTGTGGCGGCGCCTTTTCCTGGGCGAGCGGATTGACGCGGCCCAGGAGGCGCCCGCGGTTCTTGACGCCTTGCTGCAGCAGTGGTGCCGCTGGCTTTCCCGCGTGATCGCCTACAGTCGCGACGAATGTCCCTTGGTCGTTGAACTCAAGGCCCCCGCCGCGCCGGACGCGGCGGTCGGACGCGGCGAGTGGAAACTGGTTTTCAGCGTGGGCGCGCCCGGCCAGGCGTCGGATTGCGTGGCGGCCCAGGATGTGTGGGCGCAACAGGCGCAGGCCGCGTCCGCCATGAACGTCACGTTGTCCCCGGCCCATCCTGCGGTGCAACTGTGGGCCGGCCTGCGTTGGGCCAGTCGGCTGTGGCAGCCTTGCGCGCGCGCGCTGGCTGCGCCGCGTCCGGCGGAACTGCCGTTGAGTCCCGCCGAGGCCTATGAATTCCTGGATGACGGCCGCCAGGCCTTGGCGGAAGGAGGCATCCGCGCGCGGGTGCCCGCGTGGTGGGCCCAAGGTACGCGTCCGAAATTGCGTCTGCTCCTGTCGTTGCGGGACTCGACCTCCCCGGCGGACGCGCCGCCGCGTCCCGCGGACGCCACGGAAGCGCAGGTTTTCGAGTTGGAATGGCAAGTGGCGCTGAACGGGCAGGCCCTGACCGCGCCGCAATTGGAGCGTTTGGCCCGCGCCCAGTCGCCGTTGGTGTTCATGAACGACCAATGGCTGCAGGTGAACGAGCAGCAGATTGAGGCGGCGCGTCTAAGTTTGGCGCAGCGCGCGCGCGTCCGCCGCGTGAGCCTGTTCCAGGCCTTGCGTCTCATGCAGAATCCAACGGCGGCCGCCGAACCGCCGGCCCTTGGGCTGGGGCCCGACGCGGCTGGGGACGCGCCCGCACCCTGGCCCGCGCTGCCGCTGGAAATGGCTCCCCTCCAAGGCCGCTTGCGCGACATCCAGCAGGGGTTGCAAACGGTTACGCGGGAGGGCAATCGGCCTGAACCGCCCGGCTTCGCGGGGACGTTGCGTCCCTATCAGAAACGAGGCTTGGCGTGGTTGTGGTTTCTGCATCGCATTGGCCTCGGGGCGTGCTTGGCGGACGATATGGGGTTGGGCAAGACCGTGCAGGCCATTGCCCTGTTGCTGGAGCAAGAACGGGTGCGGCCCGCCGCGGTCCGCTGGCCGCGGCTCCTGATCTGCCCGACCAGCGTCTTGCGCAACTGGCGCCGCGAGCTGCAGCGCTTCGCGCCGGGCTTGACGGCCTACATCCATCACGGCCCCGGCCGCGCGGACAGCCGGACTTTCCCCGCCGTGCTGGCCCGGCAGGATCTCGTCATCACCAGTTTCGGCATCGCGCGGACGGATCAGGCCTTGTTGCGCCAGGTCGATTGGCACACCTTGATCGTCGACGAAGCGCAGAACATCAAGAACGCGGCGACCCAACAGGCCCGCGCCGTCCGCTCGTTGCCCGGCCGGCATCGTTTCGCGTTGACCGGCACGCCCATCGAAAACAGCCTGCGCGAACTGTGGAGCATTCTGGATTTCCTGAACGCCGGCTATCTGGATACGCAGGCGGCGTTCGTGCGACGCTATATCCGCCCGATAGAGACCCGCGGGGACGAAGCCCGCCTGCGGCATTTGCAGCGCCTGGTGCAACCGTTCGTGTTGCGCCGCCTCAAGTCCGACCCGGACATAGTGCGCGAATTGCCGCCCAAACAGGAAATCACCGTCACGTGCGAATTGACGCCGGAACAGACCGCGCTCTATGCCGACATGGTGGAAGCCGCGCGCACCCGGTTGGCCTCGCTGGAAGGCATCCGGCGCAAGGGCGCCATTCTGGCCCTCATCACGCAACTGAAGAAAATCACCAGCCATCCAGCCCTGCTGCACGCCCACGACGGCGCGGTGGAGGGGCGCAGCGGCAAATTGAATCGCATCCTGGAAATGCTGGACGAAGCGCGGGCCAACTGCAACAAGGCGCTCATCTTCACCAATTTCGTGCGTATGGGCCAGATCCTGCAAGCCCGGATCCGGGACGTCTTGCAGGTCGAGGCGGACTTCCTGTACGGCCGCACCGACCTGAAGGGCCGCCAGCGCATGGTGGACCGTTTCCAGGCCGGCGGCCCGGAAACGCCGATCCTCATTCTCAGCCTGCGCACGGGAGGCACGGGCCTCAATTTGACCGCGGCCAATCAGGTGTACCACTTCGATCGCTGGTGGAATCCCGCGGTCGAAAACCAGGCCACGGACCGCGCGCATCGCATCGGCCAAAGCCGACGGGTGCAAGTGTTCAAGTACATGGTCGCCGGCACGATAGAAGAGCACATCGACAACTTGCTCCGCACCAAGTCCGTCTTGGCGGAAGAGATCCTGGGCCAAGGCGAGGAATGGTTGACGGAGCTGTCCAACGAGCGCCTCTTCGAGTTGCTGACGCTGCATCCGGGAAGCCGCGCCGAGACGTGACGGGCATGCCGGTTCTCCCTGCCCAGGCGGCGGGCCGTCGCCGGGAACGCGCCGCGCACCCGAGGCCGCCGGCCGCGCGCAATCGACCGCGCGCGGCGCAGGCTACGCCGCGTGTTGACGGTTACGCGTCCGTCCCGTAGCGCATGCGCCCGCCGTTTGCGCGCGGCCTAAGGAGATATCTTGACTATGCATGCCCCCCATCCGGAAACGTTGCGCCCCGCCACCGCGCCGGCTACGTGGCAGGCCGCCTGGGAGGCGGCCGTCTTCAGGGGCAACCGCGCGTTGCAACGGATCGCCCGCGCCGGCGCCGAAGAAATGGCAGTGTCGGAACTCCAGGAACGGGAAGGCTGGATCCAGGCCAAGGTGACGACGGCCACGCATTCGGAAGTGCGGGTCATGCTGGCCCTGCCGCGCAGTGCGCCGGCGGAATGGGAAAGGCACTTGGCGCAACTGAGGGCCCGGCTTCCCGGTTGGGAGGCCGATTGGGCGCCGCGGCCGCGGCCGGCCATCCATGACGCCTTGGCCCGCTTGGGCCGCCCCTTGCTCCCGTTCGGTTTGCAGGAATTCAAAACGCGGGTTTCGGTCGCCACGGAACGCGTGCCCTGCCCTTATGCCTTGGCGGTCGTCATGGCGACAGGGGCGATGGTGGAACAGGATCCGTGGATCCTGTTGCGTATGCGGGGACTGTCTAGGCGCGCGGCGCGCAATCTTGCGTCGCAGGCGTCGCAACGCGGGACAGGCACGGACGCTCTTCGCTCCGACGTCCCCGTCGACGGCAGAGACGCAGCGAACGCTTACGTACGCGAAGATACCGTCGGCCGGCCCGCACCGGGCCCGGCCAAGGACGGTTTTTGGGGCAACCCGCGGGCGGTACGCGCCTTTGATGCCCAGTGGGAGCCGAAAGGCGGCGATCCCTGCATCTTGGCCGCCCTGGACGCACCGCCCGTGGAAGACGAGGCGGAAGGGGCCGCGTTGCGCCAGCTGTTGGCCGATCTGTGGACGGCCGAGACCTGAGCGCCCGGAAGCGCTGGGCATTCCCGGGGGGGGGGGGGGATGACCTGCGCGGCCAACGATCCGCGCCAGTATGCATAAGCCCCGTTTCTCTTTTGTCACGTCTTTTTCCGCGCGCGTAACCCCCAAGGCGGCTTCCGCTGGACGCATGCGCCAAGGGACGGCGCCCGCTCGCTGAACGACCTGGCCTATAGGCAACGCCGAAGGGCAAGACGACGGCTTGCCTCTTCCTGCCGGCCGCTCAACGCGTACGGGCGTGCCGTACCCGCGAACGTCACCTGGCTGAGCGGGTCTGGGCGCGGGCCGGCCGCGCGCCGCGGAATAGACGCCGGAGCCCCCAGCGCAACAAAAGCAGGAAGCCCGCTACCGGCAGGTATTCCCGCGGAGGTACGCCGGCCCAGAACGGTCGGCGGTGGGAACGCACGCTCCGGGGCCGGCCCAAGAGGCCGAAGCACGCACGCGTGAGGAGGCCGAAGAAGTCGGGGGCCAAGACGGCCAGACGCACGGTCAGATAGTCCCACCAGCTGACGTACGCCTCCCGCTCGCCGCGCAGCACGGCTTTCACCACGCGGGCGGCCACCTTGTCTGGCGGCACGGCGAGCCGCTGCAACTCCGTCTGCGCCTGCCCCTGCGCGCCAGGCTCCCGTCGCGCGTCGGCGTCGGCCCGGAAGGCGGAACGAAAGAACGCGGTGCGGGTTAGCCCTACGACGGCCAGAATGACGTTGATATTGTCCGCATGCAACTCTGCGCGGGCCGACGCGGAATAGGCCCGCAAGGCGAACTTGGTGGCGCAGTAGGTGGGAGAGGCCCCCGACAAGTGATATTGGGGCAACGCCATGTAACTGACGATGCTGCCGACGTTGACGATCGTCCCGCTCCCGCGGCGACGCAAGTGCGGCAGCGCGGCCCGCAGGACGCGGACGGGGCCCATGACGTTGACGTTGAACAAATACGCCATCTCGGCGTCTTCGACCGCTTCCAGCGGGTTGTACGAACCCAGACCGGCGTTGTTGATCACGACGTCAATGCCGCCCAAGCGCTCCGCAGCTGCTTGCATCAGCCGGTTCACCTGCGCCGTATCGGTGACGTCCGTGGCCAGGGCCAAGGCGGTTACGCCGTGTTCCGCTTCCAGTTCCGCGGCCAGTTCCTCGATGCGCGCCTGACTGCGCGCGGCCAGGACGACATGGCAACCGCTTTGGGCGAAAGCCCGGGCCATGGCTTCGCCGATGCCGCGGCTGGCGCCCGTTACAATGACGACCGATCCTGCCAATTCATGCATGCGTCCACGCTCCTTTGCCCGCGAGCGGCCTCGCGTCGAATCGTACCATTCGCGGGCTGCGGAAATATGTGGGCGGCCTCTGGCCACGCGGCCCGCCGCGTGCCTGGCGGAGATTATCCCCAGCGTACGGGACATGCGCTTGCGATTCCAAGCCGACGGCCCAGACGCGGAGAAGGATGCCCTGCCCCTGGATCTTGGGGCCCAAGACGCGGGGCGCGCGGTGCGACGCGGGGCGCGCGGTGCGACGCGCAGCGCGCAGGTCGGAGCGTCCGCGCCGCGGGGGCCAAGGAGTCCGGACGCGCGCCGTCAAAACGGCCGCCCGGTGGCCGCGTCGCCGCGGTAGCGCCGCGTGCTCTCGCCTGCGCGGCGGTTGTCCGCTGCCAGAGACGGACGCGCGACTTGTCGGGCAACTCCGCCCCCGCGCGCGCCAAAGGCGATATAATTCCGTTGCATTGGTCAAGCAACCCTTGCGGCGGCGTCGGGACAGGCCGCTCCGAGGGCGGTCGCGAGGGGCGGCCAAAGGAGTGGTGCATGGGCGGCAGAAACCTCATCGGGTTATGGATTGTCGGCGGAGCCGCGGTCATTACCGTGGCGCTTATTGTAGCGATAGTGGTGATCGAGCGGAACTCGCGTAGCGTAGATCCCAGCGCCTATGACGCCGTCCCCGCTGAATGGATCAACGGCACCGAACTGGGGAGCCCCGAGGCGCCCGTGGTCCTGCAAGCCTTTGAAGACTTCCTGTGTCCCCATTGCGGCGAGTTCAACAAGGTCGCCAAAGACAGGCTGGTCGAGGAGTTCATCGCGCCGGGCCGCGTACGCTTCGTTTACGAATTCTTTCCGTTGCAGATATTCGAGCCCGAATCCTTGGCGGCCGCGCGTGCCGGCCATTGCATCGGCGAACTGGCCAATCGGTTTTGGTTGTATCACGACGCTCTCTTCTTCGGCGAACGCGGCGCGAACCGGTATTCCATGTCCTCCCTTACGGAGATGGCGCGCGACCTGGACGTACCGGAAAACGATTTCGTGGAATGCATGGGCTCCACCGAAACCCAGACGCGCATCAGCGCATCCATCCAGGACGGCACGGCGATGGGCGTCACGGGTACGCCTTCCCTGTTCATCAACGGTAAACAGTACCAAGGCAGCGCGGTGGACTACGATGCCATCAAAGCCGCGTTGAATGCCGCGTTGCAGTCCTGACCCTGCGCGCCGCCTTGGGCATGAACGCATGGCACGCGCGGCGAACCTGGCCTCTATGGGGGGCGTTCGCGGTGGCTTGCGCGGCGCTCTGGGGCAGCCTGTACTTCAGCGAAATCCGGCATTTCGCGCCCTGCAACCTGTGCTGGTACCAACGTATCTTCATGTATCCTCTGGCGCCGATTCTGGCTTTCGCCCTGGCCTTCAGGGTGCCGACCGCGGCTTACCTGGTCCTGTCGCTCGCCTTGGCCGGCCAAGGGATCTCCGTTTACCACTACCTGGTGCAGAAAACTTCGCTGTTCGCCTCCGCTGCCGTCTGCGGCACGGGACCGCCCTGCTCCGGCATATACGTGGACTGGTTCGGCATTGTCACCATCCCGTTGCTGGCCATGATCGGCTTCATGCTGATTACCGTGAGCATGGCGGCGTTTCTGGCGGCCGCGCCCCCGACGGGGCGGGCCGCTGAGCCGGCCGCGCTGCATGGCGGGAGTTTGGCCGCCGCGCTGGCGATAGCGGCCATTGGCCTCGCCGCGTGGTTTATCGTGCGCGCCGTTCACGTCGAGGCTCCCGCCTGGCCGCAGGCGGAAACGCCGCGGCCAGGGCTGAACGGCGCCGCGGGGCCGCTGGACGGCGAGGCTCTTTTTGCCGCGCATTGCGCGGCCTGCCATGGCCCGCAAGGCCAAGGCATTCCTACCTTGACTCCCTCCTTGCAGACGTCATCGCGGGTCAGGGATATGGCGCCTGACGCTTTGGCGGCGCTGATTCGCCAGGGCGTAGCCCAGGACGATCCCCGGAATCAGACGGGCAACGTCATGCCGCCGAACGGCGGAGCCAATTTGAACGAGCCCCAACTGCAAGCCGTAGCGGCATACCTCAAGCATGCGTGGCGAGAATAGGCATGCGCTCTGGGTTGCGGACTCTGACCCGCCGCGGCGCGTTCGGCCCGCGGCGGCCTGCGCGCCGTTGGCGCGCGGCACTCGCCTTGGGGTTGCTGGCCTTGCGCGTAACCGGCGTCCAGGCGCAAACGGACGTCACCGTGGCCTTGACCTCGCCCAGCGCCGGACAGACCGTCTTGGGGGACGTCGAAGTGCGCGGGACGGCGAGCGGCCCCAACTTCAGCCGTTACGAACTCTATTTCCGCGCGGCCGATTCCGATCAGGAATACATCTACTTCAATGGCGGCCAGGAAGCGGTGGTCTCCGGCGTTCTGGGTTCCTGGTCCAGCCGCGGACGGGCGCCGGGCGACTACGAAATTCAGTTGCGGGCGATTTTCGCGGACCAGCAAGCCGTGGAAACCAGCGTTCGGTTTTCCCTGGCGTCCGACGCGGCGAACCCAGGCGCGGCGCCGCAGAGCCAGACCGGCAACGGCAGCGTCGCGCCCGCCGGCAACGGTTCCGAACTGGCGGACAGCAGCGCGTTGCGCGTCGCCCTGGACGGTTTGGCGGCTCGGGCCCGCCCGTCCGCGTTGCAAGCGTACATCCTGCGCGGCATGCGTTTCAGCGCGTTGCTGACGGCCTGGGTGTTGGGCTACTTCGGTCTGAAAGCGGTCGTGGGCTGGATCCGCCGCCGGGGCGCCAAGGCCGCCGCGCGCTGAACGCGACCGCCATGGAGCGCGAGGCACAGGGCGCCGCGCGGTATCTGGTAGTGGGGTTGGGCAATCCCGGCCGCGCCTACGTTGGTACCCGGCACAATATTGGCGCCGCATGCGTGAGCCAGCTGGCGCAGCGCCTGGGCATTGCCTTGAGCCGCCGTACGCATCGGGCGCGTTGGGGCGCAGGTTTCGTACCCGTTGCGGGCCCGGGCGGCGCGGGAAGCCCGGACGGCCTGCAGGTTACCTTGGCCCGGCCCCGCCTCTTCATGAATGCGAGCGGTCGGTGCGTGTCGGAACTCGCGCGGGCGCGGCGCGTAGATTTGCCCTGTCTGTTGATTGTGGTCGATCACATGGATCTGCCTTTGGGCCGGATGCGCGTACGACCGCAGGGCGGTTCCGGGGGCCACAACGGCATGAAGTCCGTCATGCAACACGTGGGGTCGAACGCCTTTCCCCGTTTGCTCGTGGGCATCGGACGGCCGCCCGGTCGCCAGGATCCGGCGGATTTCGTCCTGCGGCGCTTCACCCGGCAGGAACGGCAGATCCTCGCGGAGGGCTTGCAGGCGCGCGTAGGCGAGGCGATTGTATACTGGATGCGCTATGGCATGGAAGCGACCATGAACGAGTACAATCGTAAGCCGTGATGGATAGGCACGATCCCGCTTGGGCCGGGTTCCGGCAGGCGGTCCGGCGCTTGTGGCACGCGCCCCGCGCGCAGCCGCAGGGCGCGCCGGCCGCCGCGCGCTCTTTCTTGATGGCGGCCTTGGCCCGGCAAATGGAGAGGCCCTTGCTGGTCATCGCCGCGGACGAGGATCGCGCGGGCCTGCTGGTCCAGGAAATCAGGCAGTGGCTCGGGCCCGCGGACGCCGGGGCCGCGCGTATTTTCTACCTGGCCAAACCGGATGCCCGCGCCTACGAACGCATCCCCTGGACAGGACGGACGCGGCAAAGCCGCCTGACCGCGCTGGCGGCCTTGCTGGCCCCTGCCTCCCGCGGCAGCATCGTCATCGGCAGCGTGGCCGCCATGGCGCAAAAGACGCTGCCGCCGCGCGATTTGCGGGACTCGTTGCATATCTATCGCGTCGGCGACGCGCATCAAGTCAGCCGCGTGGCCCTGCAATGGGCGGAGGCCGGCTACGCGGCCCAACCCCTGGTCGAGAGCGCAGGCGCGTTCGCCCGGCGCGGCAGCATCCTGGACATCTGGCCCGCCAACCTGCTGCATCCGGTGCGCTTCGATTTTTTGGGCGAAGAGTTGGAGTCCTTGCGGCTCTTTGATCCCCAAACCCAGCGCAGCACGGCGCGGTTGGAAACGGTGGCGATTGGGCCCGCCAGCGAAGCCTTGGCGCGTCAGGGCCCGGACATGCTGGCCCGGATAGGGTGGGGCGACGGGTCCCTGCCGGCGGCGGAAGCGGCGAATCAGGATCCGTCCGCCCGCGGGCCCTGGCAGGATCCGGGCTTGCCGTTGTTTCTGCAGCAGGAGATCGCGCAGGAGACGCAATGCTTGGCGCAAGGGGAGAGTTTCAACGAAATCGAATGGTACCTGCCCTATATGTATGGGGAACCGGGATGCCCGCTGGATTATTTGGGGGCCGAGGGCGCGCTGCTGTTGGACGACGGAGCCGACTGCGAACAGGCGCTGAAGGCCTTGGAACGGGAAAGCGCCGAATTGCGCGCCGAACTGCTGAACAGCGGCGACTTGCCCGCCGGTTTCGCGTCCAGCCAATTTTCCTATGACGAAATGTTGGACAAAATCAGCGACCGCGCGCCCATTCTGCTGGGCTACGGGGATTTGGAGGGACGCCAGGAGACGTCCGCGCGAGGCATTGGCCGCTGCCTACGGGCTTTGGATTTGGCGCAGGATGCCCAGGCCGCGCGCCCCGCCGCCGTGCGCGCCGCGACGCGCGCCGGGACGGCGGTCATGATTTTCTCGCAAATGGGCGCCAAGGCAACGGACATGCTGGAAGCGACCGGCGCGGTGGTGGACGCGCCCGCGGGCGCGCCGTTCCAGGAACCGCCCGCGCCCGGCTGCCTGCAATTGCGCGCCGGCGTCTTGCACGGCGGCTTCAGCGTGATCGACCCGGCAGGCGACGACGCGGCGGCCGCGCCGTGGTTGCAGGTCATTACGGACGCGGAACTCTTTGACGTGCAGAAGACGTATCGCCGCCGGCAGACGCCGACGCACAAGGGCGTTACGCCTGAGCAGTTTTTCGCCGAAGTGGCCGCCGGCGACCACGTCGTGCATGTGGACTTCGGCATCGGCTGTTACGCCGGTTTGGCCACGCGCACGCTGAAAGGCTTGGCCGCCGAGTACATCCAGGTGGACTACCGGGACGGGGATCGGGTCTTGGTGCCCGTGCATCAGGCCAATCGCATCAGCCGCTACGTGGGCTCCGAAGATCCGGCGCTCAACAAGCTGGGTTCCAGCCGTTGGGCTACGGCCCGGGAGAAAGTCAAGCGGGAAGTCCAGGACATTGCCCAGGAACTGCTGCGGATTTACGCCGACCGCGCAGTGGCGTTGGGCCGGCCCGCCGGGCCGGACGACGCCATGCAGCAGACGCTGGAGCTGAGTTTCCCTTTCGAAGAGACCGCCGATCAGATGCAGGCCATCCAGGACGTGAAGGCGGATCTCGAGACGCCGCGGCACATGGATCGGCTGGTCGTGGGCGACGTAGGCTTCGGCAAGACGGAAGTCGCCATTCGCGCGGCGTTCAAGATGGTGCTGGACGGACGGCAGGCGGTCGTGCTGGCGCCGACGACGGTCTTGGCGCACCAGCACTACGCGACCTTTACGCAACGCATGCAGGCCATGCCGGTACGCATCGAGGTGTTGAGTCGCTTGCGTTCGCTCGCGGAGCGGCGCCGCGTCAAGGCCGCGCTGGCCCAGGGCGGCGTGGACATCGTCATCGGCACGCATGCGTTGCTGGCCAAGGACGTGAAGTTCAAGCAGCTCGGCCTCTTGATCATTGATGAGGAGCAGCGCTTCGGGGTCAAGCAGAAGGAGCGCATCAAAAGCCTGAAGCCGTCCGTGAACGTGTTGACCATGTCGGCGACGCCGATTCCGCGTACGATGAACATGGGGCTGAGCGGCATTCGCGACATCAGCTACATCACCACCCCGCCGGAAGCGCGGATGCCCGTGCATACGGTCAGCGCGCCGTTCGACGCGACGTTGGTGCGCAAAGCCTTGGAACGCGAGTTGCGCCGCGCCGGACAGGCTTTCGTCGTCACGGACAAGGTACGCGGCATCGCGGCCCTGGCGGACGAAATCGCGCGCCTCGCGCCCGGCGCGTCCATTGATATCGCGCACGGGCAGATGAAAGGCGAGGAACTGGAAGACGCGATGTTGCGTTTCGCCACGGCCCGGACCGACATTCTCGTTTGCACGACCATTATCGAGAACGGGCTGGACATACCTAACGCCAATACCATCGTGATCAACAATGCGGATCGCTTCGGCATGGCCCAACTCTATCAACTGCGCGGCCGCGTGGGCCGTTCGCACAAGCGCGGCCATTGCTACCTGCTGTACGGCGCCCGCCACCATCTCAGCGCCTTGGCCCGTTCCCGCCTGCAACATATCGTGGAGGCCAGCGACGAGTTGGGCGCCGGGTTCCGCATTGCCATGAGCGACCTGCAGTTGCGCGGCGCCGGCGAAATCCTGGGCGCCCGCCAGAGCGGCGGCATGGGCGCGATCGGATTGGATCTGTACACGCGCCTGCTGGCCAACGAAGTGGCGGCGGCGCAGAGCCGCCAGGACCGCCCGCCGCGCCGCGGGGAAGCGGCCCGCCGCGCCGCGCCGCCGCCGTCCGATCCCTTCGCGCCCGGCGTCACCTTGCATCTGCCTCTGGAAGCCCGCATTCCCGCCTGGTACGTGGAAGACGCCGAAAGCCGCTATCGGTTCTACCACCGCATCGCCGGCCTGCGCGACGACGCGGCGGCCGACGAGTTCCGCCGCGAGCTGATAGACCGTTTCGGTTCGGTCAGCCGCCAGCTGGAGGCCGTGCCGGAGGAGATCGAGAATCTGCTGTACCAGATCAAGGTCAAACGGGCCGCGGAAAAGGCGGCCGTCGAGGCCATTTCCCATCGACAACCCTACCTAGTGATCAAGCCCCGCCGGGACGTCGAACGGGAACGGCATCTGCTGATGGCCCATCTCAGGCGGGACGTCGGCGCTGTCCGTCCCGTCAGCTCCGGCCGCGAAGCGCCTTTCAACGTGCGGCGCGACGGCATTTACCTGACCGTGACGCCAACCGGCGATTGGCGCGAGCTGTTGCTTGACGTCTTGGCCAGCTACGACGCGTATCGCGCGCAGGTCGAGGCCCCGCGCGCGCCGTTCAAGGCCGTGGCGTAAGGACGCGGGCGGCATGTACGGTCGATGGGCCGCCGCGGGCCTGGCCGCGCACCGGCGATCTTGCCTGGACCGGACGCCATGACGGACCGCGCAGGCCGCGTCCGTTCCTACGCGACGGCGGCGGAATTCGACGACTTCGACCGTTCGCCGGACGAAGTGCTTCGGGAAAAGGCGCGCAAGCTGTTGCGAGCCGATTTGGACGTGCAGGCCGTGCGGAGTCCGACGGGCGCTGGCCAGCCCGGCCTGGAAATACGCGGCCGCTTGCGCAAAGCCAGCCATGAGGCGTTCGGGCGCTGGATGCGGGATTTCGCCGCGCTGAACCTGCAGCCCCGGCTCAGGCCGGATCCGGAAAGCGAGGATCCGCAGGCGGTACGGGTGACGCTCACGCCCGCGCCGGCCTGTCCGCGTCCGGTTCGTTCCTGGATCAATATAGTGCTCTTCCTCCTTACCTGTTGCAGCACTCTGTTCGTGGGCGCCGCGTACGGCCCGGGCGAGATCGAAGACATCCAGGACCTGCTGAACCCGCGCCGCTGGCTGGCCGGATTGCCGTTCGCGGGCACGTTGCTCCTGATCCTGGGCGTGCATGAACTCGGCCATTTCCTCGCCGCGCGCTACCACCGGATCGCCGTGACCTTGCCCTACTTCATTCCCGTCCCTTTCGCCTTCGGCACCCTGGGTGCCTTCATTCGGCTGCGGGAACCGATCTGGGATCGGCGCAAACTCTTCGACGTCGGGGCCGCCGGCCCGCTGGCGGGCTTGGGCGTGGCTTTGCCGTTGCTGTGGATGGGGTTGCAAGGCAGCGAACTGAGCCGCTGGTCAGGCTGGGTCAATCTGGAAGGCAACAGCCTCCTGTACCTGGGCGCCAAATACCTGGCCTTCGGAGCCTGGTTGCCGGACAAGACGACGGGCCTGGACGTGTCCGTCAACCAGATGGCCTTCGCGGCCTGGATCGGGCTGTTGGCGACCGGCCTGAATTTGCTGCCCCTGGGCAGCCTGGACGGCGGGCACGTCGCGTTCTCCCTTTTTGGCGACAGGGCGCGCCTGTTCAATCGAGGCACGTTGGCGCTCATGGCCCTCTTGGGCGTAGCCGGCTGGGAACCCCTGCAGCGCGCCTGGCCTTTCCTGGAAAACATAGGCTATACCTCTTGGCTGATCTGGCTTTGGGTCATCGCCTTGATCATGCGGCCTGGGCATGCCGCGACGCTGGATATGGTGACGGAACTGGATGCGCGGCGGCGCTGGATCGGATACGCGGTGCTCGCGATCTTCGTCTTGACGTTCGTGCCCGTGCCCTTCCGGCAATTCGTATGGTGACGTCGCGGACATGAGCGCAGAACCCCCAGCTGTCGTCGCGCGCCCGGGTCCTGCGCGCGTTCTCCCTGCCAACAGGAAAGCCCTCTCGTGAGCCACGCCCTTTCATTGCAAGAGATCATTCGCGCGCTGCACGCTTTTTGGGCGGAGCAGGGATGCGCGATCGGGCATCCGCACGGCGAAAAGGTGGGGGCCGGCACGATGAATCCCGCGACGTTCCTGCGCGTTCTGGGCCCTGAGCCCTGGCGCGTAGGGTACGTGGAGCCGTCGTTCCGCGCCGACGACGGCCGGTACGCCGAAAATCCCAACCGCATGCAGCGGCATACGCAATACCAGGTCATTCTCAAACCCGATCCCGGCCACCCGCAGGAACTGTACCTGGCGAGCTTGTCCGCGCTGGGGTTGCCGCGCGCCGCGCACGACGTGCGTTTCGTCGAGGACAATTGGGAATCGCCGGCGCTGGGCGCTTGGGGGTTGGGGTGGGAAGTCTGGCTGGACGGGCAAGAGATAACGCAGTTCACCTACTTTCAGCAAGCGGGCGGTTTGGCTCTGGACCCGGTCAGCGTGGAGATCACCTACGGTCTGGAGCGCATCGCCATGTTTCTGCAGGGCCGGAACGAGGTCTGGTCCATTGACGTGGACGGCCGGCACTCCTACGCCGACCTGTACCGCACGCATGAGGTGGAGCACAGTCGCTACAATTTCGACGTGGCCGACGTGGAGCGCCTGCAGGCGTTGCACGCCCTGTATCAGGCCGAGGCGGAGGCCTGCCTGCAGCACGGCCTGACCCACTTGGCGCATGACTACGTGTTGCGCCAGAGCCACAATTTCAACCTGCTGGATGCCCGCGGCGCCATCGGCGTCACCGAACGCGCCCAGTTTTTTGCGGCCATGCGTCAGCAGGCGCGGGCCGTGGCCGAGCAGTACGTACAGGAAAGGAAGCGTCTGGAGTTCCCTTTCGGCGCAGCGGAGCCCGCGCGCCGCGCGGACAAGGCGGCCCGGACGGCGCCGGCGCGCGGGCGCGCCGAGGCGCCGCTGGGCGCGACGGAGGCGTTGCTTTTTGAAATAGGCATGGAAGAATTGCCCGCGCACGAAGTGCCGCGCGGCATCGCCCAGTTGCGGACTCTGGTGCCGGCTTTGCTGGCGGAAGCCCGTCTGGAACACGGCGCCGTGGACGTGGCGGGTACGGTACGCCGCTTCGTCGTCCGCGTACGGGATGTGGCCCTGCGCCAGCCGGACAAGGTGCAGGAACGCCGCGGCCCCTCTCTGCGCGCCGCGTTTCATGCGGACGGCGCGCCGTCCAAGGCGGCCCAGGGCTTCGCCCGCAGTTGCCGGCTGGCCGTGGACGCACTGGAACGCCGCGAGGGATATCTGTACGCCCGCGTGACCGAGAAAGGGCAACCCGCGTTGACGGTCTTGCCCCAAGTCCTGGTGCAGATCCTGGATAGCCTGCGTTGGGCCAAAACCATGCGCTGGAACGCGACGGGCAAGGCGTTTCCCCGACCGGTGCGATGGCTGCTGGCGCTTCTCGGATCGGCGCCCCTCGCGTTCCGTTGGGCCGGCGTCGAGGCGCGCAACGCCACCCGCGGCCCGCGCTATCAAGAGGCGCGTCAAACGGAAGCCGTCCAGGCCCCCGCGGAGCAGGCCATCCCTTCGTTGCCGGCGTATCAGGCGTGGCTGGCGGGGCAGGGCATCGTGTTGGACCGGGAAGCGCGCAAGGCGGAAGTGCAACGCCAGGTGACCGCGGCGGCGCAGGCGCTGGGCGGCGCGATACAGGCGGATCCCGGATTGCTGGACGAAGTCACGGATCTGGTGGAGGCCCCGACGGTCGTCACCGGTTCGTTTCCCGCGCAGTACCTGAAGTTGCCGGCGCCGGTGCTCATCACCGTCATGCGCAAGCATCAGCGGTATTTCCCGGTATGCGACGCGCAGGACGCCGCGACTCTGCTGCCCCATTTCGTCACGGTCGTCAACGGCGCGGACTTGCCCGCGCCGGAGGTCATCCGGGCCGGCAACGAAAGCGTGGTGAACGCGCGTTTCGCCGACGCCGCGTTCTTTCTGGAACGGGATCTGGCGACCGCGCGGGATGAGATGCGCGCGAAACTCAAGTCGCTGATCTTCCATGCCCGGTTGGGCAGCATGGGGGACAAAGTCGCGCGGCTGACGGAACTGACGCCCCGGATCGGCGCCCAAATCGGATTGGGGGCGGACGCCCGCGCGGTCAGTCGCCGCGCCGCGCAACTGGCCAAACTGGATCTGGTGACGCACATGGTCGTGGAAATGACCAGCTTGCAAGGGATCATGATGGCGCATTACGCGCGCGCCCAGGGCGAGGACGAAGCGGTCTGCGCGGCCGTGCGCGAGCATTACCAGCCGCGTTCCGCCGCCGATGCCGCGCCGACCACGCGTCCGGGCCTGGCTCTGAGTCTGGCGGATCGCCTGGATTCGCTGGTAGGCCTCATGGCCGTCGGGGTGCAGCCGCGGGGCAATGCGGATCCCTTCGGACTGCGCCGTTTGGGACTGGGGCTTTTGAAAGGCCTGCTGGCGACGGACACCTCTTTCGATCTGGCCGCCGGCGTCGCCGCGGCCGCGGCGCAATTCCCTTTTGACATAACGGAAGAAGCGCGGCAAAACGTCCTGTCTTTCCTGGATCGACGTTTGCAAGGCCTGATGCAAGACGCAGGTTTGCCGCACGACGTCGTGGCGGCGGCGATGGCCAGTCCCCGCGCCGATCCCGTCTTCCGCATGGGCGTGGCGCGCGATCTGAACGCCGTACGCGAGGACCGCGCGTGGCAGGCTTTGCTGCCTACCTACGTGCGTTGCGCGCGCATTCTGCCGGACGCGTGGGACGAACTGCCGGCGGCGGAGACGCGCTATGCGCACGACGTCGAAGCGGCTTTGCACGCGCAGGTGACCGCGGCCCTGCATCGTCTGGACGGCGCCGCGCCGTCCGTCGCGCGCTTTCAACAGGAATTGCAGGCGCTCAAACCCTTGGTGGACGCCTTTTTCGATACGGTCATGATTCGGGTCGAGGATGCCGATCTGCGCCGGCAGCGCCTGGCCCTCATGGCCGCCGTGCATCGCTGCGGGCGCCCTTTGGGCGATTTGACGCAATTGCGCAGCCATGACCGCCAAACGCGTGTCTGAATGCTACAATGCGCCATCCGTCGGAGCAACGCCATTGAGCCAGGGCCATGAAAGGAACGCTTTACTTGCAGGACAAACTGCTGGCGCAGTTGGACGAGACGCGCGTCTCCGTCTTCAAGACGCACGCTGTCGATCCTATTCGGGTCAGCTACAGCACCAAGCAACTGAACGTCGGCAAATCGTTGACGGAACTGCACCGCGGCCGCGTCCTGACGCTGCAGCTGGACGACGGCCGCGCGGCGCAGGTCGTGTATCAACACGCGAGCATTGACGCCCAGGGCAATTTGGTCGGCGTTCTGCGCGTGCTGGGCGATTTCCGTACGGACGCCGCCACGACGTTGGATGCGGCGGCCGCCGCGCCGGCTTAGATTTCCCGCGTAGGCTTGCCTTGCCCCAGCCCGTTGCGCGCGACGCAGGGAAGTCCGCCGTCAAACTGCGGAAAGCGCAAGCGCAAATTCTGGCTTACGAAGGCGGTCCGCTGGGCGTCAGCGCCGTGCCCGGCAGCGGCAAGACCTTGACCTTGTGCCTCTTGGCGGCGCAACTCATCCGCCGCCTGGCGCATACGGACGCGCTGGACCGCCAGGAAGTCCTGATCGTCACTTTCTCGCGTTCCGGAGTGCAGAATTTCCGCTCCCGCCTTGACCGTTTGCTGCCCGGCGTCGTCGGCCATCCCCTGTTGCCGGGGACGGGCTATAGCGTCCGCACGTTGCATTCCCTGGCGCACGAAATCGTCAAGCAACGGCCTTCGCTCGTTCATCTGAGCGAGGATTTCGCCGTCTTGGAAGGCGAGGCCGCCGCGCGCTACCGGGTCGATGCGGCGCGGCAGGTATTGCGGGAAACCCCGGAGCTCCTGGATATCTACTACAAGCCCGAAATCCGCCGCGACGAGCCGGCGTTGGCCGCCAAACTCCGGGACGCGGCCGCGCAGGCGGCGCAGAGCCTGATGGCCGAAGCGGCCTCGCTCCGTTTGGATGCCGGCGCCGCCCGCGCGGACCGCAGCGCGCGGGTGCCGTTTCCCCTCTTGGAATTCGGCCTGCGCGCCTACGCGCGCTACCAAGAGACCAAGAAGGATCTGGAGGTGCTGGATTACGACGATTTGATGCGGCTGGCCATGGATATCGTGGAGCAGGACGGAGGCCTGCGGGCGCGCCTGCAAGCGCAGTGGCCGTTCATTCTGGA
This sequence comes from Caldilineaceae bacterium, assembly GCA_965242655.1. Lineage (GTDB taxonomy): Bacteria > Chloroflexota > Anaerolineae > Caldilineales > Caldilineaceae > Bin34. Next base: position 224,733 of record OZ251482.1, read on the forward strand.
GGACGAAGCGCAGGACAGCAGTCGTTTGCAACAGGCTTTGCTGAGTCGGTTGACCGAGCGCGCCGGCAACTGGGTGCGCGTCGGCGATCCCAATCAAGCCATCAATACCACCTTTACAGGCTCCGACTCGAGTTTGTTGCAGCAATTCTTGGAGCGCCCCGACACGGTACGCCGCGCGTTGCCCCAGTCCGGTCGTTGCGCCGCGGAGATCATGCAATACGCCAACGCCCTGATCGACTGGTCGCAACAGGAAAGAGCCGGCGGCCGTCCCTGGAACGGGTTGGTTCCGCCGTGGATAGAACCGACGGATCCCGACGATCCGCAACCCAATCCCGCCGGCGCGGACGTGCCCGTCTTCGTGGATACGAGGCTGCAGGAACCGGATCGGATCGATGCCTTGACGGTCCGCAACGTCAAGCGCTGGCTGCCGAACCATCCGGACCAAACGGTCGCCGTGTTGGCGCCGGATAATCGACGGGCGCGGCAGGTGGCGGACGCGTTGGCGGCGCAGGGCGTGGCCGTGGACGAATCGCTCATGCGCATGACGCGCCATGCGGCGGAGCAAGCGCGCAAACTGGCCCGCGCGTTGCATTTCGTCGTCAAACCCCAGTACAGCGGTCTGCGCGCGCTGTGGAAGGAGGTCTGGGTTCCTCTGCACCGCCGGCGCCCATCCGACGCCGACGCGGCGCGGGGCGCCAGTCGTTGGGCGCAGCTAGAGGCGCATGTGCAGGCGAGCTGGAAGGCGGCGTCCGGTCTGGAAGACTGGATGGAGGCCAAGCCGGCCCCGCTGGGGCGCGCGCCCGCGACCCGCGCGTTTCCCGAACTGGACGCCTTTCGCCAGACCCTGGCGCGCTGGGCGTCCAGCGTGGTGTTGCCCGTGGACGAAATCCTGCTTCTGATTGGCCAAGACATTTTCCGCAATCCCGAAGACATGGCCTTGACGCACCGTTTGGCCCTGCACTTGAAGGATTACGGACAACGGCAGGCCCGGGGCGATTTGCAAGATTGCTGGAACGAATTGAACCAGGTGGCGCAGGGCCGCTCCAGCCATCGCGATTTACTGGGCGACGCCTCCCGATACGAGGCGCGTCCGGGCAAGGTGACCGTATGCACCTTGCATGCCGCCAAAGGGCTGGAATGGGATCGGGTGTATATCCTGGGCCTCAACGACTTCGCTTTCCCGTCCGACCCGGATGCGGACGAATTCATGGGCGCGCAGTATTTCGTGCGCGACGATCTGGATCTGCAGGCGGAAGGGACGAGTCTGATCCAATTGTTCGCCGCGGACCGGTTGCCCGCTTACCGGGAAGGCGCCGCGTCCCGACAGGCCCGGTGCGACTACATAGACGAAAGGACGCGTCTGTTGTACGTAGGCATTACGCGCGCGCGGCGCGCGCTCGCGCTGTTCGCCGATACGGGCCGTTTGGGCCAAAGCGGTCCCGCCAAGGCGCTGATGGCTCTCAAGCAGCGGTTCGGGGATGCAGCGGCCGGGACAGACGCATGAAAGCCCGCGGACCGCGCGGGAACGGCCAAGCGCAACCGTCCCCGAAAGGACGCGCGCCGCGCGGCGGACACGCCGCCGGCGCGTGCCTACAGAAGGCAAAGCCGGCGCCCGTCATCCAAACCAAGGTCAACGTCCGCTACGGACGGATAGGAGAACGATATGCATAACGGGAGATTTGGTTCATCGCGCGTCGGCAGCCTGGCCGTGGCGCTGGGCGGCGCGCTGATCCTGGCGGCGTGCGCCGCCTCTGCGCCGCCCAGCGCCGAGACGGAGACCGACGGCAGCGAGCCCGCGCCCGAAGAGCAGGAGGCGCTGCCCTCGGCGCACGACTTGGGCGAACCGGTGGCGCGCCTTGAGATCGACATGCCGTCCGAGCCGCGGGATCGGAACGGCCTGTTCTCCGAGCCGCCGCCGCGCGTACTGGACGCGACGCGGATCTACTATGCCGTCTTGCGCACGGCCCGCGGCGACGTCACCGTGCAGCTGTTCGCGGACCGGACGCCCGTCACGGTCAACAATTTCGTGTACCTGGCCTTGACCGGCTACTTCGACGGCACGACGTTCCATCGGGTCATCGCGGATTTCATGGCGCAAGGCGGCGATCCGACGGGGACCGGCACGGGCGGGCCCGGCTATAACTTTCAGGACGAGTTCGTGACCAATCTCAATTTCGATCGGCCGGGCTTGCTGGCCATGGCCAATGCCGGTCCCGGCACCAACGGCAGCCAGTTCTTCCTCACGTTCGCGCCGACGACCCATCTCAATCAGCGGCATACGATCTTCGGCGAAGTCATTGACGGCATGGACGCCGTGCGCGCCCTCGCGCTGCGGGATCCGCAACGCGCCGCGGCGCCGGGCGACGCGTTGCGCGAAGTGATCATTTACGCGTATACGGAAAGCGTCTTGCCGGCCCCGGCCCCGACGCCCACGCCCACGCCGGCCCCGACGCCCTATGCGCCGCACCAGGCGTTGACGGAGGATGACGCGCGGCCCCTGGCGGCGCTCGCGCCGGCGCAGCGCATCGGGCGTTTCAATACGCCGCCGGCCCGGATCATCGACGCGGACCAGGCCCATACGGCCGTGGTGGAGACGTCGGAAGGCGCGCTGACGTTCGCGTTGCGGACGCAGGCCGTCCCGGACGGCGTCAACAATTTCGTCGTGCTGGCGCGGCTGGGCTATTTCGACGACGTACGCGTCCTGCCGGCGCAGGAAGGCCGTTTCAGCCTCTTCGGCATCCTGGACGGGACCCGGAACGGCGTCGTGGGCTACTCCTTGCCCGCCGCCCCGGGCTATGAAGGGGAGGAGACCGGGCCGGGCTTGCTCGCGTATCTGCCCGATTGGGACGATCCGACCCGGGTGTTGGGCGGCGCGCTGTTCGTCACGCACGAGCCGGAAGCCCCCGAGAACTTGGCGCGGTTTCATGTGATCGGCACGCTGACCGCCGGCCACGAGGTCTTGGCCCGCCTCCGCGGTCGGGACGATGCGCATGTCTTGACCGTCAACGCGGCCGCGAGCGAATAGGCAATGCGGCGCCCAGGTCCCTATGAGGTCTGACCATGCATAAAACATTGACCCGGTGGGGTCTGCCCCTGTTATGGACCGCGTGGCTGCTGGCGGGTTGCAATGCCGCCAACTGGGGTCTCGCGGTGCCGCTGACGCCGGCTTCCGCCGCCGCGGCGGCAGCCTCCTCCCGCCCAGCGGCGGCCTCCGCGTTGGAGGTCGTCCCTTACCGGGAAGACTACGGCGGTTTCCGTCCGGTGGAGACGGGCTTGACTCTGACCTTGCGACCGCAACGCGGCTCCGCGGCTCCGGAGACACCCTCGGCTCCGACGGCCGTTACGCGTTTGGCCGAAAACGAGGCGCGCGCGTTGCTGGCGCGCGTGCCGTCGTTGGCGCCGGAACCGGTCGCGAGCGGCCTTTTCCTGCCGCCGCGCCAACTGACGCCGCCGGCGGGCGATACGCAGGCCGCCGCTTTTCCGCCTCCGCCTGCCGCCGCGCCGGAACCGGAGGTCGCTGACTCGGATTTGCGCGTTCTCCGTTTCTCGCCCTCGCAAGACGCGGCGCTGGCGCCCGGCGTCAGCGTGACCTTTTCCAAGCCCATGGCGCCTCTGACCAGCCATGGGCAACTGGACAGCCGGGAACGGCCCGTCGTCTTGGAGCCGGCCGTAGAGGGCGCCTGGCAGTGGGTCGGTACCCGCACCCTCGTTTTCCGCCCGGCTGCCGGCCTGCCCGGCGCCACGCACTATCAGGCGCGCGTTCCGGCCGGGGTCAAGGCCATGGACGGAACGGCGTTGGCAGAGACTTTCGCGTGGGATTTCCGCACGACGCCGCTGGCCTTGGTCCGCACCTATCCGCCGCGCGAACCGCAAGCGTTGACGCCCTACGTCGCCCTTGAATTTGATCAGGCCGTGGAAGCGGCCGCGCTTTGGCCCTTCCTCCGGCTGGAAGCGGGCGGCAAGTCCCTGGAGGCCGTTCCCGTTCCCCAGACGCGGTCCGATCTGCCGGCCGCGCTGGCGCGGTTTCTGGCTTCTGCGCGTCCGGAACGAACGGTCGTCCTGCAGCCGGCGCAACGCCTGCCTGCGGACGCGACCCTGACGGTTACGGTAGAGGCGGGCGCGCCCTCCGCGGAAGGGCCTTTGGTTACGACGGAACCCCAACGCATGAGCCTGCGCACCTACGGGCCGCTGCAAATTACGGAACAGAGTTGCCCGGTACGCGGCGCGGCCTGGCAGGAACCCTGTTATCCCGGGGAAGCGTTCCGCATCTACCTGAACCATGAGGTGGACGTCGCTTCGCTGTCGCCCGCGCAGGTAACGATCCAGCCGCCGTTGCCGGACGGTCGCATCACGGTCTTTCCCTGGGGCATGCTGTCAATCGCAGGCCAGAGCGCGCCGAACGAAATCTACGCGCTGGAGATGGCTCCCGGCTTGACGGACGTTTTCGGCCAGACGTTCGACGCGCCGCAGACCGTTCAATTCCAGGTCCGGGAGCAGGAGCCCTGGCTGTGGTCTCCCAATGCGATGGAAGTGCTGCCGCCGGCGCGCCAAGGCCAGTACGAGATTTATTCGCGCAATCTGAATCGGGTGCGCCTGGTCATCTACCGCGTGGAACCCGGACAGTGGGCCGAGTATCTGGATATCCTGAACCGTCTGTACGACGACGCTCCGTCAAACGTGACGCGCCTGTTCGACGGCAATCCGCTGGCGGACGAATGGATCGCGCTGGACGCCTCCGCGACGGCTATGACGCGCACGGTCATTGACCTCAACCCCTATCTGGATGACGGCGTGGGCCAACTGGCGTTGTTTCTGGCTCCGCCCCGGCCCCTTTGGCAGCGCCTCTGGCGGAATGACGCGCCGTATTACGGCGCCTGGGTGCAAGCCACGGCCTTGGGCGTGGACGCGTACGGGGACGCGGCGCGCTTGGTGCTCCAAGCCAGCGCGTTGGCGTCCGGCCAGCCTCTGGAAAACGTGACCCTGCTTTTGCAACCGGAAGGCGTGGCGGTCACGACGGACGTCAAGGGCCAAGCCGTGGTGGAAAAAACCGCGTTGCAGGGGATGCGACGCGCGCCCGGAGCCCCCGCCTGGATCGAGGCGCGCCAGGGTCGGGACGTCGCGTTCCTGCCTGGGGGCGATTACGGTTACTCCGACTATCGGCGCGCCGGCGAGACGCCGTGGGGCTGGGGACCGACCTCGTTCGACAGAGACCTGTGGCATGTCCTGACGGACCGGCATCTGTATCAGCCGGGCGAGACGGTGCATGTCAAGGGGTGGCTGCGCAGGTGGCAGGCCGCGCCCGAAGGCGACGTCGTTTGGGCCCGCCCGGCAGCCACGCGGATCGGCTTTACGGTAGAAGACGGACGCGGCATTGAACTGGCGGCCGGCCACGCGCGGCTGGATGACCGCGACGCTTTCGACTTCGTCTTCGACATTCCGGACGGCGCCAACTCCGGACAGGCCAGCCTTCGCCTGGCCTTGCCGCACCGCACCGAGGACAGGGGGGCCGATCCCCATTACGCCCTTTTCCAAATCGAGGCCTTCCGCCGCCCCGAATTTGAACTGACGCTGTCCCGGAGCGATGCCGCCGCGGTCCTGGACGATCCCGTACCGCTGACGGCAACGGCGCGTTATTACGGCGGCGGTTCGTTGGCAGAGGCTGCCGTCCTGTGGGAAGTCTCGGGGCAGCCCGCGCAGTACGTCCCGCCTGGCTGGGACGACTTTGAGTTCGGCGCGTCTCCGTTCAGCCCCTGGATGCGGACCAGAGGCCACGCGCGGGCGTACGACATGTTCGAGGCCGACACGCGCGCGCCGGAGTCCCTGGAAGGCGTACTGGACGCGCGCGGCAGGCACGGCATTGACGTAACTGCGTCCGCCTCGTTGTTGCCGCTGCCTCACTTCCTCCAGGCGACCGCAACGGTGCGGGACGTCTCCCAACAAACGCGCAGCGCCTCCCAGGACGTTTTGGTGCATCCGGCGCGCCACTACGTGGGGATCAAGACGGACGGCTATCTCATCCCGGCGCAAGAACCGTATCCGTTGACCCTCATCGTCACGGACGTGGAGGGCGCGCCCGTGCCGGGACGGGAGATTACGGTCAAGGCGACCCGACGCCGGGACCCGGATGCGCGGGAGGCGCCGCTGGCGGAACCTGTTCCGGAGCAGGCGCAGTGCCGTCTCCTGTCCGCAGCGGAGGCGGTAACCTGCCGCTTGCGTTTGGCTGCGCAGGGCCTGTGGGATATTGAGGCCGCCACGACGGATGCCGCCGGCCGCCCCAACGTGACGTTGATCGAACGTTGGGTCGTGGGCTCATCCGCCGCCTTTCCTGCGTCTAGGACGGCGTCGGGCTTGGAAATCGTGCCGGACAAAAGCGAGTACCAGCCGGGCGACGTGGCGGAAGTGCTGATTATGCCGCCCTTCCTGCCCGCCTACGGAACGGCTATCGTCAGTCGCGGCGGCATCCTGCATTACGAGTCCCTGGCTATCACGCAACCGCAACACGTCTTGCGCGTACCGCTGGCAGAGGCTTACGTCCCCAATGCGTACGTATCGGTATTTCTTTCGGGCCGCGCCGAGCAGGAATCCGCGCGCGCCGCCGGGCCCCGTACCGTTTGGACACAGGCCGAGTTGCCGATTTCGACAGCCACGCGCGCATTGACGGTGGATCTGGCGGTGCAGGCTGCCGCTTTGGCGCCGGGCGGCGAGGCGCGGCTGACGATACGGGTAACGGACCGCGCCGGCGCGCCGGTACCCGGCGCCGAAGTCGCCTTGCTGGCGGTGGATGAGGCCATTCTGGCCTTGGCCGGATACCGTCATGGGCATCCTATCGACACCTTCTATCCGTTGCGGTATCCCGACTTGGCGCCCTATCACCTGCGCGAATACATTGTTCCAGCGCGACGGGCCGCGGGCGCCAGCGGCTTTGGCGGCGGCGCGGAGGAGATGGATGCGGCCGCGTATGCGTTGGATGGCCCCATATCAGACCCTGGATATCGAGCGGCTGCAGCCCCGATGGCCGAGACGGCCCTGATGGCCGAGGCGTCCGGCCGCGACGAAGCGGCTTCGGCGAGCCGCGCGTTCGTGCGCCAGGATTTCGATCCTCTGTCCGCGTTCGAGCCCTCAGGCGTAACGGATGCGAACGGAACCTACGTCATGACGTGGACGCTGCCGGACGCGATCGGTCAATACCGGGTCGTCGCCGTGGCGGCTGCGGGCCCCCAACGTTTCGGGCTCGGGGAAACGGCCTTCGCCACGCAGCTGCCCATTCAACTGCGTCCCCAATGGCCGCGCTTCCTGCATTACGGTGATTCCGCGCAGCTGCCCGTCATCGTCGAGAACCAGACCGATCAAGCGCAAGAACTGTTCCTCTTGCTGCAGAGCGACGGCTTGGAGCTGGCGTTTCAGACGGAAGATCTGTCCTTCGACGGCGTCTCCTTGGCCTTGCCGGCGCGCAGCCGCCAAGGCGTTACGCTCCCTGCCCGCGCGCAACGCGCGGGCGAGATCCGGCTTTTGGCCAGCGCGTTCAGCGCGCAGGCACGCGACGACGTTCTGAACCGCATGCCGGTCTACGTACCGGCCGCGCAGGAGAGTTTCGCCGCCTACGGCGCCGTGGAAGAAACCGCGTCGATTCAAGGCTTCGTCCTGCCGTCGGCCATCCATCCCGCTTTCGGCGCGCTGACCATTACGGCCTCGTCCACGCTCTTGCAATCCCTGACGGACAGTTACCTGGAACTGACCGCATCGCCGTGGCCCTATCCGGAAGCGCTGGCTTCGCGCATTCTGGCGCAGTTGGCGCTTCGAGACGTGCTGCCGGTTTTCGGCTTGGAGCATGCGCCCTCGGAAGCGGACATGCAGGCCGCTATCCAGGCGGATGTGGACGCGCTGCAAGCGTTCCAGAATCCGGACGGCGGCTTTCCTCTTTGGCGGCGCAACGGCGAGTCGTGGCCCTACGTTTCAGTGCATGCGCTTCATGCTTTGGTTCGGGCCCGATCCGCCGGGTTCTCCGGCATTGAGCCGCGCTACGATTACCTGAAGGCGATTGATCGCCATATACCCGCCGACTATCCAGAGAACTGGCGCAATCTCATCGGAGCCTACGCGTTGTTTACGCGCGCGGGGACGGGCGATATCGATCCCGCGGCCGCTTGGCAGCTCTTGGAACGGGCTCCCTGGTCCGAGCATGCGCTTGAGACTTTGGCGTGGTGCCTGCTGGTCCTGGGCCAGTCCCCGACCGGACAGAATCACGTGTCAGACCTGTGGGATCACCTGCTTGATCGGGTGGAGGAAACCGCCCGCGGCGCAGTTTTCGTCCAAGCGTCTCGCGAGGAAGACGATTATTTGGTGCTCAGTTCCGATCGCCGCAGCGACGCCTTGTTGCTGCAGGCCCTGATGGACACGCGTCCGACATCGGATCTGATACCCAAATTGGTCGCGGGGCTCATGGCGGCGCGGCGCGCGGGCCACTGGGGCAATGCCCAGGACAACGTTTTCGTCTTGTTGGCCATGAACCAGTATTTTCGGGCGTACGAGGCGCTGGAACCTGATTTCAGGGCGCGCGTATGGGCGGACGAGACGCTGGTGATGGACGAAGGCTTTCAAGGACGCGCCCTCGCGTCCCGCCAACAGACGTTGCCGATGTCTTGGCTGGCTTCGGCGCAGCCGGAACGCCTGCATATCCAACGCGTCGGACAGGGGCGGATGTATTACCGTCTGGGCCTCGACTACGTACCTGATACTCTCGAGTGGGAGCCCTTGGAAAAAGGCTTCACCGTATTGCGCCGCTATTCCGGAGCGGACGATCCGGACGACGTCCGGCAGGACGCGGACGGGACTTGGCGCATCAGGCTGGGCGCGCGCGTACGCATTGACGTTACGCTGGTGGCGCCGGCCCGGCGGCACCACGTGCTTTTGGCCAGTCCTGTCCCCGCGGGCCTGGAATTGGTCAACCCCGCTCTGCAAGGAACCCGTCCCGACGGGCGCGGGCGCGTAGCGGACGGGCCTTATGGCTTTTGGTTCAATCATCAACAATTGCTGGATGACCAGACGCAAGTCTTGACGACCCATCTGCCAGCCGGAGTGTACGAATACGGCGCCGTGGCGGAGGCGACGGTGGCGGGCACCTTTCAGGCGCCCCCGGCCCACGCGCAAGAGATATACGCACCGGAAACATTCGGGCGCAGCGGATCCGACAGGGTGCGGATCGAAGAATTCGCCGGGACGCGCGCAGGCGACGCGGAGAACGCCGGATAAAGCGGGAGGCGCAACCGCGCTCAGGACGCAGCCGGAACGAGGATGGAGGTTGGACGGAGGCCGACCCGCGGGGTCAACAAGCAGGTTTCGTGATCGGGAACGGCATGCGACATGCATCAACGTAAGGATTGCGGTCGGCATGTTGTCCGGCTTCTGCCAGTGTGCCTCAAGACTGCTTAGCGGACAGGGCGTCTCCGTCTGCTAAGCGGCCCGATGGGTCTAGGTTGAGGTAGGACTGCAGCCAGATCCGGGGCGTAGGGGGGCAGATTCTGCGGCCCTTTGCGTGTAGCCCGAGCCAGGCAGCGTTGAGATGTGACTGCATCCGTCCCCCTTACCTCCCCCGTCCGTGGGTACGGGGCTCGGGCGGGCCCGCCCGAGCCGCCGGCTCTAGGCACTTTGGCCTGTTTATTTTGTCGGATAAAGCGCGGGCGACGTACGAGGGCGTACCTCGTACTCCGTCATGTTTCTATAGATACTTGTCTAAATTGTCGACTACCATTATGTTAGGCAATACGTAGGCGAAATTCCGCTTTGGACACGTATCTCTATCAATATGATCGTGTACTAGGCGGTGGAGAGAACTCAGGGGGGCGACTGCGCGGCCGACTGCCTACGCAGAGACCGGAGCCTGGAGCGGACGCGCCCGTCGGTTCCGCGGGTTGAACCCGCGGCCTCCGGGGTCGTCTATAAACACGACATAGGTTGCCTGACAGTCTACGGGATCGGGCGGCCAGCCTACCTCCACCCGACCGGGCCCAGGCCCATCCCTTTCCGTTTGGGCTTACCTGCCCAGGCGGCCCTGGACGCGCAGCTGGGCAGGCCAGGCCTTCATCCTCGGCGGCCTGCGCGCCTGGTCGCCGGGGCACGCAGCGGCAGGGTCTCCTGCCACAGGGCGCGCTGGTTGACGGAGTCGAATTGCCCGACGCGGATCCCCGCCAGGGGATAGGCGGGCAGGGGGACGCGGACCCAGCAGCGGTCCTCGAAGAGGACGCCGTCCCAATCGGCGAAGGCGAAATCCAGGTTCTCGAACGGCGGGCCGCGCCGCGGCCACGGCATACGCCCGCGGCGGACGGGCAGGGCGTGCAGGATGAACTTGGCGTGCGTATCGGCGGGACGGCACGGGGTCTTGGCGAAGCGCACGGCGTCGGGGGTCGCGTAGACGTCGAAGCGGGCGCGGGCGGTCGGGACGCCGGCGGTGGCGGCGGCCCAGTCGGCGCGCAGGGCCTGGCGGCCGGCGGGCGACAGAATGGGTCCCGGAATGTCTGCGTGCCAGGCCGCGCCGTTACCCAAGGGCGCTGCGGACGCGAACTGGCCTACGGTCAGGCGGTCCAGGGGGTAGGCGGGCAGGGGCACGGTGGCCCAGCAGCGGTCGTCCACGCGCAGGCCGTAACGACTGAAAGGGAAATCGAGATTGGCGAAGCCCGGGGCCTGGCGGGCGGGGGGCAGGTCGCGGCGGCGCAGGGGCACGGCGTGGAGGACGAATTTCAGTTCGGTGTCGTCCCAGGCGCAGGGGGCCTTGACGAAATGCAGGGCGCCGGCGGCGAGATAGACGCGGAAGACGTCCTGCAGGACGGGCGGGGTCGCGGTCCGCGCGTCAAAGTCGTGCCGCACTTGAGCGGCGCGGGCCGCGACGCGGAACACCGCGCCGTCGGTCAGGGCCGCTATCGGTTCCAGCTGCGCCAGGGCGCGCAAGTCGGCGGCGTTGAAGCGGTACAGCTTCCCAGGATGATAAAGACCATGGAAAAAGATGACGTAGACGTCGTCGGAGCGTTGCCCCTGCGCCTCTAGCCACGGATCATCCAGGCTGCCGGGCAGCCAGCGATGCTGCACCTGTGACCGCGTACGGAGGGATTGCATATAGGCGTCATGCGCTTGGTTGCTGAAGATCCAGCCGGTCGCGAGATGGGTCCGCATATACCGCATGGTAGGCGATGCGGCCCAGTGCAACGAACTGCGCGTCCGTTGCGGGAAGAGGCTCGTATATAGGCTGAGGCAAAGGCCGCCGCCAATCCAGGCCAATAACAGGGTTTTCAGCAGGAACGGCAACGCGCGGGCCAGTCGGGCGTTCCGGTGCGCGCGCAGCGGCCGGCGCGCCTTGTCCGCCACGAAAACGAAAGCAAACAGCAGAGGCACGTAGGCGGGCATCAAAAACCGATGGGCAGGGGCCGGAACGTAGTAGCTGAGGGTCGCGACGACGATGAACGCGCCATAGGCCAGGACGAACGCGGCGCAGATCAGCAGGGCGGCGTAGCCGTCCCGGGCCCCGGGATACCGGCGCCACAGGAAGAGGCCCGCCCCTGCCAAAGCCAACAGCGCTGCCAAGGCCACCCCCCCTCCCCCCTCTGCCTTGACGTCATGCACCGGCGCGAACAGCAGCCACGAGGCCAGGGTTTCCAGGGCCGCGGCCGCGTTCTCGAGCAGGGTTCGGCCTGACGGGACAAAGTCGTCCATGTGGGTGAAGGCGCCCGTGACGCGGTAATTGCGGTACAACCAGACGCCCAGCGGCGCCAGCGCGGCGAGCGCGAAGGCGCTCGCGCGCCCAGCCCTGATGCGCGGTCGGATGCCCGGCTGGAGGGCCAGCAGCGCCGTCCCGGCGGCAATCAGGGGCAGTCCGGCGTACCGCGTCAGCGCGGCCAGCCCGGCGCAGGCGGCGGCCGCCGCGAGGCATCGTCCCCGTCCGCGGGTCAGGCCGCGATCCAGTTGGATGCAGGCCAACGTCACGCACAAGACGAACGCCGATTCCGACATGAGAGTCGTGGCCGCATGGAGCAAGGGCGCGGCGCCCGCGAGGGCCAGGCAACCCCAGAACGCCAGAAAACGGGAGGCAATCCGGTCGCGCAGCCAGTGGCCGGCCGCGAAGACGGTGGCGCCGTGCAACGCGGCGCTGAAAGAACCCGCCACGGCTACGGGGTTGAACCACCCCAAGCCCCAGCTGGTCAGCGCCAGCAGCAATGGATAGCCGGGCGGCCACATCGCGCCGAACAACCTTCCGTTCCAGCTTACGAAGCCTTCGCCCTGCAGCAGATTGCGGGCTACGGATGCGTAAATAACGGAATCCGGAAAGGCCATCTTGATTCCATGCGTGGACTGATACAGTAGCGCCAACGCCGCGCTCAGCGCGGCCAAGACCGCTGGGCTGAGCGCAAAACGCCACTGTCGGGGAGAGACCACGTGCGCCTTTGACTACAATCAAGTTTGGTTACGGCTGTGCTGCCGGTGGTTGCCGTACCTGTTTCTGGCCGCGCCTGGCTGGTCGGCAAGCAACGTCGCCAAGGGGCTACGCGTCATTTCGGCCCTGGATGCAAGGACAAAGTCTCTTGCCACAGAGTGTGTTGACTGGCGGAATCGAACTGTCCGACGCGGATCTGAGCGAGGGCGTAGTCCGGCAAGGGCGCGCGGATCCAGCAACGGCCCTCGAAGAGAACGCCGTCCTGGTCGGCGAAGGCGAAATCCAGATTCTCGAATGCCGGACCGCGCCAGGGCCACGACAGGCGCCAGCGACGGGCGGGCACGGCGTGCAGGATGAACTTGGGTTGCGTATCGGCGGGACGGCAGGGGCTTTTGGCGAAGCGCACGGCGTCGGGGGTCGCGTAGACGTCGAAGAAGGCGCGCGCGCGCGGGACGCCGGCGGTAGCGGCGGTCCAGTCGGCGCCCAAGGCTTGGATAGCGGCCGGCGACAGGATAGGCCCCAAGATATCGGCTTGCCAGGCCGTGCCCGCGCCCACGGGCGGCACGGAGGCGAATTGCCCGACGCGCAGGCGGTCAAGAGGGTAGGCGGGCAGAGGGACGGCGGCCAGGCACCGGTCGTCCACGCGCTGGCCGTAGCGCCCGAAAGGGAAGTCGAGATTGTCGAAACCGAGGGCTTGACGGTCGGGGGGCAAGTCGCGACGCCGAAGGGGCACGGCGTGAAGGACGAATTTCAGCTCGGTGTCGTCCCAGGCGCAGGAGGCCTTGACGAAGTACAGCGTTCCCTTATCTGCGGCGAGGTGAACGTCAAAGACGTCCTGCGAGACGGGCGCATCTGCCGTCCACGCCTCAAAGTCAGCTGGGGTTCGGTCAGGGCGCGGGGCCGCGCGAGGTTCAACGCGGAAGACAGCGCCGTCCGCCAAATCGGCCAGCAGCTCCAGGTTGGCCTGCGCGCGCAGGTCGGCGACGCTGAAGCGATACGGATGATGGGCATCGGGACGAAGACCATGGAAAAAAACGACGTAGGTGTCGTCGGGATGTTGCCGCCGCGTGGCCAGCCACGGCGTCAGGTCGCCCAGGCGCGGTCCAGGAAGCCAGCGGTGCTGCGTCCGCATGTCGGCCTGCATATAGGCTTGATACGCCAGGTTGCTGAAGATCCAGCCGGTCGCGAGATGCGTCCGCATATACTGCATGGTGGGCGAGGCAGCCCAATGCAGCGAATTGCGCGTCCGCTGCGGAAAGAGGCTCGTATAGGCGCCAAGAAAGAGGCCGCAGCCAACCCAAGCCAGCAGCAGAGTTTTCAAAAAAGGCGGCAGCGCGCGGACCAGCCAGAGGTCTTGATGCGCTCGCAGGGGCAGCCGCGCCTTGTCCGCCACGAAAACGAAGGCGAACAGCAGAGGAACGTAAGTTGGCGCCAAATAGCGGCTGTGGGGCGGCGAAACGTAACTGCTGAGAGTCGCGACGGCGACGAAGCCATAGTAGGCCAGGACGAACGTGACGCAGACCAGCAAGGCAACGTAGTCGTCGCGGTCGCCGGCATCCCGACGCCACAGGAAAAAGCCCAAACCGACTACGGCCAGCAAGGCGGCCAGGACCGGCAGCGCGCCGCCCGCCGTAACCGCATTCACCGGCGCGAACAGAACCCACTGGGCCAGAGTTTCAAGCGTCGCAACGACATTGCCGGCCAAGGTTTTGTTGTTCGCCGGGGAATTGTCCAGGAAGGTGAAGGCGCCTGTGTCGCGGTAGTTGCGATACAGCCATGCGCCCAGCGGCGCCAGCGCGGCCAGCGCGAAGGCGCTCGTACGGACGGCTTTGATCCGTAAGCGGATGCCGGGTTGCACGGCCAGCAGCGCCGAGCCCGCGGCGATCAAGGGGAGACCCGCGTACCGCGTCAGCGCGGCCAGCCCAGCGCACGCCGCGGCCGCCGCGAGACGGCGGACCTGTCCGCGAACCAGGAAGCTGTCGATTTGGCTGAGCGCCAGCGTCACGCACAGTACGAACGCGAGATCCGACGCTACGGTCGCCGTCAGGGCAAGCAAGGGCGCGGCGCCCGCGAGAACGAGGCATCCCCAGCAGACCAGAAAACGGGAGGCGATCCGCCGATGCAGCCAGTGGCCGGCCGCGAAGACGGTGGCGCCGTGCAACGCGACATTGAAGGATCCTGCCACTGCCAGCGGGTCAAACCGTCCCCAGCTGCTGACTGCCGCCAGCAGGAACGAATAGCCGGGCGGCCAAACCGCGCTGAACGGCGCGCCGTTCCAGTGTACTAGGCATTCGCCCTGCCACAGGCGCGCGAAACTTTCGCACTGCACCAAATTGCGGGCTAGGGCTACGTAATTAACCGAGTCGCGTAGCGGAAATCCATGCGTAGACTGACGCAGCCATCCCAGCGCCGCGCTCAGCACGGCCAAAAGCGCCAAGCAGAGCGCAAAACGCAGCTGTCGATCGCCCAACGCAAAGCGCATTACGCGTTCTCGGCTGCACTCGCGCGGGGGCGCGGTGGCCATGACGCTCTCGGCTCTATCGGGGTTCCTGCCGCGCGCACGGTGACGTTCCGGCAATTGACGGTCGCGTGCTCGCTGCCGACGCGATCCGCGCGGTGCCAAGGCCTATCCGCCGCGGTTTGCGCCTTGGCTCCGCGTATCCCTACAGGCGCTGGGAACGAAGCGGGCCTGACGGGCAGGACCGGTCGAGGCATGCAAATTTCGTCCCGTACGCGATTGCCTTGTCCTTGATCTGCGCCCGGCACGCTCCCGATAGCCGATCGTGAATGGATGGGCCGTGCGTTCCGGCCATGCCCTTGACGCGTCGGAGCTTGATGCCCAGACGGTCGTACGCGCGGTCCAGAGCGCGAGACAGGCGATGATGCGCGTGGAACTGCCATGCGACGATCCCTCATTCTCTTGCGGCGGCCCTGACCCATGGGTACGAACAAATTCACGGGAACCTCATGACGTCGGAAGATTTTATCACGCGCGGGACGGAGCGGGGGTTGTATTGACAGGCGCGTCCCATGGGTTGCGCTCGGCCTGCGATAGGCTCTTTCCCGGTCTTATCCCGCGGGCTGTCGTTGCGGAAGCGGATCCGGCTCTGGAACGCCTTGACCGAACGGCGACAGGCTCTCGAGCCACAGGTTGCGTTGGCTGGCGGAATCGAACTGCCCGACGCGGATCCGAGCGAGGGCATAGTCCGGCAAGGGGACGCGGACCCAGCAGCGGTTCTCGAAGAGGATGCCGTCCCAATCGGAGAAGGCGAAATCCAGGTTTTCGAATGTCGGGCCGCGCCGATGCCAAGGCAGACGCCCGCGGCGAACGGGCACGGCGTGCAGGATGAATTTGGACTGCGTATCCGCGGGACGGCAAGGGGTCTTGGCGAAGCGCACGGCGTCGGAGGTCGCGTAGACATCGAAAACGGCGCGCGCGGCCGGGACGCCGGCGGTGGCGGCGGTCCAGTCGGCGCGCAGGGCCTGGGCGGCGGCCGGCGACAGGATAGGACCGGGAATGTCCGCGTGCCAAGTTGCGCCTTCGCCTAGGGGCGGCACGGAAGCGAATTGCCCGACGCGCAGGCGGTTGAGGGGGTAGGCAGGCAGAGGAACGGCAGCCAGGCAACGGTCGTCCGCGCGCTGACCGTAGCGGCTGAAATAGAAGTCGAGATTGTCGAAGCCGAAGGGTTGGCGGTCGGGAGGCAAGTCGCCGCGCCGGAGGGGCACGGCGTGGAGGACGAATTTCAGTTCGGTGTCGTCCCAGGCGCAGGGAGACTTGGCGAAATGCAAGGCCTCCGCGTCTTGAGCGAGGTAGGCGTCGAAGACGTCCTGCAGGACGGGCGCGCCCGCCGTCCACGCGTTGAAGCGCGCGTGGACGGCGGCCCGGAGCCGGTCGTCGCGGGGCGCGACGCGGAAGATGGCGCCGTCCGCCAGGTCGGCCAGCAACTCCAGGCCGGCCTGCGCGCGCAGGTCGGCGGCGTTGAAGCGGTACGGATAGTGTCTATCGGGATGGCGGCCATGGAAAAAAATGACGTAGCTGTCGGCGGCGCGCGGCCGCCGCGTGGCCAGCCAGGGAGCCAGGTCGGCCAGGCGTCCGGGCAGCCAGCGGTGTTGCGTCTCCCTGTCGGCCAGCATATAGGTTTGGTTCGCCAGGTTGCTGAAGATCCAGCCGGTCGCGAGATGCGCCTGCATATACTGGATGGTAGGGGAGGCGGCCATGTGCAGCAGGCTTTTCTGCCTTGCCGGGAAAGCGCTCGCGTACGCGCTGAAGAGGAGGCTGTAGCCTGCCCAGACCAGCAGCAAGGCTTTCAGCGCGTACGCCAGCCGACGGAACGGATCTTGCCCGTTGCGGGCGCGTGGAGGGTCTGGGCGCGCGCGCAACTGCCGGCGCGCTTTGTCCGCTATGAAAACGAAGGCGAACAGTAGGGGGATATAGGTTGGCGCCAAAAACCGATGGAAGGGAGGGGAAGGTCCAAGGGCGAGGGTCGCGACGGCAATGAGGCCGTCGTAGACGAGAACGAACGCGGCGCAAGCGAGCAAGGCGACGTAGTCGTTCCGGTTGTCAACGTCCCGGCGCCATAGAAAGAGGCCCAGGCCCCCCAAGGCGAGCAAGGCGGCCAGCGCCAACAGCGCGGCCCACCCGCCTTCCGCCGTAATCGCATTCATCGGCGCGAACAGCACCCACCGGGTCAAGGTCTGGAGCATCTCGGAGACATTTCCCGCCACGGTTCTGTCCGATGCCGATGGCGCAAAGCGATCCATGTGGGTCAAGGTGCCGGTCACGCGGTAGTTGCGGTACAGCCAGGCGCCAATGGGCGCCAGCGCGGCCAGGGCGAACGCACTCGCGCGGAGGGCTCTGATCCGCAACCGGGCGCCGGGTTGCACGGCCAGCAGCGCCGCGCCCGCGGCGATCAGAGGCAATCCGGAATACCGCGTCAGCGCCGCCAGTCCGGCGCACGCCGCGGCCGTCGCGAGGTGCCTGACGCGCCCGTGGAACAGGAAGCGATCCAGTTGGCTGAGCGCCAGCGTCACCCACAGTATGAATGCGGATTCCGCCATCATGGTGACAGCCAAGTTGAGCAAGGGCGCCGCGCCCGCGAGGACGAGGCAGCCCCAGAAAACGAGAAAGCGGGAGGTGATTCGCTGGCGTAGCCAATGACCCGCGGCGAAGACAGCGGCGCCGTGCAGCACGGCGTTAAGAGGCCCCGCCAAAGCGACGGGGTCGAACCGTCCCAAGCTGGCCAGCACCAGCAGCCACGGATAGCCGGGCGGCCAAACCGCGCCGAACGGCGCGCCGTTCCAGCGCACGAAGCCTTCGCCGGCCAGCAAATTGCGGGCGACGGATACGTAAGTGACCGCGTCCGAAATCAGGGCGTACCCGTGCGTGAATTGACGCAATAGCGCCAAAGCCGCGCTGAACGCGGCCAAGACGGCCAAGAAGCGCGAAAAACGCCGTCGGTCGTCAAGAACGGAGAGGAAAGAAGACGGCATCAAGGCGACAGGTGCATTTTGAAGGCAGCCAAGCGCGGATACAGGGTAAGTTGGTGGCTATTCGTTGGGACCGTTGCCCGGAGGTTATTCTACCCGAGGCGGGCATGCTCTCGCGTGCAAGACAGGAGCCGCGCGGTTGAGCGCAGCTGGGGGCACGCGCCCTGCGCCATGGAAGGCAGGCGGCAAGCGTTACGATGGCAACGAAGCCCCAGGCGATCGGAGCGGGGAAGCCTGCGGCGGCAGGCATCCTCTCATTGTCCCCGGATCTGGGCGCAGGCGATAGGCGCGGCGGGAACTTTTCGGGCGTAGCGTGCGCAAGGGCGATAATGGCAACGGCCAGAGCGCTCGCGGGCATCCAAGGAGAACGACGGATGATTTGGAAATTTGAGACCGTGACCCAAGCGCAGGGCCTGACCGAAGGTCCCGTCTGGACCGAAGCCGGCCTGCTGTTCGCCAATATTCCCAACAATCTGATCCTGCGGTTGGATCCCGCCACCGCTCGCGTGGAAACGCATATCGCCGATACCCGGCAAAGCAATGGCCTGATGTTGGACCGGCAGGGACGTCTGTACGCCTGCGAGGGCGGCGGACGGCGCATCGTGCGCTATACGGACGCGGGCCGACCGGAAACCTTGTGCGCGCATTTCCAGGGAGCGCGCCTGAATAGTCCCAACGATTTGGCTGTGGATCGTCAAGGCCGCGTCTGGTTCACGGACCCTCGCTATGGAGATGACCGTAGCGACATGGAACTGGATCATGAATCGGTATACCGTTTGGAGGAACGGGCCGCGGGACAATGGTCTTGCACCCGCATGACTTTTGATACTACCGCGCCCAACGGGTTGTTGCTCGCGCCTGACGAAACGGTTCTGTACGTGGCGGAAAGCAAGTACGGGACAGGGCGCAAGAGAGAGCTGCGCGCGTATCCCATCCGGGAGGACGGTTCGCTGGGCGAGCCTGACGTGTTGCACAATTTCTATCCGCATCGCGGTATAGACGGCATGTGCCTGGACCAAGCCGGCAACATCGTCGCGACGGCGGGATGGGAGCTCAGCGGTCCGGGCGGCATGATTTACCTCTTTGCGCCGAACGGCAGAGTATTGGCGACCCATCCCGTGCCCTGCCAACGGCCCACGAATTGCGCGTTCGGCGATGCTGATCGGGCTACGTTGTACGTCACCTCCACGGATGGGCATCTGTTGCGGGCGCGTACCGATCGCGTAGGCTATTGGCCCTACGCCGCCTGAGAGGCGGACGCCGCGCGCCCGCGAAGCCGCTCTTGCCCCGCGAGGTTGCCATGCATCTTCAATACCTGACCCGCACTCAAATCGCCGCCGTGGCGCCGCAGGCCGTGGCCGTTCTGCCGACGGCCTCTCTGGAACAGCACGGCCCCCATCTGCCCATAGCCGTGGACACCTTGCTTTGCACGGCCGTGGCGGAACGGGCGGTCCAGCGCGCAGGGGAGGCCTTGGGGGCGCAGGCCTGTTTCGTCGCGCCCGCTTTCAGTTGGGGCAATTCGCACCATCATCGCCCGTTCGCAGGCGTGCTGTCCCTGTCCAGCCGTCATTACATAGCGGCGGTCACCGATGTTCTGGAAGGGCTTTTTCAGTCCGGTTTTCGTCGTTTGTTCATTCTCAACGGACACGGCGGCAATACGGCCCCCAACGCGATCGTGGCCCAGGACTTCGTGCATCGCTTGGGCCGCCCGGTTCACATCGCGGCGGCGGATTATTGGGAACTGGGCCGTCCGGATTTGGCGGAGACGGCGCTGATTGCCCCCGAACGCATTCCAGGCCATGCCGGGGAGTTCGAGACAGCGCTCATGCAGGCCCTGTACCCAGCTATGGTATCCGCCGCGGGCGCGGAAGAAATCCGGAGGCCGGGCGGAGGCCTACCGCCCTATGCATTGCCGCGTAGCCCTGTCCAATCCCATGGCGCCTGGCAAGCCCAAGGCGGCTTTTCGGACGCACCGCAGGCAGCTACCGGAGAGCAGGGGCAGCGCATGTTCGACATCATAGTGAACGCCGTGGAACAGGAATTGATTGCCTTGCATCGCTTGCCCGCTCTTGCGTAGTTCCGCCGGGACGTCCAGCCAACGGAGGGACGATCCCGCCGTATGACGCGCCGTGAACCAATGCGGTCCGGCGGGTTCCACCGCCGGACCGACGCGGCGCGGAGTCCGATCCTGCGCTCGTCGTTCCCCAAGCGCAGGGACTGCGGATGGTCGCGCGCTGAACGGGAAGCGCCTATTTGTTGACATTGCGATCCCTCATGCTACACTTCCTCTCCGTCTGATCTTTCTGTGCGCGCGACCCGACACGGCGCGTACGAACCCGTGGAAGGAGCTCCGGACATGGCTGATGCAAAGCGCCTGTACGAATTGGTTTACATCCTGAATCCCGAGTTGCGGGACGAAGAGCGCGACGGAGCCAACCAGAAAGTACTGCAGTCCATTGCGCGCGCGGAAGGTGCGGTAACCTTCGAAAACCATTGGGGCCTGCGCAGACTCACGCATCCCATAGCCAAAAAGAATCAGGGCTATTACGTTTTGTTGCATATTGAAACGGCGCCGGCCAGCGTGGTTGCCATGGAAAGGCTGCTCAATCTGGACGAAAACGTGATGCGGTACTTGATAACGCACGCGGCCGACCAGTAACGTTCCGTTTCGCCGCAGACTTTTGCCGACGCGCGGCCCCGGCGCGCATGCGACCGGCGGGCGCGCTTTCCGCCAATCAAGGAAGTCCATGCTCATGTTTGACGATGGCCCGCAAGCCGAGAAAGAACCCCGCGTAGAGGCCGAGGCGACGGACGCGTCCGCCCGCCCGGAGGCTCAAGCCACGGTGGCAGAACCGACTGCCGCAGAAGAGGCATCGACGCCGGACGCGTCTCCGCCGGCCACGGCGGGCGCCGCGGCGGGCGCTGACACCGCGGCGCCCGCCGCCGCGGAACCGGAGGCGCCGCGGCAAGCCAGTCCGGCGGCGGCGCCGGGGAAGCCGCCGGATACGCCGTCCGCTGACGCCGCGCGCCCCGCGCCGGCCTCCAAGGCGGCGCCCGGCGCAACGGCCAGGCCTGAACGGGAACCGGCGCCCGAAGTGATGGATCCCAGAAAGCGGAGACCCGCCCAATACGCCCCCCCCTCCGGCCCTTCGCCTTCCCGTTTCAGACCCCGTCAAGCCCTTACCGACGTCAATTTGGCCGATATCAACTACAAGAACGTTGAAGTGCTGGCCCAATTCCTGGACAACCAGGGCCGTATCCTGTCCCGCCGGAAAACGCGCGTCAGCGCCAAAATGCAGCGACGCATCCGCAGCGCCATAAAACAGGCCCGCTACCTGGCGTTATTGCCCTATACGCCCAGCCACATTCGGAGCGTGCGTCGGCGTTAGGGGCGGCCTTGCGTCCCGTTTTTCCTGCCGCCAGCGCGCATGGGGTTTATGGCCAAGCGAAACCGCAAGCAAGCCGGCCAAGCGCAACGCGAAACGCCCCGAGAGCAGCGCCGCCGAACCCGCCAACAGGCCAAGGACAGGCAGTTCGTCCTTTGGGGTTCGGTCGGCGCGCTGATCGCCCTGCTCGCGATCGGCATCGGCCTCGTCGTGACTTTCGTCTGGATGCCCAACGCGGTCGCCTTCCGCGTGGATGGCGCGGAGGTCACCACGGCCGAGTTCCGCCGCCGCTACAGTTACGAACGGCAACGCATGACGGAACAGTTGGAACTGTACCGATTGGTGCAGCGGCAATTCGGCGCCCAGGCGCAAAGCCAAGCCGAAATCAACCGCCTGCAGAATTACCTGCGCGATCCTTTTAGCCTGGGCGTCCGGGTCAAGGCGCTCATGATCGAGGATCTCCTGATCGCGGACGCGGCGCGCCAGGCAGGCCTTGAGGTGAGGGCGGAGGAGATTGAGGCGCTCTTGACTGACGAGGTTGCGCAACGCTACGATGCGTTCACCGAGGCCCAAGCCGCCGCGACCCGGGAAGCCGCGGCCGCGCCGGAAGCGGCGCCGGACGCCTCCGTTCCGTCCGCGCCGACGTCCGGCGACGTTTTGTCCGACGCGGATTTCCAACAGGGATTGAATGGATTGGCCAACGACTTGCGCCAAGAGCACGGCCTGTCCCTGGAGGCGTACCGCGGCATTCTGCGCGCGGGTTTGTTGCGCAACCGGATGCGGGAACGCATCCGTACGGAAGAGGTCACGGCCACCGAATTGCAGGTGCAGGCCCGCCACCTGCTTTTGACCTTTACGGAGACCGATCCGGAGGCAGCCGAAGGCGAGGCCCAGGGCAGTGCGTCGTTGCCGCGAGCGGCGCGCACCGAGGCCGAAGCCTTGGCCTTGGCCCATAGTCTTTTGAAGCGCCTGGAGAAAGGGGAGAGTTTTCCCTATCTCATATCTCAATACAGCGACGATCCCTCCGGGGAATTCAATCAAGGCGATCTGGGATGGTTCGGTCGGGATCGGTTGGTGCCTGAATTCGAGGAGGCCGCGTTCGCGTTGGAGCCCGGTCAATACAGCAAACCGATCAGAACGATCTTCGGTTACCATATAATCGAAGTGCGGGACAGGAACGAAGAGGCCAGCCGGCCGCTGGAGGCCGTCCAGGCGGACACCGCGGAGAAGTTCGAGGATTGGCTCAATGATTTGCGCGCGCAAGCCCGGATCGAGGAAAGAGGCAATCTGGAAGTGCAATTGCCGCCCGGCGCCGACAGGGAGGCGGAAGCGTTCGCGAACGCGCCGGAATCATAAGGCGAGAGACGGCGCCGGACCTGATTGCTCCCGTCGCCCTCCGTTCAGGAGGCCTGCGGAAGAGACGCGGGAGGGGGCCGTCGGCCGCCGCTCGCCCCAGACCCAAAGGATGTTCACGATGACTTACAGATTGTTGGGACGCACGGGCGTCAAGGTATCGCCGCTGGGCTTGGGGACTTGGATGTTCGGCATGGCCACGCCGCTCGAGACCGCCTGCGCCATGGTGGAGACGTCTTTGGAGGCCGGCATCAATTTTATAGATACGGCCAACGTCTACTCGCGCGGCGTCAGCGAAGAAATTACGGGCGAAGCCCTGAAGCGCTCCGGCCAGCGCCAACGGGTCATTTTGGCGACCAAAGTCCACGGAGCCATGGATGACGAGGATCCCAACATGCAGGGCACGTCGCGGCGCCACGTGATCGAACAATGCCACGCCAGCCTCAAGCGCCTGCACACGGATTACATCGATCTCTACCAATTGCATCGTCCCCGCAGCGATCTGCCGATTGACGAGACTTTGAGGGCCTTGGACGATCTGGTGCGCGACGGCAAGGTGCGCTATATCGGAACCAGTACCTACGCGGCGTGGCAACTGCTGGAATCCTTGTGGGTATCCAAGGAATACGGTCTTAACCGTTTCGTGTCCGAGCAGCCGCCTTACCACATTCTGGATCGGCGCATAGAACGCGAATTGGTTCCCATGGCCCGGAATTACGGATTGGCGATTCTGCCTTGGAGTCCCTTGGCCGGAGGGTTGTTGACCGGCAAATACAGACGGGACGAGCCGCCGCCGGAAGGCAGCCGCTACCAACGTTTTGCCCACTGGTCGCACCGCTTCGTCGACGGTTTTTACCGCGTGGCGGAAGGCCTGGAACGGATGGCCGAGGCGAAGGGCTGCACGATGGCCCAGTTCGCGCTGGCGTGGACCATGCGCCAACCCGGAGTCACCAGTCCTATCATTGGCCCGCGCACCTTGGAACAGTTGCAAGACAATTTGGGCGCGTTGGACGTGGAAGTCAGCGCGGAGGACTGCCGCCGCGTAGATGAGTTGGCTCCGCCCGGAACGATGCTCTCCCCCTTTTACGAAGCCGATTTCGGCCCCAACCAGTTTCGCTGGTAACCGTTTTTCCGCGGCCCGCCGGGCAAAGGTTTTTCTATGATCCGCACGCAAGCCTTCGGCGCTACGGGCCACCAGAGTTCGGCCCTGATTTTCGGAGCGTTCGCCGTGAACCGCTGCGACCAGGCTACGGCCGACAGGCTTTTGGAAACCCTCTTGGCGCACGGCGTCAATCATATCGACACCGCTGCGGCCTACGGCGATTCCGAACTGCGCATAGGCCCTTGGATGGCGCGCCACAGAGACGATTTCTTCCTGGCGACCAAGACGGGCGAGCGCAGTTACGAAGGCGCGCGGCGCCAAATTGACGCGTCATTGACGCGCTTGGCCGTGGATTGCCTGGATCTCGTCCAGCTGCACAATCTGGTGAATTCGGACGAATGGGAAAAGGCCATGGGCGCTGGCGGAGCCTTGCAGGCCGCCTGCGAGGCGCGTACCGCCGGCAAGGTGCGCTTCATCGGCGTGACCGGCCACGGCCTGACCGTCGCCCGCATGCATATGCGGAGCTTGGCGGAATTTCCGTTCGACTCCGTGCTGTTGCCGTGGAATTACGTCCTGTACCAGAACGAGGCCTATCGCCAAGATTTCATGCAGTTATGGGCAACCTGCCGGAAACGTTGCGTAGCCGTGCAGACGATTAAAGGCGTGACGCGCCGTCCATGGGGAACCAAGCTCCCTCATCGCAATACCTGGTACGAACCGTTCGAGCGGCAGGCGGATATCGATCGCGCTGTCCACTGGTTGCTGGGCCAGCCTGAGCTTTTCGTGAATACGGCAGGGGATCCAGACCTGTTGCCGCGCCTCCTGGCGGCCGGCGAGCGCTACGTGCGCCCGCCGGATGAACAGGCCATGACCGCTGGCTTGCAGGAGGGAGGAATGGCGAATATTTTCCCTAGCTGACGAGAGACCGATCGGCAGCCGGCGTTTGGAGCGGCGCGCCCGCGGCGCGCCCGTCGCGTTCCCAGGGGCCGGAACGCGACGCCAACCCAAAGGGGGCCTTCCGCGTGGTCCGGAAGCCGTCTTGGCCCTAACCAAGTAGGGAGATGTCGTTCCGCGCGTAGGGATGCCTTGGGTTCTTATTGGCCCTGAGGCCGTGCAATGGGCATCCGGCATCCCCGCCGCGGGGTCTCGCCGCCCTTGAGAGTTTCTGTCCCAGACGGCGCTTGGGGCGTCCGTTCAGCCCGCGACTGCTTGATGCGTCGGTATAGGCAGGGGCTTCCTAGCGCAGGGTATGCGTTGGTACGCGCGTGACGCACGGCGCAGCGGCGGATGGCGCGTCACGCGCGGGTTGCCCATTCGGGCGCGCGGCCGGACGCGCATCGTCTCCGCAACAGAGAAATTCCGTAGCGTATGGCCTGCTGAAACCATATCTGGCCGCCTTGGGCGTCGCTGTTCCCCTATGCTATAATTTCGCTTGTCGCCATACCCTACGTATATATTTATTAGGAGTGCATTATGCTTGGGACGTCCATTAGTTTGCGTTGCTTGGGATGGGCGTTGGGGTGCTTGGCGTTGGCGGTTGGCCTGTTCGGCGGGCGCGCGCCTGCCGCAGCCCAGACAGACTCCCAGCCGACATTTGGAGCGGCGCCCGAAGTAGCGCTGATTTTCGTGGTAGGCTCAGCCCAAACCATGCGCTTGCCCACGGCGACGGGCGGCGACGGGGCCTTGACCTATACCATTGATCCGACTCCGCCGCTGCCGGCAGGCCTTGCCTTTGACGCCGCGACGCATGCGATAAGCGGTACGGCGCAGGCGTCGCAGGCGACGGCAAACTACTGGTTGGTGGCCACGGATGCCGACGGCGATATGGTCAAGCTGCTCTTTACCTTGACGGTAGACGCGCGGCCGTCCTTTGCCGTTGCCGACCCGGAGCCGGCATTGACGTTCGTGGCGGGTACGGCACAGACATCAGCGGCACTGCCGATGGCGACGGGCGGCGACGGCGCCCTGACCTACGCTATCGATACGGCCAAGCCACTACCGACCGGTTTGACCTTCAATGCGACCGATCGCACCGTGGCCGCCAGCACGGCCGCGGCATTGCAGCTAGCAACGACCTATCACATGGTGGCGACGGACGCGGACGGCGATGCGGCCAAGCTTCCCTTCACGATTGCCGTCGTGAAGGACTACGACGCGAACAACAATCGGTTGGTCGATATCACGACGCTGGCCCAGTTGGATGCCCTGCGCTATGACCTTGACGGTACAGGCCGGTCTTCCGCTGCGGCCTACGTAGCGGCTTTTCCCCACGCCGCGAGGCGCATGGGGTGTCCCGGCGGCTTTTGCTCCGGCTACGAACTGATGACGGATCTGGACTTTGACCAGAATGACGACGGGCGCATCACGTCTGCCGACGCGGCCTATTGGAACAACGGCGCGGGCTGGAAACCGATTGGTCCCGATAGCGGCGACCAACCTTTCTCCGGCATATTTCAGGGCAACGGTCATGTCATATCCCATTTGTTCATCCACCGTAGCGCGGACGCGTACGTCGGGTTGTTTGCCCGGGTGTCGCAAAGATACCGCACAGAGGGAAGGAGCCGCGTGGTCAATCTGGTGTTGCAGGACGTCCAAATCTGGGGAGACCGGTACGTCGGCGGCATCGCGGGACTTAACAACGGCGAGATCGCCGCCAGTTCCGTCAGCGGCACCGTCACAGGAAGCAATAACCGCGTAGGCGGCTTAGCGGGGCATAATAGCGGCGCGATCACCGCCAGCGCCGCCTCTGCGTCTATCGCGGGTACGCAAAGCGTGGGCGGGCTAACGGGTAGCAATGACGGCGTGATCATCATCAGTTCTGCGACAGGGGCCGTCACAGGCAACGGGGACGAGGTAGGCGGCTTGGCCGGGAACAATACCGACAAAATTGTCAGCAGTTCTGCGACGGGGACGGTCACGGGCCGTAGCGACACGCACGTAGGCGGTCTCGTGGGGCATAACGACGGGACAATCACGGCCAGTTATGCGACGGGATCAGTCGTCACCAGCGGTTCCCAGGCGGGCGGCTTGGCGGGCACCAACGCCGCCTCCAGTCGGATCGCGGCCAGTTATGCGACGGGATCGGTCACCGCGAGCAGCGCCCAGGCCGTGGGCGGTCTGGTCGGGGATAACCAGGGCGCGGTGACAGCCAGTTACGCGACGGGCAGCGTCTCGGGCGGCACCCGCGTGGGCGGTCTGATCGGGAACAACCAAGGACAGGGCGCGGTGACGGCCAGTTACGCGCGCGGGGTCGTGTCCGGACGCACCCAGGTGGGAGGCCTGGTGGGCGCGGCGACCGCGCCGAGCGCCATCACGGCCAGCTACTGGGACACGACCGCCAGCGGCCAAACGGCCAGCCGCGGCGGGACGGGGCAGACCACCCAGGCGTTGCAGGCGCCTACCGCCTACGCAGGTCTCTACGCCGCGTGGAACGTGGACGTGGATGGACGCGCCGGGACGGATGCGCCGTGGGATTTCGGCACGGCCAGCCAGTATCCGGTCCTGCAGTACGACTGCCTGTGCAGCGTTGACCAGCAACGCTGACCAAGTTGCGTCAATTTTTGATTTCAGATAGAGGCAGGTACCTACCGGTACGAAAGTCCAAGCCGCATGGATACATTGGTTGCAGTGGGTGGCCCTCGGCGCCAAGATGAGCCAGCCAAGGCCGCGCGCCACGGTGTCGCGTGCCGGATATTCCGGGACGTAGGGCCAAGGGTTCGTGTGCCGGCCGCGCGCCGGAATGACGGTCTTAATGCTGGCTCCAGCCAGGCGCGGAAGGCGTCAACGTCATGGCTGGTCGGCGATCAGGCGGACGCGGCGGTTTGTCCGTCTAGGTTCACTAGTACACGGTCATGTACCTAGTGGTGGGTTATAATACGGATCCCATGGTTCAGCCAACCAGACGAGGGTTTCGCATGTCCCTGAAATACGCACTGCACTTGACCGCCTCCGAACGGCAGGGGCTGTACCGGATCGCCAAGGGTCGTTGCGGGCGCCGGCGCCCGGCGGGGTGGAAGATGGAACGGGCCCGGGCCTTGTTGCTGTGCGACGAGGGATCGGAGGGCGAGGGGTGGACGGACGAAGCCGTCGCGGCGGCCCTGGACGTGTCCGCGCACAGCGTGAGCCGCTGGCGGCGCCAGGCCGTGGACAACGGGCCGGCCGCAGCGCTGGAGCGCCAGCCCAAGGCGCCGCGGTCCCGCCGGCTGGACGGTGCCGGCGAAGCGCAGCTCCTGCAGCTGGCCCAGTCCACGCCGCCGGCCGGCCAGGCGCGTTGGACGTTGCGGGCGCTGGCCCGCGCACTGGTGGCGCGGGGGATTGCGTCCCGCATCAGCTACGAGACGGTGCGTCGCGTGCTAAAAAAAACGAACTGACGCCCTGGCGGCGGGTGCAACGGTGCTATCCGCCGGTGCAGGAGGAAGCGTTCGTGGGGGCGATGGAAGAGGTGCTGAACTGCTACAGCCGGCCCTACGATGCGCGCTATCCGGTGATCTGCATGGACGAACAGTCCAAGTCGCTGCGGGCCAACAAGTGGCCGCCGCAGCCGGCGCGCCCGGGCCATCCCGCCACCTACGACTACGAATACGTGCGGTGCGGCACCTGCACGATCTGGATGTTCGTGGAACCGTTGGGCCAGTGGCGCACCGCCACCGCCACCGCCCGGCGCACGGCCGTGGACTGGGCGCACCAGGTCAAGGCCCTGGTCGACCACCCGCGCTACCGCCAGGCCGAGCGCCTGATCCTGGTCTGCGACAACCTGAACACTCACGCGTACGCCTCTTTTTTCCGGGCCTTTCCGACCGCCGAGGCCGAGCGCCTGGTCCGGCGCGTACAGCTATTGTTTACGCCCCGGCACGGCAGCTGGCTCAACATGGCCGAACCGGAACTGAGCGTCCTGACACGCCAGGCTCTGTCCCCGCGCATGGCCACGCAGGACGCGGTCCACGCGCAGGTCACCGCGTGGGCGGAGGCCCGCAACGCAGCCCAAAAAGGCATCAATTGGCAGTTCCGCACCGCCGACGCCCGCGTGCGCCTCAAACATCTGTACCCTGTAATAGAAACATGATGGAGTACTAGGTCTCGGTCTTGGGTGCTGTCGTGGCGCCGGCCGTCCGCCACGCGTACGCGCCACGGACGGCCCACCGCAGTGCGTGATGAGATGGATCTGGCTATGAAGCCGTCCCAGCGGCATCCGCGGATCGGGATTGCCTCTTTGGGGGGCGCGTCCGAGGGCGCTGTCCGACAACGCGGCAGGCAAAGCCGGATCAGCCTGTCTAACCGAAATCAGGAGGAGTGATCCATGTGGTTCAATGGGCGCGGCCTGGGGCCGGCGCTGGGGGTCTTGGCGTTGGCTGCGGGCCTGTTCGGGCGCAGCGCGGTCGCGGCGGCGCAGACGGATTCCCAGCCGACCTTCGCGACGGCGCAGGTGGCGGAGACTTTCCTGGTGGGCGTGTCCGAATCCATGTTGCTGCCGGCGGCGACGGGGGGCGACGGGACGCTGACCTACGCCTTCGACCCGTCGCCGCCGCTGCCGGCGGGGCTGTCCTTTGATGCGGCGGGGCTGAACCTGCGCGGGGCGGCGCAGCGGGCGCAGGCGACGACGACCTACCGGCTGGTGGCGACGGATGCGGACGGCGATACGGCCACGCTGGAGGTGATCGTGACGGTAGACGCGCAGCCGTCCTTCGGCGCGGTCGCGGAACCGGCCCTGACGTTCACGGTCGGGCAGGCGCAGACGGCGGCGCCGCTGCCGGCGGCGCGGGGGGGCGCGGGGACCCTGACCTATGCGCTGGATCCGACCGCGCCGTTGCCGCGCGGTTTGACCTTTGATGCGACCGCGCGGACCGTGACGGCCGATGCGACGGCGGCCGCGCAGGCGGCGATGACCTATCGGTTGGTGGCGACGGACACGGCGGCTGAGACGGCGACGCTGGAGTTCACGATCGCGATCGGGAACGACTACGACGCGGACGACGACGGTCTGATCGAGATTGCGACGCTGGCCCAGCTGGACGCCGTGCGCTATGACGTAGGCGGCCATGGCAGTTCCTCTGCCGCGGCTTACAGGACGGCCTTTCCGCTCGCTGCGACGCGCATGGGGTGTCCTGGAAGCAAATGCACGGGCTACGAGCTGGCGGCCGACCTGGACTTCGACCAGAACGACGACGGGCGCATCACGGCGGCCGATGCGGCCTACTGGAACAACGGCGCCGGCTGGGATCCGATCCGGAATCCCGGATCAACCGACGTTCCCTTCCACTGCACGTTTCAGGGCAACGGCCACGCGATATCCCATTTGTACATTCACCGTCCCACGGAAGGCGGGGGGCTGTTCGGCCGCGTGGCCAAGGGCGGTCGCGTAGAAGGATTGACGTTGCGGAACGTCCAGGTCTGGGCCCGCGGCGGCGGCGCTCTGGGGGGGTGGAGTATCGGCACCATCATTGATGTCGCGGTCAGCGGTTCCGTCACGGGCAGCTACGGGGCGGGCAGCCTAGTAGCCAGCAATGGCGGCTTGATCCTGACGAGCTCCTCCTCCGCGACCGTCAGCGGTTCTTCAAACGTAGGGGGACTGGCAGGGACTAATAACGGAAGCCTTGCCGCCAGTTATGCGACGGGGGCCGTCACGGGCAGCGGGGACGAGGTCGGCGGCCTGGTCGGAGACAATCGAGGGTTGATCACGGCCAGTTATGCGACGGGGGCCGTCACGGGCAGCGGGGACGAGGTCGGCGGCCTGGTCGGCACCAATACGCAGGTGAGGCATGCGACCATCCGCGCCAGTCATGCGACGGGGTCCGTCACGGGCAGCGGGGACGAAGTCGGCGGCCTGGCCGGAAGCAATACCGGCCGGATTATCGGCAGTTTCGCCCGCGGGGCCGTCACGGGCCGCAGCGATACGCATGTCGGCGGTCTCGTGGGGCGTAACGCAGGAACGATCACGGCCAGTTACGCGACGGGCGCGGTCACCACCAGCGGCTCCCAGGCGGGCGGCCTGGTCGGCGCCAACGCCGCGTCCGGTCGGATCGCGGCCAGTTACGCGACGGGCGCGGTCACCGCGAGCAGCGCGCAGGACGTGGGCGGTCTGGTCGGAGACAACCAGGGCGCGGTGACGGCCAGTTACGCGACGGGCGGCGTCGCGGGCGACGCCCGCGTGGGCGGTCTGGTCGGGAACAACCAGGGGCAGGGCGCGGTGGCGGCCAGTTACGCGCGCGGGGCCGTGTCCGGACGCGCCCAGGTCGGGGGCCTGGTGGGCGCGGCGACCGCGCCGAGCGCGATCACGGCCAGCTACTGGGACACGACCGCCAGCGGCCAAACGGCCAGTAGCGGCGGGACGGGGCAGACCGCCCAGGCGTTGCAGGCGCCTACTGCCTACGCCGGCCTCTACGCCGCGTGGAACGTGAACCTGGACGGACGCGCCGGGGGCGATGCGCCGTGGGATTTCGGCGCGGCCAGCCAATATCCGGTCCTGCAGTACGGCCGGCTTTGTAGCCCGGATCAGCGGACTGACTGACCCTCCTTGATGATGATGTCTGCCCGCGCTTTGTGGGGCTGAGAGCGCGGCAACGGATTCTGCATCGAGATCACACGAGCATAAACGGGTCGCTTGGAGATGGTTGAAGTCTGTAGTGGGCTATCCCCGTTGAGCCTCAAATAGGGGCCGGATCACCGTCGCTCAGCGCAGAAAATCATGACCTCCGCTTCGTCGCATAACGCGGTTTGGCTGTAAGCCCCCCATATCCGTAACAGTTCAAATCCGGCTTGCTTCAGCATCATTTCCATTTCGTTTTTCCACAGGAAACGCAGGTTGAAGCAACATTCGACGCGTTCTAGGCGGTTATCGGCATGCAAGGTTTCGTAGGTGATTCGAGTTGTCTGTACCTGATGCGTCCAGTTCACGTCGCGCCGCATCCATTTGGTTACGCTGACGCCTGCGCTCTCTCCCTCCCAGGAATCCACCGCCATCTGGTGCCCTGCCTGCAACACCAGTTCGACGACGGGCGGATTGAAGAGATCCACGACCAAAAGGCCTCCGGGCTTGAGGTGTCGGCTTACGCACCGTAACGCCGCGCATTGATGCGCCGCCGAAGGCAGATGCATGAGCGCGTTGGTGGCCGCAATGGCCAGCGCGAAATCCGTCCGCTGCAAGGCAAAGTCGCTCATGTCGGCGCAATGCAAGGCCGTGCCAGGCCCCAAACGGCGACGGGCTTCTGCCAGCATGGGCGGCGAAATATCAAGGCCGGCGCAGACACGGCCGGCGCGCCGTAAAGCCGCCAGTACGCGTCCTGTGCCGCATCCCAACTCCAAAATGGGCCCAGGCCTTTCCTTGGCTAAACGCTCATACAGCGCGAGATCATCCCGGGCGTTCCGATAATCCTGATCCAGGAAAGGGACAGCCTTCCGTAAATTGGCCAGCAAGTTCTCGCGTGCGTTCGCGGCGGGCAGGCTGCGTGCAGGGAAAATGGGAGAATGCATTTACTGTTCCCCTTATTGCGCTACAATGATGGTTCGCGCCTCGGATCTCCAGGCCGACGGCCTTGCGCGTGCTGCGCGGCTTGGGCGACGGTCAAGATCCAGGCGACGCATAGACTGCAGGATTTCAATTTTCAGGTTAGCGAGTCAGGTGCATGAAGGACAACACGGCCATTCCCATAACCCCTGAAGGCAAGCGCAAACTGGAAGAAGAACTGGAGCATCTTACGACCGTACGGCGCAAAGAAATCGCCGCGCGGTTGAAAGAGGCGATTGCGCACGGCGATCTGCGCGAAAACGCCGGCTACGAAGAGGCCAAGAACGCGCAGGCTTTGCTGGAATTGCGCATTCAGGAACTGACCGCGGACTTGGCCCATTGCGTTTTGATTGAACAAGATCCCGCCGCGGCGGACACCGTCGCCATAGGCCGGAAAGTGATTATCCGCGAAGATGGCGTGAAGCTGGAAGAAACGTACGTCATCGTAGGCAAGGCCGAGACGGATCCGGCCCGCGGCCGGATCAGCAACGAAAGCCCTATGGGGCAGGCCTTGTTGGGCCAGCGCGTGGGGGATACGGTCGCCATCGCCACGCCGGCCGGCACGATCAAGTTTCACATTGTGCGTATCGAGGCAACCTGAACGTGGCCAGCACCGACGCCCTTTCCCCGGACATCGTTTCGCCCTTTGATCCGACGCGCTTGAATGACCAGGAGCGCGGTCGCCTGCGCAAACTGGAAGCGTTGCGCGGCCAAGCCATCGATCCTTATCCGCCGCGCGTCGCGCGTTCCCATACCGTTGCCGACGTCAGATCCCTGGTTCCGGGACCAGACGGTTCTCGGGAAACTTTATGCATTGCCGGGCGCCTGATGGCGCGGCGCAATCTGGGCAAGATGTCCTTCGGCGTCTTGGACGACGGTACGGCTTCCCTGCAGATCATGGTGCGCCGCGAGCGAGTAGGCGCAGACTGGTTTCGCGCGGTATGGCGCAAGCTGATCGATTTGGGCGATTTTCTGGCGGTGCAGGGAGAACTCGTCGTTACGCGGACAGGGGAACTGACGCTTGACGCCCGGCAGGTAAGTTTGGCCAGCAAGTCTCTCAAGCCGTTGCCCGACAAGTGGCACGGGTTGCAAAATCCCGAGCGCCGTTACCGCCAACGCCATGTGGATCTGGCCGTCAACGCGGATATCCGGCGCGTGTTTCGCACCCGCGCGCAAATCATGCAAAGCCTGCGCGCCTATCTGGACGGCGCAGGCTTTCTGGAAGCGGAAACCCCGGTTTTGCAGCCCGTATACGGCGGCGCGGCGGCGTTGCCTTTCATCACTCACCACAACCAGTTGCACCAGGATCTCTACCTCCGCATCAGTTTCGAGTTGTATCTGAAGCGCCTCATCGTGGGCGGTTTCGACAAGGTGTATGAAATCGGCCGGGATTTTCGCAACGAAGGCGTGAGCTTCAAACACAATCCGGAATTCACGCAGCTGGAGTTTTACGAGGCGTACGCCGATTACGCGCAAATGATGGAGCGTTTGGAAGCGCTGGTGGTGCATATTCTGGAGGAGGTATGCGGCAGCCCGACCGTGACGTACCAGGGCCGCACCGTATCGTTCGCGCCGCCGTGGGAACGCAAGACGTTGCGCGCGGCCATCGAGGAAGCCACCGGGCTGGATATCCTGGTTTTGGACTCGGCCGATGCGTTGCGGGAAGCCATGCGCGCCCAAGGCGTGGAAGCGGATCCCAGCCATCATTGGGGCAAGCTGGTGGACAGCCTGCTGTCCCGTTTCGTGGAACCGAAAACGCAGAATCCCGTCTTTCTGATGGACTACCCGCGGGCGATTTCACCCTTTGCCAAGACCAAACCGGGCACTGACAACCTGGTGGAACGGTTTGAGTTGTTCGTAGCGGGCATGGAGCTGGCCAACGCCTTTACGGAAATCAACGATCCCCAGGATCAATACCAACGGTTTCTGGGCGAAGCCTTTCGCAGCGCTCAAGGCGATGCAGAGGCCCAGCAGATGGATTACGATTTCATAGAGGCCTTGGCTTGGGGCATGCCGCCTACGGGAGGTTGCGGTATAGGCATTGATCGGCTGACCATGCTCCTGACCGACAAGAACACGATCCGCGAAGTGATCCTGTTCCCCCATCTGCGGCAGGCGGAAGGTACGCCGTCAGCGTAATGGACGCCGATGCGTAGGGAAACGCGCGTCCGCAGGGCCAGAATGCGTCCTGGGGCGCACGGGATGTTGCTGGGGAGCGAAAACCGGCAGCGCTTTCTGGCCTCATCCGGATCGGGGCGGCTATACAGGCGAGGCATTGCATCCACGAGCCCCCGGATGTCCGTTCATGGAAATGAAATAGGCGTCCGCATCAACGATGTTCGCCGCGGTCAGCCTCGCCGCACACAGGGGGAGACGCGGCTCGCTTCGCCGGTTCCTGCGTAGACGGCGGCCGTGCCGGGGCGCAACTCCTGACCGCCCTGAATGAGCACCGGAGGGACGCGCGATCTGCGTTCCCGTCCCGAGAAAGAGGTTCGGTCCAAGAGTGCGGGATCACTGCGCGCAACCGCCCGCGTTCAATGCCTGTCCTTGGGGCCGCAAGCGTTCGCTAGGCGAAGGGGGCTCCGATGCGCACGTCTCCGTCAGGCCGCGCGCGGCCTTGAAAGCATCCGCTACCGCCAAGGCGAAGCCGAGGGGCACGAACGCCCGCGCCTTACTTACCTGCGGTGCGCACGGGCGTAACGTACGCCTTGCCGCCGTTCCCGCGCGTACCTCCGGACAAACTGCGAGCAAGAAGTCGGGGCGAGAGGATTTGAACCTCCGACCTCAGCGTCCCGAACGCTGCGCGCTTCCTAGCTGCGCTACGCCCCGACAACCATCCAGCCGACACTGGCAAGCCTATTATAACGGATAGGGATCTTTTGCGCTGTTTTATCCTATGCGGTTCTAGGCGCGTTGCCGTCTGCGCGCGCCCCGCGCAAGCCCGCAACGGGAACGACGCAGGCTACGGCCGCCGATCCTGATCAGGTATTGGACAGGAAACTGGGAAGCCCGGATTTCTGCCGCGACGAGGAGCGCAGAAGTACGCGCTCCACGTCGTCCCCGCCGGATCCGTTGTTGATCCGCTTGGACTTCAATGGGTTCAATGGGTGACTGCTCTTCCCGGCTACCGTCCGATGGCGATCGTGCGGAATGCCCGTAGCCAACAAGGTGACGTGAATTTCGTCTTCCAGCTCCGGATCCAGAGCCCAGCCTTGGAAAATTTCGGCATTGGGGGCCACCACGTTCTGAATGGCTTGGCCGATCTCGGCGAACTCCTGCAGTTGCGGCGCGGTTTTGGCCTTGATGTTGTAGGCTGCGCCCGTGGCGCCGGCAATGGTCGTGTTCAACAGGGAGCTGTTAATCACTTGCTCTGCGGCCTCGCTGGCGCGGTTGTCGCCCACGCCCTTGCCGATCGCCATGAAAGCGGATCCGCCTTTAAGCAGCACCGTGCTGATGTCGGCGAAGTCCAAGTTGATTTCGCCTTCAATGGTGATCATGTCGCTCAGGCCCGTCACGCCTTGTTGCAGAATTTCGTCCGCGGTGCGAAAGGCTTCCAGCATCGTGGCCTTCTTGTCCAGAATTTGCAGCAAATGGTCGTTTTCCACCACGATCAAGGCGTTGATGTGTTCTTCCAGCCGTTGCAGCGCGCGTTCCGCGACGCTGCGCCGCACCTGGCCTTCGGTCGTGAAAGGCATGGTGACCACGCCGATCGTCAAGGCGCCGGCCTTGGCCGCCGCCTCGGCGACGATGGCGGAGGCTCCGGAGCCCGTGCCGCCGCCCATGCCGGCCGTAATGAAAACCAGGTCGGCGTCCGCCACGATGGAATCGATGTCGGTCAAGTTTTCCTCGGCCGCTTTTTGTCCGATCTCCGCCTGGGCGCCGGCGCCCAGGCCCTTGGTCAGCTTCTCGCCGATGCGCACGCGCTGCGGCGCGCTGGACTTGAGCAACGCTTGGGCGTCCGTGTTCACGACCACGAACTCAACGCCTTGCATCTTCGCTTCGATCATGCGTTCAACGGCGTTCTGGCCGCCGCCGCCGACTCCGATTACCTTGATGGTCGCGAAATTTTCGCTGAACGGGGATTGCGTGTTCATGGGCCGTAGGTATCCTCTGGATTCTTACCAAAGAGCGAATAAGGGCAACGATGCCAGTAAGAAACGGGAACGACATTTCCCTCCCATCGCGCAACGGATCCCAAGAACCCGGCGATGGAATAAGCCAACTGCATTCTACACAGGGACGGCTGCAACGGCCAAATCCGATAGCGGCGCGCGGGCGCGGGTTCAGCCTGGCAGGAAATGCGCCAAGACGGTGCGCATCCTACGGCGCCACCCCGTGGCCGGCGTCGGGCGCGGCGCGGGCGCGGACAGCACTTGGGACTCGGCCTGGCGTCCCCACAGCAAAAGCCCAATCACGGTTGCGTAGGCGGGCGCGCGCTGCTCAGGGGCGAGTTGATGCAACGGCAAGGTGTAAGGTACGGAGGCTACGCGTACCGGAACCTGGAAATGGGCCCGGCAGCTTTCGTTCAGGCGCGCCAATTGGCTCGCGCCGCCCGTCAGCACGATGCCGGCCGGCAACGCGGAGCCTAAATCGGCCTGTCCCAGCGCGGCTTCCACCTGCGCCCAAAGCGTTTCGGCCCTGGCCGCGAGGATGCGGGCCAGGAAGCGCGTGGAGAAAGCCACTTCGCCTTGGTCGCCGAAAACCTGGGCCTTGACTTCCGCGCGGCCGTCGACGGCGGGCTGGGCCGCGCCGTGGTCGCGTTTCAATCGCTCAGCTACCGGCCAGGGGCAGTGCATCTGCGTAGCCAGATCATGGCTGAATTGGCTGCCGCCCGCTGCGAGGGGCTGGATCAGTTGCACATGGCCGCCTTGGTACGCGATCACGTCCGTGGTGCCTGCGCCCATGTCGATGAGAACCGTGCCCATCTGCTTTTCCTCGGAGGTCAAAGCCGTCTGGCTGCTGGCCAAGGGACTCAACACCAGTTCTTCCACGTCGACGTGAATGGCCGCCAGGCAGTGCAACAGATTGCCGATCGCCGTGGAGTTGCCGGATACGATCAGCGCTTCTACGCCCAAGCGCGCGGCATGCATGCCTTCCGGCCGTTGTACGTGGAATTGATCGTCCACCGTCCAAGGCCCGGCCAGCGTGTGAATGATCTGATGATCGGGTTTCAACTGGAACTGGCGCGCTTGCTGCAACGCTTGCTGCATCGTGGCGCTGGAAATGCGCTGGGCGCGGTTGACGGACAGGAGGGCGGGCGTTACGACCGTCCGGACATGCGCGCCGGATAGACTGACGTACGCCCTTTCCATGCGACGCTGGGCCATGGCTTCGGCGGCGCGCACGGCTTCGCGCAGGCCGAGCTGGGCGGCCTGGATGTCGACGACGATGCCGTGCGCCAGACCGCGATTGGCGGCTTGCCCCCACCCCGCGAGCGTCAAACGATCCCGGGCGTCGTCTACGGCCGCGATCATGGCCCGCGTCGTGGCGGTGCCGACGTCGATGGCGGAAAGGTAGCGGGCGGCAGGCACGGAGACGGTCCGCGGCGTCTAGCGGAAATAGGGTTTGGAGATGGGGCGCACGTCAATGAGTTCCGCGTCCCGGCCCAGAGCCGCCGCGTACTCTTCAATGCCTCTGAGATTGGCCAGTTTGTGCGGCAAGTGCAGGCCGTCGCCCCAGAATACGCGCGTGCGGCGGCCGGGCGTATGGAAATAGAGGCCATGCGCCTTGGAGAAGTAGAACGCGTTCAGCGCCGGCGCCGCGGCCGAGGGCCGGATCTGATACTCCCGCTGTAACGCCAGAATCGCGTTCAAGAGATCCGGATCCAGGTGCAGGGCCGTGATGGCGTGCCGAGGCGCGCGGTTCAAGGCGGCGTTCGCGTTCCAGTCGAACAAGGTCAGAAACGCCGGCGCGCTGAGCGCGCGATCCGCGGACGAGACGGCCAGCCGCCGCGCTTTGCCGTTCGCCAAGACCGCGTATACGCTGTTGTCCGTGACCCACAACAGCGTAGGCGCGACTTCCTGCACGGTAATCGTTACCTGGGCCGGAAAGCGGACTTCCGTTTCGGCGGCGGCCAGGAAGGGGTTGGCCAGCACGGCCTGTCTGATCTGCCGGGGCACTTGCCACAGCACGTGGTGGCCCAAGAGGTCTTGGAAGCCTCCGATCGCGTCGGGCGCGAGATGCGCGGCGCCCCCGGCGATTTCATACGGGCTTCGCACCGTCACGCGCAGGGTGGCCGGCTGGATATAGAAGACGGGATCGACCGCGGCCCACATCGCGGCGCCGGTTACGCCCGCGACGAGGGAGAGGCTGGCGAATTTGCTGGGATACCACCCCGTGCCTTGCAGGAACTGCACCGTCAAGAGACTCAACGGCGCGACCAGCATATCGCGCAACATGCGGCCAAAGGGTTGCGCGTAACGCGTCCAGACGCGCGCGGACCGCGCGCGGAGCCGCTTGAGATGGGACGGCCTGACGGTTATGTTGCGGAGGGGGGCAATGCGCGGAAAAGGCATGACGCGAACGCGCGGTCAGATCGTGGTTTTGCGGCGCTGTTTGCGGGCATGCCGCTCCAAGGCGATGTCCAGCAGGCGTTGCATCAGCGCGCCGGAATCCAGCCCGGACGCTTCCCATAACTTGGGATACATGCTGACGGCCGTGAAGCCCGGCAGGGTGTTGATTTCGTTCAGGTACGCCTGGCCGGAATCCGCGTCCACCAAGAAATCGACGCGCCCCATGCCGCACCCTTCCAGAAGGCGAAAGGCCTGCATCGCCAAATCCTGCAAGGTCGTCGCCAGTTCGCGGGTAACGGGCGCCGGAATCAGCAAGCGGGTCTGCTCGTCGTGGTATTTGGCGTCGTAGTCGTAGAACTCATTGCCGGGTATCACCTCGCCCGGTTCGCTGGCCTCCAGTTCGTGCCAGCCCAAGACGCTGACTTCCAGTTCGCGCGCGCGCGGCACCGCGGCTTCCGCCAGCACCTTGGCGTCGTATTGCTGGGCCAATTGCAGGGCGCGGGCCAAGGACGCCGCATCCGTGACCCGGCTGACGCCCACGCTGCTGCCTTGATTGGCGGGTTTGACGAACAACGGATAGGCGAAGGCGGCTTCGATCTGCGCTACGACGTTTGCGCGGTCGGCCTCGATCTCGAGAGCGTGGAAGCAGCGATAGGGCGTTTGGGGAATGCCCGCGGCGCCCAACAGCTGCTTCGCGACCGCCTTGTCCATGGCGAGCGCGCTGCCCAGCACGCCGCAACCTACGTAGGGGACGTTGGCGAGTTCCAGCAGGCCTTGCAGCGTGCCGTCTTCGCCATTGGGGCCATGCACGATCGGAAAGACCACGTCCACCTGTCCCAGCGCGGCGCGGCTCGGTCGATCCGGCAGTTGCGGCAGGCCGGAATCCTGGCGATCCGAGACCTCTTTGCCCACTATGAGTTGCGCGTTCTCCCCTACCAGCCAACGTCCGGCGCGGGTAATGCCGATATCCAGGACCTTGTGCCCCGCGCGGGTCAAGGCCGCGCGCACGTTGCGCGCGCTGCGCAACGACACTTCGTGTTCGCTGTTGCGGCCGCCGAAAACAAGGGCTATACGCATGGCCATCCCTGCACAGGTCAA
Organism: Caldilineaceae bacterium; assembly: GCA_965242655.1. Taxonomy (GTDB): domain Bacteria; phylum Chloroflexota; class Anaerolineae; order Caldilineales; family Caldilineaceae; genus Bin34. The sequence goes on from OZ251482.1 coordinate 264,589, forward strand.
GTGAAGCGGGGTCTGCCGGACTCTACTCAAAGAGAGCTTCTTCCGGCCAATCGCCGGCCAGGCAAATTTCCGGTTGGAGCCGAATGCCGCAATTTTCCTGCACGCGGACGCGGATGCGTTGCATCAGGGCCACGACGTCGGCGGCGCGGCCGGCAGGTTCCGCCTCCTGGCAGACGAGAAAGTTCGCATGCTGGCCGCTGACCGCGATGGCGCCGCACGCCCAACCCTTGCACCCGGCCGCCTCAATCAAGGCGCCGGCGAAATGGCCAGGCGGATTGCGAAAAACGCTGCCTAAACTGGGCGCGGTCGGTTGCGCGCGGCGCCGGCGGCGCAAATAGCGTTGGGCGCGCGCGTCGATGTCCGCGGGCGCGCCGGGACGCAGCCGGAAGCGCACCCGCGTGACGACCGTGGGGTATCCCGCCCTGATCGGCGCCCGCGGCTTGAGGCCGCTCTCGCGATACGCCAGGCGCAAGGTCGCCGCGGCGCGCCACGCGCGGCGCGCGTCGCTTCCGAACGTCTCTACCTGGTCCAGGCAGGCCGCGGCGTCGCTGCCGTGGGCGCCGGCATTGCCGACTACGGCTCCGCCCAGCGTGCCGGGTACGCTGACGGCCCATTCCAGGCCGGTCAAGCCCTGCTGCATGCTGAGGCGCGCGCTCTGGGCCAGCAAAGCCCCGCCGTCGCCTTCCAGCACCGCGTGCGCGCCGACGCGGCGCACGGCGTGCGCGCGGCATCGATTATGAATGGTCAGGCCCGCCACACCCGCGTCCGCGAACAACGTATTGGTGCCGCCGCCCAACAGGAAGAAAGGCTGGCGTTCCTGATGCGCCCAGGCCAACAGCCGCGTCAAGACGCGGGTCTCGTTCACCGCGACCAAAGCCTGGGCCGGACCGCCCACTTTGATCGAGGAAAAGCGCGCCAAGCTGGCGTTTTCCTCGATGCGCAGTCCGAGTTCCGCCATCAGAAAACGGCGCGCCGCGCGGTCCATGGCCGCGTCAGCCCCCGGTCCGCGCGGTGGCCGCCTCTGCGATCAAGCGCATGGGGCCGTCTCCGCCGCTGTGCGCGGCCGGCCATCCCCTGCGCGCGCTTCCACTAACCGACTCGAGAGCTTGTAACAGTCGCCCGCGCCCATGACCACGACCACGTCGTTGCGGCCCAAACGGGGTGCGAGAAGGGCCCAAGCGGCTTCGCGTCCGTCGCAATACGCGGCGTGGGCATGGCGTAGGGCCCGCCAGAGCGCATGCCCGTCCTGCCCCGCGCGGGCCGTCTCGCGGGCGGCGAAAGTGGGCAGTATGAGCACCCGATCCGCCGGCGCGAACGCGTCGGCGAACGCGTCCAGCAGCGCGGCGGTGCGGCTGAACGTATGCGGTTGAAAGACGGCCCACAGACGGGCTTGGGGAAAGCGTTCGCGCGCAGCTTCCAGCACCGCGCGCACGGCGCTGGGATGATGCGCATAGTCGTCGTACACCAACGCGCCGCGGCGCGCGCCGCGTAGCTGGAACCGCCGCGCGACCGGCTGGAAGTCCTGCAGGCCCTGCGCCGCCGCGCGGGGCGGCACCCCTAGCGCGCAGGCTGCCAGCCAAGCCGCCGCGGCGTTGGCGTGGTTGTAACGTCCATGGACCGGCAGCCGGAAAGAGTAAGCGTCGGCGGCAGACGTCAGCGCGAACGCGGACCGGCCGTGCTGTCCGCCGCGCGGGGCGGATTGCAGGATCCAGCCCGCGCCCGCGGCATATCCGAAGGCCTCCATCCGGCGCGCAGAACCTGCTTGCGTCTCCGCCCAAGCCCGGAGGCGGTCATGATCCCGGTTGTAAATGACGAAGCCGCGGGGGGCGACCCGCGCGAGAAAGGCGCCAAAGGCCTCCGCGCACGCCTGCTCCGTAGGAAAGCAGTCGGGATGATCCCACTCCAGAGACGTGACGACGGCGCCGTAGGGATCCAGGCCCAGGAACATGCCGTCGTATTCGTCGGCTTCAATGACGAACAACTCATGCGTGCCGGCGCGTCCGGCAGGCAAGCCGGCCAGGGAGGCCCCAACGACATAGCCAATGTCAAGGCCGGCGCCCAGCAACAGTTGCACCAGCATGGCCGTAGTGGTGGTTTTGCCGTGGGTGCCGGCTACGGCCACGACCCGCCGCTCAGCCAGCAAGGCCGGCAGGAAGGCCGCGCGGTTGACGCAGGGAATGCCCGCGGCGCGGGCCCAGCGCCCTTCCGGATTGCTGTCCGGAACGGCGCTGGAATGCAGGATGACCTGCGGGCGTCGTTCCGGCGGCAGGCTTGACAGGTAGTCCGGCGTCTGGACGGCATTCACGCGGATGCCGCGGGCGGCCAAGCCGCGCGTGGACGGGGTGGCGCGGATATCGCTGCCCGCAACCTGAAAGCCCTGCTCCTGCAATATGCAGGCCAAAGGCGCTAGCCCCGCGCCGCCAATGCCCATCAGGTAAACGGACAGGGCGCCGTCTCCGGCCTGCAGGCGTCGGAACCAATCGGGAGCGGGGGAAGGAGCCATGAGCGGTCGCGCGTACGCGCGGGCGAAGCGGTCGTCAGGAGGCGGAAGGTCGGTGCCGTCGGCTGACCCAATACACGAGCAGGCCAATGGCCGCGATGACCAGCAGCGTGGCGCGGTACTCCTGGGCCGCGGCCAGCCATGCTTGCGCGTCAACGGGCAACGCAGGCAGGGCGAAGGCGTTGGCCAGTCCGAGCCCGCCCAGGCTGAGCTGCACGGTGAGCCAAGGCAACAGCAAGTGCAGGAAAATCCATCCGTTGGCGGCGGCGGCCAGCGCGCCGGCCAACGCGTGCGGCGCGCGGCCGGCGGAGAGGCGTTGTTGGCCTACGCCGTAAGCGAGCCCGCAAGCCAGCAGCCAAAGCAGCAAGAAAAGCGGCGATTGCTGCAGCAGGGCGCGCCACGCAGGCAAATCGAACAGCGCGCGCCACATGGCATCGCCGAGCGCCAGAGAGGTCGCCGGCGCGTCGGGCGCCGGAAAGCGGAGACTGAACCACAGCAGGGCCAGCAACGTCCCGCCGGAGGCCGCCAACACCAGGAGCTCGCGTCGGAGGCCGCGTCGATACCCGGCGTAGGCGATCAGGCCGAAATAGAAGAGTTGGGCGATAACGACTTGAATAAGCATTCCGAATCTAATCGGTCTCCCGCACCGCGTGCAAAATGGCTTGCGCCCCGCGCTGCGCGCCGTCCAGCCGGGCCAGGGTCTGCAAGCGGCGTTCCAGCCGCTGACGCAAAGCGGGTTGGGTCAGGAGGCGTTGCAAGGCCGGTATCAGATGCGTCGCCAGATCGGCATCCTCCACGACGAGGCAGGCGTCCTGGTCAGCCAAGGCCTGGGCGTTGGCCCGCTGGTGTCCTCCGGCGCGCGGCAGGGGCACCAATACGGCGGGCGTCAAGGAGGCCGGCACCTCGCCCAGGACGCTGGCGCCCGCCCGCAAGACCGCCGCGTCCGCGGCGGCCAAGGCCGGGGCGAATTCGCCGTGCAGGTACGGCGTCATGACCAATCGGGGGCGCAAGCGCGCGTCCAGCGGACGCGCCGCGGCGAAGCGGCAGCTGGCCTCGTACTCGCCTGGGCCCGTGACGTGCAACAGGCAGCAGTGAGGCAGCAAAGCGGGCAAATGCCCGAGGACGGCGCGGTTGATGCTGCGCGCGCCCTGGCTGCCGCCCATGACCACCAGGAGAGGCAAAGGGGCGCCGGCCGCGTCGGCGCAGTCTGGGAAGGACCATCCCACCGCCGCCATCAACTCCCGCCGCGCGCGCGCGCGATCGCGCATGGCCTCCAGCAGGGCCGCGCGTACGGGATACCCGATCACCTGCACTTTCCGGCCGGCCGCGCGCGCCGGCGCGCGCGTGACCAAGACCGTACGGGCCAGCCGGCCCAGCCAGCGCACCGTCAGGCCAGGCCTCGCGTCCAACTGGAAAAACAGCAGCGGAACGCCGAGCAGATACGCGGCCAACGCGCCGGGCGCGGCGGCATGGCCGCCCGTCGCCAGGCAAACGTCAGGCCGAAAGCGACGGACGATGCCCAGCGCCTGGAGCGTGCCGAGCGCCAGGCGCGCGAGGCTGAGGCCCTGGATCAGGGGATTGACCGCCTTGATCTGTCCGCTGGCGACGTTCCGATAAGGCACCCCCGCCGCCTCCACCAGCCGTTGGGACAGGCCCCGGCGTCGTCCCAGCCACAGGGCTTCCAGGCCCGTATGCTGGGCGCGGCACGCTTGGCGCAGACTGTCCAATATGGCCAAGGCCGGGTATACGTGGCCGCCGCTGCCGCCGCCCGCGCATAGAATCTTCATGCTGCCGATTGCACGCGCCGCGCGTGATCGATGTTGACGAGCAAGCCCACGGACGCCATCCAGACCAGCAGGGAAGAGCCGCCGTAGCTGACGAAGGGCAAGGTGACCCCTGCGACGGGGATGAGACTGAGCACGACCCCGATATGCAAGAGGGACTGGACGGCCAAGAGGAAGACGAGGCCGATGCCGACCATGGTCCCGAATTCCGTGGGCGCGCCGTACGCGATGCTGAGGCCCCGGTACGCGATCAGGCCGAGGAGAAAGAGGATCAGCAAGGAACCCCACAGGCCGGTTTCTTCGCCGATGACGGCGTAGATGGCGTCGGTCCACGGCAAAACCAGCCACAACGTTTTCATCTCGCCCCGGCCCACGCCGGTCCCGAAAAGCCCGCCGCGAATGGTCGCCCGGACGCTGTTGCGTTCCTGCCACCCCGCGCTGTTGACGGGGTCCTGGATCGAGCGCGCGAAGTCGCTGATGCGCTCGCCCAGGTACGGGTACACGAGGACGATGACGCCGGTCGTCACCGCGGCGACCAGCGCCACGACCAACATGTGTTTCAGGTTGCCGCTGGCCATATAGAACAGGGCGAAGGCCGTCATGCCGATGAGCATGGTCATGGAAATGTCGGGCTGCAGGAAAATGAGCACCGACACCAAGCCGATCATCCCGCCGTAGGGAATCAGGCCGCTGTTGTAGTTGCGGAGACGGTCGCCTTTGCTCACCAGCCAATGGCTGCCGTACAGGATGACCGCCAGTTTGGTGAATTCGCTGGGCTGGAAACTGGCGCCGAAGAGCAGGCGCTGGGAGCCGAAAGCCTGCGTGCCCACGAGCAGGACAGCCAGCAGCGACACCAGGGAGAACATGAACAGCAAGCCGCTCACGCGGCCCCAGAAAGCGTAGGGAATGAGCGCCGTGCCGATCAGGACGACGAGGCCCAACGCCAACCACAGCAGTTGGCGTTTGAAGAAGTACAGACCGTCCGGCTGCGCCCGGAGCAGGCCTTCGTAGAAACTGGCGCTGAAGACCAGCACCGCGCCCCAAGCCAACAGGGTGCCCACCGCGCCCAGCAAGACCCAGTCGTACTGCATGAGGCGGAACTGGATTTCCCGCCGGGACCAAATGCCCGTCAAAGCGCCTGTGCGATGCATGGCTACGCGCCTACGCTTCTTCCCGCACCAATTGCCTGAAGTGGCGGCCCCGCGCTTCGAAATCGCGATAACCGTCGAAGCTGGCGCCGCCCGGAGACAGCAAGACCACGCTGCCGGGCGCCGCGTGACGGCGCGCCGCGGACACGGCCTGGGCCAAGGTATCCACTACGCAGACGGCGGGCCGGCGCCGCGCGCCGGCGGGCGCCTGGGCTTGCACGGCCGCCGCAATGCGCGGGCCCGCGTCGCCGAAGAGGATCAACGTTTGCACGCAATCCGCCGCGGCGCGGGCGAAAACGTCCCACGGCAGATTTTTGTCTTTGCCGCCCGCCAACAGCAGCAAAGACGTTGTTGCGCCGTCGAAACTGCGCATCCCGGCCACGGCCCTTTCCGGCGAAGTGGCGATGCTGTCGTTGACCCACTGCACGCCCCCTTGGCAGGCGACCGTTTCCAGGCGATGGCCGACGCCCCGGAACGCGCGTAACGCGCGCCGCGCGGCCGCCGGCGGCACGTCATGCGCATGGGCCAGGGCGCAGGCCGCCAAGACGTTGCTCACGTTATGGCGGCCCCTGAGCTGGATATCCTGGACGCGCGCCATCGGCGCGCCGTCTACGCGGATCGCATCGCCCGCGAGGCATGCGCCTTGGGGCAAGGACGCGTACAGGCTGTAAGGAATGATCCGCGCCCGTCGCGCGGCCGCAACCTGACGGCCGCGCGCCAGGACGGCCTCGCAGGCGGCGCTTTCGGGCAAATTCAGGGGCGGGCGCCCGTCGCGCGGCGCATCCGGCACCAGGCGCCGGCACGCGGGATCATCGAAATTGAGCACCAACGCGCCGCCCGGGCGCAAGGTGCGCAACGCCCGCAACTTGGCCTGCAGGTAGGCCGCCATGCCGGCGTGGCGATCCAAGTGGTTGGGGGTCAGGTTGAGGATCGCCGCCGCGCGCACGGGCGCGGGCGGGCAGGCCAGGCGATGATAGGCGGCATCGAAGAGTTCCAGCTGAAAACTGCTGCCTTCCCATACCACGTGATCCGCGGCTCCGATCGCGTGCGCGCGCTGCAACAGGGGCTGGCCGATATTGCCGCCCAGATGCACCTGGCCCCGCGCGGCGCGTCCGGCCGCCAACAGCGCCCCCGTCAGGGCCGTGGTCGTGGTCTTGCCGCTGCTGCCCGTAATGAGCGTAACGGATCCGGCCACGCGGGCGAAGGTCAGCACCGAGTCATTGACCACCGGCAGGCCTTGCGCCTGGGCCGCCCGTACCAGCGGCAGTTGGGGCGGCGCGCCGGCCGAGAGGCCTACGAGCTGCTGTCCCGTCAGCAAGGCCGGATCATGCGGGCCGAAAACGTAACGCACGGAGACGCCGCGCGGCAGATTCGACCGCGCGGCCACGGCCGCGCGATCGTGCGCGGTGATGCGCGCGCCTTGATCGGCGAAGAAGCGCACCATCGCTTGGCCTTGCCGCGCCAAACCCACAATCAGGACCCGCGCGCCGGCGAAGGAACCGGACAGCGCAGAGAGGCCAGGCGGCGCCGCGGCGGGAACGCAATGCGACATCATGCACCTATACGAGCGCCAACGCCACGCCGAACATGCCGCTGAGCACGCTGACGATCCAGAAGCGTTCCTTGACCTGCATTTCGCTCCAGCCCAGGAGTTCGAAGTGATGGTGCAGGGGACTCATCTTGAACGGGCGCACGTCTCGTCCCAGAAAGCGGCGGCTCAATTTGGCGCTGGCGACCTGCATCATCACCGAGGCGGCGATGGCGACGAAGATCAGGCCGACCACGGGCAGGATGAGCCATTGCTGGGTCATGAGGGCCACCAGCGCCAAGGTCGCGCCCAAGGCCAGGCTGCCGGTATCGCCCATGAACAGGTGCGCCGGATGCGCGTTGTACCACAAAAAGGCGAAAAGCGAGCCGACCACGATGAAGCAAAAGATCGCAATGTACGCGTAGCCCTGCAGGTAGGCGATGATGCCGTACGACACGAAGGACACGGACGCGGTGCTGCCGGCCAAGCTGTCCAGGCCGTCGGCCAGGTTGACGGCGTTGCTGAAACCGACGATCAGGAGGACCGCGATGGGAATCGTAATCCAGCCGACCTCTACCGGCTGGGCGATGCCGGGCACGCCGACGGCATCCAGTTCGGGCGGGCCGAAATACAGGACGAACGCGATGACGGTCGCGAGCGCCAGTTGCACCAGGCTCTTGACGCGCGCCGTGATGCCGTTGCCGCGCTGGGTGCGCGTCAGGCTCTGGAAATCGTCGTAGGTGCCCAGCAGGGCGAAGGCGCCCAGGCAGAAGAACAGCAACAGGGTGCTGGCGCCGATGATGTTGAAGCCGATCAGGTTGACGATGTTCAAGGTGCCCGTAATCAGCAGGATCGGCAGGACGAAGAGCCAACCGCCCATCGTCGGCGTGCCCATTTTGACCAGGTGCCGATCCGGGCCGTCAATGCGGATTTTCTTGCTCGCGCCGTAGTGATTGAGCAAGGCGATCAAAGGTTGGCCCCAAATCACGGCAATCAGGAAACTCAGCGTGCCCAGCATGAGCGGATTGAACATGGTCAACTGCGCGGTACGCTCAAATCCGCCACCACTCTGTCCATGCCCGTGGCCCGGCTGCCCTTGAAGAGCACGAGGTCGTGCGGCGCGATGCCCTTTTTCATCAGGGCGACGGCTTCGTCCGCCTCCGCGAGCATCTGCACCGCGGCGGCCGGCATGCCGGCCGCCAGCGCGGCCTCGCCCATCAGGCGTCCCAGCTCGCCGATCGTGATCAGGACGTCGGCCACCTGCGCGGCCCGACGCCCCACCTTGACGTGGCTGATCTGGGTGGACGGGCCCAATTCCAGCATGTCGCCCAGCACCGCGATGCGCCGCCCTTGCCGGCGCGGCCGGAGATCGGCCAGCAGGTTGAGGGCGGCGATGCTGCTGTCTTCGCTGGCGTTGTAGGTGTCGTCGATCAAGGTGCTGTCGTTGAGGCCCTGGACCAGCACCAGCCGCACCTGATTGCTGGGATCGCGCAGGCCGGCCAGGATTTTCTGCATCGGCATGCCTTCGCTCAGCCCGACCGCCATGGCCAACAGGGCGTTGTGAACGCTGTGTCGCCCCAGGAGCGGGATGCGGATATGCAGCGTCCGCTGCGAGACGGGCCAGGCCGCGGGCAAATGCGCCTGGAAATGGATGCCCTTGAACCCTGCGCTCTGAATGTCGTTGGCCCACAGATCGCATTCCGGGGTCAGGCCCACGCGCCAGATGCGGGCATCCGTCAGCGCGGCCATCGGCCGCACCCGGGGATCGTCCCAATTGAGAATGGCGACCCCGCCGGCTTCGGCCGGCGGCAGGGAGCGGATCAATTCCGACTTGGCCTCGTAAATGCGCTCCATGGTGCCCAGGCGTTCCAGATGGCTAGGGCCGATATTGGTGACGATGCCGGTCTGGGGCAAGGTCATGCGGCACATGTCGTCGATTTCCCCCAAGCGGTACATGCCCAGCTCCGTGACGAAGCGTTCATGGCTGTACTTAAGTCCCATCAAGACCAGCGGCAAGGCGTGCTCGCCGTTGACGTTGCCTGGATTGCGGTAGGTGTCGAAGTGTTGATTCAGGACCGAATGCGTCAGTTCCTTGGTGCTGGTTTTGCCCACGCTGCCCGTGATGCCGACGACTTTGAGGCTGGTGCGCGTACGGTGCAACCGTTGAAAGGCGCCGACCCGCCGGATGCCTTCCATCGCGGACGGCACCACGTAACAAACGCTGTGCTCGGCGGTCAACGCGCCGTGTTGGCCGTCCCATTGCAACCGGGCCTCGGGGCAATGCACCACGGGCAGGCCCGCGGCCGGCGCGGCCGCCAAGCCCTCGGCTTCGCAAATGACGGCGCTGGCGCCGCGCGCGATGGCGTCGGGCACGAAGCGGTTGCCATGGGCGCTGTCGCCGGGCAACGCGGCGAAAAGCCACCCGGGGCCGCTGTCCCGACTGTCGGTGGTCGCCGCCTGGATGGAAATGGGCAGCAAGGCCGGCGGCGGCGCGTGTCCGGTCAGGGCGTGCCAGAGCGTATGGTGGGTGATCTGCGTCTGAATCATCGGGACAGCCAGAACGTTGCGCTGGGCCTACGCGCTGCTTTCGCGCGGGGGCGTCGAAGGAGCGGTCCGCGGCTCTGCCGGCGCGGGGGAACGCGGCGGACTGGCGTAGCAGTCCGGATAGCAGGCGGGCGGCACGTTCAGGTAGTCCAGAATGCGTTCCGCAATGCGACTGAAAGTGGGCGCCGCGTTTTGCGACCCCCAGGCGGGCGTGCCGTCCTGGAAACGCGGATCGTTGAGCTTGATCAAGACGATGATGCGCGGCTCAAGCGCGGGCGCGAAGCCGGCGAAACTGGCGATGACCATTTCCTCGTCGTACGCGCCGATGCGGTCCGGATCGGGTACCTGGGCCGTGCCGCTTTTGCCGGCGACCTGATAGCCGGCCACCTGGGCCTTGACGACCGCTTCCTCCACCGTGAAAACCATCATGTCCGTGACGGCCTGGACGGTTTCCGGACGCAGGACGGCGTTCCGCAACACCGTCGGCGCATAGGTCGCGACGCCGTTGCCGTTCACGCGGTGGCGCACGACGTAGGGCTTCATGAGCTGGCCGCCGCTGGCGACGACGTTGAGCGCGTTGATCATTTGAATCGGCGTGAGGTTGATCCCCTGGCCAAAGCTGTTGGCGCCCAGATCGGTGATGTTCCAATTGATCGTGCCGGGATATTTGTCTTTCAGGCTGCCGTTGAATTCATGCGCCAGGTCGATGCCCGTGACTTCGCCCAAGCCGTAGTCGAAGAGGTAGTCGTAGAACGTCTCCGGGCCGATGCGCTCCACGGCGATTTCCGCCATGATCGTGTTGAGGGAGAAAGCCAGCGCCTCCGTCGCGGTCACGCGGCCCATGGTGCGGTCCTCGCTGTTCCGGATGACGGCCTCCGGGCCGATCGCGTACGTGCCGATATCGAAGAATTCGTCCTGCGGCGCGAGCGCGTCGGCGTCGAGGCCCGTAGCCACCGTCAAGACTTTGAAGACGGAGCCGGGTTCGTAGACGCCCGTGACGGCCAGATTCGTGAAATTGGTGGCCGCGGGATCCTGCCGGGCCAACGCGGCCGGATCGAAATCCGGGCGATTGGCCATGGCGAGGATGGCCCCCGTGTCGGGTTCCATGACGATAATGGAACCGCCTTGCTGGACATGGTACCGTTCAAGGGCCAACTGCAGTTCCTGCTCGACCCAAAACTGGATGGTCCGGTCGATGGTGATCACCAGGTCGCCGCCCATATGGGAAGGCACGTACTGGCGGGCCTCCGGCGTGAGCGCGGAGAGCGGTTCCGCTACGCCCGACAAACTCACCTGGCCGCGCAGGAATTTCTGATAGTAGCTTTCCAGGCCGTTGACGCCGTTGCGTTCCGCGTTGACCAAACCCAGCACGTGGCTGCCGAGCGAGCTTTGGGTGTAATACCGGGAGGGTTGGATCTCCAGTTGGAAGTGGCGGAAGAAATCGAAATCGGTTTCCGACGCGGCCAGATCGGCGCGCAACCCCAGATTCTGCATGACCTGTTTCAAATCGGGAGGGGTCGCGCCCGGCGCCGCGGTTGCGGCGTCCGCGTCCGGCGCGAGCAGGGCCTGCAACTGCGTATAGGCCTTGTCGTCGCCGCGCAGATGCAAGTCCCACAGGTTGGCGGCCGTTACGCCTTGCGTTTGCAAGTTCTCTAGGTATTGGCCTTGCACCAAGTGCAGATCGTCCGCCAATACGACGTAGGCGAAGTCGTTGGACGCGGCCGCCGGCGAACGCCGCGCCGTACGGTCGCCCAACGCGGCCAAGGCCTCGTCCATGCGCGCGTGCAACGGCGCCGTCGCCCTCTGCGCGATGCCGGCCAGCAGGTGCGCGACGCTATCCCGGTAAGGGCTCGGCATGGCCTCCAGGCGGGGAATCACGAAGCGGTAGGTCCAGACGTCGCCGGCCAGCAATTCGCCGCGCGCGTCCGCGATGACGCCGCGGGTGGCCACCGTAGGCAAGTTGCGCGCGACGAAACGGGACGCGTTCTGCTGGTTATACAGAAAGACCTGGAATTGCACCAGACGCGCCACGACGAGCAACGCCAGGCAGAAAGGCCCCGCGAACAGCAAGCCCAGACGCTTCAGGCGCGGCGGAAAGAGGCCGGCCGTCGGAAAGGCGGATGAGGGCGGGGTGACGGCAGACATGCGCCCCAGCCGATCAGGAGGCGGACGCGTTGGCCGCGTCCTGCAGCGCGCCCCATAGCCGCTCGAGCAGCGAGGGCGAGCCGGCGGCGGATGGTTCCGCCGACGCTTGGAGGTCAGGCGGCAATAGCGTGAACGCGCGCAGTTGCGCGTTCAGGGTCGATAGCCGATCGGCGAGGCCGCCCCAGAATTGCGCCAGGCGGCTGTTGGCGTCCCGAATGCGCTCGGAAGAGGTCCGCGGAGCGCCGAGGCCGGCCTGGCCGGCCGGCAACGGCGCGGCGTCCTGGGCGGGCAGCCACGCGTCGGATGGCAGCCACGTGACGTCCGACTGGTAAACGAACCCGCGGTTCTGAGCCCAGATCGCCACGCGGTTCAAACTGGTCTCCTGGCCAATGCGATACAGCAGTTCCGCATTGACTTCTTCGCGCAAGACGTAATCCTGATTCAGGCGATAGAGTTGGAGGCGCGCCTCGGCAATGCGGGCGGACATGAAAACGTTGAGCAATGAACCGAACGTCGCGAGGCCCACCAGCAAAGCCCACCACAAGACCAGCGGCAGGTTGAAGGACAGCACCTTCGCTTGCCGCAGACGTTGCCAAGGCGCTTGCACCTGCGGCGCCGAGAGCGGGGACAACGGCCAGTGACTGGAGCGAACCGTGCGCATCGCGATCCTCCTACGCCGGCTTGCGCGCCGCGCGCAGGCGGGCCGAGCGACTCCGGGGATTGGCGGCTTGCTCCGCGCGGCTGGGCCGGATCACGCCTCCGCCCAGGAGCGCCAGCGCCGGGGCAGGACAGGCGCGAGGAAGCGCTGGACGGTATTTGTTGGCGGCCACGCGGCGACTGCGCGAGCGCAAAAAGCGTTTGACCGCCCTGTCTTCCAGGCTGTGGAAAGAAATAACGCACAAGCGGCCGCCGGGCGTTAGCAGTTCGACGGCCTGGGGCAAGACCGCGGTCAGTTGGCGCAATTCATCGTTGACGGCCATGCGCAAGGCCTGGAATGTCCGCGTGGCGGGATGCCGGCGCCGGTACGCGCGCGGGGGCGCGGCCGTTTCAATGGCTTGCGCCAGTTGCCGGGTATGCGCGAAAGGGCGATGTTGAACGATGACGCGGGCGATGCGTCGCGCGTGGGTTTCTTCGCCTTGGCTCGAGAGCAAGGCGGCGAGATCTTCTTCTGTCCAGCCATTGACGACGTCGGCGGCCGTCAGGGCATGCCCGCGATCCATGCGCATATCCAGAGGGCCGTTCAACCGGAAGGAAAAGCCCCGCTCCGCCGTATCGACTTGATGGGAACTGAAGCCCAAATCCGCCAGGACATTGTCGACCGGAGCGAAACCGCGCGCTTGGGCCACCTGCCGCAACGCGGCGAATTCGGTCTGGACCCACGTAATCTGGTGATCCAACGCCAAGGCCGCCAAGCGGCGCCGGGCGCGGCGTATGGCCTCTGCGTCCCTGTCCAGCGCGAGCACGCGACTTTGCGGTCCGGCCGCGCGCAGAAAACCCAGGACGTGCCCGCCGTCGCCTGCCGTGCAGTCAATCAGGGTGGCTCCTGGATGCACATGCATGAGCTCCAGAATTTCGGGGAGCAGGACAGGGACGTGGTACTGCGGACCGAAGGCGGCATCAGGCACGGCCGCACCCTGAGGAGAACGCGGGCGGCGTCCCGTACGCGCGGGGCCGGCGCGTCAAGGGCCAAGCTGGGCAAGAACGGGAACAGGGAGAAGAAACCCCGGCCGCCACGCCTTGAGGCATGGCGGTCAGGCCTACGCGATACGCCACAAACTCCACCGCCTGGTTTTCTGCCACGAATGAAACGACGCCGGCGGCATCTGCATGCCATGAAGACGCCCAGGCCAACGTAAGGACTGGCGCGCCTACGCGTTTATTCTACACGGTTTCCGGAGCGTTGCGGCAATCGTCTGGGCAGACTTTAGGGGACAAGCCGCTTTGGCGGATCAGCGCCGTGGCGCTGGATCGGCCCCGAACCGGGACGCTCGGCGCAGACTTGGCTCCTTGCCGCTGCGCCGCGGGCATCAATCGCGCAGGCGCGCCGACCGCGCCGCGACAACGCACCGTCCGTTGTCCATGCCCTAGACGATGGTCATGCAACTGCTATCAGGTTACAATATCGTTCTCACCGTTACGTCAGCCCCGATGAGGATTGTCCCGGCCATCCGGGCGGCACGGCTCCTGCACCGTCTGGTTTTGCGTGGAACCGCAGGGCTGGGTCCGCGGCGCACCGCCAAGGCCGCCGTCCGGCGCCCGGTCGTGGACTGGGCCCGCCCAGTGCAGGCCGTAGCGAATCATCCGCGCTACCGCCAGGCCGAGCGCCGGATGCGGATCCGCGACCATTTGAACACTCACGCCGACGCCTCTCACGCGTCCGTTTTCCGCGCGCGCAAAATAGCCTCCGGGTCAATAGCGCGGGCTTCCAGCCAGCCGCGCAGGGCTTGGAGCGCGGCATCCTGCTTTCCAATCGTCGCATCCTGCTCCTCAATCACGCGATCCTTGCGCGCGGACGCCGCCTCCTTCTCCTCGGCCGTCGGGTACCCGTCCGCGGAGCCGGCCCGGCACAGCCGCAACAGCCGGTACGGCACATTTTTGACCGTGCGCTGCGTATCGCCTACGGTCCACCGCGTGCCCAGCACCGCGCGCGGCCAGTATCCGTCGCGCGGCTGAACATCCTTCAAAGCTTCGTCATGGCTCTGCGGAGGCTTGGTATGAAACAGCGCATCGACCGCCGCGATCGCCCGCGGATAGTCGCTCGCGTCCAGGGGATCGCGCAGGAAAAGCGCCCGGTGCGCCGCCGCGTCGCGGATCAAGCCGGCGCCCAAGGGCGGACCTTCCACGGGATACCAGGCGGGATAGACATTGCAGAGAGGCGCCGCGCGGGTACCGGGGCCGCGGCCTCAGCCGTGATACGGCCTCCTGGACGGACGTAAGGAGCACAGCATACCGCACGCGCCCGGCGCCGGTCAACCGGAGGCCAGAGCTCCGGTCGCCACCGCCTTCCTGCCGGCCGCGGCGTCCGTCGGCGCCCTGCGGACGGAACGCGGAGGCGGCGCCTACGCTCTGTTGCGCCCGCGGTGCCGCAGGGACGTAAATGCCCGCGCCATTGGTTTCATGACCGTCTACGGGGACAACGGCAAGGCTCGCCGTTTGACGCGTGGCAAGATATGCTTTATACTGTTGCGTCTTGTCCTCGCGCTTGCGGATGTTGAGTTCGACTTGGCAGCGAGAAGGCGGAACACATCACAAACGGGAGACCCGAATGTACGGCAATGTCCTGTCGGTTTTTTGCACGAATACGCCGCCGCAACGCACACGCAGGCATTCAGGCCCCACGATAACCCCATTGGAGTGCCGCGCTACGTCAGCGCAGGTTGCTTAGGCGCTTACTGGCTGTACGGCCTAAGTGACTGTCCCGTTTCCGCTCCCCTAGCCTTCATAACAATATTTTGGCGGGCCTGCGCGGTCCGCGCGCGGTCGCTTCTGCGCCTCCGGCGCTGCGGTTCGCACGCGCCATAGGCTTGTCGCTCACGAGTGAGGAGGATGTATGCCACGTACGACTTTGAACGGCGTCGGGAATCGCAAAGTCTATTCCCGTACCCCGGCCCCTATGTCCCTGCCCAATCTGGTTGACGTGCAGCTGGACAGTTTTCGGTGGTTCATGGAAGAGGGCCTCAAGGAATTGCTGGACGAGTTGCCGCCTATCCAAAGCTACGGCAAACAGTTCGAGCTGTACTTGGGCGATTACTGCTTCGAGGAGCCGGAACACTCCGTCGAAGAGTGCCGCACGCGCGACAAGACCTACGCGGTGCCCCTGAAAGTGAACGTAACCCTCAAGGACGCCGCGACGGGCGAACTGCGGGAGCAGGAGGTCTATCTGGGAGACTTTCCCATGATGACCGAAACCGGCACTTTCATCATGAACGGCGCGGAACGCGTCGTCGTCAGCCAATTGCTGCGGTCGCCGGGCGTGTACTTCGATCTGGTGGCGGACCGGGCGTCGGGCCGCGGTCTGGCTACGGCCAAGGTGATCCCCGGCCGCGGGGCCTGGCTGGAGTTTGAAACGTCCAAGCGCAATGAGATCACGGTCAAGGTGGATCGCAAGCGCAAACAGTCCGTTACCATTCTCGTGCGCGCCTTGGGCTTTGGCAGCGACGACGAAATCCGGGAACTGTTCCAGGCGGTAGACACCCATCCGGAGCACCGTTTCATCGAGGCTACGTTGGACAAAGATCCCTGCGCGCCGGTGGTGAATGCCGAAGAGGGCATCCGGGAAGCCCAATTGCGCTTTTTCAGCACGCAACGCCCCAGCGATCCCCCCAAGATCGAGGCCGCGCGCCGTTTCATCGAAGAAATGTTCTTCGATCGCAGGCGGTACGACTTGAGCCGGGTCGGGCGCTACAAATTGAATCAGCGTCTGGATCGGAACGAGGATCCCGCCAACCGCACGCTGACGCGGTCGGATCTGATCGCCATCGTGACGCGGCTGATTCAGATCAATAACGGCGAGATGCCCACGGACGTGACGGATCACCTGGGCAACCGCCGCGTGAATACGGTCGGCGAACTGTTGCAAAATCAGGTGCGCATCGGCCTGGCCCGTATGGAGAAGGGCGTGCGCGACCGCATGTCCGTCAAGGATCCCCATCAACTGATGCCGACCCAGCTGATGAACGCGAAACTCGTGCTGGGCGCCGTGCGGGAATTCATGGGCGGCAGTCAACTCAGCCAGTTCATGGACCAGATCAACCCCTTGTCGGAACTGACTCACAAGCGGCGTCTGAGCGCGTTGGGGCCGGGCGGCCTCAAGCGGGAACGGGCGGGCGTGGAAGTGCGGGACGTGCATTTCAGCCACTACGGGCGCATCTGCCCCATCGAGACGCCGGAAGGCCCCAACATCGGCTTGATCGGCTACATGGCCTCCTACGCCAAGGTGAACGAACTGGGTTTTTTGGAAACGCCTTACCGTCCCGTGCGCAGCGAAGTGCCGGGACGCCTCAAGGAGTTGCTGGGCCGCACCTTGCGCGAAGACGTCCATAACGCCAGCGGCGAACTGCTGGGCCGCCGCGGAGACCTGGTGGACGAGGCGCAGGCCCGGCGCCTCGTGGCTACCCGACAGGGACGTCCCGTCAAAGTCTGGCCTTTCGTAGCCGACGAAATCGCGTACATGTCGGCCGACGAAGACGAAAAGGTGACGATTGCCCAGGCCACCACGCCGCTCAACGAGCGCGGCGAACTGATGAACGAATACCCGTCTATTCGCCAGGCGGATCAGTTTCCGCATATTCCCGTGGATCAGGTGCGGTACATTGATGTGTCGCCGCAGCAGATCATTGGCGTCAGCGCCTCCCTGATCCCGTTTCTGGAGCACGATGACGCGAATCGCGCCTTGATGGGCTCCAATCAGCAACGGCAAGCCGTGCCTTTGATCCGGGCGGAAGCGCCCCTGGTGGGCACGGGCGTGGAATATCAGGTGGCCGTCGATTCGGGACAGGTCGTGGTGGCCGGCCAATCCGGCGTCATTACGAGCGTCGGCAGCGACGAAATCCGGTTGCAATCCGACGGCGGACGCACGTTGCCGTACCGACTGCGCAAATACGACCGGAGCAACCAGAGCACCTGCATCGATCAACAGCCCGTCGTGCATAAGGGCCAACGCGTCCGGCAAGGCGACGTCATCGCCGACAGCGCCAGCACCGAAGGCGGCGAACTGGCCTTGGGGCACAACGTGCTGATGGCCTACATGAGCTGGGAAGGAGGCAATTACGAAGACGCCATCGTCGTCAGCGAACGCCTGTTGCAGGAGGATCGCTTCACCTCCATTCACATCGAACGTCATGAGGTGACGGCCCGCGAAACCAAATTGGGCGCCGAGGAAATCACGGCTGACATTCCCAACGTCGGGCCCGAAGCGCGCAAGAACCTGGACGAAAACGGGGTCATCCGCATTGGGGCCGAGGTAACGGGCGGCGACATTCTGGTGGGCAAGGTCTCGCCCAAGGGCGAGACCGTCCTCAGCCCGGAAGAGAAGCTTTTGCGCGCGATCTTCGGCGAGAAAGTGCGCGACGTGAAGGATACCTCCAAGCGCCTGCCCAACGGCCAGCGCGGCAAAGTGGTGGACGTCAAAGTGTTTGACCGCAAGGAACACAACGATTTGCCCGCCGGCACCGAAAAGGTGCTGCACATCAACGTGGCCCAGCAACGCAAACTGATGGAAGGCGACAAGATGTCCGGCCGCCATGGCAACAAGGGCGTCATTTCCAAGATCATTCCCGTCGAGGACATGCCTTTCCTCGCCGACGGCACGCCCGTGGACATCATCCTGAATCCGATCGGCGTGCAAGGACGGCTGAACATCGGCCAGATTCTGGAGAACCACTTGGGGTGGGCCGCCGATCGCATTGGCTTCAAGGTCGCGACGCCCGCTTTCGACGGGGCTCGCCAAGAGCAAATCGAAGGCGAACTGGCGCGGGCCTGGCTGACGGATCAGGCATGGACCCAGGTCGCGGAACGCGGGTGGGAACTGCTGGCGGCCGACGAGGCCATCCCCGAAGCCGCGTTGACGGACGACGACGACGTCCGGTTTACGTATCTGGAGCAGTGGTTGCAACCGGACGAATACGATTTGGAAAGAGTCCTCTCGGATTACGCCTACGCCCGTCGCGCCGCGGTCCGCGAGTGGCTCAAGGAAGAAGGCTATGATCCCGAGGCGATCCTGCCCCAGGATTACACCCATCAACGCACGTCCGCGGCGGACGACGCCCTCGCGGTGGAGGTCGCCTGCCGGGCATGGCTGCAACAGCATGGCCGCGTGCCCGCGGGCGCGGCCGGAGAGGAGTTGCGCGCGGCCGCGGTGCGGCAAGCGCTGGCCTCGGGCTTGCCCCTGCCGATTACCGGCAAGCAGATTCTGTACGACGGCAAGACGGGCGAGCCCTATGCCGAACCGGTGACCGTGGGCGTTTCTTTCATGCTGAAGCTGCTGCATCTCGTGGAAGACAAGGTCCATGCGCGCAGCACCGGCCCGTACAGCCTCGTGACGCAGCAGCCCTTGGGCGGCAAGGCCCAAAACGGCGGGCAACGGTTCGGAGAAATGGAAGTCTGGGCCCTGGAGGCTTACGGCGCGTCGCATACCTTGCAGGAAATGCTGACGATCAAGTCGGACGACACGATCGGACGCGTGAACGCGTACCAATCCATCGTCAAAGGGGAGGAAATCCAGAATCCCGGCATCCCCGAAAGTTTTCGCGTGCTGGTCAAGGAACTGCAGAGCTTGGGTTTGGCCGTGGAAGTCACCAATGACAAACAGGAGCGCATGCAGTTCGGCAAGGTGGAAGAGACCCATCGCCTGCCCAACCTGGGGATTGGCCTGAACCTCCCCAAGTTGCCCGTTTTCTAGCCGGAAACCGTTCTCTGGCCCCCTTGGATAATCTGCGCTGGCCCTGGCGTTGCCGGCGGCGCGTCGCACGGAAGGAGTAGACTCTTGATTGATCTAGGCAATTTCGACGTCATTCGCATTTCCCTGGCTTCCCCGGAGCAAATTCTGGACTGGAGCTACGGCGAGGTGATCAAGCCCGAAACCATCAATTACCGCACCCTGAAACCCGAACGGGACGGCCTGTTCAGCGAACGCATTTTCGGGCCGGAGAAGGACTGGGAATGCAGCTGCGGCAAGTACAAACGCGAACGGTACAAAGGCATCGTGTGCGACAAATGCGGCGTGGAAGTGGCCTCCAGCCGCGTGCGCCGCGAACGCATGGGCCATATCGAGCTGGCCTCGCCGGTCAGTCACATCTGGTACGTCAAGGGCATGCCCTGCCGGCTGGGCCTGTTGCTGGATATCAGCCCGCGGGACCTGGAAAAGGTGCTGTATTACGCCGTCTACATCATCACCAAGGTGAACGAAGACGCGCGCAAACGCCTCATCGTGCGCAAGGAAAAGGAACTGGCCCTGAATTTGACCAAGCAGCAGGCCGTGACCGCCGCCGCGCTGGAAGAGGCGGAGGCGTCGCACAAGGACAAGGTCCAGGACGCGCTGGCGGCGCGGGACGACCTGATCGGGGCCGTGGACGCCGACATTTCCGCCCGTTCCGGCGATGCCATCAAACAGGCGCAAGCGTTGATGCAGTGGATTGAGAACCGCGCCGGCCAGGAGGCCGATGCCAGCCAGCGCCTGTCCTGGGTGCCGCAGGCCGTGATTGCCCAGGGCCGCGTCATCACCGACGACGTGGCCGAGCGGGTCAATGGGCACGTGGAGGCCTTTCTGGACGATCTCAAAACGGAATCGGATGCCCGCAAGGAGGAGATCCTGCAGGAAATCGAAGCGCGCCTGTCCGTTTTGCAGCAGGAGGCCGAAACGCAGCTCGCGGAACTCAACGACCGGGACGAAGAGGATCGCCAACGCCTGATCGCGAGTACGGAGGCGTTGCTGGAGCAACTGAAGGAGATCGAACCCCGCACGCTCAAAAGCGACCAGGAGTATCGCCAGTTGGTGCGCCAATACGGGAACGTTTTCGAAATCGGCATGGGGGCCGAAGCCATTCTGCAGCTGCTGAAGCAGATTGATCTGGATGACTTGGCGCGGGCCATGCGCGACGTCATTCGCACGTCCAAAAGCGAGCAAAAGCGGACCCGGGCGGCCAAGCGCCTGAAAGTCGTGGAAGATCTGCGCAAGAGCGGCAACCGGCCGGAATGGATGATCCTGACCCAGTTGCCGGTGATTCCGCCCGAATTGCGCCCCATGGTGCAGCTGGACGGGGGACGGTTCGCCACCAGCGACCTGAACGACCTGTACCGACGGGTCATCAATCGCAACAACCGCCTCAAACGCCTCTTGGATCTGGGGGCGCCGGACGTGATCGTGCGCAACGAGAAACGCATGCTGCAAGAGGCCGTGGACAGCCTCATCGACAACCGCAAGCGTAGCCGCACGACCGCGAATCGCAACCAGAAGCATCCCCTGAAGAGCCTGACGGACATGCTCAAGGGCAAGCAGGGGCGTTTTCGCCGCAATCTGCTGGGCAAACGCGTGGATTATTCCGGACGCTCCGTCATCGTGATCGGCCCGACCCTGAAGTTGCATCAGGCCGGCGTGCCCAAACGCATGGCGTTGGAGCTGTTCAAGCCCTTCGTGATCGAGCGGCTGGTCAACAGCGGCGCCGCGACCAACGTGCGGCACGCCAAGCGCATGGTCGACATGGCCGAAGACGACGTCTGGGACGTGTTGGAGAGCGTCTGCCAGGAACGGCCGGTGCTTCTGAACCGGGCGCCCACGCTCCATCGCCTGGGCATTCAGGCCTTTGAGGTCAAACTCATCGAGGGCAGCGCGATTCAGTTGCATCCCCTGGTTTGCACCGCCTTCAACGCGGACTTCGACGGCGATCAAATGGCCGTGCACGTGCCTTTGAGCGCGGAGGCGGTCAAGGAAGCGCGGAACCTCATGCTGTCCACGCACAACCTGCTCAAACCCAGCAGCGGGGAACCGATCATCAGCCCGACCAAAGACATGGTCATGGGCGTCTTTTACCTGACGGCCGCGGAGGACGACGCGCGGCCGGACGGCGAACTCAAGCGCTATCCCAACGCCGAACAGGCGGAGTACGCCTACGACATGGGCCACGTGCAGCTCAGGGAGCCGATCCTGGTGCGCATTCCCCCGTACGTGGCGGAAACGCCGCTGACCGACCTGGAGCTCAACGTCCGCTGGCTCGCGGCGTTGCAGGGCCACGGCATTCAGTCCGCGGAACAGTTGAAGAAGGCGATCGGCGACGATCCGGACGCTTTCATTGCCGCGGTCAGGGATTTCGGGCCGGTCGCCATGGCGGAAACGCAGGCCGCGTTGGATCAGGTTCAACTCGCGGTGAAACCGACGGAACCGGTCGGTTTCACCCGTACCACGGTGGGGCGCATCGTCTTCAATCGCGCGCTGCCGCCCGAACTCTGGTTCGTCAACCGTTGCCTGGACAAGGGCGGCGTCAATGACGTCGTGCAGCATTGCTACCAACGCATGGGCGGCGCAGTGACCGCCGAGGTCGCGGATCGCATCAAGGCCATCGGCTTCGACTACGCCGCCAAATCGGGCATCACCATGGCCGTCAGCGACCTGGAGGTGCCGACCGAAAAGAACGACATCATTGAGGACGCGCAGGTCAGGGAGGCGCAGGCGGAAGCGCAGTATCGGCGCGGCCTCCTGACCAGCAACGAATGGCATGACAGCCGCGTGAGCGCCTGGAGTCGGGCTACGGACGCCGTGTCCACGCGCATCAAGGAAAGCCTCAATCCGCTGACGAGCGTGGGCGCCATGTCCATTTCCGGCGCGGCCAAAGGCGGACACAATACCATCAATCAGTTGGCCGGCATGCGCGGCTTGATGTGGGATCCCAACGGACGGGTCATTCCGATGCCCATCCGCTCCAGTTTCCGCGACGGTCTCACCACCATGGAGTATTTCATCAGCACGCACGGCTCGCGCAAGGGCCTGGCCGATACGGCGTTGCGCACCGCGGATGCCGGATACCTGACCCGGCGCCTGGTGGACGTGGCGCAAGACGTGATCATTACCCAAGAGGATTGCGGGACGCCGAACGGCATCGTGGTGGACATTGAAGAATCCCGCCGCGAACGATACTGGGAGAAGGTGGCGGGGCGTTGCGTCGCCCAGGCCGTGCGCGAGCCCGCGACGCAGGCCGTGCTCTTCGAACGCAATCGGATTATTGGGGAAGAGGAAGCCCAAACGCTGCTGGATCGCGGAGTCCAGAAAATCGAGATCCGCAATCCCCTGACCTGCGAATCGCGTTTCGGACTCTGCCGCCTCTGTTACGGCACCGACATCGCTTCGGACGAATTGGTGAACATGGGCGCGGCCGTAGGCATCATCGCCGCCCAATCCATCGGCGAACCCGGCACCCAACTGACCCTGCGTACGTTCCACACGGGCGGCGTGGCCTCCTCGGACGACATCACGCGCGGCCTGCCGCGGGTCGAGGAACTCTTTGAGGCTCGCATCCCCAAAGGCGAAGCGGTCATCAGCGAAATTGACGGCCGCGTATCCGAGTACTGGGAAGGCGAAGCGCGCAAACTGAGAGTGCAGCGAACGGATCAGTTGACGCGGACCGTACGCCTGTCCGCTGCCGACTGGATCGTGCGCGCAGCGCACGGCGACGCCGTGCAGAACGATACCGTATTGGCCGTGCGCGCAGACGCGCCGGAAGGCCGGGCGCCGGCGGCGGATCAGACCGTACTGGCAGGAATGGAAGGCACGATATCCTTCCCCGCGACCGACGCGGCGGACGCAGGCGTGGCGACGTTCGTCATTCTGCGCGAAGACGTCAAGGAATGGGAGGCCGAAATCCCGGCGCACATCAAGCCTTTAGTGCAAGACGGCGATTACGTCCAGGCGGGTACGCAGTTGACGCCCGGCACCTTGGATCCGAAACGCATTCTGCGCATTCAGGGCCGCGAAGCCTGCCAGCTCTACATTCTGGATGAAGTGCAGAAGGTCTATATTGATCAGGGCGTACAGATCCATGACAAGCATATCGAGGTTATTCTGCGCCAACTCTTGCGCCGCGTGCAGGTGCAGGCCACAGGCGACACGCATTTCCTGCTGGGCGACATCGTGGACCGCTACCATTTCGAGGACGTGAACAATTTGGCGCTGGACAACAATCGCAAACCAGCCCAGGGCATGCCCGTGATCTTGGGCATGACCCGCGCCGCCTTGAACACCGAAAGTTTCTTGGCTGCCGCCAGCTTCCAGGAGACGACGCGCGTTTTGACGGACGCGGCCATCCGCGGGCAGGAAGACCGCTTGCGCGGCTTGAAGGAGAACGTGATTCTGGGCAAACTGATCCCGGTCGGCACGGGCTTCCGCAGTCATCTGGAGGCGGAAGCGCGAGTGGGGGCCGGCAGTAGCGACTTGAAACTGATCGGCAATCAGGGCGAGTTGGAGACGTTGGATATGCAATTGTTGCAGGAATTGACGGAGAGCGACGCTTTGCTCAGTGCGGCCTTGTCCGGCGACGGGATCAATTCGCTGGAATCGTTGAGCGATGAAGACGAGGAGTTGGACGAAGACGAGTTGGATGGCTACGCGGAAAAGGATGACGCGTCTTCCCTCTCCGCCTTGCAACGCGAATAAAGGAAAAAGCGTTTGGGCCCTCCGCTCCGTCAGATCAACGCGGCTACCGAATTGCATGCGCGCTGACCCATGGAGGCGGGCAGTCCGGGCCGGCGGCGGTTCAACCGCAGGGTTCCTTAACCTATAAGGTTGGCAGGCCCCCGCAACCTGCGGGGGCTTCAGGGCGGGAAGATTTCGACGCCGCGTGGCGCTTCCGCGCGGCCAACGGCGTGCGCGGGGGAATGCTTGGAACGTGGCTTCCGCCCCTGAACCGGCCCGCGGTTTCCGTAAGTTGTCTCATGCGGTCCTATCCCTACGCTGGGGCCCGGCAGCGGACGGCGCGTCCCCGCTGGCGTCTCCATTGGTGGTTTGCGGAGGATGATCGTACGCTCTGGCAAGTCGGCCTTCCCGTTCCGTTGGCGCCCGACGCAGTCAACGAGCGCCGCGCCGCCTACCGCGCGCTGGCGTCTGAACCGCCGACGCACCGCGGCGTCTTCGCTATGTACCTGACGGCCGACGGAGGCGCGGTGGCCGAAGACCCCGGCGCCGCGGCGGGCACGCAATCGCGTTTCCTCCTGCACGCGATCCCGGCCCGGACACGCGATCGGCCGCCGGATCGGCGCCGCGCCGGTTGCGTCAATCTGGATTTCCAGTTCGATGGGCAGGGCGCGCATTGCGACGGGCGATGCCTGGCCCCGGCCCGTTCCGCGCGGGCGCGAAGCCGCTTGGGCTGGCAGAACTTCCTGCGCGGCCGGCGCCTGTGGGACGGCCCCGCGCGGTGTGCCGGCGCCGCCATACGGTTTCGTTGCCCGGCGCTTCGGCCCGCTTGATCAGGTTGCCTGTTTGCAGGCGCAGTGATTTGACGTGTTTGCTTCTCTAGGCCATACTACTGCTTTGGCTTTTGAAGATGGCGGAGCAGGTTGCGGCCCGCCGCATACAGGCGCGACGACGCGGCGGAGGGAAATTGCCCACGATTAATCAACTGGTGCGCAAAGGGCGCAGGCCCAAGCCCAGGAAAACCACGGCTCCTGCGTTGCGGGTCACCCACAACGCTTTGACGGGGCGTACGCGGACCAGCCGCGCGGGCAATCCCCAGAAGCGCGGGGTTTGCACCCAGGTGCGCACGACCACGCCCCGCAAGCCGAATTCGGCTTTGCGCAAAGTCGCGCGCGTGCGCCTGACCAACGGGATGGAGGTCACCGCGTACATTCCGGGGGAAGGCCACACCTTGCAAGAACACAGCGTGGTCTTGATTCGCGGCGGCGGCGTACGGGATTTGCCGGGCGTCCGCTATCAAATCGTGCGCGGCGCGCTCGATTCGACGGGCGTGGAGAACCGCAAGCGCGGGCGTAGTCGGTACGGCGTCAAGAAAGATTGACGCGCCCACTATTCGTTTCAGGTACGGGGAAGAGCAAGGCATGCCTAGAAGAAACCGGCCGGCGCGCCGAGAGATAGCTCCCGATCCGCGGTACGGTTCCGTGGATCTGGCCAAGTTCATCAACAATCTCATGTTGCACGGCAAAAAGTCCACGGCTACGCGCATCGTATACAAGGCCTTGGATCTGATTGAAGAGCGTACGGGGCGCTCCGGCCTGGAAGTGTTCGATACGGCCTTGGATCGCGCCATGCCGCGCGTGGAAGTGCGGCCGCGCCGCGTCGGCGGCGCGACCTATCAGGTGCCGATTGAGGTGCGCGTCGAACGGAAACAGGCGTTGGGCATGCGTTGGTTGATCCTGCATGCGCGTCAGCGGGGCGGCCGGGATATGGCCAGCCGCTTGGCGTCCGAACTGACGGAAACGGCCAACGGCGAAAGCGCTACGATCAAACGGCGCGACGACACT
The DNA here is from genome assembly GCA_965242655.1 of Caldilineaceae bacterium. Classification (GTDB taxonomy): domain Bacteria; phylum Chloroflexota; class Anaerolineae; order Caldilineales; family Caldilineaceae; genus Bin34. Next base: position 290,197 of record OZ251482.1, read on the forward strand.
CATCGGATGGCGGAAGCCAACCGCGCGTTCGCCCATTTCAGGTAACGCCGCGCGTCTTTCCTCCCTATTCAATTATTCCATCGCTACGCGCCCGCAGCGCCGCTTCGGTGCGGCCGGCGTTCGCGCGCCGGCCTTGGGAGCTGTCCCGCGTCAGGCGCGCCCAGCAGCAGGGCCTCCATGAGCATAGACTTCCCGCTCGATCGCATCCGCAATATCGGCATCATTGCCCACATTGACGCGGGCAAGACGACCACCACGGAACGCATCCTGTTCTATTCCGGCCGGACGCACCGCATGGGGGAAGTGCATGAAGGCACGGCGGTGACGGATTGGATGGCCCAGGAACGCGAACGCGGCATTACGATTACGGCGGCGGCGATCACCACCTTGTGGCGACACTCGCTGACGGGCGAGGAATGCCAGATCAACATCATCGACACCCCAGGCCATATCGACTTCACGGCGGAGGTGCAACGCAGCCTCCGCGTCCTGGACGGCGGCGTAGTGGTTTTCGATGCCGTGGCGGGCGTGGAGCCCCAGACGGAAACGGTATGGCGCCAGGCGGACAGCTACGGCGTGCCCCGCATCTGTTTCGTCAACAAGATGGATCGTCTGGGCGCGAATCTGGAACGCACCGTCAATATGATGGCGGAACGGCTCGGCGCGAATCCCGTCGTGGTGCAATGGCCGGTGGGACAGGAGGAAACCTATCAGGGCACGGTGGACCTCGTGACGATGGACGCGTGGCTTTTTACGGACGAACTGGGCGCGGTGCCGGCGCGCGTCCCGATCCCGGACGCGGTGCGGCCGGCGGCGTTGGCCGCGCGCGAGGCCATGTTGGAGAAGCTCGCGGATGTCGACGACGAAATCATGGCCCTGTTCCTGGACGGCGCGGACATTCCGCCGTCCCGGCTCCAGCACGCGTTGCGCACCGCGATTCTGAACAATCAGGTCGTGCCCGTATTGTGCGGCACCGCGTTGCGCAACAAAGGCGTGCAACCGCTGCTGGACGCTATCATCAGTTACCTGCCCAGCCCGCAGGACGTGCCGTCGGTCCTGGGCGTCAACCCGGCCGACGGCGCGGCGATTGAGGTCGGATCCAGTCCGCAAGAACCTTTGGCCGCGTTGGTGTTCAAAGTCGTGACCGATCCTTACGTGGGACGCCTGTCGTACATTCGGGTGTATAGCGGCTCCCTGCAGATTGGGGCCACGGTGTTCAACGCGCGGCGCAAGCAAAAGGAACGCGTCAGCCGCCTGATGCAGATGTACGCCGACAAACGGGAGGAAATCAAGGCCTGCGCGGCGGGGGACATCGCGGCCATCGTGGGGCTGAAGAACAGTTTCACCGGCGAAACCCTGTACGGCGCCGGGCGTCCGGTGCAGCTGGAGACGATTGAGTTTCCCGAACCGGTCGTGCGCATCGCCGTGGAACCGCGGACCAAAGGCGATCAAGACAAGATGTCCCTGGCGCTCCATAAACTGGCCGAAGAGGATCCGACGTTCCAGGTGCGGTTCGATGACCATACGGGCCAAACCGTCATCAGCGGCATGGGCGAACTGCACCTGGACATCATCGTGGACCGCATGCAACGCGAGTTCCATGTGCAGTGCAACGTGGGCGCGCCGCAGGTGGCCTATTGCGAAACCATTACCCGCGCGGTGCAGGCGGAAGGCCGCTTCGTGCGGCAAACGGGCGGCCGCGGCATGTTCGGCCATGTCGTGTTGGAACTGGAACCCAATGCGGAAGGCGCCGGCTTCGAGTTCGAATCCAGGATCGCAGGCGGAGCCGTACCCCAGCAATTCGTCCTGCCGGTCCAGCGCGGGATTGAAGAAGCCATGCAAAGCGGCATCTTGGAAGGGTATCCGGTCGTGGACGTCAAGGCCGTCCTCGTGGACGGTTCCTTTCATCCCGTGGACTCGAACGAAAGGGCGTTCCATATCGCCGGCAGTTTGGGCTTCAAGGCCGGCATGGCCAAGGCGCGTCCCATTCTTTTGGAACCCGTCATGTGGCTGGAAGTGGTCATGCCGGAAGAGCATACGGGCGACGTGATGGGGGATCTGGGCAGCCGCCAAGGGCAAATCGCGGACGTGGTGCCGCACTCTCCCGGCATGAATCAGATCAAGGCCGCCGTACCGCTCAAGAGCATGTTCGGATACGCCACGGCCTTGCGCTCGACGACCAGCGGCCGGGGCAATTTTTCCATGCAATTCGACCGGTACGCGCCGGTACGCGCCAGGGAGACGGCGCCCTGAAGGGCCGCGCGCGCGCGGCGCGCAATGCGGGCGACGTTTTTTTGCAGTCTCTGGCGCCGCGTAGGTATAATGTGCGCTTGTCATCCTTGGCGTTTGGCCGTGTCGGACGCGGCGGAAAGCCTTGTCCGGCGCGGAGCCCCCGCGGCGTTGAGGACGACGGACGCTTGGGCGGATACGTTCTTGGTTGTAGAGGCAACAGGGAGCAAGTAGAGAGGTCATGGGCAAGGCAGTATTTGAACGCACGAAGCCGCACGTGAACGTGGGAACCATCGGACACGTGGATCATGGCAAAACGACTTTGACGGCAGCCATCACGAAGGTGCTGGCGTTGCACGACATGGCTGAATTCGAGGCCTACGACCAGATTGACAACGCGCCGGAAGAGCGCGAGCGCGGCATCACCATCGCCATCGCGCACGTGGAATACGAGACCGAAGCGCGCCACTACGCGCACGTGGACTGCCCGGGCCACGCGGACTACATCAAGAACATGATTACGGGCGCGGCCCAGATGGACGGCGCCATATTGGTGGTATCCGCGCCCGACGGCGCCATGCCGCAGACGCGGGAGCATATTCTGTTGGCGCGCCAGGTGGAAGTGCCCGCCATGGTGGTCTTCCTGAACAAGGTCGACCAGATGGACGACGAGGAATTGCTGGAATTGGTGGAACTGGAGTTGCGCGAGCAGCTGGATCAGTACGAATTCCCCGGCGACGACATCCCCATTGTCCGCGGCTCGGCCCTGGAAGCGCTGGAAAGCGAAAGCACCGATCCCCAAGCGCCGGAATACGCCTGCATCTGGGAACTGCTCCAGGCGGTTGACGCCTACATTCCGCAGCCGGAGCGCGCAGTGGATCTGGACTTTCTCATGCCGATTGAAGACGTGTTCTCCATCAAGGGCCGCGGCACCGTGGTCACGGGCCGCATCGAGCGGGGCGTCATCCATCCCATGGAAGAAGTGGAAATCGTGGGCCTCAAGGACACGCGGGCCACGACCGTGACCGGCGTGGAAATGTTCCGCAAGCTGTTGCCCGAGGGGCAGGCGGGCGACAATGTAGGGTGCCTGTTGCGCGGCATTGACCGCACCGAGGTGGAAAGGGGCCAGGTGCTGGCCAAGCCCAAGTCCATTACGCCCCATACCAAATACCAGGCTACGGTGTACGTATTGAGGTCGGACGAAGGCGGACGCCACAAGCCGTTCTTTCCCGGTTACCGCCCGCAATTCTATATCCGTACGCTGGACGTAACCGGCGTCATTCAGCTGCCGTCCGGCGTGGATATGGTCATGCCGGGCGACAACGTGGAGATGGAAGTGGAGCTGATTGCGCCCGTCGCGCTGGAAACCGGCTCCCGCTTCGCCATCCGCGAGGGGAGCCGCACCGTAGGCGCGGGTTCCATCACCAAGATTCTGGACTGAGGCGACGGCAGGGAAGGGGTTTACGCCCTTCCCTTTCTTTGGGAGACGGATCTTATGGCCGCCACTATCCGCATCAAGCTCAAGGCGTTCGATCACCGATTGCTGGACGCGTCGGCCCAGGAAATCGTGAAAGCCGCGGAACGGTCCGGCGCGCAGGTGGTCGGTCCGGTGCCGTTGCCCACGCGCATCGAGAAGTTCACGGTGATTCGATCCCCTTTCAAGGACAAGGACAGCCGCGAGCAGTTTGAAATACGCACCCACAAACGCCTGATCGACGTGGTGGATCCGTTGCCGCGCACGAGCGAAAGCCTGACCAAGCTCAATCTGCCGGCCGGCGTGGACGTCGAGATCAAACTCTAGGGCGCACGGCAGGCGGAGATACGGCATGAAACGGATCCTGGGCCGCAAGGTAGGCATGACGCAGGTCTTTGATCCCGAGAGCGGCCGCGCCACCCCCGTTACCGTCATCAAGGCCGGCCCCTGCTGGGTAACGGCCGTCAAGACCCGGGAAGCCGACGGGTACGATGCGGTGCAGCTGGGTTTCGAGGAAGTGCCGGCACGCAAGTTGTCCGGCGGACAGAAAGGGCACCTGCGCAAGCAGGACGCGCCGGCCGTGCGCTTCCTGCGGGAATTCCGCTTGCGCGGAACCGCCCGCGTGCAACCGGGCGAGCAAATAACGGTGGCAGCCTTCGCGCACGGCGATTTCGTTGACGTAACCGGCGTCAGCAAGGGCAAGGGTTTTGCGGGCGGCGTGAAGCGCTACGGTTTCGCCGGCGGCCCCAAAACCCACGGCCAGAGCGATCGGCATCGCGCGCCGGGTTCGCGCGGGGCCGGCACTACGCCGGGCCGCACGTTCAAAGGCGCCCGCGGGCCGGGGCATATGGGCAGCGACCGGACTACGGTGCTCAATCTGCGCGTAGCGCTGGTCGATGCCGATCGCCATTTGCTGGCGGTCAAGGGCGCGGTGCCGGGGCCGGCGGACGGATTGGTGGCCGTGCGCGCCGCGGTCAAGAAATAGACGGCCTCCGAGACGGCACAGGGACATGAAAACCAACGTGATCAATGCGGTCGGCGACATCGTGGGCGAATCCGAACTCGCGGCCTCCGTCTTCGAAGCGCCCATCAGCCGTCCGCTCATGCAACAGGCGCTGGTGCGCCAGTTGGCCAATGCGCGGCGGGGCACGCACAAAACCAAGACGCGCGGCGAAGTCAAGGGCGGCGGGCGCAAGCCCTGGCGCCAAAAGGGCACGGGACGCGCGCGGCAGGGCACGATCCGCGCGCCGCAGTGGGTCGGCGGCGGCACGGTCTTCGGGCCGACGCCGCGTTCGTACGCGCAACGGATGCCGAAACGCATGCGCCGCGCGGCCTTGCGCAGCGCGCTTTCGGTCAAGGCGACGGCCGGCGCGGTCATCGTGCTGGACCAGCTGGAATGGCCCGAAGCCAAGACGCGCCACGCGCGGCGCCTGCTGGCCGCCTTGGGCTTGGAAGGCCAGCGCCTGCTGCTCGCGTACGCCGACCCGAACGAAGAAGCCTTGCGCGCGACGCGCAACCTGGGCCAGGTTTGCGCCTTGCCCTATCCTTACCTGAACGTGCGCGACGTATTGCAGTGCAACGCCTTGCTTCTGACCGTGGACGCCTTGCGCGGCGTAGAGGCGTGGCTGGAGACGGAGAAGGCATGAATCTGCATGCCGTGATCAAACACCCGATCCTCTCCGAAAAATCCTTGATGGCGGAGGGCGACCGGCAGTACGTGTTCCGCGTGGACGACCAGGCCACCAAGCAGCAGGTCCGGCAAGCCGTTCAGGCCATCTACGGCGTAACCGTGGAACGGGTGCGCGTCATGGTCATGCCGGCCAAAACGCGGCGCCGCGGCCAGCGGGTGTTCATCCGCCACTCCAAGTGGAAGAAAGCGGTCGTGTCCGTCGCGGAAGGCGAATCCATCAATCTGTACGACAGCGATTGATCGAGGCTATGCGCCATGCCTTTGAAGGTTTACCGCCCCACGTCGCCGGGACGCCGCAACATGAGCGGCTCCACGTTCGAGGAGATTACGCGCCGCCGGCCCGAAAAATCCTTGCTGGCTCCTCTCCGGCGCAAGGGCGGGCGCAACCACCGCGGCGTCATTACGGTGCGCCATCGCGGGGGCGGACATCGGCGCCGCTACCGCCGCATCGACTTCCATCGCGACAAAACGGACGTGCCGGCCCGCGTGGTATCCCTGGAGTACGACCCCAATCGGAGCGCGCGCATCGCGCTCCTGCAATACGCCGACGGCGAAAAGCGGTACATTCTGGCGCCCGAAGGGTTGCGTGTGGGCCACGAAGTGCTGTCCGGGCCGCAGGCGGATATCTTGCCGGGCCATGCCCTGCCCATTCGCAACATTCCGTTGGGCACGCCGTTGCACAATATTGAACTGCACCCTGGCCGCGGCGGCCAGCTGGTCCGCAGCGCCGGCGCGGCCGGACGGCTGGTGGCCAAGGAGGGCCAGCTGGCGCAGGTGCGCATGCCCAGCGGCGAAGTGCGCTTCATTCCCATGAACTGCATGGCCAGCGTAGGCCAGGTATCCAATGCCGAGCACGGCAACATGGCGCAGGGGAAAGCGGGCCGCAACCGCTGGCGCGGCCGCCGGCCGTCCGTACGCGGCGTGGCCATGGATCCGGCCTCGCACCCGCACGGCGGCGGCGAAGGGCGTTCGCCCGTCGGCATGCCTTCGCCCAAGACGCCTTGGGGCCAACCGGCCATGGGCCGCCGTACGCGGCGCAATGTGTCTACTGACGCGCAGATTGTGCGCCGTCGCTCCCAACGGCGGTAGCCAGCCGAGACCGAGGAATCGCCCATGTCGCGCTCTTTGAAAAAGGGTCCCTACGTGGATCTCAAACTGCTCAAACGCATCGAAGCCATGAACCAGGCCGGCGTCCGCCAAGTCGTGCGCACCTATGCCCGGGCCTGCACCATTTTCCCCCAGTTCGTCGGGCATACCATCGCCGTGCATGACGGACGCCGGCACGTGCCGGTGCTGATCACCGAAAACATGGTGGGGCATAAGCTGGGCGAATTCGCGCCCACGCGTTATTTCCGGGGCCATCTCCGGTCCGAACGGAGCACCACGGTCCGATAGCGCCGATGGAAGTATCCGCCAAAGCCCGTTTTACCGGCATCAGCGCGCGCAAAGCGCGCCGGGTGCTGAACGAAGTCAGAGGCCTGCCGGCCCAAGTTGCCGTAGACATGCTCCGCCTGATGCCGCAGTCCGCCGCGCCCGTGGTCGCTTCCACCATTACCAGCGCGCTGCACAACGCCAGCGAGAATTTCGATCTGGATCAGAGCGCCATGTACGTCAAGGCCATCTATGCCGACCAGGCTCCGATGCGCCGCTGGCGGCGTTTCGGCGGCCGCGGCCGCTTCAAGCCGTGGAAACGGCGGTCGTCGCACATCACGGTGATCCTGGCCGAGATGGACGACGCCTCCGTTTTCAACGAGTGACAACCGGGTAAGAGAGGATTGCATGGGACGCAAGGTACATCCCACCGGCTTCCGGTTGGGCTTGGTCAAGGAACATCGCAGCCGTTGGTTCGCCCAAGGGCGCGGCTACGTCGCTTTGCTGGACGAGGATCGCACCATCCGGGATACGATCATGAAACGGCTGCCGGACGCCAACATCAGCCAAATCGAAATCGAAAGGCAATCCAATCAGGTCGAGGCCACCGTGGAAACGGCCCGGCCCGGCGTCGTCATCGGACGCAAGGGCCAGACGGTCGAGGAATTGCGCAAACTGTTGCTGGCCGCTACGGGCCGCGGCGTGCGCATCGAAGTCAAGGAGTTGAACCGTCCCGAATTGAGCGCGCGGCTGGTAGCGCAGAACGTGTGCGAGCAATTGGCGCGCCGGGTCAGCTGGCGCCGCGCCATGCGTTCCGCGGGCCAGCGCACCATGCGCCAGGGGGCCAAAGGGTTCATGATTACCGTGTCGGGCCGTTTGGGCGGCAGCGACATGGGACGCGTGGACACCTTTCGCGAAGGACAGGTGCCGCGGCATACGTTGCGCGCGAATATCGACTACGGCACGGGCGAAAGCCTGACGACCTACGGGGTGATCGGCGTCAAGGTATGGATTTACCGCGGCGAAGTGCTGCCCGGCCAGGAATACCATACGCGGTATCTGGAGGCTGCCTAGCCGGCCGTCCCGCCGGCGCGACAGGAGTGAATCGCCATGTTAATGCCCAAGCGACTCAAGTTCCGGAAGGCCCACCGCGGGCGCATGCGCGGCCTGGCGCAGCGGGGCAACACGATCGATTTCGGGACCTACGCGCTGCAGGCGGTGGAACCGCACTGGATTACCAGTCGCCAGATCGAGGCGGCCCGGCGCGCCATCGTGCGCTACGTGCGCCGCGGCGGCAAGCTCTGGATCCGCATTTTTCCGGACAAGCCCGTCACGCAACGCGCGGCGGAAACGCGCATGGGCTCGGGCAAGGGCAACGTGGAGTACTACGTGGCCGTCGTGAAACCCGGACGCATCCTTTTCGAGATGACGGGCGTGCCGGAGGAACAGGCGCGGGAAGCGTTCCGTCTGGCCCAACACAAATTGCCCATGCGTACGCAGTTCGTGTTGCGCCAGGACGCCTGACGGGAGGGGAATGCGCATTATGGCCACTTTGCAAGCGCGCACCTTGCGCGACAAGACGGACGCCGAACTGGAAGAGATGATCCGCGACAGCCATCAGGAACTCTTCAATCTGCGTTACCAGTTGACTACGGGCAAGCAGCAGAACACGGCGCGCGCCCGCGCCGTGCGCAAAGAGCTGGCGCGCATCAAAACGGTGCAACGGGCGCGCGCAATGGCAAAGGCAGGAACGGGCCCATGAGTGCGGAACGACGCAAAATCCTTTCGGGAACGGTAGTGCAGGACGTTATGGACAAGACGGTGGCCGTACGCGTAGAGCGGACCCGCCGCCATCCTCTGTACGGGAAAATCGTGCGCACCCACAAACGCTACCAGGTGCATGACGAGCATAACCGGGCGCGCAAAGGGGATCAGGTGCGCATCCGGCAGTGCCGGCCCATTGCCAAGACCAAGCGCTTCTACCTGGAAGCGATCGTGGCGCGCGCCCCGGGCACGGAGCCGGATGCGTAAACGAAGCGGCGCCGGGCGCGTCCAAGCATGTGAGAGAGGAACATGATTCAACAGGAAAGCCGCCTGCGCGTGGCGGACAATTCAGGTGCCAGGGAACTCCTGACCATCCGGGTCCTGGGCGGCAGCGTACGGCGTCACGGCAAGGTGGGCGACGTCATTACGGCGTCCGTGAAGTCGGCCATTCCGGCGGGCACCGTCAAAAAGGGCGAAGTGGTGAAGGCCGTCATCGTGCGCACGCGGACGCCGGTGCGGCGGGCGGACGGCAGTTACATCCGCTTCAACGACAACGCGGCGGTCATCGTGGACGACGCGCGTTTCCCGCGCGGAACCCGCATCTTCGGCCCCGTGGCCCGGGAACTGCGCGAACGCGGCTTCATGCGCATCATTTCCCTGGCGCACGAGGTTCTTTGAACCGGACGTCAGGGCAGAGACAGGACGCGAGGCCATGAGCAAGAAAATCGTAGTCGGCGACCGCGTGCAGGTGATCGCGGGCGCGAACAAAGGCGAGAGCGGAGCCGTGCGCGAAATCATTCGCCGGCGCCGCCGGGACGGCCGATCGGATCCCAACCGCGTATACGTGGTGGTGGAGGGCGTGAATACGCGCCTGAAGCATCAACGCGCCACCGGCGGCACGCAAACCCAGCGCGGCATCATTGAATTCGAGGCGCCGCTGCATATCAGCAACGTGGCCGTCCTGGGCACGGACGACCGCCCGACGCGCGTCGGCCTCCGCCGGGAGCACGACGACAAAGTTCGCTTCGACCGCCGGTCGGGCGAAACGATCGCCAAACCCACCTAGGTTCTTTTCGCGCAAGGCAGGAGACGCATCCAGGAAATGAGCGCACAGTCCGCCGGCGACGGCCAGAGCCGTCCCGCAGCCCGCCCTTTGCCGCGTCTGCTGACGCAATACCGGGCGGAGATCGTTCCGGCCATGATGGAGGAGTTCGGTTACGCCAATCGCCACCAGGTGCCCACCGTCACCAAGGTGTCGGTTAACATCGGCCTGGGCGAGGCCTTGACCAACGGGCGCGCCGTGGAAGCGGCCAGCCGGGATTTGACCCTGATTACGGGGCAAAAGCCGGTCGTGACGCGCGCGCGGAAATCCATCGCCACCTTCAAACTGCGCGAAGGCATGCCCGTCGGCTTGAAAGTGACTTTGCGCGGGCGGCGGCAGTGGGAATTCCTGGACCGTTTGATCAACGTCGCCCTGCCCCACCAGCGGGACTTCCGCGGCCTGTCCCCCGATGCGTTCGACGGCCGGGGCAATTACAGCCTCGGGTTGCGGGAACAGCTGATTTTTCCCGAGATCAACTACGACGACATCGACGCCGTGCGCGGGTTGGAGGTATCGATCGTAACGTCGGCCGCCAGCGACGCCGAAGGGCGCTACCTGTTGCGCATGATGTCCATGCCTTTCATTCGCCCGAATCAGGGCGGCGCCGCCGGCGCGTAAGCCCTATCAGCAGACAGAAAGAGGAGCGGCGTGGCCAAGAAATCCATGATTGCCCGCGAAACCAAGCGGAGTTTTCCCCATCGAGTGCGCAACCGTTGCCATATGTGCGGCCGCCCGCGCGCCTACATGCGCCGTTTCGGGCTGTGCCGCATATGCTTTCGGCGCGAGGCCTTGGAAGGCCGCATTCCCGGCGTGGTCAAATCCAGTTGGTAGCCGGCGCCGGTTGACAGGAACAGAGAAGGTAAGGGCATGAACGTTGATCCCATTGCAGATTTCTTGACCCGCATTCGCAACGGCCTGTCCATGCAGCATGAGTCCGTGCAGATGCCGGATTCGCGTATCAAGCGGGAACTGGCCCGCGTGCTGCACGAAGAAGGGCTGATTCTCGGTTATCGCGTCCGGACGACCGCCGGTTGGCCCGCGCTGGTGATCGATCTCAAATACGATCGGCACGGCCGGCCGGTCATCGAACGCCTGAAACGCATCAGCAAACGCGGACGGCGCGAGTATGTGGGATGGCGCGAGATTCGCTGGGTGCGCAGCGGCTTGGGCCTTCGCATTCTGACCACCCCGGGCGGCATCATGACCGCCCAACAGGCCCGCCGCGCCCAGCTGGGCGGCGAAGTCATCTGCGAAGTTTGGTAGGCGGACGGAGAGGCAGGCCCATGTCCCGCATCGGATTTCAACCCATCGCCGTGCCGCCGAGCGTCACGGTTACGGTCACGCCCGGCCAAACCGTGCAGGTCAAGGGCCCCAAGGGCGAACTGGCGGAGCGCATTTCGCCGCGTTTGACGGTAGAGCAGGCCAACGGCGTCCTGACGGTGACGCGCCGCGGGAATGCGCAGGCTCTGCGCGCGCAACACGGGTTGGCGCGGGCTCTCATCCACAATATGGTCGTCGGGGTCACGGAAGGGTTCACCCGCGTCCTGGAAGTGCATGGCGATTTTTACCGGGCCTCCATGCAGGGGCAAACGTTGGTCTTGCAAGTAGGCAAAAGCCACCCCGTGGAATATCCGTCCACCCCCGCCATCTCGTTGGAGGTGGATGCGGCGGGCCGGATCATCACGCTGCGCGGCGCGAGCAAAGGCGACGTCGGCCAGCTGGCCGCCTTGATCCGGGCGGAGCGGCCGCCGGAACCCTACGGCGGTTCCGGCATTCGGTACCGCGGCGAATGGGTTCGTACCAAGGCCATCAAGGCGACGGCATAGAGGAGCGCAGGGAACATGAGCAAAGCGCGTACCCGATACCAGGCTCGACGCAAACGGCATCGGCGCGTGCGGCGGAAAATCGCGGGGACCGGCCAGCGCCCGCGCCTCAGCGTTTTCCGGAGCGCGCGTCATATCTACGCCCAGTTGATCGACGATCAGACCGGACGCACGCTGGCGGCGGCCGCCTCGAACGAACCCGCCTTGCGCCAGACGCTGGCGCAGGCCAAGCCGCTGGAACAGGCCCGCGCCGTCGGCGAGACGCTGGCCGCGCGGGCGCGGGCGCAAGGCCTCTCCGCGGCCGTGTTCGACCGCGGCGGTTTCCAGTTCCACGGCCGCATCCGGGCGTTGGCCGAAGGCAGTCGGGCGCAGGGCTTGCAGTTCTAGCCGTCCGCGACGGCGGCACAAGGGAGTAAAGGGCAACGCAATGCGACAGAACGAACGGGACGACCAAGGCGACAGCCTGGAGGACCGCGTAGTCCAGATTACGCGCACGGCCAAGGTCGTGAAAGGCGGGCGCACGTTCGCCTTCCGGGCCGTGTTGGTGGTGGGCGACATGGCCGGCCGCGTGGGCATCGGCATCGGCAAGGCGCGCGAAGTGCCGGAGGCCATTCGCAAGGCGCGGGAAAAGGCCAAGCAGAGCATGGTGGAAGTGCCCCTCGTGGGCAAGACCATCCCCCACGCGATCGAGACCCGTTTCGGAGCGGCCCGCGTCCTGTTGCGCCCGGCGAGTCCCGGCACGGGCGTAATCGCCGGCGGCGGCGTGCGCGCAGTGGTGGAAGTGGCCGGCATTTCCGACATTCTCACCAAGTCGTTGGGTACCAACAATCGGCTCAACGTGACGCAGGCCACGTTCTTGGCCCTGCAGCAATTGCAGGATTACCAGGCGGAAGCCCAGGCGCGCGGAGTGCCGGCGGAGCGCCTGGCTCCGTTCTGGACGCGGGAGAGGACGTAATGGCGGCCACCCTCAAGATTACGTTGGTCAAGAGCGGCATCGGATATTCGCAACGCCAAAAGGATACGTTGCGCGCGTTGGGTTTGCGGCGCTTGCACCAGACCGTCGAGAAGGCGGACAATCCGGCCACGCGGGGCATGCTCGTCAAAGTGGCCCACCTGATTCGGATCGAGGAGTAACCGCGTCCGGCGGCGCGGCCCTATGCCCGCGGCGTACGCGGAGCCAAGGAGAGGCACGGCATGAAACTGCATGAAATCGCCCAGGGCTTGCCGGCGCGGCCCGCGCGCAAGCGGGTCGGCCGCGGTACGGGCTCCGGCCGCGGCAAGACGTGCGGGCGGGGCACGAAAGGCTTCAACGCGCGGGCGGGCGGCAACGTCCATCCGACGTTTGAGGGCGGCCAGCTGCCTCTGATCAAACGGTTGCCCAAACTGCGCGGGTTCAAGCGTCCGCAGAAAGTGCGCTACGCGCCCGTATCGTTGCAGGCGCTGGAAAAGCATTTCGAGAACGGCGCCACCGTTTCCCTGGCGGACCTGGCGGCCCGCGGCCTGGCGCGCGATGCCCGCGAACCCGTCGTGCTTCTGGGACCGGGGCCGCTGACCAAGCAACTGGTCGTACAGGGCCATCGCGCCAGCCGCGCGGCCCGGGCCGCCATCGAGGCGCAGGGCGGCCGCGTCGAAATCCAAGACCTGCCCGGCCGCGCCTAGCGGCCGCGCAGCCGGGCTCCGCGCGGGCAGACGCCTGACGTCATGCAAGAAAACAAACTGGTGGCCTCCGTCCGCCACGCGTTCGCGTTGCCGGATCTGCGCAACAAGCTGCTGGTTACCATCGGCATTCTGGTGGCGTATCGGCTGTGCGCGCACATTCCGTTGCCGGGCGTCAATGCCTCCGCGCTGGAGCGTCTCTTTACCCAGGATCCCAACATCCTTCTGAACATGCTGAATTTCTTCAGCGGCGGCGCCCTGTCCCAGATGGGGGTGATGGCGTTGGGGGTGTATCCCTACATCACGGCCTCCATCATCATGCAGTTGCTGGTGCCCATGGTGCCGCAGTTGCAGGAACTCAGCAAGGAAGGGGAGCACGGGCGGGCGCAGATCAACAAATACACCTATTACATGACGATTCCGTTGGCGATCGTTTACGCCATCGGCCAGGCCACGCTGATGAATTCCTCGTTCGGCGGCGACGTATCCGTGTTCACCAATTGGGGCTTCACCGGTTCCAGCTTGCTCCCTTCCCTGACGATCGTGGTCGGCATGGCCGCCGGCACCATGTTCGCCGTATGGCTGGGCCAGCTGCTGACCCAACAGGGAGTCGGCAACGGCGTGTCGCTGATCATTTTCGCCGGCATCGTAGCCAGCCTGCCGCAGCAGGTACGCCAAATCATCGTCACCGGCCGTTGGGATCTGCTGATCATTTTCTCCGTCATCACCGTGCTGACCATTGCCCTGATCGTCTGGGTGAACGAAGGCCAGCGCCGCATTCCCGTCCAGTACGGCAAGCGGGTGCGCGCCGTGCGGGGCAATCGCCAGGTCATGGTCGGCGGCCGCGCGACGTACATCCCGTTGAAGATCAACAGCACGGGCATGATTCCGCTCATTTTCGCCCAGAGCCTCTTGATTTTTCCCAGTACCCTGTCGTCCTTCTTCACGGCTTCCTCCGGCTGGCTGGGCCAAGCCGCCGGCGTAGCGGCCGCCGCGCTGTCGCCGGCCAATTGGGCGTACTGGCTGGCCTATTTCCTGCTGGTGGTCGCGTTCACCTACTTCTACGCCGACGTCATGTTCCGGCAACAGGATCTGCCCAATACGCTGCGCAATCAGGGCGGTTTCATTATGGGGTTGCGACCGGGTCCCAGCACGGAACGGTACCTGCAGGGCGTGCTGTCGCGCATTACTTTCTTCGGAGCCATTTTTTTGGGCTTCATTGCGATTCTGCCTTTCCTGGTCAGCCTCGTCTTCGGCGGCGGCGCCGTCAGCGGCGGGTACAGTACGCTCCTGATCGGCAGCGCCGGCCTTTTGATCGTGGTGGGCGTGGTGTTGGATACCATGCGCCAGATCGAGGCCCAGCTCATGATGCGCAATTACGAAGGCTTCATCCGGTAACGGGGCGCCCGCTTCCGCATGGCCGACCGTCCTTCGTACCTCGTCTTCCTCGGCATGCCCGGGGCCGGCAAAGGCACCCAGGTGCAACGCCTCGCGGACGCGTCGGGGCTGCCGCACGTATCCACCGGCGATCTGTTTCGGCGGCATTTGCGCGAGCGGACGGACTTGGGTCTCCTGGCCCAGTCCTACATGAACCAGGGCGCTTTGGTGCCCGATGACGTCACCATCCGCATGGCGCAGGCGCGCCTGGACGCGCCGGACAGCGCGCGCGGCGCCCTGCTGGACGGCTTTCCCCGCAATCTGGCGCAGGCGGACGCGCTGGCGGCCATCGCGGCGGCCCGTCGGGGCGCGGTCACCGCGGTATGCCTGGAACTGGACGACGCCGTCTGCCGGGAGCGCATCACGGGGCGACGGCAATGCCGCGCCTGCAGCGCGATCTACCATGTCCGGTTCAACCCGTCGCGCGTGGCCGGCGTCTGCGACCAGTGCGCCGGCGCGCTGTACCAGCGCGAGGACGATACGGAGGCGGCGTTGTCCGTCCGCATTCTGGCCTACTACAAGGAAACCGCGCCCTTGATCGGCTACTTTCACGCGCAACGCGCCTTGCTGGCCGTATCCGCCGACGGGGCGCCCGACGCGGTGGCCAATCGGTTGCAGGAGGCCTGCGCGGCGCAACGCCAGTTGCGCCGCGTATGAAACGGTTCCCGCGCCGGCGTCCGGGTTGGCCGGCCTGGCCGCGTTCGCCCCGCGCGCCGCGTCCCTGGCGGCGCAAATCCAAACGGGAGATCGCCATCATGCGGGAAGCGGGCCGCATCGTGGCGTTGGTGCATGCGCGCCTGCAGGAGACGATTGCGCCCGGCGTTTCCACGTGGGAACTGGACGCTTTGGCCGCGCAGGTCATGGCGGAGAGGGACGCGGAAAGCGCTTTTCTGGGCTACGTGCCGCCCGCGGCGTCCGATGACGCCAAGCCGGCCAAGGCGTATCCCGCGCACACATGCGTGAGCATCAACGAGGAACTGGTGCATGGCATTCCCTGCAAGCAGCGCGAGCTGCAGGACGGTGACATCGTGAGCGTGGACGTAGGGGTGCGTTATCAAGGCTACATCGGGGACAGCGCGTGGACGTATGCGGTGGGCGCTATCAGTCCGCAGGCGGCCCATCTGATGGCCGTGACGCACGCGAGCCTGTACGCGGCGATTGAGGCGGCCCAACCGGGAAATCGCATCCTGGACGTGTCGCGCGCCGTGCAGAAAAAGGTGGAAGGCGGACATCTGCACGTTGCGTATCAGTATACGGGGCACGGCGTAGGCCAAGCGATGCATGAACCGCCCCAAGTGCCCAACTACGTGCCCAAGGACTTGGAGACGCGCCGCGCCGCCCGCCGCAAAATGCAGCCCGGTCTGGTGCTGGCGTTGGAGCCGATGGTCCAGGTCGGGACCGAGGAGACCGAAACGCTGGGCGACGAGTGGACCGTGATCAGCGCGGACGGCAGCCTGACGGCGCATTTCGAGCATACCGTGGCCATCACGGAAACCGGCCCCCAAATCTTGACTCAACTCTAGATCAGGGGTACAATGCCAATCTTGCGCAAAAGCAATTCGGACATTGCTTTTTGAGGTAAATAATGAAGGTCAGACCCTCGGTCAAAAAGATGTGCGACAACTGCCGCATCGTGCGGCGGCGGGGCGTCGTCTTCGTCATTTGCCCCAACCCCAAACACAAGCAACGGCAAGGCTGAGCCGTCAGCAGGCGGCAGGAGCAGGTATGGCGCGTATAGCAGGCGTGGACGTTCCCCGGGACAAGCCGGTGTTGTATTCCCTGACGTACGTTTACGGCATCGGCCGGACGACCAGCGCGCGGATCTGCGCGGCGGCGGCGGTGAATCCCGCGGTGCGCGTGAAGGATCTGAGCGAAAGCGAGGTCGGTCGCATTCGGGAATGCATTGACAGCCGTCTCGCCGTAGAGGGCGATTTGCGCCGCGAAGTGCAAATGAACCTGAAACGGCAGACGGAAATCGGATCCTATCGCGGCCAGCGCCATCGCCGCAACTTGCCTTCGCGGGGCCAGCGGACGCGCACCAATGCGCGTACGCGGCGCGGTCGCCGCCTGACGGTCGCGGGCCGTCGGCGGGCCGGAGGCCACTAGGCCGCTGGCCGGCAGGGACTAACGGAGGAGGCCCATGGCTCGACGTTCAGGGCGGATCGCGCGCCGCGATCGGCGGCAAGTGCATTCCGGCCAAGTGCATATTATGGCCACGTTCAACAACACCATCGTGACGGTCACCGATTCCACGGGCGCGGTGCTGTGCTGGAGCAGCAGCGGTTGCTGCAATTTCAGCGGCAGCCGCAAGAGCACGCCGTACGCGGCCGGACAGGCGGGGTTGCAGGCCGCGACCCGCGCGTACAATGATTTCGGCGTGCGCGAAGTGCGCGTGTTCGTCAAAGGGCCGGGCCCGGGCCGCGAGAACGCCTTGTCCGCGCTGGTGTCCGCCAACCTGCAACTCAAGTCCATCACGGACATTACGCCCCTGCCCCATAACGGTTGTCGTCCGCCCAAAAAGCGACGCGCCTGACGCGATGGCGGTTTCCTGCCCGTTGACTGTGCCGTACCGAACGGCGATTTCGAGGTAAGTTCATGGCTCGATACACGGATGCGGTGTGCCGCCTGTGCCGCCGCGAAGGCGAAAAGCTCTATTTGAAAGGCACGCGTTGCCTGGGGCCCAAGTGCTCCTTCGACACCAAGGGCTACGCTCCGGGCGAACACGGCCAGCGCCAAATGGGCCGGCGGCGGCGCCAATCCGACCACAGCCTGCAGTTGCGGGAAAAGCAAAAGGCGCGGCGCATCTACGGCGTCTACGAAAAGCAATTCCGGCGCTATTTCAGGGAAGCCACGCGCGCCCAGGGCCTGACGGGCGACGAACTCCTGCGGCGTTTGGAAACGCGTCTGGATAACGTCGTGTATCGCTTGGGCTTGGCCTCCAGCCGCGCGCAGGCCCGCCAGCTCGTCATGCACGGGCATTTCAGCGTGAACGGCCGCAAGGTCAATATCCCCTCTTTCGCCACCCACGCGGAGGATCTCATCGCGGTGCGCGCCCACAGCAAGCAGAACCGGTATTTCGCCCATGCCGATTTGCAACCGGTGGATACGCGGCCTTCGTGGCTGAGTTTCGACCCCGAGGCCATGCAGGGCCAGGTTCTGCATACGCCCGCCCCGGAGGAATTGGGCGGGATCGATTTGAACGTGCAGTTGATCGTCGAGTACTACAGTGCCCGCTGACTGACGGCGGACGCGTTGGCATCTCACGGAGGAAGTCCGTTGCGCAATTCCATTCTGCCCAAGCTGTATACGGAACACGCGACCCAAAAATACGGCAAGTTTCAGTTGAAGCCCCTGATGCGCGGGTACGGCACCACTTTGGGGGTGTCGTTGCGGCGCGTTTTGCTCTCCAGCCTGCGGGGGGCCGCCGTTACGGCCGTGCGCATCCAGGACATCTATCATGAATTCGCGCCCATTCCCCAGGTGCGCGAGGATACGACGCAGCTGATTCTCAACTTGCGGGAAATCGCCTTGCGCTCCCACGCCGGCCGCTCGGTGACTTTGACCCTGCGCGTCCAGGGCGCGGGCATATACACGGCCGGCGACATCGACGAAAGCAGCGACGTGGAAATCCTGAATCCGGAGCTCTATCTCCTGACCGCGGATGCGGATACCGATCTGGAACTGGATCTGATCGTGGAGCGCGGGTACGGCTTTTCGCCGCAAGAGGAGCGGGTGAACCTGCCGGCCAGTTTCCTGCCCATTGACGCCATGTTCAGCCCTATCCGGCGGGTTGCCTTCACGGTCGAAGACCACCGGGTAGGCCAGCAGACGGATTTGGATCAGGTAGCCCTGGAAGTATGGACGGACGGCTCCGTGGCGCCCCTGGAAGCCGTGCAAGAGGCTTCCCGCCTTTTGGTCAACCACCTGAAGGTGTTGCTCACGGACAGCGAGGAAGTGGAGGAGGTCGTGGAGGAGGTGGAAGAAGAGCTGCCCAATCAACTGTTCGCCTCTTCCATTGAGGATCTGGATCTCAACGTACGCACCTATAACTGCCTCAAACGCGTGGGCATTGCCACCTTGGGCGAACTGTTCCAGCTGATGGAGAAGGGGCGCGGGGAAATGCTGGCCATTCGCAATTTCGGCGAGAAATCCCTGGACGAATTGATCGTGCAGTTGCGCAAGCATGATCTGCTCCATCTTCCCGGCACGAATCTGACGGAATACCTGGAAGAGGAAGAGAGCGCGGAGGGCGACGCGGACAGCGGCATGGAAGGCGAGGAACTGGATCCCGTCAGCGTCGAACCGCCCGCGGCGCTTGCCAGCTAGCGGCCTTCCGCAAGAACAGGAAAGCAGGCCCCATGAGTACGCGACACAAAATACGGCATACGCGTTTAGGGCGCACGCATGGCCATAGCCAGGCCATATTGCGCAATCTCGCGTGCGATCTGATCGCTTATGAACGCATTGTGACGACCGAAGCCAAAGCCCGCGTTCTGCGACCGGCGGTCGAGAAGATGGTCACGAAAGCCAAACGGGGGTTGGTCCGGGAAGCGGCCGGCAAGGCGGGCTCCCGCGTGCATGCCTATCGGTTGCTGATGGCTCGCCTGGGGCATAACCGCGCGGCGGTCGAACGGCTGTTCGCGACGCTGGCCCCGCGCTATCAAACGCGGGCGGGCGGCTATACGCGCATGATCAAGCTCGGCCCGCGCCGGATCGACTCGGCGGCCATGGCGGTGGTGGAGTTCGTAGACAAGGGTGCCGGCGCGCCCTAGCCGCGCCGCGGAGGGGACGCGACAGTCGTGCGCGTGGCTGGCCTCGTAGCGTATGACGGCACGGATTACCGCGGTTTCCAACGGCAAGCGCATGTCCCGACGATCCAGGGCGAACTGGAACGGGCCGCGCAGGCCTGCACGAGGCAATCGCTTCGGGTGATGGGCGCGGGACGCACCGATGCCGGCGTGCATGCGTCCGGTCAAGTCATCGCGGTGGACGTGCAGTGGCGCCATGCCCTGGCCGCTTTGCAGCGGGCGTGGAATGCCCATTTGCCGGCCGGCATCGCGCTCCGCCAGCTGTATCCCGCCCCCGCTGACTTCAATCCCCGTTTGCATGCCTTGGCGCGTACCTATCGGTACCACGTACTGCATCCCACCGTACGGCCGGACCGTACGCGGCGGCCCTTGCAGGCGCGGACCAGTTGGTACAGTCCCCGTTATCTGGATGCCGAAGCCATGAACCAGGCGGCGGAACTGTTATTGGGCACGCGGGACTTCGCGGGTTTCGGTCCGGCGCCGGATGGAGGCGGCACGGTGCGTACGCTGATGCGCGCGCGCTGGGAAGACGAAGGCGCGCTGCAGGCTGACGGCCTGGGCGCGGATGACGGCGTACGTCGCTTGACGTTGACCGTGACGGCCAATGCCTTTCTTTTTCGCATGGTGCGTCGCCTGGTGGCCGTCTTGGCCAAAGTCGGACGGCATGAATGGGGACGGCGCGAAATCCAGCGTATTCTGGCGGCCGTCGATGCGCGGGCGTGCCCGGCGCCGGCGCCGGCGCAAGGGCTGGTGTTGCGCCATGTGGCGTATGCCGCGCCGCTTTCGCAACTGAGAAGGAGTTGAACCGGTATGCGTACATTCAGTTTGAGCGCGGAACGGGCGCATGCCCAGCGCGAGTGGCTTTTGATCAATGCGGAAGGCCAGACCTTGGGCCGTCTGGCGACCCGGATTGCGCAACTGTTGCAGGGCAAGCATAAGGTAACGTACACGCCCCACGTCGATAACGGAGACTACGTGGTGGTCATCAACTGCGCCAAAATCCATGTGACGGGCAACAAACTGAAGGCCAAGCACTACCATCGCCATTCCGGCTATCCGGGCGGCCTGACCAGTACGGTCTTGCAGGAGCAGTTGGCCAAGTTTCCGCAACGGGTCATTGCCCGCGCGGTGAAGGGCATGGTGCCCAAGACGCGTTTGGGCCGCGCCCAGATGACGAAAATGAAAGTCTATGCCGGGTCCCAACACCCGCACCAGGCGCAAAAGCCGCGCCCTGTAGACCTATAGGGGATCATGCCATGGAGACTCGCTACGTAGAAGCTAACGGCCGGCGCAAGACCGCGTCCGCCCGCGTCCGCCTTTTCGCCCACGGCGCAGGGCAATTGGTCGTGAACGACCGACCGATGGAGGCGTATTTTGGGCGGGAAGCCAGCCGCGCCCAAGTCCTGGCTCCGCTCAAGGTAACGGATCGGCTGGAAACCGTGAACATCAGCATTCACGTCAAGGGCGGCGGCGAAGCCGGCCAGGCCGCGGCGGCCAGTCACGGCATTGCCCGCGCGCTGGTCAAGGGCGAGACCGAGGGCTCGGAGAGCCAACAAGCCCTGCAGGCGCTCTTGAAAGAGGCCGGCCTGCTGACGCGGGACGCGCGCCAGAAGGAACGCAAGAAACCGGGTCTCAAGCGCGCCCGTAAAGCGCCGCAATACACTAAGCGATAACGCGCGTTACCGCTTGGCTGGCCGTGGCGGCGCGCCCCTACCTCTCTGCCCGGCGTTGCCGGCGACGGTTCGCTGGCCGCGGCGTCCGGGCTTGATTGCAGGAGGCGGGTTTGACGTTGGCCGTGCGGACCGCCATTCTGCACTATCCTCGCTTTCAGGCGGAGTTGAGCCGCGCGCTCCGCGCGGCCGTGGCGCAATTGGCGGTGCCGGTTGTCTACTTGGGGGAGGAGCCGTGCCCCGGGCATCGCTACGTCATAGAAGAGCGCATGCGTTACGCCTGCGACGTGGAAGAGGCGGATTGGCTGATATCGGTCGGAGGCACTTGGCCGGCCACCGGCCCGAGTCGGGAGGAAATCGTGCCGTTGGCGACGGACAGCGTCTTGGAGAGACGCTTGCCCGGCCTCGCGGAAGCTATGCGGTCGCACGCGCGGCCATCCTGTCCCCAAGCCATGCTGGATGGGAGTTTGGCCGGCATTCGAGGCCTGACGTTCGTACTGAATCTGCCGTCCGACCCAGAATTGATCGCTCATTACATCGTTACCCTCGATCCGATCATCGAGGCCCTGTTTCGGGCCTTGCAGGGCGAGCGCAACGGCCCGGCCGCTGAGAGGCGCGCGGCGCCGCCTGCGGATGAGGCTCCCGTTCTGCGCGCGGACGAATTCAGGCAGTTCCTGGCTCAACGCAAGGCGTCTGCCTGACTGCGCGGATACATGCGCCGGGGGCTACGGCGTTTCTGACGTTAGGGACTGGGGAGGTTCCGGGTTGTCCCGGACAAGGAAGAAAGGCAGGGACGGACGGCTCCGCGGCGTGCGCAACCCCCCGCGCAGGGATCGCGCGCGGACTTTCGCAGGCCGCCGGGTTCTTGGTTGCCGAGCGGGATTCCGACCAGGCGCGCCTGGCCCCGCGCGGCGCGCCCGTCCGAGGCCTCAAAGGACGGGGCGCGCCCAAGCCGTTTCAGGCGTTCAACGCGGCGGCGATCCTTTTTTCGGATATGACTTCCAGCGCGCCCAAATAGGCCAGATGGTTCTTTTCGGCGCGAACGGCGTCTTCGGAATCCGATTCCCGATCGAGATCAAGTCCTGCGCGGGCCAAGGCGGAAAAAAGGGCATGGGATTGGGCGTAACCATGAAAGAGGGAAACGGAAGGCACGACGTGCGCGGTCAGTTCGGCCAGATCCGTACGCGACAGCGCGCAAATGGTATGCGGCCCTATCAAACTGTCAAAATAGGTGGCAGCCTGGCAGGCCTGCGTAGGGAGCAGGCGTTCCCATACCAAAGTCAAGGGATTGCCGTTCAAGCGCTGCAAAGCATTCCACTTGGGACCGCGGGCGCGATTGGCTACCATGGCGGCCGCCAGACGACCGGTGGCAATGGCGGCCTTGCCTTTCAACCCTTCCAATTCAATCCGGAGCTCCGGATCTTCTTCTTGCGCAATGGCTTCGTCCAGGAGCATGTCGACCCAGTCGTCGATGCCGGCAATATTGACCCCGGCCAGGCAGTGGATCTGAGCGATGGGTTGATTGGAGGCTACGCGTTGCTCCAACCCGGCCAGATAGGCATCATGGACTTGGGCAATCCGCTTGCGATCCCGCAGATCGGCGACGTAGACGCTGACGTTGTCGGCCACCAGGCTCTGCACCGCGGCGATGCCGTGGGGCGAAGCGGGAATCTTGACTACGATATTGGGACGATTCAGGCGACGCGCCAAGCGGTGGCCGCACTCGTGTACCTCGTCCGCGCTGTCGAAAGGCAAGGGGAGCATCGGTATGGAGACCAGACCGCGGGTTTGGCGGGACTCGAGGTACTCGGATCCCAATTCGTCGGCCAGACAGGCGATATCCTGCAACAGCAACTGCTCATAGATGCCTCCGGCATCGATGGTGCGCCGCGCGTGCGCGATATCCAGTATGCTTCGATCGTAGCCCGCGCCTTCCTTCAGCGCGGGTTCGGAGAGAACGCTGTAGCCGGCGATGCCGGAAAATCCCATCGCGAGCAGCTGCTGTAAGGACTCAGGGGACAATTCATCGGGTGACGAAACTTCATCCAGCCAGAAGCTTTGCCCCAGATGGGTAAGACGCTCCAGGGAATTCATGGGTTCTGCGTACGCATGCGAGCCTTGCAATCTGCGATGAGCCGTACAGGAACCGCGCGGGGTTCAAAGGGCGGAATGACGCTTGAATCATATCATCCTTGGCTGGAAGCTGTGCCTTTCTTGGGCGCGGCGCGTCCCTGTCCGGTATGCCTTAGGATTCCGGTAGCGCCGCGCCTAGGATCTGCAGCTCCGCCAGCGCCGGGTACGGCGGGCAACGCGCCCTCCGCCCCCAACCGCCTGCGACAGCGCGGAAGCCGCCGGGCGGGACCGGCCTGCTTGCGCGCGGATTCTAACGCGTATCCTGCAGGGGCAGGTACCGGCGCGCCGTCTCGACGGTGTATAATCCCCATTCGGTTCAAGTCCAGAGAGGACGGTAGGCATGAGCAACCCGGTGACGTTAAGCGACAGTGAATTCGGAACGCAAGTACTGAACGCCAAAAATCCCGTGTTGGTGGATTTCTGGGCGACATGGTGCGGCCCCTGCAAGATGATTGCGCCCGTGCTGGAGGAAATCGCGCAGGAGCTGGAGGGTCAGTTGACCGTGGGCAAGCTGGACGTGGACGCCAATCAGGCTACCGCGCAGGAATACGGCGTGCTGAGCATTCCCACCTTGATCCTGTTCAAGGACGGCCAGCCCGTCGATCGCATCGTGGGTTTCAAGCCCAAGGCCGCCCTCAGGGCCCAGATCGATCGGCATTTGCAGTGACGGCTTCAGGTGCTGTTCGGCACGCGCCCGACGCGGCGGCTACGTTGCGCGTCGGGCGTTGCGCCGTGGACGGCGGTGGAGGCGGACCAGAAAAAGGTAGAAGCTGAGCCAGGCCAGCAGCCACAGATTCAGGCAAATCACCAGTAACAGAAAACTGTTGAGGGCCTGCAGGGAGGGAATCAGGCTCGCCAGCCACGCGGACAACCAGGCGCTGGATACCTCCGCGCTGATCCGGTCAACGAGCGCGAAGAGCACTACCCCTGCGCCCAGGTAGTACATCACCAGCGCCAGCGAACGCCTGTCGCTGGCGCTGGGCAACATGCCGTTGCCCGTGGCGAAAACGAAATACAGCCACAGAATGCCGTCCGGGGCGGCTAGGCTGTCGCGAAAGCGCATCCAGATTTGTCCCGGTTCCCCGCGCAGCGCGAGCAGAATCAGATCCTGCAAGCCCAATACGCGGGTGCCGATCGCCGCGATGACGGCGGTTCCGACCGCCAAGGGGGCCAAGCCGACCAACGTCTCGCGCCAGATGCCTGCGCTTTGCATCCGGACGCTGCCCAATTGGATGCGCGGGCCTGTCTTGGCGGGCCACAGCGACAGGGACTGGGGCTTCATGCGCAACGCCCACGCTGCGCACCAATGCGTCCCTTCGTGCAGGGCAATGCCGGGCAGATACAGCAGGAACAGGCCGAGCAACGCCACCTGATCCGAACCCGTGCATAGATGCAGGAACCGATAGCTTTGTTGATTGACGCGGCGGTTGAGCCAGATCTGCAGCGACAGAAAGCCGGCCAGCAGAAAGAGAAGAAGCAGGCCTTCCTCTACCGCCCCCGATCGGGTCAGGGCAACAGGGCCTCCCTTGGGCGGTTTATCCGGCTTGGCGGGCGACCGCGGCGACCATGGCGCCGTACTCGACGCTGGACAAGGAGGCGCCGCCAATCAACGCGCCGTCGATGTCGGTTTGGGCCATGTAGCTCTCGATGTTGCTCGCATTGGTGCTGCCGCCGTACAGAATGCGCACGGTTTCCGCTACGCGCGCGTCGTACAGGTCGGCCAACAAGGCCCGAATCACTTCGCCGCATACCTCATTGGCCCACGCGGGCATAGCGGCTTTGCCGGTGCCGATGGCCCAGACGGGTTCGTAGGCCACAATCAGGCGGGCCGCGGCCTGCGCCTCGATCTGCGCCAAGGCCGCGGTGACCTGCCGACTCACGACCGCGCGGGTTTCGCCGGCCTGATTCTGGCTTTCGTCTTCCCCTACGCAGATGATGGGGATCAAGCCGGCGGCCAGGGCCGTCTGCGCTTTCCGATTGACGTCCGCGTCGGTTTCCTGGCTGTGCAGGCGCCGTTCGCTGTGTCCCAGGATCACGTGGGTCGCGCAGTCCCGCAACATGCGGCTGCTGACTTCTCCGGTATAGGAGCCGCGCTCCGCTCCATGCGCGTTTTGGGCGCCTACGCCCACCCGGCTCCCGGCCAGGACGTCCCGCACGACCGCCAATGCGGGAAACGAGGGACATACGATGCATTCGACGGTTGGCGCGTCCTCTACGCCGGCGCGGATCGCAGTCGCCAACGCCCGCGCGTCCGCCGTATCCAAATTCATTTTCCAATTGCCTATCAGCAGGGGCGTACGCGCCATAGCCTTAATCCTCATGCTTGGTTGGGACTTGCGCCTGCTCTGCCATGCGCGCGCGGAACAGGCCGATTTCCTTTTCGTATTCCTCTGGGGCAAGCCAGCGCCCGCCCTCCACTTCGTAATTGACGACGCGGCGATTGCGATCCAGCCAGATCTGGATTTCGTTGGTGGCGAAACAGCGCTGGAGGCCGGAGGTGGACAGCAGTTTGCGCACGAAAAACGCGGCTTCGGCGCCCTCGTCAGCCGGACTGGGATCGTTATACAGGTCGATCTGGGTCGCCAAAGGCTCGTTGCACCGAAAATTGAGAATGTAGACGTCTAGGTAACGGTTGGCCGCGGCTCTGCCTGGAGCGAAAAGGCGACGCAACCGATTCCAGAAACCCATAGGGCGCGCCTACTCGCCGGCATCCGCCAACGCGGCCAAGCCCGGCAATTCCTGGCCGGCCAGGAATTGCAGGGTAGCGCCGCCGCCTGTGGATACGTGCGTAAAGGCCGCCGCCAAGCCGGCCTTATGCACGGCGGCGCTGCTGTCCCCGCCGCCGATGATCGTAACGGCCGCGCGGCACTCCGCCATGCGTTGCGCCAAGGCCGTCGTGCCGGCATCGAACGGGGGCACTTCCACGACGCCCATGGGGCCGTTCCAGAAAATGGTGGCGGCGCCCGCCAGACGATTGGCGAAGTGGGCGATGGTGGCCTCGCCGATATCCAGCGCCATCCAGCCGGGCGGCACGGCCTCCACCGGCGTCATGCGCCGTTCCGCGTCCGCGGATACGGCGCGGGCCGCGTGAACGTCAGTCGGCAGCTGGATTTTGTCTCCTGCCTGCCGCAACAGCGCCTGCGCGTCCGGCCGGGCTTCCTTTTCAACCCGGCTGGCTCCCATGTCATGGCCTTGGGCCTGCAAAAAGACGTTGGCCATGCCGCCCCCTATCAGGAGCGCGTCCACTTGTTCCAGCAAACGGTGGACGACCGCGATTTTGTCGCTGGTTTTGGCTCCGCCCATGAGCGCGACGGTCGGGGCGCGCGGCTGCGACAACAAAGGGGAGAGATAGCGCAGTTCCTTGGCGACCAGCAGGCCGGCCACGGCGGGCAGGCAGTGCGCCACGCCTACGGTGCTGGCGTGGGCGCGGTGCAGGGAACCGAAAGCATCGTTCACGAACGCGTCTCCGAAACGGCTGTAGCGACGCGCCAGGGCGGCGTCGTTCTGGGTTTCCCCGGCGTGAAAGCGGGTGTTTTCCAGGAGCAGAACGGGGGCCGCGGCCGGCGACGGGTCGGGCAAAGGACGGTCCAGGTCGGCTATCAACTGCACGGGCCGTTGCAGCAACGCGGCCAGGCGCTCCGCCACGGGCCGTAACGTATAACGCGTCTCCTCGCCCGGCCGGGGCCGTCCCCAATGACTCATGAGCGTTATCCGGCTCGCCCCTTGCGCCAGCAGGTACTCCAAAGTCGGAAGAGCTGCCGCGATGCGGGACGCATCCGTAATGCGTCCGTCCGCGTCTTGGGGCACATTGAAGTCAACGCGCACCAGCGCCCTGCGCGCGCGCCAACGGATGTCCCGTACGGTTTTCTTGTTCACGGTCCTGGCTCGCAGGCAACGGCGCCGCGCGCCCCAGTTCCCCGCGCGGCCTCAGAGGCCCTTGTCGCCGATGAACTTGGCCAGATCCGCGACCCGCTTACTGTACGCCCATTCGTTGTCATACCAAGTGACCACTTTCACCAGATTGCCGTAGAACGACGTGAAAGCGGCGTCCACGGTGCTGCTGTGGGTGTCGCCCTTGAAATCCGTGCTGACCAGGGGCGCGCGGTTCACAGCCAGGATCCCCTGCATGGGACCTTGCGCGGCTTCTTCGAAAGCGGCCAGCAAATCCTCGGTCGTGCCGGCTTTTTCCACTTCGGCCACGAAATCCACTACGCTGACGGTCGGGGTAGGCACGCGCATGGCCATGCCGTCGAACTTGCCCTGCAGGTCCGGAATCACCAGCGAGACGGCTTTGGCGGCGCCCGTTGAGGTGGGAATGATGCTCAGATTGGCGGCGCGCGCCCGACGCAGATCGGAATGCACCAAATCCAGGATCCTTTGGTCGCTGGTATAGGCATGCACGGTCGTCATCAGCCCCATTTTGATGCCGTACCGATCATTCACCACCTTGGCGGCCGGGGCCAGGCAGTTGGTCGTGCAACTGGCGTTGCTCAGAACGTGATGCGCCGCGGGCTCGTAGGCGCTTTCGTTAACGCCCAGGCACAGGGTCAGATCTTCGCCTTGGGCGGGCGCGCTGATGATGACTTTCTTGGCGCCCGCCTGCAAATGTTTGCCGGCATTTGCGCGGTCGGTGAAGATGCCCGTGCTCTCGACCGCGACGTCGATGGCCAGCTCGCGCCAGGGGAGAGCGGCCGGATCGCGTTCCTTGAGCAGGGCGATGGACTGGCCGTTAATGACCAGCTGGCCGTCTGCCGCTTGCACGTCGCCGGCGTAGGTGCCGTAGTTGGAGTCGTATTTGAACAGGTGCGCGAACGTATCGGCGTCATCCAGATCATTCACGGCCACCAGTTGCAGGTCGTCCGGATAGTAATCCAGGATCGCCTTGGCCACTTGGCGTCCGATACGGCCAAACCCGTTAACGGCTATTCGCAGTGTCATTGTATCCTCTCACGCAAGTCTGATCCAACCGCGTTCGCCGCTTCAGAATCGACTCAGCGGCGAGATGCGATGCCCTATTATAATTCAAAGGGCGATTATGCAGGGAAATCGGGATTCTGGCCGAAATCACGGCGCGCGGTCGGCGGCGCGCGGCGCATGCGGGCCGGACGGCGCGCGCGCGGGCCGGACTTCCTGATACACGTTCATGATGAGGCGGGCCAGTTTGCGGGAATCGTGCCGCCACGGCACCTCGGCGTCCATGAGGTCCGCCGCGAAAATGCGCCAGCGCGTCGCATCGGGATGTCCGTTCAGGCGAATCCATTCCAGCCGTTTCCAGTTGCCGGATTCCAGGATCCGGTCGTTGACGATGACGTGATCAAAACCCAGCACTTGATGCCTGTCCAACCCCGCGAGGTAATCCTGCAAGGCGTAGCCGCTGGCTTCGCCCTGCTGATTCAGGATGTTGGCGACGAAAATCTTGGGGGCTTTGGCCGTGTTCACGGCCGCGCGGATGTCCTGTACCAACAGGTTGGGCAGGGTGCTCGTATAGAAGCTGCCGGGACCGGCGATGATCAGATCCGCTTGCAGGATGGCCTGGATCGCGCCGGGAAAGGCTTTGGCCGTGGACGGATCCAGCATGACGCGGTGAATGCGGGCTTGCGCGGCGCCGATCTTGCTTTCGCCGCGCAACAGGATGCGGGAGGCCGCGTCTGCGCCTTGCGGATCAGTCATCTCCGCGCACAGGGTCACCGTTTCCAAGGTGCTGGGCAAAACTTGGCCCTTGACGGCCAGCACGCGGCAGGCGTTGAGCATGCCGGTCTCGAAACTGCCGTAGATGGAGGCCAGGGCGGTGATCAGCAAATTCCCGAAGGCATGTCCGCCCAGACCCTCGTGCCGGCCGAAACGATACTGCATCAACAGTTGGAAGATCTCTTCGGATTCGCTGAGGGCCGCGATGTTGTTGCGGAAATCGCCCGGGGGCAGAATGCCGAAATCTTGCCGCAGCTGCCCGGAACTGCCGCCGTCGTCGGCAGACGTCACGATCGCGGTGATGTGGGGCGTGTAACGTTTCAGCCCGCGCATAAGCACAGGCAATCCCGTCCCGCCGCCGATGGCGACTACGCGCGGGGCCGATCCCTGGAGTACGGTCATGATACGGACGACTTGCTTGGGGCGGATGCGTCAGGCGTCCAGCGGGCGCCCGCGCTCCGCGCTTGCGACTATAATAGCGGATGCGCTGGGAAGCGCGGCCGGCGACCATGGCTTGTCGGCGCCAACGGCATTATAGCGGAAACGGAATGCGCGCAGTCTGCATCGTAGGCAAGGGGCAGGTTCCCGTCGGCGAACACTGGGATCGGTCCATCAAGCATCTGGCGTTCGATGCCAGCGCCGCCGCCATGGCCGAAGCGCAGGTGGAGCGCGTGGACGCCCTGTACGTCGGCAACATGGCCAGCGGCGTCATTGCCCAGCAGGAAAACCTGGCGGCGGGCATCGCGGATTTTTGCGGCTTGGGCGGGGTGGAAGCCATCAAGACGGAGGCCGCGTGCGCCTCTGGCGCCGCGGCGTTGCGCATGGGGTACATGGCCGTGGCGAGCGGTCTGCACGATCTGGTGTTGGTGACGGGCGTGGAGAAGATGACGGACGCGCTGGGACCCGACGTAACGGCGGCCATGAGCATGGCCGCCGATGCCGAATACGAATCCATGCAGGGCGTGAGTTTTACCGCCCTCAACGCCTTGTTGATGCAGCGCTATATGCACGTCTACGACGTGCCGGACGACGGACTGGCCGGTTTCAGCCTCAACGCGCATCGTCGGGGGGCGCACAATCGGTGCGCCATGTTTCAACAGGAGATTACTCTCCAGGATTACGCCCGCGCGCGCGTGGTATCTTCCCCGTTGACCGTTCTGGACAGCAGTCCCGTCTGCGACGGAGCGGCCGCCGTCGTCTTGGCTCCGGCGGGCCACGCGGCCGCCTATGGCGGCTTCCAGCCTCTGCCCCCGGTCCGCATCCTGGGCAGCGCGGCGGCGACTGACGCGTTGGCCTTGCACGACCGTCCCGATCCGTTGTTCCTGTCCGCCGCGGCCGCGAGCGCGCGCCAGGCGTTGGCGCAAGCCCGCCTTCCGTTGCGTCAGGTTGATTTTTGCGAATTGCATGACGCGTTCTCCATTTTGGGCGCTTTGAGCCTGGAAGCGATGGGGTACGCCGAAATCGGCGCCGGTTGGCGCTACGCGATGGACGCCTATATCGGCCTGGAGGGCGACATGCCCATTTCCACGCAAGGGGGCCTCAAAAGCCGCGGCCATCCGGTAGGCGCGACCGGCGTATACCAAGCCGTGGAAGCCGCGGGCCAGCTGCAGGGCATGGCGGGCCGTAACCAGGTAGCCGATGCGCAAATCGGCCTGATCCAAAACATTGGCGGCAGCGGCGCCTCCGTCATTACGCACGTTCTGGGCGTTTGACGCCTGCGCGCGCCCGGGCGGCGGACGCCTGCCCGGCGCGGGGCAGGTAACGGACCTATCAAAACCTATCAGGATTCCCGTTTGGCAGTAATTGAAGGTTGCCCGCGCTTATAGTAGGCGAGCAGGGCCGAAATGAGCGGGCCCGTTCATCGCACACCGAGACCGTCCTTGATGCATTCCACGCGTAACTGGAGAACCCAACCCCAGAGATACAGCCTGACCGGCGAAATCTGTCCGCAATGCGCCAAGCGCATATTTCCGCCGCGGGACGTATGCCCGTATTGCCGCGAACGCGCGGGACCGCACCACAGGATGGCGGGTACCGGAGAAGTGTACAGCCATACGACGCTGCATCATCCTCCGGCAGGCTTCGAGGATCAGGCCCCCTACACGATCGCGCTCATCCAGTTGGACGAAGGCCCTATGCTTACGGCGCAATTGACCGACGTAGAGGCGGAAGACGTAGCCATCGGCATGCGCGTGGAAATGGTCACCCGCAAACTGCGCGCGGAGGGCGCGGAGGGGCAGGTCGTATACGGGTACAAATTCCGCCCCGTCTGGCCCTGAAGCATGCCGTTGAACCTCCCTTGAACGCGGTAGATTGCCCCTTCTATCACTACGACTACGTACGCGGACGGGAAACGGAAGCCTGTCGTTTCCTGGAAGCCAGCCCGGACCGCGGCCACGCGTGGCGCAAGTCCTTGTGCCGAACGTGCCCCGTGCCCGAGGTTATGCAGCATACGCGGTGCGAACATTTGGCGCTGGAGGGGACGGTGCGGCGCGTGTTGTTCGTGGACAGGGTCAGGATTACCTTCGCCTTGTGCGCGGCCTCCTTGGAGGAACTGACGAATCCCAGGCGTTGCCGCGCCTGCGAAAACGCGTCCGGACCGCATCCGGACAACCAGGCCGCCGAAGGGTCCGCGTAAAGCGGCCCCGTCTCGTTTTCCTGCTCTAGACCGCCAACGGGCTGGAGACGCACGGCTGGCAGGGCGGGAATCCGGCTGCATGTCCGTGCGGAGAACAGGCGCGGCAGGTTACCGCGAGCCACGCGGGGACTGCCGCGCCGACCGTAGCGTTTATACGGGATGGCGCAGGCCCAAGGGCAAGGTCTTGTAGCGTATAATGCGCAATGCGTCCTGTCGGTGCGCTACGCACCGATGGCAGATAAGACGGGCGCGCATTGCCGCCGCGGGGCCTTGCCGTTCGGGAGGCTCCGCGCCGCTCGCCGGGAGCAAGGGGACGCGCGGTCGTCATTAGGGGGAAACCATGACGGATGAGGACGTTGTAGCGGCGGCGGTCAATTTGAGCAGCCTTGACGTCAATGCGATCGACGAACTGCTGGGCAACAAAGAACAGGTCAAGTCCGTTCTTTCTCAAATGTCTCAATCCGCCTTGGACTTGATTTCCGTTTCCGCGACGCCTGCGGCGCAAGCCGGCGTCCGGCTGATCACGGCGCAGAACGGCCAATTTTTCCGTGATTTGCCTCGTTCAAGGGAACGTGAGTTCGATGAAACTCCGTTCGTCGCCAAAGAGGCTCTGCTCTTGGCCAGACATGCGGAACGCATGTCGTTAGTGGAGATAGTGACGCGCTTCAACTTGTCGGGCGCCAAGGAGCAGTATGTCCATATCCTTGCGCCTGGCACAGACAAAGATATTTCCGAATTGGACATATCCCACGGGATAAGAGAATTGCTTGCGCGCGATGTTCTCACGGCTCAGGAAAGAATACAGGTCTATGAGTTCGCGCGTTCGAGATACGCGGAGACCGTCAACCGAGAATTCGACAGCGAAAAAGAAACCGTCCGCCGCATGCTTCAGCGCGGCTTTGGACACGCTGAACGCCCGGCGTACGCACAGGAGCAGGAAAAATTGCGGCAGAGACTGGATTCCCTGGCAACGCCCGGCCAACTTGAAGACGAAAGGACGATAGACAACATCCGGCTGGGCATTAAAGAAATTCTGAGCTATGAAAGCCGGAAAACGGAACGGCTGGCAGCTGGCGCTATCCGCGAGCAAGTGGCTGAAATCCAGGCAACCATGCGCGCTGGTTTTGCGCAGTTAACGACAAGGATTGAACGCCTTGAACAGGGCCAGACGGACCTGCGGCAGGGCCAGGAACGCCTTGAACAGGGCCAGACGGACCTGCGGCAGAACCAGGAACGCCTTGAACAGGGCCAGACGGACCTGCGGCAGAACCAGGAATCGTTGCAGGCAACCGTGCAGGCCGGTTTTGCGCAGTTGACGGCAAGGACCGAACGCCTTGAACAGGGCCAAGCCGAAAACAAAGCGGACTTGAGCATTATCAAGGAGGTATTGCAAGAACAGCGTAGCCAGTATCTCGAACGACGAGTATGGAACTACTGTATTCGACATGGATTTTCTCGGCTATGCAAAGAAGCCGTGCCTGGTTTGACGTTGTCGCGTCCCCAACGGTTGTGGCACGATCGCTGGGCAGGCGAAGAAGCGGCGGATGAAGATCTCTGGCACAACGCCTTGCAAAAACTGGATATGACGGAAGCGCCGGATGACGATATCGCGCTCCTGGAGACGTCCGATCTACTGATTCAGTATCGCTATGCGCGGGACGACGAAGAAGGCGCGTTCTTGCTGGTCGCAGAAATCACGGCCAATGCGGACAGAGACGGTTCGCGCGGGGGCAAAGTGTTCAAGCTGACGGCCATGTTGCGCCGGCAAGGGTTCAAAGTGGTTCCCTGCCTTTTTACGGGCAGCCAAGGACAGGTAAGCAACGCCTCGCGCGCCAACGGCACCTTGCATTTTCATTACCAGGCATCGGCCTGGCATTTGCATGCCGACTTGGATGCAGGTCGTTTGTTGCGCCGGCACTTGTCTTGACCCGCCTGTCCCGTCGGGGACGGGAGAACGTTCGTCTCCGTTCATTGCCGCCTTGCCGTTGCGTGCGTTTCCTCTCGTCGTAGCGCCTCGTAGGGGAGGCGGGCGTACCTGCCGTGTCGGGCGAACGCCCGGTGGGCGTTGCGTTGCGTGCAGGCCCTGAGGCAAGCCATTGGCCCTCTTGGCTTCGCCATGCTATACTGCCTGTTTGGACAGGGGAGCTGGCTGCCGCGGGCTGAGAAAACGAGAACGGACTCGTTGACCCTTGACCTGATCTGGGTAATGCCAGCGTAGGGAAACGAGAGCAGTTCCTGACAGGCTTACCCAGGACAGGGTAAGTTTTTTCGTATGGGAGGGAATTGCAGATGTACACGTTGGTTCGCATCGGGCTCCGTCTATCGGGCCCGGCTTTTCTGGCCATAGCGTTGATAGGCTGTGCCGCCAGCGAATTGGTCATACCCCCGCCGACCGCAGAAAAACCCGCCGCGTTGGTGTTGGCGAGCCATGACTCGTTCAACATTTCGGAGGAAGTGCTAGCCGAGTTTGAACGCGCGCACAACGTCCAGGTCGAGTACTTGGCTTTGGGCGACGCCGGCGAAGCCCTGAACAAGATTATCCTGAGCAAGGAAGCGCCGCTGGCCGACGTCATGTTCGGCGTTGACAACTCTTTTCTCAGCCGCGCTTTGGCCGCCGACGTTTTTCTGCCCTACGCGTCGCCCTTGCTGGCTCAAGTGCCGGACGCGTTGCAGCTGGATCCGAGCCATTCTCTGTTGCCGGTCGACTTCGGCTTCGTCAATCTCAATGCCGACCGCCAATGGTTCAGCGATAACGGCGTGCCGCTGCCGAGCCGGCTGGAAGACTTGACGCAACCGGCCTACCAAAGCTTGCTGGTCGTTCAGAATCCCGCCACCTCGTCGCCGGGCCTGGCGTTTCTGTTGGCGACCATCAGCTATTTCGGCGCGGAAGGGTGGCAGGCCTTCTGGCAGGCCCTGAAAGCCAACGACGTCGCGGTGACCAGCGGCTGGAGCGAAGCCTACTTCGAACGCTTCACGGTGGGCTCCGGCGGCAGCGGCGAACGACCGCTGGTCGTGAGCTACTCTACCAGTCCGCCGGCGGACGTGCTTTTCGCGTCCGACGGCCGGCAGGAACCGGCCAGCGTGAACGTCAACCTGCCGGCCGCGACCTTCCGGCAGATCGAGTTCGCGGGCATTCTGAAAGGGACGGCCCAGGAGGAGAAGGCGCGCGCCTTCATCGACTTTATGTTGGATCTCCGCTTCCAGGAAGACATTCCGCTCAACATGTTCGTATATCCCGCCAACCGCGGCGCGGCGCTGCCCGAACTGTTCGTCCGCTTCGCGGAGGTGCCGGCGGATCCCGCGCCGGTCGCTCCGCAAGACATTGAAGCCCATCGCGAGGCATGGATTGCGCAGTGGACGGAGTTGATGCTGCGTTGAACCCGGAGCGCGGACGCCTGCGATAGACAACGCATGCCCAGACGGATGGCGGCCGCCGGGTTGTGGGCCCTGCCGCCGTTGACTTTTCTGGCCGCCTTCTTTTTCTATCCCCTCGCGCGGATCGTCGGCGCGACCCTGGATCTGCAGGGGCTAGGGAACGGAGAGGCGTTCGCGACGCCCGATTTCCCCTATTGGGGACGCGTGTTGGGCTTCACCTTGCGCCAGGCAACCGTCTCCACGGCCGTCACCTTGGGCGTGGGCTTGCCCATCGCCTGGTGGATGCAGCAGGCGCACCCTGCGCTCCAGCGCCTCGTTCGGAATCTGCTGACGATTCCCTTCGTCATGCCCGCGATCGTGGTGGCCGCGGCGTTTACCGCCCTGGTCGGGCCGCGGGGATGGATCAACGAATGGCTTATGGACGCATGGGCTTTGCCCCAACCGCCTGTGCGGTTGCTGCATACCTTCGCCCTCATCGTCATGGCCCACGTCTTTTACAACGTCAGCGTGGTCGTGCGCATCGTATCCGGTTTCTGGAGCCAACTGGACTGGAGGCTGGTCGCTGCGGCCAGCACCTTGGGCGCTACGGCCTGGCAACGCTTGCGCACCGTGGAGCTGCCGCTCATTCTGCCTAGCCTGCTTTCGGCGGCCTTGTTGGTTTTCCTGTTCTGCTTCTCCAGTTTTGGGGTGGTGCTCATTTTGGGCGGACTGCGATTTTCGACGCTGGAAGTGGAAATCTACCGGCAAGCCGTCAGTTTTTTCGACTTGCGCACGGCCACTTTGCTTTCGCTGGCGCAAATGGGCATCACTTTTGCCGTCATGTACGTCCACACCTATCTGCAGAGGCGCAGCAGCCGTTCGTTGGCGCTGGGAGCGCCGGACGCGGCGCCGCTGCGCGCGGGCCCTTCCAGGACGCGTCTAGGGCTTACGTTGCTCGTCTTGGTTTTGACCCTGCTGTTCCTGCTGCCGTTGGCCGCGCTGGCGGCGCGCAGCGTATCGTCAGGTTCTGGCTCTTGGACCTTCCAGCATTACCAAGCCCTGTTCCGCGGCGAAACGGGCAACGCGTTTCTCGCGACCCCGCTGGACGCGATTGGCAATTCCGTACGTTACGGAGTGGGCACGATGTTGCTCAGCGTGAGCCTCGGCCTGTGCATGGCCTATACGCTGGTCACCGCGCCGCGGGCGGTCAGTCGCTGGCTGGATCCGGCGTTTCTGCTCCCTCTCGGCACCTCGGCCGTTACGCTCGGCCTGGGTTTCATTCTGTCCATGGGCGCGTTGCGCACCTCGCCTTGGCTCGTGCCCGTCGCCCACGCCCTGATGGCTGCGCCGTTCGTGCTACGGGTGTTGCTGCCGGCCTTGCGGCGCCTGCCGCCTTCCTTGCGCGAGGCCAGCGCCGTACTGGGCGCTTCCCCCCGCCGTACGTGGCGGCACGTGGATCTGCCCTTGCTGCTCCCCGCGGTCGTCGTGGCCGGCCTGTTCGCCTTTCTGACCAGCTTGGGCGAATTCGGCGCGACGCTGCTCATCGCGCGCCCGCAACATCCCACCATTCCGCTCGTCATTCATCGGGCTTTGGGCCAGCCGGGCCTCGCGAACCTGGGGCAAGCCATGGCCATGAGCGCGATCCTGATGTGCGTATCGGCCAGCGCCATGCTGGTCTTGGACCGCGTGCCCGCCGGCTTGCGGGATTTCTGACGCCATGGCCTTCCTGTCCGTGCGGGGGTTGCGCAAGAGCTACGCAGCGACGCCTGTCTTGCAGGATTTCGATTTGGACGTGGCCCAAGGGCACATCGCATGCCTATTGGGCGCCAGCGGTTGCGGCAAGACGACTTTGTTGCGCTTGCTGGCCGGCATCGAACGGGCGGACAGCGGCCGGATTCAACTGGCGGGCCGCGACGTTCAGGCCCTGCCTCCGCACACCCGGCGCATTGGCCTCATGTTCCAGGATCACGCGCTCTTTCCCCACCAGAACGTCGGGGCCAACATCGCCTACGGGTTGCGTATGCGCCGCTGGGGCCGTCAGGCGATCCGCGCGCGGGTGACGGAACTGTTGGCGCTGGTGCGTCTGGCGGGATACGAAAAACGACCGGTGCAGGAATTGAGCGGCGGCGAAAGCCAACGCGTAGCGCTGGCCCGCAGCCTCGCGCCCAACCCGCGCCTGTTGCTGTTGGACGAACCGCTGGCGTCCCTGGATCGGCAGCTGCGGGACGAACTGATCCGGGAAATACGGGACGTCTTGCGCGCTCTGTCCATCACGGCTCTCTACGTTACCCATGATCAGGAAGAGGCTTTCGCCATAGCCGACCAAGTGGCGCTGATGCATGCGGGCCGCATCCTCCGCAGGGGCGAACCGCAGGCGTTGTATCGCGACCCCGGTTCCGTCTACGTCGCCCGCTTCCTGCGCATGGCCAACGCGTTTTCGCTGCGCCAGGCCGATGCGCTGCCAGCTTGGTTACGGGCCTGGCTGAACCAGCGCGCGCCCGGAGCGCAAGACGCTTTCGTTTTGATTCGCCCGGATGCGCTGGCCGTTGCGGGTGCCTATCCCGGCGAGGATCTGATCCGCTTCCAGGCGCGCGTCATCGCCATGACGTTCCGCGGACGCATCTACGAAGCGCAGCTGGAAGCGCCGGCAGCGGACGGCAAGGGTTGGTCGTTGACGCTGGACATGCCCGTCGCCGAAACCTGCCCCCGCATGATCGAGCGGTGGAGGCAGGCGGCCGTTCAGGGCGGGACCGTATCCCTGACCCTGCGGGCCGCCCGCATTCAAACGCTGCGCGCCTAGTACACGGTCAGATTGATAAGGATACGTGTCCAAAGCGGAATTTCGCCTAACGTAATGGTAGTCGACAATTTAGCCAAGTATCTATAGAAACATGACGGAGTACTAGGTCGTGTTGAGGTAGGATTGCAGCAGATCCGGGGCGTGTTGAGGCAGATTCTGTGGCGCTTTGAGTGCAGTCAGAGCCAGGTAGCGTTGAGATGTGCCTTCATCAGTCCCTTCTACCTTCACCCGGCTGTGGGTACGGGGCTCGGGTTGGCATGCCCAAGACTCCCCGCATCAGGCATTTTGTCATGTTTACCTTGTCATATAAGATGAGGGTGACGCACGAGGGACGTACCTGGGAGGTGAAAGGGCCTCATAGGGTCAGCTGCGCGGCCGGTTGCGTACACTGAGGCCGGCGCGGATCCTAGACCGGCCGCGCCAGTCGGTTCCGCTGGTTGAGCCCACGGCCTCCAAGGTCGTCGGCAAGAACGACATCAGTTGCCTGATAATCCACTGGATCTGGCTGCAATCCTACTCAACGCGACCTAATCCAATGCATCCAGCAGAGAGAAGGGATCGCGTCCTGCTTGGCGCGCGGCATGCAAGTCGCGTATAGCGGGCCAGCGGCTCGGATTTCGCCGCGTCAACTGTTTCCGGAAGGCTTGGCCTGCGGCTTGGCCCCAGAACAGACCGACGAGTTCAACCAGACTATCCTCTTTTTCTTGTTGCCGGCCTTGTTCCAGTCCTTGTTGCCGGCCTTGCTCCAAGCCCTGCTCCAAGCCCTGTTGCGTGCCGAATTGCCGCGCGTCTTCCTTGATTTCGTCCAGGGTCACCATATCCGCCTCCAAAGCTGCCAATGAATCAAACGCTTCCGGCCGCAAGGCCAGGCCCTGCACCGCGCCTTGCACGCGCGTCGCCAGGTACCGCGCGAAGTCCGCGCGCAAGGCGGCGGGGCCCTCGGCCAACAGCGGCCGGAGCTCGGCCTGGATTATACGTCGCGTCGCGTGGCCGACCTGGCGCAGGCGGCCTTCCCGGCGCAGGCAATCCAGTTCCCAGGCGATGACGCAGGACACCAGATTGGCGGCGGGCCGTGCGCGCTGCGCAAACGCGTGGATATCGATCGTCGTGCCTGCGCGGAAGCCCACCGCCTCGTGCATCTGCGCGGAATAATCGTAGACGTACCAGGGCGTAGCCCACGGATGCGGTCCGACATGAAACGCCAGCGGCATCAGTTCCAGGGGCGCGCCGTGCGCCTGGCGCAAGCCGTGCCGCGCCAGCGCCTCCAGCAAGCCGTGCATGTAGGTCGCCATGCGG
The DNA here is from genome assembly GCA_965242655.1 of Caldilineaceae bacterium. Classification (GTDB taxonomy): domain Bacteria; phylum Chloroflexota; class Anaerolineae; order Caldilineales; family Caldilineaceae; genus Bin34. The sequence goes on from OZ251482.1 coordinate 329,130, forward strand.
GAGGTCATGTCGGCATCGTAACCGGATTGCCCTTCCAGCAGCAAGGCGATGCGCGGCTGTCCGGCCGGGTCGCGCAACAACCAGACCCTGTCGCTGATGCGGCGCTCCAGGTCGGGCGTAATCCATTCCTTGTCCATCGCCTGCCACTGCGCTTCCGGGAGCGGAAAGTTCAGCCGGGGCCTCAGAAACCCCCGGATCAGATGCAGCACCACCAGGGGATGCTGCATCAACAGCTTGAACAGGGCATCGTAGGGGGTTCGCCGCTGGGCAGGGGGCATGCGTTCTTCTCTCTCTGACGTTCCGTGCGTACGCACCCATGATCGCGCCCGCCCGCCGCACGGAGCCGATCGGCGGAAAGCGCCCGCCATAGGGCGCGGACGCATCGGGAGGGCATGGACGGAATAAGCCTACGCGTGTATGGATCAAATAGCAAATTTTGTCCGTTGTCAGTTCTGTATGAGGATAATCAACGTATTCATGTGCATGTGAAAGAACGGAATATGGATCAGACAATCGTTGTCGCCATAATCAGGACGCAGGGCTTTTCCTATCGCGCCGGATGATCCGGATCTGTCCCGGGATCCGGGGGCTTGACTTTGCTCCGACCCGCGGTCCATGCCGGGATCAAATCGTGGGAGACGCCCCGTTGCGCGGCTGACGGCGCAATACCCATGAGTTCAGACTTCGGCTCTGTGCGCCAACAGGGCTTGGAGCGCAAGAAGGATCCTCGAGGAGCGCTTTGTCCCGCGGCGAATCGGGAGAGTGGTCGTTGAGGCACGTTGCCGGAATGCGTCGATGAGGCCAGCCGCAGGCTAGGCAGCGTTGAGATGGATTGGACAGCTTGCGGCGGTTAGCCTCCCGGCTCTCCCTCTCTTTGCCTGTTGGCCCGAGGAAGGCCCCCGATGACGATGACTACTCTGCATTCATTCTTTTCTGATTACCGGTTCCGATGTACGCATAGGCAAGGAAGATCATTGTCGTCTTTTTATAGAAACGCTGCGCTGGATGGCACGCATGGGCGCGCCTTGGAGCCAGTGGCCGGCCGCGTACGGCCAGGGGAACTCAGTCTATCGCCGCTAGGCCCGTGGGTGCGACCGGGGCGTCGTCTGGCGGCGTCGGATGGCCTACCTGCAGGCCGATCCGGATCGGTCCGCCGTGCGGCTGGACAGCACGATCGTGCGCGCGGCGGGCACCCTCAAAAACAAAGGGACGGATCCCGCCCTCGGCCGCAGTCGGGGCGGCTTCGGCATCCAGATCCACGGCTTGGCGGATCGCCGCGGCCGGCCCCTGCGCGTGACGGCGGCCAGCGTCACGACCGCTTCCAGGCCCGGGCCCTGCTGGAAGCCTGGAGGGCGGGCCGCGGCCCGCCCTGATCACCGACCGGGCCTATGACGGCGCCGCCTTCCGCGCGTGGCTGGCGCAGCGGGGCACCGAGGCCGTCATTCCCGCCCGGAGGGGGCGCACGAACCCCCTGCCCCACGACCCGGAACCGTGCCCGGCGCGCAACGCCGCGGAACGGGGCATCGGCTGGCTCAAGGGGTGGCGGCGGCCACCCGCTATGACCCATACGCGCATCGGTTCCTGGGTTTTCTGTACCTGGCGGCGGCCTGGATCTGGTTGCAATCCTACCTCAACAGGACCTAGACGTTCCGGGCCGCGCGCTAGGGCAGGGGCTCCAAGTACTTGGTCACGCTGCCGTTGGCGGCCATCCAACCCTTTTGCCCATCGTCTGCGGTTTCCACGTACCACCAGACCACGGTCACCGTTTCGCCTTCGATCCATACGGGGCCGCCGAGCAACTGCACTACGGTGCCTTGCGGTTTCCAGGCGAAAGAGAAGTCCGGATCCGGATCCGGTTCGCGTTGCATGGCCACATGGCCTACGGTCACCACGGCTCTGTCCAACAGGGCGAAATCATGGGCGACCTCGCTCGGATCCAGATCGTTCGTGTTCAGAGGGAAGGGGTTGACGTACTCCGCGGGCGCGGCCTCTTCCGCCTCCGACGCGGACGGGGCGACCGCATCGGCGGTCACTGCGTTGGTTTCCGGGGCCTCGTTCGCTATAGCCGCGGCGGACGGCGCGGGCAAATCCGACGCGGGACCGATGACCGTACGCGGCGCGGCCTCCGTAGCCTCCAGCGTAATCGCGGCGGGCGGCGCGTTGCTGCGCCAGGCCGATGTCGCCGCGATAGCGCCGGCGATCAGCGCCAGGCCGATGCCGATAGCGGCGGCCAGCCGGACATTGGCGCGCGCGAACCATTTCTGCCACCCGACCGTCTCGTCCGACGCGAGGGGCACGGCTTCGCGTACGTCCAGCTGGATGGTCAAACTGTCCAGTTCCTGCCGCGTCCGCATCACGCGCAAAGGCAGGCGGCTGTCCTCTGCCGTATGGCCCCAGTACTTGTTGATCAGCAGCTGGTTGGCGTTGTGCAACGCCTCGTCTTGGCGGCGGCCAGTGGTGTTGTCGTACAAATGCACTTCGGCCCGCACGGCTCTGTGGTGGCGATCCAGCAACACGACGAGACCGGCGACGGGCCAGCCGTCGGCTTCCGTCAGATTGTAGTAGTCGGCTGCGATCGGCGGCGCGGCCAGCGTGGCGGCCGCATTCGCCCCGGAGGGGGCTTGAGGGGGCGATCCTGCGAGTTCTTTGGGATCAACGGGGGCATCAATGGCGGTGTCGATGGTGGTCATGACGTTGTCCTCGAAGGAAAGGGCGTAGATGGGGATAGGAAAAGTCAGGCAGCGCGCTGCAGTTGGACGGTACCTCCCAGTTGAATGAACGCATCCGTATAGAAGATCACGCGCAGATTATAGCGCACTGCCAGATCGTCGCGCAATCGGCCGGACCAATTGACGCTGTCCAATACCTGGAACTCGCCGTGGGCGTCTCCGGTCTGGCCGTCAATACGGGCCGCGCCGCCCTCGGGATGGCGCCCGCGGAAAACCAGGGTCGTGCCGGGAATGGGCGCGTCCTTGGACGCGCTCAGCCACGCGGTATAGACGGGATTGGCGCTGGGCGGGAACGCGGCCGCGACGGGTTCCGTATCATGAATGGTCAACGCATAGTAGGCGACCAGGAACGCGTCGGCGTCCGTGAGGCGAATCAGGCGGCCTTGCAGGGCGTATTCGGTGGACGGCAAGCCGTGCCACGGTCCCCGGTAGCCGAGGGCGTCGCCCGCGCGTTTGGGCGACATCTCGCCGGCGAACGATACGGAAGCCGCGCCGCCGCCAAGACCGACGATCTGGACGTCAGTGCCAGGAACCCAGGCGCCCGCCGCGAGGCGTTGTTGCTCCACGCCCCGGAAATGCACGGTTCCCGCCGGCGGCGCGGGCGGCAGGAACGGCAAGAGGGCCGTGGGCAGCGGCACGCCTGCCGCGGCCGCCTGGCGATAGGCCCACTGCGCGCCGGCCAGAAGGATGAAGACGATTAAGAGCTTGAATCCCCACCGCAGCAAGCGAAACATGGACGGATAAGAGTGGCCTTAACCAAGTGACAGCAACGCACGGGACAAGGCGAGCAGCACGATAAGAACGATGGTGGGCGAGAGATCCATCATGCCCACCGGCGGAATGTAGCGCCGGGCCATGTCGAGCACGGGATCGGTCAGGCGCATCAGCATCTGAATGGGCGGCAGGCTGACGTCAATGTTGGGCACCCAAGTCAGCAGAATGCGAATGAAGATCAACAGGCAGTAGATCTGAATGAGCGTAGCCAGTATTGACATGGCAGGTTACCCCTTCGTACGGAAGAACGCGATGCCTAGGCGCCCAGGGCGCGGCTGCGTTCATAGGCAGCGGTTACCGCATCCACCAAAGCCGCGCGCAGGCCGGCTTTCTCCAGCGTATGCAAGCCGGCCGCCGTGGTCCCGGCCGGTGACGTGACGCGGTTGCGCAATTCCGCGGGATGCGTTTCCGGGTGCGTTTGCATCAGCTGCGCGCTGCCCCAGAAGGTTTCCCTGACCAGCTGCGCGGCCTGCTCCCGGCTGAACCCGATATGCACGCCCGCGTCGATCAGCGCCTCGACGATGAGGTACAGGTAGCCCGGTCCCGAGCCGTTGAGGGCCGTGGCGCGATCCAGGTCGGTTTCGTCGTCCGTTTCCATCTGCGCGCCGACCGCGTCGAACAAGGCGCCGACCATGCGGCGTTGCGCGGCGTCCACTTGGGCCGTGGCCTTCCATACGGTCATGCCGGCCAGCGCTTGCGCGGGCGTGTTGGGCATGGCCCGCACGAGGCGCCGGTGACGCGTGACGCGTGCCAGTTGCGACAAGTCCACGCCGGCCATGATGGAAATCAAGAGCGCGGATTCGGTCAGCAAGGCGCCCAACGGCGGGCCGGCTTGGGGAAAGACCTGCGGCTTGACGCAAAGGACGATCGCGCTCTTGCCCGGCGCGACCGTACCCGGATCCGCATGGACGCCTACGCCGTAGTCGCGGGCCAGCGCCGCGCGCAGGCCGGCGACGGGTTCAATCACTTCCATCTGGGACGGCGCGCAGATGCCCTTGTTCAGCAGGCCGCGCATAAGGCTGCCGCCCATGGCTCCGCCGCCTACGAACAGAATGCTGTGCGATTCCTGCATCGGATGCGCCCTGTCTGGGCCTGATTAGCCTGTCGGCCGGGGGCCGAACAGGGAAGTGCCTACGCGCACGATTGTAGCACCTTCCTCGACGGCTGTTTCAAAATCCTGGGACATGCCCATGGACAGATGGCGCCAAGGGCTGTCCGGGAGCGCGCGCCGTAAAGCCTCCAGCGTCTGCCGCGTCGCGGCGAAGCCGCGCCGGAGAGTGCGTTCGTCCGCCTGCAACGGCATCATGGCCATGAGGCCTTGGAGCGCAAGGCCGGACAAGGGCGCCAAGGCTTGAGCCAAGGCTTCCGCGTCCTTCGGGGCTACGCCGCGTTTACTGGGGTCGCCGACCGGATTGACCTGCAACAAGACCGGAATGCGGCGTTGCGCGCGGGTCCCGAGGCGCGCCAGCAAAGCGCCCGTTTTGGGACGCGCAACGCTGTGAACCAGCGCGATATCCGCCGGCACGAGCTTGAGCTTGCGGCTTTGGAGCGGGCCGATGAGATGCCAACGGGGTTGCAGCGGCGCATCCTGCTGCCTCCGCCGCCGTTCGGCCAGGGCTTCGGGGCGGTTTTCCCCGAAATGGGTCAAACCGCAGGCCCAGGCCTCCTCTACGCAGGTCCAAGGCAGTTCCTTGGTGACGGCGACCAATTGAACGTCGGCGGCGCGCCGACCGGCGCGGCGGGCCGCCGCGTCAATGCGCCCCTGTACCTCCTGCAGGCGGGCTGCCAAGCGCATGCGCCTGTCCTCCGGCATTTCCCAGGCGGCTTGCATGGCGCGGCGCAACGGGCTTTAGGCGGCGTCCAGCCAGCAGAGCATGCCGAAGAGGCCGCAACGCCCCTTTGCCGCGCGATGGGAGAAAAAGACGTCGGTGCGTTGCGCCGTATCCAGGCGGCTGATTTCGATCTGGCGCGCCGGCACGCCCGCTTCCATCAGTTGCGCGCAGTTGGCCTGCCACAAATCCAGGTAGGCATGGCCCGGCCGGTCGGCAGGACGGAGACAGGCGTCGGCCGGCGCGAGACGGGCCTGCACGGCCTCGATGACGGTCGGCCCGACTTCATAACTGGCCGGACCGATGCTGGGACCCAGGGCGCAGAGGCAATCCTGCGGGCGCGCGCCGAACGCCTGCTGCAGGAACGCCAGCAATTTGCGGGCGATCCGACGCGTAGTGCCCTGCCAACCGGCATGGCACACGCCCAGCGCATGGCGCCGTTTGTCATACGCGACGACAGGGACGCAGTCGGCGTATACCGTAAACAGGGGTACCCGCTCGACGTTCGTAGCCAGGCCGTCCTGTCCCGGCAGCCTGCATCCCTTGTGCCGAGGACCGACTTGTTGGATGCCGTCGGCCCGGATCTGGCCCGCCACGACGAGCTCGCGCCGGGCAAAACCGCACGCGGCGGCGAAGAGACTCAGGTTTTGGCGCACGTTGCGGGGATCGTCGCCGCGCGCCGCGCTGAAATTCAAGGTGTTCCACGGCGCGGGACTGACGCCGCCCTGGCGGGTGCTGACGAACGCGGAAACGGGCCATTCGGCCAGAATATCGAAGCCGTAGGCGGGCAAGGTAGGGGTAAGCGGCACGGATTGCATGAGCTTTCCTGCTACGGTAGACCTCGCTGTTTTCGCGGATGCGTCCCCCTGATATTAAGATATGCAGGTTGCAATGCCAATGTTCCCGCCCCGCGTTACGTTCGCCGGGTGCGATGTGTGGCGCGCCCGCGCGCGGCTTCAGGCCGCGCAAAGCCTGGCAGTCCCGCGGCGTGCGCGCGGTTGCGGTTCGACCGGAGGTTCAGCGCGCCAGAGCATGGTAAAGGGTTGGGTTCCTGTGCCCGAAGACGAGTAGCCTGTGCCGCGGTTTGACGTAACGGCGATCGGCGAAGTGATGTTGCGCCTGAGCGTGCCTGTCGGCGCGCGTATGGAACGGACGCGCGCCCTAGATGTGCATCCGGGCGGGGCGGAAGGCAATGTATTGGCGGGCCTGGCGCGTCTGGGGCGCGCGTGCGCGTGGGGCAGCGCCCTGCCTGACAATGCCCTGGGACGTCTCATTGCCAACGAAATGCGGTTGGCCGGCATTGATCTGGCGGGCCTCCTTTGGCGTCCGGCAGGCCGCGTGGGGCTGTACTTCGCGGAGTTCGCCGCGCCGCCGCGCAACAGTGACGTGATTTACGACCGCGCCGATTCCTGCGCCGCGCAACTGGAACCGGACGATATGCCTTGGGACCTTTTGATGGATACCCGCCACTTCCACGTCAGCGGCATCACGCCCGCCCTGTCCCCGGCAGGCTTGGCCGCGACCCGAAGGGCCTTGCGCGAGGCGCGGGCGCGGGGCGTAACGACCAGTTTCGACGTCAATTACCGCGCGAAAATGTGGTCGCCGGCGCAGGCGCGGCAAGCCTTGCTGCCCTTGTTGCCGGGAATCGATCTGCTTTTCTGCGGGCAAGGCGACGCGGACGCCGTGTTCGGATGCCAAGGGGCGCCCGCCGCCGCGTTGCGCCAACTCGCGGCCTTGATCCCGGTCGGAGCCGTGGTGATGTCCGCGGGCGACAGCGGCATCCGGGCCTGGCAACAGGGCGAAGAACTGCAGCAAGACGCGCAGCCCGTGACCGTCGTGGATCGTCTCGGCGCCGGCGACGCCATGGCCGCGGGCGTGCTGCACGGTTTCCTGGACGGCGATCTGGCGGGCGGTTTGCGGTACGGTTCGTTGCTGGCGGCCCTGGCGTTGACCCAGCATGGGGACATGCTGGTCGCGACGCCAGCGGAAATCGAATTGCTCTTGCGCACCGGCGGCGGCGCCTTGGCGCGCTAGGCCTGCACTCGACGCCTGGATCATTCGGATAAGGAGAGAACGCATGGCGCAACGGAAGGCTCTGATGAATTGGGGCGGCTGGGAAGGGCACGAACCCGAACGGATCACCCGCATCTTCGCCCCTTTGCTGGAAGACGCGGGCTTCCAGGTGGACGTCGTCCATGATTTGGATCGCTATTGCGACGCGCCGTACATGCAGTCCCTGGATCTGGTGGTATCCACCTGGACCATGAGCGAAATCAGCCGGGAGCAGGAACGGGGCCTGCTGGACGCCGTGCGCGGCGGCGTGAATTTCGGCGGCTGGCACGGGGGCATGTGCGACGCTTTCCGCCAGAACACGGAATACCAATGGATGACGGGCGGCCAATGGGTGGCCCATCCCGGCAACATCATCGACTACCGCGTGAACGTCACCAATCGCCTGGATCCCGTCACCGCGGGCATTCCCGATTTCGACATGCATTCGGAACAGTATTACCTGCACGTGGATCCGGGCAACCAGGTATTGGCCACCACGCTGTTCGACACGGAAATCGCCCCTTGGGTCAACGGCACCGTGATGCCGGTGGCCTGGAAGCGCCAGTACGGCCGGGGGCGCGTCTTCTATTGTTCCCTGGGGCATGTGGCCCAGGACTTCGACGTGCCGCCCGCGCGGGAAATCGTACGGCGCGGCCTGCTCTGGGCCGGCGGCGCGCTGGCGTAACGGAGGGCAAGTTATGTCTCGCATTCGTTGGGGGTTTCTGGGCGCGGGCAGCATCGCCTTGCGTTTCGGCGCCGGGATGCAGGAAGTGGCCGACGCCGAGTTGCTCGCCGTCGGCTCCCGTACGGAGGAGAAGCGCCGGCGCTTGGCGTCCCAATTCGATATCCCGCGGCAATACGCTACCTACGAGGAATTGGTGGCGGATCCGGAGGTGGACGTCATCTACGTCGCCACGCCCCACAATTGCCATCATCCCCACAGCCTCATGGCCCTGGAGGCCGGCAAACCCGTACTGTGCGAAAAGCCGTTCGCCATCAACGTGCGGGAGGCGGCGGAAATCGCCGCGGTCGCGAAGCAGCGCGATCTGTTTCTGATGGAGGCCATGTGGACGCGCTACATTCCCATCATCCGAGAAGTGAAACGCCTGGTGCAGGCCGGCGCGATCGGCGACTTGACCATGCTGATCGCCGATTTCGGCGGCCGCAGCGCGGAGCCCGTGCGCGGGCGCCTCGCCAGCCCGGACTTGGGCGGCGGCGCGTTGCTGGACCTGGGCGTGTATCCCGTATCCTTCGCCTCCTATCTGTTTGAAACGGCCCCTACCCGCATCGAAACGCTGGGGCACGTGGCCGCGGGCGTGGACGTGCGCAACGGCATCCTGCTCGGCTATCCCGAGGGCCAGCTCGCCATTGGCTACTCATCCATTCGGGACCGGACGCCCCAGGAAGCCGTCTTGACGGGTAGCCAAGGGGAAATCCGCCTCCCCCATCCCTGGTGGCTGGCCGACCGCTGTCGCCTGACCGTCAACGGCCAGGAACCCCGCACGATCACCGCCGACTTGATCGCCAACGGCTTCGCCCATGAGATCATGGAGGTGAATCGTTGCCTGCGCGCGGGCTTGAAGGAAAGCCCCGACATGCCCGTGGCCGAAACGTTGGCCATCATGGGCACGCTGGATACGATTCGCGCCCAATGGGGCTTGCGCTATCCCATGGAATAGCCTGGCCTCCGCCTGTCACCGCCAAGGAATCGACCCATGAAATACGGAGCCTTTCCCGGCAGCCGGAAGAAGATTTCCCGTATCGTGCAGGGCACGATCATGTTGCATGCGGATCGCCAGGCGGAGTGCGACGCGTTGCTGAACGCGTTGTTCGACGAAGGGTGCAACGCGTTCGATTCCGGCCACAACTACGGCGGAGGCGGCGCGGAACGGGCCTTGGGGCGGTGGATAGCCGCGCGCGGCGTGCGCGACGAAGTTTTTGTCCTGACCAAAGGGTGCCATTTCAACGCGGATCGGGATCGCGTGACGCCGTACGATCTCAGCAGCGACCTGCATGACTCCCTGGCGCGCCTGCGCACGGACCACATCGATCTCTATCTGCTGCACCGCGACGACGCGCGCGTGCCGGTCGGGCCCTTGGTGGAACGCCTGCATCAGCACAAGGAAGAGGGCAAGATTCTGGCCTACGGCGGCTCCAACTGGTCGCCGGCCCGCATCGAGGAGGCCAATCAGTTCGCGCGCGCCCAGGGCATGGCTCCCTTTGCGGCCAGCAGCCCCCATTTCAGTTTGGCGGAGCAGGTCGAAAATCCCTATCGGGATTGTTTGACCATCAGCGGCGAAGCCGGAGTCCAGGACCGCGCCTACTACCGAGACAACGGCATGCCCCTGTTCACCTGGTCCAGCTTGGCCATGGGGTTCTTTACCGGACGCTTCAGCCGGGACAATCTGGATACGTTCGCCGACGACTTCGACCGCGTCGCGATCCGGGCTTACGGGGCGGAAATCAATTTCCAGCGGCTGGACCGGGTCAGGCAATTGGGCGCGGCGCTGGACCTGACGCCCCCTCAAGTCGCCACGGCCTACGTGCTCAACTATCCCCTCAACATATTCGCTCTCATCGGATGCCGTACGCCTGCCGAGTGGCGCGCCAACGCCGCGGCCTTGGCCACGCCTTTGGCGCCCGCCCTGCGGGATTGGCTGGAGACGGGCGCAGGCGCCATGCCGATTTGAGGCGAGGCATCAGGAGGCAGGCGCGGCGCGCGATGAAAGTCTGGAACGTGGGGCTCGTGGGTTGCGGCACCATCAGCCGCAATTACGTCCGGGGCCTCGCCCTCTACGAGCACCTGGCCTTGGCCTGCGTGGCGGACATCAATCCGCGGGCGGCGCAGCGCCTGAGCGCCGAAACGGGATGTCCCGCCGCGTCGGTGCCGGAGCTGTTGGCCCGCGACGACGTGGATATCGTGCTCAACCTGACCATACCCAAAGCGCACGCCGACGTCGATTTGATGGCCATTGAAGCGGGCAAGCACGTATACAGCGAAAAGCCCTTGGCGCTCAATTGCGCGGAAGGCCAGGCCGTGGTGGAGGCCGCCCGGCGGCAGGGCGTGCGTTTGGGCGCGGCGCCGGACACTTTCCTGGGCGGCGGCATTCAGACATGCCGCAAGCTCATTGACGAAGGCGCGATTGGAGAGCCGGTAGCCGCCGCGGCCTTCATGCTGAGTCCCGGCCATGAATCCTGGCATCCGGCGCCGGCGTTCTATTACCAGGCCGGCGGCGGTCCCATGCTGGATATGGGACCCTATTACGTAACGGCTCTGGTCAATCTGATGGGGCCCGTCGCCCGCGTGAGCGGCATGACGCGCACCACGTTCGCCGAACGCATCATCACCAGCGAACCCCTGAAAGGCGCCGTCATTCGGCCCGAGGTGCCGACGCATTACGCGGGCACGATCCAATTCGCGTCCGGCGCCATCGGCACCGTCGTGCAGTCGTTCGACGTATGGGGCGCCAATCTGCCCCGCATCGAAATCTACGGGGCGGAAGGTTCCCTCAGTGTGCCGGATCCCAATACGTTCGGCGGTCCCGTGCGGCGCTTGCACAAGTCGGATCGCCATGCTTGGCACGAAATGCCCCTGTCGCACAGCGATCAGGTGCAGCAAGGCATTGGTTTGGCTGACATGGCCTATGCGCTGGCGCGCGGTCGGCCCGATCATCGGGTCAACGGCGATTTGGCTTACCATGTTTTGGAAGTCATGCAGGCGTTCGAAGATTCCAGCGCGCGGGGACAATGCCTGGAGCTCGCGTCCACCTGCGTCCGCCCGCGTCCTCTGCCTGAGGGCGGAGGTTTTTAGCGTTCCGCCTCTGGCCGGAACCGCCAGGATGGGCCGCGTCCGCGCGGGCTGGGCGCAGGCCGCGGTCTGTCCATGCCGCCCAGACGGGAGCGCGCGTAACCGTTACCGGCGCCATGGACGTTACTACGGCCCGCCATCGGCAGGGCAGGCGGGTTGACGGTTGCGCGCTCGGGCCTGAGCGCCCCTGCGCAGGCCGCGGCGGCGCGGCCCGACGGCCTTGGGTTTGGCCGTTACTCAGTGAAGCGCCCGGGAAAGCGGCGGCGCGGGCTCCGTCAGTATGACTTTTTGAGCGGCGTTGCGCATCAGTTCCGCGTGCGTGTCGCGCAAGCGCGGAGAAATGCGGTCGCCTGCGTCCCTGCCGGACAACAGGGAGCGCCGTTGCCGGTAGCGGCTGTCCGCTTGCATGTCCCACGCGTTGCGTTCGTCTTCCAGGCAGTAATCCAGGATTTCCCGTAACTGGCGTTGCATCTCCGGGTCCTCGACCGGTACGATGGCCTCGACCCGATTGTCCAGATTCCGCTGCATCCAGTCGGCGCTGCCGATGTAGTATTCCGGCTGGTCGTTGTTGGCGAAATAGAAGATGCGGTGGTGTTCCAGAAAACGGCCGATGATGCTGACCACCGAGAGGTTGTCGCTTATGCCGGGGATGCCGGGGCGCACGCGGCAGATCCCGCGCACGATCAGATCGATTTTGACCCCCGCTTGGCTGGCCTTGTACAACTGGACTACGAGTTCGGGGTCGTCCAGGCCGTTCATTTTGGCGATAATGCGCCCGGAACCGCCGGCCTTGACCTGTTCCATTTCCCTTTGGATCATGTCCTTGAAGCGCCGCCGCATGTTGACGGGCGCCACCAGCAATTTCTTGTACGCGGCCCGTCGATTGAAGCCCGTCAAGTAGTTGAAGAGATCCATGACGTCGGCGACGATGGCCTTGTCCGTGGTCAGGAGGCCCAGATCGGTGTACAAGTTGGCGGTGGAAGGATGGTAGTTGCCGGTACCGACATGCACGTAGGATTGCAGGCCGTTCGCCTCTTCCCGCACGATGAGGGATATCTTGGTGTGGGCTTTAAGGCCGACCAGGCCGTACGTTACGTGGCAGCCCGCGTCTTCCAGGCGTTTGGAGTGGTAAATGTTTTGCTCTTCGTCGAAACGGGCCGTGACCTCGACGAGCACCGCGACCTGTTTCCCGCTTTGGGCGGCCGAAATGAGGCTGTCCACGATCGGGGAGTCGTCCGACGTGCGGTACATGGTGTGCTTGATCGCGAGGACCTGGGGATCGCGGGCGGCGGCCAGGAACAGCAGCTGGGTGGAGTTGGCGAAGGACTGATAGGGATGATGGAGCAGCACGTCGCCGTGCTTCAGCATCTGGAATATTTCGGACGGGTGGGAATCCTGGTTCAAGTGGGCGAATTGCGGCGGCGTTTGGGGTTGCCAGGGACGGGACTTGAGTTCAGGCAAATCAATGATCCCGTACAAACTGCGCACATCCGCCAGGCCCAGCGGTCCCTGCACTTGATACACGTCCTGCATGCTCAGTCCGAACTGATGCAGCAGGATGGCCAGAATATGTTCGGGCAGATGGGGGGCAATCTCCAGCCGGACGACCGGCGCGAAGCGCCGCTCCTGCAATTCCTCGCTGATCATTTCCAACAGATCGTCCGCCTCTTCCTCGATGCGCGGCAAGGCCGCGTTGCGCGTGACCCGGAACGGATGCACGTGCAAGATGTCCATGCCGGAAAAAACCGTGTCCAGGTTATGGATCAGCACCTGCTCCAGCGGAACGAAGGCGTCGCCTTCGCCTACCCGCAACCAACGCGCGCGGTTCGGGGGCACTTTCATGCGCACCACGCGCGTTTTGCCGTTGCTCCGGTCCTGCGCTTCCACCACCAAGTTGAGGCTGAGATTGCTGATGAACGGGAAAGGATGGGCGGGATCGAACGCCAAAGGCGTAAGGAGGGGGAAAATGTCCCGGAAGAACCGCTCCCGCAGGCTGCTGACCTCCGCCACGGAAAGTTCCTTGTAATCGACCAGACTGACGCCATGCCGTTCCAGTTGGGGCAGGAGATCCTGCAGCAGGCAGGCGTCCTGCTGTCGATAGAAGCGCGTAACGACCTTGTTGATGAGGCCCAGTTGAAAATCGGGCGTCCAGCCCTGTTGCAGGCGAAGGTTGGCGGCTCCCGCGGCCTGCTGTCGTTTCAGGCCGCCCACGCGCTTGCGAAAGAACTCGTCCATGTTGGAGGCCGTAATGGCCAGGAAGTTGAGCCGTTCCAGCAAGTCGTTCTGCGGGTCCAAAGCTTCCTGCAGAACGCGCCAGTTGAAGTCCAGCCAACTGAGTTCCCGGTTGTAGACTGCGGGTTGGCGACTCAACTGATCCTGCGATTCGCGTGACACGTCTTGCTTGACCAAGACCAGATCGTCCGGCGGGACGATGGCGGGTTGCGGCGCATGCTCGGGGCCGTTGGGCGCGTGGGCCGCCCGCGGCGGGGCGGCGTCGGAGGCAGGGGAGGCCGTTGTCATAGTTCGTGCAAATGCGGCATGGGATGGAAAAGCCAATGGCGTTGTCCGGGATGATGGGAGGATTACCCGTTCGGCAGGGGATGGCCTGGCTATCTTCGCAACGGACTGCGAAAGAAATTATATACTATATTGCCTAAGGGCCCGCAATCGGCGCTATGCGTCCCTTCCAATGGCCTGGGAATCCCGGACGGACGGCAACGGGATTGCGGCAGTCGGCAGGCGCTTCCGATCTCCGGCGCCCCGTTGCAAGCGGGGTACGCTGGGGCGTATGGACATTGTCTGGAATTCCCCGCGGTGATCGATGCGCGAGGTTCAAAGCGCCTCATACGGTCGGAAATCAAAACTGTCCACGCGACCTAATGAGAGTCAGGCTCCCTAAGCGGCACGGATGCCGGCCTGCGGGATTCGTCCCAACGAGGCGTCGCCTACGCCATGATTGCCCTGCCGTGCCCATGCGCAACGACGCCCGCGCCGGCGCGGCATCGGATCGAATATATAATTTCCTTGTAGGCCGCCGCAATCCTTGACGGGGACGAGGGATGATAACTTTGGTGGAAGCCTTGAATTTCCGTTGTTTGAGGTATGTGCAACGGCCTTTGAAGCGCTTTCACGTCTTGGTGGGACCCAATGCCTCGGGCAAGTCGACGTTCTTGGACGTAATCGGTTTTCTAAGCGATCTGGTGAACGACGGCTTGGATGCGGCTCTGGCTAATCGCAGTTCAAACCCGGAAGATCTTTTGTATCGACAACAGGGCCATGTTTTGCAATTGGCCGTTGAAGCGCGCATTCCCAAGTCCCTGCGCGCATTGACGTTAAGGCCCGAACTGGATGCCGCGCGTTACGAACTGGCCTTGGGCAACGAGGAAAACGAACGTCAATTTGAAATCAAGGCGGAAAGGCTGTTGTTGAAGACAGCTACGGCATGGACGCCCCCGCAACGCAGTCTCTTTCCCATGCTGCATGCAGCGCCGCCTTCCCTATTGTCCAATAGCCGCAAGAGAGACAATAAAATCGTTATTAACAAGGTTCCGAACGGCAATGACAATTTCTATAGCGAGGTTTATCTCCGGTCCGGCAGGGGGTGGACCCCTTCTTTCAAGTTGGGCTCGAGACGGTCGGCGCTGGGTAATCTTCTGGCCGACGAAAAGGCTTTTCCCGTTGCCACTTGGTTCCAAGAATATCTGAAGACTGGCGTACAGCGCTTCGCGCTCAACAGCTCAGCCATCAGACAGCCCAGTCCACCCTTGCGCATAGACGGTTTTTTGCCCGACGGCTCGAATCTGCCATGGGTCGTCGCGCGCCTCCAAAACGAGGATCCGGAACGCTATCAAGCGTGGCTCGCGCACCTGCGCACCGTCCTGCGCGATTTGGAGGCCGTCACTACCTTTGAACGTCCAGAGGATAGGTACCGTTTCATGCTTTATACGTATAAGGGCGGTTTGCAATTGCCTTCCTGGATGGTATCGGATGGCACGTTGCGCCTGACGGCGCTCACATTGATAGCCTATGCCGCGCATCTTGAGCGGCCGGCCAGCATGTACTTGATCGAAGAACCCGAGAACGGAGTCCATCCAGGGGCGGTGAGAGCCACTTTTGATTCCCTGTCTTCCGTATATGAATCCCAAGTGTTGCTGGCAACGCATTCGACGATGCTGTTGAATGAAGCGCAATTGGACGACGTTTTGTGTTTTGCCAAGAGCGATGGCGGCGCTACCGATATTGTGCTGGGCTCTGAACACCCGCGCCTGTCGCAGTGGCGAAACGAAATCGATTTGGGCACCTTGCTGGCCTCTGGAGTTTTGGGATGAAGCAAGATCTGGTTCTGCTCGTAGCCGACAAAGACATGGAATATGCCTTGCGGAGCATACTGGAGAGAACGCACGCCTTGCAGATACGATCCATCAAGGCCGAATTTTTCGTGCATCCGCAACACGATCCGGCCTGCGCGCGCCAAGGCGTAGCGTATCTATCCCCCTTCGCCGCGCAATTTCGGCATGGTCTGCTCATGTTCGATCCTGAAGGAAGCGGAAGAGAGAATACGGAACGGCAGGCCTTGCAGTGCGAGATTAATGACGAATTCGAACGCTCCGCGTGGGGCTGTCGGGCCCGAACCGTAGTCATCGCGCCAGAACTGGAAGCATGGATTTGGAACGCTTCGCCACACGTAGCGAATGTGGCCGGTTGGAAAGGCCGCGATCCGTCATTGCGCGAGTGGTTGGTTGCGCAAGGTTGGTTGAAGCAGGAACAGGCGAAGCCGGAGCGCCCCAAGGAAGCGTTCCTGGCCGCTTTGCAAGAAGCGCGGACGGTGCGCAGTGCGTCTCTGTATCAGCAGATGGCGGAGAGGGTGTCCTTAAGGCGCTGCAAGGACGAAGCTTTCCTGGAACTCAAACGCGTTCTGCAAACTTGGTTTCCCTTGAAGACCTAGGCCTCGACCTCATTCTGCGGACGCCGATGCGGCTGTCGTTGCGTTTTGCGCAAAGCCAAGAGGAAGGCCTCGGATTGAATCCGTCAGGCAGTCGCGGGTATGCCTGACTTGACAAGCGCTTCCGCTTTCCGGTAAGATACGTACGCTGTATGATTTGGATTGGCAGAGTGCTTGCTGACGGATTGCCCTCGTGAAACGATCTATCGCCCCTGCCTCCGTCTTGTTGTTGCCCTTGTTGCCGGGCCTAGTAGTAGGCCCGAACGAATGCTGCGTTGGTGGAGGATGACCGCAGGCCGCAGGGGACGCTCGCAGAGAACGCCCAGATCCTTCCCGACCGGGAAGGATTTTTTTTGCTCGTAAACGCCCAGGCATACGAAGGTACGGCCCCATGAACGCAGATGCACCGTCTCCGGATACGCGATTTCAGGATCCCGCCCAGCCGCGCGCCATTACGGGATCGGAGATGCTGTGGGACGCCTGCGTATGGGAAGGCGTCCGCTTTCTGTTCGGCCATCCCGGCGGCGCTATCCTGCCGGCCTATGACGCGCTGGCCTACTACGAGAACCGCAAGCTCCTGCATCATGTGCTGGTGCGCCATGAACAATGCGCGGCCCACATGGCGGACGGGTATGCGCGCGCCACCGGCGAAGTCGGCGTGTGCGTAGCCACCAGCGGCCCCGGAGCCACCAATCTGGTGACGGGGCTGGCGACGGCGCAGATGGACAGCGTGCCCGTGGTGGCCATCACGGGCCAGGTGCCCACGACGCTGCTGGGTACGGACGCGTTTCAGGAGGCGGACATCGTCGGCATCACCCAACCCGTGTGCAAGCACAATTACCTGGTGACGGACGTGGCCGATTTGCCGCTGGTGCTGAAAGAAGCCTTTTACATCGCGCGCGAAGGACGGCCCGGCGCGGTGCTGGTGGACGTGTGCAAGGACGTGCAAACGGCGGTGGGCGAATTCCGGTACGACATGCGGATCGAATTGCCTGGTTACGCGCCCTATCCGCAGTCCGACGGGACCGAACTGCAGCGCGCGTCCGAACTCATCAATCAGGCCGAGAGCCCCCTGATCCTAGCCGGGCACGGCATTCAACTGGCGGGCGTGGCGGACGTTTTGCAGAGCATGGCCGAGAAGGCGGAAATTCCCGTCGTGACCACGCTGCTGGGCACGGGCAATCTGCCCGAAACCCATCCCCTGAGCTTGGGCATGGGCGGCATGCACGGGGAGGCTTTCGCCAACGAAGCCGTGCAGGGATGCGACGTGCTCATCGCCTTGGGCATGCGCTTCGACGACCGCATTACCGGACGCCTGGATCGTTTCGCCAAACAGGCGACCATCATTCATTTCGAACTGGACCGGGCGGAAGTCGGCAAGAACGTACGGCCCGACGTGGCGGTGATCGGAGACCTGGCCCAGACCCTGCCGGCCCTCAACGACCGGATTGCGCCCAATACCCATCCGGAGTGGATTGAAACCATTGCCGCGCGCAAGGCGGAAAGCGAACGCAACGACATTCTGACCTTTGAAGTCGACGAACTCATTCCGCCTTTCGTCCTGCGCCAGATTTGGGCGGAAACGTCGCGCCTCAAGCCGCCGGCGGAAGTGCTCATTGCCACCGACGTAGGCCAGCATCAGATGTGGGAATCCCAGTATTACCTGCACGAAAGAGCCGGCATGCTCCTGACCAGCGGCGGCCTGGGCACTATGGGGTACGGCGTGCCCGCGGCCATGGGCGGCCAGATGGGATGTCCGGCGCATCTGGTGTGGGCCATCGTGGGGGATGGCGGCTTTCAGATGACGTTGCAGGAGCTGGCCACCATTCAGCAGGAAAAGCTCCCGGTCAAAATCGCCATCATCAACAACGGCTTTCTGGGCATGGTGCGCCAGTGGCAGCAGTTTTTCTACGAGGAACGGTACGTGGGCACGCCGGTGCTGTCGCCCGACTACGTGCAATTGGCCGCCGCGTACGGCATTCCCGCCTTGAAGGTCACCGAGCCGGCCCAGGTGAATCAGGCCATTCAGGCCGCCAACGCCGAGCCGGGCCCCTTCCTCATTGACTTCCGGGTCAAGGAAGAGGTCAACGTGTATCCGATGATTGCGCCCGGGGCCGCGGTGGACGATCTGATTCGCCGGCCCAAGGCCCGGATCATGCAAGAGCATGGCGGGATCGCGCCGGCCTTTTGACGCGCCGGTCCGTTCCGCCTCGCCCGTTCGCCTCCCTCCGCCAGCCATACGAGGTCGTTGCCATGAAATATATTCTCTCGGCCTGGATGCGCGACAAGCCTGGCGTCCTGTATCGGGTTGCGGGCCTGTTGCGGCGCCGCAATTTCAACATTGACAGCCTGCAAGTCAGCCAGAGCGAAGAACCGGGCATCAGCCGCATGACCTTCGTGGTCGACGGCGACGAACGCACGCTGGAACAGGTCGAGAAGCAGCTGATCAAACTGGTGGACGTGACCCGCATCGAGAATCTGGCGCAGGAATCCATCGTAACGCGGGAATTGGCCCTGTTGCGGGTCGCGAGCCCGGCGGCCCGGCGCACCGAAATCCTGCAACTGGTGGAAATCTTCCGCGCGCAAGTGGTGGACGTTTCGGCCACCCGCATCTTGTTGCAGATCGTGGGCAATCCGCACAAGATCGACGCCTTCACCCAGTTGCTGGACGGCTTCGACGTCCTTGAAATGGTGCGTACGGGGCCCGTCGCCATCAAGCGCAGCGCCGCGGACGCGGGGGCCGCGGACGGAGCCGCTCTCAACGGACGGGTGCCGCCCAACGGTTCCGTTTTCTAATCCGCCCATCGCGGCGGCGCTTCTTGCCACATCCTTACGAAAGGGACGGACATTCGATTATGGCTACCATCTACTACGAAAAGCAAGCAGACCTGAGCCGTTTGGCAGACCGCACGATCGCGATTCTGGGCTACGGCAGCCAAGGGCATGCCCATGCGTTGAACCTGACGGATTCCGGGTTGCGCGTGGTGGTAGGCCTGTATGAAGGCAGCGCCAGCCAGGCCAAGGCCGAAGCGGACGGCCTGACGGTCATGAGTACGGCGGCCGCGGCCGCGGCCGCGGACGTCATCATGGTGCTGTTGCCGGATCAGGTGCAGGGGCAAGCGTTCAAGGAGGAAATCCAGCCGGGTTTGCGCGCAGGCAATACGCTCATGTTCGCTCACGGCTTCAACATTCGCTACAGCCAGATCGTGCCGCCGCCGGACGTGGACGTTTCGATGGTGGCGCCCAAGGCACCGGGCCATCGCGTCCGCGAGGTGTTCCGCGAGGGGTCCGGCGTGCCGGGGCTCGTGGCCGTCCACCAGGATGCGTCGGGCCAGGCGCTGGCGGACGCGCTGGCCTACGGCCGCGGCCTGGGTTGCACGCGGGCCGGGGTGCTGGAGACCACCTTCGCCGAGGAGACGGAAACGGACCTGTTCGGCGAACAGACGGTCTTGTGCGGAGGCGTCAGCGAACTGGTGAAGGCCGGCTTCGAAGTCTTGGTCGAAGCGGGTTACCAGCCGGAAATCGCTTACTTCGAGTGCTTGCACGAACTCAAGCTGATCGTGGATCTGTTCTACGAAGGGGGATTGGCCTACATGCGGTACAGCGTGTCCGATACCGCGGAGTGGGGCGATTACGCAAGCGGCCGGAAAATCGTCACCGAAGACACCAAGAACGCGATGCGCCGGATTCTGGCGGAGATCCAGTCCGGGCAGTTCGCGGAAGAATGGATGGACGAATACTACGGCGGCCTCGCGAAATTCCGACAGCGACGCAAGGCGGAGCAGAGCCATCCGATCGAGGAGATCGGCCTGGACCTGCGGCGCATGATGGAGTTTCTGGACGCCAAGGAAATCAAGAGGGAGAACTAAGCGTCGCTCTGGACGCGCGCAAGCCGAGGCCCAGGGCAGAGAGGAGGTCACATGGACAAGCCAGTCGAAACTCAAGCGCAGCCAGAGCCTGACGTAGCGGCGGACGCGTTCGTCATTGCCGATATGCCCGCCTACGCCCAGGAGGTGGCGCGCGGCAATACGGTGCTGGTGTTCGACACCACCTTGCGGGACGGCGAACAGAGTCCCGGCGCGACCCTCCATGTACAGGAAAAACTGGAAATTGCCCGCCAGTTGGCGCGGCTGGGCGTCGACATCATGGAAACGGGCTTTCCCATCGCCAGCGAAGGGGATTGGGCGGCCGTCAATCATATAGCCTCCAGCGTAGGGCGCGAAGTGCGCTACGACAGACAAGGCGCACCCATGGCTCCGCCCGTTATCGCCGGCCTGGCGCGGGCCAACCGCGAAGACATCGAACGCGCGGCCACGGCCGTTGCGCCGGCGGTACGGCCCCGTATCCATACCTTTATCGCGACCAGCGACATTCATCTGGAGCACAAACTGCGCCAGACGCGCAACGAAGTGCTGGAGACGGTGGGCGAGATGGTGGAGTACGCCTGCAGCCTGTGCCGCGACGTGGAGTTCAGCCCGGAGGACGCCGGGCGCAGCGACATCGACTTTCTCAAGCAGGTATTGGCCATCGCCATCGACGCGGGAGCCACCACCCTGAACATTCCCGATACGGTGGGTTACACCATGCCGGCCGAGTACGAAGCGCTCCTGAGCGCACTGATCCAGGACGTGCCGGGGGGCCGGGACGTCATTTTCAGCACGCACACGCACAATGACCTGGGCTTGGCCACGGCCAATACGCTGGCCGGCGTGAAGGGGGGGGCGCGGCAGGTGGAAGTGACGGTCAACGGCATCGGCGAACGAGCCGGCAATTCCAGCCTGGAAGAGTTCGTCATGTCCCTGTACACGCGTCCTTCCTTCTACCACCTCAATTCGCGTATCGCGACGCAGGAGATTCACCGTACCAGCGACATGGTCAGCCGGTATACGGGCATGGTGATCCAGCCCAACAAAGCCATCGTCGGGGCCAATGCCTTCGCCCATGAAGCCGGCATTCACCAGGACGGAGTGCTCAAGAACAAGCGCACCTACGAAATCATGGATGCCTCCACTATCGGCCTTAACCAAACGCGCCAAGGCCTGGTGCTGGGCAAGCATAGCGGACGCCATGCGTTACGCACGCGCCTGGAAGAAATGGGGTACCACCTGGATCGGACGGCCCTCAACGAAGTCTTCACGCGCTTCAAGCAATTGTCGGACAAGAAAAAGGACGTATCGGATGCCGACATCGAAGCGTTGGTCGGGGACGAGATATACCAGCCGGAAGAAACCTGGGCGTTGGAAACGGTGCAAGTCAACTGCGGCACCACGGTGGTGCCTACGGCGGTGGTCATTCTCAGAAATCTCCGTACGGGCGAGGAAGTCACGGACGCCGGATTCGGCACCGGGCCCGTGGATGCCGTGTACCAAGGGATCAATCGCATCGTGCAGGTGGAGAACACCTTGGTGGAGTATTTGGTGCAGGCCGTTACGGAGGGCATGGACGCCAACGGCGACGTTACCATCCGCATCGAAGTGCCTAACGGCGCGGGCTTTACCGAAACCGCGCAGGGCCGACCGCGGCGCCAGCTGTTCAGCGGGCGCGGCGTGGATACCGATATCGTGGTGGCCAGCGCCAAAGCCTATCTGCAGGCTCTCAACAAGCAGATTGCCAGCGCCGCGACGCACTGAACGCGCGTCGCGCCCGATTTTGATCCCCGGATCTTGCCCTTGGGCCCGAGAAGCAGGGAAGGAGGTTCTGGGGCAGGCTATGGGGAAAGGCTCCCGTCTATTAATGTCCGGCTACGTCCAGTGCGGACGTACGCCGCGCGCCAGCAAGGCAAGCAATGAGCTGGCTCAACCGTAAATGCTTCCGCGTCAAATGGAAACGACCGCGTAAGCGGTTCCCGTACCGGCGCTGAGCGGCGCTCTGCGCGGCTGAACCGTAAGCAGATCGAAGAGAGGAAGGTGCGGCGTGGGTGCCGCTTGGGCTGTTCCTGGCAGCCTTGGCGCTGGCATTCTTCGCCGCGGGCGTGTACGCCAGCAACAGCCGTCCTGCGCTTGCGCGGTGCCGGACGCGTCGGACTATGCCCCCCTACGGAGACCGTGTCTTCTCTGCGGACGGAGGATGATCGAGCTTGCCAAAGGGGAGTGGATCTTGAAACGTTACGCACCGCAATACCCGGCCTCCGGTGCCGGACGCGCGTGCCCCGGGCGCAGATCGCGGCGGCTCGTTTCGAGTTCCTGAACGGTGCGGCGTTCATGCGGGGAGGGTATCTCTGCGCTGTCGGCCGCAAAGATGCCTCGACGGCCAGGCCCAAGGCCGCCGGCGATATTTTTGCCGTCCGCAATCCCGTGCCTCGTACAGGATACGCTGGCGAGAACGCATTCAGCTGCGCCAGCCAAAAACGAAGGGGGCTACGCGCAAACAGCTGGCGGCTTGGGGCCGGCGATGGCCTGTGGTAATATCAAGATACCCGATTAGCGAGATGAAATTCTTTTCTCCGTCCCGGAGGACTGCGGGATGCTGAATTCGGCCGCGGTTGCGGGCATTTGTCTCGGCGACTTGGGCATGCGATTCGTACGTACGCAATCACGGAGGCTTTTCATGAAGAAGGCGTTGCAGTATAGGATTGATCGGCGCCAGTTCCTGCGTCTGTCCAGCTTGACGGCAGGCGGCCTCGTCATGGCGGCCTGCGCAGCACCCGCGGCGGCTCCGGGCGCTACGGCCGACATGGCGGACGATTACGTAGACGTCTACGTATGGCCTTCGATTGCGCTCGTGCGGCCGGAAGGCAGCGACGAAGCGAAGTACAAGGAAGTGCAGGATTATATCGCGCAGGAGACGGGCATTCGTCCGCACGGGTTCGTACCGCCGCCCGGCGCCGCCGGACGCGAACGTCTCAATCTGCTTTTGAGTTCGCGGAGCGAACGCCTGGATCTGTTCACGGGCAATTGGACCCAATACAAGGATCTGATCATGCCCATCACGGACCTGTTGGAAGAACAGGGGCAGAACATTCTGACGGCGTTTCCGGAAGCCAACTGGAGCGGCATGAAGGATCAGGACGGCAACATCTACGGCATCCCGCGCTTGGGCCTGATGGGGCACACATGGAACTTCTGCTGGTTCCGCGAGGACTGGATCAACGAGCTGAACCTGCCGTTCAACGCGCAGAGCATGACCATCGAAGAGCTGGAAGCCACGATGGCGGCCTTCAAGGAGCGCAACTCGGACGCCGTGCTGGTCACCAACAATCTGGGCAGCCTGGAAGGCTGTTTGCTGGGCGGTTGGACCCAATACGGACGTTCGCGGTGGTACGACGAAGCGGCGGGCCAGATCAAGCCCTACCATTTGCAGGCGGGGTACCCGCAATGGTTGGCCAAGATGAACGACTGGTGGAACCGCGGGTGGTTCCACCGGGAAGTGTTCGCCAACATGGACTTCGAGGAAGTGCTCCGTTCGGGCAACATGGGCATTCACTGCGGCTGGTATTCGCGCATGACGATTCTGGCGCAACGCATCATTCTGGAAGACGTGGTGCCGGGCATGGAATTCGTCTTTCCGCTGCAGATGCACGGGCCGCTGGGGTTGTGCGGCACGAACAATGCCAACATGACGCAGGCGTACATGATTCCCGCCAATTCGCCGGTGGCGGAAGAGGTTGTCCGGTTCCTCAACTGGCAATACGACCCCGTACGCGACAATGCGGTCACGGCGCATTACGGCATTCAGAACAAAGACTGGGAATGGGTAGACAGCAGCAAGGAGCAGGTGAATCGCCTGTCCCAGGAAGCGGAAGGCGAACCTATTTACGCCGGCGAGTTCTATCAGGGAGCCGGTCTGGCCATTGAGACCTGGTCGGCGCCGGCCGATCCGATGTGGGGTCGTCACTACGACCACATCAAGCAGTACGTGTTCGACTACGCCAACGGCAAGATGCCCCAGGACTTCGACGTACCGTACGACAGCGCGGCCATTGCCGACGCCGTGCCCAGCATGGGCGACATCGATCGCCTGAACCAGGAAGAGGCCATCAAGTTCATTACCGGGGTGCGTCCGCTCTCCGAATGGGACGGCTTCGTTGACAGCCTGTATCGGGCAGGCCTGCAGGACTGGATCGACGCGTATACGGAACAATACCGTTCCTTCAAAGGCCTTTAGCTCGCCCGCGGAATGAGGCCCGAAGCGCAGGCTCCAAGGCCTGCGCTTCGGGGTCCGCGCACCCGTCCCATACGCCGATTTGCAAGGCGGGATCGGCTATTCGGCGCAGCCCGTACCGGCTCCGGGGCCGGAGGGCGCGTCCTGATGGCGCCGTGATCCGGCTCTTGGCCGCCAGCCCGGCGCGCCTGCGGGGCATGTCGCTGCGGCCGCCTCTTTCCCTTGACCGCCCCCCGATTCCATGACGAACGCCCCGTGACCGTTTGGCGCCTGTTCCGCCGCAACCTTTTCTATTACCTGCTCTTCCTGCCGGTCGCGGCGTATTTCGTCATCTTCAAATACGTGCCCATGATCGGGGTGATCATCGCGTTCAAGAACGTGAAGCCCTACATGTCCATGGCGGAGATCTTTACGGCGCCGTTGGTGGGCTTCAGGCATTTCATCCAGTTTTTCCAGTCCTACTTTTTCTGGGACGTGATGGAAAACACGGTGATGATTTCGCTGTACAAGACGTTCTGGGCCTTTCCCGCGCCGATCCTGCTGGCGCTCCTCATCAACGAGGTGCGCCATACGCTGTTCAAGCGCGTCACCCAAACCATTTCCTATCTGCCGCACTTCTTCTCGATGGTGATCGTAGCGGGCCTGGTGTACGTCGTATTCGGCGTGGAGGGCGGCCTGATCAACCATATCATCACGCTGACGGGAGGGGAACCCCGCCATTTCCTGGGCGATCCGCGCTGGTTCAGAACCATTCTGGTGGGAACGACCGTCTGGCAAACCGTGGGCTGGGGCAGCATTCTGTATCTGGCCGCCATGGCGGGGCTGAATCCCGAAACGTACGAAGCGGCCATGATTGACGGGGCCAGCAAACTCCAGCAAGTGCGCCACATCACGCTGCCCGGCATCAGCCACGTGATCGTCATTCTGTTCATTTTCCGCATCGGCGATCTGCTGGACGCGGGTTTCGAGCAGATCCTGTTGCTCTACTCCCCCTCCGTCTATCAGGTGGCCGACATCATCGACACCTACGTGTACCGGATCGGGTTGCAAGACCTGCGCTATTCCTTCGCGGCTGCGGTCGGTCTCTTCAAATCCGTTTTGGCGCTCTTCTTGCTCCTGGGGGCCAACAAACTGGCCCATCGCATGGGGCATACGGGAATCTGGTAACGACAGGAGGGCAGCGGCATGCCTACGATCAAGGCGACGCGGGGCGAACGCCTTTTCTACATCGGCAACTACCTGTTCCTGATCCTGGTCAGCCTGATTTTCCTGGTGCCTTTCCTGAGCGTGCTGAGCACTTCGCTGATCAGCACGGCGGAGTGGGCGCGGCGGGGCAATTTCGTGCTCATTCCGGAAGTGCCCACCCTGGACGCCTATCGCTTCCTGTTCGGGGGCAGCCAGGCCACCATTTTCAATGCGTACCGGGTCACGCTGTTTCGCACTATCGTCGGGACGGCCATGTGCCTGATCGTTACGGGGCTGGGCGCCTACGTGTTGGCGCGGCGCAATCTGCCGGGACGCACCTTCCTGACGTTGCTGGTGTTTATTCCCATGGTGTTCAGCGGAGGCCTGATTCCGTTTTACCTGGTCGTGGACCGGTTGCGCCTGACCAATACGATCTGGCTGCTCATCGTGCCCTTCCTGGTGAATCCGTGGTGGTTGCTCATCATGCGCAATTTCCTGATGACGATTCCCGTCGAATTGGAAGAGGCCGCCCTGATCGACGGAGCCAACCCCCTGACGGTGCTGATCAAGGTCTATCTGCCCCTGTCCATGCCGGCCCTGACGACGATCGGCCTGTTCTACGCCGTCTGGCACTGGAACGGGTGGTTCTACGCGGCGGTGTTCAATTCCAACCGCGCCCTGTATCCCATCCAGGTGATCCTGCGCTCCATCCTGTATATCGGCGATGCGTCGTACCGCGGCGATCTCGGCATCATGTTCGAGCCGGAGTTCATGCCGCCCAGCCAGACGCTGAAAGCTGCCATGATCATCGTCACCACGGTCCCTATCCTGGTGGTGTATCCCTTCATCCAGCGCTATTTCGTCAAAGGCCTGTTGATTGGCGGCGTGAAAGGCTGAGGGCGATAGGCCCGTGCGCCTTGCATACCGCCTAAGAGGCTGTGCAAGAAGAGAGTTGCCAAACCTAAGGGTAAGGGTCGCTCTCAAAGAAGAGGTCTGCATAGACTTCGGCAAGGAAAGACATAGATCCCATATATCGCGCCCGTGCTGTATATATATGTATAGGCTGCTGATTAAGGAAATTCCATGGTTCGCATCGAAGTGAATCCGAGCGTGATCCGTTGGGCCTGCGCGCGGTCGGGACGCAGCGTAGAGGATCTGCAGAAAAGGTTTCCCCGATTGATGGATTGGGAGCGCGGCCGCGTACGCCCTACGCTAAAGCAACTGGAAGCTTTGGCCAAGGCTACTTTTACGCCCGTTGGCTTTTTCTTTTTCGAGACCCCTCCCGTTGACGAACTGCCTGTGCCGGATTTCCGTACGATGGATAGTGCGGAAGTCAGGCGGCCCTCGCCGCACTTGCTCAAAACCATCTATCTTTGTCAACAGCGCCAGGCATGGTATCAAGAAGAAGCGCAGAGGGAAAGAAGCCTCTTCTTGCAGAATTTCGTCGGCAGCTTGGAGACCTCTGTCGCGGTAGAGGACGCTGCCGATCAGCTAGGCCGCATGTTCAGATTTGATATGGCCCGCCGTATGGAATTACGGGACGAGAACGAGGCATTGCGGCAATTCATTGCAGGGGCGGAAGAGCAGGGCATACTGGTTATGGTCAGCGGGGTGGTAGGCAACAACACTCATCAACGCTTGGACGTCAATGAATTTCGGGGCTTCGCGCTGTTTGATCCCATAGCTCCCCTTATTTTCATAAACGGGGCTGATGCCAAAGCGGCTCAGATATTCACGTTGGCTCATGAGATTGCGCATCTTGGCCTTGGCCAATCGGGGATTTCGAATGCGCAAGCGGCAACGCGGTCCAGTCATTCCATTGAGCGTTGGTGCAATCAGGTGGCGGCTGAATTATTGGTGCCGTCCAACGCGATATCCGCGGAGTTTAACTCCCGCGAGGCATTGACCGATGAGATCCGACGGTTGGCGCGCTTTTTCAAAGTCAGCCGTTTGGTCATTCTTAGGCGCATCCATGATATAGAAGAACTGAGCCGGGATCAGTTCAGGCAGGCCTATGCGGAGGAACTGAGCCGGCTGGAAAAAATTCCCAATCGTAGCGGAGGACATTACCACCATAGCATCGTGGCCCGAGCCAGCAAGCGGTTTGCCCGCGCTCTAGTCGCGAGCGCCTTGGAAGAAAGAACTACTTTAACCGAAGCCATGAGGTTGCTGGATATCAAGAACGTATCGGCGCTCAAGAAGATTGCCCATAATCTGGGAATGAGGTTTTAGATGGCTTATTTGCTTGATGCCAATGTTTTTATCACCGCTAAAAATTTGCACTATGGATTTGACTTCTGTCCGGCCTTCTGGAACTGGTTGATACGGGCAAATCGCGATCGATAAGGTGTAGCATCCAAAGGGTCGGCAATGAGCTGAGGCAGGGCGATGATGAATTGGCGGATTGGGCAGGAGAAAGGGACGATGCATTCTTTTTTCCGCCTACCCAGGCTTTTGAGCAAGCGTTGCGCGACGTGAGTAACTGAGTTAAAGAAAGCGGTTACGAGTCATATGCAGTCCGTCAGTTTTTAGCCGTAGCGGATGCCTATTGGGTGGCGCACGCTCTCGCTGAAGGATACATGAAGTAGCCGCCCCCTCCTCTAAAAAGAAGGTGAAAGTGCCTGACAGTTGCATTGGATTAGGCGTGCAGTACATGCTTCCGTACGAGATGTTAAGGAAGGAACAGCCTCGGTTCGTATGGAGAGATTGACGCAATGCTTGTGGGATAAAGGAGCGGAACGGACATCTGCGCTTGATGCCTAACGGATAGCCCTCAACGGGAGCTGTCAAAGGGCAGTGGAGAGTTCTCTTGCCGTCCCGGTTTGCAGAGGCATAGGTTTTTCGTTGTCAAACAAAAATTCCGTCCCGGGTCCCAAACGAACGCCCCAGGCATAAGACGGCGTACCCGTATCCCGTTGCCCGCCGCGCCCCGATGGGATATGAATGAAATTCACGCCCACGCCGACCGTGCGTTGGCCTTCGGTCGCATACTTGGCGAGATAGCCGCGCGCGTCAATTTGTTCCAAGGCTTCCGCCACGCTTGCATTGAGCTTCAACTCAAAGACGTAGACAGTGTCTCCTGTCTCGACCACGATATCGGAGCGGCCTCTCCGGCCGGTCACTTCAGCGTCCACGCGCAGATCGCTCTGACATAGTTCGCAGGCCAGGTGCAAGGCCAGCTGATAATGGGTTTCGGCGGATAATTCGACATAAGTTACGCGATCCAGAATCCGGTCGAAGGCGGCCAACGCGCCGCGACAGTCATGCGCGAGCAAGCACTTCCCTATGTCTCTGACCCGCTTCCGCAACGGGCTGTCCTTGCCCATCGACTGGCCGAAGTAGGCGAAGAACATGCCTTCCTTGAAAGCGGCCTCCACTTCCCAATTGGGATAATCCAGAATGGCATGGCCGTCCTTGTCCCGCGCCAGAGTCAAGAAACCCGTTTGATAAAGCAGGGCGCTAAAGATCGGTCGGGCCAGATCGAACGCGGATTGGGCATGCGAGGGATCAAAGTCCACGTCGTTCAGGGAAAGCCCTTCCTGCTCCATGTACCGGTACAGGAACAAGGTTTTGCCCAAATCAAGCCAAGGACGCGGCCAAGAGGTGACTCGCATGGCGTTCGCATCCTGCGGGTCCGTCAAATGGTCCAGGGCCGTCAGATAGGAGATCGGATTGTACACAGGTTCTCCGGTCGCCGCGAAGCGGTAGCCGTTGTAATGACGGCGCAAGTCCGCGCGCAACGTATCGGGCGTTGCCTCGGGGATATGGGTCGCGGCCGCTCCGAGATGCGCGTCCAGATAACGTTCGACCTCATCTTCCGTAAACCCGCACAGCCCGCTCCAAGGGGCCCGGTCGGACAGATTGCGCAGGTTGTTCAAGGCGGAGAACAGACCCGCGCCTTCTATGCGCAAGATACCGGTCAGGAAAACGAACTGCAACGCGCGATCCCAATTCTTTAACGTACGATAGAAATCGCGCAGATCGGCTTGGGTTTCCTGTCGGTCGAGAGGCGAAAAGGCGGGTTTCGTCAACATGGCCGTCAGCGGGGCGTCGTACTCGTCCACCAGGACCGCGAACGGCCCTCGTTGTCGATGCAAATGAAAAAACAGGCTGTCCAAGGCGTTCCAGGGATCGGTTTCGATCAGGGCAATGTCGTACCGCATGGCCTCCTTGCGGACCAAGCTCAATAGAGAGGAGCGCACGGCCTGGGGCGAATTCCCCGTCACGCGCGCCATGTTCAGGGATACGACAGGCACCCGCGGCGCCTCCGCCAGGTATCCTGATTCCGCAATGGCCAAGCCTTGGAACGCATCGTCGTTTTCGCGCTCGAACAAGTGCTCTAACGTAGACACCAAAAGCGACTTGCCGAACCGTCGCGGGCGCGCAAGAAACACATAGCGCATATGCGCTTCCAACATGCGTTGGATATAGGCAGTCTTGTCTACGTAGACTTGACCATTGCGTCTGAGAATGCCGAAGTCAGCCGTATCCAAGCCGAGAGAAGGCAAGGGGAGCATGCGGAAATAGCCCAAGTCCTATGTTGCGTTGCGCCTCTACGCGCGAAGTGATCCTATCAGGATGTGGTTGGCCTAAGCCGTGCTTGATCGCGATCTGCCAGCAGGAGGCAGGTCTTGGATAGACCTCATGGTTATCATTGACCGCGGCATTCAAGCTTGACGCGCCGGATTTCTCGCCTCCTATCCCCGCCAACTCGATTTATCTTGCCAAGGAATCGAGGATAGCGTCGGGTAGCGGCCAAGCCGGATTCTGGCATTTCGGCCCAACCCTTGCCTGAACCTGAATCGATGGGCCGCGGTTGTCGATGGGGAGCAGGTAAGGGGCGCATGCCCGCCGCAGGTTTGTTGCGGCGCCAAGTCGGACGCGCATCTCCTGACTGTGGCGCGTCCATCTGCCAAGCCAAGCGCGTCCGCTCTGCGCACGCGTTCGGCATCATCGCAATCATGAATGCCTGATCAGCCTGACGCCAAATCGAGTCCATGCGATAACGACAAGACCGACGAGAGGTCATCGGCGTAGCAGACGGAACCGGATTCCAGTCGATAGGCATCCAGAGAGGCTGTTAGGCGGGGCGCGGAGACGCATTGTCATCCCGCGTCTGTTCCGGAGAGGCCGGTTTTTCGCCGTCGAACAAGAACCCCGTCCCTGGCCCCAAACGAACGTCCCAGGCGTAAGACGGCTTGCCCGTATTCCCCTTCCCGCCGCGCCGGGATGGGATATGGACGAAATTCACGCCCACCCCGACCGTGCGTTTGCCTTCGGCGGCGTACTTGGCCAGATAGCCGCGCGCGGTCATTTGCGCCAGCGCGTCCTCAACGCTTGCATTGAGTTTCAACTCGAAAACGTAGATAGTATCCCTCGTCTCGACCACGATATCCGCGCGCCCTCTCCGACCGGCCACTTCGGTCTCCACGCGCAGATCGCTCTGGCATAGTTCACAGACCAAATGCATGGCCAATTGGTAGTGGGTTTCGGCAGTCAATTCGACATAAGTGACGCGATCCAGAATCCGGTCGAAGGCGGCCAGCGCGCCGCGACAGTCATGCGCGCGCAAGCGCTGCCCCATCGCTCTGACCTGTTTCCGCAACGGGCTGTCCTTACCCATCGGCTGGCCGAAGTAAGCGAAGAACATGCCTTCCTTGAAGGCGGATTCCACCTCCCAATTCGGATAATCCAGAAGCGTGCGACCGTCCTCCTGCCGCGCCAGCGTCAGGAACCCTGTTTGATAGAGCAGCGCGCTGAACGCGGGGCGGGCCAGATCGAACGTGGATTGGGCATGCGAGGGGTCGAAATCCACATCGTTCAGGGACAGCCCCTCCTGTTCCATACTGGTACAAGCACAAGGTTTTGCCCAAGTCGAGCCAAGGACGCGGCCAGGAGGCCACTTGCATAGCGCTTGCGTCTTGGGGATCCGTCAAATGATCCAGAGCCGTCAGGTAGGAGATCGGGTTGTACACGGGCTCCCCGGTCGCCGCGAAGCGGTAGCCGTTGTAATGGCGGCGCAAGCCTGCGCGTAGCGTATCGGGCGTGGCATCCGGCAGATGCGCGGCAGCTACGGCAAGATGCGCGCCCAGATACCGTTCGACTTCGGCTTCCGTAAACCCGCACAGCCCGCTCCAAGGAGCCCGGTCGGACAGATTGCGCAGGTTGTTCAAGGCGGAGAACAGACCCGCTCCCTCTACGCGCAGAATGCCGGTGACGAAAACGAATTGCATCGCCTCGTCCCAGTTTTTCAACGTACGGTAGAAAGCGCGCAAGTGTCCTTGGGCTTCTTGTTGGGCCTGGACCGAAAAGGTCGGTTTGGCCAGCAGGCTCGCCAGCGGCGCATCGTACTCGTCGACCAGCACCGCGAACGTCCCGTACTGTCGGCGGAGGTGCGCAAACAGGCTGTCCAAGGCGCCCCAGGGAGGAGCCTGCGTCGAGGTTTCCACGCCGAACGGCCACGCGAGATGGCCTACCAGACGCGTCAATTCGTCCCTGATTTCAGAGGGCGTATCTCCCTCTACCCGCGCCATGTTCAAAACCAGCACGGGCACGCGCGGCACGTCCGCCAGGTAGCCCGAGGCCGCGATGTGCAGCCCCTGGAACAGGTCATCGGTCTCGCGTCCGAAAAGGTGCGCCAACGTGGATACCAGAAGCGATTTGCCGAAGCGGCGCGGACGCGCGAGAAACACGTAGCGCATGCGCGCTTCCAACATGCGCTGGATATAGGCGGTCTTGTCTACGTAGACCTGTCCGTTGCGTCGTAAAATACCGAAATCGGCCGTATCCAGGCCGAGAGCAGGCAAAGGGGGCATGGGGCAATCCGGCTTCAGGTACGCGCCTAAGGGCCGTTGCGCGTCCGGTTCCGCCGCAGGCGCGGAAACAGCGGGTTGGGCGTTACGGGAACAGGGTTTGCCCTTTTGCTCCAGGCAGCGACCTGGACGGAGCCCCGCGGGCCCCAAGCCGCCTGCTCGGCGATGGCGGGAAGAAAAGAGAAAATGCTGCTGGGAGCCATGAATCGCTCTTTGGCGCAGGGGCCGCAAGGCCTGCGGAAACCAGTCTGCCGGCCGGTCTGCGCGCCGGCCAAGACGGCCGCAGCCAAGGTCCTGAGGCCGGAAAAGCGCCGTTTGCCCTTATTATAGGGGAAGCCGCGCGCGGGGCGGTATCCGCTTTGGGAACCTGCCGGCTGCGCATCCAAGCCGAACCTCAAGGTTCCTTGGGCCGTTCCGTCAGCGTTGCGGGGGCGTTCAACGCCGTCCATGGCCGTTAGCCGACCGCCGGATTCGCTTGTGCGCTTTCCGTCCTTGCCAATACAAGGAAACAATTTCTCAATTATTTTCTTGGATTTTGAGCGTTTGGGGTATAATGATTCGAGGTAGCGGCTTGGCGCTTTTTGACAAGGATCGCGCAGGCCATCTTGTGCATCTTTGAGGAATGCCCGGTCAAGCCTACGGAACGAGGACTCTGACGATGTTGGGATCAGAACGACGCAACGGAGCGGACGCCATCTACCAGAATGCGCCGGACGCCGAGAGAGATGCCTGCGGCATTGGCTTCGTGGCGCATATTGAGGGGCACCGTACGCACGAAGTCCTGCGCATGGCGTTGGATTCGCTGTGCAATCACGCGCACCGAGGCGCTATCGCCGACGATCGGAAGTCCGGCGACGGCGCCGGCATCCTGTCCCAGATCCCCTACGAATTCTTCAAGCGCGAGCTGTCCCACCGCCAGATAGCCGTGCCCGCCGTTTCGGATCTGGCCGTAGGCCAGCTGTTCTTCCACCGGCGCGATCCCGAGGATCGGCAGAAAGCGCGGGACGTGATCGAGGCGCAGCTCCGCCGCTTGGGCCTCAAGCTCGTCGCGTACCGCAACGTGCCCGTCATCGAAGCCGTGCTGGGCGAGCGGGCCATCGCGACGCGGCCGTGGGTGGAGCAGGTTATCGTGCAACGCACCTCCCGGGCGAGCCGCGCGGGCGAGGCCTTCGAACGGCTCCTGTACCGCGCGCGCCAGCGCATTCTCCAGGCGGCGGCGGCCCAAGGCGTACGGCGGCTCTATATTCCCAGCCTCAGCAGCCGCACTATCGTCTACAAGGGCTTGGTCATGGCGGATATGTTGGGGCGGCTGTACCCCGACCTGCACGATCCCCTGTTTACGACGTCGTTCGCGATTTTCCATCAGCGCTACAGCACCAATACCTTGCCTACGTGGGAGCGGGCGCAGCCTTTCCACATGATCTGCCACAACGGCGAGATCAACACCATTCAGGGCAACGAAAACTGGATGCGCGCGCGCGAACCGCATCTGAGCGCGCCGGCCTGGCCGCAAGGGGTGGGAGATTTGCTGCCCATTATTGATGCCGACACCAGCGACAGCGGCAAATTCGATCAGCAACTGGAGTTGTTGGTGCATAGCGGCCGCGACATCCGCCACGCCCTCATGATGATGGTGCCCGAGGCCTGGGAACGGATGCCGGAAGGGGACGTGACGCCGGAACGCCGCGCCTTCTACGAATACCACAGCGCGTTGCTGGAACCGTGGGACGGTCCCGCGAGCATCACCTATACCGACGGCCGCATCGTCGGCACGATCATGGATCGCAACGGCCTGCGGCCGGCGCGCTACGCCGTGCTGGAAAACGGATTGGTGATCAGCGGCAGCGAAATGGGCGCGGTGCCGTACGACGAATCGCTCGTTTTGCGCAAGGGGCGCTTGGGGCCCGGCCAGATTTTCTGCGTCGACACCAAACTGGGCGTCGTCATGGACGACGGCGAGATCACGCGCCTCATTTCCAATCGACGCCCCTACGGGCAATGGCTCAGCGACAATCTGATCTCGCTGGAGCAAATCGTGCTCAAGAGCCGCCGCATGCGGAAATCCCGTCTGTTGCGCGCGCAACGGGAAGCCGCGGACGACGCGGCCGCGGCCGGCGACGCCCAAGCCTCGGCGCGGACCGGCCCTTCGCTGACCCGGCGCCAGATCGCCTTCGGGTTCACCTCCGAGGAGATGGTGGTCGTGCTGCGGCCCCTGCTCTCCGACGGCGCGGAACCCATCGGCGCCATGGGCGACGACACCCCGCTGGCGGCCGTCAGCCAGCTGCCGCGTCCGCTGTTCCATTATTTCAAGCAGCGGTTCGCCGAAGTGACGAACCCGCCGATCGACCCTTTGCGCGAAACCACGGTCATGAGCCTGCGCATGTTGCTGGGAGCCCGGGGCAATCTGCTGGCGGAGACGCCCAACGCCACGCGCCTGATCGAGCTGGAAGCCCCCGTGCTGCAGCCGGATCACTTCCGCACCCTGGACAGTCTGGGCGGCGATTCCCCGGAATTCGGCATGGTCGCCCTGGACATGACCTGGCGCGTGGACGCGCCGGGCCAGAGCCATTTGTCTCCCGGCGCGCAACTCCAGCGCGCCGTGCAGGAACTGTGCCGCCAAGCGTCCGACGCCGCGAACGCGGGCTTCCATATCCTGGTGCTGGACGATGCCGGCGCGGACGCGGAGCGGTTGCCGATTCCTTCGTTGCTCGCCACCGCGCGGCTGCATCATCACCTGATCCGCACCGGGCAGCGCATGCAGGTCAGCTTGGTGGTGAAGAGCGGCGAACCGCGCGAGGTGCATCATTTCGCCGCGCTGATCGGGTACGGCGCCAATGCCGTATATCCCTATCTGGTGTACGAAACGATTGCCGACATGATCGGGCGCGAGCGCCATTTCCAAGGCTTCTCGGTCGGGCAGGCCACGGACAATTTCGTGTCCGGCATCCACAAGGGCTTGCTCAAGATCATGAGCAAGATGGGCATCAGCACCCTCGACAGTTACTGCGGCGCCCAGGTTTTCGAGGCTGTCGGCATTGGCGAGGAACTGATTCAGGAAGCCTTTGAAGGCACGCCCAGCCTGATCGGCGGCGTGGGCTACGATACGGTGGCCGAAGACGTGATCGCCTGGCACAAGAGCGCATTCCCGGATGCAGCCACGGCCCGGGTGCGCCTGCCCTCCTGGGGCCTGTACAAAGCGCGCCGCGGCGGGGAACTGCACGAGTGGGCGCCCAAGGTCGTCCACCTGATCCAGGCGGCCGTGTCCGAGACGGACGGCGCCGCGGCCTGGGCCGCGTTCAAGGAACTGACGGCGTTGCAGGACAGCCGCATCATTTCCCCGCGCCACCTGCTGGATTTCGCGTCGGAACGGGAGCCCCTGTCCGTGGACGACGTGGAACCGGCCGCGGCCATCGTCACGCGGTTCAGCACCGCGGCCATGTCGCACGGCGCGCTCAGCGTCGAAGCGCACGAAGTCCTGGCCGTGGCCATGAATCGCCTGGGGGGCAAGAGCAACTGCGGCGAAGGCGGCGAGAATCCCGACCGCTACGCCTCCGAACGCGTCAGCAAAATCAAGCAGGTGGCCTCCGGTCGTTTCGGCGTTACGCCGGCGTATCTGATGAGCGCCGAGGAACTGCAAATCAAGATCGCGCAAGGGTCGAAACCCGGCGAAGGCGGCCAATTGCCGGGCCACAAGGTGACGCCGGACATCGCCGCGTTGCGCTATGCGACCCCCGGCGTGGCCCTCATCAGCCCGCCGCCCCATCACGACATTTACAGCATCGAGGATCTGTCCCAGCTGATTTTCGATCTCAAGACCGCGAATCCCGAGGCGGACGTCAGCGTGAAACTGGTGTCGGAAATGGGCGTGGGCACCATCGCCGCCGGCGTGGTCAAAGGGTATGCCGACGTCGTGCATATCGCCGGGGCCAGCGGCGGCACGGGCGCCAGTCCGCTCAGCAGCATGAAGCATGCAGGCTTGCCGTGGGAACTGGGTTTGGCGGAAACCCATCGCTCCCTCATGGCCAACGGCCTGCGCGAGCGCACCATCATCCGCACCGACGGCGGGCTTTCGACCGGACGGGACGTGGTCATGGCCGCCATGCTGGGCGCGGACGAATTCAGTTTCGGCACCAGCGCCATGATTGCCGAAGGCTGCATCATGGCCCGCGTCTGCCACAAGGACACGTGTCCGGTGGGCGTAGCCACGCAGAATCCGGAGCTGCGGCGGAAATTCGCGGGCACGCCGGAGCAGGTGATGCGGTTCATGACGTTCATCGCGGAGGAAGTCCGGGAAATTCTGGCCGCCTTGGGCTACGCGTCCCTGAACGAGGTGATTGGCCGTCCGGAACTGCTGCGCCAGACCATCACGGGCCGCGCCGCCGGCTTCATGAACCTGGAGCCTTTGCTGCAGACGGTGGCGGCGGACGGACGGCCGCACCATGTGGATCGACGCAACCTCCTGCACGCCAGCACCGCGCTGGGCGATCTGCTGGTCGAGCAGGTTATGGCCCGGCTGGAAGCGGATCCCCAGGCCTTCATCAGCCTGGCGCACAGCATCAGCAACACGGATCGCACCGTCGGCGCGCGTTTGGCCTGCCAACTGGCGGCCAAGTACGGCATGGACGGCCTGCGCGATCATCAGATCAACATTACGTTTACGGGCAGCGCCGGCCAAAGTTTCGGCGCCTTCGGCATCCAGGGCCTGCACATCGCCCTCATCGGCGAGGCGAACGACTATTTGGGCAAGGGCCTGAACGGCGGCGAAATCGTCTTGCGCCCGCACGCGCGCTCCAAATTCGTGCCGCAGCAAAACGTGATCCTGGGCAATACGGCCCTGTACGGCGCCACGGGCGGCCACGTCTACGCGTCCGGCCTGGCGGGCGAGCGCTTCGGCGTGCGCAACAGCGGCGCCACGGCCGTCATCGAGGGCGCCGGGGAGCATGCCTGCGAATACATGACCGGCGGCACGGTCGTCATCCTGGGCGAAACCGGACGCAATTTCGGCGCCGGCATGACGGGCGGCGAGGCGTTCGTCTATGACGTGCGGGGCAATTTCGAACGTCGCTACAACCCGGAATTGATCCGCCTGCGACGGCTGAGCAACGGCGAGGCCGAGCAACGCCTGCAGGCCTTGCTCCAGGCGCACGTGGAAAAAACGGGGTCCGTACGCGGCGCCCAGGTGCTGGAGGATTGGGGCGTGCAACGCCAGGCCATCTGGCACATCACCCCCCGCGAAGGCGTGCATGCCATCGAGGCGCGCAACGAAGGCATGCGCATGTGGGACAAGGAAAGGGAACTGGAAGCCGAAATTCCGGCCGAGAGTTTGTCGGAAGAAGCCCTGTCCGGCTTCTATACGCGTTAACCGCTCATCTTCACCCCGTACGAGACTGCCCATGGGAAAGACGCTGTTTGAAAAAATCTGGGAACGGCACGTCGTCGCGGACGAGCCGGGCGCGCCGACGGTGCTGTACGTCGATGCGCATTTGATCCACGAGGTCACGTCGCCGCAGGCCTTCGCCGAGCTGCGGGCCCGCAACCTGGCGGTCCGGCGCCCGGAACGCACCTTCGCCACCATGGATCACGCCATCCCGACCCGCGAGATTCCCTTGTGGCCGGACGAAGCCGCCGTGCAGGTGGACGCGTTGCGCCGGAACTGCCGGGATTTCGGCATCGCGCTGTGGGACATCGAAGGCGACGTGCAAGGCATCGTGCATGTCGTCGCCCCGGAAATGGGCGTTACGCAACCCGGCATGACCATCGTCTGCGGGGACAGCCACACCAGCACGCACGGCGCCTTCGGCGCTTTGGCCTTCGGCATCGGCACCAGCGAAGTGGGGCACGTGCTGGCTGCCCAATGCCTGATGCAGAACAAGCCCAAGACCTTCGCCGTCAACGTGGAGGGGTCGTTGGGCCCCGGCGTGACGGCCAAAGACCTCATTCTGGCCATCATTGCCCGCAACGGCGCCAGCGGCGGCGCGGGGCACGTATTCGAATACCGGGGCAGCACCATCCGCGGGCTGAGCATGGCCAACCGCATGACCATCTGCAACATGAGCATCGAAGGCGGCGCCCGCGCCGGCCTGATCGCGCCGGACGAGACCACGTACGCCTACCTGCAAGGCCGTCCCTACGCGCCCGCCGGCGCGGCGTGGGACGCGGCGCGGGCGGAGTGGCAGGCCTTGGCCACGGACGCGGACGCCGAGTTCGATCGCGCGCTCGATCTGGACGCGTCCGCCCTTGAACCCATGGTGACCTACGGCACCAACCCCGGCATGGGCGTGCCCGTCACCGCCGCGGTGCCCCGCATGGAAGACGCGGCAAACGCCCAGCAGCGGCGCGATCTGGCGCAGGCGTTGGACTATATGGGACTGACGCCGGGACAGAAGATGGAAGGCCAGCCCGTGGATATCGTGTTCATCGGTTCCTGCACCAACAGCCGGCTGGAGGATCTGCAGGCCGCGGCCGCGATCGTGGCCGGCAAACGGGTGGCGGATCGCGTCCTGGCCCTGGTCGTGCCGGGTTCCAAGGCCGTCAAGGCCGCCGCGGAACGGGAAGGCCTGGATCGCGTCTTCACCGAAGCCG
This sequence comes from Caldilineaceae bacterium, assembly GCA_965242655.1. Classification (GTDB taxonomy): domain Bacteria; phylum Chloroflexota; class Anaerolineae; order Caldilineales; family Caldilineaceae; genus Bin34. Next base: position 367,943 of record OZ251482.1, read on the forward strand.
GTTTCGAGTGGCGCGGCGCGGGCTGTTCCATGTGCCTGGCCATGAACGACGACAAGGCCGGCGCCGGCAAGTACGTGGCCAGCACCAGCAATCGCAATTTCCAGGGACGCCAGGGCCCCGGTTCGCGCAGCCTGCTCATGAGTCCCATCATGGCCGCCGCCGCCGCCGTGTCCGGTCGGGTCGTGGACGTGCGCGCCCTGTTGTGAAGCCGAAGACGACGCAGGAAGGAAGAGCCGAGGCATGGAATCTCTGACGACGATAACCTCCCATGCAGCGCCGTTGCGCTCCGACAACGTGGATACGGATCAGATCATTCCGGCCCGTTTCCTGACCGCCGTGACCCAGGAAGGCATGGGCGACGGCTGCTTCGCGGCCTGGCGCTACCAGGCGGATGGCCGTCCCAATCCCGCTTTCGCGCTCAATCGCGCGGAATACGCGGCCGCGGACATACTGGTCAGCGGCACCAATTTCGGCAGCGGTTCCAGCCGCGAGCACGCCGTTTGGGCCCTGATGCAGTTCGGTTTCAAGGCGGTCATTGCCCACAGTTTTGCGGACATTTTCTATAATAACGCGCTCAAGAACGGCCTGTTGCCCATCGCCCTGCCCAGGGAGACGGTGGAAATGCTGTGGAGCCTGGCGGAAGAAGCGCCGGCCACCCGCCTGCAGGTCGATCTGGAGACCCAGACCGTGACGTTGCCGGACGGGCAGGTACACGGCTTCGACATCGATCCCTTTCGCAAACGGTGCCTGCTCCAAGGTCTGGACGACATGGGGTATCTGCTGGCCTTGGACGAGGCCATAGCCCGGTACGAGACGGGATCGGGCCTGACGGACGGCGCAGCCGACCGTCTGCCTGCAGCCTGAACCAGGGAAGACGTATGACTGACCTTGCTATCCAAGCGCCTGCGGCCTTCCGGCGACAGGGCTGGCACTTGGTTCCGGCCCTTTTCTCCCCGACGGAGGTGGCCTATTACCTGGAGCATTACATGTATCTGCATGCGACGCGCGCCGGGGGGCATGGCTGGGAGAGTTTCGATCCCGCCTCCGACGATCCGCTGGAACGGTTTCCGCGCATGGGCATGATGCACCGCTGGGATGACGTCACGGCGGCTTGGCTGATCGAACCCCGGCTGGCGCGCATCCTGTCGGCACTCCTGGGCCGCGCGCCGTACGCGGTGCAGACCATGATCTACTACAAGCCCCCGGGCGCCCGCGGCCAGGCCCTGCACCAGGATCAATACTATCTGCAGGTGGAACCCGGCACCTGCGTGGCGGCCTGGTTGGCCCTGGACGACTGCGACGAAGGCAACGGGTGCCTGCAGATCGTGCCCGGTACGCACGACATTCCCGTGCTGTGCCCCGCGGAAGCGGACGCGCGGGAAAGCTTCACGGACGTGACCGTGCCTTTGCCTCCGGGCCTGCAGCCGACGGCCGTGCCCATGCAGGCCGGCGACGTGCTGTTTTTCAATGGCCAGTTGGTGCATGGCAGTTTCCCCAATCGTTCGGCGGACCGTTTTCGCCGCGCGCTGATCGGCCATTACCTCGCGGGCGAAGCCGAACAGGTCAGCCGTTACTACCACCCTGTCTGGAACATGCAGGGCGAGACGGTCGCGTTGGGCGTCAACGCCGAAGGCAGCCCGTGCGGCGCCTGGGTGGACGCGGATCCGCCGACCGTGACCCTGACCGACCGCGTAGGTCCCTACAAGAGCTAGGGCCATGCAAGCGACAATCGCCATGTTGCCGGGCGACGGCATCGGCCCGGAAGTGACGGCGGAGGCCGTCAAGATCCTCCGCGTCGTGGCGGATCGGTACGGCCATGCGTTTGCCTTCCCGCACCATCCCATGGGCGGCAACGCCCTGGACGCGCTGGGCACCAGCCTGCCCGACGCCACCGTGGCGGCCTGCCAGGCGGCGGATGCCGCGTTCATGGGCGCGGTGGGCGGTCCGCAGTGGGACGATCCCGCGGCACCGGACCGCCCGGAAAGGGGCATTCTGGAGCTGCGCAAGCAGCTGGGGCTCTTCGCGAATTTGCGTCCCGTCAAGATGCAGCCGCACCTGGTCGAAGCCAGCACCCTCAAGGCGCACGTCGTGCGGGACGTAGACTTGCTGGTGATCCGGGAATTGACCGGCGGCATTTATTTCGGCACCCGGCAGGAAGCGCGCGCGGACTGCCTGCGCGCGTTTGATACAATGGAATATACCGCGGCGGAAATTGAGCGCGTCGTCCGCCTGGCCGCGGACGCGGCCCGCCAGCGGCGGCGCCGCCTGGCGAGCGTGGACAAGGCCAACGTGCTGGCCTCCAGCCGTCTGTGGCGGCAAGTTGCCGTCCGCGTGCTGGCCGAGGAGTATCCCGACGTCGAAACGGAGCATGTGCTGGTGGATGCCATGGCCATGCATTTGATCCGGTCGCCCGCCCGTTTCGACGTCATCGTATGCTCGAATCTGTTCGGCGACATTCTGACCGACGAGGCGTCCATGCTGTCGGGTTCCATGGGCATGCTGCCTTCGGCCAGTCTGGGCGCAGGCCTCAATGCCGCGGGCCAGCCGCGCGGTCTGTACGAACCCATTCACGGCAGCGCCCCGGATATCGCGGGCTGCAACGCGGCCAATCCCTTGGCGGCCATTCTGAGTTGCGCGCTCCTGTGCCGGCTCAGCCTGGGTCTGGAACGGGAGGCCGCCGCGATCGAAACCGCCGTGGATGCGGTCCTGGCCCAGGGCGTGCGGACGCGGGATATCGCCGACGCCGACGCCGAAGTCGTGACGACCCAGGTCATGGGCGATCTGGTCGCGCGGCGCTTGGAAACATTGAACGTTGCCCTTGACGAAGCCTGATGCGAGGTGTCCTATGCTTACTACTCCCACTCCGACCTCTGCCCCTGCGGCTCCGGCCCGCTCCCGGGCGAACCGTCGTCGCCAGCGCACGCGCCGAGTGCCGCGGTGGCAACAGGACAAACAGAAGGCCTTCATTGCCAAGAAAGAAAAGGAACTGGGCAAAGGGCTGAATGAACTGAAGCGCCAAGGCAAAAAGGGCGAGTCGTTCTCGGAAAAGGAATACGCCCAGTCGCGGCAAGAGGCCTTGAAGGCCAACGTCCGCATGCTGGTGGACCTGCTGTCTTCCATCGTGAAACAGCAGGAAGGGGAGGCGTTGCTGAATTTGATCGAGGAGGTTCGGATTCTGGCCAAAGCCCGCCGTACGGACGACCTGCGCGCCGGGGACCGCATCAGCGAAATCATCCACGAACTGATGGCGGACGTCCCGCGCCTGTTCGCCATCCAGAAAATGTTTACGCTGTACTTCCAGCTGATTAACATCGCCGAGGAACAGCAGCGCGTGCGCGTCTTGCGGCACCGGGCGCGCATAGCCCAGGAACAGGGCTTCCCGACCGAAGGCAATATCTCCTTCGCCATGCATTGGCTGTATCAGGAAGGCACGACCCAGAAGGAAATGGAGAATATCGTGTCGTCCCTGTCCATTACGCCCGTCTTCACGGCGCATCCGACGGAAGCCAACCGGCGCACGGTCCTGTTCAAGCACAAGATGATTGCCGATATCCTGTCGGAACTGGACATCATCGATCTCGGTCCGGACGAAAAGGCGGCCCGGACGAATCTCATCCGCGAGAACATCCATTCGCTCTGGCAGACGGACGAAAACCGGGAAAAGCAGCCTACGGTGCTGGACGAGGTGCGCCATGGCCTGCATTACCTGTCCACGACGGTCTTCGATCTGATACCCCATGTCTATCAGGAGCTGGAAAAGCAGATCCGGCGCTACTACCCCAAGTTCGCCCAGCCCTTGCCGACGTTCCTGCGCTACGGTTCGTGGATCGGCGGCGACCGGGACGGCAATCCTTTCGTGACCGGCGAAGTCACGCAGCGCACCCTGCTGGAACAGCATCGGCGCTTGCTGGAGTTGTATCTGGAGGACGTGAAAATCCTCTTCTCGCATTTGAGCATGTCCATCAACCACGCCAAATTCACGGATGACTTCCTGGCCCGGCTGAAGCACGATATCAGCCAGTTGCCGACCCAGGAGCTGAAGCATCTGGAATTCATCCGCCGCGAGCCGTACCGCCAGATGTTGACCATCATCCGCCGCAAGTTGACGGCGACGCTGGAACGGGCCTCGACCATGTGGGACGACCATCCGGACAACCCCATGGTCTACGGCGACTCCTCGGAAATGGTGAAGGATCTGGAGGCGGTCGAGGCAAGCCTGCGGGCGTGCCAGGGCGAGGTGCTGGCCGACGGACGCCTGTCGCGCCTCATCACCTGCCTGCGCGTATGCGGCTTCCATTTCGCCACGCTGGACATCCGGCAGCATTCCGAACGGCATACGGACGCGCTGCACGAGATTTTCGCCCGGTACAGCGGCGGTCGGATGCAGTGGCGGGAGCTGACGGAAGACGAGAAGCTGGAACGGATGGCGGACGAATTCGCCACGACGCGGCCTTTGACGTCGGAGTTGGATTTCTCCACCGAGACCAACGAGACGGTCAGCGTATTCCGCGTCGTGCGGCGGGCCCAGGAGCGCATGGGCCAGCGCGTGGTTGATTCCTACATCATCAGCATGACGGAGCGGCCCAGCCAGATTCTGGAAGTGTTGTTGCTGGCCAAGGACGCGGCCCTTCTGGGCCGCCTGGATATCGTGCCCCTGTTCGAGTCCATCGACGATCTGGAAAGGGCGCCCGAGATCCTGCGGGTGCTGTTCGCCGTGCCCTACTACCAGGAGCATTTGCGGCAGCGGGGCCATCAACAGCCCATCATGATCGGATACAGCGATTCCAACAAGGACGGCGGCTATCTCAGCGCGACCTGGTCGCTGTTCAAGGCGCAGCAGGAAATCCTGGCCGTGTGCGACGAATTCAACATCACGGCCGAACTGTTCCATGGCCGCGGCGGCTCCGTCAGCCGCGGCGGCGGCGACGTCAGCCGCTCCATCAACACGCAGCCCCCGGACACCATCCGCGGCCGCATCAAGGTGACGGAGCAAGGCGAGGTGATCAGCACCCATTACACGCAACCCACCATTGCCCGGCGCCATATGGAGCAACTGGTCGGCGAAGTCCTGTTGCGCAGCGGACCGCGGCAGACCGGACGCCAGGAGGCCGCCTGGATGGCGGCCATGGAGGAGCTGGGCCACATTTCCAACCGCGCCTATCGGGACTTCGTGGAGCATCCCCATCTGATCCGGTATTTCCTGGAAACCACGCCGGTCGAGGCCATTGCCCGGCTCAATATCGGTTCGCGGCCCGCCAAGCGACGCCAGACCGCGGGCGTGCAGGATTTGCGCGCCATCCCCTGGGTCTTTTCCTGGTCGCAATGCCGCGTCAACCTGTCCAACTGGTACGGGGTAGGCTCCGCGATCATGGAATGGACGGAGCAGGGCGCGCACGCGGAACGGGTCGCCATGCTCCGGACCATGGTGCGCAACTGGAATTTCTTCAAGACCTTGATCGAGAACGTGCAGTCCGCGCTCTGGAAGACCGATCTGTTCATGGCCGGCCAGTACGCGACCCTGACCGACGCGGAGACCCGGCAGATTTTCGACAAGATTGCAAGCGAATTCCAGACCACCGTCAAAGGCGTCCTGCTGGTGCTGGACAAGCCTTCCATCGGCGACGAAGAGAACTGGCTCTATCGCTCCGTGCAATTGCGCAACCCGTACGTGGATCCGTTGAGTTTCATCCAGATCGCGCTCATGGAGCAGCTGCATTCCGAAACGCTGAACGAGGAAAACCGGGAATTGCTGGCGAACGGCCTGAATTTGTCGGTCAAAGGCCTGGCCGCCGGCCTGTACGGCACGGGGTAGGCCCGCCGACTCCTGCCCTCCCGCGAGAGAACGTCCCATGCAGCTTTACGATACGACGTTGCGCGACGGCACCCAGGGCGAAGGCCTTTCCCTGAGCGTCACCGACAAATTGCAGATTGCCCGCATTCTGGACGAACTGGGCGTGGACTACATCGAAGGCGGGTGGCCCGGTTCCAATCCCAAGGACATGGAATTCTTCGTCCGCGCGCAAGACGAACTGGCGTTGCAACGGGCCCGGATTACCGCTTTCGGTTCCACGCGGCGCAAGGATACGGCGCCGGCCCGGGACGACCAGCTGCAGTTGCTGCTCCAGGCCCGTACGCCCGCGGTGACGCTGTTCGGCAAATCGTCGGAATTGCACGTGAAGGACGTATTGCGCACGAGCCTGCGCGAGAACCTGAACATGATTGCGGATTCGGTGCGCTTCCTGCAGGCCGAGGGCCGGGAAGTCATCTACGACGCCGAGCATTTTTTCGACGGGTACGCCGCCGATGCCGCCTACGCCCTGGCGACGCTGGAAGGCGCCGTGACCCAAGGCTGCCGCCTCATCGTGCTGTGCGATACCAACGGCGGACGCATGCCCTGGGAGATTGCCGAGGCCGTGCAGGGGGTGAGAACGCATTTCGGGCTGGGTCCGTCGTCCGCGTGCGGCCAGGCGCCGGCGCGCGATCCTTTCGTCCTGGGCATTCATGCGCACAACGACAGCGCCGTGGGCGTAGCCAACACCTTGGCCGCCGTGCGCGCCGGGGCGACGCATGTCCAGGGCACGATCAACGGGTACGGCGAACGGTGCGGCAACGCCGATCTGATCAGCATCATCGCCAACCTGCAGCTCAAGTTGGACGTGCAAGTATTGCCCGCGGAACAGTTGGCGCGCCTGACGGAGTTGTCGCGCCTGGTAAGCGAATTGGCCAACATGAGCCATGCATCGGACCAGCCCTACGTAGGTGCCAGCGCCTTCGCCCACAAGGGGGGCACGCACGTCAACGCCGTGGTCAAGAACGTCGCTACCTACCAGCACATCGAGCCTCGGCAAGTAGGCAACCAGACGCGGGTGCTGGTGAGCGAATTGAGCGGCAAGGACAACATTGCCGTCAAGAGCCGCGAATACGGCCTCCAAGATCTGAGCCGCGAACAGGAACGCGCGGTGCTCAGCCAAATCAAGAAACTGGAAAACAGCGGCTTCTCGTTCGAGGCGGCGGACGCCAGCGTGGACCTGTTGCTGCGCCGCACCCGGCCGGATTACGCCAAGCCTTTCGAGTTGATCGACTTTACGTCTTCCGTCGAACACCGACTGGGACGCGGCCTGTTGGCCGAAGCGGTCGTGAAGGTCAAGATCGGCGAGCAGGTTTTCCATGAGGTGGGAGACGGCAACGGGCCGGTCAACGCTCTCGACAAAGCCTTGCGCAAAGCCCTTCTGCAGTTCTACCCGGAACTGGACCGCGTGCGCCTCATCGACTACAAGGTGCGCATTCTGGACAGCCATGCGGCCACGGCCGCCGGCACGCGGGTGCTGCTGACCAGCACGGACGGCGACGCGACCTGGAGCACGGTCGGGGCCAGCCCCAATATCATCGAAGCCAGTTGGATCGCGCTTACGGACTCGCTGGAGTACTTTTTGCTGCGTTCGACCAGCTAGCGGACGGCGGGAGGGGCGGCGCAGACCGCGCGCACCCCGCCATTTTCGGCACACAGGAGAGAATCATGCCTGCAAGCGGTACCGACGGCACGGCGCCCGCCGTAGCCCAAACCCAGCTCAATCGCTACAGCCAACGCCTGACGCAAGTGCGCTCGCAGGTCGGCTCCCAAGCCATGCTCTACGGCGCGGGCCTGACGGACGAAGACATGTCGCGCGCGCAGGTGGGCGTCACGAGCCTGGGATGGGACGGCAATCCCTGCAATATGCATCTCAACGGCTTGGCCCGCAACGTCAAGGCCAGCGTCAACGCGGCCGGGATGGTAGGGCTGGTTTTCCATACCATCGGGGTCAGCGACGGCATTTCCATGGGTACGGAGGGCATGAAGTGCTCCCTGGTTTCCCGGGACATCATTGCCGATTCCATCGAGACGGTGATGCGGGCCCAGTACTACGACGCCAACGTCACGATTCCGGGCTGCGACAAGAACATGCCGGGCTGCCTGATGGCCATGGCGCGCCTGAATCGACCGGCGCTCATGATCTACGGCGGCACCATCCGGCCCGGTTTCCTGGGCGAGCAGAAACTGGACATCGTATCCGCCTTCGAGGCCTACGGCCAGTGGATCGCGCAAGATATCGACGACGAGCAACTGCGCGACGTTCTGCGCCACGCCTGTCCGGGCGCGGGCGCCTGCGGGGGCATGTATACGGCCAATACCATGGCCTCCGCCATCGAGACCCTGGGCATGTCCTTGCCGGGCAGTTCATCCATCCCGGCGACCCATGAGAGCAAACAGCGCGAGACGCAGGACGTAGGGCAAGCCGTGCGCCTGCTCTTGGAGCGTGATCTCAAACCGCGCGACATCATGACGCGGGCCGCTTTCGAGAACGCCATCGCCGTGGTCGTGGCTCTCGGGGGCTCGACCAATGCCGTTTTGCACCTTTTGGCCATGGCGCACGCGGCGGACGTGCCGCTCGCGATCGACGATTTCCAGGCGGTGTCGGATCGCACGCCGCTCCTGGCGGATCTGAAGCCCAGCGGCCAATACGTGATGGAGGACCTGTTCGGGGTGGGCGGCGTGCCGGCCGTGCAAAAGATGCTGTTGCGCGAAGGCCTGCTGCAGGGCGACTGCCTGACGGTCACGGGCCGGACGCTGGCGGAGAACCTGGAGGACGCGCCGGAGCTGGAAACGGGCCAGACGATTATCAGTCCCGTGTCCCAGCCCCTCAACGACCGGGGGCATTTGCAGATTCTCTACGGCAACCTGGCGACGGAAGGGGCGGTGGCCAAGATCACCGGCAAGGAAGGGAAAATCTTCGAAGGCCCGGCCAAGGTGTACGATTCCGAAGAGGCCTGCCTGGCCGGCATAGAGGCCGGCGAAGTCGCAGCGGGCCAAGTGGCGGTCATTCGCTACGAGGGACCGCAAGGCGGTCCCGGCATGCGCGAGATGCTGTCCATCACCGCGGCGATCATGGGCGCGGGTTTGGGCGACAAGGTCGCGCTGATCACGGACGGCCGCTTCTCCGGGGGCACCCATGGTTTCGTCGTGGGGCATATTGCGCCCGAAGCCTATACGGGCGGCAATCTGGCCTTGGTGGAGGATGGCGACGGCATCGTCATCGATTCGGAGAACAACGTTCTGCAGCTGGCCGTTACGGACGCCGAACTGGAGGCGCGCAGAGCGCAGTGGCAACCACCCGCGCCGCGTTACGAGTCCGGCGTGCTCTTCAAATACATGAAAACGGTCTCGTCAGCCTCCTTGGGTTGCATAACCGATGCGTAAACATGCAACGATTCGGTGCGGACGTTTGCGGACATGATCCTTGCGTAATGGCGTACCAGGATGACAGGCCGTTCACGTACAGCAAGATGATGACGCGCCGCATGATGCGGGACATAGGGACTCGGCATCGCTGGCAGCCGCGAAAGAGCATGTTGCAGAATGCGACAGGTCTTGGCGTCGGCCAATCCCTACGCCTAGCGAGGCCTGGGTTTTTCGGGTTTGGTGGTTGCTTGGCTCTGGCTGAATTCAAAGATTGACTCAATCTAGCCTCGCAAGACGCCATTATCCCATCGCTTGGGATTGCCAGAGGAAGAAAACGCCATATAATCTCTGAACCGTTTAATCAAAGACGGGCAATGAGGTGCTTCCATGGCTTCTATGGCCGACAGGATTATGGAAAAAGTGTGTGCCTATGATAGAGGCAGCTGGGTATGCATGCCCAAGGATTTTTTGGACCTCGGCAGTCGCGCCGCGGTCGATCAAGCGCTATCGCGTCTTGTCAAAAGCGGTCGGCTGCGCCGCGTGGGACGCGGTCTCTATGACAGACCGCGTTTCAGTCCGGTACTGAACCAGTTGGCTCCCGTTGACTTAAATGTTGCGGTAGACACGCTGAAAAGGCGTTATCGTATCCAAATCATGCCTAATGGCTTGCAAGCTGCCAATCAGCTGGGTCTCACCACTGCAGTACTCGCTAAGGCCTGTTACTTGACGGACGGTGCTTCAAGAACGGTACGAGTGGGCGGCAGAAGCATTCAGTTCCGTCATGTCAGTCCCCGCGTTATGCAGTGGGCGGGCAGATCCGCCGCGCCCGTTGTACAGGCCCTGCATTGGCTGGGCCCTAACGCCGCGAATGATCGAGTGATAGCCATTCTGAAGCGTCGTCTCCCGGATGCAGTAAAACGGGATCTACGTCAAAACAGAGACGATCTGCCGCGCTGGATGCGGCGTCTTGCCGGCGACATTACTAGCGATTTCCGAGTTGAGCACCATGGATTACATTGATCCCGATCCTAATGCGGAATGGCGTACAGAGGAATCGCCCCGCTGCCGTACTAATCCAAATTTATACAAAAATATTCTATGCATATAGAATGGAAGAAGCGCAACAATGAAACATGAGAGGCAATATCTGCGACAAACGCAACATCTATGGCCCAGCAAGCAACCCAAATATAACCGCGTATCAGGTACATTCATATGGATTGCCGCGGTTATGTTGGGTATAGGATTACCCTTGTCTATTTATCTGGTTCTTAACTGGATTAATGGAATTTAGGAAGTAAATTGAAAGTGCGGAAGCGGAAGTTAGCCGTCATGTTGAAAATACATCTACTATTCGAACGACACAATAGCCCGGTATCCCCTACCTTTTTCCAGAACGCAAATGCGCTCTTGAAAACTGGTTTCGTGTGATATTTGCCAAATTGTCTACACGGCCCAGGCAATTTGCTGAGTTATGGCTTGGTATCCTCTATACATACGGGTTGTTTCCGACCAATCTGTGTTGATGTTTGAATTCAGCCAGATTCAAGCCGGGGCTAGGTACAGGCAACTTAAGCAATGATGCGTGGTCATAGCGGGGACCACGCGTTGCCAGCGTTTAAGCCAGCCACACGGCCTTGTACCGTTCCAGGGCGTAGGACTGGAGATTCGCGCGCCGGCCGGCATGATGTCCGCGTGCTGCGTGGCCCACGTATAGGTCGGAGCCGGTAGGCAGACAAGATGGGATGCGGAGCCACTGGATATCGGCCATCCGAGGGTTATCCTCCCGGAGACACGAAAAGAGATGGATATCTCTTGGAGGCTAGCCGCTGGCGCACAGGATGTCCAATTAATCTCAACACTCCTAATGCATCTTATGAAACGGAATCCGACCCAGACCCGAACGACATCCAAGTCTATCTCCAGAATACGCCTGTCGTCGCGACTGCAGGTCACGGTCATTTGACGTCATGTATCGGGCTGGCATACAATTTATATGAATTTTCTATATCAATGAGGCGGCACTTCGCGCTCGTGCCTTGCGTACTCCCCCCCTTCCCTTGCGCCACTATAACCCCGTAACGATGTCTCCGGGCAAGCCCAAAACATGAGAGCCCGCGGTAAAGCGGGCATTCTGCTCATCAACCTGGGCACGCCGGAAACGACCTCCTACTGGCCCATGCGCCGTTATCTCAAGGAGTTCCTATGGGATGAACGGGTCATTGACGTATCCCGGCCCATTTGGTGGTGCATTCTGCACGGTATCATCCTGACCACCCGTCCCTCACGGGTAGGCAAGCACTATGAGCGGATCTGGCATCATGATCTGAACGAGTCCCCGCTCAAGACGATCACGCGCCGACAATGCCAACAGGTAGCGGCCGCTTTCCAGCGGCAGGCTGACGTCAGGGTGGATTGGGCCATGCGCTACGGGCAGCCGTCGATCCAGGCAAAATTATGGAAATTGCGGGAAGCGGGTTGCGAGCGGGTGCTGTTGTTTCCGCTTTATCCCCAATATGCCGCTGCCACGACCGCCAGCGTACAGGACCGCGCCTTTGACGTCCTGAAACAAATGCGCTGGCAGCCGGCGGTGCGTACGGTGCCGGCTTTCTATGATCATCCGGGCTACATCCAGGCCTTGGGCCACTCCCTCAAGGCACACTTGCAGGCCCTGGCATGGGAACCGGATCTGATCTTGGCCTCTTTTCACGGCCTGCCTCAGCGGTACGTGGCTCTGGGCGATCCCTATCAAGATCATTGCCTGCATACGGTACGGCTCTTGCGCAACGAGTTGGGCTGGAACGATGAGCGACTGCAGGTCGCATTCCAGTCCCGGTTCGGCAGAGAAAAATGGCTGGAGCCTTACACCGAAGATACCGTGCGCGCATTGGCTCGATCCGGAACCCGGAATCTCGCCGTGATCACGCCCGGTTTTATGGCCGATTGTCTGGAAACGTTGGAAGAGGTCGCCATTGGCCTGAAGCAAGAGTTTATGGAACATGGCGGACTCAACTTTTCCGCCGTGCCCTGCCTGAACTACGACGATATCGCCATTCAATTGCTCGTCGCGCTCATTACCAATGAGATGAAGGGCTGGATCGATTGAAGAGGCAATCGCAGTTGGCTTGTCCGCCAAGACGGATGCGCATGCTCTATGTCTCCAGCCATGCAGACGGCAGACCGTTGTAATGGGTCTGCTACGGATCTTTCAAGCCGCGCAATGCTTTACCGTTCCGGTTCCTTGTTGCCTGGAGCGTTGACGCGAGGCACGACCGCATAGGTCTCCCCGAGCCGCTCGTCCTGCAAGCAACATGGCGCAGGCGTTCCGGAGTGCCCGTTTCGGAAGACGTCCGTAGGCGAGCCCGCTCGCGATCCGGAAGATTGCCTTCCGGATCCTTCCACGTTTCCCGAATGCCGGCGCAAGCAAACGGCTCTCTCGTTTCCATAGTTATGCGCATAGGCCGCTTGCCGTCGCCCGCCCATTGCCGTTCAATCCGTCAGCCAAGATCAGGCCGCGAGACTTCGTCGGCGTTCCGGGAACGCTGCCCGACTGGAAACCGGTACCGGCCGCGGCCTGACCGGATCGACGATTCCAGTTGCCGGTCCGACCTGTACCCATCCGATCCGGGATGCGTCACTCCCGGCGGTCAACTCGGCCTCGTTCATCGTCCAGAGCAACAGGCAGTAGAGGGGGCATTGCATCAATTCAGCGCGCGCTGAAAACGCTATGGGGAGCCTCCTCCTCGGAAACAGGTCTCGCTCGGTTCATGCTTGGGCCTGTCCGAAAGCCTCAATTTGCCAACCGCGGCGTCGGGTTAGAGCGGGATTTCGGCTGGCTCTGGCACGAGTGCGTCCAAGGCGGTCCCAGCCCTGCCTGCGCGGTCTCCCTGAGTCCTGCCTGCGTGCGAATCGCTCAGCTTCGACCGATCTTCGGTCCCATAGGTTGCGCCGTGTCGCCCGCGACCCGAAAACCGGGTTCGTCCATGCCGGTCGTCGGTATCGCCAAGACTCGGTTCCGCAAACGTTTGACGGCCTGCGCGGCCCGCTTCGTGTCCCGGCGCAATCGCATTCATAAATCAACAGCCCTCGCGTTCCAAAGCGATCAAGGACGCGCGCAGAAAATCGTCAGGCAGCGCGTGAGCGCTGGCATACTGACGATGACGTTGCCCGTTCTTCAAGTTAGCGAGACACAATGCCCCGCCGGTCGAATCGCACATCAGCACAACCGAAGTGCCCAATCCGCTGGGCGCATCAATGACGATTTCGCCCTCATGCGTAGGATACGTTTCGTAGCGGCGGGAAGAAATTGCATACATTACTCTCAAACAACGCTCTGCATTATCAAATGCTATGGGGGATGGTATGGGAAACCCTTCTTCTTGGGCCTCATGCGTTAACTGCTTGCGATCGACCGCCGGAACATAGTCAGCGTTGGAGATATCGCTCATGGGAACGCCGCGCGCACTGCCGTCACGATTTGGCGGCCGGCATTCTGCAACAGGCCTACGTCCGAGCCGGCGCTCATGAGGCGAAAGCCTTCCGCGGCCCAGTAACAGGCCGCGTCCGGCGTGTTCATCTGAATGCCCGGAATTTTGTCGTGCTTGAGACAGGTGTCCCGCGTGCGCGCAATCGCAGCCTTGACGGCTTCGTGCTCCAGTTGGCCTGGATAGCCTAACGCGATCGACAGATCGTTGGGGCCTATGAACAGCGAGTCCACGTAAGGCAGAGCCGCGATATCGTCGCGCCGCTCCCAGGCCTCGCGGGTTTCGATCTGCACAATCATCATGCTCTGCGCATTGGCCTGTTCCATCACGTCCGCCACGGGGCCGGCGCCGTACCCGACATAGGCCCGACTCAACGCGCTGCCGCGTTGGCCTGCCGGCGGGTATTTCATCATGCGGGCAACGGCCTGCACCTGATCGAGCCCGTAGATCCGGGGCAACAACAGCCCTTGGCCGCCCGCGTCCAGCGATTTGGCGACCCAGGTATACGTATGGTCCGCAATGCGTACGATAGGCGTTACGCCTTGGGCCACGGCGACTCGACATAAGGTCTCCGTCGTTTCGGCATCGAACATGCCGTGCTCGTTGTCCAGAATGAAGAATTCAAACCCGGCATTGGCCAGCAAGACCGGCATGGAGGACTGGGCGAATGTGCCCACCATGGTGCCGATGGCATGGCCTCCGGCGCGCAAGCGGGTCAAAATGCGATTCTCGGGGATCAAGTCCGTGCTCATGGGCGCCATCTCCTGCTGCCATGGAAAGCCGACGTCAAGGGTTTTCCGCCTCCGTATTGTAAAGCAGGCCGTTAGGAGGAGCTCATTTAGGCGGGGTGCCGCGGACTGGGCCGTTGTCTGGTCGCGGGTGCGTACGGCCGCGGTCCGGCCTTGGCGCTGCGCAGCGATCAGCGCGCGAACCGGCCGCGGACATTGCGGGGAACGTCGTTGCCTCGGCTCGTCCAGGCCTTCGTCCCGCCGCGGCGGATATCCCGCCGCGCAACGGTTTTCGTATATAATCCTTTTCTTTTGCCGCTTGCGCGCCCAAGGCACGCAGCTGTGGTTGATGCTGCCGGGGCGCGTCCTGTCCTTTCGGGTACGCAGGAAAGGAAAGCCGGACTCTACAATCAGGAGAACGCGTACCAAGGGGCCTAATACGGTTGCCGCGGCGCCAAGAAGCAACCGCAAGGCCTCTGTCCTGCGTTCCCATGAAACGAATCCCGTCGCGCCAGCCCATGTCCAAAACGGTCTCGCTTAAGGTATCGATCCTCGTAACGGCCTTCCTGCTCTGGAGCAGCTTGACGTTGGCCCTGGGAGTGGCCTGGGGCGCGAGCAGCGCATCGCCGCGCGCGTTCCTGGAGCAGAATCCGTGGATCAGGGAGATGCCCTTCCTGAACCGTCTCGCGTCGCGGGAAGGGAACCAGGAACGGTATGCGCTTTTCGATGAAGCCGTGCATTTGCTGCGCGCTCGCTATTTGCATCCATTGCCCGAAGCGCAGACCTTGAACCGGGCGGCCATCCACGGCGTCTTGCAGGAATTGGACGATCCGTACACGCAATTGCTGGAACCGGAACCCGCGCGCATGAACGAACAGTACATGGACGGCGAATTCGGCGGCATCGGGGCGCGGGGCGAATGGGACGCCGAGCAGGAAATGGTGCGGTTGGTCGAAATCTTTCCCGACAATCCGGCGGCGCAGGCCGGCCTGCAACCCGACGATCGCATCGCCAAAGTCGATGGCGTGGCGGTGTCGGAATTGGGTTTGGCCCAAGCGTTGCAGAAAGTGCGCGGCCCCGTCGGCACGGACGTGGCCCTGGAGATTCTGCGCGGCGCCGAGTTCCTGAGTTTCGCGATTACGCGCGCCGTGATTGAATTCGACGTGGTCGAATATCGCCTGCTGGAGGAGGAGCCGTCGGTCGGATACCTGAAATTGTTCACCTTCAACCGGAAGAGTCCCGAACGCGTGCGCAACGCGCTGACGGAGCTGCTGGAACAGGGCGCGCAGGCTCTCATCCTGGATTTGCGCAACAATGCCGGAGGCTTGCTGGACGAGTCCGTCGAAATCGGCGGGCATCTGTTGGGACGGCGCGTCATCGTGACCCAGCGTTCCCGGGACGGGGCCGAAATCCAGCATACGCCGCAGCGCGGCGCGGTGTGGCCGGACGATCGTCCGGTGGTGGTGCTGGTCAATGAAAACAGCGCCAGCGCCAGCGAGGTCATTGCCGGCGCCCTGCAGGATTGGGACAAGGCGACGCTGGTAGGCCAGCCCACCTTCGGCAAGGGCAGCGTGCAGGCGGGGCATCAGCTGTCGGACGAGAGCCTGTTGCGTATTACGACTGCGCAGTGGTATACCCCGGACGGACGCATGCTGGACGGGCGCGGCCTGATCCCGGAAATCGTGGTCGAATCGGATCCGGAACAGGTGGCTCTCGGGATCGATATCCAACTGGAAACGGCTCTGGAGCAGGCCTTGGCCTTCAAAGGGTGAGGCATGGCCAGGAAAAACAGGCGTCGGCCCGCCGCGCAACCCGCGGCCCTCAATGGCGCGCGCACGGTCGCGACCAACCGGCGCGCCCGTTTTCAATACCATCTCCTCGAGGAATATGACGCCGGCATGGCCTTGCTGGGCACCGAAATCAAGTCCATTCGCATGGGCCGCGTGAATTTGCGGGACGGATTCGTCACTGTCCGCGACGGCGAGGCTTGGCTGCACAACGTGCATATCGCAGCCTACGCCTTCGGCAACCGGCAGAATCACGAGGAAACGCGGCCCCGCCGCCTGTTGCTGCACAAACGGGAAATCAGTCGCCTGCACGGGGCGACTACGGCCAAGGGGTTGACTATCGTGCCCGTGCGCCTGTATTTGTCGGCAGCGGGCTTGGCTAAAGTGGTGATCGCGCTGGCCCAAGGCAAGAAACTGCATGATAAGCGCGCAGCCATCGCGGATCGGGACGCCAAACGGGCCATGGACAGGGCGCGCAAGCGAGACCTCGTCGATCATTGAGACGGTCGGTCGCGCGCGCTCAGGCAACGCGGCGGATTGCCCAACGTGAGGCAAACGTTGGCTACGCGCATGCGCCGGGCCTCGCTCTTTTTCGCACAGGCCCGTAGAGTGGAATAATCCCAGCGACCGATTTTACGCACTCTCTTGGAGCGGGCCGCAACGGCGTTCCCCTGCGCGCATGATATCGTTCGCCGTACCGTTTCCATCCCGGATGCGCCGGGTCTGGCCGCTCCGACGCGCATCTCCCGCCCCCGCCTTGCCGATCGCGTATCGGCTGGCTCTCCTGTATCTGACGTTGCCGCTGGCCCTCTGGCTGCTGGGCTGGTTCCAATGGTGGGTGGGGATTCCGGCGACCGCGTTGCTGGCCTGGGCGCTGGGTCCCGTCGTGGCGGGATCCTGGCGCGCGCAGCCCCGCCCCGTTGCCTGGGGCCTTATGGCCGTCGCGTGGATCTGGATCCTGCTGTCGCCGGCCGGCGGGATATTCGCCGGCCTGGATTGGACGAAGCACTATGCGCTGTTGCTGGACCTGGGGCGCTATCCGTGGCCCGCGTTCCTGCCCGATCCCTTGGCCGCCCATGTTCCGGGCCCCGCGCCGCCGCCTCCGTTGCTGCGTTACAACTTGGGCTGGTACGTGGTGCCGGGTCTGGCCGCGCGCCTGTGGGGGCCGGGCGCGTTGCAGTGGGCGGTGCCGCTCTGGACCTGGGCGGGCGTAGCGCTGGCCCTGTTGCTGTTCGTCCCGCGCGGCCGCGGCTGGCAGGCGGCGTTGGCCGCGGCCACTCTGATCTTTTTCGGCGATCTGGAATACCTGTACGCGCGGCTGGCTGCGTGGTGGCAGCTGCCGGCCTCCAACGTGGTTCATACCCCGTTCCCCATGCGCGCCTTGCTCTGGGATCCGCAGCATTTCCTGCCGACCGCCCTGTACGCCCTGCTCCTGTGGCGCCTGCGTCGCCAACCTCGCTTTCTGGCCGTGAGCGGCGTTCTGCTGGCGGCGGCGCCTTTCTGGACGGCCTTGGGCGCGGTCGGGTTGCTGCCTTTGGCCGCCGCCCTCATATGGATCAACGGCGTGCGGCCGTTCCTGCGTTGGCCGAACCTCGTTCTGGCCGGGCCGCTGGCGGGGATCGTACTCCTGTATCTGACGGCCGATGCCGGCGACATCTTCCGCAGCTGGCTCTGGGAACGGTACGCCTGGGATCTGCTGGCGCGCTGGCTGCCCGTTTTCTATCTGACGGACTTCTTGCCCTTGGTCCTTCTGCTGCTCGGCGCGCGGCGGGCGTGGAGTCGAGAGCCTTTTTTCTGGGCCGGCGTAGCTACCCTGTCGCTCCTGCCTTTCTGCATTGTCGGCCGTCTCAATGATCTCGCCGTGCGCGGTACGGGGCCGGCTCTCATGTTGCTGGCCTGTTTCTGCGCCGATACCCTGACCGATGCGGCGCACGGCAGGCGCTCGGCTCGCCGCTGGGCCCGCGGGGGCCTGATCGCCGCGTTGGCGTTGGGGGCCGGCGCCGCCGCGCTGGATTTGGCGCGCGGCATCCGAACTGTCCATGTCTTCCGCTACGCCGCGGCGTCGTTTACGATCCTGGTCGACCAGCCGTCCGCCTGGCGGCATCGCCAATATGTCGCGTTCGCGCGGCAGCCGTTGCTGAATGCCTTGTTGCGCGCGCCGGCGCCCCGGCGCGGCCCGGCGCCTGCGGTCGGGACGCCGCTCGTCCGCGGGGACATGGACGTGCATTGGGATGGACGCAGCCTGATCTACGTCCAGACTCCCTGCACCCGTGCGGAGGCCTTCTTGCAGGCGATGCCGGCCTTGGACGCGCACTTTGGATCCGCTTTCTATCTTCTCGGCTTGGGCGCGCCGGGCTATGGGACGCATGCCGACTACGCCGGCTACGGGTTGCGCACCGATGCGGCCTGCGGCTGGCGCTGGATCCGGCCGCCCCTCGCCTTCGACGTCGCCGCGTTCCGCACGGGCCAGGCCGGTCGCTGGGAGGCGGAACTGGCTTTCGACGCGGGGGGCTCTCTCGCCCTCGCGGCTTACCGGGATGCGCAGGCCTTGCAGGAGACCTACCACACGCTCGCGGCGTCACCGCCGGTTGCCTCCGCCGCGTTCGACGTGCATCTCGCCCCGGACGCCCTCGCGCTGACGCGGGACGGGTGCGTTGACGCGGACCTCGCGGCGCGCTTCTTCCTGCACGTCGCGCCGTTCGAAATCGCGGCGCTGTCGTCCGCGCGCCGCGCGTACGGTTTTGACGGACGGAACTTCGACTTCGCGGAAGTCGGTGCCCGCGCCGACGGCCGCTGCTGGGCGGTTCTGCCCCTGCCTGCCTACGGTATCCAGACCCTGCGCGTGGGTCAGTTTACCGCCGCGGGCGAACTCTGGCACGCGGATATCCCCTTCGCCGCGCACGTGCCCGCCGCCTTGGCTGATCTCCGGGCGGCCTATCGCGCGACCGAGGCCCGGACGCCGGCCGTGCGCGCCGCCTTTGACGTTCACGTCTCGGCGCAGGACGTGACCTTCGTCAAGAATCCCTGCCGCCCGGAGGACGTCGCGGCCAAATTCATCCTGCATGCCGTGCCCGTCGCTCCGCGCGACTTGCCGGCGGTCCGCCGGCGCTTGGGCTTCGTCAACCTGGATTTCCCCTTGGCAGGGCACGGCGCGCGCTTCGACGGCGCGTGCCTGGCGCGCCAGGCCTTGCCCGCGTACCCCCTTGACCGTCTGCGCGTCGGCCAATTCCTCTCCCGCGCACAACGCACGCTCTGGCAGGAGGAGATCCCGGTCCGCGCAGCCGCCTGGCAGGCCGCGTATCCTGCGCTGGTCGCCGAACCCCCTCTCGTCCGCGCGGCCTTTGACGTCTACCGCCGCGCCCACGACCTGATCTTCGTCAAGGAGGCGTGCCGACCGGAAGACGAGCAGTCCCGCTTCATCCTGCATGCCTTTCCGACCCGCCGCTGGCGTTTGCCTCCGGAGCGCTGGTTCTTCGGCTTCGACAACCGCAGCGTATCGTTCGCCGCGCACGGCGTCCGGTTCGATGACGTATGCCTCGTCCAGGCGCCGTTGCCGCCGCGCGACTGGGACCGCCTGCGCGTCGGGCAATGGGATCTCCGCACCCAACGCGTCGTATGGCAGGTCGAAATCCCGCTGGCCGCCCGCGCAGGAAGCCAGGAGTAAGCGGACGGCAGGTCGCGTGCCGCGCCGGACAGATTGGGCTGCGCGGGACGTCTCGCCCGGTATTCATGGCGGCAGGGCGGAACCCGCGCCGAGCGAGCGCTTGCCGGGCTACCTGCGACCTGCTCCGTTATTCCCCGTCCCTGCGCGCCGGCGCTGCGGACAGGAGGCCGCGCCCCCGGGTCAAATCCATAAGCCATTGCCGCAATTCCGCGCACCGTCGGCAGGGCAAGACCAGGCGCAGAACCGCCTGGTCCCGGTAGTCCGCGCGCTCGATCCGGGCGTGGAATGAAGGCAAGCGGCGCTTGAGCGGCGCCAAGGCCTCGTAACCGACGATGACCTGCACCCGCGTCTCGTTCACTTTCCGCTGCGTGGGCAATTGGCGCAGAACGGCTTTGACGCCGCCCGCGTAGGCCCTGACCAACCCGCCGGCGCCCAGCTTGACGCCGCCGAAGTAGCGGGTCGCGACCGCGGCCGTTTCGCCTACGGGCGCGTGGAGCAGGACATTGAGCATGGGCTTGCCCGCGGTGCCGGATGGCTCTCCGTCGTCGCTGCAGCCTATGGCCGCGGACGCGCCCGGCGGGCCGGCGACGTACGCCCAGCCATTGTGGCTGGCGTCCGCGAACTCGCGCTGGACGCGGCGGACGAACGACCGCGCCGCGTCCGGATCCGGGGCATGGGCCAGCGTGGTGATGAAGAGGCTGCGCCGGACGGTCTGGCGCACGCGTACGGATTGCGCCGGGATCGGGTATTCGTCTTCCATCGCGCCCTCCTTATGCGCGCAAGGGCGAACATGTCGCCAAGCCTTCAGGCCGGAAAAGGCGCGCACGGGTGAATTTCATCGTTTCCAACAGCCGTTTTGGGTTAGAATAGCAAGTCCTGACCGATCCGGACAAGATCCGCCGCCCGTCCACGGCAAAGCGAAAGGAGCGAAGATGGAAGTCACCTTTCATGGCTTCGGCAAAGACGACACCGCGGGCCTGGAACGCTACGCTCGCGTCAAAATGCAGAAACTGGAAGGCATATTGCCCCAGGTGATCGATGCGGCCTGCGAAATCTACGAACGCAACCTCGCCAACCCGGAACGGGTTTTTCGCGTGCAAATGACGATGCATGTCCGGGGCCGCATTCTCCGGTCCGAGGTCAAGGGCCGCAACGTCACGGCCGCCGTTGACGCGGCGACCCACAAAATGGAAAGGCAAATCGACCGTTTCAAGGGACGCAAGCGCAAAGACCGGCGCAGCCCGCGGGACGCGGAGGCGTTGCCCACGACGGACGCCGCGGCCGCGGCGGATGCGGCCTACGAGGCGGAATGGCGGGGCGACGAGGGCTATATCGTGCGCGAGAAGGAATTCGGCGTCACGGC
This sequence comes from Caldilineaceae bacterium, assembly GCA_965242655.1. Lineage (GTDB taxonomy): Bacteria > Chloroflexota > Anaerolineae > Caldilineales > Caldilineaceae > Bin34. Next base: position 389,186 of record OZ251482.1, read on the forward strand.
GATGGCCGTGGAAGAGGCGGTGGAAGTCATGGAACTGTTGGAACACGACTTTCATGTCTTTCTCAATCGCGAATCCCAATCGCTCAACGTCGTGTATCGCCGCGCGCGCGGCAACTACGGTTTGCTGAAGCCGCGCCTGCCGGCGGCGTAAAGCAACGACGGGCTTCCCTGCGGCATACGCGTCCAGGCCGCCGCGCGCGGGCTTGGCTCCGTTGCCGCGCGGCCAAGATCGGGGCGAGCCTGGACGCAAGGAGACAGTGAATGGCCTCTGACCGGATTGTCGTTTTGGGCGCGCGGGAGCACAATCTCAAGAACATCGACGTATCCCTTCCCCGCGATCAGTTCGTCGTCATTACCGGCCTGAGCGGGAGCGGCAAGAGCAGTTTGGCTTTCGACACCCTCTATGCCGAAGGCCAGCGGCGGTACGTGGAGTCCCTGTCCGCCTACGCCCGCCAGTTTCTCGGCCTGTTGGAAAAGCCGGACGTCGACCAGATCGAAGGCTTGAGTCCCGCGATCTCCATCGACCAGAAAAGCACCAACCGCAACCCGCGCTCCACGGTGGGCACGGTGACGGAGGTCTTCGACTACCTGCGTCTGCTGTATGCGCGCATCGGGTTGCCCCATTGCCCCCGGTGCGGGGCCCGGATTGCCCAGCAGACGCCGCAGCAAATCGTGGATCTGCTGCTGGCCAAGTCGGACGGCAGCCGCCTGCTCCTGCTGGCGCCGCGCATCAAGAACCGCAAGGGCCACCATCAGGCCGAATTGAAAAACCTGATGCAGCAGGGGTACGCGCGCGTGCGCGTGAACGGCGCCGTCCTCGACATCGAGGACGTGCCGGCACTGGAGCGCTACAAGAACCATACGATTGAAGCCGTGATCGACCGCCTCGTCGTACGGACGGCCCGCGCGGACGAGGCCGAGGAGCAGGACGTGACCCGTCTCACGGATTCCGTGGAAACCGCCCTGCATTTGGGCGAAGGGGTCATGACGGTATGCGACGTGACGGATCCGGAACGGCCCCAGGAGCAGACCTTCAGCCGTAATTTCGCCTGCGCGGACTGCGGCGTCAGCCTGGAGGCCATCGAGCCCCGCACCTTCAGTTTCAACAGCCCGCACGGCGCATGTCCCCACTGCCACGGCATCGGCATGCAGAACGAATTCGACGCGAGCCGTATCGTGAACGAGGCGCAGTCCATCAACCAGGGATGCATCCGGCCCTATCGCCGGCAGCACGAAAGCGCGGCCGAGAACGAAAGCTGGTACCGTCAGGTGCTGGCGGGCTTCTGCCGCAACCATGCCATTCCCCTGGACGTGCCGTTCGCGCAGCTCAGCCCGCGGCAAAGGGATTTGGTGCTGCACGGGCCCGATGCGTCGAATCGCAGTTTCACGCTTTTCCTCAAGGCCCAGGACGGCAAGGAGTATCCCTACGACGCGACCTTCAGCGGCGTCATGGGGCATCTGCGTCGCCGCTACAAGGATACGCAGAGCGCGTATATCCGCGAGAAACTGGCGGAGTACATGAGCTTCCGACCCTGCCCCAGCTGCCGCGGCCAGCGCCTGCGGCCGGAAGCGCTGGGCGTGACGGTGGCCGGCCAGAACGTCATCCAGGTGGCGCGCCTGACGGTGGCCAAAGCCCTGGCCTGGGTGCAGTCCCTGCGCGGCGCGGAGGGCAACGGCGCGGGACCTGCGGCCGGCCCCCTGTCGGCCCGGGAGCTGGCTATCGGCGGCCAGGTGCTCAAGGAAATCGAGGCCCGGCTTTCCTTCATGGTCAACGTGGGGCTGGAGTACCTGTCGCTGGACCGCGCGGCCGCGACCTTGTCCGGCGGCGAAGCGCAACGCATCCGCCTCGCGACGCAGATTGGCAGCCAGTTGATGGGCGTCCTGTACATCCTGGACGAACCCAGCATCGGCCTGCATCAACGCGACAACCGGCGGCTGCTGGATACGCTGCTCGGGATGCGGGATCTGGGCAACACCGTCATCGTGGTGGAGCATGACGAGGACACGATCCGCGCGGCGGATTGGGTCGTCGATCTGGGACCCGGCGCCGGAGAACGCGGCGGCGAGGTGGTATGCTCCGCGGCGCAAAGCCAGTTTCAGCGCCATGAAGCCAGTTTGACCGCGCAGTACCTGCGCGGCGAAAGGGCCATTCCCGTGCCGGCGCAGAGACGCCGGGGCAACGGCGGCTATCTGGAAGTCAAAGGGGCGCGCGCGAACAATCTGCAAGGCCTTGACGTGCGTTTCCCCCTGGGCACTTTCACCGTCGTCACGGGCGTCAGCGGCAGCGGCAAGAGCACGCTCGTCAACGAAGTGCTCTACAAGTTCCTGGCCCAGACCCTGTACCAGGCCAAATCGCCGCCCGGGCGGCACGCGGCGATCGTGGGCTACGAGCAGCTGGACAAGGTCATCGATATCGATCAGAGTCCCATCGGTCGCACCCCGCGCAGCAATCCGGCCACCTACGTCGGGCTTTTCACCCCGTTGCGCGAACTGTTCGCCTCCCTGCAGGAAGCCAAGGCCCGCGGCTACAAGGCCGGCCGTTTCAGTTTTAACGTGTCCGGAGGGCGGTGCGAAGCCTGCAAGGGCGCGGGCATCGAGGAAATCGAGATGCAGTTCCTGCCCAACATCTATGTCCAGTGCGACGAGTGCAAGGGCAAACGGTACAACCGGGATACGCTGGAGATCCGGTTCCGCGGCCATTCCATCGCGGACGCCCTGGAACTGACCATCGAGGAAGCCTGCGAGCTGTTCGCCAACATTCCCCGCATCAAGGCCAAACTGGATACCCTGATGGCGGTCGGCCTGGGCTACATCCGGCTGGGCCAGCCGGCCACCACGCTGTCCGGCGGCGAGGCGCAACGGGTGAAACTGAGCAAGGAGTTGAGTCGCCGGGACACGGGCAATACGCTGTATATCCTGGACGAACCGACCACCGGCCTGCACTTCGAGGACGTGCATAAACTGTTGCAGGTGCTGCATTCCCTGGCGGACAAGGGCAATACCGTACTGGTCATCGAACACAACCTGGACGTCATCAAGAACTGCGACTGGATTCTAGACATGGGGCCCGAAGGCGGCGACCGGGGAGGCACCCTGGTTACGGAAGGCACGCCGGAGCAGGTAGCCGAAGCCGTACGCAGTTATACGGGCCGGTTTCTCAAGCCGCTGTTGCGCCCCGCGGCCTATGCGCAGGCCGCGTAACGTTGCGCCTGGCCCGCAGCCGCGACGCCGCTCCGCTAGGCCTTGCCTGTCCCGCCCCGCCGCGGCCTTATGTTCAGACTGGCGGAAACGCTCTCGGTTCCGCGTACGCCGCTGTGGTCCCTGGTCAGGCAGTGCGGCGTAACCGACGTCGCGGCCGCTCTGGATTTCAGGCCGGCCGCCGCGCGCGAGCCCGAGGCGTTGCCCTGGGGCCTCCCGTCGCTGGCGCGCGTGCAGGCAGCCTTCCGCGCGGAAGGCTTCGCGATCCAGGTCATCGAAAGCTGTCCCGCCATGGACAAGATCAAGCGCGGCCTGCCCGGCCGGGACGGGGAAATCGAGACGGTGATTGCGTTGGTGCGCAACATGGGCGCGCTCGGCATTCCCGTCTGGAGCTATGACTGGATGCCCTATAGCAACTGGATGCGCACCGCGTTCACGGTGCCTGCCCGGGGCGGGGCGCTGGTGACGGGGTTCGACGCGGCGCAGGCGCGTCATTTGACCGCGGCCGCCGAGACCGTGACGGAAGAGGCGCTTTGGGCCCATCTCAAGTACTTCCTGGACTGCGTTCTGCCGGAAGCGGAGGCCGCGGGGGTGAAACTGGCCCTGCATCCGGACGATCCGCCCCTGTCGCCGCTGGCCGGCATGGGCCGCATCATGCGCAGCGTCGACAGCTTTCAACGCCTGATCGAGCTGCATCCCAGCCCCATGAACGGCCTCTGCCTCTGCCAAGGCAACTTCGCGCTGATGACGGACGATCTGCCGGCCGTCATCCGGCGTTTCGGGACGCAGGCGCGCCTGTTCTTCGTCCATTTCCGCGACGTGCGCGGCACCCCGGCGCGCTTCGTCGAGACGTTTCACGACGAGGGCCCGACCGACATGCTGGCCTGCCTGCGCGCCTACCGGGACATAGGCTACGCGGGCGCGTTGATTCCGGATCACGTCCCGACGATGGCCGGCGACGACAACCGCTGCCCGGGGTATTCCGCGCTGGGCCGCCTGTACGCTTTGGGATATATTCAAGGTTTGCGCGAGGCGGCGTATGCGGATGCCTGACGCTTGGCTCGGTCTTTGGAATGCAGCGAAAGGAGTTGGATGGGCATGGCTATCATAACGTTAATCGGCGCCGGCAGCCTGGTCTTCACGCGGCGGTTATGCAGCGATTTCCTGCTGACCCCGGCTTTGGACGGGTGCGAGATCCGGCTGATGGACATCGACGCCCGCCGCCTGGGCCAATCGGAGACGCTCGTGAAGGCGCTCGCGGCGCGCCTGGACGCCAAGGTCGCGGTCAAGGCCAGCCTCTCGCAGCGCGAGGCCGTTACGGGCGCGGATTACGTCATCACCACGTTTCAGGCCGGCGGCCTGGACGCGTTCCAGCTGGATATCGACATTCCGAGCAAGTACGGCATCGAGCAATGCGTAGGCGACACCTTGGGGCCGGGCGGCATATTCCGCGCGTTGCGCACCATTCCCGTCTTGCTGGATCTGTGCCGCGACCTGGACGCCGCGGCGCCGCACGCGCTCATTCTCAACTACGTCAATCCCATGGCCATGAATTGCTGGGCGTTGGACCGCGGCGCGGGATGGCCGCACGCGGGGCTGTGCCACAGCGTGCAGGGCACCAGCGAAATGTTGGCCCGGTGGATCGACGCGCCCTACGCCGAAGTCAGCTTCCAGTGCGCGGGCATCAACCATCAGGCGTTCTTCCTGGACTTTCGCCGCGGCCGCGAAGACCTGTACCCGCGCATCCGGGACGCGGCGCAACAGGCGGACGTATACGGGTCCGAACCCGTACGCATCGAAATGATGCGCCATTTCGGCTATTTCGTCACCGAGTCCAGCGGCCACGCGAGCGAATACCTGCCCTATTTCCGCAAGACCAAGGCGATGGTGGAGCAGGAATTGGCGCCCAAATTCACGGACGACAGCCGGCGCTGGTACGATTTCGGCCGCACGGGCGGTTATCTGCGCCAGTGCATCGACCGCCTGGCTCGCTTCCAGTCCGAATTCGACGAGATCGCGGCGCTGGACGCCCCGACCGCGCGCAGTCACGAGTACGGCGTCCGCATCATAGAGGCGCGGGAAACCAACGCGCCCTGCAAAATCAACGGCAACGTGCCCAATCGCGGCTTGATCGCCAATCTGCCCGCCGGTTGCTGCGTGGAAGTGCCCTGCCTCGTGGACGGCAACGGCATTCAGCCGTGCGTCGTGGAGAACTATCCCACCCAACTGGCCGCCCTGAACCGCACGAACGTCAACGTCCAGGAATTGGTGGTGGAAGCCGCGTTGGAAGGCCGGAAGGAGGCCGTGCATCACGCCGCGCTGCTGGATCCTTTGAGCGGCGCGGTAGGCACCCTGCCCCAGCTGCACTACATGGTGGACGAGATGCTGGACGCGCAAGCCCAGTGGTTGCCGCAATTCGCGTAGAGTCCAGGAGACGAGATAGCCGCTATGTCAGTCAAGATCGCTTTCATTGGCGCGGGCAGCCTCGGCTTCACGCGCCGCCTGGTGCGGGACGTCCTGTCTTTCGAGACGCTGGAGGATGCCGACCTGTGGCTCATGGACATTGACGTTGAGCGCCTGGACTTCGCGGACCAGGCCGTGCGCCGCATTGCGGAACTCGGCGCCTATCCGGCCACCGTGCATGCCACCATGGAACGGGAGGAAGCTCTGCGCAACGCCGATTTCGTCGTGGTCACCATTCTGGCCGGGGGCCCCGAGGTGTTTCGCCACGACATCGAAATTCCCATGGCGTACGGCGTAGACACCAACATCGGGGATACGCGCGGGCCTTCCGGCATCTTGCGCGCGGCGCGCACCTTGCCCGTCATGCTGGGCATTGCCCGGGACATGGAACGTCTATGCCCGCATGCCCTGATGCTCAATTACACCAATCCGATGGCCATGTTGTGCCGGGCCATGGCCGCCGAGACCTCGATCGCGCTGACGGGCCTGTGCCACAGCGTGCAAGGCACGGCCGGCATGCTGGCGCGGTGGATTGGGGCGGATCCGGCGGAGGTGCAGTATACCTGCGCCGGCATCAACCACATGGCGTGGTACAAGGAATTCGCGTGGCGGGGCGAGGATGCCTATCCCCTCATTCGCAAGGCCATCACCGAAAACGAAGCGATCTATAACCAGGAACAGGTGCGGAACGAAATGTACTTGGCCTTGGGGTATTACGTGACGGAATCCAGCGGCCACAACAGCGAATACAATTGGTGGTTTCGCAAACGCGGGGATTTGATCGAGCGCTACTGCACGCACGGCACCAACTGGAATCCGGGCGAGTACGCCTACGTATTGAACCGCTACCGCGAACGGGAAACGACTTGGCGAGAGGAAGCCCGCGCGTGGTTCGCCGCCGACGCGCCGATAGAACTGGCGCGGGGCCGCGAATACGCCGCGTTCATCATGAACGCCTTGTGCGGCGGCGAACCTTTCCAATTCAACGGCAACGTCCTCAACGCCGGCCTCGTGGACAACCTGCCCCAAGGCTGTTGCGTGGAAGTGCCCGTATGGGCCAGCGTCAAAGGGTTGGAGCCTGTCCGCGTCGGCGCCCTGCCGCCGCAGTGCGCCCTGCTGACGGGGTTGAGCGCGCAAATCGAGGAAATGGCGGTGCAAGGCATCCTGGCGGGCGATCCAACCCTGGTCTACCAGGCCATTGCCCACGATCCCCTGACCGCGTCCGTGTTGTCCCTGCAGGAGATCAAGAGCATGGTCAACGACCTGTTCGCCGTCAATCAGGAACTCATGCCGACGTTCCGGCGCTTTGCCGTTTGACGACGGCCGCAGACGCGCCGCGCTCGGCGTCGCGCGGCCGGCGGGGCAGGCCCAGCCCCTGCAGCCAAGCCCTTACCCTGTGCTGGTGGTCTGCGGCCAACGCCGCGTCCATGTGCGTCGTGTCGAGCGCGAGCAAGGGATCCGGGCCGGGAATGGGGCGCAACTGATCTGGCGGCAGGGAATGAACGTCGTATTCGCGCTGCAGAACCTGATCCATGTGGCCCGGATGACGGTGGCCGCTCCGGGCGCGCGCCTGGAAACGACGCGCCAAGACGGCGGGTTGCGCCGTCACGAAGATCTGGACGGCCGCGAAAGGCAGGTCCTGCCCTAAAGCGGCCAGACGGTCGGCCGCCAGATGCGATACGAAATTGGCCTCGATCAGGCACGATTGGCGTTGGCTGAGCAGGCTGCGCGCGAATTCGTAGAGGAGCTGCATGGCGGCTTGGCTGAGACGGCGCGACCAGTCCCGATCGGACCAGCCAAGCGCGGCGAAGAGAGACTCTTTCAGTATGTCTTTGGACATGGCCGGCAGGACGAATTCGTCTTGGATGAAGGCATAGAGATGGGTTTTGCCCGCGCAGGGCGGGCCGTTCAGAATCAGCAGTAAAGGAGGCGTCATTGTTATTGCCATAGCGTTGGCACGCAATTCGCATCGCTAGACGCTTGGAAAAAATATACGAGTAAATGTCCTTTTCTGTTCAAACGCTACGCGTCGCAAATCAGCGGACTGAAACTGTCTGTAGATGACAAACGCGCAACTTCGGATTACCGAACAGGCTACCCTAGCGGGAGGCCAATTCCTAGGTAGCCTAAACGTAACAGCGAGGACCCATATATTCGGAAAATCCTCTTATCATTGAAAATACGCAGCATCGACGAATTGGGCCATACCCTGCAGGAAAGATTTATAACTGGAGGACTGATTACCTGCTTCCGTCAACACTTGAGCCATGCGGCGAGCGCAATCGATTTTGCCAAATTCCGGAATGAGACGTTTCATTTCCTGGGCAGGCTGCGCCACCGCGTCCGGTTGGCGATAGCGCGCCTTGTTGCGCAGACCGCGTAATGACTCGTTATCGTAGGCGGTCGCTAGCGCATCCGGTTCGCCTAAATACCAGGCTTCCAACTCTTGACAGACGATCCGCACCAAGGAATCGCTGCGTCCTCCTTGAACGCAAAGATGGGTAAGCCTTGCTTTCAGGTCGCGGCAATCGGCATTATCGTTGTCGCGCATGATGACGAAACGAACGCCGGGTTCCTGCCAGCTCTGGAGCTTTCTTGGAATACTTAGTTCCAGATCCTGTTTTCCCTCATGCGCGATGCATGCGAATTGCAAGCCTGGAAAAAAGCGCGGCAACAGACCCTCGAGCAAAGTTTTCATTGATGCTTCTTCGAGCAAAAAAATGACGCGTCTCATTACGCTTCTACGGCGGTGAACATGTCCTGTTTCCATAGCGCTCCCGGAAGATCGCCCACGGCAACGAGTGTAGGCAGGATGGGCAGGTCACTGACTCGTTGCGCTACCGTGAACCCGTTCCGTTTGACCAAAAAGATGACTTCCTCCAATGCGGCTCCGTTGAGAAAGTCAGGCGAGTGGGTAGAGACGAAGACTTGGCTGCCTCGTTGCGCGTAGTTTCGGAATTCCTCCGTAAGTTCCGGCAGTAAATGAGGATACAACTGGTTTTCCGGTTCCTCTACGGCAAGTAGGCGATGCGGATTCGGATCATGAAGCAGGACTAGATAGGCAAACATTTTTATAGTGCCGTCAGATACGTAGCGGGCAATGAAAGGATCTCTGAAACTACCGTCCTGAAAACGCAGGACAAGGCGTCCGTCTTCCATGGGCTTAGCTTCAACATGCCTAATTCCCGGCACTCGCCTACTCATCGTTTCAAGTACCTGATCAAAACGATCGCGATGGTGTTCAAAAAGATACTGAGCGACTAAGGCAACATTGTCGCCGCGTGGAGAGAGATGTTCGGCGTAGCCCGCATCGGCACTGGGGCGGGCTTCGGAAACCTGAAAGTCCGAAATATGCCAGCTTTCGATCAGGCTGCGAAATTCGGAAACGACGCGAAATTTTCTGAACTGCCCTAAACCTTTGATAGCCAAAATGCTGGGCTCATCCAGTTCGTAATCTTGGCGTTGCTCAATCGCGCCTTCCTGTCCATAATCTGCTTCATTAGTAATAGCTTGTCCCGCACCATGGCGAAAATCCACGAAGTGCCAAGGGCGTCCGTGTGGTCCCCGACGATACCGCAAGACTTCACGCTCTACGACAACCTTCCCTTCCTGCAGACCTATTACCAGCTGATAGGTGACTAAGCGCCCTTCGGATTCACGAAACTGAAGGGTTAATTTAATAGGACCCTCCGAATTGCGGCTGATCAGTTCGCGATAGCCGCCGCGACGCGCGACAGCCATTGCGACATTCTGCGTCAAAGAATCCTTGAAAAAAGACAATACGTCGAAAAGCGTTGACTTGCCAGAACCGTTGGCACCGACAATGACCACCATACTCGGTAGATCGTTCAATTTGATTCTACGAAAGAGGCGATAGTTCTCAATTTCTATGCTTTTGATCGTCATCGGTTAGGGCCTTACTCAATATGAACCGATCTCAACTGTGCCTTATAGAACCCGTTGGCTGTGGAGAGGCTCTGTTGCGAGTACAAGATAGTACGCCTGGAGGGATTCGAACCCCCGACACCTGGTTCCGAAGACCAGTGCTCTAATCCGCTGAGCTACAGGCGCTTGCAGAGAAAGGAATCTTACCAGATCGCGAAACGGTTTTCCCATGATGCGGTACGCGCCTGCGAAGGTTCCTGGGTCTCGCTATTCCGTGGAAGGAACGCGGATCTGTTGACGGAAAAGAACGTTGATGCGGCGCAAGGCGCCTTCCGCGTTGAGGCCATGGTCAGCGGCGCGCGCTACCAAATGCCACAGTTTCGTTCCCAGCTCGGCTTCCGTCAAGGGCTTCGTCGCGTCCGCAGCAGGCGCAGCCAAGGCTGAGGGAAAGGCCAACTGCGCTTTTCGGGCCTTTTTCTGCAATTCTCTGGCGGCTTCCAGGGCAGGCAGAGTACGGGGAATGCCGTCCAGGGGCTGCAGGGTCTGGTTCTGGGCGCGCTTCTCCGCTTGCTTAATCTGATCCCATTGACTCAATACGGCCTCGCTGTCCGGTAACGGCGTGTCGCCGAATACATGCGGGTGCCGCCGGATCATTTTCTCGCAAATGGCGGCCATGACGTCGGCCAGCTGGAATTTGCCCTCCGTCATGGCAATATGCACCAGGAACAGCGCATCCATGATGAGGTCACCCAGTTCCTCTTGCAAATTGTCGTCGTCCTGCAAGTCAATGGCTTCTACGACTTCATAGGCTTCGCCGAGCAATGCGTTGCGCACGGACGCCAGCGTCTGTTCCTGATCCCAGGGACAGCCGCCCGGCGCTCGCAGACGCGCGAGTATGTTGGCCAATTCATGTACGCTGCGGTTGGCTTCCAGCGGCGGCACGACCAGACAGGCGGCGGGCGATGCTGCGCAGTCCCAGAACCACTCGGACAAGGGCAGGACGCGCAGGTCGTTGGCCCTGCCTGGATCGTGCCAATGCACGCCATGCGCGGCGGGATACGCCTGTAGCAGGCAAGCCTGGATCCAAGGGCCGTCGTCTGCCTCGATCTTCTGGATGAGCAAAGGCAAGGCCACGTCGGAGGGCGGATGCCATCTATGCCGAAAGACGCTGCCTTCCAGGACTTGATAGGCCTGCGCGGACAGGCCGCAAGCCCGTAGAACGGCGCCGGGATCCGGATGCGTTACGGATTGCATATGCCCGGGAACGATCCGCGCGGTTCAGGCGGCCTTGCGGTTTTGCACGAAGGTCTCCAGCAAAAGGATGAGGAAGACGACCGAGACGGCCATGGCGAAATCCAGCAAGTCATACAACGCCAACATCGCCATAATGCAGAGCGCGAGGCCGGCCAAGACGCCGTGGCGCAGGCTGACGTCCGCGTGCGCGTTGCCGGTCAAGCTGGGCCAACTGTGCTGCAGCTTGCGGGAAATGAGGCTGAATGCGCCGGCCGCGCTCAGAAACAAGCCCAAAAACATGAGGGCGATGACCTGGACATCGTCTTGGCCATTGGCCAGAAAGGGCGATACGCGCTGGACGAGGTACGAGCAAAGACTCAGGCCGCTCAGCAACATGGCTATGCCCAGAAAAACGGGCCAACGCGTCATAGTGCTACCATATTGCGAATAAGACGGAGGGCGCGGTCTCAAACCGACTTTGCAAGTGTAGCACAGCCCCGACAGGGAACCGGGAACGGAGAGTGCAGCGACCTGCCAGCGCGGACGGATCGGCGTCGAAAGGTGGAAAGGACTTCCGGGCGCAGCGCAAACTTGGGGGATAATGCAGACGCGCATGTTTTCGTTGACGCTGCCGGCGCCGCGGCGCCTGAGGGAGAAAGAGGGAGAAAATGGCCAAACAGTCCCGAAAACGCAGACACACTTTATCTGAGAAAGCGATGTTCGTTGCCGGCATCCTCATTATTGCCAGTATGGTGATAAGTGGTGTGGCTGTCGTGTTCCAACCATGAGCATTCATCCAGGAATACGGTGGGCAAGGAAGCCCTGAGTATAGTAATAGATGGCGTGGCCGTCGTGTTCCAACCGTCGTTTTAGCCGCCGGGCGTCATGCAGGCTCTGACGCGGCCGGGTCTTCTCTACGCGTGCCTCGCGGCCCTGCTCTTCAGCGCCAGTCCTGTCTTTACGCGGTGGGCCACGGCATCGCTCTCCGCCGCGGAAATCACTTTCGGACGCCTGCTGGTGGGCGGCTTGGCGGTTTGCGCGATCGCCCTCTGGCGGCGCGAACCCCTGCCGCGCCCGCGCGTCGGATGGTTATACCTGGGGTTGGGTTTGGGACTGTGCCTGCATTTTCTCGCCTACGCGTCGGCCATTCGCTATACGACGCTGGCGCACACCCTGACCATCGTATACTCGTCGATGGTCTTTATCGCGTTGCTCTCCCGTTTCGCGCTGGGCGAGCGCCTGTCCCGGCGTCAGTGGGCCGGCGTGGGTCTGGCCCTGATCGGCCTGGCGGCCTTGACGGGTTTCGAGACCCGGCTGGATCGACGCATGCTGCTCGGGGATCTATGGGCCTTGGGCAGCGCCGTCACTTTTGCGCTGTACAGCGTGGCCGGACGCCAACAGAGAACCCGGACCGGCTTGTTCGCCTACGCCGCGACCCTGTACCTCTTGGCTGCCCTCTGCGCGCTGCCGTTCGCCGCGTTCCGGTTTACGCCGCAAGGCTATACGTGGCCGGCGGTGGCCAGCGTCGTCGCGGCCGGCCTGGTGCCGATGGGCCTGGGCCATACGCTGTACAATGCCGCGCTGCGTTCCCTGAACGCCACCGCGGTCAATCTCATCGCGGCTCAGGAGGTCGTCTTTGCCGCGGCGGCCGGCGCGCTCCTCTTTGGCGAACATCCGACGGGCCTGACGCTCGCGGGCATCGGCCTGACCTTGGCCGGCGTGGTTTTGGTCGCGCTGTAAAGCGGCCCGCGGCAGGAAGGGCGGCATGGACGTCGCGCTGGGAACGGACGGGCGCCCGCGGTGCGCCTGGGCCTATGACGGCGCGGCCATGACGGCCTATCACGACGAGGAATGGGGCGTGCCCGTGCAGGAGGACGCGGAACTGTGGGCCAAGCTCATGCTGGATACCTTTCAGGCAGGGCTCTCCTGGCGCGTCGTGCTGGAAAAGCGCGCGCATTTCCGGGAGGCTTTCGACGGATGGAACCCGCAACGCATCGCCGCGTACGGACCGGAGAAGCTCGCGGAGCTCATGGACAACCCCGCCATCATTCGCAACCGGGCCAAAATCCTGGCCGCGATCAGCAACGCCCGCGCCTTTCTGGCCTTGCAGGAACGCGAAGGCAGCTTTCGCCTGTGGCTTATGCAGTTCGTGGACTACCGACCCCGGGTTGACGGGGCCGGACCGGCGACGACGCCGGAGGCGCGCCGCATGTCCCAGGCGCTCAAGGCCCGCGGGTTCAAGTTCACCGGACCGATCGTCTGCTATGCTTTTATGCAGGCTACGGGTTTCGCTATGGATCACGCACCCGGCTGTTTCCGGGCCGCGCCCTGCACGGCGTTGCTGCGGCAGTCCGTACGGCCCAGAAGGTGACGTCAATGGGATTGCTTCAGCAGGCCAGTCAGTTCGTTGTAACTCTGGATGAGAGCGTCCACTTTGCGTTTGTAATGGAGAAGCGCGCGGCGCCCCTCGATTTCCGCGGGGGTCTTGGCCTTGAATGCGGACAGGGATGAACTCAGCGCTTCGTCTATCGTCAAGGCGCGCGGCGGCCCGTCGCGCCATCGTTGCACGAACTTGACGGTCTCGACGTCGTATTCGCTGACGTCATTATGCAGGTCGTGCAGACGCGCGCAGGCAACCTCGGGAAAAGGCAATTCGCTCAACACGGCCAAGGCGCGGTTGAAACGGCGGCGCTGACGATGGATTTCCTCGCCCATAGCGGGAGTTTCCCGGACGCAGCGGAATGGAAGGCATCTGAATTATATGGATAAGCCGTCTTCCCGCCCAATTCAGGGCGGCGCGCCCGATCCTGACGCCCTGCCGCCGGCCCTGCATGCTTTCCGCATCCAGGCCACCGACGGCCACGCGCGCCGCGGCCTGTTCCAGACGGCGCACGGACCGATTCGCACCCCGGCGTTCGCGCCGGTCGGCACGCAGGGAACCGTCAAGGCCCTGGAACCCAGAGATCTGGAAGACGCGGCGTGCGATCTGCTGCTGGCCAACGCCTACCACCTGTATCTGCGGCCCGGCCACGCGCGCGTGGCGCAACTGGGCGGGTTGCATGAATTCATGCAGTGGCGCGGCCCTATTCTGACCGATTCCGGCGGCTTTCAGGTGTTCAGCCTGGCGCATGCGCGCCAAGTGAACGATGACGGCGTCGTTTTCCGCTCCCATATAGACGGCCAACGCCACGTTTACACGCCGGAACTGGCCATGCGGATTCAGGAGAGCCTGGGGTCCGATATCGCCATGGTGCTGGATGAATGCGCGGACCCCGCCGATCGCGCGTACGTGCGCCAGGCGTTGGCGCGCACCCACCGTTGGGCGGCGGCGTGCAAGGCAAGCCACAACCTGGATTCCCAGGCCTTGTTCGGCATCGTGCAAGGGGGCGTCTTCGCGGAGTTGCGTCGGGAGAGCATGGAAGCCCTCGCGTCGCTGGACTTTGACGGCCTGGCCATCGGCGGCTTGGCGGTCGGCGAGACCAAGGAGCAGATGTACCGCACGCTGGCCTTCACGTGTCCGGCCCTGCCCGTCGCCAAACCGCGTTATTTGATGGGCGTGGGCGCGCCGGAAGATATCGTGGAAGCGGTGCATTGGGGCGTGGACATGTTCGACTGCGTCCTGCCCACGCGCATGGCCCGCAACGGCGGGGTGCTGCATCCGCAAGGCCGGCTGAACCTCAAAAATGCCGGCCACGCCGCCGCCCGCGAACCCATCCAGGCGGATTGCCCCTGCTACGCCTGCACCCATTTCACCCGCGCCTATCTGCATCATCTGGTGCGCTGCAAAGAGATTACGGGGCTGCGGCTTTGCACGCTGCACAACGTCACCTTCATGCAGCGCTTGATGCAGGATATCCGATCCGCCATTGCGCAAGGCCGCTGGCTGGCTTTCCGGCAAGCCTTTCAACGCCGGTTCCAGCTGTCCGATCAGGCCGCGCGCCATCGTCAGCGCGCCCTGTGGCGCCAAGCCCAAACGCTATCCATGTCCCGCGCCGGCCCGCGCGGGCCGGCGTGATGCCGCCCGCGGACTGGTTCCAGGCCTTGGTCCTGGGCATGGTGCAGGGGTTGACCGAATTCCTGCCGATTTCCAGCAGCGGACACCTGGTCATCGTGCCGGCTCTGCTGCGCTGGGACGCGCCCTCGCTGTCGTTCGCCGTAGCCCTGCATGGGGGCACTTTGCTTTCCGTGCTGTGGGCGTTTCGCCGCGACCTGAAGCGGATGGCGCAGGACATGGGACGTTCCGCGCGGCTCCGGCGCATGGTGAGCTACGAGGCGCGGGACGGCTTTTTTCTGCTTTTGGCCTCGTTGCCCGCCGCCGGAGTCGGGTACGGGCTGCGTCCCTGGCTGGCAGAGGCTATGGACGGCCCCTTCTTTGCCGCCCTCGGCCTGTGCGTGACCGCGCTGCTGCTGGGCGGCAGCGAACTCGTCGGCCGCTGGCGCGAACGCCGCCGGTATATCGAGGAAATGACCTGGTTGGATGCCTTGCTCATGGGGTTCGGACAGGCGTTGGCGTTGGCGCCCGGCATCAGCCGCAGCGGGGCCACTATGGCCATGGGCCGCGTACGTTTGCTGGACCGGCCGGGCGCGGCCCGTTTCAGCTTTCTGATGGGCATCCCCGTCATGCTCGGCGCCGGGTTCCTCGAAACGTTGGTCTCATGGCAGGACGGCGCTTGGCGCAACGGGTTCCTGGATGCCAACGCGTGGATAGGCGTGGCCGCCAGCGCCTTGTGCGGCTTGGCCGCCATCAAGGTCTTGCTGGGGTACGTACGGCGGCGGAGCTTCATGCCCTTCGCGTTGTATTGCCTGGCCGTCGGCCTGGGGTGCGCGCTGTACTGGATGCCGCAGGGGCCCGGGTGACGATGCGCCGGCGCCGGGAAAGGCGCGCCGGCACGGAACCGTTGCCTCTGGCGAAGGCCGTTCCCTTGATCCGTTGGCGCCTCCGGCGCCAATGCCGTCCAAGAGCCGCGCGGGCCGCGGAAGCCGATCAAGCGCGCGCCGGGCAGAGCGCGGAGGGTCGGTTCCTGTCCTGTTCGAACCGCAGCGGGGAAACGGGACGGGAACGGTCGGCCCCAGAATAAGGCGGCTGACTGGGCAGCGTACCCCGGCCGCCGGGAGCTGCCATGCGCCGGCAACCGATTGCAGGGTGGCATTCCCGTTTGGGGTCGCCGCGTGTCCCTGCGGCAGGCGCGCCGCGCGCCCGACTGCGGCGTTCCGGTCTCCGGACCGCGCAGAGCGCAAGCCGCCGGCGCCCAAGGCCTTAGGGCGGCCGACGATGCGCGTGCCGCGCGCACCGCCCCCTTGCCGCGGCGATAGGGACCGGCCCGGGCTCTGCAGGCGGCGCGATCGACGCGGGAGCGGCACCGCGGCCCGCGGCGTTGCGCCAACGGGTTCGGAAGGCCGCCCCTTGGGGCGCGGGCGTCGCGTGCCTGGCAGCATGGCCGCGCGTGACGGCCTGGACGGCGTCCCCGCAAGATGCAGGGCGCGGCCAGACGGCGGCGCAATTCCTGACAAAGCGCGGGCGATGGGGTATAATCCGGCGGCATTGGGAGCGTACGGCTTGCGCGCCGCGCGGTTCCGACCTTCCCTGCATTGGGCCGACTCCCAAGGAGGGGCGAATGCGTATCGCGGCGAAGTGGGGTTACCCACTTTTTGTTTATCTGAAGGCGCGCAGTAGGCGACATAGCCATTGGGAAGCAAGGACATGAACAAGGAACTCGTAGCGGGAATCAAGGCGGTGGCCGCCGATCGCGGCCTGGACGCGAGCATTATTTTCGAAGCCATCGAAGCGGCGCTGGCGACCACGTACCGCAATCGGAACGGCTTGCTGTCCAATGTGGTGGCCAAGGTGGATCGTCTGTCGGGCGAGTCGCATCTCTTCGTGGAAAAGGAAGTCGAAGAGGACGTCCTGGACGAACGCACGATGATCAGCCCGGCCGACGCCGCGGCGATCGATCCGGATGCCGAGCTCGGCGATTTGGTGCTGATCGAATTCCAGCCGGAAGACATCAGCCGCATTGCCGTGCAGACCGCCAAGCAAGTCATCATCCAGCGCATTCGGGAAGCGGAGCGCGATATCGTCTACCAGACTTTCAAGGACCGCGTGGGGGAAATGATCAGCGCGCAGGTGCGCAGCGTGGACAATCTGTCCAACACGGCGACGGTTACGGTGAACGATCGCTCGGAGTTGCTGCTCAAACGCGAGGATCAGATTCCCCACGATCGCATGCGCCGCGGGGATTACATCAAACTGTACGTGGAGAAAGTGGAGAAGGACAACCGCGGGCCCTACGTCAAGTTGAGCCGCACGCACCGCAATCTGTTGCGGCGGCTTTTGGAGCAGGAGATCCCGGAACTGCGCGAAGGCATCGTCGAAATCAGGAACATCGTGCGCGAACCGGGCGCCCGCAGCAAGGTCGCGGTCATAGCCACGGTCGAGAACGTGGATCCGGTAGGCAGTTGCGTCGGCATGAAGGGCCTGCGCATCAAGAACATCGTGAGCGAGCTGGCGGGCGAGCGCATCGACGTGGTGGAATGGAGCGAGGAACCGCACATCTATATCCTGAACGCCATCAGCCCGGCCAAGGCGTCGGGCGTGGTGCTGCATGAAGACGGGAACCACCGGACGGCCACCGTCGTGGCGGCCGACGATCAACTGAGTCTGGCGATTGGCCGCTCCGGGCAGAATGCGCGGCTCGCGGCGCGCCTGACGGGGTGGCGGATCGATATCAAGAGCGAAAGCGAAGCCCAGGCCGAAGGCATCGATCTCTTCGAGTTGCAGCAAAACATGATCAAGCACGATCAGTTGGCCGTGGCCAGTCGCCGCCTGGCCCGGACGCGCGGCGAGGCCTCCGATTCGCTGGATCGCGCCGCGCGCCTGCTGGCGGAGCGGCCGGCCGCGGAGGCGGAGCGGCCGGACGTCTTGCGGGAGGCGTTGTTGCAGGACGCGCTGGCGCCGAAACCGACGGCTGCGGTCGAAGAAAAATGGCGCGCGGCCACGCACGAACAGAGCGCGGACGCCGCGCCTGCCGCGCCCGTAGACGATACGTTCCGCGAAGCGGCCCAGAAGGCGCTGGAACAGATGTCGTACGAGGAATTCAGGGACAGTCGCCAGAAGGAAACGCCCAAGCCGGATGCGCAAGAGGAATTGCCGGCCGTGATTACCGCCGACATGTTGAAAGCGCGTATGGCCGCGGGCAGCGCGGCGAACGACCAGGATTTGTCCGGCATCGAAATTCCGCCCGAATTGTTGGCGGGCTACGACTTGGGCGCCGCGCAAGCGGGCAGCGACGACGGCGACGACGAGAAGCCCAAGACCCGCTCCGCGGCCAGCCAGCGCCGCCGCCGGGAGGACTCGCCGAACGCGGCCCGTTTTGACGAACTGCTGGACGAGTGACGGCAAGGCATGGCCAGGAACTCCGCGCCGCGGCGGCGCAAGAAGCCGCAACGGACTTGCGTCGCCTGCCGGCAGGTGCAGGACAAGCAGGCGCTGATTCGCATCGTCGCCCATCCGACCGGCGCCGCCGTTGATCCGGGCGCCACGCGCGCCGGGCGCGGTGCGTACCTGCACGCGCGCGCGGCTTGCTGGCAGGCGGGGTTGGGCCTGACGGCGACAGGGGCCGGGAAGCGGCGCCGGACGCCCTTGGAGCAGGCCCTTAAGGTCACGCTCTCGGCTGAGACGCGGCGCGATTTGGCCGCGTACCTGCCCGTATTGGATGGCGGGTCCGAGGCCGCGCCGTCCGCCCCGGAAGACAGACAGCGCTAGAGCGCGAACGGAAGGATCCCATGAGCGAAGACACGATGGCAGTGGCAACATCCGAAGCGTCTGAAGGCCAGCGCGTGGTTCTCATTGACGATCCCATTACCGTAGGGGCGTTGGCGGAGGCCGTGGGCCGGAGTCCTATCGATCTGTTGCGCATTCTCATGAAATTCGGCGTGATGGCGCCCATTACCCAAGCCATCGATTTCGAGACCGCCAGCATCGTATGCGCGGAACTGGACATTCAGATCGGCCTGCGGTCGGAGCATGCGGAGGAACCGGCGGCGGCGGCGGAGCCGGTGGAGGAGACGCCGGAAGAAGAGGCCGCAACGGACGCGGCTGCCCCCGCGGCCGCGCGCCGTTCCCTCATCCGGGACGTCATCGAGGCGGAAGCGCCGCAGGCCCTGCGTCCCCGTCCCTTGGTGGTGACCGTGCTGGGGCACGTGGATCACGGCAAGACGACCTTGCTGGACACCATTCGCCAAGCCAATGTGGTCGAGAGCGAAGCCGGCGGCATTACGCAGGCGACCGGAGCCTACCAGGTGCGGCACGAAACGGATGGGCAGGCCCAGACCATTACTTTCATCGACACGCCGGGACACGAGGCGTTTACCCAGATGCGGGCCCGGGGAGCCGAAGTGACCGATCTGGCGATTCTCGTGGTCGCCGCGGACGACGGCGTCATGCCCCAGACGGAGGAAGCCATCGACCATGCGCAGGCGGCCGAAGTGCCCATCCTGGTCGCCCTCAACAAGATCGATCGCCCCAACGCCAACCTCAACCGCGTCATGACGCAGCTGTCCAACCAGGGCCTGACGCCCACGGATTGGGAGGGCGATACCCAGGTCGTGCCCATCAGCGCCCTGACCGGCGAGAACATTGACGATTTGCTGGACACGATCACGTTGTTGACGGACGAACTGGCGCCGCGCGCCAACCCGCGCGGGCGCACCGTAGGTACGGTGCTGGAAGCGCACGTGGACCGCAAACAGGGCGTCACCGCTATGCTGCTGGTGCAGAACGGCGCCTTGCGCAAGGGCGACTACGTCGCGACCGGCCATGCGTGGGGGCGGATCAGGTCCATGAAAGCGTTTGACGGCGCGCTCCTGCGGGAAGCCGGTCCCGGCACCCCCGTCCAGGTGCTGGGCCTTTCCGAACCGCCCGTCGCCGGCGAATTCTTTGCCTGCCACGCGACCAAGAAACAGGCCGAACGACAAGCCAAAGCGCACCGGCCAAAGGACAGCGGCGCTGACCAGGCGACGGCGGCGGCGGCGGAGGACTTTTTCGCCTTCGACCAACTCCAGGCGGAGAAGGAACTGCGCCTCATCGTGCGCGCCGACGTGCAGGGCAGCCTGGATCCGGTGTTGTCTTCCCTGCGCGGCATCAAACAGGACGAGATCAAAATCCAGGTGTTGCGGCACGCGGTCGGCGACGTGTCCTTGAACGACGTCCTGTTGGCCGAGGCCAGCCAAGCCATGATCGTGGGTTTCAACGTAGGGGCGGAACGCACCGTGGAAGAGCGCGCGCAGGCGGAAGGCATCCGCATCCGGCGGTACCGGATCATTTACGACCTGGTGGAAGATATCGAGAAGCTCCTGTCCGGCATGCTGGACCCTGTATATGCGGAAATCGTAATCGGCCAGGCCGAAGTGCGGCAGAGTTTTCTCGTCAAGGGCGGCCGGGCCGCGGGTTGCGTGGTCGTGGACGGGGTGGTCAAAAACAACGCCCAAGCCCGCCTGGTGCGCCCCGGCAGCCAGGAACGGAGCACGCGCATCACGGAATTGCGCCGGTATCGGGACCGCGTCGATACGGTGAACATGGGCCAGGAATGCGGCATTCGCCTGCTGGACATCGACGATTTCGCGGACGGGGATCTGATCGAAGTGCTGGAACTCCAAGAACAGGCGCGGCAACTTTGAGCCGAGTGCAGCAGGAGCGGGCGTCCCAACTGCTTCTGGAAGAACTGAAGGCCATCATTGAACAGGATCTGCAGGATCCGGATCTGGCTTCGGTGGAGGTCCGCGCCGTGAAATTGGCGAAAGATCGGCGCAACGTAACGGTATACGTGAGCCACCGCGACGAGGCCGTGCCGCCGGAACAGGTGCTCCGCGCGTTGAACCGCGCCAAAGCCTATTGCCGCCGCCAGTTGGCGGCCTGCCAGGTCTTGCGCCGCATCCCCGACTGTGCCTTTGCGTACAGCCGAGGGGAGCACGCGGCGGCGCGCGTCCATGCCCTCCTGGATTCGCTGCCACGGGACGCCCATGGTTCCTGAAACCATAGTCAAGGCGCTGACGGCTGCGACGCGCGTCCTGTGCGTCAGCCATATCGAGCCGGACGGCGATGCCTACGGCAGCGCGCTGGGCTTGAAATGGATTCTGGAGGCTATGGGCAAACGCGTCGTCGTGGGCATTGACAGCCCCAAGGACGACGCCTACGCCTTCCTGCCCGGGTACGACGAAATTCGCAGAGCCGCCGAGGTGCAGGGGCCGTTCGATCTGGTCGTCATTACCGATGCGTCGGCGCCTGACCGCATGGGGGACTTTCGCGACTTGCCTGCGGTGCAACAGGCGCCCTGGAGCGTGATTGATCACCATCCCACCAACATGAAATACGGCGCCGCCGGTTTGAATTGGGTGGCGGCCGATGCGTTGTCCGCCTGCAACTTGATCGTCCGCCTGAGCGCCGCCTTGGGCGTCGCCTGCAACGCCGAGGCCAAGAAATGCCTGATGACGGGCATGATTACCGATTCGCAATGCTTTCGGGTCTTCGGGACGGACCGCGCGTTCATGCAGGACGTGCTGCAGGTCATGGGGCCGGACAGTTTCAGTCCCTACGACATCGTCTCGCGCACGTTGGGGGCCATGGCGCTGTTCGAGATGCAGATCTGGGCCCAGGTCTTGCCCACCTTGCAGTTCGACGGCGGCATCGTGTGGCTCACGATGGAGGAAGAGGCGCTGGTGGAGCCGGGCGAACGCATCAAGACCGGCGGCCTCATTCAATTGCTGATGCGCGTGCGCGAGGCGGAAGTCGCGGTGATTTTCACGGAACGCCTGCAGAACGACGGGCGCCGCGGGGTCACGTGCAGTTTTCGTTGCCGGCCGCATCTGGACGTCAGCAACCTGGCGCTCGCGTACGGCGGCGGGGGGCACAAGATGGCCTCCGGATGCTTCATTGAAGCGCCCTTGCAGCAGACGGTGCATGAGATCGTGGGCAAACTCAAGTTCATGGTCGCCCATAGCCCGACGCCCGGCCTGGGTTGACCCGATCCCCTATCCGTCCCGAGCGGGCTGGCCATGGCCCCCGACAATGCCGGTTTGCTGCTGCTGGACAAGCCTGGGCTGGAGACGGGCCGCGCGGCCTTGGGAGGCCGGGACGATCAGTTGCCCACCAGTCACCGCGTCGTGCAACAGGTACGGCGCATCCTCGGCATCCGGCGGGTAGGGCATACCGGCACCCTGGATCCTTTCGCCAGCGGCCTGTTGGTGCTGTGCCTGGGCAAGGCGACCCGTCTGGCGGAATACTACCAGGCCCTGCCCAAAACCTACGTGGCGAAAGTGCTTTTCGGCGTAGAGACCGATACGGACGACGTTACGGGCCAGCCCAAGGCCGCGCCCCGGCCTTGCGGCTTGCGCCAGGCAACCGTCGAGGCCGCGCTGCCCGCCTATCTGGGGGCGCAGGCGCAGGTGCCGCCCGCCTATTCGGCGCGGAAGATACAGGGACGCCGGGCCTACGCTTTGGCGCGGGCCGGCCAAGCGGTGGCGTTGCCTCCGCGTCCCATTCATATTTATGATCTGGCCGTCCTGCAACCGCTCCGCGATAACGAATTGGTGCTTCGGGTCGAATGCTCCGCCGGCACTTTCGTCCGCAGCTTGGCTCGAGATCTGGGCCGCGCGCTGGGGCCTGGGGCCTGTCTGTCCGGATTGCGACGCACGGCTTTGGGCGACTTGCGGGTAGAGGCTGCGCTCGCGCCGTCCCAATTGGTCAAGCAAGCGGACGCCATTGAAGCCAGTTCGGCTTGGCTGCCCCCAGGTTCCGGTTTGCCATGGCCGACCGTGCATTGCGCGCCCCCGGAAAGCCGTCGTTTGGGCCATGGCCAGACCGTGCGCATTCCTTTGGGGGCATGGAAGGCCGCGCCTAACGACAACGTCATCGCGGCGGACGTCAACGGCCGCTTTCTGGGCATTCTGGCATGCACCGCCGTGCCGGAACCGCGGCTGGCGGAATTCAAGGCGCGTAAATGGCTGGCTCCGTCCGTCCAATCCTGAACCCCATCCGGGCCCGCAAGCGAGAATCGCAAGAGACGTTGCCATGAAAGTCGTTGCCGATGTGTCGGATCTGCGCCTGACCTGTCCTTCCGTGGTCGCCATCGGCAAGTTTGACGGCGTGCATGCAGGCCATCAGGCCGTCTTGCGCCAAGCTGCCTGTCTCCGGGACGCGTTGCGCCGCGCGCCGCGCGCCGACGCGTCTTTGGTGGCCCTTTCCTTCGACCCTTTGCCATTCGCTTTCTTCCAGCCCCAGCGCCCGAGCCGGCTGATCAACTCTCCTGCCGAGCGCGTTGCGCTGATGCAGCAGGCCGGCGCGGATATCTGCGTCATGCAACGCTTCGACGAACGCCTCGCCGCGCTGTCCGCCGCGGACTTCACGGCCCGCCTCACGCGCCATCTTCGCATGGTCAAACTGGTCGTCGGACAGGATTTCGCCTTGGGCCGCGAGCGTGCCGGCACCGTTGACGCGCTGCAAGCCTTGGGAACCGCGCAGGGCTTTGAAGTGGTCATTGCGACAGACGTGCAACGGGAAGGGCAAACGGTGCGCAGCGGCGCTATCCGATGTCTTTTGGAAGCCGGCGACATGACGCGGGCCGCGGCCTTGCTGGGGCGTTCCCATTTCGCATCGGGCCGCGTGGACGTCGGGAGCAAATTGGCGCGACGCCTGGGTTTTCCGACCGCCAACCTGCGCGTCGATCCCCGCATAGGTTATCCCAAAGGCGGCGTTTACGCGACGCGTACCTGGATCAGCGAGCCCTTCGGCGTATTCCCCAGCGTAACCAACCTGGGCTATCGTCCCACTTTCAACGGCGTCGAGTACCGCATTGAGTCCCATTTGCTGGCATACCCGAGGCACGCAGGCGACGAGCATCTGTACGGCCAACGAATAGCGGTCGCGTTCCAGCAGGCTCTGCGGCCTGAAATCAAGTTCGATTCGGCGGAAACCTTGCGTCGGCAAGTAGAGCGGGACAAGGACAAGGCCCGCATGGTTTTGGCTGACATTACCGTTGATGAACAGGAGCGGCAGTTCATGCACAGGCTGCTATCGGAAGCGCCTGCAACGGAAATGCGCAGCCATTGAGATAGGACTTCGTAGCGCGCTTGCGCTATACGAAAATTCAGACTGAGGCCTGGCACGTTTCTCTGAGGCCTGGCATTCATTACTACCCTGTTATCGCAATAACGCTGAGGCCATTTCCACGGTGCGCGGGTGGGAACGGTCGTTGTTATTGACACTAATTGTCATGGGCCCAAATGCATAACTCGCGTTGCCCAATCTGTGGCAGCGTTCGTTTGCTCACCGCCACAGGCCATTCTCGGATAAATTCGTGCTGTTGCCATAGAGAAGGATAAAAATGGCGAAACACAAAGGTGACGAAGTGCCCCAAACTAAGAGGCCCAAACACGGCCCAGCGGCAATCCCCTTGCACCAAGGTCAAATGAGAGGCTGGATGTTCCGGGGCAGCGGATCGTTCGTCAAAGTCGAAGCGAAGGGGAGAACGGGCGCGGAAGCGGCTGAAATCGTCCAGATATTGATCCAATACTTCGTTGACAGGCCGATCTCTGAATTCGGACAGTTCTTCATTACTCAGACGAAAGGGACATGGATAGTAGGCCAAGCAATGACCCACTAAATCACTGTGCCAAAAATCGAAGGAAAGTTGAAGGATGCCCCCGTCGTACAAGATCGCCGAATATTCGCCGCTTTCAAGCCATCCGTAATATTGCTCTATACTGCCGAACGGCAAATTATAGGCTGACCGCCATCTATCCGGTTGACTAGGCCAAGACACGCGTACGAAAGCGGGAGCATTGCCTCTTTGCACTACTGTATTGACCAAGAGCGCAATCTCCTTGCTCGACAGAAGCGTAAGCAGTTCGTCAATTCTGTTTCGCATGTTTGAGGGCGTAGCCATTTTATGGGTTCTGAAACAAATCCCGCAAGGCTTCGCGCATATCGTCCGGCAATGCGTCTAAAGCCATGCGGTCGCGATGTCCGGCTTCAAGTAGAGCGCGGGCGCTGGCGACGACCTTTTGTTGCTGCCGACGTTCTTCAGGGGTTAACTCGCGATGAAGGCGACGCGCTTGCGTCAACTCCTGTTGCGTGAACAACCTAAATTCAAGTTCATAATCATGCTCTTTAACGGCTTGGAACTCCTCTTTCAGTCGTTCCATCGCTGAACCCCAACCGCTCAATCGCACCCATGCCCTAGCGCGCGTAAGCGCGGTAAACAGCGCATTGCGACGGCTTATTTGCTCGGTTGCAACCATGTACTCTTGCGCATTGACTACGTAGACCATGGCTGCTTCATTGCCTTTGGCCCGATGAATATGGCAGATAGCTATGGACTGGTCACGAAACAGTTCGTCTTTGCTGGATGCCACGCCCGCGAGATGCGAGGCCAAACCGCGCACTTGTAAAGCCTGCATCAGATGACCGGCGTCTTCTCTGGCGGTCGCGGCAGACGAAAGGACAATAAGAATATCCTCGAATAGTAGATGCTCTTCTGCAATATGGCGCTGAATGCATTCGGCTACCCAAGCTGCCTGCTCGTTGGCGTCCTGCAACACGGTAGCTTGGACAATGTCGTCTCTTTGGAGCAAAGCGCGGAAGTAGTCGGGATGAGCCTTGTCCGCTCGTCTGAGCCTGACTTGACTTCCCGGCATCAGCTGGCCGTGCAACACCTCATATCCGATCTCTTTCCAAGTATTTGGTTCATCAAAGCCTTGAATAGGACCGCCTTCCCTATAAATGCCTAACCCAAGCGCGTGCGCGACCGAAAGGATTTCAGACGGATTTCTGTAACACCTATTGAGCATGATATCTTGACGCGGCTGGTTTTCTTCGTTGCTGAGGCGAACGACAGGATCTCCCGTTCGGGTGACTCCGAAAATGTCTTCCAAGCTAGGCATAGGATCCTCGTCAAGGCGTTGCAATTCATCGTACGCCCAAATCACCTTCTTGCCGTCGCGGGTGAACTGACGGGCCAACTGGAAGAACGCGGGAGGAAAATCCTGAGCTTCGTCGATCAGGATCGCGTCAAAAAGCGGTTCATGCGGAAGGTGGGAGGCTATTTCCAAGAGTTCGGTGCATATGCCGGCAAAGGCTTGCTCTCTCCCGTGTATAGCCTTGCCATAAGCAAAAGTACGTAAAGGAGCCCTTACGGCTGCAGCCATTTCAGCATATACACCGCTTTCGTTGCTTCCGCCCCAAGCGTGGAGGATACGCAATTGCGTCCAGTCAGGTTCGCGGTTTTGGGTAAGCGCGAAGCGCGTTATTAGATGCTGGAACTGCTGATGCAGGGAGCGGGTGTAAAAAGTGACGGCAATAACCCAATCAGGATTTTGTATATGCAGATAGGTTGCTTTCAGTGCCAGCACAATCGTCTTGCCGGAACCAGCTAGGCCGCGAATGCGTTGAGGTCCGTCAGCGGTTTCCATAGCCGCCTTTTTCTGCCACAGGTCGAGATGGGCCATTTGCGCTTCCATCTGTCGCATGACGTCACCCCGGGAGTTGGGTACGGCCGTGGCTGCCCGTCGTTTGGGAGATTGCAGGCGGGATACGGCTTGCAGATTAGATTCGGCCTGCAAGAGAAGAGATTCGGATATTGGATTGCAATGGGAAATAGTTTCTTTTACGCGTTCAAGAGAACAAAACAAGACTCCTTCTAAGTCATCCATGTTTTCCCGAGGCGGATTTGGCTCCATGGGAAACACTGTAATCACCTTGACCTCCAACCGCAGTTTATTTCTGTGCCGTAATGCCCTTTCTTGTCGGAGGTTGTTTTCTAATGCCACTAAGACGTCATCGGAGAGCGAAATGATCTCTTCCCAATCTCGGCGGTGCTCGGGCATTGCATCGCTGAAAAGGAAAGCCACAAGGCCGCGATTTTTTGATACCAAGAAAGCATCGACCGCAATTGTCTTTTCATCTATGGGAAGGAGCGGCTTCCCCAAGTACAGAGAACCCGATTCTTCGGCAAGTTCAGCGACAAGCTGCGATGCCATATCGGAGTATTGATTGGAGCCGTATATAATGTCCAGCATTTTGCCTTTCCGTTAATTGCATTCGCACTGAAAGATTGGATCTATCCCGAATAAAGGATAAGGGACATCTCCCCGAACCAAGGATATCCCCTTGGAGCGCAGATGCAAATCAAGAGATACCCCTCATCCATATAAGTTGGCCCGCTTGGTTCAATTCTGTCGATGATTTCTGCTCGCAGCTGATTTAGCTGTGGCTACTGGAAGAGAGCCAACACGCACTCTACCCCTCAGGTGAAATCATGACATTGATGTTTCTGTTGCACCTTCCAACCTTACGGTCTGGATGAAACGTCGTTCGCTGGTATCCTACGATAGCAGGAGGGTAATCAATGCAATCCGCCCATGCTATCTGCTCAAGAAGAATGGGACAAATTTAGCGCTAACAGGCTTGAAAGCACTTTCTCTTCCGTTATGTCAGCCGGCTATTCATAGGCCTCAGCAACTGTAGCATCTAGTTAGGCGTATGCATCAACCAACCACTGGGGTTGGTTGTTGTACAGATTGGTTAGGTTGGTTAGGTTCTGTGGAACTTTGAATGCGAGCCAGAGCCAGGCAACGTTGAGGTTTGACCTCATCCAGATCCAAGCCCCCGCCAAGTACAGAAAAAAACAAAGTAACGATATGCGTATTGATTGTGGCGCGTAGCCCGCGCTGCCTATGTTGGAGCCCACCGGTGCTGCGTGCCACGGCGTGACGCGCCAGGTACCGTTCCAGGCTAGGGGTTTGGCCGTTCGTGCGCCGGGCCCGCGCCGGCATGATGACAGCCTCCAGGCCCTGCGGAGCCAGCCAGTCGCGGAAGGCATCGGCACCATAGACTTGGCCTGCGATCAGGCAGGGCCACGGCGTATCCGTTACCGTATTCCGGGCAATTCGTCTCGGATGGCGCTCCCCGCGCCTATCCCGTTGCGGAACTTCCCTCTCGGTCACGCATCCCGGCATAGAACGGACGGCATACCGCGCCGCGGAGCGCACAGGCACCGTACCGCGACCGCCTGCGGTTCTGCCACGCGCTTCATCTTGATACCCCTGGGCGCTCAGCGATGGGAAACGGCCAGAGATCCCATCGACATAGGCCATCCCGTCTTGCACGCGGAAGCCAATCCAGTGCGGGGAGAATAACCTGTCAGTCAAGTGATATCCATATGAGACTTGGGGGGGGGGGGGGGGGGGGGGCGCGGACTTTGCGGGACATCTTTGACGTCTCTCGTGACGGCGGTCGTCAAGGCATTCTGCCTATCGTCCTTGACTGCGCGCGTGACCTGTCCCACCCAACACCCCACCAGCGCATACCCGGCCTGGGCGGCGTTGCCCGTCTATCCCGTTGCCCGCGTGGGTCTGTTGGCTCCGACACCGCTCTTCTCTGGCTGGCCGCGCGATCCCCATGGCCCGGTAGCGCGCGGCGGTGGAAGGGCATGGTGACGGACTGTCCGACCCAAGAGTGCGAGCCGCGCGGATCCCGCAGTTCTGGGCGCGCCGGAAGGTACCGAAACGCCTGAGCCGCGCCGGCCGATCTCGACCGTGGCCCTGTGGGGTGAACAGGAGAGCGCTACGCCGGCGCCAACTGCAGGACGGTGCCGTCCGCGCCGTCCGCGACCAGGAGATACACCGCTTCGCCCGCGGCCGCGAAGGCCAGCAGGCGCAGGCCCGGCGGCAGCTGCAACAGCTGCCGCATGCGCCACCCGCCGCCGGCGCGGGGCGTCAAGGCCCATACGCGGCCGCTGCAATGGTCGCCGAACAGATAGGCGCCGTCCAGGCCGGGCAGGGCCGCGCCGCGGTAGACGACGCCCCCGATCACCGCGCAGTTGCCCTGTTCATGGGCGTAGGCAGCGACGGGCGCCGCGTGGGGCACCGCGCAGGCCGCGGGTTCCCCATGGCAGAGATCGCCTTCCCACAGAGGCCAGCCGTAGTCGGCACCGGCCTGCACGCGGTTCACCTCCTCGCGGCGGATGTGGCCCACGTCGGTCACCCAGAGCGCGCCGTCCCGGGGGTCGAACGCCAGCCGCCATGGGTTGCGGAAGCCCCGGGCGTACGCCTCGGGCCGCGCCCCCGCCTGCCCGCGCCACGGATTGTCGGCGGGAATGCGATAGGGCCGGGCGCGCGTCGCCTGCCGCACGTCCAGGCGCAGGATCTTGCCCAGCAGCGAGTCCAGCCGCGGTGCCCGGGCGGGATCGAGCCGGTCGCCCAGGCCCAGGTAGAGCAGACCGTCGGGCCCGAAACCCAGGGCCCCGCCGAAATGCTGCGGCGGTTCGGTCTGCGGCTCCGTTTCCAGCAGCACCAGTTCCGCTTCGCGGCGCAGGCGTCCGTCCGCGACGGGAAAGCGCGCCAGCCGCATCCGCAACGGCGTCCCGCGCGTGTAGTAGACATAGAGAAAGGGGGCCGCCGGGAACTGCGGATCCAGCGCGAGGCTGAGCAGCCCGTTCTCTGTTCCCAGAGGCCTGACTTCCGCCGTCAGATCCAGGAGCAGGCAGGGCGTTTGATCCGGTCGATGGCGCAGGATGCGCCCCATGCGCTCGGCCACGGCCCACCCGCCGGCCGGCCAGGGGAGCAAATCGACGGGCTCGTGCCAGCGACGCCCGTCCAGCGCCGGCAGCAGTCGCCAACGCCCGCGCGGCGGCGCTGCATGCAGCGGCGGCGGGTCCGCCTTGGCCTCGCGAACGGCATTTGGCCGGGAGAGGTCTCCGTCCGCCGCGCAGGGCGGCGCGTCGCGGTAGAGGACAGGACCGACGAATGGGGTGCAATACCAAGGGGCAATGTCGCGCGTCACCGCGAGCTGGATGCAGGCGCTCAGGAAATAACCGGCGTCGCGGGCCTGGATCACGTAGTCGTAATGCTGCATGTGCGGGGACGCCACTGATTCGACCTCTGCGTGCAAGGGCTGGGGACTGGCCGCCCGCCGCCAGCGCCAGTTACTGGCGCGGTACGCGCGCACCTGCCCCCCCAAACCCACCGTGAGCGTCTGCCCCACGGCGGGCACGCCTCGGATCTTGCGTTGCCGAGCGAAGAAGAGCGGCGGCGCGATGTCCAGCGCGGAATCGGAGGCGGCCACGCGGGTAGGCGAGGCCCACAAGGCGCAGGCCGCCAGGCACGCGAGCACGATCAGCTGCGGTCTGAGGAGGGGGGGGGGGGGGGGGGGGGGGCAAAGTTGCAGTCCGGCGTTGCATGATGGGGATCGCTGGATAAAGAGGGCATGACTTTTGATAACGCCAGGCAGTGTTGAGAATTGAATTCATCATATTCGACCTCCTTCAGGTACAGAAAACCCAAGAAACCTTGCGCGTATTCGTCATAACGGATAGCCACGCGTTGCCCGTGTGTAAGCAAGACCCCGTGCCACGGCGTTGCGCGCTAGGTTCCGTTCCAGACCGGTCGATCTGACCGTGGCCCTGTGGGGTGAACAGGAGAGCGCTACGCCGGCGCCAACTGCAGGACGGTGCCGTCCGCGCCGTCCGCGACCAGGAGATACACCGCTTCGCCCGCGGCCGCGAAGGCCAGCAGGCGCAGGCCCGGCGGCAGCTGCAACAGCTGCCGCATGCGCCACCCGCCGCCGGCGCGGGGCGTCAAGGCCCATACGCGGCCGCTGCAATGGTCGCCGAACAGATAGGCGCCGTCCAGGCCGGGCAGGGCCGCGCCGCGGTAGACGACGCCCCCGATCACCGCGCAGTTGCCCTGCGCATGGTCATAGGCAGCGACGGGCGCCGCGTGGGGCGCGGCGGCGCAGGCCGCGGGTTCCCCGTGGCAGAGGTCGCCTTCCCACAGGGGCCAGCCGTAGTCGGCGCCGGCCTGCACGCGGTTCACCTCCTCGCGGCGGATGTAGCCCACGTCGGCCACCCAGAGCGCGCCGTCCCGGGGGTCGAAGGCCAGCCGCCACGGATTGCGGAAGCCCCGGGCGTACGCCTCGGGACGCGCCCCCGCTAGGCCGCGCCACGGATTGTCGGCGGGAATGCGATAGGGCCGGGCGCGCGTCGCCTGCCGCACGTCCAGGCGCAGGATCTTGCCCAGCAGCGAGTCCAGCCGCGGTGCCCGGGCAGGATCGTGCCGGTCGCCCAGGCCCAGGTAGAGCAGGCCGTCGGGCCCGAAACCCAGGGCCCCGCCGAAATGCTGCGGCGGATTGGCCTGCGGCTCCGTTTCCAGCAGCACCAGTTCCGCTTCGCGGCGCAGGCGTCCGTCCGCGACGGGAAAGCGCGCCAGCCGCATCCGCAACGGCGTCCCGCGCGTGTAGTAGACGTAGAGAAAGGGGGCCGCCGGGAACTGCGGATCCAGCGCGAGGCTGAGCAGCCCGTTCTCTATTCCCAGAGGCCTGACTTCCGCCGTCAGATCCAGGAGCAGGCAGGGCGTTTGATCCGGTCGATGGCGCAGGATGCGCCCCGTGCGCTCGGCCACGGCCCACCCGCCGGCCGGCCAGGGGAGCAAATCGACGGGCTCGTGCCAGCGACGCCCGTCCAGCGCCGGCAACAGACGCCAACGCGCCGGCGTCACGCGTAGCGGCAGCCGCTCCGCCGTCGAGATCCGGTCGCCGGCCGCCCCGCACGGCGGCGCGTCAGTGTAGAGGACAGGGCCCGCGAACGGCGTGCAGTACTCGGCGACTAGGTCGCGGGTCACCGCCAAATGGATGCAGGCGCTCAGGAAGTAGCCGGCATCGCGGGCCTGGATCACGTAGTCGTAATGCTGCGTGTGCGGGGACGCCACCGATTCGACCTCTGCGGGCAAGGGCCGAGGACGGGGCGCCCGCCGCCAGCGCCAGCGACTGGCGCGGTACGCGCGCTGCGGCTTCCTGAGGCTTACTGTAAGCGTACGTCCCACGATGAACGGGGCCGGAGGGATCTCCAGTTGCGGGGCGACGAAGAGCGCCGGCGGAATGTCCAGTTCGGAGCTGTCGGCGGCCACGCGAGCCGGCGAGGCCCACAAGGCGCAGGCCGCCAGACACGCGAGCACGATCAGCTGCGGTCTGAGGGGGGGGGGGGAGAGGAGCAAAGTTGCAGTCCGGCGTTTCATGATGGGCCTGCGATGCTCCGTGAGGATGCTCATGTTGGCGCGCTGCACGGACGCATCCTGGCAGGACCTAGCGGTTGCATTCGGGGCATCTGCTTCGATCGGCGCGGATGGAGATCGCTGGATAAAGAGGGCATGACTTTTGATAACGCCAGGCAATGTTGAGAATTGAATTCATCATATTCGATCTCCTTCAGGTACAGAAAACCCAAGAAACCTTGCGCGTATTCGTCATAACGGGTAGCCACGCGTTGCCCGTGTGTAAGCCAAGACCCCGTGCCACGGCGTTGCGCGCTAGGTTCCGTTCCAGACCGGTCGATCTGACCGTGGCCCTGTGGGGTGAACAGGAGAGCGCTACGCCGGCGCCAACTGCAGGACGGTGCCGTCCGCGCCGTCCGCGACCAGGAGATACACCGCTTCGCCCGCGGCCGCGAAGGCCAGCAGGCGCAGGCCCGACGGCAGCTGCAACAGCTGGCGCATGCGCCACCCGCCGCCGGCGCGGGGCGTCAAGGTCCACACGCGGCCGCTGCAATGGTCGCCGAAGAGATAGGCGCCGTCCAGGCCGGGCAGGGCCGCGCCGCGGTAGACGACGCCCCCGATCACCGCGCAGTTGCCCTGCGCATGGTCATAGGCAGCGACGGGCGCCGCGTGGGGCGCGACGGCGCAGGCCGCGGGTTCCCCATGGCAGAGATCGCCTTCCCACAGGGGCCAGCCGTAGTCGGCGCCGGCCTGCACGCGGTTCACCTCTTCGCGGTGGTCCTGGCCCACGTCGGCGACCCAGAGCGCGCCGTCCCGGGGGTCGAAGGCCAGCCGCCACGGATTGCGGAAGCCCCGGGCGTACGCCTCGGGCCGCGCCCCCGCCTGCCCGCGCCACGGATTGGCCGCGGGAATGCGGTAGGGACGGGCGCGCGTCGCCTGCCGTACGTCCAGACGCAGGATCTTGCCCAGCAACGAGTCCAGCTGCGGTGCCTGGGCGGGATCTTGCCGGTCGCCCAGGCCCAGGTAGAGCAGGCCGTCGGGCCCGAAGCCCAGGGCCCCGCCGAAGTGCCACCGATGAGGCCGCGGCGCCGTTTCCAGCAACACCAGTTCCGCCTCGCGGCGCAGGCGGCCGTCCGCGACGGGAAAGCGCGCCAGCCGCGATTGCAACGCGCGCGCGTCGTGCGTCCCGCGCGTGTAGTAGACGTAGAGAAAGGGCGCGGCCGGGAACTGCGGATCCAGGGCGAGGCTGAGCAGCCCGTTCTCGGTGCCCAGCGGCCCGATCTCCGCCGTCAGGTCCAGGAGGAGGCAGGGCGTCTGGCCCGGTCGGTGCCGCAGGATCCGCCCCGCGCGCTCGGCCACGGCCCACCCGCCGGCCGGCCAGGGCAGCAAGTCGACGGGCTCGTGCCAGCCGCGACCGTCCAGCGCCGGCCGCAGACGCCAGCGCCCACGCGGCGGCGTTGCATGCAGCGGCTTGACCCAATACGCCCAACTGGCACGCCTAGGCGAGACTGGACGCCCGCCCCCGCGCGGCGGCGGGTCTGCATTGGCCTCGCGAACGGCGTCTGGCAGGGAGAGCTCTCCGTCAAACTTGCAGTTTGGTGAGTATGGGTATCGGGATAACAGGCAATACTCGCGAACGGCATCTGGCAGGGAGAGCTCTCTGCCCGTGCATGGCGGCGCGTCGTTGTAGAGGACAGGACCGACGAACGGGGTGCAATACCAAGGCGCAACGTCACGCGTCACCGCGAGCTGGATGCAAGCGCTCAGGAAATAACCGGCGTCGCGGGTTCGGAGCGCGTATTCCCAAGGCGCCGTTTCCGGGGTCGCGACCGTCTCTACGTCCTGCGGCAAGGGCTGGGCGCTGGCCGCCCGCCGCCAGCGCCAGCGACTGGCGCGGTAGGCGCGCACCTGCGGCCTCAAAGCCCCCACCCTGAGCGTCTGCCACACGGCGGGTTGGCCGCGGACCTTGGGTTGCGTAGCGAAGAAGAGCGGCGGCGGGATGTCCAGCGCGGAACCGGAAGCCGCCACGCGAGTAGGCGAGGCCCATAGGGCGCAGACCGCCGCCAAGCACGCGAGAATAATCAGCTGCGGTCGGGGGGGGGGGGGGGGGGGGGGGGGGGGCGTGGTTGGTCCGACCTTCTGCGAGGGTATGCTCATGTTGCCGCGCTGTACTGACGCATCCTGTCCTGCAGGGCCGCGGTTGCACTCGGAACATCCGCTTCGATCGGCGCGGATGGGCGCCTCTGGCTAGGTCCTGTTGAGGTGGGATTTCGGCCAGATCCGGGGCGCGTTGGGGAGGGGGATTGGACATCCTGCGCGCCCGCGGTTATCCCTCTCTTTGCGCGTGGCCCCGAGGACGGCCCCCGATGACCGAGGCCCAATGGCGTTGCATTCATTCTTTTCTGGTCGTATGTACCGATATGAGCGCGAGGAAGGAAACTCATTGTCGTCTTTTCGTGGAAGCGGCGCGCGGGAGGGCACGGATGGGCACCCCTTGGTGCCAGCTGCCGGCCGCGTACGGCAAGGGGAACTTGGTCTATCGCCGCTGGGCCGCCTGGTGCGACCGGGGCGTCTGGTCGCGTCTGATGGCCTCCCTGCAGACCGATCTGGATCTGTCCGCGGGGCTGCGGGACAGCACGGTCGTGCGCGCGCACGTGAGCGCCGCGGGCGCGCCCAAAACCAGGGGACGGATGAAGCACATCTCAACGCTAGCTGGATCTGGCTACACGCAAAGCGCACAGAATTTACCTCAATACGACCTGGATCTGGCTGAAGTCCTACCTCGACACGGCCTAAAACGCAAATGTTTGGATTGCTTGATCATCTAACTTCCAGATAACTGCCTTCCGCATTCTTGCGAATGCGGATTAGATGATCAATGCTCTCCTCAAATGAATCATCGTGGCTGATGACGAACAGTTGCTCGAACCCCTTTATCGCGCGCAACCGTTGCGCAAAGCCCATGCGTCGTTCTTCGTCCATGTTGACGGTCGGCTCGTCCAGAAAAACGAAATGCACTTCCGTCAGATAGTGGAGCAGGGCCATGATGACGGCCAAAGACGCCGCCATTTGTTCGCCGCCCGACAATTGCGAGAAGACGCGGACATTGCTGCCCGCCCGGATTTCAATGCCGAAATCCTCGGTCCAACGCAACGGCGTGGCGTAATCTCCCATCAAGGAGCAATAGAAAGAACTGGCTTCCTGGCTGATGCGCTCAATAAGACGCGCGGTGATGAGTGGTTGCACATCTTGGAGCAGTTTCCGGATCCAACCTAGGTGTTCCGCGCGGCGCTGTATGTCGTCGCGTTCCGTCTCTGTCAACGTCAGCTGGGAGCGCAGTTTCCGGTACTGCTCCACGGCTTGGAGGCATTTTTCCCGATTTTGCTGAGCCGTCTGCCATTCCCAATCGAGCTTGTCTCGGTCCCGTTCCAAATCCCGGCAGTCCCGTTCCACTTGCGCATGGGCTTCGGGATTATAGGCTTGCGTGCGCAGGTCGAACTCGGCTTGATCCGTCTCGGCTTGGCGTTGGCGCTCTTCCCCTGCCGTCTGCAGATCGTCCAATGCGGCGCGCAAACGGGGAAGTTGCGCCGCCAAAGCCTGTTGCGTTTCGACAATCGCGAACCCGGTGCGGCATTGTTCAAGTTCCCGACGCAAGTCTTGCGCTTGCTCTTCGACATTGACATAAGGTTGCATTCGTTCGCGCAACGCGGACTGTTTGGCCCTCAGTTCGTGCTGCCTGTCCTGCAAGTCGTCCAAAGCCTGCTGGACATGGGGTTCTCTGTCCAGTTCGCGGCTGAATTGTTCGTATTGGCGCGCGACGGGGTTCAACGCTTCCACGCGGTCGCGGATATGCTCGCGCTGGCGGCGATGCTGATGCGCCGCTTCCTGTTCCTTTTGCTTGGCCACCAGGGTTTCGCGGGCGCGTTCAAGGGCGAACTGCGCAATCTGCCGATCGGTTTCCTGTTTCAGAGACGCCGTTTCGTCGCGCCACTGCGCGCTTTGGTCTGCATGCATCCGTTGTTGCCGGCGCCAATCCTGTTCCGCGGCCTCCAATTCGTTCGCTTGCGTCGCGTAGTCCGTCACGCCCTGCCGGGTCTGTTCCGCGATGTCGCGGCACTTCTCGGACACGCGCGCAGGCAGAGGCAGCTCCTTGAGGGGCTGGAGGCGGACATCCTGTTGGAGATAACGGTACGCGGCGTCCAACTCTTCGTCTTGGGCAGCCAGGATCTCGCGGGCGCGTTCAAGGGCGAATTGCGCGGCCTGTCGGTCAGTTTCCTGCTTCAAGGCCGCGGCTTCGTTTTGCCGCCGGGCGCTCCGATCCGTATGAGCCTGTTGTTGCTGGCGCCAGGCCTGTTCCTCGGCTTCCAGTTGGTTTCGTTCCGCTTCGCGGTCTGCCAGGCTCCGTTGCGTTTGCGCGATGATCTTCTTGTATTGCTCCGGTTGTAGCGGCTGCTTGCAAATAGGACACTCGATCTCATCGAACAACGTGTCCTGTTTTTGTCGCAGGTGGACCAGCTGGCTCTGTAGCGCCTCCGCTTGGGCTTGAGCCTGCACTTTCCGGTGCGCGGTTGCGGACGCTTGCCGGCCGTACCGTTCCGCTTCCTGCGCGGCTTGTTGGCTTTGGGCCAGGAGTTGGGTTCGCCGTTCAATATCGCTCGCCGCCAACGCCAATTCGCGCTTGGCCTGCGCCAATTGGCCTTCCCGTGCGGGGATTTCGGCGGCTAATCGTTGCAAGCGGGCCAACTGCTCCTGCAGGGCTTCCCTTTGGGCTTGGGCCTGCGCTTTCTGGCGTTCAGCAGCGGACGCCTGTTGGCTGCACCGTTCCGCTTCCTGCGCGGCTTGTTGGCTTTGGGCCAGGAGTTGGGTTCGCTGCTCGATATCGCGCTCGGCCAACGCCAACTCGCGCTTGGCCTGCGCCAAGCGAACCTCCCACTCAGACAGTTCCTCTTCCAAAGCTTGGGCTCTGGCGGGCGCCTGTTGCAGATCCAGGGCCGCCAACCGCTCCTTCAGGCGCAAGGCTTCTTGATAATCGTCTTGCAGCGCGGCGCGCCGTTCGCGTATCGCGGCCAGATGAAGCAATTGCCGCTCGCGCTCGCGGCGTTGTTTCTCGATCCTTTGCTCTTCGTCCGACAGCAGCTCCCGTTCCTGTTGCCATGCCCTCGCCTGGCGGCAAGCCTCTTCTACGTCTTGCAACTCCCGTTCTACCGCGCGGTAGCGCGTATGCGCCTGGGCATGGGTTTCGACTTGGGTCTGGGCGGCTTGGGCGCGCTCGACTTCGCTGCGCGCGGACCGCAAGGCCATTTCGCTCTCTTGCACGGCCAACCGCGATTGCTCGCGGGCGGCCTGCGCGCGCGCAAGCGCTTGCTGCCGCGCGCGCCATTGCTCCAGGGTCTGGGCGGCTTGGGTCAGTTCGCTGGCCAAACGCTGGAAGGCGGCGCGCTTCTGTTGCGCCGCGCTTTCCGCCTGTTTCAGCTCCGCCTCCGGATCGCCCAAAGTCTGCAACTGGCCTTCCAGATGGGCCTTGCGCCGTTCTTTTTCCTGTCGCAAATCCTTGACGTAATTCGCCGCGTCGCGCAGTTGATCCGACGCGTGGCGATACTTCTCCACGCCCAAAACGGGACCGAAGCGCTTTTTCCGATGGCCTGGCGTCTCCAGGAACGGCGCTTGAAAAGAACCCTGCGGCACGCCTACGGCATGACGGAAGAGGGTCGCCAGATCGAGGCCTTCCCATTGACTGGCGCCGCCCATTTGCCCCTGCATGAACGCCTGCACGTCGTGCGCGTCCTCGCAGACGAGATACTCTTCTTGGCAGTCCGTAACGTAATATCGGCTGTTGGAGCCCACGTAGCGCTCGACGTCGTACGCGCGCTCGTCCTCGGCGCTTTGGATCCGAACCCGAATGTATCCCTGTTTGACCCCTTCCCGAATGAAACGACGGTAGTTGCGACCGGTCGGCGGGCAATTGAACAGCGCGAACCCGATGGCTTCCGGAATGGTGCTCTTGCCGGAACCGTTGGCGCCGACGATGCCGTTGACGCCGGGACTGAAGCGAATGACCGCGTTGTGGTACGACTTGATGTTTTGCAGTTCCAGTTCGAGAACGCGCATAGCTCAGGCGGCTGTCTCCTGCGCGGCGTCCTGGCTGGGGGCGTCCGCGCGGCGCAAAACGTCATAGATGGCGGCGGCGGGCGCCTTGGCGAGCGCGAACTCGGTTACTTCGTTCACCGCGCCCAGCCAATGCTCCGGCCGTTGGTTATAGGGTTCCTGCGCGGCGATCCGTTCGCGGAACGCGGTTTGTTCGATGTCTTGCAGGGACTGCGCGGAAGAGGCCGCCGCCGAGGCCGCCGCCTCGGTCTGACTGGTTACCTGGATATGGCAAATCAGGGCGTTGCAGGTCGCCGCGCTCTCTTGCTCGCTTTCCTTCAGGTTCAACTGGAGCGCGTCGAAGCGGAAACGTCCGTGCAGCCGAATATGCACTATGGGCTGCTGCTCAGACAGATGGGCATGCCGCGTCTGCAGTCGTTCCCGCAGTTGTTGCCGCAACTCCGCCGGCGCATGGGCGCGGCTCACGTCGAACTGTTCCCGGATCCAGGGCCGTTTGGGGGAAAACAGCCGCGTCGCGACATGCCGCGGATGCGCTTCGGTATCGACCTCGACCCATACGGCGCCGCTCTCGTTGCTGTCGTCCAGCAAATCGACGGACGTGATTTCCGGGCTGCCGGGATTGAAAATCCAATCCTCCAGCTCGAAGGGATTGTGGTAGTGGCCCATGGCGACGTAATCGATGTACGACCGCAAAGGTTCCAGATCCGCGCGGTTCAAGGCGCTGGAAAGATGGGCCGGTATCTTGCCCGTCAGGCCGGCGTGCAAAGCCAGCACGGCGTATTGCTTGCGCGCCTCTTCGAAGCCGACGATGGCCTGGGCCAGATCCGCCGCGGCGGCGGCGATGCCGGCGCCTTTGTAGCTCATGCCGAAAACGAAGACGTCGGGCAAAACTTCGCAGTACTGGCCTACGGGCGAAGCCGGCGTGGCCGGACGGAGTTCCGTATCCGGGCCCGGCACGAAGTTCAACAGCCGCGCGTAGCCGCGATGGGCCAGGAACTCCACCCAGCTCATGCGCTTGTCCAGGAAGAAAGGCTTGTCGTGATTGCCTTCGATGACCAGACAGGGAATCCCTGCCTGGCGCAGGACGTCAAAGAGGTGAAACGCTTGTTCCAGCGTAAAAGGCTGCAAATTGGAGCGCTTGTGGAACAGATCGCCGGCCAAGACGACGAAGTCCGCCTGGCGGGCTACGGCCTGTTGCACGGCCCAATGCGCCGCGTGAAAGAAATCGTTGTACCGTGCGCGCAGGCCGTATTGGTGAAAACCCAAGTGGGTATCCGCCATGTGCAGGAAGGAAAATTTCACGCGCGGGCGCCTCGTTCTATGGCCTGCGCGCGGCCTGCCGCGCAGTGTTCTCGAGGCCGGAGCGGGGGGCCTGCTTCATCGCGGCCGCCGGCCGTTCAACGCGCAACGCATCGTGTCCAAGACCTCGATTTCGTCCAGCCCGCCGGCCCGAAACGCCGCGATAGCCTCTTTGTGATCCGCATCGACCTTGGCCTGCACCCGGCACCCCGGACGCGCATCCAGGGTCTGCGCCAAAGCGCCCACCAAATCCCGTTCGTACCGGCCGTAGAGCTGCGGGCGGGACCATAGGGAAATCTGATGCCGGCCCTTCCAGAACTGGCTGTCGACGATGGCGGCCGTAGCCAGGTGGCCGGCATTGTACCGGATGCCGAAGCGTTGCACCTGGCGCCAGCCGATGAGAAACGACAGGGTTTCCGTCAGATGCTGCGGCCAGTCATGCACGAAATCCCCGCGCTTCAGAGGATGCCACCACTTCATGTGGCGTTCCATCTGGCCCTGCGCCAGATCGTATATCTTGCGCCACTCGCGGCCCGCGATGGGCTGGACGGCGCCGGCCGCGGGAGGGGGCGCCGTCAGAGGCGTGCGGCCTTTCAGCTCCGCGCTCCCGCCCATACGCTGGAAGCCGTAGCGCGCGTAGAGGCGTTGGGCGACGTGGTTGCTGCCCCGTACCTGCAACACTGCGTACTGGGCGCCGACCTCGCGCAGATAGTCCAGGGAGCGGCGCAGCAGTTCCTTGGCAATGCCTTGCCGCTGGTGAGAGCGCGCGACCGCCATGTTGGCAATCTGCCAGCGGCGACCGAAAGGATCCAGTTTCTGGAGCGAAACGTTGCCCACGACGCGGGCCGCGTCCGTCCATACGAAGCCGTCCAGCAGATTGAAGGAATTGAAAGCATTCAAATAGCCGAAACCCAGATATTGGAAGAAGCGGCCCCACACGCGCATGTCGCGTAGCGCCATTTGGCTGGCCGCATCCAGTTCCGTTGCGAACGCCTCGCCGACGAGTTCCGCCACCTGGTGCAAATCGCGGTGCAGTTCGAAAGGCCGGAGGCCGGATTCCAGCTGGGAATTCCAGGCGGCAAGAGGCGTCGTGGTCAAGCAGCGTTCCGACTCGCCCGCGGCCTCATTGCGCGATGCGCACCAAAGCGGGACGCAACACCTTGTCCCGGCTCTTGTACCCGGTGCGCAGCGTGTCGACGATGTGCCCCGGTTCGTGCTCCGCGCTGTCTATTTGCTGTACGGCTTCATGCAGGTTGGGATCAAAGGCGCCGGACGCGTCGATCGGTTCGATGCCCTCTTCCCGCAGAAGCTTCAGCGTCTTTTCGTGGATTTGGACGAGGCCCTTGAGCCAGGCGGCTTCCGTTTCCTGCACGGCGTCCGGCGCGTTGGCCAAGGCCAATTCCAGATCGTCCAGCATGGGCAGCATGCGGGCGGCGAAGCGCAGGGCCGCGCTGTCGATCCGCTCTTGCACGAAGCGATCCAGGCGTTTGCGGGCGTTTTGGAAATCCGCGGCCATGCGTTGAATCTCGGCCTCCGCGGCCTGTTTGTCGCGCTCGAGAGCCGCGACCCGCTCGGCCAGTTGCGCGTTGGCCTCTGCGGCCTTGTCCAAGGCCGGCAGGAGTTCCTCAGGGGCCAGGTGCGCGAACGGACTCGCCGGCGCGGCCTCTGCCGCGGACGCGGCCTCCGGTTCGGCGACCGCGTCCGCGGCGACCGTCGCTTCCTGCGCCTGCGCTTGCGTTGAATCGGTCATGCCTTATCCGCTGTCCTCTCGACTGTCTGCGAATTACCCAAGGCTAGGGCGTCGCCGGCCGGCGCGGACGCCACGTGCGCCTCCTGCACGAACGCGCTCATCAGCGCGGCCATGAGGCGGACGATGCCGATGTTGCTGCGGTAGGCCATGCGCACGGGCCCGAGCACGCCCACGACGCCCGTCGCGCGGTCCGGCACGCCGTAACGGGACGCAATCAAACTGACGTCGGCGAATTCCGCCCATTCCTTTTTGCCGTCCCCGCCGATGAAGACATGGATG
The DNA here is from genome assembly GCA_965242655.1 of Caldilineaceae bacterium. Classification (GTDB taxonomy): domain Bacteria; phylum Chloroflexota; class Anaerolineae; order Caldilineales; family Caldilineaceae; genus Bin34. The sequence continues at coordinate 430,434 of OZ251482.1, forward strand.
TTGCCGGCCGGCGGGGACGCGAACAGCATTTCGTGCAGCGCGGACCGCGAATCGAAGATGTCAATGAGCCTCTGCACGCGCCGGCCTTCCGCGAACTCCGGCGCTTCCAGCATGCGTCCCAGGCCCCGTTGCACGATGGCCGGTCGCCGCGCGTCGCGCCGCGTGACCGGCATCGTCTGCGCGATGACGGCGCCGAAATCCTGGGTCCAGGCCGGCAAGGCCGGCACTTTGTCCCGGATCTCGCGCTCCGCGCAACCGCTCAAGGCCTCGTTCAGAGCCCGGCTGACGGCGCTGAGGCGCGCCTGATCCGCCAGGGCCTGGCTCTCGAACAGGCGTTGATGGACATGGCCTTCTTCCGTCACCAGCACCATCAGGATCTGGCGCTGGCGCACCGCAATCAGTTCGACGTGCTTGAAGCGATTCGTGGCGTACTTCAAACCGGTCGCCAAAGCCAGGCTGCGGGATACGGTGGAGAGCAGTTGCGTGGCGTCGTGCAGCCAGTGCCGGGAATCGCGGCGCAACGCGCTGAACTGCGCGTGGATGCGGCGGCGTTTTGCGCGGGAAAGGCGGTGTTCGCCCGCCCAATAGGTGGCATATAGCCGGTACCCGAGCAAGGTCGGCACGCGTCCGGAACTGGTATGCGTCTTGGCGACCAACCCCAAACGCTCCAGCCGCGCCAAATCGTTGCGAATCGTGGCCGCGCTGACGGTCAGGTTCTCGTCTTGGGCGATTTTCCGGCTGCCCACGGGCCGGATGCGGGACACGTATTCCTCGACCACGATTCGCAATACCTGTTTTTGACGTCCCCCCAGCCCGCGCAGGACGGGATCCGCCAACGGATCGCGCGGCAGGGACACGACGGGCCGGATCAGCGGACTCATGCCGCGCCCGTCCGGGAAGCGCAAAGGCGATACATAGCGATATGGTAGCAAAGCCATCTAATTCGCGTCAACGAAATGCGCCCGCCGTCCGGCGGACGGTCTCAGTAGGAACCGGGATGCGCCCGAAACAGGATTTTCCACGCGGTGATGGCCATGATTTTGAAATCCAGGCCGATGGACCAATTCTCGATGTACCACAGATCGTATTTGATGCGTTCCTCGATGGAACTGTCGCCGCGCAAACCGTTGATCTGGGCCCACCCCGTGATGCCGCCCTTTTCCTTGTGCCGTTCCATGTAATTGGGCACTACGCGCCGGAATTCCTCCACGTAAAAAGGGCGTTCCGGCCGCGGCCCCACGATGCTCATCTCGTTCATCAGCACGTTGATGAAATTGGGCAGTTCGTCTAGGCCGCGGGCGCGCAAGACGCGTCCGACGCGGGTGCGCCGGGGATCGTCGCGCTGGGTCCAGCCCGGTCCTTGCGCTTCGGCGTCGGCGCGCATGGAGCGAAACTTGAGCATATCGAAGGGCACGGCGTCCAGCCCCATGCGCTTTTGCGTATAGAAAACGGGGCCTGCGCTCTCCAGTTTGATGAGCAGGGCGCTGAGGAGGAACAGCGGGCTGAGGAACACCAGCGCGAAGCCACTGAACGTCACGTCGATGGCCCGTTTGAACGCCAGGCGCCACCCCTGCAGGGCGACGTCGCGCATCGTGAGCAGGGGCAGGCCGGAGAGATCGCCGATGCTGACTTCCTGGGCCATGATCTGGAACAGGTCAGGCAGCACGCGGATGCCGACCCTTTCCCGCGCGCAGGAACTGATGATATCGACCAACGCCGCGTGCGGCGCTTCCGGCAGGCCGATGATGACCTCGTCCACGGCGTGCGTCCGGATCAAGGCCGGCAAATCCGCCAATCGGCCCAGGTGCGGCAGACCGTCCAGCTCCGCGCGGGCAATCCGATCCGCGGCCACGCCGACCGCGACGTACCCCAGTTGGGGCGCGGCCTTCACGCGTTGCGCCAAGAGGCGGACGGTGGCGCCGCTGCCCGCCAGCAGGATGCGATCCGCCCCGATCCCGCGGCTTTGGGCCAGCCACTGGATTTGGGTATGCAGGATGCGGCCGGCCGCGACGAACAGGGAGGTGAAGACCCAGGCGAACGCCACCTGGCGCCGGTACGCGTCGAAATTCGGCAGGAGCATGACGCACAGGGCCAGCACCATGAGCACCAACGCGCCGTTGACGGACAGGATTTTGACCGTTTCGTCCAAATGGCTGACCGGGCGGCGGCGCTGGTACATGCGCTCCATGATGAAGGCCATCAGAATCAGGGGCAGATGGAACAGGGGCAGGGCCAACCACTCGCTGAAGGGGCCCAGGATGACGTCCCGGCCCAGGCCGGTGGCGCGATACGCCAGATAATGGCCGAGCCAGAGGCACGCCGCGTCGGTCAGGCCCAGCGTGACCAGGAACAATATCTGCACCCGCGTCAGGGCGCCGGGCCGGGCGCGGGGCCAGGCGCGGCGGCGCGGTACGGGAGCGGGCTTGAAGCGGGACATGGTTCTTCGGCGGCCGCGCGGCCCAGGGACGTTACGCAGCGGCGCGGGGCGTTGGCCCCAGGCGTCTGCGACTTTGGGGCCGCGTCCGCCCCGATGATATAGTGTACCTGCATCGTCGTAGCCGCGCGCTCCCGCGGGAGCGCCCACATTGAAGCCTATGCATCCTTCCCCGTTGCCTTCGGGCATCTCCGTACCTGTCTTTGCCTCGCGGCCTGAGGCCGCGCAGGGGGCGTGGGACGCTTTCGTCGCCCAGCATCCCGCCGCGCATTTTTTGCAAACGTCCAGCTGGGGGCGGCTGAAAAGCCGTTTCGGCTGGGACGCGCAACGCATCGCCGTCGAAGATTCCGCGCAGCACATCATAGCAGGGGCGCAGTGCCTCTTCACGCGGCGGCATGGCCTGGCCATGGCCTACGTGCCCCGCGGTCCGTTGGTCAATTGGGACGATACCGATCAACTGCTTGACGTCAGGGATCGGCTGGTCGCCTTGGCCCGCGCCCGTAACGCGCACTTCCTGAAAATCGAGCCGGAACTCGAGGATTTGCCCGTCAACCGCCTGGTATTGCGGCAACTGGGGTTCCGTCCCAGCCCTGTCGCGATCCAGCCGCGCAGCACGATCCGCGTGGATCTGACGGCCTCGGAGGACGCTATTCTCGCGCGCATGAAAAGCAAGTGGCGATACAACATTCGCAAGGCGCGGCGCAGCGGCGTCCAGATCCAGGCAGGCTCGTTGGACGATATCGAGACGTTCCAGGCTTTGATGGCGGACACCGGGGCCAAGCAGGTCTTCCATCCCCATAACGCGGCGTATCACAGGGCGGCCCTGGAATTGCTGGGACCGGACCGCGCGCGGCTGTTGCTGGCGCGCGTGGAAGGGGAGGTCGTGGCTGCCCTCGTCGCGGTGGCCGTCGGCCGCGGCGCTTGGTATCCGTGGGGAGGACGGAGCGCCCGCCATGCCAAGGCCATGCCCAATTTCGGGCTCCATTACGCCGCCATGACCTGGGCCCGCGCGCAAGGCGCGGCCGGCTACGATCTGTGGGGCATCCCTCAACCGTTGGGCGAGCTGGCGCGCTGCATCCGATGGTTCGGCGAGAGTCGCGAATGGCCGCATGCGCTGCCCGTGTCCCTGGCGCAGCTGCCCCAGCGGGATTTATGGTCCGTGTACCGCATGAAACAGGGTTTCGGCGGCCAAATCGTGCAGTGGGTCGGCGCGTGGGATCTCCCCATTCAGCCGGCCGCCTACCGTCTTTTCTCGCTGGCGACGGATGCCCGCAGCCGCGCCCGCAGGTGGCGGCAAACCGCGCCGCGGCCGCGTCGGCCGGCGCGCGCCGCGGACCGGCGCGCCTATCGTTGGGAGCAGGAGACGCGCCGCGAACGCTGGAACCGGGAACTGGCCCAACAGCCGGCCGCCAATTTCATGCAAAGCTGGGAATGGGGCGACGTCAAGGCGCGTTTCGGTTGGACGCCCCTGCGTTACCGGTTGCGCGCCGCCGACGGCGCCGGCCAAGGCGTTCTGCAGATCCTGGTGAAACGGATTCATCCTTGGTTGCCTGGGAAACTGGCCTACGTGCCGCGCGGGCCGGCCATTGACTGGACGAACCTGGCCTTGGCGGATTACGCCCTGCAGGCCGTGGAAGACATCGCGCGCCGGAACGGTTGCGTTGGCGTGCGGATGGATCCCAACGTGCGGCGCGATCAGGCGCACGGCTTGGCGGCCATTGCCCGCCTGGAAGAACGCGGCTGGCATTTCAGCCCGCGGCCCACGCAGCTGCAAAATACCGGGTATTCGCCGTTGCCGGCCCAGGCGGAGGAGCTCATGGCCTCCTTCCAGAGCCGTTGCCGCAACTGCATTCGCGTGGCGCAACGCCGCGGCCTCGTCGTGCGTCGCGGCGGGTTGGACGATTTGCCCCAGTTTTACGATCTGTACGCGGATACGGGACGGCGCAAAGGCTTTCCCATCCGGAGCCTGGATTATTATCAGACCGTCTTCGCCCAGTGCAACGGTTCTGCCGCCCGCGCGGGCTTGCGGTGCGCCTTGCTCTTGGCGGAAGAGCTGGAAGTCGGGGTCGTGGGCGCCGCTTTCGTGTTGGCGCTGGGCGCATGGGCCTGGTATCTATACGGCGCCAGCCACGCGGGCAAGACGGCGCCAGCCAATCCCAACCCCTTGTTGCAGTGGGAAGCCATGCGCTGGGCGACGGCGCAGGGCTGCCGCCATTACGACTGGTGGGGCGCGCCGCTGGATCCGGATGACGAAACCGATCCTTTCCATGGGGTATGGCGCTTCAAACGCAAGTTCGGCGCGCAGTTCGCGCCCTTGATCGGGGCGTGGGATCGCTTGCTCGTTCCGGGCGGGCCACGCGTCAGTCCCCGTTTGCTGCGCGCGGGACAGCGTTTTTGCGAATGTCCGCCCCGCCTACGCGGCATTCTCCCCGTATAAGCGCGTCGTCGGGTACGCGGTACGGTGCGCCGCTGTCGTTCAGGATGGCGGCGCGGCCTTCAATCGCGACGTTCCGGCCGAACGTAACGTCGCCCTGCACGCGCAGGGATTCGCAACGCACGAGCGACGGCGGCCCGAACGGAAACCGGCGCGCGAGCGCCGCGTGCGCGCCGTAGAAAGCCGGATCCAAGGCTACGAGCGGCGCGCGGCGGGGCGGATTGGCGGTCACGCGTTTGGGATTCATGACCAAACGGGACTGCGAATTGCGCTGGTACACGTCCGATTGCAGCACCAACAGGTCTGCGCAATGCTTGACGGGCAGGAAGCGGTTGCGCGGGACGCGGATGGCGGCGGCGTTGGGCAGGACCGAAATCGCGGAGCCCAGGGCGCTTTCCAGCTGAATGACCTGCGGCGCGCCCGCCACCGCGGGATCCACGGGTTTGCGGTTGAAAATCGGAGTCAGGCGGATGAAGCCGTCGTGCCGCGCCAGATAATCGCGGATGCCCGGCAGATGCACCCAGATGTTGTTGGTATTGAAGAACTGGAACGTTTTGACGTCCTGGAACTGCGCGCGTTCGTCCGCGGGACATTGCGCGTATTCCCGGATCAGCAATTGGCCGCTGGCCCGGTTTTGGGCCAAGTGGCCGCCCTTGCGATCGGAGGGCGTACGGTAGGCGACCTCCATGAGCAGCGAGGCCGCGTATTCCGCCATATACCCCAGGATTTTCAGGTCCAGCGTGGCGCCCAGATTGTCGGAATTGCTGATGAACGCGTATTCGTAGCCGGCGTCGATCAGCGCGTCCAGCGCGCCGCTGGTGCGTAGCGCCGCGTACAGATCGCCATGGCCGGGCGGACTCCATTCCTTGGCCGGATCGGCCGGCCAGACCGCGGGTTCCAGCGTGGCGGCGTCGAGGCGGGGCATGCGATGCTGCTCGAAATCGACGCCGATGCCGTTGCGCAATTGCGGGTAGGCCGCCAGGGCTTCCCGCGTGGCGGCCCGGGTGTGGAAACTGTTCATGAAAAGGAGCGGCAGCTGTTTCCCCAATTGCCGGCGCAGATGCATGACCTGATCCACCGTGTAGTCCAGAAAGGTTTGGCCTGGCTTGACGGGCATCAGGCAACGGGGCATGTCCAGGCCCATGGTGGTGCCCAGGCCGCCGTTGAGTTTCAGAATGACGGCCTTGTCAATCAGTTCGTGGCCGATCATTTCGTACCCGTCCAGCTCCTCGTAGTCGGTCAGGCGTTCAACCGGCGCGATCTGGCGGGCGTCAATGAAGCCGGATGCGCCCGCGCGCAGCAAGCGGTAATAGTGGCTGAAGGCTTGAATGGCCTCCGGCGGTTGCCCTAGGGCGGTCATACGCGCGCGTCCCAAGGCCAAGCCGTCCGCTTGGCCTGCAAGGCGCGTCTGGGGGGCGGCGACAGGAACGGCAAGGGTCATGGCGGGCCTCGATGCATGGGCGTTGCGATGCGGAATGGCTCTCCGCGGAGAGCGAAAACAGGAGAATTACCAGCCGAGGGCGCACCCGTCCTTGCGCGGATCGGAGCCGCCGGTCAGGACGCCGGTATGCGGATCGCGGCAGATGATCTGGCCGCCGCCGAAGCCGCCGCGCGCGAAGCCCTTTTGCACGGCGACGCGGTGGCCGCGGCGGATCAGTTCCTGCGCCGTGTCGGCCGCGAAGCCTTCTTCCAGCAGGACGCGACCGCCCGGCGCCTCCGCGCCCAGACTGTTGGGCTGGCCCATCAGCGGGCCGCCCAATTGCCAACGCGGCGCGTCCAACGCGTGTTGCGGCGCCCGGCGCGCGTCGTACAGATGCGCCATCATCTGCAAATGGCCCTGCGGTTGCATGAAGCCGCCCATGACGCCGAAACTGGCCAGCAGGTTCCGTTCGTCCGTGACCAAAGCGGGAATGATGGTGTGATAGGGCCGCTTGCGCGGGGCCAGGCCGTTGGGATGCGCCGGATCCAGATCGAAAAGGGCCGCGCGGTTTTGCAGGCTGATGCCCGTGCCGGGCACCACGAGGCCGGAGCCCATGCCCATGTACAGGCTGTTAATGAAACTGCAGGCGTTGCCGGCGCCGTCGATCGCGGACAGATAGACCGTATCCGCGCTGCGCAGGGGATAGCCGTACGGTACGTGCCGGGCGGCCTGCGTCAGGGAAATGAGGCGGCGGCGGCGCTCCAGATACGCCGGGGCCAGCAAGGCGGCGGCCTGGCTGGCGCGGCCTTGGGGATCGCATACGTATTGCTGGGCGTCGGCGAAAGCCAGGCGCATGCATTCAATCATGACGTGTACGGCATCCGCTTCCGGCATGGCCGCCAGCTCGAAGCCTTCCGCCAGCCCGACCGCGATCAGCGCGGCCAGGCCTTGGCCGTTAGGCGGGCATTCGTGCAACAGGCGCCCGCGGTAGGCTTGGGTGAGGCTGTCTTCCCACGTGCTGCGATGTTGCGCCATGTCCTCGGCCGTGATCCAACCGCCGTACCGCTGCACGTGAGCGGCCAGGCGCGCGGCGAAGTCCCCTGCGTAAATGAACGCGGGCCCGTCGGCGGCGAGGCCGCGCAGCGTAGCGCCCATGGTCGGCAACGTCATGACCTCGCCGGCGCGCGGGGCCCGCCCGCGCAGCAACAGTTCGTGCCCGCTGGGCTGGGGCGGCCCGGAGTCCCGATCGGGCGTGGGCCAATCCGCGGTCCGGAGAAGTTTGCCGACCTGCGACTGCCAGCCCCTGGCGATCCATTCCGAAACGGGATACCCTTCTTCGGCGTAGGCGATGGCCGGGCGCAACGCATCGGACAGCGACAGCGTGCCATGCCGGTCCAGCAGGTCGTGCCAGCCCGCGGCCGTGCCGGGGATGCTGACGGCATGGCCCGTGAATTGGGGCATGCGGGCATAGCCCAAGGCGCGCAGTTCCGCGCTGGACGCGCCGGCCGGCGCGCGGCCCGAACCGTTCAAGGCGCTGACGGCGGACGTCGCGGCGTCGAAAAACAGGGCGAAGCAGTCCCCGCCCACGCCGGTGGATCCCGGTTCGACGACGGACAGCACCGCCGCTGTCGTCACGGCGGCGTCCGCGGCGTTGCCGCCCTTTTTCAGAACGTCCAGGCCCGCCTGGGCGGCCAATGGCTGGCTGGTGGCGACCATGCCCTGCAGGGCGCGCGCGTCACTGCGACGCGACCAGAAATGCGGAGAGGTTTTCATGTCTGAAATCGGCTCGAAGCGAATATCATATAGGGGCCGGCAACCCGTGCGCCCTGTCCGCAGCGGGCAAGGGGCGCGGCCGCGCCCCCGCGCGCCGGAAGTCGGGCGCGGTTCCCTGCTGGGCAGCCAGCGCGGCGGGCGCGCGGAGCCGTTCTTTGGGGACGCGGGCCGCCGCGTCAAAGAAGCCTTCCATGAGTCTCATAGTTGAGTATATTACCAGTTTCGCGCCTTGGATTTACGGTCTTTGCGGACTGATCGCCCTCTATTACCTCTATCAGGTGCGCCTGATCCGGGCGGAACGCCGCCAAGCGGTTTTCGCGCTGGAGCGGGAGCGAGCGGCGCGTCTGTTGACCCGTCTGCTGGCCCGCGTCACGGTTCTCGTCTTGGTCATGGGCCTGACCTATCTCGTGAGCGACGTCATGGCCCGGGCCATGGTGATCGAGCGGACCGCGCAGCCAGGGAATAACGAGCCGTTCGGCGCGCCGTCGCGGCCGGGTAGCGAGAGCGCCGCCGCGGTGACGCCTCTGCCGGGCTTGGAGGCCTCGGGCGCGGCCGGGGATCTGGAATTGCGCAATATTCCGGCCTGCGATGGCGAGAGCGCGGCCATCCAGTCGCCGGGCGTGGAAGAGGAAATCACCGGCGCCGCGTCGGTGATGGGGACCGCCGCCCACGAAGCCTTCGCCGAATATCGGATCGAGATGGCGCCCGGCACTGATCCGTTGGACGAGGATTTCACCGTCATGGGCATTGGACGCAACCAGGTGCGCAGCGGCGTGCTGTGGGAGATTGACGCGTCGACGCTGATCACCGGGCCCTATACGTTGCGTTTGCGCCTCGTGGATACGGACGGCGCTTTCGCGGCGGCCTGCCAGGTCGCCATCCGCGTCGTGGCCAGTTGACGCGTGGCCAGGCGCGCCGCACGGTCCGCGCGGCTACGCGGGGCGCGCCAGACGGGACGCAACGCCGGACGCTACGTAGGCACGAACAATTCCGTATCGGGCAGGAAAGCGGCCCAGGCGAACCAGAAATGGTCGAACGCCACGAGCGGCGTCAAGGCGCGTCCTTCCAGTTCGCCGGCCACGGCCTGGCCGCGGATGTTCCAGCGGCTGCCGGTCTGGGCATCCGTGAATTCGCCGGGGCCGAGAGCGCTGAATTCCAAGGCCTGTCCGTCCACGACGCTGGCGAAGACGCCGACGCTGCCGATATCGCGGGCGCTGCCGATATCGGGTTCGGCCAACGCGGAAGACATGCCGGGTTGATGGAAAACGACGACGTTTTTGTCCGCCGGACCCGGCGCGTAGTGGATGACGCCGGCCGCGCGGGCGGCCGCGAACGGAATGGCGACGCTGGACTGATCGGGAAACAGCACGCCGACCACGCGCGCCAACGGCTCCAGGCGATGATCCGGAACCTGGTCAAAAAGCATCAGACGGCCGCCGTTGCTCAACGGATGGCCGTAGGTGTCGTAGTACCCGTAGGGATTGGTGCCGTAGCTGCGGCTGTATTCGTCCAAAGGGCGCTGCAGGACTTCGCCGGCGGGAAACAGCGCCTTGAAATCCCCGAAGGCCAGCACCTGGCTGGCCAGGAAACGCAGTTGGGTGGAGGCCAGTTCGCCGATGATGGCCTGCCCCGTGAATTGTTGCCACCAGCTTTCCGTCTGACGGTCGTACATCACCAAATCGCTGTTGCGCAGGTTGCCCGTCGTGCCGAAATCCAGCACTTGACTGCCTACCCGACGATCAAAAACGATGCTGGCGTTGCACAGGGGACAAAACGTGACGGTAAGGGGCTGGCCGTTGAATTCGTCGTTGACGATTTCATGCCAGGTCAGGATGGCTAGCGGGTAGGCCCGGGCCGCGCCCTGGCTTTCGTACGCGATGACCGGATCCGTCTCCGTCAGCCAAGCGGACGCGGCGTTGACGTCCTCGAAAGCGGGCCTGTCCAAGGCGGGAATGCCGTCCTTGGGCGGGCCTCCGGAACGGATTTCGGCGAAATCCACGATGCGCTTGGTAAAATCCGTATCCCATCCCCGCCGGGAAAACGGCAAGGAACCTTCCACCGGACGGCTCTCTACGGTTTGGGGGACGGCGAGGCCGTCCGCCAGGACCGGGGGCGGGGCGCGGTCGGCGGCGTCCGGCGCGCGCGTGGGTTGAGGCGTAATCGGCGCCGCCGGTACGGTGCAGGCGGCGAGGCCGAGAAGCAAGGCGAGACCGCTGCCGGCGAAACGGAAAAATCTACGCATGCTGAACCTCCGCGGCAAGCGGAAATCGGATCTGCGCCACGGTCGGGCCGCGCCGGCGAGGAGGGACGCAGCAACCGCGGCAGGCATTGCGTAAGAATACGGTCCGAAAACCGACCAATTCGCGACCGATGGCGCAGGTATCATCAAGGACGGACCGCGACTGACCTCTACTGTAACGCGTTGCGCGTACGGGAGAATCAGGTCGCCCGCAGTTTGCCAGTCTACTATATCCAACGCAACGCCGTCTCCCTGAATGCCCTTTTCGTCCGGATCGCTCGCACTGGCAGTGAACCGCTCGCTGTTCCGCTCCCCTTCTCATGTTCGTTACGCGTCTGCAATCTCTGTTTCAGGCCTTGCCCCAGGCCACCGAGGGCTGGATCCAGTTCCGGCAGTCGAACTTGGTGGTGCGGTTGACTTTCGAGGATCTGGGCGTTGCGGTCACCGTGGACGGACGCACAGGAGTCGTGCAATGGGAACCCACCGCCGGCCGCGCCGATTTGGAACTCTTTCTGACCTCCGCTCTGTTTCATGACGTCATGATGGAAACGCAGTCGCTCCGCCAGTCGATCCTGAACGGCGCTATCCGCGTCAAAGGCAACGTGTTGCGGGCGTTGCCCTTTACGGAATTGCTGCAGGCTGCGCGGCCGTTGTATCAGGCCCGGGCGGCCGGAACGTAGGCCGCGCGGGTGGGCGCTCCCTTGCCATGTCCAACATCCAACGCATCAAGGACAGCCTGGATATCGTGGAAGTCGTGGAGCGGTACGTGCCGCTGACGCGTGCCGGCAACGACTTCAAGGCCTGTTGCCCCTTCCATCAGGAAAAGACGCCCAGCTTTTACGTCTCGCCGACGCGGCAGACGTGGCACTGTTTCGGCGCGTGCGGAGAGGGCGGCGACGTATTCAGTTTCGTCATGAAGCAGGAGCGCCTGGATTTCGGCGCGGCCTTGCGGCGCCTGGCCGCGGAGGCGGGCATGGAACTCGCGTCCGCGAAGCCGTCGGCGGCGGCCCGTCGTTTCGATCCGCTGTACGACGCGATGGCGCAGGCGGTCGCGTTCTATCGGCGTCAGTTCCAAGAGAACCCCGAAGCCCACAAAGCCAGAGCCTATGTGGAGCAGCGCGGGATTTCCCCGGCAATGGCCGAACGTTTCGGTTTGGGATACAGCCCTTGGGGCCCTGCGGCTTTGCAGCGCGGCTTGCAGGCCCAAGGCGAACTCTTGGAGCACTTGGCCGCGTTGCATCTGGTATTCCCTGACGAGCAGCGCGGCGCCTACCGCGATCGGTTTCGAGGGCGGCTCATGCTGCCTATCCGGGACGCGCAAGGCAAGCCTATCGGATTCGGCGCCCGCACTTTGGCCGAGGGCACGACCCGCGGGCCGAAGTATCTCAATTCCAGCGCGTCGCCCTTGTTCCAAAAGAACCGCGTGCTGTACGGCATTGACCAGGCGGCCGCGGCCATCCGCAAGAAGGGACAGGCCGTATTGGTGGAAGGGTATCTGGACGTCATCGCCGCGCACCAGCACGGGTACGACCACACCGTCGCGTGCCTGGGCACGGCGGTAACGCCGGAGCAACTGCAGACGTTGCGGCGCTACGCCGCCAATATCGTTTTTGCGCTGGACGCGGACGCCGCGGGCCAGCAGGCCACCCTGCGCGGCTTGGCGCGCGCGCGGCAGGCCCTGCGCGCGGAGCGTCGCGGGGCCAAGGAACGGCAACAGACATTGCATCTGTCCATCGCCACCTTGCCGCCGGGCCAGGATCCGGACGATCTGATCCGGGCCCAACCCCAGGCGTGGGACAAGCTGGTGGACGCGGCGGCGTCGCTCGTGCATTTCTATGCGGATCACGTCACCCGGAATTTCGACCTCCGCCAGCCGGAAGCGAAACAGGCCGCCATGGAAATGCTGGCGGAAGTGCTGGCCGATTTGGATCAACTGGCGGCCCAAGAGGCCTACGTCCAGCAAATGTCCGATCGTTTCAGGATTGCGCCCGGCATCCTGCGGCAGATGATGCGCGAAGCCCGTCCAGGCCCGCGTCGGGCGCGCCCGCGCCCGGAAGCAGGGCCCGATAGCGCCCCGGACGCCGCGCAAGCCAGGGAAACCTGGCGCGAGGATCATCTCATCGGGCTCCTGTTGTTGGCGCCGGCGGTCATCCTGGAGCGCCTGGAACCCGTATTGAAGCATTTTGCCGTAGCGCCCATTCAGGCCAGCGATTTCGACCGTACGGAAAATCGGGCTTTGTTTCAGGCCGTGCAGCAGGCGCTGTCCGCGGACGCGGCCTGGAACCCGGACCGCTTCCAGCAAGCTCTGGAAGCGCCGTTGCAGTCGCACGCGGAGCAGTTACGGGTTGCGGTGCAGCCGTTTCAATCCCATACCAGCCATGAAAAGAGTCAGGTCGCGTTGCAAAACCTGCTCCTGATGCGTCGCAAAGCCGTCAGCCGGACGTTGCGCATGTTCAGCCTGCAGGAGGAGCCGGCCGATGCCGAAAGCATCGGCCAGCAAAACCGCGTGCGCCAAACCTGCTACCAAACGCGCCAACGCCTGGATTTGGCGCTCGACAAATTCAATGCTCGGCACCATGTGTAGCCGCCTGTCGCCACCCTTTCGTTGAGGCAGAAATATCATGTCAATGCATTCCTATACGATGCCGTTGGGCACCCACGCGGACGAAGCGGATATGCGGTCGGCGGAGCCTGCGTTTGCGGTCTCGGATTCGGTCGAGCCGCTGCAGATATACATGCGCGAGGTAGGCCAGCATCCGTTGCTGACGGCGCAAGAGGAGAAGGAACTGGCCGCGGCCATGCGCGCGGGCAAAGACGCGGAGGCGCAAGTGGACGCGGAGGAGGACGCGGACGCGCGGGATCAACTGGAAATGCTGATCCGCGTAGGCAAACTGGCGCAGGAACGCCTGGCCAACTGCAATCTGCGCCTGGTGGTGAGCCAAGCCAAACGTCACGTCAACCGCGGCCTCAGTTTCCTGGATCTCATTCAGGAGGGCAACGTCGGCCTGATGCGGGCCGTGGAGAAATTCGATCATACCCGCGGCTTCAAGTTCAGCACGTACGCCACATGGTGGATTCGACAGGCCATCAGCCGGGCGTTGGCGGACCAATCGCGCACCATTCGTTTGCCTGTCCACATCGTGGAGACGATCAAGAAATTGGATCGGGTGAGCAAGCAGCTGCGGAACGAAGCGGGACGGGATCCGTCGTTGCTGGAAATTGCCTTGGAAATGAAGATCTTGAAGCCTGCCTACCGCGCCTTGGTGCCCGCCTACGTCATTCAGGAAGACGCGTATCACCTCGTGGAAGACGAAGAACTCAGCCGTTGCCTGCAGGAAGCCGCGGATCAGATCAAGAATCTGCAGAGCCTGGACGTGGCGCCCATCAGTTTGTATTCGCCGATTCAGCAAGACGAGGACGGCTATTACCTGGATTTGCTGGAGGACATAAGCGTTCCCGAACCCAGCGAATTGGCCAGCCATGAAATCATGAAAGAACAGGTTGAACAGGTGGTGTGCGACTTGGAGGAACGGGAACGCGACGTCCTCTACTTCCGGTACGGTTTGAGCAATATCGCGCCCCAGACTCTGGAGGCCTTGGGCAAGCATTTCAAGATCACCCGCGAGCGCATCCGCCAGATTGAACGGGAAGCGATGCGCAAAATAGGCGAGGAAGACGAAGGGCGTTGCTTGCGCGATTTCCTGGTCTAGGGCCTGTCGAGGTAGGATTGCAGCCAGATTCGGGGCGCGTTGTGGACGTTCTGCGCGCCCGCGGTTATCCTCCCGGCTATCCCTCTCTTTGCCTGTTTGCCTGAGGATGGCCCCCGATGACCAATGGCGTTGCCTTCATTCTTTTCTGAGTGCTGGTTCCGCTATACGCGTGGGCAAGGAAACCCGTTGTCGCCTTTTGGGGGAAGCGGCGCGCGGGAGGGCACGGAGGGGCGCCCCTTGGCGCCAGTTGCCCGCCAAGTACAAGTACGGCCAGGGGAACTCGGTCTATCGCCGCTAGGCTCACGGGTGCGACCGGGGCGGCTGGCGGCGCCGGATGGCCTCCCTGCAGGCCGATCCGGATCGGTTCGCCGTGCAGCTGGACAGCCCCCTCGTGCGCGAGCGCGGTGCCCCCCCCCCCCCCAAAGACCGGGGACGGATCACGCTCTGGGTCGCAGCCGAGGCGGCTTCGGTACCCAGATCCATGTCCTGGCGGATCGCGCGGCTGGCCCCTGCGCCTGCGCGTGACGGGCGGCCCGCGCCACGACCGCACCCAGGCCCGGGCCCTGGGGGAAGCCTGGATCGGCGCGCCGCGGCCCTGCCTGATGGCCGACCGGGCCTATGACGGCGACGGCTTCCGCGCGTGGCGGGCGCCACGGGGCACCGAGGCCGTCCTTCCGGCCCGGAAGGGGCGCACGAACCCCCAGCCCCGCGACCCGGAACGGTACCCGGCGCGCAACGCCATCGAACGGGGCCTCGACGGTCTCAAACAAGGGTGCCGCGTGGCCACCTGCTATGCCCCATACGCGCATCGGTACCTGGGTTTTCTGTACTGGGCCGGGGCCTGGATCTGGCTGAAATCTTACCTCAACACGGCCATAGGCCCGAGCCCTGATGGAAGCCTAGACCGGCGCGTCCCTATCCTGCCTGATCGCGGACCGGACCTATGACGTCGACGCCTTCCGCGCTGGGGTTTGGATCTGGATGAAGTCAAGTGTCCACACGACCTATGTGCCGGCGCGGCTTGGGCCGGCCGGTGATATCCGCGGAGACGTTCCGCGCGCCCGGCGCGACCATAGCCGACAAGGGAGCTGTCTACCTCTTGCTGGCGGCCTTGGCGACGCTCTGGTTGTTCAAGCGGGATTACCGTCTGGAACAGGGCGGACACCGTCCCGAGCTGACCGTGCAAAGCCTCACGCTGGCGGCCAATCTGGTGCCCGAACATCGTTTCCAGATGTTCTTGTTCTTGCGCCAGACGGGCGAGACGATCAAGGACCGCGCCTACGAACCGTACAATCGGTTCCCGATCAGCACCTATCCGGTGCTCAAGGCCGTCCTGCTGCCTTTCGGCCACGATCTGACGGCGCAGATCCGGGCCGTCCAAAGCGTGGCGCTGCTCTTTTTTGCCGGCACCGCGGTGCTGGCCTACCGCTCGTTGCGCCAACTGGAGGCCGATCCCTGGATTGCGTTGCCGGCGACGCTGCTGGCCTTCTCCTCGTTCTACAGCCTGCACTACGCCGACATGGTCTCCAGCGAGCTCGCCAGTTTCTTCGGGTTCTGGCTGACCGCGCACGGCCTGATCCGCTTCGCGCACGACGAGCGCTTGCGGCCCCTGCTGGCCAAGGCGGGGATCGCGCTGTGGCTCGGCTGGCACGTCATGGGCCTGCTGCTGCCTTTCGTCGTCATCGGCCTGACGCAGGCGGTTCGCCGCGCCAGGCCGATTCGATCCCGCGGCGGCGCGGGCGCGCGCCTGCGCCTCTTGACGATGCCGTACGCGCTGGTGAGAGATCTGCGCTACGACTACCATTCCGTTGCGCCGCCCTTTTTCATGATCACCGGCTTCGCCGTATGCGGCCTCTGTCTTCTGGGCCTGCGCGGCGCGCGCCCGCGACGGGTACCAGCCGCCTAGCTCCTGGCCGGCTGGATCTGGGCGCTGGCCGTACTTGAGCAGGCCTACTGGCATGCGTATGAAGCGTTGTCCCTTATCTGCATTCCGCTCCTGTTCTTTGCGCAGAGCCTGCAGGCTCTGCGCCGGCGCGGCCTGCCGCCGGCCTGCCGCCGGCCTGCCGCCGGCCTGCCTGCCGGGCATAGCGGTCGCCGCCCTGGCCCTTTTCAGTCTGTCCGCCCTGCAGGTCAGCCGCCGCCTGCTGGCCTTGGAGGAATTTGCCGGCTACCGCGAGACCCTGGCCGATTTTACGGCCATGCGCCCCCTCGTGGCGGGACGCAGCGTGTGCGTCCCCGCGCATCTGGAATTCTGGGTAGGGAGCGGGTTCCGGGTAGGGACTGATCGAACGAGGATCACTCCCTTTTCGTATTACCTGGCCGGCAGCCGGGTGAACTACAGCCCGGATTACTGCGCGTCCAGCCCATCCGATTTCACGCTTGCGCCCGTGCGCGTCGAGGAGCCGACATTGCTGACGCCGGCCAACCGGGTCCTGTTCCTGTACGCCGTCCCCGCGCTGGAGGAAACGCCCTACCGCGCGGCGCTCCGCGCCCTCCTGTCCGCCGCCCCGCTCGCGCGCGCCGAGTTCGACCTGTATGCCCACGCGCCGGCGCTCGTCTACTACCGCCCGACGGCGTGCCGCCCCACGGACATGTATGGAGGCGCCATCCTCTCTGTCGAACCCGTCCGCGTCCCTGACCTGCCGGCCCCTCGCCGGCAGTTCGGCTTTGACAATCTGAACTTCAATTGGGGCCGCCGCAGCCTGCAGTTCCATGGCCAGTGCCTCGCGCTCGTGCCCTTGCCCGCCTGTCCCATCGCGCGGATCCGCACGGGCCGATACTTCAGCCGCAAAACGGGGATGGATTCTTGGGAAACGGCTTTTCCTTTCCGACCGACCTACGAGGCGGCGCTCCGCGCCGTCCAGGCCACCGCTCCGCTCGCCCGCGCCGAGTGGGACGTGCATGCCCGCGAAGGCAGGCTCATCTACTACAAAGCCGCGTGCGACCGAGGATGCGCAGGCGCGCTTCTTCCTCCATGTCGAACCCGTCCATGTCCCTGACCTGCCGGCCCCTCGCCGGCCGCACGGCTTTGACAATCTGGACTTCGACGGAGCCCGCCGCAGCGCCCAGCTCAATGGCCAGTGCCTCGCGCTCGCGCTCTTGCCCGCCTACCCCATCGCGCGGATCCGTACCGGTCAATTCATCCGCGAGGGGGGGGGGGGGGGGATAATCCGATCTGGGAAACGAATTTTCCTTTCCGTCCGACCTGAGGCAGCGCTCCGCGCCGTCCAACCCGCCGTCCCGCTCGCCTGCGTCAAGTTTGACGCGTATGCCGGCTCATAGGCCGCGGCGCGGCGACGCAGCCGGGGCGGCTTCCGCATCCAGATCCCGGCCGCCAGGTACAGAGCATTGAAACCTGACGAAGTGCCAGGTCGGGTGGATATTGAGTTTCAGCCAACGCCCAGTCCTCGCGATCGTGTGAATATGGACATCGCGCGCGAGCGGTTAGTCCGGGACAACAGGTCTACGCGTATAGGCCTGGCGGAGGGCAGCCTGTTGACCGTCACGCGCCCGCTGACTGAAACGCAGGGCCCGCATTCTATCTTGCCTGCATACCTGTTCGCCTATGCGTGGGCCACGCCGCCCGGAGCCGTCTTTGTATGGAGGCGGGAGTCTGGATCGCGCCTGCGGGTGCCTCTTGGCGCCCGTGGCTGGCGGCGTACGGCAAGGGGAACGCGGTTGATCGTCGGTAGGTCGCCGGGTGTGACCGGGGCCTTGAGGCGCGTCAGAGGCCATCCTTGGCGGACGGCCCGGATCGGTCCGCCGCGTGGCGGGACAGCCCGCTTGCGCGTGCGCATGTGAGGGTAGCCGACGCGTCCCCCCAAAGAATTGGATTCCGCGCGCGGCCGTAGCCGGGACGGTTGCAGTCCTCAAGCCCATAGGGTATCGGAGCAACGGGGCTGTCTCTGATCCTGCGCCTGACAGGCGGTCGGCGCCTCGTTGCGCGTCCGGCAAGGCGTCGGATCCGGCGCGCCGGGTTCCGGTTTGCGAGCAGACGCGCGTTGAGCGTTCAGCTGCGCGCACCCCAGAATGTGCCGTCTACCGCTTCTGTGCGGCCTCGACGGCTTGCCTGAGAGCCGACCGCCATCAAGGCGTAGACAGCCTACAGGCCTTTCAGGCGGCGCGCGCAAGGCCTCGTTGGTTTTGCCAATAGGCCCACCCGTACGCTGCGGCGTAAAAAAGGATCGGGACGAGAAAGGCGGTGCGCGCCCATATCCCATGGTTGACCAGGAACAGTGCCAAGCACAGACTCAAAGCCACGCCTGCCCAGATGACAACGCTGGTCAGGGGATTGGCCCATCGGTCTTTGGTCTCTCCGTGCGTCTGGCTGAACTGGGCCAGGATCCAGTTGTGGATCAGCATGTGCAGATGCAGTTCGTCGGGTTTCAGGGGATTGTGTCGCTTGCGCAACGATTTGCGAATGATGGCGTAAATGGTTTCCAGGAAGGGATAGGCCGTTATGATCAGGCCCGTCCACGGGGACAAGGCTGAATCGTTGCCGATGAGTTTCAAATTGATGGTGCCCAGGAGGAAGCCCAGAAAATAGGCTCCGCCGTCCCCGGGGAATATGTAGCCGAAAGGAAAATTCACTATCAGGAAGCCTGTCAGCGTAATCAGGACGATGAGGGCCATCGCGAACACTTCCTGATTCGCCGTATAGGCCACGATGGACGTGGCCGCGAACATGATGATGGTGGAGCCCGTGGAAAGCCCGTGGAAGCCGTCTATGATATTGACCGCCTGCACCAGGCCGGTCAGGACAAAAACGGTCGCGCCAATCATGCCCCAGTCCGACCGCAGCAGCCCCTCCCATCCGCTCACGTCGAACCGGGTTACGCGGTCTCCCGACCACAGCACGTAGATGAGACAGGCAAGCGTCGTCAGGCCCAGCCGGATGAGAGCCGGTATCTTCTTGCTCAGATCCTCGACCATGCCCGGCAACAGAGCGATCAGGCCGCAAGCAGCGACTATCAAGAACGGAGCGCGTATGTCTGGCGGCGCGGCGAAGGCCGCCACGCCGACGCCCAGGGCAATCGGCAGGCCGCCAATGCGCGGCGTCATCGTCTTGTGGAATTTTTGCGTGCCTTGCAACGCGTCGAACGAGGCCTGCCCGTGCAAATGCCTGGTCGCAAGCACCAACACGCAGACCAACAAGGTGACGTTCAATCCGCTGACAGCGGAAAAAATCAGGGAAGACATTAGCGGGAGGCGCAGCGATGGGAAGACGAGGCCGGAGGAGATTTCCGCGTTTGGCGCCCCTTGTGACGGGCCGCGCGGGCTAAAGCATCGCGGCGGGGAAGCGCTGCCTCAGGCATCGGCGCCGCATTTCCCCATGCGGATGCACTGGAAACGGCCTCCTGGCCCGGGGCCAGCATCAATCACGGAATGCGGATCGCCGGAATGGCGCCCCAAGAGCCTTCCCGCGCGGAATGGGCCCCGCATTCCATCATTGGCGGGGACGATAGGGCAATAGAGAATGAGACGCGTACATCTGTCGATGTTTCCTGCGCAACGGAAAAGGGGGGGGGGGGGGGGGGGTTCTCGATAGAACGCGGCAAGTTCATTCCCGTGCGGTTGTCTATCGTTCGGCCTGGCTTACGCAAGTTCTGTCTGATAGACAGGACTAACGGCGCGGCAACGACCCTATGCATCTTCCATCTTGTTGCGGTACGGAACCTCGCATTGCGTCTTCTTGAACCGTTCGCCCGCTTCGGGTTACGCGTAAAACAAGATTGCATATTAACTTGCCGCAGGCTTCGTGCATTCTACCATTGCTCGTTGCGTCACGCCAAAGTATAGGGCACGGGCGCCTTGGCCGGGATACGCCGACCGCGTATTGCGCTCCGTCATAAACCGATCCAAGAAATAACGTCTAAAATAACGGTATGGCTTTGGTCTAATTGCAGATTGGACATTTATGCCGCCGCGGATGACGAAGCGTTCTGATGCATCCTGCCCATCCAGCCTTTCGCCAGCCAGGCATGCCGCGGTTGGCGCGCCGGCTTGTCGCCGCCGAGGCCGGACCGGAGCCATCGGCAACGGGCCGCAGTGCCTTGTGCCATCTGTCGGCGCACGCGCGCGAAGGCCCGGCGCGGAGAGGACGGCGGTTCGGTTACGCAATGTCCCACGAACGGCAAGGGCACCTAAGCGCTCTTGCCTCGCTGCCGCGGGCGAGTGCATCCCGCATAGGCTCGCCGGAGCCGCGTGGAAAGTTTGAAATGGCAGGGCAACTGCAGTCAATCGCGCAGTCGAGCCAGTCGTCTTCTTGAATGCCGGACGGGAGATTGTGCGAATGCGCTCCAAGATGATATAGGATGATGGCGAAGCGAAAATTCCGGTAAGCGTCGCACCTTGAGTGCCTGGCATGCGCGTCGGCGCACCGTTGGGTGAAAGAGTAGTCGTTGTCCGTTTCCTCCTTGATGTCGTCCCGCTTTCCGTCAGCCGCCAGGGTGAGATGGGCATCCGTTCAGTCAAGGCGTTAACGTGGCAAAGTTGCGACCGTTAGTATCGGTGCTCATTCCCGTCCGCAATTCGGAATTGACCTTGGCCGCGGCCTTGCAATCCGTTCGGTTGCAAGATTATGAGGGGCCGGTGGAAGTTATCGTCGCGGATGGAGAATCGCTAACGTCGCCCTCGGCGATCGTGCAACGCGAATACCCTTCCGCGCGCGTGATTGCCAATCCGGATCGAATTACTCCGGCTGGACTCAACCGCGCGTTGCGAGCCTCTCAAGGCTCCGTCATCGTACGCTGCGACGCCCATACCCGGTTGCCCCCTTTCTACCTGCGCCGCGTCGTGGAAACGCTGGCCAGGACCGGCGCGGCGAATGTGGGCGGCCGCCAGTGCCCGATTGGCGTTTCGATCTTTGAAAGGGCGGTGGCTCTGGCCATGATTTCGCCGCTGGGATCCGGCAATGCCCGCTACCGTATAGGCGGCCGGGAAGGGCCTACCGATACCGTGTATTTGGGCGCCTTCCGCCGCGCGGCTCTGGAAGCGGTGGGCGGGTACGATACCGGGCAAATCCGGAATCAAGATTATGAACTCAACTGGCGCTTGCGCCAACAAGGCGAGACCGTGTGGTTTGATCCCGAGCTAAAGGCCGAGTACCGTCCCCGCGGCAATCTCTGGGAACTGGCGCGGCAATACTTCGATTACGGGCGCTGGAAAAGGGTAATGCTGGCCAAACACCCTGCGTCCGTCCGCCTTAGGCAACTGATGCCCCCGCTATTGGTATTGGGCCTGGTTGCATCCGTCGGCGTGGGCCTGGCTGGCTTCCCGCGATGGGCGCTGCCGGTGCCGTTGACCTATGCGCTGGCCTTGATCGTCAGCGCCTTGGACGTAAGCTGGCGGCGTAGAGCTGCGATTGCGCTCCTGTTGCCCCTGATTTTCGCTATCATGCATTTGAGCTGGGGCCTGGGTTTCCTGCTTTCCCTACGTCCGCGCGACCGCATGACATGACGAACGCCGCGCCAGCGTTGCGTCTGGCGGCGCTGCGCCAATCAGGATGGGAATGCGTATCCGCGCGCCCGTTGCGTTCGCAACGCACAGCGGGCGCAGATCTGACTCCCCGGATTGGACTCGAACCAATAACCTAGCGGTTAACAGCCGCTCGCTCTGCCAGTTGAGCTACCGAGGATCAATGCAACCTCGCCCTAACTGTACAAGGTATTGCGGCCAGACTCAAGAAATACCGAACCGTTCGCAGAGATGGACGCCGCGCCTCAGGGCGTCCGCGTCCGTCCGGAAGCCGGGGGCGATGCCCTCGACCGCCCCGCCCGCTTGCGTTCGATGCGGTTCACGCGGTGCTGCAAGGCCAGCTGCAGGGCGCGCGATTGCTGACGCACAGGCAGGGCCGCATAGACATGCAAGGCCCAGCGCGCGTACGCCTCGGCTTGGCCCAGATCCTGGCTTCGCCACTCGTGATACTTGGCCAGTTCAACGTACGGCACGACGCTGACCGCGGCGACGGAACTGATCCAGCGTTCCCAGATGGCCACGGCTTGTGGCCATCGGGCTTGCCGCTTGCAATGCCGGGCCAGCAGGAAATAGGCTTCGCTTTGGAGCGTCTGACCCTGCAGGGCCTTCATGGCGAAGGCCAGAAGGCGCTCCGCCTGCTGCGTCTGGGCGGAGCGCAACAGGATTTTGCCCGCGGCGAGCGCTTCCTCGCCGCTCAGGGCCGGCAGGTCGCTCTGCGCGGCTTGGCGCGCGCCCTTGACCAGGCGCGCCAGAAGGAACGCCATCGATACGATGTCATGCCGATTGTGGTAGAACACGCGGTGGATGCCGTCCGCCTGTCCGGTTTGCAGAAAGCGCGCATAGAGGCCGGGGATCTGGGCGCCGGCCACGTCGGCGTGCGTCCGCGCCCAGCCGAGGATGCGCCGTTCGCAGTTGCTCAACGCGCAACTGCCGATGCGTTGGCGCCATAGCCTGCGCGCCAAGGGCAGGATGTCCAGCGATGGCAGGCGCGCGGCCGCGAACGGATCCGTCAAGGGCAATTCGGGAAAGTGGTACCGGTTGGCTTGGAAGCGCGCGCGCAAGAGGGGAAGGTCGAAGCGGTCGCCGTTGAAGGATACGCATACCGCTTCGCCTGCGAGCAGGGCCTGCACTTCCTGCAACAACGCGCTCTCGTCCCGCGGTTGCAGGACGAACAGTTGACGCACTACGAAATGCGTAGGCGGTTCGTCGCCGGAGGCGGAGGCCTCCGCCAGAACGGACGGGAGCACTGGCTGCGCGCCGCCGGCGTGCGGGGGGCGCGTCGGCAGCGACGGCAACCGTTCGTACCGGGCTACGCCCACCATGAACGGCAACGCCGCGCGCCCGAGGCCTGTCGTTTCGCAATCCAGGAAAATGCAGTCATGCAGCGTCAAAGTCCCCCAGGGGCGCCGAAAGGCGAAAAGCGCTTCCAGATCGGCCAGGCGGTGCGCGCCATGCCCGTCAAAGGTTTGCGTTTGCACCGCCTGGCCAAGGTCGTAGGCATAGGCATGAACGTAGACGTTCCCTGAAGCGTTCCATACCAATTCGCCGGGATTGGAGGCCCGCAGGGACCAGGGAACCCCGTCGGCATCGCACCCGCCCGCGGGCGCGGCGCCGGGTTCGGCCTCGAAATACCGATCGGCGTGGCTCCAGTTCGGAATGGCCATGGCAAGCGGCGCAGACGCAGGCGCTAAGGGCGGTTGGCCTTCAATCGCGCAGCCAATGCAATGCAATGTCGCCGAAGGGTTGGGCCTGCGTCGCCTTGATGGCCCGTACGCGCACCATTTCCAGCATGGCCAGGAAGGTGGCGACGATTTCTCCGCGCGGACTCTCAGGCCTGAGCAAAACGGAGAAGGGCATAGACGTCGCGGCGCGCGCCTGGCGCCACTGACGCAGGACGCGCACGATGCGGCGCATCTGCCCTGCGAGCGGAAACCGCGGCCTGGACCGCGCGGTCGGCGGTTGCGTCCGCGGCAGGTTGCGCGCCACGCGCAGCATGGCGCGGCCCAAGCGCGACGGATCTTCCCCATGGCGGGCAGCCTGGGAGCCGGCGGCCGGCAACGGCGCCAGGCGCCGGTACGTGCGCAGGCCTTGCTTTTCCCTCGCCGCCAGCAACGCCACGCCCTCGTCGTAGGCCTTCAAGGCCGCCAGTTGGGCCAGCAGGGACAGCGTCTCCGTTTCCTCGTCCGCCGCGTCCGCTGGCGCGTCCGGCAACAGAAAGCGGGCCTTGAGAACCAGGAGGTGCGACGCGATGTCCAGGAAGGCGCACAGGGAGTGCGCGCGGAGCGCGCGGGCGTCTGCCATGGTTTCCAGATAGGGCGCCGTGATCGCCGCCAAACTGACTGCGCTGATGTCCAACTGCCTCTGTTCCAACAGAGACAGCAAAAGATGGAGCGGACCGGTGAAGGCCGGCAGCGCGACGGGATACGCCGCCCCCAGCGCGTCGTCGGGCGGATGGCGGATCGCGGCCGGTTCGGGGGCGCGCATGAGCTCACGGCGCCGGCGCCGGCGCCCCGATATGGAGTTCTACGTAATGGAACAACGTGGCCTTCCAGTTGCGCCCTTGATCCCAACCTTCGCCCGGGCAGGTGCGTTCGGAGCCGTCGATGTCCTTATGGCCTTGCACGTCATTCAACCCGATGTAATGTTTCTGCATGAGCCAGGCAATCAACAGGCCGGCCTGTTTCAGCTGATCCGAAGTGGGGTGCAGAACTTGCGTGAATTTGCCGGCCAGGCAGACGGATACGATGCGTTCGTTTCGGGGGACGTCGGGCGCCACCGAGCGGCACGTATGCGTCAAATCGACGCAGTGATCGATTTGGCCGTCCGGGTGAATGAAAAAATGATAGGGGAGGCCGGGCAAGGGCGCGTCGCTGGCGCGCTGATCCAGTATGAGGGCCTGCGCCAACTGTTCCGGCCCGACGCTGGCGGGCGCGTTGGAGTGATGCACGCAGATGGTGCGTATCAGGTCGAGGTCCCGCACGGGAAACGCCGTGCGGGGATGAAGAGGCAGATTGCCGACTTTGTACGTCAGGCGCGGCGGAGAGACGGAGACGGCGGCATCGTCCGCGAAATCCGGCGCGGCCGGCGCGTCGCCGCGTGCGGCGTCCTCCGTTCCGTCCGACGCCGGCCGCGCGACCGACGCCAAGGAAGCCGTTTCCGTCGTCTCCGACGCTATCGCCGCGGTTCCGCGCGCGGCAGGCTCCGTCAATCGTTCCTGGGCTTGACGCGCGACGTCCGCGCGCCACAGACTTTTGTCCCTCCAGGCGTCCGTACCCACGACGAAGCCGGCGGCCGGCGCGTCCGCGGCCAGCCAAGGCTCCCAGCCGTTGCCCTGAGCCAGACAGGCGAGCAGGCGGCTGCAGGCTTGCGTCTGCCCCAAGGGGGGGCGCGCCTGGCGAAAATCGCCCATCAAGCCGATGTGCAGCGCGCCGCGGTGCGGTTCCGCGAGGTGGCGGTCGGGTTTGTTGCTCCGGCGCGTTTCGAATACGTTGCCGACCGGATCAATCACGAAATGAAAGAGTATGTCTTCCAACCGCAGGGCATGAATGCGCGTAACCTGATCCAGCGGCGTCGTTCCGTCTTCGCCCGTAGCCCAGACGACGATGCCTTGCTTACGACGGTAGGCGTTACCCCAGTCGATGGCGTCCGGAGCCTCCGGATCCACGGGACGGACGGAGGATGCATCCAGCGGGGACCGCGGCTCGGGATCGATGCGCGCCGTCGGTTCCGGCTTCGGTTCCGGAACGGGCGGCGCGGCCGGGGCCGCTTCCAAAGGCAACGCGACCGGATGGAGCGTCAAGGGGGCCTTGGCGTTCTCGCGTTGCCGCCAGCGTTCCTCCAGCAGCGGTCCCGCGACCGCCAGCAATCGTTCGCCGCATCCGCAGAAAGGGGGTTGGCCGTCCAGGGTCTCGACCCCGATGTCCAACGCCAAAGGGAGCCCCTGGTCTGACAGGCGCTCCAGAATCGCGATTCCGGCCGGAACGATGCGACGCAGGCGCGCCTCCGCCTCGTCCGGCGTATGCGCGGACTCCGTTAGGCCCAAGACGACAGCGCTTGCCAGGTTGCGGGAAAACGGCGCCGGCGTTATGTCCGGCGCGCGTACCTGGTAGGCAGGACCGAGCGGGTCAAGCAGAAAGTGAACGGGCACGTCATCGAAGCCCCATTGTTGGAAGTGCTCCCGATAAGCATCCAACGGCAGCTCGCGCGGCAGGCCCGTCTCGACGAAAACGAGGCGATCCAACGTACGCAAGTCGCGCGTGGCCTCGCGGGCGGAGCTGCGCGGGACGAAGGGCGAAATGTCCAGGATATCCGGTAAGGGCGGCGCGGGGGGCGGCAGGGGTTCCGGGATGGCGGGCGGCGGCGCGGGGGCCGGCGCGTCGGGTTCGGTAGACGATTTCCTGTCGTCGCGCACGTCTGTTGTCTCCTTTGCCGCCGTCGCGCCCTCTTCCGGATCCGGCGGGATCGTTGCGGCCTGCAGGGCGGAATGGACTTCGGCGGCCGAGGCCATAACGGTAAGCGTGCAGACCTGCGCGCGGGCGAGCGTCGCGGCCGACCAGACGAATTGCGCATGGACGAGCCCGAGGTGCAGTCGATACGTCCCCGCGGCCGCGGGCGTCCGGAGCGCCGTCTGCATCGTGACGGTTTCGCCCGCGCCTACGTCCGCGGGCAAAGGCAAGCGCCGTTCGCCGCCTTCTGCGCTGCCTTGCCCGCGCGCGTCCAAGGCGTGGAAAACGTATCCCAGGCGCGTCGGCGCGTCGCCGCTGCACCGCAGGGCGGCCTCCCCGGTATTGGTGAAACGCAGAGTGGCAGGGAGGGAATCGGCCTGTACCGCATGGGTGGGCAACGCCACCTGTTCCCATACGACGGAATGCAGTTCCTCCCGTTTTTGCTGATCCGCCAGCACCGTCAACGCGCCTTTCAGATCTTCGATCAACAAGGCATGGTTTTTGATGGCCCAGGGCGAATCCGCCTCCCATTGATAGAAACCCAGGCAGCGAATGGGGGAATGGGCGTAGGTGCGGTTGTAGGCGAGAACCTGTTCGCACGCGCCCATCACCCAGCCTTCGTTGGCGTTGCGCCAAGGCTGGAGTTGGGAAGCCTCCGTAACGAACACCGGCAAGGCCTGATGCCTCTCCGGAATGGCTTCCATGAAATCGAGGAAGCAGCGAAAACCCGCGCGGCGCCCGCCGAAAGGAAAGGGGAGTCGGTCTTCGGTCAGGATCAAATCGGGGTCGGGGCCGGCCGTGGCCGTATGGAGCGCTATCCCTTCGCAGGCTCCGGGTTCCAGGCCGTCCAGAATGGCTCGGAAATAGTGGATCCAGTCCCCGCTGGGGTTGGCGGCCTCCTGGGCGTCAGCGTTCCACGGGGCGACGGCGCCAATCAGCACCAGGTCCTGCGCGTGGCCGGGCGCGTTCTTGATCGCCTCCCGAATCAAGCGGAAACATTCAACGTAATGAACGGGCGTAATGGGAAAGTGGCCTTCCTGGACGGCGGCGGCGTCCGCCTGCAGCAGGACGGAGTAGCGATCGCGACGGTAACGAGGTTCCAGGATCTGAAAGGGACCGCCTTCCGGCTGCAGGGTATCGGTACGCACCGCCGCGAGCGGCCATTTCGCCGCGGCGTTCATCTCGTCGCCGATGACCCAGACGTGGCACCCTTGGCTGGCTTCCACGTATTCCCGGCAACGGCGCGCGAAGAGGGTAAGGTATTCCGGCGTCGGCACGGTTCCGCCTTGGCCCGGATCCCACTCCAGGCAACAGATGACGCCGACGCCCCGGTCGGCATACGGCCTGAAATCGTCGCCGCGGTAGCGATTGGGGCTGCCGGCGACGCTGCGTTGAAAGATGACCCAACCCGGCAGGCCGTCCAGCTGCCTTTCCAGACCTGCCGCGTTGTCCAGTCCAGGATTAGCCAATCCCAGGATATTGGGCCAGGACGGAGGCATAAGTCCTTACGGCCGCTGACGCACAGCGGCTGACGCCATCGCAAGCAGACGGGCCGGCCGCGCCCCGATCCGACTCAGATCCGAAGCGGCAGGGTTCGTCGCCGGCCGGAATGAACGCGCGACTTTCACGGGGCTGCGTTCCCCGCGCGCGCGCGGGCGGCAAGCATGGGATAGGCAACGGCTTGGAGGCTGCGCCGGGAGGTTCGTCCTTGTACGGTCAACGTTTGGCTGCGGGCCTGAAGCCTCCTGTTGAGCGCGTCAGCCCCTGGGCCGGCGTACGGAGCGCCGGGTGATCCGGTGGTCTTTAGCCTTTGATGCATGGTCAACCATGATAGCAAACTGCGGTACGCGTGCGGCGAACTCAGGCGGGTTTACCCTAGGGGGGACGCCTCCTCTGCGCTTCCGTGGCCGCGGACGTCCGCGCGGACGTCCGCGGGAGAGCAGAGAGTGGTCGCACAGGCAATCAGAGCGGCGCGGGCCGGCGCGGCGGCCATGACCGCCTTTGGGAACCTGGCACGGGACATTGGCGAAGAGCGGCTGGCGCCTGTGGAATGCGGAAACCGTCAAGGGACCGGGCCGCGGCGGCCAAGGTCTGTCCGCGTAGTTCGGCCTGCGCCGCAGGGATTATAATATTGGATGGGACGGGCCTGATCAATTCTCGATTCCTGCGCGGGCGGCCTAGCCGTTCCGCCAGGGGCCGGCTGGCCGTCCCTGCGGAGAGGTTGCGCCATCGTCGAAAGGACGCGTCACCGTTATGGATTCGTCGTTGCCCCCACGTTCCGTTCCCCGCGTCCTGAGCCGTCGTCGCTTCTTGCAAGGGGCTGGGCTGGGCGGCGCGGCCGGCGCGCTGGCGGCCTGCAACGCGCGCCGGTGGCCGTTCGGACCGCGACCTGCGCCTACGCCCGAAACGCAGGAATTCCATCTCCTGCTCGGGGCGGAATTCGATTTCCTCTATGACGTGACCAATATGCAAAGGGCGTGGGACGCACAGTTTCCCTATTGGCCCATGACGCTGCGCACCGCGCCCTTCCCGTCCCTGCTCGATCGGGCGCGGGACGACGCAGCGCAAGATCTCGGCGCTTTCGACGGCGTCGCGCCCCTTTTTATGCCGCTCGATACTATGGATTGGCTGGCGGGCGATCTGATCCAGCCTTGGGAACCTTTTGTAGAAAGCAGCGCCGTGGCCGGCGCCGAAAGGGTATTGCCGGCGTTGCCGGAACCGGTGCGGGCCACCGCGAGCGCGCGCGGGCAAGTGATGGGCCTGCCCATCAACGTGAGTTCCGTGGCGCTGGCTTGGCTGACGGCACCCTTGGCCGAGGCGGGCGTGACGACCCCGCCCGTCAGCTGGGACGAAGTCTGGCGCGCGTCCGAAGCGTTGCAGCGAACGACTTCCCTGACGCCGTTCGATCGGGCGTTCAGCCCGGTGGGCGATCTCTTGGCCATGATTTGGGGCGGAACGGCCGACCCCTATGACGCCGACGGCATCGTGCATTGGGATGGCGAGATCGCGGTTTGGGCTTTGCAGTGGCTGCAAGACATGGTCACGGCCGAACTCATGCCGGCCCGGGAGGGCGGCTTCGATCGCTGGCTGGACGGACGAACGGGCATTATGAGCGCCATGGATTTGCATGGCGCGGTGGCCCAGAATCTGTTGGGCGCCGCTACGGCCGTAACCGGATCCAATCTGCGCTTCCAAGCCGATGCGCCGCAGGCGGGAACGCCCTTCTGGTCCAATGCTCTCGGCCTCGCACGCGCAGGCCGCAATCCGCAGGCGGCGGCCGATTTCGGTCTATGGTGGTTGGGGCCGGAAAACTTGGCTTGGCACAAGCGGATTGCGGACATGGCTCCCAAGCCGGCCTACGATTACGTGTACGCGGACAGCCTGATGGACGAGCCGCGTTACGCTTGGCAGCGCCAAGCCATGGAAGCCGTCAAGATGTCAGTGCCTATCCGCAGCGTGTCGACTTGGTCGCAGGAGTTGGAGGCGGTAAGCCGCTGGATGGCCAGGGCGTTGGATGGGGAAGAGGGCCTTTCGGCCCAGGACGCCTTGGCCGCGGCGATGACGGAGGTGCGGGAAGTGCGCTACGCAGGCGCGTAAGATGAGCTGTGCGCTCGGGCTCCGGACTTTAACGGGCACCGCATACGCGGCGGAGCGTAACGGCGTCTCGGCAGCAAAGATGGACGGGCGCATACCCTGATTCGTTCGGCTGAGGGCATGAACGCTCCACGCGGGCCAAACCCGTTGACGCCCGTGCCGTCGACGGCAGTGAAGAGCCAAGCGAGTCGCCATGGCGATCCCGTCTCCGTCCGCGGGCGCAATCCGCAAAAACTATAATGGCTTGAGGGTAGGCGCGTTGCAAACTGCCTTGCCGAAGAACGCCTGTACTTATATTTGTGCCATGGGCTATTAAGGGTATAATTCTACGCGGACACGCAGCAGAGGCTAGCGCTATGCGTTGCTCTTGGCCAAGATGGAGGCATGCCTCTCCGTAGCCGGAAGGAAGGACAGCTGCCTACGATGAACGCCTATCGAGATCGCATGGAACAGGTTATCGCTGAAGGTTTGCGTTGCCTATGCGCGGTAACGTCTCCTGACCCCTCTGCCTATCGGGAACAGGGGCGTCTACGCGTAGAGGGCGAGAACCTGGAACGCCAAACGCAGCGCACTCCCGAGGATCGGCCTCCGCGCGGCCTGTTGCACGCTATAGGGGAATGGCTGCGATCGGTCAAAGGATGGTTTCAAGCGCACGTTATGGATCATTCCCATCCAGATCTTGAGGCCAAAACAGAGGCGCTGGCGGAAGATCTGCAGGAGCTTCGAGCTAGCGTAGGCGCCGGTTCGGTACCGTGGACAAATCGCTGACCGAACTGCGCTCGCACTACCGGGAAATCCGGTTCGTAGCGTACGGCCCCGAACTGGAACGGTGCATTTGCGATGATCTGCTTGGCTTTCTTGCAGGGTACTACGCGCCTATTCTGCGGACAGGCAAAGTGAAAGTGCAGATATTGCATCGAACGAGGAGTGACGACCGAACTTTTATAGATGACTGGTGTGACGGCGAAGCCACAACCGGGATAGCTAATCCTCTGCACTCCGATATCATTTTGCGCCTCTATCCAGAAGGCCGGCCGGACAATGAACTCATGGTGGTATGCGAAATCTCCATGGAGGCGGACGCCCGCGACGTACGGCGCGCGGCGCGACGCGCGGAATGGTTCAGCGCCTGCTGCAACCGTCCCGTCGTACCGCTCGTCGTAGGGACGACGTGGAAAGAGGATGTCGCACGGATGGCGGCGGCCGAACGAGTCCCCTGTCTGCAACCCGTCGTCGGCTGGCGCGAGATGGACGACGGGGCCCGACGAATCGACGAGATAGAGGACTGGATACTCCAAGACGGGTTTAGAGAGCGCATTGACGTTTGGAGCGAGCCATTCGTGCAGGCGGCGCATGCCGCGTAGCCTCGGTTCAGCGGTTGCGTGATCGGCGAGGGATCGGACGGCAGGATTGCGCAGAGATGCAGACAGGATGAAAAGCCACTCTGTTGGCTTACCCCACGCCGCCGTCCAAGGCGCGCGTGGCCGTTAAGAATCTCCGGTCAGGACGCAGGGCGGCGACGGACGCGCGTCCTGCCGGAGGTCCAAGGCCTGCGTCGGGGGATTCCATATCCAAGGTTGCCCCAACGCTCAGACTGGAAACGCGCATCCGCGCGGGACACGAAGACCGCTTGGCTCTTCGTCGCCCAACGCTGGGAAAACTGTGGGATGGCGTTGCCTTACGCTGGGTATGCTCCGGACGACAACCGATAGTCCCGTATCGCTCCTCCCGTTCGATTGAACGTCAACCCGTCCAGGATTAGGGAAGCCTCCGCGGTAACGCCGGATGAGGAACCGTCTCCGGTTGCCGGCGATGGCCTCGCCGGACAATCAGCCCGGAGCCGCGCGGAAACGCCCGCAATGCCCGCGCGGGCCCGGACCCGCAACGCGCGTAACCCTGTATACTTAAAGGGCGTCGCGCAGCCCTGGACGGACAGCGCGGCGGCAGGTAAAAACCTGCGCGTTATCCTGGCATTGATCCGAGGCAGCCCCATGGCTCAGACAGCTCCGTACGGCGCATGGCCGTCCGCGATTTCGGCGGACATGCTGGTCGAGAAATCCATCCGCATCTTTGACGTGAAACGGGTCGGCGGCCAGACGTACTGGGTCGAAATGCGTCCGGCCGAGGATGGACGCTACGCGCTCATGAGCAGTCCTGACGGACGCGGCAAGACGCGCACTTTGGTGCCTAAACCCTTCAATGTGCGCACTCGAGTGCATGAGTACGGCGGCAATGCCTACGGCGTGACGCCGGACGAAATTCTGTTCGCCAACTATGCGGATCAACGCCTGCACGTCGTGTCCAACGGAACCGTGACGCCGTTTCTGCCGCCCAACCACTGCCGTTACGCCGATTTCGCCGTGCGGCCGGGCACCCGGCAGGTATATGCCGTCAGGGAAGATCATTCGGTGCCCTATCGGGAGGCCCGCAACCATCTGGTGATGCTGGATTTGGCGCGCGCGGGCACGGAAGTCGTATTGGCGGCGGATCACGATTTCTGCTCCTCGCCGTGCGTCAGTCCCGACGGCGCGCGCCTGGCTTGGCTGGCCTGGAATCATCCCTGCATGCCTTGGGACGAAACGGAACTGTGGGTAGCCCATCTGGATGCGGACGGCGAAGCCGCGGAAGCCCGCTGCCTGTGGCGCCAGCGCGGCGTCTCCCTGTTCCAGCCGGCCTGGTCGCCGGACGGCGTCCTGCATTGCATTGCCGACGCTACGGGGTGGTGGAACCTGTACGCCTTCCCCGAAGACCAACCGACGCCCCTCTATCCCCACGATGCCGAGTGGGGCGCGCCGCAGTGGGTCTTTGGCCTTTCCACGTACGCCTTCATTGACGAAAGCCGCATCCTATGCACTTGGCACGGCCAGGACAAGCAACACCTGGGCATTCTGCAGGCGGCGGACAAGACCCTGACGGAGATCGCAACGGACTACGCGTCCTTCAGTTACGTGCAGGCCGATGCCTGGCAGGCCGTCTTTCTCGCCGCCAGTCCGACCCGATTCGCCGAATTGGCGTGCCTGGATCTGGAATCGGGCCGCATTGACGTGATACGGCGCACGCGCCGGGCGCAGATCGCGGCGCAGCAGATTTCCCGGCCGCAAGCCATTCAGTTTCCCACCGCGGACGGCGAGCAGGCGCATGCCTATTATTACGCTCCCGCCAATGCGGACTGGCAAGGCGCGACGGATCAACTTCCGCCGCTGTTGGTCAAGAGCCACGGCGGGCCGACCTCGGCCACCAGCGCGACGCTGAGCCTGGACATTCAATTCTGGACCAACCGCGGGTTCGCGGTCGCGGACGTCAACTATCGCGGCAGTACGGGATACGGTACGGCCTATCGACGGCGGCTCAACGGCCAGTGGGGCGTGGTCGACGTGGAGGATTGCGCCCACGCCGCGCGGTACCTGGTGCAGGAAGGGCTGGCCGACCCGCAGCGCCTGGCCATTTCCGGCGGCAGCGCCGGCGGCTATACCACTCTGGCCTGCCTGGCCTTTACCGACGTATTCCATGCCGGCATCAGCCACTACGGCGTCAGCGATCTGGGCGCGCTGGCCCGCGAAACGCACAAATTCGAATCCCGGTATCTGGATTCGCTCGTGGGTCCCTATCCGGAAGACGAGGCCCTGTACGCGCAACGTTCGCCGCTCAACTCCGCCGACGCCATTACCTGTCCCGTACTTTTCCTGCAGGGGTTGGAAGACAAAATCGTGCTGCCCAACCAGGCGGAAATGATGGTCAGCGCGCTGCGCACGCGCGGCGTGCCCGTGGCCTACCTGCCGTTCCCGGGCGAACAGCACGGTTTCCGGCAAGCCGCGAACATCAAGGCCGCGATCCTGGCCGAACTGTATTTTCTGTCCCGGATCTTCCAATTCCAGCCGTCCGACGCGCTCCCCGCCCTCGTCATCGAGAATTGG
Source organism: Caldilineaceae bacterium (assembly GCA_965242655.1). Lineage (GTDB taxonomy): Bacteria > Chloroflexota > Anaerolineae > Caldilineales > Caldilineaceae > Bin34. Next base: position 463,873 of record OZ251482.1, read on the forward strand.
CCCGCGAACGGGCGCGGCGAATAAGGAGCCGCGCCGCGCGGTCAGGCGTCTCTGTCGGCAGGCGGACGGACTTGCGCGCGGCGCTGCCGCAATGCCGTTCGCAGATCCTCTGCGTTCCGGAACGACCGTACGGTGCGGATGAACGCGCCCGGATCCGGTTCCAGGCGCAGCAGTTCTTCCATTTGCGGCCCGATGGGGCTGGAACTGCCGGGGGCCGTAGCGTAGGCGCCGTGAAAAGCGAAGTAGGCCTGGTTCAGCTTGCGCAGATTGTATCCCTGGGCCTTGATGACGCGGCGCCGCGCCTCCATATAGGCCTCCGCTTCCGTGATCCGGCCTTGCGCCAGCAGGGCGTCCGTCCGGAGCCGGGTCGCGCGCATGAAAGCCCGGAAGTCGAACGCTTCAGGCCGCGGCGCGTCCGCGGCGGGCAAGGCGCGCAGGTCGCGGTAATGCCGCAGCATGATGCGCGCGGCGACCGCCTGTCCGAAGAGAGAAGCGGCCGTCTCGTTGAGCGTCCGGTGCGCGGTCGAACGAAAGTAGCGGAGACCGAGCGGACGGAAAGCCAGATAGTTGTGCAGCCATTCATGCGCCACGACGTCAAAGAGCGTTTCCAGATCGGGGAACCGTTGCATGACCGTGGCGGGAAAGGTGGACACGCCGCCCGTCGGGCTTACGTAGGCGCTCAGATTCCAGGCGGCCAGGGCCGTTTCTTCGTACGCCTCGATCTCGTGAACGGGAGCGGTGGTGCGCACGTACAGCGAGGCGACGGAACGGATGGCGTGACGCGGGCTGAAGGTCAGCAAAAGCGGGGGTTCCGCCAAGCGAAACCAGATGGGCGGGAAGGGCGTTTGGCGAGAAATGAGGCCAAGACGGGCCAACTCGTCCGCCACTTCGGCCTGCACCGCTCTTTCGAAATCGGCTTGCGCCCGGTTAATCCGCGTTTGCGCTTGCTGCCACTGCTGCCGCGCGTGTTCCATGCGCAAAAGGGCAAAGGGTTCCAGCATCCGGGACGCCTCCCCGAATTGACGCGCGGCAGCCTGCATCTCCCTCTTGTCCTGCATATACGCGCGGATCCGCGTCCGCCGCGCCCGCGGCGCCGGCAAGGGGGCGGCGCCGGCCGCGCGGCGCAGCGCGTACCGCAGGGCATCGCCTTCAAAGGCCGCGAGGGAATAACGCCACGGTTCCAGGTTGGCCAAGTCAGGCTGGAAGCCCGCCTCCGCCCGGAACGCAGCCTCAAAGGGCGGCACCGCCAGGAGGAGCAGCAGCCAGGCCCAATGCAGCGCGCGCCAAAGGCGTCCGATGCGGGCCAGATAGAGGAAGATGCGCCTGCGCAGGCGCGGGTGGACCGGCGCGGCGGTCACGCGCGCGGACGCCCTGCGGTAGCGTTGCGCCCCGCGCCGCGCGAGAGGAGGACAGGCGTCCGGCTCTGACCGCGCAGAGGCGTTACCGCGCCTCGGTCAACGCGCGTACGCATGCCGCCAGCTCGTCGGGCAGGGAAGAACGAAACTGCATGGCCTGTCCGCGCACGGGATGCTGGAAGGCCAGACAAGCCGCATGGAGAAAGTGCCGGGACAAGGCCAGGCGGGGTTTGCGCAGGCCGTACGTCGCGTCGCCGACCACCGGATGGCCGAGATAGGCCATGTGGACGCGGATCTGGTGCGTGCGCCCGGTTTCGGGTTCCACTTCCACCAGGGAAAAGGGCCGCGTTCCGGACGGCGCCGGGCGTTGCAGATACCGGGTTACGCGATACAGGCTGCGGGCCGGCCGCGCGCCGGGCCGGCCGGCTCCGTCCTCCGCGGGAAAGGCGGCCTGCCGTTGCCGATGCCGGGGATGACGGCCCAGGGGCACGTCAACGGCGCCGGCGCGGGGTTCCAGGAACCCGTCCACCAAAGTCAGGTAGGTTTTCCGGACGCGTCGCTGTTTGAACTGGTCTTGCAGCGCATGCAAAGTCCGGTGCGTCTTGGCGATCACGACCAACCCGGAAGTGTCTTTGTCAAGGCGGTGGACAATGCCCGGACGCGTACGATCCGGGTGGCCTGGCAGATCCGGCCAGCGATGCATGACGGCATTGGCCAAGGTTCGTTGCGGATGTCCCGGCGCGGGATGCATCACGAGGCCGGCCGGTTTGTTGATGACGGCCAGCGCCGCGTCTTCGTAGATTACGTCCAGGGCGAGAGGGTAGGACGGCAACGGCTCGGTTCGGGGGAGTTCCGTCCGCGCCAGGGTCACCGTCTGGCCCGGGTGCAAACGAACGGAGGCCCGCGCCGCGCGGCCGTCTACGCAGACCTGTTGCGCGCGGATCAGGCGTTGGATCTGGGTGCGGCTCAGGGCCGGATGGCGCTGCGCCAGCCAATGGTCCAGGCGCGGCCGCGCGGGTACCGCCTCCTCAACCTGGCCCGACCATGCCGAAGGAGCCGCCATCCTGCCGTCGCGTCCGGCCCGCGCCTTACGCGCTGTTGGCGGCGGAAGGCGTCTGGGCGCGTCCCTTGCCCTTGGCCGCCGCGCGGGATTCATCGCGCCAGGTCAGCAGGATGAGCAGAATGACGCTGATCGTAATGCTGGCATCCGCGACGTTGAAAGTCGGCCAGTAGGCGCGGCCGGGAATGCCGAACTTCAGGAAGTCCGTAACGTAGCCCTGCGTCAGGCGATCAATGAAATTGCCGAGCGCGCCGCCCAGCGCCATGCCCAACAGAATCTGCAAAAACCGTTGCGCCGGCTCGACGAAATGCAGGCCTACGATGATGGCTCCGGACACGATGAGGGACGTGACGAGGAAAAAGAGACCGGCATTCTGCAAGATGCCGAAGGCGGCGCCGTAGTTGGGCACGTGTTCCAACTGAAACGCTTCGCCCAGAAAAGCGACCGGCGCGATACCGGTATAGAGATCCAGGTTGGCGCGGATCGCGTTTTTGGTTCCTTGATCCAGGAGCGTCACGATCAAGGCGCAGAGCAAAGGCAACCAGGCTTTGGTCCAATACTGTCTGATCATGGTTATCCTGTCGGTAGATCCTCGGAGCGAGCGCGGAGAGCTCAAACAGGCCCGCGGCCTGCCTGCGCGACGCTCCGAATCTACCATAGTCCCGTCTTTTTCAGAGGGTTGTTCCGCGTGCGGAGCCGGTCGCGTGCGCGGGCGTCGGATACGCATGGCGCCGGCGGCGCGCGGAATTTGGGGCTTGCGGGCGCTCTCTTGCGTACAATAAGGCAGTCTTGCGGGATCATGGCAGGGAGGATCCGATCCGGCGCATGCCTAGCCAGAACGCAGTCGGGGGCCGCTCGGCCCCGTAACGCATCGCCCGAGACGGAAAAGAGACGCGGAACGCCTCTGCGCGGCCCTTCGCCTATGGATCCGGATCCGTTCGCCCGGTTGACCGCCTATTACGACGCGCTGGGCCAAGTCGCCTTGACGCAAGCGCAGTGGCAGGACGACGACCGGACCTGGGACTACGCGTGCGCGGATACGCAACGCATGGTCATGGAGAAAGCCCGGTACTCGGATCGCGATCTGCAGCTGTCGGGCGTCAAAGTGCGTTTCTGGCTCAAGGAGCACGCGTCGATCGTGGACAAGTTCTTCGCGGCGGATTTGGAACCCGTAGGGTGGTTCGCGGTGGTCTGCACGGGCTTTGACGCGGCGCATGCGCCGTTGCGCACGGAGACCCGCTTCGTGGGCATCGGCATCAATCCGCAGCGCAGGATTGTGGTGACCGGCGAAAGCCGTCTGCAGCAAGCCGTGGCCCGCCAGGCCGTGACGCCGGCGGAAGCCGCGCAGTTGCAGGCGCAACTGCGCCAGTTGCGCATAGATTGCATGGCGAATCGGTATCCTCCCGCCATCGTGCGGAATTTCGCCTTGGCGGCCTGACGCCGGAGGAGACGCGCCATGTCCATCGCGATCATTGACTACGGCGTCGGCAACCTGCGCAGCATCAGCAATTCCTTTACCCATGTCGCGCGCCCCTTGCGCTACCGGGTAGAAATCCTGGACCGGGCCGAAGACCTGACGCGCTGGAACGCCGTCGTCTTGCCCGGACAGGGGGCTTTCGGGAGCAGCATGGACAATTTGCGTCGTTCGGGCTGGGACCGCGCGATTTTGGACGCCGTGGCCGCGCAGGTGCCTCTGTTCGGCATCTGCGTAGGCATGCAAATGCTGTTGGACGCAAGCGAGGAAATGGGATGCCATGAAGGCCTGAAACTCGTGCCGGGCCAAGTCAAGCGTTTTCCGGAACGCATGGCCGATCCCCTGGCGCGGGACCGGCATCTGCGGATCCCGCAAATTGGCTGGAATCAGCTGCGCCTGCGGCGCGCGGATCCCTTGCTGGCCGGCCTGCCGGACGGCGCGTACGCGTATTTCGCCCATTCGTATCGTTGCTTGCCGGAGGACGAGTCCGTGATCCTGGCCTGCACCGAGTACGGCGTTTCGTACGCCAGCGTGTTGCAGACGGGACACATTTGGGGCATTCAATGCCATCCCGAAAAGAGCCAGTACGTAGGCTTGCAGATCTTGCGCAATTTCATGCGCATGGTGGAGAGACGCCGTAATGCCCGCGCGGAGGACGCGCCTGGGGGCGGACAGCCGACGGGGGAAACGGAAGCAGGGCGCGCGTCTTGACGCGCGTACGCAAGGCCTCATGATTGTTTTCCCTGCCATTGATCTGCGCCGCGGCCGGTGCGTGCGCTTGCGCCAAGGCGATCCGGAGGCGGAAACGGTGTTCGGAGACGATCCGGCGGCCATGGCCCGGCGTTGGGCGGCCATGGGCGCGACCTGGTTGCACGTCGTCAATCTGGACGGCGCGCTGGGCGATGCTGCGCAGGCCGCCGTCAATCTGCAAGCCTTGCAGGCCATCCGCGCCGCCGTCGCGATTCCCCTCCAGTTCGGCGGCGGCATCCGCAGTTTGGACGACATCCGCGCCGCGCTGGAACTGGGGGCGAACAGGGTAATCCTGGGCACCGTCGCCGTACGGAAACCGGCCTTGTTGGGACAAGCCGTAGCCCAGTTCGGAGCCCATAGCATCGTCGCGGGGCTGGACACCCGCGCGGGCCGGGTGGCTACCCACGGATGGCAGGAGCAAAGCGACTTGACCGCGGCGGAAATCGGAAGCCGGCTGCGGGATTTGGGCGTGGAATGGGTCGTGCATACGGATATCGGGCGGGACGCCATGCTGACGGGCGTGAACGCGGCTGAATCGGCGCAACTGGCCGCGGACACGGGCCTCAAGGTCATCGCCAGCGGCGGCGTGGCGGGCCTTCAGGATATCCGCGCCTTGCTGGCCTTGGCAGACCAAGGCCTCGTAGGCGTCATCACGGGCCAGGCCCTGTATACGGGCGCGCTGGATCTCGGCGAGGCGTTGGCCCTGACGCAAGCGCGCGACCGGCGCGCAACCGCCAAGGCATAAGGCATCATGCTAGCCAAACGCGTCATTCCTTGCCTGGACGTACATGAAGGCCGGGTGGTCAAGGGCGTGGAGTTCGTCAACCTGGTCGATGCCGGCGATCCGGTGGAGCAGGCCTTGGCCTACGATCGCGAAGGCGCGGACGAACTGGTTTTCCTTGACATAACTGCCACGCACGAACGCCGGGCCATCGTGGAGCGCATGGTGGAGCAGGTAGCCGCCGCCATTTTCATTCCCTTTACGGTGGGAGGCGGCATTCGTACGTTGGAGGATATGCGATGCATTCTCCTGGCCGGCGCGGACAAGGTTTCGGTCAACAGCGCAGCCATTCGGAATCCCGAAATCGTGGAGCAGGGAGCCCAACGCTTCGGCAGCCAGTGCATTGTGGTCGCCATAGATGCCAAGCGCCGCCCGCCAGAGACAGGCGCCGGGCCGGGATGGGACGTATACGTAAACGGCGGTCGCATCAATACGGGCCTGGACGTCCGGGAATGGGCGCAACGGGCGGAGGCTTTGGGCGCGGGCGAAATCCTGCTGACGTCCATGGACGGAGACGGCACCCAGGAGAACTACGACCTTGCCTTGACGCGGACGGTCAGCGATGCCGTCGCCATCCCCGTGATTGCCAGCGGGGGCGCCGGGCGCGCCGCGCATTTCGCCGAAGCGGTGACGCAAGGCGGCGCAGCCGCCGCCTTGGCCGCCTCGCTTTTCCATTTCCGACAGTTGAGCATCCGGGAAGTCAAGGAATATATGGCGCGGCAGGGCATACCCGTCCGGCTGGACGTTTTTGCCTATGCCGAGCAGGAAGCGCGCGGACATGCATGACGTCGATTCCCTGGCCGTAGAGGAATTTTGGGCGCTGGTGCGCTTCAATGAACAGGGGTTGATTCCGGCCATCGTGCAAGATGACCGTTCGGGCGCCGTGCTCATGCATGCCTGGATGAACGAGAGCGCTTTGGCCCTGACCCTGGAAAGGCGGCAGGCCGTGTTCTGGAGTCGCAGTCGGGCGGAGATCTGGCATAAAGGCGCTACCAGCGGCCATTACCTGGACGTTACGGCCCTGCTGGTGGATTGCGACGGCGATACGTTGCTGCTTAGGGTTCACCCGCAGGGTCCGGCCTGCCATACGGGACAGGTTTCCTGCTTTTTTCGGTCGCTGGATCCCAGCGAAGGAGGCCTCCCGTGAGCGATGTGATGGCCCGGTTGGAAGCGGTCATTCAAGAGCGTAAAAGAACCCTGCCGGAAGGTTCTTATTCCGCCGCGCTGTTCGCCCAGGGCATCAACAGGATAGCCCAGAAAGTCGGCGAGGAAGGAGTGGAAGTGGTCGTCGCGGCGCTGGCGGAAGACTCGACGCGTTTGACGTCGGAGTTGGCCGACTTGACGTATCACTGCCTGATGCTTTTGGCCGCCAAGAATCTCAGTTGGCGCGACGTGGAAGCGGAACTGGAAGCGCGCTTTGGATAGCGGGCGCGCAATTCTTGGACGGAAACGACAGGACATCGTCTGTCCTGCATGATTCGCGATCACACAATAGAATTGGATCCCCACAGCGACAAAGTGAAAACCAAAATGAACCATACTGAGCTCGTCAATTTTCTATGGAGCATTGCGGATCTCATCCGCGATACGTTCAAACGCGGCAAGTATCAGGATGTCATCCTGCCGTTGACCGTATTGCGACGCCTTGATTGCGTATTGGCTCCAACAAAGGCAAGGGTACTCTGTCGGCAGGCTACATTACGGGCGCGCGGCCTTGAGGACTTGCATGAGCAACTCTGCGCTGTTTCGGGTTTTGCGTTTTACAACACCTCGCGCTACGACTTCGGCTTACTCTTGGCGGATGCTACGAATCTGGCCAGCAATCTGCGCAACTATATTGCCGGTTTCAGTTCAAACATGCGCGAAGTATTGGAGCGGTTCGACTTCGATAACACTATCAGCAAGCTTGACGAAGGCGGGTTGTTGTTCCAAGTGATGGAACGGTTCAGGAATGTCGATCTGCATCCTGACCGGATTGACAACCCTACCATGGGCACTGTCTTTGAGGAACTGATTCGCAAATTCAACGAGGCACTGAACGAAAATCCAGGCGAACACTTCACGCCCCGTGACGTCGTTCACTTGATGGTGGATCTCATGCTGGCGGGAGACGAAGAGCGCATACGCGGCCAAGGCGTCATCCGTACCGTCTATGATCCTTGTTGCGGTTCGGGGGGCATGCTGACGATAGCCAAAGAGCATATCACTCGTGGCCAAGGAGAGGCTGGCAGTCTCCGGCGCGTGCCGGTGAATCCAGAGGCGCAAATCCATCTCTTCGGTCAAGAAGTAAATCCTGAGACATGGGCGGTTTCCAAGGCCGATCTATTCATGAAGGATCCTACGGGGCGCGACGCGGATAATATCGCCTTCGGAAGTACGCTATCCCATGATTGTCATGAGGCCAGCGCTTTCGATTACCTCATTGCCAATCCTCCCTACGGCAAGGATTGGAAAAGAGACGAGCAAGCAGTGCGTACAGAGCATGCGCGCGGCGTAGCCGGTCGCTTTGCGCCGAGACTGCCGCGCATCAGCGACGGCCAACTGCTATTCCTGCTACACATGCTCGCACATGCCAAGCCGAGTCAGGAGGGTGGATCCCGTCTCGCGATCATCATGAACGGGTCACCACTTTTCTCCGGCGATGCCGGTAGCGGCGAGAGTGAGATACGCCGGTTCATCTTTGAACGGGACTGGATGGAAGCGCTGATCGCGTTACCGGAACAACTCTTCTACAACACCGGTATCGCCACCTATATCTGGGTGCTCACGAATCGTAAAAGGCCCGAACGTAAGGGCAAAGTGCAATTGATAGATGCCTCGGCATTCTGGGAACCAATGAACAAAAGCCTAGGCGACAAGCGCAGACAGATACCTAGGGAAAAGGCAAAAGACATTCTGAAAATTTTCGCCGACTATCGAGACGGCGATACGCGTACCTTGTCCTCAGACAGCAAAGAAAAACAAGTCATTGTGAGCCGTATTTTCCCCGCGACGTACTTCGGATTCCGCAAGATCGCGGTGGAACGACCGCTTAGGCTCAATTTCCAGGCAAGCGACGAGCGAATCGCGCGCTTGGAAGATCAAAGGGCTTTCCAATCTTTGGCACGGTCAAGAAAACGAGGTGACGCGGCTCTTCGGGAAGAAGCTGATGGTCGCTCGTTCCAGCAGGCCATCCAAGATCTCCTAGGCGATCTGCCCGATACGATCATCAGAGATCGAAACGAATTCCAGAATATCCTCGATCATGCGCGCAAGGAGGCGAATCTCAAGTGGCGCGCGCCTGTTAACCGGGCCATTCTACTTGCCCTTGCAGAAAGAGACGAGACCGCAACGATTTGCTTCACGCCGAATGGCTGTCCCGAGCCAGACCTGGAGCTAAGCGATACGGAGCGCGTACCGTTAGATGAGAGTGTGGATTCGTTCTTTGAGCGCGAGGTAAAACCTCATATTCCCGATGCCTGGATTAACGAATCCAAGCGCGATGCTCAAGACCGCGAGGTTGGCATTGTAGGCTACGAGATAAACTTTAATCGGTGTTTCTACCGTTGTACGCCTCCGCGCGCGTTGGAGGATATTGAAGCCGATATCCAGAATACCGGAGCAGATATTATCCGGATGCTAGAAGAAATAACGATGAATAAGTTTGCACAGTAATGTAATAGAGATGATGAAGCGATTTTGAGCCAATGTGGATTGACCACGTGATTATGCGTGTTGTGCGCGTATATAGCGCGCGGTTTATGTTCCAAACAGTTGCGAGCCATGCGGTGGACCATTTATCTTTGAAAATCTTCGTTTTCCTTGTAAAATGTCGGCACATCAATGGGAAATGCCGCCATTTTATAGGTTTCATGAATCCTATACTAAATAGACGCAGACTGGTTCAGGCTGGTCTAGGCTACTTCTTTCGCCCGAGTCAGATTGATCAATTGGGCATTACGTATGACCAGCTCCGGCGTATGGAGGCACAGGGAGCGGTTGAACGGGTGGCTCGCGGGCTATATCGGCTGACTTCTGTTGCCCCAACAGAACGCTATGCTATAGCTTCCGTGTGTGCGCGTGTTCCCAATTCCATAGTTTGTTTGCTCTCGGCTTTGCAAGTGCATGAAATCGGCACGCAACTCCCACGGGGAGTCTGGATTGCCGTTCGGCACAAAGCGCGCGCCCCGAAGATCTCCATGGTCAACGTGCATCTTCTTCGTTTCAGTGGCGCGGCTTGGAACTATGGCGTACAGGATATGCAGTTTGAAGGCGTACCCTCGCGCATCACTTCTCCCGCTCGAACTGTGGTGGATTGCTTTCGTTTTGAGCGGCTAATCGGGCGCGAGGCGGCTTTGGAAGCCCTACACTATGCGCGCGATGACGGAAAGGTAACGAATTCTGCTCTGCAACGCGTACTTGACGTTCTACCCTCTCGACGCCTCAGCGTACTACTGGAAGTAGGGGCGTAAGATGCGCGCGAATATCGCGGCTTCAATCAAGGCGCGCTTGCTCAATACGGCAAAAGCAAACGGGGAAGAGTTTGAATTCACCCTTGTACGCTATGCCTGCGAGCGATTTCTCTATCGACTCGGTAAGTCGCATTTACGAGAATCGTATATCCTGAAAGGTGCCAGTCTTTTGAGTGTCTGGATGAAGAAACCTCATCGCGTCACGCGTGACATAGATCTATTGGCGTTTGGGAGGAGAGAATCTACCACCATCCGCGTGGCCATAGAATCTATTTGCTGTATTCCCTGTTCTATGGACGGTTTGGCCTTCGATCTTGACAGTCTCCGGATCTCGCTGACTAGGGATGTGTTGAAATATCCTGGTTGTCGTGCCAAACTGCATGCTCTATTGGATAGGGCTCGGATTCATTTTCAGGTAGACTTCGGCTTTGGCGATATCCTGACTTCGGGGACCGAAGAGACCAAGTTGCCGACTCTTATTAATGGACTTCCTGTTCCTAATTTGCGCGCTTATCCGCGTGTGACAACTATTGCCGAGAAGTTTGAAGCCATGATGAAGTTGGGGCGTAATAACAGTAGAATGAAGGATTTCCATGATATCTGGATTCTATCGCAGAACTTCGCTTTCCAAGGCAATCCGCTCCGCAAGGCGATTCGGGCGTGCTTTGAGCGACGCAGCACGTCATGGACTGACGAGATACCTGAAGTACTACGACTAACGTTCTATTCCGATGACAGTCTTCAAACACGTTGGCAGTCTTACTGTCATCAATCTATCCTCTTCTTTCAAGCGCCGTTCGTATCTTTTGAGGCTATAGGAGAAAGAATACGCGCATTCTTGGGTCCCGTTCGCAAGAGTATTCTTGCTGATGTCCCGTTCTTTATGTACTGGCCTGCAGGTGGCCCTTGGAATATGACGCGCTCTGGACTTCCTTTGACTTAGTACAGCAATAATCTGTGGTTCGCTACTATTCATGAGAAATATATCCAATAGATGTATTCAAGAACTTGACGTACTGCATACCCGTGAAAGGCAACTATTTGAGTGGCAACATGAACTATAAAAAAAGTCAGATATCCGTCACTCAAATTTCACGGAAATTCACCTCTTATTCCAGCTACAAGACTTCAAGTATTGCATGGCTAAAAGAGATTCCAGCGCACTGGAAGGTGAAAAGATTAAAGTACCTTGTCACTGTCAATGATGAGGTTCTGGCTGAGACAACCGATCCTGGCTTGGAAATTGCATATGTGGATATCGGTAGTGTCGATGCCGTTGAAGGGATTACGGATACAGAGGCTTTGGTTTTTGGAGACGCTCCATCACGGGCGCGGCGTATCGTACGGCAAGGCGACGTAATAATTTCGACAGTTCGGACCTACCTGAAAGCGATCGCTCGCATTAAGCCTGTACAGGCTGGCCTCATCGTGTCTACTGGCTTTGCCGTCATACGTCCCAAGAAACTGGACGATAGGTTTGTTGCCTATGTTCTCAAGGCGCCCTATTTCGTAGAGAATGTAGTGGCACACTCCGTGGGAGTTGGATATCCCGCTATCAATGCCAATACATTGATTGGATTAAACATAGCATACCCACCCCTGCTGGAGCAGCGCGTCATCGCCGCGTTCCTAGACCGGGAGCTTGCAAAATTGGACGAATTGATAGAAAAGAAGGAACGACTGATCGAATTGATCCAAGAGAAGCGTACTGCCCTCATCAGCCGGGTAGTCACCCAAGGTTTAAATCCTAGCGTTTGCATGAAACCCTCAAGTATTGCATGGCTAAAGGAGATTCCAGCGCACTGGAAGGTGAAAAGATTAAAGTACCTTGTCACTGTCAATGATGAGGTTCTGGCTGAGACAACCGATCCTGGCTTGGAAATTGCATATGTGGATATCGGTAGTGTCGATGCCGTTGAAGGGATTACGGATACAGAGGCTTTGGTTTTTGGAGACGCTCCATCACGGGCGCGGCGTATCGTACGGCAAGGCGACGTAATAATTTCGACAGTTTGGACCTACATGAAAGCGATCGCTCGCATTGAGCCTGTACAGGCTGGCCTCATCGTGTCTACTGGCTTTGCCGTCATACGTCCCAAGAAACTGGACGATAGGTTTGTTGCCTATGTTCTCAAGGCGCCCTATTTCGTAGAGAATGTAGTGGCACACTCCGTGGGAGTTGGATATCCCGCTATCAATGCCAATACATTGATTGGATTAAACATAGCATACCCACCCCTGCTGGAGCAGCGCGTCATCGCCGCGTTCCTAGACCGGGAGCTTGCAAAATTGGACGCACTAGTATCTAAAGTCAGAGAAGCCATTGAACAATTACAGGAGTTGCGCACCGCTCTCATATCCGCTACTGTGACTGGGCAGATTGACATTCGGATAGGCGAAACGCATAACCTAGCATAGCCATCTTCCAGTAATGAACATGTCTTTGTGAATACGCTCCTGCTACGAAGGAAACCAAATCGTTAGCATGTACATGCGATAATGATAGACAAAAGAATTCGTCCAGTATCGCGTATTAGGACGCCGTGTCGATACAATTCCTTTGACGCTGATCAAGAAACGGAGGTGTTATGCCACCTGACATATCTGAACACGCCTTTGAAGACGAGATAGAAAGGAGTCTGCTGAAGCAAGGAGCGGAAGATCACTCCAGCCCCGATTCTGTTGTGCGTGAAAACGGGATTGCCTGCGGTGATGCATTTGAGGGCGGCTACCAAAAACGCCGGCTACAGGATTACGATCGTACCCTTTGCCTCATTCCGCAGGACACCCTAGACTTCATACTGGCGACTCAGCCCCAGACATGGACGCGCTTGTCTGAGCATTACGGGAAGGAAGTTCAAGCGCAATTCCTAAACCGCTTGGTTTCCGAAATAGGACGAAGAGGTGCTTTGGACGTACTGCGCAAGGGCATCAAGGATAGGGGTTGCAAGTTCCAATTGGCCTATTTCCCTCCGGCCAGCGGTCTCAACGAGGAAACGCGGCGGTTGCACAAGGCGAATCTGTTTTCCGTGGTCCGGCAATTGCAATACAGTACGCAAAATCGCAAGAGTGTCGATCTCGCGCTTGTCCTCAATGGCATCCCGATTTTTACGGCCGAACTCAAGAACCCGTTCAATGGTCAGGATGTCCGGGATGCCATCAGCCAGTACAAAACGGACCGCGACCCGCGTGAGCCGTTGCTTTCTCCTCGTCGATGTCTGGCTCATTTCGCGGTAGATCCGGACTTGGTGTACGTCACAACTCGCCTTGCTGGATCGAAGACGATCTTCTTGCCTTTTAACCAGGGAAAGTACGGCGGGGCGGGCAACCCGCCCGTCCCGTTGACTCAGAACGGCTATTCTACCGCTTACTTATGGGAGACGATCTGGACGCGCGATAGCGTCCTTGATTTGATACGTCAGTTTGTTCATGAGGCCGAGTTTAGGAACCAGCAAGGGCACAGGATAGAGAAACGCTTGATTTTCCCGCGTTATCACCAAATCGACTGTGTACGCAGGCTGGTCGCCGCTGCCCGCTGCAAAGGTACAGGTCAGAGATATCTCATTCAGCACTCGGCGGGCAGCGGCAAGAGTTTCACTATCGCTTGGCTCGCTCACCAGCTTTCCACCTTGCACGACGCAGAGGATCAGCGCGTATTTGACTCGATCGTGATTATTTCCGACCGTCGCGTACTGGACCGCCAACTTCAAGCGGCAGTGCGCCAGTTCGAACATACCCTTGGTATCGTAGAGAATATAGATAAAACCTCTCGTCAGCTCAAGGAGGCGCTTGAGGCGGGCAAAACCATCATCGTCACTACGCTCCAGAAGTTCCCGGTCATTGCCCAGGAAATCAGCACGTTGCTTGGCAAGCGTTTCGCGTTGATCGTGGACGAGGCCCACTCTTCCCAAGCCGGCGAGAGCGCCAAAAGTCTCAAGGCTGTGTTGGCGCGCGAAACTCTCGCGGAAGCCGAAGCGGAGGAAGCCGAGAACTCTGAAGAAGAGTTGGAAAGCAAGATACTGGCCGAGATCGCGATGCGCCGTTCGCTGCCCAATGTCTCAACCTTCGCTTTTACTGCGACGCCCAAGCCCAAGACGCTTGAACTCTTTGGCATGCAGCAAGACGACGGGACGTTCGCGCCGTTCCACACGTACAGCATGCGCCAAGCGATTGAAGAAGGGTTTATCCTGGATACGCTCGCAAATTACACCACGTACAAAGCGTACTGGCGGTTATTCAAGAAAGTCGAACAGGATCCTCGCTACGACAAGTCAAAGGCCGAGTACTTGCTGAAATCCTATGCGAGTTTGCATCCGCACGCCATTGAAGCCAAAGTAAACATCATGCTTGACCATTTCGCAGGTAAGGCTCAAAGCGAGATTGCAGGACAGGCAAAAGCGATGGTCGTGACCCGTTCGCGGCTGCATGCGGTGCGCTACAAACGGGCATTTGACCAACGCATCACTGAACAGGGCTACGGTTTCAAAGCCTTGGTCGCTTTCTCCGGCACCGTTGAGGATGACGGTCGGTCGTACACGGAAGCCGGTATGAATGGTTTCCCTGAAGCGCAGACGGCTACGACCTTTGCGCAGCCGGAGTACCGTTTTCTGATTGTCGCGAACAAATTTCAGACGGGCTTTGACCAACCATTGCTGCATACGATGTACGTTGACAAAAAACTGGGCGGCGTGAACGCGGTGCAAACGCTCTCGCGCCTCAATCGCACGCATCCGGACAAACAAGGCGTCATGGTGCTGGACTTCGCCAATGAGGCGGACGAGATCAAAGCGGCCTTTGAACCGTATTACGAGGTCACGTTGCTTTCGGAAGCGACGGATCCCAACTTGCTGTACGAAATCCAGACCCAGCTTATGGCGTTTCCAATATTTACCGAACGCGAGGTCAAGGCCTTCGCCGGTGCGTATTTCGATTCTCAGTCAACGCAAGCCCAGTTCTACAGCGCGCTGGCCCCCATGGTTGAACGCTATCAAGAACTGCAACAGGAAGAACAACATGAGTTTCGGGGGCTCTTGACGGATTACGTACGGCAATACGCTTTCTTGGTGCAAGTGCTTACGTTCGCCGATACCGACCTGGAAAGTCTCTATGTCTTTGCCCGTTGCTTGCGGAGTCGGCTTCCGGGCGAGCGCGAGGAGCTGCCCCGCGGTATCCACCGGAACATCGACATGGCCTCCTATCGTCTCCAACAAACCCAGAGCGGCACGATCGAACTTAACGGTCGGAGAGCTGTGGTCGATCCCAAGGGCAATCAGAGCAAGCAGGATAGCCCGACTGTAGAGATGGAATTTCTCTCGCGGATCATTGCCCAACTCAATGAGAGTTTTACGCCTCCGCTTGGCCCAGAGCATCAACTTACGTTTCAGTGGATGATGCAGAAACTGGAGAATGACATCGCGTTGGAGCAGGCTGCCAAGGTCAACACGTCGTTGGAGAATGTACGGCTCGCCTTTGACGAGAAGGTTAATCTGTTTATTCAGGAGATCGTAGACTCGAATTTCGAGTTATACAAACGGATCAACGACGAGGCCGCGTTCGGGCGCTTGGTCAAGGATCTGCTTTTTGAAGGATTTCTGGATGCTCGCCGCGCCGGCAAGGAAATAGAAGGATAAGAACTTCATATTGAAACTCTTGGACGGCCTGAAGGGATGCGTAGGCAGGACAAAGATATAAAGTAAGAGTTGTAGGGATAAATCAACGATATCCTATTGCATGATGTCAGGGTATGCGCAGGTAAGCGGTCCTGCATTTGGCTTCGTCAGGCTCCCGAAAGGGTAAACAGCGCATCGGATGCAGGGAATCCGTTGATCGGTTCCATATTCGGATCACCTTCTTGATTCTTCCATGACGGTTCGCATTTTTTGTGCTTGACGGCAATGCCGAATGCCAGGCTTTCCACCAGCCGCGCGGCCAGGCAGTCGCGCAGAGGGAGTATGTCCCCCGTATCCGCCTGGTGCAGGCATTGGATGTAGGTTTGGCGTTTTTCGACGGGGATAATAAGGGGAGGATAGCCGCATGACTGGACCGCGTAGTTCAATAGTAGACGGCCCATACGGCCATTGCCGTCGTCGAAGGGGTGGATACGGATGAATTCATGGTGCGTTTCGGCCATGAAGAGAGCTATATCCTTCGCATTGTTTAACCGGCAATCCTCTATGCCGGTTTGTAGGCGTTGCATGTAGGCTTGCATGAGCGCAGGCGTTTCTTCGGGCGTGGCGAAAGCATAGTACTCCATCATGTTTTTATTGAAGGGTACAGATGCTTGAGGCGCACGCGGGCGTCGGCGGTGCGGAACTGCCAGTCAATGCCCTTTTGGGCGGCGTTGCGGGCTTCCGCCCAGGCGGTGACCTGCGCGTGAACCTCGTCCTGCGTGGCCATGCGCGGGGACAGGGCCTGGCGCGTCAGGACGCTCAGTTCCGGTTCGGCCCTGTGGAGCCAGCTGGCGTGCCGGGGCGTAAACACCAGCTGGACGCGCCGGACCCGGCGCTCCGCCTCGGCGCGCGGAAAGGCCCGGAAAAAAGAGCGGTACGCGTGGGTGTTCAGGTTGTCGCAGACCCGGATCAGACGCTGGGCCGTGCGGTCGCGCGGATGATCCGCGATCGCCTTGACCGGGTGCGCCCAGTCCACGGCCGTGCGCCGGGCGGTGACGCGGGCCGTGCGCCACGGGCCCAGCGGTTCCACGAACATCCCGATCGTGCAGGCGCCGCACCGCACGTATTCGTAGTCGTAGGTGGCGGGACGGCCCGGGCGCGCCGGTTGCGACGGCCATTTGTCGGCGCGCAGGAATTGGGCGTGTTCGTCCATGCAGATCACCGGATAGCGCGCATCGTAGGGCCAGCTATAGCGGTTCAGCACCGCTTCCATCCGGCTCACGAAGTCCGCCTTCGGCGACACCGGCGGATAGCAGCGTTGCACCCGTCGCCAGGGCGTCAGTTCTTTTTTTTAGCACGCGGCGCACGGTTTCATAACGGATGCGGGACGCAATCCCCCGCGTCACCAGTTCGCGGGCCAGCGCCCGCAACGTCCAGCGCGCCTGGCCGGCCGGCGGCGCGGACTGGGCCCGCTGCAGGAGTTGCGCTTCGCCCGCGCCGTCCAGCCGGTGAGGCCGCGGCGCCTTGGGCTGGCGCGTCAGCGCCGCCACCGGCCCGTGGTCCACGGCCTGGCGGCGCCAGCGGCTCACGCTGACCGCCGAGACGTCCCACGCGACCGCGACGGCTTCGTCCGTCCATCCCGCGCCCTGCGGGCCCGCGTCGCACTTGAGCAGGGCGCGGGCGCGCACGGCTTGCCACAGAGGCGGGCGCCGGCGCCCGCCGCGGCCCTGGGCGATGCGGGTCAGGTCTTGCCGTTCGGAGGCGGTCAGGTGCAGGGCGTATTTCAGGGACATGGGCCATCCTCGTTGGGTGGGCTGGGGCTTGGGATCCGTATTATAACCCATCACTGGGCACATGACCGTGTAATAGAGCGTGCCATCGGGTTGGAGCACGACATTAGGTTCAGTTTTGTACCGGCCTACGCGAATGGTTCTTTGACCGGGGTGTCCTTCAGCCGTGCGAGCGGGCGCGGTATAGTCCTTGACCAGCATGAGTTTGTGCAAACCGCGCAAATCCGCCTCGTTGAGGGGGCGGTCGTTATCTATCAGGTCGTTCAGACATTCAATCGCCGCGTCATGCCCGCGCATCTCATCGTACTCTCTGATCTGATGAGTCCCTTTCGTTTGTCCGAAAATGAGTAGCAAGGCAGTTTCCTGGTAAGTCAAGGTATTGCCTTCTATGGCATTGGAGTGCGTATTCCAACGCATGCGGATATTGCCCCAGTACGCTGTCCGGAGCCACGCATCCATAGCAGGCGCTTGCTCCCATTCGGCGTGCAGAGCCATAAGCTGTTCAACGCTTGGAGGTTTGGGTTCGGTTACGGGCTGCTCATCGGCGGCATACATACGGAGGCGTAACCCATTGCGTATAAACTCTTGGATATGGAATCTCTGTTCGTAAAACGTCAAGGCTTCAGAGTATAGCACGGGCCTTTCAAGGGCATCAGTACGTAGACGCGCGCATATCAATCGCTTGATTTTCTCCTCGTCTGGCGCGGTTCCGGCTCGTTCGGACTTCTGCTGCGGCTTGAGCCTGCGGGCTTGGACATGGCCTGTCTCTGCGGCGACCATTGCAGCGAACGCGTATGGATTTTAATGGCGGTGCAGGATGTTGTAGTTTGCGGTCGCGTCTGCTCCGGCAGGCCAGCGGCTCAACATCTTCCCATGCGGTGCAGTCGGAGCGGTCCTGCATGCGGGAATGCGACTCGGGCACCATGGCGGGCATCGGTCTAAAAACCAGTCTGAGTGCTTATGCGGTCCCGCTGACCTGCGTTTTTACGCGTCGGCCGACTTAGACGCCCTTCCGGACATGCGTAAATTCCCTCGTGCGATATGCGCCAAGCAATTTGAATCACTGAGCTTATGCTCGCGTCCTTGAGCGTCAAAGCAATTCGCACATGCTATCCGAGTGCGCAGAGGGCGGCGGTACGACGCGCTCCTTTCCGTTAACTGACTTCATCCAACTCGCCAATGACATGACTTTATGTCTTAACCGTTATCTGCATGAACCCGTGATCCATGGACAACGCCTACCCGTACGGGTTCGTGTCCCCCGATGCTGACACGGAATGAACGGCGTAGGCTGGCGCTGCGTCTCAACCTGGCTGCCCTGCTTCAGGGTGCTTCAGGGATCCGTACGTGTGCAGAACATGCAGCCCAGCGGCTCCATAGGCCCAGATCGCCTCGGCGCAGTCCCACGGTAGCGCCATGCGTAGTGAGTTTGCCGTGCAGGACGGTCGTCGGTGGGCCCGCAACGCTAGCCTACGCCGGGGTATGAGTCCGTCCCCGCGCGCGGCTCGCTATCCGCCTTGAGTAACCCAAATCCAGAGTATAAACACAATAAAATATAGTCCTAGCGCACAAGCCAGAATTAGTCTGCCCACCGCTATCAAAACCACGATCGTCAAAAGATTCCAGAGCCAGACGGGCCGCATGGGGCGAGTGCCGAACAGGGGTCGAGTACAGAATTCATGGAAAAAATTCGGAGACCTGTACGATGGTTTTTTATGGTTTTCGTCTTCAAACCGAAGCCAAATAGGCAAGGCCGAAAACGCATCCGCCATATCTGCCATTTGGAGCTTCTTGAACATGGCTTTCCCTCTCTCAACGAACTATCTGGAAAGCATGCGGAAAGGTTGTTGCCAGATACGCGATATGTTCATTGGAAGATCGTTGGTCACGCGGCAATGCGGGGCAAGGATCATCAGGGCTGCTCGCTCGATTCGACAGGCGATCCCGGGGTGCCGCCAGCCCAAGATTACGCCTTGCGCAAAGGGAGATGTCCCTGCCTCTCCCTGGAACGAAAGAACCCTGCCAAGAAGGCAGGGCTACGGAATTCAACGCGCGGCGGAAAGCCAAGGGCCAGGAAAACGGCTGCAACGCCTCGGGTTCAGCACCGTGGCCCCATCCGAAGGCTTTCTGAGCGCATGCCCGCAAGCGGGAGCGTTGCGGGGGGATCGTTCGGGAATCAGGCATGCACAAGGGATGTACGGGACGGGTCAACATATTCTGATTATAGGCAGTCTTCCGCCTACGTTGCGTAATCCTCCCCTTTTGGGGATGCGTCCCCTGTTGTGCAGAGGTCAGCAGTCCTATGCACCGCCGATGGGAGAAGCCGTCATCATAAGCGTTTGGTCTGGGACCTGCCTGCCGTGTCTTTTTCGAGAACTGGCGCTCGGCTACCGCGCGGTCAGTCCGGTTCTCTGCGTTCTTGATCAGGGTGTAACCATGTACGTTATAATACATGTATGATACGCGTAGGCCCTTGGGATCGCAACCGTCCCGCGCCCGACCTGCGTGCGTTGCGCACGGCGCGCGCCTTGCAAGACGTATGGACAGATACCACCGTCATTCTCTTCGGCTCGCGCGCGCGCCGCGACTGGAATGACTACTCCGACATTGATCTGATGCTGGTCGGCATTGAGACCACACGCCGCGTCGCCGCGTATCTGCCTCCAGCACACCGGGCCGCGTGCAAGGAGTACGGATCCAATCCGCCGGCTATCGACGTGAAATGCTTGTCCCGGCAGGATTTCCAAGAGCAGATAATCTACAGCCGTAATCGCATCGGAGCCGTAGCCTATCGCGAAGGAATCGTTATGGATGGATATATTCCCCCGATCCAGGAATCAAGTGCGACGGAACCCCGTCCGGAAAACAGCGAACGAATGGAGATGGAGGAGCGTTTGATGGATGCACATCTCCATTACGACGAAATACACTTGCACTTAGATAACGGGCGATACACAAAAAACTGCGTGTTCCACGCGCATCAGGCATTGGAGCATGGGCTGAAAGCCTTAATCGTGGCCCTAGACCGCGCGTACCCTCGCATCCACGACTTAACGCAACTGGCTAAGGAGTGCGATCTTGAACTGCAAAGCGATTTGCAACTTCTGGCCGAATACGCTGGCGGGCCGCGCTATGCCGCGCCGCCTTTCCCCTCTATTGACTTCATCCAACTCGCCAATGCCTTAACGGATGATTTGACTGTGGTTTTCCAACGGATCAACGAACGTACGGGGATGAACCCATGGGCCATGGAGCACGCCTCTGGGCCGTACTACCGCCCCGCGTCTCCTCGGCCTGGCATGAAATAATTCTTAGGTGGATGTTGGGTTGGGTTCACGAGGTACCCGATTCCAATATTCGGGTTATAATGCTTCCAAGCGTTTGGAATAACGGACTAGCAGCGGCAAGTTACATGAAATAAGGGACAATCCGTATGCCTCCTTTCGATCAGATGCAATCCGTACAGTGTGTATTGCGCCATCCGTTCATCAATCTTCCTGAATCTGCGGATATCCTACGGCGAATCCATGAAGACGCGGTACGCAACAGTTCCGCTCTGCAGCGAACCATGCAGAAAATTTTCCTTGATATGTCTAGGCATGTTCAATACTTCAAGGAAATCGAACAGTCCTTCAATCGTAACACATTATCCAATTTTGAGCATATTAGATCAATGTTATACAGTCAGTTAAGATTGCAAGCATCAGCCATACCACCTGCCTTGGAACAAAGTATAGAAACCGTGTCAATGGCTAGACAATCACTTCTATCGGATATTTCCATGCTCCAATTGAAGGCAGACGCCGTAAACGAATTGCTTGGAGGAAAGTCATCGGGGACAATACAACGCTGCCCTCACAACTTTTCGAATAATAAATTAACAATGCCGGCCCGGCACCTGCCGGTAACGCGGAGGAGACCAACCAAGGAGTACATCAGGAAAGTATTCCTAGCCAATGCGCAGAAAGTGTGTGCTGGACTTGTTGGATGCGCGGGATGTGGGCGGGAAATGGAATTGCCTTTTATGGATTTGGATCACATTAGGCCACGCAAGGATAGTGGCGAGGATCACATTCACAATCGCATTCTCCTGTGTAAACCCTGCAATAATTACAAGCGGGATAGTTTCACGCTGACTGGCTTACGAAAACAGAACCGTGAAAAGAAGTGGATGCATGATGAGAATAAAGCCATCCAGTATCAAAAGAATGCCTTTGACGCAACCCGGCTCATACGTGATGATGAATTCACCTTTTCTAATCTTGAAAGCAACCAGATATTTCAGCTTGACGAATTTTGGCGTAGATACCTGATTTCTCCTGTATCTTTATGATATAAAGATGCAATCATATTGGGGATGAGGTTGAATAGAAAGCGCTAAGTTTGCTACAGTGCTTGCGAGTAACAGAGATCTGTCGCGTACAAGATACTCCACGAATGAACAGCCATTGGTCGTAAATCTGCAAAGCCCAATCGCGAATAATGGATAGACGCCTTCCCGCGCTTTGATCCGCATACGCACGGTTTCATTAATCATTCGGATTGAACGGCGTCGCGTCCAGACGGCCGGTGCCCAGCGGAATTGGAACGGAAGGATCTGTTCTTCGACTTCAGTCGCATTTGGTGATCAACGACCGGCGGGAAATAGTTGGCCTTTGCTGATGCCCGGCCCCGGAGATGTCCGTTAGCCCGCTGCGGAGCCCCCGTTTCCCAGAGAGGCAGGAGCGAAGAGAGCTGCGCGTCCGGCATCTCAAAGCCCGCGATCGGGCCGCGCACGCAACGCCTTGCCCACCCGCCCCGCGCGGGTTGCACCAGACGACAGTTATCTGTTCGGGCTATTGAAACAAGGAGGCTGGATCCAGTCCGGTTTGCTCCCGTTCGTACTGCAAAATGGCCGCTTTGCGCTTGAGGCCCCAGCGGTAACCCGTTAGGCCGCCTTGGCTATTCACCACGCGATGGCAAGGCACGACCAAAGCCAGCGGATTGCGAGCGCAAGCCGCCCCTACGGCTACGGCTGCCTTGGGCCTGCCGATGCGGGCGGCTATCTCGGCGTACGTGGCGGTACGCCCCGGCTCAATCTCCCTGAGCGCGGCCCACACCTGCCGTTGGAAGGACGTTCCTTGCATATCGAGAGGCACGTCAAGATCGGTTTGCGGCGAGTCAATCCAGTCCAGTACGGCCTGCGCCCAAGTTCCCCACGGCGGTTGGTCATGGCGGTTGTCCTGAGCCCTGTTGGTAGGGACTTGCCGCGCGCTGTCGGCCTCCGCGGCAAACGCCAGGGCGCGCAATCCCTGCCTGGACGCGGTTACGCGCAAAAGGCCGTAACGGCACTGGGCCGTAGCGCAAGCCAGTTCCGTCATGTCCGTCACCCCCTGATCCGATCGTTGTCCCGCGCTCCGGCTTCCAGAACCGAGAATCCAGCGCAGGCCCTGTTGCGCGGAGACGCGTCTACCGTCCCGCAAATTCCGCGGCGCCGCGGTTTCTGAAGGCGTTCACGCCGGCTTGGGCGTCTTCCGTGCCCGCGGTATAGGCTCCGGCGACGCCTTCCAGCAGGAGACCGTCGTGCGCCGTTCCCGTAGCGTCAATCAGGGCCTTGGCCGCCTGCACCGCCAGGGGCGCGTTGGCGGCAATGGCTTGGGCCAACTCTTGAACGCGTCCGGCCAAGGCCTCATTCGGCACCCGCTCGTTGATCAGACCCCACGCCAAGGCCGTGTCCGACGCAATCCTTTCGCCGGCGAAGATCATCTGTTTGGCGCGGCTTTGGCCGACCAGCGCCTTGAGGCGCTGGGTGCCGCCCCATCCCGGAATGATGCCCAACTTCGCTTCCGGCATCGCAAACGACGCGCGTTCCGCGGCGAGGCGCAGATCGGCCGCGAGCGCGAGTTCCAGCCCGCCGCCCAGGGCGTAGCCGTTGACGGCGGCAATGACGGGGACGGCCAATTGGCTCATGCGGTTCAGCACTCTGTGTCCCGTCCGAATCCAGTCCTTCCACATGGCTTCCGGAGACAGGGCCGACCACTCCGGGATGTCGGCTCCCACGCAAAACGCCCTGGAGCCGGCACCCGTCACGACGAGCGCGCGTACCTCCGGATCCGCGTCGACCGTATCCAGCGCGGCGCCCAAGGCGCTCAACATGGCGCGGTTCAGGGCGTTGAGCTTGTCCGGGCGCTTCAGTTCGATGCGCGCAACGAAGTCCGCGACGGAAAAGCCGATCAAGTCGCTCATAAGGTCTCTCTGGGCTGGCGGTCCCGCGGCTCAGACGTCCCCGCGGCGCAAGCGCGCAATCAGGCTTTCGCAGGCGCGTACGCAGAGCGCCATCATGGTCAAAGTGGGGTTGATGCCCGGACAGCTCGGAAAGGCGCCGCCGCCGAAGACGAAAAGGCCGGGCGTATCGTGAACTTCCAGGTTGGGATCCAGCACCGAAGCGGCGGGATCGGCGCCCATGCGGATGCCCCCCAGGTCATGGCAACTGCCCACGCCGGTGAAACGCGGGCCGCGCCAGAGATTCTGGCCGCCCATCGCGCGCAGGATCTCTTCGCATTTGCTTTCCATCCATTCCGACATGCGATGTTCGTTGGCGCGCATGTCGTAGGTGATGCGAATGACGGGCAGGCCCAATCCGCTCCGATCCCGGTGCCGCGGATCCAGATCGACGAAGTTGGTGACGTAGGGCAACGTATCCGGCTGGATGCGCAGAACCCCCCAATGCTGCCAGGTTCGCAAATGCGCCTTGTAGGCGGCGCCCCAGCGCGGCACGTCAGGCGGCAGCGCTTCCCGGCTGATGGCCAGCGGCAGGAACTGGGGCTCCGCGCTGATGGTCGCCCCGCCCAGGAAACCGTGCTGGGCGGCCGCGAAGTCCTCCCGCAGGAAATCGTCCAGAATCAAGGATTGGCTGGCGTGGGCGCAATGCCGGTTGAACGTCCGATCCGGAAACTGGGCCAGCACCTGGGCGAACATCTTGGTCATGAGGTTCTTGCCGACCTGGCCCCGGTTGTTGCCTAGGCCTTGCGGGTGCCGAGCGTCGCGCGACAACAGCAACAGGCGGATGCTTTCCCATACGTAGGTTCCCAGAATCAGGCACCGGCCGTATTGGACGCGCTCTTCGCCCGCAGGGTCGACGTATTTGACGCCGCGCGCGCGGCCGTCCCCGTCGGCGAGGATCTCGACGGCCCGGCAGTGGGTTTTCAGATCCAGGCGTCCCGTAGCCAACGCCCGGGGCACGCATTCCGCCGCCGGATGCCACAGGCTGTCGTCGAAGGTGCCGAAGCCGCACGTCCAACAAGAGTAGCTGGTGGCCGGCCGGCCGCGATAGGGAACGCTGTTGACGGCGGCCGGTACGGGATACGGATGCAGGCCCATGCTGGCCGTCGCTTCCCGAAACACTTCGCCCATGTGGTACGGACGCAGGGGCGGCATGGGCAGGTCCCGGCTGCGCGGGACGGGCGGCTGGTCGTTGACCCCGGCGATGCCGATTTCCCATTCCAGCCGGGCATAGTACGGTTCCAGGTCGTCGTAGGCTACGGGCCAGTCGGCCAACGTGCTGTCGGCGGGCAAAACGCCGTCCCAACCGTTTTCCGCCACGCGGCTGCGCGCGCGGAAATGGTGGGGGTGGAAACGGCGCATCCAGCCGCCGTAATGGAAAACGGAGCCGCCGACGCCGTTCATCATGCGCCCCAGCGAGAACGTGCAGGGCTGCGTAGGTTCCCCTGCGTTGCGGCGCCACCGGGGCGTTTCGGCATTGAATTTGGGGCCCATCCGGGCCCGTCCGTAATAGGTCTGGCCCAGTTCGTCCGGACGATAGTCTTGCCGGGAGCGGTACGGACCGGCTTCCAACGCGACGACGGACAGGCCCGCCTCCGCCAGGCGCGGCGCGACCACGCTGTTCATGGCGCCCAACCCGATCAAGACGACGTCGGCTTCGCCTTGCGGCGGGCGCAGCCCTCGATCCGGGTCGAACTCCGGCGGGATGGCCGGCGCCTGATCCGGCCGCTCGCGAATCACCTGCGCCAGATCCTGCATGGATTGGATCCGGCCGCCTTTGGTCACCGGCGTCCGGGACAGCATTTCGTCCAGGCTGTTTTCGAACCAGATGCCGGGATGTTCCAGGAATTTCCAGCCGCGTTTGTCCTGGTTGCCGCCGTGCAGGGGATCGGCGAACAGGCCTTCCTGCAAGTGCGCCAGGAGGAGATCCATAAAGGCCGGCGAGCCCAGCTGCCCGGATTCCAGCGCCTGAATCAAGGCTGTCTGCTGATCGGCGTCGCAGGCGTCGAAGGCTTGTTGCCAGCGCGCCTGGGCCGTTCGTTCCAGGCGATCCAACCCGCGTTGGTACGCCGGCAGATGCGCATGGCCGAAACCCGCCAAGAGGCGTTCCACGTACGCGACCGCGCCGATCTCCACGGCGCCCGGATGCCCGTCGCCCGCCGGGAAAAGACGCTCGAAGAGCGCCAGGGCGGTCGCTTTCTGCGTGGCCGTGAAGACGGAAGAAACGGTAGGCGCAGGCATGGCGGTTTCGCGTGGTCGGTATGGAATAGGCTAGGACAATGATAGCCCGAGCGGGCCGGGCTGGAAAAGCGCGGTGTCCATCGTGCGCAGCGGGGACGCGAGGCGCAAGGGAAAAGCGCACAGCGCCTGGATATCCTTGCGCGCGTCCACGCCGGGCGCGATTTCCGTCAGGCGCCAACCTTCCTCTTCCCACCGGAGGACGCAACGTTCCGTGATGACGGTAACCTCTTGGCCCCGCGCCCGGGCATAACGACCGCTGAAGGTGACGTGCTCCACGCGGTCGACGAATTTCCGCACTTTCCCTTCCTGCGCGATGGACAGGCCCTCGTTCTCCGGGACGCAGCGCGCGCCGCCCGTCGTGAAAGGACCGCTGAACGCGAGGCGGGGCGCGTGGGTCGTAATGTCGATGAAGCCGCCGGCGCCGGCCGTAATATGGGGCCGCGCGGCGATGCGCGACACGTTGACGTTGCCTTGGCCGTCGATTTCCAGGAAGGACAGCAGCGCACGGTCAAAGCCGCCGCCCTGAAAGTAGGTGAACTGGTCCGGCGCGGGCACGAACGCTTCCGCGTTGACGGCGCATCCGAACTGAAAGCCCAGCAAGGGCATGCCGCCGACCGGGCCTTGTTCGATGACCCAGGTCACCGCGCCCTCCAGGCCTTCTTCGTGCAGGATGTAGGGCACGAGCGCCGAGATGCCGAAACCCAGATTGACGGTTTCGCCGGCCCGCAACTCCTGGGCGGTGCGTCGGGCGATGACCTTTTCCACGTTCCAGGGAATGGTGGCGTAGGCGCGCGCGTCCACGCGCGCTTCGCCGCTGATGCCCGGATCATAGTCCGTCTGCGTCGTCTGCTTCTGTTCCGGATCCCGCAACAGGTAGTCGACCAGGATGCCGGGCACTCTGACGTCCTTGCTGTTCAAGGCGCCGGCGGGCACGACGTCCTTGACTTGCGCGATCGTCCGGCCGCCGCCGTTGCGCGCGGCCAGGGCCTGTTCGTACGCGCCCAGATAGGCGCCTTCCTGCGCGAAGGCCAGGTTGCCGCGGGTATCCGCCGTTGTGGCCCGAATGATCGATACCTGCGGCGTCAGGGCGGGGTAGAACAGCCATTCCTCGCCCTTGAAGGTTATGCGTTCCACCAACTGGGCCTGCGTGCGGTCGTTCATGCGTCCCCCTTGCCGACGCGGGTCCACGAAGGTGCCCAGGCCGACGCGGGTCATGACCCCCGGCCGCTTGGCCGCGCCCTCGCGCAGCATATGGAAAATGACGCCGCTGGGCAGATTGTAGGCCTCGATGGCGTCGTCGTCGATCAGGCGCCAAATGCGCGGGGTGGGCGCGCGGGAGGGGCCGCTGGGGTAGGAGCCGGCGATGACCCGTCGGATCAGGCCCGGTTGGGCCAAATGGTCGATGCCTGGGATGCCGTACATGTCGCCCGCGGCGATCGGATGCACCAAGGTCAAGCCGCGGGGTTTGCCGTGCCGGGCGTAATACGCGCCCAAGGCCGACAAGGCTCCGTCCGGGCATCCGAGGCCGCTGGAAGAACTGACCGATACCATGTCGCCATCGGCGAAAACGGAACCGATGGCGGCGGACTGCAGTTCAGGTTTCCGCGGCATGGCGCGGCCGTCAGCGGACTCTGCGCGCGCCGGCGCCTCGAAAGCGCCAGCGGGCTACGGCAGGGAGTTTCATCAGAACCATCTTAGGCCAATGTCCTGATTCGGAAGCGTCTCCGGCCACCGGAAGGCGAAACGTGCGACCGCGACGCAACAACCTGAAGGGAGGCGACAGGGAACATTCTGCCGTAATTGGGCCACAAGGGAACCATGGTCAGTTGCGCTCCGCCTGACGGCGCGCAGGCCTCGCGCAGACGCCGACAGCCTCTCCGCGAGCTCTCTGGGACTGAATTTTCCATTATACACGCAGACGGACGCGGGCGGGTCGATCCCGATCGGCGCGCGTTCGATCTCTGTCCAGCCACGGGCCTGCCGTCCCCGGCGCGCGGAGCTGTCGGCGTAACCGGTCGATAAACATGCCACCGATGGCGTGGGCATTTACGTCCCTGCAGAACCGCGGGCGCAACAGAGCGGGAGCACCCGGACGCCGTCAGGCTTTGGCTCTGCGCAGGCCGAGGCGCGAGCTCAAAGTCGCTCAGCCGCCCCAACGACTCCTTGACGGGCCATAGTGGCCGCATCACGAGCCGCAACACTGGGCTACGCGCTGGTGCGTACATTTCCTTGACCCGCATAGCCTGGCTCAAGACTGGTTCGCGCCTGCGCAGGCGCCTTTACGCCACTTCTGGCAAACGCTTAGTCCATGGGGATTTCCACCTGCCATACGACTCTTTCTTCCGCGGGCAACCACTGCCCGACCCGGAGATGGCGGATATCGTAATGCGGCCAGGACGGCGTCACGACTACGCACTGGTCGTCCCAACGCGCGCCGTGACTGGCGAAGCGGAACCCGTAGCTGTCAAACCCCAGTTCCCGCCGAGAGGGCGACAGCGCGGAGGAACGTTCGGGAATCACGTGCAGAAAGAACTTCGGTTCCGTATCCTCGTGCGTACACGGCGCTTTGACCAACACGGCCATCCGTTCCCTAAGATATACGTCGAAAACCGCGCGCGCGACCGGCGCGTCCGCGCGCGCGTCTGGGCGAAGCGTCCGAAAATCGTCGCGGGTAATGGGCCGGCCTTCCCACAGAAGCACTTCTCCGGTCCACAGCTCTCTGCCGGCGCCGGGAATCCATTGTCCGGCCCGGAGGCTTCCCAAAGCGTAATCCGGCAACGGCACCGTAGCGAAGCACGCGGAGCCGAACCAGGTGCCGAAACGATCGAAGGCAAAGTCCAGATTCTCGAAACCCAGATCCCGGGACGCGAGCGGCAGCCTTTGGCGTTCCACCGGAATCGCCTGCAGCAGGAAGCGCGGTTTTACGTCCTCCGCGGAGCAGTCGTCGCGCAGGAAGGTGATCGCGTCGTCCGTTACCCGCACGTTGAAATGGGAACGGATGGCCGGCGGGCCGGAAGCCAGGATGGCCTCGTACGCCGCCTGCGCCTGGCTTTCGTACTCGTTGACGTACGTGGAGTCGACGCGAAACAGGATGCCGTCCGCCAGTTCCGCTACCGGCTTCAAGGTTGGCATGCGCCGCAACGCGGGCACGCCATAGGCATCGAGCGGCATGGCATAGAACCAAACCACGTAATCGCCGTCGGCGGCGCGCGTCAACGCGGCAGGCAGGGCCTCCCGCTCCGTAGGCAGAAAACGGTAGGTGGCCAAGCCGTCGGTGTGGAAATAGAGCGGCATGACGCGATTGGTGTGCAGCGTATGGCCGGCCAGGGGGCGTTGCCGCAGATACTGTACGACTGCGGACTGGGCCCAGCCCGGATTGGTATAGGGGCCTGAACCCTCCGTATGCGTCAGGCGGATAGCCTGCGCGAACAGCGTCGCTTGATACGGTATCCACAAAAGGACCGCAAGCGCGGTCCCGATCGCCAGATAGCCGTATCGGCGCCGCGCATAACGCCAGCCTTTGTCCGCGAGGCACAAGCCGGCGCACAGAAGCGGTGCGTACGCGGGCACAAGATAGCGATCATCGATTTCCAATACGTTAACGCCCCAAATCAAGACGCTGCCCAGACAGACGAGATACGTCGCGGCAAAGGTGCCGCAGACGCAGAAAACGCTCCAATCCGACCCTGCGGCCGGACGCCGCAGAACGCGCGCGTACGCGATCCCCACGGCGCAGACCAGGACCAGGAGCGCCAAGACGATGCCGGCGGACGCGATCGCCTGCGCGTTGCCCGGTGTGGAGGCCGGTACGATCCACTGGGCCAGGATCTCCAGCATACTGTCCGCCACCGTAGCGGAATCTATATTGGCCCGGTCTCTGCGGCCGGCGGGCGCGCCGACCAACAGAACGTTCCGGCCCATCCACAGGCCGAGCGGCGCGGCCGCCAACAAGGCATAGAGCGTTACGCGCCGTACGCGGATCCGCCACTGCGTACCGGGTTGGAGCAACAAGCCCAACGCGATCGACAACATCAGGGCAACGCCTATGTAGCGCGTCAGGCAGGCCAAGGCCGTGAAGATCCCGGCGGCGGCCAAAAAAGGTGTGCGTCGGGCGTCGAGAAAGCGGTCGGTGCAAATCAGCGCGCACATAATCCATAGAATGAATAATGTTTCTGACCAGACATGGGCCGCGACCCGCGCCACCGGGACGGCTAGGGTCAAGGCGAGCGCGCCCCACGCGGCCAGGAAACGCGAGGCCAGACGGCGCCGGAGCCACTGGCCCGTAATCCAGACGGTCAATCCGAACAGGACGGCATTCAGGAGGCCGGCCGCCGCGTAGGGGGCGACTTGCAGGAGACCGGGCGCGGCCAGCAACAAGGGATACAGCGGGCCGAAATGCGTAAAGGGGAGATCGTAAGGGCCCGTGAAGCCGCCGCCCGCCAACAATGCGCGCGCGACGCCGATATAGGCGACGCCATCCCAATCTACGCCTACGCCCCAAGTGAATCCAAGCGCCAGCACGAGGGCTGCGCCTAGGCTGGCCACTCCGATCAGATACAGAGCGAAGCCGCTGGGGCGCGCGAAGCGCTGGAACGCCATGCGATGCGGCGCGGCTCACGCCTGCGCCAGATGGGGCGCCGCACCCCGGTCCATGATTTGACCTCGGCCCTTCATCTTAAGGTTAGGGCTTCGGAGACGCGTAGACGGCCATCGTCGGGAGTGCGTTGGAGCGCATGATGCCGATAAGAGCGCGCGAGCGCGGCTGACGCGCTCGCATCAACGTCCGGAACCGCTGCGCGGGACGCGCGTAGGGGAATCGAGAGACCCTGTCCCGCGGGGGATATGATACCGCGTCCTGCGCGCTGTTCGCTGGCATAGGCGCGGCTCGGCCGGCTCCCGCTCTCTCCGGGATGGCAACAAGGCGCAGGCATACCCCTGATGCCGCTTTAGGCAACGCTGCGTTTTGCCGGACGCGGGAACATGCCTGACTGCCAGCTTGACTTGGCCGCGCGCGGCTGGGCGGCTCGCTAGGATTGCGCTGCGGGCATGGGGGTAATGCGGATGGCATGCGCCGCGGAGTTCGTTAAGGGCCTGGGCGCGCGGAAAGATAGGCTCTCGGCCCCCTTCCGCACCGTCAGGTCCGCGCGCTCGGCCAGCCAATGCGCCTGGGTTACGTCGGCTCCGATCAAACCCGGAATAGCGAATTCCTGGGCGACGTCGCCCAAAAGAATGGCGTACAGGGCGTCACCTTGGGGCGTATAGCGGATCTCTACGCCCGAGTCGGTCGCGCCTTCCGCCTGGCTCCAGGGCCGCGTCGCGAAGATCGCGTCGCCGTTGCCTTCCAGCCAACGCCCCAGTTCCGACAGCCGTTCCGCCTGCAGGGAAGGAATGCGGCCTTGGGCGGTCGGGCCCACATTGAGCAACAGATTGCCGTTCTTGCTCACGATATCCGCGAAGGAGTGAATCAAGGCATGGGCCGAGAGGTATTGCGCGTTCCCTTCCTGCCGGTTGTACCCGAAGGAGGCGCCGATGCCCCGGCAACTTTCCCACTTGCGCGTCTGGATATCGTCGTATCGCTGATACTCGGGGGTAGCGAAGTCGTGATGCACCGGCCTCGTCTGGGTTTGCCCCGCGGCGTCGAAATGCTGGCCGAAGCGGTTGTTGACGACTCCGTCAGGGATGCGGTTGTAGTAATGGGCGAACAGGGCGTTGGCGTCGGTAGGGCGCGGATAGGCAATGTCGTTCCACAGGATGGCTGTTGCGTAGTCGTCGATCAGTTCGCGCCAGTGCGCGTTGGCGTACTGCGCGTACGCGGGGCTTTGGGGCGTAGCCCGACGCAGATCCGGCATGCTGCGCACCACTTGCGCCTTGAACGTCCAGTCCACGCCGCCAGGCCATCGCCAGGCCTTGGGCGCGTACCGCTTGGCCCAACTCGCCGACCAGATTGCGCCGGCAACCATAGCCCTCGTGAAAAGGGTTCGGATGCCGGCTGGGCCACAGCAGGAAGCCGTCGTGGTGCTTGGCGGTCAAGACGACGTAGCGCGCGCCGACTTGGCGGAAGAAAGCGGCCCAGCGGTCGGGATCCCACTCTTCGACGGCCTGGTTGAACGCCGGCGCGAAGTCCGAGTAGGCGAAGCCGTGTCCGTAGACGTCGAAGTGGTGGCGTTGCGTAGGGCTGCCCGGAATGCGGTAGGTATTGGCGTACCATTCGGCGTAGGGGTTAAGGCGAAACCAATCCTGCCAGTTGCCGGTGGCATGCGCCTCGCTCAGTTCGCCCGAATTGGGCGCCCAGGCCGGTACGGAATACAGGCCCCAGTGAATGAAAATGCCGAGTTTGGCATCATGGAACCAGGCCGGCGTCGGGTGCGTCGAGACGGATGCGTAAGTCGGTGCGAAGGCCATGGCGGATATCGGGTCAGACGCGCGCAGGCGATGGCGGACGGGGACGGATCGGGAGGCGGGCGGTCCAGAGGAGCCGCGCGCGGCTCAGAACGTGGAGTCCGGGGTGGTGGAATAACACCAACGGGCTTCCATAAGATGATCGCAGAGGAGGGTCAGCGCCTCCGGCGTTCCGATTTGGCGCAAGGCTTCCGCGCTGAAACCGCGCACGTACCGGTTCTCGTCGCGCAGGCCGCGCGCCAATTCCGGCGCGGCCGCGGCCGCGTGCGCGCCGTAGCGCGCCAGGGCCAGCGCTGCGCTGAACCGGACTTGATCATCCGGATCCGCCGTCGCTCTCTGCAAGGCCGGCACGGCTACGTCGGCATCCGCCAGCAGACCCAGGGTTTCGACGGCGGTCCGGCGCACCCAAGGGACTTCGTCCGCCAGCAGACCCGCGACGGCAGGGCCGCACGCTTGGGCGACGGGGCCCTGCTCGCCCACGGCGAAGACGGCGAACCGCCGTACGACGTCCGCTTCGTGATGCAGATTGGCCTCCAGGATAGGCAGGCCTTCCGGGGAGGCGACGCTCAGGCCGTACGCGGCCCGGCGGCTGACGTGCGGGGCGCCGGTTTCCAGCAGGCGGCCCAGGCGGCCCAAGCCCTCGGAACCGCTGGCCGCCAGTTCGTAGGCCGCGCCCACGCCATCCGGTTCGTACTCGCCCTGCACCTTGTCCGCCAGGCGCGCAACGTTGGCCTGGGGCGCGCCGTTGACGCGCGCCAGGGAATGGGAGCGCCCTGACAGCCATTGCCAATGTTCGGCCCACAAGGCCTCGTGCGTATGGGCGGGGCCTTGGCCGTTGAGCGACTGCCAGTTGGCCTCGTCGTTGGCCCAGGTCGGCTTTTCCGGCCGCGCCATACGCGTGAACTGGAATTTGAGCATGGCCCGGTTTTGCCGCGACTGATTGGCTCCGCCGCGGTGCCACAGATCGTAGTGGATGAGCGCGAAGGCGCCTGCCGGCCCTTCCAGGAACAGGGGCCGCTCGGTGGCGTCGCCGGGCCGCTTGTCGTAATACTGGGTGCCCGGAATGAGCCCGGAGGGTCCCATCTCGGGGGTCACGGCCTGGGGGTAATAGAAGATCATGGCCCACCACGAATGGTGATTCCGTACCCGGGCATAGCCCCAATAGCTGTCTTTGTGCCATGACTGCACCTTGCGGCCCGGCGCGGTGTAATGGCAGTGCCGGTGAGGTTGCATGATGTAGTCCGGTCCCAAAACGCTGCTCACGGCCCCCCGAATCACGGGATGCCTGAACACGGCCTGCACCTCGGGCGCGCGGGGCAAAATGTTGTTGCCGGGATTGCCTTCGTCGCGCATGACGGCCTCGATGCGGGCGTTCATGGCCGCGTGGAAGTCTTCCGGGAAATCGGTCTGCAACAACACGTAGCCGTGGGCAATGAAATGCCGCATCTGGGCGTCAGTCAAGAGAACGGGAGCCGGCTCCATGGCTATATCCTTGGCGTCGAGGCGAACGGACATCGTCCATGCCGGTCATGGACCCTGCGCGGTTGGCCTGTACGGGAACGCAGTGCAGGCATTATAGGGCCCTGCCGGATCTGGATCAACCCGTCAGGGGGCGCGGCTGCACCCGCGCATGCACGGAAGCTCGATACACGAAATGCTCATTCACGTCGAACCCGGCGCTGCACCCGCGCACGCACGGAAGTTCGCCATAGTTCCTTGCAACTACATTCAATGCAGTCGCTGCACCCGCGCACGCACGGAAGTTCGTCTTGGCTGGAGGCGGATTTCGGCCTTGCCGCGCAACGGATTACGCATGCGTCTACGGAGACTGGCGGACAGGGCGCGCGGACGGGACAAATCCTTGGATCTGCGGCAGAAGCGTAGGCGCCGGGCGCGCCCAGGCGCATCTTTGCTCTCGCCTAGGCCTCGTCCTGCAAGGGAAGCAGCGCCCATTCATAGTTGCCGCGCGAGGATTTCCAAGTTCCCTTCGTCGCCTTCGGCTTGATGAAATTCAAACCAATGCCCATGACGCGTTTGCCCGTGGCCGCATATTTCTCCCGATAGCCTCTGGATTGGATCTGATCGGTCGCGGCCTTGAGGGTTTGATTCAGCTTCAGTTCAAATACGTAAACGGCGTCCGCCGTTTCCACGACCGCGTCCGCCCGGCCGCGCCGAGAGGGAACTTCCGTCGCTACGCGCAGGACGCTGCGGGCCATCGCGCAGACGATATGCAGCGCGATCTGGAAATTGCTTTCCGCTTCCAGTTCGGTATAGGACACCCGGTCCAGTATTTGGTCGAAACAGGCGATCGCCGCCCCGCAGTCGCCTCTTTGCAAAGCGCGGCTCAGTTCGCGTACGCGCGCGCGTTCGGGACTGTCGGAACCTGCGGGTTTGCCGAGATACGCGCAAAACAGTTCTTCCTGGAACGAGGCCTCCACTTCCAGATTGGGGAAATCCAACCGCGTTGCGCCCTGCTCGCGCGTCAGCGTGAGATATCCTGTCTGGTACATCAAGGCGTTCAGGGTCGGCCGTTGCAAATCCAGGGCGGACTGCGCGCCGCCCGCGCTGTAATCCACGTCCTGTAACGTTTGACCGCGCGCCTGCATGAGGTGGAACAGGAAGTAGGGCTCGCCCGTATCCGCCCAGGGGCGCGGGAACTCCGAGAGGCGAATCGCCTGGGCGCGTTTGGGCACGGTCAAGTGCGCCAGGGCCGTCAAATAGGAGATGGGGTTGTATACGGGTTCGCCCACGAGGGAGAAACGGTAGCCGTTGTAGTGGCGGCGCAACGTTTCTCGCAACGCCTCGCCCGTGCAGGCGAAATGCTGGGCCGCCGCGTCGATGTGGGGGCGCAGAAAACGATCGATCTCCGCCTCCGTGAAGCCGCACGCCGTATCGTAGACGGGGTCGGACGAGAGATTCCGCAGATTGTTCAAGGCCGAGAACAGCCCTGCGCTCGCAATCTGGACGATACCGGTGACGAAAGCGAATTGGACAGCGGAGTTCCAGGTCTTCAGCGTGCGATAGAAATCGCGCAAATCCGCTTGCGTCTCCTGTCTGTCTTGCGGCGTAAAGGAGGGCTTGGTCAACAGGCTCGTCAGCGGCGCGTCGTATTCATCCACGAGCACGGCGAACTTCCCATGGCGCATTTGCAAATGCGAAAACAGGTTGTCCAGAGCGATCCAGGGCGTGGCGTCGGCGGACGTGGGCAAGCCGGCTCTACAGGCTTGATCGCGCACCAAATGGGTCAAGGCTGCGCGCACCGCTGGCGGCGTGTGGCCCGTTATCCGCGCCATGTCCAAGGTGACGACCGGCACTTGCGGCACTTGCGGCAAATAGCCCGCGATGTCCAGATCGCGAAACGGATCGTCGTTGGCGCGGCCGAACAAATGCGCCAAGGTGGACAGCAAGAGCGACTTGCCGAACCGACGGGGGCGCGCGAGGAACGCGTACGTCGTTCCTTCCTCCAGCATCCGTTGGATATAGGACGTTTTATCTACGTAGATCTGCCCTTTCGCGCGGAGGCTGGGAAAGTCGTAGTTGTCAAGCGCGAGCGGCGCGAGCGGCATGAGGCGTTCCTGCGTCCAGCCGAAAATTTCCTTGCGGGATTATATCCGCGCGCGCCCGCGCCGAACGATGCGCTACGGCCCTGCTCTGCCGATCAAAACGACATGGCCGATCGATATCCGGAGACGCCAGAGCTCTGCTCGCAAGCTTAATGTCCGCCGCAGACCCGGCGGCAGGCGCGGCCAAGCTTCGCGACAGCTTCGTTGACGGTCTCCGCGCGGCGCGTGAAGCCGATCGTCTATCGCCGCCGTTCAGGTATCTCCAGCCACATGGCGGACGCGACAACGGACGGCTGTCCTGCACGGCCTCAACGGTGCAGGGCTGGCAGTGCGTCGCGACGCCTGGGCTGAAGCGGGCAGGGCCCGTGCCGCCTTTGCGAGGCGCGGGTGCGCTTTGCCTACGCAATTCTGAACGCGCGCAGTAGGACTGGCCGCCCGTCTGCCGCGGCGGCGCAGGAAAGCGGCGCGCCGCGTACCCCCGCCTTAATCATCGTTCTCGACCCAAAGGTCAGGCGCCGTTTCCACGCCGTGCCGGTCGAAGACCGCCTGGATGCGCTGCAGGAGCTCCTGATCCAGAGTCCAGTCCAATTCCTCCAGGTTGGCTTTCACCTCGCGGGGATGGCGAAAGCCGACCAGGGCCACGCTGACGAGCGCATTGGCCAACACCCAGTGCAGGGCCAATTGCGCGACGGTTTTGCCGTACTCGCGCGCGAGCGCCTGGAGTTCTTCTACGACGTCAACGTTGCGGGGCAGGACGTCAGGCCCCAACAGGGGGAGATTGAACGCCTGGCCGTGATGCCGCCAGTCGTCGACAGGAAAGGCGGTGTCGCGGGCGAACGCGCCCGTCAGCAGGCCATGGGCTAGCGAGCCGTACGTCATCAAGCCGAAGTCATGCGTCGCGACCGTAGGGAAAACGAAGCGCTCCAGGCGCCGGTCGAACATGTGATAGCCGTACTGCACTACGTCGATGGAGCCGCCTTGGAGCGCTTGCTCGATCTGCGCCGGCCGGTAATTGCTGACGCCGATGAAACGCGCCTTGCCTTGGCGGCGCACCTCTTCCATAACGGCCATGGTGTCATCGAAGGCCCGGTCCCGATCCGGCCAATGCACCAGATAGACGTCCACGTAGTCCATGTCCAACGCTTTGAGGCTGGTTTCCAGGGAAGCCATGATGCGGGCCGGGCTGGAATCGCGATGGTATTGTCCGTCGGTTTTGTAGATGCCGACCTTGGTCGCGACGAGGGCCTGCTCCCGGCGCCCGCGCAAGGCTTTGCCCAGCAACGCTTCCGATTGGCCGAAACCGTAGGCTTCCGCCGTATCGAAGAGGTTGACTCCCCGATCCAGGGCCTGGTGGACGGCGTCAATGATGGCCGTCTCGGAAAACGCGCCGTACTCGCCGCTGGTTTCCCAGCAGCCGAAACCGACGGCCGAGACTTGCAATTCGGTTTTGCCCAAGCGTCTGTATTCCATGCCCTGCCTCCGTAGCGTCTGGGGTTGTCCGCCGCGTCCGGGGACGCGCGTTGCGCCTGATTGTAGAAAGCGAGGCCGTTCGGAGCAACCCGGATCTGCGCGCGCCGCCTCATCCGGTACGCGGCTGGCCCGCGATCAATTTAGGCGGAAATCGCCTTCTATGCGATCCTAAACCATATTATGGCTCTCTGTCGGGCGCGTTAGCCCCGTAGGCGGCCCGCGTTCCCGGAGCGTCGCATGCGCAACCAAGCCATTCAACCCGACCGCGATCAACGGCCCGGCGCGGAGGCGGACCCGCGGCTGGCGTGGTGGCGCGACGCCAAATTCGGCCTGTTCATCCACTGGGGCCTGTACGCCCTGCCGGCCGGCGTCTGGAAAGGCGAACGCATACCGGGCATCGGCGAATGGATCATGTTGCGCGCGCGCATTCCGGCGGCGGAATACGCGCGGCTGGCCCAGGCCTTCAATCCGGTCGAGTTCGACGCGCGGGCCTGGGTGTCGCTGGCCAAGGCCGCCGGGCAAAAGTACGTCGTCATCACCGGCAAGCACCATGACGGTTTCTGCCTCTTCCATTCGGAACATACCGCTTACTGCATGACCAAAGGCACGCCCTTCGGACGGGACGTCATCCAGGAACTCGCGGACGAATGCCGGCAGCAGGACATGAAATTGGGCTTCTACTACTCCCAGACCCAGGACTGGCATCATCCCGACGGCGACGGCAACGACTGGGATTTCGAGGCCGCGCGCAAGGATTTCGACGGCTACCTGCGGAACTACGTGGAGCCGCAAGTCGCGGAACTCCTGACGCGCTACGGCCCCGTCGCCCTGATCTGGTTCGATACGCCCAAGGGCATTTCCCAGGCGCAAAGCCGGCGGTTGCTGGATCTGTGCCGGTCGTTGCAGCCGGATTGCCTCGTGTGCGGTCGCCTGGGCAACGCCCTGGGCGATTACGCCACCACCAACGACAATACGATCCCTGACGGCGCGCTGGCCGGCGACTGGGAGGTGCCGGCCACCATGAACGATACGTGGGGCTTCAAGGCCTACGATCGCAATTGGAAGAGCGCAACGGAGCTCATTCGCAAACTGGTCGACGTCGTCAGCAAGGGCGGCAATTACCTGCTCAACGTCGGCCCTACGGCGCAGGGCGTCATCCCGCCCGAGAGCCTG
Source organism: Caldilineaceae bacterium (assembly GCA_965242655.1). Taxonomy (GTDB): domain Bacteria; phylum Chloroflexota; class Anaerolineae; order Caldilineales; family Caldilineaceae; genus Bin34. The sequence goes on from OZ251482.1 coordinate 502,250, forward strand.
GCCCGGCTGGAGACGATAGGCGATTGGCTGTCGTTGCATGGCGAAGCCATCTACGGCACGCGCCGCGGGCCGATTCAGGCGCAGGCGGCCTACCGCACGACGCGCAAGGGCGACGCCACCTATCTGCTGGTGTTCGATTGGCCTGCCGACGGCCGCTTGGCCGTGCCTGATCTGCCTTGGCGGACCGCGTCCCTGCTGGGCGCGGCGGAGAGGCCGCTGTCCTGGCGCGCGCAGGGCGCACGCGCGATCCTCAACCTGCCTCCGACCGCGCCGGACGCCCACTGTTCGGTCATCCGCTTGTCCGCCTAGAGGGGGGAAAGCCATGCCTTTTCCGCCTGGCAGGAGTCACTGCCCGTGAGCCGCGAGACTGTCTTTACGCTGGATTCCTCGGCGATCAAGTTCGGAGCCGGGGCCATGGAGGAAACCGGGGAGGATCTGCATCTTTTGGGAGCCAGGCGGGTCATGTTGCTCTGCGATCCCAACCTGCTGGACTCGCCCATGCAGCAACGGCTCGGCGCCTGTCTGGATCAGGCCGGGATCGCGTGGGAAACGTTCTCCGCCATCCGTTGCGAACCCTCGCTGGAATCCTTCCAGGCAGCGGTCGCCTTCGCTACGCGCGGCCAGTTCGACGGTTTCGTCGCCCTGGGCGGCGGCTCGACCATCGATACGGCCAAGGTCGCCAATCTGTTCAGCACCTACCCGGCCGATTTCTTCCGCTACGTCAACGCGCCCATCGGCCAAGGCCAGCCCGTGCCCGGCCGCCTCAAACCGCTGGTGGGCATTCCCACCACGGCCGGCACGTCCAGCGAGATTACCGGCGTCGCCATCTTCGACCACAAGGCGATCGGCGCCAAGACGGGCATTGCGCATCGTTTCATGCGACCGGCCCTGGGCGTTCAGGACCCGCTGAACACCCTGGAGCTGCCGCCCATGATCACGGCCTGCACGGGCCTGGACGTTCTGTGCCACGCATTGGAGGCCTATACGACCATTCCCTTCCACGCGCGCGCCAAACCCGAAAGTTCCCTGCACCGCCCTACCTACCAGGGCTCTTCGCCCTTGAGCGACGTATGGGCCAAGGAGGCCATTGCCTTGGTCGCCGGCAATTTGGCGGAGGTCCTGCGCAATCCGTCCAACCTCGAGGCGCGCGCCCACATGATGCTGGCCTCCGTGTACGGCGGCATGGGGTTCGGCAATGCGGGGGTGCATCTGTGCCATGGCATGTCCTACCCGGTGTCCAGCCTGGTGCGGGACTACCGGCCTCCCGATTATCGGACCGACCATGCGCTCATCCCCCATGGCATGTCGGTGATTTTGACCGCGCCGGCCGTCTTCCGTTTCACGGCGCCGGCCAATCCGGAGAAACACCTGGAAAGCGCCCGTTTGCTGGGCGTCGACGTCGCCGGCGTGCCGCGGGCGGAAGCCGGCGAGGCGCTGGCCCAGGCCTTGTTGGACGTCATGCGGGCGACGGGCATGCCGGCGGGCCTAGAGGCGGTCGGGTACGAAGCCGCGGACGCGGAAACCCTGGCCGAGAATACGTTGCCCCAACATCGCGTGACTAAACTGTCGCCGCGCCCGGCCTCCGGCGCGGAACTGACGCAGCTGTTCCTGGAATCCATGCGCAACTGGTAGCGCGCGGACGATTGCACGCGCAGAGGCCGATCCGTCGTTATGCCCAGAACGGTCGTGGCCGCCATTTTGTCGGCGGCCTGCGCGGTCATGATCAGCACCGGGGTGCGCCAAAGCTTCGGCCTCTTCCTGGCGCCGATTTCGGATGCACTGGGCGGCGGGCGCGAGGCTTTCAGCCTGGCGGTGGCCCTCAGCAATCTGATTTACGGCCTGCCGATCATCGGCATTCTCGTGGATCGGTTCGGTTCGCGCCGGGTCTTGGGCGTCGGCGGCGTCGTGTACGCCGCGGGCTTGCTCCTGATCACCCAATGGGTCAGCGTCTGGGGCCTGATTCTGTCCCTCGGGGTCTTGGCCGGCATGGGGCTGGGCGCGACGACCTACGTGGTGGTGCTGGGCGCCGTAGGGCGTCTCGTCGACGACGACCACCGGAGCAAGGTCTTCGGCGTCATTACGGCCATGGGCTCCGCGGGCTTCCTGATCATGCCCCCCTTGAATCAGTGGTGGCTGGAACGGTGGGGATGGCAAGCGGCGCTGGGGATCGGGGCGGCGCTGACCGCCTCGATCGCCTTTTTGGCGCTGGGGCTGCCGCGCCGGGACCGCGGCGCGGCGGTCCCGAACCCCTTGCAGGAAGCCCAGGCGCCGTGGCTGGCCTTCATTACCCAGGGTTTCCGGCAACCCAGTTTTCTGTTGCTGGTGGCCGGCTTCTTCGTATGCGGCTTTCACGTGGCCTTCATCGGCGTGCATTTGCCCGTATTCCTGTCGGACCACGGCATCGGGCACATCCGCGGCTTGGCGCTGGCCCTGATCGGCACTTTCAACTTGGTGGGGTCCCTGAGTTTCGGCTGGCTGGGCGATCGCCTGCCGCGCCGGTATCTGCTGAGCTTCATCTACGGCGGTCGGGGCGCGGTCATCGCCCTGTATTTTTTCCTGCCCGTGACGGTAACGTCTTCCGTGCTGTTCAGCGCCCTGATCGGCCTGCTCTGGCTGGCGACGGTGCCCTTGACCAGCGGCGCCGTGGCCACTTTCTTCGGCACCCGGTACCTAGCCACCATGTACGGTTTCGTTTTCTTCAGCCATCAGATCGGCGCGTTCCTGGGTTCCTGGTGGGCGGGGCGCCTGTACGACCGGTTGGGTTCCTACGACCTGATTTTCTACATGTCCATCGCCCTGGGCCTCTTCGGCTTCCTGATCCATCTTCCCATCAAGGAACGGCGGTTCCGCATCCAGTTGGCCCCGGCCCGCGCGGCCTGAGTTCCGGGCCGTCGGCCCGGCCGCGCCGCGCGGGCCGATCCGCCGCAGGCTTCTCCATGCAGGTATTCCCTTCTCCCGCCTCCGTCTCGGCCTTGACGGCGCAATGGACCGGGCCGCGTCTGGCCGACGGGCGGCCCTGCGTCGCGGACGACGTCGTGCGCCGCCTGGCCCGCATCACGACCGAAGAAGCGTGGGCCTATCTCCGGCGCCGGGATTTCCGCTGGCAGTTCGAAGGCCGCTGGTTCAACACCAACCCGCAACGGCCGTTCGCCGGCCGCGCGGTCACGGTGCGCATGACGCCGGCGCGGCCGGATCTGCAGGCGCTGGCGGCACGCGAAGGCGCGCGCACCGGCCAGACGGGCGGCCAGAACTCCTGGCCCATAGACAATCTGCAGCCGGGCGACGCGCTGGTGGTGGACATGTACGGCAAGGTGCAGGACGGCACTTTCGTCGGCGACAATCTGGCCTCCACCCTGCAGGCACGCGGCGCGGCCGGCGCGGTGATCGACGGCGGCATCCGGGACTATCAGGGGATTGGCCGGATGCCGGAGCTGACCATTCTCTGCCGGGGCGTGGATCCGACCGCGATCCAGGACGCGACCCTGGTCGGCGTGAACGGCCCCGTGCGCATCGGCCAGGCCACCGTGCTGCCGGGCGACGTCGTGCTGGGCACCGCCACGGGCGCCATTTTCGTGCCGGCTTTTTTGGCGCAAGAGACGGTTGAGTACGCGGAGGACGTGCAGTCCCGGGACCGCTTCGGCCAGCTGCGCATCGCGGCCGGCGTATACGGCGCGGGGGACATCGATCGCACCTGGGCCGAGCCTATCGAAGCGGATTACCAACAGTGGCTGCAGGCGGAAAAGGACGCAAGGCGCCGGCAGCGCGCAGCTTCAAGGAAGGAAGGCCATGAAGATTGAATCCATGCAGGTAACGCCGATTGCCATTGCGGATCCGCCGCTCCTGAATGCTGGAGGCCTGCATGCGCCCTATGCCCTGCGCCTCATCGTGGAGCTCGCCACCGCGGACAACGTATCCGGCTTCGGCGAGGTGCCGGGGCACTACGAGACCGAGGCGGCCTTGCGGACGGTGCGCGACGCGGTCGTGGGCGCGCAGCCTTTCGACCTCAATCGCATTCTGGCGGCGGCGGAAGAACGGCTGGCCGGCCGCGAAGACGCGCGCGGCGAGCAACCGTGGGACAGACGCCAAGTGGTGCATGTGCGCAGCGCGCTGGAAGTGGCCTTGCTGGATCTGCAGGGCAAATTGACGGATCAGCCGGTGCATGCCTTGCTGGGCGGCAAAGTGCGCGACCGGGTGGAATACGCGGCCTATCTCTTCTACAAAAAAGCCGGCGCGGGCGGTTCCTGGGGCTTCGACAAGGATCCCGCGGCTACGGGATGGGCCGCGGCCCGGCAGGAAGCGGCCCTGGATCCGGAGGGGATAGTCCGGCAAGCCCAGGCCATGCGCCAGGCCTTCGGCTTCCGGTCCATCAAACTCAAGGGCGGCGTTTTTCCGCCGCGCGCGGAAGTGGCCGCCGTCAAGGCCTTGCGGGAGGCCTTCGGCCCCGCGGTACCGTTGCGCCTGGATCCCAACGCCGTCTGGCGCGTGGACACCGCGTTGGAAGTGGGTCCTTCCCTGGAGGGCCTCCTGGAGTATTTCGAAGATCCGGTGCGCGGGCAGGAAAACATGTCCGTGGTGCGCAGCGCGCTGTCCATGCCGCTCGCGACCAACATGTGTACGACTTCGTTCGCGGATTTGCCGGACAGCGTCGCCTGGCGCGCCGAGGACGTAATCCTGAGCGACCATCACTTCTGGGGCGGGTTGCGCGACAGCCTGCATCTGGCCGCCTTCTGCCGCGCCTTCGAACGCGGTTTGTCCATGCATTCCAACAGCCATATCGGCATTTCCCTGGCGGCCATGACCCACTTGGGCGCGGTCATGCCCAACCTGACCTACGCCTGCGACACCCATTATCCGTGGCAGTCCGAGGATATTCTGACGACGGGGCGCATCCCCTTCGAGGACGGAGCCGTCAAGGTTTCCGACGAGCCGGGGTTGGGCCTTGACGTGGACCGGCAGGCCTTGCGGAAACTGCATGCGCAATATCTGGCCTGCGGGTTGCGGGCGCGCGACGACGCCGCGGAAATGCGGAAAATCGATCCGAAATGGACTTTCAAGGCGACGCGCTACTAGGTTGCTGATACCATGGATCCCGCCCGCGTACGGCGGACGCTTTTTCTTGACGTAATTTCATGGCGCAAAGGCGAAAACAGATGCAGGCTTCCGATACCTTACGGCAGAAAGACACCCGCTTGTTGCATCCCTTGCATCATCCCTCGGCAGCCCAGGGAGCCACCTTCATTGACCGCGCCGCGGGCATTTACCTGCATACGGCGGACGGTCGCAAGATCATCGACGGCATGTCGGGGCTCTGGAACGTGAACGTGGGCCATGGCCGCCAGGAATTGGCCGCGGCCGCGCACGCGCAGATCCTGAACGGGGCCTACATTTCCAATTACGCCGGCACCGGCGCCCGCGCGACCATCGAACTGGCCCACCGCCTGGCAGGGTACGCCTACCCGGATCTGAATTCCACGTTTTTCACGTCGGGCGGCGCGGAATCCAACGAAAGCGCTTTCAAGACGGTGCGCTATTACTGGAAGCGCTTGGGCCAACCGCAGAAAACCCAGATTATTGCGCGCAAGCTGGGCTATCACGGCGTCACGCTGGCGGCCATGAGCTGTACGGGCCTCTCTGCCTACCACCATCTCTTCGGCCCCATGGTGCCGGGGTTCCGGCATATCAATCCGCCTTACCCCTATCGCTTTCAGGGGGAAGTGCGCGCCGGCGAAACGGTGGGCCTGGCCGCGGCCCGCGAGCTGGAGGAGGCGATCCAGCAGGCAGGCCCCGAGACGGTCGGGGCGTTCATCGCGGAGCCCGTCATGGGCGCCGGCGGCGTGATCATGCCGCCGGACGACTATTTCCCGCGCGTGCGCGCGATCTGCGACGCCTACGACGTGCTTCTGATCGCCGACGAAGTGATTACGGGCTTCGGACGGACGGGCAAGTGGTTCGGCCTGCATCACTGGGACGTACAGCCTGACATCATGTCTTTCGCCAAGGCCGTCACCAGCGGCTACCAACCCTTGGGCGGCATACAGGTGCATGACCGCATCCGGGAGGTCATGGATGCGGCGTCCGTCGCGGACCGCTGGTTCCATTCCTATACCTATTCGGGCCATCCCGCCTGTTGCGCGGTCGCCTTGGCCAACCTGGATCTGTTGGAGGAGGGCGCTTACGCCGAACGCGCCCGCGCCGGCGGTCAGCGCCTGTTGGGCGCCTTGCGGCACCTGGAAGAAAACGACCATGTCGGGGAAGTCCGCGGGCTGGGCTTGATGCTGGCCGTGGAGCTGGTGCAGGACAAAACGACGCGGGCAAAGGCGAATACGTCCGAGCAGGTAAAGGCCGCCTGCCTGGAACGCGGCTTGCTGACGCGTAACGTAGACAATCTCCTGGTCCTGGCGCCGCCCCTGTGCTCTACGGCAGAGGAATTGGACTCCATCGCGGACATCGTGACCGAGGCGGTGACCGCCGTGCATCCGCATTGATCCGCCGTCCCTGGGCGCGCCGCCTACCTCTGCCATGACCGTTACGCCGCCGGCGCAGGCGTCCCGACCGTCGGCCCTGCGCATTACGGACATGCGGGTGGCCAAGCTGAAAGGCATGCCCTTTCGGTCCGCCCTGCTGCGCCTGGACACCAACCAGGGCCTTTCCGGGTACGGCGAAATCCGGGACGGGGCCAGCGCCAGCTACGCCTTGATGCTCAAGAGTCGCCTCGTGGGCCAAAATCCCTGCGATATCGAGAGGCTTTTCCGGCGCATCGAGCAGTTCGGGGGCCATGCCCGGCAAGGAGGCGGCGTTTCGGGCGTCACCATGGCCTTGTGCGACCTGGCGGGCAAGGCCTACGGCGTCCCGGCCTACATGCTGGCGGGCGGCCGCTTCCGCGATGCGGTCCTGGTGTATGCCGATACCGCGAGCCTGCCGCACGCGGAAGACATGGGGCGCAGCCTGCAACGCCGAATGGCCATGGGCTACCGCTTTCTCAAAATGGATTTGGGCATCGATTTGCTGGAGGCCAACGGCGTGCAGGAGGGACTGTCCTTTCCGCCCGCCATGCGCGCATCGACCGACGTGATGCATCCGTTCACCGGCATTCGCCTTGCGCCCCGCGGCATCGACGCCTTGGCCGCGTACGTGGATGCCGTCCGGACCGTCATCGGGTACGAAGTGCCGCTCGCGCTGGATCATTTCGGCCATATCGGCGTGGAATCCGGCATCCAGTTGGGCCGCGCCTGGCTCCCTTCGCCTTGGCGTGGCTGGAGGATCTCATTCCCTGGCAACTGACGGATCAGTGGCTGCACCTCACGCGCAACCTGACCACGCCCACCTGCACGGGCGAGGACATCTATCTGCGCCGGCATTTCGAGCCTCTGATTGCCCGGCGCGCCGTGAGCGTCATTCACCCCGATCTGGCCACGGCCGGCGGGATTCACGAAACCAAGCGCATCGGCGACCGGGCGCAGGAAATGGGCATGCCCATGGCGTTGCATGCCGCCGGCTCGCCCGTAGCGTTCCTGGCCAGCGTACATTGCGCCGCGGCCACGGAGAACTTTTTCGTGCTGGAGAACCATGCCGTGGACGTGGCCGCTTGGGACGATCTGCTGGAAGGCATCGACAAGCCGTTGGTGCGGAACGGGTACGCCCCGGTGCCGGAGGGTTCCGGCCTGGGTTTCGAGAGCTTGAATCCCGACGCGCTGGAAGCGCATCTGGATGACGACGAACCCCTGACCTTCGATATGGATACGTCGGCCTGGGACCATGAACGTTCGCATGACCGGTTGTGGAGCTGAGACTGCGCCAGCCAAGCGCGGTCGCATGCATGCGTCCAGGGGCCGCGGGCCCTAACCTCCGGAGAGCATCGGAGAAAGGAGAGTCCGCCTGCCGTGCCGAGTTGCGCCGACTATCTGGCTGAATCCTTGCGGAACCTGGGCATACGGCGCGTCTTCGGGCTGCCGGGCGGCGAAAACGTCCATGTCGTGGATGCCCTGGATCGCCAGGGCCTGGAATTCATTCTGGTGCGCAATGAATCCAGCGCTGCCTACGCCGCGGCGGCCGGTTGGCGTCTCACGGGACAGCCGCAGGCTTGCCTGACTACGCTGGGACCCGGCGCGACCCATGCCGCCGCCGGCCTGGGCCATCTCTGGCTTGACCGCGCGGCCGCCGTCTTCATCACGGCGCGTACGGCGGAGAATGCCGGGCCCATGCATACGCACCAGGTACTGGATTTGACCGCCTTGCTGGGGACCATGGCCAAATCCTCGTTCGTCGTCCGGCCCGAGACGGCGCATCAGATCCCCTACGTCTGTTCCTTGATGCAAGAAGGCCGGCCCGGCCCAGTGCATGTGCAAATATCCAACGAGACCGCCCAGTTGCCCATGCGACCTCCGCCCGCGTCCGCAACGCCCCCTTGTCCGCGCCCGACGCGCGCGGAACTGGACCCTCAGGCGCTGGCGGACGGCCGCAAACTGTTGGCCGCGCTCGACAAGCCGATCATCGTGGCCGGCCTCGGCCTGCACGCGGCAGGGGCGGCGCACGCGACGGTCAAGCTGGCCGAGAAACTGGACGCGCCGGTCCTCGTGACGCCCTACGCCAAAGGCGTTATTTCCGATGTCCATCCTCTGGCCGCCGGCGTGATCGGCCTGACCCGTACCGATCCCGCTTACGCAACGCTGGCGCAGGCGGACGGCGTCATCGCCTTGGGCTTGGACGTAGTGGAACTGGTGAAGCCCTGGGATTGGACGCGGCCCTTGATCTGGGGCGCGGCCTGGGCCAATCGCGATCCCCGGTTGCCGGCCGACGTTGAAATGGCGGGCGATATGGAAGGCATGGCGACGGCCTTGGCGCGCGACGCAACGCCGGTCACGGGCTGGCGCAGCGAGAAAGCCGCGGGTTGGCCCCAGCTGGACGCCCGCGCCGATCGCGGCCGCGTACCGCCCGGGGCCGTCTCGCCGCAACAGACGTTGCATGCCTTGCGCGCGGCCGCGGCGGACGATGCCGTCGTCACCGTAGACGTCGGCGCGCACAAGATCTATTTCAGCTTGGCTTGGCCCACCTACCTGCCGTCCGGCTTCCTCTTGTCCAACGGCCTTTCCTGCATGGGCTTCGGCTTGGCCGGAGCCATCGGCGCGGGCCTGTGCGACCCCCAGCGGCAAGTATTTTGCGTTATCGGCGACGGCGGCCTCGCCATGTGCGCCGGCGAACTGGGGTTGCTGCGGGAAATCGGCAGCAATACCAAGGTGATTGTCCTGCGCGATCAAGCTTTGGATCTGATTCGGAGCGCGCAAGGCAAGGCGGGCAAGCCTGCCGTCGGCACCGAATTCAGAACGGTGACCGACCACGTCAAACTGGCGCAGGCGTACGGCATTCCGGGATTGCATGCCGGCTCAGCGGCTTCTCTGGAGCAAGCGTTGGCGACCGCGTGCGGCACGCCGTCGCCTTTCCTCATTGAAGTCCAGTTGGATCCGACTGCGTACCCTACGTTTTCTGCGGCTGCCCAAGCGCGGGGCAAGGCGTGACTTCGCTGGGAGACGCGTGCAACGCTGATGTGAACGGGACGGCGATGCATGAACATTGGGCGGTACGTTGAAGGACGACCGAGAAAGAGGAAACGCGCTACGCAAGCCCTACCCTGTTGTTGCCGACAACCTCTGCGCTGCACCTTGAGCAGCTCTTCGATGGGTTTGACCGCAGGCTCGAACCGACCCGTAAAGGTCGGCATCCAGGTTTTGCTTGGGAACGCTGCCTGGAAGGCCAACGGAACGAGCGCCTCCCTTGCCGGCGCGCAGACGTCTTGGCGGTTGCCGCTCTGCGCGTACTCGAAAAGGATTTGAGGCCAAGATATGGCCGGATAACCGGCCAACGGAATGGCCAATCCGGATTGCGCGGAAATAAGCCACAAATCGCTTCGGCGCCCGCAACTCCCTTTTTCGAACTTGGGGCGGATGCGGAACGGGCAAAGAGCCATGCGGCCTCGGTGATGCGTGACGTCAAACCAACCGGCGACTGCAATCCGAGCGCCGAGATCCGCCTACGGGTTGAGTATCCGTAGTCGCTGCCCGATCGTTCCTGACGAGCAGCCAGATATAATTTGGCTGCAGTTTTTGTCGGCGACGTATTCGAGACCCAATGCCGCGCGGCAATCCGGGGCGTCGCATTGCCGCGCAGTGCGGCATCGTCGGCCCCAGCCTCCCCTCCGTCTCACGCGGGATACACGGCGTCCAGCTGGGCTGTAATCGCGTTCCAATCGAAGCGCTTCTTGACCAAGTCCTGGCCTTGCCGCGCCAAGTCATAGGCCATGCGCGGCGCGTTCCAGAGCCTCGCTATCGCCTGGGCAAAGGTGGCCGCATCGTCGGCAATGAGGCAGTGGCGTTCGTGTTCCAACGGGATGCCCGCGATGCCCATGCGGGTGGTCACGAGCGGAGTCCCGGCCAAGAGGGCTTCCAGCGCCTTGAAGCGCGTCCCGCCTCCATGGAAGATAGGCAGTACCGCGACGGTGCCGGCTTGGTAATACGGTTGAAGATCGGCGACGTACCCCGTAACGGTCACTTCGGGCCGGCCGGCCAGTTGCCTGATTTCGGGAGCCGGATCGCGTCCCACGATGGACAGTTGGACGCGCGGACGGGTCCGGATCAGGCGGGGCAGGACTTCCCGGCAGAACCAAAGCATGCTCAATACGTTGGGCCGGTAGTCCATCTTGCCAATGAAGGAGAGGCGGAACGTAGGGCGTTCGACCGCGCGCGGCGGGACGGCTTGGCGCGTATCCGCCCCGTTGGGAATCACGAGCACCCGGGCGCGCGGCACGCAACGCGCCACTTCCGCCTGATCTTCCGGACTCACGACCAGGACGCGGCGGGCGCGGCGCCAAACCGCTTCCTCGAAGACGCGCAACCGTTGAGTTTGGAGGCGGTTGAAGACGCGGTAAGGCCAATCCCCCCCTGAGCCTACCTGGCTGTCCCGGAGCGATTGCTGAAGCCGAAATTCAATGTTGTGCTCATCCAGCACCATTGGAATGGCGTACGGCAGGCGGGCGTTGATCCAGGCGGCGCACCCCGCCATTTCCAGCCCCTCGACATGCAGTCGATCGTAAGGCGCGCGCGCGTGCAGGGTCAAGGCTTGGCGCGCCAAGGCCCGACTGAAATGCGCCTGCACCAGATCCGGCCAAGGACGGCCAAGGCCCGCCAGCCGTTGCCCCGCGGAACGGCGCGGCAAGGGAAAGGCATGCATCTCCCGCCACGCCGCTCGGAGCTGCGTCGGAAAAGGGCCGGGCGCGGCGCCTTGGTATCCGCACAGGACATCTACTTCGTGAGATTGCCCCAGATGTCGCAGCAAGTGGTAGTTGCGCAAGGTGCGGCCCTGCGTCAGGGGCCAGGGCGGAAGGCCGACAAGAAAAAGAATGCGCACGAGACCGAGGGGAACCAAGACGAGGGGAGGCTTCGCTTTCAAAATACCTGACTATGGATTGATCGGGAAATCCTGGGCCGCGGGGCGAGACCGGAAAGCGGGCGCAGCCCCTAACGGCGCGCGGAGCGGCAGGAAGCCGGCGAACGATGAGCCGGCCGCCGGCGTCCGTAAACGTCGGGACGCGCGCCCGGCGCGTCCCGGTTTCCGGCGGAGTCCTGTTCTGACCGATCCGATGAGGATCGGCGGATGCATCCAGCGCGTCCTTGAGATGGGGGAAGGCAAGACCTGCTGTCCCAGCTGCTGATTGCAAAAGCGCGGGACGCGCGGCAGGGACGCGTTCGGGCGCAAGGCCGCCTCCCTCTCGGGCTGGAATCCGGCCCGAGAGGGAGCGCATGGCCTTAACCGGTCTGGATCTCGATCCGTTTCGGCAACGCCTTTGCGGGTTTGGGCACGTTCAGGGTCAATACGCCGGCTTCGTAGCGGGCCTGGACGTCGTCCGCGGACGCGCCTTGCGGCAGCCGCAGGGAACGCGCAAACCGGTTCAGGCGCCGTTCGCGGAGATGGTATTTGCGGCCGGCATCCGCCTTTGCGTCGCCCTTCGTCCGGTCGCCGCGGATGTGCAGCCGATCGTCTTCCGCCGAGATGCTCAACTGATTCTGCCGATAACCGGGCACGGACAGAGTGACGACGTAGTGCGCATCCGTTTCCTCGATGTCCATGGGCGGCAGGCTGGCAGCGGCCGCTGCCGGACGGGAGGCGAGCCTATGCGCGGCCAAGCGGAACAGAGGAGAGGCGTTCCAGTAATAAGGGGAGTAGCGAGCCAACTTGATCATTTTTTCACCTTTGCCGAGTGCATGGCGGATAGCGGCGGAATAGGGAGCGGGACGGTTTCCGGGAGGGAACGGTTCCGCTCTCGCAACCGCTTCAGACCTGCATTGTAGGAACCCTGCGTCAGAAAAACGTAAGCGCAAAGTTAGACAATCGTTCGCGCCGGTTGCCTAGCCGGCGTACGGAGCGAAAGGCCGGGAGACGCGCCTATAGGGACTGTCCGTCGGAAGCTGCCCCTGCGTTTGGATGACTGCGACCCGCGCCGGGCGGCGTTGGCCGGCGCCAATATCTCGACGCGGCCCATGGCTCTGCGCCCCCGCGCGGCGCAGGTTCACGCTTGGCAAACGGTCTCGTAGACCTCCAGCGTCTGGGCGGCTGCGGAGGCCCAGGTGAATTGGGCGGCCCTCTTGAAGCCGCGCGCGATTTGGGCTTGCGCCAACTCGCGATCTTCCAGCAGCCGGCGCGCCTGGGCCGCCAAGCCTTCCGCGTCGCGCGGCTCGGCGAACAGCGCGGCCTCCCCCGCGATTTCAGGCAGGCATGACACGCGGGACGCGACGACCGGAGTGCCGCAGGCCATGGCTTCCAGCAAGGTAAAACCGAACCCTTCATAGAAGGCCGGGTGCATCAGGCACCGGGCGCGCTGGTAAGCCCGCACCAACCCGGCGTCGGAGAGACGATGCCGAAACAGGCAGACGTTCTCCAGACCCAAAGCCTGGATCCGCGCCGCGTGATTGTCTTGCCCCCACCCTGCGGCGCCGGCCAATACCAGATGCAAATCGGGCGCGACCTGCGCGCGCCGCAGCAGGGCGAAGGCTTCCAGCAGGGCGGGAATGTTTTTGCGCGGTTCCAGCGTGCCGACATGAAGCAGAAAATGGGCGGGCCACCCGTCGTCGGCTGGCTGCGCGGGCCCAGCCGGGGCCTGGAATACGGGATTCACGCCGCTGTGAATCACCCGTACCTTCTCTGCGGCTTGAGGTAGATAGGCTACGAGGTCGTCCCGCGTACGGCGACTGGGGGTTATGATCGCGCGCGCATGCTCGATGGCGGCCGGCAATTGGCCGTAATAGGCTTGCGCCTCCGGCGTGAGGTGCTCCGGCCAGCGCAAGAAGGCCAGATCATGCACCGTGATGACGGTTTTGAGCGGGCTGCGGTAGGGCCCGATGAAATCGGGGAAGTGCGCGCCATCCAGGCGCAAGCGCCGTAATTCCCAGGCCAGCATGCGTTGCTCCCACGCGTGATGCGCGGGACTGAGCAGGATCCGGTGGTCCCAGTTGCCCGGAGGCAAGGCGGCCGCCGCATGCTTGCGATGCCGAAAAACCGTGAAGCGGTACCGGGGATCGGGGTTCAGCGCCTGCAAAGCGAACATTAAGCTGCGGGTATAGCGCGTAATGCCGGCTTGGCGGTGATAGGCCAACCGATTGTCAATGCCGAAGCGCATCAGGGATCTTCGCTGGCGTATCTTTGGCAACCGCGTATAGATCTTCCCAGACGGGCATCACTGCAGGCGCGTTCACCGCGCCTGGCGCCTCGGCTTGGCGTAACGGCCATGACAAGCCGAACGCAGCTGGCTGGACGCATAAAACGAATGCGCTGACATGCTGGGATCCTCCGTACCCGTTTCGCTTCTCTGGATGCCGGAACATACGGAGCCAAACCCTGTCGCCGCATCCGTTCGTCACAAATTGGGGGCCACGCCTTTGACGGGCAGACGCTCAGCGTCCTGCCGCGCGGCAGGACGCGCCAAAGCTTGGCGCGTGCCGGCCGTTGCAAGACATGGGGTTGCCGACAGGCGAGACGACGAGGCCTGAATGGATCAATGGATTCCGCCATGCCTGCCCTTGATCGCGGGGGTATTCGCCTTCCATTGATGCATGATGCACCGCATTGAATGAACGGGTCAAGAACTACGCCCCTGAGCGATTCCCGCGCCGTGCAAGAATACGGTCCGGTTAGCGAGGCGGGAAACGCAGACAGCTCGGCGCGGCGGGCAGGATGGGGTTGCGCGCGTCCCCTAATGCTTTATATCGCTTCGCCGAAGTGGCACAATAGCGATGAGGCGGCGCAGAGGCCGTCGTTCGGCTTTCCCTCAGGCAAGGCACATACGGAAGGGGCACAACCATGGATGCGGCGCAACTGGAGCAAGACTTGGCGCAATTGAAGCAGATGGTCGATTGGCTGGATGAAGAGCACCGCCGCGATCGCAACGAAATCGTGCGCCTCAGCCACCTGGTGGAGACGCAAAGCGCGGAACTGGCGGATCGGACCAAGCAGATCCAGGAGCTGGAGGCGTCCCTGTCCCGCGCGGAAGCGCCCGCGCCGCGCATACAGCACTTCGAGGCGGCGTTGGACAAGACGCGCCAGGAGTTCGCGGCCTTGCATGAGCGGGAAGAGGAACAGCGGCAACGCATGCAGCGGGACTGGGAAAGAGCCCGAATCGGCGACCGCGACCAACTGCGCCGGGAAATGAGCGAACTCCAGCGCGAACTGGCCCGCATCAACCAGCTGGAGCAGGCCGGCCTGTTGCGGGACGAGGACGTGGCGCGGGCGCAGGAAACGGCGAACGAGGTCAAGGTCCAGGTCGCCGGCCTCAGCGCGGAAGTGAGCGAACTGGTGCAGCACGTGCCCTTCCTGATGGAAAACAAAAGCTCCGAACAAAAGCGCATGCGGCAATTGCAGGAGGATCAGGTCGAGCACTTCAAGCGCATCGAAGAGGTGGTGCAGGCCGTGTCGCGTCTGTCGGAAGACTACCGCAAGGTGCGCGCCGAATTCCCTGATTTGCATAGCGGAACGGAACGGGTGCAGCGGAATGTGG
The DNA here is from genome assembly GCA_965242655.1 of Caldilineaceae bacterium. Classification (GTDB taxonomy): domain Bacteria; phylum Chloroflexota; class Anaerolineae; order Caldilineales; family Caldilineaceae; genus Bin34. The sequence continues at coordinate 517,287 of OZ251482.1, forward strand.
ACGCTCTGCGCGAGGAGTTCAAGAACGACGCGTACGATCTGTCGCATCGCCTGCGCGCCTTCGATACGTCCGTCCAGGAACTGGCGCCGCGTTTCGAGGGCCTGGAAACCCAGCTCAACGCCCTGATCCCCTTTCAGGACAGCGCGCAGAAAGCCCTGACGGAAGTGCGGCAGCTGAACCAACGCATGGATCAGGGGTTGCAGCAAATGCGGGAAACGGAGCGCATGTTCCAGCTCAAAGTCGAAAAGACCCTGAAAGAGGCGGACGACGCGGAGACGGAACGCAACCGCAAGAGCCGCATGCAGCAGGAGCATATAGGCCAGGAGCAGGAAAACCTGCGGAACGCCATGCAGGAGCGCTTCCTGCTGTTGCAGCAGAATCTGCGCCTGCACGAGGAACTGATCAAGCAGCTGTGGAAATTGCACGAGACGTATCCGCAAATGGCGCTCAAAGCCGCGCAGGAGGGCGTGGAGAACATGCATAACTTCGTGCGCGAAAGAGATCGGATTATGCGCTCGCTGGAAGAGGAGTGGACCCATTTGCGCCGGCATCAGGAACTCTACGCCGGCAATGGCCAGCTGGCTCCGCGCCATGCGCCCCAGGCCTGACGCCGGGACGGGGCGGCCCGCGCCATGTTAGTCCTGGGCACGGCCGGGCACGTCGACCACGGCAAATCCGCGCTGGTCACGGCCCTGACGGGCATGGATCCGGATCGGTTGGCGGAAGAGAAACGACGGGGCCTGACGATTGATTTGGGGTTCGCGTGGATGGAGCCGGATGCGCCGGACGCGGAGCGGCGCATTGGCTTGGTGGACGTGCCGGGACATCTGGATTTCATTCGCAATATGCTGGCCGGGGTTTCCGGCCTGGACGCGGCCTTGCTGGTCGTGGCCGCCGACGAAGGCGTCATGCCCCAAACCCGGGAGCATCTGGCCATTCTGGATCTGCTTGACGTTCCGAGCTGTCTGCCCGTCGTCACCAAGATCGACGCCGTAGAGGATCCGGAATTGATCGAGTTGGCGGAACTGGAGTGCGCCGAAGCCCTGGCGCGGACGAAGTTCGCCCAGGCGCCGCTGCGACGCGTCAGCGCGGTCACGGGCGAGGGCGTAGCGGAACTGGCCCGCGCGATCCGCGCGTTGGCGCGGAACAAGGCCTCGCGGCTGCGCGCAACGCCGCCGCGGTTGCCTATCGATCGCGTTTTCACGCGCAGCGGGTTCGGCACGGTCGTAACGGGCACGTTGGCGTCCGGCCGGTTGACCGTGGGCGCGGCGGTGGAAATCCAACCCGGAAAACGGCCGGGCCGCATTCGCGGCCTGCAAGCCTATCGCCAGGCCGTATCCGCGTGCGAGGCGGGCACGCGCGTGGCCGCCAACCTGGGCGGCATTTCGCATGCGGACGTGCATAGGGGCCAAGTGCTGTGCCTGCCCGATACGTTTCAGGCGACCCATACCGTGGAAGTGAGTTTGCGGCTGTGGGACGAAGCGCCCCAAGCGGTGACGCACGACATGGAGGTCATGGTGTTTCAAGGCGCGGCGGAAGTCATGGCTCGGATCCGCTTGATCGGCGGGTCGGAGATCCGGCCCGGCGCCACAGGCTACTGCCAGCTCGTTACGGCCGCGCCGGTGATCATGGCCCGCGGCGATCGGTGCATCGTGCGGTTGCCTTCCCCGAGCTGTACGTTGGGCGGCGGCCGGGTGTTGGCGGCCCCCTCCCCGCGGTACTGGAAGCGTTTTGCCCCGGCTACGCTGGCGCATTTCCAGGCTTGGGCTTCTTCGGATCCGGGCGCGCAGGTGCGCCAGGCCTTGGCGGAAAGGCCTCTGCAAAGCGCAGAAACCCTGCGCCAGGCGTTCCCGGAGCGCCGCGACGACCTGGAGGCGGTTTTGCAGGCGGCCGCGGCGCGCGGCATTGTGGCGCGCGTGCAGGCGGGCAGTGAAGCCTTGTACGTCGTTGCATCGGATCTGGAGGCGTGGGCGGACTTCGCGCGCGCGGAATTGGCGCGCTATCACCGCCGCTACCCGCTACGCCGCGGCCAACCGCGGAAAGAGTTGCAGTCCCGGCTGGCCGTTCATATCCGACGCCACAAGGGCACGGAGCCGGAGCCGGCGCTGTGCGCCTGCCTGCTGCAGCAATGGCTGGATCAGAAGCAATGCCAGCGCCGCGGCCAGGCCATTGCCTTGCCTGGCCATGCCGTCGTCTACTCGCAGACGCAACGACAGGCGGCCGCGGCGCTGGCCCAGGCCATGGACGCGACCCCTTTCAGCCCTCCGGCCCGGCAAGACATTTTGGCTATCCTGCGCGATGACCGGGAGCTGCTGGATTCCCTGATGGAAGCGGGGACTTACGTGCAGGCGGGGCCGGACGTGATCTTCAGCCGGCGCGCGCTGGACGCCATGCAAGCCCAGGTCGCGGAGCTGATCGCGGCGAACGGCGCGGCGACGTTGGCGGAGGTGCGGGACGCGTTGGCCACCAGCCGGAAATACGGGCAGGCGTTGCTGGAATGGATGGACGCGGAGCGCATTACGCGCCGCCAAGGCGACGCCCGCATACTCGTTTGAATGCTGTCTCCAGGAGGCAAACCATGGAATATCGCAACCTCGGGGCGTCCGGCCTCAAACTGTCGGCCTTGGGCTTGGGCACCATGCAGTGGGGATGGCGGTTGTCCAAAGCCGAATCGTTCGCCGTCATGGATGCCTTTTTGGACCGGGGCGGCAATTTTCTGGATACCGCCAATATCTACAGCCAGTGGGTGCCTGCCTTGGGACCGGGTTCCAGCGAAACCATAATCGGGGAATGGCTGCGCGCCCGCCGGCACCGCGCGCGCGTGGCGTTGGCGACCAAAGTCAGGGGCAGCATGTCCGAGCGGCCCAACGATCAGGGGCTGTCGCGACGCCATATCGTGGATGCCGTTCACGGCTCGCTGTCGCGTTTGCAAACGGATTACATCGACCTGTACCAGATGCACTGGTTCGATGCCCACACCCCCATTGAAGAGACGCTGGAGACCTTGGATAGCCTGATTCGGCAAGGCAAGGTGCGCTATATCGGTTGCAGCAATTATCCGGCTTGGCGCCTCATGCAGGCGCTGTGGGCCAGCGACAAGCACAACTGGCACCGTTTCGTCAGCCTGCAGCCGCACTATAATCTGGTGCATCGGGAGGCCTACGAGCGGGAATTGGCCGACGCGTGCCGCGCGTACGGTCTCGGCGTGGTGCCTTACAGTCCGATGGCCGGCGGCTTCCTGACCGGCAAGTACAGCCGGCAGGCGCGGCCGGATACGCCGCGGGCCGACAGCGTTACGGCCAAGCATGATCATGACGCCGCCTGGCGCGTGTTGGATATCGTCCTCCAGATCGCCCAGGCACGCGGTACGTGGCCCGGGGCCGTGGCCTTGAGCTGGTTGTTGACCCGTCCCAATGTGGTCGCGCCTATCGTGGGCGCGAACTCCGTGGCCCAGCTGGACGCGCAAATGGAAGCGTTGTCCCTCGCGCTGGACGCGAACGAACTGGCGCGGCTCAACGGGTGAGCCCCGACGTTGAGCGCTGAACGTACGGCAGGCAGCGGCCCATCGACGGCCGGGTTCGTTTCCGCGCAGGTGCGGTTTCCGTGCGGGAGCCACGCGCGCCGCAGGCGCAGCGCTTCGGCAAAGCCTCGCGGCTGTGCGCAATCAAGGCTTGAGCCGACAAAGCGCCAATAGCCGTTTCCCAGCCCAACTTCGGACGCGACAGGAACGCGGGCGCCCCGCGCCCCGCGCAGAAGCTGTCCGCGCGGGATCAAAGCCGACGACGCAAGTCCCAAGCGCCCTCCGGGACGAAGCCTTCCCGTTTCCGCTGTCAGCAATCTGATGCCCTGCGTCCCGATCGGCAACGAGCTGTCAGGCGTATCGCCCGCCTTGTCGTGCCTGCTGCACCGACCCCGGCCCTCCATGCGGACGGTCTGGCGCCGGTCTCCGCAGGCGGACCCCGATCAGTCCCGGCAGTAAGTGGGCAGTCGCCATGGGATATCTGCAGGGCATGCCGACAGACGGGCCAACGTTTCAATTGGGCCGGCATTGTGACGGATTTGAGCAGATATAGGCCGTCAGTTACGCACCCTGCGCCGGGGGCCGGGCTGAAAAAACGGACGCCTGCGTCCGGTTGGGTGCAGAACCGCTGGGCGTACGCTTCCGACGCCGCGCGCGGCCGCGCGTTCCTGCGCGTCGCGCGGGAACGTTCGGCCACCGTACGCGTTCTGCGGACATGAACGGCGCGCTATCCAGGGCCGCGCACTTCATGGCCCGCTACAGGTTGAACGACAGGCGCAGGGCCGCGCGGCGCGCCGAAACGCGTGCATGGCCCATGGCGTACCGCATGGCCTTGCTGTATCTCATGGCGCCCGTGGCCATTTGGTTGCTGGGCTGGTTCAAGTGGTGGATCGGATGGCCCGCGGCCGGACTGTTGGCGTGGACGTTGCGGGAGCCTTTGCGCGGCCCGTGGCGCGTCGCGCCGCGGCCCGCGACTTGGGGCCTGCTCCTCCTGGCGTTGGGTTGGGTGATGACAACGGCGGCCGGAGGCGCATTCGATCGCGGCAACTACGATTGGATCGACCACCGCGCGCTCTTGCTGGATCTGGGCCGTTACCCGTGGCCTTCGTTTCTGCCCGATGCGCTGTGGGCTTACCTGCCCATGTCGGACGCGGCGCCGTCGGCGCCGCTCTTGCGCTACTACCTGGGCTGGTATATGACGCCGGGCTTGGCCGCGCGCCTTGGGGGGCTGGGCGCGTTGCAGTGGGCCGTGCCGTTGTGGACTTGGATGGGGGTCGCATTGTTGCTGCGCCTGGCCACGCAGGGCTGCCGCGGGTGGCGCGTCTGGCTGGCGGCGGCGGTGCTGATGTTCTTCAGCGGCATGGACGTCCTGCGCGCGGCGTTGTTGGAAAAGCGGCCTTGTCTGGATATGCGCCTGGAACGCGCGGGTTTGCCCGAGTTCGTGTTCGGATGTTTTCCCTTCGAGTGGTGGTCGCACATCGAATTGCAATACACGTCTCCGATGGCGGCTTTGCGCTGGGGCCCGCAACACTTCATTCCGGCAGGGTTGGGGATCCTGTTGCTGTGGCGCTTGCGCCGGAACCCGCGGTTCTTGGCCGTGAGCGGAGTCTGGCTGGCGGCGATCGCGTTCTGGTCGCCGTTCGTGGCCGTGGGCCTGCTGCCCTTTCTCGCCTTGTCGCTTCGAGCCAACGGCCTGCGCCCCTTTCTGCGCTGGCCCAACCTGTGCCTGGCCGGGCCGCTGGCGGGCCTGATAGCTGTCTACCTGACGTCCGGCGCGTTGGAGTTCCCGCGTGGCTGGCTCTGGATGCGGTACGCGTGGCCCCAACTGGCGCGGACCCTGCCGCTTTTCTATCTGACCGAATTCTTGGCTGTGGCTTTGTTGCTGGTGCTCGCGCGCCCCGCCGTGCGACGCGAGGCCTTCTTCCTGACCAGCCTGGCTGTCCTGTTGTTGTTGCCTTGGTATTATTATCACTACAGTTTTGCCTTGCGCGTATCCTTGCCCGCATTGCTGGTCTTGGGCTGCCACTGCGCCCAGGCCGTCACCGGCCAGGGACGGGCGTTCCGGTTCGCCCCGGCGAATCGGAGCCGCCGCTGGGCGCTGGGCGGCCTGGTCTGCGCCTTGGGCCTGGGAGCCCTCACCGGCGTGGTCGAATTGACGCGGGCCCTGCGGGATTATCGCCCGTTCCTTTACGCGCCGGCGACGCTTACGAACCTGGAACTGCCCGCCTATGTGCAACGCGAAAATCTCGCATTCGATCTGCCGCCCTGGTTGGCGCGCTGGTTGCGGAAGCCCATCCCCCTGGCGCCGGAAGGGGAACTCATTGCGCGCGCGGCTTTTGACGTATATTGGGACGCGGGGCAGTTGCTCTACGTACAGGATCCCTGCGTCTGGGACAGCGACCGCGATCAGCTCTTTCTGCAGGCGCGGCCCGCCGCGAACGCCGGCTTTCCGGAGACGTTTTCCGCGCGTCAGGATCTGACGGGACAGGTGCGCCGGCTCGGAGAAGCCTGCGGCCTGATCTGGCGCCGGCCGCCCTGGGCGATCGCGGCCCTGAGGATCGGCCAACAGGGACGCGCCAACTGGGTGGCAGACATCGTCCTGGACGCGACGGGCGGCATCGTCTGCACGGATTACCGGGATGAGCAGGCCCTGTCGGTCGGCTACCAGGCCTGGTCCGCCTGTCCGCGCGCGCTGGGCCGCCAAGGGGGCGGATGGGAGACGATATCCCACCCCTTGGCCGCGATCCGCGCCTATCGGTCCGCCGCGGCGATGGCGACCGCGCGCGCGCCGCGCGCGCGCGGGCGGTTCCATGCGTATCTCCGCGGCCGCGCTCTGACCTTGTACAAACGCCCTTGCCGGCCCATGGATACGGAGGCGCGTTTTTTCGTGCATGCGTTCCCGGCCGCGGGGGACAGCCTGCCGGACGAGCGACGAGCCGTCGGTTTCGCCAACCTGGACTTCGCCTTCGCCGAGCGGGGCGCGCGTTTTGACGCCACCTGCGTAGCGGTCGTCCGCTTGCCGGGCTATGCGCTGTCCCGCCTGCGCATGGGCCAGTTCCTGCCGACCGGCCCTCTCTGGACGTCCGAGATCCAGCTCGTCGACCCCGCGGCCGCGGCGGCGCAGACCTTGCGGATGGCCTATCAAGCCCTGGCCGGCGCCCCTCCTGCGTTGCAAGACGTCTTTGATGTCTACCTGACCGACGAGCGCGCGATTGCCTTCGTCAAGGACGCATGCCGTCCGGCCGACACCGCGGCCAAGTTCATACTGCATGTTTTCCCGGAACGCCGCTGGGTTTTGCCTTGGCCTCGCTGGCGTTACGGCTTCGCCAACTTGGGTTTTGCCTTCGAGCGCTACGGGGCGCACTTCGACGGCCGGTGCATGGCGCGCGTGGCCCTGCCCCGCTACGCCATTCGGAGCCTGCGCGTGGGACAGTTCGACTCCCGCGCCCAACGCGATCTGTGGAAGGCCGCGCTGCCGATGGCGCCCGCGCAGGGACGGGCAAGATCTGAGTGAATGTCGTCTGCGTCCCGCGGCCGGTCCCCTAGCGGCTGAACCGGAGCCGGAGAGGTGGTCCGCAGAGCCCATCCCGGCTATTTTGAGATCTCGCATCAGGCGATCCTGGACGGCAACGGCGCATGACGTTTGGGGATCATGGCCCGGAATCATTTGACGCGTAAGCCGCAACGCTGGTAACGCTGCGGGGATCGTCGTTCATTATCGGGCCGCGCGGTCGGTACCGAAATCCAGACTTGATGATGCCGCGTCTCGGCAGTCGGAACCCGGATGGTCCGGTTACGCTGGATAACGAAATGCAGGGCGCGGGCCTGCAGGATTGTTCATGCGCCTTCCCTATTCGGCTCTTAGCTGAAGGCGCGCTTAGCGATCATCGCAGAGCCGTCTTGCATGCGTAGGCCCCAGTTCCGCCCTAGTCGCTATATGCTACCGCGCGTGGTTCTCGGCGCGTTGGGCGGAGCTCTCGCGCTGGCGCGGGAGATCGCCTATGGCGTGATTCTGCCCTGGGATTCCATTCCGACGGATCCGCCTTGTCCGGCCAGCCAACTTCGTTCCGCGTGCAGCCAGCGGTATGTTGCCTTGAGCCGCCAACCGCGACGGGAACGCGACGATCCATCTTAGGCGCTTGGACCGTGCAGGCTTGGATCCGACACCGCGGCGCCAAAGGCCGATGACCATATCAGCGGAGGCAAAGCTCCCTGCCTCCAAGCCATACCTAATGTATATTGTCAGGTAAATGACGGCATATTAGAATGCCGATTTCACCGCCAGAGTCAACCCAAACGAAGGCTCCCATATTCATGTAGTGCGAGCATCGACTGGCAGTTCCGCATTGCGGACATCCGCGCGCAGGCCCAAAGGCGTACCATATAATGGAAATATGACAAGACGACAGGGCACCCGTTCATGACCTAGGCGCCATGTCCCGCTATCGTTCCCCTTGCGCCCCAGACGATCGCCATGACAGGCACCCCCGTGCGTCGCTAGGGGGCGCGATGCCGGGACGCGCCATCCGGGCATGGCGCATCCATGGTCTAAGCGCAGGCGCGCGCCCGGATGCAGCGTTAGCGGTCCCTCGGAAGCTCGGCCAGCCAGAGGGCGGTTTCCCCGGAGCGGAACTGGCCCACGCGGAGATAAGCAATGGAGTAAGCGGGAAGCTGGGCCCGGGCCAAGCAGACTCCATCAAAGTGCGCGCCCTGCCAAGCGAACTGGAAGTCCCGGTTTTCGAAACCGGCGTTCTGGCGGTCAGGCGACAGATCCGCCGGATCGGACGGGATGACGTGCAGGAGGAACTTGGGCTGCGTGTCTTCTGCGGTGCAAGGAGCCTTGGCGAACGCAACAGCGCCCGCCGTGACGTATACGTCGAAGACGGCCCGGTGTGCGGGCGGGCCGGCGGTCAGCGCGCGATAGGCGGCGCGGTAGGCGTTCACGGCGCGAGGGGCGAGCGGGAGGGAGATCTCGGCCAGCCAGAGCGCCTGCGCATTCCCGCCGCGCCACTGGCCGACTGTGAGCTGTCGGATCGGATACGCGGGCAGCGGGGCGGTGGCCAGGCACGCGTGGTCAAAGCGCACGCCGCGCGCGTCGAAAGAAAAGTCCCGGTTGTCGAAGGGGCGGTCGGGCAGTACCCGCGGGTCGACGGGCGCGACATGCAGGATGAACTTGGGTTGCGCGTCCGCTTCGGCGCAAGGCGCTTTGGCGACGGTGACCGTCGCCGGAGTAACGTATACGTTGAAGGCTGACCGCCGCGTCGGTGGCCGCGCCGCCAGCGTACGGTACGCTGCGCGATACGCGATCGCGGGCGGGACCGGAATATCCGCTTGCCAGAGCGCGGGCCCGCCCCCGGCGGGGAACTGGCCCACCGACAGAGAGCGAATGGGATATGTTGGCCGCGGGACGACGGCCAGGCACGCGCCGTCGAGGCGCACGCCGCGTTCGACGAAATTGAAGTTCAGGTTGTCGAACCCGAAACGGCGCCGGCCCGCGGGCAGATCCTGCGGATCCACGGGCGCGAGGTGCAGCAAGAACCGGGGCTCCGTGTCCTCCGGCTGGCATGGATCCCGGATCCAGCTCACGGCGTCCGCGTCCAGGTAGACATTGAAATGATCGCGCACGACGGGTTCGCGGGCGGTCAGGGCGCGGTACGTCGCGCGGTAAGGGGCGGCGGTGGCGGCATCCACCTTCTCCAGGTTCACCGCGGCCGCGAAGGCCAGGGTGTTGCCGTACGCCGTTTGCGTATGGATGGCGGGCGCGTACGGGGGCGATCTCACGGCCGTGGCGACCCAAGGATCGCCGCGGCGATTATCTATATAGAAATCCTTGGCGCGAGCTGTCAAGGCGAGCCGCTGTCGATCCGTCGCGGATAGAAGGTGTCTATGGGCATGCCCTCGTCCAAAGTAGCTCTGTACGTAGATCGGCTCGTCCGGGTAATGCGCGAGCAAGAATTCCAGGACGTTCCTGAATGAGAGGCTCCAATAATCCAAGTCGTACTGAAACAGGAGACGCTCTGGCGTCGCGCGGTCCACCCAAAAGTTGAAGTAGAGATGCTGGTAGGGATGCAGCGATATCAGCGCACCCAGCATCGCGGCCGCGCCGATGCCCGCCAAGCCGTACGCCCCTCCCCCTCCTCGGCGGAGGCGTCGCGCGGACGCCCCCAGCGCGTGCAGGCCGCCGATTGCCGCCAATAGGCAAAAGGGCGCGTAGAGGAAATACAGGTGGCGCCAGCCGTTGTAGAGCGTGGATCCGAGCAAGATAACGGTCAACAGGGGCAGGACGCAACAGGCCAGCAACAAGCACTGGAAGCGGAGCCGCGTATTGCGCAGAACGGAACCGGGCCGACGCAGACTGCGGCGCACCAGCGCAACGACGCCGAGGGCTCCGAGCAGAAGCGCGTTCGGAGGCATCGTGATCGCGAACCAAGTGGGCGCGTAGTGCGCGGGCACGTTTTGCGCACTGATGAACTGGCCCTGAAACAGATTGACCGGATTGAGGCGCCAGCGCGCCAGGCGCCGAAACGAGATGCCGAGCCGCTCGATGGGATCGCCCCAGAGATAGGGCCAGGTCGCGTACAGCGTCAGCGCGGCGGTCGCCGCGAACAGGCCGGTCGTCCACAGGATGCGCCGCCGGGCCGCCGGCGTCGGCGCGCCGACCAGATCGCAGGCCCGCAACAGCAGGACGGCCCCGAACAGCAGCGCGCCCGCGAGCCGGATATTGGTGAGCACGCCCACGCCCGCGCCGGCCAGCAGGAAAGCGCGGGCGGTCTCCGCGCGGAACGCCCGGTGCAACAGCAGCAGCGCCAGCATGAACAGGCTGAGGAACGGCATGTCCTTGGAGTTGAAGAAGGAATGCGCGTACAGGCGGGGATGCAGGACGAACAGGCACAACGCGCAGCAGGCCAGCCATCGGTTGCCTGTCAGGCGCAGCGCCAACTGCGCGCAGCACCAGCCGCCCAGCGCGAAGAGCAGGTGGCTCGCCAGATGGCGGCTGAGAAAAATGTGGCGACTGTCTTCCAGCCTTAGCAGACGCTCGATCGCCAGCAGGAACAACTCGAAGGCGACGCCGTGCGAGCGATCGTAATGGGACAGGAGCGCGTCGCTGCGTCCCAACGCGTAGTCCATGGAGACGAGGGCGATATTCCGTTGCAGCGGCTCATCCAGTGATGCGCCGTAATCGTCCAGCACGGCCAATCCCGCGAGGACGAAGAGCACCCACGCAATCAGCACGCTACGCTTTGCCGCGCCGTTGACGACCGCCGCGCCGAAAGACGGAAGCCGCGCACGCCAAGTAGCGACGCAGCGCGAGAGCGGGCGTTCTTTCTCGGGGCGGTTCATGCTAAATCCAGCTTTGCTGTCCCCCAATCCGCGTTTGGACTTGGGAACGGAAGGCACTTTTTCTGTCCATCATGCGCAACGCGGCCGGCGGTTACGGAAAACGACGCGCAGGCCTTCGTTGTGCTTCACGGCGTTCTCTTGCCCTATGCCGCCCGCGTCCGCTGGACGCGGGCAACAGACGTCGCAAGTATCGTTTCAATAGCATTGCGCCGAAAGAAGAGGGTCGTATCCACGGAAACAAGTTTTCACGGCGCATTATTTTATCTTGAATTATAGATAGCCGTAAGTTGGCGCCGCGCGTACAGGGCAGGTTGGCGAAGGCGACGGGCATCGGCCGACCGCGCGGCCTGTACAGATCCGTACCGCGCCTCGCAGCGGCGGTCCCGCGTAGGCCGCTGGGCTTAATCCGGCAGGCGTGGATCACCCTCCCGCCTTGCTGAGATGCCGGGTGTCCGTCGGACGCGGAGAAATCCGGATCTTGCCTGCGGATGCGTACCGGGGCGGCCCAGCACCGGTTCAGACGCGCGCAGACTTTGCGCCTGGCGAGACGGCCTTGCTGGCCGCGCATCCACTGCTCTACAGGGGATGATCGTCTAGGGCCGCGAGACGCCGCCGCACTTGTCTGGACCGTTCGGGCCGCGCGCGGCAGGGTTGGCCTGCACGCGCGGCCGCGCGCTGACGGGGGCGGCCGATGCGCCTCCCGCAAGGGCCGCCGCGGGCCTGCCAAAGAAACGCAGACCGCCGGTAGCGCCCAATGCGTCCATAAGAATGCGGGAGGGTACGGGTTGAATGTGCGATAGACCCTTGAAAGGCCAAAAACACCCGCGTTCCACTTGCGCAGGAGTCTGGGACGCGGGACAAGAACCCCTTCTCGGAAGACCAAGAAGGGCAGACGAGGCATAGGGTATTCCGGCCACGATAACCTACGCATATCCTCTCAGGCGCGTTGGCGCAACCGCCGGATTGGAATGGCTTAGCGCTGGCACTCCACTTGGCTCACCAAGGTCTCGCCGTGGTACAAAAAAGCGGTGTCGCCATCGTTGTTCCATATGTGTTTCGCCTGGAACAACAGCTGTTTCCGTCCCTTGTCCTCCGCGGCGCCGGGGCCGCTGACCAAGAACCAGGTTTCATGCGGGCCAATGACGTCTTCGGCGCGGAAACGGTGTGTGAATTTGGGGCCTTCGTCTTCCAAGCGGTAGTCCGCGAGCCGGACGGCTTCGCTCCCGGTATTGACGAACGTCACCACCTCGTCGCCGGCATCGCAGGCGCGCAACTCCAGGTTGCCGCCGGCGGGTTGGACAGGGGCAGGTACCGGTATGGGCGCGGGCGGCGGCGCGATGGGTTGGGCCGCCGCTGCCGGTGGGTTGCTGGCGGCCTCGCGACAAGTGGCCAGCATCTGGTGCAATGCGTTCTTTTCCGCCGCCGTCACGGCCAGACGGTACTTGGCCTTGACGTCAATCCAATCCCGCGCATACTGGCACCAGGCGCGTCGCAAAGGCGGTTTCCAGGCTTCGGGGCCATACGCGCTTTTTTGTTGGTTCAGGCCGTCCTCCATGGCCTGCAACGCGGCCGGCAGATCCAGATCGTTGGCGTAGGCTTCCTTCTGGGCGCGGGACCAGGCGGCGCCGCCGGATACGTGCGCGTTCTTGAGCGGCACGTGATGATCCACGTCTACGTCGGAGGCCTGCGAGAAAGTGGTCCCGCTCCAGGGTCCCACCCACCGACCTCGGTCGACGGTGCATTGTCTGCCCTGCCGGAAAGTGACGGAGTCGCTGGATTCGGCGATCAGGACCTCGGCCCGCGTATCTTGGCAATCCCCGTCCGCATCGCGCCAGCGGGGATGCCAGTCGTCGCGGTCGTAGGGCGGGTTATTGGAATGCGGCGTGACGACGAGCGCATTCAGGCTGGCCTCATACGCGTCGCCTGCGCGCGCGGAAGCCGGCGCTTGGGGCGCGCGCGGTGCCGCCGGCGCGGGCGGCAACGGCGTCGGCGGGGGTACGGCGGCGTACGTCCCGACGGGCAAAGCCGCCACGGCCTCGGCCGTGACGTCCGTGAGCGGGGCGTAAATCCAGGCCAGGCCGCGCGCCGTGCGGATTTGCAGCCAATCGCGCGCGTCATTGCGCGCCACGAGCGTCAGTTCGTCCTGGAGCTGCGCTGCGCCGATGACGGGGTAGTCGGTGGCAGGGCCGGCCCGCAGATTGGCTGCGTTCACGGTCACGCGCGGTCGGGCGGCAACGACCGCGGTCGGTTCGGCGCTTGCGTCGGCCTCGGCATTGCGCGCGGGAGCCGGGGTTTGGGGGGCGACCGCTTCCGCCGGCGCGGGCAGAAGGTCGTATGTCCCCACGGGCAAGGCCGCGACGGCCTCGGTCGTGACGTCCGTGAGCGGGGCGTAAATCCAGGCCAGGCCGCGCGCCGTGCGGATTTGCAGCCAATCGCGTGCGTCATTGCGCGCCACGAGCGTCAGTTCGTCCTGGAGCTGCGCCGCGCCGATGACGGGATAGTCGGTGGCAGGGCCGGCCCGCAGATTGGCTGCGTCCGCGGTCACGCGCGGCTGGGTCGCAACGCCCTCGGCGGGCCTTTCAACCGTTATCACGGCCGTAGGCGTTGCGCTGGCTTTCTCTGCGTCCGCCCTTGCCGCGGCGCGTGCGGTGGGCGTCGGAGGCTCCAAGGCCGCGTCCGCGGCCTCGTCTTCTCTCCCGCCGCAAGCTACGACCAGGCAAACTGCGGCTAGCAGTTGCCCAACCAGCGCCCACCCGTTCATCTTGCCTTGTTTTCGAGGTTTCATGGCTCTGTTTCTCCTGTCTCTGCATCCGCATGCGGCATGTCCAAACATGCTCCGTCAGGCACCGATCCCTTTCGCTTCCGTCCCGGGTTTGCCTTGCGGTTCTGCCGGGGCCCGGCTAGGGTCTGGGCGGCCGGCGCCTGATGTATATGGAAAGAACCGAACTGGCCATCGAAGCCGGGGTCGACGGTCAGGTTGCCCTGTCGCGCCGCCAGCACCGCTTGCGCAATGGCCGGGGTCGCGGCCGCGGCTATGGCCTCGAAAGGCAGTTCATGCACCAAAGGCAGCTCAGAGCCCAGCTGCTCCAGCAAGGCAACGTAGTGCCGGCTTACGGCCTGGGTGTTGGGACCGCGTTGCAACGCCTTGGCGATGAGATCGCGCAAGGGAAAGTTGATCCGGGCCGGCGCCGTCGGCCGCGGAGCTGCGTCCGACCGGGATAGGGTCTCGATCCGGGAAAGCACGCCTTCCGTGACGGGACGCCGGCACGCAGGACAGAGGCGGGCGCGTTGCGCGGCCGCGGTCGGCGACCAGGCCACGCGACACTTGCGATGGCCGTCCCAGTAATATTTGCCCATGTTCGGAGGCCATTCCAGGGTGAGGAGCGGTTCGACGGAGCCCCGTCCTTTCAGTAAATGGCCGAGCGCGGCGAATGTCGGTCGCCCCGCGAGCTGCGTGGCTTCGCGTCCCACTTTGTCGGGGGCATGCGCGTCGGAACCGGAAAGGAAACGCAAGGGCTTCAAGAACTCCACCCGCTTCATCATGTCCGGCGTTGCGGACAGTCCCGTTTCGACGGCGCGCACTTCGGGCGTCAGGTCGCGGAAGCACTCGCCCAAGGAATCAAAACCGGATCGACTGCCCAGCAACGAATACCAGGGCGTCCAGATATGGGCCGGCACGAGCGCGCTCTCAGGATCCGCGTCCAACAGGATTTCCAACAAGTCGCGGCTATCCAGTTTGAGCGTCGGGCGTCCGTCGCCGGCCAAATGCCCGAAAGGCTGCAGACGATCTTGCAGCGCCTGCGCGCGGTCCAAGGCGCTCAGGTAGATCAAGTGATGCACCCGCCGGCTGCGGCCTTGCGCGCGGTACACGCAGCTGACTTCCCCGGACAGCAGGAAGTAAACCGGCGCCCGGCAACGACGCGGCACCTCCCGCGCATGCGCCCGGAGGCTCTCGGGCGCCAGTTCCCACAGGCCGTTGGCGGCCGGCCGCAAATGCGCGCGCAGTTCCTGCAGCCAGCCGGGATGGGTAATGTCTCCGGTGCCGATGACGCGCACGCCCTTGCGTTGCGCCGCCTTCCAGTACGCGGGCACCGTGCAATGCCGACTCGTGGCCCAGGCGTAATGGGAATGCACGTGCAGATCGACCAGATAGGCGGAAGCGGGCCGGGCGCGTACGCCTGCAGGCCGACCGGCGGCTGGCGAGTTCGTGGCCATGCGGTCGCGTCAGGGCGATTTCCCGTGCTTGGCTCTATACTGGCAACGCATCATATTCCTGCGCGCGAGGAGTTTCGCATGTCCCGTCTATTCAGTTTGGCAGGCAAGATCGCATGGGTGACCGGCGGTAACGGCGGCCTTGGCCGTTCCATCGCGCTGGGTTTCCAAGAGGCCGGCGCGACGGTCATCGCGACCGGGCGCAATCCGGACAAGAACGCGGCCATGGCCGGAGAATTGCAGGCTCCCGGTCGCGTTTTGTCTCTGGACGTGCGCGACGAAGACGCGGTCGAGAACGCCGTGCAGGGCATCGTCGCGGCCCATGGCCGCGTGGATATTTTGGTGAACAACGCCGGCATTGCCCGCCGCGGCCATGTTTTCGACAGCCCGACCCGGAACTGGACGGATCTGTTGGAAACGCATTTGACCGGATCCTTTCTGTGCGCCCGCGCCGCGGCCAAACGCATGGCCGCAAGCGGGGAAGGGGGCAAGATCATCAACATCGGCTCCATGTATTCCGTATACGGACCGCCCAATGCAGCCGGATACGCCGCCGCCAAGACGGGCATGGTGGGCCTGACTCGGGCCTTGGCGGTGGAATGGGCGGAATACGGCATCCAAGTCAATGCCATTTTACCGGGTTGGCACGTGACCGACCTGAATCGCGCGTTGCTGGAAACCCGGATTGGGGAAGATATCCGCAAGAAAACGCCGGCGCGCCGGCTGGGCGTCACGGACGATCTGCGCGGCGCCGCGGTGTTCCTGGCCTCGGCGGCGGCGGATTTCGTGACGGGTCAGTGCCTGGCCGTGGACGGCGGCTACAGCATTGCGGATCGCCGCTGGGACGAAGCGCCGTGAGACGCCTTGGGGGACGAACCGGCGTCCCGCAGGCATGGCGCCTTTGGCGGCGCTGGCCCTGGATTGTGTAGAATGGAGGTCTTGTTGCGGCTGGCCCTGGCGGCCGCCGCTTTCGCCTGCGATCTTGGGTGCCTTGCCTTGCCATGAACAAAATTGAACGCGTACGCGCGGCCTTGGCCGGCGCTCCCGTCGACAAAACGCCGGCCAGTTTCTGGCTGCATTTTCCGGACGCGGAGCAACGGGGTCCGGCGTCCGTGGACGCCCATCTGCAATTCCTGGCGGATACGGACGTGGATTTCCTCAAGATCTTCAACGAGCATCCGTACCGCGCCAACGTGGATATCCGCGAGCCGGGCGACTGGAAGCACGTGCGCCCCGCGCCGGTGTCGGCCTCCTTTTTTCAAGGCCTGCTGGACGAGGTCAAGGCCATCGTGGATCGCGTCGGCGGGGCTTGCCTGACCGTAACCACCGTCTTCGGTCCCTTTGGCGAAGGCAACCACGCCACCGGCAACCTCGTGACGGAGCACTTCCAGGCGGATCCCCGCAGCGTGGCGCAAGGCTTGGCCGCCATCGCCGACAGTTTGGCCGAGTTCAGCCTGGCTTTGCTGGATGCGGGCACGGACGGCATCTACTATTCCGCCCAGGGCGGCGAACGCACGCGCTTCCGCGAGGACGATTTCCTGGCGCATGTCAAGCCGTGCGATTTGACCGTGCTGAACGCCATAGACGGCCGCGCCGATTTCAACCTGTTGCATATTTGCAAGGACGACGTGCGGCTGGAGCATTACCTGGACTATCCGGCGACGGCCGTGAATTGGGCCGCGGCCAAAAACAACTGGTCCCTGCGCGAAGGGGCCCGGCGCTTTGACCGGCCGGTCATCGGCGGCCTGCACGACCGCGGCGTCATCGTCACCGGCAGCCATGCGGAAATCGAAGCGGCCGTACATGCCTGCCTGGATGAGGTCGCCGCGCCCCGCTTCATGGTCGGCGCGGATTGCACCTTGCCGACGGACATGGATCGATCCAACATCCGCGCCGCCGTGCAAGCCGCCGCTTCGCACCGCCGCTAGGGCATGGAGCCCCGCCGTGATGGCGTTGCCTCTGGCCGCCTGCGGAGAGCGTAACGCCGAATTCGTTCCCAGCCTCAGTTTTACAGGAGAAGTCGATGTCAGCCAACCCGCAGTATAACGTCATCGGTTCGCGTCCTATTCGCCATGACGGCGTCGATAAGGTTACGGGCGCGGCCCAATACGGCGCGGATACGCGTCTGCCCGGCATGTTGTACGGGGCCATCAAGCGCAGTCCGCACGCCCATGCCCGCATCGTGGCGATCGATACGCGCCGCGCCGCCGCGCTGCCCGGCGTGACCGCCGTCATGACCGCGGCGGATTTGCCGGCCGTCTCCCATGAAATCGTGGAGATGGGCGAAGACGCCGTGGCCCAGGACTATCTGAGCGCCAACATCATGGCGCGGGACAAGGTGCTGTTCCACGGCCATCCCGTAGCCGCGGTCGCGGCCACGGACGCCGCCGTGGCCCAGGATGCCTTGGAACTCATTGCCGTGACCTACGAGGAGCTGCCTGCCGTCCTGGACGTCGAGGCGGCCATGGCCGCGGACGCGCCCATTCTGTGGGAGGAGTTGCGTACGGAGCGCATGGGCGAAACGGGCGACGCGCCCACCAACGTCGCCATGCATATGCGGCATGAATACGGGGATCTGGACGCGGGTTTCGCCGCGGCCGACGTCATCGTCGAAAGGACGTTCAAGACGGCCATGGTGCATCAGGGCTACATTGAACCTCATGCCTCAACCTGCATCTGGCGCAAGGACAATCGCATCGAGGTCTGGACGGCCACGCAAGGCGCCTTCCAGATCCGGGATCAGATGGCCAGCCTGCTCAAGATGGACGTGTCGCAAATCAAGGTCACGCCCACGGAAATCGGCGGCGGCTTCGGCGGCAAGTTCACGGCCTATACGGATCTGCCGGCGGCGGTGTTGTCCCGCAAGAGCGGCAACCGGCCCGTCAAAATCGTCATGTCCCGGACGGAAGTTCTGCAGGCAACCGGTCCCACGTCCGGTTCCGTGATTTCCGTCAAAATGGGCGCGACCAAGGACGGCGCGCTGACCGCCAGCCACGCCCAGCTGATTTACGAAGCCGGCGCCGTGCCGGGTTCGCCCGTGGGCGCGGGCGCGGGCGTCATTCTGGCGCCCTACAAGCACCGCAACGTGCGTATTGACGCGTATGACGTCGTCGTCAACAAACCGAAGACCGGCGCCTACCGCGCGCCCGGCGGCACCAATGCCGCGTTCGCTTCGGAGACCGTCATCGACGAATTGGCCGAACGGCTGGGCATGGACCCGTTGGAATTTCGCCTGCAGAACGCGGCGACGGAGGGCGACCGCCGGCCGGACGGTCCCGTCTACCTGAAAATCGGGTACCAGGAGACCGTGGAGGCGGCCATTGATCACCCGCATATGGCGCAGCCGCTGGAGGGCAAGCACCGCGGCCGCGGCGTCGCCTCGGGTTTCTGGTTCAATGGGGGCGGACGGTCCAGCATGTCCGCCAACGTCAACGGCGACGGCACCGTCAATCTGGTGGAAGGCTCCACCGACATCGGCGGTTCCCGGGCGTCGATCGCCATGCAACTGGCGGAATCGCTGGGCATCCAGGCGGACATGATCAATCCGCAGGTCGCGGATACCGACTCCGTGGGCTATAACGACGGCACCGGCGGCAGCCGCGTGACTTTCGCGACGGGCTATGCCGCCTACGAACTGGGCCAGCGTCTGGGCGCAATCATGTGCGGCAAGTTGAGCGACGTGTGGGAAGCGGAGGCGGGCAGCGTCCAGCTGCAAGCCGGCGTTTTCTCCCACAATGGCCAAACGGCCGATTTCGCGGAAGCGGCCGGCCTGCTGGAGAAGCAATCCGAGCCCGTCGTGGCCAGCGTATCGGTGCAGCCGTCCCAACCGGGCCCGGCCTTCGCCACCCACATCGTGGACGTGGAAGTGGACGTGGAGACCGGCAAAGTCGAGATTCTGAATTACACGGCCATCCAGGACGTAGGCAAGGCCATTCATCCCAGTTACGCGGAAGGCCAAATCCAGGGCGGCGTGGTGCAAGGCATCGGCTGGGCTCTGAACGAAGAATACGTCTACGACGACCAGGGCCATTTGCTCAATGCCAGCCTGCTGGATTACCGCATGCCGACCGCGCTGGATTTGCCCATGATTGAAACGGTCATGCTGGAAGTGCCCAATCCGGGCCATCCCTACGGCGTGCGCGGCGCGGGCGAGGTGCCGATCGTCCCGCCCGCGGCGGCCTTGGCCAATGCCGTTTACGATGCCGTTGGCATCCGGCTGTACGAATTGCCGATGTCCCCGGACAAGATACTGAGCGCATTGCAGGCGAATGCCCGCGTGGAATAATTCGCCGCGGCGAGGACGCGCCGCCATCCTCCGTTTCGACCTGCTGCAGGCAGGGCCGCCCAACGGCCGTCGGTCTGGGCAGCCCTGCCCAAGGCAAGCCCGCGTCGTGCGCGCGGAGCCCGTTTCCAAGGCCTGTCCGGCCACGCAGGATGGGCCGCCCCGTTGGGCGCGTGGGCCAGCGCTTTGCGGTCGCGGCGTCCAACGCGCGCATAAGCCTGGAAACGATATTGCGCTTGCGCCTGCCGGCAAACCGGACGGCGCTTCCGCGCGTCGCTTCGTCTAGACGGGAACGCCTGGGCGACCGGAGCGGAGAAGCGACCTCTACCCCGTTCAGGGGCAGTGGCCTAAACCGACCTATAACATACAACCGCCCGGTTGCCCTGCCATGGGCGCATCCCTGCGATCGCCTCTGCCCATGGGCCGTGACTTGTCATCCGGGCTACGACCGTTGGCCTGCGTTTTCTCTGCGCGGACGGCCATGATCGCGGGAACCCAGGCGAGACAGTTCCTGCTGTCCCGCGTGAAATCCTACGCGCATCCTGACGCGGAACCGCTCCCGGTTGCGCATCGTCTGGCCCTGTTGTACCTTTTGCTCCCGCTCGGCCTTTGGCTCGCGGGGTGGTTCCGATGGTGGATCGGCCTGCCAGGAGCCGCTCTGCTGGGTCTGGCGCTGTATCCGGCGCTGACGGGACCATGGCGCGGGCTGCCGCGGCGCGGCGCGTGGGGCTTGCTGCTGGCCGCCCTGATCTGGACCCTGCTGACGGCGGCCGGCGGCGTGTTCGACGGCATGAACTACAGCTGGCCGGACCACCGGTCGATTTTGCTGGACTTGGGCCGCTATCCGTGGCCTTCGTTTTTGCCCGATGATCTGCAAGCCTACTGGGCGCGCGAAGGCGTATCGGCGCCTCTCCCGCTGTTGCGTCACTATCTGGGTTGGTTCATGGCGCCGGGACTGGCCGCGCGCCTGTGGGGGCCGTACGCGTTGCAATGGGCCGTGCCGTTGTGGACCTGGAGCGGCGCGGCGCTCCTCCTGCTGTTGTTCACGCGCGGCCGCCGCGGGCCGCGCGCGGCCGTGGCGGTCGCGGTTCTGATCTTCTTTAGCGGCCTGGATATCGTGCGCGTATGGTGGTGGGAAGGATGGGAAGGGGTGGTTGCGCTCGGACGCCATAGTCGCATTGACGGCGTGATCCGTGACGATATCCACCTCGCGACGCCCTCGCATATGACCGGATTGATGTGGGTTCCGCAGCACTTCCTGGCCGCCGGCCTCCATACGTTGCTCTTGATGCAACTGCGACGGCAGCCGCGCTTTCTGGCTATCAGCGGGGTCGCGTTGGCGGCCACGGCGTTCTGGTCCCCCCTCGTGCCCATCGGCCTGCTGCCCCTGTACGCTGTTTTGTGGCGGCAGAACGGTCTCCGCCCTTTTCTGCGCTGGCCCAACCTGATCTTGGCGATCCCGCTGGCCAGCCTGCTCGCGCTCTACCTGACGGCGGGCTCCGTGGATTTCCTCCGCGGATGGGCTTGGGAAATCCACGACTGGCCCCAGTACGCGCGCGCTGGGCTGCTCTTCTATCTGCTCGACTTCGGGGCGCTGGCGCTCTTGCTCAGCGCGGCGCGCCCGTCCTTGCGCCGCAATCCGTTCTTCCGCGCCGGCCTGCTCGCGTTGCTGTGCCTGCCGCTCTACGTTTACGGCGGCTCAAACGATTTGCTCCGGCGGGGTTCCCTGCCCGCGCTCATGGTATTGGCCTGGTTCAGCGCGGACGTCTGCGCCCGGCCGCGCCGCTTTCCCGGCGCGCGCAGCTGGGCTGCCGGAGGCGTCGCCTGCGCGTTGCTCGCGGGGGCCTGCACGCCGGTCATGGAACTGGCGCGGGCCACGCGCCAGGCGGATCTCTTCCGTTATGACCAGGCGCAGCTCAGCGTCTTGGCGGATCGGCCCTGGAATTTTCAACGCCAAAAAGTCGCGTTCGCGCCGCCGCCGTTGCTCAGGCGGCTCCTGCGCGCGCCCCGGATCGCCGGCTCCGCCTTGGAACCCGGCGCGCCGCTCTTTCGCCATGCGGGCTTCGCCGTCTATTGGGACCAGCCCCGGCAACGGTTGATATACGCCAAGGCACTCTGCAGCGAGGCGGATGCGGGCGCGCGGCTCTTTCTGCAGCAGGCCGTCACGGATCGCTACGGTCAACCACTGCGGTTGGCGGACTTTATTGACGCGGCGGATGCCTTGCCGCAGGTGCGCTTCGCTGATTCCACAGACTACGCCCTGGGCGGCCGCTTCCTGCGCCGCACCGGCGATGCGTGCGGGCGGATTTGGAGCGTGCCTGACTTTGACGTCGCCGTCTTCCGTACGGGGCAACCTCTGCGCGGGACTGACAGTTGGGATGCCGCGTTGCTCTTGGATACGGCCGGCAACGCCCGCGTGACGGTCCGCGATGCCCGCGCGCTGCAGACCGCCTATCAGGCCGCGACCGCGGAGGCTCCGCGCGCAGAGGACGTCTTCGCCGTCTACTTCGTGCCTGAGGCCGTGACGGTCGCGCGCGGCTCGTGCCTCGCCGCGGACAGGGAGGCGCGGTTTTTCCTGCATGCCGTGCCGGCGGAGAGCCAGGACTTGCCGAGCCGGCGCCGGCCGTGGGGTTTTGACAACCTGGATTTTGCGTTTCCGGAGTACGGCGCGCATCTCGACGGGCCGTGCTGGGCGACCGTGCCCTTGCCGCCGTACGCCCTCGCGCAACTGCGCATCGGACAGTTCACGGCCGACGGAACCCTCTGGCGCGTCGACATCCCTTTCCATGCGCCCGATGCGCTGCGCGAATGGCAAGACGCCTACCGCGCCGTGACGGCCGAGGCGCCTATCGTACGCGCCGTCTTTGACGTCTACCTCGTCGAGCGCACAGTGACTTTTGTTAAAAATCCCTGTCGTCCGGCCGACGTTGAAGCCAAATTCACCCTGCATGCCGTGCCGGTTGACAGCCAGCGCCTGCCGGCGTCTCGCCGACGTTTCGGGTTCGAAAACTTGGGTTTCCCCTTGGCAGGGTATGGCGCGCGCTGGGACGGTCTCTGCCTGGCGCGCCGGAACCTGCCGGCGTATCCTATCGAACGTCTCCGCGTGGGACAGTACCTTTCCCGCGAACGACGGCCGCTCTGGCAAGCGGAAATCCCTGTCGCCCTGCCGGAGGCGCATGCGCGGTCGCCGTAGGGGGCGGTTAAGCGGAACGGGCGCCTTGCAGATGGGCTTGGCGCCTGCGGGCATCTCATGGGACTGTGCGGAAAGGAGACGCCTCGGTCTGGCGCGCAACGCGAGGCCAATTGCGTAGAGGGGTTGCCCGCCGCTAGAATGCCAACGTAGCGACTAAGTACACAGTCATGCGAATTCTGTCAGGTCATATAATGCCCCCCCCCCCCCCCCCTTCCCCAACGCGACCCGAATCTGGCTGCAATCCTACCTCAACACGCCCTAAAGTATAGTCACAAAAGAATGAATGCAGAGGCAGAGGCTATCCGCTCGTCGGGATAGATCGTTCTCCCTGTCCGTATTCCGCCGGCAACCGCCTCCGCGGGCCCCTTGCGTGCGCCGCCAGCACGGAGCTGTGGCGCAAAGGCCGTACCAGGCCGCTCTCGCGTACGCCAGAACCAGCCGGCACAAAGACCGGCCGGGTACCGCCCGGCCCAAACGCGCGCGTCCCTGCGCTGCTCCGAAGAGTAACTGGTGATTTACGAAATATTCAACGGAGAGTGGAACGATCCAGCCGCTCCCCCATGTCCAGGGTTAGGTTTGCCGGCTTGCGGCCCGTGTCGTCCCGCCGTGAGCGTAACGCCGGAATTTGCAAAACGGAAGCCGCAACGATTTTATCGTTGCGGCTTCCGTTTTGCGACGCTATAACCTTGCAGAAAGGATGAACGACGATAATTCATCCTGTTGGAGCTGTGCCGCCTCTGCTTCTGTGCAGGTCTGGCCCTGCGCGGCTCTGCCGCGTACGCGCAAGCCGCGGATGCCCCTCATGGGTCTGATGCCCACAATCCGCAGGTCGGCGCGCGCATTGAACCCCCGCCATCCCCGATCAGAACGACTGGTCGCGGCACCGGATCTGCGGGCGCCTGGATGCCCCCCATTTCACATGGTGGCAACGTTTGACGAGCGCCCAAATCCCCGCGTAGCCGGCCGATGTCTGGACCTTCGTTTACCTCCGCGCTTCCGAGCAGTGGGCCAAGCCCGACATCCATGCCTTGCCCGCCGATCCGGGTCTGGGCGGCCAATCGGCGCTAAAGGGCGGGATCCCCTCCCCAGTCGCAGCCGGGGCGGCTTCAGCTCCCCGCCACAACCTGAGCGGATCAACGGGGACGCCCCTGCGTTTGCGCCTGACGGGCGGCCCGCGCCACGACAGCACCCAAGCCTTGGCCAAGGCCTGGATCGGCGCGCCTCTGCCCTGCCTGATCGCGGATCGGACCTATGACAATGACGCCTGACGCGTCCGGCCAGCGCAACGGGACATTGAGGCCGTCCTTCCGGCCCGGCGCCGGCGTCTGAACCCCCAGCCCCACGCCCCGGAACGGTACCCGGCGCGCAACGCCGCTTTTGTGCATCTGGCAGGAGCCTGGAACTGGACGCAGCCAAAGCGCTGCATTACCTGATTACCGGATGGCAACCCAACGCCTCAGGAGGGGCGCGGAGCGGAAAGTCGTCGCGCGGTTACGGCGGGTCGTCCTCGTATGCCTGATGGCATGCGCCCATTGGGGGGGGGGCGTGCCCGTCCGCGCGGTGACCTCCGCTTCCGGCCTGGACATCCCGTCGGATCTTTTCTTCGCACCGCAGCCTCGCATCCGCCTCCCGGCTGGGGAAACGCCTCGCTTGGGAAAGACGCTTGAGGCGTTTTTGCCGCGTGCGTATCGCAAGTATCGGCAGTGGCAGTGGTGGCGAGCCGACAATCCCCAACCCGCGCCCCAAGAGGTTGAAATAATGAACCGCGGATCCTCGTACGCAGTCCAAGCCGACGACATGGGACGCTTCCTGCGCGCTTGCGTCCGGATCGCGGTCGCGCCGGACATCGCGCCCTGGTACTGCACGGATTTCGTCGGTCCCGCCACCAACCCGGTACCGGATTCAAGGCTGGACGTTCCGCCGGCTCTCTTCTTTGGTCCACAACCCACCTGGATCCGCCGCGACCTCAACCCAAGCCAAACGATCGCCGTCTCGTTGCCGCCGCCGCAGAACGCGTACCGCGTCAGCGGCTGGCGCTGGCGGCGAGCCGACAGTCCCCGGCCCGCGCCCCAAGACACGGAAACGGTCGCGCGTGGATTCTCCTCGTACGTAGTCCAAGCTGACGACGCGGGACGCTTCCTGAGCGCTTGCGTCCAGATCGCGATCGTCCGCGACATCGCTTCCGGGTACTGCACCGATTTCGCCGGTCCCGTCGCCCACCCTAACTCGACTTACGCGTCGTTCAAGCCCCCCCACCCCGTCACGCGGGGACGCTGGCGACTGGTTCCGGCCCTGGGCGGTTACCGATGGCACTTTCTCGTCAATATGTTGCCTTGGCCGGACGGCGGGTGGCTCATGGCCGAGCGGATCGGACGGATCCTGCATCATCAACCGGGCCAGGCGCCGCGTCTGCTTTTGGATCTGACCGCCGCAGTGGGACGCTTGAGCGGCGAAAACGGGCTGCTTAATTTCGCCCTGGATCCCCAGTTCCCGACGCGCCCCTTTATCTACGTCTACTACGCGCGCGGGGTCGGCACCGACGCAGCGATAGCCAGGCTGGCGCGCTTTCCCGTCGTCGAGGGCCGCATTCGCCGCGAGGCAGAACTGATCCTGCTGGAAACGCTGCCGCGGCGCACCGAAGGGCATTTCGGCGGTGGCCTCGGCTTCGGTCCCGACAACCTGCTCTATTTGGGCGTGGGGGATGGGCATGCGCCCGCACAGGCGCAACGTCCGGGTTCGTTGTGGGGCAAGATCCTCCGCCTGGACGTACGGTACGGCGCCCCCGACCGCCCCTATCGCATTCCCGCCGCCAATCCGTGGCGCGGACAGGCGACCGCGCGGCCCGAAGTCTACGCCCGGGGCTTCCGCAATCCGTGGCGTTTAGCTTTCGATCCAAGGGACGGCACGCTCTGGGTGGCGGACGTGGGCGAGGCGGCGCGCGAAGAGGTGAACCGCGTGCAGGCCGGGGGCAACCATGGCTGGCCGCTGTGGGAAGGCGACCTGTGCCGCACGGGCCCGGTGGCCTGCGCCGAGATCGCCCACGCGCCGCCGGTCGCGACCTACGCTCGCGCGGAGGGATGCGCCGTGATCGGGGGCGTCGTCTCCCGCGGCGCCGCGCTGCCCGGCCTGGACGGCGCCTATCTCTTCGGCGACCATTGCAGCGGCCGCATCTGGGCCTGGACGCCCCGCGCCGGGAACGACGGGCGGATGCGCCTGCTAATGCGGATAGAGGCACCCGGGCTGCGTCTGATCGCCTTCGTCGTCCATGGCGATGCGATCTATCTCCTGATGGCGGACGGCTTTGACAGCACAGTGTTGCAACTGGTGCCTGCATAGCCGCTTACGGCCTAGGCGCAGTCATGGTCTACGGTCAGGTATGCTGTCGTTCTCGTCAGCGCCAGCCCCGACGAGGATCACGCGTCCCTGTCCGGTCCCTGGCCGCGTTCTGTCCGCCGCGTGGCTGAACGGCACGGGCGGGCGCATCCCCCAAAAGGCTGGATCCCGCGCTCGGGCGCAGCTGAGGCGGCTTCAGCTCCAGGATCCACATCCTGGCAGATCAACGAAGACGCCCCCTGTGTCTGCGCCTGACGGGCGGCCCGCGCCGCGACCGCACCCAAGCCCGGCCCCGGGTCGAGACCTGGACCGACGCGTCCCTGCCCTGCCTGAGCGCGGACCGGGCCTATGACCGCGACGCCTGGCGCGGGGCTGGCGCAACGGACATCAAGGCCGTCCTTCCGGCCCGGCACCGGCATCTGAACCCCCGCCCCCACGCCCCGGAACGGTACTATGTCCCTGCAATACGTATGACGCCTGACCGCACGCGGACGGCAAGTCCGCGGGCGTGTGGCCGTTTAGCTGCAGCCGGATTCAGGGACCCACAGCCGAATTGGAGACTGATGGCACCTCCGGCCCACCAGCCGTTATCCTCCCCCGGTGCGATCCGCTGACCCCATGGCTCCGCCTTCGATCTTTTCTGCGCTCCCGTTGCCAGTCCATTTCATTCGATACTAAATCTCCTCCCTGCGTTCCTACATTGTGATAGGCAAAGTCCATGAACAGAAGCAGATCGTCTTCGTTGTATCCATGCAGGATCTGGCACTCTTTAGCGAATAGCGATAATCCTCCGAGACTCGAAAATGCTCCTGCATCCGAGGCTATCTCGGCGATTCTGAGCATCCTCTCGTTTGGAGTCCCTCTTGTGACTACTTGCGGTGCTGGACCGCTATAGCCGGCCCTACGATCCGCGCTATCCGGTGATCTGCAGGGACGAACACGCCAAATTCCTGCGGGCCGACAAGCGGCCGTCGCATCCGGCGCGCCCGGGCCATCCCGTCACCTACGACTACGAATACGTGCGGTGCGGCACCTGCACGATCTGGATGTTCGTGGAGCCCCTGGGCCAGTGGCGCACGGCCTACGTCACCGCGCGGCGCTCGGCCGTGGACTGGGCGCGCCAGGTCAAGGCCCGCGCTACCGCGAGGCCGAGCGCCTGATCCGGGTCTGCGACCACCTGAACACCCACGCTTACCGCTCTTTTTTCCGGGCCTTTCCGCGCGCCGAGGCGGAGCGCCTGGTCCGACGCGTCTGCCTGGTGTTTACGCCCCGGCACGGCCGCTGGCTCCACAGGGCCGAACCGGAACTGAGCGTCCTGACGCGCCAGGCCCTGTCCCCGCGCAGGCCCACGCAGGACGCGGTTCACGCGCAGGTCACCGCCTGGGCGGAGGCCCGCCACGCGGCCCAAAAGGGCATCGACTGGCAGTTCCGCACCGCCGACGCCCGCGTGCGCCTCAAACATCTGTACCCTTCAATAGAAACATGATTGAGTACTAGGCGTGGGCGGGGCCTGCCCCTGCGCACGCGCAGCTACTGGGCCTGCTGCACATAGGCGCGCCAGGCGTTGCGCATGAGCATGGCATTGGTCAAAGGGCCAATGCCGCCGGGAACGGGCGTAAACCAACCGGCTTTCGGAATGACCGACTCGGGATGGCAATCGCCGGTTACCCCTGTCTCCAGATAAGTGGTGCCGAAATCCAGGACCGCCGCTCCGGGCTTGACGAAGGCGTCCGTTACCATCTGCGGGCGGCCGACGGCGACGCAAAGCAGATCCGCCTGGGCCGCGATCGCCGACAGGTGGCGGGTGCGGCTGTGGGCGAGGGTCACCGTGCAATGCCGGTGCAGGAGATGGAAAGCCAGAGGTTTGCCTACGGTGTCGCTGCGGCCGATGATCACGGCCCGCTTGCCCTCCAGTTCCAGGCCCGCTTCCTGAAGCAGCGCGAGTCCGGCGGCCGGCGTAGCCGGCGTAAAGAAAGGCGCGCCGTTGGCCGCCAGACGTCCGAGATTGTTGGGATGCACCCCGTCGATGTCCTTGTCGGGCGCGATGTGCCAGTTCAAGCGCGCGTCCCGCAGATGCTCGGGCAGAGGCGTAAGCAGGATCAGGCCCGATACCGAAGCATCCTGCCGCAACGCGTCCAACTGCGCGGCGGCGGCGGCGGGACGAATATCGCGGGGCAGGTTGCGCAATACGTAGTCGATGCCTACGCGCTGGCAAGCTCTTTTTTGCGTTCGCGCGTAGCCGAGAGCATCGGCATCGTCTCCGATGACTACGCAGGCGATGCAGGGCCGGCGTCCCGTCCGCGCGTGGTTTTGGGCAACGGCCTCGGCCAACTCCGCCCTTAGGCGTTGCGCCAAGCGCTTGCCTTGCAGTAGCTGCGCACTCATGCGTGCAAGGTCAAGCGGGCGTTGACGATCTCCGCGATCTCCGCCCAGAGCGCTTGCAGATCCCGTTTCAGGGCTTGGGTCGTGGCCCGTTGCGCGGCGCGCCGTGGAGAGGGCGCGGCGGCTTTCAGGTTGATCAGGATATTCGTTTCGCTGCTCAAGGCGGCCGCGTACAGCAGATGAGCCCCGATCAAAACGTCCGTCAATACGGTGCGGTTGCCCCACTCGCCTATCGTCTTGGCATCTCGCATGAGAGTCCGGCAATGTTGCATGACCTGCATGGGCGCCGCCGCTGCCGCGTACAGCGCTTTCTCCAAAGCCGCTTGGCGCGCGGCCTTTTCCGGCTCTGAGCCCGCCGGCAAGCGGTAACAGCGCATCACGGCGCGGAAAGCCTGAGCGTCGGCGTCGGCCAAGGCCAGAGCCGCCGCGCGCAGCGTCTCGGTCCGTTGGAGCATTTCTTGCAAGACCGCTTCGCGTTGCGCGTGGCGCTTGCGGCCGACCGTGAAATTGAGCACCATGCTCAGCAGGGCCGCGCCTTGGCCGGCCGCAAGGGCGGCGGCGGCGCCGCCGCCGGGCGTGGACTGCTTGGCGGCCAAGGCGTCCAGAAACGCGGCGACGGTCTGCGTTGCGATGGCGGTATCCAAGGCAGGTTCCTGCATAGCCTCAATTATAGATGGGCAGAACTCCGAATCCCGAAAGGCCGCCGCCGGAACGAACGCTGGGCGTTCCGGCCGCGCAATCTGTTTGAATCCTGTTTGAGGGTGTCCAGGCGACGCGGCGGCTCGGGGTCCTTATGCTAGAATAGGGCCGTCGTACCAAGCCGCATGCAGGGTTTAATTTACAAGGAACTTTTCCTCAATGGACGATTTTGAAGAAGCCGGCGAAGCGGATGACAACGAAATCCTTTTCGAATCCGAAGAACTGAAAGCCATTGAGAATGAAGAAGAGGCCCGGGGTGACGCCTACAGCGGCAATCTGCCGGTGATTGCGTTGCGCAACCTGGTCGTGTACCCGGCGATGTGGGTGCCGCTGACGATGGGACAGCCGCGTAGCCTGCGCATCATCAAGGACAATATGCCTGCGCAGCGGCACGTCGTGCTCCTGACCGGCAAAACCGATGAGGACGAACCGAATCCGGAGCAACTGTATGCGATAGGCACGGTCGCGGCCATCCACAAGGTCATGCGGGCTCCGGACGGGGTGCTGCGCGTGCTCGTCAAGTCGCTGGATCGGTGCCGGGTGGCTGAATTCACCCAAACCGATCCCTATCTGCGGGCGGAAATTACGCGCCATCCGGAAGTCGTGAACGACGACGAAAAGCAGAAGGCTCTGGTGCGGCTTCTGCGCGCCAAATTCCGCGACTACGTAGAGATTGACCGTCAGACGCCTGACGAACTGGCCGACATCGCCCTGAATACCAAATCCGTTCTCCAGCTCATTTACGTCATCGCGGGCACCGTGCCCTTGGACGTGGAGCAAGGACAGCAGTTGCTGGAAGAGAACGACGTGACCCAGAAAATCCAGCAACTGCTGCGCATTCTGGAGCAGGAAGTGGAATTGATGGAGTTGGGGCGCCAGATCAAGTCCCAGGCGCAAGGCGAGATGGAAAAAACCCAACGCGAATTCTATTTGCGCGAGCAGTTGAAGGCCATCAACCGGGAATTGGGCCAGGAAGACGAGCAGATGGCCGACGTCAATGAATTGGAAGAAAGCATTGCCCAGGCCCAGATGTCCGATATCGCGACCAAAGAAGCCCATCGCGAGCTGGATCGCTTGCGACGCATTCCCATTCAGGCGGCCGAGTATTCGGTCATCAAGTCCTATATTGAAACCTTGGTCGGCTTGCCGTGGGCCATGGCCTCTACGGACAGCATGGATCTGCGGCGCGCGCGCCGGGTGCTGAACGAAGACCATTACGGCTTGACGGACATCAAGAAACGGATTCTGGAATACTTGGCGGTGCGCAAACTGCGCCAGATGCGCAAGTTCGACCAGAAAGAAGACGACAACCTCTGGGATAAAGTGCGCCGCGAACGGGAAGGCGTAGTGCTTTGCTTCGTGGGGCCGCCGGGCGTCGGCAAAACCAGCCTGGGCATCAGCATTGCCCGCGCCATGAAACGCAAGTTCGTGCGCCTGGCCTTGGGCGGCATTCGGGACGAGGCGGAGATCCGAGGCTTTCGGCGCACTTACGTCGGCGCCATGCCTGGACGCATCATCCAAAATCTGCGTCGGTGCGGTACGCGCAATCCCGTTTTCATGCTGGATGAAGTGGACAAACTGGGCAGCGATTTCCGCGGCGACCCCAGCAGCGCCCTGCTGGAAGTGCTGGACCCCGAACAAAACCGGGAATTCAACGATCACTACCTGGACGTGCCGTTCGATTTGAGCAACGTCATGTTCGTCACGACCGCCAATCTGGTGGAAGCCATACCGGTGCCGCTGCGGGATCGGATGGAGATCATCCAACTCAGCAGTTACACGGAAGAGGAAAAAGTCAAAATTGCCTTGCACTACCTGTTGCCGCGTCAGATTCGGGAAAACGGGTTGCTGGAACACGAAGTGAGTTTTACGCCAGGCGCCATCCGCGCCATCATTCGCGAGTTTACCAGCGAAGCGGGCGTACGGGAACTGGAGCGCATGTTGGCCAAAATTTGTCGCCAAACGGCCGCTCAGATCGCGACCCGCGCGTTGGACGGAAGCACGCGCATCCAGAAGGGACAGGTTACGGCCTATTTGGGGCAGCCCAAGTATTACAGCGAACACATTTCGCAACGCACCGACATTCCCGGCGTCGCGACGGGGCTGGCGTGGACCATGACCGGCGGCGACGCGTTGTTCATCGAATCCATCGCCATGCCCGGCGAGGCCGGTTTTACGATTACGGGACAGTTGGGCGACGTGATGAAGGAGAGCGGGCAAGCCGCTTTCAGTTTCGTGCGCAGCCGGGCCGCGGACTTGGGCATCAATCCGCGGCTTTTCAAAGACAATGCCATCCATGTGCATATTCCCGCGGGCGCTACGCCCAAGGACGGTCCGAGCGCCGGCATCACGATTGCGACTTCCTTGGCCAGCCTCTTGACCCGGCGCATCGTGAAGCAACATGTGGGCATGACCGGCGAAATCACGTTGCGGGGCAAGGTGCTGCCCGTCGGCGGCATCAAGGAGAAAGTGCTGGCGGCAGATCGTCTCGGCTTGACCACTGTCATCATGTCGACGAAAAACAAATCGGATCTGGATGACATTCCCGCCGCCATCCGGCGCAAGATGACGTTCCTGCTGGCGGATACCGTGGACGAAGTGTTCGATTACGCCTTGGAACCCGTCCCGGGCGCGGATCGCCGGCCGGAATTCAGGTCGCTGACCGCAGAGCTCGATGCCGTGCCGATGCCTGCCGCAGCGAAGGCTAGGCCCTCAGGCGTCTAGCGCAGAAGCCGAGTTCAGGACTGCAACTGGAAACCCTGCGCCAGACGCGGGCAATATCGCTTCCGCGCGCTACAGCTGTCGCCTTTTCCAAGCAGTCCGCCGATGCCGTACGCGCCCTTCCAGGCTACCAGCTGTCAGCAATGGCGATTTACATAATTCAAATCGATCGATAGGCCAACGCAGACCGCGGTCCGGGCGATGGCGGCAAGGTCGCTGTAGATCCCTGCGTCCGCGCTGAAATAGAATTGATTGCGCTGAGATGGGAAGGTGGGTGCAACAAGGCGTACGCCTAGGACTTCATCATGTTTCAATTGCGGGATACAATTTTTGAGACGTACACGGGGGCCTGCGGTGTGGAACTGCCAGTCAATGCTCGTCTGGTCTCCAGCGGTGACCTGCGCGGAACCAGGGCCTGACGCGTCAGGATGCTCAGTCCCGGTTCCGCCCTGTTGAACCAGCTGCCATGCCGGGGCGTAAACGCCCGACGCATGCGGTGCGCCCGGCGCCGCGCTTCGTCAGGCGGGAACGCGCGGTAGAAAGAGGAGCAGGCATAGGTATCCAGATTGTCGCAGCCCCGCGGCAGACGCTCGGCTTAGCCGTCGCGCGAAGAGTTGGCCAGGGCCTGCGCCGTGCGATGGGGCCAGTCCAGCGGTTCCTCGAAGAGCCCGATAGTACAGACAACGGCGCGGCCCGTGCCGGCCGGTGATGTCTGCGGCGACGTTCCGCGCGCCCGGCGCGACGATAGCCGACAAGGCCGCCGTCTGCCTCTTGCTGGCGGCCCTGGCGACGCTCTGGCTGTTTGAGCGGGATTACAGTCTGGAGCAGGACATGTACGGGACCGGGGTACGTACCGGGCTAACCCTGCAAAGTCTCACGCTGGCGGCCAATCTGGCGCCCGAACACCGTTTCCTGATGTTCTTGCGCCAGACAGGCGTGACGCCGGAGGATCGCGCCTACGTGCCGTACAACCGATTCCCGATCGGTGCCTATCTGGCGCTCAAGGGTGCCCTGTGGCCTTTCGGCCACGATCTGGCGGCGCAGATCCGGGCCGCCCAAAGCGTGGCGCTGCTCTTTTTTGCCGGTGCCGCGGTGTTGGCCTACCTCGCGTTGCGCCGGCTGCAGCATGGCCCCTGGGTGGCGTTGACGGCGACGCTGCTGGCCTTCTCCTCGTTCTACAGCCTGCACCACGCCGACATGGTCTCCAGCGAGATCGCCAGCCTCTTCGGGGTCTGGCTGACCGCGCACGGCCTGGTCCGCTTCGCGCACGACGAGCGCTTGCGGCCCCTGCTGATCAAGGCGGGGGTCGCGCTGTTGCTCGGCTGGCACGTCATGGGTCTGCTCCTGCCCTTCGTGGTCCTCGGCCTGGCGCGGGCGATGCACCGCGCGTACGCGATCGGCGGCGCGGGCCCGCGGGCGGGCCTGACCGCTTTGCGCGGCAGTCCCTATCTGCGCCTGGGCTTGGCGGCCGCGCTGTTCTGCACCGCGCTGCTGGCCTTCAACGTGGCCAACGAGTACGTCGCGTTGGAGGGCGAAACCCCATGGACCCAACTGCCTACAGTTCAGTCCTTCCTCGAAGTCTCCATACTGCATGGGGAACAGAGCGTCGGATTTTATAAGTTTGCGGCTGAGCAATTACGGCGCATTGGCCGCCTGACGGTACCGTACGCGCTGGTGCGCGGTCTGGGCTACGAATACAATGCCGCGCCGACGTTTTTCATGGCGACCGGCCTCGCCGTATGCAGTCTCTGCCTTCTGGGCCTGCGCGGCGCGCGCCCGCGACGGGTGCCAGCTGCCTGGCTCCTGTCCGGCTGGATCTGGGCTCTGGTCGTACCCAACTCCGCCCACTGGCATGATTTTGAAACGTTGTTCCATATCGGCCTGCCGCTCCTGTTCTTCGCGCAGATCCTGCAGGCCCTGCGTCGGCGCGTCCTGTCGAAGGCCTGCCTGCCGGGCGCAGCGGGCGTCGCCCTGATCCTTTTCATCCTGTCCGCGCGGGAGGTCAGCCGCCGCCTGCCTGCCCTGGATGCCTTTCCCGCCTACCGCGCGACCTTGGCCGATTTTACGGCCATGCGCAAATTCGTGACGGGACGCAGTGTGTGCGTCCCGGCGCATCTGGAACTCTGGACAGGGATCGGGATCGTGGTAGGGACCGATCTGACAAAGCTCACTCCTTTGTCGTATTACCTGGCCGGCAGCCAGGTGGACTACAGCCCGGATTACTGCGCGGCCAGCGCATCCGATTTCATGCTGGCGCCCGTGCGCGTCGAGGGGCCCGCGTTGCTGACGCCGGCCAACCGGGCCGTGTT
The DNA here is from genome assembly GCA_965242655.1 of Caldilineaceae bacterium. Lineage (GTDB taxonomy): Bacteria > Chloroflexota > Anaerolineae > Caldilineales > Caldilineaceae > Bin34. The sequence goes on from OZ251482.1 coordinate 551,279, forward strand.
CCTGTACGCCGTCCCCGCGCTGGAGGAGACGCCCTACCGCGCGGCGCTCCGCGCCCTTCTGTCCGCCGCCCCGCTCGCGCGCGCCGAGTTCGACGCGTATGCCCACGCGCAGGCGCTCGTCTACTACCGTCCGACGGCGTGCCGCCCCGCGGACCGCGAGGCCCGCTTCTTCCTCTCGGTCGAACCCGTCCGCGTCCATGACCTGACGGCGATGCGCCGACAGTTTGGCTTTGATAATTTGAACTTCAACTGGCGCCGCCGCGGCCTGCAGTTCAATGGCCAGTGCCTCGCGATCGTTCCCTTGCCCGCCTATCCCATCGCGCGTATCAGCACGGGCCAATTCAGACCCGGGTCAGACGGCCCGATCTGGGCAACGGCTTTTCCTTTCCGCCCGACCTATGAGGCAGCGCTCCGCACCGTCCAAACCTCCGCCCCGCTCGCCCGTGCCGCGTTTGACGTGTATGCCCGCGCACGCACGCTCGTTTATCGCAAAGCCGCGTGCGACCCCGCGGAGATGCAGACGCGTTTCTTCCTCCATGTGGAACCCGTCCACATCGACGACTTGCCGGCCCATCGCCGCGCGCACGGCTTTGACAATCGGGACTTTGACGGGGCCCGCCGCGGCATGCATCTCGATAAGCAATGCCTCGCGTTCGCGCCCTTGCCCGCCTATCCCATCGCGCGGATCCGTACCGGCCAAGGCACCCGCGGGGGGGGGGGGGGGGGGGGGGGAGATCCGCTCTGGGCAACGGAGTTTCCTTTCCGCCCGACCTACGAGGCGGCGCTCCGCGCCGTCCAGGCCACCGCGCCACTCGCCCGCGCCGCGTTTGACGTGTATGCCCGCGCACGCACGCTCCTTTACTACCAAGCCGCGTGCGATCCCGCGGCGGCGCCGGCGCGCTTCTTCCTCCATATTGAACCCGTCTATGTCCGTGACCTGTCGGCCCATCGCCGGGCGCACGGCTTTGACAATCGGGATTTCGATTTTGCCCGCCGCGGCGCCCGGCTCGATCACCAGTGCCTCGCGATCGTGCCCTTGCCCCGCTACCCCATCGCGCGTATCCGTACCGGCCAAGGCGCCCGCGCGGACGGCGCAAGTTGGGAAGTCGAGGTGCGCCTTCCCGCCCGATCTTGACGGGAGATCGTTACAGTTCAAACCTATCCGCGTACCCGGCTTGCCGATCGCGCTTGGCGACTATTCTTTCCGTGGCCGCGGTGGGTTGCCGTAGGCCCGCGTATAGGCCGCGACGACGAAGCCGGCGTGCCTTGGGGCACATGCAGGATACCCCGATCTGTCCGCCGCGCGGCGGAACGGCACGCCCCCAGGACTGATCCGGTCCTTGAACGTAGCCGGGACGGTTTCCGCACCCGGATCCCGGCCGCCAAGTACAGAAAATCCAGGCGCCGTGGCGCGTATGGGGCATGGCGGGTAGCCACGCGCCGCCCGCGTGGGAGCCCGAGGCCCCGTGCCACGGCGCGGCGGGTACCGTTCCGGGGCGCGGGGCTGGGGGTTCGTGCGCCGGGCCCGGGCCGGAAGGACGGCCGCAAGGCCCTGCCGCGCCCGCCACGCGCGAAGGCATCAATGTCCTGGCAGAGGGCCATGCAATCAATGGCGCGTAGGGTTGCGGCCCTAGGGTCGCGGGCGCAATCGGAAAGATCTTCCGGACGCGTCAGTCCTTGGAACCGCGCAGGCAGGTGCCTGCGCGGAAAGCCGCTAAACCGCCCCAACGGGCCTAGCCATTCCCCGTCGCAGGCGTCCCGCGTACGTCGCAAAAACTTTATCCGACAATGGAAGCATGACGAAGCCATCGTCTGATGCAACCCACATGGGGCCGTGTTCTGCTCGCCGCATAGCGAAGGCCTCATGCGTCGAAGGTTTTAAATTGGGGACGTTCGCCGGGAACGGGAGAATTGTCGAAGGCTCCGCGGGCGATGACGCGGGCGCGCCCGCCGTTGTCCGCTATCCGTTGCCGCTGATCCTGATGCGCCAATCGATTGGTCGCTTCCGGATCGAGCGTGGCGCGCAAGCGGGCGTCAAAGTCCTGCAGCAATGGACGATAGGCGGGCAGAGCGGCCAAATTGCGGCATTCCTGCCGGTCGCGGTCCATATCGAACAACATCGGCGCCTGCTCTACGTAATGCATGTACTTGTAGCGCCGCGTACGGAGCATGTAGTGCGCGTTTTCGGAGCCTACCGCATGGTATTCGCTGAACACCGTGCGATCCTGCGGCGGTTCCCGCAGGATCTCGAAGAGCGAGCGTCCGGGCAACGCCGCGTCCTGCGGCTCGGGCGCCACGCCGAGGCTGTCCAAAATCGTGGGAAAGCAATCGAGCAGGGACACGGGCGTGTCCTCGCGGCGTCCCGCGGGCAGGTCTGGGCCTTTCATCAGCAAAGGCACGGCGCAGGCTTCGTCGTAAAGCGTGAATTTGCCGAACAGGCCGCGGGCGCCGCGGCTTTCGCCATGGTCGCTGGCATAGATAATGCGCGTGCGGGTTTCCAGGCCCAACTCGGCCACCGCCTGCAACACCTGTCCGATCTGATCGTCCAGAAACGTGCAGGCCCCGTAATACGCGGCCATCGCGTTCCGCAGCACCGTTTCGGGCAGGCTGTCAGCCAAACGGAAGAAATGCCGGAAATGCGCGATGGCGGGATGGTCGGGCCACTCCGGCGCGCGGGCTTGGGGCGGCAAGTCCAGCAGGGCTTGGGGATAGGCGTCAAAGCAGCGCGGCGGCGCGATATAGGGTGGGTGCGGACAGACGTAGGACAAGAAGAGGGCCCAAGGTTCTTCGTCCGCGCGGTGCGCCCGTAACCAACGACGCGCGCGTTCCGTATTGCGCCGATCGTAGGCGAGGTAGGTGGACTCTCCGGCCCCGGCCTGCAAAAGGCCGGGGCGCTTGTCTCGACGCGGCGGGGCGTCCCGAATGCAACCCAGCAGATCGCCTTGTCCATCCACGACGTGCAGGGGATCGATTTCGGCGCTGAACCCGTTGTCGTCGTCTGGACTCCGAAAATGCAGCTTGCCGATCGAGACGACCGTACGCCCGGCCGCGCGGAGGCGATGATGCCAGCTGGCCACGCGGCCGGCGTAGGGAAAGGCGTTGTCCCAGGCCCGCAAGCGATGCGCGTACTGGCCGGTAGCCAACGCGGCCCGCGCCGGAACGCAGATGGGGCAGGGCGTATAGGCGGCCGTAAAATGGGCGCCTGCCTGGGCCAGGGCGTCAAGGTGGGGCGTACGGACGTGTCGATGTCCTTGGCAACCCAAAGCCTGGCTGTTGTGTTGATCCGAAAGAATGAACAGCAGATTGGCCGGTTTCATCAGAACGGCAGAGCTCCAGGTTGCGGATGGACGTAGAGGATGAAGATCAGAACGGCGAAATAGGCGACGATGCTGCCCGTCAGGAGCGGGCGGCGAAACAGCAAAGCGATGGGATTGCCGCCGTCCTGATCGACCAGAACCGCCTTGACGTAATAGGCGATGGGGATCCAGGCCCAAGGAATGGTGAGGCCCAAGGGCGCGAAGCGCGTGTCGGCGAACAAGGCGTAGTAAGCGTAGGTAACGGCCAGCGCCGCACTGAAAACCCATACCAGAACTGTCGCGAAGGACAACGAGAAGCGTTGCAGGCTGGGCCGTAGCTCCGCTCCCGGCGCGGCCAGTTCGCTGTGCCTTTTGCCAAAGCTGATTAACATGGCCATCAGGAAAATGCATACGTAGAGCCAGAAACTGAAATTTTCGACTTGGGCCAACAGGCTGCCGGCGGCGGCGCGGAGAGGAAAGCCCAGGGATACCGCTACGGCATCCAACGCGGGCAATCTCTTCAGGCAGGTAGAATAGAGCAGGCTCCAGAGCATATAGACCGCGGCCAGCAGCGCGGCCCCGGGTCTGGTGCCGAAGCACAGCAGAAGAGCCAAGCTGCCCAACAACGCCGAGACCCCCAGCGCGGCGCGGGGGGCGATCGCGCCGGCGGCTACGGGACGCAAACGTTTGGCGGGATGCTTCCGATCCCAGGCCGCGTCCTGTACGTCGTTGAAGGCGTATACGGCGGATGAAGCCAGGCAGAAACCGGCCGTGCCCCAAAGGAGATCGGGATAGAGGGCCGGGTTGAAAATCTGGCCATCGTACAGGGGCGCGAAGAACAAGAAAGTGTTTTTGACCCAATGCCGGGGACGCATCAAGGCTAGATAGGGTCGCAAAAATGCGGTAGTCATGGGCCAAAGCCATGCCGTTCCGCGCGGGTCGGTGCCAACGCGCGCGGACTGCGTCGGCGACTCCGTGCGCGACCGGCCTCTGGGCTTGCAATCCGCGCTAGGGCAACGCCGTCTCCGTCACCTGGAAAAATTGCCGTACGGCGGTGCGGATTTGGGACCGGTTCGGCATGAGCACGTACATGCCTTCGTCCGAAAAACTTGCCGTGCCCAAACGGGTGTCGATCACCAAGGTTTCGTCAATCCGCAAGGAAGCGTTGGCTTGACCCGCCAACCGCAAAAAATCCGCCAGGGCCAGGTCGGATTCGAAATGGCCGAAAACCGTGCGGGCGATATCCGGCGCGGCCAGGAGTAACCGGGCGGAGCGGACGGGACTGAAGACCTGTTTCACGACGGCCTCAATGACCGCCTGTTGGCGCCCGATGCGATTGAAATCGTTGTCTTGGGTCCGCGTCCGCGCATATTTCAACGCCATGGCGCCGTCCAGATGGTGATGGCCGGCGGGCAAGGCGAACGTTTCGTATCCGTAATCCAGGGTGGGGTACTTTTCGTCCAAAATGGCCCGGGGCACGTAAATGTCGATGCCGCCAATCTGGTCCACGACGCGTACGAAACCGTCGAAGTTGACCCAGACGTAGTAATGCACGGGCTGGTTCAGGAAATTGGCCACGGTTTCCTTCAGCAACGGTCCGCCGCGGCCTTCCGCGGCGCCGATGGAGTACACCAGATTGATCTTGGTCGAGCGATGATCGGGGTGGGGGACGGGCACCCACAGATCGCGCGGCAAGGACAGCAAATCCACGGTTTGGGCTTCCTGATCCCAACTGGCCAGCATAATCGTGTCCGTGCGGGGAAAAGTGGTGTCTTCGGGCCGGGCGTCAACGCCGGCCAAGAGAATATTGACGCGCGGGGACGCCTCAAACGTTATGAACGCGGTTTCGTCATCCAGAGACGGAAAATAGAGCGGCGCCGCGGGGGCGGGCGGCGCGGCGACCGGCGCGGCCGCCTCCGCCCGCGCCGCGACGGGGGCGAAGGCCGCGGGGGCAATCGCGGGTACCGTCTCCTGTCCCGCCTTCTGCGCCCAGGCGTATACGCTCTGACTGGCCAGCAGAACGCCCAACGCGATCGCGGCGCACAGTCCGGTGACCGCCCAAGGCCAATGAATTTGGACGCGGCGAGAGGCCTTGGCCTGGGGCCTGGGTTCAACGAAATCGATCCTGTCTTCTTGCTGAATCATGAGGCGCTGTGAAAGTAGGGCGCAAGGCAACCAAGGCTAACCGGAGAGTAAAAACAGGCCGTCCGGACTGCGCAAGGCGTAGGTCGATGGCGCCGCGGTCGGCGGCGCGCATCCCGCGCCCCTGACCTTGGCCCGTCAACGATAGACGCCCTCCGCTCCGTTCATCGGTTCAGTCCATAGGTTGCTCGTTGGTTCCGCGTGTCATGGCCGTCCAGAGAGCCGTCCGCGCTCGTTGCGCAGATGCATGCCATTATAAAAGACGATAGCCCCGCTTGCCGTTAATTGAAGACGAGGAAAGGCCTTGATGCGGGGCCGGCGCCGCTCTGCCTTGGCGTTGCGTCCCTGCCGTCCTCCTTGCGGGCAACGGACGCGGCGCGGGCAGGACCGGGGAAGGGGGCGGCGGCCGGCGCGGAGACAGGGGCGCAGGGACTGGGACGGTGCTGGAGGCGCGCCTGGGCCGGGACGCGGGGCCTGGGCGCGCTGGGCGCCTGATCCGGCCGACGGGCGTCCCGCGGGATCGTTCAGGGATCGAAACTGTGTTCGAACAGGACATCCCGGGTCAAAATATAGATGCGTTCCCGATGCACCGCGACGTCCGCCAAGGCGTCGAAATGGCTGACGATGCCTTCCGGCGCGACCAGGCGATAGAGAAAATCGCCCGTGGCCTCGTCCAACACCAGAATGCTTTCCTGCCCCGGATCGGGCAACAGCAAATAGTCGCTTTGGTTGCCTCCGACTTCCAAATCCACGAAGCGGCTGTCCAGGGCGATGGCGGCCTTGACGCCGAAAGGATGCTGGATGTTGGCGGGATTGTCCGGATCGCCGTTGCTGCCGAAAACCACGACGGAATTATTGTGCAGCAGAAGCCATATCCGTTCGTCCACATGCATTCGAATCGCTTGGCTCAGGTTGGCGGGCTCGGCGAGCCACGCGGTTTGCTGGCGGGCGTTGCCGTTCAGGTTGTACCGCCAAATCTGGCCTTGACCGCCGTCGACGACGTACATGCGATTGGAATAGAAGTTGATGAGCCGGGGCGCGTCCCAGACTCTTTGCTGGCCCAAGTCCACCACGGAAATGAGGTCGGTGTCGTTGTATTGAAAAAGGTTGCGCCGATCGTCAATCAGGTAGAGGCTGGGTTTGTCGCTTTGCGCCGTTTTGGTCGGTTGGAACGCCATGTCCACGATGCGCCCTACTTCCACGCCTTCCACCAAGCTGCCCTGGCGCAAAATCGACTGGCGATGGCCGGAGCCCTCCTGCTGCAACAGATCCAAACGGTACTTGACCACCTCGTTCGCGCGCGCGTCCAGGAGGACGTAGAGATCCTGCGTATTGACGACGACTTTGGCCGGCGCCGCGTCGCGGTCAAAGCGTATCAACGGTTCGGTCAGACCGACCAAGGGCACGATTTGGTAGGCGTCGTTCCACAAGGCCTGCAATTCAAACTGGATCGCTCTGACCTGGGGCGTGAGACCGCCCGCTTCAATATGCGCCTGAATAAGGTTGCTGGCGGTTTGCAGTTCCTGTTGGGCCAAACCGGTCTGCGCCTGTTCCAGGTACGTTCTGGCGTTGTCCAGATACTGCTGCATCAAGAGGGTCGCCGTAGCGTCATAGTCGGCGGCCGGATCGTCATTGATGTTATAGGCGATCCAGGTCGCGAGCGGCACTATGATCAACAGCAACAACAGCGTCATGGCCACCCACGGGTGAGAGTGCGCCTTGCGGTTCGGCTTGGGTTGCCAGGCTTTTTCGAAGCGGCGCCAGGTTTGGAGAAACAGCGGCGGATCCGGCGCGCGGGGAGGGGCATCCGCGGCTTGGCCGGCGCTCGTGCCGGCCGACCTGGACGCGGCCGCGGTCACGGACGCCGCGTCCGGTGCGCCGCGCGTCCGCGGGGGCGGGCGCGCGGGCGCGTCGGATTGCGGATCGGGAAAGACTTCGCTGAACCATTCGCGCAGTTTGTTTCCGGCCCGCCGTCCCCAGATGCGCGGCCGCGCGTCCTTGGCTCCCTGGGACGTTTCCAAGCCGGCGATTTCGGCCTGCATAGCCAATGAACCGGCGCCTTGGGCGTCCGCGGGACGCCGCGGCGAGGGCGCGTTTTCCCGCGCCGCCGCCCCGCTGCTCGTCTCGACGGCGTCCTCCGGTCGGGTTGGCGCCACGAAGGTGAAGGCCTCGGAGGCCATAGGCCGCGCTTGCGGCCGAAAGCCCATGAGCAAGCCGGGCATGTCGCCGTCTGGATTGCGGCTGCGCCAAAACTCGTCTCGAATCTCGCCTACGGGCGATAGGGCATGCGCCACGGCCCGCGCCAAATCCTGTTTGTGCGCTTGCTGTTTGTAATTCGGCACGCCGCGCAGGCGCCAGACGTCAGTGCCCATGAAAAAGGTGCCCGCGCCGCGGAGCTCCGCTTGGTACGCATGGGTGCGCAAAGCCCCGCGGTTGCCGATCCGCCGCGCGGCCGATCCGGCGAGCGGGGGAAAGACGTCGGCCGCGCCGTATTTGGTCACGATGTTGAACGTCCCTGCGCTGAAGGCCAGGCTCAGCATGCGGCCGCGCACTTCGGCGCAGGCGGCTTGCCCTTCCCACGCGGCGCGCGGCCCCGCATTCTGGCCCAGGTATTGCACGCACAGATGCAAGCCCGACAACACCTCTTGCAAGACGTCCGCGCCGCCGCGTTCCGCCTTGAAATAGCTGTCCGTTACGTAACGGATCAGACGTTCCAGCGCCTCGTTCGCCTCGTCCGGCGTCAGCACTTGGGGCAGCTCAGGGAAAGACAGCACGGCGCACAAGGCGCCGTGCGCCGCGTCTACGGCCGCCGGCGGCGGTGCGAAAACAAGGCCAATGCCGCCGGCGGATGGCTGGTTGAGGTTATGCGAGGCGTAGAGGACGGATATTTCGCCTTCTTGTTCATCAGGGGCGACGGAACGGCGCATTGAGGGCGTGATCTGAGGGGAACAAGGGACTGTTGCGGACAGAGCCGTAGAGGACGACGCCCGGCGTCTACCGAGTCACATGCGACGAAGGCGAATGATGCCCCTCACGCACCTGTCTGCAACGTACGCGCGATGATGTCGGCGCGTTCATCGCTGGCCACCGTTTGGCTTTTGCGGCGCTGACGCTTGCGCTTGGCCGCGGCTTGCTCCCGGTGAGCTTTTTTGAAGGCCAGTTCCATCGCGTTCAGATAAGGTTCGTCCGGAGGCGGCACGCGCGTGCCGTCGTCCTCTTCGTCCGGTCGGGACAGCATGTTTTTGCGGCTGACTTCAATGACGCGGCGGCGACTGCTGACGCGCGTAATCTCCACCTCGATGGCCTGGCCGACCGCCAAGTGCGCCGTCGCGTCCGTGACCGTCTCGTGGGCGATTTCGTCCAAGGGCAACAAGGCGTCCTCGCCGACCTGCACGTCCAGGAGCGCGCCGTGCTTGGTGAAGCTCTTGACCGTGCCGGTGACGTTGGCGCCGCGTCGCAGATCGTCTATGGTCATGACGTCGGGCGGCAGGCAACTGGCATTGATTTGCCACTTTTCGCCCTTGGGTTTGTGGACGTCCGTGATCCACACCTCCAGTTCGTCGCCTTCCTGGATCGCTTGGTGAATGTCCCTGACCCGTTGCTGCGACAGACGCGACACGGGCACCAGCGCCTCCTTGTCGGAACCGATGTCCACGAACGCGCCGAAATCCAGGACCGAGCGTACGTAACCCAGTCGCTTTTCGCCGACCTGCAGTTTGTGGATGGACTTGAAGTCCGGGCGCACGAGCGTAACGTGGATGCGGTTCTTCGCGCGGTCCAGATGATGGATCCAAACCCGAATGGTTTCGCCCTGCCGCAGATATTTCGAAGCCTGGAACCCTTCCAGCTTGTCGGGATTGAACAGAAACCGGCTCCGAAATTGGCGCTTGGGCAAAAAGGCATCCGTGCCCACGCCGATGTCGATGCGCGCGCCCTTGTCTTCCAAAATGCGCTTGACGACGCCTTGGCGCATGTCGCCCTTGCGCAAAGGCACGATCGTTTTTTCCCGCTTTGCGGCCGGCGCGCCGGTTGCGTCCGGGCTGGGAGCCGACGGGGCGGCAACCTCTTCTTGGGCAACGTCGGCTACGGGCGCGACAAGAGCGGCGGCGTCAGTCTGATCCATGGTTGCAGGTCCTGATTTTCCGCCCGCTAAGCGGCAGGCGCGGGCGACGCAGTTGGCCGTTATTATACGCAAGCGCCTTGGAATAGGGCAAAATGGAAGTCGCTCCGCCCATCCCGGATCGCTCGGAGCCATGACGTAATAACACGGACCGGCGGCGCCGGCCCAAGGGCGGCGCGGCGCATTGCGGAGGGAAGCGCTACATGAATCTGGACGGCGCGCAGGCCTTCGTGACCGGCGGCGCGCGGCGCTTGGGCCGCGAAGTCTGTTTGGCCTTGGCGCGCGCCGGCGCGCGCGTGACCTTTACCTATTGGCAGGCGTCCCCCGCCGACGTGCAACGCACGTTGAACCTGTTGCGGGCCGTCGGGCCGCCGGCGCGCGCGCTGCGGTGCGACGTCGCCTGCCTGGAAGACGTGCGCCGCGCCAAGACGGCGCTGGCGCAGCCGGCGCTGCCGCTGGACGTGGTGATCAATTCCGCCAGTCCCTTTCTGCGCGAAGAGTTGCCTTTCGCCGATTACGCCCTGTGGCGCCAAGTTACGCGGGCCTCCATTGACGGATGCCTCCACGTATGCAATGAACTGCTGCCGTTGCTGCGCGCCGCGCGTGCGCCCTCCATCGTCAACCTGCTGGATCTGACCATTCGCCACCCGCGGCGCGGCTACACGGCTCATGCCGTGGCCAAGTCGGGCCTGGAGGCGTTAACGCGCCAATTGGCCGCTGAATTGGCGCCGCAGGTGCGCGTGAACGGCATCGTGCCGGGACCGGTCTTGGCCCCCGCCGGCCTTTCGGCCGCGGGACGGGCGCGCGTGGCGCGCAAAACCTTGCTGGGGCGCTGGGGCGCGCCGGCCGACGTGATCCGAGGCTTGCGCTTTCTGGTTGAATCCGACTACGTGACCGGATCCCTGCTCTATATTGACGGAGGCGAGAATATTGGCGTCGGATTATCCTAGCGTCCGCCTCCCGCGTCTATGGAGCCGGGGCGACCTGGAACGCCGCGAGCGGCGCCTGCTGGCCCCGTACGCCATGTGCAGCGCGGATTCGAGAGGGCGCCTGTGCGCGGACGCGGAGGACCCGTACCGCACGGCCTTTCAACGCGACCGCGACCGCATCATCCACGCCAAGGCGTTTCGCCGCTTGGCGCGCAAAACGCAAGTGCGCCCCCAGCCGGCGCCTGACCATGTGCGGACGCGCCTCACCCATACGCTGGAAGTCGCGCAGATAGGGCGCACCATCGCCCGCACTCTGGGGTGCAACGAGGATTTGACGGAAGCCGTCTGCCTCGTGCATGACTTGGGCCACCCCCCGTTCGGCCATGCGGGCGAGGAGACGCTGGACGCCCTGATGCGCCAGGCGGGCGGGTTCAGCCACCAACGCCATACGTTCCGCATCGTCGCCGAGCTGGAAGAACGGCGCCCGCAGCAACCCGGCCTTAACCTCACGTACGAGGTCAGGGAAAGCATCCTGAAGCACAACCCGCATTTCGCTGTCCGCGACGCGGTAGGCTTCCGCCCTGAGGAACGGGCTACCCTGGAGGCGCAAATCAGCAATCTGGCGGACGAAATCGCGTATCTTTCCAGCGACTTCGACGATTACCTGCGCAGCGGCTTGCGCGCGGCGCCCCGGGAGCCAGGCACCCGCTGGCAGGAATTGGAGCTTTTGCGCACGGTGCTGGCCGCGCTGGGCGCAGAGGCGGCGCCGGAGGGCGACTTCGCCGATTCGACCGCGCGCCGGCAACTCATTTCGGCGATCGTAACCTTGGCCGTGGACGATTGCGTACGCACGACCGCGCGCAATCTGCAGGACCACGGCATTGCGAGTCTGGCCGAGGTCCGGCGCCACCCGGCCAATCTGGCGGACCATTCCGCGACCTACCAGCGGATGAACCGGGAATTCAAGGCGTACCTGTTCGCGTGTTTCTACCATCACCCGGACATCGCCTCCCGCGTGGAGCCGGGCTTGCGCGCGATGAAGCAGGTCTTTCGTCTCTTGACGGCCGATCCTGAACGTTGGCCGCCGTCCCTCAAGGCGCAACGACGCGCGGGCCTGCCCGCCGAACGCGTGGTAGGCGAGTACATCGCCGGCATGACCGACGACTTTCTGAACGAGACCGCCCTGGCCTTGGGCCTGTCCGCGTGAACCGCCTCACGCGTTGCGCCGGGGCGACGCGTAGGGCTCTTCTTCCTCGGCGTCCACTTCTTCGATTTCCAGATCCGAGTTGAACCTGACCGTAGCCGGCACGGGATTCCCCCGGGGGCTAATCATGCGAAACGACACCCAGGCGAAACCGCCGACGAGCAGCAGAATGCTGAGCCAGGAAAAGAGGCGGATGAACTGATTGCCCTCCGGCGCGTTCAGATCCAGGTTCAAGGATTCCGCGACGGTCGGCAGGCCTTCGCCGGCCGGCACGGCCGGGGGCGTAAGCAGCAAGGCCTGCAAGTGGCTCAAATTGTCTTCGATCAAGGCCTGATCGTCGGCCTGGAACGCCAATTGCAGATTCTCGGCTTCGCGCAACAGGGCCACGGCTTCGTTCACGGCCTGGCGGGGATCCTGCGCCAAGTACCCCAGGATTTTCTCGGCGCCGGGCGTCACGTCCGTCCGTTCCAGGAGGCGCTGATCCTCCGCGATGCTGTTGACAATCAAGATTTTGTATTCGTCCAGCAGATCCGCGGGACGCGCGCCGTCCCACTGCACGGGCCAGACGAACCACGCCAAGATCAAGCCCAGGCCCAAACTGGCGAGGCCCGTCGCCAAATACCGGAAATGCTTTCTGACGAACAATACGGCGTTGGCTCCGATGTCGTTGATGATGTCGATGATCATGTCACACCATTGCGTCCCGTGGATTTCAATTCCGATATGACGTCCTTGACGGCTTGCATATGCGCCTTGTGCCCCACCAACAGGGCGTCCGGCGTATCGACGACGACCAAATCCTTGACGCCCACCATGGCGATCAGGCGCCCGTTGGCGCATACGATATTGTGATCGCTGTCCACCGCGACCACGTTTTCTCCGATGATGGCGTTGGCTTCGGCATTTTTGGTGGCGATGCGATCCAGCGCATCCCAGCTGCCGAGATCAGTCCATCCCGTTTCCAGTTGCACCACGGCGGCGGCGCGGGCCTTTTCGGCGAGGGCGTAATCGAAACTGATGGCCGGCAGGCGCGCCCAGGCCGCGTGCTCCGGTCCGGGCGCGTGCGCCGCGGCCAGCATGTCGGCGGCCCCTGTCCGGAACATCTCCCTCAGATGCCCCAGGCGGCTCACGAAGATGCCGCAGTTCCACAGAAAACCGCCCGTTGCCACCATGGCTTGCGCCGCGGCCAAAGAAGGTTTTTCCTGGAAGCGGCGAATGGCGTACGCGCGCAACGCGGAGGCCGCGGCGAGGGCGTCGCCGATTTCGATGTAGCCGTAGCCGCAATGGGGATGATCCGGACGCGCGCCGAGCAGCACCAAGCGATCGGCCTGCGCCAGGCGCGCGGCTTCCCGCAGGGCTTGGCGCAGCGCCGCGCCGTCTCTGACCCAATGGTCGGACGGCAATATGGCGACTACGTCATCGGCCGCCACCCGTTCGGCGTGCGCCAAAAACCACGCAATGGCCGGCGCGGTATTGCGGCTGCTGGGTTCCGACAGAATTTGATGGGCCGGCACGGCGGGCAATTGGTCCTTGGCCAAATGCGCGGTCGCGGCATTGGTCACCACCCACGCATCGGCCAGAACCGGAGCCACGCGGCGAAACGTCGCTTGCAACAACGACTCGCCTTGTCCCAGCAGATCCTGGAATTGTTTGGGGGTTTGCCGGCGACTGCGCGGCCACAAACGATGGCCGCTGCCGCCAGCCAATATCACGCCTATCATCGATGCAGGAAATCCTTGTGGCGTTGAAAGATGTTGCGTTGCGGGCGCGCCCGCCTTTAAGGTTGCGGCGAACTATCCTCTGCTCCGCGTCCTATCAGCCCCGGCAAGAGGTTCACCTTGACGACTCCCTGCTGGACGTCCACTTGGCGTATCACGTCCGCCGTAGCGGGCAACAAAACAGTTTCGGTCACCGGCAGGGAAGCGTCGGGTTCCACCTCGTACACGTCATTGGCTCCGGTCATCAAGACTTGCCGTACGCGCCCCACGGGACGGCCGGTTTCCGTCTCTACCCATGCGCCGATTATATCATGCACCCAGTAGGAACCCGGCGGCAAATCGTCCAATTGTTCCGGCGGCACGGTAAGCCAGGCGTGGCGCAAGGCTTCCGCTGCGGTGCGCGTGGGAACTTCCCTAAAACGAACCAGCAAAGCGCGGCGCCAGGGACGCAGGCTCGCGACCGTCAACGGACGCGGCGCGCCCTGAGCCTGGACCGACATCCGGCTGCCTGGGCGGAAACGCGCGGGATTGTCCGTCAGGGATTCGATTTTGACCTCGCCGCGCAGGCCGTGCGCGCCCAGCACCCGGCCGACGATGACGGCTTGCGGATCGCGGCCGTCCTGCGCGGCGACCGATGAGGCCATGACGCGCGCCGGCGCGCTTTAGGCGTCCCTGAACGGCGCGGCGGCGTTGTCGCCGTCTGCCGCGTCCGGCCCGGGATCGATGTTGAGCATGACGTGCAGCTCCGGATCCGCGTGGGCGGCCTTGACGAGCGCGCGGATGGCGTGCGCCACGCGGCCTTGACGCCCTATCAGACGGCCCATGTCGTCTTGCGCCACCATCAGATTGACCTCAAGATCCCCGTTCTCCAGGACCGCGTCCACGCGCACCGCGTCCGGATTGCGCGCCAAGGTCGTGGCGATGTACGCGACCAATTGACGGATGTTTTCCTGTGCGTCCATAGAGGCTGGGCATTCAGGCGGCCGCGTCCGGTTCCGGGCCCGCGTCGGCCGCGGGCGCGTCGACTGCGGCCTGCAAGGCCCCGTTCTCGTCCACGATGCGCTGGGCTTTCAGCAACCGCGCCACGGCGGCGCTGGGCTGAGCGCCGCGGGACAGCCAGTGCGAAGCCTTGGCCGCGTCGATCACTACGTCCTCAGGTTCCGTGCGGGGATTGCAATGGCCAATGTTGTCAATGAAACGCCCCCGGTTGGCCGCGCGCGAGTCAGCCACCATGATGCGATACGTCGGCTTGTGCTTGCGTCCGACGCGTACCAGTCGAATCCGTACCATCTGCGTGTCGTCTCCTTTGCCGTCCGATTAGCCGCGCCTCTGGAGGAGCGATCGATTGCGCCGCGGGCGGCGCATGGATCCGGACTGGGCGCGGCCCGGGAAGTCCATTTTTTTCATCATTTTCTGCAACTGCCGAAAATCCTTGAGCAGGCGGTTGACGTCCTCCACCGCCGTGCCGCTGCCGCGGGCGATGCGCCGCTTGCGGCTGCCGTTGAGCAACTGCGGCGTGCGGCGTTCCTGCTGCGTCATGCTGCTGATGATGGCTTCGCTCTGGGCCAGCTGCTGGCGCATGTCGTCTTCGTCGATGTCCGGCATCAGACGCTGGGCTCCGGGCAACAGGCTGAGCATGTCCTTGAGGCTGCCCATGGCTTTCATGGAGCGCATGTGATTCAGGAAGTCCTCGAAGTCCAGACCTTCGTTCGTCATCTTGCGGGTCAGGCGCTCCGCCTCCGCGGGATCGATCAGGCTTTCGGCCTTCTCAATCAAGGCCAATACGTCGCCCATGCCCAAAATGCGCCGGGCCACGCCTTCCGGCTGGAACGTTTCCAGGCCGTCCATCTTTTCGCTCGTGCCCATGAACTTGATGGGGATGCCCGTCACCTGGCGTACGCTGAGCGCCGCGCCGCCGCGGGCGTCGCCGTCCATTTTGGTCATGATGAGGCCCGTGACGCGAATCGTCTCGTTGAACCCGGCCGCGACGTTGACGGCTTCCTGGCCCGTCATGGCGTCCACCACCAAAAGCGTTTCGGCCGGGGCGAGACGGTCTTGAATGGCCGCGAGTTGGGACATCATGCCTTCATCGATCTGGAGCCGGCCGGCCGTATCCAGAATCGCGACGGTCTGGGCCTTGGCCCGCGCCTGCCGGACGGCGCGCGTCACGATGGACGGCACCGCCTGCGTGTCGCGTTCGCTGTATACGGGGACGTTGATCTGCGCGCCCAGCGTTTCCAGCTGCGTAATGGCGGCCGGCCGTTGCACGTCGGCTGCGACCAGCAGCGGCGTATGGCCGCGGCGCCGCAGATGCACGGCCAGCTTGGCCGCCATGGTGGTTTTCCCGGCTCCTTGCAATCCGACCAGGGCCAAAACATGCGGACCTTGTCCGCTGAAACTCAAGGGGGCCGCGTCCCCCAAGAGCGCGACGAGCGTTTCGTGGACGATTTGGACGATCTGTTGTCCCGGCGTGAGGCTTTCCCGCACCTCGACGCCGATCGCCCGTTCCCGAATGCGCGCGACGAAGTCCTTGACGACCTTGTAGTTGACGTCGGCTTCCAGCAAGGCCAGCCGAATGGCGCGCAGGCCCTCTTCTACGTCTTGTTCGGTCAGCTTGCCTTTGCGCCCGAGGCGATCGAACGCCTGCTGGAGTTTGTGGGATAAGGATTCAAACAAGAGCGGCGCTACTTCCCGATCGGGGCAATGGGGTCTCCGGGGCGCCTGCGCGGCGCGCCGATCCCGCTATTGTAGGGACAGGGGCCGCGGGGAGCAAGAAATGCCCTTCTCGGATCGGGACGCGCCGGGGCGCGTAAGGGGTCAGGAACGATGAACGCGCGGGCGCGCCGGGGAGACGGCGAAGTCCGCATCCAGATCCAGGTTCTCGGCCGCGGCCGCCAAATCGGCCGCCATCGCCTCCTCCAGCCTGGCGCGCGCGCGGCCCGTCATGGACGGGGGCACTTCGTGGCCCACCGCGCGGATGGCGTTGGCGTAGGCCAGGGCCGTGGACACTTCCGCCTTGTCCTGCGGAGACAGGGACGCCAGGTACGCGTCCAGCGCAACGGGATCCGCCGCCAACTGATCCGCCTGGTGGAACATCTCGGCCAGCCGGCGTTCCGCCGGATCGATCTCGTCCGCGTCGCGCGCGGCGGACTGCCAATTCATCATCGTTCAGGGCCTCGCGTGCCTTATCCCAATTCCTTGCGCATGGTTTCCCGCAAGCTCCGGATGGCTCGGAACTGCAAGGCCCGCACGGAGAGCTCCGTTTTGCCTAACAGCGCGGCGACTTCCTTCACGCCGTAGCCTTCCAGGAACCGCAAACTGATGACCTGCGCCTGGGTATCGGGGAGGCGGGCAATGGCCGCCCGCAGGGATTCGGCATCCAGGCATTGCAACGTCGGGTAATAGGGGTCGGGCTGGTTGGACGGAATAAGTTCGTGCCGGTGGTCAATAGGGTAAAAAGCGACTACCTTGCGCCGCCGCTGGAAATCCACCACCTGATTATGGGCGATGGCGTAGAGCCACGAGGTGAAGGTCCAGTTCCAGGTCGCCCGATTCTTGATTGCTTCATAGACTTTGAGGAAAACGTTGCCGGTCAGATCCTCGGCAATCTGCGGATCTCCGATACGCGCCAGAATGTACTTGAAAATGTGCTGCGAACACAGATCGAACAGCTCATTGCAGGCTTCGGAATCTCCTTCCTTGGCGCGCGCCAACAGATCGGGGTCGATTTGCACTTTCACGTCGGGTTTGCCGCAGCAAGGTCGGGAACGATGAAAACCCGCAGATTACGAAACTCTGCGTCTCAGTATAGGGCAAGATGCGCCCATGCCCAAATCCTGTTGGCGTCCGCGGCGCGTCCGTCCGGCCTGCCGCGCGTTCACGCCGTCCGATCCAGGCGCGCAATATGGGCCAGGCGTTGCCCGATCGTAATGACCAGGAGCAGGGCCAGGGGGACGAGGACGACGTCCGCGGCCCCGAAGGCCATGCCCAGGCCGAGCGCTACGATGCGCTCGCTCCGTTGCATCCATCCCGTTTTGCACTCCAGGCCCGCGCCCTCGGCGCGGGCTTTAACGTAGGAGACCGTCAGGGAAGCGGCCATGACGACATAGACCAGGGGCAGGCTCCAGCGGAGATCATGGAGGAAAACCATGCCGCAGGGCTGCGGGCATTGCTGCAGATACGCCACGAGGCCCAGCAGGACGAGCGCTTCGGACAGCCGGTCGCACGTGCTGTCCAGGCAACTGCCGAACCGGGTGACCTGGCCGGTGCGGCGCGCCAACAGCCCGTCCAAACTGTCCGTAGCGGAGACGAGCAGAAACGCGAGGCCGCCGATGCGCAGGAAGCCGGACGCGATGAGGAGCGCCGTGCCCGCCGCCAACCCCAACCCTAACCAGGTCAGGCGGTTGGGCGTCAGCCGCCAACGGACCAGCGCCCGGACCAAGGGTTCTTCCACGATCGCGAGCAGTTTGCGACCTGTTCGTTCAAGCATTGCGTTGGGCGCCCGCGGAGTGATGCGCAGGGTCGGGACCAATCCGTCGCCCCTGCCGAGCCTGAATCCTATCCAATTTCCGTAGGCAATCGAAAAGGCCCGGCCCGTTGCCGCGCCGGGTGCCATCTTTGAATTGCGGCATAAGTTGATCTATAATTAATCCTGCCGTCATTCTGGGCAGAGCGCGTATCGGCCTGCGCGCCCCGCGGCCGGGCCGGCGTCTGCCCTCGCGTATCGGAGGCGTACCGCGGTTGCGTTCCATGTCCAATCCTGTCCGCGTTTCAGTTACGGGCGCTGCCGGCAGCGTGGGGTATGCCCTGATCTTCCGCATCGGGGCCGGCGCCTTGTTCGGCCCCGCGCAGAAAGTCGCCCTGTCGCTGCTTGAGATCCCGCCCGCCATGCCCGCGTTGGAAGGCGTAGCCCTGGAATTGGAGGACTGCGCGTTTCCCTTGCTCGCTTCCGTGGACCTGCATGCCGAGCCCGAACCCGCCTTTGACGGGGCGCAGTACGTGCTGCTGGTCGGCGCCCACCCCCGTCCCAAAGGCTTCCAGCGCAGCGCGCTGATTCACGCCAACATGCCTATTTTCCAGGCCCAGGGCCAAGCCTTGAATCGCAAGGCCGCCGCGGACGTACGCGTGACGGTGGTGGGCAATCCCGCCAATCTCAATTGCCTGGTCGCCAGCCGCCACGCGCCTGACCTGCCGCCCAGCCAGTTTACGGCCTTGACGCGGCTGGATCAGAACCGGGCCGTCAATGCCGTCGCCTTGAAAGCGGGCGTCAGCCCCGACCGCGTGGCCAACGTCGCCATCTGGGGCAACCACAGCGCCGCGCAGTACCCTTGCCTGGCGCACGCCCAGATCGACGGGCACAGAGACTGGCCCTTGTTCCGCGACGTCCGCTGGATGCGCGAGGAATTCATTCCCCGCGTGCAGGGCCGCGGGGCGGAAATCCTGGATCGACGCGGCCAAAGCAGCGCGGCCAGCGCGGCCAGCGCCCTGATCGATCACGTCCGGTCCTGGCACGCCGGGACGGAACCGGGACGCAGCGTAAGCATGGCCATCTGGAGCGACGGCCAGTACGATACCCCGTCCGGCGTCTTCTACAGCTTTCCGGTAGCGGTCAGGGACGGCCTCGTCGCGCCCGTGGAAGGCCTGAGCCTGGACGCCTACGACCGTTCCATGCTCGACGCGTCCAGCGCGGAATTGATGCAGGAACGCGCGCTCATCGCATCCGCGTGAACGCGGCATGCGTACGGCGGCATCGACA
This sequence comes from Caldilineaceae bacterium, assembly GCA_965242655.1. Classification (GTDB taxonomy): domain Bacteria; phylum Chloroflexota; class Anaerolineae; order Caldilineales; family Caldilineaceae; genus Bin34. Next base: position 570,443 of record OZ251482.1, read on the forward strand.
GCCTCCGCGCGCGCGGGCTTGCTTCCTGCCCGCGCGCCTCGAGCGCGGGCACGGGACGACAGCCTCCGCGCGCGCGGGCTTGCTCGGGGCCGCATGGCATGGGTCTCGGCGCGTTCGCCCGCGTCGCCGGGCGTTCCGCGGTTACGCGCTTTTTTGACGGCGGCGGACGCGGCGTGCTAGAGTGACTGCGTCATGGTCGGCTGTTCTTCCGTCTCCTCGCTTCGAACTTTTGCGTTGCGGATATCGCGCGTGGCCGGCGGCCTAGGCCCGGCCAGGGCCTGCCGCGCGGACGGCCGCGGCTTCTATTTTTACTGCTTTACCTACGCGGGGGACGCTTCACAGCCCTGAGATGAACTAACGGCCCGAGGTCACGGTTTGCCAGGCGCAGTGAAGGCGGTCTTGAACGAAGATCGCCTTTTTTTGTGCTTGGACCGGCGGCTGCGGTTCCGGCAGGACGGACGCCAGGCAAGCCTATGATTCGCTGCAGAGGAGTGCGCGGAGCCATTACCGTAACGCGTGACGAGGCCCAGGAGATTCTGTCGGCTACGCGCGAACTGTTGGCCATGATGATCCGGCTCAACGGCATTGCGCCGGAAGACGTGGCCTCGGCCATCTTCACGACTACTCCGGACTTGACGGCCGTTTTTCCGGCTACGGCCGCCCGCCAGTTGGGCTGGATGAAGGTGCCTCTGCTCTGCGGCCATGAAATCCCGGTGCCGGACGGGTTGCCCCTGTGCGTGCGCATTCTCGTCCATTGGAACACGGCCAAGGGACAAGAGGCCATCCATCATGTGTATCTGGGCAAGGCGATCGCGCTGCGACCGGATCAGTCCGCATTGCCGCCGGTAGACATTCGGCAATTGAACCAATGGGTGGAAGATCAGATGCGCAAGCAAGGCCTGGAGCCATGATCGTCGCTTTTCAAGGCGAGCAGGGAGCCTATTCGGAAGAAGCCCTGCGCCTGCATTTCCGGTCCGAACCCGAGCTGGCCACGTTGCCGTGCCGCAGCTTGCCGGAACTGTTCGCGCAGGTGGAGCGCCGCGCCGCGGACTGCGGCATGCTGCCCTTCGAGAATTCGCTGGGCGGGACGGTGACCGGAGTGAACACGCTGTTGCTCAACCACGATCTCAAGGCGTCCGCCGAAATCCACCACGCCGTGAAACACAACCTGCTGGTCGTGCCGGGATGCCAAGCGGCCGTGACCCACGTGCGCAGCCATCCGCAGGCCCTGGAGCAGTGCCGCGGCTATCTCGCCGCGCGTCAGTACCAGCCGGTCGACTGGTACGACACGGCCGGCGCGGCCAAGGCCTTGGCCGACGATCCCGAACCCCACTACGCGGCTATCGCCAGTCGCTACGCCGCGGAATGCTACGGGTTGGAAATCGCCGATGCCGGCATTGAAGACGAGCGCAACAATCTGACGCGCTTTCTCGTCATCGGGCACGAAGAGGCCGCGCCCGCGGACGACTGCAAAACGTCGGTTCTGTTCGCCGTCGCCGATAAACCCGGCGCGTTGGTGGAGGCCTTGCAGATCTTCGCCGAACGCGGCATCAATCTCACGAACATCAGCAGCTTCCCGCGCCGGACGCGCCAATGGAATTACGTCTTCTATATGGATTTCCTGGGACATTTCCAGGACGCGCGCGTCAACGAGGCCTTGATGCACTTGTTGGCCCGCGCCGCCTTCGTCAAATTGCTGGGCAGCTATCCGCGTGCCCGGCCGCCCGCCGACGCCGAGGCCCGGGACAGAGCCTGAACGGCAGGCCCGTTCCCGCTGAGTCAACGCCCATTCGTTTACGCCAGCAGTAGCAAGGAGTGCCCACGCGATGATCATAGTGATGAAACAAGGCGCCGCGGCGGACGAGACGGCCCGCGTCGCCAAACACATCGAAGACCTGGGGTTTAACGTCCATATCAGCACGGGAGAGGCCCGGACCATCATCGGCATCATCGGCGCCGACGAGCACAAATTGTCCAAGGACGCCTTCGAGGTCATGCCGGGCGTGGAACGAGCGGTGCGGATCATGAAACCCTTCAAGGCGGCGAGCAAGGACTTCACCCAGGACGACAGCGTATTCTCCGTCAACGGGGCGCAAATCGGCGGCAAGCGCATCGCCGTGTTCGCCGGCCCCTGCAGCGTCGAGAGCCGCGAGCAGATCCTGGCCTGCGCGCGCGCGGTGCAGGAGGCGGGCATCCAGTTTCTGCGGGGCGGCGCTTTCAAGCCCCGTTCCTCGCCCTACAGTTTCCAGGGCATGGGCGAAGAAGGGCTGGCCTACCTGGCGGAGGCCCGCGAGGAAACCGGACTGGCCATCATCACCGAGGTGATGAGCAGCGAAGACATTGCCTTGGTGGAACAGTACACGGACATCTTCCAGGTCGGGGCGCGCAATACCCAGAACTATCCTCTGCTCAAGGCCTTGGGCAAGGCCAGGAAGCCGGTGTTTCTCAAACGGGGCCTGAGCGGCACCTTGGAGGAATTGCTGATGAGCGCCGAGTACATTCTGAGCGCCGGCAACATGCAGGTCATGTTGTGCGAAAGAGGAATTCGCACCTTCGAGACGTACACGCGCAACACCTTCGACGTCAACGCCATTCCGGCGCTGCAGCAACTCACCCACTTGCCCGTCGTGGCCGATCCCTCCCACGGCACGGGCAAATGGGAGCTGGTGGCGCCGATTGCCAAAGCCGCCGTGGCCGCGGGGGCGGACGGCGTCATGATTGAAATTCATCCGGATCCGGCGGCCGCCCTGAGCGACGGGGCCCAAAGCCTGACGTTCCCCAAGTTTCGCAAGTTGGTTGACGAGATGCGGGCGGTCGCCCGGGCCGTGGGGCGGGAGCTGTAGGCCGGGTTCGGCTAGGCCGCGGCCCCGCGCGCCGAGTGGGATTTCGCATGCCCGCGCAGTTAGCCGATTGCCGCATCGCCGTGGTGGGCCTGGGCCTGATTGGCGCCAGTCTGTGCATGGACCTCAAGCGCCTCCGCCTGTGCCGGGAGGTCAGAGGCGTCAGCCGCTCTGCCCAGTCCGTCGCCAAGGGCATTCGGCGGGGCGTTATCGATCAGGGCACGAACCGTTTGGAGTCCGGCGTGGCGGGAGCGGATATCGTGGTGCTGGCGGCCCCCGTACGGGCGGCCATACGGCAGGTGCAGGCCATGGGCCCGCGCCTGAAGCCCGGGGCCGTCGTGGTTGACGTAGGCAGCACCAGCGTCCGGGTCAGCGAGGCGATGGCCGCGCTGCCGCCGCAGGCGCAACCCCTCGTCACGCACCCCATGGCCGGCAAGGAAACGAGCGGGTTCGATGCGGCGGAACCGGGCCTGTTCCAAAACGCGGTGTGGGTGTTGTCGCCCCTGCCCCGCACCAGTCCGGACGCGCTGGCCCTGTTTACCCAGCTGGTGCATGCGGTCGGCGCGCATCCCGTCACCATGGATGCCCGCAAGCACGATCGCGTCGTGGCCGCCATCAGTCACCTGCCCTTTCTGGTGTCCAGCGCGCTCGTGCGCACCGTAGCCGCCATTGGGCAGGACGAGCCGGAAGTCTGGGATTTGGCGGCCGGCGGGTTTCGGGACACCTCGCGCGTGGCCGCGAGCGAAGCCAGCATGTTTTTGGACATCCTGATGACCAATCGGGACAACATCGGCCGGCAACTGGATCTTTTCATTCGGCACATCATGCAGCTGCGCGCGTGGCTGGAAGCCGAGGACGAGGAGGCCTTGGTTCAGCGCCTGTCGGCCAACCGGCGCGCGCGGCAGGCGTGGTTCGCCGAATACGAAGCCCGCAAGCGACCGGCCATATGAAGCGAAAACGGTTGCGCATCGGGCCCGGCGCGCCGCTGCGGGGCCCGGCGCGCATTCCCGGCGACAAGTCCATCAGCCACCGCGCCGTTCTGCTGGGCAGCCTCGCGGACGGCCGCTCGCGCATCGTCGGGTTTCTGGACGGTCGGGACTGCCGCGCGACGGTGGACGTAATGCGCGCCCTGGGCGCGCGCATCGACCTGGCTGCCCCCGGGGAAATGCATATACGCGGCGCGGGCTTGCGCGGGTTGCAAGAACCGCGGGCGGTATTGGACTGCCGCAATTCAGGCACGACCATGCGCCTGCTGGCCGGCCTCCTGGCCGGGCAGGCGTTCACCAGCGTCGCGACGGGCACCCGGCAATTGTGCGGACGGCCCATGGCGCGGATTATTGAACCTCTGCAACGGATGGGCGCGCACGTGCATGGCCGCGGCGGCGACCGCTTCGCGCCCCTGACGTTCGTCCCGGCGACCGACGGCTTGCGCGGCTGCGTCTATGCCCTGCCGGTGGCCAGCGCGCAGGTCAAGAGTTGCCTGTTGCTGGCCAGTCTGTTCAGTATCGGCGAAACCGTGGTCACGGAGCCCGGTCCCACGCGCAACCATACCGAACGCATGTTGCGCGCGATGGGCGGTCTCATTGAAGAAACGGACGGGCGCAGCCTCGTCAGCCGCGCGCCCGCGCGCTTGCAGCCGTTGGCCATGCGCGTGCCCGGCGACGCGTCCTCCGCGGCCTTCCTGGTCGTAGCCGCGGCCCTGACGCCGGACAGCCGCATACGTCTGGCGAACGTAGGGTGCAACGAGACGCGCACGGGCCTGCTGGATGCCTTGCAGGCCATGGGGGCCTCCATCGCCCGCCTCCAGCCCACGACGGAGGGGGGGGAAGACGCCGCGGATCTGGTGATTCAGCACAGTCCGCTCCGGGCCGGCGCCTTCGGCGGCGATCTGGTCGTGCGCATGATTGACGAAGTGCCGCTGTTGGTTTTGGCCTGCACGCAGGCGGAAGGCACGTCCGTGATTCGCGACGCGCAGGAGTTGCGGGTGAAGGAATCGGATCGCATCGCCGACACGGTCGCCCAGCTCAGGCGGCTGGGCGCGGACGTGGAAGGCACGCCGGACGGTTTCGTCGTCCGCGGCCCCACCCCGCTGCGGGGCGGCACGGTGGATAGCCGCGGGGATCACCGCCTGGCCATGATGCTGAGCGTGGCCGGACTGCTGACGGACGCCGACACGGTCGTGCAGGACGCGCAGGTCACGGACGACAGCTTTCCGGGCTTTGCGCAAACCTTGACGCAATTGGGCGCCGACGTGGTCGAGGAAGAAGAACGTGAGTAACGCCGTCACGTCCCGCACCCGGAAAGTCGGCCTCATCGGCTGGCCCGTGGATCACAGTTTTTCGCCGCGCATGCACAACGCGGCTTTCCGGGCCGCGGCCCTGGACTGGGTGTATCTGCCGTTGCCCGTGCCCGCCGACGCGGCCTGCCTGCGCCAGGCGGTGGACGGGTTGCGCGCGCTGGGCTTTGCCGGCGCCAACGTCACCATCCCCCACAAGCGGAACGCCTTGCGCCTGGTTACGCAGGCCTCGGAGACGGCGCGGGCGGTCGGCGCGGCCAATACGTTGACGGTCACCCCCGCCGGCGAAATCCTGGGCGACAATACCGACGCGTACGGTTTCCTGTCGGCCCTGGAGGCGGAAGGATGGCGTCCGGACGCGGGCTGGGCCTTGATTCTGGGCGCGGGCGGGGCCGCGCGCGCCGTCGTCTTCGCCTTGACGCGCGCGGGATGCCCGCGGATCGCCTTGCGCAATCGGACGCCGGACAAGGCGCGTCGCCTGTGGACCGAGCTGCAACCGCCGGGCGGCCGGGCGGAATGCCGGATCCTGGAACGCGACGCGCAATTGGCGGCTTTGGCGCCGCAAACGACTCTGGTGGTCAATGCCACTTCCGTGGGCATGCATCCGCGCGTCGAAGCGTCCCCGTTGCCGGCGGATTTCCCGTGGCGGCCGGGGATGCGGGCCTACGATTTGGTGTACAACCCGTTGGAAACCCGTTTTTTGGCCGCGGCGCGGGCCGGCGGCGCCGCCGGCCTCGACGGCCTGGAAATGCTGTTGCGGCAAGGCGCGCGCGCCTTTGAGCTTTGGACTGCCGTCGCGCCCGATCTGGACGTCATGCGCCGAGAGCTCCGCCGTCACTTCACGGAATGAAGGTGTTTCATGTCTGCTGCGTCCGTCTTTACCGCCGAACAGTACAGCCAGGTTTACCCTGATCGCCAAGGCCGCTTCGGGCCTTACGGCGGCCAGTACGTGCCGGAAACCCTGATGCCCGCGTTGCAGGAATTGGAGCGGTTGCACGCGGAGGCCTTGCAGGACGAGGCTTTCCTGGCCCGGTTACAAGGCCTGTTGGGCGCCTACGTCGGCCGGCCCACGCCCGTGACGCCGGCCCGACGTCTGAGCGCGCACTTGGGCGGGGCGCAAATTTACCTCAAACGGGAGGATTTGGCCCATACGGGCGCGCACAAGATCAACAACGCCCTGGGCCAGGCCCTGATGGTGAAGGAAAAGCTGGGCAAGCAGCGCATCGTGGCCGAAACCGGCGCCGGACAGCACGGCGTCGCGACCGCCACGGCGTGCGCGCTGCTGGACATGGAATGCGTGGTGTACATGGGCGCGGTGGATATGGCGCGTCAAGCGCCCAACGTCTTCCGCATGCGTCTCCTGGGAGCCGAGGTGCGCGCCGTGGACAGCGGCAGCCAGACGCTCAAGGACGCCATCAACGAGGCCATCCGGGACTGGGTCACGAACGTCGATACCACCCATTACCTGTTGGGCAGCGCCTTGGGCCCCCATCCCTATCCCGTCATGGTGCGCAATCTGCAGTCCGTCATCGGACGCGAAGCCAGGGCGCAAATGCTGGCCCCGGAGACGGGGCCGGGGCGGTTGCCGGACGTCCTGTTGGCATGCGTGGGCGGCGGCAGCAACGCTATCGGCCTCTTCCATCCGTTCGTCATGGACGGCCAGACGCGGATGATCGGCGTGGAAGCCGGCGGCCGCGGCATCGCCAGCGGCGCGCACGCCGCGCGCTTCGCCGATCCGCGGCGGGGCCGACTGGGCGTGCTGCACGGCACGAAGAGTTACGTCTTGCAGGACGAAGACGGCCAGATTGCGCTCACGCACAGCATTTCCGCCGGCCTGGATTACGCCAGCGTCGGACCGGAGCACTCTTTGTTACGGGATCGCCAGCGGGTGGAATACGTATACTGCACGGACGACCAGGCTCTGGCCGGTTTCCAGGCCTTGTGCCGGTACGAAGGCATCATTCCGGCGCTGGAAAGCGCGCACGCGATCGGCTATCTGCTGGAACTGGCTCCGCAGCTGGCCGCGGACGACGTCATTCTGGTCAATCTCAGCGGCCGCGGCGACAAGGATTTGGACACGGCCATGCAGGCCCTGGCCCCTGCCCCGCCAGCGCCGCGCCAGGAACGAGGCAGGTCATGAACGCTCCTTCCGGGTTGCAACGCATTCAGGCGGCTTTCGCGCGCCGGCAGGGATCCGGCCGCGCCGCGTTCATGCCCTACCATCCCATGGGCTATCCCGACCGGGCGCAATCCCTGGCCGTCGTGCAACGGTTGGCCGCCGCGGGGGCCGACCTGTTCGAGATCGGGTTTCCTTTCAGCGATCCGCTGGCCGACGGCCCGACGATCCAGGCGGCCACGCACCAGGCCCTGGCCCAAGGCGCCACGACCGCGGACTGCCTGCGCATGGGAGCGGAACTGCGCGCCGCAGGCCTTGACCAGCCGTTTTGCGGCATGGCCTATTTCAATCCCCTGTTCAACTACGGCCTGCCGGCATTCGTGCAAGACGCGCAGGAATGCGGGTTCGACGGCCTGCTCGTACCGGATTTGCCGCCGGAAGAAGGCGCCGAACTGGAAGACTTGTGCCGCGCCGCCGGGATGGCCTTGGTGTATTTCCTGGCGCCCACCAGTTCGCCGGAACGCATCGAACTGGTAGCCCGCCAAAGCGTCGGCTTCATCTATTTGGTCAGCGTGGCCGGCACCACGGGAGCCCGGGCCGCGTTGCCGGCGTACCTGACCGACCTGGTGGCCAAGCTCAGGCGTTATACCGATACGCCGCTGTGCCTGGGCTTCGGCATCAGCACGGGGGCGCAGGCCGCCCGGGTCGCATCCCTGGTCGAAGGCGTAATCGTAGGGTCCGCCTTGGTCAAAGCGGCCGGGCAGGAGAACGGGCTCGCTGCGGCGGAGGCTTTGGCCCGGGAGCTGGCGGCCGGCGCGCACGGCGCCTGAACGCGCCGCCGGCTACGCGCTGGCCTCCATATGCGCCTGCATATCCGCGATCGCGTGCCGGGCGCTGGCCGCCAGCAAACCCAGATCGCTGGACACGGTCAGGAAACGAAAGCCCTGGTCGAAACGTCGCTGGGCGTCCGCCAGGCTGCTGCAGGCAATGCCGGGGATTTTGCCCGTCGCGCGGCAGGCTGCCCGCACGGCGTCCAGGGCGGCTTTGTGTTCGTCCCGGTCGTTCATGGCCTGCGGCAGGAAGCCCAGGGACAAAGCCAGGTCCGAAGGGCCGCACCAGCATCCGGAAATGCCGGGCGTCTCCAAAATGGCCTCTGCGTTGCGGACCGCCAAGGCGCTTTCGATCTGGACGCAGACGAACAGTTCGTCGTTGATCCTGGCCGCGTAGTCGGGACCGTAGCGTTGGGCCAGGTTCCATCCCCATGAACGTTGGCCGCGGGGCGGCAAAAGGCAGGCGTCAACCACGGCCTGGGCTTGTTCCGGCGTATTGACCATCGGCACGACGATGCCCAGCATGCCTTTGTCCAGCAGCTGGCCGATTAGCGCATAGTCGTTGCGCGCGACCCGGGCCATGGGCATGGCCGCGCCCAGCCGGATTTCGCCGATTGCGCGGCCGATTTCCGATTCGTCCCAAATGCCGTGTTGCCGATCCAGCAGGACGAAATCGGCTCCGCTCTGGCTGAGCGCCAGCGCGGTCGCCGCCGTGCCCAGACCCAAGGACAAACCCAGCGCGGCCTGGCCGGCCTTCATTTTGGCTAAGGCAGTATTCATAATCACAGGCATTCGTCCTGAGTTGAGAAGCGAAACGACACGGCTGCCGCGGCCTTGGCCGCAACGGCAGGCGGCGGCCAGGCCAGCTGCCGGATGCCTCCCGGTGTAATACCATATAGAGACGGCGATGCGGCGGGCGCTGAATGACGCCCGCCGCACTTTTTGCCTCCCCATACACAGGAAAGGCTGGCGCAACGTGAACGACGAACTGATCCGTCTGGCTTGCAGCTTAATTGAAATCGAATCGGTGTCCAAAGACGAAAACCGCGCGATTATCGAATTCTGCGAACGCTGGGCAACGCAGGCGGGCTTGGAGACGGAACGCCTCGCCTACGCGGACGCCCGCGGCGTAACCAAGCATAATCTGGTCGCGCGGGCCGGATCCGGAACCGGGGGCCTGGCTTTCTTCATGCATACCGACACCGTGCCCGGCCTGGACGGGTGGCGTCCCTTCCAGAGCCAGGTGCGGGACGACCGGATCGTAGGCCGCGGCAGTTGCGACATGAAGGGCCCGATCGCCGCCGCGTTGTGCGCCGCCCAGGCCTTCGGCTTCGCCCAGCTGCAACGCCCGCTGTACCTGGTCTTTTCGGCGGACGAGGAAGTCGGCCATCGCGGAGCCGAGTGCATTGCCGCGCGCTCCCGCATCCTGCAAGAGGGCAAACCGGCCGCGGGCATCGTGACCGAACCGACCCTGATGGCGCCCGTGTACGCCCACAAGGGCGGCGCTTTCCTGTCCGTGACGGCGCACGGCGCGGCGGCTCACTCCAGCACCGAATTGGGGGATTCATCCAACTTTCGCATCGCGCCCTTCATGGCGGAAATGACCCGGTTGAAGCGTATCTTCCTGACGGACCAGACGTTCCGCAATGAGGAGTTCGACCCGCCCACCAACGGCTTCAATATGACGGTCACGGATTTCGATTGCGCCTCCAACGTGACGGCGGGACGTACGCGCTGCGCCCTGTCCGTGCGCCATATGCCCGATGCCGGCTTTGCGCGCGCCGTCCGTTACATCGAGCGCCGCGCGGCGGCCCACCAGCTGGAGACGACCAAGTTCGAGATCGGGTATTTCTATGGCCGCAAGGACGGCGATCTCATGCGTTTGCTGTGCCGCCTCTCGGGCCATGACCGAGCCATTACCGTGCCCTATGGCACGGAAGCGTCCGTCTACGACGCGCTGACGGAGCTCGCGGTGTGGGGGCCGGGCGACATTGCGCAAGCGCATACGGTAGGCGAATACATCACGCTGGCCCAGTTGGAAGCAGGGAAGAGGCAATACCTGCAACTGATTCAGACCCTCTGCGGGTAAGGACGGACAATCAGGGTTGGCCGCCAACCCCGCGCCCGGGGACAACCCAGGGCGCAGGTTGTCGTTAGCCGCCTGCCGGTTGCGCCGGGAACCAGGTGGAGAGCAGGTCGTTGACGAAGAGGCGCAAATCGGTTCCCATGATCAGCAAGATGGACAGCGCTACGATGGTGATCAAGATGATCATCAACATAATTTCCAGAAAGTTCTGGCTGTGTCGGCTGGGACGGGGACTGGGCATCTCGAGTTTTCCGTTGCGGAGAAAACGAGAACATTGTAAATGAAGGCGCCGGGCAAGAACGTACGCGCGTCTCGTCGCCAAGACCTGGGCCGCGGCCTCGTTTCCGTCCCGAACCCGCGCGGGAAAGAGAAACGCGCAGGCAAATCTCAGGCCGTCATGACGGCTGGACCCTCGGGCATGCCATGGCTTTTTCGCGGAGATTGGGCCCTTGAAGCGTTGGAAGAACCGTCTGCGGAGACGATGCGCGACCGCGGTCGTCCGCGCAACGCCTATTGCTGCCTCGCTCGTTGACCGTTCGTCACAGCAGGCGGCTGACGTACAGAAGATATAAACGCAGGGACAAGGGGCTGCTAGACATAGGCCCAGCTTTGAGGCTTGGACATTTGGACCGCGGATCCTTGTGCGCCGATGCCGCGGGTTCTGCCTTCCCGGCAGGCTGACGTTACGCGATATTGTGGCTCGTTATCCGCAGATCTCTCTATGGCCGGACGCTCCATTCCGGGTCCGGCCTGCCGAGGCCGCGGTCCCGCAGGGCCGTAAACGCCCCACGCCATCGGATCGGTTGCATGATCATCTGCCAAGGACAGATCAGGCGCGCAACGGATTTCTCGCGTAGGCATCAAAGCCAAGCTCTGCTTGGAGGGAGGGAGGCAACCCGGTCAAGTTTGCGCGGAAGGTTCCCCGCGACCTGCGACGGTCAGCGGATCCCCGGCTGCTTGCAAGTAGGCGTCACCGACACAGGGCAGAACCCAACGCGCAGATTCAGGCGAGGCGCCTCCTGCGTTATGGGCGAGGGATCTTGTGGCAGGAAAGCCTCTCTTCATTCCATGCCGAGTGCCGGCGATGAGTCTCTGGTCCGCTTATCCATCAAGGCGCGGGCCGCGGTCGTCCCTGTCCGCGCGGTTAAATCCCGGCCGCGTCCACGACCATGGTCGCCGTAAAGACAGGCTCTGTCTCGAAGCAGGAAGAACCGCGCTTCGGGCGCCATGTAGCGTTGGGCCACAGCGCCAAGTTATAATTCGTACTTGTCTTTGAAGACTCCGTACGCTTGCCTCCTATGCAGGACTACGATTTCCTCCTGTGCGAACCCTTTTTCAAAACGCGCCTCGCTTTTAGGTCACGCGAGTTCCAGGCGTATTGGGCGGAGCAGTCCGCGACCGGTGCCCGCCGATCTGCGCGCATGTTGCGGAAGTGCCGGGACGCCGGACGGATACAGCAGCTGAAACGGGGGCTATACGTTCCCAGCGGCAAGGACGATCCGGCCCCCGCTCTCCAGTACGTAGCTTCCCGCATGACGTCCGATGCCGTACTGGCCTACCATACGGCTCTTGAATGCTACGGCGGCGCGTACAGCGTATGGTTTCATGCCATTTACGCCGCCCGTCGTCCCGCGCCGCCTTTACGCGTAAGCAGCGGCTTGATCCGCGGAACCCCCTGTCCGAAAGCCCTCATGGACGCCGGGCGGGAGGACATGGAGACCACGCGCACCTACTGCGGCCACCTCCGCGTGACGACCTTGGAGCGTACGTTGGTCGACATCGTAGACCGCCCGCATCTGTGCGGCGGATGGGACGAGATCATGCATGGGTACGACCAGGCGGCCCTTGTCTACCCCTATCTGGAACCTGGAAAGACCATCGATGTTCGGCGCATGGTGGTCTATGCCTTGGCTCTGCGCCGTCCAAGCACCTGCGCCAAAGTAGGCTTCATTCTCGATTTTTACCAGGATGAGTGGGGCTTTGACGCGGACGCGACCGACCCGCTCCGGGATCGCCTGCCGCGCCGCGGCTGCGATTTGGAGCGTCGCCGCAACCGCTATGAGGAATACCGCTATTTCCCTAAATGGAAATTGACGGCCCCCCGCTGGCTGCTGGAACGAGACTGGCGACAGTATTGATGGATATCACGCCCGCGCTCATCGCCCAGATGCAACGGCAGTACCGATTTCAAGGCGCAGCTCTGGAGAAAACCCTGCGTTCGCTGCAAGTACTGGACGCTATCAACCAGCATGAAGATTTGCAGGGCCGCTTCGTTCTGTACGGGGGCACCGCTCTGCATATGTTTCATGCCTCCATGGAACGCTTGTCCGTGGACTTGGACTTGATTTACCGCGGCAATGTCCTATCCGACTTGGAGCGGACGCAAGATACGCTTAAGGGCGTGTTGCGCCGCTTTGGCGAGACCCTGCCCGCAAAGCGCGACCGACATACAGGCTACAAGTTATGGGAAATCCTTTATACAGTGAAAGCTGAGGACAGACATGTTCCTATTGACGTCATCAAGCTCGATATTAATTTCGATCCTGAAATCCTGCTCTATCCTCCGCAAAGACTCGTCGCGCATTCAATGGAACCCTACCAAACCCGGGAGATTCTAATCGCCGCGCCTTATGACGTGGCCGCGGGCAAACTGAACGCCCTGATCGGACGCAGCAAGGCGCGTGACCTGTATGACGTGCGCCTGATCAGTCAAGCGCCCGCGTGGAACCGACAGCTCGTGCAGAAAGCTTTCTTGGCGTCGCAGGCCAATCAAGGGGTGGATGTCAGAACCGATTTGTCGCCGAAAGGCTTGGACGTGGACAAGGACGATTTGAGAGATAATCTACTACCCCTGCTTAAGATCGGCACATGCAATAACGACCCGGCCGATCTGGACCGATACGGGAAACTCTGTTGCAAGAGGTCCGCTGCTACCTGAACGAACTGCTCACTCTGACCTTGGAGCAGAACGAACGATTGAATGCCGCGCTGTATGCCCGAACGGAAGGCAATACCCTGCACGCGCGCGAAGAATGCTTGAGCGGCTTCTAGCATATCGTCAGGTTTCAATTGTAGGGTACAGTTTTTTGAGGCGCACGCGGGCGTCCGCGGTGCGGAACTGCCCGTTGAGGCCCGTCTGGGGCCGCATGGCGAGCTTCCGCCCACGCGGCCACCTGCGCATGGATCGCGGTCTGCGTCGTCCTGCGCGGAGCTAGGGCCTGACGCGTCAGGCCGCTCAGTTCCGGTTCGGCCCTGTGGCCAGCTGCCGTGCTGGGGCGTAAACGCCAAGCGCACGCGGCGCGCCAGGCGCCGGGCGTTAGGCAGGCGGGAACGCGCGGTAGAAAGAGGCGCAGATATGGATGTTCAGGTTATCGCAGGCCCGCGTCAGACTCTCGGCTTAGCGGTAGCGCGGGTGATTGGCCAGGGTCTGCACCTGGCGCTTTCAGCCCACAGCCGTCCGCCGCGCGATGGTCTGGGCCGTGCGCCACGAGCCCAGCGGTTCCACAAAGAGCCAGAGGGAGCAGACACCGCGCCGTACGTATGCGTAGTCGCAGGTGGCGGGCCGTCCTGGGCGCGGGGCGCGGCGTCCGCGTTTCGGCCCGCAACGGCTTGGGTTGTTCGTCCATGCAAATTACGGGATAGCGCACATTGTACGGCTACCGTAGCGATCCAGCCTCTCTTCCATCGACGACACCACGAGAGCCGCTGCCTGCACCGGCGGATAGCCGCGTTGCACCCGACGCTAGGGCGTCGGTTCGTTTTTAGCGTGCAGCGTACGGTTTCGTACTGGTCACAAGGCAGACAGTCCGCTCCGGTACGCGGCGCACGGACAGGAAAACCCGACCAACGGGCAGCTGTAGCGCACGGAGACAAGAACCTCAATGATATAATGGGACGAACTACAGGTAAGGGGGCGAATGCGTGCCTAACGATACCGAGCAACTGTACGCTTTGCAGCAGATTGACTTGCAGCGCCTGCGCATCATCAAGGATGTCAAGCGATCCTTGGCCGAGGTTCAGGAACCTCCTGATCTGGCGGATTTGCGCGCCAAATACACTGCTCTGCGAGAGGAACAGGAAGGTCTGCGCAACAACCAGACCTCAGCCGAGGCGCAGGTTGCCACCATCAAGGACAAGATTACGGCCAATCAAGAAATGCTTGAAAGCGGACGTTTGACGGATCCCAAGGACATTGCCGCTTTGCAGGTGATCATCGCGGAGTTGGAAGGCAGCAAATCCTCCTTGGAGGAAAGGGCGTTGGCGGCCCTGTTGGAATTCGAGGATAAGCAGAAGGTCGTTCAACCCCTGCGCGCGAAATTGGAAGAACAGGATAGCCAATGGCAATCCCTCAAGGAGGCCTTCGGCAAGAAGCAATCGACCTTGGCCAAGAAAATGAAGGTGCTGAATGCAGAGCGCAAGACGCAAGCCGCTTCCATGAACGCCGCTGCGCTGGCGATGTACGAAGATCTGCTGAGGCGCAAAAACGGCATCGCCGTTACCACGATTTCCGACTCCTCGTGCGATGCCTGTTTCATGAGTCTGCCGACCAGCGTAGCCACGGCTCCCCGCGATAACGGATCGGCCTATCTCCACTGCCCGAGTTGCGGGCGCATTCTGGTTCAGCGCTAAAGGATTCCGCGTAGCGGAGCGCTTCATTGGTAGAACCGTAATGGGCGCGTCTTTGCGCGTCAGGCAGCTTTCTGCCATTGTTCGCTGTCCGATGGATTGGGCTTGAATGCAAATATGGCTTCTCGTAGGACTATTGCCTCTTACGAACACAGGGACAAGGAGAGGTTAAACAATCCTCCCGTGGGTCTCGCGCAACAGGATATGGGTTCGTCTTCAAAGATTTATGCCTATGACCCGAATTTAGATCCGCAGTTGGATTGGGCTGGCAAAACAGAGGGCGTCTCTTTCCAAGTACCGACCGTTTCTCTCCATGTCCATGAACGTATAGATCCCCGGAGTCTTGCATCGCGGTTATTGAAAGACGATGGTTCTTCACGCAACCTGCAACCCTCCTTGTTTGCAAGCCAAGTGGAAAATCCGCCCCTGCGGAGGGCTATAGAGTTCTACCAACACAGCCATAACTGGTCCAATCGTCTGATTGCCGGCGACAGTTTACTGGTAATGAACAGCTTGCTGGAAAAAGAGGGCATGGCCGAAAAAGTGCAGATGGTGTATATGGATCCGCCTTACGGCATCCGGTACGGTTCCAATTTTCAGCCCTTCGTCAATCGCAAGGAAGTCAAAGACGGTAAAGATGACGACTTGGCTTCAGAACCAGAAACCATTAAAGCTTTTCGAGATACTTGGGAACTGGGCATTCATTCCTATTTGAATTACTTGCGCGATCGCTTATTGTTGGCGAGAGCGTTGCTTCATGCCAGCGGGAGCATCTTCGTGCAGATTGGCGATGAAAACGTCCATCGCGTCAGTTTGCTCCTGGATGACGTCTTTGGCTTTGAGCAAAGAGTAGCTACGATCTCTTTTGCTACTTCAAGCGGAAGTTCTACATCTACCTTGCCTCAAGTAGCAGACTACCTGTTGTGGTACGCCAAAGATAAATCCCGCCTCAAATATCGTCAGCTCTACGAGCAGTTGACTCGCAAAGAGTTAATCGAATTCTTTAGCTCCTACGTAATGGTAGAACTGCAGGATGGCAGTTGCCGTAAGCTGACGGACAAGGAACGATTTGATCCTGATCGGTTGCCATCCGGATCTCGTATTTATAGACGAACGGGGCTTACGTCCCAAGGAGCTTCGACAACAGGACGTTCGGAACCTTATTTGCATAATGGAAGAATTTTTACTTGTCCAGAAATGGCCCACTGGGCCATTTCTGGACAAGGGTTGGACCGACTGGCCGAGTTGAAGCGGCTTGATGCATCGGACAAAGGCAAATCGCTGCATTGGAAGAAATACGAAAACGAAGTGCCCGGCCGCAGAATAAATAATATGTGGAGACACCAAGCCTACCCAAGGGACAAGAAATACGTCGTAGAAACTGCAACGAAAATCATCCAACGCTGTCTTTTGATGACCACCGATCCCGGCGATCTCGTTCTCGACCCCACTTGCGGAAGCGGTACGACCGCCTATGTATCTGAAGAGTGGGGACGGCGTTGGGTGACGTGCGATACTTCCAGAGTAGCCGTTGCCATTGCAAAGCAACGGTTGATGACTGCCCATTTTCCTTATTTTGCATTGGCGCATGAAGAAGAAGGCGTAGGTAGCGGATTCCAGTACGCAACCGTTCCGCAGGTTTCGCCCAAGATACTGGGTTATGATGAACCGCCCGCGCATATAACGCTATTTGATCGCCCTTTGGAAGATTCCGGAAGGAAACGCGTGAGCGGACCTTTTACATACGAGGCCGTACCGGCTCCAACTGTCATGCCGCTTGCAATGGCGAGCAGGCATCAATCTTTACCTGCGGATGATTCCGTTGCTCGTGCCGGCGAGACGTTGCGCCAATCTGAATGGCGCGACGAACTTCTAAAAACTGGGATTAGAGGCAGGACAGGCAAAACGATACATTTTTCTCGACTGGAAACTCTGGCAGGTTTGCGGTACCTGCAAGCGGAAGGGGAATTCATTCTGGAAAATGAGGAAACCGCTGAAAAATCCGCGCGCGTCTTGGTGTCGTTCGGCCCTGAGAATATGCTCCCCTTGAACAGAGACAGGTGGAACTGGCGCTTCAAGAAGCGGAAAATATGCGGCCCAAGCCGAAAATGATAATTTTTGCCGCTTTCCAGTTTGATCCCGAGGCCAGCAAAGACATTGACGAAATGCATTGGCCGGGCGTCACCTTACTCAAGGCGCAGATGAATGCCGACCTCTTGACTGACGATCTCAAAAAGAGACGATCCAGTAATGAAAGCTTCTTGCTTATTGGCCAGCCTGAAATCGAAGTTACGACGACAGACGAAGACAACTGGGTGGTCAAGGTCTTGGGTTTTGACTATTACAACCCCCAAAGCGGCGCGATAGAGAGTGGAGGCCGCGGCCGAATTGCTATGTGGATGCTGGACTCTGATTATGATGGACGGAGTTTGTTCCCTCAACAAGTGTTTTTTCCTCTTGCAGGCAATCAAGAAGGCTGGAATCGTCTCGCGCGTAATCTTGGAGCTGGAATAGATCTTGCTCGCGTTAAAGCTTACGAAGGAACAGTTTCTCAACCATTTCAACTGGGGGGGGGGGGGGCAACCGCATTGCTGTCAAAATCATTGATGATCGAGGTATTGAAAGTTTGGTAGTTAAGTCAATCGGCGATCTGAAAGCCTGAAGTCGGTTGATTGCAGTAACGGTGTTTTGAAGGAAAATGTGCATGCGTCAACAGGGCATTAGCCATCTCATCATCAACTCTCCCTATGCAGAACCTGCAAAGCACTGGCACTATGAGCGGAAGACCAGGTCTTTTGTAGAAAGAGAAGGACGCCGCCCGGCAGGTTATCTGGTTTTATCATCTGGTTCGAGGGCATTTGACGATCCCGGCGAATTTGTCGACATCCCGTTAGTCAACCAAATTCGTAAACGCGTCCAGGCGTGGCGCGAATCTGGATATCCTGGCGTTACAGGGATTACGAAGCGCCTTCTGGGCTACTGGACTGACGCAGAGGATTTCGAGACGCGTCGCTTCTTTTTCTGCCAATTGGAGGCCATGGAAACCTTAATTTGGTTGAGGGAAGCGCCCGCAGCCGAAAGGGTAGGGATTGACATACCTTCTGACGGCGGGGAATTCGTACGCCAATGCGCCAAAATGGCGACGGGCACGGGGAAAACTGTGGTTATGGCTATGGCGGCAGCATGGCACATTTTGAACAAAATCGCATATCCGAAAGACATTCGTTTTTCCAAAAATATTTTGGTCGTCGCACCCGGATTAACGGTTCGAAGTCGATTGGCGGTGCTCAACCCAACTCATCCAGAAAATTACTACGAAACCTTTCGCATTGTGCCCTCTGGGCTGTTGGACAAGTTGAGGCAAGGCAAGGTGCTGATCACGAATTGGCATGCTCTCAATTGGGAGAACGATGATCAGATTGCTCGGAAACGCAGCGTGGATAAACGGGGCGCTTTGAGTGATGTTGCATATGTCCGCAAGATTTTGGGGGACATGGCTTCGGCCCGAAACATTCTTGTTTTCAATGACGAAGCGCACCATGCTTGGCGTATACCGAGCCAAGATGACATTAAGGGGATAGCCAGATCCGAAGTAGAAGCCGCGACCAAATGGATTGGAGGGTTGGACCGCATTCATCGAGCCCGAAAAGTTTTGGTTTGCTATGATTTTTCTGCAACTCCTTGCGTTCCCTCAGGCAAGAAAACCACAGAGGAGACCTTGTTCAAGTGGATCGTCAGCGATTTTGGATTGAATGACGCGATCGAAGCCGGTCTGGTCAAAACGCCGCGCGTCGTCGTCCATGACGATGCGTTACCCGATGCCAGGTACTATAAATCCCGTCTATACCATATCTACAATGATCCAGAGGTCAAGAGTGACCTCAACCGTAAAGCTGCGCCTGAAGAACCTTTGCCTGACCTTGTGATTAACGGCTACTATTTGCTGGGGTATGATTGGCGAGAGACGGCCAAGAGATGGAAAACGATGCGGTTCAAGACGCCTCCGGTAATGATTTCTGTCGCCAACCGCACCGAAACGGCAGCTCGTATCCAACACTCTTTTGCCAGCAAACGAATCCTTATTGACGAATTATGCGACGAAGAACGAATTCTCCATATTGATTCCAAAGTTATGAACAAAGCCGAAACGTCCGAGGAAGGGACTTCCGCCTCGCGACGCAAAGCAGAGGCTTTAAGAGAAAAGGTCAATACCATCGGTCAATCCGGAAGGTTGGGCGAAGCAATACAGAATGTAATCTCAGTAGGCATGCTATCCGAAGGCTGGGATGCTAAAACGGTAACGCACATAATGGGCCTGCGGGCTTTTACGAGCCAACTTCTGTGCGAACAGGTTGTGGGCAGAGGTCTGCGGCGAACTGCCTACGACTTGAATCCGGAAACTCAGCTGATGGATCCGGAATACGTCAATGTTTTTGGCATTCCCTTTACCTTTCTGCCGCATGAGGCCAATGAAGGTTCGTCCAAACCGCCTTTGCCCCAAACTGCCATTGAACCCCTAAAGGAAAAACTCTCTTTGGCCGTTAGCTGGCCCAATATCCTCCGCATTGAACATACCTATCGTTCGCGTCTTTGCCTTGACTGGAGCAAAGTGCAACCGCTTATGCTGGATGCAAATCAAATCTCGCAATTGATCCGCGTGGCCCCTGTGGTAGACGGCAAGCCTAATATTTTGGATGTAGCCACAATCGATCTGGAGAAACTAGCCGAAGAACACCGCACCCAAAAGATCATCTTTGAAACCGCGCGCATGGTCTATGGCCAGATGCAGGCTGACTGGAAAGGGAGCCAAATCAACCTTATCGGTCAGATTATCCTTTTGGTAGAGGAGTTCATGCAATCCGATCGGATTGCGATTACGCCTCCCTTGTATGGCGAAGATCCGTTGCGCAAACGGCTTATCCTTACTCTGAACATGACAAATGTCGTCCGCCATATATGGGAAGCGATTTACTTTGAAAACGCAAGCCGTTTGGAACCCGTATTCGATACCGCTCGCCCTATTTTATCTACAGGCGACATGATGAAGTGGTATACGGGCAAACCCTGTACGTCCGCTCACCGGAGTCATATCAGCTATTGCGTTTGCGACAGTACTTGGGAACAAAAGGCGGCTGACGATCTGGATCGCAGCCCTCACGTGGAAGCTTGGGTCAAAAACGACCACCTTGGCTTTGAAATATTCTATTTCTATCGCGGTGCAGTGCGCAAGTACAGACCTGATTTTTTGGTACGCCTCCAGAAGGGAAACATGTTGGTTTTAGAGATGAAAGGGGTGGACGATGAACGGAATCGAACCAAGCGTCGTTTCCTGAAAGAGTGGATCGACGCGGTCAATCAGCATGGCGGATTTGGAACTTGGAGGGCAGATGTATGTTTTGAAGCAGGAGGCGTTACGGACATCGTTAAGCGTCATGCCCAAGAAATCTAGAGACCAAGATCATTTCCCTGTCAGAAGGCAAATCGGTCGCGGTGAATCAAATGCGTTATGGTCTTGAACTCCATCAGCGCCTCTACAACGTCGCCGTTACCGCGATTTTCGATTCCTCGTGCGCTGCCTGTTTCATGCGTCTGGCGACCAGCGTAGCCATGGCTCTCCGCGATAACGGATCGCCCTGTCTCCTCGCCTAGCCTGACCGGTCTCTGGTATCGTGTGTTGACGCGTCGCGCAACGCTCTGAGACGACGTTCACAAACCTTGCTTTTCCCTCAAGCGCTCATGGTACGGATATCGGCGGCCGCCGGCCTTCGCTGGCCTCGGCTGGAGGCATGAGGCTCTCCCAAAGCGACGCGGCTGCTTCCAGGCAGTGCGCGCGTACCGTATCCCAATCGGTCCATCCAGGCAGGCGTACGTCAAGCCGTTTCAAATCCTGGCGGTCGCGCGGGGACGGGCGGGGATCGCCCAGCTGCACGACGAGTTGCTGCAAGGGAGAATGACCGTTGTCTTGAGGATACAGACGGTCAAAGGATTTCATGGCTGCGCACAGATCCTCAAGGGACAGGCCATGCGCCAAGGCGGCAAAATCCAGGTAATCCCGTCTCTGGTTTCGTTTCAGGATCAAGATGCCCTTGATTCTCAAGGTCTCAGCATACGTCGGCACAGTGATCTCATGTCCCATATATTGGATGCGCGCAGTTTCCAGAGGTTCCGTCCGCATCAGCTGCCGTATGCCCGTGTCAACGCCATCCAAGTGCCCCAAGATGAGTTTGGGCGCGACTGTACGCGCAGTCACCCATCCGGCTTCAGCTTCCAAGCGGGCCAATATCCCATCAAAAAGGGATTCGAGATCGGTCAAGACATGGTCTGCGTCAGTAGAGGTTCGGTGGCCGACATGCAAGGCCGCGGCCGTACCGCCGACCACCGCGGCGCCGGGTACCAAGGTTTGGAGACGGGCGGCGGCTGACACCACGTATTCCCAATCGGGGGCATGGGGCGAGGGCATAAGCATCTCGACGACTTGCTTATAAACGAAAGCGGGTGCCGGGCTATCCGTAAAACCGCGGGCTGGGATGGACTCGAACCCGGCGCGTTGCGCATAACGCAGCCAGAACGTAAAGGCGTGGCTGAGATAATCGTCATATTGCCGTTCTTGACTGATCGCGATCACCATAGTCCGCACATCAGACGAGCGCAGTACGGCATCCCGCAGGACGCGCCAGTCGGCTTGATGGCCGCGGTCAATGACGCGATCAACTGTTTCTTCGGTCCATTGACCGTGCGTGCGCCACGCGCGTAAATCCCCGCGCAACAAGTCCATGCTGGACGCGTGGATGCCTTGCGCCCAAGTCGTGCCCATAGGCCTTTTCAATCCCTTTACAAGCGGATTATTCCGTTTTGGGATCCTGCGACCGTATTGGGCAAGGCCGACCTTGCCCTCCGTAAGCAGACATGGAAAACGCGCCTCAAGCTTCGCTGTCGCGGGCGGAAGTCTATCACGGAACCTTGGCAGACTATCCGTTTTCTATCTTATTCGGTTCGTCACTCTCAAAAACCTGGACCTATGCTATCTCGGCCGGCAAGGCGCGCGAAGGCTTGCTCTCCGGCCGCGCAAGGTACCGCGCATCCATCGCTGATCAAAGACGGCATACCTGTCTGCGCGTCTCCGGCTTGCGCATTGTTTCAGCGCGACTGGGAGCTTCCGTGCGCGCCGGCCAAAGCGAAGGGCAGTTACTGGCCTGATTGGCAACGCGCAACGCAGCGCGAAATCGGATGCGGTACAAGGTAGCGACTACTCTGCCCCGTTGCGCGTTGCCTAGCTCCCAAGAAGATGTCCGCGGGGTCTGACCTGCGCATTTCCGCGCTCTGAGGGCGGTTTCCGCGGTCGTAGCGGTTGAGCCCGGCGTTAGGCGGGAGAGCGAGGCGCAGGGCGTTTAGAGGTTACGCGCGGCGTTGTTTTTCGTTACCTGGGGGGGGGGTAGCGAAAGGGGCGGTGCATTTTCGCGATCGCAAGACCAGTGCTCATGCCTTGCGACGACCGAGCGCGGGCTGGCCCGCGGTGTTTAAGGAGAGGCATCCTCCGCTCCCGTCTCTGACGTTGCCGTAGGGGCCAAATAGTCCAACATGGCCTGCAGAAAATTCGCTCGCGAGATAAACCCCTCCCGTTCGTTTACGCGTTCCAGGCCGAAGGTGGTGAAGAGGATACGGCCGGGCGCAGGGCTATTGGATGCCGACGAATCGGGGGCTCGAACCACTCCCATCAACCAGCGCGCGCCTTCGTCGGCAGGCGCTGTTTCCAGAAAAGGCTGCACCGCCGTATCCTCCAGGGGCCATGCGAGGCCGCGCAGCGGAAGATGGGCGTCGCCATCGTTTCCGACCGCGCCCTGTACCGGCACTTGGCCGACCAGGGTTCGCTCTTCCGGTCCCGTCAAGCGGACAGCCAGGTACAAGGAACCGTTTAAACGGGCCGCTTGGACATCGGATCCCATCCGGAGCTGCCCTTGCCACTGAAAACGTTCACGCGCGGGCAGGCGATGGCGCGGCGCGAACAATTCATGCACCCTTAGCGGCGCGTCGCCCTGGCTATAGGTATAGAACCAGGCTTCCTCGACCCAAGCGGCGGACGGCGTTGCCAGCTGGATTTGGTATTGCAAGGCGCCCAGCGGGGACAGGGCAAACGACGCGGTGTTGGCCGTCAATGCGTCCTGCGCGTCGCCCTCGCGGGCCTCGTAGGGATCGCGCAGCTTCACGGAGCCTAGGGACAAGAAGGCCGGACCGAGATCAAGGGTCAGGTTCGGGAGACCCTCGGGCGCGGACTCTGCGGTCTGAAGCCAAAGGTCTCTCGGGTTAGGCGGATCAGGGCGCAAAGCCTGGATTTGCGTAGCACCCAGCCAGCGGGCGCGCACCTCAGATCCTTCCAGGAGCGCGGCGATGCCGTGCCCCATGGCCAGCAGGGAACCGCCGTCGGCCACGAAGGCGCCGAGCCTGCGCCAGTCTTGCTCGGTCAACGTTGCCGGCACGGGACTGGCCGCCGCTTTGCCTTCCCGATCGCCCGTGAACAGGATCACCGTTTCCAGATTTTCCCAGTCGTTCAAGGCCGGCGGCACTTTCGCGTCTTGCCGGGAAGCGTCCCAATAAAGGTACGACGCGCCGAGCGCGTCCAGCGTATGGCGGAACCAGGGGGCGTAGTCCGGATACGCGGGGCTGAGGTCCGCGTCCAGCAGAAGGATCCGGGCGGAACGGTCGTAGGCGTCCAGCCACGCGAACAGAGGCGCATGCAACTGGCCGGCCGGACTGTCGAAAACGAGAAAGCCTTGCAGGTACGCCGGGCGGTCGCGGGCGGCCGCCAGATCCAGGGAAACGGTCACGGCCCGGGATTTCCGCGGCGGTATGGCCAGGCGCGCGGGCGATACCGTCACCGCCGGCAAGGGATGGGCCCCGTCCCCCCGTATCTGCCGGGCGGCAACGTCGAACGTTACCGTTTCCGCCCCGGGGTTGAGCACCTCAATCTGGCGCTCCAGCGTTCCCGTAAGCACGCGAATCCGTCCGAAATCCGCCTGGGGCGGTTCCAGAAAAGCGGGCGGGTTCAGCGCGCGGGCCATGTCAATGAGACCGGCGCCCATGTCCGTAGGCTGGGCGACGGAACCGTCGTGATTGAAAATGCCTTCGTATTGCGCCGTGCTCATGAGGGCCGATTTGATCATGGCATGGGTCCAGTGAGGATGCCGGGCTTTGAGCGCGGCCGCGGCGCCGGCGGCGAAAGGCGCCGCCATGGACGTGCCGGACTCCTGCCCGAAGCCCAAGTGGCGCGCGGCGTCGACGCCCGCCTGCGCGTAGCCTTGAGACACGATGTTGACTCCGGGCGCCACCAGGTCCGGTTTCAACCGGCCGTAACGGGTAGGCCCGCGTCCGCTGAAGGCGGGCACGACGAAGGGTTGGTTGCCCTTTTGCTTGGGCTGGGTCGAGAAATGGATGCGAAGTTCGTCCGCATGCCGCGTCATCAACTGATGCAGGAGCGTCCCCGCGCTGTGCCCGATGAAGAAGGACGGAATGGGAATGAAGGGGCCGCCCTCGTCAAGGACCATTTCCAGCAGCGCGTCGCCGCCCTGCGCATGATTGAAGACGAGGACGGCGCTGGCTCCGCCTTGGGCGGCATGGGCCACTTTGGCGCTGAACCGGCACTGTCCCCGCGCCACCACCAGGATGCGGCCCGCCAGCGCGGACGCGGGCCAAGGCTGGCAGCCCAAGGCGTTGGCCGGATTGACCGCATGGGCGGCGATGAGGGGCAATGCGGTCTCCGCGCCGGAAGCCAGTTGCGGGCCGAAGCGCGCCGGGGCGAATTCCAGCCCCGACATCAGCTCCGCGTCCTGGGCGGACGTGACGCGGGCGTGGCCTTGGATGATCTTGCCCGGCGTCGTGACGGCGCCCGCGGTCAGGTATTCGTCGGACGGATTGGCGACCGAAAAAGGCAGGGGACCGTAGTTGCCGGCGGCCATGACGACGAAGACCCCGGCCCGATTCGCGTTGACCAGCGCGGCGTCCAGGAAATCGTAGGGCGCGTCGGTCGCTTGAGGGCCGATGCCCCAGGCCCCGATCAGGACGTGCGCGCCGTCCAGTACGGCATCTTCCAGCGCGGCTACGCCCTCGGCCGTGAAAAAGGTCTGCTTGCCGCTTTGGCTGCGGTAGAAGACCCGGTAGTTGCCCAGCCACGCGCCCGGCGCCATGCCGCGCAGGGTGGGCAAGGGCAGGCCGTTCCAATGCGCGTCGGTCACGGGATTGCCCGCCGCGATGGCGGCGGTATGCACGCCGTGGGAAGAAGAACTGCCGGGCCACGGAAAATGATCGCTGGCGAGGGGCGGGTCGCCCGTGCGGAAATAGACGCGGGACACGATGATCTTGCCGTTGTTGGCTTCCGTCCGGCCCTGCCCCGGCTGCGGCATCCACGCCGGAAACGCGAACGCGGTCCCGTCGAACATGGGCGCGTCCTTATGCACGCCGGAGTCCAGGGAGGCGATCAGGATGCCTTGGCCCGCCTGCGCGCGCGCGGCGTCTGGGTGGCGCCAGAGCGCTTCGGCCTGCACGAGAGCGGCCCCGGCGTACAGCTGGGGAAACACCTCTTGATCCGGATGCACCGCTTTGACGTTCGGCAACGACCGGAGTTGCGCCGTTTCGGCGTCGCTGAGGGCGTGGGGCGCATCCAGCACCACGCCGTTCTTGACGACCGAGAAAGCGAGCGGTCGCGCCGGGACATTGATGCCCAGCAGGCGGCTGTTGGCCAGGAAGGGCAGGGCCGCGGCCGCTTCCAGGGCGAAGGCCTGATGCTCGTTGCGCAACTGGATAGCATAAGCCTGGAGAACGGGTTCGACCTCCGCGAACGGATCCGCTGAGGGGTGTCGGACGCGGTGCAGGGCATAGACTTCCGCCATGGCGGGCGTCCCGAATTCGACGATCAACCGATGGGAGTGCGATGACGCGGACCGGATCAGGGGAGGCGCGGCCGGCGCGGCTTCGGCCTGTCGCATCGGCGCGGCGAGAGCTTGACGCGCCGCCCCGGTCGGGACGGCAGCGCATCCGCCGAGAAGAGCCGCCAGCCACAAGGCGACGGCCCAAGCGACAGGCGTTCCGCACGCGCGGCGCGGCCGGGAACGCGCGTCGGCGCGCCGGATTGGCATATCCGCAAGGCGTGAAGTGGCAGGCATCGTCGTGGGCGGGCCGCAGCGGATCGGAATGGTTCCAGTCCCTTACATTATGCCAAGGAAGGCCGTGGGAACGGCGCCCGGATATGGACGACGCCTCTCTGCGCGCAGAGATTGGCCGCGCGCGACCCGCCTTTCATGCCTTGCAACAATCGTTTTGGTTATGATAAACTTGAAAGTTAATCTTGATTAACTTAGACTGTCTGGCAACGGTGCAAGCCCTGAGGGCGACGAGGGAGAGCCAATGAACAAACCGGACGTTTCGCGGGCGCAGGAAGACTTCCTGAAGACCGCCTATCTCCTCAACAGCGCAGGGAAGCCGGCGACCAATTCGGAAATCGCCAAAGCCATGCGCGTGTCGCCCGCCGCCGCGACCGGCATGGCCAAACGCTTGGGCGATCTGGGCTTGCTGACCTATCTCAGGTACCAGGAGATCCTGTTGACCGACAAAGGCCAGGTCATCGCGCTGGAAATCCTGCGCCACCACCGGTTGCTGGAGCTTTTCTTCACGGAAACGCTGAATTTGCCGTGGGAAGTGGTGCATCAGATCGCGGACAAGTTCGAGCATGACCTGGACGAGGTCCTGGAAGACGCGATTGATTCGCTGCTGGACAGTCCCAGCCTCGATCCCCACGGCGATCCCATTCCCAGCAAGAGCGGCGCCATGCCGGCCACCTCGACCCAAAGGCTGGCGGATCTGCCCGCGCGGACGCCGCGGCTCGTCACCCGCGTCATGACGCAGGAAGAGGAGCTGCTGGCCTATTTGGGCAGCATCGGCCTGCGCCCGCAGGCCCGCGTCATGATTATGGAGCGCAAGCCTTTCAATGGCCCTCTGCGCCTGCAAATCAACGATGAGGAAAACCTGATTGGCCAGGAAATCGCCAACCTCATCGTGGTATCGGAGACCGATGCGGAATGAACGACCGACGCGCGGCGCGCGCATGCCGCTGGCTATTCATCGCGCTTGTCCTGTTGCCTCTCCTGGCGGCCTGCAACGCGCCCCGAACATCGGAGTCCGCGCCGCCGGCGGGGGCCGCCAACGACCCCTGTCGCACGCGCGCGGCCGACGGCGATCCGTTGCGGGTCGTCGCCACTACGGGGCAAATCGGCGACGTCGCGCGCCTGGTCGCGGGCCAGGCGCAGTTGGCCGCTGATCTGTGGTCCGCGGAGGCGTTGGCGGCGCGTACGGGGTGGACGCCGCCCCGTATCGAGGCGCCCGCGGGCGCTTCCGTGCAACCGACGGACTTGCGGATTACGATCGACACCCTCCTGGGACCCGGCGCGGATCCGCATGTCTATGTCCCGTCCCTGGGCGATGCCGCCTTGCTGAACGAAGCTGACGTCATCTTCTACAACGGCCTGCATCTGGAGGCGCAGATGCTGAAGGCCTTGGCAGAACTCGCCCGCGAACGGTGCGTGGTCGCGCTGGGCGATCGGCTCTATGCCGAGGAACGGTACCGGAGCCTGTTCATCCACAGCGCGGACGGCGTGGTGGATCCCCATATCTGGAACGAGCCCGTCCTGTGGGCCGCCGCCACGTCCGTCATCGCCGCCACCCTGGACGCGGCGTACGGCGGGGAACAGGCCGTCTTGCATGCCAATGCCCAGGCCGTGATCGCGCGGATGGAAAGCGCCGGCGCCCTGATCCGCGCGATGTTCAGCGCGGACGTCGTGCCCGTCAAATACCTGGTCACGGCCCACGACGCCTTCGGCTATTTCGCGGCGCTGGCGCAACTGGAAAGCGTGGGCCTGCAGGGCCTGAGCACGGAGACGGAAGTGAGCGCGTACGACATTCAGGCTACCGTGGATCTCATCGTCGAGCAGCGCATTCCGGCCATCTTCGTGGAATCTTCGGTCTCCGAGGACGCGATCCAGGCGGTGCGCGCCGCGGCCGCCGCCAGGGGCTGGGAAGTCGCGTTGGGGGGCGAACTCTACAGCGACGCCCTGGGGCCCGCCGGCACGGAAGGCGCAACCTACCTGGGCATGCTGCAACATAATGCCGTGACCGTTTTCCAGGCTCTCGCGCCAGGCCTCAAGGAGTAGCCGCCATGCCTGCCGTCGCAACGGCTCTGGAAGTGAACGACCTGACGGTGGCCTATGCGGACAAGCCGGTCCTGTGGGATATTGACCTGGAGGTGCCGGCCGGCACCCTCATGGCCATCGCAGGGCCGAACGGGGC
This sequence comes from Caldilineaceae bacterium, assembly GCA_965242655.1. Classification (GTDB taxonomy): domain Bacteria; phylum Chloroflexota; class Anaerolineae; order Caldilineales; family Caldilineaceae; genus Bin34. The sequence goes on from OZ251482.1 coordinate 598,566, forward strand.
CGGCAAGTCCACCCTGATCAAGGCGGTGCTGGGCTTGAAGAAACCGGTAGCCGGTTCCGTGTCCATTTTCGGCCAGCCGGTGCCGCAGCAGCGCAAGCGCATCGGGTACGTGCCGCAACGCAGTTCCGTGGATTGGGATTTCCCCACTTCCGTGCAGGACGTGGTGCTCATGGGCGCGTACGGCCAGATGGGCTGGCTGCGCCGGCCGGGGGCGCAGCACCGCGCCCTGGCGGCGGAGGCCATGGCGCAGGTGGGCATTCAGGCGTTGTCCGACCGCCAGATCAGCGAACTGTCGGGCGGGCAGCAACAGCGGGTGTTCCTGGCGCGCGCGTTGATCCAGGACGCGGCCATCTATTTCATGGACGAACCGTTCCAGGGCGTGGATGCCACGACGGAGAAGGCCATCGTCCAGGTATTGCGCGCGTTGCGGTCCCAAGGCAAAACCGTGGTGGTCGTACACCACGATTTGCAGACCGTCAGGGAGTATTTCGACTGGCTGACGCTCCTCAACGTGCGCAAGATCGCCAGCGGCCCCATGCCCGAGACCTTTACGGAAGCCAACCTGCTGGACGCCTATGGCGGGACGGAGCCGGCCGGCCCGGGCCCCGGGCGGGAATTCCTGGCCCGGCTGAGCGTCTCTGCGCCCGCGTGAGGCGAGCGTGGACTGGCCTTGGCCCTTCCTGGAGGATTACACGCTGCGCAACGTGATGCTGGGCACCGCCTGGATCGGGGCGGTCAGCGGCAGCCTGGGTTCCCTGGCTTTCCTGCGCCGGCAGAGTCTGTTGGGGGATGTCGTCAGCCATGCCACCTTGCCCGGCGTGGTCCTGGCGTTTCTGATCGGGCAAAGCCGCGACATGGGGTGGCTGATGCTCGGGGCCGCCGGCGCGGGCCTGTTGGCTACGCTCGCCATCTTTCTGATCGACGGCTATACGCGCATCAAACGCGACAGCGCCATGGGCCTGATCCTGGCGCTGTTTTTCGGGGCCGGCGTCTTCCTGCTGTCCTTGACCCAACGCATGCCGACGGCGCAGAAGGCGGGCTTGTCCAAATTCATCTTCGGCCAGGCGGCCGCGCTGGTGCAGGCGGACGTCGTCACGCTGTTCTGGGCGGGCCTGGCGGCTTTGGCCTTGCTGCTGTTGCTGTGGAAAGAACTGAAGGCGGTCACTTTCGATCCCGCCTTCGCCGTCAATCTGGGCCTGCCCGTGCGCGGGTTGGAGCTGGTCATCATCGGCCTCATGGTGCTCACGATCGTGATCGGCCTGCAGGCGGTGGGGGTCATCCTGATGAGCGCCCTGCTGATCGCCCCGGCTGCCGCCGCCCGGCAGTGGACCCGGCGCATGGGACGCATGGTCGGGCTGGCCGCCGGCGTGGGCGCGGGCAGCAGCACGGTGGGCACCTTCGTTTCCACGTTGGGGCCCAATATGGCCACGGGGCCCGTAATCGTCTTGTGCCTGTCGGCCGCGGTCTTGCTGTCCCTGCTCCTGGGAGGGCGCCGGGGGCTGCTCTGGCGGTGGATCAAGGCCCGGCGCCGCGCGGCGCAATGGAGGACCGAGACCGTTTTGGCCACGCTCTATGCGTTGTGGGAACAGCACGGACGCCAGATGCGCGGCCACAGCCCGGAGGTCATTCAGCTGGCGCGTCCCTCGTACGGCAACGTCGCGCAAGCCTTGGAACGCTTGCGCGACCAAGGCCTGGCCCAGGAGCGGGCAGGCGACGGCTGGGTGCTGACGCCGGCGGGGATACGCGCTGCGCGGCAAGCGGGCGCGGCGGAGAAATAGGCCCGTGTCCGCCTTGGAAAGGGACATTCTTTTCATGGCCGCCGCCGTCAGCGCGGCGTGCGCCTTGCCCGGCGTCTTTCTGGTGTTGCGCCACATGTCGATGCTGGCCGACGCGATCAGCCACACCGTGCTGCTGGGCATCGCGCTGGCCTTTTTCGTCGTAGCCCAGTACGGCCATCCGCTCCTGCTCGTCGGCGCCTCCGCCGTCGGCGTGCTGACCGTGGCGGCCATTGAAGCCTTGCATCGCACCCGGCTCCTGAAGATGGACGCGGCGATCGGCGTCACGTTTCCGGCCTTGTTCAGCCTCGGCGTCCTCTTGATTGCCCTCTTCGCCCGCGACGCCCATTTGGACGAGCATACGGTCTTTCAAGGCGACCTGGCCTATTCGGCGTTCGAGCGCCTGCGCGTACGGGGCCAGAACTGGGGGCCCCTGGCCTTGTGGAAGATGCTGGGGATTTTGGGCGCGAACGCGCTGCTGATCGGGCTGTTCTACAAGGAACTGAAGATGGCCGCCTTTGATCCCGACTTGGCGTCGGCGCTGGGCTTCGCGCCCGCCGCGCTGCATTACGGACTGGTCGGCATGACGTCCGTTACGGCCGTCGGGGCCTTTGACGCGGTCGGTTCCATCCTGGTCATCGGCTTCATGATCGCGCCGCCCGTTACGGCCTATCTCCTGACCGATGCGCTGGCCAAGATGATCGGGCTGGCCGTCGGCATCGGGGTCGCGAGCGCTGGCCTGGGCTTCTGGGGCGCCGCGTGGACGGACGCCTCGATCGGGGGCGCGATGACGCTGGCCTTGGGCGCCGTTTTCCTGGTCGTCCTGTTGGCCGCGCCGCGCCGGGGCTTGATCGCCGGCTGGCTGCGGCGCCGGCGGCAAAAGGTGGAATTCGCCGTGCGTATGCTGTCCATTCATCTCTTTCAACACCGCGGCGAGGCCGCGCCGTCGGACGAAAGCCGCGTAGACCACATGCAAATCCACTTGGGATGGTCGGCCCGTTACGGCCAACGCATTTTGCGCGCGGCGCAGGCGCAGGGGTACGTCACGGTGCAGGACGGTACGTGGATGCATTTGACGGATGCTGGCCGGCAGTTGGCCGCGGGCGCCCTGGCCGCGTAAGCGCCGGCCGCCGGAACGGTCAGGCAGAGAGCCGCGCCGGTCGTTCGTCCGCGCGATGCGCCGTCGATGCACGCGCCTGCGGTCGGAACGCGTTCTCTTGCGGTCGGCCGCGCGGCTGCCGGCGCGGGCGCGTTGGACCCTGAAAGAGCCGGCGCGCGCGGTTCTCTAGGCTATAATCCTGACGGGGAGAGGTTGCGCGCGCCGGCCGCGATTGCTGAGCGGGAAGGTAGCGCCCCTCTGTCCGCTGAAATGTTCGCTACAGGAGACCGCCATGAATTCACGGATTTTGCAGGCGACCGCCGCCGAACTGGTCGCGTCCGGCAAAGGCATCTTGGCCGCTGACGAGAGTTCCGGGACGATCAAGAAAAGGTTCGACAGCATCGACGTGGCTTCCACGGAGGAAAACCGTCGCTCCTATCGCGAGTTGCTCTTTTCGGCGCCGCATATCGAGGAGAACATCAGCGGCGTGATTCTGTACGACGAAACGATCCGGCAACAGGCCTCCGACGGCACGCCGCTGAGCGAGGTGCTGAGCGCCCGCGGCGTGATTCCCGGCATCAAGGTGGATAGGGGCGCCAAGGAGCTGCCCGGTTGCCCTGGCGAGAGCGTGACGGAAGGGCTGGACGGCCTGCGCGCGCGCCTTGCGGAATACAAGGCGCTGGGCGCCCGTTTCGCGAAATGGCGGGCGGTGATCGCCATTGACGACGTATTGCCTTCGCAACGCTGCATCGACGCGAACGCCCATGCCTTGGCGCGCTACGCGGCGTTGTGCCAGGAAGCCGATATCGTGCCGATCGTGGAACCGGAAGTCTTGATGGACGGCGCGCATTCCCTTCAGCGCTGCGAAGAAGTGACCACGGCCGTGCTGCAATATCACTACCATGCGCTGTACGAACACGGAGTGGAACTGGAAGGCACGTTGCTCAAACCCAACATGGTCATACCCGGCAAGCAATCCGGCACGGTGGCCGCGCCGCGGGAGATCGCTGAAGCTTCCTTGCGCGCCTATTATCGCGCCGTGCCCGCGGCCGTGCCCGGCATCGTCTTCCTGTCGGGCGGTCAATCCCCGGAAGAGGCCACCCTGAATTTGAATGCCATGAATGCCATGGGAGCCCATCCTTGGGAACTCAGCTTCTCGTACGGCCGCGCCTTGCAACAACCGGTGTTGCAGGCGTGGTTGGGCCGAGCGGATAATCACCAACACGCGCAAGAGGCTTTTCTCAAGGTATCCCGCGCCAATGGACAGGCCCGGTATGGGACCTACCAACTGGCCGCCTAACGCAAGTCAGGCAACTGGGGGCGCATACGATGTTTTCGTCTCTCCACTGCTATGCCAGATCATTGAGCAAGCGAACTGAGTTTCGTTCGCTTGTATGAGGCGTTGGCGCCGCGTATAGGGACAGGCGAATGCTTTAGCTTGCACCCGCACCGGTGCCTTGGAGGGAACGACGCCAATACAGCCAATAGCCGCTGCGCCTCGTTGGCGTGGCGGTTATGGCAGCGATGGCGTTCAGCATACGGGGGAGGGAGGCGCATGGCTCAGTCTTGGGCTGTGGCATTCCGAGGTAGTTTACGCTAAGCCTATTCCGGTCATGGACGCGCCAAGCGCGCCTTTAGCCTTGGTATGGACACAAGAGATTAGGTTCTGTTGATGTGGGATTGCAGCCAGATTCGGGTCGCGTTGGAGAGGGGGGGGGGATTGGACATCCTGCGCGCCCGCGGTTATCCTCCCGGCTATCCCTCTCTTTGCCTGTTGCCCCGAGGATGGCCCCCGATGACCGACGAGCGGATGACCGATGCCGAATGGCACTACATTCATTCTTTTTTGAGTACCTGTCCCGATATACGCGTGGGCCAGGAAGATCAGTGTCGCCTTTTCGTGGACGCGGCGCGCGGGATGGCGCGGTCGGGCACCACCTGGCGCCGCTTGCCGCCCGAATACGGGAAATGGAACTCGGTCTATCGCCGCTTGGCCCACTGGTGCGCACGGGGCGTCTGGGCGCGCCTGATGGCCTATCTGCAGGCCAAGCCGGAGCCGGAGCCGGAGCTGTCCGCGGGGCTGCTGGACAGTACGGTCGTGCGCGCGCACGCGTGCGCGGCGGGCGCGCCCAAGAAAAAGGGGCTGGATCCGGCTCTCGGACGTGGCCGAGGCGGCCTCAGCACCAAGATCCACATCCTGGCGGATCAATGGGGCCGCCCCCTGTGCCTGTGCCTGACGGGCGGCCAGCGCCACGACAGCACCCAGGCCCGGGCCCTGGTCGAGGCCTGGACCGGCGCGCCCCTGTCCTGCCTGATCGCCGACCGGGCCTATGACGGCGACGCCTTCCGCGCGTGGTTGGAGCAACAGGGCATCGAGGCCGTCATTCCGTCCCGGAAAGGGCGCACGAACCCCCGGCCCCACGACCCGGAACGGTACCAGGCGCGCAACGCCGTGGAACGGGGCATCGGCTGGCTCAAGCACTGGCGGCGCGTGGCTACCCGCTACGACAAATACGCGCATCATTACTTGGGCTTTCTGTATTTGGCCGGGGCCTGGATCTGGTTGCAATCCCACATCAACAGAACCTAACGTATATAGCGCCTCGCTGGGCGAAAAGTGCGGCTACGCTCTTGGTATGCACGGCAATTCAGTGATGATGACGCCCGTAGCTGAACTGGGGCCCTTGGATCCACAGATAACTCGGATGAATCCTCTGGAGCGGAGAATCGAATCTTTTTCGCCGTTGCCTATTGAATCCACCTTGGAGTTGATCAGGAAAGAGTTCGCTCAAGGGAACGCGGATTTGGCTCAAGGATTACTGCAAAGACTCCAATTTCCCATTACATTGGGAGGTTTCAAGCAATCTCTGGAAATCGGAAAACAGTACGCGAACAAACTGTTGTTATCGCGTATGCTTAAGGACAACGCAGAAGCCGCGCGGCAGGTTGCTGCCCAGTTAGTCGAAGATTATGCCAATCACGGATTTTGCATCAACATTGATGAAGCAAGATCTTTAGGCTTGGCAGTGGATGAACTTTCTCAACCGCAATTTCGTCCCGTATGGCGGATCTATACATTGGTTCGACGCAAAGCCGAGTTACGGGCAACACAAGCAAGGCATGGCGGAGCGTCTTAAGCCGTTACCGCCTGCACTCTTGGAGGAGTTGCCTTCTGACATTGTCGATCCAGATCCCTCCCCTGCTTCTAAAGGAGAAGAAAACGGTTGACACTTTGGCCGTTTCGGTTCGTTGGGCCGGCATGCTTCTTTTGCACGATGCCCAGATTGCCCTGGATGAGATCGAAGCCTTGCCCTTCGTAAATAGCCGCCAAGAGGCGCAAGCGGTGGCCCTGAGACTCTGGGATACTTTCAAGCGACAATATCCTATAGAATTGGCGGCTAGCCCGGGACAAACTGATCTTAGGCTCAGGTTAACCGGTAATCGGCAGAAGGCTACGCGGAGGGCAGGAACGATACGCAGAGAAGCATTGCCACCCAGATGAAATGCCTCAATCAAGCTGGGAGAGGGCAAGCGCATCGTCGTTGCGTTAAGGGGTTCGTCCCGCGCGCGCCTCGTCGTTAGTTCTGACCATCTCATTGGTCCTTCGTCGAACGCTACCGTCTAGAGGATGTCATTTCCTGTGGACGCAGGAGGAGAACTCCGAATCCGACAGACGAGACAGGGCAGAAACGAGATCCGGTCAGCTTGATCAGGCATTGCGCGGCCTAGCGGCGAAACATGCGCTGGAGTCTGCATGTACGCCGAGGCAAAATTGCGCGCAGACAAGACAGGGCAGAATGCTACGCCGGAGCCTATCCGCCTCCGGAATGCCAGTTGAACCCGATTGAAACGCTTTTCCGGCGATATCTGCCAGAACTAGGCGGCAAGACCGTTCAGGCCTTGAGCGCTTCGCTCAGCGCCTGGATTTCGCCCGTATGGATGGCTTCATGCCATTGCAGGAACTCGATGATCTGCTTGGGGGTCGCCTTCCGGCCTCCGATAAAAGGATGCTCGCCTTCATAGGCGCTCAGGTCCTTGCGTTCCAGGGCCTTGACCAACAAGGCCTGCGACGCGTCCAAATCCTGCAGCAGTTGCGCAAAATCCTTGCCCTTGGCGGCCCCGGCCGCGGCTTCCTGGCAAGAGGGATAGTCGCCGTAGGCTTGGTTCGCCGATTCGGGCCAATCAAAAGCGTCGGCGTCCAGAATGTCCAACATGCGCTTGCGCACTCTCAGGAGATGGCCGACCGTCCAGTTGAGGCAATTGTGGTTGAATGGCAGCAACTTCAGGCTTTGCGCCTGCGACATGTCGCCGCATTGGTCCTGGATCATTTTGACGCTGCGGGCAAAGCGTTGGATAACGTCTGCGTTGGGTGTCGCGGCCATGGGGGCAATCCTCCGGATGCGTTGTGCCATCGTACGGACGGATCCGCGTCCCGTCCGTTTCCGGGTATGATAATGCATCCATGAGGGTTCATGGGTAGAATGCCCCCCATCGGGCAGATGGCTACGAACCGTTATCCGGACGCCCAGACCATCCGTTAGGCACGCGCATGAAGGCAAACGCCCAACGACTTCTTTCTCCCTCGGAAATCCGCCCCATCCTGGTGGCCGAAGCCCCGCAATGGGGCTTGGAGACCGGGGAACCGGGCCTGCGCCTGACAAGGACGTTCCGCACGTCCAGTTGGAGCATGACCTTGCACGCGGCCAATGTCGCCGGCTTCCTGGCGGAAGTCGGTTGGCACCATCCGACCCTGATTTTGGACTACAAAACGTTGACCGTGGAACTCCGCTCCCATGACGCCGGGGGCGTGACCCTGCGCGACGTCGAATTGGCCTTGCGCATCGAGGCCGCGCTGACCTGGCTGCCCGCGGCGGATCAGGCGCTGCCCGGCCATGCCAAACGTCAGGTGCGATAGCCCGACGGCGCGGTTCCTCCGTCTCGCGCAACCGCCTGTGGCCGTATTCGTGACCCCGATTAGGAGTGAGCGCCGTGAAAATCAATTCTCTTCATACCTATCTCGTAGACAATCCGCCTCCTTCCTTCGGCGGGCCCCGCTGGCTGTTGCTGCAGTTGGGTACCGATGAGGGAATCACCGGCGTAGGCGAAGCGACCTACCACAACCGCATGGATCACACGGCCATTCCTCTGCTGGAGGAATTGGCGGAGCAGTTTCTGTTCGGCCAGAACCCGTTCCGGATCGAACGCCTGTGGTGCGCCATCTACGAACAGCGCTTCGTGCGGCGGGCGGGCCCTATCGCCTCGCCCGCGTTGAGCGCCATCGAGATGGCGTTGTGGGACATCGTGGGCAAGGCGCTGGGACAACCCGTGTACAACCTGCTGGGCGGCCTGTTTCACGAGAAATTGCGCGCCTATTCCTATCTCTCCGGCTGGCGCGCGGGCGACGCGGCCGAAAAGGCGGCCGATATGGCCTTGGCCTACGTAGAGAAAGGCTTCACGGCCGTCAAGTTCGATCCCGTGGATCCCAAAACCAGCGACCGTTTGGAGGGCCAGCGCGCGGCGGCCGCCGTCGTACGCGCGGTCAGGGAGGCCGTCGGCGACAGCTGCGACATTCTCATCGGCACGCACGGCCAGTTCACGACCCACAGCGCCATTCGCTTCGCCAAACGGGTGGAGGAATTCGATCCCTTGTGGTTTGAAGAGCCGGTGCCGCCGGAAAACATGGCGGAAATGGCCCGGGTCGCCCGCGCCACCTCCATTCCCATCGCGACGGGCGAGCGTCTTTTCAACAAGTTCGAGTTCGTCGATTTGCTCCAGCGCAAGGCCGCCTCGATTCTGCAAATGGATCTGACGATTGCCGGCGGCATTCTGGAAGCCAAGAAGATTGCCGGCATGGCGGAGGCGCAGTACGCGCAGATCGCGCCGCATCTGTACGGCGGTCCCGTGGGCGCGGCCGCCTCGATCCAGGTGGATGCCTGTTCGCCCAACTTTCTGATCCAGGAAGGCATCGATACCTGGGGCGGCTTCCATGCCGAAATCCTGCAGGAGCCGCTCGCGTGGGTCGACGGGTACCATATTCCCTCCGCCAAACCCGGTTTGGGGATTGAACTCGATGAGGACGTATTGCGCGCCCATGCGACCCAGGCCTCCAGCCGGGGCCAGACGCGGTCGCACGGCGGAGTGGACTATTACGCGCGGTTCTGAGCCGGCGCCGCGCCGTACCCGTCAGGTACGAGCCGCGCAGGGATCGAGAGCGCAAGGAGGCAGCGCATGAAAGTTTTGGTAACGGGGGCCAACAGTCGTTTGGGATCGTTCTTGGGTAACGCCTGGGCGCTGCGAGAGGATAGGGAACTCGTGTTCTCGGATCGCGCGCCCGCGGCGTCGGGCCTTGCCGGACTCGAGTTCCGACAAGTCGATTTGCTCATGCCGGAGGCGATACCCGAGTTGGTGCAGGACGTAGATCGCGTCGTGCATCTGGAAGCGCTGGAGCCTGCTTTGATGGGGGCCGCGGATCCTGACGCGTTGCTCTACCGGAGCCTTTGCGGTTTATACAACCTGGTCCAGGGCGCGCACGCGGCGGGCGTGGACCGCTTCGTGCTGGCCAGTTCCCTTTCGTTCTTCGACCGCTTGCCCCAGAACTGGCAGGTCAATGAAGTCTGGCGTCCCCGTCCTACGCCGGATCTGTCGGATCTGCTGCCTTGGCTGGCTGAGCTGTCGGTGCGCGAGACGGTACGCGCGACTTCCCTGGTCGCCGTCGGCCTGCGTTTCGGGCGGCTGGTGGACGACGGGGAATGGGAAGGCCGTCCCTTCGATCCGAGATGGGTGCATATGCGAGACGCCGCGCATGCCGTGGACAGGGCGCTGTCTTTCGAGGCCGGCGCGTTGCGCAACGCTACGCGGCCGGATTGGCACGTATTTCATGTTTCGGCTCCCGGGCCGCACGCCAAGATCCGGCTCGCGCATGCCACGGGACAGGAAGAAAGGGCCATCAGCGCCGCGCCGCCCTTCGCCTACGCGCCGCAACATGCCTTTCCGCCGCCAGCAGGCCCGGTCGCCTGGACTGCGCCCCGCGACCGCGACGATTGGCGTCAGAGCATCGTCCAGGGCGCGCCGGTAGCCAGCCGCGCCATCCGGAAAGCGGTCATCTTCGGCGCCGGCGGCCCGATGGGAACCGCTACGGCCCAAGCCATGCAGCATGACTACCAGCTGCGGCTGTGCGATCTCCGCCGCGTGGAAGACGTACAGGCAGAACTGGCGTCCGCCGGGCCGGGACGGCCTGTGCCGCGCCGTCTTGCCGCGCCTCACGAACATCGTATCGTGGACATGCGCGATGCGCGCCAGGTCATGGATGCCTGCGCCGGCATGGACGCCGTTATCAATTGCTCGGTTCTGCGCCCGCGCCTGCATGAGGCCTTTCACGTCAACATGGCCGGGGCGTGCAGCATTGCCCGCGGCGCGGTGGCGCACGGCATTCGCCGCGTGGTGCAGACCGGTCCCTTCCAGCAAATGGATCCCGGGTACGGCAGCTACGTCTGGGATTTCGACATCCCGGTGGCCGCGCCGGCCCGCCCTCTGGACTATCTGTATCACCACACCAAATTTCTGGGCCAAGAGGCGTTGCGGGTTTTCGCCGAATACCATCAACTGGAAGTGGCCGTCATGCTCTTTTGGCGGTTGGTAGCCCCGGAGGGCCGGCCGCAGATTCCGCCTTTCGCCGTATCGTGGGCCGATTCGGGACGCGCCCTGCGCCGGGCCGTGGAAGCGCCGTCGTTGCCTACCTGCTATGAAGAGTTCAACGTCAGCACGGACATGCCGCATCGCAAGTTCGACCATGCCAAATTGCGGGACGTTTTGGGCTTCGTCGTCCGCGACGACATATCGGGCTGTTGGCGCGAGGCCTGCGCGGGCACGGAGCGCGCGTGAAAGTCGGGCGTTGCATTGAATTGGCGCCTGTTCCCGCGGTTCTGTCACGGCCGTCTGCGCCGAGCAGCCCGCTGCGGCCTGATGGCCGTTACGGATGGAAGGCCGATGCGGGACTCGATGCCGTTCCCATGGCCCGGCCAACCAGACGAGGGTTCCCCCTGTCCCTGAAATACGCACTGTACCTGACCTCATCCGAACGGCAGTTTCTGACCCGGATCTCCAACGGATGCCACCAGCGGTCTGGCCTTTCTCGCTTTTTTCCAAACGGACAGAAGGGGGAAGTCCGAGGACATAGCAGCCCTTGATTTGCGAGGCCGGCCCTGATCAAGAGCGACAGTCAATATCGACTGACTCAAACAAGGATCAAGGAGTTCAAGCAGGCCCTGCGCCGTTTGCCCTCTATGTCATCTGACAAACGGCAACGCGATCTTGCAAAGATCCAACGGGACGCCATAACAAGCCGGTTTGCGGACCTGGCCGGCGAGTTGCGCGCCTACGCAGATCTGCAATCCGGTCATGGCCCACCGGATACGCCAGAGACGGTCAGGGCGCGGCGGATTGCTTTAATTCAAGGCCGGATCGCGCAAGGGCCAAGTCGCAAGGAATTGACGGCTCAAACGAACCTGCAGGAACGGGACATACAGGACTACGAAGAAACCGATTATGATTCAGTGAACTTCTCACAAATCAAAAAATAGCGCTCGGGCTGGGTATTAAGGCCCAACTGCTTGAGGTTGCGAGGCACAAAGTGACGTCGGAAGAAGTAGTCCGACGCCTCGCCCCAACTGGGTTGGACGCCCAATTCGTCATCAAGCGACTCGCGCCCCATCGTCCAGGCCTTACTGCGCCGTCAGACGAACCGGAGACGAAGTTTGCCCTGGCCTATGAAGCAGCGGGCGTAATCAGTCGCGTTTTTGGATGGCCTACGCGCGATATCCTGGATACAAAGGGAAAAGCGCTGACGCCCGTTGTACCTGAAGGCAGATTCAAAGCGCCTGCATCGACCGCGTTGCCTCGGGTTAAGGCTTATGCCGCGTATATCCGGCCCCTTTCCTTGCTGGTAGCGGATGCTTGCGCGCATTGCCCGCAGGCAAGCCTATCTGCGGATCCTGTGGAACTGCGCCACTTCGTGATGGCTGCGTATGGCTCTTTCACGCTGGACGCATGGGGCGATACGTTTGGGATTTAGGCATACCCGTATTGGGATTGGATGATCCTGGCGCGTTGAGCGGCGCTTGTTTCAGAGAAAACGGACGTAATGTTATTGCGCTTACGCAGAGAAGCGCCTTGGAAGCGCGCTGGACGTTCGATCTGTTGCGCGAGCTCTGGCATGCAGCTCAAGCACCGGATCAACCGGAACGCACCGTACTGGCATACGAGGACGAAACGGTAGAGGCAGAAGATTGCAGAGCTATCGAGGAAAGACAGGCGGCCAGACGCCTTGCCGGCGCTGCCTTGCTCAAGGGGCCAGCGCGCAAATTGGCGCAAATCTGCCTGGAAGAGGCCCGCTATGATCTTGGACAACTCAAGGGCGTGGTCGCCCAAGTCGCCGCACGCGAAAGCGTACGCCTGGCTGATTTAGTCAACGACGCCGCTGTTCGTTTGATGGCTCAGAATCAAGACAGGTGGAGCATGGCCGCCAGCCTTCAGCCCAAAGCGGATCCTTGGGGTACGGTACGCAGAATATTTTTTGATAAATTCGATTTCTCGCGTATGGCAGAAAGGGATCGCGCGTTTGTAGTCCAGGCGGTTAGCCCATGGGCGGCAGTTGCGGACGATGGCTGGCAGAAGGAGGCCGGCTTGGATGACAGAAAAAGGCTGCCCCTAACGGGCTCAAGCCATGGTTATGAACGCGCTTCGCATGATTTTCTGAAAAGGAAGCCCGGAACGCCATGAATTGCATAGAAGTCAGGGTTGCGTATCCTACGGTACTGAATTTATATAGATTGGAAACGGCTGGATAGACCGGCGCGGTACCGGGCCCGGCCGTGGCACGCGGCCGGGGTGGACTCCCGCAACGGCCTAGGCGTACAGCATTCTCGCGGGCTCAGCGCCGTCGTAACCTGCGGAAAGTCATTCCGCGCTCGGAAGCAGCGCAAGGCATCTGCGCCCTGCAAGCTTGCGCGCCAAAGATGGGGGCGCGTTCGGAGGGTTGGCTCTGGGCAAGCCGTCCCTCAACGTCAGCGGTAACGTTGCGTCTGAGCGATGATCGCTCGGAGGCCGTAAGCCAACCCGAAGCGCATAACCCGCTGGCCGGCGGCGGACGTTTCTCTACGGACGCTGGCATGATGCGATGCATACGCAATACGGAGTTTGGCCGCTGTCTGCGTTACGGATTGATGGAAGGGCGCACGGCAGTGCGCGCAGAACGCAACGCCGAGGGTTGATCCTGCGCGATGGATCCGAGGCGACATGCATTCCCCCGCCTGTCCGCTCCAGCGCGGGACACCCCTTGGAGCAGCCAGCCATTAATCCAGAGAAATTTCCACCTTCCAGATTTCCTGGCCGTCTTGCGGTCGCCATTGTCCGATCCGTACCCGGCGGATGCCGTACGCGGGCAGGTTGACCGCGGCGGCGCACCGGCCATCGAAGTGCGCGCCGCGGTCGGCGAACCGGAAATCGTAGTTGTCGAAACCGCTCTCCTGGCGCGCCGCCGGCAGATCCCGCCTCCGCCGGGGGACGACGTGCAAGAAGAAAGGCGCCTCCGTATCGCCGGGGCGGCAGGGATCCCGGGCCACGACCAACCCGCGGCCCGCGGGATAGACGGCAAACGCGCCCTGCGCGGCCGGGGCGGCGGTCGCCGTCGCCTGGAAGAGCGCCGGCCAGTCCGGCACCGGCTGGCCGTTGAACAGGAGAACGTCGGTCTTCCATACGAGACGGTCGGCGTCGGGGAACCACTGCCCGGTGACAATGCGGTCGAGGCCGGCCCGTCCGTACGGCGGCCACCACGCCAGGGCCAGGCACGCGTCGTCCACGCGCGCGCCCTGCTCGTCAAAAAAGAAACTGTCGATGTCGAAGCCCAGAGCCTGCCGTTCCGCGGGCAACGCGTGCGCCTCCGTCGGGAAGGCATGGAGGAAGAATTTCGCGGCGACGTCGGCGGGCCGGCACGGACGCTTGACGTAGGCGAGGGTTTCGTCCGTCAGGTAGAGGTCGAACGCGGCCTGCGCGTCGGGCGCGCGGGCGGTCACGGCTTGATACTGGTCGCGCGGGTTCCGCCCGACCAGGGGATTCCGGTCGGGCCCCGCGAACGCGGCGATCCATTGCGTTTCCGCGCGCAACCGCCCTGCCCCCCCTGCGCGATGAAGGTCGCCGGGCACAATCGCGAAATCGCCGAGCTGCAACGTTTCCGCAGGCAACGCGGGTGGCAGGCGCAAGTCCGGCAACGCGCGGCGGAAAAGGACAATCCGGCGCACCGCGTACGGCGGCATCGGGATCGTGGCCAGACAGCGGCCGTCCCGTAGCACGCCGTAGCGAGGGAACTGGAAAACGGGCAACAGGGGATCGCGCGGCGGCCGCGGCCGGGCCAGCGCCTCGGCGGTCGGCCAGAAGTACAGGAAAAACGAGCCGCGCACGTCCCGGCGTTGGCACGGCGCGCGCCAGAGCGTCAGGGTCCGGGCGTCCGGGTCGAGATAGACGTCGAAAAAGGCGTCCGCGACCGGCGCGCGGGTCTCCAGGCCGGCGATCCAGGCGCGCCGCAACGCCTGGGCGCGGACTTCGGCCCCGATCGGAACCAGGCAGAGGCTGCCGATCAACAGCGGCGCCAGCGGGGCCGGCAGGGTGCGGGCGGCCAGGAGCGGACAGGCCCAGGCGAGGGCCAGGAGCACGAACCACAGGCGGCCGATCCTGAAAGGGACATCATTGGGGATGAAAAACTGCGCGGCCGTCAACGCGCCCAGGCCCCAGATCCAGAGCATGTCCATCAGCAGCGCGGGCTGGCCGCGGCGCGCCCGGTAGAGAGCGTAGGCGCTGGCCGTGGCGCATGCGAGCGCGCCGGTGAGCGCGAGCGTCGGCAGGTGGACGAGGCGGTTGCGTCCCAAGGTCAGAAAGACTGGAAATTCCCGGATCAGAGGCAGGCGTCGGAGATCTGTCTGGAAGGCCAGCGCCAGCTCCGTCCCCATGCGTTGCAGGTAATACATGACTTGTGCGCTGACCGAGCGGACATCGTATCCCGCGGTCTCTGCCCACAGGTTAACGGCCGCGAACTTGACGCCTTGATTCAAGGCGTACCCGGCGAGAAAGCCGCCCGCGTACGCGGCCAGACACCCCAGGGCGGCGCGCCGGCGCCCGGCCGGACGGCCCTCCCGGGGGCCGAAATACGCCACGAGGCCGAAGCCGGCGAGCAGCACCGTCTGGTGGCCGTCAAAAGCCCACAGATACATGGAGACCATGCCGGCCACGCAGCTGAACAGGCGCGTGACGCCCCGCGGGCCGTAATGCCGGGTCAGGACGGCCAGCAGGATCGTGGCCGCGACGGCCCACAGATAGGGGAAGCCGGTGACGAAGTCCGCCCAGAAGCGGGTGCCGGAGAGGCAAAGGCCGAACGCGGCCAGGGGCGCGCCGACCAGCAGCGCCCGCCGATTCAGATACAGCAGGGCGAGCGCCAGCAACGCGTAGGCGCCGTAGGTGCCCCACAGCGTCGCGTGCCGTACCGCCTGCGCGGACAGGAAGCGCAGGGCGAGCCCGAAGACCGCGGCGCTGCCCCACGCGTAGCGGGTCTTCAGAATGCCGCTTTCGATGGCCTCGCCGGTGGCGGCCGCGTACAGTCCCCGGCAATAGGACTCTTGATGGTATCTGCGGACGTAGATCGCGTCATATACCGGGTTCTTGCGGGGACCTGGGCGCGTTCCGCTCAGGAAGATCGAGGCGTATTGGCAGTACTCGAAGGCGGTTTTGTATTCATGAACGAGGCCCTCGTCCCGCGTTTCGGACGCGAAGCTTGCGACGATGCGTTGCTGCGCCTGCGCGAAGGGCAACCGGTGGCTCAGGTAATGCAGATAAAAGGACAGGAACGTAAACGCCGCCAAGGAGGCCGCGTAAAGGACTGCGGCGCGTCGGAAACGCCAGCCTTGCGTCATCGCGGCGTCAGGCAGCGGTCAGCGGGGCGCGACAGCCTGGCCCGGGAGTCATCGCAACGCCGGAAAACAGGGCGGGGCCAGTTGGAAATCAAGACTGAGACGAAGGAGGATAGACCCAAGCGGTACGAAGAGCGGCCTGGGTTTCCGGCCCGCGCCGGCCTTCACCCAGCAGCTGACCGGAGAGCGGTTTCCACATGCGGCATAATCCAGGCGTCCACTTCATGGTCGGAAGACGGCGCGTCCACGTCGGCGAAGAGATGCCACGTTTCGGTTTGGCTCACGGCCTGGCCGGGCCGAACGTCCGCCAGCGGTCCCAACGACTCGATCTCGAGCATGCGCTGATCCGTAAAGAGCTCCGCATTGCAACCGTAATCCGGGTAGGCGGCCGTCGCGTCGAAACCGAACGTCTTGACGAAAAGGAGACCGTCCAATACGTAGGCGGCCCAGCCTTGGCGGACCTGCAACCCGATTTTTTGCGGGGCGCCCGCCAAGGCGTCCTGACGCAAGAGCACGTACTTGTCACCCACCTGCCAGCGCGGATCCGTCAAATCGGTATACGCCCACAGGGCCATCAGGCCGGCGGGCGACAAGTGATCCGCGTGGGATCCGTACGGCGGGAAGGGCGCTATCGCCACGCCGTTGAGGTTCATGATGGAGAGCGCCCACGGGGCGAAGCGCCTGGGGGCGGCGCCGCGATTGGCGATCGTATGCGCTACGCTGACGCGAGCCGCGCCGTCGGCCAAGAAGATCCGCATGGCCTTTTGCAGGCCCGTGCTCTCTTCCACGGGCGCGGTGACGACGTACTCGCGCGCGGAGACCTGCTGGAAGGCGGCGGGTTCGTTATCGGGGAAATACGTGTCGATCGGGTTTTCGGGGGCGGCCCACAGCCGTTGGCCGCCGTACAGGCGGAACGCCGCGCCGCCGGTTTGCCCCATATCCTGGGGCAGGTTGCGGAACAGGTTGTGCCGTCCCGGGAACGAGAACGACATAATGCGGGGCCCGATCTCGGACACCACCGTCAGCTCCACGATCCCGTTGGAGAGCCGATGGGCCTGCGTCCATCCTCCGTACTCGATGCGCTCACACGTTCCCATAGGGCGAATCCCTTCCGGACAGGTTAGGCTTGGCCGCGCCGCGGAGCCAGCGGGAGATAGCGTCAGGCCATTGAAGCGAAACCCTGTTTCCCGCGCCGTTGCCTGGCGCCATTATAAACAGAAAAGCCCCCGCTGGGCAGCGAGGGCCTTTCCGCCGTGCGGCTGGAGTTCAGCCTTGGGTATCCCGAGGCGCGTCCTGGGCGCACGTACAACAACAATCGCATGTACAACAATCATGACTGTCCATTGGCACCACCCCCTCAAGCGTTAGTGATCCAACTCCATGCAGAGCGCAAGGCGCTCTGTAAGAGTATTATAGAGGGACGGTGGCCGCAGATCAAACCGCAATCTGCCGCGGGCGCGGCGCCTGGGGTAACATTCCCTCTCGGACAACAAGCAATCCGACAGGATTCCCAGGCCAGACGAGAGGAGGGCGCGATGTCCAGGAGAATAGGCATAGGTCTGATTGGCGCCGGTTTTCTGGCCGAGACGCGCATGCGTTGCTACGCGCAACTGCCCGGCCTGGAAGTGGCGATCCTGGCCGTGGCCGCCAGCTCCGCCCAGAGCGCCCAGGCGTTCGCGCGGAAGCACGGCCTGGCGCGCGGCTACGGGGATTACCGGGAACTGCTCGCGGATCCGACCATCGACATCGTCGATCTCTGCATTCCCAATCATTTGCACAGACCCGTCGCCGTGGCGGCCGCCCGGCAGGGCAAGCACATTATCTGCACCAAGCCCCTGACCGCCTACGTGGGACAGGATCTGGGCGCGGACGCCAGGGACGAGGAAATATCCGGGCGCGATCCGGCGGCCATGCTGGCCGTGGCTACGGACGACGCGGCCGCCATGGTGGAAGCCGCGCGCCAGGCGAGCGTGCAGTTGATGTACGGGGAGAACTGGATTTTCGCGCCGCCTCTGCAACGGGCCGAAGGCCTGCTGCGGGCCTCCAACGGAGCCATTCTGGAAATGAGAGGCGGCGAATGCCATAACGGTTCGCATTCGCCCTTTTCCAAAACCTGGCGCTATACGGGGGGCGGCGCCTTGTTGCGCCTGGGCGCTCACCCGCTGGGGGCGATGATATACCTGAAACGCCAGGAAGGGCTGTACCGCCGCGGGACGGCCATTCGTCCCGCGGCCGTAACCGCCGAAACGGGAGAGCTCTCCGGCGTCGCGCACGCGCAGGGGGCCGATGGCCAAGATATTGCCCAAGGCTGGCAAGACGTCGAGACCTGGGCGACGGCCATCCTGTCCTTCGAAGACGGCACCAAGGGCGTCGCGTTCGCTTCCGATGCCGTACTGGGGGGCATGCAGAGTTGGCTGGAACTCTTTCTGTCCAACAGCCGCATCCAGTGCAACATCAGCCCGCATGACCTGGTTCGCCTCTACGCGCCCCAGGCGGAGGTGTACGGGGATATCTATCTCAACGAAAAAGCCAGTACCTCGGCTGGCTGGAACGCTGCCCTGCCCGACGAGGACTGGAGTTCCGGCCATGTGGCCATGTGCCATCATTTCGTCCGTTCCGTGATGCAGGACGAACCTTCGACCTGCGACGGAGAACTGGGACTGGAGGTCACGCGGGCCATCTACGCGGCCTATCAGTCCGCGCGTGAAGGGAGGCGGGTGGCGCTGTAAGGCCGTCTGGTCGCGCCTTAGCGTCGCCAAGCGCGCTTGGCCTCCAAGCGGCGCGGACAGGCTGTGACCGTGTAGGGAGTAGCTCAACAAGGGATGGACGAGCCAGGTGCAGACGCGCCTTATCCCCATTCCCGCCTTACGGTACGCGTTCTTGTTCTTGCTTGGGGCTTTGTCGCAGGCGTCGTCCAACGGGGATTCCCTTGCGGACGGTCAACGCATCCGGGGCCAACCAGGCGGACAGCGATTTGGTTGCGCCTTGATGCCGTACAGGCACGCAGATCGTCCCTGCGATCGAGACTGGCCGCGCGCGTCTTCCCGGACAGACAATAGTAAACTGGTTGCGATAGCCCTCAGGCCAAGGATTGCTGACCGGAGGCAGGCTCAACCCTTGGAGGTTCCAAGCGTACGGTGATGGCCTTGGATGAGACCCTCTTGCCAGATGGACAGTTACCCCTGCGACTTGCGGGAGGCGGAGATGGAGGAAAAGCAGGCGGCGCTCATAGCGTCTCACTTTCCTGACAGGTCGCAGTTTGCGGTCAAACAAGACATGACCGAACTCAGAACCGAGGTCAAACAGAACATAGCCGAACTCAAATCAGATTTGATGCGGTGGCAGTGGGTTCAGCTGGGTGTCATAGCGATCTTGCTGACGGCCTTGCGCTTTATTCCGTTTGCCGCGTGATGCGTCACGCACGGTTCGGGAGGGGGTGCCGTTACTCCTATCCTGTCTTTTCCAGTCCGCCGCTGAGTGCCCAAAAGCAAACGGATCTCCAAGAATGTCCAGGGACGCGCAGGGCGGGCCTGAGGCAGTTTGCAAGGACCTGCCGCTCTCTCTTGGCGCGCCGTGATGTCCAGCCACAAAGGCTCGTTGCTGCTGTAACGGTCACGCAACGATCGCGGAGCGTCCGTTTTCCGCCTGCGCCAGCGAACAGCTCCACCCTATAGCAATTCCTCCGCCAGCGCGTCAACCAGCGCTTGGCAATCGGCGGACGAATTGTATTCCTTGATCGAGACGCGCACCGCGTCGCATTGCGGCAAACGCATCACGGGCGCAATAATGTTGTGCTTTTCCCAAAGGCGGGAGCCCAGCGTCTCGGCTGCGCCTTGGGGCAGGCGCGCCGTGAACATCTGGCTCCACCAGCCCTGATCGTCCGGGCAGAGCGCGTCGCAAGCGAACAAATCCGCCAACTGCTGCCTGCACGCGGCCGCGCGCGCGTGCAGACGCGGGCGGAGGGCAGCCCACGGCAGGCGTTCCAGGTACTCGATGGCCGCGGGCACGGACAGCGCCGCGCAGGGATCCGCCGTGCCCGGCCACGCGTAATAATCATGCAGGGGATCGGCGCTGCGCGCGTCCGGTTCCCAGCCGTGGCCCACGATCAGAGGCTCGATCAGGGCGTGGCGCCGGGGGTGGGCGAAGATGAAGCCGCAGCCGCGCGGCGACGAAAGCCATTTGTGGCAATTGCCGGTATAGAAATCCACGTCCCACGCGTCCAGCGCCAGATCGATCTGGCCAGGGGCGTGGGCGCCGTCCGCGACGGTTATCAGGCCCTCCGCCCGGGCGCGGCGACAGATTTCCGGCAAGGGCAGGATCAAGGCCGTCGGAGCCGTGATATGGCTGAAGAAAAGCACGCGGGTACGCGGCGTCACCCCTTGCCAGAACGCATCCAGCCAGTCCTCCCGCTCCGCGACCGGAAAGGGCGCGTCCTGCACTACGTAGCGGGCTCCGGCCTGTTGGCAACGGTGCATGAAGGCCTTCTGCGTCGCCCCGTATTCCTGATTGGTGGCCAGCACTTCGTCGCCGGGAGCCAGATCGAGGGACCGCGCGATGGCGTTGACGCCTTGGGTCGCGTTGACGACGAAGGCCAGATTGTCCGCTGTCGTCCCGACGAAACGGGCCAGGGCCGCCCGGCTGCGGATCATCGCCTGCGGCGCGGTATGGGACATGAACAAGACCGGATTCGCTTCCATCTGCCGGTGCCAATCGTTGAAAGTCCGCTGCACGGGCAGAGGCACGGCGCCGAAACTGCCGTGATTCAGGTAAACGACGTCCGGATCCAAAGAGTATTGGCGGCGAAAGCGGGCCGCGTCCCAGTCAGGCATGGCAGTTACGGGTACCTCGCAGGCGCAGGAAACGGCAGCGAAACGGGATGGGTGGCGACGCGCCTCAATAGCCGCCGGGGATGCCGGCGGCGTCCGCGGTTATCGCCGCCGGACGTAGCGGACGCGCCGGCCGGTTGCTGGCTTACGCTTGGCAACCCGGCCAATCCCGCCACATGTCAGCCTGCGGCGGCTCCTCCTGGGCATGGGCCAGATCGGCTCTTTTGAAGTCGTACAGGACGGCTTGCCGCAAATTGCGGGAGTAGTTGCGCCCGGCCATGTGGGCCAGACGATGATGCCAGAAAACGACGTCGCCGGCCCCGCCCGTACACTCCAATGACGGCTGGGTCTCGAAGAAGGCCTTGATCTCCGCGTAGCGATCGGTACGTCCGGGTTTGTATTGGGTTTCGTAGGCGTAGTAAAACCAGCGATGGCTCGTGGGCCAGACCCGAAACCCGCCGCCGTTCGGCACGACGGCGCCCAGGTATCCCACTATGCCCAAATGGAAAGCGTGTTCGTCCACGTGCAGGGAGTCGGGCGCCATCGTCCGCTCCTGCATAGGCAGGGTGGTATAGATGCCGCGAACCCGCTCCGGGGCGCTCAGATCCGAACCCAGCAACTGTTGCGCCATGGCCACGACGTTGGGATCCCTGGGAATCAAGTCCATCATCCAGGGCTCGCGTCCGATATGCCGCAGATTCCACCGATAACCGCCGCGGAAGTCCTCTTCGTCCCGCAGATGATGCTCTTCGCGGAAGGGGCCGATCCAGGTCGCGGGATCATCCTTCTGCAATTGCGCCGGCGCCTTGGCCCAAAAGACCTCGTGCGCCTGGGCCATGAGCTCCGGGCGCAAGACGCGGCGTTTGATCAGGAAGCCGTTTTCCTTGAAGAAGCGAATGTCGTTTGCCGTCAGCCGGATATCCATGCGTCAAAAACCTCGTGCCGATGCCGCGCGCCAGGAGAGGGACAAGGAGATCCGCGTCCCCGTCTGGGCGAATCATAATGCACTATGGGCGAACGAGATCCATAATTGCGCAAAATTCCCGGCCCCAGCTGGCGCCGCGCGCGGGCGTTGCCCAAGATACGGAAACGCCCTACGCGCGGGACAGTCAACCAAAAAACGGCGTAATCCAGGCCTCGGCCACGTCCAAGCCGAAGCCGGGTTCCGGCGCGGGCGCAAGCCAACCGTCTACGGCATACGCTTGCCCCGGTATCGCGACCGCATCCGCCAGGGACACGCCCGGGTCCGATCCCATGAAGTATTCCAGATAGGGTACGGCGCCGCAGGCGAGGCTGAAGTGCTGGCCGAACGCGTTGCGCCCGCCGCCGTGCAGAATGACCTGCAGGCCGGCCGCGTCGGCGATGGCCGCGATTTTCAGGCATGCGGTCAGGCCGCCGCACCAATTGATGTCAGGCTGCAGGATGTCCACGGCTTGCCGCCGCGCGGCCCATTGGAAGGGAACGTGGGTATACCAGTGCTCGCCGGTAGCCAGCGTCTGCCAAGGCAGGCGTTCCCGCAAGGCGACATGGGCGTCAAGATCTTCGGGAATGAGGCATTCCTCCATCCATTTCAGACGATACGGCCGCAGCCGTTCCGCCAGCCTGACGGCGTATTCCACGTCAAAGGCCATCCAGCAGTCCAGCATCAGTTCCGCGTGCGGCCCGATCCGGTCCCGGACGTCCGCGACGAAGGCCTCGTTCCGGTCCAGTCCGGCCAACCCGTCCGCCGGCCCGTAGGGACAGGCCAATTTGAACATGTTGAAGCCGCATTCCCGATACCAGTCCACGTCGTTGCCCGTGGCGTAGCACGGGATGCGTTCCTTCTGCGGCCCGCCGATCAGGCTGTACACGGGCTGAGCGAGGGCTTTGCCCTTGGCGTCCCACAGGGCCAGATCGACGGCGCTGACGGCGTACGCGGCCAGGCCGACGGACCCGTAGGGCTTGGTGAGACGGAACATCATGTCCGCCAGCCGTTCGATCGCGAAGCCGTCCTCGCCGATCAGGTTGGGGGCCAGATGATCTTCGATGATGGCCGCGGTCACGCGCCCGTGGCTGGTGGAACCCAGGCCCCACGTGCCGTCCTCCAACGTGACCTTGCACCAGGTTTCCTCCCACCGGGGCAGCCAAAGGCTTCTGTGGGCCTTGACGCGGGGATAGCGGGACATGGGGTTCGCGACCTCGCTCGTGCGATGCCAGCCCTGAGTTACGGCTTGCGTCGTCCGCGGCCGGTCCGGAAAGGCCACCTTGACGGCGGCTACGTCAACGATCTGCATAGACCCTCCGTTAGGGCATGGCTGGGTTGAGCCGCGCGGGCCGTTCAGGCGGCTTCCGGCACGAGCAGCACTTTGGATACGTTTCCGGGCGCGTCGACGAGGCGGTCGAACCACTGACCGCCTTCGGCCAAGGGCGCCTCCACGATCCAGGGCTCCAGGGAAATCGCCTTGCGCGCCAGCAAATCCAGCGCCGCCTTGAAGTTGGCCGGGGAGTAGGAAAACGATCCGCGCAGCGTAATCTCGCGGCGAATGACGTCCGCGGCCGGAATATCGCTGACTTCCTCGTGGAGACCGCTCAAGATGACCTTGCCCGTAGCCGCGGTGGCGGAGACGCACTGCGTACGGGTTACGCCTGTGCCGACGGCATCTACGCTGACGGCCACGCCGACCTGCTCCGTCCGATCCAGCACGCAGGCGACGACGTCCTCCTGTTGGGGCTGGATGGCGACGCCTCCGTAATGGCGTCCCATCTCCAATCTGTGCTCATCCAGGTCCGCTACGTATACCGTAGCGGCCCCCTGCCTCTTGAGCACCTGCAGCGACAGCAGGCCGATGGGGCCCATGCCTATCACCAGGCAAGCTTGCCCGCGTACGTCGCCGGCCAGTTCCCCGATGCGGACACCGCAGCCTACGGGTTCGGTCAGCGCGCCTTCGCGCAACGATACGCTGTCCGGCAACGCGTGCAGCGTTTCGACGGGCACCTTCACGTACTCGGCGTAGGCTCCGGGTACGTGCGCGCCGATCAGGCGGCGCGTCGGGCACAGTTGGGCCAGGCCGCGCCGCCGCAACTCCGAATCGCCCGCGCAATACAGCGGATTGACCGTGACGGGCGCGCCCTGAACCCACGCGCCCGCGTCGGGACCGGCATCGGATACGACGCCGGAAAACTCGTGTCCCATGACCAAGGGCGGCACGCGCAAGGCATTGTGGCCCAGGTAGCCGCTCAGTTCAGACCCGCAAATGCCGGCGTAGGCGACCTTGATGACCACTTCGCCTGCGTCGGGGATGGGCATGCTTCGTTGCCGCATGTTCATGGCGCGGGGCGCTTCCCAAACCAAAGCCTGCATTTTCCGTTCTCCTGTCATGATCCTTAATTACGGACTGCCAAAGCCTGAGCGCATCCAAGTGAATCTTGGCATAAGACACGCCAATGGCGACATTGATTTTCCAACTGCGTCAAAGGGGCCGGAAGACTTGCGCTGAGGCGTTCAAGCGAAGATATGCGCGCCATATTGTTACGGTAGAGATGAATCTTGGACGATTCTACTCGTTTTATCTTACTATGTCGATGATTTCCGGCTACGGTTTGCCTTGCTATACGAAGAGCAAACGCCGTTATGAGGGAGTGGCAGGATTGATTCCGCGACCTTGGAAATTGTGAGATGCCCAAGCATTCAGTAGCATTATAGGTTGTCCTGTATGCTGAGGGCGCGCAACAACGCTGACGTCCGCCCAAGCGTTTGCCCATTGCGCGCGTTACGGCTTGGGGGGAGAGGGGGCTGTAGCAGGCAGCAGGCCCGAGAAGTTGGCGTACGATGGGCGCTAGACTTGCCATAGGAACGCATTTCTACATCCAGCCGCACGGTGCTTTCAGCAATATCTCGCCGGTAGGCGCAAGCGCGGAATTTGCCTATAGACGCAGGAAGCGAATATAGGCAAGTTGAGGAGATCGCTCATGTCAAATCAACCGACGTTTTTATCCCAAAATATAGATTATCTTGGTTACCTGTCTCAACAACTGGGCGATCTGCATGGAATTGCCACTTTGGCGCATGAGCTTATCCAGAACGCGGACGATGCCAAGGACGCGGAAGGCAAACTTTCCGCCACGCGTATCGTCTTCGATTTTAAAGATGATGCGCTGGAAGTGAGCAACGATGCCGTTTTCAGGCCGATGGATTTTGAGCGGATCCGAACGGTAGCCAGCGGTTCCAAGCGAAGCGAAGCAGGCGTTCGTACCACGGGCAAATTCGGAGTCGGTTTCATCTCGGTATACCAGATTACGGACAGACCGGAAATTCGCTCAGCGGGCCGTCATTGGATTATAAGGCCTGACGAACCGGAACACAGACGCATAACTGAATATGAGGATGCGTCCATTACGGCGGACCAAGGCACTCTTTTTCGGCTGCCGTGGGCTTTTCGCGCCTCGCGCGTGCGTACCGCGTTGAGCGTTCAGCGCATAAACCGCAAAGATATAGACGCCTTTGTGGATACCCTCAAATCTTCACTGCCCAAAGCGATCATCTTCCTGAAACGCCTTGACGCCATTTCGCTGCTACGCAATGGCGAACCGATTATGCAGGTAACCGTAACCAAGGAATATAAAGCGGGCGAAGACCGCATCCTGATTGACTGCAACGGGGAGATTAGCCGTTGGCAAATTATGGTCGGGGATTTCTCAGGTGTCGCCTCCAAACTGCAATCAGCCTATCCAGGTATTGTTGAAAACAATCGCGCAACTCAGGTTCGGATCGCTATTCCGGATGCGCCTATCCAAAACGGTCTGTTATTTGCGACGTTGCCGACGGAACAGGAGACGGGGTTGCCCTTTCATCTGGATGCCGATTTTTTCCTGCTTCAGACAGAAAATCCATTGTATTTGGGGATAATGATAACGTTGACCCGAGGACGCAGTGGAACCGCGCGGCCATACGCGCTGCAGCGTCTGCGGTGAGCGTCAATCTGGTTGCCTTACGTGACGAATTCGGTCTGAACTTCTCAGCCTTTTGGGCCATGCTGGAGCAGATGGAACGCGTACACAACAGGCATCAAGGCAATACGCGCGTGCCGTTGGGCGAATTCTGGCAGTTACTGCGTCCTTTCTTGCAGAAATCTGCGGTAGTTTATACGGCATCGGGAAAATGGCTTATGCCCGACAAGGCCCGCTTTCCTGGAATCAGGGAAGTCCAGGCAGCGGTTTCATCGTTGGAGGTTCTGGATATTGAGCTGGTTCATCCTGAGTTGTGGCGATACCGAAATATCCTTCTCGGCGATGCCGGCGTGACAAGCCTGCGGCTTGAGGATGTCTGCGAAGGCCTCACCAGAAAAGGGCTGGTCAAGCAACCGCAACCCCTGCCTCTGGAGCTCCAAAAGCATAACCAATTATTATTGCTAAGAAAGGGCATTCACGCGTTGCTGCCGCGCAAGAGTATCGCCGGAACTTCGAAACGCGATTCGGGAGAATCTTGGACGAAGGCTACCCGTATTTTGCAGCAATGCACGTTGGCCCGGGGTACAGGCGGGAACTTCTGGCCTTGCGGTTCCGTTTATCGAGCGGATCGGCGTACCCACGATCTCTTCAGAGAGTTGATGCCCAAAGACGTCTCCTTCTTGGCAGAACCCAAAGATGACCCGCTATTGGCAATACTCTGTCCGCAGTTCGATGCAGAACGTGCCATCGTACTGTTGGAGCGCCAGCATGAGGAGATATTGCAGAGACATTTACGCAACGGACGCGTCAAACCGTCTGATTTATTCTTATGGTTCGATGAGAATAAATCTAAACTGAGGGCTTCCTCGGAACTGCGCCAACGACTGGCGCGCCTGCCCCTTTTCCCGTCCTCAGACGGGCATCTTCAAGCACTGGACAATTTGTATCTGCCAGGGGGATTCGTAGCTCCTGGAGGCGTAGCTCGTCTTGTCGATATAGACCAACTCAGAGGCCTTTCAGATTTTCTGCAATTCCTGGGCGCCGCTAGGCTCGGGTTTGAAGACTACGCCAAGAAATACGTGCCCCAAGCTTTCTCCAATGTCCAAACGTCGCTGGATGTCAAACGCATGCTTTTGGCTCTGCTGACCCAACGACTGGGTGAAATCCGCATGCATGCGGATATCCAACTTCAACTGCGCGCGTCGAATATCGTTGAGTGCGCAAACGAGCAATTCATGAAACCGGAAGAAGTATATTTCCCGGGCGAAACGGCGCAAAGGATTTTTGGTGGCAGTAGATGCTACGCGTACCTTCCTCCAGAAGTCGAGGGCAGAGCGGATCTCTATCGTTGGCTCGGCGTAGCGAGTCGCCCTCGCCCCCGTGACGTCCAGCGTTTTATCCGCGAATTGACAGCCGGAGTTCCCGACGCACGCAGCCGGGCGAACGTAAGGCGGATTTTGGAAAATCTGGGAAAAATCTGGAGTGATCTTTCGGATAGCGAAAAGGTGCAGTACGCATTCCTGAAAAAAGAGGCGTGGTTGCTGGCCGAAGAGGTAAATCAGTGGCGTGAACCGAGGCAACTTCACGCAGCCTACAACAAAAGCTTGTTTGAATCTCAAGCGCAGTTTCTGGATTTGCCCGTGAACGTGCAGCAACAAGTCAGCGCTTTCCTGATGGATCTGGGAATTCAAATGAGCCCGCTTCCGATTCTGGTGGTGCGTCATTTGCGCGAATGCATTCGAAAGAATCAAGAGCCGCCCAAAGATCTGTATCGTTGGCTCAATGTCAATGCGCAACCCGCGGAGCTCCAAGATCTGAGAGATATCTCCTGCCTGCGCATCGAGGGTCGGTACCGACGACCGGACCAGGTATTCTGGGGGCAACATAATTTCGGACGTTTTCGTACCCAGCTCGGATCGTCTTTTCAGGCATTTCGCAATCTATTGGCTGCCTTGGATATCCAGGAGTTGCCTACGTATAAAGATGCTTTTCAGGTGCTCAAGGATATCGCGTCAGAATCGGGGAGCATCCCCTTGGAGCCAGAGGACGAGGATGTCGTGTCCCAATGCTGGCGTATGTTGGCTGAAGCCCTGCAGAGCGATGATGAACTGGACGCTGAAACGATGGCCAACCAACTACAGGATGTCCCATGCATTCTCAATGATCAAAAAATATTGAATCGCCCCTCGATGATGTACTTTGAGGATCGCCCTAGATTCGCCGCCAAGTTCGACATCATCAAGCATAACGTGCTTCCGCGTCAGGGACGCATCCAAAGCGCGTGGGAGGCAGCAGGCGTCAAGCCGCTCTCCATTCTCATTCAGGGACGCGTTATGTACGAAAACATTTATGAAGACAGTAATATGAAAAAACACATAGCGGAACGCATCGATCTGATACGGGCCATCACGGATGAAGTCGCGGCTATAGAAGATATAGAAAATTCCGTGGCAGCAGACGCCTTTCGTTTTCTGCAGGCCGATGAACTCATGGTGAAATGGCAGCTGCGCGCCTTCGGGCGAACCCAAACCACATCGCCTGAGCCTACTCTGGCGTATCTGGAAAAATCTGCGGGGATCTTATATTTCACTCGTCAGCACGGACGCCCCCCTTGGTCGGCCATTGCCAGGGAATTGGCTCTCGCTATGGTTCCGGGCGAAAAGCTCCAAACGGTTTCGCCCGGCCTCAAAACGGTTCTGGAAGGCAGAACTTTCCAAGAAGCCAGGACGCAATTGGAAGAACTGGGCATATCCCTCCCGGAGAAACAGAGGGAGGTAACCAGTCCCGGAAGCCGCGCGCTCGCGTTTGACGAAAACGCCTCGCCTACTTCCGAAACGCCGCTGTCTTTGGAGAAGGCCGCGTCTCCAGTCAAGGACACGGCACCGCGAAGTCCCTACGTTCCGCCACAGTCGCAGAAGGTTGCGCGCGGCGACGCGCCTACTCAAACGCCAGAGTCGAGCGAGCCGACAAAACCTTTCGCTCAGATATTATTCGAAAGCCAGACAGCTGCGCCTTATGAGGCACCAGACATGCCTTTGATGCTTCCGCCAGGAGGGCCCAAAACTCTGGATTCAGCTAAACGGCACAGGTGCCGCTCAGAGCAGTTGGGTACGCAAGAGCCTCCTGTCGCCAGAATCGTCTCCGCCTCAGAACGGGGACCGCAAGGCAAGAAACTCGCGGATGAATTCAGGGATATGGTACATGGCGATTACGGCAAGCGCTGTCAGATCTGCGGTACCACGTTCAGGCAACGCAATAACCATTTACAGGTGTACGTCGTTCATCTCATAGCGCCCAGTCAAGACCCTCGTACCAACTACTTCGGCAATCTTTTGGGGCTTTGCGGATGGCATTGCGCGCTGATTCAATTCGGCGAATGGGCTTTGCTGGATTCGGAAACCGGCCAACCTTGCCGCGATTGGGAACGCATGCGCAACGTCGTGCGTTCCGCATCGGAGCGGATAGACGATGCAGGCAATCCATACTGCGCGGTTCCCATCCAGTTTGCGAATGTTTATCTGGATTGGAACTCCGCACCGGTTACGCAAACGTCCGAAATCCGCTACAGTCGCCCGCACTGGCAATATTTTTGCGAACGGCTCAATACATAAGGATTCCCGCATGACCCAGCTGCGCCCCGACATGAAAGCCAGATACAAATCGGATACGTCCGTGGTCGTCTGGCTCATTGACGTCTTGGGAGAGAATGCTAGGTGTTTTCTTGGCGGTTCCGTCAAGCTGGTGCCGTTAAGCGAACTGGAACCCGCGCCCGATCTGCAAGAGATGAGTCCCGACGCGTTCCGCGTGGCTCTGACGCGACGCCGGTTGGAGTACCGTCTGACGGATCAACTGCTTTCCTACAAGGCATCCCGAACCAAGCTGTACTACCATCAATTCCTGCCCGTCAAGAAGATGCTGGAATCGCCGGATCAACGCCTCTTGATTGCGGATGAAGTAGGTACGGGCAAAACGATTGAAGCCGGTCTGATCTGGGCGGAACTGGAATCCAGAGCCATGCACGGCCTGGAAAACGTGTGGATCGTCTGTCCGAAATCTCTGATGGGAAAATGGCAAGACGAAATGCGCCAGCGCTTCGACTTTCAACTGGAGATTCTGTCTTCCGACGGGCTCCGCCAGGCCTTGGCGACATGGGAGCGCGACGGCGTTCTGGCGCCCCGCTTTGCCAAGTCGATCGTCAATCTGGAGCTGATCCGACTGGAAGACCATCTTGAACGCTTGGGTCGGACGGATCTTACCTGGGATTTCGCCATCTTCGATGAGGCCCATCACCTGTGCAATCCTGCCACCCTCTCTCATTCCTTGGCGAAATTCATCTGCGAACGATCCAGTGCCGCGGTTTTCCTCACCGCGACTCCCTTGCAGACGAGCTTGGTCGATATCGTTCACTTGATGGAAGCGTTGGGCGTGGACGTAGCGGAAGATCCGGTACTTCTGGAAGAACAGTTGGGCTGGGATATGAAATTGAATGATTGGCTGCATTTGATCAGGCATCAACCGCCGGGATGGCAGCAAAAGATGGACCCTAGCCTGGAGCGTTTAGAAGCGGAAGGCGGTCGCGAGCGTCTGGGCTGGAAACAATTTCGGCAACTTGTTGCTGAGTCGCAATTGACCGACAGAGGACAAAGAAGCGTTGCGATAGAGGCCGCGCGCGATTTGCAAATCTTGAGCCCGTACATGACGCGTACGTTACGTTCCGATGTGGACGAGAACAGGCCAATCCGAGAGGCTATGACGCGGAGCGTGCAGTTCAGTCCTGCGGAAGCGGCCTTTTATCAGACCATATATCGTATCTGTCTGGACCGCGCCTTGGCCAAGGGCATATCGCCAGGATTCGTAACGCAAATGCCGGAACGAAGGACGGCCAGTTGCGTGCCGGCAGTGGCATCGGAAATCCTAAGGTACGCGCAGGAGGATGAGGACGAAGGCTATCGGGCTCGCTTTACGCGCGCGGAACGAGAGGCGTTGGAACCGCTGGCGCGAGCCGCGTTGCAATCACGCGATCGGAAACTGGAGGCGCTTTGCGAAATATTGGCGGACGCGTTCGGGCGCTTGCAAGCAGACCGAGTCATGATTTTTTCCTCATTCCGGGGAACGTTGCACTATCTCAAGCAGCAACTCGGAGCGGCAGGCCATTCGCTGGAGCTAATGTACGGTCTCACGCCCGTTCGCGAGGAAGACTGCCGCCGCGGCGAAAAGAGTCGAGAGCGGATAGGCGTGGAGTTCCGGCAAGGCGCGTTTCAGATTCTGCTGGCCAGCGAAGTGGCAGGGGAAGGTCTCGACTTTGAGCATTGCCATGTCGTCATTAACTACGACCTTCCCTGGAATCCCATGCGCGTCGAGCAAAGAATTGGCCGTTGCGACAGGCTGGGGCAGCGTTCCGACAAGATCCATGTCGGCAGCCTCGCCAGCATCGGCACCATCGAGCAAAGAATTCTGTTGCGGCTGTATGAGCGATTGCGTATTTTTGAACGTTCTCTAGGCGACATGGAGATCATCCTGGGCGAGGAGATGGCTACGTTCGAGAAAGATGTATTCTCCCGCGATTTGTCTCCCCGGCAACAGGAAGAACGCCTGGAACGAATCGGTCAGATCATAGAAAACAGGGAACGACAGCGCGCGGACGTTGCCCGATCCAGCGTGATTTCCGCGCAGGCGCGCCAGTTGATTGAATCCGAACGGCAAGAGGTCAAGGAGGCGGAAGCGCGCTTCTTGGCCCCTGGCGAGTTGGCGGATTTCGTTCATGCTGCCATGGAAAGGGAATTTCCCGGTAGCCTGCGCCCGGCGCGTTCCGAAGACGTATTTGATTTTGATCTCAACTGCAACGACAAGTTCAGAGAGACGTTTCAGGCATTTGCGCGCAGCTATCCACCGAAGCACTCGGCCAAGAGCGAAATTCTGCGTTTTCACAAGCGTATGCACGGACGTCGAAAGATAAAAATTTCGTTCTCGGCAGGGGGAGAGGAAGTAGAGTTCGTCCATTTTCGGCATCCGTTGGTGCTGTGGGCGCGGCATGCGGTACGCGAACGACGTTTTGACGTTCCCTATTGCCTGGGCGCGCTCCCCAAAGCTATGGTGAAAGAAATGGCGGTGCTGGTCTGGGCCGTAGGTCGGCTTGAAGGCTATACGAATCGGGCCGAACAGATCTGCGCAGTCGTCGATTGCCTCACCGCGAGCGTCAGTCCCGTCTCCGTCGAACAGGCGCAAGAATGGGTGCGGTCGTTATCCGCTTGGCAACGCGAGCCATACGCCAAGAACGACGTTGAAATGCTTACGACGCAGGCAGAACAGGCGCTGATGGCGCAGTTCAAGGACGTTACCCGTACGTTCAAGACCAGAAATGATCTCCTCGGGCATAAGGCCAAGCAGGCCGTGCAATCTCACGCCGAACGCAAAATCCGTCGTCTGCAACAACGCTTGGCATCTCAGGCCGATCTCAAGAACAATATACGAAACCTCTACCTTGGCTGGATCCGCCGTATCGAAGCTGAGAGCCAAGCCAAAATGGATGAAATAGAAAGGAAAAGCCAAGTTCGTTCATCGTTGCAGATCATTGGCGCGGCCGTCGTGCATCCCCTTTGATTACCGGCAGCAAGAGGCGGAAAATGCACATTAAGTAATTAGAATATATTCTATTAAACGCGTATCTCAATTCCGAATACTGCCCTCTGATGTGCGACCATATCCCTGAGCGCTTATTGGACTGAGTATGTCCGGTGTTGCCATTCCGTGATCTGGCGTTGGTCGCGGTTGAAGTTCACGCCCAAGCCCACGACGGGATGTCCCTCTTGCAGATAGGGCAGGTGATAGCCTTTTGCCTCGATCTGCAGCAATGCGTCTGCGGCTGCGCCGTCCAGTTTGTACTCCAGAATGATCACCTTGTCGGACAGGGCCACGATGGCGTCGATCCGCGATCGGTGCGTACTGATCTCCGATTCGGTTTGGAAACCCATCAAGGTAAAGGTCAGATGCAGAAGCGACTGGTAATACTCATGCTTGCGCAAGTGGATTTCGTAGGGGACGCGCCGAAGCAAGGTATTGAACTGTGCGATGAACGCCGCGTAATCGCCCGCCTGCAGGGATGTCGTCAGAGTATCCAGAACCGTGCGTACGACATGCGGTGCCTGCGCGTATTCCGCCAGCAACGCAGTCAGAAAGGTCTGCTCCACTTCCTTGTTGGGAAAATCCGTCACGTATTCTTGGGTATCCGGTACAGGCTGTAACGTCAGATACCCGGCCTGAAACATGACGGCCTGTAGATCCGGGTTCTCCCAGTCGTAGTACGCGGCGCTGATATTGCGTGCGCTTTGACCCGCCAGTTCTTGCACGTTTTCCCGGCATCCTCGAATCATCCGCGTCAAAAAACTGGGAGGCCCCGAGTCTGCCCAGTAATTGGCGAACTTTCTTCTATCCAAGCACTGCAGCAGGGCATAGGGGTTGTATACGCGTACGCCGCCTTCGGCGAAGAGATAGCCGTCGTACCATCGGCGCAGCCCCTGCTGCACCTCGTCTGGAGTTGTCCGTTGCGCTCGCGCCATGTCCTCCATGTAAGGCATCAGATAACTGTCCAGCTCCGTCTCCGTGAAACCCGTTAAATCGCTGAAGTCCGGCAGATAGGAAATATCCTTGAGATTGTTCAGGCCCGAAAAGACGCTGGTACGCGCGAACCGCGTGACGCCGGTCAGAAAGACGAACTGCAAGTCCTCTTCATTCGCTTTGAGCGTGCCGTAGAAGCCGCGTAGGCCGTCCCGAATGCCCGTCAGTTCCGCGCGGTTCTCCAGATTTTGAATAATCGGCGCATCGTACTCGTCAATCAGCACCGCCACCTTCTGCCCGCGCGCGGCCAATTGCTGAATCAGGGCTTCCAGCAACCACTCAGCTTGCGTGACGCCGGGCGGCGGTATCTCGCCCAAGGCCGCGAATAGGCGCCCCATGCGATACGTCAAGACCTCGTCCAAAGACGCTTGGCTTTCAATGCGCAAGGCGGACATATCCAGGTGAATGACAGAGTGGGGCTTCCAGTCCCACGCGCGGTCATGGATCCAGGTGCCGGCGAACAGTGCGCGTTCCCCTCGAAACAGGGCTGCCAGCGTGGAAACCAGCAACGATTTGCCGAAGCGACGCGGACGCGCCAGAAACGCGAATTGATGCTTGGGTTGCACCAAATCGAAGATGCGGCGGGTCTTGTCCACATACAGCAGATGCCGACGACGCAAATTCCGAAAACGGCCGGTGGCAATCGGCAAAGCCAGGCGTGGGCTGTCAGCGGCCATACTCGCGCGCTCCGGTGCGTCTTTGTCCATATCCGCGTACGCGTTGGATTATAGACTTGTGGCGCCATGCTGCACGGAGGCAACATGCCGCGAGGCGACGAATCTGACATTCCGCTTCGAGAACTTATGGCTGGACGGTTGCCTGTCAGCAAGGGATGCGCCTAACGCGCTCAGTGGCGTTCGCTGGCGCGGTACGGACGTTACGGCGTCAACGGCGTAGAGGCGGAACGTCGTCATCGATCAACAGACGTCCCAGCAACTGCGGAATCAAGACCAGAAAGCACAGGGACGCCAAGACGGTAAAGGTGGCAGGCAATCCGATCCCGTCCGCCAGGAAACCCGCGACGAAAGGCCCGCCGAACATGCCGAAGCCGTATACGCTCTGGTGGAGGCCCATCGCGGCGGATCTTTCGTCGTCGTTCACGTGCCGGATGCTCAACCCGAGCAAGGTGGGATAGCCGATGCCGGTAGCCAAGCCGATGAACGCCTGCGCGACGTACAGCCACCCGAGCGCGGGCGCCCAGGCGGCCAGTAAGGAACCGACGCCCAGAATAAGGAATTCCGACTTGATCAACGTACGCGCGCGGAGTTTGTGCGCGGTCAAGGCCGTGGCGCTGTTGCCCGCCAAAGTCAAAACCATGTTGATGGAAATCAAGAGACTGACTTCCACGTCGCCGGCCCCCAAATTCGCGGCCAGGATCGGCATGAAACCGAAGGTCAGGCCGAAATTGACGACCTGCGCCATGGCGTTGAGCAAGGCCGGATAGAGTACGTGCGGCTGGCCTATCAGCCGCCTGACGGGCGTCAGGGCCGGTTTGCGCAGCGCGCGGGGACGCTCGGATACCGGCAGCAGCAGGAGCATGGACAGTACGGCCGCGAGGGCGGCGAGCTGGAAAGCCAGGGCAAACCCGCCCCGGGCATTGAGGAAACCGGTGGCGCTGGTGGCCAAAATCCGCCCGCCCGCGCCGACCATAGTCAGCAGGGCGGTGGCGCGTATGGTTTCC
Source organism: Caldilineaceae bacterium (assembly GCA_965242655.1). Classification (GTDB taxonomy): domain Bacteria; phylum Chloroflexota; class Anaerolineae; order Caldilineales; family Caldilineaceae; genus Bin34. The sequence continues at coordinate 633,440 of OZ251482.1, forward strand.
TGGGGCGCGAAGAAACGGGAGAAAACGACCACGATCGGCACCCACGTGGCCGCGGCCAAACCTGTTACGGCCCGGCCGGCGCCGAGCCAGCCCAGACTCGACGCGCTCCCCAGGATCCAGGGACCCAGCGCGGTCAAGCCGAAACCGATGAAAATGAAGGGCCGGCTGCGTCCCAGCCAATCGGAGGCCAGTCCGATCGGAAAGCGCGCTAGGGCTTGCCAAAGGCCGTACATGGAGAGCACGACGCCCACCGCGCCCAGATTGGGGCTGAATTGCTTTACATAAATGGGAAGCGTGGGTACGTAGAGATATAACGCGATCCAATAGAGGAAAACGGAGCAGCTGAAGAGAAAGACCCGCCATCCGGGAGCTTGCGGATGGGGAAAGAACTTCATGGCAGGGCGGACGGAAGACGCGTTGAGGGGGAGGGAAGCGCTCTCTGGGCCAAACGTCGCCGCGGCGCTTCAGGAACCAAGAGGCGGTTTCCCGTCTTTCCCGGTCTCGCGCCTACGTCCATTGAAGGCGCGACCGCGCGCGAGGCCATTATCCCATGAATAAGCCGGTACGTTTCCGTTTTCCGATGGCCGCGCGCGGGCCGGGAAACCGCGGACAGGCCGCGAGGTCCGGTGCAGAGGCGTAGGGGGCTTGTCGCCCGTCCCGTTACAATACGTTCACGCGTAGACTGCGCAGAGAAGTTCAGGAGCGAGGGGACAGCATGGAACGCAGAGCGCCTGACATGCAACGCATGCCCACCTGTTTCGGCTTGGCGACGGGACCCCGGCGCGGGCCGGAAGGCCGCGTCTTCGAAAACGTAGACAGTCCCCGGTCCGTCAGCTACGCCCTGCAATTCAGGACGAACCCGGATCAGTTGCGCGCCCTGTGCCCGCCGCGCTTTGAACTGGGCCACGCGCCCATCGTGACCGTCACCGCCACCTACATGACCGAGATCGAATGGCTGGCCGGACGCGGCTATAACACGTTGGGCGCCAGTTTTCCGGCCGTGTACCGGGGCGAGGTCGATTATGCCGAAGGGCAGTTCCTCGCCGTGCTGTGGGAAAACCTGACCGATCCCATCGTGACGGGCCGGGAAGAACTGGGCTTCGCCAAGATCTACTGCGCATTGCCCGCGCCCAGAGTGGTGGCTGACAGCGCCTATTGCACCGCGAGTTGGTTGGGCTTCACTTTTCTGGACATGGCGCTGACCCGGATGGAGGAGTGCGACCCGGCGGCCGTGCCGCCGCCGCAAGGCCGTAACGACGGCCTTCTCCATTACAAGTACGTGCCGCGGACAGGCGTCTGGGGCACGGCGGATGCGGAGTATGCCGTGCTGACGCCGGCGGCCGCGCCCCATCGCCGGGTTACGAAAATGTGGCAGGGAGAGGGCGAACTGCTTTTCCGCCAGGCGCGCTGGGAGGACATGCCTACGCAATACCAGATAGTCAACGGCCTGGCGGCGCTGGAAATCCGGGAGGTCCTCGGCAGCGCCATCGTAGCCGCGCGCGGGGCCAAGGATCTGTCGGACCAACGCATCTTGCGCTGACCGTATCGCTGGCGTTGCCTTTCGGAAGCCCGGAATCAATCATGCCTGAGTCCGACTCGCGCTTGGCCCCCCTGGCCACCAATACGGCGCATTTCGGACTGATCCGACGCACGGGGCAAACGTACGTCGATAAAACGGCGTACATCCAACGCATGCTGGAACGGCCCATGCAGTATGCGTTCCTGGCGCGTCCGCGCCGGTTCGGCAAATCGCTCCTGGTATCTACGCTGGCGCATTTGTACTCCCGCGCTCACGACGATCTGTTTCAGGGCTTGGCTATCCGCCAGTCGGGCTTCCTGGATGCCGTGCCGCGGTGTCCCGTGCTGACCTTGGATATGTCGGGCGTCCGCGCCGGTTGTCCGCAGGACGCGTACGACGACTTGCGCGAGGTCGTAACGGAACAATGCCTCAAATTGGGCTTGGTGCCGCCGCCGGACGACATGCCGCCCTGGATTGCGTTCAACCGCCTGCTGTTGCAGTTGAGCGATGCCTGCGCGCACGGCGTGGTGGTCCTGGTGGACGAATACGACGCGCCGCTTACGGATCTGTTGGGCGCCGATCCGCCGCCGTCGGAATCCGTCCGCGCTCGGGTCATGGATCACCTGCGGCATTTTTACCGGACCCTGAAAAGACGCGAAGACTGCTTGCGTTTCGTCTTCGTTACGGGCATTACGCGCTTCGTCAATGCCGGCATGTTTTCCGCCTTGAACAATCTGGAAGACCTCTCGTCCCGCTCTGCGTACCACGCGGTCTGCGGGTTCACCGAGGCGGAAGTCGACGCGCATCTGGCCGCGCATATCGTTCATTCCGCCGTCAACTACGGCTGCTCGCCTGCGCATCTGCGGACGGAAATGCGCCGCCATTACGACGGCTATCGCTTCGTTCCGCACAACGAGCCGGTCTACAATCCGGTTTCCTATTTGCGCGCCCTCGATCAGTTGACGGATCGCCGGGACGCGCAAGTCATCCGCGCGATGGGGTTTCCGCGTCCGTGGGTCGATACGGGCAAGCCCTATTTCCTGTTTCGGCATATGAAACGGCGCGGCTTGGGCCTGCGCGATATAGACGCGAGCACCGCGGGCATCTGGGAAGCGTTCAGTTTGCAGGATCCGCCTTTGAACGCCCTCATGTTCCAGGCCGGTTACCTGACGTTGCGGACGGATGAGGGCGCGGTTCGTCTCGATTACCCGAATCGGGAAGTCGTCGCCTCTTTGCAGGAAGGACTGCTATGCGCCTATTTGGGCAAACCCGTTGGACGCAACAGCGCCGTCATGCAGCTCATCGAGGCGATGGCCGCTGCCTTGCAAGCGGGGGACTGTCGGCAAGCCTGCGCAGGCTTTGATCGCATCCTCGACCAAGTGACGTATCGCGAGTTGGAGCGCGAAAGCAACTTTCAAGTTGCGTTGCATCTGGTATGCTCCATCATGACCGGCGTATTGGGCGTGGCATCCGAAACGCTGGGCCGCAAAGGACGCTCGGACATCGTCGTGGAGACGGAAGATGCCTTCTACGTTTTTGAATTGAAGCGGAACGGGACGGTTAAAGAGGCCGTAGACCAAATCATCGCTAAAGAATACGGGCATAAGTACTTCGGCGAAGGCAAAAAGGTAATCGGCATCGGTCTGAATTTCGTCGTGCCGGACAAGGAGGCCGCGGAGACGTGGGAAGCCTCCGCGCGGAACTTTGACATGGAGCCGGTAAACTTGCTTGCGCGTCAGGACGGCGCGGACATCGCGTGAAGGTTGATTCATGGCAGGGGGGAGACATGCACGGAGGGAGCATCAGTTTTGGGGACATGGAAGATGGCGCATATCGGCTGGATACAGGCCATGCGCCGTTTTTTCCTCCGCCTCAAGACACGGCAGACCCCAACACTCTTTTTGAGTTTATGAAGGACAGAGCTGTCATTTACGACCCGGAATACCAAATCTATTACGATCCCGTGCAAGAGGTCTATTATGACTCGTATTCAAGATCAATACAGCCCCTGCCGCCGCTCTTCAAGGAGCGCAGAGCGACTCCCAAGGGCACAAAGAGGCGGCCTGCGTCAAACGTTTCGCCCTGAGGCGTAACTTGGGGCATTCAAAGCCAGGCTTCGTAATCCTGTTTCCGTTACGGACGCGGAAAACGGCCCGCCAAGCGGCGGCGGGCATGTCCGCGCGATTACGGATCCGGCATTGGAGCCATCAAAAGAACAACGCCAGCATGACCGCAGAAGACCGGCCAGGGCCTCCGTCTTGGCCGCGCGGGCGCGCCGAGTCCTGTCGAGACTGGCCGGCTGACGACGCTGCGTCAGTGGTCGGGGCCGGCCCTTCTTGGCGCCGGCATCCGGCTACGGAGAAAACGGACGGGCATTGTTGTCGTCCAATTTCACGCGCCCTTTCCACGACGTAATGGGCCACATATGCGGTCTCTTGGGCTATCAAGCGCCCCCGGATGCCTTGACGAAGCGCTTCCAATGCATGCAGCGCGCGCTGGGTCTGGATCTGGAGCGCAGCGACAGTCATGCCGCCTGGCCTCAAGGCCGCATGGCGGCCTCGGCCAATGACGCCCATGAGCTGCCATGGGCCGGCAGCCTGACGTTGGCCGCCCCTGATCGCGGCTGCGTCATGGCCGTGGAAGGAGTGTTGGACAATCGGGACGAATTGCTCGACGCCTTCAAGGCGTCGGCGGAAGAGCGGACGCAGCTGCGCGACGGAGAACTCATCCATCGCGCGTATCGACGCTGGGGACTGGACTGCCCGGCGCGCCTGCTCGGCGATTGGGTCTTCGCGGTCTGGGACGCCCGCCGCGAACGCCTGATCCTGGCGCGGGACCACCAGGGCAACAGCGTTCTGTACTTCGCATGCGCCCCGGGATGGATGGCCTTCAGCACGGCCAGCGCCGCGTTGCAGCGTTTGCCTTGGGTCACGGATGCCTTGAATCCCCTGGCCGTGGCGGCTACCGTCGCCAATCTGAACCCCTTGCCGGACCAGACGGCGTACCGGGACATCCACATTCTGCCGCCCGCCCACACGCTGCAATGGGCGGGGGGCGAGCGGCGTTTGCAACGTTATTGGTTTCCGGAAAAGCAGGCGCTCTGGCGCGGCCAGACGACCGAGACCTATTGCGAAGCGCTGCAGGCGGAAATCCGGGAGGCCGCCCGGCGCATGGCGCAGCGGGCCGCGCGGCCCGGACTGACGATCAGTGCCGGCCTGGATTCGGGCGCCGTCGCCTGGGCCGCGGCCGCCAGCGTACCGGCGGCGGCCCTGAAAGGCTATTGCGCCGTACCGCTGACCGATACCCAGGACGGCTGGCCGCCCGGCCATATCGCCAACGAATGGCCCGCGGCGCAGGCTACGGCGCAACGGGTGGGCGTGCCCGCCCTGGAGGCGATTGACGCGCGCGACGTGACTCCGTTGCAGGGCATCGATTACATGCTGCGCGTCAATCTGGAACCCAGCGTGGGCGTAGGCAACATGTTCTGGATCGCGGCGTTGTTGCGCGCGGCGCAGTCCCAGGCGCGGGATCTCCTCCTGACCGGCCAGCAGGGCAACGGCGTCATTTCGTGGTACGGCCGGCCCTGGTCGCGCAGTTTCCGGGAACTGGTCCGCGGCCAATCGCTGGCGATCGCCTTGCGGCACAAGGTCGCGCGGCCCCTGTTGCGGCTGGGCGGAGCCGAGGTCTACAACCGTTGGGCGCAGGGCCGGGAGCCCTGGCTCCGCCGTACGCTCCTGCAGCCTGACTTCGCGCGCCGGGTCCATCTGCGGGAATTCGTGGCCGAAACGGCGCATGCGTCCTATTTCCAGCGTTTCCATCCCGATCCCCGGCTGCCCCGCCTGCAGGTGCTGGAACCCGGCCAGTCCCGCATCGGCGCGCGGTGGGCCGAGCGCAGCCGCTGCCACGGGCTGCGCATTCGCGACGTCACGGCCGGCAAGCGCCTGATTGAATTGTGCCTTTCGATTCCCGACGCGGTCTGGTCCGGCCCGCGGGGCGCGGACCGCGGTCTCATTCGCCGGGCCATGACCGGCAAGTTGCCGGCCGCCGTGACCGGCACGTTGGCGCGCGGACGCCAGGCCTCCGATCTGTTCCAGCGCCTGCAGACGACGGAACCCTACGTCACCCGGATTCTGGATCGCTTGCGCCGCCGCGCCGACGTGACGGCCTGCCTGGACCTCGAACGGGCGCAGGCCGCCTGGCGCGCCTTGCAGGCCGCGCCGTTCGCGTACGGGCACCAGCAACGATGCCTGATCGAAATCATGCCGGCCCTGGGCTACGGCCTTTTCCTGTTGCGCGCGCAGGACCGCGCCGCGTACGCGGACGTTTTGGGGCCGCACCGCTGGCGCGGCGCCTGAACGCCGCCGTCCCCCGCGGCGGGGCGCTCAGACGGAATGTTCCAGATTGCGGTGCAGGATGGCGGGAAAATCGCTGACGTTGACGATCCGGAAATCGGTGCCGCGGCTGAACCCGCGGATGCGTTGCTCCGACATGCCCGTGACGATCAGCAACGTGCGTTGCTGGGGAATGCCCAGTTTGGCGCGCAGGCGGGGCATTTTGTTGAGCCGTTCGCGCGGGTTTTTGGCCGTCGTGCATTCAATCCAGATCGGGGCGTCCCGTTCCAGGACGAACAGATCCAGTTCGTATTTCTGACCGTCCACGAAGGAAAGCTGGGGGTTCATGAGCAGCGAGTAGCCCATTTGCGCGCGGCCGAAACCGGATACGAGCTGGCGGCGAATGTACTGCTCCAGCCAACGCCCGCGAATGTAGGCGTCCCCTTCCCGGGTCAAGGAGCCGGTCAATTGGCGCTCGCTCCGTACGTAGTCGAAATTGTGCAGGTATTGCACTTGGCTGAGCAACTGGCAGAGTTGCACGGAGTCCCCGATCTCCTGCGGCGTGCTGTCGGCCAGATCCAAGCGGAAGTGCTCGTTCACTTCCACGTCGCGCAGGAGAGAGTAGAGCGGAGCCAGCGTTTTTTCGTGCCGATCCCCCAGGAATTTGGACAGCGTCCGTTCTTCGGCGCTGTCGGCGTCATGTTCATGGTAGCGGCCAATGACGAAGCCTTTATGGTGCAGGTAGGACGCCGCTTTCTGCGCCGTGCGCGCCACGGAGACGCTCCGCGCCTCGATGCTGGGGACGTTGATGGCCTTGGGCCGCGCCGCGCTGCGCGGCCGCGCCGTCGTCGGCGCTTTGGCGGGGGCGCGGCGGTCGCTCTGCGCCAGGCGGCGCAATTCCAGCCGCAGCTTCCGGATCTCTTCCGTCAGCGCGCGGATATCGGCCTGGATTTCCTTCAGGGTGGGGATGAGTTTGAACAGGTTCACGATGAGTCAGGGTTGTCCGTGTGTGGCTTGGCGCCGGCCTCGAGGCGCCGGCGCCGCGGGAGTAGGATGATCGACGAACGAGGAGGCAGGCGCCCGTCGAACGCAGGCGTTCCGGCCGGCCTAGGCGTCGGGCGCGGGCGCTTGCGCCTCGGGGTTGAGCGGGCTGCAGGGCGGCAGGCCCTGGAAGAACCGCAGGATCTCCGCGACCGCCATCTCTTCGATGCGCTGGCGGGATTCCACGGTCATGGTCGCCGAATGCGGCGTGGCCGCGATGCGGGGATGAAAGCGCAACCGGGAATCCGGTTCCAGCGGTTCGGGATCGAAGACGTCCAGGCCCGCGCCCGCCAGCTGCCCGGCGTCCAACGCCTCCAGCAACGCCTCCGCGTCCACCAGCGGCCCGCGGGCCAGATTCAGGAGATAGGCGCCCCGTTTCATGCGCGCGAGGCGGTCGCGGTTGATGAGATGCCGCGTCGAGGGAATGGACGGCGCGTGGAGACTGACGAAGTCGGACTGCGCGAGCAGGGTATCCAGGTCCACCTGCTGCAAGGAGAGCGCCAGTTGGGCGGCTACCGGTTGCGCGTCCATCAGGGGATCGTAGGCCAGCAACCGCATGCCGAACCCTTTGCCGCAGATTTCGGCCACGCGCTGTCCGATGCGCCCGAAGCCGATCAAGCCGAGCGTTTTGCCCTGCACTTCGTTGCCCAGGCTCAGGCGCCGCGACGCGAATTCGCCGCGCGCCAACTGGGCCGCCCCTTCCGGCACGCGCTTGGCGATGGCCAGCATGAGGGCCACCGTATGTTCGGCCGTGGATTCCGTGGGACCCGCCGGCGTGTTGCAGCACAGGACGCCGTGGGCGGTGGCGTCCGCCGCGTTCACGTTGTCCACGCCGATGCCGGTGCGCACCAGAATGCGCACACGCGGCAAACGCGCGAAAACGGCGCGGTCGTACGCGACGACGGAATGGGCCAGGACGGCCTGCGCCGGCTCGGCCGTGGCGACGGGATCCGGATGTCCGGGTTCGGGTATGATCACGCGCGTATGGCTCGGCAGCGCGTCCAAGGCGCGCGACATCGGCTTGATCTCGCACCAGACCGTAGTCAGATCGGCAAGGGACATGGCACTTCTCTGCATGGCATGCGTTGAGCGGAAAAGGAAAGTTATTCGAGCCCGGAGCGCAGGGGCCGCCCGCCGTAGCGGGCCAGGCCGTCAGCCTGCCGGGCGCGCCCCGTGGCGCGGAGGCGTTCGATATAGGCCAGCCAGTCAAGGTGGCGGTGATTGGCGTGCAAGGGCCCGCCTTCCGCGATCACGCCCCAGAAGGGGTCGCCGCGTGCCGCGGAGCCCATCTGTTCCCCCATCCACTGATCCAGCTTCAACAGGCCTTGGCCCAGGATATCCGGCCGCGTACCCGCGAGATTGACGGTTTCGTGAGGATCGCGTTCCAGGTCGAAGAGCATGTAGGCGGGCAAGTCCTTCATGCCCGTATGGTAGGTGCGCAGGAAGAGCCAGCGGTCCCAGCGCACGCTGCGCTGGCAACTCCAGGCGCCGTTGCTCAGCACCAGGAAGTCGCGGCCGGGTTCGCCGTCCGACCGCAAGGCCTCCGCGAAACTGCGCCCCTGCCACGCGGCCGGCGCTTCCTGGCCGACCAGTTCGGCGAGCGTCGCCGTCAAGTCCAGATTGTACAGCAATTGCGCGCGCGCCTGCCCCGCCTGGCTGTCCGTGACGCCGGGCCAGCGCACGATGAGCGGCACCCGATTGGTGGCGTAGTCCGCCAGCTGGTGATCGCCCCATACGTTGAGTTCGCCCTGGTTTTCGCCGTGATCCGCGCTGACGATAATGGCCGTCTCGTCGTACACGCCCAGATCCTTCAGATCCTGGATCAGTTTGCCGACGTAGAGGTCCGCGTAGCGGATGCCGGTGTCGTACCCGTCCAGATGCGCCTTGGCGTCCTCCCGGTTGCGAATATGGCCTACGCCCATGCGCCAGCGGACCGGCAGCTGATCCGTTTCCCCCGGCACTTCCGTGCAGCTGTGAGGGCCGAAGGAACGGTTTTGGCTGTCGATCAGGTCCTGGGTAATCCAGTCCGAGATCGGCGCGTCGGCGAACGGGTTGCCGAACGCCGACGGATGATCGTAGGGCGTATGGGGATCCCAGAAATTGACGTGCAGAAACCAGTGATCCGCCTGCCCGTGGCGCTGCAGCCAGCGTTGGGCGGGCGGATACATGACGTCCGCGTTTTCCAGGCCGCCCTGCCCCGTGTCGTACGTTTCGTTGAAGCCGTACCACACCTGGTAGGCCGAGTGGCGGTTGGGAAAGGGGCTGATGCTGGCCGAATGCAGGCCCGCGCGGCGCAGCGCGCTCGCCAGGGTATCGTCCGCGACCTGGCTGCGAAAGCGGCGTTCCGCGCCCTGCGGCAAGACGTCCGCGAAAGCGCCGCCGTGGTTCACGACGCCCGTGCGAATGCCGTGCTGGCCCAGAAACAGCGCCGTGCGGCTGGGCAGGCAGGGCGTGTCGGTGGCGTAGAACTGGGTGAACCGTACGCCCTCTTGCGCCAGGGCGTCGATGTGCGGGGACGTTGCCCGGTGATACCCGTAGCACGACAGGTGATCCGGTCGCAACGAGTCGATATCGATATAGAGGATGCGCATGGAGAAACACCTAAACGGAAACTGGGCCGATCCAACGCGCCGCGAGCCGGCGGTATCTTGAGGTCGTACGCGCGGGCCATCCGAAATTCAAGGCCCCTGCGGACCGGTAAAGGGACGGGTTTGTCGGAACCAAGGCAGACGACGGAGGCATGCGAAACATTACGCTGGGCCTATAGGCAGACCCGATGCAAACGCGGCCAAAGGCGATCGCGCGCAACGGCTTTCAGCCATGAGGCGCGCGTTGATTATCCATGCGTTGCGCGGCTATAGCCAAAATACTTGGGCGCGTCTTGCCGCGCGCAACCCTTTGGGAGCCTGGAGCCCAAGCGACTCACCGCACAGTTTACGGCTGCATCCTGACTCAACCGCAAGCCCTTGGCCGCGTAACCTCACGCGTCCGTCCCCTCGCAGGGAAAAGGAAGGCTTGCTATCAGGCCGATATTTGAAAGGATGCCCCCAAGGGCTTGAATGGCTCCCCCTGGTTTTCGACCAGCATCCGGCGCACCCGTTCAAGCCGCAAGGCGGTTGCTCGGGAATATAGGCGTTCTCCGCAGCGCAGACAGACTTCGGCCTTTACCGTTACCGTGGCCAGATGGGCGCTGCCGCGCAGTAATTCCTCTATTTCCCTTTGTACCATTTTGCCGCCGCATAACGGGCATAGGCAGAAGGGCATCATTGAGACCTCCTTGTGCGCCCATCAAACCGCCGTTCCGGATCAGGGCGATATACCGTAACGAGAATAGCCCAACCGATTTCTTCATTATAGGCCCAAGCGCTATGTATTTGACCTTGGCTGACCGTCACGCCCAAGATTAAGCCACTGGGAAAAGGCGCGTCGTCAGGATAGCGCTCAATGACTTCACCCGGCAGAACGCGGGCGCATACGGATGCAAGAGGCAACTGATCGGTGCGAGCTTCTTCCAGCGCCTGTGAGGCCCTAACGAGACGAAATTTGGCGCCGCGCGACAGGCTCTCCAGAGAAATACCGACTTCCGAACGGGGCAACGAACCGCCCGAACAGATATGGCTCTGGCTTAGGCCATGGGCAATTCCGCGTTTGAAAATACGACGTTATAGTAGCGTCGCGGGCCCTGTACGCAAGGGTGGCCTTATCGCTGTGGACTGTTATCGGCGGCGGGGCGTTGCTGGGCATCCTGTTACCGTTCGCCCCGTGTTGGATGCCTAGCAGAACCGCGCCTCTGCCAAATATCTTTCTCGTATTGATGCACTGCGCGGAGGATCGCATCGCCTGGCTGGAGCGGAGCCGGCAAGCGGATGGGGCGCGGTTGGAACGGAACCGGCAAATGATGGCAGCAAAATGACATGCCGTTTGGAGGCGCGACGCAAGGCGATATAGGCCATCGGCGAACGTATGGCCCGGATTGAGGGCGCGTCAACAGGGCCTTGGAGTTCGCGTAACAGAGGAAGAACGCCCTCTGGAGACGGCTCCCTTCCCTTTCACCCCTGTCCGAGCCCTGAACGATGGGCAGACCTGGCCTCATAAGAGCGGATTGTTGGTTGTCAAACGAGACCGGAGTCTCAAATCGGTTTCCGCGCAGGCCAAGCGACTGGCCAGCGGGGCTTGCCATAAGGTTGCGCGCACTATATAATGATGTCCGTTGCGATTCTTGGAGGTGGAAAACGCCATGATAACTGAAGCGCAAAAAGGCGATGTCATAAAAATCGTCGGAGACATGTTGCGCGAACGGTTCGAGGGCCTGTTCGTTTTTGATCCGATACTGGTGGAATCGGACATTGATCATGACGGCGACGAATGCTGGGAAGTTACCATCGTGTATGAAGGGGATATAGATCTGTTGGACGTCAAGTGGACCTCAGACTTAATCCGACAGCTGGAATTGAAACTCGCGCCACGCGGCCTTGACGCCTTCGATTATCTGGGTTGCCGGTTCGTGGAAAAATCGGAGTGGGACGCCCTTCAGGACGGTCGCTATTTTGACGAGGATCTCTTTGAAGGCATTCCATCTTCTTGAAACGGCGCACGCCTTGGCCCGACGTCAGGTTACGGGCAGGCCGAGGCAATCCGATCTGAAAAGGGCGATCAGCACCGTTTATTACGCGCTGTTCCACGCGTTGGCTTTGATGTGCGCGGATATTCTGGCTACCCAAGCCGGCCGGGGAAAACCCGCTTGGCGGCAGGTTTACAGGGCGCTGGATCATCGCCATGTTAAAAGTCAATCTATGAAAAAAGTCGTGCTCACCCAATTTCCGCCGGCATTGCAGCGCTTTGCCAAATGGTTCGTTTATATGCAGAGGTTGCGCCATCGCGCTGACTACGACCCCGTGGCAGACTTCACGCGTTCAGAAGTTTTGAGACACGTCACCCACACTGAAGATGTCCTTAAAGAATTCCGGAATGTCTCTATTAACGCTCGCCGCGGGTTTGCTATCTTCGTTTTGTTGCGTCTACGGCAGTAGCGGCGCAAAGCCTTTGACCCTCCTAAAAGCCCAAAAGGCCGGCAGACGCATATGCGTACGGGAAAAGTCGTGATACGTTCTGGCCCGATACGCCGCCGCTTCGCATCCGGGATCAAAAAGCGTCCCACCGGTATCCGTCGCGGTTGGGGCTCTCCATACCGAATACCGCGGCAGCCAGCCAGCGTTGATCTTTACAGGGCGACGTCCTGATGACCGCGACCCGCCCGGTAACCGACGCGCAGGAGATCTGCGTGCGATCTTGTCTGCAGACATGTCCCAAGCGATACGCGGGCCATGAAGAGCAGGCGCGACGGGGCCGTGCGCTTGTCTGATCGCCAGTCTTCCTTGAACGAGAGCCGGGTTCAGGCCGACGCGGCGTTGACCGTCGCGGTGTCTGCCTCAGGGATAGGGATCAGGGTTATTGAAGAAGTCGCCGGGGCCGCGGGTGCGACTGCAAGGTGAGCGAAAGGCCGCCTGCGCCATCTAGCGACGCCGCTGACCACAGCGTACGGCGTTGAACGCGGGAGCGCGAGCCATCGTAAGATGCCCTCTGCGCTCCAGGCTACGCTGGAACCGCCAGCCCAAGTTACGGCAGGAGTTGGGTCATGCCGAAGAACTGCTTGGGCCTGGATCCGGCACCGACAAGGCTGGATTTATCGCCGCACCGCTCTGCGGAGGAAAGACGGCATCCCTTGACGGCGGCATTTATCACGCACTCTGTGAGAAACGGTTAGCCTTGACACGCGGGGTTGCAGGGGCCGCGGCCCTGTTCCCGGTCGCGCGAGGTCAAGTGGCTCCCGCGGCAGTCGCTGGCGCAACCGCCCGCGCATACCGGCGCGTACGAAAAACCAGCAGTAGGCCCAAGACCAGAAACCACAGAGCGTAGGTCGAGCCTCCTACTCGATGCAGCAGCGCGATCGACAACCAGGTTTCCCAAGGCGCGAGGCCGGATAGCGCCGTCAGCGCCAGAAACCAGCGGCCGACGCCGAGGCTCCGTTGCAGGAGAGGCCCCAGACTCAGAACGCCTGCGCCTGCCAGCGAGAACGCCAGACGTCCCGCGAATTGACGCCCCATTTCCCAGGCTTGCAGACCCAAGAGGTCTGAGGGCAGGGTCCCCAGTTCCGTGGCTATGCGGTGCTCCGCGGACGCCATGATCGCCCCTACCAGCCAGCAACCGGACGAGGCCGTGAACAGGAACGTGCCCGTCGTCTCCAGCAAGCCCGCGGGCGCGCCGCACTGCCGTACGAGCGCGCGGGCGACTATGCCCAAGAGCAAGGCGCCCGCGATTTGGGCTCCGATATAGAAGGCATGCAAGACCGCCTCCTGGGCGATGGCCGCGTACATGGCGGCCAGCGCGGGTTGATCGCGTTGGCTCAAGAGGCGAAAAACCACCATCAGATTCAGGGACGCAACGTATAGCAGGCACAGAAGGCCGGCGCCGCGCAGGGAGGCGAAGGATGCAGTTTGCATAAGGGGCTTGGGACTGGATGGATAACGCGACAACCGTCCATTATGGACTGCCTGCGGAAGCGCGGCTCAAAATCCGTGTGCAGGCAACGGCCTTGCCGCGCATTGAATATCAGGTCGGAGCGACTGGTCCCGCACGGGAACCGGGACACTGGGAGGTGGCTTGCATAGCAACGGGACTATAGATATTTCCCTGCGTGGTCCCGTACGCAGATTGCGCGTCCGATTACGATCGTTGCACCGCCTTGAAAAGGGCGCGGACCAGACGCGGAGGAATGGAAGTTGCGTCTGGTCCGCGCAGAGAAACGACCGCGCCACGCGTGGCAATCAAACGTGTTTTTGCAGTTCGTATGCCAGGCGGGTACGGAGTCAGGATGCTTCTTAAGCGCCAGGATTGATCTGCACGGTTCCCGACCGCCACGGGGCGGATTGGCTTAAGCCATCTTTGAACTCTTGGGATAAAACCTTTGTTTCGTTTCTTATGCCTATAGCTTCTCTCTGGTTTTCCCCGTTTGCTTCCATTTCCAGGCCTAGTTCATTCCGCAGGTCGGGCCACGGATCATAAGGTCCGCGTTGATCAGAGCCTGTGTTAGGATCTATGCCATGGTCTATGCACCGTTCACCTGCATAGTAGTTATTGCGGTGTTGATCAGCTAGATAGTTCATAATTGGCTTTTCACTCTTGTGTCGTATTCGCTCTGGATGCTGGCGTTCATTGCCGTTCTCCGTAGGGTGTTTGAAGGAAATACAAAAAGGATTGATTTCCAAATCTCTACTAGTTTACACGATAAAGCACGAATGCATAATATGAATTTTGTTAGCGATATATGTCGGCTGGCTTCTCAGTCCGTTGTTACGGGCATAGGGCTACGTCAGACTGCCAAGAACGTCCCGCGTTGTTCTCTGAGCGTCCCTATGATGACATGCGTGATTCGCGCCTCAAACGAAATGCGATTTCGCCCATCTTCAAATCGGATGTCGGTTTGTCCGCGGTCGGGAGCGAATGAGTTTGCACAAAGACCTGTCGCATGTCCATAACTGTGCTGGCGCGCCTCTTATAGAGAACCGTCGATCCCTACGGGCAGATTGAGTCCTATGCGCTGCCGGGGCTTGAGTCCAAACCTCTTGAAAACCAAGGCGTGCAGAGTCGTATAGCCTGCCTTGGCCCCAGGCTATCCGCTTAGTAGCGCCCGCGTCTGCTTGCGTTAGGCCCAAAACGCCGCCCTTGCGTTGACGGCAGAACCGTAACGGTGGCCGCAGCTCAAAAGTGCGAACGGCCCCGAACGCGTCCGTCGCCTTGCAGGCCCGACCGGACGTCCTTTGTCGGATCAAGGCTGTTTTTGGCACAATGCCAGACCGCATTCCAGCCGCAAGCAAGCCCTTCGGCCGCATCTCTGACCCCCATTGATTGCCCTACAACCCGCGGGAGAACGCGTATGCAAGGCCTCATGATGTCCATGCCCATGACCGTCAGCAGCATTCTGGAGCATGCCCGGCGCGTGTACGCAGAGAAACGGATCGTGACCCGGCAACCGGATCGCTCCCTGCACGTCATGACGTTTCGCGACCTGCACGCGCGGGTCAAGAAACTGGCCCATGCGCTGGAGGCGTTGGGCGTCAAGCCCGGCGACCGCGTCGGCACCCTGGGCTGGAACCATCACCAGCATCTGGAGGCCTATTACGGCATCCCGGAGATGGGCGCCGTCATCCATACCCTCAACATCCGCCTGGCCCCGGATCAACTGGCCTACGTCATCAACCATGCGGAAGACCGCGTCATCCTGCTGGACGCGTCCCAACTCCCGCTTGTGGCGCGGATCAAGGATCGGCTGTCTACGGTGCGGCACTTCGTCCTTTGGTCTGGCGACCGCGCGCGGGCGAACCAGCTGCCGGGAGAGACGCACGCCTACGAAGACTTGTTGGCGGCGGCAGACGATGACTATGCGTGCCCGGTCACGGACGAGCGCGCGGCCATGGGCCTGTGCTACACCAGCGGTACGACCGGGCAGCCCAAGGGCGTCCTGTATTCCCATCGCTCCACCTTCCTGCATACCCTGGCCGTCAATCAGGCCAACTCGTTCGGCCTGACGGAAAAGGACAACGTGCTCGCGGTGGTCCCCCAGTTTCACGCCATGTGCTGGGGCCTGCCCTATGGCGCGGTGCTGGCGGGCTCCAACCTCGTAATGCCGGGTCCTTATCTGGACGCGGCTTCGCTGGCGGAGTTGATCCATGCCTGGAAGATTTCGGTCGCGGCGGGCGTGCCCACCATCTGGAACGCGCTGTACCATGAGCTGAAGCGCAACCCGGTGGACATATCCACGATTCGCGCGTTGATCGTGGGCGGTTCCGCCATGCCCCGCGCCCTGATTCAGGCGTACGAACAGGAACTGGGCGTGAACGTGATGCCTGCCTGGGGCCTGACCGAAACGTCGCCTATCGGCTCGGTGTGCCGTACGCGGTCCAAGCATGAAGGCCTGCCGCTGGACGCCATCCTGGACGTCAAGTCCAGTCCCGGCCCGCCCTCGGCCGGCGTGCGTTTGCGCCTCGCGCGGGGCGAAGAGGAACTGCCTTGGGACGGCCGCGCGGAAGGCGAGATCCAGGTCCAGGGCCATTGGGTGGCGGCCCAGTACTACCGCACGCCGCGCGCGCCCGCACAATTCACGCCCAGCGGGTGGTTCCGCACGGGCGACATCGGCACGGTGGACGCGGACGGGTACTTGCGCATTACGGACCGGGCCAAGGATCTGATCAAGAGCGGCGGCGAATGGATTTCGTCCGTCGCCCTGGAAAACGCGCTCCTGGCGCACGACAAGGTGCGCGAAGCCGCGGTCGTCGCCCTGCCCGATGCGAAATGGGATGAGCGTCCCTTGGCGGTCGTTGCGCTGCACGGGGAGGAAGACGACATAACGCTGGAAGACATCCGCCGGCATTTGGCTCCCGATTTCCCGCGTTTCTGGCTCCCCGACGCTTTCGCCGTCGTCAGCGAAGTGCCCAAGACCAGCGTGGGCAAATTCGACAAGAAAGTCATTCGACAACAAGTCGAGCAGGGCGTTTTCGCTGTTCTGCGCGCGTAGCGCGTCCAGGGGCGCTGATCCGCGGGTTCAATACTCTGCTGGAGATGCCCGATCTGCGCGAGCGTTGGCCCTTGGAACCAGGAGCGCCTCTTGGTCTGGCCTCCTTGCGGGCAGACGCCTTGGTCTGGCCTACGGTTGCCGCCCATATATTCAGGGTAGCCAAGGGTTGGGGCCCCGCTGTCAGGATCGTCGGTCTTATGCCTGACGCGGGTTCAAAGATTCGCATTGCTCCCGGCAGCCAGCCCAAGACGTCTTGGTTCGTTGAAGCGGCCGCTCCGGCTCCTCAAGCCGCCGGCCGCGTGCGCCCAATCGTCGCTCGCATGGTTCGACTGTCGGGTACTGGTACCCATATGCCCAGTCGGCGCAACTGGTCATTCGCGTCCATCCCCGGACGGTTTGCCACGCGGCTCTGCGCTAACCGGTCGGACATACCGCGGACGGCGCGCGGGCAATATGCCCGGAGCGGGCCGGCTGCTTGCTACGTCCTTACGTGGGATCCACGCGCCAAGCTGCTGCATTGCGCAACCGCTACTGGCGTAACGTACGAGCCAAAAATAACTGCTGGACGATTTCGTCGCCGCTACCCAAAAGAGGAAGTCGCCGGTATTTCCGTGCTCGCCTAGTACTCGGTCATATTAATAGGGATACGTGTCCAAAGCGGAATTTCGCCTACGTGTTACCCACGTATGGTAGTCGACAATTTAGCCAAGTATCTATAGAAACATGACGGAGTACTAGTTGGATTTTTTCAAGGTCTTCAGCGACAAAACGCAGGATTCCGAACGACCGTCCGGATGCCCCTGACTCCGCGGTGCCGCGCCAGAACCCACCGCGAGCGCAAACCGTTATGAGGCAGAAGGTCGCTGGCGCTCTGACCCGTCACCCTGGAGAGGCCGGACCGCCGCCGATCCGCCTGTAAAGCGTCAGGATGTTATGGAGCCTGCATGCTGCGATGCCGCAGTCTAAATGCGGCCAGACATCTACGCTTCACCGCGCCTGTCGGTTGCGCAGTTTGACTTTTGGTGTTACGCGATGATCACCCATTGGCGGCAGATTGGGAGACAACAAGAAAGACAGCCCGGCACAGGCTTGCGCGGGGCCTTGGATGCTGTGAAGATCGCTGCAACCTAACGGTTGGGAGAACGGTCGAAGATACGAGACGCGTTTTCTTCGGGCGTCCGCACCCATCCGCTCAATCCCTGGAAGCATTGGGCCAGAGCCTCGCTGCGATACCGATAAGCTGGACGGCGCTTCGTGACCCGCGGCGTGGACGCCAGGCCAAAAACCGAAATGGGATCCGCGAATATGACGGTCTACGATAGTGGTGATCGTGACGAATTGGATAGGCTCCGGACGGAAACGGTATTCTCCCTGGCCCCGATCGCCCATGATGTCGGACACCATGCGGTCCAGTTCCTGGCATGCGGCCTGCAAGCAAGGTGCCGTCGCCTCGTCCTGGTCGGTAACGAAAGTCAAGGCCAGCCATCCTACGCGATGGGTAACTACCGCTCTTGCCTGTGCGCTCAGGCCCATAACCGCGTCGCCTTCCGCTTATCCAATTTCCATTTCAGGCGTTATCACGAGGCGGAGGGGATCTGCCACCATATCTGCCAGCTCATTGTGGGTTGCAGGGAAAACACGACGTCTTGCTGATTTCTTTGCCTGAAACCCTGTCCCTTGCGCGCCCGGGATTCGGATATCGCGGTCAGATGCCGACTATCGATGTACGCTACCCTTGGTACAGGTGCTTTCGTCCCGTCGCGCCGTCTACTTGCCGGTAAGGCACGGTGAGGATGTTGGCCGTCCGCGTGCGCAGGAAATCCGTGCTGCGGGTGAGATCGCCGTCCAATCGCGTCGGACGGTGACCGGATATTGCGATGACGGGATAGCCTAATTCTCGATTGTTCTTGATCTGGCCGGACTTCACTTGCAGGAAATGGCGATGGCCGTTGGTTCTGACCTCCATGTCGGCATCGAAGTCATGCCCCGCTTCCCGCCAGATGACGCGGTGATGCGATTGCGTATCGGATTTGATCGCGTTGACGAGCCATTCCTCCAGTGCCCAGCCTTGGCAACGCCCGCCGGAAAACAGCTCATGGTGTCCGCTGGCCTGGAGGGAGCTGGGTGTACGGGCCAGCGCAGATGCCGTTCGCCTTGGCCGGCGACGCGCCGGGTTCGCCGCGCGCGCGTCAACGGATCTCCACGCCGTATGCGCGTTCCAGATGCGGGAGGTCGGTGAGGAGGATCGGTTCCAGGACATGCCGACCTGCTTGGTTGGCGTGCAGGTCCAGGATGCGCAGTTGGCCGAGGCCGGCGAAGGCGCCGGGGGCCAAGGCGGCCAGTTGGTTGGCGCGCAGGTTCAGGGTATGCAGTTGGCCGAGGCCGGCGAAGGCACCGGGGGCCAGGGCGGCCAGTTGGTTGGCGTGCAGGTTCAGGGTATGCAGTTGGCCGAGGCCGGCGAAGGCGCCGGGGGCCAGGGCGGCCAGTTGGTTGGCGTGCAGGTTCAGGGTATGCAGTTGGCCGAGGCCGGCGAAGGCGCCGGGGGCCAGGGCGGTCAATTGATTACCCTGCAGATGCAGCGTACGCAAATGCGACAGGGCGGCGAAGACATCAAGGGGCAGGGCCGTCAGCGGGTTGCGATCCAGGCGGAGGGTGCGCAGTTGGCTGAGGTCGGCGAAGGCGCCGGGGGGCAGGACGGCCAGTTGGTTGAATCCCAGGTTCAGGGTATGCAGTTGGCCGAGGTCGGCGAAGACGCCGGGGGCCAAGGCGGTCAATTGATTACTCTGCAGATGCAGCGCACGCAAATGCGGCAGGGCGGCGAAGACATCAAGGGGCAGGGCCGTCAGCTGGTTGTAATCCAGGCGGAGGGTGCGCAGTTGGCCGAGGTCGGCGAAGGCACCGGGGGGCAGGACGGCCAGTTGGTTGAATCCCAGGTTCAGGGTATGCAGTTGGCTGAGGTCGGTGAAGGTGCCGGGGGCCAAGGCGGTCAGTTGATTGCCGCTCAGGGCGAGGGTGCGCAGTTGGCTGAGGTCGGTAAAGGTGTCGGGGGCCAAGGCGGTCAGTTGATTGCCGCTCAGGGCGAGAGTGCGCAGGGCCGGCAGCGCGGCGAAGGCGTCGGGGGGCAGGGCCGCCAGCTGGTTGTCGTCCAGGCGCAAGACCTGCAGGCGGGGCAGGTCGGCGAAGGCCTCCGACTCCCATGCCGTCAACCGGTTTCTCGTAACCCATGGCCAAAGGTCCGCATAGGTATTCGGACGTCCGTCGTCGCCGCGCCACTCGCCGAGGTCGAGGGTGCGCAGCCGGTCGAGGCCGGCGAAGAGGCCGGCGGGCAGGGTCTGCAAATGATTGCCGCTCAGGTCGAGGGTGCGCAGGGCGGGCAGGCCGGCGAAGGTGCCGGCGGGCAGGGTCTGCAGGCGGTTGCCGCTCAGGTTGAGGGTGCGCAGCTGGTCGAGGCCGGCGAAGGCGCCGGGCGCCAAGGCAAAGCGCGCTTGCCGCGGGGACTGGTTCACCCGATCCGTCCATAAGCGCCATGCGGGCATCAGGTTGAGGAGGCGCAGCTGGTCAAGGCCGGCGAAGGCGCCGGCGGGCAAGGTCTGCAGGCGATTGCCGCTCAGGTCAAGGGTGCGCAGGGCCGGCAGCGCGGCGAAGGCGCCCGCCGGCCAGGACAGGTTGCCGGCCAGGCGCAACGCGTACAGGGCGGACAGGTCGGCCACCACGCCGGCCGCCAGCGGACCCTGGCCGGTCAGGGTCAGGGTGCGCAGGCGGGCCAGGCCCGCGAGATCGCCCGGTCGCAGGCGTTGGCTGGCCTCTAGGCGCAAGGTCTCCAGGGCCGGCAGATGGCCGAACAGGCCGGGCAACCGCGCGGGCGGGACGGTCAGGTGCAAGGTGCGCAGGCGGGCCAGGCCGACGAACGCGGCGGGGTCGGTGAGATGGGTATCCAGGCGCAACTCGGCCAGCTGGCCCAAGGCGGCGAAACTGCGCGGGGACAGCGTCCGCGCGGTCACATGCAAGGTTTCCAGCCTCGTCAGGCCGGCGAACAGGTCGGGCGGCAGCGCGGAGGCACCGCGCGCCGAGACGTGCAGGGTCCGGAGATCCGTCAGGCCGGCGAACAGGCCGGGCGGCAAGGCGGAGACGCCGTCCGCCGAGACGTACAGGGTCTGGAGATCCGTCAGGCCGGCGAACAGGTCGGGCGGCA
Organism: Caldilineaceae bacterium; assembly: GCA_965242655.1. Lineage (GTDB taxonomy): Bacteria > Chloroflexota > Anaerolineae > Caldilineales > Caldilineaceae > Bin34. Next base: position 654,094 of record OZ251482.1, read on the forward strand.
GCGCGAAGGACAGCCCGTCCGTGACGGTCAGATGCAGGGTCAGGCGGCGCAGGCGGGACAGGCCGGCGAACAGGTCGGGCGGCAGCGCGAAGGACAGCCCGTCCGTGACGGTCAGATGCAGGGTCAGGCGGCGCAGGCGGGACAGGCCGGCGAACAGGTCGGGCGGCAGCGCCGCGCCGCGGTCCGTAAGCAAATGCAGTGCCTGGAGGTTCGTCAGGCCGGCGAAATCGCCGGCGCGCACGGCGTGCTCCTCGTGCGAGAGCGTCGACCAGGCGGCGAGATCCAGAGACTCGATGCCGGCCAATTGGGCGGGCGTGACGTCCGCGCAGGGGCCGTGCGGCGCGCGGACATGATGCAGGATGACCTCCACCACGAATTGCGTGCGCCCGTCCAGGGGGCCGTCACCGCAGCGGGCGGGGGCCGACGCGGAGGTGACTTGCGAGGGGGTCAGGCCGAGCGCCAAGGCCCAGGCGCTGAGTAGGAAGATCGGCATGCGGCGGTCCTTGTCCCTGAATCCCCGCGGCGCGCCCCGGGAGATCCCTGATCATAGCGCAGGCATCTGACGCGCAGGCAACGCGCGCGTGACGCGTTGGATATGGACGCGGGGGCCGGGCGCGGCCAGAATGCCGGGCGCGGGCCTTCCTGGCGCCCGTTTGGCCCGGTAGGCAGGAGAAGAACCATGGCTGCCCCCGTTTGACACTGCCGTTCCGCACGCGCGCGGACGGACGCTACGAAAGCTGGCCCATTTCACAACTGTTTGAAGATCCCCGGTACGCCGATCAATATCGGGACCCCGAAACGAAAGAGATCATCGGTCACGAAGGCATCGACTGGGCTTGTTGCACAGGCACCCCGATCCATGCCATGGCGGCCGGCGTTGTCGACCGGGTCATCGTCGGAGAACCCTCCGGCCTCCGGCGCGACATGTCGGAAAAAGGGAACGGGCGATACGCCTACGGCAATTACGTGGCCGTCCGGACCGGCGGCTCCGCCGCCGACGGATACGATCTGTCCTACGCGCATCTGTCCGTCGTGCTGGTGCGGACGGGCGACCGGATCGCGCAGGGAGATCCGATCGGCGTGTCCGGCAACACGGGCAACAGCGAGGGTCCGCATCTGCACGTGCGCTACCGGCCCAACAGGGGCAGCGTCCGCAAGGATCGCGCGGCGGACTTCAAGGACTTTTTGGAAGATCACCCCTACCTGCATCCGGAATCATCCGACTGGCCCGTATTCCTGCCCGATACGGAGGCGAACGAAGAGAGCAACGCCAAGCAGGCAAATCGTATGAATAAATACGTCACGCATGGTACCTGCGCGGCCGTGCGGGCGAAGGCCGGAGCGAAAGAGGTGAAGGTGTACGGGGCGTCCAGCGCGCTGGCGCGGGTCTACAAGCGTCCGTTGAAGCCGGGCGAACCGTATCCTCTGCTGGGCCAGAACCGAACCTCCTGGATCCTGAATCCGCGCCGCACCCCGGAAGAGGAGCGCGCCTACACCCTGGACTTGGACTGGTGGCAGATCGACGCGCCGGAGTACCCCGTAGCGTGGGTAATCCGCTCTGACGTCGAACTCGTGGACTGGAATGACGGCGGCAAGGTGCGCGCGCCCTCCGGCACATGGCCGGACATGGCCGCGACGTGGCCGGCGGTGCATGATGTCCGGGCATGGCACCTGCGGCAAAACGGAGGCCAAACGGGCGGGAAAGTCAACGTGTACAACAGCCGGACGGCCGCTGAGGGCGCCGCCAACATCGTGGGCGCGCTGGATGACGGGCGCTGGCGCAAGATTCTGGATCGGCAGTACGCTAAGGACAAAACTTATATCTGCGAGGTACGGCACGGGCAGGAGGCGGGCGCGACGGGCTGGGTGCGCGGGGACGAGGTGACGACCCAGGCCTTCCTGGCGGCGGGAGAGGAGGCCTTCGACGACGCGGCGGCGCCGACCCATCCCTACTTGCAGGTGAAGGCGGACAATACGCTGCCGCTCAGGGTGCGGCCGGAGCCGAATACCACCCTCGGGGCCTTGGCGGCGCAGTCCCGGACAAGCTACGAGATCGTCGGCAAATACGAGACTGCGGACCAGAACGCGACGGTCACGTGGTGGCAGATTCGGTTCGTGGACGCGCAGGGCGCCGAGGTGCTGGGCTGGGTGCATGGCAACTTCGTGGAGGCGTACAACACGGAGGACGTACCGGTGACGTGGCCGCCGGGCTGGGTGCAAGCGGTGCGAAGTTCCGTGCCGTCGGAGGCAATCTTCATGCCCATAGCGACGTGGCCGCCGGAACCGACGGCGCGTCCCTACCTGCAGGCGGCTGATCTTCACGCACCCAACCCCGCCGCACCTCGTCCAGCTGCACCTGCCACCAGGTCGGCGACGCGCGCCGCAGGCCCGTCAGCCCCACGATCGTCCCGCCGCCGGGAGCCAGGCGTCCCATTTCCTCCGCCGACGCCTCCCAGCTCACGCGCACCGCCGCCGGCGTCAGTTTCCGTGTCCACGCATGGGACGGCGCCCGCGTCCCGTCCAGCGTCAACATCACCGGCACGTTCGCCATGGATCCGAGCGTACGCACCAGTCCCGTATGCACCCAGCCCGTGTCCTCCGGCCCGCGCCGGATCCGCACCCAGTCGGCCCGCGTCTTGGTTCAGGATGTCGAATGCCTGCTCGTCATCCGCCGCAATCAAGGCCGTATCCTGAAACCCCGTCCCCGGTCCCGTCCGCACCCGCGCCGCGGCGCGCACGCTCTGGTTGTGACTCGCCTGCGGCCCCGTCAGGGCCGCCTGCGCCCAGACGCCTTCCGCCCGGTATTGCAGATAGCCGACGCCGTCCACCGAGGAATCGTTCCGGTACCGCACGTCGCCGTTCGTATGCACGAACAGGGTGATGGCCGGGCCGGCCGGAGATCCCGCGAGCGGTTGCCCGTCAACATTCACCTGGCGCGTATGCGCCACCGCAACGGTCTGTTCCGTCGCGGGCCGGAAACCCGGCGGCAGCGTGAACAGCACCGTCGGCTCAGTACGCGCCAGGTACTGCACCGCCGAACGGCTGCTTGAGCAGGCGAACCGCACCTGCCGATTGGGTTCCACGCGCGCGGCCCACGCGCCGTCGCGGCTGTTCTCCCGGTTGCGGTAATCGCCGCGCACCCAGGGCTGGACGACGGGCACCAGATCCGGGTCGCCCTTCATGTCCTCCGCGTACGTCGTCGGTACCCAGACCGGCATGTCCGGCGCGCTGGGATGCCGGAGCTGCCACCAGGCAGGCGACTCCGCATCCTTGCCCAGGATGTGTCGTACCGGCGGTCGTTACCGTCACTCGGTACGACGTTGCGGCAGTGGTAACCCGTTCCCGGCCCCAGCCGCCATACGGCGGCCGACGCCTTCAACTGCAGCCGCGGCCGATCCGCCAGGCGCCCTACAACCGAGATCTGCTCGATATCCTCCAGATCGTTACGGTTTTGATGGGCCGTAACCTGGCTGGGAACGGGACCCGCGTCCAGGCGATAGCTCCAGAACTGCTCGCGGTTGTTGATGCCCAGGCCAAACAGACAGTAGCCCAGGATGACGTCGGCGTACACGCGGTTGGCGCCTTCCAGCTGCCTGAGCGCTTGCGCGTAACGCCGGCCGTTGCCGGCGCGCCATTCCGCGTATCTTTTCCAGCCCAGGGAGGCCTCGTTCGCCGGCGGCGTGCGGCCGATGCGACCGTCCGCCCCGTATTCCGACACGATCACCTGTAGATGGGGAAACGCGGCCTTGAACCAGGCATAGAGGCGCCGTTCGAAGCGGCTGACGTTCTTGTTCAGGTTGCGGTCGGACAGGCGCGCCGCGGCCTGGCGCCAGACGTCGTCGGGATGATAAGGCGTCTCCGGCCGCAGGCCCGCCGCCACCGCGCCGCCCTCCATGGCCTCGTCGGGCTTGAAGTACTGGTGCAACAGCAGCACGTGCCGGTGCGGGGTGCTTGCGTTCGCCTGGTTGCTCCGGTTTGCCTCGGCCAGCACCGTGGCCAGGCCATGCTCATCCGTATCGCGCCAGTGCGCGAATTCATCCGTCAAACCTTGGCTGCTGTCTATCTTGTCTTGGACGGCGCGGGCGCGCCGCAGGACCGACGGGCATCCAGTATGCGTCCCGTCCCAGGGCCGGGCCATACCCAACGCGTCTCGCCCGCGTCAAGACGCGTCAAGGGCTTGGGCGGCGGGCCCCGCGGTGCTAAGATGATTGCCCCTGTCTCCGTTCGCCATGCTTCCGTCGCTCTTGCGCCTGCCCGTGCGCCTCGCCTGCCTGGCCCTCGCGCTCGCGGGGCTGGGGGCGGGCCGCCTCGGTAGCCGGACGGCGGCGCCGCTCCGCGCGGCGTCCGCCGTCGCGGTGCAGGTGACGGGGACGGTCGTCAACCTGCGCGCCGGGCCTGGACCGATGCATACGGTCCGCGGGCAGGCGCGGCCGACGACGGTCCTGACCGTGCAGGGGCGCAGCGCGGACGACGCCTGGCTGGCCGTCGCCGATCCCGAGGGCGGCGCGCACACGCTCTGGATCGCCGCGGACCGGACCGACGTCGGCGCGCGCCGCTACGCCCTGCCCTGGGCGGGGCCGCCCCGGGTCTGTACGCGCAGCGCCGACGTGCAGGCCGCGTTGCGGGCCGCCTGGGCCGCGCAAGGCCTTGCGCAACCCTGCTCCGAGGCGACCTGGGCCGATCTGGCCGCGCTGACCGCCCTGCCGCCGGGGGCGGACGACCGCCTGTGGTTGTGGGAACCTCACGACCTGGCCGGCCTGACGGGCCTGCGCGCGGCGCGGGTCGTCGTGACGGACGCGTACGCCGCCGCGGGCGGGCGTCTGTCGGGCCTGGCCGGCCTGGAACGGCTGGACCTGCAGGGCGCGTGTTGCGCCGCCCGCCCGTGGCCGTCCCACTTCCTGGCCGGCGCGGCGCGCCTGCGCGCGCTCGCGGTGGCGTTTCCGCCTCCGGCCCGAGAGCCGGCGGACTTCCCGCCGCCGGGCTTCCTGGCCGACGCGACGCGTCTGGAACGCCTGACCTTGGAGGCCGGCTACAGCGCTACCGCGCGGCCTTTTGATTTCCTCGCCCACACTCCCCACCTCCACACCCTCGTCCTGAACGCACCCCTGAGGGTCCTGCCCGCCGGCTTCCTCGCAAACGCCCCCCAACTCCGCACCTTCAACGCCACGTATAGCGCATACCACCTGACGGCCCTGCCCGCCGACTTCCTCGCAAACGCCCCCCAACTCCGCACCTTCGCCCTGCGCGACGCATACGACCTGACGGCCCTGCCCGCCGGCTTCCTCGCAAACGCCCCCCAACTCCGCACCTTCGCCCTGCGCGACGCACGCAACCTGACGGCCCTGCCCGCCGGCTTCCTCGCAAACGCCCCCCAACTCCGCACCCTCGACCTGCATGGCGCACGCAACCTGACGGCCTTGCCCGAGAGCTTCCTTGCCCACGCCCCCCAACTGCGCACCCTTGACCTGCACGGCGCACGCAACCTGACGGCTCTGCCCGAGAGCTTCCTTGCCCACGCCCCCCAACTGCGCACCCTTGACCTGCACGGCGCACGCAACCTGACGGCTCTGCCCGAGAGCTTCCTTGCCCACGCCCCCCAACTGCGCACCCTTGACCTGACCCCCGAGCGCGCGTTGACTTGGCCGGCGATCGATACCGGCTGCCAGCGCGTCCTCACCCTGCGGACGCGCCTGCGGGCGGCTCTGAACTTCCTGCACTCGCACGCGCCCTGCCTGCAGAGGCTGGAGTTGGCGCTGGCCATGGACGGGGAGCCGTCGGCGGCGCAGCTGATGGCACTGCCGCAGCTGGAGGCGTTGACCCTGTACGTGGACCGCGCAACCGCCTGGCTGGCCGGCCCGTCCGGTCTGCTGGCGCAGGCGCCGCGCCTGCGGACCCTGGAGCTGCACGCGGCCGCGACCCGCTGGGGGACGACCCCGTTGCCCCTCGATTTCCTGGCCTCCGCGCCGCAGTTGCAGACCCTGACCCTCGCCCTGTCCGAGGACGTGACCCGCGTGCCGGCGCATACGCTGGTCGAGGCGCCGCAGTTGACGCAGTTCCGCTTGCAGGCGCCGGACTTGCGCGAGTTGCCCCGCGGGTTTCTGGCCCGCGCCCCCCGTCTGCGCCGGCTGGAGATGGATACCCCGGCGTTGCAAGGCCTGCCCGTGGGCTTCCTCGCCCGCGCGCCGCGCCTGGAACGCCTGTCCCTGAACGCCTACCGCTTGGCGCCCCTGCCCGACGGTTTTCTCGCCCATGTCCCCCGCCTGGAACGCCTGTCTCTGCGCGCCCGCTACCTGGCGCCCCTGCCCGACGGTTTCCTCGCCCATGTCCCCCGCCTGACTGATTTCACCTTGGACGCGCCGATGGCGGTCTTGCCGGACGGCTTCCTCGCCCATGTCCCGCGCCTGGAACGTCTGACCCTGGACGCGTACAGCCTCGCCGCGTTGCCGAACGGCTTCCTCGCCCACGCCCCCCGCCTGCGCGCCCTGGACCACGCTGACCCGTTGAGGACGTCTGCCGGCCTGTACCTCCCGGCGCTGACCGCCATCGGCGACCGGGTGCTGGCCCACGCGCCGGCCCTGGGCGCGCTCGTCCTGGACGCCCCTCGCCTCGCCACCGTGGGGGAGGACTTCCTCGCCCGCGCCGACCGCCTGCAAACCCTGACCCTCCTGACGGAGGCGCCGGCGCCGCTGCGCCTGGGCGCGCGGTTCCTGGCCCGCGCCCCGCAGGTGCATACGGTGCGCATCGGCGCGACCGCGGCCCCCGACGCGCAGACCGACCTGGCCGCGGTCGCGCTCGCCGCGCCCGCCGCGTTCCTGGCCGACCTGCCCCGCCTGCGCACCGTGGAGCTGCGGACGCCCCTGCGCGACCCGCCGCCGCCCGGCTTCCTGCGCGGCGCGGCCCTGCGCGACCTGCGCCTGCGCGTGCGCATCGCGGCCGACGCGCAGGGCGCGCGGCGCCTGCCCGCCCGCGTACAGGCCGCGCACTGGCGCCTGGAACTGACCTGCGACTCCGCCTATCCCGCCGCCTGGCTCGCCCCGCTGGCGGCGCCCCCGCCCGCGGCCCTGACCGTCGCGCCCTGCCACGACGAGGGGAGCCGCTACGGGTGGCACGCGCCCGTGCCCCCGCGCCTGCCGGCCGCCGCGTTGCGCGCCTTCCTGGCCGGCGCGCCGGCCGCGACGCGCCTGCAACTCGCGAACTACGCCCAACTGGCGCCGGCGGACTACGCGCGCCTGCCGGTGTCGGCCCTCGGGTTCGCCCTCGACCGGCGCACCTTCACCGGCTGGGTACGCGCCGCGGACGCGCCGCGGTCGTTCGACGGCAGGTCCGTGGAGCCGGACCGCGCGCTCCCCGTGCAGGCGGCGCCGCACGCGGACGCGCCCGTCCTGGTCTCTCTGGCGCCCGGCCGGCCTTACGATGATTATCCGATCCTGGCGCAGACGGACGCGCCGGAGCGCTGGCTGCGCATCCCCTATGCCCAGGCGTCCGCCGAGCTCGCCCCGACGCTCGCCGTGCCCGCCCTGGAGGCCCTGTATCTCGAGTTCGCCCTGCACGCGCCGGAGGCCGACGTGGCGCCTTTCGCCGCCGCCCTCGCCGCGCCCGCGTTCCTGCTTGACCTGTACCGGGACGAGCCGCTGGCGCCGCTCCTCCGCGCCCCGCCCGCGCCTATACGGCATCTGGGCGTACGGGCGCCGCTGGGCGCGCGCGCCCAGCATCGCTGGGACCTGACCCGCCGTCTGGACGGGGATCTCGCCGCCGCCCTGCCGGACCTGGATTTCGCCTGCCTGCAACTGGTGCTCCCCACTTTGGATACGCCCCTGCCTGCCCAGCTGCGCGCCGCCGCGCGCCGGCACGGCCTCGCCCTGCGCCTCGTCGCCGGCTTCGCCCCCGACCGGCTGCCGGCCCTGGATCGGACCGACGCCCTGGGCCGGGACGCGGCCGCCTATTTCCAGCAGCAGCACCTGCCCTGGGCCGCCGCCCGCGCCTGTCCCCGCTCCCTGCTCCTGATCGACAATGCCATCCCTTCCATGTACCCCCGGGTGGAGTACCTGCCGCCCGACCTCCTCGACCGCCCCGGCGCCCGCGCCCTGCAACGCGTGCGCATCGTCTTCGACCCCCGGCAATGCCCCGAGTGCCGCGCCGACCGCTAGCCCGCGCGGACAGCCGGCCCGCCCCCGGCTCCGCGCAGAGGGGGACCGACGCGCCGGGTGCGCCGCGCGAAAGCGGCTGCCTGCCTGCCCCTGCCCCGCATCCGCCACATGATCTTGCGCGGACCGTCGGCGCGAGAACGGATCGCACCGGACGCGCGATCACATCCGGATCTCTTCCTGCGGCCCTGGCGCGCCTTATCCGGAAGACTGGCCTCGCGATCGCGAGGTGACCACCTGACGGCGCAGCACCCGCTGAGAGGTCGGAGCCACCGGCGGCCCAGCCCGACCAGCGCGGCCGGTACGCGGGCCGGAAGCGCGCACTGCTAGATGCAGGCCGCCCAAGACCGTGTGCCGGCGCGATGCTGATCATCGCCTCCCCGCATACGCCGCAAGATGGGCGGGAATGCGTCGCTACGCTGCGCCCGGCGCGGTCCGAACCGCCGTTCGTCGACGGGAGAGTCCATCCGGTACGCGCCCGGGCCGCAACCTGGCCCAGGCGGGCGCGGCCACCGCGCTTGAGGGTACCCGCGCCGCTACGCTGCGGCCGTCGTGGCGCCTTGGGCCGCGACCCAGGTTCCGTGCGTGGCGCGCACCTGCACGTCATGGGCCGCGTCCGGCGTCAGGCCGGGGATCGTCGCCGTGATGCCCGTCCCCGCATGGGACAGGGATGTCCAAGCGGCCGCGTCCCGTTGCCGGTATTGCGCGTCGTAGCTGGTCGGCGCGGGGCCGCGCGCCGGCGCCTGCCAAGCCACCGCCAGCGCACGCGGGCCGGCCGCCGGCAAGGTCGCCGACGTCGTCCAGGCCGCCTGTCCCTGCGGGCGGTAGCGCACCGCATAGTCTGCAGGCGGGATCCCGCCCACGGGGGCCGCCCAGCGCACCGTCAGCGCGCGCGGGGCGGCCGCCGTCGCCGCCAGGCCGCGCACGGCCTACAACGTCCACGTCACCGCCACTGCGCGCACGTCTCCGTGCGTCCGCACCGCGTCCGCCGGCACCCAGCCCGCGACCGCGGCCCGGTACCACAGCTGCCACCAGCCGGGCTCCGCCGCATCCTTGCCCAGGATCTCGTACTGGACCGCCGCGCCGACCGCGAGCGTCCCCAGCCGGGCCTGGTCGGCGCCGGGTCCCGCGCGCACCACCGCGTCCCGGGTCGCGCCCGAGCGCAGGCTCAGCTGCGAGACCGCGGGCAGGGTCGCCGTCGCCTCCTGCCAGGGGCCGCGCGCGCCGCGCGCACCCACACCCGGTAGGCCGCGCCCGGCGTCAGGGCGGCGCGCGCCGCCGTCGTCCCCGTCCCCGTCTGGGGATGCGCCGTCCACGCCGCGGTCAGCGTGCGCGGGCCGGTCACCGTCAGGGTCAGAGGTCCCACCGTCGCCGCCAGCCACGTGACGGCGTCGCCGCCCGTAGCACCATGCGTCCGCACGCGGTCCGCGCGCACCCAGCCCGCGACCGTCGCGCGATACCGGATCCGCCAACCCCCGCCGTCGCGCCCGCCAACAGGCTGACCTGCGGCACGCTGTGCCTAGGAACCCCTACGCCCGCGGTTCGCCGACCGAGCGTCAGCCTGCCGGATCATAAAGCCTGCATTCGCTGATGCCCATGGCCCCGTACGACGCCCGCTTTGCGCGATGTCCCGTAGCCCTGTCCGGCGGGGTAGAATCGCCGCCGCCCAGGCCGACGAGAGCGTTTTCTATGCATAGCCTGTCTGCCCTGTATTACAATCTAACCCAAGATTTCCCGGCGGCTGACGCGTGCGTTGCGCGTCAAGGATGCGCCTTCCGATGAAGGCGCCTTCCGTAGGGGGCCACAAGAATCGAGAGCCAGCATGACGACAGGACGGCCCCAAGTCATATTGGCCGCCATGGCGGGCGGCGGACCGGGAGCGTCTTTCTTTCCCGTTCAATTGCAAAAGCTGCTGTTTCTGATTGACCGGGAGATACCCGACCTCGTCAACGGACCCCACTTTCGTTTCATCCCCTACCATTACGGTCCCTTCGCGGAAGGGATCTATATTGAAATCAATGCCTTGATTCGTACGGGAGAGATTGGCGTCGAGGACGCCGATCGCTATCCGCAATGCTCTTTGACGGATGCGGGCCGGCGGGCCGGCACCCAGGCGCTGAGCGGCCTGCCTGAAGCTGCCGCGCGTTATATGCGAGACGCCGCGGGATGGGTACGGTCGCTTACGTTTCAGCAATTGTTGACGGCCATTTACGCCTATTGCCCTGAGATGGCGGTCAACAGCGTAAGGCCGGCATTCCAGTCCGATGCCGGACGCGCGCGGCTCTTTCCCAAACCGTCGTTCCTGTCCGGTCTGGCGCGTACGGTAGATCTTATGGGCGTGCTCAACGAATACCATCCCGGCGCGAGCGCGCGCAGCCAGGATGCCCGGAATTTGGGTCGAGATTGGGCCCGCGTCGGCGCCAATTTGCGCAACGCGATGGAAAGCTACACTCAGGAACGTCTCTATGAGTAATGACCCGCTGCCCAACGACTTGCCCGATTCCGAGATAGACATAGTCAGGTCGGACGAGGAAATCCCGTCGCAACCGGATCTGGGGCAAGTCAAAGCGATATTCCGTCGAGAATTGCGCATTCTCCAGGCGGAATTCGCCCGGCCGTTGCCCTATCCTGATCATTTGGCCCAATACGAAGAAGCGCTGCCGGGCGCGGCCGACCGCATACTGACGGAATTCGAGAAAGAAGCGGCCAACCGGCGCCGCCTGGAAGAGAAAGCTGTCCATTCCAATATAAAACTGGCGGAACGCGGCCAGTGGATCGGCCTGGTCGTCGCGCTATCGTCGCTCGCGGGCAGCGGGTTGCTCATCTATGCCGACAAGCCGTGGGGCGTGATCCTGCTTCTGGTATCCGCGACCGGTCTGGCGAGCGCATTCCTGCGCGTAAGAACGGAAAACAAGCGCGAACGGGAAGGCGCGACCCAAGACGCGATTCCCGCTCCGCCTCTCGCCAAGAGAGATCGCCTATAACCGTTTAAGACTGAGGTTATGGCGCTGCGAAGAGGCATGTCCTTGGGCCATTGGAGCACGGGAAGGAACACTCGGCGGCCAACAGGCGCGACTGAGGCATCTGGATGCACAGGTGGCGAACCCGGATCTGTCTGCCGCGTTGCGGGACAGTATGGGCGGGCATGCCCAAAATAAAGAGGCGGATCTGATCCTCAAACGCAGCTGGGGCGGCTTCCGCCCCTAGTCCACTTCTTGACGGATCGGCGAGGCCGTCCCCTGCGTCTGCGCTCAACCCGCGGTCCGCGCCACGACAGCGCTTAGGGATCGGCTTTGGGTCAAGGCCTAGACAGCTACTCCGTTGCTCTGCCTGATCGCCAACCGAGCCTATGATGTCGATGCCTTCTGCGACGGGCGGGCGCAACAGGGCATTGAAGCCGTTATTTCCGCGTGTGCCCGGCACGCATCCCCTAAGCCTCGCGTCCCAGAACGGTACCCAGCGCGCAACGCCGTCTATGCCCTGCTTACGTGCGGCGTAAACTGATGCTCTGAGGAAGACAGGATTGAAACTGCGATGTGATATAACAACTAATAGCAATGGGAACGCTGTCAGCGCGTTTCCATAGTTGCGCGTACATCGCCACAGCCCTTGTACGAATTTCTAACGATATTCTTCCTTGGATTTAGTCGTTGTAGAAAAAGACTGGAAGTTTAACAATGAATAAGTGTAGGGTTTTACGTTTAGCGACAATGATTGAAGCAGGGATTTCTTTCAATGAAGAAGATTCGATTCAGGATGGGCTCGCATTTTTCGCCTGTGTCGAATTCTCCAGTTTAATGTCTGTGCAAGGAGTACGTATAAGGCCAGAGGCGCAACGCGTACTTGAACTAGATGATAATCAGGCTTCTCGTTTATTTGACGGAAAGCTTCATGCGTCGAGAGATGGAATAGTGCGCGTCTTACGGCATCTTGCCAATACGAGTGAGGTAGACCGGTCCCTGGCTGGGTAATGTTGAGACTTGAATTCAGCCAGAACCAAGTGCAGAAAAACTAGGCAGCGCCGGGCGTATTGGTTGAGCGGAACCAACCGATGTCGCGGTTCCCAGCACTGTGCGCCTTGTATTGTTCTGGATCGCGGGGGGACTGGAGGGGGCATATGGAAGGCCCCGGCCGGATCCAGATCCGTTGATACGCCAAGATATCCGGCCGCGCGTACGCCAAAGTTTCGTCATGGTTCTGCGGAGGCTGGGTATGAAACAGCGCGTCAATCGCTACGAGCGCCCGCAGGCCACCGGTCGCGGTCAGGTGATCGCGCAGGAAGAGCGCCAAGTGCTACGCCACCGCGTCATGGATCAAGCCGGACCTTCCACGGGATACCCATGAGGATAGACGGTGCAGAGATGCGCCGCGGGCACCGCGTTTTCACCGGGCCAACGGCATCGCCATGACACGGCCTCCTAGACTGGCTGGGGCTACAGAACGCCATACCGCAAACGCAGGGCTCAGGCCAACGCAGGCGCGCCGCCGCAAAGCGGACGCGCAAGCGAGATGGGAGACAGGGAAACCGAACCAGGACAACGCGGAAACGGCGGGGCGGCACCCTAATAGCCGTCGGGCCTTGGAGCGCGTGCCCTCGCCACTGCCGCCGCTCGGGTCGCTGGCTGCGGAGCGGCGGCAAGTTGACAATCCGGGGTCGGACATTTAGCATGGTTTCCTTTTTATGCTTGTTCTGCGGCTGGTCGCCCCGTCATGTCCATTACCGTACGGCATCTGCGCAAATCCTTTCGCGTCAAGGAAAAACGCGCGGGACTGGCTGCCTCGTGGCGTTCCCTGTGGCAGCCGCAGTGGCGTCAGGCCTTGGCGATCAAGGATATATCCTTCGCGATGGAGAGCGGCGAAGCCTTGGGGTTCATCGGTCCCAACGGCGCGGGCAAGTCGACCACCATCAAGATTCTGTGCGGCATCCTCCATCCGGATGCCGGGACCGTTGAGGTCTTGGGCCGCACGCCCTGGCGCGACCGGCGCAATCTCTGCTACGACCTTGGCGCGGTCTTCGGGCAGCGTCCCCAACTCTGGTACCACTTGCCGCCTCTTGATTCCTTTCGCCTGTTCGGGGCCATTTACGGCCTGGACGCCGCGGCCACGCGCAAGCGCGTGAATTTCCTGGTCGAAATCTTCGAGCTCGAACCCTTGCTCCATACGCCGGTGCGCAAGCTGTCCCTGGGACAGCGCATGCGGTGCGAGGTCGCCGTATCGCTGTTGCACGGCCCGCGTCTGCTGTTGTTGGACGAGCCGTCCATCGGGCTGGACGTGGTCGCCAAACAGCGCATTCGGGATACGGTGCAACGAATGCAGGCGGAAGAAGGGGTAGGCATTCTCCTGACGTCCCATGACGCCGGCGACATCGAAGCCCTGTGCGAACGGGTCATCGTCATCAGCGACGGCCGCCTGATCTTCAATGACGACGTCGCGCAACTCAAGCGCCGCTACCTTACCTCCAAACGCGTGGACGCGCGTTTCGCCACCGAAGGCGAACGGCACCTGCGCATGCCGGGCGTGGAAACGCTGAGTTCCCAGCGGTACGCGCTCGCCTTGCGCCTGGATCCGCGGCAGGCCGAAATCAATGCCGTCATCGCGGGTTTGAGCGAACTGGGTGCGCTGGTTGACGTAACCATCTCGGATCCCAGTCTGGAGGAAATCATTCGCACGATCTACGCCGAAGATGATCGCGACGCGCACGACGCTTAACCGTTACGGCGCCTTGTTCCGCATGCCGTTGGCGGAAAACTTGGCGTATGCCGGGCAGTTGGCGGCCGCGTCCCTGGCCATGGTCATGTTCATGTGGATCTTCGGCATGCTCTGGCGCACGGTCTACGCCTTTCAGGGCGCGTCCCGGATGGCAGGGCTGACGCTCAACGATACGCTCTGGTATCTCCTGATCGCGGAGACGGTCGTGCTCTCCAAACCGCGCCTGGCCGTGGACATCGCCGACTCCATCAAGAGCGGCGCCATCGCCTACGATCTGATGCGGCCGTACCACTTCGGCCTGTACCATCTGAGTCGGTACGCAGGCTACGTCGCCTTGCGCGCCGGCCTGAACGCGCTAGCCGGCGGCGCGGTCGTCTGGCTCATGGCGGGACCGCCGCCGTCCTGGTTCGGCCTCGCGCCGGCGCTGGCCGCCCTGGTTCTGGCCTGGGGCCTGGAGTTCTGTTTCGAATTCCTCATCGGCCTGGCCGCTTTCCTGGTCGAGGACACTTTCGCCTTCCGCTGGATTTACCAGAAAGTCAGCTTCATCCTGGGCGGCCTGTTGCTGCCGCTGGATTTCTACCCGGCCTGGTTGGCGCGCGCGGCGCGCTGGCTGCCGTTCGCGTCCATCATGTACGGGCCGGGGCGTCTCTTCGTGTCGCCGGATCTCGACCGCGCGCTGTCAACTCTGGGCCTGCAAATAGGGTGGCTGTTGGCGCTGGGCCTGCTCCTGCGCTTCCTGACCCGGCGCGCCATGGCGCGCCTTGCCGTCAATGGCGGATGAAGGCGATGATCGTTTTCCGAACCCTGGGTTTTCTGGGCCAACTGTGGCGGATCAACCTGATGTCGGCCATGGAATACCGCGTCTCCTTCATCTCGCAGATTGCGGGGATGATCCTCAACAACGCGATCTACTTCGTCTTCTGGGTGCTCTTCTTCGACCGTTTCGAGGACGTGAGAGGGTGGACGTTGCCGGACATGACGCTGCTGTTCGCGGTCGTGGCCACCAGTTTCGGCCTGACGATGATGCTCTTCGGCAATTGCGCGCAGATCGCGCGCATCGCGGCGGAAGGCGGCCTGGATGCGTATCTTTCCCTGCCGCGGCCGGTTCTCTTGCACGTTTTGGCCGCGTACAGTTCGACGGCGTCCCTGGGCGATCTGATTTTCGGCCTGATGTGGTTCGCGCTGGGCGGCCAGTTCGCGCCCGCATACGTCGCGCGCTTTCTGCTCGCCGCGTTCCTGTCCGCCTGCGTCTTCATCAGCGCGTTGGTGTTGATCAACAGCCTCGTGTTTTGGCTGGGAAGGTTCGAGATCGTCGCGGAGCAGTTTCTGAACGCGATGGTCACCTTCTCCCTGTATCCCGGCACGCTGTTCGGCGGTTCGGCGCGCCTGCTGCTGTTCACCTTGATCCCGGCGGGCCTGACGGGCGCGTTGCCCGTGGAGTTGCTGCGGAACTTCGATCTGAAAATCCTGCTGTGGAACTGCCTGGGCGCTTTGGCGTTTCTGTGCCTAGCCCTCTTGGTTTTCCATCGCGGTTTGCGCCGCTACGAGAGCGGAAGCGCGATTTTGGCGCGTATTTAACGACTACACAGGCGTTTGTTGCCATCTGGCTGCACAGGCGTAGCGGCGGGTTCCGCATCATGCGGTACGCGTACGCGGGAGGAGAACGCGCCTTGAGATATCTGCGATCCAGTCTGGCCCAGAAGCGGTTACGTCCGCGCGCACTGGGCAGACAACGAAGCGATGGCTATCGGGACTGCGGACGCATAATCGAGACGAGATTATTTACGCTTTTGCCTGATAGCGCGGTTTATGTCCCGACTTGGGCAAGCACCTCCGCGCAACCTGCGTTCGGCAGGAAGGCGCAGCTACGGATTCATAGGCTAATCGAGCCGGGCGAGGGCAATGAGCGAAGAGCAGATGCCAAGGCTGCGGGCTTTGCGCGTACAGTTCCCAAGGCGGCTGATAGCGACTGGATAACGATGGATCGCTCGTTGTTCAGGCTAGGACGGCGATCAAGACGATAGGCCGCCCTAGCGAATTCTTTACGTTTGTTCCACTCCGGCAAGTTAGGTTAAAGGCCCGCAAGCTCCATTCACGCCAATACGGCCCGTTTGTAAGGCGGTGCAGGGCGCGCAGTACCCTCCAATCCAGCAAATCGGGGCTGTATGGACATGGGTTTTGTTTTACCTCCTCGGAAAAACGATGTTGCCAAGCAACAACCATCTGCGCATTGGTGCTGGGGTTTATCGTTGCCAATGCGCAGCCTGCATGGCTGGAGATACGGAGCTGTTCTCCTACTGCAGGGTTTTGAGAGACTGCTTCTGATAGACCAAATATTGTGATAAAATACGGCTGTTTCCCCCTTTTCGTTGTCAGAACTTTGCCTACTCAAATGCCCGTACTCTACCCTAAGCGCGTTACCTTACGTCTTTTCGCCTTAGTGGTTTGTCTGCTCGGCTTGGACAGCTTGGGGGCAAGCGGGGTTGGGTCACAGACAAGTCTATGTCCGTCCTCCACGACGCGTGAAACCGATGCGGGTTCGTCTCGCGTCCAGCAACAGAATCGCGTTTTGGTTCGGGAACGTAACCTGTTGCTGGCGGCCAAAGCGCGGCTGGATCCAGAGGGTCGGATGCTCTGGAACTGGCACATGGACAATTCCATGAGGGATTGGCATGGCGTCTCTCTCGAACCCGGTTCTGAGCAGCACGTTATACGGCTAGACTTGGGCAACAATCAGTTGCAGGGCGCTATTCCGCCTGAACTGGGCAATCTGGTCCGACTTGAGTGGCTAGACTTGGGCAACAATCAGTTGCAGGGCGCCATTCCGCCGGAACTGGGCAATCTGACCCGGCTTGAGTGGCTTGACCTGGGCGACAATCAGTTGCAGGGCGCCATTCCGCCGGAACTGGGCAATCTGGCCCGGCTTGAGTGGCTTGACCTGGGCGACAATCAGTTGCAGGGTGCCATTCCGCCGGAACTGGGCAATCTGACCCGGCTTACGCTACTGGACCTTTATGACAATCAGCTGCGCGGCGCTATTCCGCCGGAACTGGGTAGCCTAGCCCAAATCTGGTGGCTAAATCTTAGCCGCAATCAGTTGCGCGGCACCATTCCGCCGGAACTGGGCAATCTGGCCCGGCTTACGCTACTAGACCTTTATGACAATCAGTTGCGCGGCGCCATTCCGCCTGAACTAGGCAACCTGCTTCAACTCGTGGATTTAAATCTTAGCCGCAATCAGTTGCGCGGCGCTATTCCGCCTGAACTGGGCAACTTGATCCAACTCACGAGGTTAGACCTTTATAACAATCAGTTAAGCGGTGCTATTCCGCCTGAATTAGGCAATATGGCCCGACTTGAATGGCTATTTCTTGGCATTAACCAATTGAGTTTGAACGCCTGTATTCCCGCGGGATTGCGCGGCGTACTTTTCCATAGTTTCAATAGCGAATTTGTTATGGGTAAGCGTACTTTTTGCGATGTACAGTTGAGGAGGATCCCACCCTCTACGCCATGCGAAACAGGTCTGGCTTTGTCCCCCGTCCAGCAGCGGAATCATGCCTTGGTCCGCGAGTGCAACCTGTTGCTGGCAGCTAAAGCCCGGCTGAGTCCAAGTAGTTGGAGGCTGAACTGGCGCGCGGACAATCCCATGAATGCTTGGACGGGCGTCACGCTCAGTTCCGATCCTGAACAGCGCGTTAGAGTGCTAACCTTTGACGGATTTTTCTTACGCGGTACCATTCCGCCTGAATTGGGCAACCTAACCCAACTCGAGACGCTGGACCTTAGCTACAGTTGGTTACGCGGTGCTATTCCGCCCGAATTGGGCAACCTAACTCAACTCGTGGAGCTGGATCTGGGCGGCAATCAGTTACGCGGTGCTATTCCGCCCGAATTGGGCAACCTAACTCAACTCGTGGAGCTGGATCTGGGCGGCAATCAGTTACGCGGTGCTATTCCGCCCGAATTGGGCAACCTGACTCAACTCTGGTGGCTAAATCTTAACAGCAATCGGCTGAGCGGTACCATTCCGCCCGAATTGGGCAACCTAACCCAACTCGCGGCGTTGCACCTTAGCAGCAATCGGCTGAGCGGTACCATTCCACCTGAATTGGGCAACTTGATCCAACTCGGGATGCTGACCCTTGACAATAATCAGTTGCGCGGTGCTATTCCGCCTGAATTAGGCAACCTGACCCGCCTCTGGAGGCTGTATCTGGGCGCCAACCCATTGAGTGACAGTGCCTGCATTCCCGCGGAATTGCAGGGCGTACTTTTCCATAGTTTCGATAGCGATAGCGAATTCGTTATGGGTGAGCGGACTTTTTGCGATGTACGGTTGCTGGGAAGCCTACTCCCACCCTCTATCCCCTGCGAAACAGGTTTGGCTTTGTCCCCCGTCCAGCAGCAGAATCATGTCTTGGTCCGCGAGTGCAACCTGTTGCTGGCAGCTAAAACCCTGTTGGACCCGGACAATCAGGCACTCTCGACTTGGCGCGCGGACAATCCCATGCATGCTTGGAAAGGCGTCAGACTCGGATCCGGTTCTGAACAGCGCGTTATAGCGCTAACCCTTGGCGGCAGTCTTTTGCGCGGTTCCATTCCGCTTGAACTGGGCAATCTGACCTGGCTCGTGGAGTTGGATCTTGGCAATAATCGGTTGCAGGGTGCCATTCCACCGGCACTGGGCAATCTGACCCGACTCGAGGATCTGGATCTTGACGATAATCGGCTACACGGCACCATTCCACCGGCACTGGGCAATCTGATCCGGCTCGTGGAACTGGATCTTGGCTTCAATTATTTGCATGGCGCTATTCCGCCCGAATTGGGTAGCCTGACCCAACTCAAGGGGCTGCATCTTCACGCTAATCAATTGCATGGTGCTATCCCACCTGCGTTGGGCAACCTGACCCGACTCGAGGATCTGGATCTTGCCCGCAATCAGTTGCACGGCGCTATTCCGCCTGCGTTGGGCAACCTGACCCAACTCAAGAGGCTGTATCTTTACGCTAATCAGTTGCACGGCGCTATCCCGTCTGCGCTGGGCAACCTGACCCGACTTGAATGGTTAGGCCTTGCCGACAATCAGTTGAGCGGCGCTATCCCGTCTGCGCTGGGCAACCTGACCCAACTCAAGGGACTAAGCCTTCACAGCAATCAGTTGAGCGGCACCATCCCGTCTGCATTGGGCAACTTACCCCAACTCGTCGATCTAAGACTTAACAATAATCAGTTGAGCGGCGCTATCCCGTCTGCATTGGGCAACCTGCCCCAACTCGCAAATCTAGGTCTTGACTCCAACCAATTGAGTTCGAGTGGCTGCATTCCTGCCGGATTACGCGGTTTATTTTTCGATCGATCCTTTGTGGATGAATGGACTTTTTGCGATGTACTGTTGTGGGGAAGCCGGCCTCCACCCTCTATACCGTGCGAAACAGGTCTGGTTTTGTCTCCCGTCCAGCAACAGAATCATGCCTTGGTTCGAGAGTGCAATCTGTTGCTGGCAGCTAAAGAACGGTTGGATCCAGATGATCAGGCACTTCTGACTTGGCGCGCGGACAATCCCATAAGCGCTTGGGCGGGCGTTACGCTCAGCTCCGGTTCCAATCAGCGCGTCACAGCACTAAGACTCGGCAACTACTGGTTGAACGGTGCGCTTCCGCCTGAACTGGGCCGCTTTACTCAACTTAAACAGTTAGACCTTAGCATCAATCAATTGAACGGGGCGCTTCCGCCCGAATGGAGCCGCTTGACCCAACTTGAGCGACTGGATCTCAGTGATAATCAGTTGAGCGGGGCGCTTCCGTCCGAATGGGGCTCCCTAACCCAGCTCACGACGCTGGATCTTGGCGTCAACCAGTTGAGCGGCACTCTATTCCCTGCATTGGGCGACCTGAGCCAACTCAGAGCGTTAGAACTTAGTGACAATCAGTTGAGCGGCGCGATTCCGCCTGAACTGGGCAACCTCACCCAACTCTTGGTGCTAGGCCTCCATAACAATCAGTTGAGCGGCACGATTCCGCCTGAACTGGGCAACCTCACCCAACTCTCGGTGCTAATCCTCTATAACAATCGGTTGAGCGGCGCGATTCCGCCTGAACTGGGCAACCTCACTCAACTCTCGTCGCTAAGCCTTGATCACAATCGGTTGAGCGGCGCGATTCCGCCTGAACTGGGCAACCTTACCCAACTCTTGGTGCTAGGCCTCCATCACAATCGGTTGAGCGGCGCGATTCCGCCTGAATTGGGCAACCTCACCCAACTCTCGTCGCTAGGCCTTGGTGACAATCAGTTGAGCGGTTGCATTCCCGCATGGTTACGTACCGTTGCCAGCTTTGCCTCCAGCGACTTGGATGATCTTGGTTTGGCTACCTGTCCCTGAGGGGCATTGGTAAGGATCCAACGCCGAACATGGCCAATGCCTAACCAAGCCATAATGAGGGAGAGGCGGCAAATCCTTGCCACACAATGCGGCCTCAGACGCGTTGATAGACTTGGCCATCCAACATTGAGGCGCGTAGCAGGCTGGGCGCAAGGTGCGTTTCACAGGTTTCTCGCGTACCAGGTACTTTCGTTATTTGTTGGATACCTCGCGAGCCCAGGGGCCGCTACACTGTCACGTTGACGGGAGGATGGCCTCCAAATGCTGAGATGGCGGATACCTCCCATTGGTTCCGCCTCTGATCTCTTCTGAAAACCTGTTCCGGCCTATACGTAGGCCGCGCGGCGCGCGGCCGTCAGTGCATCAACGCGCTGGGCGAGATGGCGTACGTGGATGCCCTTTGACATCAGTTGCCGCCATCATAGGGGAAGGGAAACGCGGTTCATCATGCTGATCTGACGGAGACGATCGAGGCCTCTGACCGCATCGGAGGCCGTCCAGGCAGGCCGCCCCGGATCTGTATTAGGTATGAGTGAAGGCTGCCAAGCCTATGGTTTTGGAACGGACTGCCATTTTCACGCGAGGCACGCGCCTTGTCCTCCGTTAGGAACGCCCCTCAAGGCTCCAATGCGTTGGTGAATCAAAGAGGATGGTTAGGCTTTTTCTGCGTACAGCCTGCGGACAATGTATTACAATCTTGCCAAAGGTTCCCCCCTGATGAAAAGAGCGTCAAGGATGCTCTCTCCTGTAAAAATAGGGAGTAGTCAGGGGGGTCGCTGTTTTGCCTGAATGCGGTTACAGGCCGTTGTTCGCGACTATCTTGAACTCATTTCTCACCGCTGGTTTGATGCGGTCGTACCAGAGGCTTTCTCCTTTCTGCCACTTGCGGAAGAGGGCCCAACCACAGTAATCCGCTATCTGCAGTCCGTAGTGGGAACGCGATTGATGATGCAAAATGCGATACCTGACGGGATGCGATGCCGCAAGCGCGCTTTGTATGGCTTTTTCCACGGCGCGCCGCTTCTTTTGCACAGGGATTGTATCGGTGATCACGATCATCTCTTCCGTTCCGGCGACGTTCAGTTCCATAGGCACGATTCGATTCAGCAGATGTCCCAACATCGCTGGATAGAAATGCGTAACGTCCTGCCCCGCCGGAGCAATCCGGCTTTTTTCAACGATCAGGCAGTCAATGCGCATCCTGTCGAGACCGGTTGCGATCAAGTCAAAAACCGCGTTTCGCACGGCCCAGCTGTCGGCGTAGCAATGGAAATACTCCATATCCGCGCCGTTTTCGAGGCAATCGTGCCTGTAGTCGTCAAGCGCCTTGAACAACGGGAATGGGCGATGCAGGCCGACGCTGGTCAGCGCAAAATAGCGCGTGCCCTTGGCGCTGAAATCGAAATTGCCTGCTTCGTCCAAGAAGATGTAGGCACAGCCCATCACGATTTCACCGCTTGCCAACCCCGGCTTTTGCACTGGATAGACCGCGCCTCAATTCGGCATGCGCCTTCATCTTGGACTTGACGCGCCGGACAATAGGCGGGATCCAGTGCCGGCACTGGATATTCCATATACCATCGGATCATGCCGAAAGCCCGGCTTATCTTCGGAACCCAATCAGCGCCAAGTTCCTCCGCAAGACTTGCCCATCCGCTCGCGCGCCTACAGGCCGTCTCAGAAAGGCGCCGCTGCCTTAGGCGGGCGAATCACGAAAGCGCGGGTACCGGAAACCGCGGGCGCATACTTGGACTCGCCGATGTTTGACAGCTGCCGGGTAGAGGCCTGGATCTTCCTTGTCCGGTAGTCAGAGATAACGGCGCGTCAAAGGCGCTGCCGTCCAGAGTCAGAAGACGATGACGTTGCGCAACGTCTGCCCCTTTTCCACGTCGGCGATGGCTTCATTGATCCGTTCCAGAGGATAGGTCTTCGTAACCAATTCGTCCAGTTTGAGACGGCCCTGCGCGTACAGGCGCATGAGACGCGGCAGATCCTGCCGGAAATTGACGCCGCCCATGGAACTGCCTTTCAAGGAGCGTTGCCCCACAAATTGCTGGCCCGAAAAAACCAGTTGCGAAGTGAGAGGCGGCACGCCTACCTGGATGGCCTGTCCCCCTTTGCACGTCATGCGAACCGCTTCTTCCGTCAGATGCGGCACGCCCGCGACGACGAAGGCATAGTCCGCGCCGCCGTCCGTAATGTCCAACACGGCGGCGACGGCATCCGTTTGCCGGGCATTGACGACATGGGTAGCGCCGAAGCTTTGCGCGGCCTCCAGTTTGTAGGGTTCGATATCCACCGCGATGATCTGCGTCGCTCCTGCCAGTCGCGCGCCCTGAACGGCATTCAGGCCTACGCCGCCGCAGCCGATGACCGCTACGGAACGACCGAATTTGAACTGGGCCGTGTTGACCACGGCGCCCAATCCCGTGATGACGCCGCAAGCCAACAGGGACGCAGCCGCCATGGCCATGGAATCCGGGGCCCTGACAATCTGCGTTTTATGGACTACGGCGTATTGGGCGAAGCCTGCTACGCGAAAGGCCCGATTCAGACGCGTCCCCTCCCGATTGGCCAGTTTGGAGTCCCTTTCCAAAGAGTAGTCGCCTATGCATAGATAGGGTTCGCCTTCCAGACAATGGCGGCACTGTTGGCAAGACCACAGCAGCGAAACGACGACGCGATCCCCGACGGCGAATCCGCTTACGTTGGCGCCGAGCGCTTCAATGACCCCCGAGGCTTCATGTCCGGCAATCATGGGCGTCTCGTAGGCCCAGTGGCCCTGGAAGGCGGAGATATCGCTATGGCAAATGGCGCAGGCCTTGATGGCCAGTTGAACCTCGTCCGCGCCTGGCGGTTCCAGGTACACGTCTTCCACGGCCAGAGGCGCGCCCCATTCGTAACAAACCGCCGCTTTCATCTTCTGAGAGTTTGCATGCGCCATGGTTGTTGCCTATGCCTTCGTATGTCAGTTGCGTTGCCGTAGAGACAGGAGACGCGGAGGCTGTTCGACATCTGTAGCGTTCCATGGAGGAAAACCTGACAGGAGCGGCGCAGCCTGCTGTCAATCATTATGCCATGGCGTATTTTTCGGATGTCCGAAGCCGGAGGGATTGCATCTTGTGCGGCCGACGCCTTAAGTCCAATCGCTGTTGATCCATCCGATCCGTCGGCGTCAGGGGCGAGCATTATCCGCGGAAGCCAACAAGCAGAACGCTGCGGTTGCTTCAGGATCCGATGGCGTCTGATCCGCGGGCATGGGCACTTGACTTGATCCGCAGACTTTCATGCGCGGATCGGGCGGGGTTGGCGCGAGGCGGCGCGCGGGCCTCTTGCTCGAAAGGCCCTGCCTATACAAGAAGTTGATTGGAACATTGTCCGGCATATTGGTGAAGGCAATCCCATCCAAGGTTGCTCCCTTCCTGACAATAAGGAGCGTCAGGAGGGCCGTTTTCGTTGCCTTGCCTCAATCCGCTATACTGCGCGTCCGTCTTGCCTTAATGGCTTATTGACTTTGAGCTAAAAGAACCCATGCCGGCCTCGCTTCCCGTTCACGATCGCCGCGTTCACCGCGTAGCCCGCGTCGCGGCGCAGGCCGCGCTGCCTCTGAGCCTGTACCTGTTCGGCTCGCGGGCGCGCGGCGATTACCGACCTGATTCGGACATAGATTTACTCATGGTGATGCGCCGGCCGTGCGATCCGCAAACCTACGGCCAAGCCGGCGTCGACGCACGCCGCGTTATCCGCGCCGTATACGGACAGGATCTGGATTTGGATCTGCTCGCCCTGACGCAACAAAAGGGCCTGACGATGGCCCGCGCGCGCAATCACGTCGTGCGCCAAACCCGCCGCGAGGGAGTGCTCATGTACGGAGAACCTTTGCCTCCCTATGACGAAAATGAACCGACGGAGAATTGGCCTGACATCCTTGAACGCATACGGACGGCCCAGAGCGCCTTGAGCGCCATGGCCTGCCTGCTGGACGGCAATCCCTCGTCCGAGCGTTGGTTCGGTTTTATGGGACGCCAAGCGTTGGAAAATGCCCTGAAGGGATACCTCGCAGCTTTGGATATGCGTTATGACCGCACCCATAACTTGCTTGCGCTCATGGAACCGGTAGACGCCTTGGCGGACAGCGCTTTCAGAAACCCTCCGCGCAATGGTTGAAATGGCTGAATCGATATGCAGTCGAGTACCGCTACGCAAGGGCCGCGGAAGGCGGTATCGCGGACCGCAGGGCTTTCTACGACGAGATTCAAAACCTTGTGGCCAGCATCCGCCAGCGCATCTTGACGCTGACGGGACGTTCCGATTTTGAGAATTGAAGGAACGACCGCCATGGCTGAAACAAGGCCGCCCCGCGCGCCCGATCCGGTTGTGCAATCCGTGCGCTGGAGAACGGTCGGGAATCTGCCCGTGAAGAAAAAGGAGCCTTGGTCCAAAAAACAACCCTGCTTAATCCGGCCGGATTGCCGTCTCCCCAGCGCGTTAATGCAAACCTTACGCGAGATCAAATCGCGGATCGAACGCAGTACGCTCCGTGATATACTTCGCGGTTCCAATAAGGAATGCCTGCTTGGCCCAAATGGCTTGCGCAGTCGCGGTTAGCGTCCCGTCGTCTTCTTGAAGTACGCGGACGCGTTCGGGAGCCTTGAGCTGTTCGTCTTGATGACGCATGACCAATAACTCTGTCCCTTACGCTCCCGACCCCCGTGCTGTCCGTCTCGCGCAGGCCCTGCGCTCACGCGTAGCCGCTGACAATGTCATTCTTTTCGGCTCACGCGCGCGCGGCGATTGGAGACCGCATTCCGATATCGATCTGCTGATCGTGCAGGCCCCCGCCCGCGAGAGGGATCGCATACAAGGTACGGCTCACGCGCTGGCCTCCGCCATCTTCGGCCAACCCAAACCGGACATTGACTTCGTATACCGCACTCACCGCGAATGCCGCATTCAGATTCAACACAGCGTCAACGGCATTGCCGCCGTAGCCCTGCGCGAAGGAGTTGCCGTGGAACCCTACCCTCGTCCGTGGAATGACCCCGAACCTGAGCCCGAACCCGAGATGACCGAATTTGGAGAAATGACCCGCCGCCTGATCGACGCCAACCGGAATTACGACGCCCTGCAGTACCTGCTGGACGGTCGACGCGCGAATAACGAGGTCGCCGCGCAGGCCCACCAAACGCTGGAACATGCATTGAAAGCCCTGATCTCCGCCCAGCGCAGTCCATATCGACACACGCACAAACTTGACGATTTGCGTCAGACCGCGGGCTTGGATTCCCAAGCCTTGGGAAGCGACCTCGACCAACTGGATCAATACTCAGGCGGAGCCGCCTATTTCGATCCCGAACATCCCATAGAAGACTTCGCGGCTATGGCTAACGCCGTGACGGACGACTTGATTCTCATCTACGCCCGGATTGCCAACCTGACCGGCTTGGACGCATGGACGCTCCAGCCGCCCGGCACGCCTCCAGTCCAGCCTATCTACCGCTGAACGCGGAAACGTGGCGCCGATGCGCGTTGCAGAGCGCTTGGAGACTGGACGCGGAAACTCAGTTGCGCGGCTGGCACCGCGCATGGGCACTGGGTATTCGACGGTCACAGAGTATGCGGGCCTTGGCAGGCGTGCGACAAAGGATCCAACCTCAGCCAGCTTTCAATCGATTCCCTGTCGCGGCCGTATGGGGAGAATTTGATGCGCGGACGCGAGCTGACGTTATGCCCGAGTCCATTCAGCCTGTTTGACCGCATACCTTATTCCGCAAAGTTTACAATCCCCTCAAGCCGACTGGCGTTGAGGCGCAAGCGTCCGACGCGGGCCGCGGCGCTGCCTGACGGACTTGCACCAAGGGGCAGCGCGAGGAAGCCCTCGCGGTTCTCCTGCTCAACCCCCAATATATGATTTGCGCCGTGCTGAGACCTCAAGCGCGGCTTGCCGTCAAAATCTCGACCCAGGCTGCACAGCGGCCAAGGCTTCCGCGGGCGCGTGCAAGCCATCAAGGTATGCGTTAAGGCGCTCCTGCATTTCGCGCGCGATCGATGGATAGTCCGGGGCTACATTGGTTTCCGCCATGGGATCCGCCGGCCGTTCATACAGACAGATTTCCCCTTCCGGTCCAATGGGAACGTAGATCCAGGCTTCGGTATACACCGCGGGAGTTACGACCTGGGCCGGCAGAACATTGTCGCGGCGGCGCAGATACGAGGCCGTCACCGCGAAATCCCGCGGTTCCGGCTCGGTTTGGCCGCGCAGCAGGGACGCGAAGGAACGGCCATGCCACGGATCGGCGGGCTGCAGATCCAGACCCGCCAATTCCATGAGCGTAGGCTGAATGTCGGCCGGTTGCAGGTAAGCGCTGACTTCCGCGCCGGCTTCCAGGCCCGGAGCGCGCACGATGAAGGGGCAATGCGCCACTTCCGGGTATACGGGCCAGAAACGCGTGTCGTTGGCATTGATATTGGACTTGCCCGTGCGGTTGTGTTCGCCCAGGCTCATGCCGTGATCCGACATGAAGACCACGATGGAGTTGGCGAACAGATCCAGATCCTCGATTTTCTCCAGGATGCGTCCGATGCCCCGATCCACGATGAAGGCTTCCGCCCAATAGTGGGCTTTCAGGTTTTGGAGTTCGGCGGCGGAGAGATCGCTGGCCAAGCCGTAATTGGGGTGAATCATGGGCGGTCCCTGGTAACCGGGGGCATCGTATTTGCGCACCAGGTATTCCGGCGGATCCCAGGGTTCATGGGGATCGAAGAAGTCCACCCAGAGGCAGAAGGGATGATGGCGGTAGTTCTCCTCCAGCCATTCCACGGCCAGCGCGGACGTGCGACAGGCGAACGTGTCCGCTTCCCGTTCCCAGTATTGATTGGTCCAGCGGTGCAGATCCGGCAGATTGCGGTGCTGGAAACCGTCGCCCGTGCGGGTTTTGGCCGGCGGCATGGTTTCCCGGATCGCGTGGTTCATGCGCAGGAAATGGGTGTCGCCCTCCTGCCCGCGCAGGTAGTGGAAACCATCGAAACCGATGTCGAAGCGGCTTTTCATCAGATGCGGGCAGTCGCCCAGCAACTGGGTGACGTAGCCCGCTTCCTTGACCAGAAGCGGCAAGTGATTGCGACCGCTTGACTGCAAGGTTTGCCACGGATACCAAGGCCACCCCACGCGTCCGGTCGTGAAGTCCGTGCGCTGGGGAATGGTCGGGAAGCTGCCCGCGAAGAAATTGGTCAGGTTCACTCCTTGCCGCGCGAAGGCCTCCAGATGCGGACCGCCTACTGGATTGGAGTCCAGAGGATAGATGTTGTCGTAGCGGTAGGTGTCGGCGATGATGACGATGATGTTCACGCGCATTTCTCCATGGTTTCGCTCTGGAAAGCGCTTTGCCTCCGCAATGGCCTCGCGCCTGACGCGCCCTGACCCCTGCCAAGCATCGCCGCAAGTAATCTTAAGGCGCGCCTCAAGCCCTTACGGATAAGGGACTTGAGACGTCAACTGGTCAGCGCCGCGCAAGTACCGAACTTGCGCGGCTACCGGGCTCAGCTAGGCGCAGACCGCGGCCTCGCCATCCCAGCGGTAAAAACTCAGTTCTTCGGCTTCCATGGTCGCCAAGCGATCCCGGGCTTCCTGCCACATCCGGTTCCACGCCTGCGGATCGCGCAATTCCGTATCGGGAGCGCGACGGCTGCGCGCGACGAAACCGGGCAGGAACCCGCGTCCGGTGGGTTGATCCGAGGGGTTGTACCGAATGTCGAAACTCCACCGGATGGTATCGCTGACATTGGACAGCGAGCCATGGCACGTATGCCGATGCAGGAACAGCACATCGCCCCTCTTCATAGGCAGCGGAGTTGCGCTTTCCAGTTCCAGCACCGGTTCCGGCACATGCACGCCCTGCTTCCCCGTGCAATGCATCAGCAGCTCGCGCCGGTGGCTCTTCGGGATCACCTGCAGGCATCCGCTTTCCACGGGCGCGTCCAGCAACGGAAACCACACGGTCAACATGTTGGTTCCGTCCGCTTCGGGCAAGACCACGCCGTTGTCCTGGTGCCAGGGCGTGGCCTGGATCAGGGCGTTGAACCCGTCTTCCGCCGTGGGCGACAGGCGTTCCGGCGGTTTGATGCGTACGTGCTGCACCGGATTGGAATAGATCTCGGGGCCGATCAGGCACTCCACGGCGTCCAGCACGTCCGGCTGGGTCAGAGCCTTGAACACCGCGGGGCCGGTCCAGAAGGGCGTATCCGCTTCCGTGGCCGCGCCCGGCAGGCTGAAATCGAAATACTGCGAATGCACGCGCCCGCTGTCTTGGTAGACGGCGGTCAGTCGTTCGCCGAACGGCAAATCGTCGTAGGTCGATTCGATTTCGCCGGCATCCAGCAGTTCCTCGGCCAAGGAGTCCAGGACCCCGCCGTATTCCTCGATCAGTTCGTCCAGCAAGGGCGAAGGCATCAGGCCTTCCACCTTGACGAAGCCTTCTTCCTTGAAATGCTGCAACTGGCTGTCTGTCAGTCCTGACACGTTCAACCCTCCTCAACTCCAGAACGGCGCGTCGTTTCCCGCGCAATGTCCCTGAACCGGTTCGTTCATAAAAGACCGGACGACGCAAGGTTGCAATCGCCTTCCGCAGATTATCCCATAATCTTGGATTCCCTGCAATTGGATCCGAAACGGGTAGTTGCGCCCAACCCGGAGTAATGAACAATACACGGGCTCATAGTCCGCGCAGGGGGGTACGGGTATGTAGCACCTTATCTTATGTATGGGATTGCCTCGGAGCAACCTGATACACGCCATGCTCTCGACAATTTTGATGTCGATCCCGCGACAGGTAGCTTCGGTTCTGGTAGATAGTGTTCGCCAGCACGCGGGGCAAACTCGAGTATGGGTTGATCCATGTGTCCTGATATGCCCGAAGGATATGCTTTGGCTTGCGAGATGCTTATTATCCATTATTTGCAAATTAATAATATATTTTGAATGCTTTCTGTTAATGCTATAATCATGTAACATTATCAACCCGTTAAAATAGCTGTGCATAGCCGTTTCAGATTAGGCGAACGCTTTTCGGCACTCCAAGCGAAATCAAGACATGCGCCAATGTGCAGTGTGTTTTTGTGCAAGTTTTTCGCTTGACCATATCTCGTATCAGCTTTTCCCTGAAAATTTTCCAATCGTTTTCACCGATATCCGTTTCCACGATATTCCCGATATCTGAGTGCCACATGGTGAAGCCCTTGCCCCATACGGTTGCTTCAGGCATAGGCGATTCATCCGGCCTTCCTAAAAGATTCAGTAGTGCTTGGTTGTCTTTCTGGTGCTTAATTCGCCTTCCGTTTCTGTCTGGTTTGTCAGCGTCAGCATCAAAGACGACATATGTTGGAATACCCATACGCTTCGCGATGGCAAGCGGCCTACACAACTGGCTTTTACCGTTAACCGGTACAATGTGGCAACCTAGGCGGCGATATTCGTCCAACTTACCGAGGAGATGGAAATATGCCAAGAGATAAGCCATGTCTTCTTGGCCTTCAACCAGAATCAGCCGTCGAGTGAAAAACATTTCGCTGAGACCGGATTGGAGTGCCTGATGGATTTCCGCAAGAACGCTGCTAGATGTTGGCGTTGCCTTGCTGACCCCTGCTTTTTGTAGATCTTGGGCAATGTCATGATAAGTCGCGTATGAAACGCAAGAATGATTTCCGGCCTTGCTAACCTTACGCACATCTTCGAAACCTTGCCCCGAAACAAATGCAGGGTTGTGTGTGGAAACAAGTATTTGCGTATTTATTTGACTGAGCTTGTGAAAGACGTCGGCAAGATGTCGGGCTTGGGGCGGATGCTGGTATAGTTCAGGTTCCTCGCATGCGAGGATAAGGGTGCAACTTTCGTTATCCCCAAGGTCAACCAGCTCCTGCAAAAGCGCCAAAAGATAAGAGCGTTGAAAGCCGTGGCCAAAGCGCGCGAGCTCTCCCTCGAAATTGCCTTCTCCCGCTATGATACGAGCCCAAGGGCTATCGACGCGCACTGATTTGTCAGGATCCGGACTCCACTGCAAGCGTAAAGAAGCCCCTGGATGCGCCCATTCCGATAACCTCTGTTGGAGTGCTCTGGAAGTATCGTTAAGGGCTGATTGGTATCGATCCAGCAGGTCTTGATATTGCTTTTGCATCTTGCTTCGGAGCTCTTGGATAGCGCTGTCGAAATCAGTCTGCATCTGCGCACGAACGGTACGGGCCAACAGCTTTCCAAGAGCCGAGTTCCGTTCTTCCGTTTGTTCGGATAACGCATCTTTAACCGCAGGGACATAGATCCACTGTATATATTGGGCCAGACGGTTGGCTCTAGAAAAACCATAAAACGTGTCTTCCGTTGGTAATGAAACGCACTTGTCTGGATGGCCAATTTCATACTCACGCAATGCTTGTCTCATGTTTCCCTTGGTGGTTTCGTTCGGTAGTCCGGCGTAGCATTTTTGAAGTTTTCTGTATATATTTTTAAGATCGTTTGCATACGCTCCCTTGCTCTCCGCATTGAAGAATGCGTCAAACGCAGAAATGCCGCGCCGTTGTCCGTATTGCTTGACTTCGGCTTTGCCGCTAGCCTCATCAAAATGAGCCTTCGCAAACAATGTCAGTTTTCCATCTTGCGCATAATCTGAAAAATCGTTTTGTTCTTGGTCGTTCAAATTGCCAAAAACAACTGTAATCCGAATAGGGTTATGAGTGTTTCTCTGATGGAAATCCTCGCGTTCCAAAGCAGTGAGAGGCGTAGACGCGTTGTCGGTTTCTCGGAAAAACACATTGAGAGCAGTCAGAACCGTTGATTTGCCGGCCCCGTTAGGGCCTACGAAGCAATTGTAATCATTCAAAGGGATAGTAACGTCTGCAAAGGAACGGAAATTCTCAATGCGAATAGAATCTATTTTCATATCTCCTCTCATTCTTTCTGCAATCCAAAAGTGGATTCTCCAGTGTATCCATAATATATCATAGCTCACCGTATGCATGTATCTTAATTGCATCTACACGCGGGACAATTGCGTTTTACAGAGCCAACACCAGAAGTCGATAGTTGTTGTTCCACCAATCCGTTTGTGTAGGTGGTGATGTCGTCTCCTGAAGATTAGGATGTTGCCCCTTACCCAGCGCCCTGAGGGACATCCCAGAGATTCTATTTGAGGCCTTTGTCGTTACTCCGATGGTCTGCGTCCGTCTTGCGCCGATATACGCGAAAAGTTCAGTACCCTGTACCTTACATAACGCGTGTTCTTGGCGCGTCCTGACTCTTAGCTGGATTTCCTCATGGTTTACGGGGGATGCCTATTTGCGACGCGGATGGTGAGATCGTATATGAGGCGCTCCAGCGCTACGTTGTGGAATTGCATTCGCCAGACCGCAGATCGTATACGGAAGGAGTATCGGTCCGACGCCTATGAAGGCAGCGGCTGACGAATGGCGGCGACGCTGATAGCCTTGTTTGTCGCGTATTGCACTTGAGAACGCGCACTGGTTTGGGATCAATTGTCTTGGGACCCAAAGCATGCTCAAACATTTTGCATGGACGAATCCGCGTTCGTTTGGGTATAAGAGAGTCGGATTGATATACTACTGCTTGACGATCTCAAGATCGCATCCCTTTTCCGGGGAACGACGCGGCTTTGCGCCCGCGCAGACGTTCCCCTCCGCATTGTAGGAGAAACGCCTTATGCGACGTAACGTGACTCGAAGAGATTTTCTGCGCCTAGCGGGCGGAACCGCGGGCGTGGCCGCATTGGCGGCCTGCACGACCGCCGTTCCGGCGGCCCCGGGAACGGACATGGCCGCGGACGCAGAGCCGGTGGTCATTCGCTACGCCGGTCTGGAAGGCATGGGCGCCGGCGTCGAACGGTTCCTGGCTCCCTGGATCGAAGAGCAGGGCTACGGCTGGGAACGCGGCTCGTTCGGCCAGCAGGAATTGACGGACAAGATTATGCAGTCCGTCGCCACCAACACCTATCTGGCCGACGTATTCCAGTTTCCCTCCAACGCCCGGGCCGACGTCATCAACGCCCAGGCGCTGTATCCCATTCCGGAACACGTGCTGGACGCCATCAATTTCGATGACGTCATTCCCAGCATCGTGAACACCCTGTCCTGGAGCGGCCAGGTGTACGCCCTGCCCTACGACGGGGACATCCACTACTACTCCTTCCGCAAGGATCTGTTCGCAGATCCGGAAGTCAGCGCCAATTTCGAGGCGGCGAACGGGTTCGCCCTGAATCCGGACACGGGCGCGCAGACCTGGGACGAGTGGCGCGCCATCGCGGAGTACTTCACGGGCAACGACTGGAACGGCAACGGCGAAGAGGACGACTACGGCATCGCCTGCATGAACAAGCGCGGCGACACCTTGTGGTGGGGCTTCAATTCGCGGGCCACGGCCTACGCCAAGCACCCCAGCGATCCCTCGTACTTCATCGACATCGACACCGGCGAGGCCCGCGTCAACAATCCCGGCTTCGTCCGCGCCCTGACCGAGTGGGTGGAAGAGAACCAGAACTGGGCGCCGCCCGGCGGCACCGGCTTCACCTACGGCGATTCGCTCAACGCCATGAACGGCGGTCGCGTCGTGCAGACCTACAACTGGGATGCCGTCACGACCGCGGCGGCCGGCGAATTTTCGGTCATTGCCGGCTTGCAGGGGTACAACACCCTGCCCGGTTCCTATGAGGTGTACGACCACAAGAACGGCGGCTGGGAATCGTTCGAGGAACCCAGCGTAGCCCCGTTCCATGCGTTCGGCGGTTGGGTCATCGCCGTCTCCGCCTTGACCGATGATTCGGTCATCGAGCACGTATGGGACATGGCCATCCAACTGACCAAGCCGGAATCCGGCCTGTGGTTCGTGACCAACCTCACGGGCGCCAGCCCCTATCGCTTCAGCCAGCTGGAGGCCGTGGACGAGTTCGCGAACGGTCCGTTGCAGCTGGGCGAGGAAGTGGCCCGCGATTACCTGGATGCGGCCAAGGCGACGCTGGATCACCCCAACGCCGTCACCGACCAGGCTTTCGGCGGCTGGGTGCAGTATCGCGACGCGCTGGAACTGGGCGTCTCCAAGGCCTTGGCCAACGAGGCGGATCCCCAGACCGCGCTGGATGAAGTCGCGGCGGCTTTCGACGAAATCAGCGACCGCATGGGCGGCAAGCAACGGCAGGCCGAACTCTACCGGCTGACGTTGGGGATGTAACGTCGTCATCCTCCGGCGCTTCCATGCCTGACGCCATATAGGCGCGGACGCCTTCGCCTGCGGGCGAGGGCGTCCGCTGGCGCCGCGGCGCGTTGCCTGTTGCTTGCGCGGCGCGCGCATCAGATCCCAGCGAACGGTTCGCCTGGGCCTGCCTTTTTATTCATCCCTCTTCCCCGGACTTGCGGCCTCCATGACCAGCGCGGTTCAATCGGCGAAACCCCGGCGGGAAGCCCTGCGGTTTTCCCTGCACGACAATATCTGGAAGTGGGTATTGTTGCTGCCCTCGCTGCTGATGACGACGGTGCTGTTCATCGCGCCCGTGATCTGGACCCTCTACGCCGCGTTCACGGACCTGCATCTCTTTCGGGTCGGGGTGCCCACCTCGTTCGTGGGCCTCTACAATTTCGAGAAGCTGCTGACCAACGCGTCCTTCTGGCGCACGGTCAGGAACACCATCGTCTTCATGCTGGGCGTCGTGCCCATGCAGTTTCTCATCGGCATGACCCTGGCCCTGTGCCTGGACAACATCACCCGCGGCCTCAAACTGTTCCGCACCTGGTTCCTGATGCCCCTGATGGTGAGTCCCGTGGTCGTGTCGTTCGTGATCGGCCGCATGCTCTTCCAGGAGGACATCGGCCCTATCAACTCCTTCCTGCGCTTTCTGGGCTTCGAAGGCGTCAACTGGCTCACCCATCCCAACTGGGCCATGTTCACGATCATGGTCATCGACGTCTGGCAATGGAGCTCCTTCATGATCCTGATGCTCATGGCCGGCCTGCAAGGGGTGCCGTACGACCTGCGCGAAGCCGCCTCCATCGACGGCGCTTCCTTCTGGCAGACGTTCTTCCGCATCACCCTGCCGCTGGTGCTGCCCATCGCCGCCACCGCCCTTCTGATCCGCATCATCGACGCGTTCAAGGTGGTGGACATCATCATGGTCCTGACCGGCGGCGGTCCCGGCCAGGCCACGGAATCCGTGACCCTGGCCATCTACCGCGCCGGCGTGAAGGGCGGGGATCTGGCGTTCGGCAGCAGCCAGTCCTATTTCCTCCTGCTGGTCATGGTGGTGTTCGGCGGCGCGTTCCTCGTGCTATCGCGCCGCGCCATGTCCCAGACCCAGGACTGACCGCGTTCCGGAGGCGCGCCGCACCATGGGCATTTCCCGACAGCGCAAATTCATCTCCGCGGTGGCCTACGTCATTCTGGGCCTGTGGTCCCTCAGCCTGATCTTTCCCATGTACTGGGTGGTGATCACGTCGTTCAAGAATCCCGTGGACATGTCCGTGAAAGCCACCTACCTGCCCTTCGTGGATTTCCAGCCGGGCCTGCACGCGTGGCGCTACCTCTTCGTGGAACGGCTGGGCTGGTTCTGGCAGCCCTACTCGAACAGCATGATCGTGGCCTTCGTCTCCTCGGGCGTGGCGCTGGTCATCGGCTCCATGGCCGGGTACGCCCTCGCGCGCTTCAACTTCTCGGGCCGGAACAACTCGATCGTCCTGGGCTTCATGGCCCAGCGCATGTTTCCCGGCGCGTTGTTCATCCTGGCCTTCCTGGTCATGTTCCGGGAACTGCGCCTGCTGGACACCAAGACGGCGCTGATCATCGTGTACGCCGCCGGGGCCATTCCCTTCATCGTCTGGGTGATGCGCGATTTCTTCGAGGGACTGCCGGTGGAGATCGAGGAGAGCGCCCTGATCGACGGGGCCAATCGCCTCGTCGTCATCTTCCGCATCGCCATGCCCCTGGCCGCGCCGGGCCTGGTGGCGGTGTTCGTGCTGAGCCTGATCGGGGCCTGGAACGAATACATCGTGGCCCTGACCCTGACTTTCCGGCAGTCCATCACCATTCCCCTGTTCATGCAGATGCAGGTCAGCCAGACCGGCTACACGGAATGGTGGAACATGAGCGCGATCTCGCTGGTGAGCGTCATCCCGGTGGTCGCGGCCGGCATGGCCCTGGAGAAATACATCACCAGCGGACTGACCTTCGGCGCCCTGAAAGGGTAGCGAGACCGTCCGCATCCATGCCCATGCGCTACGGACCGTGACGGGTACTCCCTGTCCGATTTGTCAATCGCCCCTAGCTCCCGGCCAGGATCCGTGCCCTGCTTGCGGCGCGGCACTGGGGCTGGGCGCGAGCACCCCCGCGCGTAACTTGGCGATAGGCAGCACCCTGCACCAGGGCAAGTTCACGGTCGGGCGCGTCCTGGGCGAAGGGGGCTTCGGCATCACGTACAAGGGCGCGCACCGGGAATTGCGGCGGCCCGTGGCCATCAAAGAACTGTTCCCCCTGGATTTGGGCGCGACGCGCCTCGGCACCCGCGTGTCGGTGCCCGCGCCGCAAGCGGACGCCTTCCGCTACGCACGCGATCAGGCGCTGCAAGAAGCGAGGATCATCGCCGGTTTCCGCTCGCGGAACATCGTGGACGTCTACGACATGTTCCTGGAAAACGACACGGCCTATATCGTCATGGAGTATCTGGAGGGCGAGACGCTGGAGGCGCGCCTGGAACGCGTCGGCAGTCTGCCGCCCGACGAGGTGCAAGAACTGGCCAAAGCGCTATGCGAGGCCTTGGCGGAAGTGCATGACGGCAATTGGCTGCATCGGGACATCAAACCCTCCAATGTCGTGCTGGCTGCGGACCAGCGCGTCGTTCTCATCGATTTCGGGTCCGCGCGCGAGTTTCACCTGCACCGCACCCAGAGGCATACGCGGATCCTGACGGCGCAGTACGCCGCCCCGGAGCAATACAGCGAAGCCGCGCGTTTCGGGCCTTATACGGACGCGTTCAGTTTGGGGGCCACCCTGTACCATGCCCTGACGGGCGCGCCGCCGCCCTCGGCGATGGATCGGTTTCAGAACGGGCTTGACCTGGACTTTCCGCCCGGGGTGCCGTCTCGGCTCGCGACGGCGTTGCAGCAGGCTCTGGCCTTGCGCGTGGACGATCGGACGTCCTCAATGACCGCGTTGTGGGATCTGCTACAGGAGCCAACTCCAACTGCAACGGACGATGATACAACGCCTCAAATGGAAACAGAAACAGACCTTGGAAGCCTGATACCGGAGTCGACTCCAGCTGCCACGGGCACAGTGCTGTCTGTCCCCTCAGTACTAGACGAATTGGTTTCACCTGTCTCACCGAACGACCGGGAAGCACTCGTCGCAGTGCTATATAACGTTTTTAATCATCAGATCAGCGACGCTCTCTTGGCTAGCTGGGATTATGTTAGGGGCTATGGAGGGTTGTGGGAGTTCACGTTCAAGGAGGATGAGGATAAGGAGGATTGGAGGGTAATATTGGACGACAAACCCGCAGTGTCTAGCCTAGTCAGCATGATGATCCGCGACGATACTGCTCATGAAGACGACATTGTAGGAATTACGGTTGATGGTGCCGGTCGAGTCATTGCATTGCAGATAGGTTACTACTGGGCATCGGAGGCACTAGGGGGAATTAATGTAATAGGATTGGAGGCACTTCCTATCGAGATCGGGCAGCTGACCCATCTGCAATACTTGGATCTAAGTTACACTCCGTTGAGGGCACTCCCGGATGAGATCGGGCGACTGACCTGCCTGCAACACTTGGATCTAGGCAGCACTCAATTGGAGGCACTCCCGGACGAGATCGGGCGACTGACCTGCCTGCAACGCTTGGGTCTAGGTGGCACTCGATTGGAGGCACTCCCGGACAAGATCGGGCGACTGACCTGCCTGCAACACTTGGATCTAAGCCACACTCGATTGGAGGCACTCCCGGACGAGATCGGACAATTGGCCTGCCTGCAACGCTTGGGTCTAGGTGGCACTCGATTGGAGGCGCTTCCGGATAAGATCGGGCAATTGGCCCGTCTGCAACGCTTGTATCTAGACGACACTCAATTGGAGGCGCTTCCGGACGTGATCGGGCAGCTGACCTGCCTGCAAGTCTTGGATCTAGGCGGCACTCAATTGGAGGCGCTCCCGGACGAGATCGGACAACTGACCGGCTTGCAATACTTGGATCTAAGCCACACTCGATTGGAGGCGCTCCCGGACGAGATCGGACAACTGACCGGCCTGCAACACTTGGATCTAAGCCACACTCGATTGGAGGCGCTCCCGGACGAGATCGGACAACTGACCGGCTTGCAATACTTGGATCTACAGTACACTCGATTGGAGGCGCTCCCGGACGAGATCGGACAACTGACCGGCCTGCAACACTTGGATCTAAGCCACACTCGATTGGAGGCGCTTCCACGCGAGATCGGGCATCTAACCTGTTGGAAACCGTGGATCAACGACGTTTATACCGTCAACGACCTCTAGAGGTCTCAGCATCCGCGACGAACTGTGTCGGAAACACTTGGATGGGTTGAATACGTTTATACTACCAATCTGTGTTGATGTTTGAATCCAGCTAGATCCAAGCCGCCGTTAGGTACAGAAATCCCAAGCCACGATGCACGTATTTGTCATAGAGAGTGGCCACGCGCCGCCAGTGTCTGAGCCAACCGCTACCGCGTTCCACTCCACTGGTTGGCGGCCTCCAAGCCGGGCGCGCCGTGCAGGCCGTGACCATGGCCTGACAGTCCGACAGTTTCCGGTATTGACTCATGGCCAACACCTTCTGTCCTGTCTGTCAAGCGTCTTTAACCCTGAACCAAGATCCATGTCCCTATTGCGGCGCGGCGCAGGGGCTGGCGCGAGTGTCCCCATGCGTAACCTGGCAGTGGGCAGTAACCCTGCATCAGAGCAAGTTCACCGTCAGGCGCGTCTTGGGCGAAGAGGGCTTCGGCATCACGTACAAAGGTGCGCATCGAGACTTGTGGCAGCCCGTGGCCATCACGGAACTGTTTTCCCTAGTATACAGTTATGCGACTTTTGTTATGTGATACTATCGTTCTCCCCGTCAGTGTCAGCTCCGAAAAGGATTGCCTGTCTCTACAATACGTACGATACCTGACCGCACCCGAACGGTAGTTTCTAAATATAACATAACAGAAGTCACATGACGGAGTACCAGTAGTTGAAATCCACAGCGAGCACTTGCTGAATCGGATTCGATATGGACATTCGGGATAGAGCGTCAGCCTTGAAGCCGGAGAATGTTTCCATTCTCTGGTTTGAACGAAGTGACTTTGAGCGTCTGCATTAACTCCATCTGCTTTGACGCTAACGGCAATGTTGTGGACACGCCTTTCAACTACGACAGATTTTTATACAGATTTTTATGGAGAAATTAGCCGATCATGGGGGATATGATCATGCGCGTCTTGGCGGTTGTCAACATAGTCGGCGAGACGTTCGGTTATGAGCGGAGCAGGCTATGCAACTGGGTGACAAATGAGCAAGGCCAAACTGCAGTCGAGAGAGGATTACGAGAGAAACTTGGCCGCGCGCAATATAAAGCTATCTCTGAATGGAGTCTATCTACCGGACTGAGAAAAGGCCATCAGGCACATAGTGAATTTTCACTTTGAATAGGTATGTTATCAACAATGTTCCCGCGCGTAAACGCAACATTCGATCTTCAACACTATTGAGACGTGTAAGGAAATACCTTGTAGTTGCCTTCTATTGTGCCATTTCGATAGGTGTAGACACCACGCACCTTAAGATCACCGTAGAACTGCGTGTTCTCGCGGATCGACTTCTCGCCCATCATGATCCAACACAGCACCCGATCTTGCATCGTCAAGTATTGATCCATAACATCCGCGCGAATAAGCAACGCGCTGGGACCCGCCCCCGCCTCGTGCGCGGCAGGATCAAAAGCCACAGTTTCACCTGCTTCATTGACAAAATCCGCACCTGTACCCGTCCAACACAAACCGGTTTGTTTCACAAACTCGGGATCGGGCAGTTCCAACGCGTAAGATGATGTGTCCACGGAACAGTCAAAACCGCCGAAGCCGCCGGCATAGTTCCAAGCCAGCGATGATACGCGCACGGAACAGTTCCTGCCCAGTAGAAGCCCTTCGGTATCATCATCCAGTTCTCTACGATGATGGCGAAACGCGGGACTCCAACCGTATTCCCCCAAGAACGCAGGGCCGCAGACAGGGAATCGATCGTGGATCTCCTCTTCTCGAAAGTCGGTGGTCTGGGCCCATTTTTGAAAGTGTTCGATTTGAGTAGACGGTACCAGATAGCCTATAGTTCTGATCATCAATTCCCTGTATCCATCATTATATGCATCTTTATCAGCCAGAGGCGATGACGGCCAAACACGGTATTTTCTCGCTCGGAGCCATTTGACGTTTGATCTCTGCGGATGCGCAACCATCAGGCTATCAGGTACGGACGGGAAATCACTTGCATCCTCAAGCCATGCTTGATGACTTACCTCTGGATCCCAACCGTCATAGACCTTAGGTTCCCACCAGATCGATTGATAGCCGTTGCCAGTCGAGTCAATGCCAGGCTGGACGGCAGATGTACATGAAGGATCGATGTCACGCACGCCGATTTGCCACGGTCCTGAATAGGCATACTGGTTTCCGTCGCGATATTGGTAGTGGTCGGCCAGATAAGCAAGAATCTCGTGATAGGCGATCCATTGGTACTTTTTGCCTATACGCTCGGGCTTGTCTGCTTGGCGTCCGGACGAGTTTCTAGCGACGCCGCTGTCGAAACAGCCAAACCTTTCCTGGGTCCACCCTAAAGTGGCTACGCGTTGCAACACGTAACGTTGAATCTCCTTCAGATCGAACCGCGGAATTGATTCCGCGTTCTCTCCGCATAGAGGTGTTGCCTGGTCGCGCCTGAGAGATAGCCAGCGCGAAGACGAGGGCAAAAACCTATCGACGCCTATGACATACCGAGCGAAATCGCCCACTGACGACAAGGAACTGTCGATACTCCGCCACCCCGCTTCCTGTCCCTGTCCTGCCTCGAGAGTAGATGCCTCGCGCCAACCATCCAGCTGATGTTGTATAACCTGCTCGGTTGGGATCGCTGGCCATGCACTGCGATAAGGTGGGCGCACTCGTTGCATATCTACGTTGATCTCTGTTCCGAGCTCCGCGGCCCGTTCAATAACGCCCCGCGCGTAGTCTCGTAACAGGATATGCACAGGCGGCGGACGGTGCGCGAACACCTGATTGTATACTTGGGAAGCTAACTGGCCTACGCCCTGGGCATCATGGCTGCGCAGAGCGACGCCGTAGGCGACAGCATATATACGTTCTGCAATATAGAGATCATCCACATCAGAGAATCTTGCTACCCATTTCACCGTCGCCTCCAGACGTCCCGTCAGGAGCGCGACCAGCGCTTTCGTGGCCCGATCCCGGAGAAAGCGGTGAGAGGTCGCAAGCATCCAAGCCAACGCGATGGCGCATAATTCTACCGTTGTTTCATCGCTATTGCCACGTGAAGGCGAGGTCCATGCCCAATGCACCAGGTAATCTACCGCATTTTGTTTTCCCAACTGTCGATGGTCTTCCCACAACCGATACAGGGAAATGCTCCACCACGCGTCGCGGTCCGGCATAGAGAATTGACGGAGTCGTCTATCAAGGAATTCCGCGTTGAATGGATGACCATCTACCGTGGCTACGGTCAATAGCATATCCGCAGCGTATTCCATGTGGCCAAACGGCACCAACTCGTCAGCTATGGAAAGTTCTGTATGTACCTCCGGCGTATAGCGCGGCGGGCCTGCATCAGCTATAGCTTCGTCAAGATGTTTCTGAAACCAATCGGAGCCAAAGTAACGTTCATTGAACCAGAAATGCCGATGTCCAATGTGTTCTGTCTTTGAAAGAATATCGAGGAGTTTGTGTTCGCCCCACCAGCAAAATTTGACGCATCTTCCTCGCTCTCGAGCCCATTCTTCCCACTTTGCCACATGGTCATTCCACCGATCTAGATCCGATTTTTGCCCTGAAAGACGCGCATCGGACAAGTCAAGAGGCACGCATAAGAAGTAACGTACGAGCTTGGGATGCTTATCCAAGGCAGTTTTGACCGAATCGTCAATTTGCTTCCATTGAGTTGGATCAAGTGCATGCAGGAAATATTTGGCCTGCCAACCCCATTCGCTACCGTCGGCTAAGATGCAATAGCACTCTACTCCGGCATCAGGTTTGCCTTTGGGCACGAACGAGGCATCGTCCGGTTTCTCTGCATCCGCCAACTGGACGCATAATTTTCCGAATCCCTCCGCTTGAGATCCATTGATCGAGCGTATAGCGGTCCAAGTTAAATTCATTTAGCATACTCCTGTGAGTGCAATCATCTGTCGGCAGACAAATTGCCACGAACCAAGATGCCTTGGAACCGAATACTATTAAGCGGTTTCCAGCGGGCTCAATCCTCCAGGCAATATTGAACTTGTTGCTATTCCGACGCTGAGCGATTATCCTCTGCTTATCTGGTATTCCAACTACATTATACCATGGTTATCCATGCCCATGATACCCGTGTCTTGGGGATCGGGGTGTCTATAGCCTCCAACAACCTTTTCATGCGACCGGTCTCGACTTCAGACCAATGGCTTTCCACTGCGCGCAACGCGCAGAACGACCGTCCGGCTTCCAGGAATCCGTCAATGAGATCATTGTTTTCATCCGGATTTTCGACAGGTAAGCAGGGGGTGAACCTTTGCCCAGTATACAATTGCCGGACATCTTTTGCTTGGCGCTCCAACAGCCGCCACGTTTCCGCGCGAAACGGCAGGGACAGAAAAGGGCGGAGGCGCTCGGCCCTCGCACAGACTTGCTCGGTCTGAACGACGTAATATCGTCTAACGACAGCATCAGGGTGCCACAGAGACTTTTGGAGGCAGAAACGGGAATGCAACCTTTCATCTCCCGCAACCGCCTAGCAACAGGGCAACACGAACGTGTCAAACAGATTCGCGTCCGTTATAGCAGAACAGGCAAATCGTCTTGTGTCCAAACACGGCCGCGTTTGATGTGGTTTAACAATGCGGCTTTGTCCCTGTCCGAATCTGCACTGCTCCACTGACCGCTGCGTTGCCAGACCGTCTTGCGATCCTCTAGGGACAGGTAGCGTACGCGGTCAACGAGCTCGTCCAGTTTTTCTGCGTACGCTGGCCAAGCAAGCACCAGATCAACGAACTGGTTGAGTTCTTCGTAGGCAACTTCACGTCCCGTGCCGGTAGTACGCCAAAGAGGAGGCTGATTGGGAAAGAAATTGTCCTGAGCAAACGTAAACTGCTCAAGACAAAGTTTCTATCCTAAGATGGCGCGCCGTGGGATATACTAAGAACGAACTTCGTCAAACGCGAGAGGCAAACAGGCTGTTAGCGACAGGGATTAGGCGCGAATTATGAACCACCCCTTGTGTCTGGAACCGTAGGTTCCTCGGCCCACTGCGCAAATGAAGACCTTGCGTTGAAACGCGCCGGTACCTTCATCTCTGAGGTTCCGTGTATTGACTTGTGGGCAGAATGTCTACACTCTGCATGGCTTCTGTACGAGGCTCCAATCTCTCAACTGCATCTCGGCTTGGAAAGTCCTACGCGTGACCATGGAAGGTTATTTCCAAAAGCCAAGACATGCGTATAGATAGAGGCACAGCAAAGTTGTGTACTTTGTAGCAACCCGTTCCATCAGCCGGTTTCTGTAATTGACGCATGGCCGACATCCTCTGTTCTATTTGTCAAGCGCCCTTAGCCTTAGATCAGGGACCGTGTCCTTCTTGCGGTGTAGCGCAGGGTTTGGGTGCGAGCGCCCCCACGCGTAATCTGGCGGTGGGCAGTACCCTGCATCAGGGCAAGTTCACCGTCGGGCGCGTCCTGGGCGAAGGGGGCTTCGGCATCACGTACAAGGGTTCGCACCGGGATTTGCGGCGGCTCGTGGCCATCAAGGAACTGTTTCCCTTGGACTTGGGCGCGACGCGCCTCGGTACCCGCGTGTCGGTACCCGCGCCACAGGCGGACGCGTTCCGCTACGCGCGCGAGCAGGCGTTGCAGGAAGCGCGGATCATCGCCGGTTTCCGCTCGCGGAACATCGTGGACGTCTACGACATGTTCCTGGAGAACGGCACGGCCTATATCGTCATGGAGTATCTGGAGGGCGAGACGCTGGAGGCGCGCCTGGAACGCGTCGGTAGCCTGCCGCCCGACGAGGTGCAAGAGCTGGCGGAAGCGCTGTGCGAAGCCTTGGCGGAAGTGCATGACGGCAATTGGCTGCATCGGGACATCAAACCCTCCAATATCGTGCTGGCTGCGGACCAGCGCGTCGTCCTCATCGATTTCGGCTCCGCGCGCGAGTTTCACCTGCACCGCACCCAGCGTCATACGCGGATCCTGACGGCGCACGCCGCCCCGGAGCAATACAGCGAAGCAGCGCGTTTCGGGCCTTATACGGACGCGTTCAGTTTGGGGGCCACCCTGTACCATGCCCTGACGGGCGCGCCGCCGCCCTCGGCGATGGACCGGTTTCCGAGCGGGCGTGACTTGGACTTTCCGCTCGGCGTACCGTCCCGACTCGCGACAGCGCTGCAGCAGGCTCTGGCCTTGCGCGTGGACGATCGCCCGTCCTCAATGGCTGCGTTGTTGGCTTTGATACAGGATCCCGTTTCGTCTATCGCAGGTTCAGTACTGTCTTCACCCGTTTCCTCACCGGAAAGTGACCGGGAAGCGCTCAATGCTTTCGGTCATTGCTTCAGTGATTACTATGCCTGGAATGGTCACCCAGAGAGGTGGTTCAGCGACGCGCCCTTGACTGAATGGAAAGGGGTTACGGTAGATAATGCTGGCCGAGTCACTGCATTGCAGATTCGTCATCATAATTATACGGATTATATGTTGGAGACGCTCCCATCTGAGATTGGGCAATTGACACAGCTACGGCACTTGGAGCTAGGCGGTAATATGCTGAAGACGCTCCCATCTGAGATCGGGCAATTGACCCAGCTGCAACACTTGACTCTAGACGACAATAGGTTGAAGATGCTTCCTGTCGAGATAGGGTACCTAACTCAGCTGCAACACTTGGATCTACGCGACAATAGGTTGGAGATGTTCCCTGTTGAGATAGGATGTCTAACTCAGCTGCAGCATTTGAATCTACGCGGCAATGAGTTGGAGGCACTTTCTGCTGAAATCGGGCAGTTGGCCTGTCTGCAATACTTGGGGCTAACTGAGTTGGAAGCGCTGCCGGTCGAAATAGGGTACCTGACCTGTCTGCAGCACTTGGCTCTAGACGGCAATAGGTTGGCGATGCTCCCTGTCGAGATCGGACGCCTAACTCGGCTGCAACACTTGGATCTACGCGACAATAGGTTGGAGACACTCCCTGTCGAGATCGGACAGTTGACCCAGCTGCAGCACTTGGATCTAGACGACAATAGGTTGGAGACGCTCCCTGTCGAGATCGGACAGTTGACCCAGCTGCAGC
Organism: Caldilineaceae bacterium; assembly: GCA_965242655.1. GTDB lineage: Bacteria > Chloroflexota > Anaerolineae > Caldilineales > Caldilineaceae > Bin34. The sequence goes on from OZ251482.1 coordinate 698,914, forward strand.
ACTTGGATCTAGACGGCAATAGGTTGGAGACGCTCCCTGTCGAGATCGGACAGTTGACCCAGATACAGCACTTGGATCTACGCGACAAGCCGCCCCAGCTCGCGACAGCGTTGCAGCGGGCCTTGGCCTTTCGCGTGAAAGATCGCCTGTCCTCAGGGACCGCTCTGATACAGGAGTCCATTTCGTTTGTCGCGGGTACAGTACTGTCTTCACCTGTTTCCTCACCGGAGAGTGACCGGGAAGCCCTCAACGCTTTCCGCAATTGCTTCAATGGTCATCCAGAGGGTTGGTTCAGCGACATGCCCTTGGCTGACTGGGAAGGGGTTACGGTAGATGATGGCGGTCGAGTTATTGCATTACAGATATTACCTTCCCAATTTCAATATCATTCTCATTTAAAAGCGCTCCCTGTCGAGATCGGGCAATTGACCCAGCTGCAGTGTTTGGCTCTAGGCGGCAATAGATTGGAAACGCTCCCGGCTGAGATCGGGCAATTAACCTGTCTGCAATACTTGGGGCTAAGTAGCAATAGATTGGAGACGCTCCCGGCTGAGATCGGGCAATTGACCCAGCTGCAGTGTTTGGCTCTAGGCGGCAATAAGTTGGAAACGCTCCCGGCTGAGATCGGGCAATTGACCTGTCTGCAATACTTGGGGCTAAGTAGCAATAGATTGGAGACGCTCCCGGCTGAGATCGGGCAATTGACCCAGCTACAGCACTTGGAGCTAGACGGCAACGGATTAGAGACGCTCCCGGCTGAGATCGGGCAATTGACCCAGCTGCAGCACTTGGAGCTAGGCAACAATAGGTTGGAGATGCTCCCGGCTGAGATCGGGCAGTTAATCCTGCTGCAATACTTGGGGCTAGGCGGTACTGGGTTGGAAACGCTCCCTGTCGAGATAGGACACCTAATTCAGCTGCAACGCTTGGTTCTACTCGGCAATGGGTTGGAGATGCTCCCGGCTGAGATCGGGCAATTGACCCAGCTGCAGGAATTGGATCTATACGTCAATAGATTGGAGACACTCCCTATTGAGATAGGACACCTAATTCAGCTGCAACGCTTGACTCTAGACAACAATAGGTTGCAGACGCTTCCGGCTGAGATTGGGCAATTGACCCAGCTGCAGGACTTGGCTCTACGCGACAATAGGTTGGAGACGCTCCCTGTCGAGATCGGACACCTAACCCAGTTGCAGGACTTGGCTCTAGACAACAATAAGTTGCAGACGCTTCCGGCTGAGATCGGGCAATTGACCCAGCTGCAGGACTTGGCTCTAGACAACAATAGGTTGGAGACGCTCCCTGTCGAGATAGGACACCTAACCCAGCTGCAATGCTTGGCTCTAGACGGCAATAAGTTGGAGACGCTCCCTGCTGAGATCGAGCAATTGACCTGTCTGCAATACTTGTATCTAGACGGCAATAAGTTGGAGACGCTCCCTGCTGAGATAGGACACCTAACTCAGCTGGAACACTTGGCTCTAGACGGCAATAGGTTGGAGACGCTCCCTTTTGAGATAGGGCAATTGACCCAGCTGCAGGACTTGGATCTAAGCGGGGTAATAGGTTGGAGACGCTCCTTGTCGAGATAAAACGCCTGACCCTGCTACGGGAACTTGAGTTTTGGCCTGTTATATAACTATAACCGTCTGTCGGATAAGCTTGAGATTTGGTGAGTACCCTCAACTCTAGCGCAGTGTAAGGCAATGCCGTGGAAATACGGCCCCGATCGCTTTCAACGATAATGATAAGGTGGACTTGTCAGAGTGCGATATCAGCTTCCTTAGAGATTGGGCCTGTAATCATTGAGAGATTCGTGGGTACAGAGCTTGAGCGACCACGGATCAGTAACATTTCCTTGACCATTGGACTGCTATCCGACCATATCGGAGTGGAGATTCCGCTGGTTAGCGGCTATAGTCTCGGCGGCTATTGCTGATCGGAAGGCATGTCATAGGCCCAGTCCGCGATTAGGAAGGATCGCGGCGCGTCGATCCAGTTCTATCTGGGCCCGGGCTTAGATGTTGGCGTGGCGCGGGCCGTCCGTCACGCGCAGGCATAGGAAGTGATCCTGTCGATCCGTCAGAATGTGGATCGGGGTGCGGAAGCTGCCCCAACTGTGATCGAGCACAGGATCCGCCTCTTTTTTTAGGCGCGTCTGTTGTGCTTGCGCGCATGCGCACGACCGTGCTGCCCAGCAATACGGCGGACAGATCTGGATCGGCCTGCATGTAAGCCATCAGGCGTGGCCCGACGCCCTGCACCCCATCAGCTAGCGACGATAGACCGTGTTCCCTTTCCCGTACGCGGCCGGCAATCGGTGCCAAGGCGCGCCCGAGTGCGTCCTCTTGCACAGCGCAGCCACTATAGCCAGCCCTACGATGCGCGCTATCCGGTGAGCTACATGGACGAACACGCCAAACCCCTGCGGGCCGCACGCGGCTGCCCCGCCCCGCGCGGCCGGGATGCCCGGCCACTTACGACTATGCATACGCGCGGTCCGGCACCTGCGCCGTCGCTGTTCGTGGAACTGCTGGGCCAGTGGCGCACCGCCAACGCCACCACCCAGCGCACGGCCGTGGGACTGGGCGCGCCAAGTGCAGGCTCTAGCCGACCAATGGTAGTGATGGCGATGATGCAACAAGGAACCTAACGTCCAGATTACTCTTAGCGCCACTGGGGCCACACAGGAAGCCAAAGACCGTTGATTTTCTGGTAGGTAGGTCGATTTGCAAAACCCTGAGCAAGTCCTAGATTTTCGCTCCCAGATCTTTTATCCACACGATCATCGTATTCTATTGCCCGATCAAGATCCCTCTGCACATTGGCCCCAATCCAAGGTGAATCTTGTTCTATTGCCAACCGCCAGTGTCCAGCTCGGTCATGATAGAGTTTGAAAGAACGAAAGCCTCGTTCAATCGCACGATTGTAGATCACGAGAGCCCCCTCATTGGCGTTCAAGGTCTCATTCTCGGCCTGAAATTCCAAATCGGTCGGGGGTGAATCGTGGCTTGCAGTCCGTCTTTTGGGTCACGGAACAATCCCCCTGCCAGCAATCTGTCCCAGAGAAGCAGAAACCGCCTCAATTCTTCCTGTAGTTGCTTCTTGTCTTCTTGTTGTATGGTTACAGTCCTGTAGTTCAAGTTTTCGATTTTCCTAGGATGTCCGAAAAGAAAATCGCACTCTTGCAGATAGATGCGATTATTGAGCACATCAGGATGCCAGTGACAGACTGTACCTACTTCGGAAGCAAACTCGGCTTCAAAAAGTCCAGCAATATCCCTTTCAAGTTCTTGCTCGCTCGGTTGGCGCAGCACGGGATTGTTGCTGGTTTCAAGGACCATGATAACTCCATCCTGGCCTCCTTCTTGGCTTGTGGCGAACCAGATAGCTACAAACAGGTTGCAGGTGAAATCCAGCAGCCAAGTCTTGCCGCAGTAATGCTGGATATTGGCCAACATTGTCAAGTCTGAAAGTGGGGACTGAGAACAGTTGCATTTGGAACAGGGGTGATTCTGCAGTAACTGAAAATGATATTTACTGAATTCTTCCAATGTTGGTTCTCTTCCCAAACTGCTGCTGCACTTTCGCCAAGCCGAAGACGACAGTGGCCACATGCTGTTTGCCTGTCCCCGAAATATGCACCGACCTATGTCGTCAGATTGAGCCGCGATACGATCGATGTATGAAAGAAGCAAGTAGTAATAGTCGTCATGCATTTGAAATCTCCTTGCACAGGGTAGGCTCAGATCAGAGTCTCTTGTCCCCAAAACAATCCGACCTGATTGGATACGAGTATTGGGGCAGGAACGGCACGGTCGAATCAATCATGCGCCAGTATATTTCTTTCTTGCTCTAAAGTATGCCAAAGCCGAGATTCGCTTACGTACGAATCGGCTACGCAGTTCATTATGCGCGCTACGAACGGAAATTCGTAAGCCAATTGTTGCGCTATAGATCGATACGTTTCGGCCAATGCGCGTTCTGCCCGTCCTGCATCGATGATATGCGCGCCGCGTTGATTGTTCAAACCGATGGTAAAGCCTGCCATGGCATCCTTCGAATCTATTGCTTCCAAGGCCTCGCATACCGGACGGCAAGGCCGAAGGCCGTCCTGTTCAGTCGGCGCTCGAGAAAGCAGTTCACCGATTTTCTGGTCGCCGCGCCAGGAAAGATCATCGTGCTGGCATCGGGTACGTACCCTGTTGATCCAAACGTTCAAGTCTTGCCCGGAAATTTCGCCGTTCGTACCTGTGCCTGGCGTGAGCTGGATGACGTTCAGGGCTGTCCGAGCAGACTTGGAGACAAATTCGTTCGTTTCCTTGCCATAGGCCCATCGAATGAGTTGCGCGAATAGATCAGGGTCTCTGCCTACCTGCTCTTCCAGAAAGCGTACTCGGCATTCGTCAGGGAGGCGCCAACGCAGAATATTGGCGAATTCGAGTACGGCCCTCTCCTCAACCGTTACATCGGTGCGCTTTTCCAGTTCGTCAAGAGCCAAGGAAAGCCAATGGTTATCCATGTCCGCGATACCCGCGTCTTGGGGATGCGAGGTGCCTATTGCCTCCAACAACCTTTTCAGGCGACCGGTCTCGACTTCAGACCAATCACTTCCCACTGCGCGCAACGCGCAGAGTGACCGTCCGGCTTCCAGGAATCCGTCAATGAGCTCGTTGCTTTCATCCGGATTTTCAACGGGCAAGTAGGGGCGAACTTTTGCCCAGTACGATTGCCGGACATCTTTTGGTTGGCGCTCCAACAGCCGCCACGTTTCCGCGCGAAACGGCAGAGACAGCAAGAGGGCGAGTCGCTCGGCCTGCGTACAGACTTGCTCGGCCTGAACGACGTAACATCGTCTGACGGCGGCATCAGGGCGCCACAGAGTCTTTTGGAGGCAGAGGCGGAAATGCAACCCTTCATCTCCCGCGGCCACCTTGAGACAGGGCAGCACAAACGCGTCAAACAGGTCCGCGTCCGCTATGACGGAATATATCGTCCATCCCACATTTTGAGCCGCGACCTGGCTTTGCTGAATCCAACGCCTGACTCCTTCAAAACCATGGGTAGACCATACTTCTTGCAATGCCGCTCGTCGCTTCTCTGGGATGCGTTGCGTGCGGATCCGGTAGGAAAGACTTTCATCCGTGGCCAGTTCAACGGCGGACGAGGCGAAGAGCCATGCATGACGTACTACGGGATCTAGGGGCGTCAATTGTTCGGTCACCGTTCTCGGGACAGGCAAATCGTCTGGCGTCCAAGCGCGGCAGCGCCTGATGCGGTCCAACAATGCGGCTTTGTCCCTGTCCGAAGCCGTAAGGCTCCACTGACCGATGCGCTGCCAGACCCGCTGCCAGACCGTCTTGCGATTCTCCGGGGACAGGTAGCGTACGCGGGCAACGAGCTCGCCCAGTTTTTCCGCATCATACTCCGGCCAGGCAAGCGCCCGGTCAAGTGCCAGAGTAATGAACTGTTTGGATTCTTCGCGGGCAACTTCATGCTCCGCGCCGGCAGCATCGTCACGCCAAAGAGGGCGCTGATTGGGAACGACATCCTGAATCAACGCAAACTGCTGGAGGCAAAGCTCCCATCCTACATCAGGATATTCATCCGTAAGTATGCCGAGAGCTCGTTTGCGATCTTCAATGAGGGCCGCCGTTTGCGGCATCTTGGCATGGAGGATCAGACGGAGCGTTTCATAGGGCTTCGCGCCCCAGTTATCCGTAAGGTCAACCGCAGACAATTGCGCCAAAATACGTACCGTTCGGGGCAGGTAATCAGGATGCCAAGCCAGACGTTCCAGCGCCCACAACAGACCGAAGCGCTTGGGGGGATTCAGGATTGAGGAGTCTAGAGGTTTCAGCAGGCGAAGGATCAGCGACTGTTCGTGCCGCAGATCCTGCTCGACGAAGTCCAAAAATATCTCTGGTGCCGCTTCCGCTAGATAGGGCAAATCTCGATCCAGCGCAGCCAGGTTCTCCCATGTCTCAAGCGTAAGCACCTTTCGAACGACATCGGCTACTTGCCGACCTGTATTATCCTGTTCAGATATTTCGTCGAAGATCATGCCATGCGTCGCCAAGAGAACGAGCGTTTCGCATACGCCTTTCCGCAACGCCTCCGAATGCGAGCGCACTTTTCCGTACAGTTCAGCCGCCCATTGCTCTGCCGCGGGCAGTTGCAAGGCAGGATTTTCCTCGGAGAGAATGTTCTCGGCCAGAGAAAAGAAACGGGTGAGATGCGATGGCACAATATATGCGCTAACGGCCAGCAGGGCATCGACTTTGGACAGTACGCCCCGGTATGCTCCCGCGCGCCAGACAGGGACGTCGTTCAACCGAAGCAAGTCTTGCAGATTGGACTCCACCGTTTCGTACGCTTCGACATCGCTCAGATGCTTCAGGACTTCGCGATCCGCCTCCGAGTTCCCTTTCCACGCACCGATCAAAGCCATAGGAATCAACGGGATGGCCTTGTCTTGTTCTCCGGCCCAATCAGGGCAACGGATAGCGGAATTAGTGGATAGCCGCCGCCGCAGGATCGTCAGCGAGCGGGCGGTCTCGCGTACCAAGCGCCCTATTCTGTCGTCTTGAAGGCCCATTGCTCTCAAGGCTTCAGTGAAGTCATGGGTATTCAGTCGATCCAATCCGATACGATAGGGGGATACCGAAAATTTGCTCTCTATAGCATTGCGTGAACGCACGACGATGGTGCGAACTCCCTGTGGCAACAACGGCAATTGTTTTTCGACTTCGGGATCCGCCACTACCGCGATGAGTGGTACCGCGGGAAACGAAGATATGTGTTGCAACGCAGCAGGAGCGTCAAATACGACGGTACGATCGCTCCACATAGCCTTGGATGGCGCATGCAGGAAACAGTACAAAAAAGCCAAGCCTTCTTTCACCGAGTCGGCCGTTATTTCCAAGGCCTTGGAAGGATCTTTCAGCCAACGTTCGATGGTGCGAGCGTGCGTCTCCGTGGCCGCCTTGAAGAGACAAGGCAACAACCTCGGCTCGCAGGCATGGGCCCAGATGCGCCAGCATTGATCCAGTACTCGATAGCCTGCAACAGGCCGGTCCAGCTCTTGCGCCAGCCAAATTTGGGCGGAGGCTGACTGTTCGATCCATTGCTCAAGATCACTGGCATCAAACGCCCGGACTGCACGCCAATGTCCCAACTCCGCTTTTTCAGCTGCCCATTGGCCTTTGGCCCTCCAAGGGTGGGGCGTTACGAAAATAAAAGAAGTCGTTTGCGATGCTGATTTCACGCGTGTCTTATAGTCCGCATTGGCTTTCTTTTTGGGATTCTTGCTTGTGCCAAACTCCCAAATCGACTTGCCTTCCGGTATCCAAGGCGTTGATGCTTTGGCTTCTACTTGACCGTCAGGGCCATGGCATTCCGCGTTGTCGTAACCGGGAAAGTCCACAGACACAAGGTCGCGTCCCGTAGAATGAATCAGGATTCTCAACAATACGGCCAACCTGGAACGCGCTTCAATCTGCTTGGCCCATATCTCAATTTGTTGTGCTCTAATCCGAATTAAGGAAGGAGCGAATGTGCCTGTGACCATGGATGTCTCGTTGGACTTGTCCAGGCGCGCATCAAGCAGGGCCTGCATTTCCAGTAGCCGCTGACTGTCCGCACCGAAAACCTTTTCTAGTCGATGGGCCATACGAGCGGAAAGACGCGCTTTGCCGTTCAGAAAGTTGGAAAGGGCCGGACGACCGACGCCTAACAATTGCGCGGCTGCCGTGACGGACTGTCCAGCTGGTATGATTTTCTCACGTACGTATTGTCCGAGATATGGATAATCTTCCTGATTATCGGACACTTTGCCTACTCCTTCATGATGACAAGGCATTGAATAGCGTATTCTGTAGCGTAACACGATACATATCTTAAGTCAAAACTTAGGCCACTCTGATTAAGGCCGCACGCTCCTGTATTTTCCACGCGGCTATGCCGCAATGGTCAAGCAAGAACCGGGGTGGCTCGAAATCCGACGCTGCTGAGCCCGGTCCATCCTTATATTGGGCGCAAACCTCTGGGTAAAAGGACGCGGATCCGGCTATCAAGTTGATCTTCCACCGGTTTTCGCGGATGTGCAGTATCGCCATCAAACGCAAACGACCCATTGAGACAACGACGGTCATCGCAAGATGCATCTGGAAGAACAGTTGCCTTGGCATCAAGACCAAGGATGGCGTGCTGTGGGATATACTAAGAATGAACTTCGCCACACGCGAGAGGCAGACAGGCTATTCAAGATAGGGGTTAGGCGCGAATTACAATACCGCTCCTTGTGCCTGGAACCGTAGGTTCCTCGGCTCACTGCGCAAACGAAGACCTTCGTTGCAACGCGATGGTGGTTAGGCGGTGCAGCCTTCATCTCTGGGGGCTCCGTGCATTAACTTGGCGGAGTGTCTACGCTCTGCATGGCTTGGTCTGTACAGGCTCCAACCGCTTATATGGCTACGGCTCGGTTTGGAAATTCCTGCGTGTGACCATGGAAGGCTGTTTCCCAGAGACAAGACGTGCGTCTGGAATCTATACGCATCTGAGTTGTTTGTAGCAACCCTTTTCATCCGCTGTTTTCTGTGATTGAATCGATGACCGACATCTTCTGTCCTATCTGTCAAGCGCCCTTAACTTTAGATCAGGACCCGTGCCCTTCTTGCGGCGCGGCGCTGGGTCTGGGCGCGAGCGCCCCCGCGCGTAACCTGGCGGTGGGCAGCACCCTGCATCAGGGCAAGTTCACCGTCGGGCGCGTCCTAGGCGAAGGGGGCTTCGGCATCACGTACAAGGGCGCGCACCGGGACTTGCGACGGCCCGTGGCCGTCAAGGAACTGTTTCCCCTGGATTTGGGCGCGACGCGCCTCGGCACCCGCGTGTCCGTGCCCGCGCCGCAGGCGGACGCCTTCCGCTACACGCGCGAGCAAGCGTTGCAGGAAGCGCGGATCATCGCCGGTTTCCGCTCGCGGAACATCGTGGACGTCTACGACATGTTTCTGGAGAACGACACGGCCTATATCGTCATGGAGTATCTGGAGGGCGAGACGCTGGAGGCGCGCCTGGAACGCGTCGGCAGCCTGCCGCCCGACGAGGTGCAATGGCTGGCGGAAGCGCTGTGCGAAGCCTTGGCGGAGGTGCATGACGGCAATTGGCTGCACCGCGACATCAAACCCGCCAATATCGTGCTGGCTGGGGATCAGCGCGTCGTTCTCATCGATTTCGGGTCTGCGCGCGAGTTCCACCTGCACCGCACCCAGCGGCATACGCGGATCCTGACGGCGCAGTACGCCGCCCCGGAACAATACAGCGAAGAGGCGCGCTTCGGGCCTTATACGGACGCGTTCAGTTTGGGAGCCACTCTGTACCACGCCCTGACGGGCGCGCCGCCGCCCTCGGCGATGGACCGGTTTCAGAGCGGGCGTGCCTTGGACTTTCCGCCCGGAGTGCCGTCTCGGCTCGCGACGGCATTGCAACAGACCTTGGCTTTGCGCGTTGACGACCGACCGTCCTCTATGGCCGCGTTGTTGGCTCTGATACAGGAACCAACTCCGACAGCCATGGGTACAGGTCCGGTACTGGACGCACCTGCTTGGGTTTCGCCCGCATCCTCACCAGAGAGCGACCGGGAAGCGCTCACAGCCTTCACGTTTAGTTATCCCCCAGAAGGTTGGTTCAGCGACACGGCCTTGGATGCCTGGACAGGGGTTACGGTAGATGATGCTGGCCGAGTCATTGCATTGTGGATAGACGGCCTACGTGTGTTGAAGGCGCTGCCGGCAGAGATCGGGCAACTGACCTGTCTGCAACACTTGGATCTAAGACTCAATGGATTGGAGGTGTTGCCGGCAGAGATCGGGCAACTAGCCCGTCTGCAACACTTGGATCTAAGCTGCAATGAGTTGGAGATGCTGCCGGCGGAGATCGGGCAACTGACTTGCCTGCAGCACTTGGCGCTATCCGGCAATCGGTTGGAGACGCTGCCGGCGGCGATCGGGCAACTGACTTGCCTGCAGCACTTGGCGCTATGCCACAATCGGTTGGAGACGTTGCCGGCGGAGATCGGGCAACTGGCTCGGCTGCAATACTTGGATCTATCCAACAATCGGTTGGAGACGCTGCCAGCAGAGATCGGGCAGCTGACCTGTCTGCTACGCTTGAATCTACACGGCAATCGGTTGGAGACGCTGCCAGCAGAGATCGGGCAGCTGACCTGTCTGCTACGCTTGGATCTACGCGGCAATCAGTTGGGAGTACTTCCGGCGGCGATCGGGCAACTGACCCAGCTGGGGTACTTGGGTCTATCCAACAATCGGTTGCAGACGCTCCCGGCGGAGATAGAAAGGCTGCTGGAGGAAATTAATGACGCTATGGACGACCCCTTTTAATTATACCCAAATAGGTATTGTGCCATAGAGAGGCTAAGAATATCTGTACCACCTAGTACTCTATCATGTTTCTATTGAATTGTGCAGATGTTTGATACGCACGCGGGCGTCGGCGGTGCGGAACGGCCAATGGATGCCTTTTGAGGCTGCGTTGCGGTCCTCCGCCTAGGCGGTGACCTGTGCGTGGATCGCGTCCTGCGTCGGCATGCGCGGGGACAGGGCCTGGCGCGTCAGGACGCTCCGTTCCGGTTCGGCCCTGTGGAGCCAGCGGCCGTGCCGAGGCGTAAACACCAGGAGGACGCGCCGGACCAGGCGCTCCGCCTCGGCGGTCGGAAAGGCCCGGAAAAAAGAGGCGTAGGCATGGGTGTTCAGGTTGTCGCAGACCCGGATCAGGCGCTCGGCCTCGTGGTAGCGCGGATGATCCGCGATCGCCTTGACCTGGTGCGCCCAGTCCACAGCCGTGCGCCGCGCGGTCGCGTGGGCCGTGCGCCACTGATCCAGCGGCTCCACGAACATCCAGACGGTGCAGGTGCCGCACCGTACGTATTCGTAGTCGTGGGTGGCGAGGGGCGCGCCGGCTGCGGCGGTCGCTGGTCGGCCCGCAGCGGCTTGGGCTGTTCGTCCATAGCGCGCAGCGTAGGGTCGGCTATAGAGGTCCAGCACCGCTTTCCTTGGGATCATGAAGTCCGCCTCCGGCGGCACCGGCGGATAGTACCGCAGTTCGTTTTTTTTAGCACGCGGCGCACCATCTCGTAGCGGATGCGGGACGCAATCCCCCGCGCCACCCGCTCGCGGGCCAGCGCCCGCAACGTCCCGCGCGCCTGGCCGGCCGGCGGCGTGGACTGGGCCCGCTGCAGGAGCTGCGCTTCGCCTGCGCCGTCCAAGCGGCTAGACCGCGGGCTGGCGCTCCAGCGCCGCGGCCGGCCCGTTTCCACGGCCTGGCACCGGCGGCTTACGCTGTGCGCGGACACGTCCAGGGCGGCCGCGACGGCTTCGTCCGTCCACCCCTCCGGCCCCTCGTCGCACAGCAACAGGGCCCGGGCCCGTTCCATTTTCCACCCCGCCGGGTGCCGGCGCCCGCAACGGCCCTTGGCAATCCGGTGCAACCCCTGCCGTTCGAAGGCGGTCAAGTGCAGTGCATATTTCAGAGACATGGAATCCGTATTATAACCCATCACTATATACATGACTATGTACTAGGATCTTCTGTGATATACTGGTTTGATAAACTGTACTCAGAAATCTATGGAGATATAGCATGATGCCTGCTCTAGCTGATGACGATCAACCCACTATAGCTCATCGAATACATATGCAGTTGAAAGGTGAAGTATATAACCCGGGAGACCCGGGTTGGATAAGAGTCGGGTTGTCAGAATTTTGGCGACCTGAACTTGAACAATTGTGTCAAAACGAAGGCGGGACGATTCAATCTCATAACTATCCTCTTAAGCTAGCTAGATATTGGATTTTTCACGATGGTTCTGGACTCATAGCGTATTGTATAGGGGACGATGTTATTGATCCTTTTGCCTGTTTCCTCCGCTTGACTGTTCACCGGGATTATCGTGTCACGTGGCAGAATGGTCTGAATACTTTGCACGACCGCTTGGAGCGAGAAAATTATTTAAATCCAAATACGGTGTTGCAACGCGGAAAGATAGCGCAATACGCGCAATATGCAGTTCACTATACGCCCCATTATTTCTCTAATCCAAAGCATTGGGGAACGCAGTGGTATAAGACATGGTCGAACCTATGGTGGCATAATACCGATTGTCCTTGGTGGTCGTATCCTCATCAGTACCAGATGCAGCAGGGAGCGTTTCAAACGCTGGCTAATGATTGTATATTATCTCTCGACGATCTTGATACTGGTAATATCGTGGCACAAGGGATACGTGCTTTAGCAACAGGGCAATGGCCTACGTTAACTAAATCTCCGTACCCTGCTGTAGTAGATATTACTGCCTGCATGCAAACCAGACAGGATTGGAGCGAACTCCATTTTCTCATTCATATTCTCCTTGGCCTATGGCAACGGGATATGAAAGAGACGGACAGGCAGGCGTGGCAACAGGCCTTGGATGACCATTCTCTCAATTTGGTGATCAATGCACGCCATGACATTGACGGCCTTTAACAGCATATTATGAAAAATTGTTCTGCATACAGGTACGCCCGAATAGACTATGTTAACATATACTGATATCGCTTGAGCCAATCTAAGTTGATACGATCTATCCAGTACAGAGGTTTTATCAAGAGTATGGCACTGGGCTTTGAGACAGGCGTAAAGAAGATTTGTAAGTCCTTAATGCATAGATACAGATTCATCGAGCATCTGTTGCTGGGAGCAACCATCTCCAGTGACGCTAAAACAGTGTCAGGTGCTGTTGTTTTCGCAGGGAACTCGCGGTCTACAACCGATTTAAAGACAACGAATGGAGAAATTTTGACCATCAGGATTGCTCAGGAAAGGCAATAGAACTATGCCAAAAGAAAATCAGATCGTTGCCGAACTCAAGGCACAACCCGCGCCGCTCCTGCTCTTGCTGGACGCGTTCCATCGCCAAGACGATTGCCTCACCCCAGACGCCCTGCGCGCCATCGCCGACGGCTTGCGCATGCCCTTGGCGGATCTCTATGGCACCGTCACCTTCTACCATCACCTGGCCCAAGGCGATGACCGCCGCACGCGCCCGCGCGTCTGTACTGGGCCGGTCTGCCGCTTGCGCGGGGCCGAAGCGGAAATCCAGCGGTTGGACTCGGCCAGTGCCATGCCCTGCGCCGGTCGTTGCGATGTGCCCATCCCCGCTCTCATCGGAGATCAGACCCTGACCTTGGTAGCAGGCAACATGCAACCCACGCCCACATCGCCGTTGCCCGCGCCCAATCCGGCCCAGCTGCCGGAATGCGTCTTTGAACGCATCCGCGAGTCGGGCCGAAATACCTTGGAGGGATATGAAGCCGGCGACGGATTCGCGGCGGCGCGCCTGGCTTGGGAGCGCGGGCCGGACTTCGTCATCCAAACCCTGAACGACAGCCACTTGGCCGGACGCGGCGGGGCCGGGTTTCCCACGGGCCGGAAATGGCAAGCGGTCCGCGACGCGCCCGGAACGCCCAAAACCATCGTGTGCAACGCGGACGAGGGCGAACCGGGCTGTTTCAAGGATCGGGCCCTTCTGGAGCATGATCCCTTCGCCGTGATCGAGGGCATGCTACTGGCCGCCATGGCCACCGGCGCGCAGCTGGGCTTCATCTATCTCCGCTACGAATACCCGGAAATCCGCGACCAACTGGAACAGTGCCTGGCGGAGGCCCGCGCAGCAGGGTATTGGGGGCCGGGCAACCGGTTCGGCCCCGAATTCCGGTTTGACATATATCTGCGCCGGGGCGCGGGAGCCTACGTCTGTGGCGAGGAAGGCTCCCTGCTCAACAGCCTGGAAGGCAAGCACCCCTTTCCCCGCAACCGCCCCCCGTATCCCGTCACTCACGGCTTCATGCAGAAACCCACCGTGGTCAACAACGTCGAAACCTTGGCCGCGACTCCCCATATCCTGTTGCACGGCGCCGACTGGTACCGCGCGCTGGGCCGCGGGGAACGGGCCGGCACCAAGGTCGTGAGCGTCTCGGGGGACATCGAGCGACCGGGGAACTACGAAGCGCCGTTCGGCCTGCCCCTGTCCGAACTCATCTACGAATGGGCCGGCGGTCCCCCAGCCGGACGCGCCGTGCAGGCCGTGACCATGGCCGGGCTGTCCGGCGGTTTTCTGAAAGCCGCCGATCTGGACGCGACCCTGGACGAACCGTCCCTGCGCGCCCGCGGGTCCATGCTGGGCGCCGGTGGTATGATCGTCTTCGACGATACGCGCGATATAGTGGAGGTCGCGCATAACGCGATGGAGTTCTTCGCCCATGAATCGTGCGGCAAGTGTTTTCCGTGCCGTATCGGCACCCAGCGCATGAAGGAGCGTCTGGATTTCCCGGCAGCGAACGATCTGGTATCCGGGGAGGCATGGCATCAGGAAGTGCAGGATCTGGGCCAGGTCATGCAGCACCTGAGCGCCTGCGGCCTGGGCGTGTCTGCCGCCTACGTCAGTGATTCGCTCGTCCGGAATTTCCCGGATCAGGTTCGCGCCAAACTGGAACTGGAAATCTGATGACCGCCGAGTCCCCCGCGCCCGACGCCTTGACGTTCGCGCTGGACGGACGCGCGGTGCCCTTCCGGGAAGGCGAATCGGTGCTGGCGGCCGCGCGCCGCCAGGGCCAGGCCATTCCGTCGCTCTGCTACGATGATCGCCTGGAAGCGTTCGGAGGCTGTCGGGTGTGCGCGGTGCAGGTGGAGGGCGTACGCGGGTTTCCCGCGGCTTGCACGTTGCCGGCGACCCGGGGCCTGCGCGTGACGACGCGGAGCCCGGAATTGGACGCGTTGCGCGGGAACCTGCTGTCCATGGTGATCTCCGAAAACGGAGCCGAGAACTTGGCGGTGGACGCGTTGCGCGGCTATGCGGCGCAGGAACTGCAGCAGCTGGCCGTCCAGGAGCGGGCGGATCGGACGCGCTTTCCGGGCCGGCGTTCCGGTCGGTCCCGTCCCGACGATCCCAACCCGTTCATCCTGCGCGACTACGATCTCTGCATTTCCTGCTACCGGTGCGTCCGCGTGTGCGCCGAGCAGGAAGGCGACTACGCCATCAGCGTCCGGAACCGCGGCTTCGCGACGCAAATCGCGGTGGAATTCGACGGTTTCCTGGCGGATTCCCAATGCACCTTCTGCGGGCAGTGCGTCCATACCTGCCCGACCGGCGCGCTGGCCGACCGGAAAGCCCTGCGCTTTGGCAGGGCATAAGACATAACCGAGGGGCTGAAGCATGAATAGGGTCGCGACCGCGAGGCAGGATGCGTTGCGGAAAACCCGGACCGTCTGCGGGTACTGCGGCGTGGGGTGCGCGTTGGACGTCCTCACGCGCGAGGATCGCATCGTGGGCATTCAGCCCGCCATGGACGGTCCCGCCAATGAAGGGGCGTTGTGCGTCAAGGGGCAGTTCGCTTTCGACTACGTGCAGCATCCCGATCGCCTGGCCCATCCGCTCGTCCGCGACGCGGCGGGCCAGCTGGTCCGCGCGACGTGGGACGAAGCCCTGGACCGGGCCGCGCAGGGTTTCCGGGACGTTGTAGCGCGCCATGGCCGCCATGCGGTCTACGGCATCGCTTCCGGACGCACGCCGACCGAAGCCGATTACATGATGCAGCGGTTCATCCGGGCGGGCTTCGGCACCCATTACATAGACAACTGCAGTCGCGCTTGACACGCCCCCACGGTCGCCGGTCTGGCGGCAGCCATAGGCCGAGGCGCCATGTCCAACCCCCTGGCGGACATGGAGAAGCCCGACGTCATTTTCTGCATCGGCACCAACATGACCGAATGCCATCCGGTGGCGGCGACGCGCCTCAAGAAGGCGGTCGCCCGCGGGGCCAAGCTGATCGTGGCGGACCCGCGCCGCATTCGCCTGGCCGAGATGGCGGATCTCTACCTGCCCCTGCGCGTCGGCGCGGACGTCGCCCTGTTGCTGGCCATGGCGCACGTCATCGTGCGGGACGAACTGGTCGATACGGATTTCGTCGCGCAGCGCGTGACGGGCATGGAAGACTTCGCGCGGCACGTCGCCCGTTTCACGCCTGCGTGGGGCGAGAGTCTGTCCGGAGTGCCCGCGGCCGACATCGAGGCCGCCGCGCGCATGTACGGCGAGGCGGATCGGGCCGCGGTGTACTACACCCTGGGCGTGACGGAGCATATCTGCGGCGTGGACAACGTGCAGAGCCTCTGTAATCTGGTCCTGATTACCGGCAACATCGGCCGCGAAGGCACCGGCATCAACCCCATGCGGGGCCAGAACAACATTCAGGGAGCCGGCGACAGCGGGGCCCTGCCCAACAATTACTGCGGCTTCCAGTCCGTGGAGGATCCCGCGCACCAGGCCAAGTTCAGCGCGGCCTACGGGCGTCCCATGGATCTTCAGCGCGGCATCACCAAGGTGACGGCGCTGGAGGAGGCCGGCCAGAGCGTGTTCGCCATGTTGATCGACGGGGAGAACACCTTGATATCGGACCCGAACCGGGAGCATACGCAGAAGGCGCTGGAGGCATTGGAGCATCTGGTGGTCATCGACATTTTTCTGACCGAAACGGCCGCGCTGGCCGACGTCGTGCTGCCGGCTACGGCCTGGGCCGAGACCGAAGGGCATTTCTGCAATACGGAACGGCGCATCCAGCGGGTGCGGCAGGCTGTCGCGCCGCCGGGCGAGGCGCGGCCGGACTGGTGGATCGTCAGCCGTCTGGCCCAGCGCATGGGCTGCGCGGGGTTCGATTTCGAGCATCCCCGCGAGGTGTTCGACGAATTGTGCCGCCTGTCGCCCATTTACGCCGGCATCGACTGGGAACTGGCGGCGTCGGGCCAGTATCAGTGGCCCATTCCCTATCGGGGGCATCCGGGCACGCCGCGCCTGCACGAGGACGCCTTCGAGAACGGACGCGGGCAAATCAACCTGATCGAGTACCGCGATCCGGCGGAAACGGTGGACGCGCATTTCCCCGTCTGGCTGACGACGGGCCGGCGGCTGGAGTCGTATCACACGCGTACGCAGACCGGGCGCGCGGCAGGGATGGAATACCTGTTGCCGGAAGAGCGGCTGGAAGTCAATCCCGCCGATCTGGAAGCGTGGGACCTCGCGGAAGGCGAGCAGGTTTGGCTGGCCAGTCGGAGGGGCCGGATCGCCATCCGCGTCGCCGGCGCGGCGCGTTCGCCGCGCGGCACGGTGTTCTCCAGTTTCAGTTTCAGCGAAACCCCGATCAATACGCTGACGGGCTCCGGTTACGACCCCGTCACCCATACGGCGGAACTCAAGGTGTGCCCCGTACGCCTGGAGAAGATGGCGCCGGCCTGAGACGGGGCGGAGAGAGGGCGATGAACCGGGTAGGCGCGCGGGTCAAGACGAGGATCTGGGCTTTTCGGGATGCGGCGCGCCAGTCCAAAACCGATGTGGTGGTGGCGGAAGAGCCGCTGGAGATCCGGCTCCAGGCCGGTGAGGCGCGACGCACCGTCGCCATCACCATGCGCACGCCGGGCCATGATTTCGAGTTGGCGCTGGGCTTCTTGCGCGGCGAAGGCGTGATTCCCGGCCTGGAGGCGGTCCGCCAGGTTTCCTACTGCCTGGACCCGGATTTGGATGAGGATCAAAGGTACAACGTCGTCAGCGTGCAATGGGCCGGCAACGCGTTGCCGGCCCTGGATCGTTTGGAACGCAGTTTCTTCACGACCAGCGCATGCGGCGTTTGCGGCAAGGCCAGCCTGGACGCCCTTTCCCTGCAGGGATATCGCGCCTGCGCGCCGCGGGCCGGCTCTTTGCAGCCGGCTGTGATCCGCGGCCTGCCTGCCGCCTTGGCCGAAGCCCAGAGCCTGTTTCAGCAGACGGGCGGCCTGCATGCGGCCGGCTTGTTCACGGTGCAGGGCGAGGTGCTGGCGGTGCGGGAAGACGTGGGACGGCACAACGCCGTGGACAAGATCGCGGGGTGGATGCTCAAGGCGCGGTTGCCGGATCCCGAATCCCGATTGCTGCTCGTGAGCGGCAGAGCCAGTTTCGAAATCTTGCAGAAGGCGCTGGCGGCCGGCATTCCGTCGGTGTGCGCGGTGTCCGCGCCCAGTCACTTGGCCGTGGACGTGGCCCGTCGGTTCGGCATGACGCTCATAGGTTTTCTGCGCGGCCGCAGTTTCAATGTCTATGCGGGCGAGAGTAGGATAGCGCAAGGCAATTCCGCCTCATCGTAGCCTGCCTGGTCAAGACTGCTTAGGCCAAAACTCTTGCTCGGTCGGTCTTCAAAACGGTTTGGTCCTTTGGACACCGACGCGTTGCCCCCGCGCGCGTGAACCCCGGTTCAGCCGACCGCGAGTCGCGGCAACGGAACCGTCTGCCCTGTCGGGAGAGTAGAGGACGCATGAAACTCATTGAAGTCGCCATGCCGCTTGAGAGCATCAACCAGGCAAACAAGCGCGAGAAATCCATTCGGCATGGACATCCATCCACTCTGCACTTGTGGTGGGCTCGTCGTCCGTTAGCGGCTTGCCGCGCGGTCTTGTTCGCTCAATTGGTTGACGACCCCTCAACCTGGCCTGAGCGGTTCCCTACCGAACAGGATCAAGAGGCCGAACGAAAGAGGCTGTTCGAAATTATTGAGCAAATGGTAAAGTGGGAAAACGGACAAGACGAAAAAGTCATGCAGGCAGCGCGACGGGAAATAGCGGGCAGCATCGCCCGAGCAAGGAAAGAAGCGGCTCCGCAAACTCCTGACGGGGTAGATCGCTATTTACTTGAACATGCGCCTCAAATCAGGGATCCCTTTTGCGGCGGCGGAGCCGTACCCCTTGAAGCGCAAAGGTTGGGGCTTTCCGCTTTGGGTTCCGATCTCAATCCGGTCGCCGTGATGGTCTCCAAGGCAACTTGCGAGCTGCCGGCCCGATTCAGCGGAATGCCGCCTGCAAGTCGCAAGAAATCCCACGAACTCTCGCTCTCCCAGAACTGGCAGAAGGCCGCTGGCCTGGCAGAAGACATTGACTACTATGCCCGCAGAATGCGAGAAGAGGCTTGGAAACGAATCGGCCATCTATATCCCAATATTCGCGTTACGGACGATATGGCTGAAGCCAGAGAAGATCTCAAACCCTTGGTTGGACGTGACCTTACCGTCATTGCCTGGATTTGGGCCCGTACGGTAGCCAGCCCCGAACCGTCCAAGCGAGGGTATCACGTTCCCTTGGTTCGATCATTCGACCTGTCCATCAAAAAGGGGAGATCGGCATGGGTTGAACCCGTTATTCACGACGAGGCCCAAGGATTTCACTTCACCGTAAGAACTGAAGGGACGAAAGGCTCGCTGAGGGGGACGGTAACCCGTCAAGGCGGCGTATGTCTATTGTCAGGCGCTGCCATGCCCTTTCCCTACATCCGCGCCGAAGGGCAGGCAGGGCGCATGGGCAGCCGCCTCATGGCGGTCGTGGCCGAAGGAAGGCGGGGACGGGTGTTTCTGTCCCCGACACAGGAGATGGAAGAGCTGGCCCAACGGGCACAACCTACGTGGAAGCCCGATGGCGATCTTCCAGAAAAGGCTCTTGGATTCAGAGTACAAGAGTACGGGATCTTGCAATACCATCGTTTGTTTACAGACCGCCAGCTTGTGGCCCTGACGACATTCAGCGACCTGATCGCCGAGGTCCGGGCAGAAGCGGTCCGGGATGCGGAGGCGGCGGGCATGTCCCGCGACCAAACGCCCTTGGCGGACGGCGGGACCGGCGCGACCGCCTACGGCGAGGCCCTGGCCACCTATCTGTCTCTCGCCGTGGACAAGGCAGCTGATTATTGGTCCGCCATCTGCTCATGGCATGTTCCAGGATTGAAATTACGAAACACTTTTGCTCGTCAAGCCATACCCATGATTTGGGATTACTGCGAAACCAATCCTTTCAGTCATTCGTCCGGTAACTGGAGTCATTGCTGTCGTTGGATAAGCAAGGTTGTAGCGGCAGTACCAAGTACAGCCGGCACGGAAGTCACTCAGGACGATGCAACTGTACGACAAGAATATACAGTAAAAGAGCCAACTGCGTTTTGCACTGATCCGCCTTACTACGACAATATCGGTTATGCGGATCTTTCTGATTATTTTTATGTTTGGCTACGCCGTTCCTTGAAAGACGTTTGGCCTACACTGTTTACCACCATGCAAGTACCCAAGATGCATGAATTGATTGCCTCTCCGTATCGGCACGGAGGACGTAACGAGGCGGAACAATTCTTCATGCAACAGATGCAAAAAGCACTGGGAAACATTGTTGAACGGTCAGACAAATTTTTCCCTTCTGCTATTTTTTATGCTTACAAACAAACGGAGGTAACGCGGGAAGGCATTGTTTCCACAGGTTGGGCCAGCTTCCTGCAGGCTGCTGTGGATGCAGGTTTTGCCGTAACGGGTACTTGGCCTATGCGTACAGAGTTGTCAACTCGTTCCGTAGCGCGAGAGGCCAATGCGCTGGCATCTTCCATCATCTTGGCTTGCCGCCGCCGAGCCATTGATGCACCTATGGCTACTCGCGGTCAACTACTGGTCAGATTACGGGACGAACTACCCAAATCCCTCCAGACGCTCCAAGCCAGCGGCATTGCGCCGGTAGATTTAGCGCAGGCCGCGGTCGGGCAAGGGATGAGAGTGTTTACGCAATACCGAGAAGTTTTGGAAAGTGATGATTCTCGTATGTCAGTACGTACTGCCTTGCAGCTTATCAATGCTGTTCTGGACGAATCCCTCGAATCTCAAGATGTGGAATACGATCCGCAAACGCGCTTCGCTCTGACGTGGTTTGAAAGTTTTGGAATACAGGAAGAAACCTATGGCGAGGCAGAAAAATTGGGTATTGCCAAAGACGTCACAGTCGATAGTATGCACGGGGCCTTATTGAATTCTCAAGGAGGCAAAGTAAGACTTTTGAGACCTGAAGAAATCAGCCAAATTGAACCAGAGGATACGGTATGGAAGTGCGCACACCACATTGTATGGCTTAACAATGAGAAAGGAGAAGAGGCAGTAGCCCAAGTTATGGCCACATTGTCAGAGACGAAGCAAAATGCAATCAAAGAAATTGCTTATAGATTGTATCGTATATGTGAAAATAATCGTTGGTCTGATTTGAGTCGCGATTACAATGGTCTGATTGCCGCGTGGGAAGGCATCAGATCAGAGACGCAAAAGTTGAATTTGGGAGAACAGCAACCCTTAGAATATTGAGTGCCAGCATTTCTTGCGTAAACACTCTCATCCCTTGCCCGACCGCGGCCTGCGCTAAATCTACCGGCGCAATATCGCTGGCCTGTAAGGTGTGGACTGATAGGGGCAGTTCCTTGCGGAGATTCGACAGGAATTGTCCGCGTGTAGTAATAACAGCATCTTCGGACCGTTTGCGACAGACTAAAACTATGGATGATGCAAGTGCGTTTGCGCCTGATGCCACGGGGCGATTCGACAGTTCAGTCCTGATAGGCCAAGTTCCTGTAATGGTAAAACCCTCATCTACTGCAGCCTGTAGAAAGCTTGCCCACCCTGTAGATACAGTGCCCTCGTGATCGGTCTCAGTCTGCTTATAGGCATAAAAGATAGAAGATGGAAATTTCGCCTCTGTCTTTGCAATGAGAGAAGCCAAGGCGCCTTGCATACGCTCCATAAAGAATTGTTGTGCTTTATGCCGACCGCCATGGCGATGGGGCGAAGCAATGAGTTCGTCCTCCTTAGGCACCTGCACCGTCGCGAATAGGTCAGACCAAATTGATTTCAAAGATCGGCGCAACCAAACATAGAAGAAGTCAGCGAGATCCGCATAACCGATATTGTCGTAATAGGGAGGATCAGTAGCGAATACGTATCGTTTGCCCAATCTAGACTGATCGGACATAACGGCATCTTTCAACATTATGGAAGCGCTCTCTTTAGCAGGTACAGCTGCTACGACTTTGCCAATCCATCGACAACAACTGATCCAATTCCCGGTTGAGGTACTAAATGGATTTGTCTCACTGAAGTCCCAGACCATCGGTATAGCTTGACGAGCAAACGTATTCCTGACTTTTCGCGCACTTGAGTCCCAAGTGCTGATGGATGACCACCGATCAGCTGCCTTGTCCACGGCGAGCGCCAGATAGGTGGCCAGGGCATCGCCGTAGGCGGTCGCGCCGGTCCCGCTGTCCGCCAAGGGCGTTTGGTCGCGGGACATGCCCGCCGCCTCCGCATCCCGGACCGCTTCTGCCCGGACCTCGGCGATCAAGTCGCTGAACGTCGTCAGGGCCACGAGCTGGCGATCCGTAAACAGATCTCCGAAACTGGGCATGCCGTATAGAGGAGTCTTGAAGTCACGATGCTTAGCCGGTAACAGAGCATCGGGTTTCCAAGTCGGCTGCGCCCGTTGGGCCAGCTCTTCCATTTCCCGTGTCGGGGACAGAAACACCCGTCCCCGCCGCCCCTCGGCTACGACCGCCATGAGACGGCTGCCCATGCGTCCGGCCTGCCCTTCGGCGCGGATGTAGGGAAAGGGCATTGACGTACCGGATATCAGGCACCGGCCGCCTGATCGGTCTACGGTTTTCATGGGCGCTTGCCCTGTGCCGACGCGTACTTCGTACGCGATGCTGCGGCCGTCCGCCTGCACTATCGGTTCGCACCAGGCCCGATTCTTGGGTTTGGTGCTCAGCAGAAAGGAACTCGTCAAGGGCACGTGAGCGCCTTGCAACGCGGGATCGGGACTGGCCACCGTGCGCACCCACAGAAAGGCGATGACGGTCAGTGACTGGCCCTTCAGTCCTTTCAGGTCTGGACGTTTCGCTACCGCGTCGTCATCAATCCTGACGGCAGGGTAGAGATGCCCTATGCGCTCCCAGGCTTTCGTCCGCATCCATTCGCCGTAATGCAGGATGTCTTCGGCCAGGCCGGCCGCCGACGGATCGGTGCCGGCAAGTTCCGTGCGCGCCTCGGGGTAGACGGCCTTCCGGCCGGCAAACCGGCCGGGAATTGCGCAGGTCGCTTTGGCAATCAAGGCCGCCACGGGATTCAGGTCGGACCCGATGGCCCGCAATCCCAGGCGCTGGGCTTCGAGCACGATGGAGCCGCCGCCGCAAAAAGGATCGCGGATGACAGGGCCGTGCTTCTGGAGATAGGCCAGGTCGCCCTGCGGCGTGGCGGGCAAATCATCCTGGCGGTTCCGGGCAATGGAGCGCGCGATCTCCCTGCGCGCGCGGCCCATGACGCCCGGATCGTTGGAATGCTCCCAGACGACCAAATCGCTCATGATGCCAAACAGGCGTTCGCGCTCGACGTTTTGCTCCTGCTCGGTGGGAAACAGGTCCGGCCAGGCCGCCGGGTCATCGACCGTTTGGGCGAACAACACGGCCCGGCAGGTAGCGAGCGGTTTGCGGGACCACCAGAGATGCAGCGTGGAGGGGTGGCCGTGCCGAATGGACTTTTCCCGTGACGACGCCTTGTTGATCGGATCCAGCGGCATTGCCGTCTCGATGAGCTTCTTGCGCGTTTGCGTCATACCGTGTTTCCCTTTATCTTGCGACCGAACCCCGCGGTGCCTCATGGGCGCGCGTGCAGCTCGGACAACAGCGGATCGTGGCTCCAGGCGCGCATGACGACGCGGTTCAGTCGTTCCCGGCGGCAGTACCGCGGCGCGTAATACTGTTCCGTCACCCGGATGCTGCTGTGGCCCAACAACACGCTCATGTCCTCCATGGCCGCGCCGGCTTTCAGCAATTCAACGGCGAACGTATCGCGCAAACGATGGGGCCGGCCTTCGCTTATGCCGGCCTGGGCGAAAACCAGCGCGAGGCGATGGCCCCAACGCTTGGTGACCGTTTCGCGCAGGCATTTGCCGATCCAGAAAAAGTGGTACTCCTCTTTCTGATGACGGTTATTCTGCTCGCGCTCGGCCATGTCGGCAGGAGACTGTTGGCCGTTTTCGCTGGCTTGTCCGCGCACTCTATCGTTCATGTTCGGGTTCTTGGACATGCCATTCCATTGCGTACCTTAGATCATTGCCTACGGCCGCCCAATCGCTACTGATGGCGGCCAAGTCATGGCTTGCAGCTGGCTGCAACTCTTGTCTGGGCTCTTCCAGGACTCCCATAAAGTCGATCGTCCGCGCCAAACCGGCAAGCAGGGCATGCAGGGGACGCGGCGGCGGTGACGTTCTTGTGGTTGCCGCCAAGTGCGGCGCCAGACTGTTTTGAGCCATGTCAGGAAAACGAGCGTAAATCGCCTTCAATAATTCTGGGAAAGGAAGCGATTGGATCCACTGCGCTACGTCTCGGAAATAGCGAGCCGTCGAGGGCGGACAAGCCCTTAACGTCTCTTCCCCCAATCTGAAACCCGTTTCGGTGAGCGCGTAGCGCGGATACCGCCTTGCGTGATTGATCGCGACTTGGCCGGTACGGCGCAAGGCGTACAGTTCGCGGTAAACATCTTTGTCGAATGGGCCGAAATGGCAAGGCGCAAAGGCGAAATGAGGCCCGTCGATTTTATCAGGAATTACTCTGTCGAAGATAAAGAAGAGCTTTTGCGCCTGAACCGGATTGAACTGCGCCTTCGCCCCGCCAGCCGCCATTCCAGCCAGAACGACTTGGAATCGTCTCCAGTTCATCCATCCTCCCCTATTGGGTTTTGGAATTCTCTCAAAGCCCATCGTGAGAGCTGCTTCCTTGCATTCTACCTCCTTGGCGCGCTGGACATGCGTCTTGATTCACGCGCGCGCGAACCGTAACCGCGATGCAAACCCGTTTGATGAGACCGCGTAGGTTCCCTCGGCCTCCTGTGGGATTGCCAATACGCGGTGCCCATTGCATGCGGCGGATAGGGTGCCGGCAGCCCCAAACCGTTCTTGCTGCGAATCTGCCGATTCTATCAGGTCAGCTTACGCCATCTTCGGTTTGTCCCATACTTCCGAGAAATGGGAAAACGGCTTCAAGCGTGTCCGCCATGTTGATTCCCAAGGTTGGCATCACCGCAGTCAATCAAATCCAAATCTACCGATAGACGCTGCATGGGCGCGTGGAACATGGGCAGGGACATTCCTCCGCGCAGTATGCAATTCCCGCGAGCGCTTTATGCTGGTTAATAGCATCCAGCACTCGTAAGGCACGCACCGTTTTCTCCAAGGCATCGGGTTCAAATCCATACTGGCGGCTTAGGCGCGCGCGATGGGAGGGCGTGATATCCATCAATGGCGTCGCCAGTCGCGCGCTATTATCCAGTCAGGCACCATAAGGTTCCATTTGGCAATCCAGTGCATCTTCTCATACGGATTGCGGCAACGCTCCAAGTAGCACACGCGGCGCGGCAGACAATCCTGGAGGGGGGCGGTTAGGTCTGCCTCGAAACCCCATTCAGATTGGTAAAAATCAAGGATAAATCCCACTTTGGCGCAGGTACTGGGACGACGCAAGGCCAAAGCGTAGGCCGCCATGCGCGGAACATCCAAGACCTTCCCTGAAGCCATGTAGGGGTACAGCAAAGCTGTTCGGTCATAACCATGCATAACCTCGTCCCAGCCACCGCATAGATGGGGACGGTCTACGATATCCACCAGCGTACGTTCAGGGGAAGTCACGCGGAGCTGGCCCCGACGCGTAAACCTGGTTTCCATATATTCTTTACCTGTATCGAGCAGGGCTTTGGGAAAGGCGGAGCCTCGGATCAAGCCGCTATGGACGCGCAAGGGCGGCGCGGGGCGGCGGGCGGCGTAAATGGCGTGGAACCATACGCTGTAGGCTCCCCCATAGCACTCAAGGGCTGTGTGGTACGCCAGCACGGCATCCTGGGTCATACGGGAGGCTACGTGCTTGAGAGAAGGCGCCGGATCGTCCTGGCCGCTGGGAACGTACAGCCCCCGTTTCAGACGCTGTACCCGCCCGCTGCGCCGGCAATCCCGTAAAATACGCATTCCCTGACGGGCGCCATTTAGGGATCGCTCAGCCCAATACGTCTGGAACTCGTGCGCTCTGAAAGCCAGGCGACTTTGAAAGAAGGGCTCGCACAGTTGGAGATCGTCATTCTGCATGGTTGGACTTACGGGCGCTTCCGCTATCAAGCGCAAATTGTACGCTGACGCAACCGGGCCTCAAAACCCTTGGCATGCGCCGGATTTGGATACCGGAAACCCAGCGTTTGGCCAAGGCTGAACGGGTACGCGAGCGGAGCCGGCTGCGATGTCCTGGCTTGGCCTTGGACGTGTTCTTTTCAGATCATGGTAACGCTGGAACCTCGGTTTGGCCCTGCGCGCGGCTCCGCGATGCGGTACCTCCGTGGCTGATGCGTCGCGCGGGCCTCGCGCAAAAAACGCATGTCAACTATGCTTGGGCGCTTGAGGGTAACAGGGACTGCCGTAAAAAAGGGGGCCGTCCTCCAAGGATATCACAGGGAAGGCGGCGCCTGCGGACGCATAAGCGCGCTAAATGGACGCCCGTTTGGGAGAAGCCGGCACGGCCAGCGCCTTCGTTCTGCAGGCGGGAGCATGATGATGAAAGAAAACAAAGGGCATTTCTGTTCGCTACGCTACGCGCGCCGCGAGGATAGAGGTACGGCAAAGAACGAATACGGCTCCATCGGGTGTCGGTCAACGGGGTACCGTCCTGCCGGGAACGCGCAATCTGATCCGTCTCCAGAGGCTAACTGCTCGCTCGCGAGATGTCCAATAAATATCGATATGGCCCAATAGCGAATGAATATCACCCCCTGCTACGGGCTTATGAGCTTCACCGGGTACATTAGGACCGCGACGTTGCAGCTTTGGGCCAAAGTTTGTTGCTGCGGTTCGATCCGCATCCCGACCACGACGGCCAAAGTCTCGCACTCCATAGCCAAGGCCAAACTCTGCGCGCGGTCTGCGGCATGGACGATGTCTTGGTCAGAAATACGGTGCGATGCCTCTACTACGGCATATACCGATTGCGCGGATCCGCGGCGCTGCCCGCGGAAAATGACGTCAGCCGCCAGGATTTCCGTTCCTTGTTCCATGGAAATAAGACCTTGGTCTTCAGCCTCCGCAAGACCGTAATCCAACGCTTCGTTATTGCAGACGAACAGACTTTGCAGGATACGGATCTTGCGCAGATTCAGACGCCGAGCAAAATAACCGATTTTGGCATGAATTTTCTGCTTCATCCTAAAATTTTTCAGTTGCTCTGACTGACGTATCAGGTCCTTTAGGCGTCGGTCGGTTTCGGCCCGGACTGCGTTCCCGTTCTCTGCATCCCTTTCCATACGTTCAGTTGCTCTCTCTTATGAAACGATTGTTTTTCTCCGTCCCGCGTACGAAGGCCTGGAAGCGGAGCAGGCAATTCCCGACATCTTCTGCCTCAGAAGAAGATTGTGCCATGCATTCCCTCATTCGGGCTTCTCTTTCAGGGCGCGGATGAATCCGTAATGGATTCAATGGTTTACATGGCTGGCAGTATAGCCTATCCTGTCCAGATCGTAGGCTGCCAACATGACCACATACGTATTTGTTCAAGGACGCAACGATTCTTCAGGACGCAAAATTCCAGAGTGCGTCGGTATCGTATATCCAGGAGATCAGCTGGCGCTGCAACTCGGGTGGGTGGTATGAGGCACAGGCTGCATGCCTTGGCGGAGTCCGTCTGCCTCCGTTAGAGTGGGGCGTCCGATCCCTATGGAGTTTTGACGCCGTCTACGTTCAGCAGACGAAGTAACGTCAAGGCTCCCAATGTTGATAGGCAGACAGGCAATTACTGTCCTACATGCCCCTGTGCGGCCGGCTTCGTTGCGCGCGGGACGGATCGGGCAGGCGGCCGCTCTCGCTCTTGCAAACGCGTTCCTTTGCCCGGCACCGCGTCCCATTCATAGTTCCCTGCGCTAGCCTCCCACAGCTTGGTTTCCTCCGCGTCCGGGCGCGGCTGGATGAAATTCAGTCCGATGCCCGCCACGCGTTTGCCCGCGCCGGCGTACCGACCCAGATAGCCGCGGTCTTCGATCTGTTGGAGGGCCGCGGCCACGCTTTGGTTCAATTTCAATTCGAACGCGTAGAAAGTGTCGCGCGTTTCGACCGCGATGTCCGCGCGGCCCCGGCGCGTCGCGCTTTCGGCGACCACGAAGCAAATAATGTGGAGTGCGATCTGGAAGTTGCTTTCCGCCGCCAGTTCCGTATAGGTTACGCCGTCCAGGATCCGGTCGAACGCGTCAAGCGCCGACGCGCAATCTCCGGTCTCGAAAGCCACCGCCATGCGCCTTATGAGTTGCCGTTCGCGGTTGCCCTCGCCCAGCTGCCGGTTGAAGCAATTGAAACACAGGCCGGCGTGAAACGCGGCCACTCTTTCCGGTGGGGGAAATCCAGGCTCGGCGCGTCATCCGCATCGCGGGCGAACGTGGCGTATTTCGCCTGGAACATCAAGGCGTTCAAGGTCGGTTGGTGCAGGTTGAGCGCGTCCTTGGCTCCCTACGCGCTGAAATTCACGTCGGTCAGGTATATACCGAGTTCCCCTTCCCGTACTCGGTCGGCTACTGTTGCCAAGACGCGCCCGTACGGGCTATCCAGACCACCGCTTCCCTAAAAAGACGGCTGCGGGCGGCGTGGCCCACGTATAGCCGGAACAGGTAGGCAGGTAAGATGAAGGCGGGCGGGCCGTGGCGGTCGGCAGGATGCCCTTTCTCAAGGCCTCTACGCGTAAATCAGTCGTCCCCAAGGCTGACTGCCCGCGCACGCGATGTTCAATCCATATCCACGCGGTCGCGGGTATACTGGATGTTGGCTGAAGATCAATACCCACACGGCCTGACTGTTTGCTCACGGGATGCCCAACAAATATCAACCCTTTCTAAAGGCTCATACTCTTCGCTCCTTGTAAAGAAGGACCGCGACATTGCGGCATTGGGCTAAAGTTTGTTGCTTGGGTTCGATCCGCACCCCAATCACAATGGCCAAGGTTTCGCATCCTGTAGCCAAGGCCAAGATCTGCGCGCGGTCTGCGGCGCGGACGATGTCATAGTCGGCGATACTGCGCGACACTTCCGCCACGACATGCACCGATTGTGCAGACCCGCGGAGCCGTCCGCGAAAAACGATGTCGGCCTGCTGGATTTGCGCTTCTTGCTCCAAGGAAATGATCCCTTGCTCCTCAGCATCCGCAAGGCAATCCTGCAACTCTTCGTTATCGCCCACGATCTGGCTTTTCAAAATACGGACCTTTCGTAGCTTCAGGCGTCCAGCGAAATGAATGATATTGGCGTGTACTTGTCGCTCCAAGTCAGCGCCGGCTAGATTCCCTACTTGTCCGGTCAGGCCCTCTACTTGCCCGTTCAAGTTTCCTACTTGTCCGGTCAGGCCCTCTACTTGCCCGGTCAGGCTTCCTACTTGCCCGGTCAGGCTTCCTACTTGTCCGGTCAGGTCCTCCACTTGCCCGGTCAGGCCCTCTACTTGCCCGGTCAGGCTCCCTACTTGCCCGGTCAGGCCCTCTACTTGCCCGGTCAGGCTCCCTACTTGCCCGGTCAGATGGTTCAACCGTTGGTTTGTTTCGGCTTGACCCGCTTTCAAATCCCTTATATCGCTTTCCACGCGATCCAGGCGTTCTCTCATGAGACGATTGTTTTCCTCGGTCACGCGTACGAAGGCTTGGAAACGCGCAGGCAATTCCAAGAATTCCTGGCTCAGAAGCAGGTTGCGCAACGCCTCCGCCCATTCGGGCTCTTCCTTAAGGACGCGGATGAGATCCGCAATAGTGTCAATGGTATGCATGATAAACAGTATAACCTACGCTATGTATGGATCATAGATTTCACTATTATAGCATATACATTTGTAAGATGTCCAAACGAACCTCTTGCACAAGCAAGATCCCAGAGTGCGCCTAAAGATTGTATGCGTTCAAGGCCTCCGATTTCGCTACAGCCGGGCGGTAGGGAGTAGGCACTCACGCTCCCTCGCTTCCCTGAGCGACTGGCTTCACTGCACGCGGAGCGGAAGGCGGCCGCTCTTGATCTAGCAA
Source organism: Caldilineaceae bacterium (assembly GCA_965242655.1). Classification (GTDB taxonomy): domain Bacteria; phylum Chloroflexota; class Anaerolineae; order Caldilineales; family Caldilineaceae; genus Bin34. The sequence continues at coordinate 728,903 of OZ251482.1, forward strand.
GCGTGTGCCTCGGCCAGGCACGGAGCCCCATTCATAGTTCTCTGCGTCGGCCTCCCACCGCGTAGCACCCTCCAGGCGCGGCTGGATGAAATTCAGCCCGATGCCCACCACGCGTTTGCCCGCGCCGGCGTACCGATCCAGATAGCCGCGGTCTTCGATCTGTTGGAGGGCCGCGGCCACGCTTTGGTTCAATTTCAATTCGAACGCGTAGAAGGTGTCGCGCGTTTCGACCACGATGTCCGCGCGGCCCCGGCGCGTCGCGCTTTCGGCGACCACGCGCAGAAGACTGCGCACCTCGAAGCAAATAATGTGGAGCGCGATCTGGAAATTGCTTTCCGCCGCCAGTTCCGTATAGGTTACGCCGTCCAGAATCCGGTTGAACGCGTCAAGCGCCGACGCGCAATCTCCAGTCTCGAAAGCGTCCGCCATGCGCCTTATGAGTTGCCGTTCGCGGCTGCCCTCGCCCAGCTGCCGATTGAAGCAGTTGAAAAACAGGCCGGCGTGAAACGCGGCCTCCACTTCCCGGTTGGGGAAATCCAGGCTCGGCGCGCCATCCGCATCGCGGGCGAACGTAGTGTATCCCGCTTGGAACATCAAGGCGTTCAAGGTCGGTTGGTGCAGGTTGAGCGCGTCCTTGGCTCCTTGCGCGCTGAAATCCGCGTCGGTCAGGGCCGTTCCCCGTTTACGTATATATTGAAACAGAAAATAAGACTCGCCCGTCTTGACCCACGGACGGGGAAACTCCGTAGCGATGACGTCCTGGGCATCCTCCGGCGTGGACAATTTGTCCAGAGCCGTCAAGTAGGAAACGGGGTTGTATACGGCTTCGCCGCGCACCGAGAACCGGTAGCCGTTGTAATGGGAGCGCAGCAGCTCGCGCATCTCCGCGGGCGAACATCCGAAATTGCGGGCTGCCGCCTCGACATGCGCGCGTAAAAAGCGGTCAATCTCGGCTTCCGTAAAACCGCACAGCGCGTCGTATTTGACTCGATCGGACAGATACCGGAGATTGTTCAAGGCCGAGAACGGCCCTGCCCCGCCCATATCCAGGACGCCCGTGATAAAGGCGAAGTGCATGGCATGATCCCAATTCTTCAGTACGCGGTAGAAACTGCGTAAATCCGACCGGGTCTCCTCTTGGTCGCGGGGCGCAAAGGTCGGCGCGTCTCCTATTTTTACCAAGGGCGCGTCGTATTCATCCACAAGCGCGACGAACTGTCCCTGCTCCCGGTCCAAATGAGCCAACAAGCCATCCAAAGCGCGCCATGGCGTAACTCCGTCCGGCGGCTCAAAGCCGTACCGGATGCCTTGCTCGCGCACCAGATCCATCATTTCATCGCGCACTTCTTGCGGCGTATTGCCTCTGCCTCGCGCCATATTCAAAAGAATCACGGGTACGCGCGGCACTTGCGCCAAGAAGCCTGCCTCGGCAATGTCCAGGCCCTGAAACAGATCGTCGTCGGTACGACCAAACAGATGCGCCAGCGTGGACACCAGGAGCGACTTGCCGAACCGCCGGGGCCGCGCGAGAAACGCGTAACGCATTTTGGCTTCCAGCATGCTCTGGATATAGGCGGTTTTATCCACGTACGTCAACCCTTCCCGACGCAAAGTCGCGAAGTTGTAGGTGTCAATCGGCAACGGGGCCAGCGGCGGCATGTCGCTCGTTCCTTACTCTGGGCATGTTCCCGTCCCTCTATTATAAAGAGCCTGCTGACTGAACCGACGCAAGCGAATCGCGCCGACATCGCTCCCCGGATCGGTCTCCGGCGGCGCATGGAACGCAAGCCGTTCGAGAAACAACGCGGGTTATCCCTTCGCAACGCGCACCTGATTTGCGTAGCTCCTTTCACATCCGCCATTGACTCTGCGCGGCGTTTGCAGTTACGCCCTCAGTCTTGGCCGTCAAACTCACGAATGTCAGGATCTTCCTCGGCCGTCCCGTCTACGTCTACGGCCAGCACGCGAAACCGGGAATGACGCCATCGGTTGACACTGAGCCGCGGAAGCCCTACGCTAGTATCGAAATACGGAGTTATCTATGACGCAGACCGTGCGGCAACGCAGTAACGACAGATGAGCGGTACTCATTCTGGAAGGCGGCAGGCCTCGAAAAGGCTTTCCACCTGATTTGGTGTCCCGCGCTTGAAGTAGATTGACTGCCGTATTCGCGGCCACCCAATTGGATCGCCTGAACGTTTACCCGGGACATCGTCTGGAAAAACTGCAAGGCCAAGATCGGTACAGTTTGCGCGTCAATGATCAATGGCGCATCATCTTCCGGTGGGATCGCCAACGCCGTCAGGCGTGCGACATCGCATTATCCAAACATGAATACCGCGCGCTCTGATATGCTTGAAGCGGGGTAGCCGCGGTCAAGCCGCTACGATTCCGTCCGTGGCGCGCTTGGCCTTAACCGTCTATGGCGCTAGGCCCAGACGCGGCGCATAGGGCATAATGAAGGCCTTCAAGCCCACGCGGCGGAATATGACGACTTCGCGTTACTTGCATCCCGGGGCTTTGTTGGATGAGCTGCTGGATGTCTATGCGATGTCCTTGACGGAACGGGCGGAACGGGCAATGCGATATTGACGCGGACATGGACCGGCTCTTAGCCCAGTGTTTTGCCCACAGTGCAGGTTTGTGGCTGGACTGGCAAGCGTTCTACGAAGCGGGTGCAACCACCACGCTATCGTCTGCGGCGCGTGCGGCGCGACAGGATCACGCGCGGTCCGAGACGCTACCGCCGGGGACGTCCGACATCGCGGTGCCGACCGGATGAAGCGTAACCCTTGATCGTCAGCCTCGTCGGACGGGCACCGCGGCCAGCAATGGGATTGTGCGTCGTCTCCAGCCTGTCGCCCGCGCGTACCGCGAGAGACTCCTCGCGACCGTAGATCCGCTCTTCAACGGGGCGCAGGGCCTGCGTGCAGTTACCATCGAACGGGACGTGTTCTTCCAGTATCCAGCTGCCGGTTGAAGCAGTTGAAAATAGGCTGGCGTGAAACGCGGCCTTCACTTCCAGGTTGGGAAATCCAGGATCGGCATGCCATCCGCGCCGCGGGTGAACAAGGTGTACCTCGCCTGGAATATCAAGGTGTTCGAGGTCGGTTGGTGCAGGTTGAGCGCGTCCTTGGCCCCGCGCGCTGAAGTCCGCATCGGTCAGGGGCATTCCTCGTTGGTGTGTATATATGAAACAGAAAGTACGGTTCGCCCGTCTCGATCCACAGACGGGATCCGTAGCGATGACGTCTTGGGCATCCTCCGGCGTGGACAATTTATCCAAAATCATCAAGTAGGTAACGGAGCTGTATACGGCTTCGCCGCGTACCGGGAACCCGGTAGCCGTTATTTTCACCCACTTCCTCACTGGAGAGCGACGAGAAGCACTCACGGTGCTATGCAACGCTTTCGATCACCTCTACTCCCCCAAGGTGGTTCTTCTTTGACGATCTCTTGAATTGGAAATGGATTACGGTGATGATAACGGTCGGAGTCATGGCATTGCAGATACCCTACCTCTTTACGCGGCAACTGCTATCTATTGTTGACATAAATCTTTTCTTTCTAGCAATTTCTTATGGATTCTAGTAAAATTTTCAGTGCGAAGAGTAGTGTAAATCTTTCCCCTAGGATTATCAATGAATTGCTTTTCTTGGAAATCTTTTTGAAGATCTCTATCGTTTGTATACAAAAGACGTGCTCCGCTGGCTTGGGCTAGGGCGAGAATATGAGTGTCGTTTGACTTGTAACCACCTTTTGCCTTAATTTGTTTCTCATTGATTTCAATTTTTTCAGCAGGAATTTGATTTAATAATCCAGACAATGAAGCGTCTTTGAGCCATATCCGAGCATTTCTGACAGCATCAAGCTCCTTTAGTAGTTTTCCACCGACAACCATCCGAATTCTTCTTTGTTCAATCCAATCCAAAATTTTCGTTCCTGCAGGTAATGGATCCGGACCGAATACCGCTTTGGCCGCATTCGCATCAATAATAACGCACACGTTTCATATCCCCAACGATCGTCGAACTTCTTCCATGAAAAATCTACGATAGCTGGGAGGTGCATCTTGGATATTCCCATATTCATCGATGCGAATTGGATAAATATGAGTGTCCAAGTCTTTTCGCTCAAAAAAGAGAATGGAAACATCATCAGACGTCAAATCTGATGCTTTGTCTCGAATATCCATTCGCACTCTGTCTAGAAGATGGTCACTGTGGGTTTCGACCACCAATCGGCGACCTACCCCCGCGATTTGGCAGAACAAACTTCCTAAAGCAGCCTGCGCACTAGGATGAAGATGAACTTCAGGTTGTTGTAGCAACATCAAAGGTGATCGATGCCCTCGCACCAGTTCCGTCAATATAGGCAATACCTGACTGACGCCGTATCCCATGTCAATGAGATTACGGTAAGGTCCCCTTCTTTGCCGGCCGCGTTTTCTGAGTTGGACTTGAAACGGAGCGCTTCCTGATTTGCCCAGTTTTTTAATTTCAATATCATTGAATAACCCCGCGTCTTTTCCAAATCTTTCGATATTTGTCTTCAAGGCGTTCCACCCTTCCTTATTCAAGGAAAACTCATTGGCAAGAAGCATAGGAACATAGTCGCCTTCAGGATCAAACGCAGGCTTCGCGGGATCGTAGGTGCGTTGAGGCTTAGAGCGGACAGGAGCGCCGGCAAAAGATTGTGTTGAATCTCCGTCTTGCATAAATTCCCTAGCAAAAGTCCAAGGCAAATCAACCAAGGCGTTGGCATCCTCTTCCTCCATAGAAGGAGAGGATGAAACAGGACGGAAAACCTTCTCCTTAAATGTAGCAATCTCTGCAGGCTTATTACCTCCTTCTTCTTTAAATACAGAAAAGAAACTTTCCAATAACATTGAAATTTCAAAGGGGCGTCCAAGGGTCTGCGATCGCTTCCGAAAACCTCTAGGAAGTGCAATATCCCAGCTTCCTCGATGAGTCCCTACTTGAATCTTGGATGATTTGCCTGTTTCTAATATTTCTCGAGTCCAATATGTACCTCTTTTGATATGACGCTCTATCGGAATCGGATTTGTTCCGTGCTTTCCAAATACGACTTTGAATTCAAAAGGCGTTTCCTCGAAGACATTTTCTTTTTTCTTGCAACACTTCAAAGAAAACATTGCTTCAAAAGTGTCAGCTCGGCCGCCACTTGTTCCCCGGTGATGAGCGACTTCATCAAAACTGCCCAGATCGAATGGCTCCATCTTGAAATCCGGTTCCTGGAAAGCAAAGGCATAGTCCCATAGGGAACGGAGCAAAGCCAAGAAAGAGGTTTTGCCTGTGCTATTGTCTCCCACAAGTAAAGTCAGGGGAGCAAGACGTGCAGTCTGTCGATGGTAGAAACACCGGTAGTTTTCAATGACAACTTGATCCATATCCGTACCACTGCCTATCGTAGTTTCCCAGTTTTCCGTACAGCCTCTTAGAAGAATAGAGATCTAACAAAAAGCAATGGTACCATATCTCTGTCCCGTTGTCTAGGTAGGAGGCTCCCATTCGGGAGCGGGTTTGAGAGGGTACCGGGGTTGCACATTCGGGTTGAACGGGTGCGGCGGCCAGTGGCCGCGCAAGACGTTGGACACCGCCTGGCCCACGGTATGGCGCGCCTCTTGGAACGAGTGGAGGGATCGCCCCGCCGTATGGGGCGTCAGCAAAACGTTGTCCATCGCGCGCAAGGGGTTGTCCTTGGGCGTGGGTTCGTCGGCGAACACGTCCAGCGCCACGCCGGCGATTCTCTCCTCCTGGAGCGCCTGCACGAGGTCGGCTTCGTGGATCACGCCGCCGCGGCTGGTGTTGATCAGATAGGCCGTCCGCTTCATCTTGATGAGTTCGGCGCGGGCGATGAGATGCCGGGTGCTGGGCATCAGCGGCGTATGCACGGACACGAAATCCGCTCCCTGCAGCAGACTGGGCAGATCCCACAATTCGACGTCCAAGGCCTGCGCGGCCGCCGCATCGGCGTAGGGATCATGGGCCGCGACCTTGCCCATGGCCGGGCGCATGCGGCGCGCCACCTCGCGCCCGATGCGCCCGAAGCCGATCAACCCCAAAATCTGTTTGTTCAGGCGGCGGATCGGCCACATGCGCTGGCGCACTTCGTCCCATTCGTCGCCGTGCAGGGCCCGGTCGCAGATGCCGATCTGGCGCGCGAGGCCGTAGATCAGGGCCGCGGCGTGGTCGGCCACTTCATGCACGCAGAATTGCGCCAGGTTGCCGACGATGATGCCGTGCCGAGTCGCCGCGTCCGGATCCACGCTGTCCATGCCGATGCCGTACCTCTGCACGAGGAGGCATTTCTCCAGGCCGGCGAACACCTTCTCGTTGAACGGGATGTATTGACCCGCGAAGAGAATGACGTCCGCATCCCGGGCGACGTCGAGGATTTGCGCTTCCGTCTGGCAGGGCGGATCCGCCAGGATCAACTCGATATCCAGATCCTCCCAATACGCCTTTTCGAGGGAGATCGAACGGAAGAGCGGGCCTTGCGGATCCACGAAAACTACTTTGCGCATGGATGATCCTTCCTTGTATCGGCAGGTAGGTAGATGCGGAGTGCGCCCGGTCGTCGCTTGTCAACGCATCGGCTAGGGATACGCTTCCGCCAGCAACGTCTGGATGGCCGCCTCGGTTTCCGCGTAGCGGCCTTCGCCAATATGGCGATAGCGAATGCGTCCGCGCTTGTCGATCAAGTACTTGGTGGGCCAGTAGCGATTGCCGAAGGCGCGCCAGGTCTTGCCGTCGTTGTCTTGCGCGACGGGATATTCTATGCCCAGATCCGCCACGGCCTGGACGAGATTATCCAGCTCCTTCTCGTAATTGAATTCGGGGTAATGATTGCCGATGATGACCAGCCCTTGGTCCGCGTATTTCGAGTTCCATTCCCTCAACGAGGGAATCGTGCGCTTGCAGTTTATTCACCCGAAGGTCCACATGTCAACCAGTATGACCTGTCCGCGCAGGTCGGCCAGGCGCAAAGGCGTTTCCGCATTGAGCCATATCTCGTTGTCCCATGCAGGGGCAGGACCCAAGTCGGGCAAAGGATCCGTGATCTCTGCGGATGCGGGAAGGCGCGTGGCGGATGGAACGGATGGGGATGCCGGAACCGCGCAGGCCACCGCGAGGAAAGACGCCAAGGCCCAGGCCAAATATTTCTTCATGAACGCTCTCGGAAGAAGGGGGGACATATCGAAGCTTCACTATATCCTACTCTGGGCGGCGCAAACGGCCAAAGGGCATCTTGGCCGTTTGCGCTCGCGGGGCGACAACGGAGGTTCCGGCTGCTCCCTTACGGATCCTTGGACGGGAACTGCAGAGCGCAGGCCAACCGAAAACCGGGCGCGCGGAAATCCGTACATTGATGTATCATAAGAGAAAATTCAAGGTCTTGAGCCGGAGAGGGCAGAGATGACGATAGCGTTTCCCAAGCCAGCTGAGAGGTCTGCGCATCCTGTCGAGGCCGCTCCTGTTGATGCCGAGTTGACTCCCTGCGAGCTGTCCGAAAAATGGTATCCCAGCGGAGGTCCGCCCATGCCCGTCGGTCCGGTTCACGACTATGTAGCCGCGCAACTGGTAGCGGTCATGGAAAGGCATTTGCAGGCGCGCGGCCAAGAGGGTTTCATCATCAATCGGGAAGTGAATCTGTATCTGCGCCGCGGTCGCGCGGTCGCGCCTGACGTTGTTCTTTATCTGCAAATGCCTTTGGGCAAACCGTCGGGCGCCGGCTCGTATGCCGTCCCGCGGGACGGGGCGCCGGAACTGGTGATTGAAGTCCTTTCGTCCTCGACGTGGCAGAACGACGTACCGTATGCGGATGACGAGGATGTCGTAGCGAGCAAGAAGGACTTTTACCAGGCGTGCGAGGTGACGGAATACTGGATTTACGATCCGGAAGCCTGCCGGCAAGATAAAGCGGTCCGGCTGGAAGGCTTTCGGTTGCGGCCGGATGGCCTCTACGCCGAAATCGCGCCGGATCGGCGGGGCCATTGGCACAGCGCAATCTTGGCGACGGCATGGGGCATAGACCGCCCGCAATTCTTGAACTCGGATCGGTACGCTCCCCTGCGCTTGCTGGATCCGCAAACGGGGAAATGGTACCCGACGACCGCGGAACACAACCGCCAATTTGAGGAAAAAGATCGGCAGATCGAGGAAAAAGATCAGCAGATTGAGGAAAAGGATCAGCAGATTGAGGAAAAAGATCGGCAGATTGAGGAACTCAAGGCTTTGTTGGCCCAATACAAAAAACAATAGGGCAGCAGGGAGAGGTCCAGCAGTTGGCTCGGGCCGCTGATGGGCGAAGCGCTCCGGGAACGAACCGCACGCAGTGCGGCCGGAGTTCGTTGCCTATATAATGACGTCCGGCCGCGCGGACGCGGCCAGATCCCGGCGCGCCGTCGCCCCCATTGAGGAAACGCCATGCAGATCGCAGACGTCAGAGTGCTCAGACTGACCGGCGTCATGGAATGCGCCGAACCCTTCTGGGAGGAGCGCCTCATCCAGCCGCTGGATATCTATCCGGAGCACAAGGCCGCGCCCCGCGAGATCTTCGATCAACTGGCCGACGACGTTCTGCGCATTACCGCCTACTTCGTCGAAATCGAGGCGGATACGGGCGAAATTGGCGTCGGCGGCCCCGTCCCGGACAACCAAGCCTACGTCATCCAGCGCGCGCTCCGGCCCTTGCTGCTCGGACAGAATGCGCTGGCTACGGAACGGATCTGGGATCGCATGTACCGGTCCGCGGTGCATGGGCGCAAAGGGGTGGAGATGATGGCCATCAGCGCCGTGGACTGCGCCCTCTGGGATTTGAAGGGCCTCCATTTCAACGCGCCCGTATGCGCCTTGCTGGGCGGTCCCGTCCGCACCGAAATCCCCGCCTACGCCAGCGCTTTGGGCTATTCCCTGGAGCCCGACCGCGTTCAGGCCCGCGTACGCGAGATCGCGGCGGCCGGCTATGCGGCCACCAAATGGTTCTTTCGGGACGGTCCGACCGACGGGCGTCCGGGCCAGGCCCGCAACGAGCGCCTGGTGCGCACGATACGGGAGGCCGCGGGACCCGACATTGACATAATGCTGGATTGCTGGATGAGTTGGGACGTGCCCTATACCCTCGCCATGGCGCAGCGCCTGGTCCCGTACGCGCCGCGGTGGCTGGAGGAGCCGGTGCTGCCGGACAAGATCGAGCAGTACGCCCGGATCCGCGCCCGTTCGCCCATCCCCATCGCGGGCGGCGAGCACGAATACACGCGCTGGGGCCTGAAGGCCCTGATGGACGCGCGGGCCTGCGACGTGCTGCAGCCCGACATCTACTGGGCGGGCGGCATTTCGGAGGTCATGAAAATCTGCGCGTTGGCCTCGGCCTACGATCTGCCCGTCATTCCCCATGGCCATTCCACGCCCGCGTCCGTCCACCTGATCGCCGCCTGGCCGGTCGTGACGTGCCCGCTGCTGGAATATCTCATCAAGTGGAACGAAATCCACCAGTTTTTCCTCGCGCGTCCGCTCAAGCCGCGCCGCGGCGCGGTGGCCGTGCCGACGGAGCCGGGACTGGGCATGGCGCTGGACAAGGACAAGTGCGAAACGATAGAGCCGGCGGTTTTCTAGCGGCGACCGTTTTCGGCGGTCGCCTTCCAATCGGCAAGGAGCAGCGTATGAGCGAACACGAAGGCAAAGCGGTAATCGTGACGGGCGGGGCCAAAGGCATCGGACGGGCCATTACCCTGGCGTTCGGCCAGGCCGGCGCCCATGTGGCATGCGCCGACGTCGACGACGCGGCCGGGGCGCAAATCGACGTTTTGGCCCGGGACCTTCCCGGCACGGTGCGGTATTGCCGTCGGGACGTCTCGCAGGCCGAGGAGTGCGCGGCCCTGGTGCAAGACGTCATTGAGGCCTGGGGCCAGGTAGACGTCCTGTGCAATAACGTGGGCATTCAGCCCACCGCTTCCTACCTGCGCGCCCATGAAATGCCGGAAGCGATGTGGGATCGCATCCTGGACGTGAACCTCAAGAGCGCGTTTCTGATGTCCAAGTACGCGCTGCCCTCGATGCAGGCCGCGGGGGGCGGCGTCATCATCAACATAGCCAGCGTGCAGGGCCTGATGTCCGCCCACCAGGTGCCCGCCTATGCCGCCAGCAAGGGCGGCCTGCTCTCTCTCACGCGCAACCTGTGCCTGGATTACGCGGAAGACAACGTCCGCGTCGTGGCGGTCAATCCCGGCACGGTGGATACCCCGCTGGTGGCCGAGGCCGCGGCGGCCTCGCTGAAGGAAGGCGTGGCCACGACCGAGGAACTGCGGCAGGAATGGGCCGCCTGCCATCCCATCGGGCGCATCGCCCAGCCGGAGGAGATCGCCAGCGTCGTGACTTTCCTAGCCACCGAAGGCGCGTCCTTCATGACCGGCAGTTACGTGAACGTGGACGGCGGCATGATGGCCAAAGGGGCCTGGGCCTGAGCCGGGCCGGCGCGCGTATGGCCGGAAGACGGTCGGCGCCCCTGAAAGTAGGGGTCATGGGTTTGGGCCAAAGGGGGTTGCAGCATCTGGCCGCTTTGGTTCGCCTGCAGGGCGAAGGCCTGGCGGAGGTAACGGTCCTCTGCGACGCGGCGCCCGGCAACCTAGCGCCCGCCAAGTTGCGCTCTTTCGTGCCGGACCTGGATCTGGACAACGTGTTGCGCACGGAGAGCTGCGCCCAGTTGCTGGACGCCGAGGCGTGCCAGGCCCTGTTCGTCGCCATTCCGCCCAGCCTGCACCGGAACGAAGTGACGGATGCGGCGCGGCAGGGCCTGCACCTGATGGTGGAGAAGCCCATGAGCCTGAACTGGTACCAGGCGCTGCGGATGCATGACGCGATAGACGCGGCCGGCGTTTTGGCCTGTTGCGGCTTTCAGCAACGTTTCGACCCGCGGCACGAAGCCGTCCGCGCCTACGTCGCGGCCCGGCGTCCCGTATTGGCCGCGTACGCCTTTCACGCCTCGCTGGAACGCCATGACGTCAAGCATACGGCAACGCATACGCTGGGCGGGCCCGTCAACCGGGTATGGGCCGCCAACCAGGCCTGGTCCGGCACGACCGTCGTGGAAGCCGGCATCCATCCCCTGGACCTGTGGCGTTACTGGTTCGGCGAAGTGCAATGGGTCCAGGCCGCGTACGTGCCCCGCCAGGCCGCGGATATCGCGGATCAGGCGGACAATCCTTTCGCCTACAGCGTGCAGTTCGGTTTTGAGCAGGGCCTGGTCGGCAATCTGGTTCTGTCGCGGTTGCGCCGGGTGGCCAACGTCATCGCCGAGCATCGCGTCTTTTGCGCCGAAAGCCAGGTGGATATCCGGCGCGACGCGGTCATCGCGTACGGCGGGAGCCAGGACGCGGCGGCCGATCGCGTCCTGTGGCAGGGCGCAACCGAGGACGGCACCTACCCCTTCGTCAAGGCCTTCGTGCAGGCCGTTCGGGACGGCAACCCGGCGCTGATGCGATCGCCCTTTGCCGACGCCATGCGCAGCTTGGCCAGCGTGCTGGCGGCCAATGCCTCCCAGGCCCTAGAAGGACGGCGCATGTACATGGGGGATTTCCTGGACGCCGGCCGTCTGAGCCAACCGGAGCCCGCGCGGAAACGAACCCCATGAAGATGCTCTGTTATCCGGCGCTGGACGCGGCGGAACTGCAGGACGTGCAGAACCGGACGGACGCGGCGGACGTCCGGAACGCGCGCACCCGCGCGCAAGCCTTGGAGCGCGTGGCGGAGGCGGAGGCTTTCTACGGGCATCTGACGCCGGAACTCCTGGCGCGGGCCCGTCGCCTCCGGTGGGTGCAGGCTCCGCTGGCGGGTCTGGAAAACTACATCTTTCCGGCCTTGGCGCAGAGCGACGTCGTTCTTACGAACATGGCCGGCATCTACAGCGACATGATTTCGGACCACGCCCTGACCTACGTGCTCATGTTCGCCCGCGGCTTTCACCTCTATCGCCACTACCAGGCGGCGCACGCGTGGCTCAAGCCCGCGCCGGTGCGGCATTTGGCCGATTGCGTCCTGGGCGTCTTGGGGCTGGGCGGCATCGGCGCCGAAGTCGCGCGCAAAGGCAAGGCGCTGGGCCTGCGCGTGCTGGGCGTGGAAGCCCGATCCATCGAGCCGCCGCCCGGAGTGGACGAAATGGTTCGCCCGCAAGAGTTGGACGCGGTGTTGCCGCGGATCGACTTCCTCGTCGTCTGCGTGCCGCATACGCCGCGCACCGTAGGCCTCATCGGGCGGCGCGAGCTGGACCTGATGCCCGCGTCCGCCTTTCTGATCAACGTCGGACGGGGCGTAGTGGTCAAGCTGGCGGATCTGACCCAGGCGCTCCGGGACGGCACTGTCGCCGGCGCGGGGCTGGACGTGTTCGAGACGGAACCTTTGCCGCCCGCGCATCCCCTGTGGCGCATGCGCAACGTCATCCTTACGCCGCACGCCGCCGCTGCCGGCCCGCACGTGGCGCAACGCCGCCGGCAAGTGCTCATCGACAACATCAACCGCTGGCAGCAGGGCCGGCCCTTGCGTAACGAAGTGGACAAGCAGCGCTGGTTCCTCAAGGACGAGGCGGCCGGCCGCTAGCGGGTCGCGCTGCGCCGTACGAACTGCGCGGGCAATAGCTTCCAACCGCCCGCCGTCAACGGGTAGGCAGCAACAACGGAACGGGATCATGGACCATACGCGACTTCTTAACGCCGTACGCAGCGAGGCCACCCTGGCGCGCGCGTTCGAATACGCCGTTTTCGACCGCAGGCGCGTAGACAATTACGCCGACCTGTTCGAACTGGAATTCGTGCAAAAGAACAAAGAGCGCCTGCTGGGGGAATTGGCCGAGGAACTGGCCGCGCCGGCGCGGTACGTGCAGCGCAACGCCTACGCCTACTTCGTCCCCAAGAACGACCTGACGTTTCGCCGCATGATCCATCTCAATTTCAAGGACCTGGTGCTGCGCTACGCTTTCGCCCTGGAATTCTCCCAGGCGTTGAATTGCCACTTCCGGGACGCCTGTTTCGCCAATCGCAGAGCCAAGACGGGTCCGCGCTTCCTCGAGCATTTCGCCAGCGCGAGCTGGCCCAACTGGGTGCGTTGGCAGGACGCGCAGATAGAGCGGGGCTATACCTGCTTGCTGCGCACGGACATCGCGGCCTTTTACGACTCGATTTCCCACGACTATTTCGTCGAGACGATCGCGGACGAACTGCAAGTGGACGCGCAGACGGATCTGATCGCGCTGTTCAGGCAAGTGCTGGCCGTGCCCGTTCTGTCCTATGCCGACGCGCAGCGCCCCGGTCCCGCGACGGACGTCATGCGGCAAGGCCTGCCGATCGGCAACAACACGGAAGGCTTTTTCGCCAACATCTATTTGAAGGCCGTTGACGAAGCCATGTCGGATGCCCTGTCCGACGTCCAGTTCGGACGCTACGTCGACGACATGCGCATCTTCGGCCGAGAACGCGCGGCCACCCTGGACGCGCTGCGCGTCCTGCAGCACCTGTTGCTGACCAAAGGGCTGAACCTCAACAGTTCCAAGACCAGGCTGGCGGATGACGAAAAGAAGATGGAAGCTCTGCGCTCCAAGGAATCCGATATCTTTCCCTATCTGGAGGAGGACGACCTGGAAGCCGGGACCGCCGCGCGCGCGAACGTCGACCGCGCGTTGGACGACTTCGCCAAACCCTTTGAGGAAGTCGCCCGCTTGGCCGAGACCGAGGATGCGAAACTGTTTTGCCGTTACCTGTCCCAATCCGAAGCCGAGAACGCGTGGGAACCCGCGATCGAACGCACGCCGGAACACCTGGACCAAATCGAAACCGTGCTGGCAAGGTTCAGCGGATGCAGCCGGCATGCCGCCTGGCTGCTGGTGCAGTCCGCTTTCGCCAGTCCCTTCAAAGTGCCCCTGCAAAGAAAGGCCAAGCGCAAAATGCTGGACGTTTTGTCTTCCGAAGCCATCAATCCCTACGCGAAGTGCCGTATTCTGCATCATCTGGTAAGGCCCAAAATCGGCCATTGCAAACAGCGTTACTGCTATCTGTACAACCTCACGCGCAAGGAGCTGGGGGAGCTGCGGGACATTCTGGCCGATCTGGTAGCGGCTCCGGCTTTCGAACTGGGCATCACCGCGCTGTACGTGCGCAAGGAGATGGGCGCCTCGAGGCAGGAACTGGAAGACTTGACGGCCCGCGCGCGGATCCCTGCGCGCAACGCGGAACCCTTCCAAAACGCTTTGTCCTATGTGGAAAGGCCTGACTCTGCCGGTCAAGCCACCGCTTCTGCCCAATCCTATGCGTCGCACGCAGGCGTTGCGGAAGGCGAAGACCGCGCGGGCATGGGGGACTGGGCCGCGCAGGATGAAGCCGGCGGGTATCCGTCTTCTCATCCTGGTCCTGACGTGGAGATCACCTTTGCCAGGGCGCGTCCACGCGCGGGCGCAGAGGAAGGAGACGAGCCGGGCGAGACGGAGTCTGACGGGAGCGCGGTGCGCCGCAAGGCTGCAAACGATACGGTTCGGAAGGCGCCGTTGAACAGCAAACCGGCCAGTCGGAGTCGTGCAGGGGGCAGGAAGTGGAAGCTGAAAAATGCGAGAAAGCTGCCAAGTTAACCTGGGAAGCGCGTCGTCGGCGCGCAAGGCGAAAACGCGGTATCCCATGGGATTTTGCCCCGAGCCCCAAGTCAGAAGGCCCAAAAGGCCGGGCGAGAATACGGCGGGCGGCGAGTATCCGCGGTGATCTGCCGCCTCTGCGGAGAACGGGCGGCGCCGTGCCGGTTCCCGTCCCGGTTCACGCGCGGCCTAACGCCTGTCGCGGTCGCTTGCGCGCCGGCGCGCAGTATAATTCTCGGGCAGATGCAGGGTCGCGGAGCCGACGCTGAGCGCTCCCTGCGTCGCTGATTGCTACGCGTCCGGAGAAAGCCCATGTCCGACCGCCTCACGCCCAATCCGTTCGATGTCCGCATCAAGGCCGTTTTCCGCCATCGCATCGTCGCGCGGGATTTGATGCCCTATCTGGAGGGGCCGTTTGAGGACGCGCTGGAGCTGCACCGCATAACGGCCTTGCCGCAGGAATGGATTGCCGCCGGTCCCGACCTGGAACGGCGCCTCGCCGACTTGGTCTGGTTGATCCGCGACCGGGACGGTCGCCCGCAGCTGGCCGTATTGCTGGAGTGCCAGTCCCGGTACGATGCGCGCATGAGCCGGCGGATGGCGGACTACACGGTCCTGTTGGGTCAGGCGCTGGCGCGTCAAGGCCTGTATCGCGCGGACGGCAGTACGGTCCCCATCCTGCCGGCGGTCTTCCATGCGGGGCCCTATCCCTGGACGATCCCCTGGGAGCGGATTGCGACGGCGCCGGATCGGCCCCAGGCGGTGATCTTGCAGCCGGGCCTCACCATTGACGTCCACGCGTATGCCGACGACGAACGGCCGCCGCGCAATCTGGTATCATGCATGATTGATCTGGAAAGAGGCCGCTACCGGTGGGCGCGCGAGGCCGAGGCCTTTGCCCAGTTGTTGCGCTACGTGGACGAGGAACTCCGGCCTTTGCTCCAGGCGCAGCCGCCGGAGCTGGAACAGGATTTCGTCGCCTACATCGTGGCCGGCTACCGGTCGCTGTTTCCGGAGCTGGATTTCGCGGAGTCGGATCTCCGTTCCTTGCAGGCATTGAGGCGAAAAATGATTACGTTGGCGGAAACCTACCAAAGAGAACGACAAGCTGGCGAACAGAAAGGGCGGCGCATCGGCGAACAGGAAGGGCGGCGCACCGGCGAACAGGAAGGGCGGCGCACCGGCGAACAGGAAGGGCGCCAAAAAACGCTGTTGTCCGAACGCGCGGAATACGTGCGCCTGTTTTGGGGCGCAGAGACGAGCCAGGCTTTTCGTCAGCGTCTGCCCGCGGTAGATGTCGCTTTCTGGCCCTCGCTCAGCGACTTGCATGCGGCGTATCAGGCCGGACGCGATCCGTTACAGTTGTTGGTCTCAAGCAACGGATTGGCGCCTAGGACGCAGGGCGATTCAGATACGGAAACGACCTAGATCGTTGGCGCGGGATTGCGTCGCGTATACTTAGCCAGCTGTCAGGCGCTGTTTGCGGAGCGAGACCTTATGGAACGGGATCTCCATTCCTTGCAGGCATTGAGGCACAAAATGATTACGTTGGCGGAAACCTACCAAAGAGAACGACAGGCTGGCGAGCAGGAAGGGTGGCGCATCGGCGAGCAGGAAGGGCGGCGCATCGGCGAGCAGGAAGGGCGGCGCATCGGCGAACAGGAAGGATGGCGCATCGGCGAACAGGAAGGACGCCAAAAGACGCTGTTGTCCGAACGCGCGGAATACGTGCGCCTGTTTTGGGGCGCAGAGACGAGCCAGGCTTTTCGTCAGCGTCTGCCCGCGGTAGATGTCGCTTTCTGGCCCTCGCTCAGCGACTTGCATGCGGCGTATCAGGCCGGACGCGATCCGTTACGGTTGTTGGGCTCAAGCAACGGATTGGCGCCTAAGACGCAGGGTGATTCAGCGACGGGAATGGCCTAGGTCTCTGGCGCGGGATTGCGCCGCGTAGGCTGTAGCCAGCCATTGGCGTTGCTTGCGGATCGGGCTCTCCGTTCTTGGCTGGCATAGAGACCAAAGATGATTGCGTCGCGGAAACCTGCCACAGAGAATGGCAGGGCGGGCATCGCATCGGCGAGCAGGAGGGACGTCAAAAGGCGCGGCTGTCCGAACGCGCGGAGTACATGCATCCGTGCTGGGGCGGGGAGGCGAACCAGGCTTTCCGCCAGCGTTGGCGCGCGGGATACGTCTTTCTGGCCCTCGCGCAACGACTGGCATACGGCGTATCGGGCAGGGCGCGATCCCTTGTTGTTGCCGGATGCCAGCCGCGGGCATGCATGCCCGCGGCTGGACGCAAACGCGTGAGGGGCCATGAGACCGATGCCGAGCAGGCCGCTTCGCCTCCGGGTTTGGCGTTGCGCGGCTGCGCAGCCGCCCCCAGCGCCGACAAGAACGAGAATCTTGGGCCTATGCCTGTTGGACTTGAACGCTTCCGCGGAGGATAACGTATGAACCCTACCATCAATGACTGGAATGAGCTGCTGGACCGCGCGGACATGTTTATCGTCGATACGGAGACGACCGGCCTGGACGAAGAGGCCGAGCTGGTGCAACTGTCCGTGCTGGATACGCGCGGCGAGCCGGTGGGCAGCATGCTCTTCCGCCCTCAAGCCGCCATAGACCCCGCCGCGGCGCGCGTACACGGTCTGACGGCGGAGACGTTGGCCGGGGCCAAAACCTTTGCCGAAAGTTACCCGCGCATCCGCGCGCGGATGGACGCGGCGGCCGTGTTGCTGGCCTGGAACGCGCCGTTCGACCAGCGTCTTTTCCAGCAGACCTGCAAACGCTACGGACTGGAGGTTCCCGCATGGCCCTGGCGGTGCGCCATGTCCGATCTGCAGGCGCAGTTGGCGGTCGATTTCCGGCCGCGGCTGGAATACGCGGCGCAGGATGCAGGCTGGGAGGCGCCCCAGAACCATCACGCTCTGACGGATTGCCGGATGGTCCTGCACGTGATGCGACACTACGCGCAACGCCGCGCGCGTGAACGTCCGGACGCAGACTACCGCGCCCGCGCGCAGGAATACGCCGCGCAGTACGGCGATCGGATCGGCGTGCAGTGGACGGACGAAGCGGAAGTGCAAACCCGGTTCGGCCGCCGCCTGCTCTTTACCGGGTCTGCGACGCCTGACTTTTGGGAGGCGTGGAAAAGCGCCAAGAGCGAATTGAAGGAAACGGGCATAGGGGTCAAGAAAACGGACGAAGGCGCATGGATAGTCCAGCTGTGGCTTAAGCCCGACCAGGAACTGCCGCCGTTGCCCCGTATGCCATCTCCCACCCCTGACGCGCCGGCGGCTACTTTTGACGAATACTCTTTGGATGAGGACTATGACGTCTACTAGAAGAGCGCGCATGGGAAACGACGCCGTCGTCCCGCGCGGCCCGGAAACGCGGATGCGGCTGGATGGGGAGATTTCACCGAGAGGCAAGGCCATAGTGACGGGTCTTGCGCGCCGGCAGGGCAAGGGACAGAAGACGCGTGGCGACGGCGTAATGCATGTCGCATGGAGGCATCCCGAAGAGATGGCTCAGGGCAAGGCCGCCAGACGATGAGGGGAGCGAAGATGATCCGGAAGGCGAAAAGGGAGCCAGGCCAAAGCGCCTGCCATGGTTGCTCCCCAACTGAAAACGCGTCTTTGATCATCCCTGCCCGGTTACCTTCATCCTCGATTCCTGCGATCCCGCCCGGGACGTTGCGGGCGCAATAATCGGGACGGAGATTCCTGTACGCGGCAGAGAACGCAACCATGGATAGGGCCGCGCGCCAACCTCCGCTGCCGATCTCTACCGGTTCCTTTCAATCCATACGGGCCAAGGGTTTGTTCTATCTGGACAAAACCCGCCAGCTCGCTTCCCTGCTGGAGCCGGAGAACCATTACGTCTTTCTGGCCCGCCCGCGCCGGTTCGGCAAATCCTTGTTGGTATCTACCCTGGAAGCCCTGTTCAAGGGGGAGCGCAGGCTGTTTGCCGGCACCTGGATTGACGGCAGCGACTGGTCGTGGGAGCCGCATGCCGTCATTAGCCTGGAAATGACGGAAAGGCGGGCGGGCGGCGCGTCCGCCCTGGAGCAGTCCTTGCATAATCGCATGGCCAAAGCGTACCGGATGCACGGGGAAGAACTGCCGCCAGGCGATTGGAGCGCGCCGGAACTCCTGGAAGATCTGATCGAACGCCTGGCGGCGCGCCGGCCCGTCGCGGTGCTGATTGACGAGTACGACGCGCCCATTCTGCAGAACCTGGAGCGACCAGACGCCTTGCCGGGCATCCGGGACGTTTTGCGGCGCTTCTACGGCGCGCTCAAGGCGCAGGACGCGCGCCTAAGCTTCGCTTTCCTGACGGGCATCACGCGTTTCGCGCGCACCAATATCTTTTCCGGCCTTAACAACCTGCGCGATATTTCGCTCTCCGCGCGGTTCAGCGATCTGGTCGGTTTCACCGAGACGGAACTTGACTGCTACCTGACGCCCTACGTACAGGCTATGGCCCGTACGCGGCATTGTTCCGTAACGGACGTCCGACAGGCCATGCGAACTTGGTACGACGGATACGTCTTCGCTCCCGGCGGCGCGCGCGTATACAACCCCTACTCCACGCTTTACTGCCTAGCCGAAAAAGCCTTCGATTACTACTGGCCGCTCACCGGTATCCCCATCTACCTGACGCGCATGATTGCGCAGCGGAAAGTCGATTTGAGGCAGCTGGCAGGCCAAAAAGCACCGGCTTTGAGCCAGGCCTTCTTTCACTGGAACGAACCGGATCTGCTGGCCGTCATGTACCAGGCGGGCTATCTGACGTTGACGCCGGCTCCCGGCGGCCAAGGGTACGTATTGGACTATCCCAACCGCGAAGTGGGACAGAGTTTCATCCTGACGCTGTTGGGGGAATTCACGCCGCCCTCCGCAACGGCGACGCAGACCGCCGGGATCCTGTACGCGGCCTTGGAGGCGGACGACTACGATCGTTTTTTCGCTACGTTCAACGAACTCGCGCAGCTCATTCCCTATGAGATTTTCGCGGGCGACCACAAGCATTATCAGTTGCTGCTGCACTCGATCTTCGTCCTGTTGCGCCTCAGAACGGATTCAGAGCGCAGCTCCTATCGGGGCCGTATGGACACGGTAGTGGAGTTAAGCGACAGGGTCGCGATCTTCGAGTACAAATTGGATGCAGATCCGGCGGCGGCGCTGGCGCAGCTGGAAGCGAAGGGCTATCACCACGAGTTCCTGGTACGCGGCCAACCGGTCGTAGGGGTGGGCGTACGTTTCGACGCGGAGAAACGCCAGGCCGTAGCTTGGCAAGTGCGGCGTTACGGTCAGACGTAGCCTGCCGCGGCGAAGGGTCCGCGTAGAGGCGCGGCCTTGCAAGCCTGGTTCGGGGAGCGATGCCGCGCTGTTCCAGTGCGTAATCCGCAATCTTCTCTGAGTTAAGGCCCGCGAGCCGATCAGGCAGGCGGGACGTTCCCCAAACATGGACGAAGGCGCATCGGTTCGCTACGCGTTGCCTTCCTTGAAGAGCGCTCCCAGGGACATTGCTCGTTACCGATCTTGAGGGCGCAAGACGGGCGTACTCAGGTCTATAGGATAGGCGTAGGGGTAGGCCTTACGGTTCGGTTTACGCGGATCGGCATGCTCATTGTCGGCTGTAGGGTCGCACTGCCCGCGGGCGACAGCGATGGCAAAGTCCAAAGCGGTGACCATGCAGGCGGCATGCAAGTCGCGTAGAGGTTGGATATCGCCGTCCTTAGGGGCCAGTTGCATGGCCTGCAGAGCGCTAAAGTAAGCTTCCCGTTGCTTCAATGTGATTACCATAGGGGGATAGCCCATGCGCATGGCCAGATAGTTCGCGAGCAGACGCGCCATGCGTCCGTTGCCGTCGTCAAAGGGATGGATGTTGATGAATTCCAGATGACATTCCGCCCAGAGCAGGGCAGGGTCGAAATGAAACGGATCTTGCAAGGCGATATCGAGCCTCCGGTTCCAGTGGCTTACGAAAGCCCGCATTCTGTCGGGGACTTCTTCAGGGGGGGCAAACTCAATAATCTGTTGCGGCGTTCGCACTATATTGGGGCGGCTCTTGTAGGCTCCGGGCGTGACGAAGTAGTTCAGCACGTACCCGTTTGGATCGCGAGCCCGATAGGCCGCGATCAGCAAAACGCCATGTAAAGCGAGCAATCCTTCTTCCGTCAGGCTCCGTTTCCGGTTGATCCAATCGCGCAGCTGGGCCAAGGCCGCGTCATGCCCGCGCACCGCATCAATGTCTTCCAGACGAGTATCCTTGCGGACGCGTCCGCGCAACAACAGTTCGCTGGTGCTCTGGTAATCCGTGTTGAAGCCTTCAATCGCCGATGTGTAGGCGTTCCATCGAATACGGGTATTGGCCCACCAATGCGCTTTCACGTCGGGCGGCATCGGCGGGGCCTCCTGCCATTGTCCGTGCAGCCGGCGCAGGCGCTCCG
The DNA here is from genome assembly GCA_965242655.1 of Caldilineaceae bacterium. Taxonomy (GTDB): domain Bacteria; phylum Chloroflexota; class Anaerolineae; order Caldilineales; family Caldilineaceae; genus Bin34. Next base: position 749,988 of record OZ251482.1, read on the forward strand.
CGGGATGATCGCGGATCACTTCCAGATCCAAAGCAGATCTCTGGGACGTCAATGGCGTTTCATCGGTCAGTGGGGGCACTTCCATAGATCCCGTTGGCTTTCTGAACGCTTCAGGCAAGAGTTATAGACCCCGCGGTTTGCGGAGCCAGTTCCATCGTAGCATGCCGCGCGACGGGTCCGTCCATACGTCTTCCGTGCGTTTGGGATTGTCCGCGTCAGGCGCACGCGGGCGGAGCAAGATATGAACGGGCTATCGCGCCGCGTCGCCTGCGAGAGGGCATCGGCCCAAGAAGGAGGCTATGGATACGCTGCCATGCCCGCGATCGGGCGCGTTACGATCACGCCTCGCGCGTTGCACAAGACGCGCAGGACATTCTCTGGAGAAGGGACTATCTCATTTCCAGAAGCATACTGCCCGGCGCTGCAATGCGACCAAGGCCAGTGCTATAATCAGGTACGCGCCTGAATCGTCCCCAGAATAAATAACGGAAGCGGACGGGAGATGCCGGAAAACGGTCTCGCTATACCAAGGAGCAGGTCCCGCGCGTCGGATGCCGCGGTGTTGTCCGCCTCCTTGCCCCTTTCCGGCACTTCGGACTTCGTCTATCTGCGTACGCGCGGTCAGGCGTACGTGGACAAGACGTCCTATATAGAGCGCATGCTGGCGGAACCATTGAAATACGTCTTTCTGGCGCGTCCGCGGCGCTTCGGCAAGTCGCTTCTGCTTTCCACCTTGCGCTGCCTGTATGCCCGCGCGCATGACGATTTGTTCCAAGGCCTGGACATTCAGACTTCGGGCTTTTTGGAGAATGTGCCTCGTTGTCCCGTGTTGGCCCTGGACATGTCCGATGTTGCGGCCAACAGCGTAGAGAACGTAAACGCCGACTTGCGCAGCGTGGCGGAAGAGCAGTGCCTGGCTCTGGATCTTGAGCCGCCGCCAGACCGCTGTACGCCATGGAGCGCGCTGAATCATGCTATCCAGCGCGCGCATCTCCAATACGAACGCCCCGTCGCGGTCCTGGTTGATGAATACGATGCTCCCATCACCGACATGTTGGGGTACGAGCCGCCGCTGGCCCGCCAGGACAAAACCCAAATCCTGTATTCGCTGCGGCGGTTTTATCGCGTCCTGAAAAGGCAGGACAGTCGCCTTGAATTCGTTTTTGTTACCGGTATCAGCCGCGTAGAGGGAGCGGGCCTGTTTTCGTCCTTGAACAATTTGATCGATATATCCCTGGCACATGATTACGGTGCCCTGTGCGGTTTTACGGAAGAGGAAATCCAAAGGGATTTCCGCGCGCATATCGCATGCGCGGCCGCAACGTACGATTCGTCCCTAGACGATCTACGCGCGGACTTGCGCTATCACTACAACGGCTATCGGTTTACGCCCGGCAGCGAACCCGTATACAATCCCGTTTCCTATCTGAGCGTATTGAAGCAATTGCTCCATCCCGTAAGGGCGCAGGAAATCCGCGCAACGGGCTTTCCGCGCGCGTGGGTAGACGCGGGAATGCCCTATTTTCTGTTCCAGCACATGAAGGCGCATCAGTACGATGCGCGCGCGATTGAGAAGGATCCCCAGCGCCTCCAGGCCCGATTTGATCTGGCCCACCCTGACTTGACGTCTCTCATGTTCCAGACGGGGTTTCTGACGTACGCGCGCAACGAGCGGGGCGAGACGATATTGGATTACCCCAACCCGGAGGTGGAGTACGCCTTCAAGGAAGGCTTGCTCTTGACCTACTTGGGGCAAACGGCTCCTTCGAACAAGATGCACCGTTTGTGGCGAGAGATGGAAGAAGCCTTGACGCAGGGCGCCTTCAAGCAGGCATGCAGTTGTTTCAATCGCATGCTGGATGGCGTGACGTTCCATATGTTGGGCCACGAATCTCGCTACCAGGGATTTTTCCATATGGTCTGCTCCCTGGTGCCGGCCCTCCTGCGCGTAGAAGCCGAAGTGCCTACGCGGAGAGGGCGTTCGGACGTAGTGATAGAGACTGCCGATGCCTTCATTGCGTTTGAATTGAAGCGCAATCGATCCGCGCAGGCCGCTATCCAGCAGATTAAAGAGAGGGATTACGGCGCGAAGTATGCGGAGCAGGGCAAGCCCGTATACGGGGTTGGATTGAATTTCAGGGAACCCACAGGCCGGAAGCCGGGCGATGCTTGGGACAGCGCGTCCCAACATTGGCAGATGGAACAGGTTGTCATTTATAATCCTTCAGCCCGAGCATGAATGAGCGTTACTTTGGCTAGAAACCGTTCTACCATGCCATGAGCAGCTCATGATTGTTCGCTATGCTTGTTCCAGAAGGGAAATACTATGAAAGATAGATTGGTGCAGGGAGATAAGGATATTCTTTCGACGCTTTATACAATGACCCATGGCACGTCATGGACGTATCAGAAGAATTGGCTCACCTCCGCTTACTTGGAAGATTGGGAAGGTGTGCATGTAAATTCGTTAGGACGTGTTGTACAATTGGACTTGGCACACAACAATTTGAAAAGTGCTTTGCCTGCCGCGTTAGGTCAGTTGGCGAAGTTAGAGTGTCTGAACATAGAGCATAATCAATTGTCGGGTTCCATTCCCCCTGAGTTGGGATGCCTGAAGAACCTGAAGAGTCTGCACTTAGACCACAATCAATTGTCAGGTTCCATTCCCCCTGAGTTGGGATGCCTGAAGAACCTGAAGAGTCTACACTTAGACCACAATCAATTGTCGGGTTCTATCCCTGCCGCGTTGGGCCAGTTGATGAACTTAATATGGTTGAACCTAGAGTGCAATCAGTTGTCAGGTCCCATCCCCTCAGAATTGGGATGTCTGAAGACCTTGAAACGGCTGGCGCTAAGATACAATCAGCTGTCGGGTTCCCCTCCCCCTGAGTTGGGATGCCTAGAAAATTTGATAAGCATAGAAATAGAGCACAATCGCCTGTCTTTGTAGCAAGGCGATTTCCCTTAAATCTGGTAACTGATGATGTCTTATAAGATTCGTTACTCTCGTTAACTAAGCGCTTAGAAGAAGGTATTATAAATTTCATCAATTATCATACATATTGCCGTTTCCCTATAGTTCTGTATCGTTACTCCAGCAGCGAATACCAGTCCATGAATCGTTGCTCGTGGTATCTGTCTCTATACACTCAGCGTCAAAATGGAAAAATCCTCCATCTGCCAATACTGACCCGCGGCGTCCCATTCATCGCCGGTTTTCTTGGCGTTGGCGTCCTCGAAATTCAACCCTATGCCATACACCGGCTTGCCGCGTCCTTTGTATTTGTTCCCGTACGCGCGCGTCAATATCTGTCGCTTAGCTGCCTGTGCTGATGCATCGCGCTTCAACTCGAAAACGTAAATAGCGGTTTGCGTTTCCACTACCGTATCCGCCACGCCGCGCCACGTAGGAGTCTCTGATTCCACGCGTAGCAGGGAACGGCACATCAGACAGGCCATATGGAACAGTCCCTGGTAATGGCGTTCCGTGCGTAACAAGGCAAAGGGCACGCCGTCCAGCAGGTCGTTGAAGGCCGCGCAAGCTCCATTCAGGTCTCCCTGCGTAAGGGCGGTCTCTATATCGTGCAACTGATAGCGAACGTCCTCCGTATCGTCAAAGGTTTTGCCCAGAAAGGAGAGAAACAGGCCTTCGGTGAACGCGCTTTCCACTTCGCGATTGGGATATCCCAGTTTGACCTTGCCGGCTTCATCGCGGCGAAACGTCAGGAAGCCCGTTTGGAAAAGGAGAGGCATCAATCCTGGATGGCGCAGATTGAACCTGCGCCATACGCTGGACACGGCATCGGCCCTGATGTCGCGCGCATCGAAACCCTGGACTTGCATGTAGCGAAAGAGGAAATAAGGAATGCCCGTACTGATCCACGGACGCGGGTACCCGCGCTCTTGCAACACCGTAAGGTTGGCAGGATTCTGCAGTTCCTGCAAGACGTGCAGGTAGGACACAGGGTTATAAACGGGCTCGCTGTCCGGCATGAAGCGGTAGCCGTTGTAGTGCGCCCTCATGTCAGCGCGGATGCCTGCTGGCGCAACGCCGCAATTCTGCGCGGCCCGCTCTATGTGCATAGGCAAGGTTTGGTCGATCTCCCGTTCGGTAAATCCGCAAACGGATCCGTACTCCATGTCTTGCGAGATGTCGGTCATGTTGTTTAGGGACGAAAACAGATGGGCTCCCTCTACGCGGCTGATGCCCGTCATGAAAACGAATCCAATGGCGGGGTGGTCCTTCAACACGCCGTAGAAGTCCCGCAGGGCGGATAGCGCGACCTCCTTGGCTTCGTCGTCGACGTCGGGCCGTCCGAGCAGTTTCGTCAGCGGCGCGTCGTATTCGTCTATGAGCACGGCGACGGATTGCCCGTTCGCGCGTACGCGCAACTGCTGGATAGCGTCTTCCAGAGCATTGCCGGGCGGCAGATCCGGGCGCGGCCTCTCCAAACCCAAAAACTGCGCCGCCATATCGACGCGCCAGTGCAACTGGCTTTCTATTACGCGCGGGTTCGCGGCCATTTTGGACATATCCAAGGGCAAGACCGGGCGGCGTGGCACGCGCGCCAGAAAACCCGTCGCCTCTATGGACAAACCGCGAAACAGGCTATCGTCCGTGCGCGCGAACAGGTGGTGCAGCGTGGAGGCCAAAAGCGACTTGCCAAAGCGCCGGGGACGGGCCAGGAACACGTAGTCCAACGGCGTCGCCAGCATTTTCTCGATGTAGGCCGTCTTGTCTACATACACCTGATTGCGCCGGCGAATGGCTCCGAAATCCGCCGTGTCGGCGGGGATGGACGGCAAAGGACGAGTCGTCATAAGATTGCCATTGTACAATTGACCGCCAACCGGATAAAGAGCGTGGCCATGAACCGGCCTGTGGTGCAGCGTATTCTGCCGCGATGGCTATCAGTGCTTGCAATCCGTCCGCTTGCAGCGAGGCCGCAAAAACAAGGGAGCGATGGCGTGACGGCGATGTGCAGCCTCAAAGCGGTGGCTCGCCTGATGTTCTCCCATAGGCAGCCCTTGGCATCATGCCTCCTGCGCATGCATTCCCGTCGGTCGCGATGCGTCGTAGAGAGATATAATGGCAGCCAGTCAATGCCCTGAGCCGGAGCGCCTCCATGCCGCTTGCGCCCTTGGCGCTTGATACCGCCAACTTCGCTTTCCTCCGCCAAGGCGGCTACGTCTACGTCGACAAAACCGCCTATCTGCAACGCATGCTGGAAGAAGGGATGCGCTACGTGTTCTTGGCGCGTCCGCGACGGTTCGGCAAATCGCTCCTGATCTCCACCCTGGCGCATCTATGGGGCCGCCCGAACGACGCTCTGTTCCAAGGGCTGGACATTGCCGAGTCAGGATATCTGGCGGAGGTGCCGCGCGTCGCCGTCTTGAACTTGAACATGGCGCGCGTGGCAGGGAATACGCCGCAAGCCGTGCGCAATTCCCTGTTGGGCCTGGTGCGCAAGGAAGCCAGCCGTTTTGGCATTGCGTTGTCGGAGGACGAGCCTTGGGACGCCTTGGACAGCCTGTTCTTCCGCCTGCAGGAACGACGCGGAAGGTTCGCGGTCCTCGTGGACGAATATGACGCGCCCTTGACGGCCCTGCTAACCAAACCCACTTTTTCGGACCGGGACAAACAGGAAACCCAGTCGGATCTGCGCGACTTCTATCGCGCATTGAAGAATTGGGACGAGGCGCTATCCTTCGTCATGGTTACGGGCATCGCGCAAATCGAGGGCGCGGGCCTGTTCTCCGCCTTGAACAACCTGCAGAACGTATCCGACCTGGCCTCCTGGAGCGGCATCTGCGGGTTTACGGAAGCCGAAATCGATCGTTATTTGGCCGATCATCTCCAGGCGGCCGCTACGCACTGCGGCCAAGATCCGGCGGCCCTGCGAGAGACTTTGCGGCGTCATTACAACGGCTATCGGTTCGCGCTGACCGGTTCCCCCGTATACAACCCGATTTCGTATTTGACCGTTCTCAAGCGTTTGACGCACGCCGAAGACGCGCAGGATATTCAAGCCACGGAATGGCCGCGCCCTTGGCTGGATGTGGGCAAAACCCAGTTCCTGTTCCATTACATGGCGACCCAGGGCCATACCCTGCGCGATATAGACTTCAACCCGGCCGGCGTGCGCTCTACGTTTGACTTGCGGCGTCCCTCCCTGAACGCGTTGCTGTATCAAATGGGTTTTCTGACGCTGGCAAGGGACGAAGAGGGCCGGCTCGGATTGGCTTTCCCCAACTGGGAAGTGGAAGTCGCTCTGCAGGAGGGCATGTTCTACGCCTGTCTAGGCCAGATGATCGGCAGGGGCAGCCCGGAGGGGGAACTCGTGCGGAATATGGCCGCGGCTTTGCAGGCCAGCGATTGCGGCGCGGCGCTGGCCGCCTTCGATCGGATTCTGGATCGGATCGCCTATGCGGAATTGGCTGCGGAGAGCAACTTTCAGATCGCGCTCCATTTGATCTGCGCGATGTGCCAGAGCGTTTTACGCGTGGAGGCGGAAGCGCCTACGCGCAGGGGCCGCGCCGACATCGCGGTGGAAACGCGCGACACTTTCTACGCGTTCGAATTGAGGCTGAATAAAAGCGCGGAGGAAGCGCTGGAGCAGATTAAGGACCGCGGTTATCTCGACAAATACGCCTCTACAGGCAAACGCGCGGTAGGCATCGGCGTGAATTTCGTCAAGCCGCCGAACGAAGGCAAGGATGGTACGCGGGAAGCCTCCAGGCAGAACTACGCATGGGCCTCTCTCCCGGGCCGGGGCACGCGTTTGAGAGTTCAGGAACGACCGCAGGGCAAGGAGCGCGGCCAGTAGAGGGTGCAAATAGGCCTTTTACGCCCTGTCCGCAACTTTCTGATTGATAGCAAGGGGCGCGGTTGCCACCTCATTGGGCCACTGGCAGACTGTCCGGCACATTGTCCAACAGCTGCGCATAGACCATCCTTCATCCGATTGCACCCAGGTTCCGTCGCGGGTACGCGCGATCGGCTTTACCCGTTCGCCTGGTTCCAATACCCGCACGGTGTCGAAGTTCGTTCCTGGACCTTCTCTGAGGTTGGCCCCGTATTCGTTATTCACGGTGGCCCATACTGTCGGCGCGGGCGGCGCGGGCGGATCAGCGGACGCGGCCGGTAAAGCGGGAATATTCCGGGCCACCGGCAGGGAGGGCAGGTGGTCAATGGTGCGCGCAGGCAGCCACAGACCGAGGGACAGCTGTACCCAAGATCCGTCGCGGGATCGGGCTACGGGCTTGATCTCCGCGCCGGCTTCTACGATAGCCACGGCCTCGAAACGGGCACTGGGGCCGCGGCGGACCGCGACATTCGCCTTGACGCGGGGTTCGGGGAAAGGCGTAGGCGTACTCGTTGGCGGGGCGGGGATATTCCGGGCCACCGGCAGGGAGGGCAAGCGGTCAATGGTGCGCGCAGGCAGCCACAGGCCGAGGGACAACTGCACCCAAGACCCGTCGCGGGATTGGGCTACGGGCTTGATCTCCGCGCCAGCTTCTGCGGTAGCCACGGCCTCGAAACGGTCGCTGGGGCCGCGGCGGATGGCGGTATCCGCCTTGACGCGGGGCACGGGGAGAGGAGCGCTTTCAACCGCGGGTGTTCCTGTTGACTGCGTGGGAAGAACGGTAGACGTAGGGGCGGCGGACGGGACGTCGTTAGGCGAGCCGATCGGAAGAGAGGCAGGTACGAAAGGCAACCTCAGCGCGGAAAGAGCCGCAAACAAGGCAGGTCCGGTGAGGGCGATATTGATGACGTATCCGAGGCCGAGCGCAATCAGCAGTACGAGCATCCATGCCGGATGCTTTTTCTTGTTTTGCGCGTTTTCGCTTTTGACAGCGGTCAGTTGGTCGTGCTGTCGGACGATTTCCGTCTGCAGTTTGCCCTTTTTGATTTCCAGATTGTCGATTTCCGTTTGCAGGGCGTCGAGTTCCAACCGCGCTTGGCGCAACTCGCGCCGGGTCGCTTCTAGGAGTTGCTTATGCTGGCTGCTGTTGTCAGGCATAGGGGGATGGTTGGATCTTGTCAGGGATGCGTATAACCGCGTAAGACGCGCAACCCAAGACGGGACGCCGGCCCTGCGCGCTGACGGGCCCCATCAGGGCATCGGCCGTTGACGGACGAGCGTACCGCGTACTCTCGACATAATACACAATAAGATTGCGTTGCCTGCATGTTTGGCCGGACTGCTGTCGATGGGAAGGTAGCCGTTGAGCCATGCAGGCAAACCCGGACTGCGCTGCAACGCGACGGATCAGTCTGGGGCGCGGCCGATCGCGGCCATAGCGAACCCACGCGGCGCTTGGCGGCAACGCGTTAAAATGCGTCGGGTTCCCTGACGCGGTGGTACGATTCTCGCATTCAGCCTTGGCTTGCAATGCGCGCGCGAACCGAGCGGATCGCCCCGTAGACGCGGATGATCGCGGCCGACGGTTGCGGTTTGACCAGCGTCAACGCGGTCAGCGCCGGTATTGCGCGAACAACGAGATGCGGCGCCGTACGTTGCCGCCAGGCTTGGTCTTGCGTCCGCGAAGGGCAAGGACCGCGGCAAGCAAGTCGGGTTGCAGTGCTTTAACCTTACGGTCATCTTTTGAAAGTGTCTACCCCCGTTGCATCCGCGCACCCTGCTTTCTCTTGGCGAACCGGGCTGGCCGCCCTGATCGGCAGTGCGGGAGCCGCTTGGCTGGGATGGTGGTTCCTGCGTATGGGACATGCGGGCGGAGCCGCGGCAGGGCTTTTCGTCATGGGCCTTGGGCCCGTGCTGGGTTACGCCGCGGCCAAGCAAAACGTACGCGCGAACGTCCTGCCCCTGCTTTTGGGGGCCGCAGGTTTCAGTTTGGGGTTGGGAATCTTGTCGGCCGTCTTCTGGCCGGTTTTCGTGGGCTGGACGTCCCGACGCCATCGGATGGGCCGCCTGCTGCTGGGAAGCGTTCTGGGCTGCGTCGCAGGTTCGGCGCTGGTCTGGGCCTGGCTGTTCACGGGACGGGGACAGGATCCCGCTTGGTTGCAAACGGGTTTCTGGCTCTGGAGTCTGGCCTGGGGCGTAGGCGCGAGCCTGGGCTTGGCCTCGGAAAAGGCGCCTCCGCCCGCGCAACCGGATACGTCCGACGCCCAAGCGCGGGCGATTGAGGCGCGACCGGAGTCGGCAGCCAGTCCTCTGCCTCCCAGCGCCGTGCCCAAGCCCTTGGTTGCCCAAGTCCTGGATCGCCCGGAGCCTGCTCAACCCGCTTCGGTAGCGGATACGGAACGGGCCGCGCCCGATACGCCCGATACGCCCGTTACGATACCGGAAGACGAACCGCCGGCGGAAGACGTCCGTCCGGATCCCGCGCCTGACGCCGACCGCGGGTTGCCGCAACCCTCCGTCAGCGATATCCCCCGCGAAACGCCGACCGCGCCGCGTGCCAAGACGGGCGATCCGGCCTGGGCAAAGCCGGAGGTAATGACGGAATCGTTGACCAATATCGCCGTGGAATCGTGGCGCCTGAAGAAAGTGTTCGACCGCATGCTGGCCCAGATCGACGCGCCCAAACGCAAACGCTTTGAAAGCCGCTGGCGTTGGTACGACAGGCAGGTGGAGACCGAGTTGAAGAAAGCCGGTCTTCAGATCGTCAACCTGGAAGGCAAGCCGTACGATATGGGCATGGCCGTCACGCCTCTCAACATCGAGGATTTCGACGCGGACGAACCGGATCTGGTAGTGGAGCAGATGCTCCAGCCCATCATCATGGGGCCGGAAGGCGACTTGATCAAAATGGGGACAGTCACTTTGAAGCGGAAGGAGTAAGCCATGGGCAGTTTCATCGGGATTGACCTGGGGACCACGAACAGCGCGATCTGCTCCTACGACGGCCTTGACACGCGCATCTGGAAAAGCCCGGAGCAGAACGACGTCACGCCGTCCGCGCTGTACATCGGCCAACGCGGCGGACGCCGCACCAAGTACGTCGGCCAGCGCGCGTACGACAGCGCCCCGCGCAGTCCCGGCAACGTGGCGCAGCGCTTCAAGCGCCTCATGGGCACGAATACGCCGGTACGGTTCAGCGCGCTGAATCTCACTCTGACGCCCGAGGAGTGTTCAACGGAAATCCTGCAAACTCTGTTCAACTACTTGCCTGAAGAAATGCGGAACGATTCCCAAATCGGCAAGATCATCACGGTGCCGGCCGCCTTCAACCAGATGAAGAAAGACGCGACCATGCAGGCTGCCGAGTCCGCGGGCCTGGGTAAAGTCGCGCTGGTGCAGGAGCCCGTGGCCGCCGTCATACGCGCAGTGCAATCAGCCAACGCCGCGGAGGGCCTGTTTCTGGTCTACGATCTGGGGGGCGGCACGTTCGACGTCACCGTCGCGGAGCATATGGACGGGCACGTGTCGCTGCTGGCGACGGGCGGCATCGAGATGTGCGGCGGGAGCGACTTCGACCGCGCCCTGGTGAGAAGCGTGCTGCTGCCCTGGTTGCGGGAAACTTTCAACGTGCCGGACGACGTGGACGCGCGGCTCATGCGTCTGGCGCACTGGGCCACGGAAAAGGCCAAAATCGCCTTGTCGGCCCAACCGGACACGCTCATCCAGATGGACGAGACCGAGATCGGCCTGCGCGATCGGGAGGGCGAGGAGGTCTTCTTTGAATGCCCTCTGACCCGGGCGGATTACGAACGGGTCATCGCCGAGAAGATCAACGATACGATCGAGGCCGTGCAAGAGACCCTGGACAAGTCCGGGTTCGCCAACGAGGACATGGAACACATCGTCTTCATCGGCGGCCCCACCCACTACAAGCCGTTGCGGGACAAGGTCGCATCCGCGCTGGGCCTGATCGACAGCACGGGCGCGAACGATATCAACCCCATGACGGCGGTGGCCGAAGGCGCCAGCATCTTCGCGGAAACCGTGGATTGGAATACGGCCAATCGGGCGCGCAAAAGCGAGCGCGAACAAATCTCGGCCGGGCGCGGTCAGGAATTGGCGGGCGTGACGTTCAATCACCTCACGCGGACGCGGGAAGACAAAGCTAGGATTACCGTACAAAGCGGAACGCCCGTGGCCGCGGGCTACGAATTCCAGATCAAAAATCGCGACACCGCCTGGATTTCAGGCCGCGCGCGCCTTGAGAACGAGGCGAGCGTAGAGGTATCGTTGTCAAAGGGGAACAACGCCTTCGAGGTGCAGATTTTCCGGAACGGCGCCGCGTTGCCCCAACCGCAAATCCTGGTCATCGCCCGGACGGAGACGGCCTCTACCGACTTCATTCCGGCCTCCCACTCGATCAGCATCGAGGCCTTGGAGCACGGCAGCAGCACCAAGACGCGTCCGGTCTACCTCGTGGAAGAGGGGATGCCCTTGCCGGCCAAAGGAACGCATCGCTTCAAGGCGTACGAAGCGCTCAAGGCCGGGACGGACGGCGCCCTGAACTTCAAACTGTGGGAAGGGCCCATTGAAGACCCGGTGAGCGACAATCATTACATCGGCGTGATGAAGATCGCCGGCCGGGATCTGGAGGACGGCGTCGTCGCCGCCGGCGATGATCTCGTTTGCGAATACGAGGTGCTGGACTCAGGCCAGATCAGCCTGCACGTGTCGATCCCGTCGATCGGCGCGCGGTTTTCGGAGAAGAACTTCTATTCGCGCGCGGAAGGGCAACGCGACTATACGTCGGCGGCGGATCTGGCCCAGATCAAGCAGGAAGCGGACGAAACGCTGCATCGTATTACGACGCTGGCCCAGAACGTGTCCGATCCCCGTCTCGGCCGCATTCAACAGAAGCTGGCCGTCGCCTCCGGATTGACGCCGGACGAGCCCGATGCCGATAGCGCGCAAGAGGCGCACGAGTACGTGCTGGAAAGCCGCCGGGTGCTGGGCCAGGTCCGCAAGGAGCACCGCGAAGCGATTCGGCAATCGGAATTGGACGCATTGGTGTCCCACTTCAATCGCAACCTGCGCGAGCACGCTTCGGCGACGGAAATCCAGACCTTCGAAAACCTGTCGAAAACGGCCCGGCGGGCCATAGAGCGACAGGATCACGACGTGGAACGGTTCCTGGAAGAACTCAAAAGCAACAATTTCGGGATCATGTGGCGTCAACCCGGCTTCCTGGTCGCCGTATTCCAGGACATGTTGGCGGCGTCGCCGCATCTGTATTCCGACCTGGCGCGTTTTCGCCACTTGGCCGCCACGGGCGAGCGCCTGATCCAGAACCATGATTTCGAGGGCCTGCAACAGGTCCTGGTCCAACTCGCCGACCTCCGCATCGACTTCGCCAGCGGCACCCATGACATTTCCGCCATGGTGAATATCGTCAGGGGCTAACCGGATGCGGGATCAGTGGTTGCCCGAGGGTTACGAGTTCGCCGACGGCGAGAGAATTCAGACGCTTCTTTTCAGCGCCGCCGAGTGGCAGATATACGGTACGGAAGGGCTTACCCGCGCATTGCTGGCGCGCCCGGCCTTGGCGCGCAAATGGTGGACATCCGGGTTGCTGGACGAATCCTTGTTCGAGGAGGTTACGTGCGGTCCTGAGCGGTACGCCTGCCTCCGCAGCCATGTAAGGCACGCGCTCGCGCCCGTCTACGGCGGCGCGCCTCCGAACGACAAAGCCGACGCGCTCGCTTTCTCCATTGCCTTGAAACGTTCGCGCGCGCGGGTGCATGAGTGCTCTTTCCACGATGCCGTATACGTAGAGCAATTCTCGCGCCTGCTTCCGGTCTGGACTTCTACGCAGCGCGTGCCGGACGATTGGCTATTGGGAACGTGGCTGACGGGCGGGATCGTTACCTCCACGGACTCCCTCGACTTGTTGGGCATACGCATGGGCTGGGGGACGCCCGTTGAACTGACGACGATTATTGAAGCGGCAGGGCTCCCTTTGCCGGCCAAGGCTCCCGCGTTGCCTGCGGGGCCGCAGAGCGGGGCGGCGGCCATGTCCGTGGACTCCGCCTTCGCCCCGGCCAAGGAACGCCTGGAAGCCCCCAAGGCCGGCGCGGCGGATCGAACCTTTTCCCTGTCCGGCCGTCCCCAGTTGGCAGCGTTTTTTCAAGACCACGTCATAGACATCATCGTCCATGGCGACAAGTACCGCGCCTTCGGCATCGAGTTTCCGGCGCCCATTCTCTTGCACGGTCCCCCCGGCAGCGGGAAGACCTTCGCCGTGGAGCGCCTGGCGGAATTTCTGGACTTGCCCCGGTACGAGATTGATTCCGGCAGCGTTGGCAGCCAGTACATTCACGGCACGAGCCAGCTCATTGCCACCCTGTTTGAACGGGCGGCCCAGACAGCGCCTGCCGTGATTCTCATTGACGAAGTGGAAGCGTTCCTGTCGGACCGGCGTCGCGATCCGGGCGGGCACCGCGTGGAAGAGGTCGCGGAATTTCTCAGGCGCATTCCCGAGGCCAGCGCCAACAAGGTGCTCGTTATTGCCATGACGAACATGATTGACCGGATCGATCCGGCGATTCTGCGGCACGGGCGCTTTGATCACGTCATCGAGGTGTCCATGCCGGTCCGCGCGGAAGTGGCGGCGGCCCTGGACTGCCTGTTGGCGGAACTGCCCAAGGCAGACGATATCGATTTGGATCCTTTGCTGGATGCCTTGACGGGCAAGTCGCTGGCGGATGCGGCTTTCATCGTGCGCGAAGCCGCGCGCCGGACGGTCCGATCGGATCAAACCCTTCTGACGCAGGAACATCTGGTCGCAGCCCTGGCCAGCCTCCAGGCCCATCAGGTTCCTGCGGCTGCGCCCGTACGCCCGGCAGCCAATCTTTTCGCCCTGTAGCCGGACGGTGCGTACCGATGTTGCCCGTCGCGCCGCCGAAGCGCAGACCGAGAATGGCCATGAACGCGGGTTTGACTGGACCGGTGCCCCAGCCAGCGGACGGCAACCACGCGCAGGCATAGTCCATGGATAGCCCTATGGATCTACTGCAAAATCCTTTCTACGTACTGAAGGCGAGTTCCTTCGACAGCCGGCAACGGATTTCCGCCCTGTTCGAAGAGCGCGTGTTGACAATGGATCCCCAAACATGCCGGCAAGCGCGCGCGGAGCTGATCAATCCGCGCCGACGTCTGGCGGCGGAAGTCGCCTGGTTGCCAGGGCTGGGGCCCAAGCGCGCCTACAATGCCATTGCCATATTGGAAAAGTCGTTTCCTTCTCTGCGACGCCTGACGAAACTGCCGGTTTTGGCCAAGGCCAACCTGGTGGCGGCGGGCATTGCCCGCTTCGCCCATAACCTGCCGGATCTCACGGACTGGATCCTGGAATTGGCGGCGATCATCGAAAGCGTCGGCCCCAAAGCGCTGCGTACGATCATCAATACGGATCGCATCGTTTCCGGCTTTCGGGAGATTACCGACCTGTCCATGATAGAGAAGGCTCTCCGCGAGCGGCGCCAATACTACCGGCAAGTCGTGGAAGGGGCGCTGAATCGCCTGACGGAAGCCGTCCGCGTACGATCCGTTACGCAGATGGTCGCGCAGGCCACGGCCAACGGGACGCGCCACGGCCCTACGCTCATTGAAGACATGGTTGACTCGTACTACGAACTCAAAGTGCAAACTTCTCTGGAAGGCAAAGCCGAACGCCTAAAGGCACTGGTGCAGGACATTGGCGAAACAGCGGATAACAACGCCTCGGACAGACGGCTGGAGGCCAAAATCCAGTCATTGACGAAAGCCCTGCGCGACTGGGATGCCCTCGCGCAACCCATTCAGATCTGCGCAGCCAGCCGTGGCCTTACGCACTCCGGCAGCATGGAAATAGCGGGATCCGTTGGGTATCTCGCCGGCTTTTTGTTTGACAAATCTCGATCTGATCTGTTCCGTCAATTGAACTCCGCGCTGCGGGACACTTTTGCGGAAGTGGCTCCCATTGCCGACATGGTGGCCAGGGATGCCGCCAAGGCCGATGAGATTGAACGCCAGGCTCGTTACTGTAGGGGTTATTGAATCAGCATAGCCTGCGCCGCATCGGTCACGCGGCGACCAAGCGGCTAAGGCGAACGTTCAGGCCAAAGGCTTGAAATCTGCGCTGGACATCGGCGCTCGTCCGTTCAATGTGCCTCGGACTTCGACCAGAACCCGCAAATCCGTCGTCGCGCGAGGGTTCACGCGCACGACTTTGGCGGAACAGTCTGGATAATCGTCCAACGTCCAATCATGCCCAAAATATTGAGGTACGCGACCGATAACCTGCGCGTCAAACGTCTGGATCCAAGCCGTAATGCCGTGCAAGGGATTCGTTACTGTCGGCGTGACGCAAAGATCCTCTTCGCTTTTCAGCCTGTCTACCCGCTGCATGGCGGACGCATCAGGCCACTCTTCGCCCCACAGGCAAAAACGAAACGAGAAAAACCGCGTCGCATCTTTCTCGATTTTGGGAAAGACCTCGAACGAATCCGTATTCCGACGGCCGCCCGCGGCCGCCAGAAATTGTATGGGGCCGGCTTCTGCCGGCAGATTCAAGTAGCGCGCAATCCTGGGGTAATCCGGCCTTTTGGGCGACAGGATGCGGTTTCGGAACATGGCAAACAGTCTTGCGCTGCGATAATCCCCGTACAAGTCGGGAAATTCCAAGGTAGGGCGGAATTGGACTTCCTTGCGGGCCCGCAGCGCGCCGCAGGTATAGCGGAAACGATAAGACGCATGCTTGATATCGGCGTCCAGACGGCCTACCGGATACCATGCTTGCGAACCCGCTGTGTCCCGCCACCCCACATACAGGGTTGTTGCGCTCATCCAGTTGAACTCCGCGTTGCAGGACGCTTTTTCGGAAGCAGATCCTATGGCCGAAGCGGTGGCCGAGGACGCTGCCAAGGCCGATGAGATTGAACGTCAAACTCGTTACTACAGAGATTATTGTAGCAGCACGCTTCAAGCCTGTTTCAGATTGTACTCCAATCGCCACCGAGCCAAGACCTTGACCTCGTCAGATTTGGCATTCCGCGATAGAGCACGGTCGCAATGCAAACAGGGGGTTGATATACTTGAACCGGTCTCCCTTTAGGCAGGATAAAGAAGGGATAACGAAGATGGAGGAACAAGACATTCCCGCAAATTCGAGGAATAGCAGCCATAGTTCTGAACTGGCAAGAGAAACACAGTAATGGTTGATTTCTCTCAACTGAATGCCAACCAGCTTGAAGCCGTGCATTGGGACGAAGGACGCCTTCTCATATTGGCCGGTCCCGGTTTAGGTAAAACCCGGGTGCTTATCTATCGCATTGCGCGCATCATCGAGGCAACGGCAGGCGAATACTTCA
Source organism: Caldilineaceae bacterium (assembly GCA_965242655.1). Lineage (GTDB taxonomy): Bacteria > Chloroflexota > Anaerolineae > Caldilineales > Caldilineaceae > Bin34. The sequence continues at coordinate 766,258 of OZ251482.1, forward strand.
GAGTTCTGGGGTTGACCTATACCCATGCCGCCGCTGCGGAGATGCTCAAACGCATCGACCTTCTGGTGCCCAATGCGCGCGAACGCATTCTGCTTACCCCTTTTCATGCGTTCTGCGCCGCAATACTGCGCCAGCATGGACACCACATCGGCCTGCGGCCTGATTTTGCGATTCTGACGCAACCGGAGGAGCGCCAGGATCTCCTGGAAGAGGCCATGGCCGCCGCGCGCGAATGCAGTCTGGACATGGAATATAACAGCGAACGATTACTGTCCATCGTTACGCATCTTCTTGACCGGAACGTAGAAGAAGATAAAGCCTTGGAATTCCTCGTCCAACGGTACGGCGTACGCGCGCCTGGAGTTGTCAGTTCCGTTTACGCTTTCGTATCGCCGTTTGATGCTGGAAAGGAACGTACTGGATTTCGGCGGCCTCATAAACGAGGCTTTGCGGCTGTTTCAATTGCGGCCGGACGTAGTGCGACTGACGCGCAGCATTTACCCCCTTGTGTGCGTCGACGATTTTCAGGACGTTAACATAGCCCAGTACCGGATATTGAAAACCCTTGTCGGCGCGCCGACAAAGAGCCTGTTCGCCGTAGCAGACGACGCCCAGCTACTGTATCAGCAGAACGGCGCCGGCCCAGAAACGAATCAACGATCTCCAAAGGGATTTCGACATGACGGTAATTCGACTTCCCGAAAATTATCGCTGTCCACAAGGCATCATCAACATAGCCAACCACCTTATCGTTAACAATCAACGCCGGGCGCGCGGCAAGATGCCCTTGCGCACGCAGGCGCGGAACAGGTCGAATGCGCCTATAGCGGTGCAATCTTTCTCCGCTCTTGAAGATGAAACCGATTGGGTCGCACGCGACATTGCCCAACGATCCCAAAACGCTCGTAGCCATTGCGTCATATTGGCGCGAACCCGCCGCGTGTTGCAGGAAGCGCTCAGAGCATTGAAGGTACATAAGGTGCCTGGTTATCTTGCAATGCGCAAAAACGAATTCGACAGTGGGCAAATGGCATGGTTGCATGCCATGCTGCGTTTGGCCAACGCTCGACATGATCGCCGGCAGCTGGAACGCATTTGCCGGTCCTTTTCGGTATTGACGGGTATGATCCTTGATATCGGCACCATCGTGTCTGACGGTATGGCGCAGGAGGGCGACTATCTACGCGCTTGGCACCGCGCCGTTCAACGAGAAAATTCGCTCTTACCTCCTGCCACTGTAGCATTTCTGGATGAATCCGTACCCAAGCTTTCCGAACGTCTGGCATTCTGGGATTTTATAGAAGACGGTCTGGCGTGGTTGGATGCCATCTCGGAAGACGAGCGCGGCAGTGCCGAAAGAGCATTGGAGTTTCCCGAAGAAAAGGCAACTTGGCGCGCTCTTGTGGACGAAATCGCTCATGAACGCGGCCTTGACCAGGTGACATTGAATATTCTGTTGCAGGGCATTGATCTGCGTTCCAAAGAACCTCAACCTCCGGCAGAAGCTGTACCCTGCCTTACTATCCATGCAGCCAAAGGCATGGAGTTCGGCCATGTCTATCTGATTGGCCTCGTGGAAGACCAATTGCCGTCTTGGTCAGCCGTTCAGCAAGGCGATAACAGCCCGGAAATGCAAGAGGAAAGGCGTAATTGCTTTGCCGCCATCACGCGCGCGCAAGAAAGTTTGACCTTGACCTACGCGTACGAATTGTTTGGTTGGCCCAAAGATCCGTCGCGTTTCCTGAATGAAATGCGATTGATTCTCACTTGAAAGAATGAGAACAATCGTGATGCATCCGACGAGTTTCGGGTACCGAAAAGCGCTGAAAAAGATGGATGCTTTGGAATACGCCTGCACGCCCGCAACTGAGACGGTCAGTTCGGGAGCCCGATTCACATTCGTTATTCAGGTTTTCCCTATCATCCGGAATTGATTTTCGCCTGTCTGCAATGGAAGTAATGGCAGGAAATATGGATGCCTGTTTGTGGTTATAGGTTTGCAATTTGCTTCGGATTGCAACTGCTTACAGTAATACGTTAAGGAAATACGGGTAAATTTGGAGGAATGTCAGCAACCAACTCGCCGTAAATCCAAAGGCCGGAATCCAATTGATACCATGTACCTGCAGGAGGACCGCCTTCCTTCTGTCCTACTACAACTATGATATTACCTGCAGAAACCCCGCCTTGCACCGGCGAGTCCGTGGTTGGTTCCTCACGTAAATTGGCTCCCGTCAAGACATAAGGGGCAGAGGTTACCGTGAGATCGTCAGGTGCAAAACGAACTGCAAGTGCAGGGATCCAGTAGCGATTGGCGAGAACGTACCAATCCCTCGATGAATCTACACCCAGCACTTCCACCCTAGTTCCGGCTTGCAATATCTCGCCTTTGACTTCAAACTCAATACTTGGGCCGGCGTACATACGAACCTCAGTTATAATTTCTGGCCTTTTGCCAGTTGGTACAGATGGAAGTGGGGGCAGAGTGACCGTCGGTGGAACCGGGGACGGACGCAATGTGGCCGTTATCATTGGCGTAGGCATAATCGTTGGCGCTATTGCAGGTATAACGATTGGGCTGGACGAGGGCATTGGATCAAGATTAGGTTCGGCGGTTGGATACACAATGGATGCTGAATTAGGGGTAGGTTGTTGCACAGTATTGTCTGTCGTCAGTTGTCGCGTATTCTCTCGTTGCTGAAAGTTCAGCAGAAAAGGTAGTGATGCTGCAACAACAGCCAAAACAGAAATCGAAAAGGTCGTTCTACGATATAACTTAATCTTTTCATCACGTTCTCTTACAGTTCTTTCCAACGTTACGGCGGCCTGTCGCTTCCCCTCAATGGCGGTATCGCGTTCCTTCTCCAGTTCTGCTTGCATCAGTTTGGATGTTTGATCTGAAGTCTTTCTTTCTTGCTTAGCCTGAGCGAGTTGTCGTTGGCTTTCTTGAGCTTGGGCCTTGGCTCTGTCTCGTTCCTGTTCCGCTCTTTCCAATGCTGCGATGGCCCATTGTTTCTCCGCGATGGCGTTGTTGTTCTCCTTCTCCAAGCCTTGGAGCGCTGTCTTTCTTTCTTGCTTAGCCTGAGCGAGTTGTCGTTGGCTTTCTTGAGCCTGGGCCTTGGCTCTGTCTCGTTCCTGTTCCGCTCTTTCCAATGCTGCGATGGCCCGTTGTTTCTCCGCGATGGCGTTGTTGTTCTCCTTCTCCAAGCCTTGGAGCGCTGTCTTTCTTTCTTGCTTAGCCTGAGCGAGTTGTCGTTGGCTTTCTTGAGCCTGGGCCTTAGGTTTGTCCCGTTCCTGTTCCGCTCTTTCCAAAGAGTTGTTGCTTGTGATATGATACTTATAATGGCTTTTTGTATATGGATTTTGCCAAAGTGTATCTACTACTTGCGCTTCCTCTCTTTTCTTTATTGTTATCAACAGAGTGTGTATACGCTTGAGGTATCGCTTAAGAACTCCTTCAGGTATATCTTCAAAGCTAGGATGGCACACCATATTACGGTACTTGTCCATGTTTTTCATTGAATTTTTGACGCCCTTTTTGTCATTAATTCTGGTTTTATTGATAAGGTTAGATTGGCAAATTACATTGATATCAAGAATATCACGAATATCCATTTTCCCTTTTTGGCATTTGTCAAATTTATCTCTTTCTGCTTGGGAGCGATTCTTGTTTTTAAAAATTGGTTCCAATTCTGCTAAAATAGCCTCTTTGGAAACACTAGATACGAAAAGATCTCGTAGGGCATCGCGCAAGATATTGATAGCTTCAGCTAATGTCGTCAAGTGAGGTCTATGTTTGGGGATTTCGTTTGACATAGAGAAGGGTGTAAATCAACTATGGATAGACGTTTTGCACAGTCAGTGTACCAGAGTCTAGCATATTTCCCGTGTGCAGGCTTGCAGAGATACAGACGTATGTAGGGCACAGACGGCAAACCTCGGTGGGCACATGTGCGGATGACCGTAGACGTTTGGATGCCCTTTGGGGCCGCGTTGCGGGCCTCCGTCCAGGCGGTGACCTGCGCGTGGACCGCGGCCTGCGCGGGGGCAGGGTCTAGCGCGTCAGGACGCTCAATTCCGGTTCGGCTATATTGAGCCAACTGTCGTGCTGAGACGTAAACACTATCTGTACGCGCCGGGCCAGGCGGCGCGCTTCGGTGGGCGGAAAAGCCCGGTAAAAAGAGGCATAGGTATGAGTGTTCAGATGGTCGCAGACCAGGATCAGGCACTCGGCCTAGCGGTCGCGCGGGGCATGTACCTAGCGCGCCTAGTCCACGCCTGTGCGCCGGGCGGTGGCGTGGGCCGTGCGCCACGGGCCCAGCGGCTCCACGAACATCCAGAGAGTGCAGGTGCCGCGCTGCGTATCCGTCGGGACGGCCCGGACACGCCGACTGTGGCGTCCGCTTGTCGGCCCGCAGCGATTTGGGGTGCTCGTCCCTGCAGATCACCGGATAGCGCGCATCATAGGGCTGGCTATAGAGACCCAGTACCGTTTCCATCGGGATCACGAAGTCTGCTTCATACACCGACGGATAACCGCGCAGCATCTGACAACAGGTCATAAGTTTGTTTTTTTAACGCGCAACGCACCGTCTCGTAGCTGATGCGGGACACGGCCGTGTGGACATTTATCTTCAGCCCATGCCCAGTCCCTGCAATCGTGCGGCTATGGAGGCTATGGATTGGCTATCGCGTGTGCCAGCGGTTAGCCTTGGGGACGACGATCTAAAGTATAAGCCTTGAGGAGTGCCTCAGGCCAACCGCCACGCGCCGCTGATGGACGCACAGGGGATCCGCCTTCCACCTTACCTGCACGCCTGTCCTAGCCTATACGTGGGCTATGCCGTCTGCAGCCGTCTTTTTAGGGAATCGGGTCTGGATCGCCCGTGCAGGCGCCCCTTGGCACCAGTGGCCGGCCAAGTATGGGAAGGGAAACTCGGTTTATCGTCGGTAGGCGGCCTAGTGCGACCGGGGACTCTGGGTGCGCCGGATGCCATCCGTGCCGGATGACCCGGATCTGTCCGCCGTGCGGCTGGACAGCACGATTCGGTGCGCGCACGTGAGTGCCGTCGGCGCACCCCAAAAAAGGGGGCAGATCCCGCGCTCGGCTGTAGCCGGGGCGGCTGCAACCCAAAAGTCTATAGGATCTCGGATCGACGAGGGGCCGTCCCTTGGATCTGCGCCTGACGGGCGGTCAGCGCCACGACAGCATCCAGGCCTGGGCCCTGGTGGGCTCTGGGAAGCCTGGACGGCGGCATCCCTGTCCCGTCTTATCGCCGACCGAGCCTATGACGGCGATGCCTTCCGCGCCTGGTTGGCGCAACGGGGCGTCCAAGCTGTCATTCCGGCCCGAACCGGGCACCTAGATCCCCAACCCTGCAACCTGGAGGCGTACCCGGCGTGACACGCGATGGCACGCGGCTTCGGCTGGCTCAAGGGGTGGCGGCGCGTGGCCACCCGCTACGACAAATACGCCCATCGTTTCTTGGGTTTTCTGTACTTTGGCGGGTACCTGGATCTGGCTGAAGCTAAATATCCGCACGGTCACAACCCCGCGTTTCCAGCTCGCGGGCCAGTGCCCGCAACATCCACGGCCGGCGGCGTGGACTGGGATCACTGCAGGAGCTGCGCTTCACCCGCGCCGTCCAGCCGGCTGGACCGCGGGGCCTTCAATGTCGTGGTTTCGGTGCGGCCGGTCTAGGCTCCGCGCTGGCCGCTGCGTAGGCGTCCGACTGCGCAGCCCCTCCCCCCATAAATCTCTTCCACCTCCCAAGTACGCCCCCCGTATGTCCCCCTCACTTATATGACAAGATAATTCTGACAAAGTGCCCGATGCAGGAGCCTTTGGCGTGCAAGCCCGAGCCCCGTACCCATGTCCGGGCTCTAGAGGGGACTGATGAAGTCGCATCTCAACGCTATCGGGCTCTGGCTTGCACTCAAAGCGCCACAGAATCTACCTCAACATGACCAGTACTTGGTCATGCGAATTTTGTTAGATTATACTATCGTTCTCACCGTCAGCATCAGCCCCGACGAGGATCACATGTCTCTGCAATATTGGATCTATTCTTATAAATATGTCGTAAAGAAGTCACTATCCAACTTTCAAGTCATCAAATGATGACTTCACAATGAAGTATTGTTATACTGGATTGCTTGTATTATTGCTGTCTAATTGCATATGATATAAGTAATAACTTTGAAAAAATGGATTCAGTCGCAACGATTCCACTATTCTTGCTTCTTCCGTTTTTCCCATTCGCCGTAACAGATTGCATATACGATTGAGTGCTTTATTGAAATGCATATCACATATATCTTCAATATCAGGATAATGTACCCAATTCCGATAGATGTCCATACCTCGCATTGAACGCAATAATTCTCTTTTTCTTTTAAGCAAAATTTGGCTTCTGAACTGATGCCGCAAAGCGATATCGATATCAATGATATTTCTAATATCACTTTCTCCTTTTTGTATTTTTTCAAGCTTTTCTCTTTTATATTTGCAACTGTGTGCAACAGATAGGCTGTAATATTGCAAAATGTCCTCTTTGGAAATATTAAAAATGGCAAAATCTCTTAGAGCGTCGCGCAGGATATTTATGACTTCCGTTAACGTCGCTAAGCGAGGGCGGTGTTTAGGAATAGTATTTGACATAAGGCAAACATCCAAGCTATGTCAGAATATCTTTCTGGGCAATCTGCATCCTGCAATCTACTATCCTTTGGACTAGTTGTCAAAGGAAGGCGACTCAGTTCTCTACCCCATGATGGAAGGGCAATTATAGCAGAGCCAGACATCGATGACTGATCGATTGCCTTATAGCCATCCATTTGCATGTCTCCGCGAGGACGGCTCCCTGATGACCGATAGTCAGGAGCTCCGCATCCCACATCTTGTCTGCATACCTGTTCCGGCCTATACGTGGGTCACGCAGCGCGCATTCGGTTCGTAGCCGTGCTGAGCGAGAGGGCGTACACAGACAGGCGCTCCTTGGCGTCGGTGGCGGCCGCGTACGGGAAGGGAAAGCGGTCTATCATCGTTAGGCCCACGGGGTGCGCGACTGGGGCGTCTGGCCCGCACCGGAGGGTCTACAGGCAAGTCGATTTGGATCGGTCTGCCGTGCGGCGGGACAGCGCGGTCGCGCGCGGTGGACGCGTCCCTAAAGAGAGGCGGCTCTTGTCCTCGGCCGTAACCGAGGCGACTTCCGCACCCGGATCCCCAATCTGGCGGATCGACGGGGCCGTTCTCTGTGCCTGCGCATGACGGGCGGCCCGGGCCTTGAGGGCCGCCGGAACGGACGCGTCGCGGTCCTACCTGATCGCGGATCGTCGACACTTTGCGCGCGCCTAGCACTCCATCATGTTTCTATTGTAGGGTACAGGTGTTTGAGGCGCACGCGGGCATCGGCGGTGCGGAACGGCCAGTCGATGCCTTTTGGGGCCGCGTTGCGAGCCTCCGCCCAAGCGGTGACCTGCGCGTGAACCGCGTCCTGCGTCGGCATGCGCGGGGTCAGGGCCTGCCGCGTCAGGATGCTCAGTTCCGGTTCGGCCCTGTGGAGCCAGCTGCCGTGCCGGGGCGTAAGCACTAGGCGCTCCGCCTCGGCAGGCGGAAAGGCCCGGAAAAAAGAGGCGTAGGCATGGGTGTTCAGGTGGTCACAGACCAGGATCAGGCGCTCGGCCTAGCGGTAGCGCGGAAGGTGACAATATAATTAGAGAGCAGAGAGCATAGCGATTGGCTTGGCATGAACTGTCCGGTACCTTGCTCAAACATTTATGGCACCATTCCCGTTTATGGTACCATGTCCTATATATTCTGTGTTTGCATCTCAATTGGAAAATCTAATGAAACACCTACAACCGGATGCCAATTACGATTTTCTTTGTAGCCGAGAGTTCAGCGAAGCCATTAATGCTGAAACAAGCCGGCTGAAGCCGCAACAACAACAGATATGCGGTAATGCAGCCAAGGAATTCGTTCATGATTTCAGGAATGGAAAAGAATCTCCGGCTCTAGAGCATTTGGGAGATGAAGACTCAAATCTGTATATCTTCCCTTTGGAAGATTCTGACGGGCTAAGTATCGTTCTGGCTGTTGAAGAGTATGAAGATGATGACTTGAACGTATGCGTTCTGGCCAATGCAGGCACGCATAACGACATGGAGCAATGGGCAGAAAGTCAATATTATGACTTTGATCCTATCTTGGCTGTTCCGATTGACGACGAAGACAAAACGAAGAATCCAATTTTGGATATTGCTCTTCAGAAAGACTTCGAATCATGGAAATTCTTCTTGCACCCGGAGCAAAAGTATTTTGCTCATGAGACATGGGCCGGTCCGGTGTATATTGCAGGAGCAGCTGGTACGGGTAAGACTGTTATCGGGCTTCATTACGCGGCAACGCTCGTTCATCGATATCCCGATGACAAGATCTTGTTCACAACTAAACGTAGTGCATTGCTAAAGCAATTTGAAGGACGGTTCCGGCGCTTGCCTGATAGTTCAGCCAATGTAGACTTCATCCACATTGATGATCTTGCCTATAACATCCTGAAAGCTAACAGGGAACAGCGAGGCATGGATTGGGGGCAGCTTGAAGACGATGACCATGCCTTATGGAAAGAGCGCCAGAGAAAGATAGATGAGGATTTTTTTAAAGACGCATATAGCGAGTATAAGCGCATCTTCAAGGGATCAACACTTGAAGGTTTAGGAGAGGAATATCTTAAGAGCGAAATTGTAGAGGTCATACTTGGGGGTAGTATTAGCAGCCGGGAAGAATACCGCCGTTCAAAACGATGGGGACGCCTGCGCCGCTGGTCCGAAGACGAGTGCGATCTCATCTGGTCCTTTTATCTTGCCTGGAATAGAAAAGTGGAAGACTTGGATAGGGACGGATACACTACTCGATACGTTGACAGGTTGGACGAAGCGCGCAAGATAGTGACTCGCAATGAACCGAAGGGACGGTATAGATCGGTTATTGTGGACGAAGCACAGGATATGAGTCTAGCGGAAATGAAATTGGTAAGATCTCTAGTTGCTGGTGCTTGCGAGAATCCCCTGCCAGAAGACAGCATGTTGATACTGGGGGATGAAGCTCAACAAATCTTGCCAGGCGGCTTTCATCACAGTCATCTAAAGCAAATCAGTATTGATATTGGTGAGCGACTATACTCTCTATCTTCCAATTACCGCAATACGGAAGCTATTTATGAAGCGGCAAGGCGAGTGCGCGGTCTGGACTGTGTCACGGGCAAGAAAGCCGATCTCGGTTCCGTTCAGACGGAGCTGAAAGGCGAAGGCGAGAAACCTCGGTTTGTCAAGGTCGGGCCAAATGGCGACAGACAATTCGTAGAAGATAAAATCAGAGAAATACTTGAAAACATTGAAGGGTATCAAATAGGCGTATTGACTCGCGGTAGAAAGGACGCGGAACAGTTAAAAAAATTCTTGGAGCAAGAAAGAGGACTGAGTTGCACTTTGATAGCGAAGGGCGATGCTACGGGGGACGGGAGCGGCATTCGGGTAGGTTCGTTTGAAACGACGAAAGGCCTGGAATTTCGTGTTGTGCTTATTCCCTATTTGGCTCGCTCCCGTTTTCCCGAACTTCCATCATCCAACGATGGTTCCGAGATTGATCCGGATGAAATAAAGGAAAAGCGCCTCTTGGAGCGAGGTTATCTCTATGCTGCCATGACCCGCGCTCGGGATCAACTGTATCTGATTGCCGATGACGAACCTTGCGAGGAGATTGTGAGGTCTCGCGACAGTTTTGAGTGGATAGATATGAGTCAATAACGTATGCGCAGCAATCAACAAGGTACGGTTAGATAAATTGCTTGTTATGGATCCTCTTGCGCCTGTCGCGTATTGTTGTCATGTATCGTGGAAAGGCAACCGTTCTCCTTGAACTGCGGTTAGGCCATCGAACCACTTTTGCAATTGCCGCGTAACGCGACCGGGCTTGCTTTGACCGATGGTCCGCCCGTCTACTTCCAAGACCGGGGTCAGTTCGCCCATCGTACCCGTCGTGAAGCATTCGTCCGCGGCATAGACTTCAGACAAGGACAAGCGAGTTTCGTGGCAAGTGAGCTCGCGCTCCCGGGCCAAGTCAATGATCACTCCCCGCGTAATGCCTGGCAAGCAATAGTCGGCTCTGGGAGTGAACAGCGCTCCTTTGCGTACCAGGAAAAGATTGGTGGCGTTGGTTTCCGCGAGGAAGCCTTCCAGATCCAGCATGACGGCATCGTCCGCGCCGGCGGCGTTGGCCTCGATCTTGGCCAGAATGTTGTTGATGAGATTGTTGTGATGAATCTTGGAATCGATGCATTGGGGCGAATTGCGTCGCCACGAAGACGTGATGAGACGAATGCCGTCCCGGTTGTAAACGGGCGCTTTCCATTCGGCCAGTACGATAAGGCAACTCCCGTACTGATTGAGCCGGATGTCCATGCCCGAAGTGACCTTCAAGCCCCGCGAGAGCGTCAGCCGGATATGCACTCCGTCGCGCATGCCGTTCGCCTGCAGCGTATCGAAGATTGCCCCCTTGATGTCCTCTATCCGGGGGATGTCGGCGAAGGCCATGGCTTTGGCCGAGGCGACGAGGCGATCCAGATGGGCGTTCAACTGAAAGATGCGTCCGTTGTAGACTCGCAAGCCTTCCCAGACCGCGTCGCCTCCCTGGACAGTGCTGTCGAACACTGAAATCCTGGCTTGATCCCGCGGCAGGAGTTCGCCGCCTACGTGAACCAGGATGGCAGCGTTGCGCGGGTCAGGGAGTACAGGCGTAGGGATCATGCTTAGATGACCGATGGCGTGTGGATCACGTATTGAAGCAACTGGTCGTAGTAGGGTTGGCATTCTGCCAGTAAAGGCATGAGCTGTTCAGGGAAGGGCCCCGCGGGCGGGCGATAGGGTTGAAAGCCCGTGGAGGCATGCACGGCTTGATACCAATGCGGGGCCCAAATGCCGTCTTCGGGTTTGGGACCGGCGGGCCAGCGCAGCATTTGCGCGTCAAAGGCCAGATCCAAGTGGGCGCAAAGGACTTGCAATACGCTTTTCGGATCCAGTAACAGCGCGCGGGAGTCGACCACCACCGGCTTGTGCCCCAAGGTACGCAGATGCTCCAGTAGCTTGGCTTGCAGGGCCAAGCCCGTATCGGCCAGCATAGGGTGGCCGATGACCCGAGCCAAGGACGGCAACATGGCCCGCGGTTCCCGGATGAGCAGGAAATGACGGCCCTCTGTCATGAAATCCCAAGGCAGATCGATCAGATGGTGTGCCATATGCTTGATGAACAGCACGGGCTTGGGCGCGGGATCATGCAATAAGGACTGAATGACGCGCGTCCCGTTCGTTTCCATGGCGGCCAATATGGCTTCCTGGCCGGGATGGGGAATGTCCGCTCGCGCCAGATAGTGGGCATACAGCGGTTCGTCCAATACGTGCGTGTCGGGCCGCTGGCGGAAGGCGTACATCGTAGCTGTCGAAATGTTCCGTGGGCCGGACCACATGTGAATGCGCAAGGGACGAGCGAACATGACAAGCGCGCAGTGGATGGAAGGATTCGGATTGACGAATTATATAGCAGAGCGAGGCCTGTCAGGCGCGGCATCCGCTAACAGCGCTGAATCCGGGTCCAACGCGTCAGTTCTTTTTTTTCAGTATGCCGCGCCGGTTTCGTAGCTGATTTGGGGCATGTCACCGCGCCCTTTCTACGTACTGGGAGTGCAGGCGAGGGCAACAGAGAAAGGACGTACGCGGGCCCCGCGAACCCCCCAGCCTCATACCCCAGAACCGTACGGAGCTGGCGCAAACGCTGGCGATGCGTGGCCGCGATGACGAATACGCGCAGCGTCTCCTGAGTCTTGGGCTGACGGAGCAGTTCCAGCGCGGTTGTAGTTTGAGAGCAGTTGGTAGTGATCAGGCAGACCCATTAGCCGCGTGGCCTCCCGCGGCGATAGCCATCGCGAATGAACGCTGTTCTTCGTAACGAACAGCAAGATTTGACGACTTGGCCCTCCGCCTGGTGTACGGAGGCATCCGACCGCGTTATCGAAGCGCCTTCGGTTCTTTGGGGGGGCTCCGCTTGCGTATGCCAAGGCACTCCGGCAGGTTCAGCGTTGTTTGCGTCGCCGTCATTGGCCCATAGGCAAGGCCAACCAGACTCCAGTCCTGCTCGGGCCATGTCGTCGCCCGCGAAAAACTCGAGGAATCGCCTGCGCATGGATACCTTAGGCCTATGCTCATCGTATTGTATTGCCCACAGGGACGGAGCCGGCCAATAACGGTGCATTCTATGCTAACGGCTATCTTAAGGCTATGGCGCCGTCCCGGTCATAGGGGCCAAGCTACCGCTTGGCGAACCAGGAGATTTGGCGCGCAACAGATGTTTTGCCCCGTATTCTGATTGTCCGTTGAAGACAGAGTCCCAAGACGCTATGTTCCCTGGCGCTCCGGAGAAAGCATAGGCAGGTTGGCTGCTGGGCAGTCTTCAGCCAGCCACCGAGAGTCGCTTTCAACATTGCGGCTACTCCCACGCCAAGCCGTAAAATCTATACGGTGCCCGTCCCAATTTCCCAAGATGTCTGTTGCCCTATATTGGACCGACATTGCGGATCCAGCCGCGTTCCCGCGTACCTTGGGCGCATTTCGATGCATGGAGCGAGGCTTACGCCCGCTTTTGGGGCAGAATCACGGAGACGCTTGCATCTCCCCTTTCTTCCTAGACAGGAGTTACCATGAATGAAGTCAGAGTCGGCATCATCGGCATGGGCATCGGCCGGACCAATGGCATGGCTTTGGCCGCCAACCCGCGGTGCCGGGTGAACGCCCTGTGCGACCTGTTGCCCGAACGCATGGAACAGGTCGCGGCCCAGTTGCCGGAACCGCCGGAACTGCGCTTTACGGACTACAAAGAGATATGCGCGAGTCCGGAAGTCGACGCGTTGTTCGTGGGCACGCCCAACCAGTGGCATGTGCCGGTGGCGTTGGAGGCCGTGCGCCAGGGCAAGCACGTCATGGTCACGAAACCCTTGGCGGACGGGGTGGCCCCGGCGCAGGAGCTGGTGCAGGCCGCCGAGGCGGCAGGCATCGTGAACATGATGTCCCTGTCCACCCGTTTCGCCCCGCGCGTGCAGTACCTGGGCCAGTTGTCGCATCAGGGCCAGTTGGGGGACGTCTATTACGCCCGCGCCCGCAGCGTGCGCCGCCGGGGCATTCCCGATTGGAGCCTGGGCTTCATCCAGAAAGGCGGCGGCGCGTTCCGAGACATGGGGGTGCATTATCTGGATGCCGCGTGGTGGATCATGGGCATGCCTGAACCCGCTTGGGTAACGGGCGTGGCCGGGGCCCAATTCGGACCGCGCGGCCAAGGGTATTTCGGTTTCCAGAAACAGGTGCCCCAAGAGTACTGGAGCCAGTTCGCGGCGGACGACTACGGCGGCGGCATCATCCGTTTCGCCAACGGCGCGGGCCTCATCATCGAAAGCTTCTGGGCCAGCCACCAGAAGCCGGAGTTGCAGATCGAGTTGTTCGGCACGGAAGCCGGAGCGACCCTGGAACCTCTGACCTTGTTCCAAACGGAAGGCGGCAAGGAACGCAACGTAGCTATCGACCTGCCGCCCGACAAAGATCAGGCCTGGCAGAACGTGGCGGATCATTTCGTGGCCTGCATACTGGACGGGCAGGCGTGTCAGGCGCCCTTGCGCCACGGGCTGGAGGTGCAGATCATGATGGAGGGTTTGCTGGAGAGCGCGGCCCAAGGCCGGCCGGTTGACTTTACCCAGTTCCGTGACCGCTAAACTGCGTTCGTAAAAAGGCTCTGAAATCAACGGGTCTCTTGGGGGCGATCCACGCGTTGGCAGGAGCAAGAGCCTCCTATGCATAGTCGTGAAATCCGTTTCCGAATGCTTGGGGCGTTGCCAGAACCTCTAGGCGCGCCTGATGGCGCATGCAGAACGCTCCAGAGGCAGTTCATCACGTAGATGACGTTACTGCTTTCCGGAATTTCAGGCAACAATGATGTTGCCGTCCTTGGCAGACACAGTGCAGGGGCGTAAATTCTATCGTCAATCCAAGACTGGCAAACCCGGGCCCACTTGGACAGAAAGTATCCCCAATTTCTGCAGGCTGTGTCTTCGCTGCCCGGTCCCAATCTTCCAAGATTACGATCTCAGGAGCCGCTGCGTCCTCAGCAGGCCAACGGATGTCAAGATTTTCGCTCAGTGCAGATAAGGGAGGTTGATCGTCGCCGAGAGCTGCCAAGGATATCTCTTGAAACGAAAATTCGCGCCGCGCCAATTCCGCGCGGAGACAATCTCCGAAGTGCCTAAGGGAAACTCCGGTAGGCAATAGTACGAAAAGGCTTCGTCCGCTGGAGATATCCTCGATCAGTCCGTCGAGAAAACGTTGAATGCTCGGCAGTGCAAAGAGCGTAGAGGGAACAAGACTCGCAAGAGGCTTATATTACTTGCTTGATTATGCTATCTGCTGAAAATTCGTCTGCATCGTCATCTTTCGAGATACAACCCATGTGCAAGAGGTATTCGGTCGCGACCCTGCATTCTTCAGAATTCAACCCTGCCGTTTCTATGAATTCAGGCGATACCATGTCGCTTGGGACTGAATCTTCCTGAAGAACAAAATTCAACACTTGGGACGCAGCCGCGTTGACCTCCAAACCGAGGGCCTGACGGAATTTGCCGTTGAGTTCCATGCCCGGCCTGGCCAACCGTTCTTGAATCAGACGGCAGGCTTCTCTTGGATCGTCTTGATTTTCGCAGACCTTGAAGAGTTCGTCCAGCAACAGAGGCCATCCTCCCGTAACTTCCAGGATGGTCTGGCAGACTTCTTGGCTATGTAATTTCTGGTGTTGTTCAAGACGTTGCTGGACGCCGCTGTACGTCCAATGTTGCGGATACTCTACGGCATCCATTGAATCTTCGATCTCTTTGCGTAACGATGGAGGCAATGAGAGCCATGTCCAAAACGTTGCCGCATCAAAGAGAAACAACACGCGTAACCAGCGTTTTTTGGTGCGCCGCCGCCGCCGGCAAAACTCTAATCCTTCTTCGACGGCATGCTGCAAATCCTTCTTGCTTGAGGCAGGAGACGGCTGCACATAAACAATCAGGTCTTGATCGCGATGAGTTTCCAGATGGCTTTCCAATCGTTCGCCAAGACGTTGGCTATCCATACGTCGGACGTCCGGAATGCCGGTGTCTATTCCTTCGTTGAGGCCGGCTTGATAAAAACGTTTAATGGAATGTTCCAACCAGGGAAAGCCCAGCGCATCAGAGGCGCTGATCAGGCCTACTCCAAACTGACGTTGAGTCAAGTTGCGTTCCTGGACATAGCACAAAGGACTGTAAGACTGATGCGCTGTATCTTCAAAAGAAGCATGATGGCTATCGGCGTCAAAACTGATTCTCGGTTCCTTTTCGGAAGCTTCCAGCAGGCGGGTTTCTATATCGGATACTGTTCCCATGAGGCGAACCAGGTTGGGACTGCGCAAACGATAACGCTGATTGGAATCTTGGGCGAGGACGCCCAAACCTTCCAATTCGACAAGCAGGCTCCGCATATGGGATACTGACGTGTTCTTGAAGCCTTGCGGCCACAATTCGCTTACCAGTTCAAGCAATTCACTGCGAGGGTAGGACGCCCTGAAGGTATTGCCTCCCTCTTCTTTTTCCTTCTGATCAGAAATTAGCGTCCAGGTTATGACTTGATATCGAGGATCAAGCGCCAATGTCCAATCGAAACGTTCCCGGATTGCCTCGCGTACCTGACCGTCTCGATAAACGTCTTCCACGTCTTTGCGTTCGATCTGATAGGGAGGCAAAGCGTTCCCCGTCCTGTTCCGCAAGTGCTTGAGTAGAACTTGGCAAAAATGCTGGATTAAGCCCGGGTGATAATTGGTATATGACAATACTCGCAGAACTGCACTGGCGTCAACAAAGTTGAACCCCAAGGCTTCGAAGGGCTGCTGCACGAGCTGTCGCGCGGCTGACGGCTCCAAAGGGCCCACGCGGAGCGGAGTTCCAAAATGCGCTAACGGTTGGTTGGCAATGCCTTGAAAGCGTCCGACGTTGTGGAGGCCGGCAAAGATGACTTTGAACCGCCGTTGAGTGTCCAGCATCAGTTTGCGTAATGCCAGAACCATCCGAAAGCCCTCTTTGGAATCGGCGTCAAGGAAGTCGTCGGCTTCGTCGAACATGACCAAAACCCGCCGTTGAGGGGCTTGCCGCAAAGATTCTCGAATATATTCGGCGATTTTTTCAGGATCGTCAGTGGAAAGTTTTGCATTCAGCAAATTTTCCTTCTTGAATTTGTCCCGTAAAACTTTCCAAACGTTCGCTGGGTATCGGCCGGCATTGGGATCAAAAATCAACTGCAAGTCCTCAATCCACGCAAAACGCTCTCGCTCAGGGTGATGAAACTGGCGTTCCACATGGCGGAGCAAAGCGGATTTTCCCAACTGCCTTCCGCCGTATACCAGGCAACTGCCAACCTGATCCTGCAATTCCCTAATCATGTCTTTCCTTCCGAAAAACATTTCCGGCGGAACGTCGCCGGCCTGGAAAGGCGTATAGGGATTCAACGCAGTATAAGGCAAACTGCAACGCAAGAATACAGGCAGGCGCGCATCGCGTTGTTGGGCCAGAAAGACAACAAGGGTTTCATCCAAGAAGGCCAGGGCCAATTCCCGCTCCCGACAGGTTCGGATAATGTCGCGTTGTTGCGGCTTGGTCAGCCGTCCCAGGTAGACAATGAGAACGTTTCTCATGCTCAAGCGCAGTTCTTGCAAACGAGCAGCAATGGTCTCTACTCCGGGCCGCTGCCAAAGACAGACCAAATCGTAACTGCCTTGGGCTTGCGAACCGAATTGCGGTATCGGTTCCACCAGCGATTGACTGGCTTGCATGGCCACTTGGGTATACAGCCAATCCTGTCCGCTGCGTACGTTGGGAAATTCCTCCTTATTCATATCCTCTGATTCAAATGAAAACCCGAGAAAATGCAGGAGCGACCTGAGCAACGCTTGCAGTTGATGTCCGCTACGGCTTTTCGGCCCGATCTGTTTCAATTTGCGCCAATCGGACAACGCTCTTATGGCTTCCTCTCTTCTTGGCGCAGGTATTTTGGCGAAGCGCCCTCTGCCTGCTCCTCCTTGCTTGACTGTTCTGATGATTCCTTCCACCCGTGCATGCTGCAGCCATTCCTCTACGTGCCTGCGTTCCTGCTGAAACCGCTGCGCTTCAATCTGATATTGCGACAGCTCGTTATGGCCTGTGGTGTGCCAACTGCGGCGCCAACGTTCGTCTGGCGTTTTGCCCGGTTCCAGTTCTTGGAGCAAAGCGATGAGTTCTTCCACAACGCGAGTGTCTTTTCGTTCCAGCTCTTTCTGCATGCGTTCAGAAATTCGTTTCTGCAGTTCATTGTCCAGGCCTGACAATCCTTCGGCCAATGCCCGCCAACTGGTCTCTAAATCTTTAAGATGCCTTGCTCGATCTTGCGAAACGGCCTCTTTGACCTTATGCAACGTTGTATAGGCGGGACGAAAATTCAAGGTTTCCGCAGAGTTCGCGGTATTCACCTTCTCATCATATTCCGCGCGTATCTCTTCGCTGATAATACCATCGACCAAGGCCTGTTCTATCGTCTCTTCAGTCTGGCTTGCCAGTTCCTGCAAGTTCTGTCGCGAACTTTCGATGCGCTCTTGATATTCTCTGAACCATTCAACGTTCTTCGTTCCATCGTCCTGAACCAATCTCAGGATATCGTCGGCGAAGCGATAATCTTGTCGCTCCAGCCAGTCATGAAATACTTTATGCAAGGAATCCCTGCGAGAAGCGAAGTCGCGCAGATCCCGTAGAGTTTTCTCTGGTGCGCTTGGATATCCGTCCTTATTCAAGGAAAGATCAGGCAACCACAGCAGAAAGCGCCTCAACGCACTCTGAAGACTGTCGGTTTCAACGGGTAGCCGTTCTTGTACCGACTGACTGCCGGTTTTGCCGTTTTCTTCCGACGAAGCATGGGAATTGAGCATTGCTTCCAATTGCCTGACTGCTTTATCCAGACAGGCCGCGGCCGCAGCCACGTCGGCAGGTTGAGAACGTTCCGTTAGACGGCGTAAGTCATTTTGCCATTCAGGCAAAGACGCCTGCAGCGCATGTTTGAGTTCATTCACCTTGTCGAATAGAAAACTGCTTCCATGCCTTTCGCTCTCTACTATATGCATCGCGATATCGCACCAACGCCGTACCAGTCCGCAGACATTTTCAATATTACGCATCAGTTTCTGGCGGGCTGAACCCTGAAGAGGAAGAGATTTGGCCTTTCTGCCCACCAGCTGTCGGTCAATCTCATAGATTTGGTCAGCAGCATAGCTTCTGTCTTCCCATTGGGCAAGGCTCCCGCGTATTGTTTCTGCGTTTTCAATATTGTTTTTCGCCACCGATGAAACCAATTCGTTCAGTTTGCCTTTCGGCGTTGCCAATTCACGCCAGACGTCCGAGGCGCGTTTGGCTATAAGACGCTGGCGCGGCGCTTCCTGTAACCAACGCTGGGCATCCTCGGAGGCTTCATCCAAATTGCGTTGATATTCATCCGCTCCTGTTGCGCCTTGCAAGTCCTCAGGCTGCAAGGCAATGCCCAAACTGGAAAATTTCTTTACGGCCTCCACCAAGTTATGGAGGGCGGGACAGGGGGACGGGGCTTTGAGCCAACCGTGCATCCCGCTGCCTGGCGCGATTAAGGAAGGGCATAGAGCGGCCGCCGCTCCCATCATGGTTTGAGCCTCTTCAGAAGACGGTTGGATCTTCGTCGTCAGTTCAAGGAGATCTTGAACGAAAACGCCCGTATAGGCCGGGAGCCAGCGCGCGCCTTGAACAGCGGCCAAGAGAGCGGAGGGAATGGGCGCAGACTGATCAGCAGATTGCTCAAGCGCATCGGCTAGCCAGTATGCAGCGGGCAATTCATCTTCGTATACGAAGGCCCATAGCAAACCATGCCAGAGTTCTTTGCGGTCGTTATCTTGAAGTTGAGTGGCTATTTCCTTTGAAGCATGCAGCGTTAGGGTATTGGATTTCTCCGTTTTGATTGGATCGCCGCCTTTTTCTCTCTCCTGGCTTTCCGCGTTGTCCTGTCGAGAAGGAGCGAGCGATTCCTGATCCGCCAAATCCGCATCCCTCCGGTCAGTTCCTTCTTGACGGGAGGCTTTATCAGCGGGTTGGCGGCTATCGCTCTGAGGTTCTGCTGATTTCGTTCCAAGACCAGGCCGAGGGGGCGGTTCTGGAGCAGGAGGAGGGGTAAGCCTGTCTGAAAGATAACGATACGCTTCCTCAATCGCCTTTGCTTCTTGTTCGCGTTCTTTGCTTTGCTTAAGGTCTTGGGCATGGGATGCGGGCCGGGGACTTTGGCGCATTCCGCCGTATTTCTTCAAGCGTTCAGTGAAGCTTTCCACTTCTTCAACCAGTTTGCCCGCTTCCGCGGCTGAACAGGCCTCGGCAGCCCATTCAGAAACGTTCGAGGAATACTCAAAGTAGTCGAGTTCCTCACTCGTTTGGGTGATCAAAGTTTCAAGCGCGCGTCGTAGGCGTTGCGTCCCTTCGCGTGCTTGGCGGTTGCTCTCTATTGAATGCTCAAGCACCTTGATGAATTCCGGCATTGAGTCCCATTCGGGAGAATCCGCGGGCAGCTCTTGTAGTTCGCGAAGCCATTTCACCCAGATCAAGGCAATCGGCGCCCGGCCCGTTAGGCAACAAAGCATAAGTTTGACGTCATCGTCATCAAAATCCGGATTTTGAGTTTGGAATGCCGCATGAGCCTCTTGCATTTCTTCCGGTGTCCAATAATTGGTAAATCCTTCCCCTAATTCTTCGATTTTGGAGACGGATTCGCCTCTGGATACCAAGAAGCCATAAACGTTGTCCTGTAAATTCTTGTGTGATTCCAGCCAAGTATTCAGAATAGCGCCCCAGACAGAGTCAGACTGTTTGGTTGCCTGTATTACGTGAGGTTTCAGTAGCGGTAGCGGCGCTGTGAGCGGATTGCGAAAACCGCCTTTAATGTTTATACGGGATAGCGCATTCTCAAGGCGGTGCTTGGTTTGGGGCGCCGCTTGCGCGTAATGCTCTAAAGCCGCTTGGACTACCTTGTCCCGGTAGTCGTCCTGCATTATGCTGAGATCCAATACTCGAAACGACGAACGCATTATAGAGTGCCTCTTATTGTTGATTCTCGACCCGTGCTTGCAACGGCGGCAATGCTATAGGGTACTCCATGGCGGAAGGATAAGCAACCCACAGCGTTGATTGACAGTGCGACATGCGCCGAGGACGGGAATAGGCAATGCAAGGTCAGCGTTGGTTCTCGGCAGGAAACCGTCGCTCCAGCCTGATTGCATCGTCCGCGCCGGTAGCGCCCGCTTCTATCTGAGTCAGAATGTTGTTGATGAGATTGTTGCGATGAAGCATGGAATAATCATTGGAATGCATTGCGCTGCTCGGAAAACGTAAGGAGGCGAATGCCGTTTCGGTGGTAGATGATGCCCTTTCATTCAGCCGATACGCATAGTGCGCCCTATGCTTGATGAACAGCGCTGATGTGGGCATGGGGTTTCACAGGAGAGACTGCGGGACACGAGTCCCGTTCGTCTTCATAGCAACCAATACGTCTTCTTGGCTAGGGCGGGGAGCAGCTGCCCGTGCTCAGTGCGAGGCCGCCGCGTATATATCAGGATGCTGGGCAAGAGGAGTATAATGCATCATAATACCTTGGTGGACTATCGTCGAGGCGTAAATAAACATTCGACGGCTACGGAGGACGCGATGTGTCAGACAGGGAGAGACCGTCAGAGGAACGCTACGTATGGCGCAACCGTAAATGTGCTCGGATTTGAGGAAGACGGAGAATGGTGCGCGCTGGCTTTGGAGATGGATCTGCGCGGCTACGGCTCAACCTTTAACGAGGCATTGAAAGATCTTGAGGAAAGCGCGGCCTTGCAAGTCAGATTCGCTCACTTCAAAGGCGAAAAGGACATGATCTGGCACCCCGCTGAAGACAAGTATTTCAAGTTGCACGAAAAGGTCAGCCAGGAACGTCTCAGCACATTGGCCGCGATGGAGGTATCCAGCGCAAGCGTTTTCGCTATCGCAAGTATGTTGCTTCCTCCGGTAGAAGAAATCATGGTCCAGAAAGACGCATTCCTGGCTTATGCCTAAGACATATTCATGCCGATATCAAATACGGCGCGAAAAAATGGTCTTGCCCCCTTCCGCGTAGCAAGCGGAACTTGGTTATAGCCTTGATGGCTCGGGTCCCGCGCTTGTCGCTCCGCCGGCTTCCAAGGGACCGAATCGTTGCACGTATTGGGCCAGCAGGGCCGCTTGCTCTGCCAGCGCTTCGTTCTTCTCCGCCAGGGCCTTATTCTTTTCGGCCAAGGCCTCGTCCTTGCGCGCCGAGGCCGCATTCTTTTCGGCGATCGTGGGGTACCAGGTCATCGTCCCGGGGCGACACAGCCGCGTCAGCGTGAACGTCTCGTTCTTCGACGTGCGCTGTTCGTCGCCCAATACCCACGCGTACCCAGCACCGCGCTCGGCCACCCCTGCCCCGCCTGCACATCGATGGGACGGTAGTCAGCATCCTGCAGGCGGAAGCCGCGGAACAGGCCGAAGTGCTCCATCTTGTCCGCGACCTTCCCGCCCACGCCGATGTCCTTCTTCCGCGTGCTGCGGGACAGGATCTCGATCACTAAATCCGGCGCCCCGTCGTCGTCTACATGGAACGCGCCGGCCGGATCCGGATCCGCCTGCGGCTCCCGGTACGCCGGGACGCTCGGCCGCGTGTATTCCCAGGCTCCGTCATGCCCTTGGAGGGGCCGGGAGTGGAGCAGGGCGTCAACCTCTGCGATCGCATACGGGCAATCGATCGCGCGCAGGTGAGCGCGCAAGCAATACATCTGGTAGTACGCCGCCGTGTTGTGGATCAATCTGGCATTCAAAGGCGGACCGCCCAACGGGATACAGTTCGGGGTAGGCGTTACACAGATGCGGCGAGTATGGTTCCGCGATGCGCGGTGCCGCGGACCTCTTCAGAGATGCGGCACTCTGAACCATGGAGCAACCCTCCGGAACGGAACGGCGGTGTAGTCGCCGATCCAAGTCAATGCGCGCACGTAACGTCTCGCCTACCCGACGCGCATCTGCGCCTGCAGGGCGCAACGCGGTTGTCAGCGCGTAACCATTTCACGTAAGCGGCCTTCTACGCATATTGACTGGAATGTCTCTTTCTGCCATGGCACGGCATTGACGCGCGTCATGCAACGAAAAAGTCCCTATGCTTGAGTACAGCGGACGGGAGATTGGATCTGGCTGCGTCAAGGCATCCATTAATTTTACATAAAACAATGCCTTGCCAATCCTGAAGGCAAGCAAGGGCCTGAGTAAGGGGATAGGGAGACGGTTTCCGGGGGTTCGCGCGGAGATGTCGTTTCGTATAGGGCCGCGCGTTCTGCGACGGAATGCCTCCGTTACCTTCCGCTAAGGAAGCATCAGGTATCCGTCAACGGTCATGAGGCGCTTACCGGCCACAAGGTCCTTGATAACGGCCTCGCACCGTCCGCGCATGGGTTGGGTTACCCTTTTGAACCCGAGGAGCCTGAGCGCTTCCTGCGGCAATTCGGCGGCCTCTATGCTGCGCGCGTGGCTGACCGCCAATTTGACGGCCTCGGCAATTTCCTCGGAGGCGATATAGTCGATTTTGCGCGCCGCCGCAGGCAGTTCGCTGCGGTCGCGCACGGGCGGGCATGTCATGGCAGGCGACCAAAGGAAGCCGTCCTTCGCGGCGACGGGATATTCGGACGAGGTCGTCGCGAAGCGTATGGCCTGGCCCAGAACGCTGCGGGTCGTCTTGGTCACCCTGGTTTCGCCGGCGCGGCATATGCGACTCATGAGTTCGTTGACATGCACGGGACTCTCGCGGGCGACGATGTCCGCAATGCACTGCGCCAAGGCTTTCCGCGTAGGGAGCGAATCCTGGTTCAGCCAATAGCGCTGCACCGCGGGCTCGGCGTACGCGTATGGGCGCACCTCGGCAAATCGGCTGGGGGCGGTTACGGTCTGGCGCTTGAGCTCCGGCCGCGGCGCCGGCGCGGGAACTGCGTTCGGCTTGGGTACCGGTTGCGCGCGCTGCTTCAACTTGGCCTGTTCAATCGCCTCCACCGCGCGGTCCATGGCCTGGCCGGGATTTTGGAACCAGTCGGTGCTCCAGATGCGGTGCAATTCCCAGCCCAGATTTCGGAGCAACGTTTCCCGCAAGCGATCCCGGTCCCGCGCGGAGCGCGAACTGTGGTACGTCGCGCCGTCGCACTCGATGCCCAGCAGGTACGCGCCGGGCCGTTCCGGATCCACGATGCCGATGTCCACGAATTTCCCGCCGGACGCGACTTCGTCATGCACCGTGTAGCCGCGGGCGCGCAGCTGATCGGCCACTTCCTGCTGGAAAGGCGAACCCGCGGGCCGATCGGATGCGTAAGGCACGTCGGTCAGTTCCTTGGTTTCCGCGAACGCCAGAAAGGTCTTGAGCGCGCGTACGCCGCGCGCATGCGTCCGGCCCAAATCGATATCGTGCGCCTGGATGTTGGAAAACACGTGGCAACGCTCCTTGGCGCGCGTAATCAGCACGTTGAGGCGCCGGTGTCCCCCTTCGTTGTTGAGCGGCCCGAAGCGCATGGCGATGCGGCCGTGCGCGTCGCGTCCGTAGCCGATGCTGATGAAGATGACGTCCCGTTCGTCGCCTTGCACGTTTTCCAGATTCTTGACGAAGAAGGGTTCGTCCGGATGCGCCGCGAAGAAGGCTTCGCGGTCCTGGTTCTGACGGCGCAGCGTCTCCACCGCGTCCAGAATGGCTTGGCTCTGGCCTTCGCTGAAAGCCGCGACGCCCAGCGAGAGATCGGCATGCTCGGCGGCATGCTCCATGACGGCGCGGGCCACGCGCTGGGCCTCGCCGCGGTTGGTCCGGCTACGGCCGGCGTCGTAGTGGGTGTCCGGCAGATGGTGGAAGCGCAGGCCGGCGTTCTGCCAGTCCTTGTCCGGGCTGGGACAGACGATCAAGCGGTTTTCGTAGAACTCCTGATTGGAAACGGCGATGAGCGACTCGTGGCGGCTGCGGTAGTGCCAGCGCAACATGCGGGACGGCGCGCCCTGCGCATCGAACAGCCCCAGAATGTTTTCGATGTCGGCCATGGCGTTCTCTTCCGTTTCGTCTTCCCCGCCGTCCGTGTCGAAGAAGCGGGTCGGGGGCAACTGCTGGCGATCGCCCACCACAATGGCCTGCTCCGCGCGCAGGAGCGCGCCCAGCGCCTCCACGGGCTTGACCTGGCTGGCCTCGTCGAACACGACCAGATCGAACTTGATTTGGCCAGCCGGCAAATAGGTGGCGATGGACAGGGGACTCATCATGAAGACCGGCTTGATCGACTGCACGGCCTGGCCGGCGCGCACCATCAGCTCCCGGATGGGCAGCTGCCGCCGCCTTTTGTTGAACTCGCGGCGCAGGACGCCGACGGCCCCGCCGGCGTCGGCGGGCGGCAGTCCCTGCCAATGGGCCTGGGTCACCCGGATCCGGTTGTACTGCAGGGCTTCCCGATCCAGGGCGTTGAAAGTTTCGACGTCTCCGTGATGGCGTATGAGGTCGAACGCGGACAGCAGGCTGCGTTCTTCGTAGGCGCGGTCCAGGATGGACTGGTAGCGGGCCTTGTCCAAAACCGCTGCCAACGAACGGTGCAACGTCGGTTCGCGGACGGCCAGCTCCGCAATGACGGCCAGTCCTTCCTGCCGCAGCGTGGCCAGGTCGTCGTTGAAATTGACCATCTCCTGGAGCTCCGCGATGCGGTCGGACCAGGTCCTTACCGTTTTCCATTGCGCGTCATAGTCCAGGGCCTGCAAGCCTTGGGCCGACCCGAACCGCTCTGGATCCAGATCCAGCAAGGCCTCCAGTTCTTGCGCATGGGTACGGCAGGCCGCGCGCGCCGCGGCGGCGGCGTCCCGCAACGTCGGCAGGGCCTGCAGGTCGGCGCGGGACAGCGCTTGCAGGGATTGCGCGAACAGGGAAGCGGACTGATCGTTTTCCAGCTCGGCCTGCAGTTCGAGGTACTGCCGGGCCATGGGGCCGACCGTCGCCCAATCCGTGCGGGTCCCTTGCCCGTGATCGCCGAAAACCTCGTCAAGGCCAGGGGCCAGTTGTTCGATGCTGGCTTGCAGGCGCTGCGCTTCCTGTATGGCTTCCAGGATGGCCAGGCATTCTTCCAGCGCGTATGACTGGCCGGAACGGCACAACGCCTTGAACTGCCGATTGGCTCTGCGGAAATCGGCTGACAGAAAGCGGTGCCAGGCGCGGCCGTGGGCGCGCAATGCGCGCGCCAGCTCCTGGCCATCCTCTTGCCAGGCCTCGGGCGTAAGTTCGGAGTCGTACTGGCTGTGCAAATCCGCCAGCCGTTGGCCGGCGTCCAGCAGGCGGACGATGTCGTCCTTGCGTTGGCTCCATTGCGAGGACTGCAGACGGAGACTCTGGAATTCGCCCGCGGCCAGGAGTTTGGCCGCGAGATCTAGGTGAACGTCGGTTTGCGCCAGACGACCGGGCCTGGACATGTTCAGCCGTTGCCCCAACTGCGCGTTGGCCTGGGCCAACGCCTTCAGGCTCTGCGCCGTCTCGTCGCACTTGCGTTGCAGCCGTTCGCGCAGGGACGGGAGCAGACGCGTCAGACGCGTACCCCAAAAAGGATGCTGGCTGGGCGCGCCCAGCGACGCCAGGCGCTCCTGGCAGCGTTTGACGGCCTCGCGTTTGCGGCTGAATTCCGCCGGCGTCCAGGTCGCGCTGCCTTCAATGGGGCCGACGGCGGGCGGCAACTCGGACCGTGCGGTTTCTGCCTGTTGCAGGCGCAACAGCTCGCCGAAAGCGTCGTGGGGCGTGACGTCGGTCTCGCCGACCGGCGTATTGACCGCCGTCGAGTAGGCGTTCAGCCTTTGGCGGGTCAGATTCAGGCGGTCGAAAGGCGCGCTGACGCCCTGCGTATCCGGCTGGCCCAGCGTCTGCGTCCGTTTCAATTCGTCCAGGACGGCCGTCTTGGTCGTTTTGTGGCTGTGCAGTTCCAGGCAGGCGACGCCCAGATGAATGCTGTCCAGCCGGCGTTTCACGACCTCCAGCGCCGCCTTTTTTTCCGACACGAAGAGCACCGTCTTGCCTTGGCCGATGGCTTCGGCGATGATGTTGGTGATGGTTTGCGATTTGCCCGTGCCGGGAGGGCCCTGAATAATCAGGTTGCGGCCGGCCTTCATGTCTTCGATGGCCAGCACTTGCGACGAGTCCGCGTCGAGCACGTGGAACGCGTGCTCGGCGGGCAGGCGTTCGTCCAGGTGATCGCTTTCGCTGAGATTGGACGGCGGTTCCTTCGTAAAGCCCGGACCGAAGAGCGCGTCCATGAGTTCATTGTCCTCGGGCCCCGCGCCCGGAGGCCACCGGTCGGCATCCAGATCCTGGTACATCAAATACTTGTTGAAGGAGAAGAAACCGAGCACGACGCTCGTCGCATCGACGGCCCAACGCGGCTGGCGGCGAATGCGCTGGGACACTTGCCGGAAGTGGGCGTCCAGGTTCTGGACGGCCTCTTTCTCCGCCTCGGCGTCGAAGAGCGGTATCTCCAACCCGAACTCAAGGCGCATCTTTTCCCGGAAGGACTCGTTGGTCACGACGTCCTCGTCGTCGTACTCGATCTGGAAAGGGGCGTTGATGTCCTTGCGCTTGATCAGGACGGGGACCAGAACCAGAGGGGCCTTGTTCGCGGTCTGGCTGCTGTCGTCTTCGTACCACGTGACCATGCCCAGAGCGACGAACAGCGTGTTGACGCCCTGTTCCTCAATGGAAGTGCGCGCATGGCGTTCAATGGCGCGCAGGCGCGCGTCCAGCGCGTCCTGGGTCTCTACGCTCTGCAGTTGGGTCGTACGCCCTTCCGCCCGCGCGGAGGCGCTCGGCGTTTCCGCGGCGCGCTCCCGAAACGACATGGCCCGGCCTTTGAGCACGAGCGTTTCGAAAACGGCTCCCGGCTGCGCGCCTGCCGTTTCGATGCCCTTTTGGCGGTATTTGTAGTTCAGCAGATTGTTGCGTCGATCCAGTTGAAGGAGTTCCTTCCTGGATTTGTCCATGTGGGCCCGAACGGGATTGGAAGCCATCGTCGTTGACTGGGGAAATGATAATGAACTGCGGAAACTCGGAAGGCCGAAGAGTAGCTGCGTTGTCCGGGGCGCGCCTTCCAGCCTGTATATCCTACCCTGTGCGGGGTCAATGGGCAATTCGAGGCCTGAAAAGCCTATCGTCCAGGCAATCCCGATTGACCATGGGGGATGCGCGCGCGGAGACTGGCTCGCCTGGGCCAACCGCCCTTGTGTCCTGCGCAGGCGTGCAGACGGCGTTTGATCCGACGTTCCCATAAAATGCTTTTTGCATCATCCATTCCCTACGGGCTGCCATGACTGACGATCTTTGCGCCATCTGCCAATCGCCCCTGTCTCCAGGGTTCGGGCCGTGTCCCAGCTGCGGCGCGGCGCGCGAACCGGAGACCGCGCGCAGCCTGCCGGTCGGCAGCACCCTGCATCACGGCCAGTTTGCCGTCGGACGCGTGCTGGGCGAAGGCGGCTTCGGCATCACGTACAAGGGCGCGCACCGGGAACTCCGGCGGCCCGTCGCCATCAAGGAACTGTTTCCTGTCACCATGGGCGCGGTGCGCGCCGGCACCCGCGTCTCCGTGCCGACCGCGCACCGAGACGCCTTTCGCCGCGCGCAGGACAGCGCGCTGGAGGAAGCGCGGATCATCGCCGGCTTGCGCTCGCCGCACATCGTGGCCGTCCATGACATGTTCCGCGAGAACGGCACCGCCTACATCGTGATGGAGTACCTGGACGGTCCCACCCTGGAAGCCCGACTGCAGGAAACGGGGACGCTCTCCGCGTCCGAAGCGCGGCATCTGACCCTGAACCTGTGCGCGGCGCTGGAGGAAGTGCATGGACACAATCTCCTGCACCGCGACATCAAACCCGCCAATATCGTCTGGCTCCCGGACGGGCGCACCGTGCTGATCGACTTCGGATCGGCGCGCCTCTTCGACGCGGGGCGGACCGTGCAGCACACGCGCATCCTGACCGTGGAGTACGCCGCGCCGGAACAGTACAGCCCGCGGGCGCGTTTCGGCCCCTATACGGATCTGTTCGGTTTGGGAGCCACGCTCTACCACGCCGTCACCGGCGTGCCGCCGGCCGGAGCCGTGGAACGCCTGCAAGGGCGGGACATAGCCTGGCCCGCGGATTTGGAGCCGTCCTTGCGTACGGTTCTCCAGCGCGCCCTGGCGCTGCCGGTCGCGGAGCGTCCGCAGACCGCTGCGGATTTCCGGCGCGATCTCTTGGAAACAGAGGCGGTTTCCGCGCGCAATGTCGATGCAGACTGCCCGCTTATCGAGTCTGGTTCGCAGATGGGCGGCTTCATCGGGATTGACTTGGGGATCACGAACAGCGCGATCTGCTCCTACGACGGCCTTGACACGCGCATCTGGAAAAGCCCGGAGCAGAACGACGTCACGCCGTCCGCGCTGTACATCGGCCAACGCGGCGGACGGCGCGCCCAGTACGTCGGCCAGCGCGCGTACGACAGCGCCCCGCGCAGTCCCGGCAACGTGGCGCAACGCTTCAAGCGCCTTATGGGCACGAATACGCCGGTGCGGTTCAGCGCGCTGAATCTCACTCTGACGCCCGAGGAGTGTTCAAAGGAAATCCTGCAAACTCTGTTCAATTACTTGCCTGAAGAGATGCGGAATGATCCCCAAATCGGCAAGATCATCACGGTGCCGGTCGCCTTCAACCAGATGAAGAAAGACGCGACCATGCAGGCCGCCGAATTGGCAGGCTTGGGTAAGGTCGCCTTGGTGCAGGAATCTGTGGCCGCCGTCATGTGCGCAGCGCAATCGACCAACACCGCGGAGGGCCTGTTTCTGGTCTACGATCTGGGGGGCGACACGTTCGACGTCACCGTTGCGGAGTACATGGACGGACACGTATCACTGCTGGCGACGGGCAGTATTGAGATGTGCGGCGGGAACGACTTTGACCGCGCCCTGGTGAGAAACGTGCTGCTGCCTTGGTTGCGGGAAACTTTCAATGTGCCGGACGATGTGGACGCGCGGTTCATGCGTCTTGCGCACTGGGCCACGGAGAAGGCCAAAATCGCCTTGTCTGCCCAACCAGACGCTCTCATCCAGATGGACGAGACCGAAATCGACTTGCGGGATTTGGACGGTGAGGAAATCTTCTTTGAATGTCCTCTGTCCCGGGCGGATTACGAACGGGTCATCGCCGAAAAGATCAACGATACGATTAAGGCCGTGCAAGAGACCCTGGACAAGTCCGGGTTCGCCAACGAGGACATGGAACACATCGTCTTCATCGGCGGCCCCACCCACTACAAGCCGTTGCGGGACAAGGTCGCGTCGGCGCTGGGCCTGATCGACAGTACGGGCGCGAACGATATCAACCCCATGACGGCGGTGGCCGAAGGTGCCAGCATATTCGCCGCAACCGTGGATTGGAGTACGGCCTCTACCGACTTTATTCCGGCTTCCCACTCGATCAGCATTGAGACTCTGGAGCGCATCGGCAGTACCAAGACGCGTCCGGTCTACCTCGTGGAAGAAGGGATGCCCTTGCCGGCCAAAGGAATGCATCGCTTTAAGGCATACAAAGCGCTCAAGGCCGGGACGGAGGACGCACTGACCTTCAAGCTCTGGGAAGGGCCCATTAAAGACCCGGTGAGCGACAATCGTTGCATTGGCGTGATGAAGATCGCCGGCCGGGATTTGGAGGACGGCGTCATCGCTGTCGGTGACGATCTCGTTTGCGAATACGAGGTGCTGGACTCAGGCCAGATCAGCCTGCACGTGTCGATACCATCGATCGACGCGCGGTTTTCGGAGAAGAATTTCTATTCGCGCGAGGAAGGGCAACGCGACTATACGTCGGCGGCGGGTCTGGCCCAGATCAAGCAGGAAGCGGACGAAACGTTGCATCGCGTTAGGACGCTGGCCCAAAGTGTGTCCGATCCCCGTCTCGGCCGCATTCAACAGAAGCTGGCCGTCGCCTCCGGATTGACGCCGGACGAGCCCGATGCCGATAGCGCGCAAGAGGCGCACGAGTACGTGCTGGAAAGCCGCCGGGTGCTGGGCCAGGTCCGCAAGGAGCACCGCGAAGCCATCCGGTGCTCGGAACTGGACGATTTGATGTCGCGGTTCAACCGCCACCTGCGCGAGGTGGCCTCGACGCCGGAAATCCAGACCTTCGAAAACCTGTCGAAGACAGCTCAGCGTGCCATAGAGCGACAAGATCACGACGTGGAGCGGTTCCTGGAAGAGCTCAAGAGCAACGAATTCGGTATTCTGTGGCGTCAACCCGGTTTTCTGATCGCCATCTTCCAGAATATGCTGGCGGCATCTCCACATCTGTATTTGGATCCAGGCTGTTTTCAGCACTTGGCTGCCACCGGTGAGCGTCTGATTCAGGACCATGACTTTGAGGGCTTTCAGCAGGTCTTGATGCAACTCGCCGCCCTCCGCATCGACTTCGCCAGCGGCACCCATAATATTCCCGCCATGGTGAATGAAGAGGCGGATCCCATCAGACATCTTTCAGACTTTTTGTTTGACAAATCTCGATCTGATCTGTTCCGTCAATTGAACTCCGCGCTTCGGGATACTTTTTCGGGAGGCGGCTCCTATTGCCGATATGGTGTGGCTAGGGATGCCGTCAAGGCCGATGAGATTGAACGTCAGCCCCGTTACTATAGGGGTTATTGAATCAGTATAGCCTGCGCCACATCGGGCACGCGGCGTCCAAGCAGCTAAGTCGAATGTTCAGGTTAAAGACTTGAAATGTGCGCTGGACATCGGCTCTCGACCGTTTGCGAGGCCAATGGGCAATTGATGCCTGAAAGACCTATCGTCCAGGCAATCCCGATTGACCATGGGGGATGCGCGCGCGGAGACTGGCTCGCCTGGGCCAACCGCCCTTGTGTCCTGCGCAGGCGTGCAGACGGCGTTTGATCCGACGTTCCCATAAAATGCTTTTTGCATCATCCATTCCCTACGGGCTGCCATGACTGACGATCTTTGCGCCATCTGCCAATCGCCCCTGCCTCCGGGGTCCGGGCCGTGCCCCAGCTGCGGCGCGGCGCGCGAACCGGAGACCGCGCGCAGCCTGCCGGTCGGCAGCACCCTGCATCACGGCCAGTTTGCCGTCGGACGCGTGCTGGGCGAAGGCGGCTTCGGCATCACGTACAAGGGCGCGCACCGGGAACTCCGGCGGCCCGTCGCCATCAAGGAACTGTTTCCTGCCGTCATGGGCGCCATGCGCGCTGGTACCCGCGTCTCCGTGCCGACTGCCAACCGGGAAGACTTTCGCCGCGCGCAGGACAACGCCTTGGAGGAAGCGCGAGTTATCGCCGGTTTCCGCTCACCGCATATCGTGGATGTCCATGACATGTTCCGCGAAAACGGCACTGCCTACATCGTGATGGAGTACCTGGACGGTCCCACCCTGGAGACCCGGCTGCAGGAAGCGGGGACGATCTCTGCGCACGAGGCGCGGCATCTGGCCCTGAACCTGTGCGAGGCCCTGGAGGAAGTGCATGGGCACAATCTTCTGCACCGCGACATCAAGCCCGCCAATGTCGTCTGGCTTCCGGACGGTCGGACCGTATTGATCGACTTCGGTGCGGCGCGCCTTTTCGCCGCAGGGCGGACCGTGCAGCATACGCGCATCCTGACCATGGAGTACGCGGCGCCGGAACAATACAGTTCGCATGCCCGTTTCGGACCCTATACGGATCTTTTCTGTTTGGGGGCCACGCTCTACCACGCCGTCGCCGGAACGCCGCCGCCCGGGGCCATGGACCGCCTGCAAGGGCGGGACATAGCCTTTCCCGCGGATCTGGAGACGTCCTTGCATGCGGTCCTCCAGCGCGCCTTGGCGCTTCCGGTCGCGGAGCGTCCGCAGACCGCTGCGGATTTCCGGCGCGATCTCTTGGAAACGGAGGCGGTTTCCGCGCGCAGCGCCGATGCGGACAGCCCGCCTGCGCCCTCCGTCATCGGGTCTCGTTCGCAGGCTGATCGGGATGCCGCCATCGCTTATTTCAATCAGGGGTACGCCAAGGCGCAGTTGGGGCAGCATGCCGACGCCATTGCCGACTACGACCAGGCCCTGCGTCTTGACCCCAACGATGCTGCGGCGTACAACAATCGCGGAGCAGCCAAGGCGGATTTGGGACAGTATGCCGCTGCCGCTGCCGACTATGATCAAGCCTTGCACTTCGACCCCAATTTTGCGCTAGCGTATAGCAATCGCGGATATGCCAAGAGGAAATTGAGGCAGTATGCCGCTGCCATCGCCGACTACGACCAGGCCCTGCGTCTTGACCCCAACGATGCTGCGGCGTATAACAATCGCGGAATAGCCAAGGCTGCGTTGGAGCAATATGCCGCTGCCATCGCCGACTACGACCAGGCCCTGCGCCTTGACCTCAACGATGCTGCGGCGTACAACAATCGCGGAGCAGCCAAGGCAGATTTGAGGCAGTATGCCGATGCCATTGCTGACTACGGCCATGCTCTACGCCTTGACCCCAACTTTGCGTTGGCGTACAACAATCGCGGAATAGCCAAGGGAGAGTTGGAGCAATATGCCGCCGCCATCGCCGACTACGATCAGGCCCTGCGCCTTGACCCCGCCTACGCTTGGGCTTATCGCAATCGGGGATATGCCAAGGGAGAGTTAGGGCAACATGCTGCCGCCATCGCCGACTACGATCAGGCCCTGCGCCTTGACCCCAACTTTGCGTTGGCTTATCGCAATCGGGGATATGCCAAGGGAGAGTTGGAGCAATATGTCGCCGCCATCACCGACTACGACCAAGCCCTGTGCCTCGACTCTAATGACGTTTGGACTTATAACAATCGTGGAATAGCCAAGGCCGCGTTGGAGCAATATGCCGCCGCCATCGCCGACTACGACCAAGCCCTGCGCCTTGACCCTACCTACGCTTGGGCTTATCACAATCGGGGATATGCCAAGGGAGAGTTGGAGCAACATGCCGCCGCCATTGCCGACTACGACCAGGCCTTGCGCCTTAACCCTAACGATGTTTGGGCGTATAACAATCGCGGAGTAGCCAAGGCCGCGTTGGAGCAATATGCCGCTGCCATCGCTGACTACGACCAAGCCCTGTGCCTCGACCCCAATAATACTCTGGCGTATAACAATCGAAAGCGGTGTCTGGCACAGATGCCCTAAGCGCCTGTTGTACATGGATGAGATCAACATTAAAGCCGGATTGATGACACTTCAGCCAAAGATGTCTGTAAGATATATCTCCTCAAATTGGTTTTGCCAGAGTATTTTTGCCAACATTCTTCTGTGGAGCAGTTCGTGCTAGATCCAGCGCCGTTGTCGTCAGATTGCGTTGATATTTATTGGGCGTCCCGTGAACTGGCGGCTATCTTCTAAGGGGTGGATCAGATCGCACATTCCCGGTAAGCCAGTCCCATGTTGATCGCCCCCCAGCCGGCCAGTATAAGGGAGCGTCTCGTTTTCGTCATGGGCGGGCGACGGGGGGCCAATCGTCTATGGCGAGACGGCCGCTCAGGCGAGCTTCAAGCCATTGTTCTTGTTCCGGCGTATAGGTACGCAGGCGGTCTATGAAAGCGCGGGCGTCGCGTAAAAGAAGGTGGCCAAAAGCAGGCAAATCGTCTCTGATTGCATCCTGTTCTTTTGTACGGAGCAGGGGCAGCACTCTTTCACTCATACGTTTGGCGTCGTAGTACAGGCCGCGGGGCACTTCTTGGCTCCAGTTTTTGTGGCTTTCCGCTCCCACAGCCAGAAACGTTTGCTGCAACAGATTGAAATCCAGATCGAGCGCGTTCATCACCTCAGTATACGTCGTACAAATCGCGGAGCCTGCGTCTACCCATCAGGGCCGCGCATTTGCCGGCGGCCACTTCATATTTGTCCATGACGGGTACATCGCGGATTTGCCAAGCCCCCAATTGACAGGAATCGGCGATTTCCGGTTCCCTTAGGGTCTGCGCCCCGGAATTAATATCGATCTTCAGCGGGGTTTTGGGGATACCCTCACGGAACCCTTGGGCATAGGTGACGTACCACATCTGCGTAGGCTTGCCCAACCTGATCTTGCCCGTCAAACCCAAATGGAGCGCGTCGCAGATTTCGCGAATAGCCCTATTCGCGGCGCGGACGGCCTCCAAAGAGTCGCCATCTCCCAGCCATTGCAGGTCAATATCTTCGGACAGGCGGGCCGGGTGGGGCATGTGGAACAAGTGCAGGGCGGTACCGCCTTTCAGGGCGACAAGTTCGTTCGGTCTTCTACCGCTGTACGGCTCTGTCTGTACGGAACCTCTCTACGGCTCCTCATTTCGGCGCCGATCAGATCCAGTCTGCGATCGCCTGCTTCAAAGTTGAACCAATGATTTCCGTCATCGACGCTTACGATCCCGCTCTCTACGGGGCGTTACGGGCCTTATATGCTGACGCTGGGCCATGAATGACCGTCAGCCCAAATTCGCCCCGCCGCTTGCAGGGCCATTCTACGGAACCGCTACCTGTCGCAGCTTCTGCGACGGGATTGGCAGGGGCAAGGCTTGTATCGTCACTCCAGCGCATGTCCATAAGATAAGAAAGATCTCCCGATACCAGATCGAAACCGAGATCGGCCGGCTCAAACGGAGCTGGTCCAAGCCTACGCGGTATCGCGGCTGCGCGTCCTTGAGAGCGGTTCTTTAAGAGGTACAATTCACTGCGCGCTGAACGAGCGCGAGAGGACATGCGTAAGAAGCCGGTAGCCAAGGCTAGGATATCTTGGCCTAAGAGGCTGTGCGCAAAACGGCGAAGCTCAGCCATGCAGTAGTCGAGCCGAGTGATGCGCCCCTATATTGTGTGGGGGATATGCGTTGCGCACTTGGCCCAAGCGATTGCGAAGGCGAAGACGCGGATTTTTACGTACGCCCTCTGAAATATAGCAAATCAAGGATATGGCAGCCGATATCCCGCGACCGGATTTGCCGATTGCGACGGATGACATCCGTCATTTACGTCGCGCCGATCTATTGTACGTGGACAAGACGCGCCGCATCGCGTCCTTGGTGCAGCCCAAGAACCAATTCGTCTTTCTGGCTCGCCCGCGTCGTTTCGGCAAGTCGCTGCTGGTATCCACGCTGGAAGCCCTGTTCCAAGGGGAGCGCGCGCTATTCGCCGGCACCTGGATCCATGACCGCGCGTGGGACTGGACGCCCCATTTCGTCATTCGTCTGGACATGTCGGCCTGGCGCGCGGAAAGCCCGGAAGCCTTGGAAGCGAAATTGGCGTACCACATGGTTGAGTTGTACGCCTCCTTCGGGGAAGCGCCGCCGCCATCCGACATGAGTGCCGACCAAGCATTGGGCATCCTGATCACGCGCTTGGCCACGCGCAAAAAGGTCGCGGTGCTGATTGACGAGTACGACGCGCCCATTCTCCAGAATTTGGAGCACCGCGCGGTCTTAACGGGCATTCGGGACGTCCTGCGCGGATTCTACGGCGCGCTCAAGGCTCATGGTCGCCATTTGCAGTTCGTCTTCCTGACCGGCGTGACGCGGTTCGCGCGTACCAGCATCTTTTCCGGCCTGAACAATCTCAAGGATATTTCCTATTTGCCGGAGTTCACCGATTTGACGGGTTTCACGGAAGCGGAGCTGGACAGCTATCTGACGCCTTACATGGAGGACATGGCGCGGACGCAGCGGACAACCCTGACCGCGGTTCGGCAGGGACTGCGCCGATGGTACGACGGCTATCTCTTCGCGGAGGGAGGCGTACGCGTCTACAACCCCTACTCCACGCTTCAATGCCTCAATGACGGGAAATTCGCCAACTACTGGGCCGATTCCGGCACGCCTTCGTTTCTGACACAACTGGTCAAGCGAAGCCAAGAGAACATACGGCAGCTGGTGGGCCAAGACGCCCGCGATATCGGCTCCGCCTACTATGAATGGGAAAACCCGGATTTGCAGGCCGTCATGTTCCAGACCGGATACCTGACGCTGCAATGCGCGGCGGAGACCCAGGCGTGCGTGAGCGTATTTCCCAACCGGGAAGTGGAGCAAACGTTCTTGACGGCACTCCTGGCGGAGTACGCGCAGGCGCCGAGCGCGACCCGCAAGGCCTTGACGCGCATGACGTCGGCTCTGCAGGCGGACGACTACGCCGCCTTCATGGCGCAGTTCAACGATTTATTGCAGCTTATCCCCTATGAAATCCATATTCGCCGGCACGAATACTACCAATCGCTTCTGCACCTGATCTTCGCCTTGATGGGATTCAGAACCGGATCGGAGATCAGTACGCATCGCGCGCGCATAGACACGATCGTGGAACTGCCGGACAAAGTCATCATTCTGGAGTACAAGCTGGACGGCACGGCTGAGGATGCCTTGCAGCAGCTTGAGGCCAAGGGCTATCACCTGCCCTATCGTCATGACCGGCGTCCCGTTATTGGACTGGGCGTGAATTTCGACCGCGGCCAGCGGCAGGCCACGGAATGGAAGATACGGGCATATGCGGTTGAAGAGGCGGCAGAAGCCGTTGCCAGTCAGCCCTGAAACCTGTACGCGTGCCGACGCAGCGTAAGACCAAGACAGCGCGCGGCATTGGCGGAGACATTCGGCAGTGTGGATCTTTGACTTCATCCCTATCCAAGCTCCCGCCAAGTACAGATAGGATACGATGTGCATATTTATCGTAGTGAGTGGCCATGCGCCACCCATGTTTGAGCTAACCAATGCCGTGGAACACGGCATTGCGCGCTCGGTACCGCGCCGGGGATACGTACGCTGGGCCCGGGTTGGAAGGACAGACTTGATGCCCCGCCACGCCAGCCGCGCGCGGAAGGCGTCGCCTGGCGCGCCTGCACGGCGACCGCGACTGGCGCGGGCGCGTCATCGAAACGCGCTACGACGCGCGCGGCCGCGTCGACGCGTGCAAGCAGAAGGCGCGGTGAGGGATTACCTGTCGGGATCATTTCCCCGACCGAAAGATTAATCGTCCTCTTGTCGGTACACTCGCGGATCTGAAGGGCGCCAACAATTTACGTTTTCCCATGATTGCCCAAGTAACCGAGTTGCTGGATACCCTGAAACAGTGCAACAAGTGCAGGGCATGGCTTCCGTTTTCGGAGTTCCCGAAACACCACGCCATCAAGTGCGGAAGGTCTGGCGTGTGCCGCACCTGCAAAAGCAGACGCTCACTGATGCCGCCCAAGTGCCAAGCGCCGCCCGAAGTGCTCGCTGCATTGGATGCGTTGCAGTCTTCGCGCAAGCGTTGCCGAAAATGCGAGCAATGGAAACCGTTTTCGGAGTTCGGCGTTGATAGGAATACAAACGATGGACTGGTTGCTCGGTGCAAAGATTGCATCAAACAGGATCGTGTTCAACGCGTTCCCACGCCGCCAGCCAAGAGGTGTTCGCGTTGCAACGTTTTGAAACCGCAAGAGCATTTCCATCATGCGGCGGAAAACCATGATGGATTGCGCGCAGACTGCAAACCGTGTCGGCGCAAGGCGGCGCGGGACGGCGCACGCAAACGACGAGCAGCCAACCCCGAATGTTTCCGATCACGGGAAAAGCAATATAGAAAAGCCAACTCCGAAACGATGCGGGCAATTGAAAGGCGCAAATACGAACGACGCATATCTACACCTATCGTTCATCAACTATTGAAGGACAAGCAGAAACGAACTTATGAAAGGCTGCCCGCGCCAAACGGATTGACGCGCCAAGAGAACAGGGAAATGCGAAAGCGAAAAAGGGAAAACAGAGAATGCATTAATCAACTAAAAAGGGAAGTGCGAGAGGCTTTGCAAGCCGACCGCGCCGCCAATCCCCAAAAATACAGGGATCTCCAGAGGCTTTATCTGAAGCACTGGCAATCCAAAAATCAAGATAGGATCAAGAAATGGCGTGATGCCAATAAGGATCGGGTGCGGAAAAAAGCAAAGGCCGACCGTGTCGCCAATCCCGAAAAGCACAGGGAACAAAGACGCAGGGCCTATGACAAGATAATGGCTGACCCTGCGAAAAGAAAGAAATACAATCTCAAGCAACAGATGCGGGGACATGGATACAGGAAACACAAGCCAGACCTGTACACCGAACAAGGCATGTGCTGCAATCTTTGTGGCGATCTTTTTGACTTCTTTGACCTGCAAATCGATCATAAAGTGCCTGTCAGTAGGGCCGATGAATACCCCGGCTACATCCACGAAAAAGCAAACCTGCACTTGCTGTGTCCGCCATGCAATTGCTGGAAGAGAGATCGAACATGGGATGAAGTATTGGCCGATAACGAATCATTGGAACAATGGCTAAGCGACCGCCGACGATCCGCAATGCAGACGATCACCTGAAGGTCGCGCCCGCGCCGCCGGACGACCTGCGCCCCGCGGGCCGCGCCCTGTGGGAGATGACGAGCCGGTCCCTGGTCAAGGCGGGGCGCCCTGACCTACGGCGACCTCGTCGGTCTGCGGATCATGTGTCAGCTGTGGAATACGCTGTTTTCAGCCATGTGGGGGAAAGCGCGGCAGATAGCTTGAACAAGTTGGAAAAAGTCTTTTTCAAGTATCCAGAGAGAGGCTTTTTGCACAAATTTGCGCGAACGATCGTCCAGCTGTTCCAGCAATTGATCCGCTTGCTCTTGACCGGGAGGCGTTAGCCGATACTGCCTGATGCCGGAAGGCGTAAACGAGATCTCGATCCAGCCTGGCCGCGTCAAATTCTCCAGTTCGGAATAGACGTCCTTGTCATAGGGTCCGAAATGGCAAGGCTTGAAATCGAAATGAGTCCCGCCTAATGAAGGCGAGGCCTGCCCTTTCTCCTGCAGAAGGAAAAACAGTTTCTGCACTTGCACGGGCGTATGCGGTCGTCCCTGTGCAGGGGCCAAGCCGATCAATACGTATTCCGAGCGCTGCATATCTTGCCTCTTGTTTCCAAAGCGTCCTTAGTGATATAACCCAGCTGGCACATTAGATGTTGGATAATTCTGTCAATGATTGTAAACGATCCCGTTTCCAACCAACAAGATTTTGCCTTGCTTTTGCCAGAGACGTAGTTCATCTCTCGATATGTTGTGTTTTTACATGGACTTGCTTAGATAGTTAGGGAGCCACGCAAGCATGGCATGCGCCCGTTCGTAGCAGGCGTGGGGGCGAGCACAATAGGCGCTGAAGTTGTTCTCTTGTACTTTGCTGCCCGCTATTGTGATTCCAGGTCGTGTGGAACCTTGACTTCATCCAGTCAATCCGGATTGACCTGCCTGTTCTGACGTCGTCCCTGCGCACGAGCCAATAAGTGAGATCGTTGCCGAACGCGCCAAAAAGTCGGTTCTGAATGCCGATCAAGATGCTGGGAATCCATCCGCCTCCGTTTGCGCCTGCATCGCGTGATGGATGGGCACTGCCAAGCCAAGATTAGGCACAGAAGCTTTTTAGCGGCCTACGGGTACCGTAATGAATTACAATGAGCCAACCGCACCTACGGATGGTTTCCGCCTTCCGCCCTTGCCTGATCGCTTGGCGGCAGTCTTGCGCATGGAACGGCCTTGCTTGGAAAGCGACGCGGTGGGGACGTTGCGGATCGTAAGGAGCGAAAGAAGGAACATGGAACGCTGGTCCGCGCCGGAAATCAGGCATCCAGGGGCTGATCCGCAGGCTTTGCAGGCCGCGCGCGGCCTGCAAGCTGTCTGTCAGGGTTGTACCGTTATTCTATTCGGGTCGCGGGCGCGGTCGGATTGGCGGCATTACTCTGACTTGGACCTGTTACTGGTAGGCGAAATGGGCCCGAGGGAGCGCACAGAGTGCTGGCGGAGCGCCTTGCGTATCGTGGAGTCCATCTACGCGCAGGATCCGCCTACGCTGGAAATCCTGTTCATGTCGCCGATTGACTACGCGGAACAGGTCCGGTTCAGCCGTAACCGGATCGGCGCCGTCATCCACAGGAGCGGAATTGCCATGCGCGAGTTCAAGGAACCGCCGCCCAGGCGCGAACCGAATCCGGCCAACGGCGACGAACAGGAAATGTTTACCCGCCTCGCCGGCGCGCACGGCGGCTACAGGGCCATGCAGCACCTCATTGACGCGGATCCCGTACCCTCAGAGGAAAGGGCGCAACTGGCGCATCAAGCTTT
The DNA here is from genome assembly GCA_965242655.1 of Caldilineaceae bacterium. GTDB lineage: Bacteria > Chloroflexota > Anaerolineae > Caldilineales > Caldilineaceae > Bin34. The sequence continues at coordinate 806,586 of OZ251482.1, forward strand.
GGAAAACGCCTTGCAAGCCTTGATTTGCGCCCAAGGCAGACGCTACCCGCGTATTCATGCGTTGCATATCTTGGCGCATCAGGCCAAGTTCGAGCTGGGGAGCGACTGGGAAATGCTGGACGATTATGCCGGCGCGCGGAAGTACGATCGCATTCCCTTGCCCGTAGCCAGTTTCAATGCCGCCGCCAATGCAGTTACGCGTGACCTGGTGGCCATATTCCATCAAATCCAAGCCCTCCGCGGGTTCGATCCTTGGGGCATGAAGCGGGCATATGGCCCATTTGAACGCGAAGAACCGCCATCCGATGCAAGCGCATGCGACGATACGTAGCCGGGGGCTACGCCCTTGTCGCTATGGCGAATCCGGCATCAGGGGCAACGCGCCGGAATGGCGTTTTCGTCCAATGTCTCCAACCACTGGGAACCCGCCGCTCATCGCGCAACGTTCCGCCGCGGGATCAGGTCTCCCAAGCATCAATCCAAGGGTAGCGCGGCGTACCGCTCTACCTTGATCGCGTTCTCCATCTCTCTGGCTTGGGCGATGTCCCAAGCACCTTGCAAATGGATCCAAGTCTCCATCGTGGAGCCGAAAGCCTTGGCCAACCGGACGGCCATGACGGGTGACATCTGCGTGCGGCCATTCACCAGGTTGGATAGCGCTTGACGGCTGACGTCCAAGATTGATGCGCCCTTAGTTACGCTGAGACCGTACGGTTCCAGGCAAGCTACGCGCACGATTTTCCCGGGATGAGGCGGATGCTTCATGGACATGTTTCAATCTCTCCGCAATTGAGGGACTCAACGCCGCGAACCGCGTCAAAGGCATTTTCGCCATCCCTGCGGAAAATGACGCATTCGCGGGCCCTGATATGAGACGCGGCGTATAGGCCAATGGTTCAGTGCCTCACAGGTTTTGCCCAAGATTTCCTCTCGGGAAGAAGACGCGCAGGGGACGGAAGGCGATGACGACAGTTGCTTAACGTATGGCGTATGCGACGCGGGATGATCCTCGCAATCCCCCATGGGGCAATCCGCTTCGCCCGGTCTTTGTCGGCATCGAGCGGGAAGATCCATGGAAGACCTAGGCCCCCAATGGATTTTCCGACGAGGCATGATGCGTTATCGCGTCCGAGCCGAAAAACTTTCTCTCATTTTCGGCTCGGACGCCCTTTTGCAATCGCCGCCGCGTGGCCTGCTCCTATTCCAGAGAGTCGAAAATGTCCTGCGGCAGGTTGGCCACGTCCTCGCGGCGCCAGGTGGACAGAAACTGCTCGTCCGAAATCTGATCTCTGACCCACCGGGCCGCCATCTGGGTGGTCACGACCACCATGGCCACTCGGCCCTCTTCATGTCCCGAAACCAGGATCAAGGCGTCCGGGCGGCTTTCCATTCGCGGCAATTGGGTGGACAGCAGCAAGCCCGCGCCGATTTCCTCGCGCCTGAATTCCCGGCTGTTGGGCTGTTCCTGGCTGACGATGTACACGACCAGAGCCTTCTGATCCGCCCTTTCCAAAACCTGGAAGAAGCGCAGATCGAGCTCTTGTTCGGTGAGTTTCTCCTCCGTAAAGGCCTGAACTTCGGCGTCGCTCCGCAAATTCTCCTGGATTTCGGCCGCGCGGGTACGCGCCTCGTAGCAGGCTTCCAGACTCTGGGAGAGCGACGTTCTTTCTTCGGGCGTATCGGCTTCCTCGATCAGCCATTCCACATGGGGCTCGCTGTCCTCGCAGCGGTCGCGGACCTGGTACAGCTGCGTCAACGAATAGCGCGTGAGGTACGTGTCCCCGTCCTTCGCGACGGCGTTCAGCAGGAATTCCTCGGCCTTTTCGAAATCCCCTTGCAACAGGCGCGCGTAGCCCAGGATGCTTTGCACGGTGGAATTGCGGGCCCCGCGCTCGTACGCGTTCTGCGCGGCCCGTTGCGCCGCTTCCACGTCGCTGTTGTACAGATGCGCGTACGCGATGGCTTCCATGGCGTCCGTGCTCTGGGGTCGGAACACGCTCCAGCGCTGGGCGTTGGCTACGGCCGCGTCCAGATCGCCCAGGATGAAATTCATCTCGTACAGGGCCTGGTAGTACAGGGGATCGTCGAAGGCGAAGGACCGGACGGCGGACAGGGTCTTGGTCGCTTCCGATTTCATGTCGTTGCGGGCGTACGCCAGGGCCAGGTAGCGCGCATCCATCACGGACCGGGGCAATTGCTCCTGATTGGGTTTCAGGTATTCAAGCGCGGCCTCGAAGTCGCGGGAGCACATATGGCCGATCGCCATCATGCGCCGGGCCGCGACGCTGAAGGAACGTACGTCCAGCCATTTCTGGGCCAGCGCCCGGCTTTCCTTGCATTCGTCCGCGTCGTTCAGCAAATGCATGCGGGTCATGGACACGTCGAACCGATCCGCCCAGGCGATGGCCTCGGCTTGATCCTGGTGCTTGGCCGCCTGGGCATTGTCTTCCTGCCACATCGCGATGTTGGCCAGGCAAGTGAAACCGTCCGGGTAGGGCGTTTCCGCGCTGTGCCAGTCGGCAATGCCTTGGCATCCGGCCACCGCCTGTTCCCAGTCGTTCAATTCCACCGCCAGATCGACCTGCAAGCCCAGGACGAAGGGATGGTCGGGCAGCGCCTCGATGGCGTCGGCCGCCAGTTCCAGCGCCAATTCGGGATCGCCGCGCAGATCGAAATCGCGGCGACTGTGGACGACGCTCCAAATGAGGAAATCGGGATCCAGTTCGCGGGCGCGTATGATCGCCTCCTCCGCCCCGGCCCAGTCGTGCAGAGTCTCCCGGATCATGCTCAGCAGAACCCAGGCCAGGTAATCCTCTTCATTCAGCTCCAGGGCCCGCTCCGCCTGCTCCAGGGCCTGTTCCGGCCGGTAGACGCTCAGGAGAATGTCGCCGTAGGCTACGCGGGCCAACCCGTTATTCGGATCGAGGGTCACGGCCCGCTCCGCGGTGTCCAGCGCGTCCAGGAAACGGTGCGCCATTTGCTGGGCCCAAGCCAGATGGGCCAGCACGGCGCCGTCGTCGCCGGCCAGGGCGTGCGCCTTCTCTGCCAGCGCCAACGCCTGTTGCCACTTGTACGGTTGATACGTATAGAGATCCGACAATCCCGTCAGGGCCGGAATATGTTCCGGGTCCGCGTCCAGCGCTTGCAGGTACGCCGCCTCCGCCTCCGCGAAACGGCTGCGCCGGAAATGGGCGGCCGCTTCCTCGGTCCGCTGCTGGGCCAATGCCGCATTGCGGTCCGGCGCGTCAACGGCCGGCGCGGCGCTTTGCGCGTCAACGGCCGCGCCGGCGGCCGCGGCGTTCTCCGTCGGCGGAATGACGATGCCGGCGCAGCCCGTCACCAAGGCGGCGCCAAGGCATGCAACGAGCCAGAACCATCGGCACTGGAGGCGGCGCCAAGACGGGTTCCAAGGGGCAATGAAATGGGACATGAGTAGATTCCTGTTGGGCATGCCCGGCGTAATCCGCTTGGTTGATCCGCGAGAGGCGAGTCTGGCTACGGGGCTGGACGCAATGCGCTATATTATAGAGGGAGCGACGCGCTCCGGCTTGTATGCGCCGCTCCGATCCTGCCCCAGAGACCGCTCCGTTGCTTTTGTCCGCGCCTGCCGTTGCTCTGCGTCCCGATGCCTGCCTCCGCGTCTTCTGATTCCGTCTTGCTGGACGTGCAGGAGGTGCGCATGGACTTCGAGGTGCGCACGGGCCTCTGGCGTTTCGCCCAGGTCCAGGCCCTGCGCGGCGTCGCCCTCCAGGTGCATCGGGGCGAAACGGTGGCTGTCGTCGGCGAATCGGGGAGCGGCAAGACCACTTTGGGACGCGTTACCATTGGCCAGGCGCGCCCGACGCAAGGGCGCGTTCTGTTCGCGGGACAGGATTTGGCGCCGCTCAAGGGCAAGCGGCGCAAGCAGTTTCAACGCCGGGCGCAAGCCATCTTTCAGGATCCCTTCGCCAGCCTGGATCCGTACATGACGCTTTTCGAAACGTTAAGCGAGCCGCTGGAAATCCACCGCATCGGCTCCGCCGCCGAGCGGAAGGAACGCATCTACCAAGCCTTGGCAGACGTGCGGCTGGAACCGGCCCCGGAAATGGCGGCTTCGTATCCGCACATGATTTCCGGCGGCCAGAGGCAAAGGCTGGGCATCGCCCGCGCGCTCATGCTGAGACCCGACTACATCTTCGCGGACGAGCCCGTATCCATGGTCGACGCGTCCAGCCGGGCGGAGATCCTGTATCTGATGCGTCGGTTGCAGGAACAGTATCAGGTCGCCATCCTGTACATCACGCACGACATCGCCACCGCGCGCCACAGCGCCGAACGCATCGCGGTCATGTATCTGGGGCGCATCGTGGAAATCGGCCCTGCGGACAGAGTGGTGAACAATCCGCTGCATCCCTACGCGCAAGCCCTGATTGCCGCCGTGCCGGAACCGGATCCGGCGAATCGGTTGGGACCGCGCCCCGTGCTGCCCGGCGAACCGCCCAATCCCATGGACGTACCGTCCGGCTGCGCTTTTCATCCGCGGTGCGACAAGGCCCTCGCGGGCTTGTGCCGGCAACAGGACGTGCAGCTGGAGGAACGGGAACCGGGCCATTGGGTCGCCTGCCATCTCTACGCCTGAAAGCGCTTGCGCGAGGCTGAGGCAACAAAACGCGCATCGATTGGCTCCAATACTGGCGGCGTCAACCCGCTACGACAAATACGCGTATCGTTTCCTGGGTTTTCAGTACTTGGCCAAGGGCTTGGATCTGGATGAAGTCAAACCTCAACTCTACCTAAGACAGATGGTCATGAAACCGATGGCGTGGGCTTACGTCCCTGCAGGACCGCGGTCTCAACAGGGGGAGCGGAGCATCCTCACGCGTTAGGTCTTAGCTCCGTGCAGGCCGATGCGTGGGCTAAAGGCCGCTAAGTCGCCCACCAGGCCGTGACTGGCCATTCCGCATCGCAGATACCTCTGGCTCCACAGGGCCGAACCGGAACTGAGCGTCCTGACGCGGCAGGCCCTGTCCCCGCGCAGGGCGACGCAGGACGCGGTCCGTGCGCAGGTCACCGCTTGGGGCGGAGGCCCGCTACGCGGTCCCAAAGGACATCCATTGGCCGTTCCGCACCGCCGACGCCCGCGGGCGCCTCAAACATCTGTACCCTGCAATATAAACATGATGGAGTGCCAGGTTTCCCCGGCCCCCTTGAGACTGAAAGGGACATCCTGTACGCCCGCGGTTATCCTTCAGGGAGTCGATGCCCTGGCTCCCAGCTCCGGAGGATACCCCCCCATGATTGTGCTGACCGATGCCCCATGGCTCTGCATCCGCCCTTTTCTGCATGCCTGTCCCGGTATATACGTAGGCAAGGAAAAGACGCATACGGTATAATTGCGGCAGTGTTGGCCTGCACCACGGGCCGCGGTACCCGCCAACGCATCCGAGATCAGGCGTAGTCTGCGCGGAATTGTTCCTGAGCAGACCACCGCGGCGGGTACGGTTTCGCCTTGTCGGAGGCAAGGGCTATGGAGAATGCAATGAAGGCAAGCGTCGCTGACGACTTGCGCCAAGCGGGCTTTGAAGACGGTCAGGCGCGGGCCATCGCCAGCCATATTCCAGATTGGCCGCAATTCGCAACCAAGGCGGATTTAGAACTTCAGATGAGTAAATTGCAAGGTTCTCTCATTCGCTGGATGGTAGGAATTTTCCTTACCTTTTTGACGGTCATTGGCAGTCTGATTTTCGGTTTGCTTTCATGGCTGGGCAACACTGTAGGATAGTATTCGCGCAGGACTGACCGAACGGGTATCGCACACTCTTGCATCCAAGGGAACCCGGTCTATCGCGTTTTGCCCATTGGCGCGATCAGGCGTCTGGCCGCGCCGGAACTGTCCGCGGGGCGGCTGGACAACACGGTCGTGCGCGCACGCGAGCGCGGCGGGCGCGCCTCAAAAATAGGGACGGGATCCCGCCCGCGGTCGCAGCCGGGACGGTTTCCGCACCCAGATCCGCATCTTGGCGGATCACGGGGCCGCCCCCTGTGTGCGCGCCTGACGGGCGGCCCGCGCCACGACCACACCCAGGCCCCTTGGTCAAGGCCTGGATCGGCGCGCCTCTGCCCTGCCTAATCGCCGACCGGGCCTATGACGGCGACGCCTTCCGCGCGTGGCGGTCGCAGCCGGGCCTTGAGGCCGTCCTTCCCGCCCGGAAGGGGCGCACGAACCCCCACCACGACCCGGAACGGGGCCTCGGCTGGCTCACGCACGGGCGGCGCGTGGCCACCCGCTACGCCCCATACGCCCATCGTTTCCTGGGGTTTCTGGATCTGGCCGGGGCCTGGATCTGGATGCAGTCACAGCACCACAGAACCTAATGTTGCAGTGATTTAGGATCGCTCGCATCCCTCCTTCAAAAGCGAGGCACTAACGCGTTTATGGGCGTTGCCCTATGTATGCCCGCCGCTTTGAGTACGCGTTCAAGGCGGCCATCGTCGACATTGGCCAGCACGGCCAATTCCCGCAGTTTGCCACGCGTAATTGTCTCGCGCCGGTACGCTTCCACAGCCAAAGCCAGAAAGCGCCCTTGAACCCTGCCGCGGGCTTCCGCAGGATCAGGCTCCGGCCAATCCAGCCACTGGGCTATCGCGGCGCCCGCGTTGTTCCGTTCCTGTTCCTGCAAGGCCGCAAAGGTCGCGTGGTCAATGAGATGGAGGCGTTTCAGCCGGTAGATGGCTGCGGCGCGGCTGACCCTGAAGTAATGGGCCAAGAGGGCCGCGTCGTACAAGGTGACGTCCCGGTTGCCCGGCGCGTGCCGCGCAGAGGCGCGAACGGTTCCTGCCTCGTCAAAGAACTCCTGTTCATGCGGAGCGTGGCCTTTGGCCATGCCTTGAAAAAACCGTTCCACGTCTGCCTTCGGCATGAAGAATGAAGCCGCAAAGGCATTGGCTCGCACCTCTGGCAGGTTCGCAGAATCGCGAGTGCGACTGACCGTTCCCCGTTGCGGGCAGTCCAACAGCGCGTGCGCGTACTCATGGGCGAACGAGAAGCGGCGTCGCAACGGAGGATGGCCCGCGTTGACCGCTACCAGAATGCCTGCCGCGGCGTCCTGCAACATCAAGCCTGAGACATCGTCCGGCAGAGCCGCCAAAACCGTGCGAATGCCTTGGCGTTCCAAGAGATCCGGCATATCCGGTACAGGCGCAGTGCCCAGGTCGAGACGTTGACGCTCGGCCTCTGCCATGCGTTCGCCTTGCGTTACGGCATCCCCGCGGGTTTGGGGCGCGTTCCATGCATAGCGGGGAATCCGTTCCCTGTTGCGATCCAACGCCAAGCGTTGCTCAAGATTGGACAGCTCTCGGCCCACAGCCAAGGCTTGCCGTAATGCGTGGAGCAAAGAGCGGCTCAGAATTTCGGGATGCGTTCGCAACAGTACCGAGAGCGTATCTTGGGTTCGAAAGGAGGCCGACAGGAACTCTCGCATATCCCTGCCGTAGGCGCGCGCGAGGTGTTGCAATTCCCGGAGGGACACGGCTCGTTGGCCGGTTTCCATCTGCGCAATCGCCGGGCAGGAAATCGGCTTGCCCAAACTTTCGCTCGCGTATTGAGCGGCATCGCGCTGCGTCATCGACAGGGCTTGGCGCGCGGTCCGAAGCCTGCGCGCCAATTCGTTAGCGGTAACGGTCATGCCATTCCCGATTCTCTTGCATGCGGTAGAGGGTAAATGATGGCTTCGGTCTTTGCCGTGTGCGATTGCGCGAGGACAAGCGTCCAAGCTGGCGATGAAAAATGCGGCGCGGCCATACTCCATTCTTGACTGCTTGGCACCGGGGACGAAATCTCACCTACGCTTCCGCAGCGAACATATCTCAAGACCGACCATGCTTCGGCGCTATGCGTTCCTCCGAGGCCGAAGACTATTTCACGCTGGCTACCTTGCGTTGCTGATTGCTGACCGATTGTACCGTGGAGCGCTCTTGACGGGGATGAAAACCGTGTTGGTTTTTCCGGCCATCCTTGCTGCACTCAGACCTCGCTTTCCCGTCCTCTGTGCGATGGCAGCCAAGGATTGATATTTAGGGGGGCGTTCGATTGGCGCGGTTCTCAATTGGATAGGCTTCGTTCCCGTCATCGCGTCGCGGCCATAGCCTTGACGAACCGCCAAGCGGGAGGATGACAGCCACCGGCCCAGCCCCAACGGGACCGAGACCCAAAGCCCATGGGCTCCAAGCGTGGCCGCCTAAGGCGCAATGGCCTTGGAACTCGGTATCCCATAGGTCTCTTATGATAAGATTCGCGCCCCTTCTGAACGTGAGTTTTGATGCTCATGCCCTTTTGGGTATCAAGTTTTTTGCCGCTCTGATTTCTGTCGGTCCCGTCCATTATCAAATGAATGCAGGTAGCATCAAAAAGAGGACGCAAGCAGTACGGGCATCGCGCAAGGACGGGAAAGGCGAAAGCATTTGGATGCCTCGTCGTAGAGGGAAACTGTAAGAAACTTTCCTGATAACATCAGTAGCGTATCGTATGCCTCCGCTACCGCCGCTGGCGATTGACGAGTACGACTTCGCCTCCCTGCGCCAAGCCGGACAGGTGTACGTGGACAAAACCGCGTACATCCAGCGGATGCTGGAAGAACCGATCAAGTACGCCTTTCTAGCGCGCCCGCGCCGTTTCGGCAAGTCGCTGTTGGTATCTACGCTGGCCCATTTGTTCGGCCGCACCGATGACGCCCTCTTCCGGGATTTGGCCATTGCGCCGTATCTGCCGCAGGTGCCGCAAGTGCCCGTCATGCTGCTGGACATGTCCCGCGGCGTAGGCCAGACCTCGGCGCAAGTTCACGAGGCCTTGATGGACATCGTACGCGATCAGGCCCAGCGGTTCGGGTTCGTTCTGCGCGAGACGCCGGACACCGCGCCCTGGATCGCTCTAAGTCGTCTGTGTTCCCATCTGGAGAGGACTTACGGCAAGTTCGTCGTGCTTGTGGACGAGTACGATGCCGCGCTCACGGAGTTGTTAGTTCCGTCCGGCGCGGACGCGTCCGACAGCTATGCAATCCAAGCCGGTTTACGCCATTTCTACCGCACGTTGAAGACCTGGAATCACGCCATCCAATTCGTCTTCGTCACGGGCATCCTGGATATCGGCGGGTCAGGGTTGTTCTCGGCCCTGAATAATCTGCAATTCCTGTCGGACGATGCCCGCTTCAATGCGCTGTGCGGGTTTACGGAAGCGGAGGTGGATACGTTTTTACGCCCTCACGTAGAGGCGGCAGCCCGCAATTGCGGTTGTTCGCCCGAGGCGATGCGCGAGCAATTACGCATGCATTACAACGGCTACCGATTTACCGTGAGCGGCGAGAGTCTATACAACCCCATCTCCTACCTGACAGTCTTGAAGCGCTTGGTGGCCCCCTTAAATGCGCAGGAAATTGTCCTGACGGGGTTTCCGCGTCCATGGGTTAGAACGGGCCAGACGAATTTTCTGTTTCGGTATATCCAGGCGCGGGGAGAGGCCCTGACCGACACGGACTTCAGTGCCGCAGGCGCCAAGGACGCGCTGGATCTGGATAAACCCGCGTTGAATGCCTTGCTGTTCCAATCCGGCTTCGTAACGCTCAAACGGGTCCACGGCGAAACGATCCTGGATTTCCCCAACTGGGAAGTGGAGACCGCATTCCAGGAGGGCCTGTTTTTCAACTGTTTTGGCCAACAAGTAGGCGGACAGGACAGCCGCGTGCGCAAACTCATGCGCCAGATGGCGCAGGCCTTGGAAAACGGCGAATGCGCATCGGCTCTCGATGCTTTTGATAGGTTATTGGACGGCGTGTCCTATGCGGAGTTGGCCGCGGAAAGCAACTTCCAGATTGCGCTGCATATCGTTTGCTCTATGGTTCGCAGTATTTTACGCGTGGATTCGGAAGTGCTGACGCGACGGGGCCGCGCGGACATGGCAGTCGAAACGCGTGACACCTTCTACGTCTTTGAATTGAAGCTGGACAAAAGCGTTGCCGCGGCCATGCAACAGATCGAAACCCGCGGTTATCTGAACCGGTACGCGGACGAGGGCAAGCGCGTAGTCGGCATCGGCGTGAATTTCGTCAAGCGGTCCAATGGAGATAACAAGTGGGAACCTTCCAAGGCGAACTACGCATGGGATTCCTGTCCCGGCCAGGCAACGCGTCTGCGCGATCAGGAACGGCCTGCACGCGCAACCGCCGAACGCATCATTGGCTAACGCCTGTCACTGCGTCCCATTCCGCCCAGGCAGCCGGTTGGCAGATGGTGCGGAGGCAGTGGCTACCGCAAGGGATCTGCGTAGGGGTTCGGCTTCCGGGGCACCTCTTGGTAGCGGGCCGCCCCCGGGTTGGCTTGATAAGTTACGCCCACTGTGCCATCAGGCATCGCTATACAGGAGCCAAACCAGGTAACCGCGCGGACCGCAAAGCGGTGCTCCAAAGCCCTGCGGCCGGCTTCGGCCAGCGCGTCTTGACGCTGACGGGACATTCTCTTTTGCGGGTTGAATGCATGACTGCAGTGGCAAGCGAGGCTGCGGATCCCGTGATGTTGGCGTCGGTTCTGGCCGTGACATGAAGCGGAAGCCTTCTCTGCGAACGAGCCCCATGCCGCGCCCTCTGCCAGGCAACGGGCAAATTCCTGCGGCCTTGCGCCTCTCTGGATTTATAATGTCTGTTTGACTTGGATTGATTGAGGGGATGGGCCGTTCTGACCGCCATGCGCGGCGTAGCCAGCGCTTGGGGGCGCATGCTCGGGAGGCGTCGCGGGCCCATGCCATGACCGCACAGCACATGGAAGAGGACATGGAAATGAAGAGACGACGGTGGCTCAAGATCAGCGTTTTGACCCTGTGCCTGTTGGGCATTTTCGGCGTGCAACCGCTCGCGGCCCAAGAGCCCGCGCCACTCCTGCCGGCGCGCGGCAAGGTATCCAAGGATCCCGAACAGATCCAGAATCTCGCGGCGCCCATCGCCGACGTCATTTCCGGTCCGGGGTGGCTTATGGCCCAAGGCGTGGATACCCGGCCCTGGATGGATCGGCCGGGGTGGAACACCTTGACCCGCCAGCAGGTGGACGCCGCGGTGAATCCGCTCAACGCCGCCCATCCGGCGCAAATGCAGAGCGCGAGTCTGGGCGTCCTGGTCCCCTATCGCGACCCGGCCCCCTCTTTCAGCCGCGACCTCCTGATCACGCGCGATTTCAGCAATTCGCCGTTGCAGACGGAGCCGGACATCGCGGTCAATCCGCTGGACCCGGATCACATCGTGCTGGGCGCCATCGATTACAACTTCCCCAACAATACCTCCTACGTGTCGATTGACGGCGGCGCGACCTGGGACGGGCCTCGGCAGGTCCAATACCTGCGCAAGGACCGGGTGTCCGGCGGCGACCCCGTCGTCGAGTTCGACAGCCAGGGCAACGTCTACATGGGTTCGATCTCCATCGGCATCAAGGAATACACGGTGGGCAACGCCGTCGGCTTCGCGCTGGTGTCCAGCATCGCCGTGGCCAAGTCCGAAGACGGCGGCTACGAATGGCTGGAACCCGTTTCTTCGGCGCGCAGCGAAGTGACGAGCGAAATCTCGGAAGATCTGACCGGACGCATCCGGGGCCAGGTCACGCTGGGCTTTCTGGACAAACCCTGGATGACGGTCGGCCCGCATCCCACGATCGAGGACACGGAAGTGATCTACGTCACCTTCGTGGAATTCAACACGTCCTACGACATCCTGTACATCGGCGAACTCCCCACGCTGGGCTCGCCGCGGGTGGACACCACGCCCAAACTGGTCTACTCCACGGATCAGGGCCAGACCTGGTCCGATCCGGTCGCCGTCGGGCCCACGGTGCGCCGCACCTACGGGGAAGTCAGCGATACGGAAGGGCAGGCCAATACCGTAGGCACCAAGCGGGTGGTGCAGGGACCGGTGCCCGTCGTGGATTCCGAAGGGACGGTGTTCGTGGCCTGGATCGACAGCACGGATGACGAAAGCCAGAAGGGACTGGCCGAGTTCTATATCGCCAAGTCCATCGACGGCGGCGACAGCTTCGGGGATCCGGTGCGGATCGCCAGTTTCCTAGAACCCGGCTTCCGGCCCCGCAACGCCTATTTCCGCTACTGGGCATCCGCGTTTCCCAAGCTGGCGATCGGGCCGGACGACGAACTGTACATCGTCTACACGGCCATTCCGCCGGACAGCGAAACCGACGAAGGCGACATCTTCTTCATTCGTTCCCTCGACGGCGGACGCCGCTGGTCGCAACCGAAACAGCTCAATCAGGACGAAGGCGCCGCCCTGCAGTTCTTCCCGGCCATCGACGTGGGGCCGGACGGCGCCTTGCACGTCATGTGGGGGGACATGCGGGACGATCCCGTGGAAACCCGCTATCACATCTACTACACCCGCTCGGACGACCAGGGCGATACGTGGGGCTTCGAGTTGCCCGAACTGAACCTGCGGGTCGGGGACACGCGCGTGACCGACTTCCCCTCCAACCCCAACAAGGGCTTTCCCAACGGCCTGTTCATCGGCGACTACTTCTCCATCGCCGCGGTGGAAGACGAGGCGTACATGGCCTGGGCGGACACGCGTTTGGGCGAATACGGCGGCTACAACCAGAAGATCGGGTTCACGCGCCAGCGCTCCATTCCCTCGCCCGAAATCTTCATCAGCCCCAATGCCGGGCCGGCCGGGGAACGCATCACCGTCCAGGGCCACGGGTTCCAGCCCCTCATCAACTATTTCCTGCTGGTCGGCGGCACGGAGGTGAGCTCGGGCCGGACGGATGAACTGGGACGCATGACGGCCAACGTGTTCGTGCCCATTTCCGGCGAGGGCGCGCATGCCGTCACCCTGGTGGACGGTTCGGGAAATTTCGCCTCCACGTCGTTCTACATGGAATTCGGGTTCGACAACATCCGCAACATCTTCGACCAGATGGAGGCCATCCGCCGCCAGCTGGCCGGCGAGGATAACTGATCGCTACGCGCGGATTGCGGCTGGGGGCCGGCTACGGCGCGCGCCCCCAGCCGCGCCCGCCGCACCACGGAGACGCATGATGCCCATGAAAACCTGCTGGCGCTACGGAAAGCGCATGCTCCTCTTGGCTACGTTGTGGTTGCTGGCCGCGCCCGGTTCGGTCCTGGCGCAAGCCGAGGCGGCGGCCGAGGAGACGTACGCCGCGCCCCACGCTTTGACGGGACCCGCCGTGGAAACGCTGGTGTTCCGGGCTTTCGACGTGGATCGGGCGCCCCTGGATCTCCAGGCGAAGGAGATGGACCTGTATTACTACAACCTGAAAATCAGCGCGGCCCGCGCGTTGCAGGAAGAAAACGTCGCGCTCTACGAAGCGCCGGCCTCGACTCTGTCCCTGATTCTCAATCCCGCGCCGGCGCCCGAAGGCAGCCTGAACCCCTTGTCCCTGCCCCGCGTGCGGCAGGCCATGCAACACCTGATCGACCGCGAGTTCGTCGCGCGCGAGATTTACCAGGGGCAGGCGGTGCCGATGCTGACCAACATCAGTCCCACGGACTTCGACTACCTGACCATTTTCACCCAGGTGAACGAATGGGGCCTGGCCTACGATCCCGCATACGCGCGCAGCCAGATCGCGGACGCCTTGACGGACGCCGGCGCGCAGTTGACGGACGGCGTCTGGCACTTCGCCGGCCGGCCGCTCACGCTGAAGTTCATCGTTCGGGTGGAAGACGAAAGGCGCGAGATCGGCAACCTGATCCAGAACGCCCTGACGGACGCGGGCTTCCGCGTATCGACCTCGTACCAGCCGTTCGCGCCGGCCATCCAGACGGTGTACACCTCCAATCCCGCCGATTTCCAATGGCACCTGTATACGGAAGGCTGGGGCCGCGGCGCGCCGCAACGGTACGACTACGGAGGCATCAACGCCTATTACGCCCCCTGGCAAGGCAACATGCCGGGCTGGCGGGAAGTCGGGTATTGGCAATACGAGCATGAAGAACTCGATACGCTGGGACGGCGCCTGTTCCAGGGCGATTTCTCGGATCAGGCGGAACGGGACGAAATCTACCGCGCCATGACCGCGCTGGGCCTGGAAGAAAGCGTGCGCATCTGGATCGCCACCGTCATGAACGCCTACCCCGTGCAGCCGGACGTGTCCGGCATCACCCAGGACTTGGCTGCCGGTCCCCGCGGCCTCTGGTCGCTGCGCGCCGCGTACAAGCCCGGCAGCGATCAACTGACGGTCGGGCACCTGTGGGTGTGGACCGAACGCTCCACCTGGAATCCGGTCGGCGGCATCGGCGACGTGTACACCTCGGACATCTGGCGCCACCTTCAGGATCCGGCCGTGTGGAACCATCCGTTCTCGGGACGCCCGCAGCCTTTCCGCCTGGATTACGTCACGGAAACCGCCGGGCCGGACGGCACGCTGTCCGTGCCGGCGGACGCCATGTTGTGGGACGCCCAAAAAGGCTCCTGGCAGCCCGTAGGGGAGGACGTGACGGCCGTCAGCAAAGTCGTCTACGACTACGCGCGCTACTTCCAGGCGCCTTTCCATCACGGTCCGGCCATTTCCATGGCGGACGTGGTGTTCGGCCTGCAGCACGGCATGGACATCTCGCTGAATCCGGACAAGGCCCTGATCGAGACCGTGATCGCCACGACGGCCCGCCCGTACTGGGAAACCGTCAAGGGCTATCGCGTGCTGGACGCGCAGCGTATCGAGGCGTACGTGGACTTCTGGCATTTCGAAGAGGACTACATTGCGGCCTACGCCATTCCGTCCAGCGTCGGGACGCCGTGGGAGCTGCTCTACGCGCTGGACGAACTGGTGTTCCGGCAGCGCCGCGGCGCTTTCAGCGACACGGCCGCCGCGCGGTTCAAGGTGCCGTGGATCAGCCTGGTTCTGGATCGCGACGCCCGTTTGGTGCGGCGCGTCGTGCTGGATCTGCAGCGCAGGGCGCAAGTGCCGGAGGCCGCGCTCACGTTGCCCGGCGCGGCGGAGCCTCTGGCGGACGCGGACGAAGCTGCAGCCCGATACCAGGCCCTGCTGGACTGGTTCAAGGCCAAAGGGCATCTGGTCATCGGCAACGGTCCCTTCACGCTGGAGCGGTACGATCCCGGAGCCCAGTACGCGGAACTGAAGGCCTTCCGGCACGCGGACTATCCCTTCACGCCGGCTGACCTCTACGTTGGCCAGCCCGAACTGATTACCTTCACGGACATCCAGGCGGACGCCCTGTTGACGGGCGAAGCGTACGAGGTGTCCATGGAACTGGACGGGCCCGGCGAATTGGCCGTGCTCTATATTCTCAAGGACGCTTCCAGCGGCGAGATCCTGTTCAGCGGCGAAGCGGCCCCGCAAGGCGACAACGCGTTCGCCATCGCCTTGACCGAGGAAGAGACGGACGATCTGGATTTCGGCCTGTTCGAACTGACCTTGGCGGCCTACAGCGACGAACTGGCCCGGGTGACCGAGCGCAAGGTGGAAATCGAGGCGGACGTCGGGTTCGGCTAGACCGTTCTCCGCGCGGGCGCCGCGCCGCGGACAGGCAGGAAGGCGACGCGCATGCGCGTCGCCTTTTTCGTCTCTGGAGCGTTTCCCGCGTACTTGCTAGAATTCGGAATATGGGCAAGGGGACCGGAACCGGGATCATGCGATGAGGCAATGGGTGCCGCTGGGCCTGCGCGCCCTGACCATGATCGGCGTCTTTTTCGTCGTCCTGCTGATGCTGGTGCTGACGTTGGGCCTAACGGGGTTTTCGGATCGCATTCTCTCGTCCGTCGTGGGGGAACAGATCCGCGTGGAGCGCACCGCCCTCGCGGAGACCATCCGGGATCCCGACGAACTGGAACGCGTGCTGAACGAGCGCCGCGCGGCGCTGGAAGCCTTCTACGGCCTGGATACCCCCTGGTACTACCGCTTGCCCGGCGCCGTTTTCCGCGTGCTGCGCCTGGATTTGGGGGAAGCCCGTTCGCTACGCAGTTTCGACGGTTCCAGCCGCATTATCGACATCGTGCTGGAGCGCCTGCCCAATACCATGCTCCTGATGACCACCTCCCTCGTCATCGTCGCGGTCCTGGGCCTGGCCCTGGGCCTGTTCGTGGCCACGCGTCCCGGCACCTGGCTCGATCGCGCCGTATCCGGTTTCGCCGCCGTCACCTACGCCATTCCCACCTGGTGGATCGGCATCCTGCTCATCCTGGTGCTGTCGGTGCAGTGGCGCCTGCTGCCGTCCGGCGGCATGTACAGCACGCCGCCGCCGACGGAGCCTTGGCCGCGCTTCTGGGATCTGGCGCGGCATGCCCTCTTGCCGGTGCTGTCCATGGTGCTGGTCAGCGTGGGACCTTACGTCTACGCCGTGCGCACGATCACGCTCAACATTGCCCAGGAGGATTTCGTGGCCATGGCGCGCGCCAAGGGGTTGCCTGAACGACGCGTGCGCAACGTGCATATCTTGCGGGTCGCCGCGCCGCCCATCGTGACCGGCCTCATCTTCGGTTTGGCGGGCTCGCTGTCCGGTTCCATCCTCATCGAGACCGTGTTCAACTGGCAGGGCATGGGCCGCCTGTACTACGACGCCTTGGCCGGCACGCCGGACGAGGGCGTCATCGTCGCGCTGACCTTCATGTTCACGTTGATGTACGTAGGCATTCGCCTGTTGCTGGAAGTGGTCTACATCTTTCTGGACCCGCGCGTGAGCTACGCCGGCTGATGCGACTGTCGCAGGTTGGGCGCGCCCTGCGGTCCAGCGCCTTGGGCCTCGCGGGCCTGTCGCTCCTGAGCGGGCAGATTATCCTGTCGCTGTTCGTGGTCGCGACGTTTCCCCCGGATTTCGGCCTCCGCTTCTGGAGCAACCCCGTGCAATGGGTAGACAACCCCAAAGCGTCCCCTCCGGCCTGGACGCACCGGCTGCGCTCCGCCCCGCAGGTGCGGCACTGGAGCGAGATCCGCCGCGACCCCGTGGGCCACGAGATACGCGGGCGCACGATCCTGACCGATTACCTCATGACGTACGACCTGGAAGCGGACGCGTGGCCCAGTTTCCTGGCCTTGACCGTCTCGGACGTGCAGTTCGCCGAACGCGCCCCCCTGTTGGGCCTTACCCTCATTCGCCCCGACGAGACGCGCATCAGCCTGCTGCGCCACGCGGTGCAGGGACCGCGGGAAGAGGAAGAGGGACCGTTCACGCGCCACGTCGAGGACCCCTTGCGCATCCAGATCAGCGCGGACGCCAGCGTGGTCTCCTTTCTGCAGGAGTTCCTGGCGGAGGAATACCAGCTCGCGTGGAACGAGGCCGACATCAAGAGCCAGGCGCTGGCCATCATGTTCGGCGTACCGGACTCGACCGGCGCGGCCTTCAAGCCGCTGCGCGGGCGCTACGCGTTCCTTTTTCAGACCGCGACCCGGAACGAGACGGATGCCGTCGGCTCCGTGCAACTGGTGGTCGGCGGCGACGCCTACGGCTTCATGGGAACGGACAGCATCGGCCGCGATCTGAGCCAGGGCCTGCTGTACGGCCTGCCGGTGGCCCTGCTGATCGGCCTGACGGTATCCGTCCTGTCCACGGCGATCGGCACCGCGTTGGGCATAGCCAGCGGTTACCTGGGCGGCGCGACCGACATCGTCATTCAACGGCTGTCCGACATCGTGGCCAATATCCCGGTGCTGCCCCTGCTGATTTTCCTGTTGTTCATCATCGGGCCCAATCTCGGCGTGATTATGGGCATCCTGATTGCCTTCAGCTGGCCGGGGCTGGCCATCCAGGTGCGGGTGATGGTGCTGCACATGCGTTCCAGCCAGCTCATCGAGGCCATCCAGAGTCTCGGTTCCTCGCGGGCGCGCGTCATGTTCCGCCACATCCTGCCCCAGATCATGCCCTATTTCCTGGCCCAGATCATTTTCACCGCGCCATCCGCCATCCTGGCCGAGGCCGGCTTGAGCTTTCTGGGCCTGGGCGACCCCGCCATTCCCACCTGGGGCCAGATCCTGGAAGCCGGCTTCCGCACCGGGGGCGTCTACGTCGGGTACTGGTGGTGGATCATCCCGCCCGGCCTCCTGATCGTCCTGGTCGCGCTGACCTTCATGCTGATTTCCCTCGCCATCGAACCGGTGGTCAACCCGCGCCTGCAGCCCGCGCAGCGTCGTTAAGGCCTCATCCATGCCCAAAGTGCTGGAAGTCCGGGATCTCTATCTGCATTACGCGGATCCGCGCGGGACCGTGCGGGCGGTGGACGGCCTTTCGTTCGAGCTGGCCCAGGCGGGCACGGCCCTGGGCCTCGTGGGCGAGTCGGGATGCGGCAAGTCCAGCGCGGCCAACGCCCTGATGCGGCACTTGCCGGGCAATACGGCCCGCTACGGCGGCGAGGTGTGGCTGGAGGGCGAGAAGATTTCGGCGTTGAGCGACAATCGTTTTCGCCGCGAGGTCAAGTGGCGGCGCATCGCCCTGGTGCCGCAGGGCGCCATGAACAGCCTCAATCCCGTCATGCGCGTAGGCGCGCAGATCATTGAACCGCATTTGCGCCAGGGCAGTCTCGCGCGCCAGGCCTTGCGCGCCAAGGCCGAGTCGTTGCTGGAGCAGGTGGGCTTGCCGTCCAGCGCCTATAACCTGTATCCCCATGAACTGAGCGGGGGCATGAAGCAGCGGGTCATGATTGCGGCCGCCCTGATCTTCGATCCGGCGCTCCTGATCATGGACGAACCGACGTCCGCGCTGGACGTCAGCGTACAGGCCCAAATCATGAACCTCATGAAGGAACTCAAGCAAGGCGGCCTTTCTCTCATTTTCATTACGCACGACATCGCCTTGGCCAGCGATCTCTGCGACCTGCTCGCCGTGGCGTACGCAGGGCAACTGGCCGAACTGGGAACGGCGGAACAGGTTCTGCAACAGCCGGCCCATCCCTATACGCGCAAGCTGTTGGCCAGCATTCCGAGGCTGCATCAGGCAGCCATGCCCGCCTTCATTCCGGGCGCGCCGCCCGACCTGCGGCGCGCGCTGCAGGGTTGCCGCTTCCAACCCCGTTGCGAGGATGCCTTGCCCCTGTGCCGGGACAAAGCGCCGCCAGCGTTGTCCGCGCCGGGGGGACAAAAAGCCTGGTGCTGGTTGTTTGAGCCCGACGTCATTGCCCTGGAGGACGCGTAGCCATCGGATCCTGCCGGACAAACGATGAAAGAAGCGGCTGCGCGGAAGATATAGGCCTCCGGCAGGGACGGCGGCGGCCGGCGCGTCTGGTCACGCACCGGCAGGCCGATCCGGATTTGTCCGCCGCGCCGCTGGGACCGCGCGATCAGGCGTGCCTAAAAACGAAGGCGGATCGCGCTTTGGGATGCAGTCGGGACAGCTTTCAGCATCCAGTCCCCCATGCCCCGCGGATCGGTGGAACTGTCCCCGGTGAAAGCCAGCGCAACTTGACTTAGGTTCGTAATTACCTTGCAATGATACTGTTCTTATGATTATGATATCCTGTACGCGTATACGGTGGCGTTGGGCGTTATCTGCCAGAATAGCCTTGTCATGGTAACTGACGGAAGTCAGTTCAGCAGTACAAGCAAGCGGCAAATCCGTTATGAACGCGCCAAGCAAAAGATCTGGATTCGCGAAATCGATACCCTATGCTACGATGATGAATATGACTTGATGTTTGAGATCCGTATCTGGATTCTCGATGCATTGCAAAAAATGCCATTGGATCTCCCCACCTTGCAATGTTCTTCCAGCTTTGCGCGCAGTTAGCCTTAGGGATGCCTGACGGACGGTCAGCACCCTGACCGTCCCCAAGTCCAAGCCTATGCCTGGCGGTTTTTGGGGCCTCTTTTCAGAAAATTGTGAAGATCACGTCGCAATCATAACTTGAGCGTGATCTTAGGCCAATCTTCTTCAGTCATCCAATCAGGGATTTCGTCAGACATTACGTTATCTCCCATGGACTAACAGCTCGGGCTAAAAACTCACGCTCCAATTCTGGAAGACGGGAAAAATCAAATTTGTCAAAAAGAACTTCCCGCACAACGCTCCAAGGGTCCGCGCGAGGTTGCATGTTAGCCGCAGTACCCCACCAGTTTTGTCCTTGACCTTTGAGTAAGACGGCGCCAGCAAACTGTCCGGCTTCCTTTTCCTCGGTAAATCCATGATCTTCTTCTGATATTGCTCCGTACTCCAACTCTACCACTGTACGTTCCAAGCGACTCGGCTCTTGTGCTGCATGCCAGAGTTCATGCAATAGATCGAATATCCAACGCGATTCTGAGGTGCTCCTTTGTTTCAGCACAATGATATTACGTCCGTTTTCTCTGAAACAAGCTCCGTGAAACTCGCCAGGGCCATCTAAACTTAATACAGGTACGCCTAACTCCCAAATGTATCCAACCAGTGCGTGTAATGTAAAAGAGCCATACCTGTCAATTACGGAGTGGCGCAGAACCGAAGGCTCTGTAGGTATGCGGGCTTGCGGGAGATGCGTACAGGCATCGGCTACTATCAAGGACAGATATCGGGCATATGCAGCATAAGCATTGACTTGGCATGACCTAGCGGATGCGGGCGCTTTGAATCTGACTTCGGGCAAAATCGGCGTGAGCGTTTCCCCTTTTACATTTAACACATCAGTGATACACCATCCAAACACGCGACTAATTTCAGCAGCCGCTTCATAGACCAAGGCTGATTGCATGCCTGGTTCGTCCCTCGAAGTAAGCATAGAGGTTAAGTGACGGGATATAAGCCGCTTGACGATGAATTGCGAATCCAAACCAATTGAGGCGAGGCGTTGGACTACTTCCTCTAGCGCTGCGTTGTGCGTAGTCTCAAGAAGCGCTGTCTTAACGCCCAACTCACTCGCCACCTTTTTGATTTGTGAAAAATTCGCTGAAGAATAATCCGTTTCCTCATAATGCTGTATCTCCTGTTCTTGCAAACCTGTTCGGTCCGCCAATTCCTTATAGCTCAGATCTTGCGCAATTCGTGCTTGGATCAAAGCCATTCGCAAGGCCATAAATGTTTCTGGCGTACCCAGTTGGAAATGACCGGATTTCAGATCTTCATACGTACGCAACTCGCCTTCCAAATCCGCAATTTGGCTTGCCAAGGCGTCCCGTTGGATCTTTACAAGATCTCCGCGTTGTGCATTAGATGGCAAACTGTGCAAAGTCTGCCTAAACTGATTGGCTCTTTCTTGGGTCAATTGATATTGATTGTTGTTTTTTATCACGGTAAACCCCTCAAATCGATAACTACTATCCCCTTGGATTTCCCTGTCGCTTTATCCGTTTGGAAAAAATCGAGAAACGACAGCTTACTGATGCCTTCCTGAAAGAAGGCGGGAAGGAATTCACCCATATATTTGGCTTTCTGCTGGGCTCTGCCCTTATCGAATATCCGGAGAACAGGGTCTAGTGCGGAGAGATCTACGCCGGCATGGTCCCAACAGGCATCGTAATCATTGGGAAAAGGTTTACGGGTCACAAAACTGCCATCAAGGTATACAATCTGACAATTTGCCTGTTTCAGGTTAGCTAATGCCATCTTAAGACCAGCCATTAAGCGCTGTCTCCAAGTATTGTATCCGAATCGTATCATCAAGTCATCCCAGCTTGCACTGTGAACTCCCGGAGGAAGATTACCTTCCGCGTTGAAGTCGGGTATCATAATGTCAACCTATCACTTTATTGACTGTCTGTCAAAGACACGCGATCTCGCTTCAAAAAACGGCGTATCCAGCTCTCGAATGCCTTTGGGGGCGGTTTCCACGCCTTGGCCATCTCCTCGCTGAACTAAACATCAATATGGGTTTTCTGCGCGATGGCGCGGTGTTCTGGCAGGTGCTGCCAAGGAGCCTCCAGTTCCCGGTGATACAATTGTTCTTGTTGGATACGTTCGGTATCCCTTGCCTAACCGGAGAGCGGTGCGTCGCGATGCTTTGTCCAAGCATGACCCAGAAACAGAGGCATGCGCGGGGCGCGCGGCCTCTACTGCGCAACAAAGCGCAGATTGGGAAATCTGTCGACGCGGTTGTCCGGACGGTGCGTCCATGCATATGGCTGCTGGTCTTGTACGGTATCGGGGCGCTCCTGTTTCCTGCTCCGCGCGTGGAGGCTCTCGCTTCCGTACCCACGGCCAATTGCGGCGGGAGCCCGCTGCATGGCCGTAAGCAAGCCGTCGCGGCTGCCATTGTGGATCAGTTGTCCGGCATCGCCGATTGTTCACAAGTTGCCCAGGCCGATCTGGCCGCTGTGCTCTCTTTGGATCTTTCCCGTCAAGGCCTGGCCTACCTTCAGGCCGAAGACTTTGCCCAGCTATCGAATCTGGAACGGCTGGATTTGAGTTCCAACGGCCTTGCGTTTCTGCCGGCGGGGTTGTTCGACGGGACGCCCAACCTGAAGGCGCTCAACTTGGAGAGCAATCAACTGGTTTCCTTGCCGGAAGCCTATTTTTTCGAGTTGAAACAACTGGAAAGCTTGGCGCTGGGCGGTAATTTTCTGGCTTCTATGCCGAACGGCAGTTTTGCCGGCCTGGAAAATTTGCACTCGTTGGATCTCAGGTTCAATCAGTTGACGACGGTCCCCGCGGATCTCTTCGCGGGCCTGTCCCAGCTGGAGCATCTGGATTTGAGTTACAACGGATTGACCCGCGTGCCGGCCGGTTTGTTGGCCGGCGCGCCCAATGTGAAAGCCCTCCATCTGGGCGACAATGCGCTGACCTATCTGCCTCCCGGATTTTTCGCGCCGCTCAAGCGTCTGGAGGAATTGCGCCTCAACAACAACGGGTTGACGTCTTGGTCGGGGGATGCCTACGCGGATTGGGGCCATTTGCGCGTTTTGGACCTGTCCATCAACAGTCTGACTTCATTGTCTGGCCAGGCGTTCGCGTCCATGTCCCAGCTGACGGAATTGCATTTGGGCTCCAATGCCCTGCTGGCCCCTTTGCCCCCTGATCTTTTCGCAGGCCTGGATCGTCTGCAAACGCTCACTTTGAACGAAATTCATTTGACGCAATTGCCGCCTGGCCTCTTCGCGGGCTTGCGCAGCCTGCAAACCCTGGTTTTGGGCGCCAATCCATTAGGCGCGCTTCCCGCCGTTCTTTTTGCGGGACTGAACAATCTCCAGTTCCTGGCGTTGGACAACTTGCAACTGGCCGTTTTGCCGCCCGAACTCTTCGCTGGGCTGGACCGCCTGCAGTATCTGCGCCTGTCCTATAACAGACTGACGTTTATCCCGCCCGGCTTGCTCGCGGACTTGACGCAGCTGGAACATCTGGATTTGATGGCCAACAGCCTCACCGCTGCGCCTTCAAGCCTGTTTACGGGTCTCAGCCGGTTTCGGACTTTGGAACGCGGCGGGAATCCCCTCGCGCCCACTCGGGCCGCGCTGAATCTCGCCGTGGGGGGAATCGGCCCGGATCGTCTGCATTTGACATGGACGGCTCCGCCTGAGCGGGGAAGGACGCTCAAGGGTTACGCCGTGCGATACCGCGCGCTGGGCGACCGGGAGTGGACTGAGCACCGCCATACGGACTTGGCAACGGAGACCGTGATTACCGGATTGACGGCTGACACGCACTACGGAGTCGCGGTATCCGCCCTCTATGCCGCAAGCCCCGCGCTGGAGACGGAGATCCTGGCGGCTACGGCTGACCCGTCTTTTCCGGCGGGGCCGCAACTGGAACTGAAGGCTTCGACGGGTCTCAACGTGTACGATGAACCCAGTTACGCCTCCGAAGTCAAAGCCTGGATTGACGGCCATTTGTTTGGGGCTGATCGCTTTCAAATCCTGGGCAAGGATGCGGACCCTCCGACTTGGTGGCAAATCGGTTTCTTCGACGGCAATATCGGGTGGGTACCGGGCGAACGCGTGCAAGCCTACGGCGACCTGCGCACGGTACCGGTTACTTGGTCTCCCATTTCGACAGGGTTGCGTCCTCTGCCCGCGGCCGAGTGCGAGGGCGGTCTGCTGCACGGACGCACGCGCATAGTCGTTGAGTCTCTCGTCAGCCAGGTGCCTGGCGTCGAGGAGTGCCGCAACGTCAAGGCAGAACACTTGGCCGCAGTGATCTCCTTGCCGCTGGCCCATCAAGGCTTGACCCAGCTACAGCCCACCGACCTGATGGGCCTGTCCGCGCTGGAGGATCTGGATTTGGGCTACAACGGGCTGGACAGCTTGCCGGACGGACTGCTGGACGAGCTGACCCAGCTGAAACACCTTTCTCTGAACAACAATCGGCTGTCCGCTTTGCCTATTGACGCTTTCGCGCGGTTGAGGCGGCTGGAAATACTGGATCTCGGCCATAACCAGCTGGAAGCATGGCCCAGCGGCCAGTCCGACGGCTTGGCCCACCTGAATTATCTGGATTTGCAACATAACCGGATTGCCGTCCTGCCGGATTACGCCTTCGCCGCGATGCGCCTCTTGTCGGTGCTGGACTTGAGCCACAACCGCCTGACTCACCTGTCAGACTTTACGTTGGCCGGCATGGGCAACCTGCTGACGCTGCGCTTGCAAAACAATCAATTGACCTCGGTGGCTGCGCATGCCTTCGCGGAGGCGCCCAACATGGCGTTTTTGGATTTAGGCGCGAATCCATTGCCCGGTTTGCCTGCCCGCCTTTTTGCAGGCCTGACGCTGCAACGTTTGGATGCGGGCGATATTCCCTTGCTTCCGGAAGAAGACGAGACATCGACGTCGCGCCTTGCGGTGGCGCGCATGGGACACGACAGCGTGCAGTTGACGTGGACGACGCCTCACCCGGCGCGCGCGGCTTCCCCGGCGGAATATGCCGTGCAATACCGCGTACAGGGTTCTGATGACTGGATCCACCGCGGTTCGGTTGCGAGGGGAACGGCAATCGCGATTTCGGGCCTTGATGCGGCAACGACGTACGTAGTCACCGTAACGCCGCTGCGCGGAACCGGGTTCGGCCCGTCCATGGAAATCCAGGTCACCACGTCGGCCTTGCCCGAAACCCCAGCGCCGCAGCCGGACCCGCTGGCCGTGACGGGCGTGGACGTATTCATCTATAGCGGACCGGGGCTGGACTATGAAATCACAGGTTTCATCAAGAGCGACCGCGTCTACCTGGGCGAACCCGACGATGTGGGCGAACTGGTCTATGAAATCATAGGTTTCATCAAGAGCGACGGCACGGACAAATTCACTGTTGTGGGCAAGGATGCGGATCCTCCCGCGTGGTGGCACATTCGTCTCAGTGACACCGAGGTTGGCTGGGTACCCAGCGGAAGCGTGCCGATTTTCGGCGACGTAAGCGGCGTGCCCGTCACGGGCCATCTCTGGCTGGCCGCGCCGGCGGCTGTGTCGATGGCCGATTGCGGCCAGAGCCCTCTTCACGGCCGCACCGCGCCTGTCGTTGCGGCCATTGTGGCCCATGTGCCGGAGGCGTCCCGCTGCCAAGACGTCACGCCGGAGCACCTCGCCCGCTTGCTGGCTTTGGACGTGACCTATCGGGACCTGACGCATGTGCGACGCGATGATTTTGCGGGTTTGCCTCGCCTGCAATATCTGAATTTGAGCGGCAATGCCTTGCCGTCCGTGCCGTCCGGTATCTTCCGCGAACTGGTTAGCTTGCAAGAACTGGATCTGAGTGACAATCGATTGACGGACTTGCCGGCCCACCTGTTGGCTGGCCTGTACAACCTCCGCACTTTGCGGCTCCGGCGCAATCAACTGACCGTTCTGCCCGATAATCTGTTCGCCGATACGCATCGCCTGGAAGTATTGATTATGAACGAAAATCGGTTGACGGACCTGCCCGCGGGGCTGTTCGTCGGCCTGAAAGATCTGTGGCGCCTGGATCTGTACGGCAATCTATTGCCGGTCCTGTCCGAAGACCGCTTCGCCGCGCTGGATAGTTTGGCCTGGTTGAATGGGCAGCCTGTCTGGTGCGGAGAAACGGCTCTGCCTTCCAGGCGGAGGGCCACCCGGACATGCCCTGATCCTGAACCTATCGCTGTCGGATAACGCAGGCCAAGCCGATGACCCCATAGCTGTCCCGCGTTCGCTTGGCCGCGCCGCAGAACGGTTGGGGCGCCGCGGCGCAACTGGCAGGCCTTGACTTGGCGCCCGGTTTCCGTTTGGCCCTCGACAAGCTGGGCTGTGCGCATGCGGATTGGGCTGGACTGCCGGGCGGAAAACCCGAAAACGGATGCGCGCGCATCTGGCCGGTAGCCGTCGGTTCAGCACGCTGCCTGAACCCGGTCTTGATACAATGCGAGACGTTCAGCCGCGAAAGTCGGTTGCCGTCCCAGGCGGAACCTGGAGATTATGCGCCGCGATGGCGCCAGCAGCTTATCCGTTCGTTGACTTGAGGACGCGTACGCAACATGCAGGACGCTAACGACAACCTGGCTATCCCTGTGGATGCGGTGGAACTGCATCACATCCGCATGGCCTACGTTCATCCCTTCGAAACCAGTTTTGGTCGCGAAACGCATCGGGAATCCATCCTGGTGCGGATTAACGCCTTGGGCTTGTCCGGATGGGGAGAATGCGTGGCCGGATCGGGCCCCTGGTATTCCTACGAAACCATCCGTACGGCCCGTCACGTCATGGCGGATTACCTGATTCCCCGTTTGTTGCGCGCGCCCCTCGGACATCCGTCCGATGCCGCGCGCCTGTTTCGTCCCGTGCGAGGGCATGCCATGGCCAAGGCCGCGCTGGAGAACGCGCTCTGGGATCTGCGGGCCCAGAGTCAGGAGATGTCCCTGGCCCAACTGCTGGGCGGCACGCGCGCCGAAGTGCCGGTCGGCGTCAGCGTCGGCATAGAGCCCTCTTTGTCCGCCCTGATGGCCAAGGTAGAGAGCCATGTAGACGAGGGCTACCGGCGCGTCAAGTTGAAAATCAAGCCGGGCTGGGACGTGCAGGTCGTGGACCGCGTACGCGCCCGCTGGCCGGACCTGGCGCTGCAGGTGGATGCGAATTCCGCCTATACGCTCGCGGACGCGGACACTTTCAAGGCCTTGGACGCCTACGACCTGCTCTTGATCGAACAACCCTTCCACCATGAGGACATGGTGGATCACGCCGCGCTGCAACGGCAGATCCAGACTCCCGTATGCCTGGACGAGAGCATTCATTCCCCTGAACACGCGGCGTGGGCGCTGCAACTCAAGGCCTGCCGCAACATCAACGTCAAGGTCGGACGCGTGGGCGGGCTGACGGCCGCCCGCGCCATCCATGACCTGTGCCAGCGCGCTGGAGTACCGGTCTGGTGCGGCGGCATGCTGGAGACGAACGTGGGCCGGGCGGCCAACGCCGCCTTGGCCAGCCTGCCGAACTTTACCCTGCCGGGCGATATTTCAGCCTCGAATCGGTACTACGCACGCGATATTGCGGAACCCGACTTCGCGCTGACGACGCGTTCCGCCATACCCGTACCGCAAGCGCCGGGGCTGGGCGTACGCGTCCAGACGGACGCGTTGCGGCGCGTGACCCTGCACTGCGAGCAGTTTGCCTAGTTGGGTTGGCTTTGCGCGCAGCCCAAGCAGGCGCCGGCCAGGTACAGACAACCCAAGCCGCGTGGTATACTCGGCGGAAAGGCCTCAGGATCGTACGATGCCCGTGCCGGAACGCGTCCTGTCCCGGTCCGTCGGCCTGGATCCGGACGGTTATCCCTACGAAACCCCGAAAGAAGCGCAAGGCGACACGCACAAGACTGCCTCGCAGCGGCTTGAGCATGCCCTGGACCTGCATCTCTCGCGCTGGCGGCAAGCGGGGACGTACAAACTGTCGGGCGACCTGGGCTTGCATCGCCGCGCCGGCGGGGGCGACCCGTATCAGGCCCCGGCGCCGGATATTATCGTGTATCTGCAGGCCCCGGACATGCAGGGGAGGAGGACGGACCGCCGGATCTAGTGCTGGAAATCCTGTCGGAGCGCACCTGGACGCGGGATATCGCGGACAAACGGACGCTGTACGAGTCCATGGGTATCAGCGAATACTGGCTCTACGACCCGAGGGGCCGGTGCCTGCGCGGCGCGGCGCGCGTGCAGGGCTTCCGGCTGATCGGGGCCAAGTATGCGGAAATCACCCCGGAGTCGGCTCCGGTACGGCTGAACGGGGCCCGGAAGCCGATACCGCTGTGGCGCAGCGCCGTGCTGCAAACCGCATGGGGGCTGGATGCGCAGGCGGAGTTGCGCCTGCTGGATCCGCGTACGGAGACCTGGTACCCGACGCTTGAAGAGCATGATCGCCAATTTACCGCCCGCGGGCGGCAGATCGAGGCGCAGAATCGGCAGCTGGACGCGAAGGATCAGCAGATCGAGGAACAGGGCCAGCAACTGAGCGCGAAGGATCAGCAGATCGAGGAACTCAAGGCGGCCTTGGCTCGTTACCAAAAGCCACGCGAGCCTTAGAGGAACATGCCGAAGTTCCCAAGGAGACCAAGCTTGGCGTCCTGTCGGGCGCGCCGGCGTTACGGACGCGCGGGTTCCCATAAGAAGCCTTGGGGTAGCTCGGTCGCGTGAACGCGCCTTAAGGCGAATGGGATTCGGTACCCGCGGCCGGTAGGCCATGCCGAAGCCGCCCGCTCAGCGTCGGCCCGCCCCGGTCCATGGTCTCGGTCGGGCTGCATTCAAAGGCCAACGCAACTGGGTTCCGCGCGGCCGTCTGGCCGCATAGACAGCGCGCGGATTGGCATTCGCCATGCCCGCAGATAATCTTGAATTTGGCCTCAAGGACTCCAACCCTTACAATAGTCTTTGAATCCGCACTACCTTGAACGCCGTACGCCTTTCCCCGGCCGCGCTTGGACCGTTTGGGGACGAGGAGGTATCGTAGCCGATTTCTCGGACGCGATTTGCTTGAAGCGGAAGACGCGGAAATAGTCAACACCGACCTCCTGAGCGGCGAAGCGGATTTCATACGGGAAAGCACCGTCCTGGTCAAGATTCCGTTCTGCGTCGAGAACAGACCCAAAGGCCATCGGCTGTTGGATATGCATGTGGACTCGAGTTCCGTCTGAATCAACCGGCGTACGGTGGCGACGATGATTCCCAATCCGCCGCGTGGCGCGCGATCGGGCAGGACGCGAACTTCCGCCAAGCCGTTGACCGCAACGAGATGATTGCCCTGTATTGCGGCTGCGCCGCGGCGCCAGAGGAACTGGCGTCCCAAGACGCGGAGCGGGCCAACGCGTTGCTGGGCGCTCGCGGGAACGACAGCTTTCGCCCGTATCCTGACGGTTCGTCTTTCGCCATCCTGATCGCGCACGGGGCCCGCGCGCCTGATTCGGAGCCGGCCTCCGCATGGGTCAGCGAATGCCGCAAGGAGGCGGGCATCGACGCCTCGTCGAGAAACTGGCCCCGTCCCTCGTGGATCGAGCGGCGGCGCGACGACAACGAGGCGCAGGCTGCGGCGTTCTGGGCGCAGGATCAGGGCTGGGACAACGAGGGGAGCAGCGATACTGTCCAGCGCGTCGGCTGCGCAGGTCGGGTTTACATGACCCAATCGCCCGACAGCCCAAAGGCCATGGAAGCGCCGGCCTGGGGGCTGGAATCCTTTGAACGGGACAAAACCCGTTGGGGGCTCCGTTGCCGGCGGGGAGGAAGGCCACCGTCTTCGCGAGGAGGGCAATGCCCGGCATCGCGCCAACCTGCCGGCAATCGCGCGCGCGGAAAACGGCCAGCGTCGCCTGATCGTTCCCGTGAACAGGGCGATGAATGGCTTCGCCCGCGCGCAGCATTTCGCCCTGGAACGACTGTATTACGCGCATCCGGACGGACAGCAGCGTTCCTGGGGCGGCTGGAATGGCGTTCTGGCCGCCCAAGGCCTATCCTCTGACCCGCCTCCCGATCCCATGGTTGCCTATATCGTTCGCCGCTGCGTGATGCTGGTGCCGATCCTGTTGCTGATTTCGGTGGTCTCGTTCGTCATCATCGAATTGCCGCCCGGCGACTGGGTCACCTACCACATCGAGAACCTGCGGGCGACGGGCATTCAGCTCAACGAAGAGGAAGCGGAGCGCCTGATCGCCATGTACGGCTTCGATCAACCGGCCTGGCAACGCTATTTGCGCTGGGTCGGCGGCATCGTGGGCCGCTTCAACTTCGGGTGGTCCTTCCAATGGGGCAAAACGGTCAACGAACTGTTGGCGGAGCGCCTGCCGTTGACGTTGCTCATCGCCTTGGCCTCGCTGATTATTTCCTGGGGCCTGGCGGTGTCCATCGGCAT
The DNA here is from genome assembly GCA_965242655.1 of Caldilineaceae bacterium. Lineage (GTDB taxonomy): Bacteria > Chloroflexota > Anaerolineae > Caldilineales > Caldilineaceae > Bin34. The sequence goes on from OZ251482.1 coordinate 836,739, forward strand.
TTATTCCGCCACGCACCAGTACTCGATCCTGGACTATCTGTTCACCTTCTTCGGGTTCCTGGGGTTGGCCACGCCCGGCTTCCTGCTGGCCATGGTTCTGGCCTGGTACATTTTCAAGTACACCGAATTCTCGCCCCTGGGGCTGTACTCCATCGAATACATGGACGAACCGTGGTCCGCCGAAAAAGTGATCGACATGCTGAAGCATTTGATCCTGCCCTGCCTCATCATCGGCATGAATTCGACGGGGGCGCTGATGCGGGTCATGCGCGGCAACCTGCTGGACGAACTGAAGAAGCAATACGTGATTACGGCCCGGGCCAAGGGCGTCACGGAAATGCGCCTGTTGTTCAAGTACCCCGTGCGCATGTCGATGAACCCGGTCATCAGCACCGTAGGCTGGACCCTGCCCGCCATCTTTTCAGGCGAGGTGCTGGTGTCCCTGATCCTGGGACTGCAAACGGTCGGTCCCCTGCTGTTGCGCGCCGTGCTGGCCCAAGACATGTTCCTGGCAGGCAGCATCGTCATGATCCTGAGCGCGCTCACCGTGATCGGCACGCTGCTCTCCGACATCCTGCTGGCCGCGCTGGATCCCCGAATCCGGTACGAAGGTTCGGCGCGTTGACGGGCGCGCGCATGCGGGCAGGGACATGGACGTAGCGGTCGGCACAGCCGAGGAAGTCCTGGCCTCGGACGTCGAGGAAAAGGACGACAGTTTCTATTACGCCAGCCAATGGGAACTCATCTGGTGGCGTTTTCGCCGTCACCGGATGGCCATCGTTTCCCTGGTCCTGGTCGTTATTCTGTACGGCCTGGCGCTGTTTTCGGGTTTCTTCAGCCCCTACGATCCGGCGGTGCGCTTCGAGAACTACCAGGAAGCCCCGCCCGTACGCGTGCGCTTTTTCCATACGGACGCCAACGGCCAGCGGGCTTTCCGGGGGCCTTTCTATTACGGCTACGAGAAGGTCATGAACACGGAAAAATTCAAGTACGAATTTTTCCCCATCGAGGACGCGCCGTACCCGGTGCGGCTGTTCGTTCCCGGCGCGGAATACGCCATCGCGGGCAACCTCACGTCCACGCGGCACTTCTTCGGTTCGGTGGAAGGCGCGCCGCCGCTCATGCTGTTCGGCGCGGACCGGCTGGGCCGCGATCTGTTCACGCGTACCCTCTACGGCGCCAAGATTTCCCTGACCATCGGGTTGCTCGGCGTCGCGCTCAGTCTCGTGCTGGGCATCGTGCTGGGCGGCGTTTCCGGTTATTTCGGCGGAGTGACGGACGAGATCATCCAGCGCCTCATCGATTTCCTGCTCTCCATTCCCAACTTGCCGCTGTGGATGGCGCTGTCCGCCTCCTTGCCCCGCGACTGGCCCGTGTTGCGCACCTACTTCGCCATCACCATTATCCTGTCCATCCTGGGCTGGACGGGACTGGCGCGGGTCGTGCGCGGCAAGTTGCTGTCGTTGCGCGAGGAAGACTACGCCATGGCGGCGAAGGCGGCGGGCACGGGCGAAACCCGCATCATTTTCAAGCACCTGCTGCCCGGTTTCACCAGCCATCTGATCGTGACGGTCACGTTGACGGTGCCGGGCATGATCCTGGCCGAAACGTCGCTGAGCTTCATCGGCTTGGGCATCCAGGCGCCCGCCGTGAGTTGGGGCACCTTGCTGCAGGACGCCCAGGACATCGTGGCCATCGCCCAGCATCCGCACCAGTTGATTCCGGCCGCGTGGGTCATCGCCACGGTTCTGCTGTTCAATTTCGTGGGCGACGGCTTGCGCGACGCGGCCGACCCCTATTCGGATCACTAGGCGCCATGGCGGACAGGCGCGGCCAAGGTGCAACCGGCGATTTGCTGCTGGAGGTCCGGGCTCTGCAGGTGCATTTCTTCCTGTACGAGGGCATCGTGCGGGCCGTGGAAGACGTCTCTTTCGACGTCTTCCAGGGACGGACCCTGGGCATCATCGGCGAGAGCGGTTCCGGCAAGTCCGTAACCGCGCAATCCATCATGGGCATCGTGCCCAGTCCGCCCGCCAAGCAGTTGGGGGGCTCCGTCGTCTTGCATGAACGCAAGTCGGAGCAGGGCGAGGATGTGATCGACCTGGCCCAGCTGGACGTCAAGGGCCCCGACTTCCGCGCCATCCGGGGCGGCGAGATCGGCATGATCTTCCAGGAGCCGATGACGTCCTTCAGCCCGCTGCATACCATCGGCGATCAGATCGGAGAGGCGATCCTGCTCCACGTGCCGGGCGCCACCAAGGAATCGGCGCGCGCGCGCACGGAAGAACTGTTGCGGCGCGTAGGCATTCCGCGTCCCGATCGCACGGTGGACGCCTACCCGCACGAACTGTCGGGCGGCATGCGCCAACGCGCCATGATCGCCATGGCCTTGTCGTGCGATCCCCTGCTGCTCATCGCCGACGAGCCCACCACGGCGCTGGACGTGACGATCGAGGCCCAGATCCTGGAGCTGATCCAGGAACTGCAGGCGGATTTGAACATGGCCATCATCTACATCAGCCATGATCTGGCGGTGGTGGGGGGCATCGCCGACGAAGTCATGGTCATGTATTTGGGCCTGGTCATGGAACACGCGGACGTGGAGACGATTTTCGACGATCCGTTGCATCCCTATACCCGAGCCCTGTGGGATTCCATTCCCAAGATCGACGGCCCGTTGCAACCCCTGGTGCCGATTGAAGGGAGCATTCCCAGTCCTTTCGCCCTGCACAGAGGCTGTCCCTTTTTCGGCCGGTGCCGCGACGGCATGCCGGGCGTGTGCGACGCCCGCCGTCCGCCCGCCGTCGAGGTTACGCCCGGCCATACGGTGCGGTGCTTTCTGTATACGGATGACCAGGCCGCGGCCTGACGACCGGTTCCCTGCTTCCCCCGGATGACCGATGGCGGACAACGGCGCGTTACTGGAAATTGAAGGGCTGAGCAAGCACTTTCCCATCAAAAAAGGCTTCTTGCGGCAAGTCGTGGGCTACACGCGGGCCGTGGACGACGTGTCCTTTACGGTGGCCCGCGGCGAGACGCTGGGCATTGTGGGCGAAAGCGGGTGCGGCAAAACCACGCTGGGACGCACGATCCTGCGCCTGTACGAGCCGACCGCCGGCCGGATCCGCTTTCATATCGAAGAGGGCACGCTGGAGGTGGAGAAGCTCTCGCAAGAGCAGCTGAAACTGTTTCGGCGCCGGGCCCAGATCATTTTCCAGGATCCGTTCGCTTCGCTCAACCCCCGCATGAACGTCCTGGAGACGGTAGGCGAGCCCCTGCTGGTCAACGACGTCGCCAAAGGCCGCGCGCTGGAAGAACGGGTGGCCGCGATGATTCAACAGGTGGGCTTGCGCGTGGAGCACCTGCGGCGTTATCCCCACAGTTTCAGCGGCGGGCAACGGCAGCGCATCGGCATCGCGCGCGCCTTGGTCGTGAATCCCCGCATCGTCATCGCGGACGAACCGGTCTCCGCGCTGGACGTCTCCATCCAGGCCCAGATTCTGAATCTGTTGCGGGAACTGCAGGGCGAATTCCATCTGACCTATCTGTTCGTGTCGCACGACATGAGCGTCATTCGCTACATTTGCGACCGCATCGCCGTGATGTATGCCGGCCGTCTGGTCGAATTGGGGCCCAAGGCCGATTTGCTGGATCGACCGCGGCATCCCTATACGGCCCTATTGCTGGCGGCCGTGCCGCGCACGTCCAAACACGCGCGGGGCAAGCGCCTGATTACGCCCGGCGAGCCGCCGGATCCCGCCAACTTGCCCCAAGGGTGCGTCTTTCAGGATCGGTGCAAGCACGTAGAAGACATTTGCCGCACCGAGGATCCGCCGCGCGTGGCCCTGGGCGCGCGGCACTTCGCCGCCTGCCATTTCGCGCGCGAACTCCATCTTGACGGCATCGCGTCCTCTCCTGTAGCCTTGGAGGCGTAACGAAGCAGTTCCCGGGAGCGCCCTGCGTGTTGCCTGCAACGGGTTTACGGCATCAGGCCTTGGCTTTTCTCTACCTGTTGCTGGTGGGAACGAGCGCCGTATTCAGCGGATTTCTGTTGCGCGACGCGTACCGTCTGCTCCTGATCCGCGCGGAATGGAATCGCTACGTCATCCACGCCAACTCGCTTTTCGCGACCTTGATCGTCGTCGGCATCGGCGGTCTGGTCTTCCTGGTCGCGGTCGAGCACTATTTCCGGGCGGCGCCGGATGCGCGGACCCAATTCCGACGCTTCGTCCGCATCCTGGCGTACCCCTTGCTGGCAGCCGGGATTGCGCACTGGACGCATGCGGGCGTCGCCTACCACGCGACCCAGTTCGCGGACGGGTTTCGTTGGGCGGCCGGCGGCGCGGAAATTGGCCTCGCGTGTTGCCTGTTGTACGTTTGGCGTAGAGCGTAGGCCAAGGCAGGCAAGACTGCCCTGCCGGGAAGCGTCTTGCGCGTTGAACGCCGGCTAGACGCAACCGGGAATGCCCCGCGCCTCCCTGGCCTCGGCGCCAGTCTGTCGTCGCATCGCCCCAGCGTGAACAGAGTCTGCTCCTATTGTCCGCCCTGGCTTGGGACGTATGGCGCGCGCCTGATAGCCCGCCCCGCGTGGCTCGCGCACGGCTTGCCGGCGCGGATGGCCCAGCGGCGCCGGGCGGCCGGCGCCAGTCGCGAGCGAGGCTCGCGCCCCGACCGCTTGGCAGGAAGGGCGGAAGGCGTTCTGCCCGTGGCGTATCGGCTGGCGATTCTGTATCTCATGCTGCCGGTGGCGATCTGGCTGCTGGGCTGGTTTCGGTGGTGGGTCGGCTGGCCGCTGACGCTCTTGATCGGAGCCAGCTTGCGGCCTGTCTTGGCGGGTTCCTGGCGCGGTCGGCCGCGGCGCGAGACATGGGCGCTCTTGGCCGCGGCCCTGGCCTGGGCGTTGCTGGCGGCGGTCGGCGGGCTGTTCGACCATAGACTGGGCGATTGGCAGAAGCACCATGCGCTCTTGCAGGATCTGGGCCGTTACCCTTGGCCCGCGTTCCTGCCGGATCCCCTGGCTGCGGCGCTTGAGATCGAAACCCTGCCCGCAGGCCCCTTGCTGCGCTACCACCTGGGCTGGTACCTGGTGCCGGGACTGGCCGCGCGCCTGTGGGGGCTGGAGGCGCTGTCATGGGCGGTACCGGTCTGGATCTGGGCGGGGACCGCGCTCGTCCTGCGCCTGTTCGTCGGGCATCGCCGCGGGCGGTACGCGCTCGCGGCGGCGGCCATTCTGATCTTCTTCGGCGACCTGGACATCCTGCGCGTGTGGCGGTATCCCGGCCATTACATCCCTCTCCCCTGGCCGGTCGACGTCGGCATGCCGTCCCCGCTCATGAACAAGTGGATCTGGTCCCCGCAACATTTCTTCCCTATTGGACTGTACGTGCTACTCCTCTGGCGTCTGCGTCGGCACTCCCGTTTTCTGGCCGTCAGCGGGGTTTTGCTGGCCGCCGCGCCCTTCTGGACCGTCTTCGGCGCGATCGGGTTGTTGCCCCTGGCCGCGGCGCTCGTGCGCCTCAACGGCCTGCGCCCCTTCCTGCGTTGGCCCAATCTGGTCGCGGCCGGGTTGCTGGCGGGGATCGTCATCCTCTATCTGACGACCGAGGCCGGGGCTTTTCCCCGCCGCTGGTTATGGGAACGGCATGACTGGCCCTTGCTGGCGCGCTGGCTGCCGGTAATCTACCTGTCCGAATTCCTGCTCCTGACCTTCCTGTTGCTCCGCGCCCGGCCCGTTTGGGGCCGGCAGCCGTTCTTCGCGGCCAGCCTGGCCGCCCACAGCCTCCTGCCGCTCTGCGTTTTCGGGACCTACGACGACCTCGCCGTGCGCGGCGCGATCCCCGCGCTCATGTGGCTGGCCTGTTGTTGCGCGGACAGCTTGGCCCGCCCGGCGCGGGCGTGGCGACCGGATCGGCGCTGGGCCCGCGCGGGCCTGATCGGCGTCCTGGCCGTTGGGGCGGCGGCTCCCGTCCATGTCTTCCTGTACGCGGTGCGCGTGATCCAACCCTTCCGCGAGGTGCCGACGACCCTGACCACTTTGGTCGACATGTCGCGAACTTGGGAGATTCCGCAATACGTCGCGTTTGACCGCCCGCCCGCGCTGGATGCGCTGTTGCGGACGCCTGGTCGCGTCTCGGCGCCGGAAGCCGGGGAGCCGTTGGTACGCGGCGAAGGCCTGGACCTGCATGGGGACGGTCGCAGCGTGATGTACGTAACGGACGCGTCGGCGGCCTGCCGCTGGTCAGCGCTGCAACCGGCGCTGTTCCTGCATGTGCAACCGGCGGACTGGTCGGATTTCGAGCCGACCCGGCTGTTTTATCGCCTGGATCGTCTGGGCGCGGAGGCGCAAGGCTACGCGCGGCAGGCCGGCGCGGCCTGCGGTTGGCGCTGGATCCTGCCGTCTCTCGACTTCGCCGCGGCCTCGCTCCGCACGGGACAGCTCGGTCGTTGGGAGGCGGAATTGTTCCTGGATGCCGCGGGTAACGTCGCCCGCGTAGAGTACCGGGACGCGCCCGCCCTGCGGGCGGCCTATCGCGCGCTCGCGGCAGCGCCGCCGGTCGCGGCCGGCGCCTTCAACGTGCATCTCGTCCCCAACGGCCTTGCGCTGGCCCGCGACGGATGCCGCGCCGCGGATCTCGCGGCGCCTTTTTTCCTGCATGTCGTGCCGTTCGAGATCGCCGCGTTGCCGCCTCCGCGCCAGGCGCACGGTTTCGCCGTCCGCAATTTTCCCTTTGAAACCGTAGGTTCCCGCGTCGATGATCTTTGCTGGGCTACCCTGCCCCTGCCTGCGTACGGCATCCGCACCCTGCGCATAGGACAGTTCACCGCCGCGGGGCCAGCCTGGCGTATAGAGATCCCCTTCGCCGACCATGTGCCGACCGCCTTGGCCGACCTGCGCGCGGCCTATCGCGCGGCCGCGTCCCGGATCCCGGCGGTACGAGCCGTCTTTGACGTCTACGTTTCCGACCGGGCAGTGACCTTCGTCAAAACGCCTTGCCGGCCAGAGGATATCGCGGCCAAGTTCGTCCTGCATGCGGCGCCGGTAAACCCGCGTAGCCTGCCCGCCGATCGTCGCCGCGCCGGCTTCGCCAATCTGGATTTTCCGCTGGAGGGATACGGCGCGTTGTTCGATGGTGTTTGCCTGGCGCGCAGGGCCTTGCCTGCGTATGCCGTCGAGACCCTGCGCGTCGGCCAGTTCCTGTCCCGCGACAACCGCGTCCTTTGGGAAGCCGAGATCGCGGTCAATCCTGCCTTGTCCCGCGCGCGCGGCGCGCCGCCATCCGGATAGGGGGGAAGTTGCATCTGCCTCGAAACCCTTGCCTCCATGGCTACAGACATGCAAGGGAACAGCCAAGTCGTACTCACGCATGCGCGCGGAGCCCCCCAGATCCCGCCCCCGGATGCAGCCAGGGCGCTTCAGCCTGGAGCGTACCGCCCGGTGGAGGTCTTGTCCGAATCGACGCGCGGTCCAGCCGGAGAAACTCTCCGCTACAGGCATGGAGGCAGAAAGCAGACAGCGAGAGTGCAGCCCCCTTGCCCAAGCCCAGCCTCAGAAAACGGATGGGACGCCGCCTTGTTTCCAGGGAAGTTCCCGGCCATGTTGGGTTCGGCGGGACGCGCAAGCAAGCCGCGGGCGCGGCGCCGTATAGCGCACAGGGCATGAATCAAGCATGCCTATACGGCCTTCTTCGCCCGTAGCTCTCTTGGATCTCGGCCACGAAGGCTTCTACCCTCTGCGCTTAGGGCAATCAGAATCCATATCCCATTAAATAATGCGCATGCGCGGCGCCGGGCAGAACCTCCGCCAGCCTCCGATGGGCGCGCGTCGGGTCCGGCAGGAACGCTACTCTACGCGAAGGACTTTAGGTGTGACTATCGCGCATCGCGCTTGGCGCTGACGTTGGGCGTTGCCGAAAAGTATGGAGTTCGCGCGTTGAGCGCGGGTTGGCGGAAGGTCAACCTGAAACTCCCGCCCGCCCACCGGAACGAACGCAGCGCGTTCGCGCAATGAGCGATTGTCGGGGCCTCGCGCTCAATACAGGTTGCCCGACGTATGGTCTTGGCCCGCGCCCTCGCGCACCTGTCTGACGATATTCCCGGCCGACGTTGACAAGAGAGCGGCATCGGACAGCAGGGTGGCGAACTGGTAGCCCAGTTCGTAGGCGAAGAGCGCATAGCGGGCCGATGAGACGTGGATGCCGGCGTAGATGCCGTGATGCCGGCAGCGCGCGGCAATCTGCTTCACGGCGTCGAAGGCGATGCCCTCGCGGTGATCCGCCGTCGGCGGCAAGCCGTAGCTTTGCGCCAGGTCCGCCGGGCCGACGTAGACGGCGTTCAGGCCTTCTACGGTCAGGATGGCGTCCAGATTGTCCACGGCTTGCCGGGTCTCGATCATGGCCATGACCAGGATCTCGTTGTTGGCCTGGGAGGGGTAATCCGCGCCCCCGTACAGGCGCGCGCGGTTGGGGCCGTGGCTGCGGTAGCCGATGGGCGGATACAGGCAGGATCCGACGAACTTCTCGCACTCGGCCCGCGTGTTGATCATGGGACAGATAATTCCGTAACAGCCGGCGTCCAGCAGTTTCATGATGATGCCCGCTTCGTTCCAGGGGACGCGGGCCAAAGGCACGACGTCGGTGGTGGAGATGGCCTGAAACATGGGCACGGCCTGCACGTAGTCGACCGGACCGTGTTGCATGTCGATCGTCAGGCTGTCCCAACCCGCGTGCGCCATGACTTCCGCAGCGTAGGAATGGCCCAGAGAGCACCAGCCGTTGACGACCGTGCCGCCTTGCCTGAAGGTTTCGAGTACTTTGTTCGCGCGCATGTGAAACGTCCTTTGCGTTGATTCCGCTGGAGGGATTAAAGCAAGCCGTAATGCGCATCGATTTCGCGTTGATACGCATCCGCCTCATGGTTCAGCACGGCCTGCAAGGTCACGCGCCGTTCGGCCTGGGAGGATTCAATCATGGCGAAGGCGCAGGCCAGGTCATGCAACCCTTCGCGCCCTGACGTCTCCATGGGGGAGCCTTCCCGGATCGCCCGCAGGAAATCCCAGGCCTGGATGGCGAAGCCGTCGGTCAGCCCCAGCGGGAAGAAACGCTCTCGCTCCGCGTCCGAGACGGTGCGGTCGAAGAGCGTCTCCAGCGCTTCGCGGGTTCCCTGGACGGAATGGAGCTCGCCGCCGTGGATCGCCCCTTCGGTGCCGTAAAACGCCGGCGCGCCCGACAGGCCGATTTCCGGGCCGTGCAAGGCCCACGACCACAGCAGTTGTCCATAGGCTCCGTTGGCGAAACCGACGGACGCCAGGTACGTATCGTCCACGTCGGCCGCCACAGGGCGGGTCCGCTCCGCGTCGTCCGGCAGGTAGCGTTGCGGCTCCAGGGTAGGCGTAACGGCCGATACCCACGCCACCTCGCCGAACACGTAGCGCAACAGGTGGAATTGATGCACGCCGATGTCGATAGTACCGCCGCCGCCCGCGCGCACTTTTTGATGGCGCCACGGCGTCTCCGCCACGACTTTGGTCGGCGACCACAGGCCGCCCAGCGAGCCGGCGACCGCCATTTGGGGCGCGCCGATGCGCCCCGTCGCCACGGCCCAGGCCGCCGCCCGCGCGAACTTGCCTTGGCGCACGTTCTCGAACGTGCCCAGCACCAGGTTTCGCGCGCGCGCCGCGTCCACCATCCGCCGCGCGGCCCGTACGGAAATCGCGAGCGGCTTTTGGGTATGGACATGGAGACCCGCGTCGAGGGCCGCCGCCGCCACTTGATGATGCAAGTCCAGAGGGCTGGTGTCCACGACGGCATCGACCAGGCCCGACGCGATCATGGCCCGGTAATCCGTGAAGAGGGCCGCGTCCGCGTCCGCATGCAGATCGCTGACGTAGGTATGCGGCGCGGCCAGCGGATCGCCCGTGGACGGATCCAATACGGGCGGCCGCGGCGGCGGTCCTGCGCCCCGCCGCTGGAACATGCGCGCATCCTCCGCGCGGCGCGCGGTCAAGGCCGCGATCCGGAATGCGTTTTCGCCGGCCTTTTGCAGTTTGAGCCATCCCTGGAGGTGGGCGTTGAGAATGCGCCCGCACCCGACAATGCCGATTCGAACCATGACGTACCTGTGCCCGGAATGAAAGGGAAACTTGAAGCGCGCGCGGAGCCGACGCTATGGCTCCAGCGGCAAAGGCAAGGGTATCGCTTGCCCCGCGACGCTGCTGGCGATGCCGGCTTCCAGAATCTCCTGCGCGTCGCGCCCCACGCGGGCGTCGCACAAGGGCATGACGGGCGTGCCGTCGACGAGGTGGCCGAGAAAACAGGCCGTAGCCGAAGACCAATGCGCGGGCGGCTCCGCCACGTCAACGTCCTCGCCGTCATCAATCGCCGCCGTGGCCCGTTGCAGGCGGCCCGTATTGTGGACGACCAATGTGCCCTCCGTGCCGTAAAGGACTCCGGTATAGGAGGTCAGGTGCCCGATCTGGGACCAGGACGCCTCCGCCACGGCCATGGCGTTGGGATAGGACAGGACGAGAATGGCGTTGTCTTCCTGGGCGACGAATTCATGCACCAGACGGCCCGCCACGCCCGTCACTTGAGAGGGTTGCCCCAACACCGCGCGCGCCAACGCCGCGCCGTAGCAACAGTAATCCATGAGGGCGCCCGCGCCGTTGCGTTCGTTGTCGTACAGCCAGTCGCAGAAATAGGGCGAGCAGCCCAAGGCCCGCGGCCCGTTATGCGCCGAACGGTACTTCGCGCTGAAGACCCGGCCGACGGCGCCCTGTTCGATCAGGGTAAACGCATGCTGCAGCTGGGGCCACCAGGCGAAAGGCCAGTTGATCATCAGCGCAACGTCGGCCGTACGCGCGGCCGCCAGCATGGCGTCGGCGCCTTGCAACGTAGCCGCCATCGGTTTTTCCACCAAGACGGGCAAACCTTGGCGCAGGGCCTGGCAGGCGCGTACGGAGCCGCCGCGGTTATCGCCGAAGACGTAAACGGCGTCCAGATCCTCTTGATCCAGCATCTCGTCCGCGTCGCGATACGTGCGCTCGCAACCCGCGGCGGCCTTGACCTTGTCCAAAAGCGGCGGGTTGGGATCCGCCGCCGCGACCAAACGCCCCAGCGGCGACGCGTCCAGTTCCGCCAGATTGCCCCACGCGTGATCGTGGGTCAGGCCCAGTACGCCTATTTTGAGTGGTTCCGCCATGACCTTTTCCCCTTGCCCGTCCCTACGGGTTGGCGCGCGGCGCTAATCGCTTGCCGGCGCGGGCCCGCGCGCAGCCTTGCGCTGCATGCTCCAGAACAGGAGGCTGGAAGCGACGTAGCAGGCCGCGCAACAGGCGAACAGAAAACCGAAGCCGCGTTCCTGGACCAATTGGCCGCCCGCGGCCAGTCCCATTATATTACCCGTACTCATGGCTGCGCTATAGATGCCTACGTTGCCGGCGCGCGTACGGCGGTCGCCCAGCAGGGCCGCATGCATCAGGGACGTTACCGTGTAGGACGCGAAGCCCCAGCCGCGGGCCAGTTGCGCTCCCAGCAACAAGGGCGAGATTTGGGCGCCGCGCAAACCCAGGTAACCCGCCATGACCAAGCCGAGGCTGAGGCCGCTGGACACCAGCAGGGCCAGAGACCCGAACGCGTCCGCCAGCATGCCGATGGCCGGCATGAGCAAGCCCTCGACCAGCGCCGCGCCGCCCCACAACCAGCTGGACGCGGCCTCCGGCAACCCCAGATGGGTAATGAAGTTGGGAAACATGGAGGCCTGCGCCGAATGCGCCGTCGACCACAGCGCGACGCCTCCCAGGAAAGCCAGCGTCGCCGCATGGCGCCAATGAAAGCGGCCGTCGGCTTCCGCGCCGGGTGGGTCGGCCGCGCCGGAGGCCGGCGCTTCGCGTACGGGCAAGCTGCACAAGCCCGCCAGCAGATAGACGCCGGAGGCGAAAACGTACGCCTGTTGCACGCCCCAGCGATCCACGATGAAGCCGGACGCGAAGGCGCCCGCGGCGAAAGCGACGGAACCGAAGCCGCGGTACGTACCCAGACGGCGTCCCGGCTTGACGTCGCGCGCCAGCCAGTCCCCGATCAGGGCCCAGCTGACGGTCGAATAGGCGGACAGGGCCAGCGCTTGCCCGAGCTGTATGCCCCAGACCGTGGGATACGAGGCGGCGCGGGACAACGAGAAGAGAGCCAGCCCCAGCGCGAAGAGGCTGGCGGCCACGATGGGTTGGCGGCGTCCCCAGCGATCCGAGAGCCGCCCCCAGCCGTAATGGCCCGCCAAAGCCAGGATCCCGCTGGAAGTCAGAATGACGGAGATGAGGCGGAAATCCGCGCCCAGCGTTTCCAGGTAAATGGACAGGGTCGGTCCCGTCGTGCCGAGGCCGACGAACGACAGGAAGAGAACGACCGTCAACAGTGTGATGTCGTCCAAGGGCAAAGAGACGCCCCAGAGCGAAGGCGAGCGGTTCGGCATCCAGCGACGCTCAAGCGAGACGCGCGCTATGCCCGACGCAACGCGCCGGCCAGCCGTTGGCGCATGGCCGCGCGGCGGGCAAGCAGGACGCCTGAAGTCGAAGCCGCGTTCAAGCTCTGCACAGGCGGCGCGCTTTTCTCTGCGCATCGCTGCTTGCGCAGAGCCGCGTTGTCCTCCGGCGAAGTGGTGTACACTGTAGGGACATAAAGCCAAGCCGGCATTGAGGCCTCGACGCGGCGACAAGGCAGAGTTCTCCGTCCGCCATGGCGGGCAGGCCTCTGGCCATGCGGACCGGGAGAGCCATTGAAACGAAACAAGGCGCTAGCCAGCACGGCCGAGTTCAAACGGTTGCGTCGCGACCGTACGGGGCGCGGCCACTGGAAAAAATGGGGGCCTTATCTGAGCGAACGGGCTTGGGGTACCGTGCGCGAGGATTATAGCCCTGACGGCTCCGTTTGGGATGCATTTCCGCATGACGCGGCGCGCAGTCGCGTCTATCGTTGGAACGAAGACGGCCTCTGCGGCTTCTCGGACCGCAACCAGTTTTTGTGCTTTGCGCTCGGCCTGTGGAACCACGCCGATCCCATCCTGAAGGAACGCCTGTTCGGGTTGACCGGGCCGGAAGGCAATCATGGCGAGGACGTCAAGGAATGCTACTTCTATCGCGCCGGCACGCCGACGCACAGCTATATGGAGATGGCGTACAAGTATCCGCAGCGCGCGTTTCCCTATGCCGAGTTGGTGGCGGCAGGCGCGCGCCGCACGTTCTACGACGCGGAATACGAATTGCTGGATACCGGCATTTTTGCCGACAAGCGGTATTTTGACGTTACCGCCGCCTATTTCAAGATCGGCGAGGACGATTGGTGCGGCCAGATCGACGTGACGAACCGGGGGCCCGCCACGGCGCCTTGCACCGTATTGGCGCAGCTCTGGTTTCGCAATACCTGGTCTTGGGGCTACGCCCGCGGGCCTTTGGGGGATACGGGCGCCAAGCCCTGCCTGCGCCGCAGCCGAACCGCGCCCACAGGCGTCCTGGGCATAGACGTCTTCCATGAGGTTCTGGGCGCGTACCATTTCTACGCGCGGCAAGCCGACGAACTGTTGTTTACGGAAAACGAGACCAACGCCCAACGGCTGTTCGGCCAGCCGAACGCCGCGTCGTGGGTCAAGGACGCCTTCCACGCCTACGTGGTGGAAGGCGACGCGACCGCCGTCAACCGCGCCGAGGAAGGCACCAAGGCCGCGGCGCTCTTCGCCTTGCAGGTGGAACCGGGCCAAACGCAGACCGTCCAGTTTCGGTTGTCGGATCAACCCAAAATCCGGCCTTTTCACAACGTCGCCCGGGCGCGCCGGGCGCGTCAAAACGAAATGCGTCAGTATTACGATGCCCTGCTGCCGGCGGATCTGGGCCCCGAGGCCCAACGGGTGCAACGGCAAGCCTACGCCGATCTTCTGTGGTCGAAGCAACTCTATTATCTCGATGTTGCCCAGTGGCTGCAGGGCGACCCGGCCGGTCCCGCCGCGCCCGTCGCCCGCCAGTCCGGTCGGAACCGGGACTGGCGGCACCTGCGCAGTTGCGATATCCTCAGCATGCCCGACAAATGGGAATATCCTTGGTACGCGACCTGGGAGCTGGCTTTCCAGTGCCTGTCCTTGGCGCGCGTCGACCCCGATTGCGCCAAGCGCCAGCTGACGCTCGTGACGCGGGAATGGCATCTCCATCCCGATGGCCAGTTGCCGGCGCACGAATGGCGCTTTTCCGATGCCGGTCCGCCCGTGCAGGCCTGGGCCGCGCGGCGCGTCTTCGACCTGGACGCGCAACTCCGCGGCGCGGCCGACATGCCCTTCCTCCAGCGCGTCTTCCACAAACTCCGGCTGAATTTCGCTTGGTGGACGAAGCGCACGGACCGCGACGGACGCAACGTTTTCCAAGGCGGATTTCTGGGACTGGATCGCATGCCGTTGCTGGATCGCAATGCGCCCTTGGCGCGCGGCGGCCTGCTGGAACAGGCGGACGGGACGGCCTGGATGGCGTTCTACGCCCTGGAGATGATGTTGATCGCCCTGCGCCTGGCGGAAGCCGAGAGGGCGTACGCGAACACGGCCGTCCAGTTCTACGAACGCTTTCTGCGCCTCGCGACCGTCCTGCACGGCTGCAACGAAACGGGCTTGACGCTCTGGGACGAAGACGACGGCTTCTACTACGACGCGTTGCGCCTGCCCGACGGGAGCGTCCAACAGCTCAAGGTCCGATCCTGCGCGGGTTGGGCGCCGCTGCTGGCGGTCGCGGCGGTGGACCGCGCCTGTTGGGCGCGCTTCCCGGAGTGCCAGCGGCGCATCGACGAGGTCACTGCATCCCTGCCCGGAGCGACCGCGCTCGGAGTCCACCAAGAAGAAACCGGAGCGAATCCTCTCTTCGCGGCGGTATCGCCCGCGCGCCTGCGACGGATGTTGGGCTATCTGCTGGACGAGAACGAATTTCTTTCTCCGTACGGCCTGCGTTCGCTCTCCCGGCATCACGCCGCGCAGCCCCTGACGCTGGTCTGGGAAGGGCGCGTGCTGGGCCTGGGCTACGAACCGGGCGACGCGCGGACGAACGCGGACGGCGGCAATGCCAACTGGCGCGGTCCGATCTGGTTGCCGCTCAATTTCCTGCTGCTTGAGGCGTTGGACAGGTATTACGACGGCCTAGGCCCGGATTTCCGCGTCGAATGCCCCGCGGGATCCGGCCAGATGCGGGATTTGCGCGCGGTGAACCGCGTCTTGGCCCAACGGCTGGTGCGCCTGTTTCTGCCGGACGCGGAAGGGCATCGTCCCTGGCACGGCGCGGAAGCGATCTGGCGCCAAGATCCGGCCTGGCGCGATCTCGTTCTGTTCCACGAGTATTTCCACGGCGATACGGGACAGGGCCTGGGGGCCAGCCATCATGCCGGCACCGGTCTGGTCGCGGAAATCATGGCGCGCTACGGCGCCGCGGGCGCGCGACGCCTGACGCCGCGCCGGCAGGCGAAAACGACTTTCTGTCCGCAGAGGGCTTATGATTCGGGCGCGGGGCGTCGGCGCTATGGCCTGCGGGCGGCAGTGCAGGGAGGCGGCCAATGGTTGACATAAGTGAAGTTTGGGACGGCCCGCAGGCGAAGGAAGTCTACGCCATCGCGGGCTGGGAACAGTGGGCGGACGCGGGCAGCGTGTCGTCCGAACTGCCGGAATACCTGATCAAGATACTGGATGCGGCTCCCATCGGCCATCTGCGCAGCGACGGCTTTTACCTGTTTCAATTGCCGGCGACGCATGACCTGATGCGTCCGCGCATCGAGTTCAAGGAGGGCCGCCATCGCAAGGTGCAGCGCTACGCGAACGATTTGTACTATGCCGGCAACGAAGAGAAGGGCCTGGTGATTTTCCGGGGCGCCGAACCGCATCTTGACGTGGATCGCTACGCCCAAGGGTTTTTTAGCGCAATGAGATCCCTGGGCGTCAAGCGTACGGTGAGCCTGGGGGGCGTTTTCGGCTCGATTCCGTTCCGCATGGATCGCAACGTATCCTGCGTGTACAGCCTGCCCCGCATGCGCAGCGAACTGCTGGAATACGCGGTGAGTTTCTCCAATTACAAAGGCGGGGCCTCGCTCGGTTCGTACCTGGCGGTGGAAGCCAAGGAGAAGGGCATGGAATACTGCACCTTCTATTCCTTCGTGCCCGCGTACGATCTGTCCCAGTTCGGCCTTTCGGAGCAGGGCATGCGCATCGACGTGGACTTTCGCGCCTGGTACGAGCTGATGCGGCGCCTCAACGTGATGTTCGGTCTCCAGTTGGACCTGACCGAACTGGAGGAACGCAGCCACAACCTTACGACGACCCTGGACGAAAAAGTCGAGAAACTGTGCAAACGCATCGGCAATGACGACTTGTCGCGCTATTTCGAAAAGCTGGAGGAGGAATACGAGGAGCAGCCTTTCCTGCCGTACCAGAGTTTGCTGGAAGACGAATTGGGCGGCATTCTGGACGACTTCAACGACGATGAGGACTTGGATGACGACGACGATGACGACGACGATGACAACAGCAACGGCCACAGGGGCGACAAAGCGGGGATCTCGTTCTAGCGGGGCCGGCCGCATCGCTCCGCGCGGGAGGCCGTAGCCTCGTCCGTGACGCTCCCTAGACCGGATTCCGTATCGGAAATGATCGTTTGTAAGGAAGGCTTGCCATGCGACCGCCTGACGTCCTGTTTCTTTGCACCATGAACTATTACCGGAGTCGATTCGCGCATATCTACTTCAACCATCTGTCCCGGCAGACCGCCTTGCGGGCTGATTCCCGCGGCTTGATGGTCGACCAGTACCGTCTGACCGGCCTTTCCCAACCGGCGCAGGAGGCTCTGCGCAAGGCGGGCGTGCCGACGCGGCCGGAAGATCACCGGGATCCTATCCTGGCGACTCCCTCCGATCTGGAAACGGCCCGGTGCGTCATCGCCCTGTATCGCCGCGAACACGAACCCATGGTGCGGCAGCGCTACCGGGCGCAACGGCACCTGGTGGCGTATTGGGACATTCAGGACCTGGACGAGGCTCCCTCGCACCAAGCTCTGCCTCAGTGCCAAGCCTTGGTGCAGGACCTTTTCGCGCGCCTGCAGGCGGAACGGGCGCGCGCGCCGGCGGACCGCGCGCGGACGATCTGAGCCGCAGAGACGGCTCTGCCGCGCGTCGGGGGACGACGACGCTTATGCCTGCGGCCGCGCGCCTGCAACTGCAACGCGGGATGACCGGCTTGATGTGCCTCTCGCATCTGGGCTTGGAGGGGTGCCATCATTTCCTGCCCGTTACGGTGCCGCTGCTGCTGAGCGCCTTTGCCATAGATTACGCCCAATTCGGCCTGCTCACCTTGTTGGCCCTGTCCTTGACGACGGGCGCGCAGCCCCTGTTCGGATGGCTCGCGGATCGTTGGCGACCGGAGCGGATGATTCTCCTGAGTCTCCTGTGGGTAGGGCTGTGCATGTCCCTGTCGGGCCTGATGCCGACTTTCGGGTGGCTCAGCCTCGCGGTCATCAGCGCCAGCCTGGGCTCGGCCGCCTACCATCCGGCCGCGGCCGCGGTCACGCTGCGGTACGCGCGGGTCCGGCCGGGCATGACGTTCGCCGTATTCTCCCTGGGAGGCACGCTGGGCGTAGCCCTGTCTCCCTTGCTCATCAACTACAGCCTGCCGCGCGTCGGCCTCGCGTCCACGCTCATATACGCGCCGTTCGCCGTGCTTTGCACGGCGCTTCTGTACGCGGGCTTCCGCAGGTTGCGCGCGCCCCTGCGCGCGCGTCCCCAGCCGCGGACGCCGCGCCGCGCGCAGGTCCGCGGCGCCCTGGCCCGGACGACCGCCTGGCTCCTCGCCTTGCTGGTGCTGTCCATCATGACCCGTTCGTGGGCGTACGGCGCGTTCATGGCCTATCTGCCGGCCTGGGTGCATGCTACGTTCGGAACCTCGACCCTGGGCGGGGAGCTGCTGGCCGCGTTCGCCATTCTGGCCGCCGTGGGCAATCTGGCGGGCGGGTACGCGGCCGATCGCGTGGCGGGCTGGAAGGTCTTGACGGTCTCCTTTGCGCTGATGGCGGTCGCCCTGTGGGCCGTGTTGCAGGGGCCGCGTTGGGCCCTGTTGCCCCTGGTGGGCCTGTTCGGTTTGGCCGAAGGCGCGACGCTTTCGGTGCCGATGATTGTCGCGCGCGGGATCATTCCGACGCGGAGCGGGTTGGCGGCCGCGCTGGTCATGGGCATCGGCTGGATTCCCGCGGGCATCGGCGCCTGGGTAACCGGCAACCTGGCGGATGCCTTCGGCCTCCGGGACGCGCTGTCGTTCTTGGCCTGGGCGCCCATGCTGGGCCTTCTGGCCATTGCCGGTTTCGCCCTGATGCAAGCCAGGTCGGCCCTGCCGGCCGCGCGGCCGGCGGCCAGCTGAACTGGTCTGGGATGCCGGACCGTCCAGGCCTTGGCCGCAAGCGCGGGAACCCCGACGCGTCCGCCTCGTACGGAGAGAAAAACGCCTTGCAACGGGAACGTGCGTCATGACTTGCGCTATTGCCTACGGAAAAATCATGCATAAACGCTGGATGGCGGCCGTCGTCCTGGCACTGGCCGTCAGCGGATGCACTGCCGCCGCGAGCATGGAAGAACCCGAGACGTCGTTCTGGTTCGCCGTCGCGCAAGGCGGAGAGGCCTGGGAAAACCTCAGTTCCGAACTGGGGCAGATGGACGAACATGTCGCCGCGCATGCTTTCCTGGGCATTTTCCCTTACCAGATCCTGGATGACGCCGCCGCGACGGCGGCCGGCATCAGCCAGGAAGGCATGGCCTTGAGTCGGGAAATGATGCAGTTTCAAAGAGCCATGGCGTTTGCGGCCCTGCGCTCGCCTGTGACGCGCGAATCCATGTTCGATATGGACATGAGCCGGTACCCGCGGGTGCAGGCGTTCATGGACGGCGCTACGGCCTATCATGAACGCAACCGCAACGGAGGAGCGGGAGACAGGCCAAGCGCTCCTCCCCTGCCATCGGACGCATCAGACGCGTAAAGACGCCGGCGGGACCGCCGAGGCATCTGCGGGATCTGCAGCGGACCGGCGCAGACCAAGCTGCGAACCGGGATCGCAGGCCGAACCGTAACGTCTCGCGCCGCGCGCTGCTGCGCATCCATCCAGTGAGCCGCGGGCTCCGCGTACGGCATGGGTAGGCGGCAGCCTGCGCCTCCCCCCGGGCGAGGTAGCGCGGATCCCGTCGCGATCCGCCGTGCGATTTCCCGTCCCCCGGTTATAATGCACAGGCCATATCCGACCGTTTCGTCTTGCGTATGCGTAAACCCTTTCACCCCGTTGAAGAGCAAATCGCGATTCTGATGCGCGGCGTGGACTGCGGCGATACGCAGACCCGAGAGGCCATGGAGGCGGAATTGACGGCGCGCCTGGAGCGCAGCCGCTCGGCGGGCGCGCCGTTGCGCGTCTATTGCGGCTTTGACCCTTCGCGGGCCGATTTGCATCTGGGGCACACGGTGCCGTTGCGCAAATTGCGCCAATTCCAGGATTTGGGGCATGAGGTCGTCTTTCTCATCGGCACCTTCACGGGCATCATCGGCGACCCCAGCGATAAGGCCACGGCCCGGGATCAGCAGACCCTTAAGGAGTCCATGCGCAAGGCGGAGAGCTTTGCGACGCAGGCCTTTCGCGTCCTGGATCGGCAGTCCACCGTCGTGAAATACAACCACGCCTGGTTGCAGGACTTGCGTTTCGGCGAACTCATAGACATCGCCAGCCTCTTCACGGTGCAACAGTTCCTGGCGCGCCACAATTTCCGGCAACGGTACGAAAAGGGCGACGCCATTTGGCTGCACGAATTCTTCTACGCCTTGATGCAGGCGTTCGATGCGCTGGCCTTGCGTACGGACGTGCAAATCGGAGGCACGGATCAACTCTTCAACCTGATGGCCGGGCGCAAACTGATGCAGGCCAAAGGCCTGCCACCGCAGACCGTTTTGACCTATCCCATCTTGCCCGGAACCGACGGCGCGTTGCGCATGAGCAAATCCGCCGGCAACGCCATTAATCTGGAGGACAGTCCCGGCCTGATGTATACGAAGATCTTGAACATGCCCGATACCGCCATTCCCGTCTATTGCGATCTCCTGACGCGCTGGGAACCCGCCCGCATCCAGGCCATGCGCGACCGCATGGCTGACGACATCGTCGCCGTCAAGCGCGCGCTGGCCCAAGAGATCGTCAGCGCCTTCCACGGCGCAGAGGGCGTGGCGCAGGCCGAAGCGGATGCCGCCAAAATGTTTCGGGGCGACGTGCCGAGCGATGCGCCGGAACACGCAGTGCAAACGGCCGCGACGCTTCTGGAAGCGATGCATGACGCAGGCGTCATAGCCAGCAAGGGGCAGGGCCGCCGCCTGTTTCAGCAGGGCGGCGTAAAGTTGGACGGCGAAACGATCAGGGATCCCTTTCACCCTCTGGCCCTGGACGCGGGCGAAACCCGGGTGCTGCAGATAGGCAAACGCGGTTTTCTCAAGCTGACGGGCTGAACGCGCGTCCGGTCCGGTCGAACTCGGATGCAGGGTTGACCGTTCCCCGACGATGCGCAAGCCTTCCAGAGACGTTCAAGCACGGCGCCGGCTGTTACGCTTCATGGCGGCGACCCTCTTATCCTTCATCCCGCAAGAGAGTTAGACCTATGTTGAACGGCAAGAAAGGCCTCGTTTTCGGCGTGGCCAACAAGAATTCCATCGCGTGGGGCATTGCCCAGGCGCTGCATGCGGAGGGCGCTACGCTCGGGTTCGCCTACGCGGGCGAAATGCTGGCCAAACGGGTCCAGCCGCTGGCCGCCAGCGTGAACAGCCCGTTCGTGGCCGAGTGCGACGTCACGGACGACCAAGCCATCGTTGACGTCTTCGCCCAGGCCCGGGAGGCGTTCGGAGGCATTGACTTTCTGGTGCATTCCATCGCTTTCGCGCCGAAAGAGGCGCTCGGCGGCCGCTTCCGCGACACGTCCCGGAACGACTTCCAGGTAGCGCTGGACGTGAGCAGCTTCAGCCTGATCGCCTTGGCCAACCAGGCCAGCTGCCTGATGCCGGACGGCGGCAGCATCATTACCATGACCTACTTCGGCGCGGAGAAAGTCACGCCCAACTACAACGTGATGGGCGTCGCCAAGGCCGCCCTGGAGGCCTCGGTGCGCTATCTGGCGTGGGATCTGGGCAAGGACGGCATCCGCGTCAACGCCATTTCGGCCGGCCCGATCCGGACTTTGGCCGCGGCCGGCATCAGCAGCTTCCGCAAGAGCCATCAATATATCGGGCGCGTGGCGCCCAGGGGCCATGTGGATCAGTCCGATATCGGCGATATGGCGCAATTTCTGGTGAGCGACAAGGCTTCCGGCATCACTGGCGAGGTCATTCATGTAGACGGGGGGTACAACATCATGGGCGCTCCCGACGACGATTTGATTGCGGGCATCTAGACGAGACGCAACAAGGTACTGTACGAGGAAACGGAATGAGCCAGTCGGTCTTTGACATGCTGGTAGCCGTAAGCGGCGAAAACTGCATCAAGTCGTTCCGGTTTCATCCGGAAACCGCCCGGCTGGACTACCGGCAGAGCGCGCCTGCAGACTCTCGACCAGGGCCGTTGGCCCTGTCGCGGGATCGGAGATTCGTCTACGCCGGGTTACGCGGCAGCGACTGCATCGAGACCTTCGCCTTGTTCCAGCAAGGCCAAGATGGGCCTGCGTTAACCTTCCGGGCGCGAACGGATTTGGATGCCGATCCCTGCTATCTGGCGGTAGATCAAACAGGGCGCTGGCTGTTAGCCGCGTATTACGGCGCAGGTCAAATTACGGTGCATGGCATCGGAGACGACGGTTGTCCGTCTCCGACCCCGGTCCAACGCCTGGTCACGGCCCCCAAGGCGCATTGCATTCAGAGCCATGGCCAAAACCATCTTGTCTTGGTGCCCCACGTAGGATGCGAAAACTCCGTTCACCAGTTCCTGCTGAATGCCGCCACCGGGGAACTGCGCCGGATTGGATTGGAGAAAGGCCTTTGCGACGCGCAGGTCGGTCCAGTAGGCCCTCGTCATTACGTCTTCCACGAACCCTCGCACAGCGTTTACTTCTCGGACGAACACGGGTCTTCCGTCACCCATTACCGGTACGGCGACCGCGGTTTAAGGCAACGGATCGCCTCGCATTCCACTTTGCCTTACCCGTACGCCCGCGCGAATACGTGCGCCCAAATTCACATCGCGCCGGGAGGCCGGTTTCTCTACGTCAGCAATCGAGGCCACAACAGCCTGGCCATTTTTGCCGTTGATCAGCGTTCGGGCGAATTGACGCCCGTTGGATGGCAGGAAACGGAACCGGTGCCGCGGGCATTCGCCCTCTTGCCTGACGGTTCCCATCTGCTGTGCAGCGGTTTGGCCTCCGGTTGCATCTCCGCGTACGCGCTGGATCAGGATAGCGGTCGCCTGAGTTTTCGCTCCCGTACCGTTGCAGGGGCCAGCCCTATGTGGATTTTGCCGCTCCCTGCAAATATGCAATAATTCTATTAGGTTATCAGGGAGTCGATTCCCTTGCTCCTAGCAATCCATCATGTTTCTATTGCAGGGTACAGATGTTTGAGGCGCCCGCGGGCGTCGGCGGTGCGGAACTGCCAGTGGATGCCCTTTGGGGCCGCGTGGCGGGCCTCCGCCCACGCGGTGGCCTGCGCGTGAACCGCGTCCTGCGTGGGCATGCGCGGTGACAGGGCCTGGCGCGTCAGGACGCTCAATTCCGGTTCGGCCCTGTGGAGCCAGCTGCTGTGCCGGGGCGTAAACACCAGTGGTACGCGCCGGGCCAGGCGCTCCGCCTCGGCGGTCGGAAAGGCCCGGAAAAAAAAGAGGCGTAGGTATGGGTGTTCAGATTGTCGCAGACCCGGATACAGGCACTCGGCGTGGCGGTAGCGCGGATGATCCGCGATAGCCTTGACTTGGTGCGCCCAGTCACGGCCGTGCGCCGCGCAGTCGCGTTGGCCGTGCGCCACTGGCCCAGCGGTTCCACGCACATCCAGAGGGTGCAGATGCCGCGCCGCACGTATGCGTAGTCGTAGGTGGCGGAGCGGCCCGGGCGCGCCCCGATTGCGGTGCCCGCTTGTCGGCGCGCAGCGTAGGGCTGGCTATAAAGATCCAGCACCGTATATCAAAGGCTGGATCCCGCCCTCGGTCACAGCCGGGGCGGCTTCAGCACAGATCCAAAGCCTGGCGGATCAACGGGGACGCCCCTTGCGTCTGCGCCTGACGGGCGGCCAGCGCCATGACCGGGCCTATGACCGCGACGCCTTCCGCGCGTGGCTGGCGCCACGGGACATCGAGGCCGTCCTTCCGGCCCGGAGTCGGAGTCTGAACCCCAGCCCCATGACACGGAACGGTACAAGGCGCGCAACGCCGTGGAACGGGGCATTGGCTGGCTCAAGCACGGGCGGCGCGTAGCCCCCTACTATGACCCATTCGCCCATCGTTGCTTGGGTTTTCTGTATCTGGCAGGGGCCTGGATCTGGATGAAGTCAAAGCTCCACAGAACCTGATGTCTTTCGGCTTCGCTATAGCGAACGCGGTAGCGGCGCGCAGCGCGTGGTGGGCCTGCGCGCTCTTCGTCCTAGCAGGGGTCGCGGTGCTGGACGATTACGGCGTCGCCCAGGACGAGGGCATACAGCGCCATACGGCGATCGTCGCGCTGGATTACGTCTGGGGCCGCAGCGACGAACTTTTGCGCTTCGAAAATCGCATGTACGGCGTGGCCGTGGAAGCGCCGCTGCTGTGGGCGGAGCGCCTGCTGGGCCTGCAGGACAGCCGCGCGATCTATCTGCTGCGCCACCTGCTGACGCATCTGCTCTTTGTGACCGGCGGCCTGGGGGCCGCGGCGTTGGCCTTCCGCCTGTACGGCCGCCGGCGGCTGGCGCTGTGCGCGCTGGGCCTCTTCCTGCTGCATCCGCGGCTGTACGCGCATTCCTTTTTCAATTCCAAGGACGTGCCTTTCCTCAGCCTGTTCATGCTGGCGTTGCTGCTGATGCACTGGGCCTTCCGCCGCGGCACCGGGACGGCCTTCGCGCTGTGCGGCGCGGGCATCGGCGCGCTGATCAACGTGCGGCCGATGGGCCTCCTTCTGGTTGCGGGCGTGTTGGGGTTGCGCGCGTGCGACCTCGCCTATGCCGCCGACGGGAGAGCGCGGCGGCAGGTTCTTCGCACGGGCGGCCTGTTCGTCGCGGCCTGCGCGCTGACGCTGTACGCGCTGTGGCCCTATCTGTGGAGCGACCCGGTACGCCGTCTGGCGGAATCCCTCGCGCACATGGCCCAAGCTGTCACATCGTATCACCAGTTGTTCCGCGGACGCTACATCGAAATCGATGCGCTCCCGGCCGCCTACGCGCCCGTCTGGTTCGCGATCTCCACGCCCCCGTACGCGCTGCTGCTGGGCTTGGTCGGGGTGGCGGCGCTGGCGCGGCAGGTACGGTGCCGGCCGGGGGCACTGCTGCGCCACCCGCGGGTGCGTTTCGAGGGACTGGCGCTGGCCTGTTGCGCGTTGCCCGTGCTGGCCGTCATTCTGCTGGACTCCACGCTCTACAGCGGCTGGCGGCACCTGTATTTCATCCATGCGCCCTTTTGCGTGCTGGCGACCGGCGGCCTGCACGCGCTGGCGACGAGCGCGCGCCGGTGCTGGCCGGCCGGTGCCGGCTGGGCGTACGGTCTGGCGGGCGGCGGTGCCGCCGCGACCCTGGGCGCGATGGCCTTCCTGCATCCCTATCAGCAGCTCTATTTCAACGGTCTCGTGGACCGCGCGACGCCGGAGCGCCTGCGCACCCGCTACGACCTGGATTATTTTGACGTAGCCCACCGGCAGGCGCTGGAATTCCTGCTCGCGCAGTATCCTGAGGCGGCGCCGCTCTCCATCCACGGGGTGGAAGGCGGCCGGCTAAACTGGAGTATCTTACCCGCGGCGGACCGACAGCGCATCGCCTTCGTTGGCTCCGGGCAGGCGGATTTCCTGCTTACCCAGTATCGCGCGCGGATGCGGGGACGGTCCGGGGAACTGGTGCCGTACGCGCCCGTCATCCATGCGCAAAAGGCCTACGGCAACACCGTGACGGCCGTGGCCGCGGTCAACCTGGCGCGGGTGGAGGCGGCCGTCGCAGCCCCCTACCGCGCGGCGTACCGCGCCTTGGCCGCCCGCACTCCCGTCGTCCGCGCGGACTTTGACGTCTATCTGGACGAACGCGCCGTGAGTTGGGTCCAGGCTCCCTGCCGCCAAGAGGGCCCGCAACCCGGATTCTTTTTGTATGCCACGCCCGCGGATCCGCAGGATCTGCCTCCGCACCAACGGCGCGCCGGATTCGACGACTTGGGCTTTTATTTCGAAGAGCGCGGCGTGCGCTTCGACGACGCGTGCCTGGCCGTCGTCCCGCGGCCCGCCTATCCCGTCCGACGCCTGATCCTCGGCCAGTGGTGGCCGGATGAACAGCGCGTGCTCTGGCAGGCCGACATCCCCGTTCCGCCCGCGACGGACATGGCGAACGCGTACCGCGCCGCGCATCGCACGCTGGCGGCGCGCCCGCCGACGCGCCGGGCCGCGTTCGACGTGTACCTGGCCGCCTCGACGATCACCTTCGCCAAGGCCCCCTGCGCCGCGGCGGATACGGCGTTCCCGTTCTTCGTGCATGCCGCGCCCGTCCACCCGCGTGCGTTGCCCGAGCGCTCTTTCGGGAATCTGGACTTTCCTTTCCATACGCGCGGCGCGCGCTTGGACGACGCGTGTTTGGCGTCGATCCCGCGGCCTGCCTATCCCGTCCGGCAGCTGACGGTCGGCCAGTGGCTGCCGGCAGAAGACCGGGCGCTCTGGCAAGCCGACATTCCTCTTTGGCCCGCGACGGACATGGCGAACGCGTACCGCGCCGCGCATCGCACGCTGGCGGCGCGCCCGCCGACGCGCCGGGCCGCGTTTGACGTGTACCTGGCCGCCTCGACGATCACCTTCGCCAAGGCCCCCTGCGCCGCGGCGGATACGGCCTCCCGGTTTTTCGTGCATGCCGTGCCCGTCAACCCGCGTGCGTTGCCCGAGCGCCCTTTCGGGAACCTGGACTTCTCTTTCGACGCGCGCGGCGTCCGCTTGGACGACGCGTGTCTGGCGTCGATCCCGCGGCCTGCCTATCCCGTCCGGCAGCTGACGGTCGGCCAGTGGCTGCCGGCAGAAGACCGGAGGTTCTGGCAGGTCGACATTCCTGTCCCGCTTGCGCCCCGCGGCGTGAACGCCTACCGCGCCGCCTATCGCGCGCTGGCGTCCGCGACGCCGGCGCACCGGGCCGCGTTTGACGTCCATCTCGCCGCCAACGCGGTCGCGCTCGCCAAAAAACCCTGCACCGCGGCGGATACGCAACCCCGGTTCCTCCTGCACGTTCTGCCCGCCCGGATCCGCGATCTGCCGCCGACCCGCCGGCGCGCGGGCTTTGACAACCGGGATTTCGAATTCGCTTGGCAGGGCGCGCATTTCGACGGCGCCTGCCTGGCCCTGATCCCGCTCCCCGACTACCCCGTCGATCGCCTGCGCGTGGGCCAGTTCCGTCCCGGGGAAGCCCCTCTCTGGCTGGCCGTCGTTCCGCTGACCCGGTAACGCGCCACCAAGGCCCCGCAGGCCGGGATGCCGCCAGGCGCGTCCCGCGCGGTGCGCTCCACCAGTCGACCGCGCATGCAGTCCGCCCCGCGCTTGTCTAGGCAGTGTGGATCTTTGACTTCATCCAGATTCAGGCCCCTGCCAGATCCAGAAAACCCAAGAATCGCCGTGCGTATGGGTCTGTAGCGGGTGGCCGCGCGCCGTCCGTGCTTGAGCCCAACCGACGCCCCGTTCCACGGCGTTGCGCGTCGGGTACCGTTCCGGGGCGTGGGGCTGGGGGTTCAGACGCCGGCGCCACGCCGGAAGGACGGCCTTGATGTCCCGTGGCGCCAGCCAGGCGCGGAAGGCGTTCCTGCCATAGGCCCGGCGCGATCAGGCAGGGCAGGGGCGCGCCGATTCAGGCCTCAAGCGGCGATAGACCGAGTTCCACTTCTCATACGCGGCCGGCCACCGACGCCAGGAGGCACCTGACCGCGCCATCCAGCACCGCGGGACCACACTCGGAGCCAGGGGCAAAGGAATCGACACCCTGGAGAATAACCGGAGGCGTACAGGATGTCCAATGCAGTCAGTCTCAATGTAGCCGTGGCAACCTGGTTCTGCCGGCACTCAAAACTCCACAGAACCTAATTGGGCTGAGGTCAAATATCAACATCTCTTGGTCTGTACTTCAAGCCGGTTGGGCAAGCCCATAAGATTCGGCGCAACCTCTAACTTTAACTTGCGCATATATTGTCCGCGCGTAGAACGCGACTTGAGCCCAAGAGAAATAACGGGCAACCGGGCATTTAGGCGCAAGGCCGCTGATGAATTGGAGCATCCGCTCGAATCGAGACCAAGCCTTTACCCGTCTCAATGCGCTTGGGCATTCATCTCATCGTACGCCCAACAGAAGATCAACCACCAGCTGATCCAGACGCTCGTAGGGCTGGCTCCGGCTACCTAACGCATCCCGGTCGAACGGATGGCTTTTCAGGGCGTTCGCTTTTTGCCGGCTGAAGGCGCCCTGGAATGGCGCCATGGCTCCGTTATCCGCCGTGACCTCGGACAGAATCGCCTGAATTTCCGCATCCGCCTCGAACTGGGCGGCTTTTTCCTTCAGGATGAGATAGGTGCGCATGCAGCCCTGGGCGAACGCCGACACGTCTTCGTAGTCGCTGGCGCGGTAGGCGTGCGCGTCGAAATGGCGCGGCTGATCGTAGCTCACCCCTTCCAGGAATTTCACCACGTAGAAGGCCTGCTTGATGTTGTGGGAACCGAAGCGGAAGTCCTGATCGTACCGGTTCAGGTTCTGGTCGTTCAGGTCGATGTGGAACAACTTGCCGGCATCCCACGCCTGGGCGATAGCATGCATGAAATTCAGGCCCGCCATCTGTTCGTGCGCCACCTCGGGATTGACGCCGACCATGTCGGGATGATCCAGCGTGGCGATGAAGCCCAGCATGGAACCGACGGTGGGCAGGTAGATGTCGCCGCGGGGTTCGTTGGGCTTGGGTTCCAGGGCGAAGCGCAGGTCGTAGCCTTGGCTGATGACGTATTCGCACAGGAAATTCAGGGCTTCGCGGAACCATTGGCCGGCGCTGACCGGATCCTTGGCTGAATCCGTTTCCGTGCCTTCGCGGCCGCCCCAGAACACGTACGTCTTGGCCCCCAGCTCCGCGCCCAGATCAATGGCGTGCAGGGTCTTGTGCAAGGCGTAGGCCCTGATTTCGGGATCGTTGCTGGTGAACGCGCCGTCGCGGAAAGCCGGGTGCGTAAAGAGATTGGTGGTGGCCATGGGCACCACCAGGCCCGTGTCCGACAACGCCTGCTGGAAGTCCCGCACGATCTGCGCGCGTTGCGCCGGCGTCGCGTCAATCGGAACCAGATCGTTGTCGTGAAAATTGACGCCCCACGCGCCCGCGTCGGCCAGCAGATGCACCAATTCGACGGGCGACAGCGCCGCGCGCACCGGATCGCCGAAAGGATCGCGCCCTATGTTGCCTACGGTCCACAGACCGAAACTGAATTTGTGTTCAGGTTGGGGGGCATAGGCCTCGCTCATGAAATTCACCGCCTCCATGTCAAGAGGGGGCCGCAGACAAGGCGGCCCCCTGCGTCTACGCAAATCAATATTGGCAATCCACCTGCCGCCTTGTGGCCGCCGACTCCAGAATGGCGTCGCAGATCACGGCGTTGCGGTACCCGTCTTCGAAATCCGCGCCGATGGGCGCGATGTCCTGGTCGTTCACGATGCAGTCCAGAAGATGGGTGATCTCATGCACGAAAGTATGCTCCCACCCAATGATGTGGCCTTGCGGCCACCAGTTTTCCCACCACGGATGCGACGGTTCGGACACCAGCACGTTCGTGAAACCGCTGACGTTGGGGTTCTCGCCCTCGTTCCAGAAAACGTCCAGTTCGTTGAGGCGTTCCAGATTGAAGACGACGCTGCCCTTCTCCGCATTGATTTCGATGCGTTGCCCGTTCTTGCGCCCGCCGGCGAACCGGGTGGCTTCCACGGTGCCCAACGCGCCGTTCTCGAATTCCAGCAGGGCCGCGAACGCGTCGTCCACGTCCACTTTGCCGGGACTGCCGTCGTCATTCGGGCGTTCGTCGATGAAGGTGCGGGTCATGCCGGACACGCTCTTCACGTCGCCGACCAGGTAGCGCCCCAGATCGATGATGTGGGCGCCGAGATCGCCCAGGGCTCCGCTGCCCGCTTCCTCTTTGCGCAGGCGCCAGATCATGGGCAGGTTGTAGTGAGGCATGATCCACTCTTGCAGGTACACGGCCCGAAAGTGGTAAATCTGCCCCAGCAGGCCTTCGTCGATGAGCAGGCGAATCTGCCGAATGGCGGGAATGAACCGGTAGTTGAACGCCACCATGGCCTTGACGTTGGCCTTGAGCGCGGCGTCGCGCATGGTCGCGGCTTCCTCCGCGGTTCGGGCCAGGGGTTTCTCGCACAAAAGATGCTTCCCCGCTCCGGCGGCGGCGATGCAGGGCGCGGCATGTACGTTGTTGGGGCCGCCGTTGTCCAGCACCTGTACCTGATCGTTGTCCAACATCGCTTCCCAGGAGGAATAGGTGTGGCGGTAGCCGAAGCGGCGCGCGGCCTCGACCGTGGCCTCCTGGTTGCGGCCGCATATCGCCTCCAGTACCGGAACGGCGGGGGGCGGATACATCATGTAGGGAATTTTGAGCATGGCGTTTGAATGGGCTTTGCCCATGAAGGCGTATCCCAACATGCCGAAGCCCACTTCAGGCGCCTCGCCGCGGGCGCGGGCGTTTGCCATGGCCGTAAAACCGCTGCCGTCACTCATGAGCTCTGTTTCTCCTTGCGATAACTAAAAAAGGCGTCATTCAGTCCGCGAACGCGGCGTCGAAAACGATGTCGGAGGCGGGAAAATCGAATTGGCGCACGGCGCGCATGGCCTCCTGCGCGCCGAACTCCCGATCCATGCCGCTGTCTTCCCATTCAATGGACAGGGGGCCTTGGTATCCGATGCGATTGAGCGCGCGGATGATGGGATCCCACTTCACGTCCCCGTGGCCAGGCGAGACGAAATCCCAGCCGCGCCGCGGGTCGCCGAAATCGAGATGGCTGGACAGGATGCTGTTCCGGCCCGAGAGCTGCACGCGGCTGTCCTTGACGTGCGCATGGTAAATCCGATCCGGGAAGGCGTTAATCAATTCCACGGGATCCAGGAATTGGTGGATCAAGTGGCTGGGATCGAAATTGATGCCGAAGGCCGGGTGTCCGTTGACGGCCTTCAGCGCCCGTTCGAAGGTGATGATGTCGTAGGCGATTTCCGTGGGGTGGACCTCCAGCCCGAAGCGAATGCCCTGGGCCTGGAAATGATCCAGGATCGGGGTCCAGCGTTGGCTGAAGTCGACGTACCCCGCGTCAATGTCGTCTTGGGCGGTAGGCGGAAAGAAATACAGCTTGGCCCATACGGCGCTGCCGGTAAAGCCGTTGACGACGTCCACGCCGAAGAGTTTGGCGGCCGAAGCGGTACGCTTCATCTCCTCCGCGGCGCGTTGGCGTACGCCTTCCGGGTCTCCGTCACCCCAGACGGACGGCGGCAGAATGCCCTTGTGCCGTTCGTCGATCGGATCGCACACGGCTTGCCCTACCAGATGGTTGGAGATGGACCAGCAACCCAATTCGTACTTTTCCAGCAGACTGCGCTTTGCCTTGACGTACGAGTCGCTTTCCAGCGCCTTGTCCACTTCGAAATGGTCGCCCCAACAAGCCAGTTCCAGGCCGTCGAAGCCCCATGCGCTGGTCTTTTGGGCCAAGGTCTCCAAAGGCAAATCGGCCCATTGTCCCGTAAATAACGTCACAGGCCTAGGCATAAGGCATCCTCCCTTTTCGACTGTATCGGATGGCGTTGGATTGCGCGCACGCATCCACTGCGCGCGCGCTCGCCTCATTATACGTCAGGAGGCAGAGAGGAGAGTAAACGGGAGATGAGTTCCGGATCGCGTGGAGACGATTGGACGCGGTCCGTCTTCCGTCGCAGTGAGCGAATGGGCCGACCTCCGTGAATCGCAAGCGCGTAGGCGCGGCCGGATGAAGCGACGGCGCCAGCAGTGCAAAGCCGGAAACCAAGGTTGTCCTTAAGTTTCGGCGATTGAAGACCGGATATGAGCCAGAATGCAAGGGGCCGAACGCGACCCATACGCGGGAATGCATGCGCGATTGACAGCTCGGGCGCGCGGTGATATATTCTCTGCCGCCATGGGCTTTCGCTTGCAGGTGGGGACGTACCTGCGCCGCGGGCCCTTGGCGTATGGGCTGACAGACCCTTCAACCTTCAAGTGGAGCGAGTCATACGCCATGCTCACCAACCGCTTCGCGCGGGGCGTCGCGCGTTGCCGTACGCGGCTGATGCGCCATGCCGCGGCGGGGCTGGCGTGCCTGCTCTGCGGCGTGGTCGGGGTCGCGGTCCTGGACGATTACGACGTGTTCGTAGACTCGCCCGAGCAGCGCGAGATCGCGGAGATTAACCTGGATTACGTCTGGGGACGCAGCGACGCCCTGTTGCGTTACAAATTCCGCGCATACGGCGTCGCGTTCGAGGTGCCGCTGCTGTGGGCGGAACGCCTGCTGGGGTTGCAGGACAGCCGATCCATCTATCGGCTGCGGCACGGGCTGACGCATCTGCTCTTTCTGGCCGGCGGCCTGGGCGGCTACGCGTTGGCGTGCCGCCTGTACCGCAGCCGCCTCCTCGCGCTGGGCGCGCTGAGCCTGTTCCTGTTATCCCCGCGTCTGTACGCGCACTCGTTCTTCAATTCCAAGGATCTGCCCTTCCTCAGCCTGTTCATGCTGGCCCTGCTGCTGACGCACTGGGCCTTCCGCCGCGGTTCCGTCCCGGCCTTCCTGCTGTGCGGCGCGGGCATCGGCGCGCTCAGCAACGTGCGCCTGATGGGGCTCCTGCTGCTGGGCGCGGCGCTGGTCCTGCGGACGCTCGACTTCCTCCAGGCCGACCGGTCGGCCCGGCGTCGGATCGCGTGGAGCGGCGGGGCGTTGGCCGGGGCCGGCGTCGTGACGCTCTATGCCTTGATGCCCTATCTGTGGAGCGATCCGTGGCGCCGTTTCGCGGAAGCCTTCGCCTTCGCGGGCGATCACCCGTACAGTATCCGCCAGCTGTTTCGCGGACGCTACGTCTGGAGCACGGAGCTGCCGTTCGCGTACGTGCCCGTATGGTTCGCGATCACCACGCCGGTGGCCGCGCTCGGGTTCGGCCTCCTCGGCAGCGCGGCGGTCGTCCGGCGCGGCCTGCGCCGGCGCGCGGCCCTGCTGCGCAACACGCGGCTGCGCTTCGAGTGGCTGCTGCTGGCCTGTTGCGTCGTGCCCGTACTGGTCATCATCGGGCTGGGGTCCACGCTGTACAATGGCTGGCGCCATATGTATTTTATCGCCGCGCCCTTTTGCCTGTTGGCGACCGGCGGCGTGCGCGCGCTGGCCGCCGCGGCGTACCGCTTCGGCCAAGACGCGGGCCGGGCGTACGGCCTGGCGGGCGCGGGCGCGGGCGCGACGCTGGCCGCGATGGTCTCGCTGCATCCGTATCAGGACCTGTACTTCAATGCGTTCGTGAATCGCGCGCGGCCGGAGGCCCTGCGGACGCGGTACGAACTGAACGTCGTGAAATCCGCGCGGGACGGCCTGGCATTCCTGTTGGCGCGTTACCCGCGCGAGCCGCTGCCGCTGTACGTCACGCTGCTGGACGACCGCCTGCCCGCGGCCGATCTGGCGCGCGTTCTGCCCGTCGCGCCGGGGCGCGCGGATTTCTTCTTGCTCCGCTACCCGGCCGGGATATACATAGAGAAGATGGCGCGTAAGCACGGCACTCTGTTTCCTTTCCTCCCGTATACTCCCTACGCGCCCGTCCTCTCGTATACCCCCTACGCGCCCGTCCTCTATACGCGGGCCGTGTACGGCAATCAGCTGGTGGCCGTGGCCGCGCTGAATCTGGCGCGCGTGGATGCCGCGACCGCCGCCCCCTACCGCGCAGCCTTGCGGGCGCTGCAAGCCCGCGCGCCCGCCGTACGCGCCCGCTTCGACGTCTATCGGGACGCGCACGCCGTGAGCTGGGTGCAGCAGCCCTGCCGGCCCGAGGACACGGAAGCCTGGTTCTTTCTGCACGTCGCGCCCGCGGATCCGCAGGATCTGCCCCCCCACCGGCGCCGCCAAGGTTTCGATGTCCTGACCTTCACTTTTCCCGAACGCGGCGTGCGCATCGACGACGCGTGCCTGGTCTCCGTCCCGCTGCCCGCCTATCCCGTGCGCGCCCTCCGGGTCGGCCAGCACCCGCTGGAGGAGACGTGGCAGGCCGACCTCCTCCGCGCGCCTGACGCCGCGGCGCGACACGAATACCGCGCCGCCTACCGCGCGCTGACCGCGCGGCCGCCGACGCACCGGGGCGCCTTCGACGTCTACGTCGGCGCGTCGACGGCGACCTTCGCCAAAAGGCCTTGCGCCGCGGCCGATACGGCCCCCGAATTCCTCCTGCGCGTCGAACCGGCCGCCCCGCAGGCCCTGCCCGATCGCGACTTCGAGACCCTGGACTTCCCCTTCTTCGCGCGCGGCGCGCGGTTCGACGACGTGTGCCTGGCTTCCGTCCCGCTGCCGGCCTATCCCCTGCGCGCCCTCCGGGTCGGCCAGCACTCGCCGGAGGGGGGAGACGCGCGCCCGCTGTGGCAGGCCGACCTCCTCCGCGCGCCCGCCGTCGCGGAGCAACGCGAGTATCGCGCCGCGTACCGCGCGCTGACCGCGCGGCCGCCGACGCACCGGGGCGCCTTCGACGTCTACGTCACCGCGTCGACGGTGACCCTGGCCCGAACGCCCTGCGCCGCGGCCGACGCGGACCTCAAGTTCATCCTGCACGTCGAACCCGCGGACCCGCGGGGCCTGGCCGGGCGGTCGTTCGCCAACCTGGACTTCCCCTTCGCCGCGCGCGGCGCGCGGTTCGCCGACCGCTGCCTGGCGACCGTCCCGCTCCCCGCGTACCCGCTGCGGCGCCTGACGGTGGGCCAGTGGACGCCGGGCGCGGCGCAGACGCGCTGGCAGGCCGCGCTGGCCCTGCCGCGCGCGCCGCGCGCCATGCAGGCCGCGCGCCGGGCCTGGCGCGCGCTGGCGACCGTCCCGCCCGCGCACCGGGGCGTCTTCGACGTCCACGTCGCCGCGGACGCCGTCGCCTACGCCAAGGCGCCCTGCGCCGTCGCCGACACGGAACCCAAATTCCTCCTGCACGTCGTGCCCGTCCGCGCGCGCGACCTGCCGCCGGCCCGCCGGGCCGCCGGCTTCGACAACCGCGATTTCCGCTTCGCCTGGCAGGGCGCGCATTTCGACGGCCGCTGCCTGGCCCGCGCGCCGCTCCCCGCCTGGCCCATCGCCGCCCTGCGCGTCGGCCAGTTCCGCACGGGCGAAGACGCGCCGCTCTGGTCCGCCGAGATCCCGCCGGCCCGCTAGCGCGCCGGAAAGCTACGCGCAGGTCGGGCAATGACCATGATCAAGTCGCATTGCGCGCAAACCGGGCGCAAAAAACGGGCGGCCGTACGGCGCTCCAACGTTAGGATGGCTCGCGGTAGCGATCGGAATGCGCTTGGACATGGGCATAGGGAAAACCCTGACCGAGAGCGTTGGACAGAGGCCTGCCGGGCAGCCGCGGGTATGACGAAACGCATCGGACGCGAGACAGTCAGTCTGCGTAATGCTATGCAACCTCCAAACAGTACGTTGTGCCGCCGCTGTGACCGTTTGGGCAGGGAACCGCGGCCCGCGAAGCGCTTGGCCATAATCCAAGCCCCGATCCTTCGCGACGCGACTGCGCGGCTGGCAGTAGTTTGGACAAGGTGCGCTGCCAGTCTGTGCGGTACGGCACGGAAATGGCGTTGACCGACCGCTTCTACCCGTCCAGCCCGCTGCGCTTCGCGTACGGCGTAGTCCACGCGGGGCTGGGGAGCGCCCTTGTGCGGACATGCCCCGCCTGTCAAGCCTGTCGCGGCCGCAACGAAAACGCCGCGCTCAAGAGGCCGGACGACAGGGATGGTTGAACGCCGGGTGGACCGGGAACTGGCCACGGGCAATGATGCTTGCATGTCCCCGGGCGAAGCGGGCAATGCATCGTGCAGGCAGTCATGTCCAGCGTACGCCTGCAACCCTACTATGTACCGGGGTTAACCCAGAGCGGCGGGCGGCTTCCTTGGCTGGGGACTGGTCGCCACGGGATCGACCGGAGCATCCAATGGCTCCGGACAACCATTCCAACGCGTTACGCAGGGCAGGCGCAACCTGCTGGCAACGCCTCTGAACGGTGCATCCGCCTTGCGCGCCAACGCGCGCGACGCAAGAGATAAGGCGCCAGCGCCATGTCTATGGCTGGCGGCGGTGGGCCGCGCGCCGGTCGCCGTCGTTAAGCGCGAGCGCGCAGACGCTATCGGCCTGATTGGTCGGCGCGCCACTGCTCGCGCAGGAAATGCGCGGCCATCTTCGGCCTGCGATCCCGCGTAAATACGCCTTTGTGGTTCATGGCGTTGGTGCGCATGGCGCTTTGGCCGGTCTTGAAATCGGCGAAATTCCAGACATGCAGGCCGGCGATGAAGGCCCGCTCGGCGGCGACCTCCAGATACTGGCGCAGAATCTCCACCTGGTATTCCTCGGAATACATCTCGGCCGGTTCGCTGTGATGGCCCGCGATGGCTTCCGCCCCGAATTCGGCGAGGATGATGGGTTTGCCCAAGCGCGCGTGCAGACGATCCAGCTCCTGCGCCAAGGCCGTTCTGGCCGGTTCCATTTCGCCGCCGTGGACATACCATCCCCAATAGCGATTGATCATGACGACGTCGCACAGTTCAAGCCACTCTACAGGTCCGCCCATAATGCCGGCCAGGGAAAAGGGGCGCGTGGCGTCGAAAGGGCGGCCATGCTGAATCAGCGCGGCCAGAAAATCCGTACCGGCCTGATCCACGGCGGCGTCGAACTCCTTTCCTTGGAAGCGCTCCATCAGCCGCGCCGGCATCGGTTCGTTGGCCACGCTCCACATGATGACACTGGGATGGTTGAAATCGCGGCGTATGAGATCGGCCAGCTGTTGCCGGCAGCGATCCAGCCGGGTCGCCATTCTGTCCGCGCCGTCCTCGAACATGAGACCGACGGCCGGGATTTCGTCAATGATGAGCAAACCCGCCCTGTCCGCGTACTCCATGGCCTCTTCCGCATAGGGATAATGGGAGGTGCGGTAGGAATTGGCCCCCATCCATTCCATCAACGCGCCGTCTTTGGCGATGAGGGGGAGACTGGACGCGCGGCCCAGAACGGGAAAGTCCTCATGCTTGCCGAAACCCTTGAGAAAAACAGGCTCGTCATTGAGCAGGAGCTGCGAACCTTCCACCTTGACGGTGCGCAGGCCTATTGGCAGAACGTACTGATCCACGGGGGCGCCGTCAGCCGCATAGAGGGTGAAACGGCAGGAGTAGAGGCGGGGCGAAGCCGGACTCCACAGTTCAGCGTCCGGAATTTCGAGGCGACCGTGCAGGATGTCGGCTTCCTTCTCCAGGATCTGGCGGGCCACCGTCGCGTCTCCATCCAGCACGGCGCACTCCGCGGACGTGAAATCCCTTCCGGTTGCGCTCGCCTCTACCTGCAGCCAGCCTGTAGGCAGCGCCGCGTCCCGGTTCCGTTCATAGCCGGTTTCCACGCGAATCCAGTCCAGGTACGTAGGGGCCGTAGCGCACAGGAACACCGGGCGCTGGATGCCGGCATAAGGGAAGAAATCAAAATTGGTTCGGGGGAAACCCCGCATGAGACCTGCCAGCCCAAGGCCGGTGTTGCCGGGAGGCACGCGATCCGGTTGCAACGTATTGTTGACCTTTACGGTTAAGCGGTTGCGGCCCGCCTGGACATGCGCGGACACGTCCAGTTCGAATGGGAGGTGCCCGCCTTCGTGCGCGCCCGCGTACGCGCCGTTGAGCCAAACCTTGGCGGCGTAGTTGACCGAACCGAACCGTAAAGCCAAGCGCTGTCCCATCCACGCGCGCGGGAGCGTAAAGGTCAGGCCGTACCACGCGTCATCCAAATAATCGCGGTATTCGGCCCGCACTTCGTTCCAACTGCCGGGCACGGCCATCAGGCAGGGATCGGGCAGCGCCTGCCACCACGCGTCCGCCTCTCCCCGGCCTTCGGGATCAATCTGGAATTCCCACAGGCCGTCCAACGCCAAGGCCATGCGGCATTCATTGGTTTGAGGATAAAGCATAACGAAAGTTCCCTTCAAAAATGATGCGTAAGGCGCGGATCGCCCGCGCCCCCGACCCGTCGCCCTCAGGACGATTCCGAGGCGTCCGCCAGGCCCTCGTCCCGATATTTGCGTCCCTCTTCAATTAACATCACCGGCACGCCGTCGCGAATGGGATATTTGTATCCATTCCGCGGATTCAAGAGAAATTTGCCGTCATCCACCAGTTCCAGCTCGCCTTTGTCTTCCGGGCAAACCAGAATGGACAACAAATCCTCGCTGACCTCGCCGCCCAAGGGCGCTTCATCGTACGGCTCAGCGTCCTGATCGGACAAGTTGTCCAAGGCGTCATCCGCGGGCGTCAGGAAATCCCTGACCCATCTGACGACCAAGTAGGCCACAAACAAAAATATCAGAATTTTGATGATTCTTCGCATGACGTTTACCTCAAACCCTCGTTGGTGCCGGCAGCGCGCAAAGCCTGTCCGCCGCGCGGACGTGACGCCGGAAAAGAGACGGGCTCGCCTCGCTTCGCAACCGTCTCCCTCAACTATAGCAGAGGCAGGGGCATTATCCGGTCAGGACGCCCATGCCGCGCGCGTTGCGCGTACGCTCCCAGCGGATGCCCCGCGGTCGGAACGGCCCTTGCGTATGCACGCGAGCCGCGCGCAGCCATCCCTTGGGCGCGCCGTACCGGTCGGCACCGACCCGGCCGCGGTCGGCGCGCGCCGTAACCCGCGGGCGATGGCCTTGGCCTGAACGCCCGCTCGCCCGGCTGTTCCTCACAAGTCAATGCCTTCCAAGGCAATCTCGGCCGCGCGGTGGCATTTGGTAAAGCGGCCGGGCGCTATTTCCTCCAGTTCCGGTTCCGTTCGCTCGCATTCGGCCACCGCGTACGGACAGCGGGGATGGAAATAGCAGCCCGTCGGCGGATGGGCCGGATTGGCGATTTCGCCGGCCAAGAGCGTGCGATGCCCGCGGTAGTCGGGATCGGGATGGGGCACCGCGCCGAGCAGCGCCTCCGTATAGGGGTGCCGCGGAGACTGGAACAGCGCTTCCGTGTCCGCGATCTCGACCAGCTGGCCCACGTACATGACGGCGACCCGGTCGCAGATGTGCGCCACCACGTTGAGTTGATGGGCCACGAACAGATAGGTCAGGCCGAAGGCCTCCTGCAAATCCTGCAGCAGATTGAGAATTTGGGCCTGGATCGAGACGTCCAGGGCCGACACCGGTTCGTCGCACACCACGAACTGGGGATTCAGCGCCAAGGCGCGGGCAATGCCGATCCGCTGGCGCTGGCCGCCGGAAAACGCATGCGGATACCGATGGACGTACTCCGGCCGCAGGCCGACCATGGACAACAGTTCCGCGACGCGCGCGGTGCGCGCGCGGAGATCCTTGACGCCGTTGTTGTACAGGGGCTCGCCAATGATGTCCAGCAGCGTCATGCGCGGGTTCAGCGCGGAATACGGGTCCTGAAACACCATCTGCGTATGCCGGCGGAACCGACGCAGCGCGGGCGCGTCCAGTTGCGCCACGTCCACCCAGCCCATCTCCCGATCCTGGAACAGAATCTCGCCGCGGCTGGGTTCGATCGCGCGGAGCACGCTGCGCCCGGTGGTGGTCTTGCCGCAACCGCTTTCGCCGACCAGGCCGAAGGTTTCGCCTTGGCGCAAGGTAAAGGCGACGTCGTCCACGGCCTTGACGTAACCTGACGTGCGGCGCAAGAACCCGGTTTGCACGGGGAAGTATTTGCACAGGCCGCGCACGCGCATGAGATCCGCGTCCGTCGCGCGGGACGCGGCCTCGGAACCGTTGCGTGCGGGGGACGCGTTAGCCATGGCGCCGGGCGTTTCAGTCGGCGTACAGATGGCAGGCCACGGTATGCCCCGCCGCCAGCGGCTTCGCGACGGGTTCCTGGACGTCGCAGAGACCCGGCATGAAGTCAGGGCACCGCGGATGGAACGGGCAGCCGGCGGGGATGGCCAACGGGTTGGGCACCCCGCCCGTAATGGCTTGCAGGCGTTCTCCCGTGCGCTTCCGGAGCCGGGGAATCGATTCCAGCAAAGCCCGCAAATAGGGATGTCGGGGCGCATGGAAGATCGCCCGCACCGGCGCATGCTCCACCACGCGGCCCAGATACATGACGGCGACCTCGTCCGCCATTTCGGCAATGACGCCCAGGTCGTGGGTGATGAACATGATGGCCATATGCAATTCGTCCTGCATGCGGCGCATCAAATCGAGGATCTGGGCTTCCGTGGTGACGTCCAACGCCGTAGTGGGTTCATCGGCGATCAGGAGGCTGGGTTCCAGCATGAGCGCCATGGCAATCATGGCGCGCTGGCGCATGCCGCCGCTCAACTGGTGGGGAAAGGCTTGGGCGTTCCGGCGCGGATTGGCGATGCCGACCCGGGCCAGAATGTCCAGCGCCCGGTCTTGCGCTTCGTCCTTCCGGTCCGGTTGGTGGAGCGTTACGGTTTCCGCGAGTTGATCGCCGATCGTATGCACCGGGCTGAAAGACGTCATGGGTTCCTGAAAGATGAGGCTGATGCGAGACCCGCGGAGGGCCCGCATCCGCGGGTCGCCCGGCCGCAAGTCGGTGATGCGAATGGGCCCCTCGGGCGCATGGAACGCGATCTCGCCCTGCACGATGCGCCCGGGTTTGGGCACGATCTGGAGAATGGACTGGGCCAGCACGCTCTTGCCGCAGCCGCTCTCGCCCACGACGCCCAGCGTGCGGCCGCGGGCGACGGCGAGGCTGGCTCCGTTCACGGCGCGGACCACGCCTTCCCGCAGGTGAAAATGGGTGGCCAACCACTTTACTTCCAGCACGCGCGCGGCGTCCATAACGGCTCCTTGGCGGAACGGCTGGCGGCGGCTCACAGGGCGTACGGGTCGGCGGCGTCGCGCAAACCGTCGCCGGCGAAATTGAAGGCGAGCACGACGACCACCACGAAGAGGCCCGGCAACAGCAACCAGGGCGCCAAGGCCAGGGCGCGCAGATTCTGCGCGCCCTGCAACAGCACGCCCCAACTGATGACGGGCGGTTGCAGGCCCAGGCCCAGGAAACTGAGCGCGGTCTCGCTCAGGATCATGGCGGGAATCGCGAGCGTGACGTTCGCGATCAGATGGCTCGCGAAGGAGGGTACCATATGCCGCAGGATGATGCGCATGCGGCTCGCGTTGGCGAGCCGCGCCGCCAGCACGAAATCTTCCTCGCGCAACGCCAGAAAACGGCCTCGCACCTCGCGCGCGATGCCCGTCCATCCAATCAGCGACAGGATCAGGGTGATGCCGAAGTATAGGCGCAGGGCGCTCCAATGCGCGGGCAACGCCGCGCCCAACGTCAACCACAGCGGGATCGTGGGCATCGACCGCAGAAATTCGATGACGCGTTGGATGATCGTATCCGTAAAGCCGCCGTAGTAGCCCGATACGCCGCCCAGGACGACGCCGAAGAGCAAGGAAAAGCCTACCCCCAGCAAGCCGATGGAAAGCGAGATGCGCGAGCCGAACATGATGCGCGAGAACAGATCGCGGCCCAAGTCGTCCGCGCCCAGGAGGAACAGGGGTTGGTCCTCGGCGCCGTCGATGCCCACGAGATGCAGGTCGGATTCAAAAAGCCCCCATAACGCGTAGGGATCGCCGGCGACCAGGAACCGCAGCGGATAGATCCGGGTCTCGTCCGGCACTACGATCATGGCCAGCGTTTCCGCGTCCCGTTGCGATTGCAGGCCGTACACGTAAGGGCGCAGCGTGAAGGCGCCGTCCCGAAAGAAGCGGAGGCGCATGGGCGGTGCCATCACCCAGCGGGAACTGAAGCGATTGGGGTCGTGCGGCGCGACGAATTCCGCGCAGAGCGCCGCGAGGTAGGCGACCGCCAGCAGCGCGAGCGAAAAGAGCGCGATGCGATGCTGCACGAAGCGCCACCACATCAACCGCCATTGGGACGCCGTAAAAAAGGGATTGCGTTGCGCGTCCGGGGCGGGCGCCGCCGTCATGCGTCACCGGGGCGCGCCGCGGCGCGGGGCTTTTTCATTCCAGGCGAATGCGCGGATCCACCACGGCCAGCAACAAATCGGAAATGAGCGTGCCGACCAAGGTCAGGGAGGCCAGCAACAGGAAGATGCTTCCGGCCAGGTACATGTCCTGGCTCATCAGGGAACGAAGCTGGATGGGCCCCGTAGTAGGCAGGCTCAAGACGACGGATATGATGGTCGCCCCGGAAATGAGCTGGGGCAAAACGTACGCGAGGCTGCTGATGAAAGGGTTCAGGGCGACGCGTACGGGATACTTCAACACGAGGCGCCATTCTGGCATGCCTTTGGCACGGGCCGTCGCGACGTAGGGCTTGCGCAGTTCGTCGAGCAGATTGGCGCGCATGGTGCGGATCAGGCCCGCCGTGCTGGAAATGCTGAGCACTAGGACGGGCGGCCAGAGATGGGCCAGCAGATCGACGAGCTTGGCCCAACTCCACGGCGCGTCGCGGTAGGCTTCCGAGAAGAGGCCGCCCATATCCAGATCGAAGACGGTAAAGCCGATCCACATCAACACCAGCGCCAGCAGGAAATCGGGAATGCCCTGTCCGACGAAGCCGAAGAAGGTGAACAGGTAATCGAACCCCGAGTATTGATGCGTGGCGGAGTAAATGCCGATGGGAAAGGCCAAAATCCACGTAAAGACAATCGTGATGCACGAGAGGGAAACCGTCCAGGCCAGCCGATCCCAGATCAGATCGCCCACGGGGCGATTCCATTGCATGGAATGGCCGAAATCGCCCCGCGTGACGATGCCTCCCAGCCACTTGAAATACTGCGCCCACAAGGGCTGATCCAACCCGTAGCGTTTGCGCAAGGCGGTCAGCAGGGCCTCGCTGGCCTCTTGGCCGGAGGCTTCCAGTTGCGCGGCATAGGAGGAGATGTAGTCGCCGGGAGGCAGCTGGATCAGCGTGAAGGTCACGATCGAGATCACCAGAAAGGTGGGGATGAACAGCAGCACCCGTTGCAGGACAAATCTCAACATGACGCGGCCGCCTTACCTGCCGCCTCCCGCGGCCGGCGGGCTGTCTTCAGGCCTCAAGCCACCACTGCTCCAGCTGGTAGTGCGTCCACATGCCGTATTCGATGCTCAGGATATTCTCGGCTTGCGGATGGTTGCGCACCGTATTCCGGATGATGGACGGCCGCGGCACGAGGCCGACCGTGCCGATGACCCAGACGTTTTCGGCGTTGATCTGCAACATCCGGCGTCCCAGTTCGTTATAGCGTTCCGTGCCGAACGGTTCGGCCTGCCATTGGACGGTGATGTCCCACAGTTCCTTGATGATATCCGGGGGCTCCAGGCCTTCCGCGCCGCCCGTGTCCAGCCACTGTCGCCACAGGGGGCCGCCCAGAGGCGTACTGCTCCAGTGCCAGGGCGGGCGGTAGCGGATGGGTTCGTTCTGGCGCGAATAGGGTTCGGAGGAGCCGCCGATGGCCCATACGCCGATGTCATGCTCGTTGGCCCGCATGCGTTGCATGAAAAA
Organism: Caldilineaceae bacterium; assembly: GCA_965242655.1. Lineage (GTDB taxonomy): Bacteria > Chloroflexota > Anaerolineae > Caldilineales > Caldilineaceae > Bin34. Next base: position 879,620 of record OZ251482.1, read on the forward strand.
CTGCTGATCCTGGCCCTTGACGTTGACGTTCACGCCCACTTGCGCCCAGTAGGCTTTGATCAGGTTGCCGACTTCGGAGAGATCGGCGCGGCCCGCGTCGACTTCCATCGTCAGGGTCAGCGGCTGTCCGTCCGGGCGCAGCCGGAAGCGGCCGTCGCTGTCGTGCGCCAAGCCGATTTCGTCCAGGAGTTGATTGGACCGCGTCGGATTGTATTCCGTGTAGTACTGATCCAGCCCTTCGGCCCAGAAGCTGGGGCCGGGATGCATGATGGGATTGCGCGGCACGCCGCGTCCGGCGAAGCGCAGTTCATTGATCTCGTTGCGGTCAATCGCGTGCGAGAGCGCTTGGCGCCACTTGAGGTCGTTGAAAAGCGCGCGCAACGTCTCGTCCGGGTGCGTGTAATTGAACGCGAAACCCATCTCGGACGCCCGCAAATCAGGGTGCAGGCGCGCCGCGAAATTGCCCTCCGCCTCGTTTTGCTTGTAGAGCGGGAAATCCGCCAGCGTCAGGAACCAGCTGTGATGGGTGCCCTCGCCCGCCAGCACCTTGGCGGTCAGGACTTCCCGGTTTTCGACCACCAGCTTTTGCAGCGTATTGACATAAGGCAATTGATTCCCTTCGACGTCTACGGCCCAGTAATAGGGATTCCGCACGTACGAGGTATTGCCTTGCGTATCCTGCTTTTCGAACTGCCAAGGTCCCAAGACGGGCAAGGCGGCATCCTGCTGCGTCTCGCCGGCGTCCGCATGAAACTGGTAGGCCTCGTACCAGGCGTCGAAGTTTTCCGCCTGCGCTTGCGCGTCGGCCTGCTCGTTGTAGTTGACGTGCCAGGCGGCGAGATAGTGTTTCGGCGCCCAAGGCGCCAGCGAGGGCAGGATGTCGATCACGCTGGGGTACGGGACCGCGAAGACGAACTTGAAGTTGAAATCGTCGAGCACTTCCAGTTGCAAAGGGGTTCCGCCCGGTGCCAGATCCTTGTCGATGACGGGCGTGAGCTCCTCGTTCAGAAGCACGTCTTCATACCAGAACCGGACGTGCTCCGTGGTGAACGGCTCGCCGTCCGACCAGCGCGCGCCCGCGCGCAGGCTGACCGTCAGTTCCGTGCTGGCGTCATTCAACCGGAAGCTCTCCACCGCCACCGGCATGATGGAACCCAGATCGTAGGAACGTCCGGCCATGGCCGCCCCGCGGGCGTTGGAGATCTCGAACAGATTGGCCGTAGGATCCGCTACGATGCTGGACAGTTCGCCGCCGTAACGCCCCACGGCGTCCAGAACGGGCATGACCCAAGGCTCGTTGGGCAAACGGTCGTCTACCGGCGGCAAAGCACCGGCTTCGACCAAGGCGCTGAGTTCCGGGGCTTCGCGATACTTGCCCAGCGCCATGCCGGCGTCCGACGCCGGTACGGGGGCTTCAGGCGCGGGCGCGTCCGGGGGGGCATCGGGTGAGCCGCAGGCTGCGGCTACGCCTCCGGCCACGGTCGCGCCGCTGACGATAAGAAACTCGCGTCGTGATATGCGTCCGGTCATGGGAATCTCCTGTACGTGCGCAATCCGGTTACGGCGACAGGCATGTCCTTGTCCATAGCCGCGTAGCGCCTGCCGTCAGGCGGAGCAATGACTGTCGCCGCAAAGCGAAATTCTACCTTACTGCCGTCAGAATGTCGCTATCGAAGCTTTGTGCCGAAAAATCGCATGGCCCGTCTCTTCTCTGCGCTACGCGCGCAGGGGCCTCTCATGCGCGCGAAAATCAAGATTATATGCGCTCGATATAATTATTTAACCATGTCTGCGTCCATAATGCTGCGGCCAATACGGATTGTCGGAGATGGCTGCCGGGACGAAAACGCAAGCGCCTTGACTACGCCTGCGGGAGGTTGACGTTGAGCCGCGCAGATGCAGCCGCAGGCATAACGCTCTATCCTTCCGTCGATCTCCTGTCCAGCGCAATCTCGGACCGCCAGAGGGGAGCGGTTGCGCCCGAACGGAACTGGCCCACGCGCAGGCGGTCGATCGGGTAACGCGGAAGCGCGGCTCGGGCCAGGCAGCGGCCCTCGAAATGCGCGCCCTGCCACGCGAATTCGAAATCCCGATTGTCGAAGCCCGCGCCGCGCCGGTCCGGCGGCAGATCGCGCGGACGGACGGGCAGGACGTGCAGGATGAACTTCGGCTCCGTATCGGCCTCCGTGCAAGGGACCTTCGCATACGCCACCTCATCCGCCGTCACGTACACGTCGAACGCGTCCCGGACGGCGGGCGCGCCGGCCGTCAGCGCGGCATAGGCCGCGCGGTACGTCTGCACCGCCGCCTGCGCGAACGGTTGCGTCACCACCGCCTGCCAGAGCACTTCGTTCGTATCCGCCTGCCACTGGGCCACGGTGACCTGCCGGATGGGATAGTCCGGCAGGCGGATGGAGGCCAAACATGTGTCGTCAAAGCGCACGCTGTGCCTGCCGCGCGTGCGAAAAACGAAGTCCAGGTTCTCGAACCCGGGTCCCGATGCCCGCCGCGGATCGAACGGCGCAACATGCACGACGAAGCGCGGCTCGATATCGGCGGCCGCGCAACGGGATTTGGCCACCGTGATCCCGGAGGCCGCGGCGTATACGTTGAACGGCGCGCGATGGACCGGTACCCGCGTCGCCAACGTGCGATACGCCGCGCGATAGTCGTTCGCCGTTTGCGGAGCCAGCGGGAAGTCGACTGTGGATTGCCACAACGTACGTTTCTCCGCGGCTATCCATTGGCCTACTCTGAGAGCGCCTATCGGATAGGGTGGGAGGGGCACGACGGCCAGGCACGCCTGGTCAATGCGCACGCCCCGGTCGACGTAATTGAAAGTCAGATTGTCGAAACCCCAGGACCGACGGTCCGGCGGGAGATCCAGGTTATCAATGGGGAAGACATAGAGTACGAACCGGGCGCGGCCGTCAAACCGATGGCACGGATCCTGGATCCACAGCAAGCGGCGGCCGTCCCCAAGATAAATATCGAAGCGATTGCGGATCAGAGCTTCATACGTCTCCTGGTCGCGGAACGCCGCGCGGTGGAAGGAACCGGCCGCAGGCCCCGCCAGATCCAGGTTCAGGGCAACTATGGAGAAGATGGGAAGGCTATACACTTGCTTCGTATAGAGGATCGGCGGCGCGTACGGAGACGGGCGCGTAAGCCGTTCAATATGGAAATCCGCGCGTTCCGGACGGACAAAGGAAATCCGCTGGCGATCGCGCTTGGGCAATACGGCCTTCTGCAAAGCGGTATCCCGCTCAGGGTAATCAACGTACAGATGCAGATCAGGATAATGGTCGAGCATGTATTGCGCGGCCTGCCTGTAGGCCGTATGCCCTCTAGACGTAAAGTACCGCGTTTGCAAATGCCCGGGCGTGACGCGATCCACCAGGAAATTGAAATAGGCATCCTGATACGGATGTATCCCTGCCGTCGGAACCAGCAACGAGAGCATGCCGGCGCTGGCGAAGCCGTAGGTGGCTTTCGGGCCTGCGCCTGTCCGCCGCGCGAGGGCGACCAGAAGGTCCAACCCGCCCGCCGCCAATAACGCAAAGGGCGCGTAGAGGAAATACAGGTGGCGCCAGCCTTCGTACAAGGGGGATCGGAGCAAAACGGCGGCCACCACGGGCAGAACGAAACACAACAGCACCCCCCCCCCCCTGAACCGCAACGCCCTGTCGCGTACATACGCCTTCCTTGACGCCAATAACAATGCGCCGATGCCGATCAGACCCAACCCCAGCACGAACGGCGGCGCGGTGATGGCCATCCATATCGGCACGTAGGCGGGCGGGAGGTTGTGAAAGTCCATCGGGCGGCCTCGAAACAACATGAACCAGCTGTCGCCCGGGAAATCGGCCGAGAACCGGATGACTTCGGCCAGGCGATGGATCGGATCGCTCCACAGATAGGGGAACGACGCGTAGAGCGTCAGCATGCTGGCCGCAACGAACGCCCCGCTTGTCCATGCAATGCGCCGGCGCTCCGGTCCGGCGGCGCGGCTCCAATCGAACGCCCGCAGGGCCAGCGCGACCCCGACCACCATGAGGCCTATGACGCGGACGTTGGCCAGCACGCCCACGCCTACGCCGAACAGCAACCAGGCCTTGAGGGAGCTGCCGCGGCGCAGGGTCCAATGCATCAGCCACAAGGCCAACATGAACAGGCTCAGGAACGGGATGTCCTTCGAATTGGGAAAAGAGTGCGCGTAGATGCGCGGATGCAGCAGATACATCCCCATCGCGCACAAAGCCACGAAACGACTGTTGTACAGGCGGAACGCCAACGCATAGCCGCCGAGACCGCTCGCCAGGAAAAGCAAATGGGTCAGCAGGTGCCGCATCAGATACATAGAGCGGCTGTCCTGCAAACCCAGCAGGCGTTCCGCCCATACCAACGGCACCTCAAAGACCACGCCGTACGTTCTGTTCGTATGACTGAGCAGGGCGTTATCGCGCCCCCGGACGTAATCCAATGCGGCCAAGGCGACGCTGCGTTGATCCGGCGTATCCATGAACACGCCGTAGTCGTCCAACGCTGCCGCGCCCGCGACGGCGAAAAGCGCGATGACGATCCAGGGGCTGCGCTGCGCCCAAACGGCAGGCGGCGCGCGGAAAGGCTTTAAACGCATACGGCCCAAACGCATGCCGCGCGCGTAGGGGCGCGCGATTGGCCGGATGCCGTGCCTTGCTTGCGGGACGAGAACGCAAGCGTCTCGGCTATGCCTGCGGGTTTGACATCGATCCCAACGCAGATGCATTCCGCATGCATGGCGCTCTATCCTTCTGCAGGCTGCCTGTCCAGCGCGATCTCGGACATCCAGAGAGGATCGAAACCGGAACGGAACTGGCCCACGCGCAGGCGGTCGATCGGGTACTCCGGGAGCGCGGCCCGGGCCAGGCAGCGGCCCTCGAAATGCGCGCCCTGCCACGCGAACTCGAAACTCCGGTTGTCAAAGCCCGCGCCGCGCCGGTCCGGCGGCAGATCGCGCGGACGGACGGGCAGGACGTGCAGGATGAACTTCGGCTCCGTATCGGCCTCCGTGCAAGGGACCTTCGCATACGCCACCTCATCCGCCGTCACGTACACGTCGAACGCGTCCCGGACGGCGGGCGCGCCGACCGTCAGCGCGGCATAGGCCGCGCGGTACGCCTGGATCGCTGCCTGCGCGAACGGTTGCGTCATCACCGCCTGCCAGAGCATTTCGTTCGTATCCGCCTGCCGCTGGGCCACGGTGACCTGCCGGATGGGGTAGTCCGGCAGGCGGATGGAGGCCAGGCACTTGTCGTCAAAGCGCACGCTGTGCCGGCCGCGGGCGCGAAAGGAGAAGTCCAGATTCTCGAACCCGGGTCCCGATGCCCGCCGCGGATCGAACGGCGCAACATGCACGATGAAGCGCGGCTCGATATCGGCGGCCGCGCAACGGGATTTGGCCACCGTGATCCCGGAGGCCGCGGCGTATACGTTGAACGGCGCGCGATGAGCCGGTACCCGCGTCGCCAACGTGCGATACGCCGCGCGATAGTCGTTCGCCGTTTGCGGAGCCAACGGGAAGTCGACTGTGGATTGCCACAACGTACGTTTCTCCGATGCAATCCATTGGCCTACTCTGAGAGCGCCTATCGGATAGGGTGGGAGGGGCACGACGGCCAGGCACGCCTGGTCAATGCGCACGCCCCGGTCGACGTAATTGAAAGTCAGATTGTCAAAACCCCGTGGCTGGCGATCCGGCGGGAGATCCAGGTCGTCAACGGGGAAGACGTGCAATACGAACCGGTTGCGTCCATCAAACCGATGGCATGGATTCTGGATCCATAGCAAGTTATGGCCGTCCCAATAGATATCGAAGCGATTGCGAATCAGGGGTTCGCGCGTGGCCAGAGCGCGGAGCTGCGCGCGGTGGAAGGCGCTGGCGGCAGGTCCTGCCTTATCCGGGTTCAGGGCCACTACGGAAAAGATGGTGAAGCCATACACCTGCTCCGTATGGATGACCGGCGGCGCGTACGGCGCCGGGCGCGTAACCTGTCCAATATGGAAATCCGCGCGTTCTGGATGGACGAAGGAAATCCGCTGGCGATCGCGCGCGGGCAATAGAGCCTTCTGCAAAGCGGTATCCCGCTGAAGGGCATTCACGTACAGGTGCGCATCGGGATAATGGTCAAGCAAGTATTGCGCGGCCTGCCAATAGGCCGTATGCCTTCTATGCGTAAAGTACCGCGTTTGCAAATGCCCAGGCGTGGCGCGATCCACCAGGAAATTGAAATAGGCATCCTGATACGGATGCATCCCTGCCGCCGGAACCAGCAACGAGAGCATGCCGGCGCTGGCGAAGCCGTAGGCGGCTTTCGGGCCTGCGCCTGTCCGCCGCGCGAGGGCGACCAGAAGGCCCAACCCGCCCGCCGCCAATAACGCAAAGGGCGCGTAGAGGAAATACAGGTGGCGCCAGTCGTCATAGAGGGGAGACTGGAGCAGAATGGCAGCCAGCACGGGCAGAACGAAACATAACAGCAATCCCAATTGAAACCGCAACGATACGTTGCGTAAATGCCTCTTCCCTGTAAATAACAACGCGCCGATGCCGATAAGCCCCGAGCCCAGCGCGAACGGAGGCGTGGAGATAGCTATCCATACCGGTATGTACGAGGGAGGGGGACTGAGCCAGTCTATTGAGCGCCCTCCGAACAACATGAACCCGTCGCGAGGGAAAGCCGCCGCGTACCCGAAGACTTCCGCCAAGCGATGGATCGGATCGCTCCACAGATAGGGGAACAAGGCGTAGAACGTCAAGACGCTGGCCAAGGCGAACGCCCCGCTTGTCCATGCAATGCGGCGGCGCTCCGCCCCGTTGGCCTGGATCCAGTCGAATGTCCGCAAAACCAGCGCGACCCCGACCAGCATGAAGCCTATTACGCGGATATTGGCCAGCACGCCCACGCCCGCGCCGCACAGCAGCCAGGCCTTGAGGGATCCGCGACGCAGGGTCCAATGAAGCAGCCACAAGGCCAACATGAACAGACTCAGGAAGGGGATGTCCTTCGAATTGGGAAAAGAGTGCGCGTAGATGCGCGGATGCAGCAGATACATCCCCATCGCGCATATCGCCAGGCAACGGCTGCCGTACAGGCGGAAGGCCAACGCATAGCCGCCGAGACCGCTCGCCAGGAAAAGAGCGTGCGTCAGCAGATGCCGCAACAGGTGGATAGAGCGGCTGTCCTGCAAACCCAGCAGACGTTCCGCCCATACCAACGGCACCTCAAAGACCACGCCGTACGTTCTGTTCGTATGACTGAGCAGGGCGTTATCGCGCCCCCGGACGTAATCCAATGCGGCCAAGGCGACGCTGCGTTGATCCGGCGTGTCCATGATCACGCCGTAGTCGTCCAACGCCGCCGCGCCCGCGAGGGCGAAAAGCGCGATGACGATCCAGGGGCTGCGTTTTGCCCAAACGTCAGGCGGCGCGCGGAAAGGCTTTAGATATGTATGACCCAAACGAATGCCGCACGCTCGTAACTGCGTATGTTGTGGGCCCGACTATAAGATTATGCGCAGGAATGAGTCAAATCTTGGCGGCTGAGTTACGTTGATGTTTTGTGCGGAGGATATCCCAAAGGCGTCCTTAATCTTCGACAGGCCTTCTTGCCCTGCGCCAAGCGGGGCGGAGCGAAATGTTCAAGCGAATGCAGGTCAAGCGCGCAAACGCCCCAAGGGACGGGCGTTGCGGCCCAAACCGGCCATTTGGGCACGCAGCCCGCTATCGATGGTATGCCGGACCTTGTCCGTCAAAACGACGCTCGGATTGGCGGTGGCCGCGCGCACCGGTTGCGGATGCGGCGCGCGGCCAAGAGATACCCGCGCGTTGCCTGCCGTTTATTGACTTGATGATCGCCCTCTGTTACATTGGCGCGTTTGCGCGCGGCAGGAGTGCAACCATGAGGACGATAGAACGGCCAAGCGACGGGAAACGGGACGCGTGGCGCGCGCCGTACGCGGCCTGACGTCGGCGCGCGCGGCAGAAGCCCAGAGAGGCGGGTTGCCTGCCGCGCGCGCGCCGGCAACGCCGCCAGGGACAAGACCGCATCATGACGGTGCGCTTGCCTGCCGCGCGCGCGCCGGCAACGCGCAGGAACCGTGAGCCGCAGGCGTTGCCTGTGGCTTTTTCGTTCATTGGCCTTACGTAATTGTGACGATGTCCCACTCACGCGACCGCGGTAGGGCGTCTCTGTTGCGAGCCCTGGACTATGATTTGAAGCATACGCTCCATGCCAACCGCGCGGTTGCGCTTTGGCGGCTGATCACGGGCTATCGCCTGCTCTACGGCGCGGCCCTCGTCGGCTTGGCGCTGGCGGCCCTCGCCCGGGTCGGCTCCATGTTTGCGTTGCGCTATTTCGTCGACGCCGTGCTCCTGTCGTCGCCGCGTATCCTGACGCTGGCTCCGTGGTACGCCTTGGGTTTCGTCGCCTTGGCGCTCGTGCAGGGCAGCGCCAGCTATATGGCGGGCAAGTGGGCCAATCAAGCGGCCGAAGGGGCTTGCTGTCGCCTGCGCAACTATCTCTATGACCATATGCAACGCCTGCCCTTCGCGTTTCACGATCGGAATCAGACAGGCGATCTGCTGCAACGCGTAACGTCGGACGTAGAAACCGTGCGCAAGCTCTATGCCGTCCATATCGCCAGCATGGGGCGCGTGTCGATGTTGCTGGTTATCTCCGTCATCGGGATGCTGCTGTTGCATCCGCGGTTGACGGGATATTCCCTCGTCGTGTTGCCCGTCGTCTTCGGCCTGTCCCTGTTTTTCTTTCCTCGCATCGAAAAACGCTATGCGGAGGCCCAAGCCCAGGAAGGCCGCCTGTCCGCGCGTCTCCAGGAAAACCTGAGCGGCGTTCGCGTCGTGCGGGCTTTCGTGCGGCAAGCGTTCGAACGCGCCCTGACGGAGACGGAGAATGCGGAGTTCCGGCGGCGCAATTGCCGAGTCGTCCATTTGAACGCCTTCTTTTGGCCTCTGTCCGATCTCTTGACCTCCGGCCAACTCCTCGTCTCCACGTACTTGGGCGCGCGCATGGTGATGGCCGGCGACCTGACGTTGGGCGCTTACCTGGCCTTCATCGGTTTGCTGGGGCAGTTGATGTTTCCCATCCGCACGTTGGGACGGCTGGTGACGCAAATTTCCATGGGCTGGATTTCCTTCCAGCGCATGGCCCGCATCATCCGGGAAACAAGGGAAGTTTTGGATCCGGCGAACGCGTTGGCCCCGCGCCGTCTGCGCGGCGAAATCCAATTCAGGCAGGTGTCTTTCGCGTACGAAACCGTCCGGTCGGTCGAGGCCGGCGCGGAGACGCCGGCCCGGCGCGCGCCAGTCGTTTTGCGCGATATCTCGTTCCATGTCCAACCGGGACAGGTATGGGCCGTTCTGGGGCCTACGGGAGCGGGCAAGTCGACGCTGGTTTCGTTGCTTCCCCGCTTCTACGACTACGACGCGGGCGCCATTCTCCTGGATGGCGTGGAGCTCCGGCGGTATGCGAAATCTTTCGTGCGCCGTTGCGTAGGCATCGTGCAACAGGACGCTTTTCTTTTCTCCGCCACCATACGCGAAAACCTGCTTTTCGGCGTGGAGCGGGCGATCGCGGACGAGGCCTTGTTCGCCGCCGCGCGGACGGCGCATATTCACGACGTCATTGAGAGCTTTCCCGACGGGTACGCCACCTTGGTGGGCGAGAAAGGCGTGACCTTGTCCGGCGGGCAGAAGCAGCGTCTGACGATTGCCCGCACCTTGCTGCAGGATCCCACAATCCTGATTATGGACGATGCGCTGTCCGCCGTAGACGCGCATACGGAATATCGCATCCGCGCGGCCCTGCAAGCCCTGATGGCTACCCGGACCACGTTCATCATCGGCCATCGCATCCAGTCCATTAGGCATGCCGATCAGATTCTGGTGCTGGACGAAGGGCGCATCGCGCAGCAGGGCACGCATGAAGAACTGGTGGCGTGCCCCGGCCTGTACCGCAACGTGTATCGCATCCAGACGCGCATTGAGGCGGAATTGCAGGAGGAGTTGCAAGGAAGCGTTGCGCAGGCGTCCGCCGGGCCGCCCGTTGCGGCTTGGGCTAACGGACGTACCGTCCAACCCAGTCAAACGTGAGCGACGATGACGGACGCATACGCGGCAGAAGAGGAATTCGAGACCCGCTTCAACGGCCGCACTTTGCGGCGCCTGTTCGGCCTGAATCTCCGACATGGCCGCTTGCTGGCGTTATTCGCGGCGTCCGTCGTGGGCATCGCGGTCGTGGACTCCTATTTCACTTTCCTGTCCAAACGCATCGTGGACGAAGCCATAGCCGCAGGCGATATGGCGATGCTGCAGCGGCTGCTGGTGCATTACGGCATCACGGCGTTGGCCTTGTCGCTGACCATTTTCGGGTTCATCTACGGGGCCGGCACTTTGGGCGAACGCATCCGCTACGATCTGTGCCGCGACCTGTTCGCGCGTTTGCAGGAACTGTCCTTCTCCTATTTCGACCGCACGCCCGTCGGTTGGCTGATGGCGCGGCTGACGTCGGATGCGCGGCGCGTGGGCGAGATGGTGTCCTGGGGCTTCCTGGATCTGATATGGGGCGCCGCCAATATCGTCGCCGCGCTCGTTTTCATGACGATTATCAGCTGGCAACTGGCGCTGATCATGCTGGCCATCATTCCGGCGCTGCTCGCGGTCGCCATCAAGTTCCAGGCCGGCATCTTGCGCGAATACCGCGCGGTGCGCCGAACCAATTCGCGCATTACGGGCGCGTTCAACGAAAGCATCACCGGCGTGCGGGTCGCGAAAGCGCTGGGCCGCGAGCAAGCCAATTTCGCGCGCTTCCAAGAGTTGACGGCGCACATGTTCGCTTCCAGTTACCGCGCGGCCTGGCTGTCCGCCCTGTTCCTGCCCGCCGTGCAACTCATCGCGGCCTTGGCCGTAGGCGGCATCCTCTGGTTCGGCGGCTGGCAATTCCAACGGGGCGACATAACCGTCGGCGGCCTGCAAGCCTTCGTTTCCTACATTACGTTCATGCTTTTTCCCATTCAGGAAATGTCCCGCGTGTTCGCCGAAATGCAGCAGGCCATCGCGGCCGGCGAACGAGTGTTCAGCCTGCTGGACGCCCAGCCGGAGATTACCGATCGGGCAGACGCGGCGCACCGGCCCCATATGCGGGGCGACATCGAGTTCCGAGGCGTGCGCTTCGCCTATGCAGACGGGACGCCCGTCTTTACCGACCTGAATCTGCGCGTCCCCTACGGCGAGACGGTGGCTTTGGTCGGGCCCACGGGAGCCGGCAAAACGACGCTGGTCAATTTGCTGTGCCGGTTCTACGAGCCGCAACAGGGCTGCATCTGCATTGACGGCCAAGACCTGCAAACGCTGACGCAAGCCTCGATTCAGTCCCGCATGGGGATGGTGCTCCAGACGCCGCATCTCTTTGCCGGCACCATTCGGGACAACATTCGCTACGGACGCCTGGACGCCCGCGCCGATGAAGTGGAAGCGGCCGCGCGTCTGGCGGGCGCGCATGCGTTTATCCAGGCGTTGCCGGCCGGATATGACGCGCAAGTCGGCGAAGAAGGCCTCGTCCTGTCCGTAGGGCAGCGGCAATTGATCAGCCTCGCGCGCGCCCTGTTGGCGCAACCCGATATTTTCATTATGGACGAAGCCACCAGTTCCGTGGACACGCTGACGGAAAGCCTGATTCAACAGGGCATGGCCGAGATCGTGAAGAACCGCACCAGTTTCGTGATCGCCCATCGGTTGTCCACCATTCGCCAGGCGGATCGCATCCTGGTCATTCGCCACGGCGGGATTGCGGAAGAAGGCTCGCACAGCCAGTTGCTGCAGGCCCGCGGGTACTACCATGACCTGTACGCGCGGCAATTCCGAGAGGAAAAGACGCGCGCGCTGGATCCCTTTCACAGCGCTTCGCCGCTGCCCGCGCCGCTCTAGACGAGCCCAAGCGCGTACGGACTGAGGGACGACGCGCGGAAACGGAGGGCGCTGGCCGCGGTGGCGGCCCAAACTGGATCAACGCGTTGGCCACGGGACGAGACCGTTCCGCAGGCGCAATCCGCACCATGCGCCACAATCTATAACCCTCGTAGCTGGCGCAGGGCCGACCTTGCCGTTCCGGCGGCGCTGACCGCCGCCATCGCGGGAGGGTCTTGCGCAGTCTCCACAGGCTGCCGTTGACCTGTTGCCGGCGGTTGCGTCATTGCGGATATCCGCCGCGGCGTTGGCGTCGCGGTCTACCCGTACGCCGCACCCGCCGCACTGGCGCAGGGCCAGCGTAAGCGCTTCGTTGCGCCATCGCAGCGGATGGCGCAACTGGCTGGACGGGTCCGCGGTCAATCTTGCGCAAGGCCGCGCCGTTCCAGGCGCACTTGCAGCTGCCGCACGAATTCGGCCCCGTATCCGCAGGGCCCGCGCCCAACGCCGCTTACGCGTCATTCCGCGCACATTGAGCGTCTCCACCGCAACGCGGCCGGCGCGTTGCGCGATAGCCGCGGTCGCTTTATGGATGGCATCGTTCCTTGCCTCGGCTATACGGGCGTACAGCCGAGCGACTGCGGCAACCTGTTTGCGCCAATGGGAACTGGCCTTTCCGTTTCCGCGCCAAGGCTTTCTGGGCCTGCGCAGGGTCATCGCCTCCGGCGCAACGGCAACGGGTTGGCGTAGGTCGCGCCGTCGCTGCGCACAGCCATCGTCTTGATGCCCAGGCCAATGCCGATGGCCGGCTGGCCGTTGTCATTGACGGACGGTATGGGCCGCCTGTCGCCACCCGTAACGCTGGCGTATCAGGGGCCGCCGCGGCAGCTGATGCGTACCATGCGTATCGCGCCTCGCAGGCCTGCCCGCATCTTGACGCGGCTGCCCATCTTGGCCGGCAGCAGGCTACGCTTGCTTGCGCATCGTCGTATGGCGCCCGGCCCGTTGTCGGCATGGAACGACGGGCGGCTTCCCCTGCGCTTGAAGGCCGGGAGGCCTACGAAGCGCCGTGCTTGCGGTAGGCGCACGCCGGCCCATGACGGCATCCTGCGACAGGTCCCTGCACCGCGGAAACAGACGGCCCAGGACGACGTTGAACATAGGACGCAACGTCTTGGCGTCGCGCCATTCGCCTGCGGCGGCCAGGCCAGCGTGCAACGCGCGCACGGCCCAGTTGCAGGCCGTGCGCGCATGCCCCGCGCGGCGACGGAACGCGGCTGCTTGCGCGGGCGCGGGATCCAGTCGGATGCGATGGCTGGCCAGCATGGCCTATCGTAACGAATTATGGCCGTTAAGGGCCGATATTCTCAATCAGTTGGAAGCCTCTTGGCCGCATGCTGACCGCGCCGCGCAGCATGGCAAGGTCGCGTCCCTCCGAATTTCGCGCCTCCAGCCAATGGCAGTAGGATTCCCCTGTTAGTCCAACCGCCGCCCGCGCGGGTATGCACTGCCAGGAGCGTCCATGTACAGATCTCTCAACACTCAAATGCTGGGGCATAGCGTTCCCTTTGACGCGCTTTGCGCATTGGCCGCCCAGAACGGTTTTGAAGGGGTCGATCTGTCGAGCGCCGCGCTGGACGACTTGGGCGCGAAGGCCGTCCAGCGTCTTTTGCAGCAGTACGCGTTGCGCCCGGGCATCGTCAGTTTTCCCTTGCATTTCAAGGGCGCCCAGGCCGCGCGCGACCAAACGCTGGCGCGCCTGGACGACTGGGCCCCCAAGGCCGCGGACATTGGCTACGTCCGCACCACGGCCGTGGTGATGCCGGGCGACCGCGACCATGGCTTCGCGCGCAACTTCGCCTTGCACGTGGAAGGCCTGACGCCGATCGCGCAGGCGCTGGCCCAGCACGGCATTCGCTTGGGCTTGGAGTTCATCGGTCCCAAGACCCTGCGGGATTCCTTGCCGTATCCCTTTCTGCACACCATGGACGGCGTCCGCGGGTTGTGCGCGGCCATAGGCACGGACAACATGGGGTTGCTCGTGGACCTGTTCCATCTTTACACGTCCCATACCCACATGGATGACGTGGCCCGGTTGCGCGACCAGGACATCGTGCTGGTGCATTTGAACGACGCCCGCGCGGGACGGGGACCGGATGAGCAAATGGATCTGGAAAGGGATTTGCCGGGCGCGACGGGCGTGACGGATTGCGCGGAATTGCTCAGGACGCTCCAGCGCGCAGGCTATACCGGGCCTTGCAGCGTGGAACCTTTCCAGCCGCGGCTCAAGGAGATGCCCGTGGCGGAGGCGGTCGCCGCGACCGCGCGGAGCTTGGCGCCGGCGTGGTCCGCGGCCGGCCTGGCCTAGCCGCGGCGGTTACGCGCGCGACCGAACGAACTCGGTCCAGTCCCGCGGCGTATTGAGGCTGCGAAACGAATCCAGGCGCGCGTCCAGCGGCGCAAGGTCCGCCTCCGTCGCCTGCCGCACCCTGACATCGGGCCAGAAGGCGGTCATATGCCGCTGGCCGCGGCGCAAGGCCGCCTGCATCGCGGGCAGGCAGGCGGCATGGTAGACCGCGAGCAAGGGTTGCGGGCGGCCGCCTATCAGCGGCACGACGGCCTGCGCCGCGCCTTCTGCCCCCTCGATGGCGCGGGACAGGAGCCAGCGCGGCACCGCGGGCTGGATATAGGGCATATCGCAGGCGATGGCGACGCTCCAGCCGGTTGTCCGTTCCAGCCCCGAAGCCAAACCTTGCAAAGGGCCTTGGCCAGGCGTTCCGTCGGGAACGACGCAGAGGCGAGGCACGTCCAAGGCGCGTTGGACGGCCGGATCGTCAGCGACCAGAACGACCCGTTGCACGGCCAGACTGCGCACGAGGCGGGCCGTCACGAACTGGAGCAAGGGAACGTTGCGCGGCGGCACGGGCAACAAGGCCTTGGGCGCAGCCATGCGCCGGCTGCGGCCCCCGGCCAATACGATTAGATTGGACGGGTATTCAGTCACCCGCGCGGGCCGTTGCCCACCATGGCTCGCGCGTGCCGACGTCAGTGTCGGTCAGCTTTTTTCCTGGGCTTCCAGGTACGCCACTACGTCGCCGACGGACTGCAGGCCCTGCGCTTCTTCGTCACTGATATCGCTGCCGAATTCTTCCTCGAAGGCCATGATCAACTCAACGAGATCCAAGCTGTCCGCGTTGAGATCATCCCTGAAGTTGGCTTCCTTTACGACCGCCGCTTCGTCAACGTCCAAATGATCGACGATGATGTCCTTGACTCTGTCCAACGTTGAGCTCATGAAATTCGTCTCCTACGGCAAACGCGTACCCAAAGCCGACGCGCCGCAGGCCGATATGGCTTTCGGCGCCAGCGTGCAAGGGAATTCTCTTTGTGCCTGGAATCTTAAAGGGTGTTAGAGTCAGAGTCAATTCTGTTCCTGCCTGGGAGCGGGGACGGAATCGGATACGAAACGGAGCGGGTAAACAGCGATGGTTGGCGCCCTGGCCCTGGAAGCGAAGGCCGGATGAAACGGGAGGAACAGCCTGGAACCGCTTCCCGCCGCCTAGGCCGGCGCAAGCAGGATCACATCCGTATCAACCTGGAAGAAGACGTCGAAATCGCGGGCGTCACCAACGGCTTCGAAAAGTATCGCCTGCGGCACGCGGCGCTGCCGGAGCTGGATCGGCAGGCTATTGACACCTCTACGCGTTTTTTGCGCAAGCCTTTATCCTTGCCGCTCCTGATCAGCTCCATGACGGGCGGCACGGAGGAGGCCTACCGGATCAATAGGCGCTTGGCGACGGCCGCGCAGGCCAAAAGGATTGCCATGGGCGTCGGCAGCCAACGGATTCTGGTCGAGGACGGGCAGGCGCCGGACGCATGGCGCGCCCTGCGGCAGCAGGCGCCGGACATTCCGCTGTTGGCCAACCTGGGCTTGGTGCAGTTGAACCAGGGCATAGGCGAGCGCCATTGCCGCCACGCCGTGGACGTTCTGGAGGCGGATGCGCTCATTCTGCATTGCAATGCCTTGCAGGAATGCGTGCAGGCTCCGCAAGGCGATACGAACTGGAAAGGACTGCTGGCCCAACTGGAAGCGCTCTGCGCCGTCTTGCCCGTGCCGGTGATTGTCAAGGAAGTGGGATGGGGCATTGAGGGGCGTATGGCGCAACGCTTGCTGGACGCGGGGGTCGCGGGCATTGACGTGGCAGGCGCCGGCGGCACGTCATGGAGCGAAGTGGAAATGCACCGCGCCGCGTCGCCGCACCGCGCCCGCGTCGCGGCGGCCTTTCGCGAATGGGGACTGCCGACCGCGTTGTGCCTGGAAAGCGTCGCCGCCGTTGTGGGCGCCCATGCGCCCGCGCGCCCGCGTTGGCTCATCGCCAGCGGGGGGATCCGAACGGGCGTCGAACTCGTCAAGGGCTTGGCCTTGGGCGCCGATCTGGTGGGTTTGGCGGCCCCCTTTCTGCGGCGCGCGGCGCAGTCGACCGCCGCCGTGGCCGACGAAATCGATTACTTGCAGGAGGTGCTGGCAATCAGCATGTTCTGCGTAGGCGCGGCTACGGTCGCGGAGCTGCGTCAAGCGCATATCCTGATGGCAGCCTGAACGGCCGGGGAGGCGCCCAGGACGATGGCGACGGAGGCTAGGGATATCCAGCTCTTCCTGCAGCAATGGCAAGCGCCCGTTGAGGAGGCTCTGAAGCATTGGCTGCGGAGCGGGCACTCGTCTTTGCACCCGCATTACGGCATGATGCAATACCACATGGGGTGGGTCGACGCGGATCTTGCGCCCCATCCCCGGCCGGCGGGCAAACGCCTGCGTCCCATGCTGGTGCTCCTGGTATGCGACGCCATGGCGGCGAACCCGGCGCGGGCTCTGCCCGCGGCCTGCAGCATGGAAATTCTGCACAACTACTCCCTGCTGCATGACGACATCGAAGATTTGGACGAAATGCGTCGCCACTACCCTACCGTATGGAAAGTCTGGGGCAATGGACTGGCCATCAACGCCGGCGACGGCATGTATGCCTGCGCGTTTCAGGCCATGTTGGGGTTGCTGGAAAAAGACGTAGGCCGGCAGTCCGCCTTGGAGGCCATGTCCCTGTTGACCCGCGCCTGCGTGCAATTGACCGAAGGGCAGTTTCTCGACCTGAACTACGAAAACCGCGCGCGCCTGACGTTGGATGAATATTTGTTCATGGTCAGGAAAAAGACCGCCTCGCTCTTTTCCGTCTGCCTGGAAGTCGGAGCCGTACTCAGCGGCAGCCATGAGGCCGCGCGGCGGACTTTCCGCCGCTTGGGCGAGCAAATAGGCATCGCCTATCAGATGCTGGACGACCTGGCGAATATCTGGGGCGCCATCGACGATACCGGCAAGGCTTCCTGCCGCGACATCATCCAGCGCAAGAAAAGCTTCCCGATCGTCATGGCCTTGGCCGATCCGGATGCGCATCGGCCGATGCAGGCCTTGTATGCGCGTCCGGCTGCGGAGGACATTTCAGCCCCCGTGGTCAGCCTGCTCAATCAGCACCGGATTCGCGCGCAATGCCAAGCCTTGCTGCAACAACGCCAAGAGGCCATTCAGGCCTTGCTGGAAGAGGTTCAAGCCACAACGCAAGGCCAAGCCGCCATTTCGCTGGATAATTTCCGCGCTTACCTCATACGTCTTGGATTGTTGTCGAGCCTCGCTGCATAACGGTGCTGGCATAGCGTGAAAGAAGGGCGTCGCTGGATCTGAAACGACAGCGCATATAGCCTTGCGCGCGATAACGCTCGCGCAACCGCGCCTAAGCATTGGGCACGCACCGAAGCTCTATTGGGATAGCGGTGCGAGGCTCTATGGGGCAGGCGCAAGAGGCATGCTTGGCCTGACGGCCAATTGGCCGTATTCCCTTTGCGCCCAGGATCTCTCCCGCTCCGCGGGGGCGACGGACGGTCCTGGGTTGCAACGCGGACGCAGAGTTCGTCCGCGTCAAGCGAACGCCCGCGAACAAGTCCGCCCGCATGCGCGGGCGGACTGGCCAGGCTCTGGTTGTAGCGGGGCGCAGGCCCCCTTGGCTACGCGCGTATGCCGGCCATCTCCTGCAACATGTGCCAGTTGGCCAGCCGATCCGCCTGCGAACGGAGCAGCACTTCGGACGGATTGCCTTCCTTGTCGAATTGCTTGGCGAAACGGCCTTCGGTCCGGGCGAACGACACGAAATCGATCTTCTCGCCGGTCTTGGGCACGACGTACCAATCCTCCTTGGCGGCGGGATTGCCCTGCAAGCTGAGCCGTTCCTTGATGGTTTCGCCCTTGCGCGGATCGTACATGAAGACCGGGAACGCCCGGCTTTCCACGGCCAGCTTGGCCTGATGGCGCGCCATGTCGTCCGCGACGCCATGCTCCGGCTGGCAGGTGGTGAAGGTGTTGACCACGGCCGGGCCTTCGTACGAAGCCGCGTCCAGAATGCATTTGTAGAAATGGTTGGGGATGGAGGCTACGGTCTGGGCGACGTAGGTGTTGGGATGCATCATGGCGATGCGGCCGATTTCCTTGCGCATTTCCGTCTTGCCGGGCTTGACCTTGCCGAAGGCGTACATCTTGGAATCCTGCCCCGTATAGGAACCCGTGCTGGTCTGGCCGCCGGTATTGGAATACACCTGCGTGTCCAGCACCAGGACCTTGATGTTCATGCCGCTGGCCAGCATGCGGCTCAGGGACTGAAAGCCGATGTCCAGCATGGCGCCGTCGCCGCCCATGACCCAGAGCTGCTTGTTTTCCCAGCCTTGCTGATCCCAGCGCATGCGAATGCCCATGGCGAACGCCGGGCCGTTCTCGAACAGGGAATTGCTCCACGGCACGATGTAGGGGTTGTAGGGATAGGTGCTGCCGTACACGGTATTGCACCCGGTGCTGGCGGCGATGCCGATGTTCTCGGCCCCGTACACGTACCCCAACGCGGCCAGCCACATGCGGATGACCGTGGCTTCGCCGCAGCCCGCGCAGGAACCCGCGCCGCCTACGTAGAGCATGCTCTGTTCCGCCAGCATCATGTCGACGGCGACGCGTTCGTTGATGTATTCCTCCGGCGTCGGCGGCAATTTGCGGAAGAAATTGATGCTCTTTTCGTAGATGGGAACCGTATTGTCCCCTTTCTGGATCATCTTGAGGGCGTTGTAGCCCAGATCCGCGCACGCCTCCACGCATTCGGCGCACCCCTTGCACTTGGTGGGGTCGATGAAGATGCCGAACTTGCCCGGATCCTTCTTGCGCTTGGCCGGCACCTTGAAGAACTTGTTCGTCTCCGCGAACTGGTTGGCCATGAAGTCCCGTTCGGGGGCGGAGTCGATTTCGACCAGGGCCGCTTCCAACGCGTCGACCTTGACCACCTTGCCCAGAATGGCCGTGTCGGGGCACTGATTGACGCAGCTCATGCATCCCGTGCAATTGCCCTCGATGTATTCGGGAATTTCCGGCGCGATGTAACTGAAATCGCGCGCGACGCCGGTGCCCGCGGGGATCACGGAGCGCGCCGTGCCCACGTCGGCCGGCAAGTGCTGCTCGCCCGTCCCGTCGTTGTACCCCGCCACGATGCGGTCGAAGAAATCGTTCACGTCCACGATGGCGGCTTCAAAGCCTTCCCGCGTCCCGTTCTGGGTTCTGCTGATCTTGGTGACGTCAAATACGTCGGTGGTTACGCCCATGATGACTTCCTTATATCTGATGCGCCCCTGGGCCAAGCCCCGAGGCTAGACGAAGAGTTCAATTTCGGCGCTGGGATTGTATTTGGGCGCGATCACGTCCAAGGCAATCACGGCGCGCGACAGTTCAAGCACGGATTCGTAGCCGCGCCGCACGGCCGCCAGATTGGCTTGCACCACGGCCTCGCCCCGTTTGCCGAAGTATTTGCGCAACGCGTTTTCGGCGCGCGCCATGACCTCCGAGTAGGTCAGGTCCGCGTCGTCGGCGAAAGGCGTGATCTTCAGGAAAATGCCCAGGAGCACAATTCCCTGCATGCGCACGGACAGATCCGGAATGGGCGCTTCTTCCCGCGCGATCAAGGCGGCGTCCGCCGCGAACACGCGCAAGCGCTTGTCGCGGATGGTCTGCTGCGAGGCGGGCGGGACGTCGGCCCAGATTTCGACCGGATCCGTCTTCGAGGTCTGGACGAAGATGCTGCCGCCCTCCAGAATGCCGCTGAGCGGATTGCTGGTCACGAAGGCGTTGATGTCGTTCATGGGCACGAAATTCACATGGTTCAGCTCGCAGTGGGTCAGAATGGTATCGTCCGCCACGGTCAGGTAGTACGTGGTGGGCAACCCTTTCTTTTCCGAGCCGTACTTGGGATAGGCCTGCACCTTTTTGCCGAAGACGTCGCCGGCAATGGTGGCGATCACCTTGTTGGTCGTCACGGAGCCGAAGCCTCCGACGGAATGGCCGCGCATGGAAAAGGCGCCCGGCGGTCGCAGATCCGGATCCTCGGCCGGCGGCAACGTCAGTTCGTGGTCTACGCCCAAGGCGAAGAAATAGCGCTGATCCTCCAGCATGTTGCGCACGGCCGCGGAAAAGTCCGCCGGGCGTACGTCGCGGCTGCCCAGACCCGCCACGCCGCTGAAGATCTGGGGCATGCGCGTCAGGGCCGGGAAATCGGGATGGCCCATCAGGGCGTCGCTGAAGGCCGCCTTGATGTCGTTGGTGAGCGGATTGTTGGGCGCCAAGCCGTCGTCCATGCGCTCAATGACCGTGAACGCCTTGAGACCGGCCAAGGCTTCCACGAGCTGCCGGCCCGGGAAGGGCCGGTAGCAGGTGACGTGCACCACGCCCAATTTGATGCCGTAGGTCGCGCGCAGATAGTCAATCGCCGCGCGGGCGGTTTCAATGTAGCACCCGATGCCGACGATAGCGTATTCGGCATCCTCCATCTGGTACTGCTCGATGACCTGGTACTGGCGGCCCGTATAGGCGTAGAACTCCTGGAAAGCCCTGTCGATCGCCTCCGGAATGCGTTCCAGGTAATGACGCTGGGCCACGACGCCCTTCATGTAGCTGTCCTGATTCTGGACGACGCCCGTCATGACCGGATTGAAGGGATCGAACAGATTGGGTATTTTGCCGGTCGGCGGGCCTACGAACTTGCCCATCAGCTCGGGTTCCAGAAGCAGTACGTCCTCCACCGTATGGGTCGTCAGAAATCCGTCCTGGACGTTCATGAAGGGGGTCTTGGTGTCTTCGGCCACGCGGCGCGTGATCAGGGCCAGGTCGCCGGCGTCCTGCGCGTTTTTGGCGAACAGGATGCCCCATCCGCAGTCCGCTACGCTCATCACGTCGTCATGGCCCGCGTGGACGTTGAGGCCCTGCCGGGTGATGGCGCGGGAACCGATGTGAAACACGATGGGCAGGCGCTTGCCGCTGATCGTGTACAGGACTTCCTTCATGAGCACCAGGCCCTGCCCGGACGTGAAGTTGCTGATGCGCCCCCCGGCCACGGCGAACCCCTCGCAGGCCGTAGCGGCGCTGTGCTCCGATTCAGGCTCCAAAAACATCAAGGGCTCGTTCCAGAGGTTGGTCTTGCCGTTCGCCGTAGCGGCGCCGTACCCGCCGCCCATCGTCGTGGTGGGCGTAATGGGATACGCGCACGCGCCTTGGGTAATGTGCGTCTCCACCCAGGTCACCGTGCCTGAGCCGTCCGCGGTCGTCGAAATGCCGGGATACGGATAGGCGGGCACCTTGCCGTTAGGGCTGACGCGTCCGTTGGGACTCGCGTATTCGTTGCTTGAAGGTATTCTTGCCATGTTCCACCTTGCAGACCGCAATTAATCCCGTTGAGTTCGCCAACGCCTGAGCCCTTCGTTGCCGAAGGCGGTTCCTGCGCGTCCGTGCCTACGCAACGCCGGCCCGGCAGGCCGGACAGGCTCCCCCAACCTGCCTGATCATAACATACGCGCGGCGCGCGGCTATCCCGATTTTGAGCCGATGGCGCCGTAGCGCGCGCAGGGTTGGGGCGCGGGCGTCCCTGCGCGCGTCGAACCTGAGACCCGGTGCCGGCGTCGCGGGCCGCGTTCGGATAGGGCCGCCGGCCTCTCGCCGATCCGCGTACGCCCTGCGCGCAACGTAACGCCCCCATCTGCACGCGGCTGGGGGCTCAATGGTAGAATCGCGCGATCTCCCGCGCCGTTCCGGATTTCGGGGGTTTCTTGCCATGCCGTCGTCGGGAAAGCCAATGCCCACAATGCCGAACCGCCCGTTCGCGCCGCGGGATATCTTCTGCCTGCCGCCATCCGCCTCCGCGTCCGAAGCGTACCTGCAGGCCGTGCGGGGGCAGATGCGCAAGGTGAAAGGCATTCTCCTGGATATGGACGGAGTCCTGTATCGCGGCAACGAAATTCTGGCCGGCGTCAGGGAAATTCTGGCCTTCTTTCGCGAGGCGGGCAGGGATGTCCTCTACGTGACCAACAACGCGACCCGCACGCCGGCCATGTTCGTTGACAAGCTGCAGGGCATGGGCATTGCGGCGCGGGAGGCACAGGTGTTGACCAGCGCCGAAGCCACAGGCGGCTGGTTGGCGCGCAATGCGCCGCCGGGCAGCAAGGTGCAATTCATCGGGCAAGCGGGCGTATGGTCCGCCCTGTTGTCCCGCGGGTTCCGACCGGCCAATGCCCCGCGCGACGCCGATTACGTCGTGGTCGGCATGGATTTTCATCTCGACTATCGCAAATGCGCCGAGGCGACGCTGGCCGTCCGGGCGGGGGCGCAATTGATCGGAACCAACGAAGACCCTACGTTTCCCTCGGAGGAAGGCGAAATTCCCGGCGCCGGCGCCATCCTGTCGCTGTTGAAAACGGCTACGGGGCAAACGCCGATCGTCATCGGCAAACCCTATCCCGGCATGTTCGAGGAAGCGATGGCGCGTCTGCAGCTCGCGCCCCAGGAATGCCTTATGGTCGGAGATCGGTACGAAACCGACATTCAGGGCGCGCAACGGCTGGCCATGTGGACCGTCGGCGTCTGCACGGGCGTGACGTCGCGGGCCGAGTTCATGGCGCAGGCGCAGAGCCCCAACTTCGTTTTCGGGGATATGCGCGAATTCCTGGACGTGTTTCGCAGCCACGGCTTTTTTGCGGCGCGCTAAGCGCAAGGCCCACGGCTTTGCCTGCGCGCAGTCGGTCAAGCTGCGGGGCGGGTCTTTCCCGTCACTGCCCGCCGTTTTTTTGAAGATGCCCCTCCCCACAGGGGCGGCTCCCGCGCGAGTGCGCGGTGGCAAAACGGTGCCTGTAGGTTGGATCGGCCTCGGGCTGACGCCTGGGAACGGGAACCGTAACCGCCGGCCTCGCTTCGCAACGGGCGCGCGTTGTGGCCCACGCGACGCAACCCGGCGCGCGGCCGGCGGCGGACAAGCGACCTCGACGGCCAACCCGTCCGCCGCGTATCGCGGTACGTCAGAGGATGACGCTACAGCGCGCGGAACCATCCGCGACCGTCCGGTTGGCCTACGCGCGCTTACGGCAAGGGCTCGCTCGCGCTCTCTTCGGATATGGGCGAAGGCGGCATCGGCACGGGACGTTCGCGGAAAATCTCGTTGACGTCCATGAAAGGAGCCAGATTGCAGAAGCCGCCCCAGCCGTCGCTGCGCCGATACGGCACGATGCGCATGCCTAGATGCAGGTGCGGCCCGGTGCTGGCTCCCGTATTGCCGGACAGGCCCAGGCGGCCCTGCGCCGGCACGGCCTCGCCTTCCGCGACCGCGATCTGGTCCATATGGGCGTATACGGATTCGCCCCAGTCATGCTCCAGCAAGACGTATTTGCCGAAACCGCCTACGCCGAACCGAACCTGAATCACCCGGCCGGCGTCCACGGCCAGGAGCGGCGTGCCCACCGGCATCGCGAAATCGAAGCCGTTGTGGCCCTTGAGCGGCACGCCGTTGTACTTGAAGCGACTGTAAAAGCCGGGGTTGCTGCCCCAGGCTTGGGACAGGGGAAAGTGACCGGCAAAGGGGTTGCGCACCTTGATGTGATCCGCCAGGAAATCGTAGGCCAGGATGCGAATGCCCCCCTGCGAGCCTTCCGTGACCCAGCCGGGCGGATCGGCGCTCTCGGGGTGTTCCAGACGCACCAACCACCACCGCAGGCCGTCCGCCTCGCGCGGGCCGTCCTGAATCGTCATGACCGTCCGGCGCGGGATGCGCATCAGGATATCTTCGGCCGGCTTGCCGACGTAGCCGGGCGCCGCGCGCACGCGCACGCTGTGAGGCGATACGTTCATGACGCGGTCGCCGACCGCGAAGTTTTTCCGTTCGCGCGGCGAAGGCGCTCTGCGCGGCACCGGCGCGAGTTGCACGGGCAACGGATCCCTGGCCAGTTGGGGCGCGCCTTCGGCATTGTTTTGCGCGGTCCAGCCCCATTGGCGTTCCTGGGAAGAGGCGATGACGGAAATCTGCCACCAGAGATGCTCCTCCACGCTCACAGGGCCGCCCAGCACTTGGCACAAGGTATTGCGCGGGATTTGATCCAGCACGTCGTAGGCCGTCTTGTGCTGGCGGCCCGGCGTTCGCCTGAGCGCGCAGGGCGCGACGGCGTATATATCGTCGCCGCGCTGGAACGCCTGCTTTTCCTGCGGAGGCAGCTCGGGCGGGGTGCGGGACAGCAGATCGTAGCCCGTGGTCGTCGCGTCGGCCACCCAACCTTTCAACGCTGGCAGCCGATCGGCCGGCGTGGCGACTTGCCACCACAACAGGTCGTCCGTCCTTTTCGGGCCCTTCTCGACCGTGAGCGCTTGGCCGGCGGCCAATTGCATGACGATGGCGTCCTCCGCGCGCGCTTCCAGGCCCGGAACCCGGCGCAACAGGCAAGGGCGCAGGACGTACGCCGTGGCGCCCAGCTGAAACTTCGGAGGGGGCAGCTGGGGCGAGCCGGGCACCGCAATGACCTGGATGTTTTTGCGCGCGGCATCCACGATCTCCTGCAGCCAACCTTGGGTGCTGTTGCCTTCGGGATAGGCGCAGCGCACCCGCCACCAGATAGCATCTTCCACGAATTGCGGCCCTTCCAGGACCAGGCCCGGCGTACGGGCGGGGATCCGCCGTACGACGTCGCTCGCATCCTTGCCCACGCGACCGGGGGCATGGCGCAAGTCGGCATCCGCCAGAAGCATGAAGTAGGTGCCGGGACTCAGGGCGTCGTCGTAGTGAATCGGGGCCGGCGTGAAGGGTTCGCTCAGGTTGGGCGCGCCGTCCAGCAACCGGATGTTGGGCGCGCCGTCCACGCCGGCTTGCGGCAACCAGCCGGACACCTGCTGCTGGTTGCGATCCGTCGTATGCACCCGCCACCAGACGAGGCTGTCCATGCGGATCGGGCCGTCGGCCAGCAGGCAACGGTGCTGGGCCGGCAGCGCCGCCACGATGGTGGCCTCGGCCACGCCGATATAGCCCGGAATGGTCCGCACGTTGAGGGCGGTGGCGGTTTCCACGACCAGGCCGGGCGCCAGGCTGCGCTTGGTCGTCGGGTCGGACGGATCGATCCACGGCATCTTGGCGGGATCCCACTGGTACTTGTGCCGCAACGCCTGGTTGAAGTCCTGAACGACCGGTTGCCGTTCGGACAGTTGCCACCGGCTGCCTGGACTCTGGGCCCAGCGGAAAAGCGCGAGGCAATGGATTTGCTGGTGGCCGGGTTGCTGGTTCCAGTGGTGAATTTCGGCGAAGGCTTTCTGCACCCAGCCTGTATTCTTGTCGGTCCAGGCCTGGTATTGATCCGCCTCGACGATATACACGGGGAGGTGCCGCATGTTGATCGGGATGCCGTGCATAAAGTCCTGGTAGGCCCGGAACCCGCTGCGCCGATTCGGGAAAAGGCCGTCCAGCCAGGCGTCCTGCGTCACGGACGCCGGCTCGGCGTCCACGGTGAAGGCATGCAGGGCCAAGCCGTCGCATCCGTGCGGGCCCAGGCGAATCAGGATGTCGTTGAGGTAGGCGACCCAGTCCCCGTCTTCGTTGCCGGCGTAGCGGGTTTGCGTATTCCAGGGCGTGACGGCGCCGACCAGCACCGAAGCGTCCGGCTGCGCCTCCAGAATGGCGTTCCGGCATTGCCGATAACAGGCGGCATAGAGGTCGGGGGTGATGGGACGGCCCCGCGTCGGGGCGGGAGACGCCTGGAACGGCACGTGCAGCGCCTCGAAGCGTTCCGGCAACGCGCGGAGCACGGCCTGTACGCGCGCGGGCTCGTCGATGTCCTTGAGGGCCGGCACGAAGGCCTTCGCGTTGGCGCGCGGGCGGGACGCCCAATAATTCATTTCGTTGCCGATGACCCACAGGCGGCACCCGGCCGAGGCCTGGGCGAACCGCGCGCAGCGGACGGCGAAGCGTTCGTATTGGGCGGGCTCGGGAATGGCGCCCAGCGGGTTGAAGCCGTGCATCAGTTTGACGATGACCCCGAACCCGCGATCGGCCCAGGAACTGAAATCGACGCCCGAAACGTCCGCCGGATCCTGGCCCACGTATTCATTGAACACGATCCAGCCCGGCACTTGCGCGTCCAGCAACAAGGACTCGCCGCCGGCGTCGTGCAGGCCGTAGAGGAAAGTCGGTTCGGGGCTCATGATCCGCGTCGCGGGCGCAAGGGTTAAGGGACGTCCGCGCGGAGCCGGCGCGCCCGCAGCTGCTTTTTCAAGGCCTCGTGGTACGTCTGCGTGATGGGATACTTCCAAATGGCCGCGACGGCCAGCAGCACCAGCAGCGTGGGCGGGAGGCCGATGACCCAGCGCAAGGCCAGCGCCACGGCCGGCGGCTGCGCCACGTTCGTGGCGGCGGCGCCCTCAATGAAGCCGGCCTGGTCCAGGACGAAGCCGACGCACAGGCTGACCAGGCCGGAGCCCAGTTTGCGAAAGAAGGCCATATAGGCGGCAAAGGTGCCTTCGTTTCTTTCGCCCGTTTCCAGCTCGGCGTGTTCCATCACGTCCGGCAACATGGCCCAGGGCACGGTCGTGCCCGCCCCGTAAATGAAGCCCAGCCAGAGGCTGAAGGGGATGAAAAGGTTGACGGCGCCGGCCGGAAACAGGGCAACCAACGGTACCGTCGCGCTCCAGGTAACGCCCATCCAGACGTAGGCCCGTTTCTTGCCCCAGCGCTGCATCAGCCAGCGGGTCAGGGGCATGGTGATCAAGGCGGCGCCCAGCAGCGTCGCGAGCAGAATCTGATCGAAGCCGTCCGGCGCCCGCAGCACGATCTGCAGGTACAGCAGGAAGGTGATCACCAGCACTTCCAGGCCCGAAAAGGCCAGAAAATAGGAAAAGATGAGCAGGCGAAACGGGCGATTGCGGAAGGTGCGCCTGAATATGAGCAGGGGATTGAGCGGGCGCGTCCGGACAGGGGCCGGCGCCGTCGTGCGGATGACGACGGCAATCAGGATGGGGGCGATCATGAGCGAGGCGCCGAAAATCCAGCCCGCGATCCTGTAGCCCCGGAGAATGTCCGTCTGGCCGAACAGGTCTTCCGCCAGCCAGGTAAAGGAAACGCCGATGACCAGGGAGCCCAGAACGGCGAAGGCGTTGCGCCATACCGTATAGCTGCTGCGCGCATGGTAATCGTCGGTGACTTCCGCCAGGAGCGCTATATGCGGCACGCCGAAAACCGTCAGCACCGTGTCCAAGGCAATGCTGACGACGACGAAATAGACGATGAGCCAGACGTCGCTGTCGGTATCGGGCTTCGTCCACAGCAACCCGAAACAGAGGCCGAGCGGGATGGCCGAGGCCAGGATCAAGGGCCGGCGCCGGCCCCAGGGAGTGCGCAGGCGATCCGACAGGGTACCCACGATCGGATCGTTGATGCCGTCCCAAAAGCGTCCGATGAGCATAATCCAGCCGACATGCACCGGGCGCAGGCCGACCACGCTGACGAGGAAGTACAGCAGGAACAGGGACCGGGCCGTGCCGGTAATCGATCCGCTCCACTCGCCCGAGCCGTACACTACTTTGTACAGGAGCGGGATGCGTTCCTCAGGCGACATGCCGCGTTGGCCTCTGCGCGCTGCGCGCGGTCCGAACTCGCAGGCGCATGGCGCGCGCGGGGCCCACGTACAGGCCGTCCGGCGCGCGCCCCGCGGGGCGCGCGCGGCAGCGACGGGACGTCATGATGCGCGGGGGGGCGCTTTCACCCGTAACTCCGCCAGACGGACGGCCCGGTTTTCGACCGCCAGCACGCGGATGTCCACAGGGCCGCAGGCGACGATATCCCCTTCCTCGGGAATGCGATCCAAATGCGCCATCACCAGCCCGCCCACCGTATCCACTTCATCCGCCTTGAGCTCTAAATCAAAGTGCTGCTGCAATTCGTCCAGTAGCAGACTGCCTTGGACGCGGATGCGTCCCCGGCCGAGATCTTCGAAGGGGGGAGGCTCGGCGTCCGACTCGTCCTGGATTTCGCCGAAAATCTCTTCCAGCAAATCTTCCATGGTAATAACGCCGTCCGTGCTCTGGAATTCGTCCTGCACGATGGCAATGGAGGTCTTTTCCTCGCGGAAACGGCGCAGCATGTCCACCAGGGGCAGGGTGGCCGGCACCATGAGCGCGGGGGACGCGAAGTCCGCGACGCGGAACGCGGGAGAGGCCGTCTGCGTCGCGCGTGCCAGGGCTTTGTAGAAGAGGATGCCTTTGACGTCGTCCAGATCTTCGCCGTAGACCGGATACCGCGACTTGCGCGTTTGGCGAATGACCTCCCACACCGCCGCGCGGCTGGCGGACGCGGCAATGCCGTGAACCTGCGTGCGGGGCGTCATGACCTGCCCCGCCGTGCGTTCCTTGAAGTCGCCGATATTCTCCAGGTACAGGAAATCCTCCTTGTCGATCTGGCCGCCGGCGACGCTTTCCTCAATCAGGATCAGGATTTCCTCCTTGGAATAGGTGCGGCTGGATTCCGTGTCGACGGGAATGCCGACCACGCGCATGACGAGAATGCCGGCGCCGTTCAGGAAACGGGCGAAGGGCTTGAGCGCGGCTTCGCAGATGCGCATGAGGCCGGCGATCCGCAGCACGATCGTCTCCGGCACCTGCACCGCCATAGACTGGGGCGCCATTTCGCCCAGCACCACGTGCAGGAAGGTCAAGCTCGCGACCGCCAGGATCAAAGCGAGGGACTCGATGCCTCCCGGCGGCAAGGACAGCCTGTCGGCCAGGATGTGATGCAGCCAGTGCGCCACCCTTTCTTCGGCGTACATGCCCAACCCCATACTGGCCACGGTAATGCCGATCTGGGCGGTCGCTATGAAATCGTTGCGGCGGTCGCTGCTGCGCAGGATTTCCAATACGTACGGGGCTTGCCGATGGCCCTCCTCCGCGCGGCTGGCAATCCGCGGATAGGGGGCCAGAATGATGGAAAACTCGGCCGCCACGAACAACCCGTTGGCCGATATGAAGAGCGCAATGAGCAGGACGGGAATGACGGCGTCTAGGACGCCAGACGCAGCCATGGCACGCGGTCCATCATGGTTGGTTCGAAAGGCACGCTGTACGTGGCGGGCCGGCCGGCCCGTTGGGTTTCCACGCGCAGGCCCGTAGCCGCGTGCGACCTGCGCGGCGACAGGGCCAAGGCGCGGAGCCGGCGGCGCGTTTCAGGTACGGAAAGACCTAGGAAGTGCGCCATGTTTTCGTCGGGAATGCGCGCGTCCAAGCACAGCCGTTCCGCATCCTGGAACCGGAACGCGGCTTGCTCGGCGTCGAATTCGTCTTCGATATCCCCGACCACGGCCTCGAACAGTTCCTCCAGCGTCGCGATGCCGACGGTCGAGCCGTCGGAACCCGTGACGCGCACCATGTGGATCCGGCGTTGCTGCATCCAGCGCAACCCGTCGTCCAGCGCCATGTCCTGCGACAGGGACGGTATCGGGTGCAGGATGTCCGCCTTGTCTTGTTGCGCGGGGTCGCAGCACAGCAGATCCAGCAAATGCGCCGTGCCCTGCAGATCGTCCAGATCCCGGCCGAAAATCGGCATGCGGGAATAGGGGGAATGCACCAGCAACGCGGTCCAGTCGCGCAGGGACAGCCTCATGGGCGCGGCGAAGATCGAGGCGCGCGCGGTCATGATATGCCCGATTTTCATCTCGTCGATGCGCAAGGTGCTGTCGATCCATTGCTGCTCTTCCGCCAGAATGCTGCCTTCCGCTTGGCTCTCGCGGGCCAGGCGGCGAATTTCCTCCGGCGTCAAGACCAACCCGTGTTGATGCGAGATTTGCATGCCGACTAGGCGCAGGACCGCTTTATTGGCCGCGTTGAAAACGTAGAGAAAGGGGGTGAAGAACGCATGGTAGGCCATCAGGGGCCGAACGGTGGCCATGCCCAACTGCTCCGGCAGGCGAATGCCTATGTTTTTGGGGATGAGCTCTCCGAAAAAGACCTGGGCCAGAGACAGGACCGACAGGGTCGCGGCCACGGCCACGGACGAGGCCGTGGCGGGACTCCCCCCCCAGCGCAGGATCACGGGTTCCAGCCGATAGGCCAACCACCCCTGGCCCACGAAGCCGAGCAGAATGCTGCAGATGGTGATGCTGATCTGGCAGGAGTAGATATAGGCGCTCAAGAGGCTGGGCTTGGCGATGATGCGCAACACCAACCGCGCCCGCGCGTTCCCCTCCTCGCTCAGTTGTTGCATGCGCGACCGGCGCGAACCGGCGATCGAGATCTCCGCGGCTACGTAAAAGGCTGTCAGCAGGACAAGGCCCAACACAATGAGAATGACCCAAGCCAAACTCATGGGGGATCAATCACCATCGCAGGAAAGCCATTTAAGGACAAGGCGGGGAACTATGCAGGTATCCTCTGGCGGCAGGCGGGTTCCATGCGTAATTTTACAACAAATCGTTCAGATAACGCTTCGCGTCTTCCGGCGTCGCGATGAGTCGGCAGGCTTCCGCCTCCAGGACCAACCGCAACAGGCGGCCTACGCGCGGGCCTGGAGCCAGTCCGAACCAGCGTTGCAGATCGGCGCCCGTAACCAGCGGCCGCGGCTTTTGCAGACGGGCGCGGCTGAGCTGATCCAGGAGCGCGGCGGCGGCGCGCAGGCGAACGCCCGCCTCGCTCGTCGCCGCGTCCGCCAAATCCCAAGCCGCGTCCCAAAGCACCAGCATGTCCAGGCAGACGGAAGTCCCGCGTATCCATCCGGCTTCCATGACGAAGCGGTGCAGACGCTTCCGATCCGTCGGGTCGAAGTCGTCTTGGGCCACGAACGACAGCCAGCGCTGCAGGGCCTGCGTAACGGATCGGGCAAAGTCGCGTTCCACCCTGGAAAAGCGCTTATGCGCCAGATAAGCGTCCAGTTGCCTGCCGTACTGCACTTGCCGTTCCGCCGTCCATGCCTGCGCGGAGGCGTCGCGCGGCCAGACGAGCCACGGCAACGCCATCAACCCTATCTGCATCCACCATTGCCGGCGCGACCGACGCGCAGCCAGCGGAGCCTCCGCCAAGGCTTGGAACGCGGGTTGCAAGGAGGCCGGGAGCTGGCACCACGCGAAACTTTCCCGGAGCGCAGGGCTGTCCCGAGACGCGAGCGCTTGGACGCGATCCATGAATGTCCAGGCCACCTGCCGTCCATCGCGCGCGCGCCATGGACTGCGGTCCGCGGCGAAGAAGGCATAGGCGTACAGCCCGGTCCGCTCCAGAAGCTGCAAGGCATGGCTGACGTCGCGTCCCGCATGGTTCAGGATGAGCCAGCCTTCTTCCCGGATACGCTCTGGGCTCGCTTGGGTCAGCCTCGCGCGATGCGCCCGCAAATAGGCGGCGGCATCGGCCGGCAGACGCAAGCGACGGGTATGGGCCAGTCGCACCATGCGCACCATGCGCACGGGATCGCGGAGGATATTCGGCCAGGCGACCGGGCGCAGCTGTCCGGCGGCCAGATCGTCCTGGCCGCCGAAGGGATCCCAGAACGCGCCGTAGGCGCTGCCGTCGTCCACGCGCGCGACTTCCAACGCCATGGCGTTGGCCGTGCAGTCGCGTAGCTGCAGATCGGCCATAATGTCGCCTGCGGCCAAGGGCGCGATATCAACGGTATAGTCCCGCTTTTCGGGGGCGGACGGATCCGTTTTGCGCAGGAGACGCACGTGTTGGCGCTCCGCGTCCATCACGAATCCCTGCCAGCGGCAGCGGCGGCCTAGGGCCAGGCAGGTTGGGAGACTGGGATGGCCCAAGGCCAGATCCAGATCGGGACTGGGCTCCAGACCCAGCAAAGCGTCCCGCAGGAAGCCGCCGATCAGATACAGGGGGCCTTGGCCGGAGGCCAGCAGAACTTCCACAATGGCTTGCTGGGGCGGACTGAGCGGGAAAGCCCGCTGCGGAAGCGCTGTCCGCCGCGTCGGAATCGGGCAAGCTGGCATAAGGGCATGCGTAACGGGCTGTCAACGAGCGAATGAAGGTCGGCGCCTATCCCCTGTGATCAGGGCCGACCCGCGCACGCCGTACCCTGCGGTTTCCTAGCCATGCACGGGCGGAATTGCGTTTGGGCGGGAGCGCCAACGACGGGCGTCGGGCTGGCCGGCGTAGGCAGACCGTAGCGGGCCAACCGTATCCGCCTGGCCATGCATCGCGTTCTGCGCTATAGGCTGGCCATCGTCCAGACCGGTTTCGCGCAGAAGCCGATCCAACGTTGCGCGCCTATGTTAGAATCCACGCTCCGACAAAATGGCCGCCTTTCGTTATGACGTCAGATTTTCCGCCCCTGAGCGTTGACCGCGTCCAAGCCCTGCTGACCGATGAATTATACATAGCCGAACGCAGTCTCTCCGTCGCCGTCTTTCTGTCCTTGGCCTTGCGCAAGCCCTTGTTTCTGGAAGGCGAGGCCGGCGTCGGCAAGACCGAGGTCGCCAAAGCGTTGTCCCAGGGGTTGGGAAGGCCTTTGATCCGCTTGCAATGTTACGAAGGCCTTGACGTAAACCACGCGGTCTACGAATGGAATTACGCGCAGCAGATGCTGCACATTCGCATGCAGGAAGCTTCCGGACAGGCGCAAACCGATCGCCTGCGCGCGCAGCTTTTCAGTCCGGCCTTTCTCCTGAAAAGGCCTCTGCTCCAGTCGATCGACCCCGACCGGGACGGCCCCTGCGTGCTTCTGATCGACGAACTGGACCGCGCGGACGCCGAATTCGAGGCCTTTCTCCTGGAGTTGCTGGCCGATTTCCAAATCACGATCCCGGAAATCGGCACCATCAAAGCCAAGCACCCGCCCTACGTCGTCATCACCTCCAACCGCACGCGGGAAGTGCATGACGCTCTGAAACGGCGATGCCTCTACCACTGGGTGGATTACCCCACCTTCGCCAAGGAACGGGCCATCGTGCTCGCCAAGGTGCCCGGGGCATCCCAACGTTTGACTGACGAAGTCGTGGGTTTCGTGCAGGAACTCCGTTGCCGGGAGTTGTACAAGATGCCAGGCGTGGCGGAGACTTTGGATTGGATGGAAGCGCTCCTTGCCCTGGATGCGCTGGCCTTGAACGAACAGGTCGTGCAGGAGACCCTCGGCGTTTTGCTGAAATACAAGGATGACGTTGAGTTCATGCAACGGGACGAGGTCACCCAGTTGCTGGAACGTCTGGGCGCGCGGGAACGCTTTCACGCGACGGCCGCTCTGTGATGGCGTCCCCGGAGACCGCGTCCGCTGCCGGTTGCCTGTTGGGTAACATCGTGCTTTTCGGACGCTTGCTGCGCCACCTCGGCTTTGAAGTCACGCCCGCGCATATAGCCCTCATTGCATCCAGCGCGGACTGGGGCCTCTTGCGCGCGCGCGGCGACTTTCGCCGCGCGTGTCGCGCCATTTTGGTGAAACGGCGAGAGCAGGTCGCCCTCTTCGATCTGGCCTTCGCGCTTTTCTGGACCCGCTACGCGGACCAGGCCGCCGGGATGGCGGATTTGGGACGGTTGTTGCGGGAAACGCGCCAGCAACAAGCAGAGCGGCAGCTTCTGCCCGCCGCGACCGAGGACGCGGCGCAGGTTGCAGACGAACGCCCGGAACCGGAAACCGTCATGACCTACGGTACGCGCGCCGTGTCGCACCAAAAGGACTTCGCCCGCATGACCGAGGCGGAACTGGAGCAAGTCAAGCAGGCGCTCCAGACTTTTGCTTGGGAAATCCTGCGCAAGACGCGGCGTACGCGCAGCAAGCCGGCCGGCCGCCGGGTGGATCCCCGCAAGTCGTTCCGCGTCAATCTTCGGTACGGCGGCGAACCCTTGCAGCGCGTCATGCGTTCGCCCCGCTTCCAGCGCCGCCCTCTGGTTACCTTGTGCGATATCAGCGGCTCCATGGAACGCTATTCCCGCATTCTGCTCCAGTTCGTGTTCGCCCTGACCAATCGCATGACTCAAAGCGAGGCCTTCGCGTTCAGCACGCAGCTGAGCCGCATTACCCGCCAACTGCAATTGCGTACGGTAGAGGACGCGTTACGGCAGGTGGGACGTACGGTACAGGGCTGGGGCGGCGGCACGCGCATCGGCGAATCAGTGCGCCAGTTCAATTTCCATTGGGCGCGCAAGGTCTTGAACCAAGGCGCCGTCGTGCTGATCATCAGCGACGGGTGGGACCGCGGCGAGATTCCCCTGCTCGCGCGTGAAATGGCGCGTCTCCAGCGCACCGCGCACCGCGTCGTCTGGCTCAACCCGCTGTTGGGTTCAACGCGCTACGAACCTCTGACCCGAGGGATGCAGGCCGCTTTGCCCCATATCGATCATTTCAGGCCCGTGCATAACCTCGTCAGCCTACACCAATTGGGCGCACTGCTGGCCCAGGTGCCGTGAGGAGGCCGCCGTGTTGGATTTGTTGCCCCGGATTGAAGAATGGCACGCGCGGCGGCGCAAAGTCGCGTTGGCTACCTTGGTCAAAATCTACGGTTCTGCGCCGCGGCGCCTGGGCGCGCGCATGGCCATTTCGGAAGAGGGCGAAATGATTGGTTCGGTCAGCGGGGGGTGCGTGGAAAGCGCCGTGGCGCAGGAGGCGCTGGAGGTCCTCGCGACCGGCGCGCCGCGGCTTGTCGCCTACGGCATCAGCGACGAACTGGCGCAATCCGCAGGCCTGACCTGCGGCGGCCAGATCGAGGTTTTCATTGAACCTCTGGACGGCTAGAGGGCCGCGGACGAAGGCGAGATGGAAATCGGCGCCGAGATCTTGATCCAGGCGGCGCGCAACGCGGTCTGGCGCCGTTTTGAGGACGTGGCCGCGTGGCCGTCCTGGCACGAGCGGATTCAGGCGGCGCAATGGCGCGGCCCAGCATGGACCGACGGCGCGCAGTTGCAATTGAGAGTGACGTCCCTGTTCTGGGCCGTAACCGTCCAAGCCCAAATCAAGACGGTGTCCATCCCCAACTTGGTCGTTTGGGAAAGTCGGCTTCCCGGCCTGACCGCCGTGCATGTCTTTGACTTCAGCGACTCGCTGGGCGGCTGCCTCGTACGCGAGAAGGAAACCTACCACGGCTCTTTCGTCGCCTTGGCGTCTCCGCTGCTGTCAAGGCAG
The DNA here is from genome assembly GCA_965242655.1 of Caldilineaceae bacterium. Classification (GTDB taxonomy): domain Bacteria; phylum Chloroflexota; class Anaerolineae; order Caldilineales; family Caldilineaceae; genus Bin34. Next base: position 915,035 of record OZ251482.1, read on the forward strand.
CGGCAGGCATTCCAGCGATCTTTACATAACTTGAAGGCGCTAATCGAAGGCAATCGGGCCCAAGAAACAGGAAGATGAAAAACGACAGCTTGCCCGAGCGTTATCTATATCCAGAGGCCCCCCATCCGCGCCGATCGAAGCGGATGTCCCGAGGGCACCCCCCCAGACCGCCGCTGATCGTTCTCGCGTGCCTGGCGGTGATCTACGCCCTATGGGCCTCGCCTACCCTCGTGGCCGCCTCCGGTTCCGAGCTGGACATCCCGCCGCCGCTCTTCTTCGCTCGGCAACGCCAGATCCGAGGCTTGCCCGCCGTGGGGCAGACGCTTACGGTGGCTTTGGGGCCGCGGGCGCGCGCGTACCGCGCCAGTCGCTGGCGCTGGCGGCGGGCGGCCAGTCCCCAGCCCTTGCCGCAGGCCGTAGAAACGGTCGCGTCCCCGGAAACGGCGCATTGGGAATACGCGATCCGAACCCGCGACGCCGGTTACTTCCTGAGCGCCTGCATCCAGCTCGCGGTGACGCGCGACATTGCCTCTTGGTATTGCACCCCGTTCGTTGGTCCTATCCTCTACAACGCCGCGCCACCATGCGCGGCAGACGGAGACCTCTCCCGTATCCCCCGTTCAACGACCCTAAACATTGGCTGTTTAGGGTCGTTGGACGCGCCGCCGTGCGCGGCGGACAGAGACCTCTCCCGCCGGCCAGATACCCTTCACGAAGCCAATGCGGCTCTGCCGACGCTGCATGTAGCGCCGCCGCGCGGGCGCTGGCGCCTGTTGCCGGCGCTGGACGGGCGGCGCTGGCACAAACCCGTCGATTTGCTCCCCTGGACAGCCGGCGGGTGGGCCGTGGCCGAACGCGCGGGACGGATCCTGCACCATCGACCGGGTCAAACGCCCTGCCTCCTCCTGGACCTGACCGCGGAAGTCGGGCCGCTGGGTACCGAGAACGGGTTGCTCAGCCTCGCGCTGGATCCGCAGTTCCCGGCCGCACCCTTTCTCTACGTCTACTATACGCGCGGGACGCTCGCCGCGCGCTCGCTGCAGTCGCGGCTGGCGCGCTTTCCCGTCGCGGACGGGCGCCTCCGCCGCGCAGAGGAACTGGTGCTGCTGGAAACGGCGCCGCGGCCCGATCATCCGTGGCATTTCGGCGGCGCCCTGGGCTTCGGTCCCGACGGCCTGCTCTATCTGGGCCTGGGCGATCGGCAAGCGCCAGAACAGGCACCGCGGCTGGACTCGTTGCTGGGCAAGATCCTGCGCCTGGACGTGCGGCAGGCGACGCGCGCCCAGCCGTACCGCATTCCCGCGGCCAATCCGTGGCGCGGGAATGCGGTACGGCCCGAAGCGTACGCTCGGGGTTTCCGCAATCCATGGCGGCTGGCGTTTGACCCCCGGGACGGCACGCTCTGGGTGGCCGACGTGGGCTACGTCACCCGCGAAGAGGTGAACCGCGTGCAGGCCGGCGCGGACTACGGCTGGCCCCTGTGGGAAGGCGGCCTCTGCCAGGGGGAGGCCGCGGCCTGCGCGGCGGCGCCCCACGCGGCGCCCGTGGCCACCTACGCCCATGTACAGGGCAACTGCGCGGTAATCGGCGGCGTCGTCTACCGCGGCGCGGCCCTGCCCGGCCTGGACGGCGCCTATCTCTTCGGCGACCACTGCAGCGGCCGCGTATGGGCCTTGACGCCCCGCGCCGGCGGCGGGTGGCGGCAACGCCAGCTGCTGCAGCTGCCGCCGGGTCCGAACCTGCTGGCCTTCGCGACCGCGGGCGAAGCGGTGTACCTCTTGGTCGGGGACGGCGCGGACGGCACCATCCTGCAGTTGGCGCCGGCTTAGCGCGCTCCTGTCCGTCCCGAATGGCCACGGTCGCGATCGACCGGCCCGGGCGGCCGGCATTTTCCGGCGCGCCCAGAGCTGCGGGATCCGCGCGTCTCGAAATTTTGCGCAGGACATTCTTCGCATTTGGGCGTCTTCACAATCGTGAAACGCTTTTCCCCTGGAGACCAACGACGCGCGTTACCGGGCCATGGAGCTCGCGGCCAGCCAGAGCAGAACGGTACCGGAGCGAACAGGCCCACGCGGACAACGGGATAGACGGGCCGCGCCGCCCGGACCGGGCCTGCGCTGTCGCCAGCGCCCAGCCGCGCTGGTAGTCGGGCGGGACAGGTCGCGCGCGCAGGGGAGATATGCAGGATGCCTTGGCGACCGCCGTCACGTAGGCCCCGCGAGGTTCAGTGCGGAAAGTATCAACGTCGTAGGCCCAAATGGGATGTCCCGCAAAGTTCCGCGTCACCTAAGGGCTTCGTTTGCTCCCGTTGTAAGATAAAGCGTTTTTGCGACGTAGCGGGAGTATCTGCGATGCGAAATGGCCAGTCAAGGCCCGTTGGGGTGGCTTAGCGACCCTCCGCCCACGCCTCGGCGTGCGCGGATCCAGGACGCGCCATTCCGGTTCCGCCCTGTCTATCCTCTGGATTTGCTTTCGCGTGCAAGACGGAACGGCCTATGTCGATGGGATCTCTGGCATCCGTTGCCCAACGCTTAGCGCCAAGGAGTATCAAGATGAAGCGCGCGGCCGAGAACCGCAGGCGGTCGCGGTTCGGGTTGCGTCCCGGTCCGTCTCGCCGGCAATCAGTGGATGTCGCCGAGCGGCTCTTGGCGGGCTTGGATCTGCGGACGGTGCCTGTACGCGGAGCGGTATCCTGTCTTGGACATGCCATCCGTTCTATTCTGGAGTGCGTGACCGAGAGGGAATCCCCGCAACGGGATGGGCGCGGGGCATGCCATCCGGCTGTCCGGAATGCTGGGACGGATACGCCGCAGCCCTGCCTGCCGGCCCAGTCTATTCTGCCGACGCCTACCGCGACCGGTTGGCGTCGCAGGGCCTGGGGGCCGTCATGCCGGCGCGGGCCCGGCGCACGAACGGCCAATCCCATGGCCTGGAACGGTACCTGGCGCGGCACGTCGTGGCACGCGGCCTCGGTTGGCTCAAGCACGGACGGCGTGAGGCCACCCGCTACGTCCAACGCGGCCTGGGCTTTCTGTGCCTAGTGGGTACCTGGTCTGACTGAAGCCAAAGGCCATCCCGACCTAAGCTGGGACAAGGACAGACGCGGATGGATCAACCCGTGAGCGATTGGCCCGCTCTGCGCGCGGAGGCGTTGCGGATTTGGAACGACATCGCCGCCGACTGGGATGCCTACATGGGCGATGCAGGCAACGATTTCCATAATCAGCTGATCAAACCGGCCGTTACTCGCCTGCTGCGACCGGGGCCGGCCATGAAGATTCTGGAATTGGGTTGCGGCGCGGGGCTGTACGCCCGCGATATGGAAGCCATGGGAGCGGACGTCGTGGCGACCGACGGCAGCGTCGCTTTCTTGCGTATCGCCCGGCAACGCAACGCGGGCAACCGCGTCCAATTCGCCGAGCTGGACGTGACGGCGCAGGCGCACTGGGACGCTTTGCGCGCGCGCCATCCATCGTTCGACGGCGCGGTCGCCAATATGGTGGTCATGGACGTCCCTGACTTCTCCGTCATGTGCCGCAACGTGGCCCGCGCGCTGCGGCCCGGCGGCGTCTGGGTTTTTTCGTTGATGCATCCCTGCTTCAGTTCGCCGGAAATCGGTTTCGTCGCCGAACGGTCGGGTTCCGAACGGCAAGCGCGCAACGGCGTTACGATCTACCGTTACCTGGACGTGGAACCGTACAGGGGCTACGGGATCCGTAGCCAGCCGGAACGCCACTATTACTTTCATCGCCCCCTGCACGTCATCGTCCAGGCGCTGGCCGTCTGCGGTTTCGCCCTCAACGGCATGGAAGAACCCGCGTTCGCCGCGGACGGCAACGAAGGCCAACCTCTGTCCTGGAGTTCCATGCCGCACATTCCTCCGGCCATGATCCTGCGCGCGCGCCGGTTGGAAGACTGACGCGCGCGAGGGGCCCGAATCTTGCGCAACGGGTCTCGGACGGTAAGATCACGGTCTGGCATTCAATGAACCGGCACCGCGCGCGAGGGGGCATAACATGGATTTGCATCTGACGGATCGGATCGCGGCGGTGGCGGCGGCCAGCGCGGGCCTGGGTTTCGCCTCGGCGTACACCTTGGCTATGGAAGGGTGCAAGGTGGCCATCTGCGCCCGCCAGACCGCGAAACTGGAACGAGCCGCCCAAACCATACGGGAGGAGACGGGGACGGAGGTCTTGTCCGTGGCGATCGATATGGGAACCCGCGAAGGCCCGCAGGACTTTATTGCCCAAGCCGCGGCGCATTTCGGACGCCTGGATATCGCCGTAGCCAATGCCGGCGGTCCGCCCAGCGGACGTTTCGAGGCGATGGCTGACGAAGACTGGGATTACGCGTTCCAGCTCAACACGCAGAGCGCGGTGCGCTTGTTCAGAGCGGCCCTGCCGCACGTGCGGCACAGCGATCAAGGACGCCTTGTCGCCATTACCAGCATCAGCGCCAAACAGCCGGTCGAAAACCTGATTTTGAGCAATGCGACGCGGGCGGGCGTGCATGGCCTGATCAAGACCTTGAGCCGGGAGATCGCGGCCACCGGCATCACGGTCAATGCCGTGTGTCCGGGCGTCATCCAGACGGATCGCGTCAATGAACTGGCTCAGCAGGAAGCGGACCAGACCGGCATCGCGCCGGAGGAAGCGCATGCCAAGCGCGCGGCCACCATTCCCCTGGGACGCTTGGGCGACCCGATGGAATTCGGCGCCGCCGTGACCTTCTTGTGCAGTCGCCAAGCCGCTTTCATTTCGGGCATAGGGCTACCCGTAGACGGGGGCTTGTTGGCCGGGATGCCCTGACGCGCGCAGCAGGTCATGTCGGAAGCCTATCGACGCTTCTGCCAATGCCTCAAGGCGCGCCGGCCGGTCGCCTTGGTCTCCGCCTTGAACGTCGGCGCGGCGCCCCGGCACATGGCCGTGGATGCGCAGGCCGGCGTCACCGGATCCTTCGGCCATGCCGGCGCGGACGCGGCCGCGGCCCAACTGGGCCGGGAGAGCCTGGAACGCGGCGCCTCCCGGCGCGCGGTCATTGACGTCCAGGACCGGCGCCTGGATTTGTTCATAGACGTGCAGTGGCCGTCCCCGCACCTGATCGTCATTGGCGCGGTTCACATCGCCATTCCGCTGGTCGCGATCGCGAAAACGTTGGGCTTTCGCACGACCGTCATTGACGCGCGGCAGGCGTTCGCTACGACGCAACGGTTTCCCCATGCGGACGCGCTCCAGCCACAGTGGCCGGACGCCGCGTTGCGCCGGATGCGCCTGGACCGCTCCACGTACCTGGTTTTTTTGTCCCATGACGAGAAGTTGGATTACCCGGCCTTGCAGGTCGCGTTGGAACAGGACGTGCCCTACGTAGGGGCGCTGGGTTCGCGCCGTACCCACGAAAAACGGAAAGCGGCCTTGCGCGCGGAAGGCCTCGACGAGGCCCAACTGGCTCGCATTCAGGCGCCCGTCGGCCTGGATATCGGCGCTGAAACGCCGGAAGAAATTGCCTTGGCCGTCATGGCCGAAATCGTCAAGACGAAAAATCGGAAGCCATAATCCGCGTCTATCCTCCTCCGGCTGGGGAGACAAGGCATGAAAAGGCAGTTGGCGTCCCTGAATCACGTCACCGCCGCGTATTTCGACGCGCCCGTCTTGCGCGACGTAACCCTGGAATTCCTGAGCCAAGAGGTCGCGGGCGTCGTGGGCTCCAACGGAGCCGGCAAGAGCACGTTGCTGAAGTGCCTGTTGGGCGAACTGCCGCCGGACGAAGGCACCGTCGTGCGGGCGCGCAACCTGACCATTGGCTACTTGCCCCAGGAGTCCGAACTCGATCCGGACGCGACGGCGTGGGAGGTCATGCAGGAAGCCGTACCGGCTTTGCGCGCGGTGGAAACGGCGCTGGCGGAAGCGGAGGAGCAGCTGGGGCAGCCCCAGGTGTACGAGAATCCTCAACGCCTGGAAGCAGCGCTGGCGCGCCAGGCGCAGCTGCTGCAACGGTACGCAGAATTGCGCGGTCCCAGTTTCGCCCATACGGTCAAGGCGACCTTGCGCCAGGTCGGATTGGATGACTCCTGCCATGATCGAGCGATAGCCGTTCTCAGCGGCGGGCAGAAAAAGCTGTTGGTGCTGGCGCGCATTCTGGTCGCCCGCCCGGACATGCTCTTGCTGGACGAACCCGACAATCATCTGGACATCCGGGGCAAACAGTTGCTGGAGCGCCTGATTGGCCGTTTCGAAGGCGGCGTGGTCGTGATCTCCCACGACCGCTTTCTGCTGGATATCGTGGCGGATCAAATCCTGGAAGTGGACGCCGGGAAGGTTACGGCCTGGAAAGGCAACTATTCGGAATACGTTTGGCACAAAGAAATCGCCGCGGCGCGGCAAGCGCAGAAGTTCCAGGCGCAGCAAAAGGAAATTCGCCGCCTGGAAGCCTCCGCGGCCCGCTTGATGCATTGGGGTTCCGTCTTCGACAATCCCAAATTCATCCGGCGCGCGCAGAGCATGCAGAAGCGCATTGAGCGCATGGAACGCATGGAAAAACCGGCGACGGAGTCACGCGCCCTGCGCCTGGACTTGCCCCCTCGGCGCAGCAGCGCCAAAGTCGTGGATATGCGGCAGGTGAGCCTGTCCTTCGACGCGGCCGACGAACCGTTGTTGCGCGATCTGGATCTGCTGATCTGGAAAGGCGAAAGGGTCGGATTGGTCGGGCCCAACGGCTCCGGCAAAACCGTGCTGTTGAGTCTCGTGCGCGGCCAACGGCAGCCCACGTCCGGGGACATCATCCTGGGCCCGAGCGTCGTGCCGGGTTTCTACGACCAGGAGCATCGCAATCTGGACTACGCTTCGACCCTGATCGAAACGGTGCGGCGGAAGCGTCGCATGGACGAAGCCGCCGCCGTCAATTTCCTGGGCGCTTTCCAATTCGGATACCGAACCTGCAAGGGAAAGGTAGGCGCCTTGTCCGGCGGCGAGAGGAGCCGTTTGCAAATGGCGTTGCTGATGCTGGACGAGCCGAATTTCCTTCTGCTGGACGAACCGACCAACAATCTGGATATTCGATCCGCCGAGGCGCTGGAAGAGGCCTTGGCGGATTTCGCGGGCGCCATGCTCATCGTGTCGCATGATCGGTACTTCCTGGAACGGATTGCGAACCGGATCGTGGTTCTGGAACAGGGCCGCCTGCGCGAGTTCCGCGGATCCCTGGCGGACTATCTGACCCGCCTGGCCCTGGCGGCGTAGACGGGCGGCGCGGGTTACGCGACGGCGAGCAGGGACCGCAGGGCGCGCGTAAGAATGCGCCGGCTGGCATGGAATTCGGACAGGACGACATGTTCGTTCGGGGTATGGTCCAATAGGCTGTCCCCCGGACCGTAGGCGACGACGGGACATTGCCAGGCCGGTCCCACCACGTTCATGTCGCAGGTGCCCGTCTTGACCGCAAAACGCGCCTGGCGTCCCGTTTCCTGTCGGATCGCGTGCTGCAAACTGCGGCAGAGATGGTTCCGGCGCGGCGTCAGCCAGGCGGGTTCAAAGCCGCTGAAGCGGATCGTGCCGGCCACGACCGGCCCGGCGAACGCAAAGGACAGGGGCTGATCAGGGCCTATCCGGATCGCGTCCGGCGGCGTATCCGCTTCAGTCTGCGCGGCGATCCAGTGCAGGCTTTGCTGCGCCAGCGCCGCCATGTCGAAATGCTGGGGCAAACGAATTCCGATCCGGCATCGGGCCCGGTCGTGCGCGTCTTCCCAGAGGCAGGTCGAGAATTCCCTCAGGCTGGGGGCCGCTTGGTCGAACAGCCGCGCGCGGCCGAGATTATGGACGGCCAACCGAGCCTCGAGCCACTGCCAATAAGCCACGATCCATTCGGCGATGGCCCGGCCCGGCCCGGCCGTATGCGCCGTCGGCTGCCGGACGTCCAGGTCGATGAGGACGCGCCCCTTGTAGCCCCGCACGATGCTGAAAAAGCCGCTGGGTTCCCCTATGAGACAGTAGTTCGGAGTGGGCCGGAGCCGGCCGTTCCAGCGGTCGCGGACGGCGCGCGCGCCCTTGGAGGTGGCCGCTTCCTCCTCGACCGCGCCCACGACCAGCAATTGGCAATCAGGCCGGAGAGCCGGGCGCGCGTCAGCTGCGCTGAGCGCGAAATTGGCCAAAGGCCCTTTGGCGTCGACCGCGCCGCGACCGAACAGGCACGCGCCGTCCGCCGTCGTCTCCCGCCGTACGGCGACGGCGCCGGGCACCGTGTCGATATGGCCCAACAGCACGACGGCCTTGGACGCGTCCGGGCGTCCGATGGCGCCTACGGCATTGCCCGCCTCGTCGATCCATGTCCGATCGTAGCCCAGGCGCGTCATCTGGTCCGCCAGCCACCGGGCGGCGGCGCTTTCCTGTCCGCTCACCGAAGGAATGGCGACCAAGCCGTGCAACAGGGCCTCGGCCTGCGCGTCGCTGATCATGGCCGGAGGGGCGGAGCGCAACGTTACGGCGCCGGCGCGAGCCGACCCAGGAGTTCGGGCAGCAACGCGATCTGTTGCGGGTCAAGGTGCGCCCGGTCAGTCTGAAGCGCGTCGGCCAGCGCCGCGGCATACGGCGACGGCGGCGCGTCGGCCAGCAAGGCCACGGCCCGAGCCACCGCCGCCTTGATTTTGGCGGCGTTGGCCCTGAGGTTCTGGACCACTACCTCGACGGACACGGGTTCGGCCTCGTCCAAGGTGTCCTGATCCGTCACGTGCGCCATGACGGCATAGCTCATTTCCGCCTCGCGCGCGAGCTGGGCCTCCGGCGAAGTGGTCATGCCAATGATGTCCGCGCCCCAATGCATGAAGACGCGGGTCTCGAACTGCGAACTGAAACGCGGACCCTCGATCGTCAGGAAATTGCCGCCGGCGACGACTTCGCTGCCCGTATCCTGCAGGGCCTGGACGCAAAGGCGGCTGAGATAAGCGCAAAAGGGCTGGGCGAAGGGAATATGGGCCACGATGCCTTGCGTGCCGACGTCCGGATCGTCAAAAAAGGACAGCGCGCGCAGCTTCGTATGATCGTAGATCTGGTCGGGCACCACGATCAGGCCCGGCTTGAGCTCCGGGCGCAGGCTGCCGCAGGCGTTGGCGCTGATCAGGTACTCTACGCCCAACTGCTTGAACCCGTAGACGTTGGCTCTGTGGTTCAGACGCGTGGGGGAAATGGTGTGCCCGCGGCCGTGCCGCGCCAGAAACGCTACGGCGCGGCCATGCATCCGTCCCACGACGTAGGCATCCGAAGGCGCGCCGAAAGGCGTGGATTGCTCTATTGCCTGCCGGTCGGTTAAAGCGTCCATCTGGTAGATGCCGCTGCCGCCGATAACGCCGATGCGTACCTTGTCGTCCATTGGGCCTCCTACTGCGGTCGATGCGCTGTGGCTACGTCTCGCCATAAGGGATTGGCGGCATCCCGCGCGGACAGGATGGGGGCCGCGCATCCCCACTCCAGCGCCAGCGCCGGATCGTTCCACCGGACGCCGCGTTCGTCTTGGCCATCATAGTATTGATCCACCACGTACCAGAGCGTGGCCGGGGTCAGGCTGTAGAAGCCGTGCGCCACGCCCGGCGGAATGAAGACGCCCACGCCCGACGCCGCGTCCACCTCGCGCAGTTCGCCCTGCAGATAGGTCGCGGAGGAAGCGCGCAAGTCGACCAACCCGATCCTGAGCGCGCCGTGCAGCACCTGCCAGTAATCCGCTTGACGGCAGTGATAGTGAAGGCCGCGCAACACGTGCGGTCGGCTTTCGCTGCGGTTGCACTGCACGGCGTCCCAGGCGCGTTGCGGAAACCACTCCTGGCGGAACGCTTCGCAGAAACGACCGCGGTCGTCCTCGAACCATTGAGGCCTGATCCACAGCACGTCGGCGATGGAGAGCGATTCCGCGATCCGGGCCATAAGGGCAATCTCCTCGTTCCAAGGCGGCGCGTCGCCGGTCAGCCAAGCCTTGGGCTGCTTGCGGACTCCCGGGCAACTGGTTCGGAATCCGAGCGAGGCCGCAGCGCCTGCAAATACCGGTTGATGGCTTCTATTTTCAGGCAATAGGCGGATCGATTGACGATGACCGCCATATGGCACGCCATGACCGTATGCAGTTCCACGAGACCGTTGGCGCGCAGCGTGCGCCCGGTTTCGACGATGTCCAGTATCAGGTCCGCCAAGCCGGTCAGCGGAGCCAGTTCGACGGAACCGTAGAGTTTGATGATCTCCGCGCTGATGCCGCGGGACACGAAAAATTCCGAGGCGATCCGGGGATATTTGGTGGCGACTCGCAGGCGGCTCGCCAAGGGCAAAGGCCGGTTGCGCCATGTCGGAAACCCGGCCAGCGCCAGGCGCCAGGCGCCGAGCGGCAACGTGAAGGGTTCAAGCACGTCCAGATTGCCCTCGCGCAGGTTTTCGAGGCCGACGAAGCCGATGTCCGCTATGCCATGGGCCACGAATGTCGGTACGTCGAGAGGTTTGGCCAAGATGTACTCCTGCCGGCCGTCTTCCGTCATGAGGGTCAGCTGCCGGTCGTCGGAGAGACGCGGCACGGCGTACCCGGCAGCCTGCATATAGGCGAAGACGCTCTTTTCCATGCGCCCTTTGGGAATGGCCACGCGCAAAGAGGGCGCCGAGCGGGAGGCAGGAACGGGCATGCGCAGCGAGAACCGCGAGCAATCTAGGCCGCTTGCGCGCCGTTGGCGTCCAACAGGAAGGCTTCCAAGGGCGCCTCGCGCCAGGATCCCGTCACGCGCGGGAAGGCGGAGTGCAAGATGGCGAAGGCCTGCGTCGCCGTTTGCCATTGGGCGGTGATGCGCGCGCCCGTCCGCGCGCCGTACTGCATCAGTTGCGCGTCCGTCCGCGGGTCCGGATCAATGACGACGTCGATGCCCTGGCGGCGGAGGCGGCGAACGAACGACAGGCAGCGCGGCGCCTGCGTGCATCCGAGCAGGAGCGTAGGCCCTATCGGCCGCAGAGGATCCGGCGCGGTGGCCCGCCCTTTGACGCTGGCCAACCGATCGAGTTGCAACGCGCCGCCTACCGCCGGCCGGGCCGGACCGAAGCGGCCCATGAGGTTATCGTAGCGGCCCCCGCTGCCGGCAATCATGGTGGAGTCCGGCAACAGCGCTTCGAAGGTCATGCCGGTGTAGTAATCCAGCGCGCGGATTTCAGCCAAATCCAGCACGACGTGCTCGATGGCGTCCAAGGCGTCCAGGCTCTCGCAGATCGCTTGCAGGTTGCGCACCGCCTGTTCCATGTCGCCGTTGAGGCAGAGGTCGGCGGCGCGGTCCAGCACGCGTCGCGTATCCGCGCCGCAGAGGGCCAAGAGGCCTTCCAGGGCGCGCGCCGGCGCGCCGGCGAGCCGGCGCGCGTGGATGACCCGTTGCAGGGCCGTTTCGCTTTTGCGTTGCAGGGCCCGGCGCAACTGCAGTTCCGGCTCCGGCTCCAACGCCAAAGCGGTCCGCAACGCGTGGTAATACTGGCTGTGTCCCAGTACGAAGGTGAACTCGCGCAACTGGGCCGCGTGCAGGGCGTCGGCCAGCGCAGCCAGAATTTCCGCGTCCGCGGACGCGCTGTCCGCCCCGATCAGTTCCGCGCCGAGCTGTCTGAATTCCTGCTGATATCCCAGGCCTGACGATTCTTCGTGCCGAAAGACGCTGCCCGCGTAACAAAAGCGAAACGGCCCTTCGACGCGGGCCAGGCGCGTGCCGACGAGGCGCGCCAGAGACGTGGTCATGTCGGGACGCAGGACCAAGGTGCGGCCCTCCCGATCGAGAAAACGATACAGGCGGGCGTCCGCGGCGTCGTTCAGGGACAAAGCCAACGTGTCCGCGTATTCGAACATGGGGAGTATGACGTCGTTATAGCCCCAGGCGCGGAAAGACGCGCCGACCTGGCTTTCCAGCGTACGGCGCAGGCGCGCTTCGTGCCACAAATGATCCCGGACGCCCAGAGGCAAGTGGCTCCGGCGCGGGGCGTCAGGGCGGCGCAAGCCCGTTACGGAAGGCATGGGACGACTTTCAGCGAGGTCGCGCGCGTCAGTCTAGGTTGGGCCTTGGGACGCGCGTTGGGCCTGCAACTGCTCGATCTGGGCTTTGGGCGTGATGGAGGCCAGCCTTTCCTCGGTCTGCTGGACCTGCGCCTTTTCGCCGGGCGTCAAGCCGCCTAACGACCCCAGAACGGCAACGGCCGACAGGACGCGGCTCGGATGGGGATGCGCGCAGGCCGGGCAAACGGGCGGCGGGTTGGATGCGGCCTCGGGAATGGTTTTCCACAAATGGGCGAATTGATGCCGGCAACGCGGGCAACGGTATTCGTACAAGGGCATTCCGACTCGTCCAGGCAGGCGGCGCGAAAGTTACGCCATGGACGCCATTGTACGTAGATCGGCGGCCGAAACCGAAAAACGGCGACGCCCCTGCGGGCGGGCGCTCAGGCGTAGAGGAAGGGAATGCAGACGGTGGCCAGCAGCCACATGGCTATCTGCAAGGGCGCGCCGAGCCGCATGAAATCCGTATAGGTATAGCCGCCCGCTTCCATGACGATGGCGTTGGTCTGATATCCGGTAGGCGACATGAAACTGGCGCTGGCGCCGAAAGCGATGGCCATAAGCAACGGTACGGGTTCCACCTGCATGGTATCCGCCAGCCCCAACGCGATCGGCACGAACAGGACGGCGACCGCCGCGTTGGAAACCAACTGCGTCAACAGCGACGCCAAAAGGTACAGGATCGCGACGGTCCACATGAGATTCGACAGTAACGCGCCCTGCAGCAGAAAAGGCACGATGCGATCCGTAAGGCCGGCGGCCTGCATGCCCAAGCCCAGCGGAATGGTGCCCGCCATCAGCAGGAGCGTCCGGGTATCCAGAGACCGGAAAGCCTCCGGCACGCTGAGGCAGCCGGTCAATATCATGCCCAAAGCGCCCGCCAAGGCCAACAGTACGATCGGGATATTCGTCAACGCGCCGCCGCCGACGACCGCGCCCAGGATCAACAAGGCTACGTGATTCCGGCGAAACTGGGACGCCAAACGCCCGCGGCCTTCAATGAACGTCAGCTGATGCTGGTCGCGCAGGGCGAGCAAGTCCGCGCGGTTGCCTTCCAGCAGGAGCGCGTCGCCGCTGCGGATTTCCCGCTCGGGACTGATCTGCGTGGCCTCCGGCGACGGCGCCAACCAGCCCAGAACGGCGACCTTGCACGGTTCCGTCGTTTCCAGTTCTTGCAGCGACCGTCCAATCAAGGTGGAATGGGACAATACCACCGCCTGTACGGCCATCGGGGCGGAAGGCTCCTCCACGCGCCGCGGCGCGTTGCCGGCGCGTCCGAAATAGGGGCGCATCGCGTATTGGCTCTTGAAACGCACGATGTCGTCGGCCACGCCGGACACCACCACCGAATCGCGCGCCTGGAACACTTCCTCCGCCGGCGGATTGGAAGGATACGAGCCGTCCGCGCGGCGATGCGACAGGAGCTGGAGCTCCGTCTCGAAATGGGACGCGGGGGGCGGCGTCAAACGGCGCATGCGGGACAACTGGCGATGGCGAAAGGAAGAGGCCCGTACGCGGCGGAAGGCTTCCTTGGCTTTTTTCCCGATCAAAGAGGAGTTGGCGGGCACGCTGAAACGCGCCAGGTACACGCGGTTGGCGGCGGACTCGCCCTCGAGCGCGGCCAAGCGGTCGGGGAGCAAGCGGTCGCTCAGGAAAATGATCATCAGGCCGCCTGCCGACACGAAGAGGAGGCCCAAAGGGAAAAAGGAAAACATGCGCAAAGGCGCCTGTCCGGCCGCGATGCCGAGTTCGTTGACCAGAATGTTGGTGCTCGTGCCGATCAGGGTCAGCGTGCCGCCCAGGATGGCGAAATAACTCACTGGAATCAACAGTTTGGAAGGCGACAGGCGGTAGCGGAGGGATAACGACGTGACCACGGGCACCATCATGGCCACGACGGGCGTATTGTTGATGAAGGCGCTGGCGAAAGGCACCGTCAGGCCCAGCAAGACGAGCAGGCGCCGGGGTTTGCCGCGGGAGAAATCCGCCAGGTAGATGGTGACGTTTTCCAAAGCGCCGGTGCGCACCAAACCGGCGCTCAGGACGAACATGGCCGCTATGGTCACGGTAGCCAAATTGGAGAATCCCGAAAGCGTCTGCGCCGGCGTCAGCACGTCCGTGAACGCCAAACTCACGATAATGAGCAACGTGGTGACTTCCATGGGCAACCACTCCGTTACGAACAGAACGGTCGCTCCGAGCAAGACGAGCAGATACAGAAACTCAATCGGAACGGGCATGACGAGGCGGAAGAGAGCGTTGCCGAACCCGTGCCTGCCCAATGCCAGAAACGGGCCCTGAAAACTCAAAGCGACGCGTCCGCGCGCAAACGAACCGCGCGCGCATCGGCATAGAGGCAATCAATTCAGAAGCGGGTGAACGGGTTCGAACCGTCGACATTCAGCTTGGGAAGCTGACGTTCTACCACTGAACTACACCCGCGCGCAACGCCGACAACCAACGCGCGGCCATTGTATCCCAAGCGTCGCGGCGGGCGCAAACGAAACTCCGGCGGCTGGCGTCCAGCCAAGTCAATCGTCGGGAGAATAATCCCGGTTTTCGTCCAATAGCCAAGCCACGAGGCGGTCGATTTCCTCTTCCGTCATGCGGTCGGCGAAATCGTTCGGCATGGCGTCGTCGTACCCTTCCACGCGTCGGTTGTCGGGCGTCACGATGCTTGCCTTCAGGTAGGCCGCCGCGTCCGTCACGCCTTCCCGGTATTCCGCAATGGCATGCACGCGGCCCATGTGGGGACCGGATTCCCCGCGGTTGTTCGGCGCCTCGATCTCTTCCAGATTGTGGCAACCCGCGCACCCCATGGCCTCGAACAGGTAATCCGGCGCGCGGTCGCCCTTGGGCAGGACGGACGCCGCGGACAATTGCACCGGTTCGAACTCGACGTCCGGGTCTACCCCTATGTTTTGCAACTCAGGCGGTTTCGGCACGTCCAGGAACGGCTGGAACGGGTCCTCGTCCGCCGTCTGCTGGAGGGCCGTTTCCCGCCAGTTCATGACGTAGGCGACCACGTCCTCGACCTGATCCCCCCGCAAGGGGCCGCCGAATTCCGCGCTCCACGGCACCATGCGATTCACCCATTGGGAGTTGGCTTTGCTCGGCCGCCCCGCGGCCACCGTGAGATGAACGTAGGTGGAAAGCGGGATGGTGCCGGCCTGGCCTACGTCCTCCAGACGCCGCGCAAAGAAGTAATGGCTGTTGAGCGCCGGCGCGATGCCGGGCAGGCCCTGGCCTTGCCGGCCGTGGCAGGTGGAGCAGTTGTCCGCGAAGATCTTGGCTCCGTTTTCGATGCTGCGGCCTTCCCAGTTGCGGGTTTGCAGTTCCATGCGCGTCTCTTCCGTCTGCGCCGTCAACCCCACCGAGACGAAGATGACGAGCGCCGCGAGCATCCCCCAGATCAGCTTGTTGCCGATACTGCGAACGTACAGGGAACGCATGGCGTTTCGCTGCGAAAGACGACGGACGGGGCGGCCAGGCAGGCGGGCGCGCTAGCGCGTGCCGGGGGCGGTGCCGTTCAGGAACTGGGGCACGCCGTACTTCTTCACGCCGTATTGCTCCCAGTAGTAGGAATTCTGGTGCAACCAGAAGTCCTGGGTGAAGAAATCCGATTCGCCGGCGTCGTTGATCCAGTGGATTTCCCAGTTCAGACGCTTGAGTTGGGCTTGATCCTGGGAAATCGTCAATACGCCCCAAGGTTCGTTGAAATCGTCCACTCGCTCGTCCCAGGCCGCCAGCGCGGCGCGGAACTCATGCAGCAGTTCGTTGAATTCCTCGTCGTGGATTTCGTATTCTTCCCGCGAATCGTAGACGCCGTTGGGCAGGTGGTCGTACCCGATTTCGCGGGAGATGCCCGTGCCTTCCTCCGGCATCAGTTCTTGCACGATCTCCAGCGGCGGCGCGCCCTGCACGGCGTAGCTGGGCGTGCCCATCCAACTCAGGATGATCATGACGATGCCGGCGATGACGCCGGAGATCGTGGCCACGCGCCGATCGGCGCCGCGCCGGCTGGGGTTGCGGTCCAGGTAGGGAATGGCCATCAGGAGCACCAGCAGAACGCCGGGAATGATGACGCCGGCCCACATTTTGTCCGCGATCTTGAGCAAGCCCTGGAGCCAGTAAAAATACCAGGGCGCGACGGTATGGAACGGGGTTTGCTGGGGATTGGCGATGTGTTCCAGCGGCGCCTGGAAGAGAAAGACCGTCACGGCCGTGACGATGGCGGTAAAGACCAGCAGGAAACTGCCTTCGTCGACCAGGACTTCCGGCAGATAGTAGACCCGCCGATTGGCCGGCACCCGGTTGGCGGTATCCTCGCCGACTTCTTCTTCTTGCGCCGGCAGGCTGATGCCGTACAGCACCACTTTGTAGTAATGCACGAAGAAGAAGAGGATGAGCAACAGCGGCAGGAACAAGACGTGGAGCAGATAGAAACGCAACAGGCCGTTGGCGCCGATGTCCGGCGCGCCGCGGGCCAGCAGATTGACCGTTTCGCCCACGAAGAGCGGCGGCACCGCTTCCGCCATGGAGGTGCCGATGGTCACGGCCCAGAAAGCCAACTGATCCCACGGCAGCAGGTAGCCCGAGAAACTGAGAAACAAGGTGAGGACCAGCAGAATGACGCCCGTCAGCCACGTGAATTCGCGCGGCGGCTTGTAACTGCCCGTCAGGTACGTGCGCACCATATGCAACGTGACGACGGCGACCATCAACTCGGCTCCGATCCGGTGCAAATCGCGCATGATCTGCCCGAAAGGCACGTTGCTCAACAGGACGATCATGTCCTTGTACGCCCGCTCCGGCGAAGGGGCGTACCAGATCATGAGGATGATGCCGGTGATGGTTTCAAACAGGAACAGATAGGTCGAGAGCAAACCCAGGCGGTACGTATGCGTGAACCGCGTGACGCTTTCATGGTAATAGGAAGGCTTGATGTGCAGCAGGAAAGCGTCGGCGTGCGGTCTCAGCCGCGTGTTGGGGCGGCCAGGCGGATCGCCGCGCAACATGCTCCGGAAGTCGCCGGCGCTGATGCCGGCCGTGAGGTACGCGAAAACGCCGTTGAGCCCTTGGAGCAGGCCCGCGAACCACCCTTTGGAAGTCGTTCGTTCTTGGACAGCCATCAGCCAAGTGCCCTGTAACCGGGATGCAGTCGCGCGCGCACGAAAAGGCCCAATCCAATCAGAAGGCGGAAACAGGCAAAAGCGACTTCAAGAATGGGCTTTGCCCTGAATCCGGCTTCCGGTCTTGACTATGACCGTGGCGCTTTCGTTCGCGATGGGGGGCGGCTGGATGCTGGCGCCTTGGTCTTGCGTAGTTCCCAGCACCGCGCCGTTCTCCTGCACTTCCACTACGAACTGATCCAGACTCCGGGGCGCGGGGCCCTCGATGTATTCCCCTTCGCGCGTGAATTTGGAGCCGTGGCAAGGGCATTCGAAGCGACTATTGGCTTCCACCCATTTGTAGAGGCATCCCAAATGCGTGCAAACCATGTACAGGGCGCGAGGCCCCGTTTCCGTATTCACCAGCCAGAACTTGCCGATCGGATCCCCTTGGGGCGCGGCGGCATTGCCCGGCAGTCCCGAAGCGGGGCCCAGGAAGAAATCGCCGCCGAATTCGCCGGCCCGGAAACGCGGGTACATGAACAACCCGGTTGCCAACGCGCCCTGCGCCGCGACGAGGCCCATGGCGGCTCCCCAGGAATAGGAGAGGAACTCGCGTCGATTCAGAGTGCGCACATTGGTGCGGAGGAAAGTCTTGTCTTGCGCGGCCTCGGCCGCGCGGGCCGTTGGGGCAGGCGGCGGCGCTTGCGCCGCCGGGACGGCGGCGGGCACGGCCGGCCGTTCAGTCTCGGCCGCGGCGATGGGCGCTTCGGCTACCGGCGGCGCGCTCGCGGCCGGAACCGCTTCAGGGGCCGGCGCGGCGGCGCTGGGCTCCGCGTCCGTTGCGGCTGCAACCGGGGGGGCAACCTCGGCGGCCGCCGGCGGGGCGGCGGCGGGGTCGTACGTCTCGCCGCGTTTTTCGGCCGCCCGCCTTTTGGCCGCCTCAATCCATTGGCGGCGTTTGGCTTCAGGCGTCAGATCCGCCACGAGGCATCCTCCTGGGCCGCGGCCCCGCGCCAACGGGCGCTCGGCGGCGCGCCTGCCATGGCCGACCTTGCGCAGAGCAAGCAAGAGCCATAACGCAGTTGCGCATCAAGGCGGGTGGTAACGTGCCCTCGCAAGCTGTCATCAAGTGTATCAACGGAGGGCATCGCGTCTGGCTGGATGTCGGTTGCCAATCTGAAATACGAAAGGGAGTATAGCACAGGAAATCGCCGCGTTGAGCAAACCGCAACGCGCCATTGCGCCGTAAAAGGCTGGGCCGCGGCGGTCGTTCCGGCGGCGGATGCGCTCCCGATCTAGGCCTGCGCGGCTTGGAGGCGGCGCGCGAGTTGTTCCAATTCCTGCGTTAAGCGCTGGCTCTTGTCCTGTTCCCGGTTCACGACCTCCGCCGGCGCTTTGGCCCGGAACGCGTCGTTGGCCAAAAGGGCCTGCGATCGCGCCAGGCGTTGCCGCAAGTCCTGGACGGCGCTTTCCAAGCGCTGGCGCTCCGCCGCCGGATCCGGCAGGCCTGCCCGCGCGACGCCCACCGTTATGTCTTCCACGGCCACGGCGATGTACGGCGCGTCGTCGAAAGGCTCGGGGCCGATGTCCAAGGCCGCGGCATCCAGGCGCGCCAAGGCGCAGAGCAGATCGCGGTTGGCCGCCAGCAGCGCCGCGCGACGGACGCTCGCCATCCGGGCCGGCAGGCGCTGTCCCGGATCGAGTTTGTACTCCGCGCGCAGGTTGCGCACGGCGCGCACGATTTTCTGCAGCAGCGCGAAATCTTCCAGGGCTTGCGCGTCGGCGGGCGCCGGCTCCGGCCACCGGGCCAGCATGACGCTGGGGACGGGCTCGGTCAAGCCGGGCATGGCCTGCCAGATGGCTTCGGTCAAAAACGGCATGAAAGGATGCAGCAGACGCAAGCCGCGTTCCAGGACGTACGCCAGTACGCGCGCCGTCGCCTGACGGACCGGGCGCTCGGCGCTGCGCAAATTGACTTTGGCCGCTTCCAGGTACCAGTCGCACAGTTCATGCCACAGAAAGTCGTAGAGGAGCGCGCCGGCTTCTCCGATCTGCCAGGCGTCCGCCAGGCGGGTGGTCTCGTTGGCGACGGCGTGCAGGCGCGCCAAAACCCAACGGTCGGCCAGGCCCAGGGATTGGGATTCCGGCAAGCGATACGTGGTCGCGAAGGCATTGGCGGGGCGGGTGAGCGGCAGCTCCGCGTCCGCCAGATGGGTGCGGAGGAAGCGAAACGCATTCCACATCTTGTTGGCGAAATTGCGGTTGTTCTCCAGGCGGTTGCGGTTCAGCTTGAGGTCATTGCCCGGCGCGATGCCCGTCAACAGGGCGTAACGCAAGGCGTCCGCCCCGAATTCCTGGACGATGTCCAGCGGATCGACCGTATTGCCCCGGGACTTGCTCATTTTCGCCCCGGATTCGACCCGCACCAGACCATGGAGATACACCGTCCGAAACGGCACGTCTCCCGTCAGCTTGAGGCCCATCATGATCATGCGGGCCACCCAGAAAAAGAGGATGTCGTAGCCGGTCTCCAGAACCGACGTCGGGTAGTACCGCGCCAAGTCATCCGTCCGTCGGGGCCAGCCCAACGTGCTGAAAGGCCACAGGGCGCTGCTGTACCAGGTATCCAACACGTCCGGATCCTGTTCCAGCGGCGCGTCCGCGCCGTAATGCCGCCGGGCCTGCGCGCGCGCGTCCGCTTCGTCCAGGGCGCAAAACTGCCGGCCGTCGGGGCCGTACCACACGGGAATGCGGTGGCCCCACCACAGCTGCCGGGAAATGCACCAGTCCCGGATATTGTCCAGCCAATGGAAATAGACGCTCTCGAAGCGTTGGGGAATGATCTCGATGCGCCCGGAACGCACGGCTTCGGCGGCGGCCTGGGCCATCTCCTGCATGCGCACGAACCATTGGGTGCTGAGCAGCGGTTCGATAATCTCGCCGCTGCGTTGCGAGCGCGGCACGCGTACGGCATGCGGCTGCGCGTCCAGGGTCAGGCCTTGGGCTTCCATCGCCGCCCACACCTGGCGTCGTCCTTCTTCGCGCGACAAACCCTGGAAGGGCCCGGCTTCCGCGTTCAGGTTGGCTTCGCGGTCGAAAATGGAAAGGCTGGGGAGGCCGTGGCGCTGTCCGATGGCGTAGTCCGCAGGGTCGTGCCCGGGCGTGATCTTGAGCGCGCCGGTGCCGAACTCTCGATCCACGGCTGCGTCCGCGATAACCGGTACGGTGCGTTCCAGCAAGGGCACGACCGCTTCGCGGCCGATGTAACGGGCGTAGCGTTCGTCCTCGGGATGCACGGCCACCGCGGTATCGCCGAGGACGGTTTCCGGCCGCGTGGTGGCTACCGGGATATAGTCCGCAGAATGCGCGAGGCGATATTTGAAGGTATAGAGCGTACCTTCCATTTCCTCGTATTCCACTTCCAGATCCGAGACGGCCGTCTGCAGGGTCGGCGACCAGTTAATCAGATAGTGGCCGCGGTAGATGAGGCCTTCCGCATAGAGTTGCACGAACGAGGCGCGCACCGCATGCGACAGGCCCGGATCCAAGGTGAAGCGTTCCCGCGTCCAATCGCAGGAAATGCCCAGGCGGCGCTGTTGTCTCGAAATGCGTCCATGGTATTCCTCTTTCCACGCCCAGACTTCCTCTTCGAAGGCGGCGCGTCCCAAGGCGCGGCGCGCGGCGCCGGCGTCCGCCAAATGCTGTTCCACGACGCTCTGCGTGGCAATGCCGGCGTGATCGGTGCCGGGAACCCAGAGCGTCGGAAAGCCCTGCATGCGTTTGTAGCGAATCAGGAAATCCTCCACCGCGTCCATAATGGCGTGGCCCAAATGCAGGGCTCCCGTTACGTTCGGGGGCGGCATGGAGATGACGAACGGCGCCTTGTCCGGATCGGCTTGCGCCAGCGCCGCCTGCGTTTCGGGGCGAAAATAGCCCTGTCGCTCCCACCAGGCGCACAGCCGTTCTTCGTGCTCGCGCGGGTTGTACGTGCGGCTGAGTGCGTCAGTCATGCCTAATCTCTCCCCCACAGACCGGATTCCGCCATCGAACGCAACCGGGTTCCCAACATTAACGATAATGATAAACGCATTTTGATCGGGGCGCGCTATTTGGCGGTCTCGGCCGATTCGCATGGGGGGAGGGGGGGGGACCGACGCTACGGAGCGTAGCGGCAGCGCCGGTCGGCGCGGACGCAGCTGAAAACTCGCTCGTCGGGCGCGCCGCCAAGGCGGATGCCGATCGCCCTTGGCGGCCTGGAGAGCGGAAAACCTCTCGCTTCCGCTGGCGTTGGGGGCCAAGGACGCGCGCGGACCGCCCCCGGAACGTGCGCGTCGTTGCCTCTTGGCTATGCCCTGCTGACGGCAGGCGCGTTGGCGCGCGGATAGGCTATCATTAGACTTGGTTACGGCCCTGTCCCTGGCAGGCCAACCGCCCTATTGGCAAAGTGAGAGCGTAGTCCCATGAGTACGATTGCCCACGTATCGCTGTGGCCTTTCAGTTTTGACGTGCCTGACTTGACGCTGGGCGGCCATTCCGCCGCGGGCGTGGGCAATATGGTGTACCAAAAGGGCGCCTGCCTCCAGACGGCGCGCGTCGCGGTGCGCATTGAATGCGATGACGGCGTCCGCGGGGAATACGTAACGCATTGGGTCGGGACGCCTTCCACCCTGGGCCAGATGCAGATGCTGGCTCCTTTGCTGCCGGGACGGAATCCCTGGCAGCGGGAGGCCCTATGGGAAGACATGAAAAGGGAAGCGCGCGCCTACGATCATATGGGGCACGGGCCTTTGGATCTGGCGCTCTGGGATTGGCAGGGCAAGCGGTTGGGGACTTCCGTCTCCCGCCTGCTGGGCGGCTTTCGCACCCGTCTGCCCGTCTACGCCAGCACCTACCACGGCCAATCGCAGCCCGGAGGGCTGGATTCCATACAGGCGTACGTCGATTACGCCGTGCAGTGCCGGCAACGCGGCTTCAGGGGGTTCAAAATCCATGGCTGGCACGCCGGGGATGCGCGCAAGGAGGCCGCCAACGCCTTGGCCGTCCGCGCCGCGGTGGGCGACGACTGGCCGCTCATGCTGGATCCGGCGTGCCAACTCCGCACGTACATGGACGCGCTCTACGTCGGGCGCGCCTGCGACGAGGCCGGTTATTTCTGGTATGAGGATCCGTATCGCGACAGCGGCGTATCGGCCCTGTCCCACCAACGGCTCCGCGACCAGCTGCAGACCCCCTTGCTCGTCAGCGAACATGTCCGCGGCATCGAACAGAAGGCCAACTTCCTTATTCAAGGCGGGTGCGACATGATCCACGCGGACCCGGAGTACGACATGGGCCTGACCGGCGCCTTGAAGATCGCGCACGTATGCCAGGCCCTGGGCTTCGACCTGCAACTGCACGCCTGCGGGCCGGGCCATCGGGCGCTAATGTCGGCCTTGCCCAATACGCATTTCTACGAAATGGCCCTGATTGGGCCGGATATGCCCAACTGCGTGCCGCCCGTCTACGACGGCGCTTATTCGGATCAGCCGGAGGCGCTGGACGCCGAAGGATGCGTCCCCGTGCCGTCGGGACCGGGCCTGGGCGTCCAGTACGACTGGGATTTCATCGAAGCCCATACGGAACGCGTCCTGCGCTTTGCCGCGGCGGACGCCTAGGCCGCGCCCGGCACGGCGTGCGCGGGATGCTCCGTTTGCACGTAGCGGGTAATGCCCGATTCGCCCCGAATAATCAGGGAATGGGAGTAGGCCCTTTGACCGGCGTACGAAACGCCGCGGAGCACCTGGCCGCTCGTGACCCCGGTCGCGGCGAAAAAGATGGCGTCGGACTGCACGAGATCGTTGGTGGTATGCACGCGTCCCAGATCGTGTCCCGCCGCGATGATTTCGTCCCGTTCCGTTTGGCTCTGGGGGGTCAAGCGCGCCACCATGGTGCCGCCCAGGGCTCGGACGCCGACGGCCGCGATGAGGCCTTCGATCGCGCCGCCTATGCCCATCAGCACGTCAATCGGACTGTCCAGCTGGCTGGCCAGCAACGCGCCGGCGATGTCGCCCTCCGACCGGATTTGCGCGCGCGCGCCGGCTTGCCGGATTTCGCTCAGCAAATGGGTGTGGCGCGGCCGATCCAGGACGAAAACCACCAGATCGCTGATGCTTTTGCCCAACTCGCGGGCGACCAACGCCAGCACCCAGCTGGGAGGCGCATCCAGGCACTCGGGCACTAGGGCCCGGCCCATCCGGCGATCCACCACGATTTTTTGCATATACAGCGCCGGTTCCGGATTCCACATGGTATGGCGCGGCACGGCGCTGATGACCGAGATGGCGCCCGCGCGGCCTTCCGACAGCAGATTAATGCCGTCCACGACGTCGTAGACTACGTCCATGGACGGACCCTCGCCGGTGCCGATGGGCGCGTCGAGGGCCGCCGCCGGGCTTTTTTCCAGGTTCCTGTGCGCCCGGCCGACGATATGGCCTGCGAAAGGTATGCGGTTCAACTCCTGCAGCATGGTTTGGCTGGCGACGCGGTCGGCCTCTGCGCCCACGCCCAGGCCTACGTAGCGGCCGGCGGCCAAAGCCGCCGCCTCCGTGGCCCGTACGAGATCGAAACCCAGGTTGACGTGCGATTCAGAGAAAGAGGGAGGCGTGGATGCAGATGTCATGAGCGTCCGTATTCCGTGAGGGCAACGATGTGGGAAGCGCGCATCCAGGCCTGCATGCCGCCGTTCATGACCTTGGCGTCGGAAAACCCGCTTTCCTGCAGGATCCACCCGACGTTGCGCGCGCGCCGCATGGTATTGGACACCAGCACGAGCTCCCGGTTGGGATCCAGGGCGGCGCTGTGCGGCGAAAAGGCGGAATAGGGGATGTGCCGGGCCTTGGGAATGTGTCCCTGATCCCATTCCAGTTGCTCCCTGACGTCAATGACCGCCAGGGTGGAATCATTGGCCATAAGGCGCTGAAACACTTCTTCCACGTCAATCAGGGCGGCCCGCGGCGCGGCCGGGCGTTTCAGCAGCAGATCCTGAAAGGGAATGGCGATCTTGGGCAGATTCTGGCATTCCTTGAATACGCGGTAGGGGCAGTCGTAAATGCATTCCTTGGGGTTCAGAACGCGTTGGAACAGGAACTCGATGGCCGAGTCGTCTTCCAGAAAATGATCCGCGCCGGCGTAGGCGCGGAAGCCGGACGAGGCGAAAAGCCGCTGGGCGATGTCGGTAATCTTGAAGAAGTAGACGTCCCCGCCGCGTTGCCGCACGATGCGCACGAAACTTTCCAGCATGCGCACGCCGCTAATATCGACGCGCACCATGTGCTGGAGCTGCAGCAGGACGAAACGGCGCGTGCCGGGCGGGGGGATGTAGTCGCGCAGGAGATGTTCTACGTGGTTGGCGGCGCCGAAATACAGATCGCCCTCGATGCTGAGAATGCTGAGTTGCGGGCAGGCGTTGTCGGTCGTTTTGTCCAGGGTCCGCAGGTGCCGAAAATTGCGGGTCGGCGCGAGGGGCAGGACGCGCGGGCGGCTGGTCTTGTACACGTAGATCAGCAGCGAGACGACGATGCCGGTCGCGACCACGTACACGAGCGGCACGAAAAAAGCCGCGGCGAAAGTGACGACCATGATGAAGGTTTCGGATTTGCTGGTTTCCGCAATCTGGCGGATGCGCCGGTATTTGACCATCGTCAGGGCCGTGGCGATGACGAAGCCGGCCAGCACGGGACGCGACAGATACTGAATGAAGACGCCCAGGCCCAGGACGGAGCCCAGGACGAAAAGGCCGGAGATGACGCTGGTCAGCTGGGTGCGTCCGCCCGCCCTATAGTTGACGGTGCTGCGCGTGAAAGAGCCGGAGGAGCAGTAACCGCTCAGGAAGCCGCACAGGATATTGGCGATGCCCTGGCCGACCATTTCCTGGTCGTTGTCGAGGTATTGCCCGGATTCCGTGGCCAGCGTGCGCGCAATCGTCAAGGCCTCGATCAGGCCAATCACGGCGATCGCGCCCGCGCCGGGGGCCAGCGCTTGCCACAACGACCCGTCCGCGAGCGGTACGGGTTGCCAAGGCGGCAGCGCCTGCGGGAGGGGGCCGATGATCGCTACGCCCTGCCGGTCCAGACGCAAGGCGAATACCAGGAGCGATACGAGGAAGACGGCCAAGAATTGATGCGGCAGTTGCTTGCGTATCCGCGGCAAGACGAAAATCAGCGCCAGCGTGGCCAGGCCCAAACCCAAACTCAGGGCATGCAGGGACGACGCTTGGGCCCAGAGCGCTAGCCCCGTGGCCTGGAACTGAACGCTGGCCGCTATGTCCAGGCCCAGCAGGCCGCCCATCTGATTGACGATGATCAGCATGCCGGCCCCGGCGGTGAAGCCGACGACGACCGCGTCCGACACGAAATTGACGATGAAGCCTAAACGGAGCAGGCCCAGCGCCAGGCGCATCAGGCCCGTCATGACGGTCAGCAGCCCGACCGCGGCCAGGTATTCCGGCAGGTTGGCGCTGGACGCCAGAGGCGAGACGGCCGCCAGCACCAACAGGGACGCGGCGTTGGTCGGGCCGGTGTGGAGATGGCGGGAAGAGCCCCACAGGGAGCCGGCGATCGCGGCGATCAGGGCCGTGTACAGGCCCGTCTGGGGCGGCAGATCGGCAATCAGGGCATAGGCGACGGATTGCGGCACCAAGATGACGCCGGTGGTGATCCCGGCGAGCACGTCGGCCCGCAGATGGCTTTTATCGTAACGCGCGAACAAAAAAAACGGCTGCAGCAACGTGCGCAACGATGCTTGCAGGGGACTGAGGAAGAGGCCGCTATGCCCAGTAGCGGCTGCAGGAGCCACGCTACCTTACCTTGAGCGTCAGATGCCTTGTATCGGGATTATCCTCGCGTGGCCCATCATGCGGTCGAAAACGTCTGTCGTAGGGAGACGCGGGCCCAAGGGGGGCGCCTGCGTCCGGCCGGGCGGAACGGCATCGGGCGTCCGCGTCAACGAGCCCCGCAGGCTTGCAGGCAGGCCTGCATATGGCCCCGGGTTTCCGCTGCGATCACGCCGCATTGCAACAGCTCGTAGTCTTTGGCTCCAATGACTTCCAAATTCAAGGGGCCGTCGTACCCGTGTTCCCGCAATACCCGCACGTACCCCACCAAATCGATATCGCCTCGGCCATTGGCCTGGTTTTCCGGCGCGCCCGGTCCGTGTTCGCGTCCCTTGCAGTCGCGGATATGCACGTGCTTGACGCGGGCAATGACGGCTTTCAGTGCCTCTACGGGATTCTCGTGGGCGCGATGGATATGGCTGGGATCCATGTCAATGCCGAGAGCCGGGTGGGCAATCGCGTCCATCAGGCGTAACGTGGTGGGCGTATTGTAGATGCTGCATCCTACGTGCGCCTTGACGCACAGCGTAACGCCGTAATGGCCGGCCCGATCGGCCAGATGGCCCAAACTGTCCAGGGTTTGCTGGAAGGCGGCCTCGTCGTCGGCCTTGCCGCCCGGACCGCAGTTGACGATCGGAATGCCCAGCTCCACCGCCGCCTGAAAGGCGGTTTCCATGACGTTCCGGTCCTGTTGCGGTTGCTCCATGGCCAGCAGTTCCAGTTCGTAGCGCGCGGCGAGCTGCCGGATGTCCGGCGCGAGCGCGCGCCAGCGATCCAGCACGAGATGCTCGCTCATGCCCGGGATCGCGGACAGCTCGATCCCGTCATAGCCGGCCATCTGCGTGCATCTGAAGGCGGTTTCCATGTCGTAACCGCCGAAAAGAACCGAATTCAATCCCAGTTTCATGCTGACTCCCGCGTACGCCTAACTCAAGCCTGAACGAGTGATCATACCGATACGATGCGTTCCGTCGCCCACGATGCAATGGCGCCTTCGATAATCGTTTGCACGCGCAACGCGTCTTCGCCCGACGCGTCGATATCGGCTGGCGCCGCGTCGGCCTTGTTCTGTTCGATCCAGCGCGCGAGGCGGGACTTGAAGGTCTCGGGAAACGCCATCATGCCCCCCAGGTGATCGTACGTTTCCTTTTCCATGCTGGCGCGCGGGTAATACTCCAGGCGCTGGCAGGCTTCGCGCAACACGAAACGGGCCTCCGAGCCGACGACTTCCAGCGTCTCTAGGCCGTAACTGCCGCCCGCGTCGTAACTGCCCGTCAAGTGGCCGATCACGCCGTTCCGGAAGAGCAGATTGACTTGGACGTTGGACCAGATCGTGCGTCCCTTGCCCTTCTTGAAGAAGGCCTGCACGCGGGCGACGTCCCCCGCGAAGTAGCGCATGACGTCCAACGAATGCGGGTGCAGCGCCCGCATGTGGAAATGGGGCGACGTTTCGTTCGGGTTGTTGATCCACATGGTCATGTTGATCATGTGGATTTCGCCCAAGCGGCCGGTCGTCACCCATTCCTTCGCGCGCAAGGCCGCCGGCGTGAAACGGTGGTTGAGGTTGATGCCGTAGCGCAGATTCCGGGCTTTGGCCAAGGCCACCATCTCGCGGGCTTGGGGCAGTTCGTTGGAAATAGGCTTTTCGCCCAGCACGGGAATGCCTGCGCGCAGGAGCTCCATGGTCGGGGCGTAGTGATCGCCCCCGTTTTCCTTGCCCGCCGTGCATACGCTGGCCATATCGACCGGAATGCCGCTGGCCAGGAAGTCCGCGACGGAGGTGAAATGGGGCGCTTGCCACCGCGCGCCCCCCGCCTGGGCGGTGGCCTCGACGGCGTCGACGACCGCCGCCACTTCCGTGTCGGGATGCTCCTGGTATACGCGCGCATGGGTGTTGCCGATATTGCCCATGCCTACGATCGCGACTTGCAACATAGTGGAATTCCTCTGCCTGCGTTCAGGCTCGCCCAGGGCGCTTCAAGTCAAGGGATAGACCTTGGGGAAATACTCCCCTTGCAGAATATCGTTGTCCTGCACCGTGACGTAGGGCTTCATGATGTGTTCGCCGCTGGCCACGTAGCGCGTATCCTGGGTCATGTAATGCAACGCAATGGCGCGCCGCGGCCGCCCGCTCGTATTGGCGTGGCTGCCGTGCCAGGTCAGCGCGTGGTGGTAATGCACTTCGCCGGCGCGCACCGGGCAGCGCTCCACGGCCACGGCATGCGCGCCGAATCGGGACGGCATCGCGTCGTAGGATTCCAGGGCGCGCAGGAAGTCGATATTGTCGCCCCACAGATGGGAGCCGGGCACCATGCTCATGCAGCCGTTGCTTTCGTCGGCGTCATCGAGCGCCACCCAGGCCGTCACCTCGGTCATGGGCGCGATGATGGGCCACAACGGGGCGTCTTGGTGCCACATGTTGACGCCGCCTTTCTGCGGCGGCTTGTATTGAATCTGGTCGTGCCAGATACGGAGCTCCCGCGCGTCGGTGAGTTGGGCCAGGCCCTGGGTAATCCGGGGATGGAACAACAGTTCCTTGAACGGGGGACTGCTGATCCAGATATCCACGATCTGCCAAATGGGCTCGTCCGCGCGCGGCGAAAGATTGCGGCAACTGACGGGCTGCTTCACGTTCGCGTCCGCGCGTTGCTCGATGGTGCGCATCACTTCGGCCCGCAACGTCTGCACGGCGTCCATGGACAGGACAGGGCCGGCGTTGAGGAACCCTTGGGCGCGGAATTGCTCGATTTGCGGCTGCGTCAACATGGGTCAAGCCTCCGGCGGTGCGGCCTGCAGGCGAACGGATCCGGAACGTTACTCGGGATCCTGTCGGGCGTCGCGCGCCTGCAGGCGCGCGGCCGTCTTCGGATCGCCAATGTGCAAGGTGTCGTAGGCTTCCTGGGACGAGGCAAAATAGCCGATCCCCGGCGTCCCGTGCCAGCCTTCCTGGTGCAGAATGGGGTTGGGCAGGCCGGTCTCCGCTTCGCGCCGGCGAATCCAGGCCTGGAGTTGCTCTTCCATCCAGGCGCACAGCGCCGGCTGCTCCGGCGCGAGGTTGCGATTTTCTGCGGGATCCGCGACCAGGTCGTACAACTCGACCTCGGGCTTGAAGTGAAAGTCGGGCTCCAGCGCGCGCATGTATTTATGGGCTGGCGTGCGCCAGCCGTGCTTGCGCATCCAGGTGCATTCCGTGAGGTAGATGCCGGTTTCGAAAGAGGCCGTTGCGCCCTCCATCAAGGCCCTGAGGCTGCGGCCGTCGAAGTCGAGGCCCCGCGCGTCGACCCCGAGGTAATCCAGAATGGTGGGCGCCAGGTCCTTGTGCTGGTTGAAACCGGTTACGCGCTGTCCGGCGGCGATGCGGCCGGGAAAACGCAGGATGAGCGGCACGCGCAAGACGTTGTCGTACAGGCCGTGATGATCGAACCAGCATTCGTGCTCGTAGAGCGTTTCCCCGTGGTCCCCGTTGACGACGATCAGGGTGTCGTCGTCCAGGCCCAGGGCGGTTACGGCCTCGAACAGCGCGGCGATGCAGGCGTCCATGTACGCGATGGCGCCGTCGTATTGCGCGACGACGTAATCCTTGTCGGTGATGCCGGGCGGCATCCAGCCGGCGAAAAAGTCCCGGAACGGCTTGAAGGCCATAACCGGGTCCATGGAACGGTTGGCGGGATCCAGTTCGTTGCCGTGATAGAAAGCGCGCTCGTACGGCGCGGGCGGCAAATAGGGCGCATGGGGATCCATGTGGCGCAGGAAGAGGAAAAACGGCGCGTCCTGGCCGGCCAGCCTTTCCAGTTCCGGAATGGCTACCTTATTGAGGTTTTGCGCCTTGGGGCTGCGACCGGCCGCCCACATGCCCCACGCCGCGTAATCCAGGTAGGTGTCGAAGCCGCGGGCGCTGGGATTGCCGCTGAAGCCGACGCATGAGGTGTCGTATCCGTGCGCGCGCAAGATCTCGGCCAGGGTCTTGGCTTCCGGGCGCAACGCGCCGCGATGGCGCAGGGCGACCACCTGCGTGCCGAACGCGTCCCGCCCCGTCAACATGGAAGCGTAGGCGCTGGTCGTCGGGATATGGGCGCTGATGGTGTTCTCGAACAGGGCGCCGCCTTGGGCGAAGCGATCCAAATGGGGCGAAGTCAGACGCGGATAGCCGTAGCAACTCATGTGATCGGCGCGCAGGGAATCAATGCCCAAGAGGATGACGTTCGGGAGAGAAACGGAGGCAGGCATTGGCTCTTCTTGCCTATGGATGCGGAGGCCGCGACGCAGACGGTCAGGGGCGCGTCAGAATTATAGGTCGGATGCGCTCTCGACCGGAAAACCGGACGCGGCTTTCCGGCCCGGAGGCCTGCTGGCGCCGGCGGCTACAGCCAATGGGCGAACCATTCGCGCGCGGCTCCGATATGGTAGGCGTGCCCCGTATCGAAAGTCGCCAGATCCAGCCGGTCCGCCGCATCCAGCACGGCGTACGCCTCCGCGGCGCGGCGCCATTGCGCGCGCGTGCTCTCAATCGGAAAAATCGGGTCGGCCGTGCCGTGGATCAGGCGCAAAGGCCGCGGGGCGATCAGCGCGGCCAGTTCTCCCATGTCGAAGCGGGCCGCCGCGCCGGGCACGTAATTGCATTCGCAATGGCGAATGTCCATGAGGGACGCCTTGAAACTGCAGAAATAGCTGCCGGGCACAACCACCGGCAGGCGTTCTTCCAACGCGCCCAGCCACAGGGCCGTGGTGCCGCCCCCCGAATTGCCGGTGACGCCTATGCGGCCCGCGTCTATGCCAAAGCGCCGCTGCATGAAAGCCAACGCGACCAGGCCGTCGCGGCAACGTTCGCCGACCAGGGTGCGCCCCAGCATTTGATAGAAGAAAGACAGATGCCGACAGGAGTTGGGATGCGCCTGGCGCGCGTCGACGGCCGAGAGGCGTTCGCCGAAACCGCGTTGCTCCACGGCGCAGACCAAATACCCTGCCTGCGCCAAGGCCTGCGCGTAGTTGCCGTCCCGGCCCAGGTAATCGGCGGCCGTTGCCGCGTCGGGATAATGGCCGAGGACGTATTGCACGGAAGGACTGTGCCCATGAAAGACCAGCACGGCTTTGTGCGGCCCCGCGGCTTTGGGCCTCAGCGCGTAGAGGGGGATGGTCAGGCCTTCCTCGGTGGTCAGTGCGTGTTTCTCCTCCCAGTAGGTCTCATGCTCCGTACGGCGCAGGCGTTCATGCGCGGCCAAGGCGGGGGCGGGCAGATCCGCGATGCCCAACAGTTCTTTGACGTTGGCCCGGAACGCCTGTTGCCAGCGCCCGAACGCCGCCGCATTCTCGACTTGCATGCTCCACGGGAAGGCGCAGTCGCTGTATAACGCCTCCAGGTGGGGCGTAAGCTGGAAGCGGCGATCAGGCATGAGCCATCACCTTTGCGTACGGCGTTGAGCCCAGAGTCCGGTTCCGGTCATGCGGCGCATAACGCGGGCGCGGGGCAGGCTTCGTCTTTGGGGATCGCTTGGCTCTGAAAGCCGGCCATGCGGGCGGGCGCCCAGGTCGAAGCGACGGGGCCGGATGGGATGGGATAACGGCGCAAGTCCGGATCCGGGCCGCCCGCGCGGGCTTGCAACGCCTGGCGGACCTGGCCACGCCCTTGATCCAGGCGGCGTTCCGAACGGCCCTGACGCAAGCCACAGGTTTCACGCGCGGCGCATGAGACGCCAGACGCCCACGCGGCCTTCCGTCGCTTCCGCATCCACGGCTTCGCTCAACGTTTCGAAGCGGGCCTGGAACAGCGCGTCGATTTCGCCCGGCAGGAAGAAACGCTGTTCTTCTTCGGACGGCGCCTGCTCGGACACTCTTTGAAAGGCAAACAGATGATAATAGCCTGACGGCCTAAGAACTCGACATAATTCTTCGACGTACGCGGGACGCGCCGGCACGTCCAACGTATGCAGGCATCCCAGATCCAAGGCGTAGGCCGCCAGGTTCCCCGCCAAAGGCAGATGCGTTACGTCCCCGACCAGGATGTCGGCCCGGCGGCCGACGTCCCGCATCTGGAAGAACCGGTGCCGACCTTGGCGCAGGGCGCTGAAGGCCATATCGACGCCCAAGGCCCTCACGGCCTGCTGGGCCAGGAACCGCAGATTGGTCAGAGTGCCGCAACCCAGATCCAGAACGACGTCCTGCGGCCCGAATTCGGCGCGGCGTTCAGACCAGAACGCTTCCAGTTCCGGCGGCGCGAGGCCCGTATCCCAAGGCGTCTCGCCGCGCCGGTAGCGCTGGTTCCAGTAGTGCGCGTCCGAAGACACACTCAGCCTCCCTTGCGGTCTTCTTGCTTGATGCAACCGCCCTCGCCGCTGGGGCGCACTTTCGGACGGACGCGGTCTTCCACCCCTTTCCAGGCATAGGGATCGGTCCCCGCGATCATGACGATGTCCCGAAAATCGTTGCAACCTTGATGCTCGCCTGCCCGCGGCAGGAACCAGGGCAAAAGCGATTCCGCGCTCATGTAGTGGTTGACCAGTACGCGGCGATAGCCGGCCTGGGCCCGATTCGGGAACGAGCGGTGCAACAAATAGCCGTTGAAGAAAACGACGGCGCCGGCCGGGACTTCCACGGGCACGGCGTCTTCGTCCGCGTAAGGGAAACGGAAAGCCTCGCCCGTGCAGTCG
The DNA here is from genome assembly GCA_965242655.1 of Caldilineaceae bacterium. GTDB lineage: Bacteria > Chloroflexota > Anaerolineae > Caldilineales > Caldilineaceae > Bin34. The sequence goes on from OZ251482.1 coordinate 947,701, forward strand.
AAACGCCGGTCGTCGTGCTCCCGTTGGGGCCAGAGCAGGCGATGCTTGTGCGAACCCGGTATGACCCACAGGCATCCGTTTTCCAGGGTCGCGTCGTCCAGGGCAATCCAGGCCGCATTCAGGGAACGGTCCCGCGTGGGAATGAAAAATTCGTCCTGGTGCCAGGCTTGCCCCGGTTTGCCGCTGGCCTTGATGAACAGCATCGACTGCATGCACTTCACGTTGGGGCCAATCAACTGGCGCAAGGCCGCCGCGAGGGCGGGATGGCCCAGATACCGGCGCATGGTGGCGGAGATCTTGTGGGGAAAATGAATGCACAGGTATTGCCGCAACACCTCGTCGTCCGCGCGGTCCGGCGCCGCGGGTTCCACCCCGTCCACGGCGCCCCGCGCGCCGCGGCAAATGGCGGTCGCTTCTTGCCGGAGCTCCTCCAGTTCCGCCGGCGCGAGGGCTTCTTTCGCCACGAGGAAACCGTCGTCCTGGTAGGCCCGAATTTGCTCAGGTCCCAAAGCGGGACGCGTATCGCACGCGGTAACGGGAGCAAGCGGGGACATGGCGGCATGCGCTCTGTACGTGATCGGGGCGGGAGATGCCGGAGGCATTGCCGTTAGTCTAGCACAAGTGCGGGACGGGACGGCGACCTAGGCCTGCGGCGCGGCCGGAACGGCCAAGGGGGACGGAGCGCCGATGTCCAGCATCAGCAGGCGGTTGATGGCTTTCAACATTTCTCCTTTGTGCTCCAGGCCTTTTTCGCCGTAAGCGCTAATCCCCAGATAGACGCGGCGATGCGTCCGGCGCAACAGGCCTTGGGCCGTGCGCAGGATTTCCCGCTGGCTGGCCGCGTATTCTTCCCGCTCGGTCCAGGGTCGGCGCCTGGGCCAGGCAGGCGACAAAACGAAGGGATGGGTCAAGGGCTGGTGTATGCGCTGGCCCCACGCCGCGTTGTTGAGGTCAAGCCAGAACTGGTACTCGACGCCGTAATCCTGCATGACGAAATTGTACGTCGAGGAAAGCACCACAGCCTCCGGCGGGGGCGCGTCGGAGGGCAGATAGAGATTGCCCAACAGGCCCGTCTGCACCAAGCGCACGTACGCGCGGCCCGCGGTGTCGAAGGGATCGGGAGCCGGCGCATCCATTCCTTCCTGGCGGCCGACCGCGCGGACCAGGCGATGAAAAGTGCGGGCGGATTCCGCGAGTTGATGGACCACGCGCACGGAATTGGAGTCGGAGCCGATGCCAAATCCTTTCTGCGCCAGCAGTTCGTCGTAGATGCGCGCGAAAAAAACGTCGAGCGGGTAATGGCGCTCCTCTTGCGCGTACTGATCCAACCAGTCGCGCAGGGCTTCGTACCGCACGCCGTTGCGATACTGGACGCGGGCCTGAAAAGCGGTCGGCATCTGGCTGAAAGGCGTGCGTTGCCGGCCCCAAGCGTGCGCCAGCGCCGGCGCGCGCCACCCTTCCAGGCCTTCAATGGCCATTTGCAGCACGATGCGCTTTTGAATGGCGGTCGGCGGCAGGTCCCAATGGGGATGGGCCAAGCAGGCCAGGGCCAAGAGCGCCTGCGCCGCCGGTTCGTCATTGAGCCTGCGGCTGGGGCGATGGGCGTAGAGGCGGAGATGCCGGCGTTGCAGCAACTGCTCCAACGCGAAACGCAGGGAATTGCTGATCGTAGGGGCCAAGACGACGATGCGGGACGCGGGGACGCCCGCGTCCCGGACCAGGCGCTGGATTTCGTCGGCCGTCCAGTCCAGGATTTCGGTGAAATGATCGCGATACTCTACGCGGAAGACGGCGTGGGCCAGGCCGGAAGCCAGATCCAGGGGGCGGGCGCGATGCACGGCCAAGCGGGCGCTGTCCTGCACCTTGGGCGCGGGCAGCACGCCGGCTCCGTCCAGCAGGGACGAGAGGCGCCTTTCCGTTTCCACGCGGCCCGCGCGGGGAGGGAAATGCAGCTCCGCGCGCTGATCCGAGACCGCGGCGAGCGCCGCCAGCCCTTCCCGGTAGGCGCCCAGGAAATAACGAAAGCCGCCGTCCGCGTCGCCCAGGCACAGGCTGGACTGCGTCAGGGGGATGAGCTGGCGCAGAAAGCGATGGCATGCGTAATCGTGCTCTTCGCAGCCGTCGGCGATAACGTGGCGGCAACGGGACAGCAAGAGCCGGTCGAACAGTCCTTCATCGTCCAATATCCGGTAAAAAAGTTCGTACAGCAGGTTTTCGCTGACCAGTCCCTGCGCGAGGCAGTGCCGGCGGAAGTCGAGACTCACGGCCTGCGCGCGGCGGAACGCAGCGAGGCGGGCGCGTTGGTGCTTGCCTTCCGGTACGGAGAACGTCAAGCGTTCGTAGGCTGTCGCCAGGGAATACCGGTACATGGAGGCCTTGACCATGTTGTCCATGATCTGGGTGGCCAGACGATGGACGGCGAAGGCGCGGCCTTGCGTGACGGCGTCGAACTGGGCTTGCGCGACCATCTCCTCGACCCATTGGATCAAGACGTATTGGGCGCCTTCCAAGCTCAGGAACGTAGGTTCGACGCCCTGCGCGTAGCCCATAGGCTCCGCGATGGCCGGCCAAGCCAGTTCCACGGCCTGCCGCATCAGTCCCTTGAACGTGAGCAGGCGATAAGGCTGCCAGGCGCCGGTCCGGGGCAGCCGCGCCGCCGCCCGTTGGCGGAATTGGCGCAACGCGTACTGCGAAGGCAGCAGCACCGTGATCGCATGGCCCTGTCCCTGCAGATGCTCCAGCAACCACGTCAGGCGTTGCAAGGCCAGGCCCGTTTTGCCGATGCCGAAGGGACCTTGCACGTACAGACGGCGAAAGGAAGCCAGCGGGAGAGCCGAGGAAGGCGCCATGGCTCAGCGAGGACGAAACGGCGGCCGCAAGACTGCGTCGCCGAACTGGGCTTTACGGTAGACCGAGGAGACTTTTGCGCTGGACCGCCGTTCGTGCGGAGGGGCGCAGCGCAACGCCTGGCCTTGCCGCCAGGGCTGGATAGCGCGTGGGGATGGATAGAAAGAATTCATCTTGGAGTTGACGGCGGTCGCGGAAAAGGAGAGGCCGTTCGCCGTGCCCGCGCCGCGCGACGAAACCCGGCAAGGGGCAAAACCGCCGGCGCGTTCTCAAGCGTCCGGCAACGGGGGATCTCAACCTAACGCCGGTTGACGGACAGGCTCTGGCCGCGGCCTCCGAGGGAAAACCCGGCACGACGCCGGCAACGCCTCCAGACCGCTCGCGCGCGGCGTCTATGCCCCGCGTGCCGCGCGCGTTCCCTGCGGGAAGGTAGCCAGGCGCGGGCGGATAGCCCCGAACGTACGCCGGCTCAGAACGGCGCGCGCTTAATGCACTTGGAAGAATTCGACGATTTCGCCGCTCGGCCCCTTGAAGAAGGAGATGGTCACGGTCATGGCGCCCAGTTCGACGGTCTTGGGCGCCACGGTAATCTCGTAACCGGCCTCGCGCACGATTTGCGTGCTGCCTTCCGTGTCCGTCGTGGCCAGCGCGAAGTGAAAAACCGGATCGTTGGGCGCCGCGGCATCCGGCGCCGGCGTGTCGTCCGTCGGCGCAAACAACTCCATATGGCTGCCGTCGCCCATGTCCAGCAACCATACCTGGCGGTCAGGCGATCCGAATTGCGCCGTCACCTTCATGCCCAATACGTCGCGGTAGAGGGCCAACGACGCCTCCCAATCCCGCGTTTGCAGGGCGATATGATGGCATCCGCCGCCTTTGATCACTGCGTTTGAAGTTCCAACCGGCATGCGTTTCCTTCCTCTCTGCGCGCTGAATGATGAATACAAGGGGAGGCGATGCCCTGCGATCCCGCGTTAGGGCGCGAGGGCGGAGAATGCCCGCCGCGCCTGCGCGGCTCGCCTAGATAACGCGCCCAACGATGTCTTGGCTGGCCACGGTGGGACACCAGTGCTTCTCGATATACCCCACCACCAGGTCGGTGCCTTCCGCATGAGAAACGTAGGGCGGTCGGGCCGGGTTATACATGCAGTCCGTCAGATCCCGGATCAGAGCGATAGAGACGCCCCACCGGACCATCTGCTTGATGCCGAAAGTGCGATGCAGCACGCACATGTTGGTATGCACGCCCATGATGAAGACCCAACGGCATCCGGTATGCCGCAGCCAAGCCAGGATTTCCCGTCCGCTGTCCGAAATGACGTCTGCGTCTTCCGCGATCTCCACGCCAGGGTGCTGACGCGTCCAGACCGCGGCCGGATCGGATTCCCCCGTATCGGCTCCGTGATCGGAATCGTCTATGGGCAAAGGCGGATCCGGCCAGGCCAAATCGGCAGGCGGTTCGATCGCCGGCGCGTGCAGAATACGCGCGCGGGCCGGAGAGGCCGCGTAGAAGGCCAACGTATCCGAAGGCGCGTGAATGATATGCATGCCCTGTTGCCGAGCCGCCTGCAACGTCTGATTCATGCGGGGCGCCAACTCGTTCAACCGTACCACGGCCCCCCGGCACCAGTGGTTGTCCCAGACGTCGCACACCACGATGGCGCATTGGGCCGGCGCAACGTCCAGCGCGCGCAAGCGGGGACGCCAAAAAGCCATGCCTTGGGCATTGGCCTTGAGTTCCGCATCGCGCAGGGTGATCTTCATGAGCGCAACGGCCGGCGCTAGGCCATGGTGTCCAGCATGTCGAGCGTGACCTCTTGGGTCAGCGGTTCGCCCTGCGCGTACCGACGCAGTTCGTCCGCGATGAGAGCGCCTTGACGCACCCGCGCATTCGCGGACTTGCCGGCCATGTGCGGGGTCAGGGTGACGTTGGGCAGGCGGCGCAAGCGGCTGTCGGGCGGCAAGGGTTCCGTATCGAACACGTCCAGAGCCGCTTGATACCGGTTTTCCCGCAGGGAGGCGTAGAGCGCCTCGCCGTCCACTACATGCGACCGCGCCGTATTGATGAACAACGCGCCGTCCTGGATCTGGTCCAGCAATTCCTTGCCGATCATATGGCGGGTTTCCCGGGTGGGCGGCGCCTGGACCGTGATGATGGGGCAATCGCGCATGATTTCCGCCAAGCTGACGCGCCGCGCGCCCAGTTCTTGGGCGCGGGCCGCGGGCAGGTAAGGATCATACACCCAGATCTCCGCGTTCAAAGCCTGCAACAAACGCATAACCTGGCGTCCGGTATGGCCGGCCCCGATGACGCCCACGCGCGAACCGGCCAGTTCATGGCCCAGGGAATCGCCCTGCGGCCACGGAACGCCTTCTTGCATCTGCCGGCTGATGCGATGCACATTGCGGCGGCACATGAGCATGAGCAGCAACGTCATTTCCGCGACCGCCGGCGCGATTGCGGCCGCGGCGTGGACGACTTTGATGCCGGCCTCGAAAACATGCGGCGGGAGCAGACGCTTGATGCTGCCGGCCGAATGGGCAATGAGTTTGAGATGGGGCGCGGCCTCCAACGCCGCGGCGGAAAAGGGCGGCGTGCCCCAGCCGGAAATAACGACTTCGCAGTCCTGAACAAGGTCGATCAAATCCTGTTCCGACAGTCGTTCTTCCTGCTCCTGAAACTTGAGAACGGCCAATTGGGCGAGCGTTTCATGGTTCGCGGGCGGGAAGAGGCCGGCATACAGAGCGGGATTCAGGGCCACCGCGACCGTCAATTTGCGTGCGGGCATTAGGGCAATGAAGGAACGGCAAATGCAATCTTCTGGCATTGTATCGCGATTGGCGTCAAATCGCTAAGGATTGCCGTCGATGCATACGCATGCCGCGCATTGCGCTTGGGCGCCGTTCCGACTGCATCCGGGTTCGTTTCGCTGCCGGCCCGCGCGTCCCTGTCCGTCCGGGAGCCGGTTCGCCCCGTTGCCGTCCGTCGCAGATTGACGGCGGCATTGGCGTTGCGGGCATGTCCCTTGCGCTTCCCTGCGCAAGGCCGCAGGCGCGACGTCGCAGGCGGAACGCGGTTGGCTGGACGGGAACAGCTGGGCCCGCCGGCCGTACCGTACCCGCGGCCACGTCCCGTTGGTGTTTACGTCCCGGCACGGCAACGGTCTCCATAGATCCGAATCGGAACTGCGCGGCCTGACGCGTCAGGCCCCCAGCTCCAGGCAGGGCCGCGGTCCATGCATAGGTGGCTGCTTGGACGGAGGCCCGCAACATCGCCCAGACGGGCATTGACTGGCAGTTCCGCGCCGCGGACGCCCGCGGACGCCTCAAAAATTGCGCCCCGCAACGGAAACAGGATGAAGCATCCGTTAATGTTGAGATTTGAATTCAGCCAGAGCCAGGCGCCTGCCGGGTACAGAAAACACAGGTAACGCTGGGCGTATTGGCCATAGCGGGCGGCTACATGCCGCCCATGCTTGAGCCAACCGCGGCTACGTTCCACCGCGTTGCGCGCTGGGTACCGTTCCGAGTCGTGGGAGTGGGGAGAGGAAGGGGGCTATGCACCGGGCCCGCGCGGACATGATGTCCTCAATGTCCCGCGGGGCCAGCCAAGCACGGAAGGCATCAACGACATAGGCTTGGCCGGCGATCGGGCAGAATTGCGGGATAGCCATCCAAAGACCAACGGCTTGCGCGCGGGATGTCCAATAACCCCTCGACACATCCTAATCGCTCGTTAACGGGCGGCCCGCCCCATGGCGCGCGACGCCAGCGGGCGGCCGCAACGCAGGCCGGCGGCCCGGCGCGCTAGCGGGCCGGCGGGATCTCGGCCAACCAGAGCGGCTCTTCCCCCGCGCGGAACTGGCCGACGCGCAGGGAGGCGATGGGCCAGGCAGGGAGGGGCGCCCGGGTCAGGCAGCGGCCGTCGAAATGCGCGCCCTGCCAGGCGAATCGGAAATCGCGGTTGTCGAAGCCGGCGGGCCGGCGGGCCGGCGGCAGATCGCGCGGGCGCACCGGGACCACATGGAGGATGAATGTGGGTTCCGTGTCGGCGGCGATACAGGGCGCTTTGGCGTAGGTGACGGCGTCCGCGGCGACATGGACGTCGAAGAGGCCCCGGTACGCCGGCGGGACGGTCGCCAGCGTGCGCCCGAGCTGGCGGTAGCCCTGCAAGGCATGCGGCGCGGGCGCGAGGGGTAGGTCGGCCTGCCACCGCGGGCGCGCCGTCCCCGAGATCCACTGGCCGACCGTCAGGCGCTGGAGGGGGTAGGCGGGGCGCGGGACGGAGGCCAGGCAGGCGTCGGCGAACTGCGCGCCGCGGGCGAGAAAATAGAAATCCAGGCTGGCGAACGGGCGGCCGGGCAGGGCCTGCGGATCCGCGGGGACGGCGTGCAGGACGAATTTGGGGGCCAGGTCGGCGGCCGTGCAGGGCATCTTGGCGAAGGTCACGGTCGCGGCGCCGACGTAGACGTCAAAGGCGCCCCGGTGCGTCGGCGGGCGCGCGGCCAGCGCGCGGTACGCGGCGCGGTACTCGGGTCGCGCGGGCGCGGGGGCGAGGGGGAGGTCGGCCTGCCACCGCGGGCGCGGCGCGCCCGGCGCCTGCTGGCCGACCTGGAGGGCGCGGAGGGGATAGGCCGGCAACGGGACGGAGGCCAGGCAGACATCGTCGAAACGCGCGCCGTGCGCGAAGAACGGGAAGTCCAGGGTATCGAAATAGCGTTCGGACGGCGCCGGCGGATCCACGGGGGCCACGCGCAGGAGAAAGCGGGGAAGCGTGTCGGCGGCGGCGCAGGGTTGCTTGGCGAAGGTCACGGTCGCGGCGCCGACGTAGACGTCGAAGGGACTCCGGTGCGTCGGCGGGCGCGCGGCCAGCGCGCGGTAGGCGGCGCGGTACGCGGGGTTGGGCGCGAGGGGGAGGTCGGCTTGCCACAGCGGATGCGTCGCCTTCGGGTGTGGCCGCTGGCCGACCTGGAGGGCGCGCACGGGATAGGCGGGGAGCGGGACGGAGACCAGGCACGCGTCATCGATGCGCACGCCGCGTTCGGGAAAAGAGAAATCCAGGACCTCAAAGCCTTGGCGACGGCGGTTGTAGGGCAGATCCTGCGGATCCGCGGGCGCGACGTGCAGAAAGAACCAGGGTTCCGTATCCTCGGGCCGGCAGGGCTCCTGCACCCAGCTCACGGCGTGCGCGTCCCGATAGACGTCGAAACGGGCGCGTACGGCGGGCGCGCGGGCTTGCAACGTCCGCAAGGCTGCGCGGTAGGGGGCGGCGGTCGCGGCCTCCACGCGCGCCAGATTCAGCGCGGCCACGGCCACCTGCGTATTGCCGTACACGGCCCGCGTATAGAGAACGGGCGCGTACGGGACGGGGACGGAGGCGGGGCGCGGGCTGCCGCGTATGCTTTTGAATTGGTGTTCGGCGCGCCCTGAAGGATAGCGGAGCACGGAGAAATCCGCGCGGCCGGGCGCAACTAACGCCAGCCGCGCCCGATCGGCCGCGGGCAGGATGGCTGTCCCGGTCTCCCCCCGCGTCAGATGGTACTCCGAAGTCAGGTACAGCCGCGCATACGGGGCACGAGCCAACAGGAATTCCAAAGCGTCCCGCTCGGATCGTATCATCGTATCCAGTTCGTACTGCGTGCGCAGGAACTCCGGCGTCGCGCGATCCACGAACGCATTGAAATACATATGCTGATACGGGTGGAGCGAGACCATCGCGGCCAGCGTCGCGCCCGCGCCGCCGCCCGCCAGGCCATAGATCCAGCTCGCGCGTTGACGCCGGGCCGCGGTGGCCAACGCGCGTACGCCGCCGGTCGCCAACAGGCAAAAGGGCGCGGCGATAAAATACAGATGGCGCCCTTCGTTGTACTGCGTGGTCTTCAGCCCCGCGACGACCAGTACGGGCGTGACGCAACAGGCCAGCAGCAGCCACTCGAAGCGCAGCCGCGTGTTGCGCCACAGGGCCGTGCGCCGACGCAGGCCGCGCCGGACCGTCGCCGCGCTGCCGAGGAGGCCGAACCCGAGCGCGGGCAACGGCGTGGTGATCGCGAACCATACGGACACGTACGCGAACGGCGGCTCCGAAGTCCAGATGTAGCGTCCGCGAAACAACTGGCGGGTAAACCACGGGTGATCGGCCGAGACACCGATGTATTCCGCGAAACGACGGAGCGGGTCGCTCCACAGATAGGGCAGCAAGGCATAGAACGTCACGACGCTGGCCGCGACGAACGCCCCGCCGCTCCACGCGATCTGACGCCGGGCGGACCGGTCGGCCTGGAAGAAGTCGAGCGTCCGCAGAACCAGCACCGCGCCCAGGAGCAGGAGGCCCATCGGCCGCGCGTTGCTGAGCGCGCCTATGCCCGTGCCGCACAGCAGGAAGGCCGGGACGGAGCCGCGGCGCAAGGCCCAGTGCGTCAGCAGCAAGGCCAGCATGAACAGGCTGAGAAAGGGCAGATCCTTGGAATTGAAGAACGAGTGCGCATACAGGCGCGGATGCAGCAGGTACAGCCCCAGCGCGACCAGCGCGAGGCCGCGGCTGCGGTACAGGCGGAACGCCAACGCGTAGCCGCCCAGGCCGCCGGCCAGAAAGAGCAGATGCGTCAGCCCGTGCCGCAGCAGATAGATGGATCGGCTGTCCTGCAACCCCAGCAGGCGTTCCGCCCACAGCAGCGGCGCCTCGAAGACGACGCCGTACAGGCGCAAGTCGTTACGCAAACTCATCAAGGCGTCGTTGCGGCCCCATACGTAATCCACAGTGCTCTCCGTGATCACGCGCTGGACTGCAGTGTCCCCGAACGGTTCGAAGTCGTCCAGGACCGCGATTCCGACTATGCCGAAGAGCAGACACACCAGCAAGGGACTGCGCCGTCGCGCCGTCCATCTACGGCCACGCGCCAGCAGGTTGGCGGCCATGACTATAGATCGCTCTGATTGAATGTCCGCCTATCTATGCGCAACAGAGCGGGTGCGTCCCAATCGGTCAGGCGCGAACTCATGGCGACGCAAAATCGCCTCCCCTGTGCTATGAGTAGATAGCCATGCAACCGATAACGTAGACGTTTACCCACCCTGCCCCTCTTCATTCTCAGCATGACAGCGAGTTCAACGCAATTGAAACCTGACCAGACATCAGGCTGTGGTGCTATTTTAAGCCTGATCCAAGCCACCGTTGAATACGGATAACCTAGGCAACGATGCGCATAGCCACGCGCCGCCAGCGTTTGAGCGGACCGATATCCCATTCCGCGGCGTTGCGCGCCTTGTACCGTTCCAGGGCGTGGGGCTAGGGGTTCGTGCGTCGGGTCTGGACGGGAATGACGGCTTCAATACCCTGCCGCGCCACCCAAGCGCGCGAGGCGTCAACGTCATAGGCCTGGTCGGCGATCAGGCAGGACAGCGGCGCGCCCGTCCAGACGACCGCCCAGGCCCGGGCTGGGTGCGATCGTGGCGCTGGCCGCCCGTCACGCGCAGGCCCAGGGGACGGCCTTGCCCCGCCAAGAGGGGTGGATCTTGGTGCTGAGGCCACCTCGGCTGCGGTCGAGGGCGGGCTCCATACTTGGAAAAGATAACCACTGGTTCACAGGATGTCCCATCAATCGCAACGTTACCTGGCACTTCGTCATGTTTCAATCGTTGGATAAAATTTTGCGATACGTACGCGGGAGATCTGCGATGCGGAATGGCCTGCCAAGTCCCATTGGGGACGAATTAGCGGCTTTTAGCCCGCGCCTCGGCCTGTACGGAGCCAAGGCCGGACGCGTCTGGACGCGCTATGCCGGTTCCGCCCTGTTGAGTCCGAGGCCCTACAGGGGCGTAAATACCCACGCTATCAGTTGCACGACAACCGAGCAGGTTGTGTTTATCTTTTTGATTTCCGACCGTTCGTATGGCGTACTTGGCCAAAGAGGATTTGGGTCTCCGTAGCTGTAAGTGACGCTTGGGCCCAGTACCTCTATGGCGCTTTGATCTCGCGCATAGGTCGCCGTGAGGGATTCTAACCGATAATCAACGCGGCTTGGTATCCAGCGCATCAGTCGGCGACCGATGATAGACTGAGTTCCATTGCCCGTACTTCGTCGGTACCCGCCGCCCAGGATGTCCCACCAATATCAACAGAACCTAGACGATGGGCAAGGAGGCCATGCGGCATGCAGGCGATGAACGGCGGCCAAGCTCTGATGGGCTCCCTGCAACGGATGGGAACGGACATGGTGTTCGGCGTGCCGGGCGCGGGGCAATACGAAGCGGTGGACGCTTTATACGGCCATGCCAGCATTCGGTACGTATCCGCTCGCCATGAGCAGGAAACCACCTTCATGGCCGATGCCTACGCACAAATCAAGGGGAAACCGGCCGTGGCGCTGGTGGTGCCGGGACCTGGCCTGCTCTACGCCGGCGCCGGCCTGGTTTCGGCCTTCGCCAATTCCGCGCCGGTGCTGTTGGTGACGGGGTCCAATGCCGATCCCGCCTTGAGCGCCCCCTCCTTGGAATTGACCGCGCTGGCTGCCATGACGAAATGGGCCGGGCAGGTAGCGGACATCAGCGAAATTCCCGCGGCGGTTCATGAAGCCTTCCGCCAGATGGCCACGGGACGGCCGCGGCCGACAGGCCTCGTAATTCCCGCCTGCGTCTTGGCGCAAAAGGGCACAGTGCGTTTGCCGGACGGTCCGCCGGCCGTAACGCGGACTGCGGCGTCCGGCGTGGCACAGGCTGCCGCTTGGCTGGGACAAGCCCGCCGTCCTCTGCTCTGGGTAGGCGCCGGAGTCCTTCAATCCGGCGCGGTGCGTCTCGTCCGCGAATTGTCCGCTGCGTTCGACATTCCGGTCGTCACGACGCGCAAAGGCAAAGGCATCGTGGGGGAAGACGAGGCCTTGGGACTGGGGCTGGCGGAAATGCGCTACGCGCCGCTACGGCGCTGGATACTGGCCCGCGATCTCGTCGTGGCGGTCGGCGCCAGCCAATCTTTCGCGGAGCTCCCCATGCGCGTGATCCGGATCGATCGGGATGAAGCCTTGACCGTAACGGCGCCCAACCGCATGGGCCTCCCTGGCGACGCGCGGGCGACTCTGGAAGCCTTGCGCGCGTGCTGGCCGGCCACGCGCCACGCGCCCGTAGCCAACGCGGAGCGGGAGGCTATCCGCGCGCTCAAGGCGGAGCGTTGGGCGCCGCAGCGGCAACTGCAGCCGCAGTGGGATTTCATGCAAGCCATACGCGCGGCGGCGCCGGCCGATGCGATTTTCGTCCAGGGCATGAACCAAATGGGGTACTACAGCCGGAATTACCTGCCCATGACGCCGGCGGGCCGCTTGCTGACGGCCTCGTCGCAGGCGACGCTGGGAGCCGCCTATCCCATGTCGTTGGGAGCCAAACTGGCGCATCCGCGACGGCCGGTCGTGGCCCTGGCCGGCGATGGCGGATTCCTGTACCACGCGCCGGCCATGGCCACGGCGGTGCAACAGAAAATCCATTCCACGGTCCTGGTGTTCAACGACAACGCGTACGGCAACGTTCTGCGCGCGCAGAAGGAGGAGTTCGCGCATCGCGTATTGGGCACCCGCTTGCGCAATCCGGATTTCGTCGCCTTGGCGCGGAGTTTTGGCGCGCATGGCCGGCGCGCCGCGAATGCCGCGGAAGTGGCTCGGCATCTGGAGGAGGCGTTGCGCACCGATGCGCATACGCTGATCGAGATTCCGGTCGGCGAACTGGAACGTCACTTCTGAACGGGCCGCGCGTCTTGATCGCCGGAGAGACTGCCATGCGAACGACCTTGCGCGTGCGCGCCGCCGCTCCCGCGAGCCAAGAGCGGAGGAACGGGCCGGGCGGCGGGTTCTCCTCCTGCTTGCAGGTGCAGGTATGGATTGGCGAGGTTGCAGGTTCGTTGTGGCAAGATAGGGCTGGATCCGCAGGCTCTCGCGCCGTACCGCGGGGCTTGTGCGCCTCAAAGCGCTGGTTTCCCTGGGGATTGGCAAGCGTTCCGTAAATCAGGCAGACGCGGGAACGAGCCCAGAGGTTGCCCCCGCGCTGGATAGCCGAGCGACGCCTGTTCTGCGCGGGCCGCGCGGCGGATGCCTCGGGGCAAGCGCGGCTTGGACGCGAACGCCGCGGCATCGCCGGAGGCGAGAGGCCGTGCGGCGGATGGATCGGGGCTGTCGTTAGGCCTCGGATCCCAGTAGAAGAGGAGGAGAGGAGATGCCTTTTTTCACGCCCGCGGAACGGAAAGAGTTGAGACCTTTCGGTGCGGCAGGGCCGGCGCTGAAAACGTTCTGGGGCGACAATATCATGATTTCCTTGGTGGAAATGGAACCCGGTTCCGTGGTGCCTGCGCATAGCCACAGCCAGGAACAAGCGGGTTACGTCATCGAGGGAGAACTTGAATTCACGTTGGACGGGGCCACGCGCACGGTCGGTCCGGGGGAGATTTTCTTCATTCCCGGCCACGCGGAACATGCGGTGGCGGTGTCCAGCGCGCAGGCGGCCAAGGTGGTGGACATTTTCAGCCCCGTGCGCGATGACTACAAGTATTGAACGGGGCTTGCCGTTGCCCGCGCGCGGCCAGAGGCAACCGGAATGAAAATTACGCGCGTCTCCCCTCTCATGGCCGCGGGCACCCATCGCATCTACACCTTCGTCAAGGTGGAAACGGATCAGGACGGCCTCGTGGGCTGGGGCGAAGCGTCGCTGGAAGGCAAGCCGCGGGCCGTAGCCGGTTGCATCCAGGACTTCGAGTCCATGATCCTGGGCGAGAACCCTCTGCGCATAGAGTATCTGTGGCAGATCATGTATCGCAGCGCTTTCTGGCGCCAAGGCGTGATCGGACTGACGGCGCTCTCCGGCATTGATCAGGCCTTGTGGGATATCAAGGGCAAAACGTACGGCCGCCCCGTATACGAGTTGCTGAACGGTCCCGTACGCGACAAGGTGCGCATGTACACGCACTACGGGGGACGCGACGCGGACGCGATCGTGCAGGACGCGGCCCGCAAGATCGAGCAGGGCTGGACCGCGATCAAGACGGTGCCGGTTCCCGTCACGGAAGCCGTGGCCGGACCGGCCCAGGTCAAAAAGGCCGCTGCGGTCGTGCGCGCCGTCCGCGCCGCCGTCGGCGACGAGGCGGACATTCTGCTGGACCTGCATGGTCGGCTGACGCCCCCGATGGCCGTTCGCTATGGCACCGCCTTTGAAGAAGCCGCGCCCTTCTTTCTGGAAGAACCCTGTCAAGCGGAAAATCCCCGGGCCATGGCCGGCGTGCAGGAAAAACTGATTACGCCCATCGCTACGGGCGAACGCCTCTTTACCCGATGGGGCTTTCGCGAGATTCTGGAATGCCAGGCCGCCAGCGTCCTGCAACCCGATTGCTGCCATGCCGGCGGCCTTACGGAACTGTTGAAGATCGCATCCATGGCCGAGGTCCACTACGCGGCCATCGCGCCCCACAATCCCTACGGGCCGGTCTCGACGGCGGCCTGCATTCACGCTGACTTGGCCATGCCCAACTTCCTGATCCAGGAAATGATCGATCCCGCCGCGGATCCCATCGCCGGCGAACTGGTCAAGGAACCCCTGACGGTCAAGAACGGCTATGCGTATCCGCCGACGGCCCCGGGCCTCGGGGTGGAAGTCGACGAAGACGCGTGCCGGCGGCACGCGCCGGACTTCGCGCCCGGCGGAGCCGGGACGTGGGCGCGTCGAACCTACGGAGCTTTTCACGCCGACGGCGGCGTGGCGGACGCCTGACCGCGATGGACGTCGTGCGCTCCATAGAGCCCTTCTGCCTCCAAATCCCGCGCGCGACGCCCTATCTGGGGCCGCTGGAAGCGGGTCTGCAGCCCAGCGCCAAGGGACTGTACGTCCGGCCCGGGAACCGGACGTATTACAGCGTGCATGACCATTCGGTCTTGATTAAAATGACCACGCAGGAGGGCGCGGTGGGCTGGGGCGAGTGCTTCGGCGCGCTGGCGCCCCGGATCGTCGCGACCATCGTCGAAGAACTGGCGGCACCCATGATCGTCGGCCGCAGTCCGCACCAGGCAGCCGCCATTTTCGACGACCTGTACGACAGTCTGCGGGTCAGAGGCTACAGCGGCGGTTTTTGGCTGGACGCCGTCGCCGGCCTGGATCAGGCGCTCTGGGATTTGCGCGGGAAGATGTTGGGGTTGCCGGTGTCTTTGCTGCTGGGCGCCCAGCGCGCGCGGAAACTGCCGGCCTACGCGTCCGGGTTGCCGGCCGCGTCCGTGGAAGAACGGGCCGCCATGGCGCGCGCCTGGGTCCAGCAGGGCTTTCAGGCGATCAAGTTCGCGGGCGCCGTAGCCTCCCGCGGGGAACTGGCGGAGATGCGGGCCCTGCGCGCCGCGGTAGGGTCGGACGTCCAGATTCTGGCGGACCTGCACTGGCGTTATACCGCGCCGGAAGCCATAACCCTGATCTCGGCCATGGAAGCGTACGGGTTGGCGGTGGCCGAAGCGCCCGTCAAGCCGGAAGACACGGACGGTCTGCGCCGCGTAGCGGCCAGCGTCAAGACGCGCGTGGCGGCCGGCGAAGAATGGCGCACCGTGCATGAATACCGTCCCCGCCTCGCGGCGCAATGCATGTCGATCATCCAGCCCGAAATGCTGCGCATGGGCGTGACCGGTTTCTATCGCGTCTGCCTGTTGGCGGAAGCTTTCCACGCGCGTATCATGCCCCACGCGACGGTCGGCGTCGGCATCGGGCAAGCGGCGAGCCTGCATGTCGCCGCGGCGTGCCGCGGCTTTGAAATGCATGAATACCAACCTTCGATCTTCGATCGCAACCTGGCCTTCGTTGACACCGCGATGAAATGCGAAAGCGGCTATTTCCACCTGCCCGAGGGCCCCGGCCTGGGAACGGAACCCAGGACCGAGCTCTTCGATTTCCTGCAACCGGCGGGCTAGGCCGCGTCTTGATCCCATGACGCGCGGAACGGACGCCGACAGGCCAGGGGCGACGGACGCGCGCGGGCAGGTACGCCCTGCCGCGCGGGCCGCGGCGTCGCCTCCGCGCAGGCCCAGCCTGGTGGAGCTGAGCGCCGAGGCTTTGACCGCCGTCCTGTCCCGCCTCGGCGAACCGGCCTATCGCGGCCCGCAGATCGAGCATTGGATATACCGCCAATTCGCCGGTCGCGTAGCCGACATGTCGAATCTGCCGGCGGCCTTGCGCGCGCGCCTGGCCGCGCAATACGACGTATGGCCCCTGACGCTGCAAACGTATGCGGTCTCGCGGAACGGCGATACGTTGAAGGCTCTGTTCCGGTTGGCCGACGGCGTCTGCGTGGAAGCGGTGCTGATGTTGTACGACCAGCGCCAGACCCTGTGCATCAGCAGCCAGGCGGGATGCGCCATGGCCTGCGCCTTTTGCGCCACCGGCCAGGATGGCCTGACCCGCAATCTGACCTCCGGCGAAATCGTCAGCCAAGTGCTGTATCTGGCGCAGCTGCTGGCGCAACGCGACGCGCGGGCGCTCGGCCTGCAAGCCCGCTCGGACCGCGTCAGCAACGTCGTCTTCATGGGCATGGGCGAACCCTTTCACAATTACGACGCGGTATGGCGCGCGATCCCGCGGCTGGCGTCGGATCGTTATTTCGGTTTGGGCGCGCGCCGCATCACCATCAGCACGGTCGGGTTGGCGCCGCAGATCGCGGCCATGGCCCAGGAGCCGTGGCCCGTGCGGTTGGCCGTGAGCCTGCACGCGCCCAATGACGCCTTGCGGGCGCAACTGGTGCCTCCGGCCCGCCGCTGGCCTTTGCGGGAGGTTTTACGCGCGGTGCGCGCCTATACCCGGCGGACGCATCGGCGCGTGTCGTTCGAATACGTAATGCTGGACGGGATCAACGATCACCCGCAATTGGGATCCGACCTGGGGCACCTCGTACAAGGTTTGCCTTGCCACGTGAATCTCATTCCCTTCAACCCCATTCCCGGCGGACGGTACCGCCCGTCGCCCGACGGGCGCCTGCGCGAGTTCGCCCGCCGCGTCGGCGCGGCCGGCATCCCGGTCACGATCCGGGTCAAACGGGGCGTTGAAATGGATGCCGGTTGCGGCCAGCTCAAGCGCCGGGCCGCCATCCGCGCGCCCCGTCCGCGCTAACGGCTGTGGGAGCGCAGGCAGGCGGTGCAGAGGCGCCGCCGCACGAGTTGGCCGTTTTCCATCACGCGCGCGTTCTGGACGTTGACGTTCCACCGCCGGCGCGTAGCCTTCTTGGACCAAGGGCGATTGTTTCCGTACATCGGAACTTTGGGGCAGTAATCACACTTCGGCATAATGCACCTCGAATATGCGCGCGCCGGCCGGGAAAGGAAAATGCCGTCAGGCAGGCAAGTGTAACGTCCTGCCGTCCACGCGGCCAAATTCCGGCGGGGAAGGTGATCCGGCGCTGAACGGGCCCGCGGGGCTTCCCGGCCCGCGCGTCCGTTTTCGCAGGCCTGCGCAGGGAACAGGGTAAAATAGAGGGCGGCATCGTCCGCAGGCAGATCCCGTTGCGCAGGCATTTCTCTTTGGCCCCTCCCCGGCAAATCATATGACAGCGAAGCGCGTTCAGGTTACGGGGCAGGTTCTGCGCGCCATGTTGCAGGCGGGCATGCTGTGGGTGGGCAAGCACAAAGAGCAGCTGAACCGGCAGAACGTATACCCGGTACCGGACGGAGACACCGGCACCAATCTGTGGTTGACCCTGAAAGCCGCCTGGCGCCAGGCGGACGCGCTCGAGGCCGAGGCGCCGGCCAGCCGGCTTTGGCGCGCGGCCGCGCAAGGCGCTCTGGAAGGCTCGCGCGGCAATTCCGGCGTTATCTTGAGCCAGTTCATGCGCGGCGTAGGCGAAGCCTTGGGAGACAGCCCGACCTTGACGGCCAGCCAGCTGCCCCCGGCCTTGGCGCGGGGACAGCAACGCGCCTATGCCGCGGTCGCCGAGCCGCAGGAAGGCACCATGCTCACGGTAGCCAAGGACATGCAGGCAGCCGCGCAGACATTGTCCGCGGACGCTTCGTGGGAGACGATGCTGCAGCATCTGCAGCAGGAAGCCCATGCTTCTGTAGCCCGGACGCCCGACTTGTTGCCCGTATTGCGGCAAGCGGGCGTGGTGGATGCCGGCGGCTTGGGCCTGGCGCTGTTTTGGGAAGGCTTGGGCAAAGGCTTGCGCGGCGACGCCATCGCCCTGGATCCCGAAGCCGAGACGGGCCCGACGCTCTCGTTCGCGCAGATACCGGAACGGGTGCATGGTTTCGACGTGCAATTCCTCTCGCATCGACCGCAACTCTCCGTGGATGCCATGCGCGCGGCCGTGACGGATTGGGGCGCGCATGCGCTGGTAGAGGGTGATGCGGACCTGGTCAAGGTGCATGTGCATGTCCAGGATCCGGGTCCCGTGCTGAGTTGGGCGTGCGCGACCGGCTTCATAACGGACGTCGTCGTGGAGAACATGGACGCCATGGCGGCCCGGCGCGCAGCCCAGGCCGCGGACGCCCCGCGCGTGCCGCCCGCGGAAGGCGCCGTGCGCCTGCTGTCGGCGGCCGCGGCGGATGCCGGGGCCGCCGTCGCCGTCGTATCCAGCCCGGGGTTCGGCGAACTGTTCGCGTCGCTGGGCGCGAACTGCCTCATAGAATGTCCCCGCACGATTAATCCCAGCGTCGACCAATTCAAGGAAGCCGTTGCGCTGGCCGGCGGCTGCCGCACGGTTCTCGTGCCGAATAGCGCCAACGCGCTGGCCGCGGCGCGGCAGGCCCAGGCCGCGCTGCCCGCCCGGTCCGTCGCCGTCATCCGCACGCCTTCCATCCTCAACGGCGTGACGGCCATGTACGGTTTCGAGAGCGCGGCCGACTGGCGCTCCGTCGTGCCGAATATGCAGGCGCAGGCGGATCGCATCGTGTACGGTTCCGTCGCGCAGGCGACGCGCGACCTGATGCTGGATGGGAAGCGGGTGCCGGCGGGCGCGTTCTTGGCGTTGCGCCGTTGCCGCGACCCGATCGCGAGCGCGGCCGCGCCGCACGCCGCGGCCGGCCAGCTGGTCGCCCACTACTTGGCGCCGGAAGCGTTGGGACGCGCGTCCGAAGAGTACGCTCTCGTCACGATCTACCAGGGGGCGCACGCGTCCGCGGCGGCGCGCAAGGCCGTGGAAGCCGTCGTGGTCCGCGGCTTGCCGGCGTTCGACGTGGAATGGGTGGAAACCCGTCAGCCGCATCACCTGTTCATGTTCGTCGTCGAATAGCGGCCGCTGCGTCTTATGCCGGCCGCGAGCATCGTCACCGACAGCAATGCGTATCTTGACGTTCCTGCCCAGGAGCCATGCTCCGTCATCGTCATCCCCAACCGGATCGATGTCTTGGGCGAAGTGGTCAACGAACCGGACATTACCGCCGATCGCATGTTCGAACGCCTGGCGCGCGCGCACGCGCCCTTCGAGGAGATCCGGCCGACGCTTTTGCCGCCGTGCCCCAAGGTCATTGAGGCCGCCTTGGCCCGGGCCTCCGCGCGCAGCCGCGAAATTCTGGCCTTGCATATGAGCCGTTTTTTGAGTCCGACGTGGCAGGCCGTGACGGCGTCCGCGCAGCATCTCGCGGGGATCGATGTGCGGGTCATGGATTCGCACGGCGTTTCCATCGGGCTGGGGTGGCTGGTGCAACGGGCGCTGCGCGCGTCCGCCCAAGGCCAGGGTTTGGCGCAGGTCTCCCGCGTGGTAGCGGGCGACATACCCAGTTTCTTCGTCACGTTTTTCGCCGAGAGCATGCATTACCTGGAGCGCAGCGCCTGCATGGACGTCTCCCACAGCCTGCTGGGCGCCATCCTGGATATCAAGGCCATGTTGATCATGGAGGACGGACAGCTGATGCCGGTGGAAAAAGTGCAGACGCGGACCCAACTGGTGGACAGGCTGTTCGAATACATCATCGAATTCTCCGACATTCGCAAGATCGGCCTTATGCATCACGCCTACGCGGCCGTGGCGCGGTTGCTGCGGGAACGATTGGCGGCGCACGATCCCGCGCTGCCGGTCGTTGACGTGCCCTACCCCCCTTCGCTGGCCGTGCATCTGGGCCCCAAGGTCATTGGAGTCGTCATTCATGAAGGGCTCTTATGAGCGCCGCCGCGCGGCCTGAGGGCGAACTGGGCGCATGGCAAGACCGTTTGCAGGCGATCCTGGCCGCGGCCCGGGCCAGCGGCTACGCCCGTCCCCAGTCGGCTCGGGATTTGCGCGCGCACGGCCTGCGTTTCGCTCCGCTCGCGCGGCGGACGGATCTCGCGCGCGCCCAAATCGAAACGGTATCGGAATGCCTGCGTCTGTACGTCGCCTGCGATCCGGACATGCGCAGCCCGATCGCCGCGAGCCTGCGCCAATGGTGCGACACGGGGGCCTTGGACGCGCCGGACCTGGACGCCGTCCAGGAAGCGGATGAACTGCACGCGATCATGAGCGCCCAAGACGGCGCTGCCCTCGTTCCGGCGTCCGCGTCGCGGCGGGACGAGGTGCAATGCCTGCGCGGCGTGGGCGCTAAAATGGCGGCCCGCTTGGCGGGTCTGGGCATCCGTACGTTGCAGGATTTGCTGATGCATTTTCCGCAGCGCTACGCCCAGTTCGAAAACCTGAGTCTCAAGGAAGCCGCGGAGGAGCGGACGATTTCGGTCATGGGCCGGATCTGCGAGGGTTCGCTGTTCGCGTTCCGCTTCGGCCAGCGGGTCGGCAAATCGGCGGTCAAGGCGCGCATTCGCGACGGCACCGACGAAATCGACGTCATATGGTGGAATCGCTGGGTCTTGTCTTCCCTCAAGGAAAAAGGCCTGTACCACTTCTACGGCACGGTGGAACGGTACAACGGCCGGCGGATGCTCAATAACCCCCAGTTCGCGCCCGTGTCCGTCCAGACCGTAAAACGGAACCTGGAGCTGGCCGCGCAAAAGCGGCGGCCCCGGCACGTCATCATGGCCCTGTATCCTCTGAGCGAGGGCGTTTCGCACGCTTTCTTGCGCAAAATGAACGCGGCGCTCCTGGACGCGGAGCTGCATCATCAGTTGGAAGACGATCTGCCCCCGAACGTGCGCCGCGCGTTCGACCTCCTGGCCATTGAAGACGCCGTAGCGGCCCTGCATCGGCCGGCCGCCGAAGAAGACTGGCGCGCGGGAAGGCAGCGCATGATCTTCCAAAGCCTGTATCAATTCCATACGGGCCTGGCGCGCGCGCAACAGGAACGGCGCGCGCGCCGCGCGCCGGCGCTGCCCGCGGCCGCCGATTTCGCGGCCCGGTACGACGCGGCCCTGCCTTTCGCCCTGACGCCGGATCAACGCCGCGCGTTGGCGGAAATCTTGCAGGATATTGCGCGGGACGCGCCGACTTTCCGTCTCCTGCGCGGGGAGGCGGGCAGCGGCAAGACCGTCGTCATGGCGGCCGCCATGCTGGCCGCCGCGCAGCGCGGCTATCAGGCGGCGCTGATCGCGCCGACCCAGATCCTGGCCCGGCAGCATCTGGCCTCTTTGCAGACGATTGTCCAGGCCGCGCAGGCGCAGGGCCTCCAGGACGGAGTCCGCCTGGATTTGCTGACCGGCGCGTTGCCGGAAGCGGAGAAGGCGGACGCGTTGCGGCGGATCGCGGCCGGATGCACGGCCATGGCCGTAGGCACGACCGCGCTCATTCAGCCGCAGGTTCGTTTCCGTCGCCTGGGCCTGCTGATCATCGACGAAGAGCACCGTTTCAGCGTGAACCAGCGCGAAGTTCTGGCGCGGCCTTGGACGTGGCCGGACGCGGCGCAGGAGGCTCTCCCGTTATGCCCGCACGTGCTGTCGCTCTCCGCCACCCCCATTCCGCGTTCGCTCAATCAGGTTTTGACGGGCTATCTGGACGTATCGGAGATACGGGCCTTGCCGGCGCATCGCCAGCCGGTGCGCACGCTCTTGCGGGAACCGTCCGACCGGATGGATACGTTCAAGGTTCTGGGGCGGCAGATCCAGGCCGGGCGGCAGGCTTTCATCGTATATCCCCAGATCGACATGCAGGACGCAGACATGACCGTCGGGGCCGTCGAGACGGAATACGAATGGCTGGCGCAAGACGTGTTCCCGGAGCTGCGCTTGGCCAAGGCCCACGGGCGCATGGCCAAAGCGGAGGTCGACGCCGTCATGCAGCGCTTCAAGGCCGGCGCAATCGACGTGTTGGTGGCGACTACGGTCATCGAGGTCGGCATCGACGTGCCGAACGCCACCTTCATGATCATCGAGAACGCCGAACGGTTCGGTTTGGCCCAGTTGCATCAATTGCGCAATCGCGTGGGGCGCGGACCCGCGCCCGGCACCTGCGTGCTCATGTGCAGCCAGTTGAACGAAGCCACGAGAGCCCGCTTGGGCACGCTCATGGAAAGCGACAGCGGCTTCGACATCGCCGAACGCGACCTGGAGTTGCGCGGGCCGGGAGAATTGCTGGGCCAAAGGCAGAGCGGCGCGCCGGATATCCCCTATATGGCCTATCTGGATGCCGAAGTGGCGGCCATGGTCGGAACCTGTTTCCGGGAACCCGCCTGACCAGGCGGACGCGGTGGGCGCGCAGGCCGGCGTCAGCGACGCGGTCCGGGCGCGGCGCCGTCCAACGGGAAAGGCGCGCTTGCGCCCCGGTCGCAGGGCCGTTGCTTGGAGAACGTCGCGAGCCGCGCGCTTCACCCCTCACCTGGCTTGAGGCCAGGGAATATCCGCTTGCCACAGGAACCGTTGCGCGCGGGCATCGAACTGGCCGACGCGCAGACGGGCGATCGGATACGCCGGCAACGGCGCCCTGACCAGGCACTTCGCGTCGAAACGCAGGCCGCGCGCGGCGAACGTAACGCTGCGGTTGTCGAAGCCGAAAGCCCAGCGACGCAGGGGCAGGCGCCAGCGCGCGGCGGGAAAGACGTGCAGGACGAATTTGGCGCGCGTGTCTGCCGGACGACACGGATCCTTGACGTAGACGAGATCGCGCCCGCGGCGATAGACGTCGAAGACGGACTGCGCGAGGGGCGCACCGGCCACGATGTCCGGGTACGCTGCCTGCAGAGCGACTGTCCGGAGATCGAACTCCGCGGTCCACAGATTCTGTTGCGTACGGACGTCGAACTGGCCGACGCGCAGGCGATCAATAGGGTACGCGGGCAACGGCGCCAGCGCCAGGCACTTCCCCTCGAAATGCGCGCCGCGCTGAGCGAACGCGAAATCCAGGTGGTCGAAACCGAAAGCCTGTCGATGGGCCGGCAGGTCGGCTGCGTCGACGGGGAAGGCATGCAGGAGGAAACGGGGCTGCGCATCTTCGGGGCGGCACGGATCCTTGACGTAGGCTACGGCGTTCTCGAGCAGGTAAACGTCAAACGCGGCGCGGACCGCGGGCGGGCGGGACGTTACGGCCGGATAGGCGGCCCGCGCGCGGTCTACCCAGGCGGGATCGATAACGGGCCTGGGGATGTCGGCCGCCCACAAGTCGGTCGCGTAGTCTCGGTCGTACTGCCCGACGGTCAGTTGGGCGATAGGATAGGCGGGAAGCGTCCGGCGCGCCAGACACGCCCCGCGGGTCCGGATGCCGAAGGACTCGAAGTCAAAGTCCAGGTTGTCGAAACCGGCGGCCTGTCGATGGGCCGGCAGGTCGGCTGCGTCGCCGGGAAAGACATGCAGGAGGAAACGGGGGTGCGCGTCTTCGGGGCGGCACGGATCCTTGACGTAGGCTATCCGGCGCGGGGTCAGATGCACATGGAAATCGGAGCGCACGACGGGCGGGTTGACGACTGTCGCCGCGTACTGCGCCTGCGCCCGGTGGCTATAGCCGTTGACGTAAGCGGGATGGATCTGCAATATGAAGCCGTCAGCCAACTCCGCCACCCGTTTCGTATGGGGCAGGTTTCTGAGATCCTGCGCGTCGTAGACGTAGTCCCGGCGGTTTTCCGAACCGAAGAACCAGACGACGAACGTATCGTCCTTGCGCCGATCTGCCTGGGGAAAGGACCTGTACGCTCCCGATCGGGGCCGGATCCTGTAGGAGGACGCGCCTTCGGGCAAGCGATAATGGAGTGCGGGCAGATCCGCATGGAGATACAAAGGAAAAGGATGGTTGCTCCAGGCTGTTCCGCGCATGGGGTGCGTCTTCAGGTAGGCGAGGGTCTCGGACTCAATCCAGCGCGCATTATTGATGCCGGATCCCCTCTCCCAATGCGCCCGGAACTCGTCAACGTACAGCGCGGCATGCGGTCCCAGCCCCAGGCCGAGCGCGACTATCCATCCCCCCCCCCGCAGAGGCGTTCTGCGCGCGGGGCGCCGGAAGATCCGATCCAGGGCCCGCGTACCGAGGCACAACAGCGGCACGTACAGCGGAGCCAAATATCTGTGGTTAAGCTGTTCCAGGCCTTGCGCGGTCGTGCCGACAGTTATCAACAGCGCATAGACGACGATGAAGAGGACCAGCCATTCCGTCGTCCCCGGACGGTGCCACCGCAGGCGGCCCGAGCGGCTGCCCCACGCCAGCAGGCCCAGCAGCAGCACCAGCAAGCCCAGAATGCTGCCCGGCAGGGCGAGGCCGTATTGCATTTTGGCCCGTAACACCCACGCCAGCAAGGCCGCATGCGGTTCCAGGCGGCCCGCGCCCCACTGCGCCAGCGTCAGGAGGCCCATGGCGGCGTTCACGTCCCACGCCCGATCGGGCGCCGTGCCGAAGGGCTGGTGGGTGGGCGCGCCGGTCAGCCAGACGTTGCGCAACAGCCACAGGCTGAGAGGCATCCATGCGAGGCCGGCGAAAAGAAGGCCGCGCGCGGCTTTGACGCGGAAGGCCTCCTTCCGGCGCAACCACAATACCCACAGCCCGCTGATGACCAGCGCGACGCCGATATAGCGCGTCAGGCAGGCCAGCGCCGCGTACGCGGCGGCCCTCAGCCAGGGCGCGCGCTGGTCCGTAGCCAGATACCGATCCAGGCTGTACAGGCTCAGCGTGGCAAACAGAATGAACAGCGGTTCGGACAAGCCTTGGGCCGCGACATGCACCAGGGGAGGCGACGCGGCCAGCGCGACGCCGGCCCACGCGACCAGGAAGCGGGAACGCACCTGACCGCGCAACCACTGGGTCGCGGCGAAAACGGTCAAGCCGAAGGCCACCGCATTCAAGGGACCAATGAGAGCCAGCGGGTCCGGTCCGAACAGGCTGCCGAAAGCCAGCGCCAGCGGCAACAAGGGCGGGGACGAGGCAACGCGGATGTGGTTCGGCGGATGCATGAAGAAAGCGAAACCTTGGCCGTCCGCCAGATTACGGGCTACGGAAATATAGAACGTCGCATCGAAACCGCCGCCGACGCCGTTGGGCAGCGCGCGCGCCCATACGCCGACCGCGGCCAACGCGGCCAGCGCGGCGCACAGCAGCGTGAAACCGTCCAGCCGGGCCGATGATGCCGAACCGCGTAGGCGGCGTGCTTTCCTGGCTCCCGTTGCGGTATCCGGAGAGACGCACGCCGGCGCGTCGCCCCGTCTCCCTTCAGGATCGTTCCGGTTCATGGGCAGTATCCGCTCGCAATGCATGGGCCGCCCTGCGGCCCGGCCGCCTGCGTCAGCGGCTGATCAACGCGCCGCGGCCCGATCCGTATGGGGCCAACCTCCGCGTCCGGCTTGGCGCCGCGGGGGCGGAGCCGCCAGGATCGTCGCTGCGCGGACGGCAGGGAAGGGCGCGCGGCATCCGGCCTGCATGGGCCGGACCGCTCTCCGCCCGGACGGGAAGAACGGTACGCGGCAATCGGTCAGGGCGCCGGCAGGGCCTGACCGATTTTAGGCCCTGCAGGTTCCCGGCGCCGAGACGGTTGCGGAAAACGTCCTAGCGGTACACTTCAGGATTGGCGCAGTGGGGCAAACGCCGCCCCTCCAGGCCGGCAATGAGGTTCTGCGCCGCCATTTCCGCCATCTTGCTGCGCGTCGCTACGCTGGCGCTGGCGATATGAGGGGCGATGATGAGGTTGTTCAAGTCTAGCAGCGGACTGTCCGGGGGAATCGGTTCCGGATCCGTTACGTCCAGGGCGGCATAGCCGATCTGGCCCGTCGTCAAGGCGGCATGCAGCGCCTCCGGATCAATCAACGGTCCCCGCGCCGTATTGATGACGATGCCCGTCGGTTTCATCCGGGCGAAGGCCTCCGCGTTCATCATGTGATGCGTTTCGGGCGTCAGCGGCGTGTGGATGGAGACGAAATCCGCTTCCGCCAGCAGGCGCTCGAAGCCGACTTTTTCCGCGCCCAAAGCGGCGATGGCCGGATCGTCGTCCGCGATGTAGTCGTCGTGGAAGAGCACCCGCATGTCGAACCCGGCGCCGCGCCGCGCCATGCCTTTGCCGATGCGGCCGAAGCCCAGAACGCCCAGCGTGGCATGGGCGACGTCCTGCCCCAGCAACAGGGACGGGCCCCAGGTTTGCCATCGGCCCGCGCGCACGTAGGCGGCGCCTTCCACCACGCGCCGGGCCGCGGCCATCAACAAGGCAAAGGCGAAGTCCGCCGTCGTGTCCGTCAGCACGTCCGGCGTATGGCCGACGGGAATGCCGCGCCGGGTGGCCTCGGCCACGTCTACGTTGTCGAAACCCACGGCGTAATTGCTGATGACCTTGAGGCCGGCCCCCGCGCGCGCCATGACCTCCCGGTCGATCGGGGTCGTGAGCAACGACAGAATGCCGTCCTTGTCCGCCGCGTCCGCCAACACCGTGGCCCGCGGCGGCGGCAAATCGTCCGGCCAGACGGTGGCCTGGCAATAAGCCTGAACCATTTGCATGCCCGGTTCGGGAATGCGGCGCGTGACGAAGATGCGGGGTTTGGCCATGGGAGGGGTCTCGCTTGCCGGAATCGAAAGGAGGAAAGGCGCGCCGCGCGGCCTTACCGCTGATCCATAGGGACGAACGCGCGCTGGTCGGAACCGCGGTAGATCTGTTTGGGCCGGGCAATCTTCTGGGCCGGATCCTCCAGTTGCTCCACCCAGTGGGCCAGCCACCCCGCCGCGCGCGCCAGCGCGAACAGCAGCGTGTAGTACTCCGTCGGAATGCCCAGGGCCTGGTAGATGATGCCGCTGTAGAAATCCACGTTGGGGTAGAGGCGGCGGTCCACGAAGTAGTCCATGCCCAAAGCGGCCTTCTCCAGCTCCATCGCAATCTCGATCAGGGGATTGTGGCCCGTGACCTCGAAGACCTTGTACGCCAGTTCCTTGATGAGGGTGGAGCGCGGGTCCATGTTTTTGTAGACCCGGTGGCCGAAGCCCATCAGCAGGACTTCCTTGCGCATCACCTTTTCCAGAAAGCCGGGAATGTTCTCGACCTTCTCGATGCGGTCGAGCATGGTCAGCACTTCCTCGTTGGCGCCGCCGTGCAAGGGGCCGGAGAGCGCCGCGATCGCGCCGGCCATGGCGCTGTACGGGTCGGCGTGCGACGAGCCGATGGCCCGCATCACGTTCGTGGAGCAGTTCTGTTCATGGTCGGCGTGCAGGATGAACAGCGCGTTCATGGCGGCTTGCACGTCCGGATGCGTTTCCTGCAGCTTGAGGCCGAAATGGTGCGTCATGCGCAGGAAGTTGGCGAGGTACCCGTATTGCGGATCGGGATCCGGGACGGACAGGCCTTCGCGGCGTCCGTAGATGTGCGCGGCGACGGTCGGCAGATGGCCCAGGATGCGATGCATCTGGCGTTGCCTGACGCGCGGCTCCAGAACCGTCCTGGCCTCCGGATACAGGGTGCCCATGGCGCCCAGGCTGCTGATCAGCATGCCCATGGGATGGGCGTCGGGCGGAAACGTCGCGATCAGGTCCCGCAGGGCGGCATCCACGTCCAGCTGGGACAGGATGCGCGCGCGCCAGTCCGCGTCCTGGCCGGCGTCGGGCAATTCGCCGAAGATGAGCAGGTAAGCCACTTCCAGGTAGTTGGAATGATGCACCAGCTCCTCGATGGGATAGCCCCGGTACGTCAAGGTGCCGTCCAGGCCCTTGATCAACGTAATCCGACTCATGGCCGTCGCCGTGTTCAGGTACCCCGGATCGTAGGAAACGAGGCCGGCGTCGTCGTGGCTCGTGCGGACTCGCTGCAAGGCGCGGGCGGCAATGGCGCCGTCCATGATCGGCATCTCGTACTGTTTGCCGTTGCGGTTATCGGTGAGGGACAGGGATTCTGACATAGGCGTTGATCCGTCAAAGCGAGGACAAGGAAAGACAGGGTCTGCGCAAGCCGCTAGCGGCAGGCGAAACCGGCCAGTTGGGGCACTACGTGCCGGGGGACCCGCCCGTCGATGCGCGTGCCGGCCGCGTCGTAGGATTCGGCGCTGATCTGGCCGCATTGGTGAATCAGGGACACCAGGTCGCCGCGGGCATAGGGAATGACGACGGACACGGCATCCATCTGGGCGTGGAGCCATTGGGCCAAGGCCCGTTGCAGGGCGGGGACGCCTTCTCCCGTCGCGGCGCTGAGGGGCACGACGGCCGCGTAATGCGCGCGGCTGGCCGCGCGCAACTGCGCGAGCGCATCGCTGCCGGCCGGCACGCGGTCGATTTTGTTCAGCGCGAGCGCGGCCGGCGTGCGGCCCGCGCCCAAAGTGTCCAGCACGTCTTCCACCACGGCGATGTGCTCTTCCACGTTCGGATGGCTCGCGTCCACGACGTGAATCAGCAGGTGCGCATCGGTGACGGCCTCCAGGGTGGCGCGGAAAGCCGCGACCAGGGACGGCGGCAGTTTCTGGATGAAGCCGACGGTATCGGTCATATACGCCTGCAAGCCGTCCGCCAGCGCGCATTTGCGCGTGAGGGGATCGAGGGTCGCGAACAACTGGTCGTCGGCGTAGGCCTGCGCCGACGTCAGGCGGTTCAACAACGTGCTCTTGCCGGCGTTCGTATACCCCACCAACCCGAAACGGGGCATCAGGTCGTGCGCGCGGCGCGCGGCGCTGCGTTGCCGATGCGCCCGAATGTTCTGCAGCTCCGTATGGAGTTTGGCGATGCGGCGGCCGATCTGCCGGCGATCCATTTCCAGCTGGGTTTCGCCCGGCCCGCGCAAGCCCACGCCGCCGCCGTTGCCGCCCGCGCCGCCGCCCGCCTGGCGCGCCAAGTGGGTCCACGCGCGCGTCAGGCGCGGCAAGCGATATTCGTACTGGGCCAACTCCACTTGCACGATGCCTTCGCGGGTGCGCGCGTGCTTGGCGAAGATGTCCAGGATCAAGGCGGTGCGATCAATGACCTTGACCTCTTGCCCCAACGCCTCTTCCAGAACCCGCTGCTGGCGGGGCGACAGTTCGATGTCGAATATGACCACTTGGGCCTGCTCGTCGGCCGCGACCGCCGCCAGTTCCTGCACCTTGCCCGAGCCGATGAACGAGGCCGGGTGGGGCGACGGCAGGCGTTGCGTCACCCGGTCCAAGACGTCAAGACCGGCCGTATCGGCCAAGCGCGTCAATTCGTCCAACGAGTCCGCCAAGGGCAGCAGGCCGGGCTCCGACGCCAATTCAACGCCTACGATGACCGCGCGTTCTCTTTGGGGCGCGGTCAACACCAGGCCCTGGCGATCGCGTTGCGCGCGGCGGCGCTGTCCTGCATCCGCTTGATTGAAGTCGTCTACCCGCGTGATGCGGGATGGGGCGATGGCAGGCATTG
This sequence comes from Caldilineaceae bacterium, assembly GCA_965242655.1. Classification (GTDB taxonomy): domain Bacteria; phylum Chloroflexota; class Anaerolineae; order Caldilineales; family Caldilineaceae; genus Bin34. Next base: position 977,138 of record OZ251482.1, read on the forward strand.
GTTCAAGGGAACCCGGCGGCAATGGCGTTTCATCCACGGAATGGGCCAAACGGCACGCGGTTCCGCGCCGTACGGCCCTACTATTATAACCAAGTATCCGCCTTCTGTGGATAAACGAGGAGACAGCCTGCCTTCAGAATGGACGTACGGTACGGATTCAGAGGTCGGTCGGTGACGAATCCGGACGCATGAAGCCCGGCGTCGTTGCCGAGGCCGACCCGAAAGTCCGGTTCCGGTATGCGTCTTGGGAATTCCATTCGGAACAGGAGGAATCACATGTTGCGCTTTTCAATCCGCTTACTGTTTGGCGTGCTGTACGCGGCGCTCAGCGCCGTGGCGTTGATCCTCGCCTTCACGGCGTGGTTCAGCGATGGGGGATCGCTCTGGGAGAGGGTGATTCTCTCGCCGGGCGTCCCGGTGGCGACATGGGCCGTGCTGGCCGCGATCGGCTTCGAGGCTTTCTACCGCGCGCTGCGGCCCTGGATCCTGGTTTGGCTGGGCCTGACCTTTCTGGGCTTGGCGGGCATCGGTTGGGCTATGGCGAGCGGAGCGATCCGCGGGGACTACGCCCTCGTTGCCGCTTTGGCCCTGATTCCCGTTGTGGGCATCGCCTATCTTGAAGGGATTCGTCCCTACCTGGGACTGGACAGGGCCTGGAGCGAAGTACGCAGCCGCGTGAGCCTGCCTCACTGAGGCCCATTGTCGGCGATGCAGGCATTGCGCGCGGGCTTCTCCCAGCGGGGAAGCCCGCGCGCCCCGCAGGCGATCCGCCTTGCGCCGCGCGGCGTTGCGATGCGGACGCAAACCCTTGTCCGATCTGCGCTGACAGCGCGCGCGGATTTGCGCGTCGCTGTCCTGCGCCTACGCCGGCTTCGTTTAAAGACTTCCCGCTGCGTCGCAAGGCGCGTACCATGGATCCCTTGTCGCACATGGGGGCCGGATGCCATCAAAGCCGGCGCGCGGAATGCGCAGAACAACGCTGAAGGCGCGGAGATGCAAGAATACGGAGCGCCGCCTTCCAGACGCGGCTCTCCGCGCATGGGAATAAGGGCTGTTTTTGCCTCCCCCATCCTACGCGACGTCGGCGGATGGGCCCATCCGGCACCCTTGATAAACCGTTAATCTTCGGTATGCCAAAAATGTAAGGTTCCGACTTCAAGCGGCGTCCGCGTAGCCTATCTTATGAAACGCGGTTCCAGTCTGAGGCACGGAGGTAGGTCATGGCTACAGCAGTACGATTGCTTTTCGCTGCGCTATTCGCGTTGTTCAGTATCAATGCCGTCGGCAATTTCGTAACCGGACTGATGTCAGGGGGCGGCTCCGTTATGGAGCGCTACGTAGCCGCGGCGTTGCCCATGCTCGTTATGGAGCGCTACGTAGCCGCGGCGTTGCCCATACTCGTTCTGGCCATGGCGGGCGCTATCTTTTCCGAAGGTTTTTATCGCAAGTTCCGCCTCGGGATCCTGGGTTTGGCGGCCGTGACGTTCGTGCCTATGGCTATCGTCAGCCTCGGCGCGGCCTGGACGGCCGGAGTCCCGAACCAATGGGGCTTGGCGGCGTCTTGGCTCCTCATTCCTCTGGCACCCGGCATTCTTTACCTAGAATGGATTCGCCCGCGGATGCATCTGAACGAGAGTTTCGGCGCCACCATGAAACGGTTGCGACAGGCGTAGCCGTCTCATTCCGGCGCGCGGGAGGGTGGACATCGCGTTCCGCCCGTGGTAGAAAGAGGGGAGCCGATCGGCTCCCCTCTTTGGTTGCAGCCCGGCCGCGGGCACGGGGTTCGTATGGCAGTTTGGGTAAGGGCAGTTTTCGTCCTGGTTTTCCTGATCTTCAGCGGGCGTTCCCTCATGGGCGTCTACGACAGCTACGCGGGATGGGCCAATACGGGCGGCTCCATTCTGGAAAGGCTGGCCTTGACCTGGGCTTTGCCGATAGCTGTCTGGTCCGTTACGCTGGCCATCGTCCTGGAATCCTTTTATCGCATGTTTCGCCTGTGGGTGTTGACGACCGTGGTTCTGGCCGTTGCCGCCGTGGCGGGGGCGAGCCTTGATTTGATCCTGCGGCCTGACGGCGCCGCGCGCGGTACGGGCGGCGAATACGGGATCCTGCTCGCGTTGATCGCGATGCCTGTCCTGGGAGCCGTTTATCTCGAATGGCTGCGGCCCGTCCTGAATCTGAACGAGGGGCTGGGGGATTCGCTCCGGCGTTTGAGGCGAAAACGCCGGTAGGCCGTTTTGGCGTCTGCGCGGCGGGAACCCCGTTACCAAACGCGAGCCACGGGAAAACAACGAAACCGCTGGGACTGGGCGAACATATCCCAGATTCGGGCCATCTGTTCCACGGTCTGGGTAGGGCGGCCTTCCATGGCGAAGCCCCGCTTTTCGCCCCGTTGCACGAACCGCGGCTCCCAGGCGGTCGTACGACAGTATTCGTAGTAGTCGCGGAACGTGTTGTATTCCACATGAATTTTGAAATGGCCGGGCAGGCGACTCATGGGGGACATGGGATCAATCGTATGGCAGGGATTGAGCATGCGCAGGCGGTCCGCCGGATACGCCTTGCCCACCTGCTCCGCCAGTTTCAGGGTTTCGCGGAACGTGAGCATGGTTTCACCCGGCAGGTTCAGGCTGAAATAGACGAAGATGGGGATGCGGTACGCCTTCAGGTTTTCCAGCATGCCCAGGAAACGTTCGTTGCCGTAATGCTTGCCGTTGAGACGGCGCACTTCCTCGTTGCCGGAGAGAGGCGAAATCGCCACTTCCGTATGTTCCAGATCGGCCGCTGCGCCGAACTGGCGAAGGAATTCCGGCGAAGGGATTTGGAAAAACTCGTTGTATAGGCCGATGCGTATCTTCCGGGCCTGCATGGCCGCAAAGAAGGCGCGCCACCACGGGGCCGGGAACGTGGCGATATCCAGGGAAAGGGATACCTGCTGGTAACCTTCGGCGGCCAAGCGTTCCAGGTCGTCCGCGACGCCCGCGGGGTTGCGCATGACGTATCCGTTGCGCGCGGCCAGATCCGCATGGGATTTCTTGCCGCCGCCGCAGTAGATGCAGTCGAACACGCATCCCCGACCCACGGTCAGCCAGTGCCCCCGGCGCGTCGGATTGTAAGGTTCAATGCGGCCGCCGCCCGTATATTGCAAGGCCCCGTACCCCGGGGCGTGGAGCAGCCAGTCGGTCGACACGAAATCCAGATCGTCCAGCATGTTCGCGTCCGCCGTATGGAATTCCAGGCTGTTTTTGATTTTCTTTTGTTCGCGCCAGGTCAGATTCGGCACGGCGTCCCAACCATGATCCGCGCCGCCGCATATCTTCTCCGCAAGTTTCAGGAGAGGCAGCTCGCCATCGCCTCGAATCACGAAATCGATCTCCGGATGGGTCCGCAGAATCTCCTCGGCCCAGAAGGTGGCGGTCAACCCGCCGACCAGAATTTTGGCCGCGGGCAGGACTTTGCGTACGTGCCGGGCTACGTCCATCGCCCCGAAGCAGTGCTCGTACCAATGCACGTCAATCAGGACCAGACGCGGCGGGTTCTCGATACCCTGCAACCACGCATCCAGCTGGAACCCTGTGTCCAACATGATTTCCAGGGGAAAATTGAGGCCTTGCGCGTCCCATCCCTGTCGGCGCAAGAGGTTCATCATCCCTATCACGCCGACGGGGATGAGGGGGTAGTAGGGGCTGGCTCGGTACCGGCCGAACTTGGCCTCTACTTCCTGTTTGGCCGGATGGATGTAAAGTATGTCCACGATGCTGGGAAGTATAGCAAGGTATCCCGTGTCTTGTAGAGATATCCAAGCAAAAGCCGTAGTCGCAGCTAATCACGTTATGTGTAGCTTACCTTGTACTTGAAATGTATGCTATAATCGTTCTTGATGATATGCTTGCGCTGAATGGCGCTTGCAAGGCGTGTTAAGCGGCCATTTCGGCTGAAGGAGATCTGATGGCCATTGACTTTCCAACCTTAAAAGACATTGTCGCTAGCTCAGCAGCAGCGCTCCGTTGCATAACGGAGCATCAACCGGCGGGAGGACCTGGAGATAAGGTATTTCCCCCGACATATGAGGGCGGAGCCTATGCGACTGAAGAACGTTTTAATCCTGAAACGGAAGAGAAGCGAGTATGCGTCTTGCTGGATTCGGTTCAATCGCAAGCCAATCGCATGGAGCTGGCTTTGCTGGAAGCGCATCGGAGCGGCAAGGTGGAATTGCCATTGCTGATAACGAACTTTGATCAAGATTGCCTCATCAAGAAGTTTTCCGTTACCAGTTTGGAAGCTCCTCACCGAATTGCGGATGCGATTTTCCGCGACAGTTGCTTTGACGGAAAAATTTTCCGTAAATCAGACAAAGGCCAGACTTTGGATCATGCGGATATTCGCCATGCTACGGGCCTTTTTGGACTCTGTCCTACAGCTTTGGTGTTCGGCCTATGGGATTCTACGGGGCCCAGAGGCGGTCTTGGAGCTAAATTTCAGCGAGCGATAGTTTCAGAAATCATAGGCTTTGATGCCAGTCCGGGCGTAAAGACGGAAAGCCGCATCGATCCTGCTGAGATTAGAAAAGAAGCCGGTCCGTTATACTTGCGCGAAACTGAAAGAGACCGGGAACCAGCATGGACTCTAGCCAAGGACAAGGAAACGCGTGAAAAAGGTAAAAATCCTTCTGATCACAATCACGGCAACATTCTTCCGAGCATAACGGATGGTGGTTTTACCATATCCAAGGCTACCCAAACTACTGTTCTGTCGTTGTCTGTCTTGCGTCGATTAAGGTTTCCGCTTGATGGAAAGCCTCGCTCTGAGCACGGAGTTGACCTTGTCGCGAGAACTGTCTTGGCTGCAATCGCCCTTGCTGCAGGAACCTTGGCGCGCTGCGATACTGATCTTCGATCTCGGTGCCAGTTATTTGCTCTGCAGGAGCCAGTATGGGAGTTGCTTGAGCGTCCGGGGCAAACGCCTCGTAAGTTTCATTTGGAACCTGACGACGCGCTTGACTTGCTGGCAACTGCTATTGCTGAGGCGAAAAACGCAGGATTGCCTTGGGAAGGGGAAATTGAACTAACGCCCTCTTCTGATTTGGTTGAACTGGTGAGGAGAAGCCAAGATCTGTCAAGTGCTTCAAAGGAATAAGAAGCGTATGGTTGCTTTAGGCATTCGATATCTAAACGGATGGGCGATGGCAGCGTCCGATGGCCCGAACAAAAAGCAGGCAGAATGGCCTCCGCATCCTGATAGGGTCTTTATGGCTCTGTCGGCTGCGTGGTTTGAAACTGGAGAGGATCCAGCGGAAGGCCGGGCATTGCGTTGGCTTGCCACGCTAGGCCCTCCAGCTATCGCTGCTTCCGATTGCTCAATACGTTCAAGCGTCGTTAGTTACGTACCGGTCAATGATGCGAAAGCCAAGACATCCACCTCTTGGTCGGAATACCGAAAACGCCAAGCTCGAGGTTTTCCGGTGGCGATACCCTATGATCCTATAGTGTATATGGCATGGTCGGAGCATGAGTTGGGATCGGAATATGCATCGTTATTAGTCCAACTGGCTGCTAAGGTTACACATATAGGGCACTCAGCATCATTAGTACAGATGTGGGTAGCGGAAGAGGAAGAGTTCGTGCCGAACTGGTATCCCCGCACAGGACGGGCTACCCTTCATTTGCGGGTTTCGGAAGCAGGGCGACTTGACGAACTGAAAGAAGCCTACAGTTTATCGCTTCGGCCGCCGATGACTCGCTGGCAGGGTTATGAACGAGCACGAGAAGATCTGCCGCCAGAAGAACCCGTATCACTTTTTGACCCAAACTTGATTGTGCTTGCCGTCAAGCGGAAGCATACGTATCTACCCATGACGCTTAAACTCACGCAAGCCTTGCATAAAACCCTAATGGGCGCTTGTCCAAAACAACCGCCTCCTGAATGGCTGAGCGGGCATAAACCCAATGGAACGCCTAGTAGGGATCCCCATATGGCCTTCTTACCCTTGCCTTTCGTAGGAACCCAGCATGCCGATGGTCGTTCCATGGGATTAGCTCTTGCCTTGCCTCGCTCGTTAAATCCGCAGGAAGTGGGGGAATGTCTAGAATCTTTTCTGTTTGAGCGAGATACGGGACTACCGAAGCGACACAGGTTGTTTGATGGCCAATGGCTGGAGACCGACATTGAACTGGAAGTCCGCGACCAGCCGCCGAATGCTCTTGTTCCCAACACATGGACAGCTGCATCGCAGATTTGGGCCAGTATAACTCCGATAGCGCTTGACAGGCATTTCAAGGGTAAGGACAAGTGGAAGCGAGTGGCCGAAAACGTAAAAGACGGGTGTCAACGAATTGGCTTGCCTCGCCCGCGAGAGGTCATTTTGCAGCCCGTCTCTTTGGTGGAGGGAGTACCCCATGTCAGAGACTTTCCCCCCTTGCTGCGGAAAAGCGATGGGGGAGCTCGTAGCCATACTCATGCGGTGATTATCTTTGACGAACGGGTGCGCGGTCCCATAATTGTTGGCGCAGGACGTTTTCGGGGTTACGGTTTCTGCCGACCAATGGATAGATAGGGAAAAGAAACTTGATCGCTATGGACGAATTGACAGCTTCAGATTTTTCTCAATTCTTCAGAGAGCTGTGGGGTAAAGCGCCGTTTGCCTGGCAACAAGCCTTAGCGGAACAAGTGCTTGCAAAAGAAGCCATCGATCAATGGGAAGATGCATGGCCGGATGCGCTGGCTTTGCCAACGGCATCCGGTAAAACTGCTTGTCTGGATATTGCCGTGTTTACGTTGGCAACTCAGGCTCTGCGGCTGCGCCGACGGCAGAATATCACTGCACCGCGCCGTATTTTCTTCGTCGTCGATAGACGCGTCATTGTGGATCAAGCGTACGAACGAGCAAGATGCATTGCGCACTGCCTCCAAGAATCTCAGGACGGTATTCTGAAAGAAGTGGCGGATAGGTTGCGTTTAATCGCACATGGTGAATGGCCTTATAGCGAGAATGTCCATCCGGACCGGGAAACGTTGCCGTTAGCCAGTTATTCATTAAGGGGAGGCATGTATAGGTCGGAAGCATGGGCACATTCTCCTCTGCAACCTGCAATCGTCGCCTCGACAGTAGACCAAATTGGATCGCGTTTGTTATTCCGCGCTTACGGACGCTCCTATCATTCTTGGCCTATTTATGCCGGCTTGATTGCCAACGACAGCCTTATATTTCTGGACGAGGCGCATTGCGCGCAACCCTTTTTACAGACTTTACAATCGGTTCAACGTTATCGACAATGGGCTGACAATCCCCTCAATCGTTCTTTCCGCTGTGTGGTCATGTCAGCTACGCCGCCCCCCGGTCTGAACACGTTTGAGGATCCATCAAATGAAAATCGGAATCCCGATCATCCGCTTGGTCGCCGCCAATTGGCACATAAGCCAACGACTTTACGCATAGTCCAAAAGGCAAAAGGAAAAAAGGCTATAGCTGAATTGGCCAAGACACTGGCGAATACGGCTGTAGATTTGGTAAGCGATCAGCGAAAAGCAGTTGTAGCATTTGCCAATCGGGTAGCTACCGCACGGGAAACTTATAAGATGATTTTGGAAGGACAGAAAGACATTAAAGCCATACTCTTAACGGGGCGAATGCGTGCTCTCGACAAAGACGCAGTGGTAAACGACCATCTGAAGCATCTTCAATCTGAACGGCGAGAGGCTCCGACACAACCGTTGATTGTGGTGGCTACGCAGACGTTGGAGGTTGGTGCCGATTTAGATTTTGACGGTCTTGTGACCGAATGCGCCAGTCTAGACGCTCTTCGTCAGCGTTTTGGCCGTCTAAACCGCATGGGCCGTCCTATTCATTGCCGCGCTTCCATCCTCATTCGCAAAGATCAGGCAGAAAAGGGTATTGACCCAATTTATGGTTCGGCGCTTCTCGAGACTTGGAACTGGCTTAACAATCACAAAGACAAAGACGGCAAGATTGATTTCGGAATTGCTCGCATGAATGCCCTGCTCAAGGACGACAACGATGCCGAAAGACTAAATTCGCCCACCTCAGATGCCCCAATTATGCTTCCGGCTCATTGCGACCTATGGGCTCAGACCGCTCCTGAACCGCAACCAACGCCAGATGTGTCCATATTTTTGCATGGAGCGCAAAAACATACGGCTGATATACAAGTTTGTTGGCGTGCCGATCTAGATTTAGCCAAAGCTGATCAAGCCATTGAAGCGTTGTTGTTGTGTCCGCCTAGTAGTGTCGAGACCTTACCTGTGCCCATCGGCATATTCAAGCAGTGGTTGACAGGAGGGCACGCTATTGACCAAAGCGGAGACGTAGAAGGCGAAGAAACGATCGAAAATGAAACAGAAACAGTACAGACTGATATTGCAGAGCATCGAGTGCTCCGCTGGCGAGGTAGCGATACCACCGCAAGTGATATCACGTTTGAGCCAAATGACATTCGGCCTGGCGATGTCATCGTAATTCCCACAGCCCATCCAGGAGCGTTTGAGCAGATCGGTGACCTCCCGCCCGACGCTCTTGATTCTGTAGCATTGTTGGACATTGGAGATCGGGCATATCGGTTAGCTAGAGCCACACCCATTCTCCGTCTACACCCGACACTGGTGGATGTCTGGCCCAATTGCATCAAACAAAAAGCGCTTGCTCTTCTGGAGCACATAGAACAAAAATTCGACGAAGATTCCAGCACCCTCAACCTAGCCTTGGACGAATTGCTTTCCGCAATCGTTGCGGTTTCTTCGTTGCTACTGGACCAATGGTCATGGCTTGCGAAAACGGCTAATGATTTAGGTAAATCGAGCCAAGGATATCGTCTCCATATAGTCGGCGCAGGCGCAATTCTGATCGGACTCAACCGGATGGGCAATTTAGATATCTCCGTTGATACTTTCAGCGACGAATCCGATATGACGGCATCAGGGATTTCTCATCCAAATAAAAAGCCTGTCAAATTACGTAATCATCTCCTAGGCGTTAAGACATTTGCCCGTCGTTATGCCATAGGATGCGGACTGTCAGAGGAATTAGTGGATGCCGTCTCGCGGGCTGGCCTCTTGCATGACTTAGGCAAAGCCGATCCACGTTTCCAGGCACTACTGTACGGCGGCGTTCCTTGGCATATAGGCGAACCTCTCGCGAAGTCCTCCCTGATGCCCAAGACCCAACGTCGCGCTCAGATACTTTCCGAATATCCTAAAGGCGGACGGCATGAATTATTATCCGTTCGACTAGCTCAAAGCGAACCGGCTCTATTACCGGAAAAAGGCTATTTACGTGATCTGGTTTTGTATCTGATTGCAAGTCACCATGGTCGCTGTCGGCCATTCGCTCCTGTAGTATCTGATGACCAATACGTCAAGACGGAATTCAATCTAGACAACTATCGAATGCATTGGGGCGGTCCTACCAATCTTGAACGCCTTGACGCGGGAATGGCAGACCGTTATTGGCAGTTAACGCGGCGCTACGGATGGTGGGGGCTAGCTTGGCTAGAAGCTTTATTACGACTTAGCGATTGGAGGCGAAGCGAATGGGAAGAGAGTCATAATGATGAAGAATAAATCCGAATGCGAGCTGTGCCTTAAAGGGCTTCCTGGAGATGTCCTACTTGGATTCTTGGCAGCAATCGGTACATTGCATACCGTTACGCGGGAATCTCCATCGTCCGACTGGCGGCTTGCGTGGAGAATACGGAACGGTCGATGGTCTCCTTTTCTTATCTGCAATCACGCACTTGCCGAGGAGAGATTGGTTGAGTTACTCATGCCTCCGCTTAAAGCGGTGAGCAGTGTTCAGGCGTTGCATTTCGCCAAGAATCTGAAAGTCAGTTCTGGCGACTTTCGTCATGTATCTCGTGAGGCCTATGAAATCGCTACGCCCAAGAATCGCCTCTCAGCAGATTTCATCGCGTCTTTCGGCTGTGATGCCCTGAGGACATCGCATCGGGAAGATACAATTCAAGATACCGCATTGCGCACCATGAGTGGAACAGGACATCAGCATTTCATTGGCACGATGAAAGAATTGGTGCAGAGAACCGATTCTGATCACTTGTACACATCGTTATTTGAACAGTGGAGATATTTGGATGAGAAGTTAGGCATGCGATGGGATCCTTTTGAAGATCGAAGGCATGCTTTACGCTGGAAAGCACCCGACAAGGATTCGGCCAAGACAATGCGTGGCGCTAATCGCCTTGCGGTGGAAGCCCTTCCTCTTTTCCCCACTGCACCAAGCAAAAATACGTTGCATACTACTGGCTTTTCACAAAATAAAGATACGGGCGTATGTATCACGTGGCCTCTTTGGGAAAATCCCTTGAGATTGGATACTATCCGCTCTCTCCTAAGTTTAGCCGAACTTCAAAATCTGCAACCGGATAGAGATTTCCTCCAATCCATGGGTATTGTGGAGATATACCGCAGCCGACGCATCACACAAGGTAAGTATCGAAATTTTACCCAATCTTTTCCGGCTTAGAGTAGGCGGTTTTTCCACTATGAAGAGTGCTAAAGATCAAATCACGGATATACCAGATTTTGTTCCGGCCAGAATGTTGAATGAATTTGTTTACTGCCCTAGGCTTTGCTATTTGGAATGGGTTCAAGGACAGTTCGCTTACAGCGAAGATATCATAGACGGTTTTCAGCATAGGCGAACCGATCGGCCTATGGACAATGTTCCGTCACCAGATCAAAAAGATACAGACGTTGTTCCTGAGAAAATTCACGCTCGTTCGGTTTTGATATCCGATGTCCAACTCTAAGCAACCTCTCGTGCAAACCCGTAGTAGGTCAGATTTTGTGTCTCCGCCGCTACACTGCGGTGGTTCCATTGAAGGAAGCATGTCGATGCTGCCGTGTCGGTCGAAGTTCTGCACCCGCGTCTCCACCGCTGCACTGCGGTGGCTCCATTGAAGCTCAACCATCCGGGACCGAATCCGATCCAACTTACAGAGTCTCCACCGTTACAATGCGGCGGCCTCATGGCAATTAAAGCAACTCCAATGAATTCCATATAAGTTTGATATCCATGGGAATCTAGTACACGGTCATGTAACCAGTGATGGGTTATAATACGGATCCCATGACCCAGCCCACCCGACGAGGGTTTCCCATGTCCCTGAAATACGCCCTGCACCTGACCGCCTCCGAACGGCAAGACCTGACCCGCATCGCCCAAGGCCGCGGCGGACGCCGACGCCCGCCCCTGTGGCAAGCCGTGCGCGCCCGCGCCCTGCTCAAGTGCGACGCGGGCCCGCAGGGCACGGGGTGGACGGACGAAGCCGTCGCGGCCGCGTGGGACGTCTCGGCGGTCAGCGTGAGCCGCTGGCGCCGCCAGGCCGTGGACAAAGGGCCGGCCGCAGCGCTGGCGCGCCAGCCCAAGGCACCGCGGGCCCGCCGGCTGGACGGCGCGGGCGAAGCGCAGCTCCTGCAGCGGGCCCAGTCCGCGCCGCCAGCCGGCCAGGCGCGCGGGACGTTGCGGGCGCTGGCCCGCGAGCTGATGGCGCGGGGGATTGCGTCCCGCATCAGTTATGAAACCGTGCGCCGCGTGCTAAAAAAAGAACTGACGCCCTGGCGACGGATGCCGCGGTGCTATCCGCCGGTGCCGCCGGAAGCGGACTTCGTGAGCCGGATGGAAGCGGTGCGGGATCGCTATAGCCGGCCCTACGATGCACGCTATCCGGTGATCTGCATGGACGAACACGCCAAATTCCTGCGGGCCGACAAGTGGCCGTCGCATCCGGCGCGCCCGGGCCATCCCGCCACCTACGACTACGAATACGTGCGGTGCGGCCCCTGCACGATCGGGATGTTTGTAGAGCCGCTGGGCCCGTGGCGCACGGCCCGCGTCACCGCGCGGCGCACGGCCGTGGACTGGGCGCGCCAGGTCAAGGCCCTGGTCGACCACCCGTGCTACCGCGCGGCCGAGCGCCTGATCCTGGTCTGCAACAACCTGAACACCCATGCCTACACCTCTTTTTTCCGGGCCTTTCCGCGCGCCGAGGCGGAGCGCCTGGTCCGGCGCGTCCAGCTGGTGTTTACGCCCCGGCACGGCAGCTGGCTCAACATGGCCGAAAAGGCATCCATTGGCAGTTCTGCACCGCCGACGCCCGCGTGCGCCTCAAACATCTGTATCCTTCAATAGAAACATGATGGAGTACTAATGCTACAATACAGCAGTTTCACTGGAAATTATTATAGCAATAGATACTCTGTTTATGCATGCCACGACTACTACAGATTGGTAGCCTCATTGAAGATGCGTAGCTTAGCTTGTAAATGCTTTGCTTATCTTTCTATCCATCATCCAAGAATGATGGCCACATTGAAATAATCTGACTCTAGGCAGTGTGGAGCTTTGACTGCAGCCAGATCCAGGCCCCGGCCAGATATAGAAAGCCCAAGCAACGATGTGCATATTTATCATAGCGGGTAGCCACGCGCCGCCCGTGCTTGAGCCAGCGATGCCCCGTTCCACGGCGTTGCGCGCCTTGTATTGTTCCAGGGCGTGAGACTGAGGGTTCAGGCGTCGGTGCCGGTCCGGAATGACGGCCTCAATGACCCGTGGCGCCAGCCAAGCGCGGAAGGGGTCGCGGTCATAGGCCCGGTCCGCGATCGGACGCGGCAGGGGCGCGCCGGTTCAGGCCTTGACCAAGGCCCGGGCGTGGGTACGGTCGTGGCGCTGGCCGCCCGTCAGGCTCGCACACAGGGGGTGCCCCGTTGATCCGTCAGGATGTGGATCTGGGATCTGAAGCCATCTCGGCTGCGACCGAGGGCGGGATCCCGCCCTTTCTTTTGGGACGCGCCCGCTGCGCTCACGTGCGCGCGCCCGACCGTGCTGTCCAGCCGCCCCGCGGACAGCTCCGGATCGGCCTGCAGGTAGGCCATCCGGCGCGGCCAGACGCCCTGATCGCACCCGTGGGCCAAGCGGCGATAGACCGAGTTCCCTTTCCCCTACTCGGGGGGGGGGCAACCGTCGCCAAGGGGTACCCGACCGCGCCATCCAGCACAACGCGGCCATGAAAAGGCGACAACGCGTTTCATTGCCTACGTATAGGCCGGAACAGTTAGGCAGAAAAGGGCGGAGGCAGAACCATTGGGCATCGGTCAGCACAATCATGGGGAAACTTCCTCGGAGCCAAGGGCCAGGGAATCGACTCCCCCTGGAGGCTAACCGGGGAGCGTGCAGGATGTCCCATTCAGTCTCCCTGTGGCCGGGAAAACCCGATTCTGGCTGGCATTCAAAGTTCCACAGAATCTAGTATTTCATCATGTTTCAATTGTGGGGTACAACTTCTTGAGTCGTACGCGGTGTGGAACTGCCAGTCGATGCCCATCTGGACATCGTTGCGGGCCTCCGCCCACGCGGGGACCTGCACATGAACCGCGGCCTGCGTCGCCATGCGTGGGGCCAGAGCCTGCCACGTCAGGATGCTCAGTTCCGGTTCGGCCCTGTGGAGCCAGCTACCGTGCCGAGGCGTAAACACCAAGCGTACGCGCGGTGCCAGGCGGAGCGCTTCGGCCGGCGGAAACGCTTGGTAGAACGAGGCGGTAGTATGGGTGTTCAGGTGGTCGCAGACCAGGGCAGGTACTCGGCCTGACGGTAGCGCGGGTGATCCCTTACAGCCTGCACCTAGTACTCCGTCATGTTTCTATAGATACTTGGCTAAATTGTCGACTACCTTACGCAGGCAACACGTAGGCGAAATTGCGCTTTGGACACGTATCCCTATCAATCTGACCGTGTACTAGCGTGCCCAATCCATGGCCGTGTGCCACTGGCCTAGCGGTTCCACGAAGAACCAGATGGTGCAGGTGCCGTGCCGCACGTACTTGTTATGCTAAATGCTTGATAAGTTGAATTGGATTCGGTCCTGGATGATTGACGATAACTTGCTGTACGTATTCCAGCCCGCTAAGTCGCTGAAAAAGTTCATCCTGTAAATGCGATTCACAAATCAAGTGAATATTGGAACCGGCGTCCATGGTGCAATACACAGGCATCCCATCCTGCTCCCGCCATGCCAAGACGGTACGAATCAATTCAACGGAAACGGAATTGAGATACAGTAAAGGCGGCCGCGAAGTCAACATGACGGCATGCATAAACAGGGCATCCATTTCCATGATTGAACCCAGCGCCTTCAAGTCGCGCGCGCGAACAGCCGCTTTGGCCGAAGGCCAAGCTTGGCTGACGTATTCGATCCGTGACGGCAAAAGAAAACTGGAACTAGCCAATCCATGACCCTCTTGGCTACTGACAGTTTTTTCGTCTGTGCTGACCACTACGACACAGTCCAGCAAGTTCCAGTGGGAAGCCTCATGCAGCTGGACGGGTTCGCTCGATCCATGATCGTCGCCAGCCCGCCATTCTACGAAGCCGCCATAGAAACTGCGACAGGCGGATCCGCTCGCCAATCGGGCCAACCGCGCGAGCGGCTGGATATCCCGATCTTTGACTTCCCCATGCAACCCCGCGTGAGCCGCCAGCGTCAAGGCGCAAAATCCGCTGGCGGAGGAGGCAATGCCAGCACTCGTGGGAAAACTGTTCCGGCTGTATACGCGGGCTGTCAGAGGCTGGGAACATGAGTGCCTGATCCGATCCAAGTGATCGACTATCCTTTGGCGTGCAGATCCGACGCACTCAATCCCGTTAATAAATATCGTGTCTGTACCGATCCCTTCCCGCCATTCTACCGTAGTAGTGGTATGAGCGTGGCTCAGCGTCATGCTTAAGGAGTGGGTAAAAGGCAGATTGAGATCCGAATCGCGCGCGCCCCAGTATTTGATGAAGGCAATGTTGGCGTGGGCTCTATAGGTGGCCTTGCCTACTATGCGCGTCGCTGGAGAGAAAGCCATAATTGCCTGTTGGGAGCGTGTTGTCTCACAATAGGACAGATCCGTCCTTTGCTCCCGCATTCTATCGTAAAGCCATTTCCTTGCTCGTCACTCTCTACCAGCTGATTCGCCTCGCTGGGATCGGCAAAATCCTTGCGTACGGAATGTTCGCCTTGTTCATTGCAGGGTGCGCGCGCTCCTATGTTCTTGACTATCAACCGGCTACGGACGACATTGCGATCTTCAACGAGGCTGTGTCGCAAACGTTCTTCATCAAACAGCGCGGCCTGAGTGCCGTAGAACTGGTCGTGGAGAGCCATGACAAGGAACAGGCGGCTGAAGCCTTCCTCTATGAGCATCCTGGAGGTCGGATGGTAGCCCAGGCCTCGATACGCGTTCCGTCCTCTGTAGGCAGGCAGTGGGTACGCATTGCCTGGCCTCAAACCGTTGCGTCGTCTTATCGCTCGCTGCGGTTGGAGATACGTCCCATCAATGACAGGACTTTGCGCTTGGGAACAGGCCGTCCGGCTTCCTATGTCGATGGCAGTTTCTACGTAGGGGACCAACCAGTCAATGCCCAATTGACCTTCAGGCTCGTATTTTCGCGTTTCGCCCTCCTCGCAGACGGGATGGAATGGCTCTGGTTCATGATCCAGGTTCTTTGGTGGGGTTTTCTGATTTTTGCCGTGCCAGGCTGGGGCCTTGTGGCGTGGATCCGCACCCGCGATCCGGATGATCCCCTAAACCATTGGATCGCTCGCCTCTGTATGGCGTCCGGGGCCTCCATAGCGCTCTATCCTCTGCTCTACTCTTGGCTCGATCTGCTGGGCTTGTCTCTGGGGCTAGGCGTACCTTGGCTTGCTATAGGACTGGGGCTCGCGTCGTTGTGTGTCCGTACCATCGCTTTATGGCGGGATCCCGGACCGCAAGGCCTGCCTCCCTTGACCCCGTTTCATCTGCGTTCATCCGCTGACGTGGCCTTTCTCGTCGTCTTGGGCGGGCTAGTCATAACCCGCTTGGGGCCTCTCTCCTCCTTGCACGCTCCGTTCTGGGGAGACTCCGTGCAGCATGCCTTCATCACCCAGCTGATGCTGGATCGGGGCGGCCTATTCAACGACTGGCGGCCCTATGCCGACTTCCTGTCCTTCACCCACCAGTTCGGCTTCCATGCCAACATGGCGGCCTACGGCTCCGTGCGCCATCTGACGGGGCTGGAGGCTGTGCTGGAGGCCGGCCAACTCTTGAACGTCATCAGCATTCTGGCGCTCTATCCCATAACCGTACGCGTGGCGGAAGGTAATAAGTGGGCCGGCATCGCGGCCATGATCTGTGGTGGCCTGCTGTCATATATGCCGGCCATGTACGTCAACTGGGGACGCTATGCCCAACTTAGCGGCCAGGCGGCATTGCCCGTGGCGATGCTGTTGCTCTGGCGTCTGGCGGACGCTCGCCCTTGGCAGCTCAAGCCATTGATTGCTGCCGGCGCGGTCTTGGCCGGAATGGCTCTTTGCTACTATCGCATGCCGTTGTTCATGGCGGCCTTCGCCCTGCTGTTCCTCATGCTCTGGATAGCCCCTAATTGGGGCTGGGACGTCGTCCGCTGGCAACGCGGCCTAGCCAGCCTGTTGGGCGCGGCCGCCTTGGGCGCGCTCCTCACAGTCCCTCATTTTTTCCGGTTATACGGCAGTTTTCTGGTTGGCAGGGCGGCGGCCAGTTTGCAGGGCGCGCCCCAGCAATGGGTATGGAACGACTACCAGATTTGGCGCTCGCTTCCGGATTACTACCCGCGTTGGCTCCAGCAATGGGCAGGTTGGGCCTGGCTGTGGTCCGTCGTCGTGGCTCATCGCAAAGCTTTCCTGATCGGCGCGTGGGGCCTGTCGCTGGGCTCGCTGGTGGCGCTCAGCCTGCTGCAGATTCCTCTCATGAGCGAATTGCAGAATTTCGCCGTCGTCATCGCCATGTACATTCCTTTCAGCATTTTGTGCGGCTGGTCGGCCGGTTGGCTTTTGGAATGGACCGCGCGCCGCTACGCTGATCCGTGGGCGCGCCGCATCCCCAAGTTGGCTGGCGCTTTGTGCCTGCTCGCCGTGCTGGCGAGTTTGCCGCGTACGCGGGACATTCTGGACGAGCAATACAACATGGTTACGCGCCCGGATATGCTGGCCATGGACTGGATCCGGGACAATACGCCCGCAGACGCCCGATTCTTCGTACCCGGCTATAGAGTGTACGGGGGACGCACGGTCGTCGGCGCGGATGCCGGGTGGTGGATTCCGCTGTTGGCGCATCGCGCCAACGCCATGCCTCCTCAATACGCGCTGTTGGAGCGTCCCGTGGACGAAAATCAGGTAACCGACCTGGTCAACCTCATAGCTTCCCTGGAAGGCATTCCTTTATCCTCCCCATGGGCGACCAAGCGGCTCTGCGAACAGGGTTATACCCATGTTTTTCTCGGACAGAAGCAGGGCAAGGTGGGCTTTGAGGTCAGGCAACTTTATTCCGCGGCGCAACTGGCCGCGAATCCGTCGCTCCAGCCCGTATATCGCCAAGACCGAGTACGCGTCTATGCCGTAAAGCCGGAGTTCTGCGCCGACATAGAGGCTCTCTTTACGCCTGTACGTCCGCCGGAAATCCAGTGAAAGCATAGACATGGGGCAGCGGTTAGGCGGAATGGACATGGACTCAACGTAGTTTGGCGCCGGAAATCGCCTTTACCTCCCAAATGCCAAGTACGGTATATACTGCCGTCATCGCCGCTATTCGCGCAGGAGACAGGTTGAATGCCAAGATTTGGGGTGCAGTTCATCGCCATTGCCCTATGCGCCTTCGGGGTCTGGATCAGCGAGCTGGGGTTGGCCGGCGCCCAACCGGCCTTGGTGCGGGCCTCGGTCCGCGACGACGTGACGGTAACCACGCTGGACAACGAATTGACCGTGGTTTTGGCGCCCAAGGCGGGTTCCTCCGTAGCGACCGTCAACGTATGGATCGGCGTCGGGTCAGTTCACGAGCCCCCGGAATTGAACGGCATCGCCCATTTCTTCGAACACATGATTTTCAAGGGCTCCGCGCAGTACGAGGGCCTTGTCGACTCCGTGATCGAAGGTTGGGGCGGAACGTCCAACGCCGCCACTTCCCTAGACTACACGGAATACTACATTTCTCTGCCCAGCGAGCACGTCAACGCGGCGATCGCGCTGTGGGCCGACCTCTTGATCAACGGCGTCTTCGCCGAGGACGAACTGCTCCGCGAGCGCGCGGTCGTGCTCCGCGAGGGCGATCAGCGGGATGACGACCCGGACAGTTATTTCTTCCGCCGCGCCCGTAGCGCGTTTTACGGCGCGCATCCGTACGGACAGCCGATCCTCGGCACGGCAGAGACCGTCTCGGGCATCACGCGCGAGGCTTTTCTGGCATGGCTCGAGGCCTACTACGTGCCCAACAACATGGTGGTCATCGTGGCGGGCGACATCGAGCCGGAAGCGGCCTTGCAACAGGTCAAGACGCATTTCGGCTCCATGGAGGCCCGGCCTTTGCCGGCACTGGCGGCGCCGGCGCTCGCACCGCGGACGACCGTCGAGCGGCTCGAACTGACCCGAGACGTCGAGCAGGAGCGCCTGTACATGGCTTGGCCGGGCCCGGCCATCTCGGATCGGGACGACATGGTCGCCATGGACGTACTGTTATCCATTCTGTCCGAAGGGCGCAGTTCCCGTTTCTATCGCAATATCGTCAGGGATTTGGGCGTGGTGACCGCCGCGGACGCCTCTTACTTCACTACCCGTTATCCCAGCGTTTTCAGCCTGTCGGCCCAGTATCCGCCGGCCCGGGCCGAGATGGTCCGCGGCGCGTTGCTGTACGAGATGGAACGCATTCTGGAAGGGGACTTGACCCCGGCGGAAGTGGCAACGGCCCGGACGGTACTGATCGCCGGCCTGGAGCGCCAATTCGAGCGCAGCCGCGACCTGGCTTCGTACCTGGGTTTCTACGGCATTCTCACCGGCAATCCGCTGTATGGCTTCGAGTATCTGGATCGCATACGCGATATAACCGTCGCCGACGTGGTCGCCGTGGCGCGCAAGTACGTCCAGCCCGGGACGCAGCTGGAAGCCCGTTTGCGTCCCGCAGCCGCAACGTCCGCGGTCCCGGCGGAGCGCGATGTCCTGCTGACCTTGGACAACGGCCTGCGGTTGCTCCTGCAAGAAGACAAATCGACCGGCGTCGTGACCTTTCAGACCTTCGTGGGCACCGGAACTGCGGTCGAGCGGTCCGAGCAGGCCGGCATTTCCGCCTTTACGCAAAGCCTTCTGTTGCGCGGTACCGCAAGCCGCTCCGAGGCGGACATCTTCGAGGCGATAGAGAACATGGGGGCTACGCTGTCGCAATCCCAACTGCCGGACATGGCGGTTCTGACCCTGGTGGCCACGACGGATACGTGGCGCGACGCATTGCCCATCTATTTGGACGTCCTGATGAATCCGGCCTTCGCGGAAGAGGAATTCAACCGGTTGCAGCGGGAGCGGTTATTGGCCATCGAAGCGGAACGCGATGCCCATTTCGCGACGATTTACAACCGTCTCTTGAGGGCGCTCTACGGCGACGGCGGCTACGGCAATCCCGAACTCGGGACGGCCGAGTCCATCGGAGCCTTGACCTTGGACGACGTCAAGGCGTTCCATGCCCAATACTACGTGCCCGCGAATATGGCCGTCGCGGCGGTAGGCCATATGGACGCCGAACTCATGGCCGCGCGCCTGGAAACGGCCTGGAACGCGCTGGACGCGCCGGACGCGCCGGACGCGCCGGCCCTGCCGCGCGGCATGCGCCATATCAATCTGGCGGCATCGCAAACGGTGACGACGGAACGGGCCGACGCCAATCTGGCCTGGCTGGCCATGGGTTTCCCCGGTCCCGCGGTATCGAGCGAGGATTACGCCGCGATGAAGGTATTGAACAGCATCATAGGCAGCGGCAGTTCCAGCCGCCTGTTTTCCCTGGTGCGGGGCCAGGAGGGACAGGCCTATTCGGTTGGCTCGTTCCTGCCGTCGCGTGCGGGACACAGCCATCTGGCGCTCTACGCCATCGTTTTGCCTGCATACAGCGAGGCGGCCGTGGAGGCCATGCTCGCCATTGCGCACGATATTGCCGAGCGCGGAGTAACCCAAGAAGAACTGGACTTGGCTGTCCGCCGCGAGATCGGAGACTACGTCCTGCGGCGCGAAACGGCGGAGCAACGCGCCTTCGATTTAGGCTGGTATGAAATGCTGGGCGCCGGCTATGCGTTGAGCGAAGCCTATCCCGACCGCCTGCGCGCCGTTACCGCCGCCGACGTGCAACGCGTGGCGTCGCAATATTTGCAACGCTACGTAGTCTCCGTATTGCAGCCCCCGCAGTAGCGGCGATTCAGTCGCGCGCGTCATCCGCCTGCAGGGCCGCGAACCGGCAGCATGGGGACGGCAAGACCGACGGCCAGGGCGCAGGCAGGCGAAGCCCCAAGAATATCAACGAAGCCTAACGCCCAAGGGTTATATGCCGTAAGGCGTCGCGGTCAATGAGCCTTGCGTTCTCGCAGAGGGACTCGCGACCGTCGAGGATCGAGGCTTCGCGCTTCGGCCGCGCAGGAGGCAAACCTGCGCATAGAAGAGGCCGATGAGTCAGGCAGGGTTGCGCGGACGCGGGATCGAGCGGCGCAGCCGGCGAAGATCCGCCTCACGCGCCTCCGAAGCGCGCGGCCGGCACGCCCTTGATCCCGACCTTGACGGAGAAGAGATGGCCGCTTTGGGGCGCGGCGGCGAGCTCCGCCGCGGTCATGTTCTGGGCGGCGCTGGTAACGTACAAGGTATCCAGCGCGTCGTCCCCGAAAGCGCATGCCGTGATGGCGGATGCGGGCAGCGCGACGGTCTCCAGTATTTCTCCGGATGCGCAATGCACGCGGCACACCTTGCCGCCGCCGTAGAAGGCCACCCACAGCATGCCTTCCTCGTCTATGGTCATGCCGTCCGGCAACCCGGACTCCGGCGCGACTTGCAGAATGACTTGCTCGCGGGTGATCGCGCCCGTCTCCAGCTCGAAATCCCAGGCTCGCACCTTGTAGGACTGGGAGTCGATGTAGTACAGAGTGCGCTGATCCAGGCTCCAGACGATGCCGTTGGATATGCCGATGCCGCCCAGCACCTTGGTGACCCGGAAGTCCGTCTCCATGCGGTACAGGCTGCCTTGGTTCACCGGGTTCTCGTACGCCATGGTGCCGGCCCAAAAGCGTCCGGCCGGATCGCACTTGCCGTCGTTGAAGCGGTTGCCCGGCTGGTTGGATTCCGGATCGTTCAGGATGCGCACGGCGCCGGTCTCCAGGCAGAAAGACCCGAAGCCGTGGCGTAGCGCCAGCAAAACGGTATCGTCCTTCCAGGGCACGACGGCGCCTACGTGCTGGCCCGTATCCCATGACCGGTTCTGGCCGGTCCGCGGATCGAAGGCATACAATTTGCTTGACATAATATCAATCCACCAGAGGACGGACTTGCGGTCGTCCCAGATGGGGCCTTCGCCCACCAAGGCATTGACGGGCACTCTGACTTGCGCTTCCCTAGACATGCGTTTCTCCTCTCGCGTGGAATGCGACGCGCCGCAACGGCTTCGCGGGCATCGACGGACGCCCGCGCGTTCCCTCTGACGGAACGCGGCGGAGCGCGACTTCGGGCCGGTTGCTTGGTATTATATCTTGAACTTCCTTGCCTCGTTCCCGCTTTCCGTCCCGCGCGGTCCGTCCCATGCGCGCGGAGAGCCCATGCCTCCGTCCTGCCTCGTTCCAGGAGTCGAGAATGTCCGCACGACCGCACGTCCTCCTGATTTGCACGGATCACTGGCCTGCCCGCCTGCTGGGCGCGGCCGGTCACCCCGTAATCCAGACCCCGACCCTGGACGAACTGTGCCGGAACGGCACGCGCTTCGCCAACGCCTACAGCGAATGTCCCGTATGCATTCCGGCGCGCCGCACGTTGATGACGGGGACCTGTTGCCGGACGCACGGGGACAGGGAATTCAAGGTCCGGGAACCGATGCCCGCTTTGCCCACCTTGGCGCAGACCTTTCGGGACAACGGATACCAGGCCATGGCCGTGGGCAAGCTGCACGTCTATCCCCCACGCGACCGCATCGGCTTCGACGACGTAATGCTGACGGAGGAGGGCCGCCCGATTTTGGGAGCCGTCGACGATTACGATTTGTGGATGGGAGAACAGGGACGTCCCGGCCAATCTTTCGCGCACGGCATGAGCAACAACGAGTATGCCTGGCGCCCTTACCACCAGGAGGAACGCTTTCACGTGACCAATTGGGCGACGCGGGCCATGTGCCGGCAGATCAAGCGCCGGGATCCGACGCGGCCGGGCTTTTGGTATCTGTCCTACGTGCATCCGCATCCGCCGCTGACTCCGCTGCCGGCCTATCTGGATCTCTACCGGGATCTGGACATGGATCCTCCGCGCCGCGGCGATTGGAGCCGGGATCCGGAGGCCTTGCCCCACTACCTCAAGGTGATTCGGTCCAAATGGCAATCCCTGTCGGCCGCGGAGATCCTGCGGGTCCGGCGCGCGTTCTACGCGCTCTGCACCCATATTGATCACCAGCTGCGCCTGGTCATCGGCACGTTGCGGGAAGAAGGGCTGCTGGCGAATACCGTCATCCTCTTCACCTCCGATCACGGGGACATGCTGGGCCAGCACGGTTTGTGGGCCAAGCGGCTGTTCTACGAACCCTCCGCCAACGTGCCCATGATCCTGCTGGGCGCGCAGGGCGATCCGCGCGTGCAGGCGGGGGCCGTGTCCCAACGCCTCGCGGGGTGGCAGGACGTAATGCCTACGCTGCTGGATCTGGCGGGCCTGGACGCGCCGTCCACCGTCGAGGGCTTGTCCCTGGTCGGCAGCCGGGAGCGCCCTTATCTGTACGGGGAATGCGGCGAGGGCCTCAAGTCCAGCCGCATGATTCGGAGCGGGGCCCTGAAATTGATCTACTATCCCTGCGGCAACCGCGTGCAACTCTTCGACGTGGAAGCGGATCCGCACGAACTGCATGATCTGTCGTCCGATCCCCGCTACGCGGCGGCGCGCGCGCGTCTGCAGGATCATCTGCTGCGCGAACTGTACGGCCAGGATCTGGCCTGGGTGCAGGACGGCGCGCTGGCAGGGGCGCCGGAACCGCCTTTCGCCTACGTCGAGAATCGGAATCTGTCCGGCCAACGGGGCCTGCACTGGCCGCCGCCGCCCATAGACGATTCCGGCGCCCAAATCGGCATGCCGTAACCAGGGAGCGAGGCCATGAAAATTGCGGGCATCGAAACGTTTTTGGTCGATGCCGGATCGCCGGTCGGGAGCGGCTGGAAGTCCCGCAACTGGCTTTTCGTCAGGGTCGTGACGGATCAGGGCGCGTACGGCGTCGGCGAAGCCAGTGGTTGGCCGCGGGTAGTGGAAACCGCCATCCGGGATCTGACGCCGATCCTGATCGGCCTGGACCCGTTCAACATCGAGGCGGTCGCGCAGCGCCTGCATGTGGCCATGATGGGGCACGGCATGACCGGCGTCGTCGGCAGCGGCGCCGTATCGGGCATAGAAATGGCGCTGTGGGATCTGAAGGGCAAGGCGCTGGAAGTCCCCGTATGGAATCTCCTGGGCGGCAAGTTGCGGGACGAAGTCCGGCTCTACACCCACGCCCATACGCCGGAACAGTGCCTCCGCTACATCGAAAAGGGCTTTACGGCCTTCAAAACGGGCGGGGTGACCAGTCCTCTGGCCAAGGTCAGGCGTTTGCGGGAGGCGCTGGACGCCCGCATCGATCTCATGGTGGACGCGCACGGCCCGCCCTGGTTGACCGTGCCGGACGCCATTCACCTGGGGCGGGCGCTGGAAGAATACGATCTGCTGTTTTACGAAGATCCCGTAGCGCCCGAAAACGTGGACGCGCTGGCGGAGGTGGCGCGCCATGTCCGGCTGCCCATTGCCGCCGGCGAACGCCACGCCTTCCATTGGGGCGCGAGTCCGTTGATCGAGCGGCGTATCGTGGACGTTATCCAGCCCGATACGGGCCGGGCGGGCGGCCTTTTGGCCATGCGCAAGATCGCCCATCTGGCGGAGACCCATTTCGTTACCTTCGCGCCGCATGACGGCTCGCTGGGCCCCGTGGCCGAGATGGCGGCCGTTCATCTGTGCGCGACCTTGCCCAATTTCCTGATCCTGGAGCATCTGGAGGACGACGTGCCGCAGCGCTACGAGGTCATGGAACCGCAACCCGTCATCCGTAACGGGCATATGGCCGTGCCGGACGCCCCCGGACTGGGGATCGACATCGTGCCCGAAGCCATCGCTCGTTATCCGTCGCAAGGCAATATCAGTCCGCCCAAGACCCATTTCTATATCCAGGCCAAGGAAGCCAGGGGCTATTGGCTGGAGCGGGAGGATGGCGCTGCCGACTTCGCGTAAAGGCGGCGTGCCGTTACTCGGTCGGCTTTTCTGCATGCGCCGTCTCCGGGACAATACGACGCTCATTCGGAAATCCCTGCCTTCCGGCTCTTGCGGACAACGCGCGGGATAGGCTATAAACGCAGAATGAAGCGCAAGAAAACCAATCCCAAACACAGAAAACGCAGATTGCGCAAGCGGCGCGAGAAACAGTTGGCGGCAGGCAGAGCCGTAACCGGGCGTAGCCTGACAGCCCCCAGACCTGATCCGCCGCCGAGACGCGAGACGCGGTCACCGGCAAGCAGCGCCGTAACCCCCGAACCTCAAATAACGCTGAGGCCGCCCATGACTTCCTTGTCCGATTGGGCGGGATTGGACGGAGACCTTGACGCCTATATCGGTCGCGAGACGGAAAAGTCGTTGGAGGCCTATCGCGCGCAGCCGAACCTGATCATCGAACACGGCAATCATGAAGCGGACACCGCGCGGGGCGGTTACGCGCACCGCCAATTGTTTGAACTGATCCAGAACAGCGCCGACGCCCTGGCCCATGCCGACGGCGGCCGCATTGAAATTCGATTGACGCCCACGCATCTCTACTGCGTTGACGAAGGACGCCCTGTCGATGAAAGCGGGGTGCAAGCGCTTATGTTTTCCCATTCGTCGAGCAAGCGCGGCACGATGGAGATTGGCCGGTTCGGGCTGGGTTTCAAATCCGTTTTGGGCGTTTCCGATGCGCCCGAATTCTTCAGCCGCGCAGGGTCTTTCCGCTTCGCTCGCGCGCAGGCCGTTGAACGTCTGCGGCAGATAGCGCCCAATGCCCGGCATTATCCTGTCCTGCGTCTGCCTGAAGCCATCGACGTTCGGTCCGAAGCGCGGCGCGATCCCATTCTGCTCGCATACGCCAATTGGGCGACCAACATCGTCCGTCTTCCATTGAAGGCGGGGGCGTACGCAGACCTTAGCCGACAGATGGAAAATTTTCCTCCCGCGTTTTTGCTCTTCGTCGAACATGTCTCCGAATTGAATATGCGCACCGCAGAGCAGGGGTGGCATTCGACGATTCGCCTGCGCCGCGACCAAGACCTGTGGATTCTGGACAAGGGGGACTCCAAATCGCGCTGGAAACTTTTTAAAGCCATGCATGAGCTGTCCCCAGTCGCCCAAGACGACCGCAGAAGCTTGGATAACGCCGATGTCCCGATCACATGGGCCGTGCCTATCGACGACTGGAGAGAAACCGGCCGCTTCTGGGCTTTCTTCCCTACGGTGACGGCCAGCCTCTTGGCCGGAATTGTGAATGCGCCTTGGAAAACCAACGAAGATCGTCAGAATTTGCTTCCTGGCCCGTATAACGACGAATTGATTGACGCGGCCGCATCTTTGGTCGCGGAGGCCTTGCCGCAGCTTGCGACGCGGGAGGATCCGGCCAGACATTTGGACGCTCTGCCGCGCAGGCAGGAGGCAGGGGACGCTCAGCACGGCACTCGGCTTCGAAAACGACTCTATGCGCATTTGCGCAACCGAGCGCTGATTCCCGATCAGGAAGGAAAACTGCAACGTTTCGAGGAACTCTTTTATCCGCCTCGAGAATTGACTTCCGCCTCGTCGCCTGAGATCTTCACGCGTTGGAGCGCCCATCCCTGTCGACCGGCGAACTGGCTTCACCACAGCGCCTTGACCCGTAACCGCCAGGCGCGATTGTCCATTATTGGAGGCGACGAAACGGCCAAGGCCAAGCCGAGCAAAACCGTGAGCCAATGGCTGGAGGCCTTGGTGG
This sequence comes from Caldilineaceae bacterium, assembly GCA_965242655.1. GTDB lineage: Bacteria > Chloroflexota > Anaerolineae > Caldilineales > Caldilineaceae > Bin34. The sequence continues at coordinate 1,003,217 of OZ251482.1, forward strand.
AAAACGCGGACTCAAAAGCCATGGCGGTGCAGGCTTCCATGGCCGCTATTCAAGTAGCGGTTCTGATACCGAACTCCGTACGGACGCACGTATCGTGCGGCGCTATCGTGTTCGCTGCCGATGGCAGGTGGAAGGCGCCGGATCAAGATGAAGTCTTTTTGGGAGGAAAGTACGCCGCTTCAAGGTTGAATCAGGTCCATCCCGCCTTGGCATCCGATCCTGACATAGTCAATGCCTTGCAAGAACTGGGAGTCAAGCGCGAGTCGCCACAGATCCTGTTGGAAGATTTGGCCGCTGATCTCTTGGGTCCCAAAGAGGTCAAAGGCAATAGGGACGATCAGGCATATATAGATGAACAGTGGCGCAAATTTTGGCGTTTTGTGAACGCACTTGAGGAAAGCGGGAAATCGTCATCTGATCATTCCTTTCTGAAACAAGCGTCGTTGAATGTGGAAGTAAAAGAAACATTTAAGGAAATGAATCTAAAATGTGAATCGCCAAAACGTCTACTGGACGATATAGCATCGCAAGAATGCCTGTTGGAAGACGTAGCGTCGCATTTCTTGGGAGCAGAACGAGAGCGGCAAGAGATCGGAAGGGATCTGATCACCCCCCGAGAGGAACATTGGCTTGAATTCTGGAATCTCGTCCGCGAGACTGGCCCGAAGGTTGCATCTGAAATCATACGGGAGCAGACCTTTTGGCAGAACAAGCTTCGCGTTCGTACGGTAGCCGGGTTTTGGCGCTCCTTCTGCCATACGCTTCTGCCAGGATGCATCGTTCCTGCGGATGGCAGTCGAGACGGTACTGTTGCCATTGATCAGCAGTTTCATCAAACAGACTTGGATCTGCTCAAAAATCTAGGTGCGGTCGAAAAGCCGCAGAACGGGATCAGTCTGTCCGCAGGCCATTTTTGGCAGTTTCGCAAGTCGTGTCGCGATGAATACAGACAAAGAGAGGATCTGCCTCAAAACGTTCAGTTGGGAAAGTTGGAGTTCCAGACCGCTAGTACCGCTGGTCCTTTGGACGTACTGAAGGCTCTCTCAGCTCAAGGCGGTGTACTGTATACAGAGGCCTTGCTTGACTTGTCCGACACATATAAGCCTTGGATCATGTTCCATATTTCCCGAGAAATCCAAGCCTCATTTGCATCGCCGGTATTGGAGGCTATTTGTAAAAACGGTTATGTGAGTACAGATAATGGAATTCGTCCAATATCCGATGTACTGAACCGCGTTCCTGACAAGGTTGTTTTTCGGGCCTTGCTGGATCACCCGAAAGGACGGTCTCTTGTTTGTGCCGTTATGAGACACTTTCAAGACGAGTCGATCTTGGAGGCTTGGCATAACTTTTATAAAGATTTCAATCTCGCCTCTCAACAACAGCTGGAACCCGTTGGCGAGGACGAACCCTTCCCTTTGCTTGATCAATGGCCCGAATTACTTCCCCATGTGAATAAAAAACAAAAAGAATTCCAGGTTATCCGTTGCGACCAGTTTTCCGGCACTCATGATGTTGACAATGTTATCGTCAGAGACGGGATAGTCTATATCCTGAGAAAAAATGAAGAGGAAGAGTTGCGCTCCATTCTTACAGCCTTGGATATTTCGCTTTCTGATGAACAAATCGAAAAACTTCTTCATCCCAGCTTGATCCGCGACGTTGAAGAAGCCCGCGCGAATGTTGCTCGGCATTCGACGGATGCGGAAAGGTTGATGGCCGCCGTTGGCAAAGATAACTTGCGTAGCGGTCTGCCCAAGGGGGTGCTGGTTTTGTATAAAAACGAAGGAGGTCTTGAACTGGCCGAAGCGGCCATTGCCCACTTTCACACCAATTCCCTGCGAGAATATCGACGTTTTTTGACTCGTTTGGATCCGCCGAAACAATGGGCGGGGTCGTCCCGCGCAGTGGCCTTCGTTCGGTCATTGGGTTTCGGTGCGGAATGGGCGGGAGAACGAAACGTCCGACGCGCCCCCTATATTGAGGTGAAAGGCCCCACTGTACTGCCGGCCTTGCATGACTATCAACGCAAAGTCCTCCAAAATCTGAAAGATTGGCTGCGTTCAGGTAATGAAGAGCAAGTCCGACGCGGTTTGCTGAGCATGCCTACCGGTTCAGGCAAGACGCGTGTGGCTGTACAAGCCATGGTTGAGGCCATTCGAGACAACGACTGCGGCGATGGGATTCTGTGGGTCGCAGATCGCGGAGAATTGTGCGAGCAAGCCGTAGAAGCGTGGTGCCAAGTTTGGTCCAGCATGGGGTCCAAGATGCCGCTACGGATTTCCCGGATGTGGGAAGGGCAACCGAGCCCCATCCCCACATCGGAACGGCACGTCATCGTCGCGACTATTCAGACGCTGGCGTCCAAGATCAAGAGCGAGGCTGAAGCGTTCAGGTTTTTGGCGGATTTCAATATCGTGGTGTTTGACGAGGCGCACCGCTCCGTCGCGCCTACCTTTACGTCCGTCATGGCAGAACTGGGCCTAACGCGCCGGCAAGGATCTGAAGAACCATTTCTCCTCGGTCTCACGGCAACGCCCTACAGAGGCCACAATGAGGAAGAAACTCAACGGCTCGCGAATCGTTACGGTAAATATCGACTGGATAAGGGGGCCTTTGGGCACGACGATCCCGAAGGGGTTATACGGGAACTTCAAGAGCAAGACGTGCTGGCGCAGGCGGATCACGCCACCATCCAAGGCGGCCAATTCAGATTGTCCGATGATGAACGGCGCGAGACGGAACAGGTGCCATGGCTTCCCCAGAGCGTAGAGAAGCGCATTGCGGAAGACTCCGCGCGCACCCGCCGTATTCTGGAAGCGTACGAAGAACATGTCTTATGCATTGACCCTGACTGGCCGACGCTCATCTTCGCTACGTCAGTTGACCATGCGCAGGCGCTCGCGGGTTTGTTGAGCATAAGGGGCGTCGCGGCGCGGGCGGTGAGCGCGCAAACCGACTCTTCCATCCGGCGCCGCATCGTGGAGGATTTCCGGGAAGGTGAGATTAAAGCGCTGGTCAACTACGGCATATTCACCGAAGGGTTTGACGCGCCGAAGACGCGAGTTATCATCGTAGCGCGCCCGGTTTACAGCCCCAATCTGTACTTCCAAATGATCGGCCGGGGCCTGCGGGGGGCCAAAAACGGCGGTAGCGAACGGTGCCTGATTCTGAATGTCGAGGACAACATCGAGAACTTCCAGCGGAAGCTTGCGTTCTCCGAACTGGATTGGTTGTGGGCCTAAGTACTTAGGCAGGGTGGATGTTCACTGGAATAGAAGTAACGGTACGGCATAGATGCGGATGAAGCACGGCGTAAGGCCACGGTTTTTACGGCGTTGATGGCATTCGCGGTCCAGGCGTGAAGATCGAGGGCTGAACCTTATCCTACTGTGGGTTGCGCGTTAGCGCAGCCCTTATCCCTTGTGGGGTTCAAAGCCTTGACCGCGAGCGCAGCAGGGATCCTTACTTCCCGTAACAGCGCCTAAATCGCACGCGCGGCGCGTACGCAAAACCGAAGCGCATAGCGCCCTATCCTGAGGCCTTCAGATGCCGCACACGCCTTCGCATTCCTCCTCCATCAGGCTGTCGTATTTCCGCGTTTGGGAGAAGTCGATCAAGGCCAGAGGCTGTCCGCTCCGGTGCAGATAGGCAGCTCCGCCATGGGGCGTGATGGCGGCGCGCACGCGCGGATCTTCGCGCAAGGCCGTATCCACCTGGACGGCGTCAAAGAAGGCCTTGGGATCATCCGCTTGCGTTTGCGCCCATTCCGCATCGCTCTTGTAAGGGCAGCCAATGCAGGCGCTCCGCGGCAGCGAACGGTCAGGGTAACGTTCTTGGAACCACTTGAGCAGTTGCGCGCGGCTGTAGCCTTTCCGGACCAGCGGATAGACGCGCGTGATCCACTGGTCGCGGCTGGGCTTGGCGCGCAATTCTTCGTCCACGCTGATGCCGAGAATCATTTCCACATGCAGGGCTTTGGGCATCTGCGCGCCGGCTTCCACGCCCAACTGCCGGCGGATGAATTGGCGGATGGGTTCCGTCTTGTAGTCCACGGTGCATTGACGTTTGCCCATGCCCGCCAATTCCCCGTTCAGGCCGCGTACATGCGCCGGAATGCCGACGAACGAGCCGCCATTGGGCGTCGTGCCGGCCATGATGTCTTGCCGCAAGTTGCCCCGTCGCACGATCGCGATTTCAAAGGAAAGTTCGGATTGGAGCCAGTCCAGGTGATCGTACACGGCCTGGGGTTCCCAGCCGGTGTCCGCGAAGACGGCGTAATCGGGAGGTTGCAGGCCCTCCCAGCCCTGATCCATCATCAGGGCCAGCACGGTCGATTGCACGCCCGCTCCGACGCTCAGGACGCGCACCGGGGTTCGATTGCGAATGAAGACGCGATGCTTGACGTTGACGTTGTCGGGATCGGACAGGATAGCGTCCAGCGTTTCTCCCACGGCTTGGCGCAACAGGGGACGGGGGAGAAAGCCCAGGGGACTGATGCCGCTTCGGCGGTTCAAGGCGCGGATAAACTTCTGGTAGCCTTTCTCCGTCAGGGCTTCCCACACGTCGAGCAAGGCGCGGCACACCTCCGCCAGCACTTCGTCCTGGTAGAGAAAACTGTACTTCGTGAGCGTATGGTATTTCTCGGCGCGGGCAGCGAACCTATTGACCAGCGTTTGCGGATCGTCGATGGCTCCCTCGGAGGCCGCCGCCGCTTTGCGGGCCAAATGCGCCATCCAGTACAGACGGCTGCCGGCGTTGTCTATCCGCAACCGACGATCGGTTTTCCACGAACCAGTGCTGGCGGATGACCCGTTCCACCTTCTTGTTCGCGTTGGCCGCGTCCCAGCGGCGCAAGGCATAGGCATGCAACGGGAAGTGGCATACCCACGCCCACAGGTTCGGATCCAACGCCATTTGCGGCGTCAGGCCCTGCAAGCGCCGATGGTAATCGAGCGCCAAGGTGTCGGAAGCCGGACCGGAGGCTTCGGGCGGGGGCAAGTAGAGATCGCCCTGCACCGTCACGTCCGGCACGGGTTCAACGTAATCTTCCACCTCGCGTGCGCGCAGGATTTGGCCGAAGTCGGTATGCGGGTTCAGGTAAACCTCTTGTTTGTCGGGAAGAGACAACAGGGCTTCCCGCGCCTCATCCGTCAGTCGGTACAAGCGGTCGTACGGCTTAGGCATCGTTCGGGTTATCCTCCGCAATGAGAAGGCTGTCCAGCAAGGGCGTCAAGGGCCCTTTCAGCATGCGTTGCGCGTATTCCCAGGCCGTCTGCGGATTTTTCAACTGTTCGTAGTCGTCCCATTGCTGGCCTTGGCTCGCCAATTCCGCGTCCACCGCCCGGGCGAACGACTGTCCCCAGGCTCGCTCCGTATGATCCGGCAACTGTGCTAAAGCGCAGGCCATAACGGGCAGCATCAAGCCCGCGCTCAAGGGGCTTTGATGTACATCGGGGTATGCCTTGCGCAGGCGGTTGAGCCGCCTGCGGTCGGCGGGAGAGACCAGGATTCTGACGTGTTCCGCGTCTAGGTCCAAGGCCACGTATCCATCCTTGACGTCGTCATCCTTGATCAGGTCAATCACCGAGTCCACGCCGGCGTCGCTCAGATCAATGATCTGGGGCGCGCCTACCGCCAGAATGCTGTAAGGCGGCACGCGGAAGCCACAGGGATGGACGAGGCGGTATTCCTCGTTCAGTTCCGGCGGATTGTAGTCCACGACTTCCGCGCCCGTAACCACGTAGGGCGTCAGTTCGGCGCGTTGGCCGTCCAGCTCGCCTACGGCTACGACGTCCACCGCGCGACGATCGCCGCCTGGATGATGAATATGGCGCCGGAAGCCCGTACCGCCGCTATGCAGTACGGCATGGTATTCCGCCTGTCCCTTTTCGATCAAGGCCAGCATGGAGGGGCAAGTCAGCCGGTACGAGAAAACCAGATTGAGGTTGCCGTTGCTGAAGGCGGGGTTGCATTCGGCCAGTCCGAACGCGGATGCGCCGTAATTGTCGGCATAGGGCGACAAAACGGGATAAGGCAGCTGCCTGTCATTCCATGCCATCCGCCACCTCCGCAGGTCGGCAAGTGCAGTCCAAAGCGAATGGGGACAGATCCCGGTCGGTTTTCACGCGCAGAATGATGCGCCTGTCAGCTACCGCGCGTACGCGCACTTCTCCTGTGTCCAGCAAACGAGGCGTTTCGCTATCGCGTTCATGGGGGGGGGGGGGGGGGGGGCAATTCGACAATGGGAACCAGATCACTGGCGTCGACGGGCTGCCTTTCTTCGCCCACGATGATTAAGCCCACGTCTAGGACGGCCTGCGTTGCGTTCTTGGGCAGGGTCGGCGTAAAAGCAATGATGGCCTCGGTGGCATCCATGCCGGCGCCGCGCATGATGCGCTTGCTTTGCAACGCCGGAGCCTTGCCGCGTCCCTTTTGCCAAGCGCGCATCCGGCGCGGATCGGGCGTAACGAGGGTGCCGTCGCCGTTGCGCTGGGCGGGGGCGTCCCCGTCTTCGTCCGGCGTCGGTTCCACCTCCTCCGCTTGCGGAGTCTGCGGCAGAATGGGCGAGGGGGGCCTGCGTATAGGGCTGACGTAAGTATGCGCCTTGCGCGCGCCGTCCCCCAGTTCGTCAGGGAACAAAGCCCGCATCTCCCGCATGTTTTCGGCGTCGGTCTGCTTGTCGCCCAGCAGAAATTGGTTGATCGCGGCTTTGACCTGATCGCGCCCCGCGCGGAAGGCCGCGCGCGCCGCATCCACATGTTCGGCCTCATCCAGCCATGCGGGATTGATCCGCTCATGGCTGACGTCCTCCATCGTACGTATCCACTTGTCCCCGTCATCGGTATCCGTCCGTACCACCGCGGCGTAATCCGGCCACTGGGCGGACGCAGCGGACAAGGGATTGCCGTGCCCCAGTCCCGCATCGGTAATGAACATGCCCTTGCGATTGACGTAGGCGATGCGGCGCGGAGCCTGGGCCTGCGCGTTCACGTACACTTCCAATCCGCCCAGCTGCGCGACGGGTTCCGTCCGCGCTTTTCGGGGCTCTCCCTGTTCGCCGCGGAAGGCCAGGTAGTAATGCTCGCGGGCGGACACGACCGGCATGGACAAACCGTTGATCTTGCGCGTGGAACGCAGATCCTTGAAGCGCTGGGCCAGCGTTTCATGGGTAATCCAGCGCGTAGCGCCATCCGCGTCCGCGACGGACACGCGCAGGCGGCGTTCATGGACGGCTACGAAGAAATTGTTGATGACGCCGCGGATGACGGACGGCATCCAGTCGGCGTGGCGCGGTTGAAACCCCAGAATGAACACGCCTGTGCCGGTACGCGACAAGCGAAACGGATCGGGAATCCGGGTATTGGTCAAGGGTTGTCCGTCCGCATCGCGCAAGAAGCCGATGTGTTGCAGATCGATGCCCTCGTGCGCGGGATCGGCGTGGGTAATCAGGGAAGCTTTGCCCGTCATCTTCTGGATCAGCCCTTGGCGCTTGGCCGTGTAGCGCGTGGCGTAAATGACGGCGTTGACGGCGGACACGTTGAATACGCTGTTCTTGCCCATGCCGAAGGAACCGCCCGCGCCGGGCGTGTCTTTCGCCACGCCTCCGTCCGTCTCTACCAGGTAATCCCACTTGCGTTCCGTCAATCCCGTCGTGCCGCAATCTACAATGGCCAGGCAGGGCAGGGTTTCGCGTTGCAAGATGTCCAGCCCGCGCCGGTAGGCGCGTCGGATTTTCTCTTTGCCGCCCGTTTGCGCCCTCTGGTACGCCGTCTCCAGATGCGCGGCCAAGCCATCGGCATCGATCCACGCGCGGTCCACCGCCGTCTGGCAGAAGGCCACTTCCACATGCGGCATCTCGGCCGCATTGCCCGCGTCCAGGGAATTCTGGATTACTTCCCTGACCATTTTGTCCAACGGTGCGTCGGCGAAATGCGCGGCTATGGGATCGTCCAGGTAGGTTTGGCCTCCGCTCCGCGGCGGAAAATGCCATGCGGCATCGGGCATCAAGCGTCTCCTGCTTCCCTTAGGCAGAGCGGGATAAATCCATGGGAAATCAAAAATGCAAACACGATCTGGCCCGTTCCATGGCTATAGCGTAACACCGGCAGCGACCGACCGTAAACATCCGGTAGGAGCCTGATCGGTTCCAGGCCCATCGTTGTGCTGGTTACCGGCATTCAAACCTAATGCCCGCAGATACGGAATTCCAGGCCGTAAAATTCCGAGCCCTATTGGGACAACCGTCATCCCTGCGCTACCTGTACGCCCGGATCCGGATTGCATGGCAGAGGGCGTACGCAGGACCTCTGCCGATATGTCCTGAACAGCGCTTCTCGCGTTGGGCCGCGAAGATGGTTCTGCCTAAGGGGAACGCGACGCTGGGAACGGATGTTACGGGGACGAAACGCTTGATTGGGTTGGACATTACGTAACGTCAAGAGCCGCGCGGCGTCCAAGAGAGAACGCCGTCCCGCGGCGACCAACAAACGGGGGAGCCTCGCGCTCTACGCGGTACGTACGGCTCAATACTCGCTCCGCTCTCATTGCGAGAGATGGAGGCAAGAGGCCGGCCTTGGCCGGAGCGGGCCGCTTGCGTCCGTCTGGAGCCGCTCCGCACAGGCAGCCGCGTTCTTGGCCGTCGTTCCGCGTTAACGGGCCAGCGCGGACTCGGTCAACGCCAAGACGCGCCAACGGCGTTCGCGCATTCGCTGGGTTACCCGTTATGATTCGGTTTCCTTCCCTTAACGGCGCGCCGCGCCCTGCCATAGAGGTTTGCCATGGGTTTTCCCGTCTACGACTACCGCAACCCGGATCACATCCAGAATATGCTTGTAACGCCCCAGATACGCTCCCGGTTCCTGCGCATGGAACCCGGGCAGCAGGCGCAGGGCCATACGCATGACTTGGGCCAGGAAATTTTCCTGATCCTGTCCGGGCGCTGCGAATTCACGATTGACGGTGAGACGGAAGAGCTGGGGCCGGGCCAGATGTGCATCGCCCTCATCGACCAGATGCATTCCGTGCGGGTCATCGGCGACGAACCCATGATCATGTACCTGTCCGTGACGCCCCACGTGCAGCCGACGCATACTTTCTGGGATGATCAAGGCGCCAAGCTGCCGCCCCGTTTCAATCCCAATGCCCAGTACGACGTCGAGCCGCGCGCGGACGTGACCGACCGGAAACTCCTGGAAAACCAGGCGGCCTTGTCCGCCCAGATGGCCGAGGCTGCCGTCGAAGTGGAGCGCGTCAACCGGGCGGCGCTGGAGGCGGGCGAGTTCAACGCGGAGAATCGGGTGCGCATATGGCAGGCCTTGCGCGATTTGCACCTGAAAATCGCCGCGCTGGACGACAACTGGAACGAACTGGCCCCCAGAGCCAACGCCTCCGCGGCGTGAGCGCCCTATCCGCCCCCAGTCGCAACGAGGAAGCATATGGACAAGGTACGAATCGGCGTCGTGGGATGCGGGGCCATCGCCCAGGTGCATCACCTGCCCAATCTGAACGAACTGTGGAGCCTGTTCGACGTGGTGTCCGTGTGCGACGCGTCCGCGTCCGCGGCGGCGCACGCCGCCAGTCGCTTTGACGTGCCGCGCCACTTTACGGACTACGATCAGTTCCTGGACTCCGGCATCGACGCGGTGGTGCTCTGCCAAACCGATCCCAAGACCGATTACGCCCTGCGCGCGTTCGCGGCCGGCAAGCACGCCTTCATCGAGAAACCCGTCTGTTTCTCGCTGGAGGAAATCGATTCCCTGCTGGCGGCGCAGACGCGCGCCGGTACCGTAGGGCAGACGGGGTACATGAAGGTCTATGATCCGGCCTTCGAGATCGCGGCGGCCGAGGCGGCCGGCATGGAGGTGCGCTTCGTGCAGATCCATCACCTGCACCCCAGCAACGCTCTGCATTTGGCGCAGTTCGACGTGCAACGGTTCGATGACGTCCCGGAAGCGGTCAAGGCCCGGACGGCGGCGGCTCGCCGGCAGTCCCTCGTCCAGGCCATCGGCGAGGCCCCGGCGCATGCGGAGAGAGCGTTTTTTCTGCTCGCCGGCAGCATGATCCATGATCTCTACGGCCTGCGCCGCATCATGGGCATGCCCGTGCGCGTGCAGTCCGTGGACATCTGGCAAGCGGGACGCGCGGTCACGATGCAGTTGGAATACGCCAACGGCGCCCGGTGCAACGGCACCTGGATCGACCTGCCGCGCTTGTGGGATTTCAAGGAGACCCTGGAGGTGTGCGGCGATGCCAAGCGCGTCACGCTCAAATACCCCACCGGCTTTTCCCGGGGCCAACTGTCGGAAATCTGCATCCAGGAGCTTGACGCGCAAGGCGCGACCGTCTCGCGTTCGCCCGCGATCGACTGGGACAGCGCCTTCGTGCGGGAAATGCGGGCCTTCCATCAATGCATTGTCGCCGGGGCGGCCTGCCGGACCCCGTTGCAGGACGCGCGGCAGGACGTCAAACTGATCATCGACGTCATTACGCATTACCTGCAGCATCAATAACCCACGCGGGCCGCTGACCGTAACTGCGCCCAGGGGAGGCCGGGCCGGACGTGAAAGACGCGCAACCGGCGGACGTCATTCGCATTCGAGGGCAGGAACTGCCGGCCGCGCGTCTGCCCGCGCCTCTGGTCGTCGACGAAGGCTTGGGCTTGGCCAGGCCTCCCGCGCTGGCGGGCCAGGTGGTGCATACGGCCCGCGATCCGGCCAGGGGGGTGTTCGAATCCCGAGGCGTCAAGATGGCCAGCGGAGCCTACCTCCTGATGTTTCCCGACGGCCGGCACTACGGCGGCGCGGACGCCAAGGCCAATGACATGCTGGCCTATCGCTCCGCGGATCAGGGCGCCACGTGGCAAGGGCCGCGGCTGGCCTACGATATTGACTACAACCAACACGGCTTCATTCCTTTCCAGCCGTCGGGTACCCGACGCCTCTACAATTTCGGCACCCAGCCCATCTGGGATCTGTACGCCCGCGCGGACGGCCTCCGCGAAAACGCGCCGATCGGCTTCCGGTATACGGAGGACGAAGGCCAATCCTGGTCGGAAGTGCGACTCATTCGCCCGCGCAACGACCCGGGTTTCCGGGGCATGTCCGTCATGCGCATGTGCGAAACCGGACGCGGCACCTGGCTGTTGGGCTCCCATGAAGGGGACTGGAGTTACAAGCCGTTGCTGACCCGGCAGTACGTTCTGCGGTCGGAGGATCAGGGCGCTTCCTGGGAACTCGCGCCCGCGCGGCGCCATGGCGGATGGCACGCGCCGCCCTACGGACGCATGGATGAAGGACGGCCCATCGCGGTGGCGGACGCCGAGGTCTATCTTTTGGCCCGCACGCCGACGGGCCGGCTCTGGGATTCCCGCAGCCTGGACGACGGCAAGACCTGGCGCGCGTTCCAGCCCACTTCCATGGTGCATCCCGACGCGCCGCCCATGCTGTTCCGCCTCTCCGACGGCCGGACCTGGGTCAATTTGCATCACAACGCGCATTCGGAGTCCGCATACCGAGGCCTCCAGGCCGCGACGGAAGGCATGAAAGACCGCGGGCAACTCTGGGTCTCCCAGTCCCGGAACGGCGGCCGCACATGGAGCGCGCCCCGTTTCCTGTGCGCGATGGCGCGGCGACCGCGGTACGACACGCCCTTCCGCAACTACCAATGTTCCTATGTGGACGGTTTCGCCGACCCGCCCTATCTGCACCTGTTCATGTCCCAATGCTGGGACCGGGTGCTCCATCTCAGGATTGAGGAAGAAGCTCTCAAGGATTTGCCCACCGCGGAGGAACTGCGCGTATGAGCGTCGCGACGCAATTCGATTTCGAACGGGACGGGTGCCTGCTCGTGCGGCAGGCCCTGCCGCCGCAGGATCTGGATCCGCTCATTGCCCATATTGACGGGGAAATCGGGCGTTACGCCGAAGACCTGCATCGCCGCGGCGAAATCGCGGACGCCTACGCCGATCTGCCTTTCGCAAAGCGCTTGGTAGCCATCAATCGGGGGGCGGAGGCCCGTCTCCGCAGCTGGAACGACATCGCCCTGTGCGAAGGCCTCTACGACCTCATCTGCCATCCGGCCATCGTGGACGTCCTGAGACCTGTTCTGGGGCCAGACTTCGGCTGCAACGGGGACTACCACCTGCGTCCCAAATTGCCCAACAGCGCGCATACGGCCTTTCCCTGGCACCAGGACAGCCAGTATTACGGAGCCGAGAGTCAACACGCGCGCATCATTACGGTCTGGATTCCCTTGGTGGACGTCGACGAGCGCAACGGATGCCTGCAAGTCTTGCCGGGCAGTTGGACCTGGGGCTTGCTGGCCGGCCAGCGCGGCGCGGACATGAATATGCGCACGTTCGAGAACGTGGCGGCCCGCGGCGAACCCGTGGCGTTGCCCATGCGCAAGGGCGATCTTTTCCTCTTCTCCAACTTGACCTTCCACCAGAGCACGTTGAACTTGACGGATGCGGTGCGTTGGAGCATCGACATCCGCTATACGCGGATCATGGAACGGCATGCGTTGCCCGCTGACGTCTGGGCCAGCGAGACTTTCATGCGCGATAAACTGCGCGCGACCGGTCGCGCGCCCATCCCGCTGGCCGGATCTACGCCCCGGCCTTCCTACGCGGAATGGCGCGCCGACTTGGCCCGCCTGCGGCAAGAGCGGCGCGCCCGTCGCCCAAGGCGTTAGGTCATGTTGAGGTCGATTCTGTGGCGCTTTGAGTGCAGCCCAGAGCCAAGTAGCATTGAACTGTGACTTCATCTGTCCCTGCTACCTCCACTCTGCCGTGGGCACGGGGCTCGGGCTGGCATGCCCAAGGCTCTCGCACCAGACACTTTGTCATGTTTATAGGGTCGTCAACGACCACGACATCAGTTACATGATAATCTGCTGGATCTGGCTGAAATTCTACCTCAATGCGACCTAATGTATGCTTAAGGTGATGAAAACTGCTCGGGTTCGAAAGTCCGCGTAGCCCTACGCCCTGTCCAGCCGCTTCAGACCGAGGTTCTATGCCGGAAAATCCCGCCGCCATCCCGCACGACGGACGCATCAAGATGATGTTCCGCCATCCCGTTTTTATACGCGCTTTCATCCAAGGCACGCTGGAACCCCGAGGCCTCTTTGAGGCGCCTCAACTGCATACGTTGAGCAGCGAGTGGATCACGAACCAGGCCCGCAGGCGCATTGGCGATTGCGTCTGGTTGTTGCGCGATCAGACGGGACAGCCGCAACTCGCGCTCTTGATCGAGTTCCAGGCCGACTACCATCGCCGCATGACGCAACGCATGGCGGAATACATTCACCTGCTGCAACAGGATCTGGATCGGCAAGCCCTCCGCAAAGCGGACGGGTCGCCTTTGGACTTGATGCCGGTGGTGTTTCACGTCGGACCGAAACCATGGCCCCGACCTTGGTACGTCTACGATCGGTCGGATGCCATGCGCGGCGCACTCGGGTACCGCGAGGGCACGACGGTGGACATTCATGCGTACGCCGATGTTGATCTGCCCCAGTCCAATCTGGCCCTCTGCCTCATCGCCCTGGAATTGAATCGCCTGCGCGGACCTGGGCATGAGAAGGAGGTCGGCGCCGAGATTGTGCGTATAATGGAAACGGTGGAATCCTTGTTGGCGAAGGGTCCCGAAGACTTGGCGCGGGACTTCGCGGCCTTCATCGCGACCGGATTCACGAGCGTGGTCGCGGATTTCGCGCTGCGTCCTGAAACTTTCGGTTCTCTTGAGGCATTGAAAACGGCCATGATCTCTTTTGTCGAAATCAAAGAACGACGTTTCCGACAGGGCTTGGCACAGGGCGAAGCGCGCGGCAGAGCACAAGAACGGGCGCGGGCCTTGGCTGATTTCGTGGGCGTTGCATGGAGCGAAGAGACGCAGCGCGCGTTCGAGACGCGGCTGGCGAGCTTGGCGACAGGCGCTTGGCCAACCATCCCGGATCTGTATGCCGCGCGGCAAGCCGCACGCGACCCATTGGAGCTGCTGGAAGCCGCCAATGGCCAGCTTCCTCCCGCCGCCAACGGTCGCGTCCCTGAAGGCCTCTAGCCTCACCCGTTGCACGCGCCGGCATCCTCTGCCATGCTACGATCGGCGTGAAAACCGGCTATCCCTCTCTTTGCGTATGGCCCCGAGGATGGCCCCCGATGACCGACGAGCGGATGACCGATGCCGAAGGGCGTTGCCTTCATTCTTTTCTGAGTACCTGTCCCGATATACGCGTGGGCAAGGAAGACCCTTGTCGCCTTTTCGTGGAAGCGGCGCGCGGGAGGGCACGGAGGGGAGCTCCCTGGCGGCAGTGGCCGACCGAGTACGGCCAGTGGAACTCGGTCCCGCCGCTGGGCCGCCTGGTGCGACCGGGGCGTCTGGGCGCGCCTGATGGCCTACTGGCAGACGGATCAGGATCTGTCCGCCGTGTGGCTGGACAGCACGCACGTGAGCGCGGCGGGCGCGCCCAAAACCAGGGGATGGATCCCGCCCTCGGTCGCAGCCGGGGTGGCTTCGGCACCCAGCCACATGCGGGCGGATCGCCGCGGCCGTCCCCTGCACCTGCGCCTGACGGGCGGCCAGCGCCACGACAGCACCCAGGCCCAAGCCTTGGGGGAAGCCTGGACGGGCGCGCCCCTGCCCTGCCTGATCGCCGACCGGGCCTATGACGGCGACGCCTTCCGCGCCTGGCTGGAGCAGCAGGGCATCGAGGCCGTCATTCCCGCCCGGAAGGGGCGCACGAACCCCCGGCCCCACGACCCCGAACGGTACAAGGCGCGCAATGCCGTTGAACGGGGCTTCGGCTGGCTCAAGAGGTGGCGGCGCGTGGCCACACGCCCCATACGCCCATCGTTGCCTGGGTTTTCTGTACTTGGCAGGGGCCTGGATCTGGCTGAAATCCCACATCAACACGGCCTAGCCAATCCCGACGGCGCGCACCGTCGCGGCGCCAGCGGTTTTATTCGACGTAATCGTTTCGGTTCCGGCTCGTCCCGTAGGCCATGCCCCAGAGGAGTGCCCGTTGCATGCATATTCATCCCCGTTCCGTCGCCCATAAAACCTTCGACATATGGCGCACGCCCGGACGCTTTACCAAGAATCCGGATATCGTGGAACTGCCGTCCGGCGTCTTTCTGCTCGTGTACGCGGATACGGATGCCCACTGGTCGCAAGTCAATCAGGTCTTGACCCTCCTGGCCAGCGAGGATCGCGGCCGGACCTGGAGTCAACGGGCGGTCGTGGACGCGGCCGTGATGGCGGACGGCGATCACCGCCTGGTCACGCCCCGGCTCAGCCTGTTGGCGGACGGGCGCCTAGCCGTGATCTGCGATCACGACGATCACGGCTTTTTCCATGAAGATCAACCCGCCGGCAACTGGATCTGGTGGAGCGAGGACGAAGGCCACACCTGGAGTCGGCCCTGCGACTATGGCATCATGGGTTTCGAGCCGGACCGCATGCTCGATCTGCCCGACGGCAGCTTGGCGGTGGGCACCCACATCATGTTCGGCGACACGCAGGAACTGGGCGAGATCCTGACCGTATCGGAGGACGGCGGCGCCTCGTGGCAACGGCGGGCCGTGGTGGCCCATGACGGTCATTACCGGTATTGCGAAGGCGCGCTGGTCGTCCTGGACGGCGGCCGGGAACTGGCTTGCCTGCTGCGCGAGAACCACCATGGCGGCACGCCCAGCTTCGTCGTCTTTTCGCCAGACCACGGACGCACCTGGTCCGCGCCGGCCATGTGTCCGTTCGCCCTGGATCGGCCGTACGGCAAGCAGCTGGCGGACGGGCGCGTGCTGGTAACCGGACGGCACGTCAACGGGCCCCTGGGCACCTACGGGTGGTGCGGCGATCTCAAACGGGAAACGGGATATCAGATCGGCGGCCCCCGGCGCAAATATCAAGCCCGCCTGACGGACGCGGGCCTGGCCATCGACAATTGGCCGGGCCACGAGTGCCGCTATCGGTTGCTGCCGCCGGAAAACGCGCGCAGCGAGGTCACGTTCGAAGCGCGCCTGCGCGTGGAAGGCGCGGCCTTCCAGCCCAGCGCCTTCCTGTCCATCGCCCATCTGGGCGTAGTGTTGCAGATCGCCGCCAACGGCGTCTGGACCCGTCCGGGCGCGGACTTCCTGCACCCCGTCGACATGACCCAGTCCCGGCACGTCGCCTTGCGCCATCGCCGCGGTTGGCTGCAAGTGCAGGTGGACGGGCAGACGGTCATCAACCAGTGCGTGTTCCGGGAATCAGCGCCCGTGGGCGACGCGCGGGGCGGAGGGGCCTTGGGCGGCTATTCGGCCTGGGGCCAGCCGTCCGTCGGCGGGCGCAGCGTCTGGCACTCCGCAGCGTACGCGGTGCGCAACCGCACCCTGGACGATTTCGCCTGGTCGTGGCAGGCGGCCTCAGGCCAATGGCCGGATCAATACCAAAGAGAGCGCCTGATCCAGATTCACGGCAATCATCCGGATCAGCTGCCGGCTCCGGACCATGGCTACTCTTCCTGGATTCAACTGGAAGACGGGCGCGTCTATCTCGTGGACTATACGAATTACGGCGATTCGCCCGGCAATTCCCATCTGGTGGGCGTCTATCTGGAACCGGAAGACATCGCCTGACGGCGCGGCTAAGCGCCGGGAGGAAACGGGAGCGGGAACTGCCCTGGCGGCGCCAGCAAGGCCAGGTGATCCCGGAGCAGGGCGGGCGAAAGCGCCGCCGGCAATGCGCGCGGGGGGACGGCCAACAAAGATTGCAGCAGCGCCCGCGCTTCGTCCGCGGCGCCGGCGTCCGCATGCCACAGGGCCAGGTAATGCCGGGTTGCCAACGCGGCCGGCGCATCCGCGTCAGCCGTGGCGCCGAAGATGGCGTGCGCCTTTTGCAACTGGTCGCGCGCCGGCTGCAACTCGTTCCGGTCCCACAGAATAATCCCGTACTGCAGGCAGCTGAGAGCCAGCGTCTTGTCTGGCTTGCGTTTTTGGCGCTTGTATTCCCATTGAATCCAGCGATAGCGTTTTTCCGCGGCGGCAGCCGTTTCCAGCCTGGCGGCTTCCAGCTGGCATTGGGCCAACAAGGGCAGGCGTTTGCTCCCCCGGCAGCCGATACCGACGCGGATCGCTTGGCGCAAATGCGCCAAGGCTTCCTGTTTGCGCCCTACGCAGGCCAAGCGCCGGCCTTGGGTCAGGTAGAGGCCAAGGCGCGCGTTCGGGCTTGCCGCGTCCGGTTTGGCCTCCACCCACGCCAGGACGGCGCCCAATTCGCGCAGGCTGTCTTTGCGTTGTCCGTCCTGCCACAGGCAAGCCGCCATCTGAAGGCCGCACTCTATGCTCCTCTCCCTGGCGTCGTGCGCTCGGTACAGCGCCAGCGCCGCGCGCAGGTTCCAGACAGCCGCTTCCCTGGCTTGCGCTTCTTGGTCCAGGTCGGCCAGCATAACGTGCGCGTCCGCCCATTCCGGATCCAGGTCGGCGGGCAGGCGCTCGGCGAGGGCTTGACGCAGGACGCGTCGGGCGTCGTCGGGTCGGTTGGCCGCGCGCTCGATGCGGCTCTCCAGTTGCGCGCGCCGTACGAAGATCCGTTGTTCGCCCGTCCGTTTGGCGGGCGTCATGTCGGCGGGCAGCCTGGCCAGCGCGCGCCGGGCTGCGTCCAGACGTCCCAAGCGGTATTGCAATTCAGCCAGGGTCAAAGTCCATTTCGGTTTCGACGCGGCGTACGCGGGGCCCGCGGCATATTGCAGCAGCGCCTCCAGTTCCGTAGCCGCCCGCGCCGGTTCGTCCAAAGCCTGCCACGCGTAAGCTAACTGCTCCCGCACCTGGAGCGTGGTCGGCGCCTGCGGTCCGTGCAGTGCCAGGGCCAAGGGCAAACAGGTCTCGAAATGGGCGCGGGCTTGCTGGCGCTGCCCCAGGTTCCAGAAGGCCTGGCCCAGCAGGCCGTGAATGCCCAGGCGCTCGGGCGAACGGGCCGGCGCCTCTGCCAACAGAGGTTCCAATACCTTGACGACCGTTTTGTGACGTCCGGTAATGGCGGCGAGGTTACCCATCAACAGGCGGATTTCGGACGGCAGTTGCGAGGCGCGCAACGAGGATGCGCACTTGGCCATTCCGTCGTAGGCCGTTTGCACCCGTTTCCACGCCGCTTCCAAATTGCCGGCCAAGTACAGGGCCAGGCCGTAGAGATACCAGGTTTTGATCCGGTCCTCTTCCCGCCGCAGATGCTTGAGGCTTTTGTCCTTGACCAGGCCCTGCAACGCCTCAATGGCCAGTCCGTGGTCGCCCTGCTCCAGACAGGTGTCGCCGATCCAGAGACGGCACTCCGCGGCCAAACCGGGATCGGGAGCCAAACGGTCGCGGGCGAACTGAAAATGCGCGTCCGCCCGCTGCAGATCGCCCGTCAGGCGGCAACTGCGACCCAAGACGTAGGCGCAACGCCCGCGCAAGAATTCCCTGTCCAACGCCGCGCGATCCAGGCCGCGCAGCACGCTTTCGGCCGCGCGCCGGGCTACGCGGTGATGGCCGAGGCCGAGCCGCGCGGTAGCCAAATCCAAGCGGGCGTGGGCGCGCAAGGGAAAGTCCTCGGGATCCGCCGGGCAGGCCAAGGCTTGAGTCAGGGCGGCCTGCGCCTCCGGCATTTCCTGCCGCGCCATATGCGCGCGTCCCAGCAACAGATGCAGTTCGCCGCTATGCGGATCGCGCGCGGAAGGCCGGGCGCGCGCAAGCAAGGCTTGCAGGCAGGGAATGGCCTCGGCGAATTGGCCCTCGCCAAACAGCAGGTAGGCGCGTTCCAGCTGAATGCGATAAGCCCATTCGGAGTGGGCCACGGGCTGTTTGGCGCAGGCCTTCATGCCTTGCTCGACCATTTTCCAGGCGCGTTGCCTTTTACCCTGGACGCGTAGCAGACGCGCTTGGAAGGCGGACGCGATCGCCAGTTCCAACTGGGCGCGGGCCAAGGGCTTGAAAGTCGCCAGCGCCTGCCGCAACGACGCCTCGGCTTGATCGAAATCCTGTTTGAGGCAATGGAAGCGACCGATTTCCATCGCCGTGCGCCCCATGTCCAGATGTCCCGGCGCAAAAAGCGCGGCCAATTCGGTCTCGGCTTCCCGGAACGCCGCTTCGGCTTCGTCCCATTGCCGCAGTTTGCGCAATAAAATGCCGGCGAAGACCTTCAGTTTGGGCAAAGTCGCCCAACGCGCGTCCAGACGGGCCGCCAGGCCGGCCGCGAGCGCGGCCTTGACCTGCGCCAGTGCGACCTTGAAATCCCGCTGCACCGCCCGGGCAATGGCCTGGATACGCAACGCGCGGCACTCCAGCGCGAGGTCGTCTCCGTTTTCGTCCCCCAAGGCGCGCCTGACCGCGGCGGCCTGGGCGAAGGCGGGTTCGACGTCTTCTTGGTACAAGCCTATTTCGGCGATGAACAAGGCGCATTGGCGCGCCGCCAGCTGCGTCGCCCCGTCCTGCGCGGCGCATAGGCTTCGGGCCTGCTGGGCCTGCTCCCGCGCGCGGGACAGATCCGGTTGTTCCCGCAGGAGTTCCGCCATGCGCAGATGGCCTTGGGCCAAGGCCAGGGCCGGAGCCGAAGCATCCTGCGCGTCGTTCTGCGCCGCCAAATCCTCCAGCAACAGGGATTGGTACTGAAGGGCGGGGGCATATAGACCGAGCGTCATCAAATCGGACACGCAGTGGTCCAGAAATTCCGCCCGCGGTTGCGTCTCGTGACCGCGCGCGATGAGCGGGGTGAGACGATCCAGGAGGTCCGTTATGGCCGCGAGTTGGGCTGCGTAGCCGCTGGGCAGATCTTTCAGGCTTTCTTTTTTGATGCGCCGTTTGGCGACGGCCGCTTGCTTTCGCCAAGCTTTGCAAGAGGCCCGAATCTGCGGCGGCGAAGCTTCCGGGCCCGGAAAACGCACGCGGGGCAGGGACAGCGCGACGCACTGCGCCAAGGGCTTGTTCCGGCTGAATTCGGCCATGTAGCGCATGACGGCGGCCAGCGGGGGCGTCTATGCGCGGGACTGCGCCCAGCGCCTTTGGTCGCGGCGGACGATGGCCTCGATGTTCCGCAGATCTCGGCCGACGATGATGGCGATGGCATGTTCTTCGGCGAAGGCCTCGAACTGCCGGCCCTTTTCGTCGCGTACGTGCCCGTCTCCGTCCGTAACGAAATAGCGCGCGCAGGAAGGCTCCCCGATCTGCGCGCTCAGAGACTGGAGTTCCTCCAGGTAGGCGGAATCGAAAGGCAGCAGCGAAGTCTTGCAGGAAGCCAGCATGAAGCGGCCGGCCTTGAGGCCGATGAAGTCGACTTCCCGCGGGCCGGAGGGAGTCCGCAGCGTCTGGCCGCAGCGACTGTCGCCGAAAAAGCCTTTCAGCCGATTGAACACGTACACCTCCAGCCATTTGCCGTTGATGAACTCCTTGTAGGCCTCGCAGGGGATCAAAAAAGAGACGTCGCCGTCCGCGACCTGCAACCGCCCCAGAATGCGGACTTGCTTCAGCTTGCGCAGAATCGCGAAATGGTCTTCGGTCAGGTTGTGGCGCGTGCGATCCAGCGTATGCAGCGCGCCGGCGTGAAGCAGGGCCTCGCCGTTCCAGCGCAGGCAGCGAATGATTTCCTGCCACAAAGGCAGCTGCTCCACCAGGTATTCCGCCGTTTCCGCCAAGGGGCCGCAGGCCTGCTCGCGCGACGCATAACTGGTGCCCAAGGCCACCGCGCGCGTCTGCAGGTAGGCGACGATGGAATCCGTCATGTCTTCGGCCGGCCAGCGGTTCCAGGGATCCTGAATCTGCATCGTTTCCAAGTTGACGTAAGAAAGCCGGTACCCGGCGCTCCGGGCCAATTGCAGGGCGGCGAGACGCAAGGCGTAGGGGCCGGAATTGAGGCAGATTTCCACGTCGCCGGCCGCGTATCCCTTTCCGATCCGGCGCTTCAGCACGCGCAGGTTGTCCCACGCGTCGCGCGGGCTGACGACTGCCGTCCGGCACTGGATGATTGGGGACAGTCTGGCCCGGTAGGCGTCTGCGCGCGCGTGGGCGTTCGCCGGCGCGCACAGCAACACCGCTTCCGGATTCCGATACTGAATCAGACGCCGTCCGGCCTCGCCCTCCGGCGCCAGGCCGACGACGATGAGTTGCGGACGCGCGGGCTTCATGGTCGCATCCAGCAGGGGGCGGGGCAAGAACGTTCCGGCGTCAGCATCAGGATCAGGCCATTGAACCAGCAGGAGCAATGATACCCAATCCCGACGTTTGCGGGAGGCGTTTTCGTCCTTTGGGCCGCGCAGCCGCGTGAACCAGAGGCGACGGCCCCACGGGGCTAAGCGTGCAGCAGAGAGGCCAAGGACTCCATGTCCGAGGCGTACAGATCAAAGGCATGCCGGCGCGCGTGCGCCATCGCGTCGGCCGGCGCCGCGCCGGGACCGTATTCCTGCGGACGCGCCACGTACGCCGTACTGAAGCCGACGGCGCGTGCGCCGGCCAGGTCATGGGGATGGGCGGCCACCATCATGATTTCGGCGGGCGGCAAGTCCAAGAGGGCGGCGGCCGTTGCGTACGCCGCGGGGTCGGGTTTGTAACGGCGGGCCAATTCGCTGGACAGTACGCAATCCCATTCCCACCCGTTGAAACGGGCCAAATCAACCAACAGGGAGACGTTGCCGTTCGAAAGCGAAGCCGTCACGAACTTGCGGCGCAGGCGGGCGAGACCGGCTTTGACGTCCGGCCAGGCGCGCAGGCGGTGCCAGGCCCGATTCAGTTCTCTCAGCTCCGTCTCGGACAACCGCTCCAGCCCGTGCGGAACCACAAGCTCGTCCAGAAGCTGGCGATGCAGATCGTCAATGGACTGCCAAGCGGCCGCGCGTCGATTCACTCTTTGCATGGCGGGCTCGTAGCCGGCGCGCCAATCCAGGGCGAACTGATGCCAATCCGCAGCGATGCCGACGCGTGCGCCCAAACGCCGGCCTTCCTCGGCGATGGAGGAATACCAATCGACCAACGTGCCGAACACGTCGAACGTCAGGGCTTTGGGCGTAACCCAAGGTTGGGCGGCAGATTCCATGCGCTCATTGCATGGCGAACGAATAGCGGCGCGCAACCCAGCCGCCTTTCCCTGCGCTCTTAGGCCCTACGCGGACAAGGGTCTCGCCGACGGCCAAGGGGCGGGAGGCAACGGCCGTTCTCCCGCGCGCGTAGGCTGCGCCAGCAGGACGGAATACAAAGACGCCGGGGAACCGCCGTTCTCCCGCGCGCGTAGGCTACGCGCTGGGCCTTGCCTACAGATCCTGCCATGTCTCGCCGAAGCGTTCCCGGTACCACGCCTTCAAGGGCACGTCTTCGTCAGAGGGGATGAAGTAGCCCAGATGGCTGGTCTTGTGGCCCAGCAACTGTTTGCCGATGGGCGTGCATTTGTCCAGCAAGGTAGCCGGCATGGCTTCGTAGTCGATGGGGCGCAGGACGCGATAGCCGTAGCCGTAATACAGGACGATGCGATCCTGATCGGAGTAGTTGGGCGCGCCGGCATGCCAGGTCGCTTGGCCGAAAATCACGGCGTCGCCGGCGTTGACTTTCAGTTCCAGAGCGCCCACGGGATCCCTTTCCCCCTGGAAGAAGGACGGGCCGCCCTCCATGCGATTGGAACCGGGCACGACCATCAGCGCGCCCATGTTGGACTCGAGCAGGTCGGTCAGGAAGTATCCGATCTTGAGGCTGGCCAGCGCGCGCCGTCCATGCATGCCGATGCCCGGCTTGCCCCCGTCCGGGTGCCAACCGATGTTGCGCTTTTCCGGATCCGGCGGCACCATAATCAGGTGGGAGGTGTTCAGCTGAATGTTGAAGTGCTCCAACAGGCGCACCGCCTTGGGAAACGTGGTGGGCCACTCCATCAGTTCGAGGAAGGCATCGTCCTTGTCCACGATGGGGCGTATGTTGAGGCCGTAGGTGTCGTGCCGGTGCGCGGACGCTTCGAACGCGCGCTGGAGGCGTTCGATGACGTCCCGCAACGCGTTGACCTTGTCGGGCGGCAGCGCGTTTTTCAGTACCAGAAAGCCGTTGGCGTCAAAGAAGTCGACATGTTCCTGGGTGACTTCGGAGGTGGCGGCGAAACTGTCCATGGCGTTGGGTCTCCGTTGATTGGTTTTTCATCCGACGGCGGCGGCCGCGTGAGTCAGACCCCCTGTATGACCGGATTGGCCAGCACGCCGATTTTTTCGATCTCCACTTCCACCACGTCGCCGGGCTGGAGGAAAACCTGGGGGTCGCGGGCCATGCCCACGCCGCCGGGCGTGCCGGTCGAGATAATGTCGCCCGGCTCCAGGGTAATGAGGGACGTAATGTCCTGGATCAGGTCGTTGACGGTGAACAGCAACTGCCTGGTGTTGGACGCCTGCATTTCTTCCCCGTTGAGGCGCAATTTGATGTCCAGCGTATGCGGATCGGGGATGGCGTCCGCGGTGACCACGACCGGCCCGAGGGGCGCGAAGGTGTCCGGCGACTTGCCCATGACCCATTGGCTGGTCCGCTTTTGATAGTCGCGGGCGCTGACGTCGTTCAAAATGGTATAGCCGCCGACGTAATCCAGCGCCTCGGCGCGCGCGACGTTGCGGGCCGTGCGCCCCATGACCACGGCGAATTCCGCCTCGTAGTCCACCATCCGGGAGACGGCAGGCAGCCGAATGGGATCCTGGGGGCCAATGACGGCGTTGGCGTATTTGGAAAAGACGACGGGATGTTCCGGCGTCTCGGAGCGGGTTTCCTCGATATGGTCCTTGTAATTGATGCCGATGCAGAGGATTTTGCCCGGCCGCGGGATGGGCGGGCCCAAACGGGCCGTCCGCGGGTCAAGGACATGCGCGTCTCCGATGCCGGCGGCCACGCGCGCCGCCCGCTGGCGCATGGGCTCGCCGGCGGCCAGGAAAGCCAGGATATCTTCCGGCAGGCCGCTGTCGGCGCGGCATACGTCGGCGATGGTATCGTCGGCGCGCAGGACGCCCATGCGTTGTTGCCCGTGCGCGGAAAAGGTAACCAGTTTCATGGGAGCTGCATCTCCTTGGATTCAAGGGAATCTGACGAGAGTAGGAACGATTGCCCCTATCATTTTACGCGTTGGGGCGCGAAAAGGAACTATTGCCGGGGCGCGCCGATCCGGTCTCGAGCCCGCGCGGCGGGAGCGAATTGCGCCCCGGCGCGGGGATCGGGCATACTGGCGGGCATCCCGTCCATGCCAGCAAGGGAGCGCGCCCATGGCAGCCATGCTAGCGATTGAGCCCGGCCTGAAAGTGGCCGCCCAGGTTTCGCCCGAACCGACGGCAGAGGAGCTGGCGTTCATTCGCCAGATGGGCGTGGAATACGTAGTGCTCTGGACCGACGGCGACAAGGCGGGATACGACTACTACGCCAGTCGCCGCGCGCTCTTCGAAAACCATGGCTTGCGCATCTACGGCTTCGGCAACAGCGACGTGCATAATCAGGATGCCATAGTGCTCAACCTGGAGCATCGGGACGCCAAGGTGGAGGAGTACAAAAACCACCTGCGCGCCTTGGGCCAGGCCGGCATTCCCTATACTACGTACGCCCATATGGCCAACGGGATTTGGAGCACCGAGCGGGAAATGACCCGGGGCCAGGCCGACGCGCGGGCGTTCCGTTTGGACAAGGCGACGGCCGGTCGTTGGCGCGCGACCCGGTACGACATGCCGTTTTCGCACGGCAGGCCGTATACGGAAGAGGAACTCTGGGAAAATTATCGTTCGTTCATCGCCGAGGTCGCGCCCGTGGCGGAGGCGGAGGGGGTACGCATCGGCATCCATCCCGACGATCCGCCGGCCGTGGAACTGGCGGGAGTGCCCCGTTGCATCTTCGGCCCCTACGACGGCTATGCCCAGGCCCTGGCCCTCGCGGACAGCCCCAACGTGGGGGTTTGCTTCTGCATCGGTTGCTGGCTGGAAGGCGGCGCCCGCATGGGCAAAGGCGTAGAAGAGGCCCTTCGGGAATTCGGCGCCCGCAACCAGATCTTCAAAGTGCATTTCCGCAACGTCAGCGCGCCCTTGCCCCATTTCGTGGAAACCTTCGTGGACGACGGCTACTATGACATGTACCGGGCCATGAAAACGCTGCAGGAAGTGGGTTTCGACGGCGTGTTGATTCCGGATCACATTCCCAACATGGCCAACGACGCCCGCGTGGGCACGGCCTTCACGATCGGGTACATGAAAGCCTTGGTCCAGCGGGCCGAGGAAGAAGCCTGAAACGCGCGCCGCGCGGCGTTGATCGATACGCCGCCTGGCTCGTCCGCGTCGGTGCCCGCGCCCTTATCGACAGGAACCGTTCTGCCGGGCAGGGTCAGGCCTCCGCGCGGATTGACTCTGGCTTGGCGACCGCGGGCGCTTCCGTCAAACGAAGCAGGTCGCGGCGCATCTGCGCCGCGGCGCCCGCCAGGCGAACCGTGGCGAAGCGGATCGGATGTCCCTGGATGACGACCGCCTCGTCCACGCTGTCTTCGGGTTGGGCGCTGAGGCTGGGATGCAACAATACGCCTTCCGCGGCCGCGTAGGCGGGGCCGCGTCCGGTCTGGGATTGGAGATAGGCGTACATTTGATAGAGGTAGGCGCTTTTAACCGTTGCGCGATACCGCCCTGCCTTGAGCAAAGGCGCGAATTTGGTGTCAATGACAATCCGCCGGTTCGCAGGCGGATAAGTCAACACGATATCCGTCTGCATGCCGGGCAGAATGTCGCGTATGCCCTCCGTGGCGCCCGACATGGGCCATGCAAGCCATTGCCCGGTGGCGACCCGCCAGCCCTGCGCGGCCAGCGCCACGCTGAAAAAGCCGCCGACAGCCCTTTCAAAGAGACCGCGCAAAAAAGATTCGTCCCGACCGTCCGGGGCAACCAGAAAGCGATTGCCCGCCGCTTCGGTAGGCACGACCAGTTCATGGGCCAGCCGCGCGGCTTCCACCATGAAACGATCCCCGGCGTCGTGCAGTCCGAAACGGTCGGTGCGTAGGACCGCCGTTGCAGGAGCCGGGCCTTGCACGCCGCGCGCGTACAGTTCCAGGGCCCATGTGCGGCAGGCGCTCGCCAGTTCGCCGCGCTGGACCTGCGACATGACGCGGCTCGGCCTTTGGCGCAACACCAAACGCGACAGTTTTTCCAGCGCGTGCCTGACGTACCGGTTACGGGGCGTATCAATGGTCAATTCGCCGAAGCGACAGAACACTTGGCCGCGGGCCAAGAGCTGGCGGCACTCGGTGCGTCTAACGTCAATGCGGCCCCGTACCCGATGCAGAGGCGCCGCGCGGATCCTGTGCCCCATGCTCAGTTGGCGCCGCAACCGTTTCTCTACGGCATGCACCAGGATTTCCGCCAGCAGTTCGGGTAACTCGTCCGGATTTTCCTCGCCGCCGACCACGGCCTGTCGATGCAGGCGGAACAGATCCGAAGCGTACAGCATCAGCAGCCACAGGTTGCGAATCGGGATCCCGCTGCCGTACAAAGCGGCTGGGCTCGAAGCGGCGTTCGTCATGGCCGCCTTGGAGGATTACGCGTTGAACCAAGCGTTTGGAAAGAGGCGATGGGCATCGGGATTGGGCGTGACGGTACGCGCCTCCAGAACGGCAACGTAACGCATGCGTAACCAGCAACCTTGTCTTTTCCCATACGGTTCAGCTCTGCGGGGAGGAAACCCCGCCCGGTTGCGGCGCAGGGACAGCGCTACCCGTCGCGTAACAGCGGTTCCATAGCTTCGTCAACCTTGTCCGGGGTCGCGAACCAGTATTCCTGGAGCAAGGGCCGGATCTCCGTTGCCGCCACTTGCCGAAACCAGACTCTCGCGTCCGGTACCGGTTGGGACGGCGTCACGTAGCTGTGTCCGATCAGGAAATTGCGGCCCAGTTCCGGATCTTGCGCAATGCGGTCGTTCAACGCCGTCATCCGGTCTTGAATCTCGCGCGCTGAGGCGGCATCGATCCCGCACCGGGTCGTCACCCAAGCGAACCACGCGTCGTTGAAACGAGGTTCCAGCGCGGCGAACGCGAAGCGGCGGCGCAACGCGAAATCCACCAGCGCGAGAGAACGATCGGCGATATTCATGGTGCCTATGACGTACAGATTGGGCGGCACGTATACGCGTCGGCGTTGTCCGTCCGGGTCTGGGTAGGCAAGTTCCAACCCTTCGTCAGGGCTTCGTTTGTCCGCCTCCAGCAGGGTCAGCAATTCGCCGAAAATGAGCGCCGGATTGCCGCGGTTGATCTCTTCCACGACCACTACGCGCGTTTCGTCCGGATGGTCCTGGGCCTCCCTGATAGCCTCCATGAAGAGGCCTTCGGCTATGACCAGTTGGCCGTTGCCCGCAGGCCGCCAGCCTCTCACGAAATCTTCGTAAGAGAGGTTCGGATGGAATTGGACTGACCGGATCTGATCCCGGTCCTTCTGGCCTATGAGTGCATAGGCGAGACGCTTCGCGAGCCAGGTCTTGCCCGTTCCCGGCGCGCCTTGCAGAATCAGGTTCTTCTTGTCGCGAAGGATCTCGAGTAACTGTTCCAGTTCAGCGTAATCCAGAAAGCATCCTTCCTGCATCACGTCTTGCAGGACATAAGAGGCGGGGACGTCAGGTTCAGGCATTGAGTCTGGAAGCGATGAAGGAGGCTGACAGCACATCAGGGCAAACTCTGGCATGCTGTGAGCGGGTACGGCGCCGTTGGCAAAGCCTTCATGCAACTCATCGCGAATCTCCAGATAACGCGCGCCGGTCAAACGAGACGGCAATTCAACGTTGAACGCGGATTCGATATATCGCTTGGCGTTACGCCTTAGCGGAGGAAAAACCCTCGGATGCGACCAGAATAGGCCGTACGTTAAGCTGAAACCCGTATATTCTGTTTTCATGGCCGCGTCAAATTTTTCCGTGAATGCGCTTCTATTTTCTGGTGTGTCCGCGGACGCCAAACGATCGGCGCAGAGAAAAAAGTCCCAGAGAATGTCTATTTCTCCGTAGCTCGTGCGATTATTGTAGTTGAAAAACCAAGCTTGAGCATAGGCAGTGGGAACGCTTTCAGCGGGAGGAATGGAGACTTCGATATCGACTCCAAGCAATGTCGCGATTTCATTGGCCACTTTGCCTGCGTTTTCGGGCGTGGTACCGCGATTAAACGCGGCCAAGAACGTAAACGGATCGATATCCCGGATTGGTTCCGCCGTACCGTCTGCCGACTTGGTTTGCAGGTAATTGTTCGCGTGTGCTTGGGCAACGGCCCCATAGAGACCGACGGCCAATTCTTCTCGGCGTTCTCTTTGTTCCAATAGTTTGCGGGCAACGGCTTCGTAGAACGAGGTCCAAGGGAAATCTTGCGGCTGTTTGCGCACCGTTCGTTCACGATCCATGCATGCCTCCTTCAAGCATTCCATCCCATAGCCTATTCGCCATTCTACTCCAGATCATGTTCAATTTCAATACGGTCGTTCAACGCCGTCATCCGATCTTGACGCGCGAGCGTCAAGGCGGAATCAACCTCGCACTGGATTGTCACCCAGATGGAGTCGCGCGTCACTGAAACGAGTTTCCATCGTGGCGAACGCGAAGTAGCGACGCAACGCGCCATCCACCCCGCGCGAGGGAGCGATCGGCGATATTCATGGCGCCTATGACGTACAGATTGGACGGCATGTATACGCGTTGCCGTTGTCCGTCCGGGTCTGGATAGGCGAGGTTCAACGCTTCGTCGGGGCTTGGTTTGTCCGCCTCCAGCCAGAGTCAGCAATTCGCCGAAAATGAGCGCTGGATTGCCCTGATGGATCGCTTCCACGATCACCCGTGCGTTGCACAGATGGTCATGAGCGTGCCTGATGGCCTCCATGAAGAGTCCTGCATAACCATCGCCGTTGTCCGTCAGACGCCGGTTTCTCGCAAAATCTTCGCAGGCGAAATTCGGCTGGAATGAGACAGAGAGCTGATCCCGGTTTTTCTGGCCTATGAGCGTATAAACGAGATCTTCGCGCGCCGGGTTTTGGCCCGTTCCCGGCGCGACTTGCAGAATCAAGATCTTTGTGACGCGGAAAAATTCCAGCATTGTTCCTGAGACGTATGCAGGCATCCGCGTTGCGGCCTACCACGGTTGGGGGCACTCGTCCCGGTAGAGCACCGGCTCGCGCGCATCACGGGGCGAGCCATAGAGGTTCCGCTCCTCTGCCCTCAAGGCCACGCAGGCTACCTCGCGTACCGGCGGATCATCGCGCAGGGCATGAAAATAGGATGCAAGTTCGTTTTCCAGCGTGCCGTGTCGTAGCGGATGAGGGCATCATTCCACGCGCCGGGTCGGCGTAGGCGAGGCCCGCGGTAGCCGCAGCGCCGGCGCCGTCCCGTTGGTTGGGCCGCGGCGCGCCCGTGCCGCCGCCGTCCGTGCATCCACAGCCGGACGCCGCCCTCGCCCCACGCTGACGCGTCCAAGACAGCCGCGAACGCGCTCTCTGGCCCCGCGGCCCTCTACCACCGGGCGCGCGCCCGCGCCCCTAGCCTCACGGCGGGGCGCGGGTACCCGCCGCGGCCTTGGGCGTCCGGGTCAGGCCCAGTCGTTCGGACGGGGGCTGAGGCCGGCAACGCTATCGATACTGTAATATAACATCAGCTACCTGATAACCTACAGGAAGACAGGAGCCTCGGATCTGTGCATCCTGTTGGGGGACAGCCTTGCCAGGCGCGCCCCCTTGGATCAGCGGGCGCGCATCAAATCGCGGGCGGAGGCGCGCGCGTTAGTACAATTTCACCGCCATGGGTTCTCGCGTGCAGGTTGGGCGTACTCGTCCCGCGGGCGCCTTTGGCGCATAGGCCGACAGACATTCAAGCGGAGGCCATGCCAACCCACCGACTCGCTTGTTGCCGTACGCGGCTGACGCGCCATGCCGCGGCGGGGCTGGCGTGCCTGCTCTGCGTCGCGATCGGGACCGCGGTCCTGGACGATTACGACGTGTTCGTAGACTCGCCCGAGCAGCGCGAGATCGCGGAGATTAACCTGGATTACGTCTGGGGACGCAGCGACGCCCTGTTGCGTTACAAATTCCGCGCATACGGCGTCGCGTTCGAGGTGCCGCTGCTGTGGGCGGAACGCCTGCTGGGGTTGCAGGACAGCCGATCCATCTATCGGCTGCGGCACGGGCTGACGCATCTGCTCTTTCTGGCCGGCGGCCTGGGCGGCTACGCGTTGGCGTGCCGCCTGTACCGCAGCCGCCTCCTCGCGCTGGGCGCGCTGAGCCTGTTCCTGTTATCCCCGCGTCTGTACGCGCACTCGTTCTTCAATTCCAAGGATCTGCCCTTCCTCAGCCTGTTCATGCTGGCCCTGCTGCTGACGCACTGGACCTTCCGCCGCGGTTCCGTCCCGGCCTTCCTGCTGTGCGGCGCGGGCATCGGCGCGCTCAGCAACGTGCGCCTGATGGGGCTCCTGCTGCTGGGCGCGGCGCTGGTCCTGCGGACGCTCGACTTCCTCCAGGCCGACCGGTCGGCCCGGCGTCGGATCGCGTGGAGCGGCGGGGCGTTGGCCGGGGCCGGCGTCGTGACGCTCTATGCCTTGATGCCCTATCTGTGGAGCGATCCGTGGCGCCGTTTCGCGGAAGCCTTCGCCTTCGCGGGCGATCACCCGTACAGTATCCGCCAGCTGTTTCGCGGACGCTACGTCTGGAGCACGGAGCTGCCGTTCGCGTACGTGCCCGTATGGTTCGCGATCACCACGCCGGTGGCCGCGCTCGGGTTCGGCCTCCTCGGCAGCGCGGCGGTCGTCCGGCGCGGCCTGCGCCGGCGCGCGGCCCTGCTGCGCAACACGCGGCTGCGCTTCGAGTGGCTGCTGCTGGCCTGTTGCGTCGTGCCCGTACTGGTCATCATCGGGCTGGGAGTCACGACTTACAGCGACTGGCGCCATATGTATTTTATCGCCGCGCCCTTTTGCCTGTTGGCGACCGGCGGCGTGCGCGCGCTGGCTGCCGCGGCGTACCGCTTCGGCCAAGACGCGGGCCGGGCGTACGGCCTGGCGGGCGCGGGCGCGGGCGCGACGCTGGCCGCGATGGTCGCGCTGCATCCGTATCAGGACCTGTACTTCAATGCGTTCGTGAATCGCGCGCGGCCGGAGGCCCTGCGGACGCGGTACGAACTGAACGTCGTGAAATCCGCGCGGGACGGCCTGGCATTCCTGTTGGCGCGTTACCCGCGCGAGCCGCTGTACGTCACGCTGCTGGACGTTGGCTGGAACGAGCTCCTCCTGCCCGCGTCCGATCGCGCGCGCGTCCTGTCCGTCGCGCCGGGCCGCGCGGATTTCTTCGTGCTCCGCTACCCGGCCGGGATGTTCACCGAGAAGATGGTGCGTACTGAGCGCGGCACTCTGTTTCCTTTCCTCCCGTATACTCCCTACGCGCCCGTGCTTTATACGCAGGCCGCGTACGGCAATCAGCTGGTGGCCGTGGCCGCGCTGAATCTGGCGCGCGTGGAGGCCGCGACCGCGGCCCCCTACCGCGCGACCTTGCGGACGCTGCAGGCGCGCGCGCCCGCCGTGCGCGCGCGCTTTGACGTCTATCGGGACGCGCACGCCGTGCGCTGGGTGCAGGAACCCTGCCGGCCCGAGGACACGGAACCCTGGTTCTTCCTGCACGTCGCGCCCGCGGATACGCAGGATCTGCCCCCCCACCGGCGCCCAGCGGGATTTGAGGTCCTGAACTTCTCTTTTCCCGAACGCGGCGTGCGCATTGACGACGCGTGCCTGGTCTCCGTCCCGCTGCCCGCCTATCCCGTGCGCGCCCTCCGGGTCGGCCAGCGGCCACACCTGCGGCCCCCCCCGGAGGCGACGCATCCGCTGTGGCAGGCCGACCTCCTCCGCGCGCCT
Source organism: Caldilineaceae bacterium (assembly GCA_965242655.1). Classification (GTDB taxonomy): domain Bacteria; phylum Chloroflexota; class Anaerolineae; order Caldilineales; family Caldilineaceae; genus Bin34. Next base: position 1,035,049 of record OZ251482.1, read on the forward strand.
GACGCCGCGGCGCGACACGAATACCGCGCCGCGTACCGCGCGCTGACCGCGCGCGCGCCGACGCACCGGGGCGCCTTCGACGTCTACGTCGGCGCGTCGACGGCGACCTTCGCCAAAAGGCCTTGCGCCGCGGCCGATACGGCCCCCGAATTCCTCCTGCGCGTCGAACCGGCCGCCCCGCAGGCCCTGCCCGATCGCGACTTCGAGACCCTGGACTTCCCCTTCTTCGCGCGCGGCGCGCGGTTCGACGACGTGTGCCTGGCTTCCGTCCCGCTGCCGGCCTATCCCCTGCGCGCCCTCCGGGTCGGCCAGCACTCGCCGGAGGGGGGAGACGCGCGCCCGCTGTGGCAGGCCGACCTCCTCCGCGCGCCCGCCGTCGCGGAGCAACGCGAGTATCGCGCCGCGTACCGCGCGCTGACCGCGCGGCCGCCGACGCACCGGGGCGCCTTCGACGTCTACGTCACCGCGTCGACGGTGACCCTGGCCCGAACGCCCTGCGCCGCGGCCGACGCGGACCTCAAGTTCATCCTGCACGTCGAACCCGCGGACCCGCGGGGCCTGGCCGGGCGGTCGTTCGCCAACCTGGACTTCCCCTTCGCCGCGCGCGGCGCGCGGTTCGCCGACCGCTGCCTGGCGACCGTCCCGCTCCCCGCGTACCCGCTGCGGCGCCTGACGGTGGGCCAGTGGACGCCGGGCGCGGCGCAGACGCGCTGGCAGGCCGCGCTGGCCCTGCCGCGCGCGCCGCGCGCCATGCAGGCCGCGCGCCGGGCCTGGCGCGCGCTGGCGACCGTCCCGCCCGCGCACCGGGGCGTCTTCGACGTCCACGTCGCCGCGGACGCCGTCGCCTACGCCAAGGCGCCCTGCGCCGTCGCCGACACGGAACCCAAATTCCTCCTGCACGTCGTGCCCGTCCGCGCGCGCGACCTGCCGCCGGCCCGCCGGGCCGCCGGCTTCGACAACCGCGATTTCCGCTTCGCCTGGCAGGGCGCGCATTTCGACGGCCGCTGCCTGGCCCGCGCGCCGCTCCCCGCCTGGCCCATCGCCGCCCTGCGCGTCGGCCAGTTCCGCACGGGCGAAGACGCGCCGCTCTGGTCCGCCGAGATCCCGCCGGCCCGCTAGCGCGCCGGGCCGGTGACCTGTGGGGCCTTCTCCCTGTTGCGTTGCCCTTTACGGGGCCGCGCGTCAACGAACGGTGGGCCTCCGGGAGCGAATCCGCGCGGGTTCCCGGCCGGATGACGTCCGGTTGACCGCTATCAGGAAATCCGCATTCGACTTTTATGCACCGATACGCTGTTGGGATGGGGATAACGCCCAGCGGAGCGGGGTCTCGCGGTTCAGTCCGGACGGACGCGCATGGGCCTCCCCGCGGCCGGCCGCGGGGCGCCGCCGCCGGGTGTGACCGGGTCTTGGAGCCGGTAGGGTGTCGATACCGTTACCTGGCTAAGGCGAGACCTGCGCCCTCTCGGTTTTGGTGCCTGTCGACCAAGCGTCAGGCCGCGTGGGAGGGAACCGGGACGGACACCCCGGATCTGCCTTGGGGCGCCCCCACCGCGCGTGCGCGCACGGCCGGGTTGTCCCTCCGTATGGCGAATCGCTCCGGGCCGGCCTGTCGGCCATCCAGCGCGGCCTGACTCCTCGGTCGCACCGGTCGGCCTAGTGCTCCATCATGTTTCTATTGAAGGGTATAGATGCTTGAGGCGTACGCGGGCGTCGGCGGTGCGGAACGGCCAGTCGATGCCCTTTTGGGCGGCGTGGCGGGCCTCCGCCCACGCGGTGACCTGCGCGTGAACCTCTTCCTGCGTGGCCCTGCGCGGGGACAGGGCCTGGCGCGTCAGGACGCTCAGTTCCGGTTCGGCCCTGTGGAGCCAGCGGCCGTGCCGGGGCGTAAATACCAGGCGCTCGGCCTCGGCGCGCGGAAAGGCCCGGCAAAAAGAGCGGTAAGTGTGGGTGTTCAGGTGGTCGCAGACCAGGATCAGGCGCTCGGCCTCGCGGTCGCGCGGGTGGTCGACCAAGGCCTTGACCTGGCGCGCCCACTCCACGGCCGTGCGCCGCGCGGTGACGCGGGCCGTGCGCCACGAGCCCAGCGGCTCCACGAACATCCCGATCGTGCAGGCGCCGCACCGCACGTATTCATAGTCGTAGGTGGCGGGGCGCCCCGGCTGCGACAGCCACTTGTCAGCCCGCAGGCATTGGGCGTGTTCGTCCCTGCAGATTACCGGATAGCGCGCATCGTAGGGCCGGCTATAGCGGTCCCGCACCCTTTCCATCCGGATCACGAAGTCCGCCTCCGGCGACACCGGCGGATAGCACCGCGGCACCCGCCGCCAGGGCGTCAGTTCTTTTTTTTAGCACGCGGCATACGGTCTCATAACTGATGCGGGACGCAATCCCCCGCGTCACCCGTGCGCGGGCCAGCGCCCGCAATGTCCCGCGCGCCTGGCCGGCCGGCGGCGCGGACTGGGCCAACTGCAGGAGCTGCGCTTCGCCCGCGCCGTCCAGCCGGCGGGCCCGCGGCGCCTTGGGCTGGCGCGTCAGCGCCGCGGCCGGCCCGTGGTCTACGGCTTGGCGCCGCCAGCGGCTCACGCGGACCGCCGAGACGTCCCGCGCGGGCGCGCACGGCTGGCCACAGGGGCGGGCGCCGGCGTCCGCCGCGGCCCTGGGCGATGCGGGTCAGGGCTTGCCGTTCGGAGGCGGACAGGCGCAGGGCGTATTGCAGGGACATGGGAAACCCTCGTCGAGTGGGCTGGGTCATGGGCTCCGTATTATAACCCATCACTGGGTACATGACCGTGTACTAGGGCTTGGCGGCCGGTGCATAGGCGAGCGTCATCACATTGCTGAAGCGCCAGGCCACTTCCGTGCTGGGCGGCGAGAAAGCCGGGATCTGCGCGACGTCGTGCAGATTGTGGAAGATCGCCAGCACCTGGCCGTCCGCCAGACGGATTTCCAGGCCCCGCGTGTAGCCTATGTCTGTGAACAGCGCGCGGCGGCGATCCGGCGAGACGTCGATATGCCCCCATACCTGTGCCCACGCCGGACGCCAAGCGTCCGGCGTGGCGGCCGTGGGGAAGAGGGTGGTCTCCTGGCCCGTGGCCAGATCCACGCGCAGGAGCCGCGTGGTCCCGTTCCGACCGTCGGTGCCCAAATTGTCGAACAGGAGAAACTGGGCGCGCGTCAGATGGCGGACGCTGTGCTGGGCAAGGAAACTGCCGCGTACGAGCCGTTTCACGCGATAATCGTCGCGATCCAGGATGGCGAAAGCGTCCACGCTGCGCAAGGAGATGACGATGTCGCCCGGTTGCAGGCCAGGCGCGTCGCCGGCATCCGGACCGAGGCGATGGGCAAAATTGATGTGCGTGGGATCGCAGAGGGTGCGGACGCGAGCCAGAATGCCGTTGTAGGGGGATGCGGCGAGCGCGTCAAGCACGGAAATCGCCTGCAGGAGGCGGCCCTGACCGTCGATAACAGAGACGTAGTCGTCACGCAGGTCATCAAGCGGACAACCCATTGGAAAATTTCTGTGTACGTCGTGGCGGCCCACGTTGAGCTGCACGGGAGTGGCCCGCCCGAGCCGTCTGCCGGGTACAACCGCGAGGTCATCGGCCCCGATCGAAGGCCAGTGGTGGCTGTAATCCTGGCGGAACCAGCGCGGCTGCCCGTCCGGCGCAATGCGCGCGACGCCGGCCCCATTGGGAAACGCGTGTTTTTGATGCAACACGACCAGCAGATCGCCGTTGGGATAGACGTCCAGGCCGAACGGGTATACGGCCTCCACGAAGGACCACCTGGGTGACCGTTCATAGGGATAACGCCCCCCCCCCCCCCCCCCGTGCGCCGCTTCCAGCGCTTCCAGCGCCTCCGGACGCCAAGGATAGACATGGCTCACTGCGCCCGCGCCCGCATAGACGACGGCCAGGCAGCCCCGGTCGGGGCACAACTCCCGAAAGCGGTTGGGACCGCCTTGGACAATCACCGGACTGTCCAAGGCGCCGCCGTCCGGAAATTCGAAGCGGGCCGCCGCGACCTCCGCGCGGGGCAGGTCCGTCCGGCACTGGAGGTGGGGCACCTGGGCGCGCAACGAGCCGCGTTCCACGCCTCCCCAGCCCTTGCAGACATGGGCCTCGTCGGACGCGCGGGCGAACGCGGCCGGGAGGGGCAACTCCGGCTCCGACGCGTACGTCCCCAGCAGCACGCGCAGGGTCTTGAAGGCGTCCGCCACCGTCCCGGCGAAGGCCGGTTGCTGCTGGGCGTATACGCCCGCGGTGAAGAACGCCAGCGCCAGCGCCACGACAAACAAGCCCCGCGCGCTCCCGTGCATGGCTACGGTCCCTCCATATAGCCTTCAACGCAGTCTGCGTTGCTTTTTGCGTTCAGCCGCAACCAAGCGCTCGTCAAGGCGTCGTTCTAGGTCGTGTTGAGGTAGGTTTTCAGCCAGATCCAGGCCCCGGCCAAGTACAGAAAACCCAAGTAGCAATGGGCATATTTGTCGTAGCGGGTGGCCACGCGTCGCCACCCCTTGAGCCAGCCGAGACCCCGTTCCACGGCCTTGCGCGCCTTGTATCGTTCCGGGTCGTGGGGTTGGGGGTTCACGCGCCCCTTCCGGGCCGGAATGACGGCTTCGATGCCCTGCTGCTCCCGCCACGCGCGGAAGGCGTCGCCGTCATAGGCGCGGTCGGCGATCAGGCAGGGCCGCGGCGCGTCCGTCCAGGCTTCCACCAGGGCCCGGGCCTGGGTGCGGTCGTGGCACTGGCCGCCCGTCACGCGCAGGGGCCGGCCGCGGCGATCCGCCAGGATGTGGATCTGGGTGCTGAAACCGCCTCGGCTGCGGCCGAAGGCGGGATCCGTCTCCTGGTTTTTGGGTGCGCCCGCCGCGCTCACGTGCGCGCGCACGACCGTGCTGTCCAACAGCCCCGCGAACAGATCCGCATCGGTCTGCAGGGAGGCCATCAGACGCGACCAGACGCCCCGGTCGCACCAGGCGGCCCAGCGGCGATAGACCGAGTTCCACGGGCCGTACTCGGCCGGCAGCTGGCACCAAGGGGTGCCCATCCGTACCATCCCGCGCGCCGCTTCTACGAAAAGGCGACAATGGGTTTCCTTTCCCGCACGTATACCGGGACAAATAATCAGAAAAGAATGAATGCAGTGCCATTGGGCATCGGGTCATCAAGCATCGGGATCCGTCCTCGAGGCCACGCGCAAAGAGAAGGATAGTCGGGAGGATAACCGCGGGCGTGCAGAATGTCCAATCCCACTCCCCAACGCGACCCGAATCGGGCTGCAATCCTACCTCAACACGACCTAAGACATTGCGGCAAAAATGCCGGGCGCAAAAACCATGACGAGCATGCATTTCTGGCTCGCTGTCGTTATAATCGCTCCAGAATCGAAACGGCAAGCGACAGCCTGCGTCAAGGTGCCCATGAACTCCGCGCGAAGCACTTGCGCAAATACAGGCGCCGACTAGGGCCGTTCGCGTCCCAACGGGGCGCAATGCGTCGTGAAAGCCAGGGGAACGTTAGCGCGTCGTTTCAAGCAGATGGCCTTGACGATGACAGACAGCTTGCGCATACTCGAATTCTGAACGCGAGCCGCGTTCCGGCCCGGAACGCTCCACTTTTTGTCCAGAGGTCTCTTGCGAGATACAGTCTGTATTGCCACCGAAATAGGAGCGTCTCGTTACCAGAGCGCGAAAAGAGATCGAGGCAACGCTGATGCATGGCTGGCACAATGTCTTCTAAGGGCAGAAGAAGATTCATGTTGGAAATCCGGTTGGAAGCCGACCAACGAATAGCGTTCATGGAACGCCCAACGCCCAAGGCCCGGGACGAATGGGTGCTGGTCAGGTTGTTGAGCGTGCCCATGTGCAATGAATACCATGCCTACGCCCAAGGAAAGCCTATGGCGGGCATCGGGCACGAGGCCGCGGGCATCGTGGAAGACGGAGCCCGATCGGGACGCTTTCGCCCCGGCGACCGCGTTGTGGTCATGCCCCAGCTCGCGTGCGGTTCTTGCCCGCTCTGCCTGGGCGGCGAATACATCCATTGTCGTCAGCCTCTGGATTCGCGGGCGATCTTCGGCGAGGCAACGGCGGACTGGACCTTTGCTCAGTACATGCTCAAACCGGCCCGCCTGTTGGTGCGCGTACCGGATGGCTACGATCTGGATCATGCCGCGATGGCCTGTTGCGGACTGGGACCTTCCTTTGGCGCAGCCGAGCGGATGCGTATCGATCACAGTCATGCCATACTGGTGTCGGGTCTGGGACCCGTCGGCTTGGGGGCAGTCATCAATTGCGTCTATCGCGGTGCGCGCGTGATCGGGCTGGATCCCGTGCCCTTCCGTCGGGATTTGGCCTTGTCCTTGGGCGCGGAAGCGGCACTGGATCCCGCTGACGACCATGCGCTGGCGCATATTCGCGAACTGACGCAGGGTCTGGGCGTGGACGGGGCAATCGAGTGCTCGGGCGCGGTGCCGGCCCAGGAGTACTGCCTGGAGGCAACCCGGATCAAAGGGCATGTAACCATGGTGGGATCCTCGGCGGACAAGGCCTCCGTGCATTTGGGAGGCAACGTTCTGTTCAAAGGACTGACCCTTCAAGGTTCCTGGCACTACAATCGGTCGTCCACCCAGCGCCTCATGCGGCAGATTGGCGCGGTGGGGGATCAAATCGACCGGATGATCACCCACCGTTTTCCCCTGCGCCAGGTCAAGCAGGCCTGGGAAACGCAGTGCGCCGGCCAGTGCGGGAAAGTCGTGTTGCACCCGTGGGCCTGAACGGACGCGACGGCGCGGAGGCAGGCATGAGTCTGATTTCCCTGGAAGGACGGCGTATCCTCATTACGGGCGGATTGGGCGCCATTGGCCGGGTGGTGATCAAAAACTTGGCGGCACACGGGGCCCATGTTTTGGCCGTGGACATTCTCGCCAGCGAGGAAGCCCAAGGCATTCTCGCGGATATAGGCGCGCCGGCAAGCAACGTGGCGTATTACCGCGTAGACTGCCGCGACGCCGAGGCCGTAACCGCGCTGTTTGCGCAATGGGAAGACGGGCCCGGACTGCCGGACGTAGTGTGTTGCCACGCAGGACTGGTGCATGCCGCGCCCATTGACGAATTTGACGCGCGCGCGTTCGACGACACGTTGGATCTCAATCTGCGTTCGGCTTTTCTGGTGGCGCAGGCGGCGGCCCGGCATTGGAAAACCCGACAGGCCAAGGGACATCTCATTTTTACCTCGTCGTGGGTGCAGGACGTGCCTTGGCCCGAAATCACGGCGTACGCCGTGAGCAAATCCGGTCTGCGCGCGCTGATGCGCGGCATGGCCCGCGAGTTGGCGGCGGACGGCATCCGGGCCAATGCCGTTGCGCCCGGCATCGTGGGCGCGGGCATGGCTCAACGCCAGTGGGCTACGGATCCGTCCTACCGGGCGCGCGCCGGCAAGGCGATTCCCTTGGGGTATCTGCAGCCTCCGGAGTCCGTGGCGCATGCCTTCCTCTTTCTTTGTTCGGATCTGGCCGCCTACATGACCGGCTCCGTTTTGTTGGTCGATGGCGGTTGCAGTCTGTACCCTATGGATTGATGCGCGCGCGAAGCCCGGAGGGGTTTGTGCGCTGCGTTGCCGGCAAGGCGGGCGGAACGCGTGCCCCCGCGCGCGGCAAGGCCGGTTGCCCCTGCCCTTTTTGCATGTCTCCGTTCCACGCCCAGGCTAAGGGAGTTTCCCGTATGTTGACCCCGGAACAAATCCAGCATTTTCGAGACCAGGGCTATACCGTCGCGCCCCATCTTTTTGCGCGGCGCGAAGTGCAGGCCATGTTGGCTGAATTGGACAGGTTCAAGGTGGAAGGGTTGGGCCGCAACGTGTCCACCGCCCCCGAGGCCAAAGTCAACTATCAGGTCATTCCCCTCAACGACAAAAGCCGCCTGTTCCGGGCCCTGCCGTTCGCGCCCAAGGTCGTCGCCTGCATCCGCGCCCTGATTGGGGATCCTTTCGCGCGCCACCTGGACCAGATTTTCCTCAAGCCGCCTGGACGCGGCATCGGTACCGACTGGCATCAGGACAACGCGTACTTCGGCCTGGAAGATCCGACCAAAGGCACGGCCATGTGGGTCGCTCTGCATGACGCCAATCTGGAAAACGGCGCGCTCCGCGTGATTCCCAACAGCCATCGGCAACTGTTCGCTCACGCCCGCGATCCCGATTCGGATCACCATATTCGCATTGACGCCGTGGCCGGCGAGGAAGTGCCGCTGGCAATGGAGGCCGGCAGCGCGGCTTTCTTCAATTACGGCACCGCCCATGCCACCCAACGCAACCGCTCGCGGCGGGAAAGGGCCGGCGTCGCCTATCACTTCTTCAATACCGATTACGCCTTGCGGGGCCAACAGAAGAATTTTCTCGTGCCAGTCACGGGGCCCAGCGCCTCGGGCGGCGTCGGCGAATACGGCGAACGGATCGCGGGGACATGGGAACGGGAAGTGGAGCGCTTGACGCCATCCGCCCGCTGAGGCCGCGGACGGGCCGGACGGATCGCCAGGCGCCGCGGAGGCAGTTTTGCATTTGCCCGTAACGTGATAGAGTCAACCGTGCCCAAAGCAAACAGGCTGTATACGGAGGCCAGAGCAACATGAACCTTTCGCGCAGAACTTTCATTCGCTTGACCGGATTGGTCTCCGTGACCGGGGCGTTGGCCGCCTGCGCCGTGGCGCCGCCGGCCGGCGGCGAGGGCGGCGAGATCTCCGAGTTGACGGCGTATTTCGGAGGCTGGACGCCGACCCAGTCCCAAGAGCGCAGCGAAGACAATCCCATTCCGCACGACAATATCGTGCAGGTGTTGGAAGCGTACCGGGATGCGGCGCCCGCGACGACGGTGGAATGGATCCGGGTGCCCCAGGGCATCGGCGGCCGCGAGTGGACGATCGCCCAGCAGAATGCCGGCACCATCCCGCATGTCGTGCCGCAGGCCCATTGGCACGTCAAAGACGATCTGGACAAGAACTGGTGGCAGGAACTGACGCCGTTCATGGAGGCGCCGAATCCCCATATTTCCAGCGGCGAGCCGGGCAGCGCGCGATGGGTGGATCAGTTCTTCCCGATCCCGACCAAGGAAACCCTGATGCGCGACGGCTATTACAACCTCGTGTACGGCCTGGTCACGACGTTCTTCTATTACAACGTGGATTGGTTCAACGAACTGGGCCTCAGCGTGCCCGCGAACTACGCCGAGTTCCTGGACGTCTGCCAAGCCTTCCTGGACGAAGGGGTGGCGGCGTACGGCGGCTGGACCGGTCGCATATCCGATACCGACCATTGGTACCGCCTGCAGCTGGGCGGCATGGTTTTCGCCCGGGACGTGGAACCGCTGGTCAATCCCGATCGCGACAACGCCAGCTACGAAGAAGTGGCCTGCGCCATCGAGAACGCCGTGTACGCCCCGGATTCCGATCAGTATCGCGAATGGCTGCGTCTGTGGAAACTGAACGTCAAGTACCGCCCCGCGGACTGGACCACCCAGGCCACCGATTCCCATGCCAAGTTCCTGACCAAGAACGAACCCATCATGGAAAACGGCACGTGGTCGTTCCCCCGCCTGCTCACCGATCCGTTGGTGGACTTCGAGTGGGATACCTTCTTCGCGCCGTTGCTGACGCAAGCCAGCTCCCGCTTCGTCACGGATCCGCCCACGCCGGCCTGGCCCATCGGCGGTCCCGTCGGCGATCAGTTCGCCATCGCCACGCGGGCCGACAAGGACGGCGTGCTGGAGGCCGCGGTGGACCTCATGCAGTTCATTGCGGTGCCGGACAACCTGTACGCCATCCAGTCGGAAATCGGCACCCTGATGCCCAACGTCAAGAACGTGCCCGTGGATCCGCGGTTCCAGGAACCGTTCGAATTGCTGACGACCCAAATCGGCGAAACCCAGATGTTCATCTACGAGGAAGTGAAGATGGATGCCGAGGCGGCCGAACCCATCGGGCAGGCCTGGCGGGCTTTCCTGCTCGACGAGCTGTCGCTGGACGACACCGTATCTACGGTGTCCGAGGCCTTTGAGCAGTACGCCGATCGCTTCATTGAACGCGAAGGCCTGGCCTGCTGACCTGCGCCCCCGACGGTGCCGCCGGACGGACTGGCTTCCGGTCCGTCCGGCGCGGCTCTGCCCCTGACGTCCGTACGTGGCTGCCGAGACGCCTGCGTTGCGCCTGACGCCGGGCGCGCGCGAGGGCCTGCTGCGCCAGTGCTGGCGCGGCCGCATGGGGTACCTGATGCTGGTCCCCACGTTGGCCATGCTGGCCGTCTTTATGTACTATCCGGCGGGCTTGGGCCTGTATCGCTCCCTGTTCGATTGGGCGCCCGGCCTGGACGCCGAGTGGGTGGGCCTGGGCAATTTCGTCAAGCTGTTCACCAAGGACCGGGTCTTTCAGCAGTCGTTGGGGAATATGCTGCAGTTGTCCCTGTGGTACGTCCTGTCCACCGTTTTCGTGTCCCTGTTCGTCGCCATCCTGCTGCACCGGATGATCCACCGGCGGCTGAAGTACCTGTTCCGCTTCCTGACCATTCTGCCCGTCATCATTCCCGGCATCGTCCTGCTCATGCTGTGGAAGTTCATTTACGACGCTACGGTCGGGCCGCTGAACATGGGGCTGACGGCCGTGGGGCTGGACAGCTGGACGCGCGCGTGGCTGGCCGATCCCAAGACGGCCCTGTACGCCGTGATGCTGCGCAATTTCCCCTGGATGGACGGGGTCGCGATCCTGATCCTGCTGGCCGGCCTCCAAGTCATTCCCTCCGAGATCATCGAAAGCGCGCGCATTGACGGCGCGACCAACTGGCGCATTTTGTGGGCCGTGGAGTTCCCCCTCATTACGGGCCAGGTCAAGCTCCTGACGGTGCTGACCATTATGTGGGGCGTGCAGGAGTTCACGGCGGTTTTCGCGATGACCCAGGGCGGGCCCATCAACAAAACCATGGTGCCCGGCATGTGGATGTTCTGGAACGCCTTCAGCATCAACAAAATGGGGTACGCGTCCGCCATCGGCGTGGTGCTGTTCCTGCTGACCTTCGTGCTGACCTTGATCAACATGAAGTACATCTCGACCCAGGAATACTGAGCGCGGCGCCATGGCCTCCCCTTCCGCGGCGCCGACGCGTTTCCCCTGGCGCGACGCCGTACGCGTCCTCGCGCTGACGTTCATGTGCGGCCTGTCCCTGCTGCCGCTGGTCATGGCCTTCTTCATTTCCTTCAAGACGATCCCCCAATTCGCGCGGGTGCCTTTCCTGCCCACTTTGCCCTTGCATTGGCGCAATTACCTGTCCGCGTGGGAAATCGTCCGCCTGTTTCTCTTCAACAGCGTGTTCACGTCGGGCCTGACGGTGATCGGCGTCTTGGCGCTGGGTTCCCTGGCGGCCTACTCTTTCGCTGTCCTCCGCTATCCGGGACGCGAATTCTTCTTCTATCTGGTCTTGGCCTTGATGATGATTCCCTCCACGTTGACGCTGATTCCGTCCTTCGTCCTGGTCAAGGATCTGAGTCTGCTCAACACGCGGTGGGCCTTGATCCTGCCGTGGGTGGCGAGCGGCCAGGTATTCGCCATCTTCATTCTCCGCACCTATTTGCAGGGACTGCCCCGCGAGCTCTTCGACGCGGCCCGGATCGACGGCGCCAGCGAATGGCAGGGCTACTACAAAATAGCCTTGCCCATGTCGAAATCCATGTTGGGAGTGACCGCCATTCTCAACATTCTGGGCACCTGGAACAACCTGATTTGGCCCGCGTTGACCATATCCCGCCTGGAACGACAGACCCTGACCCCCGGCCTGTGGTCGTACCAGGCCGAAAACTTCACCCGCTACGGCTTCTTGATGGCCGGCCTCCTGATCGGAGCCATTCCCCTGGTCATCCTGTTCTTCTTCACCAGCCGCTGGTTCGTGGAAGGCTTGACGTCCGGGGCCATCAAGGTATGAACGCGCTTGCCCCCTCTCCATAACATTAAGGAACGCAAGGATTCGCCATGGCCCACGCAATGACTCTCAAAGCCTACGATACGCTCTCGGCGCAGGTGGAGAGCGTAGAGCGGGACGGTTACGCCTACTTGCCGGGATACCTGGACGCGGACGCGGTGCGCGCCCTGCGCGCGGCCATGGACGCGACGCCTGCCTGCCCGGAGCACTTCGACCGCGACACCGACGGCACGGAGGCCCGACCGGGTTTCCGGGAAAAGGTGATCAACAACGCTTTCAACCGCAACGCCCTCTTCTTCTCCTACCTGGATCGGCCGGGCATCATTGAACTGGCCGAGGCGTTGCACGGCGCGGATTGCCACGTTATTGCCATGACGGCCTGGGTAACGGGGCCGGGCCGTCCGGCGCAAAACCTGCATGTGGACTGGCTGCCGGCGGAATTGCCCGCGCGCGTGCTCTCCGACCCCGCGGTGCGCCTGCCCGTCTTCATCACCACCGCGCACTTCTATCTGAACGATCTGCATCCTGCCTTGGGCCCCACGCAATTCATACCGGGCAGCCATCGGTCCGGCACGCGTCCGCAGCCAGGACAGATGGAATGGCGGGGGCAAGGCGTCGAGGATTGCCTCGTCAACGCGGGCGACGCCGTGATTTTCCGCAGCGAGGTATGGCATCGCGGAACGCCCAATACCAGTCAGGAGACCCGCTATCTGTTGCAGGTGCATTACGCCCAGCGCATGATTACCCAGAAGTTCCCGCCCTATCTGAACCGCTTTCAGTTCAATGAGGCACTGCTGGCCCAGGCTACGCCGCGCCAGCGCCGCCTGCTGGGCGATCACAAGAAAAGCAATTACGATTGAGGCCCTGAGCGGCGATCCATGGATCCGGAGCGCGTCCCGTGCCAGCGGCACGCGCAACCGCTTGCGTCAAGGGATTGCAAACTTGAGGCGCTGCGGAGCGTCGTGACGGCCGCCAGCGCGGACCCGCTGTCGAGTAGGGTGCGTACTGCCGCGGGGCGGACAACGGCTTGGCGACAGGAACGGCGGTCGCCGCATGCTTGTCCGCGCCCCGCGACGCGAACCTCCATCGGCGCAGGCGAAAACGCACCCATAGAGTAGCGCGCGCAATGCCGGAAGGCTTGGGCAGCCGCGCGCTGTAACGTCGGACGCGCATGCGCGTCCGACGTTCAGTCCAAGGAGATGAGACGGACAGCCCGTACTGGCTTCCGCTAATTCTTTTTCAAGACCAACATGCCCGTACTGGTCTCAGCTACGGTGTAGCCTTCAGGCACTTCCGCCACCGCGTTGTCTTCGCGAATGTCTCGGGCGAAGAAATACATCTTGATGGTTTTGCCCGCCTTGGATTGGCGTTCATTGGCATGGAGGTAGTACGTAACACCCTTCTTGTTCTTGTGCGAATAGGCCATGAATGCACTTCCTTATGGTACGTGTTGCATGCTTACCTTGGGTAGAAGCTCCTGTCCATTATAGCCCAGAAACCGAATACCCTTAAATGCCTGCGCATGACTGCCGCTGGCGGCGGACGCAGCCGCGGACGGCGCCATGGCAGATGAAGCGGCCGGCAGGCCTTCCCGGCTATCTGCCGCGCGGGCTGTCGCCGTCTGCGTCTGCGGCTCTCGCTGCCAGATACAGGAAGCAGGCGCCGTCCTAATTCCGCTGGGTCCCGCGCGACGAGCAAAGTCGGCCTTTCCCTGCGGTCGCGCTTCATGGCGTAAGGACGCCGGGCTGGGCAGACGCGGACGTTTTCCGCGCACGCGTATTCCGCAGCGTCTACAGCGGCTTCTCCCCGTTCCATCCGTCCACGCGGAGAAAGGCGCGGGAGCCATCGGCAATTGGGCGCAAGCATGCGACGGCGGCCGCGCTGCGTCGTCCCTGGGGGGCGCTCTCGATCCCCGTCCGCGGCGCTTGCGGCCGCGTAGCGCGCCGCAGTGGCTGTCTGCCGCCGAATCGGCGCCTGTCCCGCATGGAACGTTTCCCCCGCGTCTGCGATCGGCATGCGTCAGAGAATGCCATACTGGCGAAAGGCTTCTTCTGCCCCCATGCCCTGGTCAATGGCGTCGCGCACCGTATTTTCGCCCTGGCATTTCGTCCACGCAGCCCGCAAGACTTCGGGGGCCGCCTGCTGGGGTATTACGCATACGCCGTCCCGGTCGCCGAATACGATGTCGCCGGGATGAACGACCGCTTGGCCCAAGGCTATGGGCACGCGGAAATCCACCACTTTCCCTCTCAGTCCTTGATCCTGGGCATAGGCTCCCAGGGAAAAGGTGGGGAAGGCGATATCCAGAATGCCTTGGGTATCCCGATGATATCCGTTCAGAACGGCGCCGGCCGCTTGGAGCCGCCGCGCGCGGCGGCTCATCAGTTCGCCCCATAGCGCATAGGTCGGCGTTCCGCCGGTGCAGACGTACACTTCATCCGGCTGCAAGCTGTCCAACGCGCGCATCATAAGGCCGAAAGGGGCGGCGCCGCCGTCTGGATCCGGTTCCGGCAACCGATGGACGTCGTGCGAAAGCACGGTCATAGCCCGGCCGGCTATGACCGTGCCAGGATCGATGGGACGGAGCTGCGGGGGCAGAAACTGGCGTCGTAAATTCATGGCGTCCATGACGTCGCCCGCCACGGCCGGGAAGAGGCGCTTACGCATCAAGCTGAATAATTCGGCGTCGGTCGACCAATGAAATTCCATGAGGCTCTCCTGTTAACGGCGCGTACAAGCGCGCAAGCTTACGACGGGATAGGGATGTGGCTTATACTACTATTGAATTGTCAGGCATACCGCGTACTGTCCCCGCAGGTTTACGTTGAATTGAACCGCCCGTTCAAGCAATGGTTGGGCAAGAGCCTAAATCGATCCTTATCCCTCCCCCATTGGCGCAACCTTAACGCAGCTGTTGCGCCCTTTAGCGCACACGCACATCGGCTGACGGGAGGCCTGCGCTTCCGTCCTGACCGCACAACATGGCTGCTGACGGGCCTAGCCGGCTTAGGCGCGCTTTTGGCGCTCGTCCGCACGTTGAACTTCGGCGTGGGGCTCACTTGGGATGCGGTCAATTACATCGCGGTCGCGCGGGGACTGGCGGCCGGCGACGGTTTCGCGCAATTTCATACGGAAGAGGTTTACACGCGGTGGCCGCCGCTCTACCCCCTGCTATTGGCGGCCTTGGCTCGCGTCGGACTTGACCCCCAGCTGGCGGCGGCGCCTCTCAATGCGCTCTTGTTCGGCCTGACCGTCTGGGTTACCGGCCGATGGTGGCGTTTGCGCCTCGAATCCGCCTTCCTCGCGGTTTGGGGTTGCGCGGCCGTGACGTTGGCCCTGTCCTTGGCGCAGTTGGCCGCGTATGCGATGACGACCACGCCGTTCATCCTCTGGACGTCGTTGGCCTTGATCCATGCCGATCGCTTTCTGCAGGACAATCGTCGCGGCGCTCTCGGGTGGGCCGCGTTTTTTACGGCGCTGGCCTGTCTCACGCGTTACGCCGGCGTTGCGTTGCTGGCCTCCGTGGCGCTGCTCTTGCTGCTGCAGAGCCAGGCTACGCTCCGGGTCAGGCTGCGGCGCAGCGCGGCTTTCGTTCTGGGCGCCGCTCTGCCGCTCAGCGCATGGTTGCTCCGCAATTACAGGCTCACCGGTTTGCTGATCGGAGCGAGCAGCTCCGAGGAGGCTCCCGTCCTTAATACGAGCGGCATCAACCCCGGCGACAGCTCCGTTATCCGCGTTATGGAATCGCTCTTTGCCGTCATCTATCGGTGGACGTGGCCGGACGTCTTTCGATGGATGCGGCCGGAAGTGTCTTGGGTATCCCCGATGCTCCCCCAGCCGTTGGAATCCAGGGCCGCGCTCTGGATCGGGATCGGCGCGGGACTGGTGCTCGGCGCGGCGGCGTACGTCGGTCTGCGCCGCGCGCGGCCCTTGGAAGCATGGACAAGCCGCACCGCTTTTTACCTGAACGGCGCGTTTGCCTTGGCGTACGTCGTCATGATTGTCGCGACCATGTCGCAGCAGTTGGCTTGGTCGGGCGTTCAGACCTCTTGGCACGGCGTTCACTCCCGCTATGCGGCCCCCTTGTACATACCTCTGTTGTGTCTCTTCGTATGCCTGTTGGACCGCGGCGGCAGCTGGGCGCGGGAGACCGCGGACGAAGGCGCCGGAGGGCGGGCCCAGGCGCGCGCGGCCTTGATGGCGCGCGGCCTGGGCCTGGGCGTCCTGTCCCTGTGGACGTTCGGCCTCGCCGCGTCCAACGTCCAGGACATCCGCTGGTTCAATAGCATCGGCATGGGTTCCTTCAGTACGCGGCAATGGTTCCAGTCCGAGATGCTGGCGTACGCGCGTCAAGGCCCCCTGACGGGCGCGATCTATAGCAATACGGCCTCGCACGTGTATATCTACACAGGCGGTTTGGCCGCCGACTATAAGGACATGTCCTACGATGCGGTTCATTGGCAACTTGATCTGCAGTCCGCGGACGATGGGGACGCCGTCTACTGGTTTTATGATCTGGATACGGAGCATCTTTTCGAATACGATACGGCCGCATTGCTGGCAATGCCTGAGTTGGAGCTGGTCGCCAATCTGGACGACGGTTTGGTTTTTCGCATAAACAAAAATCGCGCGTCCGACGGCGACTATATGCAAAAGATCAAGGCCGCCTATGCCGGCATCGCGCACGGCGAACTGATCGTCCGCTCCGTCTTTGACGTATATCTGCGGGGCAAAGACCTCGTTTTATCCAAAGAGCCGTGCGCGCCGCAGGACGTCCGGGCGCGTTTCACCCTGCATGTCTTTCCGGTCAACCCGAGCGTTCTCTCCGCTGCGCGCCGAGCATTGGGCTTCGACAACCTCGATTTTACGTTCGCGCAAGCGGGGCTGCGCGTACGCGACCAATGCTTGGCGACGGCCGCGCTGCCGCGGTACGCTATCGATCGCTTCTACGTTGGGCAATTCGATTCCCGCGCGCGGCGCAACCTGTGGCAGGGCGGATTCCAGTATCCGGACGCGCGGGCGCGGCGCTACGCAGCGATCGTGTCTGGCCGCCGGGTTGTCCGTTCCGTTTTTGACGTATACGTTACGCCGAACGCGGTGGCGTTCGTCAAGGAACCGTGCCTGCCGGACGACACGACGGAGAAATTCATCGTGCATGTCGTGCCGCAAAGCCGATGGGCGCTGCCTTGGCGCCGTTGGCCTTACGGTTTCGATAACCTGAGCTTCTACTTTAAGCGCCACGGCGCACGCGTTGGGGAGCAATGCTGGGCCACGGCGTCGTTGCCGTCATACGGCATCCAGCGGATCCGGGTGGGACAATACGACGCGGAGGCGCAACGCCACGTATGGCAAGGGGACTTCGCGCCGTAAGCGCCCCGCGGCGCCGGCATTCGGTGCGGGCTCGCCGCAGCTGAACCCCGCGTCGCGCGTCGTCTAACCGCCATCGGTTGAGGGCTGATGGCCGCGCGGTAAGGCGGCGCGGGATACCGGTGCGAGGCAGTTCGCAAAGGCGTATTCCGTTGCCGCAATGCGCCGAGCGCACGTCAGGGCGCCAGTTCCAGCTGTCTCAACGCCTGCGGGGGCGGCTCCAGGGTGCTGGTAACGGGGTCAAAATAGCGAAACTCCCAGTAACTATCGGTGATGGCGCCATAGTTGATGCCCGTCAGGCCGCCTGTATCGGCCGTAAGGGACATGAAGCCGGCCGCGACGCTATCGACGCGGGTACCGTAGTAGGCGCCCGCCCAGCTGTCTGCATCGGCCGCGCGGGCGACGGTGCCGATCGCGGTGCTGTCGGCGATGGTGCCGTAGTTGGCGCCCGCCAGGCCGCCCAGGTCGGCCGGACCGGCCACGAAGCCTTCCGCGGCGCTCTTGACGATGGTGCCGCCGTTCAGACCGACCAGGCCGCCCACGTAGTTGCGCGCGCCGGTGACCGCGCCCTTCGCGGCGCTGTCCGTGATCGCGCCGTTAGCCAGGTTTCCGCCGACCAGGCCGCCCACGTAGTTGAACTCGCCGGCAACCGTGCCCTTCGCGGCGCTGTCCGTGATCGCGCCCGCGTTCGAGCCGGCCAGGCCGCCCACGTAATGGCCGCCGGCGACCGCGCCTTCCGCGGCGCTGTCGGCGATGGTGCCGTTAGCCAGGTTCCAACCGACCAGGCCGCCCACGTAGTTGCGCGCGCCGGCGATGCGGCCTTGGACGACGCTGCGGCTGATCGCCCCCCGGTTGTCGCCGACCAGACCGCCCACGAAATTGCCGCCGGCGATGCGGCCTTGGACGACGCTGCGGCTGATCGCCCCCCGGTTGTCGCCGACCAGACCGCCCACGAAATTGCCGCCCGTAACCTCAATGTCCAGCAATTCGACGTTTTCGATACGGCCCTCGTCGCCTACCCGACCGAACAGGCCAACGTTATCCTTCGTCTCATCGGCTATGAACAAACGGCTTATCGTATGACCGTTGCCTTGGAAAACGGCGGCGAAGGAATATGCCCAGTCTCCGATGGGCATCCAGCCTCGCCCGCCGTGCCAATAGGTCGCGTCCGCGCCGGTGATCTGGCCGTCGCCGTTTTCGTCAAAATCCAGGTCCGCCGCGAGCTCATAGCCCGCGCAACCGGGAGCCGGGCATCCCATCCCCTCCAAGGCGTCGGGAAAAGCCGCGGCATAGACGCCATCGGGATCGTCCGTCGCGGCTCCGTTGCCATCCAGATCATGACGTATAGCATGGAGTTGCGCCAAGTTCGCTACCTCAATGAGGCCGTCGGCATCAAGGTCATAGGCGACGAGCTCGGGCACAAGCTCGGACGCAGGCATCGCCGCCGAAGCCCTACCTAAACCATACGGAGCGAAACGCGCTGACGTAAAAAGTTGCGTCCGGGCTATGGATATGCCTATGGCAATAATCAACAGAAGCCCTATCAACGCATTCAGGGCCATCAGGCTGACGGTAACCCAGGTTCCTTGCGGCTTGGCAGAACCTGTCTTATCGCGGCTTACGCCGGCTTGCCGGTCTTGCATAGTCTACGGTAACCGACCAAGACGGCCGCGATGGATCATCAAGCGTTCTACCGGCCGCGGGACAATGATTTTCAGGCCGGGTTCTCTACGCATCGTCTGCGCTCTGTTCGCGTCCTAGGACTTCTCGCCTGGGACAGGACAAAGCGGTTTTCCGATTTTGCCTGTTGCCGTCAGCGTTATCGGCGCCATCCGTCAATGGAAACACAGTCCGGTTCGGCCTCATGAGGCCGCGTAGCGAGGGCAAGCCGGATTGGGCGCGATCGGTTTCTGCCCCCCCCCCCCCCCCCCCGCTTGCGGCGACAGCCCCGCGCGGATTGCGGCATCTATCAGAGGCTGCCGTTGCCAACAAGACGCTCTGTGGAGGAGTATCTTGAGACGAAAAGAAGAGGCCTTGAATTCCACGAGCGGCGAGATGCCTGCAACAATCTTGAAGCGACCCTGTTCAGCCATCGTCCCTCAGGTTGCGCGTTGCGATCGGTCCCAGGCGCCTGACCGCTATTGAATGCATATCCGACGCGCCAACCAAGTCCGTACGTCTTTAGGGAGACATCCATAAGGCCTTTCGTAACTGACTCATTATATGTTATGGCCGACGCTGGACGCGTAACTTCCGCGGCAGACGGCATGCGACCCCATGGCCGTACGGACGCAATGCAATTGCCATCAGGCGTATCCAACAGCGACGTCCGCCTCTGTCCATCGTCCACGGCGCGGTGTCTGCGCGGCGGCCGCGGTCAACTCCGCGCGGTACTGGGCGCGTCTTGGGGGGCGGAGCAAGCTCGGCCCCGGCCTACGACATCAAAACCGCATGTGCGCCGACAGCCAGGCGCGCCGCCCGCTTGCTTACAGGCGTCAATGGGTTATCCTTAGGCGGTTCCTGTCGCGTCGACCAGGAACGCAAGCCGTTTCAGCCTTGGCCCTTCTTTGAACGCAGAATGCTCCGGACATGAAAATCGTCGATATCCGCGTCGCCGGGTTGCGCGGCGCGACGCCTGAGGGCGGTTGGAGCGCTGAAATCCAGCGGGACGAATGCGTGCATACCCTCTTGCTGCTCATGACGGATTCCGGTTCATGGGGCTTGGGCAGCGTATTTACGCACGAGGCGCTCGTCAAGGGCGCGCTGGAAATCCTGTGGCCGCTTCTGGAGGGCGAAAACGCCTTGGAACCGGAACGCGTCTCGGAGAAATTGCATCAGAACACCTTTTGGATGGGACGCGGCGGGGCGGTGACCCACGCCATAAGCGGCATTGACATTGCGCTGTGGGATATTTTGGGCAAGGCCGCCGGACAACCCGTAGGGCGTCTTTTGGGCGGACGCTACCGGGAGCGGGTCATGCCCTACGCGTCCCTGCTGATGGACGAACCCAACGCCTTGCGCGCGGCGCTGGGCGCCCTGAAACGCCAAGGCTACCGCGCGTTCAAGATGGGGTGGGGGCCTTTTGGCCGCCAGTCCGATAGCATGGACGAAAAGATTGTGGACGCGGCGCGCGGCGCGGTGGGCCCGGATTGCTTGCTCATGGTGGACGCGGGCGCGAGCGACGCCTATTGGCCGCATGGGTACAAATGGGCTTTGCGTACCGCCCGCATGCTGGCTGACTACGGCGTAGCGTGGTTTGAAGAGCCGCTCAAACCGGATGCTCTGTCCGATTTCATCGAACTGCGCAAAGCCTCTCCGGTGCCGATTGCGGGCGGAGAGGTTCTGACCCGGCGCCAAGCGTTCAAGCCCTGGCTGGACGGACGGGCATTCGATATCGTGCAACCGGACGTGACCAAGGTCGGCGGCCTGTCGGAAGAGCGGCGCATCGGCTGGATGGCGGCCGAAAACGGCGTGCGCTTCATCCCGCATGGCTGGAACACGGCCGTCGGCTTGGCGGCTGACCTGCAATTGGCCTCGGCGTTTCCGGACACGGATCTGGTCGAGTACATTGCCGGTTCCGTCTACGTGGATCGTCTCAAGGCGGGCGGCTGGCGACTGGATGCCGACGGCATGTTGTCCATTCCCGATACGCCGGGATTGGGGTTGGACCTCGATGCCGCCGCGGTGGCGGAATTTACCGGCGACCCCGCGTTCATGGCAAGCTGACGCCGCGCGCGACGGTGCCCCGCGCCATGGGACGCCTGGAAGGCAAAACGGCCTTGATCTCGGGAGCTGCCAGCGGCATGGGCCGCGCGCAGGCTTTGCTCTTCGCCTCCGAAGGCGCTTGCGTGGGCGTGGCCGACATCAACGATGCCCAAGGCCGCGCGGTCGCGTCCGAGATAGAAAGCCAAGGCGGTTCCGCCCTGTTCCAGCGCGTGGACGTAACCCAAGGCGAACACTGGCGCCAGGCCGTAGCTGTCCTGGAACGCCGTTTCGGCCCCGTATCCGTATTGTGCAACATAGCCGGCGCCAATATTCGCCGCCCTTTCGACGAGCAGACCGAAACGGAATGGCATTTTATCGTGCAGACTGCCCTGACCGGCGCCTTCCTTGGCATCCAGGCCGTCATTGAGCCCATGCGCCGTTTCGGCTCCGGTTCCATCATCAACATGGGCTCGCTGGCTACCAGCCAAGGCGGTTCCAATCCGGCGTACGTCGCCAGCAAGGCCGGCATGCACGGCTTGACGATCAGCGCCGCCCAAGCCTTCGCGCAAGACAATATTCGCTGCAACCTCGTGTCGCCGGGACATGTGGATACCCCTTTCCTGCGGGACAATGCCCCGCACAGCCCGAACGACGAAACGACCAGCCTTGACTTTCCGCCCAACTACGCGCGGCGTTTGGCCGCCACGCCCTTGGGACGGCTCGTGCAGCCGGAGGATATCGCCCAGGCTTTTCTCTTCCTCGCGTCCGACGAGGCCGCCATGATTACGGGCACCCACCTCAAGGTGGACGGGGGCGCGGGTTTCAGTCTCTGATCCAGGGGCCGCCTCCCGGTTCAAGGCCGCGCTCCGGTTTTCGCATCCAACGCCCAAAGGAAAAACCCATGGCTCCCAAGATATTCGCTTACGGGATGGACGGCCTTATCCTGCCGATGGTCCAGCATTTTGCGCAGGAGGGCGCGTTACCTGCCTTCGAGCGCCTGCTGGCCGAGGGCGTCCATAACCAAACGTATTGCTCATTCCCGGTGTGGACGCCGACCAATTGGGCCACCTTGTCTACCGGCGCGCATACCGGCACGCATCAGGTTGCGACGTGGGAAACCACGCTGGCGGACGGGAGCGACGTGGACAGTTTCGACGGCCGCGCCAATCGGGCCGAGCGCATTTGGACCGCGTTGGAAAGAGCCCAGCTGAAGGGCGCGGCCGCGCATTATCCGGGGGCGTATCCTTCGGCGGGCCGCGCCAGTTTCATCATTGACGGCTTGGGGCATCCGGGTTTCGCCCATACGGACTTCGAGGTGGCTGCCGCGCAAGCCTACGCCACAGGCTCCGGGCGCGGCCAAACGTGGATGGTGGGACACGACGGGAGCCCGGTCGCCGGCGCGCAGACCGTTGAGGAGCTGCGACGCCTGGAACCGGCCCTGGACTGGCCTAACCTGCCGCCCAGCGGCAAGCCGCCTTTGGCGACCCAACTGACGGTGGTTGCCCGCGCGGGAACCGCCGCGCGGACGTACCATATCCTGGTTACCGCTCGCGGGGAAGCCTATGACCAGGTGCATCTCTGCCGGGCGCGGGACGGCGCTCAAGCCGCGGCGGACGCGGTGCCAGGGCAATGGACGGCGTGGATAGTGGATGAGTTCGCGCAGCCCTCCCAATCGGTGGAGGCCGCTTTGCGCTTCAAGGTCATGGAGTTGGATCCCGGAGGCCGCCACTTGAAACTGTATCGCAGCCAGGTGACCTGCACGCAGGGTTTCTGCTACGGCAATTTCGAGTTGGAGCGCGAGTTGCGAGAACGCTTCGGGCCGTACCAGGAGCATGCGTCCATGACTCCCTACACGGCCGGCATGGCGGATTTCGACACCGCGTTGGAGGAATGCGCGTACCAGGGCCTGTGGTTTGCCGCGGTCGGGCGCTACCTGCTGGAGCGCAAGGACTGCAGTTATTTCACGTGCCACTGGCATCTGTTCGACTATCTGAATCACATTCACCTGGCCGACGTGGATCCGGTCTGTCCCGGCTTTGACGCGGCGGGCCGGGACCGGGTGATGGAGCTGTTCCGCCGGGCCTACCAGGTCGGGGACGCGATCGTGGCCCGCATGCAAGAGGCGCAAAGGGAACTGACGGCGCATAGGGTCTACGTCGGCGTGTTGGCGGATCACGGGGCGTATCCCGACGTCCGCGTGGCCAACGTGCGCAAGTTTCTGCACGACGAGGGCTTTCTGGTGCTCAAGCATGGGGAAAGCGCCGTCGCCGAAGATCAGGATCGCCTGTCGCCGGAGGCGGTGGACTGGACGCGTACGAAGGCCTATATGCGTCGCCGCGGATTCGACATAACCATCAATGCGGAGGCCGGCTCCGAGCAGTTCCGCGCCATCGAGCGGGAATTGCTGACCGCTTTGCGTACCTGGATGGACGAGGATACGGGGCAGACCGTGGTGGCTATCGCCCTGCCCAAGCGGGATGCCTACCTACTGGGGCAATGGGGCGATCAATGCGGCGACGTGGTGTTCGTCTACGATCACGATTACGTCAGCGGATACTATCCCCAATGGCAAGGCATCCGGGGCGGAGGCAACGTCGGCGCGCCCCGCGTCTACGGCGCGCATCACGGCGGCTTTCTGCCCACCGACAACGGTTTCTCGTCCAGTTTCGGCGCTTTCCTGCTGGCGGGGCCGGGCTTGAAACGGAACTACGAGCGAGATACGGCGCGCTGGGGGTATATCCAGGCCGTGGACGTGGTTCCCACGCTGTGCCATCTGTTGGGGATCGAGCCGCCGCGTCATGCCCAAGGGGCGATAGCCTACGATCTGTGGCAGGATCGCGCCGGGGTTCTATCCTGACCCGGAAATGGCCAATGCGAGAAATGGCGCCGCATCCGAAGTTCAAAATATCTATGGTCGTCGTACGCGTCAATACAGTCAATCCGTAAAAGGTATCATGCGGAATGCCTGATCCACGCGGGCGCGAATTGCATGCAGTTACTTGGGGAACCAGCGAGGGACCATGGGGGTAAAACCGCGCTTAGATGCGATTATCCTGCTGCAATGGCTTTATCCAAGGCTACATGTAAAGACTGATGGAGTATAGTGTTCAGCGTAGATACCATGGCTCTTTCTTGCAGGAGAAATTTGGGCAGGCAGATCTTGGCAAGGGACATCTTTCACCCTCCAGTGCATGTAGTAAGGGTTGGCCAATGGCAACAGAACATTTGGATGATCAACTTCATCTTGCTAATTTGTTGATTAGCAATTTTCGCGGAATAGAGGATCTCTTCCTTTCTCGTTTGGGACGAGTCACGTTGCTTGCAGGCAATAACGGCGTAGGCAAGACAACAATACTGGATGCCATCCAGATTTTTGCTGCTCGAGGCCGTTTTCCTGTTTTACGACAGGTTTTGGCCGATCGCGAAGAATTTCATACTGTGACTGATGGAGACGGCGACAGTATTCTTGAGCCCGATTGTACAGCTCTGTTCTTCAGCCAAGATGCAACCAGGAGACAATGTATTTCTATAGGTTCCAGCCAAATTGAAGATCAGCTAAGAATGGAAATGACATCTCTTGATGATAAACAAATAGAACGTTTAGAGCGGATTCTTCCCAGTGCGGTTCCAGGCGCTTCCATGCAAGGGCTGAAGACATCTTTTGGAGGCAAGGAGCAAATAACGCCTTGGATTGTTACCCAAGAAGAAACGAGAACTGCTCCTAACGCCAAAGGGACATGGTATCACCTTAACTATAGAGAAATGAGTCGACTCTTAAAAAAGGACGAACCGTTGCCAGCGATAAAATGTGTCTCCTTAGGGACAGGATTGATTGAAGATGATGTTCTTTCCCAGTTTTGGGACAAGGTACTCTTGACGCCTGATGAAGATCATGCAATACAGGCTTTGAGTTTGATATTCGGAGACAATATCGAAAGAGTTGCGGTCATTGGCGGTGACTCTGTACTGTTTCGAGAAGAGAGATTGATAAGGCGTATCCGGTGGGGTGGAGGAGATCGATTTATTGTTAAACTTAAGGATAGCGGCCAGTTAGTGCCTCTCAAAAGGCTGGGCGATGGCGCGTTGCGCCTGTTCAGTATTGCTTTGGCGCTGGCTAACAGCCGAGACGGCATTCTTCTTATTGATGAGGTCGAGAATGGCATTCATTATTCTATTCAAAGGACGTTCTGGAATATGGTTCTCAAAACAGCGCGCAAAAATAATGTTCAAGTTTTGGCTACAACCCACAGTTGGGATTGCATAACGGGCTTTGCCTACGCCGCTAACGATAATACGGATATTGACGGCTTGCTCGTCCGCTTGGATAAAGATGAATATGGCTTTCGCACGACTGAATACTCGGTAGAAGAGAGCTTGACTGCCGTCCAGCAAGACATAGAAGTGAGGTAAAACGATGTCTATTTCAGATTCTGTCTTATTGGTAGAAGGAGAGAACGACAAACACGTAGTCAGTCATATATGCGAACGTGATGGGAGAGTATCTGATTTCGAAATTAAGAATATGGCTGGAATAGATAATGTCTTGAAAGTGCTTCCAGTAGAAGTTAAATCCGGAAAACAAAAGGTTATCGGCATTCTTGCGGACACCGACGATGACGCTGAATATTGTTGGTATATACCACAGCGCAAGCGCTTGAAAAAGCAGATCTGCAAGGAAAGGCGGAACTGCCGGAAAGGCTCGATCCTGAGGGTACCATCATATACGAGAATTATCAGGCTGGCGTTCCGCGTATTGACATATGGATAATGCCTATAATGGATATTCTTGCCTTGAGCAGTCCTTACTGGACTGAGAACCTTTTTCCCTGCCATCAAGGCGGCCACCACTGTTGCGCTTTGTTCTTATCCATTTGGAGGTTGCACGATACGCGCCTGCAGCAGGAGAAGGCACTTTCGGTACGTGAATAAGAGAACGCGGAACCGCACTCGGAAACATTCAAGCATGGAGCGAGGCTTGCGTCAACGCTTGACGACTGTGATGCACAATATGGTTTTCATCCAATCGGCCCTGCTCTGGCTCGCGTCCGGCTTGATTGGATGGAGCGCGCTAGGTTGCGCGCCGGCGGCCGCGCCACTGACGCCGCATACGAGCGCCCGCGCGTCCGCGCCGACTGGACGCGCGGTGACGCCGATCCCGACTTTTACGCCGACAGCTGAAGCAACGCCCACGCTGACGCCCTCTCCCGCGCCGACGCCCACCGCGGTCCCTCCTACGCCGACGCCCACGCCCGTCGTTCCCCGCGTCAACCGAGGAGCCAATTTGCGCGCGGGGCCGGGAACCCATTATCCCGTGGTGGGCGGTTTACCCGTCGGGTATGAAGTGGCGCCGCAGGCGCGTTTCGGCGATTGGCTGCAACTGCGGCTTGGCGTTTGGATCTATGCGCTCTTGGTCAACGACTCGCCGCCGGATTTGCCGGTGGCGGTCGCTATTCCGCCGACGCCGACACCGACGATCACGCCATCTCCCACGCCGTTCGTCACGGAGGATCCCTCTTGCGGCTACAACTGTCAAAATGCCGAAATCGCGGGACGCAACAATGTGCCGTTGTATCAATTCGACATGGTTTGCCGCCTTTCCGACCAGTCCTTGTCCGTAACCAATCACTGGGGGGATTTGGATATGGCCATAGTGATCAAAGCCGTGGAAAATGCGGGCGGAACGTGGGATGTATATGAAACGGTATCGTCGTGGCGCAAGGGAGAAACCAAAACGTTTTATGCGACCGCGGACGAAACGGCGGAATTCAAGGCGTACGTTCTGTATGATCTGTCTGTTCTCTATGCCAACAGACATGGCGGCTTGACGTGGAATCGACACTGCATCGTTGACGTGACGCCGACCGTGACGCCGACGCCGGGGCCCAAGCCATACCTCAGGCTGAAATAGTCATCAAGACGTTGGAGAAGGCCGGCGGGGCCCATCCCAATTAGGCGATCGAGGCACGCAAGCGCCGAGTCAGGCCGGGGTGAAACCTTCAGCCTGCGTTGCAGGTAAAGGCACGGGTTGTCTACGCTTGTTCGTTTCCGCGATGCAATGCCGTACAATCAAGCCCGCGCCCTGCAACTGAACCGCGCTACGCGAGATCCCTGCCGCGCTCGCGTCCGATAGAGCTGTCTGCGCCCCAAAGTCCTCAAGAGATCCGTTGCATGCCCGACTTCCATTCCTTCCCGCCTGCCTGTTGGACGCGTTTGGGCGATTCGGAGTTGGCGCGCCGCATATGGGAATACCCGCTGTGCGATACGCACGAGCACCTGCAAAGGCACACGGCCTACGGCCCTCAATCGCCAGACATCTTGGGCGCGCTGTTCGACAATTACGTGCTGGCCGATCTGGTAGTGGCCGGCGCGGATCCGCAGGCGGTAGACCGTCTGATCACGCCTTCCGCCGGTAGCCTCGCCGCCCGCTTTCAAGCGATAGAAGCCGCTTGGCAGAAGGTCAGGCATACGGGATACGGCGCGGCCGTCCGTCTCGCGGCCGAGCATTTCTATGGTTTGGAAACGCTCACCCCGGCCGGCCTAGAGGCGGCGCAGGAAGAACACGCCGCGCTCATGCGCCGCAAATCCCGGCTGGCCATCCTCCGGGAAGACGCCGGGTTGGATCATGTCCAGATTGACGATTTCACGATGGATATCGTCCCGGACGAAGAAGACGCGAGTTTCTTCCGCTACGACATATCCTTGGCCCAATTCGTCAACGGCGTTCCGGATTTGGACCGGCTGGGCGCTGTGACGGGCGTGGAGATCGCGGATCTGCGCACGTACCAGTCCGCCCTGGAAGCCCTTTTCGATCGCTACGGCGCGGCGGCTATCGCGTGCAAAACGCAACATGCCTACGAAAGAACCCTGGCGTGGAGCCCGCGCGACCGATCCGATGCCGCTGTGGCCCTGGAGCGCTACCTCAAAAACGGACGCGACAGCGCGGCGGCGGACCGCCTGCTCTTGGGCGATTGGAGTCTGGATCTGTGCGCGTCGCTGGCGCGGCGGCATGGCCTGCCGATTAAAATCCACACCGGCTATTACGCCGGGCACAGTCGCATGCCTCTGGACTTCATTTCGTGCCGCCACCTGTGTCCGCTGTTGCAGGCGCATCCCGGCGCCCAATTCGTGCTCATGCACAATTCCTATCCCTACGGCCATGAGATCGTCGCGTTGGCCAAACACTATCCCAACGCCTTCATCGACATGTGCTGGGCCTGGAGCATCGATCCGTACGCCGCCCAGCATACGTTGCGGCATTGCATTCACGCCGTGCCCTTGAACAAGGTCTTCCTCTTCGGGGCCGATACGTTCTGGGCCTTCGCGGCCTATGCCTACGCCGTGCAGGCGCGCTGGTGGCTCACGCGTACGTTGCAGGCCGAGATGGCCGAATACGGCTTGACGGAAAAGGAGGCCTTGGCCATGGCGGAACGCTTCATGTACCGCAATCAATACGAATGCTTTGCCCATCTTGAGGCCGAGCCGCAGACGGAACGCCGCGCGCGGGTCTGACCGTGCGGGCCCAGCGGCGCAAGCCCTGTTCGGCACTGCGGAAGACCGCTGCGCGGCTTTTCGTCCGCACGCTGGCCTGCTACACTGGCGGCACCTGAGTTTGGACGCGCCCCGCATCGGGGCTATGAAGTCAGCGATGCCCCTGCCATGATTGACTGCGACATTCACAACGAAATTTTTGCGTTGTCCGCGCTGTATCCCTACCTGCCGGAACATTGGGTGGCCTACTGCGAGGAGTCGGCCTTCGTCGGCCCGGACGCGCACGATTACCCGCAGGCGGCCGCCACGACCTATCATCCCGAATACCGCGCCCTGTATGCGAACTGCGCAGAATGGGATACGGCCTTCCAGGTGGATCTGGTGCGCAAGCGCGTGTTGGATCGCTGGGATCTGCGCGCCGGCATACTCAACACGTCCTACCGCATCCAGTCCATCCACTCGCTGGATCTGGCGGCGTCCATGGCCACGGCCGTGAATACGTGGCAGGCGGAGGAGTGGCTGAGCCGGGATGAGCGTTTCCGGGCTTCGTTGGTCGTGCCCAGCCAGAATCCGACGGTCGCGGCCGCGGAAGTCGAGCGCTGGAAGGATCACCCCGGTTTCGTGCAGGTCGCGCTGCCTGTGCGCTCCCGCATGCCCTACGGCAACCGCAACTTCGATCCCCTCTTCGCCGCCATTGAACAGGCGGGCCTCCGCGTAGCCGTCAGTTTCGGCGGCGCGCCGGGCGGTCCGCCTACGGGCGTGGGTTGGCCTTCGACGTACTTTGAAATCTATGCCGGCATGGCCCAGATTTTCCAGTCGCAGGTCATGAGCATGGTGTACGAAGGGCTTTTCGACCGCTTTCCGAACCTGCGGGTGGTTCTGCTGGAAGCCGGCTTTGCGTGGGCGCCGTCCCTGATGTGGCGCATGAACAAGGAATGGAAAGGCCTGCGCCATAACGTGCCGTGGGTGAAGGAACGGCCTTCCGCCTACATTCGACGGCATTTTCGCTGGTCGCTGCAACCCGTGGACGCCAGCCGCCAACCCGAGCACATGCGCCGGATCATGGATCAGATGGGCGCGCAGGACTTATTGCTGTTCGCGACGGATTTCCCGCACTGGCATGTGGCCTCTACCGACGACCTGTGGCCGGATTTCATGTCGGAGGAAGCGCGCCGGAAAGCGTGTTTTGAGAATCCGCAATCTTTTTATAATCTACAATGAGCGTAGCGTCTCCCCTGCCGGAGACGCCGTCTGTCGCCGCGGTTGAAGAGGAAAGCGCCATGGCCATGCCTGCCACCCTGGAACGAAGCGCAACGCGCGCGCAACGCCGTACGGACTTCAGCATCATTGACACGGACGTCCACGCCTACCTGGGCGAGGGCACGCTGGAGAAATTCCTGTCTCCTTTCTGGAGGCAATTCTACGCGGATCACGGGCAGCGCAATTACGACGGCAGCCACTATCCGCGCGCCTTGCCCCAGGCCGCGCGCCATGACGCGTGGCCGCCCGACGGTTCCCTGCCGGGCTCCAACCTGGCTTTTATGCAGGAACAGCTCCTGGACGCATGGGATCTGGAATGCGCCATCCTGACGCCTTTGACGGGCGTGGGCGAGATTCTCAACCTGGATCTGGGCCTGGCGGCGGCGCAGGCCATCAACGACTGGCAAATTGCGGACTGGACCTCGCAGGACAGCCGCATCAAGGGCTCCATCGTCGTGCCGTACGAGGACAGCGAGTTGTCCGCCGCGGAAATCCATCGCATGGGATCGCATCCCGATATGCTGCAGGTGTTGCTCATCACGCGTACGCGCGAGCCTCTGGGGCAACGCCGTTACTGGCCCCTGTACGAGGCGGCCGTGGAGTACGATCTGCCGGTCGCCATTCATTTCGGCGGTACGGGCGGTTTTCCCCTGACCGGCGCCGGCTGGCCCAGTTTCTACATCGAGGATCATGCCGGGATGGCGCAGAGTTTCCAATCCCAGGTCACCAGTTTGGTCAGCCAGGGCGTCTTCGAGTTGTATCCCGACCTGAAGATCGTGCTGATTGAAGGCGGGTTCGCCTGGCTGGCGCCCCTGATGTGGCGGCTGGACGCGACGTTCGAGAAGCTGGGCCGCGAGTTGACGCGGGTCAAAGAGCGGCCCTCGACCTACATCCGCAACCATTTCTGGGTTTCCACGCAGCCCATCGAGGAACCGCTGGAACCGCATCAGTTCGCGGAGTTGCTGGATTATCTGGGCATGACGGATCGGCTCATGTTCGCCACGGATTACCCGCATTGGGATTTCGATGCGCCGGACCGGGCCTTGCCGCCGACGGTCGCGCCGGCCGACCGCCGGCGCATCATGGCGGAAAACGCCCGGGCGCTGTACCAGTTGCCGGCCTGAGCCCATGCCCAAATACGCCGTCGCCACGGTGGCCGAGATCCCGCCTGGCCACCGCAAGATCGTGGAGGTCGCCCAGCGCACCATCGGCGTCTTCAACGTCAAGGGCGAGTTCTTCGCGTTGCGCAATACGTGTCCCCATCAAGGCGGCCCTCTGTGCCAGGGCCTGGTGACCGGTTTTCTCTTCGGCGAGCGCCCCGGGGCGCTGACCTATACCCGGCAAGGCGAAATTCTGCGGTGCCCGTGGCACAGTTGGGAGTTCGACATCCGCACGGGCCAATCCTGGCACGCCCCGGACCGCATTCGGGTGCGGCAGTACGAGGTGTCCGTTGAAGACAGCGGCCGGATCGAAGGCCCCTACGTCGCGGAGACATTTCCCGTAGAGGTGGAGGGGCAGGTGATTCTGGTCGAAATTGGCGGCCCTGCGCGGAACCGGGAGACCTAAGGCCGCCCGGCGGGCGCGCCGCGCGCCGACGGTCCCGCGGCTTATCTACTCAGCGTCCGCCTTCAGCGCCCGGCGGGCTTTGTCTATACCTGTGCGCGCCTCGTCCGAATCGGCGTCCAAGCGCAGCGCCTGTTCATAGTCGGCGAGGGCTTGCGCGGGCTGTTCCAGGACCATCCGCGTATCCGCCCTGCGCAAATAGCCGTCTGCGCATTGCGCGTCCAGGCGAATGACGCGGTCGAAGTCGGCGATGGCTTCGGCATGCAGGCCCAACTTGAATTTCGCCACGCCCCGGTTATTGTAAATATCGGGATTCCGCAGATTGAGGCGAATGGCGCGGTCGAGGTCGGCGATGGCTTCGGCATGCAGGCCCAACGTATGGCGGGCAATGCCCCGGTTGTTCAGAGACGAGGCGTCGTTGGGATCCAGGCGCAGGGCCTCGCCGTAATCGGCAATGGCTTCTTGCTGGTATCCCAGCTCCGCCTTGGCGATGCCGCGGTTGACGTAGGCCTCAACGAGCTGGGGATCCAGGCGCACCGCTTGATCGTAGTCGGTGATCGCGTCCTCGTAACGGCCCAACTTGACTTTCGAATCGCCCCGCACGTGAAACGTCAGGGCCTCTTGCGGCTCTAGGCGCAGGGCCTGATCGAAATCGGCGATGGCGTCTTCATGCAACCCCAATTTCTGATTGGCGCATCCTTTGGATTTGAAGGCGAAAGCGTCGTTGGCTCCGAACTTGACCGCTTGCTCCAGGTCGGCTTTGGCCTTGGCGTACTGGCCCAGGGCAAAATGGGCTACGCCGCGGCCTTGATACGCGCGCACATGGCGCGGGTGGGCTTTGATGGCCTGGCCGAAAATCCGTATCGCCCGGGCGAGCTCGCCGCCCGCGAGCAGTATTTGGCCCTGCAGGAAAAGAGGGTCTGTCAGAGGGTCTATCATGGGGATGTTTCCTTGGATCTATCGAAAAAGAAGGCCGGCCGCGGCCGGCTCACAACCGGGAGGAAGGGCAGAAACGCCATGCGCGCGCAGGATCTGATCGCAGGACGGAATGATGCGGCGCAGACTGGGCCGAACGAACAAGACATATTGTACATTGTTGGCATATAAGTTCAAGTTACTGGAAATGCCCTGAGGCGCGCCAGCCCTTCGCGCGCGAGGAGCAGCGGCGTTTCCGCGCGGGCGTCGCCGTTGATTGCGCCGGATGGCCTGCCCAGCGGCGGGGCTAGGCGTTGGCTAGCCAACGGCCCGCGGCCTCTTGGCGTTTGGGGAGGGGGCTGCGCCCCATGCGACGGCGGATGTGCCCGCCCAAAGCCGCCACGCGCGGCGAAGCGGCACGCGGCCCGCAGGGCATAACGCCGTTGCGGGCGGATTGGCGCATAATGCCCGTATCCCAGCGTCCCGCGCGTGGGATGGCGCACCGCTTCCGCGCAAGGAGACGTCCGTGAAGATTCTTTGTTTCTATCCCGCCATGCAAGCCGCGGATTTGGCCGCGTTGCGGCACGCGGCCCCTGACCACGAACTGGTCGCCGCGGCCAACGCGGAGGAAGCCGTCGCCGCGGCCCCAGGCTGCCAAGCCGTTTTGGGGTTCATGCCCGCGGCGGTATTCGAGGCCTGCGATGACGTGCGGTGGTTCCAGTCCGCTTCGGCGGGCGTGGACAGCGTACTCTTTCCCGCGCTGGTTGAATCGGCGGTGACCGTGACCAACATGGCGGGCCTGTATGCCCGCGCCGGGGCGGAGCAGGCCTGGGCGCTCTGGCTGGCGCTGGCGCGGGGCGTGCAGGCGTCCATGGCGCGCTTTCCGCGCCGCGAATGGGCACCCGGCCCGGTCCGGCTGGTCAGCGATTCCACTGCGCTCGTGTTGGGCATGGGCGGCTTCGGACAAGAAATCGCGAAGCGGGCCGCTGGGTACGACCTGCGCATTCTGGCGTTGGATCCCGTACGGCAGGCCTACGCCGGCGTACAGGCGATTCGGCCGCCGAATCGACGCAATCTGCATGATCTGCTGCCGCAGGCGGATGCCGTCCTGTGCGCCTGTCCGCTCACGGAGGAGACCTATCATTTGATCGGCGCGGCCGAACTGGCGCGGATGAAATCCACGGCCTACTTGATCAACGTGTCCCGCGGCGGCATCGTGGACGAGGACGCCTTATGCGCCGCCCTGCACGCGGACGCCATCGCCGGCGCGGGATTGGACGTGGCGGAAACGGAGCCTTTGCCGGCAGAGAGTCCGCTATGGGACGCGCCGCGTCTCATTCTGACTCCGCATCGCGCGGGCTTTTCCCAAGACCGGCATCGGAACGTCGTGCAATTTTTCGCCGCCAATCTGAAACGTTTCGTGAGCGGCCGCCCCTTGCGCAACGTAGTGGACAAACGGTTGGGCTATTGAGCCGCGCGCCGGGACGCGCCGAGGCCCTCTCAAAAGCCCAGGCCGCGCAGGAAAGCGCAGGTGGCCGCGCTGCGGCGCGCTTCGTCCTGCGGCGAATCCGCGCCGGGAACGGGACTGCCCGGACAGGCCGTGACCCAGCGCGTGAAGTTGAGGTCTTCCAACGCCGCGCGGATAGCCGGAAAATCCATGTGCCCGGGGACGTGGACGTCGACCCAGTCGGGATAAAACCATCGTCCGTCGCGAATATCGACGCGCACGTATTCTTGCAGATGGACGTAATTCAACTGCGCCCGGTAATGGCGCAAGGCGGCCGCGGGATCCCACCCCCAGAGATGGGCGTGGGAGACGTCGATGCATAGCTGGGCCTGGGTCAGGTGACGCATGTAGATGGCCCATTCGTCCTGGGCGTTCACCGCGTGATTGGTATGGATATGGAAGCTCAACTCCAAATCCAGTTCGGCCGCGAAGGCCGCCCATTCGTCGGCCGCGGCGGCTGCGCTTTGGATCTCGTCCGCGGTCGCGGGCCGATCCGCGGGAGCCGGGGCGCACATGTACATGAAACAGTCGCATCCCATTTCGGCCGCGAATTCCATGCGCCGCTTGTTGATTTCGAACACCCTGGGATCGCGGGCATCGGGCGAACCGACGGCGGTCAAGACGGCCAACGGCATGCCCGTCCGCGCGCACAGGTTCCGCATGCGGGCCGGGGTGCCCATCCAGTCCAAAGCGAAGCGCGCCTCCCAGCCGTCCCAGCCCGCCTCGTTCAACAGTTCCAGCGCCGGCTCCAGATCGGGATCCTGCCAACGCAAGGTAGCGAAACCGAGTTTGAAAGCCATAACGATGCCTCCCTTGGCCAATTCAGCGCCTGTTGCCGCGTCCCTCAGGCCAACGCGCAAGGCCCAGCCTGCGGATTGCACGCGGTTATTGTACCGTTCAACGCGCAGGATCGCCCTCCGTCCTTTAGCCCTGCTTGGATTGGGCGCGGTCTTGTCGGCCGCCGTACCGCTTTGCGCGGAACGCGCGGAAATCCGCAGGGCGCGCGTCGGACATAATCCTTGACCCCATGCCTGCCGGTCAATATACTTCCTTGCAAGCCCTCCTCAGCGGAAGTCCCAGCGCGCAAGCCGTTGGCGTACGGTTGCGCTGGCATCACGGCAGAAACGACGGGAAGATATGCGGTATACGAGCGAAAACCTCTTGGTCGCGCCCATAACCGGCGCGGTCGCGGACGATCCCGGCCTCCTGACGCGCGTAACGCCGGCAATGGCAGGGTGGGAGTACATTTCGTTCGAGGCGCGGCGTTTGCGCGCGGGCGAGACCTGGCGCTTCGAGACCGGGCTG
Source organism: Caldilineaceae bacterium (assembly GCA_965242655.1). Classification (GTDB taxonomy): domain Bacteria; phylum Chloroflexota; class Anaerolineae; order Caldilineales; family Caldilineaceae; genus Bin34. Next base: position 1,070,116 of record OZ251482.1, read on the forward strand.
CATGAATTCGCCTTCGTCAATCTCAGCGGCGTCTACGACATTGCCACGAACCGCGGGCATTGGCCCGGCGTCGGCGACCGGCCCCACGTATTCGCCGGACCGTGCCACGTCCTGTACCTGCCGATACGCACGTCCCTGACCGTCACGTGCCGGGAGGCCGGGGAATTCGCCGCGGCGTGGGCTCCGACCGAGACGGCGCACGCGCCGTTTCTGGTTCGGCCCGGGGACGTAGCGATCAACCTGCGCGGCGGCGACAACGCCACGCGTCAAATCAACGATCCCCTGCCGCCCGGCTCGCCCGTGTCCCGGTTGGTGCTGGTGGAAGTCTATACGCCCAGCGGCGGCTGGAGCAGTTATCCCGGCCACAAGCACGACGCGCATATCGAAGACGACGCGGGCCGCCTGCTGGAAGCGGACCTGGAAGAAATCTATTATTACAAGATCACCTCCGCCCGCAACGAGACGTTCGGCGCCTACGCCCCGGAGGGCTATGCCTACCAGCGGGTGTATACGGACCCGAATTCGCCCCTGCACAAGGCGGGCCGGCCCATAGACGCCTTGGTCAGGCCCCAAAACGACTGCGTGGTGCTGGTGCCCGAAGGGTATCACCCCGTGGTCAGCCCTCCCGGCTACGTCACCTATTACCTCAACGTGTTGGCGGGCAGCGCCCAGAGCCTGGCCAATCAGGACGATCCCCAGTTCGCGTGGGTCAAGGATTCCTACGCGGGCGTCAATCCGGACGTTCCTCTCTACGCCGCGCCCTAGGGCGGAGGCGGCAGGCCGCACAACGGCGGCGAAGGCCAAGGACTGCCCATGCAAGACACCCCCGTACGCATTGACTCCCTGCATATGGGCCGCTCGTCCATCGATCTGTACAGCAACGACGTGGGAACGCCTTTTGCGGCCATTGAATCGTTCGCCGCCTACGTCGGCGGCTCTCCTACCAACATCAGCGTCGGCGGCCGCCGCCTGGGACTGCGCACGGCCCTGTTGACGGGCCTCGGCGACGATCCGGTAGGCGACTTCATTTACGCCTTCCTGACCCGGGAGGGCGTAATCACCGACTATATAGCGCGCAAGCCGGGCCTCCGCTCCAGCGCCGTGGTGTTGGGCGTGGAGCCGCCCGACAAATTTCCGCTCGTCTTCTACCGCGAGAATTGCGCGGACATCAACCTGACCATCGACGACGTACTGGCCGCGCCCATTGACGCCTGCCGGGTTTTCCAGTTCGCAGGCACCAATCTGTCCCGGGAACCCAGCCGGTCCGCGACGCAATACGGAGCCGAACTGGCCTATCGCGCGCGCAAGCAGGTCGTTTTCGATCTCGATTTCCGTCCCGATCAATGGCACGATCCGCGGGCCTTCGGCGTCGTGGCGCGTTCCACCCTGGCGAACGCGCACGTCGTGATCGGCACCCATGACGAAATCAACGCCGCGGTGCTGACGGATCCGGCGCAGATGACGATCACGCACTCCCAGATCTCGGATACGAAGGTGGCCGGCGACGTGCTGGCCGCCATTGACCGCATCCACGCGCTGGGACCCGCCCACGTCATCGAAAAGGTGGGCGCGCTCGGGGCCCGCGTGCATACCCGCGGCCAGGTCCCCGTGGACGTGCCCGGCTTTCCGGTGGCCATCTACAACGTACTGGGAGCCGGCGACGCCTTCGGCGCCGGCTTCATTTACGGCCTGGTGCAAGGCTGGTCGCTGGCCAAGGCCGCGCGGCTCGGCAACGCCTGCGGCGCTATCGTCGTGACCCAGCACGGCTGCGCCAATTTCATGCCTACCTGGGACGAGGCGCTGGCCTTCATCGACGGCCACGGCGGCTGGTAGGCGCATTCCGTTCAGCAAGGAGCAAGCACATGGCGCAGCCCGCGACCGTTCGCCTCACGATGGCCCAGGCCCTGATCCGTTTCCTCCAGGTCCAACGCTCGGCGCGCGACGGCCAGTCCCAACCTTTCTTCGCCGGCTGCTTCGGCATTTTCGGCCACGGCAACGTGGCGGGCATCGGACAGGCCCTGCAGCAGTACCCTGACTTCCGGTATTACCAGACCCGCAACGAACAGGCGATGGTGCATACCGCGGCGGCGTTCGCCAAATACAACCGGCGCCTGCGCGCGCTGGCCTGCACTGCGTCCATCGGTCCCGGCGCGACCAATATGGTGACCGGCGCGGCCACGGCCACCATCAACCGGTTGCCGGTCCTCCTGTTGCCGGGGGACATATTCGCCCGGCGCAACGTGGCGCCCGTGCTGCAGCAGCTCGAATCGGAACACAGCCAGGACGCGTCGGTGAACGACGCCTTCAAGCCCGTGAGCCGGTACTGGGATCGCATCAATCGCCCGGATCAACTCATCGCCGCCTTGCCGGAGGCCATGCGGGTGCTGACGAGTCCGGCGGAAACCGGAGCCGTGACCCTCTGCCTGCCGCAGGACGTGCAGACGGAAGCCTACGACTATCCCGCGGCGCTCTTTGCCGCGCGCGTGTGGCATATCCCCCGCGCGCGTCCGGACCGCGGCCGTCTGGCGCGCGCGGCGGAGCAGCTGCGCCAGGCGGAGCGTCCTCTCATCATTGCCGGGGGCGGCGTCATTTACAGCGACGCCAGCCGCACCCTGCAAGCCTTCGCGGAACGTTGCGGCATTCCCGTCGCCGAGACCATGGCCGGCAAAGGCGCCTTGCCCTTCGACCATCCGCTCAGCCTCGGCGGCATGGGCGCGACGGGCGCGTCGGCGGCCAACCGGTGGGCGCGCCAGGCGGACGTCGTCATCGGCATCGGCACGCGCTACAGCGACTTCACCACGGCCAGCAAGACGGCCTTCCGGCATCCCGCGGTGAAATTCATCAATATCAACGCGGCGGAGTTCGACGCCGGCAAGCACAATGGACTGGCTCTGACCGGGGACGCGAAGGCGACGTTGGAAGAATGGCAGACCCTGTTGCCCGACCGCGTCGGGCAGGCAGGCAACCGGACGCGCATCCGGCAACTGCATGACGAATGGGAAACCGAGGTGGAGCGCATCTACGGCCTCAAGGAATCGCCGCAAGGCCTGCCGACCCAAGGGGCCTTGATTGGCGTCGTCAACGAGCAGGGCGACCCGGACGCGGTGATGGTGGGCGCGGCCGGCAGCCTGCCCGGCGATACCCACAAGCTCTGGCGCGCCCGGCACGACCGCCAGTTCCATATGGAGTACGGCTATTCCTGCATGGGCTACGAAATCGCGGGCGGCCTGGGCATCAAGATGGCGGCGCCCGAGAGGGAAGTGTACGTTCTGGTGGGCGACGGCTCCTATCTCATGATGTCCTCGGAAATCATCACGTCCGTGCAGGAAGGCTACAAGCTGACCATCGTCCTGATGGACAACCGCGGCTTCAAGAGCATCGGCAGCCTGAGCCGCGCGTTGGGGCAAAGCGGTTTCGGCACCCGGTACGTTTTTCCGGCGGACGGCGGCCTGCCTTCGGATGAGGCTGGCGCAGAGGTTGCGGCGTTGCCCGTGGACTTGGCCGCCAATGCCGCCAGTCTGGGCGCGCACGTCATGGAGTGCCAATCCGTCGACGACGTCGCGCAGGCGCTCGCGGACGCCAAAGCCGTTGCCCGCACGGTGGTCATCCATGTCCGCAACGACCGTTACCTGGGCGTGGACAACTACGAGAGCTGGTGGGACGTCCCCGTGGCGGAGGTAAGCGAACGGGATACGGTCAACGCGGCGCGGGAAGAGTGGGAGCACATGAGGGAACAGGAGCGGTATTTCCTCTAGATAACGCAACCGATATAGTTGCTGGAAGCCGTAAGGAAAGCCTCCGGGCAGGGCTGGGTACAAGTGAATCATGGCTGCCGCGTCACCGCGGTTCTGTTACTGGCCTGTTCCCTGTTTTTCAATGCCTGCGCGTTACCTCTGGCCGCGCAAGCGATGGAGAGCCCTGCGTCGCAACCGGAGAACCTGGCGTGCGGCTGGGGGGCAAGCCCGGTTGCCTTCCCGATTTTTTCGCTTGCGTCGGAAGCGGCGGTCGTTGCCCAACGCGACAGGGACGGTTTCGGTTTTCCTGTTGCTTCCTCCCCTGCCCTTCTCCCGACAGCCTTCGGCGAGAAACCGGAGTTGTCCACGCTTCCGGCGCTCCGGTTCGGGAGCGAGTCGTCCAAGGGGAAAGCGCAGAGCCAGCCCAGGCTTGCATCCGGGCAGATGCATCACCGCTATTTGGCAGCTGCGGTCGAGGTCTCCCAGGGAAACGGAGAACGGCGCGCAGGATCCGGCAGGCACAAGGACTTGGCCACCCTGTCGCGCGATAAGGCTCTGCCGCGGTGGCCGCAAGTGCCTTACAGCCTCCGCGCGCATCCTTCCCGCCTGCCTGCGTTGGCCGCGACGAATACGCGTCCGGCCCAAGATCAATCCGATGAGACCTCATCCGCACAAGACGCGAGCGCCGCTTCCCGTTCGCGTGTGCAAGCCAAGCGACGGGAAGAAACCGCCCTAGTAGACGCCGTACGCGCCAACGATGAAGATCGGGTGCGACAGGGATTGGAAAGAGGCGTCGATCCCAATGCCCGCAGCGTTGAGGACGCGACGGCGTTGCATGAGGCGGCGCAAGCGGGATTTACCCCCCTCGCGACGCTCCTCTTGGCCTATGGCGCGGATCCGAATGCGCGCGACGGCCGCAATCGCACGCCGTTGCATGCGGCAGCCCAAGCGGGAACCTCGCATACGGCGGATCTGTTGATTGCGCGCGGCGCCTCGCCGTATGCCCGTGATCAAGATAACCTGTTGCCTTGGCATGAAGCCGCGCGCTCGGGGCGCATGGCCGTGCTCCGAACCCTGTTGGCGACGGGGATGGCGCTGGATATCGGCGACGAAGACCAAAAAACCGCCTTGCACTGGGCCGCGGGATCCGGTCAAACCGAAGTGGCCGCGTTTTTGCTGGATCAGGGTCTGTCCCCGGACATTCTGGATGCGGATCGCAGCACCGCTCTCCACGCCGCGGCGGCATCCGGTCAGGTAGAAACCGCGCAATTGCTCCTGGCGCGCGGCGCGGATCCCAATGTCCAGCGCGTCGCCAGATTGCCTCATGGAATTTGTGATAATCATGGACGTTTCTTTACGCATGAAACTCCCTTGCATCTGGCGGCGGCGGGGGGACATGCGAGTACGGTAGCCGCGCTTCTTGACAGCGGCGGCGATCTCAAGGCGCGTAACGGCCGCGGGTGGACACCTCTATACGACGCCGTTAAGGAGGAACATGCCGACGTATCAGAACTTCTGTTGGCGCGCGGGGCTGATCCCGATGGGTTAGATTTCATCTCCAAGGAAAACTGGGAGGCCTACGAATCGATACTATGGCCTGGCGAACCCGAACCTTGGAAACCCTGGAAAGCAAGAATCACGCCCTTGCATTTCGCTACATGGACGGGAAATACGCATATTGCGCAACAATTATTGACGTACGGAGCTAATTTGAGCGCACGGTATGCGCACTTCTCTCCTGATAGCGATTCAGGCATGACGCCCTTGATTGACGCGACGACATCGTGGAGATCCAACGTTGATCTCGCGCATCTTTTCTTGGCTCATGGAGCAGACCTTCATGAACGCAGCGCAATGGGATATGGCCTGAACGAGGCCGCGGCCAAGGAGGATTATGCCATCGCCGATCTGTTCCTCCGATACAATACGGATCCCGATGCTCGGAACGCGGAATGGGGCGCGTTTCTGCAAGCTTCGGAGACCCAAGACGCAGAGCCAAGCGTGTCTTTGCATGTGGCTTCCGGCCTGGGGCAGGGGAAAGAAGTAAAGATCCTTCTGCAGCGCGGGGCGGATCCTGATGCGCGCGACGAGTTGCGCAGGACGCCGTTGCACGTGACGTCCATAGGGGGAGACGTAAAGGTAGCGCAACGACTGTGGTCCCAAGGCGCGGATCCCCATGCGCGTGACCATCTGAATTGGACGCCGTTGCATTGGGCAGCGAGCTTGGGACGCGACGAGATAGTGCGCTTTTTCCTGGCCCGCGGGACGGATCTGGAAGCGCGCACCCGGTACGCATGGACGCCCTTGCATTTGGCTGCCTATCAGGGACGCGAAACCGTAGTGCGTTCTTTCCTCGCGCGCGGGGCCAATCCGAACGCGCGCACCCGGTTCCATGGAACCCCTCTGCATTTGGCGACCCGTCGAGGGCATGTGGCCGTCGCAGGTCTCTTGCTGGCGCACGGAGCCGCGATCGAGGCGCGGGACGCGAGCGGCAAAACGCCCTTGCATGGGGCCTCCAGCGAGGCTGCAGTGCGTCTTCTGCTAATGCACGGAGCCGATGTTTGGGCGCGGGACAAGCGAAATAAAACGCCTCTGCAATGGGCTGTCCTCAAACGCTACAATCATATTGACTTGTTTCCCATAGAGTCTCTGGGCGAATATTGGGAAGAAAAGACAGTTCCTTCAAGTCTCTTGGCGGCCGTGTGGACGGATGAGGAGGATGAAATTCGTCACCTCTTGGAACAAGGAACGGATCCTGACGTACGGTACGAAAGTGGCCGGACGCCCTTGCACGTAGCGGCCATTCGAGGCTGCCTTGGGATCTGCCGCCTCCTTTTGGAGTACGGCGCGGATCCCAACGCGCAAGAACTCAATGGGCAGACGCCCTTGTTTGACGCTGTAGCGTGGGGGGATCACCTACCAGCAGTAGAACTTCTTCTGGCACAGGGCGCGGATCCCCGTGTACGGAACGCCAGTGGCCGGACGCCCTTGCATAGCGCAGTTATCAGGAGGAACTTGGCTGTCGTCCGCCTCCTTGTGGAGCACGGCGCGGATCCCAACGCGCAAGAACTCAATGGGCAGACGCCCTTGTTTGACGCTGTAGCGTGGGGTCTACCAGCAGTAGAACTTCTTCTGGCACAGGGCGCGGATCCCCGTGTACGGAACGCCAGTGGCCGGACGCCCTTGCATAACGCGGCCAGCCACGGGAACCTGGCTGTCGTCCGCCTCCTTGTGGAGCACGGCGCGGATCCCAACGCGCAAGAACTCAATGGGCAGACGCCCTTGTTTGACGCTGTAGCGTGGGGTTTACCAGCAGTAGAACTTCTTCTGGCGCAGGGCGCGGATCCCCATGTACGGAGCGCCAGCGGCCGGACGCCTTTACATGACGCGGCTGGCCCAAGATCTGCGCATTCTCTCGCGCACCTGCTGGCGCTGGGGGCTGATCCGAACGCGCGTACCGTAGACGGATTAACTCCTTTGCATGAGGCCATTCGGAGTGACAACTTCAATGCCGTTGTTTCCCTTTTGGCGTATGGGGCCGATGCCACGGCCAGCCCTCCCATCGGCCAAACGCCCTTGCACTGGGCGGTACTGGCCACTCGCTCTGACCTGGCGTATGCCCGCTCAGATATAGTGGAACGCCTTTTGCTCCATGGAGCCAATGCCAACGTCAACACCCGCGATGAACTGGGGCAGACGCCCTTGCACTGGGCTGTCATCAAGGGGCTCCCAGCTGAGGCCGTGGAACATCTCTTGGCCCATGGAGCCAACGTCAATCTTCGTGACGGTGATGGCTGGATGCCCTTGCATCGGGCGTTGATAGCTGGACGTCCAGTTGAGGTCGTGGAACGCCTCTTGGCCCATGGAGCCGATGTCAACGTCAACACCCGCGATGAACAGGGACAAACGCCTTTGCATTGGGCTATCATGAAGGAGCATCCAGTTGAGGTCGTGGAACGCCTTTTGGTTCTTGGAGCCGACGTTAATGTCCGTGATGGCGGTGGCTGGACGCCCCTGCAGTGGGCGTTGATCACCGAACGTTTTGACGTAACGGAACGTCTTTTGGCCTATGGAGCCGATTGGAGCGCATTGGACAGAAATCAGCGAACGCTCTTGCATTGGGCGGCCCAACAAGGGTGGGCACAGGGTGTCGATTTGCTTCTCGCACAGGGAGCTGATCCCGGTACGCAGGCAGAACTTGGGTCTCCTCTGGTGCTGGCGGCCACTAACGGCCGGCGCGGAGTCGCGATGCGTCTCTTGGCCCAAGGAGCGGATCCCGCGGCGTTGGACGCGTACGACTGGTCTCCTCTGCATTGGGCGGCTTTCTTGGGCGGGGTGGTCCAAGGCGCGGATCCGAATGCCTGGATGCCGCTGAATGGGATAACGGCGCATGAACGAGAAGCAATGGAATTGCTGGCCCAAGTATCGGATCCGAATGCCCGTAACTCGCAAGGCGCAACGCCTTTGCATATCGCGGCGGCAGAGGGACACTTGATCTGGGTTGAAGTGCTATTGACCTACGGGGCCGACGCGAGCGCACGGGATGCCGTCAACGATACGCCGCTGCATACGGCCGTCCGGGAAGGCCATCCTCAGGTAGTGGAGGCCCTTCTGTCCCACGGAGCCAATCCCGATGCCCTGAATCAATTCAACTGGTCTCCGTATCACATGGTCATAGCTATGGGCCGTGCCGAATTTGGGTCTAGCTTTAGACAGGACATGGAGACATTGGATGTCGTGCCTGTGAGCAAGGGATTCGGCTATGCCGAGGTTGAGCATCTGCTAAGGGAGTACGGAGCGGACAGCGGATATTTAAGGCACCCTTGTTACAATGAAGAAGGAGGACGCTCAAGCCGTATAGCCTCTTTTTACGGCAGGCGGGATATCGCCGGTCATGCAGGCGAATTTTTGGGAAGAACGCCCTTGCATATGGCGGCTAGGCGGGGACATCTAGCCGTTGTGCAGTCGCTATTAGAGCGAGGGGCAGAACCAGACGTACGCGATGCACGCGGTTGGACGCCCTTGCATTGGGCCTTGAACGCGGGCGACAAGGAGACCGCGGCATTGCTGATCGCGTACGGCGCGGATCCCGATGCCCATGGGCAGCTCCCCACTGCGTTCCGGCTTCTGCCCAGACGAGGCGCGTATAGCAACGTCAACCTTGACCCAGAGCCCTTGTCTCTTGGATAGAATGCTGGATGGTTGAGGGCATCCGGCTTGTTGTGCAGTCGTTGTTGAAACACTGTCGCCTGTCGGGGTTCCCCTTCCCTGTCGCGCACAGGCAAATAGGCTGTTGCATCTGCCGGTCGCCAGATGCAATAGACCCATCCGATTACTCCCATTCCGGCAAGCGTCAATCCATGCTCGGAACTGGGCGTCAAAGGTTGCACCAGCGGAGGCGCAGACGATGCAGACGAACAAGAACGACAAGATAAGTTGTAATCGGTGCCTTGCAGCTCTCGCGTTTCTGTTCTGTTCGCTATCTCTCAACGCCTGTTCATTGGGAGGAGCGGGGCGACCTTGGCCGGAACGGGAGAGTTACGCCCGCGATGCGGAGCCAGACCCGGTGGCCGTCCCGTTCTCTGGGCTGGCATTGGAAACGACGGTCGTTGTCAAACGAGACGAAGGCCGTTTCAGTTTTCCGCTTGAGGACTCTCTGGCTCTCCAACCAACCGCTTATATTGAGGAGGCGGGGTTGGGTTCTCAAAGCGAAGCAGGGATTTCATCTTGGCAAGCGGACGCGCGTTACTTGGCCGTCGCCGCCAGTGCCGCCAAGGGGCACTGGAAACGCTTGGCGGAGCCCGGCAGGAGCCAAAACCTGACGAGTCGCGTCCTGTCGCAGAGCAAGAGCCCGCAGCGCTTGCCAAGAGTTCCTCATTGGCTCAGCGTAAACGACTCCAGCCTTCCTGCGTTGGCTGAGACGAATACGAAGCCGTCTCCGGAACGCGCCGTCCCGATCTCATCCGCGCAAGACGCAAGCGCCGCTTCCCGTTTGCGCGTGCAAGCCCAGCGACGGGAAGAAGCCGCCTTGATGGCCGCGGTACGCGCCAACGATGAAGATCAAGTCCGCCAGTGGCTGGAACGAGGCGTTGATCCCAACGCCCGCAATGACGCGGACATGACGGCGTTGCATGAGGCAACGCAAGCGGGATTCGCATCCGTGGCGACGCTCCTCTTGGCTTATGGCGCGGATCCGGATGCGCGCGATGGGCGCAATCGTACGCCGTTGCATGCAGCTGCCCAAGAAGGGTCCAAGGCCATGACGGAACTGCTTCTGGAGCGCGGCGCCTCGCCGTATGCCCGCGACGCAGATAACCTGTCACCGTTGCATGCAGCCGCGCGCGCGGGACGAACAGCAGTGCTTCCAGTTCTGTTGGCAACGGGCATAGCGATAGATATCGGCGATGAGGATCAAAGAACCGCTTTGCATTGGGCAGCTGGATCCGGCCACACGGAAGTGATCGCGCTGTTTTTGGACAAGGGTTTGCATCCTGACGCCTTGGATGCGGATCGCAACACGCCGCTCCATGCCGCGGCTGAGTCCAATCATGTGGCAGCCGCGCAGTTGCTCTTGGCGCGCGGAGCGGATCCCAATGCCCATCGAGTTGTGAGAACGCCTCACGCGGATTATGCCATCGGCGGGACTTTTGTTACGCAAGAAACGCCCCTGCATCTGGCCGCTGGAGGAGGACATGCGGATATGGTGACCGTTCTTCTGGACGGGGGCGGCGATCCCGGCGAACGTAACAGTAGTGGGGGGACGCCTCTCCACACCGCCGTTGGGAGAGGTCATGTCAATGTATCAGAAATTCTGTTGGCGCGCGGCGCTGATCCTGACGGGTTGCCTCCCACCTTCAAGGAAACATGGAGGGCTTATGATCCAGATACGCCCATGACGTTGCGTTCCTTCATCCAATATGTCGAGAAGGCCAGAAGCACGCCTTTGCATGTCGCTGCATGGACGGGAAATACGCATATTGCGCAACAATTATTGACATACGGAGCTAATTTGAGCGCACGGTATACCGTGCGCCATCTCGATGGCGATTCGGGCATAACGCCCTTGATTGATGCTGCGGCGTCATGGAGAACCAATGCTGATGTCGCGCATCTTTTTCTGGCTCATGGAGCCGACCCTCATGAACGAAGCGCACTGGGATCCGGTCTGAACGAGGCCGCGGCCAAACGGGATTATGCAATCGCCGATCTGTTCCTCCGATACAATACGGACCCCGATGCTCGGAACGCGGAATGGGGGGCGTTTTTGCAAGCCTCAGAGACCCAAGACGCAGAGCCAAGCGTGTCTTTGCATGTGGCTTCCGGCCTAGGGAAGAGGAAAGAAGTAGAGATCCTTCTGCAGCGCGGGGCGGATCCTGATGCGCGCGACGAGTTGGGCAGGACTCCGCTACATGTGGCGGCTATAGGGGGCAACGTAGAGATAGCGACGCAGTTATGGTCCCGCGGCGCTGATCCCCATGCACGCGATCGCCGCGACTGGACGCCGTTGCATTGGGCCTCCAGTTTGGGCCGCACCGAGATCGCCCAATTTCTCTTGGCGCGCGAAGCGGATCTGCAAGCGCGTACCCAATGGCAATGGACGCCCTTGCATCTGGCAGCCTATCAGGGCCACGCAACGTTGGCGCGCGCTTTCCTCGCGCGCGCGGATGATCCGAACGCGCGCACCGCGTTCCATGGAACCCCTCTGCACTTGGCGGCGGGTCAAGGACAGGTCGAAGTTGCAGCTCTTCTGCTTAGGCATGGGGCCGCGCTGGAGGCGCGTGACATGAGCGGCAAAACGCCCTTGCATTGGGCCTCCAGCGCGGCCGTGACGCGTCTTCTGCTCACTCACGGAGCCAATGCCTGGGCGCTTGACAAGCGAAACAAAACGCCTTTGCAGTGGGCTGTTCTCAAAGGCCGCGGCCATGTTGACCTGTTTCCTATAGAGTCGCTGGGAGAACGTCTGGAGGACGATCATGAGCGTTCTCTGGCCGAACAACTATTTCGGGCCATGTGGGAGAATGATGCGAATTCAGTCCGCCGCGTCTTGGCAGCGGGCGTCGATCCCAACGTACGGAACGAGTACGGCCGGACGCCGTTGCATGGAGCCGCCTTCATTCATGGAAGAATTGAAATAGCCCGGCTTCTTCTTGTGCAGGGAGCCGATCCCAATGTACGGGACGAGCGCGGCCGGACGCCGTTGCATATGGCCGCCGATTATGGAAACGTTGAAATAGCCCGGCTTCTTCTTGCGCAGGGAGCCGATCCTAACGCCAGAGATGATAAAGGCCAGTCGCCCTTGTTTGACGCTGTGCAACGGGGCACTCTTGCGGTAGACCTTCTGTTGGCGCAAGGCGCTGACCCCCATATCCGCAGTTTCAGACACAGAACGCTGTTGCATCAGGCGGCCCGCGCAGACTTTGCGGATTCGCCTCTCTCGCGGCTGCTGGCTTTGGGCACCGATCCGAATGCCCGCGACGAAGACGGAAAAACTCCCTTGCACGAGGCCATTGAGGAAGGTAACCGCCATGGCGTGGCGGCCCTCCTGTCGCATGGAGCCGACGTCAACGCTCGCGATGCACAGGGGTATACGCCCTTGCACTGGGCATTGATCACCGCGCGCCCTCCCGACGCGGTGGAACGTCTCTTGGCTCAAGGAGCCGATGTTCGCGTACGTGACGAAAGCGGCTGGACTCCTTTGCATTGGGCCGTCCAACAAGGGGCAGTACAGTCCGTCAAAGCGCTTCTTGCCCAAAGTGCCGATTCCGGCGTGCGCGACGTAGACCCTCGATCTCCGCTAGCGTTGGCAGCTACTAACGGACAAAAAGAAATCGTGAAAATCCTCCTGTTTCATGGTGCAAAGCCTGAAACGTTGGACGCATACGACTGGGACCCTCTGCATTGGGCAGCTCTCTTGGGCGATTTCGACGCAACGGCACTCGCGTTGGCCCGGGGATCCGATCCCGACGTGCGTAACGGTCAAGGATCAACGCCTCTGCATATCGCAGCGGCAGAAGGGCATTTGGCCTTGGTGGATATCCTGCTGGCCCATGGAGCCGACTTGCACGCGCGGGATGAAGTCAACGATATGCCGCTGCATGCGGCAACCCGGGAAGGTCGTCATAAGATCGTAGCAATTCTCTTGGCCCGCGGCGCCAATCCCAACGCCTTGAACGAATTCAACTGGACTCCGTTCCACATGATGGTAGCCATGGAACACGGAATTACTTCGAGGAGCGAAGAAATAGACTATGCCGAGGTTGATCGCCTGCTAGGGGAACATGGAGCGAATAGCGTCTATTATCTACGGTTTCTAGGAGGTGCCTGTCTTGAAGAACCCGCAGGGCTCTTGCTTCGTATAGCTTCTTTCTACGGTAAGCAGGATAGCGTAAGACATTCCTGCTCCCCCATAAATGCAAGCGATTCTTTGGATAGAACGCCCTTGCATATGGCCGCTGGGCGGGGACATCTGGCCGTTATGCAGGAATTGCTGGCACGCGGAGCCAAACCGGAGGCACGCGACGAACGCGGGCGGACAGCCTGGCATTGGGCCTTGAACGCGGGGTACGGAGAGAGCATGGGGTTACTCCTCGCGTACGGCGCGGATCTTGACCCTGTTGGCGAGTAAAACTGCGTTCTCCCGATGGGATGAGCCAACCTAATTGTGAGCGTATTGATTCCTGCGCAGGCAATGCTAACGAACGCGCTCGGCTTTCTACCATCTAAGCAATGCGCGAAAATTTATCGGGATATCCTGCTCTGAGCTCGTCGCCTTTGGCTACGCGATTCCATAGAACAGCCGGCGCGGGGCATGGCTTGCTAAAATTCAAGCAGCCGCAAATGGCAGGATGTCCGCAAGAAGCAAGGAGCATTTTTCTGGCGCAATCGTCAAGGCAATCTTGAATTCCCGCTGTTGGCGGAAGGTTTCTGCAAACTGGACCGGTTGCAGGTATTGAGGCGAACGGAACCTTGGCGAAGGGTTTCGTCTTGTTCCGGGACGAACCCGAAATGATTGAGACCTGTTTGGGAAGTTCTGCTGGCATGGCAGAGCGGCGGAGTGCAGATTGTTCTGGCGACCCGCGATTACGCTCTGTTGCATGGATTGGAGCTTGACCAGCGGAATGGAGACGTAGCGATTTTCCATGCTCTGCATTGCGATGATCGGACAGGGAACATTGCCTGTAACGCGGTTTTCCGCTATCTTGCTATTCAACCCAACACTGTGGCGGATGCGTTTGACGCCCTGAGGGTTGAATATGCGAAGGGACAGGCGATGCAGATGAACAAGATAAACCGTTGCTGGCGCGTCGTAGCAATCCTGCTTCTGTTCTGTTCTCTATCCTTCAAAGTCTTATGCACAGGGAACGGCAGAGGGAATGCCGGAGCCGGAGAATTATGCGCGCGGTTGGGATCAAGACCCGGGCGTCTTCCCGTCCCCTCCTCTGGCGCCGGAAACGGCCGTTATTGTCAAACGGGGAGAGAACTGTTGCGGCGTTTCTCTTATCTCTTCCCCTACGCGTCAGCTCCCGGAACAATCCGTCAAGGCCCCGTCTACCCAAAACGAGGGAGCAGCTTCTCGTTTGCGCGTGCAAGCCCGGCAACGGGAAGAAGCCGCCTTGGTGGCCGCGGTACGCGCCAACGATGAAGATCAAGTCCGCCAGTGGCTGGAACGAGGCGTTGATCCCAATGCCCGCAACGACGCGGACATGACGGCGTTGCATGAGGCGGCTCAAGCGGGTTTCGCGTCCATGGCGACGCTTCTTTTGGCTTATGGCGCGGATCCGGATCCGCGCGACGGCCGCAACCGTACGCCGTTGCATGCAGCTGCCCAAGGAGGATCCAAGGCCATAGCGGAACTGCTTCTGGAGCGCGGGGCCTCGCCGTATGCCCGCGACGCAGACAACCTGTTGCCGTTGCATGCAGCCGCGCGCGCGGGGCGAATGGCAGTGGTTCAGTCCCTGTTGGCGACGGGCATAGCGCTGGCTATCGGCGACGAAGATCAAAAAACCGCCTTGCATTGGGCGGCTGGGTCTGGCCAGACGGAAGTGATAGCACTGCTTCTGGACAAGGGGTTAAATCCTGATATCTTGGATGCGGATCGCAGCGCTCCGCTCCATTTCGCGGCTGAGGCCAATCATGCGGAAGCCGCGCAGATGCTCTTGGAACGCGGAGCGAACCCTAATATTCTTCGGGATGTCAGACTGCCTTATGAAATTTACGCTACTGGCACGCCTTTTCTTACGCAAGAAACTCCCCTGCATCTGGCCGCTACGGGAGGGCATGCAGATATGGTGGCCGTTCTTCTGGACAAAGGCGGCAATCCCAATGCTTTCAATAGTCGCCGCCAAACGCCGTTGACGCATGGAGCCGATCCTAACGCCAGAGATGAAAAAGGCCAGTCTCCCTTGTTTTACGCTATAACCGCGGGCTCCCCTGTGGTGGAACTTCTGCTGGCGCAGGGTGCTGACCCCCATATCCGCAGCTTCAGTCAAAGAACGCCGCTGCATCAGGCGGCACGCGCAAACTTTGCGGACGTACCTCTCACGCCCCGAGGCGGAGACGATTGGATAAATCTGTCGCACCGTAGAATCTACGCAGATTTGGCGGATGCGTCTCTCGCGCGTCTGCTGGAGTTGGGGGCCGATCCGAATGCTCGCGACGAAGACGGAAAAACGCCCTTGCACCAGGCCATTGACAACAACAATTACCATGGAGTGGCAACCCTCCTGTTGCACGGAGCCGATGTCACGGCGGCCGCACGCCCTTGCATTGGGCTTTAATGACGGATCGTATGAAAGTGCTGGGATTTTCCTCTGACGTAATGGAACGACTTTTGGCCCATGGAGCCGATGCCAACGTCAATACCCGCGATGAACAGGGGCAGACCCCTTTGCATTGGGCGTTGATCATCGGACGCCAGGCTGATGTAATAGAACGCCTCTTGGCTTATGGAGCCGACATCCGCCTCCGCGACGGAGGAGGCTGGACGCCCTTGCATTGGGCGTTGATCACCGGACGTTCCGATATAACGGAACGCCTGGTGGCTCATGGAGCCGATGGGAAGTTCGATCGAGATCTGCAAACGCCCTTGCATTGGGCCGCCCGGCAAGGAAAGGCACAATGGGTCAAGGCGCTTCTCGCCCAAGGCGCCGATCTTGGTGCGCGTGATGTAAATCCTCGGTCTCCGCTAGTTCTGGCAGCCACTGGCGGATGGAGCGAAGTCGCGGAACTCCTTTTGACTCACGGAGCGAATCCGGAGGCGTTGGATGCATACGACTGGACCCCTTTGCATTGGGCCGCTCTCCTGGGTGATTTCGACGCAATGGAATTCGCGTTGGCCCAAGAATCCGATCCGAATGCCCGTGACGCCCAAGGCTCAACGCCTCTGCACATAGCGTCGGCAACAGGGCATTTGCCCGCGGTGGAAGCGCTACTGGCATACGGGGCTGACTTGCGCGCGCGAGATAAAGTCAACGATACGCCTCTGCATGTAGCGGTCCGGGAAGGCCGTCACAAGATCGTGGAAGTTCTTCTGGCCCGCGGAGCCGACCCCAACGCCTTGAACGAATTCAATTGGACTCCGTATCACATGGTAGTAGCCATGGGCTATGCCGAAGTTGATTTGTTGCCGTTCAGACAGGACATGATGACATTGGACGTCGTGCCGGTGAGTGAAGGGATAGGCTATGCGGAGGTTGAGACCCTGCTACGGAAGCACGGAGCGGATAGCGGATATTTAAGGCATCATTGTTGTCGTGAAGAAACCCAAGGAATCGCCCTTCGCATATCTTCTTTCTACGGCAAACGGGATATCGCAGAAAAAATTCTCTCTATCTCTAATGACGATGCAAACGATATATGGAGTACAGCCGACAGCATAAAGCGCTCTATCCGGCATCGTGCCATCGCCAATGTCAATGTAAGCGATTTTTTGGGCAGAACGCCTTTGCATATGGCCTCTAGGCGGGGACATCTGGCTGTCGTGCAATTATTGCTGGAGCAAGGAGCGGAACCGAATGCACGCGACGCACGCGATTGGACACAAATGATCTCCATTCCCTTCAGGAAGTGATCCCACAGAAGCGGAACCGAATGCACGCGACGCACGCGATTGGACAGCCCTGCATTGGGCTTTGAACGGGGGGAGTAGAGAGATCGCTGCGCTACTGATCGCGTACGGCGCGGATCCCGCTATCTGCCGGCAAATAAAACTGTGTTCCAGCATCAGGCAGATGCCCATACGAGGCGCGTATACCAATGTCATTGACCAGGATTGAACTACGAAAATTCACTGCGTTCTCCCGCTTGGATTTGGAGTTTTCGCCGGGCATCAATGTCTTGGTGGGAGCCAACGGGACGGGCAAGACGCACCTCATGAAAGTTTGCTATGCCGCCTGCGAATGTTCCAGGGAGGGAAAGGGAGAATACTTTGCCAATAAATTGGTCCGCGTATTCTTGCCTGCCGGCCAAGCGCTTGGACGCCTGGTGCATCGGCAACAAGGACGATCCACAGGCATGGCCCGCATACATCGGGCCGCGCAAAGCCTGAACATCTCATTTTCGTCCCACGTCAGAAAACCCTCTGGAGCCAAGGAGACCGGCGTCCCCGCATGGAAGAACCAACCCATTGCGAGCGCGTTTATCCCCGCCAAGGAAATGCTGGCGAACGCGCCCGGTTTTCTGTCGCTCTATGCCGCGCGCGAAGTTCATTTTGAGGAAGTCTATCGGGATATCCTGCACCGCGCCTATAGCCCGTTGCTGCGCGGCCCCATGCCTAAGCGCCGCAGGGAACTGCTCGCCAAAATTCAAGCGGCTATAGACGGCAAGATTTTCATAAAAGGCGAAGAGTTCTTCTTGCGCAATCGTCAAGGCAATCTTGAATTCTCGCTGTTGGCGGAAGGTTTCCGCAAGCTGGGACTGTTATGGATATTGATTCAAAACGGAACCTTGGAGAAGGGATCCGTCTTGTTTTGGGACGAACCCGAAACCAACCTGAATCCGAAGCTGCTGAAGCCCGTTTTGGAAATTCTGCTGGAATTGCAACGCGACGGAGTGCAGATTTTTCTGGCAACCCACGATTACGCCGTGTTGCATGGGCTGGATCTCAGCCAACAGGAAGGAGATGAAGTGGTTTTCCATTCCCTGTATCGCGATGAACGGAGGAACATCGCTTGCAATACGGTCTCCCGTTATCGCGACATCCATCCCAACGTCATCGCAGACGCGTTTGATGACCTGTACGATCAAGTCATTGAGCGAAGCATGGGAGATCTTGGCTGATGGCGGTTTTCACGGAAGGCAACTTGCAAATCGCGTTCGACAATGCGTTGCAGGTGCGCAAATTCGATGGCGACAGTCATGGCCTCGATCATTGCATGAAGGCCGTGGATTGCATCGTTGAGCTCGACGATCGCTATCTGTTTATCGAAATCAAGGATCCGCAAGCTCCCAACGTCCCGAAGGCAAGTCGTGAGCGATATCTGGAAAGGTTGAAGCACGGCCAGCTTGATGCCATTCTGTACGGGAAATATCGCGACTCTTTTCTCTATGAATGGGCCTCCGGCCGCGTGGGCAAGCCCATTTATTACTTTGTGTTAATAGCCTTGGATTTGTTGACCAAGCCGCTGCTCTTGCAAAGAACGGCAGCTTTGGAACGTAATTTGCCGCGCTTCGGACCGCAAGGCCGGCCGTGGTCGCGTCCCATTGTCCATGGTTGCGGCATATTCAACCTGGTTTCGTGGAATGAGCGGTTTCCTGATTACCCGGTTCAGCGCTTGACGCCATGACGGAAAAGGATCTGGCAGGTCTGAGGCATGTAGGCAACCTGCTGGGTTACGGCCAGGAGGTTGGCATTGACGGGTTGTCCCCGGAACAGAATCCGGCCTGAGGCGGGTCGGAGCAAGTTGACCATTTGTTTGACGAGAGTGGTCTTGCCGGCTCCGTTGTCGCCCAGTAACCCAAACACTTCGCCTGATCGAATCTGAATGGAAATATCTTGATTGGCCGGCGCGCCGGTAGAGACGTAGCGTTTGGTGAGCGATTGGATATCGAAGACAGGCATCGAAAAAATCCTGCATGCGGTTTCATTACATGTTACCAAGGCCATGCGTATGCGCGGCGCGCCGCGGATGATAGGTTGCCCCAATCCGTTCCGTCGCCCCTGCGTTGTCGTAAAGAGCGAAGGCTTGGAAATGCCATGGGCCGCGATTGGGGCTTGGAAGCCGGCCTTGGTCGCGCCGCATTCAACGTCAACAGGAATGTTGTCCGGTGATCCGGCCCAGTGATGGGCGCCATGAAGACGCAAGATCGAAGCAAAGCCATGCCCATATCCAGTAGGAGAACCTATAATCAGGATGGAGGCTCGCGTTCCGCGTCCGGCATATCAACGCTCCGTACGCGTAATCCCGCATCGACGCTTGCGCAAGCCCCCTTTAAGGCTGTCCCCACCCAAAAGCCTTTGGCCGTAACCCGTCCCCCTATCTATAATTCCTCCAGACCATGGAGCCTGCCCCAATGATCGTACGCAATTTCCTCAACGGCGCTTTCGTCGCCAGCCATGCCGGCGAATCCATTCCCGTGCTCAATCCGGCCAACCAGGAAGAGTTGGCTACGTTGCCTTTGTCTTCAGGCAAGGACGTGGACGCGGCCGTGCGGCGCGCGCAGGAAGCGTTTCCGGGATGGCGCCGCACGCCCGTGACGGAGCGGGTGCAGCCGCTCTTCCGGTTGAAGGCATTGCTGGAAGAGGAATTTGAGGCGATCAGCCGCACCATTACCCTGGAATGCGGCAAGACGTTGGCGGAAGCCCGCGGCGAACTGCGCCGCGGCATCGAAAACGTGGAAGTGGCCTGCGGCATGCCGTCGCTCATCCAGGGCTGGAACAACGAGGACGTCGCCTCCGGCATTGACGAACACATGATGCGCCAGCCTTTGGGCGTGGTCGCCGCGATTACGCCCTTCAATTTTCCCGGCATGATTCCGCTCTGGTTCCTGCCCTATGCCGTAGCCACGGGCAACTGCTTCATCCTCAAGCCCAGCGAGAAAGTGCCTCTTACCAGCGTGAAATTGTTTGAATGCCTGGCCCAGGCCGGATTTCCCCCGGGCGTCGCGCAACTCGTGAACGGAGCCGCTGCTACCGTCGATGCCTTGCTGGATCATCCTGGCGTACGCGCCGTGTCGTTCGTCGGTTCGACTCCCGTCGCCAAGTACGTCTACGGACGCGCGGCGGCGCAGGGCAAACGGGCCCAATGCCAGGGCGGAGCCAAGAATCCGGTCGTCGTGATGCCGGACGCCGACGTGGAAAGCGTCACGGCCGCCTTGGCCGAAAGCGCGTTCGGATGCGCCGGCCAACGTTGCCTGGCCCTCTCGACGGCCATCGCGGTAGGCGCGGCCAAGGATCCCTTGACCGAGGCGTTGTCCGCGGCGGCGCAGAGCCGCCAGGTCGGCTTCGGCCTGGACGCGGGCGTGGAAATGGGGCCCGTCATCACGGCGGAAAGCCAAAACCGCATTGAGAACCTCATTGCCGAGGCCGACCGCGGTTCCGCGCGCGTGGCGGTGGATGGCCGCGGGCGCAAGGCCAAGGGCTGGGAACAGGGCCATTGGGTATATCCCACCGTCGTGGACGGCGTTGAACCGGGACACGCCCTGGCGCGGGAAGAGGTCTTCGGGCCGGTGCTGTCCTTGATGCATGCCCGCACGGCGGAAGACGCTATCGACATGGTCAACGCGCGCGCCTTCGGCAATATGGCTTGCCTGTTCACCCGCGACGGGGCTACGGCCCGCGCGTTTCGATACGGGGTGAATGCCGGCAATGTAGGCATCAACATTGGCGTCGCGGCGCCGATGGCGTTCTTTCCTTTCAGCGGTTGGAACGAGAGCTTCTTCGGCGATCTGCACGCTCAATCCCGGCACGGCGTTGAGTTCTACACGCAGACCAAAGTGATTGTGGAACGCTGGTAGGCGCGCCGCGCGGGAGGACTGGCGTATGCAGGCGGGGATTTTCGCCCAGGAAGGTCGGTTGGAGGTCGGCGCGCGGCCGGAACCCGCGTTGGCCGACGTCGCCCCGGATTGGGTCAAACTGGAAATCGAGGCCTGCGGCATATGCGGCACGGATCTGCAGATCCTGAACGTGCCGCCCGGCTATCCGGCGCCCCCCGGCACCGTATTGGGCCATGAGTTCGCGGGGCGCATTGCGGAAGCCGGGCCGGCGGTGGCCGATTTCCGCGCGGGCGATCGGGTCACTGTCGCGCCCAATCTGACCTGTCGCGAGTTGAATCGGCCGCTCTGTCGGCAATGCCGTCTGGGACGCTCCAATCACTGCGCCAATTGGACGACCATCGGCATTCATCGCGACGGAGGCTTCGCGCGCTTCCTGCTCGCGCCGGAGAAAGCCCTGTTTCGCGTGGCGGAAGATTTGCCAGCAGCCAACGCGATCTGGATTGAACCCCTCTCGTGCGTGCTGGGCGGCTACAATCGCTTCGACGTGCCGGCGGAGGCGCTGGGCGTCGTGATCGGCGCCGGCCCCATCGGCATCCTGCACGGCATGCTGCTCAAGGCGGCCGGCGCGCGCGTCCTCATCTCCGATCTGAGTCCGTTCCGCCTGGCCAAGGCCCGCGAGGCGGGCCTTGACGTAACCGTCGATGCCCGTACGGAAGAGCTGGGCGCGGCCGTCAAGGAGGCTTCGGAGCAGCAGGGCGCCGATCTCGTCGTGGATGCCGTGGGCGGGCAATTGGGCGCCGCCGTGGAGTGCGCGGGCATGATGGGGCAGATCTGCTGCTTCGGCATCAATGCGGCGCGACCGACCGTGAATCAGTACCTGGTCACGGAAAGGGAACTCACGATCTTCGGCACCTATGTCGGCGTGAACACGTTTCCGCAGGCCATAGAAATCCTGGAAACGGGGACGATGAATCCGTCCGTACTGAATCACGACTTCCTGCCCCTCAGCGAGTTGGCGGTCGGGTTCGACGTCTGCCGGAAGGGCGAAGCCGTGAAAGTCGCGGTTACGCCGGCCTGAGGCGGGGACGCAATCCGGCGGGCACTGGGGCGTAGGACGCGCGCGAAGCGTGGGCGATGAAAGAATACGGCATTGGGGTCATAGGCATGGGCTGGATGGGCGAGACTCACAGCCGCGCCTTCGGCCAAGTGCCAGACAGATTTTGGCAATCCGGACTGCGCACCCGTCTCGTCGCGTGCGCGGACATGAACGTCGCGCGCGCGGAACAGGCCCAGCGCCGCTTCGGGTTTGAAACCGCGGGCGCGGACTGGGAGGCGGTGATCCGTCATGCCGCCGTCGATATCGTGACCGTAGCCGCGCCCAATCATTGGCACCGAGAGCTCGTTACGGCGGCCGCGCAGGCCGGCAAGCACGTGTTCTGCGAAAAGCCGGTGGGCCGTTCAGCGCAGGACACCCGGGCCATTGCCGCGGCCGTGCGGCGAGCCGGAGTCAATTCCTGCGTCGGCTTCAATTATCGCTGGGCGCCGATGGTGCAGTACGCCCAGCAGCTGACGGGAGGGGCCGAGATGGGGCCTTTGACCCATTTCCGCGGCCGCTTCTTCTCCATGTACGGCCATAATCCGCTCAGCCAGCTCAGCTGGCGGTTCGTCAACGACCAGGCCGGATACGGCACGCTGGGCGATCTGATGCCGCACGTCATTGACATGGCCCTGTTCCTGGCCGGGCCCATCGCCCGGGTGGCCAGCCTGCGCCATACTTTCATCCCGCAGCGCCCTTTGCCCGTTCCGGGCCAGGGCACGCATTTCAGCGTGGGCGCGCCGGATGATCCTCAGGGGGACGTGACCAACGAGGATTACGTGGCCGTGCTGGCGGAATTCGCCTCCGGCGGGCGCGGGGTGCTGGAAGGCTGCCGCGTCATGTACGGTCCCAAATGCGAAATGGCCTTTGACTGGCACGGCGCCCAGGGCGCGGTGCGCTGGAACTTCGAGCGCATGAACGAACTGGAGGTCTACCGCCCCCGGAACAAGCAACGCATCGGCGCGGAGCCGGACGCGCAAGACGGTTTCACGCGCGTTCTGGCCGGCCCCGAGCACCCGGATTTCCATTGGTTTCAACCCGGAGCCGGCATCGGGCTGGGGTATGACGATCTGAAAGCCCTGGAAGCGTTCCACTTTCTCCAAAGCATCGAGCAGGGACGGCCGCACGTCCCATCCGTGGAAAACGCCCTGCGCGTGGCGGAAGTGCAGGATGCCATCGCCCGTTCCTGGGATGGCGGCGCGTGGACCGCGGTCGCCGACAGGGCGTGAACGCTCCGGCGCGCAGTAGCCACCAGACGACGAGTGAACGCATGACGGCGCAGAATCGCATTCGCATAGGCAACGCCCCCTGCTCCTGGGGCACTCTGGAGTTCGGCTCGGTGACGGGCGACCGCATCCGGTACGGCGAGATGCTGGATCAGTTGGCCGCCGCCGGCTATACGGGCACGGAACTGGGAGACTGGGGTTTCATGCCCACGGAGGCCGAACGCTTGGCGGAGGCACTCGCCGCGCGCCGTTTGGACTTGACCGGCGCGTACGTAGGCGCTCCGCTGGAAGACAAAAGCCGCTGGGCGGACAATATGGCCGTCAATCTGCGCACCGCGCGGCAATTGGCCCATGTGGCCGCGCGCAATCGACAGGCCATCGCGCCTTTCCTAGTGATGGCCTTGGACAACGGGACGGTACCGGCGCGCATCCGGAACGCCGGCCGCGTGACCGCGGACTTGGCGTTGGACGCGGATCAGTGGCGGGATTTGGCGTGGGCCTGCAATCAAATAGCGCGCATCGTGAACGACGAGACGGGCATACCGGTGGTTTTCCACCATCACGCGGCGGGCTACGTAGAGACGCCGGCGGAACTGGACCGCCTCGCGGACGCGACGGACGACGGCCTGGGCTTGGTCTTCGATACCGGGCACTACGCCTTGGGCGCGGGGCGGGCGGACACCGTGCTTGACGCCATGCAGCGTCTGGCGTCGCGGATTGCGTACGTGCATTTCAAGGACTGGTCCGCTGCGGTCGCGCGTACCGTCAAGGAGCGCCGGTTGGATTACTTCGCCGCGGTAGGCGAAGGCGTATTCTGCGAACTGGGGCAGGGCGACGTGGACTTTCCCGCGGTGCGCGCGTGGTTGCTGGACCGGGACTACCGCGGCTACGTGACGGTGGAACAGGACGTTATTCCGGGCTTGGGCACGCCCTATGAAAGCGCCCGGCGCAACCGCGCCTATTTGGCGAGCATAGGCTTCCATTGAGGGATCCGGTGCAAACGAAAGCCATGCAGAGAACATGAACGCAGACAGGTTGAATGACGGAAACTCGCATGGGGGCGCGCTTGCACTCGGCGCATCGGAAGGCAACGGTTTGCCCTTGCGGGCTCAGATTGCCAGGGAGTGGCCGGAAACGCGTATATTTATCTACGCCCTCTATCGCGCGCGATCGGATGGCGCCAGGGGATGGCCAAGCGCCAAGTGGTCTCGGCGCGATGGCATAGCGTTGCCTTGGCGTCAGATAATCCCGCAGGATGATATCCCTTTTGAAGCAACTTCCGAAGGGCGTATACGCTGACAGGCGTATGGCCGTAATCGTTTCCAGCTGTTGAGGAAAACCGCGCATGCTGTATCCCACCTACTCCCACGAACGCAATTACGGTTGCCGCTTGACCGAGACGGTCTACCGCGGCCTGCGCGCGCTGACCCTGGAGAACGAGATCCTGCGCGTCACGATCTTGGTGGACAAGGGCACCGATATCTTCGAGTTCCTGCACAAGCCGACGGATACCGATTTCATGTGGCGCTCGCCGCTGGGCGTCAGGCCCGCGGCCCCGTTCGCGCCGACCAATTTCCGCGCCGACGGTCCCTTTCTGGACCATTACTTCGGCGGCTGGCAAGAGTGTTTCCCGGTAGGCGGCTACCCGACGACCTATGCGGAAGGGGAATTCGGCCTCCATGGAGAGACTCCGCTGATGCCCTGGAACATGCAGATCGAACTGGATTCGCCGGAGTGCGTTGCCGTGAAATTCGACGTCCGCACCTATCGATCGCCCTTGCGCATCGAGAAAACGGTGACCCTGCATCGGTACCAGTCCGCGTTGCACTTTCGCGAGATCGTGACCAACGAGGGCGAAGTGCCTTTCGAGATCGTCTGGGGCCATCATCCGGCGTTCGGCGCGCCTTTCCTGGATGATTCCTGCGTCGTCGACGTGGCGGGCGCCAAGGTCCGCGTCGTGGAGGCGGAACCGACCACGCGCCTGGAATCCGGCGAAGAGTACGTCTGGCCCTGGGTGCAGGGGCGCAACGGCGAAGCCATTGACCTGAGTCGCATTCCGGGGCCGGAGACCCGTTCCCATGATCTGGCGTTTCTGTATGACTTGCAGGACGGTTGGTACGGCCTGACCAACCAGTCGCGGGAAATAGGCTTCGGCATGTTTTGGCCGCCGGAGATTTTCACGGCGCTCTGGTACTGGCAGGTCTACCGCGGCGGCCTGACGCATCCCTGGTACGGACGCACCTACAACATCGCGTTGGAACCCTGGACCGCGCCCTACCACCATTTCCAGGAGGCGCAGGCCCATAAAGCGACGCGCGTTTTGCAGCCAGGCGAACTTTTGGACGTGCGCTTCGGCGCCGTGGCCTACGCGGGCATGCAGCGCATCGCGGGCATCTCGACCGCCGGCGACGTCACCGCGGCCTAGTCCGGAAGCGGCGCCGGCCTCTCCGCCCGCGCCGGGATTCCTTTGTCCAGCCTTGATTCCCCGACGGGAGCCTTGCCATGAACCTGGCGTCATTGCGTTGGCCTGCGCTGGCCTTGATATTGGCGGTAACGATATCCATGACCGGCCTGGCCGCGTGCGTCATCCCGCCTGCGGCCGGGAGTTCCGGCGCGCCGGCGCAGCGCGCATCGGGCCCAGCGTGCGTCAAGGAGGGCAGAATGCTTAACGCGGGGTTCTACGCTTTCTTCGCGCCCGTGAGTTACAGCCGCGCGGCAGACCCCGCAGCGGACGGCTTCCATGACCATGCCGGGTACGAAGCCGCTTTGCTGGACGCTCTGGAGGCTATGGACGGCGCCGGTCTGCAGTTCCGCCGCCGCGCCATTCCGGATTGGGACGGCATTTGGCTCCAGTCCGCAGGCAACGAATTCGACGTCGTGGGCGGCGGCATCACCATTCTGGACAGCCGTACCCGCAACGCCGACGGCGAACAAGTCATCCGGTTTACGAACGGCCATATCTCTTTCCGGCAGACGCTGCTCGTACGGACCGAAGACGCGCAGAGACTCGGCAGCTACGAAGCGTTGGGGGAAAACGACAAAGTCGGCGTACTCGCCGGCACCACAGGCGAAGCCCGTTTCCTGGTGCTGGCAGGCCTGGCGGATGAGAACGGGGTGCTGGCGCAAGGCGTGCGCATCGAATCGCCGCACGGGACGGCCGTGGCTACGGGCGATCCCGACGACGAAGATTTCGTCATCACGGCGGCTCGGTCGGCGGATACCGACGTCATGGTGCATCGCGCGCGGCTGGCGCCGCCGCCCGGAAGCGGCTTGCCGCAGGTCGTCTATCTCGGTGACGAACTCGGAGAAGCGGAGTTGCTTGAGGCGCTCCGTACCGGCGTCATTGATGCGGTAGCTCGCGGCGAGGTGGGGAATCAGGAGGCGGCGCATGCCTCGGACGGCGCCTTCGCCGTCGGGGCCGTGGACATCGCGTCCGTGGAAACCGGCGGCTTTACGCTGTCCGTACACGATGACGCGTTGATCGCCTGCCTGAACGACAAGCTCAATTGGCTGACGGATAACCGACGCATCGGCATCGGCGAATGGCTCCAAGACCCTGACGTTTTCTTGCAACGAGCCGCGTTGTGGAGCGGGTCGGCCCAGTAAATAACGGCGCAGAGGGGCAAGACAGGAACGCGGGGCGTGTCGTCTGGGATGGCCGCAGATGCGAAGGCCCGCGCCAAAACGCATGGGCGCATCTCGCACAGGCCTGTCTGCATTCCGCGCGAAGCTGGAACGTCAACCGCCGTACGGTACGTAAGCGCGGGGGCCTTTGTCCCGGGCGACAAGACGCGTCGTTACGGGAAGGGGCTTTAGCGCGTTCCGTCAACCCGTCATGGACGCATGGGATCCTCCCGCGCCACGGACGGAGCTGGGCCTTGCACGCGTGGTATAGCATTAAGAGGATCGCAATATCCGCGCAGGAGATGGCCGCGATGGCACTTCCCCCATTGATCGAGAGGCAGCGTGCCGTAGACGTACCGGCAAGACCGCATGGGGCGCTTGGAGGTTCCGGTTGCGCCCGGATGGCGTCTATGCCGCCATTGAGCCGGATCGACGGCGCCGTGGGGCCAGTGCCGTCTTGGGCGCGACCTGGAGCCTGGCGGAGCCGCAGGATCGGTATATTCCCCTGCGGTTGGTGGACCCGCAAACAGGGGCTGGATACCCGACGCTCGAGGAACGAGATCGACAGATGGGCGAACTCAAAGCCGCCTTGGCTCGCTACCAGGAGCGATACGGTCCTTGGGATCCATGAGCGCGCCGGCTTCAAGTAGACGTCCAGCGATTTCGGCTGCGCCTTCCGACAACGCGGGAACGCCCGCGCCGGATGCCCGCGAGGCGTTGACCGCCTCCTTGGCCACGGATACGTCCGACTTCGCGGCCATCCGCCGGAGCGGGCAGGTCTACGTAGACAAAACCGCGTATATCGAACGCATGTTGGCCGCCCATATGCGGTTCGTCTTTCTGGCGCGGCCGCGGCGCTTCGGTAAATCCTTGCTGGTCTCCACTTTGCAATGCCTGTATTCTCCCGCACAGGAGGAGCTGTTTCAGGGCTTGTCGATTTGCGCATCGGGCGCGTTGGCCCGCATACCGCGTTGTCCGGTCTTGGCCTTGGATATGTCGGACGTAGCGGCGGACAACGCAGAGGATCTCCGTACGGATTTGCGGGACGTCGTGCTCGATCAATGCTTCGCGCTGGGCATTGACCCTCCGCCCGGCGACCGTACCCCCTGGAGCGCGCTGAACTACGTCATCCAACGTTTGCACGATGCGCACAGGCAGAAAGTCGTCGTGCTCATAGACGAATACGACGCGCCCCTGACGGACATGCTGGGCGTCGAGCCGCCTATGGAGCGTCAGGCGCAAGAGCGCATCATGTCTCCCTTGCGGCATTTTTACCGCATCCTGAAACGACAGGCGCCGCGCATTCAGTTCGCCTTCGTGACGGGCATCAGCCGCGTGGAAGGGGCGGGCCTGTTCTCGTCGCTGAACAATCTGGAAGATATATCCATGGATCCGGGGTATGCCGCGATATGCGGCTTCACCGAGGCGGAAACGGAGCTTTTCCTCGCCCCGCATGTCCGACGCGCCGCCGCTACGCAAGGCGTTTCCGGAGTCGCCCTGCGCGCCGAACTGCGCAAGCGCTACGACGGGTATTGCTTTACCGAACGCGGGGCTGCCGTATACAACCCCATTTCCTATCTGCGCGCCGTCAAACAACTCATGCAACCGGAATTTGCGGACGCGGTGGCCGGCGGAGGTTTTCCGCGGCCCTGGATCGATACCGGCATTCCCTATTTCCTGTTTCGCTACATGCGCGCGCACGGATTTACGCAACGCGACATAAAGCCCAACGCCGTGCCGGCCGTGCGGCGCAAGTTCGACCTGCACAAGCCCGGCTTGATGCCCTTGCTGTTTCAAACCGGCTTCCTGACGCTCACGCGCGACAGGCGCGGCGACGTCGCCCTGGATTATCCCAACCTGGAGGTGAAAACGGCTTTCCAGGAGGGGTTGTTCCTGGCCTATCTGGATAAAACGTTTGATGACCTCAATGACCTCGAGGCCTTGTTCCAAGGCCTGCAAACGGCTTTGCTGGACGGAGACTACGAGGCAGCCTGCGCCTGTTTCGACGGCATGCTGGACAACGTGCCTTTTGACTTGCTCGCCGACGAATCGCACTACCAAGCCCTGTTGCACATGGCTTGCCTGTCGTTGCCGGCTTGCGTACGCGTGGAATCCGAAGTGCATACGCGTACGGGCAAACTGGATACGGTAGTGGAAATGCCTGACGCGTTTATCGTCTTCGAGTTGAAATTGAACCAGTCCGCGTCCCAAGCGGTCCAGCAGATTAAGGACCGCGATTACGGAGCCAAGTACGCCGGCCAAGGCAAAGCCGTGCATGGCGTGGGGGTGAATTTCACGGCCCCGAAGAACGCGGCTCCCGCGGCGCGCCGATGCGCTGGCCGCGAGCGGTGGGTCATGGACGCTTTCGTGATTCATAGCCCCTAGCGCCGGTTTCAGGCCTGCGCGGTATCCGCGCGCCCTGACCCGGTGGCCGGAGCGAGCGCACGCTTGCGCTTGCGCATCGACTCCATGGCATGAGACGCAACCGGCAGGACAACGAACCTTCGGGGGACATGGTCCGCGCGCATCCGACTGGGCCGCGCGCAAGGGAGGCTGGCGCCGACGCGCGATC
The DNA here is from genome assembly GCA_965242655.1 of Caldilineaceae bacterium. GTDB lineage: Bacteria > Chloroflexota > Anaerolineae > Caldilineales > Caldilineaceae > Bin34. Next base: position 1,099,300 of record OZ251482.1, read on the forward strand.
CTGATCGCTTACGTACCGTATAATCCTGGACGCACCGAGAGACACCCGACGCAAGGCGAAGGCTGAACCGCATGGCGCGCTACCTGGCGATAGGCATTGACGAATTCGATGAATTGCGTACCCTGCCGGAAGGGTTGTACGTAGACAAGACCGAATTGACCGCGGCGTTGGCTGACCGCCTGTTAGGCCGTACGCCGCAATTGCTGCTGGCCCGCCCGCGGCGTTTCGGCAAGACGCTGTTGATATCCACGCTGCAGGCTCTGTTCCAGGGTCAGCAGGCGCTTTTTGAAGGCACTTGGCTCGGCCGGAGCGGGCATTGGGATTGGCCGCACCGACAATACCCCGTCCTGCGTCTGGACATGGATCTGCGCGATGCGCATTCGCGGTCAGACCTGGAAAGCCATCTCGTCAGCCGTTTGACGCGTCTGGCGCGTCAAACGGACGTGACCGTGGACATTACGCAAAGGCCCGCGCCTTTGCTGGAAGAATTGATTGAAGCGTTGTATCGGAAGCACTGCCGCCCCTTGGTCGTCCTGGTTGACGAATACGACACGCCTATCGCCGAAAACATGGATCGGCCCGAAACGTTGGATGACGCGCTGTCGGTCATGCGCGCCTTTTACGGGTCCCTCAAAGGCAGTCGCCGCTACCTCCGTTGCGCTTTCATGACGGGCGTCACGCGTATGGCGTTGGCCGGTCTTTTTTCAGGGGCCAACCATTTCCGCGACCTGTCGTTTTCGCCGTCGTTCAATGCGCTGTTGGGGTTTACGCAAGAGGAATTGCGCCAGAACGAAGAATTGCGGGCGGACATCGCGCAATGCGCCGCGCAGATCGGGTACGCGCCAGACGCAATGTGGGAAGCGTTGCGCATCCATTACAACGGGTACCGGTTCAGCGCCGACGCCGAGGCCGTGTACAACCCCTTTTCCCTTGCGCAATGCCTGGAGGCTTTCCGCGAGACCCGCTCCGGTACGCGCTGGGAACGAGAAGATTTCCCCAATGCCTGGGCCGATTCCGGTACGCCGGCCTTGTTGTTTCGGCTATGGCAAACGGGCCGTTTCGATGCGCAGACTACGGCCTGGACCGATGGGCAAGACGCATTGCCCGCGCTGCGCAACGCGACCTTCAGCGCGTCCCGCCCGGACCGGGACGTCCTGCTGTATCACGCCGGCTATCTGACGCTGCAACCGCAGGGCCAAGGCAGGCACGGCCTGGATTTCCCCAATCAGGAAGTGCAACTGACTTTCGAGACGGCGCTGACGGCGTGGCAAGGAGAGAGCGTGCAAGATTGGCATCGCGCGGAACGCGCGGCCGGCCATCCGGGCGGGCAGTTGATACGCGCGGCCCTGCTGGCCGGAGACGAGCAGGGCTTGCAGGCGCGCCTAGATGATTTCTTGCAGCAATTTCCCTATCCGGGACAGGCGTTGCCTGCCGCGGCCCAGCGCATCTACAACTACGAGATGCATTACCGGAACGCGGTGTTCAATGTCCTGTGGGCTATGGGCCTGCCCCTGCGGGTGGAGGACGCTACGGCTCGCGGCCGCACGGATATCGTCATTGAAGCGGCCCAGCGCATATGGGTGCTGGAATGCAAATTGGACGGCTCCGCCGCGCAGGCCTTGAAGCAGGTATGGGACAAGGGATATGTCGATCCCTACCGCACCTTGGGCAAGCCCGTGGTCGCGTTCGGATTGAATTTCGACCGTAATCTGCGCACGATCACCGATATTGCCAAATGGGAATTGGGCCCGTACGATCTGAACCGCCAGCGGTGGGCGCAGGAGCCGCTGGCGCCTTATACGCTGACGGCCTTGAGCCGCATGGACGAGGCCCAGCGCGCGCGCATCCTGGACGAAGGCGCGCGTTCCGGGAACGGCGATCGCGGGGCGGCCAATAGGGCCCGTTGATCCGGCTCTGCGCAGTCCAGGGCCTGTTTGGAGGCGACGGCGCGGCCGCTGGGCATAGGTCGTATCGCGCGGGGCACGCGCGCCGGTCGCCCAGCTGTCTCGCCCCGCGCCGCGTCCGGGTATCGCGCGGCCTGTCGAGAGACAGGCCGCCTCAGCGCGGCGCAGTTCTCCCTCACGTCTGGCCTACGCGATCCCAAGCGTCCAGCAGGCAGGTACGAAAGCGATCCACGATCCGGTCAATTTCGTCTTCCGTGCAGATCAGGGCCGGAGCCAGGGCGACCCATGTAGGCTGGGCGCGCAAAATGAGGCCATGCGCCAGGGCCGTCCGTCTAAGCATGCCGCCCAACGCGGGACAGATTTCTTCGGAACCGGGCGCCGTGACGAGATCCATGCCGACCAGGAGACCTTCCCCGCGTATGCGTCGAATGGGCAGTTCGTCCTGCAACGCCTCGAGCCGCGCCCTGAGGTACGCGCCTTGCCGGCGCGCGTTGGCGCACAGGTCCTCTTCCTGCATGACGTCCAGCACGGCATGGCCCACGGCGGCGGCCAAGGCGTGGGAGGCGAAGGTATGGCCATGGCTGAAATGGCGATTGTCCGCCTCGGCGCCCAGGAAGGCTTCCGCCAGGTCTTGACGGGCAATCATGGCGCTGACCGGCAGCACGCCGCTGGACAGGCCTTTGCCGCAGCAGAGGATATCGGGCGCGACCTCGAACGTTTGGGCCGCGAACGTCTGTCCCGTACGCCCTATCCCCGTAATGATTTCGTCGAAGATCAGCAGGATCCCGTGTTCGTTGCACAAGGCCCGCAACCCGGACAGCAACGCGCGGGTGGGTACGCAAATGCCGGCCAAGTGAATGATGGGTTCCAATATGAAGGCGGAAATGGTGGCGGGATCCTCGTGCGCGATGATCTGGCGGGCCATGTGCAGCGTCAGGGCATTGCATTCTTCCCAGGTGCGGCACACGTCTTGGAAATGCGTTGGGGGCAGAACCTTCAGGAAGCCGGACATCTGGGGTTCGAACTGGGTTTTGCGGATGCCCGTGCCGCTGGCGGCCATGGCTCCGGCCGTGGCCCCGTGGTAGCCTTCGTAGAAGGACAGCGTTTTGTACTTGCCCGGACGGCCCGTTAACTTGTGGTACTGGCGCGCGAATTTGAGAGCCGCTTCATTGGCCTCTGACCCGCCGCTGAACGTCTTGACGAAATCCAGTCCGGGCGGCGCGAGCGCCGCCAAACGCGGCACCAGCCTGAGCGCCGTCTCGGCGATGCCGTGCATCGGCGGCGCCAGCGTAACCCGATCCAATTGCTCCGTCAGCGCCTGTTTCAGACGCGGATGGTTGTGGCCCAACGAGGCCGCGTAAATCCCGCTGAGACCGTCTACATAGGCTTTGCCGTTTACGTCCCAATAGGTGATGCGGTCGGCCCGCGCCACGATCAGGGGTTGTTTGAGGAATTCGCGCGTGGGCGTGAAGTCGATGAAAGTGCGGCTGACCAGATCGTGCAGAGCCTGGACAGGGCTGTTGACATCCATGAGAGCGTTTCCTTACCGTGCGTTGAGGCTACCGTCCATTCGGCGTTATGATCCTGCCCGTTCGCTTTCTTGGCAACGATGCTGAAGGGTGCCGTCTATAGCCGCTGAACCGCCGGCGCGACGCCCCTCTACGTCGTCCGCGTGGGTTGTTCTGGCCCCCTCCTTGGCTTGAACTGGCTATAACGAGACGGCAGGGCCAAGAAAAAGACGCATACGAACGAATGCGCATGCAGGTTGGAGTTCGGCTGCGATCCCCCTCTGCCTACCAGACCGCGGCCGATGGAAGCGGGCCCAGAACGTCTCAGGACGATGCATGCGCGCGTGGATTTTCCCTAGAGAACCTCCTGCACGCGCCCCAAGGCGCGTGCAGGAGGCGTCCAGACATATGGACTATATGCAAGGCGCATCCAGGTTGGAACGTTAGGCCGTTCCAAGACTCCTAGTTGCTCGCGGCCCAATCCCGAAGTTGGCGCTGAACCTCTTCAATGATGGTTTGGGCGCCGGCGGCATTGAGTTTCTCCAAGACCTCGGGCGCGTGGGCCGCGTATTCGTTCCAACCCCATTCGACGGGCTCCACGTGTTCTTCCCATACGCTAATGACGCGGGCAATCTCCGTGGCGATCGGTTCGCGATCGACCACGAAGCCGAGCGCCACCGAAGGAAAGGCGGTGTCGTTCATCTGCTTGGTGGCTTCCCAGGCGCCCACCTGCTTGGGATCCCGGTAGTAGGCGTTGAACTGGTTGCCGAACATCCAATCCGTATTGGGATTGTAGGGGCTGGTATCGGCCGTTACGCCTTCGGGATAGGCAATGACCTGGTTGGCTTCGTCGGCCCACACCCAATGTTCGCCCTCGATCCCGCGGGCAAGCAGGTTGTACAGCTCCCCGTTGGTGTTGAATTCCTCCAGCACCTGCATGGCCTGCTCGGGATGCGGGGAGGTGGCGCAAATCGCGTTGAGCGTGGCGATGGTGCCCGCCGTGTCGATGATCAGGGGATCGGTCAGATTCTTGGAAAGGAACTCGAAGCCGTAGGCCACCTCGACCTCTACGTCGTTGCCCGGCTTCTCCACATGGTAGCCCATGGCGAAGAGGCCGGCGCGGAACATGGCTTGCGCGTCGCTTTGCGGGGCGGGTTCCTCAGGAAAGAAGCCTTCGGCAATCCAGCGGCGCGCCAGCTCGGAGGCCGCCTGGAATTCCGCGGTTTCGAACGAGTTGACCACGGTCAGGCTTTCGTCGCCCGCCTTGACGGCGATGACGCGGATGGCGTCGTCAATGGGATCGTAGCCCCAATACTGGGCGCGCCACAGGGAGGTGCCGGCGCGGTCGCTGGCGTAGACGGGCGTTATGCCCTCGCCGTCCCGTACGGCGGCCAGCCAGGGTTCCATGTCTTCGAAGCGCTCCACGTTATCTAGGGAGAAGTCGTATTTCTCCATGAGATCCTTGCGCGGGTGGACGCCCCAAGGCTTGGGAAAAATCTGCTGGTTGATGACGCCGTAGATTTGACCGTTGACGCGCGCGGCTTCCCACGTGGTCGCCGGCATGCTGGCCCACAGGCCCGGCGCGTATTCGGGCAGCAGCTCGTCCAGGGGGTGGAGCACGCCGTTGGACACGTTGTTGGAGTAACTGTTGATCCAGGGCGCGGTGAAGACGATGTCGCATTGTTCGCCGGCCGCCAGTCGCAGTTGCATTTTTTCGTTGAAGGCGCCGAAATCGATCGGTTCCAGGGTCAACTGGACGCCGATCTTCGCGTTGAGGATCTCGTTCATGGCGTCTTCGACCTTTTGCAGGTCGGCCGGAATGCCGCGGCTGCCGTAGGTGTAGGTGATGGGCACGAGCGCGTCCGCCATGCTGGGCTCGGCGGCCGCGTCTGCGGCCGGCGCGGCCGCGGCGGCCTCTTCCGCCTCCGCGGGGGCGGGGTCGTTCGACGAGCCGCAGGCGGCCAGCAACAGGGCCAAGCCCAACAGGGCCAGACCGGTAAACTTGACGTAAATGCGTTGCATGGGGCTAACTCCTTGAATGAAGGGCAAGAGCGATCAGAGGCAACGGCGACCGTTCCGGCTCCTTAGCCTTTCAGGCCGCCGATGGTAATCCCGCGCACGAAGTATTTCTGCAGCAGCAGGAACGCGAACAGAGCCGGGCCGAAAGCCAGGACGGCCATGGCCATACGCGCGGACTGGGTGGGAATGGGCATGCCCGTGGTCTGCGGGTTGGAAGCCAGAAACTGGATGTTGCGCATCAGCACGTACAGCAAGTACTGGAGCGGGTACAGGGTGCTGTCGTCAATGAACAGCAGGGCCAGGAACCAGTCGTTCCAGTAACGCAGGATATAGAACAGGCCGATGGTGGCCAGCACCGGCTTGGACAGGGGAGCCACGATTTGAAAGAACAGGCGCCATTCGCCGGAGCCGTCGATGCGCGCCGCGTCCAGGATTTCGCCCGGCAGTTGGGCGAAGGACGTGCGCAGAATCAGGACGAACCAGGCGGTGACCAGATAGGGCAGCACGAGCACCAGCACGTTGTCCTTCAGTCCCAGGTAGCGGGTCACCAGGATATAGAAGGGCACCATGCCCCCATTGAAGAGCAACGTGAAGAACACGTAAAAGGAAAGAACGCCGCGCAACTTGAAATCCCGGCGCGCCAGGGGCCAGGCCAGCAGCGACGAAACCAGCAGGCCGCCGCCCGTGCCCGCGACCGTGACCAGGAAGGTGACGCCGTAGGCTTGCAGGATCTGGCGGGGTTCCTGCAGGATGTAGGCATAGGCGAAAGTGGAGAAACCGACGGGCAGCAGGCGGTAGCCCTGCCTGGCGATTGCGATTTCGTCCGACAGGGAGACGGAGACGACCAGCACCATGGGGACGAGGCAGGCCAGCCCCACGACAATCAGCACCCCATGCACCACGAGCTGGGCGCCGGTGAGGCGCGGGCGCCGGGCAAACGGTCGCAACGTCGCAGCCGCGGGCGCCGATTTGGGCAGCCGATCAAGGCCCATGACGCGCGCGGTCCAAGAGGGAACGCATATATTCATTTATCCAAGTCATGGTTTAATCGTAGCATGCAGGCGCGCTCCTGCGCGAGAACCAGGCGGACGGTCCGCCGCGTCCCGGACCGCGAGCGCCCTCCGGGAGGCGCGCGGAGCGCGTACGGGCCGGCCCGACCGGCGGACCGCCACGCGGGACGCACCGGCGGCCGCCGCCTCCCTAAAAAAGGGAATACTCTATGTTGATGCGGCGCACGATCCAGTTGGCCAGCACGACCATGCCGAAACCCACCGCGGACTGATAGAAGCCGGCGGCGGCGGCCATGCTGATGTCGCCCAGCTCCACCAGCGCGCGATAGACGAACGTGTCGATGACGTCCGTGGTGCGGTACAGGACCGGAATGTCCCGGGGCAGGAAAAAGAACAGGCCGAAATCGGCGTGGAAAATGCGTCCCACCGCCAGCAGGATCAGAATGATGATGAGCGGGTAGAGCAGGGGCAGGGTGATATAGCGAATCTGCTTCAGCTTGGACGCGCCGTCCATGCGCGCCGCTTCGAACAGTTCCGGCGAAATGCCCAGAATGCCGGACAGGTAAATGAGGCTGCCGAAGCCGATGCCGTTCCAGAGATGGGCTACGGTCAGGATGACGGGCCAGTAGGCCGGGGAGCGGTACCAGCGAACGGTCTCGAGGCCCAAGGCCGCCAGCGTTTCGTTCATGAGGCCCGTGTTGCCGTTGAGCAGGGCGAACACGAAGTAGCTCACGATGACCCAGGAGATGAAGTACGGAAAGAAGAGCGCGGTCTGGTAGTACTTGCTCAGGCGGCTGGCGTAGACCTCGTTCATGAGCAGGGCCACGATCAGGGCGCCCGCGGTGGACGTGACGATGAACAGGGCGTTCATCAACAAGGTGTTGCGCGTGATGCGCCACGCCGCGTCGGTGCCGAACAGGAACCGGAAGTTGTCCAGGCCGACCCAGGCGCTGTCCCAAATGCCGGCATCGAAACGATAGTCCTTGAACGCGATGACGATGCCCGCCATCGGCAGGTAGGCGAATACGAACAGGAGCAGCGCGCCCGGCAACGACATCCCGCACAAGGTCAGGTTGCTTTGCAGGTTGCGCTTGCTGCCGAAGAACCGGACGATCAGGTTGCGCATAAGAAACCGGTACGACGGGAACGCCAGGCTCGGAACGTCGCGGCCGCGAGCGGGAAGCCGCAGGCGGGCAGGCCGCGCGTCAGTCCCATCTGACCCGTTGGCCGTTCTGCCAGAAGGGCACGGCCTGTCCCCAGTTGGACTGGCCGTCCTTGGTGCGAATGATTTCCCGGGAATACTGCGTCAGGTAGCTGCGGCGATACCGATCCGTCGTATTGGTCCCGCTGCGGTGCAGGGTCCGGCTGGAAAAGACGACGACGCTGCCCGCCGGCACGATCGCCGGCTCGCCGGGATCGGCGCCCTGGTACCCCACCTTGTCGTTGGTCTCCGCTTCCACCGCGTGATCGAAAAGGGCGTCCGGCTGCATGCCCGCCCGTTCGTAGGGCAGGACGAAAATGGTGCCGTTCTCCAGCGACATGTCGTCCAAGGCGCACCAGCAGGACAGATAGGGGGTATGGTAATGGCCGATATAGCCGGAATCCTGGTGCCACGCGAACCGGGTCCCGACCTCGGGCGCCTTCACCACGTATTGCTCATGAAACAGGAAAACGTCGTCCCCCAGGGTCGCGCGGGTCACCGCCGCCATCAAATCGCCGAAGATGAAACGGGAGATGGCGGCGCTCTCCTGCCCGCGATTGGCGATGAAGTACCGCTTCTTGTAGTGGGTGATGCCGCGGGACGTCACGCCTTCCTTTTCCATCTGCCGGTCGTGCTCGCGCACCAGGCGATCGCATTCGTTCCGCAACCCGGCCAGTACGTCCGCGGGAATGACGGCCTCCAGGATGAAGTATCCTTGCGTCCGGAATTGCTCTCGCTGTTCCGCTGTCACCAACATGGCTGTACCTTCCTTTGGCTGAGGGCATGCAAGCGTCTGCGCTGCCTCCAACTGTACAATTCAAAGCAGGCTGCGCAGAAAATCGGCGCTGCCCCGGGCCGCTTCCAAGGGACTGACGACGTCCAGTTGCGTATGGTGCAGCGTCACGTAACCGGCGTAGCCGACCGCCTTGAGCGCGGCGATGACGCCCGGTACGTCAATGCCGCCCGCGTCGGTGAACCGGAGCAGCGCGGAGGGCACGTCGCCCCGCGCCCAGGTAGGCATAATCAGGGTTCCGCGGGCATCGGGAACGTGATTCTGCAGGTACACGTTGAAGAGATGCGGCTGCAAGCGGCGCAGGGCTTCCCACCCGTAATCCTCGCCGCAAAGCGCCAGATTGGCCGGTTCGTAAATCAGGCCGAAGTTCGGCCGGTCGATGCGCGCCAGCACCGCCAGCGACCCGGCGACCGTCTCGAACAGGCTCAAGGTATGGCTCTGGTGCGCCAGGCGCAGGCCGCGTTCGCGGGCGGCGTCCGCCGCGCGTTGCGCCGCCGGGATGTCGTCTTCCGTCTTGAGGCAGACCCGTATCAGATCGCTGCCCATGGCCGCGCACAGATCCAGATAGGGTTCGATGCGGCGCAGGCAGCCCGGTCCCGCGGCGCCGTTCTCGGGCACGGCGAAGTCGCCCGTAATCATGGAAACGGCCAGGCCATGCGCCTGCAGTTGCTCTCTGACCGCCTGGCGCCGTTCCGCGTCGTCGTTGATGGACACTACGGAGGCGCGCAGGCACAAAGCGTCATAGCCGGCTTCCGCGGCCGTGCGCGCCAGTTCGGGCAAAGGCGCCGTGGAAATTCTCTTGTTGGTGAAGCTTTCGGCCACGCGTACGGACAGGGACAGCTGCAGGCTCATGGCGGATCCTCCGCGCTTTCCAAGGGCAAGTGCCCGTGAACGCACAGGCCTCCGACGACGGTCAGCCGCGCGGACGCCTGCAACAGATCTTCCGCGGCGCACTGCAAGACGTCGCGATCGGGCACGAAGAAATCCGCGCCGTACCCGGGGGCGATGACGCCCGTAAGTCGGTCCAGGCCTTCCAGATACGCCGCATCCGTCGTATAGCCCCGGAGCGCCGCGCCGCGTTCGAGCCGTTGCGCGGGATACCAGCCCTCGGGGCCGGGCGTACCGTCCGCGCGCCGCCGCGTGACGGCGGCATGCAGGCCGACGAAAGGATTGGGCGATTCAACGGGCGCGTCGGATCCGAAAGCCAACCGGACGCCGCGCGCTTGCAGGGAGCGAAAGGCATAGGCCGTGGCGCCCCGCGCGCCCCAATACGCATCGACCAAATGCATGTCTTGCGTGGCGTGTATGGGTTGCACCGCGCCGGCGACGTCCAGCGCCGCCAGCCGGGGCATGTCCTCCGCCTGTATGACCTGTACGTGCTCAATGCGGTGGCGGCGCGCGGCGCGCGGGATGCCCAGCTCGGCCTCGCGCCGGCGCACCGCCGCGAAAACGTCCAGCGCGTCGTGATTGGCCCTGTCGCCAATGGCATGCACGCAGGATGCGATCCCGTGTTCGGTGGCCCGCAAGGCCAGTTCCAGCATTTCCTCTTTGTCGGTGACGGCCAGGCCGTAGTTGTCAGGTTCGCCTTCGTACGGGGCAATCATGAGCGCCGTGCGCGGTCCCAGAGCGCCGTCGGCGAACATTTTCAGGCCGCCTATCCGCAACCATTCATTGCCCAAGGGGCCGCGTACGCCGAACGCGAGGGCGTCGTCCAGTTGCTCCTTGGCCATGTGATTCACGACCCGCAAACGCAACTGCCGTTGCTGGAGCAGGCGCTGGAAAGTCGTGAGGCCCAGTTTGCCGTCGAAATCGTGAACCGAAGTGATGCCCCAGGCATGCAGCACGCGCTGGGCCTGCAGCGCCGCGTCCGCCACAGCGGCCGGCGAGGGCTCGGGATACTGGCCGGCGACCAAGGCGATGGCCGGCGTTTCGTACAACAGGCCGTTGGGGGTCCCGTCCGGCTCCCGTCCAATAGACCCGCCTGCGGGCGACCAGGAACCGGACGGCAGGGAGGCGGCCTGCAAGGCGGCCGAACTGGCGACGGCGGCATGCCCGCTTTTGGCGAAGAGGATAACAGGCCTGGCGCCGGCCGCTGCGTCCAAATCGGCGCGGGTAGGAAAGCGGCCTTCCGGCCACAGATTCTGATCCCAGCCCCGGCCCCGAATCCAGGCTGCGGGCGGCAAGGTCGCGGCCAAGGCGCCCAAGCGATCCTTGAGCGCCTGCAAGGACGGCACCTCGAACAGATCCAGTTCCTGCAGGGACAACGCGTAGTTGACGAAATGGATGTGGGAATCGCACAGCCCCGGCAGTACCAGCGCGTCCGCCAGATCGACGCAGGGAACGCCGCGTCCGACCAGTCCCTGCGCGCTGCCCTCCGGTCCGACCGCCTCGAAACGACCTTGGCGCACGGCTATTTCGCGCGCCCAGGGTTGCGCGGGATCGTTGGTGAAAATCCGTCCGTTGACGAAAACGGCATGGATGGACATGGGACAGGCCTAGGAGGGCAACGGAGCCGCTATATACGCCCAGTCCTGAATCACGGGCGGCGAGGGCAGGGCATGCCGCCCCCGGGCGTCGGGCGCGAATTCCTCGGCCTGGATCCGCTCCCCCGTTTTGGGATTGAAGTAGAAGGCGGCGTAACGGGAGCCGGGAGCCAGGTCCAAGAGCTGCAGGCCGTCCCGCCGCGTCGTCAGGATGCTGGGGGCCGGAATGAAGACGAGGCGCGTATCGTCGTCCAGAACGGCGGAGTAGGGGCCGATGCGATTCGCCGGCGAGGCGTGCTGGCTCAGTTTTTCCGGCGCGGCGCGCAAGGTCCACCACCGGTATGCGTCCAGGAGCTGCTTGGCCAGGCCGATCTGGCGGGAACCGGGCAATTGGCTGGCTCCGCGCCACGAAGGGCCGCCCCAGGCCATGCCGTGGGGCGAGGCGCCGTAGGGCGTTTCTTCGCCGTTGACCTGCCACAGGCCGTTGGCGCCGTAGGTGAAGCCGGCGGAGCCGGACAGCGTACTGGACCAATAGAGAAAGCGCTGGATTTCCGGGCCGCTGGATTCCAGAATGCCTTCGTAGTCCACTTCGCTGATGATCACCGGCATGGTCGGAGCCGCCGGTAGCGACTCGGCCAACATGTCGATGGTGCTGGTCAAGGCCGGGAATCCGGAGTGGCCCGTCTGCAGCATTTCGAAGTCCAGGGCGGTCGGATCGTCCACCTGCCGGCGCCCGAACTGCGTCGGATGGATGGTGATGGGCCGCTGGAAGCCGTCCTGCGCGCGAATCCAGCGGGCCATCTCGGACCAGGACGCGCGGCGCTCGCGTTCCCAGGCGGCCATGTCGTCGATTTGGGCTCCGTCCAGGTAATAAGGCATCAGGCCTTCTCCGGCCACGCACCAGGCTACGGGCAGGGCGGCGTAGCGGGCAATCAGGTTCTGCCAATGCAGTTTGAGAACTTCGGGACCGGCGAAATCCATGAAGTACCCCCAGAAACCCACGATGCAAGGGACGAGGCCGGCTTCCGCCAACAGGAAAATGCGTTGATCCATCGCCTGGAAATACGCCGGGTTGACGGAGTTGAAATGTTCGTCCCACGGGTAGCCGCCCTCGCCCTCGCCGCGGGAATCGTACCAAGGCATGTCCGGATACAGTCCGGCGATGATCTGGATTACGCTGAAGCCTTTCTCGACCCGGTCCGCGATGAGTTCCTTGAACCCGTCCAGGGGCAGGCGTCGGGTAAGTCCCATCCACCAGGTATCGCCCAGCCAGGCGAACGGCTTTTGCGAAACATGCGCGAAGCGCCGCCTGTCCGCGCTGACGGCAAGGGGTCCCTCCGTAGCCAGCGCGTGCCCCGCGCCTTGGCCGGCAACGGACAGGGAGCCCGTCCGTTCATGCAGACCCGCGTCCGTTTCCTGGTTACAGGTCGTGACGTAGGTGAATGTGCCCTCTTGGGGATAGGCGAAGCGAGCTTTCCAGGTCGAACCGCCGTCCCAAAAGCCCGGCACCTGCACGGACGCGCCGTCGGAGTTGGTGAAGCGCACGGAGAATTCGACCTCGCGAAAAGGCAAGGCGTACTCGCGCGCGGCCTGGAATTCCAAGGTCGCGATCTCGTTGCAGCGTATCTGAGTCATGTCAGAGACTCCTCGGCCAAGCCGATGGCGTTTGGGATGCGAGAATCTTACTGTATTCCCAGCGTATCGTTAAGCACAATGGTTGCGATCGTCAGGGCTGGTGCAACTTACGCGCGCTCCGTAAGGAGATAATCCGGAATTCAAGCTGGACGCGAGGCGCGCCATCCACTTTAGGGTCAGTATCCGTTGTGGCATGCCCGCTGGGAGCGCGCACATCCGCCAGTCGCTTGCCTACGACTGCCGTATCCTTGCCTGCGAAGGACGTTCGTCGCGCGTAGGGGACGAGAACGGCAAGGCCTGGATGGCATAATGTGCGGATTATGCGCCTGTCCTGGAACGAAATCCGCGTCCGCGCGGCGGCGTTCGCCCAAGAGTGGGCGGACGCGGCGTACGAAAAGGGCGAGACCCAAAGTTTCTACAACGATTTCTTCCGCCTTTTCGGCGTGCAGCGGCGCAGCGTGGCGCGCTACGAAGAGCAGGTGAAGAAACTGGATCACCGCACCGGCTTCATCGACCTGTTCTGGCCGGGCGTGTTGCTGGTAGAGCAGAAAAGCGCCGGGCGCCGTCTGGAGGCAGCGGCGGCGCAGGCCATGGCGTATTTCGATGCCTTGCCGGAGAAGCAGCGCCCGCGCCATATCCTGCTGAGCGACTTTCAAACCTTCGAACTGCGCGATCTGGACGAACGGCGCACGACGGCCTTCGCGCTCGCGCAATTGCCGGCCCACGTCGAGGCGTTCGGCTTCATTCTGGGCATCCAGCGCCGGGCCTTCCGCGATCAGGATCCCGCCAACGTCCGGGCGGCGGAACTCGTCGGGCAACTGCATGACGCGCTGCGCGCGTCCGGATGGCGAGGCCATGATCTGGAACGTTTTCTGGTCCGCCTCGTTTTCTGCCTGTTCGCCGACGATACGGGCATATTCGAACCGCGCGACATTTTCCTTGAGTTCCTGGAAACGCGTACGGGCGAGGACGGCGCGGACTTGGGGCCGTGGCTGGCGCAAATCTTTCAGACGCTGAACACGCCCGAAGCCGCAAGGAGCGCAGCATTGGACGAGGATCTGGCCCGCTTTCCGTACGTCAACGGCGATCTCTTCCGCGAGTCACTCCACATTTTCTCCTTTACCGCCGCCATGCGCGCCCAGTTGCTGGACGCCTGCCACTTCGACTGGTCCGGCATCTCGCCCGCGATCTTCGGCGCCCTGTTCCAATCGGTCATGGAGCCCGCGGCACGGCGCGCCCAAGGCGCCCACTACACGACCGAGAAAAATATCCTCAAAGTCATCGAACCGCTCTTTCTGGACGATCTGAAGGCGGAATTCAGGCAGGCGAACGCCTTGCGGCGCGGTCGTCGGGAAAGGCTCCGGGCCTTCCAGGCGCAACTGGGGCGCCTGACGTTTTTCGATCCGGCCTGCGGTTGCGGCAATTTCCTGATCATCGCCTATCGCGAGTTGCGCCAGCTGGAAATGGAGGTCATTCGGGCCCTGCGGACGCTGGAAGGCACGCTGGGGCAGGGCGAACTGGACGCGGCGCGCCTGTCGCAAGTGGACGTGGATCAGTTTTACGGCATCGAATTGGGCGAGTTCCCCGCGCGGATCGCCGAAACGGCGTTGTGGATGATGGATCACATCATGAACAATCGCCTGGGGTTGGAGTTCGGACTGATTTTCGCCCGCATCCCGCTGGAGCGCTCGCCCCGCATTGCGCAAGGGGACGCGCTTGAACTGGACTGGACGGACGTCTTGCCCCCGGAGCGCTGCGCCTTCCTTCTGGGCAACCCGCCTTTCGCGGGCGCCAAGTTTCAGACGCCGGAACAGCGGCGCCAGGTGCGGCGCCTCGCGCGGCTGGGCCGATCCGGCGGCACGTTGGATTACGTGGCGGCCTGGTTCATCCGGGCCGGCGCGTACGTGCAGGCCAACCCGTCCGTGCGGATGGGCTTCGTGGCGACCAACTCCCTCACGCAGGGCGAGCAGGTGGCGCAGCTCTGGCCCATTCTGCTGGAGCGTTGCCGTTTGGAGATCCTGTTCGCCCATCGTACCTTCGCTTGGGGGTCTGACGCCCGCGGCAAGGCGCACGTGCATGTGGTGATCATCGGATTGGGCTGCCAAAAGGCGGATCAACAAACCAAACGACTCTTTTCCTACCCCGACATCAATGGCGAGGCGGAAGAAACGTTGCATGTTGCTCTTTCGCCGTATCTGTTTGATGCGGGAGGATTGAGCAATCCCGATATTGTAGTCAAAGAAGAGAGCCGACCGCTTAACGGATGGCCCAAGCTAATCGCAGGGTCGCAGCCTATAGATAACGGCCATTATATATTTAACAATTTGGAGAAAAACAAATTCATCAGACAACAGCCTGATGTCCAACGATTTTTGCGTCCCCTTTATGGAGCCAAAGAATTTTTGCAGGGCAATCAACGCTGGATACTCACTCTTCGCGATGCATCACCCACCGAGATTGCCCATATGTCTCTTGTAAGGGAGCGAATAGAACTCGTTCGAAGATTTCGGGAAAAGAGCAAAAGAACTTCAACAAGAGAATGCGCCAAGACCCCTATCCAGTTTTGTCTCAGCGTAATACCCACATCTCCTTTTTTAGTCGTTCCTAGGGTGAGTTCAGAAAGGCGAGAATTCGTTCCTTTCGGTTGGCTTGAGCCGCCTGCGATTCCAACAGATTCTTTACTCGTCCTTCCTGATGCCGATCTTGGCATGTTCGCACTCCTCACATCCGCCATGCATATGGCCTGGATGCGCATGGTGGCGGGTCGTCTTAAGAGCGACTACAGGTATTCCGCCGGCATCGTCTACAACACCTTCCCGTTGCCGTCGCGGGACGCGGATTGGACCTTGTTGGAGCCGCTGGCCCAGAGAATACTGGACGCGCGCAATGTCCATTCCGGCGTCGCGTTGGCCCATCTCTATGATCCGGATCTGATGCCGCCGGATCTGCGTCGGGCGCACCGCGCCCTGGATCGGGCCGTGGACAGGCTCTACCGACGCCGCGGATTTGCCTCCGAACGGGAACGCGCCGAGTACCTGCTGTCTCTTTACGCGCAAATGACAGCGCCTCTGGAGGCCGACCGGCAGGGCCGCCGGCGGTCGCGGCGGAGGGCAATCCGTCCGCCGTAATCCGGATACCGCCAGATATTGCGCAAAGAGTTGACGGCAGGGATAGAGTACGCGTACAGGCTCATAGGACAGCGGCAAGACATACGCATAGTAATAAATTTATATAACGTCCGTTGCTTAGGGATTCTTCTCCAGAGCAGTCTATATCTGGATCCAGAAGCCTCGTTTTGTCACGTGTAAGGCTGCAACCATGATGCCTCCGTACTAAAATCGTCCCGCGCGCGTACCTATTGGATTCCTCCAGCGCGCCCACGGCCAGTCGTCGGTCTGCCAGTATGACGACATGAGGATCTCGCGCTCTGGAACTGAAGACTCCCTTGCATGCGCCGCGCATTCAAAACTGTAGCCGTAGTTAGGCCATACGGATCCCTGTCTTGGCCTTGGCGCAGCTACTCCAAGGCTGATTTCCGCAGTGGTATGCTTGGGCAAAGAATACCCGACATGCGCAATCACCCCACAGCGATATGATGCAGCGCCTGTGGCGTATCGGGTCGCGGCAGGACGCAGGATTACATCCTGCATGAATGCTCCTGTTCCTCTGCCTCGCCATGGGATGAGGCGCAAGCCGAGCAGCAAGGCAGTAGGCCCTAGCCTATCCACTCCAAAGACGTTTATACTCTCTATCTTAGGCTACGCCCGTCGACCGCCTTGGAGAGAGGCCCAACGCCTGCGGTTAGCTCAGGCACGGACGCTTACGGATCATCCCGCGAGGTGCTACCATGGTTGATGTCGCGACGGTTCCGGTGAAAACGTCCGTGCAGACGGCGTTACGCGCCAGCAATCGCTCCGCTCCGCATCCCTGCAATGCCTATCCTGACCTGTATCCTGCGGGAGACGTGCCCTTGGGTACGGGCCTGATTCACGAGCATGCCGCCGACTGCCTAGCGGTGTTTCTCCAGGCACATCTGGACGCGAGAGGATACTCGCGTTCCGCGGTGTGGAAAGACCCGTTGCTGCATGCTCCCAGAGGGATGCTGGCGGATCCTGGCGTCATGGTGTACACCCGCCCTGACGTATTGGCGTACAAAGCCCTACGCGAGGGCCGGGATCCGGCCAATGCATTCCATGTAGGCTACGACGGCCCGCCGGATCTGGTGGTGGAGATTCTGTCGCACAGTACATGGAAAAAGGATATTGGAGTAGGCGCGGAGGTCGCGGATAAAATGCGACACTATCAACGCATAGGCGTGAGCGAGTATTGGGTGTACAACCCTGAACTCTTGCAGCGGAGGAGGGGTCTCGGCCTCTTTATGGGTTTCAGTCTGCAAGGTGACCGCTACGTGGCGATTAAGTCGCAGGGCCGTTGTTGGCCGAGCGCGGTTTTGGGCACGCTGTGGGAAAAAGGCGATATGCACAACGTACGCGGCAGCGCGGCCTATATGCTCATGCGCCTGCGCAAGCTTGGCGGTGCCGAGTGGTATCTCACATCGCAGGAAAAAGACGCGGAGGCGAGACGCAAGGATGAGCTGCTTGTACAAGCGGAGCAGCGAAACAAGGCTTTGCAGGAACGAAACAAGGCCTTGCAGGAACGGAACGAAACCTTGCAACATGAGGTATCGGAGAAAGGCGCACTGCTTGCCCATTATAAGCGTCTGTTAGGGCTTTCAGACTCCGATCAGACCTGATTCTGTGTTTGATTTCCTTTTCGACGGTCTCTTCCGTAAACTGAGAGTGCTGCCCGAAATCTCTTGTTCCAAGAGATCGATGTTCACTGGGATTGAAGTCGCTGTATGCGTTTTTATGGGGTGGCAACAAAAAGTATTGGTGTCTTGGCACTTTGTCACGTTTCATTTATAAGGTAAAGTTTTTGAGTCTCGTGTAGTCGTCCGCGGTGCGGCCACAGTCAATACCGGATTTAGACCGACCACCGTCTAGAGCGTACTGCAACCTGTCATAGTTGTCATTAGCGTCCGCCATACGTAGTTCCATCCCTTCGTATTCCGTCAGTTCGGGGGCAGGGTCGCGAGATCGGGGTCGTTCAAAGGCGCGGGATAGGGTTCCGCGGCGACTCCTTCGCGCAGGGCTACAGAGGTGATGCCGTCTGGGGCCTGCACAACGCGCTGAGCGCCCAGGCACACAAGTACCTCTGGATGATCTAACTTCCGAATTGCAGCCAACTCTGCACAGGGAATATGCGCTAATGCAGACTCCCTATGCCATGCAATGGGGTGAGGCGGGGTAGGGATTCCCGGAATGTCTTGACTGCACTGGCATTCGGATGTCTCCGTCTCCTTATGGTTCTTGCTTGTCAGGAGCATGCCACAGGTCTCCCTTCCGTTTCCATCCCGCCCATTCCAATGCACTCTCGAGATCATCGTTTTCGTCCCCTAAACCTAGTCGGCACTCAATTTCCCGCAACGTTACAGGGCCGGGATCGGTTTCGCTCAATTTTTTGCATTTATCCCCAAGATAGAACCTGTGCAAATCCCCAAGGCGCCATTCCGTTTCCAAGAAGAACAGCCATCCTGCACGATTGTCGCCACCCAACAGGACATCCCGTGTCCAACCTATACTTTCCAATACGTAAAAATTGATTGCAAACACGAACATCGCATAGGCCCTTTCCAAATCGTCGCGCGAAGGTGGCCGCCAATCCTCTGTTCTACGCCCATGCGCCAACTTGTTCCGCGTGTCCGCTAGCTTTGCAATCCAAAATTCTCTTTCCTTCTTGTTTCCAAGTATCGGTTTGAGTAAACAGCGCAGGCGGTGCTCGATCGTACCTTTGGTTAGCGAATCCAAGGCGCGCCACAGTGCCATTACCCGGCTGGATAGCGGCGCAACGCTGAATCGACCCTCCAGATACTCTCCGATAGCGTATTCGTATTCTGCGTATTGCTCATACCATATTCTCAAATTTTTCCATATATCCCTATTTTTACGCTTCGTGAGAGGCCTGCCCAACAGCGCGGTCTTGACCCGTCCCGGCGCATAGGCCTCTCCTTCCAATTTCCCCGTATTGCAGTACAAGGACAGGGTTGTTATCGATTTCCCGCCCTGTCTCCAAGCTTCAGCCGTGCTGACTTCGCATTGCACGATATCCACGGACGCATCCATAACGATGGCAAAGAAATTGCGTAGCATCTTCATGTGCTGCGTTACGTCGGAGAGGTTGAAGGCCCCCTCCGCGGGCTTGATTTCTATAGTCGTGGTTTCTTTTAAGGTGAACTCAGGATAGATCTGCCCCGTGAAAGGAGCTCTGCAGTATGAGGGAGTAACCTTAAAGGCAAGGTTTGCTTTAGGTCTGTCTTCATGCCATTCCAACGGTTCTTCGGATTGTAAAGAATTTTCCGATGGGAGTTCGTATTGAATATCCAAGATTTCTTGACAGTCTCCCAAATACCATTGAGCGACATCCTTGGAGTACTTGAAGCCGGATATCCCCAACCATTCCCATACGCCTTCAATTTCACAGGTCAAACTCTTGAATTCTAGAGCATTGGGTCGTTCCCTTGTGACTGCATCGCTATTAGGCCGATTGCCAATGAAAACGTACGGCGCGGAGAACGAATACACTTGAGAGGCACCGCCTAGAGCCAATCCTTTTATGGCAATTCCGCTACCGCCAAAAGGCTGGTTTCTCACGATGACTGCCTTATGCACCCATATGAGTTCCCCACCTGTGCCTAGGCCCGTAATCCAGTCGTATGGACGGACTATGCCGTCCAACATCTGGAAAAAACGCTTTGTTATATCGTGTGCGAACAGTGTATTTACGTCGCGGAGCCGCAATTGGGCGCGCCCGTCCGTATCAACGGTCAAGTATCCACTAAGCCGCTTGCGTTCGTCATAGTCCGCCTGTTCAAACCAGAAAATGCCTTCTATCTCTATCGGGTTCGCCAGTCGCATGTTGTTTCCTTTGGTTGCTAGGTCTTTGATGAGACTTTGATAAGGATCTGTATAGGTTCCAAAAGCCACGCAGGCAATCTACCACGAAGGAACGCACTCGCTCGGGAAATTGCATTAATGCTCTGGGATCGTTTGGTTCAACTTAGTGAGGCTACGGGAAAGTGAGGCGCGCAGATGATTGTCCAGTTCGGTTCCGAGCCGAGAGGCTTGGTTCGCCATTTTGTTGCAATGACTTGATTTAGAAGTGCTCGGCCGGCGGTTCGTGGCCGCGCTGTGCGGGAGGGCGCACATGGGGTTTCTAGGTGTCGGTGACCGGCTACGTACAGAAAAGGGAACGCGGTCTATCGTCGCTAGCCGACGGGTGCGACCGGGCTACCTGGCCGAGCCTGATGGCCTACAGGCAGGTTGATCCTGATCTGTCTGCCGTATGGTGGGACAGCACGGCGTGCGCGCCCGCGCGCGGCGGATGCGCCCAAGGACAATAGAGACGGATCCCGCTCTCGACCGCCGCTCATCCAAGAATTGCTGTTAGGCGTGGCCGTGTTGTCGCGGGCTGAGGCGTCGGCGCAGGCTCCAATAGTGGCGCAGTCCGCCGGGCGAAGGGCCTGAACGGATGCGTCATATCCGCCCTTGGTCTTTTATCCCCCTCAATGCCCGCGGAGTGTAATAGACTGAACCGCATCGTACGCGAGCTGCGCTCAAGCAACTACTTCATGGAGGATCCGCGGTGACGTCCATCATTGAAGCCCAGGACGTGCATAAGCATTACGTTATGGGGGAAGAGGAAGTGCCGGCCCTGCAGGGCATCACGCTGGCCATCGCCCCGGGCGAGATGGTCGCCGTCATGGGACCTTCCGGGTGCGGCAAGACCACCTTGCTCAACTGCCTGTCCGGCCTGGATCGCTTCGACGCCGGGACGGTGCGCATTGCCGGGCAATCGCTGGCCCGGATGAGCGATCGGCAGCGCACGACCTATCGCGCCCGGCAGATGGGCTTCATCTTCCAAACGTTCAACCTGTTGGCGGTCCTGTCCGCGGTCGAGAACGTGGAACTGCCGCTTCTGGTGACCGGCACGCCGACCGGGCAGGCGCGCCAACGCGCCCGCGAGACGCTGTCCCAGGTGGGCTTGCAGGATCGGATGTCGCATTTGCCCGCCCAGCTGTCCGGCGGGCAACAGCAGCGGGTCACCATCGCCCGCGCCCTGGTCAACCAACCGGCCATCGTGTGGGCCGACGAACCCACGGGCAATCTGGATGAAGACACGTCCGAGGAGATCCTGGAACTCCTGCGCGACCTCAACCAGGAACTGGGCCAGACCTTGGTGATCGTGACCCATGACTCCCTAGTCAGCGAACGGTGCGATTGGATCGTGCGCATGCAAAATGGCCGCATTGTGCCGGCGGACGCCCGCGCGGCGCCCGCGACGGCGCCGGACGCCGCCGCGGACGATCCGGAAACCGCGTCCGCGTAGGGTACGCGCGCCGCGCTCCGTCCCATGAACATCCTGAATTCCATTGCCTGGGGGCTCGCCGCGGCGGTCGCGCTCCTGCTGATCGGGCTGGCGTTGCTGGCCTTCCGGCGGCCCATTCTCGCGCGCATCGGAGCGCGCAATATTCCCCGCCGGCCCTGGCAGTCCGCGTTCATCGTCGTCGGCCTGACCATGAGCACCACCATTTTCATCACGTCGCTGAGCTTGGGCGATACCCTGAACAGCTCGTTGCGGCGTCAAATCGTAGAGGCCTACGGCCGTATCGATCAGGTGGTGTCCCCGCCTTTTCTGCAGGCCCTCCTGTCCCTCTCGGCACAGGGGGACATCGACCCGGAAGCCGGAGAGGCGGACTCGGCGATCGTCAACCTCTTGAACGGGTTGGCCGAAGGCAATCTGCAGTCCATTCTGCAATTGCTCCAGGACGGGCTGCCCGGCATTGACTACGCGCGGTATCAGGCGCTGCAGCAGGCCGTGGCGGACGAACCGCTCATTGACGGCCTGTCGGGGGTGATCTTTTTTCCCACCATCATTCGCAATATGGATTCGGGGCAAGGCGCGCCGTTAGGCGCGATCTTCGCGGTGGATGCCTCGTATGAAGAGCAGTTCGGCTTGCATGACGAATGGGGCGCGCCCGTCAGCGTCGGGGAATTGGAACCCGGCGTAGGCCATATCGCCGCGGCCGCCTCCGCGGCCTTGAATGCGCTGCAGGCCCGGATCAGCCAGGTGGCCGAGGCGTCAGGGTGGGGCGCCATGGATGCCGCGCAAGTCGCTTCCGCCGTCGTGACAGGCATTACGTTGGCGTCTCAGCCGGAAGGGCTGTCCTTCTCTCTGAACGACTTGGCCCTCGACACGGCGACGCTCAAGAATCTGGGCCTGGACACCGCCTTCCTGGAAGACGAAGGCATTGAGGTCCTGAGCCTGGAATCCCTGGGCTTGACCCGCGAGCAGCTGCTGGCCTTCGGCGTGGATCCGGCCGCGCCCATTACGTTGCCGTCCATGGGGGAGTTGGGCGGCAATTTGCTGACTTCGTCCAACCTGTTCGCAACGTTCAATCTGAATACGTTGGCCGGGGACGTCGACAGCGCCTTGCGCCCTTACGGCATGCAGATCAGGCAAGGCGAAGTTTTCCTGAGCCAGTTGGGCGCCGCGCAATTGGACGCCCAGGCCGGAGACGTGCTGGAAGCCTTCATCGGCCCCATTCCGCTGCGTTTTCGCGTGCAGGCCATCGTCAAGGAAGCCGGTCCGGTAGCGCCCTTGATTCCCGTCATCGTCATGGAGCTGGAAGAAGCGCAGCAGCTCCTTTTCATGCCGGACCGCATCAACGCCGCGCTCGTGTCCAATGCCGGCGACGAGTTGGCCGGTATCGACAACACGGACGCCGTCAACCGCATTTTGCAGGCCCAATCGTTCAACGCGGAGAGCATGGCGACCGTCAAGACCGCGCTCCGGACGCCGTCCGTGGCGCAGGTCATTCGCGAGCACGCGTCCGCTGCCGAGGAAGGCCCGGATCGGGTCTTATCGTCGAACGACGACAATCCCCTCAGCGCCGCGATCGCCAATTTCATGGGCATGGAGAGGGGCAACTTCCAGACCCATCTGGGGTATCTGATCGCCTACCTGGACGCCCCGCCCGCCGCCGAGGCGCCGGCGGCGGAGGCCTCGGCGCAGGAGGCGAATCTGCGGGTCGCCTTGGGCAATGGGGAGATACGAAACTGGCTGTTGGATCTGCCCTTGCCGTCGCGCGAAGCCGAGAGTTTGCAGGCGGCGCTGCAGAATCTGAGCGACTTCGAAGTGCTGGCGATGTTGAACAAGCGCTTTGCCCTGCGCGGCGTGCAGATCGCCGGCGTAGCCTTCAGCAGCGCGTTCTGGTTTCCGGGCTCCCTGTCCATCATGGCGGGCGCGCTGCTGGTCTTCCTGATTTTCGTCATGTTAGCGGCCGAGCGGCGCCGGGAGTTGGGCATCGTCCGCGCCATGGGCATGCACCGCGGGCAAGTCGTCCAGATGTTCGTCACGGAGGGCATGCTCTACGATCTGGCCGCCTCCTTGCTCGGCTTGGGCTTGGGCTTGCTCGTGTCATACGGCATGCTGGGTCTTGTCAGCGGGTTCTTCGCGGGCTTCGGCCAGCAACTGAGCGGTCTGGACCAGCTGTTCAACCTGCGTTGGTCCGTGACGCCGGCGTCGCTCGCGATCGCCTATTGCCTGGGCGTCCTCATAACGGGCGTAGTGGTAGCGTTCGCGTCCTGGCGCGTCAGTCGCATGAACATCGTGGCTGCCGTCCGCGATCTGGAAGAGCCGACGCGGCGCGCGTCCCAAGGGCGCGTCGCCCGCGCCGGCAAAGGGACGCTGGGCCTTCTGTTGCTGGCGGGCGGCGCCGGACGTTTTTGGCCCGCCCTGCAGCTGTGGACGTTCGACCAGATCCCGCCGCAAGCGTATGAAACGTTGCTGTTGGGCGGTTGCGCGCTGTTGGCGCATGCGGGCTTGGACTACGTTCCGCTTTCCGTATCGGCGCGCCGCCAATGGAGCTCCGCGTTACTGGGATGGGGCTTGCTGGGGATTTGGACCTTGCCCTGGATACGCGGCGCGGTGGCGGCGAACGCCATCTTGCTGCTCTTCTTCCTGTTGTCCGGCGCCAGCATTCTGATAGGCGCCATTCTGGCCGTCATGGGAAGCGCCAATCTGCTGGCGCGCGGCGTAGGACGCTTGGGGACGGGCATAGGCTGGCTCGCGCCGGCGATCCAGCTGGCCATCGCCTATCCCTTGCAGCAACGCTTCCGTACCGGTGTGGCGATGCTGCTGTTTTCGATGGTCATAACGTCCGTCGTCGTCATGACGCAATTCATTCAGGCCACGGAAGGTTTGGCCACGCCCTCGACGGAGCAGACCGCAGGCTTTGACCTGGAACTGAGGCCCGGCCTGCTCAGCGCGTTTGACCCCGTGATCGATC
The DNA here is from genome assembly GCA_965242655.1 of Caldilineaceae bacterium. Taxonomy (GTDB): domain Bacteria; phylum Chloroflexota; class Anaerolineae; order Caldilineales; family Caldilineaceae; genus Bin34. The sequence continues at coordinate 1,123,260 of OZ251482.1, forward strand.
TCAACGCGGAAGCGGAGACGCGCGCGGACTTTCCGGCCGCGGACATAGACGTCATGGGATCCGTATCCCATCTGTCCCTCGCGGTACGGCCCGCCACGGCCGACGCGGCCGCGGAGACTTTCCGGGTGGCGGGCCTGGACGCCGGCTATGCGGCGCAGAGCGCGACCGTGTACGGCTTTAGCCACCGAGCGCCGGACTTCCCCACGGATGCCGCAGTCTGGCAGGCGCTCGCGGACAGAACCGACGTCGCCATCCTCGCCAACGCGTACGTTCTGGACGTAGGCGCGGCTCGTTCTGACGACGAAGCGACCGCGCAGGCTGGCAACCGCGCCCGTGCGGACATTCCGGATGCGGGTGTGGACTTGACCGACGCGCGTTTTATCTTGACGAACGAAAACGCCAACGCGGAAACGGGCTACCCCGTCCAGGTCATTGGCATTCTGGATGAGGCGCAGACCTTGGCGGAGAGCGCCTTGCAGGTCAACAAAGGCCTTTTGGACGCGTTGCAAGGCAAACCGGTCGTGCCGAGCCGGCATTACGCCACACTGGCGGCCACGGCGGATCCCGAGGCCACGGCGCGCGCGCTGGAAAAGTCCCTGCTGAGCAGCAGCCTGGACGTCTCGCTCTTCAGCGAGCGCTTTAACGTGGGACGGTCTATGGCGCGCAACATCCTGCGGCTGTTCCGCGGCTTTTTCACCTTGGGCCTGATCGTGGGACTGGCCGGCCTGGCGGTCATCAGCAGCCGCACGGTGCTTGAGCGACGCCAGCAGATCGGCATGCTGCGCGCCATCGGCTACCAACCCGGAAGCGTAGCGACCGTTTTCGTGCTGGAAGCCAGTTTCATTGCGGCCAGCGGCATCCTGATCGGCGGCGCCACGGGCGTGCTGCTGGGGTACAACCTCATGGATCTGGTGTTCGCCAACGTGGCCTCGCGCGCCATAGCCGTTCCCTGGCCCTCCGTCGCCAGCCTGCTGATCGGCACCTACGTCCTGGCGTTGTTGGCCGCCGTGCTGCCTGCATGGCAGGCGTCCCGCATTTATCCCGCGGAAGCCTTGCGCTACGAATAAGGCGGCGGCCATCGACCGCGGGACCTTCCGGTTCCTGTCGGCCTCGACGGTCCCGCGTCGGCCACGCCCGCGCGGGACGAAAACAGGGTATAATGCGGGCTCTTACGCCTTACTTTTCGGAATCATCTCCAAGGAGCCTGCCATGGCCTTTACGTTGGAAATCGGAAGCGCGGCGCCGGACTTCAATCTGCCGGCGACCGACGACAATACCTACGCGCTGGACAGCTTCAGCGACGCAGAGACGCTGGTCGTCTTCTTCACGTGCAATCACTGCCCGTTCGTGATCGGCTCGGACGAAAACACGCGGGCCACGGCCAACGCCTTCCGGGACAAAGGGGTGCGCTTCGTGGGCATCAATTCGAACAGCGTGCATGTGGCCGCGGACGACGACTTCGCGGGCATGGTCAAACGCATGGCGGAACACCAGTTCCCGTGGGTGTACCTGCGCGATGAAACGCAAGACGTAGCCCGCGCCTACGGCGCCTTGCGCACGCCGCATTTCTACGTTTTCGACCAGGAGCGCCGGTTGGTGTATACCGGTCGGGGCATCGACAACCCGCGCGAAGGATCCAAGGCCACCGTCAACGATCTGGAACGCTGCCTGACGGAGCACGCGGCGGGCCAATCGGTTTCCGTCCCGCTGACCAATCCCATTGGCTGCAACGTCAAATGGAAGGGCCAGGACGCGCATTGGATGCCCGAGGAAGCCTGCGATCTGGTACTGGCCTAGCCGCGACGGGCGGCAACGGGGCACCCGTTTGGCGCGTTGCGCGCAACTGAATGCCCAGACCGATCGTGCGTAACCCGCCGACGGTCCTGCCCTTCTGCCCGGAGCGCGCAACGGCGTTGCCGGCCGTTCTGGGACGTTCCCCGGGCTGTCGGGCATAGAAGCCGTAGATAGGGAGGGGGACGGAAGGCCGGCAACGCTTTCCGTCCCTTTAGGCAGGCGCTTGCAAGCGCCTGCCTAAAGGCCGCATTTGCGCCCGGTTGCGCAGGATCAGCGCAATCGGGCAACGGAGACGCCGGTTTTGACGAAGAGCGGTCAGCGCCGTAAAACAGGCACCGGTTTTGGCGCCACGTTGCGTTGCCTCATCCAAGGCAATTTGCACGAAATACTCTGGCAGGCATGGAAAAGCCAAGGCGACGTCGCATCCGTGCGGGTGGGACCTTATGACATGCTGCTGCTGTCGGATCCGACGGACGTCAAGCATGTTTTTCAGGATGTCCCCGCGCGCTACGGCAAGACGTTGCACGCGACGCAAGCCTTGTTGGGCGAAGGCATTTCCAACGCCGAAGGCGCGCATTGGCGCAAGCACCGCCTGCCTCTCAAGCGGTGCTTCTCCCATCGCGAGTTGGGCGCTTATTTCCCCCTGACGCTGGACAGTGCGGAACGCGTGATCGAACGATTGGCGGCGCAGCCGCGCAAGGCCGATTTGGAAACCGCGGCCCTGTCCATTACCCAGGAAGTGATCTTCGCCGCGCTGTTCGGCGCCGCGCGCGGCGCCGAACGCCCAGCGTTCGCCGCTTCGTTCCGCCATCTGGTATCGAATCAGATCTGGTTGGCGTTGCTGCCCTCCTTCATGGCCCGGTGGCCTACGCCCTGGGCCCGTTCGTTCCATGCCGCCCTGGACCGCATCGATCGCTTCGTCCTTCGGGAGATCAGGGCGACCGGGCGGAAGCGACGCGACAAGGCCACGATCCTGGGCCAGATGATGGCGGCCCAGGATGCCGCCGGCCACTTTCTGTTTACGGAGAAAGAGGTACGCGACGACGTCGTGTCGCTGATGCTGGCGGGGTATGAAACGACCGCCGCCACGCTCTGCTGGCTCTTGACGGCGATCAGCGGCGCGCCCGACGTCTATGCGCGTCTGCGCCAGGAATGCGCAGCCGCGGCGACGGGCGGCGCGTTTGCGTACGCGGACCTGTCGCGCTTGCTCTTTGGCCGCGCCGTCGTCAACGAAGTGTTGCGCCTGTACCCGCCCGCCTGGTCCATCCGACGCATCGCCCTGGAAGCGGACGAACTGCCCAGCGGTCGCTCCATTCGGACCGGCGACTTCATCGTGGCCTCGCCCTTGATCCTGCAACGGCACCCGGAACACTGGGAAGCCCCCCATGCCTTCAGGCCGGAACGGTTTCTGGATGGGGAAGCCATTCGCCGCAAGGAGTACGCGTTCATGCCTTTCGGCGGCGGCCCGCGCCGCTGCCTGGGCATGCATTTTGCCTATATGGAACTGTTGACCGTCCTGCTGGTCTTGATGCGCAGCGGATCCTGGCGGGTGGAAGCTCCGCATCCCGTGCCCATCCATTCGCGGGGCGTATTGAAGCCGGCCGTCCCGCTCGCTTTGCGGTGGGATAACGACAAGGCAGGGCGAACGCGGCCTTGCGCGCGCAACGCGTAACCATCGCAGCCAAGCGCTTGGCCCGGCAGCTGGATCTCGGCGCCTCTCCGGCGCGTAGCGGTGAGTTGGGGCGTGCGGCAGTGCTGAAGGTCGTCGCAGGCGGGTTCGATCTTGTTCGATGCGGGAATGTACGGGGGCATGTCATTGAGTTCCGGGTTCCCTTCAAAAAGGTTTGTCGTATTCCCTCGGCACTGGCTGCCTTGCGTACTCAAATTCAGGCGCAGGATACAGCCAAGCGCTGCATGCATACGCTCTGTCGAGAACGACATATGCTGTTTCGGCGCTGGAGAAACGGGAAGAGGGCCCAGAGTTGGCCGTAGCCAATCTGTGATAGGCCTGTATTTTTGGATACTTGCTAAAATCAATTCCAAGTTTTGAGATATCCGCTATTCCAGTATAAAAAGCAGTGCATATCAGTTCGTTTTCAAGCGCAACCATTTCTTGGGCCAGATCGACGGCATCTTGGCTGATGCCGCGCGCCAAGGCGGCTTTCGCGTCCAGGACCTGAATAGGGTAGGGATCCCTTTGGGAAAACGAGATATGGGCTTCTGTCAACTGCAGCGCAAGATACAGGTCTTTCCAACTCGTATCTTCCTGTCCCCATCCCGCTTCAGGGCTACAGAGATTGATGCCCAGGATCCTGCTGGAGGCAGTTAACATCGCCGCGGCTATGCGCCGCCAGCCTTTCGTATCTGCGCTTTTCGACATGCTTCCGCTATGCGTTGAGCGATGGACTCCGCGCTGGGCCACCCGTTTATCCGCCTCAGCCATCAGCGATACAGACCCGTATTGAGAGGAGAGAGTTTAAAATAACGGTTGATCAAGACCCAACTGCCTTGCTTCCTGTGGACGAATGCGATTTCAGCCCCATGGCTTCCGTGACTGACGCTTGGACTGTGCGCCACCCCGCGATCGGCGCGTGCCTTCAGGGGCGCGGCCGGCGCGCTCTCCGGTTGCGCAACGACGCGCGCAAGACCGAGGCCTGCGCCCATGGCAGAGTCGCTGGATCGTGCGAGAGCCAGGTCTCATCGTCCGAGACCCTCCCTCCGCCGACCGTAGAGGCTTGACGGATCCTCCGTGCCTTATCTGAGTTCAAGGAACAACGCATCAAGACGGCCCACGCGGTCAACGCCTGAACGCGCCGGCCGCGCGGCGAACGGACAGGAGAGGCGAAAATGAACTGGCCCCGCATTACCGACGTACGCGCGCAACGCCTTTGGGTACCCTGCCGCGCGGCCATTCGCCGCGACATGGAGAGAGCCTGCATTCATACGTGGTCGGAAGTGGAAATCATGCGCGTCGCGCTCGAGTCCGGCGTAGAGGGCGTCGGCGAGACCATCGTGCATTACACCTGGGGCTTGTGCCAAGACCCGCACCGCATCGTGGGGCGCAATCCTGTTGACGTAATGTGGGACGACGCGTGGGGAGCCGGCGTGCAAATGGCCTTGTTCGATGCCGTGGGGAAGGAAACGGGCGTGCCGGTGAATCGGTTGCTGGGTACGCCCGTGCGGTCGCAATGCCCGATTTCCCATTGGGGCCATGATATGCCGCCCGCGTTGTACGCGCAGGAAGCCCGTTTGGCCGTGGAACGCGGGTATGCCAGCATGAAGATCAAGACGCGGCCCTGGTTCGACGCGCAAGACACGCTGGCTCGCATCAGCGCCGCCACGCCGGATGATTTTCGCATTGACGCGGATTGGAACGATTTCCTGCTGTCGGCGCCCCACGCGGAGCCGGTCTTGCAGGCCCTGGAACGGGATTTTCCCAAACTGTCCCTTATCGAAGGCCCCATTCCCGCAGACGACAGCGCAGGCAATCGCCGTCTTCGGGACGCCCTTGCGCTGCCGGTGGCTCACCATTACTCCGACGCCTTGGCCCTGCGCTTGTCGGAAGGCCCAATTTGCGACGGCTTCGTCATGGCCGGCGGCGTCTCCCGCATCCTGCGCGGTGGACATACGGCAGCCGCCTTGAATATGCCTTTCTTCCTGCAAATGGTCGGCACGGGACTGACGACGGCCATGGCCGGCCATCTGGGATCCGTGCTTACGCACGCGCAATGGCCGGCCATTACCTGCATGGAGATTTACGAGGACGATCTGATAGAGGAACCGATCGCGATCCGCAACGGCTTGGCGGCGGTCGGCGCGCAACCCGGTCTGGGCGTAACGCTGGACGAGGCGGCCGTCGCCCGGTACCAAGCGCGGGGAGACGAGATTGATCTGCCGGAACGCTTGGTGATCTATACGCGGGCCAACGGCCTCCAGGTCGTTTTCGCCGGCAATTCCCACAATTCGTCGTCCGTATGGACTTACTTCAGGCAAGGCAGCCAGCCCGTGATGGAACGCGGCGCGGCCATGACTTCGGTGGACGTGGACGACGACCCCGAGCGGCGCCGACTGTATGATCAAGCCTTGGCCGCGGGGCCCATTGTCATGCACGAGAGAGGATGACGCGTGAAAGGCATAGCTCAGGAACATGTCGTCGTCGCCGGCGCCGCGGAAGGCATGGGGTACGCGATCGCGCATCGGTTTGCCCGGCACGGGGCGCAATTGACCCTGTGGGATCGCAATCCGGGCGTTCTTGACGTGGCGCGCGCCCTCGGGGGCCAAGGGCAAGTCGTGGACGTGACGGACGGGGAGGCCGTGCAGTCGGCCGCGCGGGCCTGCGAAGACCGACTCCCCGTTACGCACGTGCTGTACGTAGTGGGCATGGGATCCGGAAAATCGGGATTTCCCTTTTGGCGCCTGACGCCGGAGGACTGGCCTGCCGTCTACCGCGTGAACGTGCAGGGCGCGGTCCATGTCGTGCATGCTTTGGTGCAACCGATGGTTGCGCGGCGCAAAGGCAGTTTCGTTCTGCTGACGTCCGTCTCCGGCCAGTTCGGCGCGCAGAACGATCCCCCGTACAGCGCGGCCAAGGCGGCACTCATCAATTTCGGCCAGGTCATGGCGATGGATTTGGCCCCCTACGGCCTACGCGCCAATTTGATTGCCCCCGGCATCGTGGATACCCCGATGCAAAAGCGGGTGTACGAGGCCAATACGGCCCGCCTGCCTGCGGATCAAAGACCGGATTACCCGGCCTGGATGGCCGAGAAGTTGGCGCGCATGGTGCCTCTCAATCGTCCGCAAACCGCGGACGACATAGCCCAGGCCGCGTTGTTTCTTTGTTCCGATGCGGCCCAAAACATCACGGGGCAGGTCTTGAACGTGGACGGCGGCTGGATCATGAAGGGATGAACCAAGTTCATAGTTTCGTTTCAGTTGAGTGAAACGCTCCAATTTGGCCGTGGTGGCGGCGATACTCTTTACGGCCAAGCGATTAGAAATGGTTGACGTTCATTTGTATCAGTTCAATTGTTCGTGTAAATATCGTTGACGTCAAGGGACACGGTTTTTTCTGCGCAATCAGTGCCGTCTGCGGTCCTGTAGCCCTACAGCTCGGACGACGAAGCAACCATGTTTGCTGGAGCGACATGTACTTACTGCAGCGATCTATTGGCGTACAATGCCGTATCTCATGAAATGCATACGATACGTTTCGTGAGAATGGCACCTCAACGGAAGCATCTGAACGCCGCGCTCTCGGTGAATCTGAAATGCTGGAGCGATCCACGCGGTCGGTAGGTCTTCGTTAGCCTTGATGGTATTGGTTCCATTGCATGTCTCCACCGAAACTTTGCGATAGTAGTGATAGTATGGGGATTCTCGTCTGAACTGACTTGGACGGTGAGATTGGTATTGCATTATGATATCAGTTGCATGATCCCCCGCTAACATCGGCATCTAGAAGAATGCATAACTCTATGAAAGCTCATCAGGCGAGAATGGCAGCTGGCCAAACGGAGACAGAAAGTTGTCAAGAAAGGATGGAATCCGATCAGAAAGAATTGACATTGATAAATATGATAACTCCTATGTATCGAGATTTTCGTGAAAAACAGTTAGGAAAATGGGTGTCTCAAGGTCTTGGAGACTACTTGTTTGTCTATTTGGCCTCCGCTTTGCGACGCGACAAGATGCGAGAGCGCATATTAAGCTTAAACGACGAAAGAACGCCTGAAAGCGTCAAGCAGCGCAATCTGGAAGCATACTACGATGCGAGCCCCCCTTATCCGCGCCAAAATCCCCGTCGCGCGGATATAGTATTGGAGTGTCGTTTCGACGGCGAGACGCTGATCTTCGTAGGCGAAACGGCCAATGCAGCTGATGCGGACGACGTAGAAAGAGCGCAGTTGCGGGGTGCGTGGATACGCGATCATCTACACTCTGATCGACAGCGCAATGTCTATGTAGTGCCCTTGGTTATCGGCGTGACATGGGCCGATGACGTAGCGAGAGCCGCGCATGAGGCTCATGTTCCTTGTTTGCAAGTCGCGCTGGATGGGGAAACGGACTCGGATGGCATATTCGTCCCTGAGGGCATAGCCGAATGGCACGCGATGCCGGACTTCGAAAGGCGGATGCGCTACTGGCTGAGACCTTTGTGGCCAGCTGCCTGAGCTAAACCTATAACGCATGCAGTCCCGAGGCCGATCCATTGTCAGCCGGCAGCGAAGATCCGGTTGCCCGCGCAAGCGCGTTTGACATCATCCGTCGCTGGAGCCTTATTTCAAACGCAGACGGTAGCCCAAGCTGTCCCTGCAGAGTATTCAAGGGGCTGATGCAGCGTTCTTGAGGATAGCTTCCACATCGTCTCGGGTGGGCAATAGGCTGCCGGTACCGATGCGCATGACGGCGGCGGCGCCCACCGCGTTCGCGAACCGACCTGCTTCGTACCAGTCCAGACCCTGCAAGCGCGAGGCGATGAGACCGGCGGCAAAGGCGTCTCCCGCGCCGACCGTATCTATCGCGTCCACTGCGAACCCTGGGCAAGCAATGACGGCGCGCTGCGTGACGATCCGGCACCCTTGAGCTCCCTCCTTGAGCACGACGGCTTGGGTTCCCGCGCTCAATACGGACCGGGCCGCCTGCACCGGATCCGCTTTCCGGGACCACTGGCGCATCTCCTCGCTGGTGGCCAAGAGCACGTCGGATAACGCTATGGCCTGGGCGACCCGTTCCGGTTCGGAAAGGTACTCCGGCGGCCCCAAATCCAGATACGACGGACAATGGCGGGTTTTGGCTTCCTGCAGGCACCGGATCGTGGTCGCCGGGCCAATCAGGGACGTCGGCACCAAGGCGTAGCCCGTGGTGAACAAGGCGGCCGAACGGCGCACGATGGATAGCCATTCCGCCTGCAGGGGCAACGGCGCGGCCGTGCCCCATCCGCCCACGAAGACGTGATCCCCCGCCTGGTCGACGATGACGATGGCGGTCGGCGTGGCCTGGTCTTCCAGGAACAAGGTGCCGGTTACGTCTACGCCTTCCGCGTGCAGGATGTCCGCTACCTGGCGTCCGGGCGCGTCCAGGCCCAAAGCGCTGATGGCCGTAACGTTCAGGCCCAGGCGGGCCCCCATGATCAGGGTGTTGGCGTCGCCGCCGGCTTCCCATTTCGTCCAATCGGAGAGTTGATGCTTGCCGGCCTCAATGGGCAAGGCGGGAATGGGCACGATCAAGTCCAGAACGAGACCTCCGACCGCGACCAGATCCCATGACTGGGCGCGGCGGGATGCATCTTCATGCGCGGCCATTGCGGTCCTCCTCCTCATTCCATGTCGCGCGGCAGCCGCGTGAAACGCCTGCGCCGCACGCCTGACCAGACGAGAACGACGGCGCAAGGCGCCAGCGGCAAGACTCTGATCCACGGCGCCAGATCCGTGCGCACGATTTTGACGCGGCGCGTGCTGCCGGCGACGATCTGGCCTTGCTCGTCCTCCAACCCGAAGCTGAAGGCGGCAGGCAAATCCTGCGCGTCCAGTCGATAGCCATGGAAGTCGGGTCTCCGCTCCCGCAGTCTTTCGATGTCGGTCGTCGTCTGATCATGGATTTCGTATCCCAGCGCGGCGCCGGTGATCTGCCGCACGGCGTAAGGCCGGCGCTCGATGCGCCGGATGATTTCTCCCCGGTGCCGCACGACAACAGTACCCTGCTCGATCTCTTCCTCCTGGTGCCAGGCGAATTGATCGAAGCGGCCTTCTGCGGATTGGGAATCCAGGAGACGATTCAGGTACGGCGCGCGGAATTCCTCCTGGGCGAACGGGCGCAGGTAGGTCAGGGCATCGCGCCGCAGATAAATCACCTCGCCGGCATCGTCGCTGGCTTCGGGGAAAGTATAGCGGTCATGCGGGACGACGGCATAGGCGATCCCCTTTTGGGCCGGCGCGAAGATCACCAGTTGCCGGCGACTGCCCGCCATGACTTGGCCGGCGTCGTCCCTTACCTGGATGGCATAGCGTCCCGGAGGCAACCGCACGGGATAGCCTCGGTTGACTTCCGTACTGGCGAATACGAACGGTTCCGGTTCCGCGGGCGGCGCGGCAGGAACCTCCTCCAGCTCCCCGGCCGCAATTTGGGCATCCAGCGCTTGACGGTACTCCACCAAATCCTGGTAATAGCGCCCGACCGCTTGCCGGTATTGGACGCGCTGCCTTTCGAACTCGGACCACTGGCGCCGCGCCGCGGCGCCCGCATGCAATTGGGCGCGGCGACTTTCCCTGCCGGCAGGATATTGGATTACGTATTCCGTCAGCGGAATGGAAGCCTGCAGGCGTCGGCCGCGACGAATCTCGAGATGGCCCGTTATCTGTTGATTCAGGGCGTCCCAGTCCGCTACCTGGCGGTTGGTAATGGGCCAGAAATAGACCAGGGTGCGTCGCAACGACACGACGGAAGGGGCGTCCGCCAAGAGATAGATCGTGCTTTGATCCTGGGCGTAGAAACCGCCTTCGTATACGCCGCCCAAATAGGCGTTGACGCCGTAGACCAATTCTTCCCGCCGTACGGGATCCTGAGCCTCCAAAAGGGATGGATGCTGCCCGGCCAGCAGGCCAACCAGGAGGCACAGGCAACCGCCCCCTCGATAGACGAGCGTTTTCATGCGCGTACGCCTCGGCGCAGAAGCGCCCGCATGCTGATGCCGGCAAACGTCATAGCGAAAAAGACGGACAGGCCCAAGACGATCAGAAACTGCCCGACATGGCCCCGGCGCGCGGCTTCGGCGCCTTTGGTCAACAGGCCGAAAGGCGACCCCCACGTCAAAACCAGGCCCGTCCGCTCCAACGCCTGCTGCGCGAAACGCAAGGGGTTGTAGTACTGGTTGGAAGCCGGCGCCAGAGCGATCAGTTCGGAGCCGAATTGCACGCCGGCAAAGACCGCCGCAATCGCCAGAAACCATCCCAGACCGGCGCGGAGTTTCCGGCTGAGCGTCGTAAGGCAGAGTCCGAAGGCGACCAGGTGCAACGTGACGGGCACGGACAACCCGATGACGGCCCAAGTCGAAGTCGGAAAGGCGAAGCGGCTGGCGAGCGCATGCAGCAGATATCCAAGGCCGCCCAAGGCCAACGCGGCCAGATACGCGCACGCGTAGGCCGCCATTTTGCCGGCCACGAAGGCGACGTTGTCTATAGGGCCATAGAACAGGGTTTCCAACGTGCCGCGTTCGTATTCCCGCGCCAAAGACGTGATGGCAGCCAACGTCAGGTACAGGGCGACGAAGGCGACGAAGGCCAAAACGGGCAGATGGAAGGTGCTGGACAGGACGGTCAGGCCGCTTTCTCCCACCGCGTAACCGTAATTGACCAGAAACAGGTACGCTGCCAAGGCCGCCATGAAAGTAACCGATGCCGTGCCGGGACTTAACAGCAGCGCGCGGCAGTCCCGCGCCCAGATTACGGACGCGGCATGCCAGCGCGCAACCCTGGGGGACTCTGCCGGCAGGTGAGCGGGGTCTAGAGACATCGCGATTGACAAGGCTGCCAAGAGGGCATAGACGTCAAACCGAGAGGGGTAACGGCATTGTGAATGCTCAGCTTAGGACGGCGATCCCGTATAGGCAACGGCAAGCGCGTCGTCGCGGGCGGGATGCAGGGTGAATGCTTGCATCTCGAAGTTCCGTGCGGACGCCTCCCATAATTCATGGGCAGACTTCTCCGGCACGATGAAATTCAGGCCTATGCCGATTACGGTTTTACCTGCGTCCCGGTATTTGTCTCCGTATCCTTTCGCAACGATCTGATTTACGGCCTCCTTCACCGTCTTGTTCCGTTTCAGTTCAAAGACGTAGAAGGCATCCTTCGTCTCCGCTACGATATCGGCCCGACCTCTGCGACCGATTACTTCCGACTCTACATTCAGAACGCCGCGTACCATAGCGCAGACGATATGCAACGCGATCTGGAAGTTGCTTTCGCGCTCCAGTTCGCCGTACGTCGTTTGATCCAGTATGCGATCGAAGCAGGCGCAGGCGCGCTGGCCGTCTCCGTCTTCCAACGCAACGGCCATATCGTTCACGTATTGCCTGATCGCGCTGTCGCGGCCTGCGGGTTTGCCCAAATAGGTGCCGAGCAAGCCTTCTTTCACGGACGCTCTCACCTCCTGATTGGGATAGTCCAGCCTGGCGCCGGCGCCGTCCGTGCTCAACGTCAGATAGCCGGCCTGGAACATGAGCGCGTTCAAGGGCGGGTTATGCAGATCGAACGCTTCCCCAACGTCCGCCGCGCTTTCGCCTATATCGCGCAAGCCCAGATGGCGGGCCTTCATGTGCTGAAACAGAAAGTGGGGCTTGCCTGTGTCGACCCAAGGGCGCGGGAAGCCCTGGTCGCGAATGGTCTGTGCTTCCTGGGGATCCGCCAGTTGCTCCAACGTCCGCAAATAGGAAATGGGATTGTAAAGGCGTTCGTTGCGTTGGATGAACCGATATCCGTTGTAGTGCCGTTGCATTTCAGCCCGCATCCCGGCCGGGGAGCAACCGTAGTTGCGCGCGGCGAGCGCGACGCGATCCGCCAGATAGGCGCTGATTTCCGCCTCCGTGAAGCCGCAAATCGCGTGATAGGCGGATCGGGATGAAATGTCCACGAGACTGTTCAGAGCGGAAAACATGCCGGCCGACGAGAAACGCGTAATGCCGGTAATGAAGGCGAAGCGAATGCAGTCATCGCGTCTTTTCAGCGTGCGGTAGAAATACCTCAGGTATTGCATAACCTGCCGCTGGGTTTGGTCTGCCAGAGGGGGATGGGAGCCCAGCAGGTCCGTAATCGGAGCGTCGTACTCGTCGACGAGCACGACCACTCCCTGCTCGCCGCGTACTTGCAGCAACAAGCGATTCAGGGCGCTCCAGGGAGTCAAGGCGCTGGGACTGGCGGGCAAGCCTAACGCAAGGCATTGTTCATCCACGATCGCGCGCAGGTCATTGTAGGCGTCTTCGGGACTTTCCATGCCGATGCCCGACATATCCAACGCCAGCACGGGGCACTGGGGCACGCGCGCCAAGAAGCCCGAGCGGTGGATGTCCGTATCCAGAAACAGGTCATCGCAGTCGCGGGCGTGCAAGTGCGCGAGCGTGGACACGAACAACGATTTGCCGAACCGCCGGGGACGGGCCAGAAAGAAAAACTTGTCCGGCGCTTCCAGCAGGCGCTGAACGTACGCGGTTTTGTCTACGTAGAGATGCCCGTTGTTGCGAATGAACGCGAAATCCGCCGAAGACGTAGAGATGGGCTTGAGGACCGATTCCATAGTCTCGTGCCTGTGGGAACAGCATCTGCGCCATTATACTGCACGCGCCATGGATGCATCATTGTATCCGTCAAGATAAAAATTGTCATTTTCATGACGTTACTTTCGGAAAATGTCAGGATATGGAGCATCCGATTCTGAAAAAGCCCATGAGATCCATGTCTCTAAACCCAGTTGACGAAGATATTTCGTCAATTCTCCTACCGTGGTTGATGGATTGCCTTGCACTGCTCCTTCTTCAAAGCGTTTCTTGAGTTGGGCAGCGGCCCGCTCCTCTGCGGCTTCAACCCGTCTTTCCTGCATCAGCCTGTAATAGTCAGGCCTCTTGTTTTCGTTGGGCGGATATTGAATATGCTCCCGGCACAGGGATTGCATCGCATGGCGGTTCAGCAATCTATCCATTTCCGTCACATGAAGAATCAACCATAGTTCAAAGCAGGGAGTGGAATAGGCGCACCGACACCGGCATCTTGACAGCGACGTATTGCCTGATGATATCCACTATGTTCGTCGCGATCGAAAACAGCCCAAACGTAATCATAGCGATGTTTCTTGTTCACAGCCTCTTGCGCAATACTTGTCGGCCCTCCCAGGAAACAAAAATTCTAACGTGAAGAATTTGAGGCGATATTGATGCCTTAATATCCTAAAATAATCAGGTTCGGTGCCTTCTCCTTCGCAAATCAAAAGAACGGACCGTCTCTTTCCAGGCGATTTTTGGCTCTTGTTTCGCTTGAATGACTTACTATGATACCTGCTTCTCATATTCTACGGGCCATCAGGAAACGGCAAGAGATCGGCAATGCGTCCGGCAAAAGGAATGCCTCCCAACTGACCTTCCAAATAGATCTTACTGATGTTGAAATCTCGGGGAATGCGAAAATCCGACAAGGGCTGCAACTGAGTGGCCCCTGCTTTGTCCTTCTCCATGAGCCAGATCTGATCGCGTCGCAGCAGATCCTTGGCCATAAGCAGGTGTGCATTGTGCGTTGTTGTCAGGAGTTGCGCTCCTTTGGCATTCGTCTGGGGAGAATTGTACAGATCCAGCAACAATTCGCATACGCGCGTATGCACGCTCACATCCAATTCGTCCAGTATGTAGACGGTACCTGCGTCCAGCGATTGGAACATTGCCGTCAATATGGAAACCAGCCTTTTTGTACCCGCGCTTTCTTGGGCGAAATTCAGATATACGGGCTGATCGCCGTTTCCATCGTGAGCGAATTCGATTTCGAAAAACTTCTCTCGTATTGAGCGCAATTTTTCTATGTCAATATCCAATTCCTTGACCAAGAAAGACTGCATCTTTCGCCAGAAGTCCGATTCGTCCTCGGATTCTTTGGATTGTTTCGAGCGATGCCCGGTTATGCCAGTGTCGATTTGCCGCAGCACCCTCAAAACCCTTTTATCTATTTTGTCGTTCCGTCTCCAGAATAGCCTGTCCGGCGCTGAAAGTGGCGTCATGCTTGATATGGAGGCAAAGAAACGCGTTACGGATTTGAGTTCAGCGTAATCATGCGTATACGCGGCGGACAGGAAAAGACTGTCGGAACGCGCAAGCGCCTTAACGGTGCCTTTTTCCCCCTTAAGGCTTCGTCCAAAACGGTACTGCGCTCCATCTCGCTCAAAGAGCAGCTGCTTTCTCTGGAAGGGAAAACGGTACAGCCATTCTTCTTCCACTTGACCGTCAAGCAATGCGCAACCGTATTCATGATGAACGCCTGCCGCGAGGAAATCCACCTCAAAGACGGAAGGTTTGGCCCTGTAGGCAGGATCAAGGGCAAAAGGATTCAATTGGAAATCGTTATCCAACCGCTTTTGATCTTGCGAATGAAGTACCCAATGACGTAAAAATACTATAGCATCAATAAATTGGCTTTTGCCCGACGCGTTGGCTCCGTAGATCAAGGCCGCAGGCAAAACTGATTGCACATCGCGCATTCCCTGCACCGGGATCAAACCCCGCGGTTCGTCCTTGAGCGATGAAGCTACAAACGATATTTCCTGTCTTTCCTTGATGGAGCCGTGGTTGGCGACAGCGAACCTCAGCAACATAGCAATATCCCCGATAACTTTTGCGTGTACAGGGCGTCAGCAAAATCTGCGCAGGGCAAATGAAAGGCTACTCATACATGCATTATAGCCGTTAGTGTACGGCATAGTGGGGGCGAACGCCTTAGCGACCGATGAATTCATGACAAGTCGCCGAGGCTTGAAGCATGGCGTTTGTCATGCCTAGGCGCGGACGACAGATTGGACAAGGCCCTTTGAATCGCTTCGCTCGCTTTTCCGTTCGCTCTCACCGTTGTTCCTGACGCAGACGGAATTCCATGTAACGCACTCCGCGCGTCAGCAGGAGGACAATCAGCAGGTACATGACGGCCAAGATGGTCAAGGATTGCATGTACAGGAAATTGCTGCTGAAGTACAGGCGCGTCAGCTGCGTCATGTCCTGCACGCCCAACACCGCCACCAACGAGGAATCCTTGACCATGGCGATGAAGTCGTTGCCCAGCGCCGGCAGAATGTTGCGTACGGCTTGGGGCAGAATCACGAAGCGCATGCGCTGCCGATAGGAAAGGCCGAGCGAATAGGCCGCTTCGCTCTGGCCGACGCCGATGGCCTGGATCCCGGACCGGAACACTTCGGCGGAGAATGCGCCGTACCCCAGGCCCAACGCCAGGACGGCGCGCGCCTCGTTCGGCACATGGCGGGACGTAATCGGCAGGCCGAGCGCCGACGCGCCTTGCACCAGCAAGGGCGTCAGCGCGAAGGCGATGTACAGCAGCAAGACCAGCATGGGAATGCCGCGGACGATTTCCACGTAAAGGGATGCCAGATTGAACAGGACGGGATTGCGCGACGTGCGCATCAAGCCGAAGCTCAGGCCTATGACCAGCGCCAGCGCGTAGGCGGCGATCGTCACGACCACGGTAATGACGATGCCCTTGAACAGCACCTGTCCGGTGCGCAGCAATTCCGGCTTCTGCCCGGAAATGAACCAGAAAGTCTGCGCGAGCTGCGGCGCGGTCAAAAGCATATAGAGAAAAAGCAGGACGCCCAGCAAGACCAAAAGCAACCACCAGGGGGCTTCGTCCAACTTGCGGGTGACAGGCAGCAGACGCGGTCGCGCCGCGGTCGAGGGCGGAACGTCAGGCACGGCGCTCGCTCGCAGCCAGGCTCCGCCGGAGGGCGCATGCCGTCTTAATCCAAAACATTTTGCACGGTTTGCAGCAAGGTTTCGGCCTTGAGTTCCGGCAGATCGAAGCACTGCGCCCGGAGCGCGTCGGCCAATTTCTGGGCCAGGCCCCGATCAAAGGCGGCATGCTCCATGTTGACCACCACGGACCGTACCTCTGAGTGCGCGTACAGTTCCGCCATGCGCAGAGCCTCTTCCTGCGCGGGTTGCCCGCTCATGCTGACGTTGCCGGCGCCGTCCGTCAGCAATATCATCATGGGTTGCACCTCGGGCTCGCGCCTCTGCACTTGCTCGAAAACCTGCCAGGCCACGAACAGGCCGCTGCTGAGGGGCGTTTTGCCGCCTACCGGCAGGTCCACCAGCGCCTTCTGCGCGAGTTCCACGCTGTTCGTGGGGGGCAGCACCAAGCGGGCCTTGTCTCTTTGGAAAACGACCAGACCCACCTGATCGCGGCGTTGGTAGGCGTCCACCAGCAGGCTGAAGATGGCGCCTTTGGTGGCTTCCATCCGTTCGCTGGCGGCCATGGACCAACTGGCGTCCACGACGAACAATATCAGGTTCCCGGTGCGCCGCACCCGGATCTTCTTGTGCAAATCTTCCAGTTGCAGTTGCAGGGCCAGGTCGCTGTCCGCGTTGGCTTCCCGGCGGCGTTGCTGGAACGGCGCGGCGGCGCGCAAGGTGGCGTCGAACGCCAAATCGTTCGGCCTGGGCCCCGCCGGCGCCGCCTTGATGTAGCGTCCCCGTTTGCGTTTGGTGCGCGTATAGGAGCGCTTGCCCGCCCGTTCCCGCGTCATGCGGTCCAGCGGCGAGGTCACTTTTTGGGCTTCGAACTGCTCTCCGATCTCGGTTTTCTTCTGCGCTCCGCTTTGATCGCCGGGTGATGTGCTCTGCGGCTGGCGGGAATCGGACTGCATGTAGTCCCCTTCCCCGGCCTCTTGCTGATCCGTCAGCTCGGAGTCATCACCCTCATCGCTTTTTTTTCATCGGAGGAGGCCGCGCCTTCCGCGTCCTCGGTGGCTTCCTCGTCGTTGTCCGCCATGTGCTGCGCTTCTTCTTCCGCCTGCTGCATCGTCTTTTCCAGATGTTCGGGATGCAGGAACGCGTCCTGGAAGGGTTGCTTCTTCATGCGGTGCGGCAACGCCAATTCGGCTGCGCTCAAGATGTCGTCGGAGGTGATGCGGTCGCGCCCTTCGAACGCGGCCTGGGCCCGCGCCGTCTTGAGAATGACGATGTCGGCCCGATGTCCGTCCACGCCGAAATTGGTCGTCAAGGCGGCAATCGTGTACAAATCCCGTTCCGTGTACTGGACCTCGTCGTAGCGGCTGCGCGCCTCCACGACGCGCTCGCCCAAACGGGCTTCCTGCTCGATCCACCGCTGCAGGAAACGCTCCGGTCCGGTATCGTAGGCTAGGCGGCGCTGGAGAATTTGCACCCGCGCCCGGGCGTCTGCGATGCCCGTCACGTCTACGGCATGGGCGAACCGATCCAGCAATTGAGGCCGCAGATCGCCCTCTTCCGGATTCATGGAACCCACCAGCACGAAACGCGCGGGATGCTGCACGCTGATGCCTTCCCGCTCCACCGTATTGACCCCCATGGCCGCGGCGTCCAGCAGGAGATCCACTACGTGGTCGTCCAGGAGATTGACTTCGTCCACGTAGAGGACGCCGCGGTTGGCGGCGGCCAGAACGCCGGGCTCGAAGTGCCTGCGTCCCTCCTGAATGGCCTTCTCGATGTCCAACGTGCCCACGACCCGGTCTTCCGTGGCGCTGACCGGCAGATCCACGAATGCGGTCGGCCTGGCGTCGATGGAGATCCGCGGCGGGTCGGCGTCCTGGCGGCACTGGTCGCAGCCATGGGCCAGATCGCTCGGATCGCACCGGAAAGGGCAGTCCGCCACGACCTGGATGTCCGGCAACAGCGCGGCCAAGGCGCGGGCGGCCGTGGATTTGGCGGTGCCCCTTTCCCCCCGGATCAACACGCCTCCGATCTGGGGATTAATGGCATTCAGGATAAGAGCCCGTTTCATGCGATCCTGGCCCACGATGGCAGTAAGGGGATAGGTGGTTTTCATGCAGCACTCGCTAGACGGTTGACCCGGGACGCAAAACGTCCGCTTCCGCAGGGAAGTATAAAGGACGGACGGACCGGACTTTGAAAAACCTTGCCGGCAGGCTCCTCCGGCGTCCCGTCGTTGCGGCCGGGCCGTCAGGGAACGGGAGCGCATGGCCGTCCAGGCGGGCTGCGGCGCATCCGCGCTGCGCCGACGTCTGCCTCTTCCCGCAGGGCGTGCAACTTTTTCCCCGGGAGACCGTATATAATGCAGAGGATGAATTCAACGCAGGCATCTATGGCAAGCAACAGCTCCGCTGACAGGCAGCATCTGATCGAGCGCGCCTGCCAAGGCGACCCCGAGGCCTACGGGCAACTCTTCATGAACTATTACGTGGCCTTGGTGCGTTACGCGTGGCCCATGCTGGGCGTTCAGGAAGACGCGGAAGATGCCGTGCATGACGCGTTTCTCAAGTCGTGGCAGCGGTTGGATCGTTTCGACGGCCGCAAAGGTCAGTACAGCACCTGGATCTTCGCCATCACCCGTAACTGTTGCCTGGACCGCTTGCGGCAACGGAAACGGCTCGACGGCAAGGAACTGTCAGAGAACGTAGCGGAGACGCGGACCGCGGATCCGGCCGCCGCCGCGTTGCGCAACGATTGCTGCGAAGAGGTGTTCGTTCTCTTGGCCCGCCTTTCGGACGCCTTTCGCGAGACGCTGGTTCTCCACTACTGGAATGAAATGAGCGTCAAGGAGATTGCAGACGTTACCCAGACGTCCGCGTCCAACGTGAAATCGCGTTTGAGTCGGGGCCGCATGCAGTTGGCGGACATGTATCGCCAGCGTCACGGCTACGCGGAAGAGGCAGGGCCGTCCGCGGGCTTCCTGCGCGATCTTCTGCCTGCCGGCCTCGCCGCGTCCTAGCTGCGCCATGCGCCTCTCCTTGGATCCGGGTACGCAGCGGCCTCGCAGATTCGATTTGCATAATGAACGTTAATCAATCGCGCGTGCGCCTTGGCGAAAACCCGGAGTTGCGCGCGGTTGACACCCTGTTGCGACGCCCCGTTGCCCTCTCCCCGTCGCCGCGGCTGTTGCAAAGGCTGGAGCGCGGCTTGGAAGCCGCTCCTGCCTGGCTGGGCTCCGGTTCTCAACGCCCCGGTCTTTACTGGGTGGTCCTGGGCTTGTTGGCCTTGCCTACCCTGGCCCTGTACGTTGCCCTGTACGCGGCCGTTTTGGGCTTCTGGCAAAGTCCCTTGCCCGCCGGGCTGAAAATCGCGCAGTGGATACCTTCTCTGGTCACCGCCTTCCTGCAAGGGATCCAGACGGATTTCGGAGCCGCTTTGCTCGAGACCGCGCAGGCCATGCCGGCGCAAATCGCTTTCGGCACGCAGAGCGTCTTGGGCGCGTTGGCTTTCGCCGCGTGCGTCCTGATTGCGCTGTGCCTGGCCGTGTTAGGGTCTTTTCGCCTGCGTCAACGCTGATTTCCCCGCGCCGGTTGCGGGCGGCGCGTTGCCTAGGCCTGCGCGCAGGCCATCCGCTTGGCGCGCGCAGGGTTGCGTTCGCGCGTATGTTGCGCGCCCGGCGTCAAATCGTCAAGCCTGTGCGGACGCCTCGACGCCGCCGGGCCGCCACAACGTTTCCGGAACCCCCGCTGCGTGATTGGCCAAGCGCGCCCAGACGAACAAGGCATCCGACAGGCGATTTACGTAACGGAGCGGCATATCTCGCCCGCCCGTCAAGTGAAACAGTCTCACCAGGCTTCTCTCGGCCCGCCGACAGACGGCCCGCGCCGCATGCAGATGGGCGGCGCTCGCAGTGCCGCCGGGCAACACGAAGTTGTCCAGGGCCCCGATGCGCGGCGTAACGTCTTCTATCGCCTCTTCCAACCAGGTCACGTGCCTTTGATCCAGCCGAGGGATGGACAGGCCCTCCAAGTCTTCGGGCGCGAAGCAAATCTCGGCCCCCAAATCGAAGAGTTCATTTTGCACGCGGCGCAGATGGGCCGCGATCTCGGACGGCAACGGCAGGTTGCGGATTACGCCCAGCAGGGAATTGAGCTCATCCAGATCCCCCATGGCGGCAATCCGCGCGTCGTCCTTGGGCACGACCTGGCCGCCTCCCAGCTGCGTTTTGCCGCCATCGCCCTTGCGCGTATAGATTCGAGTGAGTCGGGGCATGGTCCGCGCCTCCTTGCTTTCCGTTGAGCCCGCGTCGGACGCGCGCTGCGCTCCATTCCCCTGCTCGCGTACCGCGCGGCAACCTCGCCGCACCGGGTCGGGACGCAGGCCCGCCGTCGGCCGACCGCAGACTGTCCTGCGCGCCGGCAACGCCTCCCATTCCGCGTCCGGATTATATTTGGGTTTTCCCCTACGGCCAAACGCGGTTACAATTCTCGTTACTGGGCAGTCCGCTATTCGGGCCTCTGCGGCGTGCGCGGGCCCGCAACGCCCGGCTTCGGTGAATAAACCCCCGCCCCGGCGGACTTGGGCGCTATAATGCAGGGCCGCCTGGGAAAGGCTTGGACGCTCCCTTCTGTCATTGATTGGTCATTGCCCGTGAGTCCCCGCAAAAGCAAAATTCTGGTCTACGGCCTCATCCTGCTGGCGGCCGCCGCGCTCTTGTTCAATTTCTCCTTCCGTTTTCGGAATGCGCAGGAGGAACTGTCTCTGAGCGCGGTCGCGCGCCGGATCAGCAATGGCGGCGTGAACCGCGTCGTCGTGCGCGGCAATCAAGTGCGCGTCCTGGACAGCCCGCAGGGACCGGCCCTGGTGTCGCGCAAGGAAACCGGCATCGCCCTCTCCGAATCCCTGAATCTGCTCGGCGTCGCGCCGGACGTCCTGCAGAAAGTGAACTTCGTGCCGGATACGCCCAATTCGGCCGGCCGGTGGCTGGGCATATTCTTCAATCTGCTCCCCATCATTTTCATCGGCGGCCTTTTCCTCTTCATCTTTCGGCAGAGCCAGGGCACGGCCAACCAGGCGCTGATGTTCGGCAAGAGCAAGGCCCGGATGTTCGTCGGCGAAATGGTGGAATTCACTTTCCAGGCCGTGGCCGGCAACGACGAGGCCAAGGAGGAATTGCAGGAGGTGGTGGAATTCCTCAAAGAACCGCAGAAATTCCTGGAACTGGGCGCGCGCATCCCCAAAGGCGTATTGATGGTCGGGCCGCCCGGCACCGGCAAGACCTTGATGGCCAAGGCCGCGGCCGGGGAAGCCAACGTGCCGTTCTTCATCATTTCCGGCTCCGAATTCGTCGAGATGTTCGTTGGGGTCGGCGCCAGCCGCGTCCGCGATCTCTTCGAGCAGGCCAAGAAGCAGAGTCCCTGCATCATTTTCGTGGACGAGATCGACGCGGTCGGGCGCTATCGCGGCACCGGCCTGGGCGGTTCCCACGACGAAAGGGAGCAGACGCTCAACCAGATCCTCGTGGAAATGGACGGCTTCGATTCCAACACCAACGTCATCGTCTTCGCGGCCACCAACCGGCCGGACATTCTGGATCCCGCCCTGTTGCGTCCCGGCCGCTTCGATCGCCGCATCGTCATGGATCGCCCGGATATCAAGGGCCGCAAGGCCATTCTGGACGTGCATATCCGCGGCAAGCCGGTCAGTCCCGATATCGACTTGGCCGCCATCGCGCGGCAGACGCCGGGCCTGGTCGGCGCGGATCTGGAAAATCTGGTCAACGAGGCGGCCATCCTGGCCGCGCGGGCGGAACGCAACGCCATCGCCATGGTGGATCTGCAGGAGGCGATGGAGCGCGTGGCGCTGGGAGGCCCCCAACGGCGCAGCCGGCGCATTTCGGAGAACGAACGGCGCATCATCGCCTATCACGAGGCCGGGCACGCGTTGGTGGCGCGTCTGAGCCGGAACGGGGATCCCGTGCATCGCGTGACCATCATGGCGCGCGGCATGGCCGGCGGCTATACGATGGTGGTGCCCGAGAACGATCGTTTCCTGATTTCGCGCGCCTGGTTCATCGATCGGCTGGACATGTTCCTCGGCGGACGGGTCGCGGAAGAGATCGAGTTCGGTTCCGTCACCAACGGCGCCTCCGGCGACATCCAGCAACTGACCGCGATGGTGCGGGCCATGATCACCAAATACGCCATGGCGGACAATATGGGGCAGATGCAGTTCGGGCAACAGCAGGAATTGGTTTTCCTGGGACGGGACATGGCGGAACAGCGCAATTACAGCGCGGCCACGGGCGAAACCATTGACGAGCGCATTCGTTCCCTGGTCCAGGAATCCCACCAACGCGTAACCCAGTTGCTGTCAGCGCACAAGGAACGGCTGGATTCCGTCGCCGCGGCCCTGTTGCAGCACGAAACCCTGACCCAGGACGAATTCGAGATCGTATTCGACGGCGGAACCTTGGAAGCGAAAGGGACCGCCTGAGGCGCGATGCGCTGCGCGCGGGCCCCGCAAGCGCCCTGGGTCGCGGCGGCCGTGGGAGCTGGGGACCGTTTCGGCGTCGAGGGCCGGCGCCAACCGGCGGCGCCGCGCCATCCGCCATGAGCGTTTCGCCCCTGCAGCGCACGTCTCTGTACGCCTTGCATGCCGCGCTGGGGGCGCGCCTGGTTCCGTTTGCGGGCTGGGAACTGCCGGTGCAATATCCCGCGGGGCCCTTGCAGGAACACCGCGCCGTCCGCGAAGCCGCCGGGCTCTTCGACATCGGACACATGGGCCGTTTACGCGTGACGGGGCCCGACGCGCGCCATCTGTTGCAAAAACTGCTGACGCGGAATCTCGCGCGTTCGCACCCCGGGGTCTCTACCTACAGCCTCATGACCTACGCGGACGGCACGGTACTGGACGACGTGATCGTCAATCACCGGCAGGACAGCTGGGTGGTCGTCGCCAACGGCGCCAACCGCGCCAAGGTGCAGGCCTGGCTCCGGGCCCATGCCTATGGGCTTGCGGTCGACCTGGCGGATGACACGTTGCGCGAGGCCATGTTCGCGTGCCAAGGCCCCCAGGCGGTGGCCGTCCTGTCGCGCGCCTTCGACGTCGATTTGGCTCCGGTGCCCCGCTTCCGCGGACGCGACGTTCTTTTCCAAGGGCAAACCGCGCGCCTGACGCGTACGGGCTATACCGGAGAAGACGGTTTCGAGATCATGTGCCCTGCCGGCGTCAGCGCGGATCTGTTCCGGCGCATATTGGCTGCCGGCGCGCCGCACGGCCTGCTGCCGTGCGGCCTGGCCGCGCGGGACAGCTTGCGCCTGGAAGCCGGTTATCCGCTCTACGGGCACGAGATCAGCAGCGACATCAATCCTTTGGAAGCCGCTCTCGGATGGGCCGTTTCCTTTCGCAAACCGGATTTCGTGGGGCGCGCGGCGTTGTTGAAATGCAAGCTGGAAGGTCCCAGGCGCATCTTGATCGGTTTTGCCATGCGCGAGCCGGGCATGCCCCGCGCCGGCTATCGCGTCCTGCACGCAACGAACGCGGTCGGCCGCGTGACCTCGGGCAACAAAAGCCCCACCCTGGACCGTTTTATCGGTTTGGCGTTGGTCCAAAGCGCGGTGCGCGGGCAAACGGAACTGGACATAGACATACGCGGGCGCTGCCGGCGCGCGCAAGTCGTGCCTACGCCTTTTCTCTCCCAGAGACCCTGAAGCCAGAAGGAACGCACTGCCATGACCTCTTCGGACTTGCCGGCTGATCTGCGCTACACCGCGACGCACGAATGGATTCGCATGGACGGCGCCGTCGCGACCGTGGGCATTACCGATTTCGCGCAGGCCGAACTCAGCGACGTGGTCTGGGTGGAACTGCCCGAAATCGGCCAGACCTACGAAACGGGCCAAGTCGCGGCCACCGTGGAGTCCGTCAAGGCGGCGGCGGACGTGTACGCCCCCGTATCCGGCGCGGTGATCGAAGTCAATGCCGCGCTGACGGCCCAGCCCGAAGCCGTGAACGCGGCGCCCTACGACAGTTGGTTTTTCAAGATCCGGGTGCGCGCGGCCGACCCGGAACCGCCGTGGCTGACGGCGCAGGCGTATCGCCAAGTCATTGAAGCCGGGCGCTAGACCGGGCTCCGGGCGCTACGGCGCGGACCAGCGTGCGCCGCGGGCCGGAACGTACGCGAGGCTGCCGTGCCGCGTCAAGCCAGCCATTACGACGTCCTTGAAGTTCCCAGGCATGCCACGCAAGCAGAGATTGGAGACGCCTATAACCGGCAGTTAGCCAAACTCCAGGCCGCGTCGGCGCAGACCCCGGTCTGGCGTCAGCGACAGCGGGACGTAAAGGAAGCTTTTCGCGTGTTGTCGCGCCAGGCTTCCCGCGCCGCGTACGATCGGGGACGGACGCAACGGACGTCCCCGCCGCCCGCGTCGGCTCCGGAGAGGGCAGAGCCGGACCCGCCGCTGGACGGAGAAGCCTGGCCCGTACCGGGACGTTCCCTCGCGTCCATGCAGGCGACGACGTATCCGCTCCGCTTGGCCGCGGCCAAGCGGACGGCCCGCGGCTTTGAAATCGTATTGGCCGCGTCCGCCGAAGACCCTACCGCGGCGGTCCGTTCCCTGCGTCAACGCATTCCGGCCCAGCACCTCGCCTTCGAGCCTACGCGCAACGTATGGGTCGTGGCCGCGGCCTATGAGCAAAGCCTGCGGGAGCTGTGCCTCAATTTCGATTTCGCGCTGTCCCAGCCGGAGCCGACGGCCCGCCGCCTCGCCTTTCCCCGCTGGGAAAACGCGGCGCCCGTCCCGCGCGCGACGCCGCGCCCCGCGCCCTCCGATCCGCCCGCGCCGCGTCTGCGCCGCCTGGAAGGCAGCCCTTTGCCCGTCAGCGGTATCGTCATCAGCCTGCTCGTCCTGTTAATCGGATGGAACCTGTACATCCTCCGCGCGGAGAGCCCGCGCGCGCCGGTCCAGGCCGCGGTTACGCCGCGGCCGACGCGGGCTCCCATCACCACGCCTACGTTTACGCCGACGGCCACGCCCACGCCTTACTCGTTCGTGACGACTACGCGGTACCCGCGCGTACGCTTGCGTAGCCGTCCCGATCTGAACGCCCCGATCCTGGACGATTTGCTGGCGGGCGAGGAATTCACGGCCTGGGGACGCACCGCGGCCAGCGATTGGGTGCGGATCCGGCGCGGCGAGCAGGAGGGCTGGTCCGCCGCTTGGACGCTCAATGTGGAAGACCAATTGCCGCGCTTGCCCGTCATGCCGCCCTGAACGCAGCCGCCTGCCCCGACTGGGCGGCGCCCCGCGCGCGCCGGGACCGGGTTCCTACCCAGCTGCCCGGCATGGCCCGCGCGTCACGCCAGGTACAGGCTCAGGCCGCACAACACCTCCACGCCCATGCCGCTCCACCACAGGGCATGGGACAGGTAATGCGTTTTCGGGGTGCGCGGGTCGAACAGGAGGAAGCCTAACCCGCCGCTCGCGCTCCAGGACAACAGGCCCACGGTCGGCACCGTCCAAACAGGGTAGTTGCGCAGCGGATCGCCGGGCAAGCCGTCCGGACCGGGCATCACGATGCGCGTCTGGCCGGTCAACCGCATCGTCAGGAACGCTGCGGCATACAGCGCGGGTATGCCCGCGGCGCCGATCCCGAGCAAGGCGCGCGCGTACCGATCGCGGCGCAGGGCCTGGATTTTCCGTCGGAACTGCATTCGCATGCGCGCGTTGGGCGGCCGTCCGCGTCCCCGCGCGCCCTAGGGGGCCGCGTCCGGGCGGCGCACGTAAATCTGGACGATGGGCGTCCGCGCTTCGTTGCCGGCGCGATCGAAAACCCGGATCTGGATCCGATGGCGTTCTAAATACAAGCCATCGGCGGTGAGGATCGCGGCGAAGCCGTTGGCGAATTCCCGAATGCGCCCGCGCGTCAGTTCCAGGCCCTCGGCTTCAAAATCCGGCAGCCAGTCCCGCGTGCTTTCCTCCACCTTCGGGATTTCTCCCAGCACCTGTCCCGTCTGGGGGTCGGTCAACTGCTCGACCCCCATCACCTCGGGTTGATCAAAATCCGCCGGGGACAGATCGCGCAGGCTGATGCGCCAGCGTTCGTTGAACGGCGGCACCGTACTCGCCGTGTGCAGTTCGTCATCGAACCAGAATTCCACCCGCTCCACCGAACCGGCGTCGGCGACTTCCGCATGCATGTTGATTTGCTCGTCGCGGCCCAGTTCGAAGATCTGGTCGGCTTCCGGTTCCGTCAGGTCCACCGTCGGGACGGTATTGTCAATGAACAACATGGAACTCACTTGATCCAGAAAGCCGCTGTCCTGTTGCGCCAGCAGCCGCAACGCGTAATGGCCGTCCTCGAAGCTGGTCGTGGAGAGCGTCGTCAAATGCTCGGACGCGGTGCGACCTTGTCCCGACGCCAATTCCAGCGGCGGGGCGCTCTGATCCGAAGGCATGATTTCCAGGCGCCAAGACCGGGCGGCCGGATCGCGGACGAAGCCTCGCACGTCGACGTTGGCCTGGACGTAAGACGCCGCGGCCGGACTCAACAGCCCCATCGTCTGCGCGAAGTTGACGCTGGCCGTCGCCGCGGCCGGCGTCGGCGGTTGGGGGAAATTCGTTTCCTTGATCCAGTCTTGCGCCTCCAGGGGCAGAATCTGGAAGTGCTCCGTGCGGCGATTGGCGGGCGCGGTGGCGCTCGTGGCCAATTGACCGGTAGCCGCGTCCAGAGTGAACGCCTGCCATACGTTATCCGGCGTTTTGGGTTGCGTTCCCTCGACGAACCACTCCTGCTGGCTGCGCTGGCATTGCGGGGTGACCTGCAAACCGCTGGGCGCGCACACGCGGGCCTGCACCACGCCGGGCGGTCGCGGGTACCATGTCGGTTGCCGGGTTTCGTGGTATTTGCGCATGATCTGATTCCAGATGGGCGCGGCGCCGGTCAGGCCGGACAGATTGCGCATGGGACGATTGTCCGTGTTGCCGACCCAGACCCCGACCGTCAACTGGGGCGTATACCCCAGCGTCCACGTATCCCGGATGTTGTTCGTGGTGCCTGTTTTGGCCGCCACGCGCCGATCGGCCAGGGTCAACGGCGAATTCCAGCCGAAGGCCGCGGCGCGGGCCCGGTCGTCCGACAAAATGTCGGAAATGATGTAGTGGATTTTGGGGTCGAGCACGGTTTCCCGTTGCGTCGCATCGTATTGGCGCAGGATCTTGCCTTCCGCATCGGCCACTTCCAGAATGGAGACGGGATTCAAGGGCCGGGAACCGCCCTGTCGGGTTTGCGTCGTCGCGCGTTGCCCCGCCATGACGCCGCCGTTGCCCAGCACGCTGTAGGCGTAGGCGTGATCCAGGAGCGAAACCTCGCCCCCGCCCAGCACCAGGCTCAGGCCGTAAAATTGCGTGCCGCGGTCCAGGCTGTTGATGCCCAACCGTTGCGCCACGCGGATGGCGTCGCCCACGCCGACCGCCTCCATGACCTTGATGCTGGGAATGTTGTAGGAACGGGCCAGCGCCGTGCGCAGGGATACCGGGCCGTGGTATTCCCGGTCGAAGTTCTCCGGCACGTAAATGCTGCCGTTGTCCAGGCGAAACGGCGTGCGCACGTCCAGCAACATGTCCGCGGCCGTCATGCCCTGCTCCAGGCCGGCGATATAGACGTAGGGCTTGAAGCTGGAACCGGGCTGGCGATGCGCCAGCGCGACGTTGACCTGGCCGTCAATGGCGCGGTCTTCGTAGTCGATCGAACCGACCAAGGCCAGGATTTCGCCGGTGGCCGGCTCGATGGCGACGACGGACGCGTTGGACGCGTCGCGTCCGGTCGCCTGCAGGGAGCGGATATGGGTGCGGGCCGCGCTTTCCGCGAAGCCTTGCAAATCCAGATCCAGGGTCGTGCGGACGGTGAGGCCGTTCTGCCAGATGAAATAGGGATCTGCGGTCGTGTTGAACTCCGCCTGGAGCTGGTTCAGGACGTACAGCCCGAAGTGCGGGGCCAGCCGGAAGTCAAAGCGATCCGACACCCCCGTGGCGTAGATCAGTTCTTCGGCGAACGCGGCGTCCGCCTGGGCCTGGGTGACGTAGCCGGCTTCAACCATGCTGTCCAACGCGAGGCGCTGGCGTTCCTTGGCCCTCTCCGGCAAGTAGAAGGGGTTCATGGCCTGGAACTGGGGAATGGGCGCGAGCATGGCCGCTTCGGCCAACGACAGCTCCGCGCTGCTTTTGCCGAAGTAGATGTGGCTGGCCGCTTCCACGCCGTACGCCAGATTGCCGTAGAAATTGAAGTTCAGGTACCACTCCAGAATCTGCTCTTTCGTGTACTTGCGCGTCAGTTCCATGGACAAAATCATTTCCCGGATCTTGCGGGCGTAGCTGCGTTGGGCGCGCTGTTCGAACGGGATGGCGACGTTCTTGATGAGTTGCTGCGTGATGGAGGAGCCGCCCTGTACGGCCCCGCCTCCCAGGTTGGACACGAACGCGCGGCTGATGCCGCGGACGCTGATGCCCGGATTGGTCCAGAAACTGCGGTCTTCCAGGGCCAAGGCGGCTTTCCAGACCCAAGGCGACATATGCGGCAACGCGATGTACGTGCGGTCGCCGCTGAAAGGCCGCGGGTCCAGGCTCAGCAGCAACAGGTGCTCTCCCGTACGGTCGTAAATGCTGACCGTCTGGAACTCCTGATCCCAGACGGTCAGGGACTCGATATCGGGCAATTGCCGCGCGTAATTGGCATACATGCGGAAGCCGGCGCTGGCCAACAGCGCCCCGGAGCCGAGCAGCAACGCGCCCGCCAGCACGGCGAGCGCCAGGCCGGCCTGCAGGCCCACGCGCAGGTAACGGGGCCGCTGCCGCCGTCGCCGGAGGCGTTGGCGCCGTTTCATCAGAACGGTGGAGGAGGGCCTAAGGCTTCGCATAGAGGACGCGCGGAAGGAGGGGGAAAGGCGCGGCGTCGGCTATGCGGTCCGGCAGGCGTCCGGTTGCGCGGCGGTCGCCTGCAACACGAGAAAGTGACTCAACCCGACGAAACGCAAGGGCGACGCTTCGCACGCGTTCCGAACGGATTGTACAACGGCCTGCCACCGGGGCGCGGAACGGCCCAGGGCGTCGAAACCCGGCCAGATCCGGGTCCAGAAGACGATGCGGAGGGGCAAGCCGCGGCACAGGCGCCGGACGGCCGGCGCGTCATACGTCCGTACGTGGGGGGCCAAGCGATCGCGCCAGCGCGCCGGCAGGTAGTTGAGCAAAGGGACGTTACCCCAATAGTAGGCCCCTTGCAGATAGAAACCGTGCGTTTCAAAGGGAAACCAGCGGTTGGGCAGGAACAGCGCGAGGCGGCCCTGGGGCTTGAGGACCCGCGCCATTTCCGCCATGGCCTGGCGGTCGTCCGCGACGTGCTCCAGCACTTCATGGGAAAGCACCAGGTCGAAACAGGCATCCGGCCAGGGCAGGCGCTCGCATGCCGCGCGGCTCAGGAGCAGGGAAGAGGATAGACGGCGCGCCCGGCGCAGGTACGCCGCCTCTATGTCGAGGCCGACGATCCGGTCGCAATAGGGAGCCAGGCGGCGGGCGTAGTGTCCCGTCCCGCACCCGTTGACCAGCGCGCGCGGCCATGGCCGGCCCGCATCCAGCCCGACCTGGCGGACGATCATGTCCAGGCGGCGTTGCTGGCCGGGCCCCCAGACGAGGCTGGGAATCCCGCGGGCGGAAGCCAAACTGTCAGTCATGGGCGCCGGCAGGAGCGGAATGGGCTTTCGTCCCCGCGTGAATGGCGACGGCATTGCCTCCGTAGGCCACGAAGGCAGCGTCCGCCAGGCCTTGCTCGCGCATCCATTGCAGGAAGGCGAAGGGAGTCGGGTACGCGCGGGTGCTTGCGGGCAGATACCGGTACGCGCGGTCCGAGCCCGTCACGACGCGCCCCAACCAAGGCACGAGGCGAAAGAAGAACAGGCCGAACAACGGTCCCAGCGCGGCGAACTGCGGAGGCAGAATGTCAAGGAACACGAGGCGCCCGCCGGGCCTGAGCACGCGGATTTGCTCTTGCAGCGCCCGCGGGTGATCGGGCAGATTGCGCATGACGAACCCGCTGACCACGGCATCGAAACTGTGCGCGGGGAAAGGCAAATGCAAGGCGTCGGCCTGCGCGAAGCGGATACGGCCGCCGCCGGGCTTCTGCCGCGCCTGCGCCATCATGGCCCACGATATGTCGGTGGCCCAGATCTGCAGGCCGGGCCTGGTTCGGTGCAGAGCCAGGGCCAGTTCGCCGGTGCCGGTACCCAGATCCAGGATGCGGGCGCCCTCGCGTACGCGGCACTGCCGGACAGCCTCTCGCCGCCAATAGCGATCCCAGCCGGCCGTCATCAGTTGGTTCATCCGATCATAGCGGTGGGCTATGCCGGAAAACATGCGGCCAATGTCTTCCGGTTGGCGTTGTAGCAGGGATTCAGCGTTCATGTCCTCTGGTCTCTCCGTCCGGAAACCGCGTCCGGAGCGGTCTGGCCTGCGGTCGGCATTGTCTGCGCCGCTCGCGCTGATCGGGCCACAGGCGACGGCAGGCCGATGATTGGGCGCGCCGTTTTGTGGCCCGCGCGTACCAGGCTGCGCATTCCCGATCCGGGCGTACGTGGACGCATACGGCGCACCTTCACATTCTATATTGGCTATATTGGATGGGCATGGCCGGATAGCGGGATAGGACGCAATTCGGGCTCGCCGGCGGCTGGGCGCGGCGCGCGTCCGGTCCCTGCCCTGCGTCGCGGGCGCGCCCTAGGCAACCCGGCGCTCCTGGCGCGCGACGGCAGCCAGAACGTTTTCCAACACGCGGGCTACCCCGTCCGCCTGATTGTCCGCCGTTACGAAATCCGCTACGCGCCGCGCGTCCGGGACGGCATTGCCCATGGCTACGCCCAACCGCGCGCGGGCGATCATATCAACGTCGTTGACGTCGTCCCCCACCGCCGCCACATGGTCGAAAGACAGGCTCTGCGTTTTCAGCCACCGCGCCAGGGCCGTTGCCTTGTCCGTACCCGGAGCCCCGATCTGGATCAAGTCGTATTGGACATGTTCCAGCCAGGCGCTCCGGGGCGGCAGAGACGCCCTGACCCAACGACGTTGCTCGGGTTCCAGGCAGCTGGGCACGAGGATGATCTTGATGGCGGGCTTGCGTAATGCGCGCGGATCGCAGACGGTGCATTCGAACTGCGACCGGATGCGGCTGTATAGCGCGCGCGAAACGTAGAGCGTGTCGTCGGCTTCCAAGCCGATAGCCAACGCGGGATAGCGGGACAGAACCCGGTTCAGAAAAGCGCGGGTATCGGCCAAGGAAAAGCGGTGGCGGAATACGGTTTGCCCGCGGCTTTCTATCCAGGCTCCGTTGTAGCAAATCAGGACCGCGTCGGGCAGGATCGCCGCCACGCGCCTGACTTGACGCGGCGCGCGGCCCGTAGCCAGGACGATCTGCCGGCCGGCCGCGGTCCAGGCTTGGAGCATCGCCTGGGTGCGGGCCGACACCTCGCCCCGATCGGTCAAAAGAGTGCCGTCCATATCAAGGGCCGCGACCCGAATAGCTTGCACGCGTTCCTCCCAAAGGCCGCTGAAAGCCGGGGGCAAAGGTTGAGGGACCGTCATCCGCGGGTTGCGCGCTACGCGCTTTTCCGGGCTGTCCTGCCGCGACGCGCGCGCCGCCCCGGCGTCAAAAGCCGCCTGGCTTCCATGTCGGAAACATCGCGCCTCTAGCCGGCGTCGGAGGCCACAATGCTTTCCAGGACATGTGCCGCCCCGTCCGCTCGATTGTCCGCCGTTATGAAATCCGCGGCGCGCTGCACTTCCGGGACGGCGTTGCCCATGGCGACGCCGGCCGCGGCGCAGGCGACCATGCGCGCGTCATTGGTATCGTCTCCCACGGCCACTACCTGCGCGAAGGACATGCCGTTGGCTTCCAACCACCATGCGAGAGCCGTAGCCTTGTCCGTATGGGGAGCCATGATTTGGCAGATATCGTATTGGACGGAGCTGAGCCAGATGCATCCTGACGGCAAGGCGTCCCGGATCCACTCTTCTTGGCCCGGCGCCAGCTCGCTGGGGCGGAGAATAATCTTGGCTGCCGGTTTATGCACCGTGCGCAAGTCGCAGACGACGGATTCAAAATGCGGCCGCGCCTTCCGCGGTTCGTACAGCATGTCATCGGCCTCCAGACCCAGCCATTGATCCGGGTACCGGGTCAGGATCCGGCGCAGAAAGGCCTGCGCGTCGGCGGCCGGAATGTCGTTCCGGTAGAGGATTTTTCCTTGCGTCTCAATCCAGGCTCCGTTGTAGCAGATCATGGGCATGGCGCGCAGGAAATCCGGAACCGCCTTGGCGAGCCGCGGCGGACGTCCCGTGGCCAGGAGCACTTGCCGTCCGGTATTGACCCACGCCTCAAGCGCGGCTTGCGTACGCGCGGACACTTCCTTGCCGGGCGTCAGGAGGGTGTCGTCCAGATCCAGCGCCGCGAGCCGGATGGATTGCGCGCGGGCGCGCCAAACGCCGCGGAAGGCGGAGGGAAGAGGCGTAGGGGTCAAAGCGAGAGGGGGACGCGCGCGGGTATTCGTCTAGGCGTACGGAGCGACGTTCGCCCAAGTATGTCCCCGCGGGTTTTCGTCCCACGGCGTCACGTCGCTGGTGGTCAGCAACCAGTCCAGCAACGCGTGGCGCAATGCGTCCTGGGCCTCCGCATAGCGGTCCTCATGAATCAGGTTGCGGGTCTCGGCGGGGTCTTGGGCCAGATCGTAGAATTCCGATACGTCGCCGGGACGATGCACCCATTTGTATTGCGGAGAGCGCACGGCGATGGAACGCGCCACCGACGCGGGACGGCTGCGTTGCAATTCCAGTTTGGGCCAATACGGGTGCGCCGTGCCCCAGCCTTCCGCCCGTCCTTCAAAACAGTGGGGTTCGTGCAAGTCGTAGCCGCCTTCCGTAAACGCCAGGCGCTCGGGATTGCCGACGGCCCCGTGCAGGACGGCGGTTTGATCCTGGGCGAAATGGGAATGTTCGGCCGCCAGCCCAGCCAGACTCAAGGTCGTGGGCATCAGGTCAAAGAGCTCGACCAAGGCGGACTCGACGCCGCCCGCCGGGCCGTCGGGAGTCCGCACGATCCAGGGGACCCGCGTGATGGCGTCTTCCGCGGCGTTGGGCCATTTCTCCACCAGCCCGTAGTCTCCGGCATAGTCCCCGTGATCCGAGAAGAACATGACGGTCGTATCGTCCCTGTGCGGGGAGCTTTCCAGCGCGTCCAGCAGTAAACCGAAGAGATAATCGATGAAGGCCGTCATACCCAGATAAACGGCATTGACCTGGGCGAACAGATCGGCGGCGCAGCGATCCAGCCGGCGCAACGCGCGCATCCCGGCGTGGAACGAGGGTTTGCCCTCCGGGCACGGCGGAATCAAAAGTTCGGCCACGGCCTCGGGCGCGAAGCGGCTGTGCCAGGGATCCGGCGCCGAATACGGGCAATGGGGGTAGAGCAACGGCAAGTAGATGGCGAAGGGCTGCGCGGATTCGGACTTCAGGACGTCAATCGCCGCCATGACGTTGGCGTAATCGGAATGCTCGGCCAGCGGCTTTTGATAGGGTTCATGCAAGAAACTGTAGAATTGGGGGTCTTGGCGCGACCAGGGATTGTCGCCGAAAGGATAGCCTTGGCCGTATGATCGGGCTTGGGTCACGCTGTCCGCGAAGCTGTCCGGACTCAAAGCGTCGTTCTTGCCGAACCAGTGGACGTCGTAGCCGGCCCTTTTCAAGTAACGAAACAGATTGGGTTCGTCAGGCCGCAAGAGGTGCCATAACGTGCGGTGTCCGCGTACGTGGGGATGCCAGCCCGTGAGCATGCTGCACCGGGACGGGGAGCAAACGGTATGTTGGACATGGCATTGGTCAAAACGGGTTCCCTGACGGGCAAAGGCGTCGATCTGAGGGGAGACGTCCAGCGGATGCCCGTAGCAGCCCAGACTCGTCGCCCGCAATTCATCCGGCATGAAGAAGATGAAATTCATCTTGGCTGAAGCGGGGAGGGAGGCGGAGGCGGTCGTTCGCGGGCGCAGGCAAAAACGCAACGCCCGCTATCATCGCCGACGCGTCGCTCAAATCCCAAATTTCGAGACGGCATGGCGCTGAGCGTAGGCCTGATTGGGTTGCCCAACGCGGGCAAGAGCACCACCTTCAACGTCTTGGCGCAAGAAACCCTGGCGCTCACCGCCAGCTATCCTTTCAGTACGGTGGCGCCTAACCGCGCCCTGGCGGCCGTGCCGGACCCGCGCCTTGACGTTCTGGGGGAGCTCGTCGGCCATGAGCAACGCATACAGGTCAAGATGGAGCTGATAGACATTGCCGGCCTGGTGGCCGGCGCGTCGCGCGGGGAAGGCTTGGGTAACCAGTTCCTTGATCAGGCCCGGCATTGCGACGCCCTGCTCCATGTCCTGCCCTTGTTCGGCGCGCGCGATTTCCGTCTGCCCCAGGCCATTGCGCGCCTGGAGGCGGATCTGAATGCGGTGCATCAGGAACTGATGCTGTCGGATCTGGAACGCGTGGAACGCAAAATAGAGCGCCTGCAGAGGGAAGTCAAAGGCGCGCCTGAGCGCCAAGATATGCTGGCGGCCGCGGAAGGCGTACAGGCGGACCTGGAGCGCGGCATCCCGGCGCGTCGAAGCGCGGTTGCGGCTGCGCCGGCTTTCCCGGCGCTGAATCAGGAACTGCGCTTCATCTCCTACAAGCCGGAACTGGTTTTGGTCAACCTGGACGATTCGCTGTTGACGGAAGAGCGAACGGTAGCGGCCTGCCTGGAGGCGTTACGGCCAAAAGACGGCCGCGTCCTCGCGCTGTGCTCGCGGTTGGAAGAGGAGATGATGGATCTGCCCGCCGCGGAGCAGGAGGAATATCGTACCGCTTTCAATCTGCAGCGAGCGGGCTTGGACCGAATCATGGAGGCGTGTTTCAGCCTGCTGGGCCTCATCCGCTTTTACTCCTTGGGCGATTACGAAGTGCGGGCTTGGGAGATCGCCGCCGGCCGTCGCGCGGTCGAGGGCGCAGGCGCCATTCATACCGATTTCGCGCAGGGTTTCATCGCCGCGGAAGTCATCTCTTATGCGCAATTCGTCGAGGCCGGTTCGGAAAGAGCCGCGCGCGCGCAAGGACGCATGCGCATGGAAGGCCGCGAGTACGAAATCCAGGACGGCGACGTTATCCGTTTCCGTTTCAACGTATAGGTGATTTCATGACCGATAAGCCTGTCTCGGATTTGCCTCCGGCTCCGACCGTACGAGACGTGCTGGCCGCGCGCAGCGTCGTGAGTCGTTTCATGTCGCCTACCCCGATGTACCGCTACGCGGCGCTGGATGCCTATGCCGGCGCCCGGATCTGGGTCAAACACGAAAACCACACTCCGATTGCCGCCTTCAAACTGCGCGGCGGCTTGGTTTTGATGGACAGTATTACGCGCAACGAACGCATTACCGGCGTGATCACGGCTTCCACGGGCAACCACGGCCAGTCCATTGCCTATGCCGCGCAGGCCTTCGGCGTGCCGGCCGTGATTGTCGTGCCCGAAGGGGCCAATCCCCTGAAAGTCGAAGCCATTGAGGCCTTGGGGGCCGAAGTGGCGTTTCACGGAGCGACTTTTGACGCAGCCAAACGTCATGGCCGCGCGCTGTCTGCCGCGCGCGGATACCGGTTCGTATCTTCGGGGGACGAACCGGCTCTGATTGCCGGCGTAGGCACCTACGTCTGGGAGATCCTGGAACAGGTGCCGGATCTGGACTACCTGTTCGTACCGGTCGGCGGAGGCAGTGGCGCGGCCGGCGCCTGCCTCGTCGCCCAAGCGCTGCAGCCCAATCTTCGCATAATTGCAGTCCAGAGCAAGCAAGCGCCGGCCGCGTATCTGACGTGGAAGGCCCGCGCCTGGCGCTCCGCGGCCAATCAGACCCTGGTCGAGGGATTGGCCACGGCGGAACCCTTCATGTTGCCGCAATCCATCCTGCAGCGTCGTTTGCACGACTTCCTGCTGATTGACGACGAGGCCATTATGGACGCGGTCGCGCTGTGCTTTCGGTTGACCAAATCGCTGCCGGAACCGGCAGGCGCCAGCGGTTTGGCGGGCGTTCTGGCCATGCGCAACGCCTTGCAAGACCAGCAATGCGCCATCGTGCTGTCCGGCGGCAATATATCCGCGCAGCAACTCGCTATGTGCCTGGAGCGCATGGCTGGCTTGCCGCTTTGAGATCCCGCAAGGAACTGGCCCCTCATGCCTGACCGTCCCAACGTCTTGGTTCTCATCGCCGACGACCATCGCTACCATTCCTTGGGCGCCACGGAGGAAGCGGGCGTGCGCACGCCGGTTCTGGACGGCCTGATTGCGGAAGGCGCTTGTTTCGATCGCGCCTATGCCATGGGCGGATTGACCGGAGCCGTATGCGTTCCCAGCCGGGCCTGCTTCCTGACGGGCGTCAACGCGTTCGACGCGGTGCGCAGCCGCACGGTGGATGATATGGCCGGTTTGCAGGCCTTGCATCCGCAATGGACCACGTTGCCGCAAGCGTTTCGCGACAACGGGTACCTGACGTACGGCATCGGCAAATGGCATAACGATATGGAGAGTTTCAATCGCAGTTTTGCGGACGGCGCGGCCATCTTCGCCGGCGGCATGGGCGATCCTTTCGCATTGCCCGTGCGGCCTTACGATCCCTCTGGCCAATACCCGGAGGCCGAAGCGCGGCCGGGATCGGGACACGCCACGGACGTCTTTGCGGACGCGGCGCTGGACTTCCTGCGGACGTACGAGGCGGAGCGGCCTTTCTTTCTGTACGTCGCGTTTACCGCGCCGCATGATCCGCGCACGGCGCCGGAGCCTTTCGCCGACATGTACGATCCGGGCGATCCAACCTTGGCCTTGCCTCCCAATGCCTATCCCCGGCACCCTTTCGCCATGGGCGATTTGGATATACGCGACGAACTCCTGGCTGCGTTCCCGCGTACGGAGGCGGAAGTACGCGGCCACATGGCCGACTACTACGGCATGATCTCGCACATGGATCAGAGAATAGGCGATATCCTGCAGGGCTTGCACGCGCGCGGATGGGCACGGAACACCATCGTTCTCTACCTGTCGGACCACGGCCTGGCTTTGGGCCAGCATGGCTTGATGGGCAAGCAGAATCTGTACGAACACAGTTTGCGCATCCCCTGCGTCTGGCGCGGACCGGGCATTGCGCCCGGCCAGCGTTCCCCGCGTCTGGCGCAGCACATGGATGCGTTGCCCACCCTGTGCCAGTTGGCCGGCATTCCCTTGCCCCCAGGCGTGCAAGGCGTTTCCCTGTTCGCGGCGGAACGAGAACGCGCGCAGAAGCCTCTGCTGGCCGCGTACAAGCACTTCCAGCGCGGCCTGATCGGCGACCGGCTGAAATTGATCCGGCACTACGTCGAGACGGAGGCCGGATGGCGATTGGCCTACGAGCAGTTGTTCGACGTCCTCGCGGATCCGTTCGAAATGCATAACCTGGCCTTCGCGCCGGCCTATCAGGACGCCAAACGGCGCCTCGCGGGAACCCTGCGCGAGCGGCAGCGGGAATACGCCGATCCGCTTTTAGAGGCGCTGGCGCCGAACGCCTCGTGAGTGCGCGGCCATCCGCGCGGGAGCGAAATCATGATTCTCACCATCGGTTCCCTGAACATCGATCACGTCTATCAAGTCGCAGCCATGGCCCGGGTCGGGGAAACGGTTTCCTGCGCGCGCTATGATCTCTTCAGCGGGGGCAAGGGCTTGAATCAGGCCTTGGCCGCGGCGCGGGCCGGAGCGCAGGTCGCGCTCGTCGGTTGCATCGGGCAGGACGGCCAATGGCTGACGGCGCTGCTGGCGGCGGAGAACGTGAACGTTGCCCACGTGCATACCCGCGACGTGCCCACGGGCCACGCCATCATTCAGGTGAGTCGGAAGGGCGAAAATTCCATTCTGATATACGGGGGCGCCAATCAAAGCTTGACCTTGGAACAATTGGAAGGAAGCTTCGCGGCCTTTTCGCAACCGTCCTACGCGCTGTTGCAGAACGAAACCAATTTGGTGCCCGAGGCCATCCGCATGGCCAAACGCAGAGGCATTCCCGTAGCGCTGAACCCCGTGCCCATAAACGCGACGGTGCTCCGCGACTATCCGCTCCAGGACGTCTCTTTGCTTTTCGTCAACGAGATCGAAGGAGAAATGTTGACGGGCCAGCGAGAACCGGAGGCCGTATTGGCTACGCTGGAAGCCCAGTGGCCGGAGACGGACGTTATCTTGACGTTGGGCGCCGCCGGCGCTCAAGGGCGCGTCGGCGGCGAAGTCTTCGCGGTGCCGGGACGCGCCGTGGACGTAGTGGATACGACCGCGGCGGGGGACACCTTCATCGGCTATTGCCTGGCCGGCCTGGACCAGGGCCAGACCCCTCAGGAAGCCGTTCGGACCGCCAACCGGGCGGCTGCCCTCAGCGTAACGCGTCAAGGCGCGGCGCCCTCCATTCCGCGGTGCCA
This sequence comes from Caldilineaceae bacterium, assembly GCA_965242655.1. GTDB lineage: Bacteria > Chloroflexota > Anaerolineae > Caldilineales > Caldilineaceae > Bin34. Next base: position 1,162,029 of record OZ251482.1, read on the forward strand.
GGAAGTGCGGAACGACAGGGCCGCGTAGCCGGTCGTCATGCGGGTTGCGCGTAGGCCGCTACGGGCGGGCATACGCAGGCGAAGTTGCGATCGCCCCATACGTTGTCGATGCGGCTCACGGCGGGCCAGAACTTGGAATCCAGCAGCCAGTCCGCCGGCAAGGCGGCTTGGCTACGCGTGAAGGCATGCGGCCAAGGCTCCTGCAAGGCGTCCGGGTACGCGTAGGGGGCGTGTCGCAGGACGCTGTCCGCGGCTGCCACTCGTCCGGTCGCCACGTCTTCGATTTCCTGGCGAATGCGGATCAGGGCTTCGCAAAAGCGCTCCAGTTCCTGGAGATTCTCGCATTCCGTAGGCTCGATCATCATGGTGAAGGGTACGGGCCACGATACGGTGGGCGCGTGGAACCCGTAATCGATAAGGCGTTTGGCGACGTCGTCCACCGTCAGATCGAGGGGCTTGATCCACCCTAGATCGATGATGCATTCATGCGCGACCCGATTCGCCTGATTCCGGTAAAGCACCGGGTAATGGCGTTCCAGACGCGCGGCGACGTAATTGGCCGCCAAGATGGCCACGGCGCTTGCCTGCGCCAATCCTTCCGCCCCCATCATGGCAATGTAACTATGCGAAATCGGCAAAATGGAGCCGCTGCCGAAGTCCGTGCCGGCGACGCAAAGGCCGGCGCCGGACGGATCCGCCCGGTTGGGATCAACAGGCAGGTAGGGCGCCAGATGCGCGGCCGCGCAGACAGGCCCCATGCCGGGACCGCCGCCGCCGTGAGGGATGCAAAACGTCTTGTGCAGGTTCAGGTGGCAGATGTCGCCTCCGATGCGCGCCGGCGTTGACAGACCTACCATGGCGTTCATGTTGGCGCCGTCGATATACACCTGGCCGCCCTGCGCATGCACGACGTCCGCCATGGCGCGAATGTCCGGTTCGAAGACGCCGTGGGTCGAGGGGTAGGTAACCATGAAAGCCGCGAGCGCGTCGGCGTGCGCGGCGGCCTTGCGCCGCAAGTCCGCCAGATCCACGTTGCCCTGGGCGTCGCAGGCCACCTCGACCACCTGCAGTCCCGCCATCTGGGCGCTGGCCGGATTGGTGCCGTGCGCGGAACTGGGAATGAGGCATACCCTGCGCGCGCTGGCGCCTTGGGCTTCGAAATAGGCGCGGATGGCAAGGAGGCCGGCGTATTCGCCCTGCGAGCCGGCATTGGGCTGCAAGGATACGGCGGCGAAACCCGTGATCTCCGCCAGCCACTGGGCCAGTTCCCGAGTCAGGCGTTGATACCCGCGTACGTTGTCCCGGGGTTCATACGGATGAATCGCGGCGAATCCTTCCCACGTTATGGGCTCCAATTCCGTCGCGGCGTTCAATTTCATGGTGCAGGAACCGAGCGGGATCATGGAGTCCGCCAAGGAAAGATCCCGCTTTTGCAGCCGTACGATGTAGCGCAGCAACGCCGTTTCGGAACGATGCGAGGCAAACACGGGATGCGTCAGGTAGGCCGACGCGCGGCGCAAAGCGCGCGCCGGTTCGCTGGAGGGATCGGGATCCGCCACCCCGCGACCCGGTCCGGCCAAAAGCTCCGCGAGACAGGCCAAATCGTCGTCTTCCGTGGTCTCGTCGAGGCTGATGCCCAACGCCCCGTCCGCGTACCGCCGCAAGGAGTATCCCCGTTCCTGGGCCTTGGACCAGACGGCCTCCAATGATCCCAGCGGAGACGCATGCACTTTCACGCCGTCGAATATCGGTCCTTCCGTAACGGCGCAACCCGCGGCGCGCAGAGCGTCCCGCAAGCGCGCCGCTTGGCGGACAATGCCTTGGGCGATCGCCTGCAAGCCCTGCGGCCCGTGATATACCGCGTACATGGAAGCGACGATGGCGGGCAAGACCTGCGCCGTGCAGATGTTGCTGGTCGCGGTTTCCCGGCGAATATGCTGCTCGCGGGTCTGCAACGCCAAACGCAGGGCGGGCCGGTTCCGGCTGTCGCGCGCCATCCCCACAATCCGGCCCGGGGTCATGCGCTTCAGGGCGGCGCGAGTAGCCATGAACGCGGCGTGAGGCCCTCCCATGCCCATGCCCATGCCGAGGCGTTGCGTCGTGCCGACGGCAATGTCCGCGCCCCATTCGCCTGGCGGTTTGAAAAGCGTCAACGCCAACGGATCCGCGGCTACGGCCACCAGCGCATTGACGGCGTGCGCCTCTTCGCATAATTCTTGATAGGCGAAATAGCGGCCGTCCGTATCAGGGACCTGCAGCAAAAGGCCGAAGACGCGCGCGTCCAGATCGAACTCCGCGACCGGGCTGATGCGCGTCCGAATGCGCAATGCCCGCGCCCGCGTTTGCACGACGGCCAGAATCTGCGGATGGCATCGATCCGAGAGCAGGAACGTATCGGCTTCGGACCGACGGGGACGCGCGCGATGGCACAGCAACATGGCCTCGGCGGCGGCGGAGGCCTCGTCCAGCAAGGATGCGTTGGCGACCGGCAAGCTCGTAAGATCCGAGACCAGCGTCTGGAAATTCAGCAACGCTTCCAGGCGCCCTTGGGCGATTTCGGCTTGATAAGGCGTGTATTGAGTGTACCAGCAGGGGTTTTCGAGAATGTTGCGCCGGATCACGGGCGGCGTGAAGCAGTTGTGGAAGCCTTGGCCAATGAAGCTCTTGATGTTGCGGTTGGAGCGAGCCATTTCCTTGTGGTAGGCCAAGGCTTCCCTTTCCGTCAAAGGGGACGGCAACCGCAGGGGCGCGGCCAGGCGTATGGATTCCGGCATGACGGCTTGCAGCATCTCCTCCAGGGACGCATGGCCAAGACGGTCGAGCATGTATTGGATATCGGTTTCAGAGGGACCGATATGGCGATGAGCGAAGGGAGAAAGGGTAAACTTCATGCTTTGAATGCCTCAAAGGAACAGGAGGCCTTGCGAGCCTCGCGGCTGATAATGCAAGGAGTGAATGCCATGCCGTACGCTTTTCGCTTGGGTCGCGCGCTGGCGGGACTGTGCTTGGCGCTCCTCTTGGTCAGTTGCAGTCGCACCGCGGCCACTCCGGAAGTCCGCGTCGGCAACTACGTTTCGATGCTGGAAGCGGGCCGTCAAGCGCAATTTCAGCAAGTTCAGGCTCCTGCCGAGCTGGTTTTTCCTCTGGACCACCAGGCGCATCCCCAGTATGGACTGGAATGGTGGTATTTCACGGGCAACCTGACTAGCGACCAAGGGCATGAATACGGGTATCAACTAACCTTCTTTCGCATCGGACTGGCCCGCGCGGATGATCCGCGGCTCGTCCTCGATTCTACTGTATTGTCCCAGTCGGAAGTCCTCATGGCGCATTTCGCCGTGACCAACGTGCCTCGTCAAACCTACTACAGCCAGGAACGCTTCGGGCGCTCTGCCGTGGGCTTGGGCGGCGTCGAGACGCGGAATGCCGACGTATTCGTATATTTGGACGACTGGCAGGCCCGCATCAACGACGACGACGGGATAACGCTCACAGCCTATGCCCATAACGACGATGCCGTACCTTTCGCCATCGATTTGACCCTGTCCGCCAACGGTCCGCCGCTGCTCCATGGCCAGGACGGCTTCAGCCGGAAAGGATCGGGATCGGGCCAAGCCAATTTCTATTACAGCCTCGTGCAATTGAACACCCAAGGACAACTGCAATTGGGGGCGGATGCGGTGAACGTCACCGGCGTCAGTTGGTTCGATCACGAATGGGGAACCTCGTCCTTGCCCGTTGGCGGCGCGGGTTGGGATTGGTTCGGCCTGCAGTGGCCGGACGGTTCGGCCTTGATGATGGCCCGCGTGCGCTTGCGCGACGGGAGCGTTGATCCGACATTCGTCAACACCTATCTGGAGCCCTCGGGCCGAGTGCATAAGTTCAAGAACGACGCCGTGGAATGGAAGGTCGACGCGCATTGGCAAAGCGCCGCTTCAGGCATACGGTATCCCAGCGCGTGGACCATGATCATTCCTGCGGTGTCCCTGGCCTGCGACATGGAGGCTCTGGCCGCGGATCAGGAGTTTCGCGGTTTCTCGACCTACTGGGAAGGCGCGGTCGCGGTCGCGTGCGAAAAAGACGGCGCGGCGATTGAAGGCAGGGGCTATGCGGAACTGACCGGGTACCGGTCGGGCGCGCCGAGTTGACGGCGTTCGCGCCACGGCGCGCGGCATTAACCGTGCGGTATCTCAGGCCGTTTTCCTTTGCGCGCCGGGCAATTCCTCATTCAGGATGGGTTTTCCAAGACGGCTTACACTCTGAAGTTGTCTCCGCGCAACGCTATAAGTCGAAACGTCGCCTCTGAAAACGGCTGTTTCATTCGGCCTTCAACCAGCCCGCAAATTTGCATTTAAAGAAAGGCTTTGATCATATTCGTTTCCCACAGATCTCCCAGCGCGCAATCGTCTGGCCAGCGGCTATGATCCCCATTCTTCAGATGGCGGAATACGCTGGCGCCTTCTATACGATCAACGAACCAAACTTCCGCGGGCGTCAATTGGTTAACCAGCGTTACGGATTGGGTCGCGACAATCAACTGCGTCCGTTGCGCAGCCAAACGCAACAAGCCGGCCAAATGCGCGAGGGCATGGGGATGCAGGCCGATTTCCGGTTCATCCACAAGCACCAGATTAGGCAGCTTCGGTTGTATCAGCAAAGTAGCCAGGCAAATGAACCGCAGGGTGCCGTCTGACATTGATGAGACGCTGAAGTACCTATCGTTCCCCTTCTCCTTCCATTCCAGCTGAATTTTTCCGGATCCAGCAATAATGGTTCAAGGTGGAACGCATCGAAGAAGGAGGCTACCTGGCGCACTTGCCCTTCCAACAATTCAAAAGCAACGGGCTGGGTTTCCCTCATCAAGTACAGGCAGGCGGCCAGATTGTCGGCTCGGGGACGCAAAAAGCGATTGTCATGCAAAGGGCAAGGCCGTCTTGAAGGGGCCGCGGCGCTTGCACTGCGAAAGTCGTATCGTCGGCAACTCTGCAAATTGAGGCAGGCCTCCTTTATAATTTTGGATTTGGATTTCAAATTATTTAGATTTGATTCTCGTAAATTGCGTCCGATCGCAATTTCCTGTTGCTGGGAGAAAAGGTCCGGCGTATGGGCATACAGGGTTTCCTTTCCCAGGAACAAAAGATCTTGATCCGTACCGGTCAGTTTGACTTCGTAACTGCTAGGCGCAGATGCCGCTTCGTTGGTGAAATCAAACTTGAAGATCATTTCAGGGGAATGTTCTCTCCCCCTGTATAGGATTTCGTCCGCTCCGCCTTGGGCAAGCGTATAGCGGGCCAGATTCTGATTGATGACCTGTTTCACGAAATGAAACGTTTCCAGGAAGTTGGATTTGCCCGCTCCGTTGGCTCCAATCAATACGTTCAATGGCCCCAGCGTCAACGTCTGATTGCGAATGGATCTAAATCCGCGGATGCCGATTCGGTCTAACTTGCGCATGTCGGCGCGGATAGCCTGCTGGCGATTACGGCCCAATGCTGAAAGGGCTGTCTTGATGCCTGCCTGAAAACTGTAGAAATTATAGCCTATGCTTCCCGCGTCCGGTTCCGCTTGGAACGCCGCGGCGCCTTGGCTAAGCCTCGTCGTCTTCCTCGTACAGGAGATGGACCCACCGTTCCCACGGGGCCGGTTCCCACTTGAGGCCCAGCGTTTCCAGCGCGGCGCGACTGGCCTGCATATGGGCGGCGCTGAACGTTCGTATGCGCACCCGCTCCATATTCTTGGCCAATTGGAGGCAGCAAGCCGTAATAAGCAGTTTTTCTATGTCCTGCCCCCAATACTCGGGCAACAGAGCGTACAGGAAGCGTCCCTCCGCCTGATGGGCGGAGTATTGCGCGTAGCCGATGGGCACGTCCGACGACTTGATTTCATACAGTTGCGAACGGGTAGGCAACGCGGCATGCACGGTGAAGGCGATTTCGCCGTCCGCGCGGCGGCCTTCGTACTCCAGCATGATCCAGGCCTCCATTTCCTTCCTGTAGTCATGCTGAGGCCTGTGGGACAGAGCCAGCGCCATATCGCCTTTAGGTTGCGTCTGGGCCAACGGCAGTTCGGCTACCAATTGCTGGGACTGGTAGTCCATGCAGTGAAAGTCATCCTGTTCGGCCAAAGCCTCCTTTACGCGCGGGTTGTCCGCGTCGACGCCGATCACGAATACGTCCATATCCTCCAGTTCGTACACGTAATCCAGGACGCCGTCCAACATAACCTGAAAGGCTGGCCGCCCTTCGCCCGCCCACTCCAGATCCAGGCCCCAATCGAATACGCTCACGGTCGGCTCTTCCTTTTGCAGCGCCGCGTAGCCGCGCACCGCGCCGTCCCTTTCGAGCACGAAGGTGTCCATGTCCTGAATGAAAATCTTGCGTCCCGCCACATGCCTGAACAGCAGGCGTTTCCACCACGTGTCGGCCACTTGCGCGATGGCGACGCGATCGCTGGAAATGCCGCTGAGCCACATCTGGATGACCGCCGGGTAGTCCTTGGCCGAGGCGGGGCGGAATGCGATATTGTTTGACATAACAGTTTCGTTCCTTTGACGCGGCCGTCAGAACCAGCGCTTGCGTTTGAATACCAGAAACATCGCCAGCGCCGCGAGCAGGCACAGGACGAGCGTGGCCGGGTAGGCCCACGGCTGCTGCAATTCGGGCATATGCCGGAAATTCATGCCGTAGATGCCGGTGACGAACGTCAGCGGAATGAAGATGGTGGCGATGACGGTCAGCACCTTCATCACTTCGTTGAGCCTGTGATTGGCCAGCGTCAGATGCGTGGTCATCGTGCTCGTGGCCAATTCGCGCAGCGTATTCGCCAGCGCCGCTTGATAGAGCCAGCGATTCTGCATGTCCTGAAAGAAGATGCGGGTATCGGGGGGAATGACCGGAAAGCGTTCGCGCCCCAGTTGGGCCATGACCTCCGCCTGGGGTTCCAGAATGCGGTGCAAGCGCAGCGCGGTATGCTTGGCGGTCAAAATATCGTCCATGATCTGGTTCTGGCTGGCCTGCGACAGCTTCTCCGTGAAAATCACGTCCCCCAGCGACTCCAAAGCGCTCTCCAGCGCCTCAATGCCTGTGCGGCTGGCGTCCGCGTGCCGGCCGAGCACGCGGTACAAGAGCAGAGCGGGTCCCTCTTGCAGCGCCTGGATCCAGTGCTCGCGCGGGTGGCCTTCCTCCGCCATCGGGTCAGACGCTTCCGGCGAGCCGTCTGCAGCGCTCACGGTCACGAGGAACTGGCGTCCGACGATGGCCGTATGCCCCAGCGTGTCCAGGAAAAACGATTCGGACTGGGCCTGCAGGGAGTGGAACGACACCACGACGTACTCCCCGTAGTTGTCTACCTTGGGCGCTCTGACCGGTTGGCGCACGTCCCGCAGCGTCAAGGCATGGACGGCCGTAAAGTCGTCCAGGACCCGGGACAATTCGTCTTCGGTCGGATCATGCAGCTCGAACCATACGTTGCATTGCCCGCGTTCCGCCATGCGCTTCAGTTCCGCATCGGCGGGATTGCGCAGCACGCGTCCGTCCTGGGTGCATACGGTGACGTTCAACACGGCGACGCTGGCGCTCCTTGGCCTCGGCTAGGTTCCTGCTCTCCATTTTAGGACAGGAAGGGGCTGGAACGGAGAGATTCATGACCTGATCAGCCTTCCCGGGCCGGCGCGGCGCGGAACGCGGCTCCCAAGCCGGCGCGCGGGGCGCGCCAGGCTTGATTTTCGGATAGCGAATCGACGCGTCATTGACAGTGCGGCGTCCGCGTCCTATAATGACTGATGACTCTTGTGAGAGCGTAATTCCCCTTCATCGTCGCACTCTTCATGGCAGCTCTTCAAACTCCCTTCTTTACGCGCAATAAGCACACTCGTTGGTCGCGGTGCGTCTTCGTCGATTCCGAAGACGCGTTCCAACAGCTGGAGCGGGTGCTGCAAGCCCACTCCCTGATTGCCCTGGATACGGAAAGCAACAACCTGTTCAGCTACGCGCCGCGCGTCTGCCTCGTGCAATTCGCGGTGCAAAGCCGCGCGGCGGGCGCCACCGCTGATTCCCGCCTGGTTTTCCTCGTGGATCCGAACCGGGTCAACCTGCGCCGTCTGAAACCGATTTTCGAGAATCCGGACAAGAAATTCATTCTGCATGCCGCCACCAACGATCTCGGGCATCTGTGGAAGGAGTTTCAAATCCGGCTGGCCAATCTCTTCGACACCCAAATCGCCGCGCGGCTGGTCGGCATGAAACGCACGACCCTGGGCACTCTCCTGGCCCAATACTGCGGCATTGAGCAAAACAAGAACTTCCAGACATCGGATTGGGGACGCAGGCCGCTGACGCAAAAGCAGATCCAGTATGCCTGCGAGGACGTAATCTACTTGATTCCGCTATACCGGCACTTTTTGCAAGCGTTACGCGAATGCAATCGCTGGCGCGAGGGGCTGGCCATTATGGAAGAAATCGCGCAACGCGACTATTCCCGGTTCGGCACGCCGGCCAAGACCTTCTGGGATCACCAGGCGACCAAACGGGTGCCCATCCATTTGATGAACGTGTACCAGAGCCTCTGGCGCTGGCGCGAAGCGGCGGCCCAGCGGGCGGATTGCCCGCGCTTCAAGATTCTGGGCGACAAGCCCCTGTTGATTCTCACGCGGGAACAGCCTGCGGACTGGGCGGCCCTGAGGCGGTGCCAATGCCTGACGTCGGATCAGATCCGCGCCTACGGCCGGTCGCTGCTGGAGGCGATCAGGACCGGCCAAAAGACGAACGCGCCCGCCCGGCCGCGGCGGCCCGCCGGCGCCCATGCCCTGTCCCAAGCGGAACGCCAGCAGGACGACCTGTTTCAGGCCCTGCGCAAGTGGCGCTACGACACTTCCCAGAACCGCGGCGTCGATTCCGAATTGGTGTTGAGCAAGTACGCTTTGCAGGTCATCGCGGAAGACAGGCCTATGACGATGGATGCCTTGGCCAAGCGCCAAGTGCTCAGTACCTGGAAGCTGCAGGAATACGGACAAGAGTTAATCCGCGTCGTCAAGGCCATGGTCTTGCCGCAGTGACCGCGGCGCGGCCCGGCCGCGCCCTCGTCGGCGACCGCCGTCCCGCCCTTCATGCATTGAGACCGCGCCGGACATAGCGCTACGCTATCGGTTTTGTCGCCCTTGATCTGTCCTGTCGCTACGGGCATCCGCGCGGACATTCATAGCGTCAACGGATCGCGAACGGCTTTGCGGGCAGATGTTCCGCCTAAACATCTTGACGTACGGACCTGGTTGCTCTTGGAGGGCGCATCCGTTGCAGGAGAGGCCAAATGTGCGCGCGTCGGCGCCTTATGCGAGACTACAGCGGAAAAAGCCACTCAGAATGAGCATACCCCTGCTACTTCAAGCGAGAGGATAGATGCAGCCCTTATTGACCATGCGCCATTTCAATCCCACCGATGAGGAATACCAAGCCTGCATCCGCGTCAGCGACGTCTACTGGCCCGAGAATCCGCCCGGTTCCATCGAAGACTGGAAATTCAGCGACAGGGAAGCGCGCAAGGACAAGCTGCGCCAACGGTTCGTGATTGAATGGGACGGGAACATCATCGGCTCCGGCACGTACGCGGACCCCTATTGGCTGGAGGTCAAGGACAAATACCACTTCGGTTATCTGGTATTGCCCCAATACGACGGCCTGACGTTTGAAGGCCGGTCCATCCATGCCCGGGTCGAATCCTTCGTGCTCCAGGAATTGCAAGGGCGAACGATCCAGGCTTTGCTAACCAGCATGCGCGAGGACAAGGTCACGCGGGTAACCTGGCTCAAGGAAAACGGCTATCGCCCGACGATGCGGTATCCCAATTCCACCTTGCAGGTAGCGGATTTTGACTTCGCGCCGTTCGCCGGGAAAGTGGAAAAGGCGGAGGCGAAAGGGTTTCGTTTTTGCCACTTGGATTACCTGCAAGCCCATGACCCGGACTGGCATCGGAAACTGTACGAAGCCTGGGTGGAAATTGATCTGGACGTTCCCAGTCCCTTGCCGCCGCGCCCCGTCCCGATGGAAGAATTCGACAAAATATTCCGGCACCCTTCCTTCGCGGCCGACATCTGGGTCATTGCCGTCGCCCAGCACGAGAAGGCGGAACGGGCGCGGTTCGGTCCCTACGCAGGCGTGACGGCTGTGGGGCCGGCCCAATCGCAGCCGGATCATTGGTACGTCTGGCTGACGGGAGTCTGCCGCGCCTATCGGCGCCAAGGCATCGCCATGGCGCTCAAACTCACGTCCATCCGCCAGGCGCAAGCGCGGGAGGCCAAGCAGTTCGACACCGGGAACGAGGAAAACAATCCCATGTTCGATCTCAACCTGAAGTTGGGCTTCAAGAGCCAACCCGCATGGCAGGATTGGGAAAAGTCGTTCCTATAGCCTGATTTCCTTAGTCACGTTCACTACAGAGGTACGCGCCATGGCCGTTCGCCATTTTACGCCTGAACGCTATTTCAATACGCTGGGGACGCATGACGCCGTATGCGAAATCCAGCCCGGCGACCGGGTACGAACCACCACCGTAGACGCGCGGGGAGCCGACGACCGGGGGCAAATCGTGGCGCCACGCCCGAATCCCATGACGGGACCCTTCCATGTCGCGGGCGCCCAGCCCGGGCAGACCCTCAAGATAACCATCGACGTCATCCGACCGAATCGCGCCACGGGATGGACGCGCAACGTCATCGCCCCGAACGCGCTGGATCCCGATTACGCGCTTGCGATGCCGCCGCGGGACGCCGCCAACGAAATCACCGTATGGGACGTGAACCTGACCGCAGGCTTGGCCCAGGCGCGCAGCAAATCCGCGCCGGACCGCTATCCCTGGCTTCCGATTGAGCCGATGATCGGCTGTCTGGGCGTAGCCCCGGACGGCGGCGAGGCCATTTCCACGGCTACGTCCGGCCCTCATGGCGGCAACATGGACTACGTGGGCATAAGGGAGGGCGCGGAACTCTATTTTCCCGTGGCCGTGCCCGGAGCCCTGTTTTTCCTGGGGGACGTCCACGCATTGCAGGGGGATGGAGAGATCGTCGGCACCGGCATAGAAATTTCCAGCGACGTGGAATTCACGGTCGAGATCATCCCGGGGTGGCGCATTCATTGGCCGCGCGGTCGCGGCGGGCAGTTCATTTTTACGTTGGGCAATGCCCGCCCTTTGGATCAGGCCACGCAACACGCGACGACCGAAATGTCCCGTTGGCTGACCCAGGATTTGGGCATGGACCTCATCGCGGCGCATACGATGATGGGGCAATGCGTCAGATATGACTTGGGCAATATCTACGATCCGGCCTACACCATGGTATGCAAGATGGCCCTGGCCAATCTCGCAATCTGGGGCGTGGACTTGAATTTATTGCCTGCAGGCAGGGCCAACGATTCGCGTTCAGGCGGGTAGGAGAGACGTTCCGCATTGGCATCCGCGTTGAATGGAGCGAGCCTGGACGGAATAGCCCGCGGCTTCCCACCGCGGGCGTAACCCGTTTTCCCGACGCGGATTACGCCTGCATCAAAGATTCTTGTCAAAGTACGCCCACGCCTGCCGGTAATCCCGCTCGCGGTCGGGGCGCGTGAAGGGAGCCTGGTATTCAATGGTGCGGAGGTGCGGCCCGTCCGGCAGGAAATTGTCCTCGACGTCCTCGGCCAAGCAGCCTTGCGACAGCGCGCGGTGCCGTTCCCACTCGCTGCGCGGCATCTTCAGGCCCTTGCCCGTAATCGGCGACCAAACGATGCGGCCGTGCTGATCGTACCAGGTGTTCTCTTCGTAGTTGCGCATGACCGGAAAGACCAGGCGATAGATCTGGATCAGTTCGTCGAGGGAGAGATCGAGGGCCATGGCTACCAGAACATCGATCTCCAGCAGAGCCTGACGGCGGACGTAGTCGCGGCGCAAGGCGCACTGTCGCTGCCATTGCGATGCAGCCCATTGAGGGCCTTCCGCATCCAGGCAAGGATGGTTGCCTGCCCAAGGCAAGGGCGCGTAGCCCGGAGCCAGTTCACTCCACAGCGGCGCGTTGTGCGACGTCAGGCAGTTGAGCTGCAAGGTGCGATGCAACGCGGTAGTCGGAAGCGAAACCAAGGGCAGTTGAGATGTGAAGGACCAGAACATGTTGGTCATTTGGAATGATTTGGCGATAAAGTCGTAAGGTACGGAGTTCCACAAAGTACAAACTTGAAGTAGAGTAGCCAAATTTTTGAAGGCGAGGGATTCGCCCACGTGAACGTGGGCGAATCCCTCGCCGAAAATCGCGCATTGCAGCGAGCGTTCACTGGCAGCGCCAACGTATCTGCGTAGAAAAAGCCGGCAACAATCCAGATGCCTCGTTGCCGCATCCCACGGTACCTGTCGCACCTTGTTGCGATAGGTCTCCCAAGAAATGACCGGGGTGTAATTGACCCGCGGGAGATAGTCATCGGGGATGACCGTCAGATCGATGACGTCATTGTCGTTACTGCTCTTGCAGTTGGGACGCGGGCATTTAGCCCAAGGGTTACTCAAGCCAAAGATGGGGCCTTGCAGGATCATCTCGCGCGGATCAGCATAGAAATCCGTCCGGCGCTGGAAGACCGGGTCGGGTGGCTTGCGGTCGCCCGTTTCGTGCCACATGCTGTCCTGCAGAACACTTCCCGCCAGATTGCCCAAGCGGTCGGGTACGCGGGTCATCTTGACCAGCGAATCGACGAGTGCCTGCGCATGCAGAAGCGGCAAGCGCACTTCCTCGGCCGTCACGCCCAGATCCAGGACGCTGCCAAGCCTTTGGAGAGCTTGGGCATCCAGCTGGATGATACGACTGCGATGGCCTCGCAGCTCCCACTTGTTGCGCCCATCCTTGATGCCGGGAACCGGGCCCGCGCCGTCGTGCAACAACGATTCGGTAACGGTATGCGGGTCAAACAGGTTCGCCATTAGGCGAAAGTGAGGATCATCTGTTTGGCCGCGATAAATGCCTATCGCATACGCAGTACTGTGATGTATATCCGCAAACAGATGACGTTCATTAGTGAACTGCAACAGCCAAATCTGCCGTTGATAGCAGGCGCGGCGCAAGGCGCGGCCTTTGGGATCCTTCAGATGGTCTACGGGGTGAACGAAGCCTACCATTCCCTGGGCCTTGACGAGGCGAAAACCCTGCAACAGAAAGGCTTTGTACGTGTTGGGCAAACCCGCCAAGTCCGGGTAGGGCCAAGGATGCCGGAAAAAGGCCGTTTGGCCCGTTGCAGCCCGAAACGCCGCGGCCCAAGACTTGCGCTTGTCGTCCGTAGCCAGAATGTCGCGTTTCCGGCGCGCCACCTGATCCGCGCTCCATTTGCGCACGATGATTCGGGGTTCGTATTGCGCCAGAAACTCGGAGTCTTTCCAGTCCAAGGTCGTCCACGGAGGATTGCCCACGATCAGATCGAAGCCGCCGGCCGCGGCGAAGATGTCGGCGAACGCCAGTTCCCAGTGGAAGAAGCGTTCCCGCGCGGCTATCTCCGGCACCAGCCGATACCGTTCCCCCAAGACAGCGTCCAATTCGGTGAAGGGAATCCGACGGATCCGCCGTTCCAGCAAGGTGCGCTCCGCCTGGCGTTCGGTCTCTTCCAGTTCCTCCACGCGGAACATATCCGAAAGCCCCGCGGGCTCCGCGCCCCAGTGCCCGGTCAGGATCAGGCTCAGATCCTCCAGGAACTGCCCGCGCGCGGGCAGATGCTCCAGGGCGTCCAAGGGCCAGAACCACAGGCTGCACCAGTAGTCCATGGCCAACTGCAGCCGATCATGCGCCTCCGACTGGAACGACTCTGTCGTGCCACAGGAGGAAGATGCCCCCCCCCCCCCCCCCCGTTCAAGACAGCCGGCAGCGTCTCTTCGTACAGTTCCCGCCACAAGGCTTTCTCTTCCACGGTCTCGCGCCATAATTCATCAATCGTCGCGGAGAGGCGGCGCAGAACGCCCATCTCGCGTTCATTCCAGGCTTGAGCCGTTTTCTTCTTCCATGCTCTACTTTGGCCGTTCGTCTCTGGCGGCAAGAGCCAGTCCGTGCTTTTGGCCAGCTTGAAGTCCAGCATCTCAGGCACCGGGAGCAGGAAGTGATAGATGGCGTCGTCGGCCCTCCGTTCCGCGAAAGACAACCGATGCGGACGGGCGTCGGACGGGCGATATTCCGTGCGCCCGCGCCGCGTACGCGGGACGAAGGCCACGGTCTCCCGGCGACCGCCGATCAGGGAATTGCCGACCTGCAACGTGTGCTGCAGCTCGGGCAGGAAGCCGCCGGCCTCCATGCCGTTGAGCCAAAGCGAGATTTCGCCCATGGCCCGCGCTTCGCCGTTGAGGTCCACGCCGAAAGCGTTGCGCGCCGTGATATGCGCGCGCACCCGTTGCCGCATCCGCGTCAGTTGCGCGGGGTTCCAAGTCCGGCCCAGTTCCTTTTGCTTGCGCCGCAGGTAGATCTCCGCCAGTTGATTCACGGCCTCAATCAGAAAGGCCGCCGACCCCATGGCCGGTTCGCAGAGGTGCAGCTCCAGAATCGCGTCCGCGGTCGCGGTCCGCGTCGGCAACAGTTCCTCAATGGCCAACCGTACGGTCGTCGCGGTCAGGGCCTGCGGCGTATAGTAGGAGGCGTGGATCTCCCGCGCGTATCCCGTCTGCCGGTAGACGAAGATCTCCCGGGGATAGAGACGCGGTTCATTCTGCGCGTATCGAATCTCATCGACATCATACTCGTCCGCTTGGGTCAGGGGCACGAACCACGCCCGCGCCAAGGAATCCGGATTGTCCTCGCCCTTGCGCTTGACCTCGATCAGATCCTCAGGCGCGCAGAAGCCGTCAAACGACAGCAACGCCTCGTACACCGAGCCCAGTTCATGCACGCCCAGCTGGGCGTAGGAAATGCGCCCCCGGCCGCGCTTGCCGGCCCGCGACAGGGACAGCAGCGCAATCACCCGTTGCAGCACGCGGTCGGGCAGCGGCTGCCGATCCAGCAGCGGCTGCTCCTGGAACAGCGCGGTGCGGAAGCCGACGATCTGAAATTCGTGGTGGGCCACGCCCTCCTCCGCACCCGCCAGCGCGGACCGATGTTCCCGCAGCGGCGTGCCGTCCCGCAGAAAGCCGAACAACGTCTGCAGCGACTCGTGCAGGAAGAACGTATCCGCGCCGCCCGGCGGCAACGGCTGCATTTCCAGATCGCGCAGGCTCTCCAGGCTGTATCCGTCCCGATAGACCAGATCCCGCAGGCCGGGCGGAGCCAATTCGGGTTGCGCCTCCGCGTAGAAGAGGAACAGCAGGCGATAGAGGAAACGCAGGCATTCCCGCGTAACCCGTTCGGGCCGGAGGGCCTCGGATCCCGTCCAGATCGCGCGTCCTTGGCGGCGGCGTTCGGCGATCGTCCGCGCCACCACCGCGTTGCCCAGGATCTCCACCGCTTCCCGCAGCGCGTACTTGAGATCCGCGGACACGCCTTGGGCGTGCCGGCGCGATTCCTCGTTGAAACGTTCCAGGCCGCGCACGGCGCCGTGCGGCACCAGCGACTGCCGGTGCAGCAGGCCGCGGGCCGCCCGCCACGCGTCGGCGCGGGCCAGCACCTCTTCCGGATCGAAACGCAACTGGCGGCCTTCCGCCCATTTCTCGCGATCCAGCAGCACCCATTGCGCTAGGCTCATCACCAGCACGAAGCGCGGCGGTCGGGATTGGCCGTAGATGCCCGCCTCCACCGCTCGCTCTACCGTCCATTCCGCGGACGGCAGCGTCGGCTCCGCGGCGGGATAGCGTGCGGCCACGAAGGGCAGCGTCAGCGGATCCTGGCCCCAGGCGTCGGCCCCGACTGGTTCCCGCGCCTCCACAAGCCACAACGCGTCCGCCGCGGAGGCCCGGGTCACGCGGCACAGCAGAGGCAGGGAGACGAAGGCGTTCCCCAAAGTGATGACGTGCGGTTCGTAACGGCGTTCGTACCCGAGGGCATCCAGCAGAGCCAGCTGGAATTCGCCGCAGGCGCGGGGCAATGTGCGTCCCGGCAACGCCCGCGCGTGCGCCTCCCGGCTGCGCTGGCACAGCCGCGCCAGCGCCGGCCGCGCCGCGGAGGCCGCCTCCAGCCCGGCTTCCCGTTCCCAGGCGCGCAGATCGCTCTCGAAACGCGCGGACAGGTAGTGCTCCGAAAAGAAATCGTTCTCGTTGGCGATGCCGCGTACGGCCATGGGACGCTCCTCGTGCGCTCAATGGGAAGATATGCGGTAGGCGTAAACTGCGGTTCTTGACTGCTCATCCCCTAACGGAGCGAGAATGCCAGCTGGACAACGCGCGGGCGTGCGAAGCGCGTTCTTGAAACGTTCTTGCCTGACGAAAGACGCCCCTTTCCGTACAAAGGCCTATGCGGTTGCCCAGGAGCCAGAAGGGCGTACGCGGAGCTAACTGCCAGCCGAACGGTTCAGACGGCAGTTGTCTTGCTCCAACACTGCGGGATTCACCAAGTATTTCGGTATCCGGTTGCAGAGCGCGTCAGCCACGTTCTGCGCTCCCTTCCGGGCCAGTTCCTGCAACGCTTCTTCCGAATAGAAAGCGGAGTGCGGCGTCATGAGGACGCGAGGGTGCTCCTGCCAAGGTGCCGGCTGGCTGGGCGGTTCCGCCACGCGCACGTCCAACGCGGCGCCGGCGATGTCCCCGGCCGCCAAGGCCGCCTGCAACGCGTCTTCATCCACGATAGCCCCGCGGGCCGTATTGATCAGCACCGCGCTCTTTTTCATCGCCTTGAAGGCCTGCGCGTTGAAAAGGCGTTCCGTTTCGGGGTGCAGCGGCGCATGGATGGAAACGTAATCCGACTGCCTCAACAGATCGCGCAGGGAGGCTGCCCGCGTGACCCCGGGCAACAACTGCGCTTCTTGCAGACGCGGGGTGAAGGCCAGCACCTCCAATCCGAAAGCCGCGGCTTTCGGCGCCAGCTGGCGGGCAGTATGGCCGAAGCCGACCAGACCCAGTGTCTGCCCCCGCAACCGGCGAATGGGAAAGTCCGTTTCCCTCTTCCACTGCCCCGCCTTGACGTTGGCGTCCAGCGCGGGCAGCTGACGGGCGAACGCAAGGATATAGGCCATCACCTGATCCGTCAGTTCGTCCAGACAGAAATCCGGCACGTTCGTGACCAGCATGCCCAATTCCGTCGCCAAGGCCACGGGTATGTTGTCCAAGCCGATGCCGTACCGGTTCACGACTTTGCAACGGGACGCGGCGCGCAGGGCGTCCTCCGGCACCGGATGCCAGCAGGTCATGATGGCATCCGCCGTGGCCGCGCATTCCAGCAAGGTTTCCCGCGTATAGTTCGAGACGTATTCCAGACAGGCGCCTACCGGCTCCAGAATCGCCAGTTCTTCGTTGAGAGCAGGCCATGCGTAGTCCGTCACGAATACCTTGTACGGCGTATTCATGGATATAATTCCCTAGGCCTCTGGCGGATGGATTGCCCTGTTCGGAACTTGTAGCATAGCATAGCGAGTTGCAGCCTCTGTAGCCCTGACGGCCCGGAAACGGGCCGACGCGTAAGGAAGGCGGATATGGTTATCGTCAAGACGGGAGGCGGCACGGATCTCAACGTAGAGGGTATCGCGGACGATCTGCAGCATGTGGTCGCCCAGGGCACGCGCCTGTTGTTCGTCCACGGGGGCGCCGGGCATACCAATGAAATCGCCGCCGCGTTGGGCCATCCCCCTGAATTCGTTACCAGCGAAAGCGGCATCACGAGCCGTCGGACCGACCGCGCCGCGCTGGAGATTTTCGAGATGGTGTACTGCGGCAAGCTCAACAAAATGTGGGTGGAATTGCTGCAGGCCCGCGGCATCAACGCCGTGGGGCTGAGCGGCATGGACGGACGCATCGTGCAAGGCCGGCGCAAGGACAGGATCCGGGTGCGCCGGAACGGTCGGCGCATGGTGATCCGCGATGACTGGACGGGGACGGTGGATACGATCAACCCCGCCCTGCTGGATCTGTTGCTGGCGCATGGTTTCCTGCCGGTCGTAACGCCGCCGGCGTTGTCCCACGCCCACGAAGCGATCAACGTCGACGGAGACGCCGTCGCGTCGCGCCTGGCGGTCCATTACCAGGCGCGCGTCCTGCTCTACCTGAGCGACGTGCCGGGGCTGCTGGCGCGGTATCCGGACGAGACTTCCTTGATTTCCGCCATCCCGGCGGCGGAAGTGGACGCGTACATGGCCGTGGCGGAAGGACGCATGAAGCGGAAGATCATGGGCGCGCAGGAAGCCCTGGCGCAGGGCGTGACGACCGTCATCTTCGCGGACGGACGCGCGGCCTCTCCCATTCGCCAGGCCTTGGAACAAGGGGCCGGAACCCATATCGGGAACTAGGAAAACGTATCTATGGACGCATCGCCAAACTCGTGGGCGGACATTGAGGAACGCGTAGCCGGCGGCATCGTTGCGCGCCGGGATCCGGCGGTCTTCACGCGGGGCGCGGGCGCGTACCTGTTCGACGCGGACGGCAACCGCTATCTGGATTTCACCTCGGCGCAGGGCATTGCTCTCCTAGGGCATGCGCATCCGATCATCGCCCAGGCCATTGCGGAACAGGCCGCTACGCTCATGTCCCTGCCTTCCTTTTTCTACGGCGAGGCGCGGGGCCGTTTCCTGCACAAGCTGAGCGGCATTCTGCCGGCCCATCTGCGGCACGTCTACCTGTGCAACTGCGGCACGGAAAGCATTGAGATCGCGCTGAAACTGGCGCGCTTGACCACGGAGCGATCCGGACTGGTCGCGGCCTCCAAGGGCTTCCACGGACGCACCACCGGCTCCTTGGCCCTGAGCTGGTTGCCCAAGGGCAAGGACAAGTTCGCGCCGCTGATGCCGGACGTGACTCACGCCAAATACAACCAGCCGGCGGATCTCGCGGCGACCGTTACGGAAAACACCGCTGCCCTTTTCCTGGAGGCGATCCAGGGCGAAGGCGGCGTGAACGTGGGTACGGACGAGTACCTGCAGCAGGCCCAGGCCCGTTGCCGCGCGGTGGGCGCGCTGCTGGTCATGGACGAAATCCAGACCGGCCTGGGACGCGCGGGCGCCTGGTTCTGCCACCAACAGGCAGGTCTGGAACCTGATATCATGTGCCTCGCCAAGGGACTGGGCGCGGGTTTCCCCATGGGCGCGGTCGCGTTTTCCGATGCCGTGCATGAACGCCTTTTTCCGGGCGCGCACGGCAGCACGTTCGGCGGCAATCCCTTGGCCTGCGCAGCCGGCGCGGCAGCCTTGACGGCCTATCAGGACCTGAACCTGATTCCTCATGCCCGGCGCATGGGCGCCGAACTGCTGGAAGCGTTGCGGGAACGGCTCGGATCGTTGAAAATCGTGCGCGAAGTTCGGGGACGGGGGCTCATCATCGGCATTGAACTGCGGACGCGGGCGGCTCCTTTCATGAAAGCGCTGATGAAAGAGCATCGCTTGCTGGTGCTCAACGCCGGGCCGCGCGTCTTGCGTTTGTTGCCGCCCCTCATCATTGAGCGCGCGCAGGCGCAGACGGCCGTCGACGCATTGACGCGCGTGCTGAAGGAGGCGTCATGACCGGTTTGCCGGCATTGGATTTT
This sequence comes from Caldilineaceae bacterium, assembly GCA_965242655.1. GTDB lineage: Bacteria > Chloroflexota > Anaerolineae > Caldilineales > Caldilineaceae > Bin34. The sequence continues at coordinate 1,181,605 of OZ251482.1, forward strand.
CGGGACTGGCAGGCCGTGCGCCGGCAGCGCCAGGCGCGCGGACGTCCTTTCGTCATCGCCCATCGCGGAGCGTCCGCCGAACTGCCCGAAAACACCATGGCCGCGTTCGAACGGGGCATTCAGCGCGGGGCCCACATCATCGAAACCGACCTGTGGTTTACGCGGGACCGGCAGCTCGCGCTTCATCACGACCGCACGCTCGCGCGTACGGCAGGCCGGCCTGAAGCGGTCGGGGATCTGGATCTGGACGTCCTGACTTCCGTTCCCACCTCCATGGAGGGCCAGTACGAGGCCGGCGCCTACACCGTTCCCGCCCTGCGCGAGTTGTTGCGGCTGGCGCGCACCCAAAGCGTCGGCCTGCTCTTGGAACTCAAGGATCCGCGCTTTTCCCTGCCCGGGTACGGCCAGATTCTCATCGACGAACTGCAGGCGCAGGACATGATGGCCTCCTGTTTTCTGGTCTCGTTCGCTCCGGCCTGTCTTATGGCTATGCGAAATCTCAGTCCGGAATTGCCGATTGGGCTGGTTTCGGAACGCTTCCGCGCGCCGACCGGCCCGTGGGATCTCATCGGGCCGCTCTATCTCAACCTGCTCGCGAATCCCTTCTACGTGCCTTGGGCGCACCGCAACCGCATGTTGGTGGCTCCGCTGGATCCGCACCCGGAAAAGCGGGCGTTCCTTTATGCGAAAATGGGCGTGGACGCCCTTTTGACGGACGACGTGGCCCGGATGGCGTCCCTGCTGGATGCGGGGCGCGACGAGCCGGCTCAGACGGGATGAAGGCCCGGAAAAGACAGGCCCAACGTTTCGTCCCAGCCTAACATGAGGTTGACGGCCTGCACGGCCGTGCCGGCCGCGCCTTTCATGAGATTGTCCAGGGCGCACAGGCTGACGACGCGCCCGCTGGCCTGATCCCAAGCGAACCCGACGTCCGCGTAGTTGCTGCCGGCCAGAATCTTGGGCTCCGGCAGGCGGTGGATGCCGCGGACGCCTTTGACGAGGCGCAGGAAGGGTTCCGCGCGGTAGGCCTGGCGATAGGCGCGCCAGATATCCTTTTCGGTAACGTCCGTCTCCAGGAAAACATGGGCCGTAGCCAAGGCGCCTCTCACGTTGTCAATCGCCGTCGCGCTCATGTGAATGGACGGCGCGGCCGCGTAGAGCGCCAGCGCCTGTTGCACCTCCGCCGTATGGCGATGGCCTACCGGCGCGAAGCTGCGCATGGCCTGCGCCCGTTCGGGATGATGCGAACCGTCGTTCGCCTTGTTGCCGGCCTCGCTGCTCCCTACCTTGACTTCGCATATTACTTGAGGATGGGCCAAGGGCAATCCAGCCTGGAAGAGGGGCAGCAGGGCCAGGGTGATGGCGGTCGCGTTGCATCCCACGCCCGTAAGATAGCGCGCGGAGCGGATGGCCTCGCGATGCGTTTCCGGCAACCCGTAGACGAAGCGGTCCAGCCAGGCGGGCGCGGCATGATCCTGGCCGTACCAGCGCCGGTAGGTCTCCGCATCCGTCAAGCGAAAATCCGCGCTGCAATCCAGGACGTAGGTTCCCAGCGCGGCCAGTTCGTCCATGCGTTGCATGGCCGCCCCGTGAGGCAGGCACAGGCAAAGCAGATCCGCCGGTTCCAGATCGTTCAGGCTCGCGAATTTCAGGGACGTGCGCCCGCGCAGGTTGGGATGGGCGAAATGCGCGGCGGAGCCGCGTCGCCGCTCGCTGGTGATCTGCTTGACCTCCGCGTACGGATGATCCAGCCACAGCCGCAACAGTTCGCCGCCTACGTAGCCGGACGCGCCGGCAATGGAAACGGTGATGCGTTCTTTCATGGGCGCAAGCAGAGGCCGGGAGCGGAACGAAGGGCGGCTAGGTTATCTCGCCGCAGGCCCGGGCCCGCGTATACTCGACGATGCGGCCGGGGATGTCGACGCCGGTGGGCGCGACGCTGTTCCGAAACTCCATCGTGTGGTTGACTTCGTTGACCAGCAGGCCGCGGGCGCGGTCCTCCAGCACGTCGACGGCCACCACGCCGCCGCCTACGGCGCGGGCGGCCTGGACGCACAGGGCGTCGAGTTCGGGGGTAACGGGACAATTGCTGGATTGGCCGCCGCGGGCCGTATTCGTAATCCAATGCGCGGCATCGCGATAGATGGCGCAAATCGTCTCGTCGCCCACGACGAACGCGCGGATGTCCCGCATGGGTTTCTCGATGTATTCCTGGACGTAGTAGATCTTGTGCTGGTAATGGCCCAGCACTTCCTTGTGTTCGATGACGGCTTCGGCCGCCTCGCGATCGTTGACCTTGCTCAGCAGGCGTCCCCACGAACCCACGGCCGGCTTGAGCACCGCGGGATAACCGATGGCCTCGATAGTCGCCAGCGCGCTCTCCGGCGTAAACGCCATGCCGGTCCGCGGGGAAGGCACGCCGGCCCGCGTCAGCGCGAGCGTCGTCTGGATTTTGTCCCCGCACGTTTCCACGACGCGGCGGGCGTTGATCGTCGCGACGGCGGCGGCCTCCAGGGCGTAGAGACTGGCCAGCGTCCGACTCTGCGCGATATTCCGCATCAACACCGCATCGTACTGCGCCCACTCCGTCGCCAAGGCCTCCCGGTCCGGCGCGAGGGGAAAAACCAGGGTGCGGTCGTCCAGGAGATCGAAGGCGATCCGCCGTTCCCGGAAGGCGGCGATCAACATTTTTTCCTCGACGCGGATGCGTCCGAACAGGATGCCGATGCGCATGCGATGTCCTCTCGATCGGTGGCAGGGACGCCGGCTATTCGCCGTAGTCTTCCTCGTCTTCGGCCAACGCTTCGAGCGCGAGCGGATCCAACCCTATGATCTCGAATTCGGACGCGCAATCGTCGCACTCGATGATTTCGTTGAGCATGACGTCTTGCACCTCAATGGTCACTCCGCAGGCGGGACACTCCGCGTCCCCTCGGGTCAACACAGCTTCGGCGTTCATGGCAACTCCTCGTCCTGGATGGACTGGGCACGAATAGCTATCCCCGCGCGTCGGCCGCGGCCAGCTGGCGCTGAATGAAGGGAATCAAGCCGCCGGCGTCCAGAATGCGCCTGACGTTCGGGCTGAACGGCTTGAACGCAAAGCGCGTCCCCGTTTGATGGTACGTAATGGTCGCCGCGTCCAGGGAGACGGAGGCCGACGCGCCGGCCTCGGCGCACGCCGCGAAGGCGGGGCATTCGATGGCCAACAGACCGTTGTTCAGGGCATTGCGGTAGTAGATGCGACTGAAGCTGCGCGCGATGACGGCGCTTACGCCCGCGTAGACCAGGCAGGACACGGCCTGTTCGCGGCTGGATCCGCAGCCCCAGTTGGAGCCGGCCACGATGATGTCGTTCGGCCGCACGCGGCGGGCGAAGTCGGGATCCAGATCCTCCAGCGCATGCGCGGCGATGGCCTGCGGATCCTTCAGCGTGTAGGTGTACTTGCCCGGGAAAATGACGTCGGTATTGACGTTGTCGCCGAAGACCCAGAGACGACCGGCGACGGAGGGGGCGGACATGGCGGTTCCGGAGCGCAACGGGCGTTCAGAGGGCGCGCGGATCGGTAATGAAACCCGTGACGGCGCTGGCGGCCACGACCGCGGGATTGCTCAGGTAAATCCGGGCCTCCGGCGTGCCCATGCGACCCTGGAAATTGCGGTTGGCGCTGGAAATGATCACTTCCCCGGGCGCGGGAATGCCCAGATGGTTGCCCATGCAGGGCCCGCATCCCGGCACGCCGATCATGACGCCCGCCTGGATAAGCGTCTGGACGTAGCCGGCTTCCACGCTGGCCTGCAGCACCTGGCTGGAGGCGGGAATGACCAGCATGCGCGTGCCCGGCGCCAGGGAGCGGCCGGCCAGCACGGCGGCGGCGGCGGCCACGTCTTCCAGCCGCCCGTTGGTGCAGGTGCCGATGAAGGCCTGATCCACCTTCACCCCGCGCAACGCCGAGACGGGCGTGACCTTGTCCACGTTGTGGGGACAGGCGACGTAGGGTTCCAGGTCCTCCGCCCGGTAGACGCGCTCGGCTTCCAGGGCGCACCCCGGATCGGGATAGAGGCACCCCGCGGCCAGTTCCGCGTGCAAGTCCTCCGGGGCCGCGTCCCGGCCGCCGCGGGCCAGACGCGCGGCCCACTGGCGCGCGCAGTATTCCAACGTGACGTCGTCAGGGCAGATGTACGCGTTCTTGGCGCCGAACTCCGCCATCATGTTGGGCAGCACCATGCGCGCGTCGATGGACAGGGCATGGATGGCCTCGCCGGCGAATTCCACGGAACGATAGAGGCCGCCGTCCGCGCCCCAATCCCCGATGATGCGCAGCGCGAAATCCTTGGCCGTCACGCCGGGCGGCCATGCGCCCTCCAGGCGGATGCGCAGGGTCGGCGGCACTTTGAGCCACAGGGCGCCCGTGGCCCACAGCGCGGCGATTTCGCTGCGGCCGACGCCCGCGCCGAAAGCGCCCAGCCAGCCGAAGTGCGGCGTATGGGAATCCGCGCCCAGTATGACTTGTCCCGGTTTGACCACGACCTCTTCCGACAGGACCTGATGGCAGATGCCGCGTCCGGCTTCAAAGAAGAACTCGATGCCCTGTTCCCGTACGAAGGCGCGGATTTCCTGGTGGTTCTGGGCATGCACCGGGGTCGGCGCGGGCACGGCGTGATCCAGCGTGATGGCCAGCCGCTCCGGATGCGCGACGCGCGCCTGGCCGAATTCCGCCCAGAGGCGCCGGATGGCCGCCGTATTGTCGTGGCTCAGGATGACGTCCGGAGCCACGTCCAGGATTTCTCCCACGTCCGCGTGCGCGCGCCCGGCCGCGCGGGCCAAGGCTTTTTGCGCGAAGGTTTGGCGGGGCGCCGTTCGTTCTGCCATCCGTCGTTGGCCGTCGTTGGCCGTATCCATCGCTGTCGGATCCGTCAGGCCTGTACGCTGACCGCCTGGCGCAACAGATCGTCCACGTCTTCCAGGCTGATTTTCTTCCGGTCGGCCAAGGCCTTGATTTGGGACGTGATGGCCTTGCATTCCGCGTCCGACATGGCCATGTTGAGCTGCTCGGCGCGCTGCTTGACCGCATGCCAGCCCACCAGCCGGTGTTCCACCATGATGTAGCGGCTCAGGCCGAAATCGACCGGGTCCAGGATTTCGTAGGTGCTGGGGCTGTTGATCATGGCGTTGGCGTGAATGCCCGCCTTGTGCATGAAGGCCGTATAGCCCGTGACGTAGTTGTTGAAGGGCACGTCCACTTCCACCAGGTCCGCCACCAGCGCGTCGATTTCCCGGAGCAGGGAGAGATCGTACTTGGCCTTGATCAAGGCCGGCGCCTGGGCGTACACGCGCGCGATGAGGCCGCCCAGGGGCGTTATGCCGTTGCGTTCGCCGATCCCCAGGACCGACGTATCGACGTGGGTCGCGCCGGCCTCCAGGGCGCCGAAGGAGTTGGCGATGGCGCACCCCGTGTCGTTGTGCCCGTGGAATTCAATGTCGCAGGTCACGACCGCGCGCAGCACCTTCACCAGGTCATGCACCTGGCGCGGGGTGGCCACGCCCACCGTGTCGGCGATGCCTACCCGATGCACGCCGAGCGCGTCCACGGCCCGATAGACGGTCAGCAGATCCACGATGTCGCTGCGGAAGCTGTCTTCGCTGCTGAAGCGCACTTCCAGCCCGTGGGACTGGATGTACTGGATGACTTCGCGCGCGCTCTCCACGATGGCCGGAATGTCTTTGCCGTGGGAAAACTCGCGGAGAATGCTGCTGGTCCCGAACAGAATGTCGATGCCGTCCACGCCCGTGTCCACCGCCATCCGCGCGTCGTCCATGTGGCAGCGCGTATGGGTCAGGATCTTGGCTTGCAGTCCCAGGCGGCATACGTATTCGACGTCAAGGCGGCTTTGCCGGCTCGCCGCCGGCGAAGTGAGTTCCAGATACTCCACGCCGAAGGCGTCCAGATGCTGGGCGATGACGCCCTTTTGCTCCTGCGTGAAAAACGCGTTGGCGAACTGCTCGCCTTCGCGCAAGGTCGATTCGATGATGGAAAATTGACTGACGCTCACCTGCGATTCCTCTGGGCGGCCTTCCGGTTCCGGACCCCCGAATAAAAAACCGGCTGGGTCAGCCGGTTAACGGTCCTGCTCGCGACGAGCAGGCAATCGGGACCCTGGACAGTTTCAGAGCGGGCGCTTATATTCCTTGGCGGACATGAACCGGCATGCCTGTACGTAACGCATGGCCGGATCGTAACACAAACGACGCCGCCCCCTCGAAAAGCGACGGACGCGAAGCGTATTTCGCCCCGCGGGCGGTCTCAGGGATAGACGACCGCAGGCGGCCACGCGCCGTCCACGTTTTCCGGGTCAATCCGAAAGGCGGCCATTGCCTCGCCCGTCGCGCAATCCCCGGTTGGGCCGCAGGTCAGGCTGCCCGTAATGCCGTCAAAATTCTCGATGCCGTTCAGGTAATCGCGTATGCCTTGCAGCCCGATGAGCAGATTGCCCTCCGCATCCGCCTGGGTCGAGGCCCGGATGGCGTCCAGCAGCATGGTCGCGGCATCGTACATATGGGCATGGTAGCCCGACGGCGGATCGCTGCCGTGAAAAGCGTGCCATTTCTGCAGCAACGCATCGTACCTGTCGCTGGCCACCCACGGCGCCAGGAGATACATGCCTACGGCCGCCTGGCCCGTATTGACGGGGAACTCCGCGGTGTACAGTCCGCCGCCGCCTATGAGAATGACGTTTTCCAGGCCGGGTATTTCCTTGGACTGCACGGCCACCAGATTGCCTTCCGGTTGAAAAATGGGCAGGAAGAGAACGTCGGGCGCATCCGCCGCGATTTCCGTCAGCAACGCCCGCATGTCCGTGTCGCCCACGTTGACGGCGCCTTGGTGGGTGACGACGCCGCCCAATTCCTGGAAGACGTCCGCCATGACTTCCTGCAACTTGTCGGCGTATACGCTGCCATCATGGATCGTGGCGGTGCGGCGCGCGCCCAGTTCGTTGTAGGCGAATTCGGCCGCGAGGCGTCCCTGGAACAAGTCGTTGTGCGCCGTGCGGTAGTAACCGGGTTGCCAGACGCCGCCGGCGGCGCGGTCCGCTTCCGTCAGCGAAGGCGAGGTGTTCGAGGCGGCAATCATGCTCAAGCCCGCTTCGGCGATAATGGGCAAGGCCGCGACCGCGGCGCTGGAGCAACCCGTGCCCAGCACGCCGACGATGCTCGGATCCGCCGCGAGTTTCTGCGCGGCCGTTTGCCCGCCTTCGGCGCTGCAGAGCGAATCCTCAACGTTCAGAACCACTTCGTGCCCATGGACGGGCCCGTAGTCCGCGAGGGCGATTTCCATCGCGCCGGTTTGATCCTCGCCCAAAAAAGCGGTGGAGCCGGAGATGACGATCGCCACGCCCAGGTTGATCGGCTCGTCCGCCGCCACCTCCACGCATCGGAGGGCGTCGGCGCATGCCAGCGCATCCGCCGCCGGCGCCGCGTCGGCGCACCCCGTCAACAGCGTCCAACAGGCGGCCGCAAAAACCAGATTGGCTATCCGTCGCTTCATGGTCGTTCCTTGATCCGTACCGGGAATGGGCGAGGGGCGGCGCAACCGTCTCCAGTCTGTCGCCTCAAAAGCGAGGCGGCGCAACTTGCGCCGCCTGTCAGAGCGGCAGGCGCTTCCGCTCCGGAATCTTCTCGCCCGCACGCGTCATCTTGCCAACGGGCCGCGGCGATGTGCCGCGGCCCGAAGAAATCGGAAAAGCGTCGCGTCGCGCTAGGGCGATACCACCGGGGAGGGCGGCCACTCGCCGTCGTCCATCTGCTCTGGGCCGATCTGGAACACGGCCAAGGCCTCGCCCGTGGCGCAGTCGCCCGTAGCGTCGCAGGTCAGGCTGCCCGTGATGCCGTCAAAATTCTCGACGTTGCTCAGGTAGTCCCGGATCGCCTGCAGCCCGATCAGCAGATTGCCTTCCTCGTCCGACTGCGCGACCGCGCTGATGGCATCCAGCAACATGCGGGTAGCGTCGTACATGTGGGCATGGAAGGCCGAAGGCGGCCCGCCGCCATGGGTCTCGGCCCATTTCGCCAACAGTTCGCGGTACTTTGCATTGTCCAGATGGGGGGCCGTCAGGTACATGCCTAGCGCCGCGCTGCCCGTGTTGCCCGGGAAATCCCGGGAGAACAAACCGTCCGCGCCCATCAGCACGACGTCTTCCAGCCCGGCGATCTCCCGGGATTGCACGGCGATCAGATTGCCTTCAGGCTGGAAAATGGGGAAGAAGAGGATATCCGGCTCGCCGGACGCGATTTCCGTCAGCAACGACCGCATGTCGGTGTCGCCCGTGTTGACGGCTCCCTGGTAGGTTACGGCGCCGCCCAACTCCTGGAAAACGTTCGCCATCACTTCCTGCAACTTGTCCGCATAAGGGCTGCCGTCATGGATCGTGGCGGCGCGGCGCGCGTCCAGTTCGTTGTAGGCGAATTCGGCCGCGAGGCGTCCCTGGAACAAGTCGTTGTGCGCCGTGCGGTAGTAACCGGGCTGCCACACGCCGCCGGCCTCGCGGTCCGCTTCCGTCAGCGTGGGCGAGGTGTTCGAGGCGGAAATCATGCTCAGGCCCGCTTCGGAGATGATGGGCAAGGCGGCAGTCGCGGCGCTGGAACAGGCCGTGCCCAGCACGCCGATGATGCTCGGATCCGCCGCTATCTTCTGCGCTGCGGTCTGTCCCCCTTCGGCGCTGCACAGGGAGTCTTCCACGTCAACCGAGACGTCGTGCCCGTGGATGGGGCCGTAATCATCGACCGCGATTTCAATGGCGCCGACCTGATCGTCCCCCAGGAAAGCGACGGGCCCCGATATGACGATCATCGCGCCGAGCGCGATCAATTCGCCGGCCTCGACCTCCACGCAACGCAGTTCGTCCGTGCATTCCATGCCGGCGGTGGGCGAGGGAGCGGCCACGCAACCGGCCAAGGCCGTTACGGACAACAGAAGCAGCAACAACGATAACGATCTTTTCATGATGGGTACTCCTTACCGTATGGGACAAGGCTGGCGTCAATATATAACGCGGGCGCGCTCTCGTCAAAAGAGGAATAAATGCGGACGGCGCGGAAATCCCGCGCACAGGGCGCCCAGGGCGGCGGGACCGGATCCTTCCGCGCAGACGCTCAGGCCGAGGCCCCGGAATAGCGACGCAGGCCCCATTGCCAGCACAGGCGGGCGGCCAGGCAAAACCCCGCGGGCACGAGGCCGGCGAGAGACAGGGCGCCGGCGGTCATATGGCCGGACAGAAGGGCCGCCGGCACGGTCACGGCCCACGCCACGGGAATGACGAACGTCAGCGCAATGCGCAGGAAGGCCGGATAGATGGTGACGGGCCAGCGGGCGGTGTCGAACAGGGCATCGAAGAAAACGAAGACGTTGTCCACCCGCACGAACCAGAACGACGTGACGCTCAGGACGAACCAGAACGCGACGACCACGGCGCAACCGGCGCCCAGCGCGGCCAGAAACAGCAAGACCGCTCCGGGACTGGCGGCGACCTTCAGGCCTACGGCGCTCCAGAGGATCAGGCCGGCGCCCAGGAGAACGTCGAAGAGGCTCCAGACGCGAAAACGCTGCAGGCATACGTACAGTTGGGAGTCGACAGGTTTGAGCAGGACGAAATCGACGTCGCCCGTGCGCACGCCTTCCACGAAGGCATGGAGGCTGGGCCGAACGAAAAGGCCGATGAAACCGCGGACGGTCATATGCACGCCGATCAAGAGCAACAGATCCGGTTGCGTCCAGGCGCCCAGCGCGGACGTATGGCGGAAGACCAGGAAAACGCTGCCGAGGGACAGCCCTACGGACAGCAGCGACACGATCAACTGGTTGACGAAGTTCGCCCGGTATTGCAGATCGGTCAGCAGGCCGATGCGCCCGTGACTGACGAAGACGCGCCAGAGATGCATGTCAGCTGCCTACGGCTCCGAAGCGGCGTACGCCGGCTTTCCAGATCACCGTCAACAGGCCGCCGGCCGCCAGGCCCCAGGCCGCGAGCGCCAGGCAACCCAGAGCGACGTCCGTCGGCGTCAGATCGCCCATGAGAATTTCCACGGGAAACGCCAGGCACCACCAGAAAGGCAGGATCCGGCCCGCGGTCGCGAACCACTCCGGAAAAAGGGCCATGGGCGCCATGCGCCCGGAAAAGATCATCAACAGCGTCGTATAACTCAGGTTGAGCGCGCCCGTATCGACGATCCAGAAGCCGGCCAACGCCAGAGTCCACTCCAACAGGAAACGCGTGAGGGCCGCCAGACCCAGCGCCAGCAGGAACGCCGGCGCGTGCCAGGCGGCGAAACGGAATTCGGGTTGGAACGCCGCCGCCATGGCCCCAAACGCCGGGATCAGCACGAGCAGCGCCAAGACCTTGTAGGCCGCGTTATGGCTCGCGTCGCCGTGAATGGGATGCAGGGGATACAGTAGGCGGCCGGCCAAGAGGCCGGTCCGGATCCGATAGGACATGTAGTGCATGACCCACGTGAACGTCGCGTGATTGACGACCATCATCAGCATGAAATAGGCCGCGAACCGACCGGGCGTGTACGCGCCCGCCGCGCCGCCCTGGGCGCGGGTGACCGCCTGCCACACCATCAGATAGATCAGGGGTTCCATGATCAGGCTCAACAGCCAGATGCCCATGGACGCGCGGTACTGGAAATGAATCAGCAGATCCTGGCGCAAGGAGGCCGCATAGAAGCGCAGCAGCAGCACGCAACGCCTCTCAGGACACCGCAAACACGTGCGCGATCACCTGCTCGATGGGCGGGTCTTCCACCGAAAGGTCCGTCACGTTGAAGCGGGCCAGCACCTGGGCGGCGACCTCCGGCGTGCGGTCTTTCGCCACCTCCAACCGGTATTGGAAGCCGTCCTGGGCGATGACCCGTCCGACGCCGCGCAGATCCGCGTCGGCGACGTCCAGTTCGAAAGTCAAGAGTTTGGTCGGTGCGTAGCGGACGACCAACTGCTTCAGGGTCCCGTCGAACAGCATCCGCCCTTCGTGGATGACGATGACGCGGGGGCAGAGCGCCGCGATATCCGCCATGTAGTGGCTGGTCAGGAGCACGGTCGCGCCGTGAACCCGGTTGTATTCCCGCAGGAAGGCGCGTATGCGGCGCTGCATGGTCACGTCAAGGCCCAGGGTCGGTTCGTCCAGGAACATGACCTGCGGGCGATGCAGGAGAGCGCCGGCGAATTCGCATTTCATCCTTTCGCCCAGCGAGAGATTGCGTACCGGCTTGTCCAGCAGGCCCGCCAGATCCAGTAGCGCCACCAGTTCGTCCAATGTCGCCTGAAAGTGCCGCTCCGGCACGTCGTAGATGATCCGGTGCAGGCGGAAACTGTCGATGGCCGGCAGATCCCAGTTCAGTTGATGCCGGTTCCCCATGACCATGTTGATGGTGCGCAGGTAGTCTTTCTTCCGTTCCCAGGGCACGAACCCGTTCACCGTAGCCGCGCCCGCCGTGGGGTGCAGGAGGCCCGTCAGCATTTTCAGGGTGGTGGTTTTCCCGGCGCCGTTGGGTCCCAGAAAACCCACGGTTTCGCCCTGCTCCAGCGCGAAGGACACGTCCGCCACGGCCCGCACCGTGCGCGTCCGGCGGTCGTACAGGCTCTTGAGCGCGGCCCGCAGGCCTGATTCCCGTACGGGAACCCGGAACTCTTTACATAAGTCGGAAACCTGGATGATAGGCGGCATAGGCAAACCTTACGCGTGCAACGAACGTCCTGCGCCCAATCTCCGCCATGCCTCGCGCCGCGCAGGTGGGGAGATGCGCGAGGCTGGCGGCGCCAAGCGCCAGGCCCTATGGATATTTATTGGACAGCTTGGGCGGCGGTTGCCGATAGAGCGCGGGAAATGGAACACAGTCTATCATCGGTTGCCGCCCGATACGACGGGCACTTGGCCGCGCCGAACGGAGTCCATGCAGGACGACCCGGATCCGCCGGCGTGCTGTTGGACAGCGCGGTCGGGCGCGTACGCTACGCTCACATGCGCGTCTACAAAAAGAGGTAAATCCTGTCCCCGGGCACAGTCGGGGCGGCTTCATTCAGTACCAGATTGCGGCCGTCCCCTGCACGTGACGGGCGGTGGAGCACCACGACAGCACTCGGGCCCAGGCCTAGACGTCGACGCCTTCCGCGCCTGGCAGGAGTCACAAGGCATGGAAGCCGTGAGGCTGGGGGCCGACCTCACGGCTCGGAACGGCATAAGGCCAACGCATAAACGTTACCGGTGCCGATAGATATGCATATAAGATATAACCTAGAGCATAGACGAATCCCCAAGGAGACAGGGCTTTGATAGGGGACTGGGGAGACGGCCGGTTTCGACCTCATACGCCGTTATGCCAGCAGAGGTGAGCTTACGCACGCCGTGGTTTGCGAAGATTGGCGCTCCGTCAAAGTAGTTCCTGAGCGGAATACGTATGACTATCTGAATCATTATGCGAGACTTGATGTCCAATTCGATATTGGGTTCAATATTGGGCGCATCTCCCGAGACGGGAATAATGCCAGTCCCAGCGCTTGCTTTGCGGGTTCCGTAGAATAACCTGGAGGCATGGGTAATGCTCAGGTTCTGGATTTGGCTACGCTCGACCGTGCGGTCTTCTGACCGTGAGAGTCGGGCACGCATTGAAAATGCTGTCATGTTTATTGGCACAATGATCACGCTTTATTGTGTTGAGCCTGAGATGCGGCCTCGCTGGTCGAAATTCATTACTGAAGAAGAGAACCTAATGATGGATGCGTCGTACAGCGCAACGGGTTGGGCCATTGTCTTGTATGGGGTAAGTATAGCCGGCGTAGTTTCTTCCTTGTTCTTCAACAAAGAGGATCATATCTTGATAATGGTAATGGCTATTGCCGTCTTTGGGGCCTTGGGTTTTCTGTATGAAAGCATTTGGGGGGCCTTGGTGTCCTGCTTGGACATTCTGTACGGTGCTTTTCCCTTCCACAGATGGCAATGGCCCGCAACGAGAAGGCAGAACCGGAGGCCGTTGGGTTACGGTGGGAATACCCGATTGCGCGCAAGGCTTGGAATCCTCTGATTACATGTCTGTCTGTAAGGTCAGGCGCGTACCGAAGTCGACGCCATTTCCTTTCCCAGTTGTGTTGGCCTTTGCATTGAGCCAGAGCCAGGTGCCTGCCAGGTGCGGAAAACCCGGGCTATGCAGAGCTATAGGTCGTAGCGGGCGATCGCGCCGTCCCTGCTTTGAGTCAGCCGAGACCGCGTGCCGTGGCGCGCCGGATATCGTTCGTGAGGCTGGAAGTTCGCGCGCCGGGTCCGCGCCGGCATGACGGTCTCAATGCCCTACGGTGCCAGCTAGGCTTGGTCAACAGACAGGGCCGCGGCGTACTCGTCCAATCTTTCATCAGGGCTTGGACTCGCGCGCTAGCGTGGCGGTCGCCGTCCGTCTCGCCAAGCGTAGAGGACAGCCCTAGCGAGCCGTGAAGATATACTTGGGTGCTGAGGCTGTACCGACCGCGTCATAGGGCGAAATCCGCCTTTTTGGAATCGCGTTCGACTGTGTTGTCTAACGCCCCGATGGAGGGATCCGGGACGTCTTGTATGCGTCCATCTGACGCGGCAGACGCTCCGGTCGTACCCGGCTGCCGATGATAAACCGATTTCCTTCCCGTACACCGTCGGCAACCGATACCAGAGGAACACCTGTGCGCAGAGCTACGGCGAAAAGACGGCACCAAGCTTCGTTGCCCGCATATACGCCAGAAATCAAGTATCCAGGACCGGGTGCGGTTCCACTGGATACCGACAACAGGGTACCGTCCTACCGAGAACGCAAGAACGGATCTGTCCCTCGGAAGATAACCGCTCGCTTATGGGATATTATGATGGATGCCCTTTTGGGCCGCGTTGCGATCCTCCGCCGCCCGCGTGCGCCTCAAACATCTGTACCCTGCTATAGAAACATGATGGAGTACTAGGTTCTGTTGAGGTAGGATTTCAGCCAGATCCAGTAGATTATCATGCAATCTATGTCGTGTTCGTTGACATCCTAGGGACCGCGGGGTCAACACGCGGAACCGACGGGCGCGTCCGATCCAGGCTCCGCTCCGGTCTCTGCGTAGACAGTCGGCCGCGCAGTCGACCCCATGATCCCTCTCCACCTCCTAGGTACGCCCTCGTACGTCGCCCTCGCTTTATCCTACAAAATAAACATGACAAAGTGTCTGGGGCAGGAGTCTTGGGCGGGTCCGCCCGAGCCCCGTACCCACGGCCGGGGGAGGTAAGGGGGACGGATGAAGTCACATCTCAACGCTACCTGGCTCTGGCCACACTCAAAGGGCCGCAGAATCTGCCCCAATACGACCCGGATCTGGCTGCAATCCTACCTCAACAGAACCTAGTACACGGTCATGTACCCAGTGATGGGTTATAATACGAAGCCCATGACCCAGCCCACTCGACGAGGGTTTCCCATGTCCCTGAAATACGCCCTGCACCTGTCCGCCTCCGAACGGCAAGATCTGACCCGCATCGCCCAGGGCCGCGGCGGGCGCCGGCGCCCGCCCCTGTGGCAAGCCGTGCGCGCCCGCGCCCTGCTCAAGTGCGACGCAGGCCCGCAGGGCGCGGGATGGACGGACGAAGCGGTCGCAGCCGCGTTGGACGTCTCGGCGGTCAGCGTGAGCCGCTGGCGCCGCCAAGCCGTGGACCACGGGCCGGCCGCGGCGCTGGCGCGCCAGCCCAAGGCGCCGCGGTCCCGCCGCCTGGACGGCGCGGGCGAAGCGCAACTCCTGCAGCGGGCCCAGTCCACGCCGCCGGCCGGCCAGGCGCGCGGGACGTTGCGGGCGCTGGCCCGCGAGTTGGTGACGCGGGGGATTGCGTCCCGCATCAGTTACGAGACGGTGCGCCGCGTGCTAAAAAAAGAACTGACGCCCTGGCGGCGGGTGCAGCGGTGCTATCCGCCGGTGTCGCCGAAGGCGGACTTCGTGAGCCGGATGGAAGCGGTGCTGAACCGCTATAGTCTGCCCTACGATGCGCGCTATCCGGTGATCTGCAGGGACGAACACGCCCAATGCCTGCGCGCCGACAAGTGGCCGTCGCACCCGGCGCGTCCGGGCCGTCCCGCCACCTACGACTACGAATACGTGCGGTGCGGCGCCTGCACGATCTGGATGTTCGTGGAACCGCTGGGCCCGTGGCGCACGGCCCGCGTCACCGCGCGGCGCACGGCCGTGGACTGGGCGCGCCAGGTCAAGGCCCTGGTCGACCACCCGCGCTACCGCGAGGCCGAGCGCCTGATCCTGATCTGCGACAACCTGAACACCCACGCGTACCGCTCTTTTTTCCGGGCCTTTCCGCGCGCCGAGGCGGAGCGCCTGGTCCGGCGCGTCCGCCTGGTGTTTACGCCCCGGCACGGCCGCTGGCTCAACATGGCGGAACCGGAACTGAGCGTCCTGACGCGCCAGGCCCTGTCCCCGCGCATGGCCACGCAGGACGCGGTTCACGCGCAGGTCACCGCGTGGGCGGAGGCCCGCAACGCGGCCCAAAAGGGCATCGACTGGCAGTTCCGCACCGCCGACGCCCGCGTGCGCCTCAAACATCTGTACCCTTCAATAGAAACATGATGGAGTACTAGGTTCTGTGGATGTGGGATTGCCGCCAGATTCGGGTCGTATTGGGGCAGATTCTGCGGCCCTTTGAGTGTAGCCAGAGCCAGATAGCGTTGCGATGTGACTTCATCCGTCTCCCTTACCTCCCCCGGCCGTGGGTACGGGGCTCGGGCGGGCCCGCCCAAGACTCCTGCACCAGGCCCTTTGTCCTGTTTATTTTGTCGTATAAAGCGAGGGCGACATACGAGGGCGTACCTAGGCGGTGGGGAGGGCTCATGGGGGCGCCTGCGCGGCCGACGGCCGACGCCGAGACCGGAGCGGAGCCTAGAGCGGACGCGCCCGTCGGTTCCGCGGGTTGAACCCTCGGTCCCTGGGGCGTCAACGAACACGACATAGATTGCATGATAATCTACTGGATCTGGCTGCAATCCCACATCCACAGAACCTAGGGGGATACCCATGCGCGCTATCCAGCTCAAGGCTTCAATGAAAAGACGGCATTGAGATTCGTTGCCTATGCATACACCAGAAGCAAATATTCAGAAAAGATTGAATGCGGATCAAACTGAGCAATGGTCAACATGGTGACATTCTGCTGGAAACATGAGATCTGAGAGGTTCCGTAGGGAGATAACCGCTCGCTTACAGAATGCCCAGTAAATACCAACGCAACCTAATTCCTTACTTGGTTAGAGGATTGTCATATACTTCTCCAAGATATCAAAACGACTCCGCTAGCCTAGATATGGAGAAATTGCTATGCGCTTGGTTGAACCCTTGGATCTTGAGGGTGATTTTTGGCTGTCAGATTATTTTGAGCAGGGTCAGGAAAATAAGGGACATTTACAGATTAATACCTGTGGTATCCCTATCCTGACGCTGTACGATTGGCGTAACCGTAACCACAACCCATGGGCTTTAGATAGAGTATGGGGACGTGTCTATGGACATCCACATCTGACAGTAATGCTGGATGGGTGCGTGAATGAAACACCTAATGAGTCTCAAGTGAGTCTCAAGTTGAAAACCCGCTTGATCGCACGCGAAGCCTATCGCTTTTTTGGCCGAGTTAACATCAACGACAACCGTGCGGAGCCAAAATTTGCCAAACTCATATGTCAGATTGAAGGGCTAACTGAGTGGGCCGGCACGGGATTTTGTCATTCACCTCAGATTGACAATGACGATAGCACAGCAACTATACGCTGGAAAAAGCCGCCTGATGTCTCATTTCCCTTGCCAGAGGACAATGTTAAAGTCTTGCTTTCCACCGGATTTAGCCTACCACAAGCCCGGGCTTTGCAGGCTATCCAAGAAGAGTCTTGGTTCACGATGCATTTTCCTGTTCCCCAGCCTCTTGACAAGTTGAAGAGACATATACACATCTTGCGCGATTTTCTAGTTTTAGGAACAGGCGATTCAGTATCTGTTACTTCTATTGTCTTCGCGCAACCGGATGCTGATTGGATAGTAGAGATACGGGATCCTCCCAAGATCAACCGTTGCACATTAAAGCGTACATGCCTATGGGATATCTCAACACATTGGACAGGCCAAGCTTGAACTATCATCCGGTGAATATGCTTTTCACGCTTGCAAGCATAGAATCCCGTCTGGAAGCCATATGGACACAATGGTATCAAAATCATACGCGCTTGGAACCCGCTTTACAGTCTTATTTTAAGGCTCGCGTAGATAACATGGGAAATTTATCAGATGCATTTTTTCAAGCTGTACAAGGAATGGAAGCCTTACATAAAGTTTTGCCCTTGTCCATGCAGCGTTTGAAAGGTGAGAATTCTTTCACATGTCGTATGAGAGAACTGCTATATCCTGTCTGTCCAGAACTAGCCGCGGACTACGCTACACGGATTGAACGGGCTCGCGTAGGTTTGGCCCATGCCGGTCAAGGTGTACCTTCTGCACCAACGAGCAGCGAAATGGCCACTTTGATGCCTATCTGCTTTGCCGCATTCAATTACCATCTGCTGAATATGCTTGACCTTGACTCTCAGCGCGCGATATATCACTTCCTGGGGCCGCAGGGTTTTAAAACCAGATGGGAATATGACTTTGAAGAGGCTATACGAACAACCCAGTAGATATGGCATTTCATTGCCCGGCGTACGAACCCCCAGTCCCACGACCCGGAATGGTACCAAGCGCGTAACACCGTGGAACGGGGCATCGATTGGCTCAAACGCTGGCAACGAGGGTTTTGGAGACGGAATTTGGATTGTAGGCAGGGATATCAAGAGCGGCACCTATTACAGCGTAAATCCTAAATCTGGCGTTATTGGAATAGGCAGTGGTGCCATTGAGCCAGGCTAGCAGATTGGGATCGTAGTATTGATTGGGATACCGAACGTGACGGTTATGTGATCGTCACGATCCAAGCTAGCGATAGGGCATTTCGAGCAAAGGGGTGTTATTGGTGGCAACCCTTGAATGACATAATTGAGAAGCCAATGCCTCCAACTGGCCCTGTCCAAAGTTTCGGAGATGGAATTTGGATCGTTGGAAAAGACATCGCAAGCGGTACTTATCTTAGTGAAAATAACAACCATAGGTGTGTTTTGGCAAAGACTTTCATCTCTTAACAGCGGAGATCGCAGTACTATTGCTGACGGAGGGGGGTATGGATATGTGGACATCATTATTACCATAAAAGCCAACGATAAAGTGTTTACCTCTTATGATTGCAACCGATGGAATTGGCTTGAACCGCTTGAATAGACAGGTATACGCTTATACGCTAATTTTTGTTGATCAAGGTACGATTTGAGCATATCGAGATGATAATCGGTACCAGTGGAGGTATTGCTCAAACCGTAAACGGCCCCTAGTACACAGTCATGTACCTAGTGGCGGGTTATAATACGGATCCCATGATCCAGCCCACCCGACGAGGCTTTCCCATGTCCCTGAAATACGTATTGCGCCTGACCGCCTCCGACCGACAGTGGCTACACCGGATGGCCAAGGGCCGTTGCGGGCGCCAGCGCCCGCCAGGATGGAAGATGGAACGGGCCCGGGCCCTGTTGCTGTGCGACGAGGGGCCGGCGGGCGAGGGCTGGCCGGACGAAGCGATCGCGGCCGCCCTGGACGTGTCCGCGCGCAGCGTGAGCCGCTGGCGACGCCAAGCCGTGGACAACGGGCCGGCCGCGGCGCTGGCGCGCCAGCCCAAGGCGCCGCGGTCCCGTCGGCTGGATGGCGCCGGCGAAGCGCAACTCCTGCAGTTGGCCCAGTCCGCGCCGCCGGCCGGCCAGGCGCGCTGGACGTTGCGGGCGCTGGCCCGCGAGTTGGTGGCGCGTGGGATGGCGTCCCGCATCAGTTACGAGACGGTGCGCCGCGTGCTAAAAAAAAGAACTGATGCCCTGGCGACGGGTGCAACGGTGCTATCCACCGGTGTCGCCGGAGGCGGACTTCGTGATCCGGATGGAGGCGGTGCGGGACCGCTACAGCCGGCCCTACGATGCGCGCTATCCGGTGATCTGCAGGGACGAACATGCCAAATTCCTGCGCGCCGACAAGTGGCCGTCGCATCCGGCGCGCCCGGGCCATCCCGCCACCTACGACTACGAATACGTGCGGTGCGGCGCCTGCACGATCTGGATGTTCGTGGAGCCGCTGGGCCAGTGGCGCACGGCCCGCGTCACCGCGCGGCGCACGGCCGTGGACTGGGCGCGCCAGGTCAAGGCCCTGGTCGACCATCCGCGCTACCGCCACGCCGAGCGCCTGATCCGGGTCTGCGACAACCTGAACACCCACGCGTACCGCTCTTTTTTCCGGGCCTTTCCGCGCGCCGAGGCGGAGCGCCTGGTCCGACGCGTCTGCCTGGTGTTTACGCCCCGGCACGGCCGCTGGCTCCACAGGGCGGAACCGGAACTGAGCGTCCTGACGCGCCAGGCCCTGTCCCCGCGCAGGCCCACGCAGGACGCGGTTCACGTGCAGGTCACCGCCTGGGCGGAGGCCCGCCACGCGGCCCAAAAGGGCATCGACTGGCAGTTCCGCACCGCCGACGCCCGCGTGCGCCTCAAACATCTGTATCCGACAATAGAAACATGATGGAGTACTAGGCCGTGTGGAGGTAGGATTGCAACCAGATCCAGGCCCCGGCCAAGTACAGAAAACCCAGGAACCGATGCGCGTATTTGTCATAGCGGGTGGCCACGCGGCGCCCTTGTTTGAGCCGGCCGATGCCCCGTTCGATGGCGTTGCGCGCCGGGTACCGTTCCGGGTCGTGGGGCTGGGGGTTCACGCGCCCCTTGCGGGCCGGAATGACGGCCTCGGTGCCTCGGTGCGCCAGCCATGCGCGGAAGCCGTCGCCGTCATAGGCCCGGTCGGCGATCAGGCAGGGCAGCGGCGCGCCCGTCCAGGCTTCCACCAGGGCCCGGGCCTGGGTGCTGTCATGGCGCTGGCCGCCCGTCACGCGCAGGCGCAGGGGCCGGCCGCGGCGATCCGCCAGGATGTGGATTTTGGTGCCGAAGCCGCCCCGACTACGACCCAGGGCGGGATCCGTCCCCGGGTTTTTGGGGGCGCCCGCCGCGCTCACGTGCGCGCGCACGAGGGTGCTGTCCAGCGGCACGGCGGACAGATCCGGATCGGTCTGCAGGTAGGCCATCAGGCGCCGCCAGACGCCCCGGTCGCACCCGTGAGCGTAGCGGCGATAGACCGAGTTCCACTGGCCGTACTCGGCGGGCAACTGGCGCCAAGGGGTGCCCATCCGTGTCATCCAGTGCGCCGCTTCTACAAAAAGACGACAATGAGTTTCTTTTCCCACGCGTACATCAGGACAAGTACTCAGAAAAGAATGAATGCAACGCCATTGGGCATCGGTCATCCGGTCAATCCGGGCATCGGTCATCGGGGGCCATCCTCAGGCAAACAGGCAAAGAAAGGGATAGCCGGGAGGATAACCGCGAGTGCGCAAAATGTCCCCCCCCCCCCCCCCCCTTCCCCAACGCGACCCGGATCGGGCTGAAATCCTACATCCACACGCCCTAGTCCTGCAGCAAATCCTGCAAAGCCGGCAAAACCTCGCGGTGCGCGAAAGCGAAACCGGCATCCAGCAAGCGTTGGGCACTGGCGTTCTGTCCCTGCAGGAGCAGAACGGACATTTCCCCGAACAGCATCCGGACCGCGAAGGCCGGCACGTCGACCAGCATGGGGCGGCGCAATGCTTGCGCCAGGGCCCGGCTGAAGTCGCGGTTGGACGCGTCGGACGGGGCCGCAACGTTGTAGATCCCTTCCAGGCCGTCGTTTTCCAAGGCATAGGCGACGGCGCGGGCCGCGTCCTGCAAATGGATCCAGGGAAAGGGCTGGTGACCGTCGCCCAACGCCCCGCCCAGTCCGAGCCGGAAAGGCAGCAGCATACGCGGCAACGCCCCGCCTTGGGGCGACAGCACGATGCCGAAACGCGTAATGACGCGTCGTATGCCCATCTCGGCCGTTGCGGCGGTAGAAGCCTCCCAATCCACGCATACGGAGGCCAGAAAGTCCTTGCCCGGCGGCAGGCGTTCGGTCAGTCTTTCCGGGCCGTAACTCGAACCGTAAAACCCTACGGCCGAGGCCTGCACGAACGTCCGGGGCTTGCGCTCCGCCTGCTGGCAGGCTTCCATCAAGGCCTGGCCCGCCCGGACGCGGCTCTCGCGAATGAGAGCCTTGCGCGCGTCCGACCACCTCGTCTCGCCGATGTTCGCCCCGGCCAGATTGACGATGGCGTCCGCTTCCTGGACGCAGTCCGTCAGCTCGGGCGCGCAATCGCCGGTCCAGCGGACATGCGTCGCGCCGGATGCGGCGCGGGCGTGCGGTTGGCGGGACAGAATGGATACGGAATGGCCGGCGGCCATGAGCAGGGGCGTCAACGCGGACCCGATGAGGCCCGTGCCGCCGGCGATGAGAATCTTCATAGCGGTTACGCCAGAGTGGATGAATCGGCCCAGGTCACGAGTCCCGTATGGCAGAGAGACAGGAGATCCGGGTGACTGGGCCGGATTCTAACACCGAGGCCCAGGTTGCCGTTGTGTTCCGGACGCCATTCTCCGCGGTAGATGGCTTGGCCGGCATCGACGTCCGCATGCGCGAGTTCGATTTGCATGGCCAACGCCGTGGCGCGGCTCACGGTTTCCCGGTAGCCTACCGCCTCCACGCGCACGTCGGCCGGGTTGATGACGCCCAGTTCGATACGCGCCTCGATTTGCACCGCCTGCCCTACCGTCACGTCCGCCGGGGAGACATGGAGCGACCGGATCGCGACATGGGGCCAGTGGATGCGCATGAAGTGCATCCACGAGGCCAGCTGCACGGCGCTTTCGAACCCTTGGCGGTGATGCCGGGTTCCCGCTTCGATCGCCGGCAGATACAGTTCGTCCCAATAGTCGAGCAGCATGCGCCGGAAGCTGAAGGCCGGCGCGCAGGAACGGATGGATTCCTTCATGACCTGGATCCAGCCATGCGGGATCCCGTCCGCGCCGCGGTCGAAGAAGAGCGGAATGACTTCGTGTTCCAACGTGCGGTAGAAGGAAGCCGCGTCCGCTTCGTCCTGGGTATGTTCGTCCTTGTAGGCTCCGTCCGTGCCGATGGACCACCCGTTCCGGCCGTTGTAGGCTTCCGCCCACCACCCGTCCATCACGCTGAAATGGGGCACGCCGCACATGGCGGCTTTTTCGCCGCTGGTGCCGCTGGCTTCATGCGGACGGCGCGGCGTGTTGAGCCAAACGTCCACGCCGGCGACCAGGCGGCGGCCCATGCGCATGTCGTAGTCTTCCAGAAACACGAATTTGTCCTTGAAGCCGGAGTGATCGTCCCGCGCCATCTGGAACAGGTGCTGGATCAGGTGCTTGCCGGCGTCGTCGGCGGGATGCGCCTTGCCGGCGAAGACGAACTGGACGGGCCGCGCGGGGTCGTTCACCAAACGACGCAGGCGGTCCGCATGTTTCAGGATCAGGGTGGCGCGTTTGTAGGTCGCGAAGCGCCGCGCGAAGCCGATGACGAGGGCATTGGGATCCAGGAGGGAGGCCGCGCGCGCGACGTCCTCGGGGCTTTCGCCCCACCGTTCGTACAACGCCGCCGTCTTGCGGCCGGCGTAGGCGGCCAGATCGCGTTTGCAATCCAGATGGGCGGCCCACAGTTCGGCGTCCGGCACGGCGTCCAGGCCCTGCCAGGTGGCGGGCAGATGGATCCGTTCCTGGAAATCCGGGCCCAAATGGCGACGGTACAGCGTCTGGAGCCGGGGCGCGATCCAGGTCGCGGCATGCACGCCGTTGGTGATGCCGCGGATCGGAATTTCGTCCCGCGGCGTGCCGGGCCATACGAATTGCCACATCTCGCGGCTGACGTGGCCGTGCAGGCGGCTCACGCCGTTGGCGTGCCCGCTCAGGCGCAACGCCAGGACGGTCATGCTGTACCGGGTGCCCCAATCGACGTCCTGGCGCGCGAAATCCAGGAATTCTTCCCGGCTGATGCCCAGTTGCGCCCAGAACGAGCCGAAATACTTTTCCACCAATTCGTAGGCGAAGGTGTCGTTGCCGGCCGGGACCGGCGTATGGGTGGTGAAGACCGTATTGGCCTTGACGGCCTCCACCGCTTCCGCGAACGTCAGGCCGTGGCGATGCACGAGTTCCCTGACCCTTTCCAGCCCCATGAAGGCGCTGTGGCCCTCGTTCATGTGCCATACGGCCGGCTCGAGACCCAGCGCGCGCAGGACCCGGACGCCCCCCAAGCCGAAAACGAGTTCCCACGCCACGCGCATTTCCTCGTCGCCGTAGTAGAGACGGTGGCTGAGTTGACGGTCCGCCGGCGCGTTCCGTTCCACGTCCGTGTCCATGAGGTACACGGTGCAACGCCCGACCCGGATCTGCCAGACGCGGAGATGCACGCGGCGTTCCGGCAATTCCACGGCCACCTGGAGCGGTTGGCCGTCCGGGCCGTAAACGGGCGTGACGGGCAGGGATTCGAAAGGCAGATGATCGTAGCGGGCCTCTTGCCACCCCGATTCGTCGAGCTGTTGATGGAAGTAGCCCTGGGGATACAGAAAGCCGACGCCGACCAGCGGCAATCCCAGGTCGCTGGCTTCCTTGCAGTGATCCCCGGACAAAATGCCCAGGCCGCCGCTGTAGATGGGCAGGGATTCATGCAGGCCGAATTCGGCGCTGAAGTACGCGATGACCTGGGACTGGCGCTCCGGATGATGCCGCTGGAACCAGGTGCCGGCCGCGTCGTTCAGATAGCGGTCGAAGGCGTCCATGACCGCGCGGTACTGCGCCAGGAACGCCTCCGTATGCGCCGCCTCGTTCAGGCGGGCCTGGTTCGCTTCCGCGAGCAGCAGGACGGGATTGTGGTTCGTGGCGGACCAAATGGCGGGATCGAGGCGTTCGAACAATTCGGACGCGCCCGGCAACCAGCTCCAATACAGGTTGAAAGCCAGTTCGTCCAGTCGATTGATGGCGTCGGGCAGGACGGGTTTGACGGAGATGCGCTGGATGATGTGCATAGTCGAATGCCTCGCTACGGGATGAAGCCGGCGCGGAAGCGGCGGCGCCTAGCGCGTCTGCCACTTCCGCCCGTCGCGTTGAATGAGGTCCGCGCCCGCGGCCGGTCCCCACGTGCCGGGCGCGTATTGCGGCAGGCGCGCGGAGGCCCGCGCGTCCGCGGCGCGCCAGACGTCCAGGATATGGGTGATGTGCGTCCACGCGGCTTCCGCTTCGTCCGCGCGCGTGAACAGGGTGCCGTCCCCCGCGATGAGATCCGACCACAGGCGCTCGTAGGCGTCGCGCACGTCGGGGCCGAAGGCGTCCTGGTACGCGAAATCCAGCAGGACCGGCGCGATCCGAAAGGCGGGGCCCGGCTGTTTGACGCCTATGCCCAGCTCGATGCCTTCGTTCGGCTGCAGCCGCAAGCGCATCATGTTGCTCTGCATGCGCTCCGCCGCGGCGCTCTCCTGGAACAGCAGGTGCGGCGCCCGGCGGAACTGGATCACGATCTCCGTCGCCTTGCGCTTCAGGCCCTTGCCGCTGCGCACGTAGAAAGGCACGCCCTGCCAGCGCCAATTGTCGATCTCCAGTTTCCAGGCGACGTACGTTTCGGTCCGGGAAGACGCCGGGATTTCCGCTTCGTCCAGATAGCCGCGTACGCGTTGCCCTTGCAAGGTCCCGGCGGCGTATTGGCCGCGCACCGTGTTGCGCAAGACCTCTTCCGGGCGGGGGACGGGCACGGACCGGAGGATATTGACTTTCTGGTCGCGAATGGCTTCCGCGTCCAGCGAGGTGGGCGGTTCCATGGTCGTCAGGCAGAGCAGTTGCAGGAGATGGTTCTGGACCATGTCCCGCAGCGCGCCCGCCTGCTCGTAATACCCGGCGCGGCCTTCCAGCAGGAGTTCTTCCGCGACCGTAATCTGGAAGTGATCAATGTAGTTCCGGTTCCAGATCGGCTCGAAGATGCCGTTGGCGAAACGCAGGAACAGAATGTTTTGCACCGTTTCCTTGCCCAGATAGTGGTCTATGCGGAAGAGGCAGGGTTCCGCGAACGAGCGGCGAAAACAGGCGTTCAGGGCCTGGGCGCTCGCGCGGTCGCGCCCGAAGGGCTTTTCGATGGCGATGCGGACGTTGCGGGTATGGCCGAAATACGCGTCGCGGTAGCGTCCCAGCGCGGCGCCGATGACCGGAAAGGCGGCCGGCGGCGTAGCCAGGTAGAACAGGTGCAGGGGATCGCCGGGACATTGGCGGGCGAAGGCGCCGGCCAAGCGCCCCAGACGCCGGTAGGTCCGTTCCTCTTCGTACGGGCCGGAGACGTATTGGATGCGTTGCAGGAAGCGCGTCCACTGCGGATCGTCGGACGCAGGGCCCGGACGGGCGCGGGTCAGCGTCCGGCGGAACGCCTCGGTATCCATGGGCGAACGGGCGAAGCCAATGATCAGGCACTGGGGCGGCAAGAGGTTTTGTTTGCATAAACTGAAAAGCGTCGGCATCAATTTGCGGCGCGTCAAATCGCCGGACGCGCCGAAGAGCAGCAACACCATGCCGGTCGGCGAAGAATCCATGAGCGCGGACGCGCGCGCTGCGGGACGCCCGGTTCAGGCCGCGGGCCCTGGGGCGGCGCGGCGCGGGAGCCAAGGCCAGGCGCGCACGCCGAACTTGCGCCGCGTTTTGGGCCACGTGAGCCAGGCAAGGCCGAGCAACGGTTGCACCAGAGGGAAGAAAGCGAAATCTATGCCGAACCAGCGCCACACCGAGCTGCCGATGACGTCCGGCGCCGCGACGCTGAGCGCGCCGACGACGAGCGTGCCGGTCGATTCAAGCAGCAGCACCGTCAGCGACAGCCACCAGGTCCAGGCGCGGTGATACGCGAAGCCGAGCGCGGCCAGCAAGTAGCAGAGCGCGGCGAAGGCGGAGGTCAGGGGTCCCGTTGCCAGGGACAGGCCGGATTTGAAAAAGATCTGATAGACCGCGCGGCCCGCGGCCGAAAAAGCGAGCAACGGGTACGAGACGGCCAGAACGTACCCCAGGCCCTCGTGGACGGAGTCGCGTTGCAGGACGGAAGTCGACATAAGACGTTACAGTTTATGGCAGAGATGCACGCCGTCCGAGATGGCCAGCAGGCAGGCGTTGACCCTGGCGTCCGCCGCGGCTCTTTGACTGACCGCCCGAATGCCTTCCGTGTCGGCATCCTGGACGGCGGGATCCGCCACTTGGCCGCCCCACAATACGTTGTCGATCAACATCAGGCCGCCGGGACGCAGCAAGGCCAGGCCCATTTCGTAATAGTTGACGTAATTGTCCTTGTCCGCGTCAATGAAGGCGAAATCGAAACTCCCGCTCTGGCCGTCGTCGATCAGGGCCTGCAAGGTATCCGTCGCCGGCCCCAACTTGAGTTCGATCTTGTCGGCCACGCCGGCTTGCCGCCAGTGCGCCCGGGCCACGTCCGTCCATTCCTTGCTGACGTCGCAGGTCACGACGCGCCCGTCCGCAGGCAGGGCCAAGGCGACCGCCAACGAGCTGTACCCCGTAAAGCACCCGACTTCCAGGCAACGCCGCGCCGGCAGGAAACGCACCAGAAACTGCATGAACTGGCCTTGATCCGGCGGGATCTGCATGCCGCCCGCCGGCAGTTCCGCGGTCGCCGCCCGCAGGGCGGCCAGCACGGGATCTTCGGTCCGGTTGACGTTCGTCAGGTACTGCCATACCGGTTCGGTCAGCGCGGTTCTTTTCATGCGATGGCTCCGTCAGGCTCAGGGGCGGCGCGGCTCCGCGTCAGGCCCCGGCGGGGGCAAGGCCGCTGGGCGTCAACAGGTCGGCGCAGATGAAGGCTTGCAGTTCCTCGTATTCGGTGCAGGCGCGCAGGTCCGGATGATCGCCGACGATTTTCTCCGGCGCGCGGAACAGCACCCCGGCATCGGCCGCCTGGATCATGGAGAGATCGTTGTAGGAGTCCCCGGCCGCGAACGTGCGGAACCCCAACCCGCGAAAGGCGTCAATGGCCTTGCGCTTGCCGTCGCGTTGCCGGATGTGGTACGCCGTGATCCGGCCGGACGCCGGATCGACGGACAGGGTGTTGCCGAAAACGGTCGGATGCGCCAGGCGATCCAGCACGGGGGCGACGAATTCCAGGAAAATGTCGGAGAGGATAACGAAGGGGGTGCGTTCGCGCAACCACGCGAGGAAAGCGAAGGCGCCTTCCAACGGCGCCACGGACGCCTTGATAATGGCTTGCAACTGGGGCAGGGACAGCCGTTGGCGTTCCAGGGTGGCCAGCCGCATCCGCATCAACTGGTCGTAATCCGCCACCTCGCGGGTGGTCAGGCGCAGTTCCTCGATGCCCGTGCTGTCCGCGATCGCGTGCCATACCTCCGGCAAAAGCACGCCTTCCAGATCAAGCGCCACCAACGTAGGCCAAGCCACTGCATCTACCCCTCGTGCAATCAATCCGGATGGGGCGCGGGACACGCGCGGCGTACGCCTCTGGCCCGGCCACCACAGGCATTATATAGGCTACAGGCCCGGATTGTCCCTTTTTCCGTATCCTTCTAACCCAAGGCTATAATGAAAGTTCTTCCGGTGCCGGACTCAATATCGTCAGGGACAGCCTCGCCTGACTGTCCCTGGATGCGTTCGGCATCGCGCTTCAGGCCATTTTTTGGGAGGTCGCGATGTTGCGCCAACGATTGAACCGAAGAAATTTCCTGCAGATGAGCGGCGCGCTGGGAGCCGTGGCCGCCTTGAGCGCGTGCGTAGCGCCCACGCCCGCCGCGCCCGGCGCCGAGGGTGCGGCCATGGACCGCGCGGACATCACCATTTGGGCTTACCCGCGGACGGAAAACGATTTGGAGCTCGTGTTCGAGCCGTTGTTGAGCCAATTCCACGCGGACCGCAGCGGCATTCAGGCCAGCGTGGAAGTGCAGCCGTGGGGCGGCCGCCGGGAAAAACTGTACGCCGCGGCCGCCGCCGGCGAAGCCCCGGATATCTGGGACGCGACCACGGACACCATTCCCGCCTACATCGAGAAGGGCGTCATTCTGGGCGTGAGCGATCATCTGTCCAGTTCCGACGTGGCCGACTACCAGGCATCGGAACTGGCCGCGGCCAGTTTCGACGGCGTGCTGTACATGCCCCTGTTCGAGGCGGAAGTCAACGGGCCGGCCTACAGCGGCGGTCTGCTCCGGGAATTGGGCCTCGATCCGGAAACGGCGGTTTTCGACACCTGGGACAAGCTGTTCGCGCTGGCGGAAACGGCCGCGACCCAGGGCTATTACCTGGAGTCCCTGAGCACGTTCAGTTGGGGCGAATTCATAACCCAGGTGCATGAAGCGGGCGGCACCGTCTATGCGGCGGACCGTACGCAATCGTTCTTTACCGACGACGCCTGCCGCCAAACCCTGGAACGCTGGGTCATGGAATACCAAAACGGTTGGGTGCCCATCGAGTTCGCCATCGGCAGCGTAGACGAACAAGGCGGCCTGCCCGATTACTGGCTATCCCTGGAACAGGTGACGGATCGGACGGAAGACGCCGCCTGCATCCAGCAGGTCGAAGCCCAGCCCGACCTGGAATTCGTCTTGGGGCATCCGCGTTCCCGCACCGGCGACGAGTTTCCCATTTCGGGCACGGTGTCCGGCCAGGGATGGGCCATTACCGCCCAAAGCGAGAATATTGACGCGGCCGTGGAATGGGTGCGCTTCATGATCCAGCCGGCGCAAATCGGGAAATACTGCGAATTGGCGGGCTCGACGCCCGTAGGCACCCGGTCCAAAGCCGACTATTGGAATCCGCCGGCCTGCGTGCTGGGGCATGTGAATCGCCACAGTCCCCATCTCTTCTCGGATCAGGACTCCAATACGCTGTGGCAGGAAAGCAAGGTGGTTTGCGGCCCCCAATTCCAGGCGGCGGTGCTGGGACGCAAGACCGTTGACGAGGCGCTGGAAACCATGAAGACCGAAATCGACGCTTTGCTGGCGGCGAAAGCCTAGCGTTATCGTTGCGCTAATTCACGCGCTTCATCCCCCGGACGCCGGCGCGCAGCGCCCTGCCCTGCGCCCGCGTCCGGGTTTTTCTTTCCTAGAACCGACTTTTCATTGCCCTGCCATGAGCGCCGCGTCCGGGATCTATGCGGGCCGGTTGCCGCCGCGCGCGCGGATGAAGCGGTTGCGGCAATCCTTGCCGTGGTATCCGTTCATCCTGGCGAACCTCGTCGTATTCGTGACGTTCAACCTGGCGCCATGGCTGAGCATGTTTCGCAACGCCTTGTACAAGACGGATCTCCTGAGCCATTCGGACTTCGTCGGACTGGGCAACTTCACGGATATGTTCAGCGACGAACTGTTTCACCTTGCGCTCAGGAATACGCTCCTGTTCGCCTTGCTGTACGTGCCGCCCATCGTCGCCGTCTCCTTGATCATCGCCATTCTGGTCAATCAACGGTTGCGCGGCATGAAATTCTTCCGCTCCCTGTATTTCCTGCCCAACGTCACCAACATCGCCGTGCTGGCGCTGGTATTCCGCCGTTTTCTGTCGCCGCGGGACGATGCGCCCCTCAACTTCCTTTTGGGACTGGCGGGCATTCCGCCGCAACGCTTCTTGCTGGACTTCCATCAGGCGCTGGCTTCCATCGCCGCGGTCGGCGTCTGGCAGTCGTTCGGTTTCTTCATGGTGATTTGGCTGGCGGCCTTGCAAGCGATACCCCAGCCGCTGTACGACGCCGGCTTGGTGGACGGGGCTTTCGGTTGGCGCCTGCACCGGCACGTGACGATTCCCTTGCTGCGTCCCACCGCGGCCTTCATCATCGTGATCACCACGATTGGCGCCTTGCAGGAGTTCGGCGCCATCTTCATTCTGACGGGCGGCGGCCCGGTGTACGCCACCACGACCGCCGTCTACCATATCTATTCGCAGGCGTTCAACTTCACCCGTTTCGGGTACGCCAACGCCCTGTCCATCCTGCTGTTCGCCCTCATCCTGCTCATCGCCTGGCTGCAAAGCCGGTATCTCAAGTTCGACGAAGATGTCTACTGAAGCGCCTCTGAACGCCGTGCAACCCGTCTCTGGCGAGACCGCCGCGGCCCGGTTGCGGTCCTGGGTCGGTTATCAGCCGCGGCAGGAAGTCAGGACTCTCTTGACGTATGCGCTTATGGCGGCGGTGGCCGTTTCCACCATCGGCCCGTTCATTATCATGCTGTCGGTCTCGCTGACCCAGGACGTGCGGTTCCTGCTTTTCCCCATCGATCTCATTCCCCGGCCCTTCACGCTGGAAAATTTCGAGCTGCTGTTTGCCCGTACGCTGGCCTTGCGCTGGCTGTACAACAGTTTCTACGTGGCCATCGTCTCTACGCTCGGAGGCGTTTTCACGTCCGCGTTGGCCGGCTACGCGTTCGCGCGCGGCAATTTCATCGGCCGCGACCTGCTCTTCTACCTTTTCCTCGGCATTCTGGTGATGCCGGACACGGCGCTGATCGTGCCGCAGTACATTCTGCTGGCGGATCTGGGGTTGGTCAATACCTACGCCGCGCTCATCGGGCCGTGGTTCGCCTCCATTTTCGGCACCTTTCTCATGCGCCAGCAGTTCCTCAGCATTCCCCGGGATTACGACGATGCCGCCCGCATCGACGGCGCGAACGTTTTCCAGACGTTCTGGCGGGTTCTGCTGCCCCAACTGGGGCCCGCTCTGGTCACCTTGGCCATTCTGCGGTTCATGGGCAATTGGAACTCGTTCCTCTATCCGTTGATCGTGACGACCAAGGCGGAAATGCGCACCTTGCCCGTAGGGTTGGGCACGGTTGCGCGCGCAGGCGGGGACGCCGGCCTGGATATGGCCGGGGCCGTCTTGGGCTTCTTGCCCACGTTCCTCGTCTTCCTGCTGGGACAGCGCTACATCATCCAGGGCGTGTCCTTGAGCGGGATCAAAGGGTAAAAGCGGGCGACCGGCTTCCCAGACATGCCAAGATGACGTACGCGGGCGAAAGGAGAACGGTGCAAGAAGATTCAGGAAGTGCTGTCGAGCTTGGCGCGGAGCAACAGCAGGCGTTCGCGGGCACGACCAGCGCCTATGAGCCGCTGACCGACGAAACGGGCATGGGCCTGTACTGGGCGGCCGCGTGAGCAAAAGCAGGTGTGCGCCGGCATGGAAGAACTGGGCTGGCGGGAAACGGAAAAGTGGTTCAACGGCAGGAAGCGCAAGGTCTACGTCAAGAGCATGGACGCATCGGAGCCGCTGACAGAGGAGTTGCGGGTTACATGAGCACGCGTGCCGTCATCCTGCTACTGCTTGGCTGCCTACTATTCGCGCTAGCCGGCGGTTTCGTCGGAGTTGCGGGTTACATGAGCACGCGTGCCGTCATCCTGCTACTGCTTGGCTGCCTACTATTCGCGCTAGCCGGCGGTTTCGTCGGAGTTGCGGGTTACATGAGCACGCGTGCCGTCATCCTGCTACTGCTTGGCTGCCTACTATTCGCGCTAGCCGGCGGTTTCGTCGCGCGGCAAATATCCCTGACCCGATTCGCGGCAGAAGAGCGAGCCAACCTGGAGGCGCAGGCGATAACGCCTGCGCCCACGCGCGTTCTCTCGGAAGCAGAGCGCGTGCCTACTTGGACGCCGACGTCGACCATTACGCCCACGCCGACCGCGACCTATACGCCCACGGCTACGGCTACGCCTTGGCCTACTGCTACGCCGCCTACCGTTGCGCCGCGTTCTGCGGCTACGGGAACTGGCCTCAATTTTGACAGCTGGGGAGGCACAGATACCGGTGACTGCTATCGCAAGGTCTACGAGGCAGCCGTCGATATATTCACCAGACATGCTCGCGAAGCAGGACGATCAGTGAACTATGTACCGTTCGATTGCATGCGGTTTGTCCAGGCGTACATGGTCTGTTCATACAATCCGATTGACGGCTCGCATTGGGTCGTAAATACGTACGGTACGCTGCGGTGGACGACATGGACGAAGGC
Source organism: Caldilineaceae bacterium (assembly GCA_965242655.1). GTDB lineage: Bacteria > Chloroflexota > Anaerolineae > Caldilineales > Caldilineaceae > Bin34. Next base: position 1,213,641 of record OZ251482.1, read on the forward strand.
AAACGGAATGTCCGTTACTTGGCAAGATCTGGAAATGTGGCGTGACGGAGGAATAAGATCTGAGGTATCGTGCTTCATGCCCTTGATGGAACAATAACCGAGCGTATGAGGACTGCGAGGCAGCGAATGCAAGGAACAGGTGATGTCCGGTTACCCATGCCCGAAGAAGGTTCCTTTGATCCTTCTCTACGAAGAAGAGCATGGCGGCGTCCCGTTAGGGATCGCCGCCTGGCCCGCCTTCGAGAGAAGCGCGCCGAGGAAAGAGGGCGAGCTGGGATACATCAAGGAGAAATTGCAGGTGAACAGCGAACTGGCGTTGCAGCAGTTGGGGTACACGGCCCGCCACAACGCCATGACGGAGACCGTGGAAGTGTTGAAAGACGGACGTCCGGAGCGGACGGACGCTACGCTGGTGCCGTCCCTGATCCGGAAAGTATGGGATCGGTTCCGGTTCGAGCCGCCCGCGTTCAAGGTGCAGGAAGCGTTGAGCAGCATGGCGCGCGCCAACGAGTACCATCCCTTGCGAAACATGCTGGACGCGTTGCCGCCGTGGGACGGACAGCCGCGGCCGTTGCTGGGGTACGTGCAGGCGCAGGGCGACGAGGCGGAACAGCGGCTGTACGGGATCTGGCTGGAACTGTGGCTGTCGGCGGCGCTGGCCCGGGCCTACCGGCCGGGCTGCGCGTGGGAGAACATGATCGTGTTGCAGGGCATTCAGGGTTGCGGCAAGACGCGGTTCGTGCGCGCCCTGGCCGGCCCTGCGTGGTACTACGATCACGTGCCGTTCAATGCGGACGAGAAGGTCTGGATCGAGACGATCCGGAACTACTGGATACTGGAATGCTCGGAGTTGCGCGGCCTGAAGTCGGGTGCGCGGGCCGAGCAGATCAAGCAGCGCCTGTCGGCTCCGGCGGACACGGCGCGGCTGGCGTGGGAGCGCGCGCCGCGGGAACGTCCGCGCCACTGCGTGTTCATCGGCACGACGAACGTCCGGGAAGTGCTGTTCGACCCGACGGGACTGCGGCGATTCTGGCCTATTCCCGTGCAGGGCGTAGATGCGGACGGCGCGGCGCGCGACCGGGACCAGATATTGGCGGAGCACCTGGCGAAGGGACTGTGGCGGACGGACGCGACGTTGCAGTTGCCGCCGCAGTACTGGCCCTTGGGCGCGCGCATTGCGTCGCGCTTCCGGGAGCGCAATCCCTTCGAGGAGTACGCCCTGGAGGTGTTCGGCGACGAGGCGTGCGCGGCCGGCTGGCTGACCATCCCGGACTGCAACCGGCGGCTGGAGCAGGCGCTGGGACGCCGGCTGGCGACGAAGGAGCAGGGACTGGTGCGCGACGCGATGGCGACGGCCGGCTGGGAGCGCACGCAGCGGCTGGTGCCCAGCGGCTCCAAGCCGCGCGTCTACGTGAAGGGCATTGAGCGCGGCGCGGCCCTGACGGCTGCGCTGCAGGTGCAGTGATGCCGCTGTGCTATACTCGCGCTCGCTCGCGCCGTCGTTATTCGCGGCATGGGTGCGTCGGCGCAGAGCGGATCTGGGAATGGGGGACGGCCTTGACCGGCCGTCCCCTTCCCTTATAATGGATTTCCGACAGGGGACGGAGTGCTGGCCGTCCCTTGTCGTTTTTTTTGCCCTGAAGGAGAACCGACATGAAGAACAGGATAGAGCATTTCGATGGCCGCTGGCTGGAGAGGATTCCGTACCGCGTGCTGCCGCGCATCGAGGCCCTGGCGGCGAAGAACGGCTGCTGGGTGCGAATCTGGGAAAACCCGTGCGGCAAGGAAGGCGTGCTGTTCTGGATAGAGACGTACGCCGACGGCGACGCGGCAGGCCGCGCGGAGTCGTTTCGGGCCGACTGGATGCACGATGCTGAATTGCGGGACTGGTTCCTGCCCCAATCGAAGGAGAACTGATATGAGATACGCGACAGTAACCGTACTGGCGTGCCTGCTGCTGCTGCTGGCGGCGTCCGCCGTCATGGCGGACGATGCGCCGGTCGGCGACGCCAGCCAATGCGAACCGGTCACATCATACGGTGCAGCAAGTGGAGTGCTTGAATACGTCAAATGCATTGACGCGGCCAGGGACGCAGCCATTGCGGCCCTGCGCGCCGGCACGCATCCGGACGGCCCGCGCAACGCGGAAGGCGAACTCGTGCCCGTCGACGTCCCGGACGTAAAGAAGTCCAGGCTGAATGACTACCAGCAATGGGAGTTCGAACCGCCGCCTGCCCATGCTCCCAACAGCACGCCTAGGCAAACGCGCTACGTGTTCGAAGGCACGGGCCGCCGTATCTACACTGTCTATGAGGGGAGGATATTGGAGCGGCGCGGGCGCATGCCGGAAAGGCCGGAACTGTTTAAGTACTACGACATGCCCAAGAGGCTCAGAAATAGAGTGTCCTTCGTAGGGGGTGGGAATTACGCCGGATCAAACATACGCAAATGGGAATGCGGACGCTATTCCAACGGCGACGTCCTCTGCACCTTACCCAGCACGCGCAATAGGCCGCTGCGCTACGCAGAATGCGTCTATCTCCGCGAACTCAATCGTTCGACGGGGTTATGGAGCGAATCGCGCGTATGCGACGGCACAACCAGCAGTCGCAATGCGTCATAACCGCAGGGCGGCCCGGCTTGCGGCCGGGCCGACTTTGTGATATAGTTTCCTTAGAGACGCAACAGACGGGATAACCCCGGCCGTAGCCTGCGGACAGGCGGTTTAGGGGGGATTATTGAAGTTCACTTGGTATATTGCCATTTATTCGCTGCGACTGGCTTTGGAAAGGGCCGCGGCTACTATACCTGCCGGTACCCCAATCAAGGCAACTCCTAGCCAGACCACAAAACCCGCGAAAATCTTGCCTCCCGTCGAAAGCGGATAAACATCGCCGTACCCCACGGTCGTCAAGGTAACCACCGCCCACCAAAGTGCGTGCAGTACAGTCGCAAAAGCCTCCGGCTGCACTTCGTGTTCAAAATAGTAGATACCTATCGCCGATAAGTACAGCAGGATTAGGGACACGGCCAGGAATACGACCATTTCTTCCTTAGCGTCCCCCAGAGCCACCATGAAACGCCGTATAGCGCGCATATAGCGCTCAGAGCGCACGATTCGGAACAAGCGCATCAAGCGCACGGCGCGCAATCCCCCGATATTCGTGAACAGCATAAAGACGGATCCCAGCACGGCTAGGAAGTCGAAGATGCCGTACAGACTCAGAAGGTATCTCCACTTCTGCTTCGCATACCCAATACGCAGAACGTATTCGACTACGAAAACGCCGTGTAAACCCTTAATCAGGACATCCATAGCGGCTTGCAACCCTCCAGGCAAGTTCGGGAGGGTTTGCAATGGGTAGAGCAGGACATCGATCCCGATCAAAACCAGTACGACCCGTTCCAGCAGTTCCAAGCGCGCCTCACCCCAAGCCTTGATGGCTGTAGAAGCGCTTATGGAGCGCCCGGTACCGGTTTTGGACATGGATTCTCTGTCACGAAATGGGCAAGGCCGCGTTGATCTGCGTACGGTTCCAGTATATAACCGCAGGATATCCTGTACGCAAACCGAGGAACGAAACGGATCAGGATGCATCCCCGTACCTGTTAGGAGCCGCTTGGCTTTGCGCAACGTCAAGGCTCTCCTGAGTTCGACTATCGATGCCTGCCCGTTTGGCAGAGGGGCCTTGCTACGGTCGCCTCGCGTCGCAGCTACGCCCCCCGTTTGACATCATGGCCGCAGTCGGTTTTCTGCCTTCAGCGCTGCGGTTTTCAGTTATAGTTCGTATAAATGGCATTATACCAAGTAAAATGATTTGCATTTATGTCGCTATTTTGGCCTGTTTTTACGCAAGGAGCCAGACCCGAGGTCGCGCGTCGCCGGAACGGACCGCGTATCTCAGAGCAGGCTGTCCATCAGGTTTGTCCAACAGGTTGCAAAGATCTCGAGATTGCATGAGGGGGCGTCTGCATGCCAGCACTTCCCCGTCCCGTACACCGATCCGGATTGTACGAATGCTGTCGTATCCGCCGTCGCCTGACTGCGCCGCTACTTGTCTCTCGTTTGGACTTCATCCATATGAGTTGTGTATCCTGCTGCACCGGTACGGGAAGGGTGCAGCTCCGCTTTCGCTTGCAATGGGCGCGTCCGGTTTTCCTTCTGCGAACGCCTGATGCCGCAATCGCTACAGGAATTGGACGAGGAGGCGCAAAATGCCTAGAGGACGGCAACTGAACGGGGGCTCCGAGGGAACGCATGAGCTGCCGCGGCGCTTCCCGCGCCGGCAGACCGCGTCCGACAGGCAGCGATGCTCTCAGCCAGACGCTCCGCCTGATAGGCCCGCTGTGTCGAATATGGCGATAGGGCGCGCGCGCAGCGGTATTGGGTGCGCTTTTGGCCATACGGCATTACGAGCCGAGCCTAGAGGCTTAGTCAAGATACATGAGGCCTCGTCTTGAACCTTTGACGACTGACCGCGCTCTTTGGCAACTCTAGGATAACCTCGATCCGTTCATAGAATTATGAGAAATTGCTAGTTATGTCAAATCAAGAAAGCCTTCTCCATCCGTTGCGGAGGAGCATTCGTTTATCGGACAGGCATCTTTCCGTTTCCTATATGGAACAAGGCCATCCAGAGGGCTTTCCCGTCCTCTTTTTGCACGGAAACCTGGGTTCCAAACGCTGGTGGTTGCCCCTGTTTGACGTCTTGCCGGAAGAATTCCGCCTCATTGCCCCCGACATGCGAGGATGCGGCAAGACCGCGTCCGGCGAGAATGCCTTTGCGGTCGCGCATCTCGCTTCGGATCTGCAAGACTTCGCGGAAGCGTTGTCCCTGAACGATTATTCGCTGGTAGCCCATTCCACGAGTTGCGCCGTGGCTTTGGAATACGCCCTCCGCTGCCCTCACCGTTTGCATTGCCTGGTATTGATTGCCAGCCCGCCCCTGAGCGGCATCGCGACGCCGCCGATGGCCTATCGCGCGTTGCAATCCGTCTTGCAGACGCCGGACAAGGCCGCCGGCATGCTGCGGTCGCTTATGCCGCATCTCGATCTGGAGCGCCCGTCCAACCAGGCCTTGTTCGACGGCTTGGTAGACGATGCCCGGAACATGCATCCCAAAACCATAGACGGCATCACGCGCGGCCTCGAGGCTTGGTCATGCGTCGACCGAGTGGCCCAACTGGCGCCGCCGCTGTTGCTGGTCAGGGGCGAAGCGGATCAGGTGGCGCCCCATGACATGACGTTACGGATCCTGCTCGCCATTCCCGGCGCCAACAATCTGGAAATCATCCGCGGCGCAGGACACGCTCCGATGATCGAGAATCCCGCTGCCTTGGCCGTGCGCCTGATTGATTTCATCGTCCAGGACTTCAACGAACTGGAAGCTGTCCGCGCAGGTTAGCCGCCGCCGGCCCCCTGCGCCCTGACGCCCCGCGTTCAGCCTTGCCGACGTTCTTATGTAAAATTGCATCTTCCTGACGCCATGAACCGCGCCCGCGCGGGCGGAACGTACGCGCCCAGAACGGGCGATAGACGGGATACTTGACGCTATAGTAGAATGCAAGCGGCTGTCTATGGACAAGCGCTTTTTGCTTCCCTTCCCTATGAACAGCCGCACCTTAAATCCAGTCTGGAGGAATGCAACATGAAATGCGCACGGAAACTGTTTCCGCTTCTTGGCTTGGCGTTGGCTTGGGTCGCCGCGGCCTGCGTTGCCCCCGCGGCGCCCGGCAGCAGTCCCGCCGCGGCCCCCGCCGCGGACGAGGCGGACGCCATGGAATCCGGCTTCGTGATCGGCGTGAGCAATACGCTGGTGGGCAACGGCTGGCGCGAGCAAATGATTTGCGCGATCAAGGCCGAAGCCACGGCGAGCGGGCTCGTTGACCAAGTCATCGTCGTCAATCGCAACGGCGGTCCCACGGAGCAAATCGCGGATCTGGAAGGCCTTATTTCCCAGGGCGTGGACGCCATCATCTTGAATCCGACTGACCGCGAAGGCCTGAACGCCGTCATTGAATCGGCCATTGCCCAAGGCATCGTGGTCGTGGCCGTCGATCAGGCGGTGACGGCGGAAGGGGCCTACGTCGTCACGAACGATCAGATCGCCTACGCCCAACTCGGCGCGGAATGGCTGTTCGAGCAATTGGGCGGCGCCGGCAAAGTGGTCGAGATGAGGGGCATCGACGGCGTGCCCGCGGATACGGACCGCCACAACGGCTTTCTGGCCGCGCTGGAAAACTATCCGGACATTGAAGTCGTAGCCGAGACGTTTACGGGCTGGGATCCTTCCACGGGCGCGCAGCAAGCGCTGGACCTGATTGCGACCCAGGAGATCGACGGCATCTGGACGTCCGGCATTGACTATTCCGTCGTGGAGCAGTTCCAGGTCGCCAACGTGGATTACGTGCCGATCGTAGGCGCGGACAACAACGGTTTCGTGCAGCAACTGCTTGAACTGGCGGACAGCGGTCTCGTCGGCGCCGCCGTCACCAATCCGCCCGCCATCGGCGCGGTCGGCGTTTCGATTGCGCTGGACGCCTTGACCGGCCAGAATCCGGACCGGGTAACCACGCTGACGCCCAACGTTTTCGCTACGGACGACGTTGCCGGCTTGCAGGCCATTTTCGCGCCGGACGAACAAGTCGGCTGGAGCACCTACGTGGACATCCCGCCGTACACCCATTACAACGGCAGCGCGGACGTATCGGCGTGCAAGGCGCCCGGAGAATAAAAACGGCATCCGCCGCGCAACGCCCGTGAAGGAGCCGGTCCCGTTACTGTCGACCGTCCGCATCGCCAAAGCGTTCGGATCCGTTACGGCCCTGGCGGACGTGGACTTGATCGTCCGCCAGGGCGAGATCCATGCGTTGCTGGGCGCTAACGGGGCCGGCAAAAGCACGCTCGTCAAAATCCTGTCGGGCATTCATTCTTTTGATGCCGGCGCGCTCTACGTCCGGGGGCGTCCGCAAGCGTTCGGGACGCCCGCGGACGCGCTGGCAGCCGGCATCGCGACGGTCTTTCAGGATCCGGCGCTCATTCCCGACCTGACGATAGGCCAGAATTTGCGCCTCAGCCGCACCCGCGAAGCGGCGTTCAGGCATTGGCTGCAGTGGTTCGATCTGGCGCGCCTCGATATGTCGGCGCTCGTGCGGGACATGCCTTTGGAGACGTTGCGGCTTGTCGACCTCGCCCGGGCGGCCGCCCGCGAGCCGCATTTGCTTTTGCTGGACGAGATCACGGCCGCGCTGACGGCCGATCAGGCGGAACGGGTGTTCGCGTTGCTGACCCATTGGAAAGAACGCGCGCGCGCCGCCATTCTGATCACCCACCGTCTGGCGGAAGTTATGCGCATATGCGATCGGGCCACCGTTCTACGCGACGGCCGTAACGTCGCGCGGTTCGCCCGGGAGCCGGCGCCGGTCCGCGGCGTCCAGTCCGCGGAAGCGGGCGTCGCGGAAACGGAAAGCGTCCTGCGCCCGCGAGACGAGCACCGCTTGGTTGAAGCGATGCTTGGCGCGCCCCTGCAACGCAAGCAGGAGAGGAGTAGCCCCCTACGCGCGGAAGAGACCGGCGTCAGGAGAGAAAGGGCCGCGTTCGACGTGCAGCGTTTGGCCTCAGGCGACGCGGTACGCGACGTTTCCTTTTCCGTGCGGAGCGGCGAGATTCTGGGCCTCGTCGCCCTGGAGGGCCAGGGCCAGGACCGATTGTTCGCGCTTTTGGCCGGGGAGCGGCGCCCCATGTCCGGCTCCATCCTGATTGACGGAAGCCCGCGTCGCTTCCGTTCCCCGTACGACGCGGTGCGAGACGGCGTGGCCCTCATTCCCGGCGATCGGTTGCTGGCGCTGCTGCCGAACTTGCCCGTGCATCAGAATCTGGTCGTGCCGCTCTTCAACCGCATCCGGCGGTGGTTGCGCCTCCCGGCCGAGGAAGGGCCGCGCGCCGCGGAAGCTATCGACAGGCTGTCCATTGATACCCGAGCCGCGGCGCAGGTGCGACGGTTGTCCGGCGGCAATCAGCAAAAAGTGACCGTCGGGCGTTGGTTGGTCGCGGGTTTCCGCACCTTGCTTTGCTATGACCCCACGCGCGGGATTGACGTTCATACCAAGCAGGAACTCTACGGCCTCTTGAAGGAGTTGGCCGCCAAAGGCGCGGCCATTCTGCTCTATACCAGCGAACTGGCCGAGATTCCTCTGGTCTGCGACCGCGTGCTCGTGATGCACGAGGGACGCATCGTCGACGAACAGGACGGAGCGGCAGCGACGGAAGCCTCCCTGCTGACTGCGGCCCACGGGCTGGAGAATCCCGCGTGAACGGGCAGGCCTTGGCCGCGCGCGCCCGCGTTTGGCGGCACGCGGCGGAGCGCTACGGCTGGGTCGCCGGCGTCTGGTTGTTGCTGGGAGCCTTGCTCTTCTGGTACGCGACCTTGATTCCCCGCTTCGGATCCTTTCAGATGACCTCGATCAGCAAGAACAGCTTGCCCTTGGTCTACCTGGCGATCGGGCAGGCCGTCATCGTGATTGCGGGCGGCATCGACCTTTCCCTGGGCGCGCTGTTATTGCTCGCCAACGCGCTGGCGGCCCGCTTCATGGAGGATCAGCCCCTAACGATCGTGATCGGCCTTGCCCTGGCTCTGATCCTCGTCGTCAGCCTGCTCAATGCCCTCACGGGGTACGCGATTCACGTGTCCGGCGTCCCGGATATCGTGGTGACGTTGGCTACGGGCTACGTCTGGTCGGGACTGGCCTTGTCCATTCTGCCGTCGCCCGGCGGCGGCACGGCGCCGGGCTTCCGTTGGCTGTTTACGGGAGCCGAGTCGGGTATCGGCGGCACCTACGTCATGCCCCTGCTGATGATGGCGCTGCCTGCGCTGGCGGTGTTCATCCTGTCGCGGCGCAGCCGTCTCGGTCTGTCTCTCTACGCCGTCGGCAGCGACCGCGTCGCCGCCCGGCTGGCGGGCTTGAACCTGCGCAACGCCAAGGTCGCTTCCTACGCCATCGGCGGCGCGATGGCGGCTTTGGCCGGTCTGGCCACGATTGCGATCACGGGCACGGGCGATCCGCGTTTCAGCGTTGGCGCCAACGCGACGCTGAACAGCGTCGCGGCCGTCGTGCTGGGCGGGGTGGCGCTCGTCGGGGGACGGGGCATGGTTCCCGGCGCGGTCGCGGCCGGGGTCATCCTCATCATGCTCAACCCCATCCTGAGTGCCATGGGCATCAACCCGAACAACGCCCAAATCATTCAGGGAATCTTGATCGCCGGGGTGATGATGATCGGCGGCGCGATCACCCTGTGGCGGGAACGCGCGGCATAGAACTTATGTCAATCGAAGGCGTTGCGGCGGCGGGAACCTCCTGTGCATACCCCTGACGCGCGCCCGGCCTCCCCCTGGACGCGCCTGCGCGCCGGGGCGGCCGAACGCCCGGCGCTGATTCTGGCGGGCGTTCTGGCGCTCTTGACGCTCGGCACGGGCTTCATAGAACCCAACTTCCTGTCCGTCAACGGCGTGCGCAATACGCTCCTGCAAGCCGCGCCGCTCGGTATTCTGGCCGGCGCCCAAACCGTGCTCATGCTGACGGGCGGGATCGATCTGTCCATCACGATGATTGCCACCGGTTCGGCCTACGTGGCCGCCAACCAGTCGCCCAACGGCGCAGCGGCCGCCATTGCGCTGGGCCTGGTCGTGGGCTTGGTCGTGGGCAGCGCGAACGGCGTCGGCGTAGCCGCGTTCCGGGTCAATCCGCTCATCATGACGCTCGCCATGTCGGGGATCCTGCTCGGCCTGTTCACGGCCTGGACCCAAACCGTGCTGCAGGGGGCCACGACGGTCGCCCCCTTGATCAAGACGATCGGCGCCGGCTCCTTTCTGGGCAACCGGGTGCCTTACAGCGTATTCGTCTGGGCCGGGATTGCCGCCTTGTTGCTTTGGCTGCTCCGCCGCACCGGATGGGGGCGCCTGATCTACGCCCTGGGCGACAACGAGAGCGCCGTGCGCCTGGCCGGCGTGCGCGTATGGCAAGTGCGCATTACCGCGTATATGGCCGCGGGCCTGCTGGGTTCCGTCAGCGGCATTCTGCTGGCGGGCCGTACCGGCGCCGTGGATCTGCAACTGGCCAACGCGTTTCTGCTGCCGTCGGTCGCCGCCGCGGTGATCGGCGGCACCTCCATCTTCGGCGGCGTAGGCGGCTATACGGGCACGATCCTGGGCGCGCTCATTCTCAGCGTGCTTAACTCCATGCTGACTTTCCTCAACGTCGGGCAGGACATCCAGCAAATCGTGTACGGCGCCATCGTTTTGGGGCTGGCGTGGAGTTATGCTAGCCTAACCCGCGGAGAGCCGTGACGTTGCAGGATGCGGGGCCTCCCTGCGAGCCAGCCCGACGCAAGCCGGCCCACAGTGAGGGAGGGGAGACGATCTTATGTTCGATGTCCAAAGAACGGACGAAGTCGTGAAGGCAGTGCAGGATATCTTGACCGAACGGTTCGAGAACGACCCGATCGCGTTCGGCCCGATTGTCGTGGAACCTGCCATCGATCACGACGAAGACGACTACATGCGCATTACCATCGTCTTTAAAGGCGATCCAGACCTCCTGGAGCCTTCTTGGGCGCTTGATCTTACCCGGCGCCTTCAGATTGAGCTGAACCAAAAAGATATCGATGGTTTCGACTACATCAGCAAACGCTGGGTGGAAAAATCGGAATGGGAGGCCATTCAAGCCAACCGATATTGACATGGATCCCGACGAACTTCTCGTTATAGCCCAAGACCTAGCCCGTGTCATTTGAGCCACATGAAGAAACTCATCAGTCAAGCCTTTATCTTGCGAGGGGAACGGCCTCGCGCGTTGCCTACGATCCCAAGAGAACCCTTTCCTGCATGATGGAAGCCTTACGCCATGTTGAAGGAAGGCACCCTAAATTTAGAGAGCGCGGCCAAGAGCAACAAGCTGGACGTTGCGGGCATAGAGCGTGACTGCGTGTTGCCGGAATGCTACTGGCTTTGGGCGCACGCCCGGCATCCAGATAGAAAGAGACGGCTATGGAATGGGTTTTCGGCATTGGGCTATTCCTGTTGCTGCTGATTATCGGTAAACGGCTGGCGCATCGAGGCAGGAAGCGGGCGACGGACAGGGACCATGCAGAGGGCTGTGCAAACGGCTGCCTGCTAGGAGGTCTGCTAGGAATCTTGATGGGAGAAGACAGCAGTGATGACAGCTGAGACGAAGACAGGCACTGGCTGACTCGCGATATTTATTTTCTGCGCCGCGCCGTATTTTGGCCGTTTTCTGAAGGGTCGAGCGGGGTCTGGTTCCGGCGGACTGCGGGAGCGGGCATTAACGTCTGGACATTACCGACAGCGCACGGCGGCTACAACAGCAATCACCACCGCTGCCTATACGCAAAGGCCAACACGCTTGGTTCGAGTAGCCCTTGAGCAAGGCACACCGATCTTGTGGAAGAGCGCTGGCTGTCCATCTTGTCCAGCCAATCGCGTAACAATTTGAGAGCGCACACGGAGTTCGTCTGCGCGGAGCATATCTCCTACGGCGGCTTCGGGGAAATTCTTCGTGGCTTTCGTTCGGCAAACGGAATGATCAGTCAAGCCCGTTTTGGCTTGGCGCCTTCATCCCCACGCGTCGGTCCGCAGGGAGCAAGATCCGACGCGTCAGGACGACGCGCAATTCTGGTTGTGTCCGCTGTCCTACTGAGGCGTAAACGCCCACACCATCGATTTCATGGCCGTCTACCAGCCCGCATGTAAGCTTACCACCGCGCTGAGCAGGCAAACACTGGCGCGGTCATCATCAAAAGATAGCCGCGCGTTTGGATCCGGTCTTGCACAAGACGCGAGGCCTAGGCTCAGCACTCAATCGCTCCCCGTTAATGCAACAATCCCCTCCCACTCGCCCCGCCCAGATATCGGTATAGGCGTCCTTGCCCACCGTCTCAATCTCTTTGTGCCGGATCCGGCTGATCAGAGCGTGCCGGACATGGGGCGAAACGTTATGCCCTCCCGCATGCTGGAGTTGGTGGTGGGCCAGAATAACGTCGCCGGCCCTCCCGGTGACCATGATCCCTGCCCGGGTCAACTCGATGCGCGGAACGCCTTGACTCAAGACTTCATGGCCCACCCGGCGAAAGTAGTCCTGAAATTCGATGTGGGAATGGGGCCAAACCGTGAAATTGCCGCTTTCGGGTTCGGGTACGTCCACCAGATAGACTACGGCGAAGAGGGTGAAATTCCGGCGATATACGCCCTTGGCCATGCCGTTCATGCCGCCGCCGATGCCGTCCAGATGACCAGGGTCAGGCCGCGGTTCTGCGCCCAGCGGCAACGGGAACCGCGGCGCGATCTGGACGCTTTGGATCGGCTGGACATTGCCTGGCCCCAACAACTCTTCCGCCAAGGCCAGGATCGGGGTCTTGTTGAAGACGTCCGTGATCCAGGCGGCCTCGCGCAATTCATGGCAGAAGGCGTCCGTCGTGAAACGGGCCGGATTTCCGCCCGTCATGCCGACATGGCCGATGGAATGGTTGACGGCGCGCAAAGCAGTCTCCACCATGGGGGGAGGCACGACGGAGGGCACATGCAGGTATCCGTCTGCGACGAACCGTTTCTTCTGTTCCAGGGTCAAATGCATACCGGACGCCTCTAATGATTGTCTCTGCTGCCCAACCGGAGCGGGAGACGGAATCGTTCTCCCAAGCGGCGGAAAAGCCGGCGCGCACCTCAAACCAACGTCCGCAGGCCAAAGAAAAGGGGTTTCCAGCTCCAGGCTGAAAACCCCTTGGGCCTTAGGGAAAGCCTAAACGGCTAGCGGCCCGCTCTGCGGCAGGCCGATTCCAGCGCGCGCTGGACGAAGACGGGAGCCACCGCGGCGCGGTATTCGGCGCTGGCATGCATATCGCCAATGACGTCGTCTCCGAGGTCGGACGCGACGGCCGCGGCCGCGGCGCCGATGCGATCAGGCGCTTGCCCTACCAAAGCGCATTCTACGGAGGCCGCGCGCATCGCGCAGGGCGTCAGGCCGCCGACCGCTATGCGGGCGCGGACCACGATGCCCGCGGAGAGCGTAACGGAGGCCGCCGCGCCGACCATGGCGTAACGCGAAGCGGGATTGAACAGCTTGGCGTAGGCGGAGCCCGTCCCGGCTCCTTCGCGCGGCACCGAAATAACGGTAATCAATTCGTCGTCCGCCTTGGCGGTTTCGAAGAGGCCCGTAAAGAAATCCGCGGCGGCGATCTGCCGGGAACCGCTGGCGCCCTTGACCCCGATCGTGGCTTCCAGCGCCGTCAGCACGGCGGGCAAATCCGAAGCGGGATCCGCATGCGCGATATTGCCTCCGATCGTGCCCCGGTTGCGCACCTGGGGATCCCCGATGCCCGCGGCGGCCTCCGTCAAGGCGGCCGCCAGTTGCGAGCGCGCAATGACGGCGTGCGTCGTCAAGGGCCCGATGCAATCCTGCTCGTCGCCCGTACCGTAGGCGATGCCCCGCAGCTCGTCAATCCGCCCGATATCAATCAAGGCCGTCGGTTCCGCCAGGCGCAGCTTCATGGACGGCAACAGCGAATGCCCGCCCGCGAGAAACTGGGCGTCTTCCTTGTCCGCGACCAGGGCCAGGGCTTCCGCCACCGACCCAGCCCGGACGTAATCGAATTTTGCCGGATACATAGCGTTCTCCTTTCAGGCGGCCGACTGGCCGTTGCAGGACTGGATGGCCCGCCAGATCTTTTCGGCGGTAAAGGGCATCTCGATGTGCTCCGTACCCAGCGCGTCCATGACGGCATTGGCCACGGTCACGGTCGCGGCAATCGTGCCCATCTCGCCCGCGCCCTTCACGCCCAGGGGATTGTGGGGCGAAGGGGTTTCGATGCGAGCGGTTTCAATGGTCGGAAACCCATCCGCGCGCGGCAGGGCGTAGTCCATCATGGACCCGGTCAGCAACTGGCCGTCGTCCCCGTACACGCCGTGCTCCCACAGCGCCTGACCGACGCCCTGGGCCACGCCGCCGACCAACTGGCCGTCCACGATCATGGGGTTGATCACGCTGCCGACGTCGTCCACGGCCACGTATTTCTCCAGCGCGATCTCGCCCGTATCGCGGTCGATGGACACCACGGCCAGATGCGCGCTGTTGGGGAAGGTGAAGTTGGCCGGATCGTAGAACGCCGTCTCTTCCAGGCCCGGTTCCAGGCCCTCCGGCAGGTTGTGGGCCGTGTACGCGGCGAACGCCACGTCGCCGAAGGCCATGCTGCCGGCGTCCGGCGCGCCCTTGACCTGGATCTGGCCGCTCTCGGCGTTGAATTCCACGTCTTCGGGGCTGGCCTCCATCTGATGGGCGGCAATCTTGATCATCTTGTCCCTGACCTTCTCGGCGCTCTTCACTAGGGCGCTGCCGCCCACGGCGGCGCTGCGGCTGCCGTAGGTGCCCATGCCGAAAGGCACGCGTCCCGTGTCGCCGTGGACAATCTCCACGTCGGCGATGTCCACGTTCAGTTCGTCCGCGATGACCTGGGCGAACGTCGTTTCGTGGCCCTGGCCGTGCGCATGCGAGCCGGTGAACGCCGTCACCTTGCCGGAAGGATGCACGCGTACGGTGCCGCTTTCCCAAAAACCGACGGCGCTGCCCAAACTGCCCGCCACGGCCGAGGGCGCGGGGCCGCTCGCCTCGATGCAGCCCGACACGCCGATGCCCCACAGCTTGCCGGCCGCCCGTTGGGCCTCCTGCTCCCGCCGCAACTGGCGATAGCCGGACTGCGCCTCCAGTTCGTTGAACAGCGCCACGTAATCGCCGCTGTCGTACTGGAAGGCCACCGGCGTCTGGTAGGGGAAGTCCTCTTTCTGGATCAGGTTCTTGCGCCGGAATGCAAAGGGATCCATGCCCATTTTCCGGGCGCCCAGTTCCATGATGCGCTCCAGCAGGTAGGAGGCTTCCGGCCGCCCCGCGCCCCGGTAGGCGTCGACCGGCACGGTATTGGTCAAGGTGCCTTCCATCTCGCCCCAGATGCCCGGAATCTTGTAGAGGCCGGAAAACAGGGTTATGTAAAGAGCCGTCGGAATCAGGGGCGCGAAGGTCGACAGGTACGCCCCCTGGTCCGCCCACGTCTTGACGTGGAGGCCGGTAATGACGCCGTCGTCCGTCAAGGCCATCTTGACATGGGTCACGTGATCCCGGCCCTGCGAGTCGGTCATGAAGGACTCCGTGCGGGAGGCCACCCATTTCGCGGGGCGGTTGATCCGCCGCGCGACCCAAGGCACGATGACTTCCTCGGGATAATGAAAGATCTTGCTGCCGAACCCGCCCCCGACGTCCGGGGAAATCACCCGCAGCTTGTTTTCCGGGATGCCCAGCGTAAAGGCCGCCAGCAGCAGGCGAATGGGATGGGGATTCTGGCTGGTGGTCCACACCGTCATCTCTTCCATGGTCGCATCCCATTCCGCGGCGCAGGCGCGCGGTTCCATGGCGTTGGGAATCAGCCGCTGGTTGACGAGGTCCAGCTCCACTTCGTGCGCGGCCTGGGCGAAGGCCTCTTGCATGGCCTTTTGATCGCCCAGCTCCCAGACGTAACTGACGTTGTCGGGAATATCGTCGTGCAACTGCGGCCGGCCGGCTTCGGTGGTGGCCTTGGCCCCCAGGGACACCGGCAACGGATCGTAGTCCACGGCAATGAGTTCCAGCGCGTCCTCCGCCACGTACGGGCATTCCGCCACCACCACGGCGACGCTGTCGCCTACGTGCCGCACCCGATCGGGCACCACGGGCCAGCGGTCCGGCACCTTGCAATCCGGCACCACCCAGCCGCAAGGCATCTTCCCCACGCCCCCGTCAATGAAGTCCTGGCCCACGAACACGTCAATGACGCCGTCCAGGGCCTTCGCCGCGGACGTATCGATGCTCTGGATGGCCGCATGCGCGTGCGGACTGCGCAGAACGGCCACGTACGCCATTCCGGGCCGCTGCACATTGGCCACGTACGAGCCCTTGCCCTGTATGAAACGGGGATCTTCTACCCTCTTTACGCTTTCGCCAACGTATTTGGACATTCTCTTCCCTCCGTAACTCTAGACGGCCTGCGCCGCGGTCCTGACCGCCCTGACGATGTTCTGGTACCCGGTGCAACGGCATATGTTGCCTTCCAGGCCGTGCCGGACGGCGGCGTCGCTGATCTCGGGCTGGCCTTCCACCAGTTTCGCCGCCGCCATGATCATGCCGGGCGTGCAGAAGCCGCATTGCAGCCCGTGCTCGTCCCAGAAGGCCTGTTGCATGGCATGCAGCTGGCCGTCCGCGGCCAGGCCCTCAATGGTGGCGACCTCGGAGCCTTCCGCCTGCACCGCCAACACCGTGCAGGACTTGACGGCCAAGCCATCCAGATGCACGGTGCAGGAACCGCACTGCGAGGTGTCGCACCCGACGTTCGTGCCGGTCAGGCCTGCCACGTCCCGAATGAAATCGGACAGCAACAGGCGCGGCTCGACCGTAGCTGCGTGCTGTTTCCCGTTGATATTGAGGCTAACTGCAACGCTCATACCCTATCTCCTCTCGCCCAAACTGAATTCTTTCCCTGACTTGTGAACAAATCCTTCGCGCACCAAGCCCAGGCGCCCAAAAGCAACAGCCCGCCGAAGAACGCGGTCGCCACTTGATAACGCGCCGGCACCCTGGCCCTGAAAACCGCGTGGAGCATGCGCGCGCCCCGTCAGGCCGCGGCCTGCGCCTGCAGAACGGCTTCCAGCTTGGCCACGAAAGCCTTGAGGCCGCGGTTGATCAACGCCTTGGCCGTGGCCTCGATCAGGCGTTGCCCGACCCCGGCGATCCGACCGCCCACGTCCACGGAGCCGGCGTAGCGCATACGCGTGCGCTGCGGGCCTTCCGCTTCCAGATCCACGTCGCCCGCCCCGTTGATGAACCCGACCGGGCCTTGCGCCTGGATGGCGAGGCGGAAATGCTGCCGGGGCCGCTTGTCGGTCTGCGTCAGATCCGCCTTGAACCGGCCTTTGACAGGCCCGATCTTCATTACCAGCTGGGCGACGTAGGCATCGGGTTCCTCCGTCGGCGTCAAGGAGTCGCAACCCGGTATCACCTGGGCCACGAAATCGGGATCCATGAAGGCGTCCCAGACCGCCTGTTGCGGAAAGTCCAACGCGACCTGGCCTGTAATCTGCATCTGGCGTCACGCGTGCTCGAATGGTTGCGCCCCGGCAAGAGTCCGCCCAACGCAAGCCATGCGCGGGCCGCCCAACGCAAGACGAATCGCTCCCCGTTGTCGAGGAGGGCGAGCGCCCCAATTGCCACTGCCGAGGAATACGCTTTCCATTATAGCGCCGGGGGCCGATTTCCCCAATTCGCATTCCGGCCCGGGGCGCGCGCGGACCGCGCGCCGGCCCCGCGCGGCCCCGGGACGATCCGACCCAGCCAAAGGCGCCGCAAACGACTTGGCAGATGGCGCCACGCGCGCGCCAGGGCCGGACCGCTCTCCCAAGCTTCCGGCGCGTACTTCGTTCGGATCACGGCGGCGGCCAGCCGTTGCAGCTGGCCGTCCAGCACGCGTAATTCCTCCGCGGAGAGCCGCGGCCGCGCGCCCAGCGCGCGGACAAGACCGCGTGCGTATTCGCGTTCCGTTTCCCAAGGCGCCTTGGCGCGGCCCAAGCGGCGGCCCCACGTCAGGAGCGCGGCCCACGGATCCGGAGCCGTCCGGAGGCGACGCCTCCACAACCAGGCCAGCAGGCCCGCCGCCAGCAAGCCGGGCCAGAACCACATTTGGGGATGCCACGCGAAGGCCGCGCGGGCGGCCGGAACCGGCGCGCGCGGGGCGGCGGGTTCCGCGTCCGCCCGACTGTCGGCGACCGGCGCGAAGTCGCGGTCCAGCGCGGGGCGCCCGGCGGTCGGTTCGAAGGGAATCCAACCCAAGCCCGGAAACCAGACTTCCGGCCATGAATGCGCCTGGGCGTCCGTGAACGTCCATTCCTCGAAATAGGGATCGTAAAAGCCCGGGGCGTACCCGACGGCGAAGCGCGCGGGCACGCCCAAGCTGCGCATGAGCACGACGAACGCCGTGGCATAGTAATCGCAGTAGCCCCGCTGCAGATCGAACAGGAAGTGATCCGCCACGTCGCGGACGTCGGCCCCCGGGAGCGCGACGTCCAGATCGTAGGGCAAGGTCCGCAGGTAGCGCTCCAGCGCCAATCCCATGGCGTACGGCGTCGCCTGGTCGCCGGCCAAGGCCTGCGCCAACGCGACCGTGCGCTCCGTTACGGACGCGGGCCGTTGCGCATAGAGCGCGTTGACCGGCGCGCTGTCGGTTTCCTGGTAGGCGGCCAGCGGCACGGCGGCCAGCGCCTCCGCGCTGAGCAGGGGCATGGCCGAGCGCGCGGCGTAAGGGTCGCGGCCGCGGCCGCGGTAATAGGCCACGGGTTCGAAAGCGTTCGCGGCCGGGCGCGCGGCCACGGAGAACTGGTCGACTTCCGGGATGGCGTACAGCAGGGACGCGCTGGCCTCCAGCCGGATGGATTGCCATATCTCCCGCGTATAAGGGTACGGGTTCCGCGCCAACGGCGTATTGGGACGCAACGCCTCCGCGCGCTGCGCGTCGGCGTTGGACCAACCCCGTCCGTCGTAATGCTGGAACGCGAGGCCGCGCAAATAGAAGCCCCGTTCCTCGGCGAAAGGATAGTTGGTCGTCACGCGCATCACCGTACGGGTGGAGAGATCCGGGGCGTTGCCCAGCAGGAAACTGTTGGGCAGGCCGCCGGCCGCGCTTTGGATGCGTCCCGCGCGTTGCGGCGGCAAGTCGGGGAACATGCGCGCGCTCAAGTCGCCGGCGGCTTCGTCGACCGGCCTGAAAGCTTCGGTGGCCCATTCCGCCACCCGTCTGATTTGCAGGCTGGGCAGCGCGAAGGTGGCCGCGCCCATCAGGATCAGGGCCGCCAGCAAACCGGCGCTGCGATCCAGCAAGAGGCTTTCGGGGTAGTCGACGCCTTGCCGGCGCCACCGGGCCAAGAGCGTTGCGTGATGACGCCAGGCGAACAGCAGAAACAGCAAGGCCAGATACAGCGCGAGATCCAGCCGCGAGCCGCGCTCGCTCCAGCTGTATTCCCGGAGATAGAACAGGAGACCGGCGAAGACCAGCAAGGAGGGAGCCAGGCTGGCGAAGACCGACCGCCCGGCCAGCAAGGTCCAGGCCGCCTGCACCGCCAGACCGTAGAGCGCGAGGCTGAGGAAACCGATCAGGATCAAGTCGTCCTGCTGCGCGCCGGCACCGCGCACCCCCTGCAGCCAGAACTCGAAACGCGACTGCAGGCCGGCGACCGATTCCGCGCTTTGCCGGGCGAAAAAGGCCGCCAGGTCCGCGGCCAGGTCCGCCAGGCCGGCGCCCTCCGCGGCGCCCCATTGCCACCAGCGACCGACGATGTTGGTCATTTGCTGCAACCACAGCCCGCCTCCCAGGCCGGCCAGCAGCACGGTTCGGAGCGCGGCGAGCGCGCCCCTCCGGACGCGAGACCGGCCGCGCACGGGCCGCACCAGCCACCACGCGCCGCTCAAGCCGGCCAAGGGCATCAGCTCGGGGGCCATGAACGCCGCGCCGAAGTCCACCCATTCCATCTTGCGCAACAGGGCCGCCATCAAGATCTGCAACGCCGCCATGAGCAGCAATGACAGCCAGCCCAGACGCGGCCGCAGGCGTCGCTGGAGGCGATCCAGCAACTGCAGGGTCCGTCGGCCCAGCGCAAGGTCCGCGCGGTCGAGGGCCGCCGCGTCGTTCATCCTACGATTTCCTCCACTTCCACGCGGGAAGCGCCGCCGGAGGGCGTCGTAATGAATTCCGTGCGCCGCCGCCGATAGGTTATGAGCGGCTCATAGCGGGCGTCCGTGTCCAACACGGTAACCGGAAACGCGTCCAGGACCGCGCGCAAGGCGTCTGCGTCCGGCAGCATCGTCTGCCGCGGATGGCGGATCAGGACGATGCCGCCATCAATGCCGCGCTGGCGCAGGGCGTTGAGTTCGGACAACCAGGCCCATTGCCGCTTCCGCGCGGGGGCGGCCGCCGCGCCATCCGGATACGGCGTAATCACCAACACGGAATCCTCTTGCTGGAAACGGATCATCCCCTGCGCCGGGCCCAGCAGGCGATGGAGCGGCACGGCGCCGGCGCCGACGACGGCCAGCGCGCGCAAGGCCGCCCACAAATGGCCCGTTCCCTGACCGGGCGGCAACGTCGTCACGTTGCGTTCCTCTTCGGCGCACAGGAGGCCGCATTGGCGCTGATCGCTGGCTTGCGCGGTTTGGGCCACGAGGCTGGCGGCCGCCATGACGGCGGTCTCCAGCGTGCCTTCCATGCCTTCGCCTACGTGATCGTC
Organism: Caldilineaceae bacterium; assembly: GCA_965242655.1. Lineage (GTDB taxonomy): Bacteria > Chloroflexota > Anaerolineae > Caldilineales > Caldilineaceae > Bin34. The sequence goes on from OZ251482.1 coordinate 1,234,001, forward strand.
CCGGTAGAGGTTGAGCACGGCCGTGATGCGGGCGCCGGGCTCGCTTTCCCGTTCCGTCACCATCAAGGCGCCCTGCCGGGCGGAAGAGGGCCAATGAATGAAACGCAGGCTGTCGGAAGGAACGAAGGCGCGGACCGCAGGGGAACGAACGGAAGCCTGCAAACGACGCCTGTGTTGCCAACTGCCGCGCCGGCTTTGCTGCGGGAGCGACACCTCGGGCAACGCGGCCACGCGCGGGTAGATGAGGATTTCGGACGTTGCGTCGAACGTTTTGCGTCCGGTAAACAGGCCGATCGGTTCGCCGATGACCAGGCGCGTAGGCCCGAAGCGAAACAGGCCGCGGCGTCGGCAACGATGTTTCTGCGTCCAACGGCTTTGCGCCTGGCCGGCGCACGAGACGACGCGGTCCTGAACCACTTTGTGCCGGCTCGGCGTACGGTCTTCCAGGCGGCACCAAACGAGAGGCGCCACGCTGTCGTTGGATATGACGGTCTCGAACTCCACCACGTCTCCGACCACCGCCGCCTGGTCGGCCACGGTGCGCGTCAGGGATACCGCCGGCAACAACGACCGCACCCAGACGTAGGCGAAAAGATACAGGCTGAGCCAGCCCACGAACAAGCCCGTCCAGATGACGCTGGGCGCCACCAACTGGGCCGCGAGCAGCAAGGGCAGGAGGAACAGCGGCCAGGCCGCGGTCGCGCGGATTGACGCGTCAGACGGCAGTCCGACGTTCCAGACGCGTTCCGGCAGTTCCGCGGCGGAACGCGTCCATCTCAACCACCGACTGGAACGAAAGCGGGCATTCAACTGGCGAGCGGCAATGTCTGCAATGATGACGCCAGTATAGCCGAGAGCATCCGGTCTGGGGCGTCGATCCTGCCCTCCGGCGGCCATATGACCGCGGCCGGCGTACTGTTGCGGCTCCCAGTCCGGGGATACGATAGCCAGTCAACAGGCAGCGGACGTATGGGACAGACGCCGTACGCCTTACGGCTGCACCGCCCGCGTGCAGCGTATGCCATGCGCATGCGGAAGCAGCGTCCGTCCGCGACGCGCCAGCGCAACCCGCACGCGAGATGACGGATCACCGATACAGGGAAGTGAACGGTAGGCATGCCGGCGGATCTGCATATCGGTCGTTGGCCCAATGCCGGGGCGGGAAGCTCGGACGGATATCGCCCAGGGTTCGGAATGCGGTGCCGGCGGAGCCGTTCCTGAAGCGCATGGCGTACAGAGATACAGGCTGGTTTGGTCATGAAAAACGGTGGGGGCAATAGGGTTGGGGACGCCGCGTTCATGCAACGCACGGCCGGGTCTGGAACGAAGGCGCGATGCCGATCGACGCGTAGGGAAGACCGAATCAGGGCGCCCAATTAAGCGGCTCTCCAGGCGTAAGATGTCGAGCGCGAAGCATGACTATCGTTCATGGCGGGCGATGACGGCCCCCTTGCTCGCGGGCGAACTGCCGCGGTTAGCGGGGATCCGCGCGCAAAACCCAGAACCAATCATTTCCAGCCGGAGCGGGCAACGCCTTAGGTAGGGAGGAGCAACCCCAAGCGGACCCGAGCTGGAAGCGACCCTGTTCCGGTCGTACGCCGCATTCAAGATCTCATTGCGCGGCAAGGACTGCGCCAGCCTGCTATCCCGTAATCTGAAACGTCTCGTAGCGCTGTCGAGTGCATTCAGCGTTGAGTTCGTTTACGACTTGCCTTGTGCAGACCAGCGCGAACGGCTGTTTCAATGCGCGTGGCCTGTGAATCTCCTTTTGCAATTGAAAAACCGCTGTGCGCGCTCCGGCACCACAGCGATGCGTCCAGGCGGAGGACACATCCGCGTTCCAATGCTATATCCGCACGTTAGCGCGTAGCCCCCTGACCGCGAAGCGCCTATAATATCTGCATGCCCTTGATGTACCGCCCAACGGTTTCCAAGCCGCGCAATCGGGTGCGAAAGGCCAGCTGGGGCAGAGACAAGCCATGGGGACGTTGCCCAGGCATCATCCTTGCCTTGGGTCTGATGCTGGCAGCTCTGCCGTTGCGTCCGTCCGCGGCCATCGTCGCTCCAGGCGCGGACGCGCGGGACTGCGGCCCGCCCATTCCGCGGATGCCGGTTCCCAATCATGGCCCGCCGCTCCCGCCCGAAATCGCCGCGGTGACGCTGGATCTCACAGGGCATGCCCTGACCGAAGTGAAGACTCGAGGATGGGTCGGGCAGGATCACATACAGGCTCTGATCCTGAACGCCAACGACCTGACCGTCTTGGAGGCCGATGCCTTCGTCGGCTTGCCTCGCCTGCAAGCCCTGATCCTCTCCTTAAACGACCTGACGACCTTGCCTCCGAACCTTTTCGACCCTTTGCCTTGCCTGCGCGAATTGGACCTGCACGGCAACGACCTGACGACCTTGGATCCTAGGCTTTTCGCCTCCCTCACACGCCTAGAGTCCCTGGATCTGGGGCGCAATCAGTTGACGTTGGAGCCCGGGCTTTTCGCCTCCCTCACACGCCTAGAGTCCTTGAATCTGGGGCGCAATCAGTTGACGACCTTGGATCCTAACCTTTTCGCGCCTCTCGTTCGCCTTCAATATCTGAATTTGTCTTTCAATCAGCTGACATCTCTTGATCCCGACCTCTTCGTCGCGCTCCCCGAACTGCGCGAGCTGAACTTGGGCTACAACCGACTGACCGCCTTGCCTCGGAATATATTTGCGCCTCTAACTCGCTTGCAATATCTGACGCTATACGACAACCGTTTGACAACCCTGGAACCGGATCTCTTCGCCGGCCTGGCGCGGTTGGAGCATCTGAGCTTGGGACGCAACCAGCTGACCTCCCTGGATCCCCGCCTCTTCGCTGCCCTTCGCCATCTGCGTATCTTGTGGTTGGGCGACAATCAGCTGACGACCCTGGATCCTCGCCTTTTCACCGATCTCGACCGTCTGAGCGACTTGTCGCTGGGCGACAATCAGCTGACGACCCTGGATCCCCGTCTTTTCACCGATCTCGCCCATTTGCACGGCCTCAATCTGCGCGGGAATGGCTTGGCCTGCCTACCACCCGACTTTTTCCGCCGCCTGCCTCGCCTCTGCGCTCTGGATCTGTCTTACAATCGTTTGGGCAACGTAGCGCCCGTCTTCTTTCGGGATCAAGGTCTTATCCATTTGCGGGCGCTGACGCTTGGACCCGCTGCGGGCCAGCATAGCCACCGTTCTTGGTTGATAGACTTGAAAGGGCGGATCTGGAAAGGCGAACTGCCCCCGGTCGACTTCACCCGCTACGTCGCGAGCGCTTCTTGTCTGGAAGCTCTGACCCTAACGGCTGATACCTCTCTGTCTTACCCGATCTGCAGCCCCCTATCTCCCGCGCCATCCGCCCCGCGCGCCGTGCGCTTCGCGCGCGCCGATGCCGCGCCGCAAGTTGGCCGCCGCCTCGTCGCGGAGACCATACCCCTCGGCTTCGCGCGCGCGGACTGGCGCTGGGAGAGCTGCGCTGACGCGGCCGGCCGCGACTGCCGCGACCTTGCGCCTCTGATCTGCGCGCTGAATGCCGCCCGCCCGCGCGCAGCCCATGTCTACGTCCCCGCCATCGCTGACGAAGGCCGCTACCTGCGCGCCTCGCTCCCCTACCTTACCCCCGACGGTACCTGGACCCGCCTCCGCACTCCTCTGGCCGGTCCTGTGAACCCTGACGACACCTATCGAAGCGATGCCTATCAAAGCGACTATGACATCGCCGAGCGAATATGCAACTGGCATCGCTGGCCATGAGTGGTTCCGCCCGGTTGTACCCTCGGTCCTCCAAGACTGTCAGCAACCACAATCCTACCTCCACACGACCTAGCGATGGAGGAGATCCAGAGCATTGCGTCCGCGGACGCGGCCAATGCGCGGACGCGGTGCTTGGAAACTCAAGATCCAACGAATATCGACCTGTGTGGCCGACCTATAGAACGCGCTTGTTCTGTCGGCATCCGTAAGGGCCATGCAACCTCGTTACGGCAACGCGCGCCGCGGGCAGTAGTAGTGGGAACGACAGGTTCGCTTTAACCCAACGTTAGCCTCCAGCGCGCGGTCCGCGCCAGCAATGTTGGGTACGCTGCGCGAAGAAATTGGCTCAACGCGCGCATGCGAATACCGTCCTGTTGCTCCGGTTCCTCACCGAAGAGCGCAAATCTACGCCTCACCGGAGTTAGGCAAAGAGGACGGTCTCCACGCGCAGTCCCCCGCGCATGAACCTGCGGGGCCGCCGCGCCAGACTACGTAGCCGGATCCGCGTTGAGATCCGCCAGCAGAGCCTGCAATTTTTCTTGGCTCAGATTGGCCTCCGGATATTGCGAAATCTCCATCAGGGACATATGCAAAGCCATGTGGAGTTGCGGGTGGGAGGTAGCGCCGGGCAAGTGCTTTTCCATGATCTGCTTGCACCGCTCGTTTTGCAACAGCTCCGACAATCGCGTCTGGACAGAATATTTCATAGGGTCGTATCCTCGTTGCTTGTACTTCCAGTCATAGCCGCAGCAAGTCCATGGGGCGCAGGAGACGCCGGATCGGCTTTCAGGCCGCGAGCAATGCGTCCGCGTTGCGCTTCTGCCATTGTTGCTGCAAGGGCGTCGATTCGTGAGGCTTGAAACGACGCCGCACTTCGTCGATGCGCGCGCCCGAAATGGCGATGCGGTCCAGATCGGCGCACCCCAAGCCATAGGTGCGGGCATAGTGCAATACGCCCATATGGGTCGGATCGAACCCCATGACGGCCGTCATGACCGCATCGACGGCATATACGTCGACGCCGGCGGCCACGACGTCCAGGTCGATCTCGTCCCGTCCGCCCGGCCCGTTACCCTGCAGGCCCGTGATGCCGTCCACGACGGCCAGGTCAGGGGCCAGGAAACGCGCGACCCGAATCAGGTTGATATTCAGGAATTTGGCCTCGACGGGCTGCCGACGCAGGGGATGCGCGCCGAAACCGTGCATCAGCACCCGATCCGGCTGGCAGAGGGTGCCCATAATCATGTTCTTGAGCGCCAGCGTGACGACGCATACGTCATGGGTTTTGGCGCGGGCCAGGCTGATCGTGCAAGGGGCTTCCAAAACGGTCTTGGGCATGCGCACCTGGGTAGGGCGTTCGCCCTCCGTAAAGATGGTCGTTTCGGCCCAACGGGTTTCCGCGTGCAGATCCATCAAGGCGATTTCGACGTCGTATTCGGTCGGCAACTGCGCATAGCCGAAATTCTCGAAGGCCTGCTGCGTGGAGCCGGCGCTGCCTTCGGCGATGACGATGCGCCGGGGCGGCTGCGCGACGGAGAGCAGGAAATCGATCACGCCGCGCACCGAATCAACGTGAGACGACGCCAGCTGAATGGAATCGGACAGGAAATTGGGCTTGATCAGAACTTCCGACCGCACCTTGGGTTCCGCTTCCGCGCGGACGGCATCCAGCGCGCGGTACGCGCCGGCGCGGCGGTCCGGACCCCGGATCAAGGCGACATGGGCATGGGATGGCATAGCGGCACTCACCGGCGGCTCAAGCAAAATGGACAGCGGACTATCAGGATACGCGTCGTCTGCGACCGCGCACCTGATTGTGGCATAGCCGCGCCCGGCATCCAAATCGGCCGCCTCCCGCCTTGGCCTTGGCAGCCCGTCCATAACCCGCTGGGCATGACGAGGCCGTTGGCCTTGGCGCAGCCTGGCCGCGCCGGCGCCAGAGATGCCAGACGGCTTGCCGAATCTGCCAGCAGGCCGTTTCCGGGACGCGGCCGGATTGCGCTCGCAGTTTGGCGAATGACCGGGCTTGGCGGACAATGAGGATCCGGCGCCCCGCCGTTCCGCCTGATGCTCTACCTGCTTGCGAGGCCTGCACATGCTCACTCCGGAGACGTTACGGAAACTGACCGCGTTCGACACCCCGACCATCTGCAACATCATTGAACTCTTCGACGTGCGCCCGCGCAACGCGGGCTTCATGGACGCGCGCATTACGGCGGCGTTCCCCGAAATGGGGCCCATCGTCGGTTTCGCGGCCACGGCCACCTTCCGGGCCGACGCGGCGCCCGCCGGCGACGACGGCTACAGCAGCAACGAAGACCAGGTGGAATTGTTCGCCGCGCTGTCCGGCCCGCCCCTCGTCGTGTTCCAGGATCTGGACGATCCGCCGGTCGCGGCCACGTTCGGCGAGGTCATGTGTACGACCTATCAGACGTTCGGCGCCGTCGGCCTCATCACCAGCGGCGCGGGCCGGGATCTGGATCAGGTGCGGGCGATCGGGTTCCCGGTCTTTACCGGGGGCACCATTTGCGCCCATGGCTACTGCCATTTCCCGCAGATTAACGTGCCGGTGCGCGTAGGCGGCCTGACCGTCAGGCCCAACGATCTGCTGCACTGCGACGTGAACGGCGTCTCCGCGATTCCCGCGGACATCGCCGGCGAGATCGCGGACATCGGCGACGAATTCGTGGCCGCCGAAGGCATCGTCCTGGACGCTTTGCGCGGGGACAACCCTTCCCTGGCCCAATACAAGGCCGCGCGCCAGGAAATGGGAGCCGTAGTGGAGAAATTGCGCCGGCAGGTGGCGCGTACGCGCTGACGCGCCGGCAGGACTGCGGGCGCAGGCTGTCATCGCCGCGCCGTTCCCAAGCACCCCCATATCACCCGACGCAGCACCGCTTACCGCTGCTGCCTCTCGACCCTGACGGGGTTCGCGGGGCATCGCTGTATGGGACCCAGAAACGACGCAGCGATGACAGCCTGCGCGTGGGCTTGCGAGCGGAGAGGGAGGGATTTGAACCCTCGAGGGTTTGCGCCCTACGAGCTTTCCAGGCCCGCGCACTCGGCCAGACTATGCGACCTCTCCATGCCGACGTTAGATTGTACCGATTCGCCGGGACGATAGCAAGAAATTTCCGCCAGCCCTCCGCCCGTCAGAATTTCGGCTGGTCGGCGACGGTGACCGGGTCGCGGCCGTGCAGGAAGTCGAAGTCGCACCCGCGGTGCGCCTGCGTGACCCGTTCCAGAAACAATTGCCCATACCCGCGGGCGTAGGCCGGCGCGGGCGGTCGCCATGCCGCCCGGCGTCGGCGCAGTTCCTCTGCCGGCACGCGCAGCGTCAGGGCGCGGGCCGGTACGTCCAGTTCCACCTCGTCGCCGTTGCGCACCCAGGCCAGCGGGCCGCCGACCGCGCTTTCCGGCGACACGTGCAAGACGATGGTGCCGAACGCCGTACCGCTCATGCGACCGTCCGAGATGCGCACCATGTCCCGCACCCCTTCCCGCAACAGCTTCTGCGGAATGGGGACGTTCCCGACTTCCGGCATGCCCGGGCCGCCGATGGGGCCGACCGACTGGAGCACCAGCACGTCATCGGCCCGCACGTCCAGGCGGGGATCGTGGATGCGCTTTTGCAAATCGTCGAAGTCAGCGAAGACGCAGGCCCGCCCGCGGTGCCGCAGCAGGGCCGGCGAGGCCGCCGCATGCTTCAGAACCGCCCCGTCCGGCGCCAGGTTGCCCGTCAGCACGGACAGGCCGCCCTCGGCCGCGAACGGTTGCGCCAGGGGCGCGATCACGTCCGGGCGGTCGATGCCCGCGGCCTGCACGTTCTCCGCCAACGTCCGTCCCGTGACCGTCATCGCTTCCCCGTGCAGCAGCGGCAGCAACTCCCGCAAGACGGCCGGGATGCCGCCCGCCTCGAAGAGGTCCTCCATCTGGAACGCGCCGGCGGGGCGCACGTTCGCCAGCATGGGCGTGGAACGACTCAGGTCGTCGAACAGGGACAGCGGCAGCTCCAGGCCCATGCGGCCCGCGAGCGCGCACAGATGCACCACCGCGTTGGTGCTGCCGCCCAGGGAACAGAGCAGGCGCACCGCGTTTTCGAAGGATTGGCGGGTCACGAAACGGGAAGGCCGCAGATCCGCGTTCACGTTATGCACGATTTGCCGGCCCGTCGCGACCGCGAGGCGCAGGCGGCGGCTGTCCGGGGCCGGTATCGCGCCGTTGCCCGGCAACGAGACGCCGAGCGCCTCGCACAGGCCGTTCATGGTCGAGGCGGTCCCCATGACCATGCAGTGCCCGTGGCTGCGCACGATGGCGTCTTCCACGGCCCGGTACTCGTCCGCGCTCAGGGTCCCCGCCTGGTATTCCGCCGTCAGCCGCCGGCAATCGGAGCAGGCGCCCAGCGTCTGGCCTTGAAAGCGCCCGTTGAGCATGGGGCCGCCCGCCAGCGCGATCATGGGCAGGTCCGCGCTGAAGGCTCCCATCAGCGCGGCGGGAATGGTCTTGTCGCAATTCACGAGCAGGACGACGCCGTCCAGGGGTTGGGCCCGGATCATTTCCTCGGTATCCATCGCCGCCAGATTGCGCAGCAGCATGGACGTCGGATTGAGGAAGATTTCGCCCAGCGAAATCGTGGGGAATTCCAGGGGCAGGCCGCCCGCCTGCAGGACGCCCCGTTTGACCGCGTCCGCCAGCGCCGGAAAATTGCCGTGGCAGCTGTTGAGTTCGCTGTAGGTATTGCAGATGCCGATAACGGGACGGTCGATGTCCGTGGCGTCCAGCCCCATGGCTTTGGCGAAAGCCCGGTGCATGAAGCCCGCCACGCCCGCTTCCCGGAAAAAATGCCGGCTGCGCGTCATGCGCATGATCCCTGGTTGCCGTGCGCGCGCGCCGCGCGCCCGCGGCGCCGGCGTCTGAGACCGAACGGGAGGCCGGGGCCGCGCCGGTACGCGGCCCCGCCCCGTCCCGCCCTAGCGTATGGGCGGGGCGTACAGCAGGCCGCCATCCATCCAGGATCCGTTCAGGCCGCGCGGAATGGAGAACGCGGTGTCGGGGCCCATATGACGCGCATAAATCTCTGCGTAGTTGCCGACCTGCTTGATGATGGCGTAGGCCCAATCGTCGTCCAGGCCCAGTTTGGCGCCGAACGCGCCGTCCGTGCCGACCAGACGCCGCACGGACGGGCTGGCGCTGTCGCGCAAGCTGTCCACGTTGGCGGAGGTCACGCCCATTTCCTCGGCCAGAAAAGTGACGTAGACGCTCCACGTCACCAGATCCATCCATGCGTCGTCGCCATGGCGCACCAAGGGACCCAGGGGCTCTTTGGAAAGGGTGGCGTCCAAAATGACATGGGCGGCGGGATCGGCCAGCAACGCGCGGCTGCTGACCAGAGTGGATTTGTCCGTGGTGTACGCGTCGCACTGCCCGCTTGCGTACGCCGCCAAGGTGTCGTCATCGGTCTCAAGGGCCATGTGCTCGTAGGCAATGCCGCGGAGGGCCATGGCGTCCATCAAGTTCAGTTCGGTGGTGGTGCCGGTCGCGACGCATACGCTGCCGCCGTCCAGATCGGCCAAAGACGCCAGGCCGTCCGCCGCGCGTACCATGACGCCCTGTCCGTCGTAGAAAAGGGTGGGGCCGAAGTTGCCGACCTCCGCGTCGCGGGACAGGGTGTTCGTGGTGGTGCGGATGAGCACGTCGCCTTCCCCGGCCGCCAGCGCCGCGAAACGCTCGGCCGGCGCGTCAGCCGGCCTGATCGCGAACTTCTCGGCATCGCCGAAGACGGCCGCGGCCAGTACGCGGCAGAACTCGACGTCGAAGCCGGCAAAGGATCCGTCCTCCGCCTGGAGACCGAAGACCGGCGAGGTGTCGTTGCCGATGCAGATCACGTGCCCGCGGTCCATCACCGTTTGCAGCGTAGACGGCGCGGCTTGCGCGCGCGGCGCCGGCAGCGCGTCCGAACGGAGAGGCGCCGGCGTCGCGCCGACGCAGGCCGCGATGATCAGCCCCAGCAGTACGGCCGCCAGCATGCCGACCAGGTTATAGCGTCTCAAGGTTACGGACATGGTTCCCGCCTCCGGCCAAACGCCCAACGCATCGAATGCCTGCATTCTATACCATCGCCGTACGCCCGCAGTCAACCCGCCGCGCGGGGACATGGGCCGTCCGGCACAAGGGCGTCCAACGGGCGCGTGCGGCTCCAGGCGGAAGCCGGCAGGCGCAACCGGATGCTGATGCCCAAGACGAAGATGTCGCCGCACCCGTCAGTCTCCGACATACTCGGATCCCCACATGCAAGGCGCATCGCGGCGTCCAGCGCAGCGCCGCTGCTGCACTCCCAGCCCTCTGCCTGTCATGTATAATGCGGCTCTGATTGCTCTCTGCGGAGGCTTCGACATGCCTGACGTCCTGGTTGCGCCGCGGCCCGCCACCCGGAAAACGATCGTGCCGCGGCAGATACGTCGCGTCCATCCCTGCATCGCCCATCCTGACCTGTATCCTGTGGAGGGTCCCCGCGTGGTCGCCGGTCTCGTTCACGATTTCGCCCTGAAATTGCTCTGGGATTTTTTGAAGCAACACCTGGAGCACACGCCCCATGCCCCCCACTACCGTATGGCCGGTGACGTCTACCTGCATGCCAAAGGCGGCGGCCGCCGCGTCGCGCCCGACATCATCCTCTATTTGGCCCTGCGCGTCCCGCCAGGCCAGAGTTTCGCCGTGGAGTACGACGGACCGCCCGATCTGGTGCTGGAACAGCTGTCCCACGGCACTTGGGAAAAAGACGTGGGCGTAGGAAACAGACAGGACGACAAGAAGCGTTTCTACGCCGAGTGCGGCGTTCGCGAGTACTGGATCTACGATCCGGAAGGGTATCGGACGGATGGCGGTCCTATCCTGCAGGGCTTCCGCTTGCACGCGAAGCAGTATCGGGAAATCGCTCCCGTGCCGGAGGACGAACTGTGGTGGAGCGACGTGTTGCAGACCTACTTGGGGCTGGCCCTTCAGCAACACAGCGGCGTGGCGCCCTACGCCCAACTGCGCGTACTCGATCCGAATACGGGGACTTGGTACGGCACGGAAGCCCAACGCATCCGAGAACAGCAGCAGGATAAGGCGCGGCAGGATGCCCTGCTCGCGGAGAAAGACGCCCAGCTTACGGAGAAAGACGCCCAGCTCGCGGAGAAAGATGCCCAGCTTACGGGGAAGGACGCCCAGCTCGCGGAGAAAGATGCCCAGCTTACGGGGAAGGACGCCCAGCTCGCGGAGAAAGATGCCCAGCTTACGGGGAAGGACGCCCAGCTTACGGAGAAAGATGCCCAGATCGCCCATCTCAAACGACAGCTGGGCCTTGACGATTCTGATAGCGCGTCCAGCACCGACGACTGCGCAGAAGCGTAGCCTCCAAGGTCTCTTGCGGAGAAATGCGCATTGAATGTTTCGCCTCCAACCCTTTCCTCGCGGCTGACGCTGCGTCCGAACTGGGCAGTAACCTGAGCGGCTCGGCCGTCGTTCGCGTCCCCCGTTAGTTGCCCCGCGCGATCGCGTCGCCTGACGTACATGTCGTCGAACGTACGTGGATCCTTTCTCGATCCCTGCTTTTTCGAGAAAGATGGCCAAGCCCGCCTTAGCGTCCGATGCGGCGCCTCCCGGTTCTCCGTATTTATTTCACATGTATAATGCGGCTCTGATTGCTCTCTGTGGAGGATTCGATTGCCTGACGCCCCAGCATCACCGCGACTTGCCGTCCGAACGCCGTCCGTTGGGCACCCGTTGCGCCGAGTCCATCCTTGCATCGCCCGTCCCGATCTGTACCCCGTGGTGGGTCCCCGCGTAGCTGTCGGCCACATTCACGATTTCGCCCTGCAATCGCTTTGGGGGTTTCTGAAGCAACACTTGGAACGCACGCCCCATGCCCCGCACTATCATCTGGCCGGCAACGTCTACCTGCATGCCGAAGGCGGTGGCCGCCGCGTCGCGCCCGACGTCATCCTCTATTTGGCTCCGCGCGTTCCGTCATCGGGTTTGAGTTTCGCCGTAGAGTACGACGGATCGCCCGATCTGGTGCTGGAGATGCCATCCGAAGAGGCGTGGAAGAAGGATGCGGGAGTCGGGGCCGGACCGGACGACAAGAAGCGTTTCTACGCCGAGTGCGACGTGCGCGAGTACTGGATCTACGATCCGGAAGGGCATCGGACGGATAGCGGTCCTATCCTGCAGGGCTTCCGCTTGCACGCGAAGCAGTATCAGGAAATCGTTTCCGTGACGGAGGACGAACTGTGGTGGAGCGACGCGTTGCAGACGCACTGGGGATTGACCACCTTCCATCGGTACCAGGTCCCGCGCCCCTATGCCCAATTACGCGTACGCGACCCGGAGACCGGGACATGGTATGCCACGGAACGCCAACGTGCCAGGGAGGAGCGCCGGCAGAATAAAGCGCGGCTGGCCACTCGGGATGCGCAGATTGCGGAGAAGGATGCGCGGCTGGCCGCTCGGGATGCGCAGATTGCGGAGAAGGATGCGCGGCTGGCCGCTCGGGATGCGCAGATTGCGGAGAAGGATGCGCAGATTGCCCATCTCAAACGACAACTGGGCCTTGACGCATCCGGCGTCGACGATCGCGCTGAATCGTAGTCTGCCCACGCTCTTCGCGGCAGAACGGCGCCGCGCCCGGTATCTGTCTTGACCCAGGGTACGGAATGCGCATCGAACGTTTCGCCGCCAACCCTCTGCTCGCGGTTGACGCCGCGCCCGGACTGGGCGGGAACCTGAACGGTCCGTCCGTCATTCGCGCCCCCCGTTGGTTGCCCCGCGCGCTCGGCCGCTACTACATGTATTTCGCCCACCATCAGGGAACGTACATACGACTGGCCTACGCCGACCGCCTGGAAGGACCGTGGACGGTGCATGCGCCTGGCGCGTTGCATCTGGACGATACGCCCTGCCATGGGCACATCGCGTCGCCTGACGTACACGTCGACGAACGTACGCGGACCCTGTCCCTGTACTACCACGGGCCGGCGCTCGCGCGGGCGCAATACGAACAGGACGAACTGTACCGTCGCTTTCCCTACCTATACGGCCAGCGCACCCTGTGGGCGCGCTCCGCGGACGGCCTCCATTTCGCGTCCGGCCGCCGCCTCCTGGGGCCCAGCTATTTCCGGTATTTCCGCTGGCAGGGCCAAGGCTACGCCTTGGGCATGCCCGGCCTTCTGTATCGGCAGCTCGGCTCCGATCCCGAAGCCTTTCAGGCGGGACCCGCGCTCTTCGGCCCAGAATGCCGCCATTTCGCGGTCAGCGCTTCCGGGGACGCCTTGCGCTGCTATTTCACGCGGGCCGGCGACGCGCCGGAACGCATCCTCCGCGCCGAGATCGATACGGCGCGCCCCTGGCGCGAATGGCGCGCCAAGGCCGTCGAGGAGGTCATGCGCCCGACGGAAGCATACGAAGGCGTCGGCGAACCCCTGGTTCCGTCCGCCCGCGGCGCCGTGCATGGCCCGGCCCGCCAGTTGCGAGACCCCTGCATTTTCAAGGAGGATGGCCAAGCCTACCTTTTTTACGCCGTCGCCGGGGAGCAGGGCATCGCCGGCGCGCGGCTGACGGAGAGCTGAAGGCGACGCCCCACCCTCCCGCTATTCCAGACTCAGCTTGCGCAGAAAGTCCTGATCCGGCTCCGCCGTATGCAGTTCGGGATGCGACTGCACGTCCATGGACGCATACCAGACGGCACCGCCGCCGAGCAATTCCAGAAAATCGGCCACCGGCCGGCGCGCGGCGGGCTCCGCGCCCTCGTTGGAGGCCGCGGCCCAGTCCGTCATCACTTTCGAACCGGCGGCCGAACACGCCAGCGCGATCTTGTCCTTCGTAGCCTGCGTCGGGGCCAACCCGGCTTGCAGGGCGAACGCATGCATGTTGTACGCAATGAAACGCTGGCAATCCGCCCAGCGGTCTTTCAGTTCGTCGAAGGACGGCCACCGCACTTCGTCCCCCGTCATGCCCTGTTCTCCCAACCGCGTCCATTCCGCCTCGGAGACATGGGGGTTGCACGCTTTCAACACGGCGTTCAACGCCATGCCGTACAGCGCTTCGGCGTGATCGTAGCCCCATGGCCGTTGCGACGCGGACACCATCTGCGCGTCGGGCATATCGCGCTGGATGCATTCCTGCAGGATGTCCTCCAGCGCCTTCTGCACGACCGCTTTCGGCACGCCTTGCGCCAGCCAGCGATCCAGCAGATCCTGCGTCGCGGGCATCAGCTGGAAAACGGTTTTCCGGTCGCGCGCCCACGCGCGCCAATCCTGCGCGAGCAAACGGCGCAGACGTTGCATCTGAGCTTCGGTGAGGGCGTCGGGAACGTTTTCGGTCTGATCCATTGTTCATCCTCGCGCAGGCAGGGCTACGGTTATCTTACGACAGGCTCGTTCAAAGCGACGATACGGCCGGGGCCGCCTCCCTCCCGCTCCGTTGCGCCCGACAGGATCCCGCGCGGCAGGGCCGCGCAGGCCTGCCCTCCAGGCACGCGTTGCCTGCAGGGACCGCAACGACATTTTCCCCTGACGCGCGGATATGAGACAATGCAACGAAGAGCCAAGTCCTATCCGACCTATCCGATATGCCTTCCCGCCTGAACCGCGTCGATTTGACGCCAACCCTGAAACGATCCGAATACAACCGTTTGCTGGTTGAGCGGCAACGGCGGTTTTTGGCGCTCCGCTTGCAGTCAGGCGGTCAAAACGGCGGCGTCCTGGGCCCGCCTCTGCTCATCCTCTTCGAAGGGTGGGACGCGGCCGGCAAGGGTGGTTGCATCCGACGCCTGGTTGAGCCCCTGGATCCGCGCCATTACACCGTGTTCCAGTTCCAGGCCCCGACGCCGCGCGAAAAACGCCATCATTTTCTGTGGCGCTTTTGGTCTGCCGTGCCCGGCGACGGCGGCATGTGCATCTTTGATCGCACCTGGTACGGCCGCGTCCTGGTCGAACGGGTGGAAGGCTTCGCGACGCCGACGGAGTGGCAACGCGCGTACGAGGAAATCCGCGTCTGGGAGTCGTTGCTGGCCGCGGAAGGGGTGCTGGTCATCAAGTTTTTTCTGCATATTTCCGACGCCGAGCAGTTGCGCCGCTTCCAGCGGAGGGAGACGGATCACCTCAAGCAATGGAAGCTGACGGACGAGGACTGGCGCAATCGGGCCCGACGGCAAGAATACGAAGCCGCCGTGGAAGAAATGTTGCAGAAAACGAACACGAACGACGCGCCCTGGACCGTGATCGCGGCGGAATCCAAGCGCGTGGGGCGCATTCAGGTCTTGGACGCGGTGATCGCCGCTTTGGCCAAAGCCCTCAACGGAGGTGCTTGAGAGGACGCCGTTCAAGTAAGGCCAGTCCTATATGCGCATGAAACAGGGCTTAGATTTGCTGGGATGGGAATAACCGTGCGGGGCTGACAGCATTGGCTGAATGCCTTAACAGACTTGCCACATTGCATGAATTGCAATAAAGGAATAGGTCTTATTCATGATCTTTTCTTATAGCCCTAGAGGGTAATGTGAGAACAAACCAGTATGTTACTTAGATTCGCTGTTACCAATCATGGGCCTTTTCAAGAAAAAGAAGAAATATCGTTTGTAGCTTCAACGCTCAAGGGTGAAGCCAAGGGCTTGATCCCTTCACCAGGGCTACGCGAAGTGCCGGCGATTCTGCCGGTAGCGTTGATTTACGGTGCCAATGCCTCCGGCAAGAGCCAATTCCTCAATGCCCTTATGGTGTTGCTGTATATGATTCTCCATTCCCAAGGGCGCGGGAACCCCGAGGAGCCTTTGATCCGAATGCCTTTTGCCTTGGATCCAGATAGTCCTCAACACCCCACGATCTTAGAAGCGGACTTCTTGGTTCAGAATGTCCACCACACATACGGTTGCGCATTCTACGAACATAAGGTGATGAAAGAATGGCTCTATCGTTTCCCTAACCAGAGAAAGCAGATACTGTTTGAGCGAAACGGTATGGAATATCGCTTCGGACGGCATCTTAAGGGGAACCATCGCGTGATTTCCCAACTTACGCGTCCCAACAGTCTGTTTCTATCTGCTGCGTGCCAGAACAATCACGCGCAGCTCAGGTTCATCGCCCACCTCTTTTTGTCCATGGACGGTGCCAATTTCTTATCGGTTCCCCAAGAACTACTAGCATCTTCCTTGCCAAAAGTCGACGAACGCGTTTTATGGGTTCTCAGACAATTGGATACAGGCGTCACTGGGTACCGTAAACAACCTGGCAGCAGCCCGTCGCGCATGTCTCAGTCCGTTGGGCGTAACGGTGCCAACCGCGAATGGCCAGACACGGAAGAAGATCAACGAACGATTCAACTGGCCCACGCAGGCCAGCAAGCGTCTTCAGTGTATTTGCCTTTTGCTTGGGAAAGCGCAGGCACGAAAAGACTTTTCATCTTGCTCCATTCAATATTCGCGTCTTTAGATGCGGGCAATATATACTTAATCGATGAACTGGACGTAAGTGTCCACACGCGTGCGTGCCAATTATTGCTGGATTTGTACTGCTCTCGCGAGACGAATCCCAAGGGCGCTCAACTCTTGGCCACAACGCATGATACTCAATTGCTTACGGCCAAGGATTTGTTACGGCGCGACCAGATTTGGTTTATGGAGAAAGATGACAAAGGCGCGGCCCATCTATGGCCCTTATCCGACTTTCGCATCCGCCAGAACTTCAACGTCAACAAAGGCTATGTGGAAGGAAAATTCGGCTCTGTTCCTTTCGCAGGTCGGGTAGAGGATCTTTTCCCTCTTCCAGATCCGTCCTAAACTGAGTGCCGCAAGAACATGGCAAGATTATTACAAAGGCGGCCACGCCGTGGCCCGCGGGCACTCCAGTCACAGGAATCCGTGCTTTTGATTTGCGAAGGCCAAAGGACCGAACCTGGTTATTTCAAAGCTATCAAGAACATTTTCCGAATTCGCTCCTATGCGCTGGAGTTCTCAGCTCCAGCCGATCCGAACAGTATTGCGGCCGAGGCTTTGGAAAAAAGAGAAATATACGATCATGTTTGGGCCGTTTTCGATTGCGATCGACATCCAGGCATTGAACAAGTCAAAAACAGGTGTCGACAGGCAGGTGTCAAGGTAGCCTTTTCCAATCCCTGTTTTGAGCTGTGGCTGATTCTACATGTGCAAGATATGGACAGGGTGCTAAATCACAACCAAGTGCAAGCTCTCTGTCGAAAACTGCTCCCATATCCCAAAGACAAAAAGAAAGTGCTCGATTTTCATTGGCTTTTAACCGAGTATCCAGTAAAAACAGCCGAGAAACGCGCCCATATCCAACTTCAGAGACGTATGACTGATCGGAATCCTGAAGGCAATCCTTCCACTTCTGTAGGCGAATTAACGAAATTTCTCCGATCTTAAAGAGCAATAACAGCGCGCGCACATTGGGGTTCTGAGAGGATCCCCGTCATTGCTCCAAGTACGCAGAACGCTCTCAAACGCAGGAAAAAGCGCTCTGCGCTGTCCCCGATGAGGATCGCTGTATGACGATTGCGTACCTTGCAGAGGAAGCGACCCCTCTGCCATTGTCTCGACGCAGGACTGATAACGTAGCCGGATCCGGCTATGACGACTTGCGCCGCGCGCGCGACTGCACAATGGGCGGTGCCGTTTGGCCTCCGACCTGCGTACCTTGCGGCAGGAATAGCCAGAGCAGGACGTACAAACCGAGGCCCATGCCGGCGGCCGGAAGGATGAGCAGAATCAAGGCCACCACGCGCACGAATCGCAGAGAGGCACCTGTATAGTCCGCAATGCCGCCGCATACGCCACCTATGATCCGGTCAGAGGGATGCCTCATCAGCAAGGTTCGCCCGCCGCGGCTCGCTTCCAACTCGCTGGCCATTTTGCGACCTCCTGTTCCCAACCAGTTTCCCTTTTATTCACCCGTTTCCGGCTATGATACTCGCATCTTGGCAGAGGCAACGGTTCAAATGGCCCATTCACTCGATCCGCGACGCGCGACAATGGCGGCAGACGCGCCGTCGGGCGCGGCGGAGCCCGCGGGGCGAACCGCCGTCCCGCCGTGCCTGCGCGGCGCCGGGCAGACGGGCGCATCATGATCCTGATCCAAACCTTCGGCCTCGCCGTTCTCGTCCTGGCGCTCGCGGCGCTGGCTTTCCTGGCGTACGTGTACCGCTGGCTGATGACGCGTTCCGTGCCCGATCTGGACGGACGGCTGACCGTGGACGGCCTGGATCAACCGGTCGTCATCAAACGGGACCGCCATGGCGTGCCCCACATCCGGGCCAGGACCGAGGCGGACGTTTTCCGGGCCCAGGGCTTCGTCCATGCGCAGGATCGCCTCTGGCAGATGGAGCAGTCGCGCCGCATCGCCCGCGGCACGCTGTCGGAACTGTTCGGCGAGGCCGCGCTGACCGCCGACGTCTATAGCCGCACTCTGGGCTTTCTGCGGTGCGCCGAAGAGGAATGGAAGCAGCTCTGGCCGCACGAACGGGAGCTCCTGTCCTGGTACAGCGAAGGCGTCAATGCGTACATGCGCCAGCGCCCCGGCCGCCTGGCCGCGGAATTTCGCCTGCTGAGCTTCGAACCGGATCCCTGGACGCCGGTCGACAGCCTGGCCTTGGCCAAGCTCATGGCGTGGTCCTTGAGCATGAACTGGGAGCACGAGCTCCTGCGCCTGCTCTGCCTCCAGCACCTGGGGCCGGACAAGGCGGCGCAACTCGACAACGCGACGCCGCTCCCTACGCCCTCTATCCTGGACGCCTTGGGCGAGACGGAGAGCCAGGGCCTGCTGCTCACGGCGGAACGCCTGTTGGCGGAAGTGGCCAAAGCGAAAGCCTATATGCCCATGGCCGAACCGGGACAGGGCAGCAACTGCTGGGCGGTAGCCGCCGCGCGCTCCGCGACGGGCAACGCGTTCCTGTGCAACGATCCCCATCTGCAGGTCGCCGCGCCCTGCTCCCTGTACGAACAGCACCTGTCCGGTCCGAGCGTGCATGCCGCCGGGGCCATGTTTCCCGGCGCGCCCGGCATCATGTTCGGGCACAACGAACAGGTCGCCTGGGGCGTCACCAATGCCTGCACCGACGTGCAGGATCTGTTCGTCGAACGCCTGGATCCCCAGCTCGCGGATCACTACGCGCGCGACGGCCAGTGGCATCCCATGGATCTGCACCCGGAAACGTTCCGGGTCAAGGGACGGGAAACGCCGGAGCGCCGGACAATACGCGTGACGGGGCACGGGCCGATCGTCAGCGACGTCATACCGGACGCGCCGGCGGAATGGCCGCTGGCGCTGCAATGGACCGGACATGCGCCGGGGCATACGTTCCACTGCCTGCTGGCCCTGCTGGACGCCGAGAACTGCCAGGAGGGAGCGCAAGCCTTCGCGGAGTGGAACACCCCGTCGCTCAACCTGTCGCTGGCCGACGCGGACGGCCAGATCAATTACGGACTGGTCGGGCGGCATCCCGTCCGGCGCGCCAGCCTGGGTCTGTTGCCCAATCCCGGCTGGGACGGCACCGGGGATTGGCAGGGCTTCGCGCCCTTCGACGAACAGCCGCGTTTGCAGACGCCCGCCCGCGGCGTCATCGCGCACGCGAACAACCGCATCGCGGCCGGCCCCGACGCGCCCTGGTACGGTTGCGACTACGATCCCGGCTACCGCGCCCAAAGGATTGCGGAGCAGCTGGAGGCCGTCGAGTTTCTGGGCCTGAGCGAAATGCGACGCCTGCAGACGGACGCGTACAGCGCGTTCGCCGCCGTTCTGGTGCCGGAACTGTTGCGCCACGACTTCGCTACGGGCTGGGAAAAATACGCCCTGCAGCGGCTGGCGGAATGGAACCTGCGCATGGAAGCCGACAGCGAAGGCGCGCTCATCTTCCACTACATCTGCAACAGCCTGCTGCAGGAAGCCTTCGGCGCGCAGCTCGGCCCCGCGCAAGACGCCTATCTGGGACGCTCCTTCAGTCCCCTGGCCATCGTGCAGGGCCTGAAACTGACCGCCTTGACCCGGCTCCAGCACCTGATCCTGCACGAGGCCGCGTCCGACTGGTACGCGGACGGGACGACCGGACGCCCGCGCGGACGGGAGGCCTTCATGCGGGCCGCCATCCAGCGCGGCGTGCAGGAACTCCGGCGCGAAATGGGCGAAACCACCCGCAAATGGTACTGGGGCCGGGTGCATCAGGTTCGCTTCGTGCATCTGCTGGGCAGCGTCTGGATTCTGCGGCCCCTGGTCAACCGCGGCCCCTTTCCGATCGGCGGCGACGGCACGACGCCGCTGCAGACCAGTTATCCGCTCGGCTCCCCGCGCGGCCTGGCGCAGGTCGCGCCCGCCTACCGCGCGCTCATGGAGGTGGGCAACTGGGACGCCATGGAAAGCGTGCTCAATACGGGCCAGTCGGGCCATCCCCTCAGCCGCCACTACGACGATCAAATGGGCATGTGGCGGGAAGGGGAGTATCATGTCATGCCGTTCAGCGCGTCCGCGGTGGATCAAATCACCCGCTACACCCTGCATCTTGAACCGGAAGGAGCGAACCCACGCCCATGAACGACCATGGTTTCGAATTGACAGGCGAGCGCGTGCTGCCCGAGCTGCGTTGCCTGGCCCGCGCCTACATGCATCGCCGGACCGGCGCCCGGCTCATCTCCGTGGAGGCCGACGACCGCAACAAGACCTTCGGCATCAGCTTCCGCACGCCCGTCGCCGACTCGACCGGCGCGCCGCACATCCTGGAGCACGCCGTGCTGTGCGGTTCCGAGAAGTACCCGGTCAAGAAGCCCTTTCTGGAATTGCTCCGGGGCTCGCTCTTCACCTTTCTCAACGCGTTCACCGCGCTGGACCGCACGACCTATCCGGTCGCCAGCCTGAACCTGAAAAGCTTCTACAACCTAGTGGACGTGTATCTGGACGCGGTGTTCGCCCCGTTGCTGCTCCGGGAGACTTTCGAGCAGGAAGGATGGCGGCACGATCTGGCGGACGCGGCCGGGACGCCGGAATACAAGGGCGTGGTGTTCAACGAAATGAAGGGGGCCCAGTCCTCGCCCACCACCCTGTTGATGCGCGCGTCCCGCAGCAGCCTGTTCGACGATCATCCCTACGCGCATGATGCCGGGGGCGCGCCGGACGAGATCCTGAACCTCACCTGGCAGCGCCTGAAGGACTTCCACGCCGCCCATTACCATCCGTCCAACGCGATCCTTTTCTTTTACGGCGACGACGATCCGGCCTACCGGCTGGAGTTGATCGACCGCCGCCTGGCGGCGTACGCCTACCGGAAACCGCCCGCGCGCATTCCGCCCGCGCCGCTGGCGCAACGCCGCCGTTGCGTGCAGATCCCCTACGCGCCGATGGAAACGGGGCAGGACAAGGGGCACGTCACCTGCAACTGGCTGCTGCCCCGGATCAAGGATCCGCTGGAACGCACGCTCCTGCACGTCGCCTCCAGTTGCCTGCTGGGCAGCGCTTCCGCCCCGCTGTACAAGGCGTTGATCGATTCGGGCCTGGGCGAAGAGGTGACGATGCCCCACGGCCTGTCCTTCGACCTGTACCAGCCTCTGTTCAGCGTCGGCCTGGAGGGCGTGAAGCCGGACGCGTTCCCCCAGGTGGAAGAACTGATCGACGATACCCTGGCCGCGATCGCGGCCAAGGGGTTCGACCAGGATCTCATCGACGCGGTCTTCAACTCCATGGAGTTCTCCCTGCGGGAAATCCAGAACCAGTCCTTCCCGCGCGGCATCGTCCTGATGATGAGCGTCACGGGCGACGGCGCGTACGAGCAACGCATGGGGTGGAGCGGCGCGGGCGCGCTGGAAATTTTCAACCAGGCCCGCCGCGCGGTACGCGAAGACAAGAGCGTCCTGACGGACGCGGTGCGCCGGTATCTGCCCCGCGCGGGGCATCGCTCCCGGGTCGCCCTGCATCCCGACCCGACGGAAGCGGAACGCCTGCAGCAGTGGGAAGCGGAAGAACTCCGCAAGTACGCCGCGTCGCTGGACGACGCGGGCAAGCAGGCGCTGGCGACGCGCAGCCAGTGGCTGCAGGACTACCAAAACCAGCCGGATTCCGCGGAAGCGCTGGCGACGATTCCCGTCCTGGCGCTGTCCGATCTGGACAAGGACACGAAGGAATACCCGTGCGAAGAACAGGACTTCGCGGGCTGCCCCTATCTGTCCCACGAGATCGACACCAGCGGCATCGTTTACGTCAAGTTGCTGTTCGATCTGCACGCGTTGCCCCAGGAGTGCCTGCCGTACCTTGACCTCTTCGCCACGGCCCTGCGGCAGACCGGCACCGACGCGGAGGATTTCGTCACCTTCAGCCGGCGCATCGCCCGGCAGACGGGAGGCATCGGCGTCGGGGACACGGTCATGCCCAGTTTCCGGACGCCGGCCGCGGAGGCGTATCTGGGGATATCCGGCAAGTGCCTGCCCGCGCAGCTCGACGACCTGGCGGAACTGACGGGTCAAATTCTCGCCCGGGCCCGCCTAGACAACCGGGAGCGGGTGCAGCAACTGCTGCTGCAGGCGCAAGCGCACATGGAGGCCGGACTCATTCCCGGCGGCAGCAGCTTCGTCGGCCTGCGCCTCACGGCCAACCGGTCGGAAGCGGATTGGCTGGACGAGCACGCGGACGGCGTCTCCGCGCTCCTGTTCCTGCGGGATCTGTGCCGCGACTTCGACGCGCGGTGGCCGGAAATCCACACCCGGCTGGAGACCATGCGCGCGGCCCTCTTCCGCACCGGCAATTTGAAAATCAGCGTTACGGCCGCGGCCGCCGAACAGGAGCGCCTGAAAACCGCGTTGCGCCCCGTACTGGAAGCCCTGCCGACCGATGCCGCGCCGCGGCCGGCGTGGCAACCAGACGCCGTACCGGAAAACGAGGCGCTGATCATCCCCGCGCCGGTGAATTACGTCGGGCGCGCGTACGACCTCGCGCGCGCCGGCTTCGACTACCACGGAGCCGTCAGCGTGGCGCTGCGCCTGATCAACACGTCGTGGTTGTGGCCCATGGTGCGCGAGCAGGGCGGGGCCTACGGTTGCTCGGCCGGCTACAACCGCTTCAACGGGCAGCTCTCCTGCGTGTCCTACCGGGACCCGGCCATAGGCAACACGCTGGGCGTCTACGACGCCATGGCGGACTTCCTGCGGCAACACGACGCGCACCGCGGCGAACTGGACAAGCTGATCATCGGCACGTTCGGCAATATGGATCAGGATCTCCAACCCAAAGCCCAAGGCGCGGTCGCCCTGAACCGCTACCTCACCGGCAGCACGCGGGACATCCGGCAGCGCAAGCGAGACGAGATTCTGGCTACTTCCGAAGCGGATATCCGCCGTCTGGCGGAGTACATGGCGGACAGCAGGCCATATACCAACACCGTCGCTTTGGGCTCCGCGGACGCAATGCAGGAGGCGCAGGATGAATGCGGCATCGAATGGACCCATCGACTCGCGCTCTAGCCCCTTGCGCACCGGCCGCGCGCCGGATGCGCCCGACGCCGGTTCTCCCCTGCGGCGGGCCGACCGGCCGGCCATAGGCGAGGCGTGGCCCGATCCGGAGGCAGCCGCGGCCTGGCGGCAGGAGCTGCGCGCCTACACCGCGGAGATCAACGAGAAGTTCCATATCCTGACGGCCTGGACTGCGCTTGAGGATCTGCCCGTCCCGGATCCTGATGCGCCCCCCCTGCCCTTGGCCGGGTTGACGGTAGGGGTAAAGGACATCATTCACGCGCGGGGATTCGAGACCCGCGCCGGCAGCCTCCTGCCTCCGACCCTGCTGGTCGAAGAGGAAGCCTCGCTGGTGACGCGCCTGCACGCACTGGGGGCCGACATCGTTGGCAAGACGGTGACGACCGAATTCGCCTATTTCGAGCCGGGACCTACCCGCAACCCCTGGCATCCGGCCTATACGCCCGGCGGTTCCAGCAGCGGTTCGGCGGCCGGAGTGGCCACCGGCTGTTTCGACCTGGGCCTGGGGACGCAGACCGTGGGCTCCGTGATCCGGCCGGCGGCCTTCTGCGGCATCTGCGGGTACAAGCCCACTTTCGCCCGTTTGCCCAGAGACGGCGTCCTTCTTTTTTCCGAGACGATGGATCACGTAGGCCTGCTCGGACGCAACTGGGACGTCATCATTCAGACCGCGGCGCATACCCTGAGGGATTGGCATCCTGGGCGTCCCGACGAACGACCGCCTTCCGACTGCCGCCTGGCGCTGGTCAAGGATGCCTACAGCGCCCAAGCCAGCCCCGCCATGAACGCGTACGCGCAGGCATGGAGCCAGACCTTGTCCGAGGCCGGCTTCGCGGTGACCGAAATTGCCCTCTTCGACGACATCGAAGCGCTCAACGCGCGGCACCAGGATCTCATCGCCTGCGAACTCTACAGCCAGCACTTCAAGTGGTTTGCGGATTTCGAGGCCCTGTACCGACCGCGCACGGCAGAGCTGATACGCAAGGGGCGAGACATGCCGACAACACGCGCCATGGCCTACTGCGACAGCAGACGGCGACTGCACCAAAAGCTGTTCCAGGCCATGGCGGAACGCGATATTGACGTTCTCATCAGCCCGGCTTCCGTGTCGTCCGCCCCGGAAGGACTGGGGTATACGGGCGACCCAGCTCTGAATTTGCCCTGGACCCATGCGGGTTTTCCGACTACGACCCTCCCCATGGGTTTGGCGCCGAACGACCGCGGGATTCCCATGCCGGTAGGCGTGCAACTGACGGCTGCGTTTTACCGCGACGAAATGCTGTTGCACCTGTCCCGGGAGATATCGGAACGCCTGTCGTCGTTGCCGCCGCGTCTACTGCTGTAATCCTCTTGCCAGAGTTTTGACCGATGGAAACCGATATCTTGCCGGACGCCGCGGCGTCCGGTTCCGAGGCCCCGCTGTGGAAGGTGGATCTGCATGTCCACACGCATTTCAGCGTGGATTCGCTCGCCAAGATCCACGACGTGCTGGATCGGGCGCGTCAACTGGGCCTGGCCAAGATCGCCATTACGGATCACAATTGCATCCTGGGCGCGCAGATAGCCCGCGACAAGGCCCCGGAACTCGTCATCGTGGGAGAAGAGGTCAAGACGGAAGTAGGGGAGGTCATAGCCTACTTCGTCCAGGAAGAGGTACCGAAGGGCCTGCCGTTGTTGGAGACGCTGGACCGGTTGGAAGCGCAGGGAGCGGTGATCAGCATTCCGCATCCGGTGGACCGCGTGCGCAACTCGGCGCTGGGGCCCCATTACGCGCGGCAGATCGCCGCGCGCGTGGATGCCATTGAGGTGATGAACTCCCGATGCCTGTGGGCAGCCGACAATCACCGGGCCGAGATACTGGCGGAGGAATTCAAGACCCTGCGCACGGCCGGCAGCGATGCCCACATCCCGCAGGAACTGGGACTATGCGGGATGCACATACCGCCGTTCGAGTCTACGCCGGAGAGTTTCAGGCAGGCTTTGGCTGAGGCGAGGCCGTTCGGATCCATAGGGCCATATTGGACGCATTTCGCGTCCAAGTACGCCAAATACCGGAAGCGTATCCTGCCTTATGATGCAGGCGAGCCTATCCGATAGGTGATGATACTTACCTCTTGGCTGAGTGTCTAAATCGTATATAGATATCCGAGAGGCTAACCGCTGGCTTGCAAGATGTCCAATCCATCTCAACACTATTTAGAACATTTATCCTAATGTTATATTTCCTTGGCATTTCCATTGCTATTATCACATGCGGCTTTCTTCTTCAAACAGCCTACACACATCTACATAATCGCGTAGGAAAGTGGATGGCTTCAGTCCCTTGACCAGTTCAGGAACACCATTGGTGTATTCCCAATGATCAATCGCGCGGGCCCAAGCAGGTAAAGGTACATCTACGTATGGATTAGCACAGAAGAGCGACTGAACGCGCCCTACAGAGAGCGGACTCAGATCGTAGAACACTGCAACGCCGATTACGTTTTGATACTGAGGCCCTTTATTGCCATACCATAATCCATCTGGACGATGTCTGGAATACGGTTCTGATATAGAAGAGCCTCGAGAACCATGGACTCCGATTTCTCGGGAACCGAATAACGATTCTGCAATACGATCGAAAATCCGACCTGCTTGCACCGCTATTATGACAGGATGTTGTCTGTAACGCCGAGCTTTATCACGAACTTTCTCTCGAAATCTACCAATATCATCAAAAAAGAATTCAGTAGTAGGCAATTTACCTACGAAAGAGCCTTTCCGGTTACCTTCATTCACAGGTATCAACCGCCCTGTAATCACCCAACCTTTATGTTCCACACGCACAGTGGCTATCCCTTTCGGCAGTAGGCCGTTACAGCATTTTGCAACCCGCAGCAGATCATCATAGTTAGTTCTGCAAACAAGATTTTTAAAAGGAGTTAGCAGTTTTTCCTTAGGAATGTCGTCTGTTAAGGAGCCTTCGGTAGATACTGCCAGAAAATACTGCGGCGCATCTATAGTATTCAACAGGTCCACAACTCGCTTTTCCTTCCGATCTTCTGGATCAAATGATAAGCACGTAACCTCAACCAAAAATCGTTCGTCAGTCTCCTCTACGCTGAAGTCCGGCTTGAGACCTTCTACATTGGGTTCAACTGTAACTTGGCTTCCGGTACCGCGTAGAAATTCATGCATGTATAGCTCAAAGAAAGCAGCACGAAAATTAGTATCTTGTTGGTGATTTGTACGGCCTGTATGACGCATACGCGTAGCCAAAGATTTTTGATGTGTTTTTGGAAAGCGAGCTAGCCAACATTCTAGCATATCGCGTACAAGCGCAACACTGCGCCGAGAGGATCGATTCAAAAAAGAATAATACGACTCAGCATGCTGTGCGACACCTGTATAGTGCCTTTCCTTTTCATCAAATAACATATTGACCTTAAATTGCTCATCAGGTGCCATGTTCATGGTAAGCATCTTGGTTCTTCCTGTAGCTGTCTTGAATCTCTGATATTTTTTCTTTAATGTTTCTGTAATCAACTTCTACTTTGGCTTGTAAAATATCTGGATCAATGCCTATGTCTTCAGGGTATGGCTCATCGTACTTTTTGCTACCTGCGGCACTGTCTAGGTCATAAGGTACAGCCCATGCCAACTGGTTTCCCATCCATGTTACTGGTTTTCCCATCCATGCCAACACTCCAGTTCTGTTGACATCAATTTTAGATTCCAGATGTATCTTGCATTGTTTAGCCAGTATTTCAAGAGAGTGGATTCTGTCGTACTTGTTGAACAGTAGCAGGCACAGTGCTTTCAAAGAGCATTCTAGAGTTTGATGGGCATGGTAGACATATCCGAGTGTGTAGCGTTTGTCGGTATGCAAAGATTGCATGTCTCTGTAGTTTGTCTCTGCATGGTCTAGCAACTGCTCGATTTCGTTCATGTTTTTCCTTTGTCTTGGAATATGAGATTGTAGAGAGGCCGCTCTGTATGAGCGACCTCTGCTACGTTTTTGGTTATAAGAACAAGAGCAACTCGATCAATCATTGCGCTATTTTAACACAAGAGCCTACAGGCCAACACAAATCAGGATCCGATAGGGCAAGAGTAACTCGACCAGTCGTTGCGTCATTCTAACGGCTAATTAGCTTTGCAACATGTTGTCCATGCACTGGTTGATCAGCGGTTCACCGTCTAACATGAGAAACAGCAAGTTGGCTATTTGCATAAAGCAGGTACATGTCATCTACTCCATTATGCTGGTGGGCTGTGCCATCAATCCACACGTACTTCGTGCGAGCCTGTCCAGCATGGCTCCATTTAACCACATTCTGGGTTTTAGGACGCGTGGACGTTTGACTTCATCCAGATCCAATCTCCTGCCACCTACGACTACGAATACGTGCGGCGCGGCCCCTGCATCCTCTGGATGTTCGTGGAACCGCTGGGTCCGCACGGGCGTGGACTGGGCGCACCAGGTGCAGGCCATTGTGGATCATCCGCGCGACCGCCAAGCTAAGCGCCTGATCCAGGTTTGCGACAATTTGAGCACACATACCTATGCCTCTTTGTTCCGGGCGTTTCCGACTGCCGAGGCGCGCCGCCTGGCCCGGCGCGTTACGCCCCGGCACGGCAGTTGGCTCCACAGGGCCGAACCGGAACTGCGCGTCCTGACGCGGCAGGCCCTGGCCTCGCGCATAGCCACGCAGGAAGCCGTCCACGCGCAGGTCGTCGCTTGGGCGGAGGACCGCAACGCCGCCCAGACGGGCATCGACTGGCAGTTCCGCACCGAGGATGCCCGCGTCCGTCTCAAGCACTTGTACCCTGTAATTGAAATATGACAGTGTGCTAGGAACCGCGCCGAATGGCCTGCCTGTATAGGCCATCCGGTGCGGCCAGACGCCCTGATCACACCCGCGGCCCTAGCGGCGATGACCGAGTTACCTTTCCCGTACGCGGCCCACTGACGCCGTCAGGGAATCGACTCGGGGGAAGATAACGGCTAGCTAGCAGGATGTCCCATCCGTCTCAACCCCTGTCGTGGGCACTTGGATCTGGCTGAATCCAAACGTCCACACGACCACCAAGAGACAAAGTCTACCTTGGCAAGGCATCTTCGTTCCCAAGTACTACACGTAGGCTCCAGAATTTTGGTGTGGTATGCCCAGATGACATCCTCCTCAATAGACCCGCATGCCTCAATATTGTGTTTCACGTATCTTATCTGTCGAGGATTTTGTCAAAGCACATACTCGTAATCTTACTCTGATATGGAAGGATCCCACGGCCCTTCTGTTGGTGTCCACTCTTTTAACCAATAATGGACCGTTTTGGCACTATCATCATACGACTTGATGATTCGATTATCCAGCATCAGAACTGAAGGCCAAAATCGACCAACTCCTAATGCATCCATGATCAGCTGATCTGCTTGATCGGTAATTGAGCGACATTTCCCAATATCGTAATTGCCAACATAGACCTTATTATGGTCAACCAATGGTCTGTCTTTTTGAGCATACTTCAATTCGTTTGCCAGTTTAGTCAATTGATTGTCAATGGGAGACAATTTTTCTAAATTGCAAGGAAAGTTCAGTAACATGCTGTCGGTCACATGAAATGCATCGCCTATGAAAGTCCACAGTAGATGTCCGAACCGACCAGCAAAAATGAGAAAAGCTGCATGCTGATGAAATTCAGTATGGAATCCTATCCAGCTGACTGCTCTTTGAGTGATCCTTTTACCAACCGGCTTTCCTGATTTATCCCAACATGGCGGTTCAACAAGGAAGGCTGTCAGGAACCTTCGGTTCCTGACAGCCTTCCTTCCCACTCTATATCTCCCATCTTTTGCAACAAAACTGCCGATGTTCTTATTTGATATCTGCAATTTATTCAACATATCGCTGGCAGCGTTATCGCCGATAAGAGGCCAGACGCGGTTCAATGTAACAATAGGTACACTTTCAGAAAAGTATACTGTCTGAAACAGATACGGTCGATACTCCATGCGCCAACGCCTTAAATTGCTTGAATAAAGATCTGTTTTTCCCTGAGTGCAACCAATGATTATCGCTGGACAAACCTTGGCACTGAATAAGTTGCCGGGAATCATGTCATAGACGGTAACCCAGCGCTTAGGCATAAAACGTTCAAGAGTCTGGCGTAAAGTGTCGAACCGTAATCCTGAAACTAACGAGATGGGGGCAATCAAGGCCAAGCGTCCTTGATGTGAAAGAAGCGTAGCCGCTCGTTCCATACATGGAGCATAGATATCAGGCGATTTTTTTGTCTCAAAACCTGCTATTTGGTAGTTGATTTTTTGTCTTCTTATAAAGGGCGGATTGCCAATGATTACACTGAACCCGCCATCGAGAATGGCTTCAGGAAATTCCGCCAGCCAGTGAAAGGGTCGGTGCGATAGACGCCAGCTCCCTATATCCCAATTGCTTTCTTGATCGTTTGCATTGGCATACAGACGATCCAAGTCATAGGCCAACGCCTTCATATTCTGTTGCAATTGCTTCTTGAACTCCACTATCTCATCACCCATCTTTTCTCGCTGGCTTTTCTGAAACAGCCTGTAACTATCGCGAAGCGATTTGGCTCTCTCCTTGACTTCTTGCAACTTCTCCTCTACCGTCCAATCTCCTCCGCGCCTTTCAAGCAAGTCTTCCGTATTGATGCAACCAACCAGAATGTTTCCGCACCGTATATTCATATCCAGATCTGGGAGTGGTTCCAAGTTTTCCTTTTCGTCCACAGTAGATGCCAGTGCCAGAAAGAGACGCAGACGGGCGATTTCCACCGCTTCATTCATTATGTCTACGCCATACAAGTTGTGCAGAGCGATAGTCTTGCGCAGGTAGTACCCTTGAGAGGGCTGATTTTCAGACTCCTCCAGAATCGCCGCCACATCAGGATGTGCAAGGCCTTTTTCCTTCAGATTCCAAGTAGCGGTCAGAGCAGAATCATACAGGTCTTGCATCACTTTCAGGGCTGCCAGAAGGAACGCGCCGGATCCGCAGGTAGGATCCAATATGCGCATGCTCTTGAGAATCTGCCAGGCTTTTACCAGACTCGCAGATGATTTCTGATCCAGCAGCCAATCCATAGCCAAGCGGGTGAGATCCAAATTCGCGGTCGTGGCCTCGTTAACGGAGGCAATCTCGCCGCGCTGCATCCGCTCCTTCAGGATGCGGTATCGCCGTATCCGATCAGCACTCTCGCGGCACTTTTCGGTTGGCAGGCCTATGTCTGGATCGCTGATTTCTTCCCACTCTTCAGAAACCCAGTCTTCAGGTTCCACGGGATTGACCATGACGTCAGCTCCGTATCGCATGGCTTCGTGGATGTACCGATCGGGATCTTGCTGCGTCAATGCCCATATGGAGGGATCGTCCACTTGATCCAAGAAGTACCCGGATATGGTTAGGCCCGTCATGTATCCCGTTATGTCTTCCGCCGTGTAATACGCGCCCTGTTCCTTCTGGTTGATGTACTGCTCCAGGATGTAGCCCAGCACCTCGGGATTGATCTCGTTATCCGCGCTCCGGGGCCGCTCGTCCAGATGCCAGCGATACTGGTCAAAGAGATCAAAGACTTCCTTGAACGCCTCATCAGGCACCTGAATGTCGTTGTCGCTCTCCAATGGAAACTTCTGAAAAAGCCCTCCGTTGATGTAGGGCACATCGCCAATGAGCCTCTTGATTTCCGGATCATCGTACCGGCGCGTGGAGGAACCCAGCGCCTGATGGAAAAGGGGCACGAGGAATTCCTTGTAGAAGCCGTAGAACTGATCAGGCCCCAGCCATTCCCGCACCCTTTCCAGGCGATGCCTCAAATAATGGCGGTCATCGTCCAGAAAGCCTTTCTGCTGGATGAAATAGATGAAAATGAGTCGGTCCAACAGGATAGAGGCGTAAAACGGGCGATGCTGGCCTTCCAGCCCGGAAATGGCTTGGGTGAGTTTGTCCCTCTGGGCCGAGATGTCCTGGTAGAATTTTTTCGTGACCCTTTCGGCATTGAAGGCGGCGCGCACCCTTTCCCGTACGGAAAGCAACGTCAGTTCGACTTCCTCATGCGGTTTGAACTCCACCCGCTGAAACCGCTGTATCAGGGCCGAATGGGAACTGCCTACCGAGTAGGTATGGGGAACCAGACGGGTACCGCCGGAGGGTCTCCTTTCCGGCCACAGCCAAAGTTGCTTTTCCGAGTTGAAAAACACCAACAGCCGTTCCGCAGAAAGACGCGCAAGGCTCCGATCCAACTTCTGCTGTTCCGAGGCCGGAGGAAGCGCAGGGCAACCCCAGACGACGACGCCTTTTTTCTGGGCCAGGGGTTGAACGTTGAGTTGCTCCAGTTCCGGGGACAGGGGATATTCTTGCGGATAATCCCAACCGAGTTCGCCGACAAGCAGATCTTCAAAGGATGCGCTATCCAGTAGCGCGCGTATTCTTGCGTCAGTCGCCATTAAACCCTCTGGGCAAATCCCATGGAACAAATCAGACGCCATTCCTCGGCGGCGGTCAGGCGATCGATGACCAGTTCGCCTTCATTGTGCAAATGAGTCACCGTCTCCAGGAGCGTCTCGTCACTGACGCCTTGCCGCCGTACGCGGATAAGGCGATGCGTCGCGGTGTCCGTCAGATGGTATTTATACAGCGCCTCCACGGCTAACCGGATCTCGTCTCCGGGCTGGTACAGGGGGCCGTCCCGACTGTCCAGCAGGGATCGCAAGCGATTGTAGACGCTTTTTCGTATGCCGCCCAAGCTGCCTTCCGCTTTCCACGCGGACTGGTTGCGCGCCTCTTGCCAGAGTTTGGCTACGAGATCATGATGGTCATCGCGTCTGGCATGGCCTTCCGTATGCGGAGCGCAGGCCGTGCGATCCAAAGCTTCCAGGGGAGACAGGCCGACCGTTCTTCCCCCTTTCGCTTCCCTGAAGAGAATCCGATCGGCTCCTTGCGCCGAGCGCATGTATGCTATCACGCCTTCCTTGTCCGATCCCGCCTCTCGGGTGGCATGGACCTGATCCGGCAGCGCTTCGGCCTGACGGGCCAGTTGGGGATGCTCCCTTTCCGCTTTTTGCCAGATTTCATACGCCTTGGAAGTGTAATCCAGTTCCTCGTCTTGCCATTCGGCCATGGGGGAGTTTTCGTCAAAGAGGCCGCGTACCTGCTTCTCTTCTTCCTTGTCGCCGAAAAACCGCTCGTCGGAACCAAACACGGACGCGGACTGCGACAAGCGGCGTCGAATGCGCCCTCTCAGGTCGATCACCGCCTCTACGCCTTCCGTGGGACAGAGGCTGTACACCATAATGTCTTCGGCCTGCTGGCCGATGCGGTCTACGCGTCCGGCCCGTTGAATCAAGCGGATGATTGCCCAAGGCAAATCGAAATTCACGACGATGGAGCAATCCTGCAGGTTCAGGCCTTCCGACAGGACGTCGGTGGCCACCAGTACGCGCAACTCGTCGTCAACGCCGGCCCTGGGGATCGGCGCGCCGATGGAACGGGGGCTGAAACGGCGCGCAACCGTCGCGGCGTCAGCGCGAGCACCGGTTGACGCATCCATGTCGTTACCCGTGATCAGGCCCAATCCGCCCTCAATGCCTATCGCTTCCAGTTCCCGGAACAGGTAACGGGCCGTATCCGCGAACTCGGTAAAAACCAGAACCTTTTCTTGGCCGTGATCGGCGCGTAACAGGTCAACGAGCGCTTTGAGCTTGCTGTCGCGCGCGGAAGGCCATACCGGCACTCGCTCCAGAATGTCCTGCAGAATGCGATTGTCCCCTTGCAATGCAATGCCCAGACCGGATTGGAAAAGCTGGGCGCGCAGCAACGTGACGCCGGACGGAGTATGGGCCTTCAGGCGCTCCAGATATTTGTCCGCCAAGTCGGGCAATGCGGACAGGGCGCAACTGGCGATGTCCGCATCCTCAAGCTCGCGTTGCGGCAGATCCGATGCTGCCTCTTCATCTTCCCATACCGGTTCGCCGTAGGCGCCTACCGGCACGACGTCGCCGGCCTCCAAACCCTGCAACGTCACGAGATTGCGGAGTAAATGGCGGCGCAACGAGAGAATAAAGGCATATCCGCCAGAGGACAGGCGCTTGTACAGGCTCGTAATCGTGATGCCTGACAGATTGCCGCGGTTGCTTTGGGTAAAGCCCTGCAGAACTTTCTCTTCCTTTCTCTCAGGTTCAATTCCCGCGCGCAGGAAATCCTGGAGCCGGTAGCGCGGCAACGACAACGCTCCCATGCGTTCCACTACCGCCTCGCTTTCCAAGGTCACGGACGGATCGTTGGCGGAAATAGGCGTCCATTCCAGCGTCCGCGGCAGGCGTCGAGGCAAGTAAAATCGTTCCTTGTTGCGTCCCAGCTCCAGATAAGAGCGTCCCGTCTCGTCTTGCTGGGCGTAATTCTCCACGACGAAGCCGCGCGTGCGCCGTATCAGATAGGGGGACAACAGCCGCTGCCAATCCTCGTTTTCTTCGCTCTTGCGAAAGCCCTGCAACGTGTTGGTGGCGTCCAGCTGGAAACGCGCCTTGAATTCAAACGGTCCGTGCAGACGCATGGCGGCTTCGGGATGGACGGTCAGGATCTTGTCTTCCGCCAGGAACAGGGCCAACTGGTTGGCTACGTCCTCCATGGAACGATTGAAAGGGGTCGCGGTCAACAGGAGCGTCTTGGGTTCGTTCTGGGCAATGTAGTCCCGAATGGCGCGGTAGTCGCGCCGCGTGCGGGTGCGCAGGTGATGCGATTCGTCAATGATGACCAGACGGTACCGGTGCAGTCCGACGAGATCCTTGTGCGCCATCGTGCGACTGACTACTTTCCCGATCACGCGGTATTCGGCCACGTACTCTTCCCACATCAAGCACAGGCCCTTGGGGGCGATGATGAGCGTTTCGTACCCGTATTGCTCCTGCAGGCTCAAGGCCACTCCAATGCCCATCAAGGTTTTCCCCAGACCTACCACGTCGGCAATGATGGCTCCGTCGCGTTCCCGGATGCGGCGCGCGGTAATGCGTACCGCGGCCGACTGGAAATCCAGGAGTTGGGCCTGGAGGCTTTCCGGCACGTCGTATTCTCCCAACCCGGCCCTGGCTTCCCGCGCAAGGTGATAGGCCAGCTTCAAGTGGATGAGGTAGGGCGCAAGCCGTTCCTGGGAAGCCCAACTTTCATCCAGCAGGTCGATGAGGATTTGCTTCCCGTCAAAGCTCAGGCGATCGGCCCAGCGCGCGTCAAACCACTCCCGCAGCTTTTGGGTCGCATCGCGGTCAAGGACGTCAATGTTCAGTTCGCCTTGCTGCTTGAGCCCCGCCAGCGTCAAGTTGGACGAACCCAGAAAGCCTTTGCAGTCCGTAGCCGTTCGATCCTGCA
The DNA here is from genome assembly GCA_965242655.1 of Caldilineaceae bacterium. GTDB lineage: Bacteria > Chloroflexota > Anaerolineae > Caldilineales > Caldilineaceae > Bin34. Next base: position 1,268,636 of record OZ251482.1, read on the forward strand.
GGAAGCAGAGATACAGTTTGGCATGCAAGGGAAAGGCCAAATGCATCTTGACCTGAACGCGTCCTTCGTGCAGGTGGTCGCGCAACGCGCGCAAGGTTTTCTCGTCGGCCGAGGAAGGAATGGCGAAAGACAGTTGCTGTCGCCACGCGGCAATGAGTTCCTCCTGCAGGCTGAGGGCCTGGTTCTGATCCAGCCGGGGCTTTCCGCCCTGCTGCAATATGCGCCGCAGTTCAGCGTGCTCGCCTTGGGGCATGCCTATCAACAGCCGCATGGCCGGCATCCGTTCGTCAACGAAGGGAATGGCTTCGATCGCCGCGGCTATATGACTCCACCCTCTCAAATTGAAATACCCGACGCAGGTATCCAGTCGGGTAGACCCCGCCAGAGTGCGGCGGAGTTCAGGACCCAACTCCGTACCGGGCGTCAGGTTGTCGAAAATGGAGGGCATGGGGGAGCGAGGTTCCGCGGTATGCGAACAAGGGATCGATGGGACGGACTGGCCAACAAATGGCTGGCAGGATAGTCTATCTTGCGTCTTGCCGTAAGCTGGACAATGACTTCTTTCAAGGCTGCCTCTTGTCTTTTGAATGGGTAGGGTAATGTCTGGAGTATCGCGCTGGATGCATAAATCGCGCCCTCCCGCTACGGCTTTCCAGTGGTCAGAGGTTGTTAGCCGGTCCAGGATCGTTGGTTTGTATTTGCCAACTTGTAATTGCGCTGAGGGTTCGTAAGCCAAAACGCGGCTTTATGGATCAAATCCTGTCCGGATCTATACGTCGGGACGGCGGCAGTCGGTGCGGATTGATTCCCAAGGCGAACCTTACGCGCGTTAGCGTTCGTTATCCGCGGGCAAAACCGCACGCATCCAGTGCCGCAGGCGGGCATCGAAGTCCGCCAGTGGCTGCCAATCGTCAATGCCGTCAGGATACCGTTCGCCCTCTTCGTCTTCCTGAAGCCGTAAAACGGGTTGCAGGCAAGGCACCTGCGCGGCCCGCGCGGCCGCCTCGGCGGTCTCTCTCCAATCCGCGCCTACGACTACGGGAATGACGCAAAGCGCCTTGTCGCGGCTATGGACGCTCAACCATGCGCAACGCAGGGCCGCGCGCTCTATATCGTCTGCATCCGCGTTGGCGGATATTTCGCACACGAACGCCAACGTAAGGCCGTTCCGAGCGCGCAGGCTGAAAACGAGGTCGGCTCGTAGCGGGTTTTCCCTTTCGGTGCCAGGATACTCGCCATCCCGCCACTGCTCCTGGAAATGTCGGGTCATGGCCCACTCAGGGCAACGGTCGTGATGCAGAAAGGGCCGACTTGCAACATGAATGCGCTGTAGTGGCGCAAGAACGCGGGCAATTCGCTCAATGCCCACCGCTCCAAAGCAGGGCCATAGGTCATGCCTTTCAATGTTCGTATCTCCGCGCGAAGCAGTCCAATACTTTCATTGATCTCCCCAAACCTTGCATCTACTTTTTCAAACCTTGCATCTACTTTGCCAAACCTTGCGTCTACTTTGCCAAACCCTGCATGCATTTCAGTCGCTAAATTGCTTACTGCCTGTGCCAAAAGGCCTACTTCTTCCGCCAGGCCATCTACTTTTTCCACTACTTCTTGCAGGCGGTGCGGATATCTGACGTGTTCGACATGCGCGCTTATCCACGCCTTCACGTTATGCAACCACTCCTTGACGGCCTGGATAAGGCGATGCGGCGGTCGGTCGCCAGGGATATTATCTCTTTGGCGGGACAGCGCTTCACCTTCCGTCGTTAACGGGGATGGCGCCTGGGCCGTAGCGTGAAGACAGGCCAGACCGACGGCAATGATCTTGCCCAATGCGTTCAATGCCTCCCCAAAGGGCAGTTCGTTTTCCGCGCCCGCGTTACGCGGAGGCTTCCGCACGGCGGCGGCGATAGGAGGGCTGGCAGCGCGCATACAAATCCCCCTCAGACAACAAAGCGAGCAAACAAGGCATTTTACCCTACGCGCGGCCTTTGCGCACAGCGGCAGTCTCCGCTAAGCCAACCGCGATCGACTCCCTTGGAGACAGTGGGAGACAGCAGGTACAGCCCCCTTTATCAAGTCCCCTGCTTGCTCCATAAAATTAGACTGCAAATCTGACATTAAAGCGATCCAGAATGGAATCAGCCTTACCGCTACAGCGCCGCTGCCATGTCGATGCCTCGCGGGCGATGAGTGAAGTACAGTGCAGCGGGAGCCGCGCATGATCCCGCAAGTCAAATCAGCGGGACCTTGCACTAAGTGTTGCGTCCTGGACAGTTCGCCTTCAGGTCCTGCAAGATTGGATGATTTCGTCGGCTGCCGCGGGACGCGCCGTATTGGGTCCGAAATGCGCTTTCGCGCAAGGCCTGCAACGTCCAGATGCGGCTCCTGCAGTTCAGTCAATAAGCCCAAATCGCGTTGGGATCAAAAAAAGCCGCGCGGGCGTAAAGCAAAGCCTGCCGGGATCGTAGCGCTTCGGGCGCGTTCTCTACCATCGCGAAGCGTCAGCCGGAGCCCAGCGAAAAGTCCGGCAGCCAAGAGCCTTCATTGCATCGAGACAAGCTATCAAAGGCTGCAATCGCTTTGGGCGTCGCAACGGGAAAGAAGCCTTGAGCGACCAAGGCCGATACGCCGTTCCTTCCAGATTGCGCATTCGATCGTTTCCTGAGCTGGGCTTGGGTCCGAAAGGCCTGATGGGCGCGTATCGATCCCTTGCGCGCCCCCTTGTCCAAGGCGGCGACCGCCTGACCGCCCTTCCGATCTCCGCGCAGGCAGAATGACTGCGCCGGTTCTTGGGCTCCAGGCGGTATCGGCCGCGACGAAACCTATGCCCGATCAACGGAGAGCGTTGGCTGCGCAACGGCCCGCGTCCCGTTTCCGCGCGCCTTCTTGACGGCTATGCGGTACGACCGATCCGTCTCCGGGCGGACTGACGCCGCGCGTCTCCGATAGAAGCCGCGGCCCCTGAGGTCGGGGCTATCGGCGCGCCGGAATCCGAGTTCTGTAGCTACGGCGTCATCTTGGGCGCCGACGCCGCGTTTGATCCATATCGGTATAGATGATATATTCTATACTTATAGGGTCTTAACTCTAGACCCTACAGTGTGTTACGATGGCAGGACACTGGGAAAACGGGAGGACATCATGTGGTTAGCGCTCTTCTGGCTCCTCGGTCTCATGATCGCGATCATCATGCAGATCGACTGATATAGCCCCAACCCCCGGCGGCCCGCCGGGGGTTTTCGCGGGAGCCGGCCCGCCGACGCCTCGCCAGGGGACGTCAAGGCCTGGAAGCGGTCGCCATCGTCAACATCGGCCCTGCTTTCGTCAGGCTACGCCCTTCGCCCTTGGCCGCCGCTGCAGGGCGAAGATCGCCTTCTGTTTTCAGACATCTCTCCGCGCAGGCATTCTGCCTGCGGTGCAACCTGCGCCCGGTTCTGGGCTCCAAGCGGTATCGGCCGCGACGAAACCTATGCCCGATCAACGGAGAGCGTTGGCTGCGCAACGGCCCGCGTCCCGTTTCCGCGCGCCTTCGTGACGGCTATGCGGTACGGCCGATCCGTCTCCGGGCGGACTGACGCCGCGCGTCTCCGATAGAAGCCGCGGCCCCTGAGGTCGGGGCTATCGGCGCGCCGGAATCCGAGTTCTGTAGCTACGGCGTCATCTTGGGCGCCGACGCCGCGTTTGATCCATATCGGTATAGATGATATACTCTATACTTATAGGGTCTTGACCCTAAACCCTACAGTGTGTTACGATGGCAGGACACTGGGAAAACGGGAGGACATCATGTGGTTAGCGCTCTTCTGGCTCCTCGGTCTCATGATCGCGATCATCATGCAGATCGACTGATATAGCCCCAACCCCCGGTGGCCCGCCGGGGGTTTTCGCGGGAGCCGGCCCGCCGACGCCTCGCCAAAGAACGTCAAGGCCTGGAAGCCGTCGCCATCGTCAATGTCGGCCCTGCTTGGGCGGATGGAAGGTTAGGCCGGGCGTTGTCTCGGATTCCGCGCGTTACGGCCAAGCCGACGACAAGCCCGCGTCATGCGCAGGCCCGCGCCGGGCGTCAAGAGCAAGGACGCGGCGGTCTCGCCGCGGCGTCAGCCCTTGACGCCGCTGACGACGATGCCTTGAATGTAATACTTCTGGGCAATGAAGAACAGCGCGACGTTCGGCAAGAGAATAATCAGGGACACGGCCATCAACAGCGCCCATTCGACCCGAAAGCGGCCCTGAAAGAAGCGCAGGCCCAAGGCCAACGTGTACTTGTCGTTGTCCGACAGAAAAATCAGGGGGCCCAGGAAGTCGTTCCAGTTGTGCATGAACGCGAAGACGCAGATGATGCCCAAGGCCGGGCGGATCAAGGGCAGGCAGATATGCCAGAACACGGTGAAGGTATTGCAGCCGTCCACCCGCGCCGCGTCATCCAGATCCAGGGGCAGCGTCTTGAAAAATTGCCGCAAGAGGAAGATGAAAAAGGCGTTGGCGCCGAAGAAGGCCGGCACCGTCAGCGGCAGATAGGTGTCAATCCAGCCCAACGACTTGAACAACAGGAACAGGGGCACGATCACGGACGGAAACGGCAACATCATCGTGGCCAGGACCAGCAGGAACAACGCGTCCCGTCCCGGAAAGCGAATGCGCGCGAACCCGAAGCCCACCACGGCGCTGGATACGATGGAGCCGAGGATGGCCGCGCCGGTGATGAACGCGGAATTGCCCAGCCACCGCGTAAAGGGCATCACGGTCCAGCCCTCGCGGTAGTTTTCCCAGCGCGGCGGGTTGGGCAGCCATTCAATGGGAAACGTGAATTCGGTGCCGGGCCTTTTGAGCGACGTGGTAATCATCCAGAAAAAAGGCAGCATAATCACCAGGCTGCCCAGCGCGAGCAGGACGTACACCGTCGCGAGGTGCAACGCATGGCCCCACCGTACGCGTTGCCAGTAGTTCCGGCGGTCCGGAGCCAAGTCGGCCGCGTTCATGCCGTCCGCGCGCGCAGGCAGGAAGGGGCTACGGGGCGTTCACTCCTCATAGTAGACCCATTCCCGCGACATATTGAGAATCAGGAAGGTGCAGATGAGAATGACCACGAACAGCACCCAGGCCAAGGCGGAGGCGTACCCCATATTGAACCACTGAAAGGCGTGCTGGTACAGGTACAGCACGTAAAACAGGGTGGCGTAATTGGGACCGCCGTTGGTCATGATGAACGCTTGCGTGAAGACCTGGAACGAGCCGATGACGCCCATGATCAGATTCAGCAGCAGCACAGGGCTGATCATGGGGACGGTGATATGCCGGAACTTCGTCCAATGGCCGGCGCCGTCAATCGTGGCCGCCTCGTACAGCGACGTCGGGATGCCCTGCAGCGCGGCCAGGTAAATCAGCATGCTGCCGCCCACGCCCCACACGCTCATGATGATGAGGGCGGGCAACGCCCAAGTTTCGCTGCCCAGCCACGCCGGCCCCGTAATCCCCACCTTGTCCAGCAATACGTTGATGACGCCGAACCGCGGATTGAAGATCCAGAGCCACAGGAGGGACACCGCCACGCCGGCCGTGACGCTGGGCAGGTAGAACACGGTGCGGAAGAAACCCAGGCCGCGTATCTTCTGGTTCAGCAACAACGCGAGGCCCAGTCCCAGGGCCAGATTCAGCGGGACGTTCAACAGGTAGACGAAGGTGACGCGCAGGGATTTCCAGAAAAACTGATCCCCGAGCATCTTGACGTAGTTGCCTGCGCCCAGAAAGTACGGCTCGCCGACGATGTCCCAGCGCATCAGGCTGATGCTGAACGAGCCCAACAGGGCTCCGGCGGTAAAAACGCAGAACCCGATGATCCAGGGCGCGATGAAGAGGTACCCTTCCAGCGTACGGCGCCAGTAGAGGCGGCCGCGAACCGTTTTGCTTGCGTTCAAGATACGTAATGCAGACGCGGGGAACGGCCAGCCTCGGATGCCGGGGCCTGCCGTTCCCTCCCGCGCGTCGGAAGTCCAAGGGGCTTCCGCCCCCTGTTTTACTGGGTCAGAATTTCGCTCTCAATCAAGGCGCAAATGGCGTCGGCAGCCTCTTGCGCGGACTTGGTGCCGCGCATGACGTTGTTGACCTCGGTCGGGATGATCGTAAAGAGCACGCGATACGGCTCGCGGCTGCGGGGCACGAAAGGATTGGGAATGGTCTGGCGATAGCCCTCCTTGATCATTTCGATGTCCAGTTCGCCCAACGGTTCGGTGAACGCCCGCGACTCGAAAATGGACCAACGCGTCGGACCGTCGGAAAAGGCCAGCGTCGTGCCGGCGTCGTAGGCTTCCTCCCATACTTCCCGGCTGCTGCGGTACGCGGTCCAATCGAAAGCGGCGTCCGCGTTGGGACTGGTGCTCGAGATCACGATCTGATCCGTGTCGCCCCAGCACCGGAAACCCTGCGGGCCGGCCGGCAACAGGACGAAATCCCATGCGAACGGCAGGCGACGGCCTTCCTGCAGGTTGCGGACGCTGTCGCAGGTCGTGCCGCCGGCCATGACCATGCGGCCCGTATCGAAAGTGATGCCCAGTTCGTTGACCTGCATTTCAGGCGGCGGCTGGATGGCGTGTTCGGTCACCAGACCGGCGATCCACGCGATGCCTTCCACCGCGGCCTGGGAATCCAGGGTGCAGGTGGCGATCATGTCGTCGAAGACCTCGCCGCCGGCCGCCCGGACCAAAGCCAGCAGATTCGTGCCGCCGGTACCGGCGTAAAAGTACTGATCCGTTTCGCCGTCGCCGTCCAGATCCTGGGTCAACTGCCGGCCAATTTCGACGAAGGAATTGAAGTTCCAGGCGTCCGCGCCGCCGCGCCAAAACAGCGTGCCGGGATGATCCAGGCCCGCGGCCGCGAAGATGTCCTTGTTGTAACGCAGTTGATGGGTGCAGGATTTCTGCGGCAACCCGACGACGTTGCCATTGAAACTGGCGTCGCCGTGATACAGGACGTCCTCGTAGTCGATTCCGGGTTCGGCCGCCGCGATCCGCTCATCCAGCAACACCAAACCCTCCGCGTTGTACGTCTGAATGAGCAACGCGGGATGGCAACCGAACGTGTCGGGCGCGGTGCCGCCCGCGATGTCAATCGGGATCTTGGTGTTGTAGTCGCTCCACGGCAAGACGATGGGATCGATTTCAACGTTCGGGTGTTTGTCCTGGAACAAGGCGGACAGGCCTTCTTCCGTGCCCATGGCCGTTTCGTCGCCGTGACGCGCCCAGCCGATCACGATCGCGGCCGCGGCGGGCGCGCCCACCTGGGCCGGCGGCGCCACGCAGGCGGCCAACGCGCTCGTAGCGCCTATGCCGGCCGTCAACTTGAGAAAGGAGCGACGCGATACGCGGGATGCCAACATGATTTTTCCTCCTAGCTGGAATCGATCGACGAACGGCAAGGAGCCGGCAGAGCCGTAACCCGCCGCGCATGGCGAAAAATCAGCCCTGAAGCCGTCGTGTCCCTTCCGTTTTCCTTGCCGCGAACAGAGGGCACACGACGATTATACCGTTCCGGAACGGGATAGCCCAAAGCGGATTCGCGCGCTAAGGACGAACCCTCCTTGCCAAGGATGAAGGATGGAACGCCCATGCGCTGGCCCGGCCCAAGCGCTCGTTGAGGTATGTGAACAGGGGACTGATGGGACAGACTGGCAACCAATAGCTGGGACAGTCCATTGTGCGTCTTGCCGTAAGCGGAACGATGATTTTCAGGCTATTTCTTTGCCTATGGATGGGCGGCATCCCGGTATCGCGGCGGGTACGTCAACCCTGCTCTGCGGCTATCGTCGTCCAGGCGTCAGCGAGCTCAAAGAGCGTTTGCCGGCGATTGCCCAACCTGCCCTGACGCCGAGAAGCCGTGATCCTGAAAATCCTGTTTTCTATGGATCAAACTCCAAGGTGAACCCTGCGTCGTGAGGGCGGAAGTCGATGCGGCGTGCGGATTGATCCCCAAGGCGGGCCGTCACTCAATGCATAGGGCGTCTCAAGCGCGTCCGTTACGCGTTATCCGCGGGCAAAACTGCGCGCAACCAGTACCGCAGACGGGCATCGAAACCAGCCAGAGGCTGCCAAGCGTCAATGTCGTCAGGATACCGCCAGCCATCTTCGGCTTCCCGAAGCCGTAAAATCGGTTGCAGGCAAGGCACCTGCGCAACCTGCGCGGTCGCCTCAGCAGTCTCCCTCCAATTCTCACCTATGACTATGGGAACAACGCAAACCGACTTGTCGCGGCTATGAACGCTCAACCATGCGCAGCGCAGGGCCGCGCGCTCTTCCCAAGCCTCTGCGTAGATAATCCTTTGTAATGTGCGGATATCGGGAACGGAATTCGGCAAAGATGGCATGCGTCTCAGCATTGCTTACTGTCTGCGCCAAAGTAAAGCCATTTTTCATCGCTTGTAGGCGCCGCAATTCGACTCTGGCGTGCCCAATGCCCCGGGCGTAGGCATGCGGATTCGCCCCGCAATGCTGGGAAACGCACTTCTGGAGCCTGCCGCTTGTTGGACCCAAAGCGCGTTTGGATCAAAGCCGCACGGGCGTAAATTGCAAGGCCTGCCAAGATCGGAGCGCTTCAGACGCGTTCCCTTCATCGCGAAGCGTCAGCCAGAACCCAGCGCAAAGACTGCGCCACTAAGAGCCATCGTTGCTGAGGCGTGCCGTCGAAGTCGAGAGCTGTCCATATCCGTCCCTTCAATATCCCCCTGACGGGCGCTCCGTATCGCCATCGCCTTCCTGATCCAGAACTGGCTTGGGACAGGGTGGGTCGGCCTTGGCGCTCTCGGCTTTTTCGTCCCGTCCCATCCGTTTATCCAACCGCGAGAGCGGGGTTTGAACCCGTTGCCTATTCGCTGGCATGGTCCGCTCCTTATCTAGGCTGGCCGCTTCCATCAAAACGGCGGAACGGATCGGGCCTGGACATTCAGACAGAAGACGGTTTGGCCTCGACGATATTCGCTGCGTCTTCGCCGCGCGACGCATGCATGACGCAGGAATCCATGTCCCAGGTATGAAATGCCGCGCTCCTCTTCGTCCGGGCAGGCGGATTTTTCGGCGCATTGAAATTCAGGCCGATTCCGGTGACGGATTTGCCGCTTTGCGCGTACTTGTCGCCGTACGCCTTGTTTTTCAGTTGTCGCATCGCATGCGCCGCGGTACTGTTCATTTTCAATTCGAAGATGACAATAGCATGAGGCGTTTCCACTACGGTATCCAATTTGCCGGTTCGCGTATGCACCTCGGATTCCACGCCCAGAAAGGCCGGCAGGGCATAAAGCGTCATGCGCAGTTGGCCTTGGTACGCGGCTTCGTCCTGCAAGAGATCGAACGGCACGTTGTCCAGCATCAGGTTGAAACAGGCGCAGGCTTTCCGGTAGTTGCCGTCCAGCAAAGCTGCCTGCATATTGCGCAGCAAGCCCTTGATCTCATTCAAATTCTCGAAGGTTTTGCCCAGATAGGTAAGGAACAGTCCTTCGCGGAAGGTCTCCTCCACTTCCAGGTTAGGGTAATCCAACCTGAGACCGCCCTTGCCGTCAGGCTTGAACGTCAGGAATCCCGTTTGAAAGAGCAGGGGCGTCAGTCCCGGGTTATGCAGATCGAATTTGTGCCAGACGCTCTCCGCCGCGTCCTTCTTGACGTCTCGCGGGTTGAACCCGTGCGTCCGCATGTAGCGGAACAGAAAATAAGGAATGCCGGCCTGGATCCAAGGCCGCGGAAACCTTCCGTTCAATATTTCGGGGCCTTCCTCTGGATCCAGCAACTGCTGCAAAGCGTGCAGATAGGAAATCGGGTTGTAGACCCATTCATGGCGTCGGGTGAATTGGTAGCCGTGGTAGTAACGGCGCAAATCATCCCGCAAGGCCTCGGCCTCCAGGCGATAGGTTTCGGCCGCGTAGGCGATAAAGGGCGCGAAGGCCGCGGTTTCCGCTTCCGTGAAGCCGCAAATGGCGCCGTAAGCCGGTTTCAGGGATATGTCGACCAGATTATTCAAAGCCGAAAACAACCCTGCGCCTTCAAAACGGCTGATGCCGGTAATAAACGCGAACTCCAGCCAACCTTCCTGTCCCAAACTTTTCAACGTGCCGTAAAACCCTCTCAGGCTTTCCATGATTCGATCTTTGTCGGAGGGAGAAAAAGGCGGATCGGCGCCGATCGCGTTCGTGATGGGCGCGTCATATTCGTCAACCAACACGACTACGCGCTGACCGCGGGAGCGCCGCAATTGGAAAACGGCGTCCCATAAGGCATCGCCGGCCGTCATGTCAGGCGTAGGGCGCGCCAGATCCAACTGCTGGCAGCGCGCGTCTACGACCCTCCGCAAGCGGGCGTCTATATTTTCGGCATTGCACGGAGAGGCCAAGGATACATCCAGCTTCAACACGGGACATTGCGGTACGCGGTCCAGGAACCCGGAACGGCCAATATTTTCTCTTCACCTTTTCATGGAATCGATTTGATCTAATTGCGGTACGCGGTCCAGGAACCCGGAACGGCCAATGGCCAGATCCTGAAACCATTCGTCGCTCTCGCGGGCATACATGCATTCCAGAGTGGAAAGCAGCAGCGATTTCCCGAACCGCCGGGGACGCGCCAGCAATACGTAGTCCAGGGGACTGGCCAGCATGCGTTCAACGTAACCCGTCTTGTCTACGTACAGTTGTCCCCGCGCGCGGATAGCCATGAAATCCGATGTGCCTGAGACCGGCAAGGTTTGGGATAAAGTCGAAGCGATACGCATATCGGACACAGGAATTTCTTATATTAGATTGCGTTGAGATTTGAATTCAGCCAGAGCCAAGCCGCCTTTTAGGTACAGAAATCCAAGCAACGATGCACGTATTTGTCCTAGCAGGTAGCCACATGTCGTCCTCGTATAAGCCCGCCCATGCCCCGGCGTGGCGCGCTTGGTACCGTTCCGGGGCATGGGGTCGGGAGTTCATACGCCGGACCCGGGCGGGAATGACGGCCGCGATGCTCTGCTGTGTCCGCCAAGCGCGCAAGGCATCAACATCATTGGCCTGATCCGCGCTCAGGCAGGAACTCGGCATGTCCGTCGCGACGGCCACCTAAGACCGAGCCTGGGTGCAGTCGTGGTGTGAACCTGCGGGCCACCTGTCACGCGCAGGCACAGGGAATGGCCCTTTCGATCCGCCAAGATGGGGATCTGGATGCTGAAGTCGCCGACTGCGGCCGAGGGCGGGATCCGTCCCCTTTTTCTTGGGCGTGCCCGACCGTGTTGTTCAGCCACACAGTAGCTGTCTCGGCCTGCATATTATAGCCGCACCAGTCGACCGAGTTCTACTTCCCATACGCGGCCGGCAACTGACACCAGGGGTGTCCGCGTGCGCCCTCCCGCACAGGGCTGCCACAAACCGACGGCCGCGTGCTACGTTGCCCACATATAGACCGGAACGGGTATTCAGAAAAGATAGGATGCGAATCCACTGCCTATTGGTCATCAAGGAGGCATCCTGTCGGAGATATGAAAAGGGATGGCTATCTTGGAGGATAGTCGCTAACTCGCAGGATGTCCAATCAATCTCAACACTGCTTAGTGACACGAACCAAGAAGAACAAGCAGAACTGACCCTGAACATCCTAACACTACCAGAACTATATCCGCAGGAATTTCTTGGATCTTAAGAAGCAAGTTAAAATCACTGCAATGCGCTGATCGAATTTTTCATTGAGGCCATAATATGAGTAAACCGATAGAAACGTCAGTTCCGTCAGATCTTCATTCATATCTGAATGAAATTGCGGAACGCTTATTCTCTGGACACGCTGCTGTCATGGTTGGATCCGGCTTCAGTCGTAATGCAAGGCCATACGGACATCCAAGTCCCAACTTTCCTGACTGGTCTCAATTGGGGGATTTGTTCTACGAAAAACTTTACGGGAAACGACCTGACGCTAATGAGAGATATCTTAGTGTCCCTACATTAGCGCGCGCGGTTGAGGCAGACAAGGGTAGGCCTGCATTAGAACAGATATTGCGCGAAGCCATTCCAGATCAAGACAGTGAACCATCGGCTCTGCACGTGAAACTGCTTGATCTACCGTGGTCGGATGTCTTTACTACAAACTACGATACATTGTTGGAGCGGGCGCGCGAATCCATCACGTCACGAAAGTACGATGTTGTTGTCACTCAAGACGATCTCGTCTATTCTGAAAAACCGCGCATCGTAAAACTTCATGGGAGCTTGTCACCCGGGCAGTCGTTTGTCGTCACAGACGAGGATTATAGGCGCTATCCCAACGATTTCGCTCTTTTCGTAAATACCGTACGCCAAGCGTTCTTGGAAAACGCATTGTGTATGATTGGATTTTCAGGCAACGATCCCAATTTTTTGCAATGGATCGGCTGGATACATGACAACCTCGGCCGTCAGAATGCTCCTCAAATGTACCTTATAGGGATGCTTCAACTGCCGGCCCCAGAGATGAGGGTGCTGGAACAACGTAACATTGTTACTTTGGATTTGTCGGGATACTATGCCATTGAAACCGATGAACATTACAAGGCACTGGAGCATTTTCTCGAATACCTCCATTCCAGAAAGTCGGAATACAGCGGGTGGGATTGGCCAATAGATCCATTGGAAGAGAAGCAATCGATTGCAGATCTCGTCACTGTTTGGGGGGAGCAACGTCGTTCATTTCCGGGGTGGGTAATCGTTCCTGAAGATCGGCGTCGCCATCTTTGGAGCACCCTTGATAAGTCTTGGATCCACACTCCTCCCGTACCAAATAGTCTGCCTCAATTTCTCGATCTTGAATTTGCCTTTGAACTGGTCTGGCGTATGGAGAAATGTTTGTGCCCAATTGACGACAGACAGATCGATTTTATTGAAAAGACAATATTTCGATATCAGCAGTTTATGGATCCGGATACGCCACCTGAAACGCTGTCTGCCGTCCAAGAAGACTTGGTAGCGCGACGGATAACACAAAGCAACGTCAGATATATGTGCCATCATCTTCTCCTTGCAATAATGCGATATTATCGAGAGGAGGGTTTGAAGGAGCAATGGCATCGTATATACGGTCAGATTTCCAGATGCATGACTACGATGATCTCTGAACACAAAGCGCGCTTTTATTATGAACGTACGCTTGCTGCACTGTTCAATTTAGATCTGCCGGCGATCAAGAAGAGTCTTCAAGAATGGCCGATTGATGACTCACTGCCGTTTTGGGAGGCCAAGAAGGCTGGTTTGCTTGCGGAAATTGGACAGATAAATGTCGCAAAAAGAATTCTTGAGAATTCATTGCAAGCAATCCGTAGCAAATCGGATCTTAAGCCTATCGTTACGAATCTTTCTGCAGGTTCACAGGAAGCTATTGTCCTGTTTCTACTCCAATCAATGCAACGGATTTCTGAATATCAGAAATCTATTAAAGAGTTTAATGAACGTTGGCATATTCTCAGGCAATATAAATGTGATCCACAGGATGATCTGCAGAAATTTGCACTTGCTTTGGAGCAACCACCCACGAATATATCTGATATTCCTGTCACAGATATGCCTACTTTCGATATCGGACGGAGAACGCGCAGATTTCATTTTCAAGCTCAGAATAAAGAATTGTTAATATCATATAATTTTTTGCGATTTTGCGAAGATGCAGGCATACCTTTCAGAATATATAGAACTTTGATTGCCACAGCGAGTGCCGGAGGTGCTTTGTCCCGCATAGCGGCATATTCACCACACTGGGCCATGGCTAGCTTGGTGCGCATCGGTGATGAAAAAGACGTTGACCGAATTTTTGCTCGCGCGTCATTGGCTCGGATGGATGCCGATACTGTTGACAATCTTGTGGCACGCTACTTGGAGGCTCTGGATCTTGCTGTCACAGAAATCGGGTCAGGAAATCGAATCTGGAATGCAAACTTTGGAACTCTATTGGCTGGCGTTGTGCCGGAAATTCTGTCTAGACTTTGTTGTAAGTGCTCGACTGATGCCAAAGAACGACTTATCGAATTTCTTTTTCAAGTCTATCAGTCGGATGCCAGAGCCAACTATTCGGGAATACAGAATCTGACTGCACGGCTCTTAGAAGCATGTCCGATGCAGCGACGTTATGATTTGATCCCGAAGTTACTGGATTTCCCTATACTATCAAATCTTAAGGGCATTGAACAAAACGAATACCAAAATCCGTTTCGCTTGCTTGAATTCACAAGAGATTGGATTTTCGCTCAACCGATGTTATCGACCAACAACAAACTTGATCTGTTTCTCAAAAATGCATCGTCCCACAATGCCAACACCAGGAAATGGGCGCTGATTACGCTTTACAAGTTACATCAATGGAAATTGCTCAACGCTGAATACACAGACCAATTCGCCCGCGTTCTGTGGGATCAGTTGGATGAGGAAGGCCTGCCGTCCAACACGGATTTTCACCGATTTGCGTTTCTCGAGTTGCCGCATCCCAAAGAGTTTGATCCAGTCGAATTGTTCAAGAAATATGTACGATACGCACAGTTTCCTGGCCTGACGGCTTCTTCAACGATCAAATTTCCCCAAGAATGGACGATTTGGGATGAAATCCAAGCAGCCTATCCTCTTGAATGGTCGGACGACGACATGCATTACATCGTGAAGCGTCTTGTCGAGTGGTGGGATATCAACCAAAAGCAGTACAAAACACGGACGGAAGGCGTTGACTTAGTCGGGATGGGCGTTGATGAAACCAAGGAGAAGGTAATCTCTAATTGGGCAAAGACTCTTGCTGCAGTAATATCAAACTTCAATCCACCTCATAAAGGCCATCCTATACGAGACACTTTATCCCGCGTTATCCGAGAGTTGTCCCCATATGAGTTACCAGTACTTTATCTGGAGAGTACGTGCCTTCATATGTTTCCTGAAAGACGCGATAGTATCCTGAAGCGAATTGAAGAGGGAATGATGTCTTCCAAGGAAGAGACTGTCATTGAAGCATTGGATGCCGTATGGATTATGTCCAACAGAATTGGAGCAGAGCCTAGGGAAGAGGTTCGGGAGGATCTCATTCGCCTTCTGGAAACGGCAAGCCAAATTCTGCGCTCACGCAGGGACATTGGACTACCGCAAGCAATTGGTAGAATCACCAGTGAGATCTCGAGACATCCTTGGGTATTCACAAAGGGCATTGAGCAATATGTGCTTGAAGGGTTGCGTCACTTGATCAGCGATACGGCTATTCGTACGTCTGGAAACCCGTATCTTGACGTAGGAAGAGATGACTCAGACGTGTCCACGAAACTGACCGTAAGGCTCACAGCCGCCCGGTTGGCCTATGCATTATCCAAGTACTATGCACAAAAGGGCAAACCTATGCCTGAGGTCATAACGGAATGGGAAAATATTTGCCTGTCCAACAATGAATTTGCTGAGATCAGAAATCAGTGGATTGTGCCGAACTCAGGATAAACGAGGATTGGATATAGCCCTTATATCGTATCGGAGACTGGGCCAAGGCTGCCAACCATCTTGCTGATTAAGGGTAGCTTGTGCGGTGGCGGTAGACACTCAAACCTAACATGGTTTGCCTCGGGCATTCTTCTTTGCTTTCATCCGCGGGTGATGATTTATGCATGCCAGACGCAGATTTTGCGTGGTATTGCACCGATCCCAGCGCGATAAGAGGCTTTAGGCCTCCGCTCATAGATGTAATCCTTAGCTAGGATCAAGGGTCCCCAGAGCAATAGGCGGAATGCTCTGCCGGCTTCTATCTTATAGCAATAGCGATGAATCTGACGCGTTGGTTGATGTCGTCCTTGTCGAGATTAAATGCCCTCAACGTCATCAGACGGCTTATCTGCATCAGTCAGCCCTAGCCGGCGACGCAAGATTGCGATCTCCCTACTTTGGGTTGCCATCACTTCGACCTGCATCGCTACAATGCGGCCTTGTTCCTCTAAAGTCGGATACCGTTGTCCCGTAATGGGATTGGCCAAACGTACGAGGGGATAGGCATAGCCCTCCCTATATTGAATTTCGCCGAGTTCCCATTCCGCTCTCAAAACGTGACTATGCCAACGCGCGCCCGAGGGAAGGATCGCCGTGTATTGCCCATTCACCAAACGGAAGCCTCCAAAGGTGCAGCGCTTGTCTTTGCGTAACCCTTCGGGATCGTAGATCCAGTATTCCAAGACGCCGATGTCCTGATAGTGCTGCTTTTTATCTCCGATATCTTCCAGGCCGACATCTTTCTGCCATGTCTTGGTAGAAAGAATCTCCATGACCAGATCGGGCGGTCCCTCGAAGTCCAAGTGGAAAGTGCGGGGAATGCCCTGAGGGTGAGGCCGAACGTCCCGATAGGCCAAGATGTCAGGCATCGTCCACTTTTCCGGCGTCTCATACAGGAACATCAAAGGCGACGTCAAAATACTTCAGTCCTTGCGCGCACAAACAGCTTGCAATGAACCCGAACGCAAGCGCTCCCGCCTGATTATGGATACGTCCTGCGTTCAAGGGTTCCCCTTCATCAGGATACAAGTCAGGGTAGGCCACGCAAGGATGCCTATCGATCCGGTTCGGGGCCAAAGTTGCTTCATGGGATCGCTCCAGCAACCTTACGGCGGACACGCTTTCATCCTCCCTTAGTTCGTACGGACTTCGTTATACCGTAGGTATTTCAGCTGCCTAACCTCTTTGCATCCGGCTCAACAACCATGCAGGTTTAGAAGATAAGCGGTTGTATCCATTGCCTCCACATGAACAGGCGCATCCAGGCAGGGGAGTAAAACGGGTTTCGTTCGCCCTCCGCGTGTCCTGTGTCTCCGGCGATAGTGGTCTTGCCGGGGCCGCTAACGCGACGGCCCGGATTTGCCTTGTCGGACGCTGATGATCTCCGCCATGATGCAGACGGCGATTTCCGCGGGCGTGCGCGCGCCGATGTCCAGGCCGATAGGAGCATGCACGCGGGCGAACTGCGCCTTCGGGATGCCGCGTTCCGTCTGCAGCAATTCAAAAACCGCCCGAATCCGGCGCTGGCTGCCGATCATGCCGATGTAAGGCAGATCGTCGTCCAGCATTTCGGTCAGGCAGTCCACGTCGTATTGATGGCCGCGAGTGACCAGGGCGACGTACGTCTGTTCGTCCAGCCGGCCTTCTGCGCGCAGAGCGCGGATGGAAGGCAGGAAATCGGCAGCCAATACGCGGTCCGCGTGCGGAAACCGCGCAGCGTGGGCGTACTGGGCCCGATCGTCCAGCACGGTCACGGAGAAATCGCACAGGGAACCCATCGTCGCCAAGGGGACGGCAATATGCCCTGCGCCTACGATGAACAAGTGGGGCGGCCGTCCATGCACTTCCACGAACAGTTCGCAGGCGTCTTCCTCTGCGCCCTGTCGGATCCGGCGATGGGCGCGCATGCGTAGGGCCTCCCTGACCGCATCCAGCGTCTCCGGTTCCAGGCGCAACGGCCCTTGGCAACTTTTCTCTGCCTCCAGCCACGCCAGGCACTGGTCTCCGCGCCGCGGCCCCTCCGAGACCACGGTGACCAAAGCCACCGCTTCTCCGGCTTCAATGGATTGCAGCAGGGCGGGCAGCAAAATCGCATTCATCGTTAAAAGCGCTGGGTGAAAGCAGAAAACGGGATTCAACTGGGTTGACGATCGAGACATGGTCCGCCGCGTTGGCACCCATATGCCAAGGCTTTCTCAACTCGCGCCAAGTTACGGGGATAGGGCAAGGGGATCGATGGATTGCGGGCCTTTGCGCCTGTCGCCTTGGCTGGCAGCAGATCCGCAGGCCGCGCATCAAGCCCGCGCGGGCCTGTCGGCTTGGTCTTGGCAGCCGGCGCCATCCCTGCCAAGAGGCCCCGCGTAGAGTGATGGAGGCCTTGTCTCGCCGTACAGCGCATAAAAGCGCGTCAGGGCTCGGCCTCGGGCCGCGGTAGATGCCGAAGCCTAGGCCGCTACGCACGGTCAGCATGAAGCCTCAAGGGAGAACAAGTCAATGAGCGTCTTGTCCGTCATATTCGGGTACGCGACGGATCGGCACCGATTTGCAACGCGGGTCGGTCGGCTTTGGCTCCACCGGCCTCAAGACGCGGCCAAGGCTTCGCCCTTTGTGGGAACCGGCGCGCAACGTTCCACGAAAACGTCCATGATGCCTCCGCATACGCCCAGGCTAGCCATGGATATGTCTTCCGTCAGATCCACGCGCACGGTGCGGGGCTGCCCGTCCTGAATGACGTCCAAACCCGCTCGAATCACGTCCGCTTCGCCGCATCCGCCCCCCACGGTGCCTTCGTGCAGGCCCATCGGGTGAATGATCATTTTCGCCCCTATCTCGCGGGGCACGGAGCCTTTCACCCGAGTGATGGTAGCCACAGCTACGGGCGCGCCCTCTTGGACCAGGGAATGGAGTTTCTGATACAGAAAAAGCGACATTACGCCTCGCAGGTCAGGTGCAGGAACTTCCAGTTTCCCTATAATACTCCTCCGGCGTATCGATGTCCTGCAAAACCCATGGCGTATCCACGTCCACGTAGCGGACAATCGCCTCCGCGCGCCGGGTAACGGCGCGCAGGGACGCGTCGGGCGGCAGGGACAAAATGTCCGGCCACAGCGTTGCGGGTAAGGCGAAAGGGTGCCCGCGGCGGCGGCGGTAACTGGGAAACGTCAGGGCCGTCGGATGCTTCCGGGCTTCTGCCGCGACGGCGCGCACTGCAGCGGCGGGCAGGCCGGGCTGATCGCCCAAGGCCAACAGGCAACCGGGCCAACGGGTTTCCTGGCGCAGGAGCCACCGCAAGGCGCATTGCACGGAACTCAGCATTTCCCCTTGGCGAAAAGCCGGATTGCGCACGATCGCGACGGACCGGGAGACCAACGACGCGGCGATGCGCGGCGCTGCATGCCCCAGGACGCAGACGACGGGCGCGCACCCGCCAGCCTGGAGCGCGTCGATCACTGCGGTCAGGATCGTGCCTTGGCGCCACGGCAACAGTTGCTTGGGCGTTCCCATACGACGGGACAGGCCGGCCGCGGGAATGACGGCGGGGAAAGCAGGCGCGCGTAAACGAGGCGCGGACAACTGCTGAACGGCAACGCTCTCCGCTGAATCTGGCATAGGTTCCGTCGCGGCAAACGGCGCTTGGTCAAGGGCGGGCGCAGACTGCGCCGCAACGCGTTCTGCCTGCGCGGAGATATCCGACAACGGACAGGGACATTCGCCCTGCCGGCCGTAGCCAAGGACAATTATAGATCCTGACGAGAACAAGACCGGCGTCTACGACGGCGACATCTTTCGAGTCTTGACGTCCGGCGGCGCGGCGTTGGCAGGCCTGATCTACGCGCCAACCCCCGGCGGGCCACCGGGGGTTGGGCTATATTCAGTCGATCTGCATGATGATCGTAATCATGAGACCGAGGAGCCAGAAGAGCGCTAACCACATGATGTCCTCCCGTTTTCCCAGTGTCCTACCATAGTAACACATTGTAGGCTCTAGAGTCAAGTCCCTATGCGCATATCACCCAATTTCGCATTGATTGATCCCGCGCGTCGTCCGCCTGGGTGGAACCATGGCTACAGGATCGGATCCCGGTGACTGGCGTCTGCGCGCGGTTCGGCCGCGTGCCGACAGCCTCGATTAGCCCTGCTGGGGAAGCGCCGCTCTGCCGCGCCGTAGAGACGTCAAGAGCCGCGGATGAACCCGCGCCCCGATGCGCGCCGCGAATCTCGGCGCGACCGCTTCAATCGGTCGGGTTTTCCCATCGCAAGCCGACGCCGCGCACGGTGGCGATGAACGAACAGCCGCCGGACGCCTCGGCCAGGCGCTGCCGCACCCGGCTCACTAGACGTCCATGTTGCTGTCGGGAATCTCACCCGCTTCTTCCGGCCATACGTAACGGGCGATTTCGCCCTTGCTGACGGCCTGGTTCTGGCGCGCGCAGAGGCTGGCCAGCAAACGGAACTCAGCCTTTCCCCTTGGCGAAAAGTCGGATTGCTCACGATCGCGACGGACCGGGTGGCCAACGACGCGGCGATGCGCGGTGCTGCATGCCCCAACGCAGACGACGGGCGCGCACCCGCCGGCCTGGAGCGCGGCGATCACTGCGGTCAGGATCGCGCCTTGTCGCCAAGGCAACAGTTGCTTGGGCGTTCCCATGCGACGGGACAGGCCGGCCGCGGGAATAACGGCGGGGAGAAGGGCCGACATTGACGATGGCGACGGCTTCCAGGCCTTGACGTCCCCTGGCGAGGCGTCGGCGGGCCGGCTCCCGCGAAAACCCCCGGCGGGCCACCGGGGGTTGGGGCTATATCAGTCGATCTGCATGATGATCGCGATCATGAGACCGAGGAGCCAGAAGAGCGCTAACCACATGATGTCCTCCCGTTTTCCCAGTGTCCTGCCATCGTAACACATTGTAGGGTTTAGAGTCAAGTCTCTATAAGCATAGAGTGTATCATCTATGTCGAGATGGATCAAACGCGGCGTCGGCGCCAAGATGACGACGCGGCTACCAATCCGGCTTGGCGCGCGGTGCAGCTGCGCACCGATTCCGATATCGAGGACCGCGGCCTCTATCGGCGACGCGTGACGTTAGCCCGCCCAGAGGCAGATCTGCCATATCGCATAGCCATCAAGAAACCACGGCTATGCGGCAGGAAAAGAAGGCTCGCGTAAACGGGACGCGGACAGTTGAACGGCAAACGATCTCCGCTGATGTCGAGCTGGCGGAGCGGAACATTGAGGCCGTTAGGCCCGTCCCTCATTCCACGACCGAAACGGTATCCGGCGCGCAACGCCGCGGCACGCGGTATCGGCGGCTGGCTCAAACGCGGGCGGCGCATGGCCATCCGCTATGACAAGCACGCGCAACGCTTTCTGGACTTTTTGTACTTGGCCGACGCCTGTCTCTGGCTGAACCCAAAATGCAACACAGCCCGGAACTGAGCCGGTGGCGCTCGCCTGACGGCCAAACCCTGTATTGCCAATAGACCAGGCCAAGCTTGGCCCGCAGACATCCGGCGGAGTGGGCGCCTTCGGGTAGGCACGGCAGGCGCCCAAGCTAACGCGTGAGAAGACCGCGGCCCTCTTGGAAGGGGTTCGTGGGCCGACGCAATACGCCAGGTCATGAACAAAGAGACGGGAAGATGCCGCCGCGCCTCTGCCTGCTGGGATCATTGACTGGCCGGAAACTTTCCTTCCTGTCCCCGTTCCTATACCCGATCGCGCGGACCGTCACTGCCCCCGCGTCACGCGTACGACGAAGCGGCAGACATTTGATGCATGGGGGCGCGTGGCGTCAATGACGCGGGCGAGGGCCGCCGCGCTCGCCGTCCGCTCTGGCAACAGAACCGACGCGCCCCGATCCGAGGATGCAGAGGAAACAGCATGGAGCGGCGCCTTGATCGCGTGCAGCGCAGGCACGGAGCCTCCTGGTTCGAACGCGAACGAGTCGGTGTTACCCCGCTGGAGGCGGGCAACCAACTTGGCCGCGGTATAGCCCCGAGCAACTCGCGGTCAAAGGCGATGAACGCCTTGGCGCTCGCCTTCCGAGCAAGGTTGAACCAATTGAGTCCCGAAACGAGATAACCGTCACCTGGAGCCCGGACAACGAGACGACCCCAAAGCGGCCGAGCGCGTCATCAAAGCACGGGATCAACGCCGGCAATGCCCTAGCGGGTTCAACGAAGTTGCGTCGGCGTTCCGGGAACGCTGCCCAACCGGAAACCGACGCCGGCCGTGCCCGGATGGGCTCAACGACTCCAGATTCCAGTCCGACCTGCACCCATCCGATCCGGGCTGGGGCGCTTCCGGCCGTCAACTCGGCCTCGTTCATCGCCCAGAGCAACGGACAGGGGAGGCGGGGAGGGGCGGATCGTTGCATCAATTCAGCCCGCGATCGGAAAACGCTAGGGAGATCCTCCTCTTCCTCGGAAACCATGCCCGTCCGGTTCATGTCCGGGGAAAGATGTCCGCAAGCCTCAAGGCACAGCGTCGGCCATGGGGAAACTATCGCGGCGGAGCCTCCAAGACGAAGCCTGCGCGTAACGGTTCCGATTTTCCAGCAGGGGGTAACAACAGTTGACCGACCGCGGTAGCGGATTGGGGCAGGCCGGCAACCGATCCTCGCTTGAGTTCGTCCAGAGCCTGCCTACTGTCTCGGGTGTCCTGCCATACGGGGCAGACTGGATGTCCCTTGGCGAGGCATCGGCGGGCCTGCTCCCGCGAAAACCCCCGGCGGGCCACCGGGGGTTTGAGCTGTATCAGTCGATCTGCATGATGATCGCGATCATGAGACCGAGGAGCCAGAAGAGCGCTAACCACATGATGTCCTCCCGTTTTCCCAGTGTCCTGCCATCGTAACACATTGTAGGGTTTAGAGTCAAGACCCTATATGTATAGAGTATATCACCTATGTAGGGATTGATCAAACGCGGCGTCGGCGCCAAGGAGAACTCTATGGCTGCGAAACTTGGATTCCGGAGCGCCGACGCGGCGTTAGCCCCGACGTCAGAAGCCGCGGCCGCTATCGGAGACGCGCGGCGTCAGCCCGCCTGGAAGACAGGTCGTCGTACCGTACGGATGGCAAGAAGCCGCAGGGTGAACCTGCGCGCGCCGCGGTCGTTTTACGCTGTCGGGTTTTCCAACCGGAAGCCGAAACCGCGCACGGTAGCGATGAACTGGCTGCCGCCTGACGCCTCGGCCAAGCGCTGTCGCACCCGGCTCACCAGACGGTCGATGTTGCTGTCGGGAATCTCGCCCGCTTCTTCCGGCCATACGTAACGGGCGATTTCGCCCTTGCTGACGGCCTGGTCCTGGCGCGCGCAAAGGCAGGCCAACAACTCGTATTGCTTCAGGCTGAGCGGCGGTTGCAGCCTGCGTCCGTCGACCAGTACTTCGCGCGAGGCCTGATGCAACGCCAGCCGCGCGGCACCCTCCAGCGCGCCGGCATCCAGGTTGGTCATGGTCGCCGCCGGATCCTCGTAGCGAAAACGCGTCTGCGCGAACACCACGATGTTGCCGTCCGCCAGCGGCGCCTTGACGTACGCCTCCAGGCGTTGGTTGTTCAACCGCACCCCGTTCTTGCTGCCCGCGTCCTCCACGAAGAAAACGTTCTCCACGCGCGTGATGGACGCATGTACGCGCGACGCGAACTTGTCGTCCAGGACGATGTGGCAATCGGGATCGCGTCCCACGTTCAGTTCGTCCCGGTCCAAAACCACTTCCCGGCCTCTTTGCTGGCCGTCCAGGCAGATCAGCTTCCCTACGAATGGCATGCTCGCGTCTCGTTCCGTAAATGGCGCGCGGCGGAAATTCGCGCCCTTGAACCCTGTGCTAGAATGAAAACCCTCCGTAAGTCCAGCCCGCTATTGTATAGCATACATGGAAGACGCAGTCTGGGATAACGGCGGGCTGCCTCTCCCTTGGGCTGTCCCGTCGCCCGCGCCAGTCGCATGAGTCCGGAGCCCCGTTCCCCTGCCCTCGTGGGCCAACGCATCGGCCGCTTTCACATCACCCGGCGCATCGGCCGCGGCGGCGGCTCCACGGTGTTCCAGGCCTATGACGCGGTGGCGGCCCGCGACGTGGCCGTGAAAGTCATGTTGCCGGGCGCGGATGCGGTCGCGCGCCAACGCTTCCGCAACGAGACGGACATCGCCAGCCGCCTGCGGCATCCCAACATCGTGCAGACGTATCAGGTCGGCGAGTTCGCGGAGCACGACGTCGGCTACATCGCCATGGAACTCGTGTACGGCGACACCCTAGCGGATTTGGTGCGGAAAACGCACCAGATCAGTTTCGTGGAAGCCTGCTGCCTCCTGGCCCCCATTGCCCAGGCTTTGGCCTACGCCCATGCCGAGAAGCTGGTTCACCGCGACGTCAAACCCAGCAACATTCTCCTCCGGCCTTCCACGGTGCAGGACGAGCACCACATCCTGATCGCGTCCCTGGACTATCCGTTCGTGCCCCTGCTGACCGACTTCGGCATCGCGTGGGCGCGGGACATGCCCGACATCACGGCCGCGGGCCGGACGGTGGGCTCCCCGGCCTACATGTCCCCGGAGCAATGCGCCGGCGCCTTGCCCGTTGACCATCGCACGGACATTTACGCGTTGGGCCTGGTGCTCTACCGGTGCATCGTGGGCAAGGAACTCTTCGTCGGCACGACCGCGGAGGTGTTGTACAAGCACGCGCACGTGGAGTTCGACGCAGACAACGCGGATCTGCAACAGGTGACCCTGCCGGCGGAGCTGCGGGCCTTGTTGCGGCAATGCCTGGCGAAGGATCCGGACGCGCGGATGCAGAGCGCCTCGGCCTTGGGCGCGGAGCTGGACGCCATCGGCGCCAGCGCCAACATCGACCCGGCAGAACTGGGCAAGGCGGGCGATCCGATCTCCGTCACCCAGACCATGCCCCAACTGGATACGTCGCCCTGGCTGGAAAAATCCGCGTCCGATCCGTCCGCGGCGTCAAGACGGGAAGCGAAAGGCCTGCGGGGACGCCCGGGCGCGCTGGCGGCCGGCCTCGCCGCGCTCGCGCTCGTGATCGCCAGCCTCATTTTCAGTCGCTCCGCGGTCGATTGGCCGCGCTACCTTTCGGCCTTCGCGCTCTCCGCGGAGCCGGCGGCCGCGACTCCCACTCCGACCGCGGAGCCGGTGCTCAGCATGGGCCCGACGCCGGAGTTGGACAACCCGCCCGCCGTACCGATGCTGCCGCCTCCGGTTTCCCCTACCGCGCAACCCTATGCGTACGTCAACGCGGCCCAAGGCGTGAACGTCCGCACGGGACCGGGTACGGAATACCCGCGCGTGGAGACGCGTCGCTTCCAGGAACGATTGATCATTACGGGCCGGGACGCGTCCGGGCAATGGTGGGAAGTCGACTTGAGCGCCTCGTTGGGACAGGAAGGCGCCCGCGGCTGGGTCTACGGCGGCGTCGTCACGGAGCATAACGTCCAGTCCGTGCGGCCCGTCCGTCGGGTTTCGCCCATGCCGACGCCGATTGTCCTGCCCACGGCGACGTCCCTGGTCCCGTTGCGTACCGCCACGCCGCGGGCGACCGAAGTCCCCTCGTTTCGGGTTATCTGCCGCGATTTCGGACTGCATCTGGGTTTCACGGAACTGTTCGAGGAATTCGACGGCTATGCGGAGTTCGGGTGCCAGAGTTCCATCTGGCAGACGGGCCCCATGATCTTTCAGGCCTTCCAATGGGGCGACATGTTTTTCCTGCAGCACTCTAATCGCGTGTACGTCGCGCTGGTAGTCGACGACACGGTCGACCGGCGGCCCGCGATTGCCGGGGCGGCCACGACCTTCTTTTCCTACCCCGAGTGGGCTGTCGTCTTCGTCCGGCCTTCCGATCTGGCGCGGCCGACACCGCAAGCGTCGCCAACGCTGGAGGTTGAGGCGCAGGCGGATGCCTTGGAGGATTTCTTCGGGGCCTTCCTGACGCGTCAAGCCGCCCGGACCGCCGATCGCAAAGTCAGTCTCAGTCTGCAGGACCAGTTGGGCGCGCCGCTGGCTTCTCCGCAACGGGTGACGGGGACTATTCAGCCTTTCGCCAAAGGCACCCTGATTTTGGTCGAACCGGACGCGGAAGAGGCCTTTATCGCCCAACTGGGGAAATTGGCACGCATTGATGTGCAGTGAAGCGCACCGCGCGATCGTTGCTGCGGCACCCAAGCCGCAGGCCGCGCGCGTCGAAGAGAACGGAAAGCGGGAGGCGCCATGAAAGCGGTGTTGCAACGGGTCAGCGAAGCGCAGGTCGCCGTGGACGGCCAAATCGTCGGCCAAATCCGCGGCGGATTGTTGGTGTTCCTGGGCGTGGCCCAGGCGGACGACGCGCAGGCCGTGCGCTACATCTGCGATAAAATCTTGAATCTACGGATTTTTCCCGACAGCGAGGGCAAAATGAACTTGAGCGTGACGGATGTGCAGGGAGAGATTATGCTGGTCAGCCAATTCACGCTCCTCGGCAATACGCGCAAAGGGCGCAGACCCAATTTCATCGCCGCGGCGGAACCCGCGCGCGCCGAAGCGCTGTACGCCGCGGCCAAGGAAATGCTGGCGCGTCGCGTCCCGGTCGCGACGGGCGTTTTCGGCGCGATGATGGCCGTCTCGCTGGTTAATGACGGGCCGGTCACCTTGATCATCGAATCGCCCTGATATGGAACCGGCACGCGCCTCGCAGCCCGGCGCTTCCTGGCCGGTCGTTCTGCGGCGGTGGTCGCCTGCCCCGGGACGCGTTTTCGCCTGGCTGGCCGCCTTGTGGGGGATCGGCGTCGCCATCTCCTGGGGCTTGGCACGCGGCCTAGACGCGGCCTTCGCTTTTTGGGGCGGCAGCGCGGTGATTTTCCTCGGCCTGTGGGGATTGTTGCTGCAACTGGCGCGCCAGCGCCAGGGCTTGCGCATCCTGGTTATGCTCCTGACGCTGGGCAACGCGTCGCTCGCGCTGATGCTGTACGGCGCGGCCCTGTCCATTGACTTGCCGCCCCCGGAGGATGCACTGCCTGCCCTGCAGCCTTCGCCGTGGCTGCTGGGAGGCTGTTTGGTCGCCGTAGCGGCGTCTCTGTCGTGCCTGGCCGTACCGGTCCGCGGGTTCGTCAGCCGTTTCATTCCCATCGATCCCGACGATTTCGTCCACGCCTATGCCTTGGCCCTGGCCGTCGCGGTCACCGGTCTGAGCTTCCTCAACTTGGCGCCTACGGGAACGCCATTCATTTATCCCTTGCTGGAGGCAAGCGAGTTCCCGCTCGAGGCGAATGACGCCCTCCTTTCCAACATCACGATGGCCTCCGTCACGCTCTGGTCCCTGCCGGCCGCCTTTCTGGCCGTAGGCTTGGGCCATACCCGGAATCTGGGACAGGCGTTGTCTCGCTTGGGCATCCGCCAGGTATCGGGACGCGCCTGGTCCGTCAGCGCCGGTTTCGTCTTGGCGCTCGTGGGCGCGGGCATCGGGGTCGGCTTGGCCATCGAGGAGCTCTGGACGCGTTTCGGCTGGCCGACGACGGACGCGGACCTCTTCGCGGAGTTGGCCAATCTGCCGGTTCACCCGTTGGGCATGCTCTTGCTGGCCATCTCCGCCGGCGTCAGCGAGGAGCTGCTGGTGCGCGGCGTGCTGCAACCGCGTTTGGGCCTGGCGCTCTCCAATCTCCTTTTCACCGCGGCGCATGCCTTCCAATACGCCACGGATGCCTTGGCCATGGTCATGATCCTGGGGTTTGCCTTCGGCTTCCTGCGCCGGCGCTACGGACTGCTGCCGGCTATCGTCGTGCATGCGCTGTACAACTTTCTTCTGCTCTTGGTCAGTACGCAGTTCGACATGGGCTGAGACGATCGGCGCGCGTCCAGCGCGGACAGGCTCCAGGGAGGAACGCTCATGAACGAAGATCCGACCCGCATCCAGGCCATCCTGCAGGCCGAAACCCAGTGCCTGGAAGCCTATTTGTTGGGCCTGGACGTCTACCGGCAGATTCGGGTGGAGGATCGGAACCACGTCATCCTGCATCTGATGTCGCTCGGGGACTACCTGGAACTGCGGGCCATCGCGCGGACGCTGGCCGCGGACGCTCCGGCCGCGCCAGGCGAGGCTCTTTTGCGGACGTTCAGCCGCCAGGCGTCCGCCCTGGCGGCCCGCGAATTGCAGGCGCGGCTGCAAAGCCTGCAATGGAGCATGGAGGAATGGTCCAAGGAGGGCCATCTCAATGCGCGTTATTTCGCGGCTGAAATGGTGCAACGCTCGCGCATCCAGCGCTTGGGCGCGGCCCACGGCTGGATCCGCATAGCCCAGGATCTGGAGGCGCTGGACGCGCGTATCCAGGGCGTAACCGTCCCTGGCCCTTTCATCTGGAGGCAAGATTACGTCAAGGCTTTCCCGGAGGATCAGTTCTGGTTCCTGTATCGAACCCTGCGGGCAGGCGCCGCGATGCCGTAGCCGGCGCCAGAGTTAACTCCGCGCGCGGGATCCGGGCGCCTGGGCCGCCTCATGGAACCCATCGGCGTAACGGTCCCTTCAGTCCCCCAATGCTGATCCGGTTGCGCGGCTATGCCGGCCTCTACGTTTTGAGATCCTGCGCGCAGGCGCGACCCGTCCCTGCGGCGCATCCGGAACGGGCGTTGGCCTTTCCGACGGCCTCGGATGGATCAGCCTCGACAAGATATGAGCGCTTGGCCGCCGCTTCAGGGTGGCCCTCATTGCCTGTTCCACGGTCGCGCAAAGCCTCCCAGCGGCTGGACGCATGAACGGATCCTTGCGTTTGGCGTTTGTGCTCGCGCTCGTGATTGGGAGCATGGTCTACGATACCCGACCGCTAGGGATTCCGGCCGATGACGCGGAAACACCGCTGGACGCCTCCGCGCGTCCTCAGGCCGCCGTGCCCAGCATCGTAGACGGCCAGGAAGCGACCCTGGGGGCTTTCCCCTGGATGGTCGCTTTGGCGTTCAGCCAGTTTTCCAGCGCCTTTGAGGGTCTGCGTTGCGGCGGCACGCTCATCGCCCGCGAATGGGTTCTGACGTCGGCCCATTGCGTTCTCGACGGGCAGGACAAACAACCTCTCGCGCTGGAAGTCGTGGCGGATCAATTCGATCTGACCTCGAACGAGGGGCTCCGCGCAGGAGTCCGGGACGTCTTTCCGCATCCGGAGTTCGACCGCGCAACGGCGGATTACGACATCGCGCTCATTCAGTTGGCCGCGCCTCTGGATCTGCCCGCCGTATCGTTGTCCTTTCGCGATCCGCAACCTTTGATTCAACGCAACGCCATGACGACGATGCTGGGCTGGGGATCCGTAGTCGGCAGCGAGGAAGGGCAGAGGTACCCTCATACGTTGCAACGGGCAGACGTTCCCCTCGCGGCCTCCGATCTATGCCAGGCGAGCTATCGCCGGCAGTCGCCCAAGGCCGTCACGATTACCGACCGCATGCTCTGCGCCGGAACCTTGGACAACGCGCAGGACGCTTGCACCGGCGACAGCGGCGGCCCTTTGCTGTATTGGGATCCGCAACGGGAGGGCTGGGTGCAGATTGGCATCATCAGTTGGGGCATTGGCTGCGCCATTCCGGGCTTCCTGGGCGTCTACGCGGACGTCAGCGAATTCGAGACCTGGATTGAGGACGTCATCGGCTTTGGCCTTGTGCAGGAACCGACCTCCGCCGACTCCTACGCGCCGGACGCAGAGACGGACGCGCAACGTTCCATTATTCTTCTGCCGTGGGTCCCCTGACGCGAAACCAAGCCAGCTTCAAGCGCGGCCAATAGGGCGCGCCGACGCGTAAACCGCGCCATCCGGCGCGGCCTCTTCCAGCGTCCTTGACAGGGGACGGATAAAAGGGATCTCTGGGGATATAGCGCGTCCCGTGCTCCAAGTCTTGCGAGTACGTATAGCAAGGCGACCGTCTTGTACCGACAGGCGGTACTTGAAGGACCGGCGCAACCGTCCCGTATCGACCGGCGCCGGCTATGTTGCGCACGGTTTGCGACGCGGCGCTGAATGATCTCGGGGACTTCGATCAGCGCCCAGTGTTGAGATCGGCGCGGTCAAAGGTACCGGATTCAAGGTTTTGTAATGTTATGGATGTGGCGGATTATGCGGAACACGAAGCGGATCGCGTGAAAGCCGAGTACACCGATGATCAAGTGCAAGGATAACCTAGCGAACGTATCCGCTCCATGAACGATCTGCATGTGGACTAGGGGGTAGCTATCTCTGGGTAGCAGCTGGACAATCTCTGGGACGAACAGGCCCAACACAGATACAACCAGCGCGGCGGGAATGAATCCGGTTCTGGATGGAAAACGGCGCACAAGTAACTTGCCGGGGACGTTTAGTCTTGACACGAACGGTTATGTCGAGTAAAAAATTTGGCGATCTGATGACGTCCAGTTGATAACACTCAATCCTGCCGCGGCCGGACGCATTCATTTCGCTTCTTTCAATGGAACGCAGGCAAGGGCGACCAATGGGACTTGAACCCACAACCACATGAACCACAATCATGCGCTCTGCCAATTGAGCTATGGTCGCCGCGCAGTGACCCAGCTACAGGGGGACAGGGATTCGAACCCCGATTGGCGGTTCCAAAGACCGCTGTCCTGCCCTTAGACGATCCCCCTTCTTGGAGTGCCGAGGCCCAGACTTGAACTGGGGACCCTAGCATTTTCAGTGCCATACTCTACCAACTGAGCTACCTCGGCCTACAAAGCGGGTGATGAGACTCGAACTCACGACCTTTTCCTTGGCAAGGAAATGTTCTACCACTGAACTACACCCGCGCAAACGACTGGCGCAAAATGGACCCGGTGGGATTCGAACCCACGATCTTCTCCTTGCAAAGGAGACGCCTTCCCGCTAGGCCACGGGCCCGCGGCTTCCTGCGGGATCGCTCCCATGCCGACGAGAGGACTCGAACCTCCACACCCGTAAGGGCAATAGATCCTAAGTCTATCGCGTCTGCCAATTCCGCCACGTCGGCGTGCGGCACCGGCGTTTCCGCCGAGGCCGCCGCGCAATGCCTTGACAGATAGAATACTCCCGATTCTGTCTGAGCGCCAAAACGACGCCTGGACTGCCATCTATCTCAGGCCGCAAGCGGCCTGGCCGGCATTTGCTTGCTGACGCCTCCCGAGAGACGCGCCCGCAAGTGCCCGCTGCGGTGAGATTCCGGCTCAAGAGCCGAAACCCGCTCACCTTGCTCCCGGTTGCACGCTCGCCTAGCCGCACCCATTGCTGAATGCGCTGGTGGGCTCTTACCCCACCCTTTCACCCCTTACACCCGGAAGCCGGATGCGGGACTGCTCTCTGTTGCGGTTGTAGTCCTGGCTGGCGCCAAGCCCTCACTTGCTGTTTCGTGAGGCAACCCTGTCGGAGACGAACTCCAGTGGGAGTCGGGAAGTTCCTCTACTGACCGGAGTCAGCAGCGACAGTCTTCTACCTGCTCCATTGTTAATCTGCAGAGTTTCGGCAACGCTCGCGCAGAGCCTGCGTCCATCTCAACTGAAGGCGCATTATACGCCCTGCCTTGATTATAGTCAAGAATCGGAAAATCGCGCGCGGATCCGGACGCGGACCGCAATCCCGTCGTCATGCCCGATCCGCATTGACGTTCAAGCGGGGGCGCGGCGCGCCTTCCACCCATGCCTGGCGGTCGCCCTGATTCTCCTGCTTCCAGATGGGCACGATGGCCTTCAGGCGATCGATGGCGTACTTGCAGGCCTCGAAACACCCGTCGTGGCGATGCGGGCTGGCCGCGGCCACCACCACCGTCGGTTCGCCCAGGGCGCACGGCCCGACGCGATGCTCCATGGCCAGGCAACGGACCGCGGGCCAGCGCGTCAACACTTCCTCGGCCAACTTCAGGCTTTGGGCGCGGGCCATGCTCGCGTACGCCTCGTACACCAGAAAGTCCGTATGGACGATTTGGCCCTCCGCCCGGGTTTCGCCGCGCACGATGCCGGCAAAGGAAGCGACGGCGCCGCAATCGGGACGGGACGCCCAGCGCACCAAGGCATCCACGGACAGGGGTTCCTCCGTCAAGCGGAAATGAATCCGCGGGTCAGGGCTGGCCATCAGGCCTGTCCGCCGGATACGGGCGGGAAGAGCGCCACCCGGTCGCCTTCCGCCAGCAGCGCGTCGCCGGCGGCGTATTCGTCGTTGACCGCGACGTAGACGGGTACCTGCAACACGCGCAGCTCCGGATAGGCCTTGTCCAACTGTTGCAAGAGCTCTTTCACCGAAACGCCGGCGTCAAGTTCAAGGCGCTTCTGGGCCCAGCCCGCGTTCTGCCGGAGCGTGGCGAACAATTCCACCGATATTTTCATGGCTGCCCTGCGTCCGCATCCGCCGCGCGCCACGCGCCGGACTTGCCCCCCTCTTTGGCCAGGAGGCGAACGTCCCGAATCCGAATGCCTTTATCCAGGCCCTTGAGCATATCGTAGAGCGTCAGGGCCGCCACGGAAACGCCCGTCAAGGCCTCCATCTCCACGCCGGTACGCCCTCGACTGCGCGCGCGGCAGACTATGCCTATGGTTCGCTGGGCGGCATCCACCTCAAAGTCCACGGCTACGGAAGACAGCGCGACGGGATGGCACAGGGGAATGAGGTCGGGCGTCTTTTTGGCGGCCTGAATGCCCGCGATCCGGGCCGCGGCGAAGGCATCGCCTTTGGGCATGTTGCGGTTTTGCACGGCCGCCATCACCGTAGCGGGCATTTCCACTTCGGCGCGGGCCCGGGCGGAGCGTACGGTTGCGTCTTTGGAACCGACGTCCACCATCGAGGCTTGGCCTTGCGCATCCAGATGGGTCAAGGGCATCGGGCGTCTTCTTGGCGGGCCAAAAGCGTACGGGTTACAGCTGGCGCAAATCGATGGCCGGCACGACGGCGCCGGGAACGATGACGCCTTTGCCCGCCGGGATCTCGACCAAGGCGTCCGCGTCCAGCATGCTCATGAGGCGACTGCTTTTCTGGGAGCCTGTGGACAGAGCTCGGTAACCGCCAAGGCCGTCATGCAAGGCTTCGTCCCAAGACAGCGTCACGCGGTGATATTCCGGGCGGTAGGGGTCGCGCTTGAGCGGTTCCGCGGCCGTAACGCCTATGCGGGGCAAGGCATAGGGGTGCCGGCCCTGCATTTTCCTGAGCGCAGGGGCCACGAACAGAAAGAAGGTGACCAGCGAACTCGCCGGATTGCCGGGCAAGGCGAAAACGAGTTGCCTCCCTGCGTTCGCCGCGCGGGTACGCGTCGCGAAGGTGAAAGGCTTGCCGGGCTTCATCAGAACCCGTTCCGTATGGACCTCCGCGCCGATATCCTGCAGCAGCGCGGGCAACAGATCGCGCTCGCCCATGGATACGCCGCCGGACGTGATCAGAACGTCGCAATCCGCCAAGGCCGTTGCCAGCGCCGCGCGCAAGCGGTTCGGATCATCGGGCGCGATCGCGCCGTCGATTGAGGTTTCCGTCCCCATCGCCAAGGCCATGCCCGACAGCATAACGTGGTTGCTGTCCCTGATCTGGCCATAGCCGGGGGTTTCCCAGGGCGCGCATATTTCGTCGCCCGTGGAAAGAACCGTCACTTTGGGACGTCGATAGACCGGCACGCGCGCCGCGCCTACCGTAGCCAAGAGCCCCATTTCTACCGGCCCCAGTTTTTTGCCGCGCGGCAATACCAGGGCGCCCTGCTCCAGATCCGCGCCGACGGGCCTGACGTCCGTACCGGGGGCGACCTGCACCTTGATACGCACATGGTCTCCGCACGGTTCCGTATCCTCCACCATGACGATGGCGTCAGCGCCTTCCGGCAAGGGCGCCCCGGTCGCGATGTAGCTTACGCGGCCCGGCAACTGCGCATAGTCGGCGGGTCGGCCCGCCATGACGTGCCCCTGCACGGGATACGTGCCGGGACCGTTCTGAGCGGCCACGGCGTAACCGTCCTTGGTTGAGGCCGCGAAGGGCGGAAACGGCTCTGCCGCCGTTACGTCCTGGGCCAAGATCCGTCCGAGCGCCGCCGCGAGCGATATTCGTTCTGCGCGTTGGCGGATCGCTTGGCGGCATACCAAATCCTGTACCGCGGCTACCGGCAACATCGGGCCGGGCTCGCGCGCGGCCACCGCTTGGGCATCAGACATAGGCGTTTGGCGACCTCAAAGCCATGAATCTTCGTAATCGCGGCAGGGATCGGCTATCAACGCCAGTCCCATGCCCACGGCCGCTTCGCTTGGCTGTCCAGACAGCGCCATCAAACAGCGCCATCGCGTTTAGCCTCAACGATACGAACGGCTACCTTAAGCTGTTGCGCGCGCTGTCTTTGTTCATCGGCCATACGGTAACCAAGAACCATCGGAAGCGCTGGCCGTCCCGAGGCGGCGCTCAAAAAGCGAGCGCTGTCGGCAGCGCGCTCGATATCATGGCGGGTAATGGTGCGCGATACTTCGACCGTAACGTAGACCGGACGACCTTGACGCTGGCCCGACAGCACAATGTCGGTCAATCCTATCCTCTCTATCTGCGCCCAAGAGAGATTATGCTCCTTGGTCTCAAAAAGGATTTCTTGCAACTCGTCCTGCATGGGAATGATCGCACTCTTGAGTATTCGGGTTCTGCCGTGCAGCTCCAACGGATAAGTGACGTACGTTATGGCATTGGCGTGTATTCTGCGTTCAAGCATAGCGTCGACCAGCCGCCCCATTCCCTCCTCTAGCTTGTCAAATCGCACGCGCATCTCCTGCCTGAATTCGTCCAAACAGTTTTCTAATCGCTCACTCAAGCTGCCGTTCCCGCATCTTCAGCCGTTACTCCAGCTTTTCCAAGCGCGCATGCACCGGATGGCTGCTCTGCGCAAAGCCGCAACGAATTCGTCGCAACGGGCCAGTGGATCCAAGCGGCCCTGTTCCAGCAGAATGCCGCGAACAGTATCCGCCCATTCAGGCCCAATGCGGGCGAAACCCGCGATATCGGCAATGACAGAAGAAGTAGCAACCATAATCTCCATTATATACCTAATATGCCTTGGAGCGCCGCGGATAGAGCGACTGTCCCGCGGGCCAAGCCTGACTGGGTTCGCGCGCATCTCGTCTTGCAACAGGTCGCCGCGTACGACGCGTCACGCCCAGGCGCCTCGGCTGCATACCCCGTAGATTGTCATGACCGCGGGGGCTCAACAGGGCAGAACTGGAACGGAGCATCCTGGCGCGTCAGGCTTGGCTCTGTATAGGCCAAGGCGTGGGTGAAAAGCCGCTAAGCCGCCCCAACAGGTCTTGACTGGCCATTCCGCATCGTGCGCCTCATGTACGTCTCAAAAAATTTGTCCGACCATGGAAGCATGACGAAGTACCAGATGCGCACAGGAATGATCGGTGCATAACTGCCCTCTATCAGTCTATAGCCGCTCTGAATCGACGCGCAGATCAGAAAGGAAACTCATCGCTTTCGCTTGCGGAGGCGCGTAGCCGTCTCCGCGTTCGGGCTTGGGTTGACTGCTGGCGCGGCCATCGCGTGTCAATATGATCCCAAGCCGCGCGTCCCTGCTTCTCGCTGCGCCCCGTCCGGGACGGGGAAACCGACAGGCCGCGTTGAAAGGGGGAATCGTATTCCTGCTGATACCGGAAAGGACGCGCCGCGTCGCTCAATTCGACTTGCGCCAGCAAAGGGCGCAACTTCTTGGGCAACATACGCGCGTATTCCTCTTTCACGCGCCCGATGATGTGATGAAACCGAGACCAACGCTGACACGCCTCAACCAAACGGTTTCCTCCCTGCCCGCGGGCGGCGCGGCGCATCTCGTACGCCACTTCTCGGGTTTGCGACAACTCCATTTCCTCCAAGAAACGCGAGGCGGCGCGACGCTTGTTCCGCTCTTGGGCAGAGCGGGTAGGCCGTCCAGAAACGATGGCCGGCGCGCCAATGAACAGCTCTTTGCGGGCCCGGGTCGCGCCGACATAGAACAAGCGCCTTTCGTTCTCGATCCATTCCGCGGCCTTGGGCGCGCGATTAGGATCGCGCGTGTCGAACGTCGGATCTTCGCTGCTGCCCATGACGGGCAAAAACCCTTCTTGGCAATCGGGAATGAATACGTAGTCGAACTCCAACCCTTTGGCCCTGTGAATCGTCATCATCGTGAGGCATTGGGCATCGGGTTGGCCCCAGGTCGTGTCCGTATTGTCGACATGGTCAAGGAATTGCGGCCAGCGCATCTCCGTCGCGTGCGCGTATTCAATGAACTTTCGTACCGTCTCGACGCGTATGAGCGAAGCTTCGCCCGGCCCGTAGTACTCCTCGTAATGTCGCTGCAGGCCGACTTCATCGTTAATCCAGGCCAACAACGGACCGGCCAAGGCCTCGGTGGCCAGGCGGCCCCGGATCTCGTCCAGGACCGACGCCAAATCCATGAGATTGGCGCGGGCCGTGCCGCGCGCGAAGCGGGCCGGGTCCTCGATGGCCGCGTCCAACGTCTCGCTGAGCGACAGGCCTTGGTACCTCCCGTCGCGCAACATGGCGTCCAGATCCCGCCGGGCCAGATAACGGCTGGGTTTGTTGCCAATCGAGATAAAATGAGGAACGATCGCCTCGGATACGGCTTGATCCATCCCCGCCGCTACGCGGACGTAATTCAGCAATACTTGGCTTTCGCCGGTTTGGAGGAAAGGCGCCCGACCGTCCACCTTGAAGGGAATCCGCTTGAGCAGCAGTTCCGTCTGGAGGGACGTCAATTGGGCATAGGTGCGCGCCAGTACGCGCACGTCAGAAGGCGGTACGCGGTTTTCCTTGACCAGCCGGATGATTTCCTCCGCCATGCGCCGATGGGCGTATCCGCCCTGCTCTTCCTCGTCCGTGATCAACGTCACTTCGCTCGCGCTGCCCGGTTTGTTGGAAATGAGATGTTTTTCCAGACGCCGGGCGTTGTGCTGAATCACGTTGTAGCCCGTCTGCGCAATGCAATAGCCGAAACGAAACGAACGGGTCAGCCTGTACGCGTGATGGGGTTTGTTCGTGAACGTCGCCTCGAACTCGCCGAGAATGTAGTCGCTCCGCGCCCCGCGCCATTCGTAGATGGTCTGATCGTCATCCCCCACGACCATGAGGTCGGCACCTTCGCTCGCCAACAGTTCGACGAGCCTTTGCTGACCCAGGTTGACGTCCTGATACTCGTCCACGATGAGAAAGCGTACCGAACCGGCCTTTTCGCGCAGTAAATAGGACGAACCTTCCAGGGCAAGAACGGCCAAGGGCACGAAGTCCGCGTAGGTGATGGCGTTGTCCTGCTGCCGCAGCGTCTCGTACTCATCGTACAAAGCGACGTAGGCTTCGGCGCGTTCGCCCCGAAAGCCGGCGCGGGAAGGGGGAATGAGCGAACCCTTCCACAGGTCAATCGCCTGCCGCGCGATATCCAAGTCGATGACGTCGTCATGCAGGCGCATCCGGCGCTCTACGCTCGTTTTGGCCTTCCGCAGGCAGAGATGATCCAGGTCTTCGGTATCGCCGACCCACATCCGATAGCCTTGGGGATTGAAAAGCCGATAGGCGTAACTGTGAAAAGTGTTGACGGGCGGCTGTTGCCCTTCCCCCAATCCCAGCCGCTGGAGCGAGGCGACGAACTGGTCTCGGGCCAGCCGATTGAACATCAGAACCTGAATCTGGCTCGGGTGCGCGCCCTGCTGAATCAGGTGCAGGATGCGATGGGCCATCGTCGTGGTCTTACCCGAACCGGCCACCGCCAACACCTTGCCGTGGCATCCCTCGGGATGCGCGATGACTTGTTGTTGTTCTGACGTCAATTGCATAGCGAAATTCTCTGCGGACGCATCGTTCCCAATCTGAAGACGACCCTGCGCGCCGCGGGACAGGCGGTCCCTGCTGGCCAAGAGCCAGCCACGCGCCGCGCCTCATCGCGCGCACGGTTCGCCATCAGCCTCGGAGGAAAACTCTGGGCGGATTATAGGGTAAGAGAGAGGAACGGCACTTATCGTTTAGTGCTCCGAACCTCTCTTTCCGAGATGGCTTGGCCCGCGCGCCGGGGAGCGGACACGGAATCCTTTCGGGATCCGGCGCGTTTCCGTCAGCGCCTCGATCCGGCCCGCGTCATCACCGCGCGCCGCAGCCAAGCATCAATAGCGCACGGTAGGCAGGCCCCGCGCCGCGCACCAGTCGTCAATGGGATTTTCGCCGCCCGTGAAATCGAACTCGTCTTTCTTGACGAACGGCTCGCCGCACATGAACCGCTGCATGGGCGTCAGCTGCTCCAGCAACTCGGCGTCCTGGACGCGATAATCCATGGGCTTGATCCACCGGTACCCGTAGCCGATCATGCACGCCTTGCGGGTGCGCCCCGCCAGATTGGCCGCGCCCGCATGGTAGGTCCGGTTCTCGAAGATGAGGCAGTCGCCCGGCTGCATGGAGGGCTGCTCCGCGCCGTCCGGATCCGCCTGGCCTTCCGGAATGTCGATCGGGGCCGTGAGCAGATTGCTGCCGGGCACGACCATGGTCACGCCCGAATACGGCTCGCTGAGATCCGAGAGGTAGTACGCGCACTTCACGAGCAGGCGCTGGATGCGATGATGCCCCATGTCGTTCATGGCCTGGTAGTAGTCCCGGTGCCACCCGGGTTCCCGGAACGTCGCGGGCGTGTCCGCCGGGTCGGGCTCCTTGTAAATGAGGTGGGAGGTCACCATATGCAAATCCGCGCCCAGCAGCTGCACGACCGTGGGCAGGATCACGGGATGGTCGATCAATTGCCAGAAGACCGAATCCTTGGTGATGCAGTTGCGGAAGCTGTCGTACCGCCCGCTCCGCAGCTTCTGCCGATAGAGGGTCTGATCCGACGCCAGCAACTGGTCCGACGTTTCCACGATGGCCTCCACCGCGTCCGCCTCCAACGCGTTGCGGACGATCAGATACCCGTTGCGATCGAAGAACTCCAGATCCTGCGGGTCAACCGTTACGTCTCCAAGCATGGCTCGCTCCTTGTTGCGCCGGCGTCGTTGACTTCATCCCTTCATGCCGGAGAAAGTCACGCCTTCGATCATGTATTTCTGCCCTACGGCGAATACTAACAGCATGGGGATGATCATATACACGGAAATGACCATCATTTTGTGCAGGGAGGTGATTTCGCCTTCGAAGCCCTTTTGCGCATTGAGGCCCAGGGCCAGCGTCCACAGCTCCTTCTTGGGCCCCAGATAGATGAGCGGGGACAGGAAATCGTTCCAGGCGAACTGGATGGAGAAGATGCCGACCGCGGCCAGCACCGGTTTGGAGTTGGGCATGACGATCCGCGCCCAGATGCCCAGTTCCGTGCAGCCGTCCATGCGCGCGGCGTCGCTCAGTTCCAGGGGAATGCCCCGGAAAAACTGGCGCATCAGGAAAATGTAGAACGCGTTGTGGCCCAGCAACCGCGGGATGATGAGCGGCCAGAACGTGCCGACCAGCCCCAGGCGGTCGAAGATGACGAACAGCGGGATGATCTGCACCACGTGGGGCAGCATCATGGTGCTGAGCAAGACGTAGAACAGGATTTCCCGCGCCGGGAAGTCAATCCGCGCGAAGGCGTATCCGGCCAGCGCGCACACGATGACGCCGCCGGCCACCGAGGCCACCACCATGTACATGGTGTTGAGGGTGTACTGCGCCAGCGGCGCCTCGGTGAAGATCTCGATGTAGTTCGACCATTGGATCGGGTCGGGAATCAGCTGCACTTCGCGCAGCGTGACGGTTTGGGCCGTCTTCAGCGAAGTGGACAGCGTCCACAACAGGGGGAAAACCATGACGACCGACGCCGCGAGCAGCAACGGATAGACGAAAATCCACTTGGCCAGGCGCAGCGGCAAGCCTTCAACCATGTCCGTTCGCTCCCGCGCGCCCTAGGCGTCGCCGTAGTAGACCCACCGATCCGACGTCCGCACCATAAGGACGGTGAAGAACAGGATGATGAAGAACAGGATCACCGACAGGGCCGCCGCGTAGCCCAGCCGGAAATAACTGAAGGCGTTGTTGTAGATGTGCAGGACGTAGAACAGGCCGGCGTTCAGGGCGCCGCCGCTGGGACCGATCAGCACGTAGGCGGAGGCGAACACCTGGAAACCGCCAATGATGCCGATGATGAGGTTGAAGAAGATGACCGGGGTCATCATGGGCACGGTAATGCGCAGCAACTGGCTCCAGTAGTTGCCGCCGTCCATCTCCGCCGCCTCGTACAGTTCCCGGGGGATGCCCTGCAGGCCCGCCAGGAAAATTACCATCTGCGCCCCGAAGCCCCACAGGCTCATGATGATCATGGCCGGCTTGATCCATTCGGGCCGCGTCAGCCAGCGTATCGGGTCCACCCCTACCAGGATCAGCAACTGGTTGAAGATGCCGTAGCGGGCGTTGAACATGCCGAAAAAAATGATGGAGACGGCGACCAGGGGCACGACCGAAGGGACGTAGAAGATCGTGCGCAGCGTACCCAGCGCCTGAATGCGCATGTTGAGCAAAATGGCGATGGCGAAGGCCGCGACCAGCCGGACCGGCACGCTCACGGCCAGATAATAGACGGTATTGCCCAGGCTCTTGGCGAACAGCCGATCGTCGCGGAATATCTCCCGGAAATTCGCCGCGCCTTCCCAGTTCGGAACGCTGGCCGACACCGAATAGTCGGTCAGGCTCAACAGCAGATTGGTGACGAAGGGAATCAGATCGAACCACAGGGCCGACAGGATCCAGGGCAGGATGAAGGCGTATCCGACCCACCACCCGCGGTAGCGGTGCAACGACGCCTGAATGCGGGCCAACATGAACGGAACCCGAGGTTGCCCCTTACCCGGCGCCCAACGCACGCGAACGGGTCACGCAGGAACGGGCTCGAGGACGGCGCGGACCGCCGCGGGGACGGTCCGCGCCGCGCGGCGGCTTCAGGTCAGGAGGCCCAGAACTCATCCAGAATGCGTTGCGATTCGGCGGCGCCGTCCGCCAACGCTTCCGCCGGGGTCTTCCGGCCGAAGTAGGCCTCTTCCACGACCGTGCCCACGATATCGTTGATGCGGGCCTGCACCGGCGTTACGGGAATGCTCACGTCCGAGGCCAGCGAGGCCAAGACCACGTTCCAATAGGGATTGGCCTCAAAGTAGGCGGGGTTGTCGTTGCACTGGGCCACGGGCGAGGGCCGTCCCTGGTTGAACAGGAAAAGGCAGCCGCCCTGTTCGTGAGTGCCGAAGAACTCCAGGTATTGGTACGCGGCGTCCGCCTGCGCCTTGGGCGTGGACGTCGGAATCACGTAGCCCCAGGAACCGGACAGGCCGGCGATACCGGCATGGGCCGCCTCGGGGTTGTTGCCGTTGTACGGCATCTGGGCGACGCCCCACGCGTCCGTGTCCGCCCACATGTCCGGGTCCGTGGCTTGCAGATGCCCGAATTGCCACACGCCCGTGAACAGCATGCCCAAAGCCTCGTTGTAGTAGGGATGGTCCGCCGACGTGTCGCTGGTGCCGGCGAAGAACTCGTTGGCGTTGTCGATGCCGCCGTTGACCTCGTTGGTGAAATTGACCATCCATTCCAGGGTTTCCACGCCGCGGTCGCCTTGGAACTCGATCGTCCGGGCGTCCGCCGACACGAAAGCCCCGGCGTTGGTGTAGAGCCAGCGCCCGAAGCCCACGGCGCCGGTGCCCAGATTGGCGCCCATGACGGTCACGCCGATGTCGTCTTTGACGGTGATCGCCGCGGCCGCGGCCGTCAGCTCCTGCCAGGTCAGCGGCGCCGTCTCGGGATCCAGGCCCGCGTTCTCGAAGACGCGCTTGTTGTAGAAATACTGTCCCGTATTGCCGCCGCCCGTAGGCAACGGGAACGAGTACAGTTTGCCCTGCCAGCGCTGGTTGTTGATTTCCCCGGCGTAGAAAATGGCGTCCGGATCGATGCCGGAAGCCTGGACGTAATCGTCGATGGGGAGGATCAGGTTCTCGTGGGCGAACTGATAGGTCTCCACGCGCTGGGTCATGATCAGGGCGGGCGGATTGTTGCTGGCCACGGCCGTAGCCGCGCGTTCGGCCCGGCCGTCCCACGGCTGCACGGAATTGTTGACCTGGACCTGGTCGTTCATCTGATGGAAATTGTCGATGACTTCGTTCATCAACTCTTCCCGGTGCGAGCCCCACCAGTTCATGAATTCGATTTCCACGCGTTCCATGGCCGGCGCGGCTTCCCCGGCGGCGGCGGGCGCGGCCGGAGCCGCCGGCGCGCAGGCGGCCAGAGCCAACCCGGCCAGGGAAAGGCCGGAGGCCTGCAGGAACCGGCGCCGCGAAAGATGGCGAGTCTTTTCCATCGTGAATCTCCTTGTGCATCGTGCCGAAACATTCCGTCAATGATGCGCCCTCCGCTACGACCGCGGCGCGGCTCCCGCCGAAAGCCAGCCTCTCGGTCGGCCCAACCGTCGTTCGCCTTTCGAAAAATGCGCTTGGAATGCAGGCCTATAGTAGCATGTCCGCCCGGATTGGCGGTAATGCCATGCGGGGCCGGCGGAGACTGCGCCGCCGCGGCGGTCGGTGACCTGG
The DNA here is from genome assembly GCA_965242655.1 of Caldilineaceae bacterium. Lineage (GTDB taxonomy): Bacteria > Chloroflexota > Anaerolineae > Caldilineales > Caldilineaceae > Bin34. The sequence goes on from OZ251482.1 coordinate 1,310,602, forward strand.
CCCCGGCGCCGCCGGAAAAATTGGAAGCGCGCCGGCTCCGTGATAGGATCGAACCGATATATCGTAATGATCCGATCATTGGCGTTGGCGACGGAGCGATGGTCTGCTCTGAGTTCATAGACTATCTCGTGGCCCGCCAACAGGACGGGGACAAACGGCTGCCTCCGCTCGCGCAAATCAGCGCGGAGACGTCCGTGGGCATGGGCAAGTTGCGGGAGCAGGTCGCGGTCGCGCGGGCTTTGGGCCTCATTGAGACGACGCCCAAACGGGGCATCGAACCCTTGGCCTACGACTTCTTGCCGGCGGTGCGCATGAGTCTGGAAGCCGGCATCGCCCTGAACGAAGACTGCTTCCAGGAATTCGCCGATTTGCGCATGCGCCTGGAAATCTCTTTCTGGGCGGACGCCGCGCAGTCCCTGCGCGGACGCGATCTGGATCAGCTGGAAGCGCTGTGCGCGGCGGCCCGCGCCAAGCTCGGCGCCGCCGCCATCGAAATTCCGCATGAAGAGCATAAAGAGTTCCACCTCCGCATTTTCGGACGGCTGAACAATGCGTTCGTACTGGGCCTGCTCGCGGCCTATTGGGAGGCGTACAAGTCCGTGGCGCCGCGTTTCTACGAAGAGCTGAGCCACTTGCAGGAAATCTGGCGCTATCACCAACGCATCGTCCAGGCCCTGCGCGCCGGCGACGTCGCCGGCAGCCAGGCCTTGCACGTAGAGCATATGCGCTTGCTGGAATTGCGGCGCGGCCAGGCCGCATGACGATAGGCTGCCCGGACAACGCCGGGACGCGACTTCGGATCTGACATGGGGAGAGATTGACGCTATGGGGCACGTAGAAGCCGTCAGGATGCCTGTCGGGAGAGCCAAGGAGCTCACAGTCAACGACTTCGCGTTTACGGTCGCTTCGCCCAACGGTACCGGCAGCCAGACGAGCAATCTGGTGCTGCTCCGCACGCTCTTCAATATGGGCATCCCCGTTACGGGCAAAAACCTGTTTCCCAGCAATATCCAGGGCTTGCCGACCTGGTTCACGATTCGCCTGTCGCGCGAGGGGTATCTCGCGCGCAAGGACGGCGCGGAGATTCTGGTCTGCATGAATCCCGCCACGGCCGCGGACGATATGGCCGGCATGGAGGCCGGCGGCGTTATCCTGCACGACGCCGCCATTCCCGTGGCCGCGGTACGGCCTGACGTCGCGTACTACGCCCTGCCCATCCGGGACTTGATCAAGCCGCTCGGCGTCTCCGCCGCGTTGCGCCCCTACGTCAGCAATATGGCCTACGTAGGCGCCTTGGCCTGGATGCTGGACATTCCCCTGGCCGACATCCGTCAGGCGCTGTCCGGGCAGTTGCCGGGCAAGGCCAAGGCCGTGCAACTGAACATGCGGATGATAACGGCCGCGCACGAATGGTGCGGGACCGCCTACGACAACGCCGTCCCTTACCGCGTAGCCCCCATGTCCGGCTTCAACGAAGGCCGCATTCTGGTGGAAGGCAATACGGCGGCGGCCTTGGGGTGCGCGTTCGGAGGCGTCAACCTGGTCTCCTGGTATCCCATCACCCCGTCCTCCAGCCTGGCGGAAGCGCTGGCCGCGGCCTTGGGCCGCTACCGCCTGGATCCCGAGACCGGCAAACCGACGTTCGGCGTGATCCAGGCGGAAGACGAGATCGCGGCCATCGGCATGGTGATCGGCGCCGGCTGGGCCGGCGCGCGGGGCATGACGACCACCAGCGGGCCGGGCATCAGCCTCATGTCCGAATTCATCGGGCTGGCCTATTTCGCCGAAATTCCCGCGGTGCTCTGGGACGTGCAACGCATGGGACCCAGCACGGGACTGCCCACCCGCACCAGCCAGGGGGACATCCTGAGCGCCTACACTCTGAGCCACGGCGATACGAAGCACGTCGTGCTCTTCCCCGCGTCGCCCCGGGAATGCTTCGAGTTCGGACACAAGGCCTTCGATCTCGCGGACGAATTGCAGGCCCCCGTACTGGTTCTGAGCGATCTGGATCTGGGTATGAACCTGTGGATCAGCGATCCGTTCGAATACCCGGAGGTGCCCATTCGGAGGGGCAAGACCCTGAGCGCGGACGAACTCGATGCGCTGGCGGCCGATTGGGGACGGTACAAAGACGTGGACGGCGACGGCATCGGCTATCGCTCCGTGCCCGGCACCCCGTCTCCCTGGTCCGGCTTTTTCACCCGCGGGACCGGTCATGACGAATACGGGCGGTATTCGGAACATCCCGACGCGTGGGAACGGAATCTGGACCGCATCAAGCGCAAATTCGAGACGGCGCGGCGGATGGTGCCGGCACCGGAGGTGCAATACGGCCTCGACGCGCGCATCGGCCTCATTTCCCTCGGCAGCAATCACCCGGCCATCGAGGAAGCGCGGGACCGACTCGCCGAGACGGGCGTGGAAACGGACTATCTGCGCGTGCGCGCCCTGCCCGTCAACCGGACGGTGCGCGACTTCATTGCGGATCACGAGCTGAATATCGTGATTGAGAACAACGCGGACGGACAACTGCGCGGCATTTTGAAGGGCGAAGTGGACGTGCCGGACAGGCAACTGGTATCCGCCTGCAAGTGCAACGGACTGCCGTTGCCCGCGCGCTGGATCGTTACGGCCGTACTTGACCTCGCAGCGAATTGACAGTCAATTAGGAGCGAACATGGCTGCCACGAGAGCCGCCGCCGACCGGGCGGCACGCGGCGGGGCCACAGGCCCTGCCCTCAACGCATTGGGCCTGCCCAAAACCGCCTACCGCGGGCGGCCGTCGACGCTGTGCAAGGGGTGCGGCCACGACAGCATCAGCCAACGCATCATCAACGTGGCGTGGCAGCAGAATCTGGATCAGCACAACGTGGTCAAATTGAGCGGCATCGGCTGCAGCAGCAAGACGCCTGCCTATTTTCTCCAGGGCAGCCATGGCTTCAACAGCTTGCACGGGCGCATGCCCGCGATCAGCACCGGGGCCATCGTGGCCAACCGCCATCTGGAAGTCATCGGCATCAGCGGCGACGGCGACACGGCGTCCATCGGCATCGGCCAGTTCAAGCACGCGGTGCGGCGCAACGTGCCCATGACCTACATCGTCGAGAACAACGGCGTGTACGGCCTGACCAAGGGCCAGTTCAGCGCCACGGCGGATACGGATCAGGTCATGAAATACCACGGCGTGAACAAACTGCCGCCGCTGGACATCTGCCTCGAGGCCTTGGCCGCGAACGCCACGTTCGTAGCCCGCAGCTTCGCCGGCGACCCGAAGCAGGTCGAGGCGTTGCTCGCCGCGGCCTTCAAGCACCGGGGCATTGCCGTGCTGGACATCCTCAGTCCCTGCGTGACCTTCAACAACCACGCGCAATCCACCAAGAGTTACGCGTGGGGCAAGGAAAACGAAATCGTCCTGAACAGCATCGACTTCGTGCCTGAACGCAGCGCGATCGAGGTGTCGGACTACGCGTGCGAGATCGAGGTGCAGATGCACGACGGCACCTGGATCGTCCTGAAGAAAGTCGCGGAAGACCACGACCCTACGGACAAGAACGCGGCCATGGATTTGCTGGAAGCGGCCGTCCTCGATCAGAAGTTCGTTACGGGCTTGGTTTACGTTGACGAAGAGCAGGAAAACCTGATCGAATTGCTGGACCTGACGGACACGCCGCTCGCGCAACTGTCTCCCAGCCAGTTGCGCCCCGGACGGGAAGCCCTGGCAGAGATCAACCAGTCCTTCATGTTCGCGGGCTAGCGCGAAGGCCGTCTTGCGCTAACGGGAGCGGCAGGCAACCGATGCCCGGCGCTGGCCAGCGGCGTACGGACGCATACGCCCCAAGAACGAACGATTTCAAGGCCGCGCCCGGCTCAAACAGGCGCCCGTGCGGCCCTGAAGCCTCTCGGAGATCAAGGCAGGCCCTCCGTCCCGATACGCAGGGCTACGCGAGGCGGGGATGGATCCCGCATAGGCCGCGCCGAGCGACGTTTGGGGTAGCCGATCCTGCTTGGCGGCGCCCCTCACAAGCGCGGCCAGGCCCTGCGCGAACGCCCCGCGCGAGCTATGTATCCGCGTATACGCCTCGCATGTCAGGCGGAAGCATCCGCGCGATAGCGCGCATGACTTCGTCAGTCAGGCGTTGGGCCAGCTCATACGCATCCGGTTGGGCTTTGCCCGCGTCGGATACGGATATCGGCGGGCCGTACTGAATCGTCACGCGATCGCGACGCCACCGCCACAGGCGCGCCCGCAACTTGATCTGGCTCGTCCCGATAATCGCCACCGGCACGACGGACGCCTCGGTTTTCAAGGCCAGGCGGGCCGCGCCCGTTTTGCCCTTGGTCAGGGTGCCGCGCCGCGTGCCTTCGGGAAACATGCCCAAAACGCGGCCCGCCCGCAGATAGCCCAAGGCCGTGGCAATGGCCCGGCGGTCGTGGCCCCCTCTATCGACCGGAAAGACGCCGGCTTTGCTGAAGTAAGCGGCCATCAGCCGATTCTTGGCGAAGAGTTCCTTTTTCGCCATGAAATGGATCTGGCGGGGACTCGTGCAACCCAAGACGATGATGTCGTGGCCCGAGGCGTGATTGGCGGCCAGCACGACCGGCCCGTGCGCCGGGATATTGTGCAGGCCCTGCACCCGGATGCGGTAGAAAAACCGTTGGTACAAACGCAACACGACGAAGGACAGGAGCCAAATGAAAGAAGCATCCCGCGGCACGGTAAACAGTCCGGCGACAGAGCGATAGGAGGCCATGCAACAGTGTTCCTGGGTCTGCGGATCTAAACGACGATGTCAGGTCATCCCTAGACAATTATAATGTATCGGCTTTACCGCGCGGCCCAAACCTTGGGGACGGATGCGAATAGCTGGGGTGCTGAGAGGCGCGCTTGAGAGCTCTGTCGCCGGGATCCAGCCATCGGGGCTGCCTAGGCCAGACAGATGCGCAGCATCAGCGCCGCTGCATTCAAGTCCCGCGTTCGGTGGAGGGCGGCGCGAGCTCTACCTCATCCCGACGCTCCTGTCTGGGCGGGGACTCGCGCGCCGCCGCCTCTTCCGTTTCGCACGGACGCGGCGCTGGAACCCGCGCAAATTAGCGCGCCTACTCCTTGACGGCCCGCCGATTTCAGGACGCCTGGCCCCCCTTGGCTCTAGACAGCGTTGATATTTGAACGCAGCCAACTCCAAGCCGCGGCCAGGTACAGAAAATCCAGGCAATGTTGCGCGTATGGATCATAGCGGGCGGCTACGCGGCACCTGCGCGTAAGCCCGCCCATGCCCCGCGTGGCGCGCCGGGAGCGTGGGGCCGCGTGCGTCGGGCCCGGCGGGCATGACGGCCTCGGTGCCCTGCTGCGCCCGCCACGCGCAGACCCAGGGGACGGATCCGTCGATCCGCCAGGCAGGGGATCGGGGTGCGAAAGCCGCCTCGGCTGCAACCGAGATCGGGATCCGCCTCTTTATTGCTTGGACGCGCCCGACTGTGCTATCCGCCGCGAACCGGTCCGGATTGGCCTGCCAGTAGACCATCCAGCGTGGCCAGACGCCCCACTCGCACCCGTCGGCCGGGCGACGATAGACCGAGTTCCCCTTCCCGTACGCAAGCCGACCGCCGCCAAGGGGCCCTCCCGCACCGCGCGGCCACGAACCGACGGCCGCGCTTCATTGCCCATGTATAGGCCGGAACAGGTAGGCAGAAAAGACGGGAGGTGCTATCGGTCATCGGGAGGCCATCTTCTCGGAGACATGAAAAGAGACGGCTATCTGCGAGGCTAACCGCTGGCTCACAGTGATGTCCAATCAATCTCAACACTGCCTAGCCATTTTTATAATCCGTTACGGGCTTCTGAGGCGCAAAGCAGACCGCGCCGCCTGCATACGGTTCAGTTGCGCATAGTCGCTCTGCCACAGCGTCTCCGGCCTTGGGCAATGCGGAGCCGATTATGCAGTTCATGTCTGCAAGGATAGTCTCGTCTCTGTGCGGAGATCAGGGTCTTCAAGGCGTGTTCCAGGGCGTGGCGGGCATAACTGAATCCTCCGCGGTTTCCCATTCCGTTGTCCAGTCATCCAGCCATACATGCATGAGGACGTAATGCAGGTTGGCATCTTCCGGGCGTCTTGCCGTCTCTCCGCGTTCCGTCAGGGCAGGGTCGGGATCTATGCCCTCCGTCCGCTCAGACGGCGGATAGGCCATAGGTACTCTTTCGCGACGCGAGAGGGCGGCAAGGCCGTTACGGCTGTGCCTGACCTGGATTTCGGTATTGCCGGCGCGTGATAAATATCGCGTCTATGCGCGGACGGTTCAGGCCAAATTCCGGCACGTCCCAGCGTTCGGCTCTGCACCGAACGCTATCGCGAGCCGGGGGAGAACGCTCCGCGATAAGCCAATCCAGATCGGCTCTGCCATCCCAGGTGCCGCGCGCCCGCGAACGCGCCTGGCGCTACGCGAACCGCCTGCGGTCTGGACGCCACTCCCGCCTTTCGCCCATACGCACTCTTAACGCCCGCTATGCGTTCCGCACCTGTGAACCGCTTCTTGCATGGCGGCATGCATGGTTACGTCCTGTGGATAGACCCCGCCGCTGAAGATCCTTAGGGTGCAGGCGCATAGCCGTTGCTTGCGTCCCGCAACAATTGCAAAGGATCGCGCCCTTCCTGATAGGCCGCATGCAAGGCGCGGAGCGAGGGCCAAAAAGCAGCATCCAGCGCGGACAAGCGCTGTTGAAAAGCCTGGCTGGTCTCCTCGTCCCAGCACAGATGCACGTATTCCGTCAACGCCTTGCGCCACCCCTCCTGTTCGCCGATGCGTCGCCCGGCCTGCTCGCCGGCCTGTTCGCCGATGCGCCGCCCGGCCTGTTCGCCGGCCTGCCGTTCTCTTTGGTAGGTTTCCGCCAACGTAATCATTTTGTGCCTCAACGCCTGCAAGGAACGGAGATCCTGCTCCGCAAAGTCCAGATCCGGAAACAGCACCCGGTAACCGGCCACAATGTACGCGACGAAATCCTGTTCCAGCTCCGGCCCATGCTCTTGGAGTAACGGCCGGAGTTCCGCGTCCACGTAGCGCAACAGGCGGGCAAAGGCCCCGGCCTCGCGTGCCCACCGGTGCCGTCCGCGTTCCAGACCGATCATGCATGATACCAGATTGCGCGGCGGCCGGGCGTGGGCGGCATAGGCGTGGATGTCGATGGTGCGTCCTGGCTGCACGATCGTGGCTTGGGGCAAAGCCGGCGGTGAGGCCAAGCGCTCCCAAGGAATGGGCCAGGGACGGGGCCCCGCATGGAAGACCGCCGGCAGGATGGGCACCGCGCTGCCGTCCGCGCAGCGCAAGCCCTGACGCGCCAGGGCCTGGCCCAACAACAGCGTGTAGCGCGCCATCCGCAGGCTCATGCGCGCGTCGTACCAGGACTGGCACTCCAGCAGCACGGCCCGTTGCGGGTGACCGTCCCGGTCGCGGACGAGCCAGACCAGATCAGCGATGCGCCGCTCGAGGTTGCGCCCGGTCGCAATCCATTCCTGGGGCAAGGCCTCGATACGGGACAGGTCCAGCTCGTTCCCCGGCGGCCAATCCAGATACGGCGTCAAATCCCGCGCCACGGGCAGGTGGCGGAAGACAGTTTTAACACGAACGTCAAACAGGTTGGACAGGGCGCGGCGGGACGGGGACTTCTTGGCCATTGCATACTCCCAAGGCATAACGTTCAATTCCTAGCGTAGGACTTCTTGGGCCCTGCCGTCAACCCGCACGGCCATTTCCGGTTGGTTATTCCTGTTGCTTGACGGGCCGCGGAAGATAGGCGGGATCAGACATTCCACGGCGTTCCTTGGCTAGACAGCGTTGAGGCAGTGCGGAATGGGCCGGCCGCCAGGCCTTGGCTCTGCACAGGCCAAGGCGTGGGCGGAAGGCTGCCAAGTCGCCCCAACAGGCCTTGACGGGCCATTCCGCATCGCAGATATCTCGCGTACATCGCAAAAACTTTATCCGACAGTTGAAGCATGAGGCGGTACTGGCGGAGCGGGTGCCTTGCTCCGGCTGAACTCAAAGATCAACGCAATTTAGATACGGCGCGCCGGTGCCAAGCAGAGAGGGACGGGAGCGTTAAGCTGCCTCATCGCGTAATCTAATCGCCGGGGCCGGACGCGACCGCGCCCAAGTTGAGGAACCCAGTCGCGGCTCTCCCCATCGCTTGCAACCAGGAGTACGGCCTTGGCTGCTACTTGATGCAACGAAAAGAATGCGTTTCTTGTCGGCGGTGACGCGCAAGACCGCGCGTTGAACCAAGTTCGCAGTCGCTTGATTGCCCGCGGATTTTGCCCAAGCGCCGCGTAGACGCAGGCTTCCGTTCCAGCGCGCGGGGATTCCTTCAACCGCGGGACGCGGCATCAACGCGCTTCCGACGTATGCTGCTCGCCATTTCCAGCCTATTTTGCGCTATTTGCACAAGTTTCAACTCTTGTCCATGGCATATAGCCCAATTTTTCTCTGTCGTTTGTGTATTTCGTCACAACGACGGAGATACACTTTATGCATATTGACCATTCAAGCCGGTTGGGATGCCGTTAGAATTTCCCTCATGTTTCATTCGCACAGACATGTAGGGGACTGTTAGCCAAATGAATGCAACAGGGATTTTGCGTCGAGGGCCGGTGATACTGTTGCTGACTCTCCTGATAGCGTTGACGACTTCCGGAGCCGTTTTCGCCGGCGATCCTACGGGGGAGACGTTCGGTGGCGATCCGGCCGAAGCCCTGACCTTCGTCTGGATGATTATTGCAGGCGTCCTGGTCTTTTTCATGCAGGCCGGTTTCGGGCTGGTGGAAGCGGGCTTCGCGCAGGCCAAGAATACGGTCAACATATGGTCCAAGAACTATATGGACTTCTGCATTGGCGGGTTGGCGTACTTTTTCTTCGGGTACGGGATCATGTACGGCTCGGACATCGCAGGCATCCTGGGCAGCGACGGATTTCTGCTCTTGGGCGACTACTACGACGTCACCCACGCGCGGGATTGGTTCTTCCAGATGGTGTTCGCCGCCACGGCGGCCACGATCGTGTCCGGCGCCATGTCGGAACGCACCCGCATTACCGCCTATATGGCCTACAGTTTCCTGCTGAGCGGCATCGTCTATCCCCTGAGCGGCCATTGGGTCTGGGGGGGTGGCTGGTTGTTGAACATGGGTTTCCATGACTTCGCGGGTTCCGGCGTCGTCCATATGGTCGGCGGGTTCGTCGGCCTGGTCGGAGCCAAGATGGTGGGCCCGCGCAACGGCAAATACAACAGCGACGGCACGCCGAACGAAATGCCGCCGCACAACGCCACCTACATCGTGCTGGGCGGACTGATCCTCTTCGTGGGGTGGTTCGGTTTCAACGCCGGCAGCACCTTGAGCGGCACCGATTTCCGCATGAGCGTGATTGCCGCCAACACCATGCTGTCGGCCATTGCCGGCTCCACCGTGGTGGTGTATCTGAGTTTGGTCCGCACAGGCAAGGTCAGCCTGACCGGCGGCGTCAACGGGGCCTTGGGCGGATTGGTGGCCATTACCGCGCCGTGCGCGGTGGTTGCGCCCTGGGCGGCCGTCGTCATCGGAGCCCTTTCGGCCCTGGTGCTGATATGGAGCGAAGGCTTCGTTGAGAAGACCCTGAAAGTCGACGATCCGGTGGGCGCCGTTTCCGTCCACGGCACCGTCGGCCTGTTCGGCGTATTGATGGTCGGCGTGTTCGCGGACGGAACCTACGGCGGCGTCTCCGGCCTGATTGCGGGCAACGCGAGCCAGTTGGTCACGCAGATCATCGGCGGCCTCTCCATTCTGGCGTGGTCACTGGTCGGCGGCGCCATCATGTTCGGTCTGGTCAAAGCGGGCATGGGCCTGCGCGCGTCCGACGCGGAGCAGAAATCCGGCCTGGACCTGCCCGAACACGGCATGTCGGCCTACAAACTGGCCTGACGCGTCCCGCGGCGGGAGCGTCCTCCAAGCTCCGGGCTCGGACAGGACGCAAAGGCGGCGCGCCTCAAGGCGCGCCGCCTTTTTTGTGGGTCGTTTCCGCCCTCTCATTCCCGCGAGGGTTAGGCGCGCAAGAGGCTTTCTACGTACAATGCGAGGCACGGCAAGCCACGCGCGCCGCTTCGCGATCCAACAGACAGCGAGCGAATCATGAAGCAACCAACGCCTTTGCAAGACCGCCTTGACGCTCTGACGGAGAACGGCTATTTGCTCATCAAGAACGCCCTGGATCCGAATACCGTGGAACAGTGGAAAAGAGTTCTCTACGGACTGTACGAGCGCAAGGAGTATTGCGGCAGCAACTCCGTCGGCAACGTGTACTTCGACAAGTTGCTGGGCAGCCATCCGGACATGGTGAAACCCTTGCTGACCAACGAGGCAACGACGCCCTACTTGCGCGCCATCATGGGCAAACAGTGCCAGCTGCGCAGCGTGCGCGCCCACGTCAACCCGGCTGCCTACCGCCAGGAATGGCACATGGACTTCTACGATTATTACTATCAGGGCGCCAAGTCCGAAGCCGCGTCTCCGGTGCAGGGCCTATGCATGAACCAGACGTTCTATCTCACGGACAACGATCCCGGCGTCGCTCGGCTGACCTTCCTGAAGCAATACCTCAAGGCGCCCATTCCCGATGAGCTGGTGCCGCATATGGGGTATACGGACGACCGGGAGAACGAATTCCAGGTCTGGTGCGACCAGCAGGAGCATGCCCACCTGTATCCCAAGGCCGGCGACGCGGTGGTGTTCTACAGCCACATTCCCCATCAGGGGGCCAAAACGGGGCCGGATCCGAGCGGAGAGATCCGGGCCAATCTGGTGTTCCACTTCCAACAGAATCCCATGTGGCCGGGCATTCTCTTCGTCAGCTCGCCGCAGTACGCGCTGGATCAGCTGGGGTACGACGCGACGTTTCCCTTTGCGGGATAGCCGATAGAACGGCGCGCCTACGCCTTGGAGGTCGCGTGCGCAGGGACGAATACCGCCCTTGCCGCCCTGATATTGCCCGCGCGCATGTCGCTTGCGTTCTCCGCCCGTCTGCAGGGAGCGCGTTCGCAGTTCGCTTGGAGGAACGAGGCGAAGCGCTTGGTTTCGGAACGCGCGCGGCCCTGATCCTTTTTCAAGGCGTCTCATGCAACCATAGCTAAGGCGGTCGGATACCCGCGCGCTGGGCCAGGCAACGAGATTTTTTAGCCGGCCAGGGACAGAACGGCCATCCTTTCAAGCAAAAAACTCAAATCGTCTCTGCGCTGGGCCAGCGTTGCCTCTTGGGGCGCGGCAGCTTCGTTTTGATCTGCCCCCAGGATTTCGCACGCGCGGCGCACGTTGCCTGTATCTGCGTGCAGGCACGCCAAATACTGAGTAGAGAGTTGACCTTCGCGTCGGGCATCGATGCGACGGAAGACGGCCTGAGCCTGTTGGATCTGGAGCAAAGCTTTATGCAATTGATTGCTTTCCCAGAGCAACAAGCCATGCTCCAGGTAACAACGGGCCAGAACATGATCCGGAGGCACGGCGAAGAATCCATAAAGCGCCTCAATAATGCGAAAGCGCTGTATTTTTTCCGCGGCTGGACTGCAATCCGCCAAGGCCAAATGGCATTGCGCTTCCAAGGAGGCCAAGCGAGGCGTCTGCGCTTGCTTGGCCAATTCGACGCCTGTCATGAACTGGCGTCGGGCGGCCGCGTTGTTCCGGCTACAGACGTAGCGTTGGCCTTGGTCAAGGCGCATTTGAATCCGCTCTTCACGGGATATCAGATGCGCGTTCTCATCCGCCAGCTGACAGGCTATATCCAGGTGTTTGAGACTCTGGTTCCGCTTGGCTGCGCGCCAATGCAGATGGGACAGAATCCAATGGCAGAACGCCGTATTACGCGGGTGCCGGAGATTTTCCCGGACGCGTGCCATTCTGTCGATCGCGTCCGGAAACGCGCCGCTCCGCGCGTGGTACAGCGCCCAAAAGGCGTAACCGAGGGCTTGGTCGAACCCCGGTTGACGGCGCGCGATCGGCGCTAACGCTTGCTTGGCCGCGCGCCAATCCTGTTGCTGGCAAGCATGCAGGCAACTTACGAACAGAATGCATTCCAACGAATCCCAGGCGCTTGCGCGGCTGTCTGCTTGGTTCTGCAGCAGGCTTTCGGCCAGTTTTTGGGCCTCTCGGACCTGTTTCAACGCCGCGTACCGGATACGCGCTACAGTGAACAGGAGCGTTTGGAGGCAAGGCTGGGCCGCCGGAGACGCAACTATGCGACTGCAACGCAGGAGCGTCCGGCTTTCATGGGCTTGCAAGGCGCCGGCATGCCGCATGAGATCCGCCAACAGCGCCATCGCGCTCTCGGCTTGCGTTTTTTCTCGACAGTCATAGTCATCCAACTCGGCCAACAAGACCTGAATGCGTGTCCGTTGGGCGGGACTCGCCGCCAGATAGTCAGGCCGCGCATCCAATAGACGGTGCAAGACGTCCACTGCCTGCCTGTTTTCCGCTCTTTCCATGTAAAGGCGGGCCAGATGCAATCCGACGCAACAATCCAGCGCAGGCCGCACGCTCTTCTTGGGCAATCGCGCATAGATCGCTTGCACAAAAGCCAGTTCTTCCTCTTGCCCGGCAAAAACCGTCTTCCGGTAGTAGTCCAGGCCGGCCGCGAAAGTTAAGCGTTCCTTGCGTCTCAAGAGATGGCATAGGCGGCACTGATCGCTGGCGCGCAGGGCTTCTGGGTCTTCGGACGCCATGAAGTTGCGAGCTTGCGCGAAGTGAAACTCGGCTTGCGCAGCATTGTTTTGCAACCTGGCGAGGCAACCGCGCGCATAATGAAATTGAACCCAAAGGGGCGCGCAGGCTTCAGGCTGCCGGAAAAGGATAGCTCCCGCTTCGCGCGTTGCCTGCAACGCGGCGGTTGGTTGTTGGGAGGCCGCCAGTTCCCATTCGGCCCAATTCAGCAGGGCATGCACTCGCAAGTGCCTTTGTTTCTCCGTAGTCGGCGCAGCAAGCGCTTGCAAGGCTTCTTGGAACGCGGTTTGGGCCGCGGCGAAAGCCGACTCGCTCAAATGCGCCTTGCCCTGCAAAAGCAGAACTTCTCCTTGCTCTGCGGTCGAGAGCGCCGGCACGCCTTGCAGTATCTTGCGGCATTGCTGTAACGCGCCCCGATCGTTTCCGGCCCCCAGTTTCAAACAAACCTCTTCCAGGGCAAAGCGGCGCTCCTGCATCGCTTGCAAGTCCTTGAGTCCCTTGCAGGCGCTGAGCCCTTGGCGGATTTTCTGTCGGGCTTGATTGCGATCGCCCTGCATGCGGTAGAACGCGGTCTGCGAGGCAAGAACCGCGATGCGAGCCCATGGGAACTGCGATCGCTGTAGGTTCTGGAATATGGCGTTCGCTTGCTGCAATCGCTCGGCCGCGGCTTCAAAGTCATTTCTCTCCCAATAAAGATGCGCGCATTCCAAGTGGACGACGCCCAGATCGCCATGTTGTCTGGGCAAGCATGCTTGCAGGCGTTCCAGGGCGCGCGCAAACGCGACGCACGCGTCTTCCCAATGCCCTGCTTGCCTTTGCGCAATACCTTCCAAGACCATCCATTTGGCCGCCAGCGCGGGGTCCGCCGCTGCCAGCGCCGGCAGGTGCGTACCGGCTGATCGTATCCGGCGCCAAGCCTTCTCATAGCGCGTCTGGCCCAATTCCGTCAAGGCCAGCACTTTCCAGGCCGCGAACGTCTCTGGCAGGAATCCGTTCTCCTGGCCCTTCAGGTATGCCAAGGCCGTCTGCGCCTGACGCTGCGCGTCTTCCCATAGGCCTTGCGGCAAAGCGGCTTCGGCCGCCAACAGGCTACTGCGCGCTGCGCCCGCCAAGTCGCCCGCCGAGTTTTGGCGCAGGATGGCCTGCGCGCGTTCAGCGTATTGGCGCGCGCCTTGGAAATCGCGTAACGCCAAAGCGGCTTCTGCGCATTCCGTATAGGCCTGGATCAATATCAGGAACGGAACCGTTCGCGGCTCGTCCGCGAGCCAGCGCGTCAAGGCATCGCGTATCGGCTCGAAACAGCCCAATGCCTTCAGATGCCCTATGGAGGTTGCTATCTCTGTCCAGTCGTCTATGGCGCATGGGAGATCGGGGCGCTCCAGGGGAAGCATCAGATCCGCACGGGACCAACTGTCCAAAGCCGCCTCCAGCTCCTGTCGCTGTTTGATGCCGTAGGGAGATGCGTAGTCCTGCAGCGCTTGGCTGCAGGACTGGCGCATGGCGCGGATGATGCGCCCGCGTTGGCGGCTTCTGAGGTGCGCCGGCCACAGTTGCATGCACGACGCCAGCGGTTTGGCGCGCAGGAATTCGGTCACGTAATGCCAACGGGCCTGGTCGGGTTGCACGATTGGGCGTTTCTTCCTTCAGGCTACGCGGGCCATGAACCGCAGCGCGGCGGCGCGCAGGGTTCCTAGAAAACGATCTGGCCCATTGCGTTTTCTTCAGCGCGGGCCATGAGCCGTAGCGCGGCGTCGCGCAAGGCATGCAACGTACCGCCCTCAATCACGCAGATGGCATGGCGCTGGGCATAGGCGTCAAAGTCGGTTTCCGCCTCCCTCCTATGGTGCGTGACGAAGAGGCGGATGCAGGCCGGCGTTTGCAGCAACCGACAGGCTTCCCGCAACTCTTCAAGGTACTGGACTTTGAAAGGCTTCTGCCCCGTTTTGCAGGAAGCCACCAACAAGCGGTGATGGCGCAAGCCGATGAAATCCAGTTCTATGTCTCTCGGGAAGCGGCGGGGATCTGGTTGTTGATGCGTTTTGAAATCCTGTCCCCAACGAGCGTCCTCAAAGAGGTCTTTCAACGTCTCGTATACGAACAACTCCAGCCATTTTCCGTTCAGGAACGCGCGTTGGTTTTCATTGTTGAGACTATAGGCAATTTCGCTTCCGCGCGCGGAAACGGAGCCCAGCAGCCCGTTAGCGCGCAACGCAAACAGCAAATCAAGATGCTGGGCCTGCAAATCGCCTCGCGCAAAAGAATGCTGGCTCTTGAGGCGGATATTCTGTATGTCCGCCCCGCGGAGCCATGCCAGAACGGAGCGCCACGTATCAAGATGCTCGACCAAGTGACGGCTGGCTTGCCGATAGCGCGGTTTGCGCTCTTGGCTGCATTTTCCCATCTCAATCTCGCGTTGGGCAAAGTAAGAGGCCAGGTCAATATCCAGCGGAGGATGCGCCTCCAGAACGTCATCGACGCGCCGGGGACGCGTATGTTCGACGGCGAAAGGCGTCCGCCACTGGCAGGATCGCGCCAACTGCATAAGGGCCAGCCGCACGGCCCAAGGGCCGGAACCCAGGCCCGCCTCTATTTCCTGCGCGGGATGCTTGCGCAGGGTCGTCCGCAGCGTTCGCCGAATGGCGTCTACGTCATAGGGGCTGACTTCAACGGGGATGCACTCGATCGCCGGCAAGCGGGCGCGCAAGGCACCCTCCCATCCCTGCAAATTCTGCGCGACCACCAACAGAAGAGCGTCCGGCGCGCGCAACCGTATCAGTCCGAGGGCATCGTCATGGCAGGCACTCAGCGGAACGATCAGCAGTCTCTTATACATGCAGGGAACTGATCAGCGCATCAAGGCCTTGCGGTAGTCGCGGTTCATCCGCGTAATGAAATCCTGGCTGATTTCCTTGGGGCAGACGACGGTGCAGGCCCCCATATTGGTGCAACCGCCGAACCCTTCGCTGTCCATTTGCCGGACCATATGGGATACGCGCGACAACCGTTCGGGCTGGCCTTGGGGCAAACTGCCCAAATGGCCGAGCTTGGCCGCGGTGAACAGCATGGCGGACCCGTTGGGACAGGCCGCCGCGCACGCGCCGCAACCGATGCAGGCCGCCGCGTCCATGGCCGTGTCCGCCGTTTCCTTGGGTATGAGGTAGGCGTTGGCCTCCGGCGCCGTGCCGGTGGAGAACGAAATGTAGCCGCCGGCCTCTATGATGCGGTCGAAGGCGCTGCGGTCGACCACCAGATCCTGCACCACGGGAAAGGCGGACACGCGCCACGGCTCGATGACCAGCGTGTCCCCGTCCTTGAAGTGGCGCATATGCATCTGGCATACGGTGTGGCCGGGGAGCGGACCGTGGGCGATGCCGTTAATGACCATGCCGCACGAACCGCAGATCCCTTCCCGGCAATCGTGATCGAAGGCCACGGGCAGCTCTTTGCGCGCCAACAGTTTTTCGTTGAGCAGATCCAGCATCTCCAGGAACGACGCGTCGGGGCTGACCCCGTCCAGCTCGTACTCCTGGAAGCGGCCTGCGCTCCGGGGCGCAGGCTGTCTCCAGATGCGCAAATGCAATTTCATCTCGCCTTGACCTTGGCTGGGCGCGGAGCTACCGGTAGCTGCGTTGGCTGAGGGATACCGCGGCGAATTGCAGCGGTTCCTTGCGCAACCGCGGACGCGCGCCGGCGCCGGCGAATTCCCAGCCGGCGACGTAGGCGTAGGTCGCGTCGTTCCGTTGGGCCTCGCCTTCCGCGGTCTGGCTTTCCTCCCGGAAATGACCGCCGCAGGACTCCGCGCGATGCAGGGCGTCCAGCGTCAGCAGTTCGCCCAATTCGATCAGATCCGCGACGCGGCCCGCCACTTCCAGATTCTGGTTCAGGGTGCGGGCGTCGCCCGGGACGTAAATGTCCCGCCAGAACTCCTCGCGCAACTGCTGGAGGCCGGCGCGGGCGGCCTCCAAGCCCGCCCGATTGCGCGCCATGCCGCACTGATTCCACATGATGCGGCCCAACTCCCGGTGGAAAGCGTGGGCGGAGCGATCGCCTTGCGGGGACAGCAAGGCCTGGATCCGCCGCTCTACGTCCGCCAGGGCCTGCCGCACGGCCGGATGATCCTCCGGCACGGCGCTCTGCGGCGCGCCGGCCAGATAATTCCCGATCGTATAGGGCGCTATGAAATAGCCGTCGGCCAGGCCCTGCATCAGGGCGCTGGCTCCCAGGCGGTTGGCCCCGTGATCCGAGAAATTGGCCTCGCCCAGGACGAACAGCCCCGGCACGTTGCTTTGCAGATGGTAATCCACCCACAGGCCGCCCATCGTGTAGTGAATGGCGGGATAGATGCGCATGGGTTGCGCGTAGGGATCCTCGCCCGTAATGCTGGCGTACATGGCGAAGAGATTGCCGTAGCGGCTCTCGATCGTGGCCCGTCCCAACCGTTCCACGGCTTCCGCGAAGTCCAGGTAGACCCCGTTCTTCAAAGGCCCTACGCCGTACCCCTCGTCCACGACGATCTTGGCGTTGCGGGACGCCACGTCGCGGGGGACCAGATTGCCGAAACTGGGATATTTCTCCTCCAGGAAATAATAGCGTTCCGCCTCCGGCACGGCCTGCGGCGCCCGGGCATCCCCCTGCCGGCGCGGCACCCAGATGCGTCCGTCGTTGCGCAGGGATTCGCTCATCAAGGTCAGTTTGGATTGGTAATCCTCGGCCGGCGGAATGCAGGTCGGGTGAATCTGGGTGAAGCAGGGGTTGGCGAAATAGGCGCCCCGGCGGTAGGCCCGCCAGATGGCGGTCGCGTTGGAGCCGCGGGCGTTCGTGGACAGGAAATAGACGTTGCCGTACCCGCCCGTGGCCAGCACGACGGCATCGGCCAGATGGGGGCGGACGGCGCCGGTCAGCAGGTTGCGCGCCACGATGCCCCGCGCGACGCCGTCGACCCGGATCAGGTCCAGCATCTCGGAACGAACGTGCATCTTCACCTGGCCCGCCGCGATCTGGCGCGCCAGGGATTGGTAGGCTCCGAGCAGCAGCTGCTGCCCCGTCTGGCCGCGGGCGTAAAAGGTGCGCGACACCTGCACCCCGCCGAAAGAGCGGTTGTCGAGATAGCCGCCGTATTCCCGGGCGAAGGGCACGCCCTGGGCCACGCATTGGTCGATGATGGCCGTGCTGATCTGCGCCAGGCGGTACACGTTAGCTTCGCGGGAACGATAATCGCCGCCCTTCACGGTATCGTAGAAAAGGCGGCGGATGCTGTCGCCGTCATTGCGATAGTTCTTGGCGGCGTTGATGCCGCCTTGCGCGGCTACGCTGTGCGCGCGGCGCGGGCTGTCCTGGAAACAGAAACAGGCCACCTGGTAGCCCTGTTCGGCCAACGCGGTCGCGGCGGACGCGCCGGCCAGACCGGAACCCACGACGATGACGCGGTAACGGCGTCGGTTGGCGGGCGCGACCAACTGCAGGCTGAAGCGCAGATCGTCCCAGAGACTCTCCAGGGAGCCGTCCGGCACGCGTCCGTCCAGATCGGGGCCGTCCGTCCAGAGATCCGGGGGGGATGCGCGCATGGTCATTGCGTCCGGGCGCTACGCGTCAGGAAACCAGCCCGGCCGCGACGGAGAGGGGCACGACGGCGAAGCCCAGAGGCACGATCAACGCCAAAAGCGCCGTGCCGGCCCGAATGGCCCGGTCGTATCGTTCGACGCGCCAGCCCATGG
The DNA here is from genome assembly GCA_965242655.1 of Caldilineaceae bacterium. Taxonomy (GTDB): domain Bacteria; phylum Chloroflexota; class Anaerolineae; order Caldilineales; family Caldilineaceae; genus Bin34. The sequence goes on from OZ251482.1 coordinate 1,329,041, forward strand.
TCTGGAAGAAACTCCAGGCACCATGATACAGATGCAAGCCGACGACGACGAGAGCCGCCAGGTACAGGACGACATGCACGGGGTTCTGAAACCCCGTCACCAAGTTCCCGAACGCGTCGCCGCGCGTGAAGCCGGGTTGCAGGAAAGACGCGCCCCACGTGAAATGCGCCAGGTGGTACACGAGAAAGGCCGCGATGACGGCTCCGCCCCAGCGCATGGTGACCGCGGCGTAGTTGGCCTGCACGATCTTGTACGTCGCGTACCGTTGCGGTCGCGCGCGGGCCGCCATGTTCCTGAGAGCGATCGCAGCCCAGACGTGCAGGACGATGGATACGGTGAAAACGAGGCGGGCCGCCAGCAAGGCATGGCCGTGGCCCAACATCGGCGCGCCCAGCGCGCGGAGGTTCTCGGCGTAGTGATTGAAGGCCTCCGCCCCCGCGAAGACCTTCAGATTGCCGTACATGTGCAAGACCAGGTAGCCGATCCAGATCAGGCCGGTAATGGACATGACGAGCTTCTTGCCGATGGAGGAACGGAACCACATGCGCGCTACGGTTCTTCATTCAGCCCCGGGCTGGGGATCCGTCCTACATGTTCTGCACGATGGACTTGCCGAACTGGCTGCAAGACACTTTCGTCGCGCCGTCCATCAGGCGATGCAGATCGTACGTGACCGTCTTCTGGGCGAAAGTGCGATCCATCGCCGCGGTCAGGGTTTCGGCCGCTTCCGTCCAGCCCAGATGCCGCAGCATCATTTCGCCGCTCAAAATCATGGAAGACGGATTCACTTGATCCAGCCCCGCGTATTTGGGCGCGGTGCCGTGCGTAGCCTCGAAAATGGCGCGGCCCGTCTCGTAGTTGATGTTGGCGCCGGGCGCGATGCCGATGCCGCCGATTTGGGCGGCCAAGGCGTCGCTGATGTAGTCGCCGTTCAGGTTCATGGTGGCGATGACGTCGTACTCCGCGGGCCGCGTCAGGATCTGCTGCAGGAAGGCGTCCGCGATGGCGTCCTTGACGACGGGGCCGTCAGGGATCTGCAGCCACGGGCCGCCGTCGATCTCCGCGCCGCCGAAGGCCTCTTGGGCCAGTTCGTAGCCCCAGGTCCGGAACCCGCCTTCCGTGAACTTCATGATGTTGCCCTTATGCACCAGCGTCACGCTCTCCCGGCCTTGATCCAGCGCGTACTGGATCGCCGCCCGGATCAGGCGATGCGAACCTTCCTGGCTCACGGGCTTGACGCCGATGCTGGAGGTGGCGGGAAAACGGATCTTGTCCGAGTCCATGTCGGTGCGGATGAAGTCCACGACCTTCTGCGCTTCCGGCGTGCCCGCCGCCCATTCGATGCCCGCGTAAATGTCCTCGGTGTTCTCGCGGAAGACGACCATGTTCACGCGTTCGGGATGGCGCACGGGACTGGGCACGCCCTCGAAATAGCGCACGGGACGCACGCAGGCGTAGAGGTCCAGCCGTTGCCGCAACGCGACGTTGATGCTGCGGATGCCGCCGCCGACCGGCGTGGACAGCGGGCCCTTGATGGCTACGTTGTATTCGTTGACGGCGTCCAGGGTTTCCTCAGGCAACCACACGGGTTCCCCGTAGACTTCGTTGGCCTTGTCGCCGGCGTACGCTTCCATCCAGGCGATGGCGCGGCGGCCCTGATACGCCTTCTCGACGGCCGCGTCCAAAACCTGGCGGCACGCGCGCCAGATATCGGGCCCCGTGCCGTCGCCTTCGATGAAGGCCACGATGGGATGGTCGGGCACATGCAGACGCGTGCCGTCGAACGTTACCTTGCTGCCCTCGGCGGGCACCGTAATGCGCATATCAGCCATGTCTTACCTCTGAATCAAACTCGGAGCGCGCAGGGCGCGCCCACGCCGACCTTGCAACGGCTCCCGTTGCGCCGCCCGCGCGTACCATTGTAAGGGAATAGGGGACGGAAAGAGAGATCGCGCCGCCTTGGACGCCGCCTGCGCGCCCGCGGCGTTGCCTGCCCGCCGCGCACCCGGCGCGGGCTCACCGCTTCTGATCCCGCCATTGCTTCATGTAGCGGGCGCAATCCATCACCGCCGCGTCTTCCGTCTCCGCATCGCCGGCGTCCAAATCCATTTCCATGGCGAACACGAAGCGTTCGCGCCGGGCGGCGATGGCCTGCATGGCGGCCAGCAGGGGCGGGAATTCCACGTCGCCCTGGCCGATGGGCACGGAACTGCACACGCCGTCCACGACGCGATAGTCCCGCACATGGGCATGGTAGATGTAGTCCGCCAGCTTGCGCGTGGCCGCCAGGGGGTCTTCGTCCAGGATGAGCCAGTTGCCCGTATCGTTGTGCAACCCTACGTTGCCAGCCCCTACCTGCTGGAAGATGTCCAGAAAATCGTCGCTGGAGAAGAAGTCGTAGTTTTCGGTCGTCACGGTCAGGCCGTAGTCGCGGGCCGCTTCGGCCAGGCGCCCGATCTGGTCGACGGCGATGCGCTTGCGGCCGTCCCGCTTCACGCGGCCGCCGTAGCTGAAATAAAAGAGGCCCAGGGGAGAGCCCAGGTCATGGGCCGCCTCCAGGTTGCGGATGCTGTTGGCCAAGGGGGGATCGGCGAAATCGGCGTCCGCGTGCAGGCCCAGCGTGCCGATGATGACGGTGGGCACCATGTTCAGGTCTTCCAGCCGCGTTTTCAATTCCTTCAGATAGGCCTTGTCCGTGCGCGGCAAGGCGCCGAGGCCGAAATCGATGCCCATGGGTTCGATGGACAGCGTCCGGGCGACGCGATGCACCTTGTCCAGCACGACGTCGATGATCGGCCGGTCCTGCACCCGGCGCAGCTGGCGGCGGTATGAATCGGACAGGATGCCTAGCGTCACGCTCATGGCATGCTCCTTGGGCTGAATGGGGGCGAATGACGGCGGGCCGCGGCGCGGCTAACGACCGGCGTCGGCCAGCTGTCGTTTGAGATAGGGCACCTCAATGGCGAAGACGTCCCGCAAGGCGTGCGCCGGCACGTGCGGTTCCAGCGTGACGTACCCCGCGTAGCGGTCATCCCGCAGACGTTGCAGAATGCGTTCCGCGTTGAAGGCCGCGTCCGGCAGGGCCACGTAGCCGATCCAGGCGTCGCGCCGCCCGCGCATGAGGCCGCCCTTGAAGCTGTCCCAATCCTCGTTCCAGTGCGTGCCGCCCTTCAGATGCACGTAGCCGATGCGCTCCTTCAGGATCTCGTAGGCGTACGGGTACGGTTCTTCGTAGGCATGGTAGTAGTTGCAGGGATCGTATTGGGTCTGGAAGTGATCGGAATCCACCGCTTCCATGATCGCCAGCACGTCCCGCGCCAGGCCCGACCCGTCGTGGGCTTCGTTTTCCAACACGATGACCACGTCGCGGGCCGCGGCGTGCCGCGCGGCCGGCTTCATGGCCTCGACGAAAAGAGGCGCCGGCATGTGGGCCAGGTAGCAGTTGACCACGGAGGCGCCCAAGCGCGCCGCGGTCTCCACGGCCCCGACCAGCGCGTCCGTGGCGTTCGCTACGCCGCCGGACGCCGTGCAGACGCGCAGGGCGTTGAACCCCAGCGTGACGCAGGCGCATTGCATGCCGGCCTGGGCGTACGCGGCCTGGGCCGCCGCCACGTCCTTGGTCTCGTACCGTTCCTTTTCTTCGGGCGTCGCGCCGCCCGCCAGATTCTGGGGCCAGATCTCCATGGCGTCCAGACCGTAGCTCTTGACGACCTGCAACGCGTCGGGCAGGGCGTGCGCGCGGGCCAGCATCTGCCCGTTGATGGCCATCTTCATGGGGTTCTCTCCTGACGAAGGGGGCGGGGGTTCAATAGGCAATGTCAACTACCGCGCCCGTCGTCGCCGATTCCTCGACGGCATCCAGGAACCGCATGTCTTCCCAGGCTTCCTGCGCCGCCGGGGCGTGCGGGGCATCGGCGAGAATGGCGCGGGAATAATGCTCGATTTCCTTCCAGTAGTTGTTGAAGTGATCCAGGCGGTTCGGATCGGACTGGAAGTCCAGTTCGTAGCCGCTGGCCCGGCAGACCAGGCGACCGCCGGGGTTCTGGGCGAAACAGTCGTAGACGACGGCCTTGCCTTCCGTGCCCATGATAGCAAAAGCGCTGTCGTTGTGGGAATAGCAGGTGCTCAGGATGCCGGGCACGCCGTTCTCCAGCTGGAACCAGGCCATGGCGGTATCCGGCGCGGGGAAGTCGTGCGCCACGACCGTGGACAGGTGCGCGGACACGCGCGCGACGCGGGATCCCAGCAGTTCCCGAATGGCGAAGGCCAGATAGATGCCCGCGTCCAGCAACGGGCCGCCGCGGCGACCGGTCCAGCGCCAGGCCCCGATCGTGTCCAGGGTATAGCCGCGGAAAGCGGAAAACGAAAAACTGGCGTTGACCATGGCGATGCGGCCCAGGACGCCGCTGCGGATCACGCGCTTGGTTTCGCGAAACGAGTCGCCGAAGCGGGACATGTAGGCGCACATCAAGCGCACGCCGCGCGCCTGGCACGCATCGATCATCGCCCGCGCCTCCGCGGCGTCGAGGCTCAAAGGCTTTTCGCTCAAGACGTGCTTGCCCGCCGCCGCCGCATCCAGGCACGCGGGATGATGCAGGGCGTTGGGCAGGCCCAGATACACGACGTCCACGCGGTCGTCTTGCAGCAACTGCTTGTAGTCGGCGTAGACGGCGACCTCGGAGCCCCATGTTTCCTGCACGAGCGCCAACCGTTCCGCGCGCACGTCCGCGGCCGCGACCAGGCGGGCGTTGCCCGCCTTGCCGATGCCCGGCATGGCTTTGTCGAAGGCAATCTGTCCGCAACCGATCACTCCCCATCGCAACATACGCCGCGTTTCTCCTTGGCCTCAAGCGTTTCCGTCCAGCCGGGCGATATATACGTAGTACGCGCCCAGCTCCGCGCCGTCCTCCGTGCGGAAGAACGTCTGCAGATGCGTAGGGCCGCGTTCCAGGGCGAATTCAAAAACGGCGGCGGGCGCCGCGCGGTCGATCGCCGCCTGCGCGCGGCGCCCGCCGACCTCGATGGCCGCGCCGACGATGGGCAAGGCGCGGCCGCCGCCGTACCCCGAATCAAGCGTCATGTCGGACAGGGCGACGACGGGGCCGGGCAGGCCGGCGCGTAACGCCTGGTCCTCGGTACGCGGCCAACGCCGCAGTTCAAAGCGATACCGGCCCGCCGCGGCCACGTCCAGTTCCCAATATCCGTTATGCCGGAGGCCGGCGCGTACCTGGTTCTGGTTCCACACGCAGGCGCAGTCGCGATTGCGCCAGTCATGGCTGGTGACCGCCGTTTCCCGCGCGCGGGCGTCGCCGATGCGAATGGGAACGTCCGCGTCCATCTGGACCGCCACGCGGGCCCACCAAGCCTCGTAGGCCTGCCGCAACGCCTGCACGACCTCCGGCTCGCGCGCGGCCCGATCGCGGGTTTGGCCCGGATCGGACAGCATATCGTACAGCTCCGCGCCGTTGATCAGCCGCCACCGCTGCGTCATGACGGCGCTCTGCCGCCATTTCACGGGATACGCCACGCGCTGCGAGTCCGTCACCAGCGCCCGGTCCGGCCAGGTCGCGGCGGTATCCTCCAGAAGCGGCCGCAGGCTGCGGCCGTCCCAATCCAAATCGGCCGGCAGGGCCAGACGGCACAAATCCGCGAGCGTAGGCATCACGTCCACGTTGGCCGCCAGGCGGGCCAGGTCGCGGCCCGCGGCCAAGCCGCCTTGCGGCCAGTGCAGGAAAAAGGGCACCCTGTGCCCGCCCTCGTACGGCGAGCCTTTTTGGCCGCGCATGCCGGCGTTGAAACCGCTGACGACGAAATGATCGGCGTCCGTGCGGACGCCGCCGGCGGAGCCGTTGTCCGTCATGAAGATGAGGATCGTGTTGTCCGCCAGGCCCCACTCCTGCAAGCGGACGCGCAACGCGCCGAAATTTTCGTCGAGGTTGGCGATCATGCCGTAGAACTTGGCCCGTTCCGCCTCCGGCGTCCGCTCCCGATACGGGTCGCTGTAGCGCGGGTCCACCAGATGGGGGCTGTGGGGCGCGTTGGTGGCGATGTAGCAAAAGAAGGGACGCGCGCGGTGTTTCTCTATGAAACGCAGGCCTTCCCGGAACCAGACGTCGGTGCAATACCCCGGAAAGGATTGGTAGGCCTGGCCCGTCCAATACGAATCGTCAAAATAACAGTTGCCCCAGTAATCGGGCGTGTTGCCCACGCCGCCGCCGCCATGGACCGCGACCTCGTCGAACCCGCGATCTTGCGGGCGGTACGGGTAAGCGTCGCCCAGATGCCATTTGCCGAAAATGCCCGTGGCGTACCCGTTGTCCCGGAACGCGTCGGCCAGCGAAAACTCGTTCGCGCGCAGCAACGAACGCCCGCCGATCGTGTGCCACACGCCCGTACTGTTGGCGTAGCGTCCCGTCAACAGGCCGGCGCGGGTCGGGGCGCAGGTAGGCCCTACGTGATAGTTGGTGAAACGGACGCTTTCCGCATGGAACCGGTCCAGATGCGGCGTCCGTACGATGGGATTGCCGTGGCATCCCAGGTCGCCGTAGCCCTGATCATCGGTAAGGACGAGGATGACGTTGGGGTTTATGGATCTTGCCTGCGACTGCGTTGCTGGGACTGATGCGAGGCGCACCCGGCGCGCGCCCAGGCGACGCGACAGGCGCTCTGACGAGCGAAACCGCCGCCCAGCCCGTTCTGAGCCCAAGTCTATCAAAGGCCTTCGGGCAGACCAAGACAGGCGCCTGCCGTCATCGGATCCCTCTCCGCCGCTTCCCGGTCCGCGGCGGCAGAGACGCACTGCGGCGAGGGAAATTTTTATCGGATGGGGATCTCCGCCTCCCAGACGGGCGGTTCGCCGGAGCGGAATTGCCCCACGCGGATCCGCTGGATCGCATAGGACGGCAACGCGGTCCGCGCCAGGCATTTGCCGTCGAAGTGCGCGCCCGCCCATTCGAACCGAAAATCCAGGTTGTCAAAGCCGTCGCGGCGGCGTTCGGGCGGCAACGCGCGTGGGCGGACGGGGATGACGTGCAGGATGAACTTCGGTTCCGTGTCTTCGGCCCGGCAGGGCGCCTTGACGTAGGTGACCGCATCGGCGGTTACGTATACGTCGAACACGGAACGGAGAGCGGGCGCGCGCGGCGCAAGGGTCTCGTACGAAGCCCGGTAGGCATTCCGCCGCGGAGCCGCGGGCAGGGCAATGCGCTCGCGCCACAGCACATGATGTTCCGCCGCGCGCGGCGTACGGGGCGGAATGCGCTTGAAACGGAAAACAGGCAGGGCCTCTGGCTGCAGGACATGGTTTTCCAAGTCGATCCACTGCCCGGTAACGATACGTTCGATAGCGTAGGCCGGCAGCGGCACGGTGGCCATGCACGCGTCTTCCAGGCGCACGCCGCGGCGGTGGAAAGCGAAGTCCAGATTGGCGAAGCCCTGCAGCCGCGCCGCCGCGGGCAGCTCCCGCGGGTCGACGGGCGTGACGTGCAGGAAAAATCGGGGTTGCGTCTCCTCCAGACGGCAAGGATCCTGAATATAGGTTATGGTTCGTTCATCGAGATAGACGTCGAAACGCGCGCGCGCGACGGGCGGTTGGGCGCGCGCGGCGCGATAGGCCGCGTAATAGGGCTCCGCCGCGGCCTCGTCCACCAGGGATAGGTTCAGCGTCGCGACGGTGAACTGGGAGTTGTTATACACGCGGCGGGCAAAGGAAGGCGCGTAGATGGCATGCGCGCTCGCGCGCGGTTTATGGTGAATGTAGACATCCGCGCGCAGGTTGTCCAACAGGATCCGCTGCTGATCCGCGGCAGGCAGTAGGCGCCTGTTTTTCCCTATCGCTCCGTACGGCGCATCGTTCACGTAGAAGGAGCCGGGGTAACGCGCGCGCAGGTTGTCCAACGCTTCCCAAGGCGAAACCGCCCAGTAGTCCATTTCGTACTGCGTGCCCAGATACTCAAAGGACGTGCGGTTCACCAGAAAGTTGAAATAGTCGTACTGATGAGGGTGGAGTCCCATCATCGCGATCCCTGTCGCGCCTAAACCCAGGCCCGTCAAGCCGCATAGCGGCCGCGTGCCGTGCCGAAAAGCGGAGCGCAACGCCTGCAAGCCGTTCACGGCCAACAGGCACAAGGGCGCGTAGAGAAAATACATCTGACGCCATCCGTCGTAGATATTGGGCTGCAACAGAATGACGGCCAGCGGAGGCAACAGGACGCAGGCCAAGAGCAGGAGATCGAAACGCGCGGACGCGTTGCGTAGCGCGGCGGCGGGATGGAGGCCCGCGCGACGCAGAACCGTCACGCCTCCGATGCCCGCCAACAGCAGCGCCAAGGGAGGCGTGGTGATAGCCATCCAGGTGGGAATGTAGTCGGGAGGATTGTCCTCGATAGACATCCGGGTTCCTCGAAATATGTCAACCGCCAAGTTCGGATGCTCGGCCCCATGCCTGAACGCCTCAACCAGGCGCTCTATGGGGGCGGGCCACAAATAGGGCCAAGACGCGTACAGAACCAGCGCGCTGACCGCGGCGAACAGGCCGCTCGTGCGCAGGATATGGCGCCGCGCTGGGCCGCCCGTTGCGTAGTACAGGTCGCACGCGCGCAGGCCGAGTACGGCCGCGAAGAGCATCGCGCCCATAATGCGGAGGTTGATCAGCAGCCCGATCGCCGCGCCGCAGAGCGCAAAGGCGGCCAAGGTGTCCTTGCGGAAGGCCCGGTGCAGGCAGACCAGCGCCAGCATGAACAGGCTGAGGAAAGGCAGATCCTTGGAATTGAAGAAGGAATGGGCGTACAGGCGCGGATGCAGAAGAAACAGGCCCAGCGCGCACAGCGCCAGCCCGCGGCTGCGGTAGCGACGGAACGTTAGCCACGCGCAGCCCCAGCCGCCGCCGAGGAAAAACAGATGGGTCAGGAAGTGCCGCAGCAGATGGATGCGGCGGCTGTCCTGCAGGTTCAGGATGCGCTCGCCGGCCAGCAGCGCCAGTTCGTAGGCGGGACCGTAGGTCGCGGAGTTGAGAGTCAGAAGTACCGTGCTGTTCCCTGTGGCGTACGCTACGGTGTGCAGAGCCACTGTTCTCTGTTCATCCTCATCCGTACCTATGCCGTAGTCGTCCAAAAGCAGCCATCCCACGACCGCAGCCACGGCGCAGACCATCAGCGCGCTGCGGCCGGTCCAGCGCTGGACCGCGAAGCGGAAAGGGAAAAACGGCGACATGAAGCAACCTGCAATACTCAATACTGATTACTGACCGGATCCGCCGGCATCGCGACCCAGCGCGGAGCGCCGGCAGTCTACGCGCCGGGGAAGCCCCGTCCCATGCGCCTGGTCTTCAGTGCTCGGGCGTATCGTCCAATTCTCGCTGCAAGGCGTTCAGACGCGCTAGCAGGGCGCGTTGCACGCGGGCGTACGCGGGCGGGCCGTAACGGTTGTGCCATTCGTGGGGATCCTGTTCCGGATCGAAGAGTTCCCACTCCGGTCCGGTATCGCGGTCAACGGCTCCCCGGCACCCCAAAGCGCGCCCGTAATAATAGAGCAACTTGAACCTCTCGGTACGGATCCCGTAGTGCGCGGGAATGCCGAAATGCGCCCAGTGCATCCAGTACCGATGATAGAGCACCAACCGATCGGCCTTTGCCCTGCGGCCAGAGGACGCAGAGAGCGGCCCTGCAAACCGTCCGGCGACGGAAGGCCGGCCCAATCCAGGCGCGTAGGCGCGAAATCGACGTTGAGCGCCATGCACGAACGGGTCGTGGCGGGCGCAATGCCGCAGGGAAACCGCATAAGACAGGGAATGCGCAGGGACGGCTCGTACAGGAAACGTTTGTCGTACCAGCCGTGCTCGCCCAGGAAGAACCCATGATCCGACGCGTAACGCGCGATCGTGTCGTCGCGTAGCCCCTCTGCGGCCAAGTAGGCCAGCAACCGTCCGACATTCTCGTCCAGGGCATCCACGCAACGGCAGTAATTCCGGATGTAGGCCTGGCAATTCCAGGCCAGGCGCTCCGCGGCCGGCAGTTCCGCGGGCGCGGCTTCCGGCAGATGGCGGGCTTCATGCATCCGCTCGATGCGCGCCGTGGACGAAGCGGCCGCGCGGCTCCTTTCCCGCAGGTCGTCCCGCAGCGTCAAGGGTTCGGGCAAGGGCTCCGCATCCCGATCCCGGTGACGAGAATGGGGTTCGCAGGAATCAGGGGGAGCCTTGCGGCCCGCATACAGAAAGAAAGGCTGTTTGTCCTGCCGGCGCGCCAGCCAAGCCAAATCCTGATCCGTCAGGCAATCCGTGACGTAACCCCGGTTGGTTCGGCGCGCGCCCATTTCGATAGTGACAGGATCAAAGTACGCGCCTTGATCCGGCCAAACGTTCCCGTCATCGAAGCCTTGCGGATCCGCGCGTCCGCCGTGGCCTCGGCGCCACTTGCCCAGCCCCGCGGTTTGGTACCCGACCGCGCGCAACCACATGCCCAGCGTGGATTCCGTTCCGTGATCGATGGCGTCGGCCAAGGGTTCGATGCCCGCCGCATGGCTGTACTTGCCGGTCAGAAAGGACGCGCGGGCCGGCGCGCCAAGAGCGTTGGCGCCAAAGCTGGCATCAAGGCGCAACCCGTCCGCGGCCCATGAATCCAGGTGCGGCGCGCGGTTGGCGCGGGCGCCGCAGGCGCCAAGGGCGGCGGACGCGTGATCGTCCGCGACGATCAGCAAGACGTTGGGACGAGACATGGGCCGTTCTCGCGACGCGGCCATTATGGCCTGACGAACTCGAAATCTGCTATGGTAGAGAGAGGTCAGCATACGCATGGCCCCGTTAGCGCCTGCCAAGGGGAAACCAAGGCGCGCAAGCCATCTACGGCATCTGCTCATATTATGTCCCTTCTCTCCGTATTGCGCATTGTTCACACGGACTACGGCTGGATCTTCTTGACGGTGGCGGCCGTCCTCTATATCGCATTGATGGCCGCGAGCTGGGCGCGTTCCGCGTCATGGAGTCCCCTGCACCAAGCGGCGAGCCTGCTGTTGCTCATTCTGATCGACGTCCAAGTGCTCCTGGGGGGCATCGTGTACGCGGCGCAGCAACGCTGGACCGGCGAGGACATTCTGCGCAGCTACGAGCATCCCTTCCAGATGCTGGTGGCCCTCGCCCTTTTCCATGTCGGCTACCGTCAAGTCAAGATCGCGGCGGATTCCCGGCGCAAGTTACGCGCGGCCCTGGTTTGGAGCGCGCTTTGCCTGGCCGTTTTCGGGCTGGGCCTCTTGCGCGTACTGGGTCTCATGGGCGCATGAACGCAGTCTGGATCGACAGCCTGCAAGTGGCCCATCGCTACTGGCTCTATCCCTTCGCCTTGTTGGGACTGGGCGTCTTGGGCGTCTTGACGGCCTCCCTTATAGGCAAGCGCGAATTGCCCTCCTGGTTTCCGCGGCTGAATCGCGTTTTCCTCATCGCGCTGGACATGCAATGGATGCTGGGAGGTCTGTATTGGCTATCCGCCCAGCAGTGGCTGGCGGCGTCCCCCTTGGCCGCCTTTCGCCATCCCGTGCTCATGACCGCGGTCTGGATCATGTACCGCTACGGGAATCGCAAAATGAAAAACAGCTTCAACGCAAGCGCCCGCGTACGCGACGGCTTCGCCTATTATCTCCTGTCCAGCGTCTTCGTCGCCGTAGGGGTATGGCAGATTGTGCGGGGCTAGATTGCGTTGATATTTGAACGCAGCCAGATCCAAGCCGTTGCCCCAGACGGAAATCCCAGGCAACGTTGCGCGTAGGGGTCGCGGGGCTGGAGATTCAGGCTCCGGGCCCGGGCCGCCATGCCTGCCGCGCTGGACGGGCGCGGCAGGCATTGACGCCATAGGCCCGGTTCGCGATCCGGCAGGTCCGCGGCGCGTCCGTCCAGGCGGTCTCCCGTCAGAGGCAGGGGGCGGCCCTGTTGATCCGCCAGACTGGAGCTCTTCGCCTCTTTTAGGGGGCGCACCCGCCGCGCACGCGTACATGCGCACGACCGTGCTGGACGGGGGGCTTGGATCGGGTTGAAGGCAAATATCAATGCAGCTAGCCTTGCCCCGCGCGGCGGGAGCGCAAATCCGGCGGCGCGCGCCGGAAGGCCACGACCGCGTTCTGGCCGCCGAAACCGAAGGCATTGACCAAGGCCACGTCCGGGTTCGCCTGCTGGCTTACGTTGCCCACGACGTTCAGATCGATTTCGGGATCGCCGCTGTACCCTATGGTCGGAGGAATGGATCCGGTTTCCAGCGCTTTGACGGCGGCCACCGCGCTGTGCGCGCCGGCGGCGCCCAGGGAATGACCAATCATGCTCTTGATGCTGGTGACGCGGATAGTCGGCGCCGCGGCCCCGAAGGTCCGGTGGATCGCGGCGCATTCCGTTTTGTCGTTGAGCACCGTGCCCGTGCCATGCGCGAAGATCGCGTCTACGTCCGTCGGCGCCAAGCCCGTGCGGCGCAACGTCTCGCGCATGGCGCGCGCGGCGCCGTTGCCGTCCGGCTGGGGGGCCGTGATGTGATAGGCGTCGCTGGTCAGATACCCCCCCAGCAGCTCGGCGTACGCATACGCCCCGCGGGCGCGGACGCTGGCTTCCGTTTCCAGAATCAGGGCCGCGCTGCCTTCGCCGGGGGCGAAGCCGTCCCGATCGGCGGAAAAAGGCTTGCAGGCCTGTTGGGGCGCGGGGTCCTGGGTCAGGGTGCCGATGCGTCCGAAGGAAGACACGATGGACATCTCCAAGGCCGCTTCGCAGCCGCCGGCAATAGCGATGTCCGCTTCGTCCCGCTGCAGAATGTGAAAGGCTTCCAACAGGGCGTAGCTGCCGGATGCGCAGGCGGCCGTGCTCGTCACCACGGGGCCCTGGGCTCCCGTCTCGATGGACACGAGGCAACTGACGGCGTTGCTCATGCTGGTCGGCACCAGCATGGGTTTGACTTTTTTCCATCCGGAGACGGTCAGTTGCATGCCCGCCTGGATGACCTCCACGATGCCGCCCGCGCCGGTGCCCATGAGCACGCCGACCCGTTCCCGATTGGCGTCCGTAATCCGGACGCCGCTGTCCCGCAAGGCCATGACGCTGGCGGCGACGGCCATATGGGTCGGCCGCGCGGTGCGGCGAACGGTCTTGCGCGCCATGTACAAGGCGGGCTCGAAATCCCGGACTTCGCAGGCGACGGCGTACGGCATGTCCAGAGGGTCGAACGCCTCGACGGGCCGCGCGCCGTTTTGGCCGGCCAAGAGGCGGGCCCAATAGTCTTCGACCGTATTGCCGATCGGGGTCAAAGCCCCCAGGCCGGTCACGAAAACGCGCGTCATGGCAGTCCCGATCCGATGCGTACGGCGCGAACCCGTCGTCACTCCAGCGGGCGCAGGGCGCGGTTCCCGCTGATCGCGGCGGCCGCCCACCCGCTGACGGCGGGCTCAGAGGCCGTGACGCGGAACCAATCATACCCGTCGCGTGCGGACGGACCTTCCACGATGCCCACTTCCATGCCTTGGTTCAAGGTGGCAATCACGGCGGCCGCCAGTCCGGGCGCGTCGCGTACGTTGAGACGCGGCACGGACACTTGCACCTGATCGCCCACGACCGGATCCCGGTTGACGACCGCGCGCGCGCCGACCGCCGCTTCCAGGAAAGGCTGGCCCGCCTCGCCTTCCGCCATCATGCCCTGTTGGTCTTGGCCCACGATTGCCACCTGCCACCAGAACAGGCCCTGGTTCTGAAACGGGCCGTCCAGGACGCGCACCAACGCGCCGGCGGCCAACCGATTCACTACGTTGGCCTGAGCCGAGGCTTCCGCCCGCACGTTGACTCCACCGGCGGCGACGACGCGCGCCCTTTCCCCCACGACCAAGGCCACTTGGGAACTCGCCACCCTTTCGCCCATGACGGATCCGTTTTCGACGGCGCCGCCTGCGCCCTGCGCCGGGGAGGACGCGCGGGCGGCGACCGGCGTGGGGATGACGATGGGGGTGCTGGTCGGAAAAGGCGTGGGTTGGCTTTCGAACGCTTCCGGCGGCGCGGCCGACTCAATGGGAAACTGCGTCGCGAACGTGCCGCACGCGATCAAGGGCGCGGCCAAAAGCGCGCCCAGCAACCCCAGCCATTTCCCGGCTTGGGTCGCGGATCGATTCCAGGACGGCGCAGAAGACATCAGGTTCAACCAAAGAAAGCGACGACGAGCCCCGGGGGCAACGCTACAGTTCGAGGGAACGCACCCACGTAAATTCCTCCAACGCGCGCAGCGCGCGGCAGACGTGGGGCGGGGGCTTTTCGTCCGTGCCGATCACCATTATAGCCTGATGCCGGGGCGCGCGCCGTCCCACGTGCATGAAACTGATGTTCACGTCCGCCTCGCCCAGCATGGTGCCGACGCGTCCAATCATGCCGGGCCGGTCTATGTGGGAGGTCAGCAAGATGAAGCCGGCCGCCGCGAACTCCACCCAGAGATCGTCGATGGCCACGATGCTGGGTACGCCCTGCAACACCGTGCCGCGCACGGACCAGCTGGCGTCCAGGCCGCGTACGCTCATGGTCAGCATGTTTTCGTAGCGATGGGTATGCTGGAGCTGTTTCCGTTCCATCAGGTTCATGCCCCGCTGCGCCGCCAGGCGCTCCGCGTTGATCACGTTGACGCGCTCTTCCAGCACGCCGGCCAGCAGGCCCTGTATGGCTCCGGCCCGCAGGTAGGCCATGTCGATCTCCGCCACCGGGCCGTGCGCCGCGATTTCCACCCGCGCGGCGCCGTGCGCGTCCAGCTGCATGAGAAAACGGCCCAGGCGGGTCGCCAGGTCGATATAGGGTCCCAGGAAATCCAGATCGCGCGGCGGCACGATCGGGGCGTTGACCGCGTACCGCGCCTGGCGGCCCCGGAACACGTCGCGGATCTGCAAGGCCACGTCCCGGGCCACCCGATCCTGCGCTTCCTGCGTGCTGGCGCCCAGATGCGGGGTGACGATGACGGCCGGATGCGACAGCAACGGGCTGTCCGCCGGCAACGGTTCCTGTTCGAAAACGTCCAGCGCCGCCCCCGCCAGGCGGCCGGCGCGCAAGGCCTGCAGCAACGCCGCCTCGTCCACCAGGCCGCCGCGCGCGACGTTGAGGATGCGCGCGGTAGGCTTGACTTGCGCGAGCTCCGCCGCGCCCAGCAGGTGGCGATTGGCGGGCGTGAGCGGCACGTGGACGGAAATGTAGTCCGCGGCCTGCAGCAAGCTCTCCAGCTCAACCAGTTCGACCCCGCGTTGGCTGGCCCACTCGACCGTAATGAAGGGATCCGTGGCGATGACGCGCATGCCCAGTTCGCGCGCGACGTGCGCGACTTCCACGGCCACGCGGCCCAATCCGATGGTCCCGAACGTCTTGTCCCGCACCTCATGGCCGATCCAGCGGCCGCGTTCCCATTTGCCGGCGCGCAGGGCCGCGTCGGCCTGGGGCACGTTCCGCGTCAGCGCCATGAGCAGGGCGATGGTGTGCTCCGCTGCCGCGACCGAGTTGCCCGCCGGCGCGTTGACCACCAAGACCCCGCTTTCCGTCGCCGCGTCCAGATCGATATTGTCCACGCCCGTGCCGGCGCGGGCGATGACCCGCAAACGGGTCCCGGCCCGGATCACGTCCGCCGTGACTTGCGTGCGGCTGCGCACGATCAAGGCGTCGCAGGCCGGTATCGCCTGCAACAGGCGCGCCGTCTCGATACGGCCGTCCAGGATCAGCTCCACTCCGGGGTCTGCGGCCAAAGGCTGCAGGCCCGCCTTCGAGATCGAGTCGGCCACCAGTACGCGCAACATGGGAGCGGCGGGTCCGGCTACATGGATTCCGGCGCTTGCACGCCGAGTAGGAACAGGACGCGCGCCAATACGATGCGCGCGGCGGCGCAGAGCGCCAGGCGCGCCTGGGTCAAGGGTCGGTTGTCCGGATCGAGTACGCGGCAGTCGCGGTAGAACGCGTTGACGCCGGACGCGAGGCGCATGGCGTAATAGGTCAGGTTGTGGGGCGAATGCCGTTTGACGGCGGCCTCGATTTCCTCGGGCAGATTCGCCAGTTCCTTCATGAGCGCCCATTCCGCCGGGTGGCGCAGATGCGCGCGCATCTGCGCGGCCGCGTCCTCCGCGGTCCGCGGGACCTCCAGGCCGGCCTGCCGCGCCCGCGCCTGAATGGAGCACAGCCGCGCGTGGCTGTACTGCACGAAATACACGGGATTGTCCGGATCCTGGGCCTTGGCCCGGTCCAGATCGAATTCGATCACGCTTTCCGGCGCGCGGGTCAGGAGCATGAACCGCACGGCGTCCGGACCGACCTCCGCCACGACTTCGCGCAAGGTCAGAAAATGGCCGGACCGCTTGCTCATCGCCACTTCCTGGCCGTCCTTGACCAGTTTCACCAGGTCGTAGAGCACGATATGCAGACGGTCGGTATCCAACCCCATGGCGCGCAGCATCGCCTTCATGCGCGGGATGTGGCCTTGATGGTCTACGGACCATACGTTGATGACGCGGTCGAAGCCGCGGGTTTCCAGCTTGTCGCAGTGGTAGGCGACGTCGGCGGCGAAATACGTGGGTTCTCCCGTGCTCCGCACCAGCACCACGTCCTGGTCCGCGCCGGGATAGCGGCTGGCCGCAAACCACAGGGCCCGGTCTTTTTCGTAGGTGGCGCCGGTGGCGGTCAGCCGCGCAACGGCCTCCCTGACGCGTCCGTCGGCATGCAGGGCGCGTTCCCGGAACCAGCGGTCGAAGCGGATGTCCAGGAGTCCGATTTCCGCGTCCAGATCGCCCAGCACGATGGCGCGCGCGGCCTCCGACAGCGCCGCCAAGGCTTCGGCCTCCGGGCGGCGGGCCAAGGCGTCCCCGAATTGCGCTTCCACCTGGGCGGCGTAGGCATGCATATAGGCCCCAGCATAGCCCTCCGGCGGGAAC
Organism: Caldilineaceae bacterium; assembly: GCA_965242655.1. GTDB lineage: Bacteria > Chloroflexota > Anaerolineae > Caldilineales > Caldilineaceae > Bin34. The sequence goes on from OZ251482.1 coordinate 1,345,934, forward strand.
GCTTGCGGCTGGCCCAGGCGTTGGAGGTAAGCCGCCCGCAAGCTGGCGACGAAAAGATCGAACTGCGTGCCCGCGTCGTTCACGTAGAACTCGCGTTGCACCGCGTACCCCGCGGCTTCCAGCACCCGGGCCAAGGCGTCGCCCAGCACCGCATTGCGCGCCCCGCCGAAATGCAGCGGCCCGGTCGGGTTGGCGCTGACGAACTCGACCTGCACCTTTTGGCCCTGGCCGCGCGCGATCCGTCCCGCCCGCTCGGGCGCGGCCACGACGTCTGCGCACCAGGACCGGTACCAGTCGGGATTGACGGTCATGTTGACGAAACCGGGGCCCGCCACGGTTCCGTCCCGGACCACGCCCTCCGTCGGCCACGCGGCCAGCAAGGCCTCGGCGATCCGGCGCGGGGCCAGATTGACGCCCTGCTTGCGCAACGCGGACGCCAGCACCAGAGCCGCGTTCGTGCTGAAGTCGCCGTGTTCGGGACGCGGGGGACGCATGACGTCAAAATCCAGACGCCCATCCCACGGCCACTGCTGGGCGGCGACGCAGGCGGTCACGGCGGCCTGCGCTTCCGCCCGGATCAGGGCGCGGAGGCTGCTCATGCGCGCGCCGCCTGGGGCCAGGAGACGGGTTTCAGCTCCCGCCAGTTGGCGCCGGCCTCAAGATCCACCTTGAGCGGCACTTTAAGTTCGTAGGCGTCTTCCATGACGTCCCGCGTCAGCGCGGCCAAGGGCCGCAGCTCCGCGCGCGGCGTCTCCAGCACCAGTTCGTCATGCACCGTCAGGAGCATGCGTCCCTGCAACGCGCGGGCGGCCAGGGCCGTTTCCAGCTCCCGCATCGCGATCTTGATGATATCGGCCGCGCTGCCCTGGATCGGCGCGTTGATGGCGGCCCGTTCCGCGCTGCCGCGCCGATGGGCCGGAAAATGCGGATTCTGCAACTCGACGAAGCGGCATTTGCGGCCCACGAGCGTTTCCACGTACCCCTGGGCGGTGACCTGGCTGACGGTGTCCTTGATGTACTGCTCCACTTGGGGATAGGTGCGGAAATACTGGTGCAGGAACTCTTCCGCCTCCGCGAAACTCATCTCCGACCGCGTACTCAGGCCGAAGGCGGTCACGCCGTACACGGTCGCGAAATTGATGGTTTTGGCCAACCCGCGCTGCGCGCGCGTAACCGCGGCCAAGGGCACCTTGAACAGTTCCGCGGCCGTCGCGGCATGAATGTCTTGGTCGTCCCGAAACGCCTGGATCAGGCCGGGTTCGTCCGCGACGTGCGCAAGCACCCGCAATTCAATCTGGTTGTAGTCCGCGGCCATCAGCAGGCGGTCGGGCGGCGCCACGAAGGCCCGGCGCAAGCGCCGGCCTTCTTCCGTGCGAATCGGAATGTTTTGCAGATTGGGGTTGTTGCTGCTCATGCGCCCCGTCGCGGCGCCGGCCTGGTTGAAACTGGTATGCACCCGCCGCTCCGCCGTGTCGCCCATGGCCAACAGGGGATCCACATACGTGCCCTTCAGTTTGTCCAACTGGCGGAATTCGAGAATCACGCCCAGCGCTTCGCTTTGGCGCGCGTCCAGTTTCAGGTCCTTTTTCGCCAAATCTTCCAGCACGCCGGCCGCCGTGCTGTAGCCTCCCGCTTTCAGGCGCTTCAAGCCGGTCGTCGGCAGCTTCAGCCCCTGGGCGTCAAACAGCGCCCGGCTGAGCTGCTGCGTGCTGCGCAGATTGAAGGCATAGCCGACCAAGGCGTTCATGCGCTCCGCCAGCGTCTGCAACCGCGCGGCGAATTCCCCTTGCAGCGCCTGCAAGAAGTCCGGATCCAGCATCACGCCGCGGGTTTCCATATCGGCCAGGATCGGGATCAAGGGCAGTTCGACGTCCGCGTACACGGCTTCCAGGCCCGCCTCCGCCAACTGGGGACGAAAACGCCGGTGCAACAGCCACGTCTGCGCGGCGTCGTCGCTGGCGTAGGGCGCGGCCTTGTCAAGGGACACGGCGCCCATGGAAATCCGCTTGCGTCCGGTTCCGATCAGATCCTTGATGGGCTGCATGAACGCGCCCAGTTCGTCGCGCGCCAGATCCTTGAGGCCCAAATGCCGCCGCCCCGGATCCAGCACCCACGCCTGGATCATCGTGTCGTGCAGCGCGCCGCCGACAGCCAGGTCGTGGCGCCGCGCCATGAGCAGATCGTATTTGGCGTTATGCGCGACGAGCTCCTTGTCCGGTGCCGCGAAGGCCGGCGCCAGGGCCGCGCGTACGTCCGCCCACGCCAACTGTTCGCCCTGTTGGTGTCCCAGCGGTACGTAGGCCGCGTCATGGGCGTCCCAACTGACCGCGAGGCCCACCAGGACGGCCGTCAACGGATCCGAGGAGCTGGTCTCGAAATCGAACGCCAGCACCGGGCTGGCGGCCAACTTCCGGGCCAAGTCCTGCAGCTGATCCGCCGTTTGAATGCATGCATAGCGCGCCGCCCGGGCCTCCGCGCCCGCGTCCGCGGACTGGAAGAGACCGCCGGCCAACGAGTCGGAATCCTGGAACCAGGCGTTGAACTCGTTCAGGGTGGAATGCAGATCCAGGCTGCGCAGGAGGTCCGCCACGCGCGCCGTATCCGGCCGGGGCATGCGCGCTTCGTCCCACGCGAAAGCGAAATCCAGATCGCGGACGATGGTGACCAGCTCCAGATTCAGTTCCACTTGCGCGCGGTGCGCCCGCAGGTTCTCTTTCAGTTTGGGGCCGCTGAGCTCGTCCAGGCGCGCGTACAACCGGTCGACGCTGCCGAATTGCCGCACCAGTTTGACGGCGCTTTTCTCGCCTACGCCGGGCACGCCGGGAATGTTGTCCGACTTGTCGCCTTGCAGGGCTTTCATATGGATGAACTGGGCGACGTCCACGCCGAACATTGCGGCTACGGCCGCGGCGTCGATGGCCTGATCCGCTTGCGCCGAACGGCGGGCCGCGGTGTACAGGATGCGGATGCGGTCCGTCGCCAGTTGAAACAAATCGCGGTCGCCGGTCTTGACGAAGACGTCCATCCCGTCCGCCGCGGCCCGCGTGGCCAGGGTGCCGATCACGTCGTCCGCTTCGTAACCGGCCTGCGTCACGCGGCGAATGCCCATGGCGTCGAGGAGCGCCTGGATGCGCTGGATCTGGCTGCCCAGTTCGTCCGGCATGCGCTCCCGCGTCGCCTTGTACGCGGGAAAGCGTTCCTCGCGGAAGGTGCGCGGCGGATCGAAGGCCACCACCAGATACTCGGGCCGATGCGTGCGCAGGACCGCCAGCAGCTGGCGCATGAAGCCGAAAACGGCGCCGGTCGGCTCGCCGGTGCGCCGCGCCGTCAGATCCGCGTTCAGCATCGCGAAATAGGCGCGATAGGCTTCCGAATGCCCGTCGATGAGAACGCAGGTGGCCATGGGGCGCGGGGGGTCAGCGCGTGACGGCAAGCTCGCCTTTGTCGATCAGGGCCTGGATCCGGGGATGCGCGGCGACGCCGGCCGTAATGCGCAGGCGGCGCCCGGCATCCAGGCGCAGGCGTCCCGTGGCCAATTCGAAAACGAAATTCCGTTCCGACTGATTGATCAAGGTGACGACGTCGCCCTTGTTTTGCATCCAGGTCACGCGATCGCGTTTGTCCTTCATGAGCCCTCCAATCGCAACCGGGGCCGCATGCGCTTGGGACCGGCCCGGGGCCGCGCGCGGGGCGGCGTCGCCAACGCAGCCGCCCGTCGTTCCCACAGGGACCACACCGCCAGCACGCTCAAACTGCACAGGCCGCACAGCGGCAAGGGCCAGACCCAGGCCACGTCGGCGAAGAAAGAGGCGGCGAAGGCCGCCAGGCAATAGAGCGCCAACAGCCATTCCAGGGGCATGAGCCGATTTTCCAGCAAGCGCGTATTCTGTCCGTAGGCCTTGGCTCCGCGCCCCGGCTTCGACCCCTTGGGCGTGCGCTCGAACGGGCTCTGCTTGCCCCGCAGCGCCTCCGAAATGGCGAGGGTAGCCGTCAGACACAGCCCCACGCCGATGAACAGCAACGGCGCCAGCGCCGGCATGCTGCCCCACCAGCGCGTCCGGTCCACGCGCCATTGCCCGTAGCCTACCGCCAGGACCGGCCCCAGGATGGCCAACAGACTCCACAACAACCAGATGGGCGGTTGCACTTGCAGGACAATCGTGGGCAGCGCCAGCAGCAGCATGCCCAGGAGCAACGCGTGCTGCAGGTAGGCTCCCAGGTGGAACAGGCTTTGCAGGCGCACGCCCAGGGAAAAGCCCCGGGCCTTCAGGATGGGCGTCAGCAGCAACTGCAACGCCTGCCAACTGCCTTTGGCCCATCGGAACTGCTGCAAGCGAAACTCCGCCAGCTTCAGCGGCACGTCCGCCGGCACCGAAACGTCTTCCAGATAGGCCCCTTTCCAGCCGGCCATCTGGGCCCGGTAGCTCAGGTGCAAATCCTCGCACAGCGTGGCCCCGGACCAGCCGCCGACCCGGGGATCCTCGATGCAGGTCTTGCGCCATACGCCGGCGGAACCGTTGAACCCGAACCAGAGGCCCGCCTGGCTGCGCGCCTTGACCTCGACCCCGAAGTGGCCGTTGACCGCCAAACTCAAGGCCCGCGTCAGAAACCCTTCGCAGGCGTTGCCGATGTCCCACCGCGTCTGCACGAAGCCCGTGCCGCGGTTTTCCGGCCGGAGCAGGAAGCCGACGGCCGCGTACAGGAAATCGGGTTTGGGCTGGAAATCCGCGTCGAACAGGGCCAGAAAATCCCCGGCCGCCTGCTGCACGCCCCAGTTCAGGGCGCCGGCCTTGAACTCGACGCGGTTGTTACGCGACAGGTACTTGATGTCGACGCCTTGCGCGCGCCAATAGGCCACCCGCGCCTGGGCCAGCTGGCGCGTTTCGTCGCCGGAATCGTCCAGCACCTGGATCTCCAGCCGGTCCCGCGGATAATCCAGCCGCGCGCAGGCGTCGATGATGCGCTCCACGACGAAAACTTCGTTGTAGATGGGAATCTGCACCGTAACGGACGGCCACTGATCCGGCGGCAACATGTCGCGGGCGCCCGGTGGCGCCGGCCGGCGCCGGCGGCAGTACCACGCGCGCGCCGCCAGCCAGAGGTAATTGAGGCCGAACAGGGAAAAGCACAGGAGCAACGCCGTCCAAACGCCTCCGATCAGGCCGTCCACCCATATGGGCACGTCGAATTGCGGCATGAATTCCTCGGAACGCTTCAGGGCCGCCGCGTCCGCGTCGGGACCGGCCCCGGGCCGCGGCGGCAGGCCATCCGCCTGCGGCGAGAGCCGTTCACGGGATCGACCGTCCCGTTCCGCTACTCTTCGTCCTGTTCCCGGTTGTCCTCGACAATCTTGGCAATCAGGTGTTGGGGCACTTCTTCGTAGTGCAGAAATTCCAGCGCGTAGGTGCCGCGGCCCTGCGTCATGGAACGCAAATCCGTGCCGTAGCGCATAATCTCGGCGAAGGGCACTTCCGCCTTGACGACGGAGCGGTCGCCCTCTTGGTTCATGCCCAGGACTTTGCCGCGGCGATTGTTCAAATCCCCGATGACGTCGCCCATGTTGCCTTCCGGCACCGACACCTCCAGATTATATATGGGTTCCAGCAACGTGGCCCCCGCCTGCTCGGCCGCGAGTTTGAAGACCTCGCGGCCGGCAATCTGAAAGGCGATGTCCTTGGAATCGACGGGATGCTCTTTGCCGTCGAAGACGACGACGCGCAGATCCACGGCGGGAAAACCCGCCACGACGCCTTCCGCCAAGACCTGATGGACGCCTTTTTCGATGGAAGGCAGATAGACGCTGCTGATGGCGCCCCCGTAGACTTCGCTGTCGTACTGGAAGCCGGCGCCCCGCTCCAACGGCTCCACGCGCATATGCACTTCGGCGAACTGTCCGGCGCCGCCGGTCTGCTTCTTGTGCCGGTACTGGGCGGAGCCGGTGCGGATCACGGTTTCCTTGTACGGCACCTTGGGCGTCGCGGTCCTGACCTGCACGCCGTATTTGGCTTCCAGCCGCTTGACGGCCACGGCCACCTGAATGTCGCCTATGCCTTGCAGCAGGGTTTGCTTGGTTTCGGCCACCTGGGTTACCTGCAAGGTGGGATCCTCTTCCGCGATCTGGGACAGGGACTGGCCCAACTTGGTGCTGTCCGCCCGCGTGGCGGGGGCGACCGCCACGCTGAACAAGGGCTTGGGATAGGCCGCGGGCGCCAAGGCGACCGGCCGTTCCGGATGAGACAGGGCATCGCCCGTCACCATGTCCGTCAATTTGGTCACGGCGACGACGTCGCCCGCCTCCGCGTCCTCGATGGGGGTCAGCTCCTTGCCCAACACCGCGTGCAGATTCGCCAGCCGTTCTTCCGTGCCGCGGCCCGAAGCGACCACCGTATCGCCTTTGGCCAGACGGCCGCGGAAGAGCCGGACGTAATTGATGCGGCCGACGTAGCGGTCAATGATGGTCTTGAAGGCCAGGGCCGTCAGGGGTCCGTCTGCCGCGACCTGCCAGGCCTCCGCCTCCGCCAACGGCGAAGGGGCCTGATCCGCGGGCCGCGCGACCCACGTCAAGGCGTCCAGCAAGGGCTTGACCCCTATATTGCTCAGGGCCGACAGGCAAAAGACCGGCGTAATCTCGCCGCGGGCAATGCCTTGCTCCAAGCCGCGGCGGATTTCCTCCGCCGAGAGTTCTTCCTCTTCCAGGTATTTTTCGGTCAGTTCGTCGTCGGTTTCCGCCGCGGCCTCGATCAAGGCCAAACGATGTTCCTCCACGAGGTCGGCCATGTCGTCGGGAACGTCGGTCCAGGCGTCGCCGTCGCCGAGGCAGGCTTTCAAGTTCACCAGATCCGCGATGCCCTGGAAATCCAGGGCTTGTCCGACCGGCGCCGTCAGAGGCACCAGGGCGGAACCTTTGCAGACCGCGCGCAGACTCTCCAGGGCGCGGTCCCAATCCGCGTTCTCCCGGTCCATCTTGTTGATCAGGATGACGCGCGGCCGGTTCAGGCGCGCGGTCTGGCTCCACGCCAGTTCGGTGCCGACCTCCGCCCCGGCCACGGCATCCACCACCAGCAGAGCCGATTCGGCGACGCTGAGACTGCTGATCACCTCGCCCTGGAAACTGGGATCGCCGGGGGCGTCCAGGACATTGAACTTGATCCCCTGATGCGTAAAGGGCAGCACCGCCAGATGCAAGGATATGCCTCGTTCCGCCTCGTCCGGGTCCCAGTCGGAAGCGGTCGACCCGTCCGCGGGATTGCCCATGCGGCTGATCGCGCCGCCGTTGAAAAGGAACGCTTCGGAGAGGGTGGTCTTGCCGGAGCCGCTGTGCCCCAGAAGGGCAACGTTTCGTATGCGGGACGCGCTGTGGGCCATCAATCCTCCAAACTGTGTTGCTCTCGACTTCTTTTCCTGCCTGCTGCGCCAGCGCGCGACGGAGATAATTTCAGGATCGCTGATCCCGCCATTTTAGGCGCGAATGAACGCAGGGGCAATAATCCCTTGGCGCGTGCGGCGCCATGCGCGCGATCCGGCGTCCGGACCATGCGGCGGGCAGCCGCGCGGTCGCGTGCGCCCCGCGGCGTTGCGGACGCGCCCGCGTCACTGGTACATTTCCCGCGCGATGATGTGCTTCTGGATCTGCGTGGTGCCTTCGTAGATCTGGAAGATCTTGGCGTCGCGCATCAGTTTGGCCGCCGGGTAATCCTCGCTGTATCCGTTGCCGCCCAGCACCTGCACGGCTTCCGTCGCGTTGGCCATGGCCGCGTCCGCCCCGAACGTTTTGCATATGGCCGCCGCACGGGTATTGCGCACTCCCTGATCTTTCTGCCACGCCGCCTGGAAAACCAGCAGCCGCGCCGCTTCCACCCGAACGTCCATCTCCGCCAGCAGGAAACCCACCCCCTGGAAGTTGCGGATCGGCTGGTCGAACGCCTCGCGTTCCGCCGCGTACGCGCGGGCTTCTTCCAGCGCCCGGCGGGCCAGGCCCACGGCTTGGGCCGACAGGGAGGGACGGCTGAAATCGAACGCGCCCATGATGATTTTGAAGCCGTCGCCCGGACGGCCAATCAGGTGATCCTGCGGCACGTCCACATCCTGGAACTCCAGCTCGCTGGCCAGCGCGGCCTTTTGCCCCATTTTGGCCAGCGCCGCGCCGCGTTGGATTTGCGCATGGTCGCCGGGCACGCAGAAGCAGGACAGGCCCTTGTGGCCTTGGTCGGGATCGGTCGCGGCGAACACGAGAAAGTAGTGCGCGTGCGGCGCCATGGTGATCCATTTTTTCCGGCCGCGGATGACCCAGGCATTGCCCTTGCGCACGGCCCGGGTTTGCAGATTGGCCACGTCGGAGCCCGTGCCGGGTTCGGTGACGCAGAAAGACGCCAGCAGCCCTTCGCGGACGATAGGGGCCAGAAAGCGCTCCTTTTGTTCCGGGCTGGCCCCCAGCATCAGCGGCAACAGGCCCAGGTCGTTGATGGTGACGCCCGTGGAAATGCCCGTGCAGCCGAAGCCCCATTCCTCGTTGGCCACGCAACCCTCGACCAGCGTATAGCCCTGTCCGCCGTACGCCTGGGGCACGTATTTGTTCAGCAGCCCGGCTTCATGGGCCGCGCGGTGAACGCTCCACGGAAACGCGGCCTGCCGGTCCCACAGGGCCGCGACCGGCATCACCTCGCGGCGCACGAAATCGCGCGTGCGTTCCTGGATTGATCGTTGCCTTGCGCTTAAATCCAAGTTCATGGCCCTATGTCTTGCGCGCCTCCTTGTTACAATCTATGCGGGCGAAGGCCCGAAGCCGCGTCGCTTACGGCAACGCAGACGCTTTCGCCTTGCCCAGACGCATTGTAGGACAAGGCATGCGTTCCTACCGCCCAAGATGCACCGACGTTGCCGGATGGACATGAACCCGTTGTATCGCGAGATCCGCGAACAACCGGCGCGCGTGGCGGATTGCCTGAACGGCAACGGCGCCGCGGCGGAGCAATTCGCGGACGCTATGCGCCGCCGCGGCATCCGCAGTTTCACCTTCGCGGCCCGGGGCACCAGTTACCACGCGGCCCTCTACGCCCTTTACCTGCTGGGCAGCCGGAACGTACCCGTGCATCTGTTCAATCTGGATCTGGATACCTTTCTGCACCGGCAGCCTTTCCTGCCCCATACCTGTTTGGTGGGCATCAGCCAGTCGGGCGCCAGCCCGGACATCGGCCAGATCATGCGCCGCGCGCGCGCGGCGGGCGTGCCGACGCTGGCCATCACCAACAAGCCGCAATCCCCCTTCGCGCAGCAGGCCGAGCACATGATGGACATTCTGGCCGGGCCGGAAGTCGCGGTGGCGGCCACGAAATCTTATGTCAATCAACTGGTGTCCGTGGCTCTGCTCAGCCAGAGTTGGGTCCCGGACGCCGGCTTGAAGGCCGCGCTGGCACGCCTGCCGGATGCCTTGGAAAGCGCATTCGCCCTTGAAGCCGAAATCCGGGATTGGGCCTTGACCCTGTCCCAGCGCAGGAATCTGTTGGTGGTAGGGCGGGGGTTCAATCATGTCACGGCTTGCGAAGCCGCCTTGAAACTGCAGGAACTGACCTACACGCACGCCCTGTCCTTCACGAGCGCCGATTTCCTGCACGGCCCCATAGCGCTTTTGGACAAGGACGCCGCCATCCTGTGTCTGGATGCAGGGCAGCAAGACAACCCGCACTTCCAAGACATTGAGGAGAAGGCAGATCAGACAGGGGCTGGTCTCTTAGTGCTGACGGATGCTCCCGACCGCTGGACTCACGCTACTCACCTATTATCCTTGCCGCCCGCGGCTCAAACGCCTGATTGCGTGCGTCCAGTAGTGCATATCGCGGTCTGTCAGTTGTTGGCCATGCATGTGGGATTAGCCAAAGGGTTGGATGTGACTCAACCGCGTTACCTCGTCAAGGAAACGCTGACGGATTGACAGGGCATATACAATAAACCGATAAAGGATTTTATGTTATGAAATTGACGGAATTGGATATCGCCCAGGAACAGGGTTTTAAAGACTTTTTGTCCAATCTTGGACACGACAGAAAGAGAGGCGATGATCGCGAACGCGCTTCTACGGCTTTGGTACAACTTCAGAAAGGGGTGACAGGAGGATCGGTACCTGACTATAGCGATCCCCACATTGCAGCCGCTTACTTGGTTAAGTATCATCTAGCGCATTGCCTTATGGCCTATTGGTCATTTGACCGCTTCTTTGAATGCGTGGCCATTCCAGACAGTTTGTATATCTGTGATGTAGGCGCTGGAACGGGAGCAGGACGAGTGGGGCTAGCTCTTGCTTTATCAAAACATTCCAAAACGCCAACGGTTTATTTCGATGCTTACGAGCGTAGCCACGCGATGCTGTCCGCTGGATCCTGTTTTTGGTCTTTTCTTCCCAATTCGTTAACTTCTCACGTTCCTGACTGTACATATCGTGAAGAATCTGTGGCATTGAGCGATTTGCCGGCTAATCTCAACAGCGCTTTGCGTATAGTCACGGCATTTCATCTAAGTTTGCCTTGGGACGATTCTTGGGATGATACCGGTGAATCCGCCAAGTACAGTATCCAGTCCGTCTTTCGTCGAGTATCTCCCAATGCCGGACTTTTCACCTGCCATGAAGAAAAAAGCCTTGCCCTGCAACGAATCATAGATTCCTCTATCTGGTCCGATGATTTTTCCAATGTCAAGGAACTTCCTAAAGGGGAAAATGACATATTGGATTATTGGGGTAATCAAGAAGGCAGATCCAGATTCTATTATGACAACTGCGCAGTTGATGCTGGGTTTGAAGTGCCTGAGGCCCAATCCAATCCTGTGAAATCAGTACGCTTCTGGAGTAAATACCGTTTTAGTCCTCCCGCAGGATTCTTAATGTTGCGTATTTCATCCCAATTAGCTGCAACATTATCGCATGGCCAAACCGGAAATGCGATAGAGAATCGTAGACAACGTAATGAAAGCGATGAAAGTAACCATCAGCAGGTAACAAATCATGTAGCGGACCAAACGGTTGAAGAAAAGCGCCCGAGCATGAGCACGACCGATCGCGACCGCTCATCTCCCCCACCCTACCGCCAAGGCCCTCCGCGGCGGCCGCGAGCGGCCGATCCCCGGCGAGAAAGCAGCGAGCTGGAGCGAGTGCGTCCGCACTCCGTCGTGCATGGCACCGTGATCGACGTGGAGTACGACGCGTACGACCCCGACCGCGTGCAGCGCGTCATCGTCCAGATCAACGGCGCGCCCTACGACGGCAAGGTGGACGCGCGCGAACTGGAGCGGTTGCCCGAAGAATTGCAGCAGGATTTGCGCGAGGAGGGCTTCTCCCACGATTTCTTCGTGGAGTGGGTGCCGCGGGGGCCGGGCGCGCACGACTTCTGCGAACTGACCGTCAGCGGCCTGTGGCGCGACGAGGACTGGCAGGCGGCGCGCACGCGCTTCGAGAGCGGCGAGGCCTTCCCGGTGCGGCCCGTCAGCTACAACAAGGGAGGCCTGCTGGTGCGCTTCGGGCGCACGCTGGACGGCTTCATCCCCCTCTCCCACCTCTGGAATTTCCCGCCCCAGCGCGACCCCGACCAGCGCGAAGAGGCGCTGCGCCAGCTGGTGGAACGGGACCAGGAGCTGACGGTGACGGTGATCGAGGTGGACCCGGCCAAGCGCAAGCTGGTGCTCTCCAACCGCAACGCCGAGCGCGCGCGCGCGGTGGAGAGCCGGCAGGCCAAGCTGGCGACGCTGCAGGTGGGCAGCGTGGTGACGGGCACGGTGCGCAACATCCGGGATTTCGGCGCCTTCGTCGACGTGGGCGGCATCGAGGGCCTGCTGCACATCAGCGAGATCGACTGGGACCTGGTGCGGCACCCCGGCGATTTCCTGACCGAAGGGGAGCCGGTGGAGGTCAAGATCCTGCAGGTCGACTTCGCCAAAGGGCACGTCAAGCTCAGCCGCAAGGCCCTGACCGAGACGCCCTGGACCCAGGTGCCCGAACGCTACCATGTCGGCGACGTCGTGTGGGCGGAGATCACGCGCAAGAAGGACTTCGGTGCCTTCGCGCGGCTGCAGCCGGGCGTGGAAGGGCTGATCCACGTCACCGAAATCGCGCCCGAGTACGAGGCCCGTCCCATGAACGCCATCCGCGAAGGGGATCGCGTGGAGGTGGAGATCATCCGCATCGACATTCCCAACCGCCGCATCGGCCTCAGCCGCAAGAAAGTGCTGGCGCGCTAGAGCGTATAACGCAGACCGTAGGCAGGAAAAACTTGGCTCCCAATCGCATTGGCGAGCCAACGAAAAGGAGGTTTCGATATGGCTGCGTCCATGCAGATTGGTCTGTTCGACGCTGCAGAAGCGTCAAAGGCGATCTCCGGCCCCAACCGCATGGGCAAGACGGATATAACGTATCGTCCCTTCAGCCAATTGCTGACGAAGCCGACAGGGTTCATGAATGCCTACGACTTCACGCTGAACCCGTACAGCGGATGTTCCTTTGGCTGCACCTACTGTTACGCGGCCTTCTTCAGTCGCGACGCGGCCCAACGCGATACGTGGGGACAATGGGTCACCGTCAAGGATAACGCGCTGGCTCTGATGGCCAAACGGAGACCGGGTTCCCTGAACGGCAAGCTCATCTACATGAGCAGCGTCACTGACCCGTACCAGCCGATTGAACGGGAATTGCAATTGACGCGCCGGTTGCTGGAAATGATGGCGGAGCGCCATCAACCGAAGCTGGTGGTGCAGACGCGCAGCCCTATGGTGGCGCGCGACTGCGATCTGTTTCGCCGCATTGAGGACAATGGCGGGCGCGTCCAGGTCAATATGACGGTTACGACGGACGACGAGGACATCCGCCGCACCTTCGAACCGTCTTGCCCGTCCAACCCGGCGCGTCTCCGCGCCATTGACGAAGTGCAGTCGGCCGGCCTTGCAACCTGCATCACGATGACGCCCTTGTTGCTGGTAAACCGCAACGACGATTTCGCCGACCGCCTGATTGCCACGGGCGTCCGGCAGTTCATCGCGCAACCGTTTCACTTTCGCCAAGGGCGGTTCGTCGCGGGCACCCGCGACGATGCCTTTGACTTGATGGCCGTCAAACTGGGGTGCCGTCGGGACGAATTCGTGGCTGAATACTTGGCCGGTTACCGGCAATTCGTCCAGGTCTTCAAAGGCCAACTACTCAAGCATGGCTTGCCTTCCTTGGGAGAAGGCAAAAGCGGATTTGCCCCGCCCTTTTGACCCCGGCGCTTAGGCTCAACGCCTGGGGGCGCATGGCCTCGCTAGGAACCGGAGCGCCTATGCCGTCGCTTGCGCCGCTCGCCATCGACACGTCCGACTTTGCCGCGCTCCGGGCGGCGGGCCAGGTTTACGTGGACAAAACGGCCTATATTCAGCGTATGTTGGAAGAGGGCATGCGTTATGTGTTCCTCGCGCGCCCGCGGCGGTTCGGCAAGTCCCTTTTGGTATCCGTCTTGGCGCATCTCTTCGGGCGGACGGGCGATGATCGGTTCCAAGACTTGGCCATCGCGCGCTCAGGATTCCTGGAGCAGGTGCCGCGCGTCCCTGTCCTGACGTTGAACATGGCGCGCGTGGCGGGAGACACGCCGCAGGAAGTGCGAGACGAACTGTCGCGCCTAGTACGCGCGCAGGGCAGGCAATTAGGCTTTGACCTGCCGCGGAATACGCCGCCTTGGGGAGCCTTGGACGAATTGTTCGCGCAATTGCACCATCGGTACGGACGGATCGCGATTTTGGTTGACGAATACGACGCTCCCCTGACGGATATGTTGGGACGATCCCGGCTTTCCATGGAAGACAAGCAAGACGTCCAGGCATATTTCCGACGTTTCTACCGCGTATTGAAGAACTGGGACGAGGCGGTGCAATTCACCTTCGTTACGGGCGTCCTGCATATAGAAGGCGCCGGTTTGTTCTCGGCCTTAAACAACCTGGAAAATATCTCCGACGTAGCCTCCTGGAGCGGTATCTGCGGTTTTACGGAACGGGAGATTGATCAGTATCTCGCGGATCATCTCCAAGCGGCCGCCGTCCATTACGGCCAGTCGCCCGCAGCTATGCGGACCATCTTGCGACGCCACTACAACGGGTATCGGTTCGCTCCGACCAGCCGGCCCGTATACAACCCCATCTCGTATTTGACCGTCCTGAAACGTTTGACGAAAGCCGAGGACGCGCATGACTTGCAGGCTACGGAACTGCCGCGCCCCTGGCTGGATCTGGGCAAAACCCAGTTCTTGTTTGACTACATGGAAATGCAGGGCCAAACCTTGCGCGACATAGATTTCAGCGCGGTCGGGGTTCGGTCAGCGTTCGATTTGAGACGCCCCTCCTTGAATGCCCTGTTGTACCAGACAGGCTTTCTCACGCTTACGCGCGACGCGGGCGGCAAGATATGGCTGGACTATCCCAATTGGGAAGTGGAAGTCGCGCTGCAAGAGGGCATGTTCTATGCCTATCTGGGCCAGGCCATCGGCAAGGACAGTCCCGAATGGACGCTCACGCGCGACATGGCCGCGGCGCTGCAAACCGGCCATTGCGAAGCGGCCCTGGCCGCTTTCGACCGGATATTGCATAGAGTTACCTATGCGGAATTAAAAGCCGAGAGCAATTTCCAGATCGCCCTGCATCTGGTCTGCGCCATGTGCCAAAGCGTTCTGCGCGTGGAGGCCGAGGCGCCTACGCGCAGAGGCCGCGCCGATATCGTGGTGGAAACGCGCGACACTTTCTACGTATTCGAGTTGAAACTGAACAAAAGCGCGGCCGAGGCGCTGGCGCAAATTGAAGACCGGGGCTACCTGGATAAATACGAAACCGAGGGCAAACGCGTCGTGGGCATCGGCCTGAACTTCGTCAAGGCAGAGGGCAAGGATGAACGCGAGGCATGGGAACCTGCGCCGGGCAATTACGCTTGGGATTCCATGCCGGGCAAGGCAACGATCTTGAAAAGGCAAGAGCAACCGGAGAATCAAACCGGAACCATGGCCGGATGATACGCATCACTCACAGCGCGGATCATGCGACTTGCCGCACTGGGAACGCGCCCCAAGTTGGCGTTTGCATGTCATTGACGGTTCCCAAGGCCTCCAGCCAACGAGCGGATATCAAGGCACGTGCTACCGCGTATACGCGACACCCTATCCGCGCCAGTTGATGATACAGAAGGGCCTCCTGCGCTGAGCCAAGAAGTCTGTCAAGCGTAGCAAACTACAGGTTCATACAGGATGCGATCACCCTCGTTTGACATCCTGCCAGCCTAACTAAGGCATGTACCTGCTTCGCTGGGATGTCTCATCGCATCACGGTCTCGCCCTCATCGGGTTCGCATCTTCTACGCCGTGCAGAACCCCTCATCCACAAGAAGCCTTTGCAAATGGGTGCTTGGACCGCGCGCGGCTCTTCATTTTCGCGCAAAGCCTTGGAACGGGATATTCCAGTTGCAATCTGTACTTCACCCTCTGGGAATGACCGGCCATTCGGCTTTTCCCATATGAGGTCAAGTTAGAGTAACATGCCGCTCAATTCGGTTTAGGATCCATGCCATTTTCTTTCAGGTTTCGGGACAACCAATGATCCAGGTAAAAGTACGCGTGCCTGACGAGTGGGTTGCCGTACTGGATGCCATAGCGGCAGAACGCGAACAAAGCCGCGAAGCCATCGTCCTCGCGGCTTTAGAGCAATATCTCGCGTCCCGTGAGGAGATTGAGGATCGCGAAGATATAGCCATCGCGTTGGAACGATGTCGTGACGCGACCGATCCCGTACTGGACTGGGATTCCGTCAAGCATGAATTGCTCCATTCAGATTAAGCGCAGCACAGCCAAAGAACTGGCGCGCATTCCGCGCAGGAACAGCTACGCATCGTACAGGCTATCGATAATCTGAACGCGCCCCGCCGCGTCAGGGGTTGCGGGTTCATTTATGCAATTCTTGAACCTTGTCCCAGTTCGGCCCGCAAGCGGTCGGTCAGTTGCTGCTTCAAATCTTGGGCATCATGCCATTTAATGCAATTCTGCTGTTTCAGATCGAAATGTATATGGTCAAATGAATCCTAGCGACAAGTGAGAATGACGGGTATATCCAAGCCTTTGGCGAACCCGGCCTCATAGTAGACGCTGCCGCGGGCTTTGGCTGGATCGCATTGATGGTCACAGGTGAGGTCGGCCACCACGAAACGGGATCTGCGGATTTCCGCAATGATTTTGTCGTAGATGTTGCCGGTAAAGTGCGCTTGGTCGATCCGGCAGGCTTCATAACCCGCCTCCTTGATCGCGGGCTTGAAGCCCTCTTGATAGACATTCATCTCCAAGCCAAACCACATGGCCATGAATCCTTGGCGTCCTTTGCCTCGGTCACGCTCGTGCGCTTCCACGAACAGGTGAGCCGGCAGCAAAACCTTATAACAAAAGTCATGGTCGACTTCTGTCTGAATGTCTCCAGCCACTCCTTGCACCAGCTCGATCCATTTCTCGTCTTGTGCGTGTTTGAAGAAACCGTCCATCGATTCTCCAACATGGCAGCCGCTGGCCGCCATAAGACAAGCAGCATCATCCTTCAATACCCATGGATTGGTAAAGACATGCCGGAGCAATACGGGGCCTCCTCGATATCGGTCTACATCCCGCAATTTCTTTTCCTGCTGGCGAACCAGTTCGCGTACGAATGAGAGCAGTCGTTCCTCCATGGTCGGTCTGCGTCGGCACCAGATCGGCACCCGCTCTGAAGTTAGGTTCTGTTGAGGTGGGATTTTCTGCCAGATTCGGGTCGCGTTGGAGAGGGGGGATTGGACATCCTGCGCGCCCGTGGTTATCCCCCCGGCTATCCCTCTCTTTACGTGTTGCCCCGAGGACGGCCCCCGATGACCGATGCCCAATGGCGCTGCCTTCATTCTTTTCTGAGTGCCTGTCCCGATATACGCGTGGGCCAGGAAGATCATGGTCGCCTTTTCGTGGAAGCGGCGCGCGGGATGGCGCGGTCGGGCACCCCTTGGCGACGATGGCCGCCCGAGTACGGGAAAGGGAACTCGGTCTATCGCCGCTTGGCCCACGGGTGCGCGCGGGGCGTCTGGTCGCGCCGGATGGCCTATCTGCAGGCCAAGCCGGAGCCGGAGCTATCCGCGGGGCTGCGGGACAGTACGGTCGTGCGCGCGCACGCGAGCGCGGCGGGCGCGCCCAAGAAAAAGGGGCTGGATCCGGCCCTCGGGCGTGGCCGAGGTGGCCTCAGCACCCAGATCCACATCCTGGCGGATCAACGCCCTGTGTCTGCGCCTGACAGGCGGCCAGCGCCACGACAGTACCCAAGCCCTAGTTGAGGCCTGGACCGGCGTGCCCCTGCCCTGCCTGATCGCCGACCGGGCCTAGTACACAGTCATGCGCATTCTGCCAGGTTATATATCGTTCTCACCGTCAGCGTCAGCCCCGACGAGGATCGCATGCCCCCGCAATACGTACGGTCCCTGACCGCGTCCGAACGGCAGTTTCTGAATATGACTTGGCAGAAGGCGCATGACGGAGTACTAGGACGGCGACGCCTTTCGCGTGTGGCGGGCGCGGCGGGGCCTCAAGGCCGTCATTCCCGCCCGGAAGGGGCGCACGAACCCCGGCCCCACGACCCGGACGGTACCAGGCGCGCAACGCCGTGGAACGGAGCCTCGGCTGGCTCACGCACGGGCGGCGCGTGGCTACCCGCTACGACCAATACGCACATCATTGCTTGGGCTTTCTGTATTTGGCCGGGGCCTGGATCTGGCTGAAATCCCACCTCAACAGAACCTAGCCGTCATGTTTCTATAGATACTTGGCTAAATTGTCGACTACCATTATGTAGGCAACACGTAGGCGAAATCCCGCTTTGGACACGTATCCCTATCAATCTGACCGTGTACTAGCAATTGAGAAAACAGCCCGGTTTATAGCGGGAAGTCATTGCGCTCCTTATTCGGATGTAGAGGTCAATGCGGCCCGGAACTCCGCGTTTGGAGTTTAAGTGGGGTATCTCTACCGTTCTTGCGTTTCCAGTCCAGACAGCGCGTCCGCAAACGAAGCAAACGCCGCCTTGAAGCGCTGAGGCTCCCATCTTGCTTTTAATGCATCTGCCTCCTGCACCTGAAGCAAACCTGCCTTGATGGCAAGGAGCACGATACCCGGCGTATTCAGGATACGGTTCTCGCCAAGTCGTTTCTGGGCTATGCCCATGAATATGCCTTTTTCATCGGAGGCTACGTGCCAACCGCGTGCTTCGGCCAAGGCCAAGCATGCGGCTTCGCCCAAGTCCATGACTTGGCAGAATTTGGCGAAATAGCTGCTTTTTGCGGCGGAAGCGCTGGGTTCCTCGCGTAATCGCCCAGCAGCCAGAGATGCCCTCAAAAGGACCGTTTGGTCGGGAAAGTCTGGATGGCAAACTTCTTGCACCACTTGCATCGGTACCACGAAACGAAAACCGGGCAGGCATTCAAGCAAGTCCAAACGCTGTACGGACAGGAAGTTGATGAGTACGTTCGCGTCTAATGCGACAGTGATCAAGGGACGCGAGCGGCTGTTTTTCAGAAGCGAGGCACTAACGCGTCTATGGGCGTTGCCCTGCGTATGCCCGCCTCTTTGAGTACGCGTTCAAGACGGCCGTCGTCAACATTGACCAGCGTGGCCAATTCCCGCAGTTTGCCGCGCGTAATCCTCTCGCGCCGATACGCTTCTACGGCAAGAGAAAGAAAGCGCCGTTGAAACCGATGACGTGTTTCTGTATGGTTGGGTTCTGGCAGCTCCAGCAACTGAGCCATCTCGATGCCTACCTTATTCCGTTCCTGGTCCTGCAAGGCCGCAAAGGCCGCGGAGTTGATGAGACGGAGGTTTTTCAACCGATAAATGGCTGCGGTGCGGCTAACCTTGAAGTAATGGGCCAAGAGCGCCACATCGTACAAGGTGACGTCTTGGCTGCCCGGCGCGTGCCGCGCGGAGGCGCGAACGGATTCATTCTCGTTGAATAACTCATGTCCACGCGTAGTTTGGCCTTTGGCCATGCCTTGCATGAATCGTTCTACGCCTTTCGCCGGCATGAGGAACGAAGCGGCAAAGGCATTGGCTCGCACCTCCAGCAGGTTTGCAGAATCACCCGTGCAACTGACCGTTCCCCGTTGTTGGCTATCCAGCAGGGCGTGCGCGTACTCGTGAGCGAACGAGAATCGACGTCGAAACAGATGATGATCCGTGTTGACCGCTACCAAGACTCCTATTTCGGCTTCCTGCAACATCAAGCCTGAGACATCGTCCGGCAGATCCGCCAAGACCGTACGAATTCCTTGGCGCTCCAAGAGGTCCGTCATATCCGTTACAGGCGCAGCGCCCAAGTCAAGGCGTTGACGCTCATCCGACGCTATCCGTTCGCCTTGCGTTACGGCATCCCATCGGGTTCTGGGCGCGTTCCATGCGTAGTAAGGAACAGGTTCCCCATTGCGATCCAACGCCAAACGTTTCTCAAGGTTGGATAGTTCTCGGCCTACGGCCAAGGCTTGCCGTAGCGCATGGAGCAAAACTGGGCGGTTCAGGATTTCGGGATGCGCTCGAAACAGTACCGAGAGCGCATCCTGTTCCCGAAAAGACTCGGATAGGAATTCTCGCATGTCTCTGCCGTAGGCGCGCGCGAGGTGATACAACTCCAAGCTTGACACAGTTCGTTGACCTGATTCCATCTGCGCAATCTCTGGACAGGAAATTGGCTTGCCCGAACTTTCGCTCACGTATTGAGCGGCGTCGCGTTGCGTCATCGACAGGGCTTGGCGCGCTACCCGAAGCCTGCGCGCCAATTCGCTAGCGGTAACGGTCATGCAATTTCAAACTCTCTTGTATTCAGTAGTACGGTTAGATGATCCCTTCCAAGCTGTGCTGTATGCGATTGCTCAAGGACAAGCGCCAAATCCTGAGACAACAATGTCCGGCATTCGTACTTGGTCTTGCCTTCTTGGTATCGGAAATGAAATCTCGCTCGCGCTTTCGTAGGGAGTATCTCCCGAGAATGACCGTGAACCATATGCGTTCTTCCTGCGCCAAAGATTATGGTTTGCTTGCTGCATTGCGTTTTTCCAATTGATTGTACCGTATGTCTCCCTCTGCAAGAGTACTGGAAACTCCTCTGGTTGCTTTTCTACGTTCCGTTGAGAATTTCGTTTCTCCTTTGCGAGATACTTATCCAAAAGCGTCTCTGACGACTACGGAGGCGAAAAACCACTGGTCACAGAACGGTCTTGAGAGTCCACGCCTGTGGGTCGAACGCTACAGCACGAACAGACGGCGGTACAGGTATCGTGCCACACGTATGCGTAGCAATGCTGTCCTAGCCGCGCAGGCCGCGGCGTCTGCATTTTGGCCAGCAACGACTTGGGGGCTCAACTGTGCAGGTCACAGGATAGTGTGGCATCCGTACGGCTGGCCATAGAGATCCAGCATCTCCTCCAAGGCCACTGGCTCCAGGCGGACTTCATAAGACGCAATGGCTAGGTCGTGTTGAGGTAGAATTTCAGCCAGATCCAGTAGATTATCATGCAACCGGTGCCATGGTCGTTGATGGCCTTGGAGGGCCGCGGGTTCAACCGGACGGAACCGTCCGGCGCGTCCGGCTTGGGCTCCTCGCAGACCGCCTACGCGGCGGTCTGCCGTGCAACCGTCCCTATGATCCCTGGAACAGGCACTTCCGCCTCTTAGGTATGCATCCCTCGTTTTATATGACAAAGTACCCGGTGCGGAAGCCTTGGGCGTACCCGCCCGAGCCCCGTACCCACGCAGGGTTGAGGTGGAAGGGACTCCCGTAAGCCTCCTTAGCTGCCCCAGAGGCGATCTTGGGGCCGATCCCCGCGCGCGGACAACCTCCGATGACCGACATCCCCTAGCTCCGCTTCCGATAGATCTGCTGAAATCCTACCTCAACAGGACCTGGTTTCGGCGCCCCTGACGTACCATTGCACTCTTTAAACGAACCATAGCGGTAGTTGTAGTCGTAGATCCAGAAGCTTAGGTGAGCCTTTTCCTGGAAGTTCAGGCAACGGATCAGGGACGACCGTCCGGCATCAGCTGAAACCTGCCGCCAGCATAATAGGAAGTGCATAACTTGCCCTCCTTCTCGATTTTCTCTTCGGGAGACGTATTGAGACGCCAGATTGGACACAGATTCACGCCATATGGTTGCGGATATTCCTGTTGATTCATTCTTTCCACCGTTATGGAATGTTATGTCAGATCTTGTCTTCGCTACGCATAGGGGCTGGATCGAGAGGAACCTTTGTATGGCGTACAACAGAGTATGGGATTAGGGTTGTTCCTGTTTGCCGTTACGCCTCCAGCGCGGCTTGATCTGAAGATTTACGCGCTGGGCGAAACGGGATCGAATGAAGGACTGGTCATCCGCTCAAACGCGCCCGCAAGCCGCGGCAATCTCCCTTAGTGATGACTTTGCCAGTCCGCGCGCCGTATGCATGGCGCGGAGATTTTGGCAAGCCTCGTCCAGCGCGCCTACGGCGTTGGAGGCAAGGCTTCGTCAATGAAATGCTTGAGATCCACCTTCAGTTGCGCCAGGGACGGTTCGTGCAGATACATCATATGTCCGGCAGGATACAGGGTAAGGCGCACGTTGGCTTCCAGTTCAGGCGGCAGGCCCAAGTGGTTGAAGGTGTATTTCGTGGCCAGATACGGGGTGGCCAGATCGTAGATGCCGCAGGCCGCCAACACTTTGAGGTGCGGATTCTGCACCATGGCGGAGCGCAAGGTCTCCGCTACGTTCAGGTAGCGATTGGCGTGCCTGGAGTAATCCCATTGCCGATACAGCTCGGCGATGATTTCGTAGGGCGCGTCGGTCTTGAATTTCAGTTCGCGGCGCACGTAATCGTTGAACGCGGACGTGAACGCGCCCTGCACGGCCGCGTAGCTCGGATCGTTTTCGAATTGCTCCCCGGCTGAATCCCGATCGGAACCTAGTACGCGGCTGTCGAAACGCCCCAGGACCTGGCCGCGCGAGCGCAACAGTTCCTTGGCGAAACGCATGATTTCCACGCGCAGGCGGGTCTGTTCGACGTACTCCGGGCGCAGTCCGGTCCATTCAGCCACGCGCGCGGTCAGGTCCGCGCGGCGTTGGGGGGCCAAAGCGGAACCTTGCAGGAGCGCCGAGGCGTACTCGCCCAGCGCGAAATCTTCGGCCTCGCGCAGGATGCGCTGGAGTTCAGCGGAATCCGGCTCGGCGGCGTCAGCCGCATGGTACCGCGCCGTGGCGGCATAGCTGGGCAGATACAGAACGTAAGGCAAATCATTGCCGATATCGAAGCGAATGGTGCTGAAATCCAGCACGACCGAAATCAGGGCGATGCCGTTGAGGTAGAGGCCCAGTTTCTGTTGCAGGTGGCCCGCCAAATTGGCTGCGCGGGTCGTGCCGTAACTTTCGCCGATGAGGAACTTGGGCGAGGCCCACCGTTTTTCGCGCGTGGTCCACAGCCGAATGAAATCGCCTACCGACTCCACGTCCTGTTCCACGCCGTGAAACTGGCTCGACTCCTGCTGGGGAGCCGGACGGCTGAAGCCCGTGGATACCGGATCGATGAACACCAGATCCGTAGCGTCCAGGAGACTCCACGCGTTATCCGTCCAGGCGAACGGCGGCGCAGGATATTCCAGGCAGTCCTGGAGGCTCACTTTCCGGGGCCCGAGGCATCCCATGTGCAGCCAGACCGACGAGGAGCCGGGCCCGCCGTTGAACGTGAACGCGATCGGACGCCGCGCGGCGTCCTCTACGTCCATCCGCGTATACGCCGTATAGAAGATTTGCGCAACGGGTTTCCCTGTGGCTTCGGTGAGTACGTACGTGCCGGCGGACGCGCGGTAGCGCACTCTGACCCCGTCGATATCCACTTGCCCGAAGGTATGGGATACCGTTTCCTGCGGCAGCGGTTCGGACCAAGAGGATGCGTTATCTTGTTTGGGTTCGTTCATGGGATGAAGGCTGTTGATGCACGTACAACGCGCGTTGATTCCGCCTTGAAGGGGCGTAGCCCGCGCAACGGGTGAAGATCCCGGACGGAGCAGTCCCTGCTCAGCCGCGGGACAGGCGCAAAATGGCAGGACGCAGCATCCGGATCACGGCGGGGACTTCCAAACGCACCTGACGTCCGCGTTCCCCGGCGCTCAGCACGATCCAAGGCCATGTCTGCGCCGATTCGTCCAGCAGGAACGCGCACCCGCGGGCGAGCAAGCCGAAGGGACTGATGCCGCCCGTCTGCATGCCCGACCAGTCTTCCGCGTACGCGGCCTCGGCCAAGCGGACTTTCTTGGTCTCCAGGTGGCGGGCTACCGCCTTCAGATCCAGCTGGGCGGGACCAGGCACCAGGCAAACGGTCAGGATATCCTTGCGTCCGGTGCCGTGGACTGCAATCAGGGTCTTGAAGACCTGCGCCGGAGGCAAGCCGAGAGCGGCGGCCACTTCCGGCGCCGAGCGAGTGTCGGGGCCGTACGTATAGGTCAGCGTCTCGTACGCGACGGCGCAACGATCCAGATGGCGCGTGACATTGTTCCTGAAGCCGTTCATGCCCACTCGGCCGCGGCCTCAAGAACGCGTCACGCGCCATCGCTGAGGAGGCATCCGTCCCTGCGACTTCAGCCCCCCGGTTGCGTCGCGTGCTGCGTAGTTCCGCCTCGCTAGGCCATCGGGAGATGGAGCGAGATGTTCGCGTTCGTCACCTGCAGGAGAGGCAACAGCGCGCCTACGAGATCCAGCACTTCGCCCCAGGGCGCAGGGGCGTCAACGGTAGCCAGGTTGGCCACTTCGCCGTTGTTCCAGGTGAAGATAGGCAGGCTGTTGCCGTTGATGGAAATGGCCAGGCCGTCCATCGTGGTGCGGACGGACAAAACCTCGATGCCCGCGCCCGCCATCAGAGCCACCGTTTCGGCCGGCAGGCCCAGATTCGCCTGCGGTCCCATCAGCGCCTCCACCAGCGCCTGATTCAACTCTTCTCCGGCGGACCAGCTCCCGTCGCTGGACAAATAGAGGGGGATGGTAATCCGGGGTTGCTGGTCCTCCACCTCGGCTAGGAAGGCCATGGCCATGTCGTCGCCCATGTCCCCTTCGCTCATGAGCGGCAGCGCTTCCGCGCCCGGTTGCATCGGGAAATGCGCGATCACGCCGAGGCCGAGATTGTCCAGCAAGGGCACCATGGCGGAAATGACGGGCGTAATGCCTTGCATCACGGCCAGCATGGGACTGGCGCCCAGATCCTCCAGCACGGACACGGTGCTGCGCAAGCGCTCCGCGTCGTACGTCAAGGAGCCCAGGAACGGCAGGCCGTTGACGCGCAGGCTGATGCCTTCCGGATGCGTTTCCAGCTGGACATGCTGCACGTTGTAGGCCATCATGATCTGAATCGTGTCGGGAGGCAGATCCGGCAGCACGTCCAGATTCTCCAGCAGTTCGTTCAAGGGCTGGTCGCCGATGCGGGAAGTGCCGTCCTCGGCGAACTCAAGGACTACGGCCGGCAAATCCACGATGATGTCGCCTTCTCCGGCCATGGCCGCGGTTTGGCCGCCGCTGGGACGCGGGGCGCAACCGGATACGACCAGCGCCGCTATCCACAGAATTCCTAACCCAGCAACTATCCTTTTCATAGGGTTCTCCTTTTTGCCCAAGAGCGTACGCCTGCGAAAATTGCCGTCACCAGCGCCGTTATTGGGTCGCGGGTCTTGCATGAGTTCGGAGTTCAATGCGGGCTAGACTAATGACCGACGAAGAGGCCCTTACACTATACCAAAAACGGCGCGGGGACGGGAATACGGCGCCTCTTGCCGTCCAGGTCGGCGCCCGGCGCGGCGGCGCTCCAACCGCGCCGGCGCCGCGCGGATAGCCTCATGCCTGCCGCGCACGGTTCGCTGGCCCTCCTCGCGACCGAAGGCGAAAAACGCTACCTGGTCCGCTTGCAGCGCGGCCAGCGCTTCCATTGCCATATCGGCGTCATCGAGCACGACGCCTTGATCGGCCAGCCTTTCGGCTTCGTCTACGCCTCCCTGACGGGCCGTCCCTGCCTGCTGCTCGAACCGACCCTGGCGGATCTGATGGTGCGCGTCAAGCGCGCGACGCAAGTCATATACCCCAAGGACGCCGCGTGGATCGTGCAGCGCCTGGGCCTGCGCAGCGGCAGCGTCGTGCTGGAGGCCGGCACGGGCAGCGGCGCTCTGACGACGGCGCTGGCCTGGACCGTGGCCCCGGGCGGCAAGGTCATCACCTTCGAAGGCAACCCCGAAATGCGCCGTCTGGCCGAAGGGAACCTGCGGCGCTTCGGCCTGCTGGACCGCGTCGATCTGCGCGCCGGGTATCTGGAAGACGCGACGCTGACGGAGACGGCGGACGCGGCCGCGCTCGACATGCGGGAACCGTGGCGCTGCCTGGACAAGGTCGCGGCCCTGGTCAAGCCGGGCGGCGCCTTGACCTGCTTCCTGCCGACGACCAATCAGGTGAGCCGCCAGATCGCCGCGCTGGAAGACGTCGGGTGCGCGGACCTGCGCATCGAGGAATTGCTGCTGCGCGGTTACAAGCCCGTGCCGGACCGCCTGCGGCCCGAGGATCAGATGATCGCCCACACCGGCTACGTCGTCTCGGCCCGCCTCATTCGCGATCCCGCGGAACCCCGCCGCTGGCTGTCCCGCGAGCGGCTGCGCTACCTGGATCGGCAGGCCGCCGCGGCCCGCTACCGGCAAAAGGCCCTGCAACGGGCCGCGCAGGGCGAGGCGCGCCCCAAACCGCGTCTGCCCTGACCGCGGATCACCGCGCCAGCCGTTGCCGATAGAAGCGCTCCAGGTGCGCGGCGAGTTCCGGCCATGTAGGGAGGGCGTTCCGCGCGCGGCGCGCGGGCATGGCAGCCGGCGTCGGTTCGAGCGCGGCCGCGACGGCCCCCGCGAAGGCAGCCGCCTCCGCGGTCGGCTCCACCAGCGTGACGTTGGGCCAGGCGCGGAACCGCGCCTGTTCGCCCACGTCGCTGGCGACGCACCGGGTACCGAAATGCACGCTGTCCAACAGTTTCACGCTGCATTTCGCCAGGTTCTCTGCGCTGGCGCGGGCCGGGGCGATCACGCAATGCGCGCGGGCGTAGAGATCCTTTAACTCCGCGCGGGGCACGAAGCCCAGCCATTGGATCTCCGCGGGATCCGCGCCGGCGTCGGCCAAGGCCCGACGGAAGGGGCGGTCCAGCTGCGGCGCGATCGAGGCGCCGACAATCCACAGCCGACAGGCGGGCACGGAGGCCTTGAGCGCCGTCCAGAAAGCCGCCAACCAGTCGGGCGACGTCTCCGCGAAACGCGTCGCCCAGAGCACCGTCGGCGTCGCGTCGCGCCGGTCGGAGGCCGCGGGCGCGTCCGCGGGATCCGCGCCGTTCGGCAGGTACAGGCGCGGCACGCGCGGGGCGCAGATCTGCGCCCTGCGCCACAGCCACTGACTGGCCGCGGTGATCCCGTCGCAACGGCGGAGGCCCCATTCCTCTTGCCAGGCCAGGAAACGCGCCAGCCAGGCCGGGGCCTTGAGCGCCGGCGTCCAGGCTTGTTCCCAATCGTCCGCGTCCAGCAAGACGACCGGACCGGCGCCCAAGGCCTCCCTGCGCAGCAGTTCCAGGACCTGCGTCAGGCCCGCGAACGCGCGCGGTTTGACGATATGCACGATCTCCGGACGGAATTCCCGCACGCGCCATTGCATGCGTCCCAACATGGGCAACAGGCCGCCCTGAATCGACACCCGCGTCACTTCCACTTGCCGGTGCAACAAGACGGTGCCGCTTTCCCGGGGACTGTCCCAGGGCGGCACCACGACCCTGACGTCATGGCCGCGCAACGCCAGGCCGGCCGCCAGCGGCAGGGTGCGGGCCCAGACCGTCGTCTTTTGCCCCATCCCGAAAGGGGCCACGAACGCGATGCGCATCGCCGCCTCAACCGCAGGACCGCCCGTGGCCGCGCCGCGCCGCGGCCACGCCCTGCGCGTGCCATTTCGGATCGCCGCAGGGCGTTCCGTTATAGAATGGAGCGACGCAACCGCTGGGCAAGGACAAGGCCATGACCGAATCAAACAAGGAACAGGATCCTTTCAGGGAGTTCATCAAGCAGATGCAGGAACGCACCCAGGAACCCCTGGTACCCAGCGAGTCGGGCGACGACGCGCCGGACGCGCCGGATCTCCGGGAAGCGCGGCCGCGGTCCGGGCGAGGCGGCCTGATCTGGAGTCTGGCGCTGCTGTTGCTGGTCTTTCTCGGCTCGCGTCTTCTCACGTACTACACCGACTGGTTGTGGTTCAGCGATCTGAACTTCACCTCCGTGTACTTTACGCGCATTCTGGCGTCCGGCCTCACTTTTCTGGCCGGCGTGGCGGTTTTCTGGCTGATCCTGGCGGGCAACATCGCGCTGGCCGCGCGGCTCAACGGCCAAGGCCGCGCGTCGCCGCTGGACGCCGTGGCCCAGTCCGCCCTGGGGTTCCGGGTCACGCCGCTCCTGTACGTCGGGTCCGCCGTGATCGCCGTTTTCGCGGGCCTGGCCATCCGGTTTCAATGGAACGAAATCCTGCTTTTCCTGAACCAGAGCGCGTTCGGCCTGGCGGATCCCATTTTCAACCGCGACGTCAGTTTCTTCATCTTTTCGCTCCCCATCTGGAAGGCGCTGCGCAGCTTCCTGCTGACCGCGTTCGCGTTCGCGCTGATCGGCTCCATGCTGGTCAGCGGGCTGAACTGGCAGGCCTGGTTCGAGAACCGCAAGATCAAGCTGCACATGAGCCTGCTGGTGATCGCCATTTTGGGCCTCATCGCCTGGCAGTACCAACTGCAGGGCTTCGATCTGGTGTACAGCGCCCGCGGCGCGGTGTTCGGCGGCGGCTTCACCGACGTCTACGCCCAGCTGCCCATCTTCCGGGCGCTCACCGTCGTGACGCTAGTCATCGCCCTGCTGGTGCTCGTCAACATCTTTCTGCGCATCGCCTGGCGCGTCATCGTCTACGTGCTGGGCGTCTGGGTCGTGGTGGCGGTGCTGGTCGGCAACGTGCTGCCCGACCTGATCCAGCGTTTCGTCGTGAACCCGAACGAATTCACCCGCGAAGAACCGTTCATCCGCCACAACATCAACTACACGCGCCTGGCCTACGACCTGGGCGATCTGGACGCCGTGGCCTTCAACGCGCGCGAGGATCTGACCGCCGACGTGCTGGTGGATCAGAACGACACCATCGCCAACATCCGCCTCTGGGACTACCGGCCCATGCGCACCACCTACAACCAGATCCAGGCCCTGCGCCAGTACTACGAGTTCAAGGACATCGACATCGACCGGTATTACGTGGACGGCCAGCTGAAACAGGTGATGCTGGCCGCGCGGGAACTGGTGCCGGAGCAGTTGAGCGGCGACGCGCAGACCTGGGTCAACCAGCGGCTGGTGTACACCCACGGGTACGGCGTGGCCGCGTCGCCCGTGGCGGAGATCACCTTCGACGGCCTGCCCACCTTCCTGCTGCAGGATCTGCCGCCGATCGGCTCCATTCCCATCACGCGTCCGCAGATCTATTTCAGCGAGGGCAGTCCCAACTACGTCATCGTCAATTCGACGACGGAAGAATTCGATTATCCCAGCGAAGAGGGCAACGTCTTCACCCGGTTCGACGCCGACAGCGGCATTCGCATCAACAACCTCCTGACCCGCCTGGCCTTCACGCTGCGCTTCGCGGACACGAACCTGCTCTTGACGGGCGCCGTCCAGTCGCAAAGCCGCCTGCTGTGGAAGCGCAACATCTACCAGCGCCTGAACGAGGTGGCGCCCTTCCTGACCTACGACAGGGATCCCTACATCGTGGTGGGCGCCGACGGCGGCCTTTACTGGTTCGTGGACGCGTACACCACCAGCCGCCTTTTCCCCTACAGCCGGCCGACGAACATGGGCAGCGAGGGCGCCGCCCTCAACTACATCCGCAATTCGGTCAAGGTCATCGTCAACGCCTACGACGGCTCCGTGAACTTCTACCTCATCGATCCCGGCGATCCGATCGCCGTGGCCTACGCCTCCGTCTTCCCCGACCTCTTCGTCGACCTGGCGGACATGCCGGAAGGCCTGCGCGCGCACATTCGCTACCCGCAGGACCTTTTCACGATCCAGGCGCGGGTGCTGACGGTCTACCACATGACGGAACCCAACGAGTTCTACAACCGCGAGGACGAATGGCAGTGGCCGCAGGAATTCTTCGACGGCCAGTCGCGCGAAATGGAGCCCTACTACGTGCTGATGCAACTGCCGGGCAGCGACAAGCTGGACTTCATCCAGATCCTGCCTTTCACGCCGGCCACCCGCGAGAACATGATCGCCTGGCTGGCCGCCAAGAGCGATCCCGATGCCTACGGCGAGAAGCTGCTGTTCACCTTCGGCAAGGACTCCCTGATTTACGGTCCCAAGCAGATCGAGGCCCGCATCGACCAGGATCCCGTCATCAGCTCCCAGCTGAGCCTGTGGAACCAGCAGGGCAGCCAGGTCATCCGGGGCAATCTCCTCGTCATTCCTCTGGGCAACAGCCTGCTCTACGTGGAACCGCTGTACCTGCAAGCCGAGACCGGGCGCATTCCCGAACTGAAGCGCGTCATCGTGGCCGCCAACGACCGGGTGGTCATGGCCGCCAATCTGGGTCTGGCGCTGGTGGAGATCTTCGGGCCCGAATTGGCCAGCGACGAAACGCTGGCCGAACTCATGGGCGAATACCTCGCCGAGACGCTGGCCGCAGCCGAGGCTCCTGCCGAGGACGCGACGGAAGACGCCTCTCCTGCAGCGCCCGTAGCGCCGCCCGCGCCCTTGGCTCTGGAAGGAGCCAGCCTGTCGCAACTCATCCAGCAGGCGAACGCCGTCTACGAGACCGCCATTCAAGCCCAAAGAGCCGGGAACTGGACGGCCTATGGGCAAGCGCTGGCCCAGCTGGAAACCATTCTGTCGGAACTGGCTCGGTCGTCGGAATAGACGCGGAGGCCTGGACAGAGAAACCAGGGGGCCGTTTTCGGTATCCCGCCCGGTTCGGACGCGAGCTGGGCGGGACAGAATTCATGACGGTATGCGCGTAGGCTACGCGGTTGGAAGAAAGGGGCAAAGGTCGAATGCGCGTCAACAACCCTCAACTTGACCGACAGGCGAACGCGCCGCGCGGCAGACAGACTGGATAGTTAAGGTGCGTTGGCTTTGGCCGTAGCCAGCGCCAGGTACTCAAACAAGCCCAGAAAACCCAAGAAGCGATGGGCGTATTGGTCGTAGCGGGCGGCGATGCGGCGGCCGCGCTTAGGTCGTGTGGATGTAGGATGGCAGCCAGATCCGGGGCGTATGAGGGCAGATTCGGTGGCGCTTTGAGTCCAGCCAGAGTCAGGTAGCGTTGAGATGCGGCTTCATCCGTCCCCTTTACCTTCACCCGGCCGTGGATACGGGGCTCGGGCGGGCGCGCCCAAAGCTCCCTCAGCGGGTACTTCGTCAAGTTTTCCTTATAAGATAAAGCGAGGGTGACGCACGGGGGCGTACCTGGGAGGTGGAAGGGCTTCATGGGGTCGGCTGCGCGGCCGGCTGTCTACGTTGAGGCCGGCGCGGAGCGTGAACCGGACGCGCCAGCGAGTTCCACGGGTTGAACCCGCGGCCTCCAGGGTCGTCTATAAACACGACATAGATTGCATGATAATCTACTGGATCGGGCGGAAATCATACCTCAACACGACCTAAGCTGTCCGAGGCTTCGTTCCGTAGCATTGCGCGGTACCGTGCCGGGGCGCGGCGTTGGGGTTCGTACGCCGGCATGACGACGGCCTCAAGACCCTGTTGCGCCCGCCAAGCACAGAAAGCGTCAGCCTCATAGACCAAGTTGGGGATCAGGCAGGAACAGCGGCGTATCCGGCTGGATTGGCGCGACAGCCTGCGGACAGCCCGTCATTCCGGTCCTGAAAATATTATGTTGCTGCTCGCTGTGATTGGCACCACTTTCGAAAGTTATACGCCAGCGCATCGTTGGGGTCGAGGCGCAAGGCCTGGTCGTAGTCAGCAATGGCGGCGGCATATTGCTCCAGCGCAGCCTTAACTATTCCGCGACCAAGATACGACAGAGCATTGTTGGGGTTGAGGCGCAAGGCCTGGTCATAGTCAGCAATGGCATCCGCATACTGTCCCAATTTTGACTGTCGCGACGGACTGGCACTGCTTGACGATCCAGTCATCCGCTCGACAACGGCCTCCGCATACTGTCCTAATCTTGACTTGGCTGCTCCGCGATGATGATACGCCGCAGCCTCGTTGGGGTTGAGGCGCAGGGCCTGGTCATAGTCAGCAATGGCCTCGGCATACTGCCCCAGTTGCTCCTTAGCCCATCCGCGATTGTGATACGCCGCAGCATTGTTGGGGTCAAGGCGCAGGGCCTGATCGTAGTCGGCGATGGCCTCCGCATGCTGTCCCATACGGGCCTTGGCTGCTCCGCGATTGTTATAAGCATAAGCATAGGCGGGGTCAAGGCGCAGGGCCTGATCGTAGTCGGCGATGGCCTCCGCATGTTGTCCCGCATGGGCCTTGGCTATTCCGCGATTGTGATACGCCCAAGCATCGTTGGGGTCGAGGCGCAGGGCCTGGTCGTAGTCGGCGATGGCCTCCGCATGTTGTCCCACATGGACCTTGGTCCATCCGCGACTGCGATAAGCCTGAACATAGGTGGGGTCAAGGCGCAGGGCTCGGTCGTAGTCGGCGATGGCCTCGGCATACTGCCCCAACTCGCCCTTGGCGTATCCCTGATCGAAATAGGTGACAGCGGCATCCCGATCAACCTGCGAACGATCCCCGATGCCGGAGGGCGTAGGCGTGCTGCCCGCATCGGCGTTATGCATGGGAACCGATCCTGTGCCCAACGCGCTGTCCTGCGCGCGGCAAAAGGCGTCCCGGTGCGCGCCCTTGTACGTGATACCGAAGCCGCCTTCGCCCAGCACGCACCCGACGGTGAACTTGCCGTGGTGCAGGGCGCTGCCGACCCGGCAGGTTGCGCGCCGTCTCCGGCTCGCGCGCCGCGCCGCAACTGGGGCCCGGCCCGGCCTCCGAAGGCAGGGGCGATTGGCAAATGGCGCAAAGATCGTCAGTCATGGCAGTCCGTAGGGAACGGATGATGCGCCGCCCTGATGGAGCGCATGCAGAATGACCCGGCACTTTCCATTTGACCATTGCGCGTTACGTCAAGTGAATGCATGCGCTCCAAGACGTTGCATCGATATTCCTACGCAAGGGAAAGCAGGCGTTGTCGCCTGCTTTCCCTTGCGTCTGGCGACCCCGGAAGGACTCGAACCTTCGACCTTCTAGACCGCAACCAGATGCTCTAATCCGCTGAGCTACGGGGCCACGTCGTTACTATTGCATTAAAGGCGGGGAGGGAGGGATTTGAACCCTCGAGGGGCGCAAGCCCCTACCCGCTTAGCAGGCGGGCGCACTCGACCAGGCTATGCGACCTCCCCCTAACCCTACGGAATCCAGCGGGAGGAGAGGGATTCGAACCCCCGGTGGGCGTACCCACAGCTGTTTTCAAGACAGCCGCCTTCGTCCGCTCGGCCATCCTCCCTTTTGGAAGGGCGAACCGGGTCGCCAAGGCAGGCCCTCCCCGCCTATTCCAATGCTCCCAATATACACCGCGGCCCAGGATCTTTCAAGTAATGCCGGCGGGGCCGCGGCCTCTAAACGGCTATGGCCCCCCGATTCCCGGCTGATTGCGGAGGGAACGCCGGTAAGCCAAGAGGCTCCGGAACCCTAGCTATCAACATGCCGGGCAACGGGATGCAGGTGCCGTTCAAGGCTGCTCCTTGACCTTGGGGGCGCGTTGCGCTCCTGGTCTCTTGGCCGGCGGCGAGAACCGTTGGCGCGTACCCTAGGGGCGGATGATTTCCAGGCCGCCCATATAGGGCTGAATCGCCTCGGGCACCGCCACCGTGCCGTCCGCGCGCTGGTAGTTCTCCAGGACGGCGATGATGATCCGCGGCAAGGCCAGCCCCGAGCCGTTGAGGGTATGGAGGAAACGCGGGCGCGCATCCGGTTCGGGACGATACCGGATGTTGGCCCGTCGGGCCTGGAAATCCCGGAACCAGGAACAGGAACTGACTTCCAGCCATTCCGCGCACCCCGGCGCCCAGACCTCCAGATCGATTTTCTTGGCCGCCACGAAGGAGAGGTCGCCCGTGGGCAGCAGAAGGCGTCGGTACGGCAGGCCCAGCCCTTCCAGCATGGCCTCCGCGGCCAAAGTCAGGCTCTCCAGTTCCGCCGGTCCCGTTTCCGGCGCGACGAACTTCACCATTTCCACTTTCTGGAACTGATGGACGCGCTGGATGCCCCGCGCATGTTTGCCCGCATGCACCTTCTCCCGACGAAAACAGGGCGTGTGGGCGACATGCGCAAGGGGCAGGGCGTCCGCCTCCAGGATCTCGTCCCGGTACATGTTGGTCACGGGCACTTCCGCCGTGGGAATCAGCCAGAAGCCTTCCTCGCGATCCTGGTACAGTTCGTCGCCGAATTTGGGCAGGTTGCCCGTGCCGATCATGCAGTCCTCATGCACCATGAAAGGCGGGTACACTTCCTCGAATCCATGTTCCCGCGTCAACGTATCCAGGCACCAGGCGCTCAAGGCCCGTTGCAGTTGGGCGCCGGCCTTTTTGAGAATGTACTGGCGACTGCCGGCCAGCTTGACGCCCCGTTCCAGGTC
Source organism: Caldilineaceae bacterium (assembly GCA_965242655.1). Lineage (GTDB taxonomy): Bacteria > Chloroflexota > Anaerolineae > Caldilineales > Caldilineaceae > Bin34. The sequence goes on from OZ251482.1 coordinate 1,379,660, forward strand.
GAGAATGCCCAACTGCGCCCCCAGTTCCCAATGGGGTTGGGGCCGGAAATCGAAAGCCGGCGCCGCGCCGCGGACCTTCACGATCTCGAAATCGTCCGCGGCGTCCGATACCGGCACGTCCGGTTCCGGCAAATTGGGAATCTGCAGCATGGCGTCGCGCAGCTGCCCTTCCGCGGCCTGCAGCTCCGTTTCCAGCGCGGCAATCTTTTGATTGACGGCCGCCATTTCGGCGCGCAGCGCGTTGCCCTCCGCCTTTTGTCCAGCCTTGAAGAGATCGCCGATCCGCCTGGATTTCGCGTTGCGTTCGCGGCGCAACGTTTCGACCTCGACCAAAAGTTTCCGGCGTTGGGCGTCCAGCGCCAGCGCCTCCTGCCAAGGAGCATCGTCCGCGCCCAGGCTTTGCAAGCCCTGGGCCAGCGCCTCCGGATGTTCCCTCATCCAAACGATATCCAGCACGGTAACTTCTCCTCCCGGTCAGACATTGGCGCAGGCATACGCCTGACCAAGGGAAAGATTATAGATCTCTTGGCGCGCGTATAGAGATCAAATCGCAGGCAGAATGCTCTTGGCCGCGGAGAATCAGAGCGCATGCCTGCGCGTCCATGCAGCAGCGCATAAGACAGCCGGAATACGATCACGGCCTTTCTATGGGGGAGCCACAGGGACGATCACGGCCTCTCGATCGGAACGGAGCGCCCAGGCCCGATGTTGATCGACCTGCCTACGACGGATTGCGCGCAACCTGCATTCGAAACTGCGGTGGTCGCAACGAAAAATCCTGCGGCTTGGTTCTACGCTACGCGCGTTGCGATGGCAATGAGAATGTCGTTCTTACGCTGCGACACAGCGCGCCAAGCGGCGGCCTCCACCATACGACGCCGTGCGCGCGACGGGCGGCCGCCGCGAGTCATGTCCCCGCCCGGGTACCCATTTCAGGCGCGTATACGCGTCCGCGTTGCATGAGGCGATATCGCGGCCCTCTCGCCTCGGAGCCCGTTGGATAAGCATGCCCTCTGGCAGAGGCGATTGTCTATATTATCGTATATAATGCTATGGATTGGCTGTCCGGTAGCTGATGTCGGCCAAGTCAATCCGTTGCCGTTCGACTCATTTCGATTGGCCTCGTTCATCCGCAAGCGTAGCAAACGGTATCCATGGCAAACGCAACGACAATCAAGATTCGAGCCGATCCAATGTATCCTCATGACCGGACGCCTAACACAGGTGATTTCCCATTGCACGGCGATGCGCGTATGTACGTTTATTCGGCTTTGCGGTTTCTATCCGAGGACTGGCCTCAACCCCATGTCGTGGAAGTGAACACCAACGTCTATGCGCAGGAAGGCGAATTGCATCCCGCTTTTGAACATGACGGCATGGTCGCCTTCAATGTCAACCTCGGTGCCAATGCCTCTTATCGCTTTTGGCTGACCGGCAAGCCGCCGGATTTCGTCATGGAAATCGTCACGACCAACTCTCTGATCCGGGATACGGAACATAAATTCAAGCTCTACGCCCAATTGGGCATCCCGGAATACTGGCAATACGACCCGTACGGAGATTGCCTGCCTCAGCCCTTGCAGGGCTGGCGCCTGTGGCAAGGGGGATACGCGGCGATCCCGGGGGAAGAGAGGAAAGACGACGTGCGTTACTACAGTGACGCCTTGCAAACCTGGCTGGGGTTGGTATCCGTGAGCAGGCCAATGAAGCCATCCAAGCAGGGAGAACCTGCCATGCGGTTCCGGTTCTGGGATCCTTCGCTCGACGCCTGGTATCCTACCCATCTGGAAATGATCGATCTCCACTTGCAGAGAAGAAAGAAGCTGTACGGCAACGAAACGGCCTTGGCCCAGGCCCGAGCGCAACTGAATCAAGCCCTCGCCAGGCGCGATCAGCTGGCAGCGGAACTGGCAGCGGCTGAGCGGGAAGTAGAGCGGTTGCGCGACGCACTCTGAACCGATGCGCCCTGCTTTTCGTCGGAACCGGCGCTCCTTGCGCGTCCAGGTTGCGCGCAGGGGGCTGTACTTCCGCGCGTAACGCGATGCATAGATATAGATGCGTCCCATCCCAGAGCGGTTCCATGAAAGCTGACAGCCAACGACCGGACTTGCCGATCGCCACCGGCGATATCTGGACTTTGCGTCAAACGGGCTTGCTGTACGTGGATAAAACCCGTTATATCGCCGCCTTGGTGCAGCCCAAAAACCAGTTCGCCTTCCTGGCGCGCCCGCGACGTTTCGGCAAATCGCTCCTGGTATCCACTCTGGAAGCCCTGTTTCAGGGAGAACGCGCGCTGTTCGCCGGCACCTGGATTCACGACCAAGATTGGGATTGGACGCCGCATCCCGTCATTCGTCTGGATATGGCGGAATGGCATACAGAAAATGCGGTTTCCCTCAAGGAAGAACTGCTGTACCAGATGGAAGCCTTATACGTCGCGACGGGCGAAACGCCGCCGTCCAGAGCCAATACGGGCGGACGATTACTGAGCGCATTGATCCAGCGCTTGGCCGCGCGCGGACCGAAGGTCGTAGTGCTGATTGACGAGTACGACGCGCCTATCCTCCAGAACCTGGAACGTCACGCGGAGCTGGCGGGCATCCGGGACGTTCTGCGGGGCTTCTACGGCGTACTCAAAGCCAACAGCCGGCACTTGCGGTTCGTCTTCCTGACCGGCGTGACGCGGTTCGCGCGCACCAGCCTCTTTTCGGGCCTGAACAATCTCAAGGACATTTCCTGCCTGCCGGAGTTCAGCGCGCTGGCCGGCTTCACGGAAGAGGAACTGGATCGCTTCCTGACGCCTTACGTGGAAGATATGGCGCGGGCGCGGGGAACCAGCGCGGACGCAGTGCGGCAAGACATGCGGCGCTGGTACGACGGCTATCTTTTCGCCGAGGACGGTGCCCGCGTGTACAACCCCTATTCCACGCTCCAATGCCTGAATGATCGACAGTTCGCGCATTACTGGGTTGCTTCCGGCGCGCCCGCGTTCCTGACGCGGCTGATCCGGAGGCGGCGGGAAAACGTGCAGGATCTGGTCGGCCAAGACGCCCGCGACATCGGGTCCGCCTATTACGGCTGGAAGAATCCGGACCTGCATGCCGTTATGTTGCAGACCGGATATCTGACGTTGCAACGCCATCCCGAAACCCAACGTTACGTGACCGCGTTTCCCAACCGGGAAGTGGAGCAGGCATTCCTGACGTCTCTGCTGGCGGACTACGCGCAGGCTCCGCACATTGTTCGCAAGGCGTTGGATGCTCTGACGACAGCCCTGCAACGAGATGATTACGCGGCGTTCATCGCGCAGTTCAACGCCTTGCTGGCGCGCATTCCCCATGAAATCCATCTGCGCAAGCATCAATACTACCGGTCGCTGCTGCACCTGACTTTCGCCCTGATGGGTTTCCGCACCAGCTCGGAAATCAGTACGCACCGAGCGCGGATGGACACGATCGCGGAACTGCCCGACAAGGCGGTCATTCTGGAGTACAAGCTGGACGGCGCGGCCGAAGACGCGTTACGGCAAATCGAGGCCAAAGGCTATCACCTGCCTTATCTGAAAGAGGGACGCCCTGTCATCGGCTTGGGCGTGAATTTCGATAGCGACCGGCGCGCAATCACGGAATGGAAACTGCAGACGTATGCGGCCGAATAAGCGTTTGGGATGCAGTATAGACAGTCGGTCCCAGTACTCCATCAACGCCGCGCCGGCGCGTACGATGGAGAGACGCCCGGATAACGCCTCGCAAACGAGGGGCAACCATGAAATCAACGGGACTGCCCCGCCAGGCGGCCCCTGCTGGCCCGCAGCTCAACTGGACAATAGCCGCGGACTTTTAATTCGCGGGTTCCGGGTTCGAGTTCCGGCGGGCCAATCCGTCTTGTTTATTTGAGTGGGAGGGACGACATGGAAACGGCCAACATCGGCAAAGAAGAGGCCTTGCAATTGCGGGATCTGTTCGACAGAATGGCCACGGAATGCGAATGCGCGGAAAATGCGCTGGACGCTGGCGACTACGACGGGTGGGCGTATATCCAGGACGAGCTGGCCGCCATTTGGAAAGACATCGGCGACATTCTATTCGGAACGCAGGAAGGCGATCTCGGTTCCGAATCCGAGATCAAGACATGAATAAAGCGGTGATTCTGGCAATTCTGCTGAGATTGCCAGCAGGCTCTATCACGGGCGTAATCAGAAACCTCAGCGTCAGGGGGATTCCGACAGCCACGCCAGTCCGAAGATCAGCCTCACCACGCCAGCCGATGACGCCAATACCCAAATGCCTACATCTACGCCTACCGCTATTCCAATGGCAGGTGTCTTCACCATTCGTAAAGATGAACGTATCTCTTGACAACTATGCAACGATTTCCATGAACGAAAGGTAAAGGGGAATATGCAGCGCTGCGAGCCAATCTTGGTAAATCCATGCCCATGCCGTTACTTCGCTTGCAGTGAATATCAACCCTTGCCAAGAATTTGGTCTTGAGCGGTGATTATCGGATATAAAGAGGATGGCAAACAGCATGCAATGAGAAACAGGAGAGAACGGGTATGACATGCCCCATTTGGGACGGAGTGCCTGAAAACGACGATCTGGAGAGAAGAATTTTTCATTCGCCGCGCCTCAACAACGCGAGGATCACGTTGAGGCCCGATGCCCTTCCAGAACTCCAAGGCCTAGGTTCTGTTGATGTAGGATTTCAGCCAGAGCTAGGTCGTATTGAGGTAGATTCTGTGGCGCTTTGAGTGTAGCCAGAGCCAGATAGCGTTGAGATGTGCCTTCATCCGTCCCCTCTATCTCAACCTTACCATGGGTACGGGGCTCGGGCTTGTACGCCAAAGGCTCTCGCATTAGGTAATTTGTCATGTTTTATTTGTCATATAAAATGAGGACAACGTACGGGAGGAGCGTACCTAGGTTCGTGGGAGCAGTTAAGCGGCCCACGGCCTGTGCCACAGCCAGCTCGGTACCTAGACCGGACGCGCCGGCCGGTTCCACCCGGTTGAATCCGCGGCCCTCCAGGGCCGTCAATGACTATGACAGCAGTGGCATGATAATCTACTGGATCTGGCTGAAATCCTACATCAACAGAACCTAGGCAAATGGGAGAAAACCCGCCTGAGTTATTGGATTACTGAGCACTATCGGCTGTACAAGCAACCCGTGCGCCTAGACCGCGAGCAGATTTTGGCTTGGTTTCAATCGCGTCCTTCCATAGAGGAAAGAATTCTGTCTTTTATACGTGAATTGATTGATAAATCCAATCGAGGGCGATACAATCTCTGGTTTCAATACGGGGGATATGGCCAATGTAGTGATCAACAAATACGTAGTTATTGGAAAGCGCGCACGGATCTCGTCCCTATGCATGTGGCAGGCCACCAAGCCCTGCTCTATTTGCTGATAGTCAGTGATTGCATCCACGAGCACAGCCTTCATGAATTCTTCGTCCATGCCCGTGATCAGGGTTGGCTTGAGCTTGAGGCCGGATCAGAGGGCATGGGCTATGCTTGTCAAATCAAGTTGCCGGCCCGCGCGTTCGTTGAAGAGAAGGATCGAACCCGCGGCCAAGGCCGGCGCGGTTTCATGGCCATGTGGTTCGACTGCAGCATGGAGGAGGCATGGCAGAACGGTTTCAAACCGGCGATCCAAAAGGCCGGTTACGAACCTTACCGCGTCAACGAAGATCACTATATCGGCATATCGGCTTGGTTTACGACAAGATCATTGCCTCAATCCGTCAATCTCGTTTCGTGGTGGCTGACCTCACGTGCAACAACATATGCGACCAGGACCGCGCGCGCGGCAACGTCTATTATGAAGCGGGCTTTGCCGAAGGCTTGAACATTCCCGTTATTCTTACCTGTCGCCGCGACTCGCTTGCAAACATTCACTTTGATTTGAAGCCGCATGTCACGATCGTGTGGCGCGATGTGGCCGACTTGCAGAAACAACTGACATTGCGCATACAGAGGCTTTTGGGCCAAGGATCGGTGCCAGCACCGATACAGAATGAACAAGACGCCTCCGGTAACGTATAGGCAAAGGGAAGCGTAAAAGGCGCGTACTTCTACGAACCATATGGCTAGAGGCTGTACGAAAAAGGCGAGATTCCGCGCTTGAGAGGCTGTTCAGAGCGCTTTACCTCTATGTTAAGAGGTTCAGACTGGGCTCCAGCGCATTGACGGGAGCGCCCCTCCAGGCGGAATGGCGTACGCCCATCGCAGCGCGCCAAGATACGATCCAGAAGACAAAGCAACAGCATTCCTGTAGGTCGTATTAAGTACCATAGCGGACTTAGCCTTCCAACCATCGGGAGGCAGAAACAGCCCAGCTCTGGACAGTGCCATGGCCATGATCCTTCCCATTGGCGCTCACAAAAGGCTTGGCCTCGCCGGCCCTCATTCGCGCCTCTAGCGCGACCGGCAGAGCGGCCTTCCCGCAGATCAGGACAGGTATAATGAGGATCCGCAACCGTTCCGACTGCTCTTTTCTTCATGTCTCAATTGCCGCTCCTGCCCTTGGATACGGCCAACTTCGCCGCCTTGCGCCGCAACGGACAGGTCTACGTAGACAAGACCGCCTACATTCAGCGCATGTTGCTGGAAGAACGCATGCAGTACGTGTTTCTGGCGCGGCCGCGCCGGTTCGGCAAGTCGCTCCTGGTATCCACTCTGGCGCATCTGTTCAGCCGAGAGGACGATACGCTGTTTCAAGACTTGGATATCGCCCGGGCGAAACGCTTGCAAGACGTGCCGCGCGTGCCTGTGCTGATTCTGAACATGGCGCGGGTCGCGGGGAACTCGCCCGCGGCCGTACGCAGCGAATTGACGCGATTGGTGCATCGCCTCTCCCGTCGCTTCGACTTCGAGCCGGTGGCGCAGGCCCCGCCCTGGGGAGCCTTGGACGACTTGTTCGATCATTTGCAGTCGCGCTACGGCCAGTTCGCAGTGCTCGTGGACGAGTACGACGCGCCGCTCATGCGCCTGCTGGCCCATGCTTCCGCCGCGCCTGACGATGAACAGGAAACGCTGTCGGATCTGCGCGATTTCTACCGTACGCTGAAGAACTGGGACGACGCGGTGCAGTTCGCCTTCCTTACGGGCATCTTGCACATGGGAGGATCCGGCCTGCTGTCCGCGTTGAACAATGTGCGCAACCTGTCTGATCTGGCCTCGTGGAGCGGCCTGTGCGGGTTTACCGAAGACGAAATCGACCGTTATCTGACTCCGCATCTCCGGGTAGCAGCCCGCAACTGCCACCAGTCGCCCGCAGCCTTGCGCTCCGCCTTGCGTCGCCATTACAACGGATACCGCTTCGCCGCGACCGGGGCTCCCGTGTACAACCCGATTTCGTATTTGACCGCCCTGAGCCAATGCCTGCAGGCTGAGGATGCCCGCGAGATTCAGGCGACGGACTGGCCGTATCCGTGGCTGGATTTGGGGCAAACCCAGTTCCTGTTCCAGTACATGAAAGAGCAAGGGCAAACCCTGCGCGACCTTGACTTCAACGCCTCCGGCGCGCGATCCATGTTCGATTTGAGCCATCCCTCCTTGAACGCTCTGCTGTACCAGACGGGCTTTCTCACGTTGCTCCGGGATCCGGAAGATGGCCTTGTCGGGCTGGATTTCCCGAACTGGGAGGTGCGCTCCGCCCTCGCCGAAGGCATGCATCACGCCTACTTCGGGCGCCGGATTGGCAAGGGCAGTCCCGAATGGGATCTGGTCCGGGATATGGCTGCCGCCTTGGAGAACCGCGATTGCGCCCGCGCCTTGGACGCTTTCGACCGGATCCTGGATCGCGTGTCCTACGTAGAACTGGAAGCGGAGAGCAACTATCAGATGGCCCTGCATCTGGTCTGTACGGTATGCCAAAGCATTTTACGCGTAGACGCTGAAGTGCTGGGACGCAAGGGACGCGCAGACATCGTCGTGGAAACGCGCGATACGTTCTACGTATTCGAGCTGAAGCTCAACCAAAGCGTAACGGCCGTCCTTGCGCAGATCCGGAACCGAGGCTATCTCGCCAAGTACGACGCTGAGGGCAAACGTGTGGTGGGGATCGGCCTGAACTTCATCCAGCCATCCGGCCCAAGGCCGCGCGCGGGAGCCGAAGAGGCCCAGCTGCGTTACGCGTGGGACGCGCTCCCGGGAGCAGGTACGCAGTTGACCGCGCGGGAGAGGTCCGCGCCGAGAAAGGCGCGGGCGGATGAAGTAGCGAGCTCTGGTCCCAAGGCGTTGGATCGGTAGCTGACCCGTTTTTTGCTTGTTTCTTCCCGTATCCAACCGAGGAGGCGGATTCCAAACGGGCAACTGGCCTTCAAGTTTCCAAGTTACGGCTTGTTTGCAAAGGCGGATCTGTTTGCAGGGGATGCGCAAGGGTTCATCAAGCCATTGCTTCCTGTTCGGATCATCTGGCCTTCCCGCGACGCGGGCAATCCAAATCCTGGGTGATCCTGGACAGCCCGTAGCCCGCGTGAGGTCTGGGGTTTTAAGATCAGGTTACTGTCGAAGGACGGTCGTTCGCTCCAGGCGTGGGCAACGTACCGGAGGCGTCCAGCAACGCGCAGGGATCGCATCCCCCCTCCTCGTACGCGGCCCGCAAATCGCGCAAGGCCGGCCAGACGCGGGCATCCTTTTTCTCCAAGCGCGCCTCAAAGGCCTGCCCCGTGGCCTCATCCCAGAACAAGGCGACGAATTCCATCAGTTTCCGGGTGGCCTCTTCTTCTCTGCCCTCTTGGTGCAGGGCAACCTTGATTTCGTCCCACGTAACCATTCTGCTTCTCAGATTCTCGTGTAGCCAACGTTCGCAGTTGCAAGCACCTTCTCACCGAGCCCGACAGATGTATCGTCAGTCGCGCGCAGTCTTGGAATTGCGCCAGCCAACCAAAGCGGAAAAACTCTTTGGTGCGTTAGGCTGTCGCGCCCATTGACAGATCCGGATCGCTTGACCTTTCCGCGCCGCGGGCAATCCGATGTCCACGCGATCTTGCCCGACCGCGCGGGCCGACGCCGTGGAGTCAGGTGGCCGCTGAGGCACGGCCGTTCGCCTTGGGCATGGGCGATGCACCGGGGGCCTCCAGCAACACACAGGGATCGCGTCCGTCCTCATACGCGGTCTTCAAATCGCGCAGGGATGGCCAGTGGCGGGCATCCCGGTTCTCCAACCGCGCCCAGAAGGCCTGCCCCACGGCCTCATTCCAGTACAAGGTGACGAATTCCACCAGTTTCCGGGCTGCTCCCTGTTCTCTACCCTCCTGGTGTAGGGCAACCTTGATTTCGTCCCACGTAACCATATCGGCCTCTCCGTTTCTCATGTAGCCAACGCTCGCAGTTGCAAGCACCTCCTCACCGAGCCCGGCAGATGCATCGTCCAGGCGCGCGCAGTCTTGGGATTGCGCCAGCCAACCAAAGCGGAAAAACTCTTTGAGACGTTAGGCGATTGCACCGATTGCCTGCTCTGGAGCGTTGACCCTCCCGCGCCGCGGGCAATCCGGCATCCACGCGATCTTGCCCGACCAGACCGTAGCCCGCGCGCGGGCCGATGCCGTGGAGTCAGGTGACCGCTGGGGCACGGCCGTCCGCCTTGGGCATGGGCGATGCACCGGAGGCCTCCAGCAACGCGCAGGGATCGCGTCCATCCTCGTACGCGGCCCGCAAATCGCGCAGGGCCGGCCAGTCGCGGGCATCTCGGTGCGCCAAGCGCGTCTGGAAGGCCTGCCCCATGGCCTCATTCCAGTACAAGGTGACGAATTCCACCAGTTTCCGGGCTGCCTCCTCTTTTCTGCCCTGTTCTCTGCCCTCCTGATGCAAGGCAACCTTGATTTTGTCCCACGTAACCATATCTGCTTCTCCGTTTCTTATGTAGCCAACGCTCGCAGTTGCAAGCACCTCCTCACCGGGCCCGGCAGATGCATCGTCCAGGCGCGCGCAGTCTTGGGATTGCGCCAGCCAACCAAAGCGGAAAAACTCTTTGAGACGTTAGGCGATCACGTCAATTGACTGATCCGGATCGCTTGACCAGTCTGTAGCCTGCGCGCGGGCCGATGCCGTGGAGTCAGGTGGCCGCTGAGGCACGGCCGTTCGCCTTGGGCATGGGCGACGCACCGGAGGCATCCAGCAACGCGCAGGGATCGCGTCCGTCCTCGTACGCGGCCCGCAAATCGCGCAGGGCCGGCCAGTCGCGGGCATCTTGGTTCTCTAAGCGCGCCTGGAAGGCCTGCCCCACGGCCTCATTCCAGTACAAGGTGACGAATTCCGCCAATTTCCGGGCTTCCCCCTCTTCTCTGCCCTCTTCTTTGCCCTCCTGACGCAGGGCAACCCTGATTTCGTCCCACGTAACCATATCTGCCTCCAACACTTCCAATGAAACGAACGCTTCCGGCCGCAAGGGTGTCCCCGGCACCTCGCCCTGCAGGCGCGTCGCCAAGTAGCGCGCGAAGTCGTTGCGCAAGGCCACCGGACTGCTCGCCAGCAGGGGCCAGAGATCCTGCTGGATTATACGTCGCGCCGACTGGCCGACCCGACCGATTTTGCCTTCCCTGTGCAGGCAATCCAGTTCCCACGCGATGATGCAGGAAACCAGATTGGCGGGAGGCAACTCCCGGTGCGCAAAGTCATGGATATCGATCGTCATGCCCGGACGAAAGCCCAACGCGCCGCGTAGCCGCTCGGAAGTGGCGTACAGGTGCCACGGCGTAGCCCACGGATGCCGTCCGACATGGAAAACCAGCGGCATTATTTCCAGGGGCGCGCCGTTCGCTTGCCGCAAGCCGTGCCGCTCCAGATTCTCCAGCAATCCGTTCACGTAGGTCGCCATACGGACGGTCATGTCGGCAGCGTAGCTGGACTGCCCTTCCAGCAACAAAGCGAGCCGCGGTTGTCCGTCCGGATCGCGCAACAACCAGACCTTGTCGCTGACGCGGTGCCCCAGGTCGGACGTAATCCATTCCTTGTCCATATCATGCAACTGCTCATGCAGGTGCGCCTCCCGCAACGGGAAATCCAGCCGGGGTTGCAGAAACCCCCGGATCAGATGCAGGACGACCAGGGGATGCCCCAGGAGCAACTTGAACAGGGCGTCATAGGGCATGGGGACGGCGGCGGACATGGGCTTCTTTCGCTCCTGACGTTCTCCTGCAAGACTCAGCCGTCCGCCGACGCTGCACAGGACAGGACCCCGAGGTCGCTGCCCGCAGAGGTCCACGCGCCGAGACGATATGATAGAAATAGTGTACTCTTTTTCCGCCTGTTGGGCAACTTCTGCCTACTGCCTCGTTCGTTCGGCACGGAAACGGGCATCCCATCGGCTTCCCATCTGGCCAAGGTGCCGCTCAAGCCTTGCGCGCTGCGCATGCGTGACGCTCAGATAGATCCGCGCCACCCCAAACAGCCCGCTACGCGCGGGAATTACGCTTGGCCCATCAAGGCTCAGCATGCAGTCGGGGCTGTTCCGTCTCCCGTTACGGCAGGCAGCGCACGCTTTCGCGCGCGGGCCGAACGGGTACAATGAGGCCGAAGATCCGCGCGCAAATCGGGAACGTCCCATGGGATCCTTGCCGCCCCTGGCGTTGGATACAGCGCATTTCGCCACGTTACGCCGGAACGGCCAAGTCTACGTAGACAAGACCGCCTACATCCAGCGTATGCTGGCCGAACGAAGGCGCTACGTCTTCCTGGCGCGTCCGCGGCGGTTCGGCAAGTCGCTCCTGGTATCCACCCTGGCGCATCTGTTCGGGCGCGCGGACGATGCCTTGTTCCAGGACCTGGATATAGGCCAATCAGGGTTCCTGGAGCATGCGCCCCGCGTGCCCGTGCTGCAGCTGGACATGTCCAGCACGGGCGCGTCGGAGCCGGACGTCGACATGCACCGCGCCCTGCGGCGCGTCGTGGGCGCAGGCCTGCGCCCGTACGGCCTCGCGCCGGCGCCGGACGCGCTGTCCTGGGAAGCCCTGGAGGATGCGATCTGGGATTTGCGCGCGCGGCGCGCAGACCGGGGCGTAGCGGTTCTGGTGGATGAGTACGACGCGCCCTTGACGGATCTGTGGAGCGCCGGCGCGCGGCCGTCAAGGGAACGCCAGGACCGCATACTGGATCATCTGTGCGCCTTCTATCGCGTGCTGAAAAAGATGGACGCCTGCCTGACCTTCGTTTTCCTCACGGGCATCCTGCGCGTGGAAGGCGCGGGCTTGTTCTCCGCGTTGAACAACCTGGACAACCTGTCCGACCTGGCCTCCTACAGCGGCCTTTGCGGGTTTACGGAACCCGAGATCGACCGCTATCTGGCGGGCCATCTGCAACAAGCCGCAACGTATTGCGGGCAATCCGCGGCGGACATGCGGAACGCGTTGCGCCGCCATTACAACGGCTACCGCTTCGCGGTCACCGGCGAGCCGGTATACAACCCGATTTCCTGTTTGACCGCGCTCAGGCAGCTGACGCAGGCCAAGGACGCGCGTGAAATTCAGGCCACAGCCTGGCCGCGCCCGTGGCTGACCTTGGGCCAAACCCAGTTTCTGTTTCGCTACATGGCCGCGGAACGCCAGGATTTGCGTCACATCGACTTCGACGCCGCCGGCGCGCAGTCCACGTTCGATTGGCGCCGTCCCTCCTTGAACGCCTTGCTGTACCAAACGGGTTTTCTGACGCTGGTGCGGGACGCGGACGGCCAGGTACGGCTGGATTTTCCCAATTGGGAGGTCGAAACTGCGCTCAAGGAGGGTCTGTGCTTCACCTATCTGGGCTTGATGATGGGCCGGGCCAGTCCCGAATGGGAACTCGTGCAGCGTATGGCCCGCGCCTTGCGCGACCATGACTGCCGCAGCGCAATCGACGCCTTCGATCAGATCCTGGACCGCGTGTCCTATCAGGAACTGGCCGCAGAGAGCAACTACCAGATCGCCTTGCACCTGATCTGCGCCTTGTGCCAGAGCGTCCTGCGCGTGGATTCCGAAGCGCCGGGACGCCGGGGGCGCGCGGATATCGTCGTGGAAACGCGCGATACGTTCTACGTATTCGAATTGAAGCTGAACCAGAGTGCCGCGGCCGCCTTGGAGCAAATCGCAGCGCGGGGGTATCTGAACAAGTACGCCGCCGCAGGCAAACGCGTCGTGGGGGTGGGTCTGAACTTCGTCCAGGCGTCCGCCAAAGAGACGCGGGACGCGGCGCCGCGGGCGCGTCCGCCCTACGAGTGGGCCTCGATAGCGGGGGCCGGTACCCTGCTCGCGGCGCAGGAAAGACCCGCGGTCAAGGCGCCCGGAACGGAGGCGGATGGCTGAACGGGCCCCGACGGGATCGATGCGTCCTGGCCTTCAGTCGAGAGCCGTTGCGCCTCCGGCATCCAAGGGCGGCGCGTCAGGGAACGGGCGAATTCCTCAGGGGAAACAAGGCGGGTCGCGCGCAAAGTCAGTCGGATGGACGGACCCCATGGCGCGTCCGCCAAACCCGGAACCGACGTCTCGGATCTGGCGCGCGGCACCTGCATGAGACGCTCCGTTAACCCAACCGGAAGATGGCGGCCCCGGCTTGCGCCTGCGTTTTCGCCCTTGACGAACCCGATACCCGAAGCGCATAAACCGGACCGATCCAGCGTCACGGCGTTCTTCGGAAGGCGTTAGGACGCATTGCCTGCCTGTGTTAGGATAAAGTCGATTCCGCATTCCATTTTGCAGAGGAAAAGCATATGTCAACGCAACGGACTCACGGTCTGAGCCGCCGACGCTTCTTGCAGGTTTCCGCGCTCGGCCTCGGCACGGCGTTCTTGGCGGCCTGCGAATTGCCGGCCACGGTGCCGTCCGCCGCGGAACCGAGCCGGGAAGATCTGCCCATCATCTACTGGTCCATGTTCGGCTTGGAAGAAGCGGCGCAGGCGCAGAATCAGGTGGAACGCTTCAACGAACGAACGGGCGAGAACGCGATCTTCATGTCCATCGGCTGGGGCAACGTGGCGCAGAAAGCGCAGGTCGCCATCGAGGGCGGCAACCCGCCCGATATGGTCTCGCTGTGGTCGCAGGCGTACAGCTGGGGGCCGCGCGGCCTGTTGCAGCCGCTGGAAGACTACGCCGCCGCGGACGGCTTCGACGGCGAAGGCTGGTCCGTGCCCGCGTGGGAAGCGCTGTGGTCGGAAGGACACCTTTGGGGCACGGGCCATACGCTCAACGTATGGGGCCTGCATCTGAACCGCGAGCAGCTGGAAGCCGAAGGCGTGGACGCCGACAATCTCCCGACCGAGACGGCCGGCCTGGACGAGCTCGGGGAACGGATGACGACCTGGGACGACGACGGCAACTTGACCCGGCTCGGCTTCCTGCCCTGGCAGAACAGCAACCTGTGGCATTGGGGCTGGGCGCACGGCGCCACGTTCTACGACGAAGACACGGATACGATTACGGCGGATCAGGACGAGGGCCTGCTGCAGGCGCTGGAATGGTTCCGCAGCTACGCCGACAAGTACGATATCGAGAAGATCGAACGTTTCCGCTCCGGTTTCGGGCGCGCCACCATGTCCAGCGACGATCCCTGGTACGTGGGCAAGGTGTCCATGCAGATCGACGGCAGCTGGAAGCGCAGCTGGATCCCGCGCTACGCGCCGGACCTGAACTACACGGTCGCCAAATCGCCGGCGGCGCCGGGCATCGGGCACACCAGCCTGGTCGAAATCGGGGCCATGTTCAACGTGCCGACCGGCGCCAAGAATCCGGAAGGCGGCTGGAAGCTGGCCCTGGAGATGGCGTCCGCGCAGAATCAGATTGAATTCGGCAACTTGGTCGGCGACATTCCGCCCTTGAATTCCGCCGCCCGCGATCCGGATTTCCTGAATGCGCTGCCTTTCAACGAACTGTTCGTCGAATTGACCGAGACCAGCGGCCGCGCGTGGCCGCGCATTCCGGTCCTGTCCATCTACAAGCAGGAAATGACCCGGATCGTCGATCAGGTCGTGCATGGCCGGATCGAACCGGCGCAAGCCCTGGCGGACATGACGGCCAAAGTGCAGGACGAACTGAACGACTTCCGCGAACAGACGGCCTAGCCGCGCGCCTCGGCTGCGCGTACGGTTACGCCGTTCACTGCCTGACGCGAGGGATGGCCGCCGCCTCAAGGGCGGGCCGCCGTCCCTCGCCGTTTTCCCTCCCGTCGGCGACGGCGCCCCGCCTGAACCGCAGGCGTTGCCCGCTTCTTCCGTGGGCTTCCTCATAATCCTCTATGGCCGTACGGTTTTCCCGCCAGGAGCGCAGGCAACTGCGGGTGGGCGTAACGTTCGCCCTGCCTTGGATCCTGGGTTTTTGCGGGTTCACGCTCTTTCCCGTCGTCGCGTCTTTCTACTATAGCCTGCACGTATACACCCGCCTGGGCGAACCCATGATCTGGGTCGGGTTCGCCAACTTCCAGGAACTGCTTTTCCAGGACGACCTGTTTTGGAAGTCCCTGTACAACACCCTCTACATGGTCGTGATCGGCATTCCCTTTCACGTCCTGCTGGCCATGTTCCTGGCGCTGGTGCTGAACCTGAACCTCAAGGGCGTCTCGGTGTACCGCACCGTCTATTACCTGCCCACGATCGTGCCCGTGGTGGCCACGTCCGTCCTCTGGCTGTGGGTCTTCAACCCGGAATACGGGCTGATCAACGCCCTGCTCGACCTCTTCGGCATCCACGGCCCCGGCTGGCTGGCGGTGCCGGAACTGGCCAAACCGGCGCTCATCATCATGGGAGTGTGGACCATCGGCGGCACGCTGGTCATCTTCCTGGCCGGGTTGCAGGATATCCCCGTCCAGCTCTACGAAGCGGCCATGATCGACGGGGCCGGCCCCTGGGCGCGGGTGCGCAACGTGACCCTGCCCATGCTGTCGCCCGTGATCTTCTTCAATTTCATCATCGGCCTGATCAACGGCTTCCAGATTTTCACGCAGGCCTTCATCATGACCCGGGGCGGACCGCTGGACGCTACGCGCTTCTACGCCCTGTACCTCTACGAGAACGCCTTCGAACACTTCAAGATGCCGTACGCCTCCGCCATGGCCTGGATCCTGTTCCTCGTCGTCATGGCGGCCACCCTGCTCGTCTTCAAGTCGTCCGCGCGCTTCGTGTACTACGAAGGCGAGGAGCAACGCTAGGCCCCCGGGCCGCCCGCCATGGCCTCCGCCGTCCGTCTCTTCGACCGGAGTTCGCGCTCCGCCCAACGGCTCTGGAGCCAGCTGCTGGGGCACGCGTGGCTGTTCTCGTTCGGCCTGCTGTTCTTTCTGCCCTTCTTCTGGCTGGTGTCCACTTCGCTCAAGGAACTGGATCAGATCTTCCAGCTGCCGCCCGTCTGGATTCCCCGGCCCTTCCGCTGGGCGAACTATCCCGAAGCGCTGGGCTATTTCCCCTTTCTCCAGCAATTGCGCAACACGTTGACCGTCGCCGTGGCGGCGGTCGCGCTGACCCTGATCTCCAGCACGCTGGTCGCCTACAGCTTTTCCCGGCTGCGCTGGCCCGGGCGCAACGCCTGCTTCTTCCTGATGCTGTCGACCATGATGCTGCCCTATCAGGTGACCATGGTGCCCCTCTTCATCATCTTCCGCCGCCTGGGCATGGTGAACACCCTGTGGCCGCTGATCATCCTGCATGCGTTCGGCGTGCCCTTCTTCATATTCCTGCTGCGCCAGTTCTTCCTGGGCCTGCCGCGGGAGCTGGATGACGCCGCCACCATCGACGGATGCACGGCCGCCGGCATCTTGTGGCGCGTGATCCTGCCGCTGTCCAAACCGGCCCTGGCCACCGTGGCCCTGTTCCAGTTCCTCAACAGCTGGAACGATTTCCTGGGCCCCCTGATCTATCTCAACGATCCGGGCAAATACACGCTGTCCCTGGGCATCCAGGTGTTCGCCAGCACCTCGGGCGTGCATTGGGGCTGGATGATGGCCGTGACCACCGTGCTCACGGTGCCGGTCGTCACGCTGTTTTTCTTTACCCAGAGAACCTTCATCCAAGGCATTGCGCTGACAGGCATCAAGGGGTAACGCTTGCCCCCCGCGCGCAAGCCGGAGGCGTCCGGCGCGTTGCGCGTCCCGCGCGCCTGAGAGGCGAAGCACCATTGCCATCCAGACAGGAGATCCACCATGTCCCGTTCCCCCGCGTTGGCTATCGGCACGCATTACGAGTATCCCTTCGGCGGCATGGCCGCGCGCGCCGAATGGCGACCGGCCGGCCCGGACGATTATCGCCGCGATATCGCGATGATCAAGGACACGGGGTTCGACAGCATCCGCATTCGCATCGGGCTGGACAGCGATCTGGACGACGTCGCCGCCCTGCTCGACATTTGCCGGGAAGCCGGCCTCAGCGCGCTGTACGGCTTCGCCACCTTTTACGTGCATAACGATTTCATAGCGGCCTTTCCGGACTGCAAGTCCATCGACCGCCACGGCCAGGCCTATCCGTTGCATCCGCACGATTACCGCTGGCAACGATGCTGCATCAACCATCCGGAATACCGACGGCAGCGCAACCAGCTCCTGACCGACAGCGCCCGGCGCTTTCACGACCATCCCGCGGTGCGGGATTGGGACGTGCATAACGAACCGCATCTGGGACCCGGCGAATACCCTTGCTACAACCCGCATACCCTGGCCGTTTTCCGCGCCCACTGCCGCGCGCGCTTCGCAGACATTACGGAGTTCAATCAGAGCTTCGGCCTCGCCTGCCCGGACTTCGACGCCGCGGAACCGCCTGATCAACCGGACGCTTCCGCTACGGGCTATTGGCGCTTCTGGCGGGAATTCATGTCCAAGAACCTGTCGGACTTCCTCTTGGAGGGCGTGCGCATCATCGAGGAAAACGCCCCGGGAGCCCGAGCCAGTTTCAACTTCACGTATCCCTGGTCCCCGCATCGCACCGGCCAAGACTGGTGGGTTACGCCCCGGCTGGGTTACGCCTCCACCAGCCTGTATCGCGGCTCGGACGAACGGACCGCGTCGTCCGCCGGCGCCAGCCTGTCTCTCTTGAAGGCGCTGGCGCGAGACAAGGAAACCTGGGTCACGGAGTTCCAGGGCGGTCCCTTCCGGGAAGACGTGCTCTGGCGGGGCATTCATCTGGAGGCGGAGATCAACCAGGTCTTCAGCCACGCCATCGACGCCCTCTACATCTACCGCTGGGATCCGCTCATGGCGGGGGTGGAGCCGTGGATCAACGGCATGGTCGACGCCGACAATTACGATACGGAGAAGCGCCTCCGCACCAAGCAGGTCATAGCCGGCCTGCGCCCGCATCAGGACATTATCGCCTCCGGGCGCAACGTCACGCCCCGGATCGGCATTTTCACGACCCGCGAATGCCTCTGGCAGGCTTCCCTCAAGGACATCCCTCTGAATGACATTACGACCGGTCTGTACGCCCTGTTTCTGGACATGGGGTACGAGGTGACCTTCTTGACAGATACCCTGGACCCAGAAACTGACTTGGAAGTCATCTGCCTACCCTATCTGCCCGGCATAAGCGAGACGGAATGGCAGGCGGCGCAGGACTTCATGCGCAAGGGAGGCCGCGTCATCGCGGAACTGCCCATGCAAAACCTGGCCGCAACGCAGGCCGTTGGCGATCGCTTGCAGATAGACTGCCAAGAGCACATCCAACCCATCTATTTCATTGCCGGTTGGAGTCTGAATGATGTTAATGGGCAGTTCGGCGGCTTCGCGTTTCATGATCGCCTGCTCCTCAACCGCTACCAAGGCGAAGTTTTCGCCACCTACCGAGACAACGGCGAACCAGCCCTGATCCAGTCCGGCCCCCAAGGCCGACTGCTGATTCCCACTTTCCCTTTGGGGCGCTCCTACGTCTCCTCGTTTCATCACAGCCTGCGAGGTTTACTCCAATCCTGGTTGCCGTCCGAGCTGGAACCCGATATCGCGGTGGAAGGCGTACCAGAAGAATACCGGCCGTTGACGGAAGCGCGTCTGGTGGAAAGCGCGGAAGGCAATCTGCTGTTCGTCATCAATCGATCCGGATATGCGTGGGACGTGAAAGTAACGCCCAGAGGCTATGAGACGGTAGAACTTCAGTTACCTACCCATGGCGCGGAAAGAAGGCTTGTATCATTTTAGATTCAATACCCAGCTTCGTTTAGAGAAAATAGGCCGTGCATTCATGTTCTGCTGGGCTTAGCACAGGCTGTTTTTAGGTCGTGTTGAGATATATTCTGTGGCTTTGATGGCTTTGAGTGCAGTTGGCCCTAGGATCGCCTCTGGGACCGCTAAGGAGCTTACAGGAGAAAAGAATGTCGGTCATCGGGGGCCATCCTCGGGGCAACACGCAAAGAGAGGGATAGCCGGGAGGATAACCGCGGGCGCGCAGGATGTCCCCCTCCCCCTCTCCAACGCGACCCGAATCTGGCTGCAATCCCACATCAACAGAACCAGTACTCCGTCATGTTTCTATAGATACTTGGCTAAATTATCGACTACCATTACGTAGACAACACGTAGGCGAAATTCCGCTTTAGACACGTATCCCTATCAATCTGACCGTGTACTAGTGATCAACGCGATAACTAGATAATCTTGAATCGTTCTTTATCAATTGATATATTTTTCCCTTGGCAATTCCCATCCATTTTATATGATTATCATATGATTTGTTTGTAATATTGCGAGTAAATTTAAAATATTCTGTCAACACTAGAATAAGAAATGTGATTCCTTCATCCATCGGAATATTCAAGCCAAAAGCAGATTTACCTGACAGTGCAGCTTCTAGACGTGCTCGTTCCAGATGCGCCCGAACTCCATGTAAACCAAGAAGATTCTGCGAGGCTGAAGGTGTCATGTGAGCCCATTTGTTTAACCCAACCCAAGCATTTTTGAAAATTACAAAATCTTCATTAGAGGTAAATTTGACAATATAGTCTATTTTCCCATCCATACTCTTGGGACAAGAGTTATCACCTGGAATCTTAGTCCATGCTCCTGTATCCTTGAAATTTTTCCTGCAATACATCTTTTTCAGACAATCAAGCTTTTCCCTATAATCATCATTTCCTCCTGTTTTTTCAATTATTTTTTCTAAAAAATGGCCCAAATCGTAGTGATCATATTGTTTTGCGCGTTGCCCTGTTGGATCCAATAATATCAAAGTCATATCTATGTATAGTTCAAATAACGTCCGAACACAACCCAATGCCACATCTGGATGTCCACATTGCAGTAGAGATAACACAGCATCCGTTATCCGTAAAGAATGGCCAGTCATTGTAGAAACGACATGATACAACAAAAATTTAGAACTTTTTTCATGCAAAAAACGTGAAATTTCTTTGTCTGTATTACGAAATGCATCCTGTGCATATTTGATCAAATCAGCCATCAATTCCAATGGTTGATGCCATATTTTATCAACCTTTTGGATATCCACAATGAGACTACTGCCTAAACTGTTAGATAAGGCGTTCTCTATACTTGACATAATTTATTCTCTGGCAGAGCATATCTCCGTAAGTCTAGCATAGTAATTTGGATAACGAATGATCTCATGTGTGGAAACTACGCTTTTGCTTAACCAAGAAGAGGTTATGTTCACGCTATTTGAGAGAGGACCGCTGGAGCCGCGGACATGTACTTGGACCGATAATGTCTAGGTTCTGTTGAGGTAGGATTGCCGCCAGATCCAAGCCCCGGCTAGGTACAGAAAACCCAGGCAACGATAGGCGTATGGGTCATAGCGGGTGGCCACGCGCCGCCACCCCTTGAGGCCGGAGGCCCCGTTCCACGGCCTTGCGCGCCGCGGGTATCATTCCGGGTCCGGGTCGTGGGGCTGGGGGTTCGTGCGCCCCTTCCGGGCCGGAATGACGGCCTCGATGCGCTGTGGCTCCCGCTAGTACACAGTCATGCGCCTTCTGCCAGGTTATATATCGTTCTCACCGTCAGCGTCAGCCCCGACGAGGATCGCATGCCCCCGCAATACGTACGGCCCCTGACCGCGTCCGAACGGCAGTTTCTGAATATGACCTGGCAGAAGGTGCATGACGGAGTACTAGGCGCGGAAGGCGTCGCCGTCATAGGCCCGGTCGGCGATCAGGCAGGGCCGCGGCGCGTCCGTCCAGGCTTCACCCGGGCCTGGGTGCGGTCGTGGCGCTGGCCCCCGTCACGCGCAGGCGTAGGGGACGGGCGCGGCGATCCGCCAGGATGTGGATCTGGGTGCCGAAGCCGCCCCGGCTGCGGCCGAGGGTGGGATCCGTCCTTTTGTTTTGGGGCGCGCCCGACCGTGCTGTCCAGCCGCACGGCAGACCGATCCGGATCGGCCTGCAGGTAAGCCATCCGACGCGGCCAGACGCCCCGGTCGCACCAGGCGGCCCAGCGGCGATAGACCGAGTTCCCCTGGTCGGCCACTGACGCCAAGGTGCGCCCCTCCGTCGCGGCCGCGACGGCTTCGTCCGTCCACCCCGCGCCCTGCGGGCCCGCGTCGCACTTGAGCAGGGCGCGGGCGCGCACGACTTGCCACAGGGGCGGGCGCCGGCGTCCGCCGCGGCCCTGGGCGATGCGGGTCAGGTCTTGCCGTTCGGAGGCGGTCAGGTGCAGGGCGTATTTCAGGGACATGGGAAACCCTCGTCGGATGGGCTGGGTCATGGGATCCGTATTATAACCCATCGCTGGGTACATGACCGTGTACTAGGCCCATTGGGACGGCTACATAGCCGGTTGCCTACGCCGAGGCCGGCGCGGAGTCTAGGACAGACGCGCCGGCCGGTTGAACACCTGCAACCTTCCAGAACCGTCAATGACCACGACATCAGTTGCATGATAATCTACTGGATCTGGTTGAAATCCTACTGCAACACTACCTCACGATCTTCCATAAACTACTCAATATTTTTAGGCCTATTGGTTTTTATTGAAAATCACAATATAGTTCCCATATAGTATTCTCATTCATTGTTGTAATCATAGATCGAATAGTACCCGGATCTAGATATCCTGGATCAACAAGGTCTGCATTTTCATGACGGATTATAACGTTATAGTGGTCTGGGGCATCTTGTCGCCAGATGAAAAAACCACCAGCCCATTGTCCAGTTTCTACCAATGTTAAATTAGCCCTTGTGCTAACATGATTTACCAAATATTGTGAATCGATATTGAAAATGCAGGTATACACACCGGGTTCAAACTTACCCAGTATCCATGTTCCTGAACCCTGTCCACGGATATAAAAAAGGTGATTTTCGCTATTTTGATCCTTGTTGGCGTATAGATGCACTGGAGTAGGAGTGAGCAGAATTGGAGTAGGCGGAATATTCCGGGCTATGGGCAAGTTCGTCGGCGGATTGTCCACAAGCGGAGCGTAAATCCACTGCCCGCCTGACAGTTCCAACCACAGTCCATCTTGCGTTTGCGCAATGGGATGAACCCCGTCTCCGTCATTGCGTCCTTCAACGACAGCGTATTGGAGACCGGGACCCGCCCTGAGATTGGCCTGCACGTTGACGGCAGATCCAGGCGTGGGCGTAAAGGTGGGAGTGGGCTGCGGAGTTGGCGTAGACGTGTCCGTGGCTGTTGGGGAGGCCGTAGGCGTATGCGTGCGGGTAGGCGACGGGGTTGGTGTGGGCGTGTCAGCAATCTGAGTTGCCGTCGGAGCAGTCGTAGGCGTAAAGGTCGGCGGGTTGGCGATTACGGCCGATGTCGACGTTTGAAGCGGCGCAACAGC
This sequence comes from Caldilineaceae bacterium, assembly GCA_965242655.1. Lineage (GTDB taxonomy): Bacteria > Chloroflexota > Anaerolineae > Caldilineales > Caldilineaceae > Bin34. The sequence continues at coordinate 1,402,336 of OZ251482.1, forward strand.
GCTTTGGGTTATAGGCGCATTCGTGAAGCGTCCCATAGCCATAATATAGAGGATGAGATAGAAGCTTGCAAGCAACGCAATACCTGCCATCGCGGCTCCCAGCCACCGATATCTGGAGAGGGAACGAACCACTCGCTGCGAAAGCGCAGGCGAAGTATTCGGCGGGGATGACGGCTGTTGTACCGGGAGCACTTGCGTCCCCGCGGTCGCCGTGGTCTGCGGTAGCGCCAGATGGAGAAAATCCGATACGGTCTGCGGCCGCGCGTCCACGCGCAACTCCAGCGCCTGACGCAGAGCCGCGTAGAACGGATCCGGCAACGGGGAGGGAAAGTTGACGGCCTGCGCCGCGTTATGGAGACGATCAATAGCGGGCGGCGGGGGATGGCCGATCAAGGCATGGTACAGCGTCGCGCCCAGGCTGAAGATGTCCGTATAGGGGCCGAAACGCGCCGATGTACTGTATTGTTCCGGCGCGGCGTAGCCGGGCGTCAGAACCAACGTATGGCTTCCGGTCTGCCCCGATTGAAAGGTACGCGCCGAACCGAAATCAATGAGGACGGTGCGCCCTGCCAGTGTCAACATGATGTTGTTGGGCTTGATGTCGCGATGTAGCAGTTGGCGAGCATGCACCTCGGTCAAGGCCTCGCACACGGCACGCGCGATCCGCCGCACCTCGTCTAGGGACAGGCGGTCGACCCGTTCCAACTGCGCCCCCAATGTCTGTCCGTCCAGATATTCCATCACGATATAGGCCGTGTTGTTCTCGCGGAACGCATCGTAGACGTTCACGATGCTCGGCGCGCGTAGACCGAAGAGAAGACGGGCCTCTTGCAGGACGTTGGCTCGTTCGTGGTCAAACGCAGTCTGTTGCGGTGCCAGCACGGAAACGGCTGTGCCCCGCCGTACGGCTCCGGCAGGGAAGAATTCCTTGATGGCCACCGATTGCCTGAGCGCTTTATGCGCTCCCTTGTAGGTGATGCCGAAGCCGCCTTCGCCCAATATCCGTCCTACGGCATACTTGCCTTGATGCAGACTGGTGCCGGGGGCCAGGCTGTGGAGCGGAGGCGACGCTCCCGACAGGCGGGGTGCTCCGCAGATCTGGCAGGGCGCGTTGCCGCTGGGCAAAGGCACGTTGCATGCGACACAGGGATTGATAGTCATGAAAAGGCAGTCGTCTAGGGGGTTGTTAAGTCGTCAGCCCCTCCACACACTCCATGAGACAATATAAGACTCGCTGTCCCCTCTCTAATCATGTAGCGATGTGACATGAACAAAAAACGGGTACATTTATATTATTACACGCATTAGGTAGTGTTGATTTAGATTGGACATCCTGTACGCCAACGGTTATCCTCCCGATATCCCTCCCTTTGCGTGTTTTCCCGAGGATGGCCCCCCGATGACCGATATCCAATGGCTCCGCATCCGATCTTTTCTGGATACCTATTCCGTCCTGCGCGTAGGCAAAGACGCGCGTTGCCATCTTTTCGTGGAAGCGTTGCGCGGGATGGCACGGATGGGCGCGTCTTGGCACCCGCGTACGGGAAGTGGAACTCGGTCTATCGCCGCTTGGCCCACGAGTGCGAGCGGGGCGTCTGGCCGCGCCGGATGGCCTACCTGCAGGCCCAGCTGGAGCTGTGCGCGGGGCTGCGGGAGACCGGTCGTGCATGCGCGCGCGCCCAAGACAAAAGGGCGGGATCCCGCCCTCGGTCGCACGGGGGGGGGGGGCTTCCGCTCCCAGATCCACAGCCTAGCGGATCAAAGGGGACGCCCCCTGTGTTTGCGCCTGACGGGCGGCCTACGACAGCGACGCCTTTCGCGCGTGGTGGGAGCAACAGGGTATCAAGGCCGTCATTCCCGCCCGCAAGGGGCGCACGAACCCCCAGCCCCACGACCCGGAACGGTACCAGGCGCGCAACGCCGTGAAACGGGGCCTCGGCTGGCTCACGCACGGGCGGCGCGTGGCCACCCGATACGACCAATACGCACATCATTGCTTGGGCTTTCTGTATCTGGCCGGGGCCTGGATCTGGATGCAATCAAAGATCCACAGAACCTAATCTGTGTCTTCGGCCAAGGATGCCCGTAATTCTTTGTCTCGGGCGACAATCGCGATCGGTATGCGTTTCCAATAATACTGAATATCTGGATTACACCAGCCTTCATATATTTCGTCCCATCCCAAGCGTCCGTAGTGGGGTTCCAGTCCATCAGCCACTACAGGCTGAGATAAGGCAGAATAGCGAAAGTCCGCTGAAATCCGAATCTGAGTCTCAGAGATGTTTGGGAGCGCCTTGTGAACGGTATGGGAATGGAATAACAGTAGATCGCCTGCCTGATAATCACAGGAGACCCATTCATGCTCCAACTGATCCGTATTGATGCCTATGCCCCCAGCGCCTTGGGCATCGTGTACGCGATATAGTCCTGCCTTATGAGATCCCTGCAACACAGTCAGTCCTCCCAGTTCCTGAGGACAGTCCATCAAAGGGAACCAACCCGTAAAGGTTTCGGCAGCGCCCTGAATGAGTGGGAAGTCCTGATGGGGAGGAGTAGCAAAGTACTCGGCTTTAGGGAAGCTGATCCGACCTATATTGCGAGGATGCACGAAAACGGGCTCGGTTATAATCTGCGCTAAAGGTTCCAAGATGGCTTGATGATGGGCCAGCGCATGGAACGACTCGAGCTTCTGCAATGGGTCATACACATCCCAGAACCGATCCTCGCCTTCCATAACAGGGGGATAAATGGTGATCTGTCCCTCGGTATCTACCCATTTCTGCTCTCGGCAGATCTTCCATATATCATTGTAAACGGCCTCAATGGCCTCGGAAGGAATCCGATTTCGGAAAAACAGGTACCCGTTTTCTTCCATACGTTCTCTCAACAGTTGAGCATTACATACGTCGGGCTCCGAATTCAGGAATTTCTTGATGTGTTCCATGTTGCCCTCCAAGAGACAGATTGAACTTGAACTACTCATGATGATAGCCGTCTCATCTGGAACATTCTATCATTGCTCTGGCATGAGGCGTAGATACCTTTAAAGCACTCTAGTACACGGTCATTCAGATTCTATCAGGTTATACTATCGTTCTCACCGTCCGCGCCCGCCCGAGGGAGGATCGCATGTCTCTGAAATACGCCCTGCCTCTGACTCCGTCCGACCGGCAGTTTCTGACCCGCATCGCCCAGGGCCGCGGCGGGCCCCCGCGGCCGACCGTGCGGCAGGCCGTGCGCGCCCGCGCCCTGCTCAAGTGCGATGCGGGCGAGACGGACGCGGCGGTCGCGACCGCCCTGGACGTCTCGGCCGGCAGCGTGGGGCGCTGGTGCCGCCAAGCCGTGGCCGAGGGTCCCGCGGCCGCGCTGGTGCGCCGGGTCCATCCGCGGCCCTGCCAGCGGGACAGCACAGGCGAGGCGCATCTCCTGCCGCGGGCCCAGTCCGCGCCGCCGGCCGGCTATGCGCGCTGGACCTTGCGCCTGCTGGCCCGCGAGTTGGCCGCGCGCGAGATCGGACCCCGGATCAGCTACGAAACCGTACGCTGGCAGTGGCGCACGGCCGTGGACTGGGCGCACCAGGTCAAGGCCCTGGTCGACCACCCGCGCTATCGCGAGGCCGAGCGCCTGATCCTAGTCTGCGACAATCTGAACCCCCATGCGTACGCCTCTTTTTTCCGGGCCTTTCCGCGCGCCGAGGCGGAGCACCTGGTCCGGCGCGTCCAGCTGGTGTTTACGCCCCAGCACGGCAGCTGGCTCAACATGGCTGAACCGGAACTGAGCGTCCTGACGAGCCAGGCCTTGTCCCCGCGCAGGCCGACGCAGGAAGCCGTCCACGCGCAGGTCACCGCCTAGGCGGAGGCCCGCAACACGGCCCAAAAGGGCATCGACTGGCAGTTCCGCACCCTGACAGGCGTACGACCTCTGACCGCGTCCGAACGGCAACGTCTGAATTATAACCTAACAGAATGCGCATGACGGAGTACTAGCTGTGCGCCTTCGCCCTCTTCAGTCCCAGCCACGAACTGGCATGAGGCGTAGATACCTTTAAAGCACTCTAGGGCAGTTTTCCTTGGAAGCCATTTGTTCTCGCACACTTACAGGCACCCCTCCAGACTTAAACGTAATTTGATTAGATTTGAATGCACCTGCTTCATCCAAGAAATCAAAACCAGAGTTCAGATCCAGAACAGCAAATCGTGCATCCAAATAACGCGCGTGCATTTTTCTGCAAGGATCTTGTTTCACATGGAGAGTCATCTTCCAATTGCACGCGCTATATTTCTCATTCAATCGTTCAATAAGTTCACTCTGAGTCTGTTCAATGGCTTTTGTGTTCTCTCTCAGCTGCTTTTTCGTTAATGGATCCGGCTTATTCCAATGTTTCTCACACGTATAGAAATCTATATGCGCCTGCGTCTCTGGATTGGCAGCAAAATGGCCATATTCCTTCCACAACCCAAGAATGAAATCAATGCCACGGCGAAAATGTCTTGTTCTTCCTCCACCTTGACCCATATATCTATCATAAATGCCAAGATGTTTGGCAAAGCGGATTGTACGTATAAAGACATCTTTGCAGTTATGTACATCCAGTTCGCCGAGGTCATAATGGTCATTTCTAAAGGAACGCCGTTGAACCTGGAAGGCACTACCTGGGTATTGAAGAAATGAATGGACAATACGAGGGGCCACATGGACTATCTTGTTCATGTTGTCAGGACTAACAAAAATAGCATCAGGGTTATATCTTTTATGAATCAAACGAACAGTTTCTAAGAATTCAGCATGAGAGAAGTCGCCAATATCAACGAAGCGACTTGGATCTCTGAGAGCTTCCTCAAAATATATCCTGAATTCGTATTGATATTTAGGCGGTAGAGAGCGAAGTATACAGTTTAAACGAGATTTAAGCCGTTCATCATTCCATTCGGTGAGAAATAAACCATTTTCTGTAACCATATCTTGAATAAATTGCTTGGCCCAAGATACATAGAAGCCATCCTTGAAGTACTGGCTATCAAAAGCTGAAAGATCCAAGAAGGCTGTCATTAGCATCGTTGTCCCCCTCACTTTACAACAGTTCATTAAGACGTTCAGGAAAGAATCCGTCAGGCCATGCGTCAATGAATCCTCCTTCTTCGTCAAGGCGTAGAGGATATACAGACGCCCCTTCTTTACCTCTTGCTACATATAGAATGGAGACCTTATCTCTATGCAGTTTTCCCTCCCTAATCCGGCGCATCAGTCTCAATATTAGATGTTCGCTATGGGTTTCAATAAGCAATTGGTTTTCTCTTTCTATTGCTTCAATTAATAAATCGCCAATCTCTGCTTGAAGTTTAGGGTGGATATGTACTTCAGGTTGTTCAATTGAAATAATTCTCTTGTCTGTTGTGAGACTTTGCACAACGAATGGCAAGATTTGACTAACACCAAACCCTACATCGCGAAGGTTTACAGTAACATCATCTTTTACACGTCGCAGATCTTTCAGACGGATTTCAAAGACATCCTGTGAGTACTGAGTATAAGGAATAATCTGTAATTCGTAATCTATTCCTAAGCGTTTCAACCAAATATTGATTTCCTGAAGAAGCATCTTCTCTTTAAGAACTAAATCTGGCAGAAATTCACCTTTAAAACCAACATTGGAAGGTGTTGTACCAGAGAAAATATGCCAGCGGGGATGGATCTTACGAAAGGGTTCTATTGGAAATAATTTATCTAGCAATGATCCCGTATCTCGGAATACCCTTGCTATCAATGACGATACTGCCTTTACCCCGAATGATGGTACTATCTCGAGAGGATGCTGTCGTCGATCGACAGGACGGTATTCACGGCCAATATGCCTTGTGACTAATCCGGAAAAAGACTTGTCTCCAGATAGCTTAATGTATGACTGAGAACTTACAACTAAAGACATAAAGTCATCTAGACCATAGAGAGCTTCCATTGATGCACGCCTAACCCACTCAGTGAAACGATCAGGATCTAGCATTGAGTTTCTGAGTTCCAATCCCTTATCATAATCTGAACCTATGTAAGTTTCATGTGGCATATCAAAAAATATGGTTGCAAGGTCTTGTTCCGAGGTTCTCTTGAACCGTTTATGAATCGGTTCCCAAAATTTCTTGCTATCCGTTATATATGTACATTTTAATCCTACAATCATTGCCAAATCTGACACTGTATTGAAAATTTTGTTTCCGACGCGATACTCATCTCCAATTGCTTCAAAACGCAAGGCAAGCTCATCCGATTGAAATATTTCAATTTTTTGCAGTTTAATTTCAGTCTGTCCGCCTGTAGATTGGCCTTGGTATTGGAGCTCAATGCCTTCTCCTTCTTCTGTCTCAATACGGATTTTTAGTACTCTTTCCAATTCATGATCGAAAACCATTTCGTTAATGCTGCCAAGATCAACGATGCCATTTTCTGAACGGGGAAGCAGCAACGTTTTGACAGTGCTATCATTGGTTTGTTTTAGCAATTTGAGGGCTTGAATAATAGAGCTTTTCCCAGCACTGTTTTCACCGTAAATCAGGGTAACAGGAGCTAGGGGAATGATAGATCTATTCCCGAATGCTTTGAAGTTTTCCAAATGCAACGCTTTAAGCATGCTATTGACCAAACAATGGCAGTTATGTCAATTTCATATTTGCATGATACCACAGTCTACCAATCGTGCTAACTTCAACAGATTAGCTGCCAGATGTCCCTTACCCAACGCCACATGATGCGTAGGCCCTTCCTGCATCCAATCATTCATGAATTCCATGATGCCCTTGGCAAAACGGATACGAGAATTGGTGTTCCCGATCTGCAATGTCGGTCCGGGAATCGACTCCCCTTCGGCTACGAGCATCTTGAAACGGCCCTCTCGCGTCTGGGTCAGGCAGAGAATGGTAACGGGACCCAACACCACATTGAACTCCACCGAAAGCCCGTAGCCCCGTTTCCCATGGAACAGGCCCAACCCGCGCAACATGGGCTTCTGATCGCTTATCGCAATATGCCCCGGCCCGTCGTGGCCCATCAGCAGTACGTCGTCCTCGAAATCCATGGAGTAGAACTCCGTGTAGGAACCGCCGGCTCCCAGCCTGTCCATAATGAGCATGGCGACGCAGGTCTTCAAATCCCCTTCCCCGGACGCGGGCACGCCGCGTGCCGTCAACAGGGAATTCCCCACGATGAGGCTGGAACCCAACTCTTCGTTGGCATTGCCCGAGAGACCTCTATAGTAGTACGTCAACCCGTCCAGATCAAAATCGGCGACGAGCGCGTCCAGTCCGCAGGCCACCTTGGCGGACCACGCCAGACTGTCTTCCGTAACCTCCATGGAGATCTGATCCTGCCCCGGCTCCATGAACTGGAAGGTATCCCGGATCTCTTGGATCTTGGCTTCCAGAGCGGAGGCGGAAACGGCTTCGACTCTTTCGTGCAGGTCGTCCATCTCCAGGATTTCGATGTGCAGTCCCAATTGCCCGTGATGCATGGCGAAGTCGGAGTACATGTCCACCATGCCCGGATAGGTATGGCCCAGAAAGCCGATGCGTCCGTAGGACAGCTGGCTGGCCACGCGGGCGGCCTGCACCCATTCCCGGATCTCGGCGAAGGCCGCGTCGTGATAGCGGTCCGCGGCGGTGCCGTTCGGCTTGAGCAGGCCCGTCACCACGTTGAAGGGAATGCCGGCGCGGGCAAAGGCGTTGGAAATTTCGGGCGCGCTGCAGGCGCTGCAGTTGGCCAGCCACTCTCCGGTATCGACGTTGGGATAGTCCAGCGCGGCCACGGGTTGCAGATTCAACACCAGCACCGGGCACCGCCGCCGCTGCACGGCCGGCAACACCTGCGAAGACGTGGCGTAGGTGCCTACGTAGCAGATGATCAGATCCGCGTTGCTCTGGGCGAAAAGATCGCCCGCCTCCTGGGCGCGCGGGGCCGTGTCCACCAAGCCGGCGGACACCACTTCGGCTCCCATGTCCCGGATCTTCCCCTCGACGAACGCCTGATAGCCTTCCAGGCGTTCTTTCAGGCCGGTGAATTGCGGCCAGTAGGCCGCCAGGCCGATGCCGAAAATGCCTACGCGGGCGGGACGTTGGGATGCAGCGCTCATGCTGTGCCTTGCCGGTCTGGCGCTAGGGTAAAGGGTTTCAGTCGAGGTGAAAGACTTCTTCCAGCTCCACCATCATCTTGTCGGCATGGTCTCCGGCACCCTCGAAATAGGGGGCCATGAAGTCCTGCCACTTGGCGTTGATCGCCTCTTGGTCCATGCCTTCCAGCGCGGCCTCGAAACCGTCGGCCGTCTCGACGTAGCCGAACAGCAACCCGTCCTCGCGCATGAACAGGGAGTAATTATGCCATCCCGTCCGGCGCAGCGCCTCTTTCATTTCGGGCCACACGTTCCGGTGATGCTTCTTGTAGTCCTCGATCATCCCTTCCTTCACCTTGAGCAGAAAACCCACGCGTTGCATCGCTCGCTCCTTGCCGTATGCATGTCGGATATCAACCAGGGGCCCGCCCCGGATGGGCGCGGCGGGGCGCGTCTAGCGCACGAAGGCGGCCTCTATGCCGCCGTCGACCGTGAGCGCGCCGCCCGTGGTGCGGGACGCGCGCGGGCCTGCCAGGAACGAAACGGCTTCCGCCACGTGTTCCGGCTGCACGTTGACCTGCAAGGCCGTGCGCGCGCGATAGAAAGCGTCCAGTTCGTCGGGCTGGATGCCGTATCCGGCCGCGCGGGCCCGGCGCCAGCCGTCGTCCCAGATGCCGCTGCCTTGCATCACGGCGTCCGGCAATACGCAATTGACCCGTACGCCCAGTTCGCCGCCTTCGGCCGCCAGGCAACGGGCCATATGCAGTTCCGCCGCCTTGGCCGCGCTGTAGGCGGCGGCGTTCTTGCCGGCGTACACGGCGTTTTTGCTCACCACGTAGATGAGGCTGCCGCCCAGGCCTTGCCGTTGCCACAACCGGAAGGCCGCGCGGCTGACGTGGAAGTATCCTTTGGCCAGGATATCCATCGTGCGCTCCCAGTCTTGATCGGACGTTTCGGCGATCGGCGCGGCAATGGCGATGCCGGCGCTGCTCACCACCGCGTCGACGCCGCCGTAGGCCTGGGTCACGGCCAGGAAGGCCGCGTCCACCGCGTCCGGACAGGTCACGTCGCACGCTACTGCCAGGCCCCGGGCCGGGCCGTGCTTCCGGCAGAGTTCGTCCGCCGCGGCCTGCGCCGCTTCGGCATTGAGATCGAGAATGGCGACGTGGGCGTCGTCCGCCGCGAGGCGGCGGGCCGTGGCCAGCCCGATGCCCGACGCGCCGCCCGTAATGCAGACCACGCGGCCCGCCAGTTCCTTGGGCGGCGGCTTCAGGGACAGTTTGTAGAGTTCCAGCGGCCAGTACTCGATGCCGTAGGCCTCGGCCGGGGTCAGGCTGATGAATTCATCGACCGCCTGGGCTCCGGTGATGACCGGAATGGCCCGGTGATAGAGCTGCTGGCTGATGTCCGCCGCGTTGGCGTCCGCGCCGGTCGTAATCATGCCCAGGCCCGGTATCAGGATGATGCGGGGATACGGGTCGGTCATGGCGTCGCCCGGCTGGCTGTTCTCGCGGAAGTAGCGTTCGTAGGCGGCGACGTAGTCGTCCATGCCCTGGCGCAGTCGTGCCAGCAGCGCCTCGACGTCTTCGCCCGCTTCGGGACGCCAGTTCACGAACAAAGGCAGGCGCTTCGTATGCACCAGATGATCCGGGCAGGCCGCGCCGATCTGCGTGGCGCTTTCAACGCCCTTGACGGCGAGGAACGCCATGACCTCTTCGCTGCGATCCAGTTTCAGGATGGCGGGCCGGCGCTGGCTGACCAGGCCGCGGACAGCCGGCAACAGCCGCGCCCAGTCGTCCGCGGCGACGTCGGCCCGCGCGGGGGTGGCCGTCTCGACCGCCGCGGCGGTCCGGCGCGCGGCGATGAAATCCTCGGCTTCCTGAATGATGCGCAGGGTGTTTTCGTAACATGTGCGCGCGTCGTCGCCCCAGGTGACCAGGCCGTGCTTGCCCATGACGACGCATTCCGCCTCCGGGTGCGCCCGCAGGCCTTCGCCGATCCACTTGCTGAGCGTGAAGCCGGGACGAATGTAGTCCACCCAGATCATGCGTTCGCCCCAGATCCGGCGGCAGACCTGCTCGCCGTCGGGCAGGCAGGCCAGGCTGATCACCGCGTCGGGATGGGTGTGGTCCACGTGCTTGGCCGGGGTGAAGCCGTGCAGGAGCGTTTCGATGGATTGCCGCGGCCGGTCGAGGGCGTGCGTGGTGTGCGACAGGTATTCCACCATCTCTTCGTCGCTCATGGCCGCGCGTTCCATGAGCGGCAGGATTTCGTCCTGGCGCAGGCCCGCGAACCCCTGTTCCCGGATCGTCAGGACGTCGCTGCCCGACCCCTTGACCCACAGCACGTTCACGGGGCGGCCCAGGTGATCCGTTTCCGGCAGCTTGACGCTCGTGTTCCCGCCGAAGATGTTGCAGACGCTGCGGTCCCGTCCCAGCAGGTTGCTGCGATACACCAGCCCGTCCAGGGCGGGTTGGGCGGCGGCGTCTTCGTCGTTCCATAAGTTCCGGGGCATATAGGCGTCTCCCAAGGGATAGGGCGGTTCGGCGTAAGGGGAAGGTCCCGCGTCAGCGGCTAGCCATGGCGCAGGGCCTGCAAGGCGGGATACATATGGCTGGGATACAGGGACACCTGGCCCAGCAACTGGGCCAGCACCTGCACCTCGGCGGCATGCTCCATGCGTTCCAGATGGATGAGGGCTTCGTCCAGATGCCGGCCCAGCGTCAGACTGCCGTGGTTGCGCAGAATCAAGGCGTCGTGATCCTGGACCAGTTCCCGGATGATGCGGGCGTCGTCGTCGGACGAGGGCAGGCCGAAATCGCTGGTGGGCACGTCGCCCAGAGCCACCGCCACTTCCGGCACCATCAAGGGCAACAGGGGTTTGTCGGCCACGCTGAGGGCGATGCTGAACGGCGGATGCGCGTGATAGACCGCCTGGCGGTCGGGGCGCCTCTTCAGCGCCTCCAGATGCATGGGCGTTTCCGACGAGATCCCGAGCGCGGGATCCGCGGCCGGCGCGGCCACCGCGCCGTCCGCGTCGATGACGAACAGATCGTCGGGGGCCATGCGGCCTTTGCACAGGCCGGACGGGGTAATGAGCACGCGGCCGTTGTCCAGGCGGACCGAGATGTTGCCGTTGTTGGCGGACAGAAACCCTTTTGCGTAGCCGATGCGCCCGGCTTCCACCACGGCCTCGCGCAAATGGGTTTCCGCGGCGCCGCGGCCGTACCGGAGAATATTCATCGTCGTCGTCGGACCTTAATGGCGGGCTAGGTTGGCGCCGCAGTCGGTTACTGGTACCCGCCGCTGGTGGCGGTCAGGCCGCGCTCGGCCCGGATCTTCGCCTCGTAGCCGCTGGCCAGGTAGGCGGCGATGGGATCCGTCGGCGCGTCCAGTTCCCGGCGCACCTGCGCCAGCAGCGGTCGCACGTCGGTGCGATAGGCGTCCATCAGCGTCTTGTGCGCCAACAGCACTTCGCCCTGCGCTTGCAGTTCCGCCAGTTCCCGCCGCGGCACGAGCAGGGCTTTGGCGAACGCCTCTTGGCAATTGAGGACCGAGAGAATCATGGGCGCCAATTTGCCTTCCACGTTGTGGGCCTGGTCAATCATGTAGGCGATGCCGCGCGCGCCCGCGCGCATATGCTCGTCCGCGCTCTCGGCCGCCGCGCGCATTTCGTTGTAGATGAGGAACAACTCCAGCGGATTGACGGACCCCACGATCAGATCGTCGTCCGCGTACTTGCGGTTGTTGAAGTGGAAGCCGCCCAGCTTGCCTTCGTCCAGCAGGAACGTCACGATCTGCTCGATGTTGACGCCCTGCGCGTGATGGCCCAGGTCGACCAGCACCTGCGCCTGCGCGCCCAGCTTGAGCGCCCACGCGTAGGCGACGCCCCAGTCGGGCACGTCGGTGCTGTAGAAGGCCGGCTCGAAGAATTTGTATTCGATCAGCATGCGGCCGTCCGGCGGCAGATGCGCGTAGACCGCCGTCAGGTGCTTCTCGAAACGGCGCTTCCGTTGCAGGAGCGAATCCTGCCCGGCGTAATTGGTGCCGTCCGCGAACCAGAGGCTGAGTATGTCGCTGCCGGTGCGGCGCATGATCTCGCAGCATTCGAGGATGTGGTCCAGAGCCAGTTCCTGGATCCCGGGGTCCGGGTTGCCCAAGGCTCCCAGGCGATAGTCGTTCTCCTGGAACACGTTGGGGTTGATGGCCCCGATGCCGATGCCGCGGTCCGCCGCGTATTGCTGGACGGCGTCGTAATCGTCGTCGTCCGGCTTGTCCCAGGGAATATGCAGGGCGACGGTGGAGGCGATGCCCGTCATCTTATGCACCATGGCCGCATCGTCCAGCTTCTGGGGCGTCGTCGTGGCGGCGCCGGGCCAGGGAAAGGCTTTGAAGCGGGAGCCGCTGTTCGCGTAGCCCCAACTCGGGGTCTCGATATGGTGGCCCTTGACGGTTTCCTTCAGGGCGTCCGCGTCGAACCCGCGGGCCGCGAGATCGTCCGCCAGAGCCGCGTAGGATTTTGGATCGTCGTTCATGGAGTTTTCCTCAGTCTAGGGAGAGGCGGCGCCGGCAACGCCGTTATGCGCGCTGGACATGGGAGTCCTTCATCCCAGAATATGAAGGCGCGTCCCTCACGGCTCTCAAGGATCTTGGCTGCGCGCGTACGCTTGAAAGTCAAGGGGACGGCATGGAATGCGGACAGGCTTACATCCTGCATCATGTCATCGCGCTCCAGGCGCATTATGACATATCCCTCTCTGCAAGGGCGGAACGCGGAATATAACGCGCGCGGATTTTGCAATCATCTCGTCTGGAGCGCCATTCCGCCGCCTTTTGCGCCGCGGCCAGGGCAGAAACCTTTGGCTTATATGGGAACATGAATGGTTGCAGCCAAGTTTTCATCCCTTCTTTGGACGATTTACAGAATGACGTTTCGTTGCGTATGAACAAAAAGCCGGGGCGGATACTGACGTTGAATCCGGTCGCAATCCGGCCTGCCGTCGGGCGCTTGCGACCTTTGCCGTGGGCGCGGCTTTCTCTCCCAAGCGGCAGGGCATAGCTGCGTCATTTTCTCGGTTCTTGATCGATGCGGGGACGGTCCGGCGCCGGATCTTTCGGCATTACCGGGGTAATCCGGCGATATGCATTAACGCCCTGCCCTGGCTCGTGCCACCGTTCATAAAACTCCATGACTTCGCGCACGCCTGGACGCGACAGCGCCCTCTCCAGTAGAACGTCGTACTCCTCGCGACCTTGAGACGGTTCGTCCTCTTTCACGCGCCTTGCTTCAGCCATTGGAACTTCTTCCAGGTCTCCTTCTACGCCCTACCTATGCAAGATGTTGCGTCAACTATATCACGTCCCATGCCATCCCCAAGGAGCGCATTGGCTATGACAATCGCGCCTTGCCGCACGGATAGGGTTTGGGATCGTTCGGCAGCACTTCCCGTAGGCGCTTCCCGATCCCCTTGCGGTCTCCCGCCGCATTACCGTGGATAGACGCAGAGGTTACAACGAGATCCCTTGCCTGTACGTACGCAACCCTGTGGAAAACCGGAGCGTCCCTATGCCGGCGTTAGATCCGCTCGCGCTGGACGCATACGCTTTCGCGCCTCTGCGCAAAACAGCGTATGCGTACGTATATAAAACGGCGCACATTCAGCGCAGGCCGGCAGAACCAATCAAGTACGCCTTGTCTGCCGCGCCCGCGTCGCTTCGGTAAGTCGAAGTTGTGGTATCCGCGCTGGCGCATTCGTTCAATTGCGGCGTATGTGCCGCGCGTGCTCGTCATCTTGCTGGACATGTGCCTCGACGTGGACCTTACGGAGGCAGGGAGATCCGATATCCTTTTCCCGCAGGCCGTTCCACGCGCTGGGCTACGCGAGCGCGCGGGTTAAGGCCAAGGGCGCAACATAAAACGCGGACCGCCTCGCATTCTACCTCGTTGCGGCCTGCGCCAAGAGCATTGCATGGACATGTGACTCTTCGCAACCTCTGAACGCGGGCCCTCTCGCCCGCGGTGCCCGAAACCGTTTCCCTAAGCGGCAGGGTTACGTCTCTGAAAGTTCTTCCGGCCTTACGAACCCGCGGGCGGCAGCGTCCCTCCTTCTCCCAGCTGAGGACTCGTGCGCGCGTCCGTCACGCGGCGACCGGAATAAAGTGCCAAGCCACCAACAAGGCCATGATAACCCCCAGCCGAACCCATTGCCACCGTATCAAAACGATTTTAAGTTCGGCCATGTCCTGCTTGAACCCCAACTTGAACTCGGATCTGAGCTCCGCCATGTCCTGTTTGAACTCTGACCTGAGCTCCGCCATATCCTGCTTGAATTCGGATTTAAGCGCGGCCATGCCCTGCTTGAACTCTGACTTGAGATCCGCCATGTCCTGCTTAAACTCTAACTTGAGTTCGGCCATGTCTTGCTTGGTCGCGAACTGAGACCAGTCAGGAATGTGAGACGCTATGATTATCGCCTGCTTTTCCTCCATCTCCGCCTCCTGCAATTCGCGGTAGAGCCTTCGGTTCATGCCCATGGACGACACTCCGTCTGATGCAGGGACAACTTTCGGTTTTGGCCTCCCGTCATTGTAACCGCACCGCCGAGGATTGTGCCGGCCATCGGCCCGGCCGGAGGTTCGGCGCGCTGCGTCGTACGACGCGCCGGCCAAGCGATGGCTGGCGCATGCGCTTCCCCGCAGTCACAGGAAAGGCCCGCGTTGCCGGGGTCAAGAGCGCCTACCGGGATTGAGTTGGGATGCCGGCGCTTGAGCTTGGATATCCAAGCTCCGGGTTTGGGCGCGGCTTCCCGGCGTTGGTCAAGGATGGACGTTCACGAGAAGAGTGACGCGCACCGAGGCTATGGATAGCCCATTAGTTACAGGACGGATCCGCGGTCACAGGCTGCCATAAGCCCTCCTTGCTCGCGCATAAAAAGCCGGAGCCTCTTCATGAGGGCGGGACAGGGTACGCGGATAAAACGGCGCATATCCAGCGCAGGCTGGCAGAACCGATCAAGTCGCCTCGGAGACCTCGCGCGCGTCCTTCACGCGGCGAACGGAATAAAGCGCAAGGCTACCAACAAGGCCACGATAGCCCCCAGCTGGACCCATTGCCACCGCATCAAATCGGTTTTAAGCTCGGCCATGTCTTGCTTGAACTCCGACTTGAGTTCGGCTATGTCCTGCTTGAACTCCGACTTAAGCTCGGCCATGTCCTGCTTGAACTCGGATTTGAGTTCAGCCATGTCCTGCTTGAACTCCGACTTGAGTTCCGACTTGAGTTCGGTCATGTCCTGCTTGGTCGCAAACTGAGACCAGTCAGGAATGAGGGACGCTATGATCTCCGCCTGCTTTTCCTCCATCTCCGCCTCCCGCAATTCGCGGTAGGCCCTTCGGTGCATGCGCTCATAGGTGTCTCTCCGGCTGGCACAGGGACAACTTGCGCTTTTTGGTCTCCCGTCATTGTACCACCCCGCGCGGCGGGAACTGCCCAGGATTTGCGCCGGCCATCGGTTCGGCCTGAGGTTCGGCGCGCTGAGCCGTACGGACGCGCCGGCATCGCCTAGCTGGGCACATGCGTTTTCCTCCGCAGGCACAGGTGAAACCCGCGTTGCTGATCAAGAGCGCCCACCGGGTTCAAGTTGAATGCCGACGCTTGGACCTGGATACTCAGGTTCCGGGTTTGGGCGCGGCTTCCCGGCATCGGTCAAGGCACGCGGAAAAACGGCGCATATCCAGCGCAGGCTGGCAGAACCGATCAAGTCGCCTCGGAGACCTCGCGCGCGTCTTTCACGCGGCGAACGGAATAAAGCGCAAGGCCGCCAACAAGGCCACGATAGCCCCCAGCTGAACCCATTGCCACCGCATCAAATCGGTTTTAAGTTCGGCCATGTCTTGCTTGAACTCCGACTTGAGTTCGGCTATGTCCTGCTTGAGTTCCGACTTGAGTTCAACCATGTCCTGCTTGAACTCCGACTTGAGTTCGGATTTGAGTTCAGCCATGTCTTGCTTGGTCGCGAACTGAGACCAGTCAGGAATGTGGGACGCTATGATCTCCGCCTGCTTTTCCTCCATCTCCGCCTCCCGCAATTCGCGGTAGACCCTTCGGTGCATGCTCATAGGCGTCTCTCCGGCTGGCACAGGGACAACTTGCGTTTTTTGTCTCCCTTCATTGTACCACCCTGCGCGACGGGAACTGTCCAGGATTTGCGCCGGCCATCGGCCCATATTCTGGCGTGGCTTCCCGGCATCGGTCAAGGACGGATGTTTGACGGGAAGGAGGGTTATGGATAGCCTATCGTCTGCAGGGCGAATCCGCGGATGCAGGCTACAATTAAGGCTCCTTGCTCGCGCATAAAAGCCGGAGGCCCTTCATGGCGGCGTTGGCCCCGCTCGCGCTGGACGAATACGACTTCGCGTCCCTGCGCCAGGCGGGACAGGCGTACGTGGATAAAACGGCGCATATCCAGCGCATGCTGGCAGAGCCGATCAAGTACGCCTTTCTGGCGCGCCCGCGCCGCTTCGGCAAGTCGCTGTTGGTGTCGACGCTGGCGCATTTGTTCAGCCGTACCGACGATGCCCTTTTCCAGAACTTGGACATTGCGGCGTATGTGCCGCAGGTGCCGCGCAGGCCCGTCGTCTTGCTGGATATGTCCCTCGGCGTGGGCCATACGGCGGCGCAAGTCCACGAGGCCTTGATGCATATCGTACGCGAGCAAGCGCGGAGGTTCGGGTTCGTTCTGCGCGAGACGCCTGATACCACGCCGTGGGTGGCCTTGAGCCGCCTGTGTTCCCAGCTGGAGCAGGCGTACGGCAAGTTCGTCGTGCTGGTGGATGAATACGACGCGGCTCTCGCGGAGTTGCTGGCGCCGTCCGTCGCGGACGCGCCCGCCAGCCAGGCCATCCAGGCCAGTCTGCGCCACTTCTATCGCACGCTGAAGACCTGGAATCGAGCCATTCATTTCGTTTTCATCACGGGCATCCTCGATATCCGCGGTTCAGGTCTGTTCTCGGCCTTGAATAATCTGGTGAATCTGTCCGCCGATCCCGACTACGATGCGATCTGCGGTTTCACGGAAACCGAGACCCAACGGTTTTTCCGGCCCCATCTGGCAACGGCCGCCCGGCACTTCGCGGCTACGCCGCGCGCCCTGCGCGCGCGGTTGCAAGCCCAGTACAACGGCTATCGGTTCTCGTCGGCGGCCAGCGAACCCGTCTACAATCCCATCTCCTATTTGACGGTCTTGCGGCAGTTGACGAGACCGCAGTACGCCGTTCAAGTCCGCGCGCAGGGGTTCCCGCAACCCTGGATTGAAACCGGGCAGACGCATTTTCTCTTCAGATACCTGCAGGCGCGCGGCCAGCCCCTGACCGAGAACGATATCAGCGAGGACGGCGTGCGGGACGCGCTGGACGTGCAGCGTCCGACCTTGAACGCTTTGTTGTTTCAGGCGGGATACGTAACGTTTGCGCGCGCCCCGGGCCCGCGGGCTTTGGGCTTTCCGAACCTGGAAGTGCGCACGGCGTTCTATGCCGGTTTGTTCCGGCATTGGTTCCGGGAACCCGCAGGACGCGGCAGCCGCATCTTCAAACTCATACGCGCCATGGGCCGCGCCTTCGAGGCCCGGGACTGCGGCGTCGGCCTCGCCGCCTTCGATCAGATGCTGGACGGGATGAATTACGCCCTCTTGCGCGCGGAAAGCAATTTTCAGATCGCTTTTCAAATTCTCTGCGAAGTGGCTTCCGATATCCTGAATGAGCCGCACGACCTGCATGCGGCGTCGGAACGGCTGACGCGCTGGGGCCGCACGGATCTCGTCATCGAAACGCGCCATACCTTGTACGTGATCGAGATGAAAGTGAACCGCAGCGTAGCCGTAGCCTTGGAGCAAATGGCGCGCCAAGACTATCTGGGCGCGTTCGCGCGGAGAGGCAAGCGCGTAGTAGGGCTGGGAGTGAATTTCGATAAGCCGACCGGAGATACGTACCGAGACGCGTCCCAGGCCAATTATCAATGGGCGGCGATGGCCGGGCCCGATACGACGTTGGAGGCGCGGGAACGCGGCCCATCCCGCGCGGCGAGTGCAGAGGAAGCCGGCGCAACGCCACTTACCGGCCCGTCAGGCCCGTCACCATGACCCCTTCGATAATGCGCCGCTGGGAAATGCCGTAGAGGATCAGGATCGGCAAGGCCGTAAGTGCTGCCGCGGCCATGCTCAGGCCCTGCATCGTGTAGCTTTCGTGCTGCAGTCGAGAGGCCGACCGACAGCGTGCGCATCTCGTTGGAATTGAGCGCGATCACGTGCCAGAGATCGTTCCAACTGCCCAGAAACTGAAGATGCCCAGCGGACCGAAGTTCATTGCAGCACGCGAACGCAATTGCTTCCAAGCGCACCCGCAGCTTGGACGGCATTCCCGCTTAGGCGCTATCCGCAGCTATATGCCCGCCGCACCATGGCCGCGCTGGCCAACCGATCGGTTGCGAAGTCGTCGATACGAGCGAGGCCCTGACCGATCCCGTTCAGTTGGACGAGACAACAAAAGTCATGCCTCAATCCAGGGGTCTATTCCCGCTGCTTGTGCCTATTCGGGAAACACGCCATGAATGATTTCTTGAATGATCGGGTTCAACAAACGCCACCGCTGGCCATCTCGCTCAAGATCACCCTTCACACTGACGCCGGCTTTGGACTGATGTGCTTGGATAGCTTGTTCGTAATCCGTCTGATTCAGAACGACCGCCACCGACCGCACGGCCCCATCCACGGGTGCTTGCAACGTAATCGTCCCGTCCGTTTCCTGTGCCTCCCGTTTCAGACTCCGCACGAACCCGAATAGCTGCTCATCCAACCGCGGCTCGCGATCGCGGAACGACTGCGCGACCTTGCGCAAAATCGGAGCGCTGTCTTGCGCGAAGCGAATGGCCGTCCGCGCGGTTGCCATCGGGCGCGTACGGGCCCAAGTCAAGCTGATATCCAATGCTGAAAACGGTTCGATCAGCATAGCGAGAGCCTCGCACAAATTGGTGCTGACGCCTCGGCTTACGGCATGGTAAAAAACGTTGGAGTCTTCTCCGCGCGCCATGCTTTCGGTAGCTTGGCGGGTAGCAGCCAGCGCATCAGCCAGACGCTGAGTCACCTGTCGTTCAACGGGATCATCAGGCGTTATCCCCGCACCAAACGGCAGTTGCTGCTGCCTGGGGAACGGCACAGGAGATAACAACGTGACAACAAAGCTACCCTGCTCCGTCTGGCCCAAGCGTACCTTACTCAGATAGTCTTGGGCTTCCCTGTTAGCACCAACGCGGTAGAGCCGCTTCTCTCCCTGTAGCGAGCAAGCCGCGGCCAAAAGCATGTCATGAGCACCGCGTACGAGGTCAAGACCTGCACTCACGGCTACGTCGCCATCCGCTTCCGAACCCATGGCTCGTACCCGGATTACATCCCAGCCGGACATCGTCAAGTCTCGATAAAGTGAGATTTCATCTGTCTCAGCGACACGCGCGAAAATCGTTATTAACTGCGATACGATATGTGCATAATCACCGAGGTGTTGGGTGCGCGGCAGAATGACCTCCGGGTGCCCCTCCGCAACATAGATGTCCGAATGGTTACCGTAGGGCTCCGCTTTGCTCCATCCTGCGGCGCGGGCGTACGCTGACAGCGCCCTGGGCGAAATCGCCATCAAGGCTTCCCGATCCTGAATACGGACCTTCATTGAATCCTCCCTGCCCGCGATTGCTCCATCAACAGATGCAAACTGTCGACGTCAAACAAATTCGCCTGCGGAATGCGGACGGTGACAGACTTTTGATTGTTCGTTTCTGCGTACCCTGCCAGATTCAGCCAATAGGCCCCGCGTCTCAACACAAGTTTATCCGTAGCGACCGTTATCCACTGCATCGGATCTTTGGGCAAGTCCAACACTACAAGCAAGCGCGGCGTTTGGGTCTCAATACGCAACAAGTCGTAATTGCGACGCGGCAACGGAAAACGAAAGCACCCGTCAACAGGTTCACCCAAATCAGCAGTTGCCTTTAATTGCAGTTCCAGCGCAGGACGCATGGCCCCGCCCGACTGAATGCGCAGATCGACACTATCCCGATCCAGATCATATACCGCGGTGGCATAGCCCGCTCCCGCGGCTATAGCAAGCGCAAAAGCGCGGGACAATGCCTCTTTCCGGTCGGGTACCGTCCACAGCGCGTCCGTCATGCGACAACCTCCGTTCCTGCGTCCATCGCGCCCCATGCTCGCGCGCAGGATCTACACTTTCGAATGATAAGCCGCGAACTCGCCCTATTCTGCTACGGTACGTCGCCATAGCGCCAAGACCGGACGATCTCCTCGCGCCGTTGCTTGCCTTTGATCCGCCCCAAGGCGGTCAAAGACAGCTGCGGGTTGGGTTCTTGCGCCCAACGTTCCGCGTGCGCGTCGTACGCGCCCAGCGTCCACGCCTTCACTGCCTGGATGGACCGCTGTTCGGGAGCGAAGACCAAACCGAAGACGGTAACGGCTTTGCCCGACGTGCGATACCAATCGGCGTACCCGCGCGCCCAGACCTGATTCAGCGCTTCCCGGGGCGTGCCGACCACCTTGAATTCCAGAATCGTGACGCGCCCGTACTCGACAGGCCATTCAATGACGATATCGATCAGGCCTTGGGCGGTAGCCTCTTCGGCGCGCACCGGAATGCGCGCGCCTTGCAGTCCGCTGAACAGCATGTTCTGATAGTACATTTCGTACGACTCGATCGTTTTGACCGCTTGCGGGAACTTCAGCATCGCCCCCGGCAAGCGGCGAAAAAAATGGTCAATGCCGCTGGCGGTGCGGGTTTCGTCGCCGTCCAGCAAAGCTTGCTTTATGTCAATTCCCCAGAGATTGCGACCCTCCTTGGCATACAGGTCTTGCATGCCGGCGCGCTGCCATTGCAGCGCGTTTTCGTTGAACGAGAGCGCCACTTCCGCGTTGGGCAGGCCGAGATAGAGCGCGCCCGCCTCGTTCTCCTTGAACGTAAGGTATCCCGCGTGATACATCAAGGCCGCGTAGTCCGGACGGGACGCGTCGGATTTGTTGCGTTCCAGGTATTCCAGCGGATTCGGACTGCTGATGACGGATGCGGTCTCGGACGCGTAACGCCCCGAATTCATCAAACGGAACAAAAGCGCGGGCGTGCCCGACGCCGCCCACGCCTTGGGCAGCTGGCGCAAATCCCGATATTCGCCCGGAACCGCCTCGCGCAGAACGGTGAGGCATTCCGCTACGGAGAAGGGGTTGTACACCGCTTCGTCGATGCGGCTGAACCGATATCCGTTGTACTGCGCGCGTAACGCTTGTCGCAGTTGACGCGGCGCGCAATCCACCTTCCGCGCGCATTGCGCCAGATCCGCGTCTACGGCAGGCTGATCCAATTCCGCGTCCGTAAAGCCCAAGAGCGCATTGAACTGGCCGGCGAACGTGACGTCGCGGAAATGGTTGGCGCCCGAGAACAAGCTGGCCCGGGCGAACCGCGTAATGCCCGTCATGAATGTGCATTGCGTAAACTGCCCGCCGCTTTTAAGCGCTCCGTAAAAGTCGCGCATCGCGTCCAGCGCATCGCCCAAGGTAGGCCGTTCCATGTTTTCCGTGATGGGCGTGTCGTATTCGTCAATCAGGAGCGCTACCCTGCGTCCCTGCTCGTGCAACGCTTCCAGCAAGTCCTCCAGCAGCAATGCAGGTCTGTCGGCCTGCGGCAGCGCGATGTCGAACTTCCGCGCCAAGCGGCGGATTTTTTCGTTGAGGCGACGCTCCAGTTCCGCGCGTACGCGCACGCCGCGGATGCCCAGATCCAGGCGCAGGACGTCATAGCGGTGGCGCTCCCAATCCCAGCGGCCCGCCTGTCCGATCCACGTATCTTCGAAAAGAGCCTTCTCGCCTTTGAACAGGGCTTCCAGCGTTGATATCAGCAACGTCTTGCCGAAACGGCGGGGACGGGCGAAAAACAGCTGCGGGGCGCGCAACAAGGCCAGGGCCAGAGACGCGACGTGCCGGGTTTTGTCGATGTACAGGTATTCGTCCCGCCGCGTGCGCAACGTGCGGAAGCTGTCCACGGCATTGGGCAGCGTGGGGATCATGGACGGCTCCCTCTGGCTATGCATCCGCCACGGCGCAAGCGACGCGGCCTGCGCCTGCGCGCCGGACGGCAGGCGGCATGGCAACGGCTGCGCGCGTTACGTTGGGCCCGTCCCGGCCATGCGCTCTTCCAGAAAAGCGAAACGCTCATCCCAGTAGCCGCGCGTAGCGGCATCCTGCCGGGGTTCAAAGGTTTTCAGCGTAGCGGATTGGCGCACCAGGGGCCCTATATCCTGGAAAGAGGCAATCTCGTCGCTGGCCACCGCCTGCACCATGATGTTGCCGGTCGCCGTGGCTTCCGTGGGCCCGGCGATGACGACGCGTCCGGTCGCATCCGCCGTCGCCTGATTCAAGCCCTCATGCAGGGATCCCCCGCCCACCACGTGGATGGGGCCCAGCGTCTTGTCCAGGATCTCTTCCAGGCGCGCCAGCACCCAGCGGTATTTCAGCGCCAGGCTGTCCGTAATGCAGCGCAGGATTTCCGGCTTGCTCTGCGGCACGGGCTGGTTCGTATCGGCGCAGTACTGCCGTATGCGCTGGGGCATGTCGCCCGGCGGCAGGAAGGAGGCGTGATCCGGATCAATGATCGCCGCGGCGCGGGCTTCCGTCGCGCCCATGGCGCTGAGTTCGGCGTAGGAATGCTCCGCGCCCTGCCGCATCCAGGCGCGCCGGCATTCCTGCAGGAGCCAAAGCCCCATGACGTTCTTGCAGAAGCGAAACGTCTGGCCGACGCCCCCCTCATTGGTGAAGTTATGCTGCAAGGCCGCGGCGCTCAATATGGCTTCCGGCACGACCACGCCCATGATGGACCACGTGCCGGAACTGATCCAGACGCTGTCGTCGCCCGGCTCCGCCGGCACCGCGGCCACGGCGCTGCCCGTATCGTGGCACGCGGGCGCGATGACCGGCAGGGAAGCAATGGCCAAATCCTGGGCCAGGGACGGCAACAGATCCCCGATGTGCGTGCCGGGATGCACGATGGGATTGAAGATGCCGGTGGATATGAGCAAGTCTCTGCCCACCATCTCCCACGCCCAGTCCATGGTCCGCGGATTGAAGCACTGCGTCGTGGTCGCGCTGGTGAATTCGTTGCAGTGCTCGCCCGTCAACCAGAAATTGAACAGATCCGGGATTGTGAGAAAGGAAAAGACGCGCCCCAGGTCGGGAAAGCGCTGATTCATGGCCATGAGTTGGTAGAGGGTATTCACGGGCAGGAACTGGACGCCGGTCCGGGCGAAGATGGTCTCGCGCGGAACCTTCTCAAAGGCCTTTTCCATCATGCCTTCGGTGCGCGCGTCCCGGTAATGCACCGGGTTGAACAGCAGGCGATCGAGGATGTCGAACAGGGCGAAATCGCAACCCCACGCATCCACGCCCGCGCTCCGCACGGCGTCGTGCGTCTGCAACGCTTTCTGCAGGCCCGTCATGACGTCTCCCCAGAGACGGAGCGCGTCCCAATGCAGGGTGCCCTGCACCTTGACGGGCACGTTGGCAAAGCGGTGGATCTCCTCCAGACGGAGACCGCTGTCGGTCAAGGTTCCCATGATGGCGCGACCGCTGTCGGCGCCCAAGTCGAAGGCCAGGTATTGCATAGTCGATCACGCTCAGGATCCGGGCGGAAAACAGAAGGGAGCCAACTCTCGATCCCCTTGCGCTGGATGCCAAACAGGCCAAGTCGCCTGCTTGCGGAGCGCCGGCAGCGGGCTGCCGAGGAGGGGCTGAGTTTCCCTATTGTACTAAAGCCTGTTTACGTCAGGCGTGAGCGACGCATCTCTGAACCGCTGGGCGAGCGATAATCGGGCCCAACATTGGGCCCGGATTGACGTTCTCCAGGGCGCAACTGCCGGGACAAGACGCCGGCAGAGGCCAAAGAACGTTACGTCCCTCTCCTTTTCCAGGCGCGAGGTTCCTGCGGACGGACGCGTCCGCGGTTATCGCCCGCGCCGGTTGTCCCCACGCGCGGAGCGGGCCGGAACCGATCCAGCGCCACCGGAGCGGCGGACGAGGCGCGTGCGCCTACGTTGCCCGCGCGCGCTTTGCCTGCTTTTCGCGCCCTATTGGATAGAATCCTGCCAGTAACGGGCCTGTGCGCTCGTTCGCGCCGCCAAACCGCCATCCGGGGACAAGGGAAAGGATTTCGCATGGGCAAGACGCTGAAAGTAGGAGTGGTCGGCGTAGGCGGCATCGCCCGCGCCCATATGCCGGGGTGGGCGGCCTCCGAGCACGCCGAGGTCGTAGCCGGATCGGACGTCAGCGCCGAAGCGCTCAAGGCCTGGGGCGGCATGCATGGCATCAGCCGTCTGTACGCCGACGCCAAGGATCTCTTCCGCGATCCTGACATAGATATCGTGGACGTTTGCACGCCCAACATGTATCACCGGGACCTCTCCATCGGCGGCCTGGAAGCGGGCAAGCACGTCCTGTGCGAAAAGCCTTTGGCTCCCGCCGCGGAGGACATCCGCGCCATGATCGCGGCGCGCGATCAAGCGGGCAAACTCCTGATGACCGCCCAGCATTTTCGCTTCGCCGGCCTGTCCCAAGCCATGAAGAAGGAAATCGGCACGGGCGCGCTGGGCGACGTCTACCACGCCCGCAGCTGGATGCTCCGGCGCAACGGCTTCATTCCTTCGCCCTCCTTCGTGGAAAAGAAGCACAGCGGCGGCGGTCCCTGCATCGACATCGGCGTGCATGTCCTGGACCTGACCCTGTGGCTCATGGGCAATCCCCCTCCGGTCGCGGTCTCCGGCGTAGCCGGTGCGCCCTTGGCTCACATTCCCGGCCAATTCCCGGCTTGGCGCCCTGAGCGGCCCTTGCCCAAGATCTGGGACGTGGAGGACTATGCGGTGGCTTTCGTGCGCTTCGAGAACGGCGCGACCCTGATTCTGGAAACCAGTTGGCTTCTTCATCACGACATTGACGGCGAAGACATGCAGATCTGGCTCTACGGGGATCAAGGCGGATGCCACTACCCCTCGGGCCAGTTCCTCGCCTCCAACTACGAAACCAAACAGATGTACAACCGCCAACTGAAAATCACGCGCGATGCGTTGGAGCCGCACGCCCAGGAATGCGTCGAGTTCGCGCGCGCGATCGTAGAGGGCCGATCTTCTCCGGTGCCCTCCGAACATTCCTTGCAGGTGCTGGCCATCCTGAACGGCATCTATCAAAGCCAGGCCGCGGGCAAAGAGATTGCCCTGAACTACTGACCGGCGCTCGCGTCAGGGAGGAGACCCCGCCCGTCGCGGGGCTGGCCAGGAGGAGCGGAGTCCATGACCGTACCCGTCCGCACGCCTGAGTTGGAACTCGTAGCGGATTTCCCTTGCGTCACCGGCGAAGGGCCGCTGTGGGTGCCTGAACGCCGGTGCCTGTATTGGGTCGATATTCCTCCGGGCCATCTGTACCGGTACTCCCCCGAGACCGATCGCGCGGATCGGGTCTGGGAGGCCCCTGGCCCGATCGGCGGCTTCACGGTCCAGGCCGACGGCGATCTGCTGCTGTTCATGGGCGAGGGCCGCATCATGCAATGGAACGCCGCGCGTTGCCGGACCGTGCTGGGCGTCCCGGAGCAACGGGCCAGCCGCTTCAACGACGTCATCGCCGGTCCGGACGGCCAGGTCCTGTGCGGCACCATGTCCACGCCGGAGCAAGACGCGGCGGACGGCTATCTCTATCTGCTGCGTCCGGACGGCCATATGACGTCGCTTCTGGGACGGGTCGGCACCTCCAACGGCATGGGGTTCACCCCGGATCGCAAGTTTTTCTTTCACACCGACACCCGCACCCGCACCGTCACGCGCTATCCCTGGTCCCGCTACTACGGGCGCTTCGACCCGACCAAGGCCGAGGACTGGTACGTAGCGCTCAACGCACCCGATTACGGACGCCCGGACGGCATGACCGTGGATGCCCAGGGCCACTTGTGGATTGCGCACTGGGACGGCTTCGGCATCGTGCATCTGGACGCGCGCGGCGCGGTCCTGGAACGGCTGGCACTGCCGGTGCGCAAGGTTTCGTCCGTCGCCTTCGGCGGCGACGATTGGACGGACTTGTACGTCACGACCGCCGGCGGCGACGATCCGGGCCACAACGGCGCCCACGCCGGCGCGTTGTACCGCATCCGCGGCGTCGCCCGAGGCGTGCCGGAGTTCCGCTCCCGCATCTTGCTGTAAACCCGCAGCGGTTCGATAGGCACGCAGAGGAACGCGGCATGACCTCGTACGCGCCGGGCCAGGAAATGCAGGCCATCGTCTGCCACGGACCCGAAGACTATCGCCGCGAATCCCTCCCGCTGCCCGTACCGGCTCCCGACGAAGTCGTGTTGCAGGTGGCGGCGGTCGGCATCTGCGCCAGCGATCTGAAATGCTATCTGGGCGCGCCCCTGTTCTGGGGCACGGCAACGACCAAGGGTTATTGCCAGGCCCCTGTCGTGCCCGGCCACGAATTCGCCGGGATCGTGGCGGCTATCGGCGATCAGGCCGCCGCCCGGCAGGGACTGCGGAAAAGCGATCGCGTCGTGTCGGAGCAAATCGTGCCCTGCCGGCATTGCCGCTACTGCCGACGCGGCCAGTACTGGATGTGCATGCAGCACGACATCTACGGTTTCCGGCGCAACACGCCGGGCGCCATGGCCGAATACGTGCGCCTGCCCGCCAACGCCCTGAACTACAAGGTGCCGCCGGCGTTGCCGCTGGAATGGGCGGCGTACGTCGAACCGCTGGCCTGCGCCATCCATGCCGTGCAGCGCGCGGACGTCGAGTTGCAGCATACCGTCGTCGTCGCCGGCGCGGGGCCGTTGGGCCTGGGCATGATCGCCGCGGCGCGCCTGAAGAATCCCGCGCTGCTGATCGCCCTCGACCTGAACGACCATCGTCTGGACGTGGCCCGGGCCTGCGGGGCGGATTTGACGTTCAACGCGGCCCGGACGGACGTCGTGGACGAAGTGCGGGCCCTGACCGAAGGCTACGGCTGCGACGTCTATATCGAAGCCACGGGCCATCCCGGCGCCGTGCAGCAGGGCCTGGACATGATCTGCAAGCTGGGCACCTTCGTGGAATTCAGCGTGATGCGCGAGCCCGTCACCGTGGACTGGACCATTATCGGCGACACCAAGGAACTGGACGTGCGCGGCGCGCATCTGAGCCCCCATGCGTATCCCGTCGCCATTCGCATGCTGGAGCAGGGAAGGTTGCCCATGGAACGCATCGTCACCCACCAATTGCCGCTGGCCGACTTCCACGCGGGCATGGACCTGGTGGCGCGCGGCACGGAATCCATCAAGGTCGCGTTGCGGCCCTGACGCCGGCGGCGTTCGCAGGCCAATGAATGGAACCAGCCTCCTCTTGGAACCATCGGGCAATTCGCGATCCTGTTGCCCAGCGTTGAATGGCAAACTTGTCCCTCACTGACGATTTACCTCGCGAGGTCGTAGCGCGGTGTTAATCTCGTTGACGGTGCGAAATTGGATGTCGTTCCGCGACACCGTCCATTTTTCCATGATAGCCAGCCGCGATCGCAAACATGGAGAACGCGTGCCCAGAGTGCGCAAATATCCCCTGCGCATCCTGCCGATAGCCGCGCTCTACGGCGGCAATGCTTCGGGCAAAACCAATTTCTTCCGCGCTTTGCACTTCGCGCGCAACCTGGTCGTCGAAGGCACGAAACCTGACAGCCTGATTCCCGGCGTGCAACCTTTTTTGTTGGATGACGAGAGCGCGAATGGGCCTTCGCGCTTTATCTTTGAGATCCTGTCCCGTGAATGCATGTACGAATTCGATTTTACGGTCAACCGAGAAAGCGTTCTGGCTGAAAAACTCATTGAAATCAGAAGTTCAGGTGAAAAGATTCTCTACGATCGGCGCGCAGGCCGGCCTCATTTCCATCCGGTGCTGGCGCGGAACCGCTTTTTGCAATTCGCTTTTCAGGGAACGCGCGACAATCAGCTGTTTTTGACCAACGCCATTTCGCAAAAGGTCGATACGTTCCGGCCCGTCTTCGACTGGTTCCGGAATTTGGAAATGGTCGCGCCGGATGCCCGCTTCGGTCCAGTCGAACGTTTTTGGAACGAAGACGGTCCTCTCCATCAAAAAATGAATGAATTACTGCCTCGGCTGGATACGGGCATCAACCGCTTGGGCAGCGAAAGGATTGCCCCCGAGCTGCTTCGTTTCCCTGCGCAACTTCAGGCACAGTTGGAACAAGATCTCAAAGAAGGCGAGGTCGTTCGTATTGTAGGCGATGCGGACGATATTCTCGTCCTCATGCAAGACGCAGGCCAGCTGGTCGCCCACAAGTTAGTTGCGTATCATCCCAAAAACGACGGAACCGAAACTCCATTCGATATTGCGCAAGAATCGGACGGCTCAAAACGGGTTATCCATCTCCTGCCGGCCTTGCTGGAATTGGCCGCTCCAAATTCAAAAAAAGTGTACGTGATTGACGAATTCGAACGCAGTCTGCATCCTCTGCTGACCCGGACGCTTTTGCCCTTGTTTTTGGATCAATGCTCCCAGGAAAGTCGCGCGCAATTGTTATTGATAACGCACGACGCGCAGTTAATGGACCAGCGAATATGGCGCAAGGATGAAATATGGATGGTCGAAAGAGATCTTTTGGGAATCTCCCGGCTGTCTTCCGTCAGCGAATACCAGGATGATCGAGCGCATCCAGATATCCGCAAGAATTATTTGGAAGGACGGATGGGCGGAATACCCAATACTCTTTTGGCAGATTGGTAACCGGGTTGGATCTTGGCCATGCCGCGCCGTCTTAACCGGAATGTTGACCACGGGATCCAATCATTAAGACGGGTCATCCATATTGCCGCCGAAGGAACCAAAACAGAACCTGAATACTTCAGACGCCTCAATCAGTTGCAGGACGTGGCTAGATTTATTATGGTGAAAAAGAAAACCAGTGGTAGCTCGCCTATAGGCATGCTTAACGCCATGAAGAAGTACGTGCAGAGTAAAGAGATCGGATCTTTGGACGAAGTTTGGTTGGTTGTAGATAGAGATAGTTGGCCAGAAGAGAATCTCAACCAGCTTTACCAATGGACGCAGGCCGCGGAGCAACGCGGCCTAGTCTTGAGCAATCCCAATTTCGAGTATTGGTTGCTGCTTCACTTTGAAGATGCTGTCAGTAGTTTAACCGGCCCGCGTTGCACAGAGCGTCTTAAGAAGCACTTGCCCAAGTACGATAAGGGGCTACCTCGAGGGAAAATCGGACTGTCCCAGATTCAAGACGCTATCAAGCGTGCCAGGCAACAGGATGAGCCTCCTTGCCAAGACTGGCCTCGTCATACAGGTACTACTGTTTACTTAATTGTTCAAAAAGTCATCCGATAAACGATAATAGCCTCGCGTCTCTCGTAGGTATGTATCCAGTTTCTCAAGTGGAATTTCCGGCCAAGCACTTGAGAAGAGGTTGATGTTTACAGAGAAAGACGCTGTACATGCTTATTGGAGAGGCCATGGCCTATGCCATAATAGCTGGCTGCATTTTATATAATAGTCTTTGCCGAGGACTTGCCTCTGAGTACCCCGTCCACGCGACGCCCCTGACACGCCCTCAAGCCGTTCCATGAACATTCTCATCACCGCTCCCGACAATTGCTTCGATTTGGGCGTAGCCTTGGCCAACCGATTGGGCGCCAGCCCGTTGCATACGGTACGCGTGCTGCATGCGCAACCCGGCGGCCAGTTTGCGGCCGAGGTGCAGGAATGGCAGGGCGATCTGGTCAGCCATCCGCGTATCCAGGAATTCCTGCTGCACGCCATGCAAGATATGGATGCCGTCGTGAATTTGCAAGCCGTATTTGAGCCTCGCCATTTCGAGTCTGAGGCTGCGTGGCGTTTGGACTCCGCGATCTTGGGTACGTACACCCTGCTACAGACCGCCAACCGAGCCGGTATCAGGCGCTTCGTCCAGGGTAGCACTCTCAGGCTTTTCGACCGCTTGCCGGCCCATTGGCAGGTAACGGAAATGTGGCGACCCCGGCCAACGCCGCATTTCGATCACCTGTTGCCGTGGCTCGGCGAACTGTCAGTCAAGGAATTAACGCGGCGCGGCGCCATGCAAACCGTCTGCCTGCGTTTCGGAGACGTCGTGGACGCGTACGACATGGAGAACGCAACGCCCTCCCCTTCGTGGGTTCACGTAGACGACGCCGTGCATGCGGTCGAAAGGGCGTTGTTCTTCGAGGCCGACAAAGTGCTGGATCCCGGACAGCCCGAATGGCACGTGTTTCACGCCATGGCGGCGGGCGCGCGCAGCAAGATCAAGCACCGGAACGTAACGGGTCCCGTCGAAGAAAGGCTGTCCAGCGCCAGCCCGCCCTTTTTATACCGCCCGCAGGTGGATTTCGCTTCCTTGCTGGAGGGCCAGGACGGGGCGGACGCGCGGGATGCCAGGTCATGGCAAGAGGTTCTGGCGCCGCCCGCGCCCGTCGCTTCGCGTCCGATCCGCAAGGTCATCCTCTTCGGGGCCGGCGGTCCGATGGGCGCTTCCGCGACGCATGCCCTGCATCGGCACTACGCTTTGACCTTGGCCGATATCCACCCTACCTTGGACGAAGCGACGGCGCGGCGCCGCGCCACCGGGGATCCGGACGCGATTCTGCCGCCGCCGTTGCAGGAACCGCACGTCTACCGTTCCGTGGACGTACGGGATCACGAACAGGTGATGGCCGCCTGCAAAGGCATGGATGCCATCATCAACGTCTCCGTGAATCGGGAGCATCCGGAAGATTCGTTCCGCGTCAGTACCGTGGGAGCCTATAACATGGCCCAGGCGGCGGTGGCGCACGGCATCCGGCGGTTCGTGCAGACCGGTCCGCTCTTGCAGTTGGTGAACGGCCACGGCAGCCATCTGTGGGACTATCGCATTCCCGTGGACGCCGGCAGCCGTCCGTACGAAAGCCTGTATTTTCATTCCAAGTACCTGGGCCAGGAAATCCTGCGCGTATTCGCGGAATACCACGATTTGGAAGTCGCGGTGATGCTGTTCTGGGAATTGGTCCATGTGGACGATCCCCATCACAATCCGCCTTTCTTCGTATCGTGGCCCGATGCCGGCAGGGCCCTGAAGGCGGCCTTGGAGGTCCCAACGCTGCCCAGCCCCTACGAACAGTTCAACGTGAGCGTCGATCTCCCGCACGGCAAGTTCGATCACCGCAAAATCAGAGACGTGCTGGGCTGGGAGCCCGCGGACTCCCTGGAGCATTTCTGGCAGGACGCGTTGTGAAACGGGCCGGCTCAGAAGCCGCGTGGATCGAGACGGGCATGCGTACGCGCTGCTTGGACCTGCCTTGGCTATCATTTCCGCGGCCCTGAGGCGCTAACGGACGCCAGGTTCCTAATTTATATAGACGCACAGTCATGCTCGTCAGTCTTACCCTCGAAAACTGGAAGTCGTTTCGCGACCCGGTCCGCTTCTCCATGGTGGCCAGCCGGGAACGCAAACACGGACGCCGCGTGCCCCAGGTGCGCAAGTACGCCATTCGGATTCTGCCGTGCGCCGCGCTGTACGGCGCCAACGCTTCCGGCAAATCCAACTTTTTTCTTGCCTTGCGTTGCGC
Organism: Caldilineaceae bacterium; assembly: GCA_965242655.1. Lineage (GTDB taxonomy): Bacteria > Chloroflexota > Anaerolineae > Caldilineales > Caldilineaceae > Bin34. Next base: position 1,434,110 of record OZ251482.1, read on the forward strand.
GCGCAACCTGATTGTGGACGGTACGCGTTGCGATGAAGCCATTCCGGATCTGGAGCCGTTCCTGCTGGACGACGCGCGCGCCGCCCAGCCCTCGAAATTCACTTTCGAAATCTTGTGCGAGGAAGGCTTATACGAATTCCACTTTGCCGCCACTCGAGAGGCCATTCGGGAAGAAAGGCTGACTGAATACCGAGGCGCGCGCAAGCAGGTTTTGTACGATCGACGCGCCGGCGAACCGCACTTTCACGAGTTCTTGCCGCAACAATCTCGCTTGGACTGCATTTTCCAGAGTACGCGGCGCAATCAACTGTTCCTGACCCAATCCATCCATTCGCACATCGGGCATTTCCACCTCGTATTCAATTGGTTCCGGAATTTGGTCGTGATGGTGCCGAACGCCGACCAGGATTGCCTGGAGCACTTCGCGGATGCCGGGAATCCCGATTTCCAGGCCATGAACGACGTCTTGCCCGGTTTGGACACGGGCATTCTGCGTTTGGAAAACCGCCAGGCTCCCGTCAAGCGAATGATGCCGGAGCTGGATGCGCAGGCCATGACGCGCGTGGAGCGGCAGATCCGGGAACGGGGCGCGGCCCGGCTGCGCGACGGCATTGTGATCACGCGGGAGAACGGTCAGTTGATGGCGAACCGGCCGGTCTTCATTCACAAAAAAGCGGACGGCACGGAAAGTTCATTCACGCGCGGTCAGGAAGCGGACGGCGCGCAACGGATCGTCCATCTGTTGTCGGCTTTGCTTCCGTTGGCCGCTCCGGGTTCCCAGCGCGTCGCGGTCATTGACGAGTTCGGACGCAACCTGCATACGCTTTTGACCCGCAAGCTGCTGCAAATGCATCTGGCCGCCTGCTCGCCGGAAAGCCGCTCGCAACTGCTCTTGACGACCCACGACGTGCAGTTGATGAACAGGCGGCTCTTCCGCCTGGATGAATTATGGATAGCGGAGCGAGACGGCGAGGACGTATCTCGACTGTATTCCGTGAGCGAATACAGAGACGCCCATGACGACCCGGATATCCGCAACAGCTATTTGCACGGCCATATGCACGGCATTCCCAAAATCCTGTTGACGGTCTAGAAGCGGCGCGGACTGTCCTCGAGGCCCATGCCATGCCCTCCCGACGAGCCGGACGCTTGCGCGCGTACCAAGCCCGCGGCCGCGCGTATCGAGTCAGAAGCTACGAGACGATCTTCATCCTGACCGCGGCCGGAACCAAGGCGGAGCAGGAGTATTTCGCCCTGTTCCGGCAGTTAGGCATCCGAACGACCGTGCAATGGGTGCCGCCCAAGACGAGCGACCGCGCGCCCGAACGCGTACTCCGCACCCTGCGCGAGTACCTGAACGAGCGCAAGGCGGCCCATGGAAGCCGGTACGAAGCGTGGTTGGTCGTGGACAAAGGCCGTTGGACCGAAGACCCGTCCAGCCCTCTCTTGCGTTGGGCGCAACGGGGACAACGCTACGGCCTGGCCGTCAGCAACCCGGCGTTCGAGTATTGGCTCCTCCTCCATTTTGAAGACGCGCGCAACATCCGCACCGCCAGGCAATGCGCAGACAGGCTTCAGAAGTACATTCCGGGCTACAGCCAGGGCCTGCCTCCAGGCAGCATCAACCTCAATCAGATCCGGCAAGCCGTAGAACGCGCCGAGCGACGCGCCGCACGGCCGGGCGCGGCCAGTCCGCGCGCTGTCGGCACGACCGTTTATCGACTGGTCAAGAAAATACTGGAAACGGGACGCTGGGACGGCTATGCCGACCGTCCCCAACCTCACGATACGCGGAAACGGAACGGATATAGCGTCGGCAGGCCGCTTCTACCCGTTTCAGCCGGACCTGCTCAACCCATAGTCGTAAAAACAATGCCTTGGGTTGGGCCGCACAGGATTTGGGCTCACGGCAAAGCAAGTCCTGATCGCAACGAGAACTCGGGGCATGACTGGGCGGCGCATGCTGCCCAGGATGGCGGATCCTGACGTCGGACGGGAGGGAGTTGGCCTGCGGTAACGTCTCTGCCTGCGAACCGCCCCGCGGCAACGCCATCGCGGATAACGATGGCGTTTCTTTGCGCCGGGAGGCAAAAGTGCGCAACCCCTTGCGCCGGTACGGCGTATCGCCCCTTGTCTGCGCGCTCAGGAACCCTGTTGATGGGTAGCCTGTCTTCCGACGCCATCGCCTGCGCGGACAGCTTGGACAAGTCGTGCCAGTATCCGTGGAATGTCGCGCGTCGCAGCATTATGTATGCTACTATGCGTTATTCTCGGCTGTTGGCCTATGTGGCCGCGGCATGCAAGCGACAGCACTGACGCCAACGCTTCCGGCCCTGCCGCCTTGACAACCCAGAAACGACAACACGGCCAGATGGCCGGAAAGGAACTCAATGTCGCGCCTAGCCCTAATCCTGACGGCCTTGATCGTAGCCGGATGCACGATTCCTCCCGCGTCAACCGCGCTCCCGCCGGCGGCGACGCCCCAAAACATGCCATCCGCGCCTACGGCCATGCCGCCCGCCGCCAAGGCCATCGTAAACGTGACCTACGCCGCCCGCCTGCGTTCCGGCCCAGGCATGGACTACCCAACCGCTGACTTCATACTCAACGGCGCATCCGTTGAAACGCTGTCCCTGTCCCCCGATCGGCAATGGATAGAAACGCCCCATGGCTGGATCCATCGCGGTCTGCTCGCCGAGATACCTTCCGATCTGACCGTTAACCGCGGCAGGCCGTCCGTCAATGCGACCAAGCCGGATACGGACATGGCGCAAATGCCCGCGCAGCCAGCCGCCATGGCCGCAGGCTCACTGGAAAAGCCTATCCGCATCGGCGAAAACGGCATCACGTACGACAGCTTGGCCATAAGGGTCGTGGACATGGTTTACGGCGATCGATCCAAACGGTATATGGAATTCAAAGCAGGCAAGTCCTGCGCAGACTGCATGGTCGTTACGGTGGGCATACGCAATCTGGACGATAACCCGGTCGAATTTGTAGTTCAGGAGGATTTCTACCTCTTAACCGACCGCTCTCCCGACGCCAGGATCGCGCAACAGGTCGCTTGCGAGAATGGAGGCCTTTATTCCGTACGTAGCCAAGCCGCACTCCGCGCCAGCATAAAGAAGTTTTACGCCGGCCAAGATGAACGCCTCGTCCATCTTTGCTTCAGAGACGCAGGTCTTCAGGATATGCCCTACTGCCGAGCGAATGCCGTAGGTGCCTACACGCTCGTCCATAGTCCGCACTGGACCCTCCTCCCCGACGAAGATCAACCGCAACGCACCGGACGGCAACACTATTTCGCATTTGATTGTTGACGTCTGGCTCCTTGCTGACTTGGCAAGGTAGTCAGCCGGCAAAGCCGGCGGCTCTCTTGGCTCGGCGTTTGAGGCTCCGCGCTGGCCTGTGGCTCGGCGCAGGCAAAACGGATCATCGTTGTGCGCGGACATCGCGCAACCGAGAGCAGGTTAGGCGGTCAATCCTGCGGCAATGCTGAAGCTTCCTGCTGGATTCTTCCTCAAGGAGACGACCAACGGAGTCCGCAGTCCGTCATGGCCTGTACGGCGTAAAGCTTTGCGGTCGGTGCCGCGCCGCCCGTACAGCGGGATACCCAAGCAAGTCCCAGATCTCGGTCCTGTCCCGTATTCGGTCATCTTCCTGTCGCGCCAGAAACGATTGCACCCAACGGATGGGCAGTTCTGCCTACGGTAACGCCTCCGCCGACGAACCTGCCTGCGCTCGCCGCGACAGGATGTAACGAAGCGGACTATTCCCAATCCCGCGCGCTGCTGCGCCCCAAAATGCAGAACTGCTCCAGTTCGTAAACGCAGCCGTTGGCGGGTTTGGAAGCCGGCGACACCCAGAACACGACATGCGACGCCACTTCCTCCGGGGTTAACAGGCGTCCCGTAGGCGCGAACGCCGCCGGTACGTTCTCGTACCAGTCCTCCGGCAAGCCCTCGCGGATTTTGAGCGCGATTTCGTTCGGCGACGTACACCAGCCCACGTTGAGCTGATTCACCCGAATGCGTTCCGCGGCCAGGCTGTTGGCGAGATTGCGCGTCATGGTTTGCAATCCGCCTTTGGCGCAGGAGTAGGGCAACAGATCGTCCTGGCCGGACCAGGCGTTGACGGAGCCGATATTGACCACGGCGCCTTCGCCCTGCCGCCGGAAATGCTTGACCGCCGCGCGGATCACCAGCAAAGGCGCGCGCAGATTCACCTGGTAGTGGCGATCGAAGGTCGCGGCGTCGGTCGCGTCTAGGTTCGCCCGCGCCGTCAGGGCCGCGTTGTTGACCACGCCGTCGATGCGGCCAAAGGCTTGCACCGTAGCCTGGACGATGTCGGCGCATATGTCCGGGTCCGCGATGTCGCCGATGCGGTAGCGCGCCTGCGCGCCCAAATCCTGGGCCAAGGCCTGCGCCGCCGGCTCGCGGCGGCCGTGAATCATGACGGACGCGCCCTGCGCCGCGCAGGCCCGGGCCGTGGCCTCCCCTATGCCCGTGGTGGAACCCGTAATCAGCACCGCTTTGCCTTCAAGCTGCATGGGACGTCTCCTTTCCTTTGAGAGCCAAGGCGATGCACGCCTGGAGCGCGCGTTGCAAGGAGCCGGGATGCGCCCGGCCCTGGCCCGTTATGTCAAAGGCCGTGCCGTGCCCGGTCGTGGTGACGGGGACCGGCAAGCCGGCCGCGTACGTGAAGCCGCGTTCAAAGCCCAGCAGCTTCATGGCGATCTGCCCTTGGTCATGGTACATGGTCACGACGCCGCCGAACTCTCCTTGCCGGGCCCGGACGAAAACGGTATCCGCCGGGTACGGACCGGTAACGGGCAGGCCGCGCGCCTGCGCCCACGCAATCGCCGGCGCCAGGATCTCCTCCTCTTCGGCGCCGAACAGGCCGCCTTCGCCGGCATGGGGATTAAGCCCCGCCACGGCCATGGTACGCGTGGGTGCGGCCAAGGCTTCCAACGCATGATGCAACCTTTCAATGGCCGATACCACGCCCTGCGTCGCAATGCGCGCCGGCACTGCGGCCAGCGGAACGTGCGATGTCACCCGAGCGGTGCATAACGCGTCCAGCACGTTGACTTCGCTGCCCGGCGGCTCCGCGCGGAAAAGCGCGTTCAGCAAACCCATGTCGTCGGGATGCTGCGAGCCGCCCAAATGCAAGGCGGCTTTGTTCATGGGCGCGTACGCGAAACCGGCCCAGGCCCCGGACTGCGCCAGACGCACGGCCTTGCGCAACGCGGCCAGGCAATAGAGGCCGGCCTCCCGGGTCGCGGCGCCGATCGGAGGACACGCGCGTTCCCGCTCCGGCAGCGGGCAGAAAACGACGGGGGCGCGCCGCGTTGCGGGGTCGCGTCCGTCATCCCAGTCCGGCAAGTCGGGACAGGGTTGATTGGCCTGCCGCGCGCCTCTTTCCAGGCACGCCTGCGCGCCCAGCACGACCAATTGCACGCGGGCGTCGGCGTACGCGGCCAGCAGTTTGACGACGATCTCCGGCCCGATGCCGCTGGGATCGCCCAGCAACAATCCGACGCGCGCCCGCGCGTCGTTCAGGGCAGCTGCCATGGACTGGTCATGACCCCGGGCTCGGAAAAGGCCAGCGGCCGTTCGCCGGCAATCGACAGGCGCGGATGCGCCTCGATTTCCTCCCGCAGGCAGGGACTGGCGAAGAAATCGTCCACGAACAAGGTGTTCCGGATGAACACCATGCGCGCCTCGGCCGGCGGCCGGGCGCACCCGCGCAGGGCCACGTGCAACGATTTTTCGTCGGAGGGCATGGTGATGGGCAGGCTAACCCGGTACATGCCGAAGATGCCGGACGTCACGGCGTTGGTGTAGGTCGCCACCCAGTCGATTTTTTCCGCCACCCGCGCCGTGGTCACGTTGGCCAACCCCAGGCCCGCTACGTTGCCGTGCGTCTCCTCCGTCAGATCCAGCACCGTAATCACGCCTACGTCCACGTTACCGAAGTTTTCGGGTTGGCGGGGAATCATGAGGCGGCTCACGATGTTGGTGTCCATGCCCGTGCCGCTGATGTTCTTGCCCATTTCCTTGACCACCAGCACGTCGATGGCGTCGAAGGGCAGGCTGGCCATGAGCGCCTTGGCCTCTGCCAACAGGCGTTCCTCCCGTTCCCCGCCGATTTCGTCCGCGGTCAGGAACTCGATGCGCGCCGTGTCGTCGTAGGCGTTTTCGATCGGGCACAGCGCGCCGATCAGATTCGTTTCCCGTTCGTAGATGCGGGCGGCCGGGGCCAGATACCGCTGGAAGTTCGCGCCGCCCCCGGCGTGCATGACGGAGGCGCCGTGCTGCTTGCCCAGGCCGATGACCGCCATTTTGGACGGACCGCTTTCCAGGCGGCCCCGGAAATCGGTATGGGGCTTGATGCGGCTGATGAGCACGCAGTGATCCGCGGCCCTGGATTCCGCGCCCTGGTACAGGGTCGGACCGCCCTCGATCGCGCCGATGGGCTGCACGTCCATCGTGGCCCGGATTTCGCACCCGACGCTTTCGGCCGTGACGCCGAGCTGGGCCAGCATGTCTTTCTGGCCTTCGGCCGTGGCGCCGCCATGGCTGCCCATGGCCGGAAACGCGAAAGGCTTGAAGCCCGCCGCGCGCAACCAATCCGCGCTGGCGCGCGCGAGCGCCGGGATATTGGCTATGCCGCGGCTGCCGACCCCGATGCCCACGACGGACCCGGGGCGCATGCGGTCGCGCACGCCGCTTTCCGTCCACGCCGCGCGGACGCGGTCCGGAATGTCCTCCACGTGCTGCGCGTTGAACGTTTGCCGGACATGCAACACGCTGGGCGGGAGCGGAGCGGGAAAGTCCAGCTCCTGAATCTGTTCCATCAACCGCATATCTTGCCTCCTGTCCTCAGGAATTTTCGGCGCCGGTCGCGCCGGCGCCTTTGACCTGCGCCACGATCTCTTGCATCAAGCCGGCGAAATCGTCGGACGCGGCCTTGAAGGCGTCGCCGGCAATGACGAGCGGCGCGCCGAAAACGACGATTTCGGCCCCCATGGCCAACGTGGCGATGGCCTGCTCCACGCTCAGGCCCCCGACGGCCTGCACGGGAACGGTCACGGCCTGCAGGACCGCCTCCAGATCCTCCAGCGGCGACCGCTCCGGCTCCAGGTTGCGCTCGTCAAACCCGGTATGGACGATGACGCAGTCCGCGCCCAGCGCCTGGGCTTCCCGGGCGCGCCGGGGTTTGTCCGGGCACAACATGACGTCGCACATGACCTGTTTGCCGTAGCGCCGGGCCATGGCGACCTGCGCCAGGATGCTGGCGTCATGCGCCTGGCCCATGACCACCGTCATGTCGGCTCCGGCCTGAAACATCATTTCGCCTTCCAGGCCCGCCCCGTCCATGGTTTTCAGGTCCGCGACCAGAGGCGTGTCCGGAAAGGCTTTTTTCAGGGCGCGGACGCCATGCAGGCCTTCGGCCAGGATCAGAGGCGTGCCGGCTTCCAGCCAATCCACGCCCGCCGCGTAGGCCGCGCGGGCCATATCCAGGGCTTCGGGAATGGTGGTGACGTCCAGGGAGACCTGGATGACGGGCGACGACGCGGACAGGGGCCGCCGCGCGCGCGGGGCGTTCAATGCCACGTCAAAACCGACTTGACGCTGTGCCCGGATTCCATGCGCTCGAAAGCCTCATGCCAGGCGGCGAGGGGGTAGGTGCCGCCGATCACGGGCTCCAGATTGATTTGCCCGGTGGCCATCAGCCTGAGCACGCGTTCCCAGGTAGTATAGGTATGGCTGAAGGATCCTTGCAGGCGGATCGCTTTCTGCACCAGGGGATCCAGGGAAAAGTCCAACGGTTGCGGTCCCCAGCCGATCTTGGTGATTTGCCCGTTGGGCCGCACCAGCGCCATGCCCTGTTGCAGCGCGCGGCTCACGCCCGTGCAGTCCACGACCAGGTCGGCCCCGGCCCCGTCGCCCAGGGACCGCACCAGCGCCAGCGGGTCGTCCTCCTCGATGGTCAGCGTATGGTCCGCGCCCAGTTCGGCCGCGACCGCCAGGCGTTGCGCGTCCGCGCGCGTGCCCAACACGATCAACGTCCCCGCGCCGCGAATGCGCGCCACTTGCAGGGCCATGATGCCGATCGGGCCCGGTCCCTGGATCACCACGACGTCCCCGGGCCGCATGGCGGTCTTTTCCACCAAGGCGTTATAGGCCACGCAGCCGGGTTCGGTCAGGGCGGCCTGTTCGTAGCTGACTCCGTCGGGCACGCGGTGCAGGATTGCGGGGCGCGCCTGGACGTAGGACGTGAACGCGCCGTGGGCCAAGGCGCCGTATCCCAGCCGGCGCGGACAGAGATTGTAGGTTCCGCTCAGGCAGTACGCGCACTGCCCGCACACTTCCGCCGCCGTTTCGCAGGCGACTCTGTCGCCGACCTGAAAGCCGTCCACGTTGCGGCCCGCGTCCACGATTTCCCCGCTGAATTCGTGGCCCAGCACCAGCGGCAAGATGATGTCCCAGCTTTGCTGGTTGCGCCACAGATGCACGTCGCTGCCGCATACGCCGGCCGCGCGCACGCCGATGACGACCCTGTCGTCCGCGCGCCGGGGCTCCTCCACGGCGCGGATCTCCACTTCCTTGTCCCCGCGTCCGAATTTGACCAATGCGTCCATGCCCATCGCCCCCCTATGTCGCGTGCGGGAAATGCTGCGCGCGCATGCGCTTGAGAAAATCCACGCTGCGCTTCATTTCGTCCATGCCCTGCATACCGTCCTCGATGCTGACCCACCCGTCAAAGCCGACGCGGGCCAAGCGCTGGAAAATGGCGTCGTAGTCGTTGAGGCCCTCGCCGGTCACCCCGTGCTGCAGGGCCTCAAGATAGCCTATCGTCCCGTCGTGAGCCCGCAAGGCCTCCAGCGCTACGCCCTCCGCCAGAAACCGGTCGCTGGCATGCATGGTGACGACGCGGGGCAACACGGCCTCCAGCAATGCCAGGGGATCGTCGCCGGCCACGAACGCGTTGGACGGGTCGAACTGCACGCCGAACCAATCCGAGGCCGGCACCCTGTCCAGCACTTGCAGGAACACGTCCATCTTCTGCGCGAACTCGGGATATTGCCAATAGCCGTCCTTGTAATGGTTCTCCAGGGCCAGCACGACCTCCAGCTCGGCGGCCCGCGGCAGGACGCGGTCGAAACATTCCGCCACGCGCGCCAATCCCTCGGCGACCGTCAGGCCCGGATAGCGCTGGCCGGTCAGGATGCGGCAGGCGACGCCCGCGCCGCCCAGGCGACGGGCGGCCTCCATCATCCTGAGCTGATGCTCCACTGCGTCTTGGCGCCGGCGCGGATCCGGGTGCGTGAAGTCCGCCGATACGCACAGCATGGGCATGGCGAAACGCGCCGCCTGCAAGGCGGCTCCGACGGCCTCCAGGTACTCCGCGTCCAGACTCCGGAAAAACCCCTCGTAGAGTTCCAGACCCTCCACGCCCAAGGCTTGGGCCATGTCAATCCAGTCGAACACGTCCATCGTGCGATGGACGCAAATGTCATCCAGAAAACATTTGGGGAAAGCGGCGATTTTCACGAAAGCGATTCCGATCCCTGCCCTACAATCCCGTCATTATACGCTGGTTTCGCAGGGCGAACGATACCGGCGGCGCGTTACGGCGTTCAAGGCTCGCCGTTTCCCCCGCGCCGATTGCGATCGGCGCGCATGCGGGCGAGGCGTCCCTTCCCAACCTTGGCTGCGGCCGAAGACGGAGGACATGGATGCGCACCGAGAACCCGTTGGCCGTTGCCGCTATCCGTCGCCCGGCAGCCATGTTCCCCAGCGCAATGCGGGAAGGAGTGCAATGATGAATATAGTGCGGAGAACCTTGACGGCGCTGAGCGTCCTGTGTCTGGCGTTGGTCGCCGTTTCGTCCCTTGTCTACGCGCAAGCGCCTGCCGAGGCGGACGGACATGACGCGGGGGCCAAGGCCGCCATGACGGAAAATACGGACGCTATGGCGTCGGAAAAGGGCGAAGCGTCCACGGACTCCATGGACATGGACCGCATGGATATGGAGCACATGGACATGGAGATGGACGCGGAAGGCCTTTTGACTCCCCGCGAGATGGTGATCGATCTGCTGGGCGCCTATCCCGGCGTGACCTGGGCTGAGATGGCCTGGGAAGATTCCGGCGTCTATTCCGAATTATGGATGATGACGGAAATGCCGGACGACATGGCTATGGCTATGGGCATGGGCATGGACGACATGGGCCATATGGGCATGGGCAAGGGACATCGGCCGGGCGGTGGCCACGGCCATATGGGCATGGGCATGAAAGATACGGACATGAGCATGGATCATGGGCATGGACGACATGGGCCATATGGGCAAGGGACGCGGTCGGGCGGTGGCCATGGCCATATGGGCATGAAAGATGCGAGCATGGGCGCGGATCACATGGGCATGGACATGAAAGATGCGGACATGAGCATGGATCACATGGGCATGGATGGCATGGACATGGAAGGCCTCTTGACGCCCGGGGAGATGATGGCCCTGTTGGACGCGTATCCCGGCGTGACCTGGGTTGACATGGCCTGGAAAGATTCCGGCATGCATGCCGAGTTGGAGATGCTGACGGACGATCCGGATCTTTACGACGAAGAGCAGTGGCAGGAAGGACGCAAAGGCCGATACAGGGACGAATACGCTTTCGAGGATGAATATGCCTTTCCCGGCGAGCATCAGGGCGAATTCGCGCCTTATCCGCGGCATCCCTTCATTCGTCTCATGCGTGGGCTGTTCGCCATGATGCGCGAGTTTTTCTGGGGGCCCGGCTGTCCTCCTTGGCAATGCGGATGGAACTAAGCACGGCCACAAGGACGTACGCGCCGTCAATCATAATCATCTCGGACTGGCTCGCATCCGCGAGCCAGTCCGAAGGCATGTAAGCCGTTCCTGGATAGCGAGCCCGGATAGGGCTCCAGGCGCTGTTTGTTTTTTGAAGCAAAGTCGCAATTCAGAAGATTAACGTACAGCGCGTCCGCGCGATGAGATAATGCGATACTGCGCGAAAGCGGCTCCTCCGGTCACAGAGAGCCCACATAGGCTTGGGTAGGGTATCCCAGCCGCACGCCGATCCTGAAGACCAACGCAAACCGGTTTTTTGAACGAAACAGGCTATGGTAAGGAACGCGCGTAACAAGAATTGCCCGCGTGGCTTGGACATGGCGACGCTTTGCGCTGGCGTAGCCAGATCTTCCAGGCAGTAGCGGAGACCACGCGCTCCAGCCAAGGGCATTGCCCTGACTCATATTGCGTTTTTGAGGCGAGAACCGGACAAGATGGAGTCCTGCGCCTCCAAGCGCCAGGCGCGCTACGGCAAAGACCCTGTCCCGCAGATGCGAACCCGATCGGCTGAAACGTTGGCCCGCCGACCATGCTACAATTTCAGACCCGCGGCTTCTTCGGCTTGGGGGCTGGGGACTATGCAGTAGACGTTAAATAAAGACGCAAAACTTCAAGGTACGAAACCAGGACGGCACCCATCCATGCGCATACTTGGGTAGAAAGTGGATACCGCAGAGGTCACGGCGCGCGAGGCGGCGATCCGTTTAGAGGCATGACGCGTACGGATCTGTATCGCACAGTCTACAGGCTATGCCTGGTCAGCGCACTGTGGCTGTGTCAGCCGGGGGTACCCGCGTACGCCGCCAGTCCGTCGGTAGAGGGCCGCTACGCCAACCAGTCCGAACGCTGGGCCGGATCCTACCGCCTAGATCGTTACGGGAATGTAGTCATTGCCTCGCTGACGGCGGAGCGATCGCCGGTACGGCGCTTCGCGCGTACGCAGCCGCAAGCCCTGTTCACCGTACCCGAGGGCTTCCGCCCGACACAGGCAGGGATTTGGGAGGTGACGGCCCGTCAGGTAGATGCCCAAGGGGATCTCATGGCGGGAGAGCCCCGGATGCGTTTGACGTACGCGTGACGCCAGACGGGGCAGTGCGTTACGTAGACAACGCCAAAGTAGACAGCGCGGGCTATGCAGCCTACACCGCGATTTTGACTTGGACATCCGTTGAGGCTATAGAGACAATTGCTGGCGAATACCCAGCGCAAGCAGCATCCGGACGCTATCGTTTGACGCATAGCGGGGCCACCGTGACGCTCATGCTGTCCTCGGCGCGGGCACCGATGCGGCGTCTTGCGCGTCAACGGCCACCGATCTTGTTCATGATCCCTGAAGGTTTCCGTCCAGCGCAGACAGAGACATGGGAAGTAACGGGGCGGCCCGTAGATGCGCAGGGGCAAACCTTGTTCAGAGAGCTTCCGGTGCATTTCGACATGCGCGTGACGCCAGACGGGGCGGTACGCCATGCAGATAACGCCAAGGCAGACAACGCGGGCTATCTGGTCTACGCCACAGCCGTGACGTGGCGCGTGCCGGCTGATGTGTGCCGCCGGACGGCCGCGGTACGCCAAGATCTGTTGCTTGCGTTGCAGGCGGCGGGACATCCGCGCGTATCTTGCGCGGCCGTGACGTGGCCGGATCTAGCTGCGATCCGGTCGCTGGATATGGACGGCGTAACGACGCTGGAAGCTGGATCTTTGGCGGGATTGATCAGCCTGCAAGTGTTGGATTTACACAACAATCCACTGCGCAAATTGGAGTCCGGGGCGTTGGCAGGGCTGATCCGCCTACGCAGCCTGCGCCTCAACACCACGCGGGAGTGGCGGCATACAGGGCCCCGGTGGCTGTCCGTGGTTCCGTACGGAACTGCGCTTCCGCTCCAACCCGTTCCAGGCTGGGATATGGCTGATATGACTTCGGGACGCGCGCGATTGGCGGGGCTGCCCATGTTGCCGCAGGATGCGTTCACCGGGCTCATCAGCCTGCAAGGGTTGAATTTATCTCAAAACGCCTTGACGGCCTTGCCATCCGAGCTCTTTGCCGACCTTGGCAATCTGGAAGAACTGTACTTGGGTGACAACGCCCTGACGGCCTTGCCATCCGGTATTTTTGCCGGCCTTACTCGTTTATACGAGCTGGATTTGGCAGGAGGCAATAACGACTTGGCGCTCCTGCCTGCTGACCTCTTTGCCGACCTTGATAATCTGCAAGGACTGGATTTGAGCATCGCCCTGACGGCCTTGCCACCCGATATCTTTGCCGGCCTTACCCGTTTAAGAAGACTGAATTTGAACGGCCACAACTTGAAAACTCTGCCTGCTGACCTCTTTGCCGACCTTGACAATCTGGAAACGCTGGGTCTATACGGTAACGAACTGACGGCCTTGCCTGCCGGTCTCTTTGCCAACCTTGACCATGCGTATTTTCTGAGTTTGGGTCTCAACCCAACAGTAATAACCTCCTTACCGTCCGGCCTCTTGACCCCTCTCACTGGCTTACTACATCTGAGTTTGAGCAGTAACGCCCTGACGACCTTGCCCTCCGATATCTTTGCCGACCTTACTAATTTACGCGTGCTGAATTTGAGCGGTAACGCCTTGACGACTTTGCCCTCCGATATCTTCGCTGACCTTGATTGTTTAGGCGAGCTTGTTTTAGTGAATAATGCCTTGGCGACGCCTTTGCCGGCTGATATCTTCGCCGGCCTCTCCAACTTGAAAGTTTTGTTTTTGGACGGCAATCCTGGCTCATGTCCGTATTTAACTGGCAATTCTGATCTGTGCGTGCAACCCCAATTCGCAGAAATGGTGCCCTTCTGCTACGCAAAAGACGGCGCCCGTTAGCCCTTGGCGGGGTACGTAGCGCATCTCCCAACGAAGACAAAAGCGACATAGCCGCGTTCTTGGGTCTGGCACTTTGCGCATCTGTTTTACCGGCCTCGGACAAAAACGGTCTGGCACCGCATGAGTCGCAAGCAGGAGGATATGGACGCCGCAGGCCCGTTCGGACCATGCAGCATAGAGCGTTCCTATGAACCGGAGCAGGAAAGCCCAGATGGCATTCCCCAGTTTTACGGGAAAAACCGACACCGGATGGCATAGCCGACGCGCGGGCGGTTCTGCGGTGCGGAGCGACGGCAACCCAAACGCCCGCGCGCAAGCCAAGTTTGCCGTCCCAGCGGGAAGGCAGAGAGACAATCCGGGCTTGGTCCGAGCGACAACCCGCCTTCAATACGCCAAACCGCACTCCCTCGTTTCCGGCATGGTTTACAATAATCCTATGCCAAAGATCTGCGCGCATTACGACCTATGACATCCTTGCAACCTCTGCCCGGCGGCACCAACGATTTTGCGGAACTCCGAGCGCGCAACGAGTTGTACATTGACAAAACCGCCTACATTGCGGACATGCTGGACGGCTTCAGCAAATTCTGCTTTCTGGCGCGTCCGCGCCGTTTCGGCAAAAGTTTATTGGTGTCCACGCTGGAATGCCTGTTTCAGGGACGCGCGCCGCTGTTTCAGGGAACGCAAATCCATGATCGGTCTCCCCAAAGCCCGAACTGGATCTGGCCTGAACCTGCGCCTGTGATTCGATGGAACATGAATGACTGGCACACGCAAGATGCGGATACCCTGAACGCTGAGCTGCTGGCTTATATCGGGGACCATTTTGACCGTTTCGCCCTGGAGCGTCCACGCGGCGACAGGGGCGCCGCCTCGCTTTTCCGCCATCTCCTTATTGCTTTGGCTGCGCGCAAGGGCAAAGTCGCCGTGCTCGTGGACGAATACGACTACCCTCTTTTGCACAACCTGGAAAACCCGGCCTTGCCCGCGATCCAGTCAACGCTGGCCGCTTTTTACGGCGTCTTGAAGAATTGCGACGCGCAATTGCGCTTCGTCTTCATCACGGGCATCACGCGTTTCGCCCGCACCAACCTGTTTTCCGGCCTGAACAATCTGCGCGACCTCTCCCATGAAACGCCGTTCAACGGCCTGCTCGGTTTCACGGAAGAGGAAGTGCAACGCTATTTGAGGCCTTACATGGAGGACATGACGGACGAAGAGCGCCAACCCCTCGCGGACGCACCGACCCGCCTGCGGGAATACTACAACGGGTACCGCTTCGCCAAAGGCGTGCCGGACGCCGCGCGCGTGTACAACCCCTACTCCACTCTCTACAGTCTGAATACGAAAGTGCTGGACGCCTACTGGATGGAAACCGGCATTCCCTTCTTTTTGCCCTGTATGCTGCTGGCCCATGGATGCGACGTGCGGGACGTACGCCGCCAACCCGGCGACGCGGCGTTAAAGGACATCCTGACCCCGAAGCAGTTGGCGCAGCTGTGGCAAACGTCCCCTGCTGTGCAGCGACCATCCGGACGCGCCAAGCCCGCGCTCATCAAGATGATGTTTCAAGCCGGGTATCTCACTCTGGTCCAAGACCAAGCGGGACGCTACGTTACGGATTTTCCCAACCTGGAAGTGACGACCAGTTTCGTGCAGGATCTGCTTCCGTACCTGCTGGAAAACGAGGATTACGCCCTGACGCACGTAACAGATATCTGCGATGCCGTCCGGATGCGCGATCCCGAGGCCCTGCGGGAAGTCGGCAATCGGTTAATGGCTACGCTTACCTATTTGGAGCACACGCCCCAGGAAACCTATTACCAGACGCTGCTCCATGTCGCGCTCCTGGCGTTGCAGCACCAGGCGGACGTACAGGCGGAGGTCCTGTTGCATCGCGGACGGCCCGATATCGTGGTGGCTATGGCCCGCGACGTCGTGATCATGGAACTGAAGATGGACGACGCGCCCGCAGATCCCTTGGCCCAAGCGGACAGGCAAGCGTATGCCAAACGGTTTACGGACCAAGGCAAAACCGTGCATATATGGGGCCTGACCATCGACCGCGCCGCGCGGGAAATACGGGATATCGTCTCCAAGCAAGTGCCCGCCTCTATCGGGGCTGTTACCTAGGGAATTTTGCGATGGCGAAGTTGGAACTCTTCCCGCAGGTCATGTATTTATCGACAATAAATCTCTTCATGGCGGATTATCCATGAAATGGCGACGTTGGGAATCCCACAGTTCATGTATTCCGTAACGCTGGCGGCGGTGGAGCGCCGCCAACGCTTTTTGTAGTGTCAATAGTACGAACCTGCCTCCACAGTGCATGTACTCCATCATATGGTCCATAACGGTAGCCCCGCCATTTTTTATCCTTTTGCTGTCGAAATAACCTCTCCCAAATAGACAACTGCTTGGTCTTTACCTGCAGGTTGGGTTGCTGGCCCAGTGCGGACAGGACAGCCCCTGATAACCGATTGCCCTCCAGCGACAGGTACTTCAATCGCGGCAGCTGGCCCAGTTCAGGCGGGATGGATCCTGATAACCGATTGCCCTCCAGCGACAGGCATCGCAGGTCAGTCAGCTGGCCCAGTTCGGATGGGACAGCCCCTGATAACTGACCAAATGATGAACAATCCTCTAGCGATAGAAACTGCAGGCGCGTCAGCTGTCCCAGTTCGGGCGGGATGGATCCTGACAATGTATTGCTCGTCAACGCATAACTCCGCCGTGCTGACCCCAGCGACAGGAACAGCAGATGCGCCAGCTGTCCCAGTTCGGGCGGGATGGATCCTGACAGCCCATTGTTGTCTAGTTTCAGCCCTGTGACGCGATCTGTCTTATCCACAGAAACTCCAAACCAAGTACCCAAAGGCGCATCGCTAAGCCAATTTTTGTTGGAGCTCCGTTCCGCGCCGTTAGTAGCCCGATATAGATCTACAAGGGCGTTGCGGTCGCCGTTTGGCGCAGAGGCGAGAGACGACTTCCGCGAGGGGGCCTTGGTCCCCGCGCGAGATGCCAACGCGGCCGCAGGAGTTGTATAGCTGGCAGGCGCGGTAGAGGGCGACCTCTGAATGAGATCCAGAAACGCGGTCACAGAGGACGGGCGGTCATCTACGCGCAGCTCCAAGGCCTGCCGCACCGCGTCCGCAAGCGGTGCTGGCAGATCGGTGGGGAAGGACGGGGCGCGCCCGCTCTGCAGGCGATCGATGGCTGATGGCGGCGGCGTACCCGTCAAAGCGTGGTACAGCGTGGCTCCCAAACCAAAGACATCCGTATAAGGCCCGAAACGCGCTTCTTCACTGTACTGTTCCGGGGCCGCGTAGCCCGGCGTTACAATGCGCGTATGCCTCTGGGTGCGATCCCGCTGGAACGCGCGGGCGGATCCGAAATCAATGAGGACGATCCGTCCCTCCGGCGTCAACATGACATTGGCCGGCTTGATATCCCGGTGCAATAGGTGCTGGGCATGCACGGCCTTCAGGGCTTGGCCCAGCGTCTGGGCCAAACGCTGGACTTCATCCGGCGGTATCCGGCCTTCCCGTTGAATGCGTTCTTCCAGTGTCTGACCCTCCAGATACTCCATCACGATATATACCGTGCCGTTTTCCTGGAACGCGTCGTAGATCTGTACGATGCCCGGAGCGCGCAGGCCAAACAGTATCTTGGCCTCCTTAAGCATGCCCTCGCGTTCGCGTACGAACGCCTCTTGTTGCGGTGCGGGGACGGAGACCGCGGTGCCTACGCGTTGTGCGTGAGCTGGAACATACTCCTTGAGGGCTACGGGATGCCCGATGTCCCGGTGTGTCCCTTGGTACGTAATGCCGAAGCCACCCTCGCCCAGCACGCGCCCCACGGTGAACCTGCCGTGTTGCAAAGTATGGCCTACCGGCAGATTGCGCGTCAGAGTCTCCGATCCACGGGCCGCGCCGCAACGGGGACACGGATCTTGACCAAGCATCAAAGGGGTTTGGCAGATGGGGCAGGCGGCGTCAATCATGCGAAGTGTTCTCCATTTTGGACGCGGTGCTCATACGTATGTTCTCGATGATGAAGGCTGTAACAATAGGCGTAACGGATGCGGAATCATGCGTCGAGTCGGTATCTCTTGGCTTGAACGATATCGGCATACACAATGGATAGAAACATTGTCAAAAGGGAATCCTTGCCTCACATACCAAGCTGTATTCCCCACGCGTTACTCTTTTTTCTCTGTCGACAATATCTACTCGCCACATGCTTGGGATGGGACCTCTGGACAGTAGGTGCCGCGGAATACTCGGTGAAACCATAACCTCAGTATTGATCCGATTTCTTCAAGCCTGTACCGGCGTTCAAGTCTTTCCCATCTGGACGAGGCGGCTACGTCCTCAACGATCGGTACGGATCCGCACTCCGCACGAGTACCTCTACGGGACTCAAGACTGCCTGCGCCAGCTGTCGATGTGCTTTCTGCAATCTCACAGGAAAGCAGTCCGTATCCTTCTCCAAGGCAAACAACCGGTGCCTCACCGCATCGCGACCGATCTCGGACGCTGACGTCTACGCGGTACCGTCTTTCCGCTGCGCCTTGATGCAACCAGCTTGATCCGCTACGGTTCCAGCACTACCTTGATCAGATCCAAATCGCCGCGGGCCAGACCGTCGATCAGGGCGGGTCCTTCCTCCAGCGGCGCCACCCGCTCGATCAGCGGATCCACATCGATCAACCCGGACGCGATGGCCTGAATCACCCTCTCGAATTCGTCCTTGAAGCCGTAGGTGCCGGCGATGGTGAGCTCCCGCGTCACGACTTCCTGCATATTGACCTCAATCATGAGGTCGCTGTTGCCGATCCAGGTCACGTGCCCGCCGACGCGTACCATGGCGTGCGCCTGCTGCACGGATTGGGTGAGCCCCACGGCTTCGATGGCGACGTCCGCGCCGACTTGGCGGGTCAAGTCCATGACGGCCTGGACCGGATCCGTCTCGCCGATGTTGAGAACGACGTCCGCGCCGATCGCTTGCGCTACCTCCAGGCGATGCGCGCTCATGTCGGTCACGATCAGGGTGCTGGCTCCAGACCGGCGCGCGCAGAGCGACGCCAGCAAGCCGATGGCGCCCGCGCCTATGACCACCACCGTATCCATGAGCGACACCGGCGTGCGCGACAAGGCGTGCAGGGCAATGGACAGCGGTTCGCACATGGCCGCCTGTCGCCAGGTCATGCCCGGCGGCTTGGGATACAGCATGGACTTATGCACCTTGATGCTGTCCGCGTAGGCGCCCTGCGCGTTGACCCCGACCACGGAGCGCTCGCCAATGCCGTCGTAGGGAAACAGGGGCGAGACGATGACTTCGTCCTCCTCTTCCACGCCGCCGACGTTGCGGCCCCGCGCCGCGACGGTGCCGCTGAATTCATGGCCCATGATCATGGGCGGCGTGCGCCGCCCCGTGCTGCCGGTGTAGCCATGAACGTCGGATCCGCAAATGCCTACGGCTCTGACGTCGACGAGCACTTCGTCCGGTCCGGGAACGGGCGTCGGCGCTTCGCGCACTTCCATATGCCAGGGAGCGGTGTACAGAAGGGATTTCATGGTCGGAAAGGTCTCTTTGCGGGATAGCCAACGAGGTGCGGCGGCCCTTCAGGGCGTCGCCATGCGCGGCGGATTGCGCCGCAAGACGATGGAGTCAATCGTCAGGGCCGTGGCCGCGCCGGAAGCCGCGATGCGCACGGCGCCGCTGATGACGGGAGCCGGATCGAGCAGGCCGGCGGCGAAGGCCGGTACCATGCAGCCTTGCAATACATCATACGCCATCCCGTCCCCGGCGTCTTCAATGCGGTTGATGACCGCTGCCGGCGCCGGATGGCGGGCGTTGGCCAACAGGCGCTGCATCGGCGCCGCCAGGGCGCGGGCCGCGCATTCCAGGCCCATTCGCACCTCCGGCGATGCGTGATTCCGCTGTCCAAGGCGACGCCGGGCCTGCACCAGGCTGCTCCCGCCGCCGGGGACGACTCCGCCTTGTTGGGCATGGCGCACGCTACGCAGCCCGCGTTCGATAATGCGCTTGCGCCAGCCGCGTTCCACGTCCGTGTCCGCGCCCACCTGCACTTCGCCCGTGCCGAGTTCCAGCATGCCGATGCGGCGGCGCAACCAGTCGCGGGACGGATCGCTCTCGTCCAATTGCGCCAGGGTACGGCGCAAACGCCGGGCCTGCGCCTTGACGGCGGGCAAACGCCGCGCTTCCGGCGCGATGATCGTGCGCTGCGCTTCCAGGTCAACGCGCGACGCCCGTCCGAAGTCGTCCGGCCCGACCCGGGAGACGGGTTTCGTATGCGGCAGGCCCAGCACCGTGCATCCCGTCAGGCAGGCCAGATCCTGATAGGGCGCGTCCGCCGCCGACGCGGTCGGCGCATAGGTCGCGCCGAAGACCGTCAACGGCGCGTCTTGTTGCCGTCGATTGAGCGCCAGCCAAGCCAAAACGGTCTCGCCGAACGCGCGCGCCAGAATGACCAGATGGGACTTGCGCGCCCGCAAAGACGCTTCCAGGAGGGCCAGCATATCGTCGCTGTCATCCAGATGGGCGTCGACCGCCGCAATCAGGCAATCCGGCAACGAGACGCGCGTCGCCTGGACCGGATCCGGCACGCCGTGGGCCAACGAAGATTGCAGCACAGCCGGCGAGACGTACGCGGTTTCCAGCCTGCGGCCGACGTACTCTTCCACGTTGACCATGGCTTCGGGCCCCGTCACGTACCGGACTTCGCCGATGCGGGCTGCGCTTTCCCGGTCGCCGGTGGCGGTCAAAGCCACCTGCGCCAGGTCCGTTTCGTCCTGCACCGGCCGGCTTTGGCTCTCGATGTCGCGGCTCGCCAAATCCGCGGCCCAGCGCAGGCCCTGGGCCAACAGGCTGCGCGAGACGCCGGCCGTCGCCATGCGCGTGGCCTCCCGCAGCATGGCCTGGGCCAGCACCGCGACCGTGGCGCCGCCGTCGCCCAACTGCCTTTCCGCTTGCCACACCCAGTTGCGGAGCAGCATGGCCCCTACGTCGGCCTGCCGGTCTTCCAGTTGCACGATGCGCCGGGCCACGGTCGGCGCGTCTTCCAGCGCGTCCGGCGCCTGGCCGGCGTGGGCGCGTTCAACGACGGGACTGGGCAACGGCCCCAGGGTCGGCCCCAGCGCGTTGGCCAAGGCGTCAATGCCGCGCTGCACGGCCTGCGCGGCCGCGGGCGGAGACAGGATCTGAGGCAAGGGCATGGAAACGCGCCAGGATCCGTGCGTTGCCGCGTCCCTACCCCTTGATGCCGGTCAAGGCCATGCCGCGGATGAAATACTTGGAGGCGAAGGCGTAGATGATGATGATCGGCACCGTGGTCATGACGGAACCCGCCGACCACATGTCGTACCGGCTCCAATAGATGCTGCGCAAGCCGGCCAGCAACAGCGGCAAGGTCTGCTTGTCCGGCGTATTGAGAATCACCAGCGGCCACAGGAAGCTGTCCCAATTGGCCAGGAAAACGAAAATGCCCAACGCCGCCAGCGGCGAGGTGGAAAGGGGCAGGATGATGGTAAAGAAAATGCGCCATTCCGACGCCCCGTCAATGCGCGCGGCGTCCAGATACTCGTAGGGAATGACTTCCATGAACTGCCGCATCAGGAAAACGCCGAAGGTGGACCACAGGCCCGTGATGATGAAGCCCCACAACTTGTTGGCCAAATTCAGATTGCCGACGGTTATGTAAAGCGGAACCAGCACCACGGCGAAGGGCACCATCATGGTGGCCAGCAGGAGCAGGAACAGGTATTCCTTGCCCCAAAACCGATACTTGGCGAAGATGTAGCCCAAGGCGGAAGAAGTCAGCAGGGAGAAGAACGTCACGGTGACGGCGGCGTACAGGCTGTTGGCCACCGCCGTGCCGAAATGGACGCGCGTCAGGATCTCGGTATAGTTGTCCAGCGTCCAGTCGATGGGCAGCAAGGCGCGGGACTGCACCAGTTCCTTGAACGGCTTGAAGGACGCGAAGATCATCCAGAAGAAAGGAAAGAAGGCCATCAGGGCCAGCGCCGCCAGCGCAATATGCAACGCCGACTGGCGCAGGACGGACTGGCGGGCGGGCGCGCGCAGGCCGCCCTGCACAGCGCCTGAAACGGTTCCCGTCATGGCCGCGCCGGCTCAATAGGACCAAGTGGGGCGCAGGATGCGGATCTGCACCAGGCTGCAGGCCAGGATGAACACGAACTGGAGCAAGGCCGCCACCGTGGCCGTGCCGAACCGGATGTGCGTGAACGCTTCTTGGTAAATGAGCAAGTTGTACAGATAGGTGGCGGTGCCGGGCCCGCCTTCCGTCGTCAGGACGTACGGCAACGTGAATTCCTGCAGCGAACCGACCGTGAGCAGCACCAGGACCAGAATGATCGTGTGCGTCAGAAGCGGAATGGTAACGCGCCAGAAACGCTGCCATTCGTTGGCTCCGTCCACGCGGGCCGCGTCAATGATTTCCTCCGGAATATTGAGCATGCCGGCCGTGAAGAGCACGACGTAGAAGCCTACGCTCTTCCACACCGCGATGCCCGAAATGGTGACTAGGGCCGTAGACGTGGACGAAAGCCATGAGGAAGGCGGCAGGCCGACGGCGGCCAGCAGGCGATTCAGTTGCCCGACCTCGGGATCCATCACCATGCGAAACAGGAGCGATACGGCCACCAGCGACACGACGACCGGTATGAAAATGACGGCTTGATAGAAATTGCGCAGCCGCCGGATATTCGCCAGGGCCGTGGCTATGCCCAGCGACAGCGGCAGCA
The DNA here is from genome assembly GCA_965242655.1 of Caldilineaceae bacterium. GTDB lineage: Bacteria > Chloroflexota > Anaerolineae > Caldilineales > Caldilineaceae > Bin34. The sequence goes on from OZ251482.1 coordinate 1,456,624, forward strand.
TGAACAGGAAAATATAGAGCGTCCAGGTGAAGGTATTGAGGATGGACGTCAGAAAGAGGGGATTCAACAGCAGTTTGTCGAAGTTGCCCAGGCCGACGAAGGGACTATTGGCCGGATCCAGGATCCGGTAGTCCACCATGGCGATGCGAAAGGCCTGGAAAATGGGCCGGAAGAGAAACAGGAAGTACCACGCCAGGGTCGGAACCAGGACGGCCACCCCGAAATGCACCTGCGACCGGCGCAGGATCCGCCGGATCTGGCTCCAGTCCGGCGGGAAGCCTTTTCGCATCAGGACGCGGGCATCCGCCGCGTTATTCAAAAGAACGGACCTCGCAAAATCGGGAAGGGCGCAGGCGTCAGAGGACGCGCCTCCGGTTCATCCCGGAATTCGATTCATGCACGCGCCTTGGGCGGCGCGCAATGCACCCCGGCGACAGGGCTCCCGACCGCTTGGGATAGCAGTCAGGAACCCTGACGCGCGCGGGCCAAGCCGAGCCGTTACGCCGGCGTGTAGGTAGCCATGTCGCTCTGGAATTGCGCGTAAATGGCTTCCAGGCGACTCTGCAGTTCGGCGGCTCCCTCCGCCGCCGTCATATTTTGCTGGCGCACTTCGGAGCATACCTGGGCGACCGCCCCGTCTACGGAAGACGGACTGCCGAAGCCCTGTCCGTAATAGCCGGTCGTCTGGGCCAATGCCTGCAAGAGCTTGGCGGCCTTGACCGCGGGACTGTCGGGCGAGGAATCTTCGAAGTGATCGTACACGCCCACCAGCGCGCGCCAGGCCGTATGGGCGGCGCCGCCGTAAATGCGGGCGTATTCCGTCTGGCCCTCCAGCGTCGCGACCATGCGCAGGAAGTCCAGGGACACTTCAGGCTGCTTGGACTGGCGCGGCGCCACGAAGCCCCAACCCCCTTCGCCGACGAAGAGCGGGTCGTCGGGCGGCGTCACGCGCGGCGCGCCCGTGATTTCGTAGGCGTAGCCGTGCTTGTGCCCCTCGATCATGGGCGTGCCGTTGCCGCGGGCCAGCGCCACCTTGCCCGCCAAGGCGGCATCAACGTGGTTCTGATCCAGTTCGGTCTCGATACCCATGTCGACCGGCGTGGCGACGAACAATTCCATGGCCTGCACGCCGGCATCCGTGTCGACGTTGAATTGCTTGTTGTCGTTGTCCCACCAGTCCGTGTTCTCGGCGGCCAGAAGGCTGCGGGCAATGCCCAAATAGCTCTGGGCGTCCCAGCCCTTGCTGCTCAAGCCCCAGCGCACGACGGTGCCGTCTTCCTCTTTCTGCAGGGAGGTGGCCAATTCCCACATGTCCGAGTAGGAGTTGAAAAACGGTTCGCCGTTGGTCGGCGGGAAATCGCCGCCCATGTTCATCGCCTGCACTTCGTCCACAGGCACGTTCACCATGCTGCCGACGCCGTTCATTTCGGTGGGCACGCCCCAGATGTCGTCGCCCCACATGTACGCCTCGACCGAATCGCCGTTGAACTGCTCGTCGATGTCGATGCCGTTGTGGTTGTAGACCGATTCGCGCAACGGCATCAAGGCGTTCTGAATGTGCAGGGGCACGAGCACTTTGCCCATGATGCAGACCGCTTCGGGCTGGGTGCCGGCGGACAGCGCCGCGATCAGCTTGGTTTCAAGCGGCCACGGCTGAGGGGCCACCGTCAGGGTGACGCCGCTCTGCTCCGCGAACAAATCGGACAAGCGCTCGTAAGCCCCGATGTGGTGGTCGTATTGCAGTCCCCACAACGTGCCGGCCGTAGGCGCGGGCGCGGCGCCGGCGCCGGGCGCGGGAGCCACCGTGCAGGCCGCCAGCGCCGTTGCGCCCGCAACCAAGGCGGATCCTTTCAGGAAGGCCCGTCGATTCAACTTGCGACTATCCATGTAGTACCTCGTATGGCATGACGTTCAACCGAGTCCATTCGCTCGGCCCAAGGCTTCCGCGCAATGTCGTTAACGACGGCCTTTACGTCTACGCGCGCATAGCCGCGGCGCAGACCGGGAACCGCCATCATCCGTATTGGGCCTAACCCTGCAAGTCTAATATACAAGAGAAAGGGAAACGGGGCAAACGCCATTTGAAGCTTATGCGGGTATCCGGCGGTAAATTCGACAGCTATCGACAACGCGCTTTTGGCCCGGCGATGCCTGCATCCTATCTGTGACTGGCTGCCCGCATGCGATCATTCCGCTCTCTATCGTTTCGGGGAGGCGCGATGCTGCGCGGTCGTTGCCCGCGCAAACGAATGCCAGCCTTCGCGTCCCAAGACGGCCGCGCGCGACCGGGAACCAACCGCGCCCGCTGACTGCCTGTCGGCTGTGAACGGCGAGTTCGGCATAGGCTTTTGTCCGGTCCCTGCCTACCGGGGCGGTTGCTCGCGCCTGGCGCGATGCGAAGAGACATTTTCGCCGCAGCAACCCGGCTCCGATTGCGTTGCCTGAACTTCCGTAGCGCTTAACGCACGTACGAACCCAAGCTGAGGATGCGCAAAAAAGGGCCTTGCTCCGCCAGCGCCCAAGTTCCGTACGTCCCGCAACGCAGGGACAATCGCCCTGTTTAATCCCGGCCTCCGCGCTGCGCGCTTTTGCGCCTACGGCCTTAACAATCCGCGAAGAGGCACCACGCTTGTCGCGCCATGTTCTCATAATAGCCTCGCAAGTCAGGGTTGCCAGCGGCCGCTTCAAGCAGATCGCCTATGCGGACCGCGAGCATGAAAAGACGATCATCTCGCAAGCCAGAGTTGTCAACGCCCGCTTCAAGCAGCACTATGGAGTAAATCGTATAGGCTTGATAAAACTTGCTTCCGGAAGGAGATGTCCAATCGCAGTGGTTCATGTACCATGCCGCGTCCACATCCCCAACTTCTCCTTCCCCCAACTGCCTGACTACGGCGTAGGCCGGCGTATCCTGCAGGCCCGCAGCCTCGGCCGCAGCCAAGATCATGGAAAACCCGCATTGGCCCCGGTCGTCCTCCTGCGGCACAAACGGAAGGTATTCATCCCAGAAAGCCTCCGCGCTCATGTCCTGGTAGCGCTTATAGCGCGTCATCCACACCGGCTCGACAGTAGCCGCGGGCTCAGTCTGCGTTGCATCCGCGACTGGCAAATTCTCCGGCACGCGATCCACCAAGGAGGCGTAAATCCAAGCTCCGTTGCGCAGGCGCAACCAATCGCCCGCTGCATTGCGGGCCATGGGCTCTACGGTCTCCCCGCGGCGGGCAGAACCGACGGCATCATAGTCTGTGCTCGGACCCGCGCGCAGATTGGCGAGATCCACTTGGACGGTGGAACGAAGAGGCGCCGCGGTCGATGGAATCAGGGCCGGCACGGGCGTAGCCAGCCCTTCGTCGAGAGTCGCCGCTTCCACCGCGGCCACGGTGCAATCTTCAATGACGACGATGTCCAACAAGTCCAAACCCGCGATGCGGCCCTGAACCGTGAGTGACTGGCCCTCGCTCAAGGCGATGGCTTCCTCAGGATTGCGCAACTGGCAGCGCACCTGACCGAACTCCCACTCATCGCCCGCGTACCCCAACTCAACGTAATAACCGCGGCCATCGTCTCTGATATCTCTGACCAGGCCGGCGACGGACTTGACTTTATCCTTGTGGAGTTGATCGCCCCGGAATTCGTTGTCGCGGAAATCCTGCAACAACTGTTGAGCCGCGACGGTGTCCGCTCCGGCGGCCGCGCGGAATTCGTTTGCCGATGCATCCGCCTGCGCAGATCCCTCCGCCTCTAACGGCGCGGCTTCCATTTTGGCTACGGCGCAATCTTCGATTTCGACGATATCGAACAGATCCAGTCCTGCGATGCGGCCTTGAACCGTGAGCGATTGGCCCTCACTCAAGGCGGCGGCTTCCTCAGGATTGCGCAACTGGCAGCGAACCTGACCGAACTCCCACTCATCGCCCTCATACCCCAGCTCAATGTAATACCCGCGGCCATCGTCTCTGACCGCATCGACCAAGCCGACGACGTATTTGACTTTGCCCTTGTGAAGTTGATCGCCCCGGATTTCGTTGTCGCGGAAATCCTGGAGCAGTTGCCGCGCGGTTACGGTGGCCAGCGACGCGGATATGGGCGTTGAGGTGGCAGTTACCGTTGGGGTGACTGTGGGCCTCAGGGTAGCGGTCGGCGTTAGAGTGACCGTCGGCGTCAGGGTAGCGGTCGGCGGAGCGGGATCCCCTACGAAGAAACGGTCACTCCTCCGGGCCAAGAGACTGCCGACAAAACCCGCTACGACCATTCCCATCAGCAACAGGCCGATCCATTTCCAATTGTGCGGCACTGACGTTTTCCTTCTTGCGTCTAGCTCTCGGGCGTCCGCGAAACGGCTGAACCGCCATTAAAGGGAGGGGCGGAGCGGACTCTTGAACCCGCATGCCCTTCAATCTGATCCTGTTCTTCTGGCGGAAGGGAGAAAACGGCTAGGGTTGGACCTGTCGCGCCCTTAGGGATTGATTCCCGTTGCGTCGCAGGGATCCCCGCGCCCTGCGAGAACCACTTTCAAGGAGTCGAAAGAGCACAGGGCGCCAGGATATTGAATCCTACACGATCCGTCAGTTCGTTGAGAAAACGGCTAGGGTTTGGACCTGTCGCGCCCGTTGCACCGAGCGCCCTGAACGGATTCCTGTTCTTCGCCTTGCAAGCGAAAGCTATGGAGCGAGGGATGCTGGATGCACCTCTGCCTGGATCCCGTTTTCGTCGCCCCTTGACCTCGTTACGTATGGCGCGATGGATGCTCACGTCCATGCACCGCTTGGCTATCTCCGCGCGCTTCGCAACCCGTACAGGCAGATACCCAAATCAGGCATTGCGATCCTATCGCGCCATCGTCGTTCCGCCGGCCCTTCCCCGCGTTCTTTCGACCTGACAGATCGAGACGCGCGCAGAGTCCAACTGCCAGTAGGGCCTACGTACAGAGGAATAGCGTCCACTGGCAGGCGCTTCATTCGTCATGCGTCCCGCATGCCCATTCCGTACGCAGCGTCGCACAAGGCCGCCGCGTCCCGGTTCAACTCGGCGACAAGGCTTCCAACAGCAACAACTGGGACGTCAAAGGGTTGTCCAGGCTCACGGTGACGCCTTCGGACTGCAACCGATAGCCTTCCATGCGGGCCGCCGTCCCTTCATTGTCGAAGCGGACTTCGTAGAGCCATCCGGGCTGGAGGCCCTTGAACCGCAACGTATACGTCGGCTCCGCCGGATCGCTCAGTCTGAATATCCCGGCCAGGGCTCGGCGGCCGTCCTTGTGCGCGAGTTCCAAAGCGCCCCAGCCCTGAGGTTCCAGGCCCTGATGCACGGGCGTATGGTGATAGATCCGGCTATGCCCGTGCATCGGCCGGACGAATTCCTTGTACAGACGCACGAAATGCCGGACATGGTGCAGTTGGGCGGCATTGGGTTGGGCCCCGATGAGGTGATACCACCCCATCGTGACATGCACGAACAAGGCCAGACGGCTCTGGAAGTCGATGTCCGCGGTCCGTCCGCAGTACTGGCCGAAGCCGATCAGGCGATCCATGCGCTCCGGCGGCAACGCCATGGACATGCCGCTGGTGATGGAGAAGGACCGCGGGGCGATCTGGTGATCCGTCACCCACGTATGATCGAAGAAACGCAGAAAACCCAGATCCGTGCGCGCGCCGCCGCTGGCGCAGTTCTGGAACAGGGTCTCGGGAAACTTCCGGGTCAGGCGGTCCCACATGGCGTACAGGTTTTCCGCCTGCCGCCAGTAGCGATTTTCCAGCCAGCCGCTCCGTTCCGTATAGCCCGCCGGGCCGATAGGCCCCACGTTGTAGTCGAGGCGAAAGCAGTCCAGTTCGTAGGTCTCGATCAGGCGGCTGATGTTCGCCTCCATCCAGGCGACGACCTCGTCGTTCGTCAAGTCGATGAGGCCGGCGGCGTACGGCTCCTGGTCATAGCGTTGCGCGACCCATTCCGGATGCTCCTTGCGCGTCCGGCTGGCTGCGCCCAACCGCTCCGGTTCCATCCAGAGACCGAAGAGCAGGCCCTGTGCATGCGCGCGCTGGACGAAGAATTCCAACCCCCGCGGAAAACGCTCCCGATTCGGCTCCCAATCGCCGACCGTGGCCGCCCAGTCCCCGTAGGGAGGCGTATACCAGGACGCGTCCAGAATGAAGAGCTCCACGCCCAGCGCGGCGGCCATGTCCATCTCGTGCAGCACGGCCGCTTCCGTCACTTCCATTTCGGGACCTATGCCGCTGGTGATCAGGCCGCTTTTGCCCGGCGCGTACGGTCGGAACACGCTGCGCCGGGTATGGTCGTGCAGGGCGTTGACGCAGGCGTCCAGATCGCCTATGACGAGGCCCAGATGCATGCGGGGCGTAGCGATCGTTTCGCCGCCGTCCAGAACCCGTAACGGCGGCGCCCCGGCGGGCCCGCACTTGAAGGACAGGCGGTTCGCGCCGCGCGTCGGGCCATCGTCCAGATCGAACTCGAAGGCGTACCCGCCGGAATACGCCAACGAGCCCACCAGATTTTCGCCGGTGCGGCGATTGTTCAGGAAGAACAAGGGATGGCGGTGCCGGTCGCGGCGATAGTGGCCGTCGATGCGGTAGCCGGCATAGGGCAGGGCATGCCACGCGAAATCGCCGCAGTTGCCCCAGTGCGTATCGTCGAAATAGCCCAGGCGATAGGGCGCGTCCGCCTGATACGGCAGATCCCGGAGTTCCTGGAAAATGCCGGACCAGGATGCGGCCGCGGACAGGGGCGTCGGCTCCGCGGACAGGTTCGTAATCTCCAGCCAGCGCGTGAAGAAGGCGGTGCCGTCCAGGCGCGTATGGACCGTTACCGCCACCGGACGGCGTTCATGGCGCAACTCCATCCGGAAGTGCAGGCCATGCTCCGCCGTATCCGTCGCTTCCGCGTGCAAGATCCAGTGCGAATGCAGCTGCTGCCCTCCCAGTTCGACGTGGAAGGCGTGCGCCTCGGGGTGGTTGTCCGCGTCGATGCGCTGATGTTCCGGATACATGAAGCCGGCGCCGTTCCAGCTGCGTCCCACCAACTGCCCCCGAATCAGGGATTCCTGGTAGACCGCCAACCCCGAGCGGAAGGTCCAGGTGGGATACGGATCGTCCTGACGGCAGACGTCGGTGAATTCAGGGCGCACTTCGGGATCCACGGCAACGCTCCTTCGCGGTGGCGGCAGACAAGACGCGCGGCAGGCATCAAGGCGCGCAACCGCTTCCCAACAGCCCTTGGGTATCTGGGCAACGATGAGACGCGCGGGGAGAGCCTGAACGCAACGTCTCCGGGCAATCAAAAGACGGCAACCGGAAGCGTAATCCTACCACCCCGCCCGGCGCGCCGCCTATCGCGCGCAATGCGGGGCGGCAACCGCGCCCTCAGCTGGGAAACGGAGGGGAAGGCTATAGCCAATTCGGCCCCTTGTCGGGTAGAATCAATCTACTCGTCATCTCAAGCCGGAAGCCTGTCGCTGTTCACGCAACGGATATATCCGTGATTCTGGATCGCTTTTCCCTGCGCGGCCTCAAGGCCGTCGTTTCAGGCGCCGCCCGCGGCCTGGGCCAGGCCATGGCCGCCGCGTTCGCGGAAGCCGGCGCCGACGTGCTCTTGGCCGACCGCGACGGCGACGGCCTCGCGCGCGCGGTCAACGACCTGGCTACTGGCCCGCAGCGCGTCGTGCCCCATGCGTGCGACGTCTCCGATCCCGGGCAAATTGCCGCGCTCTTCCAGGTCGCGGACCGAGAATTCGGGCAAGTGGACATCCTGGGCAACGTGGCCGGAGACGGCATCCTGCAGGCGCCGGAGGACATGGCCTTGGCGGACGTCAAGCAAGTCTTGCAGAATTTGGTCGTCGGGCGTTTCTGCATGTGCCAGGAAGCGGGACGGCGCATGCTGGCGCGGGGCTCGGGCAGCATTATCAACATCGGCTCCCTGGCCAGCGTCACCGCCCTGGGCCGGGGCCATATCGCCTACAGCATGGCCATGGGCGCCGTGGCCCAGATGACGCGGGAATTGAGCACCGAATGGAGCGGACGCGGCGTGCGGGTCAACGCCATCCTGCCCGCCCAGGTCCTGAACGAAGGCCTGGCCGCGCGCATCGCGGCGGATCCGGCCCTGGAAACGCGCTTTCTGTCCGGCATTGCGCGCGGGCGCTTGGGGAGTCCGCAGGACATTCAGGGCCTGGCGCTGTTCCTGGCCTCGCCGGCCGCGGCCTGGATCACGGGCGCGCTCATTCCCATGGACGGCGGCAACCTGGCCATGAACGCCGGCGCGACGCCCGGTCCCGCCGCCTGAAGCGCGCACGCCGTCTCGCCATGCCTCCGTCCCGCGCCGCCGCGCTGTACCGCAAGATGCTGGAAATCCGGGCGACCGAAGAGCAATTGGCGCGCGCCTATCGCAACGGCAAGGTCATGGGCGCGTGCCACACCTACGTGGGACAGGAAGCCGTGGCCGCCGGGGTCTGCGCGCATTTGACGGCGCAGGACGCCGTGTTCTCCACCCATCGCGGGCACGGGCACGCGTTGGCCAAGGGCGTTTCGGCCCAGGCCGTGGCGGCGGAACTGTTCGGTCGGGCCACCGGCTGTTCCCGCGGCCGGGGCGGCAGCATGCATCTCTTCGCGCCGGAAGTGGGCCTGATGGGCACCACCGGCATCGTGGGGCCCAACATCCTGCAAGCCGTAGGCGCGGCCTACGCGTACCAGCTGCACGAAACCGACCAGGTGGCCGTGGCCTTCTTCGGCGACGGGGCGGTCAACAACGGCGCCTTTCACGAGGGCCTCAATCTGGCCGCCATCTGGGACTTGCCCGCGGTGTTCGTCTGCGAAAACAATTTGTACGCGACGGAGATCGCGTTCGCCTACGCGGCCGGCCATCCCGAAGTGGCTCCCCGCGCGGAGAGCTACGGCCTGCCGGGAGTGGCCGTGGACGGCAATGACGCGTTGGCGGTGCATGCGGTCGCAGGCGAAGCGGTGGATCGGGCGCGCCAGGGCGCGGGACCGACCCTGATCGAGTGCAAAACCTACCGCACCCGGGCGCATGCGGAAGGCATGCCGGAAGTCGGCTACCGGTCGCAAGAGGAGGTCGAGGCCTGGAAGGGCAAGGATCCGATCCCCCGTTTGCGCGCGCATCTGTTGGCGCAACAGCTGGCGACCGAGGACGAGCTCGGCGCCTGGGAACGGCAAGCGCAGGACGCGGCCGAAGCCGCCCTGGCGTTCGCCGACGCCAGCCCGTGGCCGGATCCGGCCTCCGTCGCCGAAACCGTATTCGCCGCGCCCTAGCCTGCCCACTGCCGCGCCGGCTTATGGACGATACGGTACGCACCCTGACCTTCACGGAAGCCGCGCGCGAGGGGCTGGCGGAGGAGATGGAGCGCGACGCCTCCATCTTCATCGTCGGCGAAGGGATCGGCCCTCGGGGCGGCAATTTCAACACGACCCTGGGCTTGTACGACCGCTTCGGCCCGCGCCGCGTCCGGGACGTTCCCATTGCGGAACGCGGCTTCGTGGGCATGTGTACCGGGGCCGCGATGGCCGGTGCGCGCCCCGTCGTGGATTTCATGTTCCTCGACTTCATCCTGGATGCCTTCGGCGAACTCGTCAACCAGGTGGCCAAAATCCAGTACATGAGCAGCGGACGTCTGACGATGCCGATGGTGCTCCGCGGCTGCATCGGCGTGGGCGGTTCCGCCGCCACGCATCATTCGGGCAGTTACTATCCCTTCTTCGCCCACCAGCCCGGTTTCCGCGTGGTCGCGCCCACCCAGCCCCGCGATGCCAAGGGATTGCTCAAGGCCGCCATTCGCAGCGACGATCCCGTCCTTTTCCTGGAGCACAAACTCCTGCTGGCTACGCGTGGCCCCGTGCCTGCCGCGGAGTATCTTGAGCCTCTGGACAAGGCCAAGATCCGGCGCGCGGGACGCGACGCGACCGTCGCGGCCGTGGGCCCCATGGTCCTGAAAACGCTGGAAGCCGTAGAGCCGCTGGAGGAGGAAGGCATAGGCATCGAGGTCATTGATCTGGTCAGCCTGGCGCCGCTGGATACGGCGACCGTGCTCGAATCCGTGGCCAAGACGGGCCGCCTGTTGATCGCGGACGAAGACTACGCGCCCTGCGGCATCGGCGCCGAAATCTCCGCCCAAGTCATGGAGCAAGGCTTCGACGATCTGGACGCGCCCGTCGCGCGCCTGAACGGACTGCACGTTCCTACGCCGTACAGCCCGCCTCTGGAACGGGCCGTCGTCCCCAGCGCGGACGACATCGCCCAAGCCGTGCGCCAGCTCCTCGCCGAATGAGGGCGCGGCGGCTCTGCCGACGAGGATAAGGGCGGAAATGGCCGTTCCCATCGTAATGCCCCGCCTCGGATGGACGGCCGAAGAAGGCGTCCTCAAAGAGTGGTTGCTGCCGGACGGCAGTCCGGTCCAGGTCGGGGACGCCTTGTTTTCCGTAGAGGGCGACAAGGCCGTGGAAGAGATCGAAGCGCTGGACGCCGGCATTTTGCGCATTCCGGCCGAGTCCCCGCCGCCGGGCCAAAGCGTACCCGTGGGCACGCTCCTGGGTTACATCGCCGCCGCCGGCGAAAGTTTGCCCGGCCCCGCGGCGCCGCCGGGCCCCGCGGGCATGGCAGACCGTTCCGCGGCGCAGAGTGCGGAGCCGGACGCGCCGCACGCGCCTGTCCGGGAACGTCGGACGCGGAGCGAGCCGGCTATCAGCCCGCGGGCGCGCGCGTTGGCGACCCGCCTGGGCGTGGATTGGACCGCGCTGACCGGCAGCGGACGGACGGGGCGCATTATCGAGAAAGACGTGCGCGCCGCCGCGGATCGACGCGACGACATCAACATCACGCCCGTCGCCCGCAGGCTGGCGGCGGAACGCAACATGGATCTGGACGCGTTGGGGCAAGCGTTCCCCGGTCAAAGGATCTCCGTCCAAATGGTGCAGGATTTCGCGGAGCCGGACGCGCCGGCGGACGACCGAAGCCCCCTCGCGCCCTTCAGCCCGACGCGCCAGGCGATTGCGCGTCACTTGACCCAAAGCCTGGCCCAGGCCGCGCCCGTGACCTTGCATACCGACATGGACGCGACCGAAATGATGCGCCTGCGCGCGCAGTTGCAGGCGGACGGACGGGCGTCGATACCCAGTTACAACGCTCTGTTCATGAAGGCGGCGGCCCATGCCTTGAGCGAACACCCTTACATGAACGCCCATGTGGAGGACGACGGGGTTCAGATCCGGGACGACATTCACATCGGCCTTGCCGTCGACACGGAAAAAGGCTTGCTGGTTCCGGTGGTACGCCACGCGAACGCCAAAGGCTTGCTCCAAATCCAGGAGGAAGTCAATGCCTTGAGCCAAAAAGCCGTTGCCGGCCAGCTCGCCGCCCAAGACATGCAAGGGAGCGCGTTTACCCTCACCAATCTGGGCGCGTGGGGCGTGGACGGGTTCACGCCCATCCTCCCCGTGGCCCACGCCGGCATTCTCGGCATCGGACGCATTCAACTCAAACCCGCCGTGGTCAACGCCGACACCCGGGAGATCGCCGCGCGGCCCATGGCCGTTCTCAGCCTGACTTTCGATCACAGAGCGGTGGACGGCGCGCCGGCCGCCCAATTCCTGCAGCGCGTCAAAAACCTGGCTGAACAGCCGTATCTTTGGCTTACGGGATGACGGAGCCCAAGGCAAAACGACATGCGCGGAGGGCCGTATAGGACACGGGCATGCCTAAGAGATAGTCATGAAACCGATGGCGTGGGCGTTTACGGCACTGCAGAGGGCCGCGGGCTCAACAGAGCGGAACCGGAATGGAGCGTCAGGTCTTGGCTCCGCACAGGCCGAGGCGCGGACGCAGGCCGCTAAGCCTCCCCAACGAGCCTTGGCTGGCCATTCCGCATCGCAGGTACCCCACGTACATCTCAAAAACTTTATCCGACAATGGAAATATGACGTAGTACTAAGTCCAAACCATGCGCTTTTTAAGATCAACCAACCCTGCACAGAGGTGTAAGATCGGCAAGCGTGCGTCACTTGCGGCGTATGAGTGCGTTCTACTGCCGTCCTGCAATATAATCATGCATTACGCTACCGCCAGTAGGCTACGTACTTCCGCCAAGTTGAGAACAAAGCCTTTCAGGCGCATATAGCACTGATTGACGTTGCTCTGGAGAATCCAATCAATGACCATCACCCAACTGCAAACTCCAGCTACCAACGGTACCCGTCTGAAGCCTTGGCGAGACGTTATGCGCCCTAACCAAGATGTACTCAATGGATCGTTTCAAGAGGCTGATTTTGCCGCCAATTTGCAGGCTGTTCACGATAGTAGTACCACCGCCGCCGAGTATGGCGACCCGCGAGAATTTTTCCGCCGTACCTATCCTACAGTCGGCATTCGTAACTTGCTGACCACTGCAGTGCAGCGCATCAGCAGCAATGGTGGCAATCCCATTATCCAAACCAAAACTGGATTTGGCGGCGGTAAAACGCACAGCCTCATCGCTCTCTACCACTTGATCAAAAGCAACCGTGAATTGCTGAGCCTGCCAGATGATACTCCGCAATACGCCCGCGTTCGTAATGAGATCCGGACGATCATGATTGAAGCTGGCGCAAGTCCCCATACTGGTATTCGCGCCAAAATCGCCGTTTTGAGCGGTACGTGGCTGTCCCCCAACACCAATCGTGTCACTGCTACTGGTGCTCCACTCAACACACTGTGGGGTGAAATGGCGTATCAATTGGGTGACCAAGAAGCTTACGAAATCATCGGCGCAGTTGCCCGCAACGGCGATGCACCCGGTGGCGAGGAACTAGACGCCCTGTTTCAACTGGTCGGTCCCTGCATCATTCTGATGGATGAAATCGTTAACTACGCTCGCAACGCTAATATTGACCGTATTGCTACTTTTCTACAAAACCTTACCGAATCTGTACCACGGCAGAAAAATGCAGTTCTTGTCGTGTCGCTTCCCGTTTCCTCCATTGAAGCTGGCGGTGAAAAGGGTATGGAAGTCCTAGCTGCATTGAGCACGATTCTTGACCGTACCAACTCAGTGATGCGGGTTGCAGAAACTGGCAATGACGAAGCATTCGCGGTAGTGCGTCGTCGCCTTTTCCAAGACGAACCTGACGAAACTTCAAGGGATGAAACCTGCCGCGCGTTCCATCGAATGTACCAGAACGGTTCTACTAACTACCCACCGGAATCACGCGAAACCCGCTACTTGGAACGAATTCGTAATTGTTATCCTATCCATCCGGAGATTTTCGATAGACTTTATGAAAATTGGTCTGTATACCCTCAGTTTCAGCGTACTCGAGGCGTGTTGCGGCTCATGGCCCAGACCATTAGTCGGCTGTGCGCCGACGGGTCGCTATCGCCGCTGATAATGCCAGGTGATCTACCCTTTAGCGACGGCCGAATAAGCGATGTCTTCACTACCTTACTGGGCTCACAATGGAACGGCGTAATGACCGAAGTGGACCAAGAAAATTCTCGCACCCACCAGATTGACCAACAAAAGCCAGTCCGATATGGGGCGGTCGGCGGCGCGGCGCGCCGTATCGCGCGGACCGTCTTTTTGGGTAGTTCCACCCAAGGAGCCGTCCGCGGTATCAGTGCCCGACAGATCAACCTAGGCGTAGCAATACCCGGTCATGGCACTGCCGTTTATGCTGACGCCTTGCGCGATATGGATGGCCAGCTCTATCACTTCTACCAAGGCAGTGATGGTCGCTACTACTTTGACACCCAAGAGAACCTCAACAAGGTTGCCAACGACCGAGCCGCCGAAATGTCCAACGAAAATTTAGACAGCGAAATCATCCGCCGCCTCAATGAGTTCCGCAGCAATAACGAAAACCGGGCTGTCAGCGTCTGTCCTCAATCACCGACCGATGTGAGTGATGACGAATTCACACGTTTAGTTATCCTACCGCCTCACCAAACCCGTCCCAGCCGGACCGCAGAACAGGACTACGCATCGGAAGTTGCCACTTTACTGTTAAGTAGCCGTGGTGGCGAAATCCACCGCAAATACCCCAATACCCTGTTGTTCCTAGCTGCTGCCAGCGACGGTATTCGCGAGCTTCGCATCGCTGCTCGCCGTTTTCTAGCTTGGGATTCAATTATCAATGGTGACCGACGAATTCATAACTTGGATGGAGAACGGCGTACATTGGCCAGCAATCAGCAGAACATCACCGACCAAGCCTTGCAAAATGCCTTGGAGAATGCCTACCGCTGGATCATGGCACCCTCTCAACCCGACTCGCTAAATGCCGCTTACGACACTGGTAAGTGGCAAAGCATCACAAGCGCTCCCGACATCGCTGCTAATGCTTTCGAGAAGTTCATCAGAGATGAACAAATAGTGGACAATTTGACACCCACCGCGCTAAACCGCCGTTTACAAGAGTACATCTGGAACAGCCCTACACACCAACATCATCTCACTGTGGCCGAACTGTGGAACATACTCATCAGTCATGTCTATATGCAGCTGCGGCTACGGAACCGACAGGTACTAGATGACTGCCTTATCAAAGGAATTACCGCTGGAGTATTCGCCCGTGCCGATAGCTATGATGCCAATACCAAAGAATACAGTAATCTATCTCCTCGCATCAGCGAGGCTGATTTTCCCCATCACTTACCGTTATCCGACACCACTCTCATTGTGGAAGCCAACGAGGCGGAAAATATCCGCGCTACTATTGACATGCCATCTAGTGTCCCCGTTAATCACTTCACTAGTATAGAAAATAATAGCAAAGACAATAATTTCAACAACCAGCTACAGAAATCATCCGTGGAGAACCATCCTTGCCGATTCATTGCCCGCAAAACAGTGACTTGGCACGATTTCCCCGACCACAATTTCAACATGGCAATTCGAGAGGAAATCGCTCGCACTATGGCAGATGCTGGCGGTGATGTTACTATAGAAGTCACGATTACCGGCCATCGGAATGGCGGATTTCCCGAAAACATCGCCCGAAGTCTACGCGACAACAGCAAGATGCTGGGTATTGACCTAGAAGAAGACCCCGCTAACTAAACTTAGTAAGGGTTGATGTCCACGGGGATGGGAATGAGTATCTGTAGGTGTCTATCGTTGGCAACAAGATATATGCACATAATTTAATGCGGTTTATATAATGTTTTCTATTACTTAACGGAGGAACTTCCCCAATGTCCCCTAACGCTACCACGATGCCGCGCGGCAAGAAACTTATTGAAGTCGACCTACCGCTGGGCATCATTAATGCCAACACTGGTAGGGAAAATACCGGTGCCAAAGGCCATCCGTGGACTCTCCAGCAATGGTGGGCCCGCCGCCGTTTAACTGCTTGCCGAGTCGTCATTTTTGCCAGCATGGTGGATGATCCATCCACCTACCTTGATGACCCATCCAAGATCGATGTTGAGCGTCGGCGGCTTCACCGCCTAATTGAATGTTTGTCTCTGTGGAAAAACAATGACAACGAGAGACTATTGAACGAGGCCCGTTACGAAATTGCCCGCTCCGTAGCTCGTCAACACGGCGAAACTGCCCCTACCGAACCCGCCGAAGTATTGGCCTACCTAGGCAATCCTGATAAAAACTTAAACATTTACGATCCCTTCAGTGGGGGCGGCTGTATCCCGTTGGAAGCCCAACGACTAGGGTTACGTGCCACCGGCACTGACCTCAACCCGGTGGCCGTATTGATTACCAAAGCACTAATTGAACTACCATCCCAATTTGCCAACCATCCACCCAGCAACCCAGACACCAACCCTATAGGTCTTACCGTAGGTCAAGGTGGCAACGCTTGGCGCGGTGCCGCCGGTCTAGCCAGCGATATCCGCTACTACGGACGCCGGATGCGAGAGATGGCTTACAAAACAATCGGTCATCTCTACCCTAAAGTTATGATGTCCAACGGTAACGAAGCCACAATTTTGGCTTGGTTCTGGGCGCGTACTCTCCCTTGCCCCAATCCTGTCTGCAGTGTACATACGCCACTGGTAAGCACTTTTCAACTATCCAGTAAACCCGGCAATGAGTATTGGATAAAGCCAATTGTCAATGGTGCCACGCAAAGTGTCTCTTTCACCGTGCAGAACCACAAAGGCGGTGTGCGCGAGCAAGATACTGCCAGTAGCAAAGGGGCTCTCTGTCTTTCTTGTCGAACTCCACTATCTAAAGAATACCTTCATGAGAAAGCAATAGCTGCCAGTTTAGGCGAGCAAATGATTGCCATCATCGCTGATGGTAAGCGCAAACGGCAGTTCCTGTCCCCTACGGACAAACAAATCCAAACCGCTACAACTGCAAGCCCATCTTGGCGGCCAACTCAGGCAATAACGAATACGCCCAAGGTTAGCGCGCTGGGCTTCGGTATTACTCATTGGCATCAGATGTTCAACGACCGCCAGTTGACTGCTCTGACCACATTTACCGACCTATTGCGGGAAATTCGAGCCGAAATCCTTGATGATGGTACAGATACCAATTATGCCAATGCTATTTGCACTTATCTTGCGCTGGCCATCGACAAAGCTGCAGTAGCTTGGTCCCGTTTCGGAGTCTGGCATAAGGGCCGCAATACAATAGAAAAGGCTTACAGGAGACAGGCAATTTCTATGGTCTGGGATTACCCCGAAGCTAATCCTTTCTCCGACCGGATGCAGAGCTGGACTGCTCAAGTAGAGCATATCGCCAACGTTGTAGAAAGACTGCCGGCCAGCGTCAACTCCGGGACCGCGCATCAAGTAGATGCTGCTACCGCTATCTATAGCATTGATGGCCCGGTTATAGTCACTGATCCACCCTATTACAACAATATTGACTATGCTGACCTATCCGACTACCTTTATGTCTGGCTGCGTCATGCACTGCGCGACATCTATCCCGACCTGTTTGCCGGTATTCTCACACCTAAAAACGAGGAAATGACCGCTATCCCGTCTCGGTTTGAGAACGCTACAGAGAGGTTTGAGAATTTGCTCCGGCAAACTCTGCAGCTGATGAAGCGGCACTGTAACCCGGAATTCCCGTCATCTATTTTTTATGCCTATAAGCAACAGGAGGAGGAACGAGAAGGCGGGTGGGCGTCCACCGGTTGGGAGACGATGCTATCAGCCCTAGTGACAGCTGGCTTTCAGATTGTTGGTACTTGGCCTATTCGCACCGAGCAGACTCACGCCCTCAAGTCCAACGCCAATGTGTTGGCATCGTCCGTTATCTTGGTTTGCCGCCCCCGCCCCGACAATGCTCCGATGGCCAGCCGCAATGACTTTCTCACTGCCTTAAGCCAAGAGATACCCATTGCTCTTGACCACTTGACCCGAGAGAGCCACATCGCTCCGGTAGACTTGCGACAAGCTGCCATCGGGCCTGGCATGGCGGTCTATTCTCGCTTCTGTAACGTGGATACGCTATCTGGTGAACCCGTAACCGTGCGGCAGGCATTGGCCATTATCAATGACATGGTGGATGACTACCTGCAGCAGCAAGCTGGCTCGATGGACAACGAAAGCCGATTCTGTCTAGATTGGCTACGCGCCCACCGCAGTGGAGAAGGTAGATTCGGCGATGCCGAAGGTTTAGCACGCCCATACGGTCTAGCAATCAAGACTGGGCTTGAGCAGAGACACCGCCTACTTACTGCAAACCAAGGCAAAGTTAAGCTATTGGACATTGACAGCTATAACAAAGACCGCGACTTACCTCGCACTGGCGTAGAAATGACGACATGGGAGGGTTGCCTGCGGATGGCATGGGAGATGCAACCCGGTGAGGATCGGCGCGGTGTTGATGGTTGCGTTGCCATCGCCCAACACGTCATCACCCAGTTGGACAATATTGAAGGACTAGCACGTATCTTGTATGACATCTATGACAAGTATGGTGACTCTGCACGGGCCGTAGCCTTTAATAATGTAGTGGTATCTTGGAACGATATCACCACTCAGGTAGCGCAGCAGTGGGAAACCGAAGCAATGTTATAGCAAACAGAGCGATGAACGGTCAACCTACGAAACACACCGCCCGGAGTTGCTTGCAGACGGAACGCCAACCCTATAACCGCGAAACCGTGCGCGCTATAGCACCTGATGGGCATGGAGTATACGCTATCTGGTGCAGCGAGTATGAATGCTTGTATATCGGCAAATCGGACAAGGGAAACAGCGTCAAGAGTCGTCTATTAGACCACTTATCTGATTCGGAACCAAACATCGCCCTACGTCGCGCGGTGTACCGGAACCGGGACATTGCAGAGTTTGCTTACTGCCTCACCAACAGCCCAGAGTGGGCGAATGAACTGGAAGGTCTGCTCATCAAACACTACCAACCGGTACACAATAACAGACGGCTCTAACGCACTATCGCCCTACAGACACTCAAAGAATCGTTTTTGTACTCATAAATTGTCCTCAATTTTCTGCGCTTATGTAATCCATCCGTTTCTGAGTTTTATGGACACGGTTGAGGGGAAGGATCTATTTTTCTCAATCCCCTACCCTAATATCGATATTCTCTTTCGGAGCAGTTCATACTAAATCCAATTCTGTTGTGGCTAGACCGAAACCAAGGAGACAATCCCAACGGATCTCAGCCCTAACTGCAATGCTGGCCGCGACGCAGGCGTCCGATCGCGCAGACGCCCCCATGAGGCCCCACCTCCTAGGTACGCCCCCCGTACGTCGCCCTCATTTTATCTGACAAGGGAAACATGACACAGTACCCGATGCGGAAGCCTTTGGTGTGCCAGCCCGAGCCCCGTACCCACGGCCGGGTGGAGGTAGAGGGGACGGATGAAGTCACATCTCAACGCTACCTGGCTCTGGCTGCACTCAAAGCGCCACAGAACCTACCTCATCACGACCTAACAGTTTCCTTGATGATCGTGTTTTCTACGTAAAGACCGCCCAGAGGACATCTCCTTTCTGTTTTAATATAGATCTCCCTTTCATTCAAGAAATTTACTTTGATCTCTGGAAGCGGAGTCTGTATCCGGGTAATATATTGCGTAGGTGCGTTGCATACAGAGTTTACAGACAGATGCTAGACGATACGACTGCACATAGAATTCGGATCCATATCACTGATTGGTAATTCGGCGCGGGAGTACCCTGCCTTGGTCAACCCACGGAAACCGTAAACTGGACTACACGGACGGGAAGTACCAAGAGGGGGTAGTACAGATGAACAGGACGAGAAGCCCTGAGGCTAGAATAAAATGCTCCACAGAAGAACTAATCGTCATAATCGTATACGCATTCTCAGTAGTTCAAGCCAAACCATCGTTTTAGCGTACAACCCGCCCAGAGGCCTCGTTCAATGTCCAAATCCAGCCGCGCGGTTTTGGTCCGCGGCCATGCCATCCGGCGCTATGCGTGGCCTGCGTTCTTCGTCGGCCTGGGCGCGTTGGGCGCGCTGCATATCCTGATCCGCACCGCGCGGTACGGGGCGGCGATCAGCGGCGATTCCGCGGTCTACCTTTCCGTGGCCGAGAATCTGGCCGCCGGCCATGGCTTGGTGGACTTCGCCGGCCATGGCTTTCGCGTCTGGCCACCTTTGTTTCCCGTGCTGTTGGCCTTGCTCGGCTTCTTGGGCCTGGAAGGAGCCGAAGCGGGGCGGTTCATCAGCGTCGCCGCCTTCGCGCTGGCGATCGCGTTGTCAGGGCTGTGGCTGCATCGCCATCTGCAATCCCGTCCCTTGGCCTTGGCGGTCGCGGGCGTCCTGTCCGTTTCCTTGCCGCTCAACACCTTCGCGTCCTACGTCCGCGTCGAGGCGCTCTTGATCTTGCTGATTGTCGGCGCCCTCATGGGCATGGGCGCCTTTTTGCGCGCCCCGGCGGGCCAAGGCCGCCGATCCCTGATCCTTTCCGCCGCGTGCGCAGCCTTGGCACCCGTCACGCATTATGCGGGGATCACCGCCATCGGCGCGGGGTGCCTCGCGTTGTTCGCGCGACGCGACAGGCCGTTCCTGACCCGCGCGCGGTACGCGGCGGCCTACGGCGCATGCGCCGGCCTGCCCTTGGCGCTCGTCATGACGCGCAACTGGCTGGACGCGCAGACCTTGCTGGGCGTCCGGAGCAACATCGCGACCGGGCAGTCCCTGGCCAGTTCGGTGCGCCAAACGATCGCGGTATTGCGCCACTGGCTGACGGGCGAGTTCAACGTAGGCCCGCTCCTGCCAGCGGCGCTGGGCGGTCTCATTCTGGGCGCCGCGCTGTGCGCTTTCGTTGCGCGCCGGCGGGACATGTCTCCCCAGCGAAGCGCCCTGCCGCATCCCGCGCTGCCCTTCGGTCTCTTCGTCGCAACGTACGGGCTCTTTATTGTCCTGGCGGCGCCGTTGGCCGCCGGCCAGCCCATCGATTCCCGGTATCTGGCCCCCCTCTACGTCCCGGGCGCGTTGGTCGCTGCCAGTCTGATGGACGGCTTTATCCATATGCGCGCGACCGGACGCCTGGCAACCGTCAAACGGTTCCTGGCCGCCGGCCTGATTGTGAGCCTGGGCGTCCATTGCGCGCTGACCGCGCTCCGCAACGCGCGGCTGACCGCCACGGCGCTGGCGTCCGGCTATATAGGAGAGAATTACAATACGGCGCTCTGGACCGATTCCGCGACGGTCGCCTGGATGCGGACCCATGCATTGACGGGGCACGGCATGTACGACGCGCCGGAACGTTCCCCCTACCAGAATCAGGCCCGCGTCGTCCGCGAATGGGACGGCTACGGGCGCTATATCTACAGCAACCGCGCCAGTTTGGCGTATTGGATCACCCGCAGGCCCAGTCGTCAATTCGGGTCCGATCTGACGTCATGGTTGGCCGGAGGCGTCGATACGGGCCATGCGGTGTGGATCAACAGCGGAGCCTATCCGGGCTTCAGTTCCCAAGACCTTCTGCTCATGCCCGGCGTGGAGACGGTAGCCGCATTCCCCGACGGCGCGATTTTCCGCGTCACGCGCGGCCTGCCCTGGAACGCCGCCGCTTTGCCGGCCCGGCGCACGCGGCACCTGGAAGCGCAAATCCGCCAGGCCGGCCCGCGGCTTCTGCGCTCCGTCTACGATGTGCATCTCAACGCCGAGGCCGTCAGTTTCGTCAAGACACCGTGCCGACCGGAGGACACGCGCGCGAAATTCATTTTGCACGTGACGCCGGTCGATCCAAACGACCTGTCCTCTGCGCGACGGGCCTTCGGCTTCGACAACCTCGGCTTTCGTTTCGCGCAGAACGGCATCCTCCATGACGACCGCTGTTTCGTGCGGGCCGTTCTGCCGCCCTACGCGATGGCCCGGCTCGGCGTAGGCCAGTTTCTGTCCCGCGAACAACGCGACCTGTGGAAAGAAGACGTCGTCTTGTCTCCGCCCCACGCGGCCGGCCAGCGTTAAGCCCGAACCGTTGCAGCACCGCCGGCGCGCCTGGGCCAGCGGCCAGTCCCTCTCCTGCGCAGGCGTACGCCAACGATTTTCGTGCGGCCCGCGTTGCGTCTCGCCAGTACGCGGACGGCTCTCAACCGCGGAAAAGCGCTCTGACGCGCAAAACTGCGCGCCCTGACCGCCGCGGCTGCCGCCCAACGAAAGGCATTCTTTCATGTCCGATGCGCGCCGGTTCGTTTATTCTGTAGCCTTGTTTGCGCGTCGCTTGCATCGGGGCTGCTCCCCATCTGACTCATGCGTACCACTCTCGCACCTGCCCCTCCTCGCTACAAGAAGCCTTTGCTCATCGCGGCGATCATCCTTGTGCCTTCTTTGTTGGTGGCCTTCTTCTTCACGTTCAATCTGTATCTCAGGCCTTTGGTCCAAAGGTGCCCCCGCCAATGCCAAGGTCTCGATTTGACGGGCCAGGTCCTGCTCCAGCGCTCCTTCGCAGAGCACGACCTGTCCCATGCCAATCTGTCGTCCGCCATCGCCCAGGGCGTCGACTTCAGTCGGGCCACGCTCTATTTCACCAACCTCGCCCGCGCGGATCTCAAGGAAGCCGTCTTTACCGACGCGGACTTGACCGGAGCCTTGTTGGCGCATGCCGACTTGCGCGACGCCCGTCTGGCCGGGAGCCGCCTTGAAGGTACCCGGTTGTACGGTGCCGATCTGCGCCGCGCCGACTTGCGCGGCACCCGGATGGCGACCGCCGATCTGAATCGCGCGTGGCTGCATCAGGCCGTGATCGATGACGCGACCGATCTCGGCGCGCATTGGGCGACCGTCTGGCGGATCGTGAACGAGCCGCAGGACGGCCAGGACTTGCAGGGCATCCGGCTGGTCGGCGCCAATCTCCGCGGCATCGACTTCGGCGCGGCCAACCTCGCGCGCGCCAATTTCCGGGATGCCGATCTGACGGGCGCCGACCTGGGCGACGCGAACCTGGAAATGGCGGACTGGCGCCAGTCGATGATCGGGGAAGGCACGATCCTCGCGCCCAAGGATCGCCTCTTGTGGGAAATCCACAACGAGCCGCGGCTGGCCTGGGATCTGGCGGGCGCGGATTTGAGCCGCTCGCTGTTGCCCGGCGTTTCGCTGCGCCAAGCCGACTTGCGCGGCGCCGATGTGCGGGAGACGGACCTGTCCTTCGCCAATCTGCGGGACGCCGACCTGACCGGCGCCGATTTCGCGAACGCCAACCTGACGGAAGCCGACCTGGACCGCGCCGACTTGTCCGGCGCCGACTTGTCCGGCGCCAATTTGCACGGGGCCGAGCTCGGCCTCAGCGATCTGCGCGGAACCGTCATATCCTCCGCCACGGCGTTGCCGGCGCGTTGGCAGACGGTGTGGAATATTCTCAACCAGGGCGGCGAGGGCCAAGACTATTCCGGCCGTTTTCTGGGATGGTCCCGCTTGACGGAGGCCTCTCTGCCCAACGCCGATCTCTCCCAGGCCGATCTGCGGTACGCGGATCTGTCGGGCGCCGACTTGCGCAACGCCAACCTGACCGGCGCCAACCTGACCGGCGCCAACCTGACCGGTGCCTCGCTCGCCTACGCGGACCTGGCCGGCGCTGACCTGACGGACGCCCTGTTGCAGGCAACCGATCTGACGGGCGCCGCGCGGGAATAGGCCCGTCCGCCGACAGCCCGCGGCGCCCTGCAGGAGAGGCCGCGCGGGCGCGCGGCCAACAGGGGCGGATTTTTGACAACGCCCTCGCTCTGCATAATAATGGCGTTTCCTACATCGCCTTGGGCATTGCTCTCATAACCATGGCGGGTTGCGTCTTGCGGCAGCCCGCGTTTCTGCATGCTGTCAGGAGCATTGCCTCAGGCGGTAGCCATCCACGGTTCTCAGGAGGAACTTATGAGAATGCCCAAGTATTTGTCCCTGGCCAGCTTGCTGGTGCTGCTCGGCTTGGTGGCCGCGGCCTGCGGCACGCCGGCCATTCCGACCGAATCCGCGGATGCCGACGCGGGGGACATGGCGATGAGCGACGACGATGCCGCCATGATGGAGGACTATTCCGACGCTTCGCGGGCCGAGACCGTCATCTTCGAGGTCGATGCGCGCGGCGGCCAATTCGCGGACCCGGAACTGATGAATCCCTACGTGCCCGGCGGCCTGCGCAACCAGGGCCTGCATCAATCCATGCAGGAGCCGCTGTTCATCCTCAATTACCAGACCGGCGAAATCGAGCCGTGGCTGGGCGAATCCATGATCCCCAACGAGACGTTCGACGAGTGGACCCTTAACCTGCGCCAGGGCGTCGAATGGAGCGACGGCGAAGCCTTCAATGCCGACGACGTCGTGTTCACCATGGGCCTGCTCATGGAAAACACGGAAATGAACTACGCCGCCGGCCTGCAGGACTGGGTCAGCGAAGTGACGAAGGTGGACGATTTCACCGTCACCTTCAGCCTCACGCGGCCCAATCCCCGCTTCCAGCTGGACAACTGGTCCGTGCGCATTTGGGGCGGTCCGATCATCCTGCCGGAGCACATCTGGAACGGCCAGGATCCCCTGACCTTCAAGAATTACGATCCCGCGCAGGGCTGGCCGGTCTTCACCGGACCCTACCTGCTGGACAGCGTCAGTCCGACGGAATTCAGCTACGTGCGCAATGACGACTGGTGGGGCGCCAAAGTCGGCTGGAAAGAACTGCCGGAACCCAAGAAGCTGATCTGGATCCGCAGCGCGTCCGACGAAACGGCCGTGAACGTGATGGCCCAAGGCGGCATCGACAGCCTCATGGACATCACGCTGGGCCAGCTGCAGGCGTTGCAGGCGCAGAACCCGGACGTGATCACGTGGTTCGACGAGATGCCTCTGGCCTGGGTGCCGGATCCCTGCTCGCGCACGTTCGAGTTCAACGCGGCCATCGAGCCCTGGAACGATCCCGACATGCGGTGGGCGATCAACTACTCCATCGATCGCGACGAGATCGTGCGCATCGCCTATGAAGGCACGACCCTCAAGAATCGGCACTACTTCCCCGCCTATCCCCCCCTGGACGCCTTGGTGGACAAGGCCATTGAAGCGGGCGCCTGGGATTTGGACCGTCTCTTCACCTACGATCCGGAACGCACCTACCAGATCCTGGAAGACAAGGGCTACGCCCGCGAAGGGGACGGCTACTGGATGAAGGACGGCGCGGAATTGGGCGTGGTCATCACCACGCACGAAGGCTTCATCGAGAAGAAACGCATTGCCCAAGTCATCGTGGAGCAACTCCAGCGCTCCGGCATCAACGCGGTCCATCGCAACGAAGCCGGCCAGACCTGGGGCGACAATTTCCGCAACGGGAACTTCGAAACCCGCATGGGGTGGCAGACCTGCGGCTCCGTGAACGAGCCCTGGGCGACCATGGACAACTTCAACACGCGCTGGCTGGTGCCCATCGGCGAGCGCGCCAACGATAACTCCTGGCGCTGGAGCGGCGACAATGCCGAGCAGTACAGCGCGCTGGTAGACCAGATCGGTTCCCTGCCGATGGGGGATCCCGCGATCGAGGATCTGTTCCTGCAGGCCACGGCCCTGGTTTTCGAGGATCTGCCGGTAATTCCGATTACCGAAGCCAAGAAGATCATTCCGTTCCTGGAAACGTACTGGACCAACTGGCCCACGTTCGAGAACGACTACATCCATCCGCCGACTTGGTGGCAGCACACGCATTACATCATTCATGAGATCGAGTCGACCGGCAATTAAGGCGGCAGACTGCGCTCTCGGTTAGTCGAACCCGGCCAGGGAACGCAACGCGCGCGTTCCCTGGCCGCACTTCCTTACCTCCCGGCTTCTTAGCGTGGCCACATGGGCGAGTTGACCCTCGGTTACTTCCTGCGCCGTTTAGGCATGTGGTTCCTGACCATCTGGATCGGGTCCACCCTGATCTTCATCATTCCCCGCCTGGCGCCGGGCGATCCCGTCACGGCCATGGTGGAACGCCTCGTCCAGCAGGCGGGCTTCGTGGAGAATTCCGCCGATCTGATTAACGCCTGGCGCGTGCGCTTCGGGCTGGACGGCCCCATGCACGTCCAGTACCTGCGCTACCTGAGCAACATGTCGCGCCTGGATCTGGGCTATTCCCTGGCCAATTTCCCGGCCCGCGTGACCGATATCGTGGGCCGCTCCCTGCCCTGGACCGTCGGCTTGCTGGCCGTGGCCACGATCCTGTCCTTCCTGGCCGGCAACCTGATCGGCGCCCTGATGGCCTGGCGCCGGGTGCCGGGCGCCGTCCGCAATGTGCTGCCGGTCTCCCTGACCTTCACGGCCATTCCCTTCTTCATGTTCGGCCTCCTGCTCATTTCGATTCTGGCCTTTCGTTGGAAGGTGTTCCCGGCTTTCGGGAATTACGGGCGCAACATCGATCCCGGCTTCACGTGGGAATTCATCAGCAGCGTGATCTGGCACGGGATGCTGCCCGTCTTTTCCATCGTCATCACGTCCATGGGCTTCTGGGCCTTGGGCATGCGCGGCATGATGGTCACGACGGACGGCGAGGACTACATGATTCTGGCGGACGCCAAAGGCTTGCGCTCGCGGCGCATTTTCTGGTTCTACGGCGTACGCAATTCCCTGTTGCCGCAAGTGACCGCGCTGGCCCTCAACATCGGGGCCCTGGCCGGCGGTTCCCTGCTGGTGGAATACATCTTCGGGTATCCGGGCCTGGGCTATTTTCTGTACCAGGCCATCATTACCGCCGATTACACGGTGATTCAGGGGATCGTCTTCATGCTGATCGTGGGCACGGCCACGGCGGTGCTGATCCTCGATCTGCTCTATCCCATGATCGATCCCCGCATTACGTACCAGAAGGGCTCCGCATGAGCGTGGCGGACGTAGCTGCGCCGGCCGCGCAACCCGCGCGCAAAGGCCTGAACACGTGGGATTCGCCGTGGCTCAATCCCAAGTTCCTCATCGGCCTGGGCATGGTCCTGCTGATCCTGCTCATGGGCGCGGCCGGGCCGCTCGGCCTGTGGGACACGACGCAAGCCCGCGTGGCGTCGTCGCCGCTCAACCTGCCGCCCATGTGGGTGCAAAGCGAGAACCCCGTTTTCGGCGAGCCGTCGCCGGCGCATCCGTTGGGCACGGACAGCGACGGCCGCGACATGCTGGCGGTCTTGCTGATCGGCGCGCCGCGCTCCCTGCACATCGGCCTGATCGCGGCGGGCGTGGGCATGCTGCTCGGCGTGGTGCTGGGCTTCACGGCCGGTTTCCTGGGCGGCTGGGTGGACAACGTCATCCGCACCTTGTCGGATTCCATCATCACCATTCCTTCCCTGGCCGTGCTCATCGTCATTTCGGCTTTCGTGCGCCAGTTGAGCGTCCCCGTACTGGCCTTGCTGCTGGCGGCTTTCGCCTGGCCCGGTCCCACGCGTTTGTTGCGCGCGCAGGTGCTGTCCCTGCGCGAACGGGGATACGTGCAGATGGCCCGCCTGTCGGGCGCCAACACGTTCAGCATCCTCTTCCGGGAGATGTTGCCCAACATGCTGCCTTATCTGGCCGCGAGCCTGACCGGCAACGTATCGGGCGCCATTCTGGCGGCTACGGGGCTGGAGGCCCTGGGCCTGGGTCCCACGCGCATTCCGACCATGGGCATGACCATCTACCATGCCATGGCCGTCTCCGCCCTGTTCCGGGGCATGTGGTGGTGGTGGGGCATTCCGATCGTGGCCCTGATCGTCGTCTTTACCGGCCTTTTTCTGATGACCGTGGGCCTGGATGAAATCGCCAATCCGCGTCTGCGGGGAGTGGCTTCGGAATGACCGCGGCTACCGCGCCGACCGCTGTCGGCGCCGGCAACGGCGCGACCGCCGCCCTGTCCGGCCCGGTGCTGGCGGTCAACGACCTGAAAGTGTATTACGCCACGCCCACGGGCGACGTGCGCGCCGTGGACAACGTCTCCTTTACCGTCAACAAGGGGGAAATCGTGGGCCTGGTCGGCGAGTCGGGGTGCGGCAAGACCACGACCGCCATGGCCATCCTGCGCCTCGTGCAACCGCCCGGACGCATCGTGGACGGCTCCATTGAACTGGACGGCACTGATTTGACCCGGTTGGAAGGCGCGGAACTGCGGGAAGTGCGCTGGAGCCGTCTGGCTCTCATTCCGCAGGGAGCCATGAATTCCCTGAATCCGGTCATGCTGATCAGTTCGCAGATCCGGGACGCCATCCAGACTCACGAAGGGCGGCTGAGCGCCAAGGAACTGCGCGCGCGGATCGAGCAGCTGTTCGCGCTGGTCGGTTTGCCCAGCCGCGTTTACGGCATGTATCCGCACGAACTGAGCGGCGGCATGAAACAGCGCGCCTGCATCGCCATGGCCATCGCCCTGAATCCGGTGCTGATCATCGCCGACGAGCCGACCAGCGCCCTGGACGTGGTCGTCCAGCGCGTGGTGGGACAGACGTTGCTGGACGTGAAGGAGCGGCTGGGCGTATCCATGATCGTGATTGGCCACGACATGGGCCTCATGGCGCAACTGGTCGATCGCCTGGCCGTCATGTACGCCGGCCGCATGGTGGAAATCGCCCCCGTGCAGTCCATGTACGACGAGCCGTTGCACCCCTACGCCCAACTGCTCATCGAATCCATTCCTTCCATCAAGGAGCGCAAACCGCTCAAGCTGACGGAAGGCCTGACGCACGACCTGCGCAATCCGCCGAGCGGTTGCATCTTCCAGATGCGTTGCCCGCACGTCATGGACGTTTGCCGGGAGGTCAACCCGCCTCTGCGCGAATTGCGGCCCGCCCATCAGGCGGCCTGCCACTTGTACGAAGACGACGGCACGCTGGCCTAGGCGTCCCGTTCCGCCCCGCGAGATCCCCGCTCATGCCGCCTCTGCTGGAAGTCAAGAACGCCACCAAAATCTACGGCGGCTCGTTCCTGAGCTCGGGGCCCGTCACCGTGGCCTTGCAGGACTACAGCCTGTCCATTGCCGACCAACCGGCCACCATTACCACCGTCGCCGGCGAATCCGGCAGCGGCAAGTCCACCTTGGCCAACCTGGTGCTGGGTTTCGTCAAGCTGACCTCGGGGCAAATCGTCTTCCGGGGCCAGGACGTGGATCAGATGTCGGCGGAGCAACGCCTGCAATACCGGCGCGAGGTGCAGGCCGTATTCCAGGATCCCTACGCGGTGTACAACCCGTTCTACCGGGTCAAGCACGTATTCGACCTGATCATCCGCAATTTCAGGATGGCGAGCAACAAGAACGACGCCCGCGAGATGATCGAGGACGCCCTGAACGTCGTCGGCCTGCGCGGCGAGGAAATTCTGGAGAAGTACCCGCACCAGTTGAGCGGAGGCCAGCGGCAACGCATCATGATGGCCCGCGCCTACATGCTGCGCCCCCGGCTGATTGTGGCGGACGAACCCGTCTCCATGGTGGACGCTTCGCTCCGGGCCATGATTCTGGACATCATGCTGCGCCTGCGCGACGAGGAAGGCATCTCCTTTCTGTATATTACCCACGATCTGAGCACGGCCTACCAGATTGGCGACTCCATTTACCTGCTGTATCAGGGCGCCATTGCGGAAAGCGGAGAGACGACCCGCGTCATCGAAAATCCCAAGCACCCGTACGTGCAGTTGCTGCTGGATTCCATTCCCGTGCCGGACCCCTCCGTGAAATGGGGCAGCGAAGACATATCGTCCATCGACGACGAGGAGATGCGCGTCAGCGTGGACAGCGGCTGCCGTTTCTATCCCCGGTGTTCCCAGCGCTTCGATCGGTGCCTGGACTTGACGCCGCCGCCTTTCCCCGTAGGCGAAAAAGATCATCAGGCCGCCTGCTTTCTCTACGAAAACGGCAAAACGCCGCCCGAGACCGCCGCGTAAGGCATAGACTGGCTGCGGAGCGGCATCGCTGTTGCCTGCCTGCGTTCCGAGCCCGTTTGGTTGATTGAACCGAAAGCGCTTGAGCACGGTGCGAGCGCGCAACGTATAGCCCAGTCGGCATTCCCGCGGAGAAGCCATGGTCGAGGATTCCCTTCCCAGCGCCGTTCCGCCGTCCGCGGCCGGACGCGTGCTGGCGGTCGGATACGCCTGCTACGACCTGACTTTCGCCGTTGACCACCACTTGGCGGCGGACGAAAAAACCGATGCCCAAGCCTTTACGAGTTGCGGCGGCGGCTTGGCTGCGAATGCCGCGGCCGCGGCCGGACGGCTCGGTTACGACGTGATATTGGCCAGTTTCCTGGGCCGCGACGTTTTCGGCGATGCGCACGTAAAGGAATTGCAGGCGCTGGGGGTCAATACCGACTACCTGTTGCGCGCCCCAGCGCCCACCGCCGTCTCCGGCATTATGGTCAAGCCGGACGGTGCGCGTTCGCTCGCCGCCTATCGAGGCGAACAGCCGCAGTACGTACCGGACGCGCTGGATCTGGAGGCGCTGAACCCCAAGGCGGTCCTGGTGGATGGGCACCAGCCGGCGCTGACCGAGGCCGTGTTAGCCGAGGCTAGGCAACGGGGCATTCCGACCGTTCTAGATGCGGATTCGGACTCTGCGCGGTCGCGCGGATTGGCGCGCAGGGTGGATCATCTGGTCGCCGCCGAACGGTTCGCCTACGGTTTTACCGGACGGACCACCATAACGGCAGCCATGGAGATACTCGCGCCGTTGGCCGATACCGTGGTCGTTACCCTCGGGGCCAGAGGCCTGGTCTGGAGCCGACAAGGCGCGAGCGGCTCTCTGCCGGCCTACGCCGTCAAGGTCAAGGATACGAACGGCGCGGGCGACGCCTTTCACGGCGCGTACGCCGGCGGGCTGGCCGAAGGGATGGAATGGAGCGTCTTGTTGCGCTTCGCCAGCGCGACGGCTGCCTTGTGTTGCCAGACGGTAGGCTCCCGCAACGGCTTGCCTACGCGCGCGGAGGTCGTGAACCTCATGGCCAACCAAGATCTGGAATCACGCAGGGAATGGTCCGTATAGTGAACCCATAGTGCCAAGCACTTATGCATCCGTCTGGCTGCCGATCTGCATGGAGACGAACGCGAACCCGCTATAGGCCTGAGAAACCGCGTACGTGGGACGCGTTACAATGCGGAGCAAACCGGATTTCGGTGAGAAATAGCGTAACATGCCTCCTTTCCCCCAAGGCGAAGCGCAGGCTTTGTGCCTCGCATTTTTCGCGGCCCATGACGTGTTCCGCGCGGACGAGTTCAGGGCCTATCTGGCTCAGCATGGCGTACGGGGAGCGCGCACTTGGTTGCGCCACTACGGACAAGAACGGCAATTATGGCCCATTCGACCAGGCCTGTACGCGTCGGTGCGTCCCAGACGCACCCCAGCCAAGACATCGTGGAAACCCCTTTCCTACCCGCCTGGCGTGCCTGAATGGGCCCCTGCCGTGCGTGCGCGCCTGGTCGCCTCCAAAATCGCAAAGGACGCGGTTCTGTCCCACCACACCGCGTTGGAAAGTCACGGGTGCGCCCATA
This sequence comes from Caldilineaceae bacterium, assembly GCA_965242655.1. Taxonomy (GTDB): domain Bacteria; phylum Chloroflexota; class Anaerolineae; order Caldilineales; family Caldilineaceae; genus Bin34. The sequence goes on from OZ251482.1 coordinate 1,487,468, forward strand.
ACGTATGGTTTCACATCATCTATACAGCCCGCCATCCCTGTCCGCCGGTGCGTTTGCGCGGCGCGCTGGTGCGCGGTACGCGCACGCCTGCCAGTCTACTGGCGCAAGGAGCCATGCAGTACGAGACGCAGATGGTCGATGCCTTCAAGCAACGCATCACGACGATAGAGCGCACCTTGGTAGATATTCTGGATCGTCCGTATTTGTGCGGCGGCTGGGACGAGATAGGGTGGGCCTACGCCAACGCGGCCGGCATTGACGAGGTATGCCTGCCACGCGTGATCGATTACGCCTTGCGCCTTGCCCATCCCTTTACATGCGTAAAGGTTGGATACTTTCTGGAACTGTATCAGGACGATTTCAACCTGGATCACTCGTTGCTGGAGCCGTTGCGCGCCTTCCGTCCCATACGGACGCGCGCCCTGGATTCTGCAGCCTGCAAGCGCGGCGCATTTGTCGCGCTTGATCCCGCATGGAATCTGCGGGTGCCTCTGGCGGTGCGAAACAGAACCTGGGAAGAATACTGAATGGCCTTGCCAATTTCGTCTGCCGCCTTGGACGCGATAGCCGAACAAACCGGATTCCAGCCTGAACTCCTAGAGAAAACAACCTGGTGATTGCGCATCCTCAAAGAACTGACTGTGCATGAAGCGCTACGCGGCTGTTTTGCCCTTACGGGCGGCACTGCACTGCACCAGTGCCATACGCCTTTCCCGTCGCGCTTGTCCGAAGACATTGATTGCAGTGGCGGAAACCGGATAGTTCTAGGACCGCCATCCAAAGGATGCATGCTGTTCTCCAGCATATCTGCCAGCAGAACGGTTTGGCTCTGTCTCGTTGGCGAAACCCCTTTCGCGCTACTTCGTATCTCCTTACAGCAGCGGCTGCTGGCGCGACGCGCGGACATCACCCCGCGCGACGATGTGATTGCTCAGGGCTTCCAGTAACGATCGTTCGTCGGATCCTGCATCGGCCAGTTCAATAAGCGCCTGCAAAAGCGGGGGGAACAGGCCGTTTTGTTGCAGGCCGCGCAGGTCGAGATATTCGTTGACCTTGATCTGATCTCCGGCCCGCCACAGATGCATCAGTCTATGCACCTGATCGATCAGGGGAATAGGTTGACCGGCCGAAGTTTCCAAGCCGAGTTTGCGCCCTTTACGTTGGAACCAGACCTTTAGCCGTACCGTAGCGCCGGAACTGCTGCCTGCTGCCGTTTCGGTGGCATCGTCTTCCGCAGCGGAGAGTCTGCCCGATTGAGTCAGGAGATCGTACTGTTTGACCAAAGCGGCATCGGAGAGATTGCAGGACAGCGCATAGAGAATGCAACTGCCGACCGGCGCTGCGGCCAAGCCGTAGTCGTGTCGATGGAGAAGATAGTAGGTGGTCACATCGTCCAGGCCGCTGACCGCTTCGCTTCCAGCGCGGCTCAGTACGCGCCCGACAACGAAATCGGCGACCATGCGCCGCACCGCGCGGAGAAATTCCGCTACTGTCAGAAGCTGGTTATGGGCATTCGCCTTCTTGACGACCGGGTACTGGCTGAACGCTTCCAGCGCGGGGCCGGTAGCTGACCACACGAAATCCGGCCCGCGAATGCCGGCATCCCAGAAATCACGCAGGCGTTGCGTGATATTGCGGCGCATTTCGTCCAGCACCTGGCTGTCCCAGCCAGGACGGGCGCGCGTACGCTTGCAACAGACCAGCCAGATGGACGAAGCCAAGGCCGCGGAGGCGACGGAACGCAGGCGCGTCTGCCGTTCCGTTTGAATGGGCCAGGATCCGTTCACGACGAACCCGGCGCGAATCAGGGCCGTCACGAGGGTTTCCCACGCCGTCGGGTTCTTGCTGGCAAACACGACCACGAGACGGCCATCCGGCTGCAGCGCGCGGTCGCACGCGTTGAACGCGCGCGCCATGCCGTCTTCGTAGTTCAATCGGGAGCGAGCCTTGTCGTTACCGAAACGGCTGGCGTCGTCAATCAGTTCGCCATCTTGCGCCGCGCTATCCCACTTGGGTCCCAGCGGAGACTGAAAGGCCTCTTGCAACCCGTGTCCCAGCTTATGGGTCAGACGGCGTAGCCAGATATAGAAAAAGTCCATCAGGTCCGAATAGGGGATCGCGTCGTAGTAGGGCGGATCGGTGATGATAACGTCGTAGCGGTGGTTATATTCGCTGAGAGCGGATTGCAGCCGGACGCGGGGTTCCGGCGCATCCTGCGTCGCGTTTTCCAGATGCTCTACCACTTTGGTGATCCATCGATAGGCGCTCTCAAATCCACCGGAAGCGGTCGTAAAGGGACAGACCTCGGCGAAGTCCCACACCATTGGCAGGGCGAAGCGGCTGAATTGTTGTCCCACCGCTTCAAGGGCATTGATCCACATACAGCCGGTACTGCTATAGGCTATCAAACGATCCATGACGCATATCAGAAATCCGGTGATTGCCTCCGCCCTATCCGCCGAGTACATGGCTCTGATCTCGGTATCGGCTTCGGCAATGGCCTGGATTACCGCACCCAAGGTCAGCAGTTGGCGATCCGTAAACAACTGCCGCCATGTCTTGAAACCATAATTGTGGATTCCCGAATATTGGCTATTAGTTGGCACCGGTTCGTCTATTAGACCAAAGGGAATATGTCTGTAGTATTCTTTAAGTCGCTCTTCGGTAACTTCTGTCTGCGCTAATTCGTGCTTCGTTGGTAGACGGTACTCCTTTCCCTTGGATCCGCTTACCACGACTGCCGTCATAATGGAGGACAAACGACCCGCCTGCCCTTCAAGACGGATATCTTCCATGGTCATGATCGCATGACAACATGGGCAGGTAGCCCCAGTACGCGACATCGTGCCCGCACTGATTGTTTTATCATGTTTACGTTGTTGCGCTGCGTTGGCGCCACACTTGGGTACGTTGGTTTGTACGCCGAAAACAACGCCTGTTTGGCTGGGATTGGGTTCTACCGTCAAAAGAACTCGCTTTCTGTCATTCCTACAGAGCCAACGAGTTTTGAGTAGAGGCAATGTACTGCGGCACTGCTTGCACTTTACGGTCCGCGTCCACAGATAAGCGACCGTAGGCTTGACTACCCAACGCGGATTGCGCGGATCATCGAAATAGGCGTCGTCAAACGCTTGATTCAAAGGGTCGCACTACGTGCGACCCTTTGAATCAAATTCTACCAATCGTATAGGATGCCGTTTGAATGTTTTGCCTAGTTGGAGCGGCTCAAATTCGGCATAAACAGGATAGCAGGAAGCCAGTTCCTTGCGCGCTTTGGCTATGACGCGTTTACTCCAAGCGTGGACATGCCAAGCCAAAGGCGCTTTCGGTATTGGTTCATCACGCGGAATGAGATCCTGTTGAATCTTGTTCGCATCATTTTTTCGAGTCTTTTCAACTATCGCCTGCAACCCAAGGCCTTTGACGCCTTGATCTTTCAGAAAAGATTCCATAAAACTGCGATCTTCCCGTACGAATCCGGGCAGAGAAAGGGTTTGACCGCCAAACTTTCGTGGATACTCCAACGTGCATTTGAGGATGAACCAAGCCACTGGGTTGATATCCGTGGCAGTTGCTGCACAACCTAAGCGGGCAGCTTCAAGCGGAATGGCGCCGCCGCCAGCGAACGGATCCCATACTTTGGGTGCATGATCGCCATAAGCTTTCCGAATTTCTTCGCGTATCCATGCCAGATCAGGGCTGCTTTCTTGTTTCCATTGCAAAATACCACCTATAACGCTTTCTTTGGTTTTCTCGATAACGTCTCTATGCAAATTCACGCGTTCGTTTTCTGCCTTCCTGACCACTTTTCCCGCCAAGCGTTCCAGCAAAGCTTTACGCACTTCAGGATGGCCCGGATCGGGCAGGAGAGTAGCTATCAACGCAGCGCGCGATGCAGCCAGCGGACGGCGCGCAGGCCACATATGTAACGTAGAAATATGCCCGTGGCGGACATTCTTCTCGTGAACCGAGGCGAGCGAAGCCTGTTTAAGCGGAAAGGCAACCTCAATGAGGCGTTTACGGTTAGTCATGGCGCATCCTCGATACTGTCTACAACACAGTCTAAATTTTCTACATGAAAAATCAGCTATCTGTTCAAGCTCCAATCGCGTCGACAACAATGAATATCAACCCAGATGCTGATCAAAACCGCTACGCGGCATGAACCGCTGACGCGAGTATATCAAACCTGCGCGGTTACGTCCCAACGCGTCATATCTGTCCATCTGATGGTAACCCCTACGCCAACCCCAATCCGCCAAAGAATTGAGGGGATTCCTAGCATTGGTATTCATGCTTACATATAAGATCGATCTTCCGCCAATGCAGAGAGCATCATACATGAACCCATTCGCGATCGAGGCGCTACCTCTGGCTCAGAGAGGCGGGATTTACCCGGCTCCAAGACTGATCGCTCAGCCAGGAATTAAAGCGCTTGCTTTGGAACGTTGCTGGGCGGGGTCTGCCATTCGTTTTCCAGAAGGGGCTTGACCTCCCTCCGTCGCTTACGCTCTCAAACCAAGCGGAAACAGCAGATCTCTTAGAAATGTATTAGACTGGTATAGGCTCTGGCCTATGGTATGGCCACGGGGCCAATGGTTAGCAACGTAGCGCCCCATAATGACAGGAGAACCCAAGAATGGCCGCTCGCGTATCCGTCTCATCATGGAGTTTGCATAGAGGGTTGGGTTCCGTCTGGCTTGATAGTTTCGATGCCGACAAGCGCACGTCTCCCAATCCCTCCGCTGCAATGTCCCTTTTGCAGTTGCCGGCGTTGGCCGCTCAACATGGGATCAACACCTTGGAATTATGTCACTTCCATTTTCCTTCCCGCGATGGGGGCTTTCTCTCCGAACTGGCCGCCGAAGCCCGTAATGCAGGCGTGGAACTCTATTCCATTCTGATTGACGACGGCGATATCACCGCGCCGGATCCCAAGGCGCGGGAGGAACAGATCGCCTGGATACAGGGTTGGATCGATACCACCAGCGTTCTGGGAGCCGCAGCTGCCCGCGTGATTGCCGGTGAAGCCTCCATTCCCGCCAATGGCTCCGATCCGAAGGCCAACGAAAGCATCCGGCTCAGCGCGGATCAGTTGACCAACCTGTACGCGTACGGCCAGAATTGCGGCGTCAAGGTCTTTACGGAGAATTTTCGACCGCTCTCCCTGAAAGCGGATCACCTGATCGCCATCCTGGACCTCTGCGACGGCCAGATCACCATCTGCGCCGATTTCGGCAATTTCAAAGGGCCGGATCGTTACGCGGAGTTCGCCAAGATCGCCCCGTACGCCACGTCCGCTCACGCCAAGGCGCAATATCAGGACGATGGAACCATCATCCCTGACGATCTGACGGGCGGCATCCAGGTATTGAAGCAAAGCGGCTTCGCCGGGCCTTTGTCGCTGATTTTCGATCAACCGATGATAGCCGGAAGGACGGAGTGGGACTATCTGGATGCGATGAAAAAGGTGGCTGACGTTCATCTGTAACAACGGTTCCAAGACATTCACTGTGCAGTACTGTCTCCAGCCGTACGCGAGTTATGGCCGCAAGAGAGCGGCGCGGCGCATCGCAACAATGCGAGCTCGGTCGCTTGGACGGGAATGATCGAGCAGCGAAACTTCCAGGCATCCTCAACGTAGATATGTAGCGGATTGGATCAGGGTATAGAGGCCAATCTCTCCAAGAGCAAGAGAGGCTACGGTGATTCTGTCGCGTTGAGGGTCAGAAGGAAGAGCAGGCGAGACAAAGAACGACCGACTGCATCCGAATTTTCGCCTTCCTGCCGTTAGTCGCTCCGTCAGACTGGAAAAAAGACGTAGATCTTCTTGGTCGTTTGCAACGAGAATGCTAACCGCGACAAACGATAACTCGCTTGTAGCATGGATTTGACAATATAGGCTACTCCGCGCTCTTGACGGGAGTGCATTTGGCTCTGGCCTTATGGAAGTGACGCCTTCTCCCGAACCACGGCAAGGACGCGTAGAACAGTTTTGTTCCCGTCATCCTTGGGGCATGCATTCAACGATCTCCGAGTTGCGGCCCGAGTGCAGTTTGGACATATAATGTATATGGTCGGAGATTACTGTAAAACCAATCATTGACTCGCGGCTTATCGGACAATGGAGGAAGAACCGTTATGACAGAGAAGAGCGGAACTGACGCCATTGGCGCTGTCGTCAAAGCTACTTTAATGGAGCGGTTCAAGGACGATTTCGTCTTTGAACCAATAAACGTTGCCTATGAGCGCGATCACGATGGTGACGTTTGCCTGCGCATTACCATCATTTTCGAAGGCGACCAGCGACGACTGGATCCAAAATGGACAGTCGGTTTGGAAAGACGCCTCTATCCCAAGCTGATGGAACTGGATATAGATCATTTTGACTATATCAACAAGGGATTTGTAGAGAAGTCAGAATGGGACGAAGCTATGGCCAATCAACCCTGCCAAGAGGAGCTTTCCTTTTGAATCCGCACCAGTTACTTGAAATCGCCCAACGATTGGCTCAAGGACAGAGTCTAGGACGACCGCGGGAAACCGAGTTGCGACGAGCGATCAGCACGGCCTATTGCTTTTCCATACGCTAGCGATCTGTTGCGCCAATATGCTGGTAGGATCTACCAAAGCCTCACGCAGCCAGTCAGCTTGGAGGCCTTAAGCATGGTCAAGCGAAGCAACGATGCATGAATCAAGTCGTCAGGAGACAGTTTCCGCAGGCAGTCCAAGAATTTGGGGTGTGCTTCTCGGCTATGCAAGAGGAGCGGGAACGCGCTGATTATGATCCCTTGGCCCAATTCTTTCGTACCGATGCATTGCAACGCATTCAGGAAACGGAAGAGGCCATTTCGAGATTCGAGACGAATGCATAGACGACAAAAGCCGGCGTGCATTCGCTGTCTGGGTTCTCCTTGACCAACGCGCATAAAGTGAACGGGCGATCGTTGTCCGTCGGAGACAACTTTCCGTGTCCCGTTGCGCCAGCACAGCGGAAGGCGTTGACGTCATAGGCCCAGTCGGCGATCAGGCTGGACAGCGGCGTGGCTGTCTAAGCCTCCACCATGGCCCGAACCGAGTGCTGTCATGGCTCGCCGCCCATCGCGCAGACGCAGAGGGCGGTTCGCTGGATACGGAAAAGGTACGGTCATAGCGCTTAATATAGTACTCATTGGCGAAATCTGCAGTTGATCAGGAAAGAGTTTACTCGCCGAACTAGCGGCTGAAGCCCGTAGCTCAGAACAGGCCGATGGAACCATTATTCCCGACGATCTAGCGAGCGGCATCACGGAGTGGGACTATCTGGATACGATGAAAAAAGTGGCCTATACTTATTTGTAAAGAAAATGCGGTCAATCTCCACGCCACAGCATTCTTTTAGGAAACCTTTCGCGCTGGATCCAATCTTGGTTGGGAGCGAGGTTCCGTTGATGTTTTGAAAGCCAAGTCGCAAAGGGATAGACTGGCATACAACGCCACTGTCGGATGAGATACTATGAAAGCGGCTTTTCCGGTTGCGGATCACGGTTCGCTTGGATAAGATATCCTAAGCAGCACATTGCTCTTAAGGCTCTTGACAACCTGAGTACAAGGAAGGATCTACATGGCCGAGAAAACCGGAAGCGATGGCATCGCGGCTGTTGTTAAAGCAACTCTAGAAGAGAGGTTCAAGGACGATTTCGTCTTTGAACCGATACATGTTACCTATGAGCGCGATCACGACGGTGACATTTGCCTTAGCATTACCATCATTTTCGATGGCGACCAGCAACGGCTGGATCCGGGTTGGACATCCACTTTGGAAAGGCTCCTCTATCCCAAGCTGATGGAACTGGATATAGATCGCTTCGATTACATTGACAAGGGATTTGTAGAAAAGTCGGAATGGGATGAAGCGATGGCCCGTCAGCCCTGTCAAGAGGAGTTTCCGTTTTGAATCCTCACCATCTGCTTGATATCGCCAAGCAATTGGCTCAAGGGCAGAGGGCGGGACGACCGCGGGAAGTCGAACTGCGGCGGGCGATCAGCACAGCCTATTATGCCATCTTTCATACGCTGGCAGGCTGTTGCGCCAATATGCTGGTGGGCGCGACCCGATCTGCGCGAAGCCAACAGGCGTGGCGACAGACCTATCGCGCCCTTCAACATGGCCAAGTCAAAAAACGATGTATGCAGAATCAAGATATCATGAGAAAATTTCCACAGGAAATCCAAGATTTTGGAGCGCGCTTCATAGCCATGCAAAAGCAACGGGAACGCGCGGACTATGATCCCTTGGAAACATTTTTTCGTACCAGCGTATTGCAGCGCATTCAGGAAACGGAAAAGGCCATTGCAATGTTTGAGAGCGCGCATATAAGCAATACCGACCGGCGCGCGTTCGCTATCTTTGTTCTCTTTGATCAACGCGCATAAAGAGAAAGGCTGTGCCATCGGAGACCGTTTTCCGTTTTATCATGCGCCAGCCGTAGACGAGCGGACTACGGTCATTGATCCATCGCCGCGCGACGCCGTAACGGTTTCATAGCGCTTTCTTCGTTGCTCCTTTCGTATCAGGACTTGGAACGTACGAACGCTATGATTGGACTTTCGTTGGTCGTCTAATCGCTCTTGACTGCGCCAAGTTCATGACGCCGGCGGCCCGTACCTTGGAAAGGAGTTGCCATGTCCACTGCTGTCAAGGCCTTCAATATCGACGCTGTAGACGAATCGATATACGCCATCGTCACTTCGGGAGAAGGTCCCGCCGGCTCCTTGCCCTTGGACGAAGATATGTTGCGCAACGCGCCCAGCGGCGATCTCTTCGGCTTGACCCAAAACGCCGGCATGGGATGGCGGCCTTCCCGCTTGCGGCAGCCCGAGTTTCTGATCCTGTCGACGCAGGGGGGCATTCGGGCCCCCGACGGCTCTCCTGTCGCCTTGGGATATCACACCGGTCATTGGGAAGTGGGGTTGTTGATGGAGGAAGCGGCCCGTACGCTGTCCCGTCTGGGATGTACGCCGTTTGCCGGGTTCGTCAGCGATCCCTGCGACGGACGGACGCAAGGCACGCCGGGCATGTTCGACAGCCTCGCCTATCGCAACGACGCGGCCATGGTGCTGCGGCGCCTGATCCGCTCTCTCCCTACGCGGCAAGGGGTCCTGGGCGTGGCTACGTGCGACAAGGGCTTGCCGGCCATGATGATTGCCTTGGCGGCCCAAGCCGAACTGCCGGTCGTCATCGTTCCGGGCGGCGTCACCCTGCCGCCCCAACGCGGCGAGGACGCCGGCAAGGTCCAGACGATAGGCGTCAGGTTCGTCCATGATCAGATTTCATTGGAGGAGGCTGCCGAACTGGGTTGCCGGGCATGCGGTTCGCCGGGCGGCGGCTGCCAGTTCCTGGGTACCGCGGGTACCAGCCAAGTGGTAGCGGAAGCGTTGGGCCTGGCCATTCCCCATTCCGCGCTGGCGCCGTCCGGACAGGATATCTGGAAGGATATGGCCCGGCAGTCTGCGCGCGCATTGGTCGGCCTGCAACAGGCAGGTCTGACCGCCAGCCGGATCCTGACCCCTGAGTCCCTGGAAAACGCGATGGTCGTGCATGCCGCTTTCGGCGGCAGCACCAACCTGTTGCTCCATATTCCCGCGGTCGCGTTCGCCGCGGGCCTGTCCCGACCGACCGTGGAGGACTGGCAACGCATCAACCATCGGATTCCGCGCCTGGTGGACGTTCTGCCCAACGGCCCTGTGGGACACGTAACCGTGCAGGCTTTTCTGGCGGGCGGCGTGCCGGAAGTCATGCTGCACCTCAGAGAGTTGAACCTGCTGCATCTGGACGCGCTGACGGCGACGGGCCAGCGCCTCGGCGACAATCTCGCGCAATGGGAGCGTAGCGAGCGGCGTCGCCGCCTCAAGGAAGTCCTGCGCGCGCAGGACGGGATTGATCCCGCGGACGTCATCATGGTTCCGTCGACCGCCCGCGCGCGCGGCCTCACCAGCACCGTGACCTTTCCTGTGGGCAACCTCGCGCCGCAGGGCTCCGTCATCAAGAGCACCGCGATCGACCCTGCGGCGTTGGACGCGCAAGGCGTCTTTTCCCTGACCGGGCCTGCCCGCGTCTTCACCAGCGAAGCGGCCGCCATCCAGGGCATCAAAGGCCAGGGAGACAAGCGGGTACAGGCGGGCGACGTCATCGTTTTGATGGGACGCGGCCCGGCCGGCAGCGGCATGGAAGAGACCTACCAGCTGACGTCCGCCCTGCGTTATCTGGACTGGGGCAAAGAGGTGGCCTTGATCACGGACGCCCGCTTCAGCGGCGTCAGCACCGGTGCCTGCATCGGCCACATCGGGCCTGAAGCGCTGGCCGGCGGTCCGCTCGCCAAAGTCAGGGACGGGGATCAGATCAAAATCGAGATTGACACGGTCAATCTCGTGGGTTCCGTGGATTTGGTCGGCGCTGCCGACTGTCCCGCGCCCAGCCCGGCCGTTGGCGCGGCGCTTCTGGACGAGAGAGCGCCGCGGCCCGATTTGCAACCGGACGCGCAATTGCCGGCGGACACGCGGTTGTGGGCGGCGTTGCAAAATGCCAGCGGGGGCACGTGGGGGGGATGCGTCTACGACGTAGACGCCATTGCCTCCGCGTTGGAAAAAGCCCGCGCGAGCGCGTGATCAGGCGGCGTCCCTGCTGTCAGTCCGCGTCCGCGACCCCTGACGTTCGTTGCCAGTCCCTGATTTGATCGCGCAGGCGTTGCGCGGCCTTGGGATTGCCCTGCAGGGAACTGACGGCCACGACGCAGGCGCCGGCGCGGGCCACCGCGGGTACGCGGAAAGCGCCGCCGTCCGCATCGGTCGCTACGTTGCACAAGATCCGGCGGGCCGCCGCGTCGGCGGCAATCTTCAGATTGACCGGATGGTCGTCGGTGGCCGCGAACGCCAGATACGCCTCGTCCAGGTCCTGCGCTCGATACCGGCCTTGACGCCACTGAATCACGTCCTGCTCCGCCCAGGCTTTGAGCTGCCGGGTCAGGTCCGGGCTGCGCAGGATGACGCGGGCCCCGGCCGCGAGCAGCTGGCGACACTTTCTTTCCCCTACCGGTCCGCCGCCCACGACGACGGCCGTTCGCTCCTGCAGGCGGGTCAAAGTCAGAGGATAGAGACCCGTGACCTCTGCGGGCGCGCCGCGCGAGGCATCGTCCTCTATCGGCGGCCAAGGTTCTTCCGGTCGTTCTCTGGCCGCTGTCCATCCCGCTTCGGGACGCCACGCGCGTACGACCTCTCCCAAGACGATCAACCCGGGACTGGGCAGGCGGGCTGCGTCGATAGCCTCCGCCAAGCGGGCCAGGTCGGTACGCGCTACGGCTTGCTGGGGCCAGGTGCCTTGGGACACCACGAGCGCAGGGACGTCCGGCACCTTGCCGGCAGCCAGCAATTTAGCCTGGATCGTCTTGGCTGACGCCATCCCCATGAGAATGACCAAGGTGTCTATTTGGGCCGCGGCGCGCCAGCCCGCGTCGTCCAGCGGACCGTTATCGGCGCTGTGCCCCGTAATCACGGCAAAATGGGAAGCCGCGCCGCGTTGGGTCAGGGACAGGCCATTGGCCGCGGGCACGCCGGTGACGGAACTCACGCCCGGCACGACTTCCACGGCGCATCCCGCGTCCAATAACGCCTGCACTTCCTCGCCCCCGCGTCCGAAGATGCAGGGATCGCCGCCCTTGAGGCGCACGACGATGGGGTTTTGCCGCACGAGCTCGATCAACAGCTGATTGATGGCCGCCTGGTTCCAGCCCTGTCCGCCTGGACGCTTGCCTACGTTGACGACGCGGGCGCGGGCCGGCGCCAAATCCAGCAGCCGCGGATCCGCCAGGCGATCATGCACGACGGCATCGGCCGCCTGCAGAAGCCGGTAGCCGCGTACCGTGACGAGATCCGGACTGCCGGGCCCCGCACCTACCAGATAGGCTTTACCGGGCATGGGGCGCAGGCGTTGGCGATAGGCTGAGAGACGCAGCGTCCAAGCCTGCGTTGGCCTGCTGGCAGGCTGCCTGGTAATGGTCGCAGATAATGCCGGCGAGGCCCGCGGGATCATGCACGTAGTCCAGCAACCGCAGGGCGCTGCCTTTCCAGGCCGCCTCCGTTGCCTTCAGAATGCGCGGCAGATCTTCCTTGACGTGCCGTCCTGCATGCAGGAAGTAGGGCATGACGGCCAGCCGCCGGTGCCCCGCTTGCAGCAACGCCTGGCATCGCGCGCCCAGATCGGGATGATTTATGTCAAGAAAAGCGTCGGTCACCGGGATGGCACCCAGCGCAGCCTGCAACTGACGCACCAAGCGGGCAATTTGGGCGCGCGCTTGCGGATAATGCGAACCGTGCGCGACCAGCACCACCGCATCCCAACGCGGCGCGGCGGGAATACGCGCCTGGACCAGACGCGACATGCGCGCGTGCGCGCCCAGCACGGCGCCGACGCAAAACTGCACGGCGGGATACGCGGCCTGGAGCTGGCGCGTTTGACGCGGAATATCCGCCCGCGCAAACTGGCCGTCGGTCAGAAAATACGGTTGGACGACGATACGGGTCGCGGACCGCGCCGCGAGCCGCGCGACGCCGGTCGCCATATCCGGCGCGCCGTAATTCAGGAAACAGGTTTCCAGCGCCGCAATGGCCTGGTTGCGCGCGAGCCGCGCGGCCACCTGGCCCATCCCCGCGGCGCTGTCCGGCCGCAGGCTGCCATGCCCGACTAGGAGGAGGCCATCCACCGTATGGGCTCGGCTGCCGTAGCCGCGGCCTCCGTCGGTTCGTCGACCTGCAAACCGCATTCCGTCTTGTCCAGACCGGCCCACCGGCCGGCCCGTTCGTCCTCTCCGGCCGCCACGGGCCGCGTGCAGGGCCAACAGCCGACGGAGGGGTAGCCCCGGTCATGCAGTTCGTTGTAGGGCAAGCCGTGCGCGCGCACGTAGGCCCAGACCTCGTCTCCCGTCACCCGCGCCAACGGCGACACCTTCACGACGTTGAACTTGTCGTTCCACGACGCGACGGGCGTGTGGGCGCGCGTGGGGGATTGATCGCGCCGGATCGCCGTGAGCCAGGCCGCGCTGTCCTTGAGCGCGTGGATCTGGGTGAACACCTTGCGCAATTTGCAGCATTCGTTGGGGTTCTTGTAATAGAGGTTGGGACCGTATTTCGCTTCCTGCTCCTCGATGGATATGGACGGCGCGACGCGGCGGAAGGCGCGTTGGAAGTGGGCCTCCGCCCGTTCGATCTGCGCATGCGTCTCCGGGAAGAGGAACTGCGTATCCAGGTAGTAGATATCGATCTCCGGATCGATTTTCAAGGCCAGATCCATCATCATCAGGCCCGAAGGCCCGAAGGACGTGCCGAGCGACGCGCCCTGCTTGAACAATCCCAGGCACCACTGCAGGATATGCTCCACGGACGCAGACGCGAATTCCGCATTGAGCGTCTCCAAATACCGCGAGGTGATGAACCGGGGGCGCCCGGCATTCGTGGCGAAAAAGGAAGGAGTCGTCGGAGGCATGGGCATCTCCCGGCCGTCAATGGCCAGCGTACTTGCGCGCGTCTCGCAGCGCGGCGCGGGCTTGGCCCGACGCCAGGCAGGCATCCGCCGCCGCCACGCCCGCCTCCTGGGAAGCGGCCGCGCCGAACAGGCCCAGCAACACCCCAGCCGACAGCGCGACTTGTCGCCGCGCCGGCGCATCGGCGTTATGCAAAGCCTGTACGTTGAGCGCGGCATGCTGGCGCGGATCCGTCCCCGCCGCGACCGTTTCGTTCGCGGCCAGGCCGAACGCGCCCGGATCGAGGATATGCATGGCCTCAGGGTGCGGGCCGAACAGGCGCGTCTTGCGCCCGGCGCGCAATTCCACCGAGCCTTCTTCGCCCTGGATGATCCAGCTGGCTTTGCGCCCGGTCTGCGCCGCCCGCATCGCGTGGATGTACTTGGTATGGTAGAAGCCGGAGGCCTGAAAGGCGGCCGTCGCGGGATTGATCAGCTTTTCCACCGTGTTCAGGACCGTGCGCAGCCCGAACTCCCAGCGCAAGGGCAGCAACGCATGCCAGGCCGGCATAAAGGCCTGCGCGCCGCAATAGGCCAGGCCCACGGCATCCAGCATATGCGCGGCGGCGCGCGGCACCAGACGGGTGGCGATTCCCATCTCGTCCAGCACCTGCGCCGGCGTAACGCCGTTTTTGGTCGGTACGCCCGCGTCGCCGTGCAAGAGCACGGGCAAACCGCAGGCCGCCAGCACGACGGCCACGGCCGGCGCCAGTTGCGCCGTGCGCGCCTTGCCGTCGTAGGGCACGGCCAGATCCAGGACCTCCGCGCTGCGCGGCGCGAGGGGCGTCAGCCAGCGCCTGCGCACCGCCTCCACGAAGCCCTGAATTTCCGCCTGGGATTCCCCCTTGACGCGCTGGGTCATCAGAAAGGCGCCCTGTTGGGCGGGGGACACGCGGCCGCCCAGGATCCGGTCCATGGCGTCCCGCGCTTCCGCCTGGGTCAGATCGCGCCGCAAGGTCTCCCCGCGGCCGAGAGCCTGGACGTAAGGCTGGAAACCCTCGCGATCGAACGGCGCGCGGGCGGCGGAACCGGTCGAGACGGCAGCCGCAACGGGGGCCAAGGCCATCGCAACGCTCAAGCGGCGGCGCGCGTCCGCAACGCGTCCAGGGACGCGCCCTGCGGGCCGGCCACCCGCCAGGTCATGGGCAAACGCGCGTCCGGCGACGGATGGTCCAAAACGAAGTCGTCCGTGCCGTAGGCTTCGGCGAAGAAAGCGCGCAATGCGCCCTGCGCGGCGCGCAGCGACTCCGGCGCGAAGGGGTACCGCAACCGATCCAGGACGACGAGGCGCACGCGGGCCGGATCAACCTGGACGCGGAGTCCCTCCTCCCGTTCCAGTTCATGGGCCGCGGCCAAGGCCCGCGTCCAGATTTCCCGCAACCGCACCGGGAAAGGTTGCGTATCGCGCAGCCGGGCGTGCTTGCGGACGTAATAGAAACCCTGTCCTTCCGCGCCGGCCTGGACGCCGTTGTCGATGCCGAAATCGTCCGCATGGCCTACCGTGACGACTCCGGGGCCCGCCTGCACATGGCGGTAATCCGCCACGTCGATCAGCATGGCGTCCGTCTTGCCGTCTTGAATCCAGCGATGGAAAACGGGAATGACGTCTCCCAGGTCCACGGGCGGCTGCCCCGTCATTGCGAAGCGGAGGCTGAGGCGTTGCGGTTGCTGCATAACGGTTTTCCCTGCCCTCGTTACAGTTGAATGCCTTGGGCGGCTTCTTGCGCGACCATCCGCGCGTCGCAGGCATGGGCGGCTTCAATAAAGAGATTGGCCTCTTCAATGGCGGCGTGCGCCTGGTCGGGCGAGGGCTGGACGATGCGTTCGTGATGGTGCTTGAACAGATACTGCCCGAATTTGCCCTTGGCGAAAGGATCGAAGAACAGTTCCGTATCGAAAAACCGTTCCTTGAAGCGCTGCACGATTTCGTGCGCGTCGTAGCCGATATCCAGCGCCTGGCCCCGCAAGAGAGAACGCGCGGCCAGGAGCATGGACTGGACGGCTTTGGCATAGGCCGTTTCCGCCTGCCCTTCGTCCAACGCGATCAAGGCGTCGAAGACCTCCGCTTCGGCCCGCGCCACCTCCATCGTGAACAGGGACACGACTTCCCCGGCGCATTCCCCCACGCCGATGTCGCCAATCGTGAATTCCCGGGGATCGCCCCAATCGCTGTAATAGGCCGCGTCGTTTTCATAGAGCGGAATGGCGCTGTAGGGCTTGAGCAGCGTGCGGATCTCTTTCTTCCCGCACCGCTGCACCCACGCCTGGAAGCTTTCGTCCGCCTGCCGCTCGGCATTGAATTTGGAGGTCAAGACCTCCAGCACCGTCGGCACGGCCCGCGAAGGCACGGCGCCGACGGGCAGGCCGTAGCTGCCGGCGTTGTTGCGCCACTGGCCGCCCAGCACGACCTGAAAGTGCGGCACCGTGCGCTGGTTGCGATGCCGGCTGTTGCCGAAGAAGCCGATATCCGCCACGTGGTGCTGGCCGCAGGAGTTGAAGCACCCGCTGATCTTGATCTTCAGGTTGCGCACGGCCGGCGGCAGCGTATCCAGCTGGGCCGACAGCCGCGCGCTCAATTCGCCGGCCAACCCGCGCGAGGACGCGATGCCCAACTTGCAGGTATCCGTGCCCGGGCACGCGGTAATGTCCGTGATGGAGCCGGCGCCGGGCGTAGCCAAGCCCAACGGCGCCAATTCGTCGTACAGATCCTTGAGATCCTGGTCGGCCACCCAGCGCAGGACGATATTCTGTTCGACCGTGGTGCGCAGGTGATCGCCCACGTACCGGCGCGCCAGATCCGCCAAGGCGACGGCTTGACTCCCCGTCAGGTCGCCCAGAGGCAAATTCAGGTACACCACGGCGAAACCGGCCTGGCGCTGGCGGTACACGTTGGACGCCAGCCACGCCTGGTAGCCCTCGTCGTCGTAATGGGCTTCCAGGGTAATGGGCTGGCGCAAGGGCGATTCCGCGAAAGAGGAGAGCGAATCCAAAAAGGCGGTCCACCGTTCGTCGTACGGCATGGCCTGGCGTTCCTCGAACACCAGGCGCCGAAATTCCTCGATGCCCAATTGCGCCACCAGAAACTTGATGCGGGCCCGATTGCGATTTCGCTTTTCCCCCAGGCGGGCGAACACGCGGCATACCGCTTGCGAGAGGGGCAGAATTTCGTCCTCGCCCACGAACGGCGCCAGCAACTGCGCCTGGTGCGGGATGGCCCCCAAGCCGCCGCCGACGTACATGTCGAAACCGCGTACGGGGCGCCCGTCAACGGTCTTGACTTGGCCCACGAAACCCAAATCGTGCAGCATGGCCAGGCCGCAACCTTCATGCTCGCATCCGGAAAAAGCGATTTTGAACTTGCGCCCGAAATCCTGCACGTCATCGTGGCCCAGCAGGAAAAACGTCAACGCGTCGGCGTACGGGGTGACGTCGAACGCTTCGGTGTGGCACACGCCCGCCAACGGGCAGGCCGTCACGTTCCGGACCGAATTGCCGCAGGCTTCGCGGGTCGTGATGCCGACCGCGGCCAAGCGCCGCATCAGATCCGGCGTATCGTCCACATGCACGAAGTGCAACTGGAAGTCTTGCCGCGTGGTGACGTGCAGAATGCCGTCGGCGTACTCATCGGCCAGCGCCGCCAGCGTCTCCAGTTGATCCGGCGTCAGGCCGCCCCAGGGCACCTTGATGCGCTGCATGCCCGGCGCGTCCCACAACGTATCGGGCCCTTTCGTCGCCCCGTCGGACGGGTAGCGCAAGGTTCGCTCGCCGAGGCCGTCATGGCGCTTGCCGTTGTCGTAGCGCTGTCCGTACACGCCGCGCCGCAACCGCGTTTCGGCGAACACCTTTTCATCCAACGAGCCCTGATTGCGCAAAGCCATCTGGCCTTCGAACGTGTCAATCTCGTGGGCCCATTCCGCCGGGATCTGCGTCCCGAGCGTATCCTTCCATCGCTGTGCCTGCATGTCGTTCTGCTCCTATCGCCCTAAGGCCGAGGGATGGAGGGCGGCTCTAGGGCGCGCCGCGAGCGGCGTCGCCGCCACGCGCAACGCAGAGCACGCGCCGTAAAGAAAAAGCCCGTTGCGGACAACGGGCCATGCTTTTCCGTTCATCGTCAGGCGGTTTCAAGACCTGGAGAATTCACGCGGAACCTGTCCCGGAGCCGTTGCCTCGCTGGCGTGACGGAGGCCGCTACACGAGCAAGCGCGGCCCGGGCGGCGGGCCTCCGGCGCGTAGAAGGCCACGCAACGACGAAACGTTCCCTGGTCGTTCTGGCTCATGGCTCCTCCTGCGACGGCGCAGACCGCTGGCTACCGCGTCCGCTATTCTAGCATACTTCGGGACCGGGCGCGCAGAAGCGGCTTGCCGGCCTTGCCGCAGGTTTTAACTCAACCTTAATGCAAAATGGGCCGGTCTGCCCGAACGGCGCCCGCGGTATTTCTATTATAGGTTCCGTTCGGAGCAGGGGACGCGCAGGCCGCGAGCCGATCACGGCCTCTGCCGGTTTCGTTACATCGCGGAAGATAGACGCAAAGGAGCAACTACATGAACGCCATTGCACGCATGCCCAGACACGTCGCGGGGTACTTGCTGGGCGCATTCGTCATCCTCTTGATCAGTCTGGCATTGGTGATCGCGAACGGCCGGCCCGCCGCCGGCGCGGCGGTAGCCGCGCCGGCCGTTCAGAGCGCCCGCGGCGCGGTTCTGAACGCGCAGACGCTTTACGGCCGGTTGCTGGACAGCGTAGTGCGCATCGAAACGGAAAGGAACATGCCCGAAGGCCGTCCCAATATGCCGGACTGGCCCGGCCTGGAGGACATGCTGCCGGATTTCGAGATCCCGGATCCCGCGCCCATAGCCGGTCGGGGCACGGGTTTCGTCTTCAATGACCAAGGCCACATCATTACGAACCATCACGTCATCGCGGACGCAGAAGCCATTCACGTGGTGTTCGCCGACGGCGAGTGGCATGCCGCCGAGGTGGTGGGCCAAGACGTCTTTTCGGATCTGGCGGTCTTGCGCATTCCGGACCTGGAGCGCGCCGTCGCGCCTCTGCCCCTGGCGACCGGCGACGCGCTCGCCATCGGCGAGACCGTATTCGCCTTCGGCTATCCGGACAGTCTCCAAGGCACCCTGACTCAAGGCATCGTCAGCAGCATGGAACCCATGTCAGGCGGCTTTCGCCGACAAGGCTACATGATCCCCAACTTGATTCAGAGCGACATTCTGGTCATTCCGGGGCTCTCCGGCGGCCCTCTGCTCAACGCGCAAGGGGAAGTCGTGGCCATCAACATGGGCATCAATCTGACGCGCGCCGGCACCCGCGGCTTGACCAACAGCATTCCGGTCGAGCTCGTGCGACGCATAGCGCCCACCCTCGTGCAGGGCCAAGAATACGTTTACCCCTTCCTGGGCGTGGGCGGCGGCAGCCTGACGGTAGAGCAGGCCGTTGACCTGGAACTCGATAACCTGAAGGGCGGCGCCTATATTTCCTCCGTACAGCCGGCAAGCGCCGCGGCCAACGGCGAGTTGCAAGCCGGGGACATCATCACCGCAATTGACGGCTCCGCCGTCCGGGATTTCCAGGAGCTGGCCGCGCGGCTCATACTCCGGCACGCGCCGGGGGACGCCATCTCGGTCTCGGTGCTGCGGGAAGGCCAGACTCTGGATTTGAACGTCGTTCTGGACGAACGTCAGAGATCCCAAAGTTGAGCGCTTGCATCCGTAACGGCTAGCGGGCGGGAGGCCTGCTCCCTCTACCTAGGCGCGCCGGCCAAGAGTGCTCTGCTCTTGGCCGACGCGCTATTCCTACAGCAGAGCCCGCGCAGGGCCGGGTGCGCGGGCTTGCGCATGCGGATGTATCGGATTCGGCACCCTGTTCAGGCCTCTGCCTCCTGCCATCGGGAAACCGCCTGCCGTGTCGATCCGACGGTCGTGGCGGGTGCGCGCGACAGGATCGGCGCAACGAGCCGCAGCCTGGATCTCCCCCTCCCGTCTGCCGGATTTTCCGCGCGTGCCTGGCCACGCGTCTATGCGGTCTCTACGCTCGCGCGCCGTTGGGCTACGCCATGGGGATTCCTTGCTTGAGGTTTGTTGTTACGTTATAGCCGGGCTAAGATTCACGGCGCGGCCTCGCTTCTTGCGCGACGGCCTGCCACGCGCGGTTCCGGCTCCAGTCCGCAGGCCGCAGATCCCGAATGCTGGCAACGGGAGCGCGTACGCGCCCAGAGTAAGGAGACGGCATGGACGAATTGGAAATGCAGAAATACCTGTTCGATCTACAGGGCTACCTGGTTTTGGACGACGTGTTGAGCGCGCAGGAAGTCGCGACCCTCAACGCCTTGATCGACCGACAGGAGTTGCCTCCGCCCGGCCGCACCGAACGTTTCGGCAGCGCGCCGCAAGGTTCCGGCTTTCTGGCTTGGGGCCAACCTTTCGTGGAGCTGCTGGATCACCCGCGCGTCATGTCGGTTTTGCGCTTCCGCCTGGGCGACTGTTTCCGCCTGGACCGCATCTACGGCATTTACATGCAGGCCGGCATGCCCCGCGGCCATCTCCACGCCGACTACGGCGCTTCGTCGCCCATGTCGGGCGCGCAACCGGGGCAATTCTATCGCGCGCCCGAAACGGAGCTCGTTAACGGTTTCATCGTCGTATCCTGGAATCTGGCCCCGACGGGACCCGCCTACGGAGGGTTCTGTTGCATTCCCGGCAGCCACAAAAGCCATTACCGATTGCCCCAGGCGATCGCCGAGGCGCCGGAAGCGTCCCCTGCCGTCATCCTGCCCGAGGCCGGTCCCGGTTCCGTCATTTTATTTACCGAGTCCCTGACGCATGGCACGACAGCGTGGCGCGGCCCGCATCAACGCCGTTCCCTGTTGTACAAATACTGCGTGTCCCAAATGGCTTGGACCTCCGAACGCGTGGACATGCCGGCCGACGCGCCGCTCACGCGTCGGCAGCAAATCCTTTTTTCCGCGCCCGCCGACCCCCATCGCCACTTTCCGTCGCTGTTCGGCGCCGCCGATACCTAGCAGTCGGTCTGGCCGAAGCCCAGCTCCAGCGCCTGCGCGCGTAACGAGAGCTGGCCGTACAAGGCGCACGGACAACTGCGCGCGGGCAGCGCTTCGTTGCCGGCTATGGCTGACGTCCCGCGACGCATTTTCGCTGCCTATCCCCAGAAACGACGGCATGTTGCATCAGGCCATTGCGGTCAGGGTCGATCGCTAGCGCACGCGTTGGGGCCAGCCGCGGGCCCAAGGCGGACGGCCTGCCCTGCGCGCCGTCCGCAACCGCCACCCGGCCAAGGCAGGCATTGGGCGCGAGAGCGTTCGCATGCGATGCGCGCGGAACGGTTGCGTCTAAGGAAGCTTCCTGTGTCCAAGCCGGATCGCGGCCTGCGCGGCCCTGCGCAGGCCGCTTGGCCGCCGCCCATGCATACCGAATATCCCCCATCCGCATGCGCCGTAACGTACAGGCAGGATTCTTGACAGGACGTCCGGCCCGCGACGCGGGCGCGCGCTAGAGGCCTGTCCGCGGACCGTGCAGGCGAGGGCGCGGACCTATGCAACGAATGCGCGTCCCGGCATACCGGTTCCTTGCGTCCCGCGGGACGCTCCTGACGTGTCTTTTCTTGGCGTGCGCCGGAATCCTTTGGCTGGATGATTACGGCGTATCCACGGATGAAGGAGGGCAGCGCCAGATCGTCATCCAGAACGTGGAGTACGCCGCGGGCCGCAATGACCGCCTCCTTCTCCGCGAGGATAGCGGGCACGGCGTGGCCTTCACGTTGCTCTTGCTGGGGCTGGAGCGCCTGCTCGGGCTGGAAGACAGTCGCCATATTCTGCTCAGCTGGCATCTGGCGAGCCACATGGTCTTCGCGTTGGGCGGTTGGTGTTGCGCGCAGCTGGCGCTGCGTCTGACGGGCGACCGTCGCCTGGCCTTCTGCGCGCTGCTCCTGTTCGTCCTGCACCCCCGCCTGTACGCGCATTCCTTCTTCAACTCCAAGGACGTCCCGTTCGTCAGCCTGTTCATGCTGGCGCTGCTGCTGTTGCACCGGGCCTTCCGCGCGGAGACCGCCCGCGCTTTCCTGCTGGCCGGCGCGGGCGTGGGCGCGCTCGCCAACGTCCGGCTCGCGGGCGCGTTGCTGTGGGGGGCGGTTCTGTTTCTGCGCGCCTGCGATCTGGTCTACGCGCCGACGCCGGCGGCCCGGCGGCGCATCCTGTGGACGACCGGCCTGTTCGCGGCGACCGCCGCGCTGACGCTGTACGCCACCTGGCCCTATCTCTGGGGCGATCCCATCGGCCGTTTGAGCTTGACGTTCCGACGGATGGCGGACTGGAACATCGAAGTCGAAAATCTGTTTCAGGGCCAGCTGATCAGTTCCCGCGCGTTGCCGGCGCGCTACGCGCTCGTCTGGTTCGCCATCACGACGCCGCCGCCCGCGCTGCTGCTGGGCTTCATCGGCGCCGCCGCGCTGATCCGCCGCGGCCTCCGGCTCCCCGGCGCCATTCTGCGCAATACGCCCCTGCGCTTCGAGTTTCTGCTCTTGGCCTGTTGCGCCCTGCCCGTACTGGCCGCGCTGCTGCTGGACTTCGCGCTCTACAACGGATGGCGCCACCTGTATTTCCTCTACGCGCCGTTCGCCCTGTTGGCGGCCGGGGGGCTCCAAGCGCTGGCGACCGCGGCGCGCCGCTGCCGACGCGGGGAAGGCCGGGCCTACGGAGTGATCGGCGCCGGAACGGTCGCGACGCTGGGCGCCATGGCGTTGCTCCATCCCTACCAGCACCTCTATTTCAATTTCATGGTGGACCGCGCGACCCCCGAGCGCTTGCGCACCCAGTACGACCTGGACTATTGGGGCACGCCCCACCGGGACGCCTTCGCGTTCCTGCTGGCGCAATATCCGGCCATGCCTCTCCCTATTTACCAAACGGCCGGTCGGCCCAACCGCGCGCTGCTGCCCGCGTCCGCCCGCCCGCGGATTGTATACGCCGCCCGCGGAGCCGCGGATTTCTACATCACCAATCTGCGCCGGCGATGGGTCGGCCCCGTCCTGCCGCGCCCGTACGCGCCCGCCATCCATACGCGCACGGCGTACCGCAACGCCGTCTTCGTCGTGGCCGCGTTGAACCTGGATCGAGTGGAGGCCGCCGCGGCCGCGCCCTATCGCGCGCAGTACCGCGCCGTGACGGCGACCGCGCCCGCGGCCCGCGGGCGCTTCGACGTCTATCTTGATGACCGCGCGGTGAGTTGGGTGCGGGAAACCTGCCGGCCCGCGGACGCGGAGCCCAAGTTCATCCTGCACGTCACGCCTGTCGATCCGCGCGCGTTGGCCGACCGCAGTTTCGACAACCTGGACTTCTATTTCCCCGAACGCGGCGTGCGCTTCAATGGCAAGTGCCTGGCCGTCGTCCCGCTCCCAGCCTATCCGATCCGGCATATTCAGGTCGGCCAATGGAACGCGGAGAACGACCGTACGATCTGGCAAGCCGATATCGACGTTCCCTTGGCGCCCCGCAGAGTGAACGCGTATCGTTCCGCGTACCGTACGCTCGCCGCGCAGCCGCCCACGCGCCGCGCCGTCTTTGACGTGTACGTGACCGCCGACGCGATCGCGGTCGCCAAGACCCCCTGCGCCCTCGCCGATACGCAACCCAAATTCATCCTGCATTTCGTGCCCGTCCGTACGCGGGAGCTGCCGCCTGAACGGCGCCGCGCCGGCTTCGACAACCAGGATTTCCGGTTCGACTGGCAGGGCGCGCATTTCGACGGCCGTTGCTTGGCCCGGATCCCGCGGCCCGCCTATCCCATCGCCCGTCTCCGCGTCGGCCAGTTCCGCCCGGGCGAAGAGCCCTTCTGGCTCGAAGACATTCCGGTAACGCCATGAGCGGTTCGTCCGTGCCGACCGCCACCATTGCCCATGCAGGCTTGCCGGCGGGGATGCGCAGGCCAGAACCGAGCCCGGCTATCGACTGGCCGGCGGCGCGCCGCGGCCAGGATCAACGCGCGCGGCGCCGCGGCCGGCCAAGAACCCCGACCGACGCGCCGTCTTGGGGGCGTATGGCTAGGCGCGCGCCTGGCCGGATCGAGAAGGTTTCCGGGCGCAGGCCCTCCCCTGGGCCAAGGTTATCCCTTCCGCGCGGTTCGATGTTAGACTTGCAGGCATTCGCTACGCTTTCCCCTCCATAGCCGCAGGGCGGCGAGGTGGTTCATGAGTCCCATTGTCAGCCGGGAAGTCATCCTGAAATCGCGTCCGGTCGGCGCGCCGACCGCGGACGACTTCGAAATCCGCGCGGTCGAGTTGGCGGAGCCGGAACCCGGACAACTGTTGATCAAGAACCGCTTCATGTCCGTCGATCCCTACATGCGCGGCCGCATGCGGGCCGGCAAGAGTTACGCGCAGCCCTTCGCGACGGGAGAAGTCATGACCGGCGGCGCCGTGGGCGAGGTCGTGGCCTCCCGGCACGAACGCTGGGCCGTCGGCGACTTCGTCCTCAATTTCAACGGCTGGCGCGAATACCACGTCTCAAGCGGCATCGGCCTTACTCCCGTGGATCCGACCATAGCCCCTGTGCAGACGTTCCTCGGCGCGGCCGGCATGCCTGGGCAAACGGCTTACTTCGGTCTGCTGCGCATTGGCGCACCCAAAGCCCACGAAACGGTCTTCGTCTCCGCGGCCGCGGGCGCCGTAGGTTCCATGGTCTGCCAGATCGCCAAGCTCCAGGGGTGCCGCGTAGTGGGCAGCGCGGGCTCGGACGCCAAGGCCCAGTGGCTTTTGGACGCGGCGGGCGTTGACGCCGCCATCAACTACAAGACGGAAAAGAATTTGCGCCAGGCCGTGCAGGCCGCCTGCCCGAACGGGATCGACGTATACTTCGAGAACGTCGGCGGCTCCCATCTGGAGGCCGCCCTCGCCAACATGAACATGTACGGACGCATTCCCGTCTGCGGCATGATTTCCCAGTACAACAACGTACGCCCCGCCCCGGGACCCGGCAATCTGATGCTCATCGTCGGCAAGCGGCTGAAGCTGCAAGGTTTCATCGTGTCCGATTTCGCCGAAGAAACGGACGCGTTCTACCGCGACTTCAAGCGCTGGTCCGCCGCGGGACGCCTGATCTGGCAGGAGACGATCCTGTCAGGCATCGACAAGGCGCCGGAGGCTTTCATGAGCCTGTTCTCCGGCGTCAACCACGGCAAGATGCTGGTGGAATTGAATCCCTGACGCGTCTGACGGCTTCGTTCCGGCCTTGGCTTCTCTATGTCCGCCTTCCCGTTTCAGGCCGTAGCGCGTCTGCCCTTGCCGGGCGACAATGCGGCCATCGCCACGCAGCGCCTGGAAAAGGGCGCGCGCGTGCAAACGGCCTCCGGCCTGCTGACGCTGGACGCCACGGTTCTGGAGGGCCATCGCTTCGCCGTGGCCGGCATAGCCCAGGGCCAGGCGCCGCTGTCCTGGAACCTGCCTTTCGGAACCGCCGTGCGCGACATCGCGCCGGGCGAATACCTGTGCAATGCCGACATCCTGCAGGCCTTGCGGGGACGTTCCATCCCGATGGACTTGCCGGCGCGCCCCAACTTCAAGAGCGAAATTCCGCCTTTCCGACTAACTGCCGCGGACTTCGAACCGGGACCGCCCACGGCGCGCACCGACCGGCCAGGCGCCTTCCGGGGGTACGCGCGCGCGGGCGGGCGAGGCACCGGCACCCGCAACTACATTGTCCTGCTGGGCACTTCGTCGCTGACGGGAGGCTTCGTCCGCGCCCTGGAAGCGCGCCTGCAAGCCGATGCGCAGGCCTTGCCCAACGTAGACGGCATCGTAGCGGTCGCCCATACGGAAGGCGCCGTGCCGGATCCCCATAACCGGGAATTGGTGCTCCGCACGCTGGCGGGATACGTCGTGCATCCCAACGTCGGCGGCATTCTGGCCGTGGACTACGGTTCCGAGGCCGTCAACAACGCCCGCCTCCAGGCCTATTTGCGCGCGCACGGCTACCCTTGGCGGCATGTCATCCACGCTTTCTATTCCATAGACGCCGCTTTCGAACAAGCGCTGGCCCGCGCGGCGGATACCGTCCGCGCGTGGTACGGAGACGTCAACGACGCGCAACGGGAAGCGCGCCCGTTGGCCGATTTGAAACTCGCGTTGCAATGCGGCGGCTCGGACGCCTTTTCCGGCATATCCGGCAACCCGCTGGCCGCGTGGGCGGCCAAGGAAGTGATCCGCCACGGCGGCGCGGCCAATCTGGCCGAGACGGACGAACTGATCGGCGCTGAACCCTACGTCCTGCAGAACGTGAAGGATTGGGCGACGGCCCGCCGGTTCCTGGAGGTCGCGGCGCGTTTCAAGGCCCGCGCGGCCTGGCACGGCCACACGGCCGAGGGCAACCCGTCAGGGGGCAACAAGCTGCGCGGCCTGTACAACATTTTTCTCAAATCCATCGGCGCGGCCATGAAACGGCATCCCGACGTGCGTCTGGACCATGTGCTGGAATACGGCGCCCGCATGACCGCGCCGGGTTACTGCTTCATGGACAGCCCCGGCAACGATCTGGAAAGCATCGCCGGGCAGGTCGCGGCGGGCTGCAATCTGATTTTCTTCGTCACCGGCAACGGTTCCATTACCAATTTCCCCTTCGCGCCCACCGTGAAAATCGTGACGACGACGGAGCGGTACGAACTGTTGCGCCAAGACATGGACGTCAACGCCGGCCAGTATCTGGACGGCGCGCCCATGGACGTACTGGGACGCGCGCTCTTCGAGCGGACCGTGCAAGTCGCCAGCGGCCAGCGTACGCTGGGGGAGCAGGCGGGACATGCGCAGATCCAGCTGTGGCGCAATTGGCCCTTGAATTCGGACCGGGAAACCCTGCGCGCGCCCCTTGCGCCTTTGCCCGCCAAAGCCCTGGCCGTCGAAGCGCCGCCGGACGTGCCGACTTTCCGCTACGCGGGCGAAGCCCGTCCGCAGGGCGTCATCCCGCGCGCCATCGGCCTCATCGTGCCGACCAGCCTCTGTTCCGGGCAGATCGCGGCCTTGGCCGTGCGTCGCCTGAACCGAAACCAGGCTGCAGCCGGCCAGACAGATCTTTTCTTCGCGACGCTCGTGCATACGGAAGGGTGCGGCGTATCCAGCGGCTCTTCGGAGGAACTCTACGCGCGGACTTTGGCCGGCTACGTGCAGCATGCCCACGTGCAGCACTGCCTGCTCCTGGAGCATGGCTGCGAGAAAACGCATAACGATTTCATGCGGCACGCGTTGCAGGAGGCTGGCGTCGGGATTGACGACCTGGGCTGGGCCAGCGTCCAGCTGGACGGCGGCATTGCGGCGGTTCTGGACAAGATCGACGACTGGTTCGGGCAGCGCCTCGCGGCGGCGGCCACGCCGCGTCCCCAACAGGCCGGTCTGGATGCCCTCCGGCTGGGGGTGGCCAGTCACGGCGCCGCGACCGCGGCGGAGACCGCCCTGATGGCGCGGTGCGCCCGTGTAGCCGCCAGCCAGGGCGGCCAGGCCGTGGCGCTGGCGGGTTCCGCGATCGCCCAAGCCCTGACGCGCGCGGAGCGCCCTACCTTGGCTTATGCCCAGAAAGCGCGTCAGCCCGGCCTCCACCTGATGGAATGCCCTACGCAGCACTGGGTGGAGACGTTGTCGGGACTGGGGGCTACGGGCGTAGACCTGGTCGTGGCCTGCGGCGCCGGTCCGCCCCTGCAGGGACATCCTTTCATTCCCCTGTTGCAGGTGTCCCTCAGCGCCGAGACGCGGCCGCCGGCGCAGGCCTGCGATCTGGCCCTGGATCCAGCGACCGCGGAAAACGTCAACGCGCAAAGGCTGTACGATCGGATCGGCGCCGTCCTGTCCGGCCGGGTTCGGCCTCAATCCATGCAAGCGGGAAACGTAGACTTTCAGATCACGCGCGGCCCCGCCGGCATCTCGCTTTAGCGCGGCGGCGCGCAAGCCGCGCCAGATTGCCGGCGGACGCGGCGCCAGAGACTCGCAAGGAGGCACGCGCATGGCGATGGACTGCAAGGGCATGGATTTGGGGCTGGGTTCGATTGCCCGGCTGTCCGACGCCCGAAGCCGCTCGATTTCCGCCGAGAACTTTGACGGGCGCAAAGGGGCCGGGGGCAGGGCGACGGAAGGCACGGGCGCCGCCGCGGCCCGCGAACTGGGCCGCGGATGGAAGGTCTCGCCCTGCATCGACGTGGCCGGCCATGCCGCCGCGACCTTGGCCGATATCGAGGGCCCGGGCCAGATTCAGCATATCTGGATCACCTGCCGTCCCGCGTATTGGCGGCACCTGGTGCTGCGCATGCATTGGGACGACGAGCCCCATCCTTCCGTGGAAGTTCCGCTCGGGGATCTGTTCTGCAACGGCTGGAACGCGCCGTGCAACGTCAATTCCTTGCCTATCGCCGTCAATCCGTCCGGCGCTTTCAACAGCTATTGGCCGATGCCCTTCCGCCGGCGCGCGCAGATTGAAATCGTCAACCTGGGACCTGAGCCCGCGTCGCATTTCTTCTACCAAATCGACTACGCGCTGGCCGCCGTGCCCGACGACGTCGGCTATTTCCACGCGCAGTGGCGACGCGTCAACCCTCTGCCTTACCAGGAGGTCTTCACCGTCATAGACGGCGTCTCCGGCCAAGGGCATTACGCCGGCGCGTATCTGGCCTGGGGCACGAACAATAACGGATGGTGGGGCGAAGGCGAAATGAAATTCTACCTCGACGGCGACCGGCAATGGCCCACTATTTGCGGTACCGGCACGGAGGACTATTTCGGGGGCGCCTGGGGCTTCAAGGGGCCTGAGGGCGCCAACGCGTACGGCACTTATTCCACGCCTTTTCTAGGCTTTCATCAAGTCATCCAGCCGGACGGTTTCAACCGGAGTCAAACCCGTTTCGGCATGTATCGTTGGCACATCATGGATCCCATCCGGTTCGCGTCGGATTTGCGGGTTACGTTGCAAGCGCTGGGCTGGCGCGCGCCGCAAGAAGGGAAACCGCGCTATCTGCCGCTGCAGGACGACATCGCCGCCACCGCCGTCTGGTACCAACGCGAGCCCCACGCGGCCTTCCCGCGTTTGGAGGACAGGAATTTTCTTGAGGTCATTTGAAAGCGCGCCCGCGCCCGTGCGCGGAAGCGGCGGCTTTACATGGCCGGTCGGAAGCGATGGATGACTTTGGGCAGCATTTTCCTGAGGCGGAAGCCTGTCCCGCCCGCATGCGGCTGCCTGGGCGTTAGGCCTGTTCGCCGTCTAATTTGAGAGAGGGGGGGGGGTTGCCGGTTCGCGCCCATCCCCGTATTGGAGGCCCAGCAAGAGGCCCAGCAACACGAACAGCGCGCGCGTACCCAGCACGGTTTGGCTGAACAGGCTCCAAGCGGCAATCACGCCCGTCAAGAACAACCCTGGCCAGACGCGGTAGCGCCAAAAACTGCGGCCCGCGGCGCACAGGAACGCAATGTACAGAACGGGACCCAGCAGACCGAAGTCGATCCATGTTCCCAAATATATATTGTGCGGCGAGATATCGCTGCGCACGTTGAATTTGGTGCCGTAGCCGATCCAGGGCGAAGCCTGAATAGCTTGCAAAGAGTTGCGCGTACGATTGATGCGGGCAGACGATATGATCATTTTGCCGCTCGGCAGCTCGGCCCGAACGGGATCCAGAACGTTTTCATTCACGATGTCTAGACCTTGGGGAATTTGATCCGGCAATACGGACGGCCCAAGCAACGCAGCGGTTGCGGGTGCGCCTGTCGCGGAAAGTTCGGTCTCCGGCGCAGTCTCAAGGGGACGATCCGGAACAGCCGCACCGCTGGCCGCGCTCCCGACGCCAGCGGAGGCGCGCGTCTCCGGCCCGGCGGCTCCCGGCACCTCCGGCGCGGCTTCCAGGGCCGGCTCGGGCGCGCGGACAGTCTCCCCGGCGGCCTCGACGCGGGCCAGCGGGCCCAAAGCCGTTCCGTCAGCGTCATTCGCGATGTCCGGATCTTGAGGACTTTGCTCCGGCAATACGGACGGCCCAGGCAGCGCAGCGGTCGCCTCTTCCTCATCCGCGGGTGCGCCTGTCGCGGAAAGTCCGGTCTCCGGCGCAGTCTCAAGGGGACGATCCGGGACAGCCGCACCGCTGGCCGCGCTCCCGACGCCAGCGGAGGCGCGCGTCTCCGGCGCGGCTTCCAGGGCCGGCTCGGGCGCGCGGGCCGGCTCCCCGGCGGCCTCGGCACTGGCCGGCGGCTCCGAAGCCGCGTCAATGGCCCCGAAAGTCTGGTATCTGGCCCACACCTCTTGAATCACGGGGGATTGGGGACTTACGTTATAAATGAACCACCTTTGCACCTGCAGGACATCCTCGATGCGTACCTTGGCCTCTTCCTGTTGAAACAGAGGCAAGGTGCCCAGTCCCAACCAGGCGCTCACCAGCGTAGCCGCCAGCATCCGTCCCGCATTGGCCAAAACGAAGGCGCGGCGCTGGGGAAAGCGCCAGAGCGCAAAAGCGATATAAGCCAGGTTGACCACAAGAAAGACCAGGGCGCCGCCACGCGACAGGGTGAGGAAAACCGTGGTGCCGGCCAGAAACAGCGCCGCGAAGCTACGGAAGCGGAAGCGACGGTACGACAACAGAGGCAGAACCAGCATAATGACCATATAGGCGCCGGTATTGCTGTCTCGCACCAGCCCTGCCGGGCGCCAGGCGAGCGTCGTAAACGTTCCGGGCCGCCAAATATCTATCCACACCGTCAGGCAATACGCCACAAAGGATAGCCAAAGGTAGGCCGACCAGCGGCTGCGAATCTGCGGCGCCAGCGGCAACAGGGCCGCAAAGGCGCAACTCACGAAAGGCAAACCGTAAAACACCGCGTCTACGGACTGGACTTCGGTCCTGGACAAGTAGATATAGCTCACGTTCGCCAACGCCAACAAGGTCAGCCACAAGGGCCAATCTTGCCGCACGGACGTCTGGACGTGAGCGAAAAAACGTTCCCTGAAACCGGAGGTGCAGGCGGCTACGACAGCGATGATAGCCGCCGTCCCGACCGTAAAGACCGCAATCCCCCGGATCGGTAACCATCCGCGCCAGCGCAGATCGTATTCCAGCGCGGTGAGGAACAGCAACAGAAACAGAGCCAGGCTCGTATGCAGGGCGCCCTGCCGGAGCCAAGCGAACAGCCTGCGCCTTTCCACGGACCCTGCGGACCAGACGTCCGCATTGCCATAGGGTTGAATTACGCGCTCAGACATCGCAGGCAACGCTACTCCGGACTCAGGCTGGGACATAAGAAGGGACCCCCGCTTGCCTGAATCCGTTCGATGGCGAACGCGATCGGCATTCTGGCAGGCTGTCGGCGCCGCGGAAGGCCGGGGCCGGAACCACGGCGATGCGGAGGGCGGCTCATGGCCTTGCGGCTCTGCGCGGTCAAGGATCTCGGCTCCGCAACGATGCCCTTACCGCGCGTCGCAGCGGGAATCATCGGATACGGGAAAAGCGGTTTCCGCGCGGCGCGCGCCGTACTGCAGGCCGAGCAGCAGGCCCAACAAGACGAACAGCGCGCGCGTGCCCAATACCGTTTGGCTGAACAGGCTCCAGCCCACCATCAGGCCTGCCAAAAACACGCCGGGCCAGTAGCGCTTGCGCCAGAAACCGTACCAAGCGGCGCCGAGGAACGCAAGGTAGAGAACGGGGCCCAGGAGGCCGAAATCAATCCACGTACCCAAATACATATTATGGGAGGATATGTTGCGCCGCACATTGAACTTGGTGCCGTAGCCGATCCACGGCGAGGTCTGGACCGCTTCCAACGCGTTGCGCAGGCGCACCAGCCGGGGGGACGCCACCAAGACGTACCCCTTGGGCAACGCGGCCAGGATGGGACTGTCAAACAGGGCGGTGGAGCGGAATGCCGGGTTGGCCGCGGCCAGGACGTCGGCCGACGTTATGCGGCCGAAACTTTCGTAGCGCGCCAGAAAATGCCGCACGGCCGCGCCATCCGCCCGCAAGACGTAGGAAAACCATCTTTGCGGATGAATGTTGTCCACGCGGCGCGCGGCGTTTTCCTGTTGAAAAACGGGGATCGGTTTCTGAAAGATGGGCAACGTGCTGGACGTCAGCCACGCGCTCAAGACGGTAACGGCCAATACGCTCCCGGTACTGGCCGCGATGAAAGAACGGCGCGCGGGACACTGCCGGAGCAGAAGCCCGATATAGCCCAGATTCATCAAGAGAAAGACCAGGGCGCCGCCGCGCGACAGCGTGAAAAACACCGTCAGGCCCGCCAGATAAAGCACCAGCAGGCTGCGGACGCGGAGTTGGCGATACGTCAGCAGGGGAATGGCCAGCATGATGACCATATAGGCACCGGTATTGCTGTCGCCCGCCAGGCCGGCCGGCCGCCATTCGACGGCGGTAAACGTTCCCGGCCAGCCCACATCGATCCACACCGTCAGGCAATACAATACGAAGGCTCCCCACAGATAGATCTGCCAGTGGTTACGTATCGGGGGCACCAAGGGCAGCAGGGCGGCCGCGAGGCACGCCAGAAAGGGCAGGACGTAGAACACCGAGTCGATGGGGCGGACGTCGGTTCGCAACAGATAAATATAGCTGGTCTGGGCCAAGGCCAAAAAAGCCAGCCACAGGAACCAATGGTTGCGCACGACAGCCTTGATCTGGCGGGAGAGCCGTTCTTTGGCATTGAGCGTAGAGGCGGCCCAGACGGCGAGAATGACGGTCGTACCGGCCAAAAAGGCGACCATCCCGCGCACGGGGAACCATCCGCGGCGCTGCAGTTCATGTTCCAGCGCGGTCAGAAACAGCAGCAGAAACAGCGCCACGCCTGCATGCACGACGCTGCTCTGCAAGACGGACAGCCTTTCGTGGCGACGGTCCGCCCTCAAAAGCAACGCCGTAACCTTGCGTTTCTCCGCCAGAGAATAAGATCTGGTCACCATGGCTGCTACGGGGGGAAGGACGACAAACTCGGAGAGACCGTTCCAGGCGCGCGCCGCCTGCGGCGCGGCGCTACGGCAAGCACTATATCACTTGGGAGCCGTCAAAGCGGTTTGACTGCGTACATGGCGGCCGCCGCGCCCCCCATCGGCGTGCGCGCAGGCGACAGATAGTGCGCACGCCAAGCGCAACGCGCGGCCTTGGCAGAAAACGGCGGGCAAGTTACCAATTGGTAAAGGCGCCGTCCAAACGGCGTAGAGAGGGCATAGGCCAGTCGCGTGGCTCCTGTTCCCGGGCCCTGTCCCGGTTGAATTCGAGTCCCAAGCCCGACCCCTGGGGCGGCAGCAGATACCCGTCCTCCCACTGGGGCGCATTGGACACGATATCCGTCAACGCGCTTCCCGGCTTGGCCGGCTGTTCCTGGACGCCGAAATTGGAAGTGGCCAGGTTCAGGTGCAAACAGGCCGCCGAAGACACCGGCCCCAGTGGATTATGCAGAGCGATTTTGATGTAATGCGTCTCGCACCAGCCCGCGATTTTGCGCGCCTCGGTAAACCCGCCGACGATGCACAGATCGATCCGGGCGTAGTCAATCCATTCTTCCTCCACCAACGGGCGAAATTCCCACTTGGAACTGAATTGCTCGCCCGCCGCCAGCGGCGCCGCGGTACGCGGCCGGAGCGTCTTGAACGAATCCGGATTCTCGCACCGCAACGGATCTTCAATGAAAAAGGGACGAAACCGTTCCGCCTCCTGGCATAGCCAGAGCGCATCGGGCAAATCCAGACGGGTATGCACGTCGAAACAGATTTCGATCTCATCGCCCAAGGCGGCGCGCACGGCCTCCAGCTGGGCAATCGCCGCGCGGACGGCCGGCCGCGGTTCCAGAATATCCCCGTCTTGGGGCAGGCCCCACCGTACGAACTTCCATCCTTCCGCCTGAGTCGCCAAGCAGGACTGGACCAACGGTTCCAGCTCCCGCGCGTGCCCCTGATTGTGCGGGTAGCAGACCACCTTGTCCCGCACGCGGCCGCCCAAAAGTTCGTAAATGGGCACGCCCAGCGCTTTGCCCTTGATGTCCCACAACGCGATGTCGATAGCGGAAATCGCAGACGAGAGGATCCGCTGCGCCGGGAAAAAACCGCCTCTGAACATCGTCTGCCACAAGTGCTCGATGCGAAAGGGATCCGCCCCGACCAACTGCGCGGCCAGCTGTTGGACGGTAGCCTCCACGGCGGGCTCGCGTCCCGTCAGGCCCGCTTCCCCGATGCCCCAAACGCCTTCGTCGGTATCGACCGCCACGAACAGGAAATTGCGGGTTCCGTTCCAAATGCGATAGGTCTCCAAGCCGGTAATCTTCATCTGCGCTCCTTGTGGCGGCGACAACCCCTTGACGACAGACGCGACTGCATCGCCCAAGTCCGGCGCGCCGCCGCAAGGCACGGGCCATGGCGGCTTAGCGCCGATTGTACGTCACCGGGGCCGCCCCAAAGGCAAATCACGGCCGTACCGCGGGCGCTGGGACAGGCCCCCCGATGGCGAACGCCTGGGCGCCGGCGGCGGGCTTGGATACCGTTCCCGCGGACTCGACCGCGGGCCAAAAGCAGGATAGTACCACAGTCGCGGTCCAATTTTCCGCAAACAATTAAACGCTCTGCGTTATCCGCCTACAGCAAATGCGTCATCACCTTGGCCAAACCTTCCAGCGTCTCTTCCGCGTCCTCGTTGGTCAGCGTAGGCGGGATGTGAATCTGAATGGAGCGCTGGAGCCAATCCAAGGTGCGCGGGCACATGCCCGCCTCGTACGCCACGTCCCTGCGGGCCCAAGTCCAGGGCCCGCCTTGGGCTGACCATTGCGCCTTGGCCAAGACGGAAGACCACGACGCGTAGACATGCTGATCCACGCGTCCGGGCGCGAACAAACGCTGGGCGCTGACGTTTTCCGCCTGCAACGCCTCTTCCACGCGCGCGGCGGCCTTGACCTCGGGCATGAACAGAATCAAGGCCACGGCCGTATCGCCCGCCTCGTCGTGCAAGTGGCGGAACTGCACGCCCTTGGCGGCGGCCAAGGCGGCGATGCCGTCCTTGATCAACCGCTTGCGCGCGCGCATCGCGTCAATGATCCGCGCGCGTTTGGCGATCTGCACCCGCGCCAAAGCCGCGACCACTTCGGGCATGCGAAAATTCAAGCCCCACATGACCCGGCTTTCCGGCACGTCCACCAGGCGCGCCGAAAAGGGATCGTGGAACATGGCGGCGCGCGTGAAGACTTCCTCCGCGTCCGTGATGACCAGGCCGCCCTCGCCTGAGGTCACGATCTTGCTGGCCTGCAAGCTGAAGGCCCCCGCATGGCCGTACGTGCCCAGATAGCGCCCCCGATAGGCGCCGCCATTGGCCTGCGCCGTGTCTTCCACCACTTGCAGCCCGCGCGCGCGGGCGATGCGCAGGAGAGCCTCCAGGTCGGCCGGCGCCCCCCGCATATGCACCGGCATAATCGCCTTGGTGTACGCCGACAGATTGGCCTGCACGGCCTCGGGATCCAAGGTCAGGGACGCATCCACTTCGGTGATGACGGGCACGGCGCCTACGCCCAGCACGGCGGACACCGAAGCGATCCAGCCAAAGGCCGGCACGATGACTTCATCGCCCGGACCTACGCCCACCCCCTGCAGGGCGCATACCAGGGCCGCCGTGCCGGAGGTTACGGCCAACGCGTAGCGGCATCCCATTTCCTGGCGGAAGAGCGCCTCCAGACGATCGCATTGCGACGGTTCCGCATCGTCCATGAAGCGATAGAGGTTGCGGCTGCGCAGGACTTCGAGCACGGCTTCCTCTTCCGCGGCATCGTACGCCAAAATGCCCGGCAACATGGCCGGCGCCGATTGCGCGCGCGCGGGCGCGCCGCCATGAATGGCCAACGGGGCTGGATGCATCGCATGGTTCATGCCGGATTCTCCTTGGCGCGAACGTTTTTCGTTGCCCTGCGCGTACGTCGCGGCGCAAGGCCGCGCGCCGCAACGCTTGGGCTCCTTCCCTGCCGCCGCGTCCCGCCGCGGCGGACGGGGAAAATCAGGGGGCGGTGCCTGCTCCGCGAACGACGTCTTGTACCGCCCGTTGCGTATCCCATTATCTCCGCAGACGGCCGCGGCCGCGCAAACCGCCCGTACGGTTACGGGGTGAACCGCCTGGCGCATAGAGAAGACCCAACGCATTGCCGCGCCGGCCGCGGCGCTCCCGTACGCCTTCCCGTTCGGCCTCAACTCTACACTATATCGTTCGCCATGGAAAGTCTGGCCGCGCGGCCTGCGCGCCGATCCAGGCGGCGCATTCCGTCCGTTGCGACGGCAGACGCCGCGGCGAATCAGAGGCCGCGCGCGCCAGGCCGGAGACGCGCCCAACCCCAAGCCGGAGGCCAAGGCCGCCGGCCCGCCGCCCAGGTCCGACCGGGATGAGCCGCGCAAGGGCAAGCCGTTATATACTTGCCGCCATATGATCTCCTGCCTCGTCGTCTTCGCCCCGGCGTGCGCCCGCCCCGGACGGCGCGCGATACGCCCGTATCCAGAGACCGTTCCGTCAGGCCAGGCCGCGGACGGCGTCCCGGCCCGACGGCGTCCCGAGGCCGGAACGGACGGGAAAGTTTCTTCCCGGCGCGCGGGCGCATGACCGCGGCCGTCGCGCCTATCCCGCGCGCCAGCGGCGGGCGGGAAGTCTTGACGGTGCTGGCTACGCGCGGCGGCATCCTCGCGTTCGGCCTCCTGACGCAAAGCTTGCTGGCCTACGGGCTTTTGACGTCGGAACGCGGCGCGTTCGCCACCTGCTCGGTTTTCGCCCTCCTGCTCAGCCTGCTCTTCGCTTTCAGCGCGGACCGCGGAGCGCAGTATTTCGTCATCGCCAATCGCATGAGCGTGTCCCAGAGCGTGTCCCTGGGCCTGTGCATCAGTTTGCTCGGCAGCGCCGCGGCCTGCGCCGCGGCCATTCCCTTGATCCACAGCGAGATCGACTTCTTTCAGAAGGCCGATCCCGCCTCGTTCTACTGGGCCCTCATCCTGCTTCCGCTGCGGGCCGTCAACAGCGTGGCGGAGATGCAACTGATGGGATTGCGGCGCTTCAAGGCGCTGGGGCTCTGCATGTTGCTGCAATCGCTCTCGGTGTCCCTGGCCATGACGGGATTGCTGCTGGGCCTGGATCTGGGCGTGGAAGGCGCGCTTTTTTCCATGGCGCTGGGACAACTGGTCTCCCTGTGCGCCTGTTTTTGGCGGTTGCGGCAACACGCCGTTCTCGTCTGGGAGATGCCGTCCCTGCGCGGGGCCGCGCGGCTCCTTCAGTACGGCGGCAAATACCACGGCGCCCGCATCGGCATGGAACTCGAAATGCGCGCCGGCACGATCGCGCTGGGCCTGCTCGCCGGACGGGCGGACATCGGCCTCTTCGCCGTCGCCATCGCGCTCATGTCCCGCTTCAACATCATCGCCAACGCCGTCGCCAGCGTCTTGTTTCCGCGCGTGCCCAAGGCCGCGGCCAAGGACAATCCGGCCTTGTTCGCGCTGTGCCTGCGCTACGTGGCCTGGGTCATGGGCAGCGCGTTGCTGGCCTTTCTCGCCGTCAGCGAACCTTTGGTCCGCCTGCTGCTGTCGGAGGCCTACGTGCCTATCGTGCCCCTGCTGTGGATTCTGGCGCTCGGCATCTTCGCCTACGGCATTTCCGCCATTTACATGACCTACTTCTCGGGCATAGACCGCCCGGAAATCTGCACCTGGTCCGTCTGGATCAGCCTGTGCGTCAACGGGACGCTCCTCCTCGCGCTGTTTCCCCGCATGGGCCTCAGCGGCACCGCGTGGGCCATGTCTCTGGGGTTGCTTTGCCGGTGCGGCTTTCTCAGCGCGATGTTCCACCGCTCTTCGCACGAAACCCTGCTTTCGACGTGGCGGCCGCAACGCAGCGACCTGACCTACCTGCGGACCATGGGCCGCTCCCTGCTCCGGCGCGCGGCGGGGGAGCAACCCG
The DNA here is from genome assembly GCA_965242655.1 of Caldilineaceae bacterium. GTDB lineage: Bacteria > Chloroflexota > Anaerolineae > Caldilineales > Caldilineaceae > Bin34. The sequence goes on from OZ251482.1 coordinate 1,524,963, forward strand.
TCCAGACTTGACGGGGCTTCTACGGGTGTCCGGGCGCAACGGCGACAGGATGGGCGCGCGCGGCGCAACCGCCGCCCCCGGTCCGGTCTGAACGCGGCCAAGGCCGCGCATGCAGCGGTCGGCGCCCCAAACGGACAGCAGTCCCGGAACGGACGCCCAGGGACGCTTGACGCGTCCAGAACCCTGACAGCGCTTCACGGAGGACCGCGATATGCCTTTCAGCGACATCGTGCGCCAACTGCAATCGGTCATTGCCATCCCGGTTACGCCTTTCGTCGCCCGCGATGCGGGCCGCATAGACTGGGACGCGTTCCAAAGCAACGTGGAACGGCAGCTCCAGGCCGGCATTTCCGTCTTGACGCCCAACGGCAACACCAGCGAATTCTTCGCCCTGACGCTGGACGAAACGACGCGGATCTGTGGCGAAACCCTCTCCTGGGCGCGTCCCGACGCGCTGTGCATGCCCGGCGTGGGCCACGACCTGGAAACTGCCAAGGCGATGACGCGCCAAGCCGCGGCGGCCGGCGCGCGCGCCGTCATGATTCACCAGCCCGCGCATCCTTTCATCGTACCGGAAGGCTGGGTGGCGTATCACCGCGCCGTGGCGGACAGCGCGCCGGAGCTGGCCGTTACCTGCTATCTCAGAGATCCCGGGATCGGGGCGCGCGAATTGCAGCGCTTGGCGGATGCCTGCCCGAATTTCGTCGGCGTCAAGTACGCGGTGCCCGACGTCGTCGCCTTCGCCGAAGTGGCGCAGGCGTTGGAGGCCTATCCCTTGGCCTTGATCTGCGGCCTGGCGGAGACGTGGGCGCCGTTCTTCTGGGCCGCGGGCGCGCAGGGTTTCACTTCGGGGCTCGCCAATGTGACCGCAGCCCTGCCCTTGGCTCTGCTGCAGGCTCTCCGCGCGGCGGACCGGAAGCAGGCCCTGCGGATTTGGCGGCAGGTACGGCCCTTCGAACGCTTGCGCGCCCGCGAGCGGAACGCCCTGAACGTCAGCGTGGTCAAAGAGGCCATGCATCAATTGGGTTTCGCCGCGCGCGCCGTCCGGCCGCCTCTCGACGCGGTGCCGGTCGCTGACCGTCCCCGCATCGGCGCCATGCTCCGCGCCTTCGGCCTGTCGCCGGCGGATTGACGCCCGGTTCCTTTGCCGCGCCAGGAGACGCCATGCGGATCGCGCATATTACCCTGCATCCCATCGCCACGCGCCGCCGTACGGGCATCGCCAATCAGCACGTCGTCGTGCAAGTGGAAACCGATGACGGCTACGTCGGTTGGGGCGAAATGAGCGACCTGTCGCACGTGCCCATGTACCAGTTCGATCTGCCGGAATTGGAGCGCATGCTCAACGAACTGTGCCGAGGACGGGATCCCCGCAATCTGTCCGCGCTGGAAGATGCGTTGATCAAGTTCTTTCCCGACGAAGGCCATATGTACAGCCGCTCCGGCCTGGTGCGGCAGGGCATGGATCTGGCGCTGCACGATCTGCTGGGCCGGCGCGACGGCGTACCGGTCTACGAGCTGCTGGGCGGGGCGTTGCGGACGCGCATGCGGGTCTGCTATCCCATCTTTCGCATGCGGGCCGTCGAGGAAGTGGAACCCAACCTGCAGCGGGTAGAGGCCATGCGGGCGCAAGGCTTCGACCTCATCCGCCTGTACGTAGGGGCCAACCAGGCCGCCGACGTCGCCTTCCTCCAGGGCTTCGCCGCGCGGTTCGATACCCGCGTAGCCATCAAGTCCTGGGATTTCTCCAACCTGTTGGACTGGCGGCGCGCCGTCATGGCGATCGAGGAGCTGCGGCGCTGGGGCGATTGCCTGCTGATCGAGAGTCCCGCGCCGCGGTACGACCTGGCCGGCTTGGCGGAAGTGCGCGCCCGCTCCCATCGCCCCGTCTCCGAGCACGCGCTGAATTTGCATCACGCCTGGCAGTTGCTGACCCACAAGGCGGTCGATATCCTGAACGTATCCCCTTACGTCCTGGGCGGCCTGCGCGCCTGCGAACGGGTCATCGCGGTCGCGGAAAGCGCCCGCGCCAGCGTTCTCATCGGCACGACGCAGGAACTCCATCTGGGCACCGCCGCGGTCGCGCATCTGGCCGCCGCCGCGCGCGTCCTGGATTATCCGGGCGACAGCACGGGCCCTCTGCTCTACGAACAAGACGTCGCGCCGCGGGGCGTAACCTACGACGGCAGCTATCTCGTCACTCCCGAAACGCCGGGCCTGGGCGTGGAGATCGACGCCGCGCGGCTGGCCGCGCTCTCGTCCGCGGCCGCCTGGACCTTCGGCGTGGATTTGGCCGGCGCGCTGGACCGTACGCCGGCTTCCCGCCCGTCCTCGTCGGCCTGAAGCGCGCGGCCGCGCGCTACTGATACGCCAACGAACCATCTTCCCGCCAGGGCTGCGGACGGCGCCAAGGCATGAAGTGAGTCGACCGGGAACTCAGGATATCGGCATTGAATTCCACCCCCAGGCCCGGACGTTCCGGGATTTCCAGATATCCGTCGCGCAGGGGCACGGGTTCTTGCAGAATGCGGCGGCGCAGGCCGGCATCGTCCGGGCGGTACTCCAGGACGGCGAAGTTGTGGGTGCAGGCCGCGAAGTGCGCGTTGACGGCGTTGGCTACGGGACCGCAAGGATTGTGCGGCGCGACGCTGACGTAATGGACTTCCGCCATGGCGGCGATCTTCTTCATCTCCCACAGGCCGCCCGTTACGCATACGTCCGGCTGAATGAAGTCCACGGCATGTTGCTGCAGCAAAGGCAGGAATTGGTGCCGCGTATACAGCATCTCGCCGGTAGCCAGGGGCACGGAGGCCTTGCGGCGCAACATCCCCCAGGCCTCCGCGTTCTCCGGTCGCAGGGGTTCCTCCACGAACATGGGCCGGTACGGGGCTACGACATCGCACAGCTGGGCCGCATGGCCTATTTCGAAAATGCGGGCATGCGGATCCAGGCCGATGTCCGCGTCCGGTCCTATCGCGTCGCGTACGGCGGCCACCCGCGCTTCAGCCTCGCGCAGGACGCGACCCCATGGCTTGCGGTGCCAGTCGGCCGGCAAAGGATTCATCTTGAGCATCGTGTAGCCGTAGGTTGCGAGCAAGGCGCGGGCATTGTCCGCCAGTTCCTCGGGGGCCTCGCCGCTGACTGACTGGTAGACGCGCACTTTGTCCCGGACGCGGCCCCCCATCAACCGATACGCCGGCAGGCCGGCTGCCTGGCCGGCAATGTCCCAGAGCGCGTGCTCAATGCCGCTGATGGCGGCGTTGAGCACCATGCCGCCGGGAAAACGGGAGCCCGCGTACATCAACTGCCACAGCCCCTCGACATCGCGCGGGTCGCGTCCCACCAGCCAGGCCTTGAAATCCTCGATCACGCGCGCGGTGGCCAGATCCGGGCCGCAGGAATACGCCTCGCCTATGCCCTGCAGGCCTTCGTCGGTTTCCACCGTAACGTACGGAATGTTGCGGTGGCCCATGTTCACGACATGCACGGCCATATCCCTGATCTTCATTGCAGCCTCCGATTTTGGTCCCGTCCGCGTCCGGAAGCGGTGGCGCGCCGGTCCCGAACTTGCGCCGCGGCCCGACAGTAAAGGACAATAGGGAACCGCTTTACTCCGCGCCGTTCTCGATCGTCCGATCGTCAGGAGCCGTCCGATACCGTTGCTTCCGCTTTCTTCCCGCGCGTCCGGCCAGTGTCGCGCCTTCTGTCGGACGCGGGCAAGTTCTACGCGTCGCGCCCGCGCGTCAGCCGCGCGGGCGCGGCCCGCTCCCCGCCCCATGACCGCGGGAGCGAAGCCCGCGCCAACGGGCCTACGGTTCGCCGCCCGCGGGACTGGCGAACCGTCCGCTACGTATCAGACGGCCACGCGCCCGTGACCGACCGTTTGCCCAACCTGCTCTATATCCATTCGGATCAACACGCCCAGCGCGTGCTGGATTGCTACGGCGACCCGCATATCCAGGATTCCCATTTGGGACGCCTCGCCCGTCGCGGCGTGGTCTTCGACAACGCGTATTGCGACTCGCCCATTTGCGTGCCGTCCCGCATGTCCATGTTGACGGCCCGGCGGCCTCACGAAAACCAGGTCTGGACCAACGAACATCAACTGGATTCCCGCATTCCCACGTTAGCCCATGCCTTGGGCGCCGCGGGGTACGAACCGGTTTTGATCGGACGCATGCACGCTTTGGGGCCCGATCAACTGCGCGGCTACACGCGCCGCGAGGTAGGCGACCACGGACCCAACCAATTGGGCGGCCGCGACGTGGACCGGGGCGCGCTCGACGGCACCGCCGGGCCGCACCGCATCAGCCTGCGCAAGTCCGGCTCTGGGCAAAGCGCCTACCAAGTGCATGACGAAGAGGTTTTCCAGTCCGCGGCCGCCTTTTTGCGCGCCGCGTGCCGCGATCTGAAACAAGGGCGGCGGCAGGCGCCTTTCAATCTGTCGGTGGGTTTCATGCTGCCCCATCCGCCCTACGTCGCCCGCCAAGAGGATTTCGACCTCTTCGCCGGCGACGTGGCCCTGCCGCGCAAAGGCAGCGTGCGCAGCGACGAACGGCATCCATTCCTGCGTTGGTGGCGTCGGCATACGGATATCGAAACCGTGTCCGAGGCGGAAATCCGCCGCGCCCGCGCGGCGTACTGGGCGCTGGTGCATCGGCTGGACCAGTGGATAGGGCAACTGGTGCGGATTGTGGAGAAAAACGGCCAGACGGACAATACGCTGATCGTCTACACTTCGGATCACGGGGACATGCTCGGGGAACGCGGCCTATGGTGGAAGCACCTCTTTTACGAAGAGTCCGCGAAGGTGCCCCTGATCATGTCCTGGCCCTCGCGCCTCCCCCGCGGCACGCGTTGCAACCGGGTCGTGAACGGCGTAGACGTCACGGCGACCCTGCTGGAACTCATGGGCGCGCCGCCGCTGCCCAACGCGTCCGGGCGTTCCTTTGCCTCCGTCCTGACGAATCCGACGCGCGCCGTATGGGAAGACCGGGCCGTATCCGAATACTGTTCGCATCTCTTCGCGCCCGAAGGCGGTTGCTTCCAGCGCATGCTGCGCCGGGAGGAATGGAAACTGGCGTATTACCATGAGCAGCCCGCGCAATTGTTCAACCTGGCGCGCGACCCGGAGGAACTGGAGGACTTGGCCGCGGATCCCCGTTACGCCGCGGTGCGCGCCGAACTCCAGGCGGAGGCGCTGGCGGACTGGAATCCGGAGGCCGTTGCCCGCACCATGGAAGAACTGAGCAGCGCCAACAGCCTGCTGGAGAAATGGGGACGGCGCACCCGCGTCGCGGATTCCCTGCGCTGGCCTCTGGATCCGGCGCTGAACTATCTCGATCCCGTCCCGGACGACGCGTAGGCCCAGCCGGCCGCGGCCGCTGGGCCCGGCCGTTATCGACAGGAAGTCATGTCCCGCGAGGAAGGAGCGTCATGAAAATCACCCGCCTGGAAACGTTATGCCTGTCGCGCATGCATGCCCCGCGCGAACAATGGATCACCGCGCAGTACAGAACCGTCAAGGCCGATTGCACGATCGTCGTCGCGCATACCGACGAGGGCCTGACGGGCCTGGGCGAAGCCTCTTCGTACGGTTGGCCGTTGCAAATAAAACGCTGGGTAGATTTTCTGGCCCCCCAGCTGGCGGGACGCGATCCGGAGGATCCGGCTCTCGCGCCCTGCCCGCACGGAACGAATTCGGCGCATGACGCGGCGGCGGCCGGCCTGGACTGCGCGCTGTGGGACTTGCGGGCCCAAATCGCCGGCCAGAGCGTCCGGCAACTCATCAACGACCAGGCGCCGTCCGACGTACGCCTCTACGCGTCCAGCGGCTGCCGCTATGACTGGCGTTACGATCCGGAACAGCTGTTCCGCGAAGCGGAAGACTACATGGCGCGCGGGTTCACGGCCATGAAGTTTCGCCTGGGCACTGACTGGCAATGGGATCGCGTCACGGTCCCGCGCTTTCTGGATCACGTGCGGGAGCTGCACCGCCTCGCGGACGGACGCATGGATTTGGCTCTGGACGGGAACTGCCGTCTGACGGAAGAGCAGGCCTTGCCCATTGCCCAGGAGCTGGATCGGTTGGGGTTCGCGTGGTTCGAGGAGCCCATGCCCTGGACGAACATTGACGCCTATGCGCGGCTGGCCCGCGCCGTGGAGATGCCGATCACGGGCGGCGAGTCGTTCGCCACCCTGGCCCAGTTCCAGCCCTATCTGGACAGCCGCGCCTACGACATCGTGCAACCGGACGCGGGCGTGACGGGCCTTTCGGAACTGTTGCGGATCGGGAAAGCGGCGGCGGACCGCGGCCTCAAGCTCTATCCCCACAGTTGGCATAACGGACTGATGGGATTGGCCAACGGCCATGCAGTCGCCGCGCTGGACAATGCCGACATATTGGAGTTGTGCATGATTCAAGGTCCCTTGCAGTGGGCGTTTACGGAGCATCCGCCGCGCATTGCGGATGGACGCCTGACGTTCCCTGACCGTCCCGGCTGGGGCGTTGAACTGCGCGCCGGCCTGGAAGACCGCTATCCCTACATCGAAGGCCACTACGCCGTCCCCGTCCCCAGAGAAACCCGCTACTGAACCTGGTCGATCCATTTTCCAGAGAGTGCCGCATGTCCGCTGCCGAGCCCGATTTCAGCCGTTTCGTCTTGCCGGCTCCGCCCGGAATCTCCCTGCCCATAAACGGCGGCGCGTTCGCGCGTCCCTCCCCGGAACAGGTAGCCGGCCTCCGGCAGATCAGCAGCGCCACAGCCAGCGCGATGCTCCACAAGATGGGCGTACGCGGAGCTTTCATCGCCGGCGTGCGGCCGCGTCAACCCGGCAGCAAGGTCGTAGGTCCCGCCGCGACCTTGGCCTTCATGCCGCAACGCGAAGACATCGCGTCGGGCCTGGGCCAGGAGCAGATCGAGAAACGCAGCGCATTATGGGCCGTGTTCGAGACGATCCAGCCGGGCGACGTACTCTGCATTCAAGCCTTCGGCGACCCCTATACGGGGTGCGTGGGCGAGATGCTGACCGCTTACTTCCAAGGACGCGGAGGCGCGGGCCTGATCGTGGACGGGTGCGTGCGGGACTGGCCCCAAATCCGGCAGATGGGCCTGCCCCTGTGGACGCGCGGCTTCACGCCCAACTACGCCTCCCAGTCCCGGCTTTTTCCCTGGGCCTACAACGTGCCTATTGCCTGCAGCCAAGTCACCGTACTGCCCGGCGACGTCATCGTCGCGGACGACGACGGGGCGGTCATGGTGCCCCAGCAATTGATCCCGACGCTGCTCGCGCACACGCTGGAGCATGAGGATTGGGAAGCGTTCAGCCGGCTGAAATTGCGGGCCGGGGGCGCTTTGCGCAAATACTATCCCTTGTCGGACGAGGGATGGGCTGAATACCAAGCGTGGAAAAAGACTCAGGTCTAGGTTGTGTGGACATTGTCTAGAATTCCCCGTGGCGATCGGTGCGCGAGGCTTAAAACGCCGTAGGGCACTGGGCTAAAGCGTCACTTACGGCTATGGAGCCCCAAATCCTTTTGGCCAAAGTGCCTCATACGATCGGAAATCAAAATTGTCCACACGACTTGGTCGCGCCGCTAGAAGTAATCATGGTTGTTTAGGCTTCCGTACGCATCCTGATTAACGACGCCGATGCCTTCCGCCCTAGCTGGCGCAACGGGACATTAATGCCGTCATTCTCGCGCGAGCCCGGCGCACGCATTCCCAGCTCTCACCATGGGACGCGACACGGACAACTGTTTTACCCGATGCGTGTCTGGATTCTAATTTTCAGTTGTTCTCGCAGATCTTCGGGCTTGTCTTGTATCCACGCCAAAATCGGGTAATGATTGATATCAAGGGTTAAGGGTGCATTGGTGAGTGATTGACAGTGGATGGCCCTCCCTGCTTGATACTGTCAATAGCGAAGGGTGAGATCATTCACTTTGACGCTCACTAGCCATAGAATAACGGCTGTCTGGACTGGTACGATTGAGCATATATTTCCAAGGCGCGTTGGGCGGCGAAATTCAGATCGATCAGATCATCCAGCGATTCTACCATTAGTTCGCCGGATGCTTTGATTTCTTTGCGATACTCTGCAAGGTGAACACGCCGATTGTTCTTCCGCGTATTATGATGCGGACACATTGGCGCGCGATTCGTGATCTGGTGCGATGTCCCCTCCTTAGACTGCGGATCCATGTGATCCAAATGAAAGTTGCGTGTTGTCTTGATAATCGTTCCGTCCGGCTTGCGGTTGGCAAAGCCGCAACACCATGCTTGATAACCTGATAGTTTCAGCAAACATTCCAACATTTCTCTGGCAGGAATAATACTGGCCGGCACCTTGAACTTGGGTTCTGGTAAAGTCAAATTCGCCGGTCGATCCTCTGGCAGGGGCGACATACGCGTAGGCAATTCTCTTGGTCCATAAACGGTAACGACAGGCATCATATCCATCACCTGCTGGCCCAATGTATCTTCTGAGCAAGTCAGCAAGGCCAACGAAGGCTTGTTGAATTGACGCTTGAATACGGTCCATGCACGGGGATTCAGATCGCAGGCTACCCAACGCCGCTCCAATTTTTCAGCGGCAATAGCGGCATAGGCGCATCCAGCGAAACAGTCCAGCACAATATCGCCGGGATTAGTGCTGGCAACAATAATGCGCTCAGCCAATGCCACAGGCTTTTGCGTGGGATATCCTGTGCGTTCCTCAGCATTGCCTCTGATAATGGGTATATAAAGCACATCCGATTGCACCTTGAACTCAATATCAAAGTTAAACAACACATCATGATCAACTAGATCGCGTTTTAATTGGTTTCGTACCTTGGCTATGCGCCTTAATACTAATTTATCATTAGAATTTTTTACGGAACCATAGAGAACTTTGTTCTTTGTCAAATATCTGCGATAACGTTCTCGGTACTCCGATTCTCCTCCCTTAACAATCGTAAACGTGTAGTTTTCTGTCTTTGTATAGCGGAAAATCGTGTCATGGTTGCGGGGGAAATTCTTGCCTGTGTTGGACATTTTTCCATAACACCATATGATTTCATTTCGAAAATTTTGCTTACCAAATATGCCATCTAGCAATTGACGGAGATACCCGTTCGCCGTATGGTCGCAATGCAGATATAAACTGCCCGTGGGCTTGAGCACACGATGGATTTCAATAATACGAATGGCCATATAGCAAAGATAGGCAGCGATGCTATCCCCATGCACGTACCGCGTGGCATCTATAAGTTTGGCAATGCCTTGCCAATCTTGATCTAAGGTCTGTAGCCATTCCTCATGAATGTCGTTTTCCCACGACCAGATGTCTAAGTACCCCCCCCCCCGCGGCACATGGGGCCATGCAATACCAGCGTTCGCCGCGGACTGGACATCGGTAATTCCCCACCGGGCCATCAAACGACGTTCCGTATCTTGCTCTTCATCTGTCAGTGACGGCTTGAGTTTGTCGCCGGTGAATGTCTCATTTTTAGCGAATGGCGGATCAATGCAGATCAAATCTATGCATTCGTCGTTCAGAGCACGTAGAAAGGGCAAATTATCAGATATGTAGACCCCGCGGTTGACAGCATTGAATTGGGTCATGGATACCTCGAAACATGATGAAGGACAATCTAGATTATCATGCCACGCTGTATAGCTTCAAAGATCACCATGTCCTATTCTTGCAGGCCAAAGACACAGCAACGGATCAGACATTTCTTTGAACTGCCTACATCTCCGACAGCGCTGGCGTTTGCGGAGGGTGGCAGGTCAGTCAGGATTTCTACTGAACAATGCGGCGATCGGATTCACTTCCTGGCATCGGACGCGTCCACGCATATCACCGGTACGGAAATGGGGATCGATGGCGGGCAATCCCTGATTACGGGATAGCCGCGCGCAACGCGCGGTCGGATCCGGGTTACGGCTGGGCTTTGGACGAATCCGCCCGGCTCGGTTGCCGGATGGCGAACTGCCGGACCGTACGCGGGTTGAGCGTATGGCCCAATCCCGGGGTTTCGGGCAACAGCAGGCAACCGTCCTCGACTCTTTCCGGCGGGTCCAGCAGTTCGGCGCGCCAGTCGACCTCGCCCCAGGCGAATTCCAGGATCCGGAACGCGGGCGCGCAGGCTGCGACGTGCGCGCTGGCAGCTGTGGCCACCGGTCCCGACGGATTATGCGGCGCCAAGCCCGCGCCGCAGATATAAGCGAGCGCGCCGATGCGCAGGACTTCCTGCACGCCTCCGGCGTGCTTCACGTCAGGCATGACGACGTCGGCGGCTTGGGCTTGCAAGACGCGGTGAAAAGCGGGCAAACCGAAAAGCGTTTCCGCCGTAGCCAACGGCTGGCGAATGCGCGCGGCGATGCGCGCCAGACTGGCCGTCCGCTCTACCGGGACGGGTTCCTCGAACCAAAACAGATCCAGTTCTTCCAGAGCCCAAGCGACCGCCAAGGCTTCCTTGGCATCGAAGCGCCCGTGGCAATCCACGGCCACTTCAATGCCGGGGCCTACGGCCGCGCGCACTTCGCGTACGCGTGCGAGACCAGGTTCCCAAGCTGCCGCGGCGCCGCGGCGCACACGGTCGGAAGCGACCACTTCATCGAAAGGAGCCAGTTTGATGGCCGTAAAGCCGTCCGCGACGGCGGCGGCCGCCGCGCGGGCGAAATGGATCGGCGTGCGCTCTTGCACGTGACGGTTGATGTTGGCATAGAGCCGGATCCGCTCTCGCACCTTGCCGCCCAGCACTTGGTACAGAGGCAGTCCCAGGGCTTGGCCGCGAATGTCCTGGCAGGCTTGCTCCACCGCGCTCCAGGCGGTGGCGGCGATGCGGCCGCTGCCCTGCATCTGCGTACGCAACCAATTGATATTGGTCGGATCCGCGCCCAACAGGCGCGGTTCCAGGTCGGCGACCAGAGACCACAGCAACGCGTCGTTGCCGCTGTGGCTGGCTTCGCCCAACCCCGTAACGCCTTCGTCGGTCTGCACCTGCAGGAAGATCCAATCGCCCCGCGCGTTGACCCGTACGCCTGTGGGCGCAATGCCCGTAATGCGCATGGCCGTCAGGCGTTGAACGCGAGCGCGCGTCCCGGATAGCGCGCGCCGGCGGGTGGCGCCACCAGTTGGCCGCGGTCTATCACCGCCTGGCCGTTGACCCACAGAAATTCGAGGCCGGCGGCCATGACCGCGGGCTCGCGGTACCCGTTGCGCTCTTTGAAGGCGGCGGGATCAATCACGGCGACGTCGGCGAAGTGCCCCGCCGCCAGCGTGCCGCGTTGCTTCAAGCCGAAACGCGCGGCCGGCTTGCCGCTCATCTTGTGAACGGCCTCTTCCCGCGACAAGACGCCCCGCGTCACCAACGTGTCCAGCATGCGGGGCGCGCTCCCGTACTGCCGCGGATGCACGCAGGCCTGCTCGTGCAAGATGCCGTCCGTCCCCAGCATGAAACACGGGTGCCTGAGAAAATCCTCCACCAATCGGTCGTCGCCGCGATGGAAAACCAACAATACGGCCAAGTCTTCTTCGATCAGGAAATCGCACAAGGCGTCGCCCGCGGGCCGGCCCGCGGCCGCCACGTAGGCCTGTAGGGTCTGGCCCTGCCAATGGGCGTTGGCCCGACCCGGCGTCCACGCGATGATCGTCTGCGCCAGATCCAGGCGCGTCTCCGCCCAAAACGTCAGACTGTCCCGGAAACGGCGCGTCCGCAACGCGTGGGCGACGCCCAACGGGCCGTCCCGAAAAGCCGCGTAGGGCAGCAGGTAGTTCAGCATGGAAGAGCCGGGCAGGTAAGGATATACGTCAAAGGAAAAATCCGCTTCCTGCCGCGCTTCGCGATCGATGTAGGCGAGCAGTTCGTCCCGTTCCCGCTCCGTATTGCCCTTGAGGTGGGAAATATGCACCTTGACGCCGGTCCGGCTTCCGATCCGCACCGCTTCCTTGACGCCTTGCAAGGTGCCTTTCTTGTACCGGACATGGGTCGCGTAGATCCCGTTGCGCGCAGCTACCGGCGCGCAGGCTTCCTCCAGCTCCCGGGTCGAAGCGAAGCATTGGGCGATATAGTCCAGGCCCGTGGACAGTCCGCAAGCGCCTTCGTCCAGGCCCCGTTCGATCCGCAGCTGGATTTCGCTCATCTGGAAATCGTCCACGGCCGGCGCGGCCCAGCCGCACGCCAAGACCCGGACGTTGGCGTAGGGGATTTGGGCCATGACGTTTTGGGCGTTGGCGCCGTCCAGGCGCTGCATGTAGTCCCTCACGGACTCCCACCCGGCGTAGTCGGCCTGTTGCAGCGCGTTCAGGGCGCGCAGGTAGGCGATCCACTCGCGCGCGTTCGCCTTGGACACCGGCGCGTAGGAAATGCCGTCGGCCATGATGACTTCGGTCGTAAAACCCTGGCGCAACTTGCTTTCAATCAAGGGCGTCTTGAGCAGCCAACCGTCCATGTGGGTATGCGCGTCCACGAAGCCCGGCGTGACCCAGCGGCCCTGAACGTCCAGGACGACGCGACCTTCCTGGGGCGCGATGCGCCCTATCCGGGCGATGCGATCGCCCCGAAAGCCCATGTCGGCCTGAAACGCGGGCGCGCCGGTGCCGTCAATCAAGGTACCGGACCGGAGCACTACGTCATACGGAGCCATCGTCTGCCTTGCCGTCGCGCAGCCGGAACGTCAATGGGCCATGGTCAGGACGCCGCGCGCGACGCGGCCCTGCTCCATGTCGTCGAACGCCTGCCGGATGCCGGACAGCGCGTAGGTCTTGGTCACCAACCGATCCAGGTCCATCCGCCCCTGCATATAGGCGTCAAAGATCTTGGGGATGTCCACGTACGTGCAGCTGCTGCCTACGAAGGAGCCCAGCAGGCGCTTGTTCATGGCTACGAGATGGGCGGGCGAAATGTCCACATTGCCCTTGAAACCGTGCATGCCCACCACCACCGCCGCGCCGCCGGGCCGCACGGCTTGCAAGGCGACGCCGACGGTACGGGGCCCGCCGACCGTGTCAATGACGTATTCGGGACCGCCCGCGGTCAGCTCCTGCAGACTCTCGCACACATCGTCTTCTGCCGCATTCACGATGAAATCCGCGCCCAACTGGCGCGCCATCTCCAGTTTGCTGGCCTGCACGTCCACGCCGATGATAGGGGCGCACCCTGCGGCTTTGGCGCCGAGCAGGGCGCACAGGCCGATGCCGCCGCAGCCGATCACGGCCAGCGCCTCGCCGGCCTGCGCCGCGGCCGTGTTCCAGACCGCGCCCGCGCCGGTCACGACCGCGCAGCCCGTCAAGGCGGCGGTAGACTTGGGAATCGCGGCCGGACAAACGATGACGTTGTTTTCGTGCGTGACCATGTACTCCGCCATGGTGGCCGCGCTGAGATAATGCTTGTAGGCGCGGCCGGACAGCGATTTGATACGCGAAACGCCGCCCGGCAAGCAGCCCTGCAGGATGGTATCGGGAAAGGTGGCGCAGAGATTGGCGCGGCCGGCGAGACAGGCCGGACAGCGATTGCAGGCCGGCAGCCAGTTGTACACGACGTGATCCCCGGCTTTGACCCGCGTGACGTCCGCGCCGGTTTCCGCCACGACGCCTGCGCCTTCATGGCCCAGCACCAGCGGCGGACGCACGCGCAACTCGCCGCGCAAAGTGTGCAGATCCGAATGGCAGACCCCGGCGGCCCAGTTCTGCACGAGGATTTCCCGAGGGCCGGGCGGGGCCAGTTCGATCCGCTCTACGGACAGCGTATTGACTTCAGGCACGACGACGGCTTCAACCTGCATGGATAGGGCCTTGCTCCTGTGCGCCGGGATCTTGAGAATGCGGTGACGGAAAGGGAAGCGGCAAGCCGCAAGTCCGCATAAGATACCAAAAGTCGCGGAGAATGCATAGTCGCCGTCCAGCGGGCCGGTTGTCCCTGACGCACGGAGCCCTCTCTTTCGTCTTGCGCTATAATTGTATCTCTGGCCGCCGCAGGAGACGCGCGCAACCGGAAACAAAGACGGCGGCCCCGGAAACCCGGGACCGCCGTAGGGAAATGCGCTGACTTGCGCTTCGTAATCAGCTCAGGCGGGATTCGGCTTGGTACCGACGAAGGTCATGCCGCGGGCTCCCTTGAGCCGTTGGCCGGTTCCAATCAACAGGTTCCCGATGAAAGTCCGCAAGGCGGAGACATTCAACTGGGCCGGCCGGTTGACGTTCCGGAACCGATAGGCCTTCTCGGCGTGGCGCAGCCTTTCCTTGTACGCCTCATACCCTATCAATGTCTCCAGGTAAGTCATGTTGTTCCCCTCCTGCAACCAACCCGTTGACCAATGACAGGAGTATGGATCAGCGCAATGTCACAGCGGTGGCAAATCCGTAGCAGTCCCGTATCAAATCCGGCGAACCTGTGCCATTTTCGTTCAAGCCGGTTGCGGCTCGGCATGAAAGCGGTACCCGATCCCCGGAATGTTTTCGATGAAATGGGGGCCGTCGGCGGACGGTTCAATCTTGCGCCGCAGCCGGGAAACGAGGCCGCGCACCAAATCCCGGTCGCCGCCATCCTGGTATCCCCACACCCGATCCGCGATGGAATCCGTGGTGACCACGACGTCCCGGTTGGACATCAACAGGTACAGCAAGCGGAATTCCAGATGCGTCAGGCGTACGGGCTCGGTTCCGGCCACCGTCACGGTGCGGTCCGCGGTGTTCAAGGCGATAGCGTCCAACTCCATCGTATTCAAGACGGAACTGGGCACGGAGGCGGAAAGACGCGTCAGCACCTTCACGTAGTTGGCCAGCAGGCGCAGGGATACCGGGCGATCCAACATCAAATCCACCCCGGCTTCCAGCAATTGGCACTCCTGGGTATCGGGCAGCGGTTCATTCATCACCAGGACGGGGGCCTGAGTCTGTTGCCGGACCGCGCGTACGTCTTCCCACGGGATTTCCGTGCGGTTCCAGGCCAGAATGATCATATCGCCCGGGTCGCGCTGCCATGTCGCCATGCGCGCGGCCAGATCGGGTTCGGATACGGCCGCAATCCCGAACTCCCGCAAGGCCACGCTGATAATGCGGCCCTCCGTAGAATCGTCAGCAAAAACGACAACGCTCATCGTTGATTCTCTGGCGCTCCTTGCGCGCTTTCCCAATCCAATTCATAGTAGTATAGGCAGGAATTTCGCGCCCGCCGCGTTTTTGGGAACGGATGCCCGCCGCGCTCGGCCTCGCCTGCGCGTCGCCGGAGCGCCTCTGGGCTGGCCCCAGAAAGGAGTCGCTGCCCCTCATGCCTTCAGATCGCATACTCATCGTCGGAACGGGCGCCTTCGGCTTGGCGGCCGGCAAGGAATTGGCCCTACGGGGCTTCCGGGTGATCCTGGTGGATCCCACCGGGCCCACGCCGCATGCCCAGGCCTCTTCGCGGGACGTCAGCAAGATCGTGCGTTCGGAATACTGGGACGACGCCGACTATACCGACCTGGCCGAGGAGTCGATAGACCGCTGGCTGCAACTCAACGAGGAATGGGGACAGATCTATCACCCCGTAGGCGTAGCGCTGCTGGCGCCGGCCATGACGGCCACCTCCTACGAAGGCAAAAGCCTCGCCATGGCGCAGGCCCGCGGCAAGCCTGTTGAACGGCTGGACGCCGACGATATCCGGGAACGTTTCCCCATGTTCCGTCCCGGCGCGTTCAACCAGGGCTATTTCAATCCCCGCGGCGGTTTCGTAGAGGCGCTGCACGCGCTGGAGCGCCTGCGCGACGATCTGACGCAGCTAGGGGCTGAGTGGCATCTGGGGCGCACGGTGACGGCCCTCGCAACCGAGCGCGGCGCGTGCCATGGCGTTACGCTGGACGACGGCAGTCGCATTCGGGCGGATCGCGTGGTCGTGGCGGCCGGCGCGTGGACGGGCGCGCTGCTACCCGAGATGGAAGGCCATGCCCGGCCCACGGGCCAACCCATATTGCATCTGGCCGTGACGGACCGGGCGCGTTATGCGCCTCCCGATTTCTGCGTCGTAATGCCGGATATCGAAAATACGGGACAGTATATTCTCCCCCTGCATCCGCGGGAGCAGGTGGTCAAGGTCGGACTGCACTCTACAGGACTGGCGCTGGATCCCGTCCATTCGGACCGCGTCGTGGAGGCGCGCATCATCGACCTGATTCGCAAGCACCTGGACCGCGTCGCGCCCGAGTTGGCCCAGGCTCCCATCGCGGACTCCCGCATCTGTTTCTATTACGACACGCAGGACTATCACTTCTGGATTGACAGGCACCCGAATATCCGAAACGTAACGGTGGCCTGCGGCGGCAGCGGCCACGCCTTCAAATTCACGCCCGTGCTGGGCGAAATCATCGCCGACGCGGTGGAAGGCATTCCGCACCGCTACGCGGCCAAATTCCGGTGGCGGGAGCCGATGGCGCCCGAGGCCGCCTACAAGGGCGAACGCTTGCAGTTGACGAGGGATGGGACACAGTTACTCAAATAGAGTATATTTTACATACGTCTTGATTTCTTCTCCTCATACTCTAAAGACAAGTTCAGGCCTTATAAAAACCAACAATAAAATTTTATCTGCACATTGGAAAAGAACACCTCAGTCTGAATTCTTTTGAAAACGAAGTACTGATTCGGTTTTCATACGCGCGGCTAACTGACCGGCCGCTGTCTGAGGCGGAGGCAAATATCTATGTTTCTTGGGAATGTCTCGAGTATAGTGTTCTTCCAAACATAATCCTGCATCAGACGCTGTTTCTTTGATGATATTCGTTGTATTCACTTCAATTCCGCTTAGAACGGAATTACTGATTACATATACAGCACAGCCATTGGGCCGAAGCACTCGAGACGTTTGCCTCAAACAATTCAGCATATCGTACGAATAGCGTTTGACAGTTCGTTCAAGGCTAAGGCTGAGTTGACCATGGACCGATAAAGCGATTATTTCATTTACTCGATCAGATTCTTGACATTGCAATTTGGTTGGAGCACCTATACTAATAGATCTGATTTTCCGTAGTTGAGGAATTGAATAGCCTAACCACACTAACGACAATTTATGTCCTCGCAAATAATCTATTGCACTCAAATATGGCGGAGAGGTAATGACCGCATCAACACTATCTCGCCGGATACCGCGTAATTGCTGGGCATTACCGCATCTAATTTTCCCTCTTGCAGGAGGTGGTTTCTTATACAAAATACGATGAAGACGTGCAAATGATTTTTCAAATTCTTGAAATACGTTGAATTCATTTTCTATCCGTACTTTATGAGGTCGACTATGTGAAACATCAGCTGCCAGCGAAGCTCCACGTGTTTTTGTAATAATAAGACGACTAAGAGCTAACTTGGCTAAGTTAGATTTTTGTCCTTGGAAGCGGCTACAGACAGATAGTAAGGCCCGGATCTGATCCTGTTGAGTAGGATAAAACCAAAAATCAATATACTTTTTCGTGTCTTGACAATTGTCAATCCACGGTAGTATGATTCTATCATCCGTTAACGTCTCGGCCTCGCGCACAATTTCAGTGCCAAAATCCTGCTTGATGATGGGGGACATGGGAATTGTCCAGACTCGGGCCATCAGGATAGATAGAGGATCGATGTCCATGCCAAGGGCGTTGTGGCCACACTCCAAAGCTTGTCGTACTACCGTTCCTGAACCGCACATGGGATCCAAGACGAAACTCTGAGGAGGGAGACATCGCAATGTTTCCAAGGCAATTTCAGAGGCCATACGAGCTGGAAATGGGTGTATAGTTTTAAGACGCATTACCTTTCTTGCTCCAACTCCCAAGTAAAGGCTTGTGTAATCTGAACAGGTAACATTTGTAATTGCTCCGATAGTGCTCTTTTAATGTCTTGCGGCGAAGCACTTAGATAGATTGTCTTATTGCTATTTCTAACAATGGCTGGGAGAAAAACACCCAATCCTTCAACAGCCTTGCGAACATGACGTTCCGTTGGAAACTTTTCATTGTTGGACACCTGCCGCATATGGTGAGCAACTACGCTCGTTTCCAGTTCATCAGGCCCATTAATGCTCAATCCATCAAAGGCTTTCAATAATGCACCTACTGATATGTGAGGTTGCTGATTAGATTGAGCAATGAAATCCTTAATCCAATCATGTACTCGGTCGGGATCGTGTAAATCAAATATGTTCTTAAAATTGCTGAAATCCATTGTGCCCGATGCTGCAGAAACTATTAGAAGTTCAGCGAGATCTGCAGTACGCATTGGCGTAACTCGGTAGTTGCGGCATTCATCTTGCAAGGCACCCAATTCAAAATCAGGAGCAACTACTAAAGCAAACTCTGCCTCATATTTATTTCGATGTCTAGCTAGTGTTCCAGGATTTACATGGCGATTTGTTACCCTGGAATGTTTTGTGCTCTTAGCGTCATAGGTAAACTTGTAAGCTGAAGGAGAAGGTACGCTAGCATCTTGTAGGGTTAAAGGAGCTTGGGCAGTCCCATCTGGTTCTCCTTTGTCGCCTAGTGGTTTGATATTAAACCCCAAGTAGTTCAGTGCATCACCGACAATAACCTCTAGACCTTTGGGATGTGACCCGGCTTCTAATAACATGCAAGCAATTTGAGGACCAGTTTTGCGCTCCAACTGGGCAAGAAGACGGAGAAATTCATCTCGAAAAACACGTCCTTCATCCAATACTACGGAATCAACATTATTACGAATCAAATATAATTCTGTAAGAAAATTGGCTAGAGCAAAGTTTTGTAGTATCTGGCGTTCTTCCACTGTACTGCCTTGTTCTACAAAAAATGGATGATTTGCATTGATAAGTAATTCTCTGGTTTTGAGACAGTATTTTGAGAAGGGAAGTTTTCTATCGAGTGGTATAGATCTAACCTTGGAAAGTAGAGAACTTGGATTGTTCTCCACGCTCTCAAGCCATTGCTGTCTTACTTCTGCAAATTCTTCGTTAGACCCTCTATCAATAGAGGCAGGTAAGCTATCTTCATATGTCAGACGTTCTGAGACAACCTCAACAAGCGGCTTCAATGGAACAGTCTTCCAAGACCCTTCCAATATATCCCCTGCATTCGGCCATTCTGCTGCTTCCGCTTTGCCTAAAGCTGTTCTAGCTTTATTAAAAAAACTCCATAAGAGATTTTTGAATAACTTAGTCTGAGGGCTGTCTCGTAGCCCATCTCTCTCTACTCCTAAATCATCGTCAAGGCCATCCGCTCGGATAGTTGCCCTAAATTGTGACCAAGTACTATGACTTCGATTTTCTAATCCGAAATCACTGTTTTCAAGATTGATGACTCGACCCCGAATGTTGATGAAAAACCCATTCGATAAACCTATGCTTTCACTTTTCCCGCCTGATATTCGAGAGTCATACAAGACAACTTGTCCAGATATTTTACCCTTAATTCCTTCAACTTCAATAAATGGAAACTGGTCGTTGTCATTTTTTGTAATCGTCACGCCGTTTCCTTGATCGTCATCAATTTCCTTGATGTCTAGATCCTTGCCTAATATCCAACATTTTTTGATATTTGCGCCTATTTTTGCAGATGTTAGAGGTTCATTGTTCAAACAAATAGATATTTTACTTGATAAAGGAAGAGCAGATCGAAGCATATGTCTGATCCGACCTTTTTGAATGTTCTGACCCATTTCTCTCAGTGAGGATAAAAGAACTAAGGTCCAAGTACCAGATGGAACAATGTTTAATTCCGACGTATGATGAAACTCATCTTCTTGCAAAGATGATTCTTGATGGGGTACACCATCAGCAATTAGTTCCAATATTCTATCGCTACCTTGCACTGTTGATAGTATTTGCCGCAGGTCCGCTTCTGAGATCTTACGTACAGGCAAGCAGATATTTCTTGATTCCCATACCCCTGGACTTTGTTCTATATTCTGATAATTGAGAGGGACGGTACGAATTTTTCCATCGTAAGCTTTACATATAAAGGTAATTTCTGAAGCTAGAATATAGGTAGACAGCTTACCGATCCCGAATTTGCCTATTTGAGGCCTTGTCCTTGTAGGAGATTCACTTCGTTTGTGATCACTGGCAATTTTCCATAACGTCTCCAGTCCATCCGTGTCCATAGATACGCCGTTATCAAGCACCCAGATTGCCGCTTCTGAAGCGGCAAGATCATCAGGGATAGATATATATACAGCCGTTGCCTCGGCATCCCATGAATTAGCAACAAGCTCTTCAAATGCTTTATTCGGAGACTTGTAAAGATTCTCAGAGAATAACTCCAAAAATCGAGCGGCAATTGAAATGGAGATCTCTCTATCAGGTTCTCCTGTTTTATGGATAGTTTGCAATGTCTTAGAATAATTGATCATTTATGCCTCCAAATGACGTTTCAGAGTCGTTCAGTCGATAGATGTATGTCCAGAAGTGCAGTATGCACTAGATTGTGTTGATCTGCAAGTTTGACTAGGGGGCATTTACCAAGTATCTGCTGCTAGATGTGAAGCCAATTGAGGCTTTCACCCGTGAGCGTGGCGCGCCTGCCCATTTCAGAGTGCATGACTGAAGATTTTGTATTGGGCTCATGCCCATATCAGAAACGCCTTTGCCTATGCATAGTCAAGAATGTCACGATTACCTGACTTTCCCGAACCTTCATGGTTGCCTCCGCGGTCGCCCAATGAGCCCCGTGCCTCGCAGGCTGCGCCGATAGCTGAATCCCAGGGCCAACAGCAACAGGGCGCATCCCGTAAAGAACGGCGGAATGAGATCAATCCGGAACCAGGAGAGCCCCAAAATCGGCCCCATAGCGGCCGCCCAATCGTCGGCCGTCGTGAAAACGCCCATGAACAGGTGAGGTTCCGCCTCCGCGCGGGCGGCATCGCTGGCCGCCGCCTCAATGACCACGCGCAACCCCGAGAACAGCAACATGACCGCCCCCATGCCGAACAGGGAGGCGCTGCCGCGGATCCAGCCGGACAACGCCAGCGCCACGGCCAGCGCCAGCACCAAGGCCGCGAGGGCCCGCGTCCGTCCGACCCGATCCGAAAGCGCGCCCATGAGCGGCCCCGCCGCGATCTGGGAAGTCCAATGCAGGGCCAAGACGAAACCCGCGATTACGCCCAAGCCCAAGGCGGACGCGTCCAGCCGGTCCTGCAGGTACAGCGAGGTCAACGCGATCAACAGCGTCATAATCAACCGCGACCCCGCGCCCAGCAACAACAGGCTTCTGCGCGGAGGCGAACGCAGGCAACTCCAGGCCGCGGCCGCCAGTTCGGAGAGCGCTTGGGACGGTCGGGTAGGTTCCGCTGCCTGCGGCGGCGGCCATGACAGGGCCGGACTGGCCAACGCGCCCAAGAGCGCCAGGATCGACAACCCGCCCATCGCCGTTGCAAAGCCTCTCTGATCCAGCAGCCACCCGCCCAGCAACACGCCCAAGCCGCTTCCCAGGCGCACGAGACCCCACCACAAACCCAGCAAGCGGCCATGTTTGGACGCGGGGTGCGTCCATACGGCCGCATAGGCGGACTGCCGGAAGACGGACCAGGCCAGGCCCCAGGCTATCCGCGCCGCCAGCAACGGCGCAAAACTCCAGGGGAGCGTAAACATGACGGTGGAGACTGCGCCCAAGCCGGCGGCCCCGGAAAACAGGAGGCGCAGAGGCATCCGCGAGAGCCTGTGGGCCGCCAGCGAATTGGAGACGAGGCGGATCCAGCGATTGGCGCTCAGCAACCAGCTGACCTGCGCCAGGGACAGCCCCAAAGACGGCGCCGTCAGCGGCAACGCGCTGTAGAGAAAGGAATCGCCCATGATGAGCAAGCCCACGATGCAGGCAGCAGGAATGACCACAGCCGGAGCCTTGCCAGCGGCCCGCGGCAAGGTAACGTCAGTCGGAATAGCGCGTGAAAACGGAAATCCACTCGCGGGCGCCAGGCACGCGCCGAGCGGAAACGAAGGGCGCAACGTCGACTTTGGCTACGTTCATGGGCGCGGGATTGCGCAAATAGGCCTGGACGTTTTGCAGGCCGCCTTGCAGCAGTTGCGCGGAACGGCTGAAGTCCGCCAAGGACACGTCGGGAAAACCGTCCAGATGGATGTGGTGCAGGAGGACGTTCGCGTCCTGCTCCGCGCGTTCCAAATCAGGGAACAGCGATTGGGCCATCATGACGCCCACGGTACGGCCGAAGACCTCCACGATGCCTTGGGCCGGCGCAAGGCGCTGGCCGCCATAGCCCACATTCAGCACGTACACGGTACTGGCGCCCTTGTCCATGGCGACGTCGGCCGGCACGTTCTCGATAATGCCGCCGTCCACCAGTTGCAGATTGTGGTAGGCCATGGGCGGATGCATCACCGGGATGGACGCGCTGGCCAGGGCCGCGCCGTGGCAAGGCGTCTCGGCATCTTCGCCGAAGAGGTACAGCCGCTTGGTGCGCAAATCGGCGGCCGTGATGTAGCAGGGCACCGTCAATTCGCCGAAGGTGATATTCGCGGCCGGCATGTGGGCCGCGATGAACGCGCTGAGCGCCTGGCCGCCGTGCAGGCTGTCGCGTCCGCTCAACACCCGCCAGGCCGCGCTCAGGGCGTTGCCGGGGAAGACGTTTTTCTTGCGCACGCGGAGCCATACCTGGCGCAACTGCTGCGCCGTCTCGGGCGTCACGCCATGGGCGGCCAAATACAGCGCGTTGAGCGCGCCGACGGACGAACCGACGAAGAAATCCGGCCGGATGCCCGCCTCCAGCAAGCCCAGCAACGCGCCGGCCTGCAAGGCGCCGCGGCTGCCGCCGCCGCTCAGCACGAAGCTGATCACGCGGCGGGCCTCATCGGCCGGCCCCGGCCACGAGCACGATGCATTCGCCCTTGAGCGTGCGTTGCGCGATCGCCGGCGCCAAGGCGGACAAAGAGCCGCGCACGGTCTCTTCATGCCTCTTGCTCAATTCCCGCACCAACGCGGCGGGCCTGTCGCCCAAAACGGCCAGCATGTCCTGCAGCAGGCTGGCCACGCGGTGGGGACTCTCGAAGTAAATCAAGGTATGCGGACTGGCTTTTTCGCGGTCCAGACTCTTTTGCCGAGCTCCCGGCTTGCGCGGCGCGAAGCCCTTGAAGGTAAAACTATGCACCGGCAGGCCGGATTGAATCAGCGCCGGGATCAGGGACGTAGCGCCCGGCAACACGGATACGGCCGCGCCGTGCGCGTGCGCCATGCGCACCAGACGGAACCCCGGGTCCGCGAGGCCCGGCGTGCCCGCATCGGACAGATAGGCTACGTCGCGGCCGGCCAACAGGGCCTCCTGAATACGCGCCAGCATGCGCGTCTCGTTGTGTTCGTGGAACGCCGTCAGGGGCTTCCGGAGCCCGTACGCGTCCAGCAGCCGGCGGCTGCGCCGCGTATCTTCGCAGGCCACCATATCCGCCGCGTCCAGCACTTGCACGGCGCGGTAGGTCATGTCGCCCAGATTGCCGATGGGACTGGGCACCAGATACAGGGTGCCGGTGGCCGTCTGCGCCGCGGACATGGCCTGCGCTTACGGGAGATAGTCTTCCAGGACGGCGAACAGGCGGTCCAGATCCGGCAGCGTCGTTTCGCCCAAATGGCCGATCCGGAAGGACTGGCCTTTCTGGGGACCGTAGCCGTCGCTGATTTCCATCGCGTGCCGCTTCGCATACGCGATCATCCGGGCGACGTCGTTGCCGGGACGGTTGCCCAGCGTGGAGACCGTAGGCGAAGCCAGGGCCGGCGCGACGCAGGGCCGAAACCCCCGACGGTCCGCCCAGGTTCGGGTATGGTCCCGCAGCGCGCGGTGCCTCTGCCACCGCGTCTCCAACCCTTCGGCCAGCATGCGCTCCAGCTGCACTTCCAGGGCGCGGATCAGGGAAATGGCCGGCGTCGCCGGCGTGGTGCTGCGCACGAGATATTTTTCCAGATTCAGGAAATCGAAATACCAGCCGCGGCCCTTGACCCGGGCCGCGCGTTCCAGGACGCGATCGCTGACGGCCGCCAAGGCCAGGCCCGGCGGCACGGCCAGCGCCTTCTGCGAAGACGTCAGGCACACGTCAAGGCGCCAATCGTCGACTCTGATTTCGGCCCCGCCCAAAGACGAGACGGCGTCCACGAACAGGAGCGCATCCGGCGCGACCCGCCTCAGCGTTTCCGCGATGGGGGCCAGCGGCGCCAGCACGCCGGTACTGGTCTCGTTGTGAACGAGACACACCGCATCCAGCGGGCCTTGCGCCAGAGCCGTCCGTACCGCCTCGGCCGCCTGGCGCGCGTCAAAGCCCTGGAACCAGGGCAGTTCCGCCTTGACGACCTCTTTGCCGCAGCCCACGGCCACCTCGTACCAACGCTGGCCGAAGGCGCCGTTGACGAGACAGAGCGCCCGGCCGCCGTCTTCCGGCGCCCGCACGCCGTTGCGAATGCAGGCTTCGTGCAGTCCCGTGCCCGAACAGGCCAATACGTACACGCGGTCCCGGGTGCAAAACGCCTGGCGCAGCTGGCCCTGGACGCGGGCGAACAGCTGATCCATCTCGTCGGACCGGTGTCCCACCATCGGTTCCGTTTGCGCGGCCAGCGCGTCGGCCGGCACGTCCACGGGTCCCGGAATATAAAGACGTTGCCGGCTGTCCGCTAACTCATCCATTCGTGCCCTTCTCCACTGCCTTGAGCCACTCCCTCCAACTTGGGGCGCGGGCAACCTTCCGAACCCGGCCCGCGGCCCAACCCCTAGGTTCCGCCAAGGTCAAGAGACCGCCTTGACGGGCTATCTTACAATTGATGCCGCCCACCAGAACCATGTTGCCTCTCCGCTTGCGCGCGTAACCGTCGCCTACAGAACAGCTGGGACACGCGTCCCTCAGGCGTCAATGCGATGCAGCAGGTCCCGCCACCATGCAGGCGCCGTTGCGCGCCCTCCCCATGCGCGGATAGATCCCGGTTCCCCGTTCTGCGCCCGCACCCGCGTCCGCCCAACAGGGCGACGCCCTTTGTCCGTCACGCGCGCCCGCGCCGCCATTGACCGCGCTCAGGCGGCGCGCGCCGCCAGTTCCGCCTGCGCCCGCCGCAGGCGTTGCAGGGATTCCGCCCTGCCGAGAGCCGCCATCATCGCGAACAGCGGCGGCGACACCTTGGTGCCGGCCAGCGCGCCCCGCACCGGGCCGAAGAAACTGCCGGCGCGTAGGCCTCTGGCTTGGGCCGCGGCCGCGAACAGGGCATGCAGGCGTTCGGGCTCGAACGGTTCGGCGGATGCCGTCAGGTCGGCGGCGGCCGCCAGGACCGCGGCGCTCTGCGCCGCGTCCAACTGGCGGCCTATCAGCAGTTCCGGCGGCGCGTAGACCATCTGCTCCGCGGTCTGAAAGGCCCACGTCAACCAGGAGGGACATTCAGCCAGCGCCTTGACCCGCGTCTGGATTTCCGGCCACACGTAATCCAGCTCGCTGCGGGCCCGAATAGCCGTCTCCGAGCCGCCGAACGCCTGCGCCAGAAACGGCGCGGCGGCGGCCTTGAACGCCTCCCCGCTCAGGGCGCGGAGGTACACGCCGTTCATCCAGTTCAATTTGTCGTAGGGCATGGCGGCGGCGGCGGGCGAGATGCGGGCTATGTCGAAGCGGTCGATCAGTTCCTGGCGGCTGAACAGCTCCTGGGACGCGTCCGGCGTCCAGCCCAGCAGGGCCAGGAAATTGAACATCGCGTCGGGCCAAATGCCGGCCGCGCGGAATTCATGCACGTGGACCGGCTGCGCGCGGTCGGCCGGGGCCTGACGGCGTTTGCTCATCTTGCCCTTGCCGTGCGGATTCAGGATGACGGGCAAATGCGCCATGACGGGCGGCGTCCAGCCGAAAGCCGCGTACAACTGGTAGTGGTACGGGGCCGTGGCGATCCACTCCTGCCCGCGCAGAACGTGGGAAATGGCCATCAGATGATCGTCCACGACGGCGGCGAGGTGGTATACCGCCATGCCGTCGCTCTTGAGCAGAATGGGATCTTGCAGCGCCGCGGCGGCCACGGCGATGTCGCCCCGAATGAGGTCCGGGAACGTAAGGGTTCCCTCTTGCGGCATGGCCAAGCGGACCGTATGCGGCTCGCCGCGGGCCTGTCGCCGCTGCGCCTCGGCGCGGCTCAACGCGCGGCAAGCGCCGTCGTAGCGCAGGGGAGCCTTGGCCTGCTTTTGCGCGGCCCGCAACGCCTGCAGCCTTTCCGGGGAGCAGAAACAGCGATAGGCGCGGCCCGCGGCCAGCAGCCGGTCCGCGTGGGCCCGGTACAGATCGCCGCGTTGGCTCTGGGTGTAGGGTGCGTAAGGCCCGCCGACGTCCGGCCCTTCGTCCCACTCCAGGCCCAGCCAGCGCAAGCCGTCCATGATGGAGGCTACGCTGGCGGGCACGTAACGCCGGCTGTCCGTGTCTTCGATGCGCAGGACGAAGGTCCCTCGGCCATGGCGGGCCCACAGCCAGGCGAACAGGGCCGTGCGCAAAGAACCCAAGTGCAAGGTGCCCGTGGGGCTGGGCGCGAAGCGCGTGCGTACGGCGGGCAGGTCAGGCATGGCGGATTTCCGGCAGCTGGGCTTGCTTCTTGTGCGCGGCGTCAGGCCGTCTGGCCCTTGGCGTGTTGGGCGCAGATGCGATTGATGATGTCCGCGAAGTTCTGGGCCGTATGGTCGATGTAATGCACCCCGTTGGGCAAAAGGCTGTTGCGGTCCAGATAGCCGCCGCGTCCCGTATGTTTCATGGCGCCCATGCTGATGCGCGTGATGCCGCCCTGCTTGACGCGGCGACTCCAGGCCGTACGCCCGAAGCGGACCCACCGGCTGGGGGTCAGGGCGTAGAACAGGGCGTAGGCCTTGTCCATCGTGCCGATGAATTCCCAAATGTGATTGGCCGCCACGATCCCGGGGCCCTCGGTGAAGAAGCAGGCCAGCATCATGATGTACACCGGCACGTCGTACTCTTCCCGCAGGTACTTGACGGCGCCGGCGGCGATTTGGCCCGCGCCGCTGTAGGCCACGATGAACAGCGGCTGGGGCCGGTTGAAGTCATAGCCGTATTGCGCCAGGTGATGGGCCAGGACGCGGGAGAAGCCCCGGTTGTACACCCGCGCGTACCGCACGTCGCTGGAAGTGGCCACCTGCACGATGTTGCGGACGTTGATCAAATACCCCAGCAAGCCGTTCAAACGCCGTTTCTTGAGTTTCTGGCGCATCGCCCACCGCCAGATCAGGCTTAGGCGGCGATGCTCCGTCAGCGGCTTGTTGTTGATGGAATAGGCGAAGACGTCGTCCAGCACGACGGCCTTGGGGCACAGATCCGCCAAGCGTTGCAGAATGCCTTTTTCGCGCAGGCTGTGCGTCTGGGAGGATACGCGCCCGACGCCGGACAGAAACAGCACGTAGGCTTCGTTCCGGTCGCGTCGGCGCCGCACGTTGCCTTCCGGCGGCACCAGCCGCGAGTAAATGGACACGTTGCCGCCCGCCTTGATGTAGGCGCGCAACGCGAACAAGGGATACAGCGCCAGCCACAGGAAGGCCAGGTGCAAAACGGCCCATCCCCAAAAGGGGCCGTCCAGCGACGCGAAAGCGGCAAGAAGGGCAGGCATAGGCAATGACGAAAACGGCGCTGAAAGGGCGCAATCAGACGATGCTAGCCTCCGCATCGGCGAGAGACGCGGGAAACGCGGCATGCCAACCTCGCTCCAACAGGAAGTAGGCCAAGACGCCGCAGGCCCAGACGACTCCCGCTTGCCAGGATTCTATACGCAATCCGCGGTCGAGCGCGAGATAAACCAAGCCCAGCGTCCACAGATCCAGAAGACGCCAAAGCGTGCGTCCCAGATAGGGGATCAGGCCGTAGACCGTATATACGCGCGGCAACACCGCCAAGCCCAGCCAGCGCAAGCTCTCCTCCACGCCCCAGGCGGCCCGGAAGCCCCAGACCAAAACGGCATGCATGACCAGGCCGCACGCGAGGTAGACCAGCGTCAACCGCGTCCAGGTGCCGAGCTGGAAGCGCAGGAGAGACAGGCCTTTGACCTGCGCCACGAACCGTTCGCCGCTCCGGACCAGGGATTCGACCAGGGTCGCGACGAGCAGGAACCAAAGGGCGTATTGCGGGTAAAGGCCCAGGGAGCCGGGATCGTACGCGCCGGCGCGTACCAGGTGAAGCGGGCTAAAGAGCTCCAGCATGACGTACCATAGGACGCATGCGACGCTGGCGCAACGCCAGCGCGGACGCGGCCTTTCCTTTCCTTCCGCAGTCTCCAAGCAAGCCTGGCATGGACTCCTACCGCCCCACCTCCGATTGGCTATTCTACTTTCTTTGCGGCCTGTTTGCCTGTCTTACCTCCTTTCTGCCCAGCCTCAGCGGACGGTACTGGATACTGCTCGGCGCGCAGGGCATCGGCCTCTGGGCCTTTACGGCGCTGGCCGTACGGTACGGCCCGCCCGGCCGGCACGTCCTGGTCCTGCTCCTTTGGCTGGCCGTCCAGGTCCTGACGCTGGCCGTGGCCGGCCGCTGGAATTTGCCCGCGGTGGAAGGCACGATCCCGCACGGCTTCGACCTGCATCGCCAATGGCTGGAACGGTATCATACGGCGGCCGGCCCGTGGCCGGCCCTCCGCGCGGACGGCGGGAGTCGGTGGCCGGCCGCCGCGGCGACGCTGGGCGCCGGGCTCACCGGCGGCTTGACCGGTTCTCTGTATGCCGCCCACGCCGGCAACGTCCTGGCGCTGGGTCTGTCCGTATTCTGGGTCGACATTCCTGAAAGCGGCCTGGGCGCCTGGGCGCGTTACGGCGTCCGCGTCGCCCCGCTGGCGCAGGTCGGGTGGGCGCTGGGCTTGATCGGCCTCCATCTGGGGCTGACGCCGTGGCTGTGGCGCTATCGCGCGCCGGCGCCGTACGCCTGGCGCCGGCAAAAATCCTTGTTGCTCGCCAGTGGTATCATAAGCCTCGTCAGCCTGGGCGCGTTATGGTGGCCTCGTGCCGGGTAGCGCGCGCCGTCGCTCTCTTGCCATGAAGTTGCGTCTCATTCGCCTGTCCGGTTTCAAGACCTTTGGCCCCAAAACGCAATTCGAGCTGGATCCCGGCATAACCGCCATCGTCGGCCCCAACGGCAGCGGCAAAAGCAATCTGGCCGACGCCATCGCCTGGGCGCTGGGCGAACAGGCCTTGTCCTCGTTGCGGGTCAAGCGTTCCAGCGAACTGCTTCACCAACCCGTCGCCGGCCATCGGCCTTCCCGCCTCGCTTCCGTCCAGCTCGTCATTGAGGACGCCCCGGACGCCCTGCCGGCGGCCGGCAGCGAAATCGAGCTGGAACGCACGGGCTACCAGGACGGCGAAAGCGAATACCGTCTCAACGGACAACGCATTCGCCTGGCCCCACTGCGCGCGCTACTCGCTCCGTTCGGTCTGGCGCAGCGCTCCTTCACCTTGATTCGCCAAGGGCGTTGCGACCAACTCCTGTCCGTACATCCGCAGCAACGGCGCCGGGTGCTGGAAGAAGCCGCGGGCGTGCTGGGCTTGATTCACAAAAAGGAAGCGGCGGAACGCAGATTGGCTCGCCTGCAGGACAGTCTCGCGCCCGTACATCAGGAACTGCGCACGCTGGAGGCGTCCCTGGCGCAGCTGGAACGCCAAGCGCGCCGGTTCGAGCAGCGGAAAGAGTTGGTGCGCGTCATGCAACAAGCTATGGACGCATTTTACGCCGCGGCCTTGCGCGACGCGGATGCCGAGGCCAGCCAGTGCGACCAGACCTTGGCGCAGCTCGAGGCGCAACGCCAAGAAGCGGAACGCCAGGGACAGGCCCACCGCGCGGCGACCGCGCGGTTGCAGACCCGCCACAGCCAGCAGTTGCAGCAGTGGGAACGCCAGCAGGCCCGCGTCCGCAGCCTGGACGAAAAACTCCACGCGCGCGTGCGGGCCCAAGACGTGTTGGTCGAACGGGAAAAACTGCTGGCCTATCGCCAAGAGCAAAATCGACAGCGCCGGGAGGCTGCGGATCAGGAACGGCAACAGGCCGCGGCCGACCAGGAACGAGCCGCCGCTCGCTTGGCGACCAGCCTGGAGCAGCGCCGAGAACGGCAGTCACAGTTGGACTGCCTGCTCGCCCAGGAGAAACGGCGGCAGGCCGTCCGCCAGCAACGGCGCTGCCGCTTGGATAGCCTGTCCCGTCGGTTACGGGAATGGGAAACCGTCCAGGCGACCCTGCAGCAGGACCGCGCGTTGCTGGCCTTGGAGCGGGGACAGCAGATCCAGGCCCTGGAGCGCTACGCGCGGCTCATCCAGCAAGAGCTGGACGAACACGCGGCCTTGCAGGCGGCGCTGGATGCGCAGCGCAAGCGCCGACAGGTCTTGGAGGCAGGCCATAACCGCTTGCAGGCGCAGCGGCAGGCAGGCCAGGAAACCGCATCCGCCCTGGCCCAGCAAGAGAAGGTTTGCTCCCAGCGTCTGGACTCTATCCGGCAGGCCCGCGCGGCCTGTCGGGCGCGTCAAACCTATTTCGAGGATTTTCTGCGCCTCAGCGCCAGCTCGTTGCCCCAGACGACGGAAGGCAGCCGCGCCTTGGGCCATCTGGGCGCCCTGCTCAAAGTCGCGCCCCGGTATCAAAAAGCCGTCGCCGCCTGTCTCGCCGACTGGCAAAACAGCTTGGTGTTCCGCACGTGGAACGAAGCCCGCCCTTTCGTGGAGCAAGCGGTGCGACAGCCGGATCCGCCCGCCCTGCGCGTAACGGTATTGGACTTGCTGCCGCCCGTCCGCGCGCCGCGCCTCAACGGCCGGCCTGCGCGCCGCGCGTTGGACGTCGTGAGCGGCCCTCCTGAGATCATGCGCCTGGCGCATGTCCTGTTGGGCGATTATTACCTGGTGGACGACGTCGCGGCCGCGCACGCGCTGCTGCGCGAGCGCTCTCTGGACGCGCCGGCGCGGATCGTCACGCTGGACGGCGATTCCTACCCCGCGCCGGGCCTTCTCAAACTCCGGCACCGCGCGGAGACGGAGGCGCCTTTCCTGCAAATCGCCTACGAAACCGAAGCCATTGCCAAGGAACTGTCGCGTTTGCACCGCGCAGAGGCGCGGGCGCAACGGGCGCGGGATGACTGCGCCGCATCCCAGGCCCAGGCGGAAGCGGAGTTGGCGGCCCGGACGACCGCAGCGCAGAAAGGGGAACGCGAGGCTTGGCAGGCGCGCCAGCAAGTGCGCCATACGCAGGCGGCGTTGGACAAAGCGAACGCCAGGCTGGATCTCCTGCGCCGCGAAAAGGCACGGATTGCCGCATCCATCCAGGACCTTGACGCGCGGCTCAAGCGCAATGCCGACCAAGCCGAGGCCTTGCCGCAACGCATCCAAGCCGTCAAGGAAGACATTAGCCGCCAAGTCGAAGAGAGCGCCGAGCCGGATGCCCAAGCGCGGGACGCGGAAGCGGCAGCGTTGCGCGGCGCCCTGGACAAGCTGGAACTGGCCGTCGAGAACGCCCAAGAGCAAGCGTCCGTTCTGGAACGCCAGATCCAGGGCCTGACGCGTACGCACAGGCAACTGGCGGAGGAGCGCGCGGCGCTGGAACGAGAACGGCAAGCCCTGCAGGCGGATTTGGCCGCGACGGGCAAGGCCATGGACGCAATGCGAGACCAAGCGGAAGCGGCGCGCAACTCCTTGGCTCCTCTGGCTCATCCCGTGCATGCCTATGAAGGTCAACGCCAGGCTTTGGATGACGCGCTCAAAAATCATGCGCAACGGCTCCAGGCGCTGGAAGCCCAACGGCGCGCCTGGGAAATCCGCCAGGCGGAAGCGGCGGCGCGGCGCACCTGGCTAATGCGCTCCCTGCGCCAAGACCTGGAGTTGCTGGAACAGACGGACGCGCCGGACGCGGAGGCTTACGCTCAAGCCTTGCCGTCAACCCTGTCCGTCGCGCCGGACGCGGAAACCCTGGCCAAACTGCGTCGGCGCCTGACCCGCGCAGGCGCGGGCGATCCCAATCTTTACCGGGAATACCAGGCAACGCGCGCGCGGCAACGTTTCCTCGCCCAGCAAACCGCGGATTTGGCGGCCTCCGCGGCCCATCTGCAGAGCGTGATCGAGCGCCTTGAAAGCGAATTGGCCACCCAGACCCGCCACGCGTTCCGCCACGTCAATCGCAGTTTCGGCGACTACTTCCAGCGTTTCTTTCCCGGCGGCAAGGCGTGGTTGGAAATGACGTCGGATGACGCGCCGGAAGGCCCGGGGGTGGACATGTTCGTCCAGCTGCCCGGCAAGCCGGCGCAGTCCGTTTCCGCTCTGTCCGGCGGCGAAAGAGCCATGACCGCCCTCGCGCTGGCGTACGCCATTCTGCGCTACAACCAGCCACCCTTTTGCGTCTTGGACGAAGCGGATGCGGCCTTGGACGAGGCGAACGTGGAGCGGATAGGGACGGCCCTGCGGGAGCTGGCTCAGGATACCCAGTTCCTGTTGATCACCCATAATCAACGCATGCTGGAATACGCGGATGCTCTTTTCGGCATCACCTTGGATGCGGCCGTCGGTTGCAGCCAAGTGCTCAGCCTGCAGCTGGCACCGCATATCGGCGGGTCCTAACAGTATGGTCATGAAACCAAATAGCGTGGGCGTTTACGTTCCTGGAGAGCCGCGGACTCAACAGGGCGGAATCGGAATAGCGCGTCCAGACGCATCAGTCCTTAGCCTGACGGATCGACAGGGCCGCCCCTTGCCCCTGCGCGTGACGGGCGCGGCCCGCGCCACGACAGCGCCCAGGCTTGGGCGCTGGGGGAAACCTGGATCGACGCGCCCCTGTCCTGCCTGATCGCGGATCGGGCCTGGGACGGCGACGCCCTCCGCGCCTGGCTCGCGCAACGGGACCTCGAGGCCATCCTTCCGGCCCGGGGCCGGCGCACGAACCCCAGTCTCACGACCCGGAACGACACCAGGCGCGCCACGCGGCCCCGGCGTGCTCAAGGGATGGCGGCGCGTGGCTACCCGCGACGATCAATACGCACATCGTTGCTTGGGGTTTCTGTACTTGGCGGGGGCTTGGATTGGGCTGAATTCAAACATCCACACGGCCAGGAGGCGGTCATGAAACCAATGGCATGAACGTTTACGGTTCTGCAGGCCCGCGGGCTCAACAGGGCGGAATCGGAATGGCGCGTCCAGACGCGTCAGACCTTGGCTCCGCGCCGGTCAATGTATGGGCGAAGAACCGCCACGCGGCCTAAAAGGGCATCCACGGGCTGTTCCGCACCGCCGACGCCCGCGTGCGCCTCAAACATCTGTACCCTACAATATAAACATGATAGAATGCCAGGTTCTGTGGCGCTTTGAGTCCAAGCCAGCGAAGGCGCGGGCATCCGGCCTTGTTTCCGCGCCGCCTGCGGCATGGGCGGCCAGCCGCTCGGCCGCCCCCATGGGTCTTGACGGGACCTTCCGCATCCCCAGTACGTCCCATGTCCGTTTCCCCAACTTTATCCGACAAGAGAAACATGGCCAAGTGCCCGGTTCGGGAGCGTTTCGCGTCCAAGCCAGAGCCAAGCTCCCACGGCAGGGTTGCAATGGATGGGAACCTCATGCAAGTGTCCCCTGATCCTCTCCGGAAGCGATCCCTTGGCCGCTCTCCGCGCGGACAGCCTCCGAGGACCGCGGTCTCATGGCTCCGCCTCCGATCAGGTATGGACGCCTGACGGCACAGGCGCGGGTAACGAAACCCGTTGCCGTTTTTGCGTCGCCGCGCCGGAGGCCCCCAGGCGGGCCGATCCAGAACGATACCGGGCGCGCCACGGCGCGGCACGCGGCCGCGGGGGGCGCGCGTGGCTACGCGCCCCACTCAATACGCACATCGCGGCCGGGGTTTTCCGTACTTGGCCGGCGCCTGGATCGGGATGCAGGCATACCTCCACACTGCCTGGTTCTGGCGGGCACTCAAAGCTCCGCAGAACCTAGTACATGGTCATGTAAATAGTGGCGGGTTATAATACGGATCCCATGATCCAGCCCACCCGACGGGGGTGCCTCATGTCCCTGCAATACGTATTGCGCCTGACCGCCTCCGACCGGCAGTGGCTACACCGGATCGCCAAGGGCCGTTGCGGGTGCCGGCGCCCGCCAGGATGGAAGAGGGAACGGGCCCGGGCCCTGTGGCTGTGCGACGAGGGACCGGCGGGCGAGGGCTGGCCGGACGAAGCGATCGCGGCCGCCCTGGACGTGTCCGCGCGCAGCGTGAGCCGCTGGCGGCGCCAGGCCGTGGACCACGGGCCGGCGGCGGCGCTGGCACGCCAGCCCAAGGCGCCGCGGTCCAGCCGCCTGGACGGCGCGGGCGAAGCGCAGCTCCTGCAGCGGGCCCAGTCCACGCCGCCGGCCGGCCAGGCGCGTTGGACGTTGCGGGCGCCGGCCCGCGAGCTGGTGACGCGGGGGATTGCGTCTCGCATCCGCTACGAGACGGTGCGCCGCGTGCTAAAAAAACGAACTGACGCCTTGGCGACGGGTGCAACGGTGCTATCCGCCGGTGTCGCCGGAGGCGGACTTCGTGAGCCGGATGGAAGCGGTGCGGGACCGCTATAGCCGGCCCCGCGATGCGCGCTATCCGGTGATCTGCAGGGACGAACACGCCCAATGCCTGCGGGCCGACAAGCGGCCGTCGCAACCGGCGCGCCCGGGGCGTCCCGCCACCTACGACTACGCATACGTGCGGTGCGGCGCCTGCACGATCGGGATGTTCGTGGAACCGCTGGGCCAGTGGCGCACGGCCAACGCCACCGCCCGGCGCACGGCCGTGGACTGGGCGCACCAGGTCAAGGCCCTGGTCGACCACCCGCGCTACCGCGCGGCCGAGCGCCTGATCCTGGTCTGCGACAACCTGAACACCCACACTTACCGCTCTTTTTTCCGGGCCTTTCCGCCCGCCGAGGCCGAGCGCCTGGTCCGGCGCGTCCTCCTGGTGTTTACGCCCCGGCACGGCAGCTGGCTCCACAGGGCCGAACCGGAACTGAGCGTCCTGACGCGTCAGGCCCTGTCCCCGCGCATGGCGACGCAGGAAGAGGTTCACGCGCAGGTCACCGCCTGGGCGGAGGCCCGCAACGCCGCCCAAAAGGGCATCAACTGGCAGTTCCGCACCGCCGACGCCCGCGTACGCCTTAAGCATCTATACCCTTCAATAGAAACATGATGGAGTACTAGGGCGTGTGGAGGTAGGATTGCAGCCCGATCCGGGTCGCGTTGGAGAAGGGGGGGGGGGGGGGGGGGGGACATTCTGCGCACTCGCGGTTATCCTCCCAGCTATCCTTCTCTTTGCCTGTTTGCCTGAGGATGGCCCCGATGACCACTACCTGGATGACCGATGCCCAATGGCGTTGCATTCATTCTTTTCTGAGTTCTTGTCCTGATGTACACGTGGAAAAAGAAATTCATTGTCGTCTTTTTGTAGAAGCGGCGCGCTGGATGACACGGATGGGCACTCCTTGGCGCCAGTTGCCCGCCGAGTACGGCCAGTGGAACTCGGTCTATCGCCGCTATGCCCACGGGTGCGACCGGGGCGTCTGGCGGCGCCTGATGGCCTACCTGCAAGCCGATCCGGATCTGTCCGCCGTGCAGCTGGACAGCACCCATGTGCGCGCGCACGTGAGCGCGGCGGGTGCCCCCAAAAGCCCGGGGACGGATCCCGCCCTGGGGCGTAGCCGGGGCGGCTTCGGCACCCAGATCCACATCCTGGCGGATCGCCGCGGCCGGCCCCTGCGCCTGCGCGTGACGGGCGGCCAGCGCCACGACAGCACCCAGGCCCGGGCCCTGGTGGAAGCCTGGACGGACACGCCGCGGCCCTGCCTGATTGCCGACCGGGCCTATGACCGCGACGGCTTCCGCGCGTGGCGGGCGCAACGGGGCACCGAGGCCGTCCTTCCGGCCCGGAAGGGGCGCACGAACCCCCAGCCTCACGACCCGGAACGGTACCCGGCGCGCAACGCCATCGAACGGGGCATCGGCCGGCTCAAACAAGGGCGCCGCGTGGCTACCCGCCATGACAAATACGCTCATCGGTTCTTGGTTTTTCTGTACTTGGCCGGGGCCTGGATCTGGCTGCAATCCTACCTCCACACGCCCTATTAGGTTGCGGCCTGGCGCAACCCGTTGCACGCGTACGCCCAAAACATTCAATCGCGGGACGCAAGCCTTGCCGCCCTGCAGAATTCGTGCCGTATTCCTCAGAAGGTGTATGATGCAATCTGCGTCAAGGGGTTGCATGGAAACAAGGCAAGGCGCGTGTTGCAGACCCCGCTCAGGCCGCGCTTTTCTGCATTTGGAGGGCGCGTTACGTACCTAAACACTGGCGAGCCGGGAACTCTTTGCGCGCTTCGCCAAGGCCGCTTTGTCCACTGCCATCGGGTGCGACCGGGGTGTCTGGCCGCGCCGGATGGCTCGCCTGCGGGTCAATTCGGATTCGGTCCGCCGTGCGGCGGGACAGCACGGTCGTGCGCGTACGCGGGCGTTTGAAACGGACTTGGGAGCTCGCGCCGCCCTGAACGGAACCGTTCGGAAGCGTCCTGTTTTTAGACCGCGCTTACCCTACGCTGTCTGCTGCACGCCCTCTATCTCTCCGCCTGTCCGTCTACCAGAGCCGTTTGCATGCGCTTGTTTTTCGGTGATGTCCCGGCGCTTTCCGTTCTCCGAACGACCGGGAAACGCCTGGCTGGCCACAGCGCGCTGGCCGCCTGCGCCGTGCTGGCCTTTGTGGGCTGGCGGGTGGTGGACGACTACGGCCTCTCCAGTGACGCGGAGACGCAACGGACTTTGGCCGCCAGCACCCTCGCGTATGTTCAGGGGCGCCCTAGTAGACTTCTCGATCCGACCTACGGTGACCGGTTCTATGGTCCCGCGTTCGAGCTGGCGCTGCTGGCCGGCGAGCGCGTGCTGGGCTTGCAGGACAGCCGCCGCATCCATCGGCTGCGGCATGGCCTGACGCATCTGTTCTTTCTCGCGGGCGGCTGGGGCTGCGCCTGGCTGACGTACCGGCGGTACGGCAGCCGCCGGCTGGCCCTGTGCGCCCTGGGCCTGTTCCTGCTGCATCCCCGGCTGTACGCCCATTCCTTCTTCAATTCCAAGGATCTGCCGTTCCTCGCTCTGTTCATGCTGACGCTGTGCCTCGCGCAGCGGGCCTTCCGCCGGGACACCCTGGCCGCCTTTGCGCTCTGCGGCGCGGGCGCGGGCCTGCTGATCAACCTCCGCCTGCCCGGCGCCGTGCTCTTCGCGGCCGTGCTCGGCCTGCGCGCGTGCGACGCCGTCTGCGCGGCGGACGGGCCGGCGCGGCGCCACGTCCTGCGCACGAGCGTCCTGTTCGCCGCGGCCGGCGCGCTGGCGCTGTACGCGACCTGGCCCTATCTGTGGCCCGATCCCGTGCGGCGGCTGGGCGCGGCGTTCGCGTACATGGTTCAACACCCTCAGGACATCAGCAACGTGTTCCGCGGGCACTTCGTCAGAAGCCTGGCCGTGCCGCCTGACTACATTCCCGTGTGGTTCGCCGTGACCGCGCCGCCCGGCGCGCTGCTGCTCGGCCTCCTCGGCGCGCTGGCGTGGCTCCGCCGCGTCGGGGGCCGGCCGCGCGCCCTGATCCGGAATACGGCCCTGCGCTTCGAGGGCCTGCTCGTGGCCTGCGTCTTCCTGCCCGCGCTGGCCGTGATCCTGCTGGAATCCACATTCTACAACGGCTGGCGCCAGATGTATTTCCTCCACGCCCCCTTCTGCCTGCTGGCGGTGGCCGGCCTGCGCGCGCTCGCGACCGCGTACGCACCCTGCCGGCGGCGGGTCTACGGCTGGGCCGGCCTGGGCCTGGGGACGATCGCCGCGGCCATGCTCGGCCTCCATCCCCACCAGTACGCCTATTTCAACTTTCTGACGGCGCGCGCGCAGCCGGAAGGCCTGGCGGCGCAGTACGACCTGGATTACTGGAACATTGCGTTGTGGGAGGCGTTGGACGCCCTGCGCGTCCGCTATGCCGGCCCGTTGCGCGTGACCGGAGGAATACCCCGCGCCCTCCAGAAAACGTTGGCCCTCTTGCCCGCGGCGGATCGACGCCGGATCACAGTCGTCGACGCGCTGCCGGCGGATTTCTACATCCAACAGGCGCCGGGCGCGCGCGCGCAGGCCGCGTACGCCCCGCTCCTCACCCGCCGCGTCTACAACACGACCCTGTTCGTCGTCACCGCCCTGAACCTGGCCTACGCGGATCCCGCCGCGGCCGCCGCCGCGCGCCGGGCCCACCGCGCCGCGACGGCTCAACCGCCCGCGGCGCGCGGCCGGTTCGACCTGTATCTCGACGGCCAGCGCCTGACCTACCGCCAGGCGCCTTGCCGCTGGGACGACGCGCAACCTCGGTTCTTCCTGCACGTCGTCCCCGTCGACCCGCGGGCGTTGCCGGCGCACGCGCGTACGGCCGGCTTCGAGAACCTCGACTTCGAATTCCATCGCCGCGGCGTCTATTGGGAGGACGCGTGCTGGGCGACCGTCGCCCTCCCGGCCTACGCGCTGCAATACGTCCGCACCGGGCAGCACCGGCGCGCGACCGGCGAGATGCTCTGGGCTGCGTCCTTTCCCGGCCCCTTGCGGCCGGACGCGCGCGCCGACTACCGGGCCGCGTACGCCACCCTGGCCGCGCAGGCGCCCGCGCGCCGGGCCGCGTTCGACGTCTACCTGACCGCCGGGACGGTGACCTTCGCCAAGACGCCCTGCGCCGCCGCCGATGCGGACCCCGAATTCTTCCTGCGCGTCGCCCCCGCGGACCCGCAGGCCCTGCCCGATCGGGCCTTCAACGACCGGGCCTTCCCCTTCTTCGCGCGCGGCACGCGTTTCGCTGCGACGTGCTTGGCCTCCGTCCCGCGCCCCGCCTATCCCGTGCGCGCCCTCCAGGTCGGCCAGCGACGGCCGGGGGCGACGCGGCCGCGGTGGCAGGCCGACCTCTTCGTCGCGCCCGCCGACGCGCACCGGGACTACCGCGCCGCGTACCGTACGCTGGCCGCGCGCGCGCCGACGCACCGGGCCGCCTTCGACGTCTACGTCGGCGCGTCCCGGGTGACCTTCGCCCAGGCGCCCTGCGCCGCGGGCGACGCGGAACCCCGGTTCCTCCTCCACGCCGAACCCGCGGACCCGCGGACGCTGGCCGGGCGGCCGTTCGCCAACCTGGACTTCCCCTTCGTCGCGCGCGGCGTGCGCTTCGCCGACCGCTGCCTGGCCTCCGTCCCGCTCCCCGCCTATCCCCTGGAGGCCCTCCGCGTCGGCCAGTTCCGCTCGGGCGAAGACCCCCTCTGGCTGGCCGACCTGGCCCTGCCGCCCGCGCCGCAGCGCGCGCAGGCCTTCCGCCAGGCCTGGCGCGCGCGGGCGCCCGCTCCGCCGGCGTACCGGGGCGTCTTCGACGTCCATGTCGCCGCGAATGTTGTCGCCTTCGCCCAGGCGCCCTGCGCCGCCGCCGATACGGACCCCACATTCATGCTCCACGTCGTCCCGGTGCGCCCGCGCGATCTGCCGCCGGACCGCCGGTCCGCGGGCTTCGACAACCGCGATTTCCGCTTCGCCTGGCAGGGCCTGCATTTCGACGGGCGCTGCCTGGCCCGCGCGGCCCTCCCCGCCTGGCCCATTGCGGCCCTCCGCGTCGGCCAATTCCGCTCGGGCGAAGAACCCCTCTGGAGGGCCGAGATCCCGCGTCCCCGCTAGGTCGTGTGGAGGTAGGAGTTC
This sequence comes from Caldilineaceae bacterium, assembly GCA_965242655.1. Lineage (GTDB taxonomy): Bacteria > Chloroflexota > Anaerolineae > Caldilineales > Caldilineaceae > Bin34. The sequence continues at coordinate 1,564,590 of OZ251482.1, forward strand.
CGCCCGATCCGGGTCGTATTGGGGTAGATTCGGTGGCGCTTTGAGTGCAGCCCGAGCCAGGTAGCGTTGCGATGTGACTTCATCCGTCCCCTTGACCTCCACCCGGCCGTGGGTACGGGGCTCGGGCGGGCACGCCCAAAGCGCCCTGCCCTCCTCGGGGACTTGGTCATGTTTCCCTTATAAGATAAAGCGAGGGGGGCGGACCTGGGCGGTGAAGAGCCCATGGGGTCGGTTGCGCGGCCGCCTGCCTACGTTGAAGCCGGCGCGGAGCCTGGATCGGACGCGCCAGCCGGTTCCACGAGGGGAACCCGCGGCCTCCAGGGGCGTCTATAAACACGACATAGGTGGCATGATAATCGACTGGATCGGGCGGCAAGCCTACCTCCACACGACCTAGATCAGGCGGCAGGCGGGTTCTTCAACCCGGTGCCGCTCAATATGGCCACAATCGTGGCATCCGGTTCAAAGTCGGCCGCGTGCTTGGCCACGGCCGCGCTGGCTGCTGCGCTGGTAGGCTCGACGAAAAAGCCGCGCGCGGCCATATGGCGCTGGGCCGAGAGAATTTCCGCGTCCGTTACGGTCGTCGTAAACCCCCGGGACTGGTAAATGGCCGTCAAGAGACTGGCGCCGCGCGCGGGATCGATGATGGAAATGCCGTCGGCCACGGAAGGATGAGGAGGGCTGGGAATAGCCGTAACGGTTTGTCCTCCCCTCTCGTAAGCCTTGTGCAACGGCGCGAAACTGAGGGCTTGCACCGCCAGCAGGCGCGGCGGGACGCCAATGAGATGCGAGCGGGCGAGCAGTTCGAAGCCGCGCCACGCGCCCAACAGCAATCCGCCGTTGCCTACGGGACCGATGAGCCAAGCCGGCGCGCGGCGGCCCAGTTGCTCCCAGATTTCCCACGCGACCGACATTTGGCCCAGGAGAAACGCGGGATGCAGGGCATGCGAGGCATACCCCATTTCCGGACTCTGATTCGCCGTCGCGGCGGCGGCGGCCAGAAATCGCGGCCCTTCTACCTCGACCAGCTCCGCCCCGTAGATAGCGATCTGGCTTTTCTTGGGCTGGGGCGCATCCGCCGGTACGAAGATCCGGGCGTGCAAGTTAGCGCGGGCGGCGTAGCACGCCAGGCTGGCTCCGGCATTGCCGCTCGAATCGTCCATGACCGTCTGGTACCCGTGGTGCCGGAACCAATTGACCATGACGCTGACGCCCCGGTCCTTGTAGCTGCCCGTCGGCATGTCCGCATCCATTTTCCAGCCAATCTCCCGTCCCTGCCAGTGATCGGGCAGCAACGGCGTCCAGCCTTCGCCCAAGGTCAGGAATTCGGCATGCGGGGAAAACGGCTGCAACCAGCGTCGATAGCGCCAATGACCCGGCAGGGTCGGGTCAATGCGGTTGGGATCGAACGGTTGCAGATCGGTGAATTCAACGGGCGCGCCCGTATGCGGACAGGTAAGGGGAAAGGAGTCCGCCGAGGTTTGGAAGTCGCTGGTGGGACAGTGGACAAACAAGATGAGGCTCGCTGGGTGGGCTGAACAGACGGAAACGGGACGGCAACGATGCGTTGCGCGGCCGCAAGGCATGGCTGGGACGAAGGCGAAAAACCGTTGCTTGGGCTATTAGGCACGCCGCTTGGGGAAGTTGTCCCTCATTATATCCATAGGGCCGCGCTATGCTTAAGTCGAAATGCAGGCTGATCCTGATCGTTACGGGATCGGCGACGGCTCCAACAGAGCGGAAACCGATGCCCCTGGACTTCCGGGATCTGGAGAAGGGCGCGCAGGCCCGTCTTGTCGCAGTTCGCAGCGGCTTTCCTAGACGTTGAAGGCCGGAGGCGTCTCGTCGCGTTGTCCTAGCGTCGGTTCTAACCGCTTGGCTTGCCGTACCCTGCGCTCGCCCGTCCGCGCCCGACTTACTTTGCGTTTACGGCCTCAGGTCAACGATACGCCGGCAAGGGAAAAGGCACCAAGTCGCGTTGAGGTAGGATTGCAGACAGATCCAGCAGATTGTCATGCAACCGATGTCTTGTCATTGACGGTCCTGGAGGTCGCGGGTTCAACCGGGCGGAATCGGCCGGTGGCGCGCCGGCCGCGGCGTAGGCGGAGGGCCGCGCAGACACCCCCATGAGGCCTTTCCACCTCCCAGGTACGCCCCCGTACATCGCCCTCATTTTATCTGGCAAGGGAAAGAGGTAGAGGGGCCTGAGTCACATCGCAACGCTATCTGGTTCTGGCTGCACTCAAAGCGCCACAAAGTCTACCTCAACACGGCCTGTCCATACCACGGCAGTTCCAATCAATGCGTATCCATCCTGCGCATACAGTACGCGCCAACTCTTCGCTCAACGGAGTTTTCGGACGTCCCGGGACAGCCGCGGCCTCGGCTTCCGTCTCTCCCGCGCTTTGGGCATCCAGCGTAGACCGGCTTTATTTGCGCCCGACTATTGGCCGCTGCGCCACTATCTCCCGCCGGACAGACACAGGGCTCTCTTGTGCCGATGCGGCAAACTGGACTGGACTCTCTGGGGACGGAACCATTCAAGGGTATAGAGAGAAGGCAAGGCTTTATTGCGGGCCCTGAACCGCAATTCGATCATTCTCTCTACCGCTGCTCCTCCTGGCAGAGGCAATCGTACCGCAAGACGGGATACTGGCGGTTCGTGCCGAAGGCCCAGGGATCGTCGGCGCCGGGATGGCCGTCCACGTCCACGTTCCACGCCGCGTAGAGGCCCGCGTAGGCGGTGGGCGTCTGCAGCTCCTGGGTCGTGTGGCCGGCACCGCCGTGGCTGGTCGCCTGTCCGCTGGCCGTGACGTCCCAGTAGCTGGCCGTAATCGTCGCACTGTCCGGGTCGTCCCCTATCAAACCCCCGACCTGGGAAGTGCGGCCGGACACCGCGCCGCGGGCGTAGCTGGCCGCAATCGTTCCCCCGCGCGTAATGCCCACCAAACCCCCGACGCGGGTGCGGCCGGCGACGCCGCCGCGGGCGTAGCTGGCCGTAATCGCGCCGCGCCGATTCTCGCCGGCCAGGCCCCCGACGGCGACACTGCTGCTGGCCGTGACCGCGCCCGTCGCATAACTGGCGTCAATCCGGCCTTGAGATCCGTTGATGCCGACCAGGCCCCCGACGATGTCGCCACTGCTCGTGACGGCGCCCGTCGCATAGCTGCCGACCAACGCCCCCGCGTTATCGCCGACCAAGCCACCGATATGGAGGTCGCCGCGCCCGAGAACGGCCCCTGTCGCGTAGCTGCCGACCAGCGCGCCGCCGTTGAAGCCAGCCAGGCCGCCCACCGTGTTGCCACTGGCCGTCACCGCGCCCGTCGCGTAACTGAGGGTAACCGCACCCTTGTAACCATTGGGACCCGTCAGCCCGCCGATTACGGCGCCGCCGCCCGTGACCGCGCCCGTCGCGTAACTGGCCGTAATCATGCCGTCATGGTTGTAGCCTACGAGCCCGCCGTTGTTGGCTTGGCTGGCCGTCACCGTCCCGCTGGACGCGCAGGCGACGATGTCGCTGCGCGTCCCGTTGAATCCCACCAGACCGCCCACGGCGGCCTCGCCAACCACGGTCGCGGCCGCGGAACTGGTCAGGATCCGACCGTAGTTGTCGCCGGTCAGCCCTCCCACGCGATCCGCGCTGCCCGTCACGCGGCCGCTGACGGAACTGGCCACTATCGTGCCGGTGTTCCGCCCGGCCAAGCCGCCGACAATCCGGCTTCCCCAGACCTGGACGTCCCGCAACGCCAGCCCTTCCACGCGGGCCCCTCCCCCCACGCGGTGGAATAACCCGACGTACTCGCGCGCGCTGCGGTGGATGAACAGGCGGGCGATGGCGTGGCCGTTGCCCTGCAAGGTAGCGCGGAAATCGCGGTCCGACGCGCGGTCGGCCCCCTGGCCGATCGGCACCCAGCCCGCCCCGCCGTTCCAGTAGGCCGCATCGGCCGCCGTGATGCGCCCGTCGTCGTTCTGATCGAAGTCCAGATCCGCCGTCAACTCGTAGCCGCGGCACCCGCTCGCCGGGCACCCCATGCCCGCCGCCGGCAGGGGAAAGGCCGTCGCATAGGCCCCCGCCGTCGCCGCCCCGTCCCCGTCCAGGTCATGGCGCACGGCATCCAGCTGGGCCAGCGTCGCGATGGCGATCAGGCCGTCGTCGTCCCCGTCGTAGTCGTTCCCGATCGCGATCGTGAAGTCCAGCGTGGCCTTGTCGTCGTCGGCGTCCGTGGCCACCAGGCGATAGGTCGCCGCCGCCTGCGCGACCGCCGTCGCGTCCGCGGTCACGGTGCGCGTCGCCGCATCGAAGGTCAATCCGCGCGGCAGCGGCGCGGTCGCGTCCAGCGCATAGCTCAGGGGGCCGTCGCCCCCCATGGCCGTCGGCAGTGCCGCCGTCTGCGCCGTCCCCGCCGTGAAGGTCAGCTGCACCGGAGTAGCGACCGCGGAGAAGGTGGGACGGGCGTTGGCCTGTGCCGCCACTGGCGCGGCAACGCACAGACCCGCCAGCCATAGGCATCCGGCCAGCCATCGGGCCAGACGACGCAAGCATGCAATATTCCAAGGCATGGCATTCTCTCCACGTGACATGACACATTACGGAACCTGCGTCAGGGGCAGGAACCCATGAAGAACGAACCGCGGGACGCGTTACGGCCAAGCCGGAAATGCATCAGGGCCTTCCCGTTGCGCTTCTGCCCAAGTCAAACATCGGAGGTGCTACCGTTGATCCGCCTGGCACTGGCAGTCGGATTGCAAGATGGGGTACTGGCTGTTCGTGCCGAAGGCCCAGGGATCGTCGGCGCCGGGATGGCCGTCCACGTCCACGTTCCACGCCGCGTAGAGGCCCGCATAGGCGGTGGGCGCCTGCAGTTCCTGGGTCGTGCGGCCCGCGCCGCCGCTGCTGGCCGTCTGGCCGCTGGCCGTGACGTCCCAGTAGCTGGCCGCGATCGCGCTGTTCGACGCGTACCCTACCAAACCCCCGACCTGGGTGCGACCGGATACGACGCCGCGGGCGTAGCTGGCCGTAACCGTACCCCCCTGATCATCGCCCACCAAGCCCCCGACGCGGGTGCGACCGGATACGGCTCCGCGGGCGTAGCTGGCCGTCACCGTACCTCCCTGATTCTTGCCCGCCAGGCCGCCGACCGCGGTGCTGCTGCTGGCCGTCACGTCGCCCGTCGCGTAACTGCCGGCAATCCGGCCCGTCGCCCCATTGACGCCGACCAGGCCGCCCACATCGTTGCCGCTGACGGTGACCGCGCCCGTTGCGTGACTGAGGGTAATCGCGCCGTCGTTCGTCCCGACCAGGCCGCCGACGCCCGTATCGCCGCGCCCGCTGACGGTACCCGTCGCGTAACTGCCGATAATCAGGCTACCGGCTTGATTGGCGCCGACCAGGCCGCCCACATCGTTGCCGCTGCTGGTGACCATGCCCGTCGCGTAACTGAGGGTAATCGCGCTGTCGGCCTCGTTGATCCCGACTAGGCCGCCGACGCGGGTATCGCTGCTAGTGACCGTCCCTGTCGCGTAGCTGGCCGTAATCGTGCCGGCGTGGTTGGTCCCGACCAAGCCGCCGCTGGCGGCGCCGCTGGCCGTGACCGCCCCGCTGGCGGCACTGGTGACGATGTCGCCGGGATGGCTGTTCAATCCCGCTGCGCCGCCAACGGAAGCGGTGCCGATTACGGTCGCGGAGGCCGTACTGGCCATGATCACGCCTTGATTGGCGCCGGCCAAGCCGCCGGCGCGGTCAGCGCTGGCCGTGACCGTCCCGCTGACCGTGCTGTCGAGGATGGTGCCGTAGTTCAGCCCCGCCACGCCGCCGACATGGCGGTGCCCCCAGACCTGGACGTTCTGCAACGTCAACCCTTCCACGAGGGCGGAATGATCCATGCGGTAGAACAGGCCGACGAACTCGCGCGCGCTGCGGTGGATGAACAGGCGGGCGATGGCATGGCCATTGCCCTGCAACGTAGCGTTGAAAGGGCGGTCCGACGCCCTGTCGGCTCCATGGCCGATCGGCACCCAGCCCGCCCCGCCGTTCCAGTAGGCCGCATCGGCCGCCGTGATGCGCCCGTCGTCGTTCTGATCGAAGTCCAGATCCGTCGTCAGCTCATAGCCGTGGCACCCGTTCGCCGGACACCCCATGCCCGCCACTGGCAGCGGAAAGGCCGTCGCATAGGCCCCCGCCGTCGCCGCGCCGTCCCCGTCCAGGTCATGCCGCACGGCGTCCAGCTGGGCCAGCGTCGCGATGGCAATCAGGCCGTCGTCGTCCCCGTCGTAGTCGTTCCCGATCGCGATCGTGAAGTCCAGCTGGGCCTTGGCGTTGACGGTGTCCGTCACCTCCAGTCGATAGGTCGCCGCCGCCTGCGCGACCGCCGTCGCGTCCGCGGCCACGGTACGCGTCCTTGCATTGAAGGTCAACCCGCGCGGCAACGGCGTGGCCGCGGCCAGCGCATAGATCAGGGGGCCTTGGCCCCCCGTGGCCGCCGGCAGCGCCGCCGCCGTCTGCACCGTGCCTGCCGTGAACGTCAACGTCGGACTCGCAACGATGCCGAAGGACGGCCGCGGGAGCACCCTCAGCGTAAAGTCCAGCGTGCCCCTGTCACCGTTGGTATCCGTAGCGATCAGCCGATAGGTCGTCGCCCCCTGCGCCGTCTGCGCCGTGCCGCGTATTAGCGGCGTCGCGGCGTCAAAGGTCAACCCGGCGGGCAAGGGCGGGGTCGGATTGAGGGTATAAGTCAGGGTACCATCACCCCCAGTCGCCTGCGGCAAGGGGGAAGATTCCCTCACGCCGATCGGAAAATCGATGTCGGTCGGGGGCGACGAAGGGAAGGACGGACTGGAATTTGCCTGCGCCGGGATGGCCGCGCGCCCGGCGAGCAAGCCCACTGTCAGCAACATGAGTCCGGTCAGGCGAGCCAAGCAACGCCGAAATGCAACTGACAAACGCATGATTACCTCAACCAAAATTTAGATGCGAAACGCCCGAGCTCTCATGAAACATTCAGACGAGCCAAAACGCTTGGCACTCGCTCCCCAAGGCTGCCGCCAAGCATGCTCGCCGTTACTCGCGTCATCGCGCGCGGGCCGTTATATGGTCTCCGAGGGCATTCAACTGCCGATTAGCCTATGTGACAATACCATAAACCAATAACGGATCAAAGCCGAAGTTCTAGGTCGTGTTGCGGTAGGATAGCAGCCAGATTCGGATCGCGTTGGGGAAGGGGGAAGGGTGCGCGCCCGCGGTTATCCTCCCGGCTATCCCTCTCTTTGCCTGTTTGCCTGAGGACGGCCCCCGATGACCGATGCCCCATGGCGCTGCATTCATTCTTTTCTGATTAATTGTCCCGATATACGCGTGGGTAAGGAAACCCATTGTCGCCTTTTTGTAGAAGCGTCGCGCCGGATGGCACGCATGGGCACCCCTTGGCGCCAGTTGCCCGCCGAGTACGGCCAGTGGAACTCGGTCTATCGCCGCTAGGCCCCACGGGTGCGACCGGGGTGTCTGGCTGCGCCTGATGGCCTACCTGCAGGCCGATCCGGATCTGTCCGCCGTGCCGCTGGACAGCACCGTCGTGCGCGTGCATGCGGGCGCACCTCAAAACAAAGGGACGGATCACGCGCCCTCGGTCGTAGCCGGGGCAGCTTCGGCACCCAGATCCATGTCCTGGCGGATCGCCGCGGCCGGCCCCTGCGCCTGCGCGTGACGGGCGGCCAGCGCCACGACAGCACCCAGGCCCGGGCCCTGGTGGAAGCCTGGACGGTCACGCCGCGGCCCTGCCTGATTGCCGACCGGGCCTATGACAGCGACGCCTTCCGCGCGTGGCGGGCGCAACGGGGCACCGAGGCCGTCATTCCGGCCCGGAAGGGGCGCACGAACCCCCCCAGCCCCACGACTTGGAACCGCAAGGCGCAATGCCGTGGAACGGGGCCTCGGCTGGCTCAAGGGGGGGGCGGCGCGTGGCCCCCCGCTACGACCCATACGCCCATCGTTTCCTGGGTTTTCTGTACTTGGCCGGGACCTGGATCTGGCTGCAATCCTACCTCCACACGACCTAGCCTGCGCGCGTATCAAAGCGCAGGATTGCCTCTGTTTCCACGGCAAAGAAAAGGGGACGATTCTCTGCTATCCGCACCGACGCGGATGCTCCGTGAGCAGGCCGGTGTTCGCGTTACGCGTGGTAAGCTGGAGGCAGTCTCCGTCCGTGCGCACGATGGGTTGCGGCCCCAGCGCGCGACGCCGTCCTCCCCTCCCTTTGTCGTCGTTAAACGAGAGCTTGAAGTCGGTGTGCTGCCCCTTGGCGATCGTCTGCCATACCGCCAGGTATTCGCGTTCGCTGGAGTATGCTCTAACCGACCATTGCCAGACGCCGTTCCTGCGCTGGAATGCGATGTAGCTGAACCCTTCATCATTCATCGTCGTGTTCAGGAGTACTCTGCAGTCGAAGCCTTCGCGACCATCAGCGCAGTCCTCGTCCTTGAGAAACGACTCTTCTCCAGCGAAGACGTAGGCGACGCGCTGCCGGCGGCCATCGAAATTCTCGTAGCGCTGATAGGGCGCGGACGGCAACTGGACGCTTTGCGCGCCGTCTTTTAAAAGATTTGATCCTGCAACAACTTGCGTTACTACGGGCGGGTCCGGCGGCGCAGGGGTTATCTCGCCGGTGTCCACGTCAGTGTCATAGGGCAGGCCGCCGAACTTCTCGCCCGGAACGGCGTCGGGATGCGTTCCCGCGATCAGCGCGGCGATGGCCTCGTCCCGCGCGGCGTCTATGCATTCTATGTACGGCCGCGCGTCGGCCAGCAGGGCCAGGGGACGGCAGTTACTGGCATCGCCTGCAGGCTGGTCATCAGCAAAAATCGGTCGCGCAGGCGATAACAGCCATGCGGCGGCCACCGCAATCGCAATCCATTTCATCTCTCTGATCTCCTTTGCTCGGTATCGGCGTCAAACGGAACCCTGTCGGAGAAGAAGTCCTCTCCCCCAAGGATCTGGAAAGACCTTTCGGACGCGGTCAGGCACCGTACGTTGCAGAGACATGCGATCCTCGTCGGGGCTGACGCTGACAGTGAGAACGATAGTATAACCTATATAGCTATAGCGTTCGCGCGTGTACCGGGCCTGTTCCTGCCGACTACGCGGTTATTGATGCTGCAGGCATTTAAGGAGACAAACCGGCAGGCTGACCTCCCATGCTCATGTGGGAACGCACCCAGCACCCAACGGTTGCGAGCCTCAACCCAGATCTACCCTGTCGCGGGCGCGGGTAGCAGGTCCGACCATGGCTGACGCCGTTCATGCAGGCCGCAGGCGATTGCCAGCCCGCATATCCGCCTGCGGCATCCGCAACCCTTTCGGTGCATGATGGGCCGCGGGCTGCGCCCGCGGCCCAGGCATTGTTCAGCTGCCGGCACGCGATGCCATACTTGTACGCGCCTACGCGTTCAGGGGCGGCGGGAACCTTGGCGCTCCGCGTCCAAGTCCCCTATTTTCATGCTAGAATGCAGACGTCGCTGTCTCTCCCGTCTTTAAGCTTGCCATGTGCGCCCAGTCCCCATCTCCTACATCCCGCTTGCGCCTGGGGTTGGCCAAGTCGCGCCAAGGCTGGCTGGGCCGCGTACGTCAGATCTTTCAAACCAGCGCCGTTACGGAAGCGACGTGGGAGGAAATCGAGGAATGCCTCGTCTTGGGCGATGTGGGCCTGACGACGGCCGAAGCGCTCATTGCCGAGACGCGCGCCGCGTTGCCGGCGACCGGAGCGGTCACGCCCGACAAAGCCTATCAAACGCTGCGTATCCAAATCCGCAATCGCCTGGCCGCGGAGACGCCTTTCGCGCTGGAAATGCCCCGCCTGCTCACCGTGGCGCTGGTGATCGGCGTCAACGGGGCCGGCAAAACCACCAGCATCGGCAAATTGGCCAAGCACTACAAGGCGCGCGGCAAAAAAGTGGTGTTGGCCGCCGCAGATACCTTCCGCGCCGCGGCCGTGGAGCAACTGACCGTATGGGGACAACGCGCCGACGTGGACGTCATCGCGCAGGGGCAGGGCGCGGATCCGGGCGCAGTGGTCTACGACGCCATCCGCGCCAGCCAGGAAAGCCGCCAAGCCGATCTGCTCATCGTGGACACGGCCGGTCGCTTGCATACCAAGTTCAATCTGATGCGGGAACTGCAGAAACTGCGCACGGTGGCCAGCAAGCTGGTTCATCAGGCCCCGCACGAGGTGTTGCTGGTGCTGGATGCCGTATCCGGCCAGAACGCCATTGCGCAGGCCCAGCAATTCACGGCCACCGCGGGCGTAACGGGTATCATTCTGACCAAGTTGGACGGCTCCAGCAAGGGCGGGGCCGTGCTCAACGTCAAAGACGCGCTGGGCTTGCCCGTGCGTTTCGTCGGCATGGGCGAGGGCATAGACGATCTGTTGCCTTTCGATCCCGACGCCTTCGCGGCGGGCCTTTTCGACAAGGCATAAGGTAAGGGAGGATGCATGTCCCAGTTGGAGGCCCGCGCCCGCCAGTTGCTGGCGCGCATAGACGTTATTCGGGGGCGGCTTTGACCTGCCCGGCAAGCAGGCGCGCATAGACGATCTGGAGCGCATGGCGTCCGATCCGGTTTTCTGGTCGGACCCGAACCAGGCCCGCGCGCTCGCCCGCGAGCTGGACGCGTTGCGCAAAGCCGTGGCCGACTGGGATTCGTTGCAGGCCCGCGCGCAAGACGCGTGGGAGTTCAGTCAACTGGCGGCGGAAGACCCCGCGCTGGCAAGCGAACTGGCCGCCGAACTGGATCAGCTGATCCAGGTTTTTGAACGGAAAGAGTTTCTTCTGTCTCTGAACGGGAAGTACGACGCCGGCGACGGCATCGTAGCCATCCACGCCGGCGCGGGCGGCACGGAAGCCCAGGACTGGGCGGAGATGCTGTTGCGCATGTATCTGCGTTGGTGCGACCGCCGCGGTCTCAGGCATGAAATCATCGATCGCACGGAAGGGGACACGGCCGGCGTCAAGAGCGCAACCGTTGAAGTGAGCGGCGCGTACGCCTACGGCTATTTGCGTGCCGAGGCCGGCACCCATCGCCTGGTCCGCATCAGTCCCTTCGACGCCGGCAACCGCCGGCATACCAGTTTCGCCAAGGTGGAAGTGGTGCCTTCGCTGGACACCGACATCGATATTGACCTCAAGGCCGCGGATCTCGAGATCGACACTTTCCGCAGCAGCGGGGCCGGCGGGCAACACATGCAAAAGAACGATACGGCCTGCCGCATCACCCACAAACCGACCGGCATCGTCGTCTCCTGCCAGAACGAACGCAGCCTGACCCAGAACAAGGAACAGGCGTTGAAAGTGCTGCGCGGCAAATTGCACGCCATTGAACAGCAACGCATCGAAACGGAGCGCGCCCAATTCAAGGGGGCCAACGTCCAAGCCGATTTCGGCACCCAGATCCGAAGCTACGTGCTTCATCCCTACCAGTTGGTGAAGGATTTGCGCACCCAAATGGAGACCGGTCGGACGGCCGACGTTCTGGACGGCGACCTGGACGCCTTCATGGAAGAATGGCTGAAACAGCAAATTGGACTATAATGGCCGAAAGGGCAGGATCGTTTCTTGCCGCGTCAAGGCAGGGAGAGGTCGCATAGTCTGGCTTAGTGCGCACGTCTCGAAAACGTGTAGGGCTCACCCCCCTCGAGGGTTCGAATCCCTCCCTCTCCGCCTTCGTTCCGTGATTCCCCCGGCTGGTCTTTTCTTGCTTCTCCAGCTGGCTTCCGAGCCGCGCCCCCTACGTAACTGAGCCAAGCGCCTTCTGGCCGGAAGTCCGTAAGGAAAGGAATGCGGTCATGTTGAACCGAGTGGATCTGCGCGCAGAGATCTCCCGCTTTCTGCGCCACGCGACCGTCGGCGGGGTGGGCACGATTACCGACGTCGGCCTTCTCAATCTGCTGCATCAAGCTGCAGGTTGGCCTTTATGGCGCGCGAACGCGCTCAGTTTTTGCGTAGCGCTCCTGCAAGCCTTCTGGCTGCACCGCAGGTGGACCTATCCGGAGATGGCCGATCAGGACGCGCGCGTGCAATTGGTCAAATTTGCTATCATTAGCGTTATAGGATTGGGCCTGAGCCAACTCATATTGCTCGGGGTGCATGCGTTGTTGCGCCAGTATTGGATCATGTGGCTGGGCGCTACGCCGGAAGCGTACGCGATTAGCGTCAATTTCGCGAAAGCGGCCAGCATAGCTGTCGTGCTCTGCTGGAATTATTCGGCGAATCGACTGTGGACTTTCCGCCGCGCGGCGCCTGTATCCCATGAACGTCCTGGTTGATTACACGCCGGCCGTCCGGCAGGCGGCCGGCATCGGGCGCCTTACCGCCGAGCTGATCCGGAGGCTGCCCCGCCAGCATCCCGCCATACGGTTGCGGCTGTTCGTCAGCGGCCGCCGCGGGCTAGGCCCGCGGCGGATGGGCTCCGTGCCCCTGTATTACACGCCCTTGCGCGAACGCGACATGACGCGTTTATGGCATCGGGCGGATTCACCCGTGCCGAAAGTGGAATGGTTCGCGGCTTGCCGTCCCCGCATCTTTCACGCCACCGACTTCGTCCTGCCGCCTTCGGAAGCGCCGTGCCAAATCCTGACGGTGCATGATCTGGCGTTCCGCAAATTCCCCGAAGCCTCCCAGCCGGCGCTGTACCATTACCTGAACGTGGCGGTGCCCCGCAGCGTACGGAGAGCGGATTTCATCATCGCCGACAGCCACAGCACGGCGCATGACGTACGCGCATTGTGGAACGTGTCCCGCGACCGCGTGGCCGTGGTGCCCGGAGCCGTAGACCGACAGCAGTTCCGCGAGATCCAGGATCCCGCGGAACGCGCGCGCGTCCGGGCCCGTTACGGCATAGGCGACAGACCGTATATTTTGGGTTTGTCCACGTTGCAACCGCGTAAGAATTTCACGCGTTTGGTACAGGCGTTTCATCGCCTGGCTGCCGACCTGCCGGATCATATCCTGGTCTTGGGCGGCAAGCGCGGGTGGCGCTACAAGGATATTTTGGAACAAGTATTGGCCTTGGGATTGCAGTCGCGGGTTTTGTTTCCCGGTTTCCTGAGGAACGAGGATATGGCCGCTCTGTACAGCGAGGCGCATCTGTTCGCCTATCCGTCCCTGTACGAAGGTTTCGGCATCCCCATCCTGGAAGCCATGGCCTGCGGCACGCCCGTATTGACGGGGCGCAATTCCAGTTTGGCCGAGGCCGGAGGCCCAGGGGCCTTGTACGTCAACGAGCGCCGCGCGGAGGACATCGCGGAAGGCATGTGGCGCCTGATCGCGGATCACGGGCTGCGCCAAAACTTGAAGCAAGCCGGCCTGCGCCATGCGGCGCGTCGGACTTGGGACGTCAGCGCCCGCCTCTTGTGGCAGGCCTATCGCCAAGCGTTGGACCTGACTGGCGCCGCGCCTTGACTTTCGATGGCAGGCTCCGGTCGCGCGGGCAAAGCCCTTCTTTGCCGCGGCGAAGGCCCGCGCCTGGGCGCGGGCTATATCGTCGGCGCGCTCTGCTTGGGCTGGGGGCTCCATGCTGTCTGGATTCGCCATGAAGTAGCCGGCTTGGCCGTCTTGGGGAACGATTACCTGACGTACGTCAAGGTGCTCCCAGTCCAGGACTTTGCCTATTGGCACAGAGCGCCGTTGCTCTGGAGCCTGCCGTGGACGGCGGTGAGCGTATCGCTAAGCCAGAGCGCCTGGTGGCGCCGCTGGTGGCCGTTCCCGTCGGCTATCGGCGAATGGGGCCTGCGGCTGAGCCTTACCCTTCTGGCCCTGTATGCCGCCTTGCAGATTCTGCCCCTGGACTGGACGCCCCGCAATCTGGTTTGGCCTTCCAATCGCGTCCAAACGCTCTGTACGGCGGGATGTTGCGCGTTGGCTCTGTTCGGTCCCGTCACCGGGCCTTGGGTCATGCGGCACGCCGCGTGGTGGCTGCCTGGGCTCTGCTTGGCGGTCTTGGGCGCCGTTTGGGTCGGCCAAATCGCTTACCTGCCGTACTTCGCTGACGTATATCGCCAGGATCTGGCTCCCGGTTCCGGCCCTTTCCTGACGGCATTGGGAGCCTTGTGCCTCGTTGGAACCTGTCTGGTTCTGGCCTATATCCAACCGCGCGTGCCGAACGCAGGAGAAACGACATGCAATTCGGAGCCATGAACAATCCGACGCGTCCCATAGGGGAAGAAGTGGAAGCCATAGCCCGTATGGGTTTCGATTACGTGGACTTGACGATCGAGGAACCCCAAGCCAGTCCGCACCGGACCGACTGGCCTCAAATCAGGCAAAGAGTGCGCGACCTGGGATTGGGGGTCGTGGGGCATACGGGACCCTACTTGCCCATTGAAAATCCGTCCGCCGCGGTCCGGCAGGCGGCGTACGCCGAACTGCGACGCAGCGTTGACGTCGCGGCGTTCCTGGGCGCGACCGTCTGCACCATGCATTTCCGCGCGTGGCCCCGACATCAGTCTTTTCAATCCGGCGTGGCCATGTACGCGGCCGAATTGGGCGCCCTCGCGGCCTACGGCGCGGAACGGAACGTGCAGATCGCCATGGAAAACAGCCCTCATAATCTGCATCAACTGAAACCGTTCCGCGAAATCCTGCATCGCGTACCCCAACTCAAGCTGCTGTACGACATCGGGCACGGCAATATCAACACGCCGAAGTCCCTGACCCGCGATTACCTGTTCGATCTGCGGGACCGCCTAGTTCACGTGCATCTCAGCGATAATGACGGCCAAGGCGACGATCATCTGCCCTTGGGCGCGCCCAAGAGCGGCAGCCTCAAGCTGGCTCAGGAATTCCAGAACTTACGAAATTTCAACTATGACGGCACGCTGACATTGGAGATTTTCGGCCATCCGCGGTGGTTGCAGGCCTGCCTGGATTGGGTGCGCCAACTGGCAACGGGTGGCTGAATACGCTTTTACCGCAATCCGTGCCGCCCTTGAACCCAGCGCGGCGCTCCCCGCGCCAGCGCGCGCAGTTACGGTTCCCAGGAGGCATTCCCCTAATGGCCGTGTTGATGTGGGATTTCAGCCAAATTCGGGTTGAGGGGGGGATTGGACATCCTGCGCGCCCGCGGTTATCCTCTTGGCTATCCCTCTCTTTGCATATGGCCCCGAGGATGGCCCCCGATGACCGACGAGCGAATGACCGACGCCCAATGGCACTGCATTCATTCTTTTCTGAGTACCTGTCCCGATATACGCGTGGGCAAGGAAGCTCATTGTCGCCTTTTCGTGGAAGCGGCGCGCGAGATGGCACGGATGGGCGCCTCCTGGCGGCAGTGGCCGCCCCAGTACGGCCAGTGGAACTCGGTCTACCGCCGCTGGGCCGCCTAGTGCGACCGGGGCGTCTGGGCGCGCCTGAGGGCCTACTGGCAGACGGATCCGGATCTGTCCGCCGTGCGACGGGACAGCACGATCGTGCGCGCGCACATGAGCGCGGCGGGCGCACCCCAAAACCAGGGGACGGATCCCGCCCTCGGTCGCAGCCGGGGCGGTTTCGGCACTCAGATCCACAGGCTGGCGGATCGCCGGGGCCGTCCCCTGCACCTGCGCGTGACGGGCGGCCCGCGCCACGACAGCACCCAGGCCCTGGTGGAACCTGGACGGGCGCGCCGCGGCCCTGCCTGATCGCCGACCGGGCCAGGTGATGTCCGCGGCGACATTCCGCGCACTCGGCGCGAAGACAGCCGACAAGGTAGCTGTCGGGCTGTTGCTGGCGGCGCTGTCGACGCTCTGGCTGTTTGAGCGAAATTACAGTCTGGAAGAGCGCGCGCACCGTCCTGAGATAGTCACGCAAACCCTCACGCTGGCGACCAATCTGGCGCCCGAACATCGTTTCCTGATGTTCCTGTACCAGACGGGCGAGACGGTCGAGGACCGCGCCTACGTGCCGTACAACCGCTTCCCGATCGGCACCTATCTGGCGCTCAAGGCCGCCCTGCTGCCTTTCGGCCACCGTCTGGCGGCGCAGATCCGGGCCGCCCAAACCGTGACGCTGCTCTTTTTTGCCGGCGCCGCGCTGCTGGCCTACCTCGCGTTGCGCCGGTTGCGATACGATCCCTGGGTGGCGTTGTCGGCGACGCTGCTGGCCTTCTCCTCGTTCTACAGCCTGCACTACGCCGACATGGTTTCCCCCGAGATCACCAGCCTCTTCGGGATCTGGCTGACCGCGTACGGCCTGGTCCGGTTCGCGCACGACGGGCGCTTGCGGCCCCTGCTGCTCAAGGCGGGGGTTGCGTTGCTGCTCGGCTGGCACGTCATGGCCCTGCTGCTGCCTTTCGTCGTCCTGGGCCTGGCGCGGGAGACCCTCCGCGCCTGGGCCTGCGGCGGCCAGGCCCGCGGGCGCGCGCTCCTGGCCGCCTGGATCGGCAGTCCCTATCTGAAACTGGGCCTGGCGGCGGCGCTGTTCTGCGCCGCGCTGCTGGCCTTCAACGTAGCCAACGAGTACGTCGCGTTGAAGGGCGAAACCCCATGGGCCCGCCTGCCTACGGTTCAGTCCTTCCTCCGGCGCTCCGTACTGCAGAGAAGCTTCGTACCGCAGGAAACGCCGAGTTATGAGTTTGCGGCTGAGCAATTGCGGCGCATTGGCCGCTTGATGACGCCGTACGCGCTGGTGCGCGGTCGGGGTAACCACTACGCGGTGCTGACGTTTTACATGGCCACCGGCCTCGCCGTATGCAGCCTCTGTCTCCTGGGCCTGCGCGGCGCGCGCCCGCGACGGGTACGAGCCGCCTTGCTCCTGTCCGGCTGGATCTGGACACTGGCCGTACCCAACTCCGCCAAGCTACATGAATTTGAGGCGTTGTTCCATCTCGGCATTCCGCTCCTGTTCTTCGCGCAGAGTCTGCAGGGCCTGCGCCGACGCGGCTTGCCGGAGGCCTGCCTGCCGGGCGTAGCGGTCGCCGCCCTGGCCCTTTTCAGTCTGTCCGCGTTGCAGGTCAGCCGCCGCCTGCCGACGCTGGATAAATTTCCCGGCTACCGCGAGACCCTGGCCGATTTTACGGCTATTCGCCCCCTCGTGGCGGGACGCAGCGTGTGCGTCCCCGCATATCTGGAATCCTGGACAGGGTCATATGGACGAGAGCGAAATATCAGTCCCTTGACCTATTACCTGGCCGGCAGTCAGGTGAACTACAGCCCGGATCACTGCGCGTCCAGCTCATCCGTTTTCACGCTTGCGCCCGTACGCGTCAAGGGGGCCGCGTTACTGACGCCGGCCAACCGGGTCATATTCCTGTACGCCGTCGCCGCGCTGGAGGAAACGCCCTACCGCGCGGCGCTCCGCGCCCTCCTGTCCGCCGCCCCGCTCGCGCGCGCCGAGTTCGACGTGTATGCCCACGCGCAGGCGCTCGTCTACTACCGCCCGACGGCGTGCCGCCCCGCGGACAGACAACGCACCTTCTCCCTCCACGTTGAACCCGTCCATGTCCATGATCTGCCGGCCCATCGCCGGCCGCACGGCTTTGACAATCTGGACTTCGATTTTGCCCGCCGCGGCATCCAGCCCGATCATCAGTGCCTCGCGATCGTACCCTTGCCTGCCTATCCCATCGCGCGTATCCACGCGGGCCAATACATTCATTCGCGGGAAGGGGGGGGGATCTGGCAAACGGGTTTTCCTTTTCGACCGACCTATGAGGCGGCGCTCCGCGCCGTCCAAACCTCCACCCCGCTCGCCCGCGCCGAGTTTGACCTGTATGCCCGCGAACGCACGCTTATTTACTACAAATCAGCGTGCGACCCCGAGGAAGTGACGGCGCGCTTCTTCCTCCATGTCGAACCCGTCCACGTCCATGATCTGCCGGCCCATCGCCGGCCGCACGGCTTTGACAATCTGGACTTCGATTTTGCCCGCCGCGGCGCCCATCTCAATCGCCAGTGCCTCGCGATCGCATCCTTGCCCGCCTATCCTATCGCGCGGATCCGTACTGGCCAAGTCATCCGTGCGGACGGTCCGATTTGGGAAGTCGAGTTGCGCCTTCCAGTCCGATCTTGACGGAGGTCATCACAGTCCAAGCCTATCCGCGTACCTGGCTTGCCGATCGATGCTGGGCAACCATTCTTCCCGCTACCGCAGTTGGATGCCGGCGCCTAGTCGCGGGAGCGCCGCGATCGGCGCAATGCATTGCATAACCTAAGGAAAACGGATAACGTTTGCCTCTAGGGTTGGGGTCTCGTCAAGGCAGAATCCGATAGTCCGCGGCGGCGCGCGCAGGTTGGCCTGGGCAGTATAGTTTGGCCCGCGCCGCGCGCGATGCGGCACCGCTATTCCTGGGCAAGAACGATCTCCTCGCTCCAGCGGGCCGCCGCGCCCGCGCCGGCCGCTTGTCCGAGGCGGAGGCGTTGGAGGGCGTAGGCCGGCAACGGGACGATCGCCCAGCAGGCCTCGTTGCGTTGCACGCCGTACTCGGAGAACCAGAAGTCGCGGTTGTCGAAACCGGCCGCGCGGCGCGCGGCCGGCAGGTCCGCGGCGGCCTGCGGGACGACGTGCAGGAAGAACCGCGCCGCCGTATCCGCGTCCGCGCACGGGGCTTTGAGCAAAATCAGATGGCGGTCGCGGAGATGGACGTCGAAGGCGGATCGGGCGAGGAGCGGTCCCGCCGCGGCGCGCGCGCCGGCGTAGGTGCCGTAGGCCTGTCCCTGGGCCCAAACGATGTCCTCGCTCCAGAGCCAGCGGGCCGCCGCGCCCGCGCCGGCCGCTTGTCCGAGGCGGAGGCGTTGGAGGGCGTAGGCCGGCAACGGGACGATCGCCCAGCAGGCCTCGTTGCGTCGCACGCCGTACTCGGAGAACCAGAAGTCGCGGTTGTCGAAACCGGCCGCGCGGCGCGCGGCCGGCAGGTCCGCGGCGGCCTGCGGGACGACGTGCAGGAAGAACCGCGCCGCCGTATCCGCGTCCGCGCACGGGGCTTTGAGCAAAATCAGACGGCGGTCGCGGAGATAGACGTCAAAGACGGACGGGACGAGGATCTGCGGTCCTACCGCGGCGCGCGCCGCGGCGTAGGTGCCGTAGGTAGACGTCAGGCGGTATATTGAACCTCCTGTGTGATGCACCGCGTAGAGTTCGCCCGCCTCGTCTTCGCCGAAGGAACTGAGGCCAACGCCGATATTGGCCAAGAACTTCGCTTCCCACGCCGGCGCCTGGCGCGTGCCGCGATTGGCCAGCTTCCAGATGGAGCCGCAAAAGTCACCGACAAAGTAATCCCCCCGCCAGTCCGGCATGCGACGGCCGCGGTAGACGTAGCCGCCGATGATGGCGCACACTCGGGGGGCACGCCATCGGAAGACCTTGCGGGGTCTGGCCAGATCCGGACGCCGGCATTGCGCGGCCTGCCGGCAATGCCGGCCTTCCCAGATCGGCCAGCCGAAATTCCAATGGGTGGGGGGCCGGTCCGTGCGCGCGACATGAATCTCTTCGTAGGTGAGGCCGCCGACGTCGCCGATCCAGAGGTCGCCCGTGACGCGGTCGAAACTGTAACGCCAGGGATTGCGCAGGCCCAAGGCCCAGATTTCGGGGCGCACGCCGTCCGCGCCGACGTAGGGATTGTCGGGGGGGATGCGATAGGCGCCGGCCTGGCCGGCCAACACGTCCAGGCGGAGCATCTTGCCGAGCAGACGCGCCGGGTCCTGGGCCGCGTGGGCGGATTCGTATCCGCCGTCTCCCAGGCCGATCCACAGCATGCGGTCCGGTCCGAAGGCCAGCATGCCGCCATTGTGGATCGCCCCCGGCTGGGGAATGCGGAGCAGGACCCGTTCGGACGCGGCCAGGCCGCGGTTGGGGTTGGCGGGGTCGACGTCGAAACGGGACACGTAGGTGTAGCGTCCGACGTTCCGCGTATGCACCGTGTAATTGACGTAGAAATGGGCCTGCCGCGCGAAATCGGGGGGAAAGGCCAGCCCGAGCAGGAACTGCTCGGGTTCCGGTACGGCGACGTCCTCGCGAAACTTGGCCGAGATATCCAGGAAGGGATCCGGGAGCAGCGCGTCGTCTTGCCAAATGCGGATGGCGCCGAATTGCTCGACGATGAAAAGACGTCCCGATCCGTCCCCGGCGTGGGTCACGAAGACGGGCCGGCGCAAGCGGGCGCGAAGGCGCCGTAAAATCAGGTCGTTATGGGGCGGAAGGAGAGGAGGGGGCGCATAAGCGCGCGGCGCGGACGCGGCGACGGACATCGTAGCGCCCGCGCGCGCCTCGGTCGGCGCGGCGGGGGCCGTTGGCTCGCGCGCAACCGTGCAGCTTCCGCAGAGCAGGGCCAGACCTAGCCACCACAGGCACTGCAGGCGGCGTATACGCTTGTATCGCCGTAACGACGGTTGAGCAGGGGGCATGGCCTCTCTCAGCTAAGCCGTGCGGGCATTTGACTTCTCCGGGGCGTAAGACTGGGAGTTCGCGCGCCGGCCGCGGACCGGAAGGACGGCCTCAAGGCCGCGCCGCTTGAGCCAGGCGCGGAAGGCCTCGCCGTCATAGGGCCCGGTCCGCGCTCCGGATGGATCGGCCAAGGGAAGGATAATAAATGGCTGGCAGGATGTCCAATAAGACGGTGGGCGGGCTTCATCGCCCTGCTCGCGGTGAGCGCCGGCCGCGCCCGCGAGGGCCGCGAAGTGAAATTCGGCGCGGGATCTTCCGGTCTCTCTGGTCTTGGGTCCGCAGCTGCACTGGGGAGATGCGCTCGGCCGGGCGGCACCATCCGCGCGGCGTCAAGGGCGACGCCGCGCGGCCACGCCCTTCCCCCGTCTCGCGGATATTGAAAGCGTACCGCCTGCCGCAAAGTCTCGGCTCCATGCGCTGCAGGACGAGGACGTGGGCCAGTTCCTGTGCGCCTGCCGCTTGATCCGGGCGGCGCCCGATATCGTCCCGCGGCACTCACGGATTTCACCGCCCCCGTACCCGGCACCCGGCTGGACAGGATGCCGCAGGTCCAGCCCCTGGACCTGCGGCCCTGGCCGGACGGCGGGCGGGCCGGCCAGGCGCCGCGCGGTCTCCTGGACTTGATGGAGGTCGTGGATAACTTGAGAGACGAGAGTTGAACCGACGCGTACCTTTACTGGCAGCCTTGGGCCGCGCGCGACTGTACCTCAATCTGCTTGGCCGTGGCTCCTACGGGAGCGGCAGGAGAGCCGCCGGGCGCGTCCAGCAAGGCTTGAACGTCGTCGCGGATGCGTTCCCAATCCGGGAGCCAAACCTGCATGCCGTAGGCCCACCCCGTTTCCATGTGATCAGGCGGCCGCAACGTCAAAACCCGTATGTCGTCGAAATTGAGGTTATATCCCAAACGCGCCAGATGGATGGCATCCAGGATGCCTACGTCCGTATCTACGGCGCTGCGTAACGTCTTGTAGAGACCCGGTATCTGGGGCACCATATTCCGCGTCCTGAATTTCTGCCGCAGGGCAATCAGCACTTGTTGCTGTCGCTCCACCCGGGACAGATCGCCGCCTTGGGCCCGGCTGCGCACGTAGGCCAAGGCCTGGGTTCCGTTCAAGGTATGCATGCCGGGTCTCAAGCTCAGATAGAGATTTTCTTCCGGAATCATGTCGTACAGCGGACAGGGCACGTAAATGTCAACGCCGCCCACGGCATCCACCGTTTGGACGAAGCCCGTGAAGCGTACGCGGGCGTAATGGTCGATGCGCACGCCGAAATTGTCCCGCACAATCTGTTTCATGACGGCGGGGCCGCCTCCTGGCGTTACTTGCTCGCCCCAATAATCGAAGGTATTGATCTTGTTGGGGCTTTCCAAGGGCGGATTCTCGATAAAGAGATCGCGGGGTACGGACACGAGATCGACCTTTTTGGCCCGGTTGTCGATGACGGCGATCATGATTACGTCAATGCGCCATGTGGAATCGTCATCGCGTTTGTCGCTCCCCATGAGCAGCAACGTTTGCACGCCCCGCGCCATGGTCAAAGGGGACGCCAGCGAACGGGGCGCCTGCGGCGGCACTGCCCGTTGCGCCGCCGCACGCGTGGGCGTAGCGGACGGGACTTTTTCGGAAATGTCAATCGTAGGCACGTCGGTCAAGGCCGCGGCCGGCGCGGGAAGGTGCGCTTCCAGGACCGCGGCGTCAACGGGCTCCGAGCGGGATGCCGGCGCGGCGGGCGCGTCCTGGAAAAACGGGATGGCTATGGACGCGGCTTCGCGGTTCGGCATGGGCACGGCCGCGGTCGGCGCCGCCGCCGCGGGGCGTGCGGGCGCGGTCGGTTCTGGGCCGGGCGCAGGCGCTCCTTGTCCCCAAGAACCGGCTGCCGCCAAGCCTTCGTCCCCGATCCACCGCCTGAGCTGCTGAACGGACAGGCCGTCTTGCCACGCGGGCGGCGCGTATCGGACCAAAAACAGCGCGCCGACCATAGTGGCGACGATGGAAGCCATGCGAAGCAACGGAATGTGCATCAACGTCCAATCCGCGTGCAATGGAGCCAAGAGGCTTGGCTGTGACGGCAACGATGCAGGAGCGAAAGGCAACGAAATCCCGAGGGCTTCCAGATCGCCCAGCTTACA
This sequence comes from Caldilineaceae bacterium, assembly GCA_965242655.1. Lineage (GTDB taxonomy): Bacteria > Chloroflexota > Anaerolineae > Caldilineales > Caldilineaceae > Bin34. The sequence continues at coordinate 1,587,118 of OZ251482.1, forward strand.
TGATTATCTGATTATATATCGGATCTCCCGGGCGTTGCCCGTAGCCTTGGCCATGAAGACGCGTGCGCGCGCCGAACGCGCCTCAGTCCAGGCCCAACAAGGCCCGGCGCAGGAGATCAAAACAGCGGTTGCCCTTCCAGACCGTCGTGATTTCATCCGCGCCGCCGAAGTTGAGGCGTACCTGCCGGGCGCCGACGGGACCATGGCACAGAATCCACGTGAAGCCCCTTTCCTTTTGGTAGACCCCATGCTTCGGATCAGTCGTTCCCAGCACCGCCAGGGCGTACGCGGCGGAGCCTGCCGCGGCCAGCGCGGCCGCGATCCGGGGCACGGCGTCTTCGTAGGCGCTTTCCGCGGCGTCGGCCGGCGGGAACAGCGGGCGCGTCCGGCTCTCGATACGCGCCTGGAGGCCATCGTCCCAGATCGCGTCGCCCCGCGCCCGGCGCAGGCGCGCGGCAAGGGGCGCGGCCCGATCCTGCTCGATTACGGCCAGCCTTTGCTTCCTGGCCGCCCAAAGATCAACGATATGCTCGGCGATGTCCTTGTCCTTTTGCGTACTGTAAACGAAATCGCCGACGCGCGCGCGTACGTCCTTTTCAACGGCGTCCAGCAAACGTTCCGCCTCCGCTTCGTCCTCGCCGCGCGCCGTGAGGCGCACGTCGGCCTGTCCCGTATGGGCGGCCAGGCCCACCGTCGGATTCGACGCTTCCATCAGATCCCGGAGCTCTTGGTCCAGCGCGCTTTCGCCCGTGCCGATCGTACGCAGCGTACGCACGCGAATGACGCCGGCGCCGCCCGCCCGCGCCTGCAGGCGCGGCAGGACGGTTGCCTGCATGAGGTGCTTCATTTCGCGCGGCACGCCGGGCAGCGCGAACAAGAGGCATCCGTCTTTCTCGACGCAGAAACCCGGCGCCGTGCCTACAGGATTGGGCACGATGTCCGCGCCGCTGGGCATCAAGGCCTGTTGCTGATTGTTGGCGGTCATCTGGGCCCCCCAGTTGGAGAAACGGCGTCGGATCTGGGCCAACGTAGGCTGGTGCATGACCAGGGACGCGCCGGCAGCCCGCGCGATGGCCTGGCGGGTGATGTCATCGGCCGTAGGCCCAAGCCCGCCCGTCACGATGACCACGTCGCTGCGTTGCATGCAGACCCGCAACAGCGCGCACAACCGACGTTCGTTGTCGCCCACCGTGCTTTTGTAATACAGATGAATGCCGATGGCGTTGAGTTGTTGGGCAATCCAGGCCGCGTTCGTATCCACGATCTGGCCCAGCAGAATCTCCGTGCCGGTGGTGACGATCTCGCCTTTCAGCCAGTTGCGTTGCGACATACAGACGTTTCCTCCTCGAGAACAAGAACCAAGGCCCCGCCGGCCCGGCCCGTTGGCTGCAATCCGCGCGGTACGCAGAACCGGAGCCGGCAGCTACCGCATCAAGGCCAGTTGGCCGCGCAGGGACCTGATTTTTTGGGCCTGATTCGCCAAGCCGTTTTCCTGCAAACCTTGGGCCATGTCATGCATTTTCTGCAGCAGCTGCTGCGAAATCCGGGCTCGGTTCGCTTCCATCAGCGCGCGCGTTTCGCCTACCGTTTTGGCGGTTATCAACTGGAACAGAAAGCGCTCCTCCGCGTCCATCGTTTCGGCCTGCACCTGGAGCGCAAGGTCGCGCAAGCGCAGCAGCTGCCTGACCACGTCGCGGGCCCCGTTCTTCTCGGCCTGGCTGATCATGTGCATCAAGACCGGCATCAGAGGACCGCGGAGGAGCGGCAGTTGGCTGCGCAGCAGCGCGGCCGGGTCGTCGGCTTCCAGCGCGCCGGAGATCAGGGATACGCTGGCCTGGTAGGCATTCTGCTGCAACCGGGCCTGTTGTTGCGCGACGGCTTTCATGGCCGCGTCGATCTGGCTGCGCATATCTTCCAGGGCCTGGCGCCGATCCGCTTGCGCTTCCAGTTCAATGAGCGTGGACAACTCAAGCAAAAACTCGTACCCGAAACGCTGGGGCATCGCCTGCACCAGGGACAAAACGATTTCGCGGCCGCCTTCTTGCGGCCAGTGCCGGGACAACACGCGGGCTTGTTCCGCCATATCCATGCCTTGCTGCATGCGCGTGGCCAGGTCTTCCGCCGTCCGCTGCTGCTGCTGCACGGCCTGGCCCGCCGCGGTGTTCTGCATGAGGAAAGCCAGCAGTTGGTCCAAGGCAACGGCGCCTTCCCCCTCAGAGGCAGCCTGCATGGCCATTTGGCTGACTTGCAGAATGAACGCGCGGTCAATCTGCGCGGCTTCGGATTGCGCCAGCGCGCGCAAGGCGCCTTCGTCATCCCCTACCTGTAGCAGGCGTTGCAGAAGCGCGGTGCGCGCCTGCTGGCGTTGCCGCATGGCCTTGGTCACGCCCTGGAATGCCCAGAGCGCGTCCCGCAGGCGTTCCAACGTCAGAAACTGCTTGGGCGTCAGCATGTACCCCTTGCGTTCGGCTTGCGGGACTTTGGCCATGAAGGCGGAGGTCAGTTGGCCGATCAGCGTTTGCGGCGCTTCCTTGGCCGCGTTGGCCTCCGGCACGACGACGCCCAGGAATTCCTTCTGCGGCCAATGCACCAGGACGGGAAAACTCAACGCCAGCGCGTGGCCGCACGCGGTGCAGAGCATGCGTTCCAGCTGTCCCGACAGGAACATGTTCAGGAGCTCCGGGTTGGCTCCGTAGTCCTGCACGGGAAATACGAGCGAACTGACCTGCGCGCTGCATTGAGGGCAGGCCGCCTGCACGGGATTGGGCGGATAGCGCAGACTCTGAATGAACTGCTGCAGGGCCTGCGCCTGTTCCTGGGCCGCCTGAGGCTCTGCGTCCGCCGCGGTCGCCGGCGGCGCGGCGTCGGCGTCGGACGGCGCCGGCGCGGCGGGTTCAGGCGCCGCGGCTTTCCCGCCGGGCAAGACCAGCTCCTCGTTGCCGGCCGGCCGGCTGTCTTGGCCTGGAATCCAAAGTTTCTGGCTCATGGCTCAGTGATGACCCTTTCGTTGAGCGCCTCTACCGTCGCGGGCAAGAGGCTGACGTGATCAATGCAGGCATCGGCGCCTGCGCGCAGGAAAAAATCGAATTCGTCTTCAGGCACGACCGCGACGGCGCCCAACCACAGGCCCGCGCGCGGCGCGCGCGCGGGCCACGCGCGGTAGTTCAGCACCAACTGCACGTCGTCGCGCGTATCGCCGCAATACAGGACGGACGAAACCGGCGGCGCGTCCTGCGCGCTGGACGCGCGCATGCGATCGACGCACCACGCCATGACCTGGGGATCCGGTTTGGCCAAGATGTCGCCCGTACACATATGCGCGCGCGGAATATACTGTGGCAAAGGGCTGTTGTCCAGCACGGTTTGCAGTTCAAGTTGCGGCCGGCCCGTGGCAATGCCCAGGGCGGATACGCCCAACGCCTGCAAACGCGCAAAATCGTCAGGCGCGACGAAAGGAGTTTCTTGACGCCACGTGCCGGGCTGCGGGGGCAAGGGGGGCGCGGGCGGGCCGACGAAACGGACGAAATCCGCGTGGCCCCAGTATACGCAATCGAACCACCTTTTGATTATGTCAAATTCCAGCCGCGCGGCCGGTCCGCGCGACGCCCATGCCCACGCGACGCCTTGGCCGGCCGTCGCGCGGGCGGCCTCGGCCATGTCCGCATACCCAGCCAACAAGGCGGATACCAGCACGTACGTCAGATCCCAGTCGCTGTTGAGCCGGCCGGCCCGCCGCATCAGACGCAAATCCGAAGGCGACAGACAACCTTGCAAATCCGTCCGCTCCAAACTGCCCATGACGTGATCCACGGTCTGGAAAATGGCCTGATCGTAGCTCTGGCGCGTATCCCAGAGCACGCCGTCGACATCGAAAACGATAGCGTTGACGGGCCGGGCCGGGCGCGCGGCCGGCGCTAAGGCCAGAGCCATGGCGAAGCCGCGGGCAGAATGAACGAGCCGTGCCCGCACGCCGGTCCAGGCCTCCGCGGCGGCAAGGCCAAGACGGCGCGGGCGCGCCACGCGCCGCCGCGCCGCCGATCATGAGGCATCCAGGCGTTCAATTACATTACTCTCATCAGACCTAGCGCGTCGGGCAGGGACAAGCGCGGGCATCCGCGCGATGTCAACCATTATAACCAGCAGCGCCCGTTGCCCGCGCGCGCCGCGCGTCCCAATGCATGGACAAGGCGCGTCCTGAGCGCCCGTTGCCTGCGCGCGCCGCGCGTCTCAGGATGCCCTCATTCCCGGCGCGTACCCTTATCATTGCAGGGTTGACCTCGGCACGGCGGAAGACGACGCACTGCGCGCATCGGATGCGCGGGACGCACAGGGCGCGCCCGGACTGGGCGGAGTCTGAGGCTGGGCGGAGCCTGACGAAGATGGAACAAGGAGCAAGCGAGACATGCTGGATTTGGCTGGACGCAACGTGCTCGTGACGGGAGCCAGCAGCGGTTTCGGCGAGGCCACGGCCGTCATGTTCGCCCAGAAGGGAGCGCATGTGGCCCTGACAGCCCGAACCGCCGCGAAGCTGCAGGCCATGGCGCGCGACCTGGACCGCCCGGACCGCCGCGTCCTGGCCTTGCCGGCGGACGCGGGCGACGCCGCCCAGCTGGAGGCCGTTCATGCCGCCGCCGTGAACCAGTTGGGCGCGATCGAAATCCTCGTCAACAACGCCGGCATGAACGTGCCGGCGCGCTCGGTCGCCGACACCCGCCTGGAAGAGTGGGACAGCATTATGGCGGTCAATTTGAAGGCCGCTTTTCGCCTGACCCAATTGGTCATGCCGGCCATGAAAGCGGCGCGGCGCGGCACGATCGTCAACGTCGCCTCGCGGGCGGGCAATTTCCCCAGCCTGCTGTCGGGAGTAGCGTACAGCAGCAGCAAGATCGGCCTGCGGGCCCTGAACCGCGTCTCCAACGAAGAGGGCAATCCCTTCAACATCCGGTGCGTATTGGTCAATCCCGGGGTCGCGGCTACGCCCATTCTGGATCGGCGCCCCGAACCGCCGCCCCTGGCCGAGAGAGCCGCCATGCTGCAGGCGGAAGACGTGGCCGCTACCATCCTGTTCGCGGCTTCCCTGCCGTCCAGAGCGTGCCTGGAGCAGATCAATGTTTACCCGACCAACCCAAACGTGGGATAATGATTCGCCTTGAGACGCGCGGAGTTTTCGGTTCCGCGCGGCCCTCCGTCTGATGGGCTTTCGTTACGTCGCTTCCGCTCATGTCCCCCGACGCCCAGCGCTTTCACATCTGGACCATCGGCTGCCAGATGAATACGGCGGACAGCCAACACGTGGCGGACGCCTTGATGCATTTGGGGTTGCAACCGGCCGCCCGGTTGCAGGCGGCCGATATTGCCGTGGTCAATACGTGCGTGGTGCGACAGGGCGCAGAAGACAAAGCCGCCGGCAAATTGGGCGCGCTCAAGCAGTGGAAAGAACAGAAGCCGGGGCGCACCTTGGCCTTGATGGGATGCCTGGTCGGGGTCAACCCCAGTCCCGCCCTGACCCGACGTTTCCCCTACGTAGACGTTTTTATGCCGCCCAGCGAGGCGGCGCCCTTGGTGCAGCACCTGCAACGGGAGCGCCTGAACCGCACGGCCAGCGCCTTGGAACGGCGCCTGCTCCGGGATCGGCACCAGGCCCAAGACCGCGTCACGTCCCGGCCCTACAGTCCCGACGGCGCAGCCAGCGGCGTAACGTCTTTCGTGCCGGTCGTGTACGGGTGCAGCCATGCCTGCACCTTCTGCATCATCCCTTTCCGGCGCGGCGTGGAGCGCAGCCGGCCCTTGCCGGACATCTACGCCGAAGTCGCCCAGCGCGTCCGGCAGGGCGCCCGGGAAGTCACCTTGCTGGGCCAGATCGTGGATCGCTACGGATACGACCAGGCGGGACCGCTCGGGCACAGCGCTACGGTGCCGCAGCATCAGGGACTGGCCCATTCGGACGTGCCGGATCTGGCGGATCTGCTATACGCCTTGCACGACATCCCGGGTCTGTGGCGCCTTCGCTTCCTGACCAGCCATCCTTCCTACCTGTCGGATCGCATCGTGCAGGCCGTGCGCGACCTGCCCAAGGTATGCGAGCATTTCGAAGTGCCGGTCCAGGCCGGCAACGATCAGGTACTGGCGAACATGCGCCGGGGCTACGCCAACGCCGATTACCGGGATTTGGTGCAACGCCTGCGCGCGGACGTGCCGGGATGCAGCATCAACACCGACGTCATCGTGGGTTTCTGCGGCGAGACGGACGCGCAATTCGAGGATACCTACGCCCTGTTGCAGGACTTGCGGCTGGACAAGGCCCACTTGGCGCGTTACAGTCCCCGACCGGATACGGTCAGCGCGCGTCGCATGGCGGACGACGTGCCGGCAGACGTCAAGAAGCAGCGGCATCGCCGCCTGGACGCGTTGATGCAGGCCATCTGCCTGGACCATAACCGGAAACTGCTTGGCACCGCGCCGGAAATTCTGGTCGAGAAGAAGCATAAAGGCAAATGGATGGGCCGCACCCGTCAAAACAAGCTGGTGTTCGTGGAATCCGAGCAGGATCTGTTGGGCTGCCTGATCCACGCGGACATCACGTGGGCGGGGGCCTGGAGCATGCAGGGCCGCCTTGCCGGCATCGCCGCCGCCGCGTAGCCGCCTTCCCCCATTACCCTTTTGACGGGAATGGCGTTAACCCAATCCGTACCGTTCCTGAGCGCGCAGTTGCTCGCGGGCTTGGCGATCCTGCTTTTGTCCGGCACTTGGCTGGTCAAAAGCGCCAGCCGCTTGGCGGTTCTGATGGGGCTTTCGCCCACCGTCATCGGCCTGACCATAGTGGCCTTCGGCACCAGCCTGCCGGAATTGGTGGTCAGCCTGCTGGCCAATTTCCGGGAGGGCGCCGCCGGCAATCTGGCCATCGGCAACGTAATCGGCAGCAATATCACGAACATCAGCTTGATTCTGGGCGTGGGGGCCGTGATCGCCGTCCTGCCCATGGAAAAGACCCTGCTGCGGCGGGAGTATCCCTACATGTTGTTCGTCTCTGGCCTGCTGGTGGGATTTTCCTGGGACGGCGTCGTCACGCGCGGGGAGGGCGCGCTGCTGGTTGCCGGTCTTGGCCTCTTCATGGCCTACAGCTATCGCGCCGGATCCGCCCTGAACGAAGGCGGAGACGCCGCGCCCGAGGGCGCCGGCGCGCGCACCCTCGGCCTCAATCTGCTGCTTCTGACGCTCTCCATCGCCGGGCTGGCGCTGGGCGCGCAATGGCTGGTGGCCAGCGCCAGCCAATTGGCCCGCATCGCCGGCATCAGCGAACTGTTCATCGGCCTTTCCGTGGTGGCGCTGGGCACCAGCCTGCCGGAACTGGTGACCACCGTTATCGCCATTCGGCGCGGCGAACGGGCCATCGCGGTCGGCAATCTGGTAGGCAGCAACATCTTCAACGTGCTGGCCATCGTCGGCATCACGGCCGCCGTCAAGCCCTTGGCCGCGCCCGCTTCGCTCCTGTGGCTGGATTATCCCGTCATGCTCGCCACCAGCGCGTTGCCCTTCCTGATCGCCTGGTTCACCCGCTACCAGGCGGGCAAGAGCATTGGGCTGCCGCTTCTGCTGTGTTACGTCGGCTACTACGCCAAGCTCTTCTTCGACGCCAGCCGGGCCTTATAGCGCGGGCCCGCCCGGACGCGTCTCCGCCGGGCCGCCGGCGGGCCTGCCACGCGGTCGCGTCTGGCGCCGGCGCAACCCGGATTCGGACCCTCGCTCAATGCCCGAGTCGGGTTGCCTATGCTAGTATTTCGCATGGTCAACGTTTATAGCTTGGCTCCTCTCCCCATACACGTACGGTACGCTCCATGACCAATGACACCGCTCGTATCTCTCGCCAGGAAGCCTTGGAATACCACGAGGGCAAACGTCCGGGCAAGCTCAAGATTACGGCCACCAAGCCGATGTCGACCCAACGGGATCTGGCCTTGGCCTATTCCCCCGGCGTGGCGGACCCGGTAGAGGAAATCGACAGGGATCCGCAAACCGCCTATCGCTACACGGCCAAAGGCAACCTCATCGGCGTCATCAGCAACGGCACGGCCATTTTGGGCATGGGCAATCGCGGCGCCCTGGCCTCCAAGCCCGTCATGGAAGGCAAGGCCGTGCTGTTCAAGCGGTTCGCCGACATTGACGTCTTCGATCTGGAACTCGACACCCAGAACGCGGACGACATCATCAATTTCTGCATCAACGTCGCCCCGACCTTCGGCGGCATCCATCTCGAGGACATCAAGGCGCCCGAGTGCTTCTACATCGAGGAAGTCCTGCGCAAGGAACTGGACATTCCCGTCTTCCACGACGATCAGCACGGCACGGCCATCATCTCGGGGGCCGGTCTCATCAACGCCCTGAAGATCGTCAACAAGAAGATCGACGAGGTGCGAATCGTGGTCAACGGCGCGGGCGCCTCCGGGCTCGCCTGCGCCGAATTTTTCGCGGCGTTGGGCGCCGATCCGGAGAACGTCCTCGTGTGCGACACCCGCGGCGTCATCTACGAAGGCCGCGAAGAGGGCATGAACGTCTACAAGCAACGCCATGCCCGCCCAACCCATCTCCGCACCTTGCGCGAAGCGGTCAACGACGCCGACGTTTTCATCGGCTTGTCCGCCAAAGGCGCCATGGATCAAGCCATGGTCCGCAGCATGGCCCGCGATCCCGTCATTTTCGCCATGGCCAACCCGGATCCGGAGATTGACTACGACGACGCCAAAAGCGCCCGTTCGGATACGGTGATCGTGGGTACCGGCCGCAGCGATTACCCCAACCAGGTGAACAACGTGCTGGGCTTTCCCTACATCTTCCGCGGCGCCCTGGACGTGCATGCCCGCGCCATCAACATGGAAATGAAAGTGGCGGCGGCCCGCGCGCTGGCCGAACTGACCGAGGAAGACGTGCCGGATTCCGTGCTGGCCGCGTACGGCCAGGAACGCCTCGTCATGGGCCCGGAATACGTCATTCCCAAGCCTTTGGATCTGCGCGCCCTCATGTGGGTCGCGCCGGCCGTGGCCAAGGCCGCCATGGATTCAGGCGTGGCGCGGCGCGAACTGGATCTGGGCGATTACCTGGATCAGTTGACCGAGCGCCTCGGCAAAACCGAACAGGTATTGCGCTTCATGCAGATCAAGGCCAGCCGCGATCCCAAACGCCTGGCCTTCGCCGAGGGCCAGCATCCCTCCATCGTGCGCGCCGCGTACGCCATCCAGCAGGAGGGCATCGCCGACGTCATGCTCCTGGGCCAGCCCGAGCAGGTGCGGGCCCAGTGCGAGAGCCTCAATCTCGATTTCGAGCCGGAGGTCATCAATCCCGCGTCCAGCTCCGAACTGGACGAGTACGTCGAACTGTTCTACGCGAGTCGACAGCGCAAAGGCGTAACCGTGACCATGGCCCGCGAGCTCATGATGCAAGAGAACTATTACGGCAGCATGATGGTGAAAACCGGCTACGCCGACGCGTTCATATCCGGCCTGACGTACAACTATCCCGACGTCGTGCGTCCGGCCCTGCAGGTGGTCGGCGTGCTGGAGAACCGCTCCGTCGTCAGCGGCGTCTACGTCATGATCGTGAACGACAAACTCTATTTCTTCTCGGACGCGACGATCAACGTCGACCCGAACCCGGATCAATTGGCCGCGATTGCCGTCAACGCCGCGGACGTGGCGATGCGCTTCGACGTGGAGCCGCGCATCGCGATGGTCAGCTATTCCAACTTCGGCAGTACGCGGGGACCGGAACCCGACAAGATGCGCCGGGCGGCGGAAAAGGTCAAGGCGTTGCGCGCCGAGATGGTCGTGGACGGCGAAATGCAGGCGGACGTGGCCGTGGAACCCGATCTGATGTCCCAAGTGTATCCTTTCAGCGGCGTGTCCGACGCCAACGTGCTGATCTTCCCTTCGCTGAGCGCGGCCAACGCCTCGTACAAATTGGTGAATCGCCTGGGCGGAGCCGACAAAATCGGTCCGATTCTGGTGGGCCTGAACCAGCCCATTCACGCGCTGGAAACGGGGGCGGAAGTGCGGGATATCGTCAACGTCGCCGTGATGGCCGTCATTGACGTGCAGACCCGCGAGTACGGCGCCAAGAAGGAAAGCGGCCTGTTCCACATGTGGCCGATGTTCTAAACGGCGGACGCGCAGGCGTGGCTGGCCTACCAGCAAAAAAACTTGCGGGACCGGCGAACGCGCGTTCGCCGGTCCCGCAAGCTCTCATGCCTTGGCGCGCGCAACGGATCTGCCAAGACCGATCGCATTTTGCCGCGCTGCGTCAGGCTGGGACGCGGCCAGCTGGCTCGTCCAAGAGGAGGCCATGCTTCCGGCCTCTCGTCGCCGCGTTGCGCGTATGCGGCCCGCGCATTATCCCAGAGGGCCTCGTCGTCTTGTGCGCGGTAAGCGTCGGCCTGCCGGCCGCGCCCGCGAGGGCCGCGCCGAGGTCCCGGGGCGCACTTGGCGGCCTACCGGTGAAAGTCCGCCGCCCCCTCCCCGTACTCTAACCGTAACGGGCGTGGACTTGCGTAGGCCGTCCAGACCAGAGTTTCGATCCCAGGACGGTACCGGACTTTTCGTCGTCTCGGCATAGAGCAGGAACCCCTCATATAACGTCGCATGGGCATCCACATGGGCATCAGCCAACCGGGCGCCATCCGGTAGGCACGCGCGAACGGATCAACCCCCGTGAGGATAACCGCTGGCGGCCCGGGATACCCCATGCCTGTCAACGCGAACTAGCTCGCGCGCGCCAATACTTCTTGCACCTCATGGAGGAAAATCTCGTTTTCGTTGGGCAATCCTACCGAAACCCGGAGCCAGCCGGGCATATGGAACGCAGTCAGTTCGCGCACCCGGATCCGACGTTCCGCCAACTGCGCCGCGACCCATGCGCTGGACGGCACGGGACGAAACGACACGAAGCTGGCTTGGCTCGGCAAAACGCGTTCAATGCCGGCCATCGCCTTGAGGCCCGCGTACAGGCGTTGGCGTTGGTCCTGCATCAGGGCGATGGATTCCGAGACGAAAGCCGCGTCCTGCAACGCGGCCTCTCCGGCTGCCCGCACCAAATGGTTGAAGCGAAATTCCGTGTTGCCGCGATTGACGCGCGTCTTGGTTTGGGCCGTGCAGATCCCGTACCCCAGGCGCAAGCCCGCCAAGCCGAAGGCTTTGGAGAAACTGTGCAAAATCACGATATTGTCGCGCGCCTGCGCGTGCGCGTAGGCCCGCGCGCGGTCCGGTTGCTCCGCAAAATGCCAGTACACCTCGTCAAACACCACCAGGACGCGCGCCGGCACACGCTCCAACAGGTAATCCAGGTGCGTTTGGGGCAACGTCAGGCCACTGGGATTATTGGGACTGGTAAGGTATAGCAACTTGGTTTTGGACGATACCTGGGCCAGAACCTCGTCCGGGTCCAGGGTGAACTCGTGGTCGCACTCGACGAACACGGGTTTGCCCCCGAGCTGAGTCACGCCTAGGGCGTACAACGGAAACGCCGGGATGGGAATGATGGCCTCGTCGCCGGGCGCCAGGCAGTTCCGGACGATGCGATGCAAAACATCGCTGCCGCCGTGCCCAATCGTGATGTTGTCAGCCGTAAAGCCCTGCCCTACGTAATCGGCTATGCGGCTTTCAAAAGCGCTGAGGTCGCCGGGATAGCGGTTGAGCGAGGACAGGGCGTTCATAACGGCCTGCTCCACCCGCCAGGACACCATGCGCGGATTTTCGTTCAGATTGAGCCAGAGAGAGGGCGACGTCGTTTCAGAGGGCATGCGAATTCCTTCCATCCATATCGTTTACGAACAAGACTCAACGCCAGGGGCGGCGCGCTTCAAGCGGCGAGATCCAAAAGGCGTATCCGACCGTCGGCGGCCGCCGCCAAGGCCGTGCGTCCGTCCGGCGCGAAAGCGCCGCACGACAGCACGCGGGAATCCACGGACAGTGCGTCCGCGACGCGCCACTGCGCCAAGTCGAAGAGCCGGATCAAGCCATGCGTCAAGACCAGCGCCCGCTGCCGCGCCAGGTCAACGCTGAAACCCGTGATGCGCTCGTCATGCAGGCGCGTGGCGCGGACGAGGCCCCAATGGGCCGGATCCCACAGCTTCAGGAAACCGTCATAGCCCAGGGTCAGGACTTGGCCATCGGGCAGATATTGGCAATAACTCAACGCGACGTCGTGCGCATCAATGGAGCCGATCGCTTGGCCTTCCGGCAGGGACCAGAGCGTCAGCTGTCCGCCCAGACCGCCTGTGAGCAACGCGGCATCATCGGGCGCGAACGCGACCGCGGACAGATTCCGGGCGCTGGCCTTGAAGTCCGCCACGGGATTGCCCTGGAAATCCCACAGCGCCACGCGTCCGCCATAGGCGCACGCCGCGAAGTGCGCGCCGGAGCGAGCTACGCCCAAGCCAGACACGACTTGCTTGCGATCCTGCATTTGGTGCAGCAGTTCACACTCCGGAAAGGACCAAATGAAGACCCGGCAGTCGCTGCTGCCCGTGGCCAGGCGATTTTCGGCGCAGTTCAGGGCCAAGGCGTTGACGCTTTTGCCATGGCCGGGGACAGGGCGGACGCGGCGCCAATCCGGCGCGGTCCGCAAATGCAGGTGGCCGTTCATGCCGGCCGTCACCAACCATTGGCCGTCCCCCGTGAACCGCGCCGCCATCAGATAGTCGGAACCGCCTTGAATAGTGCGAATGATGCGCATCGCGTCGCCCTCGCCAGCCCTTGTCCGGGCTCCCCGCCCCGCCGGAACGGCCGCAGGGAACCCCGGATTTTGATACGATTCGCTATATTGTAAGACGATTGGATCGAACCAAGGCTATTCCGCTCGCTACGCCGCCTCCCTTTGGATTTATCGCCCTTCCATGCTCCTTGCCTGCCTCGTCCTTCTCAGCGGCTGCGGCCTCGCGCTTTGGCGCGCCGCGCCCGAACGCAAGCCCTACGCGGGCTGGGCCGCGGGCTTGGCGCCCTTGATCCTGCTGGGCTACCTGTGGTTCCGGATCGGGCCGTCGGCCCAGACGCCGTACGCGGAACATTGGCCTTGGGTGGACAGCGTAGGGCTGGCGATCGCGTTGCGCGTGGACGGCCTGGGCTTCCTTTTCACCGTCATTATTCTCCTGATCGGCGCGGCGGTGGCGCATTACACCCATTATTACCTCTACGCGGATGTTCGGCAGGGGAGTTTCTACCTGTTCCTGTTCCTGTTCATGGCCTGCATGCTGGGCATCGTCTGGGCCGACAACGTGCTGCTGCTCTTCATCTTTTGGGAAGGCACGTCGATCACCAGCTATCTGTTGATCGGCCACCGGTACGACTCGGAAATCAGCCAGAAGGCCGCCCGCAATGCGCTCTTCGTAACGGGCGCCGGCGGTCTCTGCCTGTTGTGGGGCCTGCTGCTGCTGGCCGCGGCCGCCGATTCCTACTCCGTGTCCTATCTCGTGCAGGCTCCGTGGGATTTCGCGCAGCCCAACGTCACGTTGGCGCTGGTCCTGATGCTCGTCGGCGCTTTTACCAAGTCCGGGCAATTTCCCTTCCACTTTTGGTTGCCGGGGGCCATGACGGCGCCGACGCCCGCCAGCGCCTATCTGCATTCCGCGACGATGGTCAAGGCCGGCGTGTTCCTGGCCGCCCGTTTCCACCCCCTGTTCGCCGAACATCCCGCGTGGTTGCCCCTCCTCGCCGCTTTCGGCACCGTAACCGCCGTGATCAGCGCCGGCATCGCCTTGACCAAAACGGATCTCAAGGCGGTGTTGGCGTACGCCACGTTGGCCCAGCTGGGCCTGCTCTTCGTGGCCTTGAGCATGACCGGGAAAGCAGCCGCCCTCGCCGCGGCCCTGGGCATCCTGGCCCATGCCTTGTACAAAGGCCCCCTGTTCCTGGTGGTCGGCATGGTGGAGCATGCCGCCAGCACCCGCATCGTCACCAGCCTGGCGGCCTTGGCGCGCCCTCTCAAAGCCGTTTTCGCCGCGACGGCGCTGGCTGCGCTTTCCCTCATGAGCATCCCGGTATGGCCGGGCTTCGTGGCCAAAGAATACCTGCTGGACGCCCTGCAACATCAGGCGCCGTCGGCCTGGTCCTGGCTGGGATGGCTATCCATGTTCGGGGTCGTCGCGGCCGGCGCCGCGTTCGTCGCCATCGGCCTCGTTTTCATCGTCAACGTTTTTCTGCGCGCGACGCCGGATGACGCCGATACGGACCTCTACATGCATCTGCCGCCGAAAAGCATGGTGGTCGGACCCTTGAGCCTGTCCGCGGTCAGCCTGGCCCTGCCTCTGGGCCTGAACGGCTGGCTCCAGCCCCTGCTGGCCCAAAGCGCCGCCTCCCTCGCGGGGCCTGCGGACCACTTCGAAGTGCATTTGTGGACCGGTTGGGGCCTGCCCCTGGCCCTTTCGCTGGCCGCGCTGCTGATAGGCGGCGCGGCCTTTCTGCTGCAACCGCGGTTGCGGTCGCTGGCCGCGCGCAGCGTCCAGCGCCTGCCGGCGGGCGAAACCCTGTTCGAACTGTTTCTGCACATGTTGCGCGGGACGGCGGAACGCGTCACCGATTTCCTGCAGAGCCGCTCGTTAACCACCCATATCGCCGTGGTCCTGGCCATTGCGCTGGCGTTCGTGACCTTGCCGTGGCGGCGTTTCGATCTGGCGATCAGTCCCGACATGATGCGGATTGTTTCGGAAAGCCGCGTGTGGCCGCTGCTGGAGATCGTGTTGGCTGCGCTCGCGATCGCGGCGGCCTTGACCGCCGTTCTGAAGTGGGTGCGCCTGACGGCGGTGATCGCCTTGAGCGTGGTGGGCTTGGTCGTGGCGCTCTGGTTCGTTCTGTTCGCCGCGCCCGACTTGGCGCTGACGCAGCTCCTGGTTGAAGTGCTGCTGTTTCTGCTCATCATCATTCTGTTTTTCAAGTTGCCCACGGTGGAACCGCCGCGCCTGACCGGGTGGCCCCGCCTGCGCAATATCCTGCTCGCGCTGGGCATGGGGCTGTTCGGCTTCGTTCTGGTGCTGCTCACGGCCGGAGAGCCTTTCGTGTCCCCCATCAGCCAGGAAATGCTGCGGCATTCCGCCTTGGGCGCGCATGGCGGCGCCAACGTCGTCAACGTGATCCTGGTCGATTTCAGGGGGTATGACACTTTCGGCGAAATAACGGTGATCGCCATTGCCGGCCTCGGCGTGTACAATTTGGTCCGCTCCTATCGCTTACGGGCGCGCCGCGCCGACCGGCGCGGCACCGCTTCGTAACGCGCGTCCCGTCCCGCCCCCATCCCGCCGCGCCATGACTGAACTGTATCGCAAATACCTGCTGTCCGCGTTGGCGGCCGCGCTGGTGTTGCTGGCCGTCTTTTTCCTGTTGCGGGGCCATGATCTGCCGGGCGGCGGTTTCGTCGGCGGCCTCATGGCCGCGGCCGCCATTGAATTGCGGATCATCAGTTTGAGCGCCCGCGAGGTGCAGCACCGGATCGGGCGCCTTTTGCTCCCCATGGCCGGAGGCGGGCTTTTGGTGAGCCTCGTCTCCATGGCGTTGGGCTTCTTTTTCGAAGGCGCGATCTTCGCGGCTTTTTGGTTCCGCATTCCGGTGGTCGCCATCGACGTGGGCACGCCGACCACCTTCGATTTCGGCGTCTTTCTCGTCGTCATGTCCGTGACCGCGCGCTTCTTTCTGGACTTGACCCTGACGTTCGCGTCCCAGACGCCGGGCCCGGACGCCCCAGCGTCCGCGGAGGCGGAAAGGGCGATCGAGCCGGCCGCGCAATGAGCGTTTACGTTTTGGCGCTGCTGGTCGCGGCTTTGCTGGCCTGCGGCACCTACCTGATTCTGTCCCAGCACGCCATCAAACTGATTTTGGGCCTAGGGCTGCTCAGCCATGCCTTCAATCTCGTTATATTCGGTACGACGCGGCTGACCGCCGGACGGGAACCCATACTGGACAAGACGTTGCTGAACCAACCCGGTTATCCCGATCCGGCCGCGTTCGCGGATCCCTTGCCCCATGCCTTGATCCTGACGGCGATCGTGATCAGTTTCGGCTTGACCGCCTATTTGGTGGCCTTGGTGCAACGCCTGCACGAGGTGGAACGGCCGGCAGCGCCGAACGCGGACGCGTCCCCGGAACTCTATCAACCGTACCGCAGCGTCGAGCGCTTCGCGCCCGGCAAGGATGCCGAGCCGGTCGATTTCCTGTGGCTGGAATGGGAAGCGCGCGCGTCGGAAACGCCGCCGTCGGCCTCTCGGTAACGCGCCCAGCCATGTCGGATTTTTCGGCTCTGCCCAACCTGTTGGCCGTCTTCGCGATGCTGCCTCTGCTGGGCGCCGGCCTGGGCCTGGCTCTCGGGCCGATCGCGCTGCGGCCCGGCCTGCACGCGCAGAACGCCATCGCCCTGGCCGCGGGCCTCGCGAATCTGGCGCTGGCGGTCGGCCTGCTCCTGTACACCGCGCAGGGAGAGACGCTGGTGCTGCACGTCGGCGCGCGCCAGGGACCTTTCGGCATCGTGCTCGTGGCGGACGTTTTCGCCGCTATCATGTTGGCGGTCACCGCCCTGATCTACGTGGCGTCCATTCCCTACGCGATGGATCTCCTGGATGACCGGAGCCGCATGGGCTACTTTCCGCTGTCCCTGTTTCTGCTCATGGGCGTCAATGGCGCGTTCTTGGCCGGCGATCTCTTCAACCTGTACGTCTTTTACGAAATTCTCGTGATTTCCAGCTTCGTTCTGCTGTCGCTGGGCGGTCAGGCGGACCAGATTCGCGGCGGCATGCGTTTCGTCGTGCTCAATCTCTTGTCCAGCATGATTTTTCTGGGCGGCATCGCCATTACCTACGGCGTCTTCGGCACGCTCAATCTGGCGCATCTCGCGTCCCTGCTGGCCCAGGAGGCCGCTCCGCCTTGGGTCGTGCCGGTCTTGGCCGGATTGCTGTTCGTGGCCTTCGGCAGCAAGTCCGCCTTGTTTCCGTTGCATTTTTGGCTGCCCTGCAGCTATTACACCACCCACCCAACCGTGAACGCCCTGTTCGGGGGCCTGTTGACGAAAGTCGGCCTCTATACGCTCATGCGCATATACCCTCTCCTCTTTCCCCAGGTGCTGATGCAATGGCATCTGCTGTTCATGCTGGTGGCAGGCGCGTCCATTGCCGTGGGGACCTTGGGCGCGCTGGCCTGCCAGACCATCCGCCGCGTTCTCAGCTTCCAGATCGTCAGCCATGTAGGTTTCATTTTCGTGGGACTGGCGTTGGCCGGCACGGGCACGCTCAGCCCCGAACTGTGTTTCGCCGCGGCGATTGTCTATCTGGTGCATCACATGATCGTCAAAACCGCTTTGTTGATGGCCAGCGGCATCGTGGAGCATGAATTCCAGTCCGGTCGGATTCACGCGGGCGTGCGGGGCAACCGCGGCCTGCTGGCCCACAAAACCGGGTTGGGCATCTGGTTTTTCCTGGCGGCCATCGCCTTGGCGGGCATTCCCCCGTTCAGCGGCTTCCTCGGCAAGTTGGGCATCTTCCAGTTGCTGGTGTCGGATCGGCAATGGGGCCTCATGGCCGTCGCCGTCGCCAGCAGCGTCTTGACGCTGACGGTGATCGTGCGCTTATGGCAGAGTTTCTTTTGGGGCCGGTTTCGCCCCCAGCCCCAGACGCAGGCCGCCGCTTTGCGCGCGCCCGGCCTGCTGTCCCTGTCGCCGGTAGGCAGCCTGGTGGCCTGCAGCCTGATCATCGGCCTCTTCGGCCAACAGCTCTGGACGCTCTCCGCCCGCGCCGCGGAACAATTGCACGACCGCCAGGCGTACATCCAGCAGGCCGGGCTCGCGGAGACGCTGACGACGGAGGATCACTGATCGCATGTCCAAGGCACGCCCGCCGCGCCGCGCGGACGCGTCCAGCGGCGCGTCCCCGTTCGCCATCCGCGATCGGCTCACGCTCTTGCTGGGCCATATCTTCCTGACTCTGCTATGGCCTGCGTTCAACGGAACCTATACCGTCAAGGCCGCGGCGGGCGGTTTCCTCTTCGCGACGGTTATCCTGACCCTGTACCAACGCGCGTACGGGCGTTGGCTGGTGCGCGCGGTTCTGTTCATTCTGTACCTGTTCTGGACCATCGCGGTCTCCTGCGCCCAAGTGCTGTTGCAGATTCTGGCGCACAAAACCTATGAACAGGCTATCGTGGCCTACGAAGTGACGGCGGACTCGGACATGGAGGTTCTGGTGCTGGCTACGGTCATCACCTTGACGCCCGGCACGATCTCGGTCGACACGCGCGATGCCCGCAACGGCGCCCGCACGTTGTACGTGCATCTGTTGGACGGCCGCCGCCCAGAGCAATTCCGCGCGCATCTGAAGTACGGCTTCGAGCGGCGCATCCTGGAACTCGCGCGCGAATGACCATGCTTGATTTCACGGATCCCTTTCGCGCCGGCTTGCTGATCCTGATCCTGGTATTGGGCCTCGCCATGATCCTCACCGTCTTGCGGCTGATCCTGGGGCCTACCGTAACGGACCGGGCGATTTCGTTCGATCAGCTGTCCGTGCAAGCCGTGGGCCTGATTCTGCTGATCGCCCTGCTGTTGCGCAATTCGGCCATCGTGGACATCGCCATCGTGACGGCCGTGCTCGGTTTCCTGGGCACTTTCCTGCTGGCGCAGTACCTTGAGCAACGCGAAACCTGACAGGGGCGGGTATGCTGGCGTCTGATGCGGCAGCCGCGTGGCTGCAATGGGGCCTCTTGGGCGGAGCCGGCGTCGGCACCCTGCTCATGTTGCTCGCGGCCTGGGGCAACCTTACGTTTTCCAACGCCATCGCGCGTATGCATGCGGCCGGTTTGGGTTCGACGCTGGGCATTCTGTTGCTGTTGACCGTGACGGGGCTCTATTTCCAATTCGTGGACAGCCAGCCAAACTTGCTGCTGCTCATGGCCGTGTTGGGCTTTTTCCTGCTCATTACCTCGCCCGTCGCCACCTCGGCCATCGCGCGGGCCGCTCTCACCGTTACCACGTCCCGCGAAAGGCAATTTCTGGGCACGAACGAATACCAAGCCTCGCATCCGTCGCCTGAACCTGTCACCAACACCGGGGAGCGCTCAATGCAATACGTGGAACGGCTCGGCTCCGACGCGGGCAAATGGGGGACGTATGACGCGGACGTCATTCCGCTCTGGGTCGCGGACATGGATTTCCGATCGCCGCAACCCGTGATCGACGCGCTGCATGCGCGGGTCGATCACGGCGTGTTCGGCTACGGAGGCCCCGAGCAGGCCTTGGCCGCGGTTTTTTGCCAGCATCTGGACGACGCCTACCAGTGGCAGGTTCAGCCCGCCGATCTCGTGTTCCTGCCCGGTCTGGTCTGCGGCCTCAACGCGGTCACGCGGGCTATCGGCCAACCGGGTTCGACCGTCGCGACCTTCGAACCGGTGTATCCGCCTTTTCTGCGCGCGCCGGCGCTGCAGGAGCGCCGGCTCCAATCCATTCCCTTGGCCTGCGCAGAAACCGACGGCTTCCTGCGCTACGAAATCGATCTGGCCGCCGGCCGGCAGACCTTGGCCTCCAACGCGCAGTTGCTTCTGCTTTGCAATCCGCACAACCCCGTGGGACGCAGTTTCACGGCCCATGAACTGCAGGCGCTGGCGGAATTCTGCCTGGATCGCGGGTTGGTTCTCTGTTCGGATGAAATCCACTGCGAATTGTTGCTGGACGGCACGCGGCACGTGCCGGTGGCGTCCCTGGCGCCGGAGATCGCCTTCCAGACGATTACCTTGATGGCGCCGAGCAAGACTTTCAACCTGCCGGGCTTGGGCTGCAGCGTCGCGATCGCGCAGAATCCAGAGTTGCGCGCAGCCTTGCAACGGGCCTGCGAGGGCATCGTGCCCCACATCAACGTGATGGGATACGTAGCCGCGATTTCTGCCTACGGCGATCCCGCATGTCGGCGTTGGGCGCGCGAGTTGTGCCAGGAACTGACGGCGAACCGGGATTACGTCGTCCGGGAAATCAAAGCGCGTTTCCCCGCCGCGCGGTTGACGCAACCCGAATCCACCTACCTGGCCTGGATTGATTTCGGCGCGTACGTAGACAATCCCTATCGTTTTTTCCTCCGTCAGGCCAAAGTCGCGCTGAGCCAAGGGGATCGTTTCTTTACGCAAGGCGGCCACAGTTTCGCCCGTCTCAATATGGGCACCAGCCAGGCGTTGCTGGAACAGGCCCTTGATCGCATGCAGGAGGCCTGCGCTCAAGATCGCAGGGAATGACCGCAGACCGCGGGTCTTGCTCCTAGGCCCGATCCCGAACCACGGATAGGCAAGTTCTCGGCTCCAAGGCGCGGCAAACCGTCGCGGAGGGCGTAATGAACCAGGCAGCCTACGAAAATGACGGGATGTCGGCTTCCTCAGAGCGGCTGGTCGTCGTCATGGCTTCGCCTATTCCCGTTTGATAGCATATCCCTCAAATCGGCCTGCAGATAGGCCATCCGGCTCGGCCAGACGCCCCGGTCGCACCCGTGGGCCTAGCGGCGATACGCCCCTTGCCGTACGCGGCCGGCCACTGGCGCAAGGGGAGACCATCCGTACTTTCCAGTGCATGATTTTCGCAAAAAGACGACAATAAGCCCCTTTTTTCTATTATACAGGAACCTTTAATCATAAAATAATGAATGCAGAACCATCGGGTCATCGGTCATCGGGGGCCGTCCTCGAGGCAACACGCAAAGAGAGGGATAGCCGAGAGGATAACCGCTGGCTCCGCAGGATGTCCAATTCACTTCAACGCGACCCGGATCGGGCGGAACTCCTACCTCCACAAGACCTAGCGGGGGCGCGGGATCTCGGCCCTCCAGAGAGGTTCTTCGCCCGAGCGGAACTGGCCGACGCGGAGGGAGGCAATGGGCCAAGCGGGGAGCGGCGCGCGGGCCAGGCAGCGTCCGTCGAAATGCGCGCCCTGCCAAGCGAACCGGAAATCGCGGTTGTCGAAGCCCGCGGACCGGCGGTCCGGCGGCAGATCGCGCGGGCGCACCGGGACGACGTGGAGCATGAATGTGGGTTCCGTATCGGCGGCGGCGCAGGGCGCCTGGGCGAAGGCGACAACGTCCGCGGCGACATGGACGTCGAAGACGCCCCGGTACGCCGGCAGGGCGGTCGCCCGCGCGCGCCAGGCCTGGCGGTAGGCCTGCGTCCTGCGCGGCGCGCGCGGCAGGGCCAGGTCGGCCCTCCAGAGGGGGTCTTCGCCCGTGCGGAACTGGCCGACGCGGAGGGCCTCCAGGGGATAGGCGGGGAGCGGGACGGAGGCCAGGCAGCGGTCGGCGAAGCGCACGCCGCGCGCGACGAAGGGGAAGTCCAGGTTGGCGAACGGCCGCCCGGCCAGCGGGCGCGGGTCCGCGGGTTCGGCGTGGAGGAAGAATTGGGGTTCCGTGTCGGCGGCGGCGCAGGGCGTCTTGGCGAAGGTCACCCGGGCCGCGCCGACGTAGACGTCGAAGGCGGCCCGGTGCGCGGGCGGGCGCGCGGTCAGCGTACGGTACGCGGCGCGGTATTCCGGGGGCGCGGCGGCGGGCGCGACGAAGAGGTCGGCCTGCCACCGCGGCCGCGCCGCCCCCGGTTGGCGCTGGCCGACCTGGAGGGCGCGCACGGGATAGGCGGGGCGCGGGACGGAGGCCAGGCAGCGGTCTTCCCACCGCACGCCGCGCGCGAAGAAGGGGAAATCCAGGGCGTCGAAGGCCCGATCGGGCAGGGCCTGCGGGTCCGCGGCGACGCGCAGGAAGAATTCGGGTTCCGTGTCGGCGGCGGCGCAGGGCGCCTTGGCGAAGGTCACCGTCCCGGCGGTCACGTAGACGTCGAAAACGGAACGGCGCGCGGGCGCCTGCGCGGCCAGGGCCGCGTACGCGGCCCGGTAGGCGGCGCGCGCGTCCGGCCCCAGGGGCGCGGGAAGGGACGCGGCCCAGAGCAGCTCGCCGGTCTCGCGCAGGCGCTGCCCAGTGTGGAGGTATTGCAGCGCGTAGGCCGGGAGGGCGACGGTCGCCCAGCACGCGTCCTCCCAATAGACGCCGCGCCGATGGAATTCGAAGTCGAGGTTCTCGAAGCCGGCCGTACGCGCGTGCGCCGGCAACGCCCGCGGGTCGACGGGGACGACGTGCAGCAGGAACCGCGTGTGCGCGTCGTCCCAGCGGCAAGGCGCCTGGCGGTAGGTCAGGCGCTGGCCGTCGAGATGCAGGTCGAACCGGCCGCGCGCCGCGGGCGGTTGAGCCGTCGCGGCGCGGTGGGCCCGGCGCGCGGCGGCGGCCGCGGCGGGATCCGCGTAGGCCAGGTTCAGGGCGGTGACGACGAACAGGGTCGTGTTGTAGACGCGGCGGGTGAGGAGCGGGGCGTACGCGGCCTGCGCGCGCGCGCCCGGCGCCTGTTGGATGTAGAAATCCGCCGGCAGCGCGTCGACGGCTGTGATCCGGCGTCGATCCGCCGCGGGCAAGAGGGCCAGCGTTCTCTGGAGGGCGCGGGGACTGGAGCCGGTCACGCGCCACGGGCCGGCATAGCGGACGCGCAGGGCGTCCAACGCCTCCTTCAACTCGATGTCCCAATAATCCAGAGTGTACTGCGCCGCCAGGCCTTCCGGCTGCGCGCGCGCCGTCAGAAAGTTGAAATAGGCGTACTGGTGGGGATGGAGGCCGAGCATGGCCGCGGCGGTCGTCCCCAGGCCCAGGCCGGCCCAGCCGTAGACCCGCCGCCCATAGGGCGCGCACGCGGTCGCGAGCGCGCGCAGGCCGGCCACCGCCAGCAGGCAGAAGGGGGCGTGGAGGAAATACATCTGGCGCCAGTCGTTGTAGAGCGTGGATTCCAGCAGGATCACGGCCAGCGCGGGCAGGAAGACGCAGGCCACGAGCAGGCCCTCGAAGCGCAGGGCCGTATTCCGGACCAGGGCGCGCGGCCGGCCCCCGACGCGGCGGAGCCACGCCAGCGCGCCGAGGAGGCCGAGCAGCAGCGCGCCGGGCGGCGCGGTCACGGCGAACCAGACGGGAATGTAGTCAGGCGGCACGGCCAGGCTGCTGACGTAGCGCCCGCGGAACACGTTGCTGATGTCCATGGGATGTTGGGCCATGTACGCGAACGCCGCGCCCAGCCGCCGCACGGGGTCGGCCCACAGATAGGGCCAGGTCGCGTACAGCGCCAGCGCGCCGGCCGCGGCGAACAGGACGCTCGTGCGCAGGACGTGGCGCCGCGCCGGCCCGTCCGCCGCGCAGACGGCGTCGCACGCGCGCAGGCCGAGCACGGCGACGAAGAGCAGCGCGCCCAGCAGGCGGAGGTTGATCAGCAGGCCCGCGCCCGCGCCGCAGAGCGCAAAGGCGGCCAGGGTGTCCCGGCGGAAGGCCCGCTGCGCGAGGCACAGCGTCAGCATGAACAGGGCGAGGAACGGCAGATCCTTGGAATTGAAGAAGGAATGGGCGTACAGCCGGGGATGCAGCAGGAACAGGCCCAGGGCGCACAGGGCCAGCCGGCGGCTGCCGTACCGCCGGTACGTCAGCCAGGCGCACCCCCAGCCGCCCGCGAGAAAGAACAGATGCGTCAGGCCATGCCGCAGCCGATGGATGCGGCGGCTGTCCTGCAAGCCCAGCACGCGCTCGCCGGCCAGCAGCGCCAGCTCGAACGCGGGACCATAGAACTGGTCACGGTAGGTCGGATCGAGAAGTCTATTAGGGCGCCCCTGAACATACGCGAGGGTGCTGGCGGCCAAAGTCCGTTGTGTCTCCGCGTCATTGGAGAGGCCGTAGTCGTCCACCACCCGCCAGCCCACAAAGGCCAGCACGGCGCAGGCGGCCAGCGCGCTGTGGCCAGCCAGGCGTTTCCCGGTCGTTCGGGGAACGGAAGGCGCCAAGGCATTATCGAAAGACCGGCGCACAAAAATTATTCCGGTGGACGGACAGGTTGGGAGCTAGAGGGCGCGCAGCAGACAATGCGGCGTAAGCCGCGCTGACCGCGCGGCTTGAAAACAAGACGTTTCTGAACGGTTCCGTTCAGGGCGGCGCGCGCTCCCGGGCCGTACGGCCAACCGATCCGGATCGCCCCGCAGGCGAGCCGTCCGGCGCGGCCGCACCCGATGGCAGTGAACCAGGTTGCCTTGGCGGAGACGCGCAAAAAGTTTCCGTCTCGCCAGCGTTCAGGGGCGTAACGCGCCTTAACCAAATGCAGAAAAACATCCTGAAGCGGTAGCTGTAGCACGCGCCTTGCCTTGTTTCATTCATGCGTGCAGTCCCAGCGCAGATTATAGATCATACGCCTTCTGAGGACTACGGCCCAGACTCTGCAGGGTGGCCAGGGGCGTCCCGCGATTGAATGCTTGGGGCGTACGCGTGCAACGGATTGCGCCAAGTCGTACCGCAAGACATGGGCTGTCGGTACCGAAGCCCCGCGGGTTGTCATGGCCTGGCTGGCTGTCCACATCCATGTTCCAAGTCGCATAGAGGCGCGCATAGGCGGTGGGCGTCTGCCAATCCTGCGCGGTTGGGTCGGCGCATCCGCGGTTGCGGCCTAGCCGAGGGCGGCGACGTTCCAGTAGTTGCATAACTCGCGGCGAGCCGCCCTGCCCGTCGGCGCCAAATCCAGTTGTGGCCGACCAGGCTGCCGACCGCGTTACCGTGGCTCGCGCCCCGCGCCCGTCACGTAACTGAAGAGTCATCGCGTCATCGACGGCGTTAAGGCTGACCAAGCCGCCTACGCTGTCGGCGCTGCACGTGACGGTTCCCGTGGCCTAGCTGGCCGTAATCGTGCCGCTGAGGTTGTATCCGTTAGGCCGCTGGCGGCGAAACCGCTGGCTGTGACCGCGCCGCTGGCGGCACGGGAGACAAGGCCGCCGCTACGGCCATTGAGTTCCGCCAGGCCGCCCACGCGGGCATGACCGCTCACAGTGATCGCAGCGGTGCTGTCGGCAATCCGCACAGGCGGCCATACCTGATCGGAGGCGGAGCCATGAGACAGCGGTCATCGGAGGCCGTCCGCGCGGAGAGAGGCCAAGGGATCGCGTCCAGGGAGGCTAGGGGGCTTACATGAGGTCCCATCCATTGCACCCTGCCGTAGGCGCCTGGCTCTGGCCTGGACTCGAAACGCGCTCGAACCGGGCACTTTGTCATTTTCCTCTTGCCGGATAAAGTTGGGGGAAACGGACAGGGGGCGTACCTGGGAAGCGGAAGGTCCCGTCAAGGCCCATGGCAGCGGCCAAGCGGCTGGCCGCCCATGCCGCGGGCGGCGCGGAAACCAGGCTCAAAGGGGGAGGGGCACCTCGTTATCCTGCCAAAATTTCTGTGAAATCCTCTTCGTCCAGGACGGCAATGCCCAATTCCCGGGCCTTGGCCAATTTGCTGCCCGCGTCCTGACCGGCCAAGACGTAATCGGTTTTGCGAGATACGGATCCGGCAACCTTCCCGCCGCGCGCCGCGATTAAAGCTGTCGCTTCGTCCCGCGACATACGCTCCAGCTTGCCTGTCAGGACGAAGGTCTTGCTTTCAATGGCAGTCGAAACGGTTGCCCTCGTATTCGCTTCAGGCTCTGCCCGCATGCTCAATCCGGCCAGATTCAAGGCGTGCAACTCGGCGCGCGCGGCGGGAGAAGCGAAATGCGCGGTCAGGGCTTCGGCGATCTCGGGACCAATGCCCAAGACGCTCTCCAACGATTCCTGCGTCGCATGCGGCAAGGCCAGCAGGTTAGGCGTATGCCGGGCGACGAGAACGGCCACCTGTATTCCGATCGAAGGAATGCCCAAGGCATGCAAGACGCGCGCCGGCGCGCGCGTCTTGGCCGCGCGCAAACCTTGTTGCAAGCCTGCGACCCGTTTGGGGCCGTACGTCTTGATTTGGAGGATTTCGTCCCAGGGCAAAGCATAGACGTCGGCCAAGCGGCGAATCAGGCCGCGCGCGACGAAGAGCGCGGCTTGCTTGACGCCGAACGTGCGGACATCCAAGGCTCCGCGGGAAACGAAATGCTCCACCGCGCGCGTCAACTGGCCGGCGCATTGTGGATTGGGACAGCGGAAAGCCACTTCGCTCGGAGCCTGAACCAAGATTGCGCTACAGTGCGGGCATTGGATAGGACGCGGCCACAACCGCTCTTCGCCCGTCCGTAGCTCCGGCAAGGCCTTAAGCACTTTGGGAATGACGTCGCCCGCGCGGGTTATGACTACGGAGTCGCCAAGGCGCAGATCCAGTTCCTGGACGTAATCGAAATTGTGCAAGGTCGCGTGCTCTACCCTGACGCCGCCGACCGCGACGGGTTCCAGCGTCGCTCGGGGCGTCACGGCCCCGGAACGCCCGACGAAGATCTCAATGTCCAGCAGTCGGGTCACGGCTTGCTCTCCGCCCTGCTTGTACGCGGTCGCCCAGCGGGGTTCCTTGCCCGTGCGCCCCAATCGGGACTGCAGCTCCAAGGCATCGACTTTAATGGCCGCGCCGTCGATGTGGAAGGGCAAGTCGCCGCGCTGCGCCACCATAGCCTCCGCGTAGGCCAGCAGCGCATCGAACTCGCTATCGGCAAACCGGCGATTCAAATCCGACACGGGAAAGCCCAGTCGCTTCAGGTACGCCAGCGCGTCGAAATGGCTGGTTACGGCCGCGGCCGCAGCGTCGCCCTCAATCAACTGAAACGCCCAAATACGCAAGGGGCGCGCCGCCGTAACGGAGGGATCCAGCTGGCGCAGGCTGCCGGCGGCGAAATTGCGGGGATTGGCGTAGACTTGCCGGCCTGCCGCGGCCTGCTGCGCATTGAAGGCGACGAAATCCGCGTGGCGGACGTAGATTTCGCCGCGTACGCGCAAGGTGCCCGGCGTCGCCAACCCGCGGGTCGGGGCAACGGGAATGCGCAGGGGGATCTGCGGGATCGTGCGCAGATTGGCCGTAACGTCTTCGCCAATCGCCCCGTCGCCGCGGGTCGCGCCTTCCGCGAAGACGCCGTTTTCGTAATGCAGGATCACGGACAGGCCATCAATCTTGGGTTCTACCGTATAGGCCCATTGGCCGGGATCGGTCTCCGGCAGGCGGTTCAGGACCCGGGTGCGCCACGCGCGCAGTTCCTGCCGGTCAAAAGCGTTGGCGAGACTCAAGAGAGGCGCGCCATGGCGCACCTTGTCGAATTGGCTGGCCGGCGCGCCGCCGACCCGTTGCGTAGGGCTGTCCGGCGCCGCCAAGGCAGGATGCTCCGTTTCCAGACGGACGAGTTCGCGCCAGAGCGCGTCAAACTCCGCGTCGCTCGCGGTCGGCGCGTCCAGCACGTAGTAGCGGTATTGATGCTCCCGGATCGCCGCGCGCAGATGGGCGAGCCGTTGGGTCGCCGCGGCGGAAGCCGTCATGAGCCGCCCGCCGCGCGCAGTTCGGAGACCTTGACCCAGCCCGCGAGGCCGTCCGCGGCCCGTACGCGCACCCATTCGACGCCGTCCAGGAGGACGGGATAGGCGGGATGGTACCGATCCGGCTCCATGACGATGAAGCGCGTATCCGGATCGTAAAGGGCCACGATGGCGAAGCCGGGCTGAATCCACATCGTTACGCGTTCCACCAGGGACGCGCCCTGCCATTGCGTCCCGATCGCCCGGGCGGCGGTGATCGGCGCCGCGGGTTCAGGCGTCGCCGTCGGGGGCGGAGGCGTGGCGACAGGCGCGGCGTCTGCCGCGGCTTCCCGCGTCTCGGCGGCCAACCCGGATACGGACGCCGCGGGTTGAGGCGTCGCCGTCGCCGTTCCCTCTGCCTTCTCGGCCTCACGCGCGCGGCCCGTCCCGGGCGCAATGACCGGCGTGGCCGCGACCGACGGCGTTCCGCGCCCCAGTTCGCGGGCGAAATCGCCCGCGTCCGCCAGATAGTCTCTGAATTGGGGAATCAAGGCCACAGCCGTCACCAAGAGCATGACGGCGAGCCAACGCCAAAACCGCTGGCCTTTCGGCGCCGGGCCTTGCAATTCCGAGGAGCCCGCGGCGGGAGGCGGCGCGGGCACGGCCGCCGCTTTCCGCCGCCACAGCCTGCGCCTGGTCACGCCGCCGGTCCGGAGCCGCTCATCGCTGCAGGAAAGCCTGGACTTCAGGCAGGGAACGCGTATTCAGCACCTGTCCGGGCGCGAGACCGGCCCGGCGGGCCAGACCGATGCCGTACCGCATGACCTCCAAATCCGTTACGCCGTGCGCATCGCAGTTCATCACCAGCAAACAGCCCATGGCCGCGGCCTGGCGCGCGTATTCGTCGTTCAGATCCAGACGCGCCGGGTTGCAGTTAATCTCAACGGCCGTGCCCGTCTCCGCGCACGCCTGCAAAATGACGGGTACGTCCAGGGCCGAGGGCGCGCGCTGGCCCACCAGCCGGCCGGTAGGGTGTCCCAGGATATCCACATGGGGATTGGCGATGGCTTTCAGGCAACGCGCCGTAATGGTTGGGGCATCCTGGCGCAGGGCGCTGTGCATGCTGGCCACCACTACGTCCAGGCGCGCCAGCGCATCGTCCGGCAAGCCCAGCGCGCCGTCCGCCGTTATTTCCGCTTCAACGCCTGCGAGCAGCGTGAAATCCTGTCCGGCGCGGGCGTATTGGCGGTTCAGGCGCGCGATCTCGGCGGCCTGCGCCAGCAGGCGTTCGGCATCCAGGCTGTCCCCGAAGCCATGCCCGAGGCCATGATCGGTCACGCCCCAATAGCGATAGCCGCGCGCCATGGCGGCTTGCGCCATGGCCGCGAGACTGTTGCGGCCATCGCTGTACGTGGAATGCGCATGCAACTCTCCCTGCAAACAGGCCCAGGTCATGAGTTCGGGCGCGGCCGGCGGAGCCGGCCACAGCGGCAGTCCCTGCCGCGTACGCAGTTCCGGGATGACGTAGGGCAAACCGATACGGGCGAAGACCTCCTCTTCCGTCGCGAGGCTGGGCCCATTTTCCGGCGCGGCCGCCGTGACGGCGCGCCAGCCCGCGTCGCCGGCAACGAACCCTTGGGTGCGGGCGTGCGCGGCCAGGGCCGCCCAGAATTCCGCGTCGCCCGTGGTGCGGGCCCAGCGCCAGCCCCATGTTGCGGCCGGGCAGAAAAAGACGCGGAGGCCCAATCCCGAGTGCAACGCGACGCGGCACGCGGCGTCGGTCGCGCTGTCCACGCGGGCGACCATGGGGAGCTCCCGGATGGCCGCGGCCGCGGCGACGGGATCCGCGGTTTGCACGAGGACCTGGGCCGCGGTCACGGTCGCGCGCCACTGGCGCAGTTCGCCCGTAAGCGCTACGCGTTCGACGTTCGGGTCTCGTTGCGCTCTCAAGGCCTGCATCCATCTTTCGACCGCCGGCAAAGCCTGGCCGATGGGTTCTTCCGGGGGCGGTCGCTGCAGGGCCGCCTCAAGGCCCGCGGCCAGAGAGGCTTCGGATTTGCGGGAGAACCCCTTGAGACCTTGCACCGCGCCCGCCTGCAGGGCCCGTTGCAAATCGGCCAGCGAGGTTACGCCCAGGGCTTGCCACAAGGCCATGGCCTTTTTGGGACCCACGTTGGGCAGACGCAGAATGTCCAGCAGGCCCGCGGGCAGTTCGCGGCTTAACGCGGCGTAAGCGTCCATGCGCCCGCGGGCGAACAGGGACTCGATCTCCCGGGCAATGCCGGGACCGATGCCTTCAATGCTCTCCAGGGCGCCGCGGTCCGCGGCGTCGCCGATGCCCGCCTCCAGGGCCGCCACGCTGGCGGCCGCCTTGTTCAGGGCCGCCACCCGGAAACGGTTTTCGCCCCTGAGGCGCATCAAATCCGCCACGTCGCGCAAGCGCTGGGCGACCTCGCGGTTGGTAAAGGCATGCTTGCTCATGAATTAGGCCCTGACCGGTTGGACGGATGCAGTCGCGTCCTGAAACGTTCCAAACATAATATCAAAATTTTACGTCCCTGGCGTAGCGAGGCTGCGCGCGCGGGCCGTTCCGGTCTCGCCTTCGGCGCGGTAGCGCGCGGTCGGATCCAGGCGCTCCATGAGGCGGCCGC
Source organism: Caldilineaceae bacterium (assembly GCA_965242655.1). Classification (GTDB taxonomy): domain Bacteria; phylum Chloroflexota; class Anaerolineae; order Caldilineales; family Caldilineaceae; genus Bin34. The sequence goes on from OZ251482.1 coordinate 1,617,042, forward strand.
GTTGCGTAACGCGTTTGTACCGGTCGAACGCGGCATCCAATTCGCGCTGGGGATCGAAACCCTGCGCGCGGGCCCACGCGAAGAAATGCGATATCTCCGGTTCCGCCGACAGGATTTCCCAATAGAACATCTCGTTGATGGGACCGCCGGCCTCCAGATATCCCCGGTCGTGAAACGCATGCAGGGTGCGGGCGCGATCGTAAGGCACGCGGCGGAACTCCGCCCGCCAGCCTTCGCCCTCGGGCGCGCCGGGCGCGCTGTGCAAGAGCGCGTAATGGGCGTCCGCGCACCCGTTCACGGACAGGCCCACGCTGCCGGGATTGATGACGTGCCAGTAATCGGCCCGCAGTTCTTCCGCCTTGAAAGGCGGATTGGGGGAGCGGGGCGACGGCGCGTCGCGCCGGCGGGCCAAACGGCGTTCCAGGGGCATGTGCGTGTGCGCCGTGATCACCGTGTGCTGCGCCACGCCGTGCAACAAGGCCGCGGCGGCGGCGTCCGGCATGCGCGGAAACAGGCCCGCGCGGGCATCGCCGGGCATGCCATGCACCACGCGCAACGGTTCGCAACCGAGCCACTGCAACGTCAGATCATCCGGCAACGTAGCCAGATAGCGGCCCATGGCCTCCGGAATATCGCGTTGCAAGGCATGCAGCGCCCGCCAGCGATCGGGATCGGAGACCTGCGGATGCATGCGATTGGTGCCGTAATCCAGGTAATAGAATTCGTGGTTGCCCCGTATGACCAGCCAGTCGGCGTCCATGACGTAGGCCAGCACCTCGACGCTGAACGGCGTCGCGTTGATGAGATCGCCGGCCAGCACGACGTAGTCCGGCGCCTCGGGCCGGAAGTCCGCGACGACCGCTTCCAGAGCCGGCAGATTGCCGTGGATATCGGCGATCACGGCCAACTTCATGCCGTCGGTCCCGCGTCCTGCCGCCGCGGATCGGCGGCGAGGGCCGCCGCGATGTCTGCGGCCAAGGCCCACGCGCGCGCCGGGGCGTCGCCCACGTAGGCGCCGGCGTCGGACATCTTCCGCCGTACCTGCTCCGCCGGCAGCCACTGCGTCAGGCCGGCGTCGGCCGCCAGCCTTTCCGCCAGCCGATCCGGCCGCCCTTGTTGCAGGTCTTCCCAGGCGGCCAGGCAATGGCCGCGGATCAGGGCATGCAGGGCCTGGCGGTCGCCGCCGTTTTTGGCGGCCGCCAGCAGCACCCGTTCGCTCGCGGCGAAAGGGCCGTACGTCGCCACCGTCGCGCGTATCCGACGCGTATGCGCGGACAAGCCCTGCACCAGATCGCCGGCGCGTGCCAGAATCTCGTCCGTCAAGAGAAACGCTTCCGGCAACAGCAGGCGCCGGTTGCCGCTGTCATCCAAGGCGCGTTCCAACATCGCGTGCGCGTGATTCTGCCAAGCCGTGGACGTCTGCGCGGCAATCTGCCGCGCCAGGCTGCATATGTTTTCCGCGGCGACGGGATTGCGCTTGAAGGGCATGGCGCTGGAACCTACCTGCCCCTGGCCGAACGCCTCCATCCATTCGCCGATCATCTGGCCTTGCAGCAGGCGGCTGTCCAACGCGAACTTGTGCAGGCTGCTGGCCAGGCTGCTCAGAGCCCCGACAATGTCCAGTTCCTGCTTGCGGGTCATCGTCTGGGTCGCGACGGGAAAGGCTTCCAGGCCCAAGCGGGCCATGACCTGCGCCTCCAACGCGGCCGCGGAATGGCCGGTGCCCGCCAGGAGCTCCTGGAAACCGGCCGCCGTGCCCACCGCGCCTTTCACGCCTTTGCCGCGCAGCGCGCGCCGGCGCTGTCGCAACGTTTCCAGGTCCATCAGCAGGTCTTGGCCGTAGCACGCCATGCGATACCCCAAAGTGGTGGGCTCAGCGGGCTGGAGATGCGTGAACGCCATGGCCGGCACATGCGCCCATTCTTCTATGCGCGCCTGGATCGCGCGCAAAAGGCGCTTCAGACGCCGTATGAGCAAATCCAGACTCTCGCGCATGCGCAACGCGTCCACGTTGTCCAGGGCGTCGTTGGACGTAGCGCCCAGATGGATGATCGCCCCGCCCTCCGGGCACTGTTCGGCGAAGACCATGATCTCCGCCATCAGATCATGCTTCACGGTCCGCTCGATCTCCGCGGCGCGGGCCAGGTCCACGTCGTCCTGACGCGCCCGCAACTCGCGGCTTTGCGCCGCCGATACCAATCCGCAGGCCTGCTGGCCCTCCGCGAGGGCCACCCAGAAGCGGCGCAGGAGCCTTCGTTTGTACGCTTCGCTCCAGACGCGGCGCATGGCCTGGCTGCCGTAGCGCCAGGTCAGAGGCGACAGGAAGGTATCGTGGCTGAAATGCATGCGCCTAGTCCGCGTTCCGCGCCGGAACCGGAGACACCGGCAACGACGCGCGCCGGCTCACTGCGGATTGACCACAATCTGTTCGCGGGCGGGGCCGACGCCGATCAGGGTAATCGGAAGGCCCGTTCGCTCGCTGACGAACGTGACGAAGGCTTGCGCCTGGGGCGGCAGATCGTCCCAGACGCGGCAGGCCGTAGTGTCCTGCTGCCAGCCGGGCAGCTCCGTATAGCGGGGTTCGACCTGTTGCAGGGTAGCCGTGTCAGGCATGTACCGCGTTTCCGCCTGGCCGTTCGGCAACGCGTACTCGGTGCAGACCTTGATCGTCGCGAAGGCATCCAGGATATCCATTTTGGTCAGGGCCAATTCCGTCATGCCGTTGAGCCACGCGCAATGGCGCAACGTCACGATATCCAGCCAGCCGCACCGCCGGGGACGGCCCGTCGTGGCGCCGAATTCGGCGCCGAGCGTCCTGAGTTTCTCGCCTGTGGCGTCCGCCAATTCGGTGGGAAAAGGCCCCGCGCCCACCGCGGTGGCGTAGGCTTTGGTGATGCCGATGACGCGGGTTATGGCCTGCAGCGGCAGACCGCCGCCCACGGCGGCGTAGGCGGCGGAAGGATGGCTGCTGGTCACGAACGGATACACGCCCCAATCCACGTCGCGCATCAATCCCAGCTGCCCTTCCAGCAGGAGGGTGCGCCCTGCGTCCAACGCGGAACGCACCAACGGCACGGTATCGACAATCCGGTCCTGCAAATGCGCCCGGGCTGTCTGGCAGAAAGCCCAAACGGCGTCCGCGTCCAGAGGCGCGCCGCCCAGGGCTTCCAGTTTCTGCCGCGTTCTGACGACGGCGTTGGCCACGCGTTCCTCCAGCCACGCGCTGTCCCGCAAGTCGCCCATGCGCAAGCCGCGACGCGCCATTTTGTCTTCGTACGCCGGGCCGATGCCCTGTTTGGTGGTGCCGATCTTCTGTCCCGGCTCCCTGAGCTTCTCCTCCAACGCGTCCATTTCCGCGTGATACGGCATCAGCATCTGCGCGCGGCTGCTTACCCACAGGTTGCGCGTATCGACGCCGGCTTGCTCCAGGTCGCGGAGCTCCGCCAGCAGGCTCTGCGGATTGACGACGCAGCCGGTGCCGATGACGTTGACCGTGTCCGGATTGAAAATGCCGCTGGGAACCAGGTGCAAGGCGAATTTGCCCTGATCGTTGATCACCGTGTGGCCGGCGTTGCTGCCGCCCTGGAAACGGATGACCATATCCGCGTCCGTGGCCAGATAATCCACGATGCGTCCCTTGCCTTCGTCGCCGTACTGGGCGCCTACTACCACTGTGGCCGTCATGCTGGTTCCTTTCTCTGCCTTGGCGCCGGCCCGAGGGGCAGGCTCTCAGATATTAGTCTCCCCGCCGTCCACCGCCAACACGGCGCCGGTGACGAATTGCGCTTCCGGCGAACACAAATAGAGCGCGGCGTAGGCCACGTCTTCCGGCGTGCCGAGGCGTCCGAGCGGTATCAGGGGCAGCTGGGACTCGAAAAATTCCTGCGGTTGGCTTTCGAAAGCCTCCGTGTTGATCAGGCCCGGTCGAATGACGTTGGAGCGCACGCCGTCCGGAGCCAATTCCACGGCCAGGTGCCGGCTCAGGCCTTCCAGGCCGGCCTTGCTGGCTGCGTAGGCCGCATCGTCGTATTCGCCCGAGACGACGCTGGCGCTGCTGATGTGCAGGACGCAACCGGCGGCGGCTCTCAGATGAGGCAGGCAGAGGCGGCAGAGTTGGAAGGCGGCGGCGAGGTTGGTATTGTGGACGGAGTGCCAATCCTCCATCTCCAGTTCGGACATGGGCTTGCCCGCCGACGTCGCGGCGTTGTTGATGAGAATGTCCAACGCGCCCATGTGCGCCAGGGCGCGGGCGACGATGGCGTCCGCATCCGTCATGATGTTGCCGGGTATCAGGTGCAAGCGGGCTTGCCGCCGTTCCACCGACGCTTTGAGCGCTTCCAGCCGGTGGCGGCGGCGCCCGCAGACGGCCACGCGCGCGCCCATAGCCAGAAAGAGCCGCGCAATGCCGGCTCCGATGCCCGTACCGCCGCCGGTCACCAGCGCGCTTTTGCCTTGCAGGCTGAAGGGAGAGAGACTGGCCACGGGTTGTGCGCTGGGCGTGTTCGGCGGCGGGGACGAATGAGCGAACCGGGACTCGGCAACGCTACGGACATTCTGCGTTCCCGGCAGGCGAACCCGTTGGGCGCGGGAAACAGGCCATCCAGCATGGCCGCGACCGCCTATTCTAACACGCCGGCGCGCCGCTGAATCAGATGGGGACGTCGCGGCCTGCCGCTTGGCGCAGGGCAAGGATCGCCGTACAATCGCAAGGCGCAGGCGGCGCAGGCCGCCGCGGCGGCACCGTTGCGCAAAGGAGCAGGCTATGGCGCGGCCCCCCAACATTCTCTTGATTACTTCCGATCAGCAACACGGGTCGACCCTCGGCGCCGTCAATGACCGCATTCGCACCCCGGCCCTGGACAGGCTGTGCCGGGAAGGGACCCGTTTCGACCGGGCCTACTGTCCCAATCCGACGTGCTCCCCGACCCGCGCGTCCCTCATTACGGGGCAATATCCCTCGCGGCACGGGTGCTGGGCCATCGGCACGAAATTGCCGGAAGACGTCCCGACCGTGGGGGAGGCCTTGAGTCGATTGGGGTACGGCACGACCTTGGTGGGCAAAGCCCACTTCCAGCCCTTGGCCTCTACGCCGGCGTCGTCCTCCATCGAATGCCGACCTCTGCTCCGGGATCTGGATTACTGGCGTCAGTTCAAGGGCGACTGGTACGGCTTCCAACAGGTGGAAACGGGCCGCATGCACGGCCACGAAGCGCATGCCGGCCAGCACTACGCCCTTTGGCTGGAAGAAAACGGGTTGGCCCACTGGCCGGAGTATTTCCAGCGCTGGCCGCCCGACCCCAAGGGCAAGTACTGCCGTTCGCATTACGCGGACAGCTGCGCCGCGTGGGATCTGCCGGAGCGTTTTCATCATTCCCATTGGGTCGGGGAGCGCGCCTGCGCGCATATGCGCCGCTACGCGGACAGGGGACAGCCTTTCTTCCTCTGGGCCAGTTTCTTCGATCCCCATCCCCCGTACGTGGTGCCCGAGCCCTGGGCTTCCATGTACGAGCCGGCGGACATGGAAACGACGCCGCGTCCGGCGGACGGCCTGCGGGACATGCCCTTGGCCCACCGCCTGACCCAGGAACGAAATCCCGATTTCGCGGCCTGGAACGAACCGGGCGGCCGCAACGTGCATGGCTTTCACTCCCACCTGCACGCCCCTGAGGCCATGCAGGCGTGCATGGCGACGTACTACGGCATGACGAGTCTGCTGGACGCCAACGTCGGACGCATGCTGCAGGTCCTGGACGAAACGGGACTGGCCGCCGGCACCTTGGTCGTCTTCACCTCGGACCACGGCCATTTTCTGGGCCAGCACGGCCTGATCGCCAAGGGACCTTTCCATTACGAAGACCTGATCCGGGTCCCCATGATCGTCCGACAACCGGGTACGGTGCCTCCAGGCCGCGTATCGGCGGCCTTGCAGAGCCTCGTGGACTACCCCTCCACGTTCCTGGCCGCCGCCGGCGGCGACGTCCCCTCCGTTATGCAAGGCGTGTCCCAATGGGACGTATGGCGCGGCGCGGCCGCGGCCGCGCGCGAGTGGGCCTTGGTGGAAAACCGGCACAATCCGACTACGGTCCATCTACGCACCCTGGTCACGGATCGCTACAAGTTGACCGTCTACCGCGGGTCCGACGACGGGGAGCTGTTCGACCTGGAGGCCGACCCGGGCGAAACGGTCAACCGCTTCCGCGATCCTGGCTACGCCGCGGTACGGGCGCGGTTGGCCCACCGTTTTCTGCAGGCCGAAATGGAGCGCGAGTCGTCGCCGATGCCGCGCGTGGCCGGCGCCTGACGGCGACCGTGCGCGGCGGTCCCGCCCTAGCGTCGTTTACGCGAATGGGCGGCCCGCGGTATAATGCAGGCTATCGCTCTTTGGCCTTGTTCTTGGGTCCAAGGCGACGCATACCAGCAACATGACGGCGACCACTTCCGAACCCCCACTTAGAAGCGATTTTCGCCTCTTTCTCCGCCCTCTCGGTTATCTAACTTCCCAAAAACTGCAGGTAGCCTACGCCTATCTGGGCATGTTGGGGCAGACGGCCATCGCCCTGATCATCCCGCAGTTCGTCAAATGGATCATTGATTCGGGCATCGGCGACCAGCCCCTGGCTCAAGGGTTGCCGCCGTTTCTGCAATTCATCGCCCGTTCGGGCCTCGGCGACCGGAAACTGGAACTGGTGCTGTGGTCGCTCGTCCTTCTGATCGGGCTCAGCCTGTTGCGCGGCTACTTCACGTTTCTCTCCGGCATCAGTTCCGAAGTGATTTCCCAGGATACCGCGTTCCGTTTGCGCAATCAGTTGTATCAACGGCTGAGCCACCTGTCCTTCCATTTTCACGACACGGCCAAGGCCGGCGACTTGCTGGCGCGGGCGACCCAGGACGTGGAACGCCTGCGTTTCCTGTGCGGCCGCGCCGCGCTGGGCATCCTCAACGCCCTCGTCCTGATGGTCGCGACGGCCGTCGTGCTGTTCTTCATGAATCCCCAGTTGGCGCTCTTGGCCATGTTGGTCATTCCCTTCCTGATTCACCAGGCCTGGGCCTTTGGCAAAGGCTACCGTCCGCTGTCGCAGCGCATCCAGGAGCAGTTGGGGGTTCTGACCACGATCCTGGAACAGGGCTTGCGCGGCGTCAAGGTCGTCAAGGCCTTCGCCCAGGAAGAAAGCCAGGTGAACAGTTTCGACGATGCCAACGCCCGGTGGTTCGATCTGTCGGCGGCGGCCGCCCGCATGCGTTCGATCCGCATACCGTTGCTGGACTTCATTTCGGGCGTCGGCTCGGTGCTGGTGATCTACTTCGGCGGCCGGGCCGTGATGAGCGGCGCCATTACGCTGGGCGATCTTTTGGCGTTCACCTTTTACCTGACGCAACTCATCATGCCCGTGCGTCGCATGGGCATGATCATCCCGTTCGTCGCCATGGCGGGCGCGGCCAGCGAGCGGGTATTCGAAATTCTGGACAAGAAATCGGTCATCCGGGAGAAACCCGCGGCCGTGCCGTTGCCCGCGGTGAAGGGCGATCTGGTCTTCGACAACGTCTCCTTCACCTACGCCAACGCCAACAAGGTCATTACCGACGTCTCGTTTCATATCGAACCGGGCCAGGTATTGGCGTTGCTGGGCCCCACCGGCTCGGGCAAGTCCACGCTCATCAACCTGATCCCGCGTTTCTACGACCCGTCCGACGGCTCCATTCGCATCGACGGCACGGATATCCGCGACGTGAGTTTGCGCTCGTTGCGCAGCCAGATCGCCAGCGTGCTCCAGGACCCGCTGTTGTTCGCCACGTCCATCCGCGAGAACATCGCCTTCGGCCTGGAGCGGGCGTCCGACGCCGCGATCGTCGCCGCGGCCCAGGCGGCGCAGGCCCATGACTTCATCATGGACATGCCCGAGCAATACGACACGCCTGTAGGCGAGCGCGGCGTCACCCTGTCCGGGGGGCAACGGCAAAGGCTTTCCATTGCGCGGGCGCTCATCACGAATCCGAAAATCCTCATTCTGGACGATGCCACCTCCAGCGTGGACACGGAAACGGAGCGCCTGATTCAAGCCGCGCTGGATCGGCTCATGCAGAACCGGACGTCCATCGTTATCGCCCAACGCCTCAGCACCGTGCGGCGCGCGGACAAGATTTTGCTGCTGGACAAGGGCCGGGTGGCCGCGTTGGGCACGCATGACGAACTGTGGCGCGCCTCCGCGCTCTATCGCAACATCTACGAAGGGCAGCTGCAAAAGTAACGTGCCTACGCGTATCCGCACCGGAGAGTCCGTTCCGTCATGACCATAGGCGGCAGCGCCTACACGTCCATCGTCCGCGCCGTACGGCACAACACGCCGGGCGCGGAGGACGAAGAGGCCGACATCCGGTTTTCGCGCTACGTCTTGACGCGGCTCCTGGCGTACCTGAAGCCCCACGCCGGCAAGATGACCGCGGCTTTCGTCCTGATGCTGCTGGTCACCGGGTTGTCCCTGGCCATTCCCATTCTGCTCAAGCAGGCCATTGACGTTCACATCGCCGCCGGCGACGAACAGGCCCTGCTCTTCGTCTCGCTGGGCATTCTGGCCGCCTATCTGGGCACGTTCGTTTTCCAGGCGGGCCAGCGCTATTTCATGGCTTGGGTCGGCCAGCGCGTGCTGGCGACCCTGCGCACGGAACTGGTCGCCAAATTGCAGCTCCTGCCCTTGTCGTACCATACCGAGCGCATCGCCGGCGTCATCGTCTCCCGCGTCATCGGGGACGTCGCCGTCATCAACGAATTGCTGTCGCAGGGCCTCATCCAACTGGTCAGCGACCTGATTCTCCTGATCGGCATCGTGACGGTCATGCTGGTGCTCAACGCCCAACTGGCCTTATTGACGTTCGCGGTGCTGCCGCTGATGGTCTGGGCCTCCATCGTCTTTTCCAAGCGCGCGCGCATCCGTTTTCGCCAGACGCGGCGGTTGGTCGCCTCCATGGTAGGCAACTTCGCCGAATCCCTGACCGGCATGCGCGTGGTGCAGGCTTTCAGCCAGGAAGACAAGATGCTGCGCCATTTCTCCGCCGACAACGAGGCGTCGCGCACGGCCAACGTGCATTCCATGCGCCTGGCCTTCACCTTTCTGCCCATCGTGGAAATCCTCAGCGTGCTGGCCACGACCCTGGTGCTCTGGTATGCCGCCTGGGCGGTCATTACCGGCAACCTGGGCGGCATCACGGTAGGCGTCATCGCCGCGTTCATGGCCTACGTCACCCGGTTCTTCCAACCCATCCAGGAATTGAGTCAGCTGTTCACCACCATTCAGGCGGCTATCGCGGGCGGCGAGCGGATCGTCGAAATCCTGGATACGCCGGAGGGCATAGAAGACCCCCCTGACGGCCGGGAAATGCCCCCCATCCAGGGCCGTATCGAACTGCAGGACGTGCGTTTCTTCTACGACGCCCAGCTGCCGGTTTTGCGCGATATCAACCTGACCATTCAGCCGGGCGACACCGTCGCGCTGGTAGGCCCCACCGGCGCCGGGAAAACGTCGATCGCGAATCTCATCCCGCGTTTCTACGAAGCGACCCAAGGGCGCGTCCTCATCGACGGCATCGACGTGCGCGCCGTCACGCAGCATTCCCTGCGCAAGCAGATGGGCATGGTGACCCAGGATCCGCACCTGTTCACGGGCACCGTGGCGGACAACGTGCGCTTCGGCCAGCCCGAGGCCGCGCGGGAAGAGATTATCCAGGTCTGCCGCGACGCCAACGCCCACGAATTCATTTCCGATCTGCCCAACGGCTACGACACGGAGGTCGAGGAAGGCGGCACCAATCTGTCCGTCGGCCAACGGCAACTGATCTGCATCGCCCGCGCCATGCTGGCGGATCCCCGCATCCTGATCATGGACGAAGCGACGTCCAGCGTCGATACCATGACGGAGGCCATGATTCAGAAAGCGCTGGATCGCCTCCTCTCCCAGCGCACGGCCATCGTCATCGCCCATCGCCTGAGCACCATCCGCAACGCCGACATGATTTACGTGCTGGAGCAGGGCGTCATCACGGCGCAAGGCATCCACGACGAACTGTTTTCTCAAAAAGGCCTCTATCGCTCGCTATACCAAAAGCAATACCTGGACTATGCATCAGAACCAATCCTTACTGCTATGCACAGTTGAGTTCGCATTTAGAGGCATACTTCCGAATTAGCGAGTGGGCATTCGCTGTATGAGGCTGGGGTTGCTACGGCACATCCGCGGGATTGGGTGGTTCGCAGGGGGGAGCACGAGACGCGGCCCCAGTCGTTTCAATCTTCATTTATCCCTTGGGCTGAATGCAATGCGCATCACTCCCGGGATCACCCCGATCGTAATCTCCATTTCAATCCTCATTCAGCCTAAGGGCTGAATGCAATTCACGGTCGTCGTGCGCCGCCGCCCACTGGTACCTGTTTCAATCCTCGTTCAACCCTTGGGCTGAATGCAATTTTTGTTTGAAGCGAGCCGCAGCATGGGCAAGCTTGTTTCAATCCTCATTCAGCCCTTAGGCTGAATGCAATCCTCTATCAGGAGAATTAAACCGGGGGTGCGCGAACCTTACTTTGCATATCTAACCTCAATTGTTTTTCTCGCCTGATCGACAACTGAATCAGGGCGATACGGCAGGGTAGCCTGATTTTGCTCAAAACGCGTCCAGAGTTCTTGGAACGTCACGTCTGGGGAGCCGCGTTCCGCGTATTTATCGGAATCAAAATGGCGTTCCGCGTCCAGATAATAAGCGTCTACAAGAGTTGAGAACAACAAACGTATCAACAATTCCATGGCTGTAGGGTCTTTTTCTACAATCGTAGGCCATTTAACGGCGCAGGTAGGCATCAGATTTGGAATGGCTTGACAAGCCGCTTCAATAGCATCTCGAACTGCATTATCTTCTTTTTGGTTCTGAATCCAGTTCTGGCAGTCTATATGGCATCCCACTTTTTATTATAATTCATTTGGCAGCATGCAAGACTGCTGAGAGTGTCAGGCCGCGGTACCGCTACAGTTCTGACTTGGCGCGAACTAGGGAGAATCGCCGGGACGACAAAAATTCTGCGTTCTTTGCTCAGCTATGCATCCTCTTTTATCTTTCAATGCCTCTTTGAGTGCTCTTACCTCCGCTCCATGCTGGTTTAGGATACACGTCTGTTGAACCAGAATCTGCGTCTGCCCGTCCAGCACTGTGGCCAAGTGCTTCTGTTGCTCTCTTTCCCTTTCCAAACGTTGTTGTCCAACCTGTACGTAGTTCCGCAAATCCTGTAATAACGGCGTCATAGCTTCATGGATGCAGTTCTGTATCCAGTCTACCAATGGATCCATATACGTAAGACCGTTCATTTCGTATTGTGCGTAGTAACCGCTTCTGGAACCCTCTTGGACTGTTCCACGCGTATCCTCTATGTCGTCTGAAAGCCTCCATAGGGTTAGTATAGTAGATCTTCAACAGTACATGCAACGTTACAACAGGCTGTAAGGCTAGGCCGTGTTGAGGTAGGATTGCAACCAGATCCAGGCCCCGGCCAAGTACAGAAAACCCAGGAACCGATGCGCGTATTTGTCATAGCGGGTGGCCACGCGGCGCCCTTGTTTGAGCCGGCCGATGCCTCGTTCGATGGCGTTGCGCGCCTTGTACAGTTCCGGGTCGTGGGGTTGGGGGTTCACGCGCCCCTTGCGGGCCGGAATGACGGCCTCGGTGCCCCGTTGCGCCAGCCACGCGCGGAAGCCGTCGCCGTCATAGGCCCGGTCGGCAATCAGGCAGGGCAGCGGCGCGCCCGTCCAGGCTTCCACCAGGGCTTGAGCCTGGGTGCTGTCGTGGCGCTGGCCGCCCGTCACGCGCAGGCGCAGGGGCCGGCCGCGGCGATCCGCCAGGATGTGGATCTTGGTGCCGAAACCGCCCCGGCTGCGCCCCAGGGCGTGATCCGTCCCCGGGCTTTTGGGGGCGCCCGCCGCGCTCACGTGCGCGCGCACGAGGGTGCTGTCCAGCGGCACGGCGGACAGATCCGGATCGGCCTGCAGGTAGGCCATCAGGCGCCGCCAGACGCCCCGGTCGCACCAGTGAGCGTAGCGGCGATAGACCGAGTTCCACTTGCCGTACTCGGCGGGCAACTGGCGCCAAGGGGTGCCCGTCCGTGTCATCCAGTGCGCCGCTTCTACAAAAAGACGACAATGAGTTTCTTTTCCCACGCGTACATCAGGACAAGTACTCAGAAAAGAATGAATGCAACGCCATTGGGCATCGGTCATCCGGTCAATCCGGGCAGTGGTCATCGGGGGCCATCCTCAGGCAAACAGGCAAAGAAAGGGATAGCCGGGAGGATAACCGCGAGTGCGCAAAATGTCCACCCCCCCCCCCCCTCCCAACGCGACCCGGATCGGGCTGAAATCCTACATCCACACGCCCTAGTACACGGTCATGTGCCCAGTGATGGGTTATAATACGGATCCCAAGCCCCAGCCCACCCAACGAGGATGGCCCATGTCCCTGAAATACGCCCTGCACCTGACCGCCTCCGAACGGCAAGACCTGACCCGCATCGCCCAGGGCCGCGGCGGGCGCCGGCGCCCGCCTCTGTGGCCAGCCGTGCGCGCCCGCGCCCTGCTCAAGTGCGACGCGGGCCCGCAAGGCGCGGGATGGACGGACGAAGCCGTCGCGGCCGCGCTGGACGTCTCGGCGGTCAGCGTGAGCCGCTGGCGCCGCCAGGCCGTGGACCACGGGCCGGCGGCGGCGCTGACGCGCCAGCCCAAGGCGCCGCGGCCTCACCGGCTGGACGGCGCGGGCGAAGCGCAACTCCTGCAGCTGGCCCAGTCCGCGCCGCCGGCCGGCCAGGCGCGCTGGACGTTGCGGGCACTGGCCCACGAACTGGTGACGCGGGGGATTGCGTCCCGCATCAGTTATGAAACCGTGCGCCGCGTGCTAAAAAAAAGAACTGACGCCCTGGCGACGGGTGCAACGCTGCTATCCGCCGGTGTCGCCGGAGGCGGACTTCGTGAGCCGGATGGAAGCGGTGCTGAACCGCTATAGCTGGCCCTACGATGCGCGCTATCCGGTGATCTGCAGGGACGAACACGCCAAATTCCTGCGGGCCGACAAGCGGCCGTCGCAGCCGGCGCGCCCGGGCCGTCCCGCCACCTACGACTACGAATACGTGCGGTGCGGCGCCTGCACGATCTGGATGTTCGTGGAACCGCTGGGCCAGTGGCGCACGGCCCGCGTCACCGCCCGGCGCACGGCCGTGGACTGGGCGCACCAGGTCAAGGCGATCGCGGATCATCCGCGCTACCGCACGGCCAAGCGTCTGATCCTGGTCTGCGACAACCTGAACACCCACACGTACCGCTCTTTTTTCCGGGCCTTTCCGCGCGCCGAGGCGGAGCGCCTGGTCCGGCGCGTCCAGCTGGTGTTTACGCCCCGGCACGGCAGCTGGCTCCACAGGGCCGAACCGGAACTGAGCGTCCTGACGCGCCAGGCCCTGTCCCCGCGCATGGCGACGCAGGCAGAGGTTCACGCGCAGGTCACCGCCTGGGCGGAAGCCCGCAACGCCGCCCAAAAGGGCATTGACTGGCAGTTCCGCACCGCCGACGCCCGCGTGCGCCTCAAGCATCTATACCCTTCAATAGAAACATGATGGAGTACTAGTGCGCGATGGCACTGTCCTTTCATGGGCTGGCTATTGCGTTGATTTCCCAGTCCCTTGGGAGTTAGATCAGAAAGCGCAGGGTTATCGTATACTGTCGGTACGGGAATGAACCACAGTCGTTCGCCGGCATGAACAACGCGAACAAGAATAGAATTTATAGTCGTAATTTATTCGACTGCTCCCGCGAATAGCCATACGGACTCCCGCCTTGGAGATTCAGCGTTACGGCATGGCCTGAGGTTGAACTCCAAGTACTTTTCAATGATTGAAGTACGGACTCTCGCCTTGGAGATTCAGCGTTACGGCCCTCCACCAAGGAACCTCTGCCCTGCGCCTACCCCGTATCGTATCCCGCGCGCCACTGCGGCATAGATTGAATAAATTCGCGCGTATTGCGCTCCGCGTCCCAAGGACCGTCGGGATAGCTCCACTGCGGGCGCGTGGCAATGTTCCGATCGCTGTTGAGCAGCAAGCCTTCACGGCAAGGCCTGATGGCCGCCGCGCGGACGCGTCCTTCAAAACGGCGCGGCGTAGGAAGGTTGGTATTTGTACCTGTCGAGATGCAGGGCCAGATCCAGGGAACGTCCCGGCGGCAACGTCACGCGCACCCAGCGCGTCCCGGCCTCGCGTGTCCGGGCGTCCCCCTGCGGGTCGACGACGACCTGTCGGATGCGATGCTCGCCGAAGGCTCCGCCTTGAATGATCAACGTCCGTTCCTGCGCCAGGTGGAGATTGCACAGACTCACCTGCACCTGGGTTGCGTCCATGGCCGTGACCAGGGCGCAGGCGTCAGGCGGCAGTCCGGGACGCTTGGCGTCGGCGTCGAAATAGCGCAGTTTCGCGTGCAACAGGCCGCCGTGGTACACGACCTGCGGTGCGCCGCACGTCAATTGCAGCAGGGCTTCCGTATGCACGGGATTCACGTTTTGCCAGTGATGCACGTCCCACGTTTCGGGATCGCCGTCATCGCTCCGCACCTGGTCCATGCGCCGCCGCGCCTCTTGATACTGGACGTCCAGAATCCGATCCGGGTAGTCCGGCCGCAGGCCCTGCAAAAAGAGATACCAAGGACCGATATGCAGATCGTCCCCTTTGCCGCGGCCGGCCTCCAAGGCCTGCCAGCCTTGGGGGAATTCGGGCAAGCGCGCCACGCGTTCCCGGTCCTGCGGCGCCTGGGAAAGCAACGCGATCTGCAACAGGTGCTGGGGCCTGAAGGGACGGTACGACGTCCAGCCCTCGTCGGTATGCCGATGCGGCACGAGCCACTGTCCCGCTTCGGCCCGGCCCCGCTCCATGGCGGCATCCAGTTGTTGCCGCGGCAGGTCCAGATATCCGAAATCGCCGGTCAGGAGCACGGCGTTCATGGCGGCAATCGTGAGCGGTTCGATGATGGTGGCGAAGCCGTGCGGCCAGCTCCAGCCGTAGTAGCCGCCCCACCATTTGCCCGCCATGCGCTCCCCGATCCGCCCGGAAGGCCCCACGTTGTCCGGGCACAGGCCGGCGTTGGCGGCAATGTAGGCGGCCCAGGTTTCGACGTAGTCCAAGACCCAGGAGCGGTACTTGGGATCGCCCGACAGGGTGTAGGCATGCGTAACCAGACTCGTCGCGGTCAGGTTCAAGGGCACGTCGCCCTGCATCATGCGGTCGTTCATGGCCTCCAGGATGACGGCGAAAACGGCATCGTCATTCCAGTCGGCCTTCAGCACTTCTTCGTCGCGCAGCCAGGCCTCCCGGCGCGCAGGCACATCCAGATCCGCGTAGGGCAAGGGATAGTCGTTCAAGACCCAGCGGTGGGTCTGCCAATCCGCGGCGCAGGTGGCGAAGCGGGGTCCCCGGCTGCCGTTGATGGGCGAGCGCATCTGCTTCAAGATCGGATCCCAGTTGGGCGCCTGCGGATCCTCGCCCGTATACATGCGGGCGAAGCGCAGCGCCCGGGCCCGATCGGGTTCCCGCTTCGGGTCGGCCAACCCGAAATAGTAGAAGTAGAGCGAAGACTCCCCGTGATGCATCCAATCGTAATAGGCGTCGAACTCGCGGTAAATCTGGCCGTAGGCCGCGAACTGGCGCGTGACCGCTTCCCAGAGCCCGCGACTGTTTTCGTGGATGCGTTCCGATCCGCCCAAGGCGTAGAACAGCGGCCAGTTGTGATAGCTCTCATAGCCGTCGTCGGAGCCATCCATGCCCGGCCACTCGTCGCGCCAGACGAAGGTGCCGTCCGCGCGCGTATAGCGGCGCTGATACAACAGGGCCGCTTCGTCCATGACCTGAATCAGATGGCGTTGGCGCAAGGCCCATGCAGGCAGGGCTCGGCATTGCTGCGCCCGAATATCCATGCGCGGCCCCCGGTTTGGGCACGCGTGCCGGGGCCGCGGCCCCGGCGCGCCTACTTGACCTCGAAAATGGCCTCCACTTCCACGGCGTAATCGCTGGGAATCTGCATGCCGACCGCGCTGCGGGCGTGCTTGCCCGCTTCGCCGAAGACTTCGCGGAACAGATCGCTGGCCCCGTGGATCACGCCGGGCGTGTCGTTGAAATCAGGCGCGGCGTTGACCATGCCCAGGATCTTGACGACGCGGACCACGTCGTCCAACGAGCCAATCAGGGTACGGACGGCCTGCAAGCAGTTGAGGGCCGAAAGCCGCGCGCCTTCGTACGCCTCGTCCAGGGTCACGTCCAGGCCTACCTTGCCGATCACGGCCTTGTCGCCGAAAGTGGATACCTGCCCCGACGTATACACGAGATTCCCTACGCGCACGGCATGCATCAACCGGCCCATTTCCAAGTCAATGGATTCCAGTTCTATGCCCAACGCAACCAGTCTGTCTTCCGCGCCCATACGACTCTCCTTGAAATGGCGTCAGGGAGGCCAAGCCTCCGTGCATGAATGGCTGGCCATGGCTTTCCCCAATGAATGATCTCCTCCATTATCGCCCTCTTTGCCGTCTAGGCAACCAATTGCGACGGGACGCGGCCATCCGGCAGGCGGGAAAAGACGCCGCTTCAGCCCTCCGCGGTCGATCCGAGCGACCAGTGGCCGTCCCTTGGCCCTGCCGATCCAGGCAGGCCCCTTGCGTATTCGTCTTCCGGCGCGCGGACAGGCTGCGCTTTTTCTTCCCAAAGCGCCCATTCGTAGTTGCGCGGAGAGGCTTCCCACAGTTCGTCCTCGTTGGGACGCTTGGTGAAATTCAACCCGACGCCCACCACGCGTTTGCCTTCGGCGGCGTATTTGCCTTGATAGCCCCTGCGTTGCAGCTGCCGGATCGCGGCCTCCCGGCTTTTGTCCAGCTTCAATTCGAACACGTAAATGACCGCGCGCGTTTCGACCACGGTATCCGCGCGGCCCCGCCGGGTAAGCACTTCCGAATCTACGCGCAAGACGCTGCGGATCATGGAACAGACCGTATGCAGAGCCAATTGGAAATGGCTTTCCGCTTGCAACAAGGCATACGGCACTCTGTCCAGTATGCGGTCGAAGTCCGCAATCGCCTGTCCGCAGTTGCCTTGCCGCAACGTTTCCGCCATGGAAAGCATGAGCGCGCGTTCGCGGCTTTCCTTGCCCATCGGTTTGCCCAAGTAGGCGAAAAACAGGCTTTCCTGCAGCGCGGCTTCCACCTCCAGGTTCGGCCAATCCAGAAGCGGTTTCCCGCGCGCAGTTTTCAGCGTCAGAAAACCCGTTTGGTACATCAAGGCGTTCAGTGCGGGTTGGCGCAAGTCAAAGTCGGCGCGCGCGTCCGCCGCGCCGTAGTCCAGGTCGTGCAAGGTCAAGCCCTTGGCTTGCATCAGGCGAAACAGGAATTGCGGACGCCCCGTGTCAACCCACGGGCGGGGAAATGCCGTCGCGCGGATTTCCCGCGCGTTTTCCCGCCGGGACAACTGCGCCAAAGCCGTCAGGTAAGAGATCGGGTTGTATACCGGTTCGCTCGTCCATGCGAAGCGGTACCCGTTGTAATAGGTCTGCAACGTTTTCCGCATCGCGCGCGGCGAACAACCATAGTGCCGCGCCGCCTGTTCCACATGACGGGGCAGGAAACGATCAATCTCGGCCTCCGTAAAGCCGCACGCCGCGCTGTAGGCGGCCTCGGCGGACAAGTTGCGCAGGTTGTTCAAGGCGGAGAACAACCCTGCTCCTGGAATTTGGATAATGCCCGTAAGAAAAACGAAGGCCAGGCACGCATCCATTTTTTTCAAGACGCGGTAGAAAATCCGCAAGTGCTCCAAGAGACATTCCTGGCGCTCGTTCGAGGGCGGCGGCCCGTCGCTCCACATGTCCGTTAGCGGCGCGTCGTATTCGTCCACCAACACGGCTACGCCTGCGCCCCCGTTGCGCGCCTGCAAAGCCCAGATGGCGTCCTCCAAGGCTTCCCACGAGAGCGCATCCGGCGCCGGCGCCGGCAGTCCGTGCGGACGCAGCGCCGCGCCCACGACCCGCCGCAACGAACGATGCAGGTCTATCTCCGGATCGAACGACCCCGTACCGGACATATCCAGTTGGAGCGCGGGCATACGGGGTACGCGCGCCAGGAAGCCGGACCGCTCAATATCCAGTCCTTGAAACAGATCATCGCTCGCGCGCTCGAACAGATGCTGCAGGGTGGACAGCAAGAGCGTCTTGCCGAACCGGCGCGGGCGCGCGAGCAACGCGTAGCGCGTGTCTTCTTCCAGCAGGCGTTGGATATAGGCTGTTTTATCCACGTAGACTTGGCCGCGACGGCGAATGGCCGCGAAGTAGGCGGTGTCCCGCGGCAGGGTCGGCAAGGTCGGCATTCAACATCTCCGCTCGGATCTCGCAGGCAGAGGGCGGAGGACAATTATAGCCGCGTATCCTTCCGCCTGAACGTTCGCTGGCCGCAGGCGCTGTCCCTGCCTGCGCGCCCCGCTTGCAAGCTTGCAGAAAGAACGGACAGGCCTTGGACTCGGATTATCAGGCGGCCGCCGGACGTATGCGCCCCCAAGACCCATCGTTTTTTCCCAGCCGCCTGGGCGAACCTCAAGCGCGGGCCTGCAGTGGCCGTCAGGCCTTGGCCCGCGGGCGGAACGAACGGACGCGGCCGAGGGAAGCGTTCAACCGCCAGGCAGCCAGGTCTCGATCCACCGCTTTTCGCTCCATGCCGCGACTTTCATGGCCTTGAGGTCGGCCGCGGACGCCGCCGCCCGCGGCATCAGGCCGACAATCTCCGTGGCCTGCACGTCAACGCCCGCGGGGCGAGCCAAGGCCTGCACGGCCCGGAAAACCTGTATGGGGCGCGTCCGGCGGTAATCCAGCAGATTGCAGCTGACGTGCGCCCTGTCCCCGATACGAAAGCCGCGCGCCTGCACGGCCGGCAATCCGCCGCCGCGACTGCGGATACGCTGCGCGAGGTCGCGGGCCAAGGCCGGCGCATCCGCGTCCAGGACGAAATTGACGGCAATCAGCACGGGCCTGACGCCCAGCACCACGGGTCCGCACGGGCGCGGGCGGGCCCGCCCGAAATCCGGTTGCCAGCGCGGGTCGCGGCCAATTCGGGCGTACCACCGTTCGAATTCCCCTCGGCGCAAGTCCGACAGAACCCGGCGTTGCGGGCGCAGCGCAGCCTGCCCGTATAGATATACGCACAGATCGAGCTGGCGGGCGACCCGGCGGGCCAGCTGCCGCACGTCTTCCACGCAGCATTCCTCCGAAGCCCCCTGCAACGCAATGAAAGGGCATACGTCCGTCGCGCCCAGACGCGGGTGCGCGCCTCGATGCCGCGTCATATCGACCGCGCGCGCCGCCACCGCGATCGCGTTGAAGGCCGCCTGCGCGACGCGCAACGGATTGTCCATGAACGTCATCACGGTGCGGTGGTAGACCGGATCCGCATGCACGTCCAGCACGGACGCGCCGGCCTCCCGGATCGCCGCCTGCAACAGGGCTAGCGTCGGCGACCGGGGACCGACGCTGAAATTGGGCACGCATTCGTAAACGGCGTCAGGCATGCGCGTGGGAGCGGTCGGTCGCGCGGCCAACGCAGCGGCTCGGCTACAGTTCGCGCAGATGCCCCGCCGCGCGTTCGGGCGTGAGGTCCCGCTGGGGCTGGCCCAGCATTTCGAAACCCACCAGGAATTTGCGTATGGCGGCGGAACGCAGCAACGGCGGGTAATAATGCGCGTGCAACTGCCAGTGAGGCGCCTGCGTCCGCGCCGGCGCGATCGGCGCGCTGTGCCAGCCCATGGAATAGGGCATGCTCACGCCGAAAAGAAGATCGTATTTTCTGAGCAAAACGCCCATCAGGTCAGCCAGGCCGGCGCGCTGCGCCGCGTCCAGGGCGCTCCACGAAGGAGCCGCGCGCGTGGGCAACAGCATGGTCTCGAACGGCCAAACGGCCCAAAAAGGCACGAGCGCGGCCCAGTCCTCATTGTGCGCCACGAGCCGTTCGCCCCGCGCCCGCTCCAGCGCCGCGTAGTCCCGCAAAAGGCTGGTTCCATGCGCCGCGAAGTACTGCCGTTGTTGCCGATCTTCGCGCGCCGGAATGGTCGGCACGTGCCGCAGGGCCCAAACCTGGCCGTGGGGATGCGGGTTGGAACAGCCCATCATGGCCCCTTTGTTCTCGAAAATCTGCACGTAGGCCGTATCGGGCGCGGCGGCCAGTTCGGCGTGCGTCTCCGCCCAGGCCGCGACGACGTTGCGGCGTTGGGCGGCATCCAGATCGGCCAGCGTCCGATTGTGGGCCGGAGCAAAGCAGATGACCTTGCATCGACCCGTCTCCGGCCGGAAGCGAAAGAGCCGCTCGTCCGCGGGCGTCAAGTCCGCGGGGGCGGGTTGCAGGGCCGGAAAGTCGTTGTCGAAGACATAGATTGAATCGTAATCAGGGTTCACCTTCCCGTGCGCGCGCGCGTTCCCGGGACAGAGATAGCAGGCGGGATCATAGGCCGGCAATGCGGGCGCGGACGCGGCCTCGACGGCCCCTTGCCAAGGCCGTTGCAGGCGATGCGGAGATACCAGTACCCATTCGCCCGTCAGGGGGTTGTAGCGGCTGTGCGATTGGGCTTCCAGCGAGGCGGGCGCTTTCACGGCGCGCCCTCGCGGCGATCGTTAGGCGGCGCCATCGGCCGCAGCTTGCCGGGCCAGCGCGAAGGCTCCCAAGACGCCGGCCCGATCGCCCAGGGCCGGCGGCACGATATAGTCCTCGATGCCGTCCAAGACCGCCTCGACTTGCAGATAGCCGTTCATCTGCGCCTGGACCTGGGTGCGCACCAGGTCGTACAGGAAGGCGTTCTGCATGACCCCGCCGCCCAGAATAATGCGCTGCGGCGCGAGCGTATAAATGAAGTTGCAGATGCCGGCCGCCAGGTATTGGGCTTCCAGGCGCCAGGCCGGATGGTCAGGCGCGAGCGTTTCGCCCTTGGCTTTCCAGCGCCCTTCCAAAGCGGGACCGGCCGCCAGGCCTTCCAGGCAGTCGCCGTGGTACATGCACCATCCGGGGTACGGATCCTCGTTCCAGTCGTGCGGCACGTAGACGTGGCCCATTTCCGGATGCAACAAGCCATGCATAAGCTGCCCGTTGGCCATGCCGCCGCCGCCGATGCCCGTGCCGACGGTGAGGTAAATGAAAGTATCGAGGCCTTGGGCCGCGCCCCACGTATGTTCCCCGAGGGCCGCGCCGTTCACGTCCGTGTCCATGCGTACGGGCACGCGCAAGGGATCGCGGACGGCCCCGACCATGTCGACGAACTGCCATTCGGTCTTGGGGGTGTTCGTGACGTACCCCCAGGTCGGCGACGCCGGGTCGTGATCCACCGGCCCGAACGTGGCGATGCCGACAGCCTCCAACGCATCGCCGTAGGCGGCGAGCAGGGACAGGCATCGGCCCAACGTCTCTTCCGGCGTGGTCGTGGGAAACCGTTCCAGCGCTTCGATGCGTTCGGGGCCTGTGCCCACCGCGCACACCGTCTTGGTGCCTCCCGCCTCAATGCCGCCAACCATTTGCGTCCTGCCTTTGGGCCTGCCTGCATTTAGAATTAGAATGAGCCACGCGAGGAGGCGTTCGTCCGCGTCCCGTCGCAAGGCGACGCGAAGCGTCCTCATCTTTCGAGTCAAGTGTAACACTGCGCTTCCAATAATGCCTGCCGCCTGCGTTTTCATGTTTCCCTCAGCCATCCGCTTTTGCCCCTGCTGCGCGGCCCCTTTGACGGACGCGGCGCACGGCGGCGCGCCTTGCCGGCGTTGCCAGGCCTGCGGTTTTCGCTATTACCGCGAACCCAAAGTCAGCGTCATCGGCCGCGTCCAGGCGGGGCCTCGCCTCCTGTTCATCCAACGCGCCGTTGACCCTGGGTTGGGCCAATGGGGGTTTCCGGGCGGCTTTCTCAATGTGGACGAAATGCCCGAGGACGCCTTGATCCGGGAAGTGCGAGAGGAAACCGCCCTCGCCATTGAAGTCCGCGCCTTGCTGGGCGTTTATCCGATGGAAGGGCGGGGATCCGGCATTCCCGGCATCGTGCTGGCCTACGACGCCGCGTGCCTGGACGATCCGAACGGCGCGCGCGCCGGCGATGACGCCGGACAAGTCCTGTGGTGCGATCGAAGCCAGGTGCCCTCGCCGTTAGCCTTTGCCTCCACGCGCCGCTTGGTCGCGCGTTGGCAGGCCGAAGGCGCTGCGTCCGGTCTCCGCTTCCAGGGCAACGGGACAAGCGGCGCGGGCCGGCATGAGGCGCGGGCCGGCATGAGGCGCGGGCAAACGGAGCCATGACGCCTGCGCTGCTGATTACGGGCGGAGCCGGCTTCCTGGGCGTCAATCTGGCGCGCCATTTTCTGGCCAAGCAGTGGCGGGTCTCCGTGCTGGATACGCAACCCTTCGCGGGCTCGGGCGCGGACAGGGTGCGGAGCATCGTCGGCGACGTGCGCGAGGCGCAGGTCGTGCGCGAGGCCGCCCGCGGCGCCGACTTCGTCGTGCATGCGGCGGCGGCGTTGCCGCTGCAACGACGCCAGGAGATCCTGACGACGACCATTGACGGTACCCGGATCGGCCTGGAGACCGCGGCGGCCTTGGGGATCAAGCGTTTCGTCTACGTGTCCAGCACCGCCGTATACGGCATACCGGATCACCATCCGCTCGTGGAATCGGATCGTCTGGTGGGCGTAGGGCCTTACGGCGAAGCCAAAATCGCCGCGGAAGGTCTCTGCCAAGCGCGCCGCGGCCCAAACATGTGCGTTCCCGTGCTTCGGCCCAAGTCCTTCATCGGCCCTGGGCGCCTGGGCATCTTCGGCCTGCTGTACGACTGGGCCGCGTCCGGCAAGCACTTTCCGCTGCCTGGCGGGGGACGCAAGCCGTTTCAGCTCCTGGACGTGGAAGATTTGGTTCAGGCCATTGAATTGACCCTGACCTGCGATGCCCAAGTAGCCAACCGGACATTCAACATCGGGGCCAAGGCGTACGGCACGCTGCGAGAAGATTTTCAGACCGTCCTGGACTACGCCGGTTTCGGACGGCGCATCGTCGCGCTCCCCGCGGGACCTTCGCTGGCCTTGCTGGAAGGCGCGTACCGCGCGAAGCTGTCGCCGGCCTATCCATGGGTGTTCAAAACTCTCGTCGTGGATTCCAGCGTCAGCATCCAGCGCGCCGAAAATCTGTTGGGCTTTCGGCCGCGGTACTCCAACCGGGACGCCTTGATCCGCAATTTCGAATGGTACCTGACCCATCGGGAGCGCATGCCCCGCGGCGAAGGGAATACGCACCGCGAACCATGGAAACAGGGCGTTTTGGCCTTGGCCAAGCTCTTCTTCTGACGCCGGATCGGTGTCCGGAGGCCGGAGCGCGCCCCGCGCTGCCCGCGCGCCCAACGGCCTGGCCCTGCGCCAGGCCGCCTGTTTTTGCCGGCCCAGCGCCTGCGGAGTATAGAATTGGGCCGCTTGCCGTCCGTGCATTGTTTTTCGTCAGTCAGGTGTCGTTATGGCCAGAACCAAGGTGTTGCTTACGGAGGCCGTTCCCGAATTGGGCGTGGCGGGGGACGTTTGCGCCGTCGCGCGGGGATACGCCCGCAATTACCTCATTCCCAATCGCCTGGCTGTCTGGGCTTCCAAGAGCGCACTCAAGCAGGCGGATGAAATCCGGCGCGCGGGGATCCTGAAACTGGCCCGCCTGCAAGAGGAAGCCAAGGCGCAAGCCGAGGTGTTGAACGGCCAGCGTTTGCTCTTTTTCGCCAACGCCGGCGAAACCGGCCGCTTATACGGCTCCATCACCCAAGCCGACATCGCGGACAGGATCGCGCAGGATCTGGAGCTCGTCCTGGACCGTCGCCTGTTCCTGATGGACGGGCCGTTGCGGCAACTGGGCGTATTCCCCGTACGCATCCGGCTGATCCAGGACGTGGAGACCTTCGTGGAAATTGGGGTCGTGCGCGAAGGGGAAACCTGGGACCGCGCGGAAGCCTACAAGGCGGAACAAACCGAAGCCGAACGGCAAGCGGCCGCCCAGACGACCAGCGACGCGGACGCGCTCGCGGCGGAAACGGCGGACACAGAGATTCAGGAAGTCCTGGCGGAACTGGACGCGGAAACCGCTCCTCCCTAATTCGGGGCGCGGCCGCGTCGGCAACAGGGCGCGCCGCGGCTGGATCAAACCGTTGCGGATTTCTTCCGTAACTTTCATGGCGTTGCTTCAACGCGGGGCAAGGACGCAGGCCGGACAGGAAAACGCGGGTCCGGGTTGCGCATAGAGTGGCGCCGCGTCTTGGCCTTTGAGGTGCCGGCGCCGTTTCGTTTCCGTCCAACCGACCGGCGCGGGCCAGATCCGCAAGAACGCCGTCTGGGCGCGCGGAGAATGCCATGGCGCCTCCATGGGACGCGCGCCAAGGGAGAGGCCTGGGCCGTCCCTGGCTTCGGACCGGGAACGGAAGGCCTCTACGGGATGACCGCGGTCGCAGGACGCTTGAGTCGGCCAATGGCCGCGACATGCCGAGGAACGACCCCTCGCGAGCCTGGCCTGGGTCTACGCCCCAGCGCCCAGGGCGAATAGGGTATAATGGGACGCTTGGAACTATGCCGCCCATTTCGTTTCGTCCCCATGCACTGCGCGTTTATGATCGTTATCGTCAATGGCCAGCGATAACCTTCTGCCTCCAGATGACCAGTCCCTGCCGCTGTCGGGCCCGCGCGTCAACGGAAGCTATTTGGGGCAGGTAACGCCGAAGGCCATAACCCAGGAAATCGAAGACAGTTATATCGATTACGCCATGAGCGTAATCGTCGCGCGCGCGTTGCCTGACGTGCGGGACGGGCTGAAACCCGTGCAACGGCGCATCCTGTACGCCATGTACGCCGACCTGGCCTTGCGGCCGGGATCTGCCTACAAGAAATCCGCCCGCATCGTCGGGGAAGTGCTGGGCAAGTACCACCCCCACGGCAACGACGCGGTGTACAACGCCATGGCGCGCATGGTGCAGGATTTCAGCCTGCGGTATCCCCTGGTGGACGGCCAAGGCAATTTCGGTTCCGTGGACGGGGACAACCCCGCGGCCATGCGCTATACGGAGGCGCGCCTGGCCCCGCTCACGGCGTTGATGCTGGGCGACATCGACAAGGACACGGTGGATTGGCAACCCAACTTCGACGACTCGTTGGAGGAACCGACCGTCCTGCCCTCGCTCGTGCCCAATCTGCTCATCAACGGCACGAACGGCATCGCGGTCGGCATGGCCACCAACATTCCGCCCTTCAACCTGGGCGAAGTCGTCGATGCCCTCCATTACGTCAGCGCGCAGTGGGAACGCCGCAACGAACTGCAATTGGACGAATTGCTGTCCTTGGTTCAGGGACCGGACTTTCCCGCAGGCGGCCTGATTCTGGGTACGGCCGGGATTCGCGACGCCTTCGCGTTCGGTCATGGACGCATCATCGTCCGTTCTCCGGCCGCCATCGAACCGATGCCCTCCGGCCACCGCCATCGGCTGGTTTTCACCTCCATACCGTACTTGGTCAACAAAGCCGAACTCATCGCCCGCATCGCGGATCTGGTGCGCGGCGGCGACCGGTTGCGCGATATCGCGGACATGCGCGACGAAAGCGACCGCCGGGGCATCCGGGTGGTCTTGGAGCTCAAGAGCGGAGCGGTTCCGGAGCGCGTACTCAACCAACTGTACAAGCATAGCGATTTACAGACTTCTTTCAGCGTGAATTTCCGG
Source organism: Caldilineaceae bacterium (assembly GCA_965242655.1). Taxonomy (GTDB): domain Bacteria; phylum Chloroflexota; class Anaerolineae; order Caldilineales; family Caldilineaceae; genus Bin34. Next base: position 1,642,822 of record OZ251482.1, read on the forward strand.
GCCCTGGTGAACGGCCGTCCGGAACGCCTGAGCCTGCGCGAGGCGCTCGTACGCCATCTGGAGCACTGCATCGAGGTGGTCACGCGGCGCACCCGGCATCTTTTGCAGCAGGTGCAGGAACGCGCCCATATCCTGGAAGGCCTGCTGACCGCGATCGACAACATCGAAAGGGTCATCCACGTCATTCGCACCAGCGACAGCGCGCCGGCCGCGGGCGCCACGCTCACCGCGGAATTCGCGCTTTCCCGCCGGCAGGTGCAGGCCATTCTGGACATGCCTCTGCGTCGTTTGGCCGGCTTGGAGCGCCAGAAGCTCAACGAGGAACGGCGCGAGGTCCAGGCCCGGATTGCGCACTACCGCGCGCGGTTGGCGGACCCGCAGGAAATACGCGGCGTCATACGCGACGAGTTGGCCGAACTCAAAGCCAAGTACGCCGATACGCGCCGCACCCAGATCCTGCTCGGCGTCCATCCCGAGCTGTCCGACGAGGATCTGGTGACCAAGCAGGACGACCTGATCAGCATCTGGCGCAACAGCAACGTGCGCCGCACATTGGCCTCGGATTTCGCCATCCAGGGCCGCGGCGGCATCGGCGTGATCAGCAAGTCGGACCGCGAGGAGGCCGCCTTGGACCAGGTGCTGTTCGCCAATTCCCTGGATCAGGTGCTCTGCCTCAGCAGCCTCGGCAAGGCCTATGCCAGCAAGGTGTACAACTTGCCGGTCGGATCGCGCACGACCCGGGGCATCACGCTCCGCGGCGCCGTCAATCTGGCGCGGGCGGACGAGCAACTGGACGCGTTCGTGCGCATTCCGGCGAACGCGACGGTGCGCAGCCTCATTCTGGTCACGCGCAAGGGCCGGATCAAACGCATGCGCTGGAGCCATTTCCGCAAGATCATGGCCGGAGGCAAGCGCGCGCTGACGCTGCTCGACGACGATCGCGTCGAGCAGGCCGTACTCACGGACGGCGCCAGCCATGTCCTGCTGGTCACGCGTCACGGCAAGGCTTTGCGCCTGGACGAAACCAGGATCCGGTACCAGGGCACCGCGGCGTCCGGCGTCCGCGGCATCGCCCTGCACGCGGGCGACCGCGTCGTGGGATGCGTGAAAATAGAAGACGCAGACACGGTGCTCGTCATATACGACCGCGGCAAAGGCAAACGCGTCCGCGCGCGCAGTTTCGCGGCCAAAGGCCGGGGGACGCAAGGCAATTGGATCGCGCCCCATCGCAAGCGCGCGGAGCTGGGCGCGATTGCCGCCGTAACGGTCGTGGGCGACGGGAGCGAGATCGCCGTCGTATCCGCCCGCAGCATGATCGTGCGCATTCCCAGCCAAGAGTTGTCCGTCATTTCGCGCCAAGCCGCCGGCGTCAAGGTCATGGGCTTGGGAACGGATGACCGCGTAGTCGGAGTCGCCTCCTTGCCGCCTACGCCGTCCGACGCGCGCGCGGCCGCCGCAGAACAGGCGACGGCCTTTGCAGAAACGCCTGAGAGCGCACCGATTGCGGAATGAAATAAGCCTTGGTCCAAGGCGCGTCGCCTCATGGATGCCTCCACTTTGCATGCCGGTGCCGATCTCGTTTTGCTCCGCGATTCCGACGCGGCCGCGTTGAGCGAGGCGCTGGTCGCCTTGGCCAATGCCGAGGGCGGCCGGATCGTCATCGGCGTGGATCCGGCGTCCAAGGACCCCGTCGGCGTGCTCCCGGCCGCCGTGGAACAAGACCTGCGCGCCGCGCAGACGCATACTTCGCCCTTCATTCCCGCCGAATGGGAAGAAGAAGAAGCGGACGACCGGACGGTAGTCATTTTGCAAATCAGCGCCAGCCGGCACTTGCATTCCCTCCTGGACGGCCGCGTGCTCCGCCGCTCCGGCTCCGTCAACCGCGTGTTGCTGGGCCCCGAATTGCAATCCCTGGTGCGCGTGCGGCCTTCCGTGCGCAAGGAGGAAGAAAGCGTTTTCGGCGCCGCGTACGCGGACCTGAACCAGGAAGTCATCCGCGAATACCTCGTCCTGCGCCAACAGAAAAGCCAATGGCAGGGCGTCATGCCCATCAAGGAACGGTTGCAGCAACTGGGCGCTTTGGATCCGGACCAGTGCCCCACGCTGAGCGGGCTGCTGTTGTTCGGCAAGCACCCGCAGGCCTTTTTGCCTCACGCCAAAATCGTCTTCGTCAACTTCAAGGACGTCCCGGCCGCAGCCGGCGGGCCGGAGCGCGACGAGCGGCGGTATGCCCGGCGCGAAGAAATCACGGGGCATCTGGCGCACGTCATCACCACGACCTACAACGTCGTGCGCCAGGAAATGGCCAAGTATTCCCTGGTACGCGGGCTGGAGCGCATCGATCGCACGGAATACCCCTTGAGCGTAGTGCGCGAGGCGCTGGTCAATGCCGTAGCCCATCGGGACTACGGCTTGACGGGCCGCAGCATCGAAGTGCGCATGCATGAAAACGCGCTGGAGATCATCAGTCCCGGCGGCCTGCCGGCCCACATGACCCTGGACAACATACTGGACGAGCACTACAGCCGCAATCCGGCCATCGTGAACGGGCTGTACCAGTGGGGATACATCGAGGAACTGGGGTTGGGCATCGATCTGATATACAACGATCTGCTCCAACACGGCCATCCGCCGCCGGAATTCAGCGCCGCGCCGCACAAATTCAGCGTCAAGATGTACAGTGCGGACGCCGAGGCGACGCTGCCCGCCGCCGAGCAGATCGCGCTGAACGACCGGCAAAGGACGGCCGTACGCTACGTGCAGACGTACGGCAGCATCTCCAATCGGGAGTACCAGGCCGAGTGCCCGGCCGTGAGTCCGGAAACGTTGCGTCTGGATCTCGTCAAACTCGTGGAAGGCGGCATCCTGTTGCGCATCGGGGAAAAAAGAGGCACGCGTTATATTTTAAAGACGGCCGCCTGACGCGATGATTGCCCCCCAACCGGGTGGCGGGCAAAACCGGGGGCGCCCGACCTCAAGACGCCGCATGGCCTTGGGGCCCGCGCAAGGCCCAGGCGGGAAGCGCACGGGAGCGCGCGTCGCGGACGCGCGAAGCAATCCCAGCGCGCGCCGCGAGACGCCGGTTCACGCGGGCGGAGAGCCCGCGCAGATTCAGGCCTGAGACTCCAAGACACGGCTGGGAGAAAGGACGTCCGGCGCGGGCGGAGAGCCCGTAGCCGAGCATTGGCCTGACCGCCGCTGCGCCGCTTCCAAGGCTCCGCTCCCACGGCACAGTGATATAATCGGCCTTCATGCACTTCAGTCGCAACCTTTCCATTCCTCCCAGAAAGTGCAGGTGAACGTCTTGGCCGCCGACAAGCCTTCCGACGTACTGGAAATCGATCTGAGCGGTACGCGCGCGTCCGCGCAGGCCGCACCGCCGCCATCCCGCAAGGCGTCTCCCGTTACGCGGGCGGCGCCCGCCGCGTTGCCCCGTCCGGCGCCGATGGCGGCTGCCGCGCCCGCGTCCGCCCTGTCCGGAACCAGCCTCCCGGCCGCGCCCGCGGCGACGCAACCGTCCGCTCGTCTGGCCGGCCGCTTGTTGCGGGACGTCGTGGAAACCGCGGTCTTGACCTTGGCCATCTTCCTGCTGGCGCGCTCCACGGTGCAAACCTATCGCATTGCCGGCACGTCCATGGTTCCCAATTTCGCGGAATTCCAATACCTGTTGGTCAACAAACTGGCCTACCTGTTGGACGAACCCCAACGCGGCGACGTGATTGTATTCAACCATCCGGACGGTACCAACCGCGACCTGATTAAGCGCGTGATTGGCATACCGGGCGACACGATAGAAATCCGGGCCGGCCAGGTCTACATCAATGGCCTGCCCACCGTGGAGCCGTACGCCCTGCTCCCCTTTGACTACGACGTCGAACCGACCTTGGTCAGCACGGACGCGTTGTACGTGCTCGGGGACAATCGCGCCGATTCCGCCGACAGCCATACATGGGGCGTTCTGTCGCAATCCGATTCCGCCGTGGTGGGCAAAGCCTGGTTCTCGCTGTGGCCGTTGGACGCGTTCGGACGGGTCGAGCATTTGCCCATCGCCATTCAACTGCCGGTATCGTCGTAAGGTGCGCGCCGACCCCGCGAGTCAGATCCGCCCGGCGATGGCCTCCGCTGCCCGCATTTCCGATTTCGCCCTCATCGTGGGCCATCTCTGGCTATGCCCGGACTGCCGCGGCGCGTTCCTCGACAATCCCCACGCCATTTTGGCGGGCATGAAACTGACCCCGCGCGAGACGGCTATCCTGCACGACTTGGCCCAGACGCCGGACGCCTTGCCGGAACGCCTCAGCGCGGATACAGGCCTGGACGCCCCGTCCTTCCAACAGGCCATCGCGCATCCGCGCGCCCGCTTGCGCCATCTGGGGCTGCGCCGGAGCGCCCCGCGTCGCGATCGCGTCGGTTGAGGCGCGCATGGTGGAGCTGGCCCCGCGGCTGTGGCATTTCAATGAACTGGGACGCCGCGTCAACATCTATCTGTGGCGCGGCCGCGACGGCCTCACCCTGATCGACGCGGGCTATGCGGGCCACGGCCAGCGCATGCTGGCCGCGCTGGACGACGTCGGTTTTGCCCTGGCCGACGTGGCGCGCATCGTCATTACCCACGGGGATCTGGATCATATCGGGGGCTTGGCGGAACTGTATCATGCGCTGCGCGTTCCCATCTACTGCCACGCCTACGAGGATCCGCTCCTGCGCAATCCGACGCAACGCGTCTTTCATCATTCCCGGTGGCGTCACGTCGTTGACCCCGCGATCCATACCCTGATGCGAACGGACCGCTACGCCTTCGTTCCCGTAGCCCCCACGCATTTGGTCCAGGATCAGGACCGCATCGGCGACGAGCTCGTCGTCATTCATACGCCCGGCCATACGCCCGGCCACATCGCCGTGTGGCAGCCGGAAGCGGGCATCCTCTTCTCGGGCGATGCCTGCCTGGTACGGCATGGGCGCCTGTGGTGCGCGTCCGGCGCGTTCACGCCGGACATGCAAGGCGCGCGCATGAGCGTGCTCAAGCTGGCCGCGCGGTGCGGACCGATTGTCGAAACGCTGGCCAGCGGCCACAGCCGGCCCGTAATGACCGGCGCCGGGGATTATCTGCGCGCCTACGCGCAAGAACAGTATCTGTAGTCTGCCCACGCGCGCCCTACTCGTTCCCATGGACGCGCTTGCGCTGCAACCCCTGCTGCCTTTGCCCGGCATCGCCATCGGCCATTACACCGACCTGACTCACGGTACGGGGTGTACGGCCATCCTGTGCCCGGAAGGCGCCGTGGGCGGCGTAGACGTACGCGGGGGCGCGCCCGGCACTCGCGAAACCGCGCTTTTGGATCCGACGTGCAAGGTGAGCGAAGTCCATGGCGTCGCCTTGGCCGGCGGCAGCGCGTTCGGGCTGGCGACAGCGGACGGCGTCATGCGCTGGCTGGCTGAACAGGGCTGCGGATACGATACGGGCATGGGGCGCGTCCCTATCGTGCCGGCCGCGATCGTTTTCGATCTGGGCGTGGGCCCCTTGCAAGGCAACCGCAAGCCTGCGCCTTCGGCGCGCAACGGCTACGAGGCGTGCCAGCGCGCGCGCCAGGACGCCGTCGCGGAGGGGTGCGTGGGCGCCGGCGCGGGGAGCACGGTAGGCAAGTTTCTGGGATTGGCCCGTTGCAGCAAAGGCGGTTTGGGGTGCGCCGCCTGGAGCCTGCCCTCCGGCTTGAAAGTCGGCGCCCTGGTCGTCGTCAACGCCTTGGGCAACGTGGTCGCGGACGGACGCATCCTGGCCGGCGCGCGCCACCCAGCTACCAACGCCTTCGTGGATATCGCCCAAACGTGGGCCGCCGAGGCCGGATTGGCGCCGACCCGGTTGGGCAACACGACCGTCGGCGCCGTGATAACGAATGCCCGTCTGACCAAGGCCGAAGCCGCCAAGGTCGCGCAGATGGCGCAGGCCGGCATCGCGCGCAGGATCCGGCCGAGCCATACGCCGCACGACGGCGACGCTCTGTTCGCGCTCTGCACCCGGCAGGTTCCGGCCGACGCGGGCCAAGTCGGCGCCTTGGCGGCGCGGGCGGTCGCCGCGGCCATTCGGCGCGCAGTGGAAAAGGCCCATACGTTATTTGACATACCGGCTGCGTCTGACGTATAAACGGCCGTCTTTTGGCCGTAACCGGCCGTTGCGCGCGGCACAGTCCCGGAAGGAGGTGGGAGCATGTTCCAGCAAAATCCGCATGTCTCCGCGTCCGGGACACCGTCCATGACTTAGCTGACAACGTCTCTGAAACCATTCAGAGCCTGAAGCCGTGGAATGTCCCTCATTCCACGGCTTTTTTTTGGCCGCCGCCACCGATCCCAAGGCAGGCCTTACGCGTGAAACCCCTGTTCACCCTGTACCGCGATTTTCTGCGGCGCTACCTGGGTCCTTTCAAAGGGCAGGTCGCGCTCCTCGCGCTAGCCCTGATCGGCAATACCGCGGCCAGCGTGTACGCGCCCCGCGTGTTGAGCGCTTTCATCGACGGCACCTTGGGCAACCGAGAGCTCACGGCTCTGGCGCCGCTGGCTGCGGCCTTTCTGCTGGCGGGTTTGGGACGCCACCTGACTCAAGCCTTGACCGCCTACGTCAGCGAAAACGTGGCGTGGAGCGCCACCAATCGCCTCCGCACCGATCTGCTGACCCATGCCGTCGGCTTGGACATGACGTTCTTCGCGCACCATCCGCCCGGCGCCATGCTGGAGCGCATTGACGGCGACACCAATCAATTGGCCCATTTCTTTTCCCAGTTCTCGCTGCGTTTCCTGCGCAGCGCGCTGCTGGTGCTGGGCATCGTGAGCGTCCTTGCGTTCGAGGACTGGCGTCTCTGCCTGGCGATGCTGCTGTTCGTCCTGGTTGTCAGCGCGCTGCTGGTGCGCCTGCGCAATTTCGGCGTGCCGTACAACGAACGCTTGCGCGGCGCCGCCGCGGATCTCTACGGGTTGGCGGAAGAACGGCTTTCCAGCCTGGAAGACGTCAAGGCGTTGGGAGGCGTCATCTACACCCTGCAGCAGATGGCCGGCTTCATCGAAAAACAGGTCTACCATGCCAAACGGGCCTTTAGCCTGGGCAATCTGATGTGGCCCTCCACGTTGGCGATTATCGGCGCCGGCACCGGCATGATGCTGGCCTGGGGGGGCCTCCTGGCCCTGCGCGGCGACATGACCCTGGGCACGGTCTATTTGCTGTTCGCCTACATGAATCTGATGCTGTGGCCGTTGGAAGATCTGTCGCATCAAATGGAGGAACTGCAGAAAGCCGGCGGCAATCTGGTCCGGATCCAGGAGCTCCTGACCCAGCGCAGCGCGCTCCAAGACGGCACGCGGCGCGCGCTGGGCGCCGCGCCGGTCCGCATTCGGTTCGACGACGTGACCTTCCGCTACGCCGCCGACGGCGTAGCGGCGCTCAAGGGCCTGTCTTTCGACCTGGAACCCGGACAGACGCTGGGCATCGCCGGACGCACCGGCAGCGGCAAGACCACCGTGGCGCGCCTGTTGGCCCGTCTCTACGATCCGGACAGCGGAGCCGTGACGTTGAACGGCACGGACTTGCGGGAGTTCGCCCTGGATACCCTGCGGCGCAAAATCGGCGTGATTACGCAGGACGTGCAATTCTTCCGCGGCACCTTGCGGGAAAACCTGAGCCTGTTCGACGACGCGGTCGCGGATCCGCGCATCGAGGATGCCTTGACCCGCCTCCATTTGCGGTCTTGGCTGGAAGCCCAGCCCCAAGGGTTGGATACGGTGGTGTCCAGCGCGCAACTGGCCCTGTCGGCCGGCGAAGCGCAGAGGCTGGCCCTCGCGCGGATCTTCCTCCGCGAGCCCGAAATCGTGATTCTGGATGAAGCGGTCGCGCGTCTGGATCCGGCCACCGAAAAGGAAATGGAAGCGCTGCTCTGGGAGTTGATGCAAGGCCGGACCAGCGTCGTCATCGCGCACAAGATGAGTTCCATCGAAAGAGTGGATCATATCCTCATTCTGGACCGCGGCGAGAAACGGGAGTACGGACCGCGGCCGCGCTTGCTGGCTGATCCCGCCTCGCGGCTCAATCGCCTCATCGCTTTGGGTTTGGAGAAGGAGGAACCCGCGTTATGAAAAGCCGCGCCTCCGCCCCGCGCGCGCCGGTGCTGCGCCTGTCGTTCGCGCTGGTACGCAATGACGTAGGCCGCTATCTGGCGAACGCGGCCCTTTGGAGTTCGGTGCATATGATGCCCCTGCTGCCCGGCTACCTGGTCAAGGTGTATTACGACGGGTTGGCGGGCGATACGGCGGTGCGTCTGACCCCCTGGACCCTGCTGGCCCTGTTGGCCGGCGTGGGCTTGACGCGGGCCGCCATGACTTTCGGCGCGGCGTGGATGTGGGGCGGCTATTGGCATCAGCTGACAGGATTGGTGCGCCTCAATCTGTTGCGGCTCATTGCCGCGCAACCGGCGGCCCTGGCGCTCACGGCAACCTCCAGCGACGCTATCAGCCGCATGCGCGACGACGTTGAAGAATCCTGCACGCCGATGGAGGAATTCGTGGACGGCTTGGGCGTGGTGGGCTTTGGTTTGGGCGCGATAGCCATTATGGCGCGCATTGACTGGTTGGCTACGCTGCTCGTGGTGACGCCCATTTTGCTGTCTACCTTGACCATTGAGCTGGTCGGCCAACGCGTCATCGCCTTGCGCGCCGAATCCCGCCGATGGGGAGCCCGGGTCGCGGAATTCATCGGCGAGACGTTCAATTCGTTGCTGGCTTTCAAATTGGCTCCCAGCCATCGAGGCATGAGGCGCACCCTGGACGATCTGAACGCGCAACGGCGCCGCGCAGCTCTGCGCGAACGCGGTCTCTCCGTGATGCTGGATTCCGTGTCGGGCGGCACGACGGTTCTTTGCATCGCTCTCCTGTTGCTTTACGTCTCCCTGTCGGGCAATGTCCGCGGCATTTCGGTGGGCGCCTTCGTGCTGTTCGTGACCTACGTGGATCGCATCGCCGATTATGCCGGCTGGCTGGTGTACATGATCGGCAGTTTCAAACGGGCGCGCGTCTCCATTCGACGCTTGCAGGCCGCGTTGCCGCAGGACGAACCGAATCCCCTCGTTCTCGCCGCGCCCGGGCCCATCGAAGCGGCCCGCGCCGCGCGCGGGCCGGAGGCGAACGTTGCGCCTTTGACCCGTCTGACCTTGCAGAACCTATCCTACGTCTATCCTCATTCGCGCAACGGCATACGCGATGTCAACCTTACGCTGGACGCCGGCTCTTTCACCGTCATCGCCGGCCGCATCGGAGCCGGGAAGTCCACCTTGCTTAAAGCGACCCTGGGCCTTTTGCCCTTGCAAGAGGGCGCGCTCGCGTGGAACGGCCAGCGCGTCGCGCAGCCGGATCTTTTCATGACTCCGCCCCGCGTCTCCTATACGCCGCAGGTACCGAAACTCTTCAGCGACACGCTGGCCAACAACATCGCGCTGGGCAAAGACATTCCCGCAACGGCCGTCAACGAAGCCTTGGAGACGGCCGTATTCGGTCCGGATCTCGCGACGATGCCGGATGGTCTCGCGACGCGCATCGGTCCCCGCGGCCTGCGCCTGTCCGGCGGCCAAATCCAACGCGTCGCCGCCGCGCGCATGCTCGCCAACGGCCACCAACTGCTGGTCATCGACGACGTGTCCAGCGCCTTGGATCTGGATACCGAACGCCTGCTGTGGGATCGCATCCTCGGCCGAGTCAAACCCGGCGGCGCGCATACGCCCACGTGCCTCGTGGTATCCCACCGCCGCCGCGTGCTGCGGCACGCGGATCAGATCGCGGTCTTGCGCAACGGCCGCGTGGAGGCTGTGGGCCCGTTGGACGAACTGTTGGAGACGTCCGCGGAGATGCGATCGATCTGGGAATTGAGCCTGTCGGAAGCCCGGCGCAACGAGGCCGCGGCCGCCTCAGGACGCGGCGAGACGTAGACGGCACCGTCGTTCCCAGTCCGCCCTGCGCCAGCGAGGGTAACGTCTCCGTCCGGGCGCGGGCCGCGGCGCGCCCGTCAAACCCGGCGCCACGGCTTGAGCGCCAGGTACGCGGCCCAGCCGCAGGCCGCGGCCGCGCGGAGATTTACGTCAACTTGTCCCTGGCTGGGCGCGGGCCGTTACTCGATGGCTTCGGGCATGGCCAGATTGATGGCCGCCCGTCGGCAATCGCCCAACCACGAACAGTCCTCCCCGCTGGCCGCCGCGGGCGCGCCCGACGGCATCGTCCCCAGATTCAAGGCGAAAAGCGTACTGATGTTGTCCGCCTCGTCAAAGGCCACGACGCGCAGATCTTGCACGGGCGTTCCCGGCACGAGCGGCAAGGGCAAGGCGGACTGCGCCCAGTCCGCGAACGGATAGGTCACGACGGATACGTTGTCCCAAGCCAAGGGATGGGTATCGCGCCAGCTGACGCGGAATTCCAGATCGGTTACGGCCTCGAACAAATGGAAGTCGACGGGCACCGTCGCGTAGGCGGACGCGAACGAAAAGTCCGTCAGGTACAGATCGCGAAAGCCCAGGATCTTCAGCCCCTGCGCATGCGCCACGTCCAGGCGCGCGATGGGCTGCGGCGCGTCCGCCGCCAAGGGATTGGACGCCGCGGGCGGGAAAGCTCCCAACTTGAGCTGGAACAGGGCGCGATAGGACTGGCCGGCCGGCAGCAGCGAAGTGTAAGGGCCGTACCAGGCGCCGGCCTGATGCCGCGCCGGATCGCCGTACCACAGAACGCCGTCGCTGGCCGCGGGATCCTGGACGAGCGCGCCGGAATTGTCGGAGAAATACATGGCGCTTTGCTCCCAAATCCAGTTCCGGCCCACGCTGATGCGGGTACCCGGCGCGGCGCGGGCCGACAAGGCCTCGCCGTCGTCGGTTGCCTCCGCGTCGAGGAGCGCAAACGTAATGCGCCGCGGCCCGGTCCGATCCACAACCACGTTGACGGTGTCCAGAATCTCCGTCCCGTTCTTCAATTTCACCTCCAAGGCGTCTCCGGCGGCCAGTTCCGGCGGCAAAAGCCATAACAGTTCGCGCGCCGTCATGTCCAGCGTCACGGGCCAAGCCAGCGCGGCCGCGGCGCGGTCTTCCGTCCGTTCCTCCGCTACGGTCTCCGCGTCCGTTTCGGCCGGCGGATCAGGCGTCGGCGTGGCCGCCTCCTCGGTCTGGGCCGCGACGCCTGGCTCCTCGCTATCCGTCGGCGGCGGCGGGGTGGCGGCGGCTTCCGACTCCGGTTCCGCGCTTGCGTCTTCCGTCCCTGTCGCGGCGTCCGCGGCTGCCTCGACGGGCGCGTCCGGCGTCTCCGCGGAAGCGGGTGGGGCCGCGGCCTCAGGATTCGCATACGAGGCCCAGACCGGGGCGTTGTCCTGCGCCAGACGATGGATCTCCACGGTGAGATCAGTAGCGTTGAGCGACGCGACCGCTCTTATATGCAGACCGGCCCCGGCGGCGAAGCCCGACTGGTCGTTGACGATCAAGCATCCCAGACGCGTATCGGGCGCGTCCAAATTGTTGAGGCTGATATGGCGGTAATAATGGCCCAGTATCTGGCAGAAGTTACGCCCCTGCTTCGCGAAGCGCTGCGCGCCCAGTTGGCTCAGGCCCCAGCCATGCCCGCGGCGCACCTTCCCCAGCGCGTTGACGTCCGGGACGCTGTCCAGGTAGGCCAGCGCACCGTGTTTGCGCGTGGGGTGGGCATTCTCGGCGGAATACAGGGCGTTGATCGGCAGTACGGGTGGGTCGGCCAAGGGACTGAGGATCAGGCCGGCGGTGGACGCGGCCGCCTCGTCGGTGCGCGGATTGCGGTAATCGCACATCATCTGGTGATTGGCCCAATCGCTGATGTCGAAAGGATATTTCCCGTTGCGATTGTGAAATACCTTGTTCAAGGCGTAGGTCCGCGCGGCGATGGCCTGCGCCCGCAGCGCGGACAAATTCCAGGAAGGCGGCACTTCGGCGGGCAACACCCGCGCGACGTACTCCCCAAGGGGCATCTCTTCTACCTGGTCGACGGGCGTATTCGGCCGGCAATGGTTCCGGCTGTGGTGCCGCACCTTGATGGTGGTCGGCCGGAAATCGGCCGGCAGGCTCTGGATCGCGACCGGCGCGTCTTCTGCCGGCTCCGCTTCCGCCTCCGGATCTCCGGCCGCGGCGGACACTTCCCGCGTCTGGACGTCAAACGTCATGGCTACGCGGCTCGGTCCCGTAAAGGCCAGTTGACCCTGTTCGTTCCAGGCCGGTCCATGGCCGGCAAAGGCCGCCACCTGTTCGCCCGTATCCATAGCGAATACCTGCACTTCGGCGAAGTCCGCCGTTTCGCTGCCCGTCGGAATGAGATCAAAGGCCACCAGCTCGCGGTCGGCCTGCACCTGGAACGGCCCCAAATGAACCAGCTCCTGATCCACCACGACTTGGCCCGCGACCACCACGCGGGCACGCGTCAATTCGTCCTCGAACGAGACGCGTTCCAGTTTGACGACTTCAGCCGTTGCGTCCGGCGCGTCTTCGGCGCGCAAATTGGCGGCCCCCACTTGAAGGGGGTTGCCGAATTCCGACAGGAAAACGAACCAGAATCCGCAGAGGAGAGACGGCCAGAGAAGTCCCAAACTGACAGGACCAATGACCGAACGCCAGATTGGCTGGCTGCGACGAGAGGGTACCATGCGCCACCTGGTCGGTAGAGACCGATATTGATTTGGAAGGGATTCTAGAACACCGCCAGGGCGACGGCCAAATGCCTGTTCCTCCTTGGCTGCGTCTGGTCAGAGCGCGGCAAGGCGCAGGCCACGACCGCAGACCGCGTTCCCGGCTGGCATAGAGGCGCCCGCGCGCCCTTCTTGCGCGCCGTACGCGGCATGCGATCCGGATCAGGAGGCGCGCGGGGCCGAACCCGCGTCAGGCCAAGAGCCAGCCCAGGCTGAAAGTCGCGCAGTAAAAGAGCAGCAAGCCGGCCGTCAATCCCAAGGCGGCATTCAAGGCTGCCCCTTCTTTTCGCTGCACTTGCCTTATCACGGGCAGTCCCAGCAACAAGGAGGCGGAGGCCAAAAGGGACCAGGGAGACGAGAGCCATTCGCGTGCCCACAGCGCCCAGGGAACCAGCGCAGCGCCCGCGAGGCAGCCGACGTACAGCCAGCGGCCGAAGGCCGTTCCGAAACGCACGACCAGCGTGCGGCGCCCCGCCCGCGCATCCTGTCCGGCGTCGCGTACGTTGTTAACCGTCAAAATCGCCATGGACAAGAGGCCGGGGCCGACTCCGGCCAGCCAAACGCCCATGGCCACGCTGCCTGTCTGCACGTAAAACGCGCCGGCCACGGCCAATACGCCGAAGAACGCCAGTACCATCAGTTCGTTCAAGCCGTAGGCGGACAGCTGAGGCGGTCCCAGCGAGTACAGGAAGCCCATGGCCACGCCGGCCAGCCCGATGGACAAAATGAAAGGGCCGCTGCGCCCGACCAAAGCCAGTCCCGTCAAGACGCACAGTCCCATGACGGCGGCAATCGCGATCTTCATCTGCCTGACGGATACGAGTCCGGCCTGTACCACGCGCGTGGGGCCGACCCGATCCGGTCGGTCTACGCCTTTCAGGTGATCGGACAGATCGTTGATGTAATTGGTGCCGACTTGCAAGGCTACGGCGCTGACCAAGGTCAGAAAAGCCCAAGGCCACAGGATAGGCGTCCGCGCACTGGCCATGGCTACGCCGATGGCGATGGGCGCTACGCTGGCAATCAGCGTTTTGGGACGGGCGGCCTGGAGCCAGACCCGAGGAGCGGGACCGGAGCGAATAGCGGACACAAGCGCGCGAACGTTTCAGGCCGCCTCAGAGGCCGGCTTGGGACCCACGCGTCTTCCGGCGCGGCGCGGAACCATTTTCCCGCGCGGCGGCAATCTTGGCCTTTTCCACGCGCGCCTGTGTACAATTCCCCGTAACCGGCAGGTTTCTGCACAGCACCATAGGCATAAGGCTAATCCATCATGGCAAAACAGAGCAAAGGCCCCCGCGTCATCGTCACCATGAAAAGCACGGAAAGCTCGCACCGGTACTTGACGCAAAAGAACCGGCGCAACAATACCTCGCGTCTGGAATTGAAGAAGTTCGATCCCATTCTGCGCCGGCACGTATTGTACCGGGAATCGCGGTAACGCTGCGCGTCTCCGCTTGCAGCCCCCCTCCCCGCCTACCGCGGCGGGCGCAACAGCTTGAAAACGGCCTTGCCCCGCAGTCCGCGGCCCCTGTCGGGCGCGAACGGTTCGGCGCGTCCGAGAAATCTTCTCGCCTACGCCGCGTTGGCCTTGAAAGGGGCCTGCATGGGAGCCGCCGATCTGGTGCCTGGCGTTTCCGGCGGCACGATGGCCCTGATTTTGGGCATCTATGCCGAATTGGTCAACAGCGTACGCGGCTTCACGCAACCGCGGCTCTGGCGTCATCTGGGGAGTCTGCGCATCAAGGAGGCGTGGACGGACGCCAACGGAGCCTTTCTCCTCGCCTTGGGCCTGGGCATCCTATCCACTATCGTCATTCTGGCGGGATTCATCGAGAGAGCGCTGGCGGATTACCCCATTCAGATATGGAGTTTCTTTTTGGGCCTGGTCCTGGCTTCGGCAGCGCTTCTGGGCCTGCGTATTGCCCGGTGGACTCCGGGTTTGGCCGGCCTCGCGCTCCTATCCGCCGTAGGCGCGTATGGGCTCGTCGGCCTGACGCCCGTCAGTACGCCGACCCAGGGGTGGTTTCTGGTTTTGTCGGGCGCATTGGCCGTGTGCGCCATGATTTTGCCCGGCATATCCGGATCCTACATTCTCATCCTGCTCGGCAAGTACTATTACGTTCTGTCGGCGCTCAACGATCGCGACTTCGGCATTCTGGCGCTGTTCATCGCGGGAGGCATCGCCGGCCTGCTGACCTTCGCGCGCGTCCTCTCCTGGTTGTTGCGCCGTTACCCTAACGGCACAGCCGCGGTGCTGACGGGCTTCATGCTGGGCAGCGTACGCAAAATCTGGCCTTGGCAGAAAATGCAGGCAACGATATTGGCCAATGGCGAAGCGTTTGAGCAATCCGTACTGCAGTGGCCGCCTGTTTTGCTGGAAGGCGCCTTCCAGTGGGACGTGATTATGGCCTTCGGTTTTACGGGCTTGGGCATCTTGCTCGTCGTCGCTTTGAGTCGTTTCGCGCAAACGGAATTCCAGTCCGCGCTTTAGCGCGTAAGCCGCGTCCTTGAAAGAGGCTCTCGCGGCGGGCGCGTTCTCCGAGACGAGCGCTCGCGGGCGGCGCGTTCCGCGGACGCCTCTACCGCGAATGACAATCCCCGCCCAGGTCGTGCGGATTATTTAGCTTCAGCCAGATCCCAGGTACCCGCCAGGTACAGAAAACCCAGGCAGCGACGGGCGTGTTGGTCGTAGCGGGTGGTCACGCGCCGCCACCCCTTGAGCCAGCCGAAGCCGCGTGCGCCCGCATTGCGCGCCGGGTACGCCTCCAGGGGATCCAGGCGCCCAGCGCGCGGGCATGACGGCCTGGATGCCCCGTGGCACCAGCCAAGCCGAGGCGTGGACGGGGTTCAACGGGCCTTGGGATCATTCCGCATCGCAGGCACCTCAGCGTACGCTCAAAAAAGTTTATGACAATTGAAGCATGACGAAGTACTAGGTTGTGTTGATTATTGGCTGGAATTCTTCACGGCACCCTATGCGCGAGGCTCAAAGCGCCATGGCCTACTGGATCCAATCATCACTTACGGCTACGGAGACCCAAATCCTCTTGGGCCCAGTACGTCATACGCTCGGAAATCACAAAAGCAAACGGCGACCGAGGCCGACAAGCGAGCCTGATGCGTCTGGCCGCGCCAGATGGCCGACAGGCAGGCCGCCCCGGATTGGTTCGCCGTGCGGCGGGACAGCACGGTCGGGCGCGCGCCCCCAAAGAGACCGCGGTCAACCGGACGTCATCCGGCCGGGAACGCGCGCGGATCCGCTCCGGGAGATCCCGTAAAGTGCAACGCAACCTGGAGGCGGCAACGCCGGCCGCCGGCCCAGCGCGCTAGCGGGCCAGCGGGATCTCGGCCGACCAGAGCGGCTCTTCCCCCGCGCGGAACTGGCCGACGCGCAGGGCCGCGATGGGCCAGGCGGGAAGCGGCGCGCGCGCCAGGCAGCGGCCGTCGAAATGCGCGCCCTGCCCGGCGAACCGGAAATCGCGGTTGTCGAAACCGGCGGATCGGCGGTCCGGCGGCAGATCGCGCGGGCGAACCGGGACGACGTGCAGGAGGAATTTGGGTTCCGTGTCGGCGACGGCGCAGGGCGCTTTGGCGTAGGTGACGGCGTCCGCGGCGACATGGACATCGAAGACGCCCCGGTACGCCGGCGGGGCCGTCGCCAGCGCGCGCCAGAGACGGCGGTAGGCCTGCCCCGCGCGCGGGGCGCGCGGCAGGACGAGGTCGGCCTGCCACCGCGGGCGCGCCGCGCCCGACAGCCACTGGCCGACCGTCAGGCGCTGGAGGGGATAGGCGGGGCGCGGGACGGAGGCCAGGCAGGCGTCGGCGGCCTGCGCGCCGCGCGCAGGAAAATAGAAATCCAGGTTGGCGAACGCGTGTCCGGGCAGGGCCTGCGGATCCGCGGGGACGGCGTGCAGGATGAATTTGGGGGCCAGGTCGGCGGCCGTGCAGGGTTGCTTGGCGAAGGTCACGGTCGAGGCGGTAACGTAGACGTCGAAGGGGCCCCGGTGCGCCGGCGGGCGCGCGGCCAGCGCGCGGTACGCGGCGCGGGCCTCGGGGCCGCCGGGCGCGGGCGCGAGAGGGAGGTCGGCCTGCCACCGCGGGCGCGCCGCGCCCGGCGCCTGCTGGCCGACCCGGAGGGCGCGGAGGGGATAGGCCGGCAGGGAGACGGAGGCCAGGCAGACATCGTCGAAACGCGCGCCGTGCGCGACGAACGGGAAGTCCAGGGCCTCGAAATAACGTTCGGACGGCGCCGGCGGGTCTACGGGGGCCACGCGCAGGAGAAAGCGGGGGAACGTGTCGGCGGCGGCGCAGGGTTGCTTGGCGAAGGTCACGGTCGAGGCGCCGACGTAGACGTCAAAGGCGTCCCGGTGCGTTGGCGTCCGCGCGGTCAGCGTGCGGTACGCGGCGTGGTACGCGGGGTTGGGCGCAAGGGGGAGGTCGGCCTGCCACAGCGGACGCGCAGCCTCCGGGTGTTGCCGCTGGCCGACTTGGAGGGCGCGCATGGGATAGGCGGGGAGCGGGAAGGAGACCAGGCACGCGTCGTCAATGCGCACGCCGCGTTCGGGAAAAGAGAAATTCAGGACTTCAAATCCCGCTTGGCGACGGTTGGGGGGCAACGCCTGCGGATCCGCGGGCGCGACATGCAGGAAGAACCAGGGTTCCGTGTCCTCGGGCCGGCAGGATTCCTGCACCCAGTTCACGGCGTGCGCGTCCCGATAGACGTCGAAGCGGGCGCGCACGTCGGGCGCGCGGGCCTGCAGGGTCCGCAAGGCCGCGCGGTAGGGGGCGGCGATCGCGGCCTCCACCTGCGCCAGATTCAACGCGGCCACGGCCACGTTCTTATTGCCGTACACGGCCCGCGTATAGAGGACGGGCGCGTACGGGACGGAGGGAGGAGGGGGACTGCCGCGCTTGTATGCGCTACGAGCCGCGCGCGCTCCTGAAAGATACCGATTCACGGAGAAATCCGCGCGACCCGGCGCGACGAACGCGAGGCGCGCCCGATCGGCCGCCGGCAAGATGTCCTCGTCCAGGAAACGATGGCCTGAATTTAAGTACATATAATCTGAAGATACATGCAGAGGCGAGTGCGGATAACGCGCCAGCAGGAATGCCAGGCCATCCCGCGCGGATTTCACTATATCCAGTTCGTACTGCGCGCGCAGGAACTCGGGCGTCGCGCGATCCACGAACGCATTGAAATACATATGCTGATACGGATGGAGCGAGACCATCGCCGCCAGCATCGCGCCCGCGCCGCCGCCCGCCAGACCGTACGCCCGGCCTGCGCCCGGCCCCAAGCCGCGGGCCGCGCAGGCCAGGACGCGCACGCCGTTGGTCGCCAACAGGCAAAAGGGCGCGGCGATAAAATACAGATGGCGCCAGCCATTGTACAGCGTGGGCCCCAGCCCTATGACGACCAGCACAGGCGCGACGCAACAGGCCAGCAGCAGCCACTCGAAGCGCAGGCGCGTGTTGCGCATCAGGGCCGCGCGCCGACGCAGGCCGCGCCGGACGACCGCCGCGCTGCCGAGGAGGCCGAACCCGAGCGCGGCCAACGGCGTGGTGATCGCGAACCATATGGGCACGTACGCGAACGGCAGCTCCGTGCTCCAGACGTAGCGTCCGCGAAACAGCTGGCGGACAGTGTACGGGTGATCGCCCGCGAAGGCGAGGGCTTCCGCGAAACGGCGCAACGGATCGCTCCACAAATAGGGCATCAAGGCATAGAGCGTCGCGACGCCGGCCGCGACGAACGCTCCGCCGCTCCACGCGATCTGACGTCGGGCCGACCGGTCGGCCTGGAGGAAGTCGAGCGTCCGCAGGGCCAGCCCCGCGCCCAGCAGCAGGATGCCCATCGGCCGCATGTTGCTGAGCGCGCCTATGCCTGCGCCACACAGCAGGAAGGCCGGGACGGAACCGCGGCGGAAGGCCCAGTGCGTCAGCAGCAACGCCAGCATGAACAGGCTGAGGAAGGGCGGATCCCTGGAATTCCAGAACGAGTGCGCGTACAGGCGCGGATGCAACAGGAACAGGCTCATCGCGATCAGCGCGAGGCCACGACTGCAGTACAGGCGGCACGCCAACGCGTAGCCGCCCAGGCCGCCGGCCAGAAAGAGCAGATGCGTCAGCCCGTGCCGCAGCAGATAGCTGGATCGGCTGTCCTGCAACCCCAGCAGACGTTCCGCCCACAGCAGCGGCGCCTCGAAGATGATGGTGCCGTACGTGCGATCTTTGTAACGCAACAGGGCGTCGCTGCGTCCCCAGGCGTAATCTAGGGTAACCTCCGCGAGCATGCGATGCCCGGGCGAGTCTATGAACACGTCGTAATCGTCCAGGACCGCGGTCCCGATCGCGACGCAGAGCAGGCACGCCAACCCCGACGCGGCATGGCGCGTCAGCCACGCACGGCCACGAGCGAAGCGGTGGGTGGACATGATGGATCACTCCGCGTGAATGTCTGTCGGACTATGAGCCAAGCCGCCCGCGGGTCGGGTACGCCTAACCGACAAGCGAGAACCCATGGCGGTGAAAATTATACTAACGCGCGTCTTTGCCCATGATTTTGATGCGCGCCCGATGATCCAATGGGACGCGCCTGACAGGGTTGCCCCGCAACAGGGCGCACAGATCCGGGGCCTCCTGCCTCCAGCATATTGTCATGCATATGATATTATGTTGCAGTGTCAATTGCATTGCCGGCCTCAGCCCCCGCTAGGTTCTGTTGAGGTAGGATTGCAGCCAAATTCAGCCGATTATCATGCAACCGATGGCGTGGTCATCAACGGCCCTGCAGGGCCGCGGGTTCCGCCGTCCGGCGCGTCCGGTCTAGGCTCCGCGCCGGCCGCGGTACCGGCCGCGCAATTGCCCTTATGAGGCCCTGCCACCGCCCCAGTACGCCCCTTCGCGTGCGTTGTCCTCATTTTATATGACAAGGAAAACATGACAAATTACCGGATGCGGGAGCCTTGGGCGTGCCAGCCGAGCCCCATACCCATGGCCGCGTTGAGATAGAGGGGACGGATGAAGGCACATCTCAACGCTACCTGGCTCTGGCTACGCTCAAAGCGCTGCAGAATCTGCCTCAATACGACCTGATCTGGCTGCCGTCCTACCTCCACGCGGCCTAGTACAAGGTCAGGTACCCAGTGATGGGTTATAATACGGATCCTATGGCTCAGCCAACCCGACGAGGGTTTCTCATGTCCCTGAAATACGCCCTGCACCTGACCGCCTCCGAACGGCAAGACCTGACCCGCATCGCCCAGGGCCGCGGCGGACGCCGGCGCCCGCCCCTGTGGCAAGTCGTGCGCGCCCGCGCCCTGCTCAAGTGCGACGCGGGCCCGGAGGGCGCGGGGTGGACGGACGAAGCCGTCGCGGCCGCGTTGGACGTCTCGGCGGTCAGCGTGAGCCGCTGGCGGCGCCAGGCCGTGGACAACGGGCCGGCCGCGGCGCTGGCGCGCCAGCCCAAGGCGCCGCGGTCCCGCCGCCTAGACGGCGCCGGCGAAGCGCAACTCCTGCAGCTGGCCCAGTCCGCGCCGCCGGCCGGCCAAGCGCGCTGGACGTTGCGGGCGCTGGCCCGCGAGCTGGTGGCGCGGGGCATTGCGTCCCGCATCAGCTACGAGACGGTGCGCCG
The DNA here is from genome assembly GCA_965242655.1 of Caldilineaceae bacterium. GTDB lineage: Bacteria > Chloroflexota > Anaerolineae > Caldilineales > Caldilineaceae > Bin34. The sequence goes on from OZ251482.1 coordinate 1,663,173, forward strand.
CGTGCTCAAAAAAACGAACTGACGCCCTGGCGGCGGGGGCCGCGGGGCTCCGCCCGTGCCAGAGGAAGCGTTCGTGACGTCGATGGAGGCGGTGCTGAACCGTTACCGCCGGCCCTACGATGCGCGCTATCCGGTGCTCTGCAGGGACGAGCCCCCCAACCCGCTGCGGGCCGACAAGCGGCCGTTGCAGCCGGCGCGCCCGGGCCGTCCTGCCGCCTACGACTACGCATACGTGCGGTGCGGCCCCTGCACGATCGGGATGTTCGCGGAGCCGCTGGGCCAGCGGCGCACGGCCCACGCCACCGCCCGGCGCACGGCCGTGGACAGGGCGCACCCGGTCAAGGCCCTGGTCGACCACCCGCGCGACCGCGAGGCCGAGCGCCTGATCCGGGTCTGCGACCACCTGAACCCCCATGCCTACGCCTCTTTTTTTCCGGGCCTTTCCGCCCGCCGAGGCCGAGCGCCGGGTCCGGCGCGTACGCCTGGTGTTTACGCCCCGGCACGGCCGCTGGCTCCAGGGCGGAACCGGAACTGAGCGTCCTGACGCGGCAGGCCCTGTCCCCGCGCAGGGCGACGCAGGACGCGGTCACCGCGTGGGCGGAGGCCCGTCACGCAGCCCAAAAAGGCATCGACTGGCAGTTCCGCACCGCCGACGCCCGCATGCGCCTCAAACATCTGTACCATTCAATAGAAACATGATGGAGTACTAGGTTCTGTGGATGTGGGATTGCAGCCAGATTCGGGTCGCGTTGGAGAGGGGGGGGTGGACATCCTGCGCGCCCGCGGTTATCCTCCCGGCTATCCCTCTCTTTGCATATTGCCCCGAGGATGGCCCCCGATGACCGACGAGCGGATGACCGATGCCGAATGGCACTACCTGCATTCTTTTCTGAGTACCTGTCCCGATATACGCGTGGGCCAGGAAGATCAGTGTCGCCTTTTCGTGGACGCGGCGCGCGGGATGGCGCGGTCGGGCACCACTTGGCGCCGCTTGCCGCCCGCATACGGGAAATGGAACTCGGTCTATCGCCGCTTGGCCCACTGGTGCGCGCGGGGCGTCTGGGCGCGCCTGATGGCCTATCTGCAGGCCAAGCCGGAGCCGGAGCCGAAGCTGTCCGCGGGGCTGCTGGACAGCACGGTCGTGCGCGCGCACGCGTGCGCGGCGGGCGCGCCCCAAAAGAAGGGGCTGGATCCGGCCCTCGGACGTGGCCGAGGCGGCCTCAGCACCCAGATCCACATCCTGGCGGATCAACGGGGCCGTCCCCTGTGTCTGCGCCTGACGGGCGGCCAGCGCCACGATATGACCCAGGCCCGGGCCCTGGTCGAGGCCTGGACCGGCGCGCCCCTGTCCTGCCTGATCGCCGACCGGGCCTAGGACGGCGACGCCTTCCGCGCGTGGCTGGAGGCGCAGGGCACCGAGGCCGTCATTCCGTCCCGCAAGGGGCGCGTGAACCCCCGGCCCCACGACCCGGAACGGTACCAGGCGCGCAACGCCGTGGAACGGGGCATCGGCTGGCTCAAGCACTGGCGACGCGTGGCCACCCGCTACGACAAATACGCACATCATTACTTGGGCTTTCTGTATTTGGCCGGATCCTGGATCTGGCTGCAATCCCACATCCACAGAACCTAGTACACGGTCATGTACTCAGTGATGGGTTATAATACGGAGCCCATGATCCAGCCCACCCGACGAGGGGTTCCCCATGTCCCTGAAGTACGCCCTGCGCCTGACTGCCTCCGAACGGCAAGACCTGACCCGCATCGCCCAGGGCCGCGGCGGACGCCGGCGCCCGCCCCTGTGGCCAGCCGTGCGCGCCCGCGCCCTGCTCCAGTGCGACGCGGGCCCGCAGGGCGCGGGGTGGACGGACGAAGCCGTCGCGGCTGCGTGGGACGTCTCGGCGGTCAGCGTGAGCCGCTGGCGGCGTCAGGCCGTGGACCACGGGCCGGCCGCGGCGCTGGCGCGCCAGCCCAAGGCGTCGCGGCCCCGTCGGCTGGATGGCGCGGGCGAAGCGCAACTCCTGCAGTTGGCCCAGTCCGCGCCGCCGGCCGGCCAGGCGCGCGGGACGTTGCGGGCGCTGGCCCGCGAGTTGGTGACGCGGGGGATGGCGTCCCGCATCAGTTACGAGACGGTGCGCCGCGTGCTAAAAAAAAGAACTGACGCCCTGGCGGCGGGTGCAGCGGTGCTATCCGCCGGTGCCGCCGGAGGCGGACTTCGTGATCCGGAGGGAGGCGGTGCGGGACCGCTACAGCCGGCCCTACGATGCGCGCTATCCGGTGATCTGCATGGACGAACACGCCCAATGCCTGCGGGCCGACAAGTGGCCGTCGCATCCGGCGCGCCCGGGCCGTCCCGCCACCTACGACTACGAATACGTGCGGTGCGGCGCCTGCACGATCGGGATGTTCGTGGAACCGCTGGGCCAGTGGCGCATGGCCCGCGTCACCGCGCGGCGTACAGCCGTGGACTGGGCGCGCCAAGTCAAGGCCCTGGTCGACCACCCGCGCTACCGCCACGCCGAGCGCCTGATCCTGGTCTGCGACCACCTGAACACCCACGCGTACCGCTCTTTTTTCCGGGCCTTTCCGCGCGCCGAGGCGGAGCGCCGGGTCCGACGCGTCTGCCTGGTGTTTACGCCCCGGCACGGCCGCTGGCTCCACAGGGCGGAACCGGAACTGAGCGTCCTGACGCGCCAGGCCCTGTCCCCGCGCAGGCCCACGCAGGACGCGGTTCACGCGCAGGTCACCGCCTGGGCGGAGGCCCGCCACGCGGCCCCAAAGGGCATCGACTGGCAGTTCCGCACCGCCGACGCCCGCGTGCGCCTCAAACATCTGTACCCTTCAATAAAAACATGATGGAGTACTAGGCTATGTGGAGCTTTGACTGCATCCAAATCCAAGCTCCGGCCAGATGCAGAAAGCCCAAGAAACGATGTGCGTATTTGCCGTAACGGATAGCCACGCGCCGCCCGTGCTTGAGCCAGCCGAGGCTCCGTTCCACGGCGTTGCGCGCCTTGTACCGTTCCGGGTCGTGGGGCTGGGGGTTCGTGCGCCCCTTCCAGGCGGGAATGACAGCCTCAATGCCCTGCCGCGCCAGCCACGGCGGAAGGCATCGCCGTCATAGGCCCAGTCGGCGATCAGGCAGGGCCGCGGCGCGCCGATCCAAGCCTTGACCAGGCCGGGCCTAGGTGCTGTCGTGGTGCTGGCCGCCCGTCAGGCGCAGACACAGGGGGGGTCCCCGTTGATCCGCCAGGCTGTGGATCTTGGTGCTGATGCCGCCTCGGCTGCGCCCGAGGGCAGGATCCAGCCCCTTGTTTTGGGGCGCGACCGTACTGTCCAGCCGCCCCGCGGACAGCTCCGGCTTGGCCTGCAGGTAGGCCATATCCCGCTCGCACCCGTGGGCAAAGCGGCGATAGACCGAGTTCCCCTTCCCGTACGCGGGCGGCAACCGTCGCTAGGAAGCGCCCGACCGTGCCATCCAGCACAGCGCAGCCACAAAAAGACGGCAACGCGTTTCATTGCCTACGTATATACCGGGACAGGCATACAGAAAAGGACGGATGCAGAGCCATTGGGCATCGGTCAGCCCGATCATGGGAGGGGGGGATCCTCGGAGCCAGGAGCCAAGGAATCGACTCCCTGGAAGATAACCGTGGGCGTACAGGGTATCCAATTCAGTCTCAAGGGAGCCGGGGAAACTTGGTTCTGGCTTGGCACTTAAAGCTCCACAGAACCTAAGATTGCTGACGCGAGTTTCCAGCCTCAGCGCTTAGCTCTCACCGGCGTGTGGCAGCGAGGGGGCATCCGCACGCGCCTTAGGCCGGCAGCATCGCCTCGTCAACCAACCAGGTTCATGGAACCTTCAGACCTTATCCTACCGCCACGTCACTGGCGCGGGACAGATCATAGATGCGGAGGCCGTGGGCGGCGGCGTCTACCACGAACAGTTCCAACGTCACCGGATCATACGCTATGCCTATGGGCAGAAACGCGCGCGCAAAGTCGGCCTCCGTTCCGCCTGGATACCCCAAGGCGCCTATGGGCTCGCCATCCAAGGTCACGAAAACGACGCGACCGTTCTCTGGATCCGTGACGGCTAGGCCATAATCGGGAATATAGGCGACGAAGGGTTTATGCAGACTGCCGCGGGAATTCCAGAGCGAGGCGGGCAATACGATTTCCGAGAACGGCTCCAGCGTCGACGACAGAATTTGAATCCGGCCGTTCCAGGCGTCGGTGACGTACAGCCGGTCGTTGGCCCCCGCGCGGATCGCGCTGACGGGTTCCTGGAATTGCCCCAGCGCCTTGCCTCTCCCGCCGACGGCATCCAGCCATGCGCCTTGGGCCGTAAAACGGAGAAGACGATGGTTGCCCGTGTCCGCCACGATGGGATGGCCCAGCTGATCCAAAGCCACCCCGCGGGGTCCGTACAGGTGCTGCGCCTCGATCCCGGACAAGCCGGCCGCCTGTCCGTAGGCTCCCCATTTGGCCACGAAGCGGCCGTTCCGATCGAAGGCCTGAATGCGATGATTCCACGTGTCCGCCACGAACAGCGCGCCGTGCGGGGCCAGCGCCGCCCCCCAGGGCTCGTTGAATTGCCCGTCGCCGAGCACCATGGGCCCCGGGCCGTCCAAGTCCGCGCAGGCCGGCGACGCTTCCGGCTCCAGCGCGCAGTGGCTGCCTACGCTGCGCACCAGTTCGTTGTTCCGATTGAGAATCAACACGCGATGATTGCCGCTGTCCGTTATGACCCGATACCCCTCCTCGGAGACGAAAACGGACCGCGGATGCCAGAGCGGCGCACCGGCGAAATCAGCGTCCAGCACGGCCGCGAGCGGGAGAACGAGCGGGGGCAGGGGCGGGTCCGGCGCACGCGGCGCCTGCGCGGCCTGGAAATCGGCCGGCGTCCAAATGAGAGGCGCCAAGTCTCGGCGCACATAGACTTCGAACTCCCGCCGATGAGGCCATTGCTGCAGATCGAGTCGCGGATGCTCGCGGAAGAAGAACAGGCGGCTGAAACGCCGCCGCGCGTCCGCGTCCCAGATGGGCGCTGCCGCGCGGAGCGACCATTGCTTGTACGATTCCTCCGGCCACCAGATCAGGCGATACTGCCGTTTGACGTATTCGCTCTCCATCAAGGGCCGGACCGCGTTCCAACTGCTGGGGCCGGCCAAAACGACCGGGCTCGCCAACAACTCCGGATCCGGATCCTGCGAATGATAGATGCGGGCCTGCGCGTAATCTCGGAAATACCAGGCCAGGGGCCACGAGTTGTCATGGTCATAGGCAATGGCGAGATTCCGGCCGGCCTGGAGCGCGTCCCCGATCGCATCGATCTCGCGCATGAGCGTTTTGACGTCAGGGGATGCGTGCGCGTACATAAGATATTCCACGACGTAGTCGTAATTGACGAAGCTGAGTTGATAGGACCCGCGGACGGTCAACAGGCTGAGCGGCGCCGTCAGCGCCAGCGCCAGCAGCGGCCGGCGTTGCGTTCCGAGGCGCAACAGGCGGCGTCCGCCCCACCAAAGGCCGCTGCACCCCCCGAGCAGCAGAGCGCTCCACGCGACCGTTGCGCGCACAGAGGCCAGGTCCCGGCCGGCGAAAGGGATCAGGGCCAACATGCAAAGCAGGCAGGTCAGGCCTCCGCCCAGCCACGCGACGGCCAGTCCGGCGTTCCGCCTGCGCAGAGCCGCGGCGCGCCAGAGATGGGCCAGGCCGTATCCGCCGAGGAGGCACATGGGAGTCGCGATGTGGCTTAACAGCCACGGCATGCGTTCGCCGGCGTAACTGTATCCAAGCCAGCTGGCTACGACCCACCAGACGAGAAAGAGCGGCACCTGCAACAGGATAGGCAGCGGCGCCGCGCGGAAACGCATGCCTGCCTGCCTGACGGCCTGCGTCCATTGCTTCGCGGCGCGTCCCAGCGCCAGGCCGCCGATGCCGGTCAACCATAACGGCAGGTATTCGTAGAAGCCGGACAGGAACAGGTAGTAGAACCAGGGTTGGCTGCCGCGCTGCACCTCCTGTTGCGCGAGCCAATAGCCGAGGCTCCCGACCACGCCGGAAAACACGCCTTGCGGATTGGCGCCGAAAGTCGTGAACAACAGCAGGAGGCCGATCCAGAACCCCGCCCACAGGCCGGCGAACTGACGGAAGCCGAAGGCCCCGCGCCAGGCCGCGGGCTTCAGGCGGCGGAACCAGAGCCCGCCCAAGACCAAGGCGGATACGCTCAAGCTGCCGGCCGCGATCCCGGCGCGTATCTGTTCGCTCGGGACGGTCGGAATCGGGGAACCGCCCCAAGTCCACGCGAACAACGGGGTCAGAAAAGGCCCTATCAACAACGCCATGGTCAGCGCCGCATCCCCATAGCGGGCGGCCAGCCTCCGTCCGCGGTCGTCGGCCTGGCCGGTACAGTAGACCGCCATGCCCGCGCTGAACAGGCCCGCGACCGCCCCCGTAATAAAGTGGTTTTCCTTGCTGGCGAAGCCCAGCATCATGGCTAGGCCCATGCCCGCCATCCAACGCCCGGCGCCGCTTTCCACGTAACGAAACAGGCTGTAAATCCAGGCCAGGCTGAACAGAACGACGTATATGTCGTTGCGGATATAGCGGCTGTGGAAGAGCAAACTGGGGCTGATCAGCAGGAGCAGCGCGGCGGCCAGCGCGCCGCCCGCTCCCAGGTACCGCCGATACCACCACAGAGAACCCACGGCCAAGGTGCCCGCCAAGGCCGGCGCCAGACGGGCCGTAAAATCCGTGGCGCCGCCCAGCCAATAGATCGCCGCGTTCAGGTGAAAGAGCAACGGCCCGTGCATCATGGGATCATGCACGTACTCGCCGCGGTCGAACAGGTAAAAGGAATAGAGGGCATGCAGGCTTTCGTCATGGCTCATGCCGCGGGCATCCAGCTGGAGCACGCGCGCGGCCAAGGCCAACAGCGCGACGCCAATCCAGAGCAGTTTTTCCTTGTCGACGATCAATCGGAAAGAAGTCACGAGAGTTATCCGCAGGGCTAAGTCAAAAGGATCGCAAAGCAGGCCGCGACGCGCAGAGTCGGCGTCCGCGCTAGGCGCGCCTTTCCAGGATCAGGACGCCGTCCGCCTCCCATACCGGCGTCAAGACGCGGGCAAGAACGGCCAAGCGCGTCTCGTCCACCCCGTACGCCTGCCGCTCGACAGGACCGACGTAGACGAAACGGATATTCCATTGCGCCAAGGCCGCGGCGACATCTGCCTCCGTACCGCGTTGATAGACGACCGCCGCGGCCTCTTCCCGACCGGCGGCCATGCGCGCGTAGGCATCGCCGCGCCATTGCCTCTCATGGCCGATCCAGCCCAAAAGCGCGGGCCGCCCCGTAAAACCGCTGAGGCGGCTTTCCGCCGCGTGGTAACTGCGGCCCGGTCCCTCCAAGATGACGTCGCTCGGCAACGCATGCTGCTGGATCCACTCAATGGCCTGCGCTTCGCCGGGCGCCGTGCGGCGCACGAAACTCAAAGCGTCCACCGTCAGAGGCTGGACGGAGGGCCGCACTTTGGCGCCCAAGCCGGCTACGGGATACGCCAGCCCCGCGCCCAGCGAGAGCAGCGCAGGAGCCATAAGCAAGGCCAGCCCGAATCGGCGCCGTCCGCGGCTGTGAGACAAGCCGGCGCAGGCTATGGCCAAGGCCACGCCCAGAACCACAGCCAACAGCGACCATGCCTGGTAATAGAACTTGAATACCGTGTTCATGCGCATCAGAGGTCCGAAACGATCTTCCAGGAAAGCGACTTCGGCCACGAAGATCAGCCCCACGCCCAAGGTCGCGCAGAACAGGAGAAAGCCCCATGCCGTCTCCCGCGGACGGCCCCGCGCTTGCCGTTGCCGCCAACCGGCCAGCTGGGATCCGACCAGGCTCAGCACCGCGCTCAGCCCTACGAACGAAACCAGACCCTGCCGCCACCGCGCCCAAGCCAGGCTTTGCCAGTCGCCGAGCGACCAATCCGCGGACGGGCCGCCCGGAAAGCCAAGCCCCGAAACCGCAGCCCCCGCCACCAAGGCCGCCGGCGCTCCGCACGCCAGCGCCCAAGTCCGCAGGAAACGGGACCCGGCAAAATATCCCTGCCTGGCCGCGAGCCCTATCATCAGAATGGTCCCGGCGAAGAGCGGTCCCCACATGTTCAGCAATTGGGGCCAGCGGGTGGGATTGATCATATTGAGCCTTACGCCCTGGATCTGGCTCTGGAAGGTAAGCAATTGGGGCCACAGCAACAAGGCGGCCCCCAAAGCCAAGCCCAGAGCCAAAACGGCAGTGCCCGCCATCGACGTACGCCGCGGCTCCGCGGCCAAGGCGCCCGCCAATCCCAGGGACATAACGCAAATCAAGGCAACTGCGTCCCAGGCATTGGCGAAAAAGGCGCAGGCGCAAAGGACGACCGCCAACAGGACGGGACCGGGACTCGAGATCGCGCGACGGAGAAGGCCGTCATGGCCTTGAACCATCCGCAGGCCGATGGGCCGCGTCTCAGCGGGGCGTCCCAGCCACTGCAGCAGGCAGGTCAGGCCCGCGAACAGAATGGGCGCGGCGAGAACATGGGGATGGTTATCCCCCAACAAGTAGCTGAACAGGGGAAACTCGTCAATGACTTCCAAGTGCCGGCCTCCAGGATCGCGGTCGGCCAGCACCCGCGCGCTGCGAAACCACCACCAGTTCTGATCCGATATGAACCACTGACGGGTGCGGGCCGCCATATCGGGGAAGCCCTGTACCAGAAGCCTTTGACTCCCAGCGGCAGAAAGTAGGCCTTGGGCGTACAGCCATTCGAAAAGGCCTTGCAGGTTGCCCAGGCCTGCCACGCACACTCCCGTCACGCAACCCGCGCCCGTCGCTTGCCCCGCGTTCACCGCCCGCGGGGACGCTTCCCGTTGCCACAAAGCATAGGCGTTATAGCCAATGCCGAAGGCTCCCAGCCACAGAAAAGCGTACCAACTGGCTTGACCGATGTTATAGGCCAAGGCCGGGGGAACCTGGCTGGCTTTGCCCAACCAGGCGAACATCCAATACCCCAGATAGTAATAACTGATGGGATACCCGGCCAGCCACGCGTCCTGCGGCGGAAAATGCCGCGTATGCCACAGACTGTTCATGAACATGAAGTCCATGGGCTGTTCCGTATGGGCGATGGCCGGGTCGTGACTCACGACCCAGATCCAGACCAGATAGACTGCCAGAAACAGCGCTTCCGTCCATGCATACGCGCCCCACGGGGAACCTGTCCGCGGGACGGCACCCGCGATGTACAGCCGACGCCGATGCTGATGCCGCCCCACGGCGACGGCGCCCGCCGCCATCAGCCACGCTACCCACGGCAACCATGCGGTAAAGGGAAACTGCAGCCAAGCGTAGGCCAGCCAGCCGCCGAAGGCCAGAAGCAGGACGCCCAGGAATTTGGCTCCGGCATAACCGCGGTCGGGGAGATCCGGAAACAGGGAGCGGCTGAGCCATATGCAGGGTAGGCTGAAAGCCTGGATGGTCAGATACCAGCGGAACGCCGCGCCCCATTCAATGGATGCCATGGCTTATCCGTTGCGTGCCGCACGCGCAAGCGGGCGTGGAGAAAAGGCCATAGCGATAAAGCGTAAATCGGCTTTGCCTTGTCGTCAGAGTAGCCGTATCCAGATCTGACGCGCGGGCCGAAGCCGATACAATAGGGAATGGGTTTTCCTCATAGATATGGAGGTGTTTGATTGGACGCACTGCTCAAGGCTCTCCGTTCCGTTCTTGCCCCGATACTGTCTCAAGCTCAGGCTAACCGGGACAGCTGCAAACGCATGGGGGATATTCTCAACGAGAGGGCACGGGCATTGACGGACTCAGACGTTGCTCTAGCCAATCATCTGGATGGTTTGGCGCAGGTCTTGTCCATGGATCTGCGCCCAGCGCGCAGAGACGAGCCCTTCGCTCCCATGATAGTGATAGACGGCAAACGCTCTGCATTGCCCGAAGATTTCAATAACGAACAACTGAACCTGTGGGCAACGTTGCTACCTCCATCCGTACCATGGCCTCCCAACGCCGTTGCGCGTATCGCGGATGCACTCTGGCTACGCAAATACGGGAACCACATCCAATACGCCGAAACGGCGGTTCAATCCTATCTGAAGCATGCCCAAGTCGCAGAAGATTGCGGGCACTGGATACCGTGCCGAGAACATCTGGAACGCGCGTTCCGGCTGGCAGGGCAGATCCGGAAAGGCAAACCGGAACAGTTGCTCATGGTCGTTGAAAGCATTGAAAAGGCAATAGAACGTGATCGCAAGCGAGAAGAAAGCGCGCTTTCCGGCTATCTTATGCCCGTATTGCTGGAGTACGACCAAGTCGATGCCAACAAATACCTTGCGCTTGCCGAAGAGCGCGCTATCCAAGCCGAAAAACAGGAAAACTTCCACAATGGCGAGTATTATTGGAAAGTTTATCAAAAATGGGCGCAAAAGATACAGGATACGAAGGCTGTCACGAAAGCTCGGATTCGCATGGCGGAAGGGTATGCAACCCAAGCCCAAACAGTCGCTGACACGGGAAAGTCCTTTCTCGTTGCTGCCCAATGGATGACGCAAGCGGTAACAATATACGACGATATTCCGAACCAACAGGAACGTTACGCCGAACTGTATCGCCTGTTGCGTCAGTATCAGAAACGGGCCTTGTCCGAATTGCAAAAGGTTGAAGTACCGGTATCGGCGGACGTTTCCGACGCGCTCCAACAATTGCAGCAACAGGCCTTGGCATTCGTGCAAGACAAACCGCTGGATGAGTGTTTGCTGGCCTTGGCCTTTCGAGTGGCGGAGGCTCCAGATTACAGTCAACTACAAGAACAGGCGCGCGGTCTGATAGAGAAATCGTTTGCGTTGCAAATCGCTCCCACCGTGGTAATGGATGGTCAAGGTCGCACCATGGCCCAAAAACCAGCGTGGCAATATACGTCTGCAGAAGGACAAGAAACAGTAGAGAGGCAGACGACTGCAATGTTGGCTCAAATATGCCATAATACAAAGGTTGAAGCTGTTATTGAACCAGTTCGGAAGCATATTATAAAGCACGTCATAACGAAAAAACATCCAATAGACGAGCAATATTTTTTGCATTGTTGCACTGATAGCAACTTTGTCGTTCCCGGTCAGGAATTGCAATATGCCAAAGGTCTGTATTACGGGTTAACGGGAGACTTCCTTATCTCTACGAATCTGCTCGTACCCCTTATCGAAAACTCTCTACGTCACATTTTGAATGATCGCGGTATTGAAACAAGCAAGCTCAATCGCTTTGGAAGCCAAGAGGAGAGACCGCTCTCCGATCTGCTTGACTTACTGCAAACTCAGGGCCTTTTCGGCCTCAATCAAATACAAGACTTGAGAATGCTTCTGGTGGAACGGTCCTACGCTAACCTGAGAAATCGCGTAGCGCACGGTTTGATGCATACCGAAAACTACAACCAATCCGCAACGGTTTATCTTTGGTGGATAATCCTCCGCTTCATCCTGTTTGAAGAGGCCTACTGAAAGTTCAACCTCCAAGCAGACGAAATGAATACCGTACGTTAGGTCTCTCTATCCTTCATTTGTCTCTTCGTTTTTGATATAACGTCAATCCTCGCTGGAAAGAATCGCGTGACAGAGGAAGGACCTTGACGTTGAAATCATCGAGAGTTGCATTCAATAACTTTTGAACTGTTTCCACCGCAACCTGGCGCATGTACGGGCCGCGTTCAGACAATAACGTTAAAAGCTCAGTCAGTATTTCGTCCGTAGTTACCAATTGCACTGCCCCTAACCGTTGATACGCGTTCTTGGCAGACTGGTGCCGTTGATCTCTGGGATTTATATAAGCGAACCAAAAAACGGTGTCTGCAAAAACGGTCTTCATTCTCGGTCGATGCCATACAAATAGTAATCGATCCGGCTGGAAAGATCAGGCGGGAGCTTGTCCCATTCTTCCTCCGGCACTTTGGCTACAATCGAGTCAACGAGCTTTTCCAAAGAAGATATCGGCTGGCTAGCCTCTGGCGCATGACTTTCGTCCGCTTTCAAATCCTTCGCCGGTACCATGCGTTGCAATGCCGCCAAGCGGGTTACTGAATCCAGTGCCCTCATTTCCACCGTAAAGGCATTTCCCTTTTCCGGGCCTAGGGCAAATACCATGGACGCCAGCACCTCGTTGTTGCTTTCCCGCCGTTCTGGCCTATTCCGAACGAGTTCCGCGCTATCGTCTATAAGCGAGAACACATAATGGCGTATCCGCCTACGATAACCCTCCAAATCCAGCGCAGGGCTGAAATGGCATTCATCGGGCAAAGACAGATTGCCGTTGGGCATTCCCATTCCAGGCATTGTCGCAATTCACCTCGTTTGGCTCTATCCCTAAGGCCATGCTACTACATGATCGGGTTGCAGAATACATCCAGAACGCGAGAGCAAATGCCACTCTACGCTCCGTGCAAGGCAAGAACGGGGCAGGCGATCAGTCGTTATGCTGGAGCATGCCTGCGGCTGCGTCGCATCTTGGGGATCCCCGCCGCCGACGCATCCCAACGCCGTTCAGCTGAACCGAAGTTTCCGACGCGCGTCGGGTAAAGCATAGATGGCCGCGCCCGGATTTTCGTACGCCAACGTCAGAAGCCCCTCTTCGTACATGGCGCGCAAAAGCTGCACCGCTTCAGGATGCAATGTCCGTTCCAATTGCCCTGCGTAAATGAGGCCGATGTGATGCGCGCGCAACAAAGCCAACAGTTCTTGCGCATCTTCCGTATGCCATAGAGTACGCAAGAGAGCGGAGCGCTGGCCAATCAATGTCCCGTCCCGTTGTTCGGGTTGGTGCATGCCCAGCAAGCCGGGCAGTCCCGTAAAGGACGCTACCCGCGTACCGCCGGCCCGATAGTAATCCACCTCCGCGGCTTCCAGGATGGGGACGTTGGCGGATACGTTCTGATTCAGCCAATCGATAGCCTCGCGGTCGTAGCGCAAATGGATCGTCGTCTGAGCATCCGGCCAGTGATATATGCCCGTACGCATGTAATCGAGGCCGTTGAGCGTGCCTGTCGGGGGCGTGCCGTTACGGAAACGATCCGCCAAGCGGAAAGGCGTCCCCAATAGCGGAAAAACGAGGGATATAAGCAGCAAGGCGCCCAAAGGCGCGGCGCTGGCGGCGGCTCGTCCAGGGCCCAGCCAGCCTCGTACTTGCGACCACATCCCAGGCAAAACCATCGCGGCAATCAGAGACGCCAGCACCCAGGCTTGAACGGAAAACTTGAACACGGTGTTCATGCGGAAGTAGCCGCCTGCCTGCAGGAAGTCTTTGACGAACAGGAGCTGCATGCCCAGCCACATGGCCAACAGCAGCCCAACCCACCACAGAACGTGGCCTTCCTCTCGCAACGCGGCGCGCGGGTCGCGCCGGATAAGCGTCGCGGTCAGCCACAAGGGCGGCAACAGCAAAGCGACCGTCTCATGTTGCAGCGCCCCGGCCGCTCCGACGGCCGCAAGCAGCAGGCTGACGTTCCAGAAAATCCGTCGCGAGGCGTAGAGGCCATCGGACCAGGCGCGCCGGAACTCCAGGCAGAGCCAACTTAACGCGACGGCGTAGAACAAGCCCCAATGTTTGAGCCATAACCCAGCGGCATCGCCCGCGGCCGCCTGTCCCACGCCCCCCGGCGCTACCAATTCGTACGTCCGCCAAAAAGGCCACAAAAGGATATAGCCGGACAGAAGGAACAGGCCGCCGCCGGCCAACGCTCTCCATCCCCAGGCGCGAGGGTAGAGTCGTCGGGCCGCCAACGCGATGGCGATGGCGGCCAGGCACAGAGTCAAGGGCATTTCCCAGAGATTGGTCGCGATCGTCGCTCCCGCCAGTCCTCCGGCGACAACGAGCAGGAACCCGGCTTCGCGTCCGGGACCGACGTAATGGATGGCGTAAACGGCGCAACAACACAGCGCCAACGTCAGGGGCAACGCCAGCAAATGGGCGTGCAGATCGCCGAACAGGAAACTCCAGGCCGGGAATTCGCTGATGGTTTCGGGAAACACGCGGCTGGGAGCCCAATAGTCGAAGTGCAGGCCTCGCCCTTCGCGCCAGACGCGCGCGAAACCGGTCGCCGCTTCCAGCGGCCACTTCAGCCAGGTCGGCAACGGATACGATTGCAGGCTCCACGGGGCTTGCGCGCGCAATTCGCTCAGGAGTTGCAGGCCGCCATCCAGATTGCCGATGCCGACCAGCAACAAGGGGCTCCACAGGGCCTTAGTCAAGGCTGGGCGCCAAGGCAAGGCGTCCCGGTCCTGGGCGGACGCATCGCCGCGGGACGGCCGCATATGAAAATAGAAAACGGCGCTCCAGGCAAGGAGCGCCGTCAAGGCATAGAAAGCCGGCAGGGCCAGGTTATAGGCGACCTCAGGCCATACGCCGGTCAACTTGATCAGCGCCGCCACGAGATAGTGTCCCCAATAGTAGTAGTTCAAGTACTTGCCGGCGAAATGAGGGTCCAAGGGCGGGAAAACGGGGCTGTGCAGAATGCCGTTGATTATGGCCATATCCATGAACTTTTCGCCCCCCGTCCAGGGTTGCCACAGGTCGGGATTGCCCAACCGGATCAACACGAAGAAGGCGAAAGCCAACGCGAAGCCCGTTTCCAGCCCAAGCAGCAGCGGCCAGCGGCGCGTCCAGAACTGGCGCAGGGCCTTGCGCTGCAGCCAGCCGGCGCAGATGCCGCCCGCCCCCAAGAGAGCGCAAGAGATCCACACGCCGGCCACCGTAAACGCGCGCACCCCGGCGTGGGCCAGCCACCACGGCCCCAAGGCCCAAACCAGCCATCCCGCGAGGCGGGCCAGCGCGTAGCCGCGATCGGGCAGGCGGGCAAACAAGCGGAAACAGAAAGGCCAGGCCAGCGCGCCCAGCCCCAGGAGCGCCCCCCACCAGGTCAAGGCCGCGAGCCAGGGCGAGGCGCTGGCCGCGGCGTTGAAGCGGTAGCGATCCAATGCCAAACCGCGCGCCGGCGAATAATCGAGCGTGCGGGTCGTATCCGCGCCAAAGACGAACTGCGCCAGCGGGCTTCCGGTCGACGGGGCCGCGGGCGCGGGATCGACGGGCAAGGGCGGCGCGGCCGCGGGCCCCAGTCCCAGCCGCGCCAACAGCGGATCGAGAAAAGAGCCGGGCGGCAGATAGTCGGGAATGGCCTGCGCCAAGGGCGGCGCCAAAATGCGATCCATCTCCGCGTCCGTCAGCGCGCGGGTTTTGGCCAGGATGGTTACGGGCGGATGATCGTACAGCCGCCAGCTCTCGTCCGCTGCCGCGTCGTCAAAGCGAAGGCCGAAGGCGCGCATCCGGCGGGTTTCTTCATGCACGACCGCAAAACCCAGGGTGCCGTTGAACATCGCGTCGTAATAGGCGATGGTCATGGGATACCGGAGCGGCAGCCTGGGCACGGCTCCGTAAATGCGCCGCGAACTGTAGATGACGTAGTCCGCCGCGCGCAGTTTCGCCTTCAGAACGGCCAGCTTGGCCGGCGTATCGTTGTCGAAAGGCGACCATTCCAGCATCCGGAATTGCTTATGGCGGCCTGCGCCCTGGGACGGCAGGTCCAAGGCCGAAGCGGGTTTGGGCAACGGATCGTCCCACAGTTCCCACAGGATGGCGGCGCCGTCAGGCACGTTCGCATACACCCACTTGCTCGCGGCGCGCCAGGTATGCTCGCGGGCGTAAATGCCGTTCATGTAAGCCCCTAACCAGAAGACGGCGCCGGCAACGACGAGCAGAAGCCCGCTCGTGCCGATCCAGACGCGCCGGGGAGACAGCGGACGCCCGCGCGCCGGGCCTTGGCCATCCCCGTTCCGCTGCCGTCCCCACCATCCGCAGCCCCATGCCAGGAAGGCCGCGCCGAACAGAACGGCGAAAGGCAAGACCGGGATCATGTAACGATTGAACTTGGCCAGGAACGCGCCGGTCAGGCCGAAATAGGGGATGATCCAGGCCAGCATCAGGATTTCGGCGGGCAATCCGCGCGGCAACCAGCGGGCGAACGCGGGACGGGCCGCGCAGAAGACGCGCAACGCGCCCCAACCGACGCCCAGCAGCGCCGTTACGCCCAAGGGATAGCCCAAACCCCACTGCAACTGCTGGCGTATGAAATAGAGATACGGCGCCGTGCCCCGGTACTGGCGCGTGAAAGGGAAATCGGCCGCGCCCCGCACCATGGCCCCCTGCTCGACCCAGACCGCGGTACGAAAACGTTCCCAATCCAGCAGCACGAAAGGGCTGGTCAGCGCGAACGCCAGCCAGGCAATCGCCCAGACGGCCGCCACGCGCCCCAAGCCCGCGCCGAGCGCCCGGAGGCCCGCGCGCCGGTCCGCAAAAGGGCGGCGCGTCCAGAGTTCCAGGCCCACGGCGACCAGCGGCAACGCGCCGGCCGGCAAGGCGCTGAATTTGGAGGCCACGCCCCATCCAATGCCCAGGCCGGCCAAGACCCAACCCCGAAGCCGCTCCGGTTCCTGGACCATCGTCAGGCTGCCGTAGACGGCCAAGGCCACGAACGCGGCGCTGGCCACGTCGAACGTGAAGAAATGACTGTCCTTCACGGGCATCAAAGCCAGGGCGTAGAGCAACGCGCCCAGCAGCGCCGTGCGTTCCGTGTACGTGCGGCGCGCGATGAGATACAGCAGGCCGATGGTGGCGGTGTCCAGCAGGGCCATGACGAAACGTCCGGCCAAGCGAAAGGCCTGCGCGTCGTCGGAGGCCTGACGCGCGGTCGCGCCCCATGTTGCAGGCCCTCCCGCCGCCTCCAGCAACGGCGCGGCCTGGGACAGCAACGCGGCGAAAACGGCACCCAAATAGAGGGGCAAGTGCCCGTACGTGAAATTGCGCGGGGTCTGGCGGGAGACGTCCCAAAAAGGATTGAGCGGACTCTGACGCGGCGCGAAAAGATGGTTGGGATTCGAAGGCCAGGCCAAGGCGATGCCGTAGTAGCTGTTCGACCTTTCGTCCGGATGGCTGGCCATGCCTTGGTCGTACGCCACGGGCCACACGCGTACGAATAGGCCCAACAGCAGAATCAAGACCAGGGCAGCGTTGGCCGGCGCCGTCGGCCCGAACCGAAACCGGGAAACCCTGCGTTGCATGAATTCAGGACGCGGCGCGGACGGGATCAGCGGGGGGATTCAGGGGCGGGCAAGATCCAAACGATAGCGCCGGGATCGGAGGGAGGCGGCCACAGCCAGTACACATCCACCCAGCCATGCCAAGGCACGTAATCCTCGTCCGCATAGCCCAAGTCGATGTGCAGGCCGTGCAATCCGCCGCCGGTATCCAGCACGTCGCCGATGCCGTAGCCTGGCACGTAGAGGCGGGTTCCCAGCGGCATTACGTCCAGATCGGCCGCGATGATCCCGTTGCGCATGGGCTCTCCCGAAAAAGTGAGACCGTACCACGGCGCATCGACGGGCGTGCCGGCCCGGGCAGCGCTGTAGCTGGTAACGTACATGCGCGTTTTGCGCCAATATTCAATGGTCTCGCCCTCCGGAGTCTGCCACAGCGACTTAGCGATTTTCCGGCCAAAGGCGAAAGTCGTAGATACCGACGGGCGAACCAGCCACGATTCGGGCGCGCCGCGCGCCTCGACTTCGCCATCGTACCGGATAAGGCGGGTGCGGAACCGACGCACACCGTTTTCGCCCTTGACGCGCAACTCCTGTCGATCCAACGCCAAGTTCGGATCGCTGAACAATACCGTCGACGCGGGGACCGCGGCGTCCCGGTTTTCGAAATCCCGGGCGACGCGTATCAGGGCGATCTCCATGCCGGGTTGGATCGCTGCATCCAAGGCTACCGAAACCCGATCCAAAGGCCCCAGCCCAATCCTTTGCTCAACGAAAAACTCCTCGACCGTCCGGGCCCCGGTGGCGAAGACGCGGGAAACGCCTTGCAGCCGTAACGTCACGGTGCTTTGCGCGTCTCCGGACGCAGGCGCGACGGCACGATCAGGTTGACCCGGTTCGGCCTGCGCCGCGCGGGCGGCCGCGGCGTGGCGCGCGACTGCCGGCTCGTACCGCAGACGCGCCTCCATGACCGACGGCGTATAGGAAAATGCGTACAGGGGCCAGGCCAACGCCAACGCCACGCCTAGCCGACGCACGCGCGGGCCGAAGCGTGGCCTCGCGGCCGGCGGCGTTTCCGCACATCCGTTCGCGCGCCGCGGCCGGCCTTGACGTTGACGGCTGAACCATTGAGTCATTATGCAGGCTTTTGCCTCGCGTCGCGGGCCTTGGCAGGGTAAAGCCGTACGGCTCTGGCGTCGTTACGCCCTGCCTGGACAGGGTAGTATTATAGGGGTTGGCATGGGACGGAGGCCGCCTTGAAGCAAATCGAACTGACGGAACCCCTGCGCCTGCGTCTGCGCACGGCGTCCGATCCGGAACCCTGCGCGGGACATGCCGTGGTGCAAGTGCGTCGGGTCGGCATTTGCGGTACGGATCTGCACGCAATCCGGGGCCGCCAACCCTTTTTCACCTATCCCCGCGTCCTCGGCCATGAACTGGCGGTGGAAATCGCGGCGATCGGGGCCAATGATCAAGGCCTGCGCGCGGGCGACTGGTGCGTCGTTTTCCCCTACCATGAATGCGGCACGTGCATCGCCTGCCGGCGCGGCAAGACCAACTGTTGCGTGCATATGCAGGTCTTGGGCGTCCACGTCGACGGCGGTTTGAGCGAGTACCTGCGGCTGCCCGTCGATCGCTTGCTGCCGGGGGACGGCCTGTCGCCGGAGCAGATGGCCTTGGTGGAGAACCAGAGCATAGGCGCGCATGCCGTGCGCCGCGCGCGCGTTACGCCCGCCGATACGGTCTTGATCCTGGGCGCCGGGCCCATCGGCATGGGCGTCATGCAGTTCGCCCGGCACGCGGGCGCGCAGGTGCTCATGGCCGATATCTCCGCGGCGCGGCTGGCCTTCTGCCAGACCCGCCTGGGCCTGGCCGACGCGTTGATCGCGGATGCGGACTTCCCGGACCGCCTGCGGGAGCGCACGGGCGGCGAGCTGCCGACGGTCGTCTTCGACGCCACGGGCCATCCCGAATCCATGCAGCAAGGCTTCGCCTACGTGGCGCACGGGGGGACCTACGTCCTCGTCAGCCTGGTGCAGGCGGACATCGCTTTTTGGGATCCGGAATTCCATAAGCGCGAAATCTCGCTCCTGGCCAGCCGCAACGCGACCCGCCAGGACTTTGCCCGCGTCCTGCGCGCCATGCGGGATAATGCCATTCGGGCCGAGCCGCTGGTGACCCACGCGGTCTCTTTCGAGCAAGTCGTGGCCGAGTACGCCGCCTGGCTGGATCCCGCCAGCGGCGTGATCAAGGCCATGGCCCATCTATAGCGTCTGCGGGGAGGACGTGCGATGCAGGAATTCGCCCTTACCATCAATTTGGTGGATGATCGCGCCCAGATCGAAGCGTACAAGGAATATCATCGCCGCGTATGGCCCGAAGTCGTCGCCGCTCTCCGTTCCGTCGGCATTCAGGACATGAAGATTTTCCTCTTGGGACGCCGGATGTTCATGCTGATGCAGGCCGCGGACCACTTTCAACCGGCTCGGGACTTCGCGCGCCTGGAACAGTCCAGCCCGCGCTACAATGAATGGCAACGCACCATGGACGCTTTCCAGGAGCGCGTGCCGGAAGCCAAGCCCGGCGAGCATTGGGCCGCCATGGAAAAGGTATTCGACCTGTCCGCCTGCCCGTCACCCTGATGCGCTGCGCCCCAGAGGGCGTTTCCCCTGCCTACCCGTTGCCCAGCGAGGACAGTCGGCTCATGCTAGACGCAGCCCAGGCTCTCAAAGCCAAAATCATTGCTTACCGTCGCCACATCCACCAATATCCGGAACTGAGTTTCCAGGAGTTCAAGACCGCGCAGTTGGTACGGGACGCGCTCCAGGAAATCGGCCTCGCGGCCGTGCAAACCCAGGTCGGGCGTACGGGCGTCACGGCCGCCATCGGGCCGGAGGCCGGTCCCATCATCGGCCTGCGCGCCGACATGGACGCCTTGCCCATTCAGGAAGAGGTCCAGCATGCCTTCGCCTCGGCCGAGCCCGGCGTCATGCATGCCTGCGGGCATGACGCCCACACGGCGATGCTGTTGGGCGCGGCCGAACTTCTGCATCAGCATTACCAGGCGCACGCCGAGCGCTGGCAGGGGCAGGTGCGGCTGTTGTTCCAGCCTGCGGAGGAAGCCTTCGACGACCAGGGCGTCAGCGGGGCCACAGCCATGATCGAGGACAAGGCCCTCGACCGTCTGGACAGCGTCATCGCGTTGCACGTGAATTCCACCCAACCGGCCGGCCGCATCGAGTTGTGTGACGGCTTGGCCTTGGCGGCCGTAGACAGTTTCGAGGCCTGGATCGCAGGCGACGGCGGCCACGGAGCCATGCCCCATCAGGGCGTCGATCCGCTCTCGATCCTCAGCGCCGTACTGCCCCAGTTGTACGGCATTCCCTCGCGCCGCATTGCGCCCACGGACGCCTGCGTCGTGAGTATCGGGCAAATCAGCGCCGGCTCCGCGCCCAACGTCATTCCGGCGGAGGCGTATGTCCAAGGCACCATCCGGAGCCTGGACGAAGCCGTACGGCATCAATTACGGCAGGAAGTCGAGCGGTGCTTCGCGGTGGCCGACGCCCTCGGCGGCCGCTATCGTTTCCAGCTGCACCCAGGCTATCCGGCCATGCGCAACGACGCGCAGGTCAACGGATGGTTGCGGGCCGCCGCCACGGACTTGGCGGGCGCGCAGGCGGTTGTCGAGCACCCCTCTCCACTGAGCATGGGCGCGGAAGACTTCGCCTACATGACGCAGGCGTTGCCGGGCGCGATGTTTATGCTGGGCGCCGCGGTAGAAGGCGGCGGGGCGCATCACACGCCGTTGTTCGACATTGACGAGAACGTCCTGCCGCTGGGCTCCGCCATTCTGGCCGAGACCGCCGCGCGCTTCGTCACGGGCCAAACATGACCTGCGCGCGGAGACTGCGCCGGATGGCCGCGACAAAGCCCTCCCGCCGTCTGCGCGCGGCACGGGCTCGGGGCGGACTGTCCGCCCTGGTTGGCGTTGCCCATAGACCGTCCAGTTCCGTACGCAGGCGCGTCTGGCTGCAGGAACGTCGAACGGGTGTTTAGCCGACTTCTCGAACCATAACGTAGGGCCGTTCATTCGGCTGCAGGGCGAGCATCGCCGTCTCCGCGTCGAACACGAATCCATCCAGGCGTACGCCGTCCTGCCAAAGCGCGAGGGGTTGGCCTACCCAATCCGGCGGCAGATCCAGTAACACGGTCAACGGTTGGTTGAACCGCGCGTTGTCCAATCCGTCCGCCAGGGTAATCGCGATGCGCGCGGCTGCGCCGCGGCCCCGCTTTTCGGCCACCAGCGCAACGTTCGCTCTTTCCCTGGCGTACAGAGTGACGTCGTTCATGGTTCCGTTCCAGAAATCGCGCGCCGCGATGGACTGCAGATCTTTGTCGAATTCGTCCGCGTCGTACCATCCGTATCCGCTCTCGCTGCCGATATTGTGGTACGTCAAAATCAGCCATGCGGTCTGGCGCACGGCTTCGTCCAAAACGGGGCGCAATTCGCGGTTATCGTTGATCCGCGTCTGATCGTTCTGGGCGAACGCCGCGCTTTCCATGGGCACGGCCTGCAACGCGAACCAATCCTCCGGCTCCCGGCGGGCGCCGGGGAGATTGTAGTAGCGGTCCGGTTCGCTCGCTTGCAGGCGCCCGCTGAGAAAGCCCGCATCCGCCAGCGCGCGCTGCGTTTCCTCCTCCCATCCCGCCCCGCGGGGATAGGCATAGGCGATCGGTCGCATCCCGAGGCTCCGCATCACCGCGAAACAGAGCCGGAACGATTCCAAGGCCTCCGCGTACGACAACTGATCGTGATCGTTGTGCCAGTGGCCATGCCCGAAATAGCCGAAGCCCTTGGGCACGAGGCGCTGCATTAGGTCGTCAAAAGGCGCGCGGGTCCAATCCAGACGCCGCAGATGAAGCGCCGTCACCACCTCGTAGTCCAGGATGAGGCCATGCTTCATCGCCTGGAGCTCCTCGGCGAACGGATCGTAGCGTAGCGTAGCGCCGGCCCGTCCGACGTCCCCGTCATGGATCCGTCCGACGCCCCCGTCGTAGGCAATCGTGATGGCGGCCGCATGATTGTCGAACCATTTGGCGACGCGCGCGTTGAGCGGCGCCGCGGACGCGGCGCGCGGGGGCGTCCCGGCGCGCGGGACCGGGAACTCCTCCGCCCAGAGGCGACCGCGGCCCCGGATCCACTGACCGGTCCTGATGCGCGTTGCAGGGTAAGCGGGGAGCTTGACGGTCGCCGTGCAAAACCCGTCGATATGCACGCCGTGCCTATCGAACGCAAACCCCAGGGCGTCAAAGCCGAAACTCCGGCGCGCGCGCGGCAGGTCGCCGGGGTCAGACGGAAACACATGCAGAAAGAAACGGGCCTCCGTGTCCGCGGACGCACAGGGCTCCTTGACGTAGGTCAAGGCGCGTTCGCCCAGACAGACGTCGAACCGGCCGCGGGCAACCCGTTGCCCGGACAGGGTCGGCAGGAATTGCGACCGATAGTAGCTGCCCGCCATGCGCTGCGCGCGCGCGGCGTTGCCCGCCGCGTCCCACGCTATTTCTACGCCCCAGTTGCCGGCGCATTTCGCCTGCTGGCCCGTTCTGACGGACGCGAGCGCGTAGGCGGGCAACGTGCGCAGCGCGGCGCAGCGAGAGCCAAAACGGTGAACGAAGCGCGGCGCGAATCCAAGGTCGATGAAGCCGCGTCGCCTTTGCTCCGGCGACAATACGGCGCGATCGGCCGGGATCAGATGGAGAAAGAAGCCGGATGCCAGATCCTCTTGGCTGCACCGTTCGTTTACGTATACGAGACGGCGCGCGTCCAGATACAGATCGTAGTCGGAACGGAGCAGCAAGACGCCTGGCCGGCGGCGCGCCTGGCTGCCATCATAGGCGCGCAACCAGCTGCGGAGCGAAACGGGGACATGCTGGGTGCTGTAGCGCCACCGCGCCCTGGAGTCCAGGTCGACCAGAGTCGAAAGTTCAGCCGACGCATAAGGGAAAACGCGGTAGCCTTGGGCGACGACTTGCGTGACCGCGCCGAGGGCCACCGCGGCGCCGAGGCCCCCAGCCACGGCGAGCCGCGCACGAGCGTATCCACGCGGCTTGGCCGCGCCAAGCCGCGCGATGACGTCAGGCCCTCCGTAACCGCCCGCGAACAGGAGGGGCAACGCCGCTTGCCGCAGGAAAGCGGACGCGTCCGTATGGAACGGCCAAGCGCCGCGCAGGCTGTCCCACGCACCCGTCGGGGGCGCCGCCATGGCGCCTTGGCTGCCGTCGTGGGCGCCCGAGGCGAGGTACAGCCACAGCAGGACCGCCAAGGGACCGGGCAGGATCAGGTTGGGCCAGCGCCAGAAGGGACGGAGACCGTTCGTCCAAAGCAGAACCGCGGCCAAGGGCAGCAGTCCGACCGCGACGGGAACGGACCAGAACGGCATGGCGGCCAACGCGACTCCGCTCACGGCCAGGAAGCGCGGCTGGCGTCGCAAATGGATGAACAACAAGGCGGCCAGTCCCGCGGGAATGACGTGCTGCGGCATCTCCAGCAGGGACAGGATCCAAACGGGAGGCTCGTTCAGGACCAAAACGAGACGCGGCCAAACGCCGGCGCGGAGAGCGGCCGGCAACATCTCCCCTGCCAACAGCAACATGCGCAGGAAATCCAGACAGCCGAACAAGACCAGAGGCGCGACGAACCGCGCCGCCGCAGCCATTCCGCGGCGTTTCCCGATGCCCAGCGTCGAGACGAGCGACAAGCCGAACCAGGTCCAGAGCGGTACGGCCCAAGACAAGGCCGCGGGGCCCAGTACGCGGGCGACCAGTCCCGGCGCCATGTACCAACCAAGAGAGTGGCGTAACAGGGCTGGCGCAGTCTCTCCGGGCAGATAGGCCGCGAAGCCGTCGGGCAGCACCGTGGGCCAAGCATAGCGGCTTAAATCAAGCAGGAGCGCGCGGTGTTCCCGCCACGCGTCGGTAAGGCCGTCAAACGCCCCGCCCGCGGGCGTCAGCGCGACCCACGCCAAGGTCGCCAGCGTCAGGCCCCCTATCGTCGGAGACGGGGAACCGCGCCAAGTCCCGGCCAGCGCGCGTCCCAGGCCGCCGCCTAGCAAGGCCGCTGCTGGCAGGCTGAACCACCATTCGAACCAACCCAGTAGCCAGATGGCCACCGGCAGCAAGAGATAGACGAGGGCGATCCGATGCGGCATCGGCATGGCCGGCGCCGCAACAACCGTCCGGACGGGCGACAAGGCAGACGAAGACATGCAAGCCAAACAAAAACGGACAGAAAGCGTAGACGATCCGCGTACGTTTTCTTGAACGGTTACGGGGAGCGCGGCGACAGCCACCGCCCAAGACGCGCTGTGCGCATCAACGTCCCACCCACTCCGTCCCCGACCGGCATGCCCGCCGCGCAACGCGTGTCCCCGGCAACGCAGAGGCGACGAACGTTGCCTTGCGCGTCATGCCTCCAGCGTAAGCGGCTATCCGCAATGGGCACGCTCCATTACTCTGCGTGGGCAGAACGCGCCCTATCATATATCAGCGCCTTCGGAATGCGTCCGCGCTGCGAACCAGCGGCGGCCCCAACCCGGACCGCCTCCCTGCGGATCCCGATCGTGCCTTGCAGACCTTCCCCAACGCCGCCGGGTGAACGCCTTGGGAGCGTCATACTGCATGGATATATCCGTCGCCGTATACAATGACGTACCGTTGAGGCCACAGTTCCCGGCTGCGACGCAACGCCCTGCGCCCAAAACGCGCCGCAGCGTCGCCTGCGCCGTCTGCCGGACATCTTGCGCGCGGCCACCGATCCGGCTATGGCGCAACGCGGGCCGGACGCGGCTCGGCGCGGAACAGGCGCCTTGGATTCATTGTGACGCATCGCCTTGATCGTTATGTCTAGAAAACAGGGAAGCCTCGATCTCCGATACGTCAAGGATCAGCTGTACCGGTTGATCCGCATTGATTCGCGCAATCCCACCCTTTCCCCGGGCGCGCCCGGGGAGAAAGCCTTGGCGGAATACCTCCATGCCGAACTGCGGCGCCTGCATATCGACGCCGCCTTCCAGGCGACGGCGGATCCGGAGCGTCCGAACGTGGTGGCGCATATGCCGGGCCGCGACGCCCGCGCGCCCGCGCTCATGCTTAACGGCCACATGGATACCGTGAACGTGGAAGGCATGGCCCATCCCTTCGCGCCCTGGGAGCGCAACGGTCGGGTCTACGGCCGCGGCAGCCAGGACATGAAGGGCAGCTTAGCCGTCATGCTCGGCGTAGCCGAGTGCCTGGTCGCGGGCGAGGCCCAGCCGCCTGGCGATCTGTGGCTGGCTTTCGTGGCGGACGAAGAAGGGAACAGCATCGGCACCGAAGCGCTGATCCGGGAGTATCGTTGCGACCGGGCCTTGGTCCTGGAACCGACGGAACTGCACGCGGCCGTGGCGCATCGCGGTTTCGCGTGGTATGCGGTTCATTCCCAAGGCCGCGCCGCCCACGGGAGCCGTTTCCAGGACGGAATCGATGCCATCGCCCAGATGGGCGCGCTGTTGCAAGGCGTCCAGGCCTTGGCCCGTGAATTGGTTCAACGACCGCCTACGCCGTGGGTCGGACCGCCTTCGCTGCACGCGTCCACCATCCAGGGCGGAACCGAACTCAGCGTCTATCCGGCCCAATGCCGCTTGACGTTGGAACGCCGCACCACCTCGAAGGCCGACGCGCAAGCCGCCGCCCGGGAAATCCAATCTTTGGTGGACGCCGCCAATCGCGCGCTCGGCGAGGACAGATTGACGTGGGAAACCCTGCAGACGCGCGCGCCCTTCCAGGCGCGGACGGACAGCGCCCTGCTGGATTGCCTGGAGGCGGCCTGCTGCCGCGTGACGGGCGCCGCGTTGGCCCGCACCGGCGCGCCGTATTGGACGGACGCCGCCTTGCTGGCCGCGGCGGACATGGACTGCATCTTGTTCGGCCCTACGGGCTTCGGCCTGCACGCGGCGGAAGAATGGATCGAACTGGCCTCGTTGCGCCAGCTGGGCGAGATTTTGCTGCAGGCCATCCGTCATCCGGCGTAGGCGCCGCCGGGCAAGGTTCCCTACGACCGGGCATTCCGGCGCGTGGGCCTGTTCCGTCAAACCCCATGCCTGGACGCCGAGGCGCGGCCCGATGCGCGCGAGCGCGCAGTCTTGGCCGCGCTACGCCGCGCTCAATACCCAGACTGGGAAGCAGGGGGGCGATAGAGGCCGGCGGCGCGCCTTGCCTCGGAACCGGGCGGAACGACGCAGGGCCGCGCCAGGACGCGTTACGCGGGCGCGCGGCCTTGGGCCGGCGGGCCTTGCGGCCTGGAGTCTGAGCGGCCTTCGTGCATGAGGAGCGCGAGGAGCAACCCGGCCGCCGCCGCGGCCGTGAAGCACAGGAACGTGTACTTGTACGCCTCCAACGGCGCCGAGCCCGCATCCTTGAATTGCTGGTACAAGACCCCGGCTACGGACGTGCCGATGGCCACGCCCACGAACCGGGTGAGGCTGTACATGCCCGCCGCGATGCTGCTTTTGGAGGGGTCCGCGTCCAGCATCGCGATGCGGTGCAGGGCCGCGAGCATGGTGCCGACGCCCAAGCCGTGCGCGGCCAGCACGCAGCCCAGCAGCCACAGGGACGCGTCCGCCGGCAGGTAAAAAAGCGCGAGCAGAATCGCCAGCTGCATCGAAAAACCGATAGTCAAGGGCCGGCGGCTGCCCCAACGGTCGGCGATCTGCCCTCCGTAGCGCACCATTAGGGACATGGCCAACGGGTTGATCATCAACATGGCTCCGATCGCGATGCCCTCGACCGCGTAGAGATCCACCAGGTACAGGGGGATCAGCAAACCGGTCGCGCCCATGGTCATCATGCGCACGGCCGCGCACGCCGACGCCAGGCGGAAAAGCCGGAACCGGTACAGCCCGAGATCGATAAAGGGATTGCGGGCCGTCAACTCGCGCCCAATCAGCAGAGCCAGGAACGCCAGGGCCAAGAGGCCCAGGCGCCAGTCCCGCAGCGACGCCACGCCCGTGAGGGGTTGGCTGGACAGATAGCCGAAAAAGGACACCACGGCGCAGGCCAGCAACGCGACGCCCAGCCAGTCGAAACGGCGCCACATTTCCGGCTGCACGCGGCTGTACCCGGGCGGAATGCCTTTGGCCACCGCCGCCAACGCCAGCACGCCCGCGACCAGAGACAGCACGAAAGCTACGCGCCAGTTCCAGACGAAGATCAGGATCCCGGCCAGGAAGGGGCCCAGGGAGGCCATGGTCGGCCCCACGGAGCTCCAGGTGCCCAACGCCTTGCCGCGTTCGCGTTTCTCGAAGATGGTGGAGATGTACGCCATGCCCAGGGGGGTCATGCCCGCGACGCCCAACCCCTGGATGCCTTGGCCCAGCATCAAGACGGGAAAGTTGGGGGACAGCATGGACGTCAGGGCGCCGACCAGAAACAGGGCCGTGCCCGCCAGAATCAGGCGTCGCCGGCCCACCATTTCGCTGAGGCGGCAATACACGGGCATCAGCACCATGAAGGGAATGGTGAAGGACATGGACAGCCAAGCCAGCGACTCGGTCGTCAGCTGAAAGGCATCCCTGAACAGAGGCGAGGCCACGCGCACCACGGACGACGCCATCGGCATCAAGGCCGCGGGAAACATCAGGGCGATCACGATCTTCCATGCCACCTCGTCCGAAATGCGCCGGAAAGAGGCGCGGGTGCGGATCCGGGCGAAGAGGGAGGGAAATTGAAAGTGGATCACGACAGGCGACCGGCCCGCAGGCCGTCAGGCGGCGGCGCGGGGTAGAAAGGCGTCAGGCTAGGCGCGGCCCCGACGGGCGGCGAGGCGCGCGTATCTCGATACCAATTCAGGCAACGCCGGTTGCAGACGCCGGGGCGGCAAACCCCGCGCCAACGCTTCCAAATCGTCCAGCACCATGGCTCCGATGTCCCACAGCGCTTCCGGCACGGTCCCCGCGCGGTGAGCGGACAGAATGGCCCCTTCCGCCTGGCGGACAGGATGATCCAACGCCAGCGGCTCTTCGGGAAACACGTCGATGCCCGCGCGGAAGCGCCCGGCCAGGACCAGTTCCGTCAAGGCGTCGAAATCCACTACGTGCGCGCGGCTCATCAGCAGGAACGTCGCGTCGGGCCGGATCGTTTCCAGCAGCGCGCGCGTAATCATGCCTTCGTTCTCGGTGCTGGGAATCGCCAACACGAAGATGAACCGGGACGCGCGCAGCAACGTCTCCAGCGCGACGGGTTCGCCCCCGTGCGCGCGGATGAAGCGATCCCCGACCCAAGGGTCGTACACCATGAGGCGCGGGCGAAAAGGCGCCAACAGCGGCTGCAAACTCTGGGCCAACCCCCCGAAACCGATGAAGCCGACGGGTTTGTTGAACAGGAGAAACGTATCGCGGTTGCCGGCATGCAGGTAGGCCTCCGTACCGGCGCGGAAATCCCGATCCGCCTTCACCATGTCGCGGGCGGACGCAATCGCCAGGCCCAAGGCCATTTCCGCCACCTGGGGGCCGAAGGCGGGGGCGGCGGACAATACATGCACGTAGCGCCGATGGCAATGCGCGTAATCGAGGTCCTGCGGAAAACCGCCGGAGACCGTCAGGATGGCCTTCAGCTTGCGGGCCGCGTACAGCGCATCGCCGTAGCGCCAGGACGCGCAGACGACGGCGTCCACTTCCGGCAGCACGGAGGCCGCCTGTTCCAAGGGCATGGGTTCGTCTTGCAGCCACAGGGCATCGTATTGCGCTTCCAGCGCGTCCCGGTCACTGGGCGAAAAGATCTCATGCAGGGAGCGAAAGGCGGGATCGACCAAAACCTTGAGCGGGGGCATCGCAGAACCTCAGGCGGCGGGACAAGCAGGCTACGTTGGTTTATGGTAACTGAACAGGGCGGGAACGGACCGAATCCCGGCTGAGCGCGCAAGGCCTTTCCTGGCCGGCGGCGTCCAGTTGCATGGGACGCGCGGACGCGGCGGCGGACGAGCAGGCCCGCCCGTAGGGATGCAGGGCCCGGCAGGAACGGTCGCCGGCCTTGGCTATGCCTCCTGCCCTGAGTGCGCGGCGCGGCTAGGCCGCCGTGCGAGACCGCGTGCCCCTGCCGTTGCGCGGGCGCCCGGATCCGGGCGTCGCGGCCTATCACGGTACGGAACGATGCCGGCCCGTATCCGGCGCGCCGGACATTACGGCGCGGTCCGCCGCAACCGCAAGGAGCCGCGGCCGGGTTGGGCGCCGCGGCGCTTGCCGCGCGTCGGGGGAGGGAACGCTGCATTCTCGACAGGGCATGAAGGGGCTTGGGCGATTTCGCGCAGCGAGGAACCCAAAAAGTTGATACCCTACGGCAAGGCTTGTATACAATAGCGGGCTGAAAAGCCTGATGGCAGACTTTCGTTAGGAGTTGCGTTAACGGGAATGGACGAAGCATACGGCTCCAGGCTTGAGGCCGCGCGCCGGAGCAGCCTGCCGGCGTCCGGCGTCGGTTGCGCGCGTTCCGCCCGCGCGTCTGGCGCCCGCTCCCTTGCCTGCCTGTTGCCCGCCGCCATACGCTTCCGCGCTGCATGATAGCCGTCAAAGATCTCTCCAAAACCTACAGCGCCCTGACGGCCTTGGACAGGGTCACCTTTGACATCGGCCAAGGCGAAATCGTCGGCCTCCTGGGACCGAACGGGGCGGGCAAAACGACCTTGATCAAGATCATGACCGGCTACCTGCATCCGGACGAAGGGTCCGCGCGCATCAATGACCGCGACGTGATGGAAGATCCGCTGGCGGTCCAGGCGCAGATCGGCTACCTGCCGGAAAACGCGCCCCTGTATCCGGAACTCACGGTGCAGGGCTATCTGGCCCTGATGGCGGAATTGCATCAGATCGCCCCCGCAGACCAGACGGCGCGCATTCTGGAGGCCGTGGAGGCCACGGGCCTGCAGGATCGCCTGACCCAGCGCATCGGCACGCTGAGCAAAGGCTACCGGCAGCGCGTCGGCATCGCGCAGGCGATTATGCACCGTCCCGCGCTGCTGATTTTCGACGAGCCGACGGTCGGCCTGGATCCCACCCAGATCGTGGAGATCCGCTCGCTCATCCGCCGCTTGTCCGCCCATTCCACCATCCTCTTTTCCACCCATATCCTGGCGGAAGTGGAAGCCCTTTGCCATCGCGTCCTGATTCTCCTCAACGGCGCGTTGCGCGCGGATGCCGTGATCAGCGACTTGCGCGGCTCCAACGAGGTCATCCTGGTGCTCAGCGACGACGTGCCGAACCTGCAGCCGGCCTTGGCCCGGTACCCCGCGATTGAATCGGTCGCCAAGGACGCGCAGGCGGGCGCCGCGCACCGGTACCGCATCGCCGGCGCCGACGATCAGGAGCTGAGCGCGCTCGTGTTCCGGGCCGCCAGCGAACACGGCTGGCCCGTGCGGGAAATCTACAACGAAGTGACCACGCTGGAATCCACGTTCAATGCCTTGGCTTTGGCTGCGTGAGCGGGATCCGGGCCGTTCCCCTTCACTTCCCAGATACGTAACGCACGCGGAATCCGTCGGAGTTGGCTGTCTATGAGGCATCTGCGTTCTCTCATCGGCAAGGAGTTGGAAGGGTACTTCGGCTCGTCCATGGCCCTGATCTTCCTGGGCATCTTTCTCGTGGTCACCCTCTACGCCTTCTTTTGGGTCGAAACCTTCTTCACGGCCAACCTCGCCGAAATCCGCGGCCTGTTCCGCTGGATGCCCGTCCTGCTGATTTTCCTCATATCGGCCTTGACCATGCGGCAATGGAGCGAAGAGCAACGGTCCGGCACGCTGGAGACGCTCCTCACCCTCCCCGTCAGCATTCCGGCCCTGGTCGCCGCGAAATTCGCGGCGGTTTTCCTCATGGTCGCGCTGGCCATCGCCCTCACGCTGCCGCTGCCCATCTCCGTCTCGTTCCTAGGCAATCTGGATTGGGGGCCCGTCGCCGCGGGCTACCTGGCGACGCTGTTGCTCAGCGCGACCTACATTGCCATTGGCCTCTTCGCCTCGTCGCGTACCGACAACCAGATCGTGGCCTTGATGCTGACCATCATCCTGGGGGGCTTGCTGTACTTCGCCGGCCATCGCGTGGCGACCGAATTCGTCCCGCCGGGCCTGGCGGCCTTCCTGCGCGCCGTAGGCACCGACAGCCGCTTCCAGAGCATCCAGCGCGGCGTGCTGGATCTGCGCGATCTCATCTATTACGGCTCCCTGACCGGCGTCTTCCTGGCGCTGAACATGCTGTCCATCCAGGCCATCCGCTGGAGCCGCGGGCACCAACGCGTCCGCCAGCGCGAATGGATCTTCGCGTCCCTCGCGGTCGCCAATCTGGTCGCGGTCAACGTTTGGCTGTATCCGCTGCGCAACCTGCGGGTCGACGTCACCCAGCAACGCGAATTCTCGCTTTCGCCCACGACCCGGAACCTGTTGCACAACCTGACCGAGCCGCTGATCATCCAAGGCTTCTTCAGCGAACGGACCCACCCGCTCCTGGCGCCGGTGGTGCCCGGCATCACCGACATGCTGGCCGAGTACGACATCGAAGGCGGCCGCATGGTCAACGTGACGATCCTGGATCCCACCACGGACCGGGAACTGGAGGTGGACGCCACGCAAACCTACGGCATCCAGCCCATTCCCTTCCAGGTCGCGGAACGGTACGAAACGGCGGTCCGCAACTCCTATTTCCACGTGCTGGTCCGCTACGCGGATCAACACGTCGTGCTCAGCGTTCAGGATCTGGTGGAGGTCATCAACGAACGGGACGGTTCCGTCACCGCGCAATTGCGCACGCTGGAATACGCCCTGACGCGCGCCATCCGGCAGGTCGTCTACGGCTTCCAGAGCGTGGACGCCGTCCTTGACGCGCTGGACGAGCCCGTCACGCTGTCCTTTCTCGTAACTCCGGACGCCCTGCCCCCGCTCGCCGTGACCGACATGGACGTCGTACAGGCCGTGGGCGAGGAACTGGCCGCCAGCCATCCGGACGTCTTCCACTTCCAGGTCGTCGATCCCGATGCCGGCGCCGGCCAGTTCACGCGGGACGTCCTGATCGAAGCCTACGGCCTGCAGCCCTATCCGCCCTCGATCGGCTGGGACGCCGAGTACTACTTCCACTTGCTGCTGGAGATGAACGAGCAGTTGCATCTCATTTTCCCGCAAGGGGAAATCTCCCGCGCCACCGTGCGGGAAGCCATCGACTCCGCCATCCAGCGCAATACGCCGGGCTTCCTGCGCACGGTCGGCTTCTGGGTGCCGCCGGCCGTCCCGACGCAGAATTTCCTAGGCCAGTCCATGGAGCCGCTGTCTTCCTGGAATCAGGTCGTCGAGGTCTTGCAGCAGGAGTACGCGGTGGAATACGTCGATCCGGAAGCCGGACCGGTCGGCGAGCACATCGACGCGCTGGTGCTGGTCGCGCCCCAGGGCCTTTCCGAACGGGCCCTGTTCGCGGTGGATCAGTTCCTGATGCGGGGCGGCTCCCTGATCGTGGCCGCCTCCAATTTCTCCCTCGCGCCCGATATGCTCTCCGGGGCTTTGTCCCTGCAAGGCACGCCCGGGAACCTGAACGGCGCGTTGGCGCACTACGGGGTCGAGGTGGTCGGCGAACTGGTCATGGATCTGCAGAACACGCCGTTTCCCGTGGCCGTCCCGCGTTCGCTCGGCAACAACATGACCATCAACGAATACCAGGCGCTGGACTATCCCTTCTTCGTGTACGTGCTCAACGAGGCGATGGCGGAGGGGAATCCCGTCCTGACGAACCTGAACGCCGTCACCATGAACTACGCCTCGCCCGTCGTGCTGGACGCGGACAAGAACGCGGACCGGCAAACGGAAGTGCTCCTCTCGTCCAGTCCCGATTCCTGGACCATCGAGGAGATCAGCATCCAGGAGGATTTCGAGACCTATCCCGAATTCGGGTTCGCCGTCGCCCCGGTCGAAGAGCGGGCGCCCAGCCCCCTGGCCGTCTCCGTGCAGGGCCAGTTCGAGAGCTACTTCAAGGATCGTCCGAATCCCTGGGACGTCGTACCGGACGCCGAACCGGACGCCGCCGCGGCCGAGACGCCGGACGCGGTCTTCAACGTCATCGAAACCTCGCCGGCCAATACGCGTCTGGTCGTCATCGGCAGCGGGGAATTTCTGGACGACTTCGTTCTGAGCCTGATGGGCGTGCTGGCGCCGGATCAGGCCCAGTCCAACACCCTCTTCCTGCAAAACCTGGTGGACTGGACGCTGGAAGACGAGGAACTGCTGTCCATCCGGGCGCGGGGGGCCACGATCCGCGTGCTCCAGCCCCTGACCCGGCAGGAACAGGTTTCCGTGGAGGTCGTGAACTATTGCCTCGCGCTCCTGGCCTTGGCGGCGGTGGCCGGCGTCTGGCGCTGGCGTTCTTCGCATCAAACGCCCTTGCAGGCCGCCGAGACGCGGCTCTGAGCTACGCGCCGCGGCCACCGCACCGTCTCTCGCGCAATCGACCGAGTACGCCATGTCTGTGATTTCGGATCTTTTCCCTACCCAAACGCAGGTACGCAATCTGGCCCTCCTGGGCGGGCTGCTCCTGGCGCAGGTCGTTCTGGCCCTCGTCCTCCTGGTACCCCGCGGCGGCGCGGACTTCACGCCGGAGCGCCTGATTCCCGCCATGCAGGACGTCGGCGTGGCCGAACTCCTCATCGAGGACATGGCCGGCGAGCGGATCCGCCTGGTGCATGCGGGCGAAGAGGAATGGAACCTGCCCGAAGCGGAGGGCTATCCCGCGTTGGAGATCCTGGCGGACCAGTTGGTGGAAGACATGGTGGAATTGGACAACGCCCGTCCCGCGACGGAAACGGAAGCCAGCCATGACCGCCTGCGCGTCGGGGACGACAATTTCGAACGGCGCGTGACGGCGACCTTGGAAGACGGCACGGAGGTGGTGCTGTTCGTAGGCACGTCGCCGTTGCCGCGCGCCACCCACGTACGCGTGGACGGACAGGAAAACGCGTACATTTCGGACGACCTGCGCCACCGGGAAGTGGCGACGCAGGTGACGCGGTGGGTGGACACCGTGTACTATTCCGTGAACCAGAGCAAAGTGCGGAAGTTCACGCTGGCCAACGGCAACGGGGTTTTCGCCTTCGAGCGGGACGAAAACGACGAATGGCAAATGCCGGGTCTGGAGGAGGGCGAAGTCTTCAATCCCAACAACCTCATCTCCCTCGTCACCACCGTTTCCACCATCAGCCTGACCAATCCCCTGGGCAACACCGAGAAACCCGAATACGGTTTCCTCGCGCCGCAGGCGACCGTGAACCTTGAAGTGGAGGACGACGAAGAAACCAATCCCGTCACCATTCTGATCGGCGCGGATTCCGCAACGCCCAACCGGGTGGTGATCAAGACCTCGGAGTCGCCCTGGTACGTGGAAGTCAACCGCTTCACGGTAGACCGGCTCATCGAACGTACGCGCGACGAATTTCTGGTGCAAGAAGAACCGGAGGAACTGGCGCCTCCCGTACCGCCCGTAGTTCCGGCAGCCAACTAACGCCCGTCCCTACCGCGGGTCAGGCCAAGGCGTTCCGGAGGGCTAGAGGTGGAATGTCCGCCTCCTCCGGTTGCGTCCGCGCCCAACCCGGCGCTCAATATCGAATTGCCGGGCTGCCTGGAAGACTATTTGCGCGCGCGCGGCGCGCTGGCCCCTGGCGAAAAGGTGGAATGCCGTCCGCTGCCGGGCGGCGTGTCCAATCGCACGGTCTGGGTGACGCGGGCGCAACCGCCCCATCTGGTAGTCAAACAGGCCCTGCCCAAACTGCGGGTCGCCGTGGACTGGTTCAGCCATCCCCGCCGTATCCATCGCGAATTCGCCGCCCTGGAAGCGTTCGGACGCTTGCTCCCCGGCCAGGTGCCGCGTCCCGCGTTTCAGGATCGGGAACGCCACATCATCGGGATGACGGCCATTGCCGCGCCGCACGCGAACTGGAAAACGCGCATGATGCAGGGCGACGTAGACGCCGCGCTTTGGAGCGCTTTCGGCGCCTTGTTGGGCCATGCGCATCTGGCTTCCAGCCAAAATCGGCAGGCGATAAGTCCAGAGCTCTGGGATCGCACGTTCTTCGAGACCCTGCGCGTGGAACCCTATTACCGTTACAGCGGCACGGTCTGTCCGGCGGCCCGGCCTTTCCTGCACGAACTCATCCGCGACATGGACCGCTTGCAGGCGACATTGGTCCACGGGGACTTCAGTCCCAAGAACGTACTGCTGCATGACGGCCGGTTGCATCTCCTGGATTTCGAAGTGTGCCATGTCGGAGACCCGGCTTTCGACGTCGGGTTCGCGCTCGCGCACGCCTTGAGCAAAGCTCATCGGTTCCCCCAACGCCGCGCGGCGTTCCTGAACTGCGCCTTGACCTTCTGGCGCGCGTACGAGGCATCCGGAGTCCGCGCCGCCTTCGATGCCGACATTGAGCGTCGCAGCCTGCGGCATGCCGTGGCCTGCCTGCTGGCCCGCGCCGTAGGTCGTTCCCCCCTGGAATACCTGGACGCGGAGCGCAGGGCGCGGCAAGCGCAAGCGACCGCATCGCTCATGCAGGCACTCCCTCTATCCATGGAAGACGGAGCGCGGACCTTCGTCCAGCGCATTGCGCAGGACGCAGTCGCTTAACCCAAGGAAAACGCCATGGCTCGCGTTCACCATCTCCACGCTATTGAAATCCTGGACAGCCGCGGACGACCGACGATCAAATGTTATTGTCGCCTAGCTTCCGGGGCCGCAGGCGCCTGCTCCGTGCCCTCCGGCGCTTCCACCGGTCGGCACGAAGCGCGGGAACTCCGAGACAATGACGCGCGGCGCCATCGCGGCTTGGGCTGCCTGCGGGCGATAGGCCATATCAAGGGAGAAATCCAGGCGCGGCTGCTGGATACGGAATGGCATACGCAACGCGCGCTGGACGAATGCCTGATTGCGTTGGACGGCACCGCGTCCAAGTCTCGCTTGGGAGCGAATGCCCTCCTCGCCGTTTCCCTGTCTTTCGCCAGAGCGGTGGCGGCGGAACGGAACCAGCCGCTCTATGCGTACTTCAACGCCATGCTGCCTGCTTCCCTGCAAGGGCCGATCAGCATGCCGCAGCCGACGATCAATCTCTTCAGCGGCGGCCTGCACGCCGGCGGCCAAGTCGCTCTGCAGGACGCGCTCATCGTCCCCTTGCCCGGTCGGGATATTCAGTCCCAGATGCAGGCTATGTGCGAAGTGTATGCAGTCGCCGTTGAGTTGGCGCAGGAGAAATACGGCATGCGGAACCTGACCGCGGACGAGGGCGGCCTCGCGCCTCCGTTCCTATCCGCGCGGGACATGCTGAATGATGCCATGACGTGCGCGCAACGGGCGGGATTGACGCCTGAACGCGATTTTCGGATCGCGATCGACGCTGCCGCCAGCCACTTTCGCGAGGAGGAGGGGTATCGCCTAGACGGCCAACTTCGCGAGCGGGAGCAAATGATTCAACTCTATGAAGAATGGGCTGCCGCCTATCCTCTCTACAGCCTAGAAGACGGATTGGCGGAAGACGATTGGACAGGCTGGCAGAAGCTGCAGGCGCGCCTCAAAGGGAGAACCTGGATCCTGGGCGACGATCTGCTCTGCACCCATCCATCGCGCATAACGCAGGCCGCTGACATGTCAGCAGCGGACGCATTGCTCCTGAAAGTCAACCAAGTCGGTACCCTGACCGAGGCCTTGCAGGCATTGCAGTTGGCACGCCGGCATGATTGGCATGTCGTCGTTTCAGCCCGCAGCGGGGAAACGGAAGACGATTGGCTCGCCGATCTCGCGGTAGGTTGGCGCGCCGACAACATCAAGGTAGGCTCCATTACTCAGTCGGAACGACTGGCCAAATATAATCGTCTGTTGGAAATCGCCGGCCAGCTGCTTTCATAAGGCGTAAGAGATCCTGCTTCACTTGAAAACTACGGTATCGGGACTGTTTTGTGCGAGACTTACACGAACAAAAGATTTTTCGTATGATTAGCTGTTATACAGGTAATCACAGCAACGCAGTCCACGCCGGATAAGGTTAAATTATGGGGCAATCGGCATAGGCTACAAGTGCTGCGGCGCTGGTCATACAACACCGCGAAGCGGCGGTATCGCGCAAGCATCAGGACTTGGTGCGTTGTTGGCTGCTCATGATCTCAATGCAGCGACAGGCGCGTATATCCTTCCAGTCGGTCTCGAAAGCGTCTGATCGTTATTGGTGCAGGCTTAATGCAGCTGCTACGATAAGTAGTCCTGATCCTAGATCAGGGCCTGTCTGTCGTGGATCAACCTCCAGTCATAGGCCTTTGCAGCCATCCATGATGCTGTTTGGCGTTAGTTTGAGTGCCAATCATTTCTCGCAGAAGTTGATCATCCGGCACAACTGGACGCTGAATAACCCAAATAATAACAGTGATTCTTCCCGGAGGAATACCAACCTCTGTTCTTATCAGATACACTGGCACAGCAGTATGCGTCCATGCACAGCGATGATCCAGTTCGTACGCTAGTCGCAACTACCCGTAATTATCCAAGGACTGACGGCCAGTTGGCCGATTACAATTGCCTCTCTGTTTCGTGCTACACGATCTCATTTTCCATATCGCGCCTTTTTCAATGGAGCCATGGCATTTTAGCCATGGATCATCGGTTCACTGCCATGCCTCGTGATTTCAACGAAGCCATAGCATTTTACGTGTAGGACATAACAACGACGAAATCATGAACATCCCACTTCAACGGAGCCACGGTATTTTAGCCATGGATAACAGGTCGGCAAGTTGGAAACAGGGTACCATCGGCGTAGCTTCTTCCAATGGAGCCATGGCATTTTAGCCATGGATAGGCGGAATCTGCGCCTCATCGACTGGCAGATTACGGATACGCTTCAATGGGGCCATGGCATTTTAGCCATGGATAGCCTACCGTGCGCTCGAGGGCGAGCGCTAATCGGAACTCGCTTCAATGAAGCCATGGCATTTTAGCCATGGATAGGTCGCCCTGCACAATGAAATGGCATGGGTGCGCAGTGCTTCAATGGAGTCATGGCATTTTAGCCATGGATAGGGTCTCCGAGCGTTGTCCACTCGCCTGCTGCAAACTGGCTTCAATGGAGCCATGGCATTTTAGCCATGGATAGTCCTGCATGAACCCCTATGCAGTCCTACAAGTGCCTAGCTTCAATGGAGCCATGGCATTTTAGCCATGGATAGCCGCAGTCCGGCGAAGAGCTGGGCCGGACGGCGCCGCTTCAATGGAGCCATGGCATTTTAGCCATGGATAGCGCTAGGCATTGAGCATGGCAACGTATTCATGAACCTGCTTCAATGGAGCCATGGCATTTTAGCCATGGATAGGGCGATCATGGATGTCGTTGATCATGGATCGCATCCCGCTTCAATGGAGCCATGGCATTTTAGCCATGGATAGCTCCCCACGTGAACAGCATGAACTTGATGAGCATCCTTCAATGGAGCCATGGCATTTTAGCCATGGATAGTTTGAAAGGAACTTTGAGCCCGAATCTGTCAAAGATGCCTTCAATGGAGCCATGGCATTTTAGCCATGGATAGCCGGCCCAGATAGGACAGGGCCTGTTTGCGCCGGAGCCCTTCAATGGAGCCATGGCATTTTAGCCATGGATAGGTTGGTAGCGAAGCAACGCTTCGTAGGTCTGCGCGTCCCTTCAATGGAGCCATGGCATTTTAGCCATGGATAGAAGCCTTTAAAGCATCTGCAAGGCTTTTGCAATCATTCCTTCAATGGAGCCATGGCATTTTAGCCATGGATAGACTGACGTCCTGTTGACGCAAACGGTGGGCGGCCAACCCTTCAATGGAGCCATGGCATTTTAGCCATGGATAGAAGTCAAGAGCGCATGCGGGAAGACTACCTGCGAAGCAACCTTCAATGGAGCCATGGCATTTTAGCCATGGATAGTTCCGCTGAACGGCGTGATTACGGCTGACGTTACCCTCCTTCAATGGAGCCATGGCATTTTAGCCATGGATAGGCCGAAAAAGCGCACGGCATAGCCTTGGAACTGAAAGCCCTTCAATGGAGCCATGGCATTTTAGCCATGGATAGCAGACCAGCGCCCGGCAGGCGGGCCGGACGGCGGTCTTCCTTCAATGGAGCCATGGCATTTTAGCCATGGATAGAACGATAGAGGTCGGATGGGTAGGAAAGAACGCCATGTCCTTCAATGGAGCCATGGCATTTTAGCCATGGATAGCCTCGCGCTGTCGTTGTACCAAGTCCAATCAACCACCCTTCAATGGAGCCATGGCATTTTAGCCATGGATAGGTAAGGAGGGAAAAATGACAATCGCCCGCGCCCATCCTTCAATGGAGCCATGGCATTTTAGCCATGGATAGGCTGGACAAGCACTGCCCTATCCCCCAGCCATGAGCCCTTCAATGGAGCCATGGCATTTTAGCCATGGATAGGTCGTAGGCCGCCGACGACAGATCCGCGACGATTGTGGCCCTTCAATGGAGCCATGGCATTTTAGCCATGGATAGCCGGGGACGTCCGCGGCGGATAGCCTTGATAGACTTCCTTCAATGGAGCCATGGCATTTTAGCCATGGATAGACCGAGTGAAAGCGGTTAACGCCGCCAGTAAGCCTGACCTTCAATGGAGCCATGGCATTTTAGCCATGGATAGTTCGCAATCTTCTGAAGAGCAATTCAAAATAGGATTTCCTTCAATGGAGCCATGGCATTTTAGCCATGGATAGTCGCTTGTATCCCGAGACCGCCATGAAAGACGATACCCTTCAATGGAGCCATGGCATTTTAGCCATGGATAGAGGCCGCCGGCCGTGATTACGCCGCCGTTGTCCAAACACCTTCAATGGAGCCATGGCATTTTAGCCATGGATAGAGGCCGCCGGCCGTGATTACGCCGCCGTTGTCCAAACACCTTCAATGGAGCCATGGCATTTTAGCCATGGATAGAACGCGAAGTGGATCGCCTTGAGACTGTACTGCAGAACCTTCAATGGAGCCATGGCATTTTAGCCATGGATAGTATGATACATGCACATCTAGAAGTTGTGCTCAATATGCCTTCAATGGAGCCATGGCATTTTAGCCATGGATAGTATGATACATGCACATCTAGAAGTTGTGCTCAATATGCCTTCAATGGAGCCATGGCATTTTAGCCATGGATAGTCCGCTGGGCGTGGCATTGTGCGCCCATTGTGGCTTGCCTTCAATGGAGCCATGGCATTTTAGCCATGGATAGATTCGAGTGTCCGCATGCCGCCCGCCATGTTGAGCGTCCTTCAATGGAGCCATGGCATTTTAGCCATGGATAGTCCAACTGCGCCATCAGCTGGTCAATGGCTTCGGGCAACCTTCAATGGAGCCATGGCATTTTAGCCATGGATAGATTGGTGCGATTGCTGTTGCGCTCCTGCTGCGGAAACGTCCTTCAATGGAGCCATGGCATTTTAGCCATGGATAGGCTCCTGGCGCGCCCAATGCGCCCCGCCCAAACCGTCCCTTCAATGGAGCCATGGCATTTTAGCCATGGATAGCATACTGACCGAGAGCCACACCGACCCCGCCCGCGACGCCTTCAATGGAGCCATGGCATTTTAGCCATGGATAGAGCCGCTCCGCAAAGAACCGGCGCAAAGAACTCTCACCTTCAATGGAGCCATGGCATTTTAGCCATGGATAGTAGGGTTCCAATTGGATCGCTTGTGCATTCATGATGATCCCTTCAATGGAGCCATGGCATTTTAGCCATGGATAGCCCTGGGCGCGTTGTCCAGCATCCGCAACACGTCAAAACCTTCAATGGAGCCATGGCATTTTAGCCATGGATAGGGGGCCCTTGGTGGTGAACTGGACGCTCAAGCGCCGCCTTCAATGGAGCCATGGCATTTTAGCCATGGATAGGAATTTGACGAGCCGTGCGACCTTTGCGGAGCGGAACCTTCAATGGAGCCATGGCATTTTAGCCATGGATAGGTCTCTTGTAGCGCTGGACGCCGTACCAGTCGTCCTGCCTTCAATGGAGCCATGGCATTTTAGCCATGGATAGGTCGGGCATCAGAGCGTACTCGACTTCCGGTTCTCCCCTTCAATGGAGCCATGGCATTTTAGCCATGGATAGCGGAATGATGAAATATTTGACATCGCCGCCCTGATACACCTTCAATGGAGCCATGGCATTTTAGCCATGGATAGTCCTAGCATCTTCGCAAACGCTTGTCAAGTACAGATCCTTCAATGGAGCCATGGCATTTTAGCCATGGATAGATCGACATCGTCGCCGTAGGACGCCGACGCATCCAGCCTTCAATGGAGCCATGGCATTTTAGCCATGGATAGACGTCCATCGCCGCGGGGCTTG
The DNA here is from genome assembly GCA_965242655.1 of Caldilineaceae bacterium. Lineage (GTDB taxonomy): Bacteria > Chloroflexota > Anaerolineae > Caldilineales > Caldilineaceae > Bin34. The sequence goes on from OZ251482.1 coordinate 1,704,699, forward strand.
TTGTGTCTCGGCGCCGCCTTCAATGGAGCCATGGCATTTTAGCCATGGATAGTAGGCCCGCGCCTGAGACGGCCCATAGGACGTCCATCCCTTCAATGGAGCCATGGCATTTTAGCCATGGATAGAAGTAACGCATATATGGGATACCGGTCTTATAAATCCTTCAATGGAGCCATGGCATTTTAGCCATGGATAGCATGAAGTGGCAAGCCGAGCGCAAAGAACTGATTACCCTTCAATGGAGCCATGGCATTTTAGCCATGGATAGCGCGGCGCGGGGCTTCGTTGCTGGATGGAGGTCGTTGCTCCTTCAATGGAGCCATGGCATTTTAGCCATGGATAGGGTGGCGGAATTACGGGATTGCCATACTATGGTGGCCCTTCAATGGAGCCATGGCATTTTAGCCATGGATAGGGGACCGTCATCGGCCCAGTACTCCCGTAGCCAGGCCTCCTTCAATGGAGCCATGGCGCAGGCGGCCCTGACGGGGCCGCAGGCGAGTCAGTACTCCCGTAGCCAGGCCTCCTTCAATGGAGCCATGGCATTTTAGCCATGGATAGATGAATGTCTACTTCAATCTTTCCTTCGCGTTGGTGCACCTTCAATGGAGCCATGGCATTTTAGCCATGGATAGTCCAAGTAACGCAATCAATGCGCTTTTGGAGAATCTGCCTTCAATGGAGCCATGGCATTTTAGCCATGGATAGCGGCGTCGCGTACCATTTTCCGTCGCCGAAGTTCCACTCCCTTCAATGGAGCCATGGCATTTTAGCCATGGATAGATGAAGGCCGGATTGAGCAAAATGTGGGCTTTCATCCCTTCAATGGAGCCATGGCATTTTAGCCATGGATAGACCGATGCGATAGCGCCGGATATCCTTGCCTTCCATTCCCCTTCAATGGAGCCATGGCATTTTAGCCATGGATAGATCGAGTGGTCGGGGCCGGCCACGGCGGACGGGGAAGCCTTCAATGGAGCCATGGCATTTTAGCCATGGATAGGCGAGGGGCGCGACGATGGACACCACGCGCAGGGAAGCCTTCAATGGAGCCATGGCATTTTAGCCATGGATAGGCCACGCGCCCGACAGTTCGGCCCAGCGCCGGGCCTTCCTTCAATGGAGCCATGGCATTTTAGCCATGGATAGGCCACGCGCCCGACAGTTCGGCCCAGCGCCGGGCCTTCCTTCAATGGAGCCATGGCATTTTAGCCATGGATAGGATGAAATCGTGAAACGGGGAAAGAAAGAGAAAGAGCCTTCAATGGAGCCATGGCATTTTAGCCATGGATAGAAAGAATTTAGGCGGCGCAAGTGCATTAAATTTGACGGCCTTCAATGGAGCCATGGCATTTTAGCCATGGATAGATCCATCCAATGTTCTGCGCATTGGTCCACCATGTCTCCTTCAATGGAGCCATGGCATTTTAGCCATGGATAGGCCCATCTGGAGGGATGCCTGAAAGATGAACAGGAATACCTTCAATGGAGCCATGGCATTTTAGCCATGGATAGCTCCATGTCGCACTTCGCCCGTCGGATGCAGGTCAGCCTTCAATGGAGCCATGGCATTTTAGCCATGGATAGAGCCAATGCTAGGCGGAGTTCCAAGCACGATCAGCAACCTTCAATGGAGCCATGGCATTTTAGCCATGGATAGCATCATGAAGAACTGCGTCAGGTAGTAGGATCCCCATCCTTCAATGGAGCCATGGCATTTTAGCCATGGATAGTTCCCCACTCTCGGCAGGCAGACCGTCAACCTGTTCCTTCAATGGAGCCATGGCATTTTAGCCATGGATAGACGCCCTGCCGGTCAAAAACCTGACGGCAGGCGGTCAACCTTCAATGGAGCCATGGCATTTTAGCCATGGATAGCCCAAGAGCAGTTGGGTGAGCTGTTGCCGAGCGGCGGCCTTCAATGGAGCCATGGCATTTTAGCCATGGATAGGATGCCGTTCGACGCCAGCAGTTCGCTTTCGTACTCCCTTCAATGGAGCCATGGCATTTTAGCCATGGATAGTAGTCTATAAGCGATCCAAAGTTGAGTTGGATTCCTTCCTTCAATGGAGCCATGGCATTTTAGCCATGGATAGGATAGGTGAAGACGCCGAAGTAGAGGTAGACCTACACCTTCAATGGAGCCATGGCATTTTAGCCATGGATAGCTCCTGCAGTTTGGCTTCGTTGTTCGGTTTCGTTTCCCTTCAATGGAGCCATGGCATTTTAGCCATGGATAGGGTCTGAATCTCCGGTAACCATTAAATCTCCGCCATTGCCTTCAATGGAGCCATGGCATTTTAGCCATGGATAGAACTGCCTTAGAAAAATCTTTTGCGTCCATATCTGGCCTTCAATGGAGCCATGGCATTTTAGCCATGGATAGCACTCGGCCCGTTATCTCGCGGGGAGGGCCGTAGTGCCTTCAATGGAGCCATGGCATTTTAGCCATGGATAGTCACGTAATCTGCCACGGGCGCGGCGCCGTTCACGGCGCCTTCAATGGAGCCATGGCATTTTAGCCATGGATAGCTCGACGAGCCCCTGCGCCCGCTCAACATGGGCAGCCCTTCAATGGAGCCATGGCATTTTAGCCATGGATAGCTAGGCTTAGGTCTTCACGGCGCCTAGGCTTTCTTACGCCTTCAATGGAGCCATGGCATTTTAGCCATGGATAGAATGAACCCTATGACGCAGAAAGCCTAGGGTTCCGGCCTTCAATGGAGCCATGGCATTTTAGCCATGGATAGCGGGTTGAATCTGCAATAACGAAGCCCCAGAGCAACCCTTCAATGGAGCCATGGCATTTTAGCCATGGATAGCAACCTGCTGTTGGTGAGCGGCTCCGCCAACGAAAGCCCTTCAATGGAGCCATGGCATTTTAGCCATGGATAGCGCCGGGCTGGGCGTTCCTGCCGGCGCCCGATCCGGCCTTCAATGGAGCCATGGCATTTTAGCCATGGATAGTGGAGCCATGGCATTTTAGCCATGGATAGCTGAACGGCGGCGACCGAAGTCGCGACCTTCGCCCTTCAATGGAGCCATGGCATTTTAGCCATGGATAGACGCCTACGAAGCCCGGCCTTCAATGGAGCCATGGCATTTTAGCCATGGATAGAGTATCCGATCGGATCAATCGCCAAAACAATCGGCACTATTGTACCAAGGATTTTGCATGTCTTGCAAATGCTGCTGGAAAGGTAAACATTCATGCATCGCTTAATCCCCTATTGCAGTCCCTGACCCCCTGCCTGCCTTGATTATAGCCGAAAATATGCGAGAGCTGTTGCCCAAGGAACATGAGCACCGGAGCGCTCGTTGCCTGATGGCAACAGCCATCTGTTGCACATTCGACTGGATCACTGCAATTACACCACCAAAACCTCCCTCTGCACAGGTACAATCTGCCGTCCCAGAGTTTTCATCGCTTCGGCTCCTCGGCCATCGGCAGAACCTATATTGATGACCAAGACTCTATCTTCCTTATGATTGATAATTTCTGTGAGTGCCTCCTCCATTATGATGCGCTCCTTGGATGAGAGATCGCAAACGAACATGGAATATTGGATGGAATCGCCGAAACCGTTCATTTTCTTGAAGGTCTGCCGCAATCTTTTCGCATCGCTTATGTCATAGGCAACGATGTACCGGTTACGCATCGCGCTCTCCTATCTGATGGTGAAGGCTGGATACTGCTTCAATTCTCCCAGCAAGAATCGTCCCATGAGACGCGCTTGCACTTCCATGACGCGACGGTAGCTAATGGAGTACTTGAACAACGGGTGTCGAATCAAAGTGTCCAGTCTGCGTTCAAACGCCTTGATTACCGCCTTGCGTCCATTCTGGGTCAAGGCGACGCTACCCGCCCGATAGATGAAATCGGCCTCCTTCAACTCCGCGTTGTTGAACAGCGTCAGGACGGAGGAATCGGCAATGACGGGCCGAAATTCCTCGGCCATGTCCAGAGCCAAAGCCGGCCGTCCATACTTGGGTTGATGGTAGAAACCCAGGTACGGATCGAAACCTATCGCCAGCGTTGAAACCATAGCTTGCCGTATCAACATGGAATAAAGAAAAGACAGGACGGCATTGACCGGGTCGCGAGGCGGGCGTCGATTCCGGGTACGGAAGTCGAAAGCCTTGGCCTTGGCCCGGAGCATGGACCCGAAATGGGAGAAGTATACGCGGGCCGCTGCGCCTTCAATGCCCAAGAGCGTTTGGAGCGAGTCGGCTGTCAGCGCAGAGGCCGCTAATCGTTTTATTTCCCTGAGAGCTGCTTCCGGCGGTTCTGGATGATTCCGTCGCAGCAACACGCGGCTGTTCCGCAGTTTGGCTATGACCACGCTCTGGGCCAGAGCTAGAGAGGCAAGTCGGCTGTCCGCCGCCCGAAATTGGGCAATCCGCAACTCTACGTTTTTATGCCCCATTGTCCAGGTTACGCCTTTGAGCCAACCGCCATAGGTGAAATGGAAAATGGGGATGGTCCGATCCAACAGTTCTCGCGTGGCTTGCGCCGTAATCTGTACGTTGCCGAACACGGACAGGTTGGAAATATCCAACAGTCGGGCATCGGCGACAATTTCCTGTTTGGCTTTGACCGTTAGCCTGTCTCCGGATTTGCCGACTACGCCGCCTTGGCGTACGACATACATGGGCAGAGCATCGTGCCGTGCAGGAATCATGCGCCGAACGTCATCGGGTTTCACGATGACCCGACTTCCCTTCAGGAAGGTGACTTCGTCAGGCAAACAGATGCCGACCAGGGAGCATCGAGGACATTTGGGACTGTCTTCCAGCGGCGGCGGGATTGCTCCCTGAGCGGCCATCCGGCGCACGGCAGCCAGCAGTTCCAGCGTCCGTTTTTCCAGCGCTGCATCAAAAAGCACGGAGACGCGACGCTTTGCCCCGACGAAGTACAGAATGCCTTCGCTGCATTGGAATCCGTTGGCTTTCAGGAGCAGGCCCTGAAGGCACAACTGCACGCGTTCAGGTTCATAGGCGTTCCCGGGAACGGCAGGTACTTTGCCTCGCTTGTAGTCAACAGGAATAGCCTGCCTTCCCTTGGTTTCAACCAGATCGATGCGAGCCGTGGCACCCAGCATTTCGTCTGATAGCAAGACGGAGCGGGCGTGAATCCGTTCGTCAGCATCATCTTGGTCGTTGGCTCCGGATGCATTGAGATTGCCCGACGGGCGATCTACGCGTCTATGACGCAATCGCCCGTCCAGCGTATCTTCGCTGTGCGCGAATTCGCCTTGCACCCATTCCAAGTAGCAAAGCCGGGGACAATAGGCGAATTCGTTAAGCATTCTGGCAGGGACGTAATCAGGTTGCATAGAAACCTTTGGCGCGTCAGGGTGCCATCTTTGCTTTTTATACGGTGTATTCACCCATAGGAACAAAAAGCCCCAACCCGAAGTGACAGGAAAAGCCCAATGCCAGCGGTCCGCTGATCGGTTCCTGGAATTCAATACAAAAATTGAAAGCGCCGCCGCCGCTGGAGCCTCGTTGCCGATACCGGAAAAATTCAATGGGGCGAAAACCTCGATGACGACCTCTGCCCAACAAGGCTATTGCCTCGTTGGGAGAACGAGGCCGAGCCTGTTGGAGACGATGTCCGTGACAACGCCACTGCACTTCGCGCTCGATCTGCTCCACGGGACCGTTTACCATGCGCTTTTGACCCCTTTCGTCTCTGCCTCTGAATTTAATGTGTTGCGTCAGAACGTAGGGCGTTAACGAGCGCCAGCGTTTGCTTTGCCCGAATAAAGGCGAAACGCCTTCAAAGTCGGGCGCATCCCCGTGGGCCTGGTACACCAGAGTTACCGGCTCTTGTCCTCTACCGGGGTTAAGGGTTTTTATGCTGACGACGGCTTGATAGGCTTGTTCGTCCAGTCCGCCCGGCACCCAGATGGTGAGATGGTCAAGTTTGCCGTCGCCGTCCTCGTCAGCAGGAAGATAAAAAGCATGAAGGTGATCCTTCAGCGGTTTCCCTGCCGGGTCCTTTCCTGACAAGATCGCTGACTTGGCTCCTCCATTCTGCCTTCCGAACTGCGCCAGAGCGCACTTGCGGGCCAAATCTCCCCAGCGGAGGGTATCAAAAGCCATGGGCAAGACCTTGCCGGCAAGCGCGAAGCGGACGACCGTAGGGTTGGACGTATGCCGCGGCGCACCCACGGGCCTGTTCATGAATTCCGTAAAACAGTCATCTCGTCGGACGTAGAGTTGCCACTGCGCACCTGGCGGATCGATGGATCCACTTTTGCGCAACGCGGCTGTTTCTACCTCTAGGTGCCGAAGATCCAACGGATGTCGCGGCACCAACGTGGGAACGACCTCCCAATTGCCTTCAGGGAGTGTCCCGGTTTCAATCGCATAGGCATTTGGCTCGGGCCATTTGGCCTGAGCCGGCATCAGCGCGGCTTCGACCCAGGACTCGGCGCGGCCCAGATAAGGCATAGAGCGCAGAATGCGATCCAAGGCCTCTCGGTGCTGAAGGTTCAAGGCGGTATTGGGCCACATGACCGTGAGTTTGGCCTCGGGCTGAATGGCCACGAACGAATCCAGAACCAAGATCTTCCGTTCCTTGGCCCCTTCATTATATGGCATATAGTGACGCGTATGTCCCGACGAAGCCAAAGGTAAATGGTACCGGGGCATCTCGGAAGCCAAGGCCTGAAGGATTGGAACGACTTGAGCGGCCGGCATTTCAGGATGGGCCCAACGCCAGGTAGCCACGATGGCTCGGAGCAGACGCCATGGCGAAGGCGGCCATTCCAAGATGCCCTCGTTGACGTGTCGCCCCCATGGCGTAGCATGGAAGCGCCTGGAAATGAAAGTAAGTTCAACGGCGACCATAGTGCGGGTCATTTCTTCCTGTACGTCATAGTCGTGACCGGCGGATCGGCGAATAGATCCTCTTCTCGGCAGGCTTGGATCAACGTAACCAGCTCCGCTTCCAAATCCTGAGTGGTTGGCACTGCAAAACCATTTTGGGGACGCGTAACCGCGAGGTCTTCTCCACACATGTCCAGATCGCAAGCCGAACGTAGCCGCAACCCGGTCTCAAGGAACTTCCTTACTTTCCAGAGGGCCAAGATTATAAGGAAATCCTCGGCACTTCCGCCGAGTCCGTAAGACCTGATTTGCGCCAGATCCAGATTGAAGTAGGCTGTAATGCGCTGGGCGGTATATTCCGTTCTGTGGAAAGGAACATTGCCGAATCCTTTGTTGGTGTCCCCTTGCGGATTTATCGGATCATTTTTGACGCCTCCGCTATCGGCCGGCATCGCTCCTTCCGCTTCAATGAAAGACGACAAGGCTCTGCGCAACCTGTAACGCCCTCCCGCCAAATCCTTCTTGGCGAAAAAGACTCCGTGCAAAAGAGAATTCGGGTCGAATTCCGCCAAGACGCGGGCGAGCTGAGCCGGATTTACGGCTCCCAATTCCTGTTGCTTGGAATCCTTGGCAATGGCCAAGCGCTCTTGCAGTTTGTCAAATATTGTCTTGTCGCCGCTCTCCAGAAAATACGGCGAGTTGAGGCGATGAGGCTCAAGTATGGAGTTGGTAGTTCGTCCTTCGCCGACCGAGACTTGGACATACGGCATGCCCCGCAAAACCTCGGCTAGGTCGTCTTGTTCCTGATCCCAACAAACGGCCTCCAGCCGATTGGCCATGGACTGAGCAGACTCGACCAAAATCATTTGCGTCTGTTTGCCGTTCGCATTGGGGGCCTCATAGATCGCGGCTCCCAGATTGGGGAAGCCAGTAGATTGAATCCGCGTGCCTTGCACGGGCCTGAGATGAGCCTCCAGCAACAGACGGGGATGACTGGCGAGATCCTGGAATATATGGGACATAAAGATTTCTCCTGATGGAATGGGTCTGGAATGGCCAGCTAGCCTCATTCAGTGCCGGTCGCTGGCCTCAGCCGGTTTGTGCAAGGCGCATTCCGCCAACCTTCCGAAATCCCGCTGGCTAAGGGGAAACAGAAGCGCGGCCGCCAAACGATAGCCATATTCGGATCGATCGGCAATGCTTGGAGTAGCCGTAAGAGGCAGTAGTCCCGTCGCTTTGAGTCGTCTATAAGCTACCCGATAAGCGTCGCGGATGCATCCAGCGCGCAACATGGCTAACATGGACGGCTCCATCCGAACGTCAGCCAGATTGGTGGTGAACCCAACATCCGGAGGGATCAAGGTGAGTTTCATTGCGGCGTATGCTACAGGCAACACAGAGAGTGGATCCGTATCGCTGGCAGGAGGACTAAGAGCCGCGCGAGAGCCCAAAGGCATAAAAGACAGAGGAAGGATCAAGGCCTCCATGCGTCTTTCATCAACGCGACCATTCAGGAAACTTGTGACGTCGCTCAAAGACGCTGAATACAGGGAGGCGAGAGGAGGCTGGCTTTGACCTTGCATAGCGCCTTCCAAGCAACGCCTCGTTACAACAGCAAGCATATTGGAATAGGTACTATCTCCCCTCCAAACGAAGGATGGATTGTCTTTGTTCCATTTCGGTTGCCAAGCAGAAGCATCGACGGGTTCTAAATTCTCGCGTATCGGTCCAATCCCGCTACGTTCTCCCCGGGTTGATTGTATGGACGCTATGGCTAAGGCTAAACGAAACGCTGGCGAACCGTCATCGACTGCTCTCGCCCATCTGCCGGAACTCAGTTGTAGCGGACGCAATCGGGATCCGTCATCCTTGTTGCCGACGCTGGCGGTTCCCAGCCACTTCTCCGCTTGGCTGGCAGCAATCAGGATGTTCTGCAGACGATGCGGATCGCTGCGTCGGCAGTACTCAAATACAGATTTATCAATTTGGCTCAAGGCCGCGGCCAGCTGGGCGGGCGCATGGTTTTCCGTAGCACTCCTCCGCAAGCCGGAAAGCCAAGAATCCAGTTCAAACAGCAGATCGGTCTCGTCAGTCTCGCGTGAATCCGGTATGGAAAATCGCCCCATCGGGACAGCGAGTACGCCATCTATCCCCGTTCGCTGGACGAATCCAAAGCGTTGAAATGACGATATCCCTCTCTCAGTCCCAAGTCCAGCTACCGCCCGCGCGAACCCCGCGCCGTTCAAGGCTTGTTGCCTACCCAGTTGGGCTCGGCCTTCTGCAGCGACATGACGTATCTCCCTGTAGTTAGCCGATCGCGTCCACAAAGGAGCCCAAAATTCCGCTTTGGAACTGGTATATTCCGAGGGCGCGTTTATGCTGTATCCAGCTGCTGAAGCGTCTACCGTAAACGGGAAGGTCGCTTTGCTGCCGCTTCCAGACGATAATCTGCGTCCGGCCGCACCCGCAAACGTCAACAGCCCTTCCGTCATCAAAACGAAATCCCATGGATTGATGAGCGCCTCTCCGTCAAAGCCGGCTGAGGCGTTAGGTCCCCATCCGCCAGGACTGAATTGACCGCCAGAACTTGAGATAAGGGAAGCAGCCGTATCTTGGAACAGAGCAGCGCTTAACCGCTGGCGGGGGGATTTCATAGGGGAGACGTTTCGGACGCGGCCGCGCAGCGCCAAAGCTTCAACCAGATTTTTGGCGAAGTTCATGGCAAGGTCGCCGCTACTGCTTGTGCCCAACGTGCCGCCCATACTGGTCAAGGGCGGGTATTTGGGGTTCCCGTCAGCCAAAACATAGACGGCATCAAGCCAAGCCAAGGCATCGTCGTCAAACTGGTTGCGGCATCGCGCCAGCAATCGGGCTTTGTCCGTCTCCTGCTCTGCTATGCGTCGCGCTTGAACCAGCGTTTCGCGGTAGCGAGCGAAACGTTCTCCGTCAGTAGACAAAATGACGTCTAACCCGTTCTTGTCTTTCACAAGCCCTGTCTTGAACCGGCTGTTCCATGGCGAGGCAATGGGGGTAGGCCGATATTCTTCCAAGAAAAAACGCTCCAAATCTTGGCGGTCCAAGGCCAAGCGCAGGAAAAAGGAGTCGTTTTGCCACCAAGCCCGAACGCCGGGATCTTTCTGTTCAGCCACAAGACGGAAAATGCCTAGGGCCTTGAGGTACGATATCAAGGGTTCAGGCGTGCATCCCGCCAATTCAAGCACATGGTTGATTTTCAAATTGCGCCCTCCGTTTCTTTCTTGCTCGCGCGCATATCGGCGGCGCGTAGATGGGTTTCCAAATATGCCAGTTTGAAAGGTCCAAGCCAATCCAGCAACGCCAGACTCCTGTCCAGCCAAGACTGTTGGCCTGTATCTTCCAGCCCGATCTGGGCAATAGTCATCTTCAAAACAGTTTCGTTAATTTGCACTCCGTCCTTCAGGAACACGAGCGGCAGCGTTTCATCGCCGGCTATCAAGTAACCCAGCAAATAATCTCGTTCTGGATTGGTATCAAGAAACTTCCGTTTTTGCCCTGGCAAGGCTCGGATGCTCAGCCTGACCTTTCCATGATGAGCCGCGACAATATACGCGACCAAGTCTTGGAACCGGGGCTCAAGATCTTTCGCATGTTGCAGGACGGCTAGCGCGCTGCCCAGCTCATGGCGGAAATGGCGTCGTTCACTGCTTCCCCGGCCCGGACTCTTGGCCAGGATGACATCGCGGTCCAGAGAGGCTACGCCTGCGGGCAGGCCCTGTCGTAGCATGGTCTGAAAAACGGGATGCGCTTTTCCGATGTCATGATAAAGGACTGCCGTCTTCAAGACGCGTATGAATTCCTGTTCCATAAACCCTGAGGGCAAGGCATTCAGGATGTCCTGCATCTCGGCTTCAACATGGCCAGTATGGATTGCCAAGGTAACGAAACGCGCTTGGCGGGACGAAAGGTCCGAACTCATCCCTTCCGCTGGGTCTTGCTCCATGTCGACGGGGTCTACGCTCGCCAAGCAGGAAGGATCCCATCCCAATTCAGGCGAATAACCGCCTTGGGAGGCATCCAGCAGGAGAACAGATCCGGGATGCAAGTCTTTGCTTTGAGCTAAGCTCCATTGCCTATCCAGGAAATCCCAGACCCATATCTTGCGTTTGCTATCTTTCTCTTGGTACTGCTTTATGCCGTTGGAACCAAGGGGCACGCTTACCGTTTCAGCATAACCAGGTTGCGGAAGTTCACGGTCTGGCTCTTCGCGCCCAGCAAGAGACCGCCAGAAAACCAGAACGTCCCGCTCTTTCGCACCGCGTACGTAGGACGAAACATCCAGATAATTTCCCGAAAGATCGGGAGCGGCATCGAACAAGCCGACGATATCGCGTTGACGGACAACGGCAGGGCAATCGCTAGCGCTCGGTGCATAATCCGTAGAACCCAAATCCATAGGGCCTACCGATTGTCCCTCCCGGCGCTTCAACTGCATACGGGCCGTCTCCACCTCTTCTGGTGCGTACGGAGCCACATCGTTTTTCTTCGTTCCCACATCAATCCAGTGGACTTCCCCTTTTTCGTATTCTCCCTTTCGATTGCAACGACCGAAGCGCTGAATTAAGGAAGGCCAAGGCGCCAGTTCCGTTATCAGAGTCCGCGCGGATATGTCCACCCCCGCTTCAACGGCTTGGGTGGCGATAACAATCAAACCAGGGCTGGTCGGCTCTGGAGGCTTGCTGATTTCGGACTGTTTCGCCTGCCGATCAGCTTCTCGAAAGCGCGAGTGAACGAGTACGGCAGGAATTTCGGTGGATAGGGCTTGCAAAGCCTGAAATACGGTCTGCGCACGGCCTACGGTATTGGCAATCATCAACGTCAGGGTTCCACGCTGATGACGTTCGACAATTCCCGCGGCTACTGCCTTGGGGTATTTCTTGCCCTTTGGGAAAACAACTTCAGTCACGATCTTCTGCGCTTGGCACCGTTTAGCGAGAACGGGATGCTCCATGTCAGCGGCGCCGAGCTCAACGACAGGGGCGTGCGCGGTCATCGGATGGTCTTTGGTATCCAGCCATTCAGGCTGCATGGTCGCGGACATCCAAAGGCTGTGCGCAGGACCGAAAGATCCGAGCTTGCAGCGAAGGCCAGCCAACTGCGCGGACGTAGACAAGCCGTTGGCCATGAGCTGCACTTCATCCATAACCCATAAACAGTCGTTGTTCAACAAAGCGAATTCCACAGGCCACATGAAGGGACTGCTCCCATAGCCTCGATTTAGCGCGCGGGAGAGCAACATGTCCTGGGTGCCGATGATGATGGCCGGTTTTTCCGGGTGCAGATACCATTGGGTGCGCGGGGCGCCGCCCAAGAGTTTGACCGTGCCTATATCTTCAACTCTGTCCAGATTGTCCAGCCAACACCTCACCCGTTCCGCTGTTTGCTCTACTAGAGTGCGCATTGGGAGACAATACACCAACCGCCGTGGAGTATGGTAGCGCACCTGTTGCGAGGGGTGCTCAAAGTGCCTGTAAAGCCATCCCAGAACGGTCGCTTCCGTCTTGCCCGTTCCGGTGGGCACTTTAAGAAGCGCCGGCAGGCTCCCGTCCTCGGCCAGTCGTTGCTGATAAGGATAAGGATTGAATCCCGTTGCTTTTGCGAACAGATCCGTAAATGTCATCTTCGTAAACCTTTACTGATATTATTGAATCATACCCTAAGATTACGCTGTTACGTCCAATTAACGGATATGCTGAACGGCACAAGTCGCTTGGTTCTCCGTTTCCCAAGGAAATTTCATGTCCGAATCCGGTCTTGGAAAGCATTGACAAACAACTTGATGTTCGCTCCCGCAAGGTATAAGGCATACTTCGCTATCGGTTCCGTTAAGGCACTGGGAGCAGTGCCTTGTCCGTGTGCGGCTTGATTCCGTATGGCAAACAATGCTTGCATCCCGCCTTGACAGTAGTTTGGCACTAATGAATGTTTCTCAATCACTACCTTTATCAGATCTTTTGGCTTTTTCCTGTCTTGATCTCCTCATTGATTAAGCCTGCAAATAATTTTCAAGGTGCTCTCGACGTCATTTGATGCATTGATAACGGACTCCTTGTAGTTTCCTGCGCGGTAGTGTCTATGTGCTTGCTGAAATTCGTTAGACGCATTCGCGAAGCATTCATCTGTCAGTAAGCGCAATGCTGCAACCATTGCTTCTGGGGAAGTAGATGAGTAATCCATTCGTTGTAATACTTCTTTCGTTAGTTATTAAAGGTAAATCTTATACCTGTGATTGTACAAGATCATGGGACAAATTGCAAATCAGTCCCATGTTGTCCTTCAGTGGTGCGTACTTCATTATCGGGACAGGGAGTGAGGCGAACCGCAACGGAAACCCACTGGGATAGAGTGACTAACTGCACGGTGTATAATGAATGGCATCCCTAGCCGGATCATGATTGCCTTGATAGAACTCGCTGTTCATTCCAAGGCTCGCGCTTAACCTAGGACAGCGCTCCATGCCTCATATTGCCCCCGCCCCTCTCACGCAATTGTCTGCCGCGCTGTTGCACAAGGCGGGATTGCCCGAGAACCAAGCCCGGAAAGCCGCCGACCATCTCGTCGAGGCGAACTTGATGGGTCACGACTCGCATGGCGTCATCCGCGTTCCGAATTACGTCAAATCAATTCAGGCGGGGACGATTCGAGCTGTCGGTGCCCAAGTCGTGGAACGGGAGTCCGCGACCATGGCCGTCATGGATGCGCGCGGAAGCATGGGCATCGTCTTGGCGTACGACGCCATGGACTTGGCCGTAAACAAATGCCTGGAACATGATCTGGGCGCGGTCGCGGTGCATGCGGCCAGCCACATCGGTCGTTTGGGGGCCTTTCCGCCCTTGGCGGCAACCCGCAATTGCATTGGTCTCATCATGCTCAACGGCGGCGGGCGCTTCGCCGCGCCTTTCGGCGGCACGGAAAGACGGTTGCCGCCCAATCCCATTGCCATCGCCGTTCCGACCGCGTCTGGACGTCCCATGATGCTGGACATCACCACCAGCATGGTCGCGGGCGGCAAGGTTGAAGTGCTGGCTGCGCGGGATCAAGCCGTACCGGAAGGCTGGCTCATCGACACGGAAGGCAACTTCGTGACGGATCCTCACTCTTTTCGCCGGCCCAACGTAGCCATGTTGCCCTTGGGCGGCGCGCTCGGACACAAAGGATATGGCCTGTCCATGATGATCGACGCGATCGCGGGAACGCTTTCCCGCGCAGGTTGCAGTCGCGACGCGCCTACGCGGGGCGGCAGCGGGTTCCTGTGCCTCGCGATCCGTATTGAAAGTTTCGTGGACTTGGATGAATATCAGCAGGAACTGCAATTCCTCATTGATTGGGTCAAGTCCTCCCGTACGGCTCCCGGCTCGGACGGCATATATCTCCCGGGCGAGCTGGAAGAGATTCGCAAGCAGGAAAGAGAAGCCCGCGGCATTCCCATCGAAGACAAGACCTGGGAACGGTTGACGGCCGCGGCCCAAGAGCTGTCCGTACCCATGCCCTCCGTTTGAAAGAAGGAGCAAGATGCTATGTCGCAGTCCCCCTACGCATTTGAGCGGCTTTTTCGAGCGCCGTTCTCCGTGCCTAATGGCTTGGCGGCCGCGCCGGACGGCCTCTGGATCGCGGATCAGGTAACGGACCGCGTGGCCCTCGTGCAAGAGAGCGAACCCAATGAATACGGGGTAACGCAACAGCTGAAGGAAATCGTTACGGAGTCCTCCAACACCAGCGGCCTCTGCTGCACCTCGGATTCGCTCTGGCTGGCGGCTAACGGCAGCGCAGCGCTATGGCGTCCTGCGCGAGCGACCGATGCCCAAGCAGGCGCAGGGGAAGTCCTGCGCATTGATCTCCGAACAGGCGCAACGGCCGCCCGATACCCTGTTCCGGGCGGCGGCGGCACGCATGGCATTGAGGCGGACACGAACCCTGAGAACATATGGATAAGCACTCTGAAACAGCAGACGCTGAGCAAAGTCAGGATTGCCGATTGGATAGTGACGCATACCCTGCCCTTGGCGCATGACCGCTCGCATGGCTTGGTACGCACGGAATCCGCGCTTTGGATCGTCTATACCAATGAACGACAAATCGTGGAGACGGATGCCGAAACGGGCGCGCGCCTGCGGACGATACAGGTGCCTGACGGTATGCCGGAACCGCATGGCCTCACGCGGCAAGGCCCTCATCTGCTCTATTGCGATGCCACGACAGGGTGGATCGTCCGGGTTACGAACGCGCTGAGCATTGGATAACGGCAAATCAGCCGCGCAGGGGAGAAATAGCGTTCAACACCTGAGATCGTAATTGCCTCCTACGTAGTAATCCTGGAGCGAGGGGGCGTCACGCAGATCTTACCCGTTGGGCCGCGACATGCATGTCACGCAATCGCCACAATTCAATAAACGGATAATTTCTCTTTCCTTGAAACCGCACTTTTAGCTCGCGGAACAACCGACGCGGCTTTGGGCGCAGCCTGCCTCCGAAAACAGCTACCGGAAGGTCATTCATGCCGGACCTTCCTGTTCAATGCGACGGGCCGTCTCTGCGTACTCGTTGTAAGTTCCGTTCGCGACATCCTCGTATCCTGAGGGAAATGTGCCGAAATCCTTGTTAAGCGGGATTTCCTTTACGACCGACCCCTTCAGGCAATCTTCAGACTGAAACAGCCATACGCCCACCTCGTCTGCCTTGAGCGCATACTCAGATCCTTCAAGACCCTTTCTCCGCTCAGGCGCGAGATCCGAAAGATATACAAGGTTCGCCAAGGCGTCCAATACCCATTCGCTATGCGTCGTAATCAAAATGCGGACGCCCAAACGCACGGCAGCCGCGAGTTGCCGCGTGAATTCCACTTGCATGGCGGGGTGCATATGCGACTCAGGCTCTTCGATAATCATGACTTCGCCGGGCCTTACGATGTGCCTCAGGTACAGCACTACAGGCGCAACTTCAGACACCATGGAAGATGCATTCTGCAGATGAATGCTTTCTTTCCATCCATTGGGCTGATAGAAAAAATCAGGGTAGTCGGTAGGTGAGGCCGTTTGATGAATGGAGCCCTTGAGAATGCCGGTTTCAAGACTATGCGCCAAAGATTGGACTGTCCCGCGTGCCCGCCTTTGGTAGACGCGTGTGTCCAGGCTTACCAGTTGTTCAAGTTGTTCAAGCAAATCGCCGAGAACGCCCGAAAGCGCGGGCAACGGGATTGCGGCGCGCGAGGCATTAGCAATCAACGAAGATACGATAACTCTATGCGAATGCATAACGCCTGCGCGATCAGCAGGGAGGTAATGCGCTTTCCGATTCAACGGATAGGAAAGCGAGAGGTTATCTGATAGGTCAAATCATGCAGCAAAGAAGCGAAGGCCGTCATGTCTACAGTTGCCTCTATGGCAGAATCATCCTGAGAGGATTCCTCAAGCCCATGAAGCTCACGCCACCGTCTTAACCTTCTGCGCGGCCCTGCAATACCCGCTTCCGTAATACGTAAAGGCACGCGGTTCGGAAAAACGAATTCGCATTCCTTGCCTTCCGTATCGAGTTCAAATTTGAATAATCCATCGGCATGCTCGTCCAGCCGCGAACTTCGGAATGAAACGGTCAAGCCTTTCCGGCTTTGACGTCAGATTAGGTTCTGTTGAGGTGGGATTTCCGCCAAATTCGGGTCACGTTGGAGAGGGGATAGAGGGGGAGATTGGACATCCTGCGCGCCCGCGGTTATTCTCCCGGCTATCCCTCTCTTTGCGTGTGGCCCCGAGGATGGCCCCCGATGAACGACGAGCGGATGACCGATGCCGAATGGCGCTGCCTTCATTCTTTTCTGAGTACCTGTCCCGATATATGCGTGGGCAAGGAAGACCCTTGCCGTCTTTTCGTGGAAGCGGCGCGCGGGATGGCACGGAGGGGCACCCCCTGGCGGCAGTGGCCGACCAAGTACGGCAAGTAGAACTCGGTCTACCGCCGCTGGGCCGCTTGGTGCGACCGGGGCGTCTGGGCACGCCTGAGGGCCTACCTGCAGGCCGCGCCGGATCTGTCCGCCGTGCGGCTGGACAGCACGATCGTGCGCGCACACATGAGCGCGGCGGGCGCGCCCAGAAACCAAGGGACGGATCCCGCCCTGGGTCGCAGCCGGGGCGGTTTCGGCACCCAGATCCACAGGCGGGCGGATCGCGGCCGTCCCCTGCACCTGCCTGACGGGCGGCCAGCGCCATGACAGCCCCCAGGCTCAGGCCCTAGGGGAAGCCCTGGACGGCGCGCCCCTGCCCTGCCTGATCGCCGACCGGGCTTGGGACGGCGACGCCTTCCGCACGTGGGCGGGAGCGGCAGGGCCTCAAGGCCGTCATTCCCGCCCGGAAGGGGCGCACGAACCCCCGGCCTCACGACCCCGAAGGGCTTCGGCTGGCTCAAGGGGGGGGCCACCCACTACGACCAATACACCCATCGTTGCCTAGGTTTTCTGTACCTGGCAGGGGCCTGGATCTGGCGGAAATCCCACCTCAACAGAATCTAAATCTTTGCCTCGTCAAAACCAAAGCAACGGCGCAATTCATCGATTAAGATAGCGTAGTTTGCCTATCTCTTGGGCAATCAGACGGCGAATCCAAAACGCTATGGAGTCGGGTATGACAATATCCGATTGACGGCTGGAATTTTCCGTGAAGTCTGCTGAGGATAGATCCTTCACCCATAGCGTCATCGCTCTCAGCACATCCTTCGGCATTCCTTGTTCTTTCAATAATTTGTTCGAAAAACCAAAGCCAGGCCAATTCGCGCTGAAATAGTTTCCTGCATCAAATGAAGCACACAATGCCTTGTGCAAGGTATCGATTAGGTCCTGTTGAGGTAGGATTTCAGCCAGATTCGGGTCGCGTTGGAGAGGAGAGGGGCTTGGACATCCTGCGCGTCCGCGGTTATCCTCCCGGCTATCCCTCTCTTTGCGTGTGGCCCCAAGGACGGCCCCCGATGACCGATGTCCAATGGCGCTGCATTCATTCTTTTCTGATTGCCTGTCCCGATATCCGCGTGGGCAAGGAAGATCATTGTCGCCTTTTTTGTGGAAGCGGCGCGCTGGATGGCACGGAGGGGCCCCTTGGCGGCAGTTGCCGACCGCGTACAGCGAGTGGAACTCGGGCTACCGCTGCTAGGCCCACTGGTGTGACCGGGGTATCTGGCCGCGCCTATGGCCTACCTGCAGACTGATCCAGATCTGTCCGTCGTGCGGTTGGGACAGCACGATCGTGCGTGCGCACGTGAGCGCGGCGGGCGCACCCAAAAACAAAGGGACGGATCCCGCCCTCGACCGCAGCCGGAGCAGCTTCGGCACCAAGATCCATGTGCTGGCGGATTGCCGCGGCCGTCCCCTGCACCTGCGCGTGACGGGCGGCCGCCCACGACAGCACCAAGCCCGGACTTGGTGGAAGCCTAGACGGACGCGCCGCGGCCCTGCCTGATCGCCGACCGGGCCTAGGACGGCGACGCCTTCCGCGCCTAGCGGGAGCAGCAGGGCATTGAGGTCGTCATTTCAGCCCGGAAGGGGCACACGAACCCCCGGCCCCACGACCCGGAACGGTACCAGGCGCGCAACGTCGTCGAACAGGGCCTCGGCTGGCTCAAACGGTGATAACTCCAAGGTATTGAAAATTTCGCTTGATAGCCAGCCGCTCCCTTTTGATATCTACTCTAAAAGTTCTACAGACTTCAAATTTTGTTGACAAAGGGCATCAGGCACATATAATGCCACAAAATTTTTGTGTTGGTGTTGAGCTGATTGTTCACGCGCTTTTTCCGTTTCACCCAAACCAATGCTGATTGTTCCAGCGCAGCATTGATTGGTTTGTCTGCCGCGGGCATACTCATCCGTAAGATGCGAGGGAAATGCACTTGGAATATCTGTCGCGCACGATTTTGAGAGTTGAGTACAGGCGATATGAAGTTGGCTGCTTGTCGCGCGCACGCCTTGGACAATTTGAGGTTTAGGAAAACTAAACCGACTTCGTCCAATAGAGAATACGACTGTCTCAGGATCTACCTTACTACATAAGTCTCTAGCAAAATCAAAGTCATTGCTGAAACCCGACGCGCCCCCATGATGCGGAAACACGAGTACCCGGGCGTGCAGCTGAGGACAATCATCTTGTAGATTCTCAAATCCCGTCTTGTCTATATCCCCCATGATCAACACTTCAGGTTTGGTATCGACAATAATGCGGATTACGACCGACATACTGTGTGAGGTTAAAACGCGGCCTTGCAAATCCGTTCCTCCCGGTCCACTCATGGCCAAAACTGGTTTTGGAGCGAGTATCTCTACCTGCATGCCGCTTTTCGGTATATCCAGCACAGTTTCCGTGGTCAGTTCGGTGGATAACCGCTGCGGTGGTTGGTTGTCTACCACTTGCCGCAAATCCATCCATCTTTTTGACGTTTGACTGGCATCGGGATTAAGAAATACTTTGTTCACACGAATGTCTTTTTGCGCTAAAAGCGCGATTAGACCAGCCATATGGTCGGCATCGGCATGCGTAATGAACACGGACGCGATATCTGTTATTTGACGTTGCTTCAAGAATTCCAAAAGACTTGAGCCAGGACCCGCATCTATGACATGTACGCCTGAACCGGATCGATCATCCAACACGGCGCAAGATCCGTGTCCCACATCCAAAATACACAAGTCAGGCAAGGTTGTCCTCCTAGATTTGGCGTAATGTTGGTTCAAAGTCCTGAAAGTATAGGTCTTCAGGTTTTTCCGCTCCAATATTCACTTGAGCAAATGTATAGAAATCTCCTTGACCTAGGTATTGGGACATGGATCGGCGAATATCGATTGGCATCAGATCAGCGGGAAACCCGATTTGTTCGTAAGGATTCCACCCTGGGACTACGGCTCTAACGATATCCTCGGTTCCTGTTTGCTCCACCGCTTCAATGCGCACTAAGGTGCGCCATGGTTTGCGGGTGGGTAAAACATAACATCCTGACAATTCATCTTGGCATACCGATAATCCCTTCCGAATAGTTTCGGAATTGGTTTCATCCCGCGTCAGCAATACAGGTATCCTTTCTCTATACTTTCGAATGGTAATGTCGCTGTCATCATGCAGGAACTGCGTTATCAAGATAGCTGGCAAGAACTTACGATAGAGACGATCGACAAGACAGGCACCGGAGAAATTGGCGTAACCGTTCAAGAACAATCTATGGTCGCAAAGGGCAGCATCAGCCATATTTTTGATCTCCTCTACTGCAAATTCCACATCCCGAAAATTCGTCGTTAGAGGAATCGGCTTCATATCGGCATCCTCAGTCTGTACTATCAACGCCTCGATCGCGTCTGGATCGTCGTCTATAATGGCTACTCTGTTCATTGTCAGTTCATTTTCCTTGCCAAACGGACAGTTCAATTATAAACTCTGCGCCGCCCAGTCGGCCTTGCGGAACCGCGAGAATAGTACCGCCAAGATCTGCAACAGTATCCTTGACAATCGTGAGGCCCAAGCCTGTTCCTTCAGGAAAAGTTGACTTTCCAGGCAACCAAATATCGTTAATTGAGATATTCTTGATCCCTGGACCGCTGTCCAGAAAGGATAACCGCACACTATCGGTACCCATTTCCGTTTGTATGCAAAACGTCCGCGTATGGACATGTGCATTCATAATAGCACTGACCGCGTTAATGAGCAAGTTTGACACAATGGCTTCCATGGCGGCCGCGCTGCCCCAAATAACGGGCTCGCTGGGATCTAAATCCAATTTCCATTCAATTCCGGCCTTTTTCAAAATGGGCTGGAACGGTTGTATGGATTCCAAAAGTGCTTGGTGCAGAGCCACAGGATGCACTCGTCGTTTATTCCGTCGCACGAGATTTAAAATCAACGAGGAATAATGCTGCAGATTTTGAGTAGAACTCATAATGACGGAAATAGGTTTTTCCAATTTAGCTTTGTACCGTGCATTCCCTACTATGTCCTGTGCCCGCGCCGCGATGCTCCGAGCCATCTGCATAATCAGGGAAATAGGTCTCGATGCTTCATGTGCAAAAACGGCCATCGTCGTGCCCACAGTCGCCAATGTGCGATAAAGTTGCAGTTCTTCGTGAGTGGTTTTCCTTTCTTCCTCCATGGCTTGCCCCCATTGTTGAATCGCCTTTTCCACCTCGGCCTTTTGGGGCGTTGCAATTCGATCAGTGGCTTTGTCGAGATCAATGCGCGCTTTCGCACTCCGGGCTTGGATCTCTGTACGCTTGGCACTGCGTCTCTCTTCGCTTGCGCGCAAGCGTTCCTTTGCCATCCACTTCAAAGATTCCACAGCAAATGATCGAATGGAAAGAAAATCTTCATTCTCGATGAAACCGGTTCGGTCAGTTTTGGGCGTAAGACGATATTGCGGATCTTCTATCCTTACAAAACCAATGGAATTATTAGTGGACGGTCGATCTTCAGGATTCCTTGCACGCGCCAGATTCATCTCAAGCCAATCATGACCTTGTTCACCATAGGGAAATACCCGCAATCCTTTATGGTATAAATGAACCCCTCCCACAATGTTGAGCCATGCGCGGAGTTCTCCATCGGAGACGGAACGATTGGCATACTGGCCTCGGCCCAACAAGAAAGTCCAAAACTGAAATTCAGCGGTTATGCCTCTGCAATTTCTTGTATCCGAATTCAGGGTATCTGATTTTTCCCAAAGCATCCGATGTTGCTTATTGAATACTTGCCTTGTAACCGCGTCCTCCTTCAATGTTGCCACCAAATGGAAGTTTGCTTCTTCGAAATAGCTCTCTTTGACCAGACTCTCAAGTTCTTTAAACTCGGAGGCCACCAATATTGGATGGAAACCTGTTGAGCTGAAACCAAAGGGGTCGGCCAACAACAGTAAAGAGCGAGCCAATCGCTTGATTTCGCGTTGCCTGATGCGCCAGTTGAGATTGCGTATTTCAATGCTCGTGCCGGGAGGCTCCATAGTTTCATGCCTCATAATGTTGATAGGAACGTCTTCCACGGTATCTGCTACGTCAAATTGCCTCCAATCGATATCCAAACGATATTCCATTCCACGCTGGGTGCAGGGCCGAGAAATCAGACGGACATTGTTTCCCAATCTTAAGGCAGCAAGACGGCCTAATCCCTTTTCACCGATAGGTTGACGTCCTAGACGCGTCAAAGCGGGTTGAGTTACCTTCAATGAACGTCCCAACAGGAGCCACCCCGATCGCAGCGTATCCAAATCCATGCCATTGCCATCGTCTTCCACGCGTAGCGTACCGCCTGGCTCATCCGTTGCCTTCAATTCCACTTTGCAATTGAGAGCGTCGGCGTCATAGGCGTTACGCACCAGTTCTAAGATGCCTTGTTCTTGATTGGCCCCTAATTCTTCACCCAAGCGGCGCAGAATTTCAGGCGCGAAACGGAGATGTTCCGTGGTCGTCAGTGCCATTGTGCCACCAAGGCAGTTCCGAAAGAGAGGACACGGTCAGATGCCGGCATCTTATCCGGTTGTCCAACCATTCGTTCGTAGCATTCAATCCAAGTTTCTCCAATAATAAACGACAGGCGCGGACAGTGCCATCGCGCGGTTGGAGCACTAACAGATGATTCTCGACGGCAACAGGTCTGTCGCCACGAATGACAGTTCCCACGGCTCGAAATGTCATACCTGGCCTGGAAGTGCGCCGGACAGCTACGAAAGGAGGAGAGAACGTCGTTCCAGAAAATTGTCGCTTTACCGCGGTATCTGCATTGAAAGCCTTCCAAGCAGGCAGGCAACGCGCGTGTATGTACGGATACGCAGGACCTTCCTGAGGATGGCGAAACGGAACCACTGGTCCGACCTTTACCGTGAAGAGATCCCCTACGGTAGAGTGAGACGCAGGCAACTCTACCCAGTTCCACCAATTCGCCGTCTTGACGGTCGTTGAGATCCCTGCCACAACTTGCAACAGAAAGACATCCACGTCAACATGAGAATCAAACAGACCATACGGCACTATTCTATCAATTCGCCCCAATGATGCAATCCGATCGCGCCATCGCTGATAACGCGAACCTGAGCGCAGAACATCAGGCAGGATAGCAGCGAAGTGCGTACCAGCAGGCGCGTTGACAAGACACTTTTCAACAAAAATACTTGCGACAGACACGCGTCCCCGTCCCCATGCACGATCTTCAAGCGCTGTCACTTGACTGAAGGGAGGGTTAAGGACAACGTGAGAAATCCCGCGGAAGATAGAGGGTTTGGTTTGTAGAAAATTACCGACGCGTAGACCGTGAAAAATCTGCGTTAATGGCAAAACGGAATGGGAAGAGGTCAAGGATCCCCGAGCGATGGCTGACAAGATCAGTCTCGCTTTAGCTGCCCGCACAAATTGCGGGTTTTCGTCCAAGCCGTATAGCCTTTTGCTCCAGTGGGCAATAGTCGATGGCAGATCTTGCTGTAAGGGCAGCTGTTGGGCAGACGCAAGCAGTAAATCGCCCGCGCCGCAGGCAGGATCGAACCATGCGGTTTTGGCGTTTTCCTTGTATCCTTCAACAAGAAGTTTTCCCAGTTGATTGCCAGTAAAGAAAGATCCCGTAGCCCGTCTTCGGCTTTGAGGTATGGTGTGGCTCAGAACTTTCATAGGTTGATCGCCTAGCGCCTGCTGAACTTGGGGATATTCAAGAGCCTCTTGGCCTTTGACCATAGTCTTATGAACCAATTCCTCAAGAGAATCCACATATTCTTCAAAGCATTTCAGAGCAAACGACATAAATCTATCCCATAGCCAAAAAACAAATCTGCTCAAGTACGATCCGGCAACAGTACCTGCAATTCGGTTTTCGCCCTAGACTCAGGGGCGGGAAACGCGGATCCAGATCGAACGCGCTAGCAGGTTCTTCGTCTCTTGAACTCGCATCGTATGGTGTACTGTGGAATCGCATTGCCCGCTCCGCCTCATTCTACCATCAATTTGATGATTGTTTGTGCTACGCGCTGCGCGCCTGCATACCTCGGAAAATGCCGGAGCTGTTGGCAAAGAGGCCTTCAGAACCAGGGAACCGCGCCGGGATCTCCCGTACAGAAGGCTGACAGAACCTTGTTGATGCCATAGGCGACGTTGCGACAGTCCTCCGCCGTATACCATTGATCCAGCGCTAGGGAAACGTTTCGCTGGAACAGGTCGTCCGCGACCGGGCATTGGCCGTGGGCGTATTCCACGCGCCCGCCCCGCCGGCGGTACGCCGCATCGTCAAACGGGCGATCGTCAGCGGTCGCGCCGGTCTTCAACCGGATGGGGAACATGTCGGAATACACATGCCAATCCGGACGCGCATCCGCGCCCCGCATATGGCAGGCGATGCCTTCCGCCTTGAGGGCCGTGACAATCCGCTGACCCAAGGCGAGGCTGTCGGGAAAGAACCGCAGCTGGTATCCGATTTCACCGTCAGGGTCATTGAGCTTTTGCGGCGTAATCTCCGCATACGTCTTCAAGGCCTCCAGAATGCGCCGCTTGACGGTGCGGAAGCGGCGGACGATATCGTTCAGTTTGCCCAGCTGGATCACGTCCACCGCCGCTTCCAGTTCGGACATGCGGTAGTTGGCGCCGGAGAACAGTTCGCCCGCGTAACGCGGCGGCGCGAAACGGTCCGGGCGCCACAGGCCGCCGCCCTCGGCCAGTTGGTTGGCCCGTTCCCATAATCGTTCGTCGTCGGTGACGACCAGTCCGCCCTCGCCGCCGCCAATAATCTTGTAGCACGAGATGCTGAAGCACCCCAGGTCTCCGAAAGTGCCCACGTACCGACCCTTGTACTGCCCGCCCGGCGTTTGCGCGCAGTCCTCAACCGCCTTCAGGCCATGCGCACGCGCAATGTCCATGATCGGATCCATATCGCACACGCTGCCCATTACGTGCGTCGGCGCCAAGGCGACCGTACGCGGCGTGATCAAGGCTTCGATCCGGGTCGGATCCATGCCTAGGGATGCGTCGACGTCGCAGAACACGGGTACGCCTTGGGCCAGGACGACCGCCGCCGCCGTGGCATAGAACCCGATGGCCGGGCAGATGACCTCCGTGCCGGGACCGACGCCGGCGGCCACGAAGGCGCTGTGCAAGGCGGCCGTGCCCGAACTGACGCCGAGGGCGTACTGCACCCCGAACGCGGCGCGCGCCAGACGCTCGAAGGCCGCGCCTTTCGTCTCAGGCGGGAAGGCGGTGGCGTACTTGGCCAGGTTGGGGCCGGATCCCAGATCTGCCTCGGCGAGCGCGGCGCGGATTTTGGCCTGGACCGCGTCGGAAAAGCCGAAGCGCTCCGCCAGGGACAGGAACTCCTCCACGCCGATTTTGGGTTGGGCTTTGCCGGCGATCGCCGGCACTGCCTGCGGTCCGCCATGCAGCGCCAGACGGCGCGCGTCGTCTTGCCGGGCCATATCTTCGTCCTCTATGCCTGCTCAAGGAGCGGAGGCTCGCCACAAACGGCGCCATTCCGCCTCGTAGGTGGTGGCTTGCCAACCGCGCGCCTGCACGTAGGCGAAGAGTTGTTTCAACATCGCCATGGCCGGGTCGAAACGCGCCAGCGACCATGGATGCAGAATCAGCGAAACGTAGGGCAAGGCCCGCTCCGCCGCGCGGTCGATAAAGAGGCGATGGACCGCGAATTCTTCCTCCGGGGTCGTAACGGGACGCGGCGGCACGGCTTCGGGAAACGGCGGCGGCCAAGCCAGAATGCGTTGGACGCGATCCGTCAGGTTGTGCGCCTTGAGCAAATTTTCATGCCAGCCGTGACCGGGCAATTCCCACAACGAGGTAAAATCCTCGGCGACATAGGTGAAAGGGGCTTCCAACAGCGCCGGCAGGGTCGTGGCCGGACCCCAGAGCAGGGAACTGACGTAGCGATAGCCGGCGCCGGCGACCGCGTCCACCAGCTGCGGATCGCCGCGCAGGCCATCGGCAAAACCGCAACCGGGACGCAAGCCTACGCACGGGCGCGCAAAGGTCTCTTCCACGAGGGCCTTGCTTTTGTGCAGTTCCCGCAACCGTTCGGTCGGGCCGGCCGCGGGTCCGCAGAAAGGATGGTCGCGCAACATCCGATGCGAATAGGTATGCGAAGCGATCTCGAACGACGGCACGTCGCCCAGCAACGACCGGTACGCGCGGCCCTCTTCTTCCAGGCGCTGGCCCACGATGAAAAACGTGGCGGGAAAGTCGAACTGCGCGTGGACGTCGCGAATGGCGCCGCAGGCCGCGAGGCACTCCCCGGCCATTTCCGTATCGTACGCGGCAATGAAACGCGTCATATGTTTTCTCCTTGCTGACGCAACGGCGCGCGGCGCGCGCGAACGCCCGCGCGGCCAACGCGCCGGCTACTTGCCGTACCCCATGCGCAATCCTTCCACGAAATACGGCTGAAACACCAGGTACAGGATCAGCAACGGCACCACCGTCAGGACGGAGCCCGCCATCACCAGGCCGTAGTTGATGTTGAATTCGCTCTGCACGGTGGCCAACCCCACGACGAGCGTACGCATCTCGTTGGCGCGGAGAACGACGAGCGGCCACAGGAAGGCGTTCCACGCATTGATCACCGTGAAGATGCCGAGAGCCGCCATGCCCGGCGCGGAGAGCGGCACGATGATGGACCAGAAAATGCGCAGTTCGCCCGCGCCGTCGATCTTGGCCACTTCAATCAAGGCCGTCGGCAGGCTGCTGATGAATTGCCGCATCATGAAAATGCCGAACGGCGTGGCCAGCATCGGGATGATCAGCGCCCAGTAGGTGTTGAAAAGGCGAAAGGCGCGGATAATCTGGAAGGACGGCAGCAAAACGACGGCCACGGGCACCATCATGGTGGCCAGCAGCAGGGAGAAGAGCAGATCGCGGCCCCAGAACTCCTTCTTGGCGAAGATGTAGCCGGACAGGGTGTTCAGGAACAGGCTGCCGCCGGTGATGAGGGCGGTCGTGAAGACGGTATTGAAAAACCAGCGCGGGAAAAGCCCTTTCTGAAACACGAAAATGATCTCGCGGTAGTTGTCCCAGGAAGGATTGTCCGGAATCAACGTCGGCGGATACGTCATCATGGTGAACGACTGGGTGAAAGAGGTCGCGGCCATGAAAAGGAAAGGCACGACCGTGGCTACGGACAAGGCGCCCAAAAGCAGATACAGCGCGATTTGGCTGCCGCTGAGGCGGACGCGGGCCACCCGGCGCGCGAAGGCGAGCGCCATTACGTCCCTCCGGCCCGCGTTCCGCGCGCGTACCTTCTCTCTGCGCCCCGCGTGCGCGCGGAAGAGCCCGTCAGACCCGACGTCATCGCTAGTATTCGACGTCGCTGCGGAAGAAACGCAGCTGGATCAGCGACAAGGTCAGGATGACGGCCAGCAACACCACGCCCATGGTGCTGGCGAAACCGACGTTATCGGCCTCGAAAGCCTGCTGGTAGACGTACCACCCGACCGTAGCCGTCGACCAGGCCGGGCCGCCGCGGGTCAAAACGTAGACCGCGTCGAACAGCTGGAAATTGAAGATGGTGGCCATGATGAAGCAGAAACCCAGCGCCGGGCGCAGGAGCGGCAACGTCACGCTGCGCGTGATGCGCCAGTACCGGGCTCCGTCAATGCGCGCCGATTCGTTCAACTCTCTGGGGATGGCTTGCAACGCCGCGAAGACGATGATGACGTAGAAACCGAAGCCGCGCCAGATCTCCATCATGACGATCGCCGGAATGGCGTAGGTCGGGCTGCCCAGCCAGTCGATGGCCGGGACGCCGAACCAGCCCAGAATGTGGTTCAACGGCCCGAAATCCCGGTTGACGATGTACGCCCAGACGTTGGCGGCAATGACGACCGGCGTAATGAGCGGGAAATAAAAGGTGCTGCGGAAAAACGCCTGCGCCTTGGGCAGCTGGAAGATCGAGAGCGCGACGAAGACGGCGATCACGATCACGACGGGCACCGTCAGGACCGCGTAATACGCCGTGTTCGTCAGCGTGCGCAGGAAAATAGGGTGGCTGGCCGCGCGCACGTAGTTGTCGAGGCCCACGAAGGTTTTGGGCCCCAGCATGCTGCCTTTGGTCAAAGAATAATAGAGGCTCCAGACCAGGGGCACCGTGGAGAAGCCGAAGATGAGCGCGAGGCTGGGCGACAGCAGCAGGTACCAGTACAACGACGCGCGTATCTTGCGCCAAACCGCGGTCCGCCGCGGCGGCGCCATTGAGGCAGCCATGCTTACGCCGCGGGCTTCCGGATTAGCCGCCGCCGCGGGCGGAACGAGTAACGCATCGGGGACAGGCGGGGAACGGACAATGCGCGCAGGCACCGGGTACCCGTTGCGCTTAACGGCAACCGCAGTTTGCGTCCTGCGACAGCAGGACGGGCTCCAGCCCAGCGGCCAAGGGGACAGGAAGCAGGGCCTCTCGCCGCGTTGAACGGCGAGAGGCCCCGTGTCCGTCGGGGCGGCCGTAACCGCGCCGACGCCCGTTCAAGACAGCGGCGTTATTCGCCGTCCAGAACGGGATTGACGATATCTTCCACGGCCGACAAGGCCTCTTCCGCCGTCTTGAGGCCGCTCATGACGGCATGGGATTCCTGGACCAGGGCATTGGTCGCATCGCGCCAGCGGATGCTGATCTGCGTGCCGACGCCGTAGCCTTGGCCGAGCCACGAAACCATTTCGGCCACGATCGGGTCAATGTCGTCCAAGGGCGCGATGTCCTTCTTGAGCGGCAGCAGATCCACGCTTTTCTGCACGTAATCCACCTGGATCTCGTCGGAGCCCAGATACTCCAGGAAAGTGAAAGCCCCGTCGTTGGCCGCGGAACTGGAGGCCATGAACATGAAGCCGACGTTGGCCCAACTGGCGTTCTGCCCGTCCTCCGTCAACTGCAGCATGGGAATGATGTCCAGCTCCAGCTCCGGCGCTTCCGCGCGCCACTGGGCCTTGATGGCCGAATTCTCCTGCCAGATCATGCCCACCTGGCCGCCCAGATTCAGGTCGCGCCGCTGGTCGGGAGTGAAGCCGACCGGCACGCTGGATTGATCCGCAAAGGTAATCTCTTCCAGCAAGGCGCGGAAAGCCGCCTGGCCACCTTCCGTATTGGCCGTCACCGCGGTCAGATCGTCGCTCAGCAGTTTGGTTCCGCCGGCCGCCAAAAGCGGGATCATGACCACCCAATTGGTCGAACTGGCTGGCACGTTGATGCCGTAGGTGCCGGCGTCCGCGTCGGTCATGGCTTGGGCGGCCTGCCGAAACTCCGCCCAATTCGCGGGCACGTCCAAGCCCTTGGCGCCGAACAGCGTCATGTTGCAGAGCCAACCCTGCACCACGCCCAGGAACGGAACGCCCCAGGTGCTGCCCTTGTAGGTCGCGATTTCCCACGCGGACTCGAGGTAATCCCCTTCCATGTCGATGATGCGGTCGGTCAGATCCAGGATCTGGCCCTGGCTGACGTATTTCGGATACCATTCGTCAGGCAGGTAAAAGACGTCCGGCGGTTCGCCGCCCGCGAAAGCCGCCGTGAACTGCTCGTCCACGCTGCCCCAGGGAATGACCTGGTGGTTGACGGTAATGCCTGCGTTGGCCTCCATAAACCGCTGCAGCAGCGGTTCCCAGACTTCCGCCGCCTTGGCGCTGTGCGGCGGCTTCCAATAGAGCACTTCCCAAGCGTCCTGCGCGCCGCTGCCGTCCGCTTGGGGCGCCGCCGGCGCGGCGCAACCGGCCAAGGCCGTCAAGCCGGCCAAGGCGCCGAAAGCGGCGGACCGCTGCAGAAAGGCGCGGCGAGTGAAACCGTACTGATTGACTTTGCGCGACATACCTGTTTCCTCCGAATCAATGCAAGGCAAGCCCGCGGCAGGCGCTGTCAGCGCGTTCCACGCGTCGTCTCGCAGAGCGCGCAGGCCGCGCCGTTATTTTCCGTAGCGGGTTCCGTTATTGTACACCCGATGCGTATCCGGGAAAAGATCGACGCAGGCCGCTGTCCGTCAATGCCCCGCGGCTCGCGCGCGGCGGGGCGCCCCGCCGCGCGGGACTTACGGCAACCGCGCCGGTCGCTGCCGGGACAGAAATCGGCGCACTTGGGCCAGGGACGGCGCGCTGCGCGCGCCGGAAGCCCCGATCTGCAAGCCGGCCACGGCATGCCCCCACCGGACTTGACGATCCAACGACATCCCGGCCAAGCCCGCATGGATGAAGCCGGCGTTGAAGGCGTCGCCGGCGCCGATGGTGTCGACGACAGGCACCGCAAAGGCCGGCACGGTCGCGACCGGTTCTCCCTGACGCGACACATGCGCCCCGGAGGCCCCTTGCCGCATGACGGCCGTACAACCGCCCTGGGCCGCCAAGGCCCTCGCGGCCTGCCTGGGATCCGTTTCATCGGGGATCAGGTGGATGAGCTCCTCCTCTACGGAACCCAATACGAAAGTCGCCCGTCGAAGCGCGCGCCAGACGCCCTCCAGGAACTCCGGGGCCAGGCTGCGGTTTTCCAGACCCAGCCGCAAGCTCAGATCGAAGGACGAGGGCACGCCCAACGCGCGCGCCCGATCCAAAGCCGCCAAGGTCGCCTGGCGGCCCGCGGCCTGCGCCATGCAGGTGCCCGATACATGCAGCCAATCGCCGCGTCGCAGCGGCAGATCCGCCACCTGATCCGGGTTCAGATCCGAAAACGCCGAATCGCGCAGGGGCCAGGCGTAAACCGTTCGCTGGCCCGCGGCGTCAATGAGGCCGATGACGAGCATGGTCGGTTTCGCGCGCGAGACGGCGACGCGCGCCACGTCGATGCCCTCCGCTTCCAGCTGGCGGGTCGCGATCCGGCCGAAGCCGTCATCGCCCACGACGCCTACGAAATGGGTTTCCCGCTCCAGACGGGCCAGGGCCACGGCGGTATTGGCTACCGTGCCGCCGCCGAACATGAGCGGTTCGCGCTGTTCGTAGGCGTTGCCTCTTTCTTCGGGAAACGGCAGCAGCAGATCAATGCAAACGTCGCCGACCAGATAGGCGCGGGGCGCGTCCATGGCGGTCAGGCCGGGCAGGCTTTGGCGTTGGCGACGAAGGCCGTTACCTGCGCGGCGTCTTTGCGCCGGGAGGCCGGCTGATTGGTATGCGTGAAACTGTCCACGCCCCAGGGCCGCACCTGCCGGATCGCGGCCTGCACGTTGCCGGCGCGCAAGCCGCCGGCCAGGATGACGGGAATATGCACCCGACGCACGATGGCGGCGCTTACCGCCCAGTCGTGCGCGAGGCCCGTTGCGCCGACAATCCCGTCCCGTTCCGCCGGCGTGTCCAACAGGAGGAAATCCGCGGCTTGCCGGTACCGCAAGGCCGTTTCCACCGCGTCCTCACCGACCACAGGCAGGGCCAGCATTACCTTGACCGGAGCCACGACGCGCCTGAGGTTTTCCACCTGGGCCGGAGGCATGCGCGCAATGTCGCCGGACAAATGAATGACGTCCGGCGCCGCGCCGCGGACCGTGTCCGCGATATCCCTCATGTCCGTGGATACGGTCAAGGCCACGCGCCAGCAGTCCGCGTCGGCGGGAAGAGCCTCGTAGATGGCGCGGCACTGGGCAAAAGTCACTTCCCCGGGGGTGAGATTGCGTTCTCCGGGCTTGACGCCGATGAAATCCACGCCGGCCGCGGCGCTGGCGCGCGCATCCGCGGGATGGACGTGTTCGTAGATCTGGACTTTCACGCTGCGTAACGTCTCCCCGCGCGTCCCGGCGCGAAGCCGGGATCGCCAAAGGGAATGGGCAGGCCCTCGCGTCCCGCCGGCCAGACGCTCCTCATGCCGCTGCGGGATCGCGCCGCCCTGCGACCCTGCCGGCAGAGGCCGGCAGCTGCGCGTACAGCGCCTGCGCCCGCGCGCGCGCCTGCTGCGCGTGCGCCGGGGCATAGGACGGCGTTCCTACCGTTTCCAGCAACAACGCGGCGGCGGCCGTAGCCTTGCATCCCGCTAGGGCCAGGGATTCGCCTTGCGCGAGGGAGGCGATCAAGGCGCCGGCGTAGGCATTGCCGGCGCCCGTCGGATCTTTGACCTCCACGCGGAGCGGGGGGACGCGCAGGACGCCATCGAGTCCGCGGCCGGCCAGAAAGGAGCCGCGCGGGCCGGCGCGGACCGCCACGCAGCGCGGCCCCAAAGCATGCCAATACGCGGCGGCCGCGGCCGGATCGTCCGTTTGCGCCACGCGCAAGGCAGACGGGAGATCCGGACAGACTACGTCCGCCCGCGCCGCCAAGGCCCGCATCCCATCCAGGTTGGACCATTCATTTATGTCAATCAGAGGCTCCAGCGAGATCAAGGCGCCCGTCTCCGCGCGCAACGCCAAGGCCTGGCGGACCATCACCTCGTCCGGTATTTCGGTGACGAGATGCACGGCCCGCGCCTGACGGTAAGCCTCCGGCCAGGCAATGACTTCCGACAGGAGGGCGCTCCAGTTGCCTTCCCAGCGCACGATGGGAATAGGCTTCCCCTGCGCGTCCAGCATATTCTGGTCTTCATCGTAGGTCATATGCAAGCGCGGCGTGCGCAAATGGGCGTACTGCCGCCACCCCTCCAGATCCGCGCCCAGCCTGCGCAGCGCCTGGGCCTGCGCGCGATCCAGATCGGAGCCCGTACGGGACAGCAACCCCACGGCCTCGGCGAACAGGCGCGCGCCCAACGTCGCTTGCGGACCGCCGCCGCCAAGCAAGCCCGTCACCGTTTCGCCCGCAGGCAGGCGAATCGAGTCCAGGATGATTTTCCCGTAAACGACCAGCAACGGGGCTTTCATTCCAAGGCCCGCACCTGATCGACGTAGGCGCGTACCCGATCCGCGTCGATCGCCGTCCCCCAGCCCCGCGGCTGGAAACAGGTGCCGACGAAGGCTCCGTCGGCGACGGACAGCAACGTCGTCGCGTTGTCGTGATTCGTATGCCCGCCCAGCACGATCGGCAGGTCCGGAACGGCGCGCCGGACGTCCGCCACCAGCTCCAGGCAGCGTTGCGGATCGGGTTCGGCGATTTCCACGGCATGCGCGCCGCATTGCGCCGCGATTTCGGCCAAACGCGCTACGGGCAGGCCCTCCCGCGACCGGTAGTGCATGCTGTGGATTTCGGCGATCAGGCGCATGTCCGCGGCTCCCAAGCGCTGGACGTACTGCAACAAGCCCACGGGATCCGCTTGCGCCAGTCCGTAGGCGCTGTGCGCGGAACCCACAAAGGCCGTGCAACGCACGAAGGAACCGCCGCCCGCGTAGGCCACGCCGACCGAGGCCCGGGAGGCGTTCCACAGGATTTGCACGCCCAAGTGAAACTCTGCGGGCAAGGCGTTCCTGACGGCCTGGACGATCATGGCAACGGCGGCCAAGCGCGCGGGATCGACCGCTTCGCCCACAGGGTATACGCGGTCGATGGTTTGAATCAAGCCGCCGTCCGCGCCGCCTGCGCACAGCGCCTGGGCATCCTGCACCGCTTTGGCCATGGCGCGTTCCGTATTGCCCGGCTGGAAGTACGGCGTGCCCGGCAAGGGCAACAGGTGGATCAGGCCGAGCACGCGCTTCCGCGCGCCGAAATCCATAATGCGTCGCATAAGGCCGTCCTCCGTTGCCTGTTTGCGCGTACCGACGGAACCGTACGCGCAGGATTGCGCTACGACGCGCGCCGTCCGGGATGCGCTAAAGCCTGCGGACCGGTAACCGACATGCGCCTGTTTGCCGCTCATCAGTGTACATTGCTACCCTGAATCCCGCTAAGGACAAGGAAGAATCTGCCCGCGCCATGACCTCCAGATCGGAACTGATCGAAGCTGCCCGCGGAACCCGACCTTTGGATCTGGCTCTCCGCAACGCCCGTCTCGTCAACGTCTTGACGTGCGAAATCTATCCCGCGGACGTCGGCGTATACGGCGACCGCATCGCGGTCGTAGGGCCGGCCGGAGCCTACGAGCTGCGCGCCCGGCAAGACGTTGACGCGTCCGGCCAATGGCTGGCCCCCGGCTTCGTCGATACCCATTTGCACATCGAAAGCACCATGGTCACCCCGCCCGCGTACGCCGCCGGGGTGTTGCCGCGCGGCACCACGACGTCCATTATCGACCCGCACGAAATCGGCAACGTGCTGGGACGGGCCGGCGTGCGCTACATGCTCGACAGCAGCGCCGATCTGCCCCTTGCCGTCTACGTCTGCATTCCTTCCTGCGTGCCGGCCGTAGACGGGGCGGAAACGGCCGGAGCGCATTTCGCCGCGGAAGACGTAGCCGCCATGCTGGCCTGGCCCCGCGTCATCGGCGTGGCCGAAGTCATGGACTACCAAGGGGTCATCCGCGGCGACGAACGCATGCGGGACATCGTACAGGCGGGCCTGGACGCCGGCGCGACGGTGCAGGGTCATTCTCCGCTCCTGAAACGGCGCGACGCCAACGCTTATATAGCGGCCGGCATTCACAACGACCATGAATTGCGCGACGGCGAGGAAGGGCTGGAGAAACTGCGCCTGGGCCTGCTGCCCTTGCTCAAAGTCAGCAGCCACGGCAATCACGTGCCCAACATTCTGCCTTCCCTTCTGCAGGCGCCCCATGTGGACATCGCGCTTTGCACCGACGACGTGGAACCGGCCGACCTGTTGCGGAACGGCCACATGGATCGGGTCGTGCGCGAGATGCTGGCGCACGGCGTGGAACCCTGCCGGGCTTTGCGTTGGGCTTCCTGGGTCGGGGCCCAGCATTACGGGCTCCGCGACCGCGGGGCGATCGCGCCGGGTTACAAGGCCGATATGGTTCTCCTGGAATCGCTGGAGGAAGTGCAGGTCGGGGATGTCTTCGCCAGAGGGCGGCGCGTGGCGAGCGCCGGCGCGTTGACGATCGACCTGCCGCTGGATACCGTAGCGCCGCCGGGACGTAACTCCGTGCGCTTGAATCCGTTCCGGGAAACGGATCTCATACCCTCAGCCCCTATACGCGAAGGCGTCCTGGACGTGAACGTCATGCATATTCTGCCCTCGCGCCTGACGGAGCGCAGGCAGGTACGCGCGACCGTGCGGCAGGGCGTCATAGACTTGGCTTCCATTGCCGACGATGCCTGCTTCGTGGCCGTTTTGCCGCGTCATGGCCAATCCCATGGGCCGGGCCTGTCCCTGCTGACCGGTTTGGGGTTGCGCAAGGGCGCTTTGGCTTCGACCGTGGCCCATGATTCCCATAATCTGCTCGTCGTCGGCCGCAGCGCTGCGGATATGGCTATCGCGGCGCGTCATCTGGCAGAGATAGCCGGCGGGATCTGCATCGCCGCGGACGGAGGCATCCGGGCCAGCGTGGCCCTGCCCATCGCCGGCCTGATGTCCGCCAAGAACGTGCCGGAAGTGGCGCAGGAAATGGATCGGTTGAACGATGCAGCCGTGGCGCTGGGCATTACCCATCGGGCCAAGGGCTTGGCCACTACAGGGCTGGCGCTGACGGTAATTCCCGAAGTTTCGGCCAGCGATCGGGTAGGGTTGCTGGACGTTGAAACCCAAGAGGCCATCCCCTTGTTTACTTAAGATTACAGCGCTATCCGTAACTTTGCCGTTCTTGTTCCATGTTTGTATAATGCGGAAATGCAGGATGATCGTCCGCGGATGAACCTTGGATTCCGTTCAACCGGTAAGACAACCTCCGTGGCATAACCCGAAGCGAGAATATGGCCAACGAATTGCCGTTTGAGGCGCATGATCTCGATCTTCCAGCGCTCTCTCCTTTCAAAGAGCTGGGCGCTTTCGAGGCGCTCTGGGCGCGCGAAGGTATGTCTTTCAAAAAGATCGCGCTCATGATCAAGGCCAAACCGGCTCTAGATTCGGTAATGTCGCACTTCGTGCAGGAAGAGGAAGCCTATAGATACGCCTGCCGCACCAAGGAATTGCTTTTTCAAGCCGGAATCAATGACTTTGACGTTTGCCTGCAAGGAACGCTGGAATACCCTAAACGGCTTCTGCATGCCGAATATCCTATTCCTTTTTTTTATTACCAAGGCTGGTTGGACTTGCTGGCTACCCGATCTGTGGCCGTAGTAGGTACGCGTAAACCTTCCCGAGAAGGGATTGCCCGAACGCGCCGTTTGGTCAAACGTTTGGTGGCCGACGACTTTACCGTCATTTCGGGTTTGGCAGCGGGGATCGATACGGCAGCGCATGATACCGCCATGGGAGAAGGCGGCAGGACCATCGGCGTGATCGGTACGCCCCTCACGAAGACCTACCCCAAAAGCAACTCGGAACGCCAAGCGAAAATAGCCCGCGATTTCCTGTTGATCAGCCAAATTCCTATCTGGCGTTATACCCAGCAGAAATACTGGCGCAATCGGTGGTTTTTTCCAGAACGCAACATCACCATGTCAGCGCTTTCCGAAGCGACTGTTATCGTTGAAGCCGGTAAAACATCAGGAACTCTGACCCAAGCGCGCGCGGCCTTAAAGCAAGGCCGCAAGTTATTCATCTTGGACAGCTGTTTTCAGAATCCCGAATTGGCTTGGCCCGAAAAATTCGCTGCCAAGGGTGCTATTAGAGTAAAACGATACGAGGACATAAAGCAACGCCTTGGACATTAAACTAAAGAAAATTGACAATCTTAGCCGTAGCAATCATCGGTGCTTAGCCTGTGATGACCATTGCTATTTCTTGATGAAATATACAGCAAAGGAAGGTTATCGATATAGCAAGCCCAATCAGCTCATCTTCAATTTCAAGAAATCGATGCGCCGGAGGGGTCTCTTCGAATGGCAGTACAAAGAACAGGCGATCGATACCCTTGCCACAATGCTTTCATCTTCCTTGGAGTTGTATAGAACATGGGCCCAAACGGCAACTTGGGTACCGATTCCTCCATCGCATGCCAAAGATCATCCCGAATACGATGATCGACTACTGCAAGTATTGCGTAAACTGGCTTCGGAATTAGCGCTGGATATCCGCGAACTGATTTGGCAAAAGGAAAGCACTCAGCCTGCACATTCGAGTGCTTTGAGGCGGCCATCGCCTGACGCAATCGCGGCGAATTACTCCATTGACGAAAGTCTAACAGCCCCTATGCCACAAAAAATAGCCCTGTTTGATGATGTTATAACCACCGGCGCGCATTTCAAAGCGGCCCAGCAAGTGCTCCAACAACGCTTTCCGGAAATGACAATCGGGGGCATTTTCATCGCCCGGAGCGAACGATTGCTTCATCGGTCCTCTATTGCATGAATCCTGCTCTTGGACTGGGCGCGTTCATGCGGGCTCTGTCTTTTGATCGCTCCGTAAGACCGATCCGCTAGCCTCCGGAGATGATTCTGCCTTAATCCTTGAGAACTCAACGACTGTACGTCAACTCACCTAGGTCACGCCTAACCGTTTGAGCATTGCTTCGGCCCGCGCGGCGCGTGCTTCCGCTCGATTGGCGCGCGCCGCCTCTTGATCCGCACGTTCTGCTTCCTGCAGCGAGGGGAGGATCCAGACCTCTTCTTTCGGATCCCACAAACGCAACTCGTCGCGCGCGTCCAAAGATCCCCAATACGTATCCAGCACGGTGCTGTAGAGCATCGTCGCATCCCGCTCCGGATCATAGCGGGAGGCGATAGGGGCGTAGCGTCCCTTCTGCAGGATCCAGCCTTGCAGACGCGGGTCCAGCAGATCGCCATGGGGATCGTATTGCCAGTACTCGCTGATGCCTAATCGTTGATAGAGCCGATGCTTGGTGACTTGATCCCGCCGTTTGACGGTGCTGGGCGACGCCACTTCCATGACCAGATCAGGCGGCTTGCCCACCGCCCACAGCAGATAGGGTGTCCGCGGCGGCAGTTGAACGCCGTAGGCCAGAATGACATCCGGGGCCACCCACGCCTGGGGATTGCCCTCTTCGTAATACAGGAAGAAATCCCCGGTGATCAAATGCTCCCCTTCGGCCGCCTCCCAGTACCTGCGCAGATGCTTTTCGATGGCGCTTACGGCATACGTCAAGGCGCGGTACTGTTCGCGGGTTTCAGCCATCGGGTCATCGTTGTCGCAGGGATACTCTACCGTCGGCTCAACATAGGGAATGGCAATTTTGACATCCATTTCGTTTACCTCATGATGTCCATTATACGATCCCGCGGCATTCTGCAATCCAAATCAACGGACATTCTTCCGTAACGAAGCCGGGGCGAACCTGAACCTCTCCTCCCATGTCTACGGGTAGGGACAAAGCAGAAGCATCCCGCCACGGGACAGACGGCGCGCGCATATGCATGCCTCCGCGGCGATTGATAAAGCCCGAACCGACTTTCAACCTATAACGGATCAATCCCGTGCCCTAGGGTGGCAATCAGCTGCGCGGGGTCTCCGTCGTCACCTCGGCCAGCGAAACTACGCGACTGGTATTGATGTAGTTGCCGCCGTGGATTTCGGGATCGTAGGCGCCCGTAAACCCTCCAAAGAATTCTTCCCCGGTAACGTCAGCCAAATGGGCCGCGAGCAGTTCGCCCGGAACGACGTTCACCATGGGCGCGAACAGGGGATCCACGTTCCCTTCTACGGGAAGCAGACTGGCACCATCGGCTGCCAGCGGACTGTTGGAAGGAGCTACGAGATGAATGTCCCGCCCGATACGCGTCATGGGAGACAGAATTTCCTTGACGCGGCTTGCGCCCGGCCCGCCGGAATCGATCACGAAAGTCGGCGCGGCGGGATGCCGGTGGCTGAAGTATTGCAGATGGGACCACTCCTCCGTATCCTGGCCCCAGGCATCCCGGCCTATGGCTTCCAGGATCTTGGCTGCCGAGAACAACGCCGTGGCGTAATTGGGACCGTCGCCGACGAAGGTGAAGTGCGAGCCGTCTGCCAAACGCTCCGCCAACTGGCGGGCCGGATGGTCGCTGGCCTCTATCGTTCTTTCCACCGCGTCCGCGGTGCCCAGCAGCTGCTCCCTGAGGTCTTGGGCCGTCTGCCCCGAAATCTGCTGCCGCATTTCGCCCAACCGAATGGCCGCCAGCCACAGGGCCAGCAGGGAGACATGAAAAGACCTGACGCCCGGAGCAAAGACGAAATCGGGTATCCGACAATCCAGGACGCGCTCCGCCATGCGGCCCAACGGCGAATCAGGATTGCCCGTCAACGCGACGGACAGTGCGCCTTGCTCGCGCGCGATGGACGCCGCCTCCTGGGTGCGGCTGACCGAACCCGACACCGAGATGGCCAGCACCAGCGGATTCCGCCAGATAGCGTCCTTGGCCGCCGGAATGGCGTACCGGGCTGCGCGCATGGCCGTAGCCGCCTCGGTCGGAACGCCGCCTATGCGCTCAAAGGCCCACTGCGTAGCCACCGCCGCCATATGGGAATCGCCGCATCCCGTCGTGATGATGCGCTTGACGGAAAGCCATTCTTCCGGATTCAGAAACGTGCGGGCCCGCGCGTCCAGATTCTCGAACTCGCTGCGAATCAGGGCCGGCAGGCTCTCTACTTGGGCAATCATGGGGTTGGAATGCATGCAGCGTCTCCTTGCGGTACCGAATGAACTGGCAGAGTTTTTCGCCGTCGTACGGGACTTTCCATCGCCTTGCAACCGCTTGCGGTGCGACAGGCTGCGC
The DNA here is from genome assembly GCA_965242655.1 of Caldilineaceae bacterium. GTDB lineage: Bacteria > Chloroflexota > Anaerolineae > Caldilineales > Caldilineaceae > Bin34. The sequence goes on from OZ251482.1 coordinate 1,744,071, forward strand.
TCCCGCCCACTTTTCAGGCCTGCGTCGCCTGAAAGGCCGTCACTTCTTCATGGGTGGGCAAGCGTCCGCGCGGTCCTATGGCCGTCACCGAAAGCGCGCCGGCGGCATTGGCGTAGCGCAAGGCCTCTTCCAGGTTCCGACCGGCCAGCCACGCGGCGAGGAAAGCGCCGTGGAACGTGTCGCCGGCCCCCGTGCTGTCCACCGTCGATACCGCCAAGCCGGAGCATTGCACCTTGGCTTGCGCGGAGGCCCCGATGGCTCCCCGCGCGCCCAAGGTAAAGAGAATCGTCTCCGGCCCTTTGGCCAACAGGCGGTGCGCCAACATCGGCGTCGGTTTCTTCCCGGTCCAGGCGCGGACGCCGAACTGATTGAAGCTGGCGATATCCACTTGAGCCAGCAAGGCGTCCAACCGCGCGGCATCGTCCGGGCCGCCGGGTTCTATGTCGGTCATTACCTTGGCCCCGCGCGTCCGGGCCATCCGCGTCAACTCGGCGAAATACGGAGAATGAGGCAACAGAAAAACGACCTTCGTGCGGGCCAGGGCCGCGTCTATGCGCGCCAGGTCATAGACGACCGAACGCGCCGAAACATAGATGATGACCTTCTCGCCGGTCGGGTCGATCAGGATTACGGTGAAGGGCGTTACCTCGCCGGGCGCGACGCGGCACAGATCCGTGTTCACGCCGAAACGCCGGTAGTCCTCCAGAAAGAGTTGGCCGCCTTCATCGTCGCCGACTTGGCAGACGGCATGCACGCGCAAGCCCAACCGGCTCGCGGCGCACGCCATATTGGCCACCGGCCCGCCGGAAAACCATCCCAGAAACTCCCCGTCGGCTTTTTCGTCATGGCCCGGCAGGAAAGGCACCTTGAGGACCAGATCCCTGTCGATGCCGCCAATGGCCAAGACATCAATGTCGCGTACCGGCATTCAGGGTGCCTCCGAGGTTGCCCGATCCTCTATCGCCGCATGCCAAAAAAGGCGGCGAAAAAGTTCGACGTCCACGCCCGTGGACACCGTCGCTGCATGCGACCAAGGCTTTTGCCAGCCCGACTCGTGTTGAATCCAGGCTTTGGGCCGCCGGTCCACTACGGTCATGCCCCGCGTCCAGCGACCTTCCAGTTCAACGCGCACGGGCCAGCGTTCCGTGGCGAGACCGTCCGGTCGTATGACGCTGCACACGGCGCCGGCGTCGCCAATGGACACCTGTTCGCGCTTGAACGTACGTTGCATGAACCGCAAAAGCTGGCCCGCCAGACGCGCGGACGGAGCGTCCTTGCGGATCATGGTCGCTATCGCGTGCGAGTCAAAGGTCACCTGGGTGAACACGTCCCACGTATACAGGGTAACGTCCAAGCCGCTGCGCAACACGATATCCGCAGCTTCCGGATCCTGCCGTATATTGAATTCGCTGACGGCCGTGGCGTTGCCCATGCCTACGGCTCCGCCCATGAGCACGATGCGCGCAATCTTGGCGGCCGCCTCGGGACGCTCCAAAAGCAACAACGCGATATTCGACAGCGGCCCCAAGGGAACCAGCGTGACGGGCTCCGGGGCGTCCCGCAGAACTTCCGCCAAGAAGGCAATGGCGCTTTGCGCCACGGGCCGCCGCGCCGGCGTCGGCAACGTCCGGCTCAATTGTCCCAAGCCATCGCTTCCATGGACGTAGGCCGCGCTGACCACCTTCTCCAGCAAGGGCGCGGATCGCCCCTGCGCCACAGGAACGTCAGAACGCCCCGCAACGTCCAGGACCTGAAGCGTATTGCGCGTGACCTGGTCTATGCCCACGTTGCCGGTGACGCAGGTCACGCCCAGCAACTGGAGCGCGGGCGATTGCGCCGCCAACAGCAACGCCAAGGCATCGTCCACCCCGGTATCAACGTCCAAAATTACGGGAACGGGCACGCGCTACGTCCGGCCAACGCCAAAATCCGTCTCAAACCCTTCCATTGTACCCCCAAGGCCCCTGACGGATACAGAACCCGCGCGGGTGCCAGCCCTGCGCGCCGCATCGCGGACTGCGTTTCAGGATACCGGTCATGCGTAACGCTCTTCTTTTTTCGGAGCGCCGAGGCGTACCGTCCGCTCCGCCGCCGGCGACGAGGTACGCTAGGCAACCGGTACGATCCGCTCCCGACTTGCGAGCGCAAAGCTGCTGGCGCAGTAACTGCATTTCGCAGCTTCCCGCGGGACCAGGGCCAGGCATGCAGGGCACTTTTTGACCTTTCCGCCAGCCAGTTGCCTGCGCTCCAGTTTCTCCTGGCTCTTGGGAATGCACAGAACCACGATCAGACCGATAAGGCCTAGGCCCAAGCCCCACATGAAGCCGCCGACGGCCGAATGCCCGCGGGAACCGTGGATATTGGCGCAAACGGCTCCGATCAGGCCGACGATAACGATAAAGATAACGACTCCCATAACGGCTGACCTCGCAAGCACCTAGATCATTTTCCTCTCAAACCGCCAGTTTGCCGCGCAGAGAGGCGCTTCCGTCCAGAGAATCAATTCCCTCCTTATTATTTTCAGATCCTCTTGGGCCAGGGCCGCGACGGGCCCTACCCAGAGCAGGACATGCCGGAAGGCATTCCCTCCGGTCGCGGTCGCGGGCCCTGTCGGGCAAACAGGCGGGACAGGGGGCGGAACCAAGACGGTACCCGCGCAAACGGCGGAACGGAAGACCGATTGCCTGCCCGCGTCCGGGAAGGAACGGCCTTGATTGAACGCTGCCGGCCGCGTTTATCGCCGCGATTTCGAGAAGGCCTCTGCGGCCTTACCCATGCAGATGAGAAAGACTGAAATCCAGAATAGCGTTTCCATAGGACATTCCTCCTTGCAGGAAAGGGAAACGGCTCCCCGCAACAGTTTCAGGCGGGCCGCCGCTCCCGTTCCGATCAGGGTTCCAGTCTACCGCGAAGGAGGACGCTCCTGTCTAGAGAGGCAATTCCCTAACGGGACGTTACAAGAGGCTTGTCCTCCTACGCAGATCATCTCCGGATACCCAACGCACTGCAGATCCCTGCAGCCAACACGAAGATCTTCCCGCGTGCAGGCAACGTTGGCCAATCCCCGAATGCCTACGCTCCAGACACCTTGGAACCTTCCAGCGCGGATGGCACCTCTCCTACGGGGCGGTGCGCAACCATAGGCGACGTAACATCCTCAGGCATTGGAAGAACCGCTCTACGGCCATTGAGGCAAAGCCGTCTCCATGACAAGGGCAGGGCCGTTTCCAGTCTATCGCCCGCGCCTGCCTCCAGATCTCAGTCTGCAATCGACGCCTTCTGCTGGATTTTCGGTGGCTCAACTACCCTGCAATCGTGTATATCGATGCGATTGGAAAACAGTCCGTCTTCAAAACCGACAATCCGTCCGTATACCTTCACCGGCTCTCTTTCCGACGCGCTTTCGGCGCTGTACGTATCTTCCAGGTAACAGTTGACTTCATCCAGATCTAGGCCTTCTTCTTCCACATTGATGTGATATCTGTCCCCTCTGTCTTTGTTAATTTTATCTGCAATGCCGGTTACGCACCAATATTTTCCTGTATACTTTTCATCACCGTCAATGATGTTGTCATGGTAGTCCTGCGTCAGCTGGCCTACGGCGACCGTGTTGGTCGCATGGCACAAGGGCGCAGAGGGTACGGGCGTATCCGTGGACGCAGGCGAAAACGCGCGGGTCGGTTCAGGCGCGGGCGTAGAAGAGAGGGTAGCCGTAGCGCTGGTCGCGGGCGTCCAAGTCGGGATGCTCGCATTCGGCCGCACCGTTCCGCCGGGCGCGCGGCCCGCGTCGACACGATAAAACAACAAAGCAACAATACCAAGCACAATAACGACTGAGGCTATTATCCAAGCGCCTCTCTGTTCATCGTTCATCTTTACGAATCAGACTCATGCGCGCAATAGTTTCGCCGCATGCCTTGCATTCCCTGTTGCGCGGCCACAGTCCCCAGTATTCCAGCGCTATGCTATTGAGTCTATCACAGACGGTCCCTCCGCTTGGGCCGGCCCATTTCGCCTGCGCAACGCTTGACGCCCAAATCCCAAAGACGACTCCATTCTCGCTGCGCCTGGGCAACAGACGGCCTCCAGCGAACGCGGCCCGACCGGCAAAAAGGCGCGAGACAGGGTGTGACGCCCTGATCCTGAACGCGGGCATCGGCGCGCTCTGGGCCGCCTACGGCAGACGGCTCAGAACCGACCCCTACGTCCGTACCGATAAGAGAGCAGTCGATTCGGGGCCGCCCGCGCGCAGGAACCGACCTGGACCGCGGTTTACCTGCGGATTAAACGGAGAGAGAACTCAAGGCTTGACCGCGCAGCGCAGCGCCTGTAGCCGAGCTGACGCTGCCAAGGCGCCTACGACAGGACGGAGGCAACCCAACGGTACCGGATTGCAATCGGATCCTTGATTAATTGTCATCGTTGCGCGGGCGTGCGTTCTTATCGGGGCGCATTCCGTCGCCACTCTGGCTTTCATCCGGGCAGGCATTCGCGTCCAGCGCGCTGAACGCATGTCCTAGGCAAGAGTAGCCGCCTCCTTTTACTCGCACGCCGCCATGCTGTGCCATACGTCATCCACCCACAGGGAGAGCCAGTTGTATTCATCGGTGAAGTAGTCGAGGTCGTGATCCGCTCCGATGAAGTCCCAGTAATTGCGGGGATATACGGTGATTTCCCATTCATCTCCCGGTTCTGCTGAGAAGTTACCGCTATGATAGAAGTGCCACTTGTTGAAATCGGGATTATGGTTATGAAATCCCAGCTTGATTCCGATTTGAAGGCCTTTGAACGCGGGCACGTTATGAATGATCAAACGATCGGCTTCGATAGCGCAAGACAGGCTAACCTGTTGCCTGAATTTTTCTATCGTAGCGATCCTGTACGGATCCTTATAGGGATCCGCGGTCGGCGCGGGCGTAGGTATGGGCGTGGGCGGAATCGATTCCGCTTGCGGCAAGCCGCGCGGTACGTCGTCAACCAAGTCAGCATGTATCCACCATTGACCGCCCACCTGCAACCAGACGCCGTACGTCGCGGTCGGGTTCACCGTAGTCCCTTGCGGTAAAACGCCCACGATCGCATAGTTCGTGCCAGGCCCCGCGCGCAGATTGGATTTGACATTGAGGGCAGGCGGTTCCGACGTGGCAACGGGAACCGGTGGACGCGTCATCGTAGGCACAGGTTCCGCGACAGCAGGCGTAGCGGTCGGAACATCCGGTTCTGGCATCAGCGTGGGCGTATACGTGGGAACGACCAGAAACACTGGCGGGGGCGTTCCCTGCACGCGCGGAGCGGGAACGCGCGCGCATCCCGCGCACTGGACGATAAGCGCCAACGCCCCTAATCCGACGCCGGTAGACAGGGATCGGAGGCAAGATTGCATAGAGGGCGCTCGGGATGCAGAATCAACGCCAACCTACCGCCCTGCGATGAGTGCCAAGATGCATGGGAACCGCGTTCGCAAGCGCTCATCGTACCGTTGGCTTGTTTTTTTAATCCAGATCATGGATGCCCGCGAGCTGGCGCTGCCGTGTCGGCGCTCGTCTATCGCTAATAGCGGCTGAGCGCGTCAATCAAGAGTTCCAGAAAACCGCGGCCGTCAATTTCCATGGCCACTTCCGCGTTGGCTTGGCCTTGCGGCTTGCCTCGATCCACCTGCGCGGTGCCGAAGCCGCGCAAATGACGGTAGTCGCATACCGTCATGCCGTAGGTGTCCCGACCTTGGGTCTCTACGGTCACGCGCATCGCTTCGTAACGGATGAGTTCGGGCTGAATCAGGGCCGCCACGGCGCAGGGATCATGCAAGGCAGCCTTGCGCACGCCGGAGCGCCGGTCGATCGCGTTCAGATAATGGGTCAGCAGGCTGGCCAGACAGGGCCCCACCGCGTTGCCCAGGTGGCCGATCCGTTCGATGTCGGCATCCGTCGCGCTGGCCTGATGGGTCAGATTCAGGCCGAACATCTTGATCGGAACGCCGCTGGCGAACACCATGCGCGCCGCCTCCGCGTCGAACCAAATGTTGAATTCGGCGGTGGGCGTGGAGTTGCCGCACGTCAGACTCCCGCCCATGAGGCTGATGCCCGCCACCCGTTTCGCGATCTCCGGGGCCTGGTGAAAAGCCAGGGCGACGTTGGTCAACGGCCCGACCGGCACCAGCCAGACGTCGTCTTCCTGCCGGAGGGTCTCCACCAGGTACGCGACCGCATGCTGGGCTTCCGCCGTCTTGCGGGGCGCGGGAAAGTCCCATCCGGCCAGCCCCGTTTCCCCGTGGATCTGGCCGGCATGCACCGGGGCCTTGAGCAAAGGCGCATGGCTGCCCCGGTACACGGGAATGTCCGGGCGACCCATGAGCTCCAGGATCTTGAGCGCATTGTCCGTGGCGTGGTCCAAAGTCGTGTTGCCGGCCACGGTGGTGATGGCCATGACGTCCAGATGCTGGGCCGCCAACAGGATGGCCAAGGCATCGTCATGGCCCGGATCGCAATCAATGATGACGCGCTGCATGTTTCCTTACCTCGCTGCAATGCGGACGAGACCGTCCGCGATTCGTTCGATGTCATGCTCCGCCAGATTGGCCGCGCGGAATTCGGCGTATTCCGCCTGCGGCACGGCCGCAAAGCCGCGCAGCGCGCCCGCCAGGGAGCCGGCCATGGCGGCCACGGTATCGGTGTCGTTGCCGACGCTGGCCCCGGCGACGATGGTTTCCCACGGATCGCCCTGCGCGAACGCGAACAGCCCCACCGCCGCGGGCACCGATTCGCAGGCCATCACGGAGTTGCCAATCAAGGCTTCGATGTCGCGCAAGGCTGCTTCCAGGGAATCGGCGGCCAAGGCCAACTGCACCGCCAGTTTAATGCGGCGTTCGATGGACGGTCCGGGCACGACGCGCCCGCGCGGATGGCTACGCGCCAGTTCTTCGCCCCGGCGCGCGCCGGCCAAGGTCGCCTTGACGACCGAGAACGCGTCGGCCCGCTCCGTCAGGGCCTCCGCGCAGCCGCTGGCGATGGCGCACGCGGCGGCAATGGCGACGTTGGTGTTGTGGGTGGGAAAGCAGGTGGCCAGCGCCGCCTGGCAGGCGCCTTCGCGATCCCCGGGATGAATGAGGCCGGCGGGCGCCACGCGCATGGCCGACCCGTTGGTCGCGCCCGTGCTGGCCACGGCTCTTTGCGAAGCCCCGACCAACCCCACGCCGTAGGGATCCTGGCCCGTACGCAGGGCTTCCACGACGGGACGCGTGGACGGTCCCATGTTGCCGACGTGCGGCGACTGGGCGGCCCAGCGCAACAGGCAGGCGCGCCATACTTCTTCGTCCAGGCGTCCCTCGGCCTGGATGACGTCTTCCGCCAGGTAGTACATCTGGCTGGTATCGTCCGTGATTTGCCCTTTGCGGTTGCCTTCGGCGCCCGCGAACGTGTCGGGCGGCGGCGTGACGAGGCGGCGAATGGGGCCGTCGTGGGCCGCGTAGATTTCCTCGATGGTCCACTGTTCCGTGCCCGCGCCCAAGGCGTCGCCCAGCCCCGCGGTAGCCAGGGAGCCGAGAATGCCGTCGCGTAAGGATTGCGTTGTCATGGGTACAGGTTCAGCCTCCGGATGGTCACAAGGGATGGGAGCGCGCAAGCAGGATGCGCAAGGACGGTCAGAAACGGCGCAGGCGTTCCATGTACAGGGCCTTGAAACGTTCGGCGTCGACCTCCAGGCATACGTTCGCCGAGGGCGCGTCCGGCCAATGCCCGCGCCAATCCGGAATCGTCTGCCCGTTCGTCCGGTCGTCGCCCACGCATACATGCACGGGCGCGGCCTGCGCGGTAAAGAGCGAGGCGTCGACCGCGTACGCAATGGCGGACGAATCATGCACGTAGATGCCCTCCACGCCCTGGGTGCGATGGAAATTCAGGTAGAAAGGCGTGATCCGGGCGATGAAATCGGTAGCCGGATTGCCGAGCGCGCCCAATGCCTGCAGGTAGGCCGGCGGCATGACGGTCGCGCAGGTCACGTCCAGACCGACCATGGTCAAGGGCCATCCGGCCTGGAAAACGATGCGCGCGGCCGCCGCGTCGTTGAGGATATTGGCTTCCGCCACGGGCGAAGCGTTGCCGGGGCGCGCGGCGGCGCCGCCCATGACGATGACCTCGCGGACCGCGTGGACCATGGCGGGTTCCAGGCTGACCGCCAGCGCCAGATTGGTCAGCGGCCCTACGGCGATGATCGTGATGGCGCCCGGCGCCGCCATGACCTGATCCGCCAGAAAGCGCGCCGCGCGTCCGGGGTGCGCCGCGCCGCGGGGCGCGGGCAGGCCCGCCTCGCCCAGGCCGTCAGCCCCGTGTACGTGGCCGGCGCGTCCCCGGTAGGGATGCAAGAGCGGCTTCTCGGCCCCCGCGACGACGGGCACGTCGCGCCGCCCCGCCGTCTCGACCAGGCGCAGGGCATTCCGGGTGGTAATCCGCGTGCCCCCGTTGCCGAAAACCGTGGTTACGCCCGTCAGTTCCAGTTCCGGCGCGGCCAAGGCGAAGAAAAAGGCCATGGCATCGTCCACGCCGGGATCCGTGTCGAAGATGAATTTGCGGGGCGGCGCCATGCCTGTCGTTCTCCTCGGATGCGGCCGGTCGGAGGCGCGGCCTAGCCCTTGAGGCCGGTCATGGCCACGCCCTGCACGTAATGCCGTTGCAGGATCAGGAACAGAATGATAACGGGCAGGGAGGCCGTGACCGACCCCGCGAAGGTGCGGCCCCAGAAGGTTTGGGTCTGGGTGGTCTGGGTCGCGATGGCCACCTGGATCATCTGCAGCTTGGGCGAACTGATGACGATCAAGGGCCAGTAGAAGAGATTCCAGACGAACTGGAATTCCAGCAGCGAAACGGTGATGATGCCGGGCACGGACAAGGGCACGATGATGCGCCACAGAATATGGAAGAGGTTGGCGCCGTCCATGATGGCGGCCTCGTCCAGATCAATGGGAATGTCCTTCATGAATTGCATCAGGGCGAAGATCACGAAGGGGCTGGCGTACCAGGGAAAGATGAGGCCGGGATAGGAGTTGGCCAGGCCCAGCGCGTCCACCACGATGTACAGGGGCACGATGGTCGCCTGGAAAGGCACCAGCATGGTGGCGATGACGAAGATCAGGAGCGCGTTCTTGAAAGGGAATTTCAGCCGCGCGAAGAAATAGGCCGCCAGCGTATTGAAGACCAGCGAGCTGACCACCACGGCCGCGGACACCAGGAAGCTGTTGCCCAGAAAGCGCTGGAACCGGAGGCCGTATTTCTGGCCGTCTTCCGACACGCCGAAGATGTCAAGATAATTCTTGAGCGTCCACTCGATGGGGAGAATCGTCTTCCACGTGAAAGGATACAGATTGGCGAAGATCTCGGATTCATCCCGGATGCTGCCGAAAAACATCCAGAAAAAGGGGACGGTGAAAATGAGGAAAAGCGCGGCATAGGCCAAAGCCAGAAGGGCGGCCGCGGCCCAGCCGACCGCATTCCTCTTCCGGCCCCGCGTCCCGGTCGGCGCGGCGCCGGCCAAGGACTTGCCGAGATTGCCGGAAAGATCTTCTAACAACGCCATGGCGCAAGCCGGTGCGTAAAGTCCGTCCGATCCCCGCGCGGGACGCGCGCGCAAGCCTGAGCGCTGGGGACGGCGACAACTCCGAGACGCAGGGCGCCGTAGCGCCGTCCGCCGCCGGGCAGCCAAGAGCCGTTCCCGGATCGGACTGGGCGTGAAGGCAGGCTCTCTGTGGGATGCATAGTCAGGCGCGCCTCTGGCGTCCGGCGTTTCGGTTTCCAGTCAGGATTGCGCAGGCTTGTCCGCTGGCGAAGTCAGGCGTACGCCTCTGGGCGAATGGGCGGGGGGCTTCCAGACCGCGTGCGTCATGACGCAGGCGGAAGCAGGCATCAGTATACACCATCCGCGGTCCGCGGCGACTGGGTCTTGCGTCGGGCGCCGGTCCGGGCTCTCCCTACCGCACCTCAGCCCTGCGCAGGGCCCGCGCGCGGCCCAGGCCATACGCCTCCCGCTGCCTCCGCGCGCGTTCGTGCGGGCCGATCAGCTACCGCTTGGCCTGGCCCGCGCCCGCGCGCCCAGGCATCGACGCGCGGAACCCGCTTGTCGCTACGGATGCCAACAGCCAAGGACGGACGTTCCCAATGACGCCGCGCCTAAAAATTGCGGTAGAACCAAACGGCTGCGCAGATCGCTGCGATGCCGCCTATGACGAAAGGAGCCACGCTCTCAGTCTGCATGGCAATGAAAAAGGCCAAACCGGCAATAGGCGTAACGAGCAGGGAAAAGCAGCCGGCGCGCGCGCACCCTTCAGGGTCGCGATCGAACATGAAGCCCAGCGCGACCCATTCCAGGCCGTCGCTCCAGTGATCTCCGTCGTCGTTCATCGCCGCGTCTTTCTGCTTTCCGATGGGCATTGCCATCCCTCCTGTATCGGAACGCCAGTGTACGCAGGCGGGCGGCAGCGGCGCTAGGGCATTGATTCCCCTCGTTCCTTTCCCTGCATCGCCGCGCGGCGCAAGCGCCTGCGTATGCAGGCGCTCTCCGCCCGGCGTACGGATATGGATTGACGCGTGACGAGACGTTCCCAGCCATTCGCCGCGCACGCGGCGAGGTCTGGTTTCCCTCCTGTCGCGTTTCAATGCGCCAGCGCTTCCCAAGGCCCGCGCCCGCGTTCGGTTGTGCGGTGAGGGCGCCGGCTCAGTAAGACACGTCCGAACGGAAGACGCGCATCTGGATCGCGCTTACGACCAGCAAGAGGAACAGGGTCACGATGGACATGGCGCTGGCCGTGCCCATGTCCTGGAAGAGGAACCCGTACTGGTAAATGTAATACACCACGGCCTTGGTCGTTTCCAGCGGACCGCCGCGGGTCATGGCGTACACGGGCACGAAGACCTGGAAGGAGAAAATCGTCTGCGTGACCACCACGAACATCATGACGCGCCGCAACAGGGGCAGGGTGATATGCCACAACACTTCCCACGGGGTGGCTCCGTCCACGACCGCCGCTTCCTTGTACATGTGCGGAATGCCTTTGAGGCCAGCCATGAGGATGATCATGGAGAAGCCCACGTCCTTCCAGATCATCATGGCCGTCAGCGCGGGCAGCGCGCGGCGGGGATTGGACAGGAAAGCTTGGGGCGGGACGTCCGCGACGGACAGCAGGCTGTTGATGAGGCCCAGCTGGGAGTGGTACATCATGGACCACAGGACGGAGACCACGATCACGGACGTGACGACGGGCGTAAAGACCGCGCTGCGCACGAACGCGGTCGCGAGTGATTCCCGGGCCAGGAACAGCGCCAGGAACAGGGACAGGACGATTTGCAGGGGCACCTTGTAGAAGGTGAACTTCACGGTGACCCAGAGGGAATTCAGGAAGTAGGGATCGTTGAAGATCGCGACGTACTGATCCAGGCCCAGAAAATCGCCGAACCCGCCCAGCAGGCTGTACTGATACAGGCTGGCGCGCAAAGCGGCCAGAATGGGCAGATAGCGAAAGACGGCGAAATTGACGAGGGCCGGCAGGACGAACAGAAAGGCTATAAGGTAATAGCGGGTCTGCCGGTTCCAGAGACGGCGCCAGCCGGGAACGGCCTCCGCGGTAAGGGTTGCCTGCATAAGGGGAACCACGCAGTTCCGGGCCGCAGGGACGGGATTGAGGCCCTGTCCCTGCGGCCCGGAAGGTTAGCGTCTGCCGACGTTACATGGGGTTCTCGTTACTGGTTCCAGCCCGCGTATTTGGCGACCAGGCCTTCAATGCGACGGGCGGCGGCGCTCAACTGCTCCCGCGGATCGGCTCCGACCGCGATGTTGCCGGCCGCTTCGGCGAAGAGTTGCTGGTACTCGGTGTAACCCGGCGTCTGGATGCGGGGAATGCCGAAGCTGTTCATCGCGTCCAGCCAAATGCGCTGGTTGCCGTCGTCGCCGTACTCGGCCAGTTCGTTGAACAGGCCGATGTTGGCCGGCAGCTGGCGCACGTGCTTGTACCAGATGCGGGCGCCTTCATCGCTGGAGGCGTACTTGACGAAAGCCAACGCTTCCTCGAAATTCTCGGTGTTGGGCGAAATCCCGTAGTGCCAACTGCCGGTGTGGCAGACCGGCGTCTGGAAATAGGGAATGCCGGTCACGCCCCAGTTGAAGCCGCCTTCGCCGTGGATGCGGTTCAGGGCGCCGATGCGGTTGTCCGGCGTAATCATGAACGCGGACTGCCGACTCTCGAAGATCTCGGGAATGGCTTCCACCGGAGACACCTTGTTCTTCAGGTGCATGTCCTGATAGAACTGCATGGCGGCCACGGCTTCGTCCGTGTCCAGATACCCGCGGAAGGTCACGCCGTCTTCGCCCATGCCCTGGTGGGTGGGCGAGCCGAGCGCGCCGTTCGAGCGGCGGAAGATGCCATGCTCGTAGTCGCCGGTCCAGGTGCCCTGGCCCCAGCGCACGCCCCAGACTTCGGGCACGCCGTCGCCGTTTTCATCCACGGTGGCGTCTTCCCAGGCCGCCATGGCCTCGTCCATGGTCCAGGCGTCCTCGATGCCTTGCGGCGGAGCCAGGCCGGCCGCGTCGGTGAAGTCCTTGTTGTACATCATCAGCGAGCAGGACTGCATGATGGGCGGGCCCAGGAACTCGCCGCGGAAACTGCCCTCTTCGATGGACTGCGGGAACCACTGGGCCATCTCCGCGTCCGTGAAGTGCTCCGTCAGCGGCATGATGACGCGGTTGAAGCCGTAGTGCTTCATGTCCGGCCCGTCCGCCTGGAACAGATCCCAAGGCAAGCCCACGGCCACGGACGATTCAATCTTGGGGAACAGCTCGCGGAACGGCACCGTTTCGAATTCCAGTTCCACGTACGCCCACTTCCCGTCCTCGATCTGCTGGAAGGAGGCCAGGATTTCGCGCCACGCGTTGAGCTGATCGTCATCCGTGATGGCCAGGAAGCGCAAGGTGACGGGTCCTGACGGGCCTGCGTCCTCCATCATCATGCCGTCCTCCGCGGGCGCGGCGGCCGGAGCCACCACGCAGGCCGCCAAAGCCGCGGCGCAGAGCGAGGCGCAAAGCAACAACCAAAGTTTCCTCATAACCGTTTACTCCTTATCAGGAATCTTGAAACCGCAGCCGGCCAGTGCGTAACCCACGGGCAGGCTTTAAGGGCCTAAGCCGGAATGCGTCGCCCCGTGCCGGCGCCAAGCCAACACTGAACGCCCCTTGGATAACGCGCGGGATATCCCCTAGTGTACCAAACCCGGCGACAGTCTGAAAACCGCGGCCAGCGCCATGACCCAGGCCGCGCCGGCAGAAACCCGTGACCGGACCTGGTGCGCGGCGCGCCCATGCCAGACGGTCGGGGGCGCGCATAGCGGGGACACTGCCGAACGGCCGGGACTGCCTCGCGCGCCGGCGCGTGGCGGGCAGGGTTTTCAACAGGCCGCCGTGCCGGCGCGTACCCCTTGCAAGCGCGACTCAAGGCAGGCGGCCCGGGTCTGATTGGGTGCGGGCGCGCCGAACTGTTCGATGGCGAAGCTGGCGCTCACCATGCCGCGCTGGACGGCGGGAATCAAACCCAGCCCCTCGCCCAATCCGGTCAAGAGGCCGCCGCACAACGCGTTGCCGGCTCCGGTTTCATCCGCTACCGTGACCGGCACGGCGGCGAGCCGCCACGCGCCGCCGTCCCTGGCTTTGACCAGGGAGCCTTGCGAGCCCAGCCCGATGACGATCCGCGCGGCGCCCAGCGCCTGCAGCCACTCCGCAATGCGTTCCGGTTCTTCCAACCCTGACAGTTTCCGGCCTTCCACCCAGTTGAGAACGAAGGCGTCCACATGGGCCAACAACGGACGCCAATGCGCCTCGGCCTCCGCAAACCAGTCTTCCAGCGGCTCCAACACAATCCGGGCCTGCGCGTTGACCGTCCGCAACTGTTGCAGAAAGGCCGTCGCTTCCGCCAAAGTCGCGCCCCAGATGACGTGGAAGCCCCGGGCGCGCCAATATGCGGCGGGCAGCTGGATCGCGGTCCGGGAAAGCGCGCGAAATTCCGGCAGCGAAGTGCGAAATACCTCGGTCCGCAGTCCGTCCTTTTCGAACAGTTGCCACGCCCGCGGCGTGGCCGCGTCCGGCTGCGCGACCAGTCCCTCAGGATCTACGCCCAATCGATCGAGCGCTTGCCGCATCGCGGTCGGCAGATCGGCGCCCACGTACGCCGACAGCCCCAAAGGTCCCGCGTGCCACCAACGCATCCCGGCTACGGCATGGGTGCCGGAGCCGCCCAACATGGCCATGGCCGTGCGCCCGTCCCACAACACGATGTCGTCAATAATGACGTTGGACACGGAGACGTAGGCGACGGACGGCGCGGCGGCGGGCATGGCGACCGTTGCTCCGGAGCTCGGGCCTGTCACGCCTTGAAACGGCGTTGCCGGCCTGCAGGCGCGTCTTCCAGAACGGCGGGCCTGACCTGCGCGCAACGCGACGCGGACAGGGAACGGGTATCCAAAGTCACGCCTCCGCCAGCAATTGCACGGTCACTTGCCGCGAGCGGGGACCGTCGAATTCCCAAAAGAAAATGCCTTGCGACGAGCCCAGCGCCAACTGGCCCTGAATGACGGGCAGGGTCGTCGAATGGCCCACCAGCGCGCTTTTGACGTGCGCGGAGGCATCCGTCGGGGTATCGAATACGTGATGGAAATCGGTGCGCGTGGGCACGATGCGGTTCAACTCGTCGCGCAGATCCGCGGCCGTGGCGGGATCCAGCGGGGAGTTCAGAGTGATGCCGGCGGTGGTATGGCCGCAAAACACCGTGCAAAGACCGTCTTGCACGCCGCATTCCGTTACGGCCGCTTGCACCCGATCGGTAATGGGAATGAGCTCCTGGGCTTCGTTGCTGGAAAGCGAAATGCGGCGGATAGGCATAATCCTGGCCTCCTGCGCGGCGCGCGCGTGCTACCGGAAACGGTCCAACCAGGACGCTTGCTGGGCCGCCATCCAGGCGACGGCCAAGGCCTTGGCCAAATGCATGATGTCCCGGAGGCTGGCGCGCGGCGTTGCCTGAAAATGCGTATAGGCCCCAGGACAGCTGAGGAGCGCGATATTCGGCGTCGCCATGACCAGGGAAACGTCATCGCTGCGGTTCACGTACCGGCCCGTTTCCCGGACCTCGGCTCCCGCCGCGGCCATGGCCGGTCGCAAGCGCCGCAGCGCGTGCAAGAGGCGGGGCGGGGTGACGGCCCCCCGGGCGGCGCTGGACCACCCTTCCATGCAGGCCCCATGGCCGAACGTCTGCGGCGACGCGAGGTCGGCGTCCGCGTCAAACGCCATATCCAGTATGTCGCTGACGAAGATCAGATCCGGCAGGCAAGCCGGATCCAAACGATGCAGCAACCGCGCCGTGGCGCGCGCGAAGGCCGGCGGGCCGGCGTCCACTACGCCTTCCTCTTCGTCCGGCCACAACACCCAGACCGCGGGACGGTACGGTTGCACCGCGATGCTGGCCAGCGCCAAACTGGCGCAGCAGGCGGCGTTGTCGATCGCCCCGTAGACCAAATCGCTCTCCCGATCCCACTCGGCGGCGGCGGCATAGCAGACGCGCGTGGCCAAAGGGAGAGCCGCGGCCTCCGTCCGAAAGAAGTGAGCCGGCTCCACGGAGCCCGATCGGGCCGTTCCCGTCACGATCTCGCCGCGGGCGAGAACGCGGGCGGGCGCGTCCGCCCGCGACAGATCCAGCGCCACGCCCGGTCGTTGACCGGGATTCTGGCGCGATTGGCAATGCGGCGTCAGGGGGTACCCGTCCGCTTGCCGCGGTCCCGTCAGGTAACCGATATTGTCCAGATGGGCCACGGACCAGGCCGCCGCCTTAGCGTTCTTTGCCCCCAGGCACGCGACGGCTACGCCGGAACGCAGATAATCGAGGTCCAGAGGCAGATCGGCCGTCAGCAACCCTTCCCGCCGGGCCTCCGCGAACAACGCTTGCAGAACCGGCCCGCGCGTATGGCGCGCCGACAAGGTAGGCGCATAGGTATCGGCCAGGCGCTTGAACGTCCGAAAAGTCCGTTCAGGCGTGACTACGGCTTCCAAACGCGCAGCCAAACCGGGGCAGCCGGCCAATAGCTCGCGGTGATCGTGGGCGAAGGGATCGGCATCCATGCGCGGCGCGGAATCCTGTCGGGTTGCGGACGTCAGTGTATCCTAACAGACAGCCTCCCGATCGGCGCCGCGTAGGCGGCCGATTGCGTTGCCCGTCCTGACCGGCTTGCGCCATGTCCGCCGTCATCCAAACCCGAAACTTGACCCAGTCCTTCGCGGACTTCGACGCCGTCAAGGACGTTACGCTCACCGTGGAACCCGGCGAGATCTACGGGTTCCTGGGCCCCAACGGGGCCGGCAAAACCACCACCATCATGATGCTCCTGGGGCTGTTGCCGCCGACGCGGGGCGAGGCGCGCGTGTTCGAGCGTCCCGCCGTCGTCCGGGATTTCGACACGCGCCGCCGCATCGGCGTGGTGGGGGAGCAGCAGGCGTTCTACGACGACATGTCCGCCCGCGAGCATCTGCGCTTCTTCGGTCGCCTGTACCGGGTCGCGGATGCGGAGACGCGGACGGCGCAGTTGCTGGAGCGTTTCAATCTGTCCCCGGCCGCCGACGCCCGCGCCGCCGACTTCTCGCGGGGCATGAAGCAGAAACTGGGGTTCGCCCGCGCGCTGCTGCACGACCCCGATTTGCTGATCCTGGACGAACCGGTCAGCGCGCTGGATCCCCGCGGCGTGGTCGAAATCCGGGAAGCCTTGCTGGAGGAAACCCGGCGCGGCAAGACGGTTTTCATTTCGTCCCATCTGCTGACGGAAGTGGAGCAGCTGGCCCACCGCATCGGCATCATGAACAAAGGGCAGCTCATCGTCGAAGACTCTCTGGACAACGTCAAGCGCCAGCTGCAACCCGAGGTCCGCCTGCGCATCGAATTGACCGCGTCGCCCGTGCCCATGCTGCCCCGCTTGGCGGAACTGCCCGGCGTCGCCTCCCTGGCGGTCGCGGAAACGCGCCTTTCCCTGAGCCTCAAGGCGGCCAACCTGGCCGCGGCCAAGGCCAGGGTTTCCCGCGCCATCGCCGAAGCCGGCGGCGTCATCATCGACATGCAGACGGAGGAAATGAGCCTGGAAGAAGCCTTCGTCGCCATTACGGATCAAAACGTCGCGCAATTGGCCGCGCCGTGAGTCCGCAGGTTCCGCGTCCATTGAGGCGCGAGGCGGATGTCGTTCCGGCTTGGAACCCGCCGGCATCCTCCCCGCCCATGATCCGGCCGATCCTGCCTCTCATGTTCGATCTCCCTACGCCGTTTCGCCATTGGACGTCATAACTCGTTTCAGAAACACGGAAGCGCGGTGGAATTTATTGCCGAAATGGCTGGATTTCCGTGCCGTCCTGTATCAGGTCGGCATCACGCGAGGGTTCCAATGGATTGACGGCAGTTTCGTGGAAAATATTGAACGAATACGCAATCGACCGCCTAATGACATTGATCTGGTGACCTTTTTCTACATTCCCGACGGATATAATGGATTGGCGCTACTACAACGTTACCCTGGATTGTTCAATCCGGAATTTGTGAAATATCATTATGCGATGGACGCTTATTTCGTGGAATTGAATCAGATCCGGATTGAAGAAAGCATTGAGCAAGCTCTCTATTGGGTACAGTCTCTGGTCACATACGCGCACGAAGCGCTGGAAAGGCTACTTGCAAGTGGATTTGCCCCCCCGACCATGACGCAGCGGCGCGTGCTAAACTGGAGGCCGACGCACAATGAAACGCAAGGCGGGAGTCATGCATGTACGCAATCACCGCTTTCTGCTCTCGGAGCGGAGCGCGTTGCAAAAACTGATCAGCCGGACTTCGCCTGGCGATACGCTCGGCCGGATAAGCTTGGAACGCCGCCTGCAGGAAGTGGAGCGAGAACTGGAAGCCTATACGGAAGGCTCGCCCCAGAGGCCGAAAGCCTACCTTGCGTTTTGGGGGGCGCTGGTAATGGATCATGGCATTCAGGCCGACTTTGGCCGCGAGGCGGTTAACTTCGCCAAGGCTGTTACCGCGGTGGAGGCCAGCCAGCGCGCAACCCGGACGAATCTCGGTCAAACCTCTACTCAGGATTATCGGTGGCTGATCACCCGCACCGTTCCGGGTTCCTTCGTCTGCCAAGTCGAGGATATCGCGCAACAACCAGGGCAGGCAGGCGAAACCATGCCTGCGGGAAATGCCATTGAACAGGTCAAAACTATTCTGGCTGCATCAGTAGGACCTAAAAAGACGTTTAAAGTCGCGATCGCCGACATTGACCGCCACGCGTTAACGAGCCTTCATGCCTTCGTCAAAAGCCTGGCGGATGGAAAAGCCCTATGCGCCCTCGCCTTCCGGAATGACGAATTCCGTTTCCGGAATACCAAGCAAGTCAAACGGAGCGAGAAGCGGCTACGCCCAAGCGAGCAGGAAACCAATGCGACGTTTACCGTTCATTTGCACAGTTCCTTGTCGGGCAACCGCGAAGCGGAGTTTGAGATTTTGGCCGTCAACGCCCCGATTTCGTCAGAAGAAGCGGGCCGGATCGCCCAGGGTCAGGGAGCCCCAGGGACCGCGGCTTCCGTTGACGTGCAAGCCTTCACTGCATTTTGGGAGCAAATCGTAAATCAAGCCGAAGGTCTGTGCCCATCCGCGGATGCCAGTGACGTTCACCCCCTGCTTGCGCAACCCGTCAGCCTTGATGTCCGTACCAAACGTACGGAGTCTGGGCACTACGCCGTTATTACGCGCGTAAGGCAAGACGCTTATTTTTCGGCTACAGCGATAACGTAGCGACAACAACGGTTTTCCGCCGTTTCTTACTGGGCTCAGCCGGTACGCCCTGATTCCGCCTGACCGCTCAAAATGGATGGCTCAAACAGATCCCAGCCGCGTCCTGTGGATGAATAGCCTGTTGCGCTCTTCCCTGGACTTGTCCCAACTGCCGCAATCGCATCGGGGCCGTTGTCCAGTGGGACGGAATTGCCAGGGGGCATTGCCGTCCGCCGCCGCAACGCCGCGCCAAGGGAACCGAGTCAAATCCCGTCAACCGCGAAAGATACGAACGGCACAGGCGTTTGCAGTCGGCGCATACGCATTACAGAAATTGCCTATCCTTCTGGACGCGGACCTGACGCCGGATGAAGTTTCCGCAGATCTTGGAACACACTCTGAAAGCCTTGATCTGCGCGCAAGGCAACGTACCCGCGCCTTCCCGATTTGCCATCCTTGGCGGAGGCGGCGCAAATCTCTCTCACCCGCGATTGGGCTTTACGGAACGAGTACGCGGGCGGCGCGCATCACGATACGCCGCCTGGCTCCATTCCGATTTCGGATCCCGCGAACGCACCGTTCGTCGCACGGATAACGATACGGACGCGTACGCGGACAGGTAAGGCCCCGGCTCCGCGTGAAGCCGCACTCTGCCGCGGAAGCGCACCGCTCAAAGCCGCGAAGCGAGCGAGTAAGGTTGTCTTACTAAAGGGTAAGGACGACCTTGGCGTTCCGTTCCGCACTCGCTTGATCGAGTACGCATAGCCACTGTAGATCCACGCGGTCCTCGGGCGAGCCCGAGCGTTTCGACGCAATGCTGAAAGGCCGTTTTGCCTTTCAGGCCTACGCGCGCAAAGTTCACTGTCCCCGCGCAGAGCATTGCTACTGCGCCACTATTGCTGTCATCCATCTTGCCCCTGTATTAATGTAATGTACAATGCCAATATGCAAGGCGGCCAATACTCCGCATTCAGGAATTTTCAGGATGGGTTAGGGGTATGATTACGAAGGATCAAGCGGGCAAGATCAAGAAGATAGTCAAGGATATCCTGGACGAGAGGTTCAAAGACCAATTTGTATTTGACCCCATTGTCGTCAGGGGCGCCTTTGATTATTGCGACAACACGGAGTACATCCGCATTTATATCGTTTACGACGGTGATCAGGATCTGCTGGATCCGGGTTGGACCGCGGGATTCGCCTGCCTGCTCATACCGAAGTTGAAGGAATTGGGGATAGACGACTTCCCCGTCAAATCGTTCGTAGACCGAGCAGGGTGGGACGCGATTCAAAGGGGACAGTATTTCGAGAGGGATTCATTCTCCCAAGGGTACAGGTATATTGATGAATCCGAAGCATCTACTGAGGCTAGCCAAGCGTTTGGCTAGCGGAACGGGCCGCGGTCGTCCTTGCGCCGCTGACTTGCGACGAGCCGTCAGCTCCGCGTACTACGCCCTGTTTCATTCGCTGTCGCAATGTTGCGCCGACATGATAGTCGGCGCCACCAGGGCTCTGCGTAGTCAACCCGCATGGCGACAGGCGTATCGAGCGCTTGAGCACGGACATGCCAGAAGGCAGTGCGCCAAACTGCCCAATTTGAATTTTCCGCCGCAGATTCAGAAATTTGGCTCATTGTTCGTTGAGATGCAAAAGGAACGGCACAAGGCAGACTACGATCCTGCAACGATATTTGCGCGCAGAGAGGTTCTGCAACGCATCAAGGAAGTCGAAAACGCCATTGAGCAATTCAAAACGGCGGACAGGAAAGATCGACGCGCATTGGCCGTTCTCGTTGTCTTGAAACTTAGGCCCTAAGGCCCTCAGGCGGGGTTTTGGGCTTTGCAAGCCCTGCCTTAATCTGGCGGGTGCGCAAACGTTTGGCCGGTTACGGCATAGCCTGCCCGCGTTCGGCTTGCGCGCAAGCCGCCTCCATCCAGGCCAAACGCAAGCATCGGCACGCCAACGCGTATGCGAGGTCAAGGATCCGCGTTTTCCGCGTCGGCCGCTTCACTCCAGAGCAGTCTACGGGACGTTAGCGCTCAACCGTCAACAGGTCGCGTCTTTGCCCTCGGCTCCGAAGACCGCCATGCGCTCGTCCTGCGAGATTTTGCGCACTTCCTCAGCGCAGTAGTGGAACTGGAGCGCCCGCCGGCGCCTCGGGGAATGGTTGACCGGGGTGCCGTGGTGCAAGAGGCTGGCGAAGAACAGCGCGCCGCCCGGCTTGAGCGGCACGGCGACCGCCGCGCCCTGGTTGGCGTCCTTGTCGCAGATCTGCCAGTCGCGCCGCCGGAAATGAATCATGGGCCCCTGCAAATGGGAACCGGGCAGGACGATCATGCACCCGTTGTCCACGGTGGCCTCGTCCAAGGCGATCCAGACGCCCACGACCTGCGCGTCCAGCTTCAGATTGAAGTAGGCGTGATCCTGATGCCAGGGCTTCTCGCGTCCGATCCGCGGGGGTTTGAGCAGGGCCATGTCCTGAAAGAGCGCAGGCTTGCCCCCAACCATCGGTTCCAGGACGCGCAACAAGGACGCGTGCCGGGACAGATCCCGCAGCGTCGCGTCGTAGTCCACGAAGTGCATGAACTTGCGCACGTAGTCCTGCTTCGCGTTTAGGTTCAAGGCGCCGACGTCGATCCCCGCGGAGGCTTTTTCGTACATGACGCCGCGGAAATCGGGATTGTCGCCGGCCAGCAGCGACATAAGGCCGTTCAAGGCGTCCTCGACTTCCTGCGGCGTAAAGGCACGTTCCACGGCCAAATACCCGTTTTGCGCGAAGAACCCGTATTCCTCAGGGCCGACGTCCGCCAGGGAAGGCACCGTCGTCGCCAGCCCCTCGAAAGCGTACAGATCCTCGCGGTAGGCTTCATGCCCTCCGTCATCCATCAGGCGCTGATCCGGCACGGCCATGGTTCGTATTCCTCACAATGACAGGTCGTCGGCAAGGGCCCAGCAGGCCTCCGCAAGTATAGCAAATCGGGCGCGGGAGTGAATCCCCGCTTCAACATTGAGGCCGCAGAGGCGGCGCCGGCATCGAGGCTTAACGCGCCGGCGCCTCAGCCGCAGACAACGCAAAAGAACGCACTTGTAGGATAATGGCAGTCAGGGATGCCAAGCCGCCGGCGGGAAGAGCGCATGCGAATGGGCTTGCGCGCCGGCATCCGGCCCCAACCTCATCCGAGCAGGCAATGCCCCAGGAGCCATGCAAGAGTCCCAAGGCGTTCTGACGGCCAGCGTACATAGCGGCGAACCGCGCCGGCGGCCCTCCCTGAGCGTGACCGAACCCATCGTCAACGGGGTCATGTTTCCTTTCGCCCATACCCAGGAGATGATTGACTTCCTGGACGAACGCAAGTTCGCGGGCCAGGCGGACCGCTTCGACTACGGACGTTACGGCAACCCGACCCTGAGGGCCGCGGAAACCCGACTGGCCGCGCTGGAGGCGCACGGGCACGGTGGCGCCGAACCGCTGGACGCGCTGTTGACGTCCAGCGGCATGTCCGCCCTGGCCGGCCTGCTGCTGTATCTCCTGTCCGCCGGGGATCACCTGATCATCGCCGACAGCATCTACCAGGTCTCGAAGCAGTTCGCCGCGGACACTCTGACGCGGTTCGGCGTGGAGGTGACGACCTTGCCCGCCTGCCGCCTGGCCGACGTCCAGGACGCCTGGCGGAACCATACGAAGGCCATCGTCGTCGAGTCCCCGTCCAATCCCTTCAATCGCTGCATCGATCTGCAGGGCCTGGCGGCCTGGGGCCGGGCCCGCGGGGTCAAGACCGTCGTCGACAGCACCCTGGCCACCCCCTTCAATTGCCGTCCGCTGGCGCACGGCATCGACTACGTCATCCACAGCGTGACCAAGTACCTCTCCGGGCACAACGACGTCATCGCCGGCGTCATCATCGCCGAAGAGTGGTCCCTCGCCGGCCTGCGCTCCATCCAGACGCAGTTGGGCGCGGTGCTGGACAGCCAGAGCTGCTATGCCATTCTGCGGGGCCTCAAAACCTTCGGCCTGCGCATGCGGCAGCACAACGCGAACGCGCTGGCGCTGGCGCGCATGCTGGCGGAGCAGGACCCGGTGCTGAACGTATGGTACGCGGGCCTGGAAAGCCATCCCGACCACGCCGTCGCCTGCCGCCAGATGTCAGGCTTCGGGGGCGTGGTCAGCTTCGAGGTGGAGAACCACGAACGGGCCGCGCGCCTGAACGACCGCCTGACCCTGGCCCTGTTGGGCGCCAGCCTGGGGGCGACGGAGACGCTGGTGCATCAGCCGTGGCTGTTGAGCCACTACGAGGAACCCCGGGCCCAACGGGAAGCCCAGGGCATACGGGACGGCCTCATCCGCGTGGCGTGCGGGATCGAGGACACGGCCGACCTGCTGGCCGATTTCCGCCGCGCCCTGGATCAGGCGTGAGCTAGGCCATGGATTCGAGCTTGCGCCTCAGTTCGGTGACGCTGGGCTCCGTCATCCGGCTGCCGTCCGGAAACAGGATGGTGGGCACGGAACGGTTGCCGTCGTTCAATGCGATCACCTTGGCCGCCGCCTCGGGATTTTGATCGATGTTGATGTCCTCGTACGCTACCTTCATGGCTTTCAGCACCGCCTTGGCCGCGATGCAATCCGAGCACCAGGTCGTGCTGTATACGACGATGGATGATTCAGGCATTCGGTCCCTCCCTGCTTCAGGCATGCCTGGGCGCAACGCCGTCTACTATACCCTGCCATAGAGCCGTCCCATGAAGGCAATCACCCCCCACGCGTCGCGAACCCAGCCGGCGGACCCGGCCGAAACCGCCAAACTGGAGCAACTGGCCGCGTCCCTCCAACGCCGCGTCGAAGGCGACGTGCGCTTCGACGCCTACAGCCGCATGCTGTACAGCACCGACGCGAGCGTGTTCCAGATCATGCCGCTCGGAGTCGTGCTGCCCAAGTCCGAAGGCGACGTGCAGTGCGTGCTGGAGCACGCCAACGAATACGGCGTGCCCGTCCTGCCCCGCGGAGGCGGGAGTTCGCTGGCGGGGCAAGCCGTGGGCGCGGCGATCGTCATGGACTTCAGCCGCTACCTGCACCGGCCGCTGGAGCTTGACGCGGACGCCCGCACGCTGGTCGTGGAACCGGGCATGAACCTGTACAGCATGAACCGGAAGCTCAAGCGGCACGGCTTGATGATCGGCCCGGACCCCGCCAGCGCCAACCGCGCCACCCTGGGCGGGTGCGTGGGCAACAATTCCGCGGGCAGCCACAGCATCCTGTACGGGATGATGATGGACAACGTGCAGGAAACCCACGTCTGGCTCGCGGACGCCACGCGGGCCCATTTCCGCGACGTCAAGCCGAGCGCCGTTCCCTCCCTGGCGCCCGCCGGTTCGCTGGAGGAGAAAATCTACCAGGGCCTGACGTCCCTGGTGCATGTCAACGCGGAAGAGATCCTGCAGCATTGGCCCCGGCACTGGCGTCGGACCAGCGGATACGCCCTGGACCGGCTGGTGCCCCCCCTGTCGCGCGGCATCCAGGCCGAACAGCTGTATCTGGACTCGCCCCTGGTGCCGGACGCGGTGCGGTACCGCCAGGACGACCATCTCAATCTCAGCCGCCTCATGGTCGGCAGCGAGGGCACGCTGGGCGTGGTCACGCGCATCAAACTGGGCCTGGTGCCTACGCCCAAGCATACGGGACTGGCCGTACTGCATTTCGACAGCGTCATCGACGCCTGCGCCGCCGTGATCGACGTACTGGACACGGAACCCAGCGCGTCCGAACTTCTGGACAAGCAGTTGATGGATCTGGCGCGGGCGCAGCCCGGCTGGGAACAGCGCCTCTTCTTCGCGCAAGGCGATCCGGCGGCCGTGCTGCTCACCGAGTTCTACGGCGCCGACGAAAGGGAAGTCCAGGCCAAACTGGACCGCCTGGCGGACCGCATGCGAAAGCGCAAGTGGCGCGGCCCGATTACGGTCATCACCGATCCCGCGCAGCAGGAACAGGTATGGGAATTGCGCAAGGCCAGCCTGAACCTGCTCATGGGGCAGCGCGGCCAGCACAAGCCGTTCCCCGGCATCGAAGACGTCAGCGTGCCCACGGAGCATCTGGCGGAATACATGACCGAGATCCTGGCCTACTGCCAGCTGTTGCCGGACGTGCCGTCCACCGCCGTGTACGCCCACGCCTCGGCCGGATGCCTGCACGTGCGGCCGCTGTTGAACCTGCAGTCCGCGCGCGGGGTGGAAAACCTGGGCCTGGCCGGCGAGCACAGCCTGGCCTTGGCGCGCAAGTTCCACGGGGTCATGAGCGGCGAGCACGGGGACGGGCTGGCCCGCAGCTACTACAACGAGACCCTGTTCACGCCCCAGTTGTACCAGGCCCTGCGGGACGTCAAAAGCCTGTTCGATCCGCAAGGCCTGTTGAATCCGGGGAAGATCGTGGACGCGCCGCTGCCCACGGAGAATCTGCGCTTCGGCGCGGACTACGAAGCCAAGGCCTGGCACGCGGAGTTCGACTGGAGCGCCGATCACGGGCTGGCCGGCGCGATCGAGATGTGCAACGGCGCGGGCGTGTGCCGCAAGCTGGATGCGGGCACGATGTGCCCCAGCTACATGGCCACGCGGGAGGAGAAGGATTCCACGCGCGGACGGGCCAACGCCCTGCGCAACGCCATGGCGAACCGGATCCCGGAGGAAGAACTCTGGTCCGCGGACATGTACGACGTCCTGGATTTGTGCCTCGGCTGCAAGGCCTGCCAGAGCGAATGCCCGTCTTCCGTCGACATGGCGCGCATCAAGGCGGAGTTCCTGCAAGGGTATTTCGACCGCCACGGAACGCCGTGGTTCAACCGCCTGATGGGCGGCCTGCCCCAGTGGTTGCGAACCGGGGACAAAATGGGAGGTTCCCTGCTTTTCCCGGTATCCAACGCCCTGCTCGGTTCCAAGGCCGGCCGCGCCTTCCTGAATCGCCTCGGCGTGCATCCCCGCCGCGCCCTGCCAGCCTTGCGCAAGGGGAAAGCGGCGCCGATGCCTCCGGTAGGAGGCTCCCAGGCCGCTGCCGAGCAGCCCCGGGTTTTCCTTTTCGTGGATACCTGGTCCCGGTTCTTCGAGCCCGCCATCGCCCGCGCCGCGTTTTCGCTGCTGTCGAAACTGGGCTTTACCGTGGAAACGGATGCCCGCCTGCCCTGTTGCGGACGGCCTCTCATTTCCGGGGGGCAAGTGCGCAAGGCCCGCCAGCAGGCGGAGCGGATGTGCCAGGCGCTGGAGACCATTACCGCCGAGAACGTGCCGATCGTGGGCCTGGAACCCAGCTGCACGCTGACGCTGCGGGACGAGTTTCCGGATCTGGTCGCGGACAAGGCCTTGGCCCAGCGAGTCGCGGCCAATACCCATACCCTGGAAGAGTTTCTGGATCAGTTCGCGTGGGATGATCTCAACCGCAGCCAGGGAGACGGCGCGTCCGTTTGGGTTCACGGGCATTGCCATCAGAAAGCGTTGGTCGGCAACGGGCCGACCTTGTCCGTGCTGTCCAAGTTCGGCTTCCAGCCCACCGCCATCCCGAGCGGTTGCTGCGGCATGGCCGGCGAGTTCGGTTACGTCAAAGCGCACTACGACGTGAGCCGCGCGATCTGGAAAGATCGCCTGTTCCCGGCCATCCGCGCCATGCCCCAAGACGCGCATCTCCTGGCCAGCGGCTTCAGTTGCCGGGAACAGATCCGCCATTTCGAGGGACAAGGGAAAACGCCTTTGCACTTGGCGGAACTGCTGGACGGAGGCCTCAGCGGCACCAACGGAGCGTCCGTAGCGCAACCGTGACGTTCCGGATAGGTCAATGGACGCCGCGGCGCCTAATTCAGGGCTAGCCGCAGGCTCGTCAGACCGTTGACCGGCGTAGAGGAACCAAGACATCAATCAAGTAGCCATTAAGGGGAGAATACACAATGTTTGCCAGACTACTGGGTAACGCGGGCGTAATCAACGCGCAAGACCTCGATACCAACTACGGCATACTGCTGGGCGACGGCGAAGTCATGGAGATCGGGTTCAAAGTGATGCGAGACGTCTTCATCTTCACCGACCGACGCCTGATTCTGGTGGACAAGCAAGGGATAACGGGCCGGAAGAGCGAGTACCTGTCCATTCCCTACAGCAAGATCGCGATGTACAGCATCGAAACGGCCGGCCACTTCGATCTGGAGGCGGAATTGAAGATCTGGGTCGGCAGCCACCTGGAGCCGATCGAGAAGAAGTTCAACCGGAAGGTCAACGTTTACGACGTCCAGAAGGTGTTGGCTACCCATGTGTAGGCAGATGCCGTGGAGGGCGCAGTGCGCCTGCTGTCTCGCAGTAGCGGCCAGAGAACTGCGTCCGCGCTTTTGCTACCGGTATGGGCGAACAGGGGTTGGGTATGGAGGGCAAGATTCAGACGTTGCACCCGAAAGGCAAGAACGGGGTTAGGATAGACAAGGCCAAGTACGAAACGATACGGGCGGCTATCCTGGAGGTCTTGGCCGAAGGGCCTTGCGCTTTCACGCCGCTGACCGAGAAGATAGCCCAGAAATTGGAGGGGAGTTTCTCCGGTTCCATTTCTTGGTATGCGGTGACGGTTAAGCAGGATCTGGAGGCGAGGGGGATAGTACGACCGCTTCCCGGTGCCAAGCCGGTGAAACTCGCATTGGAGCGGAATAGGATTTTCAGGGACACCCGTACTCGCTCCAGCACGCAGCTGCGATGAAAAGACGGCACTGAGCCTTCGTCACCCACGTACAGCCGGAACCGGCATTCAGACAAGACCGAGTGCGATAACCATAAATCGCAATATGAATAACTCAATCTGCTCAGTATCATATAATGATTTCTCTCTCGAAACTATTGCATAGTATACTGTCATGGTTGAATGTGGTCGGCAGAGCCCAATGGCCGGACATATATCTGGACGCAAAGGGCGCACCACACATCCATTCTAGAGAGATTTGTATGCCTAGCCAGTACGAACCGATCTGCAATGCACATCTAGCAGATGCTTTGCAAAACCTGCATCCTGCATGGTGCAACCAGTTAACAGCCGAATTAAGAGACAAGACAGTGGATAACCGTGCGGTGCGCATAGATCTGCTGTTGCATCCTTCCCCGCTATGCGCACCCATTGCCTTGGAAACGGAGTTTGCGCCTGCATCAACTGTAGAGGCGGATGCATGCCAACGATTAGGTCTTTGTCTGCAGTCAAAGCCTTTGGCTATTGAGCAAGTTTTCGCGGTGCAACTGGATCCCTCTCTGCAACAGGTGGAGAACAATTGGACAGAGGTTCTGCAGAGGATTCCCTATCGCTTTTGCCTATTCCGCCAAGAGAAAGAACAAACCGTCGTGCGTTGGCCAAAAAGTGGATGGATTGAAGTTTCATTAGTCCAGTTAGCACAATGTCTAGAATGCGCAGTGCTATCACCTTCTCTGCTCGCGTACGGGATGGATTTGTTAGAGCAAGGAGTAAGAGAGGCAGAAGGTATCTTAACGAACGGGTCAACAGATCATATATTGCATAAATTAGGAAATATTCTAAGACAAAAGCCGGGACAGCAAACTACGCGTATTGCGGTGGCTATCTTAGCTAACGCTTTGAATTTCCACACGGCCATTACGCAAGCACACCAGATCCACACTTTGGATCAGTTACGTTTATCCAATCAAATAGGGTATTCCGTAAATAAAAGTGCGGTATTACAAGAATGGACGTACATCTTGGATGAAATCAATTATTGGCCGATCTTTCGGCTTGCTTCTGACCTACTAGCACCACTCCCCGATGCATTGGCTAATGCCATCCTGACAAAATTGGCGACTGTGGCCAACCAGTTAGCTGGCATCGGAACGACATCTCTGCATGACATGGCAGGACGCATGCTCCAACAGCTGATTGTGGATCGGAAGTTTTTGGCTACCTTTTACACTTTACCGAACTCAGCGGTATTATTAGCCGAATTAGCAGTGGGACGCATGCAGGCAAAGTGGAGTTCTCCTGATACGTACGCGCGTTTGCGAGTGGCAGATTTGGCCTGTGGTACAGGAACGTTGCTCAGTGCAGCTTATCAAGCCATGTTAGCCCGTTATCGGCGAACTGGCGGTGATGATCGCACGCTACACCAGAGCATGATGGAAAGATCTCTCTATGCCTTGGATGTGATGCCCGTATCCACACACTTGGCCGCCTCACAGTTGGCTAGTGCCCATCCAGGTACGACTTTCCAAGGAACGCAAATTCATACTATGGAATATGGTGTAAACAAGGATACTCACTTACCAACTATTGGTAGCCTAGAACTACTGGACGGCAAACCGAAGGCGTCTTTGTTCCATACCCATGAGCACATATTGGGTGCTTCGCAGAGAGCACGCATAGAAGGACGCAAAACGGAGATGCAGGGCGAACCACATGTATCTATCGCGCCGGGCACTTTGCATTTGATATTGATGAATCCACCCTTTGCTCGCGACACGAATCATGCTCTGACCGATGAACGAAACCCATCCTTAGCTGCGTTCAATACCACGGCTGAGGAACAAAAGATGATGGCAAAGCGACTGAAACATCTACATAGTGAATTGGATCGATCCGTCAAAGACGGCAATGCTGGTCTGGGATCGAACTTCATTGATTTGGCAGAGTTTCTGATCACAAAACAAGGTGGAATATTAGGGTTGATACTTCCCTTTGCGTTCGTTCAAGGACACAGTTGGAACAAGGCACGATGCTTGCTTGCAGAGCGCTATACTGATATTACGCTTTTATCCATCGTTACATCTAAAGCCAAGGATCGGGCTTGGTCCGCTGACACCGATATGGCCGAGATTATGCTATTAGCTACGCGTACAACTATAGTACCGGAGCGGAACCTGGGCTAACGCCCAGGTTCCGCTCCGGTACTATTTGTCAATATTCGCCAACGTCCAACCTCAGCGGTTGAAGCTTATCTTCTGGCACAAGTCATTCAAGATATCGATCCACAAAAAGAAGCGGGCGTTATTCGTTTAGGGGATCAAGTATCTGGATCATATGTCCGCGGCAACTTGTTAACTGAAGGCGGATGCGCAGCACTACAGCACTCTAATTTGGTGCATACATGTCGTGGCCTGGTTTCCCAAAACCAATTGCAGCTGCCACATACAAGCCAAACGTATTCTTTGCCCATAACCACGTTGGGTTCATTAGGACAAAGAGGCGTCGTTGATCGCGATCTGAATGGGACGGAACGGCGCCAAGACGGAAAACTACGTGGCCCTTTCGATTTTCATCCTATCCATCAAGATGCTCCTGAATACTCCGCTCTATGGAGACACAATCACGCACGTGAAAACCGCCTAATAGTGCAACCGGACTGCTTCGGACAACCACGTTCAAGACAAGAAACCGAGGCTGCTAGACTGTGGGATAAGCATGCATCTAAGTTGCACATTACACGCGACTTTGGATTGACATCCCAAAGCCTAACCGCATGCCTAACCCCATCTGCAACCTTAGGCGGAAGGGCTTGGCCCAACTTCAAACCTTGTGATCCACGCCATGAGAATACATTACTCCTGTGGCTGAATAGTACATTAGGGCTAATGCTCTTCTGGTGGACAGGCACTTTGCAACACCCGGGTCGAACCATTTTAACCATCGCTCGCCACCCCGATCTGCCTGTCTTGAATACCTGTACCTTAACGAACGCTCAATTGGTACAATCTGACGCTATCCAAGCAGACTTCGCGGCGCGGTCATTTCGACCTGCCAATGAAGCTTGGCACGATACCACGCGTCAGGATCTGGATCATGCTCTGTTAATTGATCTATTAGGGTTGCTAGATTCTATCTTGGAACCTCTATCGTTCCTCCGCAAGCAGTGGTGCGCCGAACCTTCCGTTTACGGAACAAAGTGGCGTACCGCGCCGCCTGAAGTGCGTCCAGCTGTTGCTAATTGACATATTCGCATTGAATATCCAGCTGCGTGAGCGAATACTCCGCCTGAACGAAAGGCTCGTTCTCCCAGCGCTCAAGCCTGGCATCGTATCGTCCCAATTTCCACACGGCCGCTTCGGCGATCGTGCGCTTGTCGCGGTCAAACTTCAGTCCGATCACTGTGACGGATTTGCCCGCCATCCGGCAGCGGTCAACGTATCCCTTGTCCCAAGCCTGTTGCAGTGCATGCGCCGCGGCGCCTTCCGTCTTGCATTCCAGGCACAATATCTGAGATCCCGCTTCAACGAGAATATCTATGCGCCCCCTTGCCGTAGGCACCTCCGCCCAAGGCGACATCTCTCCTCCCGCGTACAGGGCAGCGCAAACAAGCGTACGGTAATGATTCTCGTAATCGTAGTACTCCTTGCTGGCTTTCGGCACCGCATGCAAGGGGTAGGAAAATTGCTGGAAGTAATTGTCTAGGCTGGACAGTATGTCTTGCGCGTTGCCTTCCAGCAGGGCTTTATGAATAGGCGCAACGCCTGCGCGGCGCTCTTCCCGCTCGCGCCCGTGCCATTCCGCGACGCTCTCCTCCTGCCAGCCATGCAACGATTCCATATACGTCTGTTTCACTTCCTGGTTGGGGAAGTCCAAACGCAGAAGGCCGGAATCGCGACTTGGCGTATCTTGCGTCAGGGTCAAATAGCCTGCCTGATACATCAAGACAGTCATGTTCGGCTTGGTCACGTCATAGTTCGTTGCCTCAAGAAACGCCAGCGTAGGCTTGCCGTGGGTATAGGCCAGTTCATGCGTACGGGCGCCGCGGGCTTTCCACAATTGGAACAACAAATCCGGCGTTCCCGACTGCGCCCACGCGTTGGGCAGTTGGTCCAGAGACAAGACCACCCCCTGGCTTTCGCTGAACGCGGCGAAGCATTCGGCCAAGGAGTAAGGGTTATACACTTTCTCGTTTTTCCGGCTGAATTGGTATCCGTTGTAATGCCGGCGCAAGGCGGCTTCCATGTCCAATACCGGATACCCTGCGATACTGGCGCAATCGGCAATCGCTTGACGCAAGTCAGGGGTGTCTTGCAACTCACTCTCCGTAAAACCCAGCAAGGAATTGAAGGCTGGGCTAAAGGAAATATCCCTGAAATGATTGGCTCCTGAAAACAGGCCCGCCTTGGCGATCCGCGTAACGCCGGTCATGAACGTGCATCGGATACGACGCCTTTCGTCTTTGAGCGCGCCATAGACGGAGCGCATTACGGACATCGCTTCCGGCAACGTATCCGGCTGTCCTATGCTTTCCGTAATCGGCGTGTCGTACTCGTCTATCAAGAGCACTACTGGTTTTCCGTGGAGTTTGTGCAACTGGCGGATGGCCTGCGCCAATACAATCTTCGCCTCCGGCACCGGATCTATCGCGATTCCCGCCAAATCCGCCGCATCTACAAAACGGTCGACCAGCCTTTTTTCCAACCTGGACCGCGTGACAGCGTTTTTCACACCCATATTGAGGCGCAGTACAGGATATCGGCGGTCGTTCCAATTCCAGCGCCCTTCTTCTCCAATCCACGTATCTTCAAACCAATGCCGTTCCCCCAGAAAGAGAGCCTGCAACGTAGACAAGAGCAAGGTTTTGCCGAACCGCCGCGGCCGCGACAGGAACAGTTGCGGCTGTTTCCCCAGTAGTAGCGAACACAAATCCGCTATCTGCCTCGTTTTGTCTACGTACAGGCATTCCGATAGAGAACGGAGTTCGGGAAACTCGTCAATGCCGATAGGAAGCGAGCGATACATGGCATTCTCATGCGGTCGGGAGAGCAAGCATATCCTAACTGAACTTGGCCATATTCCATTCATTGTATTGCTCTCGCAGGCGATTGAACACCAAGCGAAAGGGGAAGATCTCAAAGGGCCCGTTCCAAGGCTCACTCTCTATGCCAAGCGCGGAAAGCTCCATGCGCTAGCTAGCCCGTTGACGGCGCAAGAAAGCCGCGATGGCTATTCTGGACGCGCAGTTATGCTGGCCCCAAGCGTTCCATACACGCGGATCAAACCGGCAACCTGTCTTGGTTATACGGGACGCAGTGACAAGCGCTAGCCAACGATGCGTTCGTCAGTTTCGCGGGCGGACCGTTCCTGCTCGCGTAGACGCGTTGCCTTGCCGGGACAGGAATCCCACTCGTAGTTCGCCTCGGAAGGTGCCCATTTGTTATCTCCATTGGGCCGCTTGACGAAATTCACGCCGATGCCCACAACACGTTTGCCTTCATCCGCGTACCTTTCCAGATAGCCTCGGGTTTCGATTTGTTCCATAGCAATAGCAACGCTTTTACCCAGCTTCAACTCAAATACATAGAAAGTATCGCGCGTTTCAACTACAATGTCCGCGCGTCCCCGGCGCGTTAGCACTTCCGAATCTACGCGTAAAATACTGCGTACCATGGAGCAAACGATATGAAGCGCAATCTGGAAGTTGCTTTCCGCGGCCAATTCCATATAGGACACGCCATCCAAGAGCCTGTCAAAAGATTCAAGGGCCAACGCGCACTCCCCGTTTTCTAGAGCCTGCGCCATTCGGCGCATGAGTTCTCGCGCGCGACTGTCCTGACCCCCAGCCTGTTTACCGAGACAGTTGAAAAACAAGCCTTCCTGGAATGCGGTCTCCACTTCCCAGTTCGGGAAATCCAGAATCGTTTCGCCATCGACGCATTTGAGCGTTACGAATCCAGATTGGAACATCAAGGCATTCAAAGTAGGTTTATCTAGATCAAGCGCGTCCTTGGCACCTGCTGCGCTGAAATCTACGTCGGTCAAGGCCTCTCCTCGCGCTTGGATATAGCGGAACAGAAAATGCGTTTGGCCCGTCCGAATCCAAGGGCGCGGAAATCCCGTAAGGATAATATCCTGCGCGTTTTGGGGCGTCACCAATCGATCCAAGGCCGTCAAGTAGGAAATAGGGTTGTATAGCCCCTTGCTACGTGCGGTAAACCGATAACCGTTGTAATGAGTGCGTAGATGCTCGCGCATCGCCTCGGGTGAACAGTCAAAATTGCGAGCTGCCTCCTCTATATGAGGATGCAAAAACGTATCCACTTCTGTTTCTGTAAATCCGCACAGAGCATCAAAACGGACATCATCTGACAAGTACCGCAGGTTATTCAATGCCGAGAACAATCCCGACCCGCCAATATCCAGAATACCCGTGATAAAGGCAAATTGGATGGCGTGATCCCAATTCTTCAATGTACGATAAAAATTGCGCAAATATGACTGAATCAAATGTTTGTCAGATAATGAGAAAAGGGGATTGACGAACATGTCCGTCAGCAGAACGTCGTATTCATCTACAAGAACGACGAACTTACCACTCTGCCGTTGCAAATGGAAAAACAGGCTGTCTAAGGCATCCCATGGTCTATCCTGTGACGGTGCAAAGCCAAAACGATAAGCTTCTTTGCTGACCAACCCTGACAAGGAATCACGCACATCTTGTGGCGAGTCACCGGCTACCCGCGCCATATTCAGAACCAACACGGGTACGCGCGGCACATCCGCCAAGTAGCCAGACGCGGCAATATCCAGCCCTTGGAATAGATCGTCATCTTCGCGTCCAAAAAGATGCTCCAAGGTAGACACCAAAAGAGACTTGCCGAACCGTCGAGGCCGCGCGAGAAACGCATACCGCATCTTGGCTTCCAGCATACTTTGGATATAAGTGGTTTTATCTATATAGATTTGCCCCTCTTGGCGCAGGGTCGCAAAGTTATAGGTGTCAATTGCCAGTGGAGGTAACCGAGACATGCGGCACGCTTTTACATTGGGGCTGTCTTGCCCCCTAAATATGTTCTACGTAATTTGCCCGAGGGGCGGTGTATCAATCCAGTGACAGCACGAATC
This sequence comes from Caldilineaceae bacterium, assembly GCA_965242655.1. Lineage (GTDB taxonomy): Bacteria > Chloroflexota > Anaerolineae > Caldilineales > Caldilineaceae > Bin34. Next base: position 1,778,699 of record OZ251482.1, read on the forward strand.
TGGCCCCTGCTGCCCATTAGAAGTTCTTTCCGTAAGAACAAAGTACCGTATAGGGCGATTCAACTTGCGAGCTTCTGCTATCAAATGCAACAATGTCAGATTTACAGCGGTGGCATCGCCAGTCATATTGACCACAATTTCATCAGCATCCAAGAGTATGTGCTGTATCGCGCTATCTGTGGCTTTTTCATCAATTACATCAAATCTGTCAGGAGAGAGAAATATGTTGATCAATTTGATTGCACATTCTGCTGCTTTTGATTCAAATCGCTCGTTACCCGGAACACCATCTTCTCTAATCACCAAGCAATTATCGGGCTGGATTTCCTTCAAGGCCGATATCAAGACGTCTTGTTTTGCTCTACATGGCGTGATTAACAGACATCCCTTGCCACCGCCGAAGGAAGGCAAGGCAATTGCGCCTTGCCTCATCCGGTTCCAGAAACGTTGGATATCGTCAATCGCCTTCGGTCTTTTTTCAATTGCATCTTCACGCATAGCGTGATGGTGCAGGGCATTGCGTAATTCATCTGTCAATCGATTCCAGAAAATGCCGAATTGATGCAGTTCTGGAGAAACAGCATTTCTGAACGTCTTATTCTTGATCAACGCTCCAATTGCTCCCAAGCGCCTTTCATGCAGTTTCCGTTCAGCATGGGCCAACCAGTTACAAGTCTGATCGGATTGCATCATAGACCAAGAAACTACCCATTCACGCATCAGCCCGATCGCAAGCGGAATCTGCTCGCGGTCCCAATAGGCATCGATCATACGCGCCTGACGATCCAATTCCTCTGTATTTAGAGAAATTTTCTGTTTCCATTTCCCTTTGGAAGTTCCAAGCACGGAGAAAGCCACTGATTTAGCAGACTCACTAATAACTTCTGCCAAGCTTGCAGGAAGCGGAGGCAATCCAACAAGATCCATAGTCGCAAGTTCCTCAACAGGAACGATTAATTGACGGCTAATCTGCCCTAATTCCAGAGGCAAGGCAGCCTCATAAGCAAATGCATGTTTTTTAAGCATATTTAAAATATGCGTTATACGTCCAGCTCGCTTCATATCTTCTATAAAGGGATCGGAGCCTTTTTGATGCAATTCAGCATTCTGTCGCAAGTTCCTTTCCAAGGATTGGAGGAGATCGGCCATCGGCAAAGCCATTCCTTGATCGCGAAACATCCGTACTGCGTGAAACCACTGCGGGAGCTCAAGCAAAGGACTTAAGTCAATAAGGGGTTTAGTTGACGTTTCTGCTTCCCCCATACCGTAAAAGGCACCTTGAAGCTTTACTCCGCGTAGCGATGTCAGATAGAGTACCAATGCATAGAAAATAAATGGCAGATGCCTCAAGCCCTGCGTCACATCCAGTGTCAGCATCGCACCTTCCGGGAAACGTCGGGCTACAGATTCAATGATTTCCTTGAATTCATCACGGTCGCGACCGTCAGGCACTTCTATTGGACTTTCCAGTTCAACCTCCGGACACTGAAGAAGCCCTTCTTCAAAGTTCGCCCACGTACAACGAATAGCTTTCTCAGTCGCTACCACGACTACACGATTGGGACGCAACGGCGATTTGAGCAATTGCAATAAAGCTAGTGGAGCCAACGAAGCCGTAAACTGCTTGTTACGCCACTCATAAGTGGTTGTTTTAGAGATCAGGCCTAAACTGGTCAGTAAAATATGAGGTGTATCCGGCGTCCGAGACGAAGTTTCATCCATAGCAAAATCACCTCTCGTTCACTTGCGCTTTTGACCGCTTGCCCCCACTACGGTATCGGCCATCACGTTGTCAATCAGTCGCGCGCGTTCCCTGAGCTTCTTCTTTCCAACACCGGTTGCCGGTTCTCGCTTTACGCCGCGACGCCAACTCTCGATGCGGTCTGGATACAATGAAACTACCGCTTCGGCAAAAGCGCGTTGCTCATCGGAAGGTAGCGGTTCCTTCTCTAAATGGATTCGTACCTGCTCCAAAATATCGGCTTCCGATTGTTCCTCTAATTCCAAGCGCCAACGCCCTACTGGACTCTCCTTGGCTTCCTTTTGCCTCTGTTCTTGACGGTATTGATGATCTCGCTCGCTTAATTGCTTGACCCAATGAGCAGTTCGTTCATCATCTTGCTTGAAACGGCCATAACCAACCGCAGTTTTAGCCCCTCCGCCTTCCCACATAAGCGCTTCTCTCAGCCAGCGCCAAGTTGTTTCGAGGTCATCGTCCGTGACGTCACTACCACAAGGGATGACGCTGAAAAGAAACGGTGTCTTGGCAGACGTAACCAAGAAGGGAATGGGCGTAGGGGAGCGCCAATCTCCAGGAGGTTCTTGCGCGCTCCATCCGGCATAGTGAGGCGTCATGATATCGGCTTCCAAGGAAACACCCTCAAGAGGAATAGCATCCAGGAAGCAAACGCGTCCCGCATTCTCTCTATTTCCTAAAAGGCTTTGGCAATGCGATTTTGATGCTGAGTCTTCCATATTCACCCAAGCTCGGGTCATCCCTTTGATCGAGCTGCCGGGCAGAAAAGGCGTACCAAGTGCAGAATGCCATGCAAACCCGTTCTCGACGGGATGGCTTCGGCCCATCCCCGTTACGAAACGGGACTCGGTTATGAACGCGGCGGAACGGCCGCCGCGCTTTTTAGCCAACTGCATTTGCCGTAATGCATATTCTTCTATTAGGCTTCGCTTACCAACCGGGCGCTGCGTCAACCCTTTGATCCATTTAAGCTTGGGGTTACTCTCTCCCTCGCTATTTGACATTTTCCATTGGGCGCCTGATACGCGCCATTGGTTGCAAAATTTGTCGAACCACAGTCCCGCGTGTCCTTCTTTGGATACGTCGTACTCTGTCGGTTGCTGAACCGCAGATTCATAAAGGGGGCGCGTCATGGCTCTTCCCTCTCACTTTTCGGTAATGAAGCCCGGCAACATTTCTTATGCCATTCCAGCCAAGCCAAGGCCTCCGCCTGGGCATATAGGTACTTGTTCTCATCATTGTCCATGATGGCCTTCAAAAGATCAGAAGATGCCGGATAAACGCCGTCTCTCTCCCGACAAAGCCATCGCTGCAGGTTGCCATACAAGGTATGATGAGCTTGCTCGCGCTCGTCTTTCCGATCTCCGGCAGCCGCGCGCTCCGTCGCCAAAGCCTGTCCCAAACCGTTCATCACAATGGCTGGTCCCAAACGATCGACATAAGCGCGATACAAACTCTTGAACTTTTCGGATTTGTTACCGAGTTCATTCACGCGTGACAATGCGTCCGCGGCGCGGCGTTGCTCCAGCGTCTTCATTGGGCGCTCCCTTCAGTTTCGGCTTGACATACTCTGACGGCAAACCATCCCTGTCCTACCGTTTCATTGCCGCCTGCCTGCAAGTATGGATCGAACGGAGGGAAGAGCGAATCCAACGTACGGATCGCCCCATTGCTACGCCCCATGACAACAGCGTACATTATCGTATCGGGCGGCAACGTTTCTTCGTACCAGAGATTTTTACTCTGCTTGGTATCATTGGCCAAGAAATTGCGCGCCTGGATGGAGAGGCCATAGCGGACAAACCAAGCGAAGTCATCATCGTGCAAAACGGCAAGTTGCGAAGCCAATCGATTCTGGGTTTCTTTATGGAGTACGAGATCAGCCACAGTATCCGCCAAGTTACTGACCGCTTCACATTCGTAGATAGAGAATTGCCGCTCTTCCAGGAACAGGTCCCCCGTACCTACCGCCAGAACTTGGTGCGGTTTCACGGAAGGCACTTCCGGACGCGCGGGCAATCCGACCCGCGCACAATCCCTACGGTAACGTTCAATAAGGTGCGGACAGGTGACCCAGCGGAACGAAGACGTTAGACTACGTACAGGCAGCAACAGCAACCGTCCATCGGATATCAACAAATCGCCAGCTTGATTCGGGCGGCCGAAACGTTGATTGGTTGCTTCAGAATCTTCATTGGCGCCTTGCGCCTTGTCCCGCAACGCGCCTTTCAAACTTGATCCCACAAGCACTGGATAGTCCGTAGATGCCTCGCGAGCCACTGGGAGGTCAATCACTCCCATACCGCGTCCCGTACCGGGGTGAATCGGGGTCTCAGCCAAGAGACCGAGCATAGCTGACTTCATACAATTACCTCCTATTCGTCGCTCCAAACGCCGAGGGCTACGAGGCCGAAACCCCATCGCTGCCGAAAGCCTATCCGCATTAACCCATCACCGGCCCTGGCTGCGTCTTCAAAACGCTCATCCTGTTTCTCACAGAACAGCACGCTGCCAGGCGGCAATGCGCTCTGCAACGGCAAAGGGCTACGTACAAGGGAGTTCCAGCCGCCGATCCGTTGCGGACGATCGAGGCACGCGGAGACGACGATAGCGCCCAATCCATCTAACGGCTGTTGTCCAAGATAAACGGATTTATCAAGGAGAAGCGGCGTCAGAGCGATCATCATCACCCGTTTGCTGGCAATGGCAGACCACGGCGTATCGAGAGTTATATCCGCGCTCCATTTCCTGCACTCCGCCAAGCGACTCTCTCCTCCCAACGGCACCAGCTGGTCAAATGGCGGCACCCAATTCGGCGGCAAGCCGGCAATGCGCGCGCCAAGCGAAAGGCCGCGGTGCGGCCGCGTATGTTGCGCGCTGTAGAGCATGCCTTCCTTGGCTGTACGAGGCCCTCTGTCAATTTCAAGGCCAATACGCGTTTCCGTTGACCAAAGGCTTGAGCTGGATACGATCTGATCCTTGGACGGCAAGTCGCCGCGTAACACGGCGTTCACACCCGCTTGCGTAAGCCACTCGTTGGCTCCAGGTTTAAGATCGGCGTCATTGCCATCCGTATCGGGTACTTCGGGGAGACGGACGGAACCCAAATCGCATGAGACCGCACAACCTGGGCGAAGAGCCGCTTCGGGCTTCCATCTCGTAGAGGATTTAGAGCCAAGCAGGTGGCGCGGAGCGCGGAATAAAGGGCGTTCACGGCAGAGGAGAAATGGGCCGTCCACCGCTAACGAACCGAGATCGTCTGGACCGTTACCCAAGACATCGTGGAATTCTCTCGACCATCTTCCGCGGCCATGCCAGCCCTTGCTCAGTGCTAGTGCCGCCCGAAGCGCGCCAGTCATTGAAGTGGGATGCGGCGGAAACAGACTGGCGACATTGGTCTGAGGCGCATTACCCGCCGAAAACGGGGTTCCGTCTCGAAAAAACCACGTATCTACCGGTTCCAGCCGGATGCCGATCATCTTGCGGTCTCCTCGCTTTCAGGATCGACAAGGAAACGCGCCAGCAAGAGGGCATCGATTCCGGCCTCGCTCATCTCCAAGAAATCTCGCTGCTCAACGCGACGCGAAGGACCCAAGAGGTTCCAAACGGTGTTTGCCAATTCGTCAACCTGAGATGCCGCTTCTTCGCCCGCGCTTATGGTCACGCTACGGAAAATTTCGGCTTGGAGGAGCTTGCGGAGATCAAGATTGGTTGGCAGTTCTCCCCAAGCACCGGGTTCCCATCGATCCCATCCACACAGGGAAGCCACCATCTCACGCACTCGATAAATGAGCGACGACGAAAGACCCGGCTCCGCCGCGTGCGTTGCAAGACGCTTAACGTGTTCAACCAGATCATCCAGCGCTTGCAAAGCAGGCACCGAATCGTCATCTTGCTTCCTCCGGGTCCAAGTGGTCGTCCATTGGCAGTTCAGACCTCCCGGCTTCAGAACGCCGACAGCCAATGAATTGCGTCCATTGCCATCCTTGGCAACTTCATCAAGCAGCCGATGCGCTTCCTTGATGACCGTATTGAGCGGCAATCGGACATGAGCGAACGCGACTGCTGCAGAGAGCGTTGCGTGAGGCCTCGCTTTTTCTGGAAAAGCAACCTGATAGCGACTCGCGAGGCAAGCCGCACAGGACAACGCTTGCGGAACGGGGAGCATCGCCAATACGTCATCTCCGCCAGCATAGACGGTTAAGCCATCATGCTTTTTCACGATAGGCTGAACTTCACCCGTGAAATCCAAAAGCGCGTGTCCGACAGCCTGACCGCCCAATTCTCCCACTAACTTTCCCAGTCGGTCGCCGTCCGCAAGAAGCAGAGCATAAAACGAGGGAGGCGCTCTCAGTGGACGTCCGGTTTCATCCTTTTCGTCCTTGACATCGTATATGGCTTGGAGCAGGCATGCCAATTTATCGCGCGTACCGTCCTCGGCATCCTCCCGCAAGGGGCATACTCGCTCGTTCTTCACGTACTCGCGGTTAAGATAGTTCGCATCAAGCCGCGCAAAATCGCCGGCTACTGCCGAGTTCAAACCTGCGAATGGGGGGCGTTTCTCTGCCAATATGCCTTGTGGCGCTCTTTGTTGGATGACTTCAGCGTATTCCCTTGCCTGTTGCGGTGCGACGGATATCGCTTTCCGGAGCCACGGCACAGCAGCTACATACCCCGTTGAAGGCCAGTGAGCAGCATCAACATGCCAGGCGAGGGCCTGGTGCGCAACCTTGGGAAACAATCGTTTCACCAGAGCGACAGCGCACAGCCGTTCATCAGGCCGTAAGTCCAAGGGACCGAGGCGCTTCCGTATGCTCTCCCAAAACCGGTTTTGCTTCTCGCGGCTGTCTCGACTTTCTGCGCCAACATGTCCCGAAAGCTCTTGCATATCGGGCATGACCGTACATTTGTCACCAGGTTCATCAGGCAGACAGTGGCTCCGCCAATGCTTGCGGCGCGCCAGCAATCCGCCCTTACAATCTGGCCCAGCGGTCCATGTGATCTCCCAAAAGCCCGTTACTTGTCGTTGCCAGATGCCTTCCGTTGCGTTGCCGTACAATGCGGCGCGTTTCACGAAGCGCTCCCATACGGTATCGCATACCTTCTTCCACGCATCCTCCAAAGCTTGGATCCCTGCCTCAGCTGCGCGCGACGCTTTCTCCTTCGTGTCCGTCTTAAGTACGAAGTGGTTCGGCACCGAGCCAATTCGGGGCGCGTCGCCCTGTCCGCGACCTGATACCCACTGAAAGAGAGGGTCGCTTTCGACATCCGGCCGCACGATGCCGCCGCCGGCGGATTGCGCTCCGTGCAGGCAATGCGCGGACAAAAAGGACAACAGGTACGAACTGCCCCACAAATCACGCGTACGGCGCGATTGAGCGACGAATCCTTGCACCGGACCTACGGAAATATCGAGACGCGTCGTCACGAGCGCACCTCCACAACATCTGTAAAGCGTTCCTTGCGTTTGGATGAATCTAGAAGGCGGTTGAGGAAATCGTGAATCGGACGATACAGTTTATCCTCCCTAGCCTGCGGAACCTTTTTCCCTCCAACGGAAATGGTCGATCTGCCTCGAGGCAAAAACCGCGCTGGCAAGAACGAGAGAACGGCTATCGGCGCATTGTCGCACTCGTGAATATGAATAAACAGTGGACTGGCCCGTCGGTCCAGTTGGCTGTCGGCCGGACCAACTTGCTTATCGGGTTTTCCATAGTTGTGAGGCAGGCCAAAAGCAATACGACGCGGATGGACTTTTCTTGATTCCGGCTCCTGTTTTACCATCAGGTCATGGTCATCCTCGAAAATCTTTTCAGATGGAGAACCAAGAACGTTTCCATTATGGCCCCAACTCCGGAACCTTACGAGCTCGCGTCCAATGAGATCCAGCAATTCAGTGGGTTCTCTCTTGGCACTTGATACCAAGACATGTCGCGCTTGTTTGGACAAGGCTGTATATTCAGGAAGCGCAGATACAGTGCAATGACTTGCAAGATCCGCAACCGCGGCTTTCAATTCATTTGTGGACCGCGGAGCTCGCCACTTGTCTGCTCCGTCTACGCTTAGAGCTTGGATAACCAAAGAACCGTAGCCTTTGCGACTCTTGGCTCCCATACCGCCGAATGTCCCTAAGGCGATCAAAGCCTTCGTCAGAGAATGCGACTGTTCTTCGTCAAGAGTACGCCCTCGCATCAAGACGGTGAAATCAATAGGTGCGCGTAAACATGCGCGCGTGAGTTGACCAGCCTCCGTTCCTTTGCTCCGTCTCCTAAACGCCTCCATGACTCCGTAGCCCAGATAGCGAGCGCCTTCCCCAACGACCCTATTCCTCGGGGCACTCCCGAGTACATCGTCTATGGCAATACATGATAGACAGGAGACCTGATCCAATCTCATAGACACGCGGGACTGGCCTTTCCCCGCGCTTCCAAAGAGCGCATCTTCCTGTTGCTGAATGCGTTCAAGATCCCCGGCACACCGCGGCCATGCAAGCACGCGCCACCAATAACGCAATAAACCCTTAAAACTGGACAAGCGCAGCTCGGGAGAGGCCGTCTCAGATCCCGCACAAAACAGGGGCGTAACAACCCGGTAAGAGACTTTAATTTCTGTATGCATTGCCATTTCCCGCGCATTGAGCCTTTCATAACCTGCAGGCCGGGCCGATTCCTGTGCTTTGCCTCATTTTACGTCTTGCTATCTGAAACGTCAAGTTTCAACGTTGGGAAGGCATCGTTACCAATGCTACGAGAATTGGGGCAGAGTGAGGTTGTGAAAAGGACGGGGTGGGCCGCGCCACAGCGCAATCTTCTACGGAAACCAGCACTAGGATCCAGCATGGATGCTCCGCCACTATCGGTCCAACCCGCCGTTTTCGCGAAGCCCAAAGGTGGATGTGTCCTGATCACCGAACAGCTCTTGCCCTTGGGGTTAGGTGGTGGCGTACTGTCTGTCAATAGCCGGGCGACTGCTCGCAAACAGTTGCACTGCGCAACAGACTTGAAATCAGGTCAGAATCGCCGCGCGTTGCTTATGCCCCCAAACAATATGCCTTCTGCTAAGTAGAAGCATAAGCTGATACCACAGCGTACAGAACCAATCTGCATAGCCTGTACGTCTCGGGGGTTACATAGTTATGCATGCTATGCATAGGCGACAATTCATCATTAGGAGCTTGCCTTTGTATGTTAAAGCCTCTATATGAGAGTATTGACACTTTATATCAACTATAAGTTGAATATATAGCCATCAATAGTGTACAATTCAACCTACGATAAATTTTCTAAGGACTGAGAATTTTCCAAGGACAAGGAATGGCATGTTTGCACAGCGGCTCAAACTAGCGCGGAAAAAGGCCGGCTTTTCTATGAAGGAGCTAGGGGCTCGCTTACCTCATCCGATTTCCGCACAAGCCATCAGCAAATATGAGAAAGGCCTGATGATGCCCAAAGCAAGTACTTTGGTCGCCCTAGGCCGCGTTCTGGCAGTATCGCTTGATTTCTTGATAGGAGGGCATATTGGCGCCTTGGAGCGCGTTGAGTTCCGCAAAGCGTCGCGCGTTTCCGCCCAAGAGCGCGCCCAAGCAGAAGCCTTGGTGCTTGAAAGGCTCGAAAATTATCTCGTACTTGAAAGCGTACTGGCAATTGAGCCGATAGAGGAGCCTTTTAGCGCGCTGGCCAATACCCGACCCATCCAGAATTATGCGGACATTGAAGAGCAGGCCATGGCATTGCGCAAGGAGTGGGATCTCGGATCGGCCCCTATCGCGAGTCTCTCCAACCTGCTGGAAGACAGGGGCATCCAGGTAATTGAAGCGGAGCTGCCAGAGGGTTTCGACGGTCTTGCTTGCAAAGCCCAACGGGGGGACGCACTGCCTGCTATTGAAGCCATTTTGGTATCGAATCATTCTCCTATTGAACGTAAACGTTTCAATTTGGCGCATGAAATGGGTCATAGGGTAATGCCTGACATCAGCAACCCGGACATTAATGAGGAAAAAGCGATGCACAGGTTTGCAGCCGCTTTTTTGATGCCGGCACCCCCTCTGAGGGAACGCGTGGGAGGAAAACGCACTTCTCTGGCTCTGAGCGAAATTGTTGATTTGAAGTGGCTTTACGGAGTATCTGCCGCTGCGATGCTCATGCGTCTGCGCGATATAGATTGCTTGTCCGAGGCGACCGTTGCCGCTGCTTTCCGGGGTTATGCGCGTTCGTGGCGTAGAAAAGAGCCATATCCCATCCACGGAGACGCAAGATGGGCTTTCTTGGAAAGACCGAGGCGGTACGAAGTTTTGGTTTGGCGCGCTTTGGGCGAAAGACTGTTTTCTCCGTTCCGAGCAGCGCAGCTACTCAACCGTTCCTTGCGCGATATTGAAACCAGCATTAGAAATCAACGGATGTGAGGATAATGGTTGTCATGGATTCATCTTGTCTGATCGATCTGCACAAGGCGCATCTCTTGCCCTGCTGCCTTGCATTGCCTTGGCAATTCATCGTTCCGTATCCGGTGCGTCATGAAGAACTTTTGGACTTCACGGAACAGGACTGGATGATGATGGAAACCAAGGGGCTGCAGACATGGGAATTAGCTCCCAATCAAGTAATGAAAGTAGCTGAGCGCAAGCAACAACACCGCAGGCTCTCCCTGATTGATTGTGCTTGTCTGGTTTTGGCCCAATGTTTCTCCGCGAGCATTCTGCTTACAGGCGATGCAGGGCCACGACGCGTTGCCACGCACTATCAATTATGCGTTCATGGCGTCTTGTGGATTGTGGATCAATTGAAGGAACACAGAATTTGCAGCTGCTCTCGATTAATCCAGACCCTCCAACTTTGGGAGCAAGATCCAACGGTATTCTTGCCTCGCCCAGAAATCAAGGATCGATTACGTCAACTGGCATGATCAAGCCGACCATGCGGAAATGCCTCCTGATCTCCCAAGTGAACGTAGAATACAGGTATCCGCTTGATACTGGGGAATATCCAGAATCGGCGTCCGATTCACTGGGGTAACAGTTCAACTCCGTATGCGTCAAGAGATCGAACAAAATGCAAAATACGGTATAACGCCCTACTACAGATGCGAATTCATAGCAAAGGCAAGGGGTTGCATGTGGGTATTCAAGAGCATTTCAAGAATTGATTCCCTAACCGGAAGGCATGACCGGATATAGAATGGTTCCGCATAAACGAGAGGTCTCTGCATGGAAAGCATGGTTACTCAGCTCACAGCCTTGAAATTTTTGTCTGTACGCCTTTACTTGCGCGCCGACGAAACACTGCGACTGCCCGCTTACAAGGGATCAACGCTACGGGGCGCGTTCGGGAGGATGTTCAAAGACGTGGTCTGCGTCATCCCGCACCGGGATTGCCCGCGGTGCGTACTGCGGTCCAACTGCGCCTATCCCTACGTCTTCGAGACCCCCGTGCCGGAGACGGCGCAACGCATGCGCAAATATCCGTCCGCGCCGCATCCTTTCGTCATCCTGCCCACCTTGGAGGACAAACGCCAGTACAATGCCGGCGACATTTTCCATTTCGACCTTATCCTGATAGGGCGGGGCATTGATTACTTGCCCTACTTTATCTACACCTTCGCCCAGCTCAGTACGCGCCGCGGCCTCGGTGCGGACAGAGGCAAATGTACGCTTGCATCCGCGCAATGGCAGGAACCGCAAGGTCAAGGGGTATCCATTTATGACGACGGCGATCAGGAATTGCGCGAGGAATGCCAGCCCATAAGCATTGAGAGCCTGCTTGACGACGAATTGGACGTTGGCGAGGTAAGGATCCAATTTCTGACCCCGACCCGCATCGTCCAGTCCGGACGTTTGGCCTCGGACCTGCCCTTTCATTTCCTGGTGCGCACCTTGTTGCGCAGGGTTTCCAATCTGATGTATTTCCACTGCGGCACGGAGTTGGACGTGGATTTCCGCAGCCTGATCCGGCAATCCGAGCAGGTCGAAATCGCGTCCAATGAATTGCAATGGTATGATTGGAAACGCTATTCTTCCCGTCAGCAACGCCATATCAAGCAAGGAGGCTTGGTGGGTTCTGTTTCCTACAGGGGCAACCTGCATCCGTTTTGGCCTTTGCTGAAGTTGGGGGAGTTCATCCACGTAGGCAAAAGCACGAGTTTCGGGCTGGGCAAATACCAGGTAGAGGCTGTCAATACCGGTGTATCCGCAGAATGAGTAAACGCAACGCGATGTCTGCTTCGTCCTCTCGCTTGCTGAATGCAACCTGCCGCGTAGCGCTGGCAGGCATGTTGCATGACATAGGCAAGTTCGCCGAAAGGGCGCGCATTGACGTGGCTGCCGACCGCTTGAATGACCACAAGCATCACTATTGCCCCTTTCGCCAGCAGGGCGGCTATCACTCGCATGTACACGCAGCGTATTCCGCCCTGGTGATTGAAGACCTGGAGCAGGATCTGCCGGATTTGGCGGGCGACGATGTTTTTCCTTTCGCGAGCTGGGGACAGCGCGGGGCGGATGATTCCCTGATCAACGCCGCGGCCAGGCACCATAATCCCGAAACCTTTCTGCAGTGGATCGTGGCCACGGCCGATCGCGCAGCCTCGGGCCTGGACCGCGAGGCATTCGATCAGTACAACCAAGGCGTGGACGAAACCTCCCAAGCCGCGCTCAACCACTATGCGACGCGGCAATGGACGCTGTTCGAGCAGATCAGCCTCCACGATAGGCCACCTGGGAAAGAGCAGAAGCCGAAGTGGCGCTATCTCCTGCGCCAGCAAACGCCCGTCTCCATTTTCCCGTGTGAAGCCCAAGCATACGAAAGCCGCGACCGCGCGGCGGCTCAGGCCGAATATCGCAGCCTCTGGGATGACTTCAAGCAGGCGCTCCACCGGATCCCGCTGGAACATGCGGCCAACTTGCCTGTATGGCTGGATCATTTCGATTCGCTCTGGATGCTCTTCGCGCAGGCCATCCCGGCTGCGACCTTCAAAGTCGCGCCCGACGTTTCCCTGTATGATCACAGCAAGGCCGTGGCGGCTCTGTCCGCCGCCTTGTGGCGCTACCATCACGAAAACGATGACGAACCCGAAACCGCGCGCCAAACCATGCAGGAGCGGGCCGATTGGGATAGGGACAAGTTCCTGATGGTCCAAGGCGATCTGTTCGGCATACAGGATTTCATCTTCGCCACCGGCGGCCAGACGCAGAAATACGCGGCGCGCCTCCTGCGCGGGCGTTCGTTCTACGTGAGTTTGCTGGCCGAATGCGCCGCGCTCAGGATTTTGGACGCTCTGGCCTTGCCGCCGACCAGCCAGATTATCAATGCCGCCGGCAAGTTCCGGATCGTGGCCCCCAACACGGAGCGTACCCGGCAAATCTTGCAACAGGCGCAGTGCGATCTGGATCAATGGTGCCTGACGTATACGTACGGACAGGTCGGCATCGGTCTGGCGTGGGAAGCAGCCAGCTGCAACGATCTGAAAACGGGCAGCCGACAGGAAAGCCCGTACCGGAAACTGCAACAGCGTCTCTTCGAAAAACTGGAGCAGGCCAAATACCGCCGCTTCGATTTATGCGGCGAAAATCCGCCGGCCGCCGTATTCGAAGGGTATCTGTCGGACTTCAATGAGCTGGGGCCGTGCGCCATCGACAATTGCCTGCCGGCCTCGGTGCGTACCCGCGACGGCATCGCCATCAGCCAGTTGGCGCGGGATCAAATAGAGACGGGCCGCGCGCTGACCGAATACGAGGTCGTGGCCATCTCGCGCAAGGCCCTTCCGACCCAAGGCCGCTTTCTGCGCTTGCCCATCTTCGGTTTCCATGTTCATTTTGACCGTCTGGAGCATCTGCGGACCGCAGCCAATGGCCGTTCGGACGCCAAGGACATACTGCGTCAATGGGACTTCGCCTTGGCTCCGCGTGAATCCGGGGCTTCGCTGTGGAATGGCTGGGCCAAACGTTATGTCAACGGATTCGTGCCGCGCTTTGCCGATCCCGAAGAGGAAGGAACCCCATCCCAAGGCTTCAAGGATCTCTCGGCGCTGGCGGACGCGGCCTTGCTCAAACAGGACGGAAAGTCGCGCGGCGTGGCCGCGCTGATGACGGTCAAGGGCGACGTGGATAATCTGGGCGCCATTTTCCAGCAGGGGCTGGAAGCGGCCAGCTTTTCCCGCGAGGCGGCCTTGTCGCGCCAGATGAACGCCTTCTTCGCGCTGTACCTGCCTTGGCTCTGCCAGACGGCATACCCGGAGACCTATACGGTGTTCGCGGGCGGAGACGATTTTTTCCTGATCGGGCCTTGGCGCCAGCAGCTCGAGCTCGCGGAGAGAATGAAGGACGAATTTCACCGGTACGTCGCCGGCAATCCGGACATCCACTTCTCCGTCGGCCTGATCATGACCAAGCCCGGCGTGCCCATCCGTTACCTGGCCGAGCAAGGCGAGGAGGCGCTGGATGAAGCCAAGGCCCATTCATCGGAGGCCGGTGAGAAGAACGCGGTTCGCTGCTTCAAGCGCACGGTTGACTGGAAGCGTTTCAGCGCCTTGATGCAGACCTGGCAAACGCTGCAAAGCGATGCATGCATTGCCCCGCTCAGTACGGGGTACCTGTACGGCTTGCTGGGCTTGATGGACATGAAAGAGAACATGCATAAGCGCCCCCAAGACGCGCGTTGGCGCGCGCTGTTCGTCGCGCGTACGCAACGCCTGCTGGAACGCCTGCAGGACCTGACCTCGGAACAGCGCCAGGAACGGTACAAAGATATCGTTCGCATCCTGCTGGGCGACGGCATAGATCGCTACGGCAGCGATTTTCGCATCGCCCTTGTGCCCGCTCTTTACAGCCGACGGGAGGTAACACGATCGTGAGTAACGGACAACGCAGACACGGCAAGCAGGCAGGTCGAGGTAGAGACAGGCAGCCAGCCAAAATTCTGACCATTACGGAAGGAATCAATTTCAAGAATCCGTCCCCCGACCTCTTCGACTGCGTGGCGCGCCAAGCCGCGCGCATCGTGGGCCAAGATCGAGGCCGGAACAAGAACACCCAGATCCGACGCTTCTACGACGAGCTGGTCATGTGGGACATGCGCGTCAACCAAAGCCTGCGGGAAGGCAAAGAGCCCGCGCAGCGTTTGAAGGAGTACCTGCCTTTCATTCGCATGATGAACGCCAAAGCGGCTTATGCGGACGGGCGCAAGTTGGTGGACGAGAACTTCAAGGAGCTGTTACGCAAATGCTTGCAGCAAGTGGAAGATCCCCAGTCGCTGCGTCATTGCCGGACGTTCTTTGAGGCTTTCATGGGCTTTTACAAGGTGGAGAGACCCAATTGAGAACACAGAAACAGGACACGAAGCGATGAAGCTGAAGCGCATATCCAAACTGACGGGCATCATCGAGTTGCAGACCGGCTTGCACATCGGCAGCGGAGACGCCGAAATGCGTATCGGAGGCGTCGACAATCCGGTCATACGCAATCCCGTCAACAACCAGCCCTACATTCCCGGTTCCAGCCTGAAAGGCAAAATGCGCCATCTGATGGAATGGCGCGCCGGCGTGGTGCAAGCGGCCAAGGGCGCGCCGCTCGCCTTCAGGCATCTCGCCCCAATGGATGACGAGCTGCAAGCCGCGGCGGAGAATATCCTCAAATTGTTCGGCGGCGCGCCGCAGTCCGACGCGGACTTCGCGGTCATCCAACGGATTGGCCCCTCGCGCCTCTCCTTCTGGGACTGCGCCCTGTCCCAGGGCTGGCTCAAGGATATTGAAGAGTTACGCAATGAACTGCCGTTGCTGACGGAAATCAAGGCGGAAAACAGCATCGATCGCATCAAGGGCGTGGCCATATCGCCGCGCCAGATGGAACGCGTGCCCGCCGGGGCGCGCTTCGATTTCAACCTGACCGTCCAGACGCATGAAGGGGATAACCTGCAAACGCTGCGAAGCGACATCTTGGTCGGCTTGCAGCTGGTGGAGCTGACCGGATTGGGCGGCTCGATCTCGCGCGGCTACGGCAAGGTGCGCTTCATGAACCTGGAATGGGACGGCGAAGACGTACAGGCCCAGTATGACGCAACGCAAGTCAACGCGGCTTCATGAAAACGATTGCGTTCGCCGTAACGCCCCGATCCCCCTTCGGCACGCCTTTGGCGGGCGATACGCTCTTCGGACAACTATGTTGGGTTCTGCTGTACCAACAGGGCGAAGAGCGCTTGGAGGCGTTGCTGGAAGGCTATACCCGCGGGCAGCCGTTCGTCGTGATTTCCGATGCCTTTCCGACGGGGTACGTACCGCGCCCCACAGTTCCCTTCTCGTTGTTGGCTACTGCGAACGAAGTACGGGACCGCAAAGCCCTGAAGGCCAAGCAGTGGTTGCCCTGGGCAGCCATTCGCCAGCCTTCTTCCCATTGGCTTGCCAACTTGGCGGCAGATCCCGCGGGCCCCGAAGCCGAGAAACCGGCCAACGCAAAATCCGAGTGCGAAAAACGACGTTTCGTACGAACCCAATGGCAAATGCATAACCAGATTGACCGCCGTACGGGAACGACAGGCGCAGGCGAAGAAGGATTTGCCCCCTTCTCATCCAAGCAGTGGTGGTATGCCGAGGATGCAACCCTGGATATCCATGTCTGCTATGACCCGGAGCGCATTGAGGCGGACGTTCTGGTCGAGGCCTTGCGTACGATAGGGCAAACGGGATACGGGGCCGATGCCAGCCTTGGATTGGGCCGTTTCTGCCTCCGGGAGCATGACAGGTCGCCTCTCAAGCCAGCCGAACCGGCGAATGCCTGGTTGACGTTGGCGCCGTGCGTCCCCCAGAAGCAGGGCTTCGTCCCGGAGGGGAGTTGGTATCAGGTTTGCACGCGCTTCGGGCGCCACGGCGATATCGGCGCGTTGCATCCCAATCCATTCAAGAATCCCGTCCTCATGGCGCGCAGCGGCGCGGTGTTCGCGCCCGACGCATTCGAACCGCGTCCGTTTATCGGCTGCGGTTTGGGACAGGACAATATGCGCCTTTCCTACGCCATACCGAACGCCGTGCATCAGGGCTATGCGCCGGTGATCGGCGTCAACTGGATCGCGCAAGCGCAGAGGCTATCTTGACTGCCCCCCATTTCGCTTCCTACCGGCTGGACATTTCCACCTTGGGAGCCGTTCACGTCGGAACGGGATACGATCTCGATCCCACCAATTACGTGATTGACGGAGCCACGTTGTACGAATTCTCCGTTGACGCGCTCATGGCTGTTTTCGATCAGGAAGGGCGGGCCGAGTTGCACAAGCGAGTCAGTAATGCCCGTTCGGGTACGCTGGTGCGCCAGGTGCAACGATTGATCCAAGCGCGTAGCGCCCAGTTAAAACCGAGGGCCCGTCTCGCGATGCCCGTCAGTCCGGGCGTGGACCGTCTATATCGCGAGCGCATGCAGAACGAGGGAGGGCCGCAGAACGCTCTGGAAATTCAACGCATGTTCCGCGATGCCCGGACGGGCGCGCCGGTTTTGCCTGGTTCCAGCCTGAAAGGCGCCATGCGCACGGCTCTGTTGAATCAACAAAATCAGGGATCAAAAAGGCAGGAACGTTCGGCCCGCGCGCTGGAACAATCTCTATGGCAATACAGGGAGTTCCATCAGGATCCGATGCGTCTGGTTCAAGTCAGCGACGCCGCGCCTGCGGATTCCGACCAACCGCCTCGGACGCGCGTGGTCTTCGCCGTGAATCGCAAGAAAGAGGTCAGGCCAACCGGGGGACGAAGCCGGCAAAGCGCGCAGGCCGAGGTGGCGAGAGACAATCTATACCAGATGCTGGAGGTGATTGCCGGCAGGCAAGGGCGCGCTTTCAGCAGCCGTTTGACTCTGTACAGCCTTGACGCCGTGGATAAAGCCCATAGCCAAGATACGCCGCGATTGTCTTTTGATGCGCGACGGATCGCGGCCGCGTGCAACGATTTCTATCTGCCTCTTTGGCGGCAGGAACGCGCGCTTTTGTCGGCACGCAAGATGGTAGACGAGAGGTGGTTGCGCACGGCCGATCAATACGTCGACATAGTGCAAAAGAACGCCGACCGGGCTTTTTTGTTGCGCGTGGGACGCCACAGCGGCGCCGAAGCCGTTACGATAGAGGGCGCACGCGATATACGCATCATGCAAGGTCCGGGGCGCAGGGCCATATACGGGGACGCCAGCACAACGCTTTGGTTGTCCAGCGACCAGATACGCGATCAATCCCATCTCATCCCGTTCGGATGGATTGTCGTCGGCTTTCAGAAAATCTGACCGCGCAGAGAGTGCCGGCCTTCCAAGAACATCAGATCCTGACGCGCGCCGTTACCGGCTTCGCGGTTCTTATGGTCTTTCAGGCACTATCCGACGTTGCTTGTCCCGCGAGGCCCATGCGCATGACCTCGCGCAGTTTTTCGCGCTTGACGCCCTTGTTCAGCGATATGTCCCATGCCGCTTCCAACTTGCGGTAGATACGGGTCAGAGTGTTGCTGATAGTGGCCTCGGACAGATGCATTTGAGCAGCCAGATCTTTGGTCATGGAAGTGCTGTAGGCAATCGCGCCCGCTATCTTTTTCTCCGTCGGAGTCAACGAGTCAAGAAAACGCTTGACTCGCTCCTGGTTGGCTTCCTGCATTTTCTGCCGCGCTTGCGAAGGCGTGTCCGCGCCCATGGCCAGTTCCCACTCGGTGGAAACTACGTTGGTATTGAGAGGAATTCTGTGCAACTGCGCTTTGTCGCTCCGTTCCAGAATATATCTTCGACTCGTTCTCAGCGCTTCATCGGACGACAAATACAGCACCTGATCGCCGGGCCGCAAAATCATCTGGGCGATGGCCATGCCTATCATAGCCGTCGTTTTGCGACCGCCGGCCAACTGCAGAAATATGCGATGCCCTTGCTTCATCCACCGCTTCAAGGCTTGAAACAGGATGACCTCAAACAGCAGCAGATCCTCATGTAGCAACAGGTCATCCGTCGGAATCGGCGTATCATGCAATCTCGGCCAATGAGCTTGAGTACGGAACATGGCATGCAGATCGGTCAAGGCCGCCTTGATAGGTTCCAATCTGGGGTTCGTATGGAGAACGTCAACTGCGGTCAACTCTTGCCGGCTCAATTGGAGCAACTGCGCGGAGATGGCGATGACTTGCGGTTCCGCCCCCAGAGTAGCCACCAGCACGGACGATTGTCGAGGCTTCACGGGCCTTCTCTGGCAGATAAAGCCATAATGCAGTTCCCAATATCGCGTTGAGCGCTCTCGGACAATGCCGGGCGGTTCAGGATTATGCGCTCCTGACCGCCACCGTGCAAGACGATGCCCAAGCTCCAGAGATTCTATCACCCTTCCGTCCTTTCCCCGCGCCCGGACGCACACCGGAAGGTTGGGCATGAGGCGCGCGTATCGCCTCCACGCCTGTAGCGCGATCGGCTCCTTGTCCACGCGCGTATACGCTAAGCCTGTCCCTGCCTTCAAACGCAACGCATGCAGGGAAGCGACAGCCTCGTTCGCTGCTTCAGATGCCTGAAGCCCGGGATGGAGGATGCGGATTGGCGCCGGATGGCCATCCGGCGCCGTGGATGCCGGTACCCGCGTACAACTGGATCGGTAACCAGTGCCGCGTCCTGGAACCGAACAAACAAGCCAACACTTTCAAAGTTCGCAACGAAATGCATGACGGGGCGCTGCTACGCCTTTGCCCGCCATGTCATGGCAACCGCGAGGCGAAATCGTCCCGCAAGATATACAGGGCAGGAATTCCTGTTTATAATCCTCAAACCGGAAGCATCGCTTGGGAGCGCCTCCATGCCGTCATTGGCCCCGCTGGCAACGGGAAACTGCGATTTCAGGTATCTGCGCGAACGCGGGTGCGTGTACGTCGACAAAACCGCCTATATTCAAAATATGCTTGAAGAAGAAACGTACGCGTTCCTTGCGCGCCCGCGTCGCTTCGGCAAGTCGCTTCTGGTATCCACGCTGACGCATCTGTTCACGCGCGCGGATGACCGCCTGTTCCAAGGCCTGGATATTGCCGGGTATCTGCCACGCGTGCCCCGCTTACCCGTCATTGCCTTGAACATGGCCCAGGTAGGGGGCCATACGCCGCAAGAGATACGCGGCGAACTGCAACGCCTGGTACGCGACGCAGGATCCGAATTTGGATTTCGTCCCTCGGAAGGCCTACCTCCGAGCGGAGCCTTGCAAGAACTGTTCGGCCATGTACGCGAACAATCCGGGAGCAAGTTGGCCGTTCTCGTGGATGAATACGATGCGCCGCTTACGGGCATGATGACCAACCCCTCGTTCTCCCCCAAGGACCAGGAAATCATCTAGGCGGACTTGCGCGAGTTCTACCGCGCCCTGAAGAATTGGGGACACGCCATTCACTTCGCCTTCATCACGGGCATCCTGGACATTGGCGGTTCCGGTTTGTTCTCCGCTTTGAACAACCTGTGGAATTTGTCCGATGATTCCCGCTACGATGCCCTTTGCGGATTTACGGAAACGGAGATTGACCGTTTTTTCGGAATGCATATAGAAGAAGCCGCGCGGCTTCTTGCGCAGTCGCCCGCGTCCCTGCGCCAGCAGTTGAAGACGCATTACAACGGCTACCAGTTCTCATCCGGAGTCAGCGAAGCGGTTTACAATCCCATCTCTTACCTGACGGTCTTGAAGCAGCTGGTAACGCCGCAGAACGCCCAAAAGATTCTCGATACGGGCTTCCCGCGGCCCTGGATCCGGTCAGGTCAGTCCCTCTTTTTATTCAACCGCATCCAAACGCGCGGCGGTCCCCTGCGAGAGAACGATTTCAGCCAAGACGGCGTACGGGACGCTCTCAATCTGCAAAGGCCATCCTTGAATGCCTTGTTGTTTCAGGCTGGATTCACGACGTTCAAACGCGTACAGGGCGCAACGCTCCTGGGTTTTCCCAACGTGGAAGTGCGAACGGCCTTTTACGAAGGCCTGTCTACCCATTTGCTGGATGAGCCGGTAGGACCGGCAGCCGCATATTCAGACTTGTACGTCAGATGGGCGCGGCCTTTGAAAACGGGGATTGCGCGGCGGGGGTGGCCGCGTTCGACCAAGCCTTAGACGGCCTGAATTACGAGGTTCTGGAAGCTGAGAGCAATTTTCAACTTGCTTTCCAACTGCTCTGCGAGGTGGCCTCCGCCCTGTTAATCTCGGACGGCCTGCACGCTTCTTCCGAACTTTTGACGCGCTGGGGCCGTACGGACATCGTAGTCGAGACGTCGCATACTTTCTACGTGATGGAATTGAAGTTGAATCAAAGCGTCGCCCAAGCCATAAAACAGATTGAAACCCAAGACTATCTGGGCGCGTTCGCCAACAGAGGCAAACGCGCGGTAGGCATTGGCGTGAATTTTGACAAACCGAGCGGCGAGGAACGCAGGGATGCCTCCAAAGCCAACTACCAATGGGATTCCCTAACTATCCTTGGTATGAAGCTGTTGCCCCAAGAAATACCCGACAACGCTCGCTAACAAGGCTTAAAGCGAGTTTCCGCCCAGCCGAAGTCCGCTTCGCGTTGGCCTTTGCCCTGGCGCGAGGACAGTACGGTTCATTCCTGTGCCGTAAGGAGCGACAATCACGTCTCTCGCGTGGCGCGCAATCTTTCTATGACAGGCTCCTTTTCATCAGAACATCGGTTTACTGGCGTAATAATCCTTACTGTTCTGGGACGGAGTGCCAAGCTCAAGATGATCAATGTTGACGCAATCCTTGTTGCAGTCGTTCTTATGGCAGACATAAAGCTCTCTGCCGTCTTCATGCAATGGAATATCCCCATTTTGCGCAATCCATATAATCTTTGCCAGTTGCATCGTTCTCCCTTCGTGAGTCATGCATAGCCTGCCTTGAGTTCCGCTTCGGGTTCCAACTTCTCCCGATGGGATAAGGCAGCCAGCTGAATTGCGCGAACACGTTGCCAAGATATATTCCGCCTTCTCCAAAATTGGCCTCGAGGTTCTCTGCCTGGGACGTATCGGCCTTAATTCAGCGCCTCTTCTACGCTGTTGGTAGTGGGCCATGCACAAATCGCCCTTTCCCATTGCCATTCTGTCGCAACCATCGAATGAACACTTCCTGTTCCTCAGCCTTGCGTTTTCGAGTCTCCATGCAATGCTATGCTTCCAGTATTGCTGACCATAACACGTACTGCACATTCTTCTTTTGCTACAACCTTTTTCAACCTCAATTCCACATTTCTCGCATGCAATATAAATCTTTGTCTTGGCAGTCATTTCAACACTCCTCTTTTCAGGGCAATTTGTTATGCATGATTATATTACAATTTTCGCAATGCCGTCAATCGTAAAAGCAAGACTACGTTGCGCTTGCGTTACGTAAAGCGCCTTGACTCAGCGTATGCGCTCAAATCCCGCCTTCAGTAGTGCATCAACGAACGAACCTGCAGCTCAACAGTCGTTTGGTCGTCGACAAGAGCAGCAGGCCTGAGCGTTCAATCTATCCTGATATCAGCGTTCCGGATTGACAAAGAACCAAGACTCCCAAGAAGGGGAAGGAAAGGGAACGATCAGGTAACGTGGCAGAAGGTGCGCCGCGGGAGCGAATGATATAATGACGCACACGGTCGAGGGAGGCAACGCCAAGTGCTGTATTGCCGCGTATCCACGAAAGAACAGGACGTGTCCGGCCTGTCGCTGGCGGCCCAGCAACGCCGCCTTGAAGGGCTGGCCGTGAGCCGAGGCTAGGTGCCGGACATGTGCGACCTCGTGGCCGAGGTGGGGGCGGGGGTGGTCCCTGCGCGGACGTCCCGGCCTGCGCCGCGTATTGGACGCCGCGGCGAGTTGGAAGCCGTGGCCGTGTGCGACATATCGCGCCTGTCGCGATCCCTTCGGAATAGCCTGCACATCTTCGACGTTCTGCGGGACGGCGGCGCGGGGTACGTTTCCGTGGCCGAGGATTTCGACAGTACCACGCCGCACGGACGCGCGACAATGCGCATGGCGCTTGTCTGGGCCGAACTCTGGGCTGAAACGCTGTCGGAACGGACGCGGGCGGCGCTGGTCGAAGTGCAGGCGCGCGGTATCCGCGTCGGCGCACCCGCCGTTCGGCTGGCAGGTGATTGAAGGGCGACTGCATCCCCACCGCGGGGAGCGGCGCACATTGGCTCGGCATGCATGTATCGGATGCGTCCTACGCCGACATCGCGCGGGCGCTGAATGCGCAGGGGCGACGGGCTCGGCGCGCGCCGGACGCGATACTTAGTGAGTCAGATTATCCGCACTTACCAGCAGAGAGGTAACCGCGATGGATAGCCAATTGCCAGTTGCACCAGACGAGATAGTACACCAACTCGAAGAGGTGTACCCAGACACGCCGTACAGACTCCATGACTGCGAAGTACACCGCGCACTTGACGCCTACTTGACCTGGCATGAGGCATCGCTTGACATGGGATTCTTCATCCCTAAAGACTGGTTCGTTACCCAGTACGCAATCCCGAGCAAGGCAATCGGGCTGATCCAGAAGTTTGCCAGCCATTCGTTGGGGAATGCAACGTTCATCCGCCGATACGTTGACTATGGCCGCGTTGTCAATCGCCTGAAGACGATATGGAGCTTGACGCGCAAGGTTGCCGTACGCCGCCATGCGCCGCAGTTGTGGCGCGTGCAGAAGGGACATTGCGGGATATGTTGGATGCCCATCTGCAGGGGGGATTTCCACGTCGATCATATCCACCCGGTATCGGCTTTCCCCGAGTTCGTGGGCGCCGACATCAACGGGCTCTCCAATCTGCAGCTCACCCACCCGAACTGTAACCAAACCAAAGCAGACAGCGTGGGGCGATACTTGAGCCGGCACGAATTTGAGCGCGATGAAATGTACCAGTACGTGTAACCCAAGCAACAGGGAGGTAACCGATGACGAAACGCCACGCATCTAAGCGCCAGCAGAGACGGTACGGCTTGGCTACGGAACCGATGCGGGTAGTGGACCAGATTGAGTACATGTACGGCAATGACATTTGGGATCTGTTGAGTGTGTGCGATTTGCTGTTGTTGGCCCCTGAACGGGTTAGTGGATTGCAACGTAAAAATCTCCTTCCTCGAATGAAGAGGGTGCGTCTTTGATGAAGTCACATCTCAACGCTACTCAGCTCTGGCTGCACTCCAAACGCCACAAAACCTACCTCAACACGGCCTAGCATTTTTAAGGTTTCAGTCTCTTCTTCATCAGGGCATCAGTTTACTGTATGACCAGAAAAGCCCTACCGCAAGCAGAACTTGCTATCGTTTCAATCCCTTCTTCATCAGGGCATCAGTTTACTGCCACTCGGGCGACGTGGTCTCCGACATGGTGAAATTCCGTTTCAATCCCTTCTTCATCAGGGCATCAGTTTACTGCCACTCGGGCGACGTGGTCTCCGACATGGTGAAATTCCGTTTCAATCCCTTCTTCATCAGGGCATCAGTTTACTGGTGCCCGTGCTGTTGACGGCGATGATCTCGTTGGCGTCGTTTCAATCCCTTCTTCATCAGGGCATCAGTTTACTGGCGGCCTGCGTCAGGCTACAGGCCAGTGCGTCGGCGATGTTTCAATCCCTTCTTCATCAGGGCATCAGTTTACTGCGGTCAGCTGCTCGCGCAACCGGGCGTCTATGGCATCTGGTTTCAATCCCTTCTTCATCAGGGCATCAGTTTACTGGCCCATGCGCTCGGCGCCATCCGGGCCGAGACGGCAGGGTTTCAATCCCTTCTTCATCAGGGCATCAGTTTACTGCTAGCCATGCCTGCCAGCCTTCGCCTCTTGAATGGCCTTGTCGTTTCAATCCCTTCTTCATCAGGGCATCAGTTTACTGAGAAGGGAGGGAGACTCAAGAAGGCTATGATCCAATCAGTTTCAATCCCTTCTTCATCAGGGCATCAGTTTACTGTGGAAGCTCCAGTACTTCCGCCAGTTCGGCTCTTCCGTGGAGTTTCAATCCCTTCTTCATCAGGGCATCAGTTTACTGTGTATGTCCTCCGTAACCTGCCCGTAGTCAATGACCGAAGTTTCAATCCCTTCTTCATCAGGGCATCAGTTTACTGATGTGGGGGGGGCGGGCGGCCGCGGCCGCCGCCGGCCTGGTTTCAATCCCTTCTTCATCAGGGCATCAGTTTACTGCGACGCAAAAGGGCGGCTATCGGGCGGCGCGGGCCGCCCTGTTTCAATCCCTTCTTCATCAGGGCATCAGTTTACTGTTTGCTCTAGGGATGGACAGGAACCATCTAACGGAAAGGAGTTTCAATCCCTTCTTCATCAGGGCATCAGTTCTTCATCAGGGCATCAGTTTACTGGGAAATCGTTGTACCCTGCCGCCGAACTGCCGATCAGTTTGGGTTTCAATCCCTTCTTCATCAGGGCATCAGTTTACTGCTGATGAAGGCCTGTTCATCATGTACATCCCCAACTTCGTTTCAATCCCTTCTTCATCAGGGCATCAGTTTACTGGTTGCAGGTCCATCTTGGCAGCGAGTGATTTGGCATGAGTTTCAATCCCTTCTTCATCAGGGCATCAGTTTACTGTAACGAGTGCACAAGAGCGGATGCGATGCTGTTTGATGGTTTCAATCCCTTCTTCATCAGGGCATCAGTTTACTGCATAGCCATACCGCATTATAGGGCACGCCTACATGCCATCCGTTTCAATCCCTTCTTCATCAGGGCATCAGTTTACTGTTGTAGGGCGATTTCCTGAAAGGCGTTGCGGACATCGTTTCAATCCCTTCTTCATCAGGGCATCAGTTTACTGCTAAGCCCAGGTAGTACATGGCATATCGCCAAATCATGGTTTCAATCCCTTCTTCATCAGGGCATCAGTTTACTGTTAGAAGTGCAATTGCTACGTTTGTTGATTTACTACTTGGTTTCAATCCCTTCTTCATCAGGGCATCAGTTTACTGCGCGTCAAGGTATTGAACCAACATACTCGTTATTTCAGTTTCAATCCCTTCTTCATCAGGGCATCAGTTTACTGAGAACTTCAAGGCATTCCTGAAGAGTGGCAATTAAACCGTTTCAATCCCTTCTTCATCAGGGCATCAGTTTACTGCATGCTTGGAACTGCGACGCGCATTCGCCCTGTCTTGCAGTTTCAATCCCTTCTTCATCAGGGCATCAGTTTACTGGATCGCGTACGCAAGATGTGAAGTTCAGCCGCATTGCCGTTTCAATCCCTTCTTCATCAGGGCATCAGTTTACTGGAATTGCAGACGCCCATGGAACCAGTCCAGCCAATAGCGGTTTCAATCCCTTCTTCATCAGGGCATCAGTTTACTGCCCGAAACAGCCGCCGTCGCCCGCGCCTTGGTTACTGCGTTTCAATCCCTTCTTCATCAGGGCATCAGTTTACTGTGCGGCGGATTGGCATCGGGCAGGCCGCCCCCTGTACGGTTTCAATCCCTTCTTCATCAGGGCATCAGTTTACTGTCGGATCGGACAAGCGCAGGACGTCCGACAGGCAGAAAGTTTCAATCCCTTCTTCATCAGGGCATCAGTTTACTGGGTGCGCACGGAAGCCGCCCAGGCCCGCCGCGCCCAGGCCGTTTCAATCCCTTCTTCATCAGGGCATCAGTTTACTGAGTGCCCGCTGGATCACGCGGGGCTGTTCGATGGCGATGGTTTCAATCCCTTCTTCATCAGGGCATCAGTTTACTGTGTTGCCTCCAGAGGATTTCAAAGAGCATCCGGACGGCGTTTCAATCCCTTCTTCATCAGGGCATCAGTTTACTGGCCGATGAAATCAGCCGCCGCAAATCGTTTGGCGAACGTTTCAATCCCTTCTTCATCAGGGCATCAGTTTACTGACTAGAATTATGGGGACAAATTGCCAACAAGAACAAACCGGTTTCAATCCCTTCTTCATCAGGGCATCAGTTTACTGTGTTGTTTTCAATCTGCCGAACCCATTTGGGAGGAACGGTTTCAATCCCTTCTTCATCAGGGCATCAGTTTACTGACGGACGCCAGTTGGTAGGCCCGCGATAGGGCGCGCAACGTTTCAATCCCTTCTTCATCAGGGCATCAGTTTACTGTCAAACGATTGGTATATCCCAACCGTTGCATATTTTCAACGTTTCAATCCCTTCTTCATCAGGGCATCAGTTTACTGAGTTTGAACGTTTGCTGTCCATTATGGGATACACGGTAACCGTTTCAATCCCTTCTTCATCAGGGCATCAGTTTACTGAGTTGTCATGAAGTTCGGAATCAAGATTCGCCGCGGAAAGTTTCAATCCCTTCTTCATCAGGGCATCAGTTTACTGATGGAGAGTTGTTATGGAGATTGGTATCAGAATGCGTATCGGTTTCAATCCCTTCTTCATCAGGGCATCAGTTTACTGTTTAGATTCAAAAGTTGGAGACATGGGAATTGACAACGTTTCAATCCCTTCTTCATCAGGGCATCAGTTTACTGTACCGCGACAATTCGGTGTACGGCTATCCGGGCCGAATGAGTTTCAATCCCTTCTTCATCAGGGCATCAGTTTACTGATGTCTTTTTGATCGATTTTGCTCTGGCGGAAGGTTACTATAGTTTCAATCCCTTCTTCATCAGGGCATCAGTTTACTGCCTTCGCCAGTCCCAGCCACGCCCGCGTGGCCTTCGGCGGTTTCAATCCCTTCTTCATCAGGGCATCAGTTTACTGGTAGCCGCGTACGGGCGGGAAAGCCTGACGTTGCATACGTTTCAATCCCTTCTTCATCAGGGCATCAGTTTACTGCTGGCGGTTAACGCCGCCGTACAGAATCAGACAAGTGAATGTTTCAATCCCTTCTTCATCAGGGCATCAGTTTACTGGTTTTCTGGATTATAGGGGGAATAACCCATATTGAAATCGGTTTCAATCCCTTCTTCATCAGGGCATCAGTTTACTGTATCAAAAAATAGCAACCGTAAGGCAATGCGTGTCACGTTTCAATCCCTTCTTCATCAGGGCATCAGTTTACTGAGAGTTATAAGGTGCTTAATAGCACCTGGCACCGGCGCGTTTCAATCCCTTCTTCATCAGGGCATCAGTTTACTGTCGATCAGGACGTTGCCGTCCTGATCGATGATGCTGACGTTTCAATCCCTTCTTCATCAGGGCATCAGTTTACTGAATGCCTCATCATCCAGTGAGATAAAGTCCAACACCCAAGTTTCAATCCCTTCTTCATCAGGGCATCAGTTTACTGGTATCCTCCCGTGAAATGCGAGATCTGCTCCGCCAGTCGGTTTCAATCCCTTCTTCATCAGGGCATCAGTTTACTGGGTCATAATCAGGAGCATCGCTATGGGAAAAGTCGCAGTTTCAATCCCTTCTTCATCAGGGCATCAGTTTACTGGGAACGACTGGACAAGGGAGTGCAGATCGGTCTCGATCGTTTCAATCCCTTCTTCATCAGGGCATCAGTTTACTGCGTGGATGCGCATCAGTCGCACCAGATCATACTGCGTCAGTTTCAATCCCTTCTTCATCAGGGCATCAGTTTACTGCAACTCCAGGACGAAAATCCTCGGCCGACCCTTGTGATCGTTTCAATCCCTTCTTCATCAGGGCATCAGTTTACTGGAAGATGGAATATCATCGGGGCTTCCAGCCTGAGCCCAGTTTCAATCCCTTCTTCATCAGGGCATCAGTTTACTGAGTATCATGTTTAGAATGGTAGAAGCCAAGCGGTGTTTGTTTCAATCCCTTCTTCATCAGGGCATCAGTTTACTGGGTTGGGGCACTTTTGTTGTGCATAAAAGCACGAGAATGTTTCAATCCCTTCTTCATCAGGGCATCAGTTTACTGTGGTGTGCATTGTGGGCGTAAGCCCACTCGTCATTGGCGTTTCAATCCCTTCTTCATCAGGGCATCAGTTTACTGGGCTGCGGGCCTTGGGCCACAGCCTTATCACGGTGTATGTTTCAATCCCTTCTTCATCAGGGCATCAGTTTACTGGGGGGCGCATGCGCCCCCTCCCTCCCTCGTATGGGATGGGTTTCAATCCCTTCTTCATCAGGGCATCAGTTTACTGGAAGCCCCCATAGCGGCTGAGTCCTGCAGAATGGCCCTTGCCATGTTTCAATCCCTTCTTCATCAGGGCATCAGTTTACTGTTCTCGGAAACGGCACGATGACTGTAGTCAGGGGTTTCTTCGTTTCAATCCCTTCTTCATCAGGGCATCAGTTTACTGCAAGGCCATTTGGCCGCTTTCACGGGGCACAGTCCATGGTTTCAATCCCTTCTTCATCAGGGCATCAGTTTACTGACCGAGCCACCACGGCTGCCCGTAAGAAGGCCGCCCTCGTTTCAATCCCTTCTTCATCAGGGCATCAGTTTACTGTCTGCCAATGCAGCAACCACCCACTATCAATCAGTGGGTTTCAATCCCTTCTTCATCAGGGCATCAGTTTACTGCAAAGGGCCAGACTTTGGCCCCGCGCATCTATCTCTCCGTTTCAATCCCTTCTTCATCAGGGCATCAGTTTACTGAAGGAGGTGATCCTTGAGGAAGGCTGGCCTTTCGAGGTTTCAATCCCTTCTTCATCAGGGCATCAGTTTACTGTTGGTGAAAGAAACGTCCGACAAGGTATGGGGCATCCGGTTTCAATCCCTTCTTCATCAGGGCATCAGTTTACTGGGTGCCACGCGCGCCCTCCGGTCCCGCGTCGCACTGTTTCAATCCCTTCTTCATCAGGGCATCAGTTTACTGCGAAACTTCCTCTTCCTTTTCAGGAACTTCTTTCTTACTGTTTCAATCCCTTCTTCATCAGGGCATCAGTTTACTGTCAATTCAGTATGCCGTTTCCTGTTTATGCGATAGGTTCGTTTCAATCCCTTCTTCATCAGGGCATCAGTTTACTGGCGCCGCGTCGGACTGCCAGCGGCCGCGCGCCTTGCACGTTTCAATCCCTTCTTCATCAGGGCATCAGTTTACTGTCAATTCAGTATGCCGTTTCCTGTTTATGCGATAGGTTCGTTTCAATCCCTTCTTCATCAGGGCATCAGTTTACTGGCGCCGCGTCGGACTGCCAGCGGCCGCGCGCCTTGCACGTTTCAATCCCTTCTTCATCAGGGCATCAGTTTACTGGAAAGCCAATACACGCATTCTGCATATTGGCGGAGAAGAGTTTCAATCCCTTCTTCATCAGGGCATCAGTTTACTGTCCAAGGAGGATGCTATGGGCTGTTCGTTGTGGCTGGTTACGTTTCAATCCCTTCTTCATCAGGGCATCAGTTTACTGAGGATGAATCACGAACTGCCTCTTAATGCCACTTATCTGTTTCAATCCCTTCTTCATCAGGGCATCAGTTTACTGGAAATCCTGACTTTTCTGAAGAAGCAGCTTTGGTCTGCGTTTCAATCCCTTCTTCATCAGGGCATCAGTTTACTGGTGAAATTATTGACATTGAATTCGACTCCAAGCCGGATTGTTTCAATCCCTTCTTCATCAGGGCATCAGTTTACTGTTCGCAAGATGACGGTGGCGAAGGATGTGCAGCAGTTCAGTTTCAATCCCTTCTTCATCAGGGCATCAGTTTACTGGTTTGTTTTTTTAGGCTTGTTTTTATGTCCATTTGATACAGTTTCAATCCCTTCTTCATCAGGGCATCAGTTTACTGCATCGAACAACGTTGTATATAATGCTACCTTCCCAGTTGTTTCAATCCCTTCTTCATCAGGGCATCAGTTTACTGTCCATGTCCTGTTAGCGACCGGGATCAATCCAGGATTCGTTTCAATCCCTTCTTCATCAGGGCATCAGTTTACTGCGACTCGCCCCGCGGCGACTCTTTACTTCCCTTTACCAGTTTCAATCCCTTCTTCATCAGGGCATCAGTTTACTGCGAGGATGCAAACACCACCATCTCCGAAGAGAAGTGGGTTTCAATCCCTTCTTCATCAGGGCATCAGTTTACTGTCGGATTGCCGTAATTGGCTGTTACGCCAATGCTGATGTTTCAATCCCTTCTTCATCAGGGCATCAGTTTACTGCGGGACGCCGAGGAAGCGGCGGGGCGCAGGCCCCGCGTCGTTTCAATCCCTTCTTCATCAGGGCATCAGTTTACTGGTCGCTCACAAGGAGAAGATACATGAAGGCTAAAGTCTCAGTTTCAATCCCTTCTTCATCAGGGCATCAGTTTACTGTGGGCCGTGTCGGAGCGGATGGAGCCGGGCTGTTGATGGTTTCAATCCCTTCTTCATCAGGGCATCAGTTTACTGAGTTACATGCAGCTGCCAGCCTGAGAAGATTTATATTGGTTTCAATCCCTTCTTCATCAGGGCATCAGTTTACTGTTTGCACACACACGGAGAGTGCTATGCATTCTTACGCTGTTGTTTCAATCCCTTCTTCATCAGGGCATCAGTTTACTGTGTTTGAGGTCTGCAAGCAGTACGCCGGCGACGTGTTCGTTTCAATCCCTTCTTCATCAGGGCATCAGTTTACTGGGAAGTGGCTCAAGGCCCAAAAGGCCAAGGGCTACCACGTTTCAATCCCTTCTTCATCAGGGCATCAGTTTACTGCGATTTCCCTTCGCATCAGGCAGCGCATTTCTTCCATTGTTTCAATCCCTTCTTCATCAGGGCATCAGTTTACTGCATAGACGTAGACGGACTGGAGGATGCGGCGGCGATGCGTTTCAATCCCTTCTTCATCAGGGCATCAGTTTACTGTGCTCCGAAAAACCGCACGATGCGGAAGCCCGCGGCGACGTTTCAATCCCTTCTTCATCAGGGCATCAGTTTACTGCAGCGCAAAGCGGCCACGGCAAGGGAACGCATCGTGTAGTTTCAATCCCTTCTTCATCAGGGCATCAGTTTACTGCGAGGCTTGGGAGTACTACCGGGTCGGCCCTGACGGCCGGGTTTCAATCCCTTCTTCATCAGGGCATCAGTTTACTGGAGTCTGCTAGATGACTACGCCGCTGCTACCGGCACGATTGGTTTCAATCCCTTCTTCATCAGGGCATCAGTTTACTGGAGGCAGACATGGCCCAACGAATTTCCCTTACCCGCGAGGTTTCAATCCCTTCTTCATCAGGGCATCAGTTTACTGATTTTTGCAAAGAAGATTTGCAGAAAACCGCTTGCGATCCGTTTCAATCCCTTCTTCATCAGGGCATCAGTTTACTGAAGCCCGGGAAGTTATGAATCACTGGGGATTCAAGATTGTTTCAATCCCTTCTTCATCAGGGCATCAGTTTACTGGCTGGCACGCAAGTTCCACATGATGGCGGCCTTCTGCAGTTTCAATCCCTTCTTCATCAGGGCATCAGTTTACTGGGGTCGGCACCTTGATCTGCAATTGCGGCATCAGGCGCGTTTCAATCCCTTCTTCATCAGGGCATCAGTTTACTGTATTCGCGAGCAGAATCAGCGCGATCTGAAGATACAACGGTTTCAATCCCTTCTTCATCAGGGCATCAGTTTACTGTGTACATGCTGCGCGGCCCGTTCCGTAAGCTGGGCGTCGAGTTTCAATCCCTTCTTCATCAGGGCATCAGTTTACTGGAACAATGGCTGGGTATCAGCCTGGACGAAGCGCAGCGGTTTCAATCCCTTCTTCATCAGGGCATCAGTTTACTGGGATGCGCGCTTGCGTTCGGCGCGCGTGTCTGGTAGAGTTTCAATCCCTTCTTCATCAGGGCATCAGTTTACTGGCAGATTTTTTATTCCTGCGGACGATCAATTCTGATTGAGTTTCAATCCCTTCTTCATCAGGGCATCAGTTTACTGGAATACATGGCGGCCGTTAAGCCGCACACGTATAACTTGTTTCAATCCCTTCTTCATCAGGGCATCAGTTTACTGCTGTTCGTTGTGGGCTGTTACGGTCGAGGAGTGGGGATGTTTCAATCCCTTCTTCATCAGGGCATCAGTTTACTGGCTGGTCTGGCCGCCGACGGCGGCCGTCATATGGGCGATGGTTTCAATCCCTTCTTCATCAGGGCATCAGTTTACTGTCTCCCAGGGCGGCGACCTCTACGTTGCCGTTGGCGCGGTTTCAATCCCTTCTTCATCAGGGCATCAGTTTACTGGGCGCACCACGTGCCCCAGGCTGATCGTCGTGTCCAGCGTTTCAATCCCTTCTTCATCAGGGCATCAGTTTACTGGAAGAGACGCCGCAAATCCGCGGCACGCAAATAACGACCGTTTCAATCCCTTCTTCATCAGGGCATCAGTTTACTGCAGGGCGGAAGCGCTCCAGACGGAAGGCTAACAGCCTGGTTTCAATCCCTTCTTCATCAGGGCATCAGTTTACTGTGTTATCCGATGCGCCCTTAACGGGCGCACAGTGTTCAGTTTCAATCCCTTCTTCATCAGGGCATCAGTTTACTGGAGTCTTGGCTTTAACGTCGATACTCTTCCTTGCTCTGGTTTCAATCCCTTCTTCATCAGGGCATCAGTTTACTGCTTGGTAGAGAAAAAACGCTGTTTTTCTTGCAAGTATATGTTTCAATCCCTTCTTCATCAGGGCATCAGTTTACTGCATCTCATCGGGGATGGACTGGACGGCGAGGACGTGTACCTGTTTCAATCCCTTCTTCATCAGGGCATCAGTTTACTGGGAACCGCGGGAACGACCGGAGCCGCGGGAACGACCGCGTTTCAATCCCTTCTTCATCAGGGCATCAGTTTACTGGTTTTCCGGGTAATGCACCGCAATGGTGCATATTTGGCAGTTTCAATCCCTTCTTCATCAGGGCATCAGTTTACTGGTTGTGCCCAGTGCGCCACACCACCACTGTCTGCACGATGGTTTCAATCCCTTCTTCATCAGGGCATCAGTTTACTGAGGACGACGAGCACGACCATCCCTACAGGTTTGCTACTGTTTCAATCCCTTCTTCATCAGGGCATCAGTTTACTGGGAGTATCTCGTGGCATAAAGGTGCATGATTTGCGCCACGTTTCAATCCCTTCTTCATCAGGGCATCAGTTTACTGGGACGGCCAGACGTCAGCCGGCGCGCCGGCGACTATCGTAGTTTCAATCCCTTCTTCATCAGGGCATCAGTTTACTGTGCTATTAATCGTTTCACGAAAGGCGATAAATTGATGCCGTTTCAATCCCTTCTTCATCAGGGCATCAGTTTACTGCCGGCGCTTGCTGAACGTCTCGGCGCCGACGTCGCCGCGGTTTCAATCCCTTCTTCATCAGGGCATCAGTTTACTGGCGGCGGTTACCTGGCCGATGCCGTCCACGTCGGTAAGCGTTTCAATCCCTTCTTCATCAGGGCATCAGTTTACTGCGCGCCTGGACGGCCAACAGCGCCAAGCTGTTCGCCACCAGTTTCAATCCCTTCTTCATCAGGGCATCAGTTTACTGCCAGGAGTCGTCGCCGCGCGCTACCATCCGACACACGCAGGGGTTTCAATCCCTTCTTCATCAGGGCATCAGTTTACTGAAGACGCCAAGAACTGCGTCAATCACACGGGGCATGCAGTTTCAATCCCTTCTTCATCAGGGCATCAGTTTACTGGCAGCTCTGGAAGCCAAGCGCAGGAAAAATTCCAGGCGGGTTTCAATCCCTTCTTCATCAGGGCATCAGTTTACTGCGAGGCGATCCCAAAAATGCCGCAGGGATGTATGCACCTGTTTCAATCCCTTCTTCATCAGGGCATCAGTTTACTGTCATCCCGCTGGCCTACGCGCATCAGGTCAAGCCGGAGGGTTTCAATCCCTTCTTCATCAGGGCATCAGTTTACTGGTCTCGCCCATCGCGCCGTCCAGCATCTCCATCGAGCAAGTTTCAATCCCTTCTTCATCAGGGCATCAGTTTACTGCGCGTCCGGCTTCGGCGCTGGGGGCCAGTCCCGATCCGGTTTCAATCCCTTCTTCATCAGGGCATCAGTTTACTGCATGGAACGAGGTAATCAACGAATTGCTGGATCAGGGAGTTTCAATCCCTTCTTCATCAGGGCATCAGTTTACTGCAGGCCGTGCGGATCGTTGCCGACGGCGACGAGCGGCGGTTTCAATCCCTTCTTCATCAGGGCATCAGTTTACTGATTAATATGAGCGTAAAATCCAGCGCGCGGACGCTGGAAGTTTCAATCCCTTCTTCATCAGGGCATCAGTTTACTGAAATGATGAAGCGGAAGTGGCTAAGCAAAGAGCGGCATTTGTTTCAATCCCTTCTTCATCAGGGCATCAGTTTACTGTCTGCGTTATTGGTTTTGGGAAAGGCTCTACAACGCTGTGTTTCAATCCCTTCTTCATCAGGGCATCAGTTTACTGCTTATGGACGATAATCCAGCAGCCATCTGGGTGTGGAAGTTTCAATCCCTTCTTCATCAGGGCATCAGTTTACTGGATGACGAGTTTTTCGACCAATCTATTGGGTTTATAGACACTGTTTCAATCCCTTCTTCATCAGGGCATCAGTTTACTGGATTGCGGGTGTTTCGGAGTTCATTTGGCATTGAGCTGTTTCAATCCCTTCTTCATCAGGGCATCAGTTTACTGCGCGTACGGCCCGCGCGGGCGCTGAGTCGCATCAGGGACGTTTCAATCCCTTCTTCATCAGGGCATCAGTTTACTGCCGTTTCGCGGCTGCTCATTCAGGCCGGGGTGCCAGTGTTTCAATCCCTTCTTCATCAGGGCATCAGTTTACTGGGTGCGAAATGTGCGAAGAGCACTTGGAACATTGCAGCTGTTTCAATCCCTTCTTCATCAGGGCATCAGTTTACTGGATTTCGGCGTGGGGCTTCCGGATGGTGGGATCGAGGAAGTTTCAATCCCTTCTTCATCAGGGCATCAGTTTACTGTGTTGCGTACGGGATCTATCTCATCGCCGGCGTCAATGGCGTTTCAATCCCTTCTTCATCAGGGCATCAGTTTACTGCCTGGATGTACCCTCTAGGGAACTCGCGCCCGCCCTGTTTCAATCCCTTCTTCATCAGGGCATCAGTTTACTGACCTTACCCCGCACGCCCTGCGGCTGCCCGTAGCATCCCGTTTCAATCCCTTCTTCATCAGGGCATCAGTTTACTGGGGCGGATACGCTGACAGTGACGGTCGCCGGCGCCCTGTTTCAATCCCTTCTTCATCAGGGCATCAGTTTACTGTCGGGCGCGAGCGTCGTCGCTGGGGCGGCCTCGTACAATCGTTTCAATCCCTTCTTCATCAGGGCATCAGTTTACTGGGTAGCAGCTGCGACCTTTCACTGGGCGACTGGTGGAAGTTTCAATCCCTTCTTCATCAGGGCATCAGTTTACTGCGTGGCCGCTCATCGACGCCCGGATGACCAGGGCGGATGTTTCAATCCCTTCTTCATCAGGGCATCAGTTTACTGAGCCGAGATGCAGGGCCGGCAGATGGTGCTATGGCCCGAGTTTCAATCCCTTCTTCATCAGGGCATCAGTTTACTGCGAACACAGCCAAATCGCCGCCGCCGAAACGGGTACGATTGTTTCAATCCCTTCTTCATCAGGGCATCAGTTTACTGACTGCAGGAGGTTCGAGTCCTCCCCGCCCTTGTTGGGCCGTTTCAATCCCTTCTTCATCAGGGCATCAGTTTACTGCTGGGGCGATACGCTGGATGGCTCTATCGACGTAGTGGCGTTTCAATCCCTTCTTCATCAGGGCATCAGTTTACTGGAGTAATTAATGACCCGCGAAGAGATTTACCAGGACATGTTTCAATCCCTTCTTCATCAGGGCATCAGTTTACTGGAGTAATTAATGACCCGCGAAGAGATTTACCAGGACATGTTTCAATCCCTTCTTCATCAGGGCATCAGTTTACTGAGTGTCGCATCCGCAGATGTGGCACTGCCTGCAAAGGCGGTTTCAATCCCTTCTTCATCAGGGCATCAGTTTACTGCGCCTTGCTCGTGATCGAGCGCCACCGCGAGGCGCGCCGTTTCAATCCCTTCTTCATCAGGGCATCAGTTTACTGCATGCACGGACAACTTGTCAACCTGCCGCGTGCCGCGCGCGTTTCAATCCCTTCTTCATCAGGGCATCAGTTTACTGAAAGCTTCCGTTACAAACGGGTACTTCAATTTCTGCAGTTTCAATCCCTTCTTCATCAGGGCATCAGTTTACTGTTAGGCGTTGAGGTAACCTAGGGCTTTGTGTAGGGCTTAGTTTCAATCCCTTCTTCATCAGGGCATCAGTTTACTGGGATCCTCGCTGACGCTTCGCCCGCCCGCCGCCCGCACGTTTCAATCCCTTCTTCATCAGGGCATCAGTTTACTGACTGACTTGGCGGATGGCTCGGCTATTGGGATTGCGGTTACCGTTTCAATCCCTTCTTCATCAGGGCATCAGTTTACTGTTGGACGCCAGCTGGTAGCGCCCCCGCCTGCCCCGCCCGAGTTTCAATCCCTTCTTCATCAGGGCATCAGTTTACTGCATGTCGTTACTTGTCGCCACAAATTCTTTGTAGATGGCGTTTCAATCCCTTCTTCATCAGGGCATCAGTTTACTGTTTGGCGCAAACCGTGATGGACCTGTATCCCAATCTGAGGTTTCAATCCCTTCTTCATCAGGGCATCAGTTTACTGAAAGACCCATGATGGTCGATATACCAAAAGGCTTGAAGAGGTTTCAATCCCTTCTTCATCAGGGCATCAGTTTACTGGCTCGCGCACGCCGCTGACGGCCACCTTGACGTGGCTGTTTCAATCCCTTCTTCATCAGGGCATCAGTTTACTGGATGGCAATGCCGAGATTGGCGACAATCCCGACATCTCCGTTTCAATCCCTTCTTCATCAGGGCATCAGTTTACTGGCGGTGGTTACCCGCAGCCACGTGGTAGCGGTCACAAGAGGTTTCAATCCCTTCTTCATCAGGGCATCAGTTTACTGCCAACGGATCAAGTCCGCGCTTTCCGCCAACAGCTCGGCAGGGTTTCAATCCCTTCTTCATCAGGGCATCAGTTTACTGGTTCGGCCGTCCGCTTCGAGGTCTTCAGGATTACA
Organism: Caldilineaceae bacterium; assembly: GCA_965242655.1. Lineage (GTDB taxonomy): Bacteria > Chloroflexota > Anaerolineae > Caldilineales > Caldilineaceae > Bin34. Next base: position 1,816,355 of record OZ251482.1, read on the forward strand.
CCATGTTTCAATCCCTTCTTCATCAGGGCATCAGTTTACTGGTTCGGCCGTCCGCTTCGAGGTCTTCAGGATTACACCATGTTTCAATCCCTTCTTCATCAGGGCATCAGTTTACTGGATTGATTTTTAATGACTGCCCATCCTTGCTTATCTTCGTTTCAATCCCTTCTTCATCAGGGCATCAGTTTACTGTTGGTGGTGCCTGGCGGAGGTAGACCAGCACCTCGCGGACGGTTTCAATCCCTTCTTCATCAGGGCATCAGTTTACTGCTATCGCGCCGGTCGCCGCCGCCCTCGCTCCTAGGAGGGTTTCAATCCCTTCTTCATCAGGGCATCAGTTTACTGAACCGCATCCGGCAACTCTTCACAGAGGATTGGGGCCTGGTTTCAATCCCTTCTTCATCAGGGCATCAGTTTACTGATAGGCGCATCATGCGCAAGAGGCGATGGCTTGACGGTTTCAATCCCTTCTTCATCAGGGCATCAGTTTACTGTCCTGAAACCGTATCGCCGGTCGATGCGCGAATGATTATGTTTCAATCCCTTCTTCATCAGGGCATCAGTTTACTGTTCCAACTGCACTTCCAGTTCGGCAATGCGGCTCTTGGCTTGTTTCAATCCCTTCTTCATCAGGGCATCAGTTTACTGCAGTCCGTCTTGAGCCGCTCCGCCGCCTCGGCGCTGAGGTTTCAATCCCTTCTTCATCAGGGCATCAGTTTACTGTTACTCTGGAGGCCAAGGTCAAGACAAGCGATGATCTTTGTTTCAATCCCTTCTTCATCAGGGCATCAGTTTACTGGAAGAAGTGAGGTGGGAATGACATGTCGCAATTCGTAGAGGTTTCAATCCCTTCTTCATCAGGGCATCAGTTTACTGCGCGCCGCGCGGGGCCTGCAGGGGCTGGAATGCGGAAGTTGTTTCAATCCCTTCTTCATCAGGGCATCAGTTTACTGGGCATGATTTCACTATCACCGTAAGCGTTAGTAGTTCCGTTTCAATCCCTTCTTCATCAGGGCATCAGTTTACTGATTCATCATATTCATGTGGGGAGCCACGGAACGGGAACGGTTTCAATCCCTTCTTCATCAGGGCATCAGTTTACTGACATGCACAGCCCCGGCTGGGCCCCGACGGTACACGATTGTTTCAATCCCTTCTTCATCAGGGCATCAGTTTACTGCGAGCCGCCCTTCGAGATCCAGTGGAAGCGGCAGGAGGACGTTTCAATCCCTTCTTCATCAGGGCATCAGTTTACTGGTCCGCGAAGGGGCTATCGGGCCCTTCGACATCGCCAAGTTTCAATCCCTTCTTCATCAGGGCATCAGTTTACTGCGGACGCGCTGCGTCGCAGAGAAAACGAATACGTCGCGGTTTCAATCCCTTCTTCATCAGGGCATCAGTTTACTGTTATTCTTGGATCAAGGTAAAAACCGCAGACGGAATCCGTTTCAATCCCTTCTTCATCAGGGCATCAGTTTACTGGGTTGAAATTGGCGGCGGTGGATGGAGAATTAAAATTCCGTTTCAATCCCTTCTTCATCAGGGCATCAGTTTACTGTACAGCAAAAGAGGTGTTCGAAAGGTACGCTAGAGAGTGTTTCAATCCCTTCTTCATCAGGGCATCAGTTTACTGACCGAAGCCGCCGAAGCCCAAGCCGCGAAGCGTGCCGCAGTTTCAATCCCTTCTTCATCAGGGCATCAGTTTACTGAGACCTGACGCGGGGCCGCGCGTCAGCGGGGTCCGCGCGTTTCAATCCCTTCTTCATCAGGGCATCAGTTTACTGGAAAAGAAACTCGCGGCCATCGCGGAGGCGAAAGCCAACGTTTCAATCCCTTCTTCATCAGGGCATCAGTTTACTGTGACGAAACGCGGGAACGCGCACGCTACTGGATCCGTGTTTCAATCCCTTCTTCATCAGGGCATCAGTTTACTGTGACGAAACGCGGGAACGCGCACGCTACTGGATCCGTGTTTCAATCCCTTCTTCATCAGGGCATCAGTTTACTGCAGGCCGTTGAGCAACTCGAAGACTATATCGACGAGCAGGTTTCAATCCCTTCTTCATCAGGGCATCAGTTTACTGTGCGACGGGCCTTGTCGACCCACTTCCCCATCCCCTTCTGTTTCAATCCCTTCTTCATCAGGGCATCAGTTTACTGGAGACGCGTAGTAGATAGGGGAGTCTTCCGGAATCGTGTGGTTTCAATCCCTTCTTCATCAGGGCATCAGTTTACTGTCCTCGGAAATGCGCTTGGCAACTTCCTCTTTTTCCTGTTTCAATCCCTTCTTCATCAGGGCATCAGTTTACTGAAGCATTTAGATTCAATTGAGGAGTTAAAAGATGGAGAAGTTTCAATCCCTTCTTCATCAGGGCATCAGTTTACTGATATTTGATGCTAATCTGCATGAATTTTCCATATGAAATCGTTTCAATCCCTTCTTCATCAGGGCATCAGTTTACTGAGCGTAGACCTTGAGGTTCCGGAAGAGGTTAAGAAGGCGTTTCAATCCCTTCTTCATCAGGGCATCAGTTTACTGGCGCGCCTTGCAGGCGGAAACCCCGGAACAGGCCGAGGTTTCAATCCCTTCTTCATCAGGGCATCAGTTTACTGCGCGGCCCCGCGCGGCGCCCCATACGCCCCGCGCGGCTGTTTCAATCCCTTCTTCATCAGGGCATCAGTTTACTGGACCATAGCGATATTAATCTGGAGAAGGCTCTCGGATTGGTTTCAATCCCTTCTTCATCAGGGCATCAGTTTACTGGCATTCCCACGTTCACGGAGACGATGGACAATCGAGGTTACGTTTCAATCCCTTCTTCATCAGGGCATCAGTTTACTGGGCTTCGGTGGAGTCGCGGGTTTCGCGGAGGCAGGCGGTTTCAATCCCTTCTTCATCAGGGCATCAGTTTACTGCGGCAAGGTCTACAAGCAAGGCAAGAAGCCCCCGCGCGGCGTTTCAATCCCTTCTTCATCAGGGCATCAGTTTACTGGACGCGATGGTGGAGCACAGGCAGGGGAGCCGCGGCAGTTTCAATCCCTTCTTCATCAGGGCATCAGTTTACTGGTCTTCGTCCAAGACGGAGATCGTGGCCGTTCTGCGCCGTGGTTTCAATCCCTTCTTCATCAGGGCATCAGTTTACTGGATTTCCAATCCTTGATCCTGCAGCCGGTCTCGGCGTTGTTTCAATCCCTTCTTCATCAGGGCATCAGTTTACTGGGAGCCGGCCATCGGCACGTCAAACGTAATGGGCGACGTTTCAATCCCTTCTTCATCAGGGCATCAGTTTACTGAGACTCGATATGGAACCGATGCCCTATGCCGTCTTTGCCGTTTCAATCCCTTCTTCATCAGGGCATCAGTTTACTGAGATACGCCCGTAGACCGCGACGCGGTCGCCAAAGCGTTTCAATCCCTTCTTCATCAGGGCATCAGTTTACTGGCACCCCGCATTGATCTACATCGAGAGACACCGCGATGCGCGTTTCAATCCCTTCTTCATCAGGGCATCAGTTTACTGGCCGACGGCTCCTTCGAGAGCGCGGCGTTCTGGCGCGGTTTCAATCCCTTCTTCATCAGGGCATCAGTTTACTGTGATGAATATAAAGCACCCCGCATTGATCTACATCGAGAGCGTTTCAATCCCTTCTTCATCAGGGCATCAGTTTACTGGAAGATACAGTCGAGTATTACAAGTGGCAGAAACTTGTGTTTCAATCCCTTCTTCATCAGGGCATCAGTTTACTGACAAATCAGAGGAGTTCGCCTTGAAAGTAATCCTGCTGTTTCAATCCCTTCTTCATCAGGGCATCAGTTTACTGCATCTGCGGAAGCGTTTCGGTTTCAATCCCTTCGTAAAAACATAACGCAGGAAGAATGTTTCAATCCCTTCTTCATCAGGGCATCAGTTTACTGGGATAAGAGGATCATCTTGCGGATCATCGCGGCCCCGTTTCGGTTTCAATCCCTTCTTCATCAGGGCATCAGTTTACTGTGAACCGCAACAAGATGAGGGAATTTCGCAGGAAGAATGTTTCAATCCCTTCTTCATCAGGGCATCAGTTTACTGCCAGATTTCCCGGTTTCACCACATAAAGCCGTACAGTCATGCCCCCGAATCCGGCAAACAATCTTAACTCTGCCGATAATACTATCATGGTAGCCCTCCGATACCTCAATTTAGGCTGTTCCAATGCCCATAGGCTCCTAATCTACCTCTGTTGGAACATGCCTAGGAGATTGGCAACATGACGGACGGGTCAGGTTCCTACGGCACATTCCATGGCGCACTGGACTCAGTCTCAATGCCAAGGCACTAAGCCTACACCATTGTACCGTAGAAGTCGCGTTTGGCAAGTTATTCTCATATCTTCCGCTGCCTCTCCAGGCATACCCCAATGGCCTCTTGCCGAACAAGGATGTTCCCCGTCCGTTCTGGCATTGGAATATCCACAGGATAGAGTTCATGCCCCCGTCACAACTGCATCCAAGGCAAAGCTGTTCCAGATCTCCTATGCATCATGGTCATTCCTGCCGTGCTTCTGGCGTTCCGCTCTCGCGGCCAGCACGGATAGGCATCGATCAGGTCTCGCGAAGTTATCTTCTCTATTCTGGAGCAACCGCTTGCGGGATCGCCTGTCAAGCGCTGGGGCGCCCTTCGCACTCTCCTGGGACGCAAAGCCAAGAACGGGAGTCAATGCCCTTGATACGGGCTGAATAGGAAGTTATGGTTGGATTTTCGCTCTGAGTGCTACCGCTTTTTCAAGAGGAGGAACGATTCCGATGTCCATGCAACCCTATATTCTGTTGTGTACGGTAGGCATAAGCCTCAAGCGGCATTTGCAAAAGCGGTTCAGTAAAGAGCCGGCTGGATTCACGCCAGCGGACTGGGAAGAGGCGGCCCGGCATATCAAGCGCCTGGAGCCGCAAGATCGATCCAGCGGCGCGGAGATCAATTCCATTGAAGCCCTGTTGGCTGAAGAATTCGTGGCCGCGCGGCCCGCAATCCATTTCTTTCATTCCGATACGGATGAAGGCCGGAATATCGGGGGGCTGTTGAAACGCGTCTATGAACTGCGCGGTTGGCGAGATAACGCCGTACAACTGCATGAAGTGGAAGGATTGAAGGACGACGATCCCAAACTCTTTCGTACGCGGGGCTTGCGGAATCTGGTACGCCAGTTATGTGATCGCATTCGTCAATACGGGCCGTCCGCCTGTGCTATCAACGCTACGGGCGGGTACAAGGCCCAGATCGCCATTGCCGTGATGATTGGTCAGGCCTTGGGCGTGCCCGTGTATTACAAGCACGAACATTTCACCCAGCAAACCATCATCGGTTTTCCGCCTTTGCCCATAGCCTTGGATGAAGCGCTATGGCGCAATAACCTGGGCATATTCGAGACTTTGCATCAGGCGGACGACTTCGTCTCCATCAGGCAGTTTGCAGAGGAGTGGGACGAAAAGCTGGAAAGCCTGGTAGAGCGCGAAGTCCAAGAGGGAGAAACCTTCCTGCACCTGTCTTCGGCGGGCCTAATCATGCACGAGAATTTTCGCGACCGCATCGACTTGGGCAAGGTTGAGGCTCTCAAGCCGGCCAGGCGTCAGGAAGCGCCTCGCATCGGTTCGGATCACATCTCGGCCAAGCAAGCCGAGATACGGAGTTACATGGAGCGAGTCATCCGAGACAACCCGTTCGGCCGCACCTGCCGTTCCTTTTACGCCAATCCCGATCGGCCGCAAAAGAATGATTTCCGGCTCTCGCGCGGGCAAGTGATAGGCATATATTCGGACGGCAGATTCTCGGCCAAATTCTGGGTCGAGACTACGGCGGCTTCGGATGAGCAAAAGTGGCTGGCCGTGGACAAGCTCAGGACTTGGGGACAGGAGCGCGGCTAATGCGGGAGGGCCTGACGGCGGCTGCCGGTCGCGAGCGCCGCGGACGCAAAACCGTGTGCTTGTCCGACAACGCAGTAGGGGTTCGGGCGTCCGTCAAGGTAGAATACCGAGTCTGCCTGTTGCGCGGCCGCTTGCTCCCGGTTTGACCGGGGCGCGACCTTGGGTAGCATCCGCAGGCCCGTGGCTTAGTGCTGTCCGTTGTCAGGCGGGTGGATAGCGGGCGACCGCTAGGCATGCCTCAAGCAGATTATCTCTTGCAGCATCAAGGGGCAATCCCATGACTACCAACCTCTATCTGATTGAGCAAGGCATCCTTCTCCGCAAGGCCGGAAAGCGTCTGATTGTCACCCAAAACGACGAAGAACTGTTGGCGATCGAAGCCGCCAAGGTGGACAATATCTTCCTTTTCGGCGATATGGTGGCCACGGCGCAGGTCTTGGCCCAGGCGCAGTCTTGCAAAATCCAATTGGTGTTGCTGACGCAGGGCGGACGCCTGCAGCTCCAGCTCGCGCCGCCCCTGCTCACGAACTCAAGCCTGTGCTTGGCCCAGTACCAGGTGGCGCAAGATGACGAAGCCGCCTCGCTTGCCTTCGCCAAAACCATCGTGGCCGGCAAGATTGCCAGCCAGCGGCGTTTTCTGGATCAGCATCGCGGCAACCAACCGGAAACCGGCTTCGCGGAACTGGTTGGCCAACTGTCCGACGCCTTGGAGCAGATCCGCAACGTCTCTTCCTTTGCTGCGTTGCTGGAACGCGAGGGCGATAGTACGCGCGCGTACTTCAAAGGGCTGGCCCTGGCGTGTACGCGCGACCTGCCCTTCGCCGGTCGGAAGCGGCGTCCGCCTCCCGATCCCGTCAACGCGCTGCTCTCGTTGGGATACACCTTGGTCAGTGCAGAGTTCAGGTGCGCCCTGGATGCGCTGGGTTTCGACTCCTGTACAAGCATATTTCATCAATCGCGCTATGAGCGTCCGTCGCTGGTGCTGGATCTGCTGGCGGAGTTTCGGGTGGATGCCGTCGACCGCCTGGTTCTGGACTTGGTCAATCACAGCGTCCTGACGCCCAGGCATTTTGGCGACGATCCCGAAGACCAAGGCGTGTGTCTGACGCCGGAAGGCATGAAAATCTTTTTCGCGGCCTACGAGGAGCATATGGAAAGCGCAATTCCCTGCCAGGAACCGGTAGGCAGGTTTACGCTGCGGCAAGCGTTGCGCTTCCAGGGGGAGCGCTTGGCCCAGGCTTTGGTCGCCGGACAGCCGTACGCGTCCTTCCAGCGCCAGTGAAGGCAGGAATCCATGTTGTGCGCTATCGCCTACGATATTGCCGATGACCAACGGCGCAACCGGATCGCCAGGATCCTGGCAGATTACGGCAACCGGGCGCATGAAAGCATTTTCGAAATAATCTTGGACGGGGACGCGCGGTGCGATTCCCTGCATGCCCGGTTGGAAAACGCCATTGATCCGACCGCGGATTCGATCCGCCTCATATCGCCTGTGCAGCGCCTGCGAACGCGCGCGGGCCTGGCTGGGATTGGGCGCGCGGACCGAGACGAAGTCTTCCTCGTGATCTGACGCTGCGCGCAGAGAAAACTCGGGACGTATCTTGGACGCGGCCCGCGGAAGGGCGCAAGGCATACGCGCGCGCGGATCCTCTCCGTCTCGGTTGGCGGGGCGTATAATCAAGAGATACGGCTCTGATCGGAAACTGGGATACGGTCTCGGGGGACGCGACGCATATGACTACAAGCGACGGGAAACACAGGCTCTGGATTGCTACGGTGGGCGGCTGCCCGACTCCGCTGGTCAAATCGTTGGTGCATTGGCAGCCGGCCAAAGCGGTCTTCCTTCCTTCGGAGCAAACGGCATCGCAAATCGCTGACATTTTGCCCCGAGTGGCACAAAAGGGATGCGCGCTCTCGCCTGGGCAAATGGATACCGTGCTTTTGCCTGACGCGCAAGATCCGACGTCGTGCATTCAAACCATCGCGGAACGCGTGCAGTCCACGGTTCAGGAATGGCTGGCGCGGGGAGACGATTTTGGCGTTGTGGTGGATTGGACGGGTGGCACCAAAACCATGAGCGCCGCGCTGGCGTTGGTCGCTCACCGCTGGCGCAATACCTATTTTTCCTACGTTGGCGGGACGTCCAGAACCAAGGCCGGCATCGGCACGGTCGAAACCGGTTCGGAAACGGTTCTCCAATGCGTCAATTCATGGGAAAGCCTGGGCTACAGCGTGATTGAGGACGCGCTGTACGCCTACCAACATGGAGCCTATGGCGCGGGAGCCCAACGCCTCCGCTCCGTGCTGGGCCAGATCGACAAGGAAAATCAGACGCTCAAGTCGGAGTTGGCCACTTTGGCGCGTTTCCTGAAAGGCGTGGACGCGTGGGACAAATGCGAATACAAACGGGCCAAGGGCGAATATGAAGCTTGCCAGCGCAATTTCAACGACCTGAAATCCGTACTGCCTGACGACGGAGCCCGCGCGCTGCAAGCGCACATCCGATGGGCTGTGCCCTACTTGCAAACGATAGAGAAGGACCTGGACCTGGGCAAACCTTCCCGCCCGTTATGCATGGATTTGCTGGCCAATGCCCAAAGAAGAAAGAAAGAAGGACGCTTCGTCGATACCGTAGCCCGTCTCTACCATGCCATTGAGGCCTTGGGGCAGGTTCAATTGCGCACAGCCTGGAAGCTGGACGCGTCGCGCGCGCCTGTTTCGGATCTGCCGCCTGCCCTGCAAGACGAATGGCGACCGCGACAGGACGCGGACGGATACGTCAAATTGGGTCTCCAGGCAGTATACGGCGCGCTTGAGGCCTGGGGTGACCCGATGGGCACGGCTTTCCAGGAGTTGGGGTGGCATGAAAAGGAATCGCCTTTGAGCCGACGCAATCGCTCCATCGCGGGCCATGGCTTTGAGCCCGTGAGGGAAAAAGACTGCAATGACCTTTGGGAGGGCGCGCTGGCGCTGGCCCAGCTCGAGGAGAGCGCCCTGCCTGCCTTCCCGCGCCTGGACTTGCAGGTCTGATAGCGTCAGTCGCGAGTTCAAGGCTGGGCGCATGGCCTGGACTTTGAGGACGACAGACGGCCCGGCGGGCGATCGCCCGATGGGGAGCGCTATGTGCGGCGCGGCCCAGCGCGCCGCGCGTTGCGTAAAGTAGAGGTCAAACCGCTTTCTTTGACGCGCCGCGAACCCATATCGGCCATTCCTGAGCAGCGTCTTCGATCCTGACCAAGTCGGCGGCCCGCGTTGCGGCTCGTTCTCAACCCTGCCTGCCCGTGAATCGAGTCGGCCCCTACTGTGGCATCATGCCAGTTCCGTTGCCCCGCGCGCAGGCGGCAGGCAGCGCATGACGGGCGCGCTCTGGGGCAATCTCGGCGAGGAGACAGCTATGTCACGCGTAAAGAAATGGGGCCTTGTCTTGGGCGCGCTCGTAACGGCGCCGGCAGTTCTGTTCGGGATCATCTGTTGGCATGTGGCGCGCCTGATTCGGGACGGCGCCCTGGTGCCCAACCACGCAGAACCGGACATGGATCTGGTGGTGCAGAGCGTCGGCGACGGGCGCATCGCCCTGCGCGTAGCGGACAAGGCGACGCGCGTAACGAACCGGACCGCCGATCCGGAAGACTGGCGTCATGACGGCGTATTCGGCCTGGTGGGTCCCAGAGGACGGGCCCGGGTCGACGCCATCGCGGAACTGGACGACGCGGCTGCGGTGCGCGCCTTCCAGCCCGTATCCGGACGCATTGCCGCGGGCGACTGGGTGCGTCTGGCCAGCTACGCGTACGGCGGTACGCCTCTGTCGGCGCACGGCATCCCCTTTGCCGACGTAACCTATGCCTCAGAGGCCGGGACATTCCCTGCCTGGCATGTGGAAGGCGATCCCCGCCGGTGGCTGATTTTCGTGCATGGCCAGAACGGCAACCGGGAAGAGGCGCTGCGCGCGCTGCCTGTCTGGCGCGAGCTGGGCTTTTCCGTATTGGTCATCGCCTACCGGAACGACGAAGGAGCCCCGTCCCATGCCGACGGTTTCATGTGGTTCGGCCTGACGGAATGGCGGGATTTGGAAGGCGCCGCCCGCTACGCGCTGGCGCGCGGCGCCGAGACGCTGGCCCTGGTGGGCTACAGCATGGGCGGCGCCATCGTGACGCACTTTCTCTACGAGTCCGAACTGGCGGCCAAGGTCAACGGCGTGGTCCTGGACTCGCCCGTGCTGGATTTTGAGGCCGTGCTCGACTTCGGCGGCGCCAAACTGGGCATTCCGTCCTGCTTCGTGCAAGGCGGCAAAGCGCTGGCCCGCCGGCGTTTCCGCATAGATTGGAAGCGGATGGATTGCCTGGCGCGTGCGCAGGAACTGCGGGCGCCGATCCTCCTCTTCCACGGCGCGGCCGATCCGACCGTGCCCATAGCCACCAGCGACGCGTTGGCCGGAGCCCGGTCCGACATCGTCAAGTACGTCCGCTCCGACGCGGCGGCGCACGTGCGCTCGTGGAATCTGGACCGTCAGGCGTACGAGAACCGCCTGCGCGTCTTCTTGCACGCGCTCAAGGCGCAGGCCTGAAGAACCGAAAGGATGCGGAGCAACGGATTTACCGCCTGCCGCTGCCCGCGCGGGCGGACGGCAGGAACGGGGCGGCCTGCCGGAACTCAACTTTTGCGCGCAGGGAATATCTCCCTGTCGTTGCGTCTCGTCCTTGCCGTCCATAGGGAATGAGCAACCCGCGCGCAATGGGCGGGATATCGCGCGCGGGTTGCCGCTTGCGTCGTTCCTTGCGTCCTGCGCAGGGAACCTGCGCGGCTGTAATGGCTGTTTGGATATCCAGGAACGCTTGCTGAGGCAGAACCGAGGTGAGCGTGCCCACCGGCTCGCGGCCGCTGCCCTGACAGTTGAGAGGCAACCTCATGCGTCAAGCGCCTGCAGAAACGCGCGCAGGCGGTTCTCGTACGCTGGGGCATCCAGATTCCAGGTGCGCACGTGCGCGGCCTGCTCGAAACGGACGTATTGCACGATATCCGGGCGCGCCTGCGCCAGTGCGTCGCTGGTCGCTACGGGCACGGTCGGATCGGCCGCGCCATGAATAAGCAGGATGGGCGCGTCCAGCTCCTGCGTTCGGCGCAGATAGTTCATGCCTTGCCAGTCCGTGCCGAAACGCAACCGAGCAAAGGCCTTGCCCAGGTTCACGAGCAGGCCGGGATACCCTTGCTGTTGACCGCCGAAGTCGATGACGGCCTCGAAATCGAGGACCGGGGAATCGAGGATGACGCCGCGGACGCGGTCGGCCAGCGCAGACTCGTACAGGAAGTTCGTGACGATGGCCCCGCCCATGCTGTAGCCCACCAGCACCAGATCCGCGGCGCCGCGCTCCAGAGCGTAGCGGGCGGCCCCTTCCAAATCCTGCCATTCCGTCAGCCCGAACGCAATGGAGCCGTCCGCGCTGGGCGGTACGCCGGCGTCGTTGCGATACGTTATGACCAGCGCGGGATGTCCCAGCTCGAACCACACGGGAAGCGAACGCAACGCTTCCGCCCGAGTCGAGTTCTGGCCATGCACGAACAACACCCAGCGGCTTGACGCGCCGTCCACGAACCAGGCGGGGAATTCCCCGGCGTCGGACGCATAGGCCACGTCCGTAAAGGGAATGCCGCGCGCCGACAGGGGATCGCCGGCGAAGGCGTAGCTCTCCAGGCGCACCCGTTCGCCGACTTCAATGCGGCCGGACAGGGGCGCGAACTCGCGTACGACCGCGTCTGCGGTCCGTTCCAGAATCGCGCCGACCTGGGCGTACCCGTCTTCTCCGGCCAGGCCGAATACGCCCGCGCGCCACCAGTCGCCGGTCGCCGCCGTTTGCTCCGTAACGCGCAGGGTGATCCGGTCGCCGCCGACGTCTTGCGCAATCAAATCCCGCGCATCCTCGGCGTGATTGGGCGTAAAGGCGCTGGCCTGGATCACGTTGGATAAATAGACGCCGCCGCCGACTACGGCCCCAGCCATGGCCAGCAGCAACGCACCGGCCGTCAGGCCCAGCTTGCGGGCATGCGATTGAAGGTTTTTCATCGTTCGGTTCGGCTATGCATGGCCATGCCCAAGGCGCGCCGCGCGCCCTGCCTTGTGATTGTATCGCGTCCTGCGCTCATCCTCCTGCGCGCGGTCAGGCGCAAGTGAACCGCGCCGCGGGCCTGCGTAGCCGAAGTCTTTGCCTTGCGTCCGCAACGGCCATCCGGTAACCGACGATGCCCCGGATATCCCTCGGAGTGCAGCCGCGACTGCGCTGCGGAAACGGAAGTCGCTTGGTCGGCGCGTACAACCGACCCACAGCCAATCCCCCGCGTGGCGACGCGTCTATGCGGCCTCTCGCACGCAACTCACCCACCATTGGCCGCCCGATTGCGCGATGACCTCAAGGTTCAAGGGCGCGTCAAAACGCTTCCCCTCGCCTACCCGGAGCCGCTTGTCCGCCTCGCCCGCGAGGTTATAGGCCCGCGCGGCGACCACGGCTTCAAAGCCCCGGGTGCGCCCGGCAACCGCGATGCTGAAATCGCCGGCATCCGTCCAGGCGTTACTGTCCGTATCGCTCCGGTTGTTCTGGATCGAGTACGCGCAGGCGTACGTCCCGGACGGCCATGCCAGGGAACGCTGCGCCGATCCCCGGCCCTCGATATTGAAACGGTCTGCGCCGGACGGAGGTCCCGCGTACGGTTGCGGCTCAGGCACGCAGCTGCCGAGGCAGGCGATCCATAGGCTGCAACCTATCCCCAGCGCCACGCGGCGCCACGCGGTCAAGGCTGCGGACAGGATGTTTTTTGATGTCATGGCTATCGTAACGGCTGGTAGCTGAGCGACTGTAAGTCTACCTTGCAGGCAGTTTTCCAGGCATATGCGCGACGACGCGCAGAACCGCCGGTATGATTCCGATCAGGCGCTGCGGACGCGTGGCCGCGCGGGTCCGTTGCGTACCATGCCCGCCATTGTCTGGCGGGCGCCTGCACGCGTATGGCCTCCCTCCGCGACTTTCGGGACAACCGGAGTTTTTCCGTGATAGGCTATGCCTTGGGCGAACCGGAGCGGAGAACGCGGCCTTGCTTGCCAGAGGAGTTTTGCCATGAGACGTCGCATGTGGGCGCTGATCCTTCCGCTCCTGTTGTCTGCCGGGTGCAGCCTCGTCGCGCCCAACGCAGAAGACGGCAGCGCGGGGATTGCGGACGTCAGCGCGCAGGCCAGCGCGCAGGCTGCGCCCGGCCCCATTGAGGTTCCGTCGCAGCCGGGCAACGCCGCGGATGCCGCGCTGGCCTTTATCCAGGCCCTCGATGCTGAGCAACGGACGGCCGCGACGTATGCTTTCGACGATCCGGCGCGCGCCAACTGGTCCAATCTGCCGGCCGGTCGGTTGGATTTCAAGCGCAACGGCGTACGTATCGGCGATTTGAACGTTGCGCAAACCGAAGCCCTGCATCGTTTCCTAGCCATGGCGTTAAGTCCGACCGGGTACGCTACCGTAATCGGGATCGTGGGCGCAGAAGACGTACTGGCCCAGGCGCCTCAAGCGCGCCGCTTGCAATGGAGCGCTGACAATTATTGGCTGGCCTTCTTCGGGGACCCGGCGCACAGCGCGCCTTGGGCGTGGCAATTCGGCGGGCATCACCTGGCGATCAACGTCACCGCGGCGGACGGTCGGAGCTACATGTCTCCCTCCTTCATCGGCGTGGAACCGGCGTCCTATGAGAGCGACGGTTCCGTTATCGCGCCTTTGGCGGCCCAATTCGAGGCCGGTTTGGCGCTCGTCAACGCGTTGGACGCAGCCACGCGCGCAACCGTCGTCGTTCGTGCCCGTTCCCGCGATCTGGTAACGGGCGCGGGCCGGGACGGCGTGATCCCGGCCTTGGAAGGCGCGCGCGTCGGCGCCTGGAGCGCTGACCGACAACGGCAGCTGCTGGATGTCGTCGCGCTCTGGACGGGTTTGCTGCCCGAGGCCAGCGCCCAGGATCGGTTGGCTGAAGTGCAGGCCGCTTTGGCTGATACCTATTTCGCGTGGTACGGCGCCATCGACGGCAACGCGGAGTTCTATTACCGCATTCAGGGACCTGCGCTCATCATCGAATTCGCCGTCGAAGGCAATTTGGAGGCGGATGGCGGCCACTATCATTCCATCTACCGAGACCCCACCAACGAATACGGCTGGACTCTTGCATCTGAGTAAGCTCAGCGCGTGGATGTTGTAGCGTCTGTCACATCACCGGCAAGCGCTCGCGTTCGCGGCATAGTTCAAGACAACGCCGAGAGCGTGGGTTCGTATTTGCAGATCGACATCCGGCACACCGGTGCGCGGTAGTCATTGCCCCCAACTTTCGCACGGCGTTCAGGCGTCCCGCACGCCCGTCTCCGCCCCTCGCGCGGAAGATGGCCTGTGCTGGTTCCATATAAGGGCATCGCGATATCCGATGCCCAAGCAAAGCGCAAGGCGGTAGAGTAGATAGCCACTGTCCCGAACCGTTGCCGAGCAACGCTCAGGATCAACATGTCAGGTATACGCGGGTATCCAAGCTCTTGGCCAACGCGACTTGTGCCCGCGCGCAACCTGTCCCTGGCTTATTGATCGTGCGGTGCCTGCCACAAACGGACGATGAAGCGGTCGTCCTCTTCGATCAGATCCGGTTCGGTACCGTTGTGGTTGCGCATGCCCGCTATGATTTTACGCGGGACGCCGAGACCCGCCGCTTCGACGTAGCGATAGTCGCGCAACACATTCAAGATGAGTTCGTTACGCGTCGTTCGATGGCCCGCGCGCATTTTTTCCACAGTCATGGCGTTTGGCAAACGACCGGGAGAAATGATTTCCAGACGGTCGGCATAAAGCGTCAATTCAATGTCCTGTTCCGCATAAGTGTAATCCCTGTGGGCCACTGCATTCACCACCGCTTCCCGTACGGCATCTTCAGGATAGGGCCAACGCTCCTGACGCTGTCCGGAGCGGTCAATGTAAGCCTGCATATCCGTGTTCCGCCGCACGAAATCCAATGCTTGCTCAATGACGCCGATATGGGGAAGGGAAACATAGTCTGAAAAAGTGCTGCTTCCTTCTTGGAACAATAGCCCTCTTCCTTCTTCCGGGGCTGCATGCAGGGAAACGATCGGAGCCTTGAGCGAAGCTCGCGCGCGCGCATCGTATTCTTTCTGCAGGCCGGTATAAGCCGACGCATTGATGCCGGTTTGAGACAGAAAGGAGTGCGGGCGACTGCCGAACAAAAGCATGCTGCCTATATTCGGCACGGTCAAACCCTCCATCTCGACCAAAAGACCGGTATTGACGAGCAACCGCGTCCAAGCTTTATGGTCGTCGGATGCCGGACAATCCTGTATGCGTATGTCCTTGAAGTAGTTCTCTAAGCGCACCCGATCCAGATCTTGCCAAGAAGATCCCATCACTGGATTGCGCTCGTATTTCAATTGCCCCGATTGCTGATACAGTCGCATTTCTTCGCGGTGGGTGGCGTCGCGCACCGTGGAACCCGTTCTGACCAAAGTCACCCATGCTGAGCCTCTCCGGGCTTTATAGGGCTTGTCTGGC
The DNA here is from genome assembly GCA_965242655.1 of Caldilineaceae bacterium. GTDB lineage: Bacteria > Chloroflexota > Anaerolineae > Caldilineales > Caldilineaceae > Bin34. Next base: position 1,831,823 of record OZ251482.1, read on the forward strand.
GCATGCATAGGTAAAGATATGACCCCAACGAAGATATCCTCGTCCCAATTCACAATATTCCAGTCGGGTACGATACTTGGTTCGACGTGCGTACGGCCTATTTCCATGACCCATTCTTCAGCCTTCTGGGCACCGCGCGTCAAACCCGTAACGGTACCGTCATCTTCAACGCCCAAGATAATATGGCCGCCTCGCGCGTTCAGCAATGCGACCATCTCCTTGGCCAGCTGCTCCGGCCGAATGTCATCCCGTTTGAATTCAACGCGGGCGTTCTCTCCCTCGCGAATGAGTTCTTGTAATGTGATCCGATCCATCTGGGACCCTCAGAAACCATACTTCAGGCGACGCGTCTCAAAAGCGGTCTTGCCGCCTTCCAAAATCTCTTCTACCAGTTCGCGCACCGGCGACGTGTCAATGGAACCCATGTGCTCCTGCAAGATGCAGGCTTGTCCGTTGCCCGCCTCGCCCGAGGCCGTGAGACCCAGCACCATTTCAGCATCTCCCAGTACAGGCACATTCGCATTATGCGTCGTAAAGAGGTATTGCCTATGGAACTTACCAGAGCGCATCTTGGGCACAATGCCTTCGGTAATGAACCGATTATCCAGATCGTCTTCCGGTTGATCGACAATCAAAGGCTCGTCGGACTCGAGGAGCAGCAGCAAAAGCACGGCTGTGGCTTTTTGCCCGGTCGAGAGATCTTCAATGGCCTGCCAATGCGGGGCATCGCTGCTCGCGGCATTAAATCGGATTTCGGTCGTCATAGGCAACTGCAATTCCTCGATCTTCATCAAGGTCTCGTCTAAGGCGCCAGCCAGTCTTTCCGCTTGGGCGACGGGTATGTTGAACCTTTGCTGAACAGCTTGGCTTCCCTTTCGACACGTCTCTACGAATTGGCGCAAAGAAAATTCCGGATCTTGGGCGAACGCATCCATCGCCCTGTCGAGTCTGCCCCCAATTTCGCTTCGCAGTAATTGATAGAAGGGTTCCCGATTGCCTTCTGGTATCATTTCGACTTGCACCTGATTACGTAACTGCTTGCTGACGTTTCGGGCAGCTTTGGTAAACAGGCGTAACTCCTCCGCCTGGATATTGTCCCACTCGCGTAAAAGTGCCTGTCTTTCCGTCTCGTATTCCGCGGCCCAACGCACAAGTCTGGACTGCTTTTCTTTTAACGGTTGCAAAGCCTCTATCCGGTGTTGAAGTTGAATAAATGCCTCGCCATCGTTAGCCGCTTCATGGAGCTCGCGCAGAATTTTCTCAAACGCGGCTTGGACATCTTTCCTATGGGTCTCCCAACGGCTACGCACATTCTCTAAATCAGTTTCGACTTGATCGAGGGTTCGCTTTAACTCTTGGGCTATACGATCCAGATCGCAGCTGAGCTGCGTCAGAATAGGACGAATATCCGAGAGAATATCTTGGCCAGGTAGATCCTTCAATGCTCTGGCAGACAGGAAGGTCAAGTCAATAGGTAACTCGCCGCGTAGCATATCCAAGCTGTCGCCGAAGGGGTGCAGGCGCTCGGAAATACCCTCTATTACAGTTTGCTCGCGCGCGAGCAAACTGCGTTCGCGTAGCCGTTTCTCGAAGCCCGCTTTTTTATACGTTGCCAGCAGTTCCAACAATCCAGGCAACGCATCCAGTTGCTCGTCTATCTCTTGGAGTTCCGCGCGTACGTCCGCAAGCGCCTGCCGTGACTTCTGCATTTTCTGGCGAAGTTTCAGTTTACGCTCTTCTATCGCCTCCTTATTCTCGACGAAACGGTGCAGAAGATGGGTTCGTCTTTCTGCATCCCTGGCCAACTCCGCGATTTCATGCTGGCCGTACACCTCAACTCGAGGCAGTATGTTTTGAGGGACAAGACGCAGGGGACGATCATTCTCGTCGCGTACCTCAGGCATGCCGGCTACTGTCCGCTCAATGCGATATTTCTGCTCTTGTGGACGGTACGTACGTACGGTGAGCGAAATTTTGGTGCCGCTGCCGAGAACCTGCTTGATGATACCTGCGTGCGCCTTGGCGGCATCTTGGCCTACGGGGTCAAGGTTTAGCGCGTACCTGATGCTTTCGATGATTGTGGATTTACCCGCGCCGCGTCCGCCAATGAGCACGTTCAGGCTGGGATTCAAGGGTACGGTAACTCCATCCAGGAAACCACCTTCCCATGTCAGACTGACGAGTTCGGCATGGTTTTGAAGAGGTGGGGCGCTGTTTAACCGAATCCGAGAATAGGGATCGAGAAACGCTTGACGCAAGCCTTCCAAGGAAACGCCTGACATTTTGATCCAGCAGGAACAACCCTCCCGGTTGAGATCATCTGGGTGGCTTACGTCGTTGGCATTGATGATCGCGACGCGATGTGAGCGCTGATAGTCCTGATTCCGGTTCTTGAGGATTGGCTGGAGATTGGCTGGAGCCTTTGGCAATGAACCAGGCAAGGCGCAAGCGAGTAAATGGGGCGACTTCCAAGCCTTCATACGCGTCTGTCCAGACAAACGCTCCAGAAGACCGCCGTTGGTCGCTACATGGGCTGCAATGCAAAGGGCTTGCCAATGACGGGCTTCGTCCAAGAATTCAAGCGTATCGTATTTCCCTATCGGTGAATCATGCCTTTCTTCCAAAATACCGCAATTGGCTATGACCTTGCCTATATATTGCGCGTCAACGTCAAGATCAAAGAGACACAGCAAATGCACGCCGTCTTTGGTCACCGCTTCAAAACCGGGAAACACTTTCAGGCCAGACGCGCGAGCCTTTTCGATCAAATTTTCTGCTGAATCAATACGATAATGATCGGTTACGGCGATGACTTCGATTCCCTGTTGTTGGCAACTGGCCACGATGGCCGCATTGTATTCGCCTTCATTTTTGAAACGAGCAGCAGACGGATAGCCGTGCCTCTTGATGTAGTCGAAAGGATTCACTTGCAAGGCGCACTTGAAGAAACGCGCGCCCTTGGGTAATGGAGTCACCGTCCCGTTGCTTTGCTTACAGTCATTCATGTCCAGCAAACCTCGCGTTGCCGCCTATTCGCTTGCACGATAGATCATGTAGCCACTATCGCATGCAACAAGTATAACCGGGATTTTGATCTCCCTGCCGAAATGCGCGTCAGCAGGACGCAGGATGGTGCGCTCACGCGGCACGGCTCCATGCTGTGCAGCCTCAAACCTCTTCTATTCCTGACCGAATTGATTGCGTTGCCTCCTTGCGCCGCGCTGCCGCCAGCGACAGCCATCCACCTGAAAACGGGATTTTGCCTGCGCCCATGCCCGCTACGCCGTTTTTGATCAAGGCATCAGAGGCCGGGTTAGAATGAACGATGCTCCATCGTCGCCCTGGAATAACGAGCGGCAGCCCCTCCAGGTCAGCAGGCCGCGGCCGCTTGCGACAGCCGCGTAGGTCTCGTCGCCGGCTCGATAGCGTTTCCCCCTCGTAAGCGGGCATGTCCGCCTTACTGCGCACGGCCCGTTTCCTGGCTCCGTACAAACTCCTCATCGCGGGCAATCTGTGCGCGGTCGTGTTGCCCGTGCTCATGGAGCTGGTGGTCCCGCGTCTGATGCAGCAGGTGATTGACCAGGGCATCCTGCAATCGGATCTCGGCGTCATTGGACGGAGCGCCGCGTGGATGTTCCTCGCGGCGGCCATCGGCGCGCTGGCGACTTTCGGCCAGGGCGTCTTGCGCGCGCAGCTGTCGCAGGCCTTGGCGTTCGATATCCGCGCGGCCCTTTTCCGGAAAGTGCTGACGCTGTCGCACCCGGACGTCGATCAGATGCAGACCGGAGAACTCATCACGCGCCTGACGTCCGACGTGGACATCGTGCGCATGTTCGCCAGCGTGGGCGTGTCCTTGCTCTTGCGGGCGTTGCTGATGGTCGCGGGCAGCATGTTCATGCTCTCGATCTCCCAGGTCCAGTTGTCGCTCGTCGCCTGGATCATGCTGTTGCTGACGGGCGTCGTCCTGCGCTGGTTCTACGTCAGGGCCACGCCTTTGTTCTCCGTCGTGCAGCGCAAGCTGGCGGCCCTGAACGTGGTCGTGCAGGAGAATCTGGCGGGCATGTCGGAGGTGCGGGCCTTCGTCCAGGAGCAGGCCCAGATTCAGCGTTTCGGCGCGGCCAACGAAGAGTTGGTGAGCCAAAACATCAAGGTCGGGCGCCTGATCGCGATCGGCCTGCCGCTCATCGCCCTCTTCACGCATTTGGGCCTGGTGGCGCTGGCCTGGTTCGGCGGGCGGTGGGTCATTGCGGACCGCATTTCGCTGGGACAGTTGGTGGCTTTCAACAGTTACCTCATGATTGGCCTGACGCCCCTGTTGCTGCTGAGCGGCATGCTGGCCATGCTGGCGCGGGCCAGCGCCTCCGCCCAGCGCATATGGGACGTTCTGGACGCGGTGCCTGCGGTGCAAGCGCCGGCTGCGGCCGAGCCCCGCGCCGTGCAGGGCCGCATCGAGTTCGAGCGCGTCGATTTCGCCTACGCGCAGGGCGCGCGCGCGGCCGACGCTACGGCAACGGCCGCGCCCCTCGGCGCTGACCCGGCTGTGCGCGGCGAGCGCGTACTGGCGGATTTGCATTTCGTCATTGAGCCGGGCCAGACGATCGGCCTGCTCGGCGCTACGGGAGCCGGCAAATCCACGCTGCTGCACCTCATTCCGCGCTTCTACGACGTCAGCGCCGGCGCCATCCGGATTGACGGCCAGGACGTGCGCGACTGGGATTTGGGAGCCCTGCGCCGCGCCGTCGGGCTGGTGGCGCAGCATCCGCGTCTTTTCAACCGCACGGTCTTCGAAAATATCGTCTTCGGCCAGCCCGCGCTGCCGCGCGCGGCGGCCCAGGCCGCGGCGCGCAAGGCGCAGGCGGAAGCGTTCATCCTGGACAAGGAGGAAGGCTTCGACTACATGGTGGAGGAAGGAGGAGCCAATCTTTCCGGCGGGCAGAAGCAGCGCCTCTCCATTGCCCGGGCGCTGGCGGTGGATCCGCGGATCCTGTTGCTGGACGACGCCACCGCCTCCGTGGACTTGGAAACCGAAACCGAGATCCAGGCGGCCATTCAGGCCGCGTCCCGGGGACGCACCACGCTCATCGTTGCCCATCGCGTCTCCAGCGTCATCCACGCGGATCGCATTTTCATTCTGGACGCCGGCCGGATCGTCGCGGCCGGCGCGCACGCGGAACTGCTGGACGGCAGCCCCATCTACCAGGAACTGTACGCCACCCAGTTGGGCTGAGGGAGAGGTCCGGCATGATCGCAGACTCGCTGTTCCCCGCGCCGTCATGACGCTGGCTGCGCCGCGCCCGTCTCCAAGAGCCGCCCAGGGCGGCGGGCGCATCGGCATGGGCGGCGGGCGGCCCACGGGCGAGGCGGCGCGCAACCCGCGCCGGACCATGGGACGCCTGCTGCAACGTCTCCGGCCCTTCCGGTCCCGCGTCAATCTGGTCGCGGGTCTGGTGCTGGCCAGCACGGCGCTCGGCTTGGCCGGCCCCATCCTGCTGGGGCGGGCCATCGATCTGTACATCGCCCAGGGCGATTTGGCGGGCCTCGCCCGCGTCGCGGGCGCCTTGCTCGCGATCTACGGCCTGGCGTTCTGCGCGACCTTGGGCCAGAGCGTCCTCATGGTGGACATTGCGCAGCGTTTCGTCAGTTCCTTGCGCCTGCTGGTTTTCGAGCGCATTCAGCGCCTGTCCCTGGCGGATCACAACCAGCGGCGCACGGGCGACCTGATGAGCCGCGTCGGCAACGATACGGAAGCGATCAACCAGACCCTGTCCAACGGCTTGATCGAGTTCGTGTCCAATGCCCTGCTGCTCCTGGGCAGTCTCGTCTTCATGGTCGTCCTGAACTGGCGGCTGGGGTTGGGCGCGCTGCTGCTGTTGCCGACCATGCTGTTCGCGACCGGTCTGGTCACGGTGCGCAGCCGCAAGGCGTTTCGCCGCGTCCAGCGCCAGTTGGGCGCCATGAACGCCGCCATCGAAGAAAGCGTCACCAACTTCCGCGACGTCAAGGCTTTCGGCCAGGAAAAGGACGCGCAGGCGGAGTTTGCGCGCGTCAGCCGGGAATACCGGCGCGTCGCCATCCGCGCGGAAGTCATCATGGCGATTCTGGGCCCCATGTTCTCCACCATGAGCGTCGTTTGCCTAGGAGCCTTGGCGCTGTACGGCGGCTGGCTGGCGGTCAACGGCTACGTGCAGGTCGGCGTCATCGCCACCTTCATCATTTATATCCGCAACTTCTTCCGCCCTCTCCGCGCCTTGGCCATGCTGTACAACCAGCTGCAGTCCGCCATCGCGGGCGCGGAGCGCATCTTCGAGGTCCTGGATACGGAGCCTTCCGTGACGGATCGGCCCCGGGCCGCGGCGTTGGCGCAGACGCAGGGCCGGGTGGAATTCGACCGCGTGCATTTCGCCTACGAACCGGGCGTCCCCGTCTTGCGCGACGTCAGTTTATGCGCGGAACCCGGCCAGACCGTGGCGCTCGTCGGCCCGACCGGCGCGGGGAAAACCACGATCGTCAGCCTCCTGAGCCGCTTCCTCGACGTCACGGCCGGCGCGATTCGCATCGACGGCCAGGATCTGCGCGATGTCCAGCAGGCCAGTTGGCGCCGGCAACTGGGGATCGTGCTGCAGGACAATTACCTTTTCTCGGGCACCGTGCTGGAGAATATCCGCTTCGGCCATCCGGAAGCGACCGCAGCGGAGGCCATGGACGCGGCGCGCATCGCCAATGCGGACTGGTTCATTCGCCGCCTCCCGGCCGGCTACGCCTCCCGCGTCTCCGAGCGCGGGCACAATTTCTCGGAAGGGCAACGCCAGTTGATCGCCATTGCCCGCGCCGTATTGGCGCAACCCAACGTCCTCATTCTGGACGAAGCGACCAGCAGCGTGGACACCCGCACGGAAATCCACTTGCAGAACGCCTTGCTGGAACTGATGAAGGACCGCACCGCGTTCGTCATTGCCCATCGCCTCAATACCATCCGGCACGCCGACGTCATCCTGTTCATCCTGGACGGCCGCGTGGTCGAGCGCGGCGCCCATGCCGAGTTGGTCGCCCAACGGGGCCATTACTACCGCCTGTATTCCAGCCAGCGCGATCGACTGTTGCTGCAAACGGCTTAAACGCGCGGCCATCGCCATGGCGCCGATGGGCCTTGGCCAGGCCAAGGGCGCGGGGCGTCCGTCCGCTTGGGCTTGGGCGCAGAGGAAATCCAGCCTTGCCCTGGCGCGTCCAACCGGCTTCCGTCCCTGCCGGCGGACGGGAGGCCAGAGGCGCGGGGCCGGACCCAACCCGTCGGGGGCCGCACCGTCTCCGCCTTGGCCTAGCCGTTGGGGCGTAGACTCCGGTCCGCGTCCTATAGGGTATCTTGGAGCGCGGTTGAGTCTGAACGCCGCGGGCCGGCTCAAGTCGCTCGGACGTTCGTCGTCGCCTCGCCGGTGCGCCGGGCCCAACCTGTGACGGACGCAAGATGCCTCGTTCAAGCCTGGCGCTCAGGCGCGCCCCGCCTTGGGCTCCGGTCATCGCGTTCCGCGGCCCTGACGCCGAGTCCCGTCCCCTACGCGCAACGGTTACGCGCATCGGTGCGCCGCGCCCGGACGGCAACCCGAACCGGGTTGCCAACGGGGCGCGCGTGCTCTATTCTTTATAGAAGACGATATCAACGTAGCCCCTCGGTGCGCCCGCTTGCGCCGCGCAGACTTTCCACACTCCTGTGCGCCAACAAGAAAACGTCGCCCCTGCATAACGGCGTTGAATGGGGGAACGCGGCGATTCGGATCGCCGCGCTCGCAACGAATGATTAGGCCGTTGCCCGCGTCGCGCGCCTGACCATCAAACGCAATGCCGTTGGCATTTGAAGGGGAGGCGACCATGATCAAAAGATTTTTCCGCGCGCTATTCTGCCTGGCCTTGATCGGTGCGACGCTCAGCGTCACCTACGCGGACGCCCGCGCGCTGGTCGTGGTCTGTCCGCCCGCTGCGGCCGCCCAATTGCGCACGTTCCGGGATTACGGGGCCTCGCCTTTCTTCCCGGCCGAGGAGCATGCCTTGTCCACCTTCGCCCTGGATGTGGACCGCGCGTCCTTTGACGTGGCGGAACTTTGGCTGGCCAACGGCGAGCGTCCGGAAAGGGGAGCCGTGCGGCCCGAGGAATTCGTCAACGCCCTGCCGTACGCCTATCCCGCGCCCGCCGTCGGCCTCGCTTTGCGTATGGACGGCGTGCCGCAACACCCTTTCTCGCCCGACGAGAACCTGGGTCTCTTGCGCGTCACGATGCAGGCCGCCGCGCTCGCGGAACGTCCGTCCATGAGTCTCGTCGTCCTCCTGGATCGCTCCGGCAGCATGGAGGAAACCAGCGGTCCGCCCGGCCTGCAGCAGGTCAAATGGGATCTGGTGCGCGATCTCATCCAGCAGCTGACGGATGCGTTGCAGGCGGAGGATCGCATCGGTCTCGTGTCGTATGCCAACGAAGCCTCCCTGGATCGTCCCCTCGCGCCGCCGGCCGCGCCCGCCGGCTTCGCCTTGATGAACAGTGATCCGATCCTGGCCGAACCGCGTTCCATGCGCGCAGTCCTGAACCGCTTGGATGCCGGAGGCGGCACCAATCTTTTCGCCGGCTTTCAACTCGCATACGAACTGGCGGCCGAGGAAAAGGCGCGCTGGCCCGAACGCAACGTAGCGATTCTGCTGTTTTCCGACGGCGCCGCCAACATCGGCGTCGTGGATCACAACGAAATGCTGGAACGGACGGAACAGTACCGCGCGCAAGGCATTCGCCTGTCCACCATCGGCGTAGGCTTCGCGACCCTCAACGACGTGATCCTGGAACAGTTGGGAGACCGGGGCGACGGGCAATACGTCTTCTACGGCCTGACGGATGCCAGGGAACGCGTCCTCGCCGCCATCATGTCGCATCTGCATCCCGTCGCGCGGGAAGCGCGCAGCCAGCTGGAGTTCGCGCCGGAAGCGGTGGCCGCCTGGCGCCAGGTCGGCTTCGAAAACCGCAGTTTGCGGGACGAGGCGTACGCCGACGATGACGCCGATGCCGGCGAGGTGGGGGCCGGGCAATCCGTGACGGCGCTCTACGAAGTGGAATGGCAGGAAGGCTGGCTGCGCGGCCCCTCCGTCGCGCAAGGGACCGATCCGGTCGTGGCTACGGCCAAATTGCGATGGATGGCGCCGGACGGGAACTGGATCGAGACGGCCGTCGATCTCACCCGCGGCAAGGTGCAGGCCGGCGCGATGGACGCGCGCTTCCGCGCGGCCGCGCTGATGGCGCGGTGGGCGCAATTGATGCGCCGCGACCACGCCGTCGCCGCCAGTCAGCTGGACGCGTACGAACAACTGGCGGCCTTTGCGCTCTTGATCAACCCGACCGACCCCGCGCTGGCCGACCTGCAAGTCCAGGTAGACGAGGTGCGCCACCTGATTGCCATTGACATGGGCCTGGAAACGTTGATTGACCTGCGCGTCCAACTGGAAGCCCAGGCCGAAGCGGTGCGCAACGCCAATGCGGCGAACGTGGCGCGCCTGGAAGAGGCGCACAGACGCATCGCCCAGGATCTGGGAGTGGATACGAATTGACAGACGGCGCGTCCCGCACCCGTCCCGCCTACTCTTACGCGCGGGGATCTGCCCTTCAAGCGTCGCGCGCCTTGGCCCTTGGCGACCGTTTGGGCGCGCCGCGTCCGGCCGGCGCGCGGACGCGCGCGTTGTCGTCCCGAGCCGGAGGCCGGGATATCGGCGCGCAGGTCCGTCTCCGGATCCGCGCCGTCGCGCGATGACGGCACCGGACGCCTGAAATGGCGCGGAGCTGCGACGCGCGCGCCTTGCCTGTCGCGCACAGGTTGGCCCTTCTGTATCTCATGCTGCCGGTGGTCGCTTGGCTGCTGGGCTGGTTCCGGTGGTACGTAGGCATTCCGCTGGCTCTCCTGCTGGGGGTGGCGTTGCGCCCCGCCTTGTCCGGGCCTTGGCGCGGCTGGCCGCGGCCCGCGACCTGGGGCCACGCGCTGACGGCCCTGGTCTGGGTGATGCTGACGGGAGCCGGCAGCGTATTCGACGGCGGGACCAGCGATTGGCTGGATCACCGCACGACCTTGCTGGATCTGGGACGCCATTCCTGGCCCGTCTTTCTGCCGGATCCGCTGGCCGCCTACGTGCCGGAGGCCGCCTCGGCGCCGCCGCTGTTGCGCTACTACCTGGGCTGGCATCTGATGCCCGGCCTGGCCGCGCGGCTGTGGGGACCGGGCGCCTTGCAATGGGCGGTGCCGCTCTGGACCGGGATCGGGGTCGCGCTCATCCTGATCCTGTTCGCCCAAGGCCATCGCGGGCGGCGCGCGGCGTTGGCCGCGACCCTGCTGATCTTCTTCAGCGGCATGGACGTCCTGCGCGTCCTCCTGCGGGAAGACGGCGAGGGCTTGCGCGCGGCCCTGGATCTGCTTAACCTGGAGCAGTACAGCGCCGGGCCCGTGGCGCAGTGGAAGAATTTCTCTTCCATGGCGCATTTGCGCTGGGTTCCGCATCACTTCATTGCAGGCGGGCTGTATGCCCTGTTGCTCTGGCGTCTGCGACGGCATGCGCGTTTCCTGGCCGTCAGCGGCCTCGCGCTGGCCGCCGCGCCGTTCTGGTCGGTCTTCGCCGCCGCCGGCTTGGCGCCCTTGGCCGCCGCCTTGCTCTGGATGCACGGCCTGCGTCCGTTTGCGCGTTGGCCCAACCTGGCCTTGGCCGGTCCCCTGGCGGGCCTGGTGGCCCTCTACCTGACGTCCGGCGCCGTGACCTTCCCGCATGGCTGGATCTGGGACGTCTACGACGGGCCCCGGCTGGCGCGTTGGGGCCCGCTCTTTTATCTGACCGAGTTCCTGGGCCTGGCCCTTCTGTTGCTCGCGGCGCGCCCGGCCCTGCGTCGCGAGCCGTTCTTCGCGGCGAGCGTGGGCGTCTTGAGCCTCTATCCCCTGTACCGCTTCAGCGGCCAGAACGATCTCATCTATCGGGGCACGATTCCCGCGCTCGTGTTGCTGGCCTGTTTCTGCGCGGACGCTCTTGTCCGTCCGCGCGGGCCGGCGGAACCCGCGCGCCGTTGGGCGCGGGCGGGCCTGGCCGGCGCGCTCGTCGTCGGCGCCTGCACGCCGGCTATCGAACTGACGCGGAGCCTGCGGCACGTCCATTTCTTTCGCTACGCCCATGCGCCGCTAACGACGTTGGCCGATCTGCCCGTGGACTGGCAACGCGAAAACGTGGCGTTCGCCCCGCCGCCGTTGCTGCGCGCCTTGCTGCAGGCGCCGGATCCCGCGCGCCGGCCGGCCGCTGCCCGAGGCGAATTGGTGGCGCGCGGTCCCGTGACCGTGTATCGAGACGGGCGCCTGTTGGTCTATATCCGGGCGCAATGCAGTCCGCCCGGTACGGGGGCGGAGGAGCGTACGGCGCTTTTCCGACACGTAACGCCGGCCCGCGCGGACGCGGATCCCGCGCCGGCGTTGCGCCGCCTGCGCCTGAACGCCATGGGCCACGGCCGCGACCGGATGCGCACCTTCGGAACCGCCTGCGGTTGGGTCTGGCCCCTGCCGCCCTTTGACGTCGCGGCCCTGCGCACGGGCCAAACGCGCGTCCGCGGCCAACTAGGCTATTGGCGCATGGAGATCGCCTTTGACGCGGCCGGCGAAATTGCCTCGACGCGTTACCAAGACGAACGCGCGCAGCGCGCGGCGTACCAGGCACTGGCCGCCCGCCCGCCCGCCGTATCCGGCGCGTTCGACGTGCATCTCGCGTCCAGCGCCCTGTCCCTGGTCCGAGAGACCTGCGCCAGGGGGGATTTCCAATCGAGTTTCTTTTTGCATGTCGTTCCCTTCGAACGCGCGGCGTTGCCTGCCTATCGCCAGGCCGTCGGTTTCGAGAACCGGGATTTCCCGCTGGAGGCGTTCGGCTCCCGCGTCGGCGACGCGTGTTGGGCCGCGGTGCCCTTGCCGGCGTATCCCATCCGCGCGCTGCGCGTCGGGCAGTTCGCCGCGGACGGAGCCGGATGGCGCGTCGACGTTCCTTTCGCTGAACGCGTGCCCAGTACCTTGGATCCCTTGCGGCGCGCCTATCGCGCCGTAACGGCCCGGCCGCCGGCCGTCCGCGCGGTCTTCGACGTCTATCTCGCCGATGATCACGCGGCGTTCGTCAAGGAGCCGTGCCGCCCTGAGGACACGGCCAGCAAATTCATTCTGCACGTCACGCCCGTCGACAAGACCCGCCTCGCCCGCCCGCGGCGCGCCTTCGGGTTCGACAATCTGGATTTTGCCTGGGAAGGCTACGGCGCGCGGTTTGACGGCAAGTGCTTCGCGCGCCGGGCCTTGCCGGCGTACGCGATTGAACGCCTGCGCGTCGGGCAGTTCGACTCCGCCGCGCAACGCGACCGCTGGACGGCGGAAATCGCCGTGCCGCCAACCTGAAAAACGGCGCGGACCGCCGGCATCTCACCGGGACGGCGCGCCCGCCAAGGCCCGTTCTGGGGCGAAGTGGCAGGCGGCATAATGGGCGGGCGCGACCTGGACCCAAGGCGATCTCTTGGCCGCGGATGCGGCGCAACGCCGCGCCGTGCCGTTCGGGGTCCGCCAGGTCCACGCTCCAATCGCCCGTATGCAGACGCATTTCGCCGCCGCCGATGCGGCCCGGCTGGGGCACGATGCGCATGAGGGAGCGCGCCGTGACGCTCTGGCCGCACCCGCTCGCCCCGATCAGGCCCAGCGTGGGGCATCATGGCAAAGGAGACGCCGTCCACCGCTTTCACCACGGCGGCCACGTGAAAGTGGGGCTTGAGATCCAGGACTTCCGGCAGGCGGGCCATCGGACGCGTTATGGGTAAGGCGCAAACGCGGCGCGCGGGGGGACCGCGCGTACAGGGATCCTGGATCGGCGCCGACGGGCCGCCTCCGCTTTCAGCGTCGTTCCGCGCGCCCGTCAGGCGCGCGCTTGGATCATGCGCAGATGCGCCGGGCGTTTTACAATGAGCGCCTGTTTCCGCCCATGCATAAACGGTCCGGAATGATGTCTGCGCGGCAAGACTGCCTATTGCACGACGCGCAGATGCGCTCTTTTATAAGCAAGAGGTATATAAAATTGCATCTGCCGTTGGAGGCGGACTTCCATGCGCAGGTCTATGCCGACACGGAAAAGGTCTTCGCGGAGAGCGGCAATCCCGGCGACGCTATCTACGATGCCGTGCCCTTGTGGCAGGAAGCGTTCGCCCATCCCGCGCTGACCGGCGCTTTGACCAGCATTCTGGGCGCGGACTGCTTTATGTATCCGCACCGGCCCTGCCATTTGACGCCGCCTCGACAGCCCGCCCAGCGCGACCGCAAGGACAGCATTCCGGCGGAGCATTTCGTGCGCCGTCACCGCGTCCGCTGAGCCATGGCTTTTTACTGTCCGCAGGCGACGCCGCCGGCGTTCGGGCCCACGGGCGTGCGGCCGGGCACCCGGTATTTCCTGACGCCGGAAGCGGCCTGGCGGCATGACGAAGGGCCCCTGGCGGGACAGGCGGGCGACGTCGTGATCGTTCACTACGACGCGTGGCGCCGGGGTCTCGCCAATACCTTGAACCGCAATCGGTATAGGAACGAATTCCTTTCCTGCCGCGCCAGCGAACCGACCGCGCCCAGCTGGCGCCACGCGAGTCCGCGCGGGTGGCCGCCCGCGTCGTGGGGCTTCAACCATAACGCCTTGCCCATCTGGAAGTCCGTGTGGCGGTGGCATTTGGGCCAGGCGGCGGAGCCTGACGCCCCGCGCGCGGGCGCCGAAGCGGATATGGGGCAACTCCGGACGGAGTTGGCGGGCGCGGATGAGCATGCCGCCATGAATGCCGCCTACGCGTTGGCGGCCAGCGGCGAGGAAGGGTGCGCCGCTCTCTTCGAGCGCTGGCCGGAGGAAGCGGCGCAGCGCCTGGAGAGCAATATAAGCGGCCGCTACCGGAATCCGTGCGAACTCCTCTCGCCTCACGGCATCACGGCCGCCAACGATGTGTCCGTGCCGCGTCCGGAGGCGGCTTTGGCCAGCGACCGCTGGCGGATTCGGGCCGGTGCCGCGGACCGCTTGGGCGATATCGGCCGCCCGGCCCGCGGCGCAATCCCCCGCCTCGCGGCGGCCCTGCAAGACTCGTCGGAATGGGTGCGGCGCAATGCAGCCTTTTCCTTGGGCCTTCCGGACGACGAGGGGATCAGTGCCCGCGCCCTGGGGCACTGCTTGACTGACTCTGCGTCCCGCGTGGCGCAAAACGCTTCCCTCTCGTTATGTAAAATGGAGGCGCAGGATGCTGCGGACGCCCTGAGCCAAGCCGCGCATTCCGACATCGAATACGTCCGCGCCAATGCGCAACTCGCGTTACGGTTGATGGCGCGGTAGGGCCCGCGGCACGGCGTCAGGAGCGGTCTGACGCGCGTTGGCGTCATGGCAGTTTCGCCGCGCACCGCGGGCCGCGCGCCCGTTTCGCCTGAGACTCGGACGTAATGGCCGCGTCCCGTTTTGACGTTCCTGGCCCGCGCGGGGAACAAGGCGCCCAGCCGTCTTATCGGGACGGCGCACGCGATCTGCGGCTTGACTTCTTGCGGGGCTATGCCCTGTTCGTCATGACGCTGACGCATCTGGGCATGGCTTCGCCCCTGATCTTCATCACGGGCGGTTCGCGCTTCCTCATCAATGCCGCCGAGGCGTTCTTTTTCATCTCCGGCTACACCCTCGGCTATATCGCGCGCGGGCGCGCGCTGGGAGGGCAGGTGCGGAGTCGCCTCAGTCGCAGTTGGCTCATTTATCGTTACGTCCTGCTCTTCACCTTTGCGCTGTCCGCGCTCTTGGGGCCGGAAGATCTGGAGGCCGATACGCGTGGCGAAGCCGTGCGTTCCCTGGCGCGGATCGTGACGATGAAGGAAGCCCTTTGGGAGATGGACATTCTCGTCGCCTACGTCATCTACGTGGCTCTGGCCCCGCTCGCCTTGTGGGGCTTGCACCAGGGCCGCACGCAAACCGTGGCCGCGACGATCGCCGCCATATACCTGCTCGCCCAGATCGCGCCGCGGGCCCTGAGTCTGGAATTCGCCTCTTTTCGCCATCTGGCGGCGAACAGTCCCCTGTTCTTCGGCGCTATCGTAGGGGGGTATCACAGCCGCGACTGGGCCGCGTGGTGGCGCCGGCAGGCGTGGAGACGCGCGGCGGACGCCGTCATCGTCGCGGCGGGCCTCCTGGGGCTCGTAGCCTTTCTGACGGATTACGGCGGCTTCGCCCGCGTCGAGGCTTTTCTGGGCGATTTCATCGTGCGCGAACAGCTGTTGCCGCCTCACAACCTCGCGATCATCTGCCTGTATCTCCGCATTCTGTGGTTGCTGGTTACCCGGTTCTGGGGCGTTTGCGCCCGGATCGGAGGGTGGCTGTTCCTGCCCTTGGGCCGGGACGGATTGCTTACGTACTGCCTGCACGTAACCTACATCGAACTGTTCAGGCGCTGGGCCCCGCCGCTCGCCTGGGAAGAGACCGTTTACCTGCAGTTGCTCGCGGAAGCCATCGTCGTCGGCCTGGTTTTCGCGTCCGTGTTGGCCAGGCCGCGGCTCACGCGGTGGCTGCATGCGCAAAACCGCTTGGCGCAGACCCATAAGCATTGGCTCAATGGCCTCGTCTGGAGCGCGCTCGTCTTGCTCGTGGGACGCATTCTGGTTACGGCCGAGCCTGGGGGATGGTGGTGGGAGATGGGAGACGCATACGACTTCTTTGACGAATGAGAGCGGAACGGGCCGCGCGCGTTGGCGCGCCGCGCGTCCACCCGGATCTATGATGCGCGGTCGGGAGCATGCGCGCCGGTCGAGGGCGTCATCGCCTCCGCCGCCCAGCGCCGAAGCGTTGCCTCGGGCGATACGGCCTACGGCGAGCGCGGCAGATTGGATCTGGCCGACTTCAGACCTCAACGCCGCTTATTAAGCGGCATCATACGTACGCCGTTCCGAGATTCTTCTGCGCCAAGTCCCCCATGGCGGGCGCGCTTGGGATGTCCGTTCCTGGCTGAAGCGCCGTTGTCCCTTGCGCCGACCTCGTCACGCCGTACAGGACGGATGGGAACAGGTTACCGAACGGCCGATCCCGTTGGGCCGCTTACAGGCAGAGCCACAGATCCTGGTCCTCGCGTTCTACGCGGAAAGTTCTGATGCGCAGGCCGGCGCTGTGCAAGGCCTGGCCCGTTTTGATGTCGAATTCCCACTGATGCCAAGGGCACTTGAGAATCTCCCCTTCCCGGGTAAACGCGAAGTCAGGCCCCGCGGCGGACTCTATCTGCGGCCGGATGCGACCCAGGCAGACAGGCGCGCCCCGGTGCGGACATACGTTGCGCAGCGCGCAAAAGGTTCCCCGTACGTTGAAGAGGCCGATTTCTCGGTGGGCGACGGAAACGATTTTGCGTTCGCCCTCCGGTATTTCGGCGACCCGCGCCACCTTGACGCGGCGCCTCGCTTTTTCACGCGCCATGATCCAGGCCGTACAGGGCCGCCGCGTTGCGGAACATGACGCGCTCCCGCAGCGCGGCGGGTTGCCCGCGCAGGAACGTGCTGGGCTCGTCCCAGTCCCAATGGGGGTAGTCGCTGGCGAACACCAGCACCTGCTCCGCGTCCAGCCACTCCAGATAGGTGTCCAGCGCGGCTGGATTGGGCAACGTAGGCAAAGGCTGGGAGCCAAAGCGAATATGGGACTTCAGGTACTCGCTGGGCAGCCGCTTGACCCACGGCGTGTAGTCCCGCAGGCTTTTCCAGTCGCTGTCCATATGCCACATCAAGCCTGGCACCCAGAACGTGTCATGTTCGATGAAGAGAAACTGGAAAGCGGGAAATTTTTCGAATACCCCTTCGCAAATCAGGCTCGCCGTATGCGCCATCGCGATTTGCGGACGGGCCATGCGCATTTCCAGATAATAGGTGGGAAACCCCGCAGCCGTCGGCGGGGCGCTGGTGCCGGCGCCTTCCGCGCCGAAATGCACGCACATGACCAGGCCCATGTCGACGCACGCCTCGTAGATGGGGTGATACATGCGATGGCCGAAGGGAAAATGCGCGCCGGCCGGCATCAGGGCCTGCACGCAGCGCGGATGGGCGCCCAGACGGCGGATCTCCGCCGCCGCCTGCGCGGGATCGTTGGGCGCTATGTGAATGGACGCCAGCAACCTGTCGTCGGCGGCCAGCCAAGTGTCGACGGTCCAGTCGTTGAAGGCGCGGCAATACGCCGCGCCGAAATCCACGGTGGGATGGACGGCATAGGCGTACGGACCGCCGGTCAGCACGGCGAAGTCAATGCCATAGGCATCCAGATGGCGCGCCTTCATCACCGCCGGCGACGCGCTGGGGTTGCCGGGTTCGGCGACGGAGCGCCAAAGATCATGGCGCGCGCCTCGCCCGGGCATGTTCGTGTATCCCACCGCCGGTCCCATGGAGCCGAAATCTTCAATATGCTCGCGGTACCGCCGGGGCAGATAAGGGAACAGATCCTCAGGGCTGGCGATATTGTGATGAACGTCGCAGTCAATCGTGCGCGTACGCGTTGCCGTCTCGGGGGACGGCCTCGCCGCGGGCGTTGTTTGCGCAAGCATGACGGAATCCTCCCTGCCCTCAGGCCGCGCCCCTACTCCGCGGGCGGATTGTTTTCATAAAAGGTGATGCAGGCATGGTCCGGATCCAGAACCGCAAATTCCCTGGAACCCCAAGGCTTGGCCTCCAAGGGGCCGTTGGGATGCACCACGCCCAATTGCCGGCAGTGCGCATAGTAGTCCGCCACGTGCGTGATTTGCACCCGGAACTGCGTATTGTTCGTCCGCGGATCGATAGGCCAACCCTCCGACCAGGAGAGATGGACAGCGGCTTCATCGCGGCGCAAGATCGCGTAGCCTTCGTTTTCGAAGGTCACTTCAAAACCCAGACGCACGTAGAACGCGCGGGAGCGGGCCAGATTGTTGACGGGAACGATGGGCGTGACAAGGGACATGCGACTCCGGTCCGGCATACGCGCTCCTTACTTCCAGCCCCTGCGCGCGGAGCCTTCCATCCAGGCCGGCCGCAGCAGATCGGTCATGCCTCGGCCTCGTCTCCGGCTTCGCTGTCGCGCGCAGCGGGCGCGGGACGGGCATACGGTATGGCCTTGCCATGCCATACGCCCTGCAGAAAAACTTGCGCTTGCCGCGCTTCTTCCGTTTCCGCCGCGTTTCCGGCTTGGGCGCTGGCAGTCAGTTTTTCCACCAGGGCGCGCGCCTTGTTTTGGGAAGGCGTCAAGGCGCGGCCATCGGCCGGGACCTCTTGCGCTTTGGATTCCGCCTGTTCGGTCGCCATGGAAGCCTCTCGTGCTGAGCGCAGTTGCGCGCGGAGAAAGCGTCGCGTACGGGCCTAATCCTACAACAGGTTCCGCATTCTTCCCATGGAGCCGTACGCTTTGGGCCGCCGCGGCCTTGCAGGCCGCGCGGCGCGGCGGCGCGTGCGAGGCGCGCGGGCGCGGCCCTGCCGACCGTTCGGCGTCCAGGCGGCCCCGCGTCCGGGCTGGGCTGACGGAGGCCCAACGGCCCCGCGCGCGCAGAGGGTTTCAGACCGTTGGGCCCTATGCTACACTGCCGCAGGCGTTCATTTGCACGGGAGAAGCCATGTCGGATCTGACGATCACCTCCATCAATCTGTATCAATACGCCCATGAAAAAGCGGACTTGGGAACCGATTACAACGGCTTCAATCTGGTCTATGAACCGGGCAATCGCCTGACCGTGTCCGGGTACGCGCTCGCCATCGGCACGGCCGGCGGCGTGACCGGCGAATTCGTGGGCGGCCAAGCGGCGGACTACGCGCAACTGCCGAAGCTGGCCGCCTACCTGCTGGGGCGCAACGCCCTGGAAAGAGAGCGCTTCTACACCGACGTTACGCGCGCCTTGCGCCAGGTAGCCCGGATCGGCTACGCGCCGCTGGACTGCGCCCTGTGGGACTTGGCGGGCAAGGCGCAGGCGCAGCCTTTGTATCGACTGTTGGGCGGATACAAGACGAAAGTGCCGTGTTACGCCAGCACCTATCACGGCGACGAACAGGCGGGCGGCCTGAATTCGCCTGAAGCCTACGCCGAGTTCGCCCTGCAGTGCCAAGAGATGGGGTATCCCGCGTTCAAGATCCACGGCTGGGGACAAGCCCCTATCGCCCGCGAAGTGGCCAACGTGGAGAAGGTGGGCGCGGCCGTAGGCGGCGCCATGGACTTGATGCTGGATCCCGCCTGCGAGTTCCATACCTTCGCCGACGTCCTTAAAGTCGGGCGCGCCTGCGATCGGAACGACTTTTTCTGGTACGAAGATCCAGGGCGCGACGGCGGCATCTCCCAGTTCATGCACCGGAAATTGCGCCAACTCATCCGAACGCCTCTGCTCATGACCGAACACGTCAGAACCTTGCAACCCCACATCGACTTCGCCCTGGCGGACGCCACGGACTACGTCAGGGGCGACATCGGGTACGACGGCATTACCGGCGTCATGAAATTGGCGCATGCCTGCGAGGCGCTGGGCCTGGACATCGAATTTCACGGGCCCGGCCCCGCGGCGCGGCACTGCATGGCCGCCATTCGCAACACCAACTACTATGAGATGGGCCTTGTGCATCCCAAGGCGCCCAGCTCGGGAGCCACCCCGGTCTATCTGGACGGCTACGCGGACACCTTGACGGCCGTTGACGCGGACGGGTGCGTAGCCGTCCCCCAAGGCCCCGGCCTGGGCGTTACGTTAAACTGGGACTGGATCCACCAGCATACGGTCGATCGCGGCGTCTACGCCCTGTGAGGCGGCCTAGGCGGCGCGGGCCACGCGCACAACGGTCTCCAGGTTGGCGTCGGGGGATTCCCCTTTGACCACGCAATCCGGCGCGAGAATGAAAGCGGGGCCCGCGTCCTGCGCCAAGGCCGCCTGCACCATCCTTTCCACGTCCTGCGGCGCGCCGGTAGCCAGCGTATCCAGATCAAGGCCGGCCGCCAAGGTTTTGTCGGTATGCCGACGCGCTTCGCGCAAGGCGGGATTGTCGCCGCCCGCAGACCAGCTCAGGCAATTGAAGTCCAGCTGGCTGACTTCTTCCAGCATGATCCGGCGGCCGCAGACGTGCAGCATGCGGACCGGCAACGCGCGTATCTCGGCGGCCACGTCCTGATCGTAGGCCTGTCCGAACTCCCGGTACTCCGCCGGGGACAGCAGGGCGCGCGACGCCTGTTGGGTGGCGAAAAAGAAGCCGGACACCGCGGTTTCGATGCAGGCGCGCGCGTACGCCGCGACGGTATCGCGGATCGTCCGCAAACCGGCATGAAAGGCCGCCGGTTCTTGCCGCATGTGCTCGTAGGCCGCGTCGCCGGCCAGTTTCTGGGCCAGGGTCAGCGGGCTGAACAAGGTCATGATGAAGGGCACGCGACCCTCCAGCAACTGGGCTACGCGTCCGCACATTTCCCATTCGCGGCGCAAAGCCCCCGTGTCGGGGGCCAGGGGCTTCAGCGCCTTCCAGTCCGCGGCGGATTGAATGGGAGAGCGGATGACCGTAGGCGCTTCGTCATCGCTTTGGCCGAATTGCAGGCCCGCGCCCCAGTCCTGGACGCCGTAGAGGCCGCTGGGCGTCAACTTGATCAGGTCGAAATCAAACTGGCGCTGCAACGCCGCCGTAACGTCCGCCAAGAGCCGCGGGGCGCGGTCGCGCAGATGGTAATGCTTCCACAGGCTGACGGGAACGCCGTCCGCGGCGCTCCCGTGCAAGGCATGCAATACCCGGTTCCAATAGTTCGTGTCCGTGACTAGGGCTTGCGATTTCATCGGGCTCCTTTCCGCACTGGGCATGAATCAAACTTGACGCCGTCCGCGTGATCTGCTATATTGGTTTTCAGTCAGGCACCCTCATCGTAGCTCTCATCGCACACCGGATGCCCGATGAAACAAGAAAGCCGCCTAGGCGGCTTTCTTGTTTCATCGGGTCTTCAGGGAAAGGCGACGCCCAGTTTCAAGTAGTTGGCCGTATCTTCCGCGATTTTAGGGTATTCCGTCGGCAGCGCTTCAAAGTCCACTATCGGTTGCACGATCGCCTCCGCGTTGATTTGGCCCCGCTCCAGCAACCGCCACGCTACGTTCGTCAAACGCGCCTCGTCCCAATGGGGATAATCCGGATTCGGCTCGCTGCAGGAACGGCTGAAAACGATCTGGATTCGATTATAGTGCGCTTCCGCGCCGAAGTCTACGCCGGCCGGATAGGCGCCCGGAAAGGCGCCCGCGACCACCGTACCGCCGTAGACCGCGGCCCGGATCGCTTGGTTCAGGGCCAAATGATGGCCGCTGTACTCAATGCAGACGTCAGCGCCCCGCTTGCCCGTCCTCCGGCGAATCTCAAGCCCTACGTCTACGGCGCCAGGATCCAGCACTGCGTCAGCGCCCAATTCCAACCCTATATCGCGCCGGCGGGACACGGGTTCCACCGCGAACAAGGCCTGCGCGCCGGCGGCCTGGGCCGCTTGCAGCGCGCATAGGCCAATGGCCCCCAAGCCAAAAATCGCCACTGTATCCCCTAGCCGAACATGCCCGTCCCGCACGGCCCCGACGGCGAAATCCGCCGGATCCAGGCAACAAGCCGCCTGCCAAGGCACGTGCGCGGGCAAGGCGCGTACTTTGTCCTGAGACCAAACATGCTCTTCGCTGAACGATCCGTAGGCGAAAACGGTATCGCCGACCTTGAACCGGGATACGTCGGAACCCGTTTCGATGACCGCGCCGACGGCCGTATTGCCCAAGGGCCAAGGAAACGCGAACCCGTCCTTGCGCTGGCGAAACAGTTTGTACTCGGCGTCATAGACGCCCCGGTTCAGGCCGTATCCCTTGAAGAAAGCCATTTCCGTGCCGTGCTTGGCGGCGGCGAAGGCGGTCTTGACGCGTACGTCTTCCGGCCCCAAGGGCCGCGACTCAAACTCGCGGAACGCGGCGCGGCCGATAGCCGTAGCTACCAATTCCCTGGGCATCAGCTTACGTCCTTACTCCCTATGGCGGAAAAATCGGGCCCTAACCCAAACAGCAGTCGCGGCATGCCAACATCTTGCAGTCGGCCCCGGTTGCCGGTTAACGCTCCGTACCTCCAGACACAGGCAGCTACGGCCAGCGCCCCAGACGAATGCCTGGGATCGCGATTGCGATCGCTTCGCGCGCGGAGCATACGCCGACAGCCGTCAGGTTCAGGACGTCTTTCGCTCCGCTATCACGCGCTTACGGAGCGCGTGCGCGGAGGGCGTCAACCGCCTGCATAGGGTCGCGTCGCTCCTGGGCGGCCGTATGCAGGTCGCGGAGGGAAGGCCAGGCCTCAAACGCCAACATGGGCAAGCGTTCCCGCAACCGGCGACTCGTTTCCGCATCCCATAACAGGCGGGCGCACTCGACCAGCATGGCCAATCGTTCTTCCTGGCGGCCTTCCTGGCGGCCTTTTTGATGGCCTTTTTGATGGCCTGTATCGTGCGTCATTCGATAATGTTCCGCTAGCGTGACCATGTTCTGCCCCAGTGCGTGAATAGAATGGAAAGCGTCCGCGGTCCAGCTGAGCCCGGAAACCGTTTCGTCCAATCCGGACTTGACGTACGCGGCAAAGTCGTGGGCCAATTCAGCGGGCGCATGCCGCAGCAAAGGCTCCAGATCTTCGCGCACCAGGCGCGCCAGTTCCGATACCGCATTCGGATCTTGGGCCCAGCGATACCGACCCAATTCCAACGCTATCATGCATGATACCAAATTATGCGGCGGCAGTTCTCGATCCGCGTAGGTGTGGATGTCCAGCGTGAGGCCGGGTTGACAGACCACGGCCGGGGACATGCCTGGAGCGGACGCAAACGTAAGCCACGGCCCAGGCCAAGGACGAGGCCCCACATGAAAGACCAGCGACAGAAGCGGTGCGGGCCTGCCGCGGCCTGTTTTCACGTTGTGCCGGCGCAAGGCCCGCGCCAATAGCAGCTGGTAGTGCGCCAAGCGCAGTTCCATGGTCGCATCGTACTCCGACTGGCATTCCAGAAGCAAGGCGCACAAAGGGTGGCCGCGTCCGTCGCGCAACAGCCACACCATGTCGCCCTGCCGGCGGCTCAAATCAGGCGTGATCCATTCCTGCGGCCATGGCTGCAAACGATCCGGCTGCCATGTGCGCGGCCACCGCAGGGGCAAGAAACCGACAATCAGGTGCCATATCATCCATGGATGGCGCATCAGGATCTTGAAACGCTGATCGTGCGGTATGTACGTCCGCGGAGTGGCCGCGAGGGCGCGTGCAGCCATTAGCGCGCTACCATGGCCCTCACGGGAGCGCGGCGCCCTACGCGTCGCGCGCGGTGCATCCCTTGAGGCGTACCGCTGACGCCCGCGTCTGGACGGGATGGCCAAGGAGGCCGCGCAAATCGTCTTCCGCCCGCTCGCTTCCGGACCTGTCCATCTATATCTATCCTTCCTGGGGAAGCAACCATTGCACGCGATGCCCCTGGTTCCGCTTGACGAAGTAGATGCGCACCTCGCCTATGCACAAATGCTCCGCTTGTTGCGCTACGTAACGCGCCTGGCCGAATGGCATCTCGAACTCGAACTCTCCGCTGTTGGGCACGAAGCCGTCCTGGATGATCTGACGCTGGATCGTGGCTTCGGGATTGAAGCAGATCAGCTGGTTGACGCGGGCGAGCTCCGAAATGCGGCGGACGAATGCGCTGCCCATGTCCGTCTGCCCGCTTCCGGACTTGTCCATCCAGCTGGCCTTGCCCACGGGAAACCATTGCACGCGATGCCCCTGGTTCCGCTTGACGAAGTAGACGCGCGCCTCGCCTGTGCGCAAATGCTCCGCCTGTTGCGCTACGTAACGCGTCTGGCCGAATGGCATCTCGGACTCGAACTCCCCGCTGTTGGGCACGAAGCCGTCCTGGATGATCTGACGCTGGATCGTGGCTTCGGGATTGAAAGAGATCAGCTGGTTGATGCGGGCGAGCTCCGAAATGCGGCGGACGAATGCGCTGCCCATGTCCGTCGCCGGCGCGTCCGCGGCCTTCGTCATGGGAGCGGCATGGGCGAAACGGATTCCACGGGAAGCCATTGCACGCGATGCCACTGGTTCCGCTTGATGAAGTAGACGCGCACCTCGCCTGTGTGCAAATGCTCCGCCTGTTGCGCTACGTAACGCGCCTGGCCGAATGGCATCTCGAACTCCCCGCTGTTGGGCACGAAGCCGTCCTGGATGATCTGGCGCTGGATCGTGGCTTTGGGATTGAAGCAGATCAGCTGGTTGATGCGGGCTTTCTCCGAAATGCGGCGGACGAATTCGCTGTCCACTTCCGCCGGCGGCGCGTCCGCGGCCATTGTCATGGAAGCGGCATGGACGAAACGGGTCATGGGCATTTCCACCCACACGATGAAGGAAGAAATCCCCATCATCAGCCGCGGCAGGCCAATTCCTTTCACGCTTTCGGAAAACCCCATGGGCTTGATGCACCAAGGCCCCTGCTCCAGGCTCGGATCGTAGAGCGAGGCGTTGTCCAACTCGAAGCGGCCCCAGCCGCTGCGCGGCTCGATCTCGATGTCCAGGTAGGCATCGAAATTCCGATCGTAGATGCGCTCGTGCTCGTCGCTCCAGGCAATGACCGTCTTGTTGCGAATGGACAAGCCATCGGGCGTTTCCACCCGCGTAAAGACATGGGGCAAGCCCCCTACCTCTTCGTGCTGGAACGATTCGTGCCACTCCTTCCGGTAGTGTTCCCGCGCCCAATTTTCCGTGCCGCCGAATGCGCCGGTGCTGGACCATTCGTCGTCGCGGATGGTGAACATGTCCTTGATCAAGTAGAAGTGTTTCACCTCGGCGCCGTTGATGTTGTAACGCAGACGTTCGTCCAGGGGTTTGATTTCGTATCGGAGTTCATGCATCCAAGGGCTAAAACGTCGGGCAATCATCCATCGGCTCCCACGCGCATCGTCAAACGGCGTCTCCAAATTCGACTGGCTGAAGAAATTATACTGATCCTGGCCTGCCTGCGGCAATGGCGGCAGGGCAAGGAGGGAAACCGACTCGCAAGGACAGGGTTGGGCGCTCCCGGCGCCCGGCCCAAACCTTGACGGCGCATGCAGCGCCTCTGGTCGCGTGCTGGAACGCCGCGGCGCCTACAGGGCGCCCGCCACGTCGGCTGCGTGATACGTGATAATCTGGTCCGCGCCGGCCCGTTTCACGGAACCCAGGATCTCCAGAACGGCCGCCTGTTCGTTGAGCCATCCCTGTTGCGCGGCGGCCTTCAACATAGCGTATTCGCCGCTGACGTTGTAGGCGAAAAGCGGCGCCTGCGGCGCCTGCGCGCGGATTTCCCGGATCACGTCCAGATACGCCAGCGCGGGCTTGACCATGATCATGTCGGCCCCTTGCGCCAGATCCAGCTGCGCCTCCTTCAAGGCCTCGCGCCGGTTGGCCGGATCCATCTGGTAGGTGCTGCGATCCCCGAAGCGGGGCGCGCCGGCCGCGGCCTCGCGAAAGGGTCCGTAAAAGGCGGAGGCGTATTTGACGGCGTAGGACAGGATAGCCGTATCCTGGCGCTGGCGCTCGTCCAGGGCGGCGCGCAGGGCCGCGACCATATTGTCCATCATGCCGCTGGGCGCCACGGCGTCCGCGCCGGCGTCCGCATGGCTGACGGCAATCCGTCGCAGCACCGCCAACGTCGCGTCGTTCAGGACGTCCCCGCGCGCGTTGACCAGCCCGCAGTGGCCGTGATCCGTATAGCTGCACAGGCAGACGTCGGTGATGACCGCCATGGCCGGTTCGGCGTCTTTGACGGCGCGCACGGCTTGTTGCACGATGCCCGCGGCGGCGTAACTCTCCGAGCCCTGGGCATCCTTGGCCGCGGGCAACCCGAACAGCAAAACGCTTTCTATGCCCCGCGTCCGCAACTCTTTGACGACCGTCCCCAGGAGATCGACGGTGAACCGCGTCTGCCCTGGCATGGCTGCGATCGGGGTACGCGTATCTCGGCCCGGTTCCACGAACAGGGGATAGGTCAAATCCGACGGAGCCAAGGCCGTTTCCCGCACCCACGCGCGGATCGCAGCGGTCCTCCGCAGACGGCGGGGACGGATAGCCGGGTTGAACATCCGCCAGTCTGCCTTAGCGTAGGCGCTGGGGGGCGGAACGTCGAGCGAACCAGGTTTGCAAACCGCGTACCAGGTGATCTTCCGTAGGCTCTGGGCACATGACGTCGGCCGCGAGGGCGCATGCGCGCGCCGCCGCCCGGGTGGCCGGCCCCAAGCAGGCGACGCATGCGCGCGCCAGTCGTTGCCGCAAGTCGGGATCCTGGCCTACCGTTTGCATGAAGCAACGCACGCTGGAAGGGCTCGCGAACGTAACGGCATCAAAACCAGCTCTGAGCCGTTCAAGCGTCTCCGGCAAGGTTGCATCGCAAACCAGCTGGTAGATGGCCTGCACGGCGACAGGGCGATGGGAACTCTCCAGTTGCCTGAGGCGCGGACCTGGCCCTTGGCTGGACCGCAGCACGGCCACGCGATCGCCCGGTTGCACGCGCATCTGTTCGGCCAAGGAAGCCGTCGATGACCAATCGTACGCAAGCGAGGCTTCCAGCGCATAATTCTCCTTCAAGAGCGCGGCCGAAGCGGCTCCCAGCGCGGCGATGGCCGGCCACGGCTCCGCGCCGTGCCGGGCACGCGCATAATCGCAAAAGATCCGAATCGCATTGGGACTGGGCAGGACCAACCAGTCCGCGGCCCTGGCTTTGTCCCAGCCTTGGGCCAGACAGGCTTCGCTCGCGGCGACAACGGCAATCGCTGGGCAAGCCAAGGGGATGGCGCCCAAGGCGCGCAAGCGATTTTGCAGGCTCGTTTGCTGTTCTGCGGTACGGGTAATAACCACCGTTTTGCCGGCCAGAGCCGCCTCAACCTTCATAAGAGTGCCAGGCCTCCCGCGCCGATCAGGGCTTGGGCTGCCTGGTGCGCCGCGTGACGGGGATCGCGGTGCCGCGCCGAACGACGCACCGCGGTTTGGCCGTCGCGCGACCGGATCAAGCCGTGCAGGCGGATGTCCTTGCCTTCCATGCATGCGTAGGCGGCGACGGCCAAAGCGCACCCGCCCCCCAACTCTTCCAGCAACGTTCTTTCCGCCAGCGTGCATTGAAAAGTCGGTTCGTCGTGCAAAGGGAGGGCGAGCTCCCGGATTTCCTGATTCTGGGCCAGGCATTGAATGGCCACGGCGCCCTGGCCCGGGGCTGTGAGATACTCCTCGACCTTGAATTCGAGGGCTATCCGGTGCGTCAAGCCCAAACGGCGCAGACCGCAGGCCGCGACGACCAAGGCATCCCCGGCTGCGCCTTGATCCAGGCGTCTGACGCGGGTATCGACGTTGCCGCGCACAGGTATGGGGCGAAAGGCTTGGCCCAGAGAGCGGAGCATACGCTCTCGGCGCGGGCTTGACGTGCCGATGCAAGCGCCCCGTTCCAGGTCGCGCCACCCCCGGCCGTCCCGGATCACCAGGGCGTCCGCCGATTCTTCCCGGCGCAGGACGGCGCCGAGTGCGATCTCGCGCGGTCCGGCCAAGGGCAAGTCCTTGAGCGCATGAACCGCCAAGTCCACGCGCTTTTCCAACAGGGCCGCTTCCAGACCGGACGTGAAGATGCCGGGCCGTTTGAACGCCTGCAGGGACAAGGCGGGATGGGCGTCGCCGGCCGTGGCAACCGTGACGAGGCGAAACGGCATGCCGGGAAACGACTCCGCGAGGCGCTTTCGGATCTGGTCGGCCTGGTACTGCGCCATGCGGGATTTGCGCGTGCCGATCGTAATCTCCCTGCTCCGCGTTCCTCTCATACCGTCCGCCTTTCGCTATGGAACGTACCCGGCCTGGCGCGAAGGCCTCCGGCGCGGACAGGTCTTTCCGTCTGTCCTTCGCGATTGTACGCGATTCCGTCTTGGACGCGCGGCGCACGGCGCGGCCCGCGCGCCGCCGCGAGGCATGGAGCCCGGGAACGGACGCCGGCCGCAAACCGGCGCGCGTCTGAAGCCCACGCGCCCTGTTCTGCTACAATTACCGTCAACCCAGCTGGATCCACCCTTGATCGGCCCCGATCCAGCCTGTAGAGCCCGAGGTTTGCGCTCCGGCATAGCGCACGGGCAGGCAGCGGTCTGGTTTTACCTTAAGGAGTGAACTTCATGGACAGCGCAGTGGGCGTTTCCACCAGCGTACGCATGACCGTCAAGCAGGTCGCGGACGCGTTGAACTGCAGCCCGGATACCATCCGGCGCTACGCCAACGAATTTTCCCTCTATCTCTCATCCGAAGCCAGCCCCGAACGCGGCGCCACGCGCGTGTTCGACGAACGCGACGTATCTATGCTGCGGCACGCCCGCGAACAAATGAGTTCCGGCAAGAATTTCGATCAAGTGCGGGCCTCCCTGTCCATGATGGATTTCAGCGAAAACGACGACGATACGCCCGTGGATACCATTACCCAGCCCGAAGTGGATCCGCAACCGGCGCTCAATGAGGTGACGACGTCCATGCTGACCCTGGTGGATGCCGTAGCCGCCACGCAGGCCCAGCTGGCGGCCTTGCCCGAAATCAACCATCGCTTGGGCGTCATCACGGAATCGTTGCAAGCCCAGACGGCGATGCGGCAGCAAATGGACACCATGGCGCAGGATATCAGCGACTTGACCGTCAAGAACGTGCAATTGACCGAAGACATCCAGAAAATGCGCAAACAGGGCATCTCTTATCTCGTCTGGTTTTTGGTGGGCTCCGGCATAGCCGTAACGACGTTGGTCGCGGTTCTGCTTCTCATGAACGCGGGGTTGCTGCCCCGGTAAACCGACGGGACGCCCTGGCCGCCTCAGGGCAGGCAGCATAACCCGGCCCAACGCCGGGGCGGATAATGCGCACCCTCAAGGGCGGCATAGCCTACGGCACCGAAAACGGCCCCACGCGGGACGCGCGCCGGATATGCAGCTCGCTCTCCGGAGAACCGTCGATCCTGCGTGGTTCGTAGCCGAGTTGCGCCGTCCGACCGCCACTTGACCGCGCCAGCCTGCGCTCTCCCATGCGTCATGGCTGACGCCAATGGCCGTCAGGCGCCTGATGAACAACGGCTCATCGCGTGCCCTTGCGCCGCGCGGCGGGCAGAAAGAAAGCGGGGCATCCGCTTGGCAGCCGGCCTACGCGGCGTAGATCCTGGCGAGAAGCTCCGGCCGGGATGCGCGGCTTTTGCAGACGACCGCTTGCGCGGCGCCCCCTGCGGACGGCTCATTGTCGGTTGCGCAGAATATCCTCTTGCCAGAGCACCCGTCGTTCGCGCGCAAGGTACTGCCCGACGCGCAGGCGTTCGATCGGATAGACAGGCAAGGCGCTACGCGCGAGGCAGACGTCGTCGAAGCGGCCGCCGTGCCCAGCCAACAGGAAACCCAGGTTGGCGAAGCCGGCGCGCCAGCGGTGCGCGGGCAGGCTCCAGCGGCGGACCGGCGTGACATGCAGAATGAATTTGGCTTCGACGTCTTCCGGGCGACAGGGATGCTTGACGAAAATCGCGTCTTGCGCGACGAGGTGGACGTCAAAGACGGAGCGCACGGCCGGTTCTTGGGCGGACATTGCGCGATAGGCGGCCCGGAGGCCGTCCAAGGCCGCGGGCACATGTTCCGCGAAGGGCACCTCTACGCGCCAGAGATCCCCGCCGGCCGCGTATTGTCCGACGCGGAGGGTGCGAATCCCGTAGTCCGGCAGGGGCACGGTAGCCCAGCATTGTTCGTCATGGCGCACGGCGAAGCCGGAGAAATGGAAGTCGAGGTTGTCGAAGTCCACCGCGGGACGCGCCGCGCGCAGGTTGCGGCGCTCCCAAGGCGCCGTATGCAGAAAGAACCGCGCGTCCGCGTCGCCGGCCGCGCAGCGCGCGCGGACCAACGTCACCGCATCCGGGGCGAGATAGACGTCAAAGACGGACTGCGCCGCGGGGACGTCGCGATCTATGGCCTGCAACACGGCGCGCCGGTCGCGGGCCGTCACGTCGATCAGGCCGCGCGTATCGTCCCGGGCCAGCGCGACGGACCAATCGCCCGCGGCGCGCAGCCGCTGGCCGGTGCGAATGCGCGCGGGCTCGAAGGGCAATAGACGCGTCACGCTGCAGGCCTCGCCCAGAGAGCGGACATATTGGTTGAGGGGGCCGTAACTGCCGCCGCCCGCCGCCTCCGTATCCAGGGTAATGCCGAAATCCGCGCGCGCCGCGGGCAGAAGCTGGAGGAAAAACTCGGAGGTCGCGGCGCTCTCCGCTTCCCAGTTGCACGGTCGCTTGAGATATACGAGACGCCGGACGTCCGCTTCCCAGTAGATATCCCATACGCCGCGCGCGACCCGCGTGCCCGGCAACGACGCGGGCGCGCGGGCGGAATCCGGGGCGCGCAACAGCGCGCGGAGCGCCGGCGTCGGGTTGAACTCCATGTTCTCGCGTTGCCACTTCCAAGGCAACTCGAACGAAGTGATCCGCGGCGCCTGGGCGTACCAGAAAGGATCGATCGGCTTGAGCATGAGCGCCAGCAGGCTGATGCCGGTCAGGGCGCCCACCCCCAACATGATGAGCAACGCGGCGACGCCGCGGCGACGCACGCGCCGCGACTGCCGCGCGGCGGGCCGCGCCAAGACGTCGGCGCAGTAGTGGCACAGTACGAGCAGCGACGGCAGCGCCGCCCGAATAGAAAAATGATTGCCGCCGTACTGATACCCAGGCAGCAGGCACAGGGCCGCCAGGCTGGCGACGAAAAAAGGCGTTCGCCGCAACTCCGGGCGCAAAATAGCCAGGACGAGAGCCAACAGCCCGAATTCCGTCAGATAGAGCAGGAACAGGCCGCGCGCCAACGCGGGCCCCTCGTACAATTCCCAAACCCAAGCGCGGTCGAATTCCGTCGCGCCCGTGAGCAAATACAGCGCGACCAAACCGGCCAGCGGGCCGGCCAAGCCCAGATTCGGCCAGGCCAGAAACGGACGCGGCCCGCGGATCCATAGCAGGGCCGCGCCCAAGGGCAGCAAACCGACGGCGGAGAAGGGCGACCAGAAAGCGACGGCGGCCAACAGAATCCCGCTGCAGGCCAGCAGCCGCGGATGCCTGCCCAGTTGCAGGAGGAGCAGCGCGCCCAACCAAGCCGATACGCCGTGTTGCGGCGAACTCCGGAAGATGTAGAAATTCGATATGAAGCTGACGGTGCCGATCAGATTGGTCTTCTCAAGCAGGTGCCTGGCGGTCAGGCGCGGCCAACCGCGCGGACCAACGTCCACCGCGAGCCAGTCCCAACCTGCTTCCAGGAACCAGCGCAGGACGTCCATGCCGCTGAAAAAAACGAACAGCGCCGCGGCGCCGGCGGCGGCCCATCCCCGACGCCCGCGCGCGAACATCAACAACGCGAAACTCGCGCCCAGCCAAGTCCACAGCGGCACGGCCCACCGCGCCGCCTCCGAGCCCCCTAGGCGCCCGATCAATCCCGGCACGATGTGCCACCCCAGGTAGTAGCGCAACAGCGGCGGGGAGACCGCCTCGGGCGCATAAGCCGCCAAGGGATCGGGTATCCATGCCGGCCACGGGTAGCGCGCCAGCGCCTGCACCATCACCAGGTGATCCAACCAGTCCGTCATATGCCCGCCGAATACGCCGCCGGCCGCCGTCGCCATGACCCACGCCAACGCGGCCAGCAACAGGCCCCAGACCGCCGGCCGGGGACGCCCGCGCCACGAACCGGCCAGCGTCGGCGCCGCGGCCAGCGCCAGCAGCGCCGCGGCCGGCACGCCGATCCACCCCTTGAACCAAGTCAGCAACCAGATGGCGAACGGCAGCAGCAAATACAGGAGGGCCAACCGATGCATGATCGGCAACGGCGTCCCTAGATCGGGACGCGTCAAGACATGGATCAGAGCCTGACGCGCGCGCGGGCTTATGCCCTTCCGGCGCGCGGGCTTGACGCGCGTACGGTCGGGATCCGCTTGCGCCGGCAGCGCCGCGCCGCCTCGCGGCGCGACGGTTACGTTTTCCATCCGTGACTGCAAGCCGACCGCTCGGACGTCCTTGTCCCGATTCGTCCAGGCTTGGAGGCCTCCTCCCCTCTGCCCGCGCCTGATCGTATCGCGCGCGTATCCGCATGGCGGTTCCTGACAGGGCCTGCCGCGGAACGCGCCCGCGGCCCGACCGAACTGGCGCCACCGCGACCGCGCGCTCCGGTCGCTGCGACGCGTTCAAGGCCGCGCCTCAGGCCCGTACGCCTACCAAGGGCCTCCCCCCCAATCCGTTCGCGCTTGCGCCCAAGAGGGACCCCAGCGGACGCGGGCTTGGCTCTGATCCGAGACGGCGGTCGCCTTGGCGGCCATGCGGGCGGATAGCGACAGGCCAAGCGTTGAGTCCTCTTCTGGCCTACGCAAGACCGCCGCGCGCGTGGGCCGCTGCGAGAAGGGGAATGCCGTCTGCGCGCCGCCGCATGGCGCCACTTACAGATGGCCGGCGCGCCGCCGCCGGTAGCCTACGGTCTCGCCCAAGCAAACGACCCACGTCAGGCCAATGATCAAGGCGCCAATCAGGCAGACCGTTCCGAAACTGGCGATTTGCGCGCCGTATTCTCCGGGCAACGGGACATCCGCCCCGGCGGTGCGCCCGCGCGTCAGAGCCAGCCAGACGCTGCCCAATACAGCTATGCCCAAGGTACGCGAGTGAATGCGCACCAAGGTCGTCAGGCTGGAAACCATGCCCAGGTTTCGCCGCGGCACGCTGCCGAAGACGATGCTGTTGGCCGGCGGATGCAGAAAGCCGAAGCCCACGCCGACCAGCGTCATTTGGGCCACGAACGTCCCGACATGCCAGTCCGCGGTCAGGAAACTCATCCACGCGTAGGCCGCGCCCAAGGCCAGAAGCGCCATCAGGATCAGGGGTCTGCGCCCGATCCGGTCCATAAGGTGCCCGGCTGTCCAGGAGCCCGCGCCGAAGAACAACGGTTGCACGGTCAGCAACAACCCTACGACGTCCGGTTCCAGCCCGATCATGGTCTCGAGGTAAAAGGGCAGAATCAACCAGACCCCGCCGAACACGAGGAAAACGATATACCGCGCGCCCAGATAGACCGTGAACGCGCGCGTCCGGAAAAGGCCCAGATTGAGCATCGGCTGCCGGGTTCGCAGCTCGTGCCAGACGAACGCGCCGGCCATCAGAGCCGAAAGCGCGTACCAGAGCGGCGGCGCGCCGGGCAGGGCGCCGCCTTCATAGGTGCTGGCGAACAGGAAGGCCAGCAGGCTGACGAAAAAGGCGCAGGCGCCCCAGACGTCAAAGGTCCGCTTGCCCGCGCCCGGCGCGGCGTCGATGTATTTGAGCACCAAGGGAAAAGTGACGCCTATGATGGCCAAATCGAAGAGGAATATCGCGCGCCAAGGGAAATGCCGGAGGATCAGGCCGCCCGTCAACGGTCCCACCACGATGCCGATGGACACCATCGTGCCGATGAAACCGAACGCCTGGCTCTGCTGGTTGCCGCGAAACGCGGCGGAGACGATAGCCAGAATCAGCGCGCCCAACATGGTCAGGCCCACGCCCTGGACGACGCGAAAGGCGATCAGCCAGGCCAGAGACGGCGCGGCCGCGCACAGGACGTTGCCCAGGGCCGTCAGCCCGATGCCCGCCAACAGAATGCGTTTGTTGCCGAAGGCGTCGCCCAGCCACCCGATGACCAGGCTGAGAGAGGCCTGGGTCAAGACGGAGACCAGCACGACCCATTGCACGCGGGCGAAGTCCGCCCCGAAGTCCTCCGCGATAGTCGGCAGGGCGATGGATACGATGCTGGTATCGATCGTTTCCACGAAGATCGCAAAGGCGATTGCAACCAAGGCCAGGCGTTGCCTGGTCAGCGCGCGCGACACGAAAACCCAACGGCCAGAAGCCACGGCCCAGCTGCGCGTGGCCTACCAGAGGGTGTAGCCGCCGTCAATGACCAGATCATGGCCCGTAACGTACGCCGACGCGTCCGAAGCCAGGTAGATCAAGCCGCCCTGCAGGTCGTGAGGCAGGCCGATGCGGCGCATCGGCGTATTGGAGCGCCATTCCTCCCACGCGGCGGGCGTGAGATTGCGGGCCGTCATGGGACTCAAGGTGTGGCCGGGGCTGATGGAATTCACGCGGACGCCCCGCGCCGCCCATTCCGCCGCGCACGTGCGGGTCAGTTGCACGACGCCGGCTTTGGCCGCATTGTAGGGCGCGTGCAGCTGCGGGCGATTGACGATGCGCGCGGACATGGAGGCCGTATTGACGATGCTGCCCCGCCCGCGCGCGAACATGCAGCGGGCCTCGGCCTGGCAACAAAAAAAGACCGCTTTCAGGTCCACGGCCACCGTGCGGTCCCAGGCGTCTTCGCTCATGTCCTCCGCCGGCGCCCGCAAGGCCACGCCGGCGTTGTTGACCGCGATATCCAGGGCCTGCCAGCGGTCCGCGACGCGCGCCACCATGGCCTGGATTTGGCGGTTCCGGGTCACGTCCACTTCCAGGGCGAACGCGTCGACGCCCAATTGCGCGAGCCGCTGCGCGACGTGCGCGGCCCGCGCGCCTTGCCGATCGGCCACGGCGACGTTGGCGCCGGCTTCGGCCAGGGCAAAGGCGAAACTCTCGCCGATGCCGCTCGCCCCGCCTGTCACCAGCGCCGCTTTCCCCGCGAGCGAAAATCTGTCCAGAACCGCCACAGAAACTCCTCCTGCCTCCTGGTTAGATCGGCGCGTCAGGCCCGCGCGCGGGCCGCTCCCAGTCCCGGCCAGAGCCGATTCCGTTTGCTATACTGCCAGCGAGGCCCAAGAGGGCAGTTAAGTGTACTCGGGAGCCCTGCCAAGCACCACAATGGATGCCCAGCTTTCCGACGAAAACCGCATTCTGGACGCCGCGTTGGACGCCTTCGTCCAACGCGGGTACGAAGACGTCCGCATGCAGGACATCGCCCACGCGGCCCGCATTTCGCCGGGCTTTCTGTTTTTCCGCTTTCCGAGCAAGGAACGCATTTTCCTGGCTTTGATGGATCTCCTGGCTGCCTCGGTCGAGACGAAAATCCTGGCGGCCATCCATGACCGGAACCGCGGCATGCAACGGGTCGAGGCCGCGCTCAACGCCTGCCTCGCGGCCTTCGGCAAACATCGCCGCTACACCAAGATTTTGTGGGTGCAGGCGGTGACCCTGGGCGCGCCTTTCGAAGCCAAACAAAGGGAAATACAGGAGCGTTTCGCCCGGCATATCCAGGGCTTCCTGGACGAAGCGATTGCGTTGCGCCAGATTCCGGCCGCGGACAGCGAGGTGATTGCTGCCGCATGGATGGGAGCCATATACCACTTGGTCATGAACTGGGTGCGCTCGGGCGAGCCCGACCGGCTCCGCATTCAGGCCAGCCTCGTGCCCATGTTGCTGCACAGCGTCCAATACCCGGCCGCGCCCAGCGCGGCGGCCGCGTAATGGCCCGCCCGCCGGGGCAAGGCGTTTCCGCGCCGCCCGCGCGGCTGGTTTCGGTCGGGCACCCCGTGGCCGGCTGGGAACGCAGCCAGGCGTTCGCCTGGTCCGGCTTCCCGAGCAAGACCTACTGGCGCGATCCCCGTACGGGATACGAATGCCTGGGTTTGGGCATTGCGGCGACCGTCCAAAGCCTGACCGCGGACCGCTTCCAGGCCGTCGCCCAAGGGATCCGCAACCTGGGCCGCCATGCCGTCGTGAAGGGCCCGGATTCGCGGCTGCACGGCCCGAAACTGATCGGCGGGTTGGCGTTCACGGCGCAGTACCTGTCGGATCAGGTCTGGCAATCCTTTCTGCCGGCCTGTTTCGTCCTGCCCCACTTCCAGCTGGAACGCGTCCGCGGCCAGAGTTACGCGCGCATCAACGTGTTGACGGAGACGGACAGCGATGCCGACGCCGTCCACGCCCATTGCCAGGAAGCCTTGCGCCGCTTCGCCGAAACCTTTCTGGGTTCCGCGCCCCCGCCGGCGCGCCCAGGGCCGGCGGTCTCGTCCCGCGCGGCGTCCGTCCGGACTTCCGCCCCGGTCACGGCCGTCCAATGGCAAGCCGCCGTACGCCAGGCCCTGGCGCAAATTCGCCAAGGGCGCGTCCGGAAGGTTGTGCTGTCCCATATCCGCGAACTGCGCGCGCCGGACGGCTTCGACTGCGCCCGGGCCTTGCAGCGTCTGGGCCAGCGCTATCCTGACTGCTACCTGTTTTTTTTCCAGCGCGACGCCAGATCCGCGTTCCTGGGCGCTTCGCCCGAACTGCTGTGTTCCGTCCGCGGCTCCGCCCTGGAATCCATGGCGTTGGCGGGCACGGAGCCCCGTTTCGCCGACCCGCAGCAAGACGCGCGTAGCCGGCGCCGTCTCCAGGCGTCGGACAAGAATCAACGCGAACACCGGGTCGTGGTCGACGCTATCGTTCAGGCCTTGGCGCGCGGCCGCGCGGCCGCGGCCTACGGCCGCGTTCCGAACGTGCTTTCGCTGGAGAACGTGCATCATCTCCGCACCGATATCCGCGCCTGTTGCCCGGAGCCCAAGAGCGTTCTCGAATGGGCGGAGATCCTGCATCCTACCCCGGCCCTGGGCGGCGTTCCGCGGCAGGCCGCCCTGGAGTTGCTGGATGCGCTGGAGGGCCAACCCAGGGGCTGGTACGGCGCGCCGTTCGGCCTGGTCGACGTCGACTTGAACGGCACCTTCGCGACCGCCATTCGCTCCGGGGTGGTGCATGGCAACCGGGCGTGGCTTTTCGCCGGCGCCGGCATCGTGGACGGCAGCGACCCGCAAACGGAATGGACGGAAACGGGATGGAAGTACCGTCCGTTGCAGGAAGCCCTGACCGCCAGCGCGGGTTCGGGGACGGCATGACGGCCCCGGAGACGCCCAGTTTCGCCGCGGCCCAAGCCCTCGTCTCGGCTCTCGCGCAGGGCGGCGTGCGTCATTGCTGCGTGTGTCCCGGCGCGCGTTCGACCTCTCTCGCCCTCTGCAGTTGGCGGGACGCCCGCCTCCGGGTCACGGTCCATCACGACGAACGGGCCGCCGGCTTCTTCGCCTTGGGCCTGGCGTTGCAGACCCGGAACCCCGTCGCCGTGATTACCACGTCCGGGACGGCCGCGGCGGAACTGTATCCCGCCGCCGTGGAAGCCTTTCAAAGCCAAGTCCCCCTGGTGCTGTTGACCGCCGACCGCCCCTTCTATCTCCGCGGCACGGGATCCAACCAAACGATTCGGCAAGCGGGCCTCTTCGGGCCTTACGCGCAATTCAGCCTTGACGTTCCGCCCTTGGTTGCGGCCTCTCTAGAGAGGGAAAAATCCAGGCTCCGGCGCCAGGTCCTGGCTGCGCTCCGCGCCGGCCAAGGACGCGCACCGGGACCGGTTCACCTGAATCTGCAATGCGCAAAGCCCTTTGCGCCGCCTGAGGCGCCAGCCCCCGCGGCCAACGCCCCGGAAACGGTCGCGGGGCCGATCCCTGCGCCGCCGCGGCTGACGCCGCGCCGTCTCGCCCAGGTGCAGGCCGCCTTCGCCCATGCGCGTCGCGGCCTCATCATCGCGGGCCCCAACCGCTACGGTCCTGCGCTGACGGAGGCCCTGACGGCACTGGCCCGCGCGTGGGGCATGCCCCTGTTGGCGGATCCGCTGTCGGGCTGTCGTTTCCAGGGCGCGCGCGCGGCGGGCTGCCCGGTCGTCACCCATTACGAGGCCTGGCTCCAGACGCAGGCGCTGGACGATCTGAGTCCCGACCTGATTTTTCGCGTGGGCGCGTTGCCGGTATCGACCGCCCTGATCGCCTATTGGCAGGCGCGCGTACGCGGCGCGCATGTTTACGTCAACCCGTCAGGCCGCATTCATGACGAAACCGGCGCGGTAACCCTGTATGCGGCGGCCGATCCCGTCTGGCTCTGCCGGGAGTTGATCCAGGGCGCGCCGCGCCCGGACGCCGACCGCGCCTGGCTGGCGGCCTGGACCTCTCGGGAGCGCCGCGCCCGCGCCGCCGCCGCCCGGTTTATGGCGCAAGGCGACGCCTGGGACGGCGGGTACGCCGCGGCCACGGCGGCCAGCCTGCCCGAAGGCAGCGCGCTCTTTGCCGGCAACAGCCTGCCCGTCCGCTTGTTGGACCTGACGGGCAATCCGGCGCCGCGCGCCTTGACCGTCTACGGCAACCGCGGGGCCAGCGGCATCGACGGCGTGCTGTCCACGGCCTTGGGCGTGGCCTATCGCCGCGCCGCCCCCGTCGTGCTCCTGATTGGCGATCTGTCGCTCCTGCACGATCTCGGCGGTTTGGCCGCGGTTCGCTTGCAGGAAATATCCAACATCGTCATCGTGGTGTTGAATAATAACGGCGGCGGCATCTTCGAACGCCTGCCCGCGGCCGCGCTGGGCGCCGCCTTCGAACCGTTGTTCATCGCGCCGCACGGCCTGACGTTCGCGCATTTCGCCCGCGGCTTCGGCCTGCGGTACGCGCGGGCGGACGGCCTCGCGGATTTTCGCCGCCTGCTGGCCTCCGCCTTGGCGGCGCGGCGGGCCGCCCTCGTGGAAGTCGCGACCGATCGCCGGCAGGACCGGCAACGGGCCCGGCAATTCGCGGCGGCCGTGGCCGCCCAGTGAAAGGAGAAAGCCCCTATGAACGGACAGGACGCGGCTTGGGAAGAGGTCGCGGTCTTCTCGGATATCACGTTCCACAAGGCGGACGGCATGGCGCGCATCGCGTTCGACCGTCCGGAAGTGCGCAACGCGTTTCGTCCCGAAACCATTGATCAGATGATTGAAGCCTTTCGCGCCGCCTGGGCCGATGCGTCCATCGGCGTCGTCTTGCTCGCGGGCAACGGCCCTTCTCCCAAGGACGGCGTGCATGCCTTTTGCGCCGGCGGCGATCAGAAGGTCAGAGGGCATGCGGGGTACCAGGACGCGCAGGGCCAGGCGCGCCTCAACGTCCTGGAACTGCAGCGCATTATCCGCACCATGCCCAAACCGGTGATCGCCCTGGTGGCGGGCTACGCCATCGGCGGCGGGCACGTGCTGCACGTCATCTGCGACTTGACGTTGGCCGCGGACAACGCCGTCTTCGGCCAGACCGGCCCCATCGTGGGCAGCTTCGACGGCGGCTTCGGAGCCAGCTATCTGGCGCGCATCGTAGGCCAGAAGAAGGCGCGGGAAATCTGGTACCTGTGCCGGCAATACAACGCGGAAGAAGCCTTGGCCATGGGCTTGGTCAATGCCGTCGTGCCGCTGTCCCGGTTGGAGACGGAAGGGATGCAGTGGGCCCAGGAAATTCTGGCCAAGAGCCCCCTCGCCATTCGGTTCCTGAAAGCCGGGTTCAACGCGGACTGCGACGGCCAAGCCGGATTGCAGGCCTTGGCGGGCGACGCGACCATGCTCTTCTACATGACCGAAGAAGGCAACGAAGGGAAAAAGGCCTTTCTTGAAAAACGCCAGCCCGACTTCCGCCAATTCCCCTGGCGCCCGTAAGGCGCCCGCGCCGCCGCGTCCGGCTCCCGACTGGCTGGGCTGGCAGGCGCGGCGGCATCCGCGCCGCCTGTGCCTGCGCTATGCGTCGCAGGCCTACGCCTGCGGCCAGCTCAGCGGCATGGTCGATGCCCTGTGCGCGGAGTGGGCCCCGCTTCTGCGGGCAGAGGAAGCGAGGAAACCGGTCGGTCTCCTCGTCAAGGATCCCTTGTTGCAGGCGCTTTGGATCTTCGCCTGCGCGCGCCTGCAGCGCCCTGTCGCGGTCCTCAACGACAAACTGCCCTGGCCCCAGTTGCGCACCCAGCTGGATCGGCTGGCGCCGGCCGTCTTGCTGGTTTCCCGCCCGGATGACGCGGGAGACTGGCCGGACCGGGACGCGCGTCCGTTGATCCGGCCGACCGCGTTGCCCGCCGCCCGGCCGATCGCTGGTGCCCGGACCGAACGCCTGGCCGCGTCCGACCCGGCCAAGGGCGATTTGCGCGCTTTGCAAGGTTACGTCTTCACGTCCGGCACCACGGGCGAACCCAGGCCCGTACCCCTGACTTTCGGCTGCCACTACTGGAGCGCGCTGGCCTCCGCGTACCGTTTCGGATACGCGCCCGCCGATTGCTGGCTGCACTGCATGCCGCTCTGCCACATAGGCGGGCTGGCCCTGTTGTTCCGGGCCGTCCTTTTCGGTTTCGCCATCGATCTGCAAACGCATTTCGACGCCGACGCCGTCAAGCGGCTGATCGAAACGGACGCCGTGACCGTGGCCTCTTTCGTACCCACCATGCTCGTGCGCCTGCTGGAAGCCGGGCTGGATTTGCAGGGCCGACCGTCCCGCTTCCGTTTCGCGCTCGTAGGCGGCGCGAAGACTACGCCCGCCTTGCGCGCGCGCTGCCGCGCCCGAGCGATCCCCCTGGCGCCCAGTTACGGCCTGACCGAAAGCTGCTCCCACATCGCCGCCGCGTCCCCCCAGCGGCCGGAACCGCAGGGCGAGGGCCGACCGCTGATGTTCGCCGAGATCGAGGTCCGCGCCGAGGACGCGCAGCGCCTGCCTTCCGGCGCGCCCGGACACCTTTGGGTGCGAGGTCCCCAAGTCGCGCGCGGCGCGGACGCAGACGGCTGGTATCCGACCGGCGATATGGGCCGCCTGGAGGCCGACGGCAGCTTGCGCGTGCTGGATCGGCGGCAGGATGCGTACGCGATCGGGGGCGAAACCGTGTTCGTCTCGACCGTCATCGCGGCGTTGGAAACCCACGCTGCCGTGTCCCGCGCGTGGGTTCAGGGCCTCCCGAACCAGGAATGGGGATGGCGCTTGATCGCATTGGTGGAGCCGCGGGCGGGGTACGCGCCCACGGCATGCGACCTGCGGGCGCACTGCCGGCGCACGCTTTCGTCCCTGCAAACGCCCAGCCGTTTCGTCGTCGTCGAGGCCCTGCCCCAAACGGCCGCGGGCAAGGTGGATCGCCGGGCCGTCCGCGCGCTTTGCCAGGCCGCTTGACATGGAATGGACGACCCAGGGCGACTTCCGCGCGCCCAGCGGCCTGACGTACCGTTTCGGCCTGCGCGGCCATGGCCCTCTCCTCCTGGGCTTGCATGGCTTTACGGGCAACAAGGACGCGTTCGCCCAGGCGTTTCGGCAGCTGGGACAGGGCTGGACCTGGCTCGGCGTGGATTTGCCGGGCCATGGCGGCTCCGTGCCCATCGCCCGTAAAAGCGCCTCCTTCGCACAGGTGCTGTCGGATTGCGCGGCACTGATCCAGCAGCAGGCGCGGGGGCCTGCGCATTGCCTCGGTTACTCCCTGGGCGGACGCCTCGCGCTCGGTCTGGCTTGCCGGCATGCGGACGTTCTGGCCACGCTGAGCCTGATCAGCGCGTCGCCGGGTCTGGCCGCGTCCGCCGCGCGCCGGTCGCGCCGCGCCTGGGACGCCGACTTGGCCCTGTTCATCCAGGGCGCGCCCGCGGCCGTTTTTCGGCGGTACTGGAATGCGTTGCCCCTCTTCGGCGCGCCCGCGGCCCCCGCGCGGGACGCCGCGGAGTTCTCGCCGGCGCAGCGCCAAGGGTTGAGCGAGGCCTTGGCGCTGCTGGGCACAGGGAGCCAACCTTCGTTTTGGGACGAGTTGCCCCAGCTCAACGTACCGGTCCGGATCATCGCGGGCCAGCGCGACCGGAAGTACGTCCGCATCGCCCAGGCGATGCAACGGGCCATGCCCTGCGCCCGCGCGTCTTTCGTGCCTCGCGCCTGGCACCGCCCGCACCTGGACGCCCCGGACATTGTCGGCGCGCTCATTGAAGACCACATTCTGCAGCACATGCCCCCAGAGAGCGTTTAATGGCCATTTGGAAAGTCCCCCCTTCCCGCGCCGCGCTGCGCTTCAAGCCGCGCTCCACGTTGGTGGATCATCTGGATATCCGCATTGACGAGGCCGGCGATGATTACCTCAAGGGCAGCATGCCCGTCGATCAGCGCACGCAGCAAAGCATGGGCTTTCTGCACGGCGGCGCGTCCGTGGCGCTGGCCGAAACGCTGGGGAGCATCGCCGCCAATTTTTGCGTGGATCCGTCCACGCACGCGGCGGTGGGCCTCCAGATCAATGCCAATCACGTCCGGACGGTGCGTTCCGGGCGGGTTACGGGTACGGCCCGGCCCGTGCATCTGGGCGGCAGCACCCAGGTATGGACCATCGCCATCGAGGACGAGCAGGGTCGAACGGTCAGCGTGGCTACTTTGACCATGGCCGTCATAGAGCGCGCGCGCATGGGCATAGAACGCTAGCGGCTGGACAAGCAAGCGGTTTTCGCAACGACCAGGTTTTGGGTGCCCGCGGCGCATTTGCTATACTGCCTTGTCCGTCGGAGAGGACGGATTTGAGTCCGCCCCCATCGTCTAGAGGACCAGGACTCAAGCCTTTCAAGCTTGCGACAGGGGTTCGAATCCCCTTGGGGGCAATTTCCAGCCGCGACGCGTTCCCTCCGTCGCCGCGGGGCGCAAACCGTACCTCTACGCCTGATTTCCTGCCTTGCGCGTGGCCGCGCGGGGTTCTGCGCGGCCCCGGCGCCGAACCGGATAGACGCCCCGATAGCGAAAAAGAATGGGACGACGGAGTTGCCTATCGTCTCGGCCAACGAACCCTTCGTTGCATGGTCGTTTTTATACGCCAGGGCGATTCATTGCGCGCCGACACGTATCCGTCTCTTGGGCGTACAATAGGGCCTATGCATGAATCATCGCAGGGAGGCAGGAACCGATTCTCGCACTATACGCGAGCTTCCACGAACGTCCGGAAAAACGACGACCTCCTGTTTTACGTCATTATTGGCTTGAGCCTCGCGTTGTTCTTGACCGGCACAAGCCTGTGGACTTGGAGCCTCGCAAGGC
This sequence comes from Caldilineaceae bacterium, assembly GCA_965242655.1. GTDB lineage: Bacteria > Chloroflexota > Anaerolineae > Caldilineales > Caldilineaceae > Bin34. Next base: position 1,874,644 of record OZ251482.1, read on the forward strand.
AAGATCGGACTTTTCCGCAAGCGCAGATAGCCATGCTGGCTGCCCAATGCCCAAACGAGAGTTTGCAGGGCGATGCCGCCGCCGTGGAAAGATGGTTGCAACAGGAATGGACTTTCTATGCCTTGACCGGTCAGAATCGCTTCTTCCGACCGAGCCGACCCTCATTTAACGAGTTCGTACGCGACTTTACCGGTCTTTTGTCCGAAATCGAAACGGAAAATCCCCGCTGGGCCGACGTCGAAGGCGGATGCGTCGCCTTGCTGGAAACGTATCTGGCTCCCTGACGCGACCGGCCAAAACTGAATCACGCGTTAGAGCCAGCGGTGCAGGACGCGGCCTCCGCGTGCGCCACGCCCCAGACGCGCACGCCTGAAGCATTCGCTCCCGCTCCCCTGAACGAAAAGGGCGGACGCGCGCGATGCGCGCATCCGCCCTTTCCGTACGTCGGCCTGCCCGACTGCGGAACAGCCGTTATTCAAACCATTTATCGAACAATTCCTGTAGCGTCCCGTCGTTCTGGAGGTCGGCGAGCGCGGCGTCGATGCTGCTCGTCAGATGGCTGCCCTTGGCCAAAATGAAGCCCAGTTCCTCGTTTTGCACCGCGACGCCCATGAGCTTGAGTTGATCCGCATTGACGCCTACGTAGCCTTGGCCAGCCACATCGTCGATCATGACGGCATCCACGTCACCGTTGATCAAGGCCTGCACGGCCGTGCCGAACTGGTCGTAGGCCACGATGCGATCTTCGCCGACCAGGTCCACCGACGCGTAATAGTTGGTCGTGCCCAGTTGCGTGCCGATGATCAATTCGGCCTGGGCCGCGAACTCATCCGGCTGCGCGAAACGCGTTTCGTCCGCGCGGGCCATGAGCACCTGTTCGGAGGCGATGTACGGAATGGTGAAGTCCACGTGCTGGCCGCGTGCCTCCGTGATGGTGATGCCGTCGGCGCCGACGTCGAAGGACGAAAACTGGCCTTCGCCGGCCATCAGGGCCACCATGGCGTCCCAACTCGTTTCCACGTAACTGGGCGTGCAGTTAAGGCGCCGGCAGATTTCAGCGAAAATGTCGTAGTCGTAGCCAATGCCTTCGCCCGTCTCCGTGTCGATGAAACTGAAAGGCTGATAGGCGTTTTCGACGGCGATGCGCAATTCGCAACCGCCGAGGTCGGGCAAGGCGCCGGACATGTTGGGTTCCATGTCGCTGCAGGGAATCCGCTGCCCGGCCGCGGGCGGCGCAACGACGCACCCGGCCATCCACAAGGCCATCGCGCCGGCCGCCAAGACAATACTCAAGCGTCGTAAAATTTTCATCCTTCTGTCTCCTTCCGAATAGCGCAGACCGAGTCCGCCCTCTAATCTTCCAACGTGCTGGTGTCGCCCAGGGGTTCGCCCAAGGCCTGGGCCTTGAGCAGGCGCCGCATGATCTTGCCGCTGCGGGTCTTGGGCAGGGTCGCGGTAAAGGCAATGTCCTGCGGCACCGCAATCGGGCCGATCTCGACCCGGACGTGCCGTTTGAGGGCCTCCGCCAGCTCCGGCGTGCCGGCTACGTTCTCGTTCAGGATGCAATGGGCGCTGATGCGATTGCCGCGCAGTTCGTCCGGCAAGCCCACGACCGCGGCTTCGGCGACGTCGGGATGGCTGACCAGCGCGCTTTCGATCTCGGCCGTGCCCAACCGGTAGCCGCTGACCTTGATCACGTCGTCCATGCGGCCGATGATCCAGATGAAGCCGTCCTTGTCGCGGCGGGCGCTGTCGCCCGGGTAGTACCAGCCCTGCTCCTTGAACTCCGACCAGTACTGCTCGACGTAGCGATCCGGATCGCCCCATACGGTGCGCAGCATGCCGGGCCAGGGATGCTGGATGACCAGCGAACCTTCCTCGTCCGCCGCGCAGGGCGTCCCGTCGGCGGCCACCACGTCGGCCGCGATGCCGGCGAAAGGCAACGTGGCGCTGCCCGGCTTCAAGGGCACTGCGGGAGTCGGGGTAATCATGAACCCGCCCGTCTCCGTCTGCCACCAGGTGTCCACGATGGGGCATCGTTCCCCGCCGATCACGCGGTGGTACCAGCGCCAGGCCTCGGGATTGATGGGCTCCCCTACCGTACCCAGCAGGCGCAGGGAATCCAGGCGGTGGCGCCGCGGCCAGTCATCGCCGAACCGCATCAGGCCGCGGATGGCGGTGGGCGCGGTATACAGCACGGTGACGCCGTACCGGTCCACGATCTCCCACCAGCGGTCCGGGAAGGGATAGCCGGGCGCGCCTTCGTACATGACGCTGGTCGCGCCCAGGATCAGGGGCCCGTACACGATATAGCTGTGGCCGGTAATCCAGCCCGGATCCGCCGCGCACCACCACACGTCTTCTTCCTTGAGGTCGAACGCGTACCGGAGGGTCGTGGCGATATGCACCTGATAGCCGCCGTGCGTGTGCAGGACGCCCTTGGGACGTCCGGTGGTGCCCGAGGTATACAGAATGAACAGCGGGTCTTCGGCCGCCATGACCTCGGTGGCGCATTGCGACGAGGCGGCCGGCGAAGCCATCAAATCATGCCACCAGAAATCGCGTCCGGGCGCCATGGTCACGTCCTGCCGGGTACGCTGATACACGACGACCCGCTCGACGAGCGGGCAACGCATAATCGCGGCGTCCGCAATGTCTTTGAGATTCACGGTCTTGCCGCGCAACCAGGCCCCGTCGCACGTCACCAGGACCTTGCTGCGGCAATCTTCAATGCGGCTGGCCAACGCCTGTTCGCTGAAGCCGCCGTACACCACGCTATGCACGGCCCCGATCTTGGTGGTGGCCAACATGGCGATCACCAGTTCCATGACCCGCCCCATGTAAATCGTGACGGTGTCGCCCTTGCCGACGCCCAGCGTTTTCAGGACGTTGGCGAAGCGGTTGACGGCCTGTCCCAGCTGCCAATAGCTGTAGGTCTGGACCTCGCCCTGCTCCGATTCCCAGATGAACGCCTGCTTGTTCCTGCGCCACGACGCCATATGCCGATCCAGGGCGTTGAGCGCGACGTTCGTCTTCCCGTCCGCGAACCAGCGATAGAAGGGCGCGCGGGACGCGTCCAGCGTCTGGGTGAAAGGTTCGTACCAATCCACCAGTTCCCGCGCTCTGGCCGTCCAGAAAGCGACGGGATCGGCCTCCGCGGCTTCCCGTACCTGCAGGTAATCGGGCACGTTGGCGCCGGCCGTTACGTCGGGGGACGGCGCGTACGTTTCGTCCTGCCGGACTGGAGCGTCCTGATCCTCACTCATTGCCATTGCCTCCCGCAGCGAGCCAGGCGCGCAACGCGGCGCGGCGGATGCTCGGGCCCAATCTGCGCAGGCATCCTGGCGTCTGCCCTCTGCAACTGGGCCGCGCCGTCGTTATCGCGCATTGAATTTCGCCTAAGTATAACAGTAGACGTTCCGTAGCGATTCGAGAAGGATGGGGCGGGCCGAGGCCTACGGGCGTCAATCCCAAGGGCGGTCAAGGCAGGCGTCAAACCATGTAGTCGAGCGCGGCCTGCCGCGCGAACGAATGCGCGCTGATCCAAGGGCGCAAAAGGTTCTTTGTAGGCAACAGCTGCTGCTTTGCTTGTCTCTTGGATACGCGCAGAGGCGCATCGGCACGGACGCCTGGAACGGAGCGCTCCCGGCCTCGCGCAACATGGCTTGGTTGCGGATCGCCGGGGGCGTCCTTGGGCCAGATGCATTGATGGCCCGTATGCCATTGCCTGCCGTCTTCCGGCTGAACTTCTTTCTGGGCGGTTGCCTGCGGATATCCGCGCTGGCTCTCAGCAGGTCAACGACGGGCCTGCACCTGCTCGGCCAGTTGTTCGGGGTGATCCGCCACCTCGATGCCGAACGCGCGGAACATGTCGATCTTGGCCGCGGCCGACGTACCGGCGCCGCCGGAGACGATGGCGCCGGCATGGCCCATGCGCTTGCCGGGCGGCGCGGACAGGCCCGCCACGAAACCGAAAACGGGCTTCCGGATATGCTCCCGTACGTATTCCGCGGCCTGCTGTTCGTCCGTACCGCCGATCTCGCCGATGATGATGATGTTTTCCGTCTCGTCATCCGCATTGAACTGCGCCAGCACGTCCACGAAGTTCAGGCCTTTGACGGGATCGCCGCCAATGCCGACCACGGAGCTCTGGCCCAGGCCCCGGGCGGACAAGGCGAACGCCACTTCGTACGTCAGCGTGCCCGAGCGGCTGACGACGCCCGTCGGGCCGGGCTGGAAAATGTGGTTGGGCATGATCCCAATCTTGGATTTGCCCGGCGAGATGACGCCGGGACAGTTGGGACCCAACAAACGGCACCCGCGCCAGCGCACGAATGCGCGCAGGCGAATCATGTCATGGACGGGAATATGCTCCGTTATGCAACAGATCAGGCCGATGCCGGCCTCCGCGGCCTCCGCGATGGCGTCCGGCGCGAACGGAGCCGGGACGAAAATGATGGTCGCGTCCGCCGGGCGCTCCGCGACGGCTTCGGCCACGGTATCGAACACGGGCACGCCCAGCGACTGGCTGCCGCCCTTGCCCGGGGTGACGCCGGCCACCACTTGGGTGCCGTATTCAATCATGCGCGCGGCCTGGAAATTCCCCTGCCGCCCCGTGATGCCCTGCACCAGGACCCGGGTCGTCTCGTCAATCAATACGCTCATGAGTCATCCCTCCGGGCCGCGGCGACGGCGCGTTGCGCGGCCTCGGTGAAAGTCTGGACGAAGTTCACGTGGAACGGCGCCAGCACGGCGCGCGCTTCCTCTTCGTTGGTGCCTACCAGGCGCACGACCAGCGGAATGGCGACGTCGGCCTGGCGGATGGCCGCGGCCAGGCCCTCGGCCACCTCGTCGCAACGGGTGATGCCGCCGGACACGTTGACCAGCAGGGATTGCACGGCGGGGTCGCTGGTCATGATCCGCACCGCCGCCGTCACCTGCGCGATGGAGGCCCCGCCGCCGATATCCAGGAAATTGGCCGGTTGCCCCCCGAAATACTGCACGGCGTCCATGGTGGCCATCGCGAGGCCGGCCCCGTTGCCCAGGCAAGCCACGTTGCCGCCCAGGTACACGAAATTGAGGCCGGCCGCCCGCGCTTCCGCTTCCAACGGATGGCGTCCCGCTCCTTCTTCCTCCGGCATCAACGCGTCCTGCCGCGGCAACGCGTTGTCGTCGATGCTGACTTTGCCGTCCAAGGCCACGAACTGGTTCTGCGCATCCAGAATCAAGGGGTTGATTTCCGCCAAATCCGCATCGAAATGCACGGCCGCGTCAAACAGTTGCGCGGTGACGGCGGCGAAGCCCGGCCAGACGCGGGGCGCCAAGCCCAAGGCCTTGGCCAGGCCCAGCCCCTGGTATCTGCGCCAGCCCAAGAGGGGATCGGCGTACGCGCGGCGGATTTTCTCAGGCGTCCGGGCCGCCACCTCCTCGATTTCGACGCCTCCCTCCGCGCTGGCCATGACCATCAGGCGCTGGGTTTCGCGGTCGATCAGGATGCCCAGGTAGATCTCCTGCGCAATGTCGGCAGCGGCTTCCACCAGCACCTGGCGCACCGTATGGCCCTTGATGTCCATGCCCAGAATGGCCGCGGCCGCCGCTTCCGCCGCGTCGGGATCGGCCGCGACCTTGATGCCGCCGGCCTTGCCCCGACCGCCGGTCAAGACCTGGGCCTTGACGGCCACGGGCGCGCCGTACTGCGCCGCCAAACCGCGCGCGTGCGCCGGCGTCGAGGCCGTCTCGCCGAGAGGTACGGGAATGCCCTTCTGGCGGAATAACGCCTTGGCCTGAAATTCAAACAAATCCATATGCCGGTCGCCTTCTCCTTGCCTTGTCGAGCCTGCTCCGTTCCGCTGTCCGACGCCTAGGGCAGACGCAAGATGCCTTTCGTTTCCGTCACGCTGGCCGGCGTCATATTCAGCAGTTCCAGTATCCGGACGGCCCGGCTGACGAGGTGGGCGTTGCTGCGCGCCAACGCGCCGCGGGACCAATAGAGATTGTCCTCGAAGCCCACGCGCACGTGCCCGCCCAGCAGCGGGGCCGCCGTCGTCATTTCCAGCTGGGCGCGCCCTACGCCCAGCACGGACCATTCCGCGGCGGACGGCATCAGCCGCCGCATGTACAACAGGTTCTCCATCGTCGCGGGCATGCCCCACTTAATGCCCAGGCAACATTGGAACCACGGCGGCGCCTCCACCAGGCCCTGGGCCACCAAATCCTTGGCTTGGTCCACGTGCCCGCTGTCGAAAACCTCGAGTTCCGGCTTGATGCCCAGCGCCTGGGTGCGGCGCGCGGCTTCGGCGCACCAATCCGGCGGATTCAGGAAAGGCCGGTCAGCGAAATTGACGGAGCCTACGTCCAGCGAGCAGAGATCCGGTTGGAGGCTCAGGGGTTGCAGGCGCGCATCCGGACTGGGATCCTCCAGATCGAAACCGCTGGTCGTCACGTTGACGAGCACCGGGCACCGGGCGCGGATGCGTTCAAGCGTTGCCTGGAAAAGGCGCAAGTCCGACGTCGGACGTCCCGTCTCCGGATCGCGTACGTGGATATGCACGATGGCCGCGCCCGCGGCGTACGCTTCCGCCGCGCTTTGGGCAATCTCGGCCGGCGTATAGGGTACGGCCGGGTTCATGGCCTTGGTCGGGCGGGACCCCACCAAAGCCGCCGAAATAATGACCCGTCTCACTTCAGGTTCCGCGCGGACGAACGTTTCGGCCAGAATGCTTACGCCCGCGCCTTGCGTTCAATCTTTTTCCACGAGTCCCGGAGCGAAACCGTCCGAATCAGCCTAATGGAGCCGTCCGTCACCGCGCAGTCCTGGCGGAAATACCCCTGGCGCTCCAGTTGAATCGTGTCGCGGCCGGCGTCCCGGGCCGCGGCCGGTTCCAGCTTGACGCCGGTCACGATCTGCCGGGATCGGGGATTGTAGTGCTGCGCGGCGGTCTCGGCATCCAGATAGGTCACCTTGGGCTCCAGGAACAGGCGATCCAGCAGATGGACCTCGGCGTCCAGAGCCGAGCGGCATTCCACCCAGTGAATGGTGCCCCGCACCTTGCGGCCGTCCGGCGCGGAACCGCCGCGGGTCGCCGGGTCGTATTCGCACCGGATTTCCGTGATTTCCCCCTGGTCGTCGCGTACGACGCCCGTGCAGGTCACGAGATAGGCATAGCGCAACCGCACCTCCCGGCCCACGGCCAGGCGATAGAATTTGCGCGGGGGATCGTCGCGATAGTCGTCGCGTTCCACGTAGATTTCCCGACCGAACGTTATTTTGCGGGCGCCGGCGCTGGCGTCCTCGGGGTTGTTGACGGCATCGAACTCTTCCGTCTGGCCCTCGGGATAATTGGTAATGACCAGCTTGACGGGGTTCAGTACGCCCATGCGCCGCAAACAGGTCTTGTTCAGTTCCTGTCGAATGCAGTAATCCAGCAGTTCCAGTTCCACCAGGCTGTTGGTCTTGGCGACCCCTACTTGCCGGCACAGTTCCCGGATGGCCGCCGGCGGCACGCCCCGGCGCCGCAACCCGGCCAGGGTGCTCATGCGGGGATCGTCCCACCCGTCCAGGAAGCCTTGCTGGATAATCCGGTTGATGACGCGCTTGGACACGACGGTATAGGCCAATTCCAGCCGCGCGAATTCAATCTGCACGGGCCGGTAAATCTCCAACTGCTCCAGAAACCACTGGTACAAAGGGTTGTGGTCGGCGAATTCCAGGGTGCAGATGGAATGGGTAACGCCTTCCAGGGAATCGCTTTGCCCATGGGCCCAGTCGTACATGGGGTAAATGCACCAGGCATCCCGGGTCTGGTGATGCGTTGCCTGCACGATGCGGTAGAGCACGGGATCGCGCAGGTTCAGGTTGGGCGAGGCCATGTCGATTTTGGCTCTGAGGACTTTCGCGCCGTTGGCGAACTTGCCGGCGCGCATGTCCCGCAACAGGGCCAGGTTCTCTGCCGGACTGCGTTGGCGGAAAGGGCTGTCCTGGCCGGGTTGCGTGAGCGTGCCGCGCCGCGCCCGGATCTCGTCGGCGGACAGATCGTCCACGTAGGCCTTGCCTTTGCGGATCAACTTTTCCGCCAGTTCGTACAGCGGCTCGAAGTAATCCGAGGCGAACTTGACCTCGCCGTCCCACCGGATGCCGAGCCATTGCAGATCCCGCTGAATGGCGGCCACGTATTCGGGCGTCTCCTTGAGCGGATTGGTATCGTCGAAGCGCAGATTGAAATGCCCTCCGAACTCGCGCGCCAGTTCGCTGTTCAGATAGGCCGCCTTCGCGTGGCCGATGTGCAGAAAGCCGTTCGGTTCCGGCGGAAAGCGCGTCACCACGCGGCCGTCGAACGCGCCGGCCTCCTGATCGGCCTTGATCCGCGCGCGGATGAAATCGAGGGGAGGATGCGGGGAAACCGGGGACACGGGCGTCAAGCGGAATGTCTGTCAACGGCAGGATCCGTACGCCTGCCTTGCCTGCGATCTTATCAAAAACGCCCCGGCGCGGCAGGGATCAAAACGGTCCAGGGCGCGCAGCGGCGGTTCAATGGCAGGCGGCGTAATGGCGGGCCAGCGCGTCGCAACCGAAGTCGTTTTGCGGATCGCGCCATACCGCATGCACGTGGTTGGCTTCGTTTTGGTAGTTGTCGTATTCGATCAGGAAACTCGGGGCGTGAATGCGATAGTAATGGGCTTCGCCCCGGCGCGCGTCGCCGGCCCAGGCGAAATGCATGGGGCACGCGCGCAAGTCGCCCAAGCGCGTCCGTTCGGCCTCCGCCAGTTCCTCCGGGAAGCGTTCCAGATAGCGATGCACGAGCATCCTGAGCTGCGCGTGCCGGTCATCGGGCAACGTCCGGGCATCCAGGCCCGCCGGTTGCCGGCGAATGATCAGCTGTTGCAGATCCTGCGCGGAGGCGCCGGTCGCCTCCATCCAAGGCTCCGGCGGAAAGCGCGGCGGTCGATCCCATTCCACCCGGGAGGCATTGCCCAACAAAATGTCCCGCGGCGCGTGCGGCGACAGGAGAGCCTGGCGCCGTTGCGTCTCGTCCAGGGCATGAAACAGCTCCCGGGCTCCGTCCTCCAGATCGCGCAAGGGGCGCAACGTAAAGCCCCCGGCCAATTGGCTCTCGCCGGGATTGGAACCGAAAAACAGCGGAAAGGGCGATACGAGCAGGCCGGCGGCGACGGTGAAGTGCAACGATACGTGATGGCCTTCAAAACGCCATCCCCACGGCTTGCGCGCATCCGGCGCGCCGAAAAGGCTGAGATGGTAGTTCAGGGGATCGCGGCCCGGCAAGGGCCGCGTGAAGGCCTCTTTGCCGTCCAGGACGGTTTCCAAAGCCATGATCAGCGCCACCGTGTTGTAGCCGGCGGGACTCAGGGACGCCTTGAGCAGCTGGGTTACCGCTTGGTGTTGCGCTCTGTCCATCTGCCGCAAGGGCAGTCCGCGCCTGTCCCGCGGGGTGTAGTCCCAATTGGTGCGCTCGCGTTGATCCAGGAAATCCAATTGCAAGGCCTGCTTTTGCCCTGCGTCCAACAAAGACAACAGCTGGTCGAAACGCTCACCCATGCGCGCGGCCAAGATTTTGGCGGCCTGAAGGCTGTCTTGCTCTTTCATCTGCGCCGTCTCGCGTCCTGAGATTCACCGGCTAAACAACGAAAGCCGCGTACGCGGCTTCCACTCCTAACGATATGCGCTCCGCATCCGGAAGAGGCTACTGGGGGACAGGGATTTGAACCCCGACTACATGATCCAGAGTCACGCGTTCTGCCGATTAAACTATCCCCCATCCTGATAGGCAAGCGCCTGACCCGATTATACGCGATCAAGGGGCGGAAGAGGCAAACCCGCGGCGCCGCCGCGACCGTCATCTACCCTACAGGGAACATACTTGCCGACTGCGGTCAGCCATTTCCAGAGGCGCCGACGCGATGGCAGAACTGCCAACAAGACGGTCACTCCGGAGTGCAAGCGGGACGGCACGGTCCAAGCCGCGTTGCGCCAAATCGAAAAACAGGGCTTTCATCGGCCCTATTTGCAAGAGGGCCGCGGCGTCATCGGGGTGGGGATGCATTTCGCCCGCGGCCAACGCCAGATCCCGGAGCGGCAAGCGCGGATATACAACGCGGAATGAGCGGTTGAAAAGGATCCGCGTCCAGGGCGCACATTACAATAACGGCAGTTTTCGTGCTGACAGGGATTTGCCTATCAGGCCAATGTTTCGCTTTTTACCGTCTAGCCGCAGAGTCTCTACCGCTCCTTGCATCCAGGAAATCAGGACATGGTTCCCCGCGTAGACGCGGCAGTTTGCGAGGCCTTCTTTGAAACGCATAGCGTGTTTACGGCTGGCGAGTTCCATGCCCACCTCGCGGCGCAGCGCGCAACAAAGCGCGCGCGCGTTGTACGCATACGTACGCGCAGGGCGCTTGCATCGGTTGAAACGGGAGTTGTACGCTCTGCGTCCCGCCGCGGGATCGGTAGACCAGGAGCCCGTGGTCAGTCTGCTCCAAGTAGCCGCGCGGATGACGCCGGATGCCGTATTGGCCTATCATACGGCTTTGGAATGCTACGGGTTGGCCTATAACGTATGGTTTCATGTCCTTTATGCCGCGCGCAAGCCCGCCAGGCCCTTGCGCTTGACGACGGGCTTAGTCCGGGGCGCAACCTTTGCGCGTGCCCTGCAGCAGGCCGGACGCGAGCATCAGGAAACAACTTTGACTCCGAAGAACGGCCTGCGCATTACGACCGTGGAACGCACCTTGGTGGATATCGCGGACCGACCGCGGCTTTGCGACAATTGGAGCGAGATCACCCGCGGCTACGGTTACGCCGCGCACGGAACGTCCTTTGGCCTCACGCTGCCTGACGTAAACCGCATGATTGCCTACGCCCTAGAACAACGCCTTTACGTGCGCCAAAGTCGGGTTCCTGCTGGAAATGCACGGGGCCGAATGGGGGTTGGACCCTGTTCGGCTCCAGCCGTTGATGGCTGCCTGCCCGCGCCGTCCCCGCCATCTGGATCCGCGTTATGTCGATATGCCCGCTTCGTTAGTCGTTCCCTGGAACCTGATCGTACCCCTGTGGGTGCAACAACGAGATTGGGATGCCTATTGAGAGACAGCGGATGGACGGGGAGAAACCTGCGATTGGATATAACGACCGCCGCCATAGAGCGCTTGAAGCAGCCATACGGCTTTCGCGGGCCGGCTCTTGAGAAAGCCCTCCGCTTGCTATACCTGTTGCAATCGATTTATCAACGCGCGTATGGGCGCGACAACTTCGCACTGCGCGGCGGCATGGCTCTGCCTATGTTCTATCTGAACCTGAAGCGCCTTGCCGTCGATATAGACTTGGCCTACACAGGCCGGCAGGAACCGCCTGTATATACAAGTATAGGGGGAGGGATACACCCGAATATCTATAATGTTTTGCTCGCAATGAGATTTCTTGCTATACTGACTTGATTGTTGAGCGAAGCAATACGATGCATTTAAGGAGGCATAACCCAAATGAACGATTTTAATGATTTTTCTAATGGCATGCTAGTATCTGGATTTACGACACATTTTGTTCATGAAGAATTCGCTGGATCAGGAGTGAATGAACCAAGAGCAGGATTCGTTAAAATTTTATTTAACAAACACAATACACCAGAAGGCATTGTCAATACAGTTGGAGGTATCGTTATAAATTCAGAAGATAAAAATCAGGTCATTGAAGAACTAAAAATGGAACACGCACCTATAGCTTGGTTTCCTATAGTATGTATAGGTCTAAAAGATCGCTACAATTATTATCTCTGTATGTTGAAAGATTATAATGATTATTCTACGTATGACTTTTTTGAGTTTGAACCAGGAGAACCTGGACGGACGGTACTTCAACTTGAGCAATCCGACGTTACAAAGTTGCAAGATTTACAATTTAATTTTTATACAAAAAAAGATGCCAGATAGGAAAGCCATTCATTTGGACGGCTGCACCAAAGATTGCTATCCTTAATCTTTCCATATTGTTGTAGTGTATCAGGATGCTTAATGAAGAGAAATACGCAAGATGATCGCTGTAGCGACGTTAAGCCATTTCAATAGTAGCGTAAGTATGGAGATACTTGGACGGGGTAAGCCAAACTATCCGATCTGGCTGCACGAAGACGTACCGGACTTCACCCAAGGAAAAGCCGATCTGCACCAGCGGCTTGGACTGGTGTTGCAGCATCTAATGGCGTATGGCCGGACAGGCGTAGTTAAGGGCTGTCGGGGGAGCATCCGTGGATGGCGTCGTTCTCCGATGGGCGGTCGCCACGGTATGCACTACTACCTGTGGTGGACAATGGCGGACAGTATCCAAAGCCGGGGCCAAGGGTTCTTGGGGGACAATGGCATCGCGGTGCGGCAAGTGCGGCACCACGACGAGCATTCGTACCTTCCCTTCGGCAAGGAGGGCGATTATTACGAACTGACCCCCTCTGATTTACAGGATGGGACAGAAACCTTCGTCGGTTTGCCATTGACGACCGTCCAACGCGAGTTCGCGGTTGACGCAAGTCCCGTGCGCATCTTGCATGGCCAACCAGGTTCTGGCAAAACGACTGCATTGTGGCATGCGATCACGGATTGGCGTCATCAGCGCGTACTCTATCTCACGTGGTCAAGCGAGCTGACTGAACGCGCCCGGGCGCATTTTGCGGTCTTCGCGTTGGGCAATACGGACATTGACGCGAGACCGTACCCCGCGTTTCTCCGCGCGCTCAGCCAGTCGGCGCGCACATACTCTTCCCCAGCCGAAAGCTTTGCCGCTTTCAAGGATATCGTTGCCCGGCACCCAGTCCATGCTCTTGGGCCGTGGGCAGGTAGGGAATACGCCCTTTATGCTGAAATGCGCGCGTTGCTCGTGGGCTGCGCGGTGCCCGCGCTTTATGCATGCCGACCCTGCAACGGCGTGAACCTTCTGAGCGACGCTGCGTACAATGCCCTAGGCAGTAGAAGCGGAGGTGTCGGGCCGCAAGCCGCGAAGGCACTTCTGAATTTCGTCAAGATGTTGCCGGCGGATCTTCTGACGGTTCTGTTTCCCGACCTTTCACTGGCTGCTGCCGCGATCCAACGGCTGCGCGCGGATGACGTCCCGACACGATGGAGCGCGCTGGATCGCATCGTGGTAGATGAAGTGCAGGATCTGACAGCGCTGGAAATTGCTGTCACACTTGAACTCTGTGCCGCGATCCGACGTCGTCGCGGTTATGGGCCCTGGTTGCTCTTGACCGGGGACGAAGGGCAGACCGTTCAACCTTCCGGTTTTCAGTGGGCCGTCTTGAATACGTTACTGGCTCGATACCGCCATGCAACCCCGCGGACATTCTCGTTAACGCGCAACCTGCGCTGTCCCGGCCGGATTGTCGACGTTATCGACAACGCTTCAACAAAATACAAGGAATTGAACAGGGAATATCGGCCCCACAAGCAGGCGAGACTTGCAAGTGACGAAACGGTAGATGCGCGCTTGTTTTACGTTGCGATTTCCACTCCAAACGATGCGGGCAGACTATTGGAACGCCTACAGGAATTCGAAAATCTCATCATCCTGTCCCTAGAAGCAGAGGCTCCGGCTTGGATGCCGGCATCGGCCAAGCACGGGGTTCTTACGCCCGAGATGGTCAAAGGGCTGGAGTACCAATCGGTCTGCCTGCTCAATCCCGGCCTTTCGCTCGGCAAACTGGATGCGGCCCTCCGAGCCAATACCAAAGCCTCGGAACTGGAGCAGCATGCCTATCGGACCGCCATTGATCGGTTGCGCGTGGCTTTGAGCCGCGCTACGGAAACCTTGGTCTGCGTGGATGTCGGCGTCAGCACTGCGGATCGGCAATTGAGTCAATCGTTGCTCGGCCCGGTCGTTGTCCTTGCTCCTGACGATTTGATTATGCACTTTGAAGATGCTGAAACGTCAACGGACGAGAAAATACTGGCTTGGACGCACGATGCCAGACAGTTCGTCGACACGAATCCAGCCTTCGCGTGGCAGCGCGCCGGCCAGGCGTGGCGATGGCTGGCCTTGCTACGCCATGAAGCCGTCGACGCAACTGTCCGACGCGAGGCGCAAAGCGCAGTGCTGGACATCGCGGCTCGGTGGCTGGTAGCCGGCGTACCGACAGGTATTGACCAAGATGAAATCACGGCGCTGGCGCATGAAGTCCTGGAAGCCTCCTCCGCCTCCAAGCGGCATGTCGTTGCCCTTGAACGCTTGACTGCTTGGTCTCGGAACCGGGAAGAAGGATCCTTTGCCCTTTTGTCTGCTGCAGTTGCATTGGACGCCAACCATTGGTTGGCCAAGGCGTTGCCGTACGCATCCCAAGTTTTCCTCCAGTTAATGGAGGAGCACGCCTGCAAACCCCGTGCAGCTCGCTATTTCACCGATGCGGATGCCGTTGCGGAATGGCTACGATTGATTGGCTTTGCCGGTGACGTACTAGGTAAGGCCAGAGATATGCAGCATCAAGCCGCGGAAGCGACCTTGCAAGCAGAGAAGGAAAAACAGCGCAAAACAGCGCAAAAAAATTATGAAAAAGGGATTGCATTGCTAAAACGTAATAAAAAGAAAGAAGCAATACAGAAATTTCTAGAAACTACACGCTTGGATCCTGAACATGCAGAGGCTTTCTACCAAATAGGATGCATTTATTCAAATTCCCACCCTGCCCCTAAAGAACATTATGAAATTGCTATAGAACATTTGAATAAGGTAATTATTCTAAAGCCAAAGGGCGTGGACGCACTTATCCAAAGAGGGGTTGCATATCGACGTAGTGGGAATTTTGACAAGGCAATGACTGATTTTAATAAAGCTATAAAAATTGATCCAAAAAATGCGAAAGCTTACAATCGTAGAGGTGTTGTTTACGCCCAGTGTAATCAATATAACAAGGCTTTAGAGGACTATAGTCAAGCTATCAAGCTCAATTCCAAATTTGCAGAGGCTTATGGCAATAGGGGCAATATCTATCAAAGGATGGGGGAATTTGAAAAAGCTGAAAATGACCATAGAATAATGTACAACCTATTACAGTCAGGAGAATAGGTTGGAACTGAAAACATTGATCGTATACTCAATTATACAGGCAACACTGAGCGTATTTATCGTATCGGGTGGCTACGCGCTATCCGCATTTGATCCAGCAGACGCCGCGTTCTTGAGCCGGGCGCGGGTGAGTGCCCGCAGCGTCAAGGGGCGTTGCAGGTCAGGATTTGTCGTTCGGATGTAGCCCGCTAGGAGTACCACTCCGCCTTCACGACACTGTCCGCTGGATATCCCAGTATTATCTGTTCAAGAATGCCATTTCAACGTCTACAACAGCGAGCAAAGAAACTCAGAAATATGCCAGAGCCGCGGATGCCATGGTAATGGATGCCCGCCTCGCCCTCAAGCGGTTAAGGATTTGATGAAACTTGCGCAGAAAGCATTGACGCTTGCTGGAACTTTTCGCCATCACTGGTGCCAAGCACGGCAAATTCTGGAAGATATCCCCAAGCTCGCGTTGCTTGTCCGCTCCATAGGCCAAATCAGGGATACGGACTTTCTTGAATGAAGATCTGGCCAAGTACTGGTTGGAGAAGGGAAATTATAGAGAATCCCCGGATCTAATCGAGCGATCTTTCAGGCAACGATGAGTTGAGGATCAAGACGAGCGGGGATGCGTTCTCATGACGATACACAAGGCGAAAGGCAAAGAATTCGATGGAGTGGTGCTTGTTGAGGGACTTTCCGGAACTGGAAGCACTTTCTTTGACCAGCCTCCCGCAGACGCTAATCGAAGGCTGTTGTTCGTAGGCATAACACGCGCTCGCCGTCTTGTAACCATCATTTGCCCTGTGGGTGCTCCGCTACTGGCAGAGACCATGCCTTGCTCGACTCAGACAGGATTGGAGAATACGGGCTAGCTAGAGCGACGTCTATTACTGGGAAAACCTGTACCGGATCGAAAATCTAGTACATTGTCATGTACAAAGTGATGGGTTATAATACGGATCCCATGATCCAGCCCACCCGACGAGGGTTTCCCATGTCCCTGAAATACGCCCTGCACCTGACCGCCTCCGAACGGCAAGACCTGACCCGCATCCGCCCAGGGCCGCGGCGGGCGCGCCCGGTTCCAGTGCGACGCGGGCCCGCAGGGCGCGGGGTGGACGGACGAAGCCGTCGCGGCCGCGTGGGACGTCTCGGCGGTCAGCGTGAGCCGCGGGCGGTGCCAGACCGTGGCCAAAGGGTCGGCGCGGGCGAAGCGCAACTCCTGCAGCGGGCCCAGTCCGCGCCGCCGGCCGGCCAGGCGCGCGGGACGTTGCGGGCGCTGGCCCGCGA
This sequence comes from Caldilineaceae bacterium, assembly GCA_965242655.1. Taxonomy (GTDB): domain Bacteria; phylum Chloroflexota; class Anaerolineae; order Caldilineales; family Caldilineaceae; genus Bin34. Next base: position 1,890,977 of record OZ251482.1, read on the forward strand.
ACGGGTGGCGCGGGGGATGGCGTCCCGCATCCGTTATGAAACCATGCGCCGCGTGCTAAAAAAAGAACTGACGCCCTGGCGGCGGGTGCAACGGTGCTATCCGCCGGTGCCGCCGGAGGCGGGCTTCGTGATCCGGAGGGAAGCGGTGCGGGACCGCTACAGCCGGTTCTACGATGCGCGCTGTCCGGTGATCTGCAGGGACGAACACGCCAAATTCCTGCGGGCCGACAAGTAGCCGTCGCAGCCGGCGCGCCCAGGCCATCTCGCCACCTACGACTATGAATACGTGCGGTGCGGCACCTGCACGATCGGGATGTTCGTGGAGCCGCTGGGCCCGTAGCGCACGGACGTGGACTGGGCGCACCAAGTCAAGGCCCTGGCGGATCATCCGCGCGACCGCGAGGCCGAGCGCCTGATCCGGGTCTGCGACAACCTGAACACCCATGCCTACGCCTCTTTTTTCCGGGCCTTTCCGACCGCTGAGGCCGAGTGCCTGGTCCAGCGCGTACAGCTGGTGTTTACGCCCGGCACGGCAGCTGGCTCCACAGGGCCGAACCGGAACTGAGCGTCCTGACGCGGCAGGCCCTGTCCCCGCGCATGGCCACGCAGGAAGCCGTCCACGCGCAGGTCACCGCGTGGGCGGAGCCCCGCCACGCGGCCCAAAAGGGCATCGACTGGCAGTTCCGCACCGCCGACGCCCGCGTGTGCCTCAAACATCTGTACCATTCAATAGAAACATGATGGAGTACTAGGCCATGAAGGCCATTGACGCATGCATGGACGCGCCGCGGCCTACATGATTCCTTTCCTGCGGAGCGTAACGCGCTTAAACGCTGGCAATGGAGCGCTGAGGTTTAGCTGGAAACGTCCATTGATCAGATGCCAGAAGTTCTACATAGCCCAATGCCTTTGCGATCTGCTTCCCGGCCCGGGGCTGGGCATGGCAAAGCGCGTTCCTTCTGGATGCGTCCATCCAACGGAGCCGTCAATGATACAATCTTCTATCGCTATAGGCATTTCTCTCCAATGCGGGTCATAGCTTGCCCAATCGCTTCGTCGCCTCCGCGACGGGGATCATCCCAGCCTTGAGTAGCCGTACGTAAGGGAACGACCCGCAGAATGGACTACGTCACTCCCAGAAAGCGCTTTGTCGGTTGGTTGCGTCAGCAGTTGATCGGCCCGGCACAACCGGACGAAGACATCTTGGTGGGCCTTTCGCCGCTGGATCGCTATCCGGTGGGCGTACTGTATCCCGTTGAGCCCGGCGCCTCCGGCCTCGATCCCGCAGACGCCCTGTTGCCGGAAGCGCCCGAGGAAGCATCCGCCGAGGACTCGGGGTCAACGCCGCTCGCGCAACCGACGCGCACCCGTCGTTACGTCCCGCCTTCGTCGGTAGGGTTTTCTTTCTGCATTCGCGGCGCGGTGCGTCTATGCATCACCGTCAGCGGCGCGAGTTACAAGCGGACGGCGGAAAGGGACGAGGCAGGCCGTTTCAGGCATCTGCAGTATCAGCGTCAACCGATTGACGAAATGACATGGGTCTGGATGGAGGACGACTGGCAGAATGCGCCGGATGATCCGCGTTTCAACGTAGACGTGCGGCGGCGGCGCGTGCAAGACGGTTGGATTTTCACGCTTACGCTCTATAACCGGCAGCAGTGGGACCCTCGTGCAAGACGATCGGCGCAAATCATGGCCGAACTGTCGCTCTTTGAGGCGCGCTTGGCCTGCCTTGTCGAAGCCGGAGAACTCATTGAATACCCGCGTGCGGACAGAAGCCTGCTCACGGAGGAAGAGCAAGAACTCGAACTGCAGTACCGCGACAAACTCATTTACGCGATCGGACACGGCGCGGCGGTGCATTGGCGCGTGGAAAAGGGCTCTCCCGCGCGCATTCAGACAGAGTTCATCCCCGAGGTAGAAGTGCCGCTGGTGACCACGGATCTGCCCGGAGCGGAACAGCCCGTGCTGGCAATGCATTATCTGGCCACCGCGCCGCGGGCCAGCATCGTGGCGGAACTGGAAGGCTTCGTTGCCGGCTACGCGCAATGGGTAGAGGCGCAAGGCGCCGCCGTTTTGACCGCGCGCGAACGCGCGCCGGCGACACGCATCCAGACCCGCATGCGGACAGCGGTCACGCGCATGCGACGCGGCATCCGCTTGCTCGGTTCCGATGCAACGGTGGAGGAAGCCTTCCGGTTAGCCAATCGCGCGATGCTGAGCCAAATGCGTCAGCGCGACCGCATACGCGGCCAAGTTTTGGAACGCGCAGCGTACCGGTGGCGGCCTTTCCAACTGGCCTTCTGGTTGGTCGCCCTGGAGTCCGTCGTACGCGAAGACAGCCCTGATCGCGACGTGCTTGACCTGATCTGGTTTCCGACCGGCGGCGGCAAAACCGAAGCCTACCTGGTTCTGACCGCGTTTCTGATCCTCTGGCGGCGGCTTACCCATGCGGAAGCCGGCGGCGGCACGGTCGCCTTGATGCGCTACACGCTGCGCCTGCTGACCACCCAGCAATTCCAGCGCGCGACCCTGTTCATTTTCGCGTTGGAGCTGTTGCGGCGCGCCCAACCGGAACGCCTGGGAACGGAACCTATCAGCGTCGGGATCTGGGTCGGCAGCGCCAATAGCCCCAATACGTACCATCAAGCCGCGGTCAACGCCAGCGAGATCAGCGCCGGCGCCGCGCCGCCGCATGGTTTGGTGTTGGCGGCTTGTCCGTGGTGCGGCGCCGCGTTCGAAGCGCGCAACTACTGCGCCGGCGCCCTGGACTTCCGCTTCATTTGCGCCAATCCGAAGTGCGAGTTCCTGGACGGCCCCTTGCCCTGCAACGTAGTCGACGAAGCCTTGTACGACCAGCCTCCGACCTTGCTCATCGGCACCATCGACAAATTCGCCCGTTTGGCGTGGGAGGAACGGGCCGGCAAGTTCTTCGGTTGCGGCACGGCGTACCGGCCCCCGGAACTGGTGATCCAGGACGAATTGCATCTGATTACCGGCCCCTTGGGGTCCGTGGCCGGTCTCTACGAAGCTGCGCTGGACGCGTTGCTGCGCGTACGCGGCGCGCGGCCCAAGTACGTCGCCTCCACGGCGACCATTCGCATGGCCATGGAGCAGGTGCAACGCCTCTACGGCCGGGCGCTGGCCGTCTTCCCGCCGCCCGGCCTGTCGTGCGACGATTCGTATTTCGCCCGCGCGGATCAGGCGCGGCCGGGACGCCTGTATATCGGCTATCTGGCCCCTGCGCTCGGCCAGCGCCAGTGCCTGGGGCCGCTGGCGGCCGCTTTACTCGTCGGACCGCAGACGCTGTTCGAGGAGCAGGCGGAGCGCGAGGCGTTGCTGGAGGCCTGGTGGACTCAAGTCATCTATCACATCAGCCTGCACAGCGTAGGCCACAGCCACAGCGCCTACGTCATGGACGTCCGCGACTGGACGCAGAGGCTGTCCCGGGAGCTAGCTCCGGCCAATCCCCCAGCGGAAGAGAACGGCTCGTCTCAGGCACGTCCCGTCCGACCGGCGCAGACGGAACGAACCCTTAACGCGCGCATCGCCCAACTCACCAGTTTCGCCAGCGCGCAGGAGAATGCCGCCACCTTCGGCCGCCTGGAAAAACGCTTCAGCGACCCGGAGCATCTGGACGTCGTGCTGGCGACCAATATGGTTTCGGTCGGGCTGGACGTGGCGCGCTTGGCCCTGATGGTGATCAACGGCCAACCGATGACGACCGCCGAGTACATTCAGGCCAGCAGCCGCGTAGGACGCGCCGAAGTGCCGGGTCTGGTCTTCGCGAACTATCATCGCCACCAGGCGCGCAGTTTGTCCCACTACGAGAATTTCCGTCCCTACCATGAGTCCTTCTATCGTTTCGTAGAGCCGACCAGCGTCACGCCGTACACCTATCAGGTCCGCGCCCGCGCGCTGCACGCGGCGCTGGTCATTGCCTTGCGCCATGCCGGCGGCCCTCTGCGCGCGAACAAGAAGGCGGGGGCCTTCGATCCCGACGAGCCGCGGGCGCGCGCCGTGATCGAGACGTTCAAACAACGGTGCGCGCAGGCTGCAGGCGAGGCCGCGACAAGCCAGACCGACGAACACATTGAACGACTGGCGGAACAATGGCGCGACGAGGCGCGGCGTTGCGGGAAGAACAGGCGCGCGCTGTATTACCGCGCCCAGGATCGCAGCGTCGATGCGCTCTTGTGCGATCCGCTGGAACCGGATGCGGGCCTGTGGCCTACGCTGCACTCCATGCGCAACGTGGAGAGTACCGGCCTTTTGAAGGTGGCATGACCGACGAAACCATTCCCGTACGCCTGTCCCATTTGCTCACCCATTGCGCCGTCGGCGCGATCGTGCGCGGCCCGAAGCATTTGGTCACGGTGCAAGACACGCGTTCCTGGTATCCCAGGGGGCGGATCCCGGCGGACCGCGAAATTCAATACGTGGAACAGATACGCGGCGCGTTGGGCATTCAGCAGAAATTGTGCCTGCCGCCCGTCGCGCGCACAGCGGACGATGGCGAGATCGAAGGCTTTTGGATACCTGCCGTGCGCTTTCCCACCTGGATGCGTTGCCCGACATGCGGCCTGTTGCACAGCCGCCCTTGGCGGGACGCGCAGGCCGGCGAAACCTTATGGTGCCGCCGACGCGCGAAGGGGCAATGCCGCCAGGAACTGGAACAGGCGCCTTGGGTCCTGGTTCATGAAGCGGGATACATGACGGACGCGCCTTGGCATGCCATCGCCCACGAGCAGACGCGGTCGCAGCAACCGCCCTGCCGCCCGGATTGGAACGAACCCTATTTGCGGTTGGTGGAACAGGAAGGCCAGCGCCGGATTCAATGCACGCTCTGCCAAGCCACGAACGAGTTGCCGCTGCGCGCGTGGTTTCCCTCCAACGCTTGGCAGCAACCGTGGATTCCAGAACCGATGCCCGGCGGTTCGGACGACGAACAGGCCTGGTTCCTGGGCGTCAACGACGTACGCGTCCATTCCGCCTGGACCAGCGCCGCGTTGGTCATCCCGCCGGAATCGCGCATTCGCAAAAGCACCGTGGTCGCTCGCATGTACAGCAGCTCGGCCAAACAGCACAGCCTGCGCCGCGCCAAAAACCGATTGGCGCGCAAGAGAGAGGTGCGCACCCTGGCCCAGGAGTGGCGTTGCGCGGACGCGGACATCGAAGGCGCGCTGAAGGAAATCGACAAGGGTTACCCTTTGTACGGCCAAACCTTTACCGACGCGGATCTGTGGCAAAGCGAATACAAGGCTTTGCTGGAGCCCATCCCGGACTTGAGCGACGATGAGGATTTCGTGACCGAACACCGGACGCCGGCTTGGCACGCGCTGGCGGATGAAGTATCCGGCGACGCGCACCGCCTCGTCCAGGCAGTAAGCCACCTGGTAGAGGTACGGCATCTCAAGGCCATCATGGTGATGCGCGGCTTCCAGCGGATCGACAACGAACGGACGCTGCTGCCGGACATTGACGGCAGTACGGGATGGCTGCCCGCGTTGGCGCTCCATGGCGAAGGCGTTTTCTTCACGTTGGACGAAGCCTTGCTGGCGCAATGGGAGCGGCAGGAGGCCTTGCAAAGCCGCGCGGAAATATTAAGTCGCCGCTTTCATACCGGCCCCAAGCGGCGTTTCGCCCATACCGTGGACGTTGCGCCCCGTTTTCTGCTGTTGCATACGCTGGCGCATTTACTGATCCGCCACGTGGAGACGGAGGCGGGGTATCCGGCCGCCGCGCTCCAGGAACGCATTTACTGCGCGGCCGATCCCAAACCGATGGCCGGCATCCTGATCTACGTAGCCGTACCCGACGAAGTCGGCTCGCTCGGCGGCCTGGCGTCCTTGGCTGAGCCCCAGCGCTTTCTGCGTTGCCTCTTGGCGGTCTTCGAGGCCGCCGCGTGGTGCTCGCTGGATCCTGTCTGCGCCGAGCATGAAGGCCACGGCCCCGATTTGCTCAATCGCGCGGCGTGCCATGCTTGCGCATTACTACCGGAAACGAGTTGTTCGTACCGCAATATCCTGCTTGACCGAACCTTCGTCAAGCGCGATGAACAGGCCGGCATTCGGTCGTTGCTGGATTACGCCAGGGAGAACTGAGCGATGGCTCCGCGCGCGTTCAAGTTGCCGGGCATCCAAGATCTGACCAAGGAACAGGAACGGGCCCGCGCCCTGCCCAAGGAAGGGCAGCACCTCATCGTCGGCGGTCCCGGCACCGGCAAATCGATCCTGGCCTTGATCCGGGCGCGCCGCCTCGCGCGGGACGAAGACCGCTACCTGTTCCTGGTTTACAACCATCTGCTCCATCAGGCCAGCCAACAGTTGTTCGCTGGCGAACACGCCCTCGCCAGCGATACGTGGCATAGCTGGTTCTGGCAGCAATTCAGGAACATCACGGGCCAACCGGTTCCCCTGTTACCGGCGCAGGGCGCGGACAACTTTCAATCCATCGATTGGCAGGGCGTGCAGTCAATCGTCCAAAAGCGGAAAGCCTCCGAGTTGCCCGCGCATCTTGAGCGCCTGCATCTGGTGATTGACGAAGGGCAGGACATGCCCCCGGCGTTCTACCAAAGCTTGATCGAACTCGGTTTCGAGAACTTTTTCGTGGCCTGCGATCAGAACCAACAGATCACGGACGCCAACAGCAGCCGGCAAGACATTCGGGACAATCTGGCCCTGGAAGAGCGCGAAGTCATTGAACTGGTGCATAATCATCGCAACAGCCATCCGATCGCGAGGCTCGCCCGCGAGTTCTATACCGGCGATCCGGCCAGCCCGCCGCCGGAACTCCCGCCTCTGGGCAGCGCGAAAGTGCCTTTATTATACGTTTACGAATCGCCCGTGCGCTTGGCCCGGATCGCGAAATCGATATTGAAGCTGGCGGATCGCGAGCCTGACAAATTGATTGGCGTGCTCGCGCCGAACAACCAAGTCAGGCAAAACTATTTCGACGAGCTTACAACGAGCGCGGAGAAGATGAAGATGCGCCTGGATCACGGACTGCCCGCGATCGCCACCTTTTACGGCGCGCACAGACCCGACGTGCATTTCGATCAAGGAGGCATTCTGGTCATTAACGCGCAGGCCTGCAAAGGGTTGGAGTTCGACGTCGTCATGCTCGCGGATATCGATCAGCATCGCGTCAGGCCGACCGATCCGGATGCCCTCAAAAAATTGTTCTACGTCATGATCGCGCGGGCGCGCGAGAAAATCTTCCTGTTCATGCGCCAAGACGCGAATCCCGCCGTCGAACAACTGCTGCCCACTGATCCCGCCATCCTGAGACGAAAGGCTATCTGATGACGCTGCAAAGACTGTTCGATGACGTCGGGACGTCCGGCGCGACCCGCGCGCCCGCCTCAGGCCTGCTCGTCACCAATCACCTGAATCTGATGTACATGTTGTCGGTAGGCTTGATCATGCCGCCGGACGGCTTCGGGGCGAAGTACTACCAGGACACGCTTGACGCCTTTCCCGGCTGGATTCCCCTTTTCATAGACAAGGCTTTCGGCGCGGCCGTCCAGGCTTCGGTGCAGGAAGCCGGCCACCTCAAACCGTGCCTGGTCCAGGTTCGCCTGGAACGCCTGGCCGGTCCGGTAGCCGCCTTGCGCGGCAACGATATCCTCCCGCTTCGCTTTCCGTACGACGCCGACGGCACGGAGACCGTGCTTTTCGTTCCGGCGCCATTGCCGACGCACTGGATTGAGCGCATCCTTTTCCAGTCCGCCGCCGATAGAGCGGCTTGCGACGCGGACGCCCGCGACTACAGCAACGTGCCGTGGACCGACTTCAAACGGGTTACGGTCAAGTCGAAGTTCGCCAAACCCAGCAACGCCGCATGGCCTCCCCCTTCCGATCTTGCGCCGCGCGCGACGCCGTTGGCGATGCCTTTGGCGGCGGGCGGCGTCATCGCGATGCTGCTGCACGTCGCGAACCAAGGCGATCTCGGCGCTCATCTGTGCCGTCTCGCGTTTGACCCGGATGCCGAAGACCGCGTCCCGGTGGAGGATCCGCTCTTGGCCGCGTTGGCCGAGTGGCTGCAAAGCGGCCACGCGCAAGCCGCTTCCCAGCTGTCGCAACTCTCGCGCGGCAAGACCGACGCGCTTGCGTTGCAGAAGCAACTCTATTGGGGCGTCGTCGAGCGGTTGACGACGCAGAAAGCGTCCGAGGATGCCGCCAGCCTCGTGCTTGACTACCTAGAAGAAAGCGCGCGCCAATTGCCCGAGAGCGCGTTGAAACAAAAATTTCAGGACTTGTGGAGAACCCTGGAATCCCTGACGGGGTTAAGCGACATGGGCGCCACGGAGATATTCGAGCGGCACCCTACGGCTTTCTCCCGCGCCATGGCTCTGTTCTTTTTGCGCCCGACCTGCGCCCAGTTGCTGGATTTCAGACATCCGCTGCTGACGGAAGCGGACTGGTTGGCCGCGGCCATCCTGTGCGGAGCCCGCGGCGGCTGGCAGGAACTCCCCACGGATCTCCGCGATATTCCGGGATTGGCGCCGGCCGTCTCGCATCGCATGGCCGCCATGTCCCAGCGGCTGGCGGAGACGAACCTTGAGGTGGGCGTTGCGCCAGCCCGATGCCGTCCCTTGCGCGAATTGTTCCAAGCCGCTGCAGGCACGCGCGCCGCGCATCGAGAGGCCAGATTGCTGCTGGCGCGCAAGTACGATTGGGACTGCATTCAAACCACGATCCAGCTCAACGAGGGGCAGTACGCCCTGCGCGGGAGCGGTCGCGGCGTGCAGATCACGTTCCAGGGCGAGCCCAGGAATTTTGTCTGCGAAGTGGAAGAGGAGCGCTTCTTCCAACACTTGGCGAACGAGCGCATTGCCCGGAAATGGGAGGAGGAAGTGCGCAAAATGATTAGCAACTGAACCGCGCTCCTCTCTATGGCATGGGGCGTCTATAGTTTATGCATACGCGGGACGCGGCCTTGGTAGTCCATCCGTTGTCGATGCGTTGTCCGCCGGACCAAGTTCTCGGCTTCTTACGTGCCCAAGTTACGTGACGACATCTCAATATCAATCTCCGCTTGGGAAGGAGAGCGGCTTCCTGTACCTCATTCTTGTCTGGCGCCGTGCGTCTGCCGATAGGCGGCGTTCGGTCTCAGGCGGTCGGCGTCAAATATCTCCGCGCGTTGTGAAATGAGTCCGATCCGCAAGTCCCACCAAGACGCTCCCGTGGTTTCCATCGGCTGTCTTGACGACCGCGGTCTCTGCGGACGATATCGCGCGCCGCTGTCCGTCCCCTTTCCTTTTTGGCCTCAAAGGGGAGGGAGATACAGAAACGGCGCCTTGGATCACGGAGGGCTACCTCCCAATGCCTGCCTGGCCTTGGAGAGGCGGATTTTCTCTGGATATAGGCGTGAGGCCAGTTCATCGCGAGCGAAGGGAACGGTCGTACGGAAAGCGGGCGCGCCAACAGGTCTGCCGGGACAGGCCCGGTGCAAGCGATAAGCCCTAGCGCAAGCCGGCCCGCCTAGAAGGGGATATCCCAGCGTATGAATATAGGGAACGACAAGTTGCATGTACAGTCTCATGGCAGTTCATGCAACCTTGACCGCACCTTCCTCTGCATGCTTAACAGGGGCTTCAGCTGAAGCGCAACGCGACCTGGAACGCCGTCACAATAGGTCTCCCTCATTTAGGCCGTGTGGAGGTAGGATTGCCGCCAGATCCAGGTCGCGTTGGGAAGGGGGGGGGGGGGGGGGGACATTTTGCGCACTCGCGGTTATCCTCCCGGCTATCCCTTTCTTTGCCTGTTGGCCTGAGGATGGCTCCCGATGACCGATGACCAATGGCGTTGCCTTCATTCTTTTCTGAGAACTTGTCCCGATATACGCGTGGACAAGGAAACTCATTGTCGTCTTTTTGTGGAAGCGGCGCGCGGGATGGTACGGATGGGCATCCCTTGGCGCCAGTTGCCCGCCAAGTACGGCAAATGGAACTCGGTCTATCGCCGTTATGCTCACGGGTGCGACCGGGGAGTCTGGCGGCGCCGGATGGTCTACCTGCAGTCCGATCCGGATCTGTCCGCCGTGCCACTGGACAGCACCCTCGTGCGCGCGCACGTGAGCGCGGCGGGCGCCCCCCAAAGCCCGGGGACGGATCACGCCCTGGGTCGCAGCCGGGGCGGCTTCGGCACCCAGATCCACGTCCTGGCGGATCGCCGCGGCCGGCCCCTGCGCCTGCGCGTGACGGGCGGCCAGCGCCACGACCGCACCCAAGCCCGAGCCTTGGTGGAAGATTGGACGGACACGCCGCGGTCCTGCCTGATGGCCGACCGGGCTTATGACAGCGACAGCTTCCGCGCGTGGCTGGCGCAACGGGGCACCGAGGCCGTCCTTCCGGCCCGGAAGGGGCGCACGAACCCCCAGCCCCACGACCCGGAACGGTACCAGGCGCGCAACGCCGTGGAACGGGGCCTCGGCGGTCTCAAACAAGGGCGCCGCGTGGCCACCCGCTATGACCAATACGCGCATCGGTGCCTGGATTTTCTGTACTTGGCCGGGGCCTGGATCTGGCGGAAATCCCACATCAACAGAACCTAGTACTCCATCATGTTTCTATTGAAAGGTACAGATGCTTGAGGCGCACGCGGGCGTCGGCGGTGCGGAACTGCCAGTCAATGCCCTTTTGGGCGGCGTTGCGGGCCTCCGCCCAGGCGGTGACCTGCGCGTGAACCTCGTCCTGCGTCGCCATGCGCGGGGACAAAGCCTGGCGCGTGAGGACGCTCAGTTCCGGTTCGGCCATGTTGAGCCAGCTGCCGTGCCGGGGCGTAAACACCAGGCGGACGCGCCGGACCCGGCGCGCGGCCTCGGCGCGCGGAAAGGCCCGGAAAAAAGAGCGGTACGCGTGGGTGTTCAGGTGGTCGCAGACCAGGATCAGGCGCTCGGCCGCGCGGTAGCGCGGGTGGTCGACCAGGGCCTTGACCTGGCGCGCCCAGTCCACGGCCGTGCGCCGCGCGGTGACGCAGGCCGTGCGCCACGGGCCCAGCGGTTCCACGAACATCCCGATCGTGCAGGCGCCGCACCGCACGTATGCGTAGTCGTAGGTGGCGGGACGGCCCGGGCGCGCCGGCTGCGACGGCCACTTGTCGGCCCGCAGGAATTTGGCATGTTCGTCCATGCAGACCACTGGATAGCGCGCATCGCGGGGCCGGCTATAGCGATCCAGCACCGCTTCCATCGCCCCCACGAACGCTTCGTCCTGCACGGGCGGATAGCACCGTTGCACCCGCCGCCAAGGCGTCAGTTCTTTTTTAACACGCGGCGTACCGTCTCGTAACTGATGCGGGACGCAATCCCCCGCGTCACCAGTTCGCGGGCCAGCGCCCGCAACGTCCAGCGCGCCTGGCCGGCCGGCGGCGCGGACTGGGCCAGCTGCAGGAGTTGCGCTTCGCCCGCGCCGTCCAGCCGACGGGACCGCGGCGCCTTGGGCTGGCGCGCCCGCGCCGCGGCCGGCCCGTGGTCCACGGCCTGACGGCGCCAGCGGCTCACGCTGACCGCCGAGACGTCCCGCGCGGCCGCGACGGCTTCGTCCGTCCACCCCGCGCCCTGCGGGCCCGCGTCGCACTTGAGCAGGGCGCGGGCGCGCACGGTTTGCCACAGAGGCGGGCGTCGGCGTCCGCCGCGGCCCTGGGCGATGCGGGTCAGGTCTTGCCGTTCGGAGGCGGTCAGGCGCAGGGCGTATTTCAGGGACATGGGGAAACCCTCGTCGGATGGGCTGGATCATGGGACCCGTATTATAACCCATCACTGGGTACATGACCGTGTACTAGTCCCATCCAAGAAAAGGCTTGCCTTTCATCTGCCCGTGCAACGCTGCATCCAGCCGCTCGTGTTGCTCCGGAGTCAGCGCGAGGAGTTTGTTCAAGTATAGGCGGGCATTCTGCAACAGGTTCTCGCCATACCGATCCAAACTTCCGGGAACGTCTTCGCATGTCCCTGTCTTCAGCAAGGGAAGCAAATTGTTGCGCAGATCGTCCTTGTCTACGACCAAGCCTTTCGGCGAAGTCTCGGTCCTGACGTCCACTCCTTTTTTTGCATGCGATGCAAGAAAAGCGTTTTGCACGCGCTGGATGTCCCAGTCAGGCGAGTTGCTCAGCAGGCTTACGTCGTACAGGTCGCGCGTTTTGGTGCGGCCTAACAAGGCACTCAGTTTCCCGGCGGCCACATCGTAAGGGTCGGCGATCAGAACGTCTCGAGTCTGGTATGCGCCTAACCGGCGCGAGGGGAGCCATCGCCGAGGGTATAGCAGAATTTCAGGCTGGAAGTGCATGTCTATCCGGATGGAGTCTATCGGCGTATACGGGGCGTGGGATTGGACCGGATAGATGACTTCCCAAAGCATGAACTCCCTATGCGCAAAGAATCCTTTATGTATCGGGGTGCCGAAACGTCTAAACACCTCCTCCAGCGCGTCTTGCGTCCGCTCCAAGGCATCTGGCTTGCCCTCGCCGCCATAAATCAAATCCAAATCGACGGACAGCCGGCGGATAGGGGCATAGAACATATGCAGGGCGGTTCCGCCGTACAGAATGAAGTCGCCTTGCAAGTCTTTATGCTGGTTGATAGCGTCTATCAACTGCAATGAGCGCAAGGCTTTCTCCAGCGCCAGATCTTCAAATCCGTACTGCTGCTTCAGTTGGGCAATGATAGCGGCCGAGATCTCCATCAATGCTGCCTCCAGTCGCGTGCCAACACCCAGTTGGGAACAGCCAATCTCCATTTAGGGCAATAATGATATTTCTCGTAGGGATTTCGACTCCGTTCCAAATCGCAGCCCTGGCGCGGCAAGTGATCCTGGAGCGGATCGGTCGCGTCCGCGTCAAATCCCCATTCATTCCTGCAAAAATCCAGGATAAAGCCTATTTTGGCGCAAGTGCTGGGACGACGCAGGGCCAAGGTATAGGCCACCATGCGGCGAACGTCTATGGTCTTCCCTGGTTCCAGGTAGGGATAAATCAGCGCGGCCCGATCGTACCCGTGCATGACCTCGTCCCATCCGCCGCACAAGCGGGGTCTGTCCACAATGTCGACCAGCGTGCGCTCAATGGTGGTTACGCGGAGACGGCCGCAGTAGGTGCGCGTAGTTTCCATATCCTCCCTGTCGGCGTCCGTGAGGGCTTTGGGGAAGGTAGTGCCGCGGATCAATCCGCTCCTGACGCGCAAAGGTCGCGCAGGACGGCGGGCCGCGTAAATGGAATGGAACCATACGCTGTACGCGCCCCCGTAGCATTGCAGAGCCGTGTGGTAGGCCAACACGGCATCGGACGTCATGCGGGAGGCTATGTACTGGAGGGCAGGGGCCGGGTCGTCCTTGCCGCTGGGAACGTACAGATCCCGTTTCAGGCGTTGTATCCGTCCGTCGTCTTGGCACTTGCGTAGAATACGCGCATGCCGCTGTGCGTCGGTTACGGATTTCCCTGCCAAATATGCCTGAAATTCGTGCGCTCTGAACGCGAAGTGCGTTTTAAAGAAGGGTTCGCACAAGCGAAGATCGTAGTCGCGCATGGGGAGGCCACTATGGACTCATGAGATTGACGCGGATTATACCTTGGTACCCCGCGTTGCCTCACATCCCCTTCAAGCCGGGTATACGCTATGGTTGAAAATCCAGCGTCTGCCTCCTGACCTTGTTGCGTACCTGCCCGCGTTCTTTGCCTCCGCCCCGAAAAGCGGCGCCGTTTCTTCAAGGGAGACCTGTACGCGAGGACGCGTGCCAACGCATTCGAGAGGCTTCCGTACCATCTTCAGCCTGTTGCTGATGGATAAGAACGGCTCTCTGCGCTACCGCTTGCAGATGGTCCCCGCACCAAGCTATCGCCCGCCGCGCAAGCGCGATAGCGTACCCTTTGCGCTCTACTCTACATGCGTACTGCGGGCAAGCCCATAACCGCGTAGATCCGCGCCCGCTGCGAGTTGGTTGCCTGGAATGCGGCGACCGTGAATCCCTCTTGAGCGCTCCAAAACGTTTTCACACAGAGTCCACGCCCGATTGCGTTTCCGGCTTGCTCCGTCGCCGATCGCCATTTCCGGCGCGTCTTCCTCCCGTCCGCCGGCATAGCGGTCGTTCGTCATGCGTCCTACCCGTAGGTTCCTACCATGCGATCCACCGCCAAAGCCAGGAAAATCAAGGCCAGATACAGCATGGAATACTTGTAGACCGAGAGCGCGCTCTGCCGATCCACCGCGGCTTCGCGGCCGGCCTCCCCGAAACGGCGGTAGAGTTGCCACACTTTCCAGGCCAAGAGCAGATTGAGCGCCGCCGCCGCCAGCAGATAGGGCAGTCCCGCCTCGCGCAAGAAGAAGGGCGTCACCGCGGTCGCGACCGTCAACGCCAGATACAGCATCATTTGCCGCAAGGTGCCCCGCGTACCCAGCACGGAGGGGGCCATGGGCACGCCCACGGCCGCGTACTGATCTTTGACGAGGAAGGCCAGCGCCCAGAAATGCACGGGCGTCCACATCACGATCAAGACGAAAAGCACCCAGGCCATGGGCGGCAGCGCATTCTCGATCGCGGCCCAGCCCAGCAACGGCAGGACCGCGCCGGCCACGCCGCCGATGACGATGTTCTGCCATGTGGCGCGCTTCAGCCACAGGGTGTAGACCCCCACGTAGAACAACAGCCCGAACCAGGCCAGCAGGGCGGTCAGCAGATTGGCGGTCAGCAACAGCACGACGAAAGACCCGGCGCTGAGGCACGCGCCGAACAGAACGGCGTTGCGCACGGATACCGCGCCGGTGACCAAAGGCCGGTGCATGGTGCGCTTCATGCGCGCGTCGATGTCCCGTTCCAGCACCATATTGAACACGCCGGCCCCGCCGGTCGACATATAGCCGCCCACCAAAACGCCCAGCAAGGGCAGCCAAGGCGGCAGGCCGCGGGCGGCCATGAACATGGCGCCGACGGCCGTGAACAGCAACAGCGAAACCACCTTGGGCTTGGTCAAGGTCAGGTAATTCCGCCACGCGGCGCGGGTAGCGAGGGCAACGGAACGGCTCATGCCGGGCTGGATTGCAGATGCGGTTCGACAGCCGGACGCGACGCGGGACTGTGCAACGTGAGCCAGGTTACGACCGCCCATAGCGCGAAGGACAGAACGGCCAGCGCCAAGTGCAGCAGTTGCAGCGCAAAGGGCCCCAACAGCGTCAGATTGGCCACCCCTACGCCCATTTGCAGGACATAGACCGCCAGCAAGAGCCTGCGAAACGGTTGGCAACGGGTCACGGGTTTCAGCCACCCCGCCAAGCCGAAACTGGCCCACAGGTACGCCCCGACGCCTATCGCCAGGATGGGGTGCAGGAGGCGCAGGCGCACCAGGGGATGGGCGTCGCGGCTGAAGTCTTCCGTCCAGCCCGCCTGCAGCGTCTCCGGCGGAAACATCGTGTTGCCCATGGCCGCGATGCCGCCTGAGAACATGAGAGCCAGCATGCCCAACAGTCCCAGCCCCATCAACGCGCTCAGGCCTGTTTGCCCCTGCCAGCGCATAGGCCAGGGCGCATCGGGATAGGCGTGCAGGGCAGTCAAGGCCAAAGCGCCTATCAACAGCAGGGAATTCACCAGATGGAAGGCTACCAGCAGTCCCCGCGCCGCGCTCGCGTTGTCGCCCGTGAGCCCCGTCAGCACGGTGCCCGCGCCAATCAGCGCTTCGATCAGGAGAAAACCGTTGGCGATCCAGGCCCAGCGGTAGAAAGCCGGCAAGGCCTGGCGATGGCGAAAAGCCGTCCACAGCAGCCAACCGCCCCACAGCAGCACCACTCCCGACAGCGCGCGGTGGGAATATTCCACCCATGCGGCCGTCCCGTGCCCGAAGGGAACCAGATGGCCTTGGCAACGCGGCCAGTCCCGGCCGCAACCCGCTCCCGAACCGGTCATGCGCACTACCGCGCCCTGCAGGATGACCACGGCATTCATGACCAGCGCGCTCCAAGCCGTAACGCGGGGTTTCATGCGCCTAACGCGTCGGCCCTCCCTGTTTCTGCGCCGCCAGCCCGGCGCCTAGGCGCCGGCCGCGCCGCACGCGGAGCCGATCCCGGCCTCGTTCCGTACGCGCCGCGCGACGGACCGGCGGCGAGCCCGATCCGAGATCGGGACGGACAAGGGATACAATAGGCATCCGCTTTTTTGACGCCGGAGAGGCAGGGCACGGTGTTTACGCATATCGCCTACGGACGTACAGGGCTGGAAATCGAGGTTCCGGACGATACGGATATTATACGGTCCGCGTCGGCGCCGGCCGTACCTTCCGAAACCGAGGCCCTCCTGCAGGCGTTGCGCCATCCCATTCGCAGCGCGCCGCTGGCAGCCCGCGTCAGCGCGGCCTCCAAAGTGGTCGTGGTGCATACGGACATTACGCGCGCGACGCCGAATGCGCGCATGTTGCCCGTCCTGCTCAAGGAATTGCTCAACGCCGGCGTCGCGCCGGGCAACGTGACGTTGATCAACGCGTTGGGCACGCACCGCCCCCAGACGCCCGCCGAACTGGAGACCCTGGTGGGCACGTACGCCTATACCCATTTTCGGTGCCTGCAACACGATGCCTTCGACGACTCGCAATTGGCGTCTCTGGGCCGCACGTCCCTGGGCCATCCCGTACGCGTTCATCGCCTCCTGGTGGAATCCGATCTATGCATTCTAACAGGATTCATCGAGCCGCACTTTTTTGCCGGCTTCAGCGGCGGGCCCAAAGGCGTCCTGCCTTCCTTGGCCGGTTTCGAGAGCGTGCTCTCCAATCACGGGCAGGACATGATTGCCCATCCGCGGGCGATCTGGGGCGTACGGGAAGGCAACCCCATCTGGGAAGAAATGCGCGAAGTGGCGCTGCAGATCAACAGCCCGTTCCTGCTGAACGTAACCATGAACGCCCGCCAGGAGATCACCGGGGTCTTCGCCGGCGACTTGACGGAAGCGCACGCGCAGGGGTGCCGTTTCGTACGCGCGACGGCGATGGCGCCCGTCGACCGGCCCTATGACGTCGTGGTGGCCTGCAACAGCGGCTACCCGCTGGACCAGAATCTGTACCAGTCCGTCAAGGGCATGAGCGCGGCCAGCCAAATCGTCCGTCCCGGCGGCGCCATCGTGATGGCGGCGGAATGCGCGGACGGCATTCCCGATCACGGCCAGTACGCCGCCCTGCTGCGCCGGGGCGGCTCGCCGGCCGGGGTGACGGCCCTGTTGGCGCAACCCGGCTTCCGGGAACACGATCAATGGCAGGTTCAGATCCAGGCGCAGATCCAGCAAAGGGCCGACGTCTATTTTTACAGCCATCGGCTGTCGGAGCGCCAGATCCAGGACGCCCTTTTGACGCCCTGCCGCGACGTCTCGGCCCAGGTGGCCGCCCTGTGCCGCGCGCACCGCGGCCCTGCGCCGCCGCGGATGTGCGTCATGCCGGACGGCCCCCTGACCATCGCCTATCTGCAAGAAGCGCCGATCGCCTGAGGCGGCAGAACGAGGCATGTCCGGGGGGATAGCTCGCCGTTGGGCGCGGAGGCCGCGGAACGGCGGTACCGTTGCGCGCAAGGCCGCATGCGGCGCTCGCCGTCCAGACCTTCCGGCACCTGCCTCCGCGCCCCGTCCCAGCGCGAGCGTCGGCGAGCTATGACATCCTTGCGGCCCTTGCCCGGCGGCACCAACGACCTAGCCGAACTGCGCGCCCGCAACGAACTGTATATCGACAAGACGGCGTACCTCGCGGACTTGCTGGACGGGTACAGCAAATACTGCTTCCTGGCGCGCCCGCGCCGCTTCGGCAAAAGCCTGCTGGTGTCCACCCTGGAACACCTGTTTCTGGGCCATGCGGAGCTTTTCCGGGACACGGCGATTTACGCGCGCGCGCCGCGAAGCCCGAACTGGACCTGGCAATCGCCCGCGCCGGTGCTTCGTCTGAACATGAATGACTGGCGCAATCGGGACGCCGAGACGTTGAATGCCGGACTGCTGAACCGTTTGGGCCAATGTTTCGCCGCGTTCCAGTTGCAACGCCCTCCGCCCATGGATGACGCCGCCGCTTTGTTGAGCGAACTGCTTTCCGCCTTGGCGGCGGCCCGCGGCAAGACGGCCGTCCTCATTGACGAATACGATCATCCCCTCTTGCACAACCTGGAAAAGCCCGTCCTGCCCGATATCCAGGATTTTCTGGCCAGCTTTTACGGCATTCTGAAAAATCATGACGCCGACCTGCGCTTCGTCTTCATCACGGGCATCACCCGTTTCGCCCGCACCAGTATCTTTTCGGGCTTGAACAACCTGCGCGATCTGTCGCACGATCCCGCATTCAACGGCCTGTGCGGTTTCACGGCCCAAGAGGTCAGGGAATGCCTGACGCCCTATATGACCGCTATAACGGACGACCGGCGACAGCCCATCTCCGACGCGCCGGCCCGGATGCAGGAGCATTACGATGGATATCTCTTCGCCCTGGGCGTGCCCAACGACGAACGCGTATTCAATCCGCATTCCACGCTAACCTGCCTGAATGAGAAAAAACTGCACCCCTATTGGGCCGAAACCGGCGTGCCTTCCTTTCTGCCCCGGATGCTCATGGCCCACGATTGCGACCTGCGCGACGTGCGCCACGTTCCAAGCGAGGTCGTGCTGGGAGGCAACCTGACCGCGGAACAGTTGGCGCACTTATGGCGTCATCCCGCGCCCGCGGAGTCCGCCGCCTTGCCGTGGGCGGTGCCCGCGCTGGCCCAGGTGATGTTCCAGACCGGCTATCTGACCTTGGTCCGCCACCCGGAAACGGATCAGTACGTCACGGACTTGCCCAATCTCGAGGTCACGGCCAGTTTCGCGCAAAACCTGCTGCCCTATATGTTGCGGAGTGCGCAATTTTCCTTTGCGCACGTAACTGATATCTGCCAAGCTGTCTTGGCCCTTGATCCCGTGGCTATGCAGGAGGCCGGCAACCGCTTGCTGGTGTCTCTCACCTATCTGGAACATACGCCCCAGGAGACCTATTATCAAACGCTGCTGCACGTCGCGCTCCTTGCGCTGCAATACAAGGCCAACGTTCAGGCTGAAGTGACCCTGCATCGCGGCCGCCCGGATTTGGTCGTGGCAATGGCTACCCGCGTCGTGATTATGGAACTGAAAATGGACGACGCGCCGGAGGGTCCCCAAGCGCAAGCCGAGCGCCGGGCCTACTACGGACGGTATGCGGCCCAAGGCAAACGCGTGCATGTATGGGGCATCACGATCGGCCGCGAGGCGCGGGAAATCCTGGCCGTCACGGCCCGCACGCATGCGCCCCGCGCGTAGGCAGCCGCTTTGGCGCATGCAACGGCAGGCCGTTTCAGGCTGTCGCGTCCGCGGCCCGTTTTCAGGCGATCACCGTCCGGCGATCAAGCCAAGGGTCAAGAGAGGCGGGGCGGAACGCGCAACGCCTCCCATCGGGCATCCAGGTCGGGGATCCGCGCATACTCCGCGTCCCAAAACCGCTGATCCTCCATGGCGTCGATCAGGGCGGTCGAGGCGCCCAGACGCGTCCAGGTCGCTTTCTTCATGGCTTGCAGCCGTTCATGATGCCCGCCTGCGCGCAGAGGCAGCACGTCATCCGCGCCGTCCAGCGACAGGATAGCCTCATGCCACCGGGCATAGCAGGATCGGTCGGGCGCGCCCCCCAGGCGGCGCGCCAGGGCCCGGCTGACCGAACGATAGCGGTCATGGTTGTCCGTCGCCACGGTGACGATGGTGCGCTCGGACGTAAAGTCTAGGGCCTTGGCCAGTTTGATGGCCCCCAACAGGTTGCAGATCCCGCTGGGACCGAATTTGCCCCGCAAGCGGGCGGCGGCGTCCGCCTCCAGACCCGTGACGGACGCGAGCGCGGCAACCGGCGCGTTGAACAGTTCCATGCCCTGCAACGTTTGCGCGCCCGGCACGCGCACGACGAAATCGGTCGCGTAGACGTTGTGGATCAGGGTCACCATCTGATCCCCAATGCCTTCGACGACGTGCTGCCCGCCGCCGCCGTCGTACAACGTGCTGCACTCCCTGGGCTCTACGGCCGCTATCGCGACGTCCGGCCAGCGCTGGCGCAACGCATCCCCGGCCCCCAGCGTGCCGGCGCTCCCGGGAGCCGCCACGAAGGCATCCACGCGCGGCAACCCCCAGGCCCCCAGGCCGTCCAGAATGGCCTGGCCCGTGACATGGCGGTGGAAGCGATAGTTGGCCATGTCCTCGAATTGGCCCAGCACCGCGCAGTCCGGCCGTTGGGCGTACCGCGCGCGGGTGCGTTCCAAAGCCAGGACCACGTCCGCTTCGGTCCCGGCCGTCAAATCGGTCGCGCCCCCCAGGGCGCGGATCAGTTCGTAGCGTTCCGGGCTCATGCCTTGCGGCATGACGATGCGGGCGCGATAGCCCTTGAGACGGCACACGTAAGCCACCCCAATGCCGAAATTCCCGGTCGAGGGTCCGATGACTTGCACGGCGCCCGGTCGAATGCCGTCCTGGAGTTCCTTTTCCATTAAGATGGCATAGGCAGGGCCGACTTTCAGGCTGCCGGACGGAAAAGAGCCTCCGTCCAGCAGGAGGATATTCGCCGCGACGCCGGAAACGGCGGAAGGAATCCGGAGCATGGACAGGCGATCCGCCGCGTCGCGCCAATGGATGTTGAACAGGTTCAGAACATGTTCGGGGTCGGACGCGCGCAACGCGTCCGCCTGCCGGCGCACTTCCGCCGCGAGGCGCCGCGGATCGCGCATTTCCGCATAGGTGGGGCCCCAAAGGGGGAATGACGTCATGGATCTGCGCTTCCTGTGAGTTAGGCTGGATAGGGAATTGCGACGGCCCGCGCGTTGCGCTCCCCGGAAAAACGCCGAGAGCGACGCATGCGCCGCCTATAGGATGACACGCGAGGTTTTATCCAATCCAATTCATGTCCGGAAATTCCTGCGGGCGTTCGCGGCCGGCAACTGCGTCGAGAGCGAACCCAGGCCGTTGGTCGCCTTTCCGGATCGACGCGCAACGCGCGAAAGGAAGGCCACATGGCGCAGTCTACGCTAAGCCATTTGGAATGCAGCCTGACCGGCACCCGATACGACGCGGATCAGGCCCTGAATCTCAGTCCGGCCAGCCAGCGTCCGTTGCTGGCCCGCTACGACCTGGCGCAAGCCGCGCGGACCTTGACCCCAGACAACCTGCGGCAACGCCCGCCCGGCCTGTGGCGCTACCGGGAAGTCCTGCCCGTGCGGGACGGCAAATTCGCGATCGACCTGGGCGCGGGCTCCACGCCGCTCGTGAACGCGCGTCGGTTAGGCGCCCATCTCGGCTGCCGCCATACGTACATCAAGGATGAATCGTTGAATCCGACCGGCAGTTTCAAGGCGCGCGGCCTGGGCATGGCTGTCAGCCGGGCCTGGGAGTTGGGTCTGTCCGCGTTGGCCATCCCCAGCGCCGGCAACGCAGCCGGCGCGATGTGCGCCTATGCGGCCGTAGCGGGCTTGCCGGCCCATGTGTTCATGCCCCAGGACGTGCCCGAGACGTTCCGCATCGAATGCCAGGCCTACGGCGCCGCGGTCACTTTGGTAGACGGCCTCATCACCGACTGCGGCGCGCGCGTGCAGGCCGGGGTCCAGGAACACGGCTGGTTCGATCTCAGCACGCTGAAGGAACCCTACCGTCTGGAAGGCAAGAAGACCATGGGCTACGAACTGGCGGAACAGTTGCATTGGCGGCTGCCCGACGTCATTATCTATCCGACCGGCGGCGGCACCGGCCTCGTGGGCATGTGGAAAGCGTTCGCCGAAATGGAGGCAATGGGCCTGCTGGACGCGGCCCGGCCGCGTATGGTTTCGGTGCAAAGCGAAGGGTGCGCGCCCATCGCGCGCGCGTTTGCGCAAGGCGAGCGCTTCGCGCAGGAATGGGAAAACGCCGCGACCATCGCGGACGGCCTGCGGGTACCCAAGGCGGTCGGCGACTTTCTCATACTGGATGCCCTGCGCGCCAGCCAGGGCACCGCCTTGGCGGTACCCGATGCCGCCTTGCTGGACGCGGCGCGGCGCATGGCCCGGTATGCAGGCGTGCTGCCCTCCCCGGAAGCGGCGGCCTGTCTCGTCGCCCAGCAGACGTTGCTGGATCAGGGCTGGATTGGACGCGAGGAAAGCGTGGTGTTGTTCAACACGGGCACGGGCCTAAAATACCCGCACCTTTTTTGAGGATGCGCGCCCGCGCGGCACCCCGCAACGCCATCCGTTGGAGGCGCGGAGCGCGCTCCGCGGCCGTAACGATGCGACCGCGTCACGTCATTCTGTCCGACCTGCCTAGCGGCACTTTTTGACGCGTAGGCAGAGCATATTCATGAACGCAAGTTCGCGTCCAGGATACCCGAAGCACGCGCGAGGTTGCGCAAACGGATGGAATAACAACAGGCAATCCGGGCGCGTCAAAAACCAGAATGGAGGGTTTGATTACGGTAGGCCATGCCAAGCGGCGCTCCATGGCACGGCAAGGCGGCGGAGCCGTCGCGCGGGAGGCGAAATCCCCTCTCCTGTTTGACGAATCGGGGCACGCAGCCCGGTTTTTCTTGTCAGGGCAGTCACCTCTAACGGATAAACGCCTCGGGCTCTGGGCGCGTACCTCATGATATAATTGTTATGGTGGCGTTGTATTGGCGAAGCCCCGCGCCCTACGGCGCTGTTGCCAGAATTCAATTCCCTTGCGCGCAATGTCCGGTTCCCGTTTCCTATCCTCAAGCCTCGCGCTGGCCTCTTGCTTTTTGCTCATGGCGCTTTGGAGCGTAGACGTACGGGGCCGCAGCGCTTTCACCGACGAATACGACAACTGTCCCGCCGCTCTGCGCCTGGACAGCGTGGAGGGCATGGCCGTCGAGTACACGGACGAAGAGGATGAAATCGTGGTGGCGTGGCGCCCGCTGACGCAGGCCGTCTTGGATGCGTTCACGGAGGAACAGCGCTACCAGGCCCAGATCACCGTCCTGTTGCAGAGCCGGCAGGCACAGCTGGAGCGCTCGGCTCCGCTCGGGACGCGCGAAATACGGTTCGACGGCCTGGCGACCTCGACGGAATGGGAGGCGAGTCTGGCCCTTACGCATGAGGATCACGTCATCAGCGATATCGCGACCCTGGACTTCGTGTCCAGCATGGCGACGCCCGCATTCTGTTCGGCCTTCTTCGCCGTGCCGGCCGCGCTGCCGGCGGGCGGCGTGCTCACCGCGCAGGGCGCCGCGGCGGCGGGCTTGGTGCCCACGGCAGGACGCTTCTACTATATCGGCTACGGTCCGGCCTTTCGCTTGACCGACGCGGACGCGGAGTCCCATTTCCGGATCGGCTTGTCCCACGGCACGGGGAGCGATCCCGACACGTCGGACTTCGAGCATTACCGGCTGACCGTTGAACGCGACGACGACGACGTCCTGGGCTTCAGGCCGGCAACCGTGCCGGCTCCGATTTATGAAACGCAAGTTCTGGCCCTGCTGGATCACGTCGACAACGCGGCGCAGAACCGCGCCGGGGCGTTCGCCACGATCCGCGAAACCGCGCGGGCCACGGACGGAGTAGCCCATCCGCCGGTGCATCGTTGGGAATTGGTCGCCGCGACCGATTCCGCGTTGCAGAACATATTGTTCGCGCCGGGGCCGGGCGCGCATTACGACATGCCCCGCGCGGTCTTTGACACGGACGGCATCTATACCTTGACCGCCTGGGCGGAAGACGAGGAAGGAACGCAGATCAGCCCGCAGGCCGAGATCACTTTCCTGGTCCAACACGATCCGGCGCGTACGCACGTCAGCTTGCTGGACGGGTTTACCCGGTGCGATACGCGCGGAAGCAGAGCGGCGACGGTCACGCCCGCAACCGTGCTGGGGCGGAACGCTCTGCTGAACGTATGCAGCACCGCAGGTACGACGGCGCTCACGGCTGAGCAGAAAACGAACGAAGGCCTGGTTACGGACTGCAACGCCTTGCTGACTGCGCTCGTCCACATGAACGCGTTCACTGCGGTTCCCGCCTCTCAACCCTATTCGTCAGGCGTATGCCATTACGGAGGCGTGAGCGAGCGGATAAACCATCCCTGGGATTGGAGCGTGAATACGCCCATCGCGTCATGGGGCGGCATTACGCTCAGCGGCACTCCGCTACGGGTACGAGAAGTCGACCTGGGATGCCGCAAGATATCCGGCACCCTTTCGACCGCCTTCTCCCACATGGATGCTTTGGAACGGCTGGAGGTGGACCGCGGACCTTTGGAAGGTCACATTCCGTCCGAACTGCAACGTTTGACCAACCTGGAATATCTGGATCTGAGCAATTCGGCCATGACCGGCCCCATTCCCGCCTGGATAGACCGCCTGACCAACTTGCAACGGCTCTACTTGGGGGGCAGCCAATTCAGCGGCGCGCTGCCTGCGGCATTGGGCAATTTGTCCGCTCTGGAGTACCTGGACATAGGGCACGATAGCCGCGGCACGACAAGCAATCGCTTTAGCGGCGCCATCCCCTCGGAATTGGGCGATCTTACCAACTTGGTGTGGTTGGCAACGGGCCGCAACGAGCTGTCAGGGTCCATTCCAACGGAATTGGGCAATCTCTCCACCAATTTGTTGACGCTGGATTTGAGGGACAATCGCTTGAGCGGATCGATCCCCTCGTCCTTGACCCAATTGACGAATCTGCAACGTCTTTTCTTGGCCGGCAACAACTTGACCGGATGCATTCCGGTCGGATTGCCGAGGCCGGCGGAAAACGACATAGGATCTCTCAATTTGTTCGTATGCTCGGCCCTGAACTAGAAATTGAGGGATATTGGACGCGTAGATCACGCGGGGGATATTTCTGGATGCAACCTGTTCCTGCCCCCGGTACCCTGCCATTCGGGACGTTAGGCTAGCTTCACGGCAGGGTCGCGGCGGGGACAAACCAGGATAGAGGGCGTCCGGCAGGTAGGCGACCGGGGCCACCCAGATCTGGGCGATAGACGGAATGTTTTCCCGCCCGTACGCGGTCTGCGCCAACCAAAGACTGCCCACAGGGTTCGCCCCTTCTCTTTGAGAGACGGCCGCCATGGCCTCCATTGTGGTCAACGGCTGGTTTTGGCGCCGTCCCGACACAGGATCCAGACAGTATCTGGCCGCCTTGATGCGACGTTTGCCGGCGCGGGCTCCCCGTCATCGTTTCCGCCTGCTCGTTCTGGACGGACCGCAAGCTTGGGCCAAGGGCTGGTGGGAACAGGTGGGCCATTCCATATTGGACGGTCGCACTCTGGCAACCCTGTCCCGTCGTAACCACCATCCGTCCCTGTTGCCGGAATACCGGTTCGCCCCGAAACAACAGTTCTATTACGGTTAGACTGTGCAATCTGCTAGAATAGCGATAGGGAATCTGAGCGCATCAAACCAGAATAGAGGGTTTGGCTATGATAGACAATGCAAAGTGCCCTTCATGGTGAGAAAGGCAACGGAGCTCCCGCTCTTGGGGCGAAATCTTGCCCCCCCCCCCCCCCCCTTTCTCTATTTAACGAATCTTGGCGCGCGACTTGATTTCCCTTGCAGGCAGCAATCTCTAACGTACGCGGCGCATCGGGCCATGGGCGCGTATTCATGGTATAGTTCCGTTTGCCCTTTAGATGAATGATGCCGCGCATTGCCTTCAGCTCCCACGCTAAGACGAATAGAAAGGAAACTGTAGTGAAGCAACATGCAAAGCCCAGTAGGGTTAGGCCGGCGGGTCCCGCGTCCTTGGATGCCGTACCAGTAAATCACCCCCCCCCCCGCCCCCATAGTTCCGGTCTCCGCTTCCTATCCTCAAGCCTCGCGCTGGCTATTTTGCTTGTGGCGCTTTGGAGCGTAGACGTACGGGGCCGCAGCGCT
The DNA here is from genome assembly GCA_965242655.1 of Caldilineaceae bacterium. Taxonomy (GTDB): domain Bacteria; phylum Chloroflexota; class Anaerolineae; order Caldilineales; family Caldilineaceae; genus Bin34. Next base: position 1,916,815 of record OZ251482.1, read on the forward strand.
TTCACCGACGAATACGACAACTGTCCCGCCGCTCTGCGCCTGGACAGCGTGGAGGGCATGGCCGTCGAGTACACGGACGAAGAGGATGAAATCGTGGTGGCGTGGCGCCCGCTGACGCAGGCTGTCCTGGATGCGTTCACGGAGGAACAGCGCTACCAGGCCCAGATCACCGTCCTGTTGCAGAGCCGGCAGACACAGCTGGAACGCTCGGCTCCACTCGGGGCGCGCGAAATACGGTTCGACGGCCTGGCGACCTCGACGGAATGGGAGGCGAGTCTGGCCCTTACGCATGAGGATCACGTCATCAGCGATATCGCGACCCTGGACTTCGTGTCCAGCATGGCGACGCCCGCATTCTGTTCGGCCTTCTTTGCCGTGCCGGCCGCGCTGCCGGCGGGCGGCGTGCTCACCGCGCAAGGCGCCGCGGCGGCGGGGTTGGTGCCCACGGCGGGGCGCTTCTACTATATCGGCTACGGTTCGGCCTTTCGCTTGATTGACGCGGACGCGGAATCCCATTTCCGGATCGGCTTGTCCCACGGCACGGGGAGCGATCCCGACGCGTCGGACTTCGAGCATTATCGGCTGACCGTTTCCCGCGCCGACGACGGCGACATTCTGGACTTCAGGCCGGCGACCGTGCCGGCTCCAATTTATGAAACGCAGGTTCTGGCCCTGCTGGACCACGCCGACAACGCGGCGCAGAACCGCGCCGGGGCGTTCGCCACGATCCGCGAAACCGCGCGGGCCACAGGCGGGATGGCCCATCCGCAGGTGCATCGTTGGGAATTGGTTGCCGCGACCGATTCCGCGTTGCAGGACGTGAAGTTCGCGCCGGGGCCGATCGCGCATTACGACGTGCCCCGCGCGGTCTTTGACGCGGACGGCATCTATACCTTGACCGCCTGGGCGGAAGACGAGGCAGGCACGAAGATCGGCCCGCAGGCCAAGATCACTTTCCTGGTCCAACACGATCCGGCGCGCACGCACGTCAGCTTGCTGGACGGGTTTACCCCGTGCGATACGCGCGGGCAGGCCGCGGTGAGTGAAACGCCCGCGACCGTGCTGGGTCCCCTCCCGATCGCCGCCCCTCCCGCCCCTCCCCGGGTAGCTCTGCTTTCCGTATGCGAAGGCGCAGGGACGACGGCGCTCACGGCTGAGCAGAAAACGAACGCAGGCCTGGTTACGGACTGCAACGCCCTGTTGACCGCGCTCGCCCACATGAACACATTTACGGAGGTCCCCACCTCTCAACCCTATTCGTCAGGCGCATGCCATTACGGAGGCGTGAGCCAGCGGACGGGTCATCCCTGGGATTGGAGCGTGAATAGGCCCATCGCGTCCTGGGGCGGCATTACGCTTGGCGGCAATCCGTTGCGGGTACAGCGAGTCGACCTGGGATGCCGCAAGATATCCGGCACTCTTTCAACGGCCTTCGCATGGATGGATGATTTGCGGCGGCTGGAGATGGACCGCGGGCCTATGGACGGCACCATTCCGCAAGACCTGGAATATTTGACCCACCTGGAATTTCTGGATCTGTCTGATACGGCCATGACCGGCTCCATTCCCATATGGCTAGGCCGGATGACCAGCTTGCGACAGCTCATTTTGAAGGGTAGCCTGTTCAATGGTTCGCTACCCGCAGAACTGGGTCGATTGTCCAACCTTACGCACTTGGACGTAAGTAACATTCTTCGGCGCGGCACCGTGGAAAATCGCCTTAGCGGGTCCATTCCGCCGGAATTGGGCAATCTCTCCAACTTGCAGTGGCTGGCCCTAGACGACAATGAGCTGTCGGGGTCCATTCCGCCGGAATTAGGCAATCTCTCCAACTTGGACTCGTTGATTTTGAACAACAATAACTTGAGCGGATCGATTCCCTCGTCCTTGACCCAATTGACGAGCCTTAGAGGACGCCTTTTCCTTGGCGGGCGCAATAACTTGACTGGATGCATTCCGATAGGGTTGCCCAGGCCAACGTACAACGATATAGGGAGCCTCGGCTTGCCTGTATGCACGAACTAGAAAGTGAGGGATATGGGCGCGTAGATCGATCCACGCGGGAGATCTCCGGAGGCAATCTGTTCCTTCCCCCGGCGCCGTGCCGTTCGGAACAGCAGGCCGGCCGGTCATGGCAGGGCCGCGGCAACGCTGGCCCAAGCAGGACAAACCAAGATAGAGGCCGCGTCCGGCAGCAGGTAGGCGACCGGGCGCGGCCACCAGCTGGGCGATAGACGAAATGTTTTCCCGCCCGTACGCGGTCTGCGCCAACCCAAGACTGCCCGCCGCGTCCGCCGTCCATCTTTGAGAGACGGCCGCCATGGCTTCCATTCTGGTCAACGGCTGGTTTTGGCGCCGTCCTGACACGGGGTCCGGACAGTATCTGGCCGCCTTGATGCAGCGTTTGCCGGCGCTGGCTCCCCGCCATCGTTTCCGCCTGCTCGTTCCGAACCGGGATGATCGTCCCGCATCTGCGCCCAGGCCGCGTGCCCTGCCCGCGAACGCGTCCCTGCATTACGTACCGCTCCGGACAGGGCCACCCGCTTGGGCCAAGGTCTGGTGGGAACAGGTGGCCATTCCGTTCTACGGCCGAGCGCTGCAAGCGGAGCTGGTGTGGAATCCGTATTGGACGGCCGCGCTCTGGCAACCCTGTCCCGTCGTAACCACCATCCATGACCTGATCCCGGCCCTGTTGCCGGAATACCGGTCCGCCCCGGGACAACAACTCTATTGGCGACTGGCATCATGGACCGCGCAGCGCGCCCGGCGGATTCTGACCGTGAGCCATGCCGCCCGGCAGGACCTGCAAGCGGGCGGTTGGCCCTCCGCTCGCATCTGCGTCGCGCCGAACGGCGTTCATGCGCGCCGCCTTTCCTTTGACGCCGCCGCGTTGCGGCAGCGGTTCAATCTGCCGCCGCGTTTTTTCCTGTACCTTGGGGGATATGAACGGCGCAAGAACGTCGCGGCCGTCCTGCGCGCGTTCCAACGCTTCCGCGCGCTGGGCGGAGATCCCCGGATTGGGCTGGTCCTGGCCGGTTCCCTGCCCGCCCGCGACACGCGCGTGTTGCAACGGCCCCAAACGCTCGTCCGGGAACTGGAACTGGAGGAAAGCGTTCGGCTCCTGGGCTTCGTGGACGAGGGCGTCAAGACCGCGCTGTACCAGTCAGCCCTGGCCTACGTTTTTCCCAGCCTGTACGAAGGCTTCGGCCTGACCCCGTTGGAAGCGATGCAGGCGGGTACGCCGGTCATTACCAGTCGGCGCTGACGCGCGCCCGGGACAACGCGCCGCGCGCGCGTACCGTTGCGCGCTCAAGGCTGTCGCGCGCGGCGTCAGGCGACTTCCGGTACGAAGCACAGCGTATTTTCCGTTTCGGACGGGTGATCCACGCCAAACATATCCGTCACCTGCCAAGTGGAGGGTTCCGCCTGGATCAAAGGCAAGGCCGCCTGGCAAGCCAGCACGGGATGCGCGGCGGCGGCGTAGGCTGCGCGCCAGGCGCGCGCGATCGCCGTATAGGGATTGTCCGGCATTTCCCGGTTCAGTTCCTCGACGACCAGCAGGGCGGAACGCATATCGCCGGCCAGGGCATGTCCCTGGATCAGCCGGAAAAAGGCCAGGCCGCGCAAAAGCCGCAATTCCACCGCCGCCGGGGTGCCCGTAATGCTGCAGGCCGTCAGCGTAGGGTTGTCGAGAATGTTGCGATACGCCTGCAGCGCCGGCCCGTAGCCGTAGGCGACCGCGGCGTCCAGCGCCACGTCCGCTTCCACCAGGGCCAATCCCAGACAGCGGCTCGCGGCGTTGGCCCGGTCGTATTCGATCCAGACGCGGCGAAAGGGCGCGCCGTCCATGCTTTCCCACAATTCCACCCGGTCGATTTGCCGTTCCCCGTCAATCAGGCGGCTGACGCCGCCTTCCAGCACGATTTGCTGGCCTTGTCCGGGGTTGGTCGTCGGTACGGGCGCGAGGCGGACGGAACCGTTGGCGATGACGGCGCCCTTGCGAATGAAGTTGTTCACGTGATCGCCGTCCCAGGCCAGCACTTCCACCGTGGACAGGCACAGGACATTGCATGCCTCGTCCGTCCAGGCCAGGTTCTGCTTGCCGTCGCCGTTGAGATCTTCCAGGGCCAGCAGGGTCCCGAGCCCCGTCGTAGGCGGTTGGAAGATGAGATTGAAGGCAGGGCCGAAAGAACGATAATACACCATCATGCGGCTCGCCTGCTTGCCTGGACCCTGCCCCTGTGCTTCCGGGCGCGCCACGATGGCCACGACGTCCGCATGGCCGTCGCCGTTCAAGTCCCCTTCCCGCAGCGCGCCGTACTCGTCCGTCATGACGTCGCAGATGCGCATCCAGGTTTCCACCAGGATCAAATCGCCGGCCAACCCGTTCAAGAGCCGCTCGATCATTTTGGGATAGCCGTCCAAGGCGCCCGGACAGGGAGGCAGATCGTCAGAGGCGGCGAAAGTCGCGGGATCCATGCTGCGCAGCTTGTCCGCCGCCGGAAAAAGAGACAGCGCAGCGTCCGGGACGTTTTCCGGCTCGGCGGCGGCGGCCATCTCGGCGCCCGGAAAGGCATCCAGCACCGGGCAGATATCCGTCGCCGCGAGCGGCGGATTGGCGTATCCGAAAGCGCCGAACGGCCGCCATGTCGCGGGCCGTTCGGCGACGTAGGCCCGCGCGGCGGCGCACGCCACCACGGAGTCCGCGGAACCCGCATAGGCCTGGTGCCAGACTTGGCCCAGGGGGGTGAAAACGGACGCGGGATACGCCTGCCTCAATACGTCGATGATTTCCGCGGCGATCGCGGGCTGGTCTTGATAGGAGGCGATAATGGCCAGGCGCAACAGGCTGAAAGCCCGCAGGTACTCCCGCTCGGACGCGTCGTGCCAGGTCTCCAACGCGTTGTCCGCCAACGCTTGACGGTACAGCATCTGGGCGTCATGCAAATCCTGCAGGGAGGACTGCACCGTCTTGCGGTGCGCTTCCATGACGACGTGATAGAGATAGTGCGTGGGACTGAAGGTTTGGTCTGCGAGGCGGAACGCCGCGCCGTCCCGGCTGGTCCAAATCTCCGTCCGCGCCCGTTGCGGGCCGGCCTCCGGCCCGTTATAGGCGCCGCCTTGCAAATGCACGGCCAACCCGTGGCCCAACGGGGCGGCCGCGCGCAACTTCACCTCGGCGTTCACCATGGCCATGGGCGCGGCCGCCCAGTTGCGCCAGCGGCCCGCATCGGCATCCCAACTTGCCGCATGCACGACCGTGTAACAGTCCGCGTCGCCGCACGACTTGTCCGCGTATACGATGTCCTCGCGTTGGTCTTCATTGACGTCGCCCACGGCCATGAGCGTCACTTCGCCGGCGGCCCGGGCCCGCATAGCCAAGGCCATGCGATCCTCGCGCCAGTGAAAGAGAGCCAAATCCGTGCGCCGGCCGCCGCTGCCGGCCGGTTCCTGTCCGTAGGTAAGCAGGAGGTCGTTGAAGCCGTCGCCGTTGATGTCCCGGTCCGCGATCAAGGTATCGATGGTCAGGCCGCAGTCCCTGGCGCTGCGCGCCATGCCCTCCGGCAGGAAAGTCCAGTAGGACAGCGCGTCCGCCAGAAAGGAGGCGACGTCTTCCAGACGGGTCGGGCAGGGGGGGGGCGCGGCCCCTGCGCGCGGGACCAGCGCCGCGGCGGGCCGCGCCAGCGCGTCGGCGCGCGGGATATCCGTGGGATCGGTCGGCCGGGATTGGTAGGCCGCCGGGATCATTACGCCTCCCGGGAGCGAAGGCGGCGGCAAAGTCGCGGCCGCCCCGAGCGCGGGACTGGCTTTCAAGGGCACGAAGAGCCGTTGGCCAGGCGCCAGCACCGCCGCCGCGGTCTCCTCGTTCGTCGCCTGCAGCAACGCGACGGCCAGGCCGTAGGCATCGGCAATGGAATGCCAGCTTTCGCCGGTCGCGACCGCATGAAAGCGCGGCGCCTGCCGGGAGAAGTCCGCGGGAATCAGCAACCGTTCGCCCTTGAACAGAATATCGTGATCCCGCACCGCCTGGGGATTGAAGCCCTGCAGCGTCTCTACGGAATGCCCCGTGCTCTGGGCAATCGAAAACCAGGTGTCTTGCGGCTGGACGTAATAGACGTAGCCGTTGTTGACGGGTTGGGCGAGCGCGGCGCGCGGCAGGGTCAAGGCCAAGAGCAGAGCTCCGGTCAGGCCTAGGAGATAACGCATAGCACAAAAGCCCGCAACAACGATGCCGGAGTACGAAGGGGCGCAACGTCCTTGACGGTCGGGGCGCCTGCGGCCGACGATGTCGCCGGCCCAAGCCGATGCCCAACGCATGCGCGGGCGCGCAACAGGAATGCCCGCGCCCAACGCAGGATTATAGTAGTATAACGTTTTTGGCCGTGAGGAGACGCGCCCGCGCAAGTCGAATCTGCGCGTTGCGCAACGGCGGATTGGCCGCGGCCCGCGACGATGCGCCGGCGCCTGTCCTTGTCGCCCTGCCACGCCCGTTGCCCGTCGTGCCTGCCCCGAACGAAACGCCCATGCCCGCCGTCGCGGCGCAAGACCGTCTTGAACTGGCGGACATTGCGCTATGCTTACGGGACGGCCATGCTCCGTACGCCTTCGTGGCCGGCCACGTGCTGCTGTTGCTGCAACCGCTGTGCTGGGCCTTGGGCTGGTCGTGGAACCCGCAATGGATGCGCGTTCTGACCGGCTTCGACCCCGGACGCGCCTCCGTTCCCCTGCCGACGCCCCCTCTCCCGCGACAACCTCCTCATGCTGATCCTGCCTCGTAACTTGGCTCCCCTGTGGGAACAGGCGCGGCGGGAAGGCGCGGAGGCCGGGCAGCGGCTATGGTTACACTTCGGCTCCGCGCAGGAAGGGGGCGAATTTCTCTTCGTGCAGGAGAGTCTGCTGCAGCTGACGCCGTCCCGGTATCCCGTCGCCGCTGACGTCTTGAGCGTGGGCGGCGCGCCTGGCGCCTGGCTCCTGGTCAACTGGGCCCTGACGCGCGGGCCGGCGCGCCGCGCGGCGCCCGCGCGTGACGCCGAACCGCCGACGGCGCTCTGGACCGGCCCGACCCCGGGTCTGGCGTTTTGTTTTCCCAACGTCTTCGTCCCCCGCGCCTGGGTTAACGGCCATGCCCAGGACGGCCGCCAGGATCCCAACCACATTCGCTTCCTGTTGGCGGCCGCGCCTTCTTTGGATCGCGCCCAATGGGAAAACGCGTTTCGGTGGCCCCAGGCGGCGCGTTTCGAGGCGGACGCCGCGCCGGCCGCGCCCCGGGCCCGGGGCGCGGCCGGCAGCCCCGACGTCGATGCCGGCGCCGCGGCCGGCTGGATGGGCGTCTGCGGCGCGGCTCTGTTGCTGCTGGCCGGCTGGACGCGGTTCCTGCTGGGTTTCTTCTGAACGGCCCAGGCGACCGTGGACGTTCGCTTGCCCGTTGGGCTGCGCATTCTGAATTGGACGGTCATCTTTCTGACGGCCATCTGGATTGCCTACGACCGCGTCGTAACGCCCCTGTGGCAACCGCCCTTGCGCCTTTCCGCCGCGCCCCTGTACGCAGGCTTGTTGCGCATGGCGGCCATCGCCTTGGGCATCGGCCTCTTGCATCTGGCCTTCGTGCATGTCCGACGCGTATGGCGCGCCCAACCGCAATGGGGCTACAGCCTGGCGCTGTTGCTTGCCTGCATGGGCGTAGTGGCCTTCGGCCTCAGCGATGGGCAGGGCCTGCGCAGTCCGGCCATGGACTGGGTCTACGCCTACGTCCTGGCCCCGGGCGAGGCCGCGCTGATGGCCTCCACGCTGTTCGTGCTGGCGGGCTCCGTCCTGGTCTTGCTGCGCACCCGCCGCGGCGCCGGCTGGCTGCTTTTGGGCCTGCTGCCGGTGCTGTTCTTTCAGATGCCCTGGATCCACGCGCGGATGCCGGCCGCGTTCCAGCCCTACCTGGACAACGCCCTGCACCTGTTTCTGACTCCGGTGGTGCGGGGCCTGCTGCTGGGTTCCGGCTTTCTCATTCTCGCCGCGGGCGCGCGTTTCCTGATCGGATCGCAGAAAAGTCCCGCCCCGCGTTCCTGATTTCGGATTGCCTGTCTCGGCGCCGCGTGCCGCGTTCCCCATGTCTCCCCGCGTCTGCGCCCATTGCGGCTACGCGAATGAAGCCGCCGAAGACTATTGCGGCGGATGCGGGGCGTCGTTGCGCGCGCCCGCCGACGCCGCCCTCCCGGACGCCGTAGCCGAGGTCGAAGACAGCGCCCCAGCCATCCCCGTCGCGGACGCGCCGGCTCGCGCGGGCGCAGAACCGCCGCCCGAAGCGGATACGTCATTCGCGCTGGAAACCATGGCCGGGTTGATTCCGGAGCGCATCGCACCGTCGCGCGGCCTTTTTGTCGACGCCCCGCTGCCGGAAGGGCCCGCCGTCGCCCCGCGCGCGGCCGCAGAAATGCAACGTCGGTTCCACTTGCCTGCGCGCTTCGCCCCTATCCTCGCGACCGGTCGGCCGCGGACCATGGCGGTCAGCCGGCAATACGGCCTGTATGCCGTATTGGGACTCGCCGCCCTGCTGTCTTTCTGGCGGGTCGACTGGTCGGCGGGCGCGCAACCCTACCGTTGGGACGGGACGGAGGCGGCCTGGCAGGCCGTCCGCGCCTTGGCGCCGGGCAGCCGCGTGCTGGTGTATTGGCAGAACGAACCCGCCGTCGCGGGCGAATTGGATTTGCCCCTGACGCCCGTCTTGGCCGATCTGCTCGCGGCGCGCCACGAATTGCATCTGCTGTCGCAGCAGCCCTTGGGGTTGCCCCAGGCCCGCGCGCTGGCGCGCCGCATCGCGGCGGACCTCAATCGGGAACGGCAACTGGGCATTGCCGCGCAAGGCGCCAACGCCCTCGTGCATGAAATCGGCTACTGGCCCGGAGGGTACGCCGTCCTGCCGGGCCTGGCGCCTTGGGTGGCAACGCAACGTCCCGATCTGCACGTCATCGTCACCGCGGACATGAGCGACGCCCTGCATTGGCTGGAATTGGTCGCCGCGGGCGCGGAGACGCCCGTCGTCGCCGTGACCGGCGCCGGCGCCGGCCCCTGGCTACGCCCGTATCTGGATTCAGGCCAGCTGGCCGGCCTCGTGAGCGGATACGAAGGCGCTCGGCATTATGTCGACCTGTCCCGGGCAAGCGACGCGGACGCCCGCGCCGATCCGTTGGCTTTGCATGCGTCCGCCCAGAACTGGATTACGGCCGGCCTGCTCGTTGCCTTCCTGGCCGCGGTCGTTTTTCGTTCGTCCGCGCCGCCCCCTTGGGGCGCTGAAGCTCTTGAATCCTGACGCCTGGCAGAGCGCAGGCCTCTGGATCGGAGTGCTCCTGTCCGCGAGTCTGTTCAGTCTGTTTCTGGGCGAGCAATGGCATTCGCGCCTGATGCAGCACCTTTTCGTCGGAGCCCTGATCGGGTGGTTGCTGGTGCTGACATGGCAACAACTGTGGTGGCCGCTTTGGATCGAACCTCTGCGGCGCGGACGCTTGGCGCCCGCGCTCGTTTGGCCCCTCGCGGCGACGGCCCTCTTGGCCTTGGGCGCATTGGCGCGCGCGGCGCGCCTCTCGGCGGGCTCTCCGCACGTAAGCCGGTGGCTTGTCCAGGGCGCTTCGACGGCGGGCTCTTTTCTGGTGGCCGCCGCCGCGACGACCGGCGCGATCGGCATTGCGCAAGGCACCCTGGGACCGCAGATCCTGACCGCCGTCTCCACCGCCTATTGGTTGCCCGTCGCGTTGGTCTGGACCGTGATCGCGTTGCTCTCCGCCACGCACTCGCCTACGGTCCTGCGCCGGATGCCGCCCCCGGCGGCGGCCTTGCTCCGCGGCCTGCTCCGTGTGGGACGACCGGTTCTCCTCGTGGCCAGCGGCATGCTGCTGGCGCGGATCTTCACCACGCGCATAACGTTGCTGACGGCCTTTCTGGAAAGGACGCTGGCGGCGCTGCGGGATGCTGGCCTGGACGCATGGCGTCTGCCCTTTCTCTCTTGAGGCTAGGTCCGCGGCCATGACGCGCAGCGGGCTTCTGTGCGTGGGCATGGACGACGTTTACGTCAAAGCCTGCCTCTGCGACCGCGTGGCGGGCCAGTGGCGGCTGATCAGCTGGCTGGACGAACAAACGCCGTGGGCCGACCGTTCGGAATTGCGCATTGACGCGGGACAGGACAGGCTGACGTCCAAAATTCGATGGGCGGCAGATGTTCTGGGCCAGTTTCTGGGATGCGACCTAGGGAGCGCCCTGCCGGCGTCCGAGAGCGACAGGGCGGACGCGGCCCGAACGGACTACGTGCTGGATCAGGTGCTGTTGACCGTGAATCCGCTGCCGCCGCTACGGGTTTGGGCCTGGCTTCTGACGCCTCTGCCTCTGCCGGCGGTGGAAGACGCGCTGCATGCGTCCGAGTCCTATGTGGCCGGCGTCTCCCTCTTGGATCCGCACGCGTCCCTCTGGCGATTACGCCAGGATCTGGCCTTGGGCCACCCTGATCTCTTGCTGATCTGCGGCGGGTACGACGCAGGAACGGGCCTGGTTCCCGATCTCGCGCCTATCGCGCGGCTGTTGGGTGAATGCCTGGAGCAGATGGACGCGTCCCTACCGGTTATGTACGCCGGCAGCGACCGCTACGCGCAGGCGTTCGCGGCAGCCTTGCAACAGAGCAGACGCAACGATCGTCTCATCGCGGTGCGGAACGTCGCCCCTCATCCCGCCTACGTTCAAGGCGAACCCCTACGCGCGGCCTTGCGCGAACATAACCGGCGGCGGATGCAGGCCGCGTGGACGGAGGACGAGACGCGAACATGGTGGCGCGGCTCCGTCTCGCCGCGTACGCAAGGCGAGAACTTTGTGCGGTCCCTCCGCGTATGGCAGGGACAATGCCGGCCTGACGTTCCCGTGCATGGCCTCCTGCGCTCCGGAACCGGCGATCTGCATGCCTTGTTGCCGGCCCAGGCAGAAGATCCGATTGCCCTCTACCGCGGAACGGTCAACGGCCCGTTGCCCTTGAATTGGCCTCCAGTCCACCTGATCAGCGGCGGGGCCGATCTGACCGCGGCAGGCGCTGCCGAGGCAGTACGCGATCCCCATGGCTTCATGCCTCTCCTCGCCCCTCTCTTCGATGTCAATCCGGAGGCTGCGTGGTCCGTCCTGTCCCGCGATCTCCTGCAGGCGTAACGCCAACGGACTGTTCAAGCTGCCTTCTGCGGGATCCGAAAACAGGCCGTTCCGCGCAGCATTCGTTATAATGAATGCGTAAACGCCATCCTGTCGCCGTGCATCGGATATGTCCGCAGAAGCCGCCGTTCCCGAAACCCGCGTCCCGTCCTCGCCCTCCGCGACGGCGGAGGTTATCGTATTTTCCGGCCTCAAGCGCAACGCGGCCGCGGCCGTCGGCTTGATCGCGGGCGGCGGACTGGCTTTCACGATGAATCTGACGAACACCTTTTTCGCCGAGGCGATCGCGTGGGTCTTTCTGGCTTGGGGCGTATTCTTGCTGTACACCAACCTGCTGGAGATGTTCGAGCAATTCATTCTGCGCGAGGATGCGTTGGTCATCCGCAATCCGTACCGGTTGTGGGCGCGCACCAAAGTGTGGGAATGGGCCAAAATCGAACGGATGGATATCTGGGTGCGCCGCTTTGATCCCACCTACGAAAACGTGTACCTGCAGGTGTATTACAATGCCGGCGAAACATGGGATCCGGGCACCCTGCGTCGGGAAGATACGCGCTTTCGCGCGGAATTGGCGGAGCAGATTATTAAACGGGCTGGACTGAAGTCCGAAAAAGGCAATCCGGAAGACTTGGCCGCTTTGCCTGCCGTGCAACCGGCTCGCTACAAGTGGTCCTGAGAAGCTATGGCAGAGATTTGCGACAGGCCGCGGATTGGCGGTCTATAGGGGCCGGATAAGAATGCCGCGCCCTGTCAAAGCGCACTTATTGACTCGGTATAATGCGTAGACCGACGGCAGGGACTCTGCAGGTTGCTTGTGCGCCGTTTCCGATCCAAGGCCGGATTCATTCCCGCCGTGTTGGTTACAGGTGTATTGTGCATGCTGTGACCGTTACGGGTTCCGTTCCTGGGAGGGAGTTCGGCGTACTGGTTCTGCTGGAGCGTTGGTCGTAGCGGGTGGCCACGCGCCGGCCAGCCGCAGCCGCGTTCCACCGCGTGGCGCGCCGGGTACGCCTCCGGGTCGCAAGGTGGGAGATCCAGGTGCCGGGCGCGTGCGGGCATGACGGCCGGAAGGCATCGACGCATAAGCCCGGTCGGCCATCCAACAGGACAGGGGCGCCGCCGTCCAGGCTTCCACCAGGTCCCGGGCCTAGGCGCCGTCGGGGCGCTGACCGCCCGTCACGCGCAGGCACCTGCCGCGTCCGGCTAGCGCAACGGGACATTGAGGCCGTCCTTCCGGCCCGGCACCGGCCCCAGCCCCACGCCCCGGAACGGTACCCCGCGCGCAACGCCCCGGAACGGGGCCTCGGCGGGCTCAAGCACGGGCGGCGCGTGGCTGCTCGTTGCAATAAATATGGACATAATTCATTTTTTATTCATCTGGCAGGAGCCTGGAACTGGACGCAGCCAAAGCGCTGCATTGCCTGATTACCGGATGGCAACCCAACGCCTCAGGAGGGGCGCGGAGCGGAAAGTCGTCGCGCGGTTACGGCGGGTCGTCCTCGTATGCCTGATGGCATGCGCCCATTGGGGGGGCGTGCCCGTCCGCGCGGCGACCTCCGCTTCCGGCCTGGACATCCCGTCGGATCTTTTCTTCGCACCGCAGCCTCGCATCCTCCTCCCGGCTGGGGAAACGCCTCGCTTGGGAAAAACGATCAAGGCGTTTTTGCCGCGTGCGTATCGCAAGTATCGGCAGCGGCAGTGGCAGTGGCGGCGAGCCGACAATCCCCAACCCGCGCCCCAAGAGGTTGAAATAATGAACCGCGGATCCTCGTACGCAGTCCAAGCCGACGACATGGGACGCTTCCTGAGCGCTTGCGTCTGGATCGCGGTCGCGCCGGACATCGTTTCCCGGTACTGCACGGATTTCGTCGGTCCCGCCACCAACCCGGTACCGGATTCGAGGCTGGACATTCCGTCGGCTCTCTTCTTGGGTCCACAACCCGCCTGGATCCGCCGCGACTTCAACCTGGGCCAAGCGATCGCCGTCTCGTTGCCGCCGCCGCAGAACGCGTACCGCGTCAGCGGCTGGCGCTGGCGGCGAGCCGACAGTCCCCGGCCCGCGCCCCAAGATATGGAAACGGTCGCGTCTGGATCCTCCTCGTACGTAGTTCAAGCTGACGACGCGGGACGCTTCCTGAGCGCTTGCATCCACGTCGCGGTCGCTCCCGACATCGCTTCCGAGTATTGCACCGATTTCGCCGGTCCCGTCACCGACCCTGCCAACTTGTCCTGCGCGCCGTTCAAGCCCCCCCCCCCCCCCCGTCACGCGGGGGCGCTGGCGACTGGTTCCGGCCCTGGACGGTTGCCGATGGAATGTTCTCGTCAATATATTGCCTTGGCCGGACGGCGGGTGGCTCCTGGCCGAGCGGCTCGGACGGATCCTGCATCATCAACCGGGCCAGGCGCCGCGCCTGCTTTTGGATCTGACCGCCGCAGTGGGACGCTTGAGCGGCGAAAACGGACTGCTTAATTTCGCCCTGGATCCCCAGTTCCCGACGCGCCCCTTTATCTACGTCTACTATACGCGTGGGCTCGATACCGCCGGCGCAACGACAGCCAAGCTGGCGCGCTTTCCCGTCGCCGAGGGCCGCATTCGCCGCGAGGCCGAACTGATCCTGCTGGAAACGACGCCGCAGCGCGTTGGCTTGCATTTCGGCGGCGGCCTCGGCTTCGATCCCGACAACCTGCTCTATCTGGGCGTGGGCGATCAGTACGCGCCCGCCCAGGCGCAGCGGCCGGGTTCGCTGCGGGGCAAGATCCTCCGCCTGGACGTACGGTACGGCGTCCCCGACCGCCCCTATCGCATTCCCGCCGCCAATCCGTGGCGCGGACAGGCGACCGCGCGGCCCGAAGTCTACGCCCGGGGCTTCCGCAATCCGTGGCGCCTGGCGGTCGATCCGCGGGACGGCACGCTCTGGGTGGCGGACGTGGGCGAGGCGGCGCGCGAAGAGGTGAACCGCGTGCAGGCCGGGGGCAACCATGGCTGGCCGCTGTGGGAAGGCCGCCGGTGCCGCACGGGCCCGGTGGCCTGCGCCGAGATCGCCCACGCGCCGCCGGTCGCGACCTACGCGCACGATGCGCAGGGCGGATGCGCCGTGATCGGGGGCGTCGTCTCCCGCGGCGCGGCGCGGCCCGGCCTGGACGGCGCCTATCTCTTCGGCGACCATTGCAGCGGCCGCGTGTGGGCCTTGACGCCCCGCGCCGGGGGCGACTGGCGGATGCGCCTGCTCCTGCAGATGCCTCCCGGGCTGCGCCTGCTCGCCTTCGCCGCCCACGGCGATGCGATCTATCTCCTGACGACGGACGGCCTCGACAGCACGGTGCTGCAACTGGTGCCTGCATAGCCGCTTACGGCCTACCCGACGAGGATCACGCGTCCTTGCCCTACGTACGGCCCCGGACCGCGTCTGAACGGCAGTTTCTGAATTATCACCTAACAGAAGGCGCATGACTGTGTACTAGATCATCCTTCGTCCGTCACGACTCCCGCGATATCGGCGCGCCTGATTCCTTGCGCGTTCCCTATCAATATGGGCCGGCGTGCCATGCCGCATGACATGCAGCTCCATCTGGCAGTCGCTCAAGGCAGTATGCGTCTGGGCGCGGGAATAGTGCAGCCTTGCAGCCGCGAACTGTAATTTAGGACGGCGATGCGCGCCGGTCATTTCTTTGTAATCCTGCATGGTGCATCGCCAAGGCAGGTTAGGGACAGGCAGGCCATAGCGTATGCAAGTCTGCTTAAAGATGCGGGAGTCGAAATCGGCATTCCACGCCAACAGAACCTCCGCCTGTTGGAGCCGAGCCACCAGCGATGGGTAGAACGCGGGACAACGCTGCGCGTTCCTGGCTGCCAATCGCTCGTTCGTCAGGCCATGCACGCGGCTGGCGGCTTCCGGTACTGGGTCGGCAGGCAGGCAAAACTGGTTGCCCACGGCTTGGCCCGTAGTATCCAACGCTACACTCTGCACCAATTCCGCCGTTTCATCCAAGCCAGTCGTTTCGGTATCTACGCTGAAAACATCTGCGCGTCCCAACAGGCCAACCAATCGGAGGCGTAGGTCATGGAGACTCCTGGCGTAGGGGCCGAAAAGGCAAGGCAAGCGATTCAGAACCATGTCGCCCGCTACGCCTCGCGGAGCATCTTCAGGCTTACGGGTAGCCAGCACCCAGTTGCCATGGACGCGCCGTCAGCAGGCCTCGCGGGGCCTATCCGCGCGCTCGGCCACGGCCGCTATCGCATCCAACTTGTCGGAAATCTCGGACGGCATATCGCCGGCAGGCATATACGCCACCAGTTCGTAAAAAGATTTCTTGGTCATGGGATTGGCAAGCCCCAATATCTCGAAGTAGCGTTTGAACACGGGGCCGAGAAAGTCGTCGCTGGCCTTGATGTCAATTCCCCAGGGATCGGCCTTGCTCAAGGCTTGCAAGGCGGCCTCAATCTGGCGGATCGCTGCCTGCATGGCTGCGCTATTCTTTTCGGCCCGAGAAGCGTCAAACAAAGGCCCCAATGACTCTGCAGGCACTTGCCTGGCATACGCCTCGAGCGTAGAAGGAAGGCAAAAGTAGTTTTCAATCTCGCGCCGTTCCCACATGAGCGACTTGACCGGATAGATGTCCGGCGGCCCCGTGTCCAAGCGATCGAACAGGGCGACGCCTTGGAGATGCGGCGCCGCTGCGCGCAGGCCATGGAAATGGCGTCGGACTTGGCGCGGTTGATCGCTCACGTAATGGACAAAGGGCCTTTCCAGCGCGCGGATGGCGGCTGCATGTTCCAGTTTGCGCGCGAAGGCCCGTGGCCGCGGCGGCTGGCATTCCTTACACGCGATTCACGCGGATGGCGGCTGCATGTTCCAGTTTGCGCGCGAAGGCCTGCAAAATGGCCAGATCGGTAGATCCCTCCAGATAAAGCACCCACCCGGTCTGTTGCGCTTGATAGTATTGTTCGAATCCCAACTCGCTGAGGGATTTATGCACTTGGCCCGTTTGGCCCTGGAGACGATGGGGACGCCCCACGAACGCCACGACCAGATCGCGTTGCGCAGCTTCGTTGAGCAGGACCTCGGAGTGGCTGGCGATTATGAGCTGGCTTGCGGTCTCGCGCGCAATGCCCGTTAACAGACTGTATATCTGGCGTTGCCGCAGAATTTCCAGATGGGCGTCCGGCTCATCCAACAGCAGTACGGTCCCTGGGTGCGAATACATGTAAGCCAGTAGGAGCAACGTTTGCTGCAAGCCGCGCCCCGCCGACGAGAGATCCAGCGTCGTCCCTTGCTCCGTATAGGACATCTCGATCTCGCCGCGTGAAGGAATATAGCGGGGAGGCTGCAGTTCTACGCCGAACAATTTCCGCATCTGATCTACGAGTTCTGCCCAATACAGGCCTGTATCGTTCGTATGAAGCAGATGGCAGAGATTGCGCAGAACTTCTGCCGTGCGGCCCTCGCCAATTCTCACGTTCAGGGCGCCGGCATCCAGCCGCGTCTCGGTCGCGGCCAAGCCTGACATCGGAGGCAAATAGGCTAACTGGATAGCGGCGGCCTCGGGCACTTCCATGCGCTCTAGGTTGCCGTCTCCCGACAACCGCAAGGGCCGGCAGTAAAAAGACTCTTCGTTGGCGTAATCGAACTCCAGGCCGCATTGCCACGCGGACGCGCCGGTGACTCCCTCCACCGCGATCTCGATGCGTAGTTGCGCGTTTGCTGCCGGCCCTCAAGCTTGTACGCGTCGCGCACGTTGCGTTCCCGCCACAGCAGTCTGGCCTCCGGCACGGGCACGAAGAACAGCTCGCGACGGTTCACCGCCACGCCCGCGCGTTTCTTGGGCGTCGTTTTACCGGATCGTTTGGCGTTCCAATGCTTGAGCCCCGTATCCCACAGAGCCAACGCTTGAATGGCCGACGTTTTGCCTGAATTGTTCGGGCCAATGAATACAACCGGCGCGCCCAGTTCAATCGTGACGTCTTCAAAGAGCTTGAAGTGGCGGATCGCGATCTGGGTCAACATGCAGAAGGCTTTCGACTTCGATAGGAGCGCGGCGCGCTGGAGATTGCCGTGGACGGCGCGGCCGCGGCCGCTCTGCACCAGAGATTGGGATCGCCCCCGCCCAACGTAGGGGCAAAGGGGCGCATTCGCATATCCAAGCCCAGAGATGCGGAGCGGCAACGGCGATCCGGATCGATGCCCGCTCGCGCGTAGACTTTCATGGCCGAGGCGGCAACCTCTCTTTGAACGGGCACCCTGCGTCCGCAACGGCAATGGCTCATTCTACCGCGCGGGATCCCGCTCAACGGCAAAAAGTACGGATTTTCGTTGTATCCCGCGTTCGCCGCTAGGCCTCCGCCAAGCGCAACAAGGTAGCCGCCAGGGTTTTGACCCCGGCCACAATCTCCGCGGGCGCGGAATACTCCTCGGGACGGTGGCTGTAGCCTTTGAAGGAAGGGACGAAAATCATGGCGGCAGGAAACCGTTGCGCCATGAATACGGTGTCGTGATACGCCCGGCTGATCAGTCGCATATGGGACAGGCCCAAGGCCTCCGCGCCTTGCTCGATGGCCGTCACAATGCGCGGGTCCGATTGACTGGACGGGTCGGAGGTGAGCACGTCCCACGTAACGTCAATGCCGCGGGCGCGCGCGATCGCGTCCAGGCCCTGCCGCATGGCGTCCAACAGGGCATCGCGCACTTGCATCCGGGTTGCGCGCACGTCCAAGGTCAACTCGACGGCGCTGGGAATGCTGTTGCTAGCGCCGGGATGCACCTGCAACAGGCCGACGGTCGCCACCGCGTCCGGGCTGGCATCGTCGCGGGCCGCGTATTCGGCCAAAAGCACCAGTTCGGCGGCGGCCGCCAACGCGTCGCAACGGTCGCGCATGAGCACCGTTCCGGCGTGGCCGCCGCTGCCCTCAAGCTGCACCCGCACCGTGGCCGAAGCGACGATCGCCTCCACGACGCCGATCATGACGTTCGCCGCTTCCAGACGCGGCGCCTGCTCTATGTGCAGTTCCACGAAATAGGCATAGGCGTCCCGCGGCAAGACGACGGAGGCCAAAGACCCGGCGAAGCCCGCGTCTCGCCGCGCCTGTTCCAGGGAAACGCCCTCCGCATCGCGCAGGGCGCCGAGCGCGTCCGCGTCCATCAGGCCCGTCATGGCGCGGCTGCCCAGGCAACCTACGCCGAAGCGCGTCGGCTCTTCCGACGTGAATATGATCAGTTCCAGGCTCCGCCGCGGTTTGAGGCCGGCTTCCTGAATGGAACGCAACGCCTCCAAGCCGCCCAACGCCCCGACGACGCCGTCATAGCGCCCTGCGTACGGAATGGCATCCGTATGGGAACCCGTACCGACGGCGGGCAAATCCGGTTCCCGTCCCGGCAGGCGGACGAACAGATTGCCCAACGCGTCTTCGCGCCAGGCGAGTCCCGCCGCGCGCGCCAAATCTCTGCAGTAGTTGCGGGCCGCTACGTCCGTCGCCGTATACAGTACGCGCGTCACCGCGGGATGCGGCGCGTCGCTGAAGCGGCTGATCCGATCGATAGTCGCCAGCAGGCGTTCCGCGTTGATCTCTACGTTTGGCATCGCGCGACCTTTAAGCCAAGGGATCGCGTCCTACGTCTTTGTAGTACAGATAGCGGGCCGGCTGCTTGCCGACAGCCGTAAACCACTGCGGACAGTACGGCGCCATCCAGATAACGTCGCCCGCCTGCACGGGATGCCAGTCTTCGTCCAGACGATAAATGCCGCGCCCCTGCAGCATGAGCAGGCCGTGTTCCATCACATGCATCTCGACGAGCGGCAACGAGGCTCCGGGCTTGAACGCGAAAAGATTCACGGCCATATCGTATTCCGGGGTCGCGGGCAGGAGCGTTTTGAGCAGGGCGTCCGCGTCGTCCATGAAAGGCTCCGCCGCCACGTCCTGTTCCTGGCCCGTCACCGCTTCCGGCTGACCCGTTCCGTCCAGGGCGCTGAACCGTCGTTCGAACAACGTCAAGCGGCAGGGTTTCTCGGCCGTTAGGGCATGCTGCGCGCCCGCCGGGATGTAGGCGTACCCGCCCGGCTCCAGCGCAACGGTTCGGCTCGGCAGCGCGCATTGCACCCGGCCTTCTTCGACGTAGACGAAGCGCTCCACGCCCGGCAAGGGCAAGCCCGCCGTTCCGCCCGCGTCCATCAAGGCGAAAAACTGCGCGAAACCGGCGCCTATGCCCGGAGCAATGACGATGATGCCGGACGCGCCGGTCCACCGCGGCAAAGCGGCCTCGACATGGCTGGCGGGCGTGATCAGCGCGTAATTGCGCGCCGTGCGGCTACGCGTAAAACCGAAGGGATGCATAGACTGCCCGACTGTCATGAGGAGACCCAAGCCGTCTGGGCGCAACGATCCGGACGCGTCAGGCGGCCAGACGCGCGTCCGACTGTGCGCGTCGCGCCTCCCGTTCCGTCTCCGCGTCGCGCAGATCGTAGCGGTCCCTACCGGCGCGGCCAGCCCCGCCTGTCCATCGCCGGGCGGTTTCCTCCGCCCAATATCCGCGCGCTTCCGAGGGCAAGGGCCAACCCGCTTGCGCGCTGCGCTTGAGCAGTTGCCCGAAACCCGGTTCGACGGCAATGTCGCCTTGATCATATACGCAGACGCCTCGCACGTAGGTCTGCGCCACTTGTCCCTTGAATTCATACCCCTCAAAAGCGCTGTGCCGATTGAGGTAGAAAAGATCGTCCGCGGCCAACGTCCAGGTTCGCTCGGGATCGACAACGACCAGATCGGCATCGCTGCCGGGACGGATGACGCCCTTTCTGGGATACAGGCCGAAGATACGGGCAGGGTTGGCTGCCGTCAGGCGGGTCAAGAGCGTCAAGGGCAGACCGCGTTTATGCACGCCCTCCGTCAAGAGGCCCGGCAGCAGGGTCTGCACGCCGGATATGCCGCCCCAGGCCTGCCAAACGTCCGTATAGCCGATTTCCTTGTCGGCGGCCGTGCAAGGGGAATGGTCCGAGCCGATGGAATCCACCTGTCCGGCCAAAACGCTTGCCCAAAGCGCTTCCACCTGGGCCCGGTTACGAATAGGCGGCGCGCATTTGGCTCGCGGGCCGATGCGCGCGTAGTCCTCCAGGTCAAACATCAGGTATTGGGGACAGGTTTCGACCGATACCTTGACGCCCTGCTGCTTGGCTTGCGCCACCGCTTCCATGCCTTCGCGGATGGATACATGCACGATGTGCAGCGCGGCTCCCGTCGCGTGCGCCCAATGCAGGGCGCGCCGGATCGCTTCCACTTCCTGGAACGGAGGCCGCGACTCCGGCCATGCGGCCAAATCCTTGCGGCCAACCGCCTGAAATTCCTGGGCCAGGTAGGACGTGACGTATTCGTTTTCGCAATGAATGCCGACCAGATTGCCGTTCCGCCGCGCCTGCTGCATGCCGGCGTAGATCAGGTCGTCGTCCACGCGCGGGAAATCCGGAGAGGACGTCATGAAGGCCTTGAAGCCAACCACGCCTTCCGCGTGCAGATTCGGCAGATCCGCCAGATTGTTGTTGACGAGACCGCCCCAATGGGCGTAGTCGACCACGGCTTCGGTATGCACGGCCGATCGCTTGCGCCGCAATTCCTGGATGTTGATCGTAGGGGGCGAGGAATTGAGGGGCATATCCAGAATGGTCGTCACGCCGCCGGCCGCCGCGGCCATGGTGCCCGTGCGATAGCGTTCCCACGCCTCCATTCCCGGTTCGTTGAAATGCACGTGCCCGTCCACCAGACCGGGCAAAAGCCACTGGCCTTGGAGATCCACCGTCGTCGCGGCGGGGAGATCGGGCGCGCCGGCCGCGATTTGCGCAATAACGCCATCGGACACGGCAACGCTGCCCCGGAAAACGCCGTCTTCGGTAACGACGGTTCCGTTTTTGAGATACAGGTCAAAGAACATGGTTCTCCCGCGGCGATGGAGCGCGCTCGGCAAAGGCAGACTCGGCGATGGGCAACGCAGGCGTTTCGTACGCGTCTTGGGGCCAATGGCCTGACGGAACCGATCGCAACCTGACGACATGCGGGAGAAGCCAGTATCTCGACTGCTTCCGCCAAAGGCGGACATGACGCAAGGCATGCGCCGCTTTGTGAGCGGGTCGCTATCCGCCAGACTTCGCGACGCGAGAATTATCGATTGCGCGCGCAGATCTACTCTGCGCCAATCAGCCTATACTTTGCGCGTCATCATTGTGCAAGATAACCAAATCCAACGACGGGTTTCAGGAAAGCGTACGGGACTGCTGGCCTCGATTCGCGACGGTCCAGCTCCGCGCCTTCCACTCCAGGCGATGGCCTGACCTTGCCGCGGTCCCTTGCGCGGCTATAATGGCAACGTATCCATTAGAATCTGCTCGTCATGGCGCTTCACGGCAATACACGCCGCGCATCCGGTGTTTGATGCTCTCCGAAGAAGCACGGATACGCACGCGCGCGGGACCGGATCGCCGCGCGCTGCGGATAGGGCGCGGTCTCTCCGCCTGGGTCAAGGAAGGAGGGATTATTTTATTCGGTTCGCGCGCGCGTTGCGACTGGAACGATTATTCGGACGTGGATCTGCTGATCGTAGTTGAACAGATACCGGATAAGGCAACGCAGCATCGCCTGCAAAACCAGGCGTACCAGTTGGCTGAGCAAGAGTTCGGCAACGCGCGGCCTGCCATGGAGCTCGTGTACTTGACGCAGCATCAATACAGGAACCAAGTTCGCCATAGCGTCAACGGCATCGGGGCTATCGCCTATCGCGAGGGAATCAAAATGGGACATTTACCTGACGTACCCGAGGATCCCGAATCGCACCCCAAGGACGATCGCGAGGAAAGGAACCGGAGAATAGGCGATGCCAACAAACACTACGCCACGATGCAGGCTCTCATCGACGCGGATCAAGTGAGCGGCGTGTGCGCTTACTGCGCGCATCAAGTCCTGGAGCATGCCTTCAAAGCGTTGATTGCCGCCAAAGGAGAACGGTATGCTTCCACCCACACGTTGACCGACTTGGCGCATCATGCTTGGCCGCAGGCGCAATGGCAAAGCGATCTGGTGCAACTGAACGCCTATGCCGGAGGCCTGCGTTACCGTCCGCCGCCTGCGCCTGTGATGGACTTCCAGCGCATGGCGAATGCCATTACGACCGACTTGGAACGTATATACGAGCGCATAGAGGCGCTAACGGGCGAAATTCCTTGGCAGATCAAAGCCCCGGACTATCCCCGCGCCATTCGCCCGCGCTACCGTTGAGGAACCGGGTTTGCGTCAGGAATGCTCCAAGCTCTCGCTCGCTTCTCAGCGTGAACAGAGAATGTCGCCGATGTTGCGAACCCCGGAACCTGACAAGGGAGCCTTCAGGACAAATGGAAAATCGTTTTCCGCTCTTTTGCGCCTCGCGCCTTGCGCGCTCTCCCGATAGACGCGATATTCTTGAAACCGCTATACGCGCCTATCAGTTGGAAACAAAGCGTATGCATAATTCAAGATAATTTTTACAACATATGCATCCGATCGCTTCGGCCTCCTAGAGAACCTGGATGGGTATTCAAGGGCGTCAAATCGGCGGTTGGAGCGGCCGGGTCGCGGTCGGCCCCATCCGCCGAAGCCCCCCACATTCCTATACGTTCGCATTCCCCGTTTCAATCCTCTGGCTATTGCCAGCCTATGCACTGCCTCCTACAGCATGTCATGTCCGCCTCAGCAAAGTGCAGACCGCACACGCCTGAAGCAAGTCGCAACCAAAGCCCTGCTCTTGACAGCAACTCAACCGAAAACGATGCGTCATTCATGGAAGAACCTCGACCGGCGCATTCCAACGCTGAAGCGGATCGGGATGCCTGAGATAACTGTTGTTGAGTAAAAATTTCAATTTCATATAATATCAATTACGCTCAAAACCCAGTTGGCTAAGCGCTCTCTTCGCGTATGCGGAAGCAGGCGCCTCCCCCACGGCAAGATGCAATAAAAGCCGGCGTCTAATCTCCCGGTAACCTCCGCTCCCGCGCAATGTCTGTTTCATCGTACGTTCGCGATCGTCAAGACCTGGCGCGGCAAACGTTCGCCAGTCGAATGTCGCCAGTTGGGTTATCCACTCATCGATCAAAGTGTCTCGGCCATAGAGCGATAGCGACTCTATGGCTACGGTAATAGCATTTCGATCGTCTGGACTTCCAAATTCATCCGTTACCCACTCTCTAAGGCGTAACTCGTCCATGCCCAAAACGGAGAGATCATTGGTGATCGATAGAAAACCTCGAATTCCTTGATCGGTATTAAGCAATGAATATTTGCCGTAGAAAGCGGGATCTGGGTCGCACGCCAACAGTCTTCCTCCTTCCTCCTTCCGGATTGCTTCTGCCCAAGACTCATGCAAGCATTTTATTTGATCGCGAAGCCTTCTTCCCCAATATATGATAAAGGCTACTTGCTGCGCGCCATGCCAATCGCGATCCTGGCTAAATAGGCCGCCAATCGCATTGCGTCGCTCCGACATGGGTTTGATATAAGTGGCTAGCAGCGACCTGATCCATGCGGCTTGCCTGACCATTCTTTGGCCGGGCTTTCCCAGCATGTTGATATGGCGGTGCCACGGACTCTCTGGATGCACATACAAAGATTGAACGATCTCCTGCGCGCGCGTCTCTCTGTACACTCGAGGCGCGCCTCCATCCTTATGTTGCGCTAACCATTTTTCGGTTCTCAGGAGCGGGTAGAGATCGAATGCGAGGCTGATATTGATTTTCTTGGGTCGAATATTGATCGTGTAAAACAGATACGCTTGCCAGCTGAGATCGAGGCCTTGGAACGCCACCACGGGCAATTCGTATCCCTCCAAGTCATCCGCGTCGCCAACGGCCCACAGGCGATGTTGCCCATCGATCACTTCTATAGGCGGCAACGCTTTGGGGATCCACGCTGAATTCTTGAATCCGTTGGGCAAACGCAACGCCGCGTACGGGCCGTCTCCATCTTGTATGCATATGTGATCGCCGTCCGCTACGCAGCGTCCTTTCCGGTCATCGTCAGAAAACTCGGGATCAAAGATATTGACCACGATGGCTGTCGGTAGCCAGCCCGGCATCTTCGAGTCCGCATTGGCAAATTTTTCGCGATCCTGCGGGCTGAACCCGGCATAGGGAAAGCCGAAATGCATATAGTCGCGGATTTCGGATGAGCGTCGCTTTTCGTGACTACATTGAATGCCCGTATCTATGGATCCTATTTGCCGACCGGCGGTTGATCGCCTTTGCATACCAGACAGCGCCCTCAAATCCCGCGCAGGCATAGAAAAGAGGTAGAAGTGACGAGGCGGTTGACGGCGCATAGCCAATGCGTCAACGGGCACTTCATCCCATTCAAGGAGCCATTGGCGGACTTTCAAGGCCGGTATCTCGCGCATGTCCGAAATCATCCGCTATCGCGCGGTTTCACCTGTCAATCTTCGCAAATACGAAATCATAACAGGTTGGGTTCCTGCATCAAAGCGCGATTCTGCAGTTGGACGCGGCGCAAAGTCGCATCCGTTTCGCGCGGCGCGCAAGGCGGGGATAGACTTGTCTGCGACCAAGCATGCCTACCCAAACGGCCCAAGCCGACCAAGCAAACCCCTAAAGCGAGAAAACGCCAAGCAATAGCTTGGGGTGCTTGGGGGCATGAACCTCCAAGCCACCCAAACCCTAACAACGAAAGGGGCGTAGGACCAACCTGAAGCCAATCCCGCGCGCAACGTTATCCCGCAGCGTTTCCCAGCCATGAGAGCAACCCCAAGATCAGGCTCCCGATGGCCGTCAGAAGGATGAGAAAGATGCCCGCCATCCAGCGAATGAGACGGGCTTCCAAGTTCTTGATATCTGATTTGACATCAAGGACATCCTGTTTGGTCGCGAACTGCGGCCAGTCGGGAAGATGACTGGCGATGGCCGCCGCTGTGTCTTCGTTGAAAGCCACTTGGCGCAAAGATTGGTTAGGCAGTTGCATTCAGGGTATTCTCTATATAACGCTTGTCTCCAGCGCAACAGAGGAGAGGCTACTGGGCTGTCCCCGAACGCGCTCAGGGCAGTGAGAGCCGGGGCTTAGACCTCCCTTGGGGCCAAACCGGAACCGAGTCCTAAACGCAGCCCCCCGGTCGAATGAACGTGCCGAACCTGTCCGACATCGCGTCGCGACCGTCTCATCAGCGCCAAAAGCGCGGGCAGACCTGCCACCCAGCCTAACGCATGCTGACGCCATCCATAGCTCTCTTTGAAGTGCGGATAGGCTTCAATCCGTCGCCTTGCAATCCAGGCGGATGCATGCAAAAAACGGATCTCGCCTCCCGGAATGCTTTTCGGCGCTTGTGGCTCAGGTGCCAAGCAGACGAGAAGCCGCTACGAACTCCTGACCCGCGTAAAGCGCCGCGTAGCCCGTCGCCACATGCTGCGCGCCGCGCCCGCCTGGTACGCCGCCTCTTGCCGCGCGCCTTGCCACCAATGCTTGGACACGTCGTCTACCGAGACGGACCAATTGACGGCGCAGGCCCCCCAACTCAGCCCGCCGCCGAAGCCCACGAAGACCAGATTCTGGTTGGGCTGGATGCGCCCTGCCTCCAGCGCTTCGCACAACGCGATGGGAATCGTGGCCGTGCTCGTATTGCCGTATTCCGCGATGTTGATGAAGACCTTGTCTTCGGGAATCTTGAGTTGCTTGATGACGCTGTTCTGGATGATGCGCCGATTGGCCTGATGCGGAATCACCAGATCCACTTCGTCCAGTTCCCAGCCCTGTTTCTTGATCACCTTGCGCGTGGCGTCCGCCATGACGCGCGTGGCGAAACGAAAGACGGCGGGCCCGTCCATGCGGATGAAATGATCGCCGCCCTTGACGGTTTCCAGGGTCGCGGGCCGCGCGCTGCCGCCGGCCGGCAGCGAAAGCAAATCGCCGCCGGAGCCGTCGCTGCCCAGTTCTATGGCCCCGATGCCGCCGGCCACGTCGCTGGCGGCGATCAACACGGCGCCGGCGCCGTCCCCGAACAGAATGCAGGTGGTGCGGTCGGTCCAGTCCACGAAGCGGCTCATGACTTCCGCGCCTACGACCAGCACGTACTGCGCGTCGCCGGCCCGGATGGCCGCCCGCGCCATGCTCAGGGCGTAGACGAAGCCGGAACAGGCCGCGCTCAGGTCATAGGCGCCGGCATGCACGGCCCCGATCTTGTCCTGGATCAGGCTGGCCGTCGCCGGGAATACGTGCGAGGGCGTACTGGTGGCGCAGATGACGAGGTCGATCTTATGGGGCGGCACGTTGGCCAGATTCAGGGCCTTGCGCGCCGCCTGCGTGCCCAACGTGGCTGACGTTTCCTGATCGTCCACCACGACGTGCCGATGCACGATGCCCGTGTTGTTGCGGATCCATTCATCCGACGTTTCCACGATCTTCTCCAGATCATGGTTGGTCACGATCTTGTCCGGCACGACGTAGCCCCAGCCCACGATTTGGGCATAGGCCGGCGCATCCGCGCCGACGGCGCCGCTCTCCTCCGCGGCCGCCGCGTCTTCGCGGGCCGTTGCAGGCAGAGGCGCACCGGAAGCGGGCCCGCGCGGTTCCGCGATCAAGGCGGCCTGGGGGGTGGCTCCGTTGGAGGACAGGGTCATGCGTCACCGCCGGGCGAACGAACGCAAGCGACCGCGCGCGTCCGCGGTCGCCGGCGCCTCATTTCACGGGCTTGCGAAACACCATGCTGGAATTGTTGCCGCCGAGCCCGATGCTGTTGTTCATGGCCACGTCCACCGTCTTGGACACCGTGACGTTGGGGGTGTAGTTCAAATCGCACTCGGCGTCGGGATCGCGCAGATTGAGCGTAGGGGGAATCCGGTCTTCCTCCACCGCCTTCACGGCGACGATGGATTCCACGGCGCCCGCCGCGCCCATGAGATGGCCCATCATGCTCTTGCTGCTACTGATGTTGAGCTTATAGGCATGGGCGCCGAAGATCGCCTTGATGGCATGCGTTTCCACCTTGTCGTTCATGGGCGTGGCCGAGCCGTGGGGATTGATGTAGTCCACGTCGGCGGACTCAATGCCGAGCATGGCCCGGGCGTGGGCCAACGCGATCTGCATGGCGTTCTGGATGCCGGCGCCGTCCTTGGCCATGGCCACCATGTCGCTGCCGTCGTTGCCCATGCCGGCGCCTACGATCTCGGCATATATCCGGGCGCCCCGATCCATGGCGTGCTGCAGCGTTTCCATCACCATGATGCCGCAGCCTTCGCCGATGACGAAGCCATCGCGTTTCCGGTCGAAGGGCTTGGCCGCCTGCTCCGGCACGTCATTATGTCGACTCAAAACGCCCATGGCGTCGAAGCCGGCCACCATCGGCGACACGATGGCTGCCTCGGAACTGCCGCAAATCACCAGATCCGCCAAGCCGAATTTGACCATATCGTACGCCTGGCACAAGGCGGTCAAGCCCGTGGAACAGGCCGTGGTCACGCCCATGGTGGGACCTTGCAGGCCATAGCGTACGGCGACGCGGGAGGCCAGGCTGTCCACCAGCATTTTGGGAATCATGAACGGGGAGACCCGATTCAGGCCCTTCTTCACCAGACTGACCACGGTATTGGTGTAATCCTCGATGCCGCCCACGCAACTGCTGACGATGACGCCCACGCGGGTCTTGTCTTCGTTCTCGAACTTCACCTCCGAATCCCGGACCGCCTCCTGAACCGCCGCGACCCCGAACTTGGAGTAGGTATCCATGCTGCGGGCTTCCTTGCGCGACATGAAGTTCAAAGGATCGAAGTCCTTGAGTTCGCCGGCGATCTGCGACTTGATATGCCGCGCGTCGAAACGGGTCAGTTTGGCGATGCCCGACTTGCCGGCCAGCAAGTTGCGCCAGGTTTCCTTGACGGATAATCCCAAGGGGGTAAGCGCCCCCATGCCCGTTATGACCACGCGGCGCGGGATGTCGTTCACGGCGGTAATGTTCATGGGTTGTCGGCCTGCATACTGTGTTCCTGTCGGCGCTGCATCCGCGTCAGATACATGATAGGCAACGCGCGGTTGCCTTTGAGCGTAATCCTACAATTCTACACCGAATAACGCTCCGTAACCCATACGCTTCCGCCTCTAGCGTCCGCGGCCCGCCGGCATCCGCGCCGCGGACCCACCGGGCTCAGGCCGGCGACGCCGTTGCGCGCAAGGCCTGCCACACTCTTTCCGGCGTGAGCGGCAATTCCGTAATCCAGACGCCGGCGGCGTCGAACAACGCGGCCGCGAGAGCGGGCGCGACGGGAATAAGCCCCATTTCCGCCATGCCCTTGACCCCCAATGGATGCTCCGGCGCGCCGCCTTCCACGATGACGGGCACCACCTCCGCCGGCACGTCCCGGACGCCCGGCATGAGGTACGCGCTCAGACTGGGGTTCAGGATGCGACCGTCCCGCTGCGCCACGTTTTCGTACAGCGTCCAGCCCACGCCCTGCGCCACGGCGCCTTCGATCTGGCCTTCGATCAACTGCGGATTGACGGCGCGTCCCACGTCATGGGCGCTGACCAGCCGCAAGACGCTGACATGCCCCGTATCCAGATCCACCTCCACGTCGGCCACCTGCGCGCAATAGCCGAACGCGACGGACGGGATCCCGGCGCCCGTTTCCGGATCGAAGGGCGTCGTCATGCGCGTGGAAAAAGCGTATTCGCCGCGCGCCGGGCGCTCTTCCTCGGCCCACGCCGCCAAGGCCCGGCGCGCCGCCTCATGGATAGCCGCGCCCGCGAAAAAGGTCAGCCGCGAGGCCGAGGCGCTCCCGCTGGATTCCGCGTCGTCCGTGGACGCGGCCCGGAGCCGCACTTTAGCCAGGGGCGCGCCCACGGCGTCCGCGGCCATCTGCCGAAACGCGGTGTGCGCGCCCTGTCCCGTATCCGCCCCCACCGTGCCCAGCCAGACCTCTTCCACCTCCGCGCCGCCGCGCAGTTCGATCCAGGCATGGCAGGAATCCACGATGCCCTGGCCGAAGCCGACGTTCTTGCAGATCAGGGCCAGGCCGCGGCCCCGCGCCACGCGGCGCGCCGTACTGCGCAGGGACGTCCAGAGACAGGGGCCCGCCATCGCGCGCGCGCGCTTGGCGTCTTGCGCCGCGACGGCCTGGGTCGCGGCCTGCAGCACTTCCCTGGCCATGCACCCCGGCGGCACCGGCCCGCGCGTCGCCATCGTCGAGCCGTCCCGCCACGCGTTGATGCGCCGCAGTTCGTCCGGCGGGATATCCAGCGCGCGCGCCAGGCGGTTCATCTGGGTCTCGATCATGAAGGCGGCCTGCGGACTGCCGAATCCGCGGAAGGCCCCGGTGACGCAGTTGTTGGTGAAGACCGCGCGGCCTTCGATGCGGACATGGGGGATCTCGTAACACCCCGCGCACCCGACGACCGCGTTGCCCAGCACCTTGGCGGACGTGCTGGCGTAAGCACCGGCGTCGCAGACGGCGTCAACCGTCAAGACCGTAAGCCGTCCGTCCCGGGTGGCCCCGAGCTGGCAGTCGAAGCGAAAAGGGTGCCGTTTGTGATGGTAGCGAATGCTTTCCTCGCGGGACCAGACGCATTGCACGGGGCGGCCGGTGCGGTAGGCGGCCAAGGCCAACAGCAACTGCAGATGCAGATCCTCCTTGCCCCCGAAGGCCCCGCCGACGGCGGCGTAGGAGATCTGGACTTGCGCTACGGGCAGGCGCAGCGCGGCGGCCACCTGCTTCCGGTCGTCATGCATCCATTGGCCGCCGGACCGGACGGCGATCCGGCCGTCCGCGGTAGGCCAGGCGCGGCCGGCTTCCGTCTCCAGATAGGCATGCTCCTGATAGTGGGTAGCGTAGACGTCGGATACCACCGCGTCCGCAGCGGCCAGGCCCCGCTCCGCGTCGCCCAGGCGAATGCGCGTGCAGGCCAGCAGATTCGAGTGCCGGGGACGCGTGGCCAGCGGGTAACCGGCATAGTCATGCACGAGCGGGGCGTCCGGACGCAGGGCCGCTTCCGGATCGAAGACGGCGGGCAGCGCCTCGAAGTCCACTTGCACCTTCTGCGCGGCGGCGTCCGCGCGGGCGGGCGAATCCGCCACGACCAGGCACAGTTTGTCGCCGACCCAACGCACGGTACGGGCCGCCGGCGTGGAGTGGAGGCCGCACAGCACGGGTTGATCCGGCCAGACGATGCCGTACTGGTTGCGCGGGACGTCGGCGTCGGTCAGCACCGCCGTCACGCCGGGCATGGCCGCGGCTGCCGTTACGTCAAGGCGGCGGATGCGGGCATGGGGCACGCCGGCGAACACCACTTTCATCCATTGCGCGTCGGACGTCGGGAAATCCCCGCCGTAGCGGGTTTGCCCCGTGGTTTTGCCCGGCGCGTCACAACGCGGGACGCTGCTGCCGATGGCCCGCATGGCAATCCCGGTCCGCGGCCTTTACGCGCGGACCTGGCGACCGGCGGTCACGGTGGCTTCCAGGATTTTGGCGTAGCCTGTGCAACGGCACAGATTGCCCATGTACGCCTCCTGCGCCTGCGACCAGGTCGGCGCCGGCCTTTCCTCCAGCAATTTGGCCCCGCTCATGATGAAGCCGGGAATGCAATAGCCGCACTGGACGCTGCCGGCCGCGACGAAGGCCTCTTGCAGGGGGTGCAGCGCGTCCGCGTCCGCCAGGCCGGACGCGGTCACGACTTGGCTGCCGCGCGCCCGTTCGGCGGGGATGAGGCACGACAGCACGGCCATGCCGTCCAGAAACACGGTGCAGGAACCGCATTCACCTTCGGCGCAGCCCTTCTTGACTTCGTGATGGCCGGCGGCGCGCAGGCCGTCCAGCAAGGAGAGACGCGCCGGCAGGGACGCGGCCTGTCCGTTGACCGTAGCGGCGGCCGGCGGCTCCGCGGGCGCGCGCACGGGCCAAACGCCGCGGGTGTCGCCCCACAACATGACGGGCCGCTCCGTCCAGCCGGCCCGTTCCTCGCCGCGCGCCAACGCTTCCAGGGCTCTGCGCACGAGCGCGGCGATCATGGCCCGGCGGTACGCGGCGCTGCCGCGTACATCGTCTTGCGGGTGCGCGGCGTCAGCGGCCAACTGGCCGCAACGCGCCCGCGTCGGCGCATCCAGCACGCGCCCGCGCCCGTAGGCTTCGGCAGCGGCGGCCCGGACGATGACGGCGTCCACGGCCCCCAGGGCGATGCGCAGATCGGTGAGCGGGGCCGTGCGCGCGGCTTCGGCGAAACCGGCCACGACCGCGACGCTGACGACGGAAATGGCCTGCGCGCAACGCAAGCCGAGCTTGACGAAAAGGCCGCGTTCGTGCGCGGCCAATCCCTGCAACGCGATCCCGGTCACCAGTTCGTCCGCCTCCAGAGCCGTAGCGCGGTAGCCGGTGATGAAGGCGGCCAGCGGCAAGGTGCGGGCGCCCCGTTGGGCGCTCTCCATCGTTACCTGGGCATTCAATACGTTGAGCGGCGCGATCGCGTCATTGGCCGGACTGGCCGTAACGACGTTGCCGACGACCGTAGCCCGGTTGCGCAAGGGAGGCGAACCCACCTCCCAGCAGGCCCGCGCCAAGGGATACGCGCGTTGCGCCAAGGCCGGATCGTCCACGCATTGGTTATGGGTGACCAACGGTCCGAGCCGGAACCGGTCGTTGGCCTGCCGCTCGATGGTCGCCAGCCCGGGTATGCGCGTCAAGTCCAGCAACGTGGCCGCGGGCGCGCGCCCGCGTTCCAATTCCAGCAACAGGTCGGTGCCGCCGGCGCACGCCCGCGCTCGATGGCCCAGCTCGCGCTTGAGCTGCAAGGCCTGGCGCAGGGAGCGCGGCGCGACGTAGGACCGGTACAGAGGCATGGAGGTCCGGCTTTCAACCGTCGGTCGGACGCGAACCGCTTTCCACGTGAATGACGCCGCCCTGCATGCCATGCACGACGGCCAACGCCGCTATCGGAATGCCGTACCGCGACAGCGCGGCGCGGCCGCCCTGGAACGATTTCTCGATGACGCACCCGATGCCCACGATGCGCGCGCCGGACAGGCTGACCAGTTCGTGCAACGCGATCAGGGTCTGGCCGGACGCGAGGAAATCGTCGACGAGCACCACCCGGTCGCGGGCCGTCACGTATTCCGGATTGAGCACCAGTTCCACGGCCGTGCCCTTGGTCGGGCTGACCACGGTCTTGCTGTAGGCATGGTCCGGCATGGTGACGGGCCGAATTTTGCGCGCGAAGATGGCGGGCACGTCCAGGGCGATGCCCGTCTGCAGGGCAAAGGCGATGCCGCTCACTTCCGCCGTCACGACTTTGGTGGGCGTTTCCATGCCCGCGGCCAACAGGCGCTCCGCCAGCGCGACGCCGATCTGCTGCGTCAACTGCGGCTCCAATTGGTGATTGATGAACCCGTCGACCTTGAGGATGTTGCGCCCCAGATCGACCCCCTGCGCCTGAATCTTGCGCACCAATTCCTGCATCGCGGCCCGCCTCGCCTATTCCGGCGCCAGCCGCGAGGGCGGGGGGGGCGTCGGCGGGCCGGGGCGCCGCCAGGCGGACAGGCGCTGGAGCGGTGGCCAAGGGCGATACAGGATGCCGGCATCCAATGCGTAGGAAGCCACGGACTGGAAGTCGTCCCTTTCCTCCGCGCCCGTCACGATGGCGTCGCCGCAGCGCAACCAGGCATGCGCTTCCAGACCCTGCGTCGCTTCCCGGTGATGCGCTACCCCCAGATACACGGTGCTGCCAAGGCCGCGGCGCCGGAGCATGTTCTGCGCCGCCATGGCCTGCGCCAGGCACGTACTCCGCCAGGGCGTATGATCCGCCATGCGACGCACGGCCCAGCCCACGTCCGCCGCGCGCGCCTGCTCGCGGTCCGGCATCCGGGTCAGCGTTTCCGCCATGAACCAGCCCATCAGGCGGGACGCCAGGAAGTTGAAGGGCAGGGTCAGAATCAGGAGGCGGCATACGCCCAGGAGGCCGTAGGCTTCCAGCGCCAGCCGTCGGCGCTGTCCGGTCCACCCGCGAAAGGTGCGCCAGCGCTGCCGCCAGACGTTAGGCGACGATTTGGATGAGGCCATCGCCCTGCAATTCGGTCAGGAACGCAATCACCTGGTCTTGGCATTCCTGCTCTTCGATATCGTCGTAGACCTTGAGCAGATCCTGGCACAGTTCGCCGACCAGGATCGGTTCGGCGATGCGGTTCCAAATATCCTTGGCGACGTCTTTCAATTCGTAGTAATGCGCGGCCTCCTGCGCGAACATCATCAGGCTGTCGTCCATCGGCGAGGTGACGGGCTTGATGTCCTGTTGCACTTTGGTGTCGAGGGTAATGGGCGAGGCAGGCATCAGGTTTTCCGGTGCGGGAACAGTTCCGTCTCGATCCGATCCGCCAGTTCCTGCAAACGATAGCCCTGCGCGGGCCGCCGCACCGCGAACGCGTCAATGGCGTTGCCCACGGCCGCCACTTGCCGGAAATGCTCCGACCGGCGGTTGAGACCGTCCAGGAAGGACTGGTTAAAGGTATATTCTATCAAGGTATGCAGCTTTTCCCTTGACGAAAGCCTCCGGATCGCGATGTCGTCCCGCGCGTCGGGCTCCAACAGCGCGATCCCCAGCAACGGCGAGGGCGCCTGCCGAAACCGATCGTGCCTGAGCACGCTCAGCTTGTCTTCCTTGGGCCGCACCCGCGCCGTCCCCTGCACCGGTTGGTCCAGGTGCGCCGCGGCGTCCAGGCACAGTTTCAGCTGCGGAAAGCCGGCCACCACTTCCGGTTGCGCGCCGGCGCCCAGGCGGACCGGCGCGATGTCGTCCGCCTGCAAGAGGTACCCGCGCCGCACCATTTCCGCGGCCAAGGTGGATTTGCCCGCGCCCGAACGCCCCACGAACAGGAACGCGCCGCGGGCCGTGCTGACGGCGCTGGCGTGCAGCGGCAAAATGCCGCGTTGCAGCAACAGGGCGGTCATGACGACGGTCAGGAACGTATACCGCACCTCGTCGTCATGCACGTAGGGCACGCGCTGCATCCGAATCTCCGCGCCGCCGCGCACCCAGGTGCGCACGACCCCGGTCTTGTTGTGCGTAAAGGTCCCGTCCTGGAACTGGATTTGATTATAGGTGCCGTTGAAAACCGGACGGGTCACCGCCGGCACCGGCGCGTACGCAACCCGTACGTCCGGCGCGCGGCCCGGCGCCGGGAACAGTTCCGGGCAGGGAAACGGCGTGCGGAAGACAAGGCCGAACGCCGTATTCAGATGGGAATCGCAGCGTTGGAGCGTAGGCAGGTAAGACGCCCGCGCGGGATCAAAGAGCGCCAACACCTTCGGGCCTCCCTTGGCTACAGGTCAGGAGGGACTGTCGGTGCCCTCCGCGCGACGGGACGCGCCGGCTTGGGCGTCCCGCGCGGAAGCAGTCGGCGCGGGATCCGGCACGGCGGCCAGCGCCGCTTCCGCCTGCGCCAGGGCGCGCTGCTCCTCGGCCGCCACGGCCTCCATTTCCGCCGGCGCGGGATCCGGCACGGCGGCCGTCGCCGCTTCCGCCTGCGCCAGGGCGCGCTGCTCTTCGGCCGCCGCGGCTTCCATTTCCGTAGACGACATGATGACGCCGTCCCGCAGATACAGAGTGGTGTCCACGTATTCGTCGGACAGGCTGTCGTGCGTCACCATCAGGATCGTGACCTGCTGCTCCGCGACGATGGTCTGGAACAGGCCCAGAATTTCGCGGGCCGTCTGGGAATCCAGTTCGCCGGTCGGTTCGTCCGCCAGAATCAGGCTGGGCGAATTGGCCAGGGAGCGCGCGATGGCGACTCGCTGCTGCTGCCCGCCCGACAGTTCGAAGGGCCGGTGATGCATCCATTGGGTCAACCCTACCTGTTCCAGGCAATGCACCGTGTGTTCGCGGCGGCGGGCGCCGGACGCGCCGGCCATGCGCAGCATCAACTCTACGTTTTCGTACGCCGAAAGCGTAGGCATGAGGCCGAACGACTGGAAGACGAAGCCGACGTTGTTGCGCCGCCATCGGGTCAGCTTGCGTTCGCTCCAGCGGCCCACCTCCTCGCCGAAGATACTGATGGCGCCGGACGTCGGCCGGTCCAGGCCGCCCACGCAATTCAGCAACGTGGTTTTGCCGCTGCCGGAGCGGCCCTTGAGCGACACGTACCGGCCCGCGGGCACCGTCATGTTCACGCCGCGCAGGGCCGGAATGTCCTGGCCGCCCATGCGATAGACGCGCGTCAGGTCGCGGGTCACGATGGCCGAACGCGCCGGCGGGGCGGGCGCGGCGGGTACGGAATCCATGAATCAGGCCTTGTCCCTAGCCGGCGTCGGCTTTTTCCGGCCGCGGCGGAACCAGCGGAAGCGCCGGCGCGCGCCGGCGCGCGCTTCCTCCAGGAATTCTTCCTCCCGCTGCGCGTGCGCCTCCAGTTCCGGCGCGTCGATGCGTTCCCGGTCCACGGGCTTGATGATAATGCCTTCGTCGGTGAAGTCAATGGTGGCGCGGCCCTGGATGTCGAATTTCTCCAGCAGTTCCTTGGGCAATTGCAACCGCCCCGCCGTATCCAGAATCACCAGCTCGTCGAAATGCGTCTCGGCTTCCGCCTCCGCGGCCCCCGCGGCGCGGGTCCGCCGGCGCGTTTCGCTGGCCAGCATGCCGTCCCGGATCGAGACCACGCGCGTGACGTGGTGTGCGATGCCCGGGTCATGGCTCACGATCATGGTCGTGAGATTGAATTCCGCGTTCAGATGGGCGATCGTGTCGTAAATGAGGCCCGCGGTGGCGGTGTCCACTTCGCCGGTCGGTTCGTCCGCCAGCAACAACGCGGGATTGTTGGCCAAGGCGACCGCGATGGCCACGCGTTGCTGCTCGCCGCCCGACAGTTCCCGCAAATGGTGCTTCATGCGGTCGCCCAGGCCCACCGCTTCCAGCAGATACTGCGCCCGTTCCTTCTTGACGCGGCCCGGCGTACCGGCCAAGGTCATGGGCAGCATGACGTTCGCCGCCGCGCTGAGGTAGGGCACGAGGTTGCGGGCGCTCTGCTGCCAGACGAAACCGACCTGCTCGCGGCGGTAGCGGTTGAGATTGCGGTCGTTCAGCTTGAGCAGATCGAAGGCGCCCACGTTCACTTTGCCGGCCGTGGGGCGATCCAGCCCGCCCAGAATGCTCATGAGCGTGGACTTGCCGCTGCCGCTGACGCCCACGATGCCCATCAGCTCGCCGGCGCCGACCGTCAGATTGAGGCCCTGCAAGGCCACGATTTCCAGGTCGGCCATCTGGTAGATCTTGACGAGACCGTCGCAGAGAATGAAAGGGCGGTCGTAGGCAGCCATGCGCGGCGTCCTTTCCCTATACGGTTTCGCCCAGCTTGATCGCCTGGAAGATGCGCATGCGCAGCAGGGAGACGACCAGGGCCATCAAGGCGGACACGAACAGCAGGCCGAAGAGCGCGTACACGCGGGTGATGGCGTCCCAGGCGATGCCCACGATGAAGGGCGGCGTGGTCGCCTCCGGCGTCGCCCCGACCTGCAGATAGGGGATGAAGACGTCGCTCATGAAGGTGCCCAGCACCGTGCCGACGCCGATGCCGACGCCGATCAGGAACGCCAGTTCCCAGGCCAGGAACAGCGTCATCTGGCCCGACGAGAGGCCGATCGCGCGCAAGGTGCCCAACTCGATGAACCGGCGCCGAAACGAAAACAGGGAATAGAGCAGGAACCCCAGAATGGTCAGAACGGCCGACGCCACGAACCCGACCGACAGGACGCCGAACAGGCCTTGGCGTTGCGGCAGGGCCTGTTCGCGGGCGATGCCCTGCCGGGCCGAATAGTAATTCATGACGTTGATATCATACCGGAACAGTTCCCTTTGCACCGCTTCGAAATCCGTGCCGGGGCGGGTGTTCACCAAAACGTCGTAGGGAAACTGGCCGCCCATAATCTCGAAGACGTAATCCAGGTTGCCGACCACCAGCGGCCCGTCGTCCGGATACCAGCCGGGGAAATAGAACAGCTCGCCCAGCACTTGCATGTCGGCCTCGCCGCGCAGGCCGTACCGGATGAAGCGCATGCGCACCGTATCGCCCACTTCAATCGTGTTGCGCCGCATGAAGTCCCGGTTCATCAGGACGCCCCCGTTTTCCAGCGCCAGGGAATTCATGAGCGCGCCCAGCGTGGCCGGCGCGAAATCCCGGCGCCAGAAGGCGATGCCCGGAAAATGCAGGCGGTCGATGCCGCGGTACTGGACCGCGCGCCAGTCCCCCTGCAACTGCACGTGGGCCTCGAACTCCGCCATGCGGGTCGCGCCGGTAATGGCCTCCGCGCGCAGGTGTTCGGAGACGGGCACGAACGTCCAGGCCGCCGGTTGGTCGGCGTTCGCCGGCGCCGGGGCGCCGCTGCCGCCGAAGCCGCCCTGATCCGGCAGGTACCCCAGCTCCACGAACCGCGCGTCGGCGCCGACCTCGTAGTAGATCTGATCGTACAGGTGATTGTCCAGCGTCTGGGCCAGCGTCGTGGTGAACGTGGACAGGCTGAGGGTCAGCACCAGCAAGACCATGGGCGCCGTATAGAGGCTGCGATTGCGCGCGAGATGGCGCATGGCCAACAAGAGGCCCACCCCGCGCAGGCGGGCCACGATCCAGGCCAGCGCTTCCATGAAATAGGGCAGGAAACGCAACGCGACCAGCGTCAGCGCGAACAGTCCCAGGGCCGGCACCAGGAAAAGCAGGGGATTGTCGAACAGGGACGCGCCGGTCAGGGCGCTGCCGGGCACCGAAAGGCTGCCCTGCTGGCGCAGCAGATAGATGCCGTAGCCCGCGGGCAGCAGCAGCAGGAAGTCCAGGAAAGAGCGTTGCCACCACGGCGCTTGCAAGGCGCGGGCCTGTTCCCGCTTGTAGGTCACGATGGTGTGCCGCGAAGCCCCGATGGTGGGCAGCAACTGGGCCACGAGCGTCACGCCGACGGCGACGGCGCCCACGCGCCACGTATTGGCGTTGAAGACGAGGCGCAGATTCTCGACCTGCGAGAAGTTGAGGAAGGTGCGGGTGGAGCCGATGACTTCCGCGACCCACTGGCTGCCGTAGAACGCCAGCGCCAGCGCCAGGCCGGCCAGGACGATCGCTTCCAGCAGCGAAATGCCCACCACTTGCAGGGACGTGGCGCCCCGGCTGCGCAGCACCGCCACTTCGTTGCGCTGACGCGCGACGGACAGTCCCACGACCAGGCCGATGAAGGCCAGGAGCAGGCCCACGATGGGCACGCTGAAGGCGTACAGCAGGACGGTCAGAAGCCCCGAAGCCTGTTGATACCGCCGCAAGGCGTCCGTAGGCGAAACGCCGAGGCGGGTATTGGCCAGCAGGCCGGCCGTTTCCTGCTCCACGGCCACCGTATTGGCCACCAGCTGCCGCACGGTCTGGGTGGTGATGTCGCTGCCGTCCATGATGAGGTACCAGAGGCCCAGGTACACGTCGTTGACGTACGTGGGCGCGACCCGGCTGACGTACGTCTGCTCCGGGATCAACATCACCGTTTCGAACGTGTTCGGGTTGTAGAACCAGAAGGCCGATCCGATGTCCCGCGGCTCCCAGATGCCGGCCACGACCACGGGCACCTGAATCGTGCGTACGCCTTCGTCGGTGCGCGCGCGGCGGAACGTCATGAAATTCTCGCCGCTCTGAATGCCGATCTCGTCGGCCAGGGCCGCGGCGATGAGCACTTCCACCGGCGTATCGGGGTTGCCGGACACGGCCGGCTGGGGCATGCGGCCCTCGACGATCCGGATTTCGTTTTCAATGTCGGTCACGAAGCCGAAACTGACCCATTCCAGCGGATCCGTAATGTCGGAATAGACGACGTCGTCCGCCGGAAACAGGCGCACGTTGTCGGTTTTGAAGTGCCGGACGGTGCGCACGTGCGGCAACCCCAGCTGCGCCGCCGCCTGGCCGGTCAGGTAGTCGTCCACCGGCCGCAACTCTTCCCATTCCTTGGCGCCGTAGGTGGAGCCGACGTAGCGAAACATGTAGGCGAAGGGCGGACGCCGGATGCCGCCCGATCCGGCCGGGGCGGCCAGTTCGTCCTGCAG
Source organism: Caldilineaceae bacterium (assembly GCA_965242655.1). GTDB lineage: Bacteria > Chloroflexota > Anaerolineae > Caldilineales > Caldilineaceae > Bin34. The sequence goes on from OZ251482.1 coordinate 1,956,017, forward strand.
GAGGCGGTAATACACGGCATCCGCGTAGAGCGGGATGCTCATGACCAGGGAAATGGACACCACCAGGCCCAGGGCGATGGCCAAGGCCAGCCCGCGCTGCGCTATCAGGCGCTTCAGCGCCACGAATACGATGGCGGTATAACGAAGGAGTAAACCCACGAGAGGTTCGGAGCGCGGAAGATTAGGGGCCGATGACGACTTCGTCGAGCGCCAGGCCCTCTACAATTTCCACCTGATCGATGGTTTGAATGCCGACCTTGACGTCCACGCGCTGTTCCACGTCCCCGCGCGCCACCACGACGAAGCGCCGGCCGTCGAACACGCGGATGGCTTGCGGCGGCAACCAGAGAACCTGGTCCTTGCGTTCCAATTCCGCCGACACGCGCACGAGGTCGCCCAGGCGGAAGCCCGCGTCCGCGGCCGGCGTCGACAGCGCAATGCGGGTGGATTTGTCCAGTTCGTCCACGGTGGCTCCGCCGCCGCCGCTGCCGTAGGGATAGGGCAAGCGCCGGATTTGGCCCGCGATGGGATCGCCGGGACGCCCCATCAGCAGGACGTTGACCGCCATGCCCTCCGCCAGATCCTGCAGCTGGTTGCTGATCAGGTCCGCGGACACTTCCAGATCCTGGGGATCGGCGATCACCACCACCGGCCGGAATTCCTCCACCCCGCGACCGACGGACAGCGAGAGGGAGAGCAGCATGCCGGCGAAGGGCGCGACGATCTGGGTATTGGCCACCTGGCTCTGGATGCGCTCCCGTTCCAGCTGCGCCCGTTGCACGTTGTTTTGCAAGATGGGGTCGATGTTGCGGTCGATGTTGTCCAACTCCAGCTGGGCCCGCTCCACGTTCTTGCGCTGCACCGCGATCCGGACCGAACCGGCCGGTTCGTTGCGAATGGTGTCGATCAGTCCCAGTTCGACAATGTCCAGCGCGATCTGGGCGGCCTTGACGCGGTAGTCGATTTCCTGGCGGGCTTCGTCCAGCGTCGCCTGGGCGCGGGCCAGATCGAGATTGGCCGCCTCCAGCGCCTGGGTCAGGCCCTCGATTTCCAGTTCGGCGATCAGATCGCCCTCTCGCACCAAATCGTTGCGATCGAAATACACCGCCTTCAACCGCCCGCCGGTGCGGAAGAAAAGGCCCTCTTCGCGCACGGGCGCGATGCGGCCGTTGAACACCAGATCCTTGACGATTTCCCCTTCCATCACCGTATAGGTGGGTTTGAGGGGCACGATGCGGGTCGGGATGGGCGTCGGCGTGGGTTCGTTGGACGCCACTTCCGACGAGCGGCCCTGCGGCAGCAGCGAGAATTCGCAGGCCGCCAGGGCCAAGGCGAGGCAGACGACCGCGCCGCATCGCCCGGCGCGCGCCGCCGTTTTCCAGGCAAGGAGGCGGAACATGGCGCAACTCTTATTGAATGACGGATTTGGGCGTGGCGACGAGGCGTTTGACGTCGATGCCCAAGGCGCGATCCAGCAACGCGTCCGCCAGGGGCTTCAGTTCCTTGAGCCAGATCTCGTCTTCGTACACGGCCTTGTACAACTGCATGCGTTCCTCTTCGCTCTCGAAACGCCGGATCCAGACGTACAGATTGTCTTCTTCTTCGCCGATGAAACTTCCTACCACCACCATGCCGCGGGAAATCTGGAAGGGGATGATCTTCTCATCCATGATCTTGGCCCACTGGTCCAGTTTGCCGGGCTTGGTGCGGTACGTGCGCAGTTCGAAAAACATGCAATGTCTGCCTTGTGGTCTGGGCGGGAGGTCAATCAGAGGTCGTCGCGTGGCCCGCGGCGCGCAGGTGCCGGGCGATCCGCTCCGCGAATTTCAACTCGCTGTTGTCTTGCGGGGCGTAGCCGATCACCTGGCGCGCGTTGACCAGGCTCCAGAAAGCGTGGGTATTGGCGCTGATGCCGTAGAAAATCTGGAAAGGCACGCCGCGCGCGTCCCGAACGTCGGGGCATTCGAGACTCTTGACGAACAACTGCTGCAGATCCCGATCGCTGACGTACACCGCCAAGGCTCTGCGCATGCGCCGCAGATCGCCCAGCGGCATGCGCTCCAGGTCGTCTTCGCGCGGCCCTCCAATGCGGATCTGGACGTTCTCCAGCGGCGCGCCGTTCATGGTCCCGCAGGCAAAAACGAACCCCAAATGCTCGTACGTTTCCTTGGCCCACCCGTAATAGTTGTCGGACAGGGCCTTGTCCCGGGGATGCACGAAATCGCGCGCGCCGTCCAGGATCAGGGGTTCGTAATAGTCGGCGGCGTGGTTGGAACTGGCCATGACCACGCGGGACACCTTTTCCTCCCACGCGACCTGCATGACGTTGTACGCCATCCGCACGTTGGCCATTTCCGCCTGGAAGCGCGCGTCGGGCGTAGCGTCGCCGGCGGAACTCACGAAACCGAAATGCACGACGCGGTCCGCGCCCCGGAAATGGACGCGGTACCGATCGCGGTCCGGATCCGTCAGATCGGCCCGCTGCACCTGCGCGACGCGGGCGCCCGCCCGGTCGATGTCCTTGACGTCCAGCAACGTCAGTTCGTAACGCGGGCGCAGAGCCGGGAGGACCTGGCCGGCAATTTTGCCTGCGGCGCCGGTAACTACGACGCGCATGGCCTGACGGGCGGCGGGCACGCAGCGATGGCCGGTCCTTTACAGGAGCGGCTTGATCCGCTGCACCAACTGGAAAGGGGTGTCATAGGGATCCCTGAGAAACATCAGTTGGTCCCCCGCGGGCGACGCGCTGCTCATGACGTGCGTCGCCCCCGCGGCCTGCAGGCGTTGCCCTTCCGCGTCGATGTCGGCCACGGTGAAGGCGAAGTGAATGCTGCGCGGGTCGATCGCGGCCCAATCCGGCACGGCCGCGTCCGCCATGGAATAGATTTCCATCATGGCTCCGTCGTCGTCCGCCAGGAAATGCATGTAGGGCGGAGCGTCCTGGGCGACTACGATGCGCAGGCCCAAATGCGCGCTCCACCACTGGGCGACGGCGGACGCGTCTTTGACGTTGATGGCCGAATGTTCCAACTTCATGGGAGCGCTCCTGAGATTACGTTCTGCGTACGTAGGGCAGGGTACGACGCGCGCCCCTGCCCGTAACGCCGCGCCGCTAAACCCTCGCCGGCGCGGCTGCCGGACATCCAAATCTTCCTCTTCTATAGTAACCCACAATGCGGCTTTTTTCTACGTACGGGCAACGACGCCCGTCGCGACGCGGGCCGGCGGGCCGCGGCTTCGCCCCTACGGCCTTCGTCAGCCCGGATGGCCGCGCGCAGATGTGGACAAGAGAGACAGGAGAGAGGCCTCCGGCTCTGCCGTGACGGCATGCATAGCCCCAGCGCCAAGGCGACAGGCGGCGACGGACACCGCCCGGCGTTCAAGGCGCGCAGGCGCAACCATGCGCCCGTTCTGCGTTCGGGTCAGGTCAGGCCCGGCCACGCACCGCGCGGCCGCGCAGGGCCACGGAGCGCGGCGGACAGTCGTTGGATAGCGCGTGACCGCGGTCTGGGTTACGGTGCCTGGGCGCCCAGCCGCGCGTTCAGAGTCGCCGTGAAACGCGGCAGGGACCACCGCAAACCCATTTCGCGGCGCAAGACCGAGCGCGCCGCGTGGAATCCGCACAGCCCATGCACGCCGCCCCCGGGGGGAGTTGAAGACGAGCACAAGTAGAGGCTCCGGGCGGGCAAGCGGTAGGGATCGCGCCAGCTGATCGGCCGCCGCCATAATTGACGGACGTCCTGCAATCCGCCATTGATGTCGCCGCCCACGTAGTTGGGGTTGTAGGCCGCCCAGGCGCAGGCCGGCCGCACATGCCGACGAATCACCGCGTCCGGAAAACCCGGCGCAAAGCGCGTGATTTGGGCCTCGATCGACGCGCTGGCATCCGCGTCGCTGTTCAAGGGCACGAAGCAATAGGCCCCCAGCACGTGCTGCCCGGCCGGCGCCCGGCTGTCGTCGCAGACCGTAGGCTGCACCGCCACCACGAAAGGCCGTTCCGCCAGTTGGCCTGACCATACGCGGGCCAGCGCGTCCTCGATCTCGGCGGTGCTTCCGCCTACATGCACCGTGCCGGCCTTGCGGCACTCCGCGGACGCCCACGGCACCGGCTTGCGCAAGGCATAGTCCACCTTGCACACGCCTATGCCGTAACGGTAGGCGCCGAGCCGTTGCACAGCCTTGTCCCCCAAAACGGGCGCGGCCAGTTCGGCCGTCCTGTGCGGTCCCATGTTCAGGACCTTGACCGGATACTCGCGCAGGTCGGACCAACGATCAATCGGGGCTCCCGTCTTGATCTGCACGCCCAGTTCCAAGGCCAGTTCCTGCAGGGCCATGGCCAAAGTCCGCGTCCCGCCGCGCACGAACGGCCAGCCGCCTTTATGCGCGGCCGCCCCCAGGACCAAGCCCGCGGCCGCTGACGTCCACTGGCTCAGGCGCGCCATGCCATGGCCCGCCAAGCCCGTAAACAAAGACTGGCCCGCGAGCGTCCGGAAGAGGCGCGCCACCCGCGAACCCGGCTGCACGGCGTACCGTCCGAAGTGCAGACTGCCCGCCGTACGCGTCGGCCAATGCAAAGGTCCCAGGCAGGTATCGACCAGCGCGGGCCAATGTTTGACGACCGGGCCGTACAGGTGCCGCCATTGCCGGCCGTCGCCGTTCAAACCTACAGCGGCCGCGTTCAAATCCGAATGCAGGCAGGCCGCTGTCCCGTCGTCCAGCGGATGCGCCACCGGGACCTGGGGCTGTACCCACGACACGCCGTAGCGAGCCAAGGGCAAGATCTGCAGCACGGGCGATACCCGGCCCAGGGACATGACGCTGGCGCAGGCATCGTGCCAGAAGCCAGGCAACGTCAACTCCGTCGTATTCAAGCCGCCGCCGACGTCGGCCCGCCGTTCAAATAACGTGACCTTGGCCCCGGCGGCGGCCAACACGATGCTCGCCACCAAGCCGTTAGGCCCTGCTCCTACCACTGCAGCCTTCATCATAGCGCGACCTCTCTGTTTAGCCATCGCCCAGATGCGCGGCGCGTCCGATGCGCGGGGCAGAGGACGCTGCTCGACAATCTAGCAGGCGAAGAGTTGGGACAATCATTGCTGTTTTGTGTCATATGCACAAAAAAGGCCAAAGATGATTAGTGCAGAGTATACATGGCAAGCCGGTGCATTGCAACATGCCGCCATCGATCGCTGAGCCCGATGCCATCCGGCCAACGGCCCTGTCCCCTTGCCGGACCGCGGCCTCGGATAAGCGGGGCTCTGCGTTGCGCGGGCGTTGGACGCACGCGCGCGCGGCAAGATCAAGATACGGTCGGCCGCGTGGGCGTAAGGAACCGACCGCTGTCGGTTATGACGCGATGCGCCCGCATCGGTTCCCGCCATGCGCGACGCGGCCATCAAGACCGGCACAAACAATGACGGACAGGCCCAGGCAGCCCCGCTGGCTGACGGCGCCGCGCCGGGCAACGGCCCTCCCCACGCGCGCTGTTTCCGCCAAACATTCCGCGTGCGCGCCGCGATGCGCGCAGAATCGCGAATCGCGCAGCACAAGTCGGAAATATTGGATACAATTCCCCTAGGTATCCTTTGGCCAAACAGGAAGCTATCATGTCCGAACAGGTCAGAATTGGAATCGTAGGCGCCGGCAGCATCTCCGTCCGCGGCATCATGCCGCATTTGGCGATGGAAGACGTGCATGACCGCGTACGCATGACCGCCGTTTGCGATCCCGAACCGGGACGCGCCCAGGCCGCCTCCGAACGCTTCGCCATTCCGCATCACTTCGCAACCTACGAAGAACTCCTGGAATCAGGCGCGGTGGATGCCGTGACCATCGCTTCGCCCATCGGCCTCCATTTCGCCCAAGGCATGCAGGCCGTGGAGAAAGGCATCCATCTCCACTTCAACAAGACCATGACCACGACCAAGGCCGAAGCGGACATCCTGATCGACGCGGCCGCGGCCAAGGGGGTCAAGATCGTCGCCAGCCCCGGCGAGATGCTGCGGCCCGCGCATCAGGCGATCCGCGCGCTGATCGACCGCGGCGACCTGGGCGCGCTGACCTGGGCCGCGTGCGGCTCCGCCTTCAGCACGTACCATGAAGGGGAGCGGGTGCGCCACGGCGACGATCCGCTGTCCAACATCAACCCGTCCTGGTATTTCCGCAAGCCCGGAGGCGGACCGCTGTACGACATGACGGTGTACGGCCTGCACGCCACGACCGGCATTCTGGGGCCCGTCAAGCGCGTCACCGCTTTTTCCGGCATCCGCCTGCATGAACGGGAGTTCCGCGGCGAAATGCTGCCTACGGACATGGACGACAGCACGCTCATGGTCGTGGATTTCGGCGAGAGTCTTTTCGGATTCGTCTACGGCACGGCCGCCGGCAACATTCCCAGCCAGGGGCGGATCACGATCTTCGGGACGAAGGGCACCGTCAGCGGCGCCACCTTCAACGGAGAACCTATAACCTACCCCGGTTCCGAACTGGACAACGCCTGGGATCTCAACGGTTCCTTGCCGCACGTGGTCGGCGCGCACCGGGGCCAAGAAGAGGCCCACGTCTACGAAGACATCATGCAGCTGGTGGATCTGCTGCTTTACGACAAGCCGACCCTCTCCACGCCCGAACACGCGCGGCATGTCATCGAGGTGTTCGACATGGCCTACAGGTCCGCGGAAACGGGTCAGGTCCAACAGGTCACCTCCACCTTCTGACGCCCGCGCGGCGTCGGCGCCCTTCCCTATCGCAATTCCCGCCCTACATAACGGCCGCCTCTTGACGGCGGCCGGCGGATCCATCCCGCTGTTACGCGTCGGAGGACGGTTCCCATGCCTGCTCTGCTGCTTTCTCGCCTGCGGCTGACCCCGCAAACCTATCGCGTCGTCGCCTCTTATTACGTCACGTTCATTTCCCTGGGCTTCGTGTCCACCTTCCTGGGCCCTGCGTTGCCGTTTCTGGCGGCGAAGGTGCAGGTGGATCTGGCCACGGCCAGCAACATGCTGGCCGTCAAGGCCATGGGTTTCATGGCCGGCTCTTTCATCGTCGGACGCGCGATGGACCGCTTGCGTCCCCATGGCGTGATTCAAGGGGGGCTGATCCTGACGGCCCTCGCCACCATGGCCGTGCCCGTCGCGCCGCGGTTCTGGGTTCTGGTCGCCATCATGTTTCTGGCCGGCATTTTCGTCGGTACGGTGGACGTGAGCGGCAACATCCTGATCGTCTGGGCCGTAAAGAAGCGGGTGGCCCCGTTCCTGACCGGCCTGCATTTCATCTGGGGCGTCGGCGCGCTGGCTACGCCCTTGATCATCGTATACCTGCATCAACTGACGGGCGGCTTGCTCGCGCCCTTTCTGGTCTTGGGCGGCCTTATCATGGCCTGCGCCCTGCTGTACGTCCGTGTGCCCAGCCCGCAACCCGTCCAGACGGGACGGCACAGCCGCTCCCGCCTGGCGCGGATGCCTCTGGTGACGCTGGCGGTGCTGCTCTGTCTGGCCGGCACCATCGAGGTCTCGATCGCGCTCTGGATTTTCACGTACGTGCTGAACCTGCAAATGGGTTCGGAACAGGTGGCGGGCTGGATCAACTCCTCCTTCTTCGCCGCCATTTCCGCCAGCCGCCTGGCCTCGGCTTTCATCCTGGCGCGGGTGTCGAGTCAGGCCGTCATCGCCGCGGCCCTGGCGCTGGTGGTGGCGGCCTGCACAGGCGTACTCCTGTTTCCCGCCTCCTTGGCCGTCCTCTGGATCGGCGTCGTGGGCTGCGGCCTCGGCGTCGCGGTCCTGTTCCCGTTGACCTTGTCCACGGCGCCCCTCTACCTGCCCGCCGAAGGCCGGGTCACGTCCTGGATGTTCGGCGGGGCGTCGCTGGGCTTCATTACGGTCCCGTGGCTGATTGGGCGTTTCTTCGAAACGGCAGGCCCCTACGTCATCTGGCATTTCACGGCCATCGGCGCGCTCCTGGGCGCCGTCTGCCTGATCGTCCTGCATTACACGCCGCGCATCGACGGCAGCCGCGCGCAGTGGAAAGGGTTTTTCCCCGTCCGCCGCGTGCGCAAAGCCATGGGCGCCCAGCCCCAGTGAGCATTCCTTGGCGCCCGTCCGCCTTCCGAGTACCATGAAGCGAAGTTCAAGGACTGACGTCTCCCTGCCACGATCCAGCGCGAGGTACGCCTTATGCAACGAGTAGCCATGTTGGGAACGGGCCTGATCGGCATGTTCTACACCCAATCCTTGAACGGCCAACGCAACCGGGACCGGGTCGTCACGCTGTATTCCCGCACGGAAGACAGAGCCCGGCAAGCCGCCGCCGACTGGGGCGTGCCCCATTACACGACGGACATGGACGAAGCCATTCAGCATCCCGACGTCACCGCGGTCGTGATTGGCCTGCCCAATCACCTCCATCTGGAGGCGGTCCGCAAAACGGCGGCCGCGGGCAAGGCGGCGCTTTGCACCAAACCCTTGGCGCGCAACGGCGCGGAAGCCAAGGCCATCCTGGACGTCGTGGACGAGGCCGGCATTTTCGCCGGCTATCTGGAAGATCTGGTCTACGCCCCGAAGGCCCTGAAAGCCATTCAGTCCGTCAAGGACGGAGCCATCGGCGACGTGCTGGTGGCCCGTTCGCGGGAAACCCATCCGGGCCCGCACAGCGCGTGGTTCTTCGACGCGGCCCAGGCGGGCGGCGGAGCCATCGTGGACCTTGGCTGCCACTGCATCGAAATCATTCGCAGTTACGTCGGCAAGAACAACCGCCCCGCGGAAGTGATGTGCTGGAGCGACACCATGGTGCATCCCATCCAGGCGGAAGATACGGCCATGGCCTGGATTCGCTTCGAAAGCGGAGCCGTCGGCCAGTTCGAGGTGAGCTGGACGTTCCGGGGCGGCATGGACCTGCGCGACGAAGTGTCAGGCACCGAGGGCACCATCTGGCTCAACCACTTCCTGCGCACGGGCTTCGAGATGTTCACCTCGGGCGCAGGCAAGGGCTACGTGGCGGAGAAGTCCGAGGTGGAAAGCGGCTGGCTCTTTCCGGTGGGCGACGAAATCGTGGAGCTGGGATACACGGACATGTTCACGGACATGTTCAACAGCCTGGAGGCCGGCCGCCACCCCGCGGAAACCTTCTACGACGGCTACGTGGTCAACTGCGTCATGGATGCCTGCTATCGGTCCGCCGCGTCCCGCGCGTGGGAACCGGTGGAACTGGAGTGGCACGGCGGACGGGCCGATCCCATTCGCCGGCAGGCGGAAGAATACGAGGGCATGAACGTCGTGAAGAAGGAAACCATGCCCGACGGACGCGTCAAGATGATTCTGATGGACAAGGAGTCCGGACGCATCATGGACCGGATTGCGTAAATGTTGCAATCTTTGCCTTTCCAACAGTCAGACCAAGGTCAAATATGCGTGATAATCTCTTCGTAGCCGTATCTCTGATGTGTTATAATGGTGGCAAGGGTAAACGTGCCGTTCTCTTGGGAAGATTGGTAGCCAACTATACTAAGTTTAGGGCCTCTTTCGTATGACGGATGACGTAATTGCAAAAGCATTAATACATAAGGTTCCATTTATGCTTTGGAAGGAACGCTGGATTGATTTTCAATCCAAGGCCAAACTACATTGGAATTGCCATCCTTTCAAAACCGGAGAGAGGAGTAATGTTCCAGACACCCCAGGAATTTATGCATTTATAGTTCAACCACTGATTGCAGGAAACTTACCCGTTGCTTATCTAATGTATATCGGCGAATCTGGACGTTTACGGAGAAGATTTAATGAACATCTTGAGTCTGCAAAAGACGGACGAGAGAAACTGTTAATTCATACATATTTGCGCAGATATATATCTTTTATAACATTTTGCTATGCCAAACTGCCTGCATGCATTAGTAAAGACGAAAGAAAAACCATAGAAGACGATCTGCTCGCAGCGTTCGTTCCACCTGGTAATGAAATGCTACCTGCAGAAACTAAAAGAATAGTACGAGCCTTTATGAGATAATCAGGAGCTTCGTCATGAATAGCTGCGACAGCCTGTATTTGCCTGCACTTCGCGCCCAGATGGGAGACCGCGTCTATTATATTTCTTTCATGAATATGAAAGACGTACAGGAAAGAATTTTTATAGCTCAAGAGATACACAAGAGCAAGAATCTCAACGAACTCATTCAACGGCAACTCAGTGCAAGAGCTCCAGAAATTCAAGACTACCTTCTTCAGCAAGTTCAACGATTCTTTGGAGCTTTTGTCATCGGGGTGTATGGGGGGCAACCCAAATGGGTTGAACTAGGTGTTGAACGTCGGCCGCATATCATCCTTGATGACGAAAAACTCAAAAAATTGAATGGTGCAATGGGCATCCTTATTCTGGACGGAAGAGAAAAGCTCTTTGCAATTGACGGACAGCATCGAGTAGCAGGAATCCGTCAGACGCTCATTCATTCAGAAGAAATAGGAAAAGAAGAGGTTACTACTATCTTTGTGAGTCATTCTAATGATGAACAAGGACTAGCTCGAACACGACGTCTTTTTACAACACTCAACAGGTATGCAAAGCCGTTGAACAAGATGGATGCTATTGCATTGGACGAAGATGATGCGGTTGCTATTACTACCAGAAATATTGTGGACAACCATCCGCTTTTTTGCGATCGGATAAACATAAGTCAAGGCAAAAACATTCCATCTTCTGACAAGAAAAGTATTACCACCATTATTAGCCTTTATGATGCTTTGAATATTTATCTAAAAAATTCTTCAGGAAGAAAATGGAATCAGTTCAAAAAAATACGACCATCAGAAGGACAACTCCAAGAAATACACAATCGTAGTAATTGCTTATGGGATCATCTAATCAATCATTTCAGTGTATTATCCAAATATAGCAATTCAAAACTAGACGAACCAGCTGCGTTGTATCGCCACAATGATGGAGGACATCTTCTATTTCGACCTATTGGATTTATGATGATCATCAAGGTAATGAAGATATTAGAAGGCCAAGATGTATCTACGCAAGAGGCTGCAAAGCGGATAGGACAAGTGCCAATGGAACTAAAAGAAAATCCATGGAATGGATTGTTATGGAATCAACATAGCAAACGAATGATAACAGCCAAGGATAATCAGAATGTTGCTACTGCACTGTTACTGTATGGAGCTGGAGGTCAACTTGCATCATTGAATACATCAGCTGAAAAGATAAAAGAAGAACTCATCGGATTACTGAACGCTCCCTCTGAAGTTGTTGAAATCAAGCAATACGTTTAATGTGGAAGCGCTACGCTAGATGGCACCGATGGGCGCATCAGTCGCTATGCCCACTGGTACGACTGGGGAGTTCTGACCGCGCCTGATGGCCTACCTGCAGGCCGATCCGGATCTGTCTGCCGTGTTGCTGGACAGTACGGTTGAACCTTGCGTGCTAGCCCAGGATCTGGAAGCCCGTGCGGTCGTGGCCGAGATCAGCTACAAAATCGTGCGCCGCACGCTGAAAAAGACAAACTGAAGCCTTGGTGCCGGTCGCAACGCGGCTCTGGTGTGGGTGTTCAGGTTGTCACACCAGAGTCAGGTACTCAGCGCGGGTGGTCCACCAGAGCCTTGACCTGGTGCGCCCAGTCCACGGCCGTGCGTCGGGCGGTGCGTGGGCCGTCCGCCACTGGCCTAGCGGCTCCACGAACAACCAGATGGTGCAGGAGCCGTGCCGCACGTATTCGTAGTCGTAGGTGGCGGGCCGTCCCGGTTGCGCGGGCTGCGACGTCCGCGTTTCGGACAGCCGCTGTTTGGCTGTTCGTCCATGCAGATCACGGGATCGCGCGCATCGTACGGCTGGCAGTAGAGATCCAGCACCGCTTCCGGCCCTGCCTCCACGGCCTGGCGACGCCAGCGCCCCACGCTGCGCGCCGAGACGTCCAGGGCCGCGGCGATGGCCTCGTCCGTCCAGCCCTCGCCCTCCGGGCCCTCGTCGCATTTCAACAGGGCGCGGGCCCGTTCCATTTTCCATCCCGCCGGGCGGTGGCGCCCGCAACGGCCCTTGGCGATCCGGGTCAGCAACTCCCGTTCGGATGCAGCCAGGTGCCATACGTATTTCCGGGACATGGGCAACCCTCGTCTGGTTGGCTGGCCGTGAGATCCGTATTATAATGCGCCATCTGTTGCATGACCATGTACTAGGCGCTTAGCCTCGGCGCGCGGAAAGGCCCGGAAAAAAGAAGCGTAGGCATGGGGGTTCAGGTTGTCGCAGACCCGGATCAGGCGCTCGGCCTCGAGGTCGTGCGGGTGGTTCACCAGGGCCTTGACCGGGTGCGCCCAGTCCATGTCCGTGCGCCGGGCGGTGGCGTTGGCCGTGCGCCACGGGCCCAGCGGTCCACGAACATCCAGATCGTGCAGGGGCCGCACTGCACGTATGCGTAGTCGTAGGTGACGGGATAGCCCGGGCGCGCCGGTTGCGACGGTCGCTTGTCGGCCCGCAACGACTTGGGCTGTTCGTTCCTGCAGATCACTGAATAGCGCGTATCGTAGGGCCGGCGGTAGAGATCCCGCACCGCTTCCCTCGGGATCACGAAGTCCGCCTCCGGCGGCACCGGCGGATAGCCGCGCGGCACCCGTCGCCAGGGCGTCAGTTCGTTTTTTTTACACGCGGCGCACCGTCTCGTAACGGATGCGGGACGCAATCCCCCGCGCCACCAGTTCGCGGGCCAGCGCCCGCAACATCCCGCGCGCCTAGCCGGCCGGCGGCGCGGACTGGACCCGCTGCAGGAGCTGCGCTTCACCCGCGCCGTCCAGCCGGCGGGACCGCGGTGCCTTGGGCTGGCGCTCCCGCGCCGCGGCCGGCCCGTTTGCCACGGCCTGGCGGTGCCAGCGGCTCACGCTGTGCGCGGACACGTCTAGGGCAGCCGCGACGGCTTCGTCCGTCCACCCCGCGCCCTCCGGTCCCGTGTCGCACTTGAGCCGGGCGAGCTACATGGGTGGGCGCTGGTGCCCGCAGCGCCCCTTGGCGCTGCGGATCAGGACTTGCCCCGTTGGGGGGCGGTCAGGCACCATACGTACTTCAGGAACATGCGATCCTCTTCGGGACTGGATTGGACGGTGAGCATGACAGTATAACCTGATCGTAGCTACCTGACCATTTACTAGGACGGCGACGCCTACCACGCGTGGCGGGCGCGGCAGGGCTTTGAGGCCGTCCTTCCGGCCCAGACCGGGCGTACGCCCCCAGCCCCGCGACTCGGAGCGGTACCAAGTACGCCACGCCGTGGAACGGGGCACCAACTGGCTCAAACATTGGTCCCGCTATGACCAATACGCGTAGCGGTTCTTGGGTTTTCTGTACTTGGCAGGGGCTTGGATCTGACTACAATCCTACCTCAACACGATCTAACCCTTAGTCGCTTGATAGGGCCGATCGATCCTATCCTATACTCTACGCATGCCTTCCCTCTAACCGCGCACATTAGAGCCAGACCCCAAAAAAGATAAATCTAGATGATGAATCCGGTTGTCACGCTCACGGTACGCATGACCATTCGTGCATAAGCTATTATTCCTATATTTTTAAATTTAAATCATTTTATCTTCCAAGTGTTCAGCTAATTCTTTTGCCTCGAATTCATTCCACAACGCACCAACTGACAAGGCATCTACGATCTTAGTGAATGCCTCAGTCTTTCTATCGATAATCAGATCAAGCGACTCCTCCACAGTATCACTGCATCTAAATCGATGAACGTGAACTATACGCTTCTGTCCTAGCCGTACAACCCTATCTCTAGCTTGAGCATTGGCTGATGGGTTCCACCATTCGTTGAGAAAAATGACATGATTGGCTTCTGTCAACGTCAGGCCTTCTCCACCTACTTTGCTGGAACACAAAAGAGCTACAATGGAATCGTTGGATTTGAATTCCGAAATCACTTTTTCTCGTAGATCACTATGTAATTCACCTGTCAGTAACGCAGCCCTAATAGGCGGTTCTTCCTGTGTTAACCTACGAAGTAGAAAATACAGTGGTTGCAATAGATAGGAAAAAACAACAGCTTTTTCACTCGCTTTCTGTACGGAATGAAGTATTTCTACTATACGGTCTATCTTAACGCTGGCTCCACTGATTGGTTCAGCATCGCAGATGGACCGTAGAAGCGTAAATTTCTGCAATACCTCCCCAAGATCCTTTTGGGGAACGGGTCGGGTTAAGACAGAAGTGTATGCGTGTCTCTGCCCACCGGTCAGTTCAACGGTTTCCTTTTTTTCGATAACACGAGGCAACTCGCGTAGTACATCGCTTTTGATCCGGCGAAGGATATACGGACGGGCCAAGGCGCGCAGTCCCGTGTAATCGCCAGAAGGCGATTTTGCTGAAAATCTTGAAGGTTCCAGTAACGAAAGCAGTACTGCCAAATCTTCTTCATGACGCTCAATGGGCGTTCCTGTCAAGGCCCAAATCCGCTCGGTCTTAAGCAGTCTGAAGGCTTTGATCAACTTGGCTTGGGCCTTCCTGAGACGATGCGCTTCATCAACAATGACTAGTTCTGTCCTCATTGCCGCAAGGCAGTGAGGCAGAGGACGTAACTGTTCGTAATTCGTCAAGACAATGTGCGCCCGACCATGGATAGCGGCCCATACGCTTTCTGCATTGTTTTTTGATGGAACAACACGAACCACCGTAAGTTTCGGCACCCATCGTTTACATTCAGTTTCCCAATTGCTAATCAGCGATTTTGGACAAACGACTAAAACACTTGCAACGATTCCTTTCTCAATGAGTTCGCGCATGGCGCTAAGAGATTGAACGGTCTTACCCAATCCCATATCATCGGCGAGAATGCCTGCACGACGATTGACCAACCATTGAACGCCAGATTTCTGAAATGGGCGTAGATGAGAGATGGAGGATGGATCGAATAACAGAGGAGCAATCAAATCCTCAATTTGGGGACGCAGAGCAATGACTTCATCGGCTGTCCGAAGAACTAAGGCATGTCGGGAGCGAGGTTTCCGTATTCGAATATGGATCGCCTGGCCACTGCATACGATTCTGGCCAGTGATGCGTCAAGGTCAAGCGCGATATCTGCGGCTTTGCGCAATCGCCGCGTATGAATATCGTCTTGCTCAAAGGTTCTTTTTCCCTCGCCAATCAGAGGAAGAACATGAAGGATTCGTGCTTTGTCGTGCGTTGCTACTCCAATAGAGCAAGATAGACCTCTCCATTGGTGCAAAACGGTATGTTTCTTCACTGTTGTCCAGTAGTCGATTATGCGGCTATTTGGCTACGTATCGACCTAACTTCATCCCACAAAGCAGAAGCATATTCGTTACCCGAAGCCATCTTGAGTTTTTCCTCGTTAGGCAGAATGAGCAACTCTTCCCACTCCTGTTGCAGCTCAGATTCTTCAACGTCGCTGGCTTGGTAAAGGCCAACGATCCATCTCAGAATGCGTTTAGCCATATCTATTGCCGGTTTTCGGCTCTCGTCTCTCATCTTCCACTTCGCGGATTCGGAAGTGCGTATGAGCAACAACCCCCGCCACGGAAAGCGATGGAGGCTCCAGTCCACTTGTGACAAGGGATGAATAGCCTCTTTGGCTTGCTCAATCGTAAAATGCTCGGGAGATGACAATCTATGATCGAAAAGAGAGCGCGCTACGCTGATCATGACTTCCTGGCCGATAGGCCAGAAGAGCATATTGTCAGGCGTAAGGCCATCCATCCCATCCGACTGGTGATTCTTGGCATCGCTGGGATTCAGTTTCAAGTCGGGAATGACGTCAATCAAGGTATCCCAATACATCCGTAGTTCCTCAAACAGGCCCTCAATATACTCTTCTTCCGGTCGGAACCGTTTGAAGTGCTTGATATTGGTTTGCCGTTCCGCCACAGGACCAGGCCCCCAACCAAGATTCTGCCTAGCGCGAGTTGTCAGCAGTGTTTCGTTCAAATCATAGAGTTGTTGGAAACTCGTGAAATACGATGTACCCTCTTTCAGGGGGCGGCCCTTGGTTTTTACCCTGAGTGAATCCAAATGTCGTCCAGGGGCTGTGAAGAAGTTATGGGAAGCGATTAACCGTCGAGTCAGAATAGCGAAAATGTCATCCTCGTCCATGATGATATTGGTATCGGCATCGGTAGGTTTGGCATAGCGGTTAAGATTGGAGAACAGCCTTCGATACTTCGATAGCCATTCTTCCTCGGACTGCTCCTGAGGACGTATCACCATCAGAACCGATATTTCTTCGTTAGCAAAATCACGCGGCGGTTCTTGCGATCCCAAGTCGCTTTCAGGGTCCAGAAGAGTTTTTATAGCCTTTAGCCTGTGTTGCCCATCTAACGCATAATAGTTTTGGTCACCCGCAAACTGCAATACGCCAAAAGCATCAGAGAAACTGCGCTCGCTGGCAAGCAGTCTGAATTCAGGATTATCCGTAATGTCTACGGGGAAAAACCTGGGAGAGCCTCCGACTGCAGCGACTACGAGGGAAGCAAAAAACCGATCGGCAGATCCGCTCAGATAGGTAACAAGTTCTTTCTTGACGCGGCTCTCGTTGATCGTCCGTTGGATGGCCTCATCCAATGTGAAATCTTGATGAACCTGATGGCCGAACTGAACTTCAGCTGCTACTTCGCGCATGCGCATTCTGGCAATGTAATACGTCCAATCCCCCATATGGGCTCTAATCGCTGGATAGAGTTGCATAGTCGTTCCTTGTCCTTTCAGGCGGGCACAGGTGGTTTGATGACCCCTTTGATCATGAATTCTCCCAGACGATCGTTGACGGGCGGTCCGAAGCATTGAATAAGCAAGGCTTCAGCATTCTTTACGTCATCTCTCGCCAAAACAGTATACCAAAAGGTAAGATCTCCTTCATGATAGCATCTTTTCGCCCTCGACAGTCTTTGGTGCGGACGGTTGCAATGCTTAAGAAATCTGTCTCGCATATTCGCTTCTGACCTGCCAATATAGAGAGGAGTCAAGCTGGCGTTGAACAGCGACTGCAGGTCAGAAGGCGTAGCGAAAGGCGGATGAGCGCAGATAGCGTAAACGCCGGGTCGCTCCGGTACCATGGACTGTTCGTTGGCCAGAAGAGGGACAGAGGTCCAAACCCGCCTGGTGGAGATAGCTGCGCCTAGAGTTTCCCACTCCCTTTGGTTGAGCGACCATCCCCGCTTCATGAAGGCATGCACAAGAAAATGATTTGATGCGCGAGGGTGAACCGTCTATTTATGACAAGCAAGGCATACTTTGGCTTGACCATATAGCTCGTCAATATCAATCGGCTCCGCCTCAGGCCGGAGAGGGTTAGCCAGTTTCTTGCTGGTCATCCGCTCTAGGCGTTTGCGGTGTTCCGACTTGATCTGTTCAACGCGTTCGGGACGTGCAAGTTCCTCTAACGACTCGCCTTGACTCCACGTGAAAGGGGAACCATGGGTTAGGGCACTCTTTTCGTAACGCTTCGCTTCTTCAAAGAAATGCGGGTGTCTCTCCATAAGCCTCACCCATTCAATTTTCTGTTGGAAGAAACAGAACGTACATCCGCTTCGAGAACGCCACTCATAGTACTGCGGCAAACCTAGCCCTGTACCTTCAAGGATTTCCAAAACACCGGATTTATCAATACCAGATTCTTTCAAGGGCAATTTCACGATTAACCGCTCGTGTTTGGATGCATAGCCTTCCCGATACTCTTCATCCGCGCGAATGGCGACGTAACTGTAGACGGTTTCTCCATGCTCCAGCATCGGCCGCACCCAATCCTCGAAGGGCCGCAGTTTCAGCTTGCGAGTACACCAGCGGGATTGCGGCGAAGGCAGGTAATTGTTGAATTGCTTCAGCCAAAAGTCAAAGCCACGGTCTGGATTCAGGCGAAGAATGGGTTTGCCCAAGAATCCCTCTAACTGCGTGAGAAATTCGTACACCTCGGGCAATTCCTTGCCCGTGTCGGTGAAGTAATAGGCGATATCCAGTTCTGGATAGGTCTCGCGCATGTAAACGGCCAGAGCAGCGCTGTCTCTGCCGCCTGACAACCCCAATACGTGTCGCTCTGTGTTTTTGTCATTCATAGCAGGTACGGCATCCACATGGCGACTAAGAACAGCGACGGGGAAATTCCTGCCACAGTCCCGAACTGGGATGTTTACGAAACTCGTAGGTGCAGGATGAATTCGAACGAACCCTGACTCCGGGAGCCGAACATTCCGTATAGTCACTGTGGGAATAGCATCTCTCCGAGTCTACGGACGCCCATCGTGCTACTAGATCCGGCCCTCCCAGAACCCACTCGCCGCCGGAAGTCTCGATGGCGGACAGACGGTTCGTATGCGGGAATCGGATCCGACGCTTCTGGCGATCCACCCGAGCCTGACCCGAGTCCGAAAGACGCCAAGTCGTTACTTCCTCATCCCCAAGACCTACCGACCGCTCGCCTCTCCACGAGCAGTGGGAGTTGGGTCCGAATCCGTGGCAGACCAGCAGAGCATCATCTGGCGGTTCATAAACGGAAAGTCCGGCGTTCTTGCGTTCCTGCCCTTCGGGAGTGAGAGTTTCATCTGGTAACGGAACTCGGATCCGCATGCGACCCATTCCGACTGCCGTCCGAGACCCGTCGGCATGATTCCTGATAACGGGAGCATTCCCGACCATGACCCCGACAGGCGGAACATTCGTGATGTGTGAGTGAGTCCCATCATCGAAGATCTCCACGTCCGGCTCGTCGGAACTGGGATCGTCATGAGCCCAGACCGCCGTCGGTAGGAACATGGCGACCAGCGACAGTAGGATAAAGACAATTTTCCTCATGAGCACCTCCAATAGGGAAATGGGACGGGCGTCCCCAAGACGAGAACGCCCGATGGGTAATTACGATACGACCTGGTAATTGTTGAATTGCTTCAGCCAAAAGTCAAAGCCACGATCTGGATTCAGGCGAAGAATGGGTTTGCCCAAGAATCCCTCTAACTGCGTGAGAAATTCGTACACCTCGGGCAATTCCTTGCCCGTGTCGGTGAAGTAATAGGCGATATCCAGTTCTGGATAGGTCTCGCGCATGTAAACGGCCAGAGCAGCGCTGTCTCTGCCTCCCGACAACCCCAATACGTGTCGCTCTGTGCTTTTGTCATTCATGGCAGGTACGGCATCCACAGACACTTTCCGGTTATTCGTTGACTTTGGCATCGCTTATGTACCGGGCACTCAACTCGGCCAAAGTAGCCAGAATGATTCTACGCCTCTTCTCACCACTATGCGCAAGCGTCTTTTCCATACGGGCGAGAAGAGCGTTGACATCGTCCTGTTCCAAGTCCGTTACGTCAAACTCCTCATGCAACGGCGTGGGTCTGCCGTTCAATCCTACCACCAAGGCCATGGCTTGGCGTTTATTCGTTCGGCCTTGGACATGCGCGAGTCCCTCTATGCGAATGAAACTCTGCGCCAATTCTGCCAGATTCAATCTTGCCTGATCAATATCCGAGTCCACCCAATTGCGACAAGGCTTGTTCGTAGCCATGCTAGCCAAGCTCTCCATATCGGCATCTGTGCCGTGGAAGGCTGCCAATCGAACCACGAACGATTCGAGGCGATGGTTCCCGCTTAGCTGACGGACATTGGCCGCTCGCTTGCGCAATTCCGATAACATAGTTGGAGAAGCACTGGGCACTTGCAATTCGGTCAAGAGTGATTCCCGCAGACGATGCAGCATTGAAGGATACGCTTGTTGCAATTCCTGCAAGCCTTCTCTCACTTCGTGGGCTATGCGCGCCGCGTCTTCTTCCAACGCGTTGAAGTCATTGGCCAAAGCCTGGGGCACATCGTCAAAGATCAGGCGATTGGGGTCGTTGGCGCGCTTGAGCAGTTGACGCACCTTGTCTGCCTTAGCCGAAATGCGCCGCGTACGGTCTACCCAAGCGGGTAACTGATCGTAAATAGACACCAAACCTCTGGCTACGTCTATAGGCTCCAAGCTCGCAAGGGCGTTGCCTTTATCCAAGCTTCTGACAACGTCCGCCAAATCCGACAAGAGATGTCGAGCGTCATCCGAAAGCACCATCCACCTGACTTGAATATCGTTGGGATCCCTGGTCAAGTAATCCATATCCAAGTCCGTTACACGCGCCTGAAACACATTCTCTCGATAAATGGCCAGCGACTGGCGATGGGAAAGCAAGAACGCTGCGGCTAAAACCGGCAACATCCCCTCCTTGATTCCGAATGGAGGAGCGCGCCAAATAGCATAAATCTCGGCTAGCGCAACGGTACGATGATCAGCCCTCCGTACCGCGTCCAGTGCTGCTTGCCATGATGGAGCAAGATTTCCAAAGTCGGCATCGTCCATAGGCGGTACATGACGCCAACCACTTGGAGTCTTGCGATATAGACCTGTCGTATCCAAGAGAGAAGCGAATAGCCCGCCTTCTGCCGGGAAGCCCTGGATGCCCAGCCGTTCTTCACCTTCATTCAGGGCCATACACCGTAAGAGAGCATTCCTCGCAGCGGCAGCGCTACTGGAAGGTTTGGTTCGATTGAGAAGCTCGTTGCACAAAACCGGTGCATCCTTATACGTGGCATGCGCCAAGTCGGACGCGAGACTGCTCAACTGGAAGAGAGGCAGCTGGCACGCATCGCGTTCATTACAGAACCAGCGCGTGTTGTCGAGCGCGCGGTCCAGTTCCGTTTTCATACGAGACCGCAACTCTGCAATGCGGGACATAACCTCCCTTCGCGCTACGCGGTCCCCTTGCAACTCCGGAGTATGTTCGCGAACGAACTCCATGGCTAAGAGTTCTTGAGCCAGCGAAACGATGTCAAGCGATGCCTGCGGGATACCGACAACGATATTTCCTCTTCCATATTGTCTGACAATTCTTTGAGCCATCCCTTCCGCGACGTTGACCGTCTCTCGTTGCGTAGGTACAGCCAAGAAAAAGGTGCCGACCGCTCGGTGCCGGGGCACATGACCGTCGGCAACGCTTTCAATATCGCGTAAAGGAACCAAGGCCAAGTCAAACCAGCGTAACGCTCCCTTTTCATGGTAATGGCGCTTGGCCACGATCGGCTGAAAACCAGCGATCTCATTGAGTTTGTCAAAGTCCACTTCACCTATGGAACCCAAAGCCCGTCGTAACGCCTTTTCAATATCGAAATCGCTACCTTCAAATATGCTGTACGAGCCATTGAATTTGCGGTAAATGGCCAAGGACCAATCTTGCAGTTCGCGCAAGGCGCTCTTGATTGCCAACGGGTCGAAACCCTGAAGCGCCAAGCAAAGCAAGTTGAAACTGGCGACCAAGCCTGACCGGTCCTTGACCAGATCGACAAGCGCGATCGTCTTGAGGAGGCGCAGGTGCAATTCGCTTCCGTCCTTGGCTTCACAGAACGCCAGCGCGTCTGCGGCAAGCACCCAGCGATGCCCGTCCGGGGAAGCCATGATCGACGGCTCAAGGTTGATCTGCAAATAGTCCCACAAATGGCAGACCTCATACAGATCGCCTTCGGCAGCCTGTTGCAGAAAGTCCCTGAAACCCAAGGGATCCGCTGAATTCAGGAAGCCGAAGAGGCTACGCTGGTTTTGACTGAATCGACGTTGAGAAACCGGGCCTAACAGGCAGGCGACGAGGGGATGCAAAGGCCAGCAGTCTTCCAGTCTGCGCGCAAGATGCGGAGAAACAGTCCTGCGATGCTGGGCGGCTACGTCTCTTGCCACACTTCCAAGTTCAGCAGGTTTATGATCGCTCTCTATGGCTTGGGCCAAGAGAACAATCTGCTCTTCGCCGCTGGTACTGAAAGCCAAATCCGCGAAGCGTCCTTGAACCTTGGACCATTCCTCCCGCATCGTACGCGACAAGCGGTAGGCATACTCCTCAAAGGCTTGATGGAGTATGCCCACGAGAAGCAACCGTTTGCCACTGCGCGAGGCTACCTCAGCCAGTTGTTGAAAAAAGTAGATATCCGTTTCGCCATAGATCGCCCCTTCCAGAAATTTGCCCATCTCATCAACGAACACTATGAGGCCGCCCCCTGCGCGGGGGAATTGCATAGCAATCTCTTGCAAGGAAGAGATAACTCGTTGTTCAGTCCAGGCAACAGGTTGTTGATTTCTCAGGAAACCTGCGTTCTCGATGGCCTCTCCCATAACTTGGGCCAAGGGTTCTCGGCATCCAACAACCGGAAGCACCCGCCAACCTTTCTTGCGCGGAGGCAAAGCATCCCATAGCCTCGCTACCGTTTCCTTCCCCAAGGCTTGGGCTGCATGGTCTTTCAGAGGCCCGTCTGGACCCAATACCGCCCCCAAGGCAAGCGCAAGACTGGATTTCCCGCTGCCATAGGTTCCTGTCCAAGTAAAAGCTCCTTGACCGTCCTCCATGACATGGCGGGCCATACGCATGAGCAATTCGGACGCGGACGGGGGGCAGATAAAACCTTGCAGCGCCGTTGGATGGGTAAGATCCGCGTCAATACGGATTGCACGCTGAAAGCGGCGAGCAACTTTGACCCGAGCAGACAGAGTCATGGGACGGAACTCTTTGGATATGCACGATCATAATCGACCGAGAGCAACTTCATAGCCCCTATCTGTGGAAGTGCGACAGTCCTGCTCAGTTGTTTGAGGCCGGCTGACTCTGACCATCTGTAGACCCCGCCGCTTATGGCCTCCAGCCCTGCCAGCATCTCTGCAACATCGTTTTCTTCCAGAAGGAAGACTCTGCCAGGAGAACCAGGAGCAAGCGCAAGCAATTCAAAGGAAAGCGTATTCGCGGCAGTCAATTGACTATTCCAAAAATCGGTCACCGCGTAGCCGAACGCTCCTAGTCCCAAAGTCGGTTTAGGTCCTTGAACGAACTGAAAATGGTCTTGTCGGTCTAAAGGGCTAATTAACCCGAGTTCCGTCAGGGGCGATTCCAAGACATCTTCATAGTCCGTCTTTGAGGACCACAACTGCGCTACGTAGGTACGCACGAAACAGGTTACGTCCCTTTTGATCGTCGCGGCGGAGGCGCGTTTCCAATTGCGCTCGCGGGCCAACTGCTCCAGCGCCTCCGCCAAGGCGTTCCGACTGAAAGTCGCAGCAGGATAGTAACTGAAAGCCCAATGCCATGTCGTCTTGTCCGGCCGGCCGCTCAAATGCCAATGCACTATCCAAGACGTAGCCGGATTCTCCATGTAGGGATCAAGGCCTTCCTGGCCAAAGAGAAGTCGTCCCAAGTCTGTTGTCGCAATGCTCCCGGAACTTGGCATTTCTTCAAGAACGCCCGCTGCTTTGGCCCAATGCCGTATGGATGCGACCATGTTCTTGCCGACGCCGAAGCGCGCAATGGCATCGTCCTCTGCGAAAACCCATCTATTGGGCTCGCCGCCTTCGGTAGCAAGAACCGCATCAAAGGCCTTCTTGAGCCACCCATAACGTAAGGGAAAGGTTTCGTGCCCCGTGAGTTGAGGGCTATAGTCATCCTTATAGAGCGAACCGCGACGCATTCCTTAAAATTGCCTAGGCAAGTCATCAAGAGAGACTGTATTATAGCCTGCAACAGGATCATAACGGACTTGATTATCTATATGGGCAGGTAACGCCGATTGCCAAACTCCCACTGGAACCGCACGTTGTAGAGACCTTGACATCCTACGGCGCGTATCCTTCTCCTTCGGCAGTCCCATCCGAGCACGTCATAGGCCGGAAAGCCATGAAGGCCGTCCAGCCAGCAGCGGTTAAATGGGTTGTGCGGCAGAAAACACATTTTGGTCAATACCATTGAACACGCCTGACTGTTGCAACGATTGCACGAGCGGTGGATGAGACACGCCCTGAGGCAGTACAGTCGTAATTTCCAAGAGCCGATCTCAACAGTATTGAGATTTGCGGATAGCCGATAGCCAAGATGTGATTCTGTCTGGCCTGGCCATGTCTTGGGGCTTATGGCGCATTTCTGCCATAACAGGCATTGATAATCCTTGCCTCAGCGCCTCAAACTTCCTGCGCCCAGATCTGCGTTTCGGATTCTACCGTCCGTTTTTCCCGTAGCGCCTGCTCCATAAGCAGGCTCAGGTATTGATCCTGGGCCGCATCCGCCAACCCATAGAATTCCTCGCCTGTGCGCACGTATCGATCCATGCCCAACAGGCAGGCGGCAACAGCGATTTCGTCGTCCGCCAAACGGCCGGGCGCTACGGGATTCCGGTAAATCCATTCGTCCCCGATCATGACCCCTTGATGGTGAAAGCCTTCCAGATTGCCTTCCAGGCCGGCATCCACTCGTTGCAGGGTCTGATAGATAGGCGTGCGCGCGTCTTGCAGATAGCGCAAGGAATCCTGCCCAATCTCGCCGTGGGTGCCGCGCACCAGTACGCGGGGACTCCGGATCCACGAGAAATACTGTTCCCCCGCGAAATCGTACAAGGTGGACCGGTTCCCGAAACGCAGGAGCGCTATCGTTTGCGTGGACGCGACCAACTTTTCCGGCGGCGGCGGATCGGTGCGGCCGCGTCCGGCGACAATCTGCGCCTCCAGCCGCTGCGCCTGCACGGAGGCGTTTTCGAATCCGATGCCGAGCAATTGCCGGATCAAGCTGATGCCGTGGTAGCCGTGCGCCACCGAGAGTTGAACATGGTTCACGAAGCCGAGTTTGCCGCTCCGCGCCAGCGCGATGCGGGCAGCATGCATAGGTTGGAACTGGTATTGTTCCGCGACCTGTATGCGCGCGCCTTGCGCGACCAAGGCATGCAGTGCCATCAGTTCGGGTAAGGACGGAGCCGGCGGCGTTTCGGTCAGAACGGGCCATCCTTGCTCGACAACTGCCCGAATCACGGCAGGCGCGCTGGCCTGGGATACGCTGACGACCACGAATTGCAGCGCGTCATAGGCCAGCAATTCCGGCAAGGTCGTAACTGTGGGTACGTCCCATTGCTGCGTCAGGGCCGCTCCCCGTTGGGGATTGCGCGTCAGGACCGCGACGACCTCGAAACGGTCGGGCAGGAGCTGGGCGATGCGCAGAAAAAATTCCGTGCGCCACCCTGGCCCTACAATGCCGAAACGGATCCTGGCAGGCATGGTTCCGCTTGGCGTCAGGGCAACGCGCGCCCATCGCGCCCGCCCCCGTCGCCCAGATAGAGGCTCCCCGGCTCCCAGTCCGTCGGGGCGGGCGGTTCGAACGCAGACAAGGGCAAAGTCACTTTGCATTGATGCCGGTGGGAGAGATAAGCCGCTTCGCACATGGCCAGAGCCTGCAAGGAAGCTTCGGCCAGCGCGTAATCCGGTTCGCCGCGGGCAATTTGAGCCGCCAGATTGTCGAGGTGGATCTGATGGCCCGAACGCGTTTCCCGTTCCTCGGGCACGATCAGCGTACCGCGCGGATGCCGGGCGTTGAGGAGACGGTAGCCTTCCGTCCAAGGCCAGAACTCCAACTGTCCGCGCGTGCCTACGAACCGCATCAAGGCGTCTTTGCCTTCCTGGGCGACGTCCACGTAATCCCCGGTCTGCATGACGATGCGCGCGCCTGACTGGAGTTGGACGTAGGTCACCGCGGCCGTTTCCACTTGCAGGCCGTCCCTATAGGTGCGGGTTTGAGAGTCGCACAACGCCATGACGTGATCCACCGGGGCCATAGCGGTCGCGTGGACGCAGAAATCCAGCCAATGGATGCCCGCGTTGAGGATGTCCCATCCGCGGCACTGAATTTCCATGAGGGTCAAATCGCCGATATCGCCCTCCTGAATGCGTTGCAACGCCGCGCGCGGCGTCGGACGCACCAACAAGCCATGGGGCACGGCCAAGGGCAATTGACGCAGGCGAACGGCCTCCAGAATAGCCGCGCCGGACGCGTAACTGTGTCCGAGCGGCTTCTCGACCAGCAGGCCTTGCAGCGGCAAGTTCAACGCCGCCGCAACGCCGGCTTCATGCCGCGCCGGAGGCGTGCTGATGCATACGACGTTGGCGTCAAGGGTCGCCAGCATGGCGTTGGGGTTCAGGAAAGTCTGGATATCGGGATAGCGCGCCTGGGCGGCCTGCAAGGCCTGGGAGTTAACGTCGGCCACGGCGATCAGGGCGAAATGGGGCGAACGGTGCAACGCCGCCGCGCTTAATTTGCCCCCTGTGCCGGCCCCGACCACCGCCGCCGTCAAGGCCGCCGAAGAATGGGATGTCATGTGCGCCATCAGCTTTCCATGCAACCAAGGATCCGTCTAATGCTATCAGCGATACGCGTTGGAAGAAGTAATCCGGACAGGCAAACCTCTACCCCATGCCTGTCCCGCGTGACCCTGAACCGATGCGGGATTTTCCGCTATACTGTACTCCCTTCGCGGGCAGTTCCCTGGGCCCGCGTTTCCGATTCTCCGTTCCATGTCTCTGCCCACGCGTCTACACAATTGCGAGGCCCTGATCCTCAAATACCGGAACCACCAGGAAGCGGATCGCATCCTGACGCTCCTGACGCCCGATCTGGGGAAGCTGGATGCCTTGGCGCGCGGCGCGCGCAAGGCGAGAAGTCGGAAGGCCGGCCATGTGGAACCTTTCATGCATGTAGCCTTGGTTTTGCGCAAGTCCAAGTGGCTGCCCGAAGTGTCGGAAGTCCAAGTGCGCCACGCTTTTCCCCAGTGCCGTTCCACGTTGGAACTCATGACCTACGCCAGTTACGCCTGCGAACTGGTGGATAATCTCGCGCACCCGGAAGAAGACCCTGACTTGAATCAGCGCATATACCAGTTGCTTTTCCTCATGTTGCAGGAACTGGACGCCGATCCGAACCAGGCGCCCGTTCTGGCGCGCTGGTTCGACCTCCAAGCACTGGGTTGGGCCGGCTTCCAACCTGAACTTTTCCATTGCCTCGCCTGCGGTCAGGAGGCGCAACCGCGGCCATGCTTCTTCAGCGTCAGCCAAGGCGGCATGCTGTGCCCGTCGTGCGGCCCTGTCCAACAGGATGCGTTGCCGCTTGATTTGGAGACCTTCAAGTTCTTGCGCTACTGGCAAACGCGCGACTGGTCCGCCGTGAAATCCCGCAAGTACCGTAACGCCGCGGTGCAATCCAGCGCCTTTCTGCTGGGGCGGTACATATCTTTCACGCTGGAGCGACCGTTGCGCGCGGTGCGTTTCGCCCGCGCCATACGCCAGTTGGACGCCTAAACTCAAGAGAGAGCGCATACTGCATGCCTAACATGGAAAACCATCATGCGTATTGTAGAGGGCGCAATACAATCCTTATTGCGGTGCAACAATGCATCAACACCATCTGGATCCAAGAGATGCAGGAACCTAAGGAGTAAATGCATGGACATTGTTGAATTAATCAGCACGTTTCTGGAACAGATTGCAACTAGGGTAGTCCCTTGGGACAAATTGATCGGATACAGCGGCTCTGAACCGCATACTGACTACGATCGCTTGAACAGGGCCAAGAACGAAGGCACTGTAGTCAAGTATAAGGAAATCAGACCTGTAATCGATCAAGTGATCAACGATCCGAACAACCCAGTCAAGGCTGTATTCACAAAGGACTACAATTTCGGCGTCGAGTCGGAATACTATCCTGATGAAAACGGGAACATGGTTTCCAGCCATCGCGAGATTGACGAAGAGCAGCACTACACCATAATCACTGGTTTCAAAGTGTAGTCAGTTTCCAACCACTGGACGTCCCCCTAGCAGGGCGGCCCTTGCTGGCCCGTAGCGGGCATACGAAGCGGCGGCCTGTAATGCCGCCGTACGCATCTGGCAACACCTGCGGAAACGGGAGGCAGCGCGTGCCTCGCTATGGGATAAGGAATAACATTATGGAACTACATGAAATTGCTAATTCTCTGATGGATATTTTGTCAAATCAGCTCCTAATTTCGTGAAAATTGAACTTGAATCTCAAAGAGAAAAAGGAGTTGCGTATTTATAAGGATACGGTGAAAGACAAGACAGTGTTCAAGCATGAAGAACTGCGACCCAGTATCAAGCGTGTCCTAGAAGACGAAAGCAACAATATTGTTGCTGTTTTTACAGACGATTACAGTGTTGGTCAACATTCAGAGTACTATCTCAACGAAGATGGACAAGAAAGATCATCGCACTCTCAAATGGATGAAGATAGACACTGGTCAGTAGTTACAGGGTTCAAAACCAAATGACCACCAAGAACCGGACGATCTTCACAGGCAACAACCTGCACGTGTTCACGGGATGGAGAGCGAGAGCGTGGATCTGATCTACCTGGATCCGCCGTTCAACAGCAATGCGAACTATGCGGCACCTAATTAGGGAGCGCGGCGGCGGGCGCGGCGTTCAAGGATATGTGAACGGTGGACGACGTGGACGATGCGTGGCACGGCGAACTGGCGGAAGAGCGACAGGCACTATACCACTTACCTTGAGAGCGTGAAGACCATCCATGGCAAGAGCATGTTCTCGTGTCTGATCTACACGGCGGTGCGGCTGCTGGAGATGCGGCGCGTGCTGAAGGCGGCGGGCAGTCTGTGGCTGCACTCGACGATACGGACAGCCACTATCTCACAAGGTGTTGAAGGGCTTAGGCGCGCAGATGACTGCGGTTGGAGCCGCGGGAGGCTATCTCGCCTCCCGCGGCGTGCGTCTATGGCGCGCAAGCCTGTCTTTGTCTGAATATGACGCACTCGCGATGAGCCATCATACGCCTTGCCCACCGCGACCGTGACTGCGGAACAATTCTGGCAGAAGCTCGCGTCTTTGAATACGTGGCGGCGCCATGAGGAACGAGCGCCCCATAAGAAGCCCCTATTGCTTCTCTTGGCCTTGGGCTGTCTCAAGCGCGAAGAGCCGAGATTGCTTCTTTATCGAGACATTGAAACAACCCTGAAGCAACTGCTGAAGCGCTTTGGGCCTCCGCACAGACGCTATCACCCGGAGCACCCTTTCGATTACCTGCGCAATGACGGACTATGGGAAATTGAAGGGCTGAAGGCGGAACATACAGCTGCATCCGGAGGGTTGCGGCCGCCTTTGTTGCGCAGCGATGATGTCAAGGGCGGATTGCCAGAGGCGACATGGCATCTGCTACGGGATGACGCGACGCTGTTCAAGCAAGTCGTGGAACATCTGTTGCGCACCTACTTTCCCCTCAGCTATCACAGCGAACTGTTGGAAACAGTCGGCCTGCGGGAATACTGGGAATCCCAGGAACGCCTGCTCCGGCCGCGCGATCCTCGCTTTCGCCTTGAAGTCATACAAGCCTACGAATATCGTTGCGCCATCTGCGGCTACGACATTCGCATTGACGATCAGTTGATTGGCCTTGAAGCGGCGCACATTCGCTGGCATGCCAACGGAGGACCGGATGAAGTACCCAATGGCCTAGCTCTCTGCGTACTCCATCACAAGGCCTTCGACCGAGGAGGCATCAGTCTCAGCGACGATTATCGCCTTTTGGTCTCGCCTGCTTTGCATGGACAGGGCAGCGCTTGGCAAAACTGGTTTTCCAATCTTGAATCTCAGTCCATGCGTCGGCCGCGGTACTCTAGGAACGATCCCAACCCCGAATACCTCGCGTGGCATCGTCGCCATGTATTCCGCGACGCGTAATGCATCTGACGGAGAGATGGCTGCGAACATCTGACCTGGTTGTCTCCGCATACGTGACATAGCCTCCGTATCCCTTAGCTCATGGGGCTTGCGCTCCGATCCCCCTGCGCTATCCCTGCCCGCCGCATGGTCTACAATGAGATTGGGTAATCCAGCGCCAAGCGGAGCGGCGGCTCATGGCCTCTTTGCAACCTCTGCCCGGCGGCACCAGCCATTTGGCCGAACTGCGGGCGCGCAACGAACTGTACGTTGACAAGACCGCCTATATCGCGGATATGCTGGACGGGTACAGCAAGTACTGTTGCCTCGCCCGCCCGCGGCGCTTCGGTAAAAGCGTGCTGGTCTCCACCCTGGAATGCCTGTTTCAGGGCCGCGCGGCTCTCTTTCGCGGAACGCAGATTGAGGACAGAACGCCCCAAAGCCCGAACTGGACTTGGCCGGATCCCGCGCCGGTTATCCGCTTCAACATGGAGACGTGGCACACGCTGGACGCGGCCACCCTGCACAACGGATTGCACGCCTGCATCGTCGACTATTTTGACCAATTCCAGCTGCCGCAACCGCGCGGGGCCAGAGACGCAAGCACGCTTTTCCGCAACCTTCTCGTAGCGCTCGCGGCGACGGTCGGCAAAGTCGTTGTCTTGATTGACGAATACGACTATCCCTTGCTGCACAACCTAGAAAATCCGGCCTTGCCCGAAATCCAGGCGGCCCTCGCCAATTTCTACGGCGCGCTCAAAAGCAGCGACGAGCATCTGCGTTTCGTCTTCTTCACGGGCATCACGCGGTTCGCCCGCACCAGCCTCTTCTCCGGTCTGAACGACTTGCGGGATCTGTCCCACGAGACGCGCTTCAACGGCCTGCTGGGCTTCACGGAACGGGAGATGCAGACGCGCCTGCGTCCCTACATGACGGATTTGACCGACAACAGACGGCGGCCCATCGCCGACGCGGCAGCCCGCATGCGGGAGTACTACAACGGCTATCTCTTCGCGCCCGGCGCGTCGGATGACGAGCGGGTCTACAATCCCTATTCCGTTCTCACCTGCCTGAACGAGAAAGCGTTGCATCATTATTGGATAGACACCGGCGTACCCTTCTTCCTGCCTCATATGCTCAAAAGGCACGATTGCGATGTGCGCGACGTCCATCGCATTCCCAGCCACGAAGTCGTGCGAGGCACTCTGCAACCGGATCAGTTGGCGGCGCTCTGGCGCAATCCGCGCGCGGCCGGAGCCTCCGCCCCGGACTGGGCCAAACCCGCGCTGGCCAAGGTTCTGTTCCAGACGGGATACCTGACGCTCCGTTTCGACCCGGACAGCGACGATTACGTCACCGACTTTCCCAACCTGGAGGTCGCAGCCAGTTTCATCCAGGATCTGCTGGCCTATGCGCTCCAGACGGCGTCCCTGTCTTTCGCGCACATCGCGGACGTCTGCCAAGCCCTGCTCGCGCGCGATCCCGATGCCTTGCGGCAGGCCGGCAACCGGCTTCTGGCGTCGCTTACGCATCGGGAGCGCGCGCCTTCGGAAAACTGTTACCAGTCCCTGCTCCACCTGGCGCTCCTGTCCCTGCAATACCGGGCCGACGCGCAGGCGGAAGTGAATCTGCAGCGCGGCCGGCCGGATCTGGTCGTGGCCTTCGCCCGCGAAGTCGTGATTCTGGAACTGAAGATGGACGACGCTCCGGACGATCCCTTGGCGCAGGCCGCGCGGCAGGCTTATCCCGAACGGTATGCGCAGCAAGGCCAAACCGTACAGGTCTGGGGCCTTATCATCGGGCGGCAGGAACGGGAGATCCTGACCATCTCGTCCCAGCGTTACCCGGCGCATGGCGGAATCAAGGCCTGACGCATGACGCCCTGCATAGCAGTCCTCGATGCGCCCATGGCGCTTGCGGAGGGGCAGGCCAACCGGGCCTGTGCCGAGCGCTTGAGCCGCGTGCGTTTCGTCCCCTTGGGAATGTAAGAAAAATCCGTTATTACAGGGTAAAATCGCCTCGTATGCATGCATCATTGACCCATCGCCAGCTGCAACGCCTGATCAAGGTCGCCCGCGGCGCCGCGGCGCCGGACCTCGTCCTGAAGAACGGGCGCATCCTGAACGCGTTCACGGGGGCGATCGAGACCGGCAACGTCGCCGTCGCGGAGGGTCGCATCGCCGGCGTAGCCCCGGACTATGCCGGTCCGCAGGAAATCGACTGCCAGGGCCTGTTGGTCACGCCCGGCCTCATCGACGCCCATGTCCACATCGAAAGCAGTCTCTGCACGCCGCTGCCTTTCAGCCGGACGGTGACGCCGCGCGGCGTTACGACCGTCATGGCCGATCCCCATGAAATCGCCAACGTAGCCGGGACGGCCGGCATTCGCTACATGCACGCCTGCAGCCAGGAGACGGCCTTGAGCGTGAAGTGGATGGCGCCCTCCTGCGTACCCGCCAGCCACCTGGAGACGAACGGCGCCGACCTGGACGCGACGGCCCTGCGGACGCTCTACGCGGAAGGCGTGGTCCACGGCCTGGCCGAGATGATGAACTATCCGGGCGTCGTGCGCGGCGACGCGAAGTGCCTGTCCATCTTGCAGGCGTTCCAGCCGGCCGTCGTGGACGGCCACGCGCCCCAGCTCTCGGGCCCGGACCTCAACGCCTATCTCGCCGCCGGCATCGGCAGCGACCACGAATGCACGACCTTGGCCGAAGCGGAAGAAAAACTGGCCAAAGGCATGTACATTCTGATCCGGGAAGGCACCATCACGCGCGATCTGGACGCGCTCCTGCCGCTGGTGACGCCCCGCACCCTGCGCCGCATCTGCTTCTGCACCGACGATCGCATCCCGGCCGATCTCCTGCAGGAAGGCAGCGTGGATTGCCTCGTGCGCCGCGCGCACGCGCAAGGCCTGGCGCTGGCGGACGCCTTCTGCCTGGCTACGCTCAACGCGGCGGAATGGTTCGGGCTGGACGACCGGGGCGCCATCAGCCCCGGACGCCGCGCGGATTTGGCGGTATGGGACGAGGCCAACGATTTGGCGCCCGTCTGGGTATGGGCCGGCGGCGAAGCCGTATTGTCCGCCGGGGAACGCGTCCCCGCCCCGTCCCCCGCGCGCGTCCCCGTCCCGGACGCGGTCCTGAATACCTTGCGCATCGATTGGGCGCAGGTGGATTTCGCGCTGCCGGCGCCCGGCGCGTCCGCGCACGCGACCGCGCGGGTCATCGGCGCGGTCGAGAAACGGATCGTGACCGAGGCGCGCCAGCATACGTTGCCGGTCCGGAACGGACAGGTGCAGGCGGATCCCGCGGCGGACGTGCTCAAGATTGCCGTCATCGAACGCCACGGGCGCGGCGGCTCCATGGCGAACGCCTTCGTCCAGGGCTTCGGCCTGCAACGCGGGGCCTTGGCCGGCACCGTCGCGCACGACCACCACAACCTGATCGTCATCGGCGCCGACGACGCCTCCATGCGCAACGCCGCGCGCGCCGTGGCGGACATGGGCGGGGGCATCGCCGCCGCCACCGCGGAGGCCGTGCTGGCCCGCATGCCCTTGCCTATCGCCGGCCTGATGTCCGACGCCGATCTGCCGGACGTGCAGCGCCAGTACCAGCGGTTGCAGGAAGTTTCCCGCGCGCTGGGCGGTCGGATGTACGATCCGCTCATGGCCATGAGTTTCATGGGATTGGAAGTGATCCCCCGCCTCAAGCTGACCGACAAGGGTCTGGTGGACGTAGACGCTTTCGATTTCGTGCCGGTCCTAACCTGAAACCAGGGTACCCTCATGTTCGAACGAATGCCTGAAGTGCCGCCGGACGCCATTTACAGCCTGACCACGGCCTGCAACGCCGATCCCAACCCCCGGAAACTGAACCTGGGCGTCGGGGTTTTCAAGGATCAGGCCGGGAACGTGCCCATTCTGGATACGGTGAAAAACGTCGAACGCGCGATTTGGGAGCAGGAGGCGACCAAGAATTACCTGCCCATCGACGGGTTGGCGGCTTTCGGCCTGCGCATACGGCGCATGATCCTGGGCGCGGACAGTCCGTTGGCCGCGGCCGAGGCCAGCGTCACGGTGCAGACGCCGGGCGGTACGGGCGCCCTGCGCCTGGCCTGCGAGCTCATGGCCCGGCACGCGCCCCAGGCGTCCCTGTGGATCAGCCGCCCGACCTGGGCCAACCACGCGCAGATCGGACGCCTGGCCGGCGTCGCGATCCAGTCGTATCCGTATTACGACGCCGACCGGCACGCGCTGGACGCCGACGCGTTCCTGGACGCGCTGCGCCGGATCCCCGCGGGCGACGCGCTGTTGCTGCATGGCTGTTGCCATAATCCGACCGGCGTGGATCTGACCCTGGCCCAGTGGGAGCAGGTCAAGGCGATCGCCTTGCAACGGCAGTTGCTGCTGCTCGTGGATCTGGCGTACCAGGGCTTCGGACGCGGCCTGGACGAGGACGCCGCCGGGGTCAGGCTCCTGGCGCGCAGCGGCGCGCCGCTCCTGATATGCAGTTCCTATTCCAAGAATTTCGGTCTCTACAACGAACGGGTAGGGGCCTTGACCTGCCTGGGCTTGCCGCCGAACGCGGCGCGCCGCGTCGCGGACAGCTTGAAGGTCATGGCGCGTACGTTGTGGTCCACGCCCCCTGGGCACGGCTCCCAAATCGTGGAGCGGGTGTTGGGCGACCCGCAGACGCGCGCGCAATGGGCCGCGGAACTGGCCGGCATGCGCGATCGCATCAACGACATGCGCAGCCTGCTGGCGGAAACCATGCAGGAACTGGGGGCGCAGGAAGATTTCGCCTTCATCGCCCGCCAACGGGGCCTTTTCTCCCTGACGGGCATTCCGGCCGCGGTCAACGAAACCATGCGCCGCGACCACAGCGTCTATTTCATGTCCACGGGCCGCATCAACGTCGCCGGTTTGACCCCGGACGGGGTCGACTACTTCTGCCGGGCCTATCTGGCCGCCCTGGCGTAACGAGGACCTCACTATGCGCACCCTGTCGCGCCGGCTTTCCCGCATGCCCCCGTCGCCGACGGCGGCCATGATGCAGAAAGGCCGGGAGATGGCGCAGGCCGGCCTGGACGTCGTGAACCTGGCGGGCGGCGAGCCCGATTTCGACACGCCGCGCCATATCCAGGAAGCGGCGTTCGCGGCCATCCGCGCCGGGGACACCCACTATCCCACTTCTTACGGCAGCCCGGCCCTGCTGGAGGCGCTGGCCGCCAAGCTGGAGCGGGAGAACGGCGTCCCGGCGACGCCGGCCAACTTCGTCGTCACGCCCGGCGGCAAATGGGCGATCTACGTCGCGCTCATGTCCGTCCTGAATCCCGGCGACGAGGTGGTGATCCTGGATCCGGCCTG
Source organism: Caldilineaceae bacterium (assembly GCA_965242655.1). Lineage (GTDB taxonomy): Bacteria > Chloroflexota > Anaerolineae > Caldilineales > Caldilineaceae > Bin34. The sequence goes on from OZ251482.1 coordinate 1,990,874, forward strand.
GGTCAGCTACAAGCCGATGGTCGAACTCGCGGGCGGCCGGCCCGTGCCTCTCCCGCTCCAGCGCAGCCAGGGTTTCCAGATCGACGCGGACGCGCTGGCGCGTTGCCTGACGCCCCGCACGCGGATGATCATGGCCACGTCGCCCAACAACCCGGTCGGGTACGTCTTTTCCGCCGCGAGCCGGCAGGCGTTGGCCGACGCCGCTATCGCGCGCGACGTCTACCTCCTGAGCGACGAAATCTACGAGCACATCGTGTACCCCGGCTACCGGCACGTCTCGCCCGCCGTCTTGCCGGGCATGGCCGAACGCACCCTGATCGTCAACGGCTTCAGCAAGGCCTACGCCATGACCGGCTGGCGCCTGGGCTGGCTGATGGGACCCGAGGACGTCATTCGCGTCGGGCGCAGTTACATGACCAATTCGGTCACCTCGGCCGCCAGTTTCACCATGACGGCCGGCGTCGCGGCCCTGAACGGGCCCCAGGACTGCGTGGCGGACATGCGGCAGGCGTATACGCGGCGCCGCGCGTTTCTCCTGGACGCCTTCGCGGAGATCGAAGGCATCGACTGCTTTCCGCCGCAGGGCGCCTTCTATCTGTTCATGCATTTTCCGCATACCCGGAAGACCAGCGTCGAACTGGCCGCGTTCCTGCTGGAAGAAGCGCACATCGCCACGACCCCCGGCGCGGCGTTCGGCGCCGCCGGGGAAGCGCACGTTCGCATCAGCTTCGCCACCCGCGAGGCGGATCTGGAGAAAACGGTGGAACGCCTGGCGCGCCTGGCGCCGGCTTTCTGAAACCCGGTCCCGGTCCGCGCGGCCAGGGACGGAGCACCGCGAAGCCCTGTGGACGACCTGACATTCCTCAAGGCCGCGCTGGCCATCGCCGCCGGCGTCGCGGCCGGCGTCATCAATACCCTGGCCGGCTCCGGTTCGGCCATCACCTTGCCGATCCTGGTCTACCTGGGCGTACCGGCCCACGAAGCCAACGCCACCAACCGCATCGGCGTGGCCCTCCAGAATATCGCCGCCGTGGCGACCCTGCAACGGAAAAAGGCGCTGGCCCCGACCCGCTCCGATCTCGTCTATACGGGCGTCATGACGCTCGGCGGCGCGGCCGGCGCGGCCATCGCCTCCGACGTCAACGAACAGGAGATGAACTGGGCCATCATGGGCATGCTGGTGCTGGTGCTGGCCACGATCCTCCTGAAACCCGAACAATGGCTGCGGGCGGAGACCGACGCAAGCGCGGCGGGCCGGCCGCGGTGGGGACGCCTGCCGCTGTTCGCCCTGATCGGCGCCTACGGCGGCTTCATCCAGGCGGGGGTCGGCCTCTTCATCCTGGCCGGCCTGGTCCTGGGGGCCAACTACGCGCTGGTGCATGCCAACAAACTCAAATTGCTGGCGGTGCTGAGTTTCACGCTGGTCGCGCTGGCGGCGTTCATCCTCCTGGGTACCCGCCTGTGGTGGGGCCTGGGCCTCATCCTGGCCGTAGGCCAGAGCGTGGGCGCGTGGCTGGCGGCGAATTTCATGGTGGAGAACGAACGGGCCAAGGACTGGATGCGGTGGCTTCTGATCCTCGTGATTGCCTACTCCATCCTGCGTTTCAGCCCCTTGTCCGGCTTCCTGTCCCGTCTCTGGCCCTGGGCGCTCTGAAGGCGGGAGGCGGACGATCCGGGCGCCAGGCCCGCCCGCGCGGACCGGCGCCGCGCCGCGGCCAGGACGGCCAAAGGGGCGATAATTGACAGGCGGACTCCGAAAGTGCCATAGTGCAAGCGACAACATCCGTTGACCTGCCCTTACGCGCGACGCGCAGGCAGGGACAGACGCCCCAAGGACGAAAACGACGCCATGGAAATACGCGCATTCAACGGTTCCGACGCCGATTTTGAAGCCGCGGCCCAGCTGGAGAACAAGGTATGGGCGGATTTTCCGCAAACGGCCGAGGGCATCCGGCACAACATGGCTTCCCGGCCTGAGAACAACCAATGGCGCGACTGGATAGCCGAACAGGACGGCCAGGTAGTGGGCATGGCCTCCCACGGCGAGACGTTCTGGGCGCGCAAGCCCGGCAAATACCATGTCTACGTCGCCGTGGATCCGGATTGGCGCGGCCAGGGCATCGGGACGCGTCTCTTCGAGCGCTGCCTGGCCGGGCTGCAACAGCATCCCGGCCTCAGCCAGCTGACCGCCGGCACCCGCGAAGACCAACCCGTAGCCATCCGCTTTCTGGAGACGCGCGGTTTCGAACGCACGCTGCGCGAGCCGGTCTCGAAACTGGACCTCGCGGCCTTCGACCCTGCGCCTTTCCAGGCCAAAGCGGCACGGGCGCAGGCGCAAGGCCTCGCGATCGATACGTTGCGCGCGCGGATGGACGCCTGCGCCGACTGGCAGGCCCGATATCACCAGTTGCATGTCGCCATCCTGGAAGACGTGCCCCGGCCCGACGTCTTCACGCCGCCGACGCTGGAGGAATTCCATAAACGGCACGTGGAAGATCCGCATTTCGATCCCGCCTCCATCTGGATAGCCCGGCGCGGCGCGGAATGGGTTGGCGTCACGGAACTCTACATCCCGAAACAGCAGACCCGGAACATGGCCTACACCGGACTGACGGGCGTGCTGCGCGGCGCGCGGCGCCTGGGCGCGGCCACGGCCCTGAAATTGCGCGCCCTGCAATTCGCCCAAGCGCAGGGCCTCGCCGCCGTCGAGACGGACAACGAAGAAAACAATCCCATGTACCGGATCAATCTGGCTTTGGGCTTCAAGCCGCAGCCGGCGTGGCTGGCCTACCGCAAAATGCTGGACGCGGCCCCGCCCGAGGCCTGACCGCCACCATGCCTGCCGGATCGGGACGCGCATGACTTTGACCCTGCAAACGGCGACCGTATTGGGCGCCGGCACGATGGGCGCCGCCATTGCCGGGGTACTGGCGGATGCCGGCGTGCGCGTGCATTTGCTGGATCTGCCCCAGGACGCCGCGGCGGACGACCCGCCGGCCTGGGGGCGCAATCGCCTGGCCTGGGAAGGGTGGGAGCGCATGCGTTCCGCGCGTCCTGCCAATCTGTACAACGCGCAGGCCGCGGCGCGGATTCAGCCCGGCAATCTGGAGGACGATTTCGAGACGGCGCTGGCCCAGAGCGACTGGGTGCTGGAAGCCGTGGTGGAGGATTTGGCGGTCAAGCGGGCCCTGTGGGCGCGGATCGCCCAGCATTGCCCGCCGCGCGCCCTGGCTTCGTCCAATACGTCAGGCCTGCCTATTCATCTCCTGGTGCAGGGCCTGGACGAGGCGTTTACGCGGCGCTGCTTCGGCGCGCATTTTTTCAATCCGCCCCGCTACCTCGCCCTGCTGGAACTGATCCCCCACGCCGGCACGGATCCGGAGCTGCTCGCGGCCTTTCGGCACTGCGCGGAAACGCGCCTGGGCCGCGAGATCGTCATGTGCCGCGACACCCCCTATTTCATCGGCAACCGCATCTTCGCCTTCGCGCATCAGGTCACGCTCAACGCCGCCCTGGAACAGGGCCTGACCGTGCATGAAGTGGATCAGTTGACGGGACCGCTGGTCGGACGGCCCAAGGCCGGCACGTTCCGGCTGTGCGACGTCATCGGCCTGGACGTCATGCAGCTGGTCTGCCGGAACCTGTACGACCTCATCCCCGACGATCCCTGCCGCGACGTCTATCTCCACCCCGGCAGCCGGCGCGTTCTGTCGCTCTTGCAGGACAACGGCCATCTGGGCAGCAAGACGGGCCAGGGCTTCTACCGCACGCAACGCAACGCCGACGGCAGCAAGACCTTCCTGGGACTGGATCTGGCGGCGGCGCAACGCGGCCAGCTGGCCTATCTGCCGCCGACGGACTTGCGGGACGCGTCCCTGCCCGAACTCATGGCCTTGCCCTTGCGGGAACGCTTCCCGGCCTTGCTGGCGCGCAAGTCGCCCTACCAGGCTTTCCTGCGGGAAACGTTCGGGCGCACCTTCGCCTACCTCTCCCAGATCGCGGATCGGATTGCGGCCGACGCCTACGACATCGACCGGGCGATGCATTGGGGCTTCCACTGGCGCATGGGACCCTTCGAGATCTGGGACGCCCTGGCGCTGACGCCCGCGCAATTGGACGCGCAGGGCTTCGCCGCGGGCCCCTGGCTGCGCGCCGCCGCGGAACCGGAGACGGCGCCGCGCTTCCATCGCGGCGCGCCGGCGCGGCGCGAAGCGTTCGCGTTCGCCGGCCAGTGGCAGCCGATCGCCGCCAACCGCAGTTTCCATGCCTATCGGGACGGCATGGCGCGGAAGCGCACCGTCGCCGCCAACGCGTCGGCCACGTTGCGCCAAGGCCCGGACGCCCTGCTGTATCTCGAACTGCATACGCGCGCGAACGTCATCGACGACCGTACGTTCGCTCTGATCGAGGAGGCCGCGCACCAGCTGCACGGCGCGGCTCACGGGTTGATCGTGACCAACGACGACGACGTTTTTTCCGCCGGCGCCGATCTCAAACTCGCCCTTGAACGCATCGACCGCCAGGACTGGACAGGCCTGGAGCGCAGCGCGGCCCGCGGGCAAGACGCCTTTTTGGCCCTGCGCCTGGCTCCCAAGCCCGTGGTCGCGGCGCTGCGCGGCCTGGCCTTGGGCGGCGGCGCGGAACTGGTCATGGCCGCGGACCGCGTCGTCATCCACCAGGCGGCGGGCCTGGGGTTGGTAGAAACCGGCGTAGGCCTCATCCCGGCTTGGGGCGGCTGCAAGGAGATGGTGCGGCGCCTCCTCCGCGGAGAACATCTGGATGCCGACTCGGCGCTGCGGGCCGTAGGGCAACGCATCGGTCGGGCCCAGACCGCCCAGCATGCAGTTGAAGCGCGGGCGATGGGTTTCCTGTATCCCGACACCCCGATCCTGGCGCGTTCCAGCCAGCTGTTGGCCTGGGCGGAAGAGGAAATCCGCCGTCTGCACGCGCTGGGCTACCGCCCGCCGTCCGCGACCGGCAACGTCTACGCCGGCGGGAAGGACGCCAAGGCCAATTTGGCGCTGGGGAACTACCTGTTGCAGCAAGGGGGCTACCTGAGCGATCATGATCTCCTGATCGCGTCCAAACTGGCGCACGTGCTGTGCGGGGGCGATCTGGACGCGCCGGCCTGGATGGACGAACAGTACTTCCTGGATCTGGAAAGGGAGGCCGTTCTGTCGCTGCTGGGCGAAGCCAAGACCCAGGCGCGCATGCGTCACATGCTGACGCGCAAGAAGCCTTTGCGCAACTAGCGCGCGGCCAAGAGCAAGGAGTCTGCGAACATGCCGGATGCCGTCATCGTATCGGCCGCACGCACCGCGGTCGGCAAGGCGCCGCGCGGCAGCCTCAAAACGGTGCGTCCCGAGGACATGCTCGCCGCGACGTTGACGGCGGCTGCGGAGCGCGCCGGCGTGGCGCCGGCGCGCATTGACGACGTCGCCGTCGGCTGCGCCTTTCCCGAGGCGGAGCAGGGCCTCAACATGGGTCGCATCGCCGTCCTGCGCGCAGGGTTTCCGGACACCGTCAGCGCCCAGACCGTCAATCGCCAGTGCGCGAGCGGCCTGCAAACCGTCGCCATGGCCGCGCAGCAGATCATGACGGGCATGGGCGACGTCGTCATAGCCGGAGGGGTGGAGAGCCTGTCCCGCGTGCCCATGACCGCGCAGCGGGTCAGGGCCAACCCCGTTCTGATGGAGCAATATCCCGGCACCTACCTCAACATGGGCCTGACCGCCGAAAACCTGGCGCAGCGCTACGCCATCAGCCGCGCGGAGCAGGACGCGTTCGCCGCGCGCAGCCATCGGCGGGCGGCCCGGGCCGCGGACGCAGGCCGTTTCGCGGCGCAGATCGTGCCGCTGGACATCCGGATCCGGGAAGGGCAGGGCCGCCAGAGTCGGACGCGGGCGTTCCGTTTCGAGACGGACGAAGGCATCCGGCGCGATACCTCGCGGGAAGGCCTGGCCGCCCTGCAACCGGTCTTTCACGCCCAAGGCACGGTGACGGCCGGCAACAGCAGCCAGACCAGCGACGGCGCGGCGGCGGTCCTGCTCATGAACGGCGACGCGGCCCAGGCAGAAGGCCTGACGCCGCTGGCCCGTTTCCGCAGTTTCGCCGTAGGCGGCGTGGCGCCGGAGTTCATGGGCATGGGCCCGACGGCCGCGGTGCCCAAGGCCCTGCGCTACGCCGGCATGTCCCTGGACGACGTGGATCTCATCGAATTGAACGAGGCGTTCGCGGTTCAGGCCCTGGCCGTCATTCGAGCGTTGCGGTTCGACGAAGACAAAACCAACGTCAACGGCGGGGCCGTGGCTCTGGGCCATCCGCTGGGCGCTACGGGCGCCAAGCTGACCGTGCAGATGATTTACGAACTGGCCGCCCGCGACCGGGAGATCGGCCTGGTGACGATGTGCATCGGCGGCGGCATGGGCGCGGCCGGGATCATAGAGCGCATGGCGTGAGCGGACGCCGCGGAGGCGGGCATGCAGAATTCATTCGTCAACGTACCGGCCCAGAATCAGGTCCGGCTGGAAACCGAAGAGATCGATCCGGCAGCCTTGGGGCCGGATCAACTGCTGATCGAAACGGAATGCACGTTCATCAGCGCCGGCACCGAACTGGCCAACTACACCGGGGTGGAACCCAAGGCCTGGCAACCGGGTTCCTGGTGCCATTATCCCTGGCGTTCGGGGTACGCCAACGTCGGCGTCATCCGGGCCGCGGGCCCCGACGTCACCCGGGCGCGTCCGGGTGACAGGGTGTTCACCTACGCCCGGCACGAACGCTATCCCCGTTACAGCGAGCAGCGGCTCGTGTTTCCGGTACCGGACGATATGCCGTCGGATCTTTTCGTGGCCTCGCGCATGGCGGGCGTGGCGGCGACCGCCATTCTGGTGACGGCGATTCACGGCGCGCCGACCGTGGCGATCTTCGGGCTGGGCATCGTGGGCAATCTGGCCGCGCAGATGTTCCGCGCCCGCGGCTGCCGCGTCCTCGGGATCGACCCGGTCCCCGCCCGGCGTCGCCTGGCGGAACAGGTCGGCGTATCCGAGGCGTTGAGCGGTACGAACGAAGAGGTGCAAGCGCAGATTATGGAGCGCACGGCGGGCCAGGGCGCGGACATCGGAGTGGATGCGGTCGGCCACAGCGCCGTTTGCCTGCAGGCGCTCGCCGCGACGCGCACCTTGGGCCAGTTGGTGGTGCTGGGCACGCCCCGCGCCCCCGTAGAGGGCAATCTGACCGATTTCCTGGGCGAAATGCATTACCGTTCCGTCCGGGTGCTGGGCGCTCTGGAGTGGCAGTTTCCCATGTATCCGACGCTCAATGCGACTATCTCGCAGTACGAAAAACAGAGCATGATCGCGGCCTGGCTCCGGGAAGGCCGCCTGCAGCTGGCACCCCTGATTTCCCATCGCATGCCTCCGTCCGCCATTGAAACCGCCTACCAGGGCTTGCTCAAGGACAAGAACCACTATACGGGCGTCGTCCTGCAGTGGCCATAGCGCCGCTCCGGCGCTCTGCCGGCGCGCCAAGCACCTGCTTGGCCCATGCGCTCCGTTCGGTTACGGGATCTGCGCGTAGCGCGTTGGCCCTTGGAAATTGAAGGCCGTCAGCGCACGAAAAGCCTATGGCGGGCGCCTTTCCCGCGCGTCTCGATCTTCAGCCATGCCTCCCTTATCAGGATTTGATGTCGTAGATTTCGTGAAATCAGATGAAACAGATTTTCACTCCGACCAACTCAAGAGCAAAGTATTGAATCCTATGGAAGCAAAAAACGAAATTGAAGTTAAGCTAGGAACGCGCAGACGGGCACGTACCTTTCCTGGCGGAACAGAACTTCGTTTTTTAACTTCAAAAAACGCTCAATGATCGTGTATCTTTGATTTTTTAGACACAATGGGAGACATCGCTCCGGTACCAGTTAGCCAAAACTGGCAGTTCTATAAGGGATAAAAATTTCAGCCTTCAATTATCCACACAATAATTGCGTTCTCAGCGCGTTGCATACCTGCGTTTTTAAGATAGAAGCGTAGAAAGATACGTCCGCGATGCCCCGAAAATGATCTAGGTCGTATAGAGGTAAGATTTCAGCCAGATCCAAGCCCCTGTCAGGTACAGAAAACCCAAGAACCAATGCGCGTATTGGTCATATCGGGTGGCCACGCGCCGCTCCCTTTGAGCCAACCGATGCCCCGTTCCACGGCGTTGCGCGCCTTATATCGTTCCGGGGCGTGGGGCTGGGGGTTCAGACGCTGACGCCGGACGGAAGGACGGCCTCAATGTCCGGCACCAGCCACGCGCGGAAAAGGCCCGGGGCCTGGGTGCTGTCGTGGCGCGGGCCGCCCGTCAGGCGCAGACACAAGGGTCGTCCCCGTTGATCCGCCTTGGGTGTTGAAGCCGCCCCGGCTGCGGCTGAGGATGGGATCCAGTCCTTATTTTTGGGCGCGCCCGGATCGCGGCCGCCTGGATGTTTCCGCGCGCAACATGGGACGCTGGCACCGCCAGGCCGTGGAAGCCGGGCCGGGAGCGCCAGGCCAAGGCACTGAGGCCCAGCTGCCTGGACGGCGCGGGTGAAGCGCAGCGCCTGCAACTGGCCCAGTCGCCGCCGGCCGGCCAAGCGCGTGGGACGTTGCGGGCGCTGGCCCGCGCGAGGGGTGGCGAGGGGATTGTGTCCCGCATCCGCTATGAGACGGTGCGTCGCGTGCTAAAAAACGAACTGACGCCCATGCGTCGGGTGAAACGGGGCTATCCTCCGGTGCCGGAGACGGACTTCGTGATCCCGAGGGAGAGGGTGTGGGAGCTCTATAGCCGGCCTACGATGCGCGCTATCCAGTGATCGGCAGGGACGAGCCACCCAAACCGCTGCGGGCCGACAAGCGGCCGCCGTAGCCGGCGGCCCGGGGCACCCACCTACGACTACGCATACGTGCGGCGCGGTACCTGCACCCTCTGGATGTTCGTGGAACCGCTGGGCCCGCGTGGCGCACCGCCAACGTCGGCGCACGGCCGTGGGCTGGGCGCGCTAGGTAAAGGCCCTCGCGGATCATCCGCGCGACCGCCAGGCCGAGCGCCTGATCCGGATCTGCGACCCTCTGAACCCCCACACTTACGCCTCTTTTTTCTGGGTGTTTACGCCCCGGCACGGCCGTGGCTCCACAGGGCCAAACCGGAACTGAGCGTCCCGACGCGCCAGGCCCTGTCCCCGCGCAGGTCACCGCCTGGGCGGAGGCCCGCTACGCGGCCAAAAGGGTATCCATTGGCAGTTCCGCACCGCCGCCGCCCGCGTGCGCCTCAAACATCTACACCTTACAATATAAATATGACGAAGTACTAGTACACAGTCATGCGCCTTTTGTTAGGTGATAATCTCGTTCTCCCCGTCCACATCAGTCCGGTGAGGATCACAGTCCCTGACCTATGGACTATAGGGTCATGTGATGGCTGTCAGGCTATAATCTCGTTCTCACCATCCGCGTCAGCCCCGAGGGAGGAGCGCATGTCCCTGCAATACGCCCTGCATCTGACCCGGTCCGAACGACAGTGGCTGGCCCGCCTTGCCCGGGGCCGCGGCGGCCCCCCGCGGCCAGCCGTGTGGCAAGCCGTGCGCGCCCGCGCCCTGCTCAAGTGTGACATAGGGTCCGCCGGCGCGGGCGCGACGGACGCGGCGGTCGCGGCTGCCCTGGACGTCTCGGCCGGCAGCGTGGGGCGCTGGCGGCGCCAGGCCGTGGCCGAAGGTCCCGCGGCCGTGATGGTGCGTCGGGTCCCGGCGCCGCGGCCCGGCAAGCTGGACGGCGCGGGCGAAGCGCATCTCCTGCAGCGGGCCCAATCCGCGCCGCCGGCCGGCTATGCGCGCTGGACCTTGCGCCTGCTGGCCCGCGAGCTGGCCGCGCGCGGGGTCGGCCCCCGGATCAGCTACGAAACCGTGCGCCGCACGCTAAAAAAAACGAACTGACGCCCTGGCGGCGGGTGCAGCGCTGTTATCCGCCCGTGTCAGAGGCCGCGTTCGCGGCGTTCGTAGAGGCGATGGAGGCGGTGCTGAACCTCTATAGCCGGCCCTACGATGCGCGCTATCCGGTGATCTGCATGGACGAACACGCCAAACTGCTGCGGGCCCACACGCGGCCGCCCCGCCCTGCGCGGCCGGGACACCCGGCCACCTACGACTATGAATACGTGCGGCACGGCACCGGCACCGTCTGGATGTTCGTGGAACCCCTGGGCCAGTGGCGCACGGCCTGCGTCACCGCCCGGCGCACGGCCGTGGACTGGGCGCGCCAGGTCAAGGCCCTGGTCGACCACCCGCGCTACCGCGCGGCCGAGCGCCTGATCCTGGTCTGCGACAACCTGAACACCCACGCGTACCGCTCTTTTTTCCGGGCCTTTCCGCGCGCCGAGGCGGAGCGCCGGGTCCGGCGCGTCCAGCTGGTGTTTACGCCCCGGCACGGCAGCTGGCTCAACATGGCCGAACCGGAACTGAGCGTCCTGACGCGCCAAGCCCTGTCCCCGCGCATGCCGACGCAGGACGCCGTCCCCGCGCAGGTCACCGCCTGGGCGGAGGCCCGCAACGCGGCCCAAAAGGGCATTAACTGGCAGTTCCGCACCGCCGACGCCCGCGTCCGCCTCCAGAAATTGTATCCTACAGTTGAAACATGATAACGGAAGTACGGCATCTGACCGCGTCCGAACGGCAGTTTCTGAATACGACCTAACAAAAGGCGCATGACTGTGTACTAGGTCGTGTAGATTTTAGTTTCATCCAGATCCAGGTGCCTGCTAGGTACAGAAAACTCAGGAAACGATGGGCGCCGCCGACACCCCTTGAGCCAGCCGAAGCCGCGTTCAACCGCGTTGCGCGCTGGTGGGACACAGGGCTGAGGCTCCAGGTGCCGGGCGCGCGGGGGATGACGGCTCGGATGCCCCGTGGCACCACCAGCTAGGCGCGGAAGGCATCGCCGTCATATAGGCCCAATCGGCAATCAGACAGGACAGAGGCGTCACCATCCAGGCTTTCCCCTAGATCCGGATCTTGGGTGCGGTCGTGGTGCTGATCGCCCGTCAGGCGCAGACACGACGACCCCATCGATCCGATACCCTATGCACTTTCGTACTGAAACCGCCTCGGCTACGACCGAACGCGGGATCCGACTCCTTTTTGGGGCCGCGCCGACGACACTCACATGCGCGCACAATCGTGCTGTCAGCAGCACAGCGGACAGATCCGGGGCATCCTGCATGGATTGCATCAGGCACGCGCCCCGGTTGCACCCAACGGCCACCGACGATAAACCGAGTTCCAGTTGCCGTACGCCGTCGACAACTGTGACAAGGAGCACCCGAATGCGGAGATTCAGCCCCCCGCCTCCATAAACGTGCTGGACGGCAAGCTGGAAGACATGCTGTGCAGTTGGATGATCCGTCCAGACGGAATACTCAGTGGTCACCGACATTGCTTCCCGCGACTGCGCGATCTGTCGTCCGGCTATCCCGTGGCCATATTGCAACAACTCACGTGTAATGCCGTGGGCGGCGGCATCTGTTCCCGTATTTTCCGAGCGGCATCCTGTATCCGTTCCTGCGCGTTTGGCTCTATCTCTTCACCACCCCAACAGAACCTCAAAGAACGCTAGCTTCTCCTTATCATTTGCTAGCCACACTGTTTCTCTCCGTTTGAGTAGCGAGTGCAGTGCTGGCTTGTCTTCGCGTTTGAATTTGCCTTTCCAAACGACCTTTCGCCGGTTGCGGGGCAGGCCATCGTCATCCGTGGCATGATATACGTCACTCCGTATCCTGCCGTAGTGAACGACGCGCGTTCCTGGCTTCTCCGGCATGATGACAGAGTCGCCGATCTTGATGTCAAAAACAAACCATGATATTTGCTTTATGGACCAGCCTGCTGTTGCGGGGGCTATTTGTGGATTCTCACGAAGATAAAAATCTTTGATCTCCGTCTCGCTTTCTACCCGGGAAAGGTCTATATTTGACAATCCAAAATAGATTCCCGTGTATCCGTTTGACACAAACGCTTCCACGCGATCGCCCTTGCGCCCTCCTCTGGCCAACCAAACATTGGAAACCGCATTTTCAGTGTATTTCGTAGATTTTTTGTCGTGCATTTCCATTCATCCATGGTGCTGGTTGCGACGGGTATGACAGGCGGCGTGCAACGCGCATGCTGCGTGGGCAAAGGGACAACCTACGCGAAAAACGAGATACTCTATAAGAATAAGCATATCATAGAGCCGTTGCGTAAGGTTACGCTTCGGAAAATCGGCGTACGGAATCCCTTTGGCTGGGCGGAAGGCGTCAACAGGTTATTCTTGATTATCAGCGGTTCTGCTCAAATGTTTGTGACACTTGTCGTTGAGGATCGGCGCGTCTTGGGGACAGCGCCAGATGTGCTGGCTTGTCCGTCCACTTGCTCTAGCACTCCATCATGTTTCTATTGTATGGTATAGATGTTTGAGGCGCATGCGGGCGTCGGCGGTGCGGAACTGCCAATTAATGCCCTTTTGGGCCGCGTGGCGGGCCTCCGCCCACGCAGTTGCGCGGGGACCGCGGCCTGGCGCGTCAGGACGCTCAGTTCCGGTTCGGCCCTGTGGAGCCAACGGCCGTGCCGGGGCGTAAACACCCGCTGTACGCGCCGAGTCAGGCGGCGCGCCTTGACGGGCAGAAACGCCCGGTAAAAGGAGGCATAGGCATGGATGTTCAGGTGGGCGCAGACCCGGATCAGGCGCTCGGGCCTGGCGGTAGCGCGGATGATCCGCCATGGCCTGCACCTGCGGCATCGGCGGATAGCACCGCGGCACCCGACGCGCGCAGGAGCCGCGGACATCCATGGCCGTAGGCATCCCAAGCAGCAGCTGGCTGTTGTGCTCGCTCTTTCCGCGTGAGGGATCGTACCGCGCCCAAGCCAACTATAAACGGCACTGGGCGCTGGGCGTATCGCGGGACCGGCGTTGGAGCGCAGGAATAGCCATCAATGCCCCGCTGTCCGACCGCCATCCGCTCGATATCAGCACCGTCCGCGCCTTCCGGAAGGCGGCGCGTGCGCGCCCTGCGGCCGTATCAAAAGCCGGCTGGGTGCGGTTTCTACGCGCGTTCCGCATCCGAACTGTCCGATGGGCTCGCTCCCCCAAGTCCCAAGCGTCGCTCCAAATCAGCAATATACGCCTTCTGATTCGCAATATAAGTCTTCTGCTTATCGAGTTGGGTAGCCTGTTCGTCGAGTTGGGTGGCCTGTTCATCGATCACCAAGCGTTGCTCTTTGGGCAGGGGATACCACTCGTTCGTGACGGGGTCCAGCAGGCGCATAGGCGCGTAGCGATCCACCCCGTCGTACATGGGCGGGCCGATGCCCCATTCCGCCTCCAGAACGGCGCTGTACCACAATCCGTCCTCGGAAGCGATGGGCACGAAAACGCCCTCCGCCCAACGGAAGCCTTCCAATATCGCGGCCTCGACCCCGCGCAAGCGTTCGGGATCGTAGACCCAGTATTCAGGCACACCCATCCGTTGGTAGAAGCGCTTTTTGGCTGCCAGCGTGCCGCCTACGCCTATGTCTTTCGTCCGGGTGCTCCGGGACAGGATTTCAATGACCAAGTCCGGCGGCCCGTCAAACGCCGCATGGAAAGTGCCGGTTTTGCCGCGGTCGGGCCGGATCGCCAGATATACGAAAACATCCGGCGCCGCGCGTTGCATGTCTTCGTGCGGCGCGGAGGCGTAGAGGTACACGTCCGTGGCGATCCGGAACCGCTCCAGGCCCCTGGCTTCCAGGCGCAGCTGGATGAAATCGCGCAAGTTGCAGGCGGCGTCGTTGTGAATGAAACCGGCCCCCATGGGCGGCCCTCCTTCGGGAAACAATTCCGGGTACGCGACGCAGGGATGCACTGCCGTCGCGCGCAGATCCATGGCCCTCAGAGAGCGGGCGGACCGTTCAGCCGGCCAAGCGGCAGCGGGCATAACGCGTTTCTCCTTGCAAAGTCCGCGCAGGTCGCAGGCGAAAGGAACCTGCCGCGTTCTTTCCCGGACTTCGCTGGCCGCGGCCGGCGGCCGCCCAGGAAAGCACGAACGGTATTATACGCGACGCGGCGGCGCAGGGCGTATGCGCCCTGCACACCCGAAACGTACCTGCCGCCATGAGCCCGACCTCCGTATACCCGCGGTTGCCTGCCTCCAGGATGCGACGCAGGCCGTCGCGTTTGGCATCGACACGGGAAAACACGAAGGCTCCCCTAACGCGCGCGGCTCTACGCGCGCCGTCCGACAGCTCAACCCCACCCACGTCTACGCGGGAAGGCAAGCCGCATGCGCGCGCCATTGATCTGGGAGACCGGGCGCCTCACTGCCCGCGCTTGCGGCATTAACCTTCGCCCTAGCACTCCATCATGTTTATATTGTGGGGTATGGATGTTTGAGGCGTACGCGGGCATCGGCAGTGCGGAACGGCCAGTTGATGCCTTTTGGGGCCGCGTGGCGGGCCTCCGCCCACGCGGTCACCTGCGTGTGGACCGCGTCCTGCGTCGGCCTGCGCGTGGACAGGGCCTGGCGCGTCAGGACGCTCAGTTCCGGTTCGGCCCTGTGGAGCCAGCAACCGTCCCGGCTGCGGTCGCGCGCGGGATCCGACTCTTTTTTGGGGGTGCGCCGACGGCACTCACGGGCGCGCACACAAGCGTGCTGTCCAACCGCACGGCGGACAGATCGGGCATCCAGCACGGATTGCATCCGGCGCGCCCAGAAGCCCCGGTCGTACCAAGCAGCCTACCGACGATAAACCGAGTTCCCCTTCCCGGACTGGGCCGGCTACTGGCACCAAGGTGCGCCCGCACGGGCTATCCAGACCCCCGCCTCCCTAAAAAGATGGCTGCGGACGGCATGGCCCCACGTAGAGGCCGGGACAGGCGTGCAGGTAAGGTTGAAGGGGATCGAAGGGGATTCCGTCAGCGGGCGCGTGGCGGTCGGTCTGAGGCCCTTCTCAAGGCTTCTACGCGTAGATCTGTCGTTCCCAAGGCTAACCGCTTGCGCACGCGATAGCCAATCCATAGCCATACGGTGGCAGGGACTGGGCATTGGCTGAAGCTAAATATCCATACGCCCTAGTACTCGGTCATGCGCCTTCTGGTAGGTGATAATTCGGACGCGGTCGGAGGCCGTACGTCTGTCAGCCTGTTTCTATTGCAGGGTACAGATGTTTGAGGCGGACGCGGGCGTCGGCGGTGCGGAGCGGCCAGTCGATGCCCTTTGGGGCCGCGTGGCGGGCCTCCGCCCAGGCGGTGACCTGCGCGTGAACCGCGTCCTGCGTGGGCATGCGCGGGGACAGGGCCTGGCGTGTCAGGACGCTCAGTTCCGGTTCCGCCATGTTGAGCCAGCGGCCGTGCCGGGGCGTAAACACCAGCTGGACGCGCCGGACCCGGCGCGCGGCCTCGGCGCGCGGAAAGGCCCGGAAAAAAGAGCGGTACGCGTGGGTGTTCAGGTTGTCGCAGACCCGGATCAGGCACTTGGCGTGGCGGTCGCTCGGGTGGTCGACCAGGGCCTTGACCGGGCGCGCCCAGTCCACGGCCGTGCGCCGCGCGGTGGCGCGGGCCATGCGCCACTGGCCCAAGGGTTCCACGAACATCCAGACGGTGCAGGTGCCGCACCGCACGTATGCGTAGTCGTAGGTGGCGGGATGGCCCGGACGCGCCGGTTGCGACGGCCACTGGTCGGCCCGCAGGAGTTTGGCGTGTTCGTCCATGTAGATCACCGGATAGCGCGCATCGTAGAGCCGACGGTAGAGGTTCAGCCCCGCCTCCATCGCCGCCACGAACGCTTCGTCCTGCACCGGCGGATAACACCGTTGCACCCGCCGCCAGGGCGTCAGTTCTTTTTTTAGCGTGCGGCGCACGGTTTCGTGGCTGATCCGGGGGCCGACCCCGCGCGCGGCCAGCTCGCGGGCCAGCAGACGCAAGGTCCAGCGCGCATAGCCGGCCGGCGGCGCGGACTGGGCCCGCTGCAGGAGATGCGCCTCGCCCGCGCCATCCAGTTTGCCGGGCCGCGGCGGCTGGGCCCGGCGCACCAGCGCAGCCGCGAGGCCATCGACCACGGCCTGGCGGCGCCAGCGCCCCACGCTGCCCGCCGAGACGTCCAGGGCGGCCGCGACGCCCGCGTCCGTTTCGCCCGCGTCGCACTTGAGCAGGGCGCGGGCGCGCACGGCTGGCCGCACGGTCGGCCGCGGGGGGCCGCCGCGGCCCTGGGCGATGCGGGTCAGCCACTGCCGCTCGGACGCGACCAAGTGCCGTACATTGCAGAGACAGGCAATCCTTGTTGGGGCTGACTCTGACGGTGAGAACTATAGTATCACCTAACAGAATCCGAATGACCGTGTACTAGGCCACGTTGATTATTCCGCTTCCCGATCGGATGATATACTGGACAAAAGCGGCTTTTACGACTACGGAGCGGAAAAACGCCGGGGCCCAGTATCCGGCCCGCGTTACGAACTGTCCGGATCTGCCGACTTCCAGGATACGTCTCTCTGCCATTGCCGAAGATCAACAGGGCCGGACGGAAATGTCTAACGAAGAAGCTACTCAATATAACGCAAATTCGACTTCCAATGTTTGGCTGGTAAAGGGAGGGCCGGGCAACGGGTGCGTGGACACGTTTGTATCGCACGGATACGTGGGCTTCGATTATGAAATGAACAACGTAGACCTTTCACGGGTAAAAAGCAAGGCGGAAATCCGAGAGCTCCATCGTCGCGAGAATGCGTACGTAGAGTACGCGAAGTCGGGACGGAAAAGCGTGATAACCCGGTACGTAAACCAAGTGTCGAAGTTTGTTCTTGACTTCAAGATCGGCGACTACGTCATCATGCCGGGGACGTCCAGTAGCGTCGTTCACTACGGCACGGTACGGAGCGACGTATATCATGTTCCGGATGACGACGGCCTGACGTTCGGCAACCGGCGAACGGTCGCCTGGAAAGGCGTATTCACGCGCGAAGATCAAACCAACTTCAAGCTTGTTCGGAGCATATCGGTGCGGCCAGTCAAGAATAAGGAGAAGGCGAAGTTCTTCAAGATTCTGCCCAAGTCGCGTTGATCTTTGAATTCAGCCAGGGCCAAGGCCCGCCAAGTACAGAAAGCCAGGCAGCGTTGAGATTGATTGGACATCCTGCGCGCCAGCCGTTATCCTCCCCAATATCCATATCCATCCCTTTGCATGTTTCCCAGAGGACGGCCCCCGATGACCGATACTCAGTGGCTCCGCATTCATTTTTAAATACATATTCCGTCATATACGCGGGCAATGAAGCGAGTGGCCGTCTTTTCGTGGAAGCGCTGTGCTGGATGGCACGGATAGGCACCCCTTGGCGCCAGTTGCCGGCCGCGTACGGGAAGGGGAACTTCGATCTATTGCCGCTACGGGTGTGACCGGGACGTCTGGGCCGCGGCCTGCTGGCCATACACGCAGTTCGATCCGGATCCGAAGGGGCGGGATCCCGCCCTCGGGCGCAGCCGGGGCGGCTTCAACACCCAGATCCACATCCTGGCCGATCAATGGGGACGCTCTCTGTGTCTGCGCTTGACGGGCAGCAGCGCCACGACAGCACCCAGCCCGGGCCCTGGTTGAGGCTTGAACCGGCGCGCCCCTGCCCTGCCTGATCGCGACCGAGCCTATGACAGCGAGGGGCCTTCCGTGCCTAGCGGGCGCAACGGGGCATTGAGGCTGTCCTGCCGGCCCGGCGCGGGCGTCTGAACCCCCAATCCCACGACCCGGAACGGTACCCGGCGAGGAACGGGGCATCGGCGGGCTCAAGCATGGGCGGCGCGTGGCCACCCGCTACGCCCCATACGCACATCGTGGCTTGGGCTTTCTGTATCTGGCCGGGGCCTGGATCTGGATGAAGTCAAAGCTCCTCAGAACCTAACCAAGTGATAGACGAGGCGAGAGCCGTTTTTTCATGCATCCGCGCCTGGACTGCAAGGCGACGGATTGCCTATCCGCGCCTCAAAGAGATCTCAACCGATAATGTGGCTTTGCCCGCACATCATCAAATGCCACCTCCAAAATGACAGAGGGAAGGACTGCACGATCGCACGCGTCGTAAGCAAAACGGCGCAATACCGTATTGCCTATTAGATGAATGTATAATATATTGTATAATGACCCTTGCGAGAGCAATCCGCTCGTCGCGGCGGACTTGGATTCGGACGAGAGCAAGGTCTTGATCTGGATTCGATCCGCTTGCGAGGCCTTAGGTAGTTGCCGGTGCATAGAGAAAACCTCAAAATAGGCCATTGCTGTACTGGCGACAAGTATCATGGAGAATACCCTGAACAAACCTGCCTATCAGGCTTTGCGTCAAGCGGATTTCAACGAAGACAAAGCGATGGCCATCGCCGGCCATATTCCCGACTGGTCACAGTTCGCGACCAAATCGGATATCAAGGATTTGGAAGCCCGTCTTATTCGTTGGATGGCGGGCATCTTTCTCACCTTCCTGACGGTCATTGGCAGTCTAATTTTCGGAATGCTTTCATGGCTGGGAAACTCTATCGGATAGCGATGTGCGCGGGATCAGGTTCTGTTGAGAATTTTGTTTCCCCCTTGCGAGATACTCATCCAAAGTGTCTTTTGCGACTACGGAGGCGAAAAGCCACTTGGAATAAGTATTCCAATACGGCGTTTTAGGTCGTGTTGAGGCAGGATTTCAGCCAGTTACAGAAAACCCAGGAACCGATGCGCGTATTGGTCATAGCAGGTGGCCACGCGCCGCCACCATTTGAGCCAGCCGAGGCCGCGTTCCACGGCGTTGCGCGTCTGGTACCGTTCCGGAGCGTGGGGCTGGGGGTTCGTGCGCCCCTTCCGGGCCGGAATGACCGCCTCAATGCTCTGTTGCGCCAGCCAAGCGCGGAAGGCGTCGCCGTCAGTTTGCAATCCTACCTCCACACGACCTAGAATCAAAGGGAGAAAATGATGCCCCGTTTATATTCGTACGTAGTGATGCATGACAGCGGCTTCGCGCCCAATCCATTTTACGGCTTCTGCACATTGGCTACGTGCAAGCCCCAAATCCGTAAAACCGCCTGTCCGGGCGACTGGATTCTCGGAACCGTCTCTAAATCCCAAAGCCCGGAGCCCCGCCTCATCTATGCGATGCGGGTGACCGAAACCCTGTCGTACAACGAATACTGGCGCGATGTCCGTTTTCGCGCAAAACGTTCTGATGTCGGCGCGGCCTGCGGCGATAACATGTACTGCCGAAACGCGGACGGACAATGGCACCAGGGCCCGGGCTACCATGGTCCCAAGGCCGTCTGGCACGATACGCAAACGGACCGGGTCCTCGTCAGCGATGACTTTATTTACTGGGGTAGCGCAGCCCCCTTCCTCCCGCTCTTCGCCGAGATGGACGTTCGGGCCGGCCGCGGTCATAAATGCCGTTTTCCGGACGAGACGATCCAGGCGTGCGTCGCCTGGTTGCGCGACTGCCAAGCCCGAGGCCACACCGGCTATTGCGGCCAGCCTACAGAGGGTAACCCCGAAGATTGGCCTGGTACAGACAATGGCGCCGCGCAGCCGGCGCCATGCGCAACGCCTCCGCTCGGTAATCGGGATGCGCGCGGTGCAGGGAACGATGCGCCTGCTCGTTGCACACCCGCCCCAATTTCCTCCTGTTCACGTCGAAAGGCAAGGCCAAATTCGTGTACTTCCAAGCGGAACCGGAACTCCGTCGCCGATCATGAGAAATGCGCGTAGCGCCCCGCGTACAATCGGACGTTGAACGCGAGTCCAGACGCTTTCCTATTCCGCTCCGCGGCAGGGCGTCCCTAGCGTTCAGTTCGCCTGTTGGGCGTAAGCGATGTTATCCCGCCGGCCGGCTCGCAATCCGCAACCGGAAGCAAGCGCCATTCGCTCAGGGATCACTCCCTACAAGCGGGTAAGCTTCGCGGGGGCGAATGATAGTTACAAAATGGCGGGCGCGGGTTATGCCGACGAACAACAGCCTTCGATCAGCCATTGTAGGTGACGCGCCAAAGAAAAATCCTTCTGTTTTCCCGGTTCCTTCGATAAGCACTACTCCGTCAAACTCCTTGCCTTTCGACTTATGCATCGTCATGAGGAGGCATTCCGGCTGGACTTGCTCTTCATCCCATCGTTGCCTGAAAGAGCGCTCGATCAGATCCGGAGCGCCTTGATAGTCACCCTTTTGCAACCATCGTCTGGCCAGTTCTTCTTCCAGGAAGTCTGTGTTCCTGATCTGGCCTACGGAGCGGGAAAGGTCCTCAAAAGCGGAAATGCCGCTGACCATCCGATATGCCTGGTTCCAGTGATCGCGGAAATTCCCGGAAAGCGCCAAGCCTTCCCGCGACCGATCGAGCAAGGTTTTGACTGCCTTGAGCCGAGGCCGCTGGCCATTGGCTACGGCGCTGGCAGCCTTGTCGTATTGCTGCACTTTCCTGCCTTCCTTCGCAGACGGTGAATCGGCATCGGCGTGCTTGAGCCGATAATACTGGGCTATCAGACGCAACGTGTCGCGAACGGCGGCTGGATGCTCCTTGGCAGGCCACTCCAAAACAGATCCCATAACTTGCGCGGCAGCCAATGTCAATGTGAGATCCGTCTTCAACAAGGCATCATGTTCGATAGGCGGTAGATCCTTACCCTTTCTGTTTCTACCTTGGGAAATGGTTGCCGACACTTTGGCTATCAACTCATTGGTTCTGCCAAGGACAGCCAGGCTCGGACGCTCAATGCCTGCTGCCAATAACTGGCATTGCGTCCAAAGGATGCCTGCATGCACAGTAGATTCGAAGTCGTTCTTGGCAGGCGTAGCGTTTCGTTGGGCATATGCAGCCAAGGCAATCTGCTTGTTTGCGTAGGGTAGGGGCGACTCGTTGCGGAGAACCGCTCGGGCGAAACGTAGAATTTCGCCATTGGGGCTGCGGTGGTTATCCGTGCCCAAGTCGAATTCCCGCGGCCGGAATTCTGCTTTGAATATGTCAATGCGGCGCGGATCGACATCCTGCCGGTATGCGTAAATGCTCTGTTCGGGATCCGCCAGGCAAACAACGTCCGTCGTCCTCAAAAAAACCTGTATCAACCGCCACTGATCGTTGTCGGTATCCTGGAATTCATCCACGATCACGAATGGATATTTGTCAGCAAAAAGATCGCTTATCGCTGTGCTTTGCTCAAAGAGAGCCGCGGTGGCTGCCGCCAGGCGATCGAAGCACAACAATCCCTTTTCCTGCGCCAGTCGCGTCTGTTCCGACTTCCAATCCCCTTCAAAAGCTGATCGTTGTAGTTCTTCTTGCAAAGGGTAGAGGAAAGATATCTTGCGGCCATAGAGTAGACGACCGTGCGTAGCCAAGGTTTCCAAGCCAAAAAGATGGTATGTCTGGACGCGGATCAGACGGCGCTCGCCGGCATTCAGAACGTCAAGGCTGCGGCGCATGATTTGCCGTACCGCAGAGCGGGAGAAACTCAAGAAAAGGATTTCTTGTCCTGGTTCGAGCCGCGCGCAATTCTCCTGGGCCTTAAGCAAGGCCAGCGTCGTTTTGCCGGAACCCGGCCCGCCTGTGACCAGCAAAGGGCCGGATGCGGCCATGATATCTTTATGTTGGAGGGTGAGTTTCATGTCTATCCTTCCTTTGGTCTTTGCAGAACTGACTGTTTTTCTCATTGTTCAGCCAGTGCTTCTGCGCCATCGGGCTGCGTAGACGCGTGGGAGGGAGTGAGGATCGCCTGGATTCGCTCAAGTATTGAACGTACCGCGTTAGGCAGCTCATTTTCCGTCTGGCAGGCAGCCATGAGCAACGCGCCATACCCATCGCCCTTTCTTGCCCTCAACACCTCGCGGGCAAGATTTCTGATTTGTTCATTATTCATTTCGTCTTGGAGATAACCGCACCGGACGGGATAATCTTCGCGTGCCCTTACTTCCGCAAGGAAACGGCCAAGCGTTTCCAGGCGCATTTCGGCAACCAACAGGTCTTCAATCCCCGTATATTCCGTTATCGTTGCAACGTCGTAACTTTCCAGTTTTGACTGATCTTCATCAGAAAACGGCTTTAAGGGTTTGTCAACGAAGCCAAACGCCTTTTTTCCCAGAGCCTTGAATACAGGGCCGTAACGGAGAACTCCGGATTCTCCTCCAGCATTGAACATGGTAACGCCGGCCAGATCAATATGCGTGTACTGCTCGTGTCCTCGCGCCTCCTCCAAAATGGTAGATGCGGCGGGGAATATCGCCATTTCCGTACTTCCCTCGACTACTAATACGGCACGGCTGAGTATGGCTTCGGCAAATTGCCTGCGTTCAGCCTTGAACGTCTTGGGCTTGATGCCGGGTATGACAACCGGACGGGCAGAGAGCGCATCATTGGAAGCTCGCTCAAGCATGACTATTTGATTGGGTTCGAATTGCTCGATCACGTACGGCGAATGCGAGGTAATGATCGTTTGGCCCATCTTCTGCAACGAGTACTGAACAGTTCGCCGTTGCGTATGCGGAGGCAATGCAATCTCCGGTTCTTCCATGGCAAGGATAACCGAGCGCTTGCCTATCTGGTCGGCGATGAAAGTCAAAAGGGCAAAGACAAGCACATTGATGGTACCGGCTCCGAGCATGCGGAAAGGCACTGGATGATTGCTTTGTTCCGAAGCGGCAAAGAACTGAACAACTTCGCGAAGGTTTTCCCGAGTAAGATCAGACGCAAAGAATGCCGTTGCCTCTCGTTCTTTGGCCAATCCTACGAATTGGTTCATGCGCTGTTCAATAACGCCTTGAATAGACCGGAGTTGTTCAATGTCGCCGATAGCGGGAGACAAGTCTTTGAGACTGCGCAATGCGCCTTCCCACATTTCGTAGCGCCCCATATCTTCATGACGGAGAATAGAATCAAGCAAGGAGCGGCGCTGTAGACTGAAAGCCCGGGTACCGGTCCTCAGATATCTCAGAAAGAGAAAACCGCATATTCGTTTGTGTTCGATTGAAAAAACCGTTAATCCTGCACCCAATTTATCGACTTCTTCGTCTTCTGCCGAGATGTCTTTTGGGGGATGAGCGAAGAACGTACCGCCGATAAAATCATCCTCTTCTTTATCATATCGGCCCAGAAAAACAATGGAGAGGGACCAGCAGGCGCTTGGAGCGTCAGCCGCTGTCGGACCCATGGTTGCTTCGTCCGCGAAATGTCCCTGCTCTTCATTCCAACGACGCAGGTAATGGCCAAACCGACGCCTAGCCTCAGCGGACAGATCAAGCAGAAGCGCTTCCACGCGAATTTCAATGGGCGAGCCATCGTCGGTCAAATACTGACTATTAATGAAATCATGTTCGTTGATGATAGGGCGGCGCAAGAGACGTTCCGGCCCCAAAATCAAATCCAGCGCTTCGCATACGGTGGATTTCCCAGAATTATTGCCGCCGACCAAAAGGGTCTTATCAGCAAATTCAATTTCCCCCTTACGGATACCGCGAAAGTTTTCTATGCTCAGTTTCTTGACTCTCATAATCAGTACTGCCCGTTGGTGCAAGAGCGGCAAAGACCGCAGAGTACCCTCAAGGAATATATCATAACAACGTAGGGATTCTCTCGGCTTACGACAGATTTTATCGCCGATCAGAACGATTCGATGATGTCCGCGACGCCTACCGGGTTTCACCGCGGATACTCCGCGCAGGCACTGACCCTCTGGTCCGGATGCGCTGCCCGATCCTGTCTCGCTTGCCGTCGCCATCCTTGGGGACCCACACGCCACGCTCCACCCTTGTGCAATATATGCAGGCGCTACGTCCTGTTCTCCGCGCGCGGACGACCAGACGGTGACCTTGCCCCATCTGTTCGTCACGACCGGCGCGGGCTTCCGAGCGCGTTTCCCCTTGCTGGGCCGCGGGCCGAACCGCAAAGGGCAGGTGCGCCTACCCCGGGATTTCTGGTGAACGGAAACCGAAGGCGCGCCAGACCTGGAGATCCAGTTCGCGTTCCAGCGCCGCGGTCGGACCCGGCAGGGCGTCTCGGTGGCCGCGCGGCGAGCCAGTAGCAGTCGCCGTTGACCACCGCGGGGTCCAGCTCCAGCCAGAAGGCGGGTTCGGCCGCGATGTCGCGGAACACGAGCTTGGGGCGAGCCCAGGCCCTGGGATCCTGCGGCCCCCAAGTTTCGTACCAGGCGCGGCCCGCGCGCTGGACGTAGCACCGGCGTTCCAGCGTCGGCCGATGCGCGTCCAGATACGCCCGGGTGCGCGGATAGCGCGTCAGATCCACGGCCTGGCGCCGGTTGCCCGCCATGCAATAGGGGCAGAGGATCTGGCGCGGCGGCGCGCCGCGCCGGCCCCGGAAGCGGCGGGCGTCCCGGTGCGTAACCAGCGGCTGGAGCAATTCGGGCCGTTCCGCCCGCGGCAACGCCTGCCAGTCCGTGCGAATGAACACCCGGTCCGCACAGGTTTCGACGCCGACCCGAATGGGATCCGCGTCCCCGAAGGTCCCCCAGCTATGGGCCTTCACGGTGGCCAGCCAGCGCTCCACGGACGCGTTGGACAGTCGCCAGACGCCCGCCGCCGTGGCACCCGTGTGCAGCGTGCCGTGGCGGACGCGGAAGCAGCGCCCGTCCGCCACGCCGACCGGCCCGCGGCCCTCCAAGGCGGCCACGGGATCCGCGGCCTGCCGGCGCGGCGTCTCGCGGCTCTGATACAGGGACGTGAACGGGACGCGCGTCGGCCCTTGACCAGCACCAGGGCCGGGAGTACGGACGCGTTGAACAGCTGGCTGTCGCCCAGATCCCAGACGCGGTGCAGGCGGAAGCGTTCCTGCAGCGCGCGGCGCACATCAGCGCCGGCCTGCGTGGTCAGGAAGCGGTTGGAGACGATGAAGCCGGCGGTGCCGCCGCCATGCAGTATGCGGGCCAGGCCTAACGGGAAAGCGTGATGCAGATCGACGCGGCCGGACAGGCCGAACCGGGTCGCCAGTGCCTGGGCGCGGGCCGCCCCCAGATGCTGGGTGCGGACGTAGGGGGGATTGGCGATGACCAAATCGTAGGGGCCGCCCGCGGGGCGGGCCTCCAGGAAATCCGCATGATGCAGGTGCAGGGCCAAGCCGGGAAAGCGCCGGGCCATGCGCTGCGCCATCGTCGCGAGGGCGTCCCGGTTCGTATCGTAGCCGCTGACCTGCAGGGCGCGCGCGACGCGGGCGGCCAGACGCGTGAGCAGAGGGAGCAGCAGTTCGCCGCGGCCGACCGCCGGCGGGTGCGCGGTTCCAGCGGTCGGATCGGCATTCGTCGGCACGGGCGGAGCGGCCACCAAGGGCGCGGCCGCGGTGGAGTTCCGGTGCGCGTGCGGCGTTGACGGCCATGAAGAGCGTCGTCCCGACGAGGAGGACAAGACGGAATCGGAGATTGTCTTCTCACTGTCATCACATTGCTTCTGAACGTCGGGCTTGATGAACACGAAACGCGTCTCAGACTTAGCATAGTGCAGCACAATCCATACGTCTTCTTCACCATGTTCCTGCGCATACGCCAGTTTATCCGGTCGAACCCAGAAATAGGTTTTCTGTACTTGGCGGAGGCTTGGATCTGGATGAATTCAAATAGACGCACTTGCCTTGGCTTGAGAGGGGCTCAAGCGTTCTTCAGGATAGATTCATGACATACTCGGATTGCTGTTCGTCGTTGTAGCCGCAGGAAAGATACGCAAGCATGAACAAAGAAAAGCAGAGTATTTCTGTCCGTTACGCTACGCGCGCTGAGATGATGGAGGGATGGCGTTGCCCGTTGCGCGAATATGAACGACACCGCAAGATGTCCAGTGATGAAGCGCTAAGCCATGATCTGCTCAATTCCCTAAATTCCTTCCGATTTCGGCTCTGATTCGTTAATCACGGTTTCGGCGTGCTGAATCCGCGACATAATCCATGCAAAATCCGGCGCGTCGCCGAGGATCATGCCTTGCATGGCCTGATAATCCCGTTCAACAGCTTGGCATAAACCAGGTTGCGGAACCAATCTGACTGAACCTGGACAGGCTTCTTCGAACTTTTTTGAAGGTTGTCGGAATGCGATGCAGTTGTGTTCTCGTACCGCTTTCAACAGATCGAAATTGCTCAGGGCCTTTCTGCCCATTGAGGTTTCCGTGATCAGGGCGACATCATAGTAGTGCCGCGCGATCCGCTGTTTATCATCCGGTGCGCGTTGCCTGTCTTGATATAGGTGATATGCGCCGTGCAAGATCAACAGTTTTTCCCAATACGTACGCTCAGGAGCTGTCGCTCTGATATTGTTTACCGTAAATGACCACTCCGGCAGTTCTGCGGCAATGTAAGGCTCGACAGTACAGCGCTCGTTAGGCTCCCAAGCTGACCGGGCTCCCGCTTCAATTTTCACGCGCGGAGATACATAATCATCGACACCATGGTTTGGATACAGAGTAGGGTATTCAATCAAGAGAGTTTGCCTGTCCTGATCTTTTTCATCTGAAACTACGCGGCACTTTTCCAAAATCCGTGCAAAGCGTTCGGTTAGCTGGATGCGTAATTCTCCCAAAACGTAATCGCTGCATTTCTCTCTCAGTCGATCAAACAGGGCCTGCCTTTTTTTGTTTGAGAAGCCGCCTGCGATTGTAGGATCATTTTCCCCCAGAAAGCCCAAGTCTTCTCGAAAGACGACGAGATCGATATCTTCAGAGAAGCGCCGTACAAGCCCGAAAGCCTTGGCCAAGGAGGTTCCGCCCTTGAAGAGCAATCTGGGGTGCCCCTCTGGCAACCCGCCAAAAAGCGTTTCAAGGACAAGACTGACCCAGAAATCCTTTTCTACATAACTGGGCACTGTATTGAGACGATACGCTGTCTTTGTCAATACATCCCGTTGATCCTGCGCCGGCAGGCCAAGGAAAGTATCGAAAGCACCATTCATGCAGACATTACCGGCTCAGCGGTAAGGCTATGCGCAAGCGGTACCATCCAGTCAGGCAGATCCGTACTGTATTGGCGCAGGTTCTGTTTTACCGCCTCAGGCAGGCAACGCTGCAAAGCGGGGACGACTTGACCGTTCTGCGCGACGACAGGGCCCAGCCAATACAACGCCCGTACCACTGGCGAGGCAGATTTGTCCCGCCACTTCATAATGCGCTGACTGGCCTGACGGAAGTGGATCGTCGTTAAGCCCTCAATCTTTATGGTCCTAGATGCGCCATTCGTCCAGTAACTGGCGCGAGCGGGTACCGCATTGGTGAGCCCTAACCGATTGGCATCCACCAAACCATCAGGCATCAGGCAGACCTTATACCGTTTGGCCAGCGCTTTCACGACGGCGTCCAAGTCAACCGGAGCTGGTTGTTTCAAAATATGGCTGATTCGAGGACAGTCATACAAGCCGCGCCCCACCCGCCGCAGTTGGCCTTTGCGGGTAAGACGCGACAAGGCTTGGTCAACGGCGGCACGGCTTCCGAGATCCAAAAAATCTTTGGGCGCACATACCCATTTCCCTTTATCGCACATATGTACGCGTCGCATAATCTTGTCGGCCACGCCAGCCATCAAAGCACCTCGTTGCCAATCTGATCTACAGCAATTACAGCGAGAGATTATAGTATACCTTAAATCTCATTCGACCAACTGTCGCCCCTCTCATGCAAGCCGTCACCTCAGGTGGCGCGCGACCGGATGTTGGGTATCCCGCGAACCGCGGTCAGGGCGTGTTGAGGTTATATCCTGCGAGCCAGCGATTAGGGCGCGTGGCCGTTTAGATGCAGCCCGATCCAGGGGCCTACGGCAGAGTTTGAGACGGATGGGACATCCTGCCGGCCAGCCGTGATCCTCCCCCAAGGCGATTCCCTGACCCCATCTCTGCGCGGACAGCCCCCGATGACCGATACCCAATGGCGCAGTCGGGCACCCCTTGGCGGCAGTTGCCAACCGAGTACGGAAAGTGGAGCTCGGTCTATCGCCGCTATGCCCGTTGGCGCGATCAGGGCGTCTGGCCGCGCCGGATGGCCTACCTGCAGGCCGATCCGGATCTATCCGCCATATGGCTGGACAGCCCGGTCATGCACGCGCACGTCAGCGCGGCGGGCGCGTCCAAGCACAAAGACGCTCGGCCGCAGCCGAGACGGCTTCAGCACGCAGATCCCCAGCCTGACGGATCGACGGGGCCTTCCCCTGCGCATGACGGGCGGCCAGCGTCACGACACCACTCAGGCCCGGACCTTGGTGGAAGCCTGGACGGACGCGCCGCGGTCCTGCCTGATCGCCGACTGGGCCTATGACGGCGACGCTTTCCGCGCGTGGCGGGCGCAACGGGGCATCAAGGCTGTCATTCCGGCTCGGAACGGGAGCACGAATCCCCAGTCCCACGCCCCGGAACGGTACCCGGCGCGCAACGCCGTGGAACGGGGCCTCGGCTGGCTCCAACGCGGGCACCGCTATGATTACGCGCGACGGTTCCTAGGTTTTCCGTACCTGGCAGGGGCCTGGATCTGTCTGCAATCTTTACACGACCTAGGTCGTGGCCGGGGCCGCATCATCCTTCGGCTTGAGCGCCAATTCGTTGCGCGAACCCAACGCCGGCAGCGGATCGCGCCCTTCCTGATAGGCCGCATGCAACGCGCGGAGCGAGGGCCAATGAGCGGTATCCAGCGCGGACAAGCGCTGATGAAAGGCCTGGCTGGTCGCCTCGTCCCAAAACAGGCGCACGTATTCCGACAGCGTCTGTTGGCGCCCTTCCTGCTCGCCGAGGCGCCGTCCTTCCTGCTCGCCGAGGCGCCGTCCTTCCTGCTCGCCGAGGCGCCGTCCTTCCCGTTCGCCGGTGCGCCGCCCTTCCTGCTCGCCGAGGCGCCGTCCTTCCCGTTCGCCGGTGCGCCGCCCTTCCTGCTCGCCGAGGCGCCGCCCTTCCCGTTCGCCGGCCTGTCGTTCTCTTTGGTAGGTTTCCGCCAACGTAATCATTTTGTGCCTCAACGCCTCAAGGAACGGAACTCCGTCTCAGCGCAATCCCGTGCCGAAAACAGCGACCGGTAGCCGGCCACGATGTACGCGACGCAATCCCGCGTCCAAGGTCTAGGGCGTTGCCGATGCCGCATCATCCTTCGGCTTGGGCGCCAATTCGTTGCGCGAACCCAACGCCGGCAGCGGATCGCGCCCTTCCTGATAGGCCGCATGCAACGCGCGGAGCGAGGGCCAATGAGCGGTATCCAGCGCGGACAAGCGCTGATGAAAGGCCTGGCTGGTCGCCTCGTCCCAAAACAGGCGCACGTATTCCGACAGCGTCTGTTGGCGCCCTTCCTGTTCGCCGAGGCGCCGCCCTTCCTGCTCGCCGAGGCGCCGCCCTTCCCGTTCGCCGGCGCGCCGTCCTTCCTGCTCGCCGAGGCGCCGCCCTTCCCGTTCGCCGGCGCGCCATCCTTCCTGCTCGCCGAGGCGCCGCCCTTCCCGTTCGCCGGCGCGCCATCCTTCCTGCTCGCCGAGGCGCCGCCCTTCCCGTTCGCCGGCCTGTCGTTCTCTTTGGTAGGTTTCCGCCAACGTAATCATTTTGTGCCTCAACGCCTGCAAGGAACGGAGCTCCGGCTCCGCGAAATCCAGTTCCGGAAACAGCGACCGGTAGCCGGCCACGACGTAGGCGACGAAATCCCGTTCCAGTTCCGGCGCCTGCCCCTGGAGCGCCGGCCGGAGCGCCTCGTCCACGTAGCGCAACAGACGGGCAAAGGCCCCGTCCTCGTTCGCCCACTGGTGCCGTCTCTTTTCCAGACCGATCATGCATGATACCAGATCGCGCGGCGGCCGTTCGTCGTCGGCATACGCGTGGATGTCGATGGTGAGGCCCGGCTGCAGGATCGCGGCCCGGGGCCAATCCGGCGGCGACGCCAGCCGCTCCCAAGGGGCTAACCAAGGGTGCGGCCCCGCATGGAAGACCGCCGGCAGGATGGGCACTGCGCTGCCGTCCGCGCGGTACAGGCCCTGACGCGCCAGGGCCTGGCCCAACAACAGCGTGTAGCGCGCCATGCGCCAGCTCATGCGCGGGGCGTACCGGGACTGGCACTCCAGCAACACGGCCAGCTGCGGGCATCCGTCCCGGTCGCGGATGAGCCAGACCAGATCGGCGATGCGCCGCTCCAGCGTGCGCCCGGTCGCAATCCATTCCTGGGGCAAGGCCTCGATGCGGGACAGGTCCGGCTCGTCCCCCGGCGGCCAGGCCACTTCCAGATGCCAGAGCGCCAGATCCCGCGCGACGACGCGGTGACGGAAGACGGCCTTGACGCGCTCATCGAACTGATTGGGCGTGGGGCGATCGGACATGAGCTTTCTCGGAACGCGGGGCCAGTCAGCCGCGCAACGCCGGCTACGCGGCCCTGCGGAGGCCCAAGCATTGTACCGCGCGGCGGCGCGCAAGCGGTAACGGGGTTCATGCATGCCATCCCGTACCGCGCGGCCGCGCACCGCAGAAAGGGATAGATTACGCGCTCGCAGCGGGTTGGACATCTATGCGCCCTTGGAGGGCGCGCAGGCCGCGCTGCGGAGCCCGACGCCCGTCCTGGAACGCCTGCTGGCGGCCCGGCTGGTCGGCCTCTCCTTCGCCGGCCTGCCGCTCCGTACGCGCGCGAAAGCGGCCAAGCAACAGGTGTGCCGGGCGCTGGGCTATCCCGCGCCGCCGCGTCTCAAGCGGACGCAGCCGCGGTTTCCCGGCCAGGACTGCAACGTGTACGTCCAGAAATCCGCCCATCTGCAACTCTGGAACGAGGACATGGCGCGGGCGCGCCGCTACGTCCTGGTTGGGTCTGGATGCGGCCCGCGCGGTCGTCGGGGTGCGGGTCGTGACCGGAGCGATACGGGCGCTGACGGCCAAGCACCAGGCGCGTTTGCGCCTGGGCCCGCGGTCGACCGAACTGGTCACGCCCCGGGATACGGCTTCCCTCGCGCCCCTGGCCCAAGGCGCCGCCGACCTGGACGCCGCCGCTCGCCCGCTGCACGCGCCCGCGGGCGTGCCCCTGTGGCCGATTGCCCGCCTGTACGCCCGCCTGCGTCCGCTGGTGGGCCGCCAGTTCACGCATGTCGGGCCCAATCAGGAGCGGCGCGCGCCTGCGCCGCTGGGTCTGCGCGCAGCTGGGGTATCGCACGGCGGAGGACGACGGGCGGTTTCCCGACATCCCCCATCAGCAGGTCGAGGTCAAGCTGCAAACCGCCCCCACCATCGATCTGGGCCTGGTGCGGCCGGACGACCGGGAGTCGTGGCCGGATCTCGCGCTGGACGGGCAGGCCGTCCGCCCCTGCGACGTGCGCTACGTCCTGTGTTACGCGCGCACGGACGGTGACCTTGACTCATCTGTTCGTCACGACCGGCGCGGGCTTCCGGGTGCGTTTCCCCTTGCTGGGCCGCGGGCCGAACCGGAAACCGAAGGCGCGCCAGATCTGGCAGCTCCCGCTCCAGCGCCGCGGTCGGCCCGTGCGGCAGGGCGATCAGCGCGCGGCCCGGCACCGCGTCGGGCGCGGGCAAGGGGAACTCCGCGACGTATTGCGTCATGAACCGCCGCCGGCCGGCATAGAGCCAGTTCGCGAAGCGGCAATCGTAATACTACTGGATGAAGGTGGAATTGCCCACCGCCGCGGCCAGCCACAGCAACTCAGTGTCCGTCGGTTGCCGCGCGGTGAGCCAGTAGCAGTCGCCGTTGCCCACCGCGGGGTCCAACTCCAGCCAGAAGGCGGGCTCGGCCGCGATGTCGCGGAACACGAGCTTGGGGCGCGCCCAGGCCCTGGGATCCTGCGGCACCCAGATCAGGCCGATCCGGATCTGTCCGCCGTATGGCTGGACAGCACGGACGTGCGCGCACATTCAGCGCGGCGGGCGCGCCCAAGCACAAAGGCGCTCGGCCGCAACCGAGGCGGCTACAGCACCCATCCTGGGTTTTCCGTACCTGGAGGAGCCTGGATCTGGCTGCAATCCTACCTCAACAGAACCTGGAGGCGGAACGCCTTACTTGGCGGCCGCATCCGGATCCAGACCCGCCATGCGCGCTTGGAGGCGCCGTATTTCCGCTTCCAAACGAGCCGCTTCCCTTTGGGCCTGGTCGCGTTCCTGTTCCGCCCGTTGCCGTTCCTGTTTCTCTCGTTGCCGTTCCTGTTCCGCCCATTGCCGTTCTTCCTTCTCCCGGTCGCGTTCCTGTTCCACTTGATCGAAGCGCGCGTCTTTGTCGGCCTCCGTAGGAAACCATTCCTTCCGCGCGGGATCCCACAAGCGCAATTCGCCCGTGTCCAACAGACCCCAGGCCGTATCCAGGACCCGACTCCACAGCCATAACGCGCCCAGCTCGGAGCGATAGGCGCCCGCGACGCTGACGTAGCGGCCCTGAACCAGGCGGCGGCATTCCAGACCGGGTTTCAGTTGTTTGCCGTGCGGTTCGTATTGCCAATATTCCGTGACGCCCAGCTGCGCATACAGGCCCCGCTTGTCCACGTCTTCCGCTTTCGTGCTGAGGGACGTGATCTCCAGCACCAGATCCGGCGCCTTGCCCACTTCCCACAGGCGATAGGGCGTGAAGGGCGGCAACGTGGCGCCCAGGGTCAGCATGACGTCGGGCGCGACATGCGGGGCCCGCCGTCCCAAGGCGGGATCAACGGCGGCGTAATACAGGCCGAAATCGGCTTTCAGAATGTAGGGCTCGCCCCTGGCCGCCATCAGCGCGCGCAGGGCGGAGCGGCTGTCCGTCAGGGCGTCGTATTGTTCCTGCGAACTCGTCATGGGGGTAGCGTCGTCTAGCGGATAGGGATCGAAAGAGGAATCGGCCAGGCACGGCGATCGCAACCCGCTTCCTTTCCGTACGCGCACGGGCACCACGGGCAG
Source organism: Caldilineaceae bacterium (assembly GCA_965242655.1). GTDB lineage: Bacteria > Chloroflexota > Anaerolineae > Caldilineales > Caldilineaceae > Bin34. Next base: position 2,023,673 of record OZ251482.1, read on the forward strand.
GGTCATAATCCGTATCTGCCTCCGGTCATCCAAGGATCCAGGCCGCTCAGCATCTGCGTTATTGTATCACGGAGGCCGGCCGCCTCGCCATCCCCCGCGCGCGGGCGCGGCCAAGCCGCTGCGTTCCCGGGCCGCGGCCGTCTGGGCGCGGAAGCGCGGTGCGAGAGGGCGTAGACCGGCGCGCTCGGGTATCGGGGGCCGGCCGCGTACGGGCCCTGACGCGCCAGGGCCTGGCCCAGCAACAGCGTGTAGCGCGCCATGCGCCGGCTCATGCTCGTGCTCGCGTCGTACCGGGACTGGCACTCCAGCAGCACGGCCAGCTGCGGGCGCACGGTCCAGAGCTGGCTACGCCCCGCCGTAACCAGAAAGCTGGCTTGGCGCATTCTGGATTGTGGCGGTGCCTTGATTGCGGAACATCCGCCGGAAGTCCCGCTCAAGCGGCACCAATACGTTCAACGCAATCGTATTCAAAGCGGCATGTCTGCCTGTTCCCTTGTTGTCGAGATCGGAGCCTCAGGCGGTACGATCCACCATGGACGTTTTGCCTACGAACAAAGACGCGCGCTTTTCTGCATTCAGCCCGATCCGACTGTTGAAGGTTTTCACGCCTTCCAAAGTGCCGGGGCTGAACTGCTCATACGGGAGTATCAAGCGCAATGCATAAGAACCGACGAGGATCTCGACTGCATAGCGGCCCAAGGCCATTTGCCGCAACATGGGGAAGAAAGCCGGTTTCAAGTTGGCGATGCATCACGCAACATGCGTCAAGATCGACTGCTTTAAGCTTTAAGTAAGATCCAAGGGGATATGAATTGGTAGCGTTGGCATTGGATAACCGAGGCTTGCCCCGTGCGTTCCTGTTTGATTTCGCAGCGTTATGTTAAGATACATGACTGGGTTCTCCGTTGCCGTTTCTGGTTAATCAAGGATTTTCATTTCGTTAAGAAAACGCGACGGCTCCTTGGACCAACCGAACACTTCATACGCGTAGGTCAAGGTCAGGCTTTCCTGCGCGCGCGTAATGGCAACAAAGCAATTACGTCTCTCTTCTTGCATTTCCGGACTGCTGTCGCCTTTCTGCACGGCTGACCAAGACGGCAATTGGTCTTCCACGAGGCCAATCAGATAGACATGACCGAACTCCATGCCTTTGGCTGCATGGATAGTAAGGCAGGGCACGGCCTCTGCAGGAGGCTGTGGTTTTTTGGACCGTAGATCAAGACCCTGCAACAGGGTATTCAATGTCACCTGCTCGCGACCGCGTTCGGTGGTGATTTCGTCCACAAGAGAGCGCCAAGTTGCCTTTTCTTCGGGAAACTCCAGTACCCTTTCATCACTTTCGCGCTCATCTTCTGAGACGGTATCCAACCACGCAAAACCGTCTTCTATAAAATCCCAGAATGACAGATATTCGGAAAGTTTGGGTACGGATTCCTCCAGAAACGTTGCAGCGGCAGGTAATAGCGAATTTTCCCGTTGAACGGCGCGGTGCCAGGCGCGCAGATAGTCGCCCTCCTGCGTCATACCGTCAGACACGATGGTTTCGACATCAAGGCTCATACCACCCGTCAATACCGAAAAAGACCGGCAAATGCGTTCCAACTGCCGGCGATCATGTCGAGCGTTGGCCAAACGCAACATGGCATGCAACCACGCCATCTGCCAACTGCCGAATTCGTCTTTGCGCATCGCAAGATAACCAGGCACATTATGTACATTCAATGCCTTGAGCGCTTCCCGTAACACGCGGCGGGTTCGCGCCAATATGACGCAATGGCTACGAGCGTCTTGGGGCCGCTGGGCAATGTCGCGCGCTACCCAGTCGGTTTCATCTTCCAAGGTGGAAAAAGATTTCGCCACTATGGGTGCGTTCGCCTTGTTCTGCGCATGCGCGCGCAGGGGCATCTTGCCATGTGTCCGGCGTTGATTGTTAACGATGAGGTTGTTGGCTCTGTCGATGATGTCTTGCGGGCAGCGATAGCTTTCAGGAAGTTGGATTACCGTCATGTCGAAATCTCTTTGGAGCTCGTCGATCCGTTCTGGGCTGGCGCCGTTCCAATGGTAGATCAGCTGATCGTCGTCTGCTACGGCGAACAGGCTCTTTGTCGTAGCACCAATAAGGGTTTTCAATATCCGGTACTGGGCTATGTTAACGTCCTGAAACTCATCGACGCACACAAGGGGATAAATGCTGCGCGTCAGACGCGCCACAGCCGGCCGCAATTGAAACAACCTCAAAGCTTCGCTTATAAGGCCGCCGAAGTCCAGTACGTTTCTTTCCAGCATCAAACGTCGATACGAAGCGTAAATAGCACTGACAATTCCAGGCGCGCATACGCGGTACCGTTGGATGAGGAATTCCAGGGATTCATCTTCTTCTACGTTCTGATCAAGGAGATGCGTGATGATGGGCAATAATTGTTCGCTGTTATATTCCATGCCTGGATTGCATTCGCGAACCACGGCCATGGCCTCTTCCAAGAGATCTTGGCGCTCCTCCGCTTGCGCCAGGATCGTAAAATCAGGCCGCAGGCCGATGTGATGTCCATGCTGGCGCAGTATGGCCGCGCAGAACGAATGAAAAGTGGTAAGCAGAATGCGCTCGCGCGCATTGGGTACCAAATGGTCGATGCGTTTGAGCATCTCCGTAGCAGCGGCATGGGTATAGGTCAAACCCAGAACTCTGAAGTATTCGCCTGCCGTTGCCTCAATAATACGCGCAATGCGATAGGTAAGCACTCGCGTTTTACCTGAACCGGGACCGGCCAATACGAGAAGATGCCCTTTGTCCCAGCATACAGCTTCAAGCTGACTGGCATTCAATTGGGAGAAATCAGCCATTACTGCGCCTCTCTTGCCAGTTCCAGAGCCACGGTCACTATCTCCCGAATTTGCGGGGGAATGCCTTGTTTTCCCTTTTCCTCCATCTTCGTTATCACTTCAGATATATTCCTGGGTTTTGAGTTTTTCCTTTGCGCTTTCACCACCTGCTTCCAATAGTCGAGCGTTCCTGGTTCTTCCGTCACCTGGTTCTCTTTCTGCGACGAGATGTTATTTTCATAAATGATTCCATAACCCTCCATACAAAGAAATTCTTCCAAATTGCCATGTTCAAGTAGATGGAGATGCCGTTGTTCGGAGCGATGGCCGATTTGTTGCTTAGCTAATCTCAGATAGCCTGAACCAGTATCATCCTTGTCAGCTACGACCAGCCACTCAATGCCCAATTGATCAGCTACTTTTATGCACGTATCAATCCCTACCTGTGCATATTCGACTAGAAAAATGCTCTCCGCAACGAGATCGCAACCATAAATACGGGCGCATTCCTCCATGAAAAGGCGATCCGACTCGCCTTCAACCAATAGCCAACAACGCGCAAAAAGGAGATTACCCCTCGTGGTCCGGATATGCGAGTCAATCTTGCGTATATCTTCCTTGGTCAAGCTTCCGTCCAACGCAACCTGATGCACCGTGATGTTGCCTTCTTGTCTGCGAAGCCGTCGCAATGACGTAAGGGAAATGCCTGCAACGAGATCGCCTGAATGCGTGGTAATGATCTTCTGCCCTTGCAAATTCTGAAGTATCTGGGTAACGGCGCGGATAGCCGAGGGGTGGAGATGCGCTTCAGGCTCCTCCAGTGCCAAAATAGGCGAAGTATCCTCAGCCAGCCTGCTTTGGAGAAACGCATCGTACAGACATATGACGGTCAAACTTTGCGTACCCTCGCCGTGCTGGCCAATGGGCAGGCGCACGCCCCGCGTCGACGTAAGCATGACTTGGGTACGCGACAGGATATCGAAGATTCTATTGGGTATAGCCTCTATGCCGACAGGCGCTTCGCTATCCAGCGGCACTACCTGGCCGGTGCGGCCCAGTCGTTCGAGGATAGCCTCAAACGTTTCATGATGCGCGTCCAGAACCCGCGCATTCAGATTGGACAAGGCTTCTTCCAATTCCCGTCTTACGTCCGGCTCGATTTTCAGAGCGCGAACGAAGGGTCCCCAGAACTGGGAACGGGGGCGAAATTCCCGCGCCGAGTCGCGCAGAGCGGGCAGGTAATGAACAGGCGCAAGTTCCTGCAAATGGATAATGTATCTTGGAACCCTGGCGTTTGGCAACGCGTTGCCTCCGAGGTCCAGAAAATCCCAAGTCGTGTCAAAACGATCCGTATTGTCGTTGTACTGGCTCTGCACGCGCAATGTCAGGCACTGCCGTCCCTCTTCGTCAATTTGAACCGCATAGGGAAGGCGTTGAGACGCGCTTGCCGGCCATTCGCCCGCCTGTGTTTCGGCAAAGTGCAAGGTAATCTCTATAGGTTCGCTGTCAGCCGGCTGGCTGTCTTGCGCCGACAAGTGATAGTCGTATTCCGAAAAAACGTCATTCGAACGATTCAATGAGCGCCTCATGCACGTTTCAAGCGCTTTCAGAATGGTTGTCTTCGCGGTGTTGTTTTCGCCGATAAGAACCGTAACCTCGTCCAATTCAAGGCTGAGCCCGCGTATGCCTCTAAAGTGCTTGATATCGATCCGTCGCAATGACATATGGGGTACGATCCTCTCCTACGTTTCGCTTTTGTTAGTCTATCAATAACGCATCCAAATATCAAACAGGTTACTTTCAATGGCATTGGTCGCGATGTGCCAAGCCGCTACAGGGCACGTCTATTGGTTGCGATCGGCGACAAGTCCAGGTTCTGTGGAATTTTGAGTGCAAACCGGATCCAGTAGATTATCGCGCAAATGATGTCATGGGAAGCAAGTCGCTCAGCCGCCCCATAGATCTTAGATGAGCCCTTAATCGTATCACAGGCGCTCCCCACGCACGTCTCCCAAACTTTATATTACAATATAAACATGACAAAGTGTCCGGTTTGGGAGAGTTTTGAGTGCCAGCCAGAGCTAGGCACCCACGGTCAAGTTGAGATGGATGGGACATCTTGCGAGCTCCCTCAGCCTCCCAGGAGGCGATCCCCTAACCTATCTCCGCGCGGACGACCTCCGATGACCGAGGCCTCATGGCTCCACATCCAATCTTTTATGGGCGTATGTTTTGCCATTGGCATCTATGATGCGTATACTTGCATTCATTCTGTACGTTTTTATTGCGGCGTACCGGTTTGTACCAAGGTGGCTTATGGCCCATTCCATGCTAAGTCAGTTAGTATTGCGCCATTTTCGGAGCTTCCGGGAAGAAGCGGTGAATTTTTCCAATCCAACCCTCATTGTCGGCCGCAATGGAGCCGGCAAGAGCAATTTTGTCGATGCCTTGGCTTTGCTTGCAGAAGCGATGAATTCCCCGTTGCAGACAGCGCTTGAACGCCGCGGCGGATTCGCCGCGATAGGCCATCGCAGTTCCGCCCGCGGACGCCCATCGAATCTGGGCCTAGCTGTCGCGTTACGAAATCCCGACAGCCAAACGTCCAAGGCGCACTACGGGTTCGAGTTGCGTTCTTTGCAAGAGTACGGTTTCAAAGTAGTGCGGGAACAATGCGCATTGCGGAAAACGGATGATTCATGCGTCTGGTTCGATCGCAGAACGAAGAATGCGGCTTCCCAGTGGGAAAGCAGTACCGGATTTCCGGAACCAGCCCTGGAGGCCAACGCGTTGGCACTGCCTTTAGTGGGCGGCGATTCGCGTTTTCAGGCCGTATTCCGGTTTTTATCGGACATGCAGTTGTACCGTATCGATCCCGACGCCGTGCGCTCCCTGCAGGATCCGGACGAAGGCATACGCTTGCGTTGCAATGGCCGTAACGCCGCCAGCGTTCTACGCAACATTCAACGCCGATCGCCCGGCGAATGGACGAGCCTCAAGGAACTGCTTGAGACAATGGCGCCTGGCCTTACGGATGTCCGACCCAAGAGGCACGGCAACAAGCTGGCGCTTGAGTTCACCCAAAAACTGGCAACGAGCGAACCCGTGAAATTCGAGGCATTCAGCATGTCGGACGGCACGCTCCGCGTACTCGCCTTGCTGATAGCTGTTTCCCAACAGCCCCCGCCGTCGCTGATCGTAATCGAAGAACCGGCAGTCACTGTCCACCCCGGCGCGCTGGACGCGCTGTTGGACGAGCTGAGGATAGCCGGGCGCTCCATGCAAGTCGTGATGACGACCCACAGTCCCGACCTTCTCGATGCCCAATGGATTGAAGATCAACATATTCGCATTGCAAGTTGGGCAGCGGGAATCTCTCAAATCCGCCCCGTATCGTCAGCCGTACGGGCAACGTTGCGCGAACGCTTGATGGGCGCAGGCGAACTGCTGAGAGCGAATGCTTTGTGGCCTGATGAAGACGTTACCGTAGGCGCGCTCTTCCTGGAGTCACCTTGGGCGCGCTCTTCCTAGCACTTCATCATGTTTCAATTGTCGGATATAACTTTTGGGAGGCGCACGCGGGCGTCCGCGGTGCGGAACTGCCAGTCAAGGCCCGTCTGGGCGGCATGGCGGGCCTCCGCCACGCGGCCGCCTGCGCGTGGCCCCGCGGCCTACGCGGGGTCAGGGCCTAGCGCGTCAGGACGCTCCGTTCCGATTCGGCCCTGTGGAGCCAGCGGCCATGCCGGGGCGTAAACGCCAGACGTACGCGCGGCGCCGGATGCCGCGCTTCGTCGGGCGGGAACGCGTCATGGAAAGAGGCGTAGGCGCGGGCGTTCAGAGGGGCGCAGACCCGCGTCAGATACTCGGCCTGACGGTAGCGCGGATGATCAGCTTCCGCCTTGACGTGGCTTGGCCCGCGTTCCGGCGTGGCGCGCCCGTGCGGCGTTCAGGGTCGGCACGGGGCCCGCGGCGTTTGCGTACGGGCGGCGTTTTTGCTAACATGCTGCGCGCATGAACCGCGGCACACGCAAGACCATGGCTGATCGCACAGTCGCACCCGGTGACGCGCTGGCCCTTGAGGCGCGGCCCCTCCTCCCGCCCCCGACGCGACCCAGGCGGGTCAAGGACGAGCGGTCGGACGCGCCTGGGCCTTTGGTACCCGGCGACGATCCGCTGTACCCTGTCTACACCGCGGCGACGGACGCGCCTTGGTCTTTGGTGCCCGGCGACGATCCGCTGTACCCTGTCTATACGCCGAAGGTGCCCCAAAGTCCTGTCCACGCCAAGGCCTACCGGGAGTTCGGGAACGATCTGAGCGTCCATTTGCGGCAGGCGTTTCGCGACCGCCCGCATACGCTGGCGAGCGACGTCAATCTCTACTACGAGGACGCGCACCCGCCGCCGGGCCGGGCGCCCGGCCAGCAGCCGGCACCCGTCGTGCCGGATTTCATGCTGTTCCTGCACACGATCGAGGTGTCGACGTACCGCTCGTACCGCACCTGGGAAGTGGGAGCGCCGGATTGGGTGCTGGAAATCCTGTCGAACGGCACCTGGGAGGATGACGTGGGCACCAAACGGGATCTGTACGCCCGCCTCGGCGTGACGGAGTATTGGTTCTACGACCCGGAGGGCGTACAGCATCCGGATGCGGCCGGCACCTTGCACGGTTTCCGTTTACGCGCGGGCGTCTATGAAGCCATTGCGCCCGTCCGGGGCGCGGGCGTGGCGGTGTATCCCAGTGCGATCCTGGGCGTCGCCTTGGGCGCGGATCGGCAACGGCACCTGCGTCTGTACGACGCGGGCCGACAAGCGTGGTTCCAGACCGCGGACGAGGCGCAAGCCGAAGCCCAGGCGGAGCGGGACGCCCGCCAGCAAGCCGAAACCCGAGCCCAGGCCGCCGCCGAACAGGCCCAGGCGGAGCGGGACGCCCGCCAGCAAGCCGAAACCCGGGCCCAGGCCGCCGCCGAACAGGCCCAGGCAGAGCGGGACGCCCGCCAGCAAGCCGAAACCCGAGCTCAGGCAGAACGGGACGCCCGCCAGCAAGCCGAAACCCGAGCTCAGGCAGAACGGGACGCCCGCCAGCAAGCTGAAGCGCGTTTGCAGGCGCTCTTGGCGCGTTTGCAGATGTCTGACGATGAACTGGATTCCCCGCGTCCCTAGCCAAGGTTCCGCCCGCCGACATCCCGCCCTGTTCCTGCGCCCGCAACCCGGAACCGGCTCCTGTGGCTATGGGCATCCCGTAAGCGAGCGGTGCCCGGCAGGATGGCACTGCGTAGAGTGACGCCCCGCTGACCGCATGCCCCGCCGATCCGCATTCAGTCGGGCCGGAACGGGTTGCGGTCTGGGCGCGGGGGCCGGGGAGCGGCCTCGTTTTTTCATGCTGGCGGTGGGCGGGATAACGCGCACGGGAGCCGCGTGACGCCAAGGCACCGACGGCCTGCGAAGCAGGGATCGCATTGACGCGCCGCCCTACTGCGATCGAGGCCCCGCGTCGGATGGCGCCGGCGCAGATGACCCTGATTGGCCCTCCGCGTGGCCGAACGGCCCGGGCGTGCGCGCGCACGCCCCCTCCAAAGCGTCGGATCCCGCCCTCGGACGCCATCGGGGCGGCCCCTGCGCCCTGCGCCTGACGGGCGGCAGACTACGCCCGTTCCAGGCTTGAGCCTTGATGGAGGCTCAGACGGATACGTCGCCACTGACCGGGCTGGGCATGTCGGCGCTTCGCATGTCCGGGAATCTCTCACATTCGCCCTGTATCACCGGCAGTCCGGGAAATGCTGCGCGAACGCTTGATAGGCGCAGGCGAACTGCTGAGAGCGAATGCCTCGTCGCCTGATGCGGACACCCCTCCAGGCACGCTCTTCCCTGGAGACGTCCTGGGCGCGCTCTTCACCGGCGCCCCCTTGCATGACGATTCAACTCATTGTTGAAGGTTACGACGAAAGTACGCGCATTGCCTGCTCTTTTGCGCCGCTTCATCGAGGCCGCGCAAGCTTGGGAGATAAAGCGCGCGGCCGCTTCGCGGTACGCGCGCGCAACTGGCGCGTAAAGAAGACTTACAGAAGTTTATACGCGTTGTCCTTAAACAGCCTGCATGCCGCGCAATTCTTGTTTTGCTTGACGGCAATTCAGAGCGTCCCGCTGAATTTGGGCCTCGTTTACAGACCTGAGCTTCCGAGGCATCTCAGACCGTGCCCTGCAGAGTGGTTATTGCACGCGCAGAGTATGAAGCCTGCTTCCTGGCTGCCATCGAATCTTTACGCGGCTACCGGGACATTCGCAACGACGCGGAACCATTTCCCGAACCGGAGAAATACTGCGGGGCCAAAGAGAAATCCGATCGTGTTGAGGTAGGATTGCAGCCAGATCCAAGCTCCTACCAAGTACAGAAAACCCAGGAACCGCTGCGCGTATGGGTTATAGCGGGTGGCCACGCGGCGCCCGCGTTGGAGCCAGCCGATGCCCCGTTCCACGGCGTTGCGCGCCTTGTACCGTTCCAGGGCGTGGGGCTGGGGGTTCGTGCGCCCCTTCCGAGCCGGAATGACGGCCTCGGCGCCTCGTTGCGTCCGCCACGCGCGGAAGGCGTCGCCGTCATAGGCTCGATCGGCGAGCAGGCGGGGCCGCGGCGCGCCCGTCCAGGCTTCCACCAAGGCCCGGGCTTGGGTGCCAAAGTCGTTCCGGCTACGGCCGAGGGCGGGATCGGTCTCTCTGTTTTTGGGCGCGCCGGCCGCGTTCACATGCGCGCGCACGACCGGGCTATCCAGCCGCACGGCGGACAGATCCGGATCGAACTGCAGGTAGGCCATCCGGCGCGGCCAGACGCCCCAATCGCACCCGTGGGCATAGCGGCGATAGACCGAGTTCCCCTTGCCGTACGCGGCCGGCCACTGACGCCAATAAGAGCCCGTCCGTGTTAGCGAGCATCTACGGGTAGAGTTTATAATATACAATATAATGGGAAATACGCCATGGACATCGCGTACTTCGTTTATGCCTGTCTCTGCTACATGCCCCAGATAGCGAGGACCGTATAAAATGGAAGATATTGTGGTTGTGAAAGGACGCGTTATAGAACCGGTGGCGGTGGAAGCCAGACCCGGTTACCGGATTTGGGTCAAGTACGCGGACGGCGTAGAAGGCGAGGTAGACCTATCGCACAAGGTAGGCAAGGGCGCGTTCCGGGCTTGGGATACAACCGTGCCCTTTGCCCATGCGCATCCAGGTCCATGCGGATCCATTGCCTGGAACGAAGAGCTGGATATTTGCGGCGACGCGATCTACCTGCAGCTGACCGGATTGACGGAAGAGGATCTGTTTCCGGCCTTACGCGCCGAAACGCGCATAGGCCTGTAATCAGTCGCTTTAACGGCATCGCCCTTCGCATGTATTTCAGTGACCACGCGCACCCGCACTTCCACGCTCAACATGGCGCGTACAGCGCGGTCATTCATATCCGGGAATGCCGAATTATTCGAGGACGATTGTCGCGCAAGGATGCCCATCAAGTCTTGGCCTTTGCGCGTCAACGCCAGCCTGAATTGCTGGAAGCTGGGGAGAAAGCTCGGCGTGACGAACCCCTGTCTCCGATTGACCCGCCCACACGCGTCTAGAAGCCTTGTATGCCCTCATCCCAGTGCTGCCAAAGAGAGGAAGCGTAAAATCTGTATGGGCTACGTCCGTCAGCCAACAACCGTTTACAATTAGGGCGTGTTGGGGTAGGATTTCAGCCAGATCCAAGCTGCCGCCAAGTACAGAAAACCCAGGAACCGTTGCGCGTATTTGTCATAGCGGGTGGCCACGCGGCACCCGCGTTGGGCCAGCCGAGGCCCCGTTCCACGGCGTTGCGCGCCTTGTACTGTTCCAGGGCGTGGGGCTATGGCAGTAACGCCTCCAGCGTCCTACGCAACATTCAACGAGATCGCCCGACGAATGGACGAGCCTCAAGGAACTGCTTGAGACAATGGCGCCTGGCCTTACAGGCGTCCGACCCAAAAAGCACGACAACAAGCTGACGCTTGAGTTCACCCAAAAACTGGCAACGCTCGAACCTGTGAAATTCGAGCATTCAGCATGTCGAACGGCACGCTCCGCGTACTCGCTTTGCTGATAGCTGTTTCCCAACAGCCCCCGCCGTCGCTGATCGTAATCGAAGAACCTGCAGTCACTATCCATTCCGACGCGCTGGACGCGCTGAGGATAGCCGGGCCCTCCATGCAAGTCGTGATGACGCCCCACAGTCCCGACCTTCTCGTTGCCCAATGGATTGCAGATCAACACATTCGCATTGCGAGTTGGGCAGCGGGAATCTCTCAAATCCGCCCCGTATCGTCAGCCGTACGGGAAACGTTGCGCGAACGCTTGATGGGCGCAGGCGCACTGCTGAGAGCGAATGCTTTGTGGCCTGATAAAGACAGCCCTGTAGGTACGCTCTTCCTGAAGCCACCTTGGGCGCGCTCTTCCTGGCACTTCCTCATGTTTCAATTGTCGGATATGACTTTTGGGAGGCGCACGCGGGCATCCGCGGACACTGCCAGTCAAGGCCCGTCTAGACGGCATGGCGGGCCTCCGCCCACGCGCGGTCGCCTGCGCGTGGACCGCGGCCTACGCGGGGTCAGGGCCTGGCGCGTCAGGACGCTCCGTTCCGGTTCGGCCCTGTGGAGCCTGCGGCCATGTCGGGACGTAAACGCCAGACGTACGCGCGGCGCCGGACGCCGCGCTTCGTCGGGCGGGAACGCGTCATGGAAAGAGGCGTAGGCATGGGTGTTCAGAGGGGCGCAGACCCGCGTCAGATACTCGGCCTGACGGTAGCGCGGATGGTCAACTTCCGCCTCAACGTGGCTTGGCCCGCGGCGTTTGCGTACGGGCGGCGTTTTTGCTAACATGCTACATGCATGAACCGCGGCACACGCAAGGCCATGGCTGATCGCACAGTCGCACCCGGTGACGCGCGGGCCCTTGAGGCGCGGCCCCTCCTCCCGCCCCCGACGCGACCCAGGCGGGTCGAGGACGAGCGGTCGGACGCGGACAGCGTCCCGGACGCGCCGGGGCCTTTGGTGCCCGGCGACGATCCGCTGTACCCTGTCTATACCGCGGCGACGGACGCGCCCTGGTCTTTGGTGCCCGGCGACGATCCGCTGTACCCTGTCTATACGCCGACGGTGCCCCAAAGTCCGGTCCACGACGAGACCTACCGGGAGTTCGCGAGCGAGCTGAGCGTCCATTTGCGGGACGCGTTTCGCGACCGTCCGCATAAGCTGGCGAGCGACGTCAATCTCTACTATGAGGACGCGCACCCGCCACCGGGGCGGGCGCCCGGCCGGCAGCCGGCGCCCATCGCGCCGGATTTGATGCTGTTCCTGCGCACGATCGAGGCGTCGCCGTACCGCTCGTACCGCACCTGGGAAGTGGGGGCGCCGGCCTGGGTGCTGGAAATCCTGTCGTACCGCACCTGGAAGGATGACGTGGGCGACAAACGGGCCCTGTACGCCCGCCTCGGCGTGAAGGAGTATTGGTTCTACGACCCGGAGGGCGTGCAGCTTCCGGACGCGGCCGGCACCTTGCGCGGTTTCCGTTTGCGCGCGGGCGTCTATGAAGCCATTGCCCCCTTGCGGCGCGTGGCGGGCGGGGCGGTCGCGACGGTGTATCCCAGTACGGTTCTGGGCGTCGCCTTGGGCGTGGATCGGCAGCGGCACCTGCGTCTGTACGACGCGGGCCGGCAAGCATGGTACCAGACCGCGAACGAGGCGCAAGCCGAAGCCCAGACGGAGCGGGACGCCCGCCAGCAAGCCGAAACCCAAGCGCAGGCAGAGCGGGACGCCCGCCAACAAGCTGAAACCCGGGCCCAGGCGGAACGGGACGCCCGCCAGCAAGCCGAAACCCGGGCCCAGGCCGCCGCCGAACAGGCCCAGGCGGAGCGGGACGCCCGCCAGCAAGCCGAAGCGCGTTTGCAGGCGCTCTTGGCGCGTTTGCAGATGTCTGATGACGATGAACTGGATTCCCCGCGTCCATAGCCAAGCCCCCTCCCCCGCCGACGTCCCGCCCTGTTCCTGCGCCCGCAGCCCGGAACCGGCTCCTGTGGCTATGGGCATCCCGTGAGCGAGCGGGGCTTCGCCGGAGACGGCTCGCCTCTCGCGTGCCCGGCAGGATGGCACTGCGTAGAGTGACGCCCCGCTGACCGCATGCCCAGCCGATCCGCATTCAGTCGGGCCGGAACGGGTTGCGGTCTGGGCGCGGGGGCCGGGGAGCGGCCTCGTTTTTTTCATGCTGGCGGTGGGCGGGATAACGCGCACGGGAGCCGCGTGACGCCAAGGCCGACGGCCTGCGAGGCAGGGAGCGCATTGACGCGCCGCCCTGCTAACGATCGAGGCCCCGCGTCTGATGGCGCCGGCGCAGATGACTCTGATTTGTCCTCCGCGTGGCTGAACGGCCCGAGCGTGCGCGCGCACGCCCCCGCCAAAGCGTCGGATCCCGCCCTCGGACGCCGTCGGGGCGGTCCCTGCGCCTGACGGGCGGCAGACTACGCCAGTTCCAGACTTGAGCCTTGATGGAGGCTCAGACGGATACGTCGCGGTCCTGCCTGATCACTGACCGGGCTGGGCACGCCGGCGCTTCGCATGTCCGGGAATCTCTCAAAATCGCCCTGTATCACCGGCAGTACGGGAAATGCTGCGCGAACGCTTGATAGGCGCAGGCGAACCGCTGAGAGCGAATGCCTTGGCGCCGGATGCAGACACCTCTCCAGGCGCGCTCTTCACTGGAGCCACCTTGCATGACGATTCAACTCATGGTTGAAGGTTACGGCGAAAGTACACGCATTGCCTGTTCTTTTGCGCCGCTTCATCGCGGCCGCGCAAGCTCGGGAGATAAAGATCGCGCGGCCGCTTCGCGGTACGCGCGATCAACCGGCGCGTAAAGAAGACTTACAGAAGTTTATACGTATTGCCCTTGAACAGCCTGCATGCCGCGCAATGCTTGTTTGCTTGACGGCGATTCACAGGGAAATCGGTCTATCGCCGCTTGGCCCGCAGGTGCGATCAAGGCGTCTGGCCGCGCCGGATGGCTTACCTGCAGGACGAACCGGAGCTGTCCGCGGCGCTGCTGGACAGCACGGTCGGGCATGCACGCGCGCGCGGCGTGCGCGCCCCAAAAAAGGGCGGGTCCCGCCCTCGATCGCAACCGGGGCGGCTTCCGCACCCAGATCCACATCCTGGCCGATCAACGGGGGCGCCCCCTGTGTCTGCGCCTGACGGGCGTGCCGGTCCACGCCCCTGACCTGCCTGATCGCGGACCGGGCCTGGGACGGCGACGCCTTCCGCACATGGCTGGCACCACGGGGCATCAAGGCCGTCCTGCCGGCCCGGCGCCGGCGTCCGAACCCCAACCCCACGACCCGGAACGATACAAGGCGAGCAACGCGATGGAACGGGGCCTCGGCTGGCTCAAGGGGTGGCAGCGCGTGGCCACCCGCTACGCCCTATACGCACATCGTTGCCTGGGCTTTCTGTATCTGGCCGATCTGGCCGGGACCTGGATTTGGATGGAGTCAAAGCTCCACAGAACCTAAAGCGGATAACCGGCGCGGGATCCGGCCAAGTCCAGTTCGGGCTTCGGGGCGTTCTGCCCTCGAGCTGCGTTCCGCGGAAGAGAGCCGCGCGGCCCTGAAACAGGCATTCCAGGGCGGAGACCAGCAAGCTTTTACCGAAACGCTACGGGCAGGCGAGGCAACAGTACTTGCCGTACCCGTCCCGCAGCTCCGCGATATAGGCGGTCTTGTCAACGTACAGTTCGTTGCGCGCCCGCAGTTCGGCCAAATGGCTGGCGCCGCCGGGCAGGGGTTGCCAAGAGGCCATGATCCGCCGCTCCGCTTGGCGCTGGATTACCCAATCTCATTGTAGACCATGCGGCAAGCAGGGATAGCGCAGGGGGATCGGAGCGCAGGCCAATGGATCGCAAGGGATGCGGAGGTTGCGCCTCGTATGCGGAAACGCCCTCGTCAAGCGTTTGCGGCCATCTCTCCGTTCTCTAACGGCCAGCGTCATTGCGCGTCGCGGAATACATGGCGGCGATGCCACGCGAGGTATTCGAGGTTCGGAGCGTGCCTGGAGTGCCGCGGCAAGCGCATGATCTGCGCTTCGAGATTGGAGAACCAGTTTTGCCACGCGCCGCCCTGTCCATGCAAAGCGGGCGAGACCAAAAGGCGATAATCGTCGCTGAGGCTGATGCCCCCTCGGTCGAAGGCCTTGTGGTGGAGCGCGCAGAGAGCCAGGCCGTTGGGCACTTCATCCGGTCCCCCGTTGGCATGCCAGCGAATGTGCGCCGCTTCCAGGCCGATCAACTGATCGTCGATGCGAATGTCGTAGCCGCAGAGGGCGCAACGGTATTCGTAGGCGCGTATGACCGCGGGACGAAAGCGGGGATCGCGCGGCCGCAGCAGGCGTTCCTGGGATTCCCAGTATTCCCGCAGGCCGACCGCCTCCAACAGTTCGCCGTGATAGCTGGGGGGAAAGTAGGTGCGCAACAGATGTTCCGCGACTTGCTTGAACAGCGTGGCGTCATCCCGTAGCAGACGCCATGCCGCGGCGGGCAAGCCGCCCCTGACGTCGTCTCGGCGCAACAAAGGCGGCCGCAACGCTCCGGACGGGGTCGCATGCTCCGCCTGCAACCCTTCAATTTCCCACAGTCCGTCATTGCGCAGGTAATTGAACGGATGCTCCGGATGGTGGCTTTTACGCGGAGGCCCAAAGCGCTTCAGCAGTTGCTTCAGGGCTGTTTCAATATCTCGATAAAGAAGCAATCTCGGTTCTGCGCGCCTGAGGCAGCCCAAGGCCCAGAGGAGCAATAGAGGCTTGTGGGGCGCTCGTTCCCCGCGGCGACGCCACGTGTCCAGAGACGCGAGCTTCTGCCAGAACTGTTCCGCAGTCACGGTCGCGGCGGGCAAGTCGGATGACGACGGATCATTGAGCGTGCGTCATTTTCAGACAAAGACAGGCGTGCTTGCCATAGACGCACGCCTTCCTTGCACGGATCCCACCGCAGTCATCTGCGTGCCTAAGCCCTTCAACTGAACGGCGGATCCAGGTAAATCAGATCCACCGACTCCGCCTCCATCCCGCGCAGCACATGCAGGTTGTCGCCCGTGAAGATCGTGCGGTTGCGGATGGTCATTAGGTCGCGTTGAGGTAGGATTTCAGCCAGATCCAAGCCCCTGCCAAGTACAGAAAACCCAAGAAACGATGGGCGTATTTGTCGTAGCGGGTGGCCACGCGCCGCCACTCCTTGAGCCAGCCGAGGCCTCGTTCGACGGCGTTGCGCGCCTTGTACCGTTCCGGGTCGTGGGGCCGGGGGTTCGTGCGCCCCTTCCAAGCCGGAATGACGGCCTCAATGCCCTGTTGCTCCAGCCACGCGCGGAAGGCGTCGCGGTCATAGGCCCGGTCGGCGATCAGGCAGGGCCGCGGCGCGTCCGTCCAAGCTTCCACCAGGGCCCGGGCCTAAGTGCTGTCGTGGCGCTGGCCGCCCGTCACGCGCAGGGGCCGGCCGCGGCGATCCGCCAGGATGTGGATCTTGGTGCTGAAGCCGCCCCGGCTGCGACCAAGGGCGGGATCCGTCCCTATAGTTTTGGGGCGCGCCCGCCGCGCTCACGACCGTGCTGTCCCGCAGCCCCGCGGATAGATCCAGAGCAACCTGCAGGTAGGCCATCAGGCGCGGCCAGACGCCCCGGTCGCACCCGTGGGCAACGGCGATAGATCCGAGTTCCACTTGCCGTACTCGGACGGCAACTGGTGCCAAGGGGCGCCTCTCCGTGCCATCCCGCGCGCCGCTTCCACAAACAGGCGACAATGCGTTTCCTTACCCACGCGAATATCGGGACAGGTAATCAGAAAAGAATGAATGCAACGCCTTGGGCATCGGTCATCGGGGGCCGTCCTTGAGGCAACACGCAGAGAGGGATAGCCAGGAGGATAACCGCGGACGCGTAGGATACCCCCCTCCAACGCGACCCGAATCTGGCTGCAATCCTACCTCAACAGGACCTAGAACATTTCCTCGAAGACATGCTTAATGACGCCCACGATGGTGTTGATAGCCCATTTGATGAGTTCTTCTTCCATGTTAATCCTCCAATGAAAAGAGCGGCTTGAGTAGCCATCTTTCTGAAAAAGACGTATTCAAGGCATTTTCAGTCATTCGGAATCTGAATCGGAAACTCCCTTGAGTTCACAGAACGCTATTTTCCCCAAAGGAGAGTTTCCGTAAACAACAGCGGTTTGGCCTTGATTCAGCCTTTCTCTGATATTAGCCAGTGTTTTCCTGAATTCATTCGATCCATTCATTGGCTCCATCTTGACAATATCCATGCCGCGGTTCTCGTCCGAGAAAATAAATTCAGCATTGAGGTCTTTAATCAAGTAGCCAATCATTCGGTCGATGGCGGAACTAGCATGGGAAACATTGTCATTAGAATTGACTGTAATGGTAAGACCTTTGAACTTGTGATTAGCCATGTCGAACTCCAATCTTTCTGTATGGGATAGACAGATCCATTATACATCGGCATGCATTGAGTGCAACCAGAGCCAGATAGCGTTGAGATATGCCTTCATCAACCCTGCTGTGGGTACGGGGCTCGGGCTGGCACGTCCAAGGCTTCCGCCTCAGGCAATTTGTCATGTTTATATTGTAATATAAAATGAGGGCGATGTACGGGGACTTGGGAGTTGGAAGAACCTCATAGGGGCGGTTACGTAGCCGGCACGGAGCCTAGATCGGCCGCGCCGGACGGTTGATCCTGTGGCCCTTTAGGGCCATCAATGTCTGCGACATCGGTTGTATGATAATCTACTGGATCGCTGAAATCCTACCTCCACACAACCTAATAACAAATCGGATATGGAGCCGCTGGGCATTAGTTATCCGGGTGTCGTCCTCTTGGAAACATGAAAGATGATCGGTTTCCTGGGGGGGGGGGGGGGGGGGGGGACGGCTGGTTCCCGGAAGACCCAACAAATCTCAATGCTGCCTGGTCTTGACCACCTTGGAGAAGAATGCCTACGCAAGCAGGATTATCTTGGCAACCCCGCGGACGCGGCTGCGCGTCTTTCGCATTGGACAAGCCGTCCTCTCGGTCTACAGCCGTACATCTTCGTTAACGCACCTGCGCGTTGCGCCAAGTTGCAGTTAGCATCTATGATGCGTATACTGGATTGCATTTATTCTATACGCTTTTATTGTAGCGTGCCAATTCGCACAAAGGTGGCTTGTGGCTCATTCCATGCTAAGCCAGTTAGTGTTGCGCCGTTTTCGGAGCTTCCAGGCAGAACAGGTGAATTTTTCCAATCCGACTCTCATTGTCGGCCGCAATGGAACCGGCAAGAGCAATTTTGTCGACACCTTGGCTTTGCTTTCAGAAGCGATGAATTTCCCGTTACAGACAGCTCTTGAACGACGCGGAGGGTTCGCCGCGATAGGCCATCGTAGTTCCGCACGCGGACGCCCATCGAATCTGGGCATAGCTGTCGCGTTACGGAATCCCGACAGCCAAACGTCCAAGGCGCACTACGGGTTCAAGTTGCGTTCTTTGAGAGAATACGGTTTCAAAGTAGTGCGGGAACAATGCGCATTGTGGAAAACGGATGATTCACTCGTCTGGTTCGATCGCACAACGAAGAACGATGCTTCCAAGTGGGAAAGCAGTACAGGTTCTCTGGAACCGGCCCTGGAGGCCAACGCGCTGGCTCTGCCTTTAGTGGGCGGCGATTCGCGTTTTCAGGCCGTATTCCGGTTTTTATCGGACATGCAGTTGTACCGCATTGATCCCGACGCCGTGCGCTCTATGCAGGATCCGGACGGAGGCATACGCTTGCGTTTCAATGGCAGTAACGCCTCCAGCGTTCTACGCAACATTCAACGCCGATCGCCCGACGAATGGACGAGCATCAAGGAACTGCTTGAGAAAATTGTGCCTGGCCTTACAGGCGTCCGACCCAAAAAGCACGGCAACAAGCTGACGCTTGAGTTCGCCCAAAAATTTGCAACGCTTGAACCAGTGAAATTTGAGGCATTCAGCATGTCGGACGGTACGCTCCGCGTACTTGCCTTGCTGATGGCTGTTTCCCAACAGCCCCCTCCGTCGCTTATCGTAATCGAAGAACCTGAAGTCACTATCCATCCCGACGCGCTGGACACGCTGTTGGACGCGCTGAGGATAGCCGGGCGCTCCATGCAAGTCGTGATGACGACCCACAGTCCCGACCTTCTCGATGCCAAATGGATTGAAGATCAACATATTCGCATTGCGAGTTGGGTAACGGGAATCTCTCAAATCCGCCCCGTATCATCGGCAGGACGGGAAATGCTGCGCGAACACTTGATGGGCGCAGGCGAACTGCTGAGAGCGAATGCCTTGTCGCCTGGTGCAGACATCCCTCTAGGCACGCTCTTCCTGGAGCCACCTTGGGAGCGTTCTTCCTGGGGCCACCTTGAATGACGATTCAACCCATTGTTGAGGGCTACGGCGAAGTAGACGCATTTCCAGTTCTTTTGCGCCGCTTCATTGAGGCCGCGCAAGCCTGGGAGATGAAAATCGCGCGGCCGCTTCGCGGTACGCGCTATCAACTTGCGCGTAAAGAAGACTTACAGAAGTTTATACGTATTGCCCTTAAACAGCCTGAATGCCGCGCAATTCTTGTTTTGCTTGACAGCGACTCAGAGTGTCCCGCTAAATTTGGGACCCGTTTACAGACCTGGGCTTCCGAGGCAGCTCAGACCGTGCCTTGCAGAGTGGTTATTGCACACGCAGAATATGAAGCCTGGTTCCTAGCTGCCATCGAATCTTTACGCGGCTACCGGGGCATTCGCAACGACGCGCAACCGTTTCTCGAACCGGAGAAATACCGCGGGGCCAAAGAAAGATTGGAAAAGCGTATGCAGGATAAATACCGGGAACGCACGGATCAACCTGCGCTCAGTGGCAGGTTATCTTTAGCGGACGCCTATCGCAGATCCCGTTCTTTTCGGAAGCTCGTCGGTTCATTCGTCTTTCTGGCTCAGGCCATGGGGCAAGATATTAACGCATGGCCTCCCAGAGATTGGGCTCATACCCCGTGAATGCTCGCTTGCGATTGAAGGAAGCCTAACTCCTACTATATGGGTACGCTGCGCCCAACGATTCAGGCGTCGGCGCGGTGCTTCTGCGCATTTCCTGCGGACGCGTTCCGACATATGCTCGCAACTGCCCATACGTTATCCCTGCGTAATGAGACGCGACGGGCGCATCGGAACGACTTGTCCTCCGCCTCCGTCTGCCAGACATGACCAATCCTTCATCGAATTATACTGTCATTCTCACCATCTAAGTCAGTCCCGACGAGGATCCCATCTCATGTCTCTGAAATACGTATTGCACCTGAGCGCTCTCCAACGGCAAGTCCTGACCCGCATCGCCAAGGGATCGCCAAGGGTCACGGCGGGTTCAGCACCCGGACATGTGGCCAGTTGAGCGCGCCCGCGCCTGATATAGCCAACCCTACGCTGTGCGCTATCCGGTGCTCTGCAGGGACGAACAGCCCAAACCGCTGCGAGCCGACCAGCGGACGCCGCAACCAGCGCGCCCGGGTCGCCACCTACGACTATGAATATGTACGGCACGGCCCCTGCACCCTCTAGCTGTTTGTGGAACCACTGGGCCCGTGGCGCACAGCCGTGGACGGGGCACGCCTGGTGCAGGCCCTCGCGGATCATCCGCGCGACCGCCAAGCCAAGCGCCTGATCCAGGTCTGCGACCATTTGAATACCCATGCCGACGCCTCTTTTGACCGGTCGTTTCCGCCCGCCGAGGCGCGCCACCGGGCCCGGCGCGTACAGCGGGTGTTTACGCCCCGGCACGGCCGCTGGCTCCACAGGGCCGCAACGGTGCGCCGCGTGCTAAAAAACGAACTGACGCCCTGGCGTCGGGTGCAACGGTGCTATCCGCTGGTGTCGCCGGAGGCGGACTTCGTGATCCCGAGGGAAAGGGTGCTGGACCGCTACCACCGGCCCTACGATGCGCGCTATCCGGTGCTCTGCAGGGACGAACAGCCCAAACTGTTGCGGCCGACACGCGTATGAACTGCGTACCAGAACGCATCTTGGATCTTCTCGTTTTTCGGATGTTAAAAGCGGTGATATAATCTGTAGCATTCACGGGAGGCAGAAATTTTGCATACAGGGCTTGATAGCAGAACAGAGAATACGGTAAACGAAGTGGAACGACTACGAGGTGTTGGTCTGGAGGCTGGATCGATGACAGATGACCCACGTCCATGCCTATGCGACCACTGCTCCGACGAGTGTACCTTGTGGGTAATCGACCGGAATGGAAAATCTTTGTATCTTTGTCCTGTTTGTGCTTTGGAAATACTTGATAACAAAAAAGAATGATTGCTGAAATTAGCCATGAATGAAAAGGAGAAATTGGATTTGGTATATCAGCAACGATATGAAACTTTTAGACACTTAGATAAGCAACGCTGGAGGACTATTGCTCTTGCCACCACCCTGCTAGGTGTTATAGCAGGGATCATAGTACGTAATGGGTATGGCATCAATCTATCTAATGTAAAAATTATGACAGTAGCATTGCTAGGATTAGGGATTGTATATATAGGATTTTGGTATGCACTCTCTCGAGTTAATCAAGGGATAGATAAAAACAATATAGTACTTCGGTGTATCGGCAAGAAGGTCGGAGATGCGTATATTCCAGAGCCAGAGTGTTTTGGGGCAGGTAAAGTATTTTCTTGGGCATTTGGGATGTTCGGAATTGTATTTATTGCACTCGGAATGATTCTAATTGGGATAGGGTTGTGCTATACAAGGAGTGGATATGCGACGACATAGGGTATTTATCAGTTATTATCACCAGGATCAGTCTTATAAGAATAAATTGATTAAACTCAGTAACAAACACGATCTTTTCATTGACGGTTCGGTTAACACCAATGATATAGATAGTAATCTTCCCGATGAGACAATTCGCCAGAAGATCCGCGATGAATACCTGAGAGCCACGACAGTTACTATTGTACTTGTGGGCAAGGATACTGACCAACGCAAACATGTGGACTGGGAAATCTACTCTAGTATGATTGACGGTAAGAAAAATAAGCGATCAGGTATTGTGGCAGTATACTTGCACGGACAACCCAAGCCTACCGTAGCGCATGAAGGTGAAAAGACGTATATATATGATCGATATTCAGTATTGGATAGTGGCGAATCTCTCAGTATATACCAAAGAGAATATCCAGGTATGCCACAACGTATCTTAGATAACTTGATTAGCGAGAGTGCCTTGATTTCGGTTACGCGCTGGGATATCATTCGGAAATATCCATCTAAATTGAAGTGGTTAATTGATGCTGCCTTCAACGATCGTCCTCAATGTAAGTACGATCTCTCGAGACAAATGAGACGAAGAAATTCCTCTGACAAATGATTTATCCTCCGGAATCACGAAGTCCGCCTCCGGCACCGGCGGATAACAGTGCCACACCCTATAATAGATCTTCAGTTCGTTTTTAATACGCAACACACTGTCTCGTAACTAGTACACGGTCATGTACTCAGTGATGGGTTATAATACGGATCCCATGATCCAGCCCACCCGACGAGGGTTTCCCATGTCCCGGAAATACGCCCTGCGCCTGACCGCCTCCGAACGGCAAGACCTGACCCGCATCGCCCAGGGCCGCGGCGGACGCCGGCGCCCGCCCCTGTGGCCAGCCGTGCGCGCCCGCGCCCTGCTCAAGTGCGACGCGGGCCCGCAGGGCGCGGGATGGACGGACGAAGCCGTCGCGGCCGCGTTGGACGTCTCGGCGGTCAGCGTGAGCCGCTGGCGGCGTCAGGCCGTGGACCACGGGCCGGCCGCGGCGCGGGCGCGCCAGCCCAAGGCGTCGCGGCCCCGTCGGCTGGATGGCGCGGGCGAAGCGCAACTCCTGCAGTTGGCCCAGTCCGCGCCGCCGGCCGGCCAGGCGCGCGGGACGTTGCGGGCGCTGGCCCGCGAGCTGGTGGCGCGGGGGATTGCGTCCCGCATCAGTTACGAGACGGTGCGCCGCGTGCTAAAAAAAAGAACTGACGCCCTGGCGGCGGGTGCCGCGGTGCTATCCGCCGGTGCCGCCGGAGGCGGACTTCGTGATCCGGATGGAGGCGGTGCTGGACCGCTACAGCCGGCCCTACGATGCGCGCTATCCGGTGATCTGCATGGACGAACATGCCAAATTCCTGCGGGCCGACAAGTGGCCGTCGCATCCGGCGCGCCCGGGCCATCCCGCCACCTACGACTACGAATACGTGCGGTGCGGCGCCTGCACGATCTGGATGTTCGTGGAGCCGCTGGGCCAGTGGCGCACGGCCCGCGTCACCGCGCGGCGTACAGCCGTGGACTGGGCGCGCCAAGTCAAGGCCCTGGTCGACCATCCGCGCTACCGCCACGCCGAGCGCCTGATCCGGGTCTGCGACAACCTGAACACCCACGCGTACCGCTCTTTTTTCCGGGCCTTTCCGCGCGCCGAGGCCGAGCGCCTGGTCCGACGCGTCCAGCTGGTGTTTACGCCCCGGCACGGCAGCTGGCTCCACAGGGCGGAACCGGAACTGAGCGTCCTGACGCGCCAGGCCCTGTCCCCGCGCATGCCCACGCAGGACGCGGTTCACGAGCAGGTCACCGCCTGGGCGGAGGCCCGCAACGCGGCCCAAAAGGGCATCGACTGGCAGTTCCGCACCGCCGACGCCCGCGTGCGCCTCCAACATCTGTACCCTTCAATAAAAACATGATGGAGTACTAGGCCGTGTTGAGGTAGGATTTCAGCCAGATCCAGGTCCCTGATTTCAGATACAGAAATCCTAGGAAACGATGGGCGTATTTGTCGTAGTGGGTGGCCACGCGTCGCCACCACTTGAGCCAGCCAAGACCCCGTTCCACGGCATTGCGCGCCTTGTACCGTTCGGGGGCGTGGGGCCGTTCGTGCGCCCCTTTCCGGGCCGGAATGACGGCCTCAATGCCCTGCTGCTCCAACCAGGCGCGGAAGGCGTCGCCGTCATAGGCCCGGTCGGCAATCAGGCAGGGGGGTGCCCTCCGTGCCATCCCGCGCGCCGCTTCCACAAAAAGGTGGCAAGAGTCTTCCTTGCCCACGCGTATATCGAGACAGGTACTCAAAAAAGAATGAAGGCAACGCCATTGGGCATCGGCTCAGCGGTCATCGGGGGCCATCCTCGGGGCAATACACAAAGAGAGGAATAGCCGGGAGGATAACCGCGGGCGCGCAGGATGTCCAATCCCCCTCCATTCCCTCTCCAACGCGACCCGAATTTGGCTGAAATCCCACCTCAACAGAACCTAAAAAACGAACTGACGCCCTAGCGCCGGGTGCAACGTTGCTATCCGCCGGTGCTGGAGGCAGACTTCGTGATCCCGATGGAAGCGGTGCTGGACCTTTATAGCCAGCCCTACGATGCGCGTTATCCGGTGAGCTGCATGGATGAACAGCCAACCGCTGCGGGCCGACAAGAGGCCGCCGTAACCGGCGCGCCCGGGCCGGGCCGCCACCTACGACTACGCATACGTGCGGCGCAGCCCCTGCACCATTTGGATGTTCGTGGAACCGCTGGGCCCGTGGCGCACGGCCAACGCCACCGCGCGGCGCACGGCCGTGGACGGGGCGCGCCCGGTGCAGGCCCCCTCGCGGATCATCCGCGCTACCGCCAAGCCGAGCGCCTGATCCTGGTCTGCGACAACTCCCTGCATTTTGATCAGGTCGCAGACCACAATCCCGGTTCACGGATCAGGCCTCACGGTTTGATGCATAAATCAGATCCTATGGGATCAAAACCCAACTTGCCTGCTAAATAGTCGACTGAATCCATCAAGGTACGCGTACGATGTCTCATGTAAAGGTCCTGCGCGCAGACGGCAGTACGTCCTTTCAGCCTATGAATCGCTATAATGGCCCATGGCGTGGGCTTTGCCCGTGTCTACGGGGCCAAATGCCGGCGGGCATGCGTTCAGTATGAACCAAGTCGAAGATCAGGTTTCGAGTGCAAAGTCAGTGAAGATGCTATCAGGCCATGTCCGACGCGGCTTGTTATCCTTCCTGTCTGCGCAACCGCGTTTTGCAACCTTGGTCCAACGTAGGCCAACCGCCCGCCTCTCATTACAGCCATGTACGGCTTGCGCCGTACCGGCTACGCGCCCCGCATCGCGCCGAGCCTTGACGCGCGGTTTACGCCCGTTTCGATCCACCGTATGAAGTGCGCCCATGCTAAGCAAATTCTTTGACGGTTCCCTCAGGCATCTATCCACCCTGTTTTTGGTCGTTCTGACCTTGCTGGTGCTCATTGCCCCGCCGATCAACCTGCTCGGCAGGCTGAATTTGGACTTCTTGCCCAATCTGGCCGGCAACGCCGTCGAGATTGCCGCCGGCGAAGGCGGCATGGTGACGGACGAGACCGGCGCGACCGTCATTTTCCTGCCTGAAGACGTCGGCCAAAGCGGGAGGTTCGAGCTCTCGCGCATACCGCAGGAGGAGTTGGCGAATCTCAGAGCCTCGAATCGGGAATGGCAGGCCAGCATCAGCGGCTTGGCGGACGCCGGACTGACGCCCTTGAGCGCGCTGTACGTATTGGATGCGGACGCCTTGGCTTCCGATCAGCGCGTCACGGTACGCGTGCCGTTGCCCAGCGACGCCAGCGAACGGGAAATCATGAAACTGGTGACCTGGCGGGACGATCAATGGCAGACGCTGCCCAGTACCCTGATCTCATCCGAAATCCTCATGGAAACCACCCTGGATACGGTGCCCGGCAACGTATTGCTGGCCAAGGACAGCGCGACCAACCTCCCTTCCGTCTGGGTTCTGCTGCAGCGCGAGCAGATCCCTGCGCCCAGCGAGTCCGAAGGAGTCGCCGACAATTTGGGGGTGTTGTACAGCCAATTGCGCGGCGACGGCGGACTGGAAGGCGAGATCCCTCAACTGCAGGACGCGGCCACTCCCCTATGGCTCGGGGTGCGGAACACGGACGGCGACGGCGCTCTGCGCGCCGATCTCCTGATCAATATGCTCGTCAGCGAAGGACAAGCCCAGAATCAGGTGAACGCCTTGCGCGAGGCCCTGCAAACGCAAAGTTTCCAAGGCATTCTCCTGGACTACCGAGGGCTGGATCTGCAACCCGGCGTTGGCCCGAGATTCACGGATTTCGTCGCCCGCCTCAAAACCGAACTGGAGACGGTAGGGCAATTGGTGATACGCGTGGACGCCCCGCATCAAACCTCGCCCAACGGCTGGGATACACGCGGCTACGATTGGGCCGCCTTGGGCCGTATCGCCGATCTGGTGATCGTGCCCACGCCCATCGATCCCGAGGCCTATCGCCGGGGCGATTTCCCCTTCGAATCCCTGCTCCTATTCGCAACCAACCGCATAGAGCGGCACAAGTTGGCGGTGGAACTGCAAGCCAGCACCGTGGCCGCGGTCGCGGAAATGCCCAACGAATACCGCTTGTTGCCTTTTTCGCAAACGCTTGACGTCATGCTGGGAGATCTGCAAGTCGTCGCCGAAGACAATAGCTTGTTGATGCGCATGAACCGGGACTATATGCAACCTGGGCTCGTATACGATCCCAATCTGTACCAGTATCGGTTCGGCTATACGGACAGCGCGCAGGGCGATTTGGAAGTCCACGTGAGCGATGCCACGAATTTGCGCTACCGCCTCGGTACGCTGCAACGTCACAATATCGCCAACGTCGTGCTGGACATGACCGCGCATACGGACATCGACATCGACGCGGAGATATGGTCCGCCCTGACCGACTTCAAAGGCGGAAACACGGGCGAGTTGTTGCCTCCGGCTTACAAAGTGGATTACGAGATTTTCCAGGGAACGGATGTCCAAAAAGCGTACGTGTCCATGCCCTTCGAGGCAACCGACACGCGCTATCCCCTGGAAGATACGGGCGCTTTCTTGGTGCAGGCGAAAGTGAACATTGACGGCGAAAGGCAGCGGGGCGGTACCCAAATCGAATTGACGGCGGGGGCCCAAACGCTAGCGCCGCCCCCGGCGACGGCGGCAACGGCGCCTGCCTCTACGGAACCGTTACTCGTACCCGGACCGGGCTCCACTCTGGTAGCCCATTCCCGTCCCGGCAAGAGCGAACCGCGAGCCGGTACGCTGGCCCAAGGCCAAGAATACGAACTCGTCGGACGCACCAACGACTCGATGTGGATCCAAATCGAGCAAGACGGGAGCGAAGTAGGGTGGGTAGCTATCATTGACGCCACCGATTTCATCCAAAATCGTCAACGGGTAACAGGGCTACCGGTCAGGCGCATTGATCCTCCGGCCCCGCCCGCGATTGCAGCGGGAACTGCGACGGGAACGCCTAACCACTTATGGGGTTATGGCATTCAGGCGCATCTCTTCGGACAGGATGCAGGTCGGGCCATGCAGATGACCAAGCAGATGGGATTTACATGGATGAAGCAGCAGATTCGGTGGCAAAGCAGGGAGCCACAAAAAGGCAATCTGCTATTGGACGAAGTGAACGACATCGTGGACATGGCGGATGACCAAGACATTTCTCTTCTGTTCAGCGTAGTGACCGCCCCTAATTGGGCGCGCGAGGAGGGATTTGATTCCCATCATCCAGGGCCGCCGGCCGATCCGGCCGACTATGCCAATTTCGTAAGCGAGTTAGCCCGCCGCTATTGCGGACGCGTTAAGGCCATTGAAGTGTGGAATGAGCAAAACCTCAGTCGTGAATGGGGCAACCTTCCCTTGGATCCTAGCCATTACATGCGCCTGCTACAAACTGCGTCCGCGGCCATACGAGGTGCATGCCCTAACATGCTGATCGTCAGTGGTGCCTTGACGCCTACCGGCGACTCTTCCACCGCGGTGGACGATATCAAATACTTGAAACTCATGTTGCAACAGGGATTGCTCAGTTATGTCAATGCAGTAGGAGCCCATCCCAGCGGGTACAACGTACCGCCCCACGTCGGTCTTTCGAATTATTGTAGCGTGATTGTCCAGACGGGCATGGCGAATTTCGGTTCGGGTTGCGACAGCAACAATCCGCATCATTCTTTCAGTTTCCGCACCACGATGCTGGAATATCGAAACGCCGTAGCTCAGTATGACCCGAGCAAGCCCATTTGGCCAACGGAATTCGGATGGGCGGTCTCGTCCAAATCATATCCAGGTTATGAATATGCGCAGGATAACGACTATGAAGAGCAAGCAGAGTGGACAGTACAAGCGTATCAGATAATGAAGGATTGGAAATGGGTGGCCGCGCCTATCCTGTGGAATCTGAATTACCGGATCGCCGGCGCGGGTACGGAAAGAGAACAGTGGGGCATCATCAATACGGATTGGTCTCCCTTGCCCGCCTATAATAGATTGAAAGCCATGTCCAAATAGGTCAGCGCTTTCGTCTTGCCGATTGCTTTCCATCTCCGTTCGTAAAGCCAAGGACAACTTCGCCCATGCGCTACCTCCGTATTTGCCTCGCGTTCTGCGCCGCCTTGGCGTTGTTCGGTTGTGCCAGTGGAAGCAACGAAGGTCTCGGCGGGGACGCGCCTCCGACTGCTACCCGTCCGGTGCCGCAGGTGCAGGAAGCCCCGCCGACGCCCACGCATACCCCGGAACCGATGCCCGCGCCCGCGCCGATCCAGGCCATGACCCGTTTCTCCATTCAGGCGCTGGAAGGGCCGGAATACCGGTACGCTGTCGTGACGCGGGTGCCGGGGAACACGGCGGTCACCATCATCGGGCGCAGCAGCAACGGCGCCTGGATGCAGGTGGATCTGAACGGTACGCCGGGCTGGATTGCGCATTGGGCTCTGGAATACGGCCCGGACGCTCAGGATGCGCCCTTGGCCAGATCGGCCCAGCCTTTTCCCCAGGAGATGCGCAAGGAAGTCAGGACGGGCTCTACGCCGCCGATTGAATTCGGCTACGGATTGCAGGCGCATATGATTGGCACCAACATTGAGGATATCGTGATCGCCACCCGCGATCTGGGCTTTGATTGGCTCAAACAGCAGGTGCCTTGGAAAAACGCGGAACCGCAGGTCGGCAACTACGGCTGGCGCGAGCTGGATCTGATCATCGATCGCACGACGTATAGCGACATCAACGTCATGTTCAGCGTCGTGGCTGCGCCGGACTGGGCGCGGGAACCTGGCTTTGAGTCCTCGATCATCGGTCCTCCCGCCCGCGACCAGGACCTGGCGAATTTCCTCGGCGCGCTGGCCAATCGCTATTGCGGCACCTCCTTGCGCGCCATTGAAGTGTGGAACGAACAGAATCTGCATTACGAATGGGGCAACCTCCCTTTGCTCGCCCAGGATTACGTTGACTTGCTGTCCGCGTCTTCAGCCGCCATTCGCAGCACCTGTCCCTCCATGCAGATCATCAGCGGCGCCCTGACCCCCTCGGGAAACAACGGCTCGCCCCAATCGAGAGGCGGCACCACCGCGGTGGACGATTTCACCTATCTGGAAGAGATGCTGAAAGCCGGCGTCGCGGATCACGTCGATGCCATTGGCGCGCATCCCAGCGGATACAACGTGCCGCCGCAGGTCGTCTGGGAGGAAGCGTGCCCGGCCATCGTGCAGTTCGGCAACAGCTTTAACGGCGCGTGCGACACGCCCCATCATTCATGGAGTTTCCGCTCGACTCTGGAGGGCTACCAGGCCAAGCTTCAGGCGTACGGCGTGACCTTGCCGCTTTGGCCGACGGAATTCGGATGGGCCGTCTCGTCCAAACCATATCCAGGTTATGGATATGCGCAGGATAACGACTATGAAGAGCAAGCGCGCTGGACGGTTGAGGCGTATCGGATGATGAAGGACTGGGGTTGGGTCGCGCCGCCGATCCTGTGGAATCTGAATTTCCGGGTCATCGCCGCCAACACCGAGAGAGAGCAATGGGGCATCGTCAACTCGGATTGGTCGCCGTTGCCGGTGTACGACGCCTTGAAGCGGATGGAGAAATAGGCAGATCGCGGGCGCAGGGTTAGGTCAGGGGCGTGGCCAGGTTGAAGAATACCCAGATCGCCGTTTCCACGCTCTCGGCCACCCAGGTGTACGCGTCTTCGCCTATCAGCGCCCAATCCTCCGGCGCGAAGGTCAGGCGCGCGCCCAGGTTGCGGGCCACCAGAGCGCCGCAGATACCCAGCGCCAAGGGCAGAAACAGCGCCGCGCGCAACGGGCCGCCGGCTGGTGCCGGCGGCCTCCGGTTCCTGACGATTTGCGAAGTGCCCGTCATGCATTGCTCCTGTGCGCCGCCCTATAGTATCATTCCGGTCGGAACGGAAGCGCAGTTCATCGGCCTTGGGGGCGAGTAGCTCAGTTGGTTAGAGCGCACGGTTCACATCCGTGAGGTCGGGGGTTCAAGTCCCTCCTCGCCCACTCCGCGGCAATGCGATGCGATCCTGTTGCCGGGCGACGCTTTTCCCGTAGGCCGTTCTCTGGCGCGGCGGCAGGCCGCTTGAGTGCATGGCAATGCGCCCTCTCCGCTTCCGTTTTTGCTATCCTTACTCTAGGTTCAGCCTGCTTGTCCGTCCTTGGCGCGGCCAGGCCTCGTCCGTCTGGAGGGACGGCGCTTGGCGGCTCCATGCAGACCGGCGCAAGACGCATCTGATGGATCGTTCCGCGCCCCGTCGGCGGCCGGCCGCCTGAAGCCGCGTCTTTCCCTTTGGCAGGCAGGTTTCTGCGCACGCCCTCTTCGCTCATGGCTTCCACTCCCAAACGCTTTGCCCCGCTCAAGCGGCTTCTGGACGCGACGGACGCCGGCGCGCTGAGCCTGGATCAACTGCAGGCCATGTGCGCCCAGGTGGATTTGGACCTGTATCTGGAAGACCGCCTTTTCGTGTGGTTGATGAACGAGCTGCATGCCCGCGCGATCCGGTTGACGGGGACCGAGGACGACGCGGCGGCGCCGGCGGACGGCAACGAGGATCCCACGCAAGGCATCCAGGCCGACATCGAGGAAATCGTCTCCCTGCAGGACAACGAGGAAGACCGCCTGCTGAATCAGGAGGAAACCGTGCATTTGCTCGCGGCGGTCAAGGAAGGCATCGCCGCCGCGGAGCAGCTGGCCCGCGAGCCGGAAGTGCGCCATGCGGAAGCGCTACGGCTGTTGGTGGCCAAGAAATCGGAAGCGGAAGCGACCCTGCTGACGCGCAATCAAGGCCTGGTCAAACGCATCAGCCAGCAGTACCGCTCTTCCTTGCATTCCCTCACCATGAACGACCTGGAACAGGAAGGCAATCTGGGGTTCCTGCGCGCCATCAGCAAATTCGACCTGGAACGCACTACCCTGCTTTCCACCTACGCTGTCTACTGGATTCGGCAGGCCATTCAACAGGCCATCGCCAGCCAGGACCGCGCGATTCGCCTGCCCGTGCATAAGCGCAACGAGATCCGGCTGTACCGCGTCGCGGTGGAAGCCCTGCGCGATGATTTGGGCCGCGAACCGACGGTCCGCGAAATTGCCCGGAAACTGTTGCGGACGCATGCGGCCCGTCAGGCGGCCGCGGAGGCCGATCGGAAGCGCATGGAGCGGGAAAACCTGCACCGCATGCAGGAGCACGTCAAGCAACTGCAGTCCTACATTCAGCAGTATCCCACCAGTCTCGATCAGTTCATGGACGACGACGAACCGGATCGGCACGAAATCCTGACCGACGAAAACGTGCTGTCGCCCGAAGGCCTCGTGTTGCGGGAAGATCTGATCGGCAACGTGGACGAAATGGTGGACGCGCTGCCGGAACCGGAACGCACCGTCATGCGCCTGCGCTTCGGCTTCGGCAATCAGAGGCCTCTCAAGTACGCCGAGATCGCCGCGGCCCTCAACGGCCAGGCGGTTATGGTCGCGTTGAACGACGGCCAGGCGTATACCAGTTACAAAGTGCGCAACCTTGAGTCGCACGCCCGCCGGACGCTGGCCCGCAAGAAGGACGACGTCCACCTGACGGACGAAAGCTGAGAGAAATCCGGGAGGGCGGGTCGGTTCCGCCTGCGCGTGGGCGTACGCGCTGGGCCTCCGCCGTTCCCCGCCTGCCCGTATCCGGAGTTGCGCATGCGCTACGTTCAACTGGGACGCACGGATCTCCGCGTGTCCGCCTTGGCTCTGGGGTGCTGGCCTTTCGCGGGGGGCTCCGTCTGGGGCGCGCAACGCAAAGAGGATTCCCTGGCGACCGTCCGCGCCGCCCTGAACCGGGGCATCAATTTCTTCGATACGGCGCCGGCCTACGAAGCCGGCGCATCGGAACGCGTGCTGGGCGAAGCCCTCAAGCCGCATCGTTCAGCCGTGGTCATTGCCACCAAACTGGGCGGTTCCGAGGCCCATCCCGATCGGATCCGCGCGGCCTGTCGCCGGAGCCTCCGCAATCTGCAGATCGATTGCATCGATCTGTACCAGATCCACTGGCCCGCCTGGGATATCCCAGTCAGCGACGCGGTCGGCGCGCTGCAGGAACTGCGTACGCTCGGCTGGATTCGCCATTTCGCCGTGTGCAACTACGGGCCCCGGGATTTCTCCGCCCTGGCGGCGCTGACGGCCGTGCCCTCCAACCAGCTGCCCTACAGCCTGTTGGCGCGGACGATTGAACGGGAAATCCTGCCGCTGTGCCGGGCCCAGGGGACAGGCGTGATTGGTTACAGCCCCCTCGCGCAAGGCCTCCTGACCGGGCGTTACGCGTCCGCGGACGCAGTGCCCGCCGGCTTGGCCCGCACCCGGCATTTTGCGGGACGGAGACCGCAGGCCCGGCATGACGAAGCGGGCTGCGAAGCCGAAGTCTTCGCGGCCTTGCGGGACGTTCGAGAGATGGCGGACGATATGGGCCTGAGCATGGCCGTACTGGCCTTGGCCCGGCTGCTGCAGCAGCCGGGCGTGGCCAGTCTGCTGATCGGCGCGCGTACGCCGACGGAACTGGCGCGGAACTTGCCGGCGCTGGAGGTCCCCTTAAGTCGGGACGTCGCGGAACGCCTGGATGTCGCCACGCGTCCCGTCAAGGAGCGTTTGGGCTCCAACGTTGACCTGTGGATGGCCGAGAGTCGCATACGATGAGCGGCGCGAGGCCACGGGGCGCGCGATGCGCGCCTTGCGGATCGCGAGGGGCGCGGACGGAATCCTGGCGGGACAATGGAATGACGCGCCTTCCGCCCAGGCTCCAGTACGCATGTCCAAGGCTCCCGCATCGGGGACTTTGTCATGTTTCCCTTGCCAGATAAAGCGCAGGCGGCGTACGGGGGCGTACCAGAAGATGGAAGGGCCTCATGGGGCTGTTGTGCGGCCAGACGCCTCTACGCCGCGGCCAGCGTGGAGCCTAGGCCGTGTTGAAGTAGGATGGCAGCCAAATCCAGTATATTGTCATGCAACCGATATCGTTATCATTGACGGCCCTGAAGGGTCGCGGGTTCAACCGGCCGGCATGTCCGATCTAGGCTCCGCGCCGACCTTGCACCGTCCTCATGGTTTTGTCCAAGCCCTGCCGCCTCCTAGGTGCGCCCCCGCCTGTCGCCCTCGCTTTATATGACAATGTAAACATGACAAAATGCCTGGTACGAGAGCCACGGCACGGCGGACAGATCCGGGGCGTCCGGCACGGATGGCATCAGGCGCGCCTACCGACGACAAACCGATTTCCGCTTCCCGTACTCGGCCGGCAACCGGCGCCAACGCCCAGCGTCGCCCGCACGCGCAATCCAGACCGCCGCCTCCCTGAAAAGACGGCTCCGGGCGGCGTTGCCCGCGTATAGGGCAGGACCTGCATTCAGGAAAGATTGCATGCGGTTCCCCTGCGCGTCAGTCAGCGGGCGCGTGGCGGTCAGCATGATGCCCTCCTCAAGGCCTGTACGCGCAGAGCAAGGGAACGCCGCTTTCAGCTCTCCCGTAAAAACGAGTCCCGCTTCTGCGCGCGGCCCAACGCCTATTGCTGATGGGCCCCGCCGGGCAGCTGGATAGGCAGCCAACCGTCTTCCCGCTCCGCGCGGGACGAAGCGCTCCGCGTTATGTCCCTGTGGCCCTCCTTGCCATGGTCTTGGGCGCACAGGGCCGAAGCCGCGAACGCCAGCGTATGGCGCGCCCGGCATAGACAGCGACGCGGGAAGGGCCAAGCCCCCGGACCCGGAACGGATCCGGAGCTCCCGGCACGACAGGCAAAGCCATACGCCCTGATCGCGAGGACAACGACTGCCTGTACCGCATTCCGTTTTTGTGCCTTCGCATGAATGCGTCGATGGCCGGCTTCCAGAACCAACCACAGACAAAATTGGCTATTCAATCCATACAAGCGTAGGCTTATTCCGTCCAGGACAGCCCGATGCGCCGGAGCCTGGTGGCGGACGCTTCCGTTGATCGGCCCCGCGCGGCGATCGGGGCGCGATGCTTTGCGCGTACGAACAGAGCCTCAGAGAGAGAAGAACGCATGCCCCCTGCCCAGCGACGAACCCCCTACGACGCCCTGTTCAAGTTGTTGATGCAGCATCCCCTGGTGGTATTGCATCTGATCCGGGGATTTCTGAAGCCCCGGCTGAACTTTCCGCTCCAGGAGGCGCAGCTGTATGAGATGGACAAGGAATGGATTACGTCCGATATGAAACGGCGCATCGGCGACAAGGTCTGGTTGCTGCGCGATCCGGCCGGACAGCCGCGCATCGCCTTGTTGCTGGAAGGGCAATCCCGCTACCATGCCCGGATGA
Organism: Caldilineaceae bacterium; assembly: GCA_965242655.1. Classification (GTDB taxonomy): domain Bacteria; phylum Chloroflexota; class Anaerolineae; order Caldilineales; family Caldilineaceae; genus Bin34. The sequence continues at coordinate 2,058,231 of OZ251482.1, forward strand.
CCCGTCGCATGGCCGGCTATCTGCATGGGTTGGGAGAGATGCTGGACCGGCAAGCCTTGCGCCAGGCGAACGGCGCGCCTCTGGAAATGATGCCGCTGGTGTTCCATGTCGGACCGCATCCGTGGGCTACGCCCTGGTACGTCTACGATCATTCCGCTCAGATGCATGGGGCGGTGGGCTTCCGCGCAGGCACGACGATCGATATCCACGCGTTTGCGCAACGGGAATTGCCCGCCGCCAATCTGGTGTCCTGCGTCATCGCCTGGGAACTGGATTGCCTGCGCCGGGAAGGCCGCCTGCGCCAGGTCGGCCACGCGACGCGACGTATAATCCAGGCAGAGCTCCGGCCGCTGTTGGCCGAAAGCCCCGCCGCCTTGCGCGCGGACTTCGCGCGGTACCTGGCGACGCGCGTGCAAGGCGCGGTGCAGGGCCTGGCCTTGCGGCCGGAAGCGTTTGATTCATTGGCAGCCTTGGAGGCGGATATGGTGACCCTGGACGAAATCAAGGAAGACGCGCGGCAATTCGGCGCGCAACAGGGCTTGGAGCAGGGCCTGGAGCAAGGCCGGCAACAAGGCCGGCAACAAGGCCTGGAGCAAGGCCGGCAACAAGAAAAAGAGGATAGTCTGGTTGAACTCGTCGGTCTGTTCTGGGGCGAAGCCGCAGGCCAGGCCTTCCGACAACAACTGACGCGGCGGCAGGCGAGCCGTTGGCCCTCCATACGCGACTTGCATGCCGCGCGCCAGGCAGGACGCGATCCCTTCTCTCTGCTGGACGCATTGGCCTAGGTCGTGGTTATATTTTGGGTTTCCGACCGTAGGGCGTACCTACGGTCGGATTGCAGCCAGATCCAAGCCTCGGCCAAGTACGGAAAACCCAAGAACCGATGCGCGTATTGGCCATAGCGGGTGGCCACGCGGCACCCGCGTTGGAGCCAGCCGCTGCCCCGTTCGATGGCGTTGCGCGCCTTGTACGGTTCCGGATCGTGGGGCTGGGGGTTCGTGCGTCCCTTCCGGGCCGGAATGACGGCCTCGGCGCCCCGCCACGCGCGGAAGGGGTCGCCGTCCTAGGCCCGGTCGGCCATCAAGTAGGGCCGCGGCGCGCCCGTCCAGGCTTCCACCCGGGCCTGGGTGCGGTCGCGGCGCGGGCCGCCCGTCACGCGCAGGGGCCGCGGCGATCCGTTAGGGCGCAACCGGTATCCAGGCAAGATGGAATGCGGAACCCTCTTGGGTGGCGGTCATCGGGGGCCATCCGCGGGGAGCTCTCGCCTCCGGGGAGGATAACGGCAGGCTGTCCCAGCCGTCTCGACCGCTGCCGTGGGTGCCTGGCTCTGGCTGAGCCTCAAAGCGCCGCAGACCCTGGGCGCAGAGCCGTGGCGTGCGCGCATTGACTTGGAGCGGCGGCTCGTTACCTTGGGGTTCGCCGTTCCGTTCCCGAGGTTCGTTTCATGGCTCTGATGGTCGCGCCTTCGAAGGTGAAAGTGCCCGCGATGGCGTTCGTGCCGGCGCGGCCGGACGCGCATCTGTGCAACGCCTACCCCGAACTGTATCCCGTAGAGGCCCCATCCTTGGCCGCCGGCCTGATCCATAACGCGGCGGCGTACCCCCTGATGTATTGCTTGCGCGATCACCTGCGCGCGATCGGTTGCCCGTGTGCGATCGCAGAGGTTGACGCCCTGCTCCACTCCCGGCCTCTCCAAGGGCATGACGGAGCCTTGGAATACACGCGGCCGAGCATCCTGGTCTACCGGGAGCCGAAGGCGGATCTGGATCCGGCCGGCGCGTTCCATGTGGACGACGACGGGCCGCCGGAACTGGTGATCGAGATCCTGTCCCGCAGTACGCGGCAGAAGGATATCGGCGTGGGCGGGAAGGTCGCGGACAAGATGGAGCACTACCGCCGCATCGGCGTCCGCGAATATTGGGTCTACAATCCCGAACGCCTGGAGAGCGACCAAGGCCTCGGCCTGTTCCACGGCTTCCGCCTGCAGGGGGCCGCCTACGTTCCCATTAAGGTGCAGGCGGAGCAGGGGTGGCCGAGCGCGGTGCTGGGTACGCGCTGGGTGCTGGGCGACGAACAGCGCACGTCGAAGAACGAGACGTTCACGCTGATGCGGCTGTGCCAACCCGGGACGATGACTTGGTACCCCACGATCGCCGAAAAGAATGCGGCCCTGGCGGAAAAGGACGAGGCTCTGGCGGAGAAGAACGAAGCCTTGGCGGAAAAGGACGAGGCTCTGGCGGAGAAGAACGAAGCCTTGGCGAAGAAGGACGAAGCCTTGGCGGAGAAGGACGAAGCCCTGACAGAGCAAGCGGCCCTGCTGGCCCAATACGTACAGCGATTCGGTTCCTTGGAAGCCGGCAGAACGACCCGCGCGGGTGCCGAGCCGCCAAGCCAATAACCAGGCTGCGCTCACGCGCGGCATTGCCCGCGTCTACGCCGGGAACAAGTAGCCAGCCAAGATCGGAGGCGGAGCCCTTGGGTAGCGGTCATCGGCGCCAAGGGATGGATATCCGAGAGGATCGCCGCGGGCGCGCGGGATGTCCAATCGGCCTCCGCACGGCCCAGTTCGCGCCCGGGCGCGCCGTGCCGGGGCGGCGTTTCCGCTAGCATGCTGCGCGCTTGACCCGCGGCGCAAGCGCGGTTCTGGGCATCGCCTTGGGCGTGGATCAGCAGCGGCGCCTGCGTCTGTACGCCGCGGGTCGGCACGCGTGGTACCAGACCGCGAACGAGGCGCAAGGCGGAGCGCGACGCCCGCCAGCAAGCCGAAGCGCGTTGGCAGATGTCGGACGACGACGAACGGGATGCCCCGCGTCCATAGCCAAGCCCCCTCCCCGCCGACGTCCCGCTGTGCCTGCGCCCGCAACCGGGAACCGGCTCCTGTGGCTATGGGCATCCCGTGAGCGCGCGGTAATTCGCCGGAGACGTTTGGGGGGGCGCGCGCAATCGGGCTGTCCAGCCGCGCGGCGGGCAGATCTGGATCGTCCTGCGCGGATTGCATCCGGCGCGCCCCAAGGCCCCCACCTGGCGGCGTACCGATGATCAACCGCGTGTTCTTGCCCGTACTCGGCCGGACGCGGGCGTCCAGGCGCGCCCGTACGGGCTATCCAGACTCCCGCCTCCCTAAAAAGACGGCGGCGGGCGGCGTTGCCCGCGTATAGGCCGCAACAGGCAGGCCAGATCGTCCCGCTTCGGCGCGATGCCCCCCATGCGGCGGCGGCGCAAGACCTCGGGCTCGCGCGCAGGCAGCGCGTTTTCACGGGATACGTGGGTACGCGCATCGCGCGGCATAGGGGGCCTGTCTTTGGCTGGCGCCTTGTTCGGGGGCTCACGGATCAACGCAATCGGCTGCGCGTCGTCGGCAGACGTTCGCGTCAGCGAGACGGCGGTGCGACGGAACCGCTCTCGTCACCGTTGCGCGCGCATCCAAGCCGCCTGCCGCTCCGTTGGGCGTCGTTGTGCCCAAGCCAATACGCGGCGTGGGCCGCCAAGCGGCCGCGCGCCATGCATGGCCGGCGACGATCGTAATATCCACTGTCAGGATCCCCGCCGTGTTGAGCCTGAAAAGGCGGCGTTCCCTGTTCCGCCAAGGGCAAGCGAACGCTAACGCCGCTGAAACGACGAATGACCGACCCGCGCGGAGAGCCGGGAATAATTCCTCTTCGGTCTGGCCGGTGCGTTCCCTGTACAGGGCCTCAGGGCGCAAATCCTGCCCTATCGCGCCCCAGGCGTGATAGGCGCGGCCGCAAAGGGCGCTGCGTTGTCCCGCGCCTTGAATGCCCTTATGCCTACCCGACGCGAGCGATCGTGCCTTCCCTGCCGTCTGCGCAACGCGCCCGGATGCCGTGCTTGGGCCTCGGCGCGACCGCGCTCGCCTCTACCCGGTTGGACGCAACGTAGGCGGCCCTGTTCCATGCTTTGCGCGCAATGAAAAGCCGGAAGTTCCTGCCTGGCGTCCAGCCATGTTTTGGCCTGATTAGGTCGTGTTGAGGCAGAATTTCAGCCCGATCCGGGGCGCGTTGGGGAAGGGGAGGGGGGCATTCTGCGCGCCCGCGGTTATCCTCGCGGCTATCCCTCTCTTTGCCTGTTGGCCTGAGGACGGCCCCCGATGACCGGATGACCGATGCCCAATGGCGCTGCATTCATTCTTTTCTGATTACCGGTCCCGATATACGCGTGGGCAAGGAAACCCATTGCCGCCTTTTTGTGGAAGCAGCGCGCGGGAGGGCACGCATGGCGCCCCTTGGCGCCAGTTGCCGGCCGAGTACGGCCACCAGGGGAACTCGGTCTATCGCCGCTAGGCCCACGGGTGCGACCGGGGCGGCTGGCGGCGCCGGATGGCCTACCTGCAGGCCGATCCGGATCGGTCCGCCGTGCGGTTGGACAGCACCGTTGTGCGCGCGCACGTGAGCGCGGCGGGCGCCCCCCCAAACCAAGGGACGGATCACGCCTTGGGTCGCAGCCGGGGCGGCTTCGGCACCCCAGATCCACGTCTTGGCGGATCGCCGCGGCCGGCCCCTGCCCCTGCGCGTGACGGGCGGCTCGCGCCGCGACCGCACCCAGGCCCTGGTGGAAGCCTGGACGGACGCGCCGCGGCCCCGCCTGATGGCCGACCGGGCCTATGACGGCGCCCCCTTCCGCGCGTGGCAGGCGCAACGGGGCACCCCGGAAGGGGCGCACGAACCCCCAGCCCCACGACCCGGAACCGTACCCGGCGCGCAACGCCATCGAACGGGGCCTCGGCTGGCTCCAACGCGGACGCCGCGTGGCCACCCGCTACGACCAATACGCGCATCGGTTCCTGGGTTTTCTGTACTTGGCCGAGGCCTGGATCTGGCTGCGATCCTACCTCAACACGACCTGGACCGAACGCGCCGACCGGTTGAACCCGCGGCCCTCCAGGGCCGTCGACAACCGCGACATTGATTGCATGATAATATATTATGTCTGGCTGAAATCCTGCCTCAACGCGACCTGGGCAATCACTTATCGCAAGCCCGGTCTACGATGCATACGACGCGGGCATACCGGACCGCGTAGGGTAGAATATCTGCGTTGCCGTTCACAGAACATGTTCGCACATGCACGCGCACAATTCGTCGCGCGCCGCAGACGCCAGGGAACGCCGATCTGACCCGGCTGAGACGGCCTCGGCCTGCGCGCAGGCCCTACGCGAGATCGCGGCCATCGTCACGGAAGGCCTGGCGATTCTGGCCTCCGTGCCGTATGCGCCCCGGAACCTGCGCCGCGAAGGCCAAAGGCTGGACAAGACCACCCGCCGCGCGCCCCCCAACCAACCGCCGCGTAACCTGTGGCAAGCCGTACGCAGCTGGGTACGGGCTATCGTCAAATGGGTCAGGGATCAGAGACCCGGGTGCTCCCGGCCAGCGCCGGATACGGCCCGAAGATTGACCCATCTGGAACGGCGCGTCAATGCCTTGGCCGTTGCCATGCGCGAGGGGTTCGCCCAAGCCCGTCAGGAACGGCGCGAGATGAACCGCACCCTCCATCAACGCATGGACGACCTGCAAGACATGGTATTGACATCCGTCGCTGACATCCGCAAAGACCTGTCGCTCATCACCAAAGCCAACGAGCGTATGCGCGCGCATTTCATTGAAAGCCCTGATGCGCTGGAGTTTGGATGCGCGGACCTGGAGCCGTCTGTTGTCCCTGGCGCCAGAACGTATCGCCACGGAATTGTTGTGGGAAGATCACTATCCCCCGCGCGTCTGGACGACCATCGCCGACCCGCTGGACCTCCCGCACGACAGCCTGTTGCAACGATGCGACCATTTGGCCTTGATCACGTTGCGGCTGCCTGCGGCGGAACCGATCCGTTTCCTGGTCGTCGGCGAAACCAGCGTCCAGATGGACGGCCGGCGTCTGGACAAAGTGTTGCGGCACGTCCAGGATCTGCAAGCCCATACGGACTGCCCCGTACTGCCCTGCCTGTACGCCCACCACTATTCGGATGACCTGCGCACGCGCGCCCTGAGCGCAGGCGTGATCGTCCTGGAATGGCAACGCGGCGACCGTACCTACAACCATGGCGGCGACGAGGACTTGGCGGCGCGTATCCACGCCATGAGAACCCGGTAAGGATCGTCTTTCCGCGCCGAGGCCGGCAACGCCGCAGTGGCAGCGCAAGGCCGGACGCACCGCAGAGCCGAGATCAGGCAGGCCGCGCGCGTGCGCCCGGACAGGATTTCGCAGACGATGCCTCCGGATCCCGGAGCCTGAAAGGCCCCATTCGGGAATCAGGGCTGGCCTTCGCGGTCTCCCGCGCATGGCTGGCTTGGACCTGCCATATGCCAGAGAGCCTGGCGGCCTTGGCTGCGGCGGCATTCAGCGGTCTCCTGTTGGTCTCTCTGGCTCGGCTGCGCCTGTCGCCCATCCTTGTCCTGTGCCTCGCGGGCGGCGCGGTCGCGGCCGCCCTTGTACGCATCTACCCGCTGGGAGACATTCGACAGGCCCTATACCTCGGCCCGCTCTTCTTTCTCGCCAGCGGGTTCGCGTTGCATGCGCTGGCCGCTGGCGTCTCTGCCGTCGCCGGCCAACCTTGGCTGGCCTATGCGTGTCTGGGGACGGCCGCGAGCGCGCTCGCGCTGTTCGGCGTAGAGGCCTTTGGGCCGCGCAAACCCCTATCGCGCAATGGAAGACATCCACGCCGTGCTCGCGGTCTTGGAGGATCAGGCGCAAGCCGCGGATCCGATCTTCGTTACGCAAGGCGCCGCGCCCGCTGTGCGCTTCTATCGGCCAAGCCCAACCGCATCCAGGCATTATGTAGAGTGCAGCCTGGAACAGGCAGCATGCATTGACGATCTGATCCGCCGCCTTCCGGCCGGCGCGACTCGTTTCTGGCTGGTGGACTCCCAGACCCCGCCCGTGGATTGAACCCTATGGCCCTCGCGAACGGGCAAGTGGAACGCGTAGTGAACGCTACGCAAGCCCGTTTCTGGTCCGTGTCGGCCGCGGGCGCAGACGGCCTCCAATTCCGACGCGTCAGGAGGTCGCCTCCGGTACCCTACCCCTACACGCCCCGTTCTGCTGTCGTCCAACGGCCCGCCTTCGTCGGCGGCGCGCAACGGTTTGCCGTTCCGGGTACGGATTACGTAGCGGTTCCTTTCACGCAGTATCTGGAAGCCGCTTCCCGCGTTACGGTATGCGGTACCCGGTTGGGGGCCTCAAGCTCGCGGGCGCTTCCCATTTCTTCTCCGCCTACATGGGCCATGTGTCCCTGGTCATTGACGAAAGCCCCATTCTCCGCTGCTTGCGCAGTCAAGGCGATGGGCTGGACCGCGGCAGCGTCTTGGCTTTCGATAACAACCCGCAGCTCATGGCCTGCGATCCGCGTATGGCCAACGCCAACCGCCTGTGCCCCGCGGCCGGTACGGGGGCGAAAGCGGAACTTCTGACGCTGTGGAATCAGGAACTGATCCCCGATCTCGTTGCGCCCGCCTTGGCAGATACGTGGCACTCCGATTTGCCCCAAGCCTCCGCGCCCGGATGCCTGTGCGCCGGTTTCAAGAACGGGGATATCGTGGCCGCGGCGACGCAATCCGACAACCCTTGGACAACCGAGACGACGACGTCAACCGCCAATTTCTGCATGCAGTAAAGGCCGGATACGGATCCGATGAGCGTCTATAGGGCGCTGTTCTGCCTTGACGGGCCATTAGCTGCAGCAATCGGCAGAGACATTCCCCAAGGTTTATCGAAACAGATCGGTATCAGGCTCGTCATCAGTTACTTGGCGATTATGAATAATCGCGTTCCGTAACGTGGACTTCTATAGCGCTTCTCAAGTTTTGGCCGACCTTGGCCCAATCGCGACCCAGCTTCTCGGCATCTTGACTGCGTTCCGTTCTCCGAGGACGGTATTCGTTAAGAGTTCCCATGAAATCCAGCGTACGCGCCAAGCCGGACAGAAACGACGGTTTGGGAAAAAATCGCGCGCGACCGGAATTGGACTTCAACTGCGGCATCATACTGTTTACCGCCATATCGGGAAAGTGAGCGTAGATAGCTATCGCGAGTTGCTTGAATGTCAGTGATCGCACCCACGCCGCGGATTCTTTCATATAACGAGGGGCAGGTTCGGAAAGTCCAGTCAGTGTATGGGTTCCAGCTAACATTCCCGTATCATTCAAAAAGTATTGAGGATATCGATCTTCGTTATCCGCGTTGATTTTTCCCGTACGGGTTAACCTGCCAAGCTCAACGTATAGGCCCTTATCAAAGGGCCCGTAATAATAGGGTATGAAACGGAAGTGAGGCCCATGAACAAGTTCAGGTATTTCTCTATCAATTAGAAAAAGAAGATTCTGCAATTGAACAGGAAAGAAACGCGCGCCTGATCCGCCTGCAGCCATGGCTGCAATACGATTTCGGATTGCCCTATAGTCACGTTTCCGCTCATACCTTTTTCTAAAACCTTTTTCCGGACGCGAAATTTGCCTCATACCCTTCAATTGTACTATGGATGAACCTTGAATTGCGTATGGGAAGACAGCACTTCCAATTCCAAAATCCAATTCTGAGATATAAACGCGCAAGACGCGAGTCTGCCATGTGAAGCCGCTGGCTATCTTTTTCAAAAGAGTATTGTCATCCAATAGACCCTCGGTGTCTTCTCTCAACGCAACCCAGTACGCCGTCATGCGACTGCTGTTAGGCATAATTCAGACACAGTCGTTCGAACGCGAGCAGGTGCCGTACGTATGGCGAGACATGCGATCCTCGTCGGGCCTGGCGCTGACGGTGAGAACGGCAGTATAACCTAACAGAATTCACAGGGCCATGTACGCGGCCGTGTTGAGGTAAATTCTGTGGCGCTTTGAGTGTAGTCAGAGACAGGTAGCGTTGAGATGTGCCTCCATTCGTCCCCTCTACCTCCCCGGCGTGGGTACGGGGCTCGGGCTGGCACCCCCAAGGCTCCCGCATCAGGTATTTTGTCATGTTTTCCTTATCATATAAAGTGAGAGACGTACCTGGGAAGGCGAAAGGGCCTCATGGGGTCGGCTGCGCGCCCGGCCGCCTACACCGCGACCGGCGCGGAGCGATGCAAAGTAGCGCCGGGTTACCAGAGGTTATCCTTGTTCTCCCGACAGGACTCCCCAAATTCGCTTGTAACTTCCCCCGGAGAGTGAAGCTTGGGCCGGGCGAGCCCGCTCCCAACCTTTCTCGTCCAAACCTTGTAAAAAAGCGCGAGCATTCTGTACTGAATATCGGTTCGCGTCGTCACGATTCTCGGCTCGGTATAGACGTCCCAGATTTTCCGCCGCACTGCGCGGCACGGCATTCATACGCATAAGAACGGCCTCCTCAGAGCGAACGCCGTGATAAATCATGGCGGGCAGGGCATTGATGCGGTATCGTTCCATTGGCGTCATACGGTCGAAATCCAGATCGGCAACTCGGCTCAAGGCAGCCAGTCCCCAAGTGCCGTTATTCACGATAGTACGGTAAATCGCTCTGCAAGCAGCAGTCAATGCTCGGGTCTCGTTTCCATTTCCCTGGTCGCTAAAGTAGTTTTGAGCAATATCCCTGATGGCCTTGCCGTTCACCCAATCGCGCGTTATATTGCTTAGACGGGTATGATCAGAGCCTTCCGTGCTGATCTCCGTCAACGGCTTCAGTTGTGGTATTTGGAGCATAACGCCGTATAACGTAGCTATCTTACCCGCGTTGCCAAACAGGCCGTTGGGCGTCCAGTCCGCGGGAACCAATTTGTCTGGTAAGCGGCGGAGTGCGTTTAGGGCTTGATTGACGCCTTCGGGAGAAAAGCCTGTGGCATCCGCCAGGTGGGCGCTTCCGGACTGTCCTGCCAATTTTTCGACGTAATTCCGTGTGGCTTTCAATAACGCCTCCGCCTTGGGGCGTTGCGCAGGATTGGTTTGCAGTACCCTATAGCCTAAGGTCTGCCGCAGAAGATGTTCCGATTCCTCTAGTACAGCCTCCAGATTCTCCTTCTCTGCCCAGAGATGCGCAATGTAACGCCGAAAGTCATCCCATTGTTCTTGGCCGATAACTGAAGAGAGATTATCCAATTCTCCCCTATGTTCCAATTCGTTCAGCAGAGATACAAGGCGCGAAACCAAAGCTCCGGTATTCTGATGAACATACTCTATGATCGCCTCGCGGCTTTGGCCTTCGGCGAGGCCGACCACGCCAACGCTTTCATGATGGATGCGTCCGGCTCGCCCGGCCAAATTCCAGAACTCGCGGGGGGCCATTGCTATGGAGTGCCCTTGTTGCGGTATGAACCGCGAGGCCAAAACGACGGACGATACCGGGAAGTTGATGCCTTGCGCAATTGTGGTGGTGGCGCAGAGCACCCGCAGGTGCCCCGTCTCAGCTAACCACTCCATCAGAGAGCGCACATCATCTGAAAGACCGGCGTGATGAACGCCTATGCCGTGATTCAGCATGGAAACAAGTTCAAAATCGGGACTGATTTCCGTCCTCAGAAAATTCTGAACAAGCCGAATGTCGTCAGGAAGAGATGAATACGGTGGGAGAGCTGCCATGGCGTCGCGAGCCATTTGCCAAGTCCAGCTTAACTGATTGGTAATAGCGATGCAAGTTGCATTGGAGGCTTGGCGTTGAGAAAGGATGGAGGCCATAGCAGCCGTTTGAATATTAATGCCTTTCTGCTGGCCTTTATTGTCTAATACTTGACTGCGAGGTTTATTAGGTAAGGGACGTGCCTCGCCTACGCGATGAGTGCCGCGTAACGGCAAGGCGCGTTCCGTTACTTCCAGAGTCTCGAATTCCAGATGCCATCCTGCCCGTACGGAACTATCCTCTACCGCGCGATAGAGTCCGATGATCCGTTCGTTCGGTTTCCACGGTATTGTTCCCAAGCTGATGGCTTGACCTGCACTTTCGTCTTGAGCCAACCAACGGGCAATGGTTTCCGTGTCTTCCACAAAGGGCATGAGTAACAAAAAGTTGGCTCGGGGACAATCGCGCTTGACCGTTGCGAGCAACAACTCAATCCGCAGTCCCCGTCCCTCGGCTTCAAGGTTATGCGCCTCGTCCATAATCAGCAACGCCAGCGGTCGGGTAACCCTCTTGTTCTGGATTACCATTGACAGTTTCTCCGGCGTGGCAATCAGAACGTCAAACATCGGTTCCTCCGATGCCAGCAACTGATCTTCAAAGGCATCCACTTCAATGGCTGCCGTGAGTTGCTCTACTTGGATATCAACGGGGGCAAAATCGCGACGTAACCGTCGCGTGAGTTGCGTGACCAAGGCGCGTGTAGGTGCAACGTACGCTACCCACCCTTGATTGTCCCGGAATTGGTTCAGGGCTTGCAGGATACGAAATTGCGCCAACAATGTCTTGCCTCCAGAGGTGGGCAGATCCACGACGATAGCCGTTTTCGCCAGATCCAAGAGGCCTTGTTCCAAGAGTGCCATTCGTTGCGGAGGCAAAAGTTCAAACATGGGTTGGTGAGGACGCTGAACCAGTGATCGGACGAATTCCCCAATGGTAGAACTTACGGCCCGCGTGGCCCACCACAGCGAATCCTGCACCATACTCCGGCCGGCTGCATGCAACCAGCGCAACAATTCTTCATGTTGAACATCGGCAGAGGCTACTGCCGCCCTGATACCTGCTTCAAAGTGCTTATCCAGTTGGGCCAATACATCTGCTGGTTCTCCTTGCAACATGTAAAGCGCCAGCACTTCCGTTGCTTTAGTCCAATGATAGAGAGCAATGAGACGCAAGGCCATGGCTCGCGGCGTTTCTTGCGCGTCGCGGCGCAACCACTTTGCTTCATATACTTTCTGCTCTGAGCGCAAGTCCGCGATGATCTTTCGAATCCGATCTAGGTCGTCCCAACCGTTCTGTCGGAACAGTCTAATCCAACCGTCAAACAGGCGATAAAGAATGCGGTGATCCCAAGGCGCGTTAACTATGCTGGGAACGATCAAGGCTGCGGTATTTTCCTTGAACCAGCGGCGCAAGTCTGGGCCGCGATCACCGATATAGGCCAACGCGGCGAGATGCAACACGTCAAACAAGCGATCGTGAGTCGCGTCCGGTACCGGTAGAAGACGCCGCAGATCGAAAGCGCAAAAGGCACCAGCCATGGCCAAATCACGCTGCTTGTTATCATGAGTTGAGGTTCCGTTGAGAATATCCAAGCCTTCCAAGGCTACCAGTTCATACGCCAAGGCTACTCGATCCAGCAGAAGATCCTCGTCTGAGGCAGCTTCAAAAGAAAACTTGATTTGTTCTCCGACCGCCCGTTGCACGAGTCGCTGCTGGGCCAGCTGAGTTGCTCGCTCCCGGTCTTGCTTTCCGACAGCTTCCATGGCCCAATGTGAATCTAGGTTCAAGAAGGCTTCTGCTGACAGGGTCATGTGCCACCGCCGTCTCTTGGCTGACTGGATTTGACCGTAAGGCCCAGTTCGGCAATACGGCCCGGAGGAAGATAAAGCGCCAAGAGTTCTACGCGGGTTCCGTTTTGGCAGTCACGCGCTAATGAAGTCACACGCGCCTGCAAATCCTTGGCGTTGGGCGAAACGTCTCTGATAAGGAAGCCATAGATATGGATATCGTCCTTGTTTTTGAGATAACGCTGTGCCGCGCTCTGGAATTGAGGTTCCCATTCGGCGTTTTTTGCCCGATGTGCCAAGTACTTAAACAGAGTGCGTCGTATAGCAGAACTATGAAGCAGGTTTTCCAACTGTTTCTTTAGGCCTTTAGTGCCGTACATGAGGCTGGGAGGATGCTGCATTTGGCGGGATGTTTTCACTTCGCCGAAGGCCAAACACGCGCCTTTATCATCACAACTCAATCCGATAAGATCAACTCCAGGTAAGCTGGAACCTTGTTTGCGTTCGTCGCGCCCAGGCGGCCAAGGAAATTGACAGGCACGATGGTCAATCAAGTAAATTCCGGCTATTGCTTCACCAACGCGCCAGGCTTCGACTTGCGTTGGGCCATTAAGAATCTCATCCAGGCTTTCCCGTTCCCAATCTGTTTCGACTATGCCGGCCAGAACAGATCGGATGCCCACTTTACCCGCATCATCCAATACAAGATCGGCGACAGGACCTTGCAAGGCTCTGTCAAGGTCTTCTGAAATCCATGTCAATCCAATGCCAGAACAAGGGAAGTCTCCAATTTCATATACCTTCTGGCCTGCAGCTACAGCCATGTTAAATCTCTTTCATTCATATGAAATTTCAAGTCGCCATATATGGGAAAACCCAGAGGGGATGGAGAAACTTGACATTTCTCCACCCATCTATTCACTGTCCTACCTAAAATAGCAGTGACCATTGAATGCATAATACTTCAGGTGTTAGATCGCCGCCTAATGCGGCATCTTAAAACCATGCCTGCCTACGAACAGAGAAGCGGGCCCGATAGATCAGAGGCTATTCTACGGATTGGGCGCGCCCAAGACAAAAGGGCGGGATCCCGCCCTCGGTCGCAGCCGGGTCGGCTTCCGCTCCCAGATCCACAGCCTGTTGGATCAAAGGGGACGCCCCCTGTGTCTGCGCCTGACGGGCGGCCCACGCCACGACCGCACTCAGGCCCGGGTCAAGGGACCGGCGCGCGCCGGCCCTGCCTGATCGCCGACCGGGCCTGGAACGGCGACGCCCCTTCCGCGCGTGGCGGGCGCGGCAGGGCCTCGAGGCCGTCATTCCCGCCCGCAAGGGGCGCACGAACTCCCAGCCCCACGACCCGGAACGGTACCCGGCGCGCAACGCCGTGGAACGGGGCTTCGGCTGGCTCAAGCACGGGCGGCGCGTGGCCACCCGCTACGCCCCATACGCCCATCGGTTCTTGGGCTTTCTGTATCTGGCCGGAGCCTGGATCTGGATGCAGTCAAAACTCCAAGATCATGATTTCGCTGTAGGCTGGAGTGCGTTGACCCGCAGAGCCTTCCCAATCCGAATGTGAGCAAAAATTGTCGACAGGACGAAACAAAGCGAGTAGACTGGCAAGCGGTTGCCTCCTGGTTTGGTTGTATGTCATATACGCCTTCAGCTTGGAGAGTTGCTCTTGTCTATTATGCGGATTAAGAAGAAAACTTTGCCTGTACGGCCCATGGCGTCCGCCTATAGCAGGAAGCGCAGAGCAGAGAGACAGCGGGGTCAGCGGCGCGGCCATCGGTTCTGCGGTATGCCTTGTTGCGCCCCGCCTTATCATCATCTCTGCGTAGGCGTAGACGGCCTTCCGCCCGCCAAAGCAAGAGAGAACCTTATGGCGCATGAAATCAAGGCTCAAGAGGCCGAAGCCCGCGTATGCGAAACCTTTTTCAAGGCGCACAGCGTGTTCACGGCGAATGAATTTCGGTCTTACCTGACAGCCCAAGACCAGCAGCGCGCTCAGCGCCATGACCGCTTACTGCAAGAATACGCGTCCACGGGTCGCCTGCACCGATTGAAGCGAGGCTTGTATGCACCGCGGCCTCCTTCGTTGCCTGCAGACGAAGAACCGGTAGTAGCTCTCCCGCAGATAGCCGCCCGCATGACGCCAGATGCCGTTCTGGCGTATCATACGGCCTTGGAATGCTACGGCTTGGCCTACAGCCTGTGGTTCCATGCCATTTACGCTGCGCGCAAACCTGCGAAAAAACTGCGCGTCGCTGCAGGGCTGATTCGAGGTTCAGCATTTCCCCGCGCCTTACGGCGCGCAGGCATGGAGTACGCAGAAACTACGCGCACGCCTAGACATGGATTGCGAGTCACTACGCTTGAGAGAACCTTGGTGGACATCGTAGATAGACCGGAACTGTGCGGGGGATGGGATGAAGTCATGCATGGGTACGATTTGGCTCCCTTCACTCTATCCGTACTCAAACCAGGACGCAAGATCAACGTGCCGCGCATGGTGAAGTACGCGCAATCACTCGGCAATGCGTTTACATGCGCCAAAGTAGGTTTTGTACTGGATCTGTACCAACCGGAATGGAGTTTCGATACGTCCGCTTTGGAACCGTTGTTGTCTTCGCGTCCGCGCCAGCGACGCTATTGGGAACTATGCATACCGCGGTTGCCAGCCACTTGGGTGCCCAAATGGAATCTCGCGGTACCTTGCTGGCTCCAACAGCGCGAATGGCGCAAGTATTGAACTTCACCATGCCTGTGAATACAGCGGAAATAGCCGCTTTGGCCCGCCAATACGGGTTTGCCGGACCCTCTGTGGAAAAACCATTTGCCTTTGTCAGATAAAGTGAGGGCGACGTACGGGGAGCACCTGGGAGGTGAAAGGGCCTCATGGGGTCAGTTGCGCGGCTGGTTGCCTACGCTGAGGCCGGCGCGGAGCCTGGATCGAACGCGCCAGTTGGTTCCGCGGGTTGAGCCCGAGGCCTCCAAGGCTGTCGGCGACCGCGGCATCAATTGCATGATAATCTACTGGATCTGGCTGAAATCCTACCTCAGCACGACTTGGAACCGCTACGCGTATTGGTCGTAGCGGGTGGCAGTGCAGCGCCCCCTTGAGCCAACCGATGCCTCGTTCCACGGCGCGGCGCGCCCGTTCGGCGTTCAGAGCCGGCACAGGGCCCGCGGTGTTTGCGTACGGGCGGCGTTTTTGCTAGCATGCTACGCGCATGAACCGTAGCATACGCAAGGCCATGACTGATCGAACAAGCGCACCCGATGAGGCGCGGCCCCTCCTCCCGCCCCAGCCGCGACCCAGTCGGGGCAAGGACGAGCGGTCGGACGCGGACAGCGCCCCGGCCGCGCCTAAGCCTTTGGTGCCCGGTGACGATCCGTTGTACCCCGTCTATACGGCGGCGACGGACGTGCCCTGGTCTTTGGTGCCCGGTGACGATCCGTTGTACCCTGTCTATACGCCGTCGGTGCCCCAAAGTCCGGTCCATTCCGAGGCCCGCCTGGAGTTCGCGGCCGAGCTGAGCGTCCATTTGCGGCAGGCGTTTCGCGACCGCCCGCATACGCTGACGAGCGACGTCAATCTCTACTATCCGGAAGCGCTGCATCCGCAGGGCCGATTTCCCGGCCGGCAACCCGTGCCCGTCGTGCCGGATTTCATGCTGTTCCTGCGCACGATCAAGTTGTCGTCGTTCCACTCGTACCGCACATGGGAAATAGGAGCGCCGGCCTGGGTGCTGGAAATCCTGTCGGCGGACACTTGGCAGGATGACGTGGGCGCCAAACGCGACCTGTACGCCCGCCTCGGCGTGGCGGAGTATTGGTTCTACGATCCGGCGGGCATGCACCCGCCGGCCGCGGCTGGCGTTCTGCACGGTTTCCGTTTGCGCGCGGGCGTCTATGAAGCCATTGCGCCCGTCCAGAGTCCCGCGGCGGTCGCGGCGGTGTATCCCAGCGCGGTCTTGGGCGTGGATCGGCAGCGGCGCCTGCGCCTGTACGACGCGGGCCGGCAAGCGTGGTGCCAGACCGCGGACGAGGCGCAAGCCGAAGCCCAGGCGGAGCGGGATGCCCGCCGGCAAGCCGAAGCGCGTTGGCAGACGTCTGATGACGACGAACGGGATTCCCCGCGCCCATAGCCCAGCCCTCTCCCCCCGACGACGTCCCGTCCTGTTCCTGCGCCCGCAACCCGGAACCGGATCCTGTTGATATTGACATCCCGTGAGCGAGCGGTGCTTCTCTGGAGGCGGTTCGCCTCTCGCGTGCCCGGCAGGATGGTGCCGCGTAGAGTGACGCCCCGCTGACCGCATGCCCGGCCGATCCGCATTCAGTCGGGCCGGAACGGGTTGCGGTCTGGGCGCGGGGGCTGGGGAGCGGCCTCGTTTTTTCATGACGGCGGTGGGCGGGATAACGCGCACGGGAACCGTGTGATGCCAGGATCAACGGCCTGCGAGGCAGGGATCGCATTGACGCGCCGCCCTGCTAACGATCGATGCCCCGCGTCTGATAGCGCCGGCGCAGATGGCCTTGATTGATCCGCCGCGTGGCTGAACTGTCCGGGCGTGCGCGCGAACGCAGCCCCCCTCCCAAAGAGTCGGATCCCGCCTTCGGACGCCGTCAAAGCGGCCCCTGTGCCTGCGCCTGACGGGCAGCCAGGACTACGCCAGCTCCAGGCTTGAGCCTTGATGGCGGCTCAGACGGATACGGCGCGGGCCTGCCTGATCACCGACCGGGCTTGGCGCGCCGGCGCCTCGCACGCCTAGCTGGCGCCGCAGGGCCCAGGGGCTGTTATGCCGGCGCGGGCCTGGTGTCTCCCCAGCTCCCCTCGGAACGGTACCAAGCGCGCAACGATGCGGAATGCGGAATATGGCCTCGGCCAACGCAAGCGCAGGCGGCGCGTAGCCACGCGCGACAACGAATAGGCCTATCGCTACTTGGATTTTGGTACTTGGCCGGCGCCTGGCTCTGGCCGAACGCAAATGCCAACGCTGTCTGGCGGATGCGCGCTGTATGCACTGGCTATCGGCCTGCCGGCCGTCACCGGTCAGTCTGGGCTGGGGTCTGTACGCGCTGGGCGCGCGTTATCTCGCTGTCCGGCATAGAAGCATTAGGCCGCGCAAATTCCTGTCGCGCAAGGGAAAACGTCGATGCCATGCTCGCGATCTGGGCGGAACAGGCGCAAGCAACGGACCTGATCGTCATTACGCAAGAGGCCATGTCCGCCGTGCGCGGCTGCCGGCAAGGCCGAGGCGCAACAAATCATTAGGTAGAGGAAAGCCTGGATCAGGCAGAAGGCATTGACGATCTGATCCGCTGCATTCTGTCCGGCGCGCCTCGTTTCCCGTGGGCCAATTCCCATACGCCTGCCTGTGGATTGAACTGAACCTTACGGCCGCTTGCGCAAGCGGAACGCGCGGCGTTCACCGCGCAAGCCCGTCTCCGGCCAGTGTCTGGCGCAGGCGCGGACGATCTCCAATGCCCATGCGACCACGATGTCCCTTCCGTTACCCTATGCGCTTCGTCTCGCTATCGTCCAACGGCTAACCTTGACCGCAGGCGCGCAACAGTTTACCGTTCCCGGTACGGGTTATGCAGGAAGCACATTCACGCAGTATCGGGAAGCCCCGCGCTACGGCGGGGGATGTTTCCGGACCGCGGCCAATCGGTATCTGTAATCGACGCATCGACGGGTCTTCTGTGCCGGCGCGCTTTCAGGGCCAAGAGCGGAAACCGTCGCGATAACGAGGCCTGCCAAGCGCCTCTGCCCATGGCTGCAATCGGTGCGCGTATTCTCTATGGACCGAGGCCAGTGATATTCTCTATTGTCTCCTATTGCCCGTAGGGAAAATCAGACATCGGGGCTTTTGAATTTTCATTTACGTTCGACTGAGAAACTTCATGAATGCCCTAAACAACAGGATGCGCATTGGCAGCCAATGGCTGAAAGACTACGCGAAGCTGCGACATCACCGTTGCGCGATTACGGAAGGCATACGCGTCATAGCCTTTCGCAACATGGATCACTTAAACCTGTCGGTAGGCGTTTGCCAGAGCCTACGCCGGTCTCCCCCAGTTTAGGCCGCGCGCCCTTCCTCCAGCCGCGACCGGATGAACCGATCCGTCGCATGGATGGGATTCAGCGCCGCTATGCCGATGTCCAAGGATACGTCCAACTCGAGGTCTTTGTCCACCTTGAGCGTGGCTTCCAGCAACAGCACGCGCGTCTGATCCGCCAAGGCCCGCACAGCTTCCGGATCTTTCCATACGGGGCCCAGCACGCAGGGAATCATCCTTTCATCCGCGGCGAGCTGACGGCTCAGGACCTGTCCCCGCGCTGCCGCCCGCGCGATATCGTCGCTATCCACCCGGTAGGATACTTCGCAGAGGGCCCACACTTTATTCAGACCGCACGGCGCGCCGCTGCGCAATATGAACTCCCATATGCAATCCGTATAGGCGGGATTCTCAAATCCGTCAAGGTCTTCTTCGGGCAACATCGCCTGTTGAAAAACCGACAAGGATTGGGCTCCTTTGGCTGGGGTGTCCGTATACATCTTGCGTTGCAGGCGTAAACCGGGATAGAGGCCCGTCAAGTACCGTCTGAACCAGTCCCTGCCCGCATGAGTGGCCCAACGCTCCAGGTTCCGCCCGCGTAGACCATCGTCTATGCTGGCCACGCGTTTTCCCACGCTGACCACGCGTGTTTCCAACTGTTTCTGACCTTCTCCCAACTGTTTCTGGCCTTCTCCCAACTGTTTCTGGCCTTCTTCCAACTGTTTCTGGCCTTCTTCCAACCGTTTCTGGCCTTCTTCCAACCGTTTCTGGCCTTCTTCCAACCGTCCCACTCGTTCTTTGAGAGTGCCTACGTCTTTCTGGATGACGTCAACGGCCCTGACCAGTTGCGCCACCGTGTCTGACAACTGCGCCACCGTGTCTGACAACTGCGCCACTTTGTGAGGTAAATCCATGATCTCTTGCGTCAGAATTTTGGCGCGTACCGCAGCCAACCATTCGGGATGCGTGTCCAGCGCGTACAGAATATCGTCGGTCGTTCGGATGGTAACTGTGGCAGCCATGAAACAAACTCCTTGCTTTCCGCTTCATCCTACCATAACGGCGGCGCGTTTCCCGTTGCCGCCTCGCGGCAGAGTGCCGAATACGCACCCGTCCCCGCGCGGGCCATGCATAAACGGGACTACAAACAGCTTGTGATCCAGGCAGCTTATTCAGTTCGCCTTCCACTGGCGTGGGCGTTTACGGCCCTGCAGGGCCGCGGGCTCAGCAGATCGGAACTGGCCTGGCGCGTCTGGACGCGCCAAGCTTGCTCCGCGTCGGCTGAAGCATGGGCGAAAGGCCGCTAAGCCACACCCGGGAACCTCTCTGAGCGCTCAGGCGAAGAACGAAGAAGATAGGGAAGCAGTGGAGCAGGCACTCCCGCGGGAGTGGGCAATCCGAGGCTTCTTGGCTCCCAATGTCTACCCTAACTTGAAATCATGAGAAACTTCCATCGTTTTGAGATGCTGGCATCGCCCTTCATAGTCTCTCTAGCTCTCCTGTCTGAACCGCTACGTCTTGTATAAGCAGGCTGCTTCGGGGGCCCGAACGTAAGAGGGAAGAGATTGAACGCTACATTGTCGGAGAGGCTCTAACTGCGTTCTCACGGTTGCGAAACATCGTATTCCATGTTGCAGATGACGGAATCAACCCTGACGAGGTAGAGCAGGAGTTTCACCGCAAAGCATTGGCCTTGGGTAACCACTACCGTAAAATCATTGGAGGTCTACTGAGATTCTGTCTAAAGGATCCGGCTTGTTCCGCGTAGGCAATCCTTCGCTACGCGAGGCAATGGGAAGTTGCCAAAGAATGGATGCTTGAGCGATGGCAGTCAATACAGACAAACCGGACAAGCGGAAGTCGGACATTGCCCGGTCATTGGACATGTCCGCTGACTAAGTCGTGTGGATATTTATCTTCATCCAGATCCAGGTGTCCGCCAGGCGTAGAAAATCCAAGAGACGGCGGGCGTATTTGTCGTAGCGAGTGTCCCCCTTG
Source organism: Caldilineaceae bacterium (assembly GCA_965242655.1). Lineage (GTDB taxonomy): Bacteria > Chloroflexota > Anaerolineae > Caldilineales > Caldilineaceae > Bin34. The sequence continues at coordinate 2,078,645 of OZ251482.1, forward strand.
AGCCAGCCGAGGCCGCGTTCGACCGCCCGGCGCGCCTTGTACGTCTCCGGTGCGCAGGGCGCGGATCCAGGTGTCGGGAACGCGTGGGAATGACGGCCTGGAGGCCCCGTTGCGCCAGCCCGGCGCGGAAGGCATCGCCGTCATAGGCCCAGTCGGCGAGCGGACAGGACAGGGCCGCCGCCGTCCAAGCTGCCCCCAGGTCCCGGGTCTGAGTGCGGTCGGGGCGCTGACCGCCCGTCAGGCGCAGGCACAAGGGATGGCCTCGCCGATCCGATACTCTATGGACTTTCGTATCGCAACCGACTTGGCTGCGGCCGAGCGCGGGATCCGGCTCTTTTTGGGGGGTGCGCCGGCGGTACACTCGCATGCACGCGCCCCATTGCACTGTCCAACAACGCGGCGGACAGATCCGGGGCGTCCGGCATGGATGGCATCCGGCGCGCCCCAATGCCCCGACCGCGCCAAGCGGCCTACCGATGATAAACCGAGTTTTCCTTGCCGTAAATATCCGCACGGGTACGGAGCGATGGCTGAAGCTGAATATCCGCACAACCTGATTTATGAGTGGAAGGCCGTACGGATCGTCATGTTGGCCAGCGCATAGGCAAACGCCATGCACCCAGGACTGGGTTCCGGATTACAGTTGCGAACGGCCTTGATCCGCTTTTGAAAGATCAGGGCCGAAGCGCAGGTCGCGGATCCGTACGCCTTGGGCGTCAGGGGGACGTCAATACGAATATTGAAGGTCACTGGCCAGCCGCCCCCGATCGGTTGTGGCTGGCGCGCAGAAAACAGCGGATCGGCTTTCGGCGCCAAGGGAGGCACGGGCAACGATGCGTAGCCAAGATACTGTTTTGAGGCTGCGCCTGCGCGCTGTCGATGGGAATGGATCCCAACCTGCCTATTGGCCTGCGCGGCGAGTCGTTCCCCAAAACGTACGCAAATATTTCTGCAATTAGAATTGCTATATCCAAAAAAATTGCGCATTTCCGCGTTCCGGATACCGTTCGCGGCCATTGTACGCGGGACATGCCGTATACAGAGAACAGGGCGCACTGCGCCCAACGCGCCCGCGGGCGTACGCAAACAGAAGTTTACGGGAGAGAGCAATCATCCTGTCGGCAGGCGTTTGCCAGAGCCTGCGCCGATCTCTCCCAGCTTAGGCCGCGCGCCCTTCCTCCAGCCGCGACCGGATGAAACGATCCGTCGCATGAATGGGATTCAGCGCCGCTATGCCGATGTCCAGGTATGCGACATCTGGGTCCGCCTTGAGCGTGGCTTCCAGCAACAGCACGCGCGTCTGATCCGCCAAGGCCCGCACAGCTTCCGGATCTTTCCATACGGGGCCCAGCACGCAGGGAATTATCCTTTCATCCGCGGCGAGCTGACGGCTCAGGACCTGTCCCCGCGCCGCCGCCCGCGCGATATCGTCGCTATCCGCCCAGCAGGATATTTCGCAGAGGGCCCACACTTTGTTCAGGCCGCACGGCGCGCCGCTGCGCAATATGAACTCCCATACGCAATCCGTGTAGGCGGGATGCTCCCATCCGTCGAGGTCGTCTTCGGGCAACACCGCCTGTTGAAAAACATACAAAGATTGGGCGCCTTTGGTGGGGGTGCCCGTATACATCTTGCGTTGCAGGCGTAAACCGGGATAGAGGCCCGTCAAGTAACGTTTGAACCAGTCCCGGCCCGCATCTTGCTATCGGGGCGATCATCGGGATTGCGCCGGTTGCCGTCAAGTAACGTTTGAACCAGTCCCGGCCCGCATGAGCGGCCCAACGCTCCAGTCTCCGCCCGCGTACCGCATTGTCTATGCTGACCAAGTGTTTTTCCACGCTGACCACGAGTTTTTTCCAACTGTTTCTGGCCTTCTTCCAACTGTCCCGCTCGTTCTTTGAGAGTGCCTATGTCTTTCTGAATGATGTCAACGGCCCTGACCAGTTGCGCCGCCGTGTCTGACGCTGCGCCGCCGTGTCCGACCGTTGCGCCACTTTGTGAGGCAAATCCAGGATCTCTTGCGTCAGAATTTTGGCGCGTACCGCGGCCAACCATTCGGGATGCGCGTCCAACGCGTACGGAATATCGTCGGTCGTTCGGATGGTAACCGCGGCAACCATGAAACAAACTCCTTGCTTTCCGCTTCATCCTACCATAACGGCGGCGCGTTTCCCGTTGCCGCCTCGCGGCAGAGTGCCGAATACGCACCTGTCCCCGCGCGGGCCATGCATAAGAAGGGATTGAACGCTGTATTGTCGGAGACGCTCTAACTGCGTTCTCGCGGTTGCGAAACGTCGCATTCCATGTCGCGAACGATAGAACCAACCCTGACGATGCCTCGTCGGGGTTTCACCGCAAAGCATCGGCCTTGGGTAGCCACTACCGTAAAATCATTGGCCTACTGAGATTATATCTAAGGATCCGGCTTGTTCTGCGTAGGCAATCCTACGCTACGCGAGGCAATGGGAAATCGCCAGAGAACGGATGCTTGAGAGATGGCCGTCAACAGAGACAAACCGGACAAGTGGAAGGCGGACATTGCCCAGTCGGTGGACATGTACAATGACTGGTTCATTCGGTTTGCCCCGGAAGCCTACCGCAACGTACGCGTCCAGACTACCGGCAATGTTGAGGCGGCCCTGAAGGCTATGGCAAACCGGACGAACCTGGGCGTGGAGTTGTTGAGGACAACGCCGGGTATATGGCCAATTTTGCGGATGGCGACCTGTCTGCCCCTCGCCGTCGACCGACTCGTCGGACTGGCCGGCGTGCTGGCGCATCGGGTCAAAGTCATGGAGAAAGATGAGCGCCTGCCGCCTCGAATGTCGCGGCAAGAAGCGGACGTCGCCCTGGGCAAAACAGCATCCGTTATCCAAAAGAGGGCTGACAAGGACATTCTTGTCTGGCTGGAACAGGAAGACGCGCCTTCGGTGCAGGAACGCTGGCGGGCCGCCGCGATTGGAGCGGCTCGCTTATGCGGCGCCATGGCCAACCCCCTCATGCGGAATGCGCAGGCAGAGCGGCCACTGGCCGCCCTAGCGGCGTGGCTGGAGGAACGGGGCTATACCCATCTTGTGGCAAGAGGACAGAGAAATTACGCTAACCTGGAACCGGGATCATTCTCTTTGCGCATGAACGTACCCGTTGCGCAGAAAGGAGACGGGCGGCAGGTTAACGTCTCCGTGGATGCGGTCATCTTGCCCAAGGCGGCCCAAACAGGGGATTTGCCCTTGCTGATCGAGGCCAAAGCGGCGGGCGACTTCACCAACGTGAACAAGCGCCGCAAAGAAGAGGCGGCCAAAATGATCCAACTGCGTCAGTCTTACGGGGAGGACGCGCAATACGTCCTGTTCCTGTGCGGCTACTTTGACAGCGGTTATCTGGGCTACGAAGCGGCGGAAGGCATCGATTGGATATGGGAGCATCGTATTGAAGATCTGGGGGAGTTTGGCCTGTAGATGGCGAACGCATTGACGACGGCGGAAGATAGGCGGCTTGCCGTTCAGTCTCGTTTGGATGCGGCCAAGGATCAATCCGAGCGGAACAGAATGGGACAGTTCGCCACGCCGACCGAACTCGCTCAAGCTATCCTTGAATATGCCCAAACGCAGCTGGAAGCCCGCGCGGCGGTGCGGTTCATGGATCCGGCTATTGGGACCGGATCCTTCTTTTCGGCGTTGCGCGCGGTATTTCCGGCAGCGCGCGTACAGCGCGCGGTTGGCTATGAAGTTGATCCTCATTACGGCGAACCGGCGACGCGATTGTGGAAAGATACGGCGTTGGAAGTGCGTCTGGAGGACTTCACGCGGGCTGACCCTCCGTCGGACCGGGAACGTTGCAATCTGTTGATCTGCAACCCGCCCTACGTGCGGCACCACCACCTTGACAAGAAGGAGAAACAACGCCGCAGGCCCGTACGCGTCAGGCCTGCGGCATCCAGTTGAATGGGCGGGCCGGCCTATACTGCTATTTTCTCGGCTTGGCTCACCCGTGGCTGGCAACGGGCGGACTGGCGGGGTGGCTGATACCGAGCGAGTTCATGGACGTCAACTACGGCGCGGCGGTGAAACGCTACCTGCTCAGCCAGGTGACGCTGCTGCATGTCCACCGCTTCGATCCCGACGAAGGACAGTTCGGGGACGCTCTCGTGTCTTCGGCGCTGGTTTGGTTCAGCCAGGGAAAGCCGCCTCGCCAGCACCAAGTGCGCATGACCTATGGCGGTTCGTTGCTGCGCCCGCGCCGGGAACGACAGGTGCCGGTCAATACGCTCCGTCGCGCCCCGAAGTGGACGCAGTATCCGATGCCACAAAGCCGCTCGGAGACACGCGGGCCAACGCTCGCGGATTTCTTTGCGATCAAGCGCGGGTTGGTGACGGGAAGCAACGAATATTTCATTCTTTCCCCGGCAGAAATCGAAGAGAGGGGCCTGCCTGTCGAGGTCTTCCGTCCTATCCTGCCCGGCCCGCGTTATCTACCTGCGAACGAAATCCTGGCGGACAGCGTCGGCAACCCGGTATTGGAACGTCCGTTGTTTCTCCTGGATTGTCGGTGGCCGGAAGCGGAGATTAGGGAGCAGTGCCCAACATTGGGAACCTATCTTGAAATCGGCAAGGCGCAAGGCATCGCGGAACGCTATGTATGCCGGCATCGGTCCCCTTGGTACGCGCAAGAACGCCGCCCGGCTACGCCCTTTCTATGCACCTACCTCGGTCGCAGCAGCAGTGAGCGCGCATGTCCCTTTCGCTTTATCCTGAACCACTCGCGCGCGACCGCCCCCAACGTCTATCTGATGCTGTATCCCAAAGGATTCCTTGAGCGCGCCGTTGCCGCCTCCGTCTCGCTCAAGCGGCAGATCTGGGATTGCCTGAACGACATAGGAGCCGAAGAGATGCTGCGCGAGGGCAGGGTCTATGGGGGAGGACTTCACAAGCTGGAGCCGAAAGAATTGGGCCGAGTCTCGGCCGCTGCGCTGGCCGAGAGGTTGCCTGAACCGGCGCGATGGAACGCGCCGCAGCAACTGAGGCTGTTTTGACGCCGCGTCGGCTTAGGTTGCGTTGATCAGAGATGGATCTTGGGTGCTGAAACCGCCCCGGTTACGACCGAGCATGGAAATGAAACGCGTTGTCGTCTTTTTGTGGCCGCGCTGTGCTGGATGGCGCGGTCGGGCACCCCTTGGCGTCGGTTGCCCGCCGCGTACGGGAAAGGGAACTCGGTCTATCGCCGCTGGGCTGCCTGGTGCGCGCGGGGCGTCTGGCCGCGCCGGATGGCTTACCTGCAGGCCAAGCCGGAGCTGTCCGCGGGACTGCTGGACAGCACGGTCGGGCGCGCACGCGTGCGCGGCGGGCGCGCCCAAAAAAAGGGACGGGATCCCGCCCTCGGACGCAGCCGGGGCGGTCTCGGCACCCAGATCCACATCCTGGCGGATCAACGGGGTCGCCCCCTGTGTCTGCGCCTGACGGGCGGCCCGCGCCACGACAGCACCCAGGCCCGGGCCTGGATCGGCGCGCCCCTGCCCTGCCTGATCGCCGACCGGGCCTACGACAGCGACGCCTTCCGCGCGTGGCGGGAGCAGCAGGGCATTGAGGCCGTCATTCCCGCCCGGAAAGGGCGCACGAACCCCCGGCCCCACGACCCCGAACGGTACCAGGCGCGCAACGCCGTGGAACGGGGCCTCGGCTGGCTCAAGCACGGGCGGCGCGTGGCCACCCGCTACGACCAATACGCACATCATTTCTTGGGCTTTCTGTATCTGGCCGGGGCCTGGATTGGGATGCAGTCAAAGATCCACAGAACCTAGCCGCGTTCTGAGCCGGCACCGCTTGCATTGCACGGCGACGCAGCCTAGCCGTCCTGCTCTTTGGGGCCGCGGAATAAAACCGCCGTCCGAATTTCCCGCAGATCTTTTTCGATGCTATCCAGTCGACTGTCGACAGTTTGCTTCCAGCCATCCATGTTGGCTCTCCAACGGATATGCTCTTCCCTGTCTTTGCGCCCCTCCCGAGAGATGGTGATCCAAAAAATGATTACCATCACGACGGGCGAGATTATCGAGGCAAAAGACATCCACGGCTGAAAATCCATCGGAGGTTCCTCAAGTGATCTCAAATCAACTGTTCGCTTGGCGCAAAAACGCCAGATTTAGGATGCGGCACGCGACAAGTTAGGTTCTGCATATGCAGATCCAGCGCATGTTCCAGCTGGCGGGAGGCGAACTTGTGCGTCGTGCCTTGCACTTCTTTCGGGGTCTCGTAGGGATAGTCTTCCGGAGCCAGGTCGCCGGACCGGATCCGCACGCGTTCCAGCGCAGGCATCATACCTCCTGGGGGCCTTTGCGCCGATTGTACCACGCGACGGCCCGGTCGGCCGCGGTCGCCGGGCAGAGGACCATGCCGCCGATGGCGCGGGCGCGTACGGCCCTGGAGGGCCGCGGGCCTAGCCGGGCGGAACCGACAGGGCGCGTCCGGGGCCTTGGCTGCGCGCAGGCCGAGGCGCGGGCTAAGGGCCGCTCAGCCGCCCCCACAGGCCTTGACGGACCCCGTTCCGCATCGCCGGCATCCTCGCGTACGCCGCAAAAAACTCTATCCGACAGGGAGGCCTGACAAAGCCCTTAGGCCCTTTTATGCATCGGCGTACGTCGCCAAGCGGTGCAACAATTTGTGATAGGCCATCTGGCTGCGGCGAAAGCTGGACAAGCGGAAGTATTCGTTGGGCGCATGGGCATTCTCGTCCGCCAAGCCAAAACCGAAATTCACGGTGTGAATGCCCAACCGGGATTGGAACACTTCGCAAATGGGGATGCTGCCGCCGGTTCTCCGATACAGAGGCGGCCGGCCGTACAGTTCCTGCAACACGGCGCTGGCGGCCTGCTGACCGGGATGCTCTTTGGGAATGACGTACGGGTTGCCGTTCATGGTCAAGGGTTGCACATCGACTTGCACGCCCGCGGGCGCTTGCGCCAAAACATGCTCCGTCAGCCGCGCGCGGATGCCGGCGGAGGTTTGGTTGGGAACCAGGCGGCACGTGATTTTGGCGCGGGCCTGACTCGGCAAAACCGTTTTGATGCCTTCTTGCTGGAAACCGCCTCCGATGCCGTTGATTTCCAAAGTGGGGCGATGCCAGGTTCGTTCGCGCGGGGAATAACCTGTCTCCCCATACAGTTCCTGCACGCCCAAATCGCTTTTGTACGCCGCCTCGTCAAAGGGTACGCGCGCCGTATCCTGGCGGTCTTGCGCGGACAGGGGCAGCGCGTCATCGTAAAAACCCGGGATCGTTACCCGACCGTCGGCGTCATGGAGGCCGGCGAGCAGGGCAACGAGAGCGTGAATGGGATTCCGCACGGCCCCGCCGAAACTGCCCGAGTGCAAATCCCGCTCGGGACCGGTCACCGTAATCTCGACGCCGCAAACGCCCCGCAAGGCGACGGCCAAGGCCGGCACCTCTTCGCTCCACTGCCCGCCGTCGGAACTCAAGACCAAATCCGCGCGGAACGTATCCTTTTCCCGCGCCAGGAAATCGTCGATCTGGGGACTGCCGATCTCCTCCTGCCCTTCAAAGCACGCCTTGACGTTCACGGGCAATGTCCCTTCCGTGCGTAGCATGGCTTCCAGCGCCGCGATGGGGGCGAACATGTTGCCCTTGCTGTCGGAAGCGCCGCGGGCGTAGATGCGGCCCTCCCTGATCGACGGCTCAAAGGGCGGACTCGTCCACAATTCCAGGGGATCCGTAGGCTGCACGTCCAGATGGCCGTAAATGAGGATCGTGGGTCGCTCCGGCGCATGCAACCAGTCTCCGTATACCACGGGATGCCCGCCGGTTTCCATGACCGCTGCATGCTCCATGCCCGCCTGCGTCAGCCGCGCCGCGACCCATTCCGCCGCCTGCCGCACATGCGGCGCGCATTCCGGCAGCGCCGAAATGCTGGGAATGCGCAGAAATTCCCGCAATTCCGATACGTAGCGATCTTGGTGGCCTGCAAGGTAACGCGAATAATCCAAGGGCAACCTCCCTCTGGCGTCTGTCTCGTCCATTTCCAAAAGGGAACGGATCGAAAGCGGAAGAGCGACTAAGGAACGAAGTGGAACGGAAGGGAACCCCGTTCCGCGCCCCGACCGCCAATCAGCGACCGGGGCGCAGGGGACGCGGTTACGCGTCCGTTATCGGTACACGCGGTTACGCGTCCGTTATCGGTACGCGGGTTCTCAACGCCTCGTTTCTCTCTTGAGCGCAGTATAGACCGGCAGAGGCGACCAGTTGGGCTTCACGATGCCCCACTGTGCCCGTTCGGTCCCGTCGGCGACGACTCGGAAATTCAGGTTCCAGAGGAACGCGGGACCGGCCCAGTCCCAATTCCGGATCATGCGGAAAGCCTCGACCGTCCAGGCTTCCTGCTCCTCGTAGGAGTTGTCGTCGGCATACCCGTAGGCGGGATGATATTTGCCGCCGGCCGCCCAGCCGAATTCCGTCGCCACGATCTTGAGATGACCGGCGCCGTTGGCGACGGCGATGTCGCGATACCCCTCCATGGTGGAGCGGAAGCTCCAAGAGTGATGCGGCGTGTCGCACGCGCCATTAAAGGAATTGCCGGACCTCCGAATGGCAGCGCAGGCATTGCGCCAATCGACGCTCGGCGGCACGTTGTACCCGCTGGGATGGGCCCCGATAGCGTCCACGTAATTGGCCATGCCGGCCGCCAGCATCTGGCGCAGATAGTCGAAGTCATCCACCGCGGCGGTACCGCCCTGCGACATGCGCGCGCCATTGTTCCCTGCCGGGGTCGGCGCGCCGGAGATGATCAACATGGACGGACAGGCCGCGCGGATTTGCCCCGAGGCCGCGCGCAGCAAAGCCACGTAATTCCGCGCATTGAGCGGCAAGTTGCCCCACTCGTGATGCAGATTCTGCTCGTTCCAAACCTCGATGGCCTTGAGCGAGCGTCCGCAATAACGACGCGCCAGGTCGCCCACGTAATTGGCGAAGTCGGCATTGTTGGCCGGCGGTCCTGATACGTTCGTATCCGCGCCTGGCTCCCGCGCCCAGTTCGGAGATTTCACGACGCTGAAGAGAACGTTGACGTTCGCCGCGTCCGCGCGGTCAATGAGATCGTCCAGTTTGCCGTATTGCCGTCTGCCGCGCGTCGGTTCCATTTCTTTCCAACGCACTTGCTGTTTCAGCCAGGTAAAACCGAGATCGTTGACGTGCCGGAGAGTTCGCTGGGCATTGTCGGGATCCAGGGCATAGGCCTGAATGCCGTAACCGAAGTCCAACAAGGAGGTGGCCGGAGCCGCGGGGGCGGAAGGGGGCGGAGCCGCGGGGGCAGGAGGCGGCGTAGCGGCCGCTGCGGGAGGCGGCGTCGGCGTCGGCGCTGGCGCGGCGCCCGGTTCCACCTTTTGCCAGTTGAGGGAGAGGCGCGCGTTGCCCTCAGCCTCGTAGTATTCCACTATCACGCGGTAGTCGGCGTCCTCCGGGAACGCCATAAATTGACTGAAGTCATCCGTTTGCACGCGCCATTCATCGAAAACCTCCTCGCCGCTGACAGAGACCCGCGCGCCGTCGTCCGTCCCCAAGTCGAAGCGGTAGGTACCGGCCTGGAAAGGAAAGTCGCCTTCAAAGCGGGCGCTGAAGTTGTCGGCCTTCACGGCCGCGGCGGGGGGATTCTCGCCCCATGGCAGGTTGAGCGGATGCTGGTCGCAACGGTGAAAAACCGGCACTCCCGACGGTGTCGTGTCGTTGTAGAAAGTAGTCGTGTAGTGCCCGCGCTCGCACGTCACCGCCGGAGGCGTGCCGGTCGGCGTCGCCGGCGCGGGGGGCGTGGCGACCGGCGTCGGCGTGGCAACCGGCGCGGGCGTCGCGGTGGGTACCGGCGTCGCGACAGGCGCGCCCGCGCCGGGGATGATCAACACGGCGCCGCTCCGCAGGAAGCGCACATCCGTGATGCCGTTGGCCGCCATCAGGCTGTCGACCGTTACGCCGTAGGCCAGAGCGATGCGAAACAGGTTCTCGCCCGACTGGACCGTATGCGTTCGTCCCGCGGTCGGCGCAGCGGGAGGAGATGTCGGTTGCGCGGCGGGGGGCGTCGCGGTAGCCGCTGCGCCCGGTATGCATAACGTCTGGCCAATGCGCAATGCGTTAATGTTCGTAATGCCGTTGGCCGCCGCGATCTCGGCGGCGGTTACGCCGTACCGGAGCGCCACGGCGTACAAACCCTCTCGGGCGCGTACGACATGCGTGGCTGCGCAGGCAACCGAACGCGTCGGGGCGGGCGTCGCGGTCACGCGCGGAATCAGCAGCACTTGCCCGATGCGGATGCGATTGGGATCCGCCAGATCGTTCAGGGCCTCGATGGCCTCGGTCGTAGTGCCGTATCTGATGGCCAAACCCAACAACTCCTCGCCGGCGCTCACCATATGCCGAATAGGTTCCTGGCTCTGCGCCACCGCGCTCCGCGTGGGCGCCAAGAGCAAGAGCGCCAGCAAGCAAACGCCGAACCAAAGCGTCGCCTTTACCGTTCTGATACCTGGGACTTCAGCCATGTGTTACACCTCTGTTGCATGGGACGGCTGCTATTTCGCCTCGGCGCAGTCGAGCGGGAGACCGCTTCAGAACGCCAACGCCCGCACTCCCCGCGTGCGTAGAGAGCCTGACGTTGGACAGCGTCATAGCCTAAGACGCGAAGGCCTCCCTGTATTAGACGGATGATCGAACGTTCCGTTACGACCGTCTCCGCGTCCCGCGGATGGTGGCCGCATGGCACCCCCGCGCCTCGTCGGCGTACGCGCTTCGTGATACGATTCCCTGTCTTCGCCTATCCCTTGCCGCGAGAATGCCGAACTATGGACGTCGTTGCCGTCACGGGCCCGCGCGCCTGCGGCCTGGAAGATGTTCCTGTCCCCCGCGCCGAGAATGATTGGGTCGTCCTCCGCGTCGACGTAACGCCCACCTGCACGGAGTACAAGCTCTACGCGCAGGGCGCAGCGGCGCCGTCCCTGGGCCATGAGGCGGCCGGCGAAGTCGCGGAGACGGGACGATCCGGGCGCTTGCGGATCGGGGATCGGGTGATCGCCCTGCCCCTCGCGGCGTGCGGCTATTGCGCCTGCTGCCAGACCGGCGAATACATCTACTGCCAGACTCCCCCGGCGCGGCGCGCGGGCGTCTTCGGCACCTACGCCCAATATCACGCCAAGCCGGAATGGCTGTGCTACCGGTTGCCCGACGACGTCTCGCTGGAGCACGGCGGGCTGGCCCTGTGCGGCCTGGGCCCCACTTTCGGGGCCATGCAACGGATCCGGGTCAGTCGCTTCGATACGGTCCTCATTACCGGGATGGGACCGGTCGGACTGGGGGGCGTCATCAACGCCCGGCATCGCGGCGCCGAGGTCATTGCCGTGGAATCCCATCCCTATCGCCAGCGCCTGGCCGCCGCTCTGGGCGCGGAGCACGTACTGGATCCCACGGACGCCGACGTCCTGGAACGCATTCGCGCACTGACGCAAGGCCAAGGCGTAGCCAAAGCCATTGACTGCTCCGGCAACCCGCAGGCGCATCGCCTCTGCATCGACGCGGCCCGCCGCCTGGGACAGGTCGCCTTCGTCGGCGAGTGCTCGGAAGACACCTGCCTCCGCGTTTCGCCCGACCTGATTCGCAAAGGCCTTACGCTCGTCGGGTCCTGGAACTACAACCTGGGCGACGTCGACTTGCTCATGCAGGTCATTCGCGCGGAGAAAGCGAAACTGGACGCCTTCGTTACCCACCGGTTTCCGTTGCGCCAAGCGCAACGGGCATGGGAACTGCAGTTGACCGGCCAGTGCGGCAAAGTATTGCTCAAGCCTTGGGAGGATGCGGCATGACGTACCGTTGCGCGATCGTGGGCGTAAGCGGAGGCCGGGCCCATGGCCATGCGGAAGCGTTCGCGCACATGCCGCGGGGCGCATTGGTCGCCGTCTCGACCCGCAACGCCGCCCATCTGCGCCGTTTCGGCGAGCGCTGGGAGGTCAGGGCGCAGTATACGGACTACGATCGCATGCTGCGCGAAGTCCAGCCCGACGTGGTTTTCGTCAATACGCCGCCCCATGTCCGCCTGGAAATCCTGCAGAGCGCGGAAGCGCACGGCGTGCCCGGCGTCATCGTCGAGAAACCCCTGGCCCTGCAGGGCGAAGACTATCTGGCCCTACGCCGCTTCGCCGCCAGGACGCGTCTGAAGGTGGCCATCAACCATCAACTGCACTTTCATCCCCGCCGCGCGCAGCTGCAGGAACTGGTCCGATCCGGCGCGTTGGGCCCGATACGGGCCATTCGCGCCAGCGCGCGCATGAACATGGCCTACCAGGGCACGCATGTATTGCAAGCCGTGCAGGCCTTTCAAGCCCGCCCGCCCCAAAGCGTCAGGACGTCGCTCCTGCAAGGCGCAGAGGGCTTGGCGGAGACGCCGCGTAGGCATTTGGCGCCGGACTGCGTGGCGGCCGACGTAACGTTCGACGATGCTTCCGTAGCCCATGTGCAATGCGGCCTCAACGCGCCGTTCGACGATCCGGACGATGCCCGTATCAATACGCACAAGCAAATTGCGGTCATCGGCGCCCACGGATCCCTGCGCTGGAGCATGACCGCCTGGCGCGTCGACGTCAAGGGCCGGCAGCAAGCCGGCCGGCACGCCTACGCGGCGGAGGACGTTCTGGGGCAGGCGCGCATGAGCGAAGCCATGTTTGACTGGTTGGACCGCGACGAAGCGGTGCATCCCTTGCATTTGGGCGCCGCCTTGCAGGATTTCCGCTTGTTGTTGGCCATTTACATGAGCGGCCTGGCGGACGCCCCTCAGGATCTCGAGGCGCCGCCGCAGGCCAATCTGCTGGACGCGTTGCGCCGTAAGTTGGCCTGACGCGCGTTCCCGTTCCGGTACGCTCCGCGAGGGCCGGCGCAACGAACCGGACGCGTCGGAGCGCCTGCGCGCGGGAGCCAATCCAGCCTTGGTCTTGCGTACGCGCCCTGCCGGAGCCCGCGCGGTTCGCATCGGCTCCGGTTGGCCTTGGGGATATGCATAGGCCTCGGAGGGCTGTCCCCCCCCCCCCCCCCCCCCATCCGCATCCAAGAGCAGGGAGGCGCGCGCAGGGCTGAAACCGCGGGCGCGCGTTGCGGCTATCCTGCGCGTACGGTCGTCTATGGCCGCGGCCCGGCGCGGGCGGCGCGTAGAGGGTGCGCAACGACGCGCTTCATCCAGGCGCGGCCGGCTTCAAATGCTGGGTCAATTCCTGGCGCCAGCCATCCAGGGGCGGAGAACCCGTCAGGGTGTTCAACCAGCGTCCCTGATGATTTTCAAGGCGGAAAACCGGCGTGGACCAGCGCGCAGGCAGCAACTCGGCTTCCGCCCGCGCCTGGATCGCATGGACGCGGGCCGGGGCTTCGCGCCGCAGGCATTCATGGAAAGAGGCCGCTTCCAGGCCTGCCGTTTCTGCCAAAGCCTGCGCGAACGCCGCGCCTTCCCTGAACCAGCGGCCATGCTCGGCATAGAAATCCTGCCAGAAACGCCACTGCGCTTCCGCGCCTTGTTGCGTCCCCAGGCAGTAGGCGGCGTAGTGCGCTTCCTCGCCCCACGCGGGCCCGATAGGCAGGTCCACCAGCACGAACCGCACCAGGCCGGCCGCGCCGAACTCCGCCAGCAACGCGTCCAGCGTATCGACGTGATGGCGCCCGCACCCCGGGCAATTGGCATTGAACATTTCGTAGACGGTCACCGGCGCGTCGGCGGCGCCCGCGTACAGATAGCCCTCCGCGGTATAGCCGATGGCAACGTCCTGCGTCGCCGCGGGGGCCATGCCCGGGGCGGCCGGCGCCCGTTCGGACGCCTCCGGCGCAGGGGCCGCGTCGCAGGCGGCCAGCCAGAGCCAACCGCAAACGGCGATGATGCCCAACTGCCGCATGCCCGCTCGCGGCAGCGACGTACGGGCGCGGACGGACGTAGAGAGCCGCGACATGCCGCCATTATATACGCCCGGCGCCGGATACGGGCACCCGGTCGTCCAAGCCGTTGCCCGCGCCTCCTGCCGGGAGGCGCCATGGCCTCCTGCGCGGCGGGCAGAAATAGAGCGGAGGCCTTGGCGCGTGCGCCGGGCCGCGCGTCATGCGGTCGAACGCCGGGCCGCCATCGTCCCTGCGCGGCGACGGCCGCCGCACGCGGCTGCGGGATCAGAACTGCCTGCGCAGGCGTTGCGACGCGGCTCCAGATCCCCATAACGCGGAACAAATTGGTATTATTCATTCCATCGTACGCCCTGAAATCCGAAGAGGCTTGACGTGGAAGTAACTTGGTACGGAGACAATTGCGTGGCTATGCGGGAAGGAGGCGTAACGGTGCTTTGCGATCCCTTCGCCCCGGAAGACGACCGCGCGCAACCGCCGCAACTTTTCGACGACGACGCAACGCCCTCCGCGCAGACGCTGACGCCCGGGTTCGACGTGGACGTCGTCACGAGCAGCTGCAGCCTGGATCCAAATCAAACCGGCCTCCCGTCTCTGCCGGGCGCGCCCGTCGTCATTGCGGCCCCGGGCGAATTCGAGGCCAAGGGCGTATTCATTCAGTCCCTGCGCCTGGAGCGGCCGGCGGAGGCGGCCGCGGAGTCCGCGGCCGGCCGCTTGGCTTATCATTTCGATTTCGGCGCGTCGGGCCTCGCGCACCTGGGCGCGCCGGGCACGGCCTTTCGCCCGCGCGATCGCCGCTTGGTGGAAAACCTCATCGTCGCGAAAACGGACATTCTGCTCCTGCCCCTGGGACGCGGCGCGCAGCTGGCACTGGACTGGGCCATTCAAACGTGCAAGAAATTGGAGCCCAAGGTCTGCATACCGATCGCCTACGACGCGGCGGACGTCGACCGGATCGCGGCCCGCTTGCAGGTCTTGGGACCGATCAGCGCCGAAGCCCAAAAGCGCTACCGGGTCACGCGCAAGGAAGCCGCGCACGAGGGCGCCACCATCTTCCTGCTGACCCCGTCCAGCCTCGGCCGTCCCTGACGCTGGCAGGCCCGGGCGGCGCGCCTACCGGGGGACGCGGTTCGCCGGGGCCGGCGACGTCCGCCGGGCGCGCAAGCGGCGCCACCCCTCCCTGACGCTGCGTCCTGCCCACCGGCGCAGCAGCGGCGCGCGCAAAGACCGCCAAGCCTGCGCGCGCGCTGAAGTATCCGCGTTGCGCGCGCGCGTCGGATGACGGGCGCCGTACCGGTCCTGGACGTAGGCCAGGCAAATCGCCTGGATAGGGCCCTCCAGGCCCGGCAGCGACGCGGCGACGCGGCGGCTTCGTTCCAAGGGCGTGGCGCTGCGCGCAAGGGGCACGTGCAGACGCAGCGCCCACTGCATCAGGCGACGGTAGGCCTGATGGCTGGGCAATTCAGCTGCGCGCCCGCGGCGGCCGCGGAGCCACGCCCACCCACCGCCCCCGAGGGCCAACGCCAAGGCCAGGCCCGCGCCGACGCGGAAAGGCCACGGCGCCGCAGGCCCCGCGCCGGGCTCGAAGGCGGCGTCGAAGGCCGGCTCCGGCCCCAGTTCGTCCGCAGCCGCGCCGGCCTGATCCAACAGATCTTGCGGATTGTCCGGCAGGGCCGCCGCGGGCGGCGCGGGCGCGGCGCCCGCGGCGGGCGGCGGCCCGCCCGGCCTCCGCGCCAGGACGCTTTCGCCCGCCGTCGGTTCGAACTCGATCCAGCCCAGGTCCGGAAAATACACTTCCACCCATGAATGCGCATCCCGCTCGGTGACGAGGAAGTTGCCGGCCGCGGCATCGAACGCGCCTTCCGCGTAGCCCGCGGCCAGCCGCGCGGGAATGTCCAGCAAGCGGAGCATCATGACCATGGACGTGGCGTAATAGTCGCAGTAGCCGCGCCGCAGATCGAAGAGAAAATAGCTCACGGGGTCGACGCCGGGGGGCGCCGGATCAATGCCGTCGTCATACGGGATTTGGCGCAAGGCGGTCTCGATGGCCTTGGCTTTGGCATACCGCGACGCGGCGCCCGCCGTCAGCGTTTCCGCATAGGACTGGACGCGGGGATCGAGCGAGGGCGGCACTTGCAGATAGCGCGCGCGCAGACCCTCCGGCATCTCTTCGGACGCGTTTTCCAAGTCCCAGACGGTGGCCTGGGTCAGCAGGCTGATCACCTGGTACGGCGTATCCGGCGTGATGCGCGCCCGCGTTTGCAGATACTGCCATTCGCGCGCCGCGTCTGCGGCCGGGAAAGCGTCCGGTTCCGCCGCCGCGGACAGGTCCGCGCGCCTTGCGCGCGCCGGCAGCGTCTCGTAACGGCCCACGGCCGGCAAGGTCGCGCGTACGACGTCCGGCGCCGCCACAAGGACGTAGCCCAGATCCTGGAGCGGGAAGATCGTTTGCAGCAGACGGGCGCGCCGTTGCCAGGCCGGCGCGGTCGGTACCGCGTCGGGTTCCAGCGCCGCGCGGTGCTCTGCGGTGTTGCGCCACTGGCGGCCGTCGAAGGAGTCGTATACGCTGGCGCGCCAATAGCGGCCCTCCAACGCGTCCACGCGCATGACCTCGGCCTCGGAGGGCGTCCGCGCGCCGCCTAACGCGAGCGAATCGAGGAAGGTCGCTTCGCGCGGGCGCAACTGTTGGCGGACGCCCTGATTCCAGGCCGCGACGCGGTCCGTCGCGGTTTCCCACAACGCGCTGGCCGGTTCCAGCCAACCTTGCATGGAGGTCGACGCGCCCAGACGCGGCACGCCCCACGCCGCGCCTACGACCAGCACGCTGAACGCCAGGCCGTTGCGCATGAAGTCGAAGGCGAAGTCCTGGCTGAAACGGATGCGCGCGCGGCGCCAATGCCACTGCAACGCAATGAGATGGGCATGGCTGAGCAGAAACAGCGCGACCAGCACGAAGAAGACGAACAGGCCCATGAGCGGCCCGGCGCCGCCTGCAGTTTGTGGCGCGTAGAAAACGTTGATGCCGGTGACGAAGCCGCTCATGAGAATGGAGCGCCAAGACAACCCGTAGCGCAGCAGGGACCAGGCGCCGAAATAGATCAGCCACCAGAGCAGGAAGGAGACGTTGAAAAGAAAAATCAGGTTGTCGTCGCTGAAGCCGCGGGTCGCGATCGCCTGCCACCACGCGAACCAGTGCTCCGCCAGCAGGTACGCGCGGCTTTGCGCCAGATTGAACCCTTGCAGCCGGTAGAAACCGACGTCCGCGGCCGGGATTTGGGCGGCCGTCAGGAACAGCGTCCAACAGAGACTGGCCAGCGCCCCGATGCCCAGCATCGGACCGGAGGCAATGCGGGCATACGTAGCCAGGACGCCGCAGAGCAGGGCTCCGGCCGCGATGCCCAGGAACGTCCCGAAACCGAAGTCGATCCACCGCGCCGCGTCGAACGTCAAGGCCATCGTCACGTAGAGCAGGCAGACGAGAACGGCATGCAGCCAGTGCCCGTCAGCGTAGACGAAGACGGGCGCCGGCGCGGTCGGAGGCCGGCGGGACAGGTCGCGCGCAGTAGCCATGCAACGGCCTAGGGAACCGTTTCGAATGGCGGGGAGGCGCCGCGGCCGCGGCGCAGGCGCACCAGCCCCCAACTGGCCGCCGTCGCGAAGGCCGCGAGACCGGCGGCCAGCCAGGCCACGCGCGGCCCGCGCGGTACGCGCCGCGTAACCTGCGCCTGCACGTACGGCTGGTCTTCCGTGGCCGCCCATTGGCCGCGCGTGGGCGCGGCCCCGGCCTCGGCGGGCAGGAGACGCACGAACGCGACGGTATGGCGCGCCAAACGACGCCACTCCGCGGCCGCGTTAATGAAATGGAGCTGGCGTAGCGCGGCTTCCGGCGCGTGGGCTCCGGCACTGGCCTCTTGCACCGCGTTCTGTTCCAACGCCAAGGCCTTCGCGCGCCACAGATCGAACGCCGGACGCAGATCCAGGGCAAAGACGAAGTGCGCGTCCTGCGCGAAGGGATGCCGGCGCGTCCGGCTTTGCCCCCAGGGGGGCCGCAACAACTGTTGCAGCAAAATCCAGTCCGCGTCCGCCGCCAAGCTATCGGCCAAGCGGCGGGCTTGTACGGGATCGGTCGCCCGCACGTCGAGGTGCAGTACGGTCCGGGACGGTTCTTCCGCCAACGTCCGGAAATGCCAGGCCAGGGTCAGGTCCTCCCCCTGGCGCTGCGCCCAGGGCTCCAGGAACGCCAGTTTTTGGGCCGCGCGCGCGGATTGGGCAGGGTAGAGGAAGCCTTGCAACTGCAGGGCCAAGGCTTGCGGTTCCGCCTCGATCTCGACGACCCAACTCGCGAACACAGGCCCTGCCTCCGTCGCCGACGCGTGGTCCGGTTCCCCGAACGGATGGCCGGCCAGCGCCAACGCTTCGTCCGCGGCGCCCGCCTCCCACAGGCGCAGGGCTTGCTGCAGGCGCGCGTCCGCGCGAATGCCCGCGAGGCGCTCTGGCGCCATCCAGACGGCGGGCAGGCGCTCGATTTCGGCCAGCGCAGCGTTCACTCCCGCCCAATCTTCGCGTTGGACGGCCCGCGCGACGCGCGCTTCCAATCCCTGGCCCAACCAACGGGCTACGTCTTGGCGCGCCGCGGCGCGCGCAGGATCCAGCGTCTCCCGCGCGCGGCGCGCGTGGCGCAGGAACAATTCCAGGTAGTGCGCCTGGGACGCGGGCGCCGCGGCCAGCCAACGCGTGCGGTACAGGCGGGCCAACCCGTAATGCGCCGGTCCCGGCTGCCGCTCGGCCGCGCGCAACCACGCCGCCAGCGCCTGCGCGTAGAAGAGCGGCCGGCTGGCCGCGGGCGCGTCCGCGGCCATGTAGAGGTCATAGTAGCGCTGGCCCAGCGCCAGCGGCCGGTCCTGCCTTTCGGCCTCCCGGATGCCGTCCCAGCTGGCCTGGTGGATGAACTGGACGTGGGGCGCCTGGCTCGGCCAGGCGTTTTCGTAATGCCAGCGGATTTCGCCGGCCGCGAATTGGACGTCCGGCGGTTGGACCGATTGCAGGGTGCGCGGATCCGCTTCCGAGTTCGGATAGAAACTGACGCGCAGGCTTTCCGGCGGCTGGCCCCAGCGCCGCAGGGGCGCTACGTCGTACTGCACGCGGGGAAAGTAACGCCCGGTCCCCCGGACGGCGTAGCGCAGTTCGAGGGCGATGCGTTCGTCGGCTTCCAGCGCGACGGAACTTTGCCATTGGTTCCCCGCCGCCGCTTCCAGGGGCATGCGCGTCTGTCCTCTGTGCAACGTCACCGTTTCCAGGCGGCCGTTCGCCGGGTGCGCGACCGGGCCGGCCAACGAACGGACGCGCACCGTCAGCGCCTGCGGTTCGGCGCGGGTATTGTGCAGGCGGTAGACGGCGGCCGCGGCGTAACGGGTGCCGAAATCGGGAGTTTGCGCGAGGGTCACTTCCGCAATATGGGTCAGAAAGGCGAGGCCGTCCGCCGTCTCCGGCACGAGGTACAGGTGATACGCGCCCGCGGCGGGCGCTTGCGCCAGGAGCGGGGTCCCCGCCGCGCACAGGAGTCCCGCGATCCATCCCCCGAGGCCCGCGCGCAGGAATCGACGCCCGCGGCGCGGTCTCCGCGTCGCCGGCTGCCTGCCGCGCCATACCCTTTGCATTCGGAGAGAGATTCTGCTATGTTGAAATTCCGCGGAGCTTGGGCGTCCCGGCGGGCGCAGGCGCCGCGCATCTCGCCCATTCTACGTTACGCACGGCCTCGGTTTCGTGTTCAAATTGCTCATGAGCTGGGATATCCAGCCAGGTCAGGAAAAGCTGTACGACGAATTCATGGTGCGCGATTTCCTCCCGGCGCTGATCCGAATGGGCTGGGAACCGTGCGAGGTGTGGTATTCCCTGTGGGGCGAAGGGCCCCAGATGCTGATAGGCTGCGTCACTGACGACCGGACGCGCGTGCAACGCCTCTTCCGGAGCGACGCGTGGCGCACCCTGCGTTCGAAACTCGCCGCCTACGTGACCAATTACCGGCACAAGGTAGTGGACGACAACGAGAATTTCTTTCAATTGTAAATAGTTCCGACAAGCGGCGCGGATTGCGCTTTAGATTCAGACGGACGGCGGCGGGCGGCCGTTCCGGAGGCGGCGCCGCAGCGCCCCGGGCACAAGGATTGGCCATGGGCCAGAGCGAGGGAAGGTGGACGTTCAGAAACGCAGCAAATACGGCTCCGCGTTGCGCGCAGCCGCCGTGGGGCTCTGCCTGACCTGGCTCCTGGCGGCCTGCGTAGTGGACGAAAGCGGGCGCATCGTCTTTACCGACTGGCCTGCCGCGCCGATCCTCGTCCCGGCGGCGGCGGGCGCGACGACGCCGGAAGCGCCGCCCGCGCCTCTGCCCCCGCGCCCGGCCGCGACGGCCCGCGCGGAGCCGGAAACGGGATTCACGGCCAACGGATACCCTTATCTCGGCTCGCCCGCCGCGCCGATCGTGCTGGTGGAATACACCGATTTGCATTGCCCCTACTGCCGCCGGCACAGCCAGGAAACCCTGCCGCGTTTGCGGGCGCGGTTCATCGCCACGGGCCAGGTGCAATACGTCGCCAAGGACTTGCCCCTGGAGGCGCTGCATCCGCAAGCCCGGGCCGCGCACCGGGCCGCCTGGTGCATGGCGTTCCAAAGCACCGACGCTTTTTGGTGGATGCGGGAACGGTTGCTCGCCACCCAGATGCAACACGCCCGGGGCGACGACGCGCACGCCTTCTTTGAGGAATTGGCGCAGGCGTACAACGACGCGGCGGTCCCGCCCCAGCGCATTGACGCGGGCGCCTTTGCGGCCTGCCAAGCGGACAGGCAAAACGAAGTCGACGCGCGCATCGACCGCGCGATCGAAGACGCCGCCGCGGCGAAACTCAACGGCACCCCTTCGTTCCTGCTGTATTTTCGGGACGCGCCCGCGCGCCGGTTGCCGGTGCGGGGCGCGCAGGCCTTCGACGTCTTCGCCGATGCCATTGAGAACCTGGCGGAATACCTGGCGGCGCGGGAAGAACGGCAGGCGCGGGCCAGCGCGCTGCCGTTCTGGATTACGGACGCGGGGCTGGAACCGGTACGCCTGTGGGAGGGCCAGGCCGATGCCGACGCTTCGTCGTGGCATACGCTGTCGGGCATGACGCAGGCCCGCGATTACTTCGAGGGCTCCCCCCTGGCCGAAGTGATCGTGTTTGAATTCAGCGATTTCGAATGTCCCTACTGCCAGCGCCACCAACGGGAAACCCAACCCGTACTGCATGAACGGTATATCGCCACGGCCAAGGTCATGTGGGTGCAGAAGCATTTTCCGCTGCCCATCCATCCTTTCGCGCCCTATGCGGCGGAAGCCGCGCTCTGCGCCGGGGAGCAGGGGCGGTATACGGAAATGGCCCGCCTGCTCTACGCGCAGTCGGAGCAATGGGCCCGCCCGCAACACGCGGAGGCGTTGCGCGCGCTCGGACGCCAACTGGCGACCCAGGCGGCGCCGGGCACGGAGCTCCTCATTCCCGCCTCCGGTTTCGACGCCCTGGAGGCCGCCTCCGTCCGGGAGGCGATGGCGCAGTGGGAAAAAGCCGCTTTGCCGGCCTTCGACGCTACGGCCTTCGACGCCTGCCTGGCGGGCGACCAATACGAAGAGGCGGTCGCCCAGGGCATGGCGGACGTCGAAGGCATCGTCCGCGGGACGCCGACCTTCCTCATTTGGCACAGGCGATATGGCGCATTGGCCCAACCCGTTGTAGGATCGTTGCAGAAAGAGCAGTTCGCCGGCGTGTTCGAACAGATCTTCACGCAATTGGCCGATCTGGAAGACGCGGATCAATAGCCCGCCAGCCCAAGGAGCGCTTTGCCTGCCATGTTTACGTTGCCCGCGCCGCGCGCCGCCCGCGCGCGGCCCTGTTTTGCCCGTCGTTGGCGGCGGGCGGCTTGCGCCTGGCTCCTCTTGTGCGTAGGGGTTATGGCCGCGGCCTGCGCCGACCGGCCTCAAACCGCCGCGCCGGCGCGCGCCGCCCCGACGGAAGCCGTCGTCGCGGAGGCCGCGCCCGCGCCCACGCCGGTCGCCGCGTCCCCCGCGGACGCGGACCGCGCCGCGGAGGCGCAGTCCGCGGCGGAAACGCCTTCGGAAGCGGAAACCGACTCCGCCACGGAGGCGGCCGCGCCCGCGGCGCGCGATTGGACCCAGTTCGTCGCGGTCGAAGGGAATTATTACCTGATGGGCAACCCCGAGGCGCCGGTTCTGATTCTGGACGTGTCGGATTTCCTGTGAGGCGCCTGCGCCTCGCACGTGCTGCGAGTAGAACCGAGGCTTAAGACCGAATACGTCGCGACGGGCGCCGTGCGCCTGGGTTTTCACCATATTTTGGATCACGGCCGCAGCAGCGAACAGGCGGCCTTGGCCGCCGAATGCGCCGGCGAGCAGAGTCCCGCCAGTTTCTGGACCATGCACGATTTGCTGTTCAGCCGCCTCCGCGAACTGTCGCGCGCGGACGCCGCGCGCTTCGCGGCCTACGCGGGCGAAATCGGCTTGGATCAGGCAGCCTTCGGCGCCTGCATGGCCGATCAGCGCTATGCGGACAAGGTGCAGGCCATGGAAGCGCAACGCCGATCCGAGTGGGGCGTTCGCCGCCGTCCCTCTTTCCTGATCAACGGCCGCCTGTATGAGGGGGGGCTGCCTTTCGAGGCGTTCGCGCAGGCCATCCAGGACGCGGACGCACGCGGCTAAATCCCAGCACGTACGGAGGCATCATGACCCTACGCGTCCGCTTCGGACACCAAGATCTGGCGTTTCCTTCCGCCCAGTTGGGGGAATTGCGTTCCAGTGCCGCGGAGGAGGACATGGCGGTGCTGAAACGGCGCATGCAGCAGGACGGATACCTGCTGTTGCGCCAACTCATGCGTCCGGACCAGGTGCTGGCGGGCCGAGAAGCCGTGCTGGAATATATGCAGGCCAAAGAGGCGCTGACGCCGGGCGCGCCCTTGCTGGAAGGCGCCATGCCGCGCGCCGCCAAACGGGTGCGTCTCATGAGCGCGGACGGCATCGTCCAGTCCCCGCGCGTACGCGGCATTCTGGAAAGCCGGGAGCTGTTCGCTTTCTTCCAACGCTATTTCGCGGCCGAGGCGGCGACCTTCGCCTACAAGTGGATGCGCGCCGTGGGCAACGAAGAATACTCCGGGGCGCATTACGATTTCGTGTACATGGGCCGCGGGTCAGGCAATCTGCACACGGTGTGGATTCCCTTCGGCGATACCCCGGTGGAACACGGCACGCTGTGCGTCTGCGAAGGATCCAATCATCTGCCGTCCTTCGCGCGCATACGCGATACCTACGGGCGGATCGACGTGGACCGGGACGGCATAGAGGGCTGGTTCACCCGCGAACCCATGGACATTACCCAGGAGTTCGGAGGCCGCTGGCTGACGACGGAATTCAAGGCGGGCGACGTCATTTTGTTCGGCATGCATACCATGCATGCCTCTACGACCAACCTTACCCGGCGGTACCGCCTCAGTTGCGACGTGCGTTTTCAACCGGCCCAGGAGCCGATGGATCCCCGTTGGGTAGAGGGGGGGCCGGGCCACACCCTCTTCGGCGGCAAGGCGCCGCTGCGCACCGTCGCCGACATGCGCGCCGAATGGGGGCTGTGACTTTTCGACGCCGACGGACGGACCGGGTAACGGGCGCAAGGGCCCGGCCCCGGCGCAAGGCGGCCTTGGGCTCCCGCGCGCGTAACGGGCCTGTCGATAACTGAACGGCAGCGCCGTTGCCGGCCGCCGCGTTGAACGCGCGGCTCCGGGCCGACTCCAAAGCCGCCCATCCGGTTTGCGGTTCAGCGGCGCTCTCTAGCGCGGCCGATCGCTTGTTCCATGCATTACGCGCCTAACATCTTCGCCAGCGAATTTCAATTGCGCCAACGGGAATACCTGTTGCGCATCAGCCGGGCCATGACTTCGCGCCTGGAATTGGACAGCCTGGTGGAATTGATTCTGCGCAGCGCCATGGAGTTGATGAATTGCTCGGAAGGCTTGATTTCCATCTGGCCGTCGGCCAAGGCGACCCGCTTCGATCAGGCGCCCGCGATGGTGGCCGGCATCGGGATTCCCGGCGATCTGGCGCTGTGCCGCCCCCTGACCGAAGTGCTGCCCATGGAACTCCGACAGCGTCCCGTCGCCCTCTACGGCGCGGCGGGCCAGGCAGAGCCTTGGGACGTGGCGTGGGACGAAGGGGATTTGCAACGGCGCCTGTACCAGGTGCGCAGCAGCTTGCAACGCCAGGCCCGCGGTTTCCGGCTGAGCCCGGAAACGCTGTGGGCGCCGCTTTTCGTCGGCGACGCGCTCTTGGGCGCGATGTTCCTGTTTCGGCGGCGCAACGCCTTTTCCCATCTGGACCGCCAAGTGCTGGAGGGTTTCGTGACCCAGGCCTCCATCGCGGTGCGCAATGCGCGCCTGTACAGCGAATTGGAGCAGCAACAGCGGCGCTTGGAAGCGGTGATCGAAAACAGCGCCGAAGGCATCATGATTCTGGACGCGGACCGCTACGTGGTCAGCATCAACCAGACGCTGGCCGACCTCGTGGGCCTGCTGCCGGCCCACGCCCTGCAGCGGCGGTGCAGCGAGGTGCTGGATTTGCACAACGTCTCCGGCTTCGATTTCTGCCAGAGCAGCGCGGCCATTGATCTGCCCAGCGCGGATTCCCTCGCGTGCGAAGGGGAAATCGTGCGGCCGGGCGCGAAGACGCGTACGGTGGCCGTGACCTTCACGCCCCTGCGGGATCATCAGGCGAAACTGTTGAACGTGATCGTCAACGTCATCGACATTACGCGTTTCAAGGAAGAGGAGGAACAGAAAACCACCTTCGTATCCGCTGTCAGCCATGACCTCAAGACGCCCGTGACCGTCATCAAGGGCAACGTGGATTTGCTGCGCCGACCGGACGTCCGCTGGCCGCCTGCGGAGGCGCAGGAGATGCTCAACGTCATCGCGGAAGAAACGGATCGGCTGGAAGGCATGATCAATGATCTGCTGGACGTCAGCAAGGTCGCGGCGGGCGCCTTGCGTCTGGAGCGCTTCCCGGTGAACCTGGCCCGGTTGCTGGAATCCGTCATTCAGGGCGCGCAATTGCAAACCCCGCGCCATGCCTTCGTACGGGATTTTCCGTCCGCCCCGCTGCCCCTGCTCTTGGCCGACGCGGATAAACTGCGCCAGGTCTTCGCCAATCTGATCGGCAACGCCGTCAAATATTCGCCTGAGGGCGGCGACGTCCGGGTCGGTTTCTGGTTGGAAGACGCGGGGCCAGACGCGGCGCGCATCGTGATCTACGTGGCGGATCAGGGCATAGGCATTCCCGAGAACGAACTGGAAAAAATCTACCAGAGCTTTTATCGCGTGGACCGCGGCGCGCGGCGCAGCACGTCCGGCACCGGCTTGGGCCTGTTCCTGGCCAAATCCATTGTCGAAGCGCATGACGGGGAGCTGTGGGCGCGCAGCACGCTGGGCGAAGGCGCCACTTTTTTCGTAGCCCTGCCGGTCGAAACAGGGACGCGCGAGGAGAATTAGATTCCGCCAGCGGCCAAGGCGTCCAGCGCAGGGACGCAATTAGGTCTCTGTATTGCAAGCGGCATCCGCGCGCACTGGACGCGCGGATGGCTTGGGCCGTTGCTATAAGCCAACCGTTTTCAACCCGTTCCCGGTTGTATGCAACGCCAGCGTAATGGAAAGGTTACTATGGCAAGCCAGCGACGCATGGCGAGCAGGACGGCACGGACGCCAGTACGCGGCAACCCGGCCTTCATGCCTGCGCCCTTGCTCCCCGAACCCCCATCCAACGGGAAGGCGACGGATGCCGCGGGTTGTCCGAGGCGGATATGGCTCTGGGGTGCCTTGAGGGCAGGCTTCAGATCTTGCCGAACCCCGATTCCTTCATGCCCATGTACGCGCGCAAAGAAGCAGGGCTGTCGAGCCGGATTGAAGGAACGCAAAGCTCGTTGCAGGATCTGCTGGCCGCTGAGGCTCAATGGTTTGTCGAGGCCAGGGCCCAGGACGTAGGTGAGGCGATCAGGTTGTGTTGAGGTAGGTTCTATGGCGCTTTGAGCGCAGTCGGTCCCAGGATCCCCTTCGGGATAGCCAAGGCTGCTTACAGGCGTCCCCTCTGCCTCCATCCGGCCGTGGATACGGGACTCGGACTGGCGCGCAAAGGCTCCCGTACCGAGCGCTTTGTCATATGAAGAGAGGGCGACATACAGGGGGCGTATCTGGGAGGCGGAAGGGCCTGTCCAGGCCCGTGGGGACGGTTGTGCGGCCGGCGCGGAGTCCAGCCGGCCGGTTGAACCCGCGACCCTCCAGGGCCGTCCATGATCGCGACATCGTTTGCATGATAATCTGCTGAATCTGGCGGCAATCCTGCCTCAACGCGACCGGAGGCTAACAATTTCTTCAGGCCTTGGAGTCCGACGGTTGCGGAAGGGGGGCCGCGGAAAGGCCTCCAAGGTCAAGCCAAGGAGTCCAGCGACAGAGGCAGAAAGCCGTGCGTTATGCCCTCCGTTGCGCGTGCAAGGATATATGCCGCTATGCGCCCGCGACATATCCGGCCTCGCCGCCTCACGCGAACAAGCGTATGCTTATTTTCACAAGTATGCTATACTGACGAGAATACCCAGCCTAGCGAGAACAGGCGAGGGCCTCGTCTCCCAGACGGAGGCGTCGTTGGAACGCAATAGCAGGCAACCAAAAACGCCTAGCGTAGCGCCTACAATCCGAATGGCTTGCGTCGGCTGAGCGATTGCCTGACCAAGGCATACGCGGGCAAGGAGGCTCCATGAACGGGGACGTAATGAACAGGGAAATAATTTCTATCATAGGCATGGGCGTATCCCTTGCGGCCTTGATGTTGACGATATATAGAGGTCTACGCGTTGACATGGCTCAGCAACGAAAGGCGGTCAGCGCGCTGGGCACCCAAATCCGCCAAGAGATGTATGCCTTGCGGCAGGAGTCGAAGCAGGACATCAAGGAGGCGCGGCAGGAGTCGAAGCAGGACATCAACCGGTTGGAGCAACACATCAACGACTTGCGGCAGGAGTCGAAGCAGGACATCAACCGGTTGGAGCAACACATCAACGACTTGCGGCAGGAGTCGAAGCAGGACATCAACCGGTTGGAGCAACACATCAACGACTTGCGGCGAGAAGCCAAACAGGACCGACAGGATACAGCGCGAGACTTAAAGGTTCTCGGTGAGCGTACCGCACGCATCCAGGGTGCTGTAACGGGGCGTATGTGGGACGGGATGATGGGCGACGCGGAATCCGTCAGAGGATCCGTCGCGTCTTCGCGTCCAGAAGCCGAAGCATGAAGGGGCGTAAGCTTCACCGGGGATCGGTTCTGCCAGCAGCCCGAAAAGGACGGTGCGTATAGTAGGTAGCGTTGAGGTGGCTTGGACGTCCTGCGAGTCAGCGGTTATCCTCCCGGCTATCCCTCTCTTTGCGTGTCTCCCCAAGGACGGTCCCCGATGCCCAATAGCTCCGCATTCATTCTTTTCTGAGTACTGGTTCCGGCCTGCGCGGGGGCCAGGAAACGCCTTGCTGCCTTTGCGTGGAAGCATTGCGCGGGAGGGCGCGGATGGGCGTCCCTTGGCGCCACACAGTGGGCCGCCCGCGTACGGAAAGGGGAACGCGGTCTATCGCCGCTGGACACGGGTGCGAGCGGGGCGTCTGGCCGCGCCGGATGGCCTACCGGCAGACCCATCCGGATCGGGCCGCCGTGCGGCGGGACAGCGCGGTCGCGCGCCAACGCACAGGGGCCGAGCCCGCCCTCGGACGCCGCCGGGGCGGTTTCGGCCCCCAGATCCGCATGCGGGCGGATCGACGCGGCCGTCCCCTGCGCGTGACGAACGGCCCGCGCCGCGACAGCACCCAAGCCCGGCCCCTCGTGGAAGCCTGCACGAAGGCGCCGCGGTCCTGCCCGATCACCGACTGGATCTATGACGGCGACGCCTTCCGCGCGTGGCTGGCGCAGAAGAGCAGTGAGGCCGTCATTCCCGTCCGCCCCCCCCCCCCCACGACCCGGAACGGTATCCGGCGCGCCATGCCGTGGAACGAGGCATCGGCCGGCTCAAACGCGGGCGACGCGTGCCCACCCGCTGGGACCCATACGCGCCGCGGTTCCTGGGTTTTCTGCACTTGGCAAGGGCTTGGATCTGGCTGAAATCACAACTCAACGCAACCTAAGAATACCCAATTCGGCGCCGTACCGACAACGAAGCGGTTACGTTCCGCGCGGCAAACTGGTATACCCTATGATTGCGCCTGAGTAAGTACCGGCTTGCGCGCCAGACCCTGCAACGGCGCATTGCGCGCTATCAGGCACGCGGTTTGCGGGCGCGAGGTTCCGACTGGCGATCGATAATTTGGATATCAGAGTTATATTGAATTGTTGCAGGAAGACCCCTAGGGACGCCCCGGGATGGACGTGCAGGTCAATGGAAGGCCGGCCGCCGCGCAACGGCAAGGCCCGTTTTCACGAACTGGACGCGTTGCGCGCGTTCGCCATGTTGCTGGGCATCGCATTGCACGCCTTTCTCTTTCTCATTCCGCAGGCATGGCCCTTCCAGGATCCCTGGGCCTCGACGACGCCCGCGGAGAAGAATGCCTATCTCGTCCTGTTTTTCCTGATCCACGGCTTCCGCATGCCTGTCTTCTTCCTGCTCAGCGGCTTTTTCACCGCGCTGTTATGGCAACACAGGGGCTTGCGCGCCTTGGCTGGACACCGCCTCCGACGCCTAGGCCTGCCCTTGCTCCTGGGCGCGCTGACCATCGTGCCCCTGAACGCCTGGTTGTTCAGTCCGGACGATTTCGCGTGGTTCTACTGGCCTTTCGTCTGGCTAAGTCCCGAGATGGGATTTAACCATCTCTGGTTTCTGTGGCAGTTGCTGCTGCTGATCGCGGTCTTCGCGGGCCTGATCCGTCTCGGCGCGACCTTTACCCACCCTGTTGCGTGGTGGGGGCTCGTGCCTCTGACGCTGCTGCCGCAATACTTCATGCGCGAGGAGAGTTTCGGCCCGGACACGTCCGTCTGGCTGGTGCCCGATTTGCGCGTGATCGGGTTCTATGCGCTCTTTTTCGGGTTCGGCGCGTTCCTGCATCAGCGCCGGATCGCGGTGCGCCAGTGGTGGAGCGCCGCGCTGTTGCCGGCCTTGGCTGCGGCGTACCCGGCCGGGATCGCGTTTCTCTTTTTCAGCGAGAGCGAACAGGCGCAGGCGTGGGCGGCCGTCTGCCAAGCCGCGTATGCCTGGTTCATGTGTTTCGGCCTGTTGGGGCTGTTTCGCTGGGTCGCTTCAGGCGAGCGCCGGTGGGTGCGTTACGTATCGGACGCCTCCTATTGGCTTTATCTGTGGCACCTGCCGCTCATTCTGGTTCTGCAGCGCTGGATGGTGGCCTGGCCGTTCAACGTCCACGGGAAGTTCGCCTTGATGTGCGCCGTCACCACGGGCGTCCTTTTGCTCCTTTATCAGGCGGGCGTTCGTTATACTTGGGTGGGCGCGATGCTGAACGGCCCGCGCGTACGGCTCCGAACGGCGCCGGCGTCAGCGGCCTCGCGCGCGTGACGGCCGGCGGCTGCGCGCGGCAGCCGCGCGGCCCGTCTTGGTCCCGAAGGCAGGCGGCCAGCGCCTCGCCTGTCGCAACATGGTGTGGAAAGAGGACATGAACGTACATTTGACCCAGCTGGGTTGCCGCCTGAACTACGGCGAAAATCACCAGTTGGCGCGCCAGTTGCGCCAAGCGGGCCATGCGGTCGTGGACCGGCCGGCGGACGCGCAAGTCATAGTCGTCAACACCTGCGCGGTAACGGCGGAAGCGGGACGCAAATCGCGGCAACTGGTGCGCGCGCAGGCCCAGGCCAATCCGCAGGCCAGAATAGTGGCGACCGGCTGCTACGCGACCCTGGAACCGGAGGCCGTACGCGCCTTGCCGGGCGTCTGGCAAGTCACCGCCAACCGCGACAAAGGCTTGCTGGCCGCCTTGCTGGAAGAGTGGAGCGCCGAATTGCCGGATCCGCAGACCCTGGAATGGATCCAGGCGGACGCTTCGCCCATCGCCGCCGATGCCGCGGCCCGCACCCGCGCTTTCGTCAAGGTGCAGGACGGGTGCAACCACAAATGCGCGTTTTGCGTAGTGACGCTGGCCCGCGGCGCCAGTCGCAGCGTCGCCCTCGCCCGCATCGTGGCCGAGATCCGGGAACTGGCAGCCGCGGGCTTTCAGGAAGCCGTGCTGACCGGCGTGCATCTGGGCAGCTACGGTCGGGATTTTCCCGGCGCCCGCGTCGGCGCTCTCGCCGCGCTGGTGCGGAGGATCTTGCGCGAAACCGACATTGCGCGCCTGCGTCTGAGCAGTCTGGAACCCTGGGACGTCGCAGACGACTTCTTCGGCCTGTGGGCCGAATGGCCCCGGCGGCTATGCCCCCATCTGCATCTGCCTTTGCAGGCCGGCGCGGATTCCCTGCTGCAGCGCATGGGCCGGCGTTGCACGGTAGCCAGTTTCGCGCGCCTGGCGCAGCAGGCGCGCCAATGCATTCCCGACGTCACGCTCACCACGGACTTCATCGTCGGGTTTCCGGGCGAGACGGAAGCGGAATTCGAGGCCGGCCTGCAATTCCTGCAGGAGATGCGCTTCGCGCACGTCCACGCGTTTCCGTTCAGCGCGCGGGCAGGGACCCGGGCGGCCGGCTTCCCGGATCAGATCGCCAAGGCGCGCAAGAAAGAGCGGATGCGCCAGGTGCAGGCCCTGGCGGAAGACGCGGGACGGCAGGCGCGCTCCCGCTTCCTCCATACGGTGCGTCCCGTGCTGTGGGAAGGCTCCGGTCGCGTCCTGGATGACGGCAGCGGCCGATTGTGGAGCGGGTATACCGACAACTATCTGAAAACGGAAGCGGTCGCGCCCGCCGCCGTCGTCCTGACCAATCGGATCACGCCCGTGCGGTTGGAGGCTCTGCAAGGCCAGGTCATGGTCGGCGCCCTGGCCTAGGCCGCGGGCGCTTCGATGTCCGTTCCGTCGCCGCGGCAGGGACGCGGCGAGCCCAAGCGCTTCCCGTGGCCGGATGCAGATCCCGTGCGGCTCGCATCGCTTAACGCGTTACGGCAGGTTTCACTGTTCACTGCGGCGCTGCGACCGCTCCCGCGCTCCGTAGCGGCTTCTGCCGTCCTTGAGGCTGTGTTACAATTCCGTCTGCCCTCTACTGCATAATGGAGCTTGGCGCGCCATGCCTGTCGTGCTCATTACCGGGATCAGCGGCTTCATTGGCCGCGCCTTGGCCGAACGCCTCGCGCGCGAGAATGAGGTCGTCGGCCTGTCCCGCGCGCCCGTGGCCGTGGCCGGCGCGACGACGTACGAGGGCGACTTCACGCGCCCCCAGGCGCTGGCGCGTCTGGACGGCCATGAGATAGACGTTTGCGTGCATTTGGCCGCCGTGACGGGCGGATGCTCCGAAGAGGACGGCTTGCGCGTGAACGTGGCGGGCACGCACGGTCTGATGCGCTATCTGGCGGACAGGGGCTGCCGCAAATTCGTCATGGCCAGTTCCATCGCCCTCGTCGGCATCCAGAGCCCGCGGTTCAGGCCTCTGCAGGTGCCGATACCGGACGAGCATCCCTGCCTGGACCGCGACGGCTACGGGTGGTCCAAGTATCTGATGGAAGAGACGACGCGGTATTTCGCGCGCCAGGATCCGGAGCTCGATATCGTCAACATCCGCCTGGCCGCCATTCTGCCGGAGGCGGCCGCGCCTGATCCCGTCCGGGCTGCCGATCCGTTGACGGCCTGGGCCTTGGCCCGTCTGTCCCGCATGTACTTGAGCGATGCCGTAGCCTGTTTCGCCCTGGCCGCCGCGGCCCCGCGGCAACCGGGCGTACGCATCCTGAACGCCGTGGCCGCCACGGCCTGCGCGGCCGATCCGGTGCCGGACATCCTGCGCGCCTGGTTCGGCGCGGACGCCGACCGCCTGGATTTCGCCTCTTACGAAAGGCCGGGGCACGAAAGGGATCCCCTGTACTGCATCGCCAGGGCGGCCGCGGAAATCGGTTTTCGGCCCCGGCGGCCCACGATCTGACCCGCAGTTCCCTCGTTTCTTGCGTAACCGGAAGCACCCCAGGAGGCGCGCTATGCAATCCCGAACGATTCCCCTTTCGCGACGTCGTTTTCTCGCGCTCGGCGCGGGCGCGGGCGCCATCGGCCTGCTGGCCGCGTGCGCGGCGCCCGCGCCGGCCGCGTCCGAGGAGCGCGCCGCCCTGCCCGAGACCGTAGAGTTGCGCCTGACCTTCTGGGGCGACCTGGCGGACATGCCGACGTGGAACTGGGGCCTGGAGCAGTGGCACGACAGGTCGCCCCATATCCAAATCAAGTGGGAAAACACGCCGTGGGGCGAGTACTGGACGAAATTGCAGACCGAGGCCGTCGCCGGCACCGTGCCCGACGTGGTGGGCATGGTGTCCATGTTCTCGCAGCAGTACATTCGCCAAGGCACCCTGTTGTCCTTCCAGCCCTACATCGACGCCCAGCCGGACGTGAACGCGGCGGACTTCTGGCCCGCCAACATGCGGGCCTATACCTGGCAAGACGAGATTTACGCTTTCCCCTATGATCTCTCCACGGTACTGCCCATCTACAACAAGCAGCTGTTCGACGGCAGCGGCGTGCCGCACCCCATCGGCGACTGGACCTGGGCCGAGTTCCAGGAGGCCTGCATCGCCCTGACGCAGGATACCAGCGGCGACGGCCACGCGGATCAATGGGGTTGGCTGATGCCCAATCTGGCCGGCTGGACCATTGACATTCCCCTGTCCACCAACGGCGCGCGTTTCATCCGCGAGGACGGCCTGAAGTGCCTGCTGGATACGCCGGAAGCCATTGAAACCATCCAGTGGCTGGCCGACTTGCGGCATGTGCATGGCGTATCCCCGACCATCGCCCAGCAGGGCGACGTGCCCTTGTTCGAGACGGGCCGCGCGGGCATGACGTGGGGCAATCCGGAGTTCGTGCAGGTGTTGACCTCCCGCGTCGGCCCTCCGCGCGACAACGAGAATTTCCTGTGGGACGTGGCGCTGTTCCCCATGAACGCGCAGCCCGGCAACTCCGTGCAGGGCGGCAGCTTCGCCATCGGCGCCGCCACGCCCTACGCGGACCAGGCGTGGGAATTCGTCAAGTTCTACACCAGCGCCGAGATCCTGGAGGAGATGGTGGGCAAGCCCAGCCGCGGCATCCCGGGCCGCGCGTCCGTCGCCCAGTCCCTGATCACGGACGCCAACCCCGAGCATCAGCAATACTTCCTGGACGTGCTGGACTACGCGATTTCCACCTTCATCCCGGCGTTCGCCCAGGTCACCGCGGCCTTGAGCAAATACATGGATGAAATCATGATCAACAACGCGCCGGCCGCGGAGCAACTGCCCCTAGCCGTGCAGGAAATCGATCCGATCCTGATCGAAACGGCGTAACCGCAGCCGCGCGGGGTGCCGTCCCGTCCCAGGACGGCGCCCCGCGGCTGGTCGCTGCGCCCCCGCTTCATGGCCGTTGCCTCTCGTTCCCTGCGCGCGCCGCGCACGCGGCTGGGTGCCGCATTCGCCAGCCGGAGCCGCCGCCGCGAGATGCGCGCGGCGTTCCTTTTCCTGTTGCCCAACGCCCTCGGGTTCGTCATCTTCATGATCGGCCCCTTGCTGGCGTCGCTGGGCTTTTCGCTCCTGGAGTGGAACCTGTTGGCGCCCCCCGTTTTCCGGGGCGCGCGCAACTACCTGGAACTGGGACGGGATCCGGAGTTCTGGCGCAGCCTGCGGGCCACCTTCTATTACCTGGCCGGCAGCGTGCCCTTGGGGTTGATCGTCTCGCTGGCCTTGGCCATCGCCCTGAATCAGCGCATCAAGGGCATCCGCTTCTTCCGCACGGTCTACTTCATTCCCGTCGTGTCGTCCATGGTGGCGGTAGCCCTGATGTGGCGCTGGATGTACAACCCCGCGTCGGGCGTGCTGAATTTCATGTTGAACGGGGTCTTCGCCGCGTTGCGTTTGCCGCTCCGCGCGCCGGACTGGCTGCAAAGTCCGGTCTGGGCCATGCCGGCCATCATCTTCATGAGCGTCTGGAAGGGCATGGGCTACAACATGGTGCTTTTCCTGGCGGGCCTCCAGGGCATTCCGCGCCACCTGTACGAGGCCGCCGACATCGACGGCGCTTCGGCGCAGCGCCAGTTCTGGCGCATTACGCTGCCGCTCTTGACGCCGACCGCGTTCTTCGTGCTCATCATGTCCGTCATCGGCTCGTTCCAGGTGTTCGAACAGGCCTACATCATGACGCGCGGCGGCCCCGTGCGGTCCACGGTGACCACGGTCTACTACATCTACGAGAACGGCTTCGAATGGCACAAGATGGGCTACGCCTCGACCGTGGCCTGGGCGCTTTTCGCCCTGATCCTGGCGGTGACCCTGATCCAGTGGCGGCTGCAGGACCGGTGGGTCTACTATGAGTGAAAGCGCCTTCGCGCCCTCTCCGCCCTTGGCCCCCAGCGCCCGCCGCCGGCTGTTGCGGCGCCATCTGCTCGCGTACGCCGCGCTGGCGCTGGGCGCCGCGGCCATGATCATTCCCTTCCTGTGGATGCTGTCCACGTCCCTGAAGAACGACATGCAGGCCTACCAGTTCCCGCCGATCTGGATTCCCCGCCCGGCGGCGTGGGAAAACTATCCCAACGCGTGGAACGCCTTGCCGTTCAATCGCTTCTTCCTGAACAGCGCCTTCGTGTCCCTGGTCCTGACCGGCGGCCAGTTGCTGACCTGCTCGCTGGGCGCCTTCGCCTTCGCCCGGCTGCGCTTTCCCGGCCGGGAGCAACTGTTCGTGCTCTATCTGGCCACGCTCATGATTCCGTTCCAGGTCGTCATGATTCCGCTGTTCGTGCTGGTGAGCCGGCTGCGCTGGATCGACTCCTTCTGGGGCCTGACGGTGCCGCTGGCCTTCAGTCCGTACGGCACGTTCCTCCTGCGCCAGTTCTTCAAGTCCATCCCGCGGGAACTGGAAGACGCGTCCAAAATCGACGGTTGCAGCTACTGGCGCATCTACTGGAACGTCATGCTGCCCCTCTCCAAACCGGCGCTGGCCACGCTGGGCATCTTCGTGTTCATGTGGAGCTGGAACAATTTCCTGTGGCCGCTGCTGATCATCAATTCCCTGGAGATGAAGACCTTGCCGTTGGGCCTGGCCTATTTCCTGGGCCAGTACACGGTGTACTGGAATCTGCTCATGGTGGGAGCCACCATCGCCCTGGCGCCGGTCCTGATCGTTTTCTTTTTCGCCCAGCGCTATTTCATCGAAGGCATAACGCTGACGGGCCTCAAAGGCTAGGCCCGCCCGACGCTGTCCGCCCCGCCTGCCCAGCCCCGAAGGAGACGCCGCATGAGCATTCAGGCCCTGATCGCCACCCGGGAGCGCCGCTTCGCCTTGGAGACGTTCCCCGAACCGACGTTGGCCCCGAATCAGGTGCGCGTGCAGACGCTGTATTCCGGCGTGAGCGTAGGCACCGAGTTCATGGTCATCCAGGGCCGCCTGGACTGGGGTCCCTTTCCGGTCTGCACCGGCTACCAGGCCACGGGCCAAGTGGTGGAAGTCGGTTCCGAAGTGGATCGCTTCCAGACCGGCGACGTGGTGTATTACCGGCGCAACTTCATTGAATTTTCCCTGGACGGCCAAGTCGTCAACTCCTGCTCCGGCACCCATGCCAGCATGGCGGTCGTGCCGCAGGACCGGGAGATCGAATTGCTGCCCGACGGCGTGACGCCCGAGGTCGGCAGCCTGTTCGTGATGCCGGCCGTAGGCTACAACGCGGTCAACATGGCGGGCATCCGGATGAACGATCTGGTCGTGATTCAGGGCCTGGGCCTGATCGGCACCGGCGCCATGCTGGCGGCCCGCTTGCGCGGCGCCGTCGTGGTCGGCATCGAACTGGACGAAACGCGTATGCGCCTGGCGCACGCGTTGGGCATTGACCATCTCATCGACGGCCGCGCGGCCGACCCGCTGACGGCCTTGCATGAATTGCGGCCTGAAGGCGGCGACGCGGTTTTCGAGGCCACGGGCATTCCCCGCAATCTGGATGCGGCCTTCCGCCTGTGCCGCATCT
This sequence comes from Caldilineaceae bacterium, assembly GCA_965242655.1. GTDB lineage: Bacteria > Chloroflexota > Anaerolineae > Caldilineales > Caldilineaceae > Bin34. The sequence goes on from OZ251482.1 coordinate 2,114,711, forward strand.
TCGGCAAGTTCGTGTACCTGGGCAACCTGGGCAGCGCGCCGGTTACGTTCAATTTCATGGTGCCGCATCAGAAGCAGTTGACCGCGTTCTTTCCGTGCAACGACGGCCTGAAGCCTTGCCGGTCCGCCGTCATGCGCAACATCGCCTCCGGCGCCCTGCCCTGGGGCCAGACCATCAGCCACCGCGTCGAGGCGACCGAAGCGCCGGCCCTGTACCAGGCCATCGACGAAAAGGCGCTGCCCGATCTGACCGGCGCCGTCATCCAATGGAGTTGAGTTTCATGTTGCCTTCCGTCTTGCCTCAACGCCGCGCGCATTGCCGCCGCGGCTTCGGGACTCTGGCGCGGCGCAGTTGCGGCCTGGCGTTGCTTTGCCTGCTCGCGGGGGCTTGCGCCGCGCCCGCGACCTTTGAAAGCGTGTCGGAACGCGGCCTGCGCACCCGCCTTGACGTATTTCCCCTGCAGGCGCGCGGCGCTTGCACGAACCGCTTCGCGGCGCATCCGCTTGACTTCGCCACGGAAGTGAACGAGCGGCCCGTGCGCATGTTCGCCAGCAACGGCTCCGGCCTGGGCATCAACGATTTGGACCAGGACGGGCGGTTGGATCTGGTGCTGGCCAACCTGGACGGGCCCAACGCCATTATGTGGAACGAAGGCGATCTGCGGTTCCGCCGCGAAGATCTGCCCACGCGCGGCACGCGGAGCGTCAGCCTCGTGGACGTGGACGGCGACGGCTGGCTGGACATCGTCTTCGCGCTGCGCCGCTTTTTGCCCGTCGTGCATTACAGCCGCCAAGACGCGCGCGCGTTCGAACGCGAGTTGCTGTCGCTGTTTCCGGACCGGACCTATACCCTGGCGTGGGCGGATCTGGACGCGGACGGCGATTTGGACAGCATCGCGGCCACCTACGACGCGGAACGGGTGAAGGACGAAGGGATCATGGCGCCGGCCGGCGGCGTCTTCGCCCTGTACCAGAAAGGCTTGACCGGGACTTTCAGCCGGGAGCAGCTGGCTATCCGTTCCCAGGCCCTGGCCATCCTGCTGGAAGATCTGAACGCGGACGACCGCCTGGACATCGTGGTCGGGCACGACTTCGAGCTGCCGGATCAGACCTGGCTGCGCACCGACGAGGGTTGGCAGGCCGCGCGCGTGTTTCCCGAAATCACGCGCAATACCATGAGTTTCGCCGCCGGCGATCTGGACAACGACGGGGTCGGCGAACTGTTCGCGGCGGACATGAAGCCTTTCAAGGACGATCCCGCGACCCTGGCGCAGTGGCAGCCGCTGGTCGAGAAAATGGATTTCCCCGTTACCGAAGGGCAGGTCATGCACAACGCGCTCCAGGTGAAAACGGCGGACGGCTACGAGAACCAGGCGGCCGCGCAGGCGCTGTTGGCGACCGGCTGGACCTGGTCCGCCCAATTCGGCGATCTCGACAATGACGGCCGGCTGGATCTCTACGCAGTCAACGGCATGCAGGCCCAGGAAATGTTCTCCCACTTGCCCGAAGCCGAGCTGGTGGAGGAGAACTTGGCGTTTCGCAATGCTGGAGCGGCGGGCTTCCAGTGGATGGCGGATTGGGGCCTGGGCTCCACCGACGGCGGTCGCAGCATGGGCATGGCCGATTTGGACATGGACGGCGACCTGGATATCGTGGTCAATAACCTGCTGGCGCCCGCGGTCGTGTTCGAAAATCGCTTGTGCGGGGGCCAAGCCCTGGAACTGGATCTCCGCTGGCCCGGCAGCGGCAACACCCATGCCCTGGGCGCGGAAGCGGTTCTCTGGACGGATCAAGGTCGCCTGACGCGCGCCGTGCGCTCCAACAGCGGGTACCTGACCGGCGAAGCCGCGCGCCTGCATTTCGGCGTGCCGGAAGGCGCGTCTCTGGCGCGGTTGGAAGTCCATTGGCCGGATGGTCGCACGACCTCGCTGCCGTCGCTCGCCCCGCAGGTGCGCTTGCGCCTGACGCGGTTGGATTGAAACGCCGGCCGATCGTAACAGCGGCGAAATGCATAGGATCCTCTCCAGCATCTAGGCAGGGTTGAGGCGAGCCCGCGGTTATCCTCCCAAGATACCCGCGTGCCTTCGCGCGGACGGCCCCCGGATGACCGATACCCAGTGGCTCCGCACCTGATCCGTTCTGAATCCTTGTTCCGGCCTATACGCGAGCTCGGTGGCCGGCCGAGTACGGGAAGCGGAACTCGGTCTATCGCCGCGATGCTGACTGGTGCGACCGGGATGTCTGGCCGCGCCTGATGGCCTACATGCAGGCGACCCGGATCTGTCTGTCCGGTTGCTGGACAGCACGGTTGGGCGCGCCCCCCAAAAGAGGCGGATCCCGCCATCAGGGCCGCTTCAGCACCCAGATCATATCTTGGCGGATCGACAGGGCCGTCCCCTGCGCCTGCGCGTGATGGGCGGCCAGCCCCGCGACAGCACCCAGATCCGGGCTTGGGCGGCCGCCTGGACGGACGCGCCGCTGTCCTGCCTGATCGCGGACCCGGCCTATGATGTCGATGCCTTGCGCGCCTAGCAGACGCGGCAGGGCATTGAGGCCGTTATTCCGGCCCGGGCCCGGCGCACGAACCCCACGCCCCGGAACGGTACCCGGCGCGCAACGTCGTGGAAAACGGGGCATTGGCTGGCTTACACGCGGGCGGCGCGTGGCTACCCGCTATGAACGAATACGCGCATCGTTTTCTGGGTTTCCGTACTTGGCGGCGGCTTGGATCTGGCTGAATTCAACTCTCAACACAACCTGATCCGCCTTTTTGATGGATGCGCCCCGTCTAACCCGCGCGCCTTTTGGCCTTGCCAGATACTCGCGTCGCGCCCGGCGGCATACCATTGACATAGATGATCGATGCGCTTCCTTCCATACGGAGCGTCTACGAAACAATAGTTCCGATTCTGACAATAACGGAATATAAATTCAGCGTCAACGAAGTGCATCTGAGCTTGAACGCGCGAAAACGGCGGACAGGCTTGGGATAACCACTCAATAACGGGATATCCAATGAAGATCAACGTCGCCTGTAAAAGCGCATCGCAACGCTACAGATGCTTGGCGTTCTGCCAGCGCGAGGTCTGCCAAGCGACAGCCGTTCGCATGAGGCGGTTATCCCGGGTTGCGCGCGGCAAGCCAAGAGGTTGACGCGGGGTTCCATACCTGCATGCAGACAGCAGCCGACATCCAAGAAGACCTGTCGGTATCCGACTGCAATCTACGCCCGCGCGGCGCGCGCAAGCAAAAACCGGGGCAGGGCGCCCCGGAACTTAACGGATTGCGCCGAGGCCGTGACGCGCTCCATCCGTAGGCGTGGAAAGCCCTTGGACATCCGGTTGACTGACGAGATCTGACCCAATTCCAAGCCAATGGCGACATTCTTACGCGCTACCTACATGCCATTGCCTACATTCTCGATAGCCTATATCCATTACCTCATAGCCATGGAGGAAGACATGAACAGGCGACATTGGGCAGTCATGGGAGCCGTTATAGTCATGAGCAGCCTATCGGCAGGCCTGATTTTCCTGAATCCCCAAGCCGTACAGGGGCAAGAGGCAGCGGGATGGCTGGCCTTGGACAGCGAGTTGCAACGGATGGAACCGTACGTCCGCGTGCGTAGATCAGGCGACTTCCCTGTCCAGACGTTGGATGCGGATGCCGCCTTGACGAACGGCTTCAGCCGGGAAGCCGTGGCCTTGGCCCAGGAAATGATCGTTTTGCAAAACGATATGTCCAGACTCCTCTTTCGCCGGGGCAGCGCGGATCTTACGCAGTTGGACATAGATCTGAGGGACTATCCCAAGGTCAAGGCGTTTCTGGATGACGTATCCGCCAAGCCCTTTACGCCCTCCCGCAGCGCGGTGGGCGGCGCTACCGGCGATCCAGACGGAGGGCATCCGTGCGGGAATTTCCGTTATCCGCTACCGCACGGCAGGCCTCTAATATACAGGTACCAAGGCGACGCCGAGAGCTTCTTTCGCGACAACGGATTCCACCGCACGTTGCGCTGGATGACCCGACGGAACGGCGACAGAGATTTTACGCGCGGGCGGAGTTACCACAGCGTATACGGTACCTGTCGCTCGCCCATCTTCCGCGATCATGGATGGTACACCCCGAGTACGCCGAATGCATACTCCATACAACGCGGCGAACCCAATCCTGAGCTGCATCGCTATACACCGCCTTACTGGGGGTGGTGGACCTACGTCCAGTGGTGGCATGATGAGTTCTGAATGGAGAAACGATGCATGCCATGGCATCGGATTGTCCGCGGCGGCATATTGATCAAGGAGCCTGTCATCATTAGGAACGCGAGCCGGATGCGGTACGCCCATCCTGCCATGTATGGCAAGATGGGCGTCGTCCAAGAATAAAAAGGTACGGGCCTGCAGTTCCACGCGATGGAATTGCAGGCCCAGATCGTGCCCACACAGCTGAGGGAAAACCGATGAAGATATTGCCTACCCTCTATCGGGCATCATCTGGTTCTCTCTTGCACCCCGCTTGCGACAACGTCGATAGGGCGCGATACGGACGGACGTGCCGTCACGGTTCCGCGCAAACGGAAACCGGGATCGGCATCATCCCGGGACCACTGGATCGGCCATGTGCGGGAGTTCGCATCTGCCGCGTACGGCTATTGCAGCGCATGCTCCTGTCTTGCCTATCTTCCATTATGCGTAAAGCCACATCCTTGCCTGCGTTGTTGATACGCTGCAGCGGGGCCGGGGCCCGCAACTTGCAGGAGGTGGCGGCATGCGCTGGCCATGGAAACGCTTGATCGTCGCTGGCGCGTGGCTGGGCGCGCTGGCGTTCGCGATATGGTGGGAGGCGGCAACCGCGACCGTACGGGATGTCATTGTCGAAACCGCCTATGCTTACCCCTATTGGATCCGTGGAAGCCGTACGGTGCGCTACCGGCTTTCCTGTCGTTTCTGGCCGACGGAAGCCGTGGCCAGGCAAACGATGGAGGAGTACGCCGCCGTCTTTCACCGCATTGACTCTCTGGGACGCTCGCCCAGTTACGTGACTGTCACGCTGAACACCTGGAACTGTCCGGGCAAAGCGGCCCTTGACATCTTTCAGGCTGAACGCAGCGACTATGAGGCCACGCAGGGTATTCTGGCGCTGGTAGGCGGCGACACGCGTCTGATGCGCCATCCGCCCGACAGGCGCTTGTTCGGCCTGCCGTACAACAAGCGTTTTTTGGGCCTGCCGTACAGAATAGTAATGTGGCCGTGACTCTCTGGCCGTTCACCCCATGAAGCGGTCAGGTTGCTATGCGTAAAGCGGAGTCCTTGCCTGCGTTGCTGGGCCCGCGACCCGCAGGGGCGGCATGCGCTGGTCATGGCAACGCTTGACCGTCGCGGGCGCGTGGCTGGGCGCGCGGGCGTCCGCGATATGGGAGGCGACGACCGCGACCGTGCGGGATTCATCATCGAAACGCTTATGCTTACCCCCTATGGGATCCGTGAAGGCCGTACGCGGCTTTCCTGTCGTTCCTGGCCGACGGAAGCCGCGGCCAAGCAAACGATGGAGGCATACGCCGCCGTCTTTCACCGGATTGACTCTCTGGGACATGCGCCCAGTTACGTGACTGTCACGCTGAATGCCTGGAACTGTCCGGGCCAAGCGGCCCTTGACATCTTTCCGGCTGAACGCAACGACTATGAGGCCACGCAGGGTATTCTGGCGCTGGTAGGCGGCGACACGCGTCTGAGGCATCAATGGTCTGGCCCGAAATTGAATCCTGCATTGATCGATGCGGATCTGAATCATCAATCCCTGGGCGTCGGTTCCCAAATCATCAATCCCTCCTTTGAGTTTCTCTCAAAGAGATGTTCCGGCGTAACCCATTACCGCAGTTTCGGAAGCCCAGATCGACGTGGTATGAGCTCTACGCCATACGATAGCCACAAGTCGCATTGGGGTTTGGGCCTATAGGTCTGTGGTCTGCCGAGGGCCGTACAACGCAACGCGTACGGCGCCCCAGCAAGTCTCATGGCGCTTCCGTATTGACGCGTACGGCAGCCTTACGCATCGCCGAAAAGACTTGCGCGCGGTTCCATCATTCATAATATAATGCCCGGCGTCGGTCATCTCTGTCCTCTGGCGGATGGCTCGCGTGGAGTACGAGTGGCCGCGGCGGTTGTTTTCCCGTGCAACTAGGAGAATCTCAATGAATTCCATGGCCAAGCGATTAAGCCAAGCGGCGGGATTGACGATCCTGCTTCTGTTGGGCCTGCAGGCCGCGCCCGTTCTGGCGCAGGCGCCCTGCAATGCCTCCCTGAACCGCTTGGACGATATCCAAAATCGCCAGCAATTGAAGAATTTCGTGCAGTGCGCGCAGGCGCACGTCGCCGAGGTCGGATGGGACGCAGCCGTATCCGATTTCCTGACCAGTCCGGAATGGGTGGACGGCTCCATATACCTCTTCGCGGGCGATATGAACGGCTTGGTGCAATTCACGGCCGGCGACTATATCGAACCCGGGACGGATCGCAGCCAACTGCAGGATTCCACGGGATACAGAGTCATCGAGAATATGTTGCACATCGTCGACACGTACGGCGCAGGGTACGTCTACTATCAGTTCCCCAATCCCGCGACCGGGATGGATGAGCCGAAAATCGCTTTCGCCGCGGGTCTGGACGTGGACGGGGAACCGTTGTTTCTCGGAGCCGGCTTCTATCCGCGGGCGGTCTCCAGCGCCTGCCATCCGGATCAGGTTCGGGCGTCCCTGGTCTATACGGAAGAGGAACTGGAACGCTTCGTGCGCTGCGCCGAACTGCATCTGATCGAGAACGGCGCGGCGGCCTTTTTCGACTTCCACACCGACGCGCGCTGGAAGTCGGGGCCCACGTACCTGTTCATGAACGAGACCGTCACGAGCAATTCCATTGCGAGCGGCGGCAATCCCTATTTGCTCGGCGGCGACCTGGCGGACTGGACGGATTCCGACGGCCGTCGGATCATGGACGACATTGGCCGCGTGGTGGAGCACTGGGACGAAGGCTACGCCTATTACCGTTTCCGCAATCCGGCCACGGATCGGGAAGAAGCCAAGGCCTCGTTCGTGAAAAAGGTGACGTTCAACGGCATGAGCGACGCGATAGCCGCCTGGTGCGAGGTCGCGGGCTGCAAGTGGTCGCAGGGCCGAGAATACATCTTCGGCGCCGGCCTGTACGTGCCCGTTTCGCCGCAATGCCGCGACGTCCCGGCCGCGCGCGACGTGGATACGGCGGACGAACTGGAACTGTTCGTGACCTGCGCCAAGGAAATGGTCGAGGAAAGGGGAACGACGGCCTTCGATCTGTTGACCCGCCATCCGCAATGGATTGGCGGTTCCACCTACATATACGTCATGGACAATGCCTGCCGCAGCATCCTGTATCCCCTGGATTACCTGGCCGACAATGACGACTGCGATCTGGAAGACGCGGCCGGCAACCGGCCGAACGAGTTGATTTTGGACGTCGCCTCCAGCCATGCCGGCCGCGGATGGGTCGAATACGAATGGATGAATCCGGCCGCCGGCGAAGTGCAAACGAAATCCGGCTACGTCATGGGCGTCATGCTTAACGGCGTTTTGCATGCCATCGGTTCCGGACTGTATCTGGACGAATGATGCCGGCGCCTGCGCGCAGGCGCAAGGCTCGCCGGATTAGCAAGAGGGGCGCTGCCAGGACGGGGCGCCCCTCTTCGCGTCCGTCATGCGCGCCTATCCGCCCGCGTAGCGAAGCCCGCGGGCGGCAGGCCGGCTTGGCCGTATCCTGCCTGCGCGGGGAGTACGCGCCGCCGGAACGCAAGGCTGTGTTAGGATTCCTGGGGCAAGCGATGCCCTGCCTGTCCCTTTTCCGCCCTTCCTCTGCACAGGATACTTTCCATGTCCGCAATCCGATTTGGAACCGATGGCTGGCGCGGACGCATAGCGGATGACTATACGTTCGCCAACGTACGTCGTTGCGCCCAGGGCTTCGCCACGTATCTGAAAAGGGAAGGCGGAACCGGCGCGGCGGTCGTCGGCTATGACCGCCGCTTTCAAAGCGAAGACTTCGCCGCGACCGCCGCCGAGGTGCTGGCCGGCAACGGCTTCCAGGTGCATCTGACCCGGAACGCCACTCCCACGCCCGTGATTTCGTTCGGCATCGCGCATACGGGTTCCCTGGGCGGCGTCAACATTACCGCCAGCCATAACCCGCCGCAGGACAACGGCTTCAAGGTCAGGGATAACCGGGGCGGAGCCGTTTCCCCCGACGGGTTAAGCGCGATTGAAGCGTACATTCCCTCCGCGGACAGCCCTTCGCACGTCCACCACACGCCCTTGGCCCAGGCTTTGCGCGCCGGCTCCGTGCAATGGTTCGACCCCGCGCCGCCGTATCGCCGGCGCTTGGCGGGCCTGGTTAATCTGCCGCCCATCCGCCAGGCGAACCTGAACGTGCTGGTCGACGCCATGTGGGGCAACGGCAGCGGCTGGCTGACCGATCTCCTCGCGGGAGGCCGCCTACGGGTCACGGAGGTGCATTCCGAACGCAATCCCGTTTTTCCCGACATGCAACGACCGGAGCCCATACCGCCCAACGTGGACGCGGGGCTGGCCGTCGCGCGCGAGGCGGGCGCCGACTGCGCCTTGATCCTGGACGGGGACGCGGACCGCTGCGGCTTCGGCGACGAGAATGCCGCCTTCGTCGACCAGTTGCGGGTCTACGGCCTGCTGGCCTACTATCTCCTGGAAGTGCGGCAGGAGCGCGGGCCCATCGTCAAGACCCTGAGCACGACCTCCATGCTGGATCGTCTGGGCGCGCACTACGGGGTGCCCGTGCGGGAAACGGGCGTCGGTTTCAAATTCGTGGCGCCGACCATGCTGCAGGAACAAGCCTTGATCGGAGGCGAAGAGAGCGGCGGCTTCGCCTTTCGCGGGCACGTGCCCGAAAGGGACGGCATCCTCGCCAACCTGTTCCTGTTGGACTTGATGGTGCGGACCGGCAAGACGCCCTCGGCCTTGCTGGCCGATCTTTTCGCCCTGGTCGGCCCTCACCACTACGCCCGGCGCGACGTGCAGCTGACGGACGCCGCGCAACGGGACGCCGCGGCGTCCCGTCTGGACGCGCTGCCGGCGGATCAAATCCGTTTGGCGGGCCGGAAGGTCACGGCCGTGGAGCGCACCGACGGGTACAAATTCCATTTGGAGGACGGCGGCTGGATGCTCATTCGCTTCTCGGGCACGGAGCCGTTGATCCGCATTTACACGGAGATCTCCGATCCGGCCGCCACCCAGTCGATCCTGGACGAAGGGGCCGCTCTCGCCGGGATCTGAACCCCAAAGTTGGATGCCTGAAGCGCCTGCGCCTCCGGCGCTGGTCGACAGCCACTGCCATCTCGTCTTTGCCGCGTTCAGCCAGGATTTGGCGGCGGTCCAGGCCGACGCGGCCCGGCAAGGCGTCGCGCGCATCGTCAATCCCGGCACGGATCTGGACGACTCGCGGGCCGCGACGCAACTGGCCCAAGCCCACGCGTCCGTATACGCCGCCGTGGGCCTGCATCCCCATCAGGCCGGCCGCGCCGCCCCGCATTACCTCGATTCCCTGCACGCGCTGGCCCAACGGCCCAAGGTCGCGGCCATCGGCGAAATCGGGCTGGACTACTACCGCGACCGTGCGCCGCGCGAACGCCAAATCCCCTGCTTTCGGGAACAGCTGGAACTGGCCGCGGCGTTGGGCCTGCCCGTCATCATTCACTGCCGCGCGGCGCAAGCGGATACGCTGCGGATATTGGCGGACTGGATCGCCGGCGATGCCTTTCGCCGTTCCGCCTTGGCCCAGGCGCCTCATCCCGGCATCCTCCATGCTTTCGGCGGGGAGGCCGAAGAGGCCCGTCAGGCGCGCGCCTTGGGCTTCCTCCTGGGCTTGGGGGGTCCCGTCACGTTCCGCAACGCGCGGGCCTTGCGCCACGTGGTGGCGGGCCTGGACCTGGATCAGATCGTATTGGAAACGGATGCCCCGTTCCTGAGTCCGCATCCTTTCCGCGGCCAGCGCAACGCGCCCGGTCGGCTGCCCCTGATTTGCGCCGGCGTAGCGGCGGCGCTGGGCCTCCCGCCCGCGGACGTAGCCCGCGCGACCTCGGCCAATGCGGCCCGCCTCTTCGGTTGGCCGGTACCCTTGGCCTGAAGGATGTCCCCTTGCCCGTCCCCCGCGCTGGCTACGAACCGCCGCGCGGCCAAGGCGTACCCCCTCGTTGACAAGGAAATGCAGGCGGTGGAGCGCATGCTGCTGACCGCCGACGTCACGGCGTGGCCGGCCCTGCGCGACGTCTATACCCGGATTTTGACCCGGGGCGGCAAGCGTCTGCGGCCGGCGTTGGCCCTGTTGTGCGCGAGCCTGTTGCGCGCGCCGGGCGAGGCGTTGCCCTCGTCGGTGATCGCCCTGGGCGCCGCGGTCGAGATGCTGCACACGTCCACGCTGGTGCATGACGACGTGATCGACGATTCGACGTTGCGGCGGGGCGCGCCGACGCTCAACGCGGCCTGGTCGGCCGGCGCCACCGTGCTGGCCGGCAACTACATGTTCGCGCAGGCCGCGCATTACAGCGCCCAGACCGGCAACGTGCGCGTCAACCGGATTTTCAGCGATTCGCTGGAAATCCTCGTCGCGGGCGAGATCCAGCAGATGAAGTCCAGACACGATTTCGATACGGCCCGCGCCCAGTACTTCCAGCGCATTGCCTACAAAACGTCCAGCATCTTTCGCATCGCCACCGAAAGCGCAGGCATCCTGCAAGGCTTCAGCGACGTCCGCGTGCGCCAGCTCAAGCGCTTCGGGCATCACTTCGGCATCGCGTTTCAAGTGGTGGACGACATCCTGGATTACACGAGCGATCTGACGGCGCTCGGCAAGCCGGCCGGCAGCGATCTGCGCAGCGGAAACTGCACCTTGCCGTTCTATCTCTACCTCGCGCAACACCCCGAGGCGGACAAGGTACTGGAGGATCTCAAGGAAGCCAATTCCTACCGGTGGCGAACGCCGGGCATCTGGGCAGACAAGGTAGAGGCCTTCGTGGCGGACGTGCGTCGTTCCTCAGCCATTGACGACGCCTACGCGCTGGCCCGCGCCCATGCGCGCAAGGCCCAGCAGTGCTTGCGCCTGTTTCCCGCTTCGGGGTATCGACAGGCCCTGCACGCACTGAGCGCGTTCGCCTTCGAGCGACTGACGTAGCCGCGCGCAGCGGAACCGACGCTGACGGCGTTCGCGCCGCCGCTTGCGCAAATCGGCGCGCCCAGTTCCCGGCGCCGACCGGGCCGGGCGCGATATCGGGAGCCGCTGGCTGCATGGCGGGCGCGTTTCCCTTCGGGTCGGGGTCAGCGCCGCGGCGCTGGCGATAGGCATCGGCGCCCTGCTGGGCGCGGTCTCCGGCTATTGCGGCGGCGCGGTCGCCATGGCCATCATGCGCTTTGCGGACGTCGTCATGTCTTTTCCCGGCGTGGCCGTTATTCTCACCGTCGCTGCCTTCCTGGGGCCCAGCAGCCTGAACGTGATTGCCCTGATTGTCCTGTTTGGCTGGACGGGTACGGCCCGTCTGGTGCGCGCAGGCGCTTTCCCAATTCGCGCTGGCGGCGCGCGCCGTCGGCGTCCGCGCGCAGCGCATCATCCTGTCCCATGCGCTGCCGGGCGCGATCGCGCCTCTGCTGGCCTCGGTCCCCTTCGCCACCACCGGCGCTATTCTGTTGGAAGCGGGGTTGAGTTTCCTGGGGGGCGGCATTCCGTTGCCGACGTCGGGTTGGGGCAACATGCCGGAAACGGCCCGCCGCCTGGACGTACTGCAAGACGGCCCCGGATCTGGGCCGCCCGCGGCCATGATCTTGATTACATTGTTGAATATCAATTTCATCGGCGACGGCCTGCGCGCCGCCTTGGCCCCCAGACACAGCCAAAATTGAGCGCGCGCGGAGATGCGCTGCCCGACTCCTGCCATCAGGGGATGGCCAAGGCACCGTTACCTGTCGGAGCGCCGCCGCCAACGCGCCTACGCGGCGCTTCCATAGTCCACGCGATCGGTTCCGGATCACCGAGAAAGACGGCTCTCTGGCCGCGTACATGGACGCCGAACCGACCGCCCTCGCGATTCATAGGGTAAAATGTCTGGCTATTATTCCTATTAGCCTGGCAATACGGTCTACGCGCATGCCGCAAGTCGATCGTTGGGAGCGCCAGGTCAATGCGCCGACGGATGAGGCACCGGCCTTACGCCAAGAAGCGCGCACGCCATTTGAGGCTGTGCTCAGAGAATTGCAAGCGCAACGTCAAGATATCAGAGGATGGCTGTACGGCCCCCTATTGGAACGATACGTACGGTCCGCACTTCCGGGCTATGCGCGCCGATGCCTGACCCCTATCCTGCAGCACAAACCGAGACCCGAAATCCTCCACTACGGACGGATGAATAACCTGGATTGCACGCAACGGTTCCAAGAGGAATGGTGGGACGGCGACTATCCGGATAGCGCAAAAGAAAACCCGTTGCTCGCGGATATCGTGTTCTGCCTGCACCCCGTGGCCAAGGAAGGCAAGATTTCCGCGCTCGTATGCGAGATCGCGGCCCAAGCAGACGCGGACGACGTAGAGCAAGCCTACCAGCGAGGCCAATGGCTAGGTCTGCACTCACCGCGAGACCTTTGCGCGATCCCTCTTGTGGTCGGCGAACAATGGGAAAGCAGCGCCGTAGAGGTAGCCGCTCAGTACCAAATCCCTTGTCTAGGCGTCCGTTTGCATGCAGACAATCCAGGCGAGAACGGCATTGAGAGTTGGGAGCCGCAGGCCAATTTCCTGAAGCGCTTGGCGTACTGGGTTGCTCATGCTCCCAGCTTTCCCGATCGATAGCGGAAACCGGATCCTGTCGAGAATCTGTTTCTCGCGCGCATATCGGCGCCGGGAGGCAACGGATAGCCTGCTATAAGATACTTGGCCCAAGCGACGCCTACGGCTACGGAGCCAAAGATTTCCGTTTGCCAAGCGTCTCATGGCATCGGTTTTCAAATTTCTCGACAGGACCTAATAATTTATCCGCTTAGGACTGCGTAATAAGGCCACGGCTGAAAGCGTGGCCTTACTGGCGTATTCGGATTTTGAGGCTTGGATCCGTTTCCGCCGACGCTACAATCCGCTTGCAGCGTTCCACCAATTTCTCCACGGCCGACGCGTTGCCTGTCGCTGAAGAATTGTCCCCACTCGTACAGGTTCAGCGCAACGAATTGTTCTATTTCAAAAACGTCAATCCGATCTGCCGCGGTTTTATTCTTGGCCCACTCCTCGGCCACGGTAACTCCCCGGCGCAGGGCAACCCGAATCGGTCTTACGCCCTGAGCAAGGTTCCCCATGCATTTGTCAATTACGGCTTCGCACGGAAAGGCCATTGGCGTCAGGCGCTTCCGGCCTCCTCGCAGGTAGCCAAGAGCGGCTCCAACAAATTCCGCGCCAGATGCCTAACGATAGGGACTACGATGCCGTCCCCCGCCAGGCGATACGCTTCGTTGTAGCTCGAGGGCAGTTGGTAATGGTCAGGCAACCCCATCAACCGCGTGGCTTCCCGCGGCGACAGCAACCGCGAACGAACGTGGCTGTCCGTAACGAACAACAGGATTTGGCGACTTGAGCCTCCGCCTGGGGTACGGAGGCATCCCGCCACGTTATCGAAGCGGACTTCGGCTCTTTGCGTTCTGCCGCCTTTGCCATCGGCGCGCGTTCGTTTGTACACGGCCCCGATTTTGCCTTGCCCTGATCGTTGCGCCGTCGCCACTTTCTGCCGGTGCAAAGGACTCATCATGTCCAGCAATTTTTGGGTCTCCGCCTTCGTATGCCAAGGCACTCCGGTCGGTTCAGCCTCGATCAGATCCGCCAAGACCGCAGTGCGCTCCGGCGGCGACGCGAGCTTCCACCATAGCCACTGCTGCTGCAGCGGTTCCGACAATCGGGCAAAGGCTCTCTGCAGCGTGGGCGTAATCCAGCGGCTGCGGGGTTCCGTCAGCGTAAACCGGGAAAGGCGCGCCCGATCATCGCTGCGGACGGCAACGAGGAAAAGGCGGGGACGAGATTGCGGTACGAATGCCGCTGCATCAATAACCAAAGCGCCGATCCGGTAATCCGCAGCGGCCATAGCGGAGCAAATCGCAGCGAAATCCTGGCCGCCGTGCGAAGTCAAGGTGCCGCACACGTTCTCAATCACGATCAAGCGAGGTGCCCGATTCTCGCGCGCCAAGCCGGCCATAAGGTTCCAAAAGGGCCAGAAAGTGCCTGACCGCGCGCCGCTCAAGCCCGTCCCTGATCCGGCCAGCGACAGATCTTGGCACGGAAAAGAAGCCCAGGCCAACTCAACCGGGCTGGGCAGATCGTCCGTCGTCAATGCCGCCACATCCGCTTGCAACAAATCGCGGGAACCCCAGTTGCGCACGTAACTGGCGCATTTCTTTTCATCGGCGTCATTGGCCCATAAGCAAGACCATGCGGAGCCCAGTCCTGCCCGGGCCATGCCGCCGCCCGCGAAAAATTCGAGAAAGCGTCTCTGCATAAGTTTCCCAAGCGCGTCTGTCCGTATGGCTGGCTTGGCGGCAACCCGTCAACAGCGGCTTATTCTATGCCAATATCTATCTTGTGGCTACGCCCCGCTCCAAGTTACCGAGGCCAGTCTACTTCCTGGCCAGACAACGAGACATACTCATTGACCGGAAGACGGCCCCTGGAACTGGATGCCGCCCGCGGCCATGATCTTGATTACGGTATTGGGTATCAACTTCATCGGTGACAGCCTGCGCGACGCCTTGGCCTCCAGACACAGTCAAAATTGAGAGCGCGCGGAGACGCGCTTCCAGACGTTCGCCATCAATGGATGCATAGCGCCCATTACAAACGCGCCGTCCCCATGTTGTGGCGGATCACGCGACCGGTTCCAGATCGTCGGAAAAAGCGGTTCTCCGACCACGTATATAATTGTCTGAACCAATCCTGGATCCCCCGCGGGTTCAAGACAGAAAACCGCGCGGCTTTCAGAATTTACCGCGCAGGGAGCAATCAAACACGGATTGGGTGGGGTGCATATCCGCGTGGCAATGAGAAACCAGATGATCCCGTACGTTGACGGTACTGGGTGAGCAATCCCGATGAGTTTGATATGGAATTGGCTATCTGGTCCATTGCCGTCGCGAAGGATTATGCAGGCATTCGACAATGAAGCACGGATGAAGTAAGCCAACTCTCTTAAAGGCCAGCCCCCTCAAACGCGCTTGGATCCTTCAAGCGGATATACGACAATGCCCTATGCAAAAGGAGGCCTGAAAAAGCGGACGCTTCTGCTTCAGCTATCAATCAGAGCGATTTCCCCTACATTTTGGGATGTACTGCCTGTTTGGTCCGATTTGGTCCGAGCGATGACGGGGGCAAGAACTTCTTATATGTATCCTACAGGGTCAAACGATGAGAGATAGCAAGAATCAGAGACCGGCACCTTAAACGATTTAGCCGCGCGTAGGGTAAAATGCCTTGCACAATCTCTGTTATCTTGGATAGCCTTGTATGTACGTTGATACGTTTTCCACAGCAGGGGCAAAGGAACTCCCGCCCAACGCGGCAGAGGACAAGCTGTTATTTCGGGAAACGCTGGAGTTTCTGGGCGACATCATTGCCGAAAGCTTGGGTTATGTCTATGCCAACACCCCCGTCCCATCTCATTTGGTACTTGAGGGTGAAAAGCTGGGGGATGCAACGCACCATGCACCGCATGACCAACCACCGCACAACCTGTTGCAGGCCGTGCTGGCTTGGTTGCGGGCCGTCAAACAGTGGATGGGACAACACGTACCTCTCTTCAAACGCCCTACTCTTATGCAAAGAGTTGACGGCTTGGAGAGCAAGGTCAACGCGTTGACGAGTGAATTGCATGCGTTTCGCCAAGAAGTGCAAATGCACTTCGAAGGCATACAAACGCAGTTTGAAGGCGTGCATAAGGGATTGAACGATCAACGCCGAGAATTCAAAGGGTTATTGTACGGACCCGCTTTGGAACGATGCGTACGGTCCAAACTTCCGGGTTATGCGCGCCAGTGCCTGACTCCCATTCTGCAGCACAAACTGAGACCTGAAATCCTCCACTTTGACCGGATAGATAACCCGGACCGTACGCAACGGTTCCAAGAGGCGTGGTGGGACGGCGACTTCCCGGATACGGAAAGAGAAAACCCGTTGCTCGCGGATATCGTGCTCTGCCTGCATCCCGTCACCAAGGAAGGCAAGACCGTCCTGCTCGTATGCGAGATTGCGACCCAAACAGACGCAGACGACGTAGAGCGGGCCTACCAGCGAAGCCAGTGGCAGGCGCTACACGCGTCGCGAGCCATTTGCGTGATCCCCCTTGTGATCGGCGAACAGTGGGGAAGCAGTGCCGTGGAGACCGCGGCTCAGTACCAAATTCCTTGCCTAGGCGTTCGCCTCCATGAGACCCACCCAGGCGAGCAAGGCATTGAACATTGGGAGCCGCAGTCCGATTTTCTGAAGCGCTTGGCGTACTGGATTGATCACCCCCCAGCCTTCGCGACCGATAGCGGCAACTAGCCCTGTTGAGAATTATCTGGAATGCCCCACAGTGATCTGTGTGAGAGCTAAAACGCCGTATTGGAATACTTATTCAAAGTGGATTTACGACTACGGAGGCGAAAAGTCGATTTAAATAAGCATCTTGCAAGGGAAACAAAATTCTCAACAGAATCTAGTCCCGAACCCAGATCGTATGGGAAACGGAGGCCTTGTTCCTCAGCCTGTATCCCTGCCGCAACCAACGCAATACCTCCGGTCGCCTGCCTCTGATTTGCGCCGGCGTAGCGGCGGCGTTTGTTCTCTCCCCGCGGCTATTGAAGGAAATGCGGTCGGTGAAACGCATGCAGTTGTCCACCGACATCACGGCGTAGCCACCCCTGTGCGATGCCTATATCCAGATTTTGACCCGGTGCAGCCGACTTTGGTCCTGTTGTGCGCGAGTCTGTTGAGTGCCAGGCGAGGAATTGTCGGTAGCGGTGAGCGCCTTGGGTGCCGCTGCGTAGCGATTCGTTGTGTCGGCCATCTAGGTAACTGGCGTTTCAAGGAAATTCTGTTTCGTCACAAATCACTTCAATTTCAACTACCGCAAGGCATACGCGTCCGATGCTGGACAACGATTCCTATCTTGCCTTTGGACCCGAAGACGCCATGACTACGAATACGCCTCGAACAAGGCGCGTTAGCGGTTGGCAAAAGACGCGGTCTAGGAGTTGTGGCGTCAGACAGTTATGTTTGCCGTTCCCTGCATCGATCGGATCCAACGCCCCTCCAACAGATCGACATCATCCTGATCGATCTCCGCGCTAACATCCATGCGGATAGTCGTTGGATATAGGGGCAATACGTCTAACAGCAAAAGCTTCGCCTACCAGCCATACCCGAACCGAGGAAGAGATTGTCTCTTTAGCCCAAAAGCAGACTATCTCCACGCCTACGGAGAAACTTTCACCCCGCGTAACCAACAGGCTATTTTACATCCATCCAATTTATCTCAGGGAAGATAGGCAATCCCCGATCCTTTCTCCAATGCACACCGTTGCACTCATCCATTCTACGACGCGCCGCATTACTGGGATCATCAAAGATGGTACTTGAAGAAAAGCCAAAGTAGCCTATCACGTACCGGCGGCAGGCGAAGATTATCTGTTGCTTCAACGTACGCTGTGATTCAACCTTGAGCTCGGCCTTTATGCGTTGTTGTTCCGATGCCATACGCCGTTCTGTAAACAGTTCATGTGCGTACAGCAGTCCACCACCGCCTACGGTTATTGCCAGCCACACCGAGGTGAAGATACCCAACCATGCTTTCCAGTTCATTTATCATTCCTCCAATGGTGCGTTTACCCGTTAAAGGGGATCCCGCATTGTACGGCCCGTACAGCCCCCGCCGTTTATGAAGACGCATTGGCTTTATTCTTGGCGGCCGGTACGGATAAAAGCACGATATGTTTTTGCCCTTGCTCGCCTTCCGTTCGCCAGCGATGCCTTCCAAACACCGCATTGAGAATTTGGATCTGAAATGTATAGATGAGTTCGTTTCTGGCGCGTTGGCTTAGCCAAGGCATTTCGTCGGTCGTGCCGTCGCGCAAAACGTTTTGCGCCTCGGTCCACCGCACCTTTTCTCCCGCCTTAATTCTGGATCTCAAGTTTTGAAAAGAGCGGGCTGCCTGACGCCGCATATGCTTCAACTGGGAGGCAAACGTGGCCGTTGTAGGCGCTTGCTCCTGCGGATCGCGCACCTTGTAGACATCTTCAAAAGACAATACGCGCACCGAAATTGGATACGGATTACGCCCGGCGCTACTCCAGAAAATCCCTTGGCCCACGATGGGTTCGTTGAGCAAGGAACTGAGCAGATCCTTGCTGAAATGGGCATTGGCCTGTTTGACCGCGTGCAGGTCGCCCTCCGACAGCAGATGGAAAACGAACCAGTTGTCGCCTTGGCTGAGTAGCTCCCGCGGAATGCTGCCGGGTTGCTGCGTGATCAGCATGGCTCCCAGATCGTACTTGCGCCCTTCTTTGACCCAATTCACGTAAGGGGATTCGGTCGCGCCTTTGTCCTGCAGTACGCTTTGCGCTTCCTCCAGCACGGCGATGGTCGGAATCGTTGCGGCCTCTCGTTTGGTGAATTCTTCTTGATTGTGCTCAAAGATGTGCTGCAGAATCAGGCCGGACAAGGCCAAGCCTTGGTTGCCGCGCATGCGCGAGATGTCCAATATGCAGATGCGGCCCAGTTGCAGAGCCATGCACAGATCGTCCAGTACCGTGTTCGGCTTCTTCGGATCCTGCAAGTCCTTCGGATCGTGCAGCATGCGCACCACCCGGGTCACGTTCGCGCGGGCCGCCAGCGTCTCCGCCTCTTGGCCGTCCTCCAAGCGCACCCATTGCTTGATCAGGGCAAGATCGGCTTCATGTCCCTTCTGTTCGATCAAGTCGACCAACTGTCCCCAACGGGCCATGTCCATCTGCATGAGTTTCTGCACGTTCTGCTGTTCCAGCTTTTCGGGTGCCAAGACATTGGCAAGCACCTTGCTGGGGCGAAGCGCGCGGATATCCAGTTTGATGCCGCCCAAAACGAAGGAACCGTAGAAGTTGCTGGGCGGTTCCTTGTCCGTAAAAACGACCAGCTTGTCTTTCAGGGCAGGAACGTTGCACAAGCCGGGACGGTTCTTGTCGTCCGGCCAGTAGTATTCGCCGTCCGGGTCGAAAATCAGCGTGCCGACGGGAACCTGGCGGCCTTGGCGTTTCTCCACGACCGGCGTTTCGGCATACAGATGGCTGAACAACAACTTGACCAGATTCGACTTGCCGAAACCGGCGCGGGCAAAGATGAAGGAACGGCGGGATACCAGATGCCTCACCTCGAAACGGGGCAGGACGGCCGGCGCAAGCACGTTGAGTTCGGGATGTTTTTTGAGTCGCTCGTCGTTACCGGCGTACACGAACTCCCCGTACCCGAGAAAGCCCAGTTCCGCGCCGGGACCGCCATGGCCGGCAATGAACTTCAGCAATTCATCCGACAGAAACGCCACCTTGCTTCCGTAATGGGGCAGGCGTCGGTGGGATGGCACGAAAACGATCTGTCCTTCCTCCGTTGCCTTGATTACGCCCAAGACCTTCATATTGGTGCGGTACTTGAGATGCTGCTCCCGCACGTCTTCGGGTATGCCGTCCGCTTCCCGCATGAACCGGAGCGCGTATTCATCGCCGCCTTCCGTATTCAGCCGGCCGCGGGATTCCACCATTGTGATGCGGCCGAGCACGGCCTCCGCTTCGGTGGTCAGTTGCACGAGCAGGAACTGCCCATGCATGGGCGATTCCTGGAATTTGCTCTTGTAGGGGAGGACCAAATCCGCCTGGAACTCCAGGCCGCCGTCGCTGAAGGATTTGAAAACGCCTACCAGGCGCTCCGGCGGAAACAGGCCGTTCATATGAACGTTTCCACGCCTCCCGTTTGCAACACGTAGGCTTCGATGTCGGCCCGCTTTTCCCGGGGCATCATGGAACGAATGCTATCCAGAATGGCGTCCTGCAGCAGGCTGGCGTCCAACGTCCCGATCTGCGCGTGCTCATGCGCCTGCTGCAGGCAGTAGGGGTAGTACGGAATGGGAAAACCGACCTTGGCGTCATGCAACAGATGTCCCAGAATGGTCGCCGCCTCTTGCTTTTGGGGGGCAAAGACGTCTACGGCCCATACGCGATCATGGAGTTTGGCCCCGAAGCGTACGAAATGCAGCGCGCCGGCATTGAGGCCGCGGCTGTTGTCCTCCGCCGTTTCGGCGTACGCGAGATGGCTGAACGTCTTGCGTTCCATCGCGAACGGCACAGGCACGAAGTAGGGCGACCCGGCAGGCCAGAGCCGCGCCACGTTCATGGCCAGATTGTATCGATCCAGCACTTTGCTGCGTTTGGCAATGCCGACCAGATACACGTTCTGCTGTTCAACGCGGCGCATGGCGTCTATGCGCTTGCGCATGCGTTGCACGATCTCCCGGAAAACTTCCGGTTTGAACACGTAGCCGCGCAGGAGGCCGTCGCGCACGATGAGGCAGTCCGCCGCATGGTGGCGATGGCAGATCAGTTCGTACAAACCCGCCCATTCCACGACGTCCCGGTACCGCTCCACCCAATTCGCCTGCCTCGCGGCCACGGAATCCGTCTTGATGGGAATGCGCAACAGATCGTTCAGAGTCGGCTGGGCGGGCAAGCATTTCAGATCGCGCATGAGGATGCCCAAAGGGGACTGCGGCTCTCCATCGGCGCTGCGGTGCCGCGCCAGCACGGTATCGGGATCGGTATGGGCGGACACGATGTCCAGGCACAAGGATTTGCCCTGCGAGTTCACCACCCGCACGATCTGGATGTGAAACGGATCGAACTTGAGTTGGATATTGCCCCCGTCGCTGGCCATGAGCGCTATCGCCGTCCCGGTGCGCGGGGCGATGCGTTGCCGGGCTCCCTTGAGCGCCTCCACGTCGCGCAGAAGATCCTGAAACAGGCCTTCGCCTTCCGCGGTGCGGTCTTTGACGTCGGCTTGCAGGCGCGCGAGATCTTCCGGGTGAAACATAATGGAATTGTAAATCGTTTTGCGCCCGAAGGGGATGCCGGACTTGCGCTGCGTCCAGCCTTGCGCCAACGATCTACGGGCGGGGCTTGCGTCCGGGAAATTGGATTTCGGTCTTCTTTCGCGCATACTTTTCGGACCTTGATCTTGTTTTTCATCCATTCCACTCAGCAGGCCCTGCCATGTCGGACTCCTTTCTTGATCCCCGCGTCACCGCGGATACCGATGCCGAACTCGTCGATTACATGTTCGACCTCCATGGCTATCTCATTCTGGAGCAGGCGCTCAGCGCCGCGGACTTGCAGGCCATGAACGCCTGGGTGGACGGTCATTGGGCCCACATCGCCCATCCCGAACCGGACGCCGACGGCGCGGCGCGGTCCTGGATCGGCCATGTGGAGACCCACAGCTACGGGCTGGACGACGGCGTGAACTTCCAGAACATCGTGGAAGGCGGCCCCGTCTTCGAAGGGCTGATCGACCATCCAGCCTGGCACCCCCTGGCCGCCAAATACGTCAACCCCGTCAACGGCCTCTCCATTCACGAGAACTTCCTCAACGTACGGGGGCCGGGCGGGTATCTGTACATTCACAGCGGCGGCCATGCGCCTCTCTTCTATTTCACCTTCCGCCAGGAAAACACGGGCGCCTGGATGGTCGGGCAAATCAACGTCTTGATGGCGCTGGAAGACATAGGCCCCGGCGACGGGCCCACGGTGCTCATTCCCGGCAGTCACCGGGCCACCGAAGCCCATCCGCGCCTGAAACGCGCAGGGCAGGGCATCGTCGCGGCGCACGACGTACGGGAGGCCGCAGGCACCGCGTACGGTACCCGCGAGGTGTATCTCAAGGCGGGCGACGCGCTGTTCTTCGCCGATTGCGTCACGCACGGCTCCGCCGAACGCGTCAATCCGGGTTACCGGCGCGTGGTCATCTACCGCTATTCGCCCCGCTTCCTGCGCACGCGTTTCAATTACGAGCTGTCGGACGGCTTGCTGGATCGTCTCACGCCCGAACGCCGCGCCATCCTGCAGCCGATTGAGCCCAGGAGCCCGCGTCGGATGCCCGCGGTTTCGCCGCGCGGGTAGGCTGCGCGGGACCGCGCGTGGCCTGTCCCGCAACCGTCCCCTGTGCGCCATGGCCCTGACGCCTGACATATCCATCATTACCGTCAGCTGGAACGTATGGGACCTGCTGCGCGCTTGCCTGGCCGAACTGGAACGCCACAGCGTCCCGACGGCCGATCCCCGTCTGCGGCTGCTGCATCCGGCGCCGGGGCAATCCCGCGCGTTGAGCATGGAGATGGTGGTGGTCGATGCCGCCAGCGCCGACGCCACGCCGGCGTTGCTCCCCGTCCTGTTTCCCTGGGTCAGACTGCTCCCGGCGCAGGACAACGTAGGCTTTCCGCGCGGCAACAATCTCGGCTTCCGGGCCAGCCGGGGCCGCGCGGCGTTCTTTCTCAACCCGGATACGCTGGCCCGCGCGCCGGCCATCGTTCGTCTGCACGAAGCCCTGTACGCGGATGACCGACTCGGAGCGGTGGGGCCGGCCTTGATCCGCGGGGACGGTCGCCTGCAGGATTCGCGGCGCCTTTTTCCCGCGCCGTTGACGGGCTTTCTGGAAAGCACGTGGCTGGGGCGCGTCTGGGCGCGCAATCCCTGGGCGCGGCGGTATCGGTTGCAAGACTGGCCCGCGGCCTTCGCCCAACGGACCGACTGGCTGGAAGGCGCCGCGCTCATGGTGCGCCGGGAGGCTTTCGCGGAAGCGGGCGGGTTCGACGAAGCCTTCTTCATGTACAGCGAGGAACCGGATCTGTGCCGTCGGTTGCGCGTGGCGGGGTGGCGCATCCTCTATTGCCCCCAGGCGCGTATCACGCATTTCGGAGGCCGCAGCTCGGCCCAGGTGCCGGCCCAAACCCACATTGCGTTCAATACCAGCAAGGTCCTGTATTACCGGAAGCACTGGGGGCCGGGTTGGGCTGAAGTCCTGCGTCGGTACCTCTTGCTGGAATTCGGCCTGCTGTTCGGCTTGGAAGGCGCCAAGCTTCTGGCAGGCCACAAAATCTCTCTGCGTCAGCACCGGGTGCAGGCTTACTGGCAGGTGCTGGCCAGCCGTCTCCGCCCCTGAACCAAGGACGCGTTCATGTCTCGTCCCGTTGCCCAACCCGTAAGCGGCATGCGCGATTTGCTGCCGCGCGACGCCGCCCGCCGCGCCTACGTCATACGCGCGGTGCAAAGCGCGTTCCAGTTGTACGGCTTCCAGCCCGTCGAAACGCCGGCCATGGAACGGCTGTCCACCTTGCAGGGCAAATACGGCGAGGAGGGCGAGCAACTCATGTACAAGGTGCTCAAGCGCGGCCGGAAGTTGACGCAGGCCCTAGCCTCGTCCGCGCCGGACGACGCGTTGGCCGACATGGGCCTGCGCTACGATCTGACCGTGCCGTTGGCGCGGCTGGTGGCCGCGCATCAACAGGAACTCCTGCCTGTCTTCAAACGCTACCAGATCCAGCCGGTATACCGCGCGGAACGTCCCGCGCAAGGCCGCTACCGCGAATTCATGCAGTGCGACGTGGACATCGTGGGCTTGGAAAGCCTGGACGCGGAGGCGGACGTCGTCAACGCCGGCGTCAGCGCGTTGCAGGCGCTGGGCTTCGAACCGGGCTCCGATTTCCGCCTCCGCCTCAATCACCGCGCGGTTTTGAACGGCCTGTTGGCCGCGTCCCGCGTCCCGTCCGCCTTGCATGCGACCGCGCTGGTGGCCATCGACAAAGCGGACAAAATCGGCGCGGAGGGCGTCGAACGGGAATTGGCGGCCCGCGGCCTGCCGCCGGCCAGCGTCCAGGCCCTCTTGCGCGTTATGTCGAATTTGGGCGGCGGCCAGAAACCGCCAGCGATGCGTCCCCTCCTGGCCGAAGTCTTGGCCGACCATGCGGACGGCCAACAGGGATTGCAGGATCTGGAAGCGTTGACGGCCTTGCTGGACGTCGGTCCGGCGGGCCCCGCCCTGCGCTGGGATCCCCTGCTGGCGCGGGGCATGGGGTATTACACGGGTCCGATCTACGAAGTGCAGTTTCCGGATCTGGCCAGTTCCGGCGGCGGCGGCGGGCGTTACGACGAATTGCTGGGCCTTTTCGTCGGGAAACGGATTCCCGCCTGCGGGTTCAGTCTGGGCCTGGAGCGCATCCTGCTGATTATGGAGGCGCGGGGCATGTTCCCGGAGGCGCTGGGGCAGGAACCGCAGGTGCTGGTGGCGCAAATCGACGCTGCGCAGGCCCGTGGCGCGCATCAAATCGCCCACCGCCTGCGCGCGGAGGGGCTGCGGACCGATCTGTTCCCCGCCGCGACCGGCCTCCGGCGCCAGTTTCGTTACGCGGAAAAACGGGGCATCCGGTTCGTGGTCATCATCGGCGCGGACGAAGCGCAGGCCGGCCAGGCCGCCCTCAAGGATCTGGACAGCGGCGCGCAGGTGACGCTGGCGCAACAGGAAACGGGCACGCACCTGAAGCGCCTGCTGCGCGCGCAATAAAGGGCGCCCTTACCGCGCGTGGCCGCGGTCGCCGTACCGCCTGCCCCGGACCGGATGCGTCCGGCTCGCGGCGCCGTTGCACCATGTCATGCCTAGCCGAGATTGGCGTCCAGGCAAGAATATATTTCCGGTCGCGGCGCTACGCCTCCCCTATGCTATAATAACGCTACGATACCCCCTCAGCGGAGAGGTTCGCTGAGTTGACGCCCCCTCCGCGGAAGGGGGCGTTTTTTGTTTGCTTTTTGACGGTCGAGAAGGCCTTGCGTTACCATCTCCGCGTTATGCATAGAGAGAATTCTTTAGACGCAAAAGAACGGTGATGGCCAACAAGAAGACGGAACGCATTCCCGTTTCCTATACCACGCGCGCGCAATTGATAGAGGACAGCTACCGTACGCTGAAGGAATATGAAGAACGTTACCGGATGTCTAGCCAAGCAATGGCCGCCCTCATGGACAAGGATGAATTTCCTGCAACCCTGCCCGCAACCCTTGAGGTTATACAGTGGCACCATACATTCCTCGTTCTGACGTCCCTCCTCGAACAGCCCCCCGCGGCTGGAAATCCAAGGCAAACTGTCTCTCTGTCCACGCGTGCCGCCTAATCGAACGTTCGTCTGCAGTCAGTTGCCGGGACACTCTCCGCTTCGCGTTCATGGAAGACGAGGCAATCCGCGCCGGGAGCGTTCAATGCCTGGGCAACGCAGTATTGGAAGTAACGAAAAAGTTTCGTCTTAGGCGACGTAACGGAAGGGTGGAGATACGTTGTGAACGGCATCGCTATATCGGAATAGAATCAGGAAGGTATGTCGTATAACAGGGCATTGCCCTACGGAGAACGCGAGAGGTTATCCGTCTCCCGGCGAATAGTCGCCGGTTCACGGGATGTCCAACAAAAAACCAACGCGGCCTGTGTCCTGCCGGATCTTGGGCCTATGACAGCGCTTCTGGCCGTGCCAAGGGGGCCAAGCGGGGTCCCGTCCGGAATGTCGGCGCGCGAGCCCGCGCTTCCTACTTCGGTACGATACCGCGAACGCCATGGACGACGCGGGGCCTTGGTCTCGCGTACGGAGTGCGCGCATTCACTGGGTACGGTCGGGCGCGCAACGCGGCTTGGGATTCCTGTCTTAGGCCGGGATCAAAGATCAACGCAATCTGCGAAGTACGAACGAATGACGACGCCGCTGCAACGACGAATTACCGGCCTGCGCGCGCCTCCGCGCGGAGAGCCGGGAATAATTCCGCTTCGGTTTTGCCCGTAAGTTCCATGTACAGGGCGTCCGGGCACAGATCCAGCTCTTCGTTCCACCCGATCGCGCCCCATGCGGTGATATGCACGGCCTCAAAGGGTACGGTGTTGTCCCACGCCTTGAATGCCCCTACGCCTACCCAACGCGAGAGATCGATCTTCCCTTCAATGCCGTCGGCAAAACGCACCCAGATACAGTGGTTGGACCTCGGCTCGACCCGGTCAGACGTAACGTATTCCGTCATGTTCCCTGCTGCGCGCAATTGAAAATTGGGAACGTCGCACCTGCTTGCCATTAAACGATGCCGTAACCGGATTATGGCGCATACCCTGAATAATAACGTTTTTCCAGGCAAAGGATTGTCTTTGTGCTGAAGTACGACTGCGCTGGACATGGAGGCCGCTAAACCGCCCCAACGGGCTTTGACGGGCCGTTCCGCATCGCAGGTACCCCACGTACGTCTCACAGGCTGTATCCGATCATCGAAGCATGACGCAACGCTCAGGATATGGCCGTTTGGGACGCAGGTCTCTCCGTATCGCCTGCGAGAAAGCGTCCGCGCGCAGGACGATCGGGGGATGAAGGCTGGCCGCCCTCGCGTGCCCCAACCTTTGCCCTCCGCAGGTATACTGCACGCCATCGACAACGCATGAACCTCCTTCCCCCTCAACGAATGGGGGCCGTAACCAGGGAATGAAACGATGCCTACGACCCAGGATTGGAACGACTTGCTGAATCGCAAGGACGTGATCATCGTCGACACGGAAACGACTGGCTTGGGCAAACAGGCCGAACTGGTGCAAATGTCCGCGCTGAACACGCGCGGCAAACGGATATTCAACCTGTACTTTCAGCCTCAGGATTCCATCGATCCCAAAGCCGCGCGAATACACGGCCTGACGGAGAAAAAACTGAAGCGATTGGGAGCCAAACCTTTTCCGAAACATTACCGGCGCATCCGCGCGCGACTGAATAAGGCGTCCGTGTTGCTGGCCTGGAACGCGCCGTTCGACAAGCGCATGTTCCAGCAAACCTGCGCGCGCTATGGGAAGAAGGCGCCCGGATGGACATGGCGTTGCGCCATGTACGATCTGCAAGCCGGCCTCAAGGTCGGTTACAGGCCGAAACTGGAGGCTGCGGCTCGAGACGCAGGCTGGCGGCGCAGGCAAAGCCATGACGCGCTCAACGATTGCCGGATGGCGCTGCACGTCATGCAGCGCCACGAGACCCTCGCGCGCAAGCGTCGTCCGGCGGCGCGTCCGGCCGCGCCGCGCGGCCGCCGTCGCAGGCAGGGACTGGGCGCGCGGATGATGCGAGCGCTCTGGAATGCGATATGGAGAAGGCGCTCCCGATAGACAGCCCCAAGACGGATGGGGCCGCCAAGAACGCGGGCGCGGATTCAAGCGGCGCCTTGGCGCTAGCCTGCGCGCCTTCTGCTGTCCAGACGCCTGACGTTGCGCTCCGGCCAGCGTAGCCTACGCGCCGCGACGGTCGGGCGTTCAGCGCCAACTCCGGGGCCGTTGCAAGACGTAGGCGCCGTTCGGCACGCGGTCGGGCAGTTGGCTGTCGCTCAGCACTTTGCGTCCCAGTTTGAAGTACCCGGTCGCCGCCTGGCCCAAGTGATATGAACTCCTTCCGGGCGGGAAGGCGATGATGATCCGTTTACGCGGAAATCGCTTGCGGACCGCGCGTACCGGTCCGACCAGGTCGCTGTCGGCGGACACGATAACCGCCCTGTCGTACAAGTCGCCGTACGCGTCTTCCAGCAGCTCCGTCGCGAGATTGACGTCGGTCATTTTCTCTTCGTAGAACTGCCGCGTCGCGCCGCAATCAGGACACGCGAACGCCTTCCTGCGGTAGCGTCCCCAGCAGATACGCAAATCCGGCAGCAGGCTCAAGGCTTCCAGATACGCATGTTGGCGCTTCGCCTTGTCTGGATCCTGGGGCGAAGAAGCAACGCGGGCCGTAAAGTATTTGACCGTTATCAGACGTTGGCCCGGTCGCAACATGTTGCCTGCCAGACGCCTCAGATCGAGCCAATAATAGCGTTGCCAGCCTTGGGTCCTGAGACCGTAATAGAGATTGAAGCCGTCGATGTAAACGCTTACCCGTTGCATATCCGTATTCCTTGCCCCTGGGCGAAACCGCAGGCCGGGCAGCGCCTTTGCCGATGGGTCTGGAGGCCTGCCAGCTTGCTCTCGCACATTATAGAATGAAAGTGCTAATTGAGAGTAACGCCGGATCCAAGCAATGCAAGATTGTGCTATGGAAAAGGACATGGTTCCTTGGTTGGCCTGCGGTTCGTTAGGCTCCAAGGCAACGGGACAGCTTTGCCTCCACGGTACGCGCGCATTGTCCCGTATCCGATTATGATAGGGATACGATGCATCCAAGATGCACCGTCGCTGCCGACAGCGGTGCGCGCGGGGATTCGTTCCGGAAACCGTATACTTAGCCTTGCCTACGCGGCCCGGCTGCGTTGGCCCGCACGGCAGGGCGTTCCCTTTCGCCGACAGGCGCGCGCCCTTGAGATGCCGCGGCTCTTGGATCAAAACACAGGCAGAAAGGCGGAGATCATGCAACCGAATCGCCTCAAGGCGCAATTGGAGGCCGGCCAAGTGCCGGTCGGCCACATGATCTGGGAATTCGGCACTCGCGGCGTCGCCAGTCTGGCCGCGCAGGCCGAGCTGGACTTCGTGTTGCTGGACATGGAGCACGGCGCTTTTACGTCCGCGCAAATCGCGGATCAGATTGCCTGGTTCCGGACTACATCCGTAACGCCGATCGTGCGCGTCCCCCAAGCGGAATACCACTTCATCGCGCGAACCCTGGACGCCGGGGCGATGGGCGTCATGATGCCCAACGTCCGAACGCCTGACATGGCCATCTCCGTCGTCGAGGCCGCCAAATACGCGCCCTTGGGACGCCGGGGCTTGGGCCTGGGCGGCTCCGTGACCCGTTACGAAACGGGCGATCCCAGGCAACAGATGGATGCTCTCAACGCCTCCACCGCCATCATCTGCCAGATCGAAAGCGCGGAGGGCCTGAACCATTTGGACGATATCGCTTCCGTAGCGGGCGTGGACGTCCTGTGGGTGGGACAATCGGACTTGTCCCAGTCTTTGGGCATTCCGGGACAGTTCGACCATCCCGATTTTCAGGCGGCCCTGCAACGCGTGATCGCCTGTTGTCGGCAACGCGGACTGGGAGCCGGCATCCAACCCAGCAACCTCGCGCAATGCCGGCAGTGGATGGACATCGGGTTCAACGTCATTTCCTTCAGCGTGGATACCGCGGTGTATGCCGAAGCCTTGGCCAACGCCCGGCAAGCAGTCGATAACCTCGCGGCAGCACTGACCTGATACGCCCGCCATATCAGACTGCATGCATGGACGTAGAGTCCAAGTTCCAAGTAACGGATTGCCTGGCAAGGTATCGTTAACTTACGGCACGCATGCGCAATAGATGCGTTGGCATAATGCCGGCGTATCGTTTTCCGTTCATATAGTTGCGTTATGGCTGTTGAAGTTCTAGCGTCGCAGAAGCCTGTCGCGTCAGAGGCCAATGTGAAGCCGCGGCAGGATCAAGTCCATCCCTGCATCGCCTATCCCGACTTGTATCCGGTAAAGGGTCCTCGAGTAGTTGCCGGCCGCATCCATTATCACGCCGTGAAAATCCTGGACCAGTCCTTGGATCGTCATTTGCAACGTACGGGAGCCACGGCCTATGAAATCGCCGGCGACGCGTACCTGCATGCCAAGGGCGGCAAGAGACGCGTTGCACCAGACGTGGCGTTGTACTTAGCGCCGCGTTCTTCGCCGTCAGTGGGAGCCTTCGCCGTGGAGCATGACGGACCGCCGGATTTGGTGATTGAAGTGCTTTCGGAAGGCACATGGCGGAAGGATGTTGGCGTCGGCCCCAAGATCAGCGATAAAAAGCATTTTTATGTCGAAGCGGGCGTCCGTGAATACTGGATCTACGATCCGGAAAAACGGCGGTCCGACGGTCTTCTCCTGCAAGGTTTCCAGTTGCAAGCCGACGGTCTCTATCGGGAAATCCTGCCGCATGCAGAACGTTGGCTCAGCGACGTGCTGGGAACGCAATGGGGATTGTCAGAACCCCAACCGGAATTATTGTATGGCTATAGCCAGATGCGCTTGATCAATCCTGAAACGGGAACTTGGTACGAAACGACGACCGAAAGGGAGGCGTACATCGCCGCGGTAGAAGCTGAACTGGCTCACAGCAAAGCCCAGTTGGAAAAACGAATGAACCCCGCTGCTGCCAAGGCAACGCAAGACGCTGACGATACGTCGGAGACCGCGTAAAAACTCAACCGCCCCTTCTTGTCCTCAAACGGACGACGACGCTGCTTGTCATGGCGAGATCCATGCCGCGACGATGCCTATGAACGGGTAGGCGGCCAAGGGGCCGCCCAGTACATTCTTTGTCCCGCGCAACCGGTTCGGCGTCCGATTTCGCTGCGAACCATGTCCATGCCCAGCGCGCGTCGGGATCTACCGTAATGGGCAGGCCAGTCCAAAATCCCGGACGCGATTCATGCGGTGGCCGTAGCGTCGACAGGCCGCTTCCATTGCAGACAGTCGTATCCGGTACGCAGGGGCAGGCCCTTTTATATTCACAGGCGTACGCCAAACTTTGCCGGTAGCTGGTTGAAGGCTTCTCCCGACAAATCAGTAAGACTGTACGCTTCCCGATAGAGCAGACGGCCTTCTTTCGCCGCGCGCGCCACGGCAAGGCCAAAACGAAGGCCCAAGCGCCATCGCTGATGGCACCAAAAACTCCCGCCGCCGTGCGAGGCCGTGGGGCGCCGCTGCCACTTTCGACTGCGGTAGAATCGGTTATAGGTTTCCTCGGATATCAATCGAGCGTCCAGCGCGCGGTGCGCGGCAACAAGGGAACTCACCTTGAAGCGACGGGCAACGGACTGAAAATAATCGTCTGCCTGCCTGGACAGGGGCCAATATCGTCGCAAGCGAGCCTCGGGCACCAGGAACTCCGCTGCCGCCTGACGGCAAAATTGCTCCGTAGGATAAGGCGCCGGTTGCAGTCCCTCAAACCGGGTGAGGCCGGAACGGCCGATTAACAGATGCGCCAATTCGTGCGCCAACGTAAATATCTGAACGGCCTTGAAGTCAGCGTTGTTGACGAATACGAGCGGCGCGTAGGGATCAGACAGCGCGAAGCCCTGAAATTCATCCGGGTCCAGTTTGCGGAACGTATTGTTTCCCACAATGCCGTTGAAGACCACAAGCGCGCCTGCCGCTTCCGCGCGGTCCCGCAAATGGTCCAGCGCGTCCGTCCAGGTAGAGACGCCTGCGGTCCAATCAGCGGTCAATTGGAGCGCATCTTGCAACGCGTGCGCCACGCGGCGGGGATCATCCTCCATATGGCAACTGCCGACATAGGCCAAGGGTTCCGTACCCCATGCCTGCACTTCATCGCGCATCCAGTTTTGACGCCGCAACATGGTTTCGACGGTCGTCAGTAAATTGGGCGTCAGAGTAGGCCGTACGCGCGGACCTTGGGCGCGGAGGTCCGGAATGCGCGACGTATCTTCACGCGGCTTGTCCAGATACAATTGCCCCAGGGGCGTATAGGTGCAATGCGCAAGCCTATCCGCGTGCTTGATGTTGATTGTCCCGGAACGCTCCCATGCCTGTACGCGCGCCACCTTGATCCTCATTTGGGTCGCCAGTTCGTCTTGGCTGAACCCTGCGCGTTCCCGCGCCCAGCGCAAGACGGCCGGTTGCAACGAGATCTGCTGGTTCCGGCCCGACATGGGCCTTAACGCTTGTGGTTGGCGTTCGGATGCCATACGAACGGCGGAGAAGCCGCGCGCCTCACAGGCGTATGCCGAAGCGGGTCGGCATCTCATCGAAGGTTTGGCCCTTCAGGTCGGTAAGGCCGTACGCATCTCTGTAACGCAACCGGCCTTCCTGGACGGCCTGCGCGACGGCGGCGCCGAAACGCCGGCCGATGCGCCCGCGCTGGCAATGCCAGAAAGGGCCGCCTGCCTGCGCCCGCGAGGCCGATGGTTGCGGTAACCGTCCGCTTGCGTCCCGATAAAACCGATGGCCGGTTTCGCGGTCGATCAGTCCGGCGGCCCAAGCGCATCGCGCGGCGACCAAAGGGCTGACCTTGAACCGGCCGGCGACGAACTGTAAGGCATCGTATGCCCGTTCAGCCGCGGGCCAACACGCCTTCAGTGCAACCGCGGGCATCAAGAACTCCGCGGCCACCTTATGGCAGAACCGTTCCGTAGCATCAGACGGAAATGACAGGTTTTCCAAGCGCGACACGCCGGTCGCGCCCGCCAACAAGTGGGCGAGTTCGTGAGCCAAGGTAAACATCTGGGCAGCCTTGCAATCGGCGTTATTAACGAAAACGAGCGGGGCGTAGGGATCCGCCAGGGCGAAGCCTTGAAATTCCTCCGGGTCAAGCGGACGGTGCGCGTTATTGCCTACGACGCCGTTGAAAACTACAAGCACGCCGGCCGCGTCCGCCCTGTCCTGCAACCACCCTAAAGCATCCGCCCAGCCAGAATGTTCTTCCGTCCAGTGCCTGTTCAAATCCAACGCAGCGCGCAGACTGCGCGCAGAGAACCGGGGACTGTCCATAACGGCGCAACAACTACTCACGAAAGGCAAAGCGTCCGCCCCTTTCTCGATCAAATCGCCGCGCATCCATGCTTGGCGCCATAACATGGTTTCCACCGTCTCAAGCAGGTTCAGGGAAGGCCGGGACGAATCGCCGCGCCGACGAAAGTCAGTTATAGGCAAGGTTTCTGTACGGGGTTTCTTCAGATACAACGCCCCCAGGGCCGTATAGGTGCAGCGGGCCAGTCCAGCCGCTTGCGCCCTGCTGATTTTCCCGGATTGTTCCCATTCCTGTACGCGTTCCCGCGTGACTCGCATTTTGGTCGCCAGTTCGTCTTGGCTGAAACCCGCGCGTTCCCGCGCCCAGCGCAACACGGCCGGTTGCAATGAGATTTGCGTCCTGCGTTCCGCCATTGGTCCGTCCCGCCTTTGTCCGCGCGCAAGCGATTGTAGCGTCTGCCGGCTATGCGCGACGTTCTTGCCGGCTTTAGATGCTTTGGACGGAGCCCTTGCAATCTATCGCCTTGACTGGATGCAAGAACGCAATAACCGCCTTACTCCAATCGTAACCGGAAAAAGCCCTATGGCAATAACACGTTCTCTCTTCGCGTGTCGGGGTACCGAGGCGCATTATGTCCGGATTGCGGCCATGCCTACGCGGGAGGCGTTCGATGCCTTGACGCAACAGCCGCGTTGTCGCATCCAGACTGCAAGCGAACAGGGCAACATGTGCCGGAGCGCGCCTTGCATCCGCGGCTATCGTCTCGATTAACTCTGTCTGCGGTCGCAATGCGTCCGTCGCCCTACGGCGGCGGAGGCAAGAAACAGGAGAAAGCGCCTGTCGCCGTGCATAGCGCCAAATGACGCCTGGCCCGCGAAACCGCTACGTGCAACAATGCCCGTTCCCGTTGCTGCCATTGTTGCACGACGCTCGCCTCCGCCGCCGAGGGCCTGTGTTTCAGATCGGGATAACTGCCCGCGTCCGCATCCAGAATGGCCACGCAGAAAAACTCAAGCCCCTTGACGCGGTGAGCGGTAGATAAGCGGACGGCGTCAATATCGCCGGCATCCGGATTGTTGCGCTGGAGGCGGTATGCGTCCAGGCCGCTGTGCTGCAACGCCTCTGCCCACTGATCCAACGTCCTGTTCTTGCGCGCCACCAGGCAGAAATCGCCGTAGTTCAAGCTCTGGTTCCGACGCAGATTCTCGATCCAGGCCACTACGCCTTCAACCGCCTCCAGGAAGGAGGCGAAGGGCAGATAATACGGATCCGGACCGCCGTACAAACTGCGATACGCCCGGAGACTGTCCAGGCCGCCGTTCAGATCATCGACGGCCTCGCCGTCCATGATGGCGGCGGCCGTCTGCAAGACGGGTTCCGACGTGCGGTAGTTGATCCGCAACCGCCGGCTCCGTCCCCGAATGTCAATGCCACACCGGCCCAGCACGACATGCCGGTCATAGATGCGCTGGTGCGCGTCGCCCACGATGAAAAGGCGATTCTTGAGTTCCGGCTCCGCATCCGCGTCCGCGGGGGCGGGATGCGCCAAAGCCTGAATGAGGCGAAACGCTTCGTTGCCCAGATCCTGCGCTTTGTCCACGATCACGGACGCGTACGGCCGGCGCAAGCCGTTGGCTTCAATGATCTGCCGCGCCTCCCGGAAGCCGTCTTCGCGCTCCGCGTAGCCGCTGGCCTTGAGACGGGCGCGGAACGCCTCGAACACTTTCCAGATCTGAGCCCGCTTGCTGCGCGTCAGCGGCGCGCCGCGGCCTGTGCGTTGCACGCGCAGATATTCCGCTTGGCTGAACGCGCCTTGCGCGAGCACGACATGCTGCCACTCGTCTTCATAGAAGCGTTGATCAAACTCCAGGTTCGTTCCGTGCTCCTGGATTACCTCGGCCCAGGTCTGTTCCCGCAGGGACGCGTCGTACAGGATGCTGAAGGACGCCTGGTTCTGTTTCAGGAAACGGAACACCCAACTGTCGAGATGAACCACTTCCAGGCGCTTGAAATCGTCTTCGGACGCGAGCAGGGCGCGCAGGTTGCGTTTGAGATCCTCCGCCAAGTTGGCCGAGAACGTCAGAAACAGAATCCTGGACTCGGCCTCCAAGGCATGGAACTGCAGCAACCAGCGGGCGCGGTGCATGGCCACGACAGTCTTGCCCGTACCGGCGCCGCCCAACACGCGGACGGGACCGTTCCAGTGCCTGTCCACGAGGCGGCGTTGGGACGGATGCAGGAAAATGCGCCACTTGTCCAACGGCGCGTCCAGCATGCGCTTGAGCTCTTCTTCGTCGTCGACCACCCAGAAATGCGCGCGGCTTCCGGTACGCGCCAAGGCCGCGGCGATGTTATCGGTGTCAACGTCCGGCTCTTCCTCCTGACTTTGGTGCAGTTCGTCCAGCACCTGGCCGTACTCGTAGCCCGCCAAGAGCATGTACAGGGCGTCTTGCGCCTCTTGGGGAAAATGCTTCTTGAGCTGTTCGTAGTCCTCTTCATGGCTGATGGAACGGGCCAAGGGGATCAGTTCTTCGGGAATGCCCAGGCGCAACGCCTGGCGATCCCGCAGTTGCAGGGCATCCAACAGCCCTTGGGCCTGCGGCGCGGGAGAGACGCTCGCCGCGGCCTTGTCCGGCGCCGCGACGGTCACCGACGAATACACTTGCAGAACGCCGGTCGCCGCGTTCACCTGGCATCTATGCCGGGTCGCCCAGGCATAGGCGTCGTCGTGATCGCCCACGTACATCAGGATGACCGCGCCGGAACGGGGCGGACTGTAGGTCACGCCCCGGTATCTCTGATCGATGCGCACGGAATACAGATGCTTCGCGCCCTGTATCCTTTCGCGGTTAATGCCGGGCGAATCCGGCTGGCGCTGAAATTTGCGAATGAAGTCCTTGACCTTGTTCTGCGCCTGATGCGGCAAGTCCAAAAGGCAGTCAAGCACATTGATGTGAACGCCCACCTGCACGTTCGATTGACTCATGGTTCAGATCTCCGTAACAGAACGCTTTTTACCGTTTCCATATTGGCCTCCGCTTCCCGTCGCGTCCAAATAGTCCAGCCTTCCTCCTGCAGTTGAGCCTGCACAAGCGGGGACAAGGCTTCGATCGTCAGGCCCAAACGCAGATCCGGCCAGGCCCACTCCAATTCGCCGGCCACCTTCCCCTGCTGCGTCACTTCGTATCCCACTTCCGGCCTGGCCGCTGCGGGTGAACGGCGCAGTTTCCGCAACAGGACGTCGAAACTGGCGTCGCTGATCGCCGCGACGTCTTCCCAGCCGTCCGCGGCCAAGGGCAGCGCGTCGCGGGAGGGATACGGCGCCGGATCTTCGTCCGCGGAGCACAGCCAATAGGCCAAGGGCAGGAACTGCAACATGTTCATGAGGCGCAGCGCGCCGCGCCAGCTGCTGTGCGCGGCTTCCTCGTCCGCGTCCTGATCCAGGAAAAGCACCGCGCGGACGTTGGCGACGCGTTTGGTCCGCAAGTCCGCCTCCTCGGCGCCTATGGCCAGGCAGGAACGGCCCGTTTGCGCGAGGCCGAAAAAGGACCCGATGCGGAATTCCCGGAAGATCTCCTGCACGCTGGGATGGGAGGGCAGCCGCGCCAACAGCTCTTCGCCGGTTACGCGCCCTTCTCCGAGCGTCCGCACGGCCAACCACCCGACCTCTTGGGACCATGTTGCGTCGTCCGGTCGTTGTAGGTAATGCAGCAGCAACGCGGCCGCATTGCCCCTGCCTCCTTCGTGCAACAGACGCCGCAACTCCGCATCCTCGCTGGGGGGCACACCTTTAAGGCTTAGGGGCTTGAAGGTCCGACAAGGATCCCAGGCTTCCGTACGCGTGCGCGACTCGGCCGGATCTTCCAAGTCCTCCCACGCCAGCGACCAGCACCGCAACTGACCGGAGTCCCGAATCGCGGCGCGTTGCTGGAAATCTTCCGGCAGGCGATCCCGGTGAAAACGCCAGCCATCCATGAACACGGCGATGGGACGCGTAGACAGGGAGTCGGAGGGATGAATGAGGAAATCCGCGCGCGACGGTTGCGCCACGCTCCTGCGCGCATCCAGCAACGCCTGGTTCTCCATCTCCCATGCGCATCCGCCTATGCGGAACCGGTATCCGCCGACTCGCCCCCTGACTGATGCCTTGGAAAAGGAGCCGCCCGCGGCCTGCACTTTCCGCTCAAGCCAAGCAACGAAACGCTTCTCCAGTTCGCTTTCTTCCAACTGCGCTTCGGGGATGCGGTCCAAATGCTCTGCCTTCAGGTCGGACCAATGGCCCAGAATGTCCTGCAGCAGGCTCATGGCCGTCGCGCGCGAGACCTGCTTGAACCCGCGCCGATCCCCGTAACGCCGCAGGCATTGATAACAACCGTCTCGTTCCGGATCCTGTTCCTGGTTGCAGTAGGCGCAATGCTCCAGTTCCTGCCATGCGCCTTCCAGAACGGCCTTGAAATGATCGGGATGCGCCAGCTGCTCCAAGTATCCCGTACCGCCCGGCACGGTATCGTACACGTAGAGTTCCTGCGCCGAATAGCGCTCCCTGAGGTACAGCGACGTCGTGGACGCGATGTGATCCACCTGGCCGCGAAAATGCCGGCGCAGGCCCAAGTGCAAGGCGGCCCGGAAGGAATGCACCTGCTCCTCGTCTTGGTGGTTCAGCGGCAAGCGCACGCGCACAGCTTCCGAGGGAAACTCGCGGTACAGGAACGTCTTGACGCGATAAGGGCTCTGGTCGTCTGCCCGGCGTCCGGAGCAAGAGGGCGCATGCATCTTTTTCAGTCCCTCCGCTCCGCCGTCCGGCAACTCGCGTCCGCACTCGCGGCACAACGCGAAGCCGATGGCCCGGATTTCCTCGCCCGCCAGGTTGAAGATCAGGCTGCCTTCCTGGGTGCCCCGGGCGCTCCCGAAGTTGACGTCCCGGAACACGACGCGGGGCGAGAACTGGAATCCGAAAGGCTGGGCCAGCGAATCGATGACGTATCCTGCCTGGGTCTGATCCGCCGCTGCATGCGGGGCCGCGAAAAGCAGCCTTTCGTGGGTCGCGACCGAACGATCTTCCTGATCGTCCGTGATGCGCGCCGCCGAGGCCGGCGTCAAGGCATGAACCTGTTTCAGGAACACCATTCTTTGCCTTTGGCCTATGTCCGGCCACTTGGCGGAATGGCAGGCCGGGCAGTGGGCAGCCGGTTGGCCCGCTTCCAACTGCATATGGGCGCAGTCGGGACAGAAACGCCATTCCTCCAGCTCCGACACTTTCAGATCCACGGCGTCCACCTCGACATGATGCCCCTCGGCGTAAAAACGCGCGCCCGGCGCGAATTCGGTCAGGGCGGATCGGGCCGGTCGCACATATTCGGAGGTTTGATCTTCGGGCTTCGCGCGGGCCTCGCGGGCCGGATGGTAAATGACGGATTGCAGCTTGACGCCTTCTTCGGGAAAGGCGTAGTTGGGAAGGATACCCTTGTCCGTGAGCAAGTTCAAGACATCCTTACGGGATGCTTTCCGGACAATCGCGCGGTACGTCCGGCGTTGCCGAGCCAAAGCCCGGATCTGCTTTTTTTGATCCGTAGGCGGCGGATACGCGTGGCGCAATTGACTGATTTCGCGGGTCAGGCCGTCCGCGCGGGCTCCCCATTGCTTCCAGTCCTCTTGTTCTTCCTGCACGCAGGCCCGGACGGTACGCGCCAGCGAGGCATCCTCCTCCTCGTCGCTGAGATACGCCTTCAGGCGCGCCTGGATACCGTCGGACAAGCGGAACAGGGCCTGGAACGAGGCCAGCAAGTCATCCGCATGGCGGGCGACGAAGTCAAGCCAGGCCAAGGGAAAAGCGCCTCGGTCCGATTGCTCCATGGCCTTGACGGCCTCTTGGACGTTGCCGTAGCCCGCGGTGCGCGTCGTTTCCGCGCAGAAGCGTTCCAGGGTAAAAGCGCAACACTGCCGCCGCAAGATGGCGAAGGCTTCCAGATAGAGGCCGGGCGGTTCCAGGGAGCCGGCAATCATGGCCAGCGGATCCTGCCAGAAAAACAGATCGTGGCTCTCGCTCTGCACGAGGGTTACGCCCAGAGCCTGACCGTTGCGACGGCCCGCGCGTCCGAAGCGCTGCACGTAATTCGCGGCCTGCGGCGGCACGTTGTAGAGCATAATGGACGCGAGATCACCAATGTCCACGCCCAGTTCCAGGGTCGGGGTCGTGGATATGAGGTTGGGGTACCAAGAATGCCCGTCTTGTTGAAATCTCTCCTCGATGCGTCGCCGTCGGTCCGCCTCCAGCATACTGGAATGATCGCGGGCGTTCACTCTGCACAGGATCCCGCGCGTCAGATGCTCCTTGAGCAACGGGGCTGGTGCAGAGCGCGGCCTGCCTTGCAGGACGCCGTCCGCGCAACTGGGATTCAGGCAGGGCATGCCTTGCCATAGCGCCAGCGCGTCCGGCGGGGCGTGCGTCACGCGCTGGCAACGGTTGCATTCAAGCCCCGCGGTCTCCGGGTTCACGAACGCCTGATCCGCCTTCAGAACCCAGGTCCGCGGCGTTCTCTCGCGTTGCAGGGCTTCCGTCAGGCCATGCCGCGTCAGGCCATCAAAGGCCTCAACGTAGAAGCCTTCCAGAATATCGCCTTTCAGGCTGTCGCCGCCCGGGAAGGCTTTACGCGCCCAGAGAGGATACCAACGCGCAGACTGACCGGCGTCCAGGAGCGGGGACAGATGGTGGCCATATCCCAGACTCGGCAGCAACGGCTTGCGCGCTTGGCTGCCGTACGATGGATAGCTGCGGCGGAGCAATGGGTGGCCATGCGTCACGCTGAACCAGTTGCCGCCTGAGACCGCCCATTTTCCGATGGGATCCAGGCCGTCTGGATCAATGCGCACCGCGCCGTCGCGCAACATCCTGTAGACAACGCCGAGCAAGAACCGCCGGAACTGCGTTGCGGTGGCGTGGGCGAACAGGCTTCCCAGTCGTTCGGGGGCGGATTCCGCCAGCTCGCGGGCAACCTCAGCCAAAACGGACGCGTCGCAGTGGAGCGTCAGGCATCCCGTATTCTCCAGCGTGCGGCCGAATTGCGAGCGAAAGGTCAATTCGCTGAACGCTTCCCACTCCAGACGCGCCGATACGCCCTCCACGGCCCACGCATCCGGTTGCTCATCCGCCTCGAAAAGGGCTTCCACGGTGTCAAACCACATGAGATCCGCATGGGTCATGGCACCGATGAACTCCGAAGCATCCTCATCGGATGCCGCAGCAGGGGCCGCGAACTGCTGGCGCAGATCTTCAGACAATCGCGCGTGCAAGTCGGCGTAGGTAACGCGTCCCGCTTGGTTGGCCAGCCAAGACGCGAGTGCCTGGCGCAGAATGGTGCGGAAACTGCGCGCTTCAATGAACCCAGCCTTGTGGGCCGCATCCTGCACCGAATCCGCAAAGGCCAGGAGTTTCGCTTCCCGGTTTTCCCTGGAAGCGAAAAGGCGGCTCACGACGAAACTGGCCATGGACGTGGCGGCAATGCCAAAAATGCCCGTGCCCGTAGCCGAACCGCAATAGGCGCAGCAGATGGATTTCCCGCCCCGAGAACCGCGCATGAAAGAAAAAGAGCGGGTTTTAGGCGTAGAGCGCCATATCCTTTTCCACGCGTGACCGCCGCAGAATGGACAAGGATCTTCCGGGCCGCTTTGCGCGCCGGGAGCATGAACGCGCCAACGCAGGCATTTTTGGCACGCGTACCCCTCCACCTGCTGCGCGCGGCTCAGAACCCCGCTGGCGGAACGACTGGGCAGCAGATACGTCAGACGCGGATCGTCCTGCGGGCTGAAGTAGGCGTTGTAAATGTCGGGCAGGGACGACACGAACCCGTCACCCGCGGCGTTCACCACGGTGATCCAGGCCATGCCTCCGCATTCGCGGCAATGAACCACGGGCAACGCTGCCTCTTGGCTCTCCGGAGGCAAATCGTCCGAATGCAACAAGGCGGGCGGGCGCGACGCCTGGGGTTCCGTTCGATTGTCCTGTCCCGACCAATAATCCGCCGGGACGGACACCACCATCCGTCTCATTTCCCGGATCCAGTGATGAATCCGCACGTACAGGAACGGTTGCGCGCGCGGGTCCAAGGCATGGGCCAGCAGGGCAATGAAGCCGTCCACCAAGGAAGCCATGTCTCTCCGGGCATATGCCCGGGGAAGCGTTCCCTGCAATTGGCGTACGACGCGGTCCAGGGATTGGACGCGCCCATCCAGAAGCTCCAACAAGCGTTTGAGGAACGCATGCCCTTTGAGACGATGGCCCAGTTCGGCGCGCCAAGCGGCGTCGGCAACGTCGGCCGGCGGTTCCGCCTGGAACCAGGACCGAAAGAGCTTCGCAATTCTCTCCTCAGGGCTCCAGCAGAAACCCTCGGCCCTCAAATCCCGGCATTCATCCTGGCTGGGATAGCGGTTCTCCGCCCCCGGCGCGTCGAGAAACTCTTCCGCGTCCAGGCGCTGCTCGGTAATCAGGGCATCGTTCTCGAATTCTTCGTCGAACAGATCGCAGGCGTAGCGGAGAATCGCCTCTGCGTCGCTTTGGGGGCCCAAGGTGGCAGAGGTGCCAATGCAGCACAGATGCCGTTGAGGGACGTTGAGGCGGTCTTTCAGGCGGCGGATCAGGCACGCCAGATCCGTGCCTTGAGCGCCGTCGAAGGTGTGCAGTTCATCCACGACCAGAAAGCGCAGGGCGGCTGGGGCGTTGCGCGCCCACAGCGCCTTGCGGTCAGGGCGGATCAGCAGGCTGTCCAGCATCCGGTAGTTGGTCAGCAGAATGTCCGGCGGGCGTTCGTGCATGGCCTGACGGGAGGTGATCGCGTGATCGGAACCCATTCTGGTTTGCGCGTCCCGAGGTTCCGGCCCTACGTAGAGGCCCACCCGTATTTGCCGCTCTCTCAGATGCGGATTCCGCCTTACGTACCCTGCTATGCGGGACGCCTGATCCTGGGCCAGCGCGTTCATGGGGTAGATGATGATCGCCTTGATGCCGGGCTCCCCGGCATGCCGCAGGCACCAGGCGAGAATGGGCAGGAAGTAGCATTCGGTCTTCCCGGATCCCGTACCCGTAGCCACCAGGGTCGAGCGCAGAGCGCTGGCCTGCAGGCGCTCGAAGGCCTGCCGTTGGTGCGTGAAGGGCCTGTGGCCCAACGGCACCTCCGGGAAGAATTCGCCCGCGTCCCGTTCCTGCCTGAAGGGCAGATTGAGGGATATATACGGACCCCGAAACAGATTCCGGGAATCCCGCGTGAAGTCCGCCATCAGGTTTTCGAAGCCGGGCGTAGAGGGCTTGAACGAGGTCTGGAGAAACTCCTTGACGCTGGTTTCGATTTCCTGGGCCACGACCAGCGGTTGCAGGCCAGCGGGCGTCTTGATTTCAGAAGGAGTTGGCGGCATGGACTTCTAGGGAACCCTTACGGGGATGGACATAGCCATAGGTTCATACGAACTGGAACGCGACGGGACGCAGGCCCCGCGCAACAACATGGGCAGTCACGGATAAGGCAACCGTCATCATAAATCATTTTTGCCTGCGTTGGGCTGAAGTGGGGCTTCCCTATAACGAACCAGCAGCCGCGTGCGAGGCATGATCGCAAGAGACAGCGGCGCATCGCGCAGACAACATCTGCTACCAA
This sequence comes from Caldilineaceae bacterium, assembly GCA_965242655.1. Taxonomy (GTDB): domain Bacteria; phylum Chloroflexota; class Anaerolineae; order Caldilineales; family Caldilineaceae; genus Bin34. The sequence continues at coordinate 2,156,899 of OZ251482.1, forward strand.
GCGCGTAGCGGCCAAACCCTCTTGCGCACCATATGATGCATGGCGCGCTCCAGCCCCAAGCACAGGAATCACGTCCGGCGTTATCGGGAGAAAGCATCCCTGTTTGTAACTCGCGCCTGTTACAGGGCATAGGCAAAACTCAAGAACTGTCCGCGCCAAAACGCTTACGCGCGCGTTCCCCACGCATAGAATAGAATAAACGGTGCCGCACTCAACCGGTAAGACGTACCCTCATGTATATGGTTCTGTTGATCTTTAAGTGCCCAAGCCAGAACCCGGTTCCCCGGCCCTCTTGAGACTGAATGGGACATTCTGCACGGCCGCGGTATCCTCCAGGGAGTCGATTCCCTGGCTCCCCAGCTTCGAGGAGGGTCCTTTCCTGATCAGGCTGACCGATGCCCAATGGCTCTGCATCTGCCCTTTTCTGCAAGCCTGTCCTGGCATATACACAGGAAATGAAACGTATTATCTCTTTTTTTCGGGCGCGCTGTGCTGGATGGCGCGGTCGGGTGCCCCTTGGCGTTGATTGCCCGCCGCGTACGGGAAAGGGAACTCGGTCTATCGCCGCTGGCCGCCTGGTGCGCGCGGGTCGTCTGGCCGCGTCTGATGGCTTACCTGCAGGCCAATTTGGAGCTGTCCGCGGGACGGCTGGACAGCACGGTCGTGCGCGCGCACGCGTGCGCGGCGGGTGCGCCCCAAAAAAGGGACGGGATCCCGCCCTCGGGCGTAGCCGGGCTGGCTTCAGCACCCAGATCCACATCCTGGCGGATCAACGGGGTCTGCGCCTGACGGGTGGCCAACGCCATGACAGCACCCAGGCCCGGGCCCTGGTTGAGGCCTGGACCGGCGCGCCTCTGCCCTGCCTGATCGCCGACCGGGCCTATGACGGCGACGCCTTCCGCGCGTGGCGGGAACAGCAGGGCATCAAGGCCGTTATTCCCGCCCGGAAAGGGCGCACGAACCCCCCGCCCTACGACCTCGAACGGTACCCGGCGCGCAACGCCGTGGAACGGGGCATCGGCTGGCTCAAGCACGGGCGGCGCGTGGCCACCCGCTACGACAAATACGCACATCATTTCTTGGACTTTCTGTACCTGGCCGGGGCCTGGATCTGGATGCAGTCAAAGATCGACAGAACCATATACAATCCGCAGCTTGCCCAAGACACGCGGGAGCCTCTGCCCGAGGAGGCGAACCGAATCCAAACCAATCTGCATGGAGACGGTAGAGGAGGTTGCGGACATCGTCGCGGAAAGGCTTACAGGCCCCAATTCCATGGCCTACGTATCTTGACCTCTGGTACGCGAAGACGAACGCTTGAACCACGCGGCGTACAGCGCATGCCGCCAACCTTACGGAGATTGGTTTGATGTCCAGTCTACGGGCAAACGAACGCATGCCTGATCCGCGCGCCGTCCAGCTGGCGCAAACCCTCCTGGAACGCGTGCCCGCTGACAACGTAGTGATATTCGGCTCGCGTGCCCGGGGCGATTGGCACGCGCATTCCGACATTGATCTGCTCATCGTGCAGGCCCCGAAGCCTCAGCACCTGGATATTGATGTCAAGGCCCATGAGCTGGCATCCCGCATTTACGGAGGTCCCATCGACATCAACTGCGTATTCAGAACGCACCGCGAATGCCGCATCCAAATCCAGCACAGCGTCAACGGCATCGCGGCCGTAGCCCAGCGCGAAGGAGTATCCATGGAACCCTACCCTCAACCGTGGAACGGTCCCGAACCCGAACCTGAACTCGATTTGACGGAATACGGGGAAATGGCTCAACGATTGACCGATGCCAACGAAAACTACCTGTTTTTGCAACTTGCGCTGGATCACGGGATGGAATTGCCCGGAACAGCCGCACATGCCCAAGGCGTGCTGGAACACGCCTTAAAAGCCCTGATCTCCGCCTACAAAGAACCCTATCCGCGTACGCATAAACTCAACGTACTGTGCCGCACCGCTCATTTATACGCCACCGACCTTAAAAGCAATCTTGATCAATTGGATCAGTACGCAGGTGCAGAGGCCTATGTCCCGCCGACATATCCAGTGAGCGACTTTACGACGCTGGGAAACAACGTCATGGAAGACGTAAGTTTTATCTATGAGAAGATTAGGTTGTGTGGACATTGTCTAGAATTCCCCGTGGTGACCGATGCGCGAGTTCAAAACGCCATAAGGGATACTGGGCCCAAGCATCACTTACGGCTACGGAGCCCCCAAATCCTTTTGGGCAAAATGCCTCATACGGTCGGAATTCAAAATTGTCCACACAACCTAAAGAGATGATCGGCCTCAACGCGTGGACGATCCAGCCTTTAGGGACATCCTGTCCGTTTACCAATGAGATAGAATGAATATGCCTTTGTCTCTCGCATGCCCCGATGAAAATCCTGTTTCCCGATATCCAGTGGAGCCGTATCATAGAGTGAGTTTGGGTACCGGTCTACATAGATACTGCCACAGTACCGCGCGCCTTCTTCTACGGCTATTGAGAACTAAGGCAGAAACCCGACCAGAATATTTCTTCAATTTCTTCGATCGACGCCTGATCCAAGAAAAGATCGATCTTCAATCATCTTCCTGTCTAAATCTTCATCCAGAATCTAGCATTCTATTGCCTATGCATGTACAATTCTGAATTGAAAGAGCATGGTTCTGTTGATGTGGGATTTCAGCCAGATCCAGGCCCCGGCCAGGTACAGAAAGCCCAGGAAATGATGCGCGTATTTGTCGTAGCGGGTAGCCACGCGCCGCCAGTGCTTGAGCCAGCCGATGCCCCGTTTCACGGCGTTGCGCGCCTTGTACCGTTCCGGGTCGTGGGGCCGGGGGTTCGTGCGCCCCTTCCGGGACGGAATGACGGCCTCGATGCCCCGCCGCGCCAGCCACGCGCGGAAGGCGTCGCCGTCGTAGGCCCGATCGGCGATCAGGCAGGGCAGGGGCGCACCGGTCCAGGCCTCGACCAGAGCCCGGGCCTGAGTGCTGTCGTGGCGCTGGCCGCCTGTCAGGCGCAGACACAGGGGACGGCCCCGTTGATCCGCCAGGATGTGGATCTGGGTGCTGAGGCCGCCTCGGCCACGCCCGAGGGCCGGATCCAGCCCCTTTTTCTTGGGCGCGCCCGCCGCGCTCGCATGCGCGCGCACGACCGTACTGTCCAGCAACCCCGCGGACAGCTCCGGCTTCGGCTTCGGCTTGGCCTGCAGATAGGCCATCAGGCGCGCCCAGACGCCCCGCGCGCACCCGTGGGCCAAGCGGCGATAGACCGAGTTCCATTTCCCGTACTCGGGCGGCAAGCAGCGCCAGGGGGTGCCCGACCGCGCCATCCCGCGCGCCTCTGCAACTGCAACTGCGTGTTGGTCAATACCATCTCTTCGGCGCCAGGGGGTGCCCGACCGCGCCATCCCGCGCGCCGCGTCCACGCAAAGGCGACCATGCTCTTCCTGGCCCACGCGTATATCGGGACAGGCACTCAGAAAAGAATGCAGGTAGTGCCCTTCGGCATCGGTCATCCGCTCGTCGGTCATCGGGGGCCATCCTCGGGGTCATCCGCAAAGAGAGGGATAGCCGGGAGGATAACCGCGGGCGCGCAGGATACCCCCCCCCCCCCTCCAACGCGACCCGAATCTGGCTGAAATCCCACATCCACAGAACCATGTCTCTATGTAATTCCAATAAACTTCCTAGGCAAAAACACAATGATCTATGCTCGCGACTTTAGATCTATCCGCCAATGGCGCGGCTCACAATATCAGGCTTTTGAGGAGTTGTGTTACCAACTACGCGATCCAACGCCTGCTGACGCGGAATTGGTTAAAACAGGCAATCCAGACGGTGGACTTGAGTGGTACGTAACTCATCGTAACGGAGATCAATGGGGATGGCAGGCGAAATTCACTTTTCAAATCGATACTCTTCTGACGCAAATGGAGAAGTCGCTCAAGACAGTCATTAAGAAACGCCCTAAATGTCTACGACTGACGTTTTGTATCCCTTTTGACCTGCCTGATGCTCTGGAAAAAGGCAATCTGAAATCAGCCCGTAAAAAATATGAAGACAGAAAGAAAATATGGTGTAATCGAATTCCTGGAGCTGAACATATCCATATTGAACTTTGGTCTGAGGGCGAACTTTTGGAACGCCTTGTTAATCATCGTAACCAGCGCGGTCTGGAATGGTTTTTCTGGAATCAAGAGGTTTTCTCCCCCGAATGGTGCGCCCAGAAACTGGAAAAAACATTGCAAGCCGTTGGTAAACGATACAGTCCTGAATTACATGTAGATCTACCGATAGCATTTACAGTGGAAGGCTTGGCGCTATCCAACAGCTATTGGCGGCAGTATGGTTTACGCCGACGTGCCGTGCTCTCAGCTGCAAACGATTTCACACCCTCGCGTTATACCCACCCTAGCGTACCAATACAATTACATCAATTTTCACACGCCCTAGAGAAATGGAAACAGGAAGTACCCAAGAAAATAGAATTACCAAAGCGGATCGACAAAGATCGGCTACTGAATTTGACCTGTACTTGCCGGGAAAAAGCCCATGCCGTGTATCGGCATAATCCACTGCATGGAAGACAAGGCAACATAAAAAATCCTTTTTCAAGACAGGACGAGCAGATCCGACTTCGTAGATTGATTGGTGCGCTGGCTGAATTTGAAAGTCTATTAGTCAGTGACGCGACTCAAGCCGCTGTTCAAGGTGCATTGCTCCTTACAGGAGAAGCAGGACAAGGTAAGACGCACCTCTTTTGCGATGCTAGCCAGCGCGCCGTACATACAGGCCTGCCTGCAATGATCATCCTTGGCGGACGTCTGTCTGGGCGTAATATATGGTCTGAAGTCGCGGGGCAATTTGGCGTAGGGGATATAGGCTCTGATACATTGCTCCAAGGCATGCAAGCTGCAGCAGAGGCATCAAATGCTCCCTTTTTACTGTTCTTCGATGCACTAAACGAAACCGACCATGTCTCGGCTTGGCAAACAGAACTGCCCAGCCTACTTGCTGACATCAAGCAAAATCCTTGGATTTCGATTGGCTTTTCGATCCGATCTTCCTTTCGGCCTATAGTACTCCCACCTGATGGTCTCTCCTCTATCGCAGAAACTGAACATCCAGGTTTTAGCGAGTATGAATTGGAAGCTACAGAACGATTTTTTGGTTTCTTTGGTATTGAGCAACCGCGAATGCCCCTTCTCTTGCCAGAATTTACAAATCCGCTGTTCCTAAAGTTGTATTGTGAAGGGTTGCAGTCATTGGGCATAATCCTTCCCCCTGCAGGCGAGATGCACGTCAGCAAAATTTTCAAGCGATATCTACAGGGCAAGGAACGCCAAATTGTGTCAAATCTGAAACTTGATCCCGGAAAACAGATCGTTGAGGAGGCAGTGCATGCCTTCTGCCAAGCGCTTGTACAGAGAAATCACGACTCTCTAACGCGAGACCTTGGCGCCAGCATTATTAATGATAAAGCCCCTTGGTGCCATGAGTGGCCGAATACACTGTTCGGACAATTCCTCAGTGAAGGAATCCTCACTGAGGACATGGCATGGAATGCCACCGCTAAAAAACTTGAGCGGAGCGTTCGCTTCACCTATCAACGTTTAGGAGACTATCGAGTAGCCGCTGCATTCCTTAAGCCATTCAACGGCAATCTCCAGTCGTTAGAGACAGCATTGGCCGCGGGCAAACCATTGCGAAAACGTATATTACGCGCGCCTGTCAGTTGGATTGAAGCCTTAACCGTTTTACTGCCTGAACAGTTTAATGTTGAACTCTTGGATGTCGTTCGATGGCATCTTACTCCAATTCTTCGTCGGCAGTGGGAAAGATCTTTCGTACGCAGCATTGGAACACGGTCACCCTCTGCGGTAATCGCACGCTCGCGTGAACTACTGTCGAAAGTTCATCGCAGAGCGCCAGAACTGCAAGAACTTACGCTTGAGACATTGCTTACCGTAGCTCCTTGCCCAGAACATCCATTGAATGCGAACGCTTTGCATTGCAGATTAATGAGCTGGTCTATGCCTACGCGAGATGTTACCTGGAGCATTCCGACCTATTTTGCATTCGGTAATGGCGGAGCGTTGGATCGCCTCTTACGCTGGGCAGCCCGCGGTCCATATCCCCATTACAACGATGAAATCATTGAACTTGCCTCCGTGCCTCTAATCTGGACGTTTACGTCACCGAACCGGAGAATGCGAGACTATGCTACTAAGGCCCTTGCCCATCTTCTATCCGAGAGACTCTCTGTACTTTTATTACTGCTCCGACGCTTCAAGGGCGTAAATGATCCTTATGTCATGGAGCGTCTATCTGTTGTCACTCATGGCGCAGTACTTTGCGGAGACAACAACGGGCCGCAAGATGTTGTTATAGATGTCGCTGAGGAACTAAGACAGATAGCTCTCTCTGAAGAGCAAACGCCCAACATCATCACGCGAGATGCCGTTCGAGGTATTTATGAATGGTGTGTTCAGCGCTCTCTTATCAATGACCGGATGTACGCGGAGGTGCTTCCTCCCTATGGATCTGCTCTTCCAAAGAAACCCTGGACACAAAGGCAAATTGAACGTATGTATAACAAAGAAAAATGTCATAGTGTAATCAATCGGCCTTATGGATCATTACTTCATTCTCTTTTCTTTATGGGAGATTTCAGTAAATACGTTATCTATCCTTTGCTCAGACCCTTCAATCTGATTCCCTCACGTCTAGCAAAACACAATGAACAAGAACCGTATTCTGAAGACTTAGGTCGGCGTTGGGTATTCAAACGCGTGTTATCTTTTGGTTGGACTCCAAAACGTTTCGCTAACTTTGAGAGGATCTATGTAAAGCAACAGGACGGCCCTCACAAGGCAGAACGTTTCGGGAAAAAGTACCAATGGATAGCCCTGCGTGAATTGGCCGCAAGAGTTGCTGACAACTTTCCCATGAAGCGTGACTTTGATGATCAACGAAAAATCTATATAGGAGCATGGCAACTTTCTGCCCGAGATATTGACCCGACATTACCGGCACCGTCCCGCAAACGCACTGAGAATAATGGATTCGAAGTGCATCCTACCTTTTCTCCAGACGAGAAATCTTGGTGGAGACCTTTAGGTCCCTGTTACAGTACCGATTCGCCAGTTGACGAAGGATGGGCAACGAATATTGATGACATACCAAAATTTGAATCGTGTGTTAAAAAGAAGGATAAGAATGGAACGTGTTGGATAGCACTTCGAGCTTGTCATGCGTGGAAGGATAAGTTGTCGGAAAATGCGGAATACCGATCTCCATATCGACGCGACCTATGGTGTCATATTTACAGCTGGCTGGTCAAGCCCCAAGAGTGTGAAGACCTCGTCACATATCTAGAGCAATATTCTTTAATGGGACGATGGATGCCTGAAGGCTTTGAACATATCAATACCGCGTATCTTGGTGAATTGCCTTGGGCAGCGGCAGCTAAGGAGAATATTGATATTGATGCTTGGTCTCGTCCTGACTTCCCTCATGGTAAAGACATTCCCTTGGTTAAAGTTGCTCCTACATGGACTGAATATATTTGGGAAGGCCGCACCCGCGATTGTTCGATTGACGATAGTGTCCAAGCACAATTGCCTGCTCCCATTTTATTTGAAGCCGGGGAACTCAATTGGATCCCATCTGCTCGAGAATGGCGTACATCGGATGATGAGCTCATGGCTCAATATCGGGAGACATCTGAGCACAGCGTTTTACTCGTTCGCGAGGACTGGTTGAAGCATACTCTTGAGAAGATCAATTGCTCAGCGGTGTTTGGCTGGCTCGGCGAAAAGACTCTCTTTACAACAGGCTTGAGTCCTAACGTAGTGGGTGATTGGACACAAATCGATGCAATCGCAACATTCACAAATGCCCAATGGCATTTTAGCAATCCACGTCTAGGGCGTTGTCGTACATCTAGATAAAACAGCAAAATATATAGACATTAAAAACAATTTTTAAACTGAAAAATCGCTCCAGACCGTGTGGATGTTTGACTTCATCCAGATCCGATCCTCCGCCAGCGGAGCCTGCATTATAAGATACTGCGCCAAACTATTTTCTATTCTATAAAAATTGTTAAATCATCTTTTCGAAGTAAGCCCACGCCTGTCGATAATCCCGTTCGCGGTCGGGGCGCGTGAAGGGAGCCTGGTATTCAATGGTGCGGAGGTGCGGCCCATCGGGCAGGAAATTGTCCTCGACGTCCTCGGCCAAGCAGCCCTGCGGCAGCGCGCGGTGCCGCTCCCATTCGTTGCGCGGCATCTTCAGGCCCTTGCCCGTGATCGGCGACCATACGATGCGGCCGTGCCGATCGTACCAGGTGTTCTCTTCGTAGTTGCGCATGACCGGAAAAACCAGGCGATAGATCTGGATCAGTTCGTCAAGGGAGAGATCGAAGGCCATGGCCACCAAGACGTCGATTTCCAACAGGGCCTGGCGGCGCACGTAATCGCGGCGCAAGGCGCATTGTCGCTGCCATTGCGGGGAAGCCCATTGAGGTCCTTCCGAATCTAGGCAGGGATGGTTGCCGGCCCAAGGCAAGGGCGCGCAATCCAGAGCCAATTCATTCCACAGCGGCGCGTTGTGCGACGTCAGGCAGTTGAGTTGCAGGGTGCGATGCAATGCGGTAGCCGGCAGCGAAACCAAGGGCAGTTGGGATGTGAAGGACTTATGCATGCGCAATACTTGGCATGACTTGGCGATAAAGTCATAGGGCAAAGAGTTCCATAAAGAACAAACCGACAGTAATGTGCCCAATTCCCTGAAAGCGAGGGATTCGCATACATCAACATGCGCGAATCCCTCGCCGAAAATCGCGCATTGCAAGGATCGTTCATTTCCTGCATTCACATATCCCCTCAAAAAGAGCCGAAAGCTATCCAGATGCCTCGTTGTCGCATCCCAAGGTACCGGTCGCACCCGGTTGCGATAGGCCTCCCACGGGATGACCGGGGTGTAGTTGACCCGCGGGAGATAGTCATCGGGAATGACCGTCAGGTCAACGACATCATAGTCTCCTTTGCTTAGGCAATGGGAACGCGGGCATTTGGCCCAAGGCGTGCTCAAGCCGAAGTTGGGACCCTGCAGGATCATCTCGCTCGGATCGGCATAGAACTCCGTGCGGCGTTGGAAAACCGGATCAGGCGGCTTGCGGTCAGTCGTTTCATTCCACATCATATCCTGCAGAACACTTCCCTCCAGATCGCCTAGGCGGTCGGGCACGCGGGTCATCTTGACCAGTGAATCGACGAGTGCTTGGGAATGCAGGAGCGGCAAGCGCACTGCCTCGGCCGGCACGCCCGGATCCAGGACGCTGCCCAGCCTTTGGAGCGCCTGTGTATCCATCTCAATGATTCGACTGCGATGGCCCCGCACTTCCCATTGGTTGTTGTCGTCCTTGATGCCGGGCACAGGCCCTGCTCCGTCATGCAACAACGATTCGGTAACGGTACGCGGGTCAAACAGGTTCGCCATCAGGCGAAACCGAAGAGCATCCGGTTGGCCACGATAAATGCCTATCGCGTACGCAGTTCTCTGATGTATATCTGCAAACAGGTGACGTTCGTTGGCGAACTGCAACAGCCAAATCTGTCGTTGATAGCAGGCACTGCGCAAGGCGCGGCCTTTGGGATCCTTCAGATGATCTACGGGATGGACGAAACCCACTATTCCATCGGGCTTGACGAGGCGAAAACCCTGTAACAGAAAGGCTTTGTAGGTGTTAGGGCGTCCAGCCAGCTCAGCGTACTGCCAAGGGTGCCGGAAAAAGGCCGTTTGGCCCGTCGCGGCGCGGAAGGCCGCGCCCCAAGCCCGGCGTCTGTCGTCCGTAGCCAGAATCTCCCTTTTCCGACGCGCCACCAGATCCGCGCTCCACTTGCGCACGATAATTCGGGGTTCGTATTGCGCCAAGAATTCGTTGTCCTTCCAGTCCAGAGTCGTCCACGGCGGATTGCCCACAATCAGATCGAAGCCACCGGCCGCGGCGAAGATGTCGGCGAACGCCAGTTCCCAATGGAAGAAGCGTTCCCGCGCGGCTATCTCCTGCACCAGCCGATACCGTTCGCCCAAGGCGACATCCAACTCCGCGAAAGGAATCCGGCGGGAACGCCGTTCCAGCAAGGTGCGCTCTGCCTGCCGTTCGGTCTCTTCCAGTTCGTCCACGCGGAACATGTCCGAAAGCCCCGCGGGCTCCGCGCCCCAGTGCCCGGTCAGGATCAGGCTCATATCCTCCAGGAACTGGCTACGCGCGGGCAGATGCTCCAAGGCATCTAGGGGCCAGAACCACAGGCTGCACCAGTAGTCCATGGCCAACTGCAGCCGATCATGCGCCTCCGACTGGAACGACTCCGTTGGCTCGGCATGGGCCGCTGAACTCCCCGCCAGAACGTCAGGCAGCGCCTCTTCGTACAGTTCCCGCCACAAGGCTTTCTCTTCCACGGTCTCGCGCCACAGTTCGTCAATCGTCACGGAAAGGCGGCGCAGAACGCCCATCTCGCGTTCGTCCCAGGCTTGAGCCACCTTCTTCCTCCAAACTCTACTTTGGCTACTCGTCTCTGGAGGCAAGAGCCAGTCCGTGCCCTTGGCTTGTTTAAAGTCCAGCATGGCAGGTACCGGGAGCAGGAAGTGATAGATGGCATCGTCGGCCCTCCGTTCCGCGAAGGCCAACCGGCGCGGATGGGCGTCAAACGGGCGATATTCCGTTCGCCCGCGCCGCGTCCGCGGGACGAAGGCCACGGTCTCCCGGCACCCGCCGATCAGGGAATTGCCGACCTGCAACGTATGCTGCAGTTCGGGCAGGAAGCCGCCGGCCTCCATGCCGTTGAGCCAGAGCGAGATTTCGCCCATGGCCCGCGCCTCGCCGTTGAGATCCACGCCGAAGGCATTGCGCGCCGTGATGTACGCGCGCACCCGTTGCCGTACCTGCGTCAGCCGCGCGGGTTCCCAAGTCTGGCCCAGCTCCTTCTGCTTGCGCCGCAGATAGATCTCCGCCAGTTGATTCACGGCCTCGATCAGAAAGGCCGCCGACCCCATGGCCGGTTCGCAGATGCGCAGTTCCAGAATCGCGGACGCGGTTGCGGACCGCGTCGCCAGCAGTTCCTTGATGGCCAACCGCACGGTCGTCGCGGTCAAGGCCTGCGGCGTGTAGTAGGAGGCATGGGTCTCCCGCGCGTACCCCGTCTGCCGGTAGACGAAGCTCTCTCGGGGGTAGACTCGCGGGGCGTTGTTTTCGTACCGAATTTCCTCCATGCCGTACTCGTCCGCTTGGATCAGGGGCACGAACCACGCCCGCGCCAGCAGGTCGGGATTGTCCTCGCCCTTGCGCTTGACCTCGATCAGATCCTCGGAGGTGCAGAAGCCGTCAAACGACAGCAACGCCTCGTACACCGATCCCAGTTCATGCACGCCCAGCTGGGCGTAGGAAATGCGCCCCCGGCCGCGCTTGCCGGCCCGCGACAGGGACAGCAGCGCAATCACCCGTTGCAGCACGCGGTCGGGTAGTGGCTGTCGATCCAGCAACGGCAGCTCATGAAACAGCGCGGTGCGGAAGCCGGCGAACTGGAATTCGTGATGGGCTATGCCCTCCTCCGCACCCGCCAGCGCGGACCGGTGTTCCCGCAGCGGCGTGCCGTCCCGCAGAAAGCCGAACAGCGTCTGCAGCGATGTATGCAGGAAGAACGTATCCTCGCCGTCCGGCGGCAACGGCTGCATTTCCAGCTCGCGCAGGCTCTCCAGGCTGTATCCGTTCCGATAGACCAGATCCCGCAGGCCGGGTGGAGCCAATTCGGGTTGCGCCTCCGCGTAGAAGAGGAACAGCAGGCGATAGAGGAAACGCAGGCATTCCCGCGTAACCCGTTCGGGCCGGAGGGCCTCGGATCCCGTCCAGATCGCGCGCCCTTGGCGGCGGCGTTCGGCGATCGTCTGCGCCACCACCGCGTTGCCCAGGATCTCCACCGCTTCCCGCAGCGCGTACTTGAGGTCCGCGGACACCCCTTGGGCATGCCGGCGCGATTCCTCGTTGAAGCGTTCCAGGCCGCGCACGACACCGTACGGTACCAGGGACTGCCGATGGAGCAAGCCGCGGGCCGCCCGCCACGCGTCGGCGCGGGCCAGAACCTCTTCCGGATCGAAACGCAGCTGGCGGCCTTCCGCCCATTTCTCCCGATCCAGCAACACCCACTGCGCCAGGCTCATCACCAGCACGAAGCGCGGCGGCTGTGACTGGCCGTAGATGCCCGCCTCCACCGCCCGCTCCACCGTCCATTCCGCCGACGGCAGCGGCGGCTCCGCGGCGGGATAGCGATCCGCCGCGAAGGGCAGCGTCAGCGGATCCTGGCCCCAGGCGTCGGCCCCGACCGGCTCCCGCGCCTCCACGATCCACAACGCGTCCGCCGCGGAGGCCCGGGTCACGCGGCACAGCAGCGGCAGGGAAACGAAGGCGTTCCCCAAAGCGACGACGTACGGCTCGTAGCGGCGTGCGTACCCGAGCGCGTCCAGCAAGGCTATCTGAAACTCGCCGCAGGCGCGGGGCAACGTGCGGCCCGGCGTCGCCTGCGCGTGCGCCTCCCGACTGCGTTGGAACAGCCGCGCCAGCGCAGGTCGGCCCGCGGACGCCGCCTCCAGCCCGGCTTCCCGCTCCCAGACGCGCAAATCGCTCTCGAAACGCGCGGACAGGTAGTGCTCCGAAAAGAATTCGTTCTCGTTGGCGATGCCGCGTACGGCCACGGGACGTTCCTCATTCGCTCTGAACCGGAACCTGTATTATGGCAGTCATCGCTTGATTGTCGACAGATTATTCCAAGGCTACGCGCCGCAGATTGGGACAGGCAGCGGCTTCGCAAGCAACGACGATTCTTCTTGGTCATGGCGATGACAGCCATAATCACCTCTATGAATATGAAAAAGCAACAGCTGCGCTATGACATTTGCCGGTGAAGAAGGACAGCCTTCGGTCTCGCGCGACTCAACGTGTGCAATCCGAATCTGCGTCCTCGCTGTAGCAATGAGACTCTCCCTGGCATTGCCGCCGCGCGTGTCCGCGAGGGCACCGCGCCAGATGACGGAAACGAATGTCCGCAGCATGCCTCCGCGGAAAGACTGCGAGCCGTTTCGCCCTATCATGGCGCGGGTACGTTACCCGCGCGCGGATCCAATCGTTCCTGCAGCAGGCAAAGGACGCCTTATATCCAGCGCGCAGTTTCCGATTACAATAGCCACAGGAACATAAAAGAAGACGCTGCTCCTGGCCCATGTCCCACGCCGTTTGCGAACGCTACTTCCGAAGCAAGCGCGTATTCACGTCCGCCGAGTTCAAAGCGCACTTGGCGGAGCACGCTCCGGAACGCCAACACCGCTACGCGTCCATCCTGCGCCACTACAGGGCGCAGCGCCGCCTGTGCCGGATCAAGAAAGGGCTCTACGCGCCCGTATCCGAAGGGACGGCGCACGGGAAAGAACAGGCCGTAACCGGGTTTCTGCTGGCAGGCAAAATGACCCCGGACGCAACGCTGGCGTATCACACCGCTCTGGAATTTCACGGATGCGGATACAGCGTATGGAATTTGTCCGTGTATGCCTCGCGTCGGCCGGTAAAACCCCTGTCTCGGCGCACGGGACGCGTTAAAGGGGTGGTCTTCCCCAAAGCCTTGCGCGACCGGGGCGCGGAGTTTGAGGAAACGGAACTGTGCGTCGGTTCCCACCAGACCCTGCGCGTTACGACCTTGGAGCGCACCTTGGTGGATATCGTGGATCGGCCTTGGCTGTGCGGGGAGTGGGACGAAGTGGGCAGGGGTTACGCCGCCGCCGGGTGGTGGAACGGCCTAGACGTAGAGCGCGTGATGGCCTACGCGCTGAGACTGCAAAACGCCTTTACGATCGCCAAAACCGGCTTCTTTCTGGATTTGTGCCGCGAGGAACTCGGTCTTGATGTCAGTGCTACGGAGCCATTGCTGCCCCATGCGCCGCGGCAGCCGCGTTATCTTGACTGGCACCGGCGCCAACGCGGGCCCGTTGCGCGTATATCCAAATGGAATCTGATTGTCCCCGCATGGGTACAGGAACGCGCGTGGAACAATGCCTGAGCCCGTTTCTGGAAGCCTTGCCCGCTGACTCATGCGTATACAGGCCGCGGAGATTCGCGCGGTGGCCGCGGAGCACGGCTTTGAAGCGCGGAACGTGGAAAAGACGGCACGTCTGCTTTCATTGCTGACCGCAATGAGCCATCACAGCTTCCTGCAAGACAGATTTGCGCTCAAGGGCGGCACGGCCTTGCATCTGTTCGTCATGGATATGGAGCGCCTTTCGATTGATATTGACGTTCATTACGTGGGCGCGGGCGGCCGCGACGAATACCCGCAATTCGTTGCGGCCATGAGGGATGTATTCGCCCGCGAAGGATTGCTCGTTAACCGCAAGTCGCTACCCAAACCAACCCGGGACATAATCGTTTGCCGCGCGGGATATATGCGCGTAGCGGATGAATTGGCCCGCCGCGATTTGGTAACCGTAGACGTGGATTTCCGGCCCACGGCCTTGCTTTCCGTTCCCGTTCGCCGCGACTCGCGCTGCTTGGGAGCGTGGCAGGCGCGCAACGTGCCGCTCGCTGATACGTACGAAATCTTGGCGGGTAAAATAGCGGCCCTACTGGATCGCGGCCAAGCTCGCGACCTGTATGACGTCAGTCTGTTGCCGCGCGCGGATTGGCTGGACTTCCCGCGTCTGCAAGACGTATTTCTGAGAAGGGAGGCGCGCCGGGGGTGGGACTGGAGACGAAGTACGACCGTTCTCTCGTTCGACAGCGCCGAGATACGAACTTATTTGCTTCCTCTGTTGCGTAAAGATGTTTACGGCACGACCGACGCGGAAATTGACGCTTTGGGCCGCAAGTGCCAGTCCGCTTGCCAAGCTTTCGTCGACAGGCTCCTGACTTTCCCGGAATAGGCTGTAGGGCTGGGTAAACGGCGGAAGCCGATATCTGCGTCGGCTTGCAGTTACGTCCGACGCGCCATTCTTGACGATCTCTGCTATATCCGCGGGCGGGATGTGGCAGGGCGTGTCGGCTTGCAGTTACGTCCGACGCGCCATTCTTGACGGTCAATGCGCATTCCTGAAAAAGCGTCCGTCTGGGGACTATCGGCAGACGCCTCTTTCACCGCGGCATCAGGCCAGGAACGCTAGGCAGAACGCCGCCCATGCCTAGCTTGGGCTACGCATAATGGGTTGGGCTTTGCAGGCCGAAACGCTGGGCCGCGCCGCCTGGGGCAATCCAGACGCCGCGGCTCGTCTTTGCGCCCAGCGCTACGGGAACCCGTCGGCTCCTTGTGCGCGGCGCGCGTGCCGCGTAACCGTAATGTCCAGTATTTCCCGTTCTTTCCGTCCAATCGTCACGCCCCAAACCTGCACGGCCTTGCCTGGGTCCGTATAGCGTTGGGGATAGGCCTGCCGCGCGGCTTGCGCTTGGGGATCCTCCGGGGCGTCGTCCATCTTCAGTTCCAGGATCACGACCTCGCGGGCGAACGCCACCGCGAGATCCGGCCGGCCGCGGTGCAGATTGACCTCCGCCTGGACGTCCGCCTTGTACTGGAGGGAGAGGAGCGCCAAGTGGAGGAGGGACTGGTAGCAGTTTTCCGCGGGCGCATGCTCCAGATGCGCGAACGAGGCCATGAGGCGGTTGCCGGCCTGTTGCAAGGCAACGGGATCGCGCGCCAACAGGGCGTACCCGACGTCCGCTACGTGCGCCAAAGACAGGGCAGTCGTGCGGAGCGTATAGGTCAGCAGATCCTGTAGGAAACTGGATGCGACCTCCAGATTGGGAAAGTCGGTGACGTAACGGCCGGTTTCCGGATCCAGCCGCAAGGTCAAATAGCCCGTCTGAAACAACGCTTTGGCCAGCGCGGGTTGGGCCCAATCCAGGGCGGAAGCCCCCGCGGCGCGCGGATGCCGCCACAAGGCCGCCAGTTGGTTCGGCATCAGGGTCCCCTGCAATACTTCATCGCTGGGAATGCGATGGACGTCGCGCAAATCGCAATCGTGCATCGCCAGCAGACGGGGCAGGAAGAAGGGCGCGCCGGTTGTCGTCCAATAATGATCCAGCACTTTCTCGTTCAGGCACGTAAGGACGGAATAGGGATTGTATACCCGCTCGTCATCGGGCAGGCCGGGAGCGAAGAGGTACCCGTTGTAGTATTCCCGCATACGCGTCGGCGCGTCGGCTATGGGATGCCGTTGCGAGTCCGCCAGTTCCGTTACGTAAGGGCTCAAGCGCTCTTGCACCTCCCGTTCCGTGAAGCCCAGCAGGCCGTTGAAACGCGGTTCATGGGAAATGTCCCGCAAGTTGTTCAAGCCGGAAAAAATGCTGGTGCGGGCGAAACGCGTGATGCCCGTAATGAAGACGAAACGGAGATGCGCGTCGCTGTTCTTGAGTACGCCGTAGAAATGCGCGAGCAGTTCCTGGATCTCGGACAGGACCGGCTTGTCCAGGTTATGTAAAAGGGGATAATCATATTCGTCAATCAGCACGGCGACCTGACCGTCGCGCGCGGCCAGGGCCGCGAGCAGATTTTGGCATAGCGTAGCCGCCGTTCTGGTCCCGCGGGGACAGGCCAAACCGAATTGGTCGAAGCAATCATGGAAATAGGTTTGCAGTTCCGTTTCCAAGGTAACCGCATCTTTCGGGTACCAGGCATTCATGTTCAAGCGCAGCGTCGGCGCAGGATCGGGCCAGGTCCAGTTCGGCCTCTGGGGCGTCCGACCCTCCAGCGCCGTTCCCTGGAAGAGATCCGCGCGGCCCTGAAACAGGCAGGCCAAAGTGGATACCAGCAGACTCTTGCCGAAACGCCGCGGCCGCGCCAGAAAGCAGTACTTGCTATACCCGTCCAGCAAATCCGCGATGTAGGCGGTCTTGTCGATATACAGTTCGTTGCGCGCCCGCAACTCGGCGAAGTCGTTGGTGCCGCCGGGCAGAGGCTGTACGGACTCCATGGCGTAGCGGGGTATCTTGCGTCTGGTTATGGGAGCGGCGCCACCCAGAACCGATAGCGGAGCGCATGGCTGGTTGGGGGCGAACGGAACCGCGTCATATCGGATTATGCCGATGGGCGCGGCGCCGGCCGCTCAGGCCGCCGGGTACGTCTGCGACCGCCACTCCGTGATCTGGCGTCGCGCGCGGTCGAAATTCACGCCCAACCCAACGACGGGCCGCCCGTCCTGCGCGTACGGCAAGTGGTAGCCCTTGGCCTCGATCTGTTGCAAAGCCTCCTCAGCCGTGCCGTCCAGCTTGTACTCCAGAATGACGACCTTGTCGGGCAACTCCACGGTCGTGTCTATCCGCGCTTGATTCGTGCTGATTTCCGAGCCTGTCCGAAAACCCATGAGCGTAAAAGTCAAGTGTAGCAACGACTGGTAGTACTCGTGCCGGCGGATATGGATTTCGTAGGGAATGAGCGCCAGCAAGGCGTTGAACTGCGCGACGAATGTCGCGTAGTCGCCTGTCTGCAGCGCGGTCGTCAGGGCGTTCAGAGCCGCGCGGGCCGCGCTTGGTTCCTGCGCGTAGGACATCAACAGAGATGTCAGGAACGTTTGCTTCACTTCCCGATTGGGGAAAACGGTAACCGCCGTTTCGGCCTTCTGCCCGGGCTGCAATGTCAAATATCCAGTCTGAAACATAATGGCTTGCAGATCCGGATGTTCCCAGTCATAGTAGGCCTTGGCGATGTCGCACGCATCTTGGCCTGCCAGCTCATGCAGGTTCTTCCGGTATCTCTTGACCAAGCGCGTCAGAAACGCGGGCGTAGCCGAATCCGCCCAGTAATTGGCCAATTGTTGATCGGTCAGGCAATGGAGGGTCGAGTAGGGATTGTATACGCGCTCTCCGCCCTCGGCGAAGAGATAGCCATCGTACCATTGCCGTAAACCTTGCTGCACCGCGGTCAGCGATGTCCGTTGTGCCCGCGCCATAGCTTCCATATAAGGCATCAGGTATCTGTCCAACTCTGCCTCCGTAAAGCCCGTCAAGTCGCTGAACGCCGGCAGATGGGAAATGTCTCTCAGATTGTTCAGGCCCGAAAAGATGTTGGTGCGCGCGAACCGCGTCACGCCGGTCAGGAAGACGAACCGCAGGTGTCGGCCGTTCGCCTTGAGCGCGCCGTAAAAGCCGCGCAACACATTCCGGATGCCCGTCAACTCCGCGCGATTGTCCAAATTCTGGATGATGGGCGCGTCATACTCGTCGATCAGCACCGCGACCCGTCGGTGCAGAGCCAATCGCTTGACCAAGAGGCCCAAGGCCAGATCCGCGCTCATGTCCGGCGGCGGCTCCGCCTCCCCGAAGGCAGCATACAGGTCCGCCATTTGATACGCCAATTTCGTTTCCAGATCCTGGGCGCTCGCGGCATGCCAAGCCGCCATATTCAGGCGGATGACGGGATGCGGCGTCCAATCCCACGCCCTGTCATGGATCCAGGTACCGCCGAACAGCGCGCGGTCTCCCTGGAACAAGGCTTCCAGGGTGGATAGCAGCAATGATTTGCCGAAACGACGCGGACGCGCCAGGAAAACGAACTGGTTTTGGGGCTGTGCCAGATCGAAAATACGCCGGGTTTTGTCCACGTACAACAGACCCATGCGGCGCAAATATCGGAGATCATCCGTCGCAACCGGTAAATCCGGCAATGCTGTAGTCTCTGTATCCATTGCCCTGCAGTAATAGACGTTCAGGCTGCCGGGTATGCCTGCGACTGCCACTCCGTGATCCGACGCTGCGCGCGGTCGAAATTCACGCCCAACCCAACGAAGGGACGCCCGTCCTGCGCATACGGCAAGTGGTAGCCCTTGGCCTCGATCTGCTGCAAAGCCTCATCGGCCGTGCCGTCCAACTTGTACTCCAGAATGACGACCTTGTCGGGCAATTCCACGATCGTATCCATTCGCGCCTGGTGCGTGCTGATCTCCGATCCGGTCTGGAAACCCATGAGCGTAAAGGTCAGGTGCAGCAACGACTGGTAGTACTCATGCCGGCGGATATGGATTTCGTAGGGAATGAGCGCCAGCAAGGCGTTGAATTGCGTGACGAACGCCGCGTAGTCGCTCGCCCGCAACGCAGTCGTCAGCGCGGCCAACGCCGCGCTCGCCGCGCTCGGCCTTTGCGCGTAGGCCATCAACAGGGACGTCAGGAACGTCTGCTCCACCTCGCGGTTGGGAAAGACGGTCACGTATTCCCCGGTCTCGGCCACGGGCTGCAACGTCAGATATCCGGTCTGGAACATGAGGGCTTGCAGGTTTGGATGTTCCCAGTCGTAGTAGGCCGTGCCGATGTCGCGTGCATTCTGGCCCGCCAGCTCCTGTACGCGCGTCCGATCTCCCTTGATCATATGCGTCAGGAAAGTCGGCGGGCCCGAATCCGCCCAGTAATTCGCAAACCGTTGATTGGTCAGGCAGTGGAGCATCGTGTAGGGGTTGTACACGCGTATCCCGCCCTCGGCGAAGAGATAGCCGTCGTACCACTGGCGCAATGCTTGCCGCACCGCGTCTGGACTTCGGCGTTGCGCCTGGGCCATGGCCTGGATGTAAGGCCTCAGCGCGGTATCCAGTTCCGCCTCCGTGAAGCCCGTCAAATCGCTGAACTCCGGTTCGTGGGAAATATCGTTCAGATTGTTCAATCCCGAAAAGACGCTGGTACGCGCGAACCGCGTCACGCCCGTCAGGAAAACGAACCGCAAATACCGACTATGGGCCTTGAGCGTGCCGTAGAAACCGCGCAAGACGTCCCGAATGTCCGCCAAGCCCTCGTTCTTCTCCAGGTTCTGGAGGATAGGGGCGTCGTACTCGTCAATCAGCACCGCGACGCCCCTGTCCGCAGCCAGTTGCTGGATGAGTTCGCTCAGCAACCGATCAGCGGTCATGGTTCTCGGCGGCAACGCTTCCCCGAACTCGTCATACAACTCAACTATTTGATACGTCAATTCCGCCTCAAGGGAGGTCGCGTTTTGGGTATGCCAAGCCGACATATTCAAACGGATGACGGGATACGGAGTCCAGTTCCAGGCGCTGTCATGAATCCAGGTATCGGCGAACAGCGCGCGTTCTCCCTGGAACAGCGCTTCCAGGGCGGATACCAGCAGTGTCTTGCCGAAACGGCGCGGACGCGCCAGGAAGACGAACTGGTTTTGGGGATGCACCAGATCGAAGATGCGCCGGGTTTTGTCCACGTACAGCAGGTTCATGCGGCGCAAATAGCGCAGATCGTCGCTGGTAATGGGCAAGTCCGGTCTAGGGGTTGCCGTTGTCGCGTCCGCTGTCGGGGAGGGGTCAAGCAAAAACATGGGGCAAATTATAAACCGTTTCGTTGCCAAACGTCAGGCGGCCGCGAGAGCGTTGCATTCCTTGCGCAGAAACCGACCAACACCAGGCAGGCTTCCCGGCGGCGAGCGTCCGGGACGTTCATGCCGTCGGGTACGCGTGCGACCGCCACTCCGTGATCCGACGCTGCGCGCGGTCGAAATTCACGCCCAAGCCGATGACGGGACGCCCGTCCTGTGCGTACGGCAGATGATAGCCCTTGGCCTCGATCTGGTGCAAAGCCTCCTCAGCCGTGCCGTTCAGTTTGTATTCCAGAATGACGACCTTGTCGGGCCATTCCGCAACCGTATCCATCCGCTCCCGATTCGTGCTGATCTCCGAGCCCGTCCGGAAACCCATGAGCGTAAAGGTCAGGTGCAACAGCGACTGGTAGTACTCATGCCGGCGGATATGGATTTCGTAGGGAATGAGCGCCAGCAAGGCATTGAACTGCGCGACGAACGCCGCGTAGTCGCCCGCCTGCAACGCGGTTTCCAGAGCTTCCAAGGCGGCGCGGGCCGCGCTCGGTTCCTGCGCGTAGGCCGTCAACAGGGACGTCAGGAAAGTCTGCTCCACTTCCCGGTTGGGAAAGACGGTCACGTGCTTCCCGGCTTCCGGGACGGGTTGCAACGTCAGATATCCGGTCTGGAACATAATGGCTTGCAGATCCGGATGTTCCCAGTCGTAGTAGGTCGTACTGATATCGCGCGCATCCTGGCCCACCAGCTCCCGTACGCGCTTCCGGTACTGCTTGATCAGACGCGTCAGGAAAACGGGCGTGCCGGAATCCGCCCAGTGATTGGCGAAGCGTCGCTTGTCCAGGCAGTGGAGCGTCGAGTAGGGGTTGTATACGCGTACCCCGTCTTCGGCGAAAAGATAACCGTCATACCATTGGCGCAATCCCTGCCGTACCGTAGCCGGGCTTGTGCGCTGCGCCTGGGCCATAGCCACAATGTAAGGCATCAGCGCAGTATCCAGCTCTGCGTCCGTAAAGCCCAGTAAATCGCTGAACGCCGGCTCGTGGGAAATATCGTTCAGGTTGTTCAACCCTGAAAAGACGCTGGTGCGCGCGAACCGCGTCACGCCCGTCAGAAAGACGAATTGCAAATCCTCTTCGCGGGCCTTGAGCGCGCCGTAGAAACCGCGCAGGACGTCCCGGATGCCCGTCAACTCAGATTGATTATCCAGAGGCTGGAGAATGGGCGCGTCGTACTCGTCAATCAGGATGACGACCGGTTGGCGCGCGGCCAATCGTTGGATCAGAATGCCCAAGGCCTGGTCTGCGCGCATGCCGGACGGCGGCGCCAGTTCCCCGCAGGCGGCGTACAATTCAGCCATGTGGTACGCCAATTTCGCTTCCAAGGCTTCTGCGTTTTCCGCGCGCCAAGCCGACATGTCCAAGCGAATGACGCAATGAGGCGTCCAAGACCGCGCGCGGTCCTGAATCCAGGTACCGGCGAACAGCGCGTGTTGCCCTTGGAACAGGGCTTCCAGCGTGGATACCAGTAACGACTTGCCAAAACGGCGCGGACGCGCCAGGAAAACGAACTGGTTCTTGGGTTGCACCAAGTCGAAAATGCGACGGGTCTTGTCCACGTACAACAGGTGCCGGCGACGCAAATTCCGAAAATTGCCGGTCGCTATCGGCAAGTCCGGCCTCGGGCTTGCCGTGGCCGCGTCCGCTGCCTGCGAGGCATCAAGCCAAAACATGGGACGAATTATAAACCGTCTCGTGGCCGCCCGTTTCGCGTCCGCACGTCAGGCGCCCGCGAGAGCGCGTATTCTTGTCTTGCCCCATAGAGATCCGTGCGGCGCCTGGAGAAAGGCACTATAAAAGTTGCATCAGGCAGTGTTGAGGTTGATTGGACATCTTGCAAGCCAGCCGTTATTCTCCCCAGAATCAATTCACTTGCCTATTGCCGCGAGAGCGCCCCCGATGACCGATACGCGTCCCCTGATGATCGATATCCAGCAGCTTCGCATTCTATTTTTATGTATATGTATTCCATTATATGCAGAAGCAAAGAAAAGCGTTGTCTCTTTTTGTGGAAGCGCTGGACAGGATGGCGCGGACGGGCCCCTCTGATGCCGGCTGCAGCCGAGTACGGGAAAGAGAACTCGGTCTATCGCCGTCACAACCGAGGCGTCTGGCCACGCCTGATGGCCCCTATGCGGGCCGATCCGGATCTGTCCGCCATGTTTCTGGACGGTACGGTCGCGCGCGTCCGCGGGCGCGGCCAAAAATCAGGTAGCGGATCCCGCGCGCGGTCGCAACCGGGGCGACTTCAGCACCCAGATCCACCTCCTGACGGATCGACAGGGTCGTCCCCTAGGCCTGCGCATGACAGCCGGCACACGCAACCCCAGCCTCACGCCCCGGTCCGGTACCGGGCGCGCAACACCGTAACACGCGGCATCGGCAGGCTCAAACTGTGGCGCTGCGTGGCGACCCGCTACGCCCCATACGCAGATCGCGGCTTGGGTTTTCCGTACTTGGCAGGGGCTTTGATCTGAATGGAGCCAAGAATCAATACTATCTAATATCTGTTTGCGCAAGCGCTGCCATATCCTCTGTCAAACCGTACGGGAAGAGGGGGCATCCCGGAGACGCGCCGCGGTCAAAAAGGGCGTAAGGGAGGCCTTCACCGGGCCATCGCGCGTATGCGCGCGGCCAGATCGTGGTCGTCAACATGACAGCGCATTTGGTCGTTGCGTAGCCATTCCAGAGGGATTACGCTCTCGTTCAAGACGCGCGCGAGCAGTTCGTCCGAGTATCTGCTGGCGCACAGGCAAGGCAGTACGGAGTAGTCCGTATGATTTCGGAGGTCCTGAACGTGTTGCAACACTTTGGTTAGACGGCTGCCGTTCATGCGTACGCGCGCCTCGCCCACCACCAGGAACGCGACCGGTTCGTCAGGCGTCAGCTTCAATGTAACCAGGGCCAGAAGATCACATCGTTGCAGAGCGCTGTCGTGAGGAATGCCCAGAAAGTTGGCAATGCCCGTCCAAGCGCGGGCGACATGGTGATCATCCCATAGCAATTCCGTCGCTATACGTTCCGGTTCCAGCGACAACAAGTCTCCCCATGTCCGCGCATCCAAACTCCACCGCGCCAGCGCGCTTTCAATGACTTGGGCGCGTGCATGCTCATTGGCTTTTTCGTTGAGCGACAGGTCTTTGCGGAGATCTTCATTGACGGTTTGAATGGTAGAACTCAGGCTATCCATGCGTCTGTGCATATCTTGGCGGGTAGACTTTATTTCCTCCTGCAGATCGGACCGGGTCTGGGCGATTTCCTCCTGCAGATCGGACCGGGTCTGGGCGATTTCCCCGTGGAGGCGCTCAAATCCAGCGCGCATCTCGTCGGTTAGAGCATCGACTCGTTGCTCCAAGGCATCAAGACGTCGGTCTACGTCGGTCTTCGCCCGACGGCCTGCGCCGCTGCCTGTGAACCATTTGATGATGGCGCGCACCCAGTTCCGCACGGTTTGCCACAGGTCGTTCGGAGGTTTGCTTTTGGGCGTGCGGCGGGACGCGTTCTCTAACCGTTTGCCTTCGCGAAGCAAATGCTTGGGAGCGTACTTGACGGACATCAGGATCGACATCCCGTCCGTTATGACGTTCGCGATTTCCTTTACCATCTCTGCCCATGGCCGCTCAGCCTCATTGGACTGGGATTCCGCTTTGGTTTTGATGCAAGGCGGATTGAGGTTAGGCATAACGGTTGCGTACCTGACTGAACGATGACGCAGATACGGGTATTCTACCGCATAAGCGGAGAGAAACGTTCCCTTACTTCTATCTCAATTGAGGCTGAATGCGTCCGCGGAGGATTACTGCATCGTTTCATGCCGTACAGACCAGCATGCGTTCCATTCAACCGCGGCGGTCGCCATCGATTGGATCAACTCCCGCCGTAGGGAACCGGAAATGGATAACGAGCAGGCCCGCAATCTGACGCAAATCCTGATCTGTGGCTGTAGCCGGTTGCATGATCGCCGCGTCGCGGCTACCCGGATCGGGGCGTGGGGCCGGGGTTGAGTGCGCCAAGTCCAGGCCGGAAGGACGGCCTCAAGGCCCTGTTGCGCCCGCTAGGCGCGGCAGGCGTCGACGTCATAGGTCCGGTCCAGGCAGAATTGCGTCGGTCCAGGTCTCGAACTGGGCCCGGTTCTGCGCGGTCGTGGCGCGGGCCACCCATTACGCGCAGATCCAGGGGACGGCCTCGTCGATCCGTCAGGCGGGGGATCTGGGTGCGGACCGGGATCCGCGCCTGTTTTTGGGGCGCGCCCGCCGCGCGCGCTGTCCAAGAGCGCGGCGGACAGATCCGGATCGGCCCGCATGCGGGCCATCAGGCGTGGCCAGATGCCTCGGCCGCAGCGGCGATAGACCGAGCTCCCTTAATCCTGCACAGTATTCCAAGAGTGCCTATCAACTTCTCCCGAGACTGAGACGCCAAACAGGTTTCGCGAGGCGAAAGCCCCCAGGCGATCAGACCGCCGGGTACGCTTGCGAACGCCACTCCGTAATCCGACGTTGCGCGCGGTCAAAATTCACGCCCAACCCGATAACGGGGCGATCGCCCTGCGCGTAAGGCAGATGGTAGCCTTTGGCCTCGATCTGCCGCAAGGCGTCTTCCGCCGTGCCGTCCAACTTGTATTCCAGAATAACCACTTTGTCGGGCAGCTCCGCGATCGTATCCATCCGCGCTTGATTCGTGCTGATCTCCGAGCCTGTCCAGAAGCCCATGAGCGTAAAGGTCAAATGCAACAACGACTGGTAGTACTCGTGCCGGCGAATATGGATTTCATAGGGAATGAGCGTCAGCAAGGCGTTGAACTGCTTGACGAACGCCCCGTAGTCGCCTGCCTGCAATGCCGTCGCCAAAGCATCCAGGACCGTACGGGCTGCGCTGGGTTCCTGCGCGTAGTCCGTCAACAGGGACGTCAGGAACGTCTGTTCCACTTCCCGATTGGGAAAAACGGTCACGTGCTTCCCGGATTCCGGGATGGATTGCAACGTCAGATACCGGTCTGGAACATGACGGCTTGCAGATCCGGACGCTCCCAGTCATAGTAGGCGGTACCGATACGGCGGGCATCCTGTCCCGCCAGTTCCCGCACGGGCTTCCGATACGCCTTGACCAAGTGCGTCAGAAATTCGGGCGTAGCCGAATCGGCCCAGTAGTTGGCGAACCGCTGCTTGGCCAAGCAGTGGAGCGTTGAATAGGGGTTGTATACGCGTACCCCGTCCTCGGCGAAAAGATAGCCGTCGTACCATCGGCGTAACCCTTCCCGTATCGCGTCAGCCTGCTGGCGCTGCGCATGGGCCATAGCCTTGATGTAAGGCATCAGCTCGGTATCCAGTTCCCTATCCGTGAAACCCGTCAAATCGCTGAACGCCGGCTCGTGGGAAATATCGTTCAGATTGTTCAGTCCCGAAAAGATGCTGGTGCGCGCGAACCGCGTCACGCCGGTCAGGAAAACGAACCGCAGGTGTTGGCCGTTCGCCTTGAGCGCGCCGTAAAAGCCGCGCAGCACGTTCCGGATGCCCGCCAATTCCGCGCGATTGTCCAAATTCTGGATGATGGGTGCGTCATACTCGTCGATCAGCACCGCGACCTGCCGGCGCAGGGCCAACCGCTTGACCAAGAGGCCCAAGGCCAGATCCGCGCTCATGTCCGGCGGCGGCTCCGCCTCCCCGAAGGCGGCATACAGGTCCGCCATTTGATACGCCAATTTCGTTTTCAGATCCTGGGCGCTCGCGGCATGCCAAGCCGCCATGTTCAGGCGGATGACGGGATGCGGCGTCCAATCCCACGCCCTGTCATGGATCCAGGTACCGCCGAACAACGCGCGATCTCCCTGGAACAAGGCTTCTAGGGTGGATATCAACAACGATTTGCCGAAGCGGCGCGGCCGCGCTAGGAAGACGAACTGGTTTTGGGGCTGCGCCAGATCGAAGATGTGCCGGGTTTTGTCCACGTACAACAAGCCCATGCGGCGTAAATGCCGAAAATCGTCGGTGGATATCGGTAAAGCCGGTCGCGCACTGTCGGCCGCCATGCCCGTGGCCTCTGGAAACTGGCGGAAATCGTCGTTGCGCAGATTATAGACCGTTTTGCGTTGCGCGCATCCCGAACTTGCCGCGCGCACAGGGAAAAACGCGGCCTTGCGCCAGACATTTCCTGGATGCTTTGCGCCCAGACGCGCGGACAGCGACCGCGGCCGCAGGAACGCCGGGCCGCAACCCGGAACGGCAACGCGCCCGTCCGTACCCGGCCGCGCGAAGTAGCGACGCCCCGCTCGGAACTGCCGGATCTATGCCGGCGACCGGAAGCGGAGACGCGCGCTTAACCGCGGAACGCGGCAATCAACTGGGGCATGGGTTGCGCATGCGCTTCCATCTTGCGCTCCCGTTCGTACCACTCCCAGAACTGCTGAACCCACTGCTTTACCTGGTCTTCTTCTTTCTTGCGTTCCGCCGCAAGGACGCGCTCAAGGCCCCTGCGCGACGCGAACTTCCGCGCGATGCGCGCCATGTGTTTCTGCTCAAGCGCTTCCAGACTCTCGGCCTCTTTGAGAGCTTCGGTATCTACCCGTTCTTGCAACTCTTCAATCAGGACTCGGAATCGTGCCTTGGCTTTCTGCACGGCGGCCTCGATCAGCGGCTCCAAATCCGCCACGGCGGTGCGGCCGTCGTTGACGTTCTGGCCGGGACGCAAACGGACCGCCTGCAGCACGGCCTGCATGTCCATGCACTCGACGCAGGCGCCGTCGCGGAAACGAACCCCGATCCAGGCGTCCAGCAAGGTCGAACCCGCCTGGTTGGGCGCGCGGCCGAAAAAGAGGAAGATCGCCTCCTGGGGACCCAGATTCCGAGGCAGCCGGATGACCGGCACTTCCCGTCGTTTGAACAGCCGCTGCATCTGATCGCCCAGCCACTCGGCGAAGGGATGGATTTCCCACAGGAATTGCGTATCGGGCCAGCTGTTGGCGGACGCGAGCGCCCTTTCCATGGCCGCCTGGGCCAGTTCCCGCCGATCGGTCAGACGCACCAGTCCGTCCTTGACCGCCTCCCGCGGCATCCACAGGGGTTCGTCGGACACCGGATCCTGCAAGGCGGCCGGCGCTTCCACTTCAATCACGCGTTCCGCCCGCTGCACCCTCAGGCGCAGGCCCTCCCGCGCCTTGAGATGGCCGAGCGCGTCCGCGACGTAATCGAAAAAGGAGGGGAACAGCGTAGGCGCCGCGGGACCGGGTTCGGCTCCGTCGTCCGCGTCCTCCTCCCACGCGGCTCCGCTCAGGATGCTTTCCAGCAAGTCGTATTCCGAGGCCGCCGGCGGGCGCTGATCGGTCTCCAGCGCGGCGTCGAAGGCATCCGGCAACGTTCTCTGCTCCATCGCGTCGGCGACGATGCGCTCTTGCTCGTCCGGGTCCTGGGTGCCGACGAGCACGGCGGGATCTCCGATATTGCTCCGCGCCTGATCCTCCTTCCGGCTCAGAATTTCCAGAATGCGCAAGTCGTTGTGAATCCGCCGCTCCCGGCAGGTCGTGCAGAGATACGCCACCTGCGGCCGCTCTTTTTGCCCGTACCGGTCAATGCGCCCGTTCCGTTGTTGAAACGTCATCAGGGACCACGGCAAATCGAAATGCACGAGGCGATGGCATTGAAAATGCAGATTGAGGCCCTCGGCCGCGATATCGCTTGCGATGAGCACCCGCACGGGGGATTCTCCCTGCCCGAAAGCCTCTTTGGCGGCGTTCAATTCCAGGTCGTTCATCTCGCCCGACATGGTGCGTATCCGCTCGTCCGCCAGCCCCAGATCGCGCGCCAGATTTTTCTGCAGCCATGCGACGGTCGCCAGCCTTTCCGTGAAAATGACCAAACGGTCGCCGCTGTCGCGCCCTGTCCATCCCTGCTCCCGCAAGAATGCCAGCAAGCCCTGATAGCGGGAGAAATCCGCCGCGGAGATGGCGGCCACGGCCGCCTGCAGGTTGCGCAGCGGGCGCAGGTCGCGCCGCGCGGCGTCCGCCTCTGGCTGGGCCTCGATTTCCCGTTCGTGCCGTCGTATCCGTTGCCCCAGGGTGTCGAGGCAGGCCTCAGGGCTGGAGAACAGCGCCTTCTCCAGCACGATCCGGAACAGACGGTTGGACCGCTGGACGTTCCGATCCGCCATCAGATCGAGTTCGGCCAAGAGGCGAAAGGCCTCCTCTTCCCGCTCCGAAGCCGGATATCGCTTATGCGCAGTGCGTCGTTCGGGAAAGTCTTCGGCCAGGCAGGCCTTGACTTCGGGGCTATGGCGGAAACGGCGCACGTACAGGCCCTTGATGTCCTCCGGCCCGTATTCCTTCACGTCCGGAATGGCCAAGGGCGACAGCATCCGCATCAGGCTCGCGAAACTTTCCCGGCTGCCGTCGTGCGGGGTCGCGGACAGCAGAATCAGCGCGTCCGTCCGCGGAGCCAGGATCTGGGCCAGACGGGAGCGCTGGCTGCCGCCGCGGGCGTGCTGGCGCGCGGCCACATTTTGCGCTTCGTCAATGACGACGATGTCCCAGACCGCGTTTTCGATGGCCGCGCCGAACCGTCGGTTGTTCTTGAGGGTGTCGATGGAAACGATGGCCCGGTCAAAATAGTGGAAAGGGTTGTGCCGCTCCGGGATGCGTTCCTTGATGCGTTGCAGGGCATGGCTGTCCATGCGGGTCAGGGCGATGGAAAAACGAATCCAGAACTCCTGCTGGAATTGCGTCAGCATGGCCTTGGTCGTTACCGCCAGGATGCGCTTGCCTTGCCCGCGGGCTATCATTTCGCTGACCAGAATGCCGGCTTCGATGGTCTTGCCCAAACCGACGTCGTCGGCGATGAGGATACGCGGCCGGCTGGCCTGCAATGCCATGCGCGCCGGTTGCAGCTGGTAGTCCAGGGCATCAATCGCGGCCCGGGCGCCCACCGCGAGGTCCCGGCCCTGCGGAGCCGCCGTGCGCAACAGGCTTTCCAGGTACAGGAGCGTGTGCAAGTAAAAGGGCGACGGGTCGGGCGTCAACGTCACGTCGGCCGGATCCAGCACCTTGACCGAGCCGGTTCTTTCGTATTCCTGGATGAAGGAGATTTCCTTGTCCCGCACGATATCGGACAGGCCTACGGCCTCGATCAAATGCAACTTCATGCCCGTGACCGAGGTCCGCCTGACCAGCCACTCTACGCTGCGCATTTCAATGCGCATCCCGGGGGCGATGTGGCTCATGGCGCCGTCGTCCTCGCGCTGTCGCTGGCTGGGCCGGCGTTTCCGGGAACTTCTAGACCGCCCGCGCGGACGCACGGGAGTCCCTGCGCCGACGTAGCCGGCCAGCGAGCCAGCGCCCTCGGAGGGCCAAGCTTGGCTTCAACCCGTCAGTCCTTCCAGCGTAAAACCCTGATCCGGATGATAGCTCCGCCGCAACGACCGGAAGGCTGAGTACGCAATCCGCCCGTCGCGTTCCAACCGCTCTACGACGATGAAAGGCGCGATCCCGAGGGAGCGGGCATAGGCTTCAATGGCCTTGGCCCGGAACGCGTGCTTTTGGCTGAAGGCCTTCCAGGCCGCGGCGGGAATGAGAAAATTCTGGGCGAACTGATCCGCTTCGCGCGCGAGCTTGTCCCGTTTCGGATCTTGCGCCGCGCCTTCCAGCAGGCAACGGCTTTGCTTGCGGTGCTGCAACAGGTGGTAGGCGTGGCGGAAAAAGGATTGCCAAAAGCGATCGCCGCGTCGGCGCTGGACGCTCATTTGCAGCAGCGCCGAGCCATCGCGCAACCACCGCGCGGCGCCGGTCGCGCCCATCGTGGGCAAGGCCGGCACCAGGCAAAAGGCCACGCCGGCGTCGGCGCACAGGTAACGCAAGGCGGGAAGAAAGACGGCCGGTTCCTGCCAGGTCAAATGCCGGATGCCGGCCAGCGCCTGCCGGAACCCTTTCCGGGTAAAGCGCGCGGTCGCGATCCGATGCGCTTCCCGTTCGCCTTGGCGGAGCCAAACGGCCAAATGGCACGTAGATATCGAATCGCGCGGCAGGCGGGCCACCCGCAATCCTTGCGCTTTCAGATAACGCTCCGGGTCCAGCTCGGCTGTTCCCAGAAAAGCGTACAGCGCCTCCCACCGGCTCTTCAGATCCCGGCCGGCATCGATCCAGCCGCGCTTCGCCATGTCTCGAATGGGATATTCCCGCACCCAGGCCTGGTTGACGGCTTGCCTGTCCTGCGCGCGTTCGCGGGCCAATGCCACTCGGTAGCGGCTCTCTTGATCCAGCCACATGGCCGCGTCGACGCCCAGTGCTTTTTCCAGTCTCAGCGCCGTTTTGAGCGAGAGCACGCGCTTGCCCTGCATGATTTTCTTCGTAGCGGTTACGGATTTGCCTAATCCGTTGGCCAATTCTTCCAGAGTCATGGCCCGCGCTTCCATTTCTGCCGCCGCCAGCGCGCCGGGCGCCAGCGCCGAAGCCGTCTCGCCGTTTTCGTTTGCCGCTGTCACGATGTTTCTCCTTGACGGTATTCTCGCTTTCCCGAACGGAGCGCCTCTTCGCTGCGCCGAGTAGGGAAAGGCCGCGTATCTATGCCTCAGTTCGGGCCCGCGGCCGCAATGCGTTCGATTATCGGCGGGCGCAAGATTATTTTATACCTTGGCAGGCTGGTCAAGAAAAACCGTTTCGTCTCCCGCCGGGCCCGGAACGGATGCTTGCCGTACGGCGCTGGGCCTGCGGACCAAGGGAACGGCCGGGGCCGTTGGCCTGCGAACGCGCGCGAACCAAGGAACCTGGTTCTCTGTTCGTGCAGGCGGCGCAGGCGCGGCCGTCCGTTGGGCGGTAACCGGTATCGAGTCGCGTTCGGATAATGAAATCGGGATCCGCGTTGCCTGCCCTAAAAATCAAGACGGCGCAATCCGACCGTCGCCCCAGGATCCGCGTTGCGCGCACTGGCCGCGACAGCTGATGCGCTCAGCCACTGCAGAAGGCGAGGCCTCGCGGCGGAATGCCGATCGCGCAGAGAGGGCTATGACGTAGCCTCGACTTGGGACAACGCCTTGAACGCCTGACCGATTTCCTTGCCCCAGCATTGGCTCGCGTATTCCGTGCGCGTCCTTCTCGCAAACCTTGGGCGCGGTCGCGCTGACGCCATTCGTTTAAGGGGATCTTGGCTTCCTCAGCGACGCTGCGCGGACTGGCCGCGCCCCTTGTCGGATGCGCCCAGCAACTGCAGAGGGCTCTGCCCTGTGTGGCGGGCGGAATGCAGATCGCGCAGAGAGGGCCATGACGCAGCCTCGGCCTGGGACATCAGCGCCTTGAACGCCTGACCGATTTCCTTGTTCCAGAGCAGGCTCACGCATTCCGCGCGTTCCGCCAGCTGTCCTTCTCGAAAGCCTTGGGCGCGGTCGCGCTGACGCAGTTCGTTCAAGGGGATCCTGGCTTCCTCATTGGCGTCGCGCGGGTTGGCTGATGCGCCCAGCAACTGCAGAGGGTTATGCCCTTGTCGGTGGGCGGAATACAAATCGAACAGAGAAGGCCATGACGTAACGTCGGTTTGGGACAGCAACGCCTCAAACACCTGGCCAGTTTCCTTACCCCAGCACAGGCTCACGTATTCCGCGTATTTCGCCAGCTGAGTTTCCACCCAACCTTCATGAAAATCTTCCTCCCGGACTTGCGGGTTGGCGGATGCGTCCAGCAACTGCAGAGGGTTATGCCCTCGTTGGTGGGCGGAATGCAGATCGCGTAGGGAAGGCCATGACGTAGCGTCGGTTTGGGACAGCAATGCCTTGAATGCCTGACCAGTTTCCTCGTCCCATAACCGGCTCACGCATTGCGCGCGTTTCTCCAGTTCGCCTTCCCGGAAGCCTTCCCAGAAACCCTGCGCGCGGTCGTGCTGACGCAGTTCGTTCAAGGTGACCATGGCTTTCTCATCGACGTTGCGCGGGCTGGCCGCGCCCCTTGGCGGATGCGTCCAGCAACTGCAGAGGGTTACGTCCTGCTTGATAGGCGGAATGCAGATTGCGCAGGGAAGGCCATGACGCAGCCTCGGTTTGGGACAACAGCGTCTTGAACGCCTGACCGGTTTCCTCGTCCCAGTACAGGCTTACGTATTCCGTACGTTCCGTCAGCAGAGTTTCCACCCGGCCTTCCTCTTGACCTTGCGCGCGGGCGCACTGGAGCCGTTCGTTCAAGGTAACCATGGTTTCCTCATCGGTGTTGCGCGGGCTGGCCGCGCCCCTTGGCGGATGCGTCCAGCAACTGCAGAGGGTTACGTCCTGCTTGATAGGCGGAATGCAGATTGCGCAGGGAAGGCCATGACGCAGCCTCGGTTTGGGACAACAGCGTCTTGAACGCCTGACCGGTTTCCTCGTCCCAGTACAGGCTTACGTATTCCGTACGTTCCGTCAGCAGAGTTTCCACCCGGCCTTCCTCTTGACCTTGCGCGCGGCTTTCCTCTTGACCTTGCGCGCGGCTTTCCTCTTGACCTTGCGCGCGGGCGCGCTGGAGCCGTTCGTTCAAGGTAACCATGGTTTCCTCATCGGCGCTGCGCGGGCTGGCCGCGACCCTTGTCTGATGCGCCCAGCAACTGCAGAGGGTTACGCCCTGCTTGATAGGCGGAATGCAGATCGCGCAGGGAAGGCCATGACGCAGCCTCGGTTTGGGACAGCAACGTCTTGAACGCCTGACCGGTTTCCTCGTCCCAGTACAGGCTTACGTATTCCGTACGTTCTGCCAGCAGAGTTTTCACCCGACCTTCCTCTTGACCTTGCACGCGGCTTTCCTCTTGACCTTGCGCGCGGGCGCGCTGAAGCAGTTCGCTTAAGGTAACCATTTCTCCCTCCCATACGTCCATGGAAAAATAGGCATACGACGATAGCTTCCAATCAGAGATTACGTCATGGAAACCGGCGGTCAGGTAAGCGGCGAAATCCTGTTTCAACAGATCGGGGCCTCGTTCCAACAGCGGCCGCAGCTCCTCGCGCACGAAACGCAGTATCTCGGCGCTGGCACCGGCATTCCGAAGCAATTGGTGACGCCCCAATTCCAAGGTTATCATGCATGATACCAGACTGTCGGGAGGCGGTTTTCGTTGGGCGTAGGCATGAATGTCCACCGTCAGGCCAGGCCTCAGGATCACGGCTTGCGGCAAGTCCGGAGCCGTGGCCCCGTAGTACCAAGGGGTAGGCCAAGGCCTTGGACCCACATGGTAAACCGCGGGCAAAATCGGCACGGCCAGTCCTTCTTGGCGCCGGATCTCGTTCTTGGCCAGATTTTCTCCCAGCAAAGTCAGGTATTCCGCCATACGCAGGCTCATGGTGGGATCGTAACTGGACTGGCATTCCAAAAGCAGAACCAGACGGGGCTCGCCCTCTTCGTCCCGAATCAACCACACCTTATCCGCAATCCGCGCCTTCATATCAGGCCTGATCCATTCCTGCGGCAGTTCTTGCAAGTGGTCTACCCGGAGCGAATGCCGGAACGGCAGATCCGTGAAATGCACAAGGAAGTCGCAGACGGCCCAGGCATGGCCCATCACTATCTTGAAACGCAGATCATGTTGCGGATGCACCGCGCGCGGCGCGCGCTCTTCATCCATGGCAAGCCCCCTTATCCTCCTGCTGCCAGACTTGGATTCGTTCCGGCATCCGGGATCCTCAGCCGATGCCGTCCCGCCTCCTGGCCCACGCGTTACGCGCCAGACAAGAACATTATAACGCATTTTTCAACGCAGGCGTCAAATCGGGCGCAGGGATGTCTGGCAACCCGGCAGCGGCCGCGACGGAACGCAGGCAGGACGTGGCTCCGGGCTATCGATCCAGCCTGCGTCCAACGGCGCGCGGCGCATAGCCTGGACCAACGCCTGGCGCAAACGACCGCCCGCCTCGCCCTGATATTGACAGTTGCCTCGCCAGACCCTATACTCCCTGCCAATTGAATACACTCTCTTATCCAGAGAAGTGGAGGGACCGGCCCTTTGATACTTCGGCAACCCGGTGCTACGGCCCAGGGTGCCAAATCCGGCAGACGAGGTCTGGGAGATGAGAGACATGCCCCACGCGCACCCTGTCTACATCCCCGCTTCTGGGGATGTTTTGATCTCCCGCGCGGCGCGGCCGCCCTGTCCGCCCCAGCCTCGGCACCCAGAGGTTCTGCGCGCAACGGCCAGCGCCGCCGCGCGGCCCCCCGGACGGACGGCCCGGATTTTCCGCTTTCTCCCACCGACGGACAGGATCGCCCATGGATGACGCAACCTCTCAGGCATTCACCTTCGCGGAGGAGGAACCGTTTCGCCTCGAAAGCGGCGAAACGCTCGCGCCCGTCACGGTGGCCTACCAAACGTACGGGCGCCTCAACGCGGAGCGCAGCAACGCGATCCTCATCTGCCACGCCCTGAGCGGCAGCCAGCACGCCGCCGGCGCCCGCACGCGCGTCGCCGACGACGAGGAATCCACGGAAATGGGGTGGTGGTTCGAGTGCATTGGGCCGGGCAAGGCCTTCGACACCCAGCGGTTCTTCATCATCTGCAGCAACGTCATCGGCAGTTGCTACGGATCCACCGGTCCGGCCAGCCTCAATCCGCGCACGGGCCAGCCGTACGGCCTCTCGTTTCCCGTCGTTACCGTCGCCGATATGGTAGAGGCCCAGGTGCGCCTGCTGGATCACTTGGGCATCGAACGCCTGCTGGCGGCCAGCGGCGGGTCCCTGGGCGGCATGCAGGCCCTGCAATGGGCCTCCCGGCATCCCGAGCGCCTGCGCGCGGTCATTCCGATCGCGACCACCGCCCGGCACAGTCCGCAGCAGATCGCGTTCGACGCCGTCGGCCGCGAAGCCATCTTCCGCGATCCCTACTGGCGGCAGGGCAACTATTACGGCCGCGCCCAGAAGCCGGATGCCGGCTTGGCCGTGGCGCGCATGATCGGGCACATCACCTACCTGTCCAACCAGTCGATGCAGGAAAAATTCGGACGGCGTCTCCGGGAAAGGGAACGGTTCGGCTACGAGTTCCGGCCGGAGTTCGAGGTCGAAACCTATTTGGCGTACAACGGCGACAAATTCACGGATCGCTTCGACGCCAACAGCTACCTCTATATCACCAAGGCGATGGACTACTTCGATCTGAGCCGCGAAACGGGACGCCTCGCGGACGCTTTTCGCCACGCGACGGCGTTGCAGTTCTTGGTCGTGAGTTTCACGAGCGACTGGCTCTACCCCAGTTACCAGAGCAGGGAACTGGTCCGCGCGCTGAATACCCTGGGCATCAACGTGGCGTACGTCGACGTGGAGAGCGTCTGGGGACACGACGCCTTCTTGCTGGAAACCGACACCATGAAAGATCTCATCAGCAACTATCTGAAACGCCTGGCGACGGATCAGGCCATCGCGCGCCCGGCCGCGGCCGCCCCGCCGGCCGCGCGCGTTGCCCGCCGGGAAGCGAATGCGCCCGCGGGGCTGGGCGTAGCACCCGCGCTGGCGTCATGACGCCTCCCTTGGCCGTACGCCCGGATTTGCAGGCCATCGCCGCGCTCGTGCCGGCGAAAAGCAAAGTCCTGGATCTGGGGTGCGGCGACGGCGCCCTGCTGGCGTACCTCGCGCAGGTCAAGAACGTCGAGGGCCGCGGCATCGAACTCCACGAAGCCGGCGTCAGGGAATGCATCCGCCGCGGTCTCAGCGTGCGCCAGGGCAACCTGCACGAGGGGCTGGAAGACTATCTGGATCAAAGCATGGATTACGTGATCCTGAGCCAAACCCTGTACTATCTGAACGATCCGCAAAAGGTCATGGACGAAATGTTGCGCGTAGGCCGCCGGGCCATCATCAGCATCCCCAACTGGGGCTATTGGAAATGCCGCCTGTCGCTGCTGTGGCAGGGGCGCATCCCGTCGGCGCCGCATTTGCCCGAGGCCTGGTTCGCGGCGCGCCGCTGGCAAGCCTTGACCCTCGCCGATTTCGTCGCGCTGTGCCAGCGCAAACGGATCGCCCTGGAACGGGCCGTATACCTGACGCAGGGACGCCGGCTGGCGGTGCCCGCCTGGGCGAACTGGCTGGCCGCCACGGGCATCTTCGTCGCGCGCAAACGCGGGAGCGACGCGCCATGATCGTCATGAAATTCGGCGGCACGTCCGTCGGCGACGTGGCGGCCCTGCGGCAAGTCTGCCGCATCGTGGACGCCGCGCGGACCCGATCCGCCGCCGGGCAAAACGGCGTCGTGGTCGTCACCAGCGCCATGAAAGGCGTCACCAACGCCCTCCTGGCCGCGGCGACCGCGGCCGTCCAAGGCGACATGGCGCCCAGCGAAGACTGTTACGCCTTGCTCGCGCGTCAGCATCGAGAAGCCTTGACGGCCCTGGTGCCGAAGGCCGCGGCGCAAGCCGCCCTGGAGGACGCCCTGGCGCGCGCCATCCGGCACCTCAAGCGTTTGCTGGAGAGCATCGCCGTGCTGGGCGAAATGACCCCCAAAGGCCAGGACTGGATTGCCGGCGCCGGCGAAACCGTCATGGGCCCCTTCCTGACCGCGATTCTGAACGCGGCCGGCCTGCCGGCGACGCATGTCGACGCCCGACGCCTCATCGTCACGGACGCCGTGTTCGGCGGCGCGGAACCCCTCGTCGAGACGACCGAAAAGCAGTGCCGGGATCTGCTCCTCCCGCTGTTGCGCGCCGGCCAGGTAGCCGTCACCAGCGGCTACGTCGGCGCCACCGTCGACGGCGTGCCCACGACCTTGGGCCGCGGCGGTTCGGATTACTCGGCGGCCATCATCGGCGCCGCGCTGGACGCGGACGACATTCTGATCTACACCGACGTCAGCGGCGTCAAGACCGCGGATCCCCGCATCGTGCCGAACGCCCGCAGCCTGCGCGAAATCAGCTACTCCGAAATCGCGGAACTGGCCTACTACGGCGCGCAGGTGCTGCATCCCAAGACCGTGCGGCCCGCCATTCGCAAAGGCATCGCCCTGCGCGTGCTGAACACGTTCGAGCCGGAGCATCCCGGCACGCGGGTCGTGCTGGACCAGGACCTCGCGGCGCGCGGCAACATCCGCGCGGTCACCGCCATCCGCCGCATGAATCTGATCCGGATCGCGGGCCGCGGCATGATCGGCGTGCCCGGCATTGCCGCCCGCGCGTTCAAGGCCGTGTCGGACGTCAAGGCCAACGTCCTCATGATCAGCCAGAGCAGCAGCGAACAAAGCATCTGTTTCGTCGTGCCGGAGGCTTCGGCCTCGACCGTGGTCCAGGTGCTGCGCCAGGAATTCGCCCTGGAACTGGCGCGCGGCTACATCGACCGCATCGAAGGCCAGCCGGACATCGTCATCATCGCGGCCGTCGGCCATGCCATCCACAATACGCCCGGCATTGCCGCCAAGGTCTTCACCGCGCTGGCCGCCGAACGCATCAACGTCATCTCCATCGCGCAGGGCGCGAGCGACGCCATGATTTCCCTGGTCGTCGCCGAAAGCGAAGCGGACCAGGGCGTCCGCGCTCTGCACGCCGCGTTCGCCCTGCACCGGCCCGGCTGACATGCGCCGCGGCGCGGGCGCGGCGTCTGTTCGGGGTCCGGGCCGGCGCCTTTCCGCGCAGTCCGTGGGACGCGTTCGGCGCCGTACGGGACAGTCCGATCCGAACGGCTGGCGCTGTGCTATAATCCGCTCTTTCTCCGGGTGATCCGCGCGTCGTGCTTCGTCAGTCAATTATCCTGTTGGGCCTGGGCCAGGTCGGCCGCGCCCTGCTCCGGCAAATCATCCGGCAGCGCAGGCGTCACTGCAGCGAATACGGCCTTGAGATCGGGGTGTTCGTTGCCGGCGACAGCAGCGGTTGCCTACCGCTCGAGAGCGCGGACGACGAAGCCCTGCAAGGCCTCTTGGCCGCCAAAGAAGCCGGCCTGTCCGTGGCGCGGCACCCTGAGGGCCACGCGAGTCCGGATCCGGCGGTCTGGTTGCCGCATTTCTGCCCGCTCGGCGTCATCATCGTGGATTGCACGGCGTCCGACGCCACCGCGCCGGCCCTGCGCTGGGCGTTGGAGCGCGGCGGCGGGATCGTCCTTGCCAACAAGAAACCCCTGACCCAGTCTCAAGAGCGGTACGATCAGCTGACCTGGGACCTGGGCCTCAGGCTGGTACACCGTTGCCGCTGGGAAACCACGGTCGGGGCGGGCCTGCCCGTCATCGCGACCTTGCAGCGGCTCGTCAGCAGCGGCGACCGGATAGCGCGCGTGGACGGCGCTTTCAGCGGCACCTTGGGCTACGTCATGACCGGCTTGCAGGCGGGGCGCGCCTTCAGCGAGGTGGTGACGGACGCGCACGCCCAAGGTTATACGGAACCGGATCCCCGCGACGATCTGAGCGGTCTGGACATGGCGCGCAAAGCCTTGATTTTGGCGCGCGGCATGGGGTTGCGCCTGGAAATGGCCGACGTGGCCGTAGAGAGTCTGTATCCCGCGTCCTTGGCAGATTTGTCCGTGCCGGCTTTCCTGCAAGCCCTGCCGTCCCTGGACGCGGACATGCAGGCGCGCGGCGCAGAGGCGGCCGCGCACGGCCAGCGCCTGCGATACGTCGCGACGGTCAGCGCGGAAGGACTGGCCGTGGGACCGGCCGCGGTGCCGGCGGACAGCGCGTTGGGCCAACTCCAGGGCACGGACAACCTGGTGCAGTTCACCAGCCAGTGGTACGCCCCCCAGCCTTTGGTCATCCAGGGCCGCGGCGCGGGCGTCGAAGCCACCGCCGCCGGCGTGTTAAGTGATATAGTTGACTTGGCTTTTTCCTTGCGGGCGGTCAGGGCCTGACCGGCGCAGCTACGAAGAGACGCATGACGATGAAAATCAAAGCGGGAGTCTTGGGCGCCACCGGCGCCGTCGGCCAACGTTTCGTGTCCTTGCTGGAAAATCACCCCTGGTTCACCGTAACCGACCTGTACGCATCCGAACGCAGTGCCGGCCAGACGTACGCGGACGCCTGCCGCTGGGTGCTGCGGGCTCCCATGCCCGCACGCCTGCGCGACACGGTCGTGCAGTCTCCGGAACCCGGCTCCGACTGCGAGATCGTGTTCAGCGGCCTGCCGACCGCCGCCGCGCGGCAGGCGGAACCGGCCTTCGCGCAGGCCGGCTACGGCGTCTACAGCAACGCGGGCGCGTTCCGCTACGAGGAGGACGTGCCGCTCTTGATTCCGGAAGTCAACCCCGATCATCTGAACCTCATTCCCCTCCAGCAGCAACGCCGCGGGTGGTCCGGCTACATCGTGACCAACGCCAATTGCACGACCACGCACCTGGTGTGCGCCTTGCATCCGCTCCACGCGCGTTTCGGCCTGCAGCGCCTGTTCGTATGCACCATGCAGGCCCTGAGCGGAGCCGGATACCCCGGCGTCAGCAGCATGGACGCCCTGGACAACGTAGTGCCCTATATCGGGGGCGAGGAAGAGAAAGTCGAGAACAAGGAGCCGCACAAACTGCTGGGCCGCTTCGACGGCCGCGGCATCGTCCCGGCGGACTTTCGCCTCAGCGCCCATTGCAACCGGGTGCCGACGCGCAACGGCCATCTGGAAGCCGTCAGCGCGGAGCTCGGCGCCGCGGCGCCGCAAGCCGAGGTGTTGGCCGCCTGGACGGATTACTGTCCGTTGCCGCAGCAGCTGCGGTTGCCCTCGGCGCCGCAACCGCCCATCCTCTACGCAGAACAGGAAGATCGGCCGCAGCCGCGCCTGGATCGCCTGGCGGGCTCCGTGCCCGGCATGGCGACCGTCGTGGGGCGCTTGCGCCCGGACCCGTTGTTCGATTTCAAGTTCCTGATCCTGGGACACAACACGATCCGGGGCGCGGCCGGGGGCAGCATCCTGAACGCGGAACTGTACTACCGACAGCAAGGCCACGCCGTGGCCGCGCCCGCCTGAGATCGTATCTGCCGTTGCCCGCTCCTGCCTGAACCCGTAGGCCAGAACGCCATGCCCCGTCGGAAAAAGCCGCCCGTTGAATTCGCGGACTTCGGCTTGGTCAGCCTCGCCGAGTTCCTGGACGACCGCTTCGTCTACCGCGACCTGCAACCCGTGGACCGCCAATACCAGGGCTATATCCAGTGCGCGCGGCTGTTCGGGCTGGATCCGGCGTCCATTCCGCGCAAAACCGATCCGGCCTACAACAAGGTGGCCGTCTGGATCGTGGAACACCTGCAGGAAAGGCAGAAGGACGCCGAGGTGGAGGAGTTGCTGTTCATCGGCGATACCGTCGGCACCGATGCCGTCGCCTTCCAGAAAATGGCGGCCTACGCGCGCTGGGCGGGCTCCTGTTTCATCGGCGCGGAAGACCTGACGGCCCCGCCGGCCATGCAGTGGGACGACGCGCATCGCGTCGTGACCGCCAACCGCTGGACGTTGCTGGCGGACTGGCTGCAGGAATTGCGCGCGGCCCCTATGGCGCTGGACGAACGCACCGCGGTCATTCTCGATATGGACAAAACGCTGCTGGGCGCGCGCGGCCGCAACGATCAGGTCATTGACGAAGCCCGCCTGGCCAGCCTGCACCAGGCGTTGGAAAACCACATGGCGGACGATTTCCATTTCGACGAATTCCGCAGCATCTACGACACCATTTCCCGTCCCGCCTACATCGGCCTCACCGGGGACAACCAGGACTACATCATCTACATCTGCCTCATGATCCAGAGCGGGATCATCAACATCCGGGAAGTGGGCGGGTTCGTGCAGCAGAACATGATGTTCGACCATCTGGTGCGGTGGATTTCCACGCAGATGGACAAAAACCTGTCCATGCAGATGCGCCAGTTGCACGACCAATACCAGATGTGCATCCGTAACGGCGACGCCACGCCCTTCAAGCAGTTCCGACGCCAGGAATTCCTGAATACCGTCCAACGCATGGGCCACCTTCAGGGCGACGTCAGCAGCGCCGAGCGCCTGCAGTCCGAAATCTGCATCACCCAGGAAGTACGCGAAGCGAGTTTGTGGTTCCAGGAACGGGGCTGCCTGCTCTTGAGCCTGAGCGACAAGCCCAAGGAAGCGACCATGCCGCACAACCGGTGGCACAAAGGCCTGGAACCCATTCACCGCATTCGCACGCACGCCGTCGGGGTCAGCCTGCAGGACGAACTGGCGGCCTTGGCGTAAGGTGCGCGAAAGGATCCCCGGACACGCGGAAACGAGGCCGGATAGCGTAAGCTAGGTTCCGCCTCGCCCTCTCGTTCCGCTGCGCCATGTTCCCCCATTCCAAGCCCTCGTCTCCGCCTCCGTCCCGACCGCCCTCGCGCTGGTCCGCGCTTTTCTCGCAGGGCTGGCTCTGGATCCTGTTGGTGGTTGTCGGCGTCGTAGTCGTGCGCCTGCTGCTCAACAATGCCGCCAACGGCGAAAACGTCGGGCTCAACGCGGTGGCCGCCCTCGCCAATCAGAACCGCATCGCCCGCATCGAAGTCACGGGCGACCTGGTCGCGGTCCACTTGACCAACGGCGAGGTGCAACGCACGCGCAAGGAAGCGGAAGCCAGCATTTACCAAAGCCTGGCGAACTTCGGCGTCGAAGCCGACCGTCTCAACAGCCTGCCCATCACCTTCCGCAATCCGCCGCGCGCGGCGGGCATCATCTCGGGCCTGCTCATCGTCCTGCCCATGATCGTGGTGATCGGCTTCTTCATTTTCATCATGCGCCAAAGCGGCATGGGCGGACAGCATCGGGCGATGCAGTTCGGTCGCAGCCGCGCCAAAAAAGTGGAGGCGGAGGAACACACCAACATCTCCTTCGACGACGTCGCCGGCCTGGTCGAGGCCAAGCAGGAGTTGCAAGAGGTCGTCGAATTCCTCAACGAGCCCGCGAAATTCGAGCTCCTGGGCGCGCGCATTCCCAAAGGCGTCTTGCTGGTCGGCTCTCCCGGCACGGGCAAAACGCTTTTGGCCAAGGCCGTGGCCGGCGAGGCCGGCGTGCCTTTCTTTTCCTGTTCGGGTTCCGAGTTCGTGGAGATGTTCGTGGGCGTCGGCGCCAGCCGCGTCCGGGATCTGTTCAACCAGGCCAAGACCCAGGCGCCCTGCATCATTTTCGTCGACGAGATCGACGCCGTGGGCCGCCATCGCGGCGCCGGCATCGGCGGCGGCAACGACGAACGCGAGCAGACCCTCAACCAGATCCTGGTGGAAATGGACGGCTTCGAGACCGGCGCCAACATCATCGTGATCGCGGCCACCAACCGGCCCGACATCCTGGATCCGGCGTTGCTGCGGCCCGGCCGGTTCGACCGCAAAGTGGTCGTGGATCTGCCGGAGCGCAACGAGCGCAAAGCCATCCTGGAAGTGCATGCCAAAGGCAAGCCCTTGGAAGCCGAAGTGGATCTGGAGGACATCGCGGCGCAAACGCCCGGCATGGCCGGCGCCGATCTGGAAAACCTCATGAACGAAGCGGCCATTCTGGCGGCGCGCAACAGCCAGAAAGCCATCACCATGCCCAACATGGTGGAAGCCATCGAAAGGGTCATGGCCGGTCCGGCGCGCAAAAGCCGCGTCATCACCGAGCAGGAACGGCGCTACGTCGCGTACCACGAGGCGGGGCACGCCATCGTCATGGCCCTGCTGGATCTGGCGGACAACGTGGGCAAAATCAGCATTATCAGCCGGGGACAGGCTTTGGGCTACGTCATGCCGCTGCCGAACGAAGAGAAGTCTTTGCTCAGCGCCTCCGATTTCAAGACCCAGCTGTCCGCGCTGCTCGGCGGCCGGGCGGCGGAGGAACTCATCTTCCAGGACATCACCACGGGCGCGGAAAACGATCTGGAACGCGTGACGCGCATCGCCCTCAATATGGTCACCCGCTACGGCATGAACGAAAGCCTGGGCCCCATCCAGCTCAATCAGGGCGAACACAGCCCCTTCATGGGCATGGAGATCGGGGAGCAGAGGCACTACAGCGAAGTCGTGGCCCAGAAGATCGACAAGGAGGTGCGCCATCTGGTGGACAGCGCCTACCAGCGCACCCTTGATTTATTGCAGGCCCATCGGGAGAAACTGAAGCTGCTGGCGGAAACCCTGCTGGAAAAGGAAGTGCTGGAGCGCGAGGAATTCGAGGCGCTGCTGGAATTGCACGCCGCGCCGGCGTAGGCGTAGGCCAGGTTGAAACGGCGATATCCCGAACAGGACAGGTTGCCTGGGCTCGTGCTTTCTCTCGCGTTCACGGCTCTGCTGGGCGACGCCTGATGAATCCGCATCCAGTCCTTTGCGCCCCCGTTCCCGCCTTGACGCCAATAACGCAGAGCGATGCCATCGGTTCAGGCCACTGGAAGGCATCGGCTCCGCGCGGCACGCGTTACTCGTCGCGCAGAAGCAGGGCTTTCGATCGACCGCCGATACGCGCTGGACGCGATCAGGGCACTGACAGGGCTTGACGGAATGCGTTCAGAACGCCCTACTGTCCCGCGGTGCGGGTCGGCGCGCGACCTAAGCGCCGCTCAAGCCCATGTCGCTGCCTTTCGCGCCGGCTAAAAAGCGATAGTTCCAGACAGGGGCGGCAAACCGGATACCTTGGATGCGCCAAGGCCGACAGACTTATGGATATGGGCTCCGCTACGCTGGTCGGGGCCATGCCAGTGGCTACGCGCCGCAATGAACGCATATATATTTGCTGGATTTTGCCGTGCTTGGCGGAAGCTCGGAGCTGGATGAAATCAAACCTCAACGTTGCCTGGCGCTGGCTTGCACTCAAAGTTCCACAGAACCTAAAACGCCGTATGAGCATACTTCTTCAAAGCGGCTTTTCGCTTCCGCAGTCGTAAGAGACGCTTTGGATAAATCTCTCGCAAGGGGGAAACGAAATGCCCAACAGAACCTATCTGATGTCAAGGTTCAGTTCATCGGCTTGAGGCGTTGCTGCGGGCGCGCGGCACCGAAATTCGCCAAACGGAAGCCGCAACGATATTATCGTTGCGGCTTCCGTTTGGCGAAGCCATACCTTGCAAAAAGAGTGAATGACGATGACCTTACGCACCTTGTTGTCTTCTTGTTTTTCTGCGTCTTTGTCATTACAACTTTGAGTCGAGTGAATGACGATGACCTTACGCACCTTGTTGTCTTGGCTGTGCGGCCTCTGCTTCTGCGCGGGCCTGACCCTGCGCGGCCCCGCCGCGTACGCGCAAGCCGCGGATACCGATCCCAGGCCCGATGCCAACAATCCGCGGGCAAGCATGCAATTCGCGACGCAGATCGGTGTGCGCATCGAACCCCCCGCCATCCCCGACCAGAACTCCTGGTCGTGGCACAGTCTCCGCGGACAGTTAGATGCGCCCGCCACTTCGCTGGGCGCGGTCATTCCGCAAATCGTCGCGCAGACGCGCGTCTACACCCCCGTGGCCGCGGACGAGGGAGCTTACCTGGCCGTTTGTTACGCCGCTACCCCCGACACCTTACCCAGACACT
Organism: Caldilineaceae bacterium; assembly: GCA_965242655.1. GTDB lineage: Bacteria > Chloroflexota > Anaerolineae > Caldilineales > Caldilineaceae > Bin34. The sequence goes on from OZ251482.1 coordinate 2,201,645, forward strand.
GCACGCCCTTGATCGGCCCCGTCAAGCCGCCCATTCCCGTGTCCTTCCCCACATCCAACCGGGACCGGCGCCTCAAATGGGGGGAAGGCTCCAGCCTCGGCCTCGAAGGCCACGATCCGCTTGCCGTCAACGACGAAATCCAGATCCGCGGCGGCGGGGGACGCCACCGCATCGTGCGGAATCAGCACAGCGGCGCCTGGTGGCAGCGCTCGACGAGCGCCCACATCCCCGCGCAACCGGCCGACATCGAGACCTTCATTTACCTCAGCCATCCCGATCAGTGGGCCACGCCCGGCATTCCGGCGCTGCCGGCCGAGCAAGGCCAGAGCGACGCCCGACGCTACCTTACGGCCGACGATGTGGGCCGCTACGTGCGCGGCTGCTTTTATCGCACCTGGGGGGCCGGTAGCGACAAAACGCCCCATTGGGCCTGCACCACCTGGCGCGGGCCCGTCGTCGCCACCGTCCACCTGCCCGACGAATATCGCCAAGTGATCGTGGGCGTACCCTCCCGCGTCGACGTGCGCGGCGGCGCCTCCATCACCTGGTGGCGCCGTTCCGCCAACGACGGCTCGCGCACCCCGACGCAGGTCGCCACGAGCGCCAACCCCTATACGCCCGCCGCCGACGACGAAGGCCACTACCTGCGCGCCTGTCATGCCGTCGGGAACGACCGCACCTGCACCCGCTGGCTCGGCCCCGTCCTCCCCCCCATTCCGCTAGCCTTCGGCGGCGACTTCCCGCATGTGACGTTTCCGGGCCTGGACTATTTCGACCGCCCCAACCAACGCCCGACCGCCTATCACGTCGGCGATCACTTGACGGCCTACATCCCCCCGGCCCTGCAACCCATCCCCCTGGCCCCCAGCGGCCATGCGTCGCAACCGGTCTGGATGGTGTTGATGGACGGCGATGACGCCGACCACCTCCAGCACCCCCGGCACGGACACGACCGCGTCCTGCACGTCGGGACGGACTTTATCCTCCCGCGCCAATACCAGGGCCAGTCGTTCCGGATCTGTCTCTACGGCGCCCACGGGGAGGCCAACACCCGCGGCTGGGGCTGTTCCCGCCGAGAAATCATCCAGTAGACGGCACCGGAGGCGCAGGACGCAGGGGCCGCGCGCCAGGCCGCTGACGATGGCGGCCCCTTGCCGGACGCGCCGCCCAAGGGAGCTGCAACCGCCTGCGTCCGGAACCCTTGGTACCGAACGGCCACGCTGCGCAGCGGGTTCCGCCGCCGCGGCGATGCAGCCCGGCCCCGGCCTCCCTCGCCAGCGGCAGCGGATATCCGTTGCCGCTGGCATCGATACCGCGATTTGTCCGGAGGCTCCCGCCAAGCCCAGGCAATCCGGGCAACGATGGGCGTACGGCGCGTAGCGGCCCGGCCACGCGCCGACCAAGCCTGAGCCCGGTCGCGGGCATGCCATGACGCGGCGCGCCGGATGCCGGTCCGGGATGCGAGGCAGAAGTTCTCGTGCCGGGCCCGGACCTCCGGTCGCGGCGTTGACCGCCCCTTACGCGCGTGTGCAAGAGGGCACACGGGAGGGCACACGGCCCATCCGCGCGGAGGCGGATCAGGGAGCGGAAGCCGCCCCGACAGCGATCGAGAGCGGGATCCGCATGTTTATTTCAGGGGGCGTTCGCCGCGCGGCGGACCAATCCGGAGCCCTCTGATCTGGGTTCCAACCCATAGGGCCAGGCCCTGGTAACACCCGTCAACCGCCTATTCCATGGCTGACGGACCCAGCCAGCATGTCCCGGCTTTGACCGTAGCTTTGGACGCATGGCGCCGGGCGGTATAACCGACCTCAGTGCTTCGTCATGCTTCAATGTCGGATAAAGCTTTTGAGACGTACGCGAGGGCCGCTGCCATGCGGAATGGCCCGTCAAGGCCCTCGTTGGGGCGACTTAGCGCTTCCGCCCGCGCTGCAACGGGCGCGGAGCCAAGGCCTAACGCGTCCAGATGCCCCATGCCGGTTCCGCTCCGTTGAGCCCGCGGCCCTGCAGGAACGCAAACGTCATCGGTTTCATGACCCATCTGCTCAGGGCGCGCCGACTTTGGTTATGGTTCGACTCGTTTCCCTGGCCGGCGATGTGCGCGCCGGCCACGGTCGATCCCGACAGAAAGACGGGATACGGATCCGTTGGGCATCCAGCAATCCAGCGCAGACCGCCTTGAACGTAAGGAAAGCCCCGGACAGGAATAACCGCTGGGCGATGCCTCATTCGCTTCCATGCTGGCCGGCGGGCCCCGCCTCCGCTTCCGGGCGGAGGCGGATCGCGTAGGCGCGTCCGATGCGGTAGGTTTCCAGTCGGCCGGTCTGGATCCACCTGTACACCGTTACGCGGGTCACGCCTTGGAAAGCGGCGTAGTCCGCGATGCTCATATACTGTCCGGCAGGCAGCGCGACCGCGTTCTCCGGCGCGTCGGCGACGCGCGTTGACGTTGCGCGGGCAGGCGCCTGCATCGCGTCCAACGCGCACGCGCACGCCGCGGCCACCTGCACATTGTTGCGGAGCAGCGCCACGTTCGCGCGCAGGCTGCGTTCGCCCGTCAGTTCCCATATGCGTTGCAACAGGAAAGGCGTGACGGCCGCCGAGCGCAGGGCGGACGCTTCGCTCAAGGCCTGTTCAATCGCGGCTTCCGCCTCGGCGCGGGGCAGAGCGGCTTCGGCGGGCACCGGCACGGCCACCAGCATCCCCGGCATGCCGGACATGCGACGCTGCGCCTGCCACAGCGCGGCGACCTCTTCCGGCGAATCGCACCGCGCGTCCACGGGCAATCCGGTATCCCGGTAGAAGAAACCGGGAAACTCGTCCGTGCCGTACCCCACGACGGGCACGCCCCAGGTTTCCAGAAACTCCAATGTCGCGGGCAGATCCAGTATCGCTTTGGCGCCGGCGCAAAACACCAGCGCCGGCGTACGCGCCAGTTCCGTCAGATCGGCGCTGACGTCCATCGCCGCGCCCCGATGCACGCCGCCAATGCCGCCCGTGGCGAAAACGGCATGTCCGAAATGACGCGTCAGCCACAGGCTGGACGCTACCGTCGTGGCGCCGTCCCACGCCAAAGCCTGGGCCAACCCCAGATTGCGGCGGGAAATCTTGCGAACATTCGGGGCCGTGGCCAGATGCAGAATCTGCTCCGGCGTCAGGCCGTCCGCCAAGACTCCTTGGACGATGCCCAACGTGCGCGGCGCGGCCCCGGCCTTCCGCACGAGGCCTTCCAGTTCCAGCGCCAGCTCGTAATTGCGCGGATACGGCAGGCCGTGGGCAATGACCACGGACTCCAGGGTGACGACCGGCGTCATTCGGCCCCCGGTTGGGGCACGTAGCCTGCCGGCGGCGCGAGCGCCAGCGGCGGCGCGAACGCGCGGCCTTCGCGGCGCGCCGTCTCCTCGAAAAAGCGCCACGCAATGCGGCTCGCGTTGTACATGGTGCTGTTGCTGACGTTCCAATCCAGCCAACCCGGACGGTACAGGAAGAGGCTGATCACGTACGGTCCCGCCGGGCCCCAGACGAGAGCCACGTCCCCGTGCTGTTCGTCCGAAAAACCGTGTTTGTGCCAGACCGTGCGCGCGTTCCGTTGCGGCAAGCCGCCCCACAGCATTTCCCGAAAGTCGTTGTGCGCCAGATAGAAAAGGACGGCGCGGCATTCGTCCGGCGTGATGTCCGCCGGAAACGTCTCGATGAAAACGCCGCCGCCTTGCGCGCAGGCGTAGATGCCGGCCAGGACGCGGCCCATGTCGGCGGCGGTGGTTTGCAAGTGCGGGTCGGGCCGCGTGTTCCATTCGGTTTGGGCATTGGCGGGCGTAACCAGCGGCGCAACCGACGCGGCGTCGTCATAGCCCGTGAGCAGGAAGGTGTTTTCCAACCCCACCGCGCGGCCGAACGCCGTCACGGCCGCCGCCCCGCGTCTGACGTCGCCGTCGCCCAGGGCGAACAGCAGAATGTTGGCTGCGGCATTGTTGCTGTCGCCCAGCGCCAAGTCCATCCACTGCCCGATGTCGGTATCCGACGCAATGCCTTCGATGTCCTGCATGGTCGCCATGGCAATGAGCAGTTTCAGATTGGACATGCCCGAGAAAGCCACCGCGCTGTCGAAGGCCGTCACTTCGCCCGTCGTCAGATCCTGCAGGTAGAAGGACGCGAAGCCCAGGAAATTGGCCGTGAAAGCGTCCAGCGCCGCCCCGAGCTGCGCCAGCTCGGGACCGGGTCCCGGCTCTTCCCGGACGCTCAGCTCCCAACGCCGTTCGCCCGGTTCGATGAACGCGCGGGCCATGGACTCCAGGCTGGCGTCGAAATCCACCTGCGCGCCCGGCCGCCCGGGCTGCCAGGTCCAGTGCGGGTAGGGAAAGGCCATGAAACCGACTTCCGCCAGGGAGAATTCCTCGCCCAATTGCGCGGCCCACCAATCCCGGTCGACCGGTTGCAGAGCGTACGCCTGGGGCAACGTGCGATGCGCCGCGTCGATCTCCGCCAACAGGGTCCGGGCCCGCGGGCGATCGAACCAATAGTAGATCGGAACCTGGTACCGTTCCTCCGGCAGGCCCAGCGTCTGGCGCAGGACGGTGCGCAGAAAGGGATCGCCCTCCAGATAGGTTTCCGCCTCGGCCAGGATGCGGTCAACGTCCACGCGGAAGCCGACCGCCTCCGGCTCCACGACGACGCGCCGGCCGTTGAACTCGGCCAGCACGGGCTTCTCGATCCCTGCCCGCAACGTCTGGACAAGGCCGGCTTCCGTCTTGATCCGGCGCAGATCGTGATGGCCGATCATGACGCCCGGCAAAACGGGAGCGGCTTGCACTTTGTACAAACTGTAGAGGCGGATCAAGCCCAAGCCCAGCGCCAGGGCGATCGCGACCTTGGCATAGCCTTGCATCGACGCAGTCGTTTCCGAGCGGCTCTGTCTACTCCCATTCTATCGTAGCCGGCGGCTTGCTGCTGATATCGTACGCGACGCGGTTGACGCCCGGCACCTCGTTCACGATGCGGCGGCTGGCGGCGGCCAACACGTCCCAAGGCAAGCGCGTCCAGTCGGCCGTCATGAAGTCCGTCGTGCTGACGGCCCGCAGGCAGATCGCGTCCTGATAGGTGCGCAGATCCCCCATGACCCCCACGGAGCGTACCGGCAGGAGCACCGCGAACGCCTGCGCCGTGGCCGCGTACTGCCCGGCGGCCGTCAATTCCTCCAGAAAAATGCGGTCCGCCGCGCGCAACGTGGCCAGCCGTTCCCGCGTCACTTCGCCCACGATGCGCACGGCCAGGCCGGGACCGGGAAAGGGATGGCGCTCGAGCATGGGCGCCGGCAACCCCAGCGCGCGCCCCAGGGCCCGCACCTCGTCCTTGAACAACAGGCGCAGGGGTTCAATCACCTCGAAACCCAAATCGGGAGGCAGGCCGCCGACGTTGTGATGGGTCTTGATGGTCTGGGCGTGCCGTTCGTCCGCGCGGGAGGCGGATTCGATCACGTCGGGGTAGATGGTGCCCTGCGCCAGGAAACGCGGCGCGGCGCCCCAGGCGCGGGCCAGCGCCGCGGCTTCTTTCTCGAAGACGCGGATGAAACGATGGCCGATGCGGCGGCGTTTGTCTTCCGGATCCGTGACCCCGGCCAAATCCGCCAGGAAATCTGCGGCGGCGTCAACGGCCACGACGGCCAAATCCGGCCTCCAGGCGCGCAACGCATCCAGCACCTGCTCCGGCTCCCGTTGGCGCAACAGGCCGTTGTTCACGAAAACGCAGGTCAACCGTTCGCCCACGGCCGCGTGCATCAGGGCCGCGGCGACGCTGCTGTCCACGCCGCCGCTCAAAGCGCACAGGACGCGCGCCGCGTCCGGCACTTGGGACCGGATGCGCTGCAAGCTGTCCTGAATCACGTGCGCGGGCGTCCAGTCGGCGGGGCACCCGCAGATGCCTTGCGCGAAATTGCGCAGGATCTGCGCGCCGGCTTCGGTATGTTGCACTTCGGGATGGAACTGCAAGCCGAAAAGGCGGGCCTGCCGGTCGCTCAGGGCCGCGTACGGGCTGCCGGGACTGCGGGCAATGGCTTCCATGCCGACCGGCAGGGCTTCCACGCGATCGCCATGGCTCATCCAGACCTGGCTTTGCGCGGGCACGCCGGCGAAGAGCGGCGAAGCGCCCGCCTGGCTCAGCGTCGCGCGCCCGTATTCGCGGGTCGCGCCCGCGGCCACCGTCCCGCCCAAGGCCTGCACCAGCAGTTGCATGCCGTAGCAGATCCCCAGCACGGGCAGGCGCCGTTCCTCAAGGCCGGCCGGCAGGGTCGGCGCGTCCGCCGCGTACACGCTGTCCGGGCCGCCGGACAGCACCACCCCGCCAACGTCGGGCTGGGCCAAGCGGGCCGCCGCGCGAGTCCACGAAACCAGTTCCGCGCGCACGCGCAACTCGCGGATGCGCCGGCAAATCAGTTGGCTGTATTGGCTGCCGAAATCAATAACCAGAATGACGGAAGCGGCGCCCATGCGGTCAGTAGGTGGCCAGATAGTGATCCAGTTCCCATGACGTCACGTGCGCGCGGAAGTCCTTCCATTCCTGCGTCTTGGCTTCCACGTAGGTTTCGAACAGATGCTGGCCCAAGGCGTCGGCCACGACGTCGCTGTTGCGCAACGCCTCGACGGCCGTGCCCAGGTTGTCCGGCAACGACTCATAGCCCAGTCGGCGTTCCGACAGGCTGAACAGATCTTCCTCCAGCGGATTCGGCGGATCCAGTTGGCGTTCGATGCCGTCGAGGCCCGCGGCCAGCATGATGCCGAAGGCCAGATAGGGATTGGCGCTGGGATCCGGGCAGCGCAATTCGCAACGCGTGCTCTCGCGCCGGCCCTGCGTGATGCGCGGCACCCGAATCAGGGCGTTGCGATTGGTCCGGCCCCAACAGATCTTGACCGGCGCCTCGAACCCCGACACCAGCCGCTTGTAACTGTTGACCAGCGGCGCGACCACGGCCGACATGGCTTGGGCATGCTCCAATTGCCCGGCAATGAAACTCAGGGCGATCCGGCTCAGGTTGTATCCCTGCTTCGCGTCGTACATGAGATTTTCGCGGGTCTGGGGATCCAGCAGGCTTTGATGCACGTGCATGCCGGAGCCGGACACGCCGGTAATGGGCTTGGGCAGGAAAGAGCAGAACAGGCCGTTGCCGTGGGCGATGCTCTTGGCCGCGATGCGCAGCGTAGTCGTGTGATCCGCCATGGTCAGCGCGGGACCGTACTGCAAGTCGAACTCGCTTTGGCCGGCGGCCACCTCATGGTGGAACGAGTTGACGATCACCCCCATCCGCGCCATCGCCTCCACGATCTGCCGTCGCACGTTGCGCGTGACGTCCAGGCTGATGTCGAAGTAGCCCGCTTGATCCAGCGGCTGCAACGGCAGCAGGCTGCCGTCCTCGTGCCGCCGGAACAGGAAGAATTCCAGTTCCGGCGCCACGTTGTACTCGAAGCCCATGTTGCGCGCCCGCGCCAGCTGGCGGTGCAACACGTTGCGCGGATCGCCGCTGAAGGGTTCGCCGTTGGGCAGATGCACGTCGCAAATGACGCGCGCCGTGCGCGTGCCGGCTTCCCACGGGATCGGGGCGAACGTGGTCGGATCCGGCACCAGATACATGTCGTTCTCCAGCGTCCGGGCAAACCCCTCGATGGAACTGCCGTCGAACCAGTGGCCGTGATCCGCCACGGCCTGCCACTGGCCCGCGGGAATGGTAATCTGCTTGATTTGGCCTTCAATGTCGCTGAACTGCAGCCAGACGAAATCAATGCCTTCCTGCCGCAGACGCGCGCCCAATTCGCGATTGGCTTCGTTGCGTTCCGAATGCTCCATGGCTCTCCCTTGCGCCGCCGCTGACGCCTTCAGGGCGCGGCCGCAGCCGCGGGACGCGGCAAAGAGAAAGCCCGATCCTGCGGACCGGGCTTTCCTGCGTACGGGCTCAAAACGTCAAACGCTGTAGTAGAGGGCGAACTCCTGCGGGTGCGGGCGCAGGCGGATGGCATCCACTTCTTGCGTACGCTTGTGTTCCACGTAGGCCTCGATGAGATCCGACGTGAACACGCCGCCTTGCAGGAGAAATTCGTGATCCGCTTCCAGAGAGTCCAGCACGGCTTCCAGCGAGCCCTGGACGGATTCCACGGCCACGCCTTCCTCGTACAGATCCGTGTCGCTGGGAGGGCCGGGATCGATTTGGTTCTGGATGCCGTCGAGGCCCGCCATCACCATGGCCGCGAACGCCAGGTAGGGATTGGCGCCGGGGTCCGGGCACCGGAACTCCACGCGTTTGGCCTTCGGCGAATCGGAGTACATGGGAATGCGGCAGGCCGCGGAGCGGTTACGCGCCGAATAGGCGACCACCACCGGCGCTTCGTAGCCCGGAACCAGGCGGCGATAGGAATTGGTCAGCGGCGCGACGAAGGCCAACAGGGAGTTGATGTGCTTGAGAATGCCGCCGATGTAGTGCAGGGCCGTCTGGCTCAGGCCGGCGTAACGGTCGCCGGCGAAGAGGTTCGCGCCGTCCTTCCAGAGGCTCAGATGCACGTGCATGCCGGAACCGTTGTCCTCGAACAGCGGCTTGGGCATGAAGGTGGCGGTCTTGCCGGCCGCCTTGGCCACGTTCTTGACGATGTATTTGTACAGCTGGACGTGGTCGGCCATCTTGGTCAGGGTATTGAACCGCATGTCGATCTCCGCCTGGCCGGCCGTGCCGACCTCGTGGTGATGCACTTCCACGTCAATGCCGGCATCGATCATCTTGCGCACCATGTCGGAACGCAGATCCTGCTGCGAATCCAGGGGCGAAACCGGGTAATAGCCGCCTTTGAAGCCGATTTTGTGGCCGCCGCCCAAGTCGCCGCCCGTCCACGGCGCTTCCTCGCTGTCCAGGTAATAGGACTGGAAATTGCGTCCGGTTTCGTAGGACACCTGATCGAAGACGAAGAACTCCGCTTCCGGGCCCACGTACACGGTGTCGGCGACGCCCGCCTCTTGCACGTACGCTTCGGCTTTCTGGGCCACGTTGCGCGGCCCGCGGGTATAGGCTTGGCGGGTGATGGGATCGAACACGTTGGCCACCAGGGACAAGGTGGGGCACGCCTGATCGACGATGGGATCCACGAACGCCGTGGTCGGGTCGCCAATCAGAAGCATGTCGCTGATCTCGATGGTCTGGAACCCGCGGATGGAGGAACCGTCAAAGCCCATGCCCTCTTCGAACGCGTCTTCGATGTCGAAGGCTTCCGCCGGCATGGAAAAATGCTGCCACTGCCCGAACAGGTCAGTGAACCGGACATCCACCATCTTGATGCCATGGGCCTCGATGGCTGCGGCCACGTCTTGGGCGGTTGTGCAATTCAACGCCATCTGTGAACTCCTTGCGTGTGTGTCGTGCAATGATTGAGGCTCGCTCTGCGTGCGAACAGGCTAATGATACCCGATCCTTGCCGCAGATTGCGCAATGTTTCCTTGCCGCATGTTGCACAATGTTTCCCTGCCGCGTATTGCGCAATGTCAACGTAGGGCGCGCGAACTCCGCCTCATGGACGGGGATCCATGCCGTCCGCGGCTCGCAGCCGCGCGTTCAGTGCGGCGTCGGGGGCGCCGTTTCCGGGTGGTGACGCGCCGCCGGCGTCTGCGGGCGCGCGGCGAAGGCGGCCTGGGCCGGCGCGGGCGCCGACGGCTGCGGGTCGGTCGGGACGGGCGCGCGGCAATAGACGCAGAACTTCCAATCGCCGCGCACGTTCTGGCCGCAGTGGCGGCACGCGTACAGCAGCTGGGTTTGGCATTGCGGGCAAAAGGCCCACTCCTCGCGCGCCGGCGCGTGGCATTGCGGGCAATGGCAATGCGCGCCCGCATCCTTGAGCAGCGCTTCTTCTTCCAGGGCGCGGTCGTACGCCTCCGCCAACGTCTCTTTGGGGCGCACGAGCAAATACACCACCCAGCCGGCGAACGGCACGGCGGCCACGAGCAGCGCCGCCAGCGCCGCGGCAATGACGTCCCACGAACGCGCGCGCATGTCGTTGACGGTCCATACGATGATCCCGGCCCACAAAGCGAACGCCATGGCGCCGAACGCGGTCGCCAGGATTTCCAGCCAAACGCCCAGGGCGTCAATGAATTCAGGAGACATAGGCCCACGCCATCCATCCGATACGGTCGCGTCCCCAGTATAGGCCATCTCCCGCGCGTTATGCGCCCCGCGCCTCCTTCTCCCGCGCGCGCTGCGGCTTTTCCCGGTTACGGGTTTATGCAAACTTGGCGTCAGGTCGGGTATAATGGGCGCGTCGCTCATTCCAGACATTCCCAGAGGAGAAAGTCATGACCGTAACCTTGAGGCGTTACAACTTGATGGGCATGCTCGCCGCATTGCTGTTGGGCATCATCGTAGCTGCATGCGCGGGCGTGGCGCCCTCGCCCGTTAGTTCGGACGCGCCGGCGGAAATGGCCATGCAGGAAATGCCGTCGACGTTGCAGACGGTCATGGATCGCGGCCACGTCATCTGCATCGGCAACTCCTCTGCGCCTGGCTTCGGCTTTGTGGCGGAAGACGGCTCCTTCTCTGGTTTCGACATTGATTTCTGCCGCGCCCTCGCCGCGGCGATCTTCGGCGATCCCGAGAAAATCGATATCAGGCCGGCCACGGCCGCGGAGCGCTTCACGGTGCTGGCCGCCGGCGAAGGCGACGTTCTGATCCGCAACACCACGAACACCATGACCCGCGACACGGAACTGGGCGGCAACTTCGGCCCGACCACGTTCTATGACGGACAGGGCATCATGGTACGCGTGGCGGACGGCATCAATTCCCTGGAAGATTTGGCCGGCGGCAGCGTCTGCGTCGCGACCGGCACCACCACCGAACTGAATCTGGCGGACGTGATGGCCGCCCGGGGCATTGACTACGAACCCGTGGTCTTCGAGACCAACGACGAAACCATATCTGCGTACGAAAGCGGACGCTGCGACGCGTTCACCACGGACAAGTCCGGTCTGGTCGGCCGCCGCGCGGTGCTGGACGACCCCTCCGCGCACGTCATTCTGGACGAGACGCTCTCCAAAGAGCCCTTGGGCCCCATGGTGCGCCATGGCGACGACCAATGGTTGGACATCGTGACCTGGGTGGTTAACGCCACGTTCCTGGCCGAAGAAATGGGCGTTACCTCCGCCAACATAGACAACATGCTGGACAGCGACAGTCCCACCGTGCGCCGGCTGGTGGGCGTGGCCGGCGAATTCGGCGCCAAAATCGGCCTGGACAACGACTGGTCCTACAACGTGATCAAGCAGGTCGGCAACTACGCCGAGATCTACGATCGCAACCTGGGCCCCGGCACGGCCTTCTTCATTCCCCGCGGCTTGAATCAGGCCTGGACGGATGGCGGCCTGCTGTACGCGCCGCCCATTCGGTAAATGCCGTTAGCCCCTGACCTTGGCGTCTAGCACAGAGGGATGGTCCGTCGGGCCATCCCTCTTTTTTTGGCCGGGAGCGGGCGGAGCGCCTGCGTTCCTGTCCGTCGCCCTTAAGGACATTGGGCTCTTCCCTTGCTCCCTCATATAATGCGAGGCCTCGTTTGACGACCGTTTTTCTTGGTCGATGCCTACTCGCCGCGCCGCGATGACCGTTCCTTATGCGCCCGCGCGCCCGCCCTTCTGGCGCAACGAAAAGATCCTGGCCTGGATCAGCCAAATCGCGGTCCTGACTGCCGTGGCCGGCCTGGGCTATTTCCTGTGGCGCAACATGATCATTGAGTTGCGGGCGCAAAGGGACGTCTCTTTCACCTTCAGTTGGCTCGGTTCGGTCGCGGGCTTCGATATCGGCGAGCGCCTGATCCCGTACGACAATACGAGTTCCTATGCCCGCGCGATGGCGGTAGGCATTCTCAATACCTTGCAGGTCTCCGTCGTCGGCATCGCGATCGCCACTGCGCTCGGCGTGTTCTGGGGCCTCGCGCGCCTCTCCCCCAACTATCTGGTCCAGCGCCTCGCCACGATCTATATCGAGATCTTTCGCAACATTCCCCTGCTGGTTCTGTTGATCTTCTGGTACCAGGGCCTGTTCCTGACGTTGCCGGGCCTGAACGCAGCCGTCGTGCTGCCTGGGCCCGTTTTCATCAGCGTCCGGGGCATGGCGGTGCCGTGGGGGGAGCCTACCGCGGCCTGGCCCGCCTTTCTGGCCGTGCTGGGCGCGGCCTTGATCTTGGCGGTCGCCGTCTTCGTCAGCCTGCAGATCCGGCAGGAGCGCACGGGCCGGATGGCCTTCAAGACGCTGTGGGGACTGGCCGCGTTCCTGTCGGTCGCGGTTCTGGGCGGGCTGTGGCTGCAACCCCTGACGCTCTCGCAACCGTACAAGGAAGGCTTGCGCATTCAGGGCGGCTACATCTTCAGTCCCGAGTTCCTGTCCATCCTGTCCGCGATCAGCATCTACTCCTCCGCCTACATCGCCGAAAACGTCCGCGGCGGCATTCAATCGGTGGACCGCGGGCAGCTGGAAGCGACCTTCTCCCTGGGCCTGACGCGCCTCCAGGCCATGCGCCTGGTCGTGCTCCCGCAAGCCATGCGGGTCATCATTCCGCCTTTGGTCAGCAATTACCTGGGCCTGATCAAGAATTCGTCCCTCGCCGTGGCCATCGGTTATCCCGAATTTTTCCACGTTGCAGCCAAAACCACGCTGAACCAGACGGGCCGCGCCGTAGAGATTTTCCTCATCGTGATGGGCGTCTACCTGCTTTTCAGCCTGGTCACGTCCCTTATCCTCAATCTCTACAACCGCTGGGTGCAGATTGTAGAGCGCTAGGCAGGATTCCGTTGCCATGAGTTCCACCGCGCCATCCCTCTCGCTCCCCGCCGCGCGCCCGCGCTGGCTGGCATGGCTACGCGGCAATCTGTTCAAATCGGTCTGGGACGCCCTCTTTACGGCGCTGGCCCTGATCTTCGCGGGCATCGTGCTGTGGCCCGTGCTGACGTGGGCGATTCAAGAAGCCCGCTGGGAGGTTCTTTCCGCCAATCTGAATCTGTTGCTGCGCGGGCGATACCCGGCGGAAGCGGCATGGCGCGTATGGGCGGTGCTGAGTCTGATCGCGGTCGCGTCCGGCCTGTCTTTCGCTACGTGGGGGCGCAAGGCGTCGACCGCGCTCGCGGTGATTGCCTGCCTGCCCCTGGCCTTGGCCCTGCTGCCGTTCCTGAGCCTGCCGGCCCGCCTCGCCCTGTTGCTCGTCAGCGCGCTGGCGGGGGCCAGCTTTTTCCTGGGACGTCTGGTCCCGCCGGCCTACATGCCCCAGATTACGACCAGCCTCATCGTCTTGCTGCTGCCCCTCGGCATTATTCTGTTGCGCGGCTTCGGCGCCGCCGGCGGGTTCGCCGTAGCGCCCACGCGGCTGTGGGGCGGCCTTTTGCTGTCCGTGATTCTGGCGGCTTCCGGGATCGTCTTCTCGTACCCGCTCGGCATCCTGCTGGCCTTGGGCCGCCGTTCCAAACTGCCCGTTTTGCGCCTGCTGTGCATCCTGTATATCGAGTTCATCCGCGGCGTGCCGCTCATCAGCCTGCTGTTCATGTCCGTCACGATGCTGCAATTGTTCCTGCCGGCCGGCTTTCCGCAGATTGAAGGCATCATTCGGGTCGGCGTCGCCATCACGCTGTTCTCGGCGGCCTACGGCGCGGAGAACCTGCGCGGCGGCCTGGCGGCTATTCCCAAAGGCCAATACGAAGCCACCTGGGCCCTGGGCCTCAATCAATTCCAAAGCATGACCTTCGTTATCCTGCCCCAGGCGTTGAAGACCATCATTCCCGTGACCGTGAGCCAGTTCATCTTTCTGTTCAAGGATACGACCTTGGTGTCGCTGGTCGGCCTCCTGGATCTGTTGGGCATCGCGCGCAGCGTGCTCAGCAATCCCGAGTGGCTGGGCACCCACCGGGAAATCTATTTCTTCATCGGCGCCGTCTTCTGGATTCTGAATTACTGGTTCTCCTTCGGCAGCCGCAAACTGGAACGGAAACTCAATGCCGGCCAACGCAATCTGACCAACTGACGGCGCCCCTTCCCATCCCATGCCTGCACAGGACGCTTTGCTATGAACGACGAACAATTCATTATCGAATGCCGCGGCGTGAACAAGTGGTTCGGCGAATTCCAGGCCCTGCGCGACGTTGACCTCACGGTGCGGGTCGGCGAAGTGGTCGTCATCTTGGGACCGTCCGGTTCCGGCAAATCCACCTTGATCCGCACCATCAACCGCCTGGAAGAGCACCAGCAGGGCCGGATCGTCGTGGACGGCATCGAACTGACGCACGACTTGAAGAACATCACGAAATCCGCCGCGAGATCGGCATGGTGTTTCAGCAGTTCAATCTGTTTCCGCACCTCACGGTCATGAAGAACGTCACCCTGGCTCCAATCCAGGTGCGCAAGATGAAAAAGAAGGAAGCGGAGGCCGCCGCGCTGAGCCTGCTGGAACGCGTGGGCATTCCGGAACAGGCGGACAAATACCCGGGACAGCTCTCAGGGGGCCAGCAACAGCGGGTGGCCATCGCCCGCGCCCTGGCCATGAACCCCAAGATCATGCTGTTCGACGAACCCACGTCCGCCCTGGATCCGGAGATGATCAAGGAAGTGCTGGACGTGATGCTGGATCTGGCGCGCTCCGAAATGACGCTGCTGGTCGTGACTCACGAAATGGGTTTCGCCCGCGAGGTGGCGGATCGGCTGGTGTTCATGGACGCCGGCGAAATCGTGGAAATCGGCACGCCGCGCGAATTCTTCACGCAACCCAAAACCGAGCGCACGAAGCTCTTCTTGGAACAGATTCTGTAAGGGCGCGCGCCGCCCGCTCAGGTGCGGTAATCCCCGTTGATGGTCACGTACTCGTGGCTGAAATCGCAGGTCCAGACGGTCGCGGCACCTGAGCCCAAGCCCAGATCGATCCGCACGTCGATTTCCGTCTCGCCGAAAATGGCCGCGGCGTCTGCTTCGGCGTACGCGGTCGGGGTGCCTTGGGCCACCAATTGCAATTCGGCCCTGTTTTCGGCGCTTATGTAAAGCGCGGTTTTTGCGGGCGCAATCTGGGCGGAAGAATTGCCGGCCGCGCACAGGATGCGTCCCCAGTTGGCGTCGCCGCCGTAGAAAGCCGTCTTCACCAAGGGACTCACGGAGACGGCGCGCGCCGCCGCATGCGCCTCGACGTCCGAGACGGCGCCTTCCACCGAGATAGCCACCAGTTTCGTGGCCCCTTCGCCGTCGCGCACGATGGCTTGGGCCAACGCCTGGCTGGCCGTCGTGATCGCGGCCTGGAAGGCCTCGAAACGCGGGCCGCGCGCCTCGTCGATGAGGGGCGCGCCCGACTGGCCGTTGGCCAAGAGCACCAGCGTGTCGTTGGTGCTGGTATCGCCGTCCACGCTGATGCAATTGAAACTGCGCTGCACGGCGGCCGCCAAGGCCGTTTGCAATACCGGCGCCGCTACGGCGGCGTCGGTCACGATGACGCTGAGCATGGTCGCCATGTCGGGATGAATCATGCCGGCGCCTTTGGAAATGCCGGCTACGCGGACCTCATGCCCGTCAAGGGCCGCGCGTCCGGCGTACAGCTTGGGAAACGTATCCGTCGTCATAAAGGCCCGGGCCGCGTCATGCCATCCGGCGGGGCGCAGGGCTTCCACGGCCTGGGGCACGCCCGCTTCGATCTTGTCCATGGGCAGCTGCACCCCGATCACGCCCGTGCTCATCACCAGCACCGAGCGTTCCGAGGCGCCGAGCGCGCGTTCCGTCGCCTCGGCCATCCGGCGCGCATTCGCCATGCCCTGGGGACCGGTGCAGGCATTGGCGCAGCCGCTGTTCACGACCAAGCCGTGAATGCCCGAGGCGTTCAGGGACAGCACCTGCTTGTCGTACAGCACGGGCGCCGCCGGGAATTTGCACTGCGTAAACGTCGCCGCCGCCGTGCAAGGCGCAGGACTGGCAATGAGAGCCAAATCCAAGACCTGATCCGCCTTGATGCCGGCCGCGATCCCTGCGCAGTCAAAACCCTGCACTACCGCATCCTGGCTTGAAAACCCCAGTTCACCGCCTACCGCCATTTTGCTGCTCCTTTCGGTTTCGTCTGCGACATCGCCTTGCGACCGCGAACGCGGGGTTCGTCGCCACTTGCCTCTTTTCCGCTGCCAGCTCGCGAACGCTCCCGCCTCTGGCGGCAAATCAAGAACCGGATTTGGCTCTCTGAGCTGATTCTTCCGATCTTACTACATGCCGGGTCGCTTACTGTAGGGCCGGCGTCCTGCTTTGGGCCTAATCAGCGACATGGCTGTAGCCCATGGACATACGCAGCTCCCAGCGGCCAAGTCGTTTCGTCTTGCCTAGCGCGCAGGCATTGAGCAGGACGAAGACTACCGGAGCACAGGATCGGTTCCCTAAGATACAAGGGCCCTAGAAAATACGGGTCCAATCCGATTTAGATGCTATACTTGGTTGATAGCGCTCTATTTTGCGTGTAAATGGGACATGAGCGATGCTTATTGAGTTTTCCGTTGCCAATTTCCGTTCCATCAAGGACGAAGCGCGCTTAAGTTTAGCCGCCAATTCGGCTACGGAACACAGGGCAACGCATGTCATGGTGCCTGAACTGCAAGCAGGAGTTCGGGCTATACCTCTAGTGCGCACCGCGGCCATCTATGGGGCTAATGCAGCCGGCAAAACCAACCTCATCCGCGCTTTGGGTACCATGCGGTCTATCGTGAGGCAATCCAGCCGCGATCGAGACGACCTCCCCCTAACGCCTTTCAAGTTCAATGCCCAGTCCGGCGATGAACCCACTACGTTCGAAGTGATGGGCATAACGCAAGGTGTACGCTTTCAATACGGTTTCACAGCCACCCGCAAAGCCGTACGTAGCGAGTGGCTCTACACATGGCCGCGTGGCCGCGTACAGCACTGGTTTGAACGCAACGGCGACGCGTGGAAATTGGGCGATAAGCTGAAGGGTGACCGGGAAGTCTGGAAGCGCGCTACACGAACTAACTCTTTGTTTCTGTCGACAGCCGCTGGGTTGAATAGTGAACAGTTACAACCAATTTTCAATTGGTTTGATCACCGGCTCAGAATTTCCCGTATCGGCGGTTGGGGTTCGGGTTTTTCCCTGAAACAGTGCCGCGAAGAAGACCAGAAAGCCGATATCCTCGCTTTCTTGCGCGCGGCCGACCTGGCCATTGCCGATTTGCGCGTAGTCGAAAAGGATTTTGATCCAGAGATGTTACCGGGTAGTATTCCTACGGAGTTAAAGGACTCAATCACGAAGGAACTGGAAGGCGAAACTTTAGTAAATCTTCTTTTACGCCATGACGCAGGTCCAGGCTCATCCGTCGAATTGGATTTGGAAGAAGAATCGGATGGTACGCAGAAAGTGTTCGCGCTGGCGGGTCCATGGTTGGACGCCTTACAGAACGGTTACGTTATCGCTATAGACGAGTTGCATGACAATCTGCATCCTGCCTTGGTCAAGCACTTAGTAGAATTCTTTCATGATCCCAATGAAAACAAAAATGGAGCCCAACTTATATTTTCGACCCATGACACCTCCATTCTGAATCAAGATATATTTCGACGCGACCAGATCTGGTTCTGCGAACGCAATCGCCGGCAGGAAACTCATCTCTTTCCCCTGACGGACTTCCATCCCCGTAGAGATAGAGAAGACCTTGAGCGATTCTACCTTGGAGGAAGGTATGGTGCAGTACCGTACCTTCGTTCTCGTCGCGCTAATACAGTAGACTGAACTTTAATCATGGGCCGCCAAGCCAGAACGCGCAATCAAGTCCAAAGAACAAAGCCTAGACGCGAATCCTACGACCGGGTTCTGATCGTCTGTGAAGGCAGCAAGACTGAACCCAACTACTTCGAGGATATCAGAAACGAGTACAGACTCAGCTTCGTGAATGTCGAAGTGAAAGGTACAGGTACGTCTCCGCGTACTGTGGTGCGAAAGGCGAAAGAATTGTGCAAGAAGTCGCGTCGTCAAAAAGATGCTTACGACAGCGTATATTGCGTTTTCGACCGGGACGAACATGTTGATTTTGATCAGGCCTGTAACGATGCGATTCGAGCTGGCTTGAAACTCGCTCGGTCTTGGCCTTGCTTTGAGTTCTGGCTCCTTCTGCATTACGGCCAATGGCGTAGATCATTCTCGAGATCAGGGACGCGTAGCCCAGCGGATCAATGCATCCAAGAACTGCGCAAGCGCTTTCCTGAATATGAAAAAGGAAAGGAAAAGATATTTTCGAAACTCAAACATCAGCTGGAAGAGGCCAAAACCAATGCCGCTTCTGGGCTACGTGACGCCAAGCAAACTGGTGAATGCAATCCGTCCACTGAAATTCATCTATTGGTCGAGTATCTACAGTCGCTGACTGACTAGGTTTAACTAGCCGTGCGGGTGTTTGACTGCATCAGATCGAACCCCAGCGCCAATATGCCCGGCGCTGTTTGGATTTTCTGCGTTTGACGGGCACCGGGATCTGGCCGGCATCAAATATCAACACAGTTTGGAAACGGGTACGTACCGCCTTGATGCAAGGCTTCGGCTATCGCACACGCGTACGTACGGCAATATGGCCACTCGTTATCCCCAGGCGGCATCTGCGCTGCGGACGGCCGCGGACGTTTTGAGGACGCGTAGCGCATGGCTGGCCGGCGCGCTCCTTCCTCCTCGCGGGAGTGGCGGTGCTGGATGATTACGGCCTTGGGCGCGATGAAGCCGTGCAGCGCCATACCGCGCAGCTCGCTTTGGATTACGCCAGGGGACGCAGCGACGCCCTGCTACGCTACGAGGATCACATGTACGGCGTCGCGGTAGAAGCGCCGCTTTTGTGGGCAGAGCGCGCGCTGGGCCTGCGGGACAGCCGCGCCATCTGCTGACGCACCTCCTCTTTCTGGCCGGCGGCCTAGGCGCCGCCGCGCTGGGCCTGTTCCTGCTGCACCCGCGCCTGTACGCGCACTCCTTCTTCAACTCCAAGGATCTGCCCTTCCTCAATCTGTTCATGCTGGCGTTGCTGCTCACGCACTGGGCCTTCCGCCGCGGCACGGGGCCAGCCTTCCTGCTGTGCGGCCTTGGCGTCGGGGTGCTGGCCAACGTGCGGCCGATGGGCCTCCTGCTCGGCACCGCCGTGCTGGCGCTGCGCCTCTGCGACGGCCTCCAAGCTGCCGACCGCGCGGCGGCGCGTCCTATGCACGGCGGCGTGCGCCCTGACCCTGTACGCCGCCTTCCCCTATCTGTGGAGCGATCCGATCCGCCATCTCGCGGAATCTCTCGCGTACGCGGCTGACCACCCCTTCGATATGCCCCAACTGTTCCGCGGACATTACGTCAGCAGCCAAGCGTTGCCGCCGGAGTACGTACCCAGCTGATTCGCGATCACGGCGCCGCCGCTCGCGCTCGGCCTCGGTCTGGTCGGCTTGGCGGCCCTGGCGCGGCGCGCGGGGCGCCGCCCGGGAGCTCTGCTGCGCAATACGCGACTGCGTTTCGAGGGCCTGCTCCTGGTCTGTTGCGTCCTGCCCGCGTGGGCCGCCATCCTGCTGGAATCCACGATGTATAACGGCTGGCACCACCTGTATTTCCTCTATGCGCCCTTTTGCCTGCTGGCGACCGGCGGCCTGCACGCGTTGGCGCCGGCCGCGGGGGGGGGGCTGGACGTACGGCTTGGCGGGCGCCGGCGCGGCCGCGATGCTGGGCGCGCTGGTCTCGCTCCATCCCTACCAGCATCTCTATTTCAATTTCCTGGTGGACCGCGCGACGCCGGCGCGCCTGCTCGTGCGCTACGACCTGGATTACTGGCAGATCGCCTACCGGGACGCTCTGGCATTTCTGTTCGCGCAGTACCCGGACGATCCGATCCGGGTCCAGAAGCAATTCTGGCACCGGTATCACAAGGAATGGTTGCTTCTGTCTGCGGCGTACCGGCAGCGGCTGGCGCCGGTCAACCATGTCGGCGATTTCTACCTCTCGGATTATCATGCACCATGGCTCGGCAATCCGGTGCGGTTGCGGCCGCCTCCGTACACTCCCATTATCCATTCGGAGAAAGTCTACGGCAACACGATCGTCGACGGGGTCGCGGTGAATCTGGCCTGGGTGGATGCCCGCCTCGCGGCCCCCTATCGCGCCGCCTACCGCGCCCTGACCGCCCGCGCGCCCGTCGTCCGCGACACCTTTGACGTCTATCTGGACGCACGGGCCGTGAGCTGGGCGCAGGCCCCCTACCGGCTTGAGGACACCGCGCCCCGCTTCCTCCTGCACCTCACGCCGGTCGACCCGCAGGACCTGCCCCGGCGCAGCGGGGCGCGGGCTTCAACGACCTCAACTTCCACTTCCACGAACGCGGCGTGCGCCTGGACGTCGCCTGTCTGGCCGTCGTGCCGCGGCCTGCCACCCCCTCCGCAGCCTGACGGTTGGCCAGTTCGTCCCGGAAGGCGGACCCGCGCTCTGGCAGGCCGACTTCATCCTCCCTCTCGCCCCCGCGACGACGCACGAGTCGCGCCGCCTACCGGTCGCTGGCGGCGCAGCCGCCGACGCACCGCGCCCCGTTCGACGTCTACGTCGCCGCGTTGACCGTGACCTTCGCCAAGGCCCCCTGCACCGCCGCCGACGCGCGGCCCCGGTTCATCGTGCATGCCGCCCCCGTCAACCCGCAGGACCTGCCTGGGCGTCCTTTCCACAACCTGGGCTTTCATTTCCCCGCTCGCGGCGTGCGTTTCGACGGCCTCTGTCTGGCCACCGTGCCGCGGCCCGCCTCCCCCGTCCGGCACCTGACGGTGGGCCAGTGGCTCCCGGAGGCAGAGAGCGGCTCTGTGCTCTGGCAGGCCGACCTCCCGCTGCCGCGCGCCCCCCGCGCCCTGAACGCCTTCCGCACCGCCTATCGCGCGCTGGCCGCCGACGCGCCCGCCCACCGGGGCGTCTTTGACGTCTACGTCACCGCCGACGCGGTCACGGTCGCCAAACGGCCCTGCGCGCCCGTCGACACGCAACCCAGATTCCTTCTGCACATCGTCCCCGTGCATCCCGGCGACCGGCCGCCCGATCGCCGGGCCGCCGGCTTCGCCAACCGGGATTTCGCGTTCGCGTGGCGGGGCGCACACTTCGACGGCACCTGCCTGGCCCGGGTTCCTCTCCCCGCCTACCCCATCGCGCGCCTGCGCGTGGGCCAGTTCCGCTCCGGCCTGCCCCCCCTGTGGCAGGCCGAGATCCCCTTGGCCCAGTGACGCGCGTCTAGGCAACGTTGAAATTCATCGGTCACCACAGGGAATTCCAGCCAATGTCCACACAATCCAGCCTCTGGGAAGCCAATACATGTTACGTCGCGGGGAAGACAACCCGCGGATGGCTGGGACGGATAGTCCCGTGCGGCTTCGCATTCCATCGTTTCTGTAGACCTGTTCCGGCCATGCGTGTACCACGAAGCATATTGCCGTCTGTTCAAGCCCTGCGCTGAATGGCACCGCACAGTCCCCGGTTGCAGAGTACGGGGACTATCGCCGGTAGGCCGACGGTCAACCGGAGCGTCTGCCGCGTCTGATGACGTACAGGCAGGTGTCTGCCGTGTTGCTGGTCAGCACGGTCGGACGCGCCTAAAAAAGAGGCGGAGCTGTCCCCTGTGCCGCGCGTGACGGGCAGCGCGCCATGACCGCCCCAGGGCCGGGCCTTGGCGAAGGCGTGGACGGACGCGTCGCTTCCTGCCTGATCGCCGGCCCATGACGTCAACGCCTTCCGCGCTGGGCTGGCGCAACGGGGTATTGAGACTGTCGTTCCCGTGAAGTTCCGGCGCATGCCCCCCCCCCCCCCCAGTTCCATGCTCCGGAACGGTACCGGGGGTGCCACGCCGCAGAACGGGACGCCGGTTGGCTCACGCGCAGGCGGGTGCGTGGCCGCCTGCTGTGACCAATCCGTCCGACATTACCTGGGTTTGCTGCCTCTGGCGGGTGCCTAGCGCTGGCTGCATTCAAGCCTCAACGCTACCTGCAGCCATGTAGATAAAACCGTCCAAGCCTTTCGAATCACCGTTCAGCGCAACGCGCCCTGTCTCTGCGCCGCGCCCCCTGTCCCGATCCATCCGCTTCCGTTCGGCGACATTCAAGGCGGACATAGCGATTGACTCCCATAGGGCACTCTGGCATAATAAAGATTGCGCCCAGCCATCACCGCACGCGAAAAACAATTCGCTCGCCGTTTTGTTTCGCCGGCAAGAACCCGCGTACTGTTCTGCATCGAAACAGCCCGCGCGCAACGGATGCCAGCTACAGGAAGGAAGCATGAGCGTTTACGCCCTTCCCAGAAACTACAGCCTTGCCGGCGGTTCCGCCCGCGCCGTGCCGCTTGACGATATCCGCATGGAAGAGCGCATGGAGGGCACGTGGTGGAAGCCCCAATTGGCCCGTGCGGAAATGAAGGCGCTCATGGAGCGCAGCGACGGGCCTGCCCTGCGCCACTTCGCGCTGTGGTTCGGGCTGTTGGGTGCCAGCGCGGCCCTGGCGGTCGCGGCCTGGGGCACCTGGTGGGCGGTACCGGCGTTCCTGCTGTACGGCACGGTTTATTCCTCCGCCGATGCGCGTTGGCACGAATGCGGCCACGGCACGCCTTTCCGCACCGCGTGGTTGAACGAGATCTTCTACCACATCAGTTCCTTCATGACCCTGCGGGAAGCCTACATGTGGCGCTGGAGCCACTCGCGCCACCATACCGACACCTATTTCGTGGGACGCGATCCCGAAATCCAGGTGCAGCGCCCCGCGGATCTGCTCAAAATAGCCATGGATTTCTTTTATCTGCGCAGCGGTCCTCCCGAAGTGTGGCGCATCGTGCGCAACGCCTGCGGGAAGCCCAACGCCGACGTACGGGACTTCGTGCCCCCGCGCGAACGTCCGAAAATGTACTGGTCAAGCCGGATTTACCTGGCCCTCATCGCGGCGGTCGGCCTCTGGGCGCTGGCCATCGGCAGCTTTCTGCCCCTGATGTTCGTGGCCTTGCCGCGGTTCTACGGCGGTTGGCTCCACCAGCTGTTGGGCCTTACCCAGCATGCAGGGCTGGGCGAGGACACCTACGACCATCGGGAAAATACGCGCACCGTCTTCGTGAATCCCGTTTTCCGCTATCTGTACATGAACATGAATTATCACATCGAGCACCACTCCGTGCCCATGGTGCCGTATCACGCGCTGCACAAGCTGCACGTAGCCGCCAAGGACCAGATGCCTCCGGCCTACCCGCATCTGTGGGCCGTCTACAAAGAGATGATTCCGGCCCTGATCAAACAGGCCGCGGGCGATCCGAATTATCAGATCATGCGTCCCATTCCCCAGGCCGATGCCGCGGCGGCCGCAACGGCCCAGGAGGCCGCCGCGGTGGCAACCGGCGCGTGGGTAGCGGTCTGCCCCGCGTCAGAACTGGAAGAGGAAGACATCCTACGCGTGGATCACAACGGCTACTCCTATGCCGTTTACCGGTTGCGGGGAGACCGCTATTACGGCACCGACGGCCTTTGTTCCCATGAATACGCCTGTCTGGCGGACGGCCTGGTAATCGACGAGGTGATCGAATGCCCCTTGCACAACGGTCGTTTTGACATCGCGAGCGGCCGCGCCCTGCGGGCTCCTGCCTGCGAGGACCTGAGAACGTATCCCGTCGAGCGCCGAGGCGACCAAATCTACCTTCGGATCAACCGCTAACCCTGTCTTGAAGCGCCTTACCGTCCATCTCGCGTCTATAAGCCTGTTGTCCGGCGCCGCGCTCCGCAGTCAGGATGCGCGCAGGCTGCAAGGCGCGCCCTTTTACGGGATGGACGGGGGCGGGGCCGTTATGGCTATCGGTGCCCGACGACAAGGCGCTCCAGGAAAATTCCTCTTTCCACACGTCCCGTTGCGCCCGGGAGTCGTATTGTCCAACGCGCAAGCGGTCAATGCGATAGGTCGGCAGGGTAACGGTCGCCATGCACGTCGCGTCGAAACGCAGGCCAAACTCGTCGAAATGAAAACTCAGATTGTCGAAGCCGAAGGACCGGCGCGACGCAGGCAGATCGGCCCGCGCGGCCGGGACGAGATGGAGGATGAATTTGGATTGCACGTCTTCCGGCTGACACGGGGTTTTGGCGTACGTCAACCGGTGGCTCCGGCGGTTGACGTACACGTTGAAATGGGCGCGCACGACAAGAGGTCCCACATCATCCATGAGGCCGCGTACGTAACGCGTCTTGTTCGCCTGGTAAACCTCTTCGTCGATAATCCCGCCGCGCCGTACGCGCAAAACGGCGCCGTCGGACAGTTCCGCCAAGGTCTCCACTCCGGGCAGAGCCTGGATCTCGAACCGTTCGTATCCCCGTTTGGGCATGAAGTCCAGCCAGATCACGTACGCGACGCCCCTCCCGCCCTCAAACCATTGCCGCAACCGTTGCGGTCCGTTGGGTAGCCAACTGTACAGCTCGGGATCGGAAGCTCGGCCCGTCGTCCAGTAAACGCCGCTGTCGTCATTGCTGTAAATGCGCCCGCGGCGTCCGTCAATGCCGAGAGCCGCGACGAAGGCCAACGTCTCGGATTCCGTCCAACGCTGCGTATTGTAGGTGTTGTCGATATATCCGGAGGCCCGCGCGCGCGCGGTCAAGGCGAGGCTGTCCCGGACGGAAAGGCCGAGGTAGAGGACGAAGGGCGCCAGCATAACGCCCGTCAGAACTCTTTGGGCGATCCTGCGGCGTCCCTGCCCTATCCTGTGCCGGAACTCGTCCAGCAAAGACGCGCCCGTTAACAGCAAAGGGAGGTAAACGGGCGCCAAGTACCGATTATCGAGCACCTGCTCAAATCCCCACGGCGCGCTCCAGACGAGAAAGGCCGTGTAAACCAGGGCGAACAGACCGAACGGCAGCAAAGCCCGCCGTCCCAAAATGGGCAATACCGCGGGATCGCCGCGGACGATAACGTAGGCCAGCGCGCCGAGCCCGACCGCTGCCGCGCTCGCCATGATCAATAAAAGTTGCCCTTCGGGCATTTCCGTAGTGAACGTCCACTGCTGAAACACCTGGAACAGCTGATCCAGCAACGCGGACGGAGACTGCGCTTTGCCCTCCGCGACCAAGTTCCGCTCTCCCGTCAGCGTACCGAGCGCCACCCAGTTGCGCGCCAGCACAACGGCCAAGGGCAGCAGCGCCACGACGTTGAAAACGAACGCGTAGTTCCATCGGCGCCTCAGCGATGCCTTCCGGCGTCCGAGCGCGATCGCGCTGATGGTGGCGATGAGCGTTACGCCTACGTAGCGCGTGACCGTCGCTGCGCCGGCAAGCAGCGCGGCGACCAGCAACGGGCCCCAAGCGGACGCGGCCGGCCGCTTGCGCCACATGTCCGCCTGCAACAAAGCCAGCAACAGATACAGGATGAACAGGGATTCCGTCAAAACGTAGGAGAAAACATGATTGAGCGGAAACGAGGCGGCGGCCACGGCCGTCGTCGCCAAGGCCAAGAGCGGCGACTTGAGATTGCGATGCAGCCAGACGCCCGCCACGACGAGGACAAGGCCGAAAGCCAGGATATTCAGGTACCGGCCAACCTCCGCCAAGTCAGACGCCCACAAGCCAAGGAAGGCCAGCAACCAGGGAAAGGCAGGCGGCCAATACCGGAACGTGACAGGCAGGCCATGACCGGCCGCAAGGTTTTCGGCGGCGGTAATGTACGATACGGAATCACTGGTCAGCGCCGCGCCGTAGGCAGACGTGCGGATGAAAATATGGGCCGCGCCAAGGCAACCCAAGCCCACGTGCAACGCAACCGCCAGATACGGATGGCCGAAAAAGGCCGCCGCGAATCGTGCGCTTCGGAGCATGAAACGACGCTTGCGAGGAGCCGTCAGTTGAACCTGACGCGGGCGCGGCAAGAAGAGACCGCGGCCTTTTCGTCCGCGCGTCGCAATGGACTCCCGGATGGGCGTACGCGCCTGCGCGACGGTACCGCGCCGCGGAGCCCGCGCGCAGCTTGGCGCAACGCGTTGGAGACGCTCCGTATCATACGGCCCAAGGCGGAAAGAAAGGGTGCAACGGTACCGTCGATACGCGGGATGCGAGGTGGATTCCCACCTTACCTTTGCATTGACGTTGACCAGCTGTCTACGCGGCGCCGTTTCTTCGCTTCAATCCGTACTCCAAGGCGCCATGTCCCATTGAGCCGCGCGCTGGAAGCAGGAAGGCAGACGTCAAGCTCCGCTGCTTCGCCGTCAAACTTGGCTTTGCGCATAGCCCTGACCAACGGGCGCGTCAACGCAAGGCCGGCTCGTCGCGCGCTACGCCTCATTGCCTTTTCTCCGGTTGGCTGTGAAACCTGCCGTTATAGGGATGGAGATAACGTTTGACGTCAAGGCTTGGACGCAGGGGGCCTTATCTTCCCCAGGCGCTCCCGCGCGCGGCAGGCGGCATCGCGCGGATATCAATGACGCCGCACAGGAACGGCTTTGACCGAAAGAGTTCAAGCCAAGTTGTCCATATACGGCGGCGCCCGCCGTAACGGGATGCGCTCCCGCGGGGCGGCGGGCACAAGGCCCCGCGGGCAGGCCCTGCGCGGCAGAAAGCCCGACCGCGGCCATTCCGCATAACCCGCGCCGGAACCGCATAGCTGGGACGCTTCCGGCCCGCCAACGCCAAGGCTTGACCATGAGGACAGCCTCTAAACTCCTGTCTTCCACCTCATGCGCCATATGGCCTTGCGATTGGGTCTGCGGCCAGGCATCACTACGCTGCATCAGCTCAGGCGCGTTGCTTCCGGCAGGGAACTATGCGTGGCCTTTGTCGTCCTGCGCCAGCAACGCCTGCACTTTCAGAGGCAAACCGAAGAGACGGATGAAGCCCTCGGCATCCTTTTGGTTATACACGTCATCGTCCTCGAACGTGACGTAATCTTCGCGATACAGGCTATGCGGGCTTTTGCGTCCGGCCAGGATGAGATTGCCCTTGTACAGTTTCAGACGCACCGTGCCGGTCACCGCGTGCTGGGTAGCCGCCGCGAAAGCGGACAGGGCCGCGCGCAGCGGCGTATACCACTGGCCGTTGTATACCAGCTCCGCGAATTTGAGGCCTATCTGCTGCTTGTAATGCAGGGTCTCCTTGTCCAGGCACAGTTGTTCCAGCGCGGCATGCGCCTTGTACAGGATGGTTCCGCCCGGCGTTTCGTACACGCCCCGGCTCTTCATGCCCACCAAACGATTTTCCACCAAGTCGACGCGGCCTACGCCGTGCCGGGAACCGGTTTCGTTCAGCGCCTGGAGCAGGGCGACGGGCTCCAAGGCTGCGCCGTTGAGACGCGTCGGCGTCCCTTGCTGCCATTCCACTTCCAGATATTCGGGGCGGTCCGGCGCGTTTTCCGGGCTGACGGTCCACTCGAACATGTCCGCCGGCGGTTCCTGCCACGGATCTTCCAAGACGCCGCCTTCGTTGCTCAAATGCCACAGGTTCGTGTCCTGGCTGTAGATGCGCTCCGCGGTGGCCTTGACCGGGACGTCGTATTCGGCTGCGTAGTCCAAGGCGTCCTGCCGGCCCTTGAGGGTCCATTCGCGCCAGGGCGCGATGATGCGGAGTGCCGGGGCCAAGGCCATGACGGTCAATTCGAAGCGCACCTGGTCGTTGCCTTTGCCGGTCGCGCCGTGGGCGACCGCGTCGCACCCTTCGCTTTGCGCCACGTCCACCAGGTGCTTGGCGATCAGGGGACGCGCCATGGAGGTGCCCAACAGGTAATCCCTTTCGTAAACGGCGCCGGCCTGCATCGTCGGGAAAGCGAAATCCGTCAGGAACTCGCGGCGCAGGTCGCGCACGAAACAGCGGCTGGCGCCGGAGGCCAGCGCCTTGGCCTCCAACCCTTCCAATTCGTCTGCCTGGCCCAGATTGGCGCAAAAGCAGACCACTTCGCATCCGTAGTTGTTGCGCAACCAAGGGACGATGACGCTGGTGTCCAGCCCGCCCGAATAGGCCAAGGCCACCTTTTGCACAACGGGTTTCTCTCCGCTCATGTAACTCTTTCCCTTGTCTCGGTTCCTGTCGGCATCGTGGCTCGGCGTACGTTTACGTCGTCAGCATGGGCCCCAAAGCCCGGCCGCCGAACAGATGGAAATGCGTATGCATCACCTCTTGGTGCGCATCCGGCCCGGCGTTGACCAGGACGCGGTATCCGGTCTGGGCGATCCCTTCCGCCGCCGCCACCCGCTTGATCACGTCCACGATGCGGCCCAGCGTCTCGGCGTCCGCCGCGCCCATTGCGCCCAGGCTCGCGGCATGCCGGTTCGGAATGATCAACGCATGCACCGGCGCTTGCGGGTTGATGTCCCGAAAGGAGGTCACCAGCTCGTCCTGGTACAGGATATCGGCCGGAATTTCGCCCTTGACGATCCGGCAGAAAATGCAGTCTTCGCTCATGGAACGTCCCCGGATGACGGACAGCGGCGGCGGCCGCCTTCAAAGCACCAGATTGACCAGTTTGTCGGGAATGACGATGGCGCGCCGGATCGGCGCGTCGCCTACGTGCGCCTGCACGTTGGGTTGCGCTTGCGCGAGGCGCTGCATCTCTTCCCGGGACAGGCCCGCGTCCGCCGTCACCGTCGCGCGTACGCGGCCGTTGACCTGGATCGCGATCTTGACCTGCTCCCGCGCGGCCTTGGCGGGATCGTAGTCCGGCCACGCCTGCAGATGCACGCTGCCGGCCTGCCCGCTGCGCGTCCATGCCTCCTCGCTGATGTGCGGAAAGAAGGGCGCCATCAGCAGGCACATCTTGGTCACGGCTTCCCGCCACAGGTCGCTCCCGAACAGGTCCGTGACGCGGGCCTTCATGAGGTGATTGTTCAATTCCATCAGGGCGGCAATGGCGGTGTTGAAACGGTGATGTTCCAGATCGTCCGTGACCTTGCGGACGGTCGCGTGCAACTTCTGTTCCAGGGCGCGGCGATCGCCCGCCGCCGCGCCGCCGCCGGACGCGCGCGTTACGATCCAGAAACGCTGCAGAAAACGGCGCGCACCCTCGATCCGCTGCGGATCCCAAGGCCCCCCCTGATCCCAGGGGCCGGTGAACATCAGGTACCCGCGCACCACGTCGGCCCCGTAGCGACTTACGTAGTCGTCCGGATCCACGACGTTGCCCCGGCTTTTGGACATCCGCTCCCCGTCCGCGCCCAGAATGATGCCCTGGTTGAAGAGACGGAGCATGGGTTCGTCGAAATCCACCACGCCCAGATCCCGCAAGACCTTGGTAAAGAAACGCGTATAGAGCAAATGCATGGTGGCGTGCTCCACGCCGCCCGTGTACTGATCCACGGGCAGCCAATACCGGCCCTTGTCGGGATCCCAGGGACGATCGTCCCGCCGCAACGTCTCGCCCCGTTTCCAATAGGGCGAGACGTAGGCGTACTGATACCAGCTGGAACACATGAAGGTGTCCATGGTATCGGTCTCCCGCTGCGCCGGTCCCTGGCATTGCGGACAGGCGACGTTCAGGAAGTCCTCGTCGTACAGCAGGGCGTTCTCGCCCGTGGAGGGCATGTCCGTACGTTCGGGCAAGAGCACCGGCAGATCGGCGTAGGGCACGGGCACGACCGCGCAGTCCGGGCAGTTGACGACGGGTATGGGCGTCCCCCACATCCGCTGGCGCGAAATCAGCCAGTCGTGCAGGCGGTAGTTGACCTGGCCCCGGCCTTTGCCCGTCTCCTCCAGCCAGGCGATGACCTTGGCGACGGCCTCGGCGATGGGCGTGCCGTCGAACGGCCCGCTGTTCATCATGGTCCCCTCCGTCTGCGAGGACCAGGCTTCGGTCAACGCGCCGGTCGCGCCGTCGGGGCCGGAGATGACGCGCACGACGTCGAGGCCGAAGCGTTGGGCGAACTCGAAGTCCCGCTGGTCATGGCCCGGCACGGCCATGATGGCGCCCGTGCCGTAGCCCATCATGACGTAGTCCGCGATCCAGATGGGAATGCGCGCGTCGTTGACCGGGTTGACGGCGTAACTGCCCGTGAATTCGCCCGTCTTGATCTTTTCGGCGTTCCCGCGTTCCGCTTCGCCCATGCGCGCGGCCTGTTGCGCGTACGCCTCGACCGCGGCCCGGCGCTCCGCCGCGGTAATCCGGGCGACCAAAGGATGTTCCGGCGCCAATACCATGAAGGTGGCCCCCCACAGCGTATCGGGGCGCGTCGTGAACACCTCGATCGGAGCGCCGCCTTCCGTGCGGAACGTCACCTGCGCGCCTTCGCTGCGCCCGATCCAGTTCCGCTGCATGATGCGCACGGGTTCGGTCCATTCGATCCGCGCCAAATCCGCCAGCAGTTCGTCCGCGTAGCGGGTGATGCGGAATTTCCACTGCTCCAGTTCTTTCCTGATCACCGGCGTATCGCACCGTTCGCAATGCCGGTCGTCGCCCTGCACCTGCTCCCGCGCCAGGGTCGTGTTGCAACTGGGGCACCAGTCCACGGGCGCGAACTCCCGGTAGGCCAGATCGGCCTCCAGCATGCGCAGGAAGAACCATTGGGACCACTTGTAATAATCCGGCTCGCAGGTCACGGCTTCCCGATCCCACGCCCACATGGCTCCCATCCGGCGCAGTTGGCGGCGCATGTTGTCGATGTTGGCGTAGGTCCAGGTCCGCGGATGCACGCCGTGCTTGATGGCGGCGTTTTCCGCCGGCAACCCGAAGGCGTCGAAGCCGATCGGAAAGAAGACGTTGTAGCCGTTCATGCGCTTGAAACGGGCCGCCGCGTCGCTCGGGGTCATGGCGTACCAGTGCCCGACGTGCAAATCGCCGGAAGGGTACGGCAACATGGTCAAGGCGTACCATTTGGGCCGCGCGGGATCCTCGCGGGTCGCGTACAACGCTTGCTCCTCCCATGCGCGCTGCCATTTGGCTTCCACGGCCGCGTGGTCGTAAGGGGCGATCGTCTGCGGTTCCTTCATCGACTTCCGTTTCTCCCAAAGGCGGCTAACGCAGGCCCGCTCGCATCAGAAGGGATCCGTAAAGGAAAGTAATAACCCAACCCAAGCCAACGCAAAAGCGGATGGCGTTCCTGTCGCGCGCTACGCGCGCACAAAAGGCCCACCGTCCCCATTCTACTACAAACTGGCCGCGCCTATTGGTCGCAGCAACCCAGACTCTGTGGAGTTTTGAGTTCAAGTCAGATCTCGGCACTCACGGACGTGTTGAGGTTGGTTGGACATCCTATGAGCCAGCGGTTATCCTCCAAGATATCCTTCCCTTTTCATGTCTCCACGAGGACGCCCCTCTCCGATGATCGATAGCCAAGGGGCTCCGCATCCCAATCTTTTATGCCTACCTGTTCCGGCCTATACGTGGGCCACGTAGCGCGCCGCCGGTTCGTGGTAGCCTGTGCGGGAGGACGCAATCGGGCACCCCGTGGCATCAGTGACGGCCGCGTACGGGAAGGGGAAATCGGTCTATCGTCGCTAGGCCGACGGGTGCGACCGAGGCATTAGGGCGCGATACAGGACAGATCCCAAAGCTGAATACGCCCCGCTCTTCTTCGTTGCATTGCTCCAAGGCGGCATAAGCGGCAAATGAAGAATTCCACAGGCAAGCCTCTCTGTACAGCAAGCAGACACGACTGTTGATTCCGTAGCATCCATATACTCCGGCTAGTACTCCGTCATGTTTCTATAGATACTTGGCTAAATTGTCGACTACCATTACGTTAGGCAATACGTAGGCGAAATCCCGCTTTGGACACGTATCCCTATCAATATGACCGTGTACTAGTTGCCGCCGTATCCTTTGCGCGAAGCGACAAGATTCAGTTCACTTATGTTGAATTGTACGCAAGCAACAAGGCATTGCCAGCCATCCGCGCGCCGGAAACGGGAAATGGCAGGGACCAACCCTATCGCGTCCCAATGCTCGGAACGCATGGGAGCTCGGAACAATATGCCTTGGATCCAAGCGGCGCAACACCCAAGCAGCCAATATTACGCCGGCGCGTTGTCCATTTCCGGCAACGGCACCTGCATAGCCGAAGCGCTGGCCGGCATCGTCGCTGTCGCGGACAGTTCGTCTGCCTCCGGCGTCCAGTCAAGGTCGGCCTGCTTGATGGAGAGGCCCATGCGCCGGCGCTGGGTGTCGAGGCGGATGACCTTGACCTCGTACTCCTCGCCCACGGTCACGACCTGATCAGCGCGCTCGACCCGTTCGCGGCTCATTTCGCTGATGTGGATGAGGCCCTCCACCGGTTCGCCCGCCAGCCGCGCGAAGGCGCCGAAGTCCTTGATGCGGGTGATCACCGCGCGCACGAGGTCGCCTTCCTTGTAGCGCTCGGCCAGAGTGTCCCAGGGCCGCGGCTGCAGCTGGCGCAGGCTGAGGCCGATGCGCTTGCGTTCCTTCTCCACGGAAATGACCTTGATCTGCACCTGCTGGCCGACGGTCAGGACTTCGGAGGGATGGTTGACCCTGGACCAGCTGAGTTCGCTGACGTGGATCAGGCCGTCGGCGCCGTCGATGTTGACGAAGGCCCCGAAGTCGGTCAGGCTGGAGACCACGCCGTCGCGCACCTCGCCCACCTCCAATTCTTCCAGGATGGCGTCCTTGCGCTGGTTGCGCAGCTCGCGCACGGCCTCCTTCTCGGAGAAGATGAGGCGGTTGCGCCGGCGTTCGATGTCGATCACCTTGACCTGCAGGGTGCGTCCGATCAGGGGCTGGAAGCGGTCCGCGGGATCCGCGCTGCGGTCCTGCGCCATCTGACTTTCTTGGCTCAGATGGTGGGCCGGGATGAAGCCCCGGATCAGGCCCATGGCCACCAGCACGCCGCCCCGGTTGTAGTCGATCACGTCACTGGCCACGATGGCCTTGCTCGCCAGCAGTTCCTCCGCGCGCAGCCAGTCCTTCTCCTGCCGCGCCCGGATGATGCTGACGCGGGGCTGCCCGCTGTCGTCCGTGCGGAAGACGAACACCTCAATGGACTGGCCCACCTCGATCTCCCGGTAGGACTCGCCCAGGCGCTCGATCTCGCGCCCGTCGATTTCGCCCTCGAATCTGGCTCCGATGTCCAGTTCCAGGCTGCGCGGCCGTTTCTGCAGGACGATGCCCTGCACCACCGTGTTGGCCTTGACGGACGCGATGTCGTAGTGCTCGGTCCACTCCAGTTCATCCATGAGATGCCTGTCGGCGGCGCTGTCGGTTTCCAGAGTGTCCGTCGCGACGATTCGTTCTTTGGCATCCTCTACGGCATCGATGTCGCCGGCGCTGTTGGCTTTCGGATTGGCCGCCGAGGCGGCAGAACCTATCGGGAAACCCGAGACCTCTGCCTCAACAGTCGGATCCGCCTCTTGCAGCAGGGCCAAGAACATCGCTATGGAGGGCGGACGATCGTTCACGCGCAATTCCAAGGCTTGCCGCAACGCCGTCGCGAGGCCAAGCGGCGTCTTGATCGGCAAGTCTGGAGTCGTATATTCGCCCTGTAGCCTGTCCATCGCGGAAGGCGGCGGCGCGCCCGTCAGGGCGTGATACAGAGTTGCGCCTAAACTGAACACATCGGTCTGCGGTCCGAAACGCGCGGCTTCGCTGTATTGTTCTGGCGCAGCGTACTTCGGCGTCAGGATCTGCGTATGCCGTTGAGTGCGATGCGTATGAAACGCACGCGCGGAGCCGAAATCAATGAGGACCGCGCGCCGGTCTGCGGTCAGTACGATATTGGCCGGCTTGACGTCCCGATGCAACCAACCGCCAGCATGCACTTCCGCCAAGGCTTCGCCCAGCGCCCGCGCCAACCACTGCACCTCGTCCGGCGACAAGCGGCCGGCGCGTTGCAGCCGCGCCTCCAGCGTCTCGCCCTCCAGATATTCCATGACGATATAGGCCGTGCCGTTCTCCAGAAACATGTCGTGGACATCCACGATGTGCCGCGAGCGGAGGTCGGCGATGATCCGCGCTTCCTGCAACGCCTGATCCTGCGCGCGGCGGAAGGCCCTCGTCTGCGTCGCAGGTACCGACACGCGGGTACCCAAGCGCATCGCGCGCAGATCCAGGGGAAACAGTTCCTTGATGGCTACGGGACGTTGCAAGTCCCGGTGCGCGCCCTTGTACGTGATGCCGAAGTTCCCTTCCCCCAGCACGCGTCCGACGGCGAATTTGCCCTGATGCAGCTTGTGGCCCACCGTCAAGGTCCGCGCGGGAGCCGTTGGCCCCAGATCCAGCGCCGCGCCGCAATACGGGCACGGATCTTGGCCCAAGAGCAAGGGCGATTGACAGACGGAACAAAGGGTTTCAGTCATGGATACCTGCAGGGAAGTATCGAAAAGGCCGCGAACTCCAGATTCTACCCCAACGTATCGGTCTTTAAAAGCACTTCTAACGACCATAACTCAGGGGATTCCAAGTCGGGGAGGGAGGTGTGCATCCTTCTCTAAATCGACATACGAAACCTCAAGGGGTATCCAGAAATATGCTGCCTGCAGTGTTGATGTTTGATTTCATCCAGATCCAAGCCCCTGTCAGGCACATAAAATTCATACAAAATACGTGAATTGTCCATAGCGGTAGCCACGCGCCTCCCGCGTTTAAACCAGCCGATACCCCTTTCCGCAGCGTTGCGCGCCTTGTATCATTCCGGGACGTGGTTCGTGTGCCGGGCCCGGGCGGGCATGACGGCCTCAAGGCCCTGCTATGCCAGCCAGGTGCGCTAGGTGTCGACGTCACAGGCCCGATCCGCGATCACGCAGGACCGCGGCGCGTCGATCCAGGCTTCCGCCAGATCCCGGGGCTAGGTGCGGAATCAACCCCTTTTTCTTGGGCACACCGGCCGCGCTCGCGTGCGCGCACGACCGTACTGTCCAGCCGCACGGCAGACTGAATCTGGATCGGTCTGCTTGTAGGCCATCCGGCACGGCCAGACGCCCCGGTCGCACCCTACGCTTTCACGAACCGACAGCAACGCGCTTCATGGCTCACACATAGAACGGAATATATATTCTAAAAAAATATTAGATGCGGAACCATTGGCTATTGGTCATCAGGGGCCGTCCCCTCGGAGACCCGAAAAGGAATGGATATCTGGGGGAATAACCGCTGGTTCACAGGATGTCCAATCAATCTCAACACTGCTGAGTTTTGGCTTGAACTCAAAACTCTACAGAACCTGGCAATCGCCTTGGATTTCGTCCCCGTCCGCGGAGGACGATCCGGGCTCTAGAGGCAGGCAGATTGAGGCGCAACGACAGCGCGCCTTGCCCGCTCCGTATCGCCTGCGGCAACGTTCCCA
This sequence comes from Caldilineaceae bacterium, assembly GCA_965242655.1. GTDB lineage: Bacteria > Chloroflexota > Anaerolineae > Caldilineales > Caldilineaceae > Bin34. The sequence goes on from OZ251482.1 coordinate 2,236,873, forward strand.
GCCCTGCTCAGGCGCAAGGCGGCCGCTCAGCGTTGCAAATGCCGGCACAAGAACGCCAGCGCCGCGTCCTGCATGGCGCGGTCGAACTTGTGACCACCCTCGAAAAAGCGGCTTTCGTAATTCTCCGGACGACCGGCCCGTTGGAATACCGCGCGCAGTTGGGCGTCCGCGCGTCGCATTTCCGCCAACGTGAACAGGGGATCGGACAGATTGTTCAACACCAGGGTCGGCTTGGGCGTCCGCAAACCCAATATCTCGGGGTAATCCAGATCGCGCGCCAGATGGGGCACGAACGCCATCCAGGTATGGCGGTCGCTGCGGTGAAGGACGTAGTCGCGCCAGGTGGACATCATGCCGACGCACACGGCGGCCTGGATCCGCGGATCGAGGCCGCCCAGGAAAACCGTCCGCAAACCGCCTCCCGAAAGGCCGCCGCAACCCACGCGCGCAGAATCCACGTCGTCGCGGGCGCAGAGCGCGTCCAGGGCCGTCCGGTCTTCGTACAGGACCATGCCGGGCCAGGTCAGGCCGGCCGCGAACAGCGACTTGGCCATAACGTGTTCGTGACGCGCCGCCCAGCGATCATACGCCTCTGTCTGGCGGTCGCCCGGCTCCGCGTCGTCCGGCGGTCGCCCGGCATAGTCGCGTCCCAGTACCCGACGGCTGCCGAACGCGAACGCGTCGTGAACCAGGACCGCGAAGCCGGCCCGGGCCACTTCATGCGCCCAGACCGCGCCTCCGTAATAGTCGCGATGCGCCCTCAGCAGGGGCGTTACCGGTTGATCGGGCGCTTGCGACAGCTTAAGGCGGCCCCAGCGTTTCCGGCCGCCGTGATCATGCAGGGCCAGAAAGCCGGGCAGAGGTTCTGCAGCGGCGGCCGGTTTCAGGAAATAGGCGCGCGTCGGAGGGCCGTACGGCAGTTGCCAGCTCAGATCCTCGATGATCAGCCCTTCATGCACCCACTGCCGTTCTCGCCGTACGGCCGGCAACGCGGCGCGGGGCGGCTCCGCCAGCAAGGCGCGCGTGCGGGCGACGGCCGCGGTCCGCCAAGCCTCCAGATCGAGAGGTTCAGGTTGCGCGCGTAACGACAGACGCCCCGGGGCCGGGCCGTACAGCCCTGCCGCCCAAGACCCGTACGCGCCCATCAGGCTGCGTTCCCTGGGGGACTCGGCAGGCATCAGGTTACGGTTTTCCTATGTCGTAGGGACGCGGACGGGCGGTAAGCCTCCGTTGCGCGCGGGCTTGCCGTTGCCAGATCGACAAGGAGCGCTTTCGGCGCAACGGGCGCTGGAATATATGACCGATCGGTTGCCACGCCAATACGGCTGCGGTCCCGGCTTCCTGGACGCGGTTGCGCGACCGCGGGCGCAGATCCGTCCGATCCAGTCCAGGGTTCTATCCCTGTCGGGCGCGTCCCCGCAGGCATCCCAAGACAGCCGCTGGCTGTTGTGCTCGCTCTTTCCGCGTGAGCGGATCGTACAGCGCCCAGGCCAGCCGTAAACGGCCCTGGGCGCTGGGCACGCGGGACCGGCGCTGGGACGCCGGGATAGCCATCAATTCCCCGCTGTCCGACCGCAATCCACCCGGTATCAGCACCGTCCGCGTCTTCCGGAAGGCGGCGCCCTCGCGCGCGCGTGCGCCCTGCGGCCGTATCAAAAGCCAGCTGGAAGCGGTTGCTACGCGCGTTCCGCATCCGAACTGTCCGATGGGCCTGCGCCTCCAAGCCCCAGGCGTCGCTCCAAATCAGCAATATACGCCTTCTGATTCGCAATATAAGTCTTCTGCTTATCGAGTTGGACGGCCTGTTCGTCAATCATCAGGCGTTGCTCTTTGGGCAGGGGATACCACTTGTTCGTAACAGGGTTCAGCAAGCGCATAGGCGCGTAGCGATCCACCCCGTCGTACAGGGGCGGGCCGATGCCCCACTTCGTCTCCAGAACGGCGCTGCGCCACAATCCGTCCTCGGAGGCGATGGGCACGAAAACGCCCTCCGCCCAACGGAAGCCCTCCAATATCGCGGCCTCGGCCCCGCGCAAGCGTTCGGGATCGTAGACCCAGTATTCAGGCACGCCCATCCGTTGGTAGAAGCGCTTTTTGGCTGCCAGCGTATCGCCTACGCCCATGTCTTTCGTCCAGGTGCTCCGGGACAGGATTTCAATGACCAGATCCGGCGGCCCGTCAAACGCCGCATGGAAGGTGCCGGTCTGGCCGCGGTCAGGCCGGATCGCCAGGTATACGAAGACGTCCGGCGCCGCGCGTTGCATGTCTTCGTGCGGCGCGGAGGCGTAGAGGTACACGTCCGTGGCGATCCGGAACCGCTCCAAGCCCCTAGCTCCCAGGCGCAGCTGGATGAAACCGCGCAAGTTGCAGGCGGCGTCGTTGTGTATGAAACCGGCCCCCATGGGCGGCCCGCCTTCGGGAAACAATTCTGGATACGCGACGCAGGGATGCACTTCCGGCGCGCGCAGGTTCGCGGCTCCCAGAGAGCGGGCGGGCCTTTCAGCCGGCCAGGCGGTAGCGGGCATAACGCGTTTCTCCTTGCCAGGTCCGCGCAGGTCGCAGGCGGAAGGAACCTGCCGCGTTCTTTCCCGGACTGAGCTGACCGCGGCCGGCGGCCGCCCAGGAAAGCGTGAACGGTATTATACGCGACGGGTTTGCGCCGCGAGAGGACGGTGCAGAAAACTCTTCCCTGCGCGGACCGGCTGTCCGATCCGCGGCAGACGCTGGCCGCAGGCCTGCGGCCAAGATCCCACGCGCTCCTGCGGTTTGGGGGCGGCGCGTTCGCCGGCGCGGGCTCTATCCTTTGACGCCGGTAATGACCACGCCCTGAATGAAAAGGCGCTGCGCGAAGAAAAACACCACCAGCATGGGCAGCAACGCCATGGTGGCCGCCGCCATCATCAGCGCGAAGTTGGCGTATTGCTCGCTCTGGAAGGACGAAATGCCCATCGCCACCGGGAACTTGTCTTGGGACCGCAGATAAATGAGCGGTCCCAGCAAATCGTTCCAGTGGAAGAAGAACGAGAAGATGGCGACCGAGGCCAGGGCGGGCACGGACAGGGGCAGGCAAATGCGCACGAAGATGCCCAACGAAGAGCACCCGTCGATGCGCGCCGCCTCTTCCATCTCGAAGGGAATGCTCATGAAGAACTGCCGGAGCAGAAAGGTGAAGTACGGCACGGCGAAGAAATTCGGCACCAGGATGGGCAGATACGTATCCAGCCAATCCAAACGCGAAAAGAGGATGAACGTCGGCACCATGGTCACCCATACCGGCACCATCATGGTGCTCAGCATGATGATGAAGTAGACGGTGCGTCCGGGAAAGCGCAGGCGGGCGAAGCTGAAGGCGGCCAGCGAACTGCCCAGAATGTTGCCGATGATGCCCAGCACGGAAAGCACGGTGGAATTCCACAGGTACCGGGCGAACGGCACGTTCCGAAAAACGTCCACGTAGTTCTCGAGCACCAGACGGGACGGAATCCAGATGATGGGATAGGCGTACACCTCGTCCAGCGGCTTGAGGCTCGTGGACAGCATCCAGGCGAAAGGGATCAGCAAGACGACGGTGCCGGCCAACATGAGGGCGTAGGTCGCGATCTGTTCCAGCAGGCTCGGGGGCGGACCGCCCGCGCGGTCTTCCGCGCCTGCGTCCAATGCCTGGACGTTCGACGTCATGCGGCCGTTTCCTCTTTCTCTCCCGAATAGAACACCCACCACCGGGCCGAGCGGAACAGCAACAGCGTCAAGGCGAAAATGAGGCAGAAGAGCAACCAGGCCATGGCCGAGGCGTAACCGAAACGCAGGGACTGGAAAGTGGTGAAATAGATGTTGAGGCTGAAGAAATAAGAGGCGTAGTTGGGGCCGCCGCGCGTCATGACGAACGCCGTCGTGAAGATCTGGAAAGTGCGGATCAAGGCCGTCACCAGCACGAAAAAGAGCGTGGGCGAAATCATGGGGATGGTGATGCGCCAGAAACGGCGCAGGCGCGCCGCGCCGTCAATGGCGGCGGCTTCGTACAGTTCGGTCGGAATGCCCTGCAACCCGGCCAGGTAGATGATCTGGCCGTCGCCCACGCCCCACAGCCCCATGAGGATGAAGGCGAACAACACCCAGCGCGTGTCGAAAAGCCAGGAAATGGGTTCCAGGCCGAAGAGGCCGATGAGATTGTTCAGCACGCCGAACTCCCGATGGAACACGAAGCCCCACAGCACGGCGACCGCCACGCCCGTCATGACGGACGGCAGGTAATAGATCGTGCGAAAGAAGCTGACGCCCTGGACGCGCTGGTTCATGAGCAGGGCGATGGCGAAGCCCAGCACCATGCCCGGCGGCAGGAACCCGACGGCGTACAGCACCGTTACCCGCATGGACTGCCAAAACACTTCGTCCTCCGTAAACAGACGGACGAAATTGGCCAGGCCTACCCATTGCGGCGCGCCCGCCCCGCGGAAGGTCGTGAAGCCCAGGTAGAGGGACGCGAGCAACGGCCCCGCGGTAAACAGGATAAACCCCACCAGCCAAGGCAGGAGGAATATATAGCCTTCCACCGCCTCGCGGCGGGCCCGGCGGGTGAGCGGCAATGCAGCCAAGGAAACGGAAAACTGCGGAGGGTGACGACGACGAAATTGATCTGGGTCAATCCCGCCGCCGTCAAGTCAATCAGAAAGAGGCTGCGCAAGGCGCTGGGCGCGCGCTAGGCTTCGGACAGGGCGATGATATCGTTGACTTCGTCCTGGAACTTGGCCAGCGCCTCGCTCACGTCCAACTGCTCGCCGCCGCCGGAGATCAGGGGCGCGACGCGGTTGAACCAGATGTTCTGCAGATCCTTCCAGTACGTGGGGAAGGGTTCCGCGTACGCGTCCGCCATCTGCTCGGCGAACACTTCGACGTTGCGCGGCGGCAAGTCCTCGCGCGAGGCCGCCTGGTTCCAGGCCGGCACCGACGACTTGCGGCCGGGAATGCTCCGTACGGGCTCCGAGATCAGGATGTTGGTGGATTCAGTGCTGGTGAGATGCACATTGAACTCCCACGTCGTTTCAATGTGCTCGGAGTTGGCGGCAATGCCCCAGGCTCCGCCCGCGGCGGATACGGCGCGCCGGCCCTCGGAACCGTAGGGATAGGGCACGACGTCAAAGGTGAAGCTGTCGCCCACGCGTTCGCGCTGCGATTGCGTCGCCCAGGAGCCCATGGAATCCATGCCGAGCAGACCCGTAGAGAAGGGATCCACGCCTTGCGGCATCGACCCCGATTCAGGCGCGATGTTGTCCTTCATCAGATCCTGGAAGAACTGGAAGGTCGCGATGTTGGCGTCGGAGTGCAACACGCATTCCGTCTGATCCTCGTTCAGGATCCGGCCGCCGTTGGCGCTGATAATGCCGACCCAGACCCAAGGCCAGGCATGCGCCCGGAAACCCCACCGGGTCTGCCGACCGTCCGTTTCCGCCTTGAGCGTCTCGGCGACCGCGCGCAGGTCGTTCCAGTCCCAGCTGCCGTCGGGAACGTCCATGCCCAGCTCCTCGAGGATCGCGGCGTTGTACACCACGGCCAAGTTCGAGAAATCATAGGGCAGCGCGTACAGATCGCCTTTGTAGATCATCTGCGTCACTTCGGCTTCCCAGAAGTCGCTGGTATCAATGCCGTCCCGTTCAATCAGGGGCTGCAGATTGATGGTCCACTCCTTGGACGCGTAGGGCACGACGTCAAAGGTCCGCGTATAGAAAATGTCGGGCAAGTCGCCGCCCACGCCTTGCGTATTGATCTTGGTGTAATACTCCGTCGTCACGTTCAGGAGATCGATGGTGACGTTGGGGTTAGCTTCCGTAAAGTTGTCCACGACCCTCTGGAAGAAGGGAATTTCCACGGCCCCGTGATTGGTCACGAACTGCAGATTGGCCGGCGCGTCGCTCGGCGCCGCGTCGCCGCTGGCGGCGGGAGCCGCGGCCGGGGCCGGAGGGGCGCACGCGGCCAACCCTGCCGCCACGGAAGCCGCGCCGGCCAAGGTCAGGAACTGGCGACGATTCAGGTTTCGTTTTTGCGTCATGGAGATGCACCTCGTTGCGTCAAGGATGAGAGAACGGCATCCAGAGCCCTAAGACCATGCGCGTAGAACGGCAAGGCCCAAGAGTCTAGTTGCCTGATTGAATCACGGATTGGATTCGATGCCTATAATACACGCACGTAAGGAGTCTGCACAAAAGGCGGATCAACCTTGGCGGCACCCAAGATATGCAGAATGGCGACTACGGGTTTTTCGGGATAACAATATCGATTATAGCCGCTTGACGTTAATGCGCAGACCGGCGATTATGAATATTGACGCGCATGCAGCAAGGACCGTCTTCATTCAAGCTATGCCAATGTCAGCCATCCAAATCTGATCCAGACTGTGTTGGCATCTGAATTCAGCCCAAGCAAGGCGCTCGCAGGTACGGAAAACCCAAGCAACGATGGGCACGCGTGGCCATGCGTGGCCTGTGCTTGAACCAACCGCGGCGGCGTTCCGCGGCGTTGCGCGTTCAATACCGTTCCGGGGCGTAGAGTCAGAGGTTTGGGTTGTGCGCCGATCCCGCGCCGTCATGCCGGCCTTGATGTCCTGTTGCGCAAGCCCGGTGCGGAAAGCGTCGATATCATAGGCTCCGGTCGGCGATCAGACAGGACCGCGGTGCTTCTTTACAGGTCTCCGCCCGTCATGCGCAAGCGCAGGGGACACAGCCGCCTCGATCCACGAGGAGGCGGATCTGGAGTGCGAACGCCGCCTCGCCTGCGTTCAAAGACGGAACCCATACTCTTTTGGGGACGCGTCGTGCGCGCACAGCCATGCTGGCCCACAGCACGCTGGACAGATCCGGGCTGGTCTGCCTGCGTTTCATCAGGCGCGGCCAAGGCGCCAGCCGCATCAGCGCATACCGGCAATAAACCGAACTCTCCTTTCCGTACGCTGCCGGGGCACCGGCATGATTCCGTTCTTGTCTTGCCAATTTGCCTCTAGAGTCAGTTCATATGCATGTTTTAAACATTCATCCCTCGGCTTCCTAACTGACAAAGGCCAGACGATGCCTGCGCGATATAGGTTATCGTCCAAAGGCGGCGCAACTACTTGTCGCCCATTTCTCCTTGCGCCCTTGGCAGGAACGGTTATCCATCCGCAGAATTTGCCGCGCTCGGCATTACGGGCCGCTCAATCGGCAATGGTCGCCGCGTCTTTCAAAGGAAACAATACCAAAGCGATCCAACGAAAGCGTACGCTCACCGCGTCTCGAACAAAATCCTGACGGGGAATGCGAAAGGCCAAGTTGCGCTGTGCTTTAAGGTGAATTTCCCCATCTTAAATCGCATAAAGCATCAACGAGAAATTCATCTGGTAACGCATTTGCCGTTGCATATCTTTTCTGTCTGTAATTGCCTCTGATATATACGGAACAAACGGCACCGCCTTCAGGTTCGCACAGCAACAATACGGATTCTTTAGGGCCTCCATACGCTCCGAGGGTAATGTCTCCGTCCTGCGTGGGATACACCTCAAATCGCTGCGGAAACATTCCGTACATTTTTCTTAATAAGCGGCACGCACTCTCCAAGGCTTTGCTGGAAGGCAGAGGAAAGCCCTCTTCACGCGCTTCATCAACTATCTCTTGCAGATCAGCTAAGGCCAATTCAAGATCGCGATCGCATATACGTTCCCTGCTCTTTACGCTGTGGCGAACCGATGATAACAACTCGTTATTATCGATGGCCATTGTCTATCTTCCGTCTTGGAAGCCGTACCGGACTTCCTGGGCACCGTCGCCTTCCGATACTAAGCACTTGACCTTGATCATGTCCAGCACGGCCTGAAGCTGAACGATTGCGTCCGGATGATGCGTACCCAGTACGGCGCTTCCGCTGTTCATATTGTGACCCCTAAGGAAAGTCTGGATTAAAAACGCACATTGCACACAGGAATATTGGAGTGAGTACGACGCTCAAGAGAATAGCACAGCCAAAGGCGCCCATAATTCCGTTGACGTGTCCGGCGGCACGCTCTAGCTCGGAAGTCTGCTTGTTCGGATCTTGGTTGCTCATGTTTCCTCTTGTGACTCCTTGGTAGAAACAAAAAACGAGAAAGGCACATAGCCGCATATAAATGAGAACTATCAATACAAACAGCCAGTAGGTACCCAGACACCATTGTCAGTATAGCCACTGATCGAGCCTGGATCGCGTTGATCTTGAAGGAACATGGGAAGTGGCGCACATAGCGCTCATCTACCTTACTATCGTGAACGCCAAACTTGATTTAGTCTGCCTCTGGAGAAAGAAACCGCGCCAGCCAAGCGCCGAACAACGGCACGAATGCGTCTTGGCCGCGGAAGGCCAGCACGGCTCCGGCCAGATGGACGCCAAGCAGCGTCAACCACGCCAAGGGGACGAACGCGAACAGCATCATGCCCCCAATCGCGCCCACGATCGGAAGCCAGTTCAAAATCCATGCGGCCGGTACCCAGACGACGAAAGCCGCGACCGCCAGGAGCGAAAGCAGCAGCGATTGCCAGGCATGCAGCGTCGCCAGGCGATGCCGGCACAGAATCAGAGCGGCAAGGGGGCCGATCCCCGGCAGGAGATAAGCCAAGACGCCGAAGACGCGCGGCGCGCCGAGAGCGTCGTCCGTTCGGTCAGACAATGCCTTGCAGCTCCAACTCGGCGGCGAAGTGGCAGCGGCACAGACGCCCGTCGGCCATCAGGGCCAATTCCGGCTTGTCCGTCTTGCACACGTCTTCCGCATAGCGGCAACGGGGGTGGAAAACGCATCCGGAGGGGGGAGAGGCGGGATTGGGCACGTCGCCTTCCAGAATAATGCGGTTCATCCGAATGTCCGGGTCCGCGGGCGGCACGGCGGATACGAGGGCTTCCGTATAGGGGTGGGCCGGCTGCCGCAACAGGCGGTCGGTAACGTCCAACTCCACAATCTGCCCCAGATACATCACGGCGATGCGATCGCAGACGTGCTCCACGACGCTCAGATCGTGCGCGATGAAGATGAGCGTCAGGCTCCGCTCTGCCTTGATTTCCGCCAGCAGGTTGAGCACTTGCGCTTGCACGGAAACGTCGAGCGCGGAGACGGGTTCGTCGGCGATGATGATGCGCGGGCTGAGCGACAGGGTGCGGGCCAGTCCGATGCGCTGCCGTTGGCCGCCCGAGAATTCATGCGGATAGCGTCCCATGTAATTGGGATTCAAACCCACGGCCTGCATCAGATCCGCGACGCGTTCCACCTTGTCCCGCCCCTTGGCCACCCCATGGATGACCAAGGGTTCCCCGATGATGTCCATCACGGTGAGGCGGGGGTTCAAACTGGAAAACGGATCCTGGAAGATCATGCGCAGATCGCGCCGGTACGCTTTCATCTCGCGATCCGACAGCGGCGCCAGATTCTCCTTTTCGCCGTCGGGACGGGTATACCAGATTTCGCCGGCGGTCGGCTCGTACAGGCGCAGAATGCTGCGTCCGGTCGTCGTCTTGCCGCAGCCGCTTTCCCCGACCAAGCCCAGGGCTTCGCGCGCGCGCAGCTGGAAACTGACGCCGTCCACGGCCTTCACATGGCCCACGACGCGTTGCAACAGCCCCTGGCGAATGGGAAAGTGCTGCTTCAGGCCGGAGACTTCCAGAATGATCTCCTCCGGCGCAGAGGGCGCGGGCGCAACCATCGCCGCGGCTACGGATGGGGCGTTCGTCATGGCAGTCCGGGGTAGCGCAAGACGGGCGTCAGGCGATGGCGTACGGATCGGCCGCGTCGCGCAGGCCGTCGCCCAGGAAATTGAAGCCGAGCACGGCGATCACGATAAACGCGGCCGGAGACAGAATCCAGGGATTCACGCCCAGGGTTTCGAGGCTGTTGGAATCCCGCATCAGATAGCCCCAGCTGATCAGGGGCTCCTGGATGCCCAGGCCCAGGAAGCTGAGAAACGCCTCGGCCAGGATGATCTGGGGAATCTGCAGGGTCAGCACGACGATGACGTGACTCAGCGTATGGGGATAGAGGTGCCGAAAAATCACGCGGGCATCCGACGCGCCCATCTCCTTGGCCGCCAGAATGAAGTCGGTCTCGCGGAAGGACAGGACCTTGCCCCGCACCTCGCGGGCCAGCACCGTCCAGATGGTGAGGGCGAAAATGCTGGCCATGATGACGAAGACCAGGAAGGGATCCCAGGTAATGGGCACGATGCTGGTCAGCGCCATCCACAAGGGCAACGCCGGGATGGACTGCACGACTTCCACGAAACGCTGCAGCAGGCCGTCAATCCAGGAGCCGTAATAGCCCGACACCACCCCCAGCACCGAACCGACCACGATGCTGATGAACGCGGCGAACAGGCTGAGGGCCAGGCTGATGCGCCCGGCGGCGCACATGCGGCCGAAGAGATCGCGGCCCAGTTTGTCCGTGCCCAGGATATAGACGCTGCCGCCCTCCGGCGCGCCGTACAGATGGCGGTCCCAGGAAATGAAGCCCAACAGCCGGTATTCGTACCCCTTGACGAAGAATTGCAGGTAGTGCTTCGTCGTTTCGTCCTCGATCCATACCGGTTCCAGCGTTTCGGGATGGAAGCTGTACACCTGCAGATAGGTGAAAGGGCGGAACGAGAAATGGCCTGCGGCGTCAACGAAGCGCACTCGTTGCGGCGGCGTGAAGGTGGCCTTCATGTCGATTTGCGTGGGATCGGTGGGCGAAAAGAAATCGGAGAACACCGCCAGCACGCCCAGCCACAGGATCATGAGACCGCCCAGAATGGAAATGCGGCTGCGGCGGAACCGGCGCCAGACCAGCTGCACGTAGGTTTCGCTGCTGTGATCCTGCTCCTCCGGGACGCCGAAGGCCTCCGCCAGGGGCGAGGGTGCGGCCGGCGGCGCCGAGACGGTCATGACAAGGGGCGGCGGCCAGGGTTACGCGTACCGGATGCGCGGATCCAGCGCGGCCAGGAACAAATCCGAGAGCAGATTGCCGAACACCAGCAGAACGCTGTACATCAACAGGATGCTGCCCGTGATGTAGATGTCCTGGTTGCGCAGGGAACTGTAAAACATGGGCGCGATGGTGGGCAGGCTCAACACGATGGCCGCCTCCAGTTCGCCCTGCACCATGTACGGTATGGCCGTGCCCTGGTAGGCCACGATGGGATGCAGCGCGTTGGGCACGGCATGCCGGTTGATGACGCGCCGTTCCTTGATGCCTTTGGAGCGGGCCGTCACCACGTACTGGGCGTTGAGCACGTCCAGCAGGTTGCCGCGCATCACGCGCAGATTGCGCGCCACGCCCCCCAAGCCCGCGATGGCAATTACGGGCCAGACATGGCGCAACAAATCCAGAAACTTGCCCAGGGACCAGGGCGCGACGACGTATTCGGACGAATAGAAGGACGTGACGCTTTGCTGGTCGAACGTGAAGACGAGGACGTAAATAATGACCAGCGCGATGAAAAAGCGCGGCAGGGAGGTGAGAATGAACGCAACCACGGCCGCCGCGTTGTCGCTCAGGCTGTATTGGCGCTGTCCCACGTAGATCCCGACCAGCAACCCGACGACGGTCGAGACCGCGTGCGCGGCCAGCGCCAGGCCGATGGTGCGCGGCAGGCGTTCCTGGATGAGGCCCCCGACGTCTTCCTTGTACCGGAAGGAGTAGCCGAATTCGCCGCGGGAGACGATGCCCCAGATCCAGTTGGCGTACTGCGCGGGCAACGGGGCGTCCAGGCCGTAGCGGGCGCGCATGTCCTCGGCCATGCGCTCCGCTTCCGCTTCGGTCATGCCCCCCTGGTTGATCAGCTGGGCCTTGTAGATGTCGGTGAAGTCGCCCGGCGGCAGCTGGATGATGACGAACGAAATCGCGCTCACCAGGAACAGCACCATCGCCGCGGACGCGAGCCGCCGGGTCAGATAGACGAGCATGGGCGCACGAACGGGCGACGAACGCTGGCGCAGGCCGACGAGGCGGAAAGGGGCGGTCGGGACGCGGCGCGCGCCGCGTCTCGACCGGTCTCAGTCGGTAACGATCAGTTGTATACGGGGATTTCGCCCGCGCGGATTTCAGGCACCAGATCTTGGTCTTCCGCGGCGATCCACATCTGTTCCGGTCGCACGTTGCCCCAGGTCCAGTGGACGAAGAACGGCGGCGCGCCGGTCGGAATGTTCTTGAAACGCTTCGCCATGGCCAGGCCGTAGCGGCCGATGATGGTGCCCGCGTGGTACACGTTCTCCGTGAACAGGCGGTTGTAGCGGGACATCAGGTTGGCGCGTTCCGCCGGATCCGGTTCCAGGCAGAACTGATTGACGATATCCACGATCTCCTCTTCGAAGTCCAGCAGCGCGCGCGGCTCCGCGCCTTCGCGATGAATGCCGAATTCCTTGGTCACGGGGCCCAGATCCGTGCAACGGGTGAAGGGCGTCAGATAGTGCTGGCCCGTGCGGGTGACCCGCATTTCCCAGGTGCTGTTCTGGTTGGCGTCGTTCAAGGCGGGGCCTTGCAGCACGCGCATGTTGATCTGAATCCCCACTTCGCGCAGGAGAGCTACGGCCGCTTCGCCCACGCCCTGCGTGGCCGCCGCGTCCTCGCTGGTATTGAGGCCGATGATGAGTTCTTCGCCGGCCAGGGAACCCGCCGTCCAGTTCAGGATGCCGTCGCCGTTCGTGTCCTTGAAGCCTAGGTCCGCGAGCAAGGCGGACGCGGACGCGGGATCGTAGGGGTAGTCCACGACCGAGTCGATATCGAACTCGACGGCGCCCGGCACGATGCCGCCCGGGAAGCCGCGCAGGAAAGGACCGCGCACGACGGACTGGGCTATGCCCTCGCCGTCCAGCGCGTAGGCCACCGCCTTGCGGAAACGCACGTCGCGGAACAGTTCGCGCAGCGCCTGATCGCGTTCGCTCTCCACGCCGTTGCTCAGGGACAGATTGAACTCAATCGGGAAACCCAGCGCTTCCGGCCCCCAGGCCACGTAGAAGTGGGCGTCCTCTTCCTGCTGGCGGCGGGTGGTCTCGATGTAGGTGCTGGGATTTTCCAGGTTGGTGTGATCGATTTCGCCGCCCAACGTGCCCAAGGTGCGGCCGATGCCGCTTTCGCCCTTCCTGAACGTCACTTCGTTCAGGTACGGCAGCTGGTTGCCGGCCTCGTCCACCTTCCAGTAGTAGGGATTGCGGCGCATGACCATGAATTCGTCGGTCTTGTATTCGACCGCCACCCAAGGCCCGAGGGACACCGGCGGCAGATCCTGCGGCGGCAGCGCGCCCTCGTACGATTCGTAATCGGCCTCGTCGTTGTAGCGCGGATGGTGCGCCTTCATCACGTGCGACGGGCAAAGGGTGAAGTCCAGGAAGTCCATGTCGAAGAGCTTCTGCACGGGGAACGCCACCGGAAACGTCCACACCATGGTGAAATCGTCGTTGAACTCAAGGGTGACCGGCTGGTCGTCGATGGTCCAGGACGTAGGCGACTTCCAGGAATTCACGTTGGGATCCTGAATATGGTCTTCCCACGTGAACCGGACGTCTTCCATGTCGAACGGATCGCCGTCGGACCACTTGACGCCCTGCATGATCTCCATGGTCAACTGGGTGCCGTCCGCGCTCCATTCCCAGCTGCGCGCCAGGTTGGGCAGCGGCGCGAAATCGTCGCTGCGCATGAAAACGGGCGCCGCGTCCACCAGGGCTTCCGAATAGATGTAGTTGATGCCGAACCAACCCTGGGTCTGTCCGGCGCACAGATTCCAGCCTTCGGTCTGCACGGCGGAGAAGTCGCGCCATACGCCGCCGTAGAGGCCCTGTCCGTCCGACATGCCGGCGGTCGGAACGACCTGGGGTTCGGGCGGCAGGCGTTCCTCCACGGGCGGCAGGGAGCCGTCCGCGACCAAGGCGTCCATGAACGCCGGTTGCGCATAGGCATCCAGGGCGCGGTACTGCACCAGGTCGGACAGCGGATAGCGCGCCACTTCGCCCGCGCCGCCGCCCGGCAACGCGCCGAACTCGAAGGGTACCGGGTCGGCCAGCTCCATGACGGACGCCATTTCCGCGGCCGGCTCTTCCGCCGCGGCCTCCGTCGTCGGTTCCGCCGCGCCCGCGCAGGCGACCAACAGGAACGCGCCCCATGCCGCGGCCAAAACGATAGTCAGCGTTTTACGCATCACTCGTACTCCTTAAAACATGCTGGAGTGAAAAAACATCTCTCGTTCAGTGCAGCCAACAAGCTGCGAGATGACCTGCTGCGACCTCCTTGAGCGGCGGCGTTTCGCGCCGGCACACGGGCATGACGTCCGGGCAGCGATCGGCGAAAGCGCAGCCCTCAATGCGGTCGGCGGCGTTGGGCACCATGCCCGCGATAGGCACGAGATTTTTCGTCCGCCGCCCCAAAACCGGCACCGATTTCAGCAGTCCCTTGGCGTAGGGATGCAGGGAGCGATGGAAAATATCCTGGGCGGTTCCGTATTCTACCACCTTGCCCAGGTACATGACGGCAATGCGGTCGCACATCTGGGACACGACGCCCAGATTGTGGGTAATCAGCATGATGGAGGAATCGAATTCGTCGCGCAGGGTGTTCATCAGGTCCAGAATCTGGGCCTGCACGGTGACGTCCAGCGCCGTGGTCGGCTCGTCGGCGATCAGGACCTGGGGGTTGCAGGACAGGGCCAGCGCGATCATGACGCGCTGGCGCATGCCGCCCGACAGTTGGTGCGGATATTCCCGCGCCCGTTGCCGGGGCGCCGCGATCCGGACGCGATCCAGCATGGCGACCGCGCGTTCCAGCGCTTCCTGCCGCGGCACTTTCTGATGCAGGGACACCGACTCCGCAATCTGGCTGCCGATCGTGTGCAAAGGATTGAGGGAGGTCATGGGTTCCTGGAAAATCATGGAGATTTCCTGGCCGCGCAGAGCCCGGATGGCCGCGCCCTGCGGATCCATATCCGTGATGGCCACCGGTCGCTCGGATCCCCGCGGCCAGTAGCGGATGACTCCGCCGACGATGCGTCCCGGCGGGGATTTGATGAGACGCATGATGGAATGCGCGGTGACGCTCTTGCCGCAACCGCTTTCGCCCACCAGGCCCAAGGTGGAATTGCGGTCGAGCGCCAAGGTGACGCCGTTCACCGCGCGCACCGTGGACTTCTCCAGTTCGAAATGCACCTGCAAATCCTCAATAGACAGCAGAGTGCGTTCGGTTTGGGTCCCGCTCGACATGGCGAGGCCAACTCCCGCTTCCTCTTTCAATGCGCGCCCAAGAAGTCCTGCCACCGGCTTCCGCGTCCGGCACCCGTCGTTGACGTTACGCCAAGGCCGGCAACGGCCGTCGCGGCTCAAGATTAGAGACAGCGCGCCGCTACGACCAAGTTACTGGCCGGATTCGGATCATTTCACAAAGCGAAATCTAGGCGGCGCATGATAACACAGGGCGGATCGCGGAGGCCAAAACGGGGCCGGCGCTTTCCCGCGTCGCCTGGCGTCCGCTGCGTCGCGGGACTTCGGCCCGCGCGGCTACCGCAGGGTTCGGCGCAGAAAGTCCAGGATGACGCGCGCCCATTCGTGCCGGGTAAAGATCGGGCCGCCGTGTCCCGCGTCGGGCAACGCGTGAAACTCGACGCGGATCCCTTGGTCTTGCAAAGCGGTCGCCAGCAGTTGGCTTTGCTGCCAGGGAATCACGTCGTCGGCCTGGCCGTGCAGGATCAGGAACGGGCAGGTACGAGGCGAAATATAGCGGACGGGATTGGCGGCGGCCGCCGCCTCCGGTCTGTCCGCGACCGCGCCGCCCAACAGTCGGCCTTCAGGCGAATCCGGGCCGGCGTGATCGATGGCGCAGTCGAAATCCAGCATACGCAGGAAATCCGTGGGGCCGAACAGGTCCACGACCGCCTGCACGTCGCTGGACGCGGCGCGCTGGGGCCCGACGTCGCCCTCCAGCGCGGCGCAGCCGTTGCTGGCGCCGAGCAGGGCCGCCAAATGGCCTCCCGCGGACGCCCCGAGCGCGCCGATGCGATCGCCGTCGTAGCCGTACCGTCCGGCCTGCGCGCGCAACCAACGCACGGCGGCCTTGCAGGTATGAATCTGGCGCGGGAACCGCGCTTCGGAACTGAAATGGTATTGAATGCTGGCGAGGGCGAATTCCTGCGTCAGGAACGGCAGGACGGGCGGTTGGGTTTTGTCGCCGCGCAACCAGGCGCCGCCGTGGATCCAGATCAGAAGCGGCGGGCGCGCGCCCCGCTCCGGCAGGTACAGATCCAGCGCCAGGGCGCGTGCATCCGCTATGCGCGCGAATTCAATGTCCGCGGCCGCCAGCCTCGGCGCGGACACAGCGCGGACCCGCGTCCCGGCGGCGTTCAGTCCAGAGGCACGGGCGTCAACCAGCCGTACCTGTCCTCGGCGCCGTCCTCGACGATGCCGAAGAACGCCGCTTGAATGTCCTGCGTAATCGGCCCTCGGGCGCCGGCGCCGACCGAGATACGGTCCACGGAGCGGACGGGCGTAATCTCGGCCGCCGTACCCGAGAAGAAGATCTCGTCCGCCAGATACAGCATTTCGCGGGTGACGTTCTCTTCCTTGACCTCGTACCCCCGATCGCGGGCCAGGGTCATGGCGCAGTCGCGGGTAATGCCGTTCAGGACGGAACTGGCGAGGGGCGGCGTGTAGATGACGCCTTGGCGCACGAGAAAAATGTTTTCGCCGCTGCCTTCCGACACGAAGCCCTGGGCATCCAGCGCGATGCCTTCCGCGAAGCCGTTGTCCTTGGCTTCCATCACCACGTTCTGGCTGTTGACGTACTGGCCGCCGATCTTGGCCAAAGGGCTGAACATATTGGACGACGTGCGGCGCCAACTGCTGACCATGACGTCCACGCCCTGCTCCAACGCTTCGGCTCCCAGGTATTTGCCCCAGGGCACCGCGCCCAAAATGGCGTCTATGGGGCAGCTGCGGCCGTCCACGCCCAAGGTATCGTATCCCCGGAAGATCAAGGGGCGCACGTAGGCCTGCGTCAAGCGATTCGCCCTGAGCACGGCGCCGGTCACCTCGATCCAGCCCTCCACGTCCAGGGGCGATTCCAGACGCGCCACTTTGGCGCTGAACAGGAGGCGCTCGAAATGTTCGCGGGCGCGAAAGATGTGGGGGACGCCGTTGAGATCGTACGCGCGCAAGCCTTCAAACACGCTGGATCCGTAATGCAAGGCATGCGCGAATACATGCACGCGCGCCTCGTCCCACGGCATTACCTGCCCATTCATCCAGATGAATTCGGCCTGCATGGTCATGCAACGCTCCTTGCCTCGTCCGTGAACGCAAGGCGGGCCTGCGGCGTCCGCCGCGCGCCCGCTTCGCGTCAAATCCGCCGCGTATTATAGCCACTGCCCCGGCCGATTCCGGTTTTCCAAGGCCTCTTGAGTTCCGATCGCTGGTCGCCGTCCGGCGGCGGATCGCGTCGCGCTGGCGCATACTGGAGAAAGCATGTGCCCAGATTAGGCGGAGAAGGAGGATCCGGCGCGCCTGTCTGCCGTTCGGACGGTCGAGAGGCCCGCGCAACTGCGTGCGACGCCGGATGCGCGCCGGCCCGACGTTCATCCCTGCGCCGCCCATCCCGCACTGTATCCGCAAGAAAGTTCGCCTGTAGGGGCGAGGTTTATCCACGGCGAGGCCGTTTTCCTTATACCGGATCTACGATCCCCAAGGGTTGCGCGCAGACTAAGGAGCGCCTTTTCGAGGGCTTCCGCCGGTCCGCGGGACAATACGCGGCGATTGAACCCTATGCCGGACGCTGGGGCAGCCGCGTTCTGGAAACGGTCGAACAGGAACGGGCGCTGGCCGGCAAAGAGGCGCTGACGGCCGATTGGCGGCGCCAGCTCGGAGCCGCCGGATACGGCGGACAGACGTTCCGCGGCGTTCCGCCGCGCCTGACCTGCGCGGGCGCCGAGCGAGCCTGCGGGCTATTGGGTCAATAAATCGTCCACGGCAGTCGTCAACTCCGCCATGGTCTGGACCTGAAAGACGTGATGGCAGTGCGGGGCGTACTCCAGCATGTCGCTGTCGCCCGTACCCCACAGGAAAGGCGCTTCCGGGTTCAGCCAGATGGCGCGCCGGCAACGGCGGATGAGCGCGGCGAACGCGTCCAGCGCCGGATCCCGATAGTTGTTGCGCGCGTCCCCGACCAGCAGCAAGGTCGTCCGGGCATCCACCAAGTCGAAGTGCGCGCGCTGGAATTGCCGCAGACTGCCGCCCAGATCCGTGCTGTAATGGCCAGGCGGCATGCGCACCAGCACGGCGTCCACCGCCTCCTGGGACGTTTTGCCGGCGAAATCCGGACTGATGTATTCCAGGTGATCGTTGAACGCGAAGGCGCTGGTTTTGGAAATCTGATCCTGCATGGCGAAGACCAGGCTCAGCATCAACTCCGAGCAATAGCGCATGGACGTGGAGATGTCGCAGATGACGACCAGCTTGGGCTGTTTCTGCTTGCGGCGATAAGCCAGACGGAAGGGTACCGAGCCGTAGCGCAGGTTTTGGCGGAACGTGGCCTTCAAGTCCAGTTGCCCGCTTTTCTCCCGTTTCTGGCGCAGGGCGATGCGGCTGCGCAAGCGCGCCGCCAAACGGCGCACCTCGTGGCGCAGCGCGTTCATGTCGTCTTCGCTCAACTGGCCGAACGGGGCCTGCATGAGTTCGTCCGCGTCGGCGCGGGGCGGCCGCGCCTGCATGTTGTCCGTAATGCGCTGGCCCGCGAATTGATGCAGGTCCGCGGCCTCCGCTTCCATGTTCGCCTGCAACAGGTCCTGCATCTGTTGCAAACGTTCCTTGGACAAGCCGAGCTGGGCCAGCAGCTCCGACAGTTCCTGCATGGCCCGCCGCACCTCGTCATGCCCCAGCGCGCGTTGCATGCGCCGCACCATCCAGTCGCGATAACGGAGGTTGCGCGCGCGGTTGAGGCCTGCCAGGGCCGCCAGCCTTTCTTTCTGTTTCGGCGTCAACGGTTCGCCCCGCAACAGGCGTTGCAGGCTGGCCGCCAGCTGCGCTCGCAGCTGGCGCAGGGCCTGGGCCAGCATCCGGGCTTCCTCTTCGGATACGTCGTCCAGCCCATCGTTCATGGCCGGCGGCGCGCCGGCGTCTAGGAAGAAAAGAGGAAACAGTTCGTCGAAGAGAGCCGCATCGGCCCCGGACTTGATGAGGGTCGCGCGGAGGCTGCTTCGAAACAGGCTTTGATGGCGGATGCCGAGACGGGAAACGGCGCGCATGGCGTCCAGAGTCTCGGCTTGACTTACCGGCGCGCCGCCGGCGCGCAAGGCCTTGGCGAATTGCACAATGCGCTCTTCCATCAGTCGCTCCTTCGTCCCCGTTCCCGCGCCGCGCCCGGATCCGGGCGCGGTTGCGCCTCAATCCTCGCGCGCGGCGGCGGTCGGCGCCCGTCGCCCTTCCGTCATCCGTTGCTTGAGGGTCTGCAAATCTTTTTCATGCTTCAAAAGCACGCTGAGCGTATCTTGCAGCACTTGCGGATCCAGGCGCTGGGCGTTCAAGGTCAAGAGCGAACGGGCCCAATCCAGGGTTTCGCTCATGCTGGGCCGCTTGCGCAGATCCAGGCTGCGCAGGCTTTGCACCAACTGCACTGCTTCCTGCGCGAGTTCCGCGTCCAGTTCCGGCACCTTCATGGCCACCACCGCCAGTTCCTGTTCCAAGGTCGGGTAGTCGAGAAACAGGTAGAGGCATCGCCTCTTCAGCGCTTCGCTCAATTCCCGCGTATTATTGCTGGTCAGGAACACCAGGGGCCGTACGCGCGCTTGCAACGTGCCCAGTTCCGGCACGCTGATTTGAAAATCGCTGAGCACCTCCAACAGGAACGCCTCGAACTCGGCGTCCGCCCGATCGATCTCGTCGATCAGCAACACCACGGGTTCCGGATGCAGAATGGCTTGCAGGAGCGGGCGCTGCAACAGGAAGCGCAGGGAGAAGAACACGTCTTCCTCCGCCGCGATCCGATCCGCCGCGTCCGTCAGGCTTTGGGCGTCGCCCAGCACCTCCTGCAACTTGTCCCGCATCAACTGGGTATACAGCAGCTGCTTGGCGTAGGCCCATTCGTACAACGCCTTGGTTTCGTCCAAGCCTTCGTAGCATTGCAAACGAATCAAGGGACGCCCGCTGGCTCCGGCGACCGCCTTCGCCAATTCCGTCTTGCCGACGCCGGCCGGCCCCTCGATCAACAGCGGCTTTTCCAATTGACTGGCCAGAAACGTGACGGTCGCGATCTCCTGCGAACCGACGTATTCCTGTTGCTGGAGCGCCTCTTGCACGTCATCCGGCGAAGAGAACGGAGTTGTTGTTTTCACGATGCCTTCACCTTGCTCGACTCGCCTGCGGCGCCAGGCCCCGGACGCGCGGAACCGGGCAGGACGCCGCCGTCTTGTCTCCGCGCGCCGTTGCGGGTTAAGGCAATGTAGCACATGGGCCGCCATTTCGGCGGCTGCCCGCGACGCCCCCGCGTCCCGATCCGGCCTAGGGCCGCCTCCTTCGCTACCGGCCTGCCTACGGCGGTCGGCTATAATAGCGGTTGCGCGCCCGAGTCGCGGCGACGCTCGCTTCGGACGGCGCGCCGTCGCCCGGAACGCCGTCTTCCACCCCTCGCAGTTCCATGCCTTTCGCCATCACTACCCAAACCGAAATCCTGATCTGGATCAGCATCGCCCTCATCCTGCTCATCGCCGAAATCTTCGTGGGCGGTCTGTACATGGTGCCCTTCAGCGCGGGCGCCGGAGCCGCGGCGATCGTGGCTTTCGCCTCGAACTGGGGCATACCGATTCAGGTCATCGTGTTCTGCCTGGTGACCCTCATCATGTTTTTCGCCTTGCGTCCCCTGTCCGAACGACTGGCCAAGGGCTCCGACCAGAAATTCAACGTGGATCGTCTGGTGGGCCTGCCGGCCCAGGTCACGGAGGCCATCGACGCGGGCAACGGTTCGGGCCGCGTACGCGTCGCCCGCGAGCTGTGGCCGGCCACGTCCCTGCAGGCGACGGTCATCCCTGCCGGCGCCGCCGTCATCGTCCAGAAGGTGGAAGGCAACCACCTGGTCGTGGCCGAGCCGCCGCCGTCCAGTTAGGTTTTATCCCGAATCCGCACATCCAGAGGCAACGAACATGAGCGACTTTATCCTGCCGATCCTGCTGATCGTACTCGTTTTGGCCTTCATCATTCAAGGCCTCAAAATCGTGCCGCCCTATCAACGCGGCGTCATTCAGCGTTTGGGCCGCTACGTCCGTACGGCCGAGCCGGGCCTCAACCTGCTCATTCCGTTCATGGACAGCATCATTCGCGTGGACATGCGCGAACAGGTCGTGGACGTGCCGCCGCAAGACGTCATCACCAAGGACAACGTGGCGGTGGAAGTGGACGCCGTGATTTACCACGAGGCCACGGATCCCGTCAAACTCACCTACAACGTCGAGAATTTCATCGTGGCCGTCATCAAGCTGGCGCAGACCAACCTGCGCAACGTGGTCGGGGAGATGGATCTGGATCAGGCGCTGACGTCGCGGGACAAAATCAACTCCACCCTGCGCGAAGTGTTGGACGAAGCCACGGACAAATGGGGCGTCCGGGTCGTGCGCGTGGAAATCCAGCGCATTGAGCCCCCGGCCGACGTCACGCAGTCCATGCATCAGCAGATGAAGGCGGAAAGAGAAAAACGCGCCCAGATTCTGGAATCGGAAGGCTCGCGGCAAGCGGCCATCCTGACCGCGGAGGGCGAAGCGGAAGCCGTGCGCCTGAACGCCGACGCCAAACGCTACCGGCTGGAAACCGAGGCCGCCGGCGAATCCAACGCCATCGAGGTCGTCTTCAGCGCCATTCGCGACGCCAATCCCGACGATCGGCTGATTGCCATTCGCTATCTGGATTCGCTGGAGCGCATCGCCTCCGGCGAGGCCAACAAAGTCTTCATACCCTATGAGGCTTCCGGGGTATTGGGTGCCCTGGGCGGCATCCAAGAACTCTTTAACAGGGAAGGCAGCGCTCCGACCAAGAAGTCTGACGCCTAAGCCCAGCGCGGGCGGCACCGGCCACGCGGACAGGTATGCGTCCGCGCGCCCGCAACGGATTGCAGGCGCAGAACGACGCGACGACCGACTTGCGCGGGCGCGTTCCCAATAATAAGGAAGAACGCCAAGACGGCCTTGGCCTTTTGCGCGCCGGCGCCGCCACGCAGTGCAATTCTGGCATGACGCGCGGTCGGCGACCGATGCGGCAACGGGAGGTCTCTCCGCGCGGGGACGCGAGCGGTTTCAACTGCGCCGCCGCGCATGGGAAGCGGTTCGACAGGCGCGAAGCGAGCTACCTTACGCATGCGCATTACGCATCCGTTCCTCCATGCCTGGCCAAAGTCTGACGGCGCAGGTTCAAAGATCGCAAGAGGCCGCACCTTGCCCAGTGCGGCCTCTTGATTGACGGGATTCCAGAGTAAAGCCGGGATACCGAGGCAACCGTCAGACTTTCGAGAGTCTACATTGGACCTCTCATCCTCGTACGCAGTCTCCCAGGAACGCGGATAGTCAGCCCGCGGAACCCTGATCCGCGTCGCCCGCCGCATCGCGGTCATGGCCCTCGCGTTCGTCAGCGTCGTCAGTCGCATCGCGGTCATGGCCTTTACGCTCAAATTCCCACGAGTCTCGATCCAGCCACGCGCGGAGGCGGTTCGCCTGCGCCTGAGTGATGTCGCCGGTTTCCAATGCATCGTCGATCAGCTGGCGCTGAGCATTGCGTACGGACGTCTTGAGAGTCCCTTCGTCAATATCCAGATCCTCAAAAGCGTCCAGACCCTGCGTCTTGGCCGCTTCCAGCTCCGCCGCCGTCATGTCCAGCTCCGCGGCCACCGTCTCCAGCATCAGATCCTCAGCGAAGACCCTCTGGGCCAGGCGCCGCACTTCCGGAGCCATAAGGCGTTTGCCGAACTCGCGCGCATGATGTCCCCGACGCCCAAAACCTTTGCGCGGCCCGCGCTCCATCCAGGCATCCAGGCGATCCGCTTGCTCTTGGGTGATGGCGCCAGCTTCCAACGCGCTGTCGATCATGCGCTGTCGGGCGTCTCGCAGGGCATTGCCCAGCGTCCGTCCATCGATATCCATAGCCTCGAAGGCCTCTGGGCCTTTGGCCTTGGCGGCTTCCAGTTCCGCGGGCGTCATGCCGAGCGCCGCGGCCACGGCTTGGGTCAGGATATCCCGGTCGAAGATATCGGCTCGCAACAGAAGCCGTTCCAGATTGACGGCCGGCGCGGCGCGGTAGCGACCAAGGCTGCGATGTCCGAAGTGGCCTCCGGCCATGCCGTCCCTCCGCGCGCGGAGGCGATCCGCTTGCGCTTGGGTGATGGCGCCGTCTTGCAACGCGTCATCGATCATGCGTTGCCTGGCCGCGCGCATGGCCTCCGCGAAGTCCGCCCGGGCCACGCCTTGCTCGGCGAGCAACGCGGGCAGGCGCCGACCTTCGTCCTTGGCCGCGCGCAACTCGTCCGCCGTCAGGCCCAAAGCCTCGGCGGCGGCCTGGAGCAAGGCTTCTTCGTCAAAGACGGCAGGCGGAGCGCCGGCGCGGGCGAACCGGCCACCGTCCCGGTCGCGCAGGCGGTGGATCCGCCCACGGAACCGGTTGCCGTCGGCGTCCGAGGTCGCTTCCGGGGTTTCGGCGGCCAAGACCGCGCCCACGCCGGCGAGAACAAGGAGCAACGCGCTCAACAATCCGATCAAGAGGTTTCTGGCTGAGGTTTTCATAACGGCATGTCCTTCGCAAAATGCCTGGCAATGAGTGATGACTGAGACTCTAGGCCGCGACTGTAAAGGAAATGTGAAGAAGCCGTAGAGAGATTGCAGAGGAGCGCGCGCCCGCGCGGCGCCGTCCCTGGCCAGCGTCCTCGCGCGGAAGAAGCGCGCCCGCGCCCCGTCCGTCAAGGGACAGGCCCACTCGCATGCGCGCAGCGATCAGCCGACAACATCCCAATTTTCAAATTTCGTCTGCGAAAAGGCGAAATACGACACTTTGCGAGTTGACGCATCAATATAATGACGATATACTTCAAGATATTGGAAATCAATCGTCAGTGCTCTGGTTCGTTTTTGGCCCTCCAGTCCAGATTGGCAGTCCCATGACAATACGCATTGCTCCGTTGCGCGGCGTTCTCGCCAGGCAAATCCGGGACGGGTAAACGATATGCGCATCCTGCCCACGCAATGCCCTCTCACGGGGGGACCCTTGGTCGTCACGCAACTCTACAGTCCGGAGGGCGACCTGACCATCGACGGGCGGTTCCGGATCGATTCGCCTTTCCTGAATCTTACGCCGCCGCAAATGGAGTTCGTGCTGACTTTCATCCAGTGCGAAGGGAAATTCAATCGCATGCAGGAAGCCCTGAACCTTTCGTACCCCACGTTGCGCGCCCGCTTGCGGGAGATCATCCTGGCGTTGGGATTGAAGACCGACGACGAGGCCGCAATCGCCCAAGGCGCCCGCGATTTGGCGGCCCGAAGGCAGATTTTGTCCCAGGTGGACGCCGGCGCCATGAGCGTGACCGAAGCATTGGCGCGCCTGCGCGACGGCTAGCGCCCCGCGCCATGGCCTGTCGCTGACTGCACGTTTTTGCACCAAGGAGAATCTCGATGAACGAACTTACCTATAACGTATCTCCCAATGACGTCCTCGTCTTGAAAGTCAAGGCGGGATTGGAGCTCCGGGGCCATGACGAAGCCGCGGTGCGCGTAACCGGCAAGGGCGCGGCTGACGCCGTGTGGAGCGAACGGCAGGCCAACGAGTTTTGCCTGCAAGCCAAGAAAACCGTGACCGTGGACGTCCCGCGCGCGGTGACGCTGCGCCTCGAATTCGTAGGCGAGCACCTGCATCTGGACAATGTGCCGCAAGGCGCGCAGGCCGACCATGTCGGCGGGCACGCGCGTCTGCACAACGCGGGCCCCGTGCGCCTGGATCATGTCGGCGGGCATGCCACCCTGCGCCAGATTCAGGGCGACGTTCGTTGCCGCCATGTCGGCGGGCACCTGAAACTGGAGGCTTGCCAAGGCAATCTGCGCGCGGACAGCGTAGGCGGGCATGCCAAGGCGCGGGACGTATCCGGCGCGGTCGTCCTGCTGGCAGTCGGCGGCCACGCCGAACTGACCGGCGCCGGCGATGCCCAAATCGTGAAGGCGGGCGGACACATACGCGCGAATCTCCGGCCCCGCCCTGACTTCGCCTACGAATTCGAGGCGGGAGGCAACCTGCACTGCCAAGTGCCCCGCAATGCCCATGCCACTTTCCATATCGCCAGCGGCGCAGGGCTCAACGAAACCCGGATCATGGGCGACGGCCACGCGCAGATTCGCCTGCACGCCGGCGGCCTCGTCAAAGTCGTCGACGAGACGGAAGACGCCCCGGCGTTTTCCCGGCAAGTACGGGCCGGCGTGGGCTCTGCGCTGTCCCAGGCCCGGGACAAATTCAATCGGGTGCTGGACGAAGGCGGGCTGACGGCCCAGCAAAGGACGGACCTGCAAGCGCAATTCTCCGACATTGCGGAAGAAGCGGTCGAAACGGTCAAAGAGGTGGCGGAGACGGTCAACGAGAAGGCCAAAACCGTGTGGGAACAGGACGTGAAACCCAGTCTGCAGTCCCGCCTGAAGCGCGCCGACGCGGAGGCCGGCCAGACCGCCGCGGCGCCCCGCGAGGACGCCCCGTCCAAGGCCGAAGAGCGCAAGATGGTCCTGCGCATGCTGGCAGAGGGCAAGATCACGGTGGAGGAAGCCAACGACTTGCTCCAGACGCTGACCCGTTAGCTGCTCGCCGATGCCGACGCCCGCCCTCAGCCTGTCGCAAGTCTCCAAGGCGTTCCGCGCCAAGTCCGGGCGCGTGCAGGCGGTGTCCGAACTGGATCTGGAGGTGGCGGAGGGCGAAGTTCTGGGCTTCCTGGGGCCTAACGGGGCGGGCAAAACGACGACCATCAAGATGATATGCGGCTTGGTGCTGCCCGATGCCGGCGCCATTCGGATCCAGGGTTTCGACGTCCAGACGCGCCGGCGCCGGGCCATGGACCGCATCGGCGCGGTGCTGGAAGGCACGCGCAACGTGTACTGGCGGTTGTCGCCTTGGCAGAACCTGGCGTACGCCGCCCGCCTCAAAGGCGTGAAAATGGCGGGCGCGCGCGTCTGGGGCGAAAGCCTGCTCAAGGAACTGGATCTGTGGGATCGGCGTCACGATCCCGTGCGCCTGTTCTCCCGCGGCATGCAACAAAAGACCGCCATCGCCTGCGCGCTCATTCACGATCCGCCCATCGTGTTGCTGGACGAACCGACGCTGGGCCTGGACGTCAAAGCCGCCGTTACCGTCAAACAGTGGATTCAGACCTTGTCCGCGCACTACCGCAAGACCCTGATTCTGACCACGCACCAACTGTCGCTGGCGGAGGAGCTCTGCCAGCGGGTCGCCATCATGCGCGAGGGCCGCAAAGCGGCCGATCACGCGGTCCGGGAACTCCGCGCGCTCCATCATCGACGCGAAACGGTGAACGTAACGGTCGCTTCGCCCGCCGACGCCATCCGCGCGCGGGTGACGGCGCGGTGGCCGGACGCGACCTTCGACGCCGGCCCGGAAACGACCGCCATCCATTTGCCGGTCGCGGCGCAGACCGGCTTGGCGGACGTAGCCGCCGTCTTCGCCGCCTGGCCGTGCGAACTGCGGTCGCTGGAACGGGCCGTGCCTTCGCTGGAGGACATTTTCATTGACGTTACCGAACGGGCCGTCCCGTCCGATGCCTGACGCGCCGTGCGCCGCCGCTCCGGCTCCGGTCGGAGGCGCCATGCCCGCGCTGGAAAGGGTGCCGGCCGCCGTGCGTCCCGTGCGGGCGATCGCCGCGGAGACCTGGAAAGGCGTCCAGATCATGTGGTCCTTCAAATTCAACCTGTTCGGCGACGTCTTGGGCCTCTTCATCATTTTCTTGGGCATCAATTTCTTCATCGGCCAGGGGGGCTTCGAAAGGGACACCCTGGCCTTTACCCTGATGGGGTTCTCTTTCTGGACTTTCGCTTCGTTCGCCATCGGCAACATGAGTTTCGCCTTGCGGGAAGAACAGCAACAAGGCACGATCGAGCAGATGTGCATGGGCAATACCTCCTTCGCCAGCCTCTTGCTCGGGCGCACGCTGTCCAATCTGATCTGGTCCGCCCTGATCATCGTGACGGGCGGGGGCGCCATCGCGCTGGCGTTCCGGCTGGACCTGGGGCTGAACCTGTCGGTCATTCCCGTCCTGGCCATTTCCCTGCTGGGCCTGTACGGCCTGGGCTTTCTGACGGGCGCGGCGACGCTGCTCTTCAAAAACATCCTGTCCTTCGCCAATCTGCTGCAGAACGCGCTGCTCTTCCTGAACGGCGCCATCGTGCCGGTCACGCTGTTTCCCGCGTGGATGACGGCCGTCGCGCGGGCGTTGCCCACGACCCTGGGCATCGAGGTCACGCGTCTGATCACGCAACAAGGGGGCACTTTGCAGGACGCCTGGCACGCAGGCCTGCTGCCGCTTTTGATAGGCCATTCGACGCTTTGGTTCGCCGCGGGCCTGGGCCTGTTCCTGTTTGCGGAACGCGCGGCGCGCCAGCGGGGCCTGCTGGGCCAGTTTTGAGGGACGGTGCGCCGTTTGCCGGCCACAGCCATGACAGTGCAGGCGGAAGAGCGCCTTCAGGTCCTGAACATGATCGATGCGGGCAAAATTTCCGTAGACGAAGGCTTTCAGCTGTTGACGGCTCTGGAGTCCGCCCGCGGCGCGTCCGCGTCCGCGGGGCACGCGCTCAATGCGCCGCGTTTGAAGGGCAAGTGGATGCGCCTGCGCGTCTCCGACCTGCACTCCGGCCACGCCAAAGCCCAGGCGTCGTTGCCGCTGCGCTTGCTGGAAGCGGGCCTTTTGATCGGGGCGCATTACGCCCCTGAACTGCGGGGCCTGAATCTCGAACAGCTTTTGGACGCTCTCGCCCACGGCCTGGAAGGCCGCATCCTGGAAGTGGAAGACTTGGAGAAAGGCGTCAAAGTCGAGGTCTGGGTAGAGTAAGCGCCGCGACAGGGACGGGCAATGGCGACGGATTACCCAGGGCGCCTCTTTGGCCCGGTCGGGCCAAAACGCGCGCAATCGCGTCTCTTATTATGTTAAATTGCAAGGGACGCGCGCTTTCCCGCGCGCCCCTTGGCAACACGATTGAGGAACCGTACATGCACGAGTGGATTGACCGTTACCTGCAAACGTTGGAGAACGCGAATACCCTGTCCGCCTATCGCAACGACCTGACCCAGTTCGTGGATTTCCTGGCGCGCTTCGAAGGGCCGGCCGTAGCCGGCGTCCAGCGTTTGGGCGACGCCACCCCGGTCCATTTCCAGGAGTTCCGTTTTTTTCTCCTGGCGCGCGGCTACGCCGAGGCCACGATCGCGCGCAAGCTGGCGTCCATTCGCACCTTCTATCGCTTCCTGACCGATCAGGGCGAAGCCCAGGAGGAAGCCGTGAAAGCCTTGGGCCGTCAGATTGTGAAGCGGCCCGAACCGGATTTCCTGACCTTGGAGGAAATAGAGGATTTGCTGGGCGCGCCGGATCGGCAAGCGTCCCGGAGTCGCCAGCGCGACAAGGCGATGCTGGAACTCCTGTATCACACGGGCTTGCGGGTTTCGGCTCTGTTGCGCCTCAACGCGTCCGACGTGACGCCCGACCGCACGCGTATCCGCGCGCCGGCCCAAGGCGCGGACTTCATCGCATTGCCGGCCCGCGCGCAACAGGCGCTGGCGGCCTATCTGGACAGCAATGACCACCCGCGGAAACCCGCCCGCGACTCCGAGGCGCTGTTCGTGAACCATCAAGGCCAAAGGCTGACGCGCCAAGGCTTGTGGATCGTGTTGAAGCAATACCTGCCTCATACGCAGATTCAACGGGCCGTCACCCTGGAAATGATTCGCCACAGCCATGCCGCGCATGCGCGCCCGCACCCAAAGCGCAAACGAGACGCCCGCGCCGCGGCGCGGACGGAGGCCGCGGCAGACATGAACGATGCATGAACGCCGGGCGGCTCCAGCCGACGCATCCCCCGCCGACGGCCTACGACGAGGCGGCGCAGTTCCTGCGCGCGCGATGCACCCGACCGCCGCAGGCGGGCCTGATCCTGGGTAGCGGCCTGGGGTCCCTAGCTGATCTCGTAGACCGTCCCGTCCGCCTGCCTTACGGCGCCATACCGCATTTTCCCGTCAGCACGGCCCTGGGCCACGCCGGCAACCTGCTCTTGGGATGCATAAACGACGTCTCCGTGCTGGTCATGCAAGGGCGTTTCCATCTGTACGAAGGCTACTCCGCCGCGCAAACCGCCTTTCCCGTCCGGGTCATGCAGCGCCTGGGCCTCCAGTGCCTCATTCTGACCAATGCCGGGCGGCTTGAACGAAAACTTCGCCGTAGGGGACGTCATGGTCATCGAGGATCACATTTCCCTGCCGGGACTGGCAGGGCTCAACCCGCTACGCGGCCCCAACCTGGATGATTTCGGCGATCGGTTTCCGGCCTTGAATCACGCCTACGCACCCCGGCTGACCAATCTGGCCCGGGACGCGGCGCGCCGCATGGGCATCCGCCTGCAACGCGGCGTGTACGCCTACGTGGCCGGACCCCATTTCGAGACTCCCGCCGAAATCCGCATGTTGCGCCAATGGGGCGCGGACGCCGTGGGCATGAGCACCGTGCCGGAAGCCGTCGCGGCGCGGCACGGCGGCCTGCCCGTGCTGGCCTTCAGCACGATTACCAACATGTGCGTAGACAACCTGGCAACGGCCGCCCGCCCGGATGCCATGGAAGTGACGGAGGCGGCGGCCGCGGCTGTAGCCGTCTACCGCCAGTTGCTGACGACGCTCTTGCCCCGGCTGGTTCCAGAACGAACCGCAAACGGCTAGGCTGCGTTGACTATTGGATGGAATGCCCCTCGGCAACCGATACGCGAGGCGCAAAACGCCGTATGGCGTACGGAACCCCAGCGTCTCTTACGGCTACGGAGACCCAAATCCTCTTGGGCCAGGTACGCCCTACGGTCGGAAACCAAAAATATAACCACGACCTAGGCCAATGCGTCCAGCAGAGAGAAGGGATCGCGTCCTTCTTGACGCGCTGCATGCAAGTCGCGTAGAGAGGGCCAACGGCTCGCATGCCGCCGCGTCAGTTGTTGTCGGAAGGCCTGGCCTGCGGCTTCGCCCCAGAACAGACCGACGATTTCAACCAGACTATCCTCTTTTTCTTGTTGCCGGCCTTGTTCCAGGCCTTGTTGTCGGCCCTGCTCCAAGCCCTGTTGCGTGCCGAATTGCCGCGCGTCTTCCTTGATTTCGTCCAGGGTCACCATATCCGCCTCCAAGGCTGCCAATGAATCAAACGCTTCCGGCCGCAAGGCCAAACCCTGCACCGCGCCTTGCACGCGCGTCGCCAGGTACCGCGCGAAGTCCGCGCGCAAGGCGGCGGGGCCCTCGGCCAACAGCGGCCGGAGCTCGGCCTGCGATACGCGAGGCGCAAAACGCCGTATGGCGGACTGAACCCCGGCTTCCCTTGCGGCTACGGAGACCCAAATCCTCTTGGGCCAAGTACGCCCTACGGTCGGAAATCAAAAAATGTAAACACGCCCTAAGCCAATGCGTCCAGCAGAGAGAAGGGATCGCGTCCTGCTTGGTGCGCTGCATGCAAGTCGCGTATAGCGGGCCAGCGGTTCGCATTCCGCCGCGTCAGTTGTTGTCGGAAGGTCTGGCCTGCGGCTTCGCCCCAGAACAGACCGACGATTTCAACCAGACTATCCTCTTTTTCTTGTTGCCGGCCCTGTTCCAAGCCCTGTTCCAGGCCCTGCTCCAGGCCCTGCTCCAGGCCCTGCTCCAAGCCCTGTTCCAAGCCCTGTTCCAAGCCCTGCTCCAGGCCCTGTTGCGTGCCGAATTGCCGCGCGTCTTCCTTGATTTCGTCCAGGGTCACCATATCCGCCTCCAAGGCTGCCAATGAATCAAACGCTTCCGGCCGCAAGGCCAAACCCTGCACCGCGCCTTGCACGCGCGTCGCCAGGTACCGCGCGAAGTCCGCGCGCAAGGCGGCGGGGCTCTCGGCCAGCAGCGGCCGGAGTTCGGCCTGGATTATACGTCGCGTCGCCTGGCCGACCTGGCGCAGGCGGCCTTCCCGGCGCAGGCAATCCAGTTCCCAGGCGATGACGCAGGACACCAGATTGGCGGCGGGCAGGCCCTGCTGCGCAAACGCGTGGATATCGATCGTCGTGCCTGCGCGGAAGCCCACCGCCCCGTGCATCTGCGCGGAATAATCGTAGACGTACCAGGGCGTAGCCCACGGATGCGGTCCGACATGGAAGACCAGCGGCATCAGTTCCAGGGGCGCGCCGTTCGCCTGGTGCAAGGCATGCCGGTCAAGCGTCTCTCCCAACCCATGCAGATAGCCGGCCATGCGACGGGTCATCCGGGCATGGTAGCGGGATTGCCCTTCCAGCAACAAGGCGATGCGCGGCTGTCCGTCCGGATCGCGCAGCAACCAGACCTTGTCGCCGATGCGCCGTTTCATATCGGACGTAATCCATTCCTTGTCCATCGCCTGCAACTGCGCCTCTTGGAGCGGAAAGTTCAGCCGGGGCTTCAGAAATCCCCGGATCAGATGCAATACCACCAGGGGATGCTGCATCAACAACTTGAACAGGGCATCGTAGGGCGTTCGCCGCTGGGCAGGGGGCATGCGTTCTTTTCTCTCTGAGGCTCCGCTCGTACGCGCAAAGCATCGCGCCCCGATCGCCGCGCGGGGCAGGTCAACGGCAACGTCCGCCACCAGGCTCCGGCGCATCGGGCTGTCCTGGACGGAATAAGCATACGCTGGCAGGAATTGCGCAGCAAATTTTATCTGTGGTTGGTTCTGGAGGCGGACAATCGACGCATTCATGTGGAGTCACAAAAACGGAATGCGGTACAGGCAGCCGCTATCATCGCGATCAGGGCGTATGGCGTTTCCTGTCGCGCTGGGAGATCCGGATCCGTTCCGGAATCCGGGGTCTTGGCCATTCCCGCGTCGCGGTCTATGCAGAACGGCGCCATGCGCTTGCGTTCGCGGCTTCGGCCCTGTGCGCCAAGGCCATGGCGTGGAGGGCTACAGGGACATATCGCGGCGCGCTTCGTCCCGCGCGGATTCGGGAATACGGTCAATGAGGATCCCTGCCGGCATGCGCCGATGGGGCCAGTGGCTGACTGGAAGGCATTTGGCTGCATATCCAGCTGCCCGGCGCGACCAATCAGAAACAGGCGCTTGGCCGCGCGCAGAAGCGGGACTCGTTTTTACGGGAGAGCCGAAGGCGGCGTTCCGCTGATCTACGCGTACAGGCCTTGAGGAGTGCATCCTGTTGACCGCCACGCGCCCGCTGACTGACGCGCAACGGAACCGCATTCAATCTTTTCTGAATGCATGCCCTGCCCTATACGCGGGCAGCGCCGCCCGGAGCCGTTTTTTCGGGAGGCGGCGGTCTGGATCGCGCGGGCGGGCGACGCTGGGCGTTGGCGCCGGTTGCCGACGGAGTACAGGAAGCGGAAATCGGTTTATCGACGGCAGGCGCGCCTGATGCCATCCGTGCAGAACGCCCCGGATCTGTCCGCCGCGCGGTTGACCATACGGGCGAGCGCGCCTGCGAACGCGCCTACATTAAAGAGTCAGATCCCGCCTGCGGACGCAGGCGGGACAACCTCTGCCTTTGCGCCAAGTCGCGGATTGACAGAGTCGTCTTCCGTGTCTGCGCGTGACGGGGGGCAAGCGCCACGCCCGTAACTGGATCCAATTTCTGGCGAAATCATGGATGGATACGCCGTTGCCCTTTCTGACCGCCCGCCTAATAAGATCGATGCCTCCCGCGCCTGGCTGGCGGAACAGAATATCCAAGGTCATAATTCCCGCGCGGGTCCAGCCCTGCGAACTCTCGCCGCGATCCGGAACGATATCCGGCAAGCCAGGCCGCGGAACGCGGGGCCGACTGGCTCCAGCACCGGCGACGTGGCCCTCGCCGCGACCCATACGTTCCTCGCTTCCTGGCTTTTCCCGTGAACGTCCGACTCCCGCTGAATGCGAAAGCCAACGCAGTCTAATGCGGAATCGCCCGGGCCAGCAGATCGTCCAATAGCGCCTGTTCGGCGGTCAGGTACGGAACAAGCTGGTTCGCCGCCGTCTGCGCATCCAGCATGTGGCGCTCGCCGGTACGCCGGAGCTTCAGCTCCACTTCGCCGCGGGCGAGGCCCCGTTGGCCGACCGTCACATGCAGCGGGACGCCCAGGAGATCCGCGTCGTTGAATTTGACGCCGGCTCTCTCGTCCCGATCGTCGAACAGCACTTCGATTTGCGCGGCCTGCAGCTCCGCGTAGAGCGCCTCCGCTTTCGCCGCCACGTCCGCCTGTTTGGCCGTGGCCAAACTGATGATTTGCACGGCGTAGGGCGCGACGCTGACGGGCCAGACGATGCCCATGTCGTCATGGTAATTCTCGACGATGCAGGCAATGAGCCGGCCGACCCCGATGCCGTAGGAGGCCATCACGATCGGATGCGACTGGCCCTTTTGATCCTGGTACGCGGCCTCCAGCGCCTCGCTGTACTTCGTGCCCAATTTGAAGGTGTTGCCGACCTCGATGCCGCGCAGGCTGCGCAACGCGCCCCCGCAGAGGCTGCAGGCATGCCCCTCTTCGGCGCTTACGATATCGGCCACCAGCGCCCCGTCGAAATCCCGTCCGTAATTCGCGTTGCGGTAATGCCAGTCCGGCCGATTGGCGCCGGCCACCAGATTGGGGGACGCGGCGACGAGGTCGTCCACGACCAGCCTGACCCGGTTCGCGTCAATCCCGATCGGGGAGCCGAAGCCCGGTTCCGCGCCGACCGCGCGAATCTCCGCCGCCGTCGCCGGGCGCAGGTTCAGCGCGTCGAGGAGATTGGACAGCTTGGTTTCGTTCAAGGCCATATCCCCGCGCACGACGCAGAAAACGAATTCCTCCCGCGTGGCGTCGGCGTCCGCGACGGACGCCACCAGAAAAAGCGCTTTGGCCGTTTGGGCGGCGTCAATCTCCAGACAGGCCGCCAGGGCCTCAATGGTATCCGCCCCGGGCGTGTGAACCTCCGCCAAAGGCAGCGGCTCGGCGTCCGGAACGGCGGGCTTGCGAAAAACCGCCACCTGGCGATTGGCCCGGTAGTCGCACGCGCGGCACAGAATCAGCGTATCTTCGCCGATGTCGGACAGGGCCATGAACTCGTGCGCCATGGTGCCGCCCATCATGCCCATATCCGATTCGATGGCCACTACGTCCAGGCCGACGCGCCGGAACACGCGGAAGTAGGCCTCGTACATGCGCGGGTAGTAGCGGTCCAGATCCGCTTCGTCGGCATGGAAGGAATAGGCGTCCTTCATGGCGAATTCGCGCACGCGCAACAGGCCGCCCCGCGGCCGCGGCTCGTCCCTGAACTTGGTCTGTATCTGATACAGCACGAGGGGCAGCTGCTTGTAACTGGTCACGGACCGCGCCATCAGATCGGCCATGACCTCTTCGTGCGTCATGGCCAGGCACATGTCCCGCCCGGCCCGATCCTGCATGCGCATCAGATCGTCGCCGATGGCGTACCAGCGCCCCGAACGCCGCCACAGTTCGGCCGGCAACGCGACCGGCATGATCATCTCCTGCCCGTCGACGCGGTCCATTTCCTCGCGCAGGATGCGCTCTACCTTGCGGCGCACGCGCATGCCCAGCGGCAGGTATTCGAAAATGCCGGAGGTGACCTGGCGGATCAAGCCGGCCCGCAACATGAGTTGATGGCTGACCACTTCCGCGTCAGCCGGCGTTTCGCGCAACGATTGAAAGAACAGTTGGGACAGGCGCATGGTCAACGGCGCTCCTTGGCGTATGCGATTACGCGCGCAACGGGGCAGGCGACGCTAGCAGTCTAAAGCATGGAAGCCCCTGCGGGCGGGAAATGATCCGGCGTTCCGTCCCCGGACGGGCGCTGCGCGCAGCCAGGGACGCCGGATCGGATCCCTTGCATGCCGTTAAAGAAGGCAACGTTTTTAGGCTATAATGCATTGCCGTACCTTGGGCGTTCGACCCGCACCCTAGCAGAACTCGAGGAGTTCGCCATGTCCCTGTCTCCTGTCTGGCGCCAGTCCTACGAAGAAGGCGCGCCCCATACCGTAGAACCGGCCAACCGCTTGTTGGGCGACGACCTTTCCGCGACCGCGGATCGCTTCCCCAACCATACGGCGTTGCATCTGGTGCTCAAATACCTGCCGCTGGGCATCACCATCCAGTCCCGAAAGACGTACCGGGAGTGGGATCTGGAAAGCAATCGTCTGGCCCATGCCCTGAAAAACCTGGGTTTGCAAGCGGGCGACCGGGTCGCCGTCATGCTGCCCAACACGCCCCAGTACGCCGTCGCCCTGTTCGGCATCAGCAAAGCGGGCTGCATCGTCGTCAACGCCAATCCCATCTATACGGCCGCGGAACTGCTGCATCAATTCAAGGACAGCAACACCAAGGCCGTCATCTGCATGAGCGGCGGTCTGGAAAAAGTGCGTTCCATCCAGAGCGAAACCGAGATCGAACACATCATCATTACGGACATCAACGACTCGATTTCGGGGCTGTTCCACAGACTTTCGTCCAAACCCTTGCGCGCGCTGGGGCACATCGCCGACGTCGCGTACGGCGACGGCGTGTACAGCCTTGGTCAACTCATGGCCCAGGAAAGGGCGGCGCCGCTGGAAGCTGCCGCCAAGCCTGACGACCCGGCGCTCTTTCAATACACGGGCGGCACCACGGGCTTGCCCAAGGCCGCCGTGCTGTCCCACAATTCGCTGCTGACCAACGTGTCGATGACCCGCGCCTGGATGACGCAAGCGCGGGAAGGGGAAGAAGTCATGCTGGGCGCCATCCCCTTCTTTCACATTTTCGGGCTTTCCATCGCGGTGCTGCTCAACGTGCGCCTGGGCGGGCGCCTGGTCATCACGCCCAATCCGCGGGATACGGAGCAGAACCTGGAACTCATCAAGAACGAACGGGCCACGATCTTCCCCGGCGTGCCGGCCATGTACAACGCCATCATCAATCACGAAAACGTGGAGCAGTACGATATCCGGTCGGTGCGCTACTGCATCGCCGGCGGCGCGCCCCTGCCCCGCGAAGTGCAGGAGACGTTCAATCGCATCACGGGCGGCAACCTCGTGGAAGGGTACGGCCTGACGGAATGCTCGCCGGTCGTGGCCGCCAATCCTCTGCTGGGCCAAGTCAAAAACGGCACGGTGGGCACGCCCTTTCCTTCCACGGAAATCCGCATCGTCGGCCTGGAGGCCGAAGAAGACGGCACTTTCGCGGACGTGGAACCCGGCGCCGAAGGGGAATTGTGCGTCAAGGGCCCGCAACTCATGCTGGAGTACTGGAAGCAACCGGAAGAAACGGCGGCGACCATCGACGCGGACGGCTGGCTGCATACCGGGGACATCGCCACGATCGACGACGAGGGCTACATCACGCTGGTGGATCGCAAGAAGGATCTGATCATCGTCAGCGGCTTCAACGTCGTGCCCCGCGAAGTGGAGGAAGCGCTGTACGCGCACGAAGCCGTCCTGGAAGCGGCCGTGGCCGGACTGCCGGACCCGCAACGGGGCGAAATCGTCAAGGCGTACGTCGTGCTCAAGCCCGGCCAGACCCTGACCGCGGACGAAGTCAAGGAGCACTGCAAGCAAACCTTGGCTGCGTACAAAATCCCGCGCGAAGTGGCGTTCATGGAGGAACTGCCCAAATCCCTCGTGGGCAAGATTCTGCGCCGCCTCCTGGTGGAAGAGGACCTGAAGCAAGCTGCCTGACGCCGTGGTTCGCGCGCGATCATGAAGCGCACGACCAATGCAGCACGCGTCCCCGCGTGACAGCGCCGCTCAGGGTACGGCATGTCGTTGAGCGATGCGGAATTCTCGGCCGTTATGGCCGACAAGAAACAAATAATGGGCAATATTCGTTGGCGGCCAGAAGGCAATCATCCTACGGCCCTGTCGTTTCGGGTCAAAGTTGAAGCCGACATGCATGAACCGCTCCTCGTAAAAGGCCGATACGACGGACAAGCCGGCAAATTGACGTATACCCTCTTTTCACCCGAGGCAGGGCGCTTGTGCGGTCTGGATATGGGAGCGGATCCTCATAATCCGCAATGCCGTCAAGTAGGCGATACGCACTTGCATTGGTGGTCTGAACAATATGGCGATCGGGAAGCGCATGTTCCAGAGAGCGTCACCGCTTGCCTGAATGATCCCGTAGCGGTTTGGATGCAATTTTGCGAGCTCGCCAATATTGAGCACCGAGGTAAGATGTATTGAACGCCAAGGCAAGATCAAGAGGAACCCGCCGAGGGTAATCGCATGACGCAGAGCGAAGTCTGTCGGGCCATTATGAGCGAATGGTCGAGTCTGTTCGCTTGCCAGGAACACGGCGAGTACCACCGGATCAGGACGCCCTACTTGTACCCTGACGGCGACAATATTGACCTGTTCTGCAAGATGGAAGAGGACAAGGTTACGGTAACCGACCTTGGCGTAACCCTGGGTTGGCTGAATATGCAGTCCTTTGCCCGCTACCGCACCCCAAATCAGGATCGGCTCATTCTGGATGCTTGCAAGACGCACGGAGTCGAATACGACCGGGGGATGTTGCAGGCGCGTTGCAACGCCGATGAAGGCGTTGCGCATACCTTTGTGCGCGTAGCACAGGCGGCTCTGCGAGTGTCCGACGTGCAGTTTACGTTTCGCAGACGCAGAACGTCTATCAAGGAGCAAGTAGCAGAATACCTGAACCGACGCCAAGTACGATACGACCGTTTCCAGAAACTGCGAGGGCGCTCCGACCGTATGTGGGCAGTAGATTTCCTCGTGTATGCGCGAGAATGCACATCGTTGGTCTATACGTTGAGCGTCAGAAACCGCAATGCAGCCCCCAGAGTCGTCGATCATATAGTAGCGGCTTGGCATGATTTGAGAGGCGAGCAGACAGGACGGTTCGTTTCCCTGATTGATGACAGCCAAGATGTCGTCTGGAGCGCAAACGACGTACGGCGAATCGCCGATCTGTCCATCGTAGCGTTTTGGTCAGAACCAGATCACTTCGCCCAAGTCTTGTCGGTAGCAACCTAAACGACGCGCCTTGGTTCAAGAAAAACGGGCGCGGGACTTGAGACCGAATGCAACAATTCCGAAAACGGTGCATTTTGCGCTCTGACTGCAATCCATTTCGCAATGATGACTGAGAACGGAAAGGCTCCTATTGACCATTGAAGATCCTATCCACGAAGGGCAGATCTTGACCGGAGCGCTGTTCAGTGAGCCAGTGCGGGTAGAAACCGTGCAGGCCAATGGTTCAGGCGTTTGGAGGGCAGGCCTCGTCGGCCAGCAGTCGGAGAAGTTCTATCGAGTCAATCTCACTGCAGATGACATCGCCGCCCTGACCATCACCGATCCTGTGCTTTCTTACGGCGGCGATGGCCGGCTTCTGCGTATCGGCCTTCAAGCCTATGCGCTAGGCATCGCCTACGAATTCGATCCCTATTTTGGGCTTTCCGTCTCGCGCGTAGACCCGTTGCCGCACCAACTTGAAGCGGTCTACGAATATCTTCTCAAGTTGCCCAGCGTACGTTTCCTGCTAGCCGATGATGCCGGTGCCGGCAAGACCATCATGGCCGGCCTTCTTGTCAGAGAACTCAAATTGCGCGGTCTCATCGAACGAGTTCTTGTCGTCTGTCCTGCCAATCTGCTGTTTCAATGGCAGCGCGAGCTCAAGGGAAAGTTCGACGAAAAGTTCCTCGTGCTTAAAGGCAGCGACATTCGCGACCAATTCGGCGTCAACCAATGGATGGAACACAAGCGGATCATTACTTCGCTTGATCTCGCCAAGCGCGCCGAAATTCTGCCCGGACTGCGGCAGGCGCATTGGGATCTGGTTATCATCGATGAGGCGCATCGCATGTCGGCCCGCGACGCATCCCACAAAAGCCAGCGCTACAAGCTGGGGGAGCTATTGCGCGATACCACTGATCACTTACTGTTATTGACAGCTACCCCGCACAAGGGGGATCCGCAGAATTTCATGCTATTCCTGCATCTGCTTGACCGGGATGCCTATGCCGACGTGAGTTCAATCCATGAAGCTCTGGATCGGGGACGCGCTCCCTTCTACCTGCGTCGAACCAAGGAAGCGATGGTTTCGTTTCCGAAACGCCAGCCGGATGGCACATGGACTGCGAAACCGGTCTTCACCAAGCGTATCCCGCGGACAGCGGCTTTTGCCATTGACGGTTCTGAACTGGATCTCTACCAAGAGGTCACGAGATTCGTGAAACGCCAGAGCGCACAGGCTGCTTCCAAAGGCGATGATCCACGCGCGCGGGCCGTCAGTTTTCTGATGTCGCTGTACCAGAGACGTCTCGCCTCAAGCGTATATGCCCTGCGTCGCTCGCTTGAAAATCGAGCTAGGCGACTACAGCAGAGCCTTGAGCGCGCTCAAGCGTTGGTACAGAAGATTCCGTCGGATCTTCCCAATATGGAAGAACTGGAGGAGTACGAAGACGCCGAGCGCGAGCGATTGGAGAGCATACTGGAGGCGAT
Organism: Caldilineaceae bacterium; assembly: GCA_965242655.1. Classification (GTDB taxonomy): domain Bacteria; phylum Chloroflexota; class Anaerolineae; order Caldilineales; family Caldilineaceae; genus Bin34. Next base: position 2,276,511 of record OZ251482.1, read on the forward strand.
CACGCTGGTCGGCAACGATGGGCAAATACGCGCAGAGGTCTCCGAACTCCTAACGCTGGCCGAGGAAGCAAAGGCGGTTGAGAACACCGGTCAAGAAGCGAAACTTGCACACCTGCGGATCCTCATGCAAGAGGAAGGCTTCTTCGATCGACCTGACCAGCGTCTATTGATCTTTACGGAGTTCAAGGACACGCTCGATCACCTAATGGAGCAATTGAAGGCTTGGGGATTCAGGGTCGGCTGTATCCATGGCGGCATGAAACCCGGTTCACGCGACGAGCCGGGCAGCCGTCTCTACACCGAGCAACAGTTTCGCGCAGGCACCATTCAAGTTCTGGTGGCAACCGAAGCGGCGGGCGAGGGATCAATTTGCAATGCTGCCACATACTCTTCAATTATGACATCCCTTGGAATCCGAACCGTCTCGAACAACGCATGGGCCGTATCCATCGTTACGGACAACGACACGATTGCCTGATCTTCAACTTCGTTGCCACCAATACTATCGAAGGTCGAGTGCTTCAGCGCCTTTTGGTCAAGCTCCAAGAAATCCGCGACGCTCTTGACGACGATGCGGTGTTCAACGTAGTCGGAGAAGTCTTGCCATCCGCTCACGTGGAGCGCGTATTGCGCGACTACTACGCGGGAGCGCTCGGGGATGTCGATCTTGAGGAACGCCTCTTGAAGGACGTAGACGAAAGCCACTTCCGGGCTATCTGCCAAACGGCGCTGGAAGGATTGGCAGCCAAAAGGCTCAACCTCAACATGCTCATTGAGCGCCGAGCCCAGGCTCAGGCCCGGCGCGTCGTGCCTGAGACCATCGCGCGGTTCATTGGGGAGTGCGCCCAAGATGCGGCTCTGGGATTGAAACCGGTACGTCACATGGCGCATACCTTTGATCCGGGACGAACTCCGCCCAGCCTAAAAAAATACGAACAAGAGACAAATTGGAAGCTCGCAGAACTAGATCTGCAGTACCCACGCCTGTCAACGGACCGCGATATAGCTGAAAAGCATCACCTTGAATGGGTAACCCCAGGACATCCGCTGTTTGAGGCCCTGCGTCGACATGGGTTCGATCAAGGACAGGATGCTCTTGCGCAAGGAGCCTGCTTCCATTCCGTAGCTCACGAATCTCCGGCACGCCTTGATTTTTATCGGGCTCGGGTCGTAGACGGTCTTGGACAGGCTATCCACGAAAAATTGTTCGCTGTGGAACTGCGGAACGATCAGGCTCCCCGTCTCTGCGAACCCGATGTCCTCGGCGATATGAGTCCAGCTCCCGTATTGGATAAGCTGCCATCTGTAGCGACTCTGTCCGAAGACACCACCTGGCTCAATGAAGCCGCCCTGACTCCTTTTATTGACGAGGTCCGCGCGGAACGTCTGGCTGAGGTTGATCGCATCGGGAAACATGTCGATTTATCATTGACCGAGGTTTTACAACGAACGGATGATGAGATTGGCCGGGCGGCAGATGAAGTAGCCCGGGGAGTGACAGGAGCCGCAGGGCGCTTCGCGCGGGCAGAGACCCGACATGCGGAAGTGCTCGCGCGGCGCGAGCATCGCCGCGCGGAACTCAAACGGCAACAGGCAATGACGCTACAGGGCGTTGAACGTCTGGGCAGCGCACTTGTTTTGCCTCATCCTGATCGCGACATGCTAGACGTACGTCGTCTGCGTCCGCATCCCGAAACCGAGAAAACGGCCATGCGAGTAGCCATGGAGTACGAGATCGCGCAGAGACGCCAAGTCCAAGACATTCACGAAAAGAACCTCGGATACGATATCATCAGTCTTGACCCGCAATCCGGCGAACTGCGTCTGATCGAAGTGAAAGGACTCGCTAATGCTACCGGTAGCATTCTGCTCACGCCAAACGAACGCCGCGTAGCTGAAGACCGACCTGACTGCTTCTGGCTCTACGTAGTGACCAATTGCGCGAGCGAACCGGAACTTCAGGATCCGATCAGAAACCCGGCCCGGTTTCCATGGCATGAGGTTACCAAGGTTCAGCACTACTGGCTGGACATCAAGGCAATGATGAAATTGGGCGATATACGATAGAATCAATAGGGGTAGACATTTCTGGAAGGAAAGGATTAGGTAAGTGACCGATGATCTTGTTACTCTACTAAGCGTAGCATCGTTTCTCAGAACATTTCGTACTCAATCAAGCTGCTTAGTTGTCAGACCAAATCTAAGGGAGCAATTAGTCTGTGCCAGTTCTTGCTGTAATCCTTGAGTGCGTTGTGTCAGGAAAACTATCCACCCTATTTGATGAATAGGCTGTTGCAAAGTACTCAACTCGAAATTCTTCTTTCGTGGTTATCACAAGCAATTGATACACATTCCGGCTAAGGAGGCAATGACATAATGCGTATTCGAGAAATCCATGTGAAGAATTTTCGATCTGTTCTAGATGAATCGCTTTCCTGTGATTGCCTTACTGCGTTAGTGGGACGCAATGGCGCAGGTAAATCTTCGTTCTTGAATGCGCTTGAAATTTTTTATGATCCTTCACCCAACATCACAGAAGAAGATTTTTATTTTGATGATACATGTCAAAGCATAGAAATTGCGGTCACTTTTACTGATCTAAGTAATGAAGAAAAAGGAAAGTTTTGTCATTATATTGATGATGATAGTCTAGTTGTCGTTAGGGTCTTATCGCTTCCTCAGCCTCCAGAAACAAAAGGGTCAACCGCCTATCACGGAATATGCCTGCAAAATCCTGAATTCATCAGCGTCAGAAATGCCGGTAACGCTACATCTATCAGACGTCAATACAATGAGATTAGAAAGACAGGAAAGTACTCTTCGTTACCGACCGCACCTTCAGAAGCGAAGGTACATGAAGCATTGGCTCAATGGGAACGCCAGCACCCCGAACAGTGCTCCCGAATGCAAGATGATGGAAAGTTCTTTGGCTTCACGTCAAGCGTGCAAGGCAACTTGGGAAGGCGCACTATATTCATACGTATACCAGCAGTACGTGATGCACAGGACGACGCTACTGAAAAAAAGGGTTCGTGCATTACAGCTCTCATGGATCTCGCTGTACGAAGTGTACTTACGTCCCGGAAAGACGTAGAAGATTTCAAAGATCAGACGCAAGTTAAGTACAAAGAAATTCTAGATGCAGACAATCTCAAGGAATTGCATAGTCTAGAGCGTGATTTATCCGCCACTCTCCAGTCCTACGCGCCAAATGCCAGTGTCCTTTTGCAATGGTCCAAGCTTGCAGATATTGAGATCCCAATGCCACGGGCACAAATCAAGCTTCTAGAAGATGGCTATGAATCAGCCGTACATAGAACCGGACATGGTCTCCAACGAGCATTCATTCTTACAATGTTACAGCACCTTGTCGCCGCACGGGAGGCAGAGATAACGGCAGAGGAATCTTCAATAGATGACAAAAATTTGAATTCAGATTCCGAAAATGTCCATTTACCAAGCCTTGTACTTGCCATTGAGGAACCAGAGTTATATCAACATCCCAGTCGTCAGCGCCACTTGGCTTCAGTATTATTGAAACTTGCCTCAGGAACAATTTCAGGTGTCGCCCGACGTACTCAGGTGATTTATACCACTCATTCTCCGTTATTCGTTGGCTTGGATCGTTTTGACCAAATTCGGGTTTTGCGAAAATATTTTAATGAAAACAAAAAGCCAAAGATCACTCGCGTTAAGGAAGCAGATATGGGGTCTGTAGCATGCGAACTACAACAAGCGCAAGGCCAAACCAACACATCATTTACACCCGAGACACTACGCCCTCGCCTTCAGGCAATAATGACTCCTTCGATGAACGAAGGATTTTTCTCAGATATAGTGGTATTGGTTGAAGGTGAAGATGATCGCGCTGCAATCCTTGGAGTTGCACAGTGGATGAATCTCGATTTCGATAGTTTGGGAGTTACCGTTATCCCCTGCATTGGAAAAAACAATCTAGACCGTCCATTGGTCATCTTTCGTCACCTTGGCATTCCCATATATGTCGTCTGGGATGGAGACAACAACTCTAAACCGGAAGTAAATAAACGCCTTTTGCGCCTTCTTGGCGTAGAGGAGGAACGGTACAAGCCGCACTACATTGGGAATGAATACGCTTACTTCGAGAAAGATGTAGAGACGACGCTGGCAAATGAGATCGAAATTTGCCGTTTCAATTCGTTACTTGAAGAAGCAAAGAAAAAATTTGGGATGAGTAAAAACAACGAAGCGTTCAAGAATCCGGCAGTATTTCAACACATCATCACAAACGCAGCTGACAATGGCAAGATCAGTAAATCACTCAAACATATCGTAGAAAAAATTGTCGCTCTCAATACATAAATGGACGGAAGAACATGATCCCGCAAGCCTGTCATCGCTTGGCAGAAGTGGATTTCCCTATTTCTGCAGTATCACAGCATGCTGTACGAGAGAAATCGATTCGACATAGTCATCCTTCAACACTGCACCTGTGGTGGGCCCGAAGACCGTTGGCTTCATCACGCGCAGTCTTGATGGCTTTGCTACTTCCAGACCCCTGCGACAAACATTGTCCAGAAACATTCAAGGAGAAAGCGCGCCAGATCCTTCTTGGACTATGTGGACGTCCACAAGGATGGACAACCGCTATCAGATCAGACGAGGGACTAAGACGGGTTATTCTGACGTTTATATCTGACTTTGCTAACTGGAACTTGGCCAGCGAAAACGCTTATCTCAGTGTAAGCCGCGCGTTGGTGAAGGCGGCGCATGGCACAAGGAGAGTCCCTTGGTCGTGGACCCATTTGCAGGAGGGGGTTCGATTCCGCTAGAAGCATTGAGACTCGGTTGTGAAACATTCGCCAGCGATCTCAATCCAGTGGCGTGCCTTATCCTCAAAGCGATGTTGGAAGATATTCCGCGCTACGGATCCGGTTTGGCTGAAGAACTACGCCAAGCAGGCAGAAAGATAAAACAACACATAGAACGAAGTTTGGCAGATATATACCCTCTTGACCCCGATGGTTCTACTCCAATTGCTTACCTATGGGCACGTACAGTACGTTGCGAATCTCCCAATTGTGGCGCAGAAATTCCGCTCATGCGCACATTTTGGCTATGCAAGAAACCAAAACGCAAGTGGGCGCTTCGCCCTCTGATCAAGCGCCCTTCTGGTACATTGCCACAAGTTACGTTTGAGGTGTTTGAACCAAAAGCGGACAAAGAGGTAACAGCTGGCACTGTAGTACGCGCAAAAGCCACATGTATCTGTTGCAACACGGTACTACCACCAGAACGAGTTCGGACGCAATTAGCGACTCAACGCGGCGGTGCGGACGTTGTATTCAATGATATAGGCTATCGAATAGACGGAGCTCGCATGATAGCCGTGGTAACTCTTAAACCTAGACAAACAGGACGCCATTATAGGTTGCCGACGGATGCCGATTACGAAGCCGTGTATACAGCGCAACAACGGCTAATACAGATTCTTGATGAATGGAAGCACACCGGACAACACGGTCTTTGTCCCATACCAAATGAGCCGACAGTGGAGGTGGGTCAGGAGCTGGACGCGCGTTCAGTGTGCAAAGGTACGGCATGCTTCAATGGGGAGATCTCTTCACTGCGCGGCAGAAAGTCGTATTGATAGAATTGGGAAAGGCAATCCGTACAATTGCTAATGAACGTATTCAGGACATAGTTGCCTTTGGAGTAAGTAAACAGGGTGATTTCAATTCTAGCCTTTCACGCTGGGCCAATCACATGGAAAAGAGTGTTGCTACGTTTGGGAGGCAAGCTCTCCCCATTCTGTGGGATTGGGGAGAAGTTGCTCCGATAGCAGATGCCTCCGGTAGCTTCAATGTAGCTATGGAGTGGATTGTGAATGCAACCGAAACCATTGCTGCATTTGTTGGGAACACAGGACAAGTACAGTTAATCGACGCGACCCAGCACCGCCTTCCAGATCAATCTGCCGATATTTGGTTTACAGATCCACCCTATTATGACGCTGTTCCCTATGCTGATCTCTCCGATTATTTCTTAGTCTGGCTCAAACGTACGTTACCGGGTCATCCACTACTACGTGATCCTATTGACCCTGACAACCCACTATCGCCCAAGATACCTGAGGCTGTACAAGACGAAACCAAGTATTACGAAGGTCAGCCAAAGAATCGGGAATGGTTTGAAGAGACAATGGCGAGAGCTTTTGCCGAAGGGCATCGTGTTCTAAGTGAGGACGGTATTGCCGCTGTGGTCTTTGCACACAAAACGACCGAAGGATGGGAAGCATTGCTTTCGGGGATGATTCGAGGCGGCTATACCATTACTGCATCGTGGCCTATTGCTACTGAAAAGCCAGATAGAATGCGAGCGATGGATTCTGCTGCGCTCGCCACCAGCATCCACTTGATCTGCCGTCCAAGGCCTGAGAACGCTCAGATAGGTGACTGGGCCGATGTTCTGCGCGAACTACCTTTACGTGTTAGCGCTTGGATGGAACGGCTTCAGATCGAGGGTATTCGAGGTGCGGATCTGGTGTTTGCTTGTATCGGTCCTGCACTTGAAGTCTTCAGTCGCTATCAAGCGGTAGAAACCGCTGAGGGCCGTACAGTGGACTTGTCGGAGTATTTGGAGAAGGTTTGGGAAGTGGTTGGACGTACGGCTCTCCAGCAGATACTCGGCACAGTAGAAACACAAGCATCGAGAGCACTAGAAGAAGATGCCCGACTCACTGCGCTTTTCCTCTGGACTCTTCAGAGTACCGAGACATCGCAAGAAAACAATACAGAAAATGAGGAAACTACTATCAAATCTACAAAGAGTTTCATCCTTCCCTTTGATGTCGTACGCCGTTTCGCCCAACCTATGGGCATTGATCTCGACATCTGGACCCATCGCATTATTGATCAAACTAAGGGAGTGGTACGTCTGCTACCCGTTACTGAGAGGGTGAGAGACCTTTTCGGCGATAATGGTGCCAGTGCCGCCGCAGACTGGATAGAGAGCGATCCGAATGTTGGCTTGCAGATAGCGCTTTTTCCTGAATTGGATACTGCTACACTGAAGACAAGACGTCATCGCGGAGGACGGAAGGCCATACTAGATGAAGACATTGAAAGTCTGCAACCTGTCAATGCTACGACGCTAGATCGTGTGCATGTTGCCATGTTGCTACAGGTCAACGGTCATGCTAATGCATTGCGAACCCTGATCAGTATTGAGCAGGAACGAGGCCCCGAATTTCTGCAGTTGGCTAACGCGCTTTCAGCACTGTACCCGCGCAATAGTCAGGAAAAGAGACTTCTTGACGCCATGTTACTGACAGTCCCTCGATAATGATCTTCGCTGGCCTTGCTTAAACGTATGTATAGACCGTAGCTGGGAGACAAATATGGAACCTTGGTACAAAGTAGTTACCCTTCGCGAAGAAGTACGGGAAGGTCGCTCGTTCAGTCCGGATGAATTCGCCATTGCCTTGGAGCAGGTCGTCGCCGGGACTGCTCCTGTCGACTATAGCGATCCATCTCAGTTCTTTGCGCGCACTTGCTTCACCCGCGCCTTGAAAGAGCATGCCGGCATGGCGCTCCGGCGTCTCTTGGGCAAGACAGAAAACACTGCGCCGGTGCTTACCCTGATCACGCAGTTCGGCGGTGGCAAGACGCACACGCTCGCCTCTCTATATCACTTGGCCCGCGCGGGCGCGAACGCCTCCCGGCTCCCAGGCGTAGCAGAACTCCTGAACGGGGCCGGAATATCGGAATTGCCCCTCGTCCGGGTGGGCGTATTCGTCGGTAGTGCTTGGGATCCGTCCGAGGGACAGGAAACTCCTTGGATCGACTTGGCGTACCAACTGGCAGGCGATCAGGGCGTCGCGGCCTTGGGTTCAGCAGCGCGAACTACTCCACCAGGCACTACATCCCTCGCTCGAGTATTCGCTGCCGCAAACGCGCCTGTATTGCTGCTGTTCGACGAGGTACTCAACTTCGTCAATCGCTATCGAAACATGGCTGACAGCTTTCACGCCTTCATTCAAAACCTGACCGTGGCCGTCACGGGCACTACGCAGGTAGCAGCCGTCATCAGTCTGCCGCGTAGCCAAGTCGAAATGACCGACTGGGATCAGCAATGGCAGGAACGCATCCGCAAAGTGGTTGGTCGCGTAGCCCGCGATCTGATCGCCAACGATGAAGCCGAAATCAGCGAAGTCGTGCGCCGCCGGCTGTTTGAAGATCTCGGTTCTGCGCGCACGCATAAAAGAGTCGCCAGAACCTACGCGGACTGGTGCTTTGAGCGATCAGCCCGTCTCCCTCCCGCTTGGCTGGCTGTCGATACAGCTGTTACCGAAGCCAAAGCCAAGGAGTATCTGCAAGAACGGTTTGAAGCCTGCTATCCCTTTCATCCTGCCACTCTTTCGGTTTTCCAGCGGAAATGGCGGGCGCTCCCGCAGTTTCAGCAAACTCGAGGGGCACTGGCGATGCTTGCCCAATGGATCTCATGGGCAGCGCGCAGGCAGTTTCAAAAAGCTCGTACGGAACCGCTAATTACGCTGGGTTCCGCGCCATTGGACGTACCCGAATTCCGTGCCGTTGTCCTAGGCCAATTGGGCGAAGTGCGACTGGATGCAGCCATTGCATCCGATCTCGCGGGACCTATGGCGCATGCCCAAGCTTTGGACGTAGATGCTACGGGATCTCTCCGCGACATTCACCGCCGCGTAGGTACCACCGTCCTGTTCGAGTCATCGGGAGGCCAAGTAGACAAAGTGGCTCATCTGCCCGAACTACGCTTTGCCCTGGGCGAACCGGAGGTCAATACGGCTACAATCGACAACGCCGCCGCATCTTTGGAAGCCTCCGGCTTTTTTATGCGCAAAGTGGGAACGGACGGATATCGCATTCATCATCAGGCAACATTGAAGAAAGTCGTCAGCGACCGACGAGCGTCCTTGGACGAGGAAAGCGAGGTCAAGCCAGCCATCCGCCGGCTCATTGAAGGTGAGTTTAAGCGGGGATCCGCTCTGCCTGTGATTTTCTTCCCGGCAGATAGCGCCGAAGTGCAGGATACGCCGCGTCTGACCCTGATCGCCATGGATCCCGAGTCCGAATGGCAGAGGAGGCCCCAGACGCTTGAGCGCATTAGCCATTGGACAAAAGAAAGGGGTGGATCTCCGCGCCTCTATCCCGGGTCGCTGGTCTGGTGCGCCCGGAAATCGGGCCAGGAACTTAGAGAAAAAGCGGAATTGTGGCTTGCTTGGCAACGCGTGATGCATGAGGTGAACGCAGGTATCTTGGGATCTGAGTTCGATCACACGGATCAAGCCGCGGTGCGCACCAAAGTCCGAGAAGCAGAAGAAGAAGCCAGAAACGAAGTATGGGCGAGTTATCGCTTCGTGATGCTTTCAGATGCGATGGAACGATACGGCCTTAAAATCATAGATCTCGGCGCAGGGCATGCCAGCGCCAGCGAAACGCTTTGTGGACGGATCATTAGCGCGTTGAAATCCGAGGCGTTGTTGAATGAGAATGTGGGAGCCGGTTACATCGATCGTCATTGGCCTCCTGCGTTTGAAGACACCGGAGCATGGCCACTTACGGGTTTGCGACAAAGCTTTCTTGATGGCTCATTGACGCGCCTGATTGATCCCGATACGATCCTGCGCCGACAAATCGTTGAATTCGTGTCACGGGGCGATTTCGGATTGGCTTCCGGGACTAAGAACGACGGTGGGTACGCTCGCCTGTGGTATGCCGAATCAATCCAATGGGAGGAAGTAGAGTTTGCAGCGAACGTCTACCTGTTGACTAAAGCCAAGGCGGAAGCACTCAAAACCGCGCCACAAGATCTACCTGCACCGCCGCCAAAACGCCCATCGGATATTCTACCCGTACCCGATCCGCCTGAGCCGCGGCCAGACCGTCAAAAGACCGTGATTCGGCTTTCCGGCACGATTCCGCCTGAAATCTGGAATCGGTTCGGAGCCAAAGTCCTGTCCAAGCTCCGTTCTGGCGAAAATCTCAGCGTTGGTCTTAATTTATCGGCAAGTATTGAATGCGAATTTGCCAAGAATATGGAAACGGATCTTCAGCAGATTCTTGGTGATCTCGAATTAGGGGACAAAGTTCGTATAGAGAAATTATAGTGCTTGGAACAGGCTTTATCCTAGAAATCCTCGACGCTTACGCCCTGATTACGTCAGAATACGTAATGGATGTCTTGCATATTTACAGTTGGATTTCTTGTGGTATTCAAGCCCTCAACGAATCGGAAGGAGGGAAGGAGGCAACCCATGAACCAGGAACCGCAAGTCCAGATAGATTTTCGGGACGCATCTTTGGCGATTACGGAATGCAAGCGCGTCAGGCCTATAGCGGTGGAGGCCCTCGCAGATTTCCGTCTTTGGTTGCGCTATGCAGACGGCGTGGAAGGCGTAGTTGATCTATCGGATTTGGCGCAAACGCCTGTGTTTCGCGGCTGGCACGAAGGCGTGCCTTTTGAAAGCGTGAAATTGGGAGAAACCGGCATTATTGTATGGAATGATCGCATGGATCTGTGTCCTGATGCCTTGTATCTGGAACTCACAGGCAAAACTCCCGAAGACCTGTTCCCTGTTCTGCAAAACTGAGCATGCCTACTGCATGTCGCTTCCATGGCATCATTGCGTACCCATTTCCCAATGATCATGGGCCGCCGCCAAGTAGGGGGAACAGGAAGTAGCGATCAAGGTTGAGACATCGGAAGCGCTTCAAGGCCGTATCGCGCCGGCATGCCAACGCTTGGTGTTGGCGTGGATCCGGTAGCGGCACTTGGAATTGCGAGTAGCGCGGGATAACCTGCGGCGTGGGGAAGATCACGGCGTTATTGAGCCACCTTCGCGCTGATAGTACCGTCTACTGGAATCTTGACTTGCTCTGCAAGCCACTTTTGACGAAATCAATGCGTCTTTCTCGCATCGCCGGAATCAGGCTTTTTGCGAAGTATACAGGGTAACACTTCAGACTTGCCACGCATCCAAAGGAACCAAGTATTGACAAGCTTTGATACAGTAGCCCACATAAACTCAATCCGGGTTACCGGCTTGGTGCATGGGTTTGAAGCCGCGCGTCCAAGCAGTCTATAATCTCCAACTCCACAGACATTGCGCATCAGGTGAGATCCCATGTCGACAGTGCCTCTCATCGGTCTGGACACGGACGACTTCGGCATTTTGCGACGCAACAAGCAAGTCTACGTAGACAAGACCGCTGACATCCAGCAAATGTTGGAGACGCGGATGCGCTACGTGTTCCTGGCGCGCCCGCGCCGTTTCGGAAAGTCACTCCTGGTATCGACATTGGCGTACTTGTTCGGACGCAAGAACGACGAACTGTTTCAAGGCTTGGCGATTGCGGAGTCGGGTTACTTGGCGAAAGTGCCGCAAGTGCCGGTCATATCCCTGAATATGGCCAACGTAGCGGGGAGTTCGCCCCAAGGCCTGCGCGATTCCCTGTTGACGCTGGTTCGCATGGAGGCGCTCCGGCTGGATATCGAACCGCCCGATGCAGCGCCTTGGGATGCCCTGAATTGGCTGTTCTTCCATCTGCGCGACCGACACGGTTCCTTTGTCGTGCTTGTGGACGAGTACGACTCGCCTCTGACAGGCGCATGGACGCGATCCGGTTTTTCGGAAGCGGATCGCAGGGAAACGGAAGATGACTTGCGCGCCTTCTATCGCACGTTGAAGAACTGGAATCAAGCGGTGCGGTTCGTTTTCGTTACGGGCATCCTGCACCTGGAAAACGCAGGCCTGTTTTCCGCCCTGAACAATCTCCGCAATCTGTCCGGCATGGGTTCCTGGGGCGAACTGTGCGGCTTTACGGAAGACGAGATCAAAAACGCTCTGGGAGAACACATCGCGTTGGCTGCGCAGAACCTTGGCGTATCCATTGAGGATATGCTGGACAGGCTGCGCTATCACTACAACGGCTATCGGTTTGCGGTTACGCAGGAACCGGTTTATAACCCGATTTCTCTCTTGACGGCACTGGAAACCCTGGCTTCGCCCGACGATGCGCGCGAGGCGGAGTTGGCCGGGTTGCCGCATGCCTGGTTGAGTCTGGGCCAAGCGCAGTTGGCGCATCACTACTTGCGCGAACGCAAAATAGATTTACGCCATTTTGATTTCGGGCCGGCTGGCGTTACGTCGGCGATTGATCTCCGCCGTCCAAGGTTAAACGCGTTGCTTTACCAAACAGGCTTCCTCACGCAGGTGCAAGGCAAGGAGGGCGCGGTCTATCTCGACTATCCCAATTGGGAGGTTGAGATTACGCTCAAGGAGGGTTTGTTCTTTTCCTGTTTTGGATTGCTGGTAGCCCCTGACAATCCTGAATGGACATTCATACAGGACATGGGCGCGGCCTTGCAGGCGCATGACTGCGCAAGGGCATTGAACGCCTTCGACAATCTTTTGCATCGCGTAGCCTATGAGGAACTGGAAGCTGAAAGCAACTACCAGCTCGCGCTCCATCTGGCCTGCGCCCTGTGCCAGAGCGTCCTGCGCGTTGATGCCGAAGTCATGGGGCGGCGCGGCCGATCGGACACCGCGGTCGAAACGCGCGATACGTTCTACGTCTTTGAACTCAAGTTGAACCGCTCGCATGAGGAGGCGTTGGACCAGATCCGTTCGCGCGCGTACCTGGCCAAATACGAGGCGGAGGGGAACCGCGCCATCGGCATAGGCGTGAATTTCAAGCAATGCAAAGCGGAAGAGTGGGAAGCCGACGCGAAGCGCCGTGCCTATACTTGGGATTCCCTGCCTGGTTCCGGGACCGAACTGTTTAAAGGCGAATACCCAGTAGCCGAAGCCGAGCGCAACGCACGCGATGGGTAGCGCATAGGCGCAGGATTGGATACGAGTTCGCGCCGGGGTTCAAGAACGGGGCGCGCCGCCGGAAACGCGCGAGCAGGCGGGACGGGAGCGAGATAACCGTTCAGCCACTGGACATCCAATGTATCAATAGGGTCTGGGATCGGTTGATATTCATTTGCGGACGCTGCCGCGCGCAGGTGAACTGTATATCACGTCAAGAGAGCGCACGGACACACTCCCTGGCAGCTGAATACAGGCCGCCAAGCGCGGGAATGGACGTAACAGCGTTTCATTCGTATTGAGAAGAAGGCGGCAACGCATCTCGATCCATCGCCCTCAAATTCGTTGACTTGGATGCCCTCTCCATTGGTACCCGATCAGGGTCGGGTACGGCATAAAAAGGGTTTTCCCAATCGGAACCGCAGACGGCATCCCACAAAACGCGAATGTCCGTCAAGGTTTGATGCCAGTCAGGAGCCGTTTGCTTGGCTATGCCCAGATAAAACCCCTCCACGTACTCGCGATACAGGCGCATGCCTCTCGCAGACTGCAATCGATCCAAGGCGTATATCAGATCATCCAGCAGATTGCGCACCGTACCTTCGGCGAGGCACTGTTGGGCCATATAGGCAGTCATGGCGGCCCACCCCGCGTCCTCGCGCCGCCGCATCCACGCCCCCAAATCCACTACGTGGCGCATAACGGCGACATCCGCCTCATCCAAGCGGATCTGCGTCAATGCATGCAGTTTGCCGGCCATGATGGACCAGGGCGGTACGCAGGGCAGGCGGCCCAGCGCGTAGGGCTCTCGTCCCGGCCACCAATGGGGCCAAGCCAATACGGGACGCATGATTCCCGCCACGCGAAAAGAAGAAAATCCCATTTCCAGTTTCATTTGCTGCGGCGTTGACGCGAAATGCGAAGCATAGGACACCACGACGCGTTGCACCACGCGGTCAGGCGCGAAGGACGAGGCGGCCTCATCCAGCGCGGCATCCGGCATGTGCGTCATCAATTCCTTTTGCACCCATGAGCGCAACCAGTCATGCATCGATCGCCGCGCCGTGAAGAAGGTGTCGGGCTGTTCCAGGGAAGGTTGAAAACGCAGATCAATATCTTCGGAAAAACGCGGCGTCAATTGCCAGCTTTTGGAGAGACTGGTGCCGCCCCAGAAGTGCCACTGGCCCGGTACGCGCGGCGAGGGCGTCCGGCTCAAAGATTGGAGGGCGCGATTGACCCAAATATCCTTTTCTATGCGTTCGGGACGCGTCTGGGTGCGCACCGCCACGCGCCGCAGAGCCTCCGGATCGGGAATGGCGACAGGGCCGCAGGGTTCATCCGCGGGCGCGGGCATGAGCACGCCTTGATATTCCGTCACCGTATACCCCTGATCCCATTCCAGGCGCAGCGCCGCGGGCGTATCCACGCCGATATGCATGAAAGTAGGCACGTTCCACGCCGTCTTCCCCTGATCGTAAGCACGCGTAGCCTTGTCTCTACGCGTGGATACGCCTTCGCGTTCCAGCAAAGCGCGCGCCAGTTCGGGGAGTAGAGCAGGCGCGGCGTATCGCGTTTGCCCCCAAGCGTCTTGCCAAGGCTCAAGCGGAAACCAGATGCCGCGCGCGGGAGAACCGATACGGTGCGCCCGCGTCAGGCTTTGCAATGCCGTCTCCACAGCATCGGGCGCACCCAAGCGCTCCAATTCCGACTGCCGAAATATGCGTTCCGTCGCCGGCGGCTCGGTCATGAAAGCCAGAATGCGGTCGGCTAAATCGTCCAAGGATCCGTTCACGAGGCTCAAGCCTGTTCCGTCGGCTTACGCGCACAAGACAGGGTACTGGCTATTTTATATTGAAACCGGAGCGATTACCGTCCCTTTCGCGTTGCAAGGCGTAGCCCTGTCCGCCGCTGTAGCAGGACTGGGGGCATCATGGATCCGTATTCATCCCGAAACGAACAAAATAACGCTAAGGCCGCGTGCGTAAAGGAGTAGACGACAGAGGCGGTGTCCATAGACGCCATCGCTTCTTCAGGCGTACGCGTGCGCTTCCAGCCCTGTGCGGATCTCGTTCCGTATGGACATCGTTTTTACCCGCGCGTCGCCTTGAACTTCCGTGGGGAATGATGCGCGGGCGTCAAGAGCGCGTCGGACTTGAGCGTCTGACAATACGGTTCAAGTTCTGGGTCGCGCGTCTATGCGGGTAGGTAAGCACGGCTCCGCGAACGCTGAGCCTACCGAGCGCCTGCTACCCTCCTTTTACGGTTCGCGCTGCCGTATACAGCAAAACGATACGCGACCGTTATCGTACCTTGGAGGCAAGGTAACTGAGACCCGTTACGGCCATGCCCAGTTGGCCGTAACGAGATGGGCGCAACTTACGACTGGGCCGTTTCCGCAGGCGGAGATTGGTCAATCTTGATCCGCAGTTCGCTTTCCTCCGCCATCAGGCGTTCCATCTTGCCTTCCAGCTGGCGCACCTGCTTCTTGCGCCGCTTGAACACTTCGCCGCTCTGGCCCATGTTCAGTTTGTCGATTTGCCGGCGCGTCAGCATCAGCTCGCGCCGGATCTGTTCCTTGCGCGCAATCATTTGGCTACGATCCATTCTTGCCCTCCTCGGCGTCTTCAGTGAAATCGCGCGGCACGCGCGGCCGGTACAGCAGATAGGCCAACCCCACCCCGATGAAATACAGCAGGATGAGGGGGGCCAAGGCGATAGACATGTTGACGGGATCGATGGTCGGCGTAATGACCGCGGCCACGACCGCGCTGACGACGATGGCGTAGCGCCACCAGCTCAACAGCCGCGGCCCGGTCACGATGCCGATACGCGCCAGGAAACCCATGATCAAGGGCATCTCGAAGAAGATGCCGATCCAGAAGACGATGCGAATGACGAAGTTGACGAATTCCCGCGCGCTCCAGTCGGCGGTGATCACGTCTGACCAGAATCCCTGCAGGAACCGGATGGCGACCGGCAGCATGACGAAATAGGCGAAGGCCGCGCCGCCCAGGAAAAGCAGGAGAACGCCCGGCATGACGATCAGCAGGCTGCGCTTCTCATGCGGGTACAACCCGGGCAGGATAAAGGCGAGGATTTGGTAGACGATCATGGGCGTGGACAACGCGGCGCCGAGCGTGAAACTGATGCGAAAGAACGTCGCTACGTTCTCAAAGGGCGTGATGGCCTGCAAAGCCACTTCCCAGTCGTTGACGATGTACTGCGCGACCCGTTCCGCGATCAGCATGCCCAACAGGGTGCCTACGATCACGCCGCCCATCATCCAGATCAAGCGTTGGCGCAGTTCCCGCAAATGAGCCATGAGACTCATTCGGCCTTCCTCGTCCGCGGCCGGAGGCTCCGCGTCGGGCGGTTCCGCATTGCCCGCCGCGGTATCGGCGGGCGGCTCGGCGGCATCGGCTATCTCATCAGCGGGAGGTGCGTCTTCTACAGGCGCTGCCGCCTTGGCGTCAGCCAGGGACAGGTCCTCTGATTGTGCCGCGTCCTGCTCTGCCGGCTTGTCCGCCGAAGGCGCTGCCGGCGTCGCGGAGACAGCCTCCGGGGCTACGGCTTCCGGCTCCGCAGCTTGGCTGATGTCCGGAGCGGTCTCGCGCGTGGCTTCTTGCGCTTGTGCGGACGGCGCGTCCTGCGCCGTTTTTTCAACGCCGTCCGGACGATCGGACTGGACAGGCTCTTGGCCGCGGATCGACTCTGCCCGATCCGCAGCGGCTGGGATGTCTGGCGAGGTGACCGCGTCTGCGGGCATCTCGCGCGCGGCCTGCTCCGCATCCGGCGCCGCGGATTCGCGCGTTTCAGACGCCTCGGATGGCAACGCCTCCTCTTGCGTAGCGGATGGCGCAGCGGACTGTGAACTCTCGCGGTGGCCTGTGGGGGGCTCCGAGACCGGTTCCTGGCCGCGGGCCGCCCCTGCCTGATCCGCAGCGGCTGGGGCCTCCGACGAGGCGTCGTCGCCTTCGGGCGTCTCGCGCGCAACCTGTTCCGCGTCCGGCGCCGCGGGTTCGCGCGTTTCAGGCGTCTCGGATGGCCGCGCCTCCTCCTCCGCAGATGGCCCGATGGACTGCGAATCTCGGCGGCCCGTCGGTTCCTCGCCCGGAGAAGACGTCTCCTGAGGTTTATCCGCTGTCGTCATGTCCGGCCGTACGCCTGCGTGTCGTCATCTGTCCGCCCGCGGCTTGGGTTGCCCAAAGTCTCGACAGGCTCAGCCGAGACAGCTACCGATCAATCCCGGATCCCTCGGCTCTATCGCAAAGGCCCAGCGGCATGAGGGCAGGCAACGGCAGGCGAGCCGCTTCGGAAAGGGGGGCCAAGGCAACAATACGGGTTAGGTCGCTGCAGGCGGATCCGAGGCCTGTTCGTCCGCGGCTTGCGGGTCGGATTGGCCTTGCGCGGGAGTAGAATTGGGTACCGGGTCGGTTTTCGACGCGTTCTGGGCCGCGGTTCCGCGGCCTGTGGTCGGCTTCGCGGCCGGCGTCCCTATCGTCATGCCTGATTCAATGAAACTCTGGGCATCTACCTTCTTCCGCACGGTATCCGAACCGGAAGCGGCGCGCGGACTTTGGGAGGCTGTCCGATCTGGGCGGGGTTTGGGCGCGGGTGTGGCCGGGCGGGCGCGGTCCGCGGGCTTGGCCTTGTCCCCCTTGGCCGTCGCGTCCGGCTTGTCGTCGCCGTCCAAATTGATATCCAATTCGTCGTTGGCCCAGGCTTCCACCAAACTGCCGGTCTTGAGGCCCTTGAGTTCCCGCACTTCCCTGATTTCGTCCAGGTGCAGTTCTTTTTCCAACTGTCCCGTGAGATCGCGGGACAGATTGCGCACGCGGAAGAAAGCCCGTATCAAATCCTTGGCCATCCCGGGCAGGCGCTCCGGTCCCAGGACCACGAGCGCGAGCACGACGATCAGCACCAGTTCGGGAATGCCGATGCCGAAGAAGGAAAACGAACTGTTGAAGCCCATGGCCCGTCAACGCGCGGGGGACGGCGCGCCGTCCTTGAAGGCGACGCCCAGCACGCCATGCACGAAACCGGGACTGGCGTCGGTCCCGTAACATTCCGCCAAAGCGATGGCCTCGGTAATGGCGACCTTGACCGGCGTGGCGAAGCGTCCGTCCTCGACCTCGAAAAGCGCCAGACGCAATATGCTGTGATCGACCGCGGGCAAGGTATGCACCGGATAACGCGGCGCAGCGCATTGGATGCGATCGTCCAACGCGTCTTGCGCCTCCAGTACGCCGTAGACCAGTTGCCGTACGTATTGCTGGCCCGGCGCGGACAGGGACGCGCCGGCCTGCCACAGACTGTGGAAGCGGCGGGTCAATACCAGGCTGGGAACGTGATCCGTCGTTGCGCTTTCGTACAGGCTTTGCAGCGCCACGGCCCGGTACCGGCGGTGGCGGGCGGCATAGGCGTTGACGGCAGGCCCCAAACGCGCATTGACGCGGCCCGGCAAGACGTCACGGCTCAAGGGCGCGGTACGGCCCGGCGCGGTCGGGGACAAAGAGGCGTTCATCCGGCATCGATCGGCGCAGGGCGTCCCTAGCGCATGGACAGGCCGCCGTCCACGGACAACGTTTGCCCCGTAATGAAGGCGGCGTCGTCCGAGGCGAGGAACGCCACGGCTTTGGCCACCTCTTCCGGCTCGCCCATGCGGCCCAAAGGCGTTTCCTGCAGGATCCGCGCCTTATGCTCGGCGGTCAGGTTGGCGGTCAAGGCGGTCGGAATGAAACCGGGCGCCACGGCGTTCACCGTAATGCCGCGACTGCCCACTTCCCGCGCCAAGCTTTTGGTCAGGCCGATGAGGCCGGCCTTGCTGGCCGCATAGTTGGCCTGCCCCGCCTGGCCGGTCAGGCCGATCACGCTGGCAACATTCACGATCCGTCCCGCCTTGCGCCGCAACATGCTCCGCAAGGCCGCGCGCGTGACGTGGTACGCGCTGCTGAGATTGGTTTGCAGGACGGCATTCCAGTCCGCGTCTTTCATGGTCAGCAACAGGGCATCCCGCGTCACGCCGGCGTTGTTCACCAGAATGTCGATCCGGCCGTGCCGCTCCAACGCGGCCTTGACCAAGGCCGCGGCTTCGGCCCCCGCGGATACGTCCGCCTGCAGTTGCGAACAGCGCCCGCCGCCCGCCTGGATGGACGCGCAGACCGCGGCGGCCCCCGCGGCGTCGCGGCGATAGTTGATCGCCACCGTGCTGCCCCGGCGCGCCAGTTCCAAGGCAATCGCGGCGCCGATGCCCCGGCTACTGCCCGTCACCAAGGCGATTTTGCCTGACAGACTCATGCGCGTACGAAAGGGGGCAAGGAAATGGAACGGGAAACGGCGCGGCGATTATAGCACAGGGTCAGGCCGTCGATTCCGCGCCGGCGCGGCCGCGGCGAGTTCAGGCCAGCCGCTGCCGTTCCTGCAACCATTCGCCCCACGCGTCGATATCCGCCAAGGTGCGCAGGGCGAAGCAACGCGCCCGGCGGTCGATCTTGCGCATGATGCCGCTCAACACCGTTCCGCTGCCGAATTCCACGAAGGTCGTCACCCCCTCCTCAAGCAAAGCCTGCATGGAGGCGCGCCAGCGGACGCCGCCTTCCAGCTGCGCGCTCAGTTCGCGCCGGACGTCCTCGGCCCGTATGAGCGGGTACGCGCGCGTGTTGCCTATGACCGGCACGACCGGATCCCGGACGTCCGCCTTGGCTATCGCCGCTTCCAGCGCCGGGCGCGCGTCCGCCATCAAGGGACTGTGCGCCGCGATGCTGACCGCCAGCGGCATGACCCGCCGCGCGCCGCGCGCGGGAGCCAGGCGCGACACCTCCTCCACGCCGGGCACGGAACCGCTGATGACTTGCTGGGACGGGTGGTTGTCGTTCGCGATCTGCACGACCTGGCCGGTAGCCGCGGTCACTTCGCGGCACAGCGCAGCCAACGCCTGATGATCCATGCCCAGCACGGCCGCCATGCGTCCCGGGCGCAGGTCGCCCGCGTCTTTCATCAAGCGTCCGCGTGCGCGCACCAGGCGCAAACCGTCAGGATAGGAGAGGGACTGGGCCGCCACCAGCGCGGAATACTCGCCCATGCTGTGCCCGGCTACGGCGACCGGTTCCGGCAGGCGGCCCAGCCTTTGGCCGGCCGCCCGCCACGCCGCCACGCTGACGGCCAGCAACGCCGGCTGCGCATTGACGGTATCCGTCAATTCATCCGCAGGGCCTTCGGCGCACAACCGGCTCACGGGCGCGCCGAGCGCGTCGTCCGCTTCCTGCAGGGTCACGCGGGCGACCACGGACGCGCGGCACAGCTCAACGCCCATGCCCACCGCCTGGCTGCCCTGTCCCGGGAAAAGATAGGCGATGCCTTCCCGGCCGGCCGCGGCCTCTTCCGATGCGGTCATGCAACCAGTCGCCGCCGGATCCCGGCCTGCGCTGTCCCGCGCAGGCCTTGCCCCGTACGGAGCGCTCTAGGTCTCTTCCTCGTCCCCGTCTTCCAGGAACTTGCGCTGCCGGTACATGCCGCACTGCATGCAACCCTGATGGGGCAGCACGTGGGCCTCGCACCCCGGGGTGGGGCACGACTGGTAACGCACGCGTCCCAAAGCGTGGTGGGAACGCTTCTTGCGCGCGCGGGTGCGGCTGATCTTTCGCTTGGGTTGCGGGGCCATAATCCTCCTCCGTTGTCTATGTCGCTCCGTTCTCGCGCCGGCCCTCCGCCAAGGGCAGCAAGGCCGCCCACCGGGGATCGACGGCCTCGGCTTGCGCCGGGCCTGCGCCGTTGGCCAAGGCCAGGTAACGGCGGCTTTCCCGGAAAGCCGGGCAAGCCTCCGGCTCCGCGTACCGGCAGGCAGGGTATTGCGAGGCCGCGATCCACAAATGCTGGCGCACGACTTCGCGCAAATCCAGTTCGTAGCGTTCGTTGATGAGCAAGGCCGCATCGAACATCGTCTCCGGCGTCCCCTCGTATTCCTCGGGCCGCAGGAAACGGCCCGAATGCACGTCGGTCAGAGGCCGAAAGATCTCTTCCAACGGGAATTCCACGGGATGCTCCAGCGGCTCCAGACAACGACTGCAGGGCACTTTCAGCGCGGTTCGGCACGTGCCGGTCACCAGAACGCCGCTGTGAATGCGCATCAATTCGATCCGTCCCGTGAGCGGACGCGTCGGCTCCAGTCCGTCCGCGAGGCGGGACAGATCGTCATTCAGCTCAAACGTCCGCGCGTATCCGACCGGTTGCTTAAGCCAAGAGGCTACCTTGAACTGCATCTCGAACTTCCCGGCGCCCTCCGCGGCGCTCGCCACGCGCAGGGCGCATTATAGGTACGGCGCGGGGCGAACGCCAACATTCGCCCCGCCGTCCGCGCGTCAGTAGCTGTCGCTGGCGCGGCCCTCCAATTCGGTGACGCCCAATTCCACTTCGTTGAGCACCTTGTGCAGGCTGTTGCCCAAATCGCGCAACACGTTGAGCTGGTATTGCTCCGCGTCGGTGCGCATGGTCGCCGTTTCGTGCCGGGCCTGTTCGATGATCGAATCGGCCATCGACCGGGCTTGCGCCACCACTTCGTCTTCCGACACGATCTGCCGCGCCCGTTCCTGCGCTTCCTGCAGGATGCCTTCCGCGTGGCTGCGCGCCTCCGCGATGATCCGGTCCCGTTCCAGGATCATGCGCTCGCCCTCCTTGATGGCGCTGGGCACGTTGATGCGCATCTTGTTCAGAATGTCCAGCGAACGCTCCTTGTCGACCAGCACGGAGGAACTCATGGGCATGTTGCGGCCGGAGTTGATCTGTTCCTGGAGTTCGTTGATGAGGCTGAGGATTTCCACGCCGCACCTCCTGCGATGCCTGCCGTGAATGAAAACGAGGTCGCCCCGAGACGCCGTCCGGAGGGAACAGGGCGATTGTATCACCTGGGCGCCGGTTACGCCGCGTCAGATCGGCCGCGATCGGGGACGGCGTCCGTCCTTGGCCGCGGGCGCCGCCGCGTAGGCCGCGCGCAGGGCCGCCACGGACGGCGGCGGCGCCCAGGCGTCGATGTCCCCCTGCAAGCTCGCCACTTCCTTCAGGATGGTCGCGCTGAGAAAGGCGAATTCGGCCGCCGTCAGGAAAAGGCACAGCTCGGCGTCGGGGGCCATGGCGCGATTGGCCAGGCCCAGCCGGTTTTCGTACTCGTAATCGGACAGGTTGCGCAAGCCCCGGACGATCACCTGCGCGCCGGCTTCGCGGGCGCAGGCCACCGTCAGTCCCGCGTACGTGATGACGTCGACGGCGGCCAGGTCAGCCACCGCCGCGCGTATCAGCCGCGCGCGGACGTCCGCGGCGAAGAGCGCGCGGGCCGCCGGCGCGTCGTAGACGGCGATCACCAGACGGTCGAAAATGGCGGCCGCGCGGCGCGCAATGTCCAGATGGCCGTTATGGAAGGGATCGAATTTTCCCGGGTACAGGGCCGTCGTCACGAGCCGGCTCTCCCTCCTGTCGCGTGCGCAGCGGCAAAAATTGCCGGCTGACGTAATTATGGAACATTATGCCTTGCCCCGTCAGACGCGCCCGGTCGGCCGTCAGCGCGACGAGCGTCCGCGCCGTCAAACGCGGCAGGGTATCGGCATAGAGACGGCGCAGGTCCGCCCCGTGCCGCGCCTGGAAGCGGCGGTAGGCCACGCCTTCCTGCACCAGCCGCAAGCCCAGCATCATGGTTTCGGCGCGGCTCAAGGCGGAGTCGACGTCCTCGCGGCCCTGAACGGGCGACTGCGCCCTTTTGACGCGCCGGTTGTACTCCGGCACCGAAGGCGCGTTCCACCACCGCACGGCCCCGTCGGTCCCGGCCGGGGTTACGCCCTGCCAGTGGCTGTGCGCGCCCGGCCCGAAGCCCAGGTAGTTCTGATTGCGCCAGTAGCGCAGGTTATGGCGGCAGGCGCGGCCCGGCGGCGCGGCGCCGGCCGGCGCGCGGGCCCAGTTGGCGATCTCGTACTGGACGAACCCGGCCCGGGCCAGCCGGTCCTGGGCGTAGGCGTATTGCGCGGCGCTCACGTCGGGATCCGGCGCGGCCACGCGGCCGGCCTGGACCCGCCGCGCCAGCGGCGTGCCCGGCTCTACGGTCAAGCTGTAGAGGCTGAGGTGCTCGACGTCCAGGGCCAAGGCCGCTTCCAGATTGCCGGCCCAGTCGGACAGCGACTGATAGGGCAGGCCATGCATCAGATCGAGATTGACGTTGTCCAACCCGGCCGCGCGGGCGGCCGCCACGGCGCGGCCGATGGCCGGCGCGTCGTGCCAGCGGCCGAGCAAGGCCAGCTCCGGGGCCTGGAAACTCTGCGCGCCCAGACTGAGGCGATTCACGCCGCAACGGGCCAAGTGCGCGAACCGTTCCCGGTCCGCGGCGCCGGGATTGGCCTCGCTCGTGATCTCGCAGTCGTCCGCCAGCCGGAAGGCGTCGCGCAAGGCGTTCATCAGGCGTTCCATTTGCGCCGGCGCCAGCAACGTAGGCGTCCCGCCGCCCCAGAACACCGTGTCCACCCGCGCGTGCGGGAGCCGCGCGCCCCAGACGCGGATTTCGGCGCACAGGGCTTCCAGCGTATCCGGCGCCAGGCGCTGCAAACCGGCGTAGGTGTTGAAATCGCAATAGACGCACTTGCGCTGGCAAAAGGGAATATGCACGTACAGGCCCAGCCCTCCGCGCGCCGGCGGCGCCAGGCGCTCAACCGCGTTCCAGACGGTATCCATGCCCCCGCACCGTGACCAGGTATTCCGTATGCGGGTCCAGCGCCGCCAGCGTCTCGCGCAGGCGGCGGACCAAAGCGTCAATCGACTGGCGGCTGACGCCGTCCGGCGCGTCCTGCGGCCAGACGGCGCGTTTGATTTCGGGGCGCGAAACCACGCCGCCGCCGGCTTTCCACAGAACGTGCAGCAACCGGAACTGCTTGTAGCTGAGCGGCGGCTCCACGACTTGGCCGTTCAGCGCGACGGCGCGGGTCGCGGGATTCAGTTCGATGCCGCGGGGGCGGCTCTCCCACGCGAGCTCCGCGGTGGCGTCCTCGCTGACGAAGGCCAGTTTGAAGCGCAGCGCGACCTGCACCTCGTCGCCGTCCTGCAAACGCTTGTCGTGCTTCAGCGCCTGGCCGTTGATGCGCGTCCCGTTCTTGCTGTCCAGATCGCGGATGAAGCAATCCCCGTCCTGCCAGTAAATCTCGGCGTGGCGGCGACTGACCAGGCGGTTGTCCAACACGACGTCGCAGGCGCGATCGCGCCCGATCACCGCGCGCAGGCCCGGCGGCAAGGGCCACTTCCGGCTGTCCTCGGCGGAGCCCAGCCATTGCAGCAGCATGGCCTGTTTGTCGTTCGCGTCCATCGGCGCGGCGCACATGTCGAATGGCAAGGTCCCGCAGTACAATGCTCGGCAGCGCTGAAGACGCTCGGCTCCCCGCGGCCGCGGCCTCGCATTATAGCGAATGGCGAGCCGCCGTTCAGGGCTGGACCCATGCATATCCCGCTCGTTCCATGGACGAACCGCTAGCTCCCGGCACCGTCTTGCGGGAGCGGTATCGTATCGAAACCCTGGTCGGGCAGGGCGGGATGGGCGCCGTCTACAAGGCCCGCGATTTGCGCTTGCCGGGCCGCGTCTGCGCCGTCAAAGAGGCGGCGCCGGCGGCGTGGGAACCCGCGCGCCCGGCAAGCCGCGCCCAGGCGCGGGCGCAAAGCCGCCGCGAGGCCGCCGTCCTGGCGCGCCTGGATCATCCCAATCTGCCCAAGGTCAGCGACGCGTTCGCGCACGGCCCCAGGGAATACCTGATCATGGATTTCGTCGCCGGCCTGAACCTCGGCGAAGCGTTGCGGCATCGGCAAAAGGGACAACAGGCCCAGGGCCTGCCGGAAGCCACCGTGCTGGCCTGGAGCGCCCAGATCCTGGACGCGCTCGCGTACCTGCACGGACAGGAACCGCCCATCCTGCATCGCGACGTCAAACCGGCCAACATCATCGTAACGGATTCCGGCGCGCTCAAGTTGGTGGACTTCGGGTTGGTCAAGGTCTTGCAACCCGAAGATCAACGGACCCTCACCGTGGTCCAGGGCCGCGGCACGCTGCCCTATACCCCTTTGGAGCAATTCGGGGGCGATGCGGGCTTCGCCGACGCCGCCTCCGACCTGTACAGCTTCGGGGCCACGCTGTACCACCTGCTGGCCGGACAACCGCCCCCCAGCGCCAAGGAACGTTTCCTGGAAGCCGGCCAACTGGCCGAACTGCGGCGCCCGGGCCGCGCGATTTCCCGGCGCACGGAGGCCGCGGTCTTTCGCGCCATGGCCATGCATCCGAGCCAACGGCCGGCGTCCGCCGCGGCGTTGCGACGGGAACTGCTGGGCGCACCGCCGTCGAGGCCCGCCGTTTTGGGCGTCGAGGCCGAGCCGGTCGCCGCCACCTGGGGCGAAGCGCTGGCGGCGCGTCCGGCGTTGCTGGCGGCGGCGACGTTGCTGGCGCTGGGGGCGCTGGGTCTCAGCGTATGGCACAGCCTGGGAGGATAGACGCGCGGCGCGGTTCTCCGCGCCCTGCTTTTTTTGATTCGGGATCGCGGAGTGTTACACTCCCTGCATCGTGCCGAGACAGGTCGCGCCGCCGCCCCCATAGGCGGCGTCACGGAGCCGGTACGGGAGGAGAAATCCGAATCGGATCGGGGTTTGATGCAGAATCGCCGCGTCCATGTAGGACGCCTGTCTTTCGTCTTGCTCGTTACGCTGATCCTGCCGTTGATTATCGGCGTGCTGCTGGATTTGCTGCTTGAAACCACGCCCTGGATTACGAGCGCGCTGGCGATCGTCTCGTTGCCAATCGCCGCCTTTTTCGTCGTGCGGCAGGGCCTGTGGGAGATGAGCCGCGTCATAGACGACGCAGCGCCGGATTCCAGCGCGTCGCCGCCCCATCCCTGACGCGACGCATTCCACCCATGACAGCGAGGTCCCTCCCATGACGGTCGCAGCGGAAGCGAAGACGCCGTTCTTCAAGAAGCCCAAGGTGATCATTTCGCTGGCGGCGTTTGCGGGCCTGCTCCTGATCAGCCTTTTCCTGCCCAAGCCGGAACTGCACGTCTCTTTGGCGCCCGAGATCGTCCTCTACGACGGGCCGCCCTGGTTCACCAACACCTTTTTGACGACCATCATCGTCGACGCGTTGCTGATTCTGATGGCGCTGGTCGTGCGCAACGGCTTGCGCAAGAAGGTGCCCACCGGCTTCACCAATTTCATGGAATTCTTCCTGGAAGGCCTGTACAACGTGGTGGAACGCATCGCGGGATCCAATACGGCGCGTTTCTTTCCTTGGGTAGCCACCATTTTCTTCCTGGTCATCGTCAGCAACTACATCGGCCTCATCCCCGGCGTCAACACCATTCAGTCGCCCTGGTCCGTGCCGGCGGCCGACCGCGCGCACGCGGCGGAACCCGTGCTGGTAGCCAGCGCCAGCCCCAACGTCCTGCCGGCGCTGACGGCCGCGACGGACGACGGGGATCACCATGCCACCAAACCGCTGTTGCGGGCGCCCAGCACGGACCTCAACATGACGTTCGCGCTGGCCGTGATCACCATGGTCATGGTGCAATACTTCGGCCTGCGCGCGTTGGGCCTCAAATACCTGCGCAAGTTCTTCGCCTTCGGGCGCGGCTTCATCGGGGCCATCAACGGCTACGTCGGCATTCTGGAGTTGATCAGCGAATTCACCAAGATCGTCAGTTTCGCCTTCCGTCTTTTCGGCAATATCTTCGCCGGCGAAGTGTTGCTGGCCGTCATGGCTTTCCTTATTCCTTTCATGGTGCCGGCCGTTTTCTACGGGTTCGAGATCTTCGTCGGCTTCATCCAGGCCGCCGTGTTCATGATGCTGGCGCTGATCTTCTTCACCGCGGCCACCCTCAGCCACGGGGATCATCACTAGGCCCGGCCTCGCGCCTGGTTCCCGTTCGTTCGCTTCGCTCGCAACGCTTTTCCAGAGTTTCACGTAAGGAGTTCAAGAGATGGAACTTGATGCCGCCAAAGAAATCGGCTCCGCGCTCGCCATCGGCCTGGGCGCCATCGGTCCGGGCATCGGCGTAGGGTTGATTGGCGCCAAAGCCGTGGAGGCCATGGGACGCAATCCCGAGGCCGTGGGTATCGTGCAACAGAACATGTTCATCACCATCGCCTTCGCCGAGGCGATCGCCATTTACGGTCTGGTCATTTCCCTGTTGATCAAGTTCGGCTAGAACGCCGCCAGACCAGGAGCGAACAGGTGGAGGGAACCCTTATATGGATGCTTTGAGTACCTTGGGCATCACCAGCATGGGCTTCTGGGCCCAAATCGTCAATTTCGTGGCCGTCATGCTGCTGTTGACGACGCTGTTGTACCGGCCGGTGCGCAAGACCCTGATCGAACGCCGGGACCGGATCGCGCAAGGCATCCGGGATGCCGAGCAGGCCGCCGCGGCCGCGGCGGAGGCGGAGCAGGAAAAGCAGCGCCTGCTGGAAGCCGCGCGCGACGAAGCGCAGCAGATCCGGTCCGCCGCCACGCGGGACGCGGATCAGGCGGCCCAGTCCATCCGCGCCAAAGCGGAACAGGAAGCGACGGCCATTCGGTTGCGCGCCCAACAGGAGGCGGACCAACAGAAAGAGGCCGTTTTGGGCGAGGCGCAGAAGCAGATTGCCGAGTTGGCCATGCTGGGCGCGGAACGCATTCTGGGCCGAGAACTGCGGAATCCGGTGGATCAGGAACAATTGATCGCGTCCCTGCTGACGTCGGACGAGAGGAGTTGACGCATGGCCGTTGCGCACGCGGACGCGCAAGGGTACGCCTCCGCCTTCCTGGAAGCCCTGCAAGAGAGTCTGCAAGCCAGCCTGGAGGGCATCGCCCAGGCGCTGGCCGAAGACGCGCCGTTGCGCGCCCAAGTGCGCGCCGCGCGCCAGAACCAGGGCGATCTCCATACGCTGCTCACGGAGAATTTGCCGGCGGGCGCCGCGTTTCAGGCCCTGGTCAATCTGGCGGCCATCCTGGCCGAGGAAGACCAGTTGGATCTGTTGCCCGAGATCGCGGCCGATCTCCAAGCGCGCCTGGCGGGAACGGCGGCGCCGATCAAGGCGCAAATCACGAGCGCCGTGGCGTTGACCGAGGCGCAGCAGGACGCTCTGCGCCGGAAATTGACGGCCGAGCACGGCCAGGATCTGGACCTCCAGTTCCTGATCGACGACAGCCTGATCGGCGGCCTGCGCATTCGCGTCGGCGACAGCCTCACGGATCTCTCGGTGTCCAGCAGCCTGCAGGGGTTGCGGGACAGCGTGCTCGCCTCCTTCTGATCGGACGAGCCCTTGCAAAGAGGTAGGAACGCATGGCGGTACTAGACGCAAATCTGACCCAAACCCTGAAAGACCGCATCCTGTCCTTCAAGCCCCAACCGTCGCGGGTAGACGTGGGCGAAGTGGAGGAAGTCGGGGACGGCATCGCCATCGTCAAGGGCTTGGAGCAGGCCATGGCCAGCGAGCTGGTGGAATTCACCCGCAACGGTACCCTGGGCATGGTCTTCAACCTGGAAGCCGACAACGTCGGCATCATCATCATGGGCGAATACACCGACATCGAAGAAGGCGATCTGGTGCAAAGCACCGGGCGCATCGCCTCCGTGCCCGTCGGCGACGCCCTGCTGGGCCGGGTGGTCAACGCGGTGGGGCAGCCCATCGACGGCAAAGGCCCGATCGACGCGGACGCGGCCCGGCTGGTGGAACGGATTGCCCCGGGCGTCGTCACGCGGCGCTCGGTGGACACGCCGGTCGAGACCGGCCTGACCTGCATCGATGCCCTCACGCCCATCGGGCGGGGCCAGCGCGAGCTCATCATCGGCGATCGGCAAACGGGCAAGACCGCCATCGCCATCGACACGGTCATCAACCAGAAGGGCAAGGATCTGATCTGCATTTACGTGGCTATCGGCCAGAAGCAGTCGACCGTGGCCCAGGTCGTGGGCATCCTGGAGGCCCAAGGCGCCATGGAACACACCATCGTGGTCTCCGCCGCGGCGGCGGATCCGGCCGCGTTGCAATTCATCGCCCCGTATGCGGGCTGCGCCATCGGCGAGGAATTCATGGAACAGGGCCGCCACGCGCTCATCATCTACGACGATCTGTCCAAGCACGCGCAGGCCTATCGCCAAGTGTCCCTGCTGCTGCGGCGCCCGCCGGGCCGCGAAGCGTATCCCGGCGACGTTTTCTACCTGCACAGCCGCCTGCTGGAACGCGCGGCCTGCATGGACGCCCGCGCGGGCGGCGGCTCGCTGACGGCGTTGCCCGTGATCGAAACGCAGGCCAACGACGTATCGGCCTACATTCCCACCAACGTGATTTCCATCACGGACGGGCAGATCTTCCTGGAGAGCGATCTGTTCTACGCCGGGGTCAGGCCCGCCATGAACGTAGGCCTGTCCGTAAGCCGCGTCGGCTCTTCGGCCCAG
The DNA here is from genome assembly GCA_965242655.1 of Caldilineaceae bacterium. GTDB lineage: Bacteria > Chloroflexota > Anaerolineae > Caldilineales > Caldilineaceae > Bin34. Next base: position 2,305,782 of record OZ251482.1, read on the forward strand.
ACCAAAGCCATGAAGGGCGTGGCCGGACGCTTGAAACTGGAGTTCAGCCAATACCGCGAACTGGCGGCGTTCGCCCAGTTCGGCAGCGAGTTGGACGCCGCGACCCAGGCCCAACTGAATCGCGGCCAACGGATTCAGGAAGTGTTGAAGCAACCCCAGTACGCGCCCCTGTCCCTCGTGCAGCAGGTTCTGTCCCTGTGGGCCGTCAACAACGGGTTCCTGGACAAGGTGGACGTTCCGCACGTCAAGGCCTGGGAAAGCGGCCTGCACGAATTCATCGAAACCAGCCATGCCGACGTTCACAACGCCATTGCCGACAATCTGGCGTTGGACGACGCGACCGAAGCGGCCTTGCGGACGGCGACGGAAGATTTCGCCCGCACATGGACGCCGCCCGCCTGACGTTGCGTCGGCCTTCCTAGCGTATCATGGCCAGCACGCGCGAAATCCGCCGCCGCATCAAGTCGGTCGCCAACATCAAGCAGGTCACGCGCGCCATGGAGGCCGTGGCCGCGTCGCGCATGCGACGCGCCCAGCAGATGGTGACGGCCAGCCGTCCCTTTGCGGCCAAGGCTTTCGACGTTTTGCATTATCTCGCGCGCCTGGCGGTCGTGGAGCACGAGTTGAAAGCCCTGCTGCAGCCCCGCGCGGTCCGGAAGGCGTGCGTCGTGCTGGTGACGGGCGACCGCGGGCTGGCCGGCGGGTTCAACGCCAACGCCATTCGCATGGGCGCTGACGAGGTCGCCGCGGCGCGGCAAGGCGGCGCCGAGGCCTGCGTCGTGACCGTGGGCCGCAAGGGCCGGGATTGGTTCAACCGCTTCGACCCTATCGTGCATGCCGAGTTCCAGGGGTTGCCCGACGCGCCCACGCGCACGGATCTGGCCCCGATTACCCGTCTCCTCATCGACGACTTCCAGGCCGAGGCGTTCGATCGGGTGACCCTGGTCTACACGGACTACGTCAACACGTTGGTGCAACGGCCCGTGTCCCGGCAGTTGCTGCCCATCGCGCCGGCGGAACCGTCAACGCCCATGGCGCCGGATTACGTGTTCGAGCCGGATCCCCAGACGGTGCTGCAGAGAGCCTTGTTCGAGTTCACGGAGATTCAGATCGTGCAGGCGATCTATGAATCGCTGGCCAGCGAACACTCGGCGCGCATGGTCGCCATGCGCAACGCCACGGAGGCCGCCAACGATCTGTTGGACGACCTGACGCTGCGCTTCAACAAGGCGCGGCAGGAAAGCATTACCAGCGAACTGATGGACATCGTGGGCGGCAAATCCGCCCTGGAACAGGCCCAGGCGGCCTAGAGCGAAGGAACGAAGAGGAGATCCATGCCATGGCCTCAGAGATCAAGGGTACCGTAACGCGGGTGATTGGCCCGGTCGTCGACTGCAATTTCCCCGACGGGAAACTGCCCGAAATCTACGACGCGGTGTACATCCCCATGGACGGCGGCGACCCGCTGGTCTGCGAAGTGCAGCAACACCTGGGCGGCAACACGGTGCGCACCGTGTCCATGGGTTCCACCGACGGCCTGCGCCGCGGCGTGGAGGCCAATTCCCAGGGCCAGCCCATTACCGTGCCCGTCGGTCCCGGCACGCTGGGGCGCATCTTCGACGTCACCGGCAAGCCCATCGATTCCGACGCGCCGGTTGAAGCGACCGAGTACTACCCCATTCACCGCGAGCCGCCGCCCTTCTCGGAACGCTCGACCAAGGCGGAGGTATTCGAAACCGGCCTCAAGGTCATTGACTTGATCGCGCCGTTCACCAAGGGCGGCAAGACGGGCATTTTCGGCGGCGCCGGCGTAGGCAAGACCATCGTGATCCAGGAGTTGATCCACAACGTCGCGGAATTCCACAGCGGGTATTCGGTCTTCGCCGGCGTGGGCGAACGCAGCCGCGAGGGCAACGATCTGTGGCACGAAATGCGGGATTCGGGCGTGATCGATTCCACCTCCCTCGTCTTCGGCCAAATGAACGAACCGCCCGGCGCGCGGTTGCGCGTCGGCCTGACGGGCGTCACGCTGGCCGAATACTTCCGGGACGAGGGACGCGACGTGCTGCTATTCATCGACAACATTTTCCGTTTCGTGCAGGCCGGCGCGGAAGTGTCCGCCCTGCTGGGCCGCTTGCCCAGCGCCGTCGGCTACGCGCCGACCCTGGGCACGGACATGGGCGAATTGCAGGAGCGCATCACCTCGACCCATACCGGTTCCATCACGTCCATGCAGGCGGTATACGTGCCGGCGGACGACTACACCGACCCGGCGCCGGCTACCACTTTCGCCCACCTGGACGCCACGATCACCCTGGAACGTTCCCTGGCGGACCAGGCGCTGTTCCCGGCCGTAGACCCTCTGGGTTCCACCAGTCGCATCCTGGATCCGGTCATACTGGGCGAAAAGCACTACAACGTCGCGCGCGGCATTCAGCAGATTCTGCAGCGCTATCGGGATCTGCAGGACATCATCGCCATTCTGGGCGTCGAGGAACTGAGCGAAGACGACAAACTGGCCGTTTCCCGCGCGCGCAAGATCCAGCGCTTCCTGACTCAACCCATGTTCGTGGCGGAAGTGTTCACGGGTATCGAGGGCCGCTTCGTCAAGATCGACGACACCATCGACGGGTTCAACCAGATTCTGGAGGGCGCGCACGACGACCTGCCGGAACAGGCCTTTTACATGGTAGGCACCATTGAGGAAGCGGCGGAGAAAGGCGCCGGCCTGCGCACGAGCCACTAACGAGACCCAAGCCTTCCGGACACCGAAACATGCCTCTGCAAGTCGAGATCGTCACTCCCGAACGCCTCCTGCTTGCGCAGGAGGCCGATATGGTGCTTTTGCCGGGCGCGGCCGGCCAAATGGGCGTGATGGCCGGTCATGTCCCTTTGTTGACTACCTTGGCCGCGGGCGAAATCGTGCTCTTCCGCCATAACGCGGAAGAAGAAGTCCTCGCCGTCGGCGGCGGCTTGGCGGAAGTGCGGCCGGATCACGTGACGATTTTGGCGGACGTGGCGGAACGCGCCGAGGAAATCGATGAAGCGCGGGCGGAACAAGCCCGGCAGCGCGCGGAGCGCTCGCTGGCCGAAAGGCGCGCCGGCCCTCTGCCTTCGCCGGTGCATCTGGCCGCTTTGCGCCGCAGCCAAGTGCGCCTCAGAGCAGCGGAACGCAGAAAGCGGCGCGCGCCGGCCCTTTGAACGGCGCGCCGCGGACGGAATTGACGCCGGCCTCCATTTAGGCAAATCGGGGGCGATGCGCCCGATCCTGCACGCTTGACGGGACGGAGTGAACCGGGCCGTTCCGGACAACCCGTTGCTGTCTGGAGCCATCTACGGCTCAAGGGCGGAATGCAGGCTGAACGCATCAGGAGGCTGACTTACCCTCGTTCCTCGGCATCGCTTGCGCCACGCGCGCCCAAGGAAGTGCCCCCCGTGAATGGCAACGCGCCCACTCCCCCGTCCGTTCTCTGCCATGCATCCGGTACGGAAGCGCAAATCACCGCAGGTCTGGCGGCAGGGCAGGTGAACGAGGCTTTGTCTTTAGTCCACGCCGCGTTCGCGCAGAAGTTCCGTATCGGTTTCAGGGACGCGCGCGATCTGGTGCGGCTTTTTCGCGATGCCGTTGACGCGACCAGCTGCTTCTCCGCGCGGGTCAATGGGCAATGCGCAGGCATCCTGCTTTTCCAGACCGTCGACCAGGAATTCTTCCGCCTGAACCTTGGCGCGCTCTTTACGCGGTTTGCGCCGCTCAGGGCCGTCTTGATACTCGGCAATCTCGCGTTGCTGGCCGACAGCGTCCGGCCTGAGGAATTCCGCGTAGACGCCTTGGCTGTCGACCGGCGGTTCCAAGGCACGGGCCTCGGGACCGCGCTGATGCGCCACGCAGAGGCGCAAGCGCGCGCGAGGGGTTGCGGCACCATGTCGTTAGACGTGATTGGCACCAACGACGGCGCCATCCGTCTGTATAAAAAACTGGGTTACCGGATTGCGCAAACGCAACGCGGCTTCTACGTCAGGCTCGCAACAGGGACGACCGAGACGCATCGCATGGAGAAGGCGCTCGCGGACGCGCCGCGTCCCGGAGCCGCGTGAAACGGCGCCCCAAATCGAGGCTCGGGCAAGGACGCTTACGGTTTCGGCCTGACAGGAATGAACCCGCTCCGACGGGAGGCCTCTAGGCCTCCAGGTAAACGGTCGTAAAGACGAAGGCGCGTGGCGGTCGGCATCGCCATGTCCCGTCTTTGGCATAGACTACAATAGCGTTCTGTAGCTAGATCGAAATACCGAGCCCGCGCGTGAAAGGTTTCCCGTCGTTGCCTGCCGGCACCAATGATTTTGCCCAGCTGCGGGCGCGCAACGAACTGTACGTGGACAAGACGGCCTATATTGCGGACATGCTGGATGGTTACAGCAAATACTGCTTCCTGGCGCGTCCGCGCCGTTTCGGGAAGAGTCTGCTGGTCTCCACGCTGGAATACCTGTTTCAAGGGCGCGCGGATTTGTTTCAGGGCACCGCGCTGTCCGAACGCCGGCCGCGGACGTTGAACTGGATCTGGCCGGCCGCCGCGCCGACGCTGCGGCTCAACATGAATGACTGGCATACGCAAGACGCCGCCTCGTTGAATGCGGGGCTGATTGACTGCCTGGAAGAGGGCTTCGATCGCTTCGGGTTGCCGCGCCCATCCCGCGCGCGGGATGCATCCCGGTTGTTCAGCAAACTGCTGGCCGCGCTCGCCGCCGACCAGGGAGAGGCGGTCGTGCTCGTTGACGAATACGATTATCCCCTTCTGCACAATCTGGAAAATGCGGCCTTGCCGGAGATCCAGGCGTTGCTCGCCAACTTTTACGGCGTGCTCAAGAATCACGATGCCCATTTGCGTTTCGTCTTCCTCACCGGCATTACGCGGTTCGCCCGCACCAGCATTTTTTCCGGTTTGAACAACATACGGGATCTTTCGCATGAACCGCGTTTCAACGGGTTGTTGGGTTTTACGGAGCAGGAAGTGCAGGCGCGCCTGCATCCCTATGCGACGGAACTGAGGGATCCGCAACGGCATCCTGTTGCGGACGCGCCGACGCGCATGCGGGAATACTATAACGGGTACCTCTTCGCGCCCGGAGCCCCGGACGCGACGCAGGTATACAATCCCTACTCCATTCTCGTCTGCCTGAATACGAAAGTGGTGCATCATTATTGGGCGCATACCGGGGTTCCCTTCTTCCTGCCGCGCATGCTGGCCGCGCACGATTGCGATTTGCGCGACGTGCGTTACGTTCCCAGCGACCAGGTGGTGGAAGACATCCTGCTCCCCCAGCAACTGGCCGATCTATGGCAGCATCCGCGCGTCGGAACCTGCTCCGCGCTGGACTGGGCTAAACCGGCGTTGGCCACGGTGCTGTTCCAGACGGGCTATTTGACGCTGAGGCAGGATCAGGCAACGGGCGCTTACTTCACGGATTTGCCCAACCTGGAAGTCGCGGCCAGTTTCGTACGGGACTTGCTCGCGTACATGCTCCAGACGGCTACCTTGTCGTTTGCGCATATAGCGGACGTCTGCCACGCGGTCTTGGCACGCGATCCCGATGCGTTGCGGGAGGCCGGCAACCGTCTCATGGTTTCTCTTACCTATCTGGAGCATACGCCCGCCGAAAGTTATTATCAGTCCCTTTTCCATCTGGCGTTGCTGGCCTTGCAATACAGAGCCGACGTACAGGCGGAAGTCAATATGCACCGCGGGCGGCCGGATCTGGCGGTGGTCTTCGCCCGCGAGGCCGTGATCCTGGAACTGAAGATGGACGATGCCCCGGAAGATCCGCTGGCGCAGGCTAAGCGGCAGGCCTATGCCCGGCGCTATACGCAGCAAGGCAAAACGGCGCGGGTCTGGGGCATCACCCTCGGCCGGCAAGAACGGGAAATCCTGACGATCGCGTCCCGGCGTTACGCGGCCGTCCCATCGGCGTAAAGAACGACATCGGCCTCCAGGCCCCTCCCATCGGCGCTGGCAGGCAAGATATTTTCTCGGAACTCAGGGGCTGCGGATCTTTGTCCAAGCCAGAGCCAGGCCCCCACGGCAGAGCTTGAGACTGACTGAACATCGTGCAAGCCTGCCGTTATTCTCCCCGGAGTCAATGCCCTCCCGGGTTTATCTCCCCGAGGATGGCTCCCGATGACCGATACCCAATGGTTCTGCGGGAACGCGATGAACACAACCCACACTGTATTTGAGAGACGAGGGGGACGGGAAGATCACTCCCTTAGAGATACTTTCCCGCGCATTTGTAGAGGCCGTAATGCTTGCGGTTCCATGCCTGGATTCATTCCTGTTTTTGCGAGCAAGCAAAGCCACGCTACGAGTTTGCCGTTGGCGGATTTAACGGCGCGTCCCATCGGAGTGCATTTTCTTCGTCCTAACCAGCCAAACAAAGCACATGACATCATCCGCACTAAATCGCGCCGAGACCACAAGGGCAGAGAGAAGGGTTGGGGAGTGAAATGGTTTCCCGACCCACTGTATAAAACAAAAGGCTTCAGCGGATCCACTGAAGCCCTTTGCCGACCGGGAACCCCCCAATCCATACGTTCGATTATACGCAAAGCAATCCGGATATCAAATAGGCAAAGCGCATTTTGGATCTTTATTGACGCGCGACGCCTGTATCCATTCTAGGGCGAGCGGAAGTATCGGGTCGTTGAATCCTTTTGGGACCGCGTGGCGGATCTCCGTCTACGCGCTGACCTGCGCGTGAACCGCGGCCTGCGCGGGGTCAGGGCCTGCCGTGTCAGGACGCTCAGTTCCGGTTCGGCCCTGTGGAGCCAACGGTCGTGCCGGGGCGTCAACACCCGCTGTACGCGCCGGGCCAGGCGACGCGCCTCGGCCGGCGGCAAAGCCCGGTACAAAGACGCGTAGGCATGGGCGTTCAGAGAGTCGCAGGCCAGGATCTGGCGGTCGCGCGGATGATCCGCACGGGCCTGCACCGGGCGCGCCCCATCCACGCCCGTGCGTCGGGTGGTGGCGCGGGCCGTACGCCACGGGCCCAGCGGCTCCGCGCACAAGAGGGTGCAGGGGCCGCGCCGCACGTATGCGTAGTCGTAGGTGGCGGCCCGGCCCGGGCGCGCCGGTTGCGGCGGCCGATTGTCGGCCCGCCGCGGTTTGGCGGCTCGTCCCTGCCGATCACCGGATAGCGCGCAGCGTAGGGCTGGCTATAGAGGTCCCCCACCGCTTCCATCGGAACCGCGCAGTCCGCCTCCGGTACCGGCGGATAACCGCGTTGTATCCGACGCCAAGGCGTCGGTTCGTTTTTTGAGCACGCGGCGCACCGTCTCGTAACTGATGCGGGACGCAATCCCCCGCGCCTCTAGCTCGCGGGCCAGCGCCCGCAACGTCCAACGCGCTTGGCCGGCCGGCGGCGGGGACTGGGCCAACTGCAACAAATACGCTTCGCCCGCGCCGTCCAGTCGGCTGGACCGCGGCGCCTTGGACTGGCGCTCCAGCGCCGCCTCGGGCCCCTTGGCCACGGCCTGGCGCCGCCAGCGCCCCACGGTGCCGGCCGCGACGTCCAGCGCGTCCGCGACGGCTTCGTCCGTCCAGCCCGCGCCTGCCGGTCCCGCGTCGCACTTGAGCAGGGCGCGGGCGCGCTCGACTTGCCACACGGCCGGGCGCCGGCGCCCGTCGCGCCCTTTGGCGATCCGGGTCAAGGCTTGCCGTTCGGAAGCGGTCAGGCGCAATACGTATTTCAGGGACATGCGATCCTCCTCGGGACTGGCTTTGACGGTGAGCATGACAGCATAACCTGATAGTAGCTGACTGACAATCTGCTAGGCTCCCCTCAAGGCCCGGGCCTGGGCGCTGTCGTGACGCTGACCGCCGGCGCAGGCCCAAGGGACGGCCCCGTCGATCCGATATCCTATGGACTTTCGGGCTGAAACCGCCCCGGCTGCGGCCGCGCGCGGGATCCGTCTCTTTTGGGGGCGCACCGGCAACGCTCACAGGTGCGCGCCCAATCGCGCTGCCCTGACGCACGGCGGACAGATCCGGGTCGTCCGGCACGAATGGCATTCGGCGCGCCCCAAGGCCCCGGGCGCGTCCGGCAGCCTACCGACGATAAACCGAGTTCCACTTCCCGTACGCGGCCGGCCACGGGCGCCAAGGCGCGCCCGTACGGGCTATCCAGACCACCGCTTCCCTGAAAAGACGGCTGGGGACGGCGCGGCCCACGTACAGGTCGGAACGCGTCTGCAGGCAAAAGGGAAGGCGGGCCCGCTGCGCGTCAGTCAGCGGGCGCGTGGCGGGCGGCCTGATGCCCTCCTCAAGGCCTCTACGCGCAAATCAGTCGTCCCACGCGATGTCCAATCCATAGCCACGCGGTCGCGGGGACTGGACGTTGGCTGGAGCTAAATGCCCACACGGTCTCGGCGCGTAAACGGTCAAGGCACGGTACGCGCAGCAGATCTGCGTGAAAGCAGTTCTTACGCGGGGGCTTCCGGCAACATGGCCGGAATCATCCAAGGCCGCCCCAGCGCCAGCCGATCGCTCCGCCCGCACGGCGCCGACGGGCGCGCGGGCCTCGGCGCCGCGCGCATGAGGCGCCATGCGCGCCCAGGGCGTTGCGCGTTGGAGCCCTGCCTGCCTGTCGCCTGTCGTTTTCATGGCCGTCAAGGCTGGGCCGCGCGGGTCGGCGCCGCGCTATCGGCCAGCCGCCAAGGAGAAATCCGGGCGGCCGCGGCCCCGCCTTACGCGCCCTGGGCCGGGCCGCATGACGGCGCCTTCCCGATCTGCGCGCCCCTCGCTCTGCCCTAAAGGACGGAACGTACCGTATAATTAAGGCAACGCATCGGGGACTTCGCGGCCCCTCCAACGCACTCTCTGCATCGTCCCGCTCCATCGGTTCCCTGTTCTTCGTCCATGCTCCCCAAACAGATCGGCATTGATCTGGGCACGGTCAATGTGCTGGTACACGTCAAAGGGCCGGGCATCGTTATGCACGAGCCTTCGGTAGTGGCCATCCGGGGCAACCACATGGTGGCCGTAGGGCACGAAGCCTACGACATGCTGGGCCGCAACCCGGAAAGCATCCAGGTGGAGCGGCCGCTCCAAAACGGGGTCATCGCCAAGTTCGACGTTACCGAAGCCATGTTGCGCTATTTCATCCAACGGGTCACCGGCAAACGCCCGCTGTTCAAGCCGCGGGTCATGATCAGTACGCCCAAAGGCGTGACCAGCGTGGAAGAAAGGGCCGTGCATGACGCGGCCATGCAGGCCGGAGCCGGCGCGGCCTACCTGATTCCCGAGCCCTTGGCGGCCGCCTACGGCGCCGGCATGCCGATCGGCACGCCGACCGGCAATATGGTGGTAGACTTCGGCGGCGGCACGACGGAATCCGCCGTGGTCTCCATGTACGACATCGTGGTCTGGAGCAGCATTCGCACGGGCGGCAACCGCATAGACGAAGCCATCGCCAACTACGTACGCAAGAAATACAGCTTGCTGATCGGGGAACAGACGGCGGAGGAGATCAAGATCAATATCGGCAGCGCCCTGCCCTTGGAATACGATTCCGCCATTGAAGTCAGGGGCCGGGACCAGGTGAACGGACTGCCCCGCACGACCACGCTGGCCAGCAGCGAGGTCACGGAGGCCATCGACGATCCGCTGGATGCCATCATCGCCACCATTCGTTCCACGTTGGAGCAGACGCCGCCCGAACTGGCATCGGACATTATTGACCGCGGCATCGTCTTGACCGGGGGCGGCGCCCAGCTGCGTTCGCTGCCGGAGCGCCTGACCCAGCATCTGGGCGTCCCCTGCTACATGGCCGAAAACCCGATGGCCTGCGTGGCGCTGGGCGCGGGCCAGGCGCTGGCCAATTACCAGATCATGCGGCGCAGCCTGCCCGAAATCCTGTAGGGCGCCCATGACGCATCCCGACGTCGCCCAAGGCATTCACAGCCGCGCCGCCCATGCCGGCGAACGGCATATGACGCGCCGGCAGGAGGCTCCCCCGCGCTACACCCCGACGGTGAACGCGCTGGAACCCAGCGTCACCTATCTGTATCCGCAGATGTCCGAACTGGACGCCGCGATGGGCGGGGAGCCGGACGTTTTCGCCTACCATCGGTACGGCAATCCCACGCTCAAGGCGTTCGGCGACGCGCTGGCTTCGCTCTGCACGGATCAAGCCCATCTGGCGCTGACGACCGTAGCCGCCAGCACCGGCATGGCGGCCGTCCATGTGGCCTTGCTCGCCGCGCTGCGGGAAGCCCGGGGGCGCGGCGTCGCCGCCGCGCGCGATTGCTACGGGGCTTCCCATGCCCTGGTGAAGGAGCTGTTCCCGGCGCTGGGCGTGCCCGGCCACATCGTGGACGTGACGGATATCGAGGCCACGCGCGCGCAGCTGGCGCAGACCCGACCGGCCGCCCTGCTGGTCGAATCCATTTCCAATCCCATGCTCAGAGTGCCCGATCTGGCGCGTCTGGCCGTCATCTGCGCCTCCCTGGACGTCGCCCTGCTCGTGGACAACACCTTCCCGACCCCTATCGCCTGCAAACCGCTGGATCTGGGCGCGGCCATGGAGATTCACAGCGCCACCAAGTACATCGGAGGCCACGGGGACGCTATGGGCGGCCTCGTCGTGGCCCACGAACGCTACGGCGCAGCCCTGCGCGAGAGCCTGAAGACAACCGGCGGCGCGCTGGGCAGTTTTGAAGCCTGGCTGCTGCACCGGGGCCTCAAGACCTTGCCGTTGCGCTACCTGCGCCAGACGGAGACGGCGAAACGTTTGGCGCAGTGGTTGCAGGATCATCCGCTGGTACCCCGCGTCGTCTATCCTGGATTGGCCTCCCATCCGGACCGCGCCTTGGCCCAATCCCAGTTCGACGGGTGTTTCGGGGCCGTCATCGCCTTTGACGTCGCGCAGGCGGACGCCGCGGCGGTCTTCCGGTTCATGGAAACGCTGCGGTTGATCCAACCCGGCACCAGCCTGGGCGATCTCTATTCCCTGCTTCTGTATCCGGCCCATGCGTCCCATCGGGCCCTGTCGCCCGAACAACGGTACGCGCTCGGAATCGGAGACGGTCTGGTGCGCCTGTCCGTAGGCATAGAGGATTTCGCCGATCTGAGCGCGGATCTGGATCAAGCGCTCCAAGCCGTATTCGCTTAATCGAAACGCCGTTCCGGCAACGCGAGGAAAAACCATGACGCAACATCAAGCCCGGCGCCGTTTGGGCGCTACCGAACTGGAAGTATCGACGTTAGGCGTAGGCGGTACGGGCTTCGGCAACATGTACCAGGCCATGACCGAGGACGAAGCGGCGCGCGTCGTGCATAAGGCGGTCGCCGCCGGCCTCAATTACTTCGATACGGCGCCGCTGTACGGCCAAGGATTGAGCGAGACGCGCCTGGGCAGCGCCTTTCAGGCGCTGTCCCGCCGCGACTTCCTGGTATCGACCAAAGTCGGCTGGACTTTGCAGGCCCTGGCCTCCGGCGAAGCGGCGCCCGCCCTGTTTCCCGGCGCGCCGCCCGCCAAACTGGCCATGGATTACTCACCGCAAGGCATCCGGGACTGCATCGAAGGCAGTCTGGAGCGCCTGCAACTGGATCACATCGACATTTTGCTCATGCATGATCCGGACGAAGGCCAGAGCGTGACCACGGGCGCCGCGTTCCAGGACGCATACAGCCATTTCGACGAGGCCATGGAAAACGCCTATCCCATTCTGGACGATTTGCGCGCCCAAGGCGCCGTCAAGGCCATTGGCTTGGGCATGAACCAGTGGCAGATGCTGGCCCGTTTCGCCGAAGCCGGGCAGTTCGACTGTTTCCTGCTGGCGGGGCGCTATACCTTGCTGGAGCAGGAACCGTTGCAGGAATTCCTGCCCCTGTGCCAGGCCAAGGGCTACAGCGTCATTATCGGCGGACCTTTCAATTCCGGCATCCTGGCCACGGGGGCCACGGACGACGCCCGTTACAACTATGAACCGGCGCCGCCCGCCGTCATGCAGAAAGTCAAGGGCATGAACGCCATGTGCCTTCGGCACGGCATCACGTTGCAGGCGGCCGCCCTGCAGTTTCCGCTGGGACACTCGGCGGTCGCGTCCGTCATTCCCGGCATGCGTTCCCTGGCGGAACTGGAAACCAATCTGGCCAATATGGCCATGGACATTCCTTCCGATTTCTGGGCGGAATTGAAGGCGCGGGAACTGATTGATCCGGATTCGCCCACGCCGGCCTGAAGAACGGATACCGCGGACAGGCGGGCCGTCGGCAACGCACGCAAGGGGGCATATGCCGGAGCGTAAACGGAGCTGCGCGGCGTCGCCAGTGCGGACGCATAGCCGCGCGGACGCCAGCGCGTGGCCCGGGACCGCGGACAGGCTCGTCCCGGACGTCACTTCAACGGCGCGGGGTTCGCCTGCGCAAGCCCCGCCTATGGCCCTGGCGTCGTAACCATGGTGGATTACGGCGCGCCCTTCAAGTCGCTTTCCCGTACGCGCGATCCACGCGTAGTGAGGAAAATTCTGATCGGAGCCTCCCTTTTGTTAGGCAGCCTGTTGTTGCTGCTCCTTCTGATCGGCATTCTTGGCTTCTTCATTCTGTACGGGTATCTTCTCCGCGTCGCGTATGCGGCGCAAACCGAAGAAGCGCCTGCGTTGCCGGACTGGGATCAGTACGGCAGCGATTTGGGACGGGGCTTTCAGATAGCTGTCTTGGGCCTTATCTGGTCTTTGCCGTCTGTGCTGCTTGTGCTGCTGCTCGTATTTTCCACCATCGCCGAGATCGGAGAGGGAGGCTTGCAGGCACTGGCGGCGGTCCTTGAGAGAACTGCGTCGCTGCCGGCAACGGCCGGAACCGTGGTCGCATCCCTCTGGTATGCCTGGATTATGCCGGGCGTGACGATCGCCTTCGTCCAGAGAGAGATTTTCCAGGACGGATTGCGCATCAGGACCATTCTGGCCTGGACCTGGCAGAATCGGGGACAAGTCGCGATCATTGCCGCCGCCAATTTTCTGGTTTCTGTCCCCAGCATCCTAAACGACGATCCCTCGCGGCTCCATGCTTGGACGCTGGTTACGTTCGGGGCGTGGCCTCTTATGGCGTATTACAGCGCGCATATCTACGGACAGCTGGCCCGGCACTCCGATATAAGCGCTTTACGATCGTGAGCCTGGCCCTCCCTGGGCACAGGTGAAACGAACTAATTTTCTATTTTACGGCGGTACGTTTTCTCTTGTTGGACTACGGCGCGCCCTTCCGGTTGTTTTCCCGCGCGCGTGATCCGCGTCTGGCGCGGAAAATTCTGGTCGGCGCCGCGCTCTTGCTGGGCACTACCGGCATGGGCTTCGTCTGGGTTTTATGGACCTCGACAGCGCCCGCGGGCATATCCCATGCGCAACGCGTCCTTTTCGCGGCTGTGCTTGGGGTCGGGTTCAGCGGTTTCGCGCTGGTCGGCGGCTACGGACTGAGAGTTTTGTCCGCTGTCCGGTCGGAGCCGATGCCCGTATTGCCCGCATGGAATCAATGGCGCAAAGACTGGCAGCGCGGTTGCCAGTACTACGGCCTGGCCTTCCTGTGGGCTTTGCCCTTGACCGCCGCGGCCTTCGGGTGCTGGATGGGATCCGGTTTCCTGTGGGTCCTTCCCTATTTCGGGATGCCCGCCGCGCTTCCCATGTACAACGCCCTCAATGCGCTCACCCGCTGGCCGCCGATCTCAGCGACGGAACAGGCGTGGATTGCCGCGGCGGCGGGATTGGGCCTGGCGGCCATGGCGAATTTCCTGGTTGCGCCGGGCATGACGATGGCCTTCGTCCAGAGAGGCCGTTTCCGAGACGGCCTCCGGGTAAGGGCTATCTTGTCCTGGACCGTTGCGCACAAGGGTCCAGTCGCGCGCGCGGCCAGCGCCACCTTCCTGGCCGCTACGGTTTCTTGTCTGGCAGGCCTGAGCGCGGAGGTTCTTTTCTTCTCTATTCCCGGTTCCTTCTATTTTCATCCCGACCTTTTGCTGGCCATGCTCATCAGTCTTGGCGTAACGGGACCGCTGTCGATGCTCTGGAACGTCCTGTACAGCAGCCATCTCTATGGACAGGTGGCTTGTTGCACGAACGCAACCGTTCTCATCCCTCCCGTTCCCGATGATAGAGCGCAGGGCGCGGTGTGATAAAGTTCGGAGGCTTCTCTCTCGGCTTTCGCTTCCCGGTCGCTTTCCCAGCGTCTAGGCGCGTATCATGAGGCAAGCCTTCCGTTGCGCGTCCGCGCCGCTCGGCGCGGGCCGACAGGCCTCTGGAGCCCGGAAAACGCACGGTAGATCAAACCGGCTGAACGGTGCGGGGCTTCCGGCGGATCCCGAAGGAGACGCGTACGCCAAGGCCTCAGCCCGCCAATAAGGAGAGCTGCATGTTGGACTTTGGCGCCCCTCTCAAGTTGTGTTTTTCGTTCAAGCAAGATCCGCGCTTGATGTCCAAGCTCCTCAGGGGTCTCGTGCTGTGTCTGGGCATGGTTGTGGCTGTGTCCATGGTGGCCTTTGGCTTCCTTTCGCTCATCGCTTCGTTCTTCGCAGTGGCCGTGGCCAACTTGTCGGACGCTTTGTTGCTGACTGCGCCGGTGCTTGTAGTGCTCGCGGGCCTCGGGGTCATCGGGAGTCTCCTCGGCGGTTTCGTCTTGGGCGGATACGCCCTCCGAACCTTGCGGGCCGTCCAGAACGAAACGCAGCCCTTGCTGCCGGAATGGGACCGGTACGGAGAGGACTTGAAAAACGGTTTCGGGCTCTTTGTCATCGGCCTCGTCTGGTCTTTGCCGGCAACGGTTCTGTCTGGCCTGTTCCAATATCTGGAAATACCCGTCGCGGGCGGCATCCTGCAATTCGTCGTATCCATAGCGGTGACCTTGGCCACGCCGGGCTTTATCATTGCCTTCGCGCAAAGGCAAAGGATCGCGGATGGCCTGAGAATAGGAGCCATACTGTCTTGGACCCTGGCGCATCTGGGGCAAGTGGCGGGGATCGTCATCGTCGGCGCGCTCATGGGTCTGGCCATTTTCTTCGTCGGCACGCTGGTCGGCGCAGTGGCCATAGGGATTGGCCTCCTCGTGACCGTTCCGCTGTCCATGTTCCTGGTATCTCTCTACAGTCCTTGCCTGTATGGCCAATTGGCCCGCCACGCCGATTTGACGGCCTTGGATTCCCCGTAACCGGACGGTCGTTCCCTTGACGGCTAGCCGAGGCTAGGCCGTGCGTAGCGGACGGACAGCGGGGAACGCGGCCAGGCCGATGCAGCCCCGAACCCCGTCAGGACTTATATAATGACGAGTCGTTGGCATCTCAACGTGAACGCAGGGCCAAGCAGAATCCATGACTGACAGGCAAGCTGCCGACATCGTGACCGGGGCCTGGTCCTACAGCGGGCGGTTCATTGCGCAGACGCTGTTGAGGCAGGGCCGCAAGGTCCGTTCCCTGACGAACCACGCGCCGCCCGCCTCCGCCATCGATCCGTATGGCGGGCAAGTGCCCGCCTTTCCCTTCGCGTGGCACATGCCGGAGACCTTGGCGATCGCGATGCAGGGGTGCGCCACGCTCTATCTGACGTACTGGCACCGCCACGCCACCCATGTCCTGAGCGTCAATCACTGCCGCCGCCTGATTGAGGCGGCTGTCCGCGCCGGCGTGCAGCGCGTCGTGTACGTATCCATCACGCATCCGGACGCGGATTCGCAGCTCTCTTACTTCGCCGGCAAGGCGCAGGTGGAAGAGACGGTGCGCACCTGCGGCCTGGCGTATACCATTTTGCGGCCTTCCCTTTTCTTCGGACAGGGCGACGTGCTCCTGAACAACATCGCCTGGGCCTGCCGCCATTTGCCCGCGTTTCCCGTGCCGCGTCCCGTAGGCTACGCCGTGCGCCCCATCCATGTGCAAGACATGGCGGAACTGTGCGTGCGCGCGACGCAAGAACCGCGTTTCGCCAACGCCACCCTGGATGCCTGCGGGCCGGAGAGTTTTGAATTCGGGGAGCTGGTGCGGCAAGTAGGGCGGATCGTCAAGGGACGGGCGCCGCGCGTCGCGCCGCTGCCGATCGGACTGTGCCATCGCCTGTACCGGATCGGACAAGCCTTGCTGCGGGATCAAGTGTTGTCGCGGGCGGAACTGGAAGGCTTGGCGGAAAACCGTCTGTCGTCCCAGAGCGAACCGTTGGGCACGACTCGCCTGCTGGAATACGTCGCGCGGCGCAAGGACTCATTGGGCCGCCGTTATCGGCCCGAGCCCGTTCGCACCTACTGAGCCCACGTCGATCCAAGCCGCGAGACGCAACGCAACAATTGAAGAAACCCCTCTTCGGTGCTATATTATCAAGGCTATGACGCCTCACGCGAGCGAGCCCCGCTTCCTGATCCGGGATGCGCAATCCCTTCCCCCGCGTACGCCCGCGAGAACCAAGCGTAATGGGGTTCCGCGCGTAAACCGTATAGGCAAGATGGAGCGAGCGCAGACGACTCGCCGCTTCCCGTTTTTTGCCTGGCCATGATGCATATCTGAAAGGACGGAATATGGTAGACAAGGGCTACGCTCATCCCGAAGTGCTGGTGGATACTGAATGGGTCGCGGACCGCGTGCGCGACCCCAGGGTGATCTTGCTGGAATGCAATGAAGATCCCACGCTGTATGAAATCGGCCATATCCCCGGGGCGCTCGATCTGGACTGGACGCAAGATCTCAACGATGAATTGACGCGCGACTACATCGATCGGGAAGGCATGGCGGAACTTCTGAGCGCGCTCGGCGTGGCCAATGACTCGCAAATCGTTCTCTATGGCGACAAGAACAACTGGTGGGCCTGCTTCGCCTTTTGGGTCATGACCATGTACGGCATCCAAAACGTCTACGTCATGGATGGCGGACGCCAGAAATGGTTGGAAGAAGGGCGCGAAATCACCCAGGAAATCCCGGAACCGGAGCCCACCGATTTCCAGATGCCCGACATGCCCCAAAAGTCCATTCGCGCCAAGCGCGACGACGTCTTGGCGCATATCAACCAAGGCGGTTCCCTAGTGGACGTTCGCAGTCCGGCCGAGTATTGGGGCGAACTCATTGCGATGCCCGACTATCCGCAGGAGGGCGCCTTGCGCGGCGGGCACATTCCCAATGCCAAAAACGTGCCTTGGGCGCGGGCGGCCAATACGGACGGCACTTTCAAGAGCGCGGATGAGTTGCGCGCCATTTACGAGATGGAACAGGATTTCGACTCGGACGAGGAACTGATTGCGTATTGCCGGATCGGCGAGCGCAGCAGCCATACCTGGTTCGTTTTGACGTATTTGCTGGGCTATAAAAACGTGCGCAACTATGACGGTTCCTGGACCGAATGGGGCAACGCCATCGGCTTGCCCATTGAAAGGTAGCGCGCCCGGGTCCAGCCCGGATTGCCGCCTTTGAGCCTTTCGCCTGCCTGGAAAGCGTCCTCCCGTCTCGCCGCGCGCGCCGTCTGGCTGCCGACGCGTCTCGGCGTTGGTCCGGAACGCAATCCGTTGCTCCTTACGCCCGGGCAGGGCCTGCTTGCGGCCGCATCTAACCGCGGTTCAGCTTTGTCGCGCGCGACTCTAGACGTCCCCCCAAAGCCTGTAATGTCCTGTATTTCGAGGCCCTGACCGCGTCGGGAGCGACCCGTTGGTCGGGCGTTCCGCAACGCCTTCGCCGTTGGCGCGCAAGTCATGAAGCCTTCCTCGCTCGCTCCGCCCGCCCAGGTCGCGCTGACCCGCGATCTGGGCGTCGTCGCCGTCACCATGATCGGCGTCGGCGCCATGATCGGCGCCGGCATTTTCGTGTTGACCGGCATCGCCGCGGGCCAAGCGGGTCCCGGCCTCCTGCTGGCTTTCCTGCTCAATGGCTGCATTGCCCTCATCATCGGCGGCTGCTATGCCGAATTGGGCAGCTGCTTCCCCGCGGCCGGCGGCGGCTATCTCTGGATCAAGCAGGGCATGAACGATCTGTTCGGCTTTCTCTCCGGGTGGATGAGTTGGTTCGCCCAATCCCTGGCCTGCGCCTTGTACGCCTTGGCCTTCGGCGCTTTCTTCGTGGAGCTGCTGGGACTGTGGGGCCTGCATCTCGCCAACTTCTGCGCGGCCGGCGAAGCGACCTGTCCCCTGGTGCATTGGACGCAGGTGGGCGTCGGCGTAGCCATGGCGTTGGCCTTCACCTATATCAACTTCAAGGGATCCTCGGAAACCGGCTTGATCGGCAACGTGGTGACCAGCATCAAAATTCTCATCCTGGTGCTGTTGGGCGGCTACGGCGTGGCGAGCATTCTGATCCAGACGGGCGGATCCGTGAGCGCGGCCGTCGAGAGTTCGTTCCGGCCGTTTCTGCCTTTCGGCATGATGGGCGTGTTCGTAGCCATGGGCCTGACCTTCATCGCTTTCGAAGGGTTCGAGATCATCGCCCAGAGCGGGGAAGAGGTCAAAAATCCCAGCCGCAACATCCCGCTGGCCATCGGCCTGAGCATCGCCATCGCCGTCACCATCTACCTTCTCACGGCCATCGTGGTCATGGGCGCCATACGCTCCGACGATCCCAACGTGCCGGTCTATGCCTATCTGGGTTCCCTGGGCGAATTGGGCATGGTGGAAGTCGCGGCCCAGATCTTTCCTAACGGCGGCCGCTTCATCCTGCTCCTGGCCGGGTTGGCCAGCACCACGAGCGCCCTCAACGCGACCTTGTACGGATCCAGCCGCGTGAGTTTCGCCATGGGCCGGGACGGCAACCTGCCCCCCATTTTCAGCCGCATCAATCCCCGCACCTTCACGCCGTACCTGGCCGTGCTGATGAGCGGGTTGCTGGTCTGCATCATGGTCGTTTCCTTGCCCATCGAAGACGTAGCGGCCAGCGCCGACATCATGTTTCTGCTGCTTTTCATGATGGTCTGCTACTCCGTGATCAGCCTGCGCAAACGGCGTCCCGACCTGGAACGCCGCTTCAAATTGCCCGGCAATCCGTTCCTGCCCTGGTTCGGCATCGGCATCTGCTCGTTACTGGCGCTCTCGCTGCTGCAGTTGAGCTTCCTGGCCTGGGGCGTGGCCCTGCTCTGGCTGGTCGGCGGCATCCTGCTGTACCTGTTCCATAACGTGCCCAATCAGACCAAGTGGGAAGTGGATCCCAATCGCATCTTGTCGGAAAGTCGGGCGTCTCTCCGCCTGGCGGAGGCCACGACCGGCCTCAAAACGGTCTTGGTGCCGGTCAAGGACCGGTACATGGCCAGCAGCCTGGGCAGTCTGGGCGCCATTTTCGCGCAGCAAAGGGGCCGGGAAGTCTTCGCCGTGCATGTGGTCAAACTGCCCGGCGTGGACGCCTCCAACGCGGAAAACTACGTGGACATGATCGATACGGGCATGACGCAACCGGCCTTGCGGTCCGCCAAGACCTTGCACCTGCCCCATCGGGAGCTGACGGTGCTGGGGCGCAACATCGGGCAATCCATCAACGCCATTGCCCGTCGCTATTACGCCGATATCATTCTCTTCGGCTGGCCCGGAGCCAACGTCGGCAGCAAGCACGCCTTCGGTTCCGTCATCGATCTCATCGGCAGCAACCCGCCCTGCGATATCGTAGTCGCGCATTTCAACAGCCTGTGGCAGCGGCCGCGGCGCATCGTGATTCCCAGCCGCGGCCAAGGCGTGAACCTGCGCATGAGCTATGAAATCGTCCGCGACATCGTCAACTTCTACCGGGCGCAGGACGCCGCGCCCGCGGCGGAGCGGGACGACGCGACGGCGCCCGGCGCGGATCAAGCCATCCAGGTCAGGACCGTATACATCGTAACGTCGCACGAAGACCGCGAAAACATTCCCGTGGTGCAACAGAATTCGCTGGGCTTGGCGGAAGACGTAGGCCTGGAGACCGAATTCCGTTCCATCGAAGCGGATGACGTGGAGAACGGCATTTTGGCGACCAGTCGCAACGCCGATCTCCTGATGCTGGGCGCTTCGGACGAAGGCTTCTTCGCGCAGCATTTCCGGGGCACCATCCCGGAGCGCGTGATGCGCAAGTCATCCGCCAACGTCATTATGAGCCGGAAATATCAGGGCCAGGTGTCCACGATTTTGCGGCGCTTCATGCAGGAACCCCTGTCGCTGGAGGATCCCCCGTCAACGTCGCAGAATGCGGCGTAGCGTTGCCGCGGCGGGGAGCAAAGACAAGCGTCCGGCGCTCAAACGCTTCCCGCCTGCCGTCCGGGACGCTGCGCGCAGCTCGGTTGCGCCCGCCGCTTGCGTCTGTCGCGCTCGGCACGCGCACCGCATCCGAGGCGTATCGGCCCGCGTACGTTCTGGGCCTTGCCGCCCCTGCGCGGCCTGTGACGACTGGCGGTTAGGGGCCGAGGTAACCGACCGGCACGGCAAGGCCCGAAACGGCTGGCACGCGCACCGATCCGCGTACAACGCAGAGCCGTTCATTGCCAGGCCGCCATACCGAAAGGACGATCCGCCAAAGCGCCTTGATTACGTTAAACAGAACTGTACGCAACGGCGTATTTACGGCCGTGGGCGGCGTTCCCGGTACCGAATCAGATCCATGAAGGTGCGGCTATCCAGGCGCTCTTCGTCCACATGCCCGTCCGCCATCATCTGATCGAGCAACGCCAGCGCTTTGGTCTTGCCGACCTTTAAACGGCGTTGCAACAGGGACGCGGAGCATACGGCGCCGCCCTGCGCCAATTGTACGCTGCGCGCGTAGACGCTGGCTTCGCTTTCCGGATCCGCTGCCGCGGAGGACGGCTCTGCGCGCGCGGGCTCCGCGTCGACGGGCAACGCTTCCGCCGCGACCGGCGCGCGCGCGTCCTCTTGCGCTCGTGTGACGTTCTCGTCCGTCAAGACGCCGTCGGCGTCCTCCGTTACCCATTCAACGCGCGCGGGCTCCGGATGCGGGGTAACGGGCAAGAATTCCTGCGCGCCCGCCTCGCCGGACGGTACGCGCGCCGGCGGCACGGGCAGAACGTCATCCAGGGGAAACGGCGGCGCATCGTCTTCCGCAGCCGGACGCTCTGCCGGTGCCGGCAACGGCGCGGCCGGCGTTGGCGGCGGCCCCTGATCCTCTGCGTTGGCAGAGCTTTGGGCTCGTTCCCGGCTTTGCTTGGCCGCCTTCCAGAAAGCGACCATTTTGTGAATTTCCGCATCGCTTACCCATGTGCCCTGGACGCGGCCGGAGCGCGTCGCGTCCGGCGCCACGAACAACATATCGCCTTTGCCCAGGAGGCGCTCCGCCCCGGGCGCATCGATGATTACCCGGCTGTCCGTCTGGCTGGATACGGCGAACGCGACGCGCGCCGGGAAATTGGCCTTGATCAGGCCGGTGATTACGTCTACGGAAGGCCGTTGCGTCGCGATGATGAGGTGGATGCCGACCGCGCGGGCCATCTGGGCCAAACGGCACACCGACCGCTCCACTTCCTGGGGCGCCGACATCATCAAGTCCGCCATTTCGTCAATGACCGCCACGATATACGGCAGAGGCCGTTCCCCTTGGCTTTGGCGCTTGGCATTGAAGCGCCGAATGTCCCGCGCCTTTTCCTGATTGAGCTGGCGATAGCGACGATCCATTTCCTGGACGCACCATTCCAGCACGCGCTCCGCCTCCTCCACGTCCGTCACCACGGATTCGATCAGATGGGGGATTTCGTTGTAGTCGTTCAGTTCCACCATCTTGGGATCGATCAAGAGGAAGCGCAGCGTATCGGGAGTATGCGACAGCAACAGGGTGGTGATGATGGCGTTGATGCATACGGACTTGCCCGTCCCCGTAGCCCCGGCAATGAGCAAATGGGGCATCCTGGCCAGATCGGCCACGATCGGCTTGCCCTTCACGTCCTCGCCCAAGGCCAGCGGCAGGGCCGCGTCCATGGACTGGAACTGTTCGCTCTCGAACAGTTCCTTCAAACTGACGGAATTGATGTTGGCGTTGGAGATCTCGATGCCGACGTAGCTGGTCCCCGGGATAGGGGCCTCGATGCGCACGGACTGCGCGGCCACGGCCAGCGCCAGGTCATTCTGCAGGCTCGTGATCTTGCTGACCTTCACCTTGGTGCGGTGCGGCCGGCCCCGGCTGTCCAGCCGCTCTATGAAACCGGGTTTAATCAGGTACTGGGTCACGGCCGGTCCCTTGTAGGCCCCTTCAAAACTGGCCGGCACGCCGAACAGCGCCAACGTTTCCTGCAACAGGACGCCGCAACGCCGGATGCGTTCGTCCGATTCGGCGATCCGGCGCCGGGTCTCCAGAATGAGATTGAGATCGGGCAACGGCCAGTATTCCGCCCTTTCGATATCGCCCGCGTACGGTTGCGGGACGACGACGGGCGCCGTTTCCTCCGACGCCGGGCGCGGCTCCTCCGGCGCGTCCGCCTCGACCGCGACGGACGCGGGCGGACGCGCCGCCGCGGCCGTCGGCGCCAGTTCGGGCTGGACGTCGGACGTCTCGACGCGGCGCTGGCGCAACCGTTCCACCCGGTCGAAATACCGCCGTTCCCATTCCGCATAACGGCGTTGCCAAGGCTCCGTATCAATGCGCAACGCGCGCAACCACTGCAGCGCGCGGTACCCCCGCGTCTGGCGCCACGGCGTGGGCTTGCGGCGGCGGCTGGGCACTTCGCCCATGCGCGCCCACAGCCGCGCCAGCGCCCATTGCGCGGACGCCGCGGCGCGCAGGCACAGTTCGGGCTGCATCATGTAAAAGCCGGTCAGAGCCGTCACCAAGATCACGAGCCAGGCGCCCGACGTGCCCAGCTGGAAGCGCAGCCAGGCGCCCAGTTGGCTGCCCACCCAGCCGCCCGCCGAGGCCGCGGCCGGAGACAGCACGCGCGCCGCTTCAAAAAACACGAGGCCGGGAGCCAGCGCGAGGGCCGTCACGAAACAGAGAAACAGCAAGCCCAGGCCCGCCGGCCGTTGCCACGACAGATGCGGCATATGCTCCAAAGACCGCAGGATGATCCAGAAGCCCAGGAAACCGGTCACGATGGGCACGCCCCACGCGCCGGCGCCGAAGCCCCGCTGCAGGAGATCGATCCAGATATCGGTCAGCTGCCCGCGCGAAAAAGACAGGAGACTTAACAGCGTCAGCGCCGACACCGTAACCAGCAAGGTGCCGTTCACTTTGGGGTTGACCAGAAAGAGGCCTATCTGGCCTGCGAACTTCCCGGAGCGGACAACGCTACGTCTGGATTTGGGCATGCGACCGCAATCGCCTCGTCAAAGACATGCCGGCAGGGCAACGAAACGGAGGTCGGCGCAGAAACCGGAACGGCCTTTCCTCTTGCTTGCGCTTTCTCCGCTCCCTCTATACCCCTGCATCAAACAGGCATTGTATACGTCAGGGCAGATTTACGCATAAACTTCCCATATGTAACCTTGCAGGCGCTGGACGTCCGGCCAAGCCGCGGGCGCGGGCGGCCCAAGGCTCCGCAAAGGGGACCGCGTTCCGTCCGGAACGGGGCGCGCGTCCCCCGCGCGGACGTCATCGCGGACGCGACTTGGAGGCGCAACCGGACGCCTGGCCGCTACGGGCGCCGCGGGCGGACCCAGCTCCCTGCCTCCAGCCAAGGCCTGGGGGTTCGGATGCAGGCGGGAACGGCCTGATCCGCTACCCGGCCCGCCAACGTCTCACTTGACGGGCAACAGCCGGGACACGATGACAGGGCGGCGGCCGAATTCCTGACGGCAGAAGCGATTCAAGGCCCCGCGCAGATCTTTCTCGATGTCGCGCGGATTGTTGCGTACGCCGGGCGTCGTGAGTTTATTGAATTGCCGCGTGACCAGCGCCTGGACGCGGGCATAAAATTCGGTTTCCTCTTCCGGATAGAGGAACCCGCGACTGAAGATCTGCGGCTGGCCCAGCATCTTGCGGCGGCGCGCGTCGTAGGGGATGACGCACGCCACGACGCCGCCTTCCATGAGCCACTGCCGCTCCTTGATGATCTGGTCGTTGTCGCTGATGACGTGGCCGTCAATCACGATCTGCTGCGCCGACACGCGCGCGCCCGGCCAGGCGCGCGGAAAGGCCGGGCCCTGCCCGTTGGCGGACGCGGCACCCTGCGCGTACCCCATTTCCAGGCACTGCCCGTCCTCCAGAATGAATACCGCATCCTCCGGCACGCCCACCGCGTAGGCGCTGCGCGCATTGAGCAGCAAATGCCGATATTCGCCATGCACGGGCACGAAGTAACGCGGACGCAGCAACTGGAGCATGCGTTGGTTTTCGCGCTGGCTGCCGTGCCCCGACACGTGGATGTCCGCCAGATCGGGATAAACGACCTCGGCGCCGAGGCGGAAAAGGCGATTCACCATGGAATAAAAGGCCACTTCGTTGCCGGGAATGGGACTGGCGCTGATGATGACCGTGTCGGTAGGCCGGATGTCGTGATCGCGGTGGCTTTCCTTGCTCATGCGGTTCAGCGCGCTCAGCGGTTCGCCCTGGCTGCCGGTGATGAGGACGCAGACCGTAGCGTCCGGTTCCTCGTTGATCTCCTGCTTGGAGAGCAAAGCCTGGCGCTGGATGTCGAGATAGTTGAGCCGAATGGCGTTGCCCCCGTAGGTGAACATGGAGCGTCCCACCCACCCGACGCGCCGGCCGTTGCGGCGGGCCAAATGAATGACCTGTTGCTGCCGGCTGATGTTGCTGGCGAACGTGGACAGAAAGACGCGCCCCGGGGCCTGTTCGAACAATTCCTGGAGTTTGTCTTCAATGACGCTCTCGCTGTCGGTGGCGATGGTCTCTTCCGCGTTCGTGCTGTCCGCCATCAGCAGCAGCACGCCTTCCCGGCCCCATTGCGCCAACCGCTCTTCGTTGAGGGGATCGTCGACGACGGGGTGGGCGTCGAACTTGAAATCGCCCGTATGGACAATCCGTCCCAAGGGCGTACGGACGGAAATGCCCATGCTGCTGGGAAAACTGTGGTTGACCTGAAAGAACTCCACTTCGAAGCAGCCCAACGGCAAGCGCGTGCGCGTATCGACTTCCCGCAACAGCGACGCGGCCGCGTCGTTCAGGCCTTCGTCCCTGAGTTTGTGCTCGACCACGCCGATCGTCAGATCCGCGCCGTAGATCGGGACTTCCAGGCCGAAATCGTTGATCAGGAACGGCAAGGCGCCGATGTGATCTTCATGGCCGTGGGTCAGCACGACGCCGCGCACGTTGTCTTTTCTTTCCAGCAGGTATTCCACGTCGGGAATAATCAGCTGCACGCCCGGCGTCTCCTCGGTGGGGAACATGGAGCCGGCGTCAATGACGATCAGATCCTCTTCGTATTCGATCAGCATCATGTTCTTGCCGATGTCGCCCAGGCCGCCCAGCGGCACCAGGCGCAATACGCCCGCCGGGGGCGCAGACCGCTCCGTTACGGTATCCGTTTGCACGTCCATTCTTCGTTCATGCTCCTGTCGAAAATCTGCTTCTGCGCCGGCATCGCCGGGATGCGCGCCGGCGCGCGGTGACGGCCTTGCGCGCTCAATCGAAAAGCGATGCCTGGCCCCCGCTGGGCGCGGGCGGGACGTCGAAATCCGGATCCCCCGGATGCGGTATGCCCGGCGGCAACCCTTCGCCCCGCTCCGCCTTGCGATTCGCTTCTTGCGCGCGGGCGATCAACTCGGGCAAGCGGGCAAAGGGGCGTTCGTAAGCGGCCATTTTGCCCGGATCGCGTAACACGGCCGCGGGATGGAACAGGGGAATGGCGCAGCGGCCCTGGCCGATATTGCGGATCTTGCCCTGAATGCGGGTTATGCGCTCGCCCGGAAACCAGCGTTGCATGCTGAAGCGCCCCAAGGTAACGACGATGCGGGGGTTGATGATATCTATCTGGCGCGCCAGATACGCTTGGCAGGCCTTGATCTCCGGGGGCAACGGATCGCGGTTGCCGGGCGGGCGACACTTGACGACATTGGTAATGTAGACGCGGGCCCGATCGATGCCTACCCGCTCCAGCATACGCGTCAACAGTTGGCCGCTGCGTCCGACGAACGGCCGTCCTTGCGCATCCTCGTCTGCGCCAGGCCCTTCGCCGATGAACAGAATCACGGACTGCGGATCCCCTTCCCCCGGCACCGCGTGGGTGCGCCCCTGGCACAGGTTGCACTGGCGGCACGTCTTGACCTCCGCTTCCAGCGCCGCCATCGCGTCTCGAGGCGTGCTTGACGTCGTCATCGGCAGGCTTCCTCCGGTACGCTGAAGCGCCTCTGCAAGGCCTGCATGACGGCGCGGTATCGTTGCGCCAGCGCGCGCCGTCGCGGAGGATCCTGCAGGCGGGTCAGAGACATGCGCAAGCCGTCTTCGCCATCCGGATAGCCCCGTCGTTGCGTTCCGTCCACGCGAAAGCCCGCGCTGAGGTAAAGACGGCGGGCTGCGCCGTTGGATGCGCGCACTTCCAAATGCATGGCTTCCGCCTGCGCCTGGATCATTTCCTGCAGGAGGCTGAACAAAAGGCCCTGGCCCAAGCCCTGGCCGCGCGCGGCCTTGAGACAGCCCAATTTGACGATATGCACCGCAGGCCCCGCGCGGCAGCAACAGATGTAAGCCTGCGGCGTCGCGCCGGATCCGGTACCCGCCGCGCGACTGGGCGCCCGCAACACGCGAAAAGCGAAGCCGGCGCGCATGCGCGCTAGCTGCGCAAGACGCGGGCGACTCATCGCCGGCCGAAAGCTTTCCCTTTCGATTTGGCATACGGCGTCCAGATCTTCCGCCGCCATGACGGCATACGTCACGGGCGCGCCCAGGGCCGGCGGACGCGTCGCCATCAGAGAACCCCCAAGTAGAGGGGCGCCAGCGACTGCGGAGCCGTTCCGTCGGGATCGCGCCGCCAGCGGCGCAGCGCCAAGCGGGCCAACTGGATTGCCGTCGGCGCTTCGTCGCGCGAGGCGCAAAGCGTCAGTTCCGGCCATGCCGTTGCCAGTTCCCGAATTGAAGGCGGCACCGTGCCGCCCAGCCAGACTGTCTCCACCCCGCCCCGCTGCGCTCGGGCGCGCAGGCACGCTTCCAGATCCTGCGCGGATCCCCAGCGGAGATCCTCCTGGCGGCAATAGCGCCAGGCCTCCTGCGCCGCCAGGGCGGTCCAGGCGAATTTTTCCCGTCCGACCGGCGCGACGCCTATCAGCGTCGCGCCGGGACCGGTCGCCCGCGCCTGCCGGTGCAAAGGAGCCAGTACGCAAGACAGGTTGGGCACGCCCACGAGCGGCAGGGGGCGAGCCGCGCCCAGCGCCATGCCCTTGGCGACGCTGAGACCGATGCGCACGCCGGTAAAACTGCCGGGACCGGTAGCCACGGCGAGCAAATCCAAGGCCGCGGCCGGCGTACGGCTTTCCGCGCAGGCCTGCGCGATCCGCGCGGCCAACTCGCGCGTCTGCTGCCGCGGCGAGCGCCACGACAGGGAAAAAATCGTCCTTTCCGCCGTTCCCTCATACAATCCAATATGCGCTTGGTCTGTCGAGGTGTCAATCGCCAAAACGTTCACGCGGCATCGTCGCGCCCTGACGGGCATTCCTCTGCGCTCTTGCCCGGCGGCCGGAGGCGCGCGTGACGCCGCGCCCGCCCCTCGCCCGCATCGGCGCCCATCTTTCCGTCGCCGGCGGCGTGCATACCGCCGTCGCCCGCGCTACGGATCTGCACATGTCCGCCGTGCAGGTCTTCACCCGGAACAACCGCCAGTGGCGCGCCCGGCCTTTGGCTCCGGACAGCATCCGCCAGTGGCGCGCGCAGTTCGCCGCGTCCGGGTTGCAGGTGGCCGTATCCCATGCCAGCTATCTGATCAATCTGGCGGCGCAGGAAAAGGACGTGCAACGGCAAAGCCGCGCGGCGCTTCAGGACGAATTGCTGCGCGCGCACAGCCTGGGCATTCCGTTCGTGGTCCTGCATCCGGGCGCGCACAAGGGCGCCGGCCCGGATGCGGGCATCCAACGCATCGCCGCCGCGGTCAACGACGTCTACGCGGCGCATCCTCGACTGGCGGATACCCAGCTCCTGTTCGAGATCATGGCGGGGCAAGGCACCGTTATCGGGCGCTCGACGGACGAGCTGGGGCAGCTGGTGCGCCAAACGTCTGCGCGCGCCCACGTGGGCGTATGCCTGGATTCGTGCCACGCCTTCGCGGCCGGCTACGACTTGCGTACGCAACCCGGCTATGAAGCGTTTCTGCGCGCCTGCGATCAGGCCTTCGGCCTGGACGCCGTGCGTTGCTGGCACCTGAACGACAGCCAAGGGGCCTTGGGTAGCCATCGGGACCGTCACCAGCATGTGGGCGAAGGCGAATTGGGCGCCGCGCCTTTCAGGTTCATTCTCAACGATCCGCGCTGGTTCGACCGCCCGCTGCTGCTGGAAACGCCCAAAACGATCGCGCGCGCGTCCGATCTCAGGAATATGCAGGTCCTGGGTTCCCTGATCGCGGATCCGCGCCGCATTCCGCCTGGGTTAATGGAAGAACCGCGTCCCGCCGCCGCGTGAGGCCATCCTCTCAATACAAGTCCAGTGCCGAATCCACTTCTTTGGCCCAGGCATCTATGCCGCCGTCCATGGATTTGACGCGGGTCCAACCCCTTTCCCGGAGCCAAGCCGTAACGCGCGCGCTGCGCGCGCCTTTGTGGCAGAAGAGAACGCAGTCCGCGTTCTTGTCTTGCAACGCGGCGGGCAGGGCCGCTTCGCCTTGCTCCCGCAAGGCGCTCAACGGCAGATGCAACGCGCCCTCGATCGCCGCGATCGTCAGTTCCTCGTCCTCGCGGACGTCCACCAAGTGAAACGCGTCGGACTGCGCCCGCCGTTGGGCTACTTCGGCGACGCTGCATTCAGGCGCGTTGAAAGGATTGGGCATGCTGGCCTACCGTGCGCTCCGTTTCACAAGGGACCTTCAAAATCGTCGTCGAAGTCCGTTTCGTCAATCGGTTGACGGCTCGCGAAGCCGGCATTGATGTCATGCCAATGCGTGATGTCTTCCTCGCCGTGCTTCCAACACAGATAGACCCGTTTGCCTTGGCGGACGGACAGGAAATCCACGATGCCCTCGTCGATATCTTTGACCAGGATGCCCAGATCCGTAATCTGCTCTACGGCGGACGTGAGCCGGGCGAACTGTTCGGTCAAATCCGTCAGCTGGGCATTGCCGCCGTTGGAGATTTTGCTGCGCAGGAAGGGCCAAACCTGCGGTTGCAGGGCCACGATTTCCTCGCGCGTTTCTTGCAAGCTGTCCATGAGCGCGCGCACCCGCGGCAAGATCGCGCGGGCTTCGTCAACGGAATAGATGCGGGCGCGCACGGCTTTGGCCATAACGGGTGCGCTCCAGCGTGAGAAAAAGGGCGAATGGGTATTAGCCGTGGCCGCAACCCGCGCCCGCCCCGGCCGCAGCGTGGCTGTCCGTGCGGAAGCTGCTGCCGCAGCCGCAGGTGCTGACCGCGTTCGGGTTCTCGATATGGAACCCTCCGCCCATCAACGATTCCACGTAGTCAATGGACGCGCCGTCCACGTAGAACATGCTCATGGGATCGACGACGACTTTCATGCCGTGCTGCCGGGAGACTTCGTCGCCGTCCCGCTCGCCGTCGTCAAAGGTCATGCCGTACTGCATGCCGCCGCATCCGCCGCCTTTGACGAAGACGCGCAGGCCGTGCGTATCGACCATGCCTTTCTCGGTCATTATCTTTTGCAGCCGATCGGCCGCCGTCTCGGTTAAGGTAATCAAGATCGTGTCTCCTGTGCGAATTGACGCTCCGCAAAATTATACACCATGCCGTCCGGCATTTCCGTTATACGGCCGCAGCGGGAGCCGAGACGCTGCGCAGGCAACGCCGAGATCCATTGTCATCAAGGCCGTCTGCCCGTAGCCCGGCGCACGAACCGCCCCGCGACCCGGCACAATATCCGGCGCGTAACGCCGTGGAACGGGGCATCGGCTGGCTCAAACGCGGGCGGCACGCGGCCCCGCGCGGCGCCCCATACGCCCCGCGCGGCTTGCGTTTTCTGTACGTGGCGCGCGCCTGGGTTCTGGCTGGAGTCAGGTATCAATACCACCTAATACTGCGTCCAGGTTACAGGGAATGCGCAGAGAAATCCTAGGATTTCTCCCACGAACCTGCATCGTGGCCGGGACGCGTGCATCCTTATCGCAGGCACCCACTTGGAGGCGCCCTGTCCTGAGTTTACGCGCGTAGATCTGCCCGGTCGCTGACGTCTGCCTACCAATCGCCGCGGCGGTCTCCTCGCGCAAGGCCTGCCCTGTTAGATGGATTGCCCTGCCAAGACCGCCCTTGCCGCTCGCTTACGATGGAGGCGAAATCTCGCCTCGCATGCGAGTGGCTGCGTCGCGTCCGACCGGCAGGTCTCTCTGACGCCCCGCTGATCTCCCTTGAGGACAGCGTACCGGATGCCTCCGGCCCGCGACTCCGGCGCGGGTATGCTTCTCCGCCCCGCGAGGATCTGAACGGCAGAGATGAGGGCTTCAACTGTCCGTGGGTGCCGGGTGAGCCACGGACGCCTCACGGGGGATCGCCGCCTGCACTTGCCGGTAAGGCGCGCTCTACGAGACGCAAAGACTACCGCTTACAGGCTTTGGGGCACTGCGGTGCGCGTCCGCAGGCATTTACGCGTCCGGCGCTGCATCGGAAGCGGCCCGCTCGCAGAGCCGGGCCCGGATATCCACGCGGCGCCGTTGCCGCGCCTCGTTGTATGCGCCCCCTCCCCTGCGCGGGCTAGGAGGCTTCCATTCGGGCCAACGAAGATCTTGCAGGCATCGGCGGCATCGAGAAAGCAAGACGGGCCAAGGGCCTGTCAGTCCGTTCGTTGGTCCGCGCTACAGAGCCGGCCGTACTGCAGGACCGGATACTGGCTGGCCGCGCCGAAATCCCACGGCGCATCGCCCCCGGCGCGTCCGTCCAGGTTCACGTTCCACGCGGCGTAGAGGCCGGCGTAGGCGGTGGGCGCCTGCAACGCCTGGGTGGTCTGCCCCGTCCCGCCGCGGCTGGCGGTCTGGCCGCTGGCGGTCGTGTCCCAGTAGCTGGCCGTGATCGCGCTCGGCGCGGTCGCCGCGCCCACCAGGCCCCCGACCTGGGCGCGTCCGGACACGACCCCGCGGGCGTAGCTGGCCGTCACCGCGCCCTGCCCCTGGTTGTTCCCGACCAGACCGCCCACGCGGGCGTCGCCCGCGACGTCGCCCGTCGCGTAACTGGCCGTCACCGCGCCCTGGTTGTCCCCGACCAGACCGCCCACGTCCTGCGCGCTGCTCGCGGTGACCGCGCCCGTCGCGTAACTGGCCGCGATCCGACCGGACGCGGCGTTGGCACCGGCCAGGCCGCCCGCCTGGGAGCCGCTGGTGGCGACCGCGCCCGTCGCGTAACTGGCCGTGAGGGTCCCGTCGTTATGCCCCACGAGACCGCCGACGTGCGTATCGCTGCGGCCCGTGACGGCCCCGCGGGCGAAACTGCCGATAATCCGGCCGGTATTGCTTCCGGCCAGGCCGCCGACCGCGTCCCCGCTGCCCGTGACGGCCCCCGTCGCATAACTGGCGATAATTATCGAATTTTTATTCCATTTATTGCTCCCAACCAAGCCGCCGACCTCATCCCCGCCGCCCGTGACGGCCCCTGTCGCATGACTGGCCGTGATCAGCCCTGTATTGCTCCCGACCAAGCCGCCGACCGCGCCCCCGCTGCCTGCGACCGTGCCTGTCGCATAACTGGCGACGATGCTTCCGAACGCGATATTACGTCCGGCTAACCCTCCTACGTTTGAGGAACCGCTGACCGTCGCGGAAGAGGAGCTCGTCGTGATCTGGCCGTTATTGTTACCCACCAGACCGCCCGCGTGGCTCCGACGCGCCGTGACGGAACCGCTGACCGCGACGTCAGTGATCGTACCCAAGTTGCTTACAGCCACAGAGCCAGCCCCGTCACCCCAGATCTGAACGTTCCGCAACGTCAATCCTTCCACGCGACCGCCCTTGGCCACGCGGCCGAACAGCCCTCCGGTCCCCGTGGGGCGGTGAACATACAAATGGGATATCGCGTGGCCGTTGCCCTGAAACGTACAGTGGAAGGGAGTGATGTGCCCCTCCGGGCTGACGACTCGGATCGGATCCCAGCCGGCGCCGTTGTTCCAATAGGCCGCATCGGCCGCCGTGATGCGCCCGTCGTCGTTCTGGTCGAAGTCCAAGTCGGCCGCCAGCTCGTAGCCCGCGCATTTGCTTCCAGGACACCCCATGCGCGTCGCAGCGAGCGGAAAGGCCGTCCTGTAAGCCGCGGCAGAGGAACTGCCATGGCCGCCTACGTCATAGCGCACGGCGTCCAGCTGGGCCAGCGTCGCAATCTCGATCAGACCGTCGTCGTCCGCGTCATAGTCGTTCCCGATCGCGATCGTGAACTCCAGCGTCGCCGTCACGGCGGCCGTGTCCGTCGCCACCAGCCGGTAGGTCGTCGCCGCCTGCGCGGCCGCCGTCGCGTCGGCCGTCACGGTCCGCGCGGTCGCATCGAAGGTCAAACCGCGCGGCAGCGGCGGGGTCGGATCCAGCGCATAGGTCAGGGTTCCCGCGCCGCCCCGCGCCGCCGGCAACGCGGCTGTCGTCTGCGCCGTGCCCGCCGTGAACGTCAGGGCTGGACCCGCGACCGCGCCGAAGGACGGCTGCACGGCCACCGTCACGATCACTTCCAGCGTGGCCGTCTCGCCGTCCGCGTCCGTCGCCACCAGCCGGTAGGTCGTCGCCGCCGGCGCCCGTTGCGCCGTGCCGCGCAGATTCAGCCCCGCCGCATCGAAAGACAGCCCCGTCGGCAGCGGCGTCGTCGGGGCGAAGGCGTAGGTCAGTTCCCCGTCGCCCCCCGTCGCTGCCGGCAGCAGCGCGGATTCGGGCACGTCCACCAGGAAAGTCTCCGCCACTTGCGCCGCCGCGAAGGTCGGTTGGGAATTCGTCTGCGCCGCCACCGCCGCGCTGCGTCCGAGCAGACCCGCCGCCACCGCCAAGACCCCCAGTGCTTGCCCTAGCCCGCGCCCCTTGAATCGCATGGATCACTCCTCCTAATCGTGGTCAGGATGGGTCAAAACTACCTATTGTCTATCGGCAAAGACGTAGCCCCGCGCATAGCCAAGCGGGCCGCGACGCGCGCCACCGTCTGTTCACTGAAGCGCCATGCAGGCGCGCACAGGCGGTCTTGACGCCAGTTGCCGCCGGCATACGGGGAGTGGATACTGCCGATAGGCCGGCAGGCGAGACCGGGACATCTGCCGCGTCGGATGACGCACATACAGCCTGACCCAGAACTGTCCGTCGTGGTGTCGGGACAGCACCCCCATAAAGAGGCAGATCCCGCCCTCGGACGCATTGGAGGCGGCTTCAGCGCCCAGATCCGCATCCTGAGACGGATCGACGGGGTCGTTTCCCCGGTCTGTGCGTGACAGGCGGCCAGTGCCGCGACGGTGCCCAAGCTTGAACCTTGGCGGAAGCCCCTGGACGGCCGCATCGGGGCCTATGGCACCGACGTTTTTCGCGCCTAGCTGGTGCAACGGGGCCTTGAGGCCGCCATTCCCGCGCGGGCCCGGCGTACGCGCTCTCGGCCCACGAACCGGATCGGCACAAGGCGCGCAACGCCGAGGCGCAGGGCATCGGCTGGTTCAAGCGCGGGCGACGCGTGGCCCCTCGCTACGATCAATACGCCCATCGTTTCTTGGGTTTTCTGTACTTGGCAGGGGCTTGGATCTGGATGAAGCAAATACCCACACGACCTAGCCCCCCAGCTGATTCATGGCTCGATTGTCCGCGAAAGAGCCCAAGGCCAGATCGTGGCCCCAAGGCTTGTGAAACGCTCCTTCCCAGAAAATCCGCTGCATCTCCGCGCGCGAGCGCCCAGCGCGCAAAGGCGTGAGCAAATCCACTTCATCCTCCTTCAAAAGGCAGAGGCGCAGCTTGCCGTCCGCGGTCAGCCGGACGCGGCCGCAACCTTGGCAAAAGGGCTCCGTCACGCTGTTGATGAAGCCCAACGTGCCGCGCGCGCCCGGGATGCGATAGGGACGGCTGGGATCCGCGTAATCGTAGCTCGCTTCCTCCAAGGGACCGAACTCCGCCTCAATCGTCGCCTGCATCTCCCGGAAAGGCACGACGTTGGACTGCTGGAAATCCGTTACGGCGTCGAAGGGCATCATTTCAATGAAGCGCACTTCCCAGTCGCGTTCCAGAGTCAGCGCCGCCAGCTCCAGCATGTCTTGTCCGTCATTGAAATTACGCACGATGACGGCATTCAATTTCAGCGGTTGCAGGCCGGCCGCCTCGGCGGCCTCTATGCCCCGCCAGACGTCCTCGATCCAGCCCCAGCGGGTCAGGGCATGGAACTTGTCCGGATCCAAGGTGTCGAGGCTGACGTTGACGCGCTGCAAGCCGGCCGCTTTCAGGGGCGCGGCCATGTCGTCCAGCGTCAAGCCGTTGGTCGTCATGGCCAGATCCTGCAACCCCGGCAAAGCCGCCAGGCGTTCCACCAACGACACGATGCCCGGCCGCACGGTGGGTTCGCCGCCGGTCAGGCGGATCTTGGACACGCCCAGGCTGACGGCGACGTCGGCCAGAAACAGCACCTCGTCATCCGTCAGCAAGCGGGCTTTGGGCATGAATTGCATGTCTTCCGGCATGCAATACGCGCACCGCAAATTGCAGGCGTCCGTAAGGCTGATGCGCAGGTACGTGAGCGAACGCCCGTACTGATCCACCAGCGCCTGGCCCGGCGCATAGACTGGCAATGGATCTATCGTAACGGTACCGCGCACGCGGGCATCCGCAACGTCGGACATCATGCCCGTCCGTACGAAGAGCAGGACCGCGGACAGGAGGCGCAGACGCGCACGCTGACGTTCAGGTCAGTTCCAGGTCGATGGTGCCCGGCGTCGGCACGTGAAAAGTGCAACAGGGGTCTCCTTGCGACAGAAATTGATCCTGCGTGCAAGGCTGCCCTACCAGCTCGCTGATCAGCTCCAGATCCATTTTGCACAGCTCGGCGTATTCTCGCGGCAACTCGCCGTAAGGGCAGACATGCGTTTGCAACACCGTTTCCGGTCGTTCGCCGCGGTTCAGAATCTTCACCGTAGCGCCGTATCCCCGATGCGACAGGACGCGACTGGCCTGCTCAAGACGATCCGCGAAGGGCAGACGCGTCAAGTCGCCTGCCTTGAAAGCGTGCGCCAATTGATAACCCATATCCCGATAGACCGCATCCAATTCGTCCGCCGAGGATCGGGCGCGCATTTGGCCCAAGAGGCTCTGCACCAACCACGGCGTGCAGTGTTGCACTTCCTGAACGCCCTGCGGCGTCAAGGCGTAAGTTACAGCCGGACGCCCTACATGCCCCGAAGCGGGCGGGGGCA
This sequence comes from Caldilineaceae bacterium, assembly GCA_965242655.1. Classification (GTDB taxonomy): domain Bacteria; phylum Chloroflexota; class Anaerolineae; order Caldilineales; family Caldilineaceae; genus Bin34. The sequence goes on from OZ251482.1 coordinate 2,341,110, forward strand.
CGCGCGCAATCAGTTCGCTCTCTTCCAGGGCAAGCAAGTGATAGCGGAGCGAAGGCGGTTTGATCCGAAGGCGGTCAGCCAAATCTTTGGCCGTACCGTTACCAAGTTCTTGCAGAACTTCCAGAATGCGCTGTCGCGTAGCATGCATAATCGTTCGCGCCTAAAACCGGGGGCAGCCGAATCAACGCGCTCCCGTCTCATTCAATGCCTGCATTCTACCATAGCGCCATAGCGGCCGTCAGGCGCATTTGCCGTCAGGCGCATTTTCTGCTCCGTCGCGGCGCGCAGGCAGGCAACCGCACATCCCTCATAGATACGCTTACGCGTCCCCCCTCTCCCCCAGCTACGGGAATAGAACTGTCGCGTCGCCCCGCAGCCGCAAGACGCCGTTGAAGACCTAACCGTTGCCGTCCGCTTACGCGGAGCCGAAACCAGGTCCGTCTTGATAGACACCCATCCTCTTCGCTGCCGTGCGTCTTCGGAGCGCGCAGGGCGGCACTCACTCCGCACAACGAACAAGATCGTTTACGTATTCCGACGCGTTCGACCGCGAAAGCCTTTCCGTTGCCAGCAGGCATTGGCTGAGGGAGCCAGGACAACGCAAGATCATGGGCGCGGAGCGGTATCCGCGGCCCCTTGGCATTGATGAGGCCAACGACCTCGCACCGTTACGCGGCCTCGTCAGGAGCGTCTCGCAGCCAATGCGCGTGCTTCTCATCCTGACAGTTTTGCCGCGCGGCACGCTTGCCAACACATGATTTTGAAATCGTTATGCAAACCATAATCGTGTGAGCATGCGAACATCGGCCATACGCACCCCCGCAAGGATATGCGCATCGTTCGACCGACAACGCCCGGCGCTCCAGTGCGCTTTCGCCTCCCGTTCAACATCGTCGCATCTACGTACAATACGATTCCTCTCAAGTTCAGCCAATAGTCCATTCCTCCTCGGAGCAAGGCTCTCGTCAATGGGCCGCCAAGGACTATCGCCAGCTTTCCTGATGGTCAGCGGAGCGATGCGGACGTTCCCCCGGTTGAGAAAAGCAGCGAACGCTCTCCAGCCCGAAATGTACGTTCATTGCACGCTATCGCGTTGCGCTACCCTGCCTTCCATTCCAACCTGCCCCAACGCGTTGGCGCGGATGCGTTCCGCTCCTCTCCATCTACTATTCCGATCGATGTCCGAACGTCCATTCTTGGCGGTACGGTTACGGCGAGTTCCAAATAACAGGGCCAAGAGACCTCGTTGAAGGATCGGCGCAATAACCAATAGCGCAGCAGGCCATGGACGATGAACGCCTGGCGTTCTTGGACGGCCGGCTTCAATCGGCCTCGTCCGCGTATCGCGCGTTTAAACGCGAACAGAGCGCAAACGAAACGCGCGGTACGCGTTTAATCGCGTTTAATCACGTAACGAACCCCTCTGCCGCCAGCGCCCCTGCGTTGGAGCACTCCGTCCGATACCCATCTTCTTCAACAGTCTGTACGCTTGCGCGGGTTCCAAGGCGCAGATATCCGCGACGTCTCTACGCGAGACCGAACCATGAGTTTCCGCGTATTGCCGTACCAACTGAGCATGCGGGATGGCGTTGACGTTGCTTCTGCGTTCATCTGCCTGGTCGTCAAGACGCAAGCGAATGGCTTCCGACAGCTGGAACGTCGCGCGACGCGCGGCTCCGCGCGTCTCAACGATACCCCTGTCGCGCAATTTGCGCAGAAGGGCCTCTGCGTCATCCGCGCCTTTCTGAATCGTTGCGGCCGCGAGCGAAAGCGTCAGACGTCGTTCGCGCTGGAAAACATGCAAAATCAACAATTCATCCAACGACAGGGGCGCGTCGTCCTTGCGTCCTGCGCTGGCGACCACGCGCACGAAACCCAAGTGGGGTTCGCCGCCAGGGAGCGTAAGAGCAACGAAGGTCGTCGTACTCCGTGCGTAGGAAGGCATCGCGCGGCCGCAGCGCAGCTGCTCGTAGAAAATCGTGTCGATCCCGCGGGCCGTACGCTCCACGATACCGGCGCGCTTGAAAGCATCCGCCAACAAGGGATTGCGCGGCCGCGGTTCCGTCACAAGCAAATTGTCCAATTGAAAATGTCGATCCGGTCTTCGCGCCACTGCACGTACACAGCACCGAGGCGCGTGTAATCGCGGTGGATCAAAGCATTGGCCACGCTCTCGCGGAAAGCGCGCATCGCATAATTGGGTATGCCGATGCGGGTCATGCCCATCTTAATCTCGCGCTCATAGGCGCGCGCCCGAAAGCGCGTTTCCAGTTCCTCCATAACTCGGAGCAGCGGCCAGCGAAAAAAATCATTGACCTCCACGTCCGTTCCGGAAAGGACCTGGAACGCGACTTCGTGCGCAGGGAGGACGGCAACCAGCGCGTCCGCATGGCCGAAGAGCAGCAAACCCAGGACTCTGATTGCCGTTGCCCCGTTGCGGCATTCAACCGCGCCCAGGGCGCGAGCCAGTTCCAGATCGTCCAAGTCCAGCAACGCTTCGTCCCCGCGGTGTCGATTTTCGCGGATCAGGCGGCGGTAGCGCTCAAACTCCAGCGGGTCCAGCGCACCCATCCCCAAGCCGCTCAACTGCAACCTTGAATAATCCAGCAAGCCGTGATCACCCTGCTGCCCTTGCATTTCATGAAAATGGAACGGAATGCAGCCAGGTTTGCCGTCTCCACCGAGCGCGCGGCGCAAATAGCGACCGTCCGCCGTACCTATGGATTGGCGCGCGGACAAGACCTCAATCACGAGGACATCCCGTTCGTTGCATGGCGCCACTTCCACCCGCGTGGACAAAGACGGACGCGTGCGGTTGGCAATGAGGGCCTGTACGCGTAAAGGATCGGTGCGGCCTGCTTCATGGCGGGGGCGGGCGCCGCTTACGCGGCCATCGTCCTCTATGCCAATGAGCAACCACCCGGGACCATCGTCGCTTCGGTTGGCCAGGCAGACAATATTTTCCACCAGTTCGCGATCGGGCAACGGAACGGACGCTTCGCTTTTAAACTCTACGGCAAGCGTTTCGCCGCCTTCCACCAGTGCCCTGAGACGTTCGGGCGTCAAAAACGAATCCTCTTGGCCTAGATTTCAGTCTCCATACCATTTATAGGGCGCTGGGATCGCCAAGCGAACTGGAGCCATCTGTTATGCGGGAATGCAATTTTCTGCCGGCCGCTTGAGTCTCCGGTCTTGCCTGGAACAAGACGCGATCGCGCATGCCCCGTATTCTGTCATGTTGCCATTGCGTTGAGCCCGCGGCCGCGTCGGTACGTAAACGCCTGCGCCATCGGTTTCGCGGCTGTCTACCAAGGCTGTCTTGCGCGATCGTCTACAGCGCCGCCTCACGCAATCGCCGGCAACGCGATGACGATCTTCAATCCATGCGGTCGCACGTTCTCCGCCCACACTGCGCCGCCTTGGGCCTCCACCAGCGATTTGACGATGGCCAGTCCGATGCCCGACCCGCCTGCGGCCTGGCTCCGCGCCGCATCCGTGCGGTAAAAGCGATCGAAGATGCGCGGCAGATCGTCCTCCGCCACGCCGGGTCCCTCATCGCGGATGGCCACGAGCACCCGGCCCTCCTTTTTGCGCGCCGACAGGGTTACGACGCTGCCGGCGGGCGCATGCTGAAACGCGTTATGCGCCAGATTGCCCAAAACCTGGATGATGCGGTCTCCGTCCACGTATATCTGCGGCAACGCGGCCGTGACCGTTCCCTGCAGGGATATGCCGGCCTTGCGCGCCAACTCCGTATACATGGCCCGGAAGCGGTCGATCAAGGCCGCCGGATCCGTGGCCGCCAGCCTCAGGGACAACCGTTTGGAATCCGCTTGCTCCAGAATGTGCAGATTGCGGGTCAGCGTTTCGAGGCGATCCGCTTCCTGGCAGATCGTCTGCAGATTAGCGGCGGACTTGTCTATGGCGCCTTCCTGCATGGCTTCCGCGAGCCCGCGGATCACCATGATGGGCTGGGCCAGATCATGCACGATGTCCTGCGTCATTTGCCTCTTCTGCCGTTGGGACCGATCCAATTGCTCGTTCATGGCATTGAAGGCTTGCGCCAAGGCGCCCACCTCATCCTGGGAGCGCACCGGGACGCGGTGCGCCAGGTCGCCGGTCGCGACCGCGCGGGTCGCCGCCATCAATTCCTGCAAGGGACGGGTGATGCGACGGCTCATGAAGGCTCCGGACGCGCCCGCCGTCAGGAGGATGAGGCCAAAGCCCAACCAGGAAATCGGCGACCGCGCGACGTCCATCACGTCGCGCGGTTCATCGTCGTGCGGAATTTCCGCAATGCGCAGAAAGCCAATCACCTTGCCGTCGCGCGTAATGGCGACTTCGGGAATGCGCTGGCGCAGCCAAGCGCGCCGTCTGGCTCTCATAGGAAGCCATCTTCCTCTGGGAAGCCACCTCACTTTATCGATAGGTTTGTGTTCCTTGTCGTACAGCACGGCGTACGAAGGCAACGGCAGGCGCTCGGGCTCGGTTTCCCAGGTTTCCCCGTTATCGCCATAGAACGTCACCAGCTGATCAATGATTTCCGGCACGCGCTCGCGCTCGAACCGTTCGCGCGTGAATTCCTGATTGGAATTCCAAATGCCGAACGCGCCGGCCAACAGAATGCCCGCGCCCGCGATGGCGGCGAAGGCCAGACTCAATTTGCCGGGCAGAGACATCGGCGCCTTACTCAGGCGGTTCTTGCAGACGGTAGCCCACGCCGTATACCGTGACGATATGGCTTGCCCCCGCGTCCGGAGCGTCGATCTTGGCGCGCAGATTCTTGACATGCACGTCCACCGTGCGCTCGAAACCCTGATTGTCCGCGTACGTTTCGCCGAACATGCGCTCCATCAGGCGCAGGCGGGACAGCACGCGGCCCTTCGCCTGCACCAAGGCGAACAGCAATTCGAACTCGGAGCGCGTCAAATTCACCGGCGCGCCGCCTACCGCCGCCTGGCGCCGCGCCCGATCGATGGCAATGGCGCCCCATTGGTGGATCTCCTCTTCGTCCGCGCCGGCGCGGCGCAAGACCGCGCGTACGCGGGCGACCAGTTCGCCCATGCGAAAGGGCTTGGTCAGATAGTCGTCCGCCCCCAGGTTGAAACCCGTCAGCAGATCGATCTCTTCCTGGCGCGCCGTGAGGAAAATCACGGGCACGTCATGCGTCGCCCGCAGGTTTTGCAGGAATTCGAAGCCGTCCATGCCCGGCATCATGACGTCCAGCAGAATCAGGGCCGGCGCCTGCGCGGCGACCTGGGCCAAGGCTTCCTGGCCGTTGCGGGCCGTAGCGACCGTGAAGCCCTGTCCCGTCAGATATTGCTCCAACAGGAGGGTAATCTGGGCGTGATCATCGACGACGAGAATATGGTGGGACATCGTCTGCGTCCTGGTGAGCCGGCGCCGTTGCGAGAGCGGCGGCCGCGGGAACGGATCCCAGGCGCGCCCGCGGCGCGCGCAAGGGATACCCGGCTTCCTCCCGCCGGCCTATGCCTATTCTCGCAGGCAAATGTGAATAATTTGTGAAGACGCTTGGTGCATGGCGCGAATGCGGGTTCCGGCCTGCGCGCCGCGCGGGGCGCGCGGCAGTCCCGTTTCGCCCACGCATTGTGCCGGATTCGCGCAGAAACGCCAAGGAGGAACCCCGTATGAAATTGGGTTTAGGGTTGTACAGGCATATGTTGACGGCGGAAAACTTCCGTTTTGCCCGCCAGGCGGGGGCCACGCACATCGTGGCCCACTTGACGGATTACTTTGCCGCGGAGCCGCGGCTCCCGTCCCAATCCGATCAAGGATGGGGATGGGCCGATCCGGATCCGACCCCTTGGTCCGCCGAAAGCCTGACCGCCCTGCGCGCCGCCATTGAGGCGGAAGGCCTGGCCTTGGCGGCGCTGGAGAACTTCAATCCGGCGCATTGGCATGACGTGCTGTTGGACGGCCCGCAACGGGAGGCCCAGTTGCGGACGGTGCAGCAATTCCTGCGCAATCTGGGCGCAGCCGGCATTCCCGTCATGGGGTACAACTTCAGCCTGGCCGGCGTTTGGGGGCACGTCGAGGGGCCCTACGCGCGCGGCGGCGCGCGTTCGGTAGGGTTTCTGGGGCCGCAGGGCCCCCAGGAAACGCCTTTGGCTAAAGGCACCGTATGGAATATGATCTACGATCCGGACGCGGAACCGGGATGGCAGGCCCCCGTAAGTTCCGAGAGCCTCTGGGCGCGTCTGGACGCCTTTCTGGATGCGGTCTTGCCCGTAGCGGAAGAAGCGGGCGTAGCCTTGGCGCTGCATCCGGACGATCCGCCCATGCCCGTCTTGCGCGGTTGCGCCCGGTTGGTCTATCAGCCTCATCTATACCAGAGAGTATTGGACCGGCATCCCAGCCCCTGCAACCAACTGGAATTCTGCATCGGGTCGCTGGCCGAAATGACGGACGGGGACGTTTACGCGGCCGCCGACCGCTACAGCCGGCAAGGCGCCATCGCGTACGTGCATTTTCGGAACGTACGCGGCAAGGTGCCCTGCTATCATGAAGTCTTCGCGGATGAAGGGGACGTGGACATGCAACGCATTGCGCGCATTCTGCACCGGAACGGGTACGCAGGGGTGCTCATTCCGGATCACACGCCCCAAATGACCTGCGCCGCGCCGTGGCATGCCGGCATGGCCTTCGCCTTGGGGTATATGCGCGGCCTCATCGATTCCCTGGCCTAGGCCGCGCAACGGGCGCGCGGGAGGCAGACGCGAGACGGGATGATGGCATGGGAAACGTTTTGCCGCGCGCTGGCCGATGAACGCGCGCGGCGGGAAGAACAAGCCGCGTGGCGCCTGGAACCCGGCGCGCGCATCCCCTATCGCCTGCGCTGGGAACACGTGCAGTTGGTCGCGCAGGAAGCCGAACGCCTCGCCCGGCTCCTGGGCGCGGACAGAAACGTCTGCGTAGCCGCCGCTTGGCTCCATGACATTCGCAAGACCGAGCCGCAACACGCTCTGCGCGGAGCCGAAGAGGCGGCGCAGGCCTTGCGCCAAACGGACTTCCCCGCCGGCCAGATCGAGGCGGTAGCGCATGCGATCCGGCACCATGAGGGTCTGTTCCGACCGGAGAGCGCCCAGCCTTTGACTCCCCTGGAGACCGCTATTCTCTGGGACGCGGACAAGCTGACGAAACTGGGCGTGCCGCAATTGGCGCAGCTGCTGAGCGGACCGCGGGCGCGCAACATGACGCTGCGCGAACGACGCGCCTTGCTGTGCGAATACGTGGAACGCTGGATCGACAGAACCGCGCGCAGCATGAATACGGAACCGGGACGCGCGTGGGCCGCGGCGCGTTATCAGTCCATGGTCGACTTCCTGCGCCTGTGGCCGCAGGCGTAAAAACCCGCCGCCGAGAGGAGGACTCGGGGCCGGGAAAGCGCGCGTTATAGAGCAGGCAACGCCGTCGGGCTGGGCGTTGGCCTTCCGTTCGTCCCCGTTATCCGCGCCGGCTTGCCTGTCCGTCCCGCGCGTTATCCTGCGCGCGGCCATCATCCCGGTCCAGCTTCGGGCAGGGCAGGCCGCGCGCAGGGATCATCCGTGCGGTCCCCGGTACCGCGCGGGCCTCCGTTGCGCCAACTGTGCGTCGCGCCGACGTCGGCGATACCGGACGGCAGAACCTCGCTTGACGGCGCCGCGGACCAAGCCGGCCGGCAGTGCAGACGTTGCAGGCCCGTCGCCGTTACGCGGACGCCGTTGCGCGCAGCGCATTGCGCACTTCCAGATTGGGATGCCGCAAACGCCAGTGGTCGTCATCGCCTTTTTGGAAGGTCAGCAAACCCGTCTGGAACATGAGGGACGAGACGGGTATCCGCAAGAAATCGTACGGGGACCACATATCGCTCGCATACTCGCTTTCGTACCGGCTCAGATCGCGTCCTTGTTCTTGCAAGGCGCGGAAGAAAGGCAGTACGCCCTGCTCCGGCCATTCCTGAGGAAAGCCCTGCGCCTTTATCGCCTGGGCCGCGGTCGGGTCGACGAGTCGATGGAGCGCCTTGAGCACGGACGCAGGGTTGTACAGGGGTTCGCCGTACCGGGCGAAATGATAGCCGCCGTAGTGGCGACGCAGCTCGGCCTGCAGTTCCGGCACGGCGCATCCGTAATGGGCGGCGGCGCGGGCCAGGTGAGCGCCCAGATCGCGTTCCAGTTCGGCTTCGGTGAACCCGCAAAGCGCGGCGTAACGGGCGTCGCCGGATATGTGGGAATAGTTGTTGAAGCCCGAGAACGGACTGGCCACGAGATCCACCCACGACAGGCCGGTGAGCAAGGCGAATTCTATATGCTCGCTGCTGTGCTTGATCACGCTGTAGAAAGCGTGCAATTCGCGCCGCGCGTCGTCCTTGACTTCGTCGGCAACGGGCGGACGCGTCCCCAAGAGCGCCAGCAGCGGCGCATCGTAGTCCTCTACCAGGATGGCCACGCGCTGCCCATGCGTTCGGTGCAGATGCCGCAACAGATCCTCGAAAACGTAACTGGGCCCCAGTTCCTTCCACGCGGCATCCGGATCAAAACCCAAAGCCCGCGCCTGGCGGCGGATCCAGGCGTCCAGATTCGCTTCCAGGCCCCTTTCGGCCGCCGGGGTAGAGGCTTGCACTTCCGCCATATCCAGCCTCAGCACCGGGCAATGCGGCACGCGTTGAATGAACCCCGACGCGTGAATGGCCAGACCTTTGAAATCGTCATCGCTCGCGCGCGTGAACAGGCTGTGCAACGCGGAGACCAAAACGGATTTCCCGAACTGCCGCGGGCGACACAGCATGAAGTTGTACCCCCCGCCCGACAGCAAGGATTCCAGGTGCTCGGTCTTGTCTACGTAGATTTGCCCGCGCGCCCGCATATGGGCAAAACGGGACGTCCCAAGCGGAAGTTGATTGCGCATGGTCTCTGACATGATAAAACCTCCTTGGAGCGGGCCGTTCAGACGGCATCGGCTCATGCGGGTTGCGATCGCAAGCCCGCCTTTCGCCGCGCGCGGGAGACGCCTCTCCGCTGCCGGCCCAAGGCGCATGCGACCGCGTAACGCCGCGGCGGGAGAAGGCTACGCCGTCCGGCGGGCGCCATTCGCCGGATCCAGAGCCTGTCAGCCAACGCAAACCTCTCCTGCCAAAACAAGAACCGTATATCTGTAAATAGTACCGCAACGCGCCGCGTGCGGCCCGCAGGCGCGCGGCGCGCGCAACGGCCCTTCGGGGCGGATGAGAACGCGTCCCGCCTTTCACGCTTGCGGCTCGGCAGTCCGCTCCGTCGTTCGTCCTGAAAACGCCTGCACGGGTCGTTCGCGCCCGGTCAAGCGCGTGCCCGGACCGGGGAGCGAGTCCCAGGCATAATTCTTCTTGGAGACTTCCCGCGCATCCGGCGCGCTCTGGCCCGCGGACGCAGCGAAATTCACACCGATGCCCACCGCGCGTTTGCCTTCGGCAGCGTACTTGTCAAGGTAGCCTCTGTCCTTAATCTGCTGGAGAGCCTCCGCCGCGCTTTTATTCAGTTTCAGCTCGAATACGTAGAACGTATCGCGCGTCTCCACCACGATATCCGCGCGGCCGCGACGTCCAAGCACTTCAGACTCCACGCGCAAGAGGCTCTGGCACATTGCGCAGACGATGTGCAAAGCGATTTGATAATTGCTCTCCGCCGCCAGTTCCGCATAGGACACTCGGTTCAGCATTTGATCAAAGGCATCCAGCGCCCCGGCGCAATCGCCGGCCTGCAACGCGGCGGTCATGCGCCGTATCAGCGTCCGTTCCGGACTGTCCTTGCCGATCGATCGTCCCAGATAGGTATAGAACATGCCCTCTTGCAGCGCGGCTTCCACTTCCCAATTCGGGAAATCCAAGCCGACCTGGCCCGCTTCGTTCGTTACCAGCGTCAGAAAGCCCGTTTGGTACAGCAGGGCGTTCAAAGACGGACGCCGCCAGTCGAACGAGGACTGCGCGCCCGCCGCGTCGAAGTCAAGGTCGCGCAAGGTCGCGCCCCGGTCTTCCATATGACGGAACAGAAACTGGGTGTGCCCCAGATCAAGCCACGGCCGCGGCAGTTCCGTCGCCTGAATTTCGCGGGCATCCTCGGTCTGCGTCAATTGACGCAGGGCCGTCAGGTACGAAATCGGGTTGTATACGGGTTCGCCGGTCGCCGCGAAACGATAGCCATGGTATTGACGACGCAAGACGGCCTGCATAGAGGCCCGCGATTGCCGGCCATGGGCTGCCGCGCGCGCAAGATGCGGCGCCAAATAGCGATCGATCTCGGTTTCCGTAAAACCGCACAGACCGCTGTAGGAAGCCAAACCGGACAGGTTCTCCAGGTTGTTCAAGGCCGAAAACAGGCCCGCGCCTTCAATGCGCAAGATGCCCGTCAGAAAAACGAACGTCAAGCATTCATCCATTCTTTTCAAGACGCGGTAAAACAGGCGCAAATGATCCAATACATGGCGTTGGCGAGACGCCGAAGGCGTCTGCTCGGAACTCCACATATCGGTCAGCGGCGCGTCATATTCATCCACCAGCACTACGACGTTCTGCCCGTGACGCTCTCGCAAATCCAGAATCGCGTCCTCCAAGGCCTCCCAGTGCGGCGCCGCGCGCGACGGGGCGCGCAGGCCATGCAGGCGGCATTGCACGCTGACCACGCGGCGGAAAGCATGCTTTATGTCCACTTCCGGATCGAAAGAGCCCGTGCCTGACATATCCAGGCGCAGCACGGGCGCGCGCGGCATTTCCGCCAGGAAGCCTGACGCGGCAATGGCCAGTCCCTGGAACAGATCGTCGCTTTCCCGACCGAACAGGTGGGCCAACGTGGAGATCAACAAGGATTTTCCGAACCGCCGCGGGCGGGCGAGAAACGCGTAACGCGTCCTGTCCGCCAGCATCCGCTGAATGTAGGCGGTTTTGTCGATATAAACCTGGCCGACCGTACGGAGGGCGCCAAAGTTGGAAGTGTCGGTCGGCAACGGGGCCAACGGCTGCATGGATAGGTTCCTTAACCAGCTCCTCAGGCTATTGTACTGGCCTGAGACGGTTACGGGTAGCGCCAGACCTGCTTGAGCAGGAAAATGCCAGCTAGGCAAGGGATAGGCATCCCGTTTTACGGCCTCCTCTCCGTTTCCCGTGACGCGGACGAGAGCGTGCGTAAAACTTCCGCGGCCGCGCTATCAGATTGCGCGACAAAGGATGAGAGGCCGTACTTCAGCGTCGGGACATCAGGCCGCAGGACGCCTCCGAAGCGGAACGCGAGAGAATACCCAGGATAGGCATAGGACAACCCGATAGACTGGATACTGCCCGGAACGAACTGCCCCGCAGATGCGCCGCTACGGCTTCTTTGGCCATCGATCCAACATCCGGATCGATGGCCTGCATCTGGCGCAATGCGCACCCATCAGATAAAACGACGCCCCCTCTGACTACTCCCTGTTTACGGAGAAAGCATCCTTGACGCTTTTGTCATCAGAGGGGAACCTTTCGCGGCCTTATATTGCCATATTGCAAGGCGGCGGTAAGAGCCGAGAGGCGAGCGTTCGCATTCGGAAGCGGAACAAATAATATAAAATGGATGCGGATTGGGATTGAATGCCCCGCTTGGCGCCATGGTTTTTCGCAACCCTCCAATCACTCTGCCCATCCTGTCCCTGCGCCGCGCCTATCCGGCGGTAACGGGCGCCGTTCTGCTGGGCGGGCTCTGGCTGCTTTGGCAGGCCGTGACCGGCGATGCGTTCGTCGTCATCCTGCTGGTTCTCTTGGCGCTTCTTCTGTGGTGGTCCGGAAAAAGTCCGGATGCGGGCTTGGCGGGCGTGATTGCCGTCGCCTTGCTGTTGCCTTTTGCCGTAGTCCCCGTGGATTTGGGATTGAAACCCTCGTTTCTCAATCTGGCGGTTCTGTTGGCTTACCTGCGCTGGGCATGGCAGGCGATACGACAGGAAAACGTCCGCCCGCTGCCGCTCTATACGACCGGCCTGATCGTTCTCTTCGGCGCGTTGGCGCTGTCAGCCGCGCTGTGGGGCTTGAACTTCGCCCGTCCGTCCCTGTTTGAAATGAGAAAGGTTCTGGAATACCTGCTCAGCCTCGGCCTGTTCCTTCTCGTGCTGCATACGGTGCATACGCCGCGCCGGATTCGCTACGCGGCCGCCGCCGTCGCCGTCGCGGGGACGCTCGGCGCGCTGTTGGGCTTAATCGTCTATTGCCTGCCGCCGGCTGGGGCCCAAGCCTTCCTGGAACAATTCGCGGCTTTCGATTATCCGGCCGGCGAGACCGCCCTGCGTTACGTCAATGACGACCCGCGCGGCACCCTGCGCGCCATCGGCCTGGTGATTGATCCCAATTTGCTGGGCGCGCAAAGCGCGCTGGCGGCCTGCCTGCTGTTACCCTTGCTGTTCGAAAAGAAGGGCGTTGCGCTACGCTTGGGTCTGGGCTTGGCCCTGCTTCTGCTCGGGGCCGCCATCTACCTGACCTATAGCCGCAACGCGCTGCTGGCGGTAGGCGCGGTGGCCGCCTTCATGGCTTGGCTGCGCTATCGCATTCTGATACCGGCAGGCGTGGCGGGCCTTCTCCTGCTGGCGTTTCTGCCTCAGACCCAAGCGTACGCGCAACGCTTGGTCGAGGGCTTCTTGGGCCAGGATCCGGCCACCCAGATGCGTTTCGCGGAATACCGCAATGCCTGGGCCATCCTCCGCGCGTATCCTTGGTCCGGCGTGGGCTTCTTCGATACGCCCTCCCTGGCCTATCAGGCCGGCGCGACCAGCATGGTGCCGCTTACCGTGGCCACGACCATGGGCCTGCCGGCCCTGAGCCTGTTTCTCCTGCTGTGGGGCCTGCCTTTGGTGCGTTTCCTGCAGGCCCGCAGGCGCTGGCGCCGCCACGCCCTGGCGCCTTGGGCTTTGGGTCTGGCGGGAGCCGCGCTGGGGCTGGGCATGACGGGCCTGTTTGACCACTTCTACTTCAACCTGCTGTATCCTCATATGTCCGCTCTGTATTGGATCCTGCTGGGTCTATGCACGCAGGCGCTGAAAGTGATGGAGACCGAGCCTGCAACCACGGCCGCCGTTGCGCCTCCTGCTTGGCATGTCTACGTCTAACGCCGCTACCGTCGCCATCCGCCCGGAGGCCGTCTCTCCGCGCGGATCCGTGTTGATCGATCCCGTTCCGCCTGCGGAGCCTCGGTCCGCAGGCCAATTGACGCCCGGACGGCGTCCTGCCTGGCTACGCGTACGCGCCGCCGGCGGGGCCAAGCAGGAAGAATTGCGCGCCCTCTTTCGGGGCCAACGCCTGCATACCGTCTGCGAAGAGGCCCAATGTCCCAACCTGGGCGAATGCTGGGGACGCGGCACCGCGACGTTTCTCCTCATGGGGGATACCTGTACCCGCAGTTGCGGTTTCTGCAAGATCAAGACCGGCGCGCCCGGCATCCTGGATATCGACGAACCGCGCCGCGTAGCCCGGAGCGTGCAGGCCATGGGATTGCGGCACGCGGTTCTGACCAGCGTCAACCGGGACGAACTGCCGGATGGCGGCGCCTGGGTATTCGCGGAAACCATACGCTGGATCCGGCAATGGGTGCCGGGATGCACCATAGAGGTCTTGATTCCGGATTTCAAAGGCTCGGCGGCGGCTCTGCAACGGGTCATGGCGGCGGCGCCGGACATTCTCAACCATAATCTGGAAACCGTGCCGCGGCTGTACCGCACCGTACGGCCCCAAGCGGGTTACGCCCAAAGCCTGAACGTATTGCAGCGAGCCAAGGCATGCGCCCCGAACTGCCTGAGCAAATCCGGCCTCATGGTCGGTCTGGGAGAATCGTGGGCCGAAATTCTGCGCGTCATGGACGACCTGCGCGCGCACGACGTGGAAATACTCACGATTGGCCAATACCTGCAGCCCAGTCGCTTTCATCTTCCCATCAAGCGCTACTATGCGCCGGCCGAATTCAGGCGCCTCAAAACGGAAGGACTCAAACGCGCCTTTCGCTGGGTAGAAAGCGGACCGCTGGTACGCAGCAGTTATCACGCCGATGGCCAAGCCCGCTTGGCAGGTGCGTCCTAGCCCGCGTTTGCGCCCGGGATTGCAGGCAAGCTCCAACCGGCGTAATATGGCCGGGCGCTCCGATCACCCGCGGGCCTGCGTCCGGGCACTGCGCCATCAGGGAACGGGCAGGCAAAAGTTGCCGCCGTATGGCGGCTCGTTGCGCAAGCGATGACCGCCCTGGAGCGGAAACAGGATCAGGGCGCGCCGAGTTCGGGGGCAAGACCCGCGCCCTTTCTTGGCCGGGACGCGGGCGTGCCGCGCCTTTCCATACCTTGGCCGCGGCCCTCAAAACCCAGCGCGCAACCTTGTCCTGCTCACGCGCCGGTAGAAGCGCTAGGCCCTGACGGGCGCAACCGTGCGCGTTGGCGGGTCGGCGGCCAAACGTATGCGCGCCCGCTTGATACGACGCCTTTGTCCCGGCGCTGGCTCCCGTTATCAAGCAACCGCCTTAGCCGTAAAGCCAAGTCTATGAGAAGTCAGCGCAGGCTATCTTGAGGCCGTCCATTTCATGGAGAACCACCGACGGAGCCTCCGCCTTCTCGACCGCGCGGGCGTTTTCCGCGGTCATCAAGCCGTTGCCGTGCGCATCCGTCGTGAAGGTCAGATGAATTTCGTTAGGCGGCCACTCGCTGCCGCCCGGTTCGAATTGGAAGTGGGAACCGCCCATCTCTTCCGCGCAGGGCAAGGCATGTATATGCGCCTTGTACGGATGATCAGGTTGCAGTCCTTGGAGACGAACGGTAACGGTCGTGCCGCCGGCATGCGTGGCCATCGCGGCTTGGCCTGTTATGCTGGCGTACAAGCGCGGCGCCGCGTCCAACCACTGGAACGTTCCCTGTTGCAGGACAGCGTCTTCTATGGCATCGGCGGGCGCGGCCTCCGGGTCGCCGTACTGCGCCATGGCCATGTCCGCGTCCGCCGATGCGGCGCCTTCCGTTTCCGCAGGCGGGATCACTATAGCGCAGGCTCCCAACAGCCAAACCAAGGCCAACAAACCCATGCCTCGCAGCCCCAGGGGCTTGATGACAGCCCCTTGCACGAACCATACCTGAGTTGCGTTCTTTTCCATTGGATTTCGCCTCCCTTGATTCCGCGTTGACAGCGAACAAGCGCTAGAACCGCACTCCGCGCTCTCTTTCGAGAGACCCTTTAGCCGGAGGGCCTTCTCTCCAATTATATACGTTACGACATGCTGCGTCGGCCCTCGTTCCGGGTTCCGGGCCGCGCAACGAACGGGTATGGCATGCAACCGAGCGCCTGCTTTCGTCGTTTGCCGTCCTTGGCCTTGAGTCTTCTCCAGTACCAGGCGGACGGGTGTAGGGCAGACGCCGTAACGACGGGGCGGTTCAAGCGCCTGCGCGGACGGCCAAGGTCACCAGATAGACGTTGAAAACCGGGCGTCCCGCATGTCGCATAGACGATAGCTACGGCTCAATCCCGATCTCAAATCCAGCGGCAGGCCAATCAGCCGCAGGACTCTGTCCGGCGTGAACTGCCCCATACGCAGACGGACAACGGCGACGCGGCCCGCCTGCGCGCAGATTTCTGTTTATGTAAACAAAAAAACGCGGGCCGTTCCTTTACGTACCGGTTGCGTCCAGACCTTGCGCGAACGACCCGTTTTCGCCGGCTACGCGCGAGTGCGGCGCGGCCCCCTCGGGATTTGGAGCTGCGTTCCGCCACCGGTCCTAGTCCGTTATCGGGATTCCGGACGGCCGGAAGCGCGCCGGTAGCCCTCACGTGCGGAACTGACGATCCCCCGCATCGCCCAAGCCCGGCCAAATGTAACCGTTCGGCAGATCGTCCGCGTCTCCGGTCAGGCGTTCGTCCACGAGTCCTATGATCTGCGTCACGTCCGGATGGGCCTGGGCCAGGCAACGCGCGCCTTCCGGCGCCGCGACGATGCACAGGTAGCGAATGTCCGCAATCGGCTGGGTCTTCAACAGGGCAATGGCCGCGGCGGCGGTACCGCCCGTGGCCAGCATGGGATCCAGCACGATGCAACGATCCGCCTTGAGTTCCGACGACGCGCCCGGATCCAGGTAGCAATGGGGTTCCAGCGTCTCCTCGGACCGTGCGAAACCCAGATGCCAGACGGCGGCCTGCGGAATGACGTTGCAGGCTCCCTGCACCATGCCCAATCCGGCCCGCAGAATGGGCGCGAGCGCCAATTTGGCCGGGCACCAGCCGCTCTTGGCCATGTGCGTCAGCGGCGTGGTCACCGGTCGATGCGTCAGCGGCAGATCGCTCGTGGCCTCGTACGTCAACAGGGTCGACACCTCGGCCATCACCTGCCGGAACTTCTCGGGTTCCGTGGCCACGTCCCGCAAGAGGGTCACCTTGTGCAGAATCAGGGGATGGGTGGAAATGCGCAGCGTCATGGTCGGCGGAGCGTTACGCCAGGCGGCCGGCGGAGCGTTCGATTTCCTCTTGGCAGCGCACGCAATACTTGGCGTCCGGCCGCGCCTCCAGGCGTTCCTTGGCGATCGGTTGCCGACATCGGTTGCAGATGCCGTAATGGCCGGCGGCCAACGCTTCGATGGCTTCCAGCAACGCGGCTTCGCGTTTCTCGAGCATGGCGATCAACGTCACGTTCTTGAGGCGTTCCGACACCTCAACGTCCCCTTCTTCGGGATCGATGTCCACTTCGGCGCTCATCGCGGAACGCAGATGGTCCAGTTCTTCCTGCACCCGCGCGAGTTCCGTCTGCAGAGTCTGGCGTTCCTGCGCCTGGACGGAGGACGCGGGCGTTTCCGGGACCGGATCGGCGCGCGGGACGGGAGCGGATGGCGGTCGGGATTTTGCTTGCATGTCGGCCATAAACTTTCGGTCTGCCTGGATCACGGAATTGCCGCGCCCGCGTCCCAGCCGGATCGACCCGGACGCGCGAAAGGGAAGAGTCTTATAACAGCAATCATGCCCTGCGTCAATTACTGCGCGGCGCCATCAAATCCAGATCGGCGACCAGGCGGCAGGCGACCGGACGCCCGTTGTCCGCGGCCCGGCGCGCCGGTTCCTCGGTGCGGCACCGCTTGACCGCGTACCGGCGCCGGGGATGGAAAGAGCGCCCGGCCGGCGGATGCGCGGGATCCGCGACGTCGCCTTCCAGGACGATGCGTTGGCGTTGCGCCTCGCGCCAAGGGAGCGGGACTGTGAATCGCCGCCAGCCGCGCCTCCGCATACGGAGGGCGCCGCCGGGGAACAGCTGTCAGTTACGCTTTGAAGAAAAACTGTTCCGGATGCGCGGGTACGGCGCGGAGGACCGCAAAGCCCCATATGCCTTCGTCCGGGAAATTCGTGAAGTTCCGCTTCATGACGATCGGCTTGGGAACGCCTACCGTCCCGAAACCTGGCAGGTAGTCGTAGAACCAGTCCCATAATTCACGGGCCTTGGCTACGTGCTGGGCGTCCGTCTGGGCATTGATCATCTCCTGCCAAGTGACGTCGACCCACTTGACGTCGTCCGGCGGCTCTTCCGCGAATTCGTGGCCGGTATCGCCGTCCAGCCACAGCTGCCACGCGCGGCCCCAGCGCACGTTGCCGTGACCGGGGTGGTTGAGCCGCGAATTCCACACCCAGGTGATATCCGAGATGTCCCCTTCCCAGCCGGACATGGAGACGTCATTGGCCGCGACCAGTTCGTTGAGCAAGGAACGGCTGACGGGGTTCAGCGCCGCTTCCAGGCCGACATGCCGCCAGTGTTCCGCCGCCAATGCGAAGACGTTGACGACGTCCGCCTGCTCGGTATCCAGATGGCAGACCCAACTGATGCGGGAGCCGTCGGGATGCAGCCGGAACCCGTCGCCGTCTTTCTGCGCGTAGCCGGCCCCGTCCAACAGAGAATTGGCCAGTTCCGGGTCGTGCTGCGCCCAGTGGTTTTCGTCGCCTTTCCGGTAGTATTTCGAGCTGGGCCATGCTGCCCATTGCCGGGCCTCGCCCAAGGAGAAGTACACGGCATTGCTGATGTCGCGCCGATCCAGCGCGACGGACAGGGCATGCCGCACGTCCCTGTTCCGGAAGAAAGCCCGCACGTTGGCGTCTTTCGCCGTCAGGTTGGGCACGATGACCGTCTTGCTCGGGAAAGTGGAGTTCCACATCTTGATCGTGATGTTCGCGGCCGCGCGGCTCTGGCTGTACAGCTCCATGTCCTTGAGTTGGGCCTGCCGTCCGGCGAAGGTGAGCTCGCCGGCGATCAGCTTGGCCAGGGACGCCTCGCGGTCGCGGATGACGTGGATCAGGGTGGAATCGATATAGGGCAGTTGATTGCCTTCCGTATCCACTTTCCAGTAATAGGGATTGCGTTCGTAGGCATGACGGTCCGGCGCGTCGTTCACGCGGATGAACGCGGTCATGCCCGGCAAGCCGATCTGCGCCGGAAGGGTGGAGTCGACGCGGCACTTGTCGCGCAGCAACTGATCCCATGTCTCGAACCCCTCGGCGGCGATCATCTGATCCAACGCCGCGCGTTCGGCATAGTCGGGATGGAATTGCTTGGCGTAATGCGCCGGTTGCCATAATCCGCCCTGCGCTCCGGGGTAAAACCCTTGGTGCAGGACAATCAGGGGATAGGGACGGTCGAAGGTCAGCTTGATCGCGTACTGATCGACCTTCTCCATGGTCAACGGCGTCCGGTCTTCGCCGGCGCCGGTATGCCAGGCGCCGGGCGGCCCGCCCGGCGCGAACTCTGCGTTGAGCCACAGGTCGTGCCAGGCGAACATGAAATCGTCCGCCGTGAAATCCGCGCCGTCCGACCATTTGAGGCCTTGGCGCAGGTAGAGCACCTGCACGGCGCCGCCTTCCTGAAACTCCCAGCTCGCGGCCAAGCCCCCCGTGATGCTGCTGAAGTCGTCGTCAATCCGCAAAATGAGTTCCGTGCCCATGACTGCTTGCGGGTCGCCGAACAGCTGGTTGGCGTTGCCTATGGCCACTTCGGACTGGCCGCCGTAGATCCCTACTTCCTCCCGCGGCGCCACGACGACCGGAGCGGACGGCAGGCGCTCGCCGACGGGCGGCAATTCGCCGTTCGCCACGCGCGCCGCCAACATGGGGGCCTCGTTGTAATCGGAGCCCACGTCCACCCTCCCCGGCGCGTCTTCCCTGTCCGCCTCGGGTTCCGGCGCGGCCCCGCAGGCTTGGACGGCGACGGCGGCCAAGGCCGCGGCGGTCGCCTGGAGGAACGTGCGCCGGTCAAACCTGCCACTATCGGCCATGGCGTTTTTACCCCAGATTGAAGTCCAAACGACACTCGTAAACCGCGTGCGGAGCGTTCACTCCGGCTGCGTAGGCCGGCTGGGCGCCCGCCGCGCCTGACGGCTATTGCAAGTAAGGATCGCTGACCTGCGCGCCTTCGCTGACGGCCCAGTCGGGTATCGAAAAATGGACGGCCGACACCGTCAGCATCACGAATTCAAACATGCCCTTCCAAAAGTCGAAGTGCGCGTGCGAAGACCCCTGGAAGGTGATCGCGTAGAGGTACTTGCCTTCGGCGAACATGCGCGCCTGCCGTACGCACAAGGCGTCATGCAGCTGGAAAGAGCAATGCCATTCCACGCCCCAATCGCTGGCCTCGTCCGCGCTCAGGGCGCGCCACGCCTCCACGGTGCAGTCCTCCAATTCGGACAATCCTTCCCGAATGCCGTTTTCCAGAATCTCGGATTCGCTCTCCGCGAGCGGTTTCTGCAGATCCTTGACGTCAATCAGGATATGGGTCAACGGATCGTCGGGATTGGGCCAGAGCGTTACGCCGATGTGCGGCGCCTCGGATTCTTCCTTGTGCCAGTTCTGAGGGTACCAAAAGGACAGCAGGCCCTGTTCGTGATTGTAGAGGCGTACGCCCGTAAAACGAGGGCGCGCCGCGTCCCCGAAAGACTTCATGCCGGCTTGGGTATCGCAGTCCCTACGCTGAAGGAAAACATGGCTACGCAGGAAAGCGGCTTCGCAGGTTGGAGCCTTGGCCATGGGGCTTTACGCAACGCACAATGACCCACCAGGGACTCGAACCCCGAACACACTGATTAAGAGTCAGTTGCTCTGCCAAATTGAGCTAGTGGGCCCTTTCATCAAGGCCCATAGGGTAACACTTGCGCAAGACCGAAGTCAATACGGTCTCCTTGCCGACGTCGTTACGGACGTTGTCATGCGTTCAAGAAGATCCAACGAGTTCGGCGACGGGCTCTGGGTGCGTCCGCCTGGCAATACGCGCGGAACCCTGCGCGGCGGTGCCGGGGCGGGCCTTCTTTCGTCATCGGACGCCTGGCTCAGCCGCGCGAAGATAGGTTCGCCCTATCGCCTGGACCTACGGCGTTACCTGAGAGATCCGAGGCTCGTGCCGGGTTTTGGCCGCGCCTGCGTTGCGGGGCGGATAAACCCCGCGTACGGCCGGGCTTCATGGCAGACTGCCGTTCAGCCCAAACGGCCGTGCCGTACGTTCCGCGAGCGGCTCCCAACCTGTACGCGGAAAAGCGCGGGGCTATGTTATTCTCCCTGCAACTGTTTGCAGCTCCTTATCCGCACAGGCCGTTCTCTGTCCAGGTTCCGTATCGCATATCCCAGCACGCAAGAAAATGTCGCATGGCCGCATAGCCCGAGGCGCAAGGAAAAGCGATCCGTTAGCGACCTGTTTGCGTCTGAAGGCGACGGATCTTCATCAAACAAGGCACAGCGGACGGAACGGGGCGTCTTGGCGCGTAAACCATGGTCGCGGCCTGATCTTGTTGCACCAGGCAGGAACTGCTGATGGACTCGAAAATGCCGTCTTTGCCTTGGCGGTTCGTCCGTTCCGATAGGGCCGGCTCAAGCGGTTGGCTTGGCCGGATTGCGCAGGTAAGGCAGGCAAACGCACAAGGAGATGGGAAGCATGTTTCATAGAATAGTGCTCTACGTTGGGGTTGTCAT
The DNA here is from genome assembly GCA_965242655.1 of Caldilineaceae bacterium. Lineage (GTDB taxonomy): Bacteria > Chloroflexota > Anaerolineae > Caldilineales > Caldilineaceae > Bin34. The sequence goes on from OZ251482.1 coordinate 2,362,042, forward strand.
TGTATTTCTGTCAATGGTGGTCATGGGAGCCTTGCCCAAACTTGTGCCCAATCTGCCCTTGGGAGGCGATCCGGACACGATGCGAGACACATGGACCAACGTATATGGGTATCCCCTGTGGTTTCGCTGGGTGACGGGCATCTTGGAGCTGGCCGCCGCCGTTTTGATCCTTATTCCGCGCGTCCGCTTCTGGGGAGGGTTGCTCACAGCCTGCATCATGATAGGCGCCGCGATCACCAACGTAATGGCCGGCCTGGTCAATTTCCTGCCTGTGAACGTCATCATTTTCGTGGCCGCCGCGCTTGTCGTTTGGCAGAGTTTTCGGCAATGGCACGCCACTCAAGAATAATTGTCTGGTTCCCGGAGGTTCGCCGGCTTGATTCCGCGAGATGGGAGCCCTTCGCCTAGCCGTACGCCATTCTGCTTCTCAGTTCTGCCTACGCGTCGCCCGCGCGTTGGGCGCGGGCCAAGGATGAAAGCCAGCGGAAAGCGGCCATTCTCTTCCGTTCCTCGGTCTACTCTGGGGGTGCATAGCCTATAGATGGATCGGGCGGGACAGCCCCGTACAAGACCGTAGCGGTGCGCCTTGCATGTCTCTTCTGAGTACCGGATAGGAGTAACACCGATGCGATTCCCGTTCATGCGTTCTGAAACCAACCCATGAATATCGTTCTGGTCGTGGCGGACACGCTGCGCACGCGCTATCTGGCGCCCTACGGCAACGATTGGATACGTACGCCCAACCTGGCCCGTTTTGCGCAAGAGAGCCTGCTTTGCCTGCACGCGCATCCCGAATGCCTGCCCACGATCCCCACCCGGCGCACCTTGCATTCAGGCCGCCGCGCCTACCCGTTCAAGGAATACGATCCCGTGCCGTGGGACAACGTGTATTTGCCGGGTTGGCAACCCCTGGCGCGCGAGGAAGCCACGATCGCCGAAGCCTTGGCCCAGGGCGGGTACCATACGGGCTTTTATTCGGACGTGCCCCACTATTTCGTGCCGGGCATGAACTTCACGCGCGGCTTTCGCCAATGGGAATTCATCCGCGGCCAGGCGGAGGATCGCTACTTGGCGCCCGCCCAAGCCGACCCGGCGCTTTTGAGGCGCTATCGCGGCCAAGCAGACCGTATCCGAGCGCATCTGGCGAACGTCAGGCCGGAACGTCCCGAAGAGGAATGGCACACGGCGCGCACGTTCCGCAGCGCGATGCGCTTCCTGCAACAGAATCGGAACAACCAGCCCTTCTTCCTCTACGTAGACAGTTTTGCGCCCCATGAAACCTGGGAAGCGCCTCTGCATTACTACGATCTGTACGCCGACCGCGCGGAGAGGGAACCCATCTGGATCACCGTGCCTTACGGCCCTCTGCTGGACGACCATCCGGGATTGGCCCCAAGCCTGACGAGTCTCAAGGCCAATTACGCCGGTCTGGTCACGCTGGTCGATACGTGGTTCGGCCAGTTGATGGACACGCTGGATCAATTGGCGTTGCGGCAGAACACGCTCGTTATTTTCCTGTCGGACCACGGAACCAATTTCGCGGACAACGCCGAGCGCATCGTGGGCAAACCGGCCGCTTACATGTATCCGGGCACCATGGACATCCCGCTCATGCTGCGCCATCCGCAGGGCTGGGGCGCAGGGCAAACCACCGCGAGTTTGGTGTATACCGTGGACGTGCCGGCAACCGTCATGGCGGCCGCGGGCGTCGCGCCGCTGGGAGACTTGGACGGTCAGGACTTGTTGCAATTGGCCCAACCCGCGTCCGCGTTCGCGGAGCGGCCCTACCTGACCTGCCGCTACGGCAATTCCGTCTGGTACAGGGACGAGAAAACCTGGTTTTTCAGCAGCCTGGAGTTCGCGGAACCCAGAGTATTCGATCTGGAAGCGGATCCTGACTGCGCCATTAACATTGCCGCCAAAGCCCCGGACCGGATTGCCTTGGCGCAGGCGCGCATCCGGGACGATGCGGACGGCGTCTTGCGCCGCTTTGAGCGGCCGACATGGACGGACGCGATTGGACGGACGAACTGAACGCCCGCGCGCGCGTATTGCGGGCTGAGGCCTTGCAACGACGATCGCAGCGCTCGCGCCGGAGACCGGGCATGAACGCCGGCGCCTGCCGTGCGGCCGCCTCCGTTCCTTCCTCCTTGACGCGCTTTCTCTAGGCTACGCCGGCTTGGGCCAAGCCGGTTTGCCACTCCTGGCCTTTGCGTCCGGCATAGAGCAGGTAGTACGCGGATCCGGCGCGGAAGACTTGAGGCGTAAGGATGCCGTCGCAGTCCCACGCGCCAGGATCCTCGGCAGGCGCGAAGACCGGGTTGCGCGGATTGGGTTCGAAGGTGCGGAAGTCGCGGGTGCGGACATGCCCGATCCGCCAGGTTTGGCCATCGTGGCCCCCGTACAGGATGTGAAAGTGCCGCGGCCCGCGAAAGATTTCCGCTTCGCGGACGCCTTGGCTGTCCCAGGCCTGGCCGCTGCCGCCGAAAACGGGATTGCCCGTATCTTTCGTCACGGACGCGGGATCCGAGACGGGCGCCGTGGCATGGCAAATCACCGGGCGCCGTTCCGACTCGCCGGTGTACAGGATATGGATGGTATCGCCCGCGACGGCGACGGAGGGATGGGAAGAGCCTTGCCGTTCGTAGGCGTTGTCCGCGGCAATCACCGGCGTTGCGCGTACGCGCGTCCAGACGCCGAAATCGCCGTCGCCTACCAACAATCCCGTCTGTTTGGGGACCTTCTTCCGCCGCCCCAGGTAATAAACGTAGTATTTGCGATCGGCCGGGTTCCGGAACGGAAAGGGATATTCCGTGGTGAAATCGTCAAAGCCTGACGCGGACGGCGCCAATACGGGGTTTCTCGCGTCGTGTTCTACGGCGCTGGGGTCGTCCAGCGGGGCGGTACTGTGCATCAGCACCCAATAGTTGCCTTGTTTTCTTCTTCCCCACAGATAATGCACCGCGTCGTCCAACACGATCGCGTGCGCTGCGGCCGCCCACTCGGGCGGTGCGCAGGCCAGGATCGGGTTTCCGCGCGGGATGCGCTCGAAACGCGCGAACGTCTCGAACAGTTCGTCATCTCCCGTCAGATCGGATCGGTTCATCTTGGGAACTCCCAGGGTCATCGTGGAACCGCGTGGCTAGGGGCGGCGCGGGGCCGCGGCCACGCCTGAATCCCAAACGGCGCCGTTTGGCCCGCGCGCGGACGAATGGAGCCCAACGTACGCCTCAATCTGAAACGCGGAGTGCGGAGTCCGCAAGTTTTGCGTACAGCCTCCCCGGGCGCTTTACGCCTGCGCGCAGCTGCTCTCGCGCCTCGCAGGACGTATTGGGCATCCCTCAGTATTATCTCATCTCCCCTGTCCGAACGCGCGGACATGATTGACGTTCGCGGGCGTAGGAGGCGCTCTGATCGGCAACAAGACGTACGCATAGACTACAAATCATATGACGGATTGCCAAGCATGTATCCAAGATCAGAGGAATATCCGCTTAGGATCTGGAGGGTCAATATCCGGCCTGGTTCACGCATGAAGACAGAGATCTTTCCGCCCTGTTGCATGTATTGGATCAACAAGGCAGCTTACTGCACCACACTTCGTCCTCCACGATCAGCAATAATATTCCTTCGCGCGTAGAGTACCACCCCGTCGCCGGGTTGAGCAACCTCAGCCCAGGCATTATGGTAGACGTGGCGCGACATTCTGCTCCCAGTTCTCTACCATTACCTTCTAAGGCCTGGTTCCACAGGAAGCAGGGAGCAAGCCAAGCCGATGGATGATCGTAGACTGCAATATTCATGCACGTACATGACCGTGGTCTGCCCAGATGAGCGTCTCCACTCCGGATGTCAAGCCTGACTCCAGCGGCAAACCGGTGCCGCGTTGCCCGCCTGGTGGTGCTTGTCTGGAAGTTTTGGGTTGTATCATCACGCCAGATGCGAGGGAGGCTAAGAAGAAAACGATCAGAAAACATTGACAGAGTAAGCAAAATGTCATACAACGCCATGCAATGATTACTTAGAGACCGATGCCCTGCAACGATCTCGCATTTGGTGTTGGCAGAGCAAGTAAAAGCCATACAATATTGCGATCATTCAGGCGCGCACTAGAGGTGTTGTTATGGCTCCTATGGCCGACAGGATTATGGAAAGAGTGCGCGCGCATGATGCCGGCAAATGGGTATGCACGCCCAAGGATTTCTTGGATCTTGGAGAGCGTGCCGCCGTTGACCAAGCGTTATCGCGTCTCGTCAAAAGGAAACAGCTGCGTCGCGTCGGGTGCGGGCTCTATGACAGGCCACGTTTCAGCCAGATACTGCAACGGCCGGCTCCTGCTAACTTGGACGCAACGGTAGCCGCGCTGATTAGGCGCGACGGCATCCGGATCATGCCCAACGGCTTGCAAGCCGCCAATGATCTGGGTCTCACCACCGCGGTACCGGCCAAAGCCTGTTATCTGACGGATGGTACCTCCAGAACGGTGAAAGTCGATGGCAACACCATCCAGTTTCGCCACACCAGCGATTGCATTATGCAGTGGACGGGCAAAATAGCTTCTCCCGTCGTACAAGCTCTGCATTGGCTTGGTCCCGCTACCGCGGATGATCAGGTTGCGGCAATTCTGAAACACCGTCTTCCGGATGCAGTGAAGCAGGATTTGCGCAGAAACAATGACCAGTTGCCGCCTTGGATGTTGCCACTCGCGCGCATCATTGCTGCTGATCAGACCTTGTCTGCATGAATAAAGCGTTTGAATCTTTTCTCGACTTACCGGAATAAGACAAGCGTGACGTATTGGAAGCGTCGGCTAATCGTCTTGGTACGGCACCCCGTCATGTAGAAAAGGATTTCTGGGTCAGTTTCGTTCTTGAAACGCTCTTTAATCGGTTACCGGAAGAATATCCCCAATTACTCTTTAAGGGCGGGACGTCTTTAACTAAAATCTTCAACCTCATCCGTCGTTTCTCCGAGGATGTTGATCTCGTCGTCTATCGTAAAGACCTTGGCTTTGCGGAGCAACAAGATCTTTTGGTGGCAAAGGATCTCTCACGCAAGCCGAAGGAGACCTTATTTGCTCAGCTGAGAGCAGCCTGCAGTAAATACGTGCTTGGAGAACTGAAGTCTCGGTTAACCGAATGTTTCGAGTGCCTTACGGATGCGTGCCGCGTGATCCCGGATAAGGCGGATCGCGACCAGCAAACGCTCCTCATTGAATATCCCACCTTGTATCCAGGGGATATGACTTATGTAATTCCGCGCGTGAAAGTTGAAGCAGGAGCCAGGTCGGCCTTGGATCCTAATGCGCTACGTGCCACCGCTCCCTATATTGCCGAAGAGCTGCCAGTTGGTCGTTCACGGTAGACAATATCAGAACGCTCGCTCCTGAACGCACTTATTGGGAGAAATTGTTGATTCTCCATGGCAGATATTATGGATATCAAAAGGAGCGCCGCCTGCCGACCGAACGAGAGCGGATCTCACGCCACTATTACGATGTTGCCATGATTACGGATACCGTGACGGGAAGAAAGGCCTTGTCTGATGGGGCTTGGCTGGCCGCGGTACGCCAACACAATCTCATCGCGTTCCGAAGTGCTTGGAAGCAATTCGACAAAGCCGTTCCGGGTTCGGTGAAATTGGTTCCGCCACCTGAACTGCGCGAAGCGATTGAACAGGATTACCGCGCGATGCGAGACATGATGCTCGGAGATGCCCCGCACTTTGCCTGGATCATGTCGCAACTTCAGCAGGCCGAGACGGCGATCAATCAACTGGATACGAACTGAGAAAGCGCCTGTCTGTACAACTGACGCACACAAATCCGAATGCTTGAGACACCTGTTCAAAGTGGTGTCTTCCTTAAGATGAATTGCCCAAGTGTCTCTTCTGCGTGTGAACGATGTGCGCAATCTCTGCGCTCGAGTGGATCGATTTCAAGTAACGGCCCCATGCAGTTCAAGCGTGGCTACGCATGCCGCGGACAATCGTAAAGGAATCGCTCAGGGCTTAGGTTCCCAAAGTCTGCTAAAACCGGATCCCATCAGGCAGTGTGCTTATCCCCTTCGTATCCGGCCCAGAGTATAGCGGGGACGAGTTCCGTCTCGTTCAAAAACGCTGTGTCCATTCCCAGCCGCGCGCCAGTCCATTGTCTGTTGGCCACGGCAGACGCTTAGGGCGCACCGGCAACGATCCAGCGCAACAGATTGCAGAACAGCCGGTCCGCTACCGGATCGCGGTCGAGATTTTCCACAATCCGATGCGCGCATAGAACGTAACGCCCCTCGCCCCAGGGGAGCTGCGCCAGATCAGCGCCCTGCATGGCCGCGCTCACGCCCACGTAGTTCTGCTTGCGCTTCAACCCGGCGAACCAGCCATAGGTGACGGTGCCGCTAATCCAGTCGGTGGCCGGCGTCGCCATCGAGAGCCGCGCCACGACATTGCGGTATTCCTGTCCCATGAGACAGGCCGAAGGCAACCCGTCATAGACCGGATGCGCCCGGACGACATGGCTGCAAGGCACCCATAACCCCTTGGCGTTGAAGTAGGATACGGCGAAAGGAAAGAGAACGTTCGCTTCCAGGCCTCCTCCCATCCGCCGCCCTTGGCCCTCATCCTTGAGCCGCGCTGCGGGCGGCGCGTTGAGGAAGAGCGCGCGGCCCCCGGCTTGCACCCAGCGGGCCAGATCGGCGCAGGCCGCCAGCGGTTCGCCGTCCCATCCGTTCAGATTGACCAAAGTCGGGTGCCGCAGCGGCGTTGAACGCGTAAACGGTTGGCAATCCATGTCGCGGCCTTGCAGGTAGGCGCCCAGGGCGCCGTCCATGTCGATGACCGCGACCGCTTGCTCAGGCAGCATTGATTTGGCCTGATCCAAGACGTAGAAACTGGATGCGTTCTCCAACGCCGCGGCGGCGTCGGCGCTAAAGGCCAACTGAACCCGGCACCGTCCTTCTATATCGTTGGTGGCAACGTCGTAGGCGCCGACGTCGGCAATGCCTGCCGGCAGGACAGCCGGCTTCTGGACGTCCAGCAGTACCTGGCCGTCGCTGGCCGTCACCCGCAACGAGAGCTGGCCGGAGACCGCTTCGCCGTCGTTGACCGCCGTAAGTCGAATGCGTACGGCCTGTCCGGCGTAGAGATTCTGGCGGCTGGGACGGATGGCGACATAGCGATCCGCGAAGACTTTCTGCACGGCGTAATACGCGCGCTTGGGATGGCGGAAATTGTCGATGAGGCCGGCGCCGACGATCCAGTCGCCGTCGTTGAGGGCGTGAATGCCGATGCCGGCGATATCCGGGTTGATGCGGCAGGCCTCCGCCATCAGCTTGTTGCCCGTATAGTGGATTTCCTGGCAGGCGACCGCGAAATCGCGGAAAGTCGGAAAGATGGACCCCAGATCCGCCTGTTCGAAGATCGCCTGGTAGGATGCGAGCAGGCGCTCGTGAAGGCGATAGTCCGGCGTCAGGGGATTGCCCTCGCGCCGATATTGCGCCACATTGGCTTCCAGATCCGGGATGCTGCCGTAGCCCAGCTCGGAGATGTTGGTCAGGAGGCCGGGCCTGATGTGGCTGCGCGTATGCTGTCCCGGCGCCGTGCGCCCCAAGGCCTTGAGCTGGGCCTCCGATTTGCCCAGCGCGAGCAATTGATCGTAATTCTCCTGGGCCAACGGCGCACCTGGGTAATCGTGAACGTCGTTGATCCGCATGGGTTCGTACGAACCCGGCAGATAGAGGCTGCATACGCCGGCGAAACCGCCGGCCTCGTCGATGATCAGGCGCGTCGCGTCAAGTTCGCGCGCTTTCAACGCAGTCGTGTGCCGCAGGCGCTTGAGGCCGTCGCGCAGGATTTCGTTGAACATCTCCCAGATCACGATCGAGGGGTGGTTGCGGTCGCGCCGAACCATCTCGGCGACCTCGTTCTCGATGCGCTGCCGGGTGTACGGCGTGATCTGCGGCCAGTTGTCCATGCACTCGACCGGCAACGCGCCGACGAACAGGACGCCCATCTCGTCCGCCAGGTCGTAGACGACCGGCGGTTGCGGTTTGCGCCAGGGCCGGATCATGTTGATATTGCCTTCCTTGATCAGCCGGAATTCCTGCCTGAGCAGATCCAAATCGCGGGGGTACGCCAGCGAATGGGGATAGAAGGCCTCGTTGAAGGCGGTCTTGAGGATGATTTTTCTGCCGTTGAGATAGAAATGCCGGCCTTTGACAGTGAACTCGCGGAAACCGAAACGCGTTTCCGTCCGATCCGATTCCGCGTCCTCCAGACAGACCGCGGTCGTCAGCCGGTAGAGACAGGGGTTATCCAATGCCCAGAGTTGGCAGTCGGGCACGGTGAGGGTTTTGGACCAAGCGGTCGCGCCGGGCCGCAACGCGAGCGGTTCGGTCCCCGCAACGACCGGCGTCGTCTCGCCGTTCGGCGCGAGGGCCCACGTCACTTCGACGGCCTGCGTTTCGAGGCTGGCGTTGCGCAACGTCGCCTCCACCGTCGCGTCGCCGGACGCAACGTCGCCGCGAACGAATACGTCCTCGAAATAGACGGCTCCCGTGGCCACGAGGGCAACGGACTGCCAGATGCCGCCCGCGATGGCTCCGCGCCAGTGGGGCATATCGTCCCGTCCCAGCCCGTCAATCACGACGTCGCGGGTGATCAGAGGCGTAATGACGCGCACGGCGATAAAGTTCTCCTGTCCGGCGCGCAGGAGATCGCCGATCGCCAGTTCGAAGCCGGTATAGCCTCCTTCGTGCGCGCCGGCGGCTTCGCCGTTGACCCAGACTTCCGCCCGGTAGTTGACGGCCTCGAAACGCAGGCGCACCGTCCGGTCGCGCCACTCCGCAGGCAACAGGAAGGTCTTGCCGTACCAGGCCACGCCTTCGTAGTCCTGCCTGAATTCCTCCAGGCAGGCCGGAACGGTCACCCATTCGACGTCGTCGTAGCCGTGGAAGTTTTCCGTCCGTTGCCAGTGCAGGAAACGGCCTTTGTTGTCGTGATCGAAAATGACATGCCAATCGCCGTCGAGAGACAAAATGCGTTTCATGGTAGAGGCATTCCTTGTGAGAGGGGCGCGGCCGGCCGCGCGACGGGCGTCGGGCCGGCCTCGGACCCTGTACCCGGCGGGCGCGCGCGCATGACGGGGCCCGGGGTTGCCGCGTCGCGCGGCGGAGGCGGGGCGATCATTGCTTCATGCCGCTCAGGGCAATGCTCGTGATGAATTGCTTCTGCAGCAGCAGGAAGACCAGAATGACGGGCAGGCAGGCGATAACGGCCCCGGCCATCTGGATGTGGATCAGGTTCATGAATTGGCCCTGCGCCATCGCCAAGGCCAAAGGCAGGGTGTACAGCGCCTTGGAGTTGATCACCAGCACGGGCCAGAACAGCGTATTCCAGATGCCGAGGAAACTGAAAATCCCCAGCGCGCCCAGGCCGGCCTTGGCGAGGGGCATGATGACGTACCAGTAGATGTGCCAGTGGTTGCCGCCGTCAATCAGCGTCGCCTCGTCCAGGCTGATGGGAATCTGGTTGAAGAACTGGCGCAGCAGGAACGTGCCGAAGGGACTGAAAAGGCCGGGGATGATGAGGGCGGCGTACGTGTCGATCAATTGCGCCGACCAGACCATCGTGTACAGGGGGATGATCGTCACGTAGTGGGGGATCATCATGGTGGCCAGGAAGAGCAGGAAGAGCGCGTCCCGTCCCGCGAAGCGCAGGCGGGAAAAGGCGTAGGCGCCCAGGGAGCACACGATCAATTGGCCCCCGACGGAGACCAGGGTCACCACCGTGCTGTTCACCAGCGCGCGGCCGATGTTGTAGTCCACCGTGGCCACGACGTAATTGGACCACTGCGGCGCGGCGGGCCACCAGACGGGCGGGAACGATTCCACTTCGGCGAAGGTTTGCAGCGAGGCCGAGATCATCCACAGGAACGGCAGCACCATGATCAGCGCGCCCAGGAGCAGGACCAGGTGCAAGCGACTCGATTCGCCGCGGGTCAGACGCATGGCGTTCCTCCGTTCGGATGGCGGTCGCGCGCGGCCGGCGCCGTCTTGCGCGCCGCTATTGGTAAAACACCCAGCGCTTTTGCAGGATCCACTGGAACAGGGTGAAGAGCAAAATGATGGCGAACAAGACCCAGGAGAGAGCCGCCGCGTAGCCCATGCGCAGGGACTGGAAACCGCGCGCATAGATGTAATAGCTCAAGGTACGCGTCGCGTCCGCGGGTCCGCCGTCCGTCATGATGAAAATCGGATCGAACAATTGCAGCGTATTGATGATGCCGATGATCAGGGCGAAAAACAGGGCCGGCGACAGCAGCGGCAAGGTGATCTTGAAGAACTGCTGGCCGCGCCGCGCGCCGTCGATGCTGGAGGCTTCGTAATATTCGGTGGGGATCGACTGCAATCCGGCCAGGAGGATGATGGTCTTCCAGGACAGCGTTTTCCAGGTAATGGTAATGATGACGGCGGGCATGGCCCATTCCGGACGCGAGAGCCACGGGACGGGATCGAGGCCGAACGGCGTCAGCAACGCATTGATCGGCCCGTCCAGGCTGTACATGTAGCGCCAGGCGATGGCCACCGCGGCCCAGGTCGTAATCAGCGGCAGGAAGTAAATCGTGCGGTACAGGCCGATGCCGCGCAGGGCGTGTTTCAGCCACAGCGCCGTCGCCAACCCCAATAACGTATTGAGCACCTCCAAGCCCGCCGTCAGATAGAGCGTATTGTTCAAAGAGCGGAAAAACGTCGCGTCGGCCAATACCGCCCTGAAGTTCTTCAGGCCGACGAACGTCATGGGGTCAATGATGTTCCATTCGGACACGCCCAAGACCAGGGCCGTGCCGATGGGAACGACCTGCAGCAGAAACAGGCCGAGCAGGCTGGGTCCCAGAAACAGCAGCGCCACGAACATATTCCCGTGGCGGAAGCGTTTTTTGCGACGCGGCGCGGATCCTGCGAGAGGCAAGGCGCGCGCTTCGGCCCCCGTCGTCATGGCTCGTTCCGGGACATGGCAGGGCGCAAGACGACGCGGGCCGCGGCGTCAAGGCGAACGACGAAACCCTGCGGGAGGCCGCGCGGCCTCCCGCAGGGTCTTGACTGACGGCCGGTCAACGGAAGGGAAGCCCCGGCCTCCCATGCCATCCGTCATCCCGCTGCCTGGCGCCAGCCCGTCAGGCGGCCAGCAACGGCTCCACTTCCGTCTTGATCGTCTCCGTGGCCGCTTGCGCCGTCTTGTCGCCGATAGCCACCAGATCCATTTCGCGGTCCCAGATTTCCAGAAATTCCTGGTTCTGCCTGATGAAAGGTTGCGGCTGGGCCGTCTTCAGCATTTCCAGGTAGGTCTCGACGTGCTTGGGCGGTTCAAAGACGAAGGCGTCCGATTCCATGGCGGCAATGACCGAACTGCCGGCACCCCCGTTGCGCAACAGGAACTGGGCGCCGTCCAGCGAAGCGGTGTATTGGATGACGTCCCAGGCCGCGTCCAACTCGGTCGATCCTTTGGGGATGGTATACGAGAAGCCGCCCGTCCAGGTTGCGAACTGCACGGATTTGGGTTGCGGCGCGACGCCCCAGTTGATGTCGGAACCCTCCAGGCCTTTGCGCGTCCAGGTGCCGACGTCGCGCATGGCCAAACGGCCTTGCTGGAAGAGGCCGCCGGAGGACGCGTCGCTGGAGCGCAGGTTGGCGGGGCCGAGCTCATGCACCAGATACAGATCGAAAATCCACTGGATCGCTTCGTGGGCCGCCGGCTCGTTGACGATCACCTGCGTCTTGTCTTCGTTGAAGACGTTGCCGCCGTTCTGCCAGATCCGATTCGAGATGTCCCAGATGCGAATCGGGCCGGAGGTCCAGCCCCACACCTTGTCCTCGCCTTCGCCCTGCATCATCCGCTGGGCGGTCTCCACGAAGGCGTCCCAGGTCCACGCGTCGTTCTGCCACTGTTCGTGCGGGGTGGGCACGCCGGCTTCCTCGAACATGTCGATGTTGAACCCGATCCCCATCGGGTTCACCTCCGCGGGAATGGCGAACGGCTTGCCTTCGGATTTGAAGAAATCCGTAATGACGGGATAGAAATGGTTGAAGCCCGGCGCGCTGATATCCCAGGTGGGATGGGCTTCGACGTACGCCGTCAGATCGGTCAAAAAGCCGCGGTTCTGGAAACGGGCGAAGTCGAAGTCGACGATCATGGCGATGTCCGGCACGTCGCCCGAAGCGAAGCGCGTCAGGAGGCGATCGTGATATTGCGGGAAGGGCGCGGAACTGATGGTGACCTGCGCGTCAGACCCGGTCATGTACTCATCCATCAAGAGACCGTAGGTGGCGTCCCATGATCCCCAGATCGTGAATTCGATTTCCACGGCCTCTTCCGACATCCCGGCGCCAGCTGGCGCGGCGGCCTCCCCCGCCGGTTGTCCGGGCACGGCGCAGGCCGCCAAGAGCGCGCCGCTGCCCAACAGAGCGGCGTGTTGCAGAAACCGGCGTCTACTCAATCCTTGGGCATGCATTGAAGATCTCCTTCTTGCATTGGCATGAAGTGCGCCTAAAGTTGCGCACAAGCCAGCAGGCCCTGAACGGGTTTGCTGGCAAAAAACTGTTTACCCAATATAGCGTATAGCCAAGGATGATATACTCTATGCCATGCGCAAGTCAACCCTCAAATCGGAGCGGAACCGCTACCCGGACTGCAGGCACAGGATTTCTAGCAGTAAACAAAGTAGAGACAGACCAAAACCATATCGAGGATGCCTAGCGGTGCGAGGCCGCGCTTTGCCTCTTCCGACAAAACGCTCCGCGCGGAGTACGGCACTGTGCGCTTGCGCAGAGCGTATGGTGGATCGTGCAGAACGTCCGTGCCGTGTAAGGGAGGCAATGCCCGCCCCCTTACGTATCTGACCCCGACCATTTGCTCCAAAGGAGAAAGGCCAAGAAACATGTATCTAAACGAATACATTCGTCGTATCGCCCAAGAAACGATTGGTCTGTCCGTCAGCGTCTACCGCGGACAAGGAGACCGGATCTGGGGCTTGGAGTCGGCGGCCTACAGGCGTCTAAAACATACTCTCAACAAAGAACGCCCTGGCACTGACGATCATATAAACTATAATGAGCAGTTACTGGAAACCGCCCGCTTGAAGGGTTTGCATCAGAGAGGCTTCCGCGAGCTCTGCGATTTGGAATTGCTGGCCGAATTGCAACACTTGGGCGCCGCTACCTGTCTTATGGATTTCACTTGGAATGCGGGCGTGGCTCTTTGGTTTGCCGCGCGGGAGCATCCCGATAAGGATGGCGCGGTAATCGTTCTGGATATCGGCCAGAACCACAGTTATAGGGTCAGCACCCGCGAAGTGAATACGGAAGCCAATCTAAGAACGATTTTATCTCTGGAAACGCGGCTCAAGGCGGATTTCCCCTACGAAGCGGATACGCAATTACCTATAGAATCGTCACTCTTGACGGAGCCTCATTGGTACTGGACGCCTGAGGGATTGAATTCCCGAATCCAGAAACAGGACAGCGTATTTGTTTTTAACGGATCCGGAGTCGGGCCAGAATCATTCTCAACAGTACCCGTTCGCCGCAGAGACAAGGCCAGTTTATTGGATGAGCTCGGGGATTTGCTGAACATATCCGAAGAGGCTCTGTTTGGCGACATTCATGGCTTCGCGCAATTGCATGGAGTGGGGAGGAAGTAAAATGAGCCGGCCAACGAACCAGTACTCCGCAGATTTCATGCCGTATTTGAAGCGCGGGCTCTACGCCCTCAGGCATGGAAACTGGATCAAAGCGTATGGCGTCTTTGCAGATTCCATTCGTACCCTGCATCCGGATACGAAGGAAAGGGAGGCGCTTGACCGCGAATCGAATTGGGATTCGCCCGAAGATTTCAAGGCTCTCCTGGAATGGGTGGAGGCGGAATTCAATCCGCAGGATATCGTACCCGCGAATATGGCGCAGTTGACGCGGTTTTTTCGACAGGCCATGTTCGCTACCCTATCCCACAACCTGCCCCTGGATTTCATCAAGGTTATGGCGTTGGCCTTCAAGGCGGAAGGGCAACGCCTGTTGCCCTTGCAGTTGGTCGTCAAGCCTATGGGGGACGACATAGCGTGGCGCAAATGGCCGAACGCAGCGGAAAGAGGATAGCCTGCCGACAGCTTTCTGCCTTGCGCGTATGCGCATTACGCCCGCGGAACCTCTCATGTCGCGGCCTTACCCCCATGTCGTTGCACCATGTCTCGGCTAAATGCCTTGCGCGCTCGCGCGGAACGGGCATGCGAATGCACCCGCATGCCGTCCGTTGCGCGACGCGCCTTCAATCCCCGTATATGAACCGCGCGCGTTCGCGATCGTCCATCTGACTCAATTGGGTCAATGGGCAACGCTGGCCGAAAGGTTCCGCGTCCCAGCGTCGCTTGGCTACGTCGTACCGTCCCAATTCCCACTGGGCGACGTCGGTAATCGTGCGCTGGCCGGTACTGAAATTCAATCCGAACGCCGTTACGGGTTGGCCCGAGGCGCGGTAGGGATCAACGTATCCTTTGTCCCAGACTTGCCGCAACGCCTGCGCGGCTGAACCGTTCACTTTGCATTCCAACACGAATATTTTGCGAGCCTCCTGAATGACGATGTCGGTGCGCCCCCGGGCCGTAGCCCCTTCTAGCCGCACGGACAGGCCCGTCGCCTGCAGCAGGCAAAACAGAATGCCCCGGTAATGCATTTCGTAGTTGTAGATCCATTTCGCCTGCGCGGGCAGCGCGTGCCCCGGGTAAGGAAACTGTTGCATAAAGTCGTCAATATGTCCCTTCAAGGCCTCCTTGTCGCCCGCCAGCAAAGCGTCGCGTATGAGATAGCCGACAGCCTGTCCATCGGCGTGCCAGTCATGGACTCGGAGGCGCTGCCACCGCGCCAAGGCCTCGCCGAAGGTTACGCTTACCTCTTGATTGGGGAAGTCGAGGTAATGTCCGCCGCGTCCATTGGGCTTGAGCGTGAGATATCCCGCGTGGTACAGGAGAACGTTGCGGCTGGGGCGAACCATATCCAATTCCGCCTTTTGCAAGCTGGACAGCGCATCCTCGCGGGCATCGTCCGCGGTGCCGTCCGCCACGAGGCGTCCGGTCTGCCATAAGCGGAACAACAAAGCGGGCGTTCCCGATTGCGCCCAGCCGTTCGGCAAATGGCCGCGATACCAATGTCCGTGGCTCTCGTCGCTGCGCAGCGTCTTGACGCAGGACGCCAACGAGTAAGGGTTGTAGACCGCTTCCGCTTTGTGGCTGAATTGATAGCCGTTGTAATAATCCCGCAAGATGGCGGAAAACTCCGTGGGCGTGCAACCGATATTGGCGGCGCATTGCCTGAAATCCGCCGCCAAGTCCGGATCGCGTTCCAATTCGTCGGTCGTAAAGCCCAGCAGATCATTGAACGCGGGGCTGAACGAAACATCCTGAAAATGATTGGCTCCGGAAAAGAGACCGGCCAAGGCTATCCGCGTAATGCCGGTCATGAACGTATAGCGGATGCAGAGGCTGCGCTCTTTGAGAACGCCGTAGAAGGAGCGCATCAACGACTGTATGCCGTCCAATGCGTTGGGACGGTCCATGTTTTCCGTCAGCGGCGTGTCGTATTCGTCGATCAATACGACGATTTCCTTGTCGTGCGTTCGGCGCAATTCCGTAATCAAATGGGAGAGCATGCGCGCGGGCGAAGCGTCCGTCATCACGGTCAGGCCCGCAGCCTGCGCCCAATCCTGTACGCGCCCGCGTAAGGCATGAGCCAACTGGTCATGGGTGCGGGCATCGCGTATGCTCATGCTCAAACGCAATACGGGAAATCGTTGCTCTGCCCAATTCCAACGCCCCGCCTGCCCGATCCAGGTATTGGCAAAAAGCGCTTTCCGGCCTTGGAACAGCGCCTCCAAGGCAGAAACCAGGAGCGTCTTGCCAAAACGGCGCGGACGGGCCAAGAACATCTGCGGCGCATCTTCCCGCATGCTCGCCGCCAACCGCGCGATCGCTTCCGTCTTGTCGATATACAAGGCCGTTGGATGGGTACGCAGTTTGCTGAACTCGTCTATGCCTACGGGCAGATGACGCGCCATGGCCGGGAGGCCTCCCCCTCTTGCCGCTACGCGGCCATTATACCCGAAACTCTACGCCGCCATGCGCAGGAAAGAAAACGTAAACAGTAAAATTATTTTCTCGGCGCGTCCCGATATCATGTCGAACCTGGACGATGCCGCGGGCGCGTGAGAGATACCTTTGCTGCCCCGCTCCGTTTGAACGGCGCGCGGGTTCCGTACGTCTCTCAGGTCCTGTTGAGAATCCGTTCTCGCGCCCGTATCGGCGCCAGGAAGCAACGGACAACCCGCCATGAGTACTTGGGCCCAAGCGACGCTTACGGCTACGGAGCCAACAAACTCTTTTGCCCAGTATCGCATGGCCTCATCTTTTCAAATCCTCAACAGGGCCTATGCATCTGGATCTATGTCGTTCAGGGCTGCGGGCTCGGTATTGACCCAAGAACATGGACCAATAGTGCGTTGGGTTATGCATATATGCCCAACCCGCAGTTCCGGCCAAAGGCACGATTGCTCCCATCCCAGCGCACGTCAACCCTAACCTGGCGTTAGAACAATGCTCCGCCGCTCCCGGGTATATCCGATCGATCGTCTCCGCGGGCCGCCACTGCTGAGAGCGCATTTGG
Source organism: Caldilineaceae bacterium (assembly GCA_965242655.1). Taxonomy (GTDB): domain Bacteria; phylum Chloroflexota; class Anaerolineae; order Caldilineales; family Caldilineaceae; genus Bin34. Next base: position 2,378,739 of record OZ251482.1, read on the forward strand.
ACTACGGGCCGTCGCATTCTATTATAGAAGCGTGCGCGCAGCGTTCAATGAGCATAAGGAGACTTCGTGCCTACGCAGACGGCGCAGCCGATGGCCCCGCCGGCGCGCTCTTTCCTGCCAACCGCCAAGAATGGCGTAGACCCCGGAATCGCTCTACTTCCTTGCGTGGCACCGGATGACGGCCAGATTGGGGATGCCGTAGATCTCGAGGCCGCTCTACACCCTTGCGCGGCCTATCCCGACCTGTATCCTGATGAGACACCTCCCTTGAGTGCCGGTTCCATCCATGCCTATGCCGGCATGTTCCTGCACGATTTCGTGGCCAGTTGCCTGCAGGACAGGAATGCAGGCGAACCGTTTGCAGTTGAGTTCGACGTACCTTTGTACCGCGCCCCCCGAGATTACGTCGTGCCGAATGTGTACGCGTACACGCGTCTGCGCCAGCCGCGAGGCTCTGCCTCGACTTACCACCTGAAACATGACGGCGCGCCCGACTTAGTCGTTGAAATCATATCCCCCTCCACTTGGGGCAAGGATGTCGGCCTTGGCCGGCATACGCAACTCCGGGACAAGAAAGCCTTCTATCTCGATATTGGCGTGACGGAATACTGGATCTACGATCCGGAAGGCAGGCGAAAAGACAAGACATGCCTCTTTGAAGGGTTCCGATGGACGGACGGAGACTACCAACGCATTGAGCCGGATGCGTCTGGGCGATGGCCCAGCACGGTATTGCAAACGCACTGGACGGTAGGGCCGCCATATACCGTGCTGGACGGACGACAATTCCCCTTGCTGCGCTTACTTGACCCGGCGACAAACAGCTGGTACCTCACAAGCGAGGAACGGAAAGCCTTATTGTCTCAATATAGGCAACGATTCGGACCTTTGGATATCGAGGGGCCGCTGCGTAGATGAAAGCAGCCTGCCTAAGGCGCGCGCAAGATTGGCCTTCTCGCAGACAATGCGCGCAGGGCTTTCAGCCCTGTGTCCAACCTGAGCGTTGCAGAACGGCTGAACCGTCTCTCAAGCATCGGGTATAGCACAGGAAATGAATACGGATGCGTGGAAGCGATCGGCGTCTCCGCTTCTCCTATGTCTGAAGCCTCCAATTTGGATCAAATTTCGGGGAGTATGTGATTGTCCATGAATAGCCGCAGACAATCTGATCGCCGCCTTATAGAAGAGTGGCTTCCCATTAACGAACTATCTATTGAGGCTATACGGGAAAGATCAGCGGCATCCGCTCTTCCCCCCATAAACTGGCTTCATGTCTGGTGGGCCCGCCGCCCGTTGGTTGTCAGTCGTGCGGCCGTCGCTGCGTAGACGCAGCGACGGCCGCACGACTTTGATCCCGAAGCATTCCTGTCTCTTTTGGGAACGTATTCAGGCCTAGCGGAAGAACAACGGAAGCTGGATGTCGCCAAGGAGAAAGGCATACGTCTCAAAACTGGCTATTCCCGTAAACGGGCCTTTACGCATAATCTTACGGAAAACGAAAGGAAATGGTTCACCGATAATTTAGTTGATTCCGATCCCCTGGTACTGGACATGACGGCTGGTGGCGGGAGCATACCGTTTGAAGCGGGACGCTTGGGTCTGCGCAATATAGCCAATGATCTCAACCCCGTTGCCTCGCTCGTGCTGCGCGCTTGTTGTCAATGGCCGCAGGCATTCGGACATGAGCTGCTGAACGCCTACGATGCCGTACAAGAGCGTTTCAAGAAGCGTATAAATGAATTGCTGAGTGGTGCCTATCCTGATGAACCTCAACCACCGTCAGATATTATAAACGGGAAATTTGTTCCGCCTGCCCAAAGAGATGTCCAAGCTTGTCTCTGGGCGCGGGTTGTTAGTTGTCCGTCTTGTAAAGGGCAAATACCTTTGTCTCCCAATTGGCGGCTTGATTCTCAAGGCAAAGGCATAAAGTTATTGCCCGATGAAACTACGGGACGTTGCGCTTTTGCCATAGTCGATTCATTGATGGAACAATCCCCCGGTACAGTCAAGAGAGGCATCGCGACCTGTCCTTTTCCCCGTTGCGGGACCACTACGGAGAAGAACTATCTGTCCCAGGAGGCCCAGGCCGGGCGCATGGGGCATCAACTGTACTGCGTTATCTATCGCGATCAATGGCCGACGCGTACCAAAACCGGCCAACTCAGCAAGCGTCCCAAGACCCAGCGCGGCTTCCGTGCTGTTACGCCTGAGGATGACAATACCGCTGGGATAATCCAGCGTCTGGCACAACTGCAAAACTTTTGGGAGGCCAACGATATCCTTCCCAGCGAGTTGGTGCCTGAAGGTAACGATAATCGACCTCATAAGTACGGTATGTCTCCGTGGTACAACATGTTCTCGCCTCGGCAACAACTGGCCCACGGCTGTTGCGTGCAAGCCTTTCGCGAGCTCGTGGATGAAGATCGGCAAGCATGCCTCCTTGATGATTTAAGCAGCGCGGCCTACGGGTATTTGGCGCTGGGACTGGACAAGCTCATCAATCGCAATAGCCTTTTCAGCCGCTGGTTATCTAAAACTGGCGCGGTTGTAGGAACGTTTGACAGCCACGATTTTGGCATGAAATGGTCCTATGCGGAGATGATCGTAGCCGTCAAGGGGTGGGGATTGGATTGGGCTTTGGGTGATCTGCGGGGATGCATAGCCGAGTTAGTCACCATGAGCGGCCATGTTGTGTCTTCAGATGCAAGACCACGGATTGATGACGGCCAAGGCACAAATACTATCGCCGTCCCCTCCATCGTTACCTGCGAGTCGGCGGACATGCTCTTGTCCGTGCCAGACAAATCGGTCGATGCCATCGTTTTCGATCCTCCCTACTATGACAACGTGAGCTACGCCGAACTGTCCGATTTCTTCTACGTCTGGCTGAAACGCACGGCCGGGTACGTATACCCTGATCTGTTCTCTCCATACTTGACGGACAAGACCAACGAAGCCATTGCCAGTCCGGCGCGCGTCCGCCACGAGACGGGAGGTGGCAAAGGCACGGGTTCGGTCAAACGACGCGCCTACGAAGACTACGCGGAGCGCATGCGCCGCATCTTCGCGGAGTGCCGCCGCGTGCTCAAGGACGACGGCATCCTGACCCTCATGTTTACCCACAAATCCACCGACGCCTGGGATGCGTTGACCATCGGCCTCATCGAAGCGGGGTTCCGCATCACGGCCACCTGGCCCGTCAAAACCGAGGCCGAGTCTTCCCTGCACATCCGGGACCGCGCCGCGGCCCGCTCCACCATCCTGCTGGCTTGCCGCCCCAAGAACCAGCCTACGGGAGGCAGTTTCTCCTGGGAGACGGTGGAACGCCTGATTGCCGCGACGGTCAGGGACAGGCTGACGCAACTGGAGGCGTACGATCTCAAACCCCTGGACGTATATCTGGCCTCCTTCGGGCCGGCGCTGGAGGTGATTTCCACCCACTGGCCCCTCCGGCGCGAAGTGGCCAAGGCCGGACACCATCCGGATCCTTTTGCCGTAACGCCCAACGATGCCCTGCAAGTCGCGCGGAAGGAGGTCTTTGACGCCCGCCGCCGCAAGATCAGCGCCCTGTGGGCGGACAATCCCAGCGATGCGTTGACCGAGTTCTATGTCTTGGTGCGGGACAGCGCGGGCTCCGCCACCCTGCCCTTTGACGAAGCCAACCTGATTGCCCGGTGCCTCGGCTTGGAGCTGGGAAGCGGTTCTGGCTTGAAGTTGTACGGCAAGAAGGGGGCGAACATCAATTTGTTTACGGCCAAGCGACGACTGGAAGCCGGGCTGATTTCCCCCGCGGCGCCGGCGCTCAACAACATTGATCGCGTGCATACGGCTGTCGCCCTCGCCGAGAACGAAGGCGTCAACGTCGCTATCGACTGGTGCGCGTTGCATGACTTCCAGGACGATGCGCCCTTCAAGGGCACGCTGGAAGCGCTGCTGCGCCTGATGCCCGCGTCGGACCCGGATTGGCTGCCGAGCCGCAATCTGTGGACGGAAATGTACCGCGAGGAAGCGCCCCCGCCGGCAGGCATCCAGGAACCGCTGTTTCAGGACGCACTGATCGCCGGCGATGAATAGGGCACCGTCTCTGCGCGCACTGCCCCTACGCGTAGATCAGGCGTCCCCAAAGGTTAACCGCGCACGCGATGCCCAATCCACATCCACACGGTCGCGGGGACTGGGCGCTGGCTGAATCTAAATATCCCCACGACCCAGCCTCACGGGCAGGCAGTGTGCGCGCATTGCCAAGGCTTGGGCTGCCATGGAACCAGGCCGCTTGTGGTGAAAGCGCCATTTGCGATGGCGCGCGTTCGCATTCCAGACAATGGCCATACCCCGCGGCGAGCACCAGAGCAGAGCAAGGGAATGACGCTTTACCATATGAGATGGACATTTATGACTCGGACTCTCCGTATATGATCTCCGCGCGACGGTCATCGCTCATCTGACTCAACTGGGTTAATGCGCAACGGTCGCCAAAAGGTTCCGCGCGCCAGCGTTGCGTATCCGGATCGTAGACGCCCAACTCGTGCTTGGCAACGTCGGTGATCGTGTGCAAGCGGGTATCGAAATTCAAACCAAACGCGATTACAGGCTTCCCCAAGAGGCAATAAGGATCCACGTATCCTTTGTCCCATACTTGCCGCAGCGCGGCGACAGAGGAAGCGTTCACTTTGCATTCCAGCACGCATATTTGATGGTCTTCCTGAATGACGATATCTGTGCGCCCGCGCGCCGTGGCGCCTTCTATCTGGATGGGCAATCCCAGCGCCCACAGAACGCTGAAGAGAATGCCTCGGTAGTGCATTTCGTAATTGTAGATGGACTTGGCCTGCGCGGGCAGGGCGCGTCCGGGGTAGGGAAATTGCTGCATCAAGTGGTGAATATGCGCTTGCAACGCCGGCGCGTCGCCTGCCCGCAGGGCATCGCGTATAAGGCTGCCTCCCGGATGGCCCGCCGCGCGTTCCGCTTCATGCCAGGCGCGCACTGCGCCTCGTTGCCACCGCGCTACGGAGTTGCGGAACGCAAGACGCACTTCCTGGTTGGGAAAGTCAAGCGCGAGGCTCGGCGTCAATGTGAGATAGCCTGCGTGATACAACAGCGCGTCGCGGTCAGGGCAGGCAATGTCCAATTCCATTTTCTGCAAAGCGGACAACGCATCCGCATTGGCCTCGCCGTCCGCGGCCAAATCCGTGGCGAAACGTCCGGTCTGCCATAACCGAAACAGCAAGGCAGGCGTCCCGGATTGCGCCCAGCCATTGGGCAAATGATCCTTGCGCCAACGCGCGTTGTCCGCGTCGCCTCCGCGCAGCGTTTCCAGGCACAAAGCCAAGGAATAGGGATTGTATACGGCTTCGTTTTTGGCGCTGAACTGGTAGCCGTTGTAGTACCCGCGCAAGAGTTCGGCGAATTCCTCCGGGGCGCAATCCAGGCGAGCGGCGGACTGCGCGCAGTCCGCCGCCAAGTCCGGGGTATTCCAGACTTCGTCTTGCGTAAAACCCAACAGGGCGTTGAACTGAGGCGCAAAAGAAATGTCCTTGAAATGATTGGCGCCCGAAAAAAGGCCGGCCAGCGCAAGGCGCGTGATGCCGGTCATGAAGGCGCAGCGCAGATAGCGGCGGCTGCCCTTGAAGGTGCCGTACACTGCGCGCATGACCGACTGTATATCGTCCAGCGCATCGGGACGATCCATGTTTTCCGTAATGGGCGTATCGTATTCGTCCACCAAGACGACCAGGCGACGGCCGTGCTTGGCGTACAAGGCCTCGATCAGTTCTTCCAGCAAAGGCGCGGGCCTTTGCGCACGATCCACGGCAACGCCCGCCTGGCGCGCTTTACGCGCCAAACGGCTTGCGAGATGCGCTTCCAGATCGGACCGCGAGTGGACATCGCGCAGATCCATGTCCAAACGCAGGACGGGATACCGCTGGCCGCGCCAATCCCAATGTCCGTTTTGGCCGAGCCAAGTGCCGGCAAACAGGGCTTGCTCTCCCTGGAACAGCGCCTGCAACGTAGATACCAGCAACGTCTTGCCGAAACGCCGCGGGCGGGCCAGAAACAATTGCGGCGTATGGCCCAACAGGCCAGCCGCCAACGCGGCGACAAGCTCGGTCTTGTCCACGTACAGTCCGCTCGGCAGAGTGCGCAATTCGTCAAATTCGTCGATGCCTATCGGCAGGTAGCGCGCCACAGGGACGTTCCTCTTTTCGCAGCTGAGGCCGATCGTAATGGGCAGGTCCCGATCAGGATTATAGCGGCTGGACAATGAGCCCGTCTTAGCAACAAGCGCATGGAACGCTATACGTTGCGCGCCGCAAGCTGCGGATGCCTCTCCAACGAAGAGGGATCTCATACACCATCGCATTCATCCAGCGCCCGGACGACGATACCGGCAGTAAAGGCTGGCCGCGTTAGGCCTTGTATATAATGTCCAACGTATCAGCCGAACATCTTTCGACGGCTTTGAGGTTTCGTTGCGAACCGTTGATGGGGTCTCGGGCAGAGAAACCGCACGATGACTGATGCGCTCTTGCCCTCTCTCGGCATAAACGACAGGTATTCCGACATGACGAATCGCACGCGTGCGTCTCTGCCGCACATTTTGAAAGAAACGCCGAACTATCACGTTTGGTTGCATGAAGACATCCTAGGCCAAACCAAAAGCCTTTCCGATCAAATACACAAACGTTTCGGGCTGGTATTACAGCATTTGATGGCGCACGGGCGAACCAGCGTTGTCAAAGGCTGCCGAGGAGGCAACAGGGGATGGAGACGGTCTCCGTTGGGCGGAACGCACGGCAAGCAATTTTACTTGTGGTGGGCTCCGCAGGGCAGCCCTCCCTGCACGGGGACGGCTTTTCCGCCTGACGGCCGTCATATCGTAGTCAGGGACGTACGGCATCATGACATGCATGACATCCTCGATATCGGTTCAGGCCGTAAACGCTTTCGTTTCTCGCCGCAGGAATTGAAGAACGACTTGCACATTCAGGCAGAGTATGCAGGAGAACCGCTAAACGCGGAGCAACGCCGTTTCATAACCAATCGCAATCCTGTGCGTTTGCTCCAGGGCGACCCTGGCTCCGGCAAGACGACAGCGCTGTGGAATGCCGTAGAAACATGGCCCAACGACAGAGTCTTGTTTCTCACCTGGTCAACCGAACTGGCTCGGCAAGCGCGCGAGCGTTTCAATGCGTTCTTCTTTTCCAACGTACAGGTTGACGCCCGCAATTTCTCCGCCATTTTGAACGAAATCGGCCGCGCGAACTTCCGGAAACTGCTGGACAAAGAAAGTTTTGCCCAGTTTGACGCCGAGATTGCTCGTCTCTCCCCGCGTCAGCTGGGACCATGGACGCGGCGTCGCTACGCGCTGTACGCCGAAATACGCGCTATGCTCCTCGGCCGCGCCATTCCGGAAAGGCATGCATGCCAGGCGTGCAGTCGGCACTTGCAACGCCTGCGGGATCAGGAATATCTCCAGCTTCGCGGAGGCCCGGACGGCATTGGACGGACAGCAGCCGCTGCTTTGCTACGCGTCGCGCGCGCCTTGTCGGACGAGGCTTGGGAAGATGTCTTCCCTGACTTGGCGGCGGCCGCGATCGCCCTAGAAAAATTACGCCAAGACGACATTCCGGATCAATGGACAACTCTCGATCACATTGTCGTAGACGAGGTGCAGGACCTGACGCTTCTGGAAGTAGCTGTCGTCATGGAACTCCGCCGGGCCATAGTGCGCCGCCGTGCAGGACGCCGGCGCCAACGCAAACCTTCGTTGCTTGTGGCGGGCGACGAGGGGCAGACAGTACGCCCTTCCGGGTTTCAATGGGATGAAATAGGAACACTGGTTAACGCGTATTTGCGCACGCGCTCGAAAACATTCCCTCTCCTCCACAACTTGCGGTGTCCCCGGCAAATTGCGGACGTTATCGCGCGGGCTTCGGATTGGTACGGAAAACTGGACCGTAATTATCGGCCCGGAAAACAATATCAGACAGCCGCGGACGAAGCGCTCAATGCCCAGACCTATTACGTGGAAGTGTCCCGACAGCGCGATGCCAGCGGCCTGTTGGGTGCATTGAGCGCTATGGAAAACTTGCAGATTATATCCTTGACGCGCGAAGCCCATGACTGGATTCCCGCCTCGGACCGCGGCTTGGCGCTGTCCCCGGAAGCGGCCAAAGGCTTGGAGTACCAGCACGTATGCATCTTGAATCCCGGTTCTTTCCTGCATCAATTGGAAACCGACATCCAGACCGATAGCAACGCGCCGGAACTGACGTTGCACGCCTGTCGGACCGACATCGATCGGCTGCGCGTCGCCCTGAGCCGGGCGACGGAGACCTTGACGTTCGTTGATTTCGCGCCCAGCGCCGAACAAAGGCAGCTCAGCCAGACGCTATTGAACCATGTAGCCGCCTTCACGCCGGATGAATGGATCGAGATCCTGCGTACGGACGATACGCCCGTAGATCAAAAGGCGTGGGACAGAGTTCATCAAGCCCGCACCCTGATCGATGACGAACCGGAAGGCGCTTGGCTGCGCGTCCGGCAGGCCATTGATCTGCTCGGCGATCCTGACTTGCCAAACGGCGTCCAAGACGAAGTCACTCGTCGGGAAGCGCAGGACACTGCGCTGGAAATAGCCGCCCGTTTTCTGGCCGATCGCTTTCCTGCCGCAGTCCACCGAGAAGAAGTGCAGCGGACGATCCAGAAAATTTTACCTGCGCCGGAACATTGCCGGAGCGCCAAGGCTTTTGACCGCCTTCAAGTTTGGTCCGCGGATAAAGAGCAGCCTCCTTTCGCGCTCTTGAACGCCGCGCTGGCTCTGCCGGCGGACAACCCGTTGATCAAGGCGTTGCAACAGACGCCGCAGCGCTTTCTCCAACTGATGAAAGAGTACGCGACAAGGGTGCGCGAAGCTGTCCGCTTCGCAGGCGATGTGGAGGGGTGGCTCGATCGGATCGGTTTTGCCGGCCCTATAACGGATATGGCATGGTCTCTGCGGTGTCTGGCCATGGACGCGTTGCTCCGAGACGGCAAGACCGAAATAGCGGACAAAGTCCTGCATAAAGTGCAACCTGCGTATTGGCATAGAACGGCTCAAGAATACGAAAAGCAGGGCCACTGGCAGAACGCAGTGGAACTCTTTGAACGCGTACAAGCAGACAAGGATGCGCTACGCGTCAAGAAGAAGATTGCTCAGGGTCTGTGCGAGGCCGGCCTCGCTTGTCTGAACGCCAAACAAGCGGCCCAAGCGTTGGAGCATTTCAGCCAAGCCATTGACTGGAATCCCAAGCATGCCGAAGCTTTCTTTCAGCGCGGGCAGATATTTGCCGGACTGCCGGACGGTTCCGCCAAACTATACGATATAGCTATACAGGATCTATCCAAGGCCTATCGCTTAAAACGGAATTTCGTGGACGCGCTCATTTTCCGAGAAATGGCGTACCGTCGCTTGGGCCAATTCGATAAAGCGCAGGCCGATCTTAACCGTATCGCGCGCCTGGATCCGAAACGGGCGCGCACTTACTACCGCACGGGGATTGCCTATGCCGGCATAAACCTAAGCGGTGCGCTCCGATGGGATAGCCCTGCGTTGGTGCTTGAGCCCCGCGTGCTTGACGACTACCTTGAACAGGCGCATGCGTTCCACCAAGAGGAAAGGGAAAAAGCGAAGCGGGCCAAAAACGCACCATCTGCCTCCGCGCGGCGACTGTAGCCCCAGGTCGCCTGCGTACCGGCCGCCACGATGTCGGCGGACGGTCCACGGTCGAGATGTGGGTCGTATCCCCTATTACGCCTAAGGCTTGACGCCTAGGGAACGGCTAGAAACGGACTGTTGGGATCCGCCTTCCTTCCGCCCTGTGGCACTTAGAAGAGGCCTACAAGGACACGCATCCCGGCATGGATCTGGAATTCGAGGCACCCGTATCGGCGGGTTACGCCGAGTGGGCGGTGACGGTGCCCCAACTGGCCGCGGGTACGGCCCAGGAAATTCTCTGGTACCAGCGGGGACGGATTGCCGCGATTACGCCAAGGGCTGGTTCAACAATCTCGCCCCCAGCTTGGCGCAGCCGAATCTCTACGTCGAAGGCTACAATAGCTGGAAGGATACGTTCCAGGGTTCCGTCATCGCCAGCGGCGCCGCGCCCGACGGCCACATTTACCTGATTACGGGAACTTGGTCGGTGCCGGCTTCTTTTACAACAAGACGAAGTGCAACGAACCGGGCCAGAAACCATTGCAGCGTATGCCCCAACAGGTCAACCGCTAACGCGGCGACTACAGGTAGCGCGCCATAGAGATGTTCCTCTTTTCACGGCAGAGGCGGATCGCAATGGGCTGGGCTTCGATCAGGATTATAGCGGCTGGACGTTTGGTCCATCTGGCAACAGGCGCACGGAACGATATGCGTTGCGTACAGCAAGCTAGGGGCGCTCCGCCTACGCCATTGAATGCATCCAGCGTCCGGTGCGATACCCGGGCGAAGGCTTTCCGCGTCAGGTCTTGGCATATAATGTTCAAGGTATCTCCGCAGAATATCTTGCGGCGGCTTTGTGGTTTCGTCCTGAGCCATTGACAGGATCTGGGGATAGGCAATCGTCACAATTGCCCTCTCTTGCATAAACAACAGGTATTCCAACATGGCGAACCATCGCGTTTGGCTGCACGAAGACATCCATTTTGGCCAAACCAAGGACATTTCCGTCCAGGTACATAAACGCTTCGGGCTGGTGTTGCAACACCTGATGGCGCACGGGCGTACGGGCGTCGTTAAAGGTTGCAGAGGAGTCAACAGAGGATGGCGGCGGTCTCCGTTGGGCGGCACGCACGGAAAGCAATACTATTTATGGTGGGCTCCGCAGGACAGCCCGCCTTGCGCAGAGATACCATTTCCGCCTGATGGCCGCCATATTGTAATCAGGGACGTACGTCACCACGATATACATGACTCCCTCAATGCCGGCGAGGCAAACAAGAGCCTTCACCCCTTCTCGCCGCAGGAATTGAAATACGACTTGCAAGGCGCTGAAGAGCATGCAGGCGAGCCGTTAAACGAAGAGCAACAAAATTGCATAGCCAATCCCAACCGCAGCTCTGTACGTTTGCTCATGGGCTACCCCGGTTCCGGCAAGACGACGACTCTGTGGAATGACGTAGAAACGCAGGCTAACGGCAGAGTCCTGTTCCTCACTTGGTCGACTGCCTTGGCCCGGCAAGCGCGCGAGCGTTTCAATACGTTCTCTGACGTACCGGTCAACGTCAGAAATTTCTCTTCCCTGCTGGATGAGATTGGCCGCGAGGTTTTTGATAAGTCGCGCGACAAAGAAAGTTTTGCTTGGTTTGCCGACGCGACAGATCATCTTCCCCCTCATCTGCTAGGGCCATGGGCTCGGCAGCGTTACGCGTTGTATGCCGAAATGCGCGCTATGCTTCTTGGCCGCGCTATTCGGGAGAGACATGAATGCCAAGCCTGTAGCCTTCGTTTGCAGCGGCTGAGCGATGAGGCATACCTCAAACTGCGCGAGGAGCGGATCGGACGGAAGGCAGCGGACGCTTTGCTGCATGTCGCGCGCGTCTTGCCGGATGATTATTGGGAGATCGTCTTTCCTGATTTGGTGGCCGCTACGATCGCTCTGGACAAATTACGCCAGAACGGCATTCCGGATCAGTGGACAGCTCTCGATCACATTGTCGTAGACGAAGTGCAGGATCTGACGGTTCTGGAAATAACGGTCGTCATGGAACTCAGACAAGCCATAAGGCGCCGCTACGAACGCGAACCCTCGCTGCTTTTGGCTGGCGACGAAGGGCAGATCGTGCGACCTTCCGGTTTTCGTTGGGATGACATAGGCACCCTGATTGGCGAATATTTGAGCGCAAGCAAGGAAGATTTCCGTCTTCGGCATAGTTTGCGATGTCCTCGGCAAATCGCGGGTATTGTCGGACGAACTACGCAATGGTACAAAAAGCTGCCCAGAGATTACCGTCCCAGCAAACAGTACGAACAGTACGAGCCAAACGCGGACGAAGCGCTTAACGCTCAAACGTATTACATGGAAGTAACTCAACAGCACGAGGCCAGCCAACTGTTCGACGAAGTGAAATCCATGGAAAATCTGCAGATCATATCCTTGACGCGCGACGTCCATAGCTGGGTTCCGGACGAATATCGCGACTTGGTGTGGGCTCCGGAAGAGACCAAAGGTTTGGAGTATCAACATGTATGCCTATTGAATCCTGGTTCCTTTTTGCATCAATTGGATGCTGGCATCCAAGCCGACAGCGAGGCGCCGGAACTGAAGTTTCATGTCTGTCGGACCGACATCGATCGCTTACGCGTCGCCCTGAGCCGAGCTACGGAAGCCTTGACGTTCGTGGATTTCGCGCCGAGCGACGATGAAAGGCGACTCAGCCAAGAGCTTTTGGGCCAGGTAGCCGCTTTCAAACTGGATGAATGGATCGATCACTGCACGGACGATACGCCCATAGACCAAAAGATTTGGGTCTGGGTTGAGCAAGCCCGCGCTTTGATTGATGACGCCCCGAGAGGCGCTTGGCTACGCGCCCGGCAAGCCATAGACCTTCTTGGCGATCCCGATTTGCCGAATGGCGTACAAGACGAAGCCACCCGTCGGGAAGCACAGGATACCGCGCTGGAAATAGCGGCCCGTTTCCTGGTTGAGCGTTTGCCTGACGCAGTCAGCCGGGAAGAAGTGAAACAGACAATAGGGAAGATCTTGCCTACGCCGGAAGACCCGCGCGCTCAGGCTTTTGACAAACTTCAAGCTTGGTCCGCAGATAAAGATCAGCCTCCGTTCGCGCTCTTGGACGCGGCCCTCGCCCTACCGCAAGAGGCTCCATTGATCGAGGCTTTGCGGCTGGCTACGCAGCGCTTTCTCCAACTGATGGAAAATTACGCAACCCATGCCAGCGAAGCCCATCACTTCGCAGGCGACGTAACGGGCTGGCTCGACCGGATTGGTTTTACCGGCCATGCGACAAGCAAAACTTGGTCCTTGCGGTGTCAGGCCATGGACGCGTTGCTTCGAGACGGCAAGGCCAAGACAGCAGACGAAGTCTTGCATAAAGTGGAACCTTCGTATTGGCGCCAAACAGCCCAATTCTGCGAGGATAAAGGCCACTGGCGAAAAGCGGTTGACCTGTTTGAACGCGTTGAGGCAGACAAGGAAGCGCTACGCGTCAAAAAGAAGATTGCGCAGGATCTGTGCGAGGCCGGACGCGACTGCCTGGACGCCCAACAGATGGAACAGGCGCTGAAGCATTTCAACGAGGCCATCGACGGGATCCCGAGAATGCGGAAGCGCTACGCGTCAAGAAAAAGACTGCGCAGCATCTGTGCGAATTTGGACGCGACTGCCTGGACGCCCAACAAACGGTCCTGGCGGTGGAGCATTTCAGCCAAGCCATCGACTGGGATCCCGAGAATGCGGAACCTTTCTTTCAGCGCGGGCAGATATTCGCTGGCAAACCGGGTGGTTCCGACCGGCTATACGTCATGGTCCTACGGGATCTGTCCAAGGCCTGCAGCCTAAAGAGCAATTTCGTAGAAGCGCTCATTGCCCGGGAAATGACGCATCGCCGCCTAGGCCAGTTCGACGAGGCGCAGGCTGATCTCAAGCGCATCGTTCACCTAAATCCGGAACGCGCGCGTGCCTGCTACCGCGACGGGATCGCCTACGCCGGCGCGAACCCGGAAGGCGCAATTCGACGGGGCAGCCCTGCGTTGGCGCTCGAGCCCCATCTGGTTGATGCCTACGTCGAACAGGCGCATGCGTTCCACCAAGAGGAACGGGAAAAAGCGAAGCGAGCCAGAAACGCACCCTCTGCCGCTGCACTGCGATCGGAGCGCGACAGGCCGTAGAGAACCTCTCAAGCCTATTCCGATTTGGCGCTTCAGTCTTCGCGCGAGCCGCGCGCGTTCATTCGCTCCTGTTGGTTCTGACGACGAAATTGCCTATAATGCTTCGTAGCCTTGCATGCCTAGCATGAAGTGCGAGGAGTCCCAGCTCTGGGCCGGACTGCTCTGCGCTTTCTCGCGATCCTTACGTAACAGGAGTGTTTGCCATGAACGAATATCGGCTTTCGCGTCGCGCGTTTCTCAAGGGCGCCGGCGTTTCGGCGGCGACCGTAGCCTTGGCCGCCTGCGTGCCGGCCGCTACGACGCCGACGGACGGCCCCGCGGCCGAGATGCGGGTCGTGTCCCATTACGCCCAGGGCTTGACGCCCAGGGAACGGCTGGAAACGGATCGTTGGGATCCGCCCTCCGCCCTGTGGGCCTTGGAAGAGGCCTACAAGGACGAGCATCCCGACGTGGACCTGGAATTCGTGGAATCCGTGTCCACGGGGTACGACGAATGGATGGTGACCCAGCTGACCGCGGGCACGGCCCCGGAAATCCTCTGGTACCAGCGGGGATGGATTGCCCGCGATTACGCCAAGGGCTGGTTCAACAATCTCGATCCCTACCTGTCGCAACCGAATCCCTACGTTGAAGGCTACGACAGCTGGAAGGATACGTTCCAGGGGCCCGTCATCGCCAGCGGCACCGCGCCCGACGGCCACATTTACCTGATTACCGGGGATCTGGTCGGCACCGGCTTCTTTTACAACAAGACGAAGTTCGACGAACTCGGCCTGGCGGTGCCCGAAACGTGGGCGGAGTACGAGGAGGCGCAACAGGCCTTGTTGGATTCGGGCACGACGCCTTTCTCGGTCAGCTATCACCTGGAAGGCGGCACGCCGCTGTACGGCAGTTGGACCACGCGGGTGTTCCAGGACGTGCTGTACGACGGCAAGATGTCCCAGATCTCGGGCGGCGCCCCGGTGTCTCGCACCTGGAAGCCGGGCGAGGGCCTGCAACCGCCGGCCATGGTCCGCGCGATCCGGGACGGCAATTATGCCGCCACGGATCCGGAATGGCTGGAAATGCTGCGCTTGATGAAAGAATGGTCGGCCTATTACCCCGAAGGTTTCTGGGCGCTGCCGTCCGCGGACGTCTTCCGCCTGTGGGCGGAAGGGGACGCCGCCGTGGCCTGGCTGGGCAGCTGGATGAACAAACCGGTGCGCAACGATCCGCTCATCGATTTCGAGTGGGGCATTTTCCCCAAGATGCCGATGGTTACCCAGGAGACCTCCCCCTACGGCGGTCTGGACTTCCCCGCCATGGCGGGCGTGGGCGGCGTGTTCCAGTACATTACGACCGCCGTGGCCGAAGAGCGCGGCGTACTGGACGACACCATCGACTGGCTGCGGTTCCTCACCGCGCCGCCCAATCTCATCGAGGTCCTGAACGATCACGGCGGCTTCGCGCCCGGCGTCAAGGACACCACGGGCGCGGATCCGTCCCTGGCGGTCTATACCGACATGCTGGTCAACTTCGGCGCGGAACGCATCGAGCCGTTCGACAGCATGCTGACGCGGGAATTCGTGGATGCCATGTGGCGCAATTTGCAGCAATTCATGGCCGGCGAACTCAGCGCGGAGGAAATGTCTACGACCATGCAAAGGGAAATGGAGTTGGGCGCGCAGCAGCTCCTGAACGAACATCCCGAGTGGGCGGAAGCGTAGCGCGCGGCTACGCGGCCCATGCGTCCGGGCCGGCGCGCCGGCCCGGACGCGTTCCCTATTGCCCCCTCCCTCCCGTTAACGCCTCATGACGGATATTCTGGCGGCGCCCGCGCCCCGCGCCGACCGCAACCTGTGGACGCGGATCCTGCAATACCGCACCGTGTACGCGTGGTTGTTGCCGACTTTTCTGTTGCTGTTCGTCTTCAACTATTACCCCGCCGTTTCCGCGCTGTACCACAGCCTCTTTCAGTGGAACGGCGCCAATATCAAGCTCTGGGTGGGGCTGAGCCATTTCGTCGAGCTGTGGAGCGATGCCCTGTGGTGGGAGTCCTTCGGCAATCTCGTCATTCTGACCCTCGCCCTGGTGGCCATCAACCTGACGTTCCCCCTGGGCGCCGCGGCCATGATTTTCCACCTGTGGAATCTGCGCATGGCCTACCTCTACCGGATTCTGCTGGTCGTGCCCATGGTGGTGCCCGGCCTCGTCATTCTCATGATTTGGAAGTTCATCTACAGTCCCAATATCGGCCTGCTCAACCAGTCGTTGGCGCTCCTGGGGCTGGAGGTTCTGCAACGCCCCTGGCTGGGCGATTTCCAATTGGCCCTGTACGCCATCATCTTCGTGGGCTTTCCGTGGGTAGCCGGCATCGGCACGCTCATCTATCTGGCGGGCTTCCAGGCCATTCCCGCCGAACTGCTGGATTCCGCCGTCATCGACGGCGCGTCCACGCGCCAGCGGCTGTTCCACGTGGAATTGCCCATGGTGCTGTCCCAAATCAAGCTGGTCGTCATCCTGACCATCATCACCGCTTTCCAGAATTTCACGATCGTGCTGGTCATGACCGGCGGCGGGCCGGGCACCGAAACCCTGGTGCCGGGCCTGCATCTCTACAAGAACGCCATGGCCTACAATCGCATGGGCTACGCCTGCGCGATCGGCACCATCCTGTTCGCCCTGATCCTGGCCCTGACCTATCTGAATCACCGCTATTTGCGCTCCAGCGTGGAATTCGCCGGCGCGTAAGCCCGCCATGACCGTCCAGCGCCAACACACGTTCCGCCACGACGTCCCCATTCACTTCGTCTTGGGCGTCCTGGCCGTCATCACCTTTTTTCCTTTCATCTTCCTTCTGATCTCCTCCTTCCGGTCCACGGTGGAGTTCACCCATGCCTTCTGGGGCCTGCCCCGCGTCCCGGAACTGGCCAACTACCGGGACGCCTGGCGGGTCGTCAGTCCCTACCTGTTCAACAGCCTGGTCGTGTCCGGAGTATCCATGGTCGGCGTGCTGGCCATCGCCAGCGTTTCGTCCTTCGTCTTCGCGCGGTTCCGCTTCCCGGGGCGCGAGGTTCTGTTCATGGCCATCCTGGCCCTGCTCATGATTCCGTCGATCCTGACGCTCATTCCGGCCTTCCTGCTGGTCAAGCAACTGAATCTGATCAACACCTACTGGGCCCTGATCCTGCCCTACATCGCCGGCGGGCAGGTATTCGCCATTTTCATTCTGCGCAGCTTCATCGCCTCCCTGCCGGAAGAACTGTTCGAGGCGTCGCGGCTGGACGGCGCGTCCACCTTCCAGATGTTCTGGCATATCGCCCTGCCCCTCTCCAAGCCCATGCTCATCACGGTGGCCATCATGAGCGTGCTGACCACCTGGAACGACTACATCTGGCCGCTCGTGACCATTCCGAGCCAGGATCTGTGGACCATTTCGCTGGGCATCGTCAGTTTCGGCAGCCAATACGGGGGGCTGGAGCGCTGGGGCCCCATGTTCGCGGGCTACGTCATCGCCTCCATTCCCCTGATCGTCTTGTTCACCCTGACCATGCGGTACTTCATTGCCGGTCTGACGTCCGGCGCCATCAAGGCCTGATCCCGCGCCGCGCCGCAGGCTCCGGCTCGTGCCGCAGATCGCCGGCCTGATTCATCTGGCCTTCCGCCGCATGCTGAGCGACGGGACGGCGTACGCCGTCCTGCTCGCGGGCTGGGTCGCGGCCGTCGCCTTGATCACCGGCATCCCGGCCTACGTCGACGCGTTGAATCAGCGTCTGTTGCAGGACGAATTGCAGGCGGACGCCCGGAACCGACGTCCCGCCTTCGGTTTGCTCTTCCTGTCCCTGGACGACGTATCCGGTCCCGTCCAGCTGGGAGGCGACGTCGCCCGCCGCGCCGCCTACCGCCAACTGGCCGCCTATATGGCCGCGCCGCTGGCCGCCGCCTTGCGGCTTCCCGTCCGGGCGCAGATGCATTATGCGCGCAGCGACCTCTTTCAATTGTTCCCGGCCGGCGCGGGAGCCTACGGACGCGGCGATACCTCGCTGGGGCGTTTGAATCTGGGGTTCATCGCCGAGTTGGAAACGCAGGCCACTCTGGCGGCCGGTCGTTGGCCGAACCCGCCCGCCCATCCGGAACAGCCGATCGAAGTGCTCGCCTCCCGCGGCCTGGCCAACCGGCTGGGCCTGCAGATCGGCGAACGCTACGTCCTGTACCAGGCAGCCAATCCCGACCCGACCACCGGCGAACGCGCCTTGGCCCTGCCGGTGCAAATCGCCGGCGTGTGGGAAGCCGCGACGCCCGCCGGGGCCTTCTGGTATCTCGCGCCGACTGCCTTCGAGGATACGTTGCTGACCACGCCCGCAATCTACCTTGACCGCGCGAGCGCGCGCCTGCCGCGTCCGCTCTTCGAGACGGCCTGGTATTTCGCCCTGGACGGCAGCGCCGTCCGGGCGGACAACGCGGCCGCCTTTCTGCAACGCCTGGCTGCCGTCAAGACGCAAGTGCAAAGGCGCCTGCCGGGCGCGCGCCTGATCCTCTCGCCCGAAGACGCGCTGCTGCGGTATCAGCTCGCCGTCGCGCAACAGTCCCCGATCCTGCTGATTCTGGGCTTGCCGATCCTCGCCCTGATCCTGCTTTTCATAGTCCTGTCGGCTACCAGCCTCGCGGAACGGCAACGGCTGGACATTGCGACGTTGCGCAGCCGCGGCGCTTCCCGCATGCAGGTGATAGGCAGTTACGCGGCGCAAGGCGCGT
Source organism: Caldilineaceae bacterium (assembly GCA_965242655.1). Classification (GTDB taxonomy): domain Bacteria; phylum Chloroflexota; class Anaerolineae; order Caldilineales; family Caldilineaceae; genus Bin34. Next base: position 2,397,355 of record OZ251482.1, read on the forward strand.
GGCTGTCCGTCGCCGCGCTGGCCTTGGGCCTGCCCGGCAGTTTGCTGGCGGCGCGTCTCATGGGACCGGCCGCGGCCTGGCTGTCCGCGCTCAGCCACGACAGCCCGGCTCTGCGCCTGAATCCCGTCCTGACGCCGACCAGCCTGCTGTACGCGGCCGGCGCCGTCGCGCTGGCGAACGCCGCGACTCTATGGCCCATCCTGCGCCATGCCCGGACTACGGTGGTTCAGGAAGGCAGGCGCCTGGCGCGAGAAACGCCCGGAACGCCTCCTACGGTCTGGCTGCGGGATCTCCTGACGGGGAGCGCCGGCTTGTACGGCTGGTATCTGTTGCGGACGACCGGCGTTTTTCCTTGGGCGGACCGGTTGCAAGGCGTCAATCTCTGGGAAAATCCTCTCTTGTTCCTCACGCCTTGCCTGTGGCTGTGGACGGGCGCGCGGTTGCTTCTGCATGCCCTGCCGCTGCTCTGCCGCGGGCTGGACTACCTGTCGAGACGGCTTCCGGGCGTCACGCTCCTGATTACGCTCCGCTATTTGATCCGACGGCCTGCGCAATACGCGCCCTTGCTCATGCTGCTGATGCTGACCGCGGGGTTGGGCGCGTTCGTCGCGTCGCTGGTGCGCACGCTGGACGACAATCTGGCGGATCGCGCCCTGTACGCGGTCGGGTCGTCCGTGGCCGTGGCGGAAAACGCCAAGCGCCTGATTCGACGCGAAGGCGCGCCGGGTTCCGGTACCGCGACCGACGGGGCATGGATCGTGCCGCCCTTTGACGTTCATCGCGATCTGGCCGGAGTGAACGCGGCGGCGCGGGTAGGGCGCTTTCCCGTCAGCGTCAATCTGGGGAACCGCGGGTACGAGGCCGTGCTGTACGGCATTGACCGCGCGGAATGGCCCGCCGCCGGCTTTTTTCGACCTGACTTCGCACCCCGTTCCCTCGGCGCGCTCATGAACGAATTGGCCCTGGTCCCCGATGGCCTGCTGGTTTCGAGGCGCTGGCTTGACGCTGCAGGGTATGCCATAGGCGATCACATAGAGATTCGAGGGTTGGCTTCGCAAGGCGGCCTGCCGTCCACTTTTCAGATTGTCGGCGCGCTCGCGTACTTTCCCACTGCCTTCCCTCCGGCCGACCTGTTTCTGGTCGGCAATCTGGATTTCATTTTCGAGCAGGCCGGCGGGATCTTGCCGTACCACGTATGGCTACGCGTGGATGACCCGGCCGTGGATGCCGCTGTCCTGCGCGCGGCGCTGGAAGCGCAGTCCATAGAGGTACTGCAACTGGAGGATGCCCGCGCGCGACTGGCGACCATGCAGGCCCAACCCGCCCGCATCGGCTTGTTCGGTTTCCTGGCGCTGGGCTTCGCGGCAACCGTGCTGTTGAGCGTATTGGCGTTGGCGGTGCATGCCGCCTTGACCTTGCAGAGGCGGCGCATTCAGTTGGGGGTATTGCGCGCGCTGGGATGGCCGCAGCCACAGGCTGCCGCGAGTCTGGCCTTGGAACAGTTGTGCCTGACCGGCTTGGGCGTCGGCGGCGGCGCGGGTCTGGGCTATGCCGTCAGCCAGCTCTTCATTCCGTTCCTGCAAGGCGGCGCAGCGCCGGAGGATAGGGTGCCGCCGTTCATCGTGCGCATTTCGTGGACGGAGACCGCATGGGCGGCCGGATCCCTGCTCGCGGCCGCGGCGCTCATTGCCGCGGCCATGGCGCTGGTCGCAGCCCGCACCCGGATCGGCGAGGCCTTGAAAATGGGCGATCCGTAAGCGGGACAGCGCACTTTGGACGGCGTCTTGTCGTTTTGCTATAGGGCAATCGTCGTTCCCCGAAGCAAATCACCGTCACTCTTGTACCAAGGCAACAAGGACTTCATCGTGATGTTCATGTTGAATCGCCGTTTGTTCGTCAATGAGATCGACGCGTATAGGATGACCCAACTATCCTCACGGACGCCATCCAAGAGGTTCGGGTCTAAACCGCCAGTCAGGCGGTTTCGTAGACGGCAACGGCGGGCTCGTTCCTGTTTGCCGAACCGGCTCCGGTCGCTTAAAGAGTCTCTGAAGCCAATTAATGAATTTCTGGCTGTTTGCCTCGGCCTTCAAGTCTCTCGTTCCGATGGCCGTTCCTATGGGACGAGGCCTTTCGCGCGTAGCCAGCCAAGCATGAACTTGCGCTCTGAGTTCCTTTTTCAACGTAAACTTACGTTCCGATTGAGGAATGGAAGCAATATACTTCTTGGATAACGGCCAGACGGCATCGCCACCCGGAATCATACGGGCAATAAAATCTTCAAGTTCGCCGGGTGATTCATTGTTGGGCATCATCCAGATGCCGATACGCGGAATACGGTCCTGAGGATTTTCATCCAGGACCGTGCCGTTAGGATCAGGTTCCGGAGGTATTTGCAAGCCGGCCCTCGCTTGCTTCAGCCTACGCGTCACTGATTGCCAGCGTGCGTCAACATCGTCATCGGCGTCTACGAGAATGCCCATAACCTTGCAGTTCGGAACGTTGATCTCGGCTTCAATAGATGCAAGAAGCTTGGCTATGCCCTTTTTGTCTATGACCTTGAATTCCAGCGTCTTTTCGCTGCGAGCGCGAGATGATAGACCATGTGCTCATCGTCAGTTCCTTCCACTAACAAGACCTGCGAGTCATCGCCAGAATCAGCCATTGTTTCACCGTACCTCAATGCCTTGTTCAGCCGCAATCAGAAGATTTTCCTCCGAATACTCAACGGCATGCAAACCGAATTCGTCTCTATCCAACCGTATGAGGCGCGCTTTAATATCTTTATGATCGTCCGCAGCATACGCAAAATTCCGTACGCAATCTACGCTGTGGGTCGTAGCCAGAACCTGGACATTATTCGCTTGCGCGGTTTGCAGGATCAGGGTCCAGAAATCCTTTTGAAGCGAATGGTGTATGCCGTTCTCGGACTCATCAATGAGAAGGAATCCGTCCTGACTGTTGGCCAGTGCCAAGGCAAGGCTAAACAGGCGTAATGCGCCGTCGCCCAAACTTTTGAGCGGAACAGGCTGCACCTGCCCCCTCAGCTTCACCAGAATCCGATCTTTCCACCTTCCGGATCTGATCTCGTCTTGAAGGCGAATGGAATTATCACCCACTACGGCCACTCTTTCTACCTTGTCCGGGAAGATCAATCCCATAGCCTGTACGGCCAATTCTTCATCAGGGGTCAGAACCACCTTGTTCCAGTATCGAGTCAAAGCCCTGTCGTCAGGCAATCCAGTCTCCAAGGAAACGCACCGCATTCTGGGCAAGAGCTCGTCTTCCTGCAACAAGCGTTGTATTTGTTGGGAAGTAAGCTGATACCCTCCTTCCTTGAAAACAGAAGCATTGATCCAAGGTATTATGTGTTCCTGGTCACCAAATACGGATCTCAGGCCTTGCCAGGAACCTCCCGAAAGACCCGCAGGCAAAAATCGTTCCAAGAAAGAGCGTTGCTTATCGTTCAGAGAAATCGCCTCGATCTTGAGTTGAGCCTCGGAATCACTGGGGCCTATGACGATGTTTCCGTAAGCCTTGCGCTCATAGAAAAGGGCTTTCCAATCAACGTCAAGGGTACCGGAGAGATCTTCGTCCGTGGCGGAAACGAACTCTTCGCGCTTCCGCAGCAGCTTTTGCAGATCGACAGACCTGCCGCGAGCGGCGTAGACCTCAATGGCGTTCAATACGGTTGTCTTACCCACGCTATTTTTACCCGCGAACAAAGTGACCCGCCCCAAACTCGAGATGGATAGTTCGTCGATACCGCGGAAATTCTTTATTGAGAGGTTGGGGAGGTGAAGTCGCATTGTCGGCTGTACGGTTGCCATGACGTCGCTCTCGTCCTGTGATTTCCGAAGAAAGGCCGGTCCTGTAGCAACCGGCTGATACATTCTCTCTAGGCTAGCACAGAAAGCGCTGTCGTAGACGATGGAAAGGGCAACGGAACCCGCAAGCGTGGAGACCGCAATGAATCCCCAACTCTGGACGCGAGTCCAGAGTTTGCACGCGGGACCTGGGACACGAAAAGGAGAGAGCCAAGCCGTGCGAATTCTTTCATGACGCGAGCATCAATCCATTCTTCCTTAGACACTACGCAATTTGATCGCTATGTAGAGACGAAAACCTGTTGTAGTAGACTCCTTGGCATACGGTCATTCTTGCATTGAGAAAACCATTGCCGTCGCATGCATCCTACCAACGCAGGAAGCGAACGAGACGGAGAAACTCTACGTGGAATCTGAGACCTTGAGCGCGAAACGCATAGCAGCGTTACGCGTCGCCTGGGAAACTGCGCCCGCTATGCATCCACAGGTGCAAAAGGAATACTGGACGAATATCCGCATGCGCTGGAATGCGCATTCCAATGCCATAGAGGGCAATACGCTAACCTATAGCGAGACGGTCCTGTTCCTCATTTTCGGAAAAACGGAGGGCCGGCATCGATTTCGGGAATACGTGGAAATTGAAGGGCATGACGTCGCGATTGAATATATGAATGACTCGCTCGCGGATGGCCGCGTTCTATCGGAAGCCGATATACGGACGTTGCATAAACTCTTATTGGCGAAAGACTATACGCTCCCGATGCGCACTGCCGATGGACAGCGCGGTCATCGGACTGTCAGAGTAGGCCAATACAAAACGGCGCTTAACGCCGTCATTCGTCCTGACGGCAGCGTTTATCGCTTCGTCTCGCCTGAAGAAACGCCGATTCATATGCAATCTTTCATGCAATGGCTACGCCAAGGCATTGAAGAATGCCACCAAAATCCTGAGGCAGACATCGCCGGCGTTATGGCGGAAATGCACCATGAATTTATCCGCATTCATCCCTTTGACGATGGCAATGGACGCATGGGCCGCCTGCTGCTGAACTACGCAGCGCAATCCTGCGGCTATCCACCGATTGTCATTGCGGCAGATCAGCGAGACGAGTACATTGAATGCCTAGATCGAGCGGAGGTTCTGGGCCTACGCCCTCTGCGCGCCTTTCTCGCTGCGCGTCTCGTTGAAGCCTTGGCCTTCGACCTCGCCGTGAAGCGCGGCGAGTGCGAACCGACATGGAAGAATGAGAAAGCCGATCCCAATATGGCACCGCTCAACGGATTGCCTTCCTTTGGCGATACGATTGTCATTGCTGATGCATAACAGGATCGCCCACCGTACGGTTTATAGAGGCATGTAAAACTGGCGTATTCGAAAATATTATATCCAGTTTCGCGCTAGACAGGGCGAAGATATCTTGTGTACGAATGAGGATTGTGCGGTACAGTAACGCGGCTATCCAGCCGCGTAAGGAGGAGCAGGGTGTCTTTGATCCCCGATACGCTGACCCGCCCCGTAGCCCAAGCGGTATACGATACAGTAACATACGTCCCTACGCCTCAGATACCGTCCTTCCCCTTCCCTTTTCATCCCCACGTATGTGAGGAACATAAGCGGTGCGCTCATGAATACCTACCGTTCAAAGCGCAATCCCCGGGCAGAGGAATAGTAAAGTTGAAAGGTAGACATCAACATGTTATGGTATCCAAGGCTACGCTCAAGCACGAACATGAATGCTCGAAATGGTGGACAATGACGGAATTCGTAGATCTCGGCCAAGTCGTACAGGAATTTCTGGAACGGAAATGGTGGCAGCAACTGATCGCATTCTGTATTGTATTGTGCTTGTTGCTTCTCATTACGGCCAATAACACCTTTAATCTGAACATGCGATTGGCAAATCGACAGGAAAATGTCAAGAACTATATAGGCATTACGTCTTTGCTCTCGAAATAAAGGCACATAACAACCATGCTCGCAGACTATAGGATATTCGTGGGCAAAGCTCGTCGCGATTTCCGAAATGGCCCAATGACTCATCCGACAGCATTCCATTGTCTGGACGTAGCAGCTTGCACCCAAGTCATTTTACAAGAGCGCAGACCTTATCTTGAAAGGCTGACGGAGGGCATAGAAAAATGTGATCCAAGCACGCTGGCGGATACCTTGACATACATGGCATCTCTGCACGACATAGGTAAGTTCACGCCAGGCTTCCTTCATCAAGTGAAAGAATACCTGACTACAGACTTGCGCGCATCCCTCCCACCCCAAAACCGCGCTCTTAATCACTGGCGAGCCACTCACATTCTGATGGAAGAACTGGACTCCGATTTGGAACCTTGGCTCCATACTTCTCGGGAAGCCCGACAAGAATGGTACGCGGCCGTTGCTGGACATCATGGGCAACCGCCTGTGCGACCTGATCAGCAGGAGAAGCGTAATACTCTTCGTTGGACGCTCGGAGTGGATATGGCGCGGCAATTCGTATTGGACGCGGCCCAGTTATTGTCTCCGCAGCCCTTGCCTGATGGCTTGGACGAGGATCAGGCTCGCATTTTGTCTTGGTATATTTCAGGACTAATCTCAATGGCCGACTGGATCGGGTCAAACCAAACTTGGTTTCCCTATACCAAGAATGAAATGCCGTTAAGCGCATACTGGGACTACGCGCAGAAACGCGCGGAGGACGCTTGCCTCGCAGCGGGCATAGGAACAGGACGCGTAAAGAGCGTTGCCGGCCATACCTGGGGCACTGTGCTGAACATGGAGCTGCGTCCCATGCAATCCCGGGCCGCGTCAATAGAGATTCCCGCCGGCCCGATACTGGTTTTGATGGAAGACGCCACCGGATCAGGCAAAACCGAGGCTGCCGTGATTTTAGCGCACCGCATGCTTGATCAAGGCAAAGCGCAGGGCATCTACTTCGCGCTGCCTACAATGGCAACGGCCAATGCCATGTACCCGCGCATACGAAATCACATAAGAGATCTGTTTGAGGATGTTTCCCATCTGTCCGTCATGTTGGCCCACAGTCGCCGAGGGATACAAGACGGATTCAAAGAGTTTATTCATGCTGGATACACCAAAGCATGGGATACGAAAACGGATCTGGCGTCCAATGAGCCAACCTGTGCTGAATGGGTGGCAGATGATTCGCGCAAGACGTTTTTTGCGACGGTAGGCGTTGGCACACTGGATCAAGCCTTGATGGGGGCTTTGCCCATACGCTATGCCGCAATGCGTCTATGGGGATTGGGCAATCAGGTAATCGTCGTGGACGAAGTACATGCCTATGATGAGTACATGCTGGCGACTTTGCAAGCCCTATTGAAATTTCATGTCCGTGCCGGCGGATCCGCCATCGTAATGACGGCGACTTTGCCTGCGGACACGCGCCGAAAGATATTGAATACGTACAGTTCGGCAGAGCATACTGACATGGCCAGTCCATCCTCGTTGGTATTGGCCAGTCCCAGAACGCCTATCCGATCGTACGTTGTGCCAGCCCTTCGTACTCACCGTCCTACCGTTCATGTGGAGCGCGAACCTGCTTGGGAAAATGTCTTGGATTACGTACTGGAAATGGCGGCACAGGGGTATTCCGTGGCATGGATTAGAAACTCAGTCAATGGGGCCATTGAGGCTTGGTCTGCCTTGCGAACTCGGGAAGCAGAGAAATTGACTTTGTTCCATGCCCGGTTTGCGCTTTGCGATCGTCTGCGGATAGAGAATTATGTGAAGAAAATCTTCGGAAAGAACAGCGATAAGGCTGTACGCGCAGGCCAGATACTCATTGCTACGCAGGTCATTGAACAGAGTCTGGATCTAGACTTTGACTGCATGGTATCTGACTTGGCTCCTGTAGACCTGTTGGTACAACGCGCGGGCCGATTATGGAGGCATGATAGGCCTATGCGTCCATCTCGTCCAGTTCTAAAAGTCGTGTCGCCCGATTTCGCTTCGGTGGATTCAACCAGATGGCTAGATGAAGCCCTAGGGTCCGGCAGTGCAGCAGTGTATCCTCACGATATCCAGTGGCGTAGCGCCGAAGCCATCTTCAAGCATGAATGCATCCAATCTCCAGACAGCCCTCGTTACCTCATTGAACGCGTCTACGGTACGAAGATTGACTTACCTTCCACATTGCAGGAGTCAGAAAACCGTGAAGAGGGGGAACGTATAGGAAGAAGCACCTTGGGGAAAATGGTGAGCTTACAGGTAGAACAGGGATATCGCAGCGCAGACAAATTTCATGATGAAGCAATCTACCAAACGCGTTTAGGCGAACCGACGCGCACATTAGCTCTAGGTCGCCAAACGGGAGACACCATTCAGCCTTGGAGCCATGACAGCGATCCGAGAACGGCATGGCTACTCTCCGATGTCGCCATGAGTGAGTATCGTTACCAGAAATACGCAGAGACATTGGCGGAACGCCAAATCGGCTCCGTGAAGGAACAATGGGGACGATATCGCCGCCAAAATGTCATATTGGCCCCCGTACAAGCCGGGGATCGCATAGTGGCCGGACTGTTTTACGACACAAAAGCAGGTTTGCAGTACAGGGAGGGCACGTGAATTTAATCCAGGAGGCTTGGATTCCCGTGCATACGGCATCCGGCCAATTCAAGATTATTCGCCCAGACGAGATTGCCTGTCTTGACGATCCCCCTATAAGCGTGGCTTGGGGACGTCCCGTGCCGGATCTCTACCTGGCTACCTTGGAATTCCTGATTGGGTTGATATTTCTCGTCCATCCTCCGCGCAACACGGGTGATTGGCGCAACAAGCGGCCATCCGCGGCACAATTACGCGAGGATTTGCAGCGACTGATACCCGCGTTTCACATAGACGGGGATGGATATCGTTTTATGCAACCTCCTTACTCATTAACTGCTCAAGGCGAAACCGCCCCCCTTTGCTCCCTCTTTTTTGACGGCGAGCGGGCGAATGAGCGGAAATTGAATGCCATCAGCCAAAATTATCTGCGCGAAACTTACGCGTGCTTGTCGCCGGGTGCAGCAGCTATTTCCCTATTCCAACTGCAGGTATGGGCTGGAGCGGGAGGACGAGGCTATCAAAGCGGACTACGCGGCGGTGGGCCATGGGTAACGCTAGCTATCCCCTTGACAGATCAACGCGAGCCTACTCTCTGGGAAATCATATGGGCGAATATCCCGGAAGGAAGGGCCTTGCAAGATCTGGACACCTTGCCTTGGATGCAAGACGATCCTTTCAATGTCAGGGACGTTTCCATGCCCGAAGCGGAACGTTACGTCGCTGAGACGTTTTTCTCCATGCCGCGCGTCGTGCGCCTCTTATTTGATGCCCAAAACGCTGTGTGCCCCTTGACGCAGATACCTATCCGTTATGGGGCGATTCAATACGAACGCGTCAGCGATTGCGGGCGTACGTACCGCAATTGGCGACATCCCTTGTCCCCGTGGCAACGCAAGACGAATAGAGAAAGAGACACCTCATTCTATACGAGTTGTAGCAACAACCGGATCACGTACAAGGACTGGCCCGGCATTGTTCTATCCGACACAAGTTCCGACAGCCACGAACGATACGCCTCGGATAGTATCCGCCGATATATCAATGATGAGGGAGAATGCCGCGTGATGATAGGCGGATGGTACATGAAGCAAGACAAAGCCATAGCGTTTGCTTGGAAACAAGACGCCGTGGCTGTCCAAAAGGCTCATGAGAGCGAAGCATGGCTGTTCATCCAAGCGGGGAACAAGACATGGAGCCGGCTTATCTCCGCGTTGACAGGCGCGCGGGCCGAATTAAAGGTTCGGAGTGCAAAGGCCAGGCGGCTGGCCATTGAAACTGACTTTTTTGAATGCACAGAACCTGTATTGCGTAACCTACTGCAGAGTATAGGGGATGTCCTATTGGCCGATTTGAAAGAAGAATGGATCACATGCCTGCAAAAAACATCCCTTGACGCATTTCAACGCGAAGTGCTCGACATTCCGCTCAGCCGGGGAGATATGATCAGAGAGCCCGCGGCTGTACAAAAAAAGCGTGTCGGATTGCTTGCGTTCTTTACTGGACAAAAAAGTTCAGACATTCGAACACTACTAGAATTGCCAGCTATCGGAAAGGAGTAAACCATGAATTTTACAGCCGTTGCTGAATGGTGGGAACGACATCAATCCAGTGCTTACAGCGGCAGTTCGCGACGCATGTGGGCAGAACTGCGGAGGGCTCAGACCCCATGCGACGCTTTAATGGCATCCGGCGTACTGGACTTGATTCACGTCTTGGAACTGAACCCCGTCTACATGATCCAAGAAAGAAACTATTATGAAGCGGAGCGCGTAGGCTTGTTAGCCGCAACGCTGGCCCATGTCAAGGTGAACGCACCTCAAACCAATGAGCATCCCAGTACGGCGCGAATATGGGCGCGGGAAGGATTGTCATGGGATCGCTTCCAACGCTTGTTGAGAGCGCCCCGTCAAGAACGCATGAACGGTCTGCGCCAATGCCTGTCTATTGTCAAAGGCACAGCCTACATTCCTGATCTGGCGGAATTGATCTGGCATTGGGAAAATCGCCGCGTGCAATGGTTTTTAGATTTCCAGCAACCCCTTACGCAAAAGGGAGGATGAGATGATTCGTTATCTGCAACTGCATGGGTTGATCGTACTGCCGGTATCCAATCCCAACCGGGATGATATGGGAGCCCCCAAAAGCGCCATATACGGCGGGGTTCCGCGCCTGCGACTTTCGTCGCAGAGCCTCAAGCGCGCCATGCGCTTCTCGCCCGTTTTTCAGAATGCATTACAGACGTATTGCGGCAAGCGAACCAAACGCGTTGCGGAGTGGGTTCGCCAAGAACTAGACGATAAACTCGGCAGCAATGCAGCCCACCAAGAAGTAGCCGCCGCCATCGCGCGCGTATGGGGCAAACCCGACAACAAGAGAGACGGGACGGACGGCCACCCCGTCGTCAATGCCACTCTGGCCTTTATCTCACCGCAAGAGATGGATGCCATGATTAGCATTGCGGAAACCCATTTGCAGGCAGGGGACGAGTGCTTGATCGAAATCCTAAAGCTTCGTACCAAGAAGCGCTCCAAAGCGGAGGAGGGGCAATTAACGCAGGCCTTGAAAAGGCTGGGCGAACGTATCATGCATAAGTCCGATTCGGCTGTGGATATAGGCATGTTCGGACGAATGCTAGCCGATGCGCCCGTGTACAACCGAGAAGCGGCTGTCCAAGTCTCTCACGCCATTACGACTCATAAAGCCCACCAAGAAACGGACTATTGGACGGGCGTGGATGACATGAATACAGCGGAGGATACGGGTGCAGGCCACTTGGATACGGCCTATTTTGGATCAGGCGTGTTTTATATCTATGCTTGCATCAATCGCGAATTGCTTTTGGACAATTTGGCGGATAACCGCGAACTGATGCATTTGGCTCTTACATCTTTCACTAAAGCCTTCGCTATGTCCTTGCCCAGCGGCAAAATCAACAGTTTTGCCCACCATGCGCGCGCCAGCTACTTGCAAGCATCGCTGACCAACGAGCCGTTCTCCCTGCAGGGCGCATTCTTTCAACCCGTGCGGGGCAATGATCTGCTTGGAGCGTCCATCACGGCCTTGGAAACATGGCAGGCACAGGCCGCCCGCGTATACGGAACGGAAGAGCGAAGCCTCTGCATGAACATGCTAGAAGATGATTCGGCCACCTTGGAAGATCTACGTCAGTTTGCCATTTCGGAGCAGTCATGACCCAATATCTGCTATTTTCCGTAACCGGGCCTTTCGCAGCGTTTTCCACCGTCAGTCAAGGAAAAGAACGGCGTCCTACTGGAACGTACATGACGCGTTCCAATGTCTTAGGCCTTTTGGCCGCAGCCATGGGGTTCAAGCATACCGACACGCGCCAGCATTCATTGCTGGCGCGCGCTTATCGGGTCGCCGTACTCATGCGGTCTGCAGTAGGCAAAGACAGCCATCTGTTGACGGATTATCACACCAGTCAATCTACGTCGGCAGACAGCACGGGATATCGGTACCATGCCTATACCCGCGCCCAGTTCCTACGCCATCCCGAACTTCCCGTCAAAACCAGCATCACGCAGCGGGAGTATCGTACGGACGTAGACCTTGACGTAGCAGTCTGGCGCGTGAGCAGGGAGTCTGAAACATGGGACTTGACGGAGTTAGCGCAGGCCTTGCGAGCGCCGAAATTCATACTTTACGTAGGACGCAAAGCCTGCCCTTTGGCAGCTCCTTGCCATCCCGTCTGCATTGAGGCGGAAGACGTATGCGAAGCGTTGCTAAACCATACGACCAACCTACCCCGCCATTTGGGGGAAGAGAAACGCCGTCCGGAATACCAACTTGTATCCGATATAGGAGGATTCCCCCGCGGGCGTGCCCATCAACTCGGAGAACAACCAGAACCTGTAGATCGTTCGGCTGGAGCCTATCGACCACGTCCCTGTCTAATTTTGAATGTGGAGGCGCAGTATGCCTGATACGTTGTACATGTCCCGTCTGACTTTCAAACCGGAAGCCAGCGCCCAAACCCTATTGGAGGCCTTGTACCGGCCTGGGGAGGGAAACTTCCATTCAGACATGCACAAACAACTGGTATGGTCTGTATTCAGCGATGGATCGGAGAGGAAACGCGATTTTCTGTGGCGCATGGAAAAACAGGGGCAGTACTATGCTTTATCTCACCGTCTGCCCTGTCATGGGCACAAATTGCTTCGCATAGAAACCAAAATTTACGCTCCTGTTTTGCAGGCAGGCCAAAGGCTGAATTTCATCTTGCGCGCCAATGCCGTAATCCGCAAAACCGACAGTCGGGCGCGCCATGACATAGTCATGCACGCCCTGCGGCAACAACCCGAAGATAAACGGGCAAACATGCGCATGGCAGTGGCCCATAGGGAAAGCGTCAAGTGGTGGGAACGACAGGGTAACCAACACGGATTCTCGGTATTGGACTGCCAAGTTATTGGATACCGCCAGATAGACATTCCGCGGCGAGGACGCCCCAGAGCTCGCTTCGGCGTGCTGGACCTCCAAGGCACTATCCAAGTAGAATGCCCTGATTCGCTATTATCCGCGCAGGCAAGCGGGCTGGGACGAGCCAAATCCTTCGGTTGCGGATTGCTGTTATTGAAAAGAGTGCAGAGGTGACAAGCCCTTATCTTCCTCCAGTCAGACCCATTCCCATAAAGGATCGCGCGCCTATGGTATTCATAGGCCGTTGCCGCATAGACGTAATAGACGGCTCCATGACGGCTGTGCTACCGAACGGTGATCATGTTCATTTGCCGCTAGGCGGTATAACCTGCCTGTTTTTAGAACCTGGCGCGCGTATCTCCCACGAGGCCGTGAAGTATGCTGCGCTCACAGGCACCCTGATTCAGTGGGTTGGAGAAGGCGGAGTGAGGTTCTATGCAGCCGGACAGGTCGGCGGAGCCAAAGTGGAACACCTACTCTGGCAAGCGCGTATGGCCCTAGACGAAAAGGCGCGGCTACGGATTGTGCGGAAGATGTACGCTCTCCGTTTTGGCGACGAGCCGCCACGTAAGCGGTCCGTAAACCAACTACGCGGGATAGAAGGATCCCGCGTCAAAGCTACTTATCGGATATTGGCCCGGCAATATGGAGTTAACTGGAGTGGTCGACGATACGACCCGCATCAATTCAACGCGTCAGACAGTCCTAATCAAGCCCTATCTACCGCCACTGCCTGTTTATACGGCATTACGGAGGCCGCTGTGATAGCAGCAGGCTATTCACCTGCTATCGGCTTCCTGCATACTGGCAAACCGCAGTCATTCGTCTACGATATTGCGGATATTGTAAAGTTCGAGACTGTCGTCCCGCTGGCATTCAAGATTGCAGCGCAGTATGAACGCGGAGACCTCAATATCCACTTATCAAGCGCAGTTCGCCACGCTTGTCGAGACGAGTTTCGTACACAACAAACCTTGGCTCAGCTCATACCTCTTATTGATGAAGTGCTACAGGCAGGCGGATTACCGATGCCTGAACCACCTCCTGAAGCCGCACTGCCAGCCATACCACAGGAAACAAGCGGCGATGTTGGTCATCGTGGTTGAAAACGCTCCACCTAGATTGCGCGGGCGCTTGGCTTTGTGGTTGTTGGAAGTACGTGCCGGAGTATACGTTGGACATTACTCCCGGCGCACCCGAGATATGATTTGGAAACAGGTTGAGACAGGTATTGGTTCCGGGGACGGAGTTATGGCATGGAGCGCACCCAATGATCAAGGCTTTGACTTCAAAACCATAGGGCCTGATCGGCGCGTTCCAACTCTGTTAGATGGCCTGAAACTCATTGCCTTCCAACCTGCAACACCATCATCGGATGAAGGATTCTAGACTTACCAGCATATTATGTATAGTTAGAAACGCCGTTTTGTGCCTAACCAGCCAGTATGTTCCCTACGCATGTGGGGATTGCGCGAGGACGTGCAGGATGAGGACGTGCAGGATGAGATGTTCCCTACGCATGTGGGGATTGCGCGGTTAGAGGGCGTTAACTATGCTTGGATAGAAGATGTTCCCTACGCATGTGGGGATTGCGCGGCGACATTGTGCTATCCGTGGAAAAATGGGAGATGTTCCCTACGCATGTGGGGATTGCGCGACAGCGTGCATCCCATACAGGACAGGGATTCAATGTTCCCTACGCATGTGGGGATTGCGCGGTCGCGCAGATCTTCCTGGACGGAACGGAGAGATGTTCCCTACGCATGTGGGGATTGCGCGAGCGAAACGGATAGCAGACTGAACCCCTAGGGATGTTCCCTACGCATGTGGGGATTGCGCGGTGTAGAGGAACGCATTGAGCAGTGCAAACAGATGTTCCCTACGCATGTGGGGATTGCGCGACTACCATCACGCGGCGCACGATGCGGAAACTATGTTCCCTACGCATGTGGGGATTGCGCGTCTGCCGTTTGCACTCAATGCACGGTTTTGTCATGTTCCCTACGCATGTGGGGATTGCGCGCCGGATCGGCCCTCATGGACGAGGCCGACCTGATGTTCCCTACGCATGTGGGGATTGCGCGGCCTGCCCATCCGGCGCTTGCTCCGCCTGCGGATGTTCCCTACGCATGTGGGGATTGCGCGCGAACGATGCGGAGCCCTGTGCCAATGCGGCGATGTTCCCTACGCATGTGGGGATTGCGCGTGCGGAGCCACTCGCAGTGAGCGCTCCCTCGGATGTTCCCTACGCATGTGGGGATTGCGCGATAGGGAGATAGTCCGTCCGTCGCGTGGACGCATGTTCCCTACGCATGTGGGGATTGCGCGAACGGACGCAACCGGGGCCTCCGGACGCGCCGATGTTCCCTACGCATGTGGGGATTGCGCGGGACCGTACGTCTCGACCATCGGATACGAGGAATGTTCCCTACGCATGTGGGGATTGCGCGTGATAGCGCACGTCGGGATCTTTCACGGCGAGATGTTCCCTACGCATGTGGGGATTGCGCGGAACCAGCTTGAGAACAAAACGAACCACCGCAATGTTCCCTACGCATGTGGGGATTGCGCGAAACCACGGCGCAAAGCGGCTCTCTCGGTACCATGTTCCCTACGCATGTGGGGATTGCGCGATTTCCAGCCCATTGTCCGTGTAGGGGATGGCATGTTCCCTACGCATGTGGGGATTGCGCGGTGCAGGTTTTGTGCAAAACGTCAACACGGCGATGTTCCCTACGCATGTGGGGATTGCGCGCCGAGCACGGCGACGACGCCGACGGGCGTCCCATGTTCCCTACGCATGTGGGGATTGCGCGGAGCATGGTCTGCCTATCGCGGCATCCGACGGATGTTCCCTACGCATGTGGGGATCGCGGCACCGGACCGGCGACTAACAGCGCCGCATTTATGTTCCCTACGCATGTGGGGATTGCGCGCTGAAAATAGATCCTTCGGATGTGCAGACATAATGTTCCCTACGCATGTGGGGATTGCGCGACGAGCAGGTTGCCTTCGGTCGTGCGCGCGGCATGTTCCCTACGCATGTGGGGATTGCGCGCGGTCGACGAGTTGATGTTCCGCTTCTACGCGATGTTCCCTACGCATGTGGGGATTGCGCTCCATCACCACGCCCGACGGCGGATTGGGGCCGATGTTCCCTACGCATGTGGGGATTGCGCGACGTTGCGCGCCGTGCCGCTGGGCACCAGCTCATGTTCCCTACGCATGTGGGGATTGCGCGCCTTCTCCTATCCTTTAAAATCGCGGTTCGCGATGTTCCCTACGCATGTGGGGATTGCGCGGTCCACGTGCCTACGCACCGGGTGCCCGTAATATGTTCCCTACGCATGTGGGGATTGCGCGGAAGCCCGCGGCGATGAAATGCGTACCCGTCGATGTTCCCTACGCATGTGGGGATTGCGCGAGCGAGGCGCACCGCTACGCCTGCGCCCACCTATGTTCCCTACGCATGTGGGGATTGCGCGACCGTAGGGCTGTGGGCATGCCTACGTATGGCATGTTCCCTACGCATGTGGGGATTGCGCGCAGGAGCATGCCCTGGGCGAAACGCTGTACGCATGTTCCCTACGCATGTGGGGATTGCGCGGCAACCGTGCGCGTACAGGATGTCGCGCCACTATGTTCCCTACGCATGTGGGGATTGCGCGGCGACAGGTCGGCGACGTCGTCCGGCGTGTAGATGTTCCCTACGCATGTGGGGATTGCGCGACCGTAGGGCTGTGGGCATGCCTACGTATGGCATGTTCCCTACGCATGTGGGGATTGCGCGTTCACGCCGCCCGCCGCGGCGTTCGCGGCCACATGTTCCCTACGCATGTGGGGATTGCGCGGACTGGGCGGGGCGCGGGCACGGCCATCAGGAATGTTCCCTACGCATGTGGGGATTGCGCGGCATGCGGGCGGGCCGCATTTATCTAGCCAGCATGTTCCCTACGCATGTGGGGATTGCGCGTAGTCGTCGAGGTCGTGCGGGTCCCACTCGGCATGTTCCCTACGCATGTGGGGATTGCGCGCATGACGGCCAGCCGCCGGTGCCCCGCTTGCAATGTTCCCTACGCATGTGGGGATTGCGCGACATGGCCGCTACGCCGCCCGTCCCGCCGAAGATGTTCCCTACGCATGTGGGGATTGCGCGGAAATGAAGTCCAAATCGGATGAAAGACAGAAATGTTCCCTACGCATGTGGGGATTGCGCGACCGCATCCAACTTCGGCCGCCGCCCCTGCTCATGTTCCCTACGCATGTGGGGATTGCGCGCTGCTGGCGACGCTGTTCCTGACGAATACGGAATGTTCCCTACGCATGTGGGGATTGCGCGGGACCGTCCGTTGGCGCGGACCGAAGGGGGGGATGTTCCCTACGCATGTGGGGATTGCGCGCCCATGTTTCAAGGGCATCTCGGCATGCGGCCATGTTCCCTACGCATGTGGGGATTGCGCGACTTCGGAAACCGGCCCGCCGCTTACCGCCGGATGTTCCCTACGCATGTGGGGATTGCGCGAGATGCTCTAGGACGTACGTGTTCACTGAGTGATGTTCCCTACGCATGTGGGGATTGCGCGGGCGGCAAGGCAGGCATAATCCAATCGAATATAATGTTCCCTACGCATGTGGGGATTGCGCGCGCTGGTGCCGGAGCCGGCTGCCGAACAACCGATGTTCCCTACGCATGTGGGGATTGCGCGCGCTGGTGCCGGAGCCGGCTGCCGAACAACCGATGTTCCCTACGCATGTGGGGATTGCGCGAGTTTGGATAAGTCGTGATTCTTGTCATACGTATGTTCCCTACGCATGTGGGGATTGCGCGTGGCCTGCTGGCATTGTAGAGGGAATGCGAAGATGTTCCCTACGCATGTGGGGATTGCGCGGCGTACTGATGGCCGGCAATCCTCCAGAAAAAATGTTCCCTATGCATGTGGGGATTGCGTTTCGCTGGTTACGGGCGCGGTGCGGGCTCATGTATGTTTCCTACGCACATAGGGATTGCGCGGCAGGGATGGACATCCCTGTATAATGACAGGGGAATTGCGCGTCCGCCGCGATGTCGGGTAGCGGCAGCATGCGATGTTCTCTACGCATATGAGGATTGCGTTGGAACTGCGGTTCGCGCCTGCAACCTTGAGCGATGCTCCCTACGCCTGCGAGGGTTGCGCGTTGGATAGACTTGGCGTCAAACCTGAGGCCGAGTTGCCGTGGCCTAGTCTCTGGGCAGGCAAGCCCGCCTTGGTCCTGGACGGAGCTATGGGAACTGAGCTGGAAAGAACCGGCGTCATCCGTCCCGGAAACGCCCTTTGGTCGGCGCGCGCTCTGCGCGATCATCCGTCGGTCGTGGAAGCGATTCACTTCCAGTATGCGCAGGCAGGGGCCGACATATTGACCACGGCCTCCTACCAGGCCTCCGTACCCGGTTTTATCCAAGCGGGCCTGAGTCGCCGGGAAGCCATCCATTGCCTCAAACGATCCGTTACGCTGGCGGAAAATGCCATTGACCGTTTTCGCCGCGCGGGAGGCATGCGGGATATGTACATTGCCGCTTCCATAGGGCCGTACGGGGCTTATTTGGCGGATCGTTCCGAATACACGGGACATTACGGCGTCAGTCGAGACGTCCTACACGCCTTTCATACGGAGCGCATCGAAATTCTGGCTGACTCGCCGGCGCATATGTTGGCGTGCGAGTCGATCCCTTGCCAGATGGAGGCGGAGGTTCTGATCGAAATCTTGGCCGCGATGCCCGAAACCAAGGCTTGGATTTCCTTTACCTGCAAAGACGGGCGCCGCGTAAGCCATGGCGAGCCCCTGCGGGACTGCGTAGCCCTGTGCGCGGCCCTACCCAACGTCATTGCCGGCGTCAATTGCATCCCGCCTTATCGCGTAGAACCGCTCCTGGTCTCTGCGGCCCGCAAGCAGGCAGGCCTGCGCGTGGCGTACGCCAACGAAGAAAAAAGGCAAAGGGCAGGCGTTGGCCGCGAACAACAAGATACGTCCTCACGCGTGGCCAATTCCGTAGCGTTGGCCAGAGATTGGATAGCCCGAGGGGTGCGGATCGTCGGGGGCTGTTGCGGCGCGACGCCGGCGCTGATCCGAGCCTTGGCCGCAACGATTCGCAACGATGCATCTTTGCGCGAACCGGAATAGCGGCAGCCTCAGCCTTCCGAATGCAAACCTATGTAATTTTGTTCCGTGTCCAATATCCGGGCAATAGCCCCGTGTTCCATGGACATCTTGTCCAGCACGATTTTGCCGCCGGCCGCCTCCACGCGGCGCAGGATATCGTTGACGTCCCGTCCTGCGTACAAATAGGGAATGGCGCCGCGGGTACCGGGCACGTAGCCTTCGCCTTCGGCCAGGCAACCGCCTGTCCTATTCTCCGGATGCGGGATAAACGCCAGCCTGTGCCGGTTGGAGGGGCCGCCCTGGATGATCTGCAATTCCCAGCCGAATACCTCGTTGTAAAAGGCCACTGCCCGTTCTATGTCCGCCACGGGAATGTCAAACCAGGTCACCAGATTTTCCATCGTCCTTTGTTCTCCCTGCGTTACGTTGAATGCGCGTCAACCTGCTGCATAGACGCCTCTTGCGGCCTGCGGCGTCCCAAGAAACAAATCATCATCAGGATCAAACGAGCAGGGCTTGACGCTCACCCGGCAGTTTGCCATGGCGAGCGTAACTGATGCTGGTGCAGTCCAGTCTTCCCGCGACCGCGGCGGATTTTATCACTCTCCTGAGCGCCTTATGGGATCATATTGCCAAAGTTTGGGTTTCCAAGTCCCCCGTCCCGGTGCCTGCGCGTCTTTAGAACAGACCTCACATCTGACAATAACTGAAAGAGGCGCATCCAGGCAAACGCCTCCGTTAACAGCAGGCGGATCGCGCTCTTGCGAACATTCAATTACCTGCTCACTGCCGAGGAGTGAACTATGGAAAAGTTGCGGAACGGAATCTGGGCATTGTCCCTGCTGGTCTTGGCAGCTTGCAGCGCGGGTGCGCCCGACGCGCGCGAGACGGGTGCCGCCGCGGCCGTTCTCCGTATGGCGGAGGCCGCGGCGGCATCCCCGTTCCGAGAAGCGCCGATGCTGGCGGCCATGGTGGCCGCGGGCGATCTGCCCCCGGTCGAGGAGCGCCTGCCCAAGGACTACGTGACGATCCCGGTCGTGAACGAAATCGGCCAGTACGGCGGCACCTGGCGCACGGCGACGTGGCAGGCCGCTTTCGGCAATATCCGGATGATCGCGTACGACCCGCCAGTGCGCTGGAAGGCCGACTATACCGGCTACGAACCGGGCCTGTTCAAGGACTGGGCCTTCAACGACGACGGCACCGAGGTCACCTACGCCCTGCGCGCAGGGCTGCGCTGGTCCGACGGCGCGCCCTTCACCACCGACGACCTGCGCTTCTGGTGGGAAGACCTGGCCGCCAACGACGACTACGGCGTCATCACCATCCCCTGGTACGGCTTCAAGTCCACCGGCGAACCCATGGACGTGGAGTTCGTCGACGACTACACCATGAAGTGGACCTGGGACGAACCGCACTGGATCACGCCCACCGTCATGGCGCAGGGCTTCTGGGAGTCCGAACCCCTGTACAAGCCCCGCCATTACCTGGAACAGTTCCACCCCGGCCTGTCCGCGACCGGCGACTGGGAGCAGTTCGAGCTGCTGAGCGACTGGCTCGAAAATCCGGCTCACCCCACGGTGCTGGCCTGGCGGACGGAGAAGTTCGCGCCCGGCGAGCGCACGGTGCTGGTGCGCAACCCCTACTACTGGAAAGTGGATCCCGCCGGCAACCAGCTGCCCTACATCGACCGCATGGACATCGAACTGGTGGAAGACGAGGAAACCCGCTTGCTGAATCTGGCCCAGGGCAAGTACGACGCCTCCTTCCGGGACGGCTCCTACAACCCGCTCCACATCCCCTTCCTGCAGCAGGAGGCGGCAGCCAGCGGCTACGAACTGTATCTGGGCTGGGTGAACGGCGCGGGCGGCTGGCCCTGCTGGCTGATCAACCAGGACTACGTCGGGGACGGCGACGACCCGGAGCAGGACGCGGAAATCCGCCAGTTGCTGCGCAGCGCGGACTGGCGCAAGGGCGTATCCGTCGCCCTTGATCGCGAACGCCTGATCGACGTGGTGTGGGACGGCATCGGCATTCCGCAGCAGTTCACCATCAGCCCGCAGTCCTGGCATTTCCTGAGCGACGAAGGCCGCGCGGTCTTCGAGGCGTGGGCCGCCGCGGATGCGGAATACGACCCGGCCCTGGCGCAAACGCGCTTCGATGCGGCCGGCTTCGCGGACGCGGACGGCGACGGCTGGCGCGACCTGCCCAGCGGCAAGCCCTTCCAGCTGATCCTCGATTCCGGGGACTGGGGCGGTCAGACCGTATCCGAGAACTCCAACATCGAATTGGCCGCGCAACTGCGCGCGGTCGGCATCGACACCCTGGTCAACGACCTCTTCGGCCAGCCCGAATGGGGCCTGCGCCAGACCGAGGGACGCTTCATGTTGCGCAACTGCCACGCGGCCGAACTGGACATCTGGACCTTTCCGGACTTCCTCTTTCCCACGCGGGACTATCGCGTCTGGCCTCTGCAAGGCCGATGGAACCAGACCGGCGGCGCCGAAGGCGAAGCGCCGCTCCCGGGCAGCCCGGCCCAACGCCTCCTGGATCTGTACTATCAAGGCATCGCCGAAGGCGACGAGCAGCGCCGGCACGAAATCGTGTGGGAGGCCATCCAGATTCACATTGACGAGGGTCCCTTCACGCTCGGCGGCGCGGGCGACCAGCCCATGCCCGTAGTCATCAAGCGCAATTTCCATAACGTGCCCGCCTCCGGCATCCTGGGACCGTGGGCGCCGAGCAGTCCGGGCAACCTGCATCCAGAGCAGTTCTACATGACCGCAGAATAACGATGCGTCTTCGTTCTGGACGCAGAGCGCGTAGCCAACGCCGTTATTCTATTCCGTCGACGAAAGCCTGGTCTCTCCATCCGGGGACGCGTGAATCCTGATTTTCATAACCCGGCGCTGTTACGGTATATTGTAGAGGCGCATGGCCAGCCTCTGGCTTCAACCCAGACGTTTCCGCGGAGCGCGTCTCCGCGCAGAGTTCCGAAACCCGATTGAGGGCGTCATGAATACAGCCGCGACGGATATCGCCCAGCAGTTCGAGGCCCAAGGCTATCTGATCGTGCCCGATCTCTTTTCGGCCGCGGAGACCGCGCGGCTGAAGTCCGAGATTCAGGCCGTGGTGCGAGACGTTCGCGCCGCCAAGCAGGCCGCGGGCGCCGACTGGCGCGCGTTCATGCGCGTCGGCGTATACGTGGGCGTGGCCCACCGCAACGCCTATTACCGCCGCATGGTCGGCGACGCGCGCATTCTGGACGTGCTGGAACCCTTGCTGGGCCCCGACATCGAATTTCTGAGCGACAAGGCCGTCTTCAAGGATCACGAGGCGGATTTCGGCAGTCCCTGGCATCAGGACTATCCCTACTGGAAGGGCAGCCACAAGATATCGCTGTGGGTCGCGCTGGACGACGCCACGGTGGAGAACGGATGCCTGAAACTGGTGCCCGGCTCCCACCAGCGGAAGGTGCGGCACGACGGCGCTACGGACGACCGCGGTTTCGGCCACCGTCTCGACGAACGTCTGGCGCCCGAGGAGCAGGCCGTCAGCGCGCCGCTGGCGGCGGGCGGAGCCATCGTCTTCCATGATCTGACCCTGCACGCCAGCCACGCCAACGCCACGGGCGACGACCGGTGGGTCTGGATTCCCACCTACCGCTCCCTGCACCATACGGATCCGCCCTATGAATGGGCCGTGGCCGCGCGCACGGTGCGCACCGCATCCCCCTGAACGTTCGCAACCTGCGCGTCCGCGCGTAGCGCGATTTGCTATCCGAGCGTGAAAACCAAGGAGAACCAGCTCATGCAAAGGCAAGGCATCAGTCGCAGACGGTTTTTGGCGTTGTCCGGCTCCCTGAGCGCGGCGGGGTTGGCGTTGGCCGCCTGCGCCGTCCCCGCGGCCCCCGGGACGGCCGCGCCCCAGGCCGAGGCCGGGGTGACCCTCAGCCACTGGCAACACCACTCGGCGGGCCGCGCCGCGGCCGTAGAGGAGTTCCAGTCCCAGTTCGAGGCGGCGAACCCCAACGTCACCATTGACTTCCAGTCGATTCCCTGGGCCGAATACTGGGGCAAGCTGGCGGCGGGCATCGCCGGCGGCGCGGGTTCCGCCCCCGACATCTTCCAGATCCCCATGGGCCTGGTGGAAGAATACATTGCGGGCGACAATCTGCTGCCCGTCGCGGACTCGGTCATCACCCCCAGCCGGATCGAGGCGGATTACCTGCCCTGGACCGTGCAGCGCGGCTCGCGGGGCGGCGAGTATTTCGGGCTGCCGCTGGACGTGCAGACCCTGGTGATGTACCGCAACGACGAACTGTACGCCGAAGCGGGTTTGGATCCGGCCGCTCCCTACGCCGACTTGAACGACCTGTACGACCAGGCGGTCAGTCTCACGCAACTGGACGGGAGCGACGCGGACCGCATCGGCATCCATACCGGCTATTACAGCGCCTTCCAGACCATCCTGTTCCAGCAGTTCCTGCAACGCGAGCGCGATGGCCAACCGTGGGTGGACGCAAGCACCAACCAACTGGTCTGGCACGACCATCCGGAAATCCTGGAAATCTTCACCTGGTTCTGCGATCTCTCGGGCACGGCGGACGACAACTCGTTCCTGCAAGGGCAGGATCGGTTCGCGCTGGGACGCGCCGCCATGCAGATCGGCCACCCCGTAAGCCGGGGTTCGTTGCAGGTGCAGGCGCCCGAGCTGGCGTACACGATCGTGCCCTTCCCCACGCGTTCGGCCGGGCAGGAACTGTATACCGCGGGGTCGCACTGGATGTGGGTCGTGGGCCGCTGGACGCCGGACTCCGAGGTGAGTTGGCGCTGGGTGCATCACTGCACGGACCGGGACGCGCAGGTCATCTGGAACGACGTCGCCGGCGATCTGCCCAGTTTCGCCGGACTGGGCGCCGACGCGCGCTTCCGACCGGACGCCAACGCCGAAGTCTGCCTGGATTCGCTCGCGTACGCCACCCCGTGGGAATGGGTCGGCTGGGCGGAATGGGTGAAGGAATTCGGCGACGGCCGCGACCGCGTCGTCATCGGCGGCGAAGAGCCCGCCGCCTCTTTCAATACGATGGTGGACAACCTGAACAAGGTGATCGCCGATCATACGGTCAGTTGACGCGCTTCGGTTGACCGACGCGACATAGCCAAAGCGGGCGCTGCGCGCGCAGTGCCCGCCGCGCGTGCGTTCCGCATGGCCTGGTCCGTCTCGAAATTGCGCCGCCGGGAAATCCTGTGGGCGTACGCGTTCCTGGGACCGGCCTTCTTTTTTCTGCTGGTCCTGATTGTTTTCCCCATTCTCTTCGCGTTCTGGATCAGCCTGCACGACTGGAGTCTGATCCCGCGCGACTTTCCCTGGATCGGCCTTGAGAACTACGCGGCGGCTTTCCGGGACGCCCTGACGCGCAAAAGCCTGGGCAACACCCTGTATTACACGGTGGGCGTGGTGCCGGTGGGCATGGCCCTCGCCCTGGCGCTCGCCATGATCCTGAATCAGGACCGGCTGCCCCTGCGCACGAGCTTGCGGACCGTATATTTCATCCCCGTCATCACCTCCTGGGTGGCCGTATCCTTCGTCTGGATCTGGATGTTCGAGCCGCGGTGGGGCCTGGTCAACGCGTTCCTGGGGTGGTTCAACCTGACGGGGCCCAAATGGCTGGCCTCGCCCGACTGGGCGCTGCCGGCCATCATGATCGTGGCCATCTGGAAAGGCCTGGGTTTCAGCATGGTCATTTTCCTGGCCGGTCTGCAGGGCATTCCGCGCGAACTGTACGAAGCGGCCAAGATCGACGGCGCCAACCGCTGGAACGGCTTCCGGCACATCACTTTTCCGCTGCTCAATCCCACAATCGTCTTCATTACCGTCACCGGCGTGATCGGTTCGCTGCAGGTGTTCACCCCCGCGGTGATCATGACCACGACCCAAGGCGAAGCCGGCGGCCCCATCAACTCCACGCGCGTCATGGTATACCACATCTACGCCACCGCGTTCCGCTACAACAACCTGGGCTACGGCGCGGCCCTGGCCTTCATTCTCTTCGCGCTCATCCTGGCCATTACGCTGGTCCAACTGCGCCTGACCCAACGCGAATTCGAATACGGCTAGCCGCCGACGCCTATGGCCGCGCCGTCCGTTCCCGTCGTCCATCCCGCAACGTCCCGCCGCGCTACGCCCTGGGCGTTGGCCGGCAAAATCCTGGGCCTGCTCGTGCTGGTGGGCGGCGGCGTCTGGATGCTGCTGCCCCTGATCTGGATGCTGTCCGCGTCCCTGATGCCGTTGTCCGAGGTGATCAAGGTGCCGCCCGTCTGGTTCGCGCCGAACAAGTATTCCGTCGGCAACTTCATGGAAGTCTGGTTCGACGTGGGCTTCTGGCGCTTCGCCCTGAACAGTTCCTTCATCGCGCTGACCATCACCGCCTGCCAGCTGCTGACGAGCACCATGGCCGGCTTCGCCTTCGCCCGCTACGAATTTCCCGGCCGCACGGCCATCTTCATCGTGATTCTGTCCACCCTCATGATTCCCTTCCAGGTCATCATGATCCCGCTGTTCATCATGATGGCGCGCCTGGGACTGGTGAACACCTACGGCGGCCTGATCATCCCCGCGCTCGTGACGCCGTTCGGCATTTTCCTGATGCGCCAGTTCATGCTGGGCGTGCCCAAGTCCCTGCTGGAGGCCGGGCGCATCGACGGCGCCTCGGAGGCGTACATCTACGCGCGCATCATGCTGCCCCTGAGCAAGCCCGCGATCGCGGCGCTCACCATCTTCACGTTCCTGGCGGCCTGGGACGATTTCCTGTGGCCGCTGATCATCATCAACAGCAAGGAACGCTGGACTCTGCCCATCGCCATGTCCCGTTTCACGGAGCAGTACATTGCCCAGACCCATCTGCAGATGGCCGGCGCCGCGGTGATGTTCCTGCCGGTGCTGCTCGTGTTCCTGCTCATGCAGCGCAACTTCATCGAAGGCGTGGCCATGACCGGACTGAAGGGCTAAGGGCTAGACGCGCAGTCCGCGCGGCGCAAGCCGGTTCCGTTCCGCTCCGCGTCCAGGCAAGGCCATGCTCGCCGTAGGCATCGTAGGCGCAGGCAACATCGCGCAGGTTCACGGCCAGTGCTGGTCCCGCCTGCCGGTGGAAATCAGGGGGTGGTTCGATCTCGCGCCCGCGGCGGCCCGCCGGTCGGCGCAGCGTTGGGGCGGCGTCGCCCATGACTCCCTGGAGGCCCTGATCGAGCAGTGCGACGTCATCGACGTCTGCACGAACGTGACGGCCCACAAGGAGCCCGTCATCGCCGCGGCGCGCCAGGGCAAAGCCATCGTCTGCGAGAAACCCCTGGCCCGCACCGTCGCCGATTGCGAAGACATGCTGCAGGTCTGCCGCGCCGAGCAGGTCCCGCTGTTCGTGGCCCACGTCGTGCGCTTTTTCCCGCAGTTCGAGGCCGCGCGCCAGGCCGTGGTCGAAGGCTCCGTCGGCGTTCCCGGCGCGATGCGCACCGTGCGCGCGTTCGCTTTTCCCGCCGCGCCCTCCAGTCCCGCCGCGCAACGCTACGCGGACTTCGCGCAGAGCGGAGGCGTGGTCATGGACGTAGCCATCCACGACCTTGATTTCCACCGGTGGTGCCTGGGCGAAATCGACCGGGTGTTCGCCCGGGGCTTGCTGGAAGCGCAGGCGCCGCATTGCGATCACGCCCTGATCAGCCTCCGCTTCGCCTCCGGGGCCATCGGCCACATCGAAGCCAGCTGGGCCCATATCCGGGGGCGTTCCCGCACGATGCTGGAAATCGCCGGCACGGCGGGGTTGATAGAGTGGGACTCCCGCGAACCGGACGCCCTGGAATTTCTGACGGACGCGTCCGCCGAGCTGGCCAAGCCGATGCCCCTGGCTCCGCCGGATCAGCCTTACTACAAAGAGCTGGCCCATTTCCTGCACTGCCTGGAGCGCCGCCTGCCCTTCCGGGTTTCCCCGCGCGACGCCCTGATGGCCGTCAAGGCCGCGCAAGCCGTCCTGCACTCTATCCGTACGGGACATCCCGTCGCCCTGGCGGACTTCCAGGAGCCGGCATGACTTTGCGCATCGGCATGTGCAGCCATGCCCACGGACACGCCCGCTCGTATGCGGCCTGCCTGCAAAGGGCGCCGGACGTAGAGGCGGCCGGCATCTGGGACGACGAGCCCGACCGTCGGGACCGGGCGGCGCGGGAGTTCGGCCTCGCGCCCTATGCCGCGCTGGACGCGCTTTTGGACAGCGGCCTGGACGGCTTGCTCGTCTGTTCCGCCAATGCCGACCATCGCCGTCATGTCGAGGCGGCCGCGGGCAGAGTGCCGTATATCCTGTGCGAGAAGCCCATCGCCGCTACGCGCGCGGATGCCCAGGCCATGATCGACATCTGCGCCGCCGCGCGCACGCGGCTCCAGATCGCCTTTCCCGTGCGCTTCGCGCCGGCGGCGGCGGAAACCCGGCGCCTGTTGGCGCAGGGCGTCCTGGGCCGCGTATACAGCGCCGCCTGCACCAATCACGGCACGATGCCGGGCGGTTGGTTCGCGGACCGGGCGCAAGCGGGCGGCGGGGCCGTCATGGATCACACCGTGCATGTCATCGATCTGCTGCGCTGGTTTTGGGACACCGAGGTCACGGAGGTCTACGCCGAAATCGGCGTCGGCCTGCTGCATCCGGACCTGGATATCGACGACGTCGGACTGTTGTCCTTCCGCCTGGCCAACGGCGCGTACGGCACCTTGGATACCAGTTGGTCGCGGCCGCCCGGACATCGCACCTGGGGCAACGTCACGATGGAGTTGGTCGGCGCTCGAGGCGTTTTGACGTTGGACGCCTTCCGGCAGCATTTGACCGTCACGAACGCGGAGGCGGGGCGCACGCGTTGGCAGCCGTGGGGCGTCTCGCCCGATCAGGGCTTGATCAACGACTTTCTTGACATGATCCGGACGCAGCGCGAGCCTTCCATTACCGGCCGCGACGGTTTGCAGGCCTTGCAGGCGGCGTTGGCCGCCTACGAATCGGCCCGTACCGGACAGCCCGTGGCCCTCGATCAGGTATAATGCGCAGTTCCATGCATCCCGATGCCCTACGAACCCTGATCGCGGACGGCGAAACGCTGGACGCGGAGTTCAAGGGGGAATCGCGCGCGGCCCTGTCCGATTCCGCCTTGGTTGAGAACGTCGTCTGCCTGTCCAATCGCTACGGCACCGCGCCGGGCTATTTACTCATAGGCGTGGAGGACGACGGCCGCGTAACCGGGGCTCGACCGCGTCATGAAGCGGGCGTTACGGATCCGTTACGCGTACAGACTCTGATTGCCAACCAAACGCAACCTTCGATCGCGTGCCGGGTTGCGGAAGTCATGCTGGATGACCGTCCCGTCCTGGTAGTGGAAGTCCCTTCCTCCCGGATGCCTGTAGGCACAACGGACGGCAAGTACCTGCGCCGGCGATGGGGCGGATTGGGCATTCCCATGTGCGCCCCCTTTCATTTCGTCGAGATGCAGGCCGCGCTGGCGAGCCAGGGCAATCTGGACTACTCGGCCTTGCCCGTGCCGGACGCGCGCTGGGAGGATCTGGATCCGCTGGAATTCGCCCGTTTTCGCCGCGCCCTGGCGGAAAGCGGCGGGCGGGGCGATCCTGCCCTCTTGACCCTGCCGGACCTGGAACTGGCCAAAGCCCTGGGCGCGGTGACGGCCAATCATGACATTACGGAGATTCGGGTCTTGGCATTGCTGCTCTTCGGCACGGAACAGGCCCTGACGCGCCTTCTCCCGCAGCATGAAGCCGCCTTGCAGCGCATATCCGGCGACCGCGTGCGCGTCAACGATTTCTGGCGGTGGCCGTTGTTGCGCGTCATGGACGAAGCGCTGGGACGTTTCAGGGCTTTCTACGCGGAAGAGGAAATCCTCGTCGGCATGCAACGCATCGGCATTCCCAACTGTTCGCCCCGCGTTTTTCGCGAAGCGGTGGCCAATGCCTTGATCCACCGGGATTACGCGCAATTGGGCGCGGTTCATGTGCAATGGAAGGACGACCGTCTTGAAGTGTCCAATCCGGGCGGCTTTCCCGAAGGCGTGCATCTGGGCAACCTGTTGGTGACTTCTGCGCGGCCGCGCAATTTTCTGCTGGCGGACGCTTTCAAAAGGGCCGGGTTAGTGGAAAGAACGGCCCGCGGCATAGGCCTGATTTTCCGCGAGCAATTGCGGGCCGGGTACCGGCCGCCCTTCTATGATCATTCCACGCATGCCGCGGTGGTCCTGTGCATTCCGGGCGGCAAGAGCGATGCGCAATTCGTGCGGCTGATCGCGAAATGCAACGTCGCGGGCGCAAGTCTGGGCCTCAATGAACTGCTGGTCCTGGACCATCTGAAACGGATGGGCGAGTTGACCTTGACCCGCGCGGTCGCTCTCATGCAAAGCCCCGCCAGCGACAGCGCGGCCGTACTGGATCGCCTCGCGGAACTGGGATTGGTCGTTCGTCCTGCGGAGCCAACGCAGACTGCCTATGCGCTTTCCCCTGAAGGACGCTTGCGACTGGGGCTTGAAACGACGTGACCGAACCCTGTCCGCGGCTCGCTTGGCCATCGCCTGTATGGAGTGACCGGGGCGTACGGGCCGCCTGCAGCCGCGACCAGAGAGGTACGCCTGTCTCGCGGGAATTTGTCGCGGAAAACAGGGGCGCTCGCGTCTGCCCTTTCTGAACTATTGGCGGGGCCGGGATACCGTATTTCTCGGCTATCTCGCCACGCTCATGCTGCCGACGCAGGTCACGATGATTCCGCTGTACATCGTTTTCCGGCGCTTCGGGATGGCGGGCACCTACCGGCCCCTGATCCTGCCGGCCTTTTTCGGCAACGCGCTCTACGTCTTTCTGCTGCGGCAGTTTCTCCTGACCATTCCCGCCGAAATGTGCGACGCCGCCCGCATCAACGGCTCTTCGCTCCTGGGCTTCCTCCGCATTATGCTGCCCCTGCTCAAACCCGCGCTGGCCACCGTCGCGCTCTTCGCCTTCGTCGCGACCTGCCGCGATTGCCTCGGCCCCCTGATCCACCTCGCGAACCAGGAACAATGGACCATCTCCCTGGGCTCGAAGATGTTTCAGAACATGTACGGCGCGCAGGGGCAATTAATGATGGCGGCCTCGACCTTGACCTTGCTGCCCGCGATCGCGTTGTTTCTCATGGCGCAACGCACTTTCATTGAAGGCATCGCGCTGACCGAGGTCAAGGGGTAACGCGACAGCCCGGGTGTCCGGCCAGGAAGACAGAACGCGCACGGCGCTCCCTTTTGCCTGACGTTCTGTCGCATCAAATTTGCCCGACCCGCCATGACCGCAACGAAAACATCGCGGCCAATGGCACCGCTTGGCTAAGGGTTCGGTTGAACTCCAGACAAGCGGAACGCGCGGCGTCAAGGGGCAACGCCGCCTCCCTCAATGCAACGGAACCCTTTGAGGCCAGAAATGCACCGTAGGCTCAACCTGCGCTGGCTATGGATGGGTGGATATATGCATGCCGGCAACCCTTTAACCTTTTAAGGTCTCAGGACGCGCAGGACAAGGCGGAAAGCTTCGCGTGCTGGCCGGCGCGCAACCGCGGGTTCCGCGTCTATTTCTGACTTGCAGGCCACCCCAAGAACGTTTTGATGTCGTCCGGCAAGGCTATGATTCGAGCGTTGGTTCTAGGTTGCCACTGTAACGCCATGACCCCTGCTGTCCGCGCCATGTCTACCATGGGAGCGGTGTAGGTCGTGGCGCATACGCAGGGTAAAGCCCGATAGGACGTATGCATCTCGAGCTCGCGCGCATGCTGGATGGTTTTGCGTATGCGACCGCTATCCATGTTGACCGAAGCTTCGCCTACGAACAGGAAAGTAACGGGCGCATTGGGAAACTGGATGTGGACTTCGGCCAGCAAATCGCAACTCCCTACCGCACTGTCCATAGGCAAACCGAGATCGTCGCGCAAATGCTTCCAATAACGAGAATGCATGTGATCAGACCACAGGATCTCGACTTCAATCTTGGCTTTCTCCCGTGCGAGAGGCAGTATTTCGCGCCATCTGTGATGCGATACAGCCCAATTGCGCAGGCTGTCCTCTACAACTTTGGCGCGCTCATGAGTGGTTGACGCATTCAGTAAGTCCAAACGGCGGTTCAGCTGCTTGCCCATGGCTTTCGTAGCAGCAATGGATTCGTCGAGGCGCTGGCTCAACTGCTCGCCCATGGCTTTCGCGGCAGCCGCGGATTCGTCGAGGCGCTGGTGGACGCGTCCAAATTCAGCGCGCATTTCATCAGCCAACGCGTCGACTCTCCGTTCCAGAACTTCAAGACGCCGCTCCATGTCGGGCGCAGGCTGGCCGTTGGTTTCGTCTCCGCCAGCAAACCATTGAATAATGGATCGCACCCAGTTACGCACGGCTTGCCACAGGTTGCGCGACGGTTCGTTGCCAGGCGCGCTTTGTGCGGACTCTTCCAGTCTTTCGCCTTCGCGAATCAGACACCGCGGCGCGTATCCGGCGGACATCAAGATGCCCATCCCATCTGCGATGATATCTGCAATGAGCGCCCGTATCTCTGCCGCTGAGCGCTCAGGTTTATTCTCAATCTCGCCGGGCGGGGGTTCCCGTTCGGTTTCGGCACGAGGCGGGAGGATGTACGTGTCCATAAGCAGTTGCGTACTTGATGCATGCTGACGCAGTGATTCTACTCTACGTACGCGCCGCGGGAAAGAAAAGATTCGCGCGGGCGGTCAAGCGGTAGTTCTGGAATTGCCCTGTCATCTGCCTGGAGAACGGAACGCGCGCGATCCAAATCCTGCCCCCGTACACGGCGGCGCAGGGAGCGGTACGGCCTCGCGTCGCGGCCCCGTTACGAACAGTTCGACCAACGGTTCGATCCTGTCAGGCACCGTGGAGCCTCTAGGGAGCGCTCCTCCCTCCACGCAGGGGGGGATCCCGTTCCCGGATGCAGCCGGGCACCTCATGAATCGGTGCAGCTGTCCCTTGTACCTTCTCGTGCCGGGCAGCCAGCATATAGCGAGATCATACTTGTTTCCTTATCCGCCAGGGGGATATGCCCATAAAACCGTATTGCGTTATGTCTACGTCTTGCTATGAACCGATAAAAGGATACAGTCTCTCTGCTCCCGTTAAGACCGTGGTTCTTGTACCCCCAAGATCTGAAATCGGGCTTGTCAGATCTCCGGCCCCCATTCTGTATGGTGATCGCATGGGAGATGCCGCATCGCAAGTATCGGCAAAGAAGAATACATGCATTTTTGGAAACTGCGCCTTAGCCTATCCTTTGGGTTCCCTTATGCAGACCCTTGATGAAGGCATGCACAGGAGCAAAGGCTGCATGCTCCAGATTCCAGTATTTCTTTTGCGTAGCCACGCCGACGGAAACATGGGCCTCGGGTTTAGTGGTCAGGTAGACGCGGGCCCGGGCCTTGTCGGGGCGCTTGATGGATACGGTGCGCTCATCAAGGCAGGCGAAAAAGTTATCTATGCATTCGGTCAGCGGATCTTCGGCGAAGCTTTGGCACAATAACGTTTCCAGTATGCCAGGCTGATCATGGCGGGGCACAATCTGTACCGTCGCCGCTGGATGAGCTTCGCTGCGCATTGCGATCTGCCGGGGGAGACGACAAGCCTGCCTCGGTCAACGCATCCTGGACGCTTTGGAAAGCGGACTGCGCGCTATGTTCCGCGTCCCGCACGAGACCCAAGTTTTTCACGTAGCCAAAATCGGGTCTTTTCGCAAAACCTCCCCAATAATTCCTAAGTTCGCCAATGCCCCCGTAATTGCGTACCTGAATCTCGTAATCAGGGGATTGCTGTTGGATAAACGCTGGGAAGAAGTTACGCGTATCGTTGCCCTCCCCACCCGCAATTGGGTCGGACAGGTAATAGGGGTTGAATCTATAGGCGTCACTAGCGCACCTCCATATTGTGCCGCATCACGGCAGCCACATCTCGTTCTTCGTAGGTAATGCAACGGTTCTGACGGTCATCGAACGATCCGCTGGCTTCCAGTCTGTGCAAGCGAAAGCCGCCGCCAAGCGCTTCGTACGCGGCGCGTATGCACTCAAAACTGTGCGTAGTGGCAAAAATCTGCACCTTGAATTCCTTGGCTGTCTGGGCAATGACTTGCCAAGCCTGGGTCAAAACGGAGTGGTGAAGGCCATTTTCCCATTCGTCGATCAATAGGAGGCCGTTGGGTACAGCGGTTATGGCCAAAACGAGCCGCGTCATGTACGTCAGGCCTTCACCCAACGCAGTTAACGGGATCAGTTCCGGCAGGCCGATGTCCGCCCAGATTTCGGGTGCGCCATTGACGGAATTCACCTCCACGTCCTGCAAATCAGGTTCAACCACCTTCAAGGCCTGTACCAATCGGTCACCTTTTTTCTGCTGGCGCAATGCGCCCAAACGTCTGGCATCTTCTTGGACATGCCGGAAAGCCGGCAGGTTGATCACGGCGGGAAACAGCGCATTATAGGCATCCTGCGCAATTTCAAGTTCGGTGCCTTTGACGTTAATGCGCGCTTGGACGGGCTTGCCCTGATGCGAAGATCGAGAGAAGCAAGAAACCAAGGACGGCGTTGTCGACGGACTGGCCGTCCCCAGTTTGTCCCATGGCGGAATATCCACCTGTTTCAGGCGGCCATGTTCCGAAGTAGGGGAACGGCGTTCCAAGGTCAGCTTCAAAGTCAAATCGCCGAATTGCGAGTGCCTCCCCGCAATGCGTGCCGCATGCTCGGCATCCAGCGCATGAAACAACGGAGCCCAAGCCGTCTCACCCATCAGTGGCACGGATTCAACATTGGAACCCAATCCCCACAGAGCTTGCAATTGCGGGAACAGGTTGATGTTCCCGGCGCCGGCCAGCAGGAACAGCGCTTCCAGCAATGACGTTTTGCCCGCGCCGTTCTTGCCGGCAATCAGATTAACGCGCGCCAACCGTTCCATCTTCAAAGCTCGGAAGCCGCGGAAATGGCAGATGCTCAGGTGATCCAACATGCGGGTTATCCCTTGTTCCATCCGGCTGGGCGGCCCTATGCCTCATTGCCTTAACTAAAGCCAAAACCTGGCGCCGCGCCTTTAATTGTAAAAGGGCCGGACGCACCGGGGCCAAGGCAAGTTACTGGGTAATGAGCGCAATGCGGCTGACGTAACTGTCGTAATCGTGCCCGCTGGCGTGAATGCGGACGTAGTTGACGATTTCCGGCCGGGTCAGCGTCAGCAGCGAAAACAGATTGGGCGATTCGTAGGCGAACCAGGTGCCTTCCGGAATTTGCTCCCCATTCTCGATCCAGTAATGCGGCAAGGGATCCAGATAGAAGAAGCCGCGGCCCCAGGTCCGTTCCTGACCGTAGATGTCGGTATAGCCGATTTCCACGCGCATCGGGAATTCCGAACTGAGATCGCCCGCGCCCGGCAGGCTTTGAAAGTCGATGCGGAGGTTAAGCCGCAGAATCAGGCTTTCGTTCAGTCCCACGTTGCGGTCCAACCGCTGCCGCAGTTCGAACTGGTTGTGGGCGTTGTCCCCGACCTGGCGTCGGAAATGCGCGACCCAGCGGCCATCCTTGAATTCCCTGTGCATGGTAGGGGGCGGCACGTCGTTGGCCACGATGCGCGTGGCCCACGGAGGGGCCAAAGGCGCCTGAAACGAGCCGTTGACCAGAATGTCCGCCGCCAGCGCGGACGGTTGCGCGGCGATCGCCTCGCGGGTGAAGGCCAGACGCTGGCCCTCGGCCAACGTCCTTGCGGTTCCCGCCTGATTGGCCACCTGCGCGGCGCTGTCGATGGCATCGACTTCCGTCTGCGCGCCGTCCACATGGATGCGCGTCACGCCATCGGCCAAATCCACGCGGCCGTGCGGCGTGTCAATGCGCATCTCGACCTGCAGTTTCTCCGGCATCAGGGTCACGACGCGCACCTGACCGGCATGCAAACGCAAATGAACCTCATGGGGCCGTCCGTTGCGCGGGAAACGCGGGCGGCGCGCCCGGATCACTTCCAGGGTCGTGTTGGACGACATCTGCACGGAATTGAGCATGCCGCCCGAAGCCCTGGCGGCGAACAGGCCGAGCACGCCCTGCGTAGATTCCCGTTGGGTGCGCAGCACGCTGCCTTCCGCCAGCCCGGACAGGGATTCCGTAACGGCAAGGGTGTCGCTGCTGCCGCGGCTGTTCAGGTATATGGTGCCGAAGGCAGGCTGCAGCAGGAGTTCCCCGCGGACGTCGGCGTTGCGATAGGCAAAGACGGCGCTCGATACCGCGACCGCGCAGATCAGGCAAAAAAGAGCGAAGGCCGCCAGCGTGACGATCCAGGCCAGGCGCACGGGCTCGCGGAGCGGGCGGCTGTCCGCAACCTCAGGCGCACGGATCCCGTTGGCCGCGTCAGCCTGTCCCGGCCTGCCGTTTCCTGAATCCACGGGGCATCTCTCGGACGCGCGAACGGCGCCGCGCGCGTGCCTACCCGCCGCGCCACAGAATGATCAGCACCGCGATGGCCGTCAGCGCAGGAATCAGCCAGGGGCGGGGGCGGAACGAGGGCCGCAGATCGCCGCCGCAACGCGGACAGACCAAAAGCGACGAAGAGTGCTGCGTCCGGCAGGTCGGACAGCGCACCCGCGGCGACGAGAACCGCAGGGCATAGCCGCACACGCGGCACTTGAAGCTGGATGCGAAATTGTCCGCGTCGCAGTAGGGGCAACGATGTTGCGGCCCAATGGCCTGCGCGCCGTCTGCGCGCGCCGACGCCGACGAGGCCGGAGACGCGGGCTCCGGGATCGCTTGGGACGGGGCGTCAATGGTTATTGACCCAATATCTCGTACCAGTCAATGCCCTGTTGGGGCGCCGTCAGATCCTGGAAGGTAATGAAGACCATCAGCAACAGCAGCAAGGCCATGCCCACCATATGCACGACCTTTTCGCGGGTCGGATCCAGGCGTTTGCGTCGCACCATTTCCAGCAAGACGAAAAGCATGCGCCCGCCGTCCAGCGCCGGCATAGGCACCAGGTTGATGACGGCCAAAGCGGCGCTGAGCGCGCCCGTCAAACGCAGAATGGGCAGCCACAGCCCGGTACGCGTCGTGACCTCCACGGCGTCCCCGACCAGATTGGCGATGCCGACCGGACCGACCAGGCCGCCCGCGTCCGGCTCCGTCTCCCCGCGTATGATTTGCGCCGGCAAGCCCAGCAAGGCGCCGAAATAGCCGAGCGTATCGGCCAGGCCAAAGGCGAGATAATACGGCGCGCGCACGAAACCGATGGCGGGGGCATAGCCGATGGTTACGCCCAACGCGCCTTGCCCGGGCGGCGGCGACGCACGCGGGGTGACCGGCGCGGATATCCATTCCGTCCCGTCGCGCAACAGGACCATGATCACTTCCCGGTCGCGATGGCGGTTGATCGCGTCAATCAGCTCCTCCAACTGGTCGCTGAGGGTCTGGCCATCCAAGGCATACACCCGGTCGCCGGCCTGCAGGCCGGCCCGTTCGGCCGGACTGTCAGCGGCCACGCCGGTGATGCGGGTGCTGAGCACGACCCGAAATTGGGTTTCGGCCAGCAACGCCTCGACCGACGTCCGCTCGGCCATGGGCCGTCGCAGCACGGCGCCGTCCCGGATCAGCACTAAATCGCCCGTCGCGCCCGCGGGCGCCTCTGCGTCCGCGGGGGCTTGAATCCGCACCCGGCTCGCGAAGGGGGTTACGGACGCCGGCCGTCCATGCAGTTCCAGCAATATGTCGCCGCTTTGCAGATCATGGGCCGCCGCGGGCGAGGACGCCGGCACCAGCGTCAGTTCCGGCAACCCCGTGGATACGGGGACCCCGACGCGGTAGGTTACGGAGAAGCAGAGAATGGCCAACAGCAGATTCATGCCGGAGCCGGCTCCCAGAATCAGCAGCTTGCGCCAAGGCGCGGCCGCCATGAAAGAATCCGGATCGGCATTGTCGTCATCCGTGCCCTTCAGGCGCGCAAAACCGCCGAAGGGAATCCAATTCAGGGTGAAGTCCGTGCCCTGGAAAGAGAACAGCTTGGCCAGCCGCGGCGGATAGCCCCAGCCGAATTCCTCCACTTTCACTTTGGACAGGCGCGCAGCCAGGTAATGCCCGAGCTCGTGAATGAATATCAGGAGCCCCAAGACGATGAAAAAGCTGACCAGACGGAGAAGCATGAGCCTAACTTGCGCAACGCAGCGGAGGGATGGGACGCGGAGGGATGCCAAGCGACGCCTGTGCGCTAACCACGGCGGCGGTCGAGATACGCGAAACCGACGCCAGTTTACCGACGACGGTCATGCTCTGCCGCGCCGCGCGCGCTTGCCGAGGCGGCCTATCGCTGAACCGGCGCGCGCCGCCGGAAGCGCAGAGTGCGCAGATGTCCCGCCAACGGCGCTCATAACGATCCAGAATCGATACATCCCCCACTTTTCCGTTGCATTATAGCCCCTTCCGGCAGCCGCGCGGGTGCAAAAGCCTCTTTTCAACCGTCCGCCTCGCGGCCCAGCGCGTCCGCATGCACGAGGCGGGTGCCTACGTCGTTCCGCTGGCCCAGCAGAACCTCGCGCAACGCGTTGGCCGGCCGACCGTCGAAAATCAGGATGGAGGTCGCAGGGCAAGCCGCGAGGATGTCCAGGCAGAGATTGACTTTGGAGGCCATGCCGCCGGTTACGTCCACGCCGCGACTGCCCTGCAAGACGGCCTGAATGCGCGGCTTGTCATCGCTCCGAATCACGGGGATCGCGTGCGCCGGGTCGTTCATGCGCTCCGGATCCCGCATCACGCCCGGCACTTCCCCGGCCAACAACAGACGGGTCGGGCGGAGCAGAGGGGCCAAATGGCGGAAGATCGTCTCCGTGCTGGCAACGGAGACGCCGCGCGCCGTATCCAGCATGACGTCGCCGTGAACCATCGGCACCAGGCCTTGCGCCAAGGCGTGCGCAATGACGTCGGCGTTTGCGGGCCGGAGACGCCCGGCGCAGGCGCGCCAATAC
Organism: Caldilineaceae bacterium; assembly: GCA_965242655.1. Classification (GTDB taxonomy): domain Bacteria; phylum Chloroflexota; class Anaerolineae; order Caldilineales; family Caldilineaceae; genus Bin34. The sequence continues at coordinate 2,435,341 of OZ251482.1, forward strand.
GCTCCGGGCGGCGCCACCCAAGCCGGCACGCGCAAGGCCAGGAGCCAGGCTGCGACCTGGCGCACCAAGCGCCCGACGCCGTCCGCGGTGACGGCCGCGCCATAGGGCGTAATCGTTCGTTCGGCGCGTCCGGCCAGGCCGTATTGCCGAGCCGGCACATGCCCGAAACTGCCGGCGCCTATGCCCAAGACCAACCGCAGATCCGGACGCGCGCGCAGAGCCTGGGCCATCTGACGGCACAGATCCTGGCCTAAACGGGTCCGCAAGGTTTCCGGCCGGGTCTTGTCCGTCAGCAAAGAACCGCCCAATTTCAGAAACAGGCAAGGGGGCGCGGAGGCCTCCGCGCGGGTCAACGCGGACGCCATGCGGCAAGCGCCTGGAACAGGCTTTCGTCCTGATGCGGAAACACGGTGCGCAGATCCAACAAGGCCTCGTCCCGAGCCCTCCGCACAATGACGGGCGGATCCGCCGCGCGCAGGCGGTCAGCCCAAGTTTGGGCCTGACCCGCGGGCAGGGCCACAGCCACGGAAGGAATGCGCGCGTCCGGGAGGCTGCCGCCGCCCGCGACGCCATCGACGTCCACGGCGCGTCCCGCAATGCCCGCCTGCTCCAGCCGGGCAACCAAGCGGTCAGCCCGTTGCCGCAACGCCGCGACGGACTGCCGGCCCAGAACCAGCAACGGCAATGCCGCCGCGGCCTTTTCGTCCATATACAGTTCCAGCGTCGCGCCCAACGCGGCCAACGTCATTTTGTCCACGCGCACCGTCCGCAGCAGAGGGTGGCGCAGGAGACGGCGCACCAGATCCTGCCGGCCCGCGACGATGCCGGCCTGGGGGCCTCCCAGCAACTTGTCCGCGCTGAACGCCGTGAGATCGGCGCCGTCCGCCACGCTGCGGCGGACGCCGTATTCGGCCGCGAAGGGCGAATCCGGATCGGACAGGAGGTAGCCGCTGCCGAGGTCGTGCATCAGGAAAACGGCCGCGTCCCGGGCCGCGTTGCGTTCTCGGACCAGGGCGGCCAGTTCGGCGATGGAAGGCTGATGCACGTAACCGAGTTGGCGGTAGTTGCTGGCATGCACGCTCAAGACGGCCGCCGTCTCGGGCGTCCAGGCGTCGCGGTAGTCCCGGGCATACGTACGGTTGGTGGAACCGACTTCAATCAGGCGCGCGCCGCTCTGTTGCAAAATGTCCAGGATGCGGAACCCGCCGCCGATTTCGACCAACTGGCCCCGGCTGATGAGCACCTCGCGGTCGCGGCACAGGGCGGACAGGACAAGAAACAGAGCCGCTGCATTGTTGTTGACCACCAATGCGTCTTGCGCCCCGGTCAAACGCTGCAGCTGGCGGCGACAATGGCCGTAGCGGTCGGCGCGCGTGCCTTGGTGCAGGTCGTACTCCAACGCGGCGTAGCCGCTGGCCACTTGGCGGACGGCCTCCAAGGCCGCCGGACCTAGAGGCGCGCGTCCCAGGTTCGTATGCAGCAATACGCCGGTGGCGTTAATCACGGGCTTCAGCGTCGAAGTCCGTTCCGCGGCAATCCAGGCCTCTACGTCCTGGGTCCACCGCGCGGCGCTCAACGCGCAGGCGCGGCCCGCCTCTATGTCCTGGCGCGCGCGGGCCAAGACGCAGCGCACGCCGTCCGTAACCAACGCGCGCCCGAAACGTTCCGCCAGCGCGGCAACGGCGGGTTGCTTCAATACGGACTGCACGGAAGGCAAAGCGCGTCGCGCAAGACGCGCCGGCCCGCGCGCAACCTCGTTAGCGGCCCCCACCCCAGCCATACGGTTCTTCGTTGCCTGCGGCGACGCGTATGACGCCCGTCTCCCGTGCGCCCGCTCGCCGGTCCGCATCGTCTCCTGTCGGACTCCCTCTCCGGCAAGACGCAGCGAAACGTTTCATGCTCTTGGCTCCTCAGAAGACGGGTGCCGGTTCGCCAAGACTTGCCGGAGCAGATCGTCGTAGCGGTTGACGAAGAGTTCCGTCGATAACAGCCGCTCCGCCTTTTTCCGGCCTGCCATGCCCATGGCGCGCCGCATGGCGGGCGCGGCGTCCGCCATGCGCAGGATCGCGTCGGCCATGTCCCGCGGCGACTGCGGTTCGAAGAGCCAGCCGTTGATCCCCTCTGCCACCAACCGCGGCATATCCCCCACCCGGCTGGCCAGCATGGGCAGACCGCAGGCCATCGCCTCGCAGAGGACGTTGGGCGTTCCTTCATATAAGGACGCCAGGCACGCGACGTCGGCCGCGTGGTAGAGGGAAAGCACGTCTTTGCGCTCGGTCGGATGCAAGCGCAGCCAATCGCCCATGGAGCGTCGCGCGACTTCGCGTTCCAGGCGCTGGTAGAAATTCTCCAAGCGGTGGCGCGAGGGCGCGCTCCATTTGGCGTCGCGCCTGGCCGGGGCGACTATGGGATCGCCGTACCAATCCACCGTCAATTTCAGCGCCGGGCGCTCTTGGCGCACGAGGGTCAACGCGTCCAACAGGCCAAAGGGGTTTTTCTGCGGCTGAAACCGGGCCAGCACCAGGACGCGGATTGCATCGGGCGCTGATCCGGTCCGTTGCCGGCCTTCAGGGGACGAGGCCAACGCGGAAACGGGCGCGAAACGGTCCAGATCGACGCCGTTCACGATGACGCGGGCGCGCGTCGCCAAGAAGGGGGCCAATTCCGCGAGACGCGTCGCTTGCGCATGCGAATTGCACACCACGCTATCCGCCAAGCGATGCAGAGCGTACGCCACGCGGTTGCGCCGCGTGTTGCCTTGGACGTTGTAGTTCAGTTCCTGGGCGATGAGGGCAAAATCGCGCCGGGGCCACCCCGCCAGTTCCGCCAGCATGTTCGGTCCCGTCAGAAAGGACACGACCGCGTCCGGACGGCATCGACGGATGGCGCGGCGCATGTTCAGGCACAGATGCCATCGCGTACGCGACGGGACGAACGCAACGGGAATACGGGCGGACGCCAAGGCCTCGGCGAAGAAGTCCTTCGGCCAATACCGCAACACCTGCACGTTGTGTCCTTTGCCTTTGAGGCCCAGAGCCAAGCGGACCAAATCCCGTTGCGCCCCTCCGGCATTCAATTCGTCAATGACCAAGGCGACGTTAAAACTGGCAGGCATTGGGGATGTTATCGACCGTGCATGAATCTCCGCGCGCCGCGTAGCTGATTGCTCGCGCCAAGCGGGCATCGACATTCAGCCCCATGCGGGACAAATGGTGCCCGCGGTTTTACCCAATTCAACGGATGTTGTTCTCTGCGGCTGATTTCAAGAGAAACATGGATAGCGAGCAACGTCAGCGCGAGAGAAACCTCAAGCACGCCAAGCGAGATTGTACTACGAACTTTTCAGGGGAACGTCCCGATAGGGCATGAACCAACCAAGCAGTACGGAATTAGACCCAACACGCTTCCTAACCTATTAGAGGTTGTGTGGACATTGTCTAGAATTCCCCGTGGTGACCGAAAACCCAGGCAACGCTGCGCGTATGGAGCATAGCGCATGGCCACGCGCCGCCTTGACCCGCGGCGGAGATCAGGGATCCAAATCTTCCGTGGCCCTTGGCGTCAAGTCCAGCCGGGTATATCATGCCTGCAGCGTTCGTAGCCCATGAGGGACAATGATCAGGAGACGCACAGTATGTCTGTTCCCGCAGAGATCGTCGCGCGGCCTGCGCCGCCGCCGGATGCCCGTCCGCGACGCCCGCCCGCCATCCATCCCTGTATCGCGTACCCAGACCTGTATCCCGACGTGGGACCTCCCTTGGGCGCCGGCCTGATCCGCGGCAACGCATGCGCGCTGCTGATGGGGGTCATCCACGCGCGTCTGCTTGATCTCGGTCTGGCGCGGGATTCGTTCGCGGTCGGCATAGATGTCTACGTGTATGCGGACCAGCGACGGGCTTCCCCGGATGTCTGCGTCTATCTGCATCTGAATCCTGCGCGCGGCAACGCGGGTGCCTTCCATGTGGACTTCGACGGCCCGCCGGCGCTGGTCATTGAAGTGCTGTCCAAATCCACATGGGAGAAAGACATGGGTCTGGGGGACACGCTGGAAGACAAAAAGCGGTTTTACAGGGAAATCAGTGTGGTCGAGTACTGGATCTACGATCCGGAAACGCGGCGCAAGGACGGCGGCGGGCTTTTGGAGGGTTTCCGGCTGGCGGAGGGAGGCTACGCCCGGATCGCACCGCAGGCCGGCTATTGGTACAGCGATGTTTTGCAGGCGTATTGGGGTATCGGCGCGCCCTTCCAGGCCGGTCCCCGGGCCTATGCCTCGTTGCGGTTGCGGAAGCCTGGCGCCTCTGGCTGGTATCCCATCGCCGAGGAGTTGGAGGGGGCCAATACGGAGTTGGGGAAGGCCAATACGGAGTTGAAGGAGACCAATACGGAGTTGAAGGAGACCAATACGGAGTTGGAAGAGGCCAATGCCAAGCTGAAAGCGGAAGTACAGGATCGGGCAGGCTATATTGCGTGGCTGGAAGCGCAATTGCGCACGCGGGACGGCCAGAATCCGAAGCCCTCTGCACCGGTTGTCTAGGTCGTGTGGACAATCTTGATTTACGACCGTATGAGACACTTTGCCTAAAAGGATTTGGGTCTCCATAGCCGTAAGTAACGCTTTGGCCCAGTACCCCGGCCCCCGGCGTTTTGAGCCTCGCTCATCGGTCGCCACGGGGAATTCTAGACAATGTCCACACGACCTAGCCCATGATACTTTGCTCTCTGATGTACAAGTAGCATTGGGCGTTGCAATCTATCACAAATTCAACGGTCGAATTCCTGCCGAATCTTATCCAACCCCAATATCCCCAAGTATGAAATGGTATCTATCAAATCAAGACATCGATGCTTGACTGACAGTTCGCCTGTTTGGCTATACACGCGAACAACCAAGTCTACTGCAAGGTTGGCATAAGCTGAGTGTTGCAAGCCTTGTGTAGACGTTTTGGACACATCAAAAAACTTTTCACACGTCTGTAAAGCAAGATCGGGCATGGACGCCGTAGTGGCATGCAGGGCCTTAACCAGTGGATTGATCTTAACCCCAAAAGCGGGACTTGCCAGATAGGCCCGAGCGAGATTTTGATACTCCCGCAATTGTCGACCTTCAAATCGGGCGAAACATTCAGATGCTACGTTACGAACCCGTACATCAGGATCAGAAAATAACTGACCAAGTACTGTTTCACATTGTGCTTTGTAAGCACTTGCTCCAAGCATTGCAGCGTAAATCCTCGCGGCTCCTAACCTGAGCGTTTCATTTCCCGCCAAACATCGCTGGACAAGACCATACGCTGCCTCAACGGTAAGCGATGTGAAACAAGCCAGACGAGCTCCGGCATCCTTTACTGGCTCCGTCTTTGCCTCGATCATGGATTCAAGAATAGGTGCAAACGACGAGAAATGCGTCTGCAGCGCATAACGCAGAAATTTTTCAATAGAAGACGCTGCCAGCAATCTAGAGTCAGCGTTATTGCACAGCGTCACGAACAACTGGACTGCCAGATCCCGATTGTGTTGCAAAACGCCCAACAGCGTTTCTGCCACACACGCACGCACGGACATGGAGGGCTCGGAGACCATGGAAGGCAAATAGCACTCAAAAAAAGGCAAGGTAGAGGCATTCTGAGATATCAGACGCGCCATGTCTTCAGCTGCCGCACCCTTTGTTGAGTTTATGCCCTCCATCAGAAGATCATTTCCTCTGTAGGAGGTATCATCAGGAGCTTGGGTGGCATACCATGCGACTATGGCCAACGCTTCCTCCGGTAACGAGAAGGAAGTACGCGATCGAGTGGCTACATCCGCCAACAAACATGTAATCTGTTGTCCATAAGGGCGACCAGGCCATTCATGGCAGTAGTTACATATCTTCACAATATCTACAGCGTCCAAGTTTGAACCTCGTATGCCTGACAATATGGCTTTAAGATAGGCGGGATTCGCATCCTTGGGGATACGATACGCCAATGCTGCGAAGCGAGAGGGAAATTCCTTGGTCAAAGTTTCGAGAACATGCGATAACTCAAGTGCGCCACCGACCAGTCTTTCAAAATCAGCCTCATTGGAGAAATACCGTTGCATGGCCTTCAACCAATGGGTATCTTCCATTTTACGCGCCTGTGTTTCAGGTATAGGTGAACCGATCAGAAAGGCTTTTCCGACAGAGGGTTCTGGCACAGAAGGCTGACCGAATTTCCGCTGCAATTCTCGTAACCTTGCCGCGGCCTGAACAGAGCGATGGGAAACCGGAATACAGACCAGCCATTGCAGTTGAGTCAACCCATAGATACTGCATCCTCTAGGATAGAGCTTTAATGGTTCTGGATAAAATTCAAGAAGCACCTGTTCCAGCTGCGCCAGACGATCTGAGGCGCAGTGGGTTGCCGTCGCCTGTATAAGCTGCTGAGGTGCCCAATCCATATTGAATTTGTGCCAAACAGCTAGCCGTTCAGGCTTCTCCAACAGGTATTCGATAGCGTCATCGGCAAAATATGAACCGTTCGCTTCATATGCATCAAGCAATAAGCATTGCAGTGTCAGATAGGGCGTCTTTCGAAATTCCTCAGCATATTTTTGAAACGCGGTCGGTTCGTCTTGAGCCAGCTTGCGCAACGCTATCGCTACCGCGCTGAGAATGTGATTGCCCAGTCCGTAGCGCATTTCGGGTTTGGCACACCAATGTTTCCAAACAGAATCTGCCCAAGGGGAATCACCGTCTTGAGCAACGTTTAACTTTACGGTATGCATTACAAAAGGCATTATCCATTCAACGAATTTGCCGGGCGCGCGCAAGGCCGCTCCCAACACTATATTGACATCGTTGTTGCTAATGCCATAATGCGGATCACCTATCCCAGAAAAAGGATCGGCATTCCCAGATTTTTGGGCCAAGGCGAGAAGCCTAGAGCAGTACCCAGATATCAACTCATAAGACCACTCAGGATTCAAGTGCGATTCGATCAGGGACCAAGCGGGACTGTATCCTTTATTGAACGCCAATTCGGCATCGAGGATGCCGTCCTCGACAGCCTTGAGCGTCAAGTCAAGGAATTTCCGGCTCATGCCAATCGCCACTGAATGCGTTATGATGAATCGCAGACGTTTATTCCATGCTTCTGAACGACCGATAAACGGAGTCAGCAATGTAGATATTTGATCCGATCGTCCGTTATAAACACTCCCGAACAAATCTATCAACTTGTCAATCAGCGCGTCATTGTCGCTGGCCAACCACGCATGCAACACTTCCATGGCATACAGAAGATCGAACCAGGGCCGGGATCCCCAAAGGACTCTCCAAACATGCCTTGCAGCGTCAGAATCCAGCAACGCTTCAAGGATGCCCCATTCTTCCCACTTGGGATCATCCAGAGATCCCATTAAAGACAAGACCGTCTCTTTGAGGTGAAATCGTATGCCCTCCTGGGTGAGAAGGGTTTGGATAGATGTCTGCGCCTTCAGATGATCTATATCGCGTTGAAAGAGCAGGCATTGTCTGATCTGGGAACGCAGAAACAGGCTTTGCCCGCGCTCCATAATGTATTTCACCAAGTCAAAATCGTCAGATACCGCCATCTGACGCGCAAAGAGAAAATCAAAGAAACTCTCATGAAAAAATGAGATTCGGGGACCGTCCTGAACGAGAATGTTTTCCGAGAGCAGGATCAAGACCTCGCGGCCAAGCCTATCCAGTACCGCTTCCGGAACGAAAAGCGTTTCCTGTTCGTTCATGTATTGCAACATGTAGTCCACTACGTTTTGTGCGTCAATACCCTTGTCACGCAAAATCTGCTGCTTATAGCGCCAGAAGCCTTCGTAGAGATCTCTGGCCGTCTGAAAATGTGTTGCATCTGCCTGGTGATCCGATAGGGTCTCTGCCAGCAGTCTGAGATGGACGGGCAAAGCGAGCAGATCCAGCTGCCGAGGCCTGAACTCGCTGGCGTTCAGGCCCAATTGTGTAACCAGACGGCTGACGGTTGCGGCGTCAAATGGTTCTATGGGAATTTTTTTGGCCATTCCCTGATCACTGACGAGATCCCTGAGTCTGGGATCATTCTCGATATCAAACTGGCGACAGGCCAACAACACTCGCATCTGGACATGGTGTTGAGCCTGTCCTAGCAGAACCCTGATGCAGTCAAAGAGATCGACATTGCGCCCTGATGCCCAACTGATTGCGTCCAATTGGTCAATGACCAGCAAACAATCCTGACCGCCCGCCAAGGAGGCCAGTACGCTGACCGGAGAACCGGGCAATCTCAATTGCTCCCCGACTTCGCGCGGTGACAGGCACGGTTGCAAGCGGTCAACCCGGAAGGCCAGCCAAGGCCAATCCCGCTTCTGGATCGCGGTCAACACTTGAGCAAGCGCGGAACTTTTTCCTATGCCGGCTTTCCCTGAAACAAGGATGATATTCCCTTCTTTTTCATCGTCAAAGCAGGCCAAGATTTGTTTCACTTCACGCCTTGGTATGATTCTGCCGCCAATATTTACCGGCTTCACTCCCTCTTCATACCTTTGATTCTGTTCCGATAGGGCTTCCTGGACTTCTGGATCTTGCGCACAGCTTCGCTCGTTGATCCCTTGCGATTTCAGGTGCTCCCATATATCTGAAGCAGTCAACCGCTGGTGAACTTGGTCCAAGGCCCACAGCGCAAGAACTTTCAAGGCAGTAGCGGGCCGGCCGTCGACTAAAACTTCTAAGCGTTTCTGCGCCCATTTGCGCAGGGAAACTTCATCTATGGTATAAACGTGTATGCGTTCTAGGTATTGATAGGTATCCTCTTCACTGGATGCCTGCCAACGTCCATGCAAATCGTGGAAATGGCCTGACCAACTGTCCGATGAAATATAGGCACTTCGGAATTCTTCCCATGTAGCGGCGTTACGGACTCGATCTGCCAGTTCCTTAAGAGGATGGGCCGCATGAATGGAGACGAATACGCAAGTCGCTGTCGGGTCAGTCAGTCTCTGACGGAAATAAGACAGAACCTCGTTCAAATCAGCCAATGACCATACACCTTTCCCGGTCTGCTGGCGCTTGACTTGGTGGTATTCGATGCCAGCGGCAGTTCGCAGGCAGAACTCGATGCCTTTTCCTGCGTCGCCGGACGGTTCCAAGTGTATTGATTCGGCTTTGCTTTCCAGGATGCTCAGGAACGAGTGGACTGTCCAAAGCAACTCGTATCGCAATCCATATTTGGCGCTGGCTCCGCCGGGAAGAGGCATGGTTATTGTTCAGGGGTATTCTCTATGGCAACGCGTTAGGATAACGCCCTTGTCTTCTTGGAGCCAAGAAAATAGAGCAGGCAACTGCATATTCCGCTACGAACTTTGGTTTTCATAGCGAATGGCCGTTCCTGTCTTGTTGTCGGGCATGGTGGCTTGAGCCGGGCCACGCCTTTCGCAGCGTGCTGGATGAGATCTCGACACGGTCTTCAATGTAGAAGGGTACTGAATAGCCGTAAGTTCACCGCGGTAGCGCAGTAGCCTTGTATCTGTACGGCGGACGGGACCGCACGGGTGTCATCCGCCTAGATGTAGGAAATGCCGCGTAATTTTGTGCGTCACACTGACCAATTCTGGCATTAGTGATTTGTGAATGCATAGCATGCTTGATGGGACTTCTCCCCAAGCCTCGTACGGATTTGCTGGTGGAGGACAGGCCCGCCCTGCCCTGTGGATCTGGATTCAAGTTGCACAACGTTAGAAGCATGTCTTCTAGGAGTTGGCATACGAACCGTCGCCAAAGATGTTCTCGCAGTCAGGGACGTACGCGGACGGGCTCACACCTTGTACATGTTCCCACTGATTGCCATGGAACGCGATGCGGTCGATCCGTCGTGTCCAAGCGGGTAAGGCTACAGTGATATATGGATTGGGGCAAAAGCACATCACGGCATCGCGAGGGCCATAAGGGTGCAGGCAGTCCACTTGCAAGACTCCGATCACGGCTGAATGTCTCGCGTCTTTCGGGCCGCCCCACACACCATCCGTGTCGCGGATGATGTGCGGCGAGGGCAAGGAACCTTGGTATTTCGCATCTCGGGGTACCGACACTATGGTTTTTGTCCTTCCTATAAGAGCGTCCACCATGACGCCACTGCCACCTCCCATCCCGTAGGGCATATTCCGTACGGCGACGATCAGGGGTGTTCCTTCATATCGTTCAGATTTCTTCTTTACCTTATTCCGCAAGGAACCGATTGGATCGCTGAATCCCGCCCCCCAAGTATGCCAACATACAACGGTTCCGTGTTCAAAGGTTTCCATCCCTAGATCAGCAGGCACGACTAAACGGCCGGTGAGGATCCATTTGCCTTGCCGCACCTCTGCCAAGGATTCGCCCGGGGACAACGGCCCGCGCCGCGCGCGCTCAAGCAGGTCGAGAAACGGGCGCTGGACGTACTTCTTGGACAGAGTTTTCTGAAGGCAGCCCCGGATTTTTACGGACAACCGGAAGTCCGACGCTTCGATTTCGTACAGCCAATCCAATGCGTCTAAGGCATTGGCGTCTTCCTCGAGATTCGTACCTGCATTCACCCATACGTCCGCGGCTTCAACGCGATAGCAAAGATTGCCTTCTTCCACGTGGAAATCAAACGGACAGTCTGGAACGGGCTCAACGGCCACTTGGCCGCCTGTGCCACGCAAGAACTCATGGAGGTAGAGTTCAAAGAAGGCAGATTGGAACTGCCTCTCCCGTTTCAGACCCCTACGGTGACGCATGCGCTGGGCCAGCGCGTACTGACGATCTGAGGGATAACGGGCGAACCAGCGGTTCAGCATTGCTCGGATGCGTCCGTATTCAGGTTTCGCGGTACGATCCAAGAAGGCGTAGGTCGTTTCATTGGCCTGACCCTCCCCCATATAGTCTCGTTCTTTCTCCGCGAAAAGCATTTCCAATTGCGCCTCGTCCGCTTCCCTTACGGCCTTGGCTTGGCGTTCTTGATTCGATCCTATCCTCAAGAATGCGTCCACCTCGTCTGAAGCGTATCACAATCTGAGTAATCCTGCTATGATGACACTCTTCAGCCAGCCTTGCGAAACCATGTGTGAAAATTATGTGAGGCAGAGGAGGAACCGAAGCGCAATCCAACTTTTAAGAACCACATCCTTCATCACGGCGATGATTTGGCGTTCCTGCGAGGGTTGAACATCAAGACCGTAATCTCATCGTGACCGATCTGCCTTTCAACAAGAACCGGGATCTCCACGCTACGCCGGATAGCCTTGCGGGTAAATCTGGGACCAAGTTTTAAAATCAACGGCGATGGGAAAAGAGCATGCATCAGGAATAGGGGCGGGTTGATTGGTTGAAAGTGTGGGATGTAATCAAGATGGCTTGCGCTGATTACGGCGACGATATGGAGGCATATCTGTGTTGGCTCGGCGTAAGATTGCCAAATTGTGTTGAACTTTATTGGACAGCCCGTGAGCGAGCGGTTATCCTCTGGGGAAGAGAAGGCCCCAAGCCTGTACTGAATTTTAGGGACTTAAAGCATGGTGATAAAATCTGTAGTATTATGGAGAAACCAAGCCATTGACTACGCGTGCCATGAAATCCATAACACGACTTGGCTCTCTCTCCTGCTTGTCGCTCTGAAACGTATGGACATTGTAGATCCGCAGGTTCGATCCCGCATCATGTCCCGCGTCCGAGGCAAAAACACCAAGCCGGAATTGACGATCCGCCGCGGTCTCCATGCCCGCGGTTTCCGCTTTCGATTGCATCGTCGAGATCTGCCGGGAGCACCTGACATCGTGCTTCCGAAGCATCAAGCCGTAATACTGGTTCATGGATGTTTCTGGCATGGTCATGACTGCCATCTGTTCCACTGGCCAGCCACGCGCCAAGACTGGTGGCGCGCCAAACTGGAAGGCAATCGTTGTCGGGACCAACAGAATCGCGAAGCCTTGATCCGACGCGGTTGGCGCGTATTGGAAATTTGGGAGTGCGCCCTCAAGGGCAAAACGCGATTGTCTGAAAACATCGTGCTTGAAAGAACGGTGGCTTGGCTGGGGTCAGACTGCATCCAAAAGGCTATTCAGGGACAATCGTCATGATATCGGGCAATCTTTCGGATCTATTTCGCGGCGTCGCTGCCAAGCGGTTGTCGGCTGTGGAGGTTGAGCCCAATGCATCCAACCAACATGAGTTCAATAGCGTGGCTGAACTCAGACGCATCCTGGGATCGCAAAGACAAAGACTGAAAGCTCAATTCCTCTTTCTGGGTGAGGATGAGACCAGATTGTTGACGGATATTGGTTACCTGACATGGTATGACGTTCGGGAACAACATCCAACACGCTCTGAATACCGCCTCTACTATTCCAATACAGCTGTATCTGAGAGCATGGCAGCCGGCGATCTGTTGGTCATCGTCCTACGCCATGACGATTCCGCTGTGGTAATTGTCGCGCAGCAAAACACCACGGCCGAGAGCCAGGCACAATGGCTTTTTGGCCTTGAACCGGATTGGGTTCATTTCACTGTCAGCGACATTCAGGCCGAAGCAAACCGCAGACTGGGCTTTGCCGAACAGGCCATTCTGTCAGAACTGCAGATTGAGACAGAGCAAGAAGACACTGCATGGCTGGAACGCATCCAGAATCGCTTTGGCGATACCTTTCCCCCAACCAAACAGTTTGCCGAATTTGCGCGTGATACTCTGCCTGACAGGGTATCCCCGCGGGAAGACCCGGATACGGCGCTCATGGCATGGATGACGCATGAGGAAATGTTATTCAAGACGTTGGAATGGCACCAAGTAACCCAGCGTCTGGAACAGGGTTTTGAGGGGGTGGATGATTTCCTCGCTGTATCCCTGAGCGTCCAGAACCGGCGCAAAATGCGCGCTGGTTCTGCTCTTGAACACCATGTCCAATACATTCTGGATGACCATGGCCTGCAATACGACCGCAAGGCTGTGACGGAAGGTCCGGCAAGGCCTGATTTTCTCTTTCCTAGTATTGTTGCCTATCGCAATCCGCAATTTTCCTCGTCGCGTCTCTCGATGTTGGGCGCGAAAACCAGCTGCAAGGAACGTTGGTGGCAGGTATTGGCCGAGGCAGACCGGATCGCCGAAAAACACCTTCTGACTCTGCAACCAAGCATTAGCCGTAACCAAACGGACGCCATGCGCGCCAGACGTCTCCAGCTTATCCTACCCATGGAACTTCATGCTACTTATGTACCGGAACAGCAGATATGGCTCTGGAGTCTACAGGATTTTCTGCAGCATGTTGCTTCGAAGCAACAATAGTCATAGGAAACACTCTTAGTATTTCATCATGTTTCAGTCGTGGGGTACAATTTCTTGAGTCGTACGTGGGCGTCCGCGGTGCGGAACAGCCAGTCGATACTAGGCGCTCCGCCTCGGCGGGCGGAAAGGCACTGTAGAACGAGGCGTAGGCATGGGTGTTCAGAGGGTCGCAGACCCGGATCAAGCGCTCGGCCTGGCGGTCGCGCGGATGATCCGCACGAGGGCCTTTACCAAGTGCGCCCAGTCCACGGCCGTGCGCCGCGCGGTGGCATTGGCGGTGTGCCACGGGCCCAGCGGTTCCACGAACATCCAGAGGGTGCAGGTAACGCGGCACGTATTCATAGTCGTAGGTGGCGGGATGGCCCGGACGCGCCGGCTGCGGCGGACGCTTGTCGGCCCGCAGCGGTTTGGGCTGTTCGTCCCTGCAGATCACCGGATAGCGCGCATCATAGGGATGGCTGTAGAGGTTCAGCCCCGCTTCCATCGGGGCCACGAACGCCGCCTCGCGCACCGGCGGATAGCCGCGTTGCACCCGCCGTTAGAGCATCAGTTCGTTTTGTTCAATGTGCGGCGCACGGTTTCGTATCTGATCTCGGTCACAACCGCGCGGTCTTCCCATGCTTAGGCGAACAGACGCAAGATCCAGCGCGCATGGCCGGTCGGCGCGGTACGGACTGGACTAACTGCCGGCACTACGCTTCGCCGGCACTATCCAACTTGCAGGGCCGCGGCGCGCGGGCATGGCGCTCCCACATGGCTTCCGATCCTTTGGCTCAAATACGGGCGGCGCGTGGCGACTCGCTACGCCCCATACGCACATCGTTGCTTGGGTTTTCTGTACTCGGCGGAGGCTTGGTGTTGGATGAAGTCAAAATGCCACATCATGTTACTCTTTATTGGACATCTCCTGAGCAAGCGGTTATCCTCATAGGAGTCAGATAAACGCTCATGTTCTCGGGAGGACAGTGCCATGCTAACACCTACCCAGTGGATCCACATCCATACCTATGGATATATCTTGTTCTCTATCTGAATTCAAGAGTAAACACAAGAGGCAATCATCATGACACCAAACAATCTTCCAAATCTTTTCCGTAGCGTCGCTGCCAAACGGCTGTCGGCTGTGGAGGCTGAACCCAGTGCATCCCACCAACACGAGTTCCATGGTGTGTCTGAACTCAAAGACATACTTGGACTGGAAAGAATACAAAGATTGGAAGCCAAATTTTTCTTTCTGAGTAATGATGAAGATATTTTGACAGATGCCGGTTATTTGACATGGTATGATGCTCGAGGACAAAAACCAACACGGTCGCCTGAATATCGCCTCTATTATTCCCATAATGCTATTTCAGATCATATGGCAACCAATGATCTGTTGGTCATCGGTATGCGAAATGATGCTTCCGTTGTTGTGATTGTAGCTCAACACAACACCGAGGCTGAGCGTGCAGTACAACAGCTCTTCGGACTGGTGGAACTGAAACAGGGGCATTTCACCGTTAGCAACACCTATGCCGAAGCAAATCGAAAACTGGGATTTGCCGAACAAGCCATTCTGACAAAACTGGCAAATTAAGACTGAAAAACAAGGCATACAGAAAAAAGATGAGCAGTGCTAAGTTGCATTGTGTTGATCTTTACGGGATATCCCATGAGCAAAAGATTAGCTTCTAGGCGTTAAAAGGCAAGCGCGCAACGCCGTAAAACGCGGCATTGAATGGTGCAAGCCCAGGTCGTGTGGACGTTTAGCTTCAGCCAGATCCAGAGGTCCACGGCAGAATTTGAGACGGATTGGACATCCTGCCCGCCCGCCGTTATCCTCCCCGAGGCGATCCCTTGGCCCAACCTCCGCGAGGACAGCCCCCGATGACCGATACCCAATGGCTCCGCATTCGATCTTTTCTGGATAACGGTCGTGCGCATGCACGTGAACGCGGCGGGCGCGCCCCAAAAGAAAGCGACGGATCCCGCGCTCGGTCGCAGCCGGGGCGGCTTCAGCACCCAGATCCATAGCTTGACGCGGATCGACAGGGCTGTCCCCTGCGCTTGCGCGTGACGGGCAACCCGCGGACCGGGCCTAGGGCGTGTGGAGGTAGGATTGCAGCCAGATCCAGGCCCCGGCCAAGTACAGAAAACCCAAGAACCGATGAGCGTATTTGTCATAGCGGGTAGCCACGCGGCGCCCTTGTTTGAGCCGGCCGATGCCCCGTTCGATGGCGTTGCGCGCCGGGTACCGTTCCGGGTCGTGAGGCTGGGGGTTCGTGCGCCCCTTCCGGGCCGGAATGACGGCCTCGGTGCCCCGTTGCGCCCGCCACGCGCGGAAGCCGTCGCGGTCATAGGCCCGGTCGGCAATCAGGCAGGGCCGCGGCGTGTCCGTCCAGGCTTCCACCAGGGCCCGGGCCTGGGTGCTGTCGTGGCGCTGGCCGCCCGTCACGCGCAGGCGCAGGGGCCGGCCGCGGCGATCCGCCAGGATGTGGATCTGGGTGCCGAAGCCGCCCCGGCTACGCCCCAGGGCGGGATCCGTCCCCGGGCTTTTGGGGGCACCCGCCGCGCTCACGTGCGCGCGCACATGGGTGCTGTCCAGCTGCACGGCGGACAGATCCGGATCGGCTTGCAGGTAGGCCATCAGGCGCCGCCAGACGCCCCGGTCGCACCAGTGGGCATAGCGGCGATAGACCGAGTTCCACTGGCCGTACTCGGCGGGCAACTGGCGCCAAGGAGTGCCCATCCGTGTCATCCAGCGCGCCGCTTCTACAAAAAGACGACAATGAATTTCTTTTTCCACGTGTACATCAGGACAAGAACTCAGAAAAGAATGAATGCAACGCCATTGGGCATCGGTCATCCAGGTAGTGGTCATCGGGGCCATCCTCAGGCAAACAGGCAAAGAGAAGGATAGCTGGGAGGATAACCGCGAGTGCGCAGAATGTCCACCCCCCCCCCCTTCTCCAACGCGACCCGGATCGGGCTGCAATCCTACCTCCACACGCCCTAGTACTCCGTCATGTTTCTATAGATACTTGGCTAAATTGTCGACTACCGTTACGTAGACAACACGTAGGCGAAATGCTGCTTTGGACACGTATCCCTATCAATCTGACCGAGTACTAGGACAGCGACGCCTTCCGCGCCTAGCTCCGTGCAACGGGGCCTTGAGGCCGTCATTCCGGCCCGGGGGACTGGCGGTGCGTGGCCACCTGTTGCAATAAATACAATATATATTTTCTGTATTTTGTGAGGGCTTGGATCTGGATGAGGTCAAACATCCCGCACGACTTGGTAGAAAGTCATGAAACTGATGACGTGGGTGTTTATGCTCCAGCATGGCCGCGGGTTCAACAAGGCGGAACCGGAATAGAGCGGCCTGATGCCAGACCTTGACCCCGTGCAGGCCGACGCGCGGACTGAGGGCCATCAAACCATCTAGATAGACCAGAACATCTACAGGCTCTACCAACAGAATTACATGCCATTATCACTAGAACAGCACATGCAGCTCTGGGTCTTGCACACTTGCCCACAACATTGCTGCAACGAAGCAGCAAGATGCGTAGTGAATGTCTTTGGCTGATAAGGCTTACCCTGCTAATATATGAGAGGTTCAGACAATTTTTCTATGCTCTATGGACGGTAACCTGTCCCTTTTTGCATCGCTCCGCCGACAAACGGGCCTTAGTGTTGCGGAAGTGGCTATCCGAATGGGCTACAGCTGCAGCACTGTTTATCGGTGGGAAAAGGGCGAAACGGCACCACGCCCTCCAATACTGGTAACGCTAAGGGCTTTGACCCAACGGGATTCTGCCCGTTGTACAGTTCCCTTTACATTTATCGACCTATTTGCAGGTATAGGCGGCATGCGACTCGGTTTCGAGCCTTTGGGCGGCCGGTGCGTATTCTCCAGCGAGTGGAATCAGTTTGCTCAACAAACCTATCGAGCCAATTTCCCCGAAGATCACGCGATTCATGGCGATATTACGCAAATCGATCCTATGGACATTCCGCCTCATGACCTCCTACTCGCAGGTTTTCCCTGTCAACCTTTTTCCCTCGCGGGCGTGTCCAAGAAGAACGCCTTGGGCCAACCGCACGGTTTTTCCTGTGAAGTGCAGGGCACCTTGTTTTTCTCCATTGCCCAATTGTTGGCACATCATCGCCCCAAAGCATTTCTGCTAGAGAACGTGAAACATCTGTTGCGCCATGACAAAGGACGTACCTTTGAGGTAATCCGGCGCACGCTGGCAGATGACTTAGGCTACTGCATTGATTGGCGGGTTATCAATGCTGCAGCGTGGGTTCCACAACATCGGGAACGTATCTTTATCGCCGGCTTCCGAGACGCTCGCGATTTTACCTTTGACAACTTGGAATTGCCAGATGCAGACGCAGGTCCCCGTCTGTCAACCATCTTGCATACCGAAGACGGATCAGAAGAATCGGAGCCACCCTATACGGAAGGATTGCTGGCTACGGTGGGATCCAAATATACGCTGACGGATCACCTGTGGCGATATCTGCAAGCCTACGCGGATAAACATCGCCGTCGTGGCAATGGGTTTGGCTATGGTCTGTGCAGTCCCGACGATGTGGCGCGGACGCTCTCCGCACGGTATTACAAAGATGGAGCCGAAATCTTGATCCGACACCCCAATGGTCGCAATCCACGCCGGCTTACGCCGCGCGAATGCGCGCGCGTGATGGGGTTTGATATGCAGGGGGATTGTCCGTTCCGCATTCCGGTCAGTGATACCCAAGCCTACCGCCAGTTCGGCAATGCCGTAGCCGTGCCCAAGGTACGGCATGTGGCGACCTACCTGCAACAGTGGATGTGCTGATAGGGAGAGCAATCCATCACTTTTTAGCAACATTCACGTGCAATATAAGAGGAGAGATTACTTCGTTTTCATCCTGCACCTGACTTCCTCCGAGCTGGAAGCCCGTGCGGTCGTGGCCGCGATCAGCTACGAAGCCATGCGCCGCACGCTGAAAAACGAACTGACGATCTGGCGCCGGATGCAACGCGGCTATCCGCCCGTGCGTGAGGCGGCCTTTGTAGCCCCGATGGAAGAAGTGCTGGACCTCTATAGCCAGCCATACGATGCGCGCTATCCCGTGATCTGCATGGACGAACAGCCCAAACAGATGCTGTCCGAAACGCGGACGCCGCAGCCCGCGCAGCCAAGCCGGCCCGCCACTTGCGACTATGAATACGTGCGGCACGGCATCTGCACCATCTGGCTCTTCGTAGAACCGCTGGGCCAATGGTGCATGCCAACGCCACCGCCCGGCGCACAGCCGTAGACTGGGCACGCTAGGTGCAGGCCCCCGCGCTACCGCTAGTACTCGGTCATTCGGATTCTGTTAGGTGATGATTCAGACGCTGCCGTTCGGACGCGGTCGGAGGCCGTGCGCCTGTCAGCCTGTTTCTATGGAAGGGTACAGATGCTTGAGGCGCACGCGGGCGTCGGCGGTGCGGAACTGCCAGTCGATGCCCTTTTGGGCCGCGTTGCGGGCCTCCGCCCAGGCGGTGACCTGCGCGTGGACGGCGTCCTGCGTGGCCATGCGCGGGGACAGGGCCTGGCGCGTCAGGATGCTCAGTTCCGGTTCCGCCCTGCGGAGCCAGCTGCCGTGCCGGGGCGTAAACACCAAGAGGACGCGCCGGACCCGGCGCTCCGCCTCGGCGCGCGGAAAGGCCCGGAAAAAAGAGCGGTAAGCGTGGGGGTTCAGGTTGTCGCAGACCAGGATCAGGCGCTCGGCGTGGCGGTAGCGCGGGTGGTCGACCAGGGCCTTGACCTGGCGCGCCCAGTCCACGGCCGTGCGCCGCGCGGTGACGTAGGCCGTGCGCCACTGGCCCAGCGGCTCCACGAACAGCCAGACGGTGCAGGCGCCGCACCGCACGTATTCGTAGTCGTAGGTGGCGGGATGCCCCGGGCGCGCCGGCTGCGACGGCCGCTTGTCGGCCCGCAGGCATTGGGCATGTTCGTCCCTGCAGATCACCGGATAGCGCGCATCGTAGGGCCGGCTATAGCGATCCCGCACCGCTTCCATCCGGATCACGAAGTCCGCCTCCGGCGGCACCGGCGGATAGCACCGCTGCACCCACCGCCAAGGCGTCAGTTCTTTTTTTAGCGTGCGGCGCACGGTTTCGTAGCTGATCCGGGGTCCGATCCCGCGCGCGGCCAACTCGCGGGCCAGCAGGCGCAAGGTCCAGCGCGCATAGCCGGCCGGCGGCGCGGATTGGGCCAGCTGCAGGAGATGCGCCTCGCCCGCGCCGTCCAGCTTGCCGGGCCGCCGGCGGATGGGCCCGGCGCGCCAGCGCGGCCGCGGGACCCTTGACCACGGCCTAGCGGCGCCAGCGCCCTACGCTGCCGGCCGAGACGTCTAGGGCGGCCGCAACCGCCGCGTCCGTCTCGCCCGCATCGCACTTGAGCAGGGCGCGGGCGCGCACGGCCTGCCGCACGGTCGGCCGCGGGGGCCCGCCGCGGCCCTGGGCGATGCGGGTCAGAAACTGCCGGTCGGACGGAGGCAGATGCAGGGCGTATTGCAGAGACATGCGATCCTCCCTCGGGGCGGGCGCGGACAGTGAGAACGGGATTATAACCTAACAGAATCCGAATGACCGAGTACTAGGTTCAAGTACCTGACCTTGGTCTGCGACAACCTGAACACCCATACTACCGTCTCGTTCTACCAAGCTTTTCCGCCGGCCAAAGCGCGTCGTCTGGTGCAACGCGTACGTCTGGTGTTTACGCCCCGGCACGGCAGCTGGCTCAACATGCCAACCCAGAACTGATCGTCCTGACGCGCCAAGCCCTGGCCCCGCGCATGGCGACGCAGGACGCGGTGCATGCGCAGGTCGCCGCCTGAAGCGGAGGCCCGCAACGCGGCCCAGACGGGCATTGACTGGCCGTTCTGCACCGCGGATGCCCGTGTCCGCCTCAAGAAGTTATACCTGACAATTGAAACATGACAGAGTGCTAGCCGGGCGCGCCGCTACCCTGCCTGATCGCCGACCGGGCCTATGACGGCGACTCCTTCCGCGCGTGGCGGGGCACCGAAGCCGTCATTCCGGCCCGAAAGGGACGCACGAACCCCCAGCCCACGACCCGGAACGGTACAAGGCGTGCAACGCCGAGGAACGGGGCCTCGGCTGGCTCCAACGCAGGCACCGCGTGGCCACCCGCTATGACCAATACGCGCAGCGGTTCCTAGGTTTTCTGTACCTAACAGGGGCTTGGATCTGGCCGAAATCCTACCTCAACACGGCCTAAAAGAATGCCGATTGGAATGGGCAGCACCTCAAGCACATGAGACGAGATAGTCTATGGAGCTTTCGTTGTTCAGAAGATGAGCGTAACATTCTAACTCTATGCAGATCTAGACATCAGAAAGGATTTGTTTCTTCAAAACGCTATTTCCGCTGCTGTTCATTGTTTGAATCTGTCGAACTCCGCGGGTAGCAGATCCAGTAACTTCCGTGTTTCCAAGTTGTATAGATCCCAAGTCAGATCCAGCTGGTTGAGGACGGTTGCCAAACGCCGGGGACTGCCGGGCCCCTTGCTACCAGTTCCACGCTTTGGCCTACCGGTTTCAGGATCGATATAGAGTTTTGTTGCGGCTTCCATCACCGAAGGATTTGTTACCAATTCCTGCCGCGAGGCCAATTGCTCAACGATGTCACCAGGCTGGTGAGGCGGATTCACCAACAATGCCATAGCGCGGTAGGGATTGTCATGATGTGCGCGGTAAATCAGAAATGGTCCAGCCAAGAGATGACGGTAATACTGACGATAATTGCCTACTGCAGGCACCCATCTTGCCCTGTCGCCAGGCTGGCTGCCGGGTGGACAGAGCTGCTCAAAATAGAGTGCAGACAGCCATGTCCAGATACCTTGGTCAGTAACCAGATCTGGAACGATAGCGCGGTCAAACAGATCATACAAATACTTGCCTACAGCAAATCGCGTCGACAGTTCACACAGTTCCACTTCAATGTCAGGCTCTACCAAGTCCGAACAGGCATCGTTATGCAATAGCGCGCTCAACTGATCCAGCCGACGCAGCGAAGCAGCTCGAAATCGGTCAAATCGTTCTATACCGATTTCGGTGAATCTGTGGAGCTTCACTGGTTGCCCTCGCTGTCCCATCTCTGGACAAAGCTGTCAAAGATGCGGTTTCGCCTGCAGAATGCAGCAACCACTTCGTTAATCCAGTCGTCAACAGACGTCTCATCATCATCCCCGTCTCTGGGTGGATTTGGGATACCGGGATGAGTTCGCGCGAACTCAAGCCAGAGGGAACGCCAGTCATTGCTGTCTTCTTCATCCGGCAGGCCTTCATCGCGTAGAAGCCGCGTTAGTATTGATCGCAACACTTCGGGATAAACCAGAGACATGAAATGGACATCGCGGGAAACGGCTCTCCACTGGGTTATCTTGCTGTTAATCCGCAGTACTGGCCCGTTGTTGAAGTCCAAACGGAACACTTCCTGTTCCAAACTGGAGTCTGGACTGATCGGAAGCAGCGATTCGTGTCCGCCATCGGCCCAGACAGGTCGAATGTGATCGCGTACAGCCAATAGTTGCCCCGCCGTTGGCCCGGTTGTCGATGTCACTTTCAAGCGGAACCGGATTGCATCAGGTGAATTGAATTCAGCCAGCACCAAAGCTCCAGACAATATCGGGGCCTCTATGGTTCCCAGTTCAAACGGCATATATGTCGCCTGACGATATGCCTCAATCCGCACCAAGGCATTGGCTGGAAAATCGTAGCGGCGTAGCGCAAGATGGGATATTTCGAAAGTGAGAGGGGAGGCTTCGTTATGGAGGCGAATGGCAATATCGTTCGCTGTAATCCGTTTTCGGCCCGTGAAATTAATTCGTTGACTGGACATCAGGGATTACCACACGCCAACATAAATTTGACGGTTCAGATCAAACCCGGTAACCGTGAGATGAAAACGGTCAGGTTCAACAATTCGTACGACTATCCGGTTGTTGCTTTCTTCTTCCACCTTGAGGCCTTTGCATTGATACTGGATAGACTGACCTATCTGGAAATCGGTGTTTCTGTACTGTTTCAGAGCATTGCCGCGGCGAACATCGTACGCCATATATATTTCAAAACAGGAATTCTTTTCAACAGATTTTGTTCCTGGCATTACTGAGAAGCCTCCGTTGGCCGGCTTGATGGTGAAAAACCTGGATTGAGGCGGCGGTGGCGGCGGCGGCGGAACTGAAAAATCATCGCCCTTTTTGTCGTTATTGCCGTCTTCACCGCGTATCGGAAAAAGATCGGAGAGCAAGCGCCGGTCTTCCTCTTTATCCTCTGCCATCACCAGATCACATATCCTCTTGACGCTTTGAACAACGAAGCGCAGATCTCCGACACCGGACACGTAGCTTTGTTTCACTTGCTGTTCCTGCCATACCGTGTGGCTGGGGTTTTCTGCTTCGCGAAGAAATTCGGACAGCGGCGCATCATTGATGATAACCAGCGCGCGCATGCCACGCATAAAAGGCGCTCGCACATCCGATACCAAGATCCCATCCCTAATGAATGCTGGGCGAGCACGCTGATTGGAAGCCTCGCTCATCATGTATACATCGAAATAGGACTCCTTGCGCATGCCGTTTTTCTTACGGACCGTCACCGGTACCCGTATAGCAATACGTTCTTCATTTTTGATCTTAATGCCCAAATCCTTGACGAGAGCATCGGTAAAGAGATTTCTGACCCAACTCCAGCCCCGAGTTGGGTCTGGCATATTCAGTACATATCGATCCGCATCTGCATTATCTCGCATCGCCCATTCCGCCAACTCGATTACCGGCAAGGCATCTGATTCCTTGAGAAATTGTTGTGCCTCGCGTAACAGATTCTTGCGATCAATCCAAGTCTTTATTCCGGAAGTTTCTACCAGAACGTCCAGATCTCCGGAAAGAATAGCGTAAGCATAATTCTGGAAGACGGATTGAATTAAGGTTTTCTCAGTAATGTCGGGATCGAACCACGGTACGATCACGGACAGGCCAGGATCACTCCGGCGCTCCAATCGAAATGCTTTTTGGAAACGCTGGATAGCCTCGGAGTCGTCAATGGGCATAACCATATGTCCGTCACCGTTGGGACGAACTCCGAAATAACCGTCTTGGCAGTAGTTGTCACCAACATAGTGAGACTTCAGTATGGTTTTCCCCATCAGCAGATGTTGACCATCGTCCTTCCGTACTGTCAGACCAAATATGGTATTGACCCGACTGGCCCGGAAGAAGGTATCCTTTCCAAGCCCCCAACTGCCGCGCTTGCCAGTATCTTTATCGGTCATTCCCTCAGCACGGAAGAAATGGAAAAAGTTGTTTTCCCGCGCACCTTTGAGCGGATAGGGGGTTGCCGGATCTCCTTGTAAACCACTGGTGCCAAAGTCCTCGAAAACAAGCACCGTCAGCCCTTCGCATTCTCTCGGCAGATCTTCCTGGCGTAGGCCATTGTCACTCGCCCTGTAATGAACGGAAGCGTCAGTAAAATACAGTCTTGCTTCGTTCCAGTCAAGCGCCTCATTTTCGCTGACCAACGAGATGCGAACTGAAGTTTTTTCACCTCTGGGAGTGGCATCAAGGGAATTCTGAATGCCTTCACGTATCAGGGCCTCGCCAGGAGCACTTACGGCATCATTGGCGAAGAACGCTCCCGCAATTGGTTCGCGGATCGTGGCGCCAGGCGTGTGCGGCTTGAAATACCAAGAGGCCAGAGACATCTCATCTTCTCAAACCGAATTAGGCATTTAATCTCAAAAACAATCTTGTCTATAGACTTGAACGGTTAAGTTCCCGTATGTCAACAATGAAATTTTCAAGCGTTTGCAGGTACGGGCGAACGTCTTGTGGAAACTTTGTAATCAGGGGAGACGGAACAATGAGTTGCACCTTGGCTTCTCTCATTTCCCGGAACTGCCTCTCTGAAATTCCCTCTTGAAGCGTGAGCAGGTGCTTATGCTTGATTCGATCGGCTTCTTGCAAAATCTGACGCCAACGGTCTCGACACGTTGTCTTGACCGCGAGCATTCTCAGCCGGTCACTCGGAAAATCCGCCGTTCTGTAAGCCTCGGCTGAGGGAAACAGGAAATCGGGTTTGCGGCCGGGTTCCGATTCCTGGTTATATGCGAAGGCCTGATTCTCTCGCAGACCTTCCTCAATAAATATAGTACGCGCATGCAGTTCAAGCGAGCGTCCGGAACGGGATTTGCGTCTCTGCAGCACTTCTTGGGCGAGAGAGGTGAATTCTTCCATGGTTTCAAATCCTTTCTGAATCTTCGGAAGCGTCATCACCTCTTCAATACTTAGAAACAATGCATACTCACGCTCCCTCCGGCGGAGAAGCCTTCGATCCGCATCAAGCAATGCACTGAGGCGTAACTTTGCCGCCTCAGCGACAATATCCTTGGGTGAAGGAAATTCTTCCAGCCAAGCCGATGGAATTTCATCGCTCTTCATCCGGCCATTCATTGCCTGCCCAGTGCCCCCTCCGAACAGGCCGGGCAGCACGGGATGGCTGGATGGCCAAATGGTTCCTTTGCCAGGTTCAACTGGGCCAATACGGTACTCAACGATATCGTCTTCCGTTGCATCACGACAAATCCATACGTGACACTCTGTTGAACTGTCGAAGTCGGCGATCTTGAATGCGAATATGCACAATGCCCCGGTGTTATCTGGAGCGAGAAGTGCTGACTTTGAACCGTCCAATCGCGTCACGCGCACCTCGTTGCGAGTACCTCCGCGCAACTTGTTGTTGTACCAGACTGCACGCACGTATCGCTCTTCATCGTGAGAATCAACACAAAGCGGGAAACGTACATCAGGATTCTCTGCTTGAGGGCGGTTCAAATCAGGAATTGCGCTGAAAAGAAAACCCTTTGGAATATATGGGCCTGCCTGGTGAGATCCGTTGGCCAAGGTATCGTTTCCCGAAAGGCGTTTCACGAACCAGACAAAGGCTGGATCAGTATACTGGTCAAGCCAATCAGTCAAATTGCTCATGGTTATTCCTATTCACAACTTGGAAACTCAGATTAGGACTACTCGCGAAGGTTAACGGTTCAATCACGTTCATCGCCATCATATCTTAAACCAGATCGTGTGATATCTCAGGACACAGGTCATTAACGCGCATCATGAAGTGAGGCCGTTAAGGTTACGGTACAAGGATTATATGGGTAGCGCGAAACAGGACTCGTCTCACTAGCTGTCTGCCCTCCTTGACGCGATAAGGCTACTGAACAATGAGATGGACAGGATAGCATAAGAGTGACGGCCATGAAGGGAACCATTTATGAACAGTCGAAGTGGCATTCAGAGAGAGTATGCATCCGGGGTGCGTCATCGAGATCACTGGACGCCTCCATGCGATCAATAAGCACCGGAAGCGTTTAGAAGATAGCCGGGAGGCGCGGACGGTACGGCAGTAGAGTTGAACAGTACCGATACTATGGCTGCCTTGGCCAATGACCGAGGAATAACGACTCAATCGCAACCTATGCACTGTACGTTCAAGTGGGCGGAGAGGGACTTGAACCCCCGGCCTCCTCGGTGTAAACGAGGCGCTCTAACCAACTGAGCTATCCGCCCTAACGGCAGGGCAACCAAGGATTATATCAGATATGCCGCGGCGTTCAGCTGGCAGTTCTCGACTTCCAATCGATGGCACAGACGCAGGCGCAAACGGACGCAAGACAGATACGATACGGATCCAAGGCATGCCTACCCTGTTACCTTGTATCAGATCCGATAGGGATGATCGCAAAGCAAGACCGTCAACCGCCGTATCCGGCAGGCGCATTCCATCGCAGTCTTATCTTTGCGCTTGGCCTTTAAGGCCCGCGGCGAGAACGCATAAACCCGAAGCTTCCGTATTGATCCAAGAGACGCAAGGAGCGCAGGCTAACCGCGGTAGTCCACCCGACTTTACGCTGCCTTATTCCAGCGGCCGGATCTTTTGCCGCCGCAGTCCATTGGCCTTGACGGGAGCGGGTAAGCATTCTTTTCGCGCTCAATCCGCGTCGTCCGCGTCCAACAGGCCGCGCCATGGTTCCACGCGTTCGCGGTCCGGAGTGTCGCGCTGGACCTTGCGCCAATGATCCACGACGTTCTGGACATCCTGATCGTCGACCCAACAGCCTTGGATGCGTTGTTGCTTGCCCCGCCCTTGGGGTTTGAAGATCATGTCCCCTTTGCCGAGCAAGGTTTCCGCGCCGCCTTCGTCCAACACCACGCGGCTGTCGGTTTGACTGGAAACGGCAAAGGCGACCCGCGTGGGGCAATTCGCCTTGATGGTGCCGGTAATGACGTCCACGCTCGGCCTTTGGGTGGCCAGTACGATATGGATGCCCGTAGCCCGGCACTTTTGCGCCAGTTTGCATAGGCGCGGCTCAATGGTGCTCTGGCCGTTCATCATCAGATCGGCCAATTCGTCGATCACGAGCACGATGTGCGGCAGGGGCTCCAGATTCTTCCGCAAACGGGTCAGCTGGTTGAAATCCCGGATGTTGCGCACTTTATGCTGTTTGAACAGCGCGTAACGAGCGTCCATCTGCAACAGGAGCCATAACAGCAGGGTGGGCACGACGGCGAGATCCGTGACCACGCGTCCCACCAAATGCGGCACGCCGTTGAACGGCGTCAACTCGATCTGCTTGGGATCGACCAGCACCAAATGCAATGACTCCGGTCCATGCTGCATCAGCAACGAGGCCAGGAGCGCATTGATGAAGGTGGATTTGCCCATGCCCGTCGCGCCGCACACCAGCATATGGGGCGCCGCCGCCAAATCCGCCACCGCGGCCGTACCGGTCTCGTCCCGGCCGAGGCCCATCTTGAGCGCGCCCTGATGGGTCTGGAACTCCCAACTGGACAGTACGCCGTTCAGATCCACCACCTGGCGATAGGCATTGGGAATTTCAATGCCTACGTACGGCTTGCCCGGCACGGGCGCTTGATAGCGCAAGGCTTCCACCTTCAGGCTCAGGGCCACGTCGCTGCGCAAGCTCAGCACGTCCCTGACGCGTACGGGGCGTTCTTTGCCGTTCTTGACGACGCGCAAGGGTTTTACGCCGTAGCGAGTGACGGCGGGGCCTATTTCCGTACTGATGACTTCCACGGGATGGCCGTATTCCGCATAGATGCGTTCCAGCTCCTCGGCTTTTTCCTGGGCTCCTTCAGCTGCGCTGAGGTCCTTGTGGACGGACAGCAGGCTCAGATCGGGCAATTGCTCCATTTTGCGGCGCCGCGCGCGTCCGGGACGAACCTTCTTGGCGACCGGAGGCACGCGACGGGCCGCGACCGACGCGGACGCGTCGGATGCCGTAGGCGCCTGCGCAGGCGATCCGCTTACGTAAGTCCGCGCCGCCGCGGCCTGTTTCGCCTGAACGTCCGGGGGCGTCGCGCGCGGCGCTGCGGGCTTGGATCGGGCATGGGGGCGCGGGGAACGGGCGCGGGTCTCCGCCGGCGCCCGCGCGGGCTTGGGAGGCTTGGGAGGCGCGCCCCTTCCCCGCAGAGCCCGTACGCCCGTATACAGAAAAGAAGTGATCGCCACCGGGATCACCATCAAGGGGGAGTAGCGTACGAGCAGCCAGACACCGAGCATGGCTACGGTATGCACCAGGATACCGGCCACATCGCGCCCCAAGCCATCCATCAGCATATTGCCCAACCCGCGGCCAATGATGCCGCCGGCGCTGCCGTCCAGGATCAGCCGCCAGTCCACGTTGGCTTGGTGCCAGATGAAAGATCCGGCCATAAGTGCCAAAAGGAGCAATTGGATGCCCAATACCGCTTCCAGGTGCCAGCTCGGGTAACGATGCCTGAGTAGAATGATCAGGCCCGACCCCAAACACGCCAAACCGCAATAGGGAGCCGTCCATCCGACCATGACGGTCAAGGCCGGGACGTCCCGCGCCAGCGCGAGATGCAAAAGGCAGAGCAGGCCCAAGGTGACTGCGCCCAGGCCGCCCAACTCTTCCGGGCTTAGGGGAGGCGGGTTGCTGACAGAGCGAGAAGCCACGCTGGATCCGAACGAAGAAGGCGCGGGCCGCGTCCTTGGACAACAAGGATCGCCGACCCTGAAACGCAGGATCCGACGCTTCTCTTTTGCGCGCTAGATCCCCTTTACATAGAGGACGGATTGGGCGTTCGTTTGTTGCGCCGGGAGCTCCGCAACTGTGGCCGCGCTGGCCTGTTCGGCGTGCTCCATCTCCTGGACGATGGTGGCAATCTGGTCAATGGCCACGCGTTGCTTGCGATACAGGTCGCTCTCGCTCATAGCCAGATGGCGGGCGATCTCGCGCACCTTGCGCCCCTGTATGAAACGCAGATCCAAAATCTGGTGCAACAGGGAATCCAGCTGGCCCAATTCCGTGCCGGCCGAAGGCCGCATGCGTTCGATGGCGTCGCCGAGCACCAGCCGCAAGGCGTGATGAGGATTGCCGTTGGTCTTGTCCAGATAGGCCTGCACCACCTGCATCTGGATCAGCGGGCTGCGCGCGAGCCGCGGCCCGCCCCAGAAATCGCGCAGCGCTTCCCGCACCCACGACGTGAATTCGGGATCCGGCCCCTCCGCCTGCTGCGCCAATGCCGTCAGGTCCGTCGACGCGGGATACGGTTCCAAGCCGCGCAGGTCCTGGATTTTCTGGATTTCCGGGATGATGTGGCGCAACCCGCTGAGCACGTTGACTTGCAGTTGGCGATCCATGAGCGCCTCCGCGACGTTGGCGCGCATCGAGCGCAAGACGAGCGCCTGCGCGGAACCGGTCTCGTCCGACATCGGCTCTATTTCCACTCCGATGAGACCCAGGAGCGGCGGCGGGTCCGCCGGCGCGGCCTGCCCGAACAGCGGCCATACGCGCAGGCCCGCCCAGAGCTCGGGCAGCGGCGCGTCCGCGTCGGCCTGCCGTTGCAGCGCCGCCCGCAAGACGTTTTTCCACCCTTGGGCGTCCAGAATGGCATCGGGTTCCGGCTCCATGCCGACCGCGGCGCCCACCACGAGCCGGCTGCCTTCGACGGAGGCCACGAAACCGCGCGGGGCCTGCATGAACTCGCAGATCGCAATGAGATGGTTTTCCATGAACCGGCGCACGTCGCTGGGCGTGAGCAGGCGGCGCTCCAACTCGCGCAGCCATGTGGCTTCGCGGGCATCCTCCCGGTAAATCAGGAAATCAATCAAGGGATTGGACAGGCTCAACGCCAACTGGCCCGCCACGATGACGCCCGTCACTACGGAAAACACGACCAAATCCCGGGGCAGGCCCAGGATCCTTTCCACGGTCGGGATGGTTTGCAGGGCCACGAGCACCAGCACGGCGATGAACGGTCCGCGCGCGGCGAAACGGACGAGCCGGTAGCGCACCGCCCGATCCGGCAAGCGCACCCCGTAGTAGGCCACGGCCAGCATCATGGCGGACAGCAACGCGACGACCGCGACGTTGCCCGCGATGGACAGCAGGAAGATTGCGCTGGGGGATCCGCTGCCCCAGCCGCCGATGGCCGTCAGATACGGGTAGGAGCCCAGGGCGGGCGCCACGAAGCCCCAGAGCAGATAGGTCATGCGCATGCGACTGGCGCGCGTCAGGCACCGGGTGCGGGCCAGCCAGATGTCCCGGATGGAGTGCCCCAAGGCCAGCAGGAACACGGCCGTGAAGAGCCAGAAAGCCGGGCCCGGCTGCAGGTAATAGAAGGTGGCGGCCACCGCGGGGCTGGCGACGACGTAATCCGTGAACAGAACGCCCGCCGCGCACGCCACGCCCACGACCAGGAGCGCCAGGCCGACAGGGCCGCGATACCGGGTCCGCGCGTGCGTGGCGTTCAGGATGGCCGTCGCCAGGCCATGATAGGCCGCGGGCAGGAACGCGATGCCCAGCCATTGGGCGCGCACCCAGTTTTCCGCCACGCTGCGGTCCGCGATGCGCCACAGCGCGACGTCCAGCGCGAAAACCGCGAGCACGCACAGGCTGACGTAGGCGAAGCGGCGCGCCACGACCGCGCGGAAGTTGAAGGTCAGGGCGTACGCGAGGAGGGAATAGGCCGCGATCGCCCCGATGGACGCGGACATCACGTAGACGAAACGCAGGTAATCGACGAATTGCAGGTCCAGGAACGCGCGCATGGCCTACCGCGCCCACTCCAATTCTTCGCGGGTCACGATCCAGTCGTCGCCGATGCGGGTAAAGAAGAGGCGAAAACCGGCCCCGACCAGCAGTGAGCGATAGATGCGCACCTGCAGGGACGCCTTTTCCAGACTGTAGAAGTTGATGGGATCCAGTTCCACCATGGGGCCGTCCGTCGTCTGCGGGCGGTGTTCCGGTTTCAACCAGTGAATGCGGCCGGGAAAACCCAGTTCCCCGGCCGGTTCGTCGCCGTCCGTGAACACCAGCAACTGGGCCGGCGCGTTATCCGGGCCGGGCGCCACGTAGCGGCGCTGCCCCAGTTTGTGGATGAGCGCCGCGCGGCGAATGCGCAGGCTGGCCGGTTCGGAGCGATCCGCGCAGCGGTAATACGCGATCATGGCCTGCACGGGCGCGAAGGCGTGCTGGGCGCTCAGCAGGCGCAGCAGTTCCTCGCGCACAGGGGTCCACTGGCTGACCCACGCGGACGCCTCGACGCTGTCGCCGTACTCCAGAAGTTCCAACGCCTTGTCCGCGCCGATCCGTTGCAAAATGGCCGCCGGGGCCAAGTACGCCGGATTCGCCTTCAGGCGTTCCAGGAGGCTGGCCGGCATGGTTTCCAGATCCGCCTGATAGCTCGCGGCGCGGCGCGTACGCAGATGCAGGAAGAGCCCCGCCAAGGCGGCGAGCCAGGCCGCGCCGACCATGATCCAGGCCACGGGATCCATCGCTTCCCGCCATGCCGGCAGGGAGGGCAGGTCTTCCCATGCCTCGGAGCTGAGCAAGCGGTCGAAGAGTTCCTGGAGCGCGTCCATGGCCGTGGCCGATCCTAACTATACCAGCCAGAGCCTACATGACGCGGAGCCAGCGCGCCTGGATCAGGCGGGTCGCGGCGAGCACCGCCAACGCCACCAGCAGCAGCACGCCGGCCAGCGCGAGCGCCACGGATGCGTCCAGATCGAAACCCAGATAGATGATCATGGGCATGGTTTGGGTCAGGCCGGGCATGTTGCCGGCGAACATCAGGGTCGCCCCGAATTCGCCCAGGGCGCGGGCCCAGGTCATGATGCTCCCGGTCAGCAGGGCGTTGCGGGTCAAGGGCAACGTTACGTAGACCAGGGTCTGCGCAAACGAGGCGCCGTCCAGGGCGCTGGCGTTCTCGAGTTCGGGATCGATCTGCGCCAGGCCCAACGCGGCGGACCGCACGAAGAAAGGACTGGCGACGAACAGTTGCGCCAGCACGACGGCCGTCGGCGTAAAGGCCAAGGGCAGGCCGGCCTCGTACAAACGACGTCCCAGCCATCCGAAACGCCCGAAAACCAGCAACAACGCCACGCCGGCCACGACCGGAGGCAGAATCAGGGGCAGATCCACCAGGATGGACAGGACGCGCGCCCAGACGGCCGGCAGGGAGCCTTTCGCCAACACGTAGGCCAGGGGGGTGCCGAGACCCACCGCCAGCAACGTCGCCGCGCCGGAAGTCCGTAACGAGAGCGCCAACGCGTCCCGCGCCTGAGGGCTCAGCGCGCTCGCCAGCCAAGCGTCAGGCCGCGCCTGGCCCAACAAGGCGGCTACGGGCAAAACCAAAAGCAGCAGCAGGGGCGCGCCCCACAGGCCCATCGCGAGCGCGTAGCGCGCCGGGGGCCGCGCGCGGAATCGGCGGTTATTCCCGGCCATCGGTTTCAAACCCGAAGCGCCGCAAGACGGCCTGGCCTTCCGTGCTGAGCAGGTAGGCCACGAACGCCGCGGCCGCGGCGGGACGCGCAGAGGTCTTGACGGGCATGGCGTACAGTTGCGCCCGTACGTTGAAAGCCGGGTCAATGGGAATGACGCGCCAGCCGGCCGGCGCGGACCGCGCATCCGTCGCGTAGAGAATGGCGGCGTCCGCTTCGCCTTGCGCGAGGCGTTGGAAAACGCTGCGCGCATGGGCGTCGTGGCTCAGGACGTTGGCCTTGACGCGCTCCGCATACCCGGCCTCCGGCTGCGCCGCGGCCCAGCGGGCCAAGGCGCGTTCCGTATAGTCGTTCAAGGGCACGCCGGCGCGCGCCCATCCCAAACGCAGGCCCGGCCGCGTCAGATCCGCCAGCCCCTCCACGGGCACGGGCGCGGCCGGATGCACGACCAAGGCCAGCGAATTGGCCGCGAAAGGCGCCACGGCCGCGGCGTCCGCCAAGCCCGCCGCGAGCGCGCGCTCCACCTGCGCGCGATGGGCGGACGCCAAGACGTCGCCGGGCGCGCCCTGGATCAGTTGCAGCACCAGATGCTGGGAACTGGCGAAATGGAAGCGCAGCGGCGGCCGCGCCGGATCAGCCCGCCATTGACGGCCCAACGCCGTAAACGGTTCGTACAGGGAGGAAGCCGCCATCACCGTCAAGACCGGATCCGCTGCCCGCTCCGCCGCGCCGCCCAGCGGGGCCCGGCAGGCGGCCGTCCACAATCCGATCCCCAGCAGGGTCCACGCAACGTTGCGCGCAACGTTACGTCGCATCATGCGCTACCTCCGCGGCCAGCCGCGCGGGCCGTCCTCCGTCTCGTCTCCGGTCCCGCGCCTCACGCCGGGCGCGCGGAAGGGCAAACGTCATTCAGGTTGCACGCCGCGCACAGGGGCCGGCGCGCTTTGCACACCGCGCGTCCGTGGCCGATGACCATATGGGCGTAATCGATCCAGTCCTCCCGGGGCAGACGCGCGATCAAGTCGAGCTCGATTTTTTCGGGCGTCGCCTGCCGGGTCAGGCCCAGCAACCGGGAAATGCGTTTCACGTGGGTGTCCACCACTACGCCTTCCGCCTTGCCGTACGCGACGCCCAGCACGACGTTGGCCGTCTTGCGGGCGACGCCGGGCAAGGACACCAGGGCCTCCATCGTATCCGGCACCTGCCCGTCGAACTCGGACGCGAGCTGGAGGCACGCGTGCTGAATGTTCCTGGCCTTGTTGCGGTAAAAGCCCGTGGAGCGAATCAGGCTTTCCAGCTCCGCGCGGTCGGCCCGCGCAAAGGCCTCCGCGTCCGGATAGCGGGCGAAGAGCGCCGGCGTCACCATGTTCACCCGTTTGTCCGTGCATTGCGCGGACAGGATGGTCGCAATCAACAACTGCAAGGGATTGGCATGCCGCAAGGCGCAGTCCGCGTCCGGATACGCCGCGCGCAAACGCGCGGTGACCAGGCGGGCGAAGGCCCGCTGCTGCGCCGAGGCGCGCGTGCGCCTTATCTGCTTCGTTCTGGCCGGCATCGTCTCGCCCTTGCGCCTGCGCGCGGTCCGCGCCGCGGCCTGCTCACGCCGCGGATTGCTTGAACCGGGACGCGTCCAGATGCTCTTCCAGCTCTCTGCGGAACTGCCGCATCTCGGAATTCTTGACGTTCGCGCCGCGCGCGGTGCGGCGCACGTAAGCCACCACCGCGGGGCCGCGCAAGACGGGTACGCGGGGATTGTCGACTTCCAGCCGCAGGTCGTCGTGAATGAAAGCCACGGCGCCGGTGACGGGAACGGCGCGGCGCGCGGAGGCCGGTCGTTCTGCCTCCATGGCCTGCAACGCGCGTTGCACCGCCTTGATCTCCTCGTCGATCTCGCGCGCGGGATTGCCCAGGCCTTCGCGGGCGAACAGGGTCAGCAGGCGCGCGAAGGTGAAGGGTTCGCGCCACCGATCGCCTTGCACGACGATGCGGCCCTTGTCGCTGCGCACGACGAAGACGATCAGGCCGCAGGGGCCGGCCAGCAATTGGGCCACGCCGGGCAAGACCCAGGAGTACAGCGCGTATTGGTCGTCCAGGCCGCGCAAGACCCGCGCGAACGCTTCGTCCGGGCGTTCCATCCATTTGGAATGCGGCCAGCGCCGCGGAGAGAACCGGTTGATGAAGAAACTGCCGATGCTGGCGGTGATGAAACCCACGATGAGCGCGGCGAAGCTGATGACGGCGTAGTTCGCGACCAGCGCGTCCAGGATGGGGTTCTGTCCGTCGGTCGCTTGGAAAGCCGGCAGGTTAGGCATGAAACTGACCATCAGGCCCCCGGCCAAGGCGATAACGGCGACCAGAAACAGCCGTTTGCCCAAGGTCTCCCGTTTCCTTATGTACGTAAGATTGCGATACACCTGCATGGCGTTGCCTGCTCCCCGTCTCTTCCGACGCGTCGGCGCGGCCCGTCCGGCCTCAGTTGGCGGGATTCAAGGCGCGGCTCACGCGTTCGACCACGTCGTGCTCCACGGCCTCCATGGCCTGGCGAATGGCGCTGCACGTGGCTTCGGCAT
The DNA here is from genome assembly GCA_965242655.1 of Caldilineaceae bacterium. GTDB lineage: Bacteria > Chloroflexota > Anaerolineae > Caldilineales > Caldilineaceae > Bin34. The sequence continues at coordinate 2,470,001 of OZ251482.1, forward strand.
CGTTGGCCCCATGCGCGATGGTCACCACCCCGTTGACGCCCAGCAGCACGGCGCCCCCGTATTGTTGCGGGTTGGCTTTCCGCTTCACCTTTTCCAGCGCCGGGCGCGCCAGCCCGTACCCCAACTGGCTCCACGCGCTGGAGCGAAAGGCGGTCTCCAGCGCCGCGGCGTACATGCGACTGGCCGTCTCCATGCCCTTGACCAGCACGTTGCCGCTGAAACCGTCCGCCACCAGCACGTCCACGCGGGGGCCCGCGCCCAGCACATAGGGTTCGGCGTACCCCTGGTAGTTGATATGGTCCATCGCGGACAGCAGCACATGGGCCGCGCGCGTCAGCTCGGTGCCTTTGCCGCCTTCCCGCCCGTTGCTCAGGAGAAACACGCGCGGGCGGTCCACGCCCATCCGCAAGCGCGCGTAGGCCGCGCCCATCAGGGCGAATTCGACCAGGTATTCGGGCTGGCACTCGGGATTGGCCCCGGCATCCAGCAGCAACGCGTAGCGGTCGGGGGTCGGCAGCGGCGCGGCAATGCAGGGCCGCTGCACGCCGGGAATGCGGCCCAGGTTGCGCACGGCCATCAGGAAAACGGCGCCGGTGTCGCTGCCCGATACGAAAGCGTCCGCCTGCCCGGCCTTCACCAGGCGGCATCCCGCCGCGGGCGCGCGCCGCGTTGCGTCCGCCGCGGGCGGTTCGTCCTGGGACGCGTCCGCGGCCACCTCTTCGATCGCAACGGAGTCGGATCCGGCTCCCAGCCGCCGCAGATGCGCCTCGATATCGGAGCGCTGGCCAATCAGGGTCGGCGCCGCGCCAAATCTCTCCGCGGCCAGGAGCGCGCCCTGGATGGACGGCCCCGGACCGAAATCCCCGCCGCTGGCGTCTACGGCGACGTTCACGGCGCCTCGGCCTCCAACGGGTAGCCCGCCAAGCCCAACGTGCCCGCGCCGGCCAGGGCGGCAATGGCGGGATCCAATTCCGTCACGAGGCTGTCCGCGACGCGCAGGCGTTCGCGCGCGGCTTGCAGGAAAGCCTGGGCTTCCTCCGGCACGTTGGCGTGGGAAGCGGCCACAAAGACGGGCGCCTGCCCGAACGCCGCGTGCAGGCGCCGCAGGATCTCCGCCTTGGCTTTTTGGCGCCCGCGGGCCTTGGCGACCGGCACCACCAGCCCTTGCTGCGCGGCCAGAACGGGTTTGAGATTCAACATGTTGCCCATGCCTTTCTGCAAGGCGCTCACGCGCCCGCTCCGCGCCAGCGCGTCCAGATTCTCCACCGTCAGGAAGCCCGCCACGCGGTCGCGCAGCGTCGCCAGCCGCGCCAAAACGTCCGCCAGGGCGCAGCCCTCCTGGCACAGGCGGCCGGCCGCGATGGCTTGCAGGCCGCTGGTGATGCTCACGCCGCGGGAGTCCCAGACCGTGATCCGGTCCGACGGAAATTCCTGGGCGGCCAGCGCCGCGGAATTGAACGTGCCGGACAATTTGGCGCTGACGACCACGCACAGCACATGCCCCGCGCCTTCCGCGAAGGCCTGCGCGTACGCCTCCTGGAACTGCTGGGGCGAGGGCTGGCTCGTGGTGGGATGTTCCGGGCGCGTCGCCAGCAAGCGATAGAAGCCCGCCCGATCGAGGTCGCGGCCGAGACGATATTCATCGTCGCCGAACAGAACCGAGGTCGCGACCTCGATCATGGCGTGCCGGGCCAGCCACGCGGCGGGCACGTTGCTGCTGGTATCCACCGCAATGCGGATGGCGGGCGAGCGCTCCCGGTTCACGCGCCGCGCCTCGGCCAGGCCGGCCGCAGCGCGGCCGGTATCCGGTCCAGCACGTCGGAGGCCACCGTGCCCGCGGCCCCGATGGCGCGGGCGCACTCGAGGCCCGCCCGCGAATGCGCGAGCGCGGCTCCGCAGGCGGCCTGGACGGGCGCTTGCCCTTGCGCCAACAAGCCGACCGTCAAGCCGGCCAAGACGTCGCCCGTGCCGGCCGTAGCCAAGGCCGAATTGGCGGTCGTGACGGCGAAGGCTTGGCCGTCCGGCGACGCGATCCACGTATGCGGCCCTTTCAGGACGACGACGCAACGCCATTGCCGGGCGCATTCCAGCGCCGTTTCCGCCTCCGCGCCCTCGATCGCCGTCGCGGGGCGGCCGGTCAGGCGCGCCATTTCCGCCGGATGCGGGGTCAGAATGGTTTCGGGCGGCAAGAGATAGGGCCAATCGGGCATCCGGGCCAAGCAGTTGAGGCCGTCGGCGTCCACCACCAAACGCGTCGCGCGTTCCCGGTCGGCTCCGACCATTTTCAGGAAAGCCCGGACGAAAGCCGTCGCGCTGTCGGTGCAAGACAGGCCGCATCCCAGCAAAACGGCGTCGTAACGCGCCCATTCCGCCTCCAACGACGCCACGGACGCCGGGGCGTGAACCCCGGAACGATGCGCCAGGGGCAAAAAGGTCACTTCGGGCATGGCGGCCATCAAACCGGTTTGCACGGACTCCGGCACGGCGGCCGTGACCAACCCCGCGCCCGCGCGAGACGCGGCCCTGGCGCTGAGATAGGCCGCCCCCGGATAGCGCTGGCTGCCCACGACGCACAACGCCTTGCCGAAGGTGCCTTTATGGCTCCAGTCGGACCGGCGGGGCAACAACGCGGCCAGATCGCGCGTTTCCAGGCCCTGCAAGGGCAAGCGCGCCGTCGCGTCCGCGGGCAACCCGATATCGACCGCGGACGCGACGCCGCAGACCGCCCGCGCCGCGGGGCGATACAGGCCGCGCTTGGCGGCGCCGAACATGATCGTGAGATCCGCCGGCAGGGTCGCCGGCGAGACCTCGCCCGTGTCGCAACGCACGCCGCTGGGGCAGTCCGCCGCGCAGACGCGATGGGTGTCGGTCAGCGTCGCGCGCACCGCGTTCAGGAGCTCGGCCAGCGGTTCTGCCGCCGGACGGTCGGCCCCCGTACCCAGCAACGCGTCGACGCACCAGGTGGCCACGCGCAACCAGCGGCGCAATTGGACGTAATCGGCATCGTTTTCGGCATCCGCCACGTCCACGTTGCGTTCGGCCAAGGCGTCCCGCAACGCGTCCGCGGGCCTCTGCGCGCGCCGCCAGGCGTAGACGAACACTCGCTCGCCCGCTTCCTGGAGGCGCCGGGCGCATATGAGGCCGTCGCCGCCGTTATGGCCCGGCCCGGCCAGCACCAGAACGGGGCCGCGGGCATACCCGTTCCGCGTGGCGAAAGCCAACAGGCCGTCGGCCAAAGCCCGGCCGGCCCGGTGCATCAACTGCTCATGGCTCGCGCCGGATTGCAAAGCCTGATCCTCCAGCTGGCGCATCTGGGCTACGGTGCAGATGGGAAACATGGGCCGGATTACGCGTGGTTTGCGCCTAGGCGGATGCTCGTGCGCGCGACCGTCCCGCTCAGGCGGCGACGTCGCGGATCTCCCGGACGGACGCGGCGTCCGTCGCTCCCGGCTGCGGCCCCACGAGGTAGACGGCCCGCCACGGTTGGTACACGCTGACGAAGCGCTCGGTGCGCGTAACGCCGTTTTCCGTGATGAGGCGCTCCACCACCACCGTACTGCCCTGCTTGGCCGTCTCGGCCAGGCGGGTTGCGCCGGGCGGCAGGGACGGATCCTCCAGGTAGACGGGCGCGGGCGGTTCGACGCGGCGGGAAATCCGCGGTTCCGTCAAACGCACGGTCCGGTCAGGCCGCGTGCCGAACAAATCGAAAGCCAGAACGCCCTGCGCCGTATCCAGCGCCGGTTGCAACAGCAGGTAGGCCGCCGTGTCGTTGCGGAATTTCAGATCCACGTGGGGGGTATAGATGGTGGCATCCTGGCCCGGCAGGCCGTACCAGCTGACCACGTACCCGTGATTGTGCCGTTCCTCGATGGGCAACCCCGCGTGCAAGGCCGCCCGGAAAATGGTGGTGCTGACCTGGCAGACGCCGCCGCCCACGCCCACGGCCGTGCGATCGCCCCAGATAATGGCGGCATCCGCATACCCCGCGGCGACGGTAATCGGTCCGACCGTCTCGTTGAAGCTGAACGCGGCGCCGGGCGGAATCAACACGCCGGCGAACTGCTGCGTAGTGAGATCGATGTTATGCACGCGCGCCGCGCTGCTGCCCTGGAAATACGTGACGCTGCGCCCCACCCGCTCCCGGATGCCCAAAGCCGGCAGATCGCGGTGCGTCAGGGCGGGCGGCGTCAGGCGCAGCTGCAGTTCCGCCTCCGGGCGCCCGGCCTCCAGGGCGGCGACGATGGCTTGCACCGTGCCTTCCACGTCCAAGGCCACGCCTATGCGGCTCGGCTCCACCACCGTCAGGGCGCCGCGCGTCTCGTCGAAACGAACGGTGACGTCGCGCGGCGGAGACGCGAACAGGGGCGCCCAGGTCCGCACGCGCCGGGCCAGCGCGTCCGTATCCGCCTGCCGCGGATCGCGTTGCGCGAGCGCGGTCGCCAAAAAGGCCGGATCCAGCGCGAACTGCGGCGCGGCCTGGGCATGCGTTACGCGCAGGGGCGCAGGCAGGGCCGCGGCCGACGCGGGCGCGGGCGGCGCGGGCGGAGACGCGGCCAGTTCCACCGTTACCGCGCGGGGCGTCCCGTCCGCCAGCGCGCGTCCGAGCGCGCGGACCAGGGCCTCCGTATCGACCACAGCGCCGGGACGGGCGGCGCCGATGGCCACGGCGGCCCGGGGCGGCGTCGCCATGTCCGCGGCGACCCGTTGCACGAACCGGTCGACGGCGGGCGCGGCGAACACCGCGTCCGGCATGAGGTTGACGCCTTGCCACAACAGGCGCCAACGGGTCCAGACGTTGCGCGGCCACGCGTCGTCGCGTCCTTGCCGGTAGGCCGCATCCACCCAGGCTTCCAGATCCTGCGCCGTGGCGGCGACTTGGCCGTTGAGCACCCAATGCCTGTCGCCGCGGGACGCCAGCACGGGCTGCGTCGGCGCGGACAACCCGCTGGCCTGCAAGGCGAGCCCCGCCTCCCGGCGGGTCAGGCCGGACAAGGGCACGTGCGAGACCGAGACGCCGGGAAAAATCCGTCCGACGAACCAGAGCGGCCACGCGGCGTTGGCCGCCATGAAACAGGCGGCTCCCAGGAGGAGCCACACGCCCAACCCGAGCCCCAGCGCCGACCCGCCTTGAGAGGGTCCAGGCCGCGCGGACGAAGCAGACGCGTCAAGCATGGTAATCAACCCGGTTCGTTTCCCGCCCCGAGGGCCGCCGCGTGCAACAGGGTCACGCCTCCGTTTGGGTCTCGGTCGCCAGCACCGCGTCCCGATCCAGCTTTTGGAACAGGAGACGCGGCCGGCGCAGTTTCTGTCCGGGCGGCAGCCGCCCCGCTTCCCAGGCGCCCATCGCCCCTTCCGGATCGTAACGCAAGACCAAATGCTCGCCGCGGTCGTCGCGCGCCGTTTCCGTATACTGCCGGCCGAACAGCGCGCCCTCGTACCCCAGATCTTCGTGCAAGGTCTGAGCCGAGAAGGGCAACAGGGGCGCCCACATCACCTTCAGCCAATCCACGGCCTGCAACGCGGCGTAGAGCACGGTATGCGCGCGCGCGGGCTCGGATTGGATGGTTTGCCAAGGGGCCTGCGCGTTCAGGTATTGATTGACCCGTTGGCTCAGGCGGCGGCAGGCCTGCAAGGCCCCTTTCAGTTTCACCTGCTCGTACAGGGTGCCGACCTCCACGAAGCCGCGCTCCACTTCGCCCAGCAGGGCGATGTCGTCGCCCTGCAGCCCGTCGGGCGTCGGCACCGCGCCGCAGACGCGATAGGCGAAGCCCAGGACGCGGTGCGCCAGGTTGCCCCAGTTGGCCACCAGTTCGTTGTTGACCCTTTCCACGAAATCGTCCCACGTGAAGTCCACGTCGGACGTCTCCGGCGCCATGGCGGTCAGGACGTAGCGCCACGCGTCGGGCTGATAGCGTTCCAGCACGTCGTTGATGGCGATGACGACCCCGCGGCTCTTGCTGAATTTGCGGCCCTTCATGTTGAGGTATTCGTTGGCCGGCACGTCGTAGGGCAGGCAGAAATCGCGGCGGCCCATCAGCATGGCCGGCCAGATGATGGTATGGAAAGGGACGTTGTCCTTGCCGATGAAGTTGTAGATGCGGCTGCCTTGGTGCGCGCCCGTTTTCCACCAGTCCTGCCACGCGTCGGGGCGGCCCGTCAAATGGGCATGCTCCATGACGGCGCTGAGATAGCCGATCACGGCGTCGTACCAGACGTAGATCCGCTTGTCCTCGTAGCCCGCCAGCGGAATGGCGATGCCCCAGTCGATGTCGCGCGTGATGGGCCGGCCGCGCATGGCGTGCCGTTCCAGTTCGGCCAACGTGAAGCGATACACCTGCGGCCGCCAAAACGCCTTCTCGGTCCGTATCCAGGCCAACAGCGCGTCGTTCATGCGCCCCAGATCCAGGAAGAAATGCTCCGTGTCCCGTATCTCCAAGGCCGTGCAGCCCGAGATCGCGGAGCGCGGCTGCTTCAACTCGACGGCGTCGTACAGGCGGCCGCAGGCATCGCACTGATCGCCGCGGGCCTCGCCCGCGCCGCATTCGGGACACGTGCCGACGACGTAGCGGTCCGGCAGGAACTGCCGGGCTTCCGGATCGTACAGTTGGCGTTGCACGTCCCGGTAGACCAACCCGTTTTCCTTGTGTTTCAGGAACATTTCCTGGGTGGCGGCCCAATGGATCTGCGTCTCGGTGTGGGTAAAGAGATCGAAGGTCAAGCCCAGCTTCCGGTAGGCCTCTATGAACAGCGGGTGGTAGCGCTCCACGATTGCCTGCGGCGCGACGCCCTCTTGCTGCGCCAACACCGTAATGGGCGTCCCGTGCGTGTCGGAACCGCTGACCATGAGCACTTCATGGCCGCGCATGCGGCTGAAGCGGGCGAACACGTCGGGCGGCAGATACGCGCCGGCGATATGGCCGATGTGCTGCAGGCCGTTGGCGTAGGGCCAGGCCACGCACACCAACACTTTGTTTTTATCCAAGGCCGCCGTTTCCTCCCGCAAGCGAGGCCGCCGCGCGCGACCGGAGCCGAACCGGCGCGCCGCGCGGGCGGACCGGGCGCACTCCTCCGCTACCCAAGCATTCTAGAACATCGGACGGGGTAACAGCGTATAATGCCGCAGCGATCCGGGCCGCGCGGCCAGTTGCGCGCCGCGACGGCCGCGCACCCGAATTTTGTCCTGCTGTTGTCGTGCGGCCAGAAACATGCAATACCTCGCGGGCGTCAACGCCTCCCTCTCCCGTTCCTTCACCGTGCTGTGGAAGACGATTCGCTCGGTGTACGAGGATCTGTTCAACTTCGTGTGGCTGAGCGTCTTGTGGTGGCTGGGCACCGCGTCCGTCGTCCTGGCCCCGGCCGTGCATATGGGCCTCAACCGCGTGGCTTTCCGCGTCGCCAACTACAAGCGCATCGACAACGATTTCTTCTATGCCGGCGCGCGCATGAACGCGAAGCAGTCCTACCTGGCGTACGCGCTGAACCTGGCGGCGTCCGTCGTGCTGGCGATCTGCATCTGGTTCTACGCCAACGTCCAGCTGGTCTGGATCAACCTGATGGTCATCCCCCTGCTCTGGATCGCGCTCTTTTTCCTTCTGCTGACCCAGTTCGTCTTTCCCCTGCTCTGGGAACAGGACGAGCAATCGTTGCAGCTGGCCTACAAAAACTCCATGATTTTGGTGTTGCGCTACCCGTTTTTCTGCCTGCTGGTGTTCGCGCTGAAAGCCGTCGTCCTCGTCCTTTTCTCCCTGCCGGGGGGCATTCCCCTCCTCTTCTTCGGGCCGGCTTTCTCCACCGTGCTGTCGAATTACGCCTTGAACTACCTGCTGCAAGACATGGGGTTGGCGCCGCCGCCGCCGGACTACGCGCAGTAACGCCGCCTAGGCGCGGCGGGTTCGGCGCCGCGCCCGCGGCGCCGCCTTCCGGCGCGGCGCCTTCTTCTTTTGCTGACGCCTCTCTTCCAGCAAGGCCACGGCCGCGTCCAGGGTCAGCGCCTCCGGTTTCACGTCTTTGGGCAAGGACGCGTTGAGGCGGTGGTGTTTGACGTAGGGACCGTAAAAACCCTCCAGCACCTGCAAGGGGGCTTGATCTTCCGGATGCGCGCCCAATTCGCGCAAGACCTTGGGCTGGGCGCGGCGCGACGGACGGGCTTCCGCCAACAGCGCCAAGGCGCGCGCCAGCGTGACGTTGAAGACCGTATCCGCGCCTTTCAACGCGACGAATTTCGGGCCGTGGTTCACGTAAGGGCCGTAACGGCCGACATGGGTGATCACAGGCTCGCCGTCCTCCGGATGGACCCCCAACGTCCGCGGCAAATCCAGCAAGGCCTGCGCCTGTTCGAGGGTGACCTCTTCCAACGGCAAATTCTGGGGCAAGGAGACGCGTTTGGGCCGGCTTTGGCCTTCCTGCGCCTGCCCCAACTGCACGTAAGGGCCGTAGCGGCCGTCCCGCAACAGAATTTCCTCGCCCCGGGCGTCCAGGCCCAAGCGCTTGGGTCCCTCCATCTTGCGCTGGAACAGCGCATCCGCCGCGGCCATGGTCAGATCCGCCGGCGCCATGTCGGGCGGCAGGTTGACCCTTTCGCTGTCGCCGTCGCCGGCCCCCGGGCGCTCGATATAGGGGCCAAACCGGTTGATGCGCACCTGGTACTCGAAATTGGGCAGTTCCAGCGACCGGAAGAGGCTGGCGTCGATGCGCGCTTCCTGTTCCGAGACTTGCACTTCCAGGCCCGCGTCGCCCAGGAAAAAGTCCTCCACGTATTGCAGCCACTCCACCTTCCCGACGGCAATCTGGTCCAGGACGTCCTCCATGCGCGCGGTGAATTCGTAATCCACCAGGGAAGAAAACGTTTGTTCCAACAGGCTGACCACGGCCAGCGCCATGAAGGTGGGCACGATCTCCTGCTTGCGCTTGAAGGCGTATTGGCGCTGTTGAATGGTGTCGATGATGGAGGCGTAGGTGCTGGGACGGCCAATGCCGTTGTCCACCAGCGCCTTGACCAGCGACGCGTCCGTAAAGCGCGCCGGCGGACGGGTTTCATGGCCGGCGCAATCCAACCGCTCCAGGTCCAGGAGATCCCCTTCGGCCAACGGGGGCAAGGGGGCGGACAGAAAATCGGGGCGTCCCTGGCCGTCGGCGTCCTCTTTGGGTTCGGCCGGCGCTTCCGCATAGAGGCGCAGGAAACCCTGTTCCAGGATCCGGGTTCCGCTGGCGCGGAACGCGGCGCTCCGCACGCGGGGATGCGCCGCGTCCCAGCCGGAGGCGTCGGCCTCCGGCGCCGCGGCTCCCTCCGGGCAGGCGTCGATGCTGACCGTGATGTTGTTCAGGCGGGCGTCTCGCAGTTGCGTGGCCACGGTCCGTTTCCAGATCAGATCGTAGAGGCGGCGCTCCGCGTCCTTCAGTGGCTTTTCCCGGGCCGACGGCATCCGGTCCCCCGCGGGCCGGATGGCCTCGTGCGCTTCCTGGGCGTTGCGGCTGGCGGTCTTGTACGCGCGGGGCTGGGGCACCAGCGCGTCGGCGCCGAACAGTGCCTCCGCCTTGCGGCGCGCGGCCTGGATCGCCTCGGAACTCAGGTGGACCGAATCCGTGCGCATGTAGGTGATATGGCCGCTCTCGTACAGGGCCTGGGCGACGCGCATGGTCTGCCGGGCGCTGAAACCGAACCGGCGATTGGCCTCGATCTGCAGCGTGCTGGTGGTGAAGGGCGCGGCGGGGCGCCGCGTGACGCCGCGTTCCGCGACCGACGCGACGCGCCAGGCCATGCCGGTCAACTGTTCCTGCACGGCGCGCGCCTGCTCTTCGTTCAGGACGACTACGTTGGCCCCGGCCGCCACTTCGCCGGTGTCCTTGTCGAAATCTCGTCCCGCCGCCACGCGGACGCCGTTCAGCGCGTGCAGACGCGCGCCGAAAGCCTCCGCCTGGCGCGTCGCCAGTTGCGCGGCGAGATCCCAGTAGGCGCCGGGCACGAACTGCCGCCGCGCCCTTTCCCGCTCGACCAGCATGCGCATGGCCGCGCTTTGGACGCGGCCGGCGGACAGTTTGGGCGCGACCTTCTTCCACAGCAACGGCGACAGGGAATAGCCTACCAGGCGGTCCAGAATGCGGCGGGCTTTCTGGGCGTTCACGAGATCCTCGTTCAGCGCGCCCGGATTTTCCAGCGCCTGGGCGATGGCGGCCTTGGTGATTTCGTGGAAGACGATGCGCTTGACCGGCACCTTGGGCTTCAGCACGTCGAAAATGTGCCAGCCGATGCTTTCGCCCTCCCGGTCTTCGTCGGTCGCGATAATGAGTTCATCGGCGGTCTGGAGCGCTTGCTTCAACTCCTTGACCTTCTTCCGGTTTTCCGGGGCGACGACGTACAGGAGCGCGAAGTCGTCCTTGACGTTAATGCCCAGCTTGGCCCACGCCTCTTTCTTGTACCGGGCCGGCACCTCGCTGGCGGAATTGGGCAGATCGCGAATATGCCCGTGGCTGTCCAGCACTTCGTAGCCCGGAGGCAGAAACCCCTTGATGGTGCGGGCTTTGGTCGGGGACTCGACGATGACCAGTTTCGACATAGGCACCTCGCCATAGGCGTGAACCGTCCGCGCCCGATAAGGACGAGAGCTCGGACGCGCAACGGTAGCGTACAATATCTTCGCCGCGCGCCCACAGCGCCGGCAAGCAAGACATTGTGATCTTCCGATGCCCATGAACGCAAAATTCTCTTCCGGCCGGTTGCGAATCGCGCTGGCGGCGGTCCTGGCGTGGGCGCTGGGGGCCTGCGCGCCCGCGCTGGAGGCCGCGCCCGCCGGCATTGTCGTCCACTCCGACGTTCCCTTGTCCCTGACTTGGAGCCCTTTCCAGGCCGCGCCCTGTTCCGGTTCTTTCGTACCGCAGGATTTGCCTCACGTCACCGCCGCGTCCGCTTTCGCCGTGCGCGGTTTCGAGAGCAACGGATCCGGCGTAGCCGCCGGGGATTTGGATCGGGACGGGGATCTGGACCTGGTGCTGGGCGGCTTCGCGCAGCCCTCCTCCGTGTTGTGGAACGAAGGGAACTTGCGCTTCGAGCGCCAGGCTCTGGGCCAAGGCCGGGTCCGGGAAGTCCAGCTGGTGGATGTTGACGCCGACGGGTTCCTGGACGTCGTCACCACGCAACGCGGCGCGGGCCTGGCGGTCTGGCGCAACGAGAGGGCCGCGCCCCGGACGGCGCGGTTCTCGCCCTGGGTGCTGCCCGGCGTGACGCGTCCGTTGTACTCCATGGATTGGGCGGACGCGGACGGCGACGGCGATCTGGATTTGGGCGGCGCGACCTACGATGCCGAATTGCTGGACCTGTTCGGCAGCGAATTCATGATGTCCGCGGCCGGCGGCGCCTATTTCTATCGCCGCCAACCGGCGTCGTTCCACCAGGAGCAACTGGCGACCGCAGCGCAGGGCCTGGCGTCCCTGTTCATGGACCTGGACGGCGACCGCTATCCCGAACTGCTGATCGGCAACGATTTCGCGGTGCCGGACATGATTTTCGCCGCCGCGCCGGCCGGATGGAGCCGGATCCAGCCCTTTCCCGTCACGACGCATTCGACCATGAGCCTGGCGGCGGCGGACATCGACAACGATGGCCGGGACGAATTGTTCGCCACGGACATGAAACCGCCATCCCAGGCTCCCGCAGTGATGGCCGCCTGGCAACCCATTATGGACAGCATGATGGCGGCGACCATGGAAGCGCACGACGACAGCCAATGGATGGAAAATACGCTCCAGATGCGCGACGCGGGAGACGGGTGGCGCAACCAGGGGGCGGCCTTGGCGCTGGACGCGACGGGCTGGAGTTGGTCCGGGCAATTCGCCGATCTGGACAACGACGGCTGGGTCGACCTCTACGTAGTCAACGGCATGATGGAAGAAACGATCTTCCGGCATTTGCCCCGTCACGAATTGGTGGAGGCCAACCGGGCCTTTCGCAACCAGGGCCCGACGCCGCGCGCCCGCGCCGGCGCGCCGCCGGTATCGTTCGTCGAGGCGACGGCCTGGAACCTGGACTCGCGCGCCAGCGGTCGGGGCCTGGTCTATGCGGATCTGGACCTGGACGGCGACCTGGACGTCGTAGTGAACAATCTGCGCGGACCCGCCCAACTCTTCGTCAACGAACTGTGCGCGGGACGCAGTCTGGAAGTCGATCTGCGCTGGCCGGCCTCGCCCAACACCCACGCGGTGGGCGCGGTCGCGACCGTGCCGCGCGCGGCCGAACGCCTAACCCGCCAGGTACGCGTGGCCTCCGGCTACCTTTCGGGCGCGCCGCCGCGCCTGCATTGGGGTTTGGGGAGCGAGGCGGACCGCGTGGATCTGCGCGTGACCTGGCCGGACGGCCTGGTTTCCCTTCTCTACGCCGTGCCCGCGGATGCGCTCCTCGAAATCCGCCGCGCGGCCTAAGGCCCGGCAGGCCGGGACAAGGCCGGGTTACGGCCCGTCTCGACATTACGTCAAATCATCCGCTGCCCGCCCGGTAGCGGGCGTACCGCGCGGGCTGGCGGAGGCCGAGGGCCAAGACGGCGCTCCCGCCTCCCTTTGCGCGCGGGGAGCCCGCCTCATGGGCCGACGCTCGCTATTGGCTGGACTGCGCCTCCCTTTGCGCGCGGGGAGCCCGCGCCGGTCGTTGTCTACCGTTTTCTCGTCCGCCGAAGCGGCGCGTCGCCTTGGGACGGCGCAGGCGATCGGCATCCCGCTTGAAGCCGAGAGGCGCTTCAGGCGTCAGAGAGCCGGCTGAACGGCCCCGGGCGCCCCGTTTCCGCATCGCCTGCGGCCAGACAGCCAAGACGAATGCGCCGCGCCGGAGGCCGCCTGATCCCAAAACCCAGGCCCCAAGCGCTCCGGATCCCCGGGCAAACCGCCGTACGAGGAGACGCCAGCCGTCGCCCCTGCCTGCCCCTGCCACCGCGTAGCGGAAGGCCCGCGCGCCGCCGCGCGATGGGAGACGGACGGTCGCGCGCGATTCACGCCGGCCTAAACCGCCGGCGCTGCCGTCGCGCAGGCGTTTGCCTGCGACTGGACTGACGCCGCCTCCGTCTCCGCCGCTTTATTCCATGCGGCAAAATCTATATAATGGGCCAACCTGGAGCCATTCGAGTATCGGATACGATACGTTGCGCGGTTTCCCTGTCAATCTCCAAGGAGTGGAACGACATGCTTTTTCGCACCTTGCCCGTATGGGCTTCCTTATTGCTGGTTCTGACGGCGGGCCTGGCGGGATGCGCGGCCCCGGCCAGTTCGACCGACGACATGGGCCAGACGACCATCACCTGGGCCATGTGGGGCAGTCCCGCCGAACTGGCGACCCATCAGGCCGTCGCGGATCAGTTCATGGCGGAAAATCCCGACGTCAACATTGAAATCCTGGCCGAACCGTGGAGCGACTACTTCACCAAGATGCAGGCCCTCTGGGCCGGCGGCGACGCGGCCCTGATTCCCGACGTGCTGTTCCTGTGGCCCACGCCCCAGTACGCCGCCGAGGGCGTGCTGGAAAACCTGCAGCCCTACATCGAGCGGGACGCCTACGACCTGGACGACTATTGGCCGGCCCTGCTCGAGTCCGCCACCTATAACGGCGCCGTCTACGGGTTCCCGCGCGATATCGGCCTGGAAGTCCTGTACTACAACAAGGACGTTTTCGACGCGGCCGGCGTCGCGTATCCCGACGCGACGTGGACCTGGGACGACCTGCGCGCCGCCGCGTCGCAGTTGAAGCAGGTGGACGACAGCGGGCGCGTCGGGCGCTACGGCCTGGGCATGGAAGGCGGCAAATACATGCTCTGGGTCCTGCAGAACGGCGGGCACCTGCTGGATGATTACCGCAACCCGTCCGCCTGCGTCCTGAACGAGCCCGCCGGCGTGGAAGGCCTGGCCTTCTTCGCGGCCTTGATGGACAGCAACGAAGCCATGGCCAGTTCCAACCTGAGCCAGGCCGGCGGCGACGCCGCCGTCTTCCAGGCCGGCCAGGTGGCCATGATCATCCAGAACGCGAGCCGCGTCAGCGCCTTCAACGCCGCGGGCCTGAATTACGACGTGGCGGTGGTGCCCATTCCGGACGGCGGCCGCCGCGCGGCCAGCGCCGGGGGCGCGGCCTGGACCATGAGCGCCGGCAGCGACAACAAGGAAGAGGCCTGGCGCTTCCTGAGCTGGCTGCAGAGCACCGACGGCGGCCAGCGCATCTACACGGCCTCCGGCGAGATCTTCCCGGCCCTGCAATCCACGGCGCAGTCCGACGCGTTCCTGAACCCGGACAACCCGCCCGCCAACCGGCAGGCCTTTCTGACCGAGGGCATGAACGCCACGGTCGGCCGCTTCGGCTACTTCCCCGAATGGGGCTACCTGAACGGCAATCTGGTCGCGCCCTACATTGACCGGATCTGGACCGGCGAACTCACGCCCCAGGCCGCGGCGGACGCCATTTGCGACGACGTGGACGCGTACCTGGCCAGCGAGGGTTTTCCCCAATAAGCCGCGCCCGTTCGCGCGCGTGCAGGGGCGGATGGCGGGAGGCCGTCCGCCCCTTTTTTGATCGCCGGCCATGAACGCCGCTACGCCGCCGTCCCTGCCCTGGTGGAAGCGTTACCGCCCGGATCAGCGGTGGGAAGCGTATCTGTTCGTCCTGCCCAGCCTGCTGGGCTTTCTGCTGTTCGTCCTGCTGCCGGTGGGCATCGCCCTGGGCCTGAGCCTGTTCCAGTGGTCCCTGCTGTCGCCGGCGGAATTCGTCGGCCTCGACAATTACGCCTACCTGTTCGCGCAGGACCCGGTATTCCTGCGCGTCTTGGGCAACACTCTCTATTTCACCGCGACCATCGTGCCTTTGCAGCTCCTCCTGGGCCTGCTGATTGCCGTGGCCCTCAACCAGGCGCTGCGGGGCCTGTCCTTCTATCGCCTCATCTATTTCATGCCCGTCGTCACGACCATCGTGGCCGCGGCGCTCGTGTTTCAATGGCTGTTCAACAAGGATTTCGGCCTGGTGAGCGCGGTCGTGTGGCGCCTCAACGAACTCACCGGCCTGCCCGTGCAACCTCCGGACTGGCTCAACGACCCGCGCTGGGCCCGCCCGGCCGTGGTGCTCCTCACGCTGTGGAAAAACGTGGGCTTCACCATGGTCATCTACCTGGCCGGCCTGCAATCCATTCCCCGGGAACTGTACGACGCCGTGGAGGTGGACGGGGCCAACGCCTGGCGCCGTTTCCGGCACGTCACCCTGCCCCTCGTCAGTCCCACCACCTTCTTCCTGCTGGTGATCCAGATGATCGGCGCGTTCCAGCTGTTCGACGAAGCCTTCGTCATGACCCGCGGCGGCCCGGCCCAGGCCACGACCACCATCGTCTATTACGTGTACGTCAACGCCTTCGAATACTCCCGCTTCGGCATGGCCAGCACCGTCGCCTGGGTGCTGTTCGCCTTCATTTTCGCGATCACCTTCCTGCAGACCCGTTGGCAGACCCGTTGGGTCCATTACGAGGCGGATGCCTGAGCGCCATGGCCGCCTCCGCGCCCGCGCGCCTGCTCCGTTCGCCGCGGCTGCGAGCGCGCCTGCTGCTGCATCTGGGCCTGTTGGCCGGCAGCGGCCTGATGTTGACGCCGTTCCTGTGGATGCTGTCCACGTCGCTCAAACTGCCCAAAGACATCTTCGCCTATCCCCCCGTCTGGATTCCCGCGCCGCTCGCGTGGAGCAATTACCGGGACGCCTTCCAGGCGCTGCCCTTCCACCGTTTCTATCTCAACAGCGTCTTCGTGAGCGCGAGTTCGACCGCGCTCCAGGTCGGAACGGCGTCCCTGGCCGCCTTCGCCTTCGCCCGCCTGCGCTTCCGCGGCCGGGACGGCCTGTTTCTGCTGTACCTGGCCACCCTGATGATTCCCTTTCAGGTTACAATGATCCCCAATTTCATCGTCATCTCCCGGATTCTGGATTGGTACGACACCTTCAACGCCCTGATATGGCCGACGTCCTTTTCCGCCTTCAGCGTGTTTCTGTTGCGCCAGTTCTTCCGGGGCCTGCCGCTGGAGATGGACGAGGCGGCGCGCATGGACGGCGCGACCAGCTTTCGCATCTGGCGGCAAATCGTCATGCCCATGAGCGGACCGGCGCTGGCGGCCCTGTCCATCTTCGCGTTCCTGGGTTCCTGGAATTCGTTCCTGTGGCCCCTCGTCGTCACCAACTCGATGGCCATGCGCACCATTCCGGTCGGGCTGAGCGCGTTTCAGGGCCAGTACAATACGCAGTGGAATCTGCTGATGGCCGGGTCCGTGATCGCGCTGCTGCCGGTGCTGATCCTCTACGCGCTGGGCCAGAACTGGTTCCAGCAGGGTATCACCCTGTCCGGCATGGGCGGCCGGTAGCCGCGTCCCGTCCGGCGCTCCGGTACGGGAGGGCATAGGGCAAAGGCATGGCTTCCGACCTGGGGCGCGCGCCCAGCCTGGGCCGCATCGTCAAGACCAATTCGCACGTGGAATATCTCTGCCGCGTCCATCGCAAGCAGGAGGAAGCCTACACGCCCGTCGCCAAGGATTACGCGTTCGGGCGCTTCGTGGCCGTCGCCCTGGCCGAAAGCGACGGCACGCCGCTGGGGCATTTGATAGGCGTGGTGTTCAATACGCATATCTTCGATCCGGAATTCCCGGCCCTCAACCGCAGCCAGTTGGACGACGCGGAACTGGCCGTGACCTTGCCGGTCTATCTGGATGCCGCGTTCACGATGGTCGAAATTCTGGGCATCGGGTGGCAAGACGCCCAAGGGACGTACCACCAGACGGTGCCGCCCCACGCGCCCGCCATCAACGCCGAAGTGAGGCCCATGACGCAGGCGGACGTCAAACTCTTCCACGCGCCGCGGGACGGCGTCTTCCAGATCGACTATCTGACGTTTCTGGCCGGGCACGGCCACCAGTTGGTGAACCAGATCGTGCTCCAGCACATCCGCTGGCTGCGCACCGCCTTCCCGGAACACGGGAAGGCGCTGGAGGTCATCTACAACATCGTGGCCTGGCGCTCCATCGTGGGAGTCGTGCGTTGACCGCGCGGGAACCGCTGGGCCTCGTCAAGGGACCCGGCGAAACCGCCTCCGAATTCACGATGATCGCGCCGGATCCCGGCCAGGTGGCCAAGTTCGGCGAGTTCGTGTATTTCCTGGAAGCGAACTCCGGCGCCGGCGAGGAGATCTACGGGCGCATCACCCATCGCGAGGCGGTGCGGCTGTGGCCCGACGAGTTCATGGCCCAGCCGGACGTCAATCCCAACCGGATTGCGCAACTCCTGGGGTTTCGCGGCACCCCCGAGGAGGGTTTTCCCGGCCTCGGGACGGATCTGTACGCCTTGACCGTCAATATCCTGGGCCGTTTCGACCCAGATCTGGGCGATTTCATCAACCCGCGCATCGCGCCCTCCAGCGGCACGCCGATTTTCCTGGCGTCGGACGCCCAATTGCGCACCGTGCTCAATCGCCGGACGCTGGACGACGGCGGCAGCGCGTACGTCGGGGATTTGATCAGCCGGGCGCGGGGCGCGGTGCCGGTCGCGCTGGACGTGTCCCGTTTCGCCAGCACCCATCTGGCCATCATCGCCAGCACCGGCAGCGGCAAGAGTTACCTGGCCGGGGTGTTGCTGGAAGAGATGCTGATGCCCAAGAACCGCGGCGCGGTGCTGGTCGTGGATCCCCACGGGGAATACGACACGTTGCAGGGCATGATGAACATCCCGGCCTTCCGCGCCGACGCCTACCGGCCGGCCGTCAAGATCCTGCGGCCCGAAGAGGTGAAGTTGCGCATCGACAGCCTGACCCTGGACGACCTGACCTATTTCCTGCCCAACCTGTCGGACAAGATGCGCCACCGGCTGCTGGGCGCCTACCGCAGCGTGCAGCAGAAGCGCAAGCGCAGCGGCGGCTACGGCCTGCATGATCTGATTGACGCGGTTCGGACCGCCCGCCCGGCCGCCGGCGGGGACGACGACGAAGAGAGCAACCGGCGCGAAAGCGGGACCATTGAGGCCCTGGTGTGGCGCCTGGAGTCGACGTTGCGCAACAGCAGCGTGTTCGACGACCATCAGGAGCTGAACCTGACGGCGCTCTTCCGCCCCGGACAATGCACCGTGTTGCAGATCAACGAAATCGACCCGCGGGAACAGCAGATGATCGTCGCCACCGTGCTGCGCCGCACGTACGACACGCGCAAGGCCACGGTGAAAGGCCAAAGCGCCGAGGGCGGTCCGAACCACCTCCCGTTTCCCGTCTTCTGCCTGCTGGAAGAAGCGCACAACTTCAGCCCGGCCAACACGCCGGTCGTCACGACGCGCATCCTCAAAACCATTCTGAGCGAAGGCCGCAAATTCGGAGTCAGCGTGGGGCTGATCAGCCAGCGTCCGGGCCGCCTGGACAGCGACGTCCTGAGCCAATGCATGACGCAATGCATCATGCGCATCATCAATCCGGTGGATCAATCCAAGATCGCCGAATCCGTGGAGAGCATGGGCCGGGACTTGATCCAGGAACTGCCCAGCCTGTCCAAGGGGCAGGCCGTGCTGGCCGGCGCCAGCGTCAACACGCCGGTCCTGATCAACGTGCGGACCCGGCAAACCCGCCACGGCGGGCAGGATCTCGACGCCCCGGAGGAATGGCGGAAATACTTCGACCGCGGCGGGGCCGCCCGCGCGCGGCGCGCGCGCCAAGCCGTGCGGGACCGACCCTTCGAGGACAAGACGGAGGCCGGCCTGCCGCTCCTCTGACCTTGCCTGCGCCTGGCGCGATGGCGTCCGCTTGGAATGGGCGGGAAGCGCGGGGATGCAGCAGGATACAGACGCTGCCGCGGTTCCGAAAGCATGCGTTTTTTGCCGGGGCCTTGCCTTGAGACCAACGCCTGGCGCAGGCAATCGTTGCGTACAGGCAACGGCAAGGGCGTCTCCCGCGCGGAAGGCGATATCCCGCCCCGCTGGCCGAAGCGCGCAGATCACCGTCAAGTTCGTTCCGGTTGATACGCAGCCCGCGTTTTGGTATAATTGACGCATTGCTCTTACGTCAGGAGGGCGAGGTCGTACCGTAGTTTCGCGTAGCAATTTGGACAGGGATAATCCCCAAAACGAATTTTCGTCGAAACAGTTTTGCGTACGGCATCCGCATACGCAGAACTGCTTGCCCCGGATACAGATCCCAAGTCCAGTAAGGGGGAATTGCCCCCCCCCCCCCCTTACCTGTTTTGCTAATCGTCTCGCCGGTTTTTTGAGAGACGATCTCTCGATGCGGAGGGGCATTTTCTCCAAACCAAAAGGATTTGCAGACAGATGAGAACGCATGGACGGCGCTGTCTGGCGCTCGGCAGTATCTGGATAAAATTTCCAATCTCGGTAAGAGAAAATGCCCCCCCCCCCCCCCTTGCTAACCGTCTCGCCGGTTTACGGCGTCAGCTGACGCTGGCGGTATGCGGGATCGCAGGGTTGTGGTTGCTCGCGAACGGCGGTCTCCTCGCAGCCGACGCTTTTGACGACGACTATACGGATTGCCCGGCCGTGCAACGGGTAGACGACCTAGGCCCCGTGCAGGTTGCGCGCACCGAGGAAGCCGACGAACTGCGCGTGTCGTGGCCGGCCCTGGATATCCCGTCGCTCGGGTTGGGCGCCGGCCTCTACCGCACCCAGATCACCGTCATTGCCGAAGGCCCTGGCTCCCCCGTGACGCGCCACGTATCCTTGGGGAGCACGAGCGTTACCTTGGATGATCTGGAACCGGCCGGCGAGTGGGAGGTATCGGTCGCGCTGACGCGCGGAGACTACGTCATCAGCGACATTGCGCGTCCCGTGGACGTCGCGCTCGGGCTTGAGCCGCGGGTGTATTCGCCCTTCTACTACGTACCGGATGCCTCGGCCCTGGACGATGCCAAATACTTCCAAGGGTTCAGCGATTCAAGCATGCCGGCGCATAAACGCGCCCTGAATTTGCATAAAGCGGTTACGGACGAAGTCATCGAAGAACACGACGCAGGCACCTTCTATTACTTGGGCTACAACCACAATTTCGACAATTGGTACGTGGACACGGGCATGACCAATCCCGCGACGCCCAAATTCCGGATCGGGTTGGCGCATGCTTTGGGACTTGATCTCGATGAGTTGGATTTCGACCATTTCCGCCTGCGCGTGGAAGACAGTAGCGGGGACGACGTGCTCGGCTTTGACGCGGCCATGGTTACCGATACCGCTACGTACGGCGCGGATCGAGTGCTGGTCTTCGGCCTGACGCACGTCGCCGCCGGCGCTCGTAGAGTAATCAATATGGGTGACACGGATGCATCCATCTTCGCCGAGGGGGAGCGGTTCTCCAATATCAGGATGTCCTCCCGTGCGGAAGGCGGACGCCTGCCGGCCGTGCAGGACGCGTCGAACGCGCACTGGCGCCGGTATTTCCAGCCGGAGACTGTGACCCTCTGCACAAACTGGATATGCGACGCAGATCAAGTGGCGCAATCCGCGTCGCCCGATGACCACGGCCGGCTAGTGGCCGCCAACGCGCCTGAACTGTACCTTGAGGAAGACGACGGTCTGCAAGCGTACGCCGCGAGGACGGGAGGCGACGATCCCGACGATCCCGACGAACATGAAATCTGGATCGGGATCGGGCATCAGTCGCAGCGCCCCTATAAGCAGAGCTTGACTTACGCCAACCTCATGCCCGCGGTCATGTTGGGCGCGCAGGGAACCCACCAGGACGTAGAGGATGCTTTCATCCCTGAAAACGGCGGGATCCGTCGCCTTTTCGCGCGCGTGCCGGACGCTTACTACGATATCGCGCCCAGCGTTTTGGCTCGCGACGGGAATTACAAGATCACGGTCTGGGCGGAAGACGACGAGGATACCGTCATCAGCCCCCGATCTACGCTGACCTTTAACCTGCAGGAAAGGCTGGCGCAAGATATGACGTCCAATCTGGTTTGTTTTGGCGCGGCCGACGACCCGCTGGCTCCAGGCCTTAATTTTTACTCTTATCTTCAAGGAGAGTATTATCTGGGCGACGAGGGCTTCGATTGGTCCGAGGAAACGCTGGAAGACGACTTCGTGGCGGATTTTACGTCTAGCTGCCATCGCGTTCACGCGAGTTTTGAAGCCACACTCCGGGGGGTCTTTCCCTATCCGCACATTGAGCTGGACAGCAATGATGATCTCGTAGACGGAGACGGGAATCGCGTGACGTTGCCGCTTGTGAAGCGCAGGCTCTTTCCCCGGCACGCGGGCCTAGTGTCGGACCTGACCATCGTAGATAAATAATAATAGAGGTCAGGGACGCGGCGCGTTGCCGCTGTCCTAGCTAGGAGCGTCTGAGCACGGAATAGCTGTTGCATTGAGGGCGGGCATTGCGTTGCGCGTCCCTTGTCAAAAGAGAACCCAGCGGCCGAAGAGGGTCGGCCACCCGTCCCGACTGGCCCGCTGGGTTCCGCCCGAACGAAATACGACGGCGGATGCGCGGAGTGACGCGGACGCGTTGCGGACGATGCCGGGGTTTCGTTTGGCGCAAAGGCGTATGGGCCCGACGCGACCGGGCCTTGGTCATTGCCGCTTCTGTCCGCTGACCCTGAGATTGAAGGCGGGCGCGGAAAACCTGATCGGCGCAACATGGCAACGTTAGCCGCCGGCATAATCGGGAAAGTTCGTCTGAATACCCGCGGCCGAAGCTCGTCCTGGATAGCTGGGCTCAAGCGTGACCCGCGCCCTGGCATGCAGGAAGGCTTGACGGCGGTGCGGGCGCGCGTCGATCCGCGCGTCATCTCCCCGGCAGGACAGTTGGGCGATAAACGGAGCGGTCGGAACCCCGACGGCCTGCTCAGGATATCGGTTCCCTTGGGAAAGTGCGGTTGCCTTGGCCCTGAACCGATAGCGCAAGGCTTTTTGTAGTACTATGGAATGGCATTCATCGCGCATCCGTACGCGACCATCAACGAGGATTTTGCCGTGTCTCGATCACCCTTCGCCGAAATCGCCCGGGAGTTGCGAACCAGCCAAGGTCGGTTCGCCATGTACCAGGTTCACGACTTGGACCGCATGGGAGTGGGCAACGTGGACCGCTTGCCTTGGTCGCTCAAGATTCTGCTGGAATCGGCGGTGCGCCAATGTGACGGGTTCGCCATCACCGAGGACCACGTCAACCTGATCGCCAACTGGAGCCCGGACACGGCCGGCAAGGTGGAAGTGGCCTTCATGCCCGGCCGCGTCGTTCTGCAGGATTTCACCGGCGTGCCCAGCGCCGTGGATCTGGCGGCCTTGCGCAGCGCCATGCAGCGCATGGGCGGGGATCCGGCCCGCGTCAATCCCCAAGTGCCCGTGGACTTGGTCATCGATCACAGCGTGCAGGTGGATCAATTCGGCAGCCGTTTCGCGTTGCTGTTCAACGCCGACAAGGAATTCGAACGCAACCAGGAACGCTACGAGTTCCTGAAATGGAGCCAGAACGCCTTCGATCACTTCCGCGTGGTGCCCCCGGCCACGGGCATCGTGCATCAGGTCAACCTGGAGTACCTGGCCAGCGGCGTTTTGACGGGGCCGCACGACGGCGCGACCGCGGTTTTTCCCGACTCCCTGGTGGGCACGGACAGCCATACCACCATGATCAACGGCCTAGGCGTCCTGGGCTGGGGCGTGGGCGGCATCGAGGCCGAAGCCGTGATGCTGGGCCAACCCATCTACATGCTGCTGCCGGAAGTCGTGGGCGTGCGCCTGGTCGGGGCCTTGCCCGAAGGCACGACCGCCACCGATCTGGTGCTCACCGTCACGGAAACCTTGCGCGCCCAGGGCGTCGTGGGCAAGTTCGTCGAGTACTGCGGGCCGGGTCTCTCCCTGCTGTCGCTGCCGGACCGGGCCACCCTGGCCAACATGGCGCCCGAATACGGAGCCACGATGGGCTTTTTCCCGACGGATGCCGAGACGTTGCGCTACCTGCAACTGACGGGCCGCGCCCCCGCGCAGGTGGAGTTGGTGGAAGCCTATACCAAGGCTGCGGGCCTGTTCCATACGCCCGAGACGCCCGAACCCGAATTCTCCGATATGGTGGAAGTGGACATGAGCGCGATTCGGCCCAGCGTGGCCGGACCCAAAAGGCCGCAGGACCGGATCGAACTGGATGCGCTGAAGGCGTCTTGGTCCGCGATGCTCACGGCCCCTATGGGACCGCAAGGCCTCAACGTCGAACCGGACGCCGTTGCGACGTCGGTACCTGTGGCGTCCGACGAGAACGCGGAGCCTTGCGCCTTGCGCCACGGCGACATCGTCTTGGCGGCCATCACGTCCTGCACCAATACCAGCAACCCGGCCGTCATGATCGGCGCCGGCCTCCTGGCCCAAAAGGCCGTGGCCAAGGGGTTGCGCACCAAGCCCTGGGTCAAAACCAGCATGGCGCCCGGCAGCAAGGTGGTCACGCGCTATCTGGAGGCCAGCGGCCTGCTGCCCGCTCTGGAGGCCCTGAATTTCTTCACCGTGGGCTACGGCTGCACCACCTGCATCGGCAACAGCGGCCCCTTGCCGCCCGCCATCGTCGAGGCCATTCAGGAAGGCGATCTGGTGGTGGCCAGCGTGCTGAGCGGCAACCGCAATTTCGAAGGCCGCATCAACTCGGACGTCAAGGCCAATTTCCTGGGCTCGCCGCCCTTGGTGGTCGCTTTCGCGCTGGCCGGAACGGTCAATTTCGACATGACCAAGGATCCGCTGGGGCACGACGAGCAGGGCCAGCCCGTCTACTTGAAGGACATCTGGCCTTCGCAGCAGGAAATCCAGGACGCAATCGCCGGCGCCCTGGATGACGGCATGTTCAAGGAACAATACGCCAACGTGTTCACCGGCAACGAGGCCTGGAACGACATCCAGAGCGTCAGCAGCGAAATCTACGCCTGGAATCCGGCCAGCACCTACGTGCATGAGCCGCCCTTTTTCCAGAACCTGTCGCCGCGCCCGGCGCCGTTGCAACCCATTCGCGGCGCGCACGTCCTGGCCATCATGCCGGATTCAACGACGACGGATCACATTTCCCCCGCGGGTTCCATCGCGCCGGACAGTCCCGCCGGACAGTACCTGCTCGCGCAGGGCATTCCGCGTCCGGAATGGAACACGTACGGCACGCGCCGCGGCAACCATGAAGTGATGCTGCGCGGCACGTTCGCCAACGTGCGGGTCAAGAACCAGATGCTGGACGGCAAGGAAGGCGGCTATACGGTGCATGTGCCGACGATGGCGGAGCAGAGCATCTACGAAGCTGCCATCCGGTATCAGGAGGAAGGCGTGCCCTTGGTCGTCCTGGCCGGCAAGGAGTACGGGACCGGTTCCAGCCGCGACTGGGCGGCCAAAGGCACCCAGCTGCTGGGCGTGCGGGCCGTCATTGCCGAGAGTTTCGAACGCATTCACCGCAGCAACCTGGTGGGGATGGGCGTTCTGCCGCTGCAATTCAAGGCCAACGAAAGTTGCGCGACGCTGGGACTCACCGGCTTCGAGACCTTTGACGTCATCGGCATTGACGATGACATGCAACCGGGCCAGGCCCTGCAGGTACGGGCCACGGCGCAGAACGGCGCGGTGACGGAGTTCTGGGTGGACAGCCGCGTAGACACGCCCGTGGAAGCGGAATACTACCGCCAAGGCGGCATTCTCCATTCCGTGCTGCGTTCCCTGCTGAACGGCGCGAGCGCCGCCGGATAATGCAGTCAGTTCGCGTTGAGGCTTGAATTCAGCCAGAGCCAGCCACCGCCAAGTACGGAAAAATTCAGGCAACGATGCGCGTACGGGGCATCGCGCGTGGCCACGCGCCGCCCGCGTGGGAGCCAACCGCGCCCCCTTTCTACGGCGTGGCGCACCGGGTCGTGGGACTGAGGGTTCGCGCGATGGGCCCGAACAGGAATGACGGCTTTGATGCCTTGTTGCGTCAGCTGGGCGCGCAAGGCATCGCCGGCATAGGCCCGGCCCGATCCGCGGATCGGGCAAGACAGCGGCACCGTCTGGGCTTCCACCCAGGCCTGGGCTTAGAGGCGCGGTTGTGACGCGGGCCGCCCGTCACGCGCAGGCGCAGAGGACGGCCCAAGCGATCCGCCAGGATGATGTGAATCGAGGTACTGAAGCCGCCCCGCCTGCGGTCAAGGGCGGGCTTCGCCCCTTATTTCTTGGGCGCGCCGGCCGCGCTCGCGTGCGCGCACGACCGTGCTGTCCCGCCGCACGGCGGATCGATTCGGATCGGTCTGCCTGTAGGCCATCCGGCGCGGCCAGATGTCCCGGTCGCACCCATTGACCTAGCGACAATAGACCGAGTTCCCCTTCCCGTAAGGGGCCCACCGATCCCAAGGGGCATCCGAGTGCGCCATCCAGCACAGCGCTTTCACGAACAGACGGCCACGCGCTGCGCGGCCCACGTACAGGCCGGAACAGGTAGGCAGAAAAGACAGGATGCGGCTCCATAGCTATCGGGGCCGCCCTCGCGGAAACACGAAAAGGGATGCCTATCCGGGAGGATCACCGCGGGCTCACGGGATGTCCAATCAATCTCAACGCTGCCCAAGGCCACCAAATGCGCATGGGTTCAGGATGTCGTCTTCCGCCGCGACCGAGACAGTTGAAGACAGTCTCGCTTAATGTCGCGGTCATTGCGCCTCTCTATTGGACGCTTGAGGCACTTGGCATGGATCTCCGCCCAGCGTTGCGTTACGATAGAACGGTGGATGGCATACAATCTCTTGAATATGAGGAGAGAGGCAGAACAAAAGGGATATCTGTGACCGGTCGGCATCGAAAACGCTCTGATCCCAGGCGGCGTATCGTACGGCCAGGATCGATAGCCCCCGAATTGAAATCTCGTTGGAATCGCATGCGTTACCAAGGGAGCGCTCATCATAAGAGCAAGCCCACTGGCGGCGCATTGGCTCCCAGTCCGCGTCGAGGCAAGTCTCTTTGCGATGGCCTGAGGATAATAGGGTTGCAGGAAGCGGCGAAGCTCCTGCAGGCAGGCATTGCACGGGATATGGTCAGCGAACGGCGTTGCGCGGAAGGACTTCCCAAATATATTTGGGCCGTGGATGACTCTGGCGAGGCCTATGAGGCCGTGCAGGGCAGTCCTTCCCACCATTACCGCGGGTACCGTCTTGATCGCAATGACGCGATGAGAGAGACCGTTGTCAAAGAGTGGCGCAGAAGAGATAATACGTAGCATGAAAATAGACTTCCGTCCCCTGAAGTTGGACTATGGCGGCCCCGAGGAAGTGGCTACCTTCGGGCAGCTGATCATTACGCACGGCGATTTCTGCCTTACCCGCGGCGTGAGTCAAATCGACGGCGCAGACGCGTACTTGGAAGGGCCGCACATATCAGGCTGTCTGTTGGCGGAATGGATGGCTTGGAACTGGTGGCGCTTGCGCTGGGAATCTTTTCCCCAGGGACCGGCTACCGATAGCTGGAACTTTGCGCATTGCATGTCATCCATCGGCGGAGGATATACTTGGCCCAATATCGCTATCGCCAGCGACGGGTTCCGCTGTGAAATGACGTCAACGGCTTCGCGAGAGCCGCATTCGCTTTCCTATCAATACATAGGGCTTCCCGCTCCCCCGGGAAAGCTCACCTTTCCTGCGTCAGATTTTGAAAGGGAATGCGCCGCGTTTGTGGAACGCACCTTGGATCTCTGTAACGCTGCCGATCTTCATGATACGGATTTGGCCCAGATCTGGCAGGAACTCAACGCCGAGCGAAGCGACCCTGAACTATGCTCCTTGCGCCGCTTGGAGGCACTCTTGGGACGCGATCCGGGCGAACTGAATCAAAAGGAGCTGACGGCGCGGCAACAGGATGCCGAGATTCTGGGAACGCAGGCGGTAGAGGAGTTGGCCATTGACGCGGGACAGAGCAGCTCTGAGGTTATCTCTTGGCTGTCAGCGCAGGAGGTAGTGGATAGGACCCGAAGCGAAGGCGTTGAGATGCGTTCCTCCGATGCGGCAGCGGCGCCTATTCCCGCCAATTCATGGGGCAGTAAACCTGCCTGGCGTTTGGGCGTCGATCTGGCTGAAGTCATCCGCCACCAAGCAGGGCTGGGACTGGATCCGATCGGCAATGACCGTTTGGCCGAACTCGCGGGCATGGCCGAGAGGGCATTGACAACCCCGGGAAGCGGCGCGCAGGATTTGGGATCGGTTTCATGGACGTTGCGCCAAAACGGAGAAGAACGCATGGTTTTTCGATCGCGGCGCGATACGTCCCGCCGCTTCGATGCGGCCCGCTTGGTAGCGGACGGATTGTTCAGCATGGACCAATTCAACTCGGAGGAAGCTATGTTGCCGGCTACGCGTACGCATAGTTATCGACAGAAAGCCCAGCGCGCTTTTGCCGGCGAATTGCTCTGCCCGTGGCCAGCTGCCGTAGAGCGGCTGGGCAACGATTATTCCCAAGAAAACCAACAACAAGTGGCCGATGAGTTCGGCGTGTCCCCTATGGTCATAAACGTCAAAATTCGCAGCCATGTTGATATCTATGGCAATGTTGCCGCCATGGTCTAGGTTCTGCTATGAACGACATCCAGGAGATCATTGAAGCGTTGCGCTTGGCGGATCTCGGCGCGATCGCCGATCGAATCGATTACTTGGACAACCTTGATGACGACGATCCGGACGAGGCTCCCATACAGGTTGATTCGCTGCGACGCCTCGCAGCGTTTCTGATTGAGGAACGCGCGCTCAAAAAACCGAGAATAGGCGTCAGCGCAGACGGTTTGATGCAGATCGAATGGTACCTGGAGCATGACGGCATTCTCGCTATGCGATTCCTCAGCGCAGGCCCGATCCAGTTCGCGGCGATTGTCGGTAACGTCAGCCAGGAGATAACGCGCGAGCATCTCAGCGGCACGCTTCGGAAGGCTGACATGATGAACGCAATACGCCCTTTTTTGCCTGGAATCCAGTCACAATGAACAGGGTTCCGCGGCCTGACGAAGATCGTGTAGCGCGCTGTTGTTCTCCATGTCGGGTTGAAAAGGGCCTGCCGTTGGCGATGGCCTTAACGCGAGCTTGGCGACAGATGCGGGGCATTGCAATCCGCGTTGCCTCATGGGCGTAATCGCATAGACCCGCCGGATCCGCGTCGCAAGGCAACGTCAGCCGCGCGCGGAACCCAAATGCTCCGCGCGTAACGGAAGCGGTATGACGAGAGCCGGTTCGTCGTCTTTCGCCTGGAATGCGGCCGGATCCGTAATGGCCAACTTGTTCCCGTTGCTGACGTCGTAAAGCATGACGTGCAACAGGTATTGGCGGTCCTCCTGCCAGTGCAGCGGCGCTTCCACGTGACTGTAATCCAGCATCAAGTGCCCGGCAGTGGCGGGAAACGCGCCGGCCATTTCCGTATGCGGCAGTTTGATGCGCGCGCCGTCCGGTCCGACCTCCTCCAACCAGGCGATGTACCGATAGACCGCCGGAGGCGTCTCCAGCATTTCCCAATACAGGGTCAACGGCAACTGGCTGGTCGCCCATAAGCGATGTCCTAGGGCAATGCGCTGGAGCCGGTAGCTGTCGCCGAAGGTCGCGCCGACGGCCACGTCAGCGGCGACTGGCAGCTCCCGTACCGGATTGGGATCGGCCGGCAGGAACAGGAACAGCGCCAAACTGGAGTTCGGGTGGAAAAATTCCCATTTCCCGTGCTCGTGCCTATGCGCCCGCAACCAGGAAAGCACGGTATGCTGCGGATCTTCATAGGGCAACGTGCGATCATCCACCATCCAGATGCGGTCGTATGCGTCCGCCAGGGCGCGCAGGCGATCGTCCGTCGACAGCTGGGGTTCGTTGGCGCGCAGGAACGGCATGCCTTTCCAATCCACGCGCACGCCCCGCGCCTGCGCGGCCTCGATTTCCTCCATGGGGAAAAAATAACGGAACAGACGCCAGCTGTTCGGCCCTTTGAAGACGACCAAATCGCCGGCGCGGAGACGATCTTCCAGTATACGGCCCACCAGGGCGTAGTCCGGCGCCTTGCCGTAGGAGGGCGACTCGAAATAGCGGTAGGAACTGTAGAGCGAACTGCCGAAAATCAACGCGGCGCAGACCGCCGTGGCCCGGAAGTGGTAGGCGGACAGGGCCGCCAGGCCTGACGCCGCCGCCAGCAGGAAGACGCCGATCAACTGGGCGTGGTGACGCGCCGCCATGTAGTTGGGCTGCACGACGGAAGCCGCGAACAGGCACGCGACCGGCAACAGCAAATAGACGCCCAGAAACCATCCTTTGTCGCGCCGCCGTTCGGGGGAGGCCGCGCTATGCCAGAGGCCGTAGGCGGCCAGGAGCAGGAACGCGCCGTCCAGCCAGGCGACCCGTTCGGGCCGCGTGCTGAGGCCGGTGCCGAAGGCGTGCAGCATTTCCCGACCGATGGTCCACAGATCCATGGCCGCGTAGTTGGAGCCCGCTCCCGGCTGGGTAATGATGAAACGGTACACAGCAAAAGCCAACACGCCGGCCAGCAACAGCAGGAAGGTCATGATTTCAATGGCGAACTTGCGGTCAATGCGCAACATGTAGGCCGCGATGAAAAGGCCGTGGATAGGGATCATCATGATGGCGTAGAAATGGGTCGTCAGCGCCAGCAACATGGCCCCCAGGTAGAGCCAGGCCCAGCGCGGCCGGTGGCGGAACTTGCCCTGCGCGTAGTCCCATGTGTCCATCCACTGCCACAAGGCCCAGAAAGCCGTCAGGGAGGCCAGCATCCACAACGCGTAGGGACGGGCTTCCTGCCCGTACCACAGCAGGAAGGGGTTGACCGCGGCCAAGGCGGCCGCCCAATAGGGGGTATGGCGCGGCGCCAACTGCTTCTGTTGCAGGAACAGGGCAAAACGCCATACGACCGGCACGAACAGGACAGCCGCCAACAGGGAAGGAAAGCGCAGCAGGAAAGGCGTCGCGTCCGCGAGCCGCAGCCACGCGCCCAGCAACGCGAAATAGGCGAACGGGTGCTGATCCCAGGTCACTCTCTCGCGCTCGTTATCCCACAGGATCAGTTTGCCGGCCAGCAGATCCCGCCAACCTTGCTCCGCCCGTTGCAAACTGAGGCTTTCGTCCCACCAGAGGGTTTTGGCATCCAGATCGAAAGCCAGGCGCGCAAAGGCCAGCAGGACGCACGCCAACGCGAACCAGTGCGGCCCGGCCGCGGCGCGCGCCCGCGGGCGCGTCAGGAGTTCGCGCATGGGATCGAGGCGTATCGCCGCGACCGGAACCGCGGCCGCGGCTCACCCAGTGCGGCACCGACCGCGCGGACCGCACGGAAAGGCCGGCGGCCTGCGCGATGGGCATTGGACGTCGTCATGGCCACTCCTCGGCTTTCCTCCAGGTTTCCGGTTCGCATCGGCGCGCCCTCGGCGCGCTACCAGAACCTGTCGCCTTCGTCCGCGCGTGCGGCCTCCGCCGCGCGCCGTCGCATCGCATTATATACAGCCGTCATGTCGATATTTACGGGCGGACAGGCGCAGGGCGGCGCGCGCGTAACGGGTCCAAAGGAGGCCCGCGCCGCGCGCGCAGTCCCGTCCGCGGCCAGACCCGGACCCTGCTCCCGCGCGCGGTTCCGTTCAGCTCACCTTGCGGCGCACGTTTCTGACGTTGGGCAGCCGATCAAGCCGGGACATCACGCGCGACAATTGGCGCACGTCGCGAATATCCAGGTCCACATGCACGATGGCTACGTTGTTGCGTTCGTTGACGTGCGCGTCGGCCCGGCGCATGTTCAGTTTTTCGTCCGCCACCACGGCCGTAATGTCCCGCAGCAGGCCCGCGCGGTCGTAGGCCTGCACTTCGATCGACACGTCATAGCAGTCCATATCCTCGGTATCCTGCTCCCATTGCATCGGCACGATGCGGGAGGCCTCTTCCGGATCCCGGCGCCGCGCCTTGAGATTGGGACAGGCCTCCTTATGCACGGTCACGCCTTTGCCCCGCGTGATGTAGCCCAGGACGCGTTCCCCCGGCAGGGGCTTGCAGCAACCGGCCGGTTGGGCGAACAAACCGCTTTGGCCCAGAATTTCCGTGCCGGATATGGCTTGGGGCGCCGCGTTCCCTTTGGGCCGGGACGGCGGCGCGAGGAGGGCCTGTTCCCGCTTTTCCTGCCTTTCCCGGTCCAGGATCTTCTGGGCCAAACTATGCACGCTGATGTCGGAATACCCGACGGCCGCCAGAAAGTCTTCCACGCTCTTGTATCCGAACATCTGCGACAGTTCTTCGAAGCCGTACTTGACGGAGTAGCGTTTGAGCTCCCTGTCCACCACGAGACGCCCGTCGGCTACGGACGCTTCGCGGGCCTGGCGGCGGAAATAGGATACGAGCTTGCTGCGGGCCCGTTGCGTCCGGATGTAGCCCGCGTCCGGATTCAGCCAGTCGCGGCTGGGACCGCCCCGCTTGGCCGCGATGATATCGACCTGATCGCCGTTCTGGAGTTGCTTGTTGAGGGGCACGATGACGCCGTTGACCTTGGCCCCGCGGCAGCGCTCGCCCAGTTCCGAGTGGATCTGGTAGGCGAAATCGATGGGCGTGGCCCCGCGCGGCAAGTCGATGACGTCGCCCTGCGGCGTAAACACGTACACGCGGTCCTGAAACACGTCCGACTGAATGCGCTGCACGAATTCCTCGGCATCCATGTCGTCTTGCCGCCAATCCATGAGGGAGCGCATCAGGGCAATCTTGTCGTTGAGCGGACGTTGCGGCACGCCCTCGTCGCTCGGGCCGCGCTCCTTGTAATGCCAGTGCGCGGCCACCCCCAGTTCGGCCACCTCGTGCATCTCCCGCGTCCGGATCTGCACTTCCATCGACGTGCCGTCCGGCCCAATCACGGCGGTGTGCAGCGATTGGTACATGTTTTCCTTCGGACTGGCGATGTAATCGTCGAATTCGCCCGGAATCGGCCGCCACAGCCCATGAATGACGCCGAGCGCGGCATAGCAGTCGGAGACCGTGTCGGTCACGATGCGGAACCCCTGGATGTCGTAGACCTCGCTGAAGGGAATGCCCTTGCGCTCCATCTTCTTGAACACGCTGTAGATGTGCTTGGGGCGCCCCGTGACTTCCGCGTCAATCCGCACCGCCTCCAACTGGCGTTGAATGAGATCCCGGGTCCGCTGCGCCCAGGCTTCCCGGACCTGGCGTTTCTGGGCCATGGAGCGGGAGATTTCGTCGTACACCTCGCGGTCCAGATGCCGCAGGCTCAGATCCTCCAGTTCCCATTTGAATTGGCCCATGCCCAAACGGTTGGCCAGGGGCGCGAAAATCTGCAGCGTTTCGTGGGCGATGGTCTTGCGCTTCAAGGGCGGCAGTCCGTCCAGCGTGCGCATGTTATGCACCCGGTCGGCCAGCTTGACGATGACGACGCGCATGTCGTCCACCATCGCGACGAACATCTTGCGCAGGGTTTCCGCCTTGCGGTTGGACGTCGTGGCTCCCTGGATCTGGCTCAGGTGGTCAATGCGTTGCAGTTTGGTCACGCCGTCCACCAGGCGGGCGACGGCCTGCCCCATATAGGTTTCCAGGAGCTGCAGGGAACAGTCGGAATCCTCCACCACGTCATGCAGCAGCGCCGCGCACAGCGCTTCCGCGTCCATGCCCAAATCCAGGAGAATGGTCGCTACGGCCAAGGGGTGCAGGATGTACGGTTCGCCCGACTTCCGGCATACGCCTTCATGGTGAATATGCGCCGTGACGAAGGCGCGGGCGATCAGGCCTCTTTCCGCGGGCCGCAGGCTGGGCGGCAAGGCTTCCACGAACGCGCGCAAGGCCTCCAGGATCCGGGGCTCCAATGCCAGCGCGTAGGGCTCCGCGCCGGCCGGTTGCGGCGCGGGCGCGGGCCACGCCGCCGGCAGCCACGCGCGCAAGGCGGGCGGCAGTTCGGTTTCGCTCAGGAAGAGCAAGTCAGGGCCGGACAGGGCCGCCTGGGCCTGGCCGACGACGGCGAATTCGTGGAAGCCTTGCGCAGCCGGCAAGACCGCGTCGGTTCCAGGCGCCGGCGGATCCGCGTGCGCCGCCCCGCGTTCGTTCGGAGGGATCGCTGCCTGCGCTATCGTAACCATGCCGCAATGTACGCCCTATGCCCTGCCCGGTCAGTCAGACGCCGGCGCGAACGGTGGCCGTCGCCGGGCAGGCCCGGGGCTTGCGCGAGTCCTTTGCGTTTGCGCTTATAAAGGTCAGGGATTTTACTGCGAAGAGGCTCGCATCCGCAACCCGTTTTGACCGTTCGCCCGGCGGCTGGAGCAGGCGTTTTCGTTCCCGCCTCCAGCCCGTCCGTTGGCGCCCGCGCAGGGGCAGCCCCTGCGCCGCCATGGGCTGTGCGCATCCGTACGCCGCTCATGTCCAGTGCTGGAGCAGGCAGTCCGCAAGCTCCGACGGCGTAGCGCCGTCGCGCGGTATCCACTTGACGTCCGGCCAACGGCGAAACCACGTATATTGATGGCGAATGTAGCGGTGGGTGTCGTATTGGATCTGCGCGACCGCGTCCGCCAGGGACAGTTCGCCCGCCAGATGCTGGATCATGCGGGGATAGCCCAAGGCCGTCAGGGCCGGCAGAGACGGATCCGCGCCCTGGGCCAGCAAGCCGCGCGTTTCCTCCAGCAGCCCGGCTTGCATCATGGCGTCGATGCGGGCCTTGACGCGCGCGTGGAGCGCGGGGCGCGGACAGGTCAGGCCGGCCATCCGCACGGGCCAGCGCGGCGGGCGTTCGCCTTCCAGCCGGACTTTGGATTGGCCGGTTTTGAGAAACACCTCCAGGGCCCGCACGATGCGGCGCCCGTTACGGGGATCCGTAACGGCGGCCGTGGCGGGATCCCGCCGTTCCAATTCCCGGAAAAGGGGATCCGCCCCCCGCTCCGCCAGCCGGGCTTCCAATTCGGCCCGCAGTACGGGATCGGGCGGTACGGCCGGAATGCGCAGATTTTGCACGATGGCCCTTATGTACAGAGGCGTGCCGCCCACCAGCAAAGGCCGGCGCTTCCGCGCCAGAACGTCGTCGATGGCGGCGCAGGCCAGCTTTTGATACTCCGCCAGCGACAAGACCTGATGCGGCGGCCGGACGTCGTACAGATGATGCGGCGCGGCGGCGCGCTGCGCCGGCGACGGCTTGGCCGTGCCGATGTCCAGGCCGCGATAGATCTGGCGGCTGTCGGCATTGACGATCTCCAGCGGCCGGCGCCGCGCGAGGCGCAAGGCCACGTCCGTCTTGCCTATGCCCGTCGGCCCCAAGAGCACCCACAAGCCTCCGGCCGGCGCAGGGGCGGGCCGTCCTTCACGCATGGCCCTCCACGCGGCAGAAGCGATCCGCCAAGGGTTTGAATGCGAAACGGTGCTCTACGCAAGGGCCTTGCGCCGCCAGGACCGCGGCGTGGGTGCGGGTCAGGTACCCCTTGTTGGCCTTGAAGCCGAACTGGGGAAAGCGGCGATCCAGTTCCCGCATGCATTCGTCTTTGCGCACCTTGGCCAAGATGGAAGCCGCCGCCACGGACACGTGTTGCGCATCGCCCTTGGCGACGCGGGTTTGCTCCGGCGCCGGCTGCAAGGGCTCCAGGCGCAGGGGCCAAGCCCCGATCCAATCCGCCACTACGGCCTGCACCGGCCCGGACAAGCCCAGCACCGCGCGCTCCATAGCCAACTGATTGGCGCGGTTGATGCCCATCCGATCGATCTCCTGCGCGGACACGATGCCCAGGGCATGGCCTAGGACCGCTTCGACAATGCACCGCGCCAGCCGCGTACGCACGGGCGGACTCAATTTTTTGCTGTCTTTGACGCGCGTCCAAAAGCCGGACAGATCCGTATGCGGTCCCAGCACCACGGCCGCCGCGACCAAAGGCCCCGCAATGGATCCCCGGCCCGCCTCGTCTACGCCCGCCACCAGGCCGCCCGCGGACCAATAGCGTTTTTCGAGTTGCAGATGCGGCATTGAGGAACGGGCTGCGCGCCGCGCGTCCGCCGGGCAGAGCCTCGCGTTCACGAAGAAGGAATCAGGATCACCCAAGGCGTTGACGCGCAGGCCGGGCCTGCGTCTGGAGGCCTGAAGCCGATCAGGATCGTATCAGGGGGTCGGTACAGGTCCCAACGAACGGCCAAGCGCAGGCTGCGCCTGCCTCGCGCGGCGGCCGTCTGCCGATGACGCATGGACAATGCCGGAAAGAGTGCGCCGTCAGCGCAAACAGTCGCCCCGCGGCAGGACGCGCCGGCGCGGAAGTCGTTATCTCTGGGAAACGACGCGTTCCTTGAGACGGGCGGATTTGCCCTGGCGTTGGCGGAGGTAATACAACTGCGCCCGGCGCACCTTGGATTTGCGCACGACGTCCACCTTGGCCACGTTGGCGCTGTGCAAAGGATAGGTGCGCTCTACCGCCACGCCGTGCGAGGCCACCCGGCGCACCGTATACGTAGCCCCCGCGGCCGCGCCGCCGCGGGATGAAATGACCACGCCCTCGAAAATCTGGATGCGCTCCGTGCGTCCTTCCGTGATGCGTTGATGCACGCGCACGATGTCGCCTACTTCCACTTGGGGCGTTGTGTCGGTTACGGGAGGCTGGAGCGAATCCAGAAGGGCTTGGTACATGAGGCAACAATCCGCAGAAACTGACGCTATCCGAGACGCAAGAGTCGCCATCCTATCACAGGCCCAGGGACAATCGACAAAAGCGAGAGCCGTTACGGACGCGCGGAACGGAAAACGATGCGATACGGAACCGGGTACGCGGCATCCAGCCGCGGCGGCCGCGCCGGTTTGCCGGCGGCGGAACTCAACGGACGTCTGCGCGGCCTGGAGACGGCGCGTCCGGATCATAGCCGTGGCTGCGCAAAAACTGACGTTCGCGTTCGTCCAGGGCCGCGCGCGGCAAGAGGTCGGGACGTCGTTGGGCGGTGCGCAACAGGGACTGCTCCCGTCGCCACTGGTCGACGCGGGCGTGATGCCCGCTCAGCAAGACGTCCGGTACGGCCATGTCCCGGAAGGCCAGCGGCCGCGTGTACTGGGGACCCTCCAACAGGCCCTGCATAGGGCGCGCGTGACTGTCCTGGCGCGCCCCGTCGGCAAAGCCCAAAAAACCGGGCATCAGGCGACTGACGGCTTCCATGACGACCATGGCGGCCACTTCGCCGCCGCTCAGGACGTAGTCGCCGACGCTGATTTCGTCGGTCGCCAACCCTTGGCGGATGCGTTCGTCCACGCCCTCATAGCGCCCGCAAATGAAAGCCAGACGCGGGCGCTGGCTCAGTTCCGCGGCCAAGGCTTGGGAAAAGACGCGCCCTTGCGGCGTCAACAGAATAATCGGCGCGGCGGCCGCGAGCGGCGGCGCGCCCAAGACGCTCTCCACGGCGGCGAATACCGGTTCCGGTTTGAGCACCATGCCCCCGCCGCCGCCGTATGGTGTATCATCGCAGACGCGATGGGGACCGGCCGCATACTGACGAATGTCATGCAAAGCCACTTGGATCAGGCCTCGTTCCTGGGCGCGTTTCAGCAAGCTTTCCGCGAGAAATCCCGTAAAAATGCCCGGGAACAAGGTAAAGATGTCAAAGCGAATGGCCGGGTTCATGCGCTCCCTCGTCGCCCGCCTCTCTTTTTGAGGATTCCGCGGCAACCCGTTCATGCGGATCCCTCCCCGTCCAACCTGGGCTTGGCAGGCCTTCCGGCGCGGAACCCGACGCCTGGCTGACCGCGCGCGCAACGCGCCGCGGCCGGTTGCGCTGCGCGCGCGCTGGCGCCGCCTCAAAGCGGAAAGGACGCTCGCGCATTATCTCATGTTATCAATTCTCGTGCTGGGGATCCTGGGGTTGGGGCTCCAGGATACGCGCATGCGCCGCGCGTGGCCCGCGGCGGATCGGCGACCCGCCGCGGATCCGGCGCGGACGGGGGCGCGACGGGTCGCAGGCGCCTCCGCCCCCGTCCCGCGGGCGGGCGGCGGCACGCCCATCTTCGCCGCCCGGCGCCCAGTCGGCACGCCCCTGTTCGTCCTGACGCCGACGCCCACGTTCACCCCCACGCCCACCTGGACGTTCACTCCGACCTACACCCCCACCTACACGCCGACGCCCACGCATACCCCCACGCCCACCTACACGCCCACCTATACGCCGACGCCCACGCCCACCTACACGCCGACGCCCACGCCGACGTTCACGCCCACGCCCATCGTATATCCCTACGTCAGCCACGCGTGGGACGCCTTCGCGCCGTCCGGGCAGGATCACTTCTGGATCAGCCATGCGCTGCTGGAGGGCGCTGAGCCGTTCGACTACGAAGCGGGGTTCCCCTACGGCAACGATTTGGGCGGACGGTACATTCTGCATCACGGCCTGGACTTGAGGGCCCGCCAGGGCATGCGCGTCCGGGCCGGGGTGAAGGGCGAAGTGACGTTTGCGGGCTGGGATGCCCACGTGCCTCTGGGCAAATGGGTCAACCGTCCCTTTTACGGCCATGCCGTGGCGATCCGGTTGGACCGCGCGCTGTCTCTGCCCGGCCGCGGGGACGCCGCGGTCTATCTGCTGCTGGGGCATCTGCATGAGGTCTGGGTCGAAGCGGGCGACCGGGTCGCGCCGGCGGATTTCGTCGGCACCGCGGGGCAGACGGGCGTGGCCATCGGCCCGCACCTGCATCTGGAAGTCCGGCTCGGACGCAACCGTTACGAAAACACGGTCAATCCGCTCTTGTGGATTGCGCCTTTGCCGGGTACCGGCGTCGTGGCCGTACGCGTCACGTCCCGGGAAGGGCGCATTTGGGAAGGGGCCAGCTTGCAGCTCCTGCCCCATGTCGCCGGACGCGTCCGGGGCTCCCGCAACTACAAAGTGGAGCGCGGCATCCGCGGGGATCCGTTCTGGGGCGAAACGTCCGCTTTCGGCAACGTCCCCGCGGGGGCGTATACCTTGCGCGCGCGTTTGCGGGACGAGATCCTGACGACGCCCGTCACCGTCGCGGCCGGCCGGACGACCTTCGTGGCCTTGGCCAGCGATCCGTAACGCGCGCCGGTCAATGGAGGAAGTGGCGGCGTCCCGTATGCAGCATGACCAGTCCCCGGTCATTGGCCGCCTGAATGACGGCCTTGTCCCTCATTGAGCCGCCGGGCTGAACGACGGCCGCGACGCCCGCGTCCGCGGCGGCTTCCAGGCCGTCGGGAAAAGGAAAGAAGGCGTCCGACGCCAGCACGGCGCCCTGCGCCCGCGCGCCGGCCTTGCGCACCGCCAGATGGACCGCATCCAAACGGCTCATCTGCCCCGCGCCCACGCCCACGGAGGCCGCGCCCTGCGCCAGCACGATGGCGTTGCTTTTCACGAAGCGCGCCGCGTGCCACGCGAAGGCCAGGGCATCCCGCTGGGCCGGTGTCGGTAGGCGTTCCGTCACGCACGTCCACTGCCGTACGTCCAGATCGGCCCGATCCGTATCCGGCTCCTGCACCAGGACCCCGCCGCACGCGCTGCGCAGGCTGAAAGCGCCGCCATGCGCATTGCGCGCTTTGAGAATGCGCAGGTTTTTCTTCCGGGTCAGGCGCGTCAGCGCTTCTTCCGCATAATCCGGCGCGGCCAGCACTTCCACGAACAGCGCCGCCACGCGCTCGGCGGTACCGGCATCCACGGGCCGGTTGCACGACACGATGCTGCCGAACGCGCTGACGGGATCCGACTGCAACGCCAACGCGTACGCCTGCTCCAGGGAAGCGGCGGAGGCGATGCCGCAGGGATTGCCGTGCTTGACGATGGCCACGGTCGGCGCGTCGAAACTCTGGGCCGCGCGCCAGCTGCCGTCCAGATCCAGCCAGTTGTTGAAACTCATGGGCTTGCCGTGCAACTGCGCGAAAGGCAAGGCGGCGCCCGGCGCGCCGTAGAAGCCGCCTTGTTGATGCGGGTTCTCGCCGTAGCGACTGGCTTCCAGCAGAACCAGATCCTGTTGCAAAACGGGCGGCAGCGACGAGGCGGACGCCGACGGCTCCTGAAAAAAACGGGCAATGGCCGCATCGTAGGCCAAGGTGCGGCGGAACGCTTTATGGGCCAGGGTCTTGCGCAGTTCCCGATCCACTTGCCCTTGCCGCCACGCGGCCGCGAAGGCCGCGTAATCGTTCGGATCCACCAGCACGGATACGTGCGCGTGATTCTTCGCCGCGGCCCGGATCAGGGCCACCCCGCCGATATCGACGTT
Organism: Caldilineaceae bacterium; assembly: GCA_965242655.1. GTDB lineage: Bacteria > Chloroflexota > Anaerolineae > Caldilineales > Caldilineaceae > Bin34. The sequence continues at coordinate 2,509,119 of OZ251482.1, forward strand.
CTCCATCGCCTCGTCCCACGTCACGTCCGGTCGGGCTACGGTCGCCTCGAAAGGATACAGATTGACCACCACCAGGTCGATGGGATGCAGGCCGCGGGCCTGCAATTCCGCCAGGTGCGCGGCCTCGCGGCGCGCCAGAATGCCGCCGTGAATCTGCGGTTGCAGCGTCTTGACGCGCCCGTCCAGCATTTCCGGCCAACTGCCCAATTCTTCGAGGGACGCTACGGGCAAGCCCGCGTCGCGCAGCAACGCGGCCGTACCGCGGCTGGCAATGAACGCCTCCACCTGATCCGACAGCGCCCGGCACAAATCCGCAATCCCCGTCTTGTCCGCGACGGAAACCAGTACGCGCGCCTTGGTCATACGCCTTCGCCTTGCCTCCCTGTCCCGGGATGGCGCGCCGTCCATCCCTTGCGCGGCGCCCGCCCGCACCGGGGCCGCCGCTTGCGCATTCTAGCCCTCCTATCTTGACAGGCAAGAAAGAACGCGCGTACACTGCAAGCAGAGACGCTGACGTAGATGAGTAGGTTCGAGCGCGGCGACAGCGAGCCCGGGCCGGTGGAAGCCGGGCGCAGCGACGTTCGAAGCGAAAATCCCTACCGAGTCGCGGCCCCAAACAGCGCAGGCTGGAGTAGGCGTCGTCGGCTTTGCGCCCCGTTACCGGCGCACCCCGTTCGCCTTCCAGGCGCGAATCCGGGGATCTGAGGCGCCCGCGACGGCGGGAACTGGGGTGGTAACGCGGCGCAGCCGTCCCCTGCGAGGGACGGCTTTTTGTTTTCTCGTCTTCAGGACGGAGGAGAGAGTGCGAGCATGACCGAGAGCGACGGCCGATCCGGTTTCGCGCCGGTGGAGGCCAAGGCGAATTTTCCCGCGCTGGAGGAAAAGGTTCTGCAGCTGTGGAAAGACGTATCCCTGCTGGAACGCACCCAGAGCGAGCGTCTGGACGGGGCCGACTTCACCTTCTTCGAGGGGCCGCCCACGGCCAACGGCCCGCCCGGCATTCATCACGTCCTGGCGCGCGCCTTCAAGGATATGTTTCCGCGCTTTCGCACCATGCAGGGTTACCGCGTCCTGCGCAAAGGCGGCTGGGACACCCACGGCTTGCCCGTCGAGATCGAGGTGGAGAAGACGCTCGGCCTGGGCGGCAAGCGGGCCATCGAAGAGTACGGCATCGCCCAATTCAATCGCCTGTGCCAGGACTCCGCGTCCGAATACATCAGCGAGTGGGAAGCCCTGACCGAACGCATGGCGTTCCTGGTGGACATGGAAACCCCCTACGTCACCTACCACCGGGAGTACGTGGAATCGCTGTGGTGGGTTCTGAAGCAGCTGTGGGACAGGGATCTGCTGTACCAGGGCTTCAAATCCGTGCCTTTCTGCCCGCGTTGCAGCACGCCGCTGTCCAGCCACGAACTGTCGCTGGGATACCGGGACGATACGGAAGATCCCAGCATTTACGTCAAGTTCCCGGCCTTGGACGAAGAAGGCGCCTATTTCCTGGCCTGGACCACCACGCCCTGGACCTTGCCCGGCAACGCGGCGCTGGCGGTCGGCGCGGAGCTGGATTACGTAGCGGTGCGCGACGTCTCCGGAGACAAGATATACGTGGCCGCCGAACGGGCCGAGGCCGCGCTGGAGCCGGGGTACGCGGTATTGGCGCGGTGCAAGGGCGCGGACCTTTTGGAACGACGCTACCGCCCCCTGTACGCGTACCTGCCGGTCGCGGAACCCTACGCGCGCATCCTGCCCGCCGACTTCGTCACCACCGCGGACGGCACGGGCATCGTCCATATCGCGCCGGCTTTCGGGGCCGACGATCTGGATTTGGGCCGGCAGCACGGGTTGCCCGTCATCCAGACGGTTTTGCCCGACGGCACCTTCCGGGAGGAAGTGACGGACTGGCGCGGGCAGTTCGTCAAGGACGCCGATCCCGGCATCATCGCGGAATTGCAGGGCCGCAACCTGCTGTACAAGGCCGGCGCCTACAAGCATACCTATCCTTTCTGCTGGCGCTGCGACGCGCCCCTGCTGTACTACGCCAAGGAAACCTGGTATATCCGCACCAGCCAGCGCAAGGAGCAATTGGTCGCCCTGAACCAGCAAATCAACTGGTACCCGGAGCACATCAAGAACGGACGTTTCGGCCAGTGGCTGGCCAACAACGTGGATTGGGCCTTGGGCCGGGACCGCTTCTGGGGCACGCCGCTGCCCATCTGGCGCAGCGACGCCCCCGGCAGCGATTACGCCGTATGCGTCGGCAGCGTAGCCGAACTGGAGGCCTTGACCGGGCGCGACTTGTCCGCGCTCGATCTGCATCGCCCCGCGGTGGACGACGTCACCTGGACGGCCCCGGACGGCGGCGTCATGCGCCGCGTGCCCGAAGTCGCCGACTGCTGGTTCGACAGCGGCGCCATGCCGATCGCGCAATGGCACTATCCCTTCGGCGACGTCGAGAACTGGGAACGCCACCAGCAAGCCGATTTCATTTGCGAAGCCATCGACCAAACGCGCGGGTGGTTCTATACGCTGCATGCGGTCAGCACGTTGCTGTTCGAGCGGCCCGCCTTCAAGAACGTCGTCTGCCTGGGGCATATTCTGGCCGCGGACGGCAGCAAGATGAGCAAGTCCCGCGGCAACGTCGTCAATCCCTGGGAATCCATGCGGAAGTTCGGCGCCGACGCCACGCGGTGGAGCATGTATGCGGCCGCGCCGCCGGGCAACAGCCGTCGTTTCCATTTCCATTTGCTGGAAGAGGTGGTGCGCAAGTTCTTCAATACGTTGTGGAGCACGTACAGTTTTCACGTGACCTACGCCAATCTGGCGCGCTGGACTCCGCAACGGGCAGCGGCGCCCGTGACGCATGAACTGGACCGCTGGGTCCTGTCCGAACTGCAGGCGCTGGTCCAGGGCGTGACCCAAGCCTACGAAAATTACGACGCCCTCGGTTGCACGCGCCCCATCGCCCGCTTCGTCGAACGCCTTTCCAACTGGTATGTACGCCTCAACCGCCGCCGTTTCTGGGACGGGGATCCCGCCGCGCTGCAGACCCTGCACGAAGTCCTGGTGACGGTGAGCCAGATTATGGCGCCTGCCGCCCCCTTCCTGACGGAAGCCATGTACCAGAACCTGGTCGCGGGCCAGGATCCCGAAGCGCCGAATACGGTTCATCTGAGCCATTGGCCGGCGGTGAAGGAGGATTGCCTGGATGCTGATCTCAACCGGCAGATGGCTTTGGTGCAGCGGGTGGCGCGCCTGGGGCACGCCGCGCGGCAGGCGGCCCAGCTCAAGGTCCGCCAGCCTTTGCAGGAAGTCGTCGTTCAGGCATCCGGCGCGCAGGAAGGCGACGTCCTGACCCAGTACCGGGACATGATCTGCCATGAACTGAACGTCAAACGGCTGACGCTCAACGCCGCGGACGATTTGGTGGAGATCGAGGTCTTCCCCTTGCCCAAGCAACTGGGGCAGAAATACGGCGCGGGATACCCCAAAATCCGCGCGGCCCTGGCCCGGATGGACCCCGCTCAGGCCGCGGCGGCCGTAACGCAAGACGCAGGCCTGGCCCTGACCCTGGACGGCGAGTCCTTCTCCGTTACGGCCGAGGACGTGGAAATCCGCAAAAAGCCGCGGGCCGGCTATAGTGTGGCGGAGAGCCAAGGGACGACGGTGGCTATCGCCACGACCCTTACGCCGGTCCTGGAACAGGAAGGATTGGTCCGGGAATTGGTGCGCCGCGTGCAACAGGCGCGCAAGGATACGGGACTGGACATCGCGGACCGCATAACGCTGCGCCTGCAATCGTCCGCGCCGGCCTTGGCCGACGCGCTGCAGGCGTTCGGCGCTTACCTGCGGGAAGAAACGTTGGCGCGCGAGGTCTCTCTGGCCGCGCCTGACGAAACGTTAGCCGGGCCTCTGGCGGTGGATTTCGCCGTAAACGGCGAACCCTTCCGCGTACGCATCGAGAAAATCGAGACGGAGTGAGGAGAGAAAACATGGGCGCGGACGCGATTATCTTGGGCGGCGGGTGCTTTTGGTGCCTGGAGACCGTATACCTGGGCATGGAAGGCGTTACGCAGGTGATTTCGGGCTACGCAGGGGGCCATAAGGACAATCCCACGTACGAACAGGTCTGCACGGGGCGGACAGGCCATGCCGAGGTGGTGCAGGTGACCTTTGCCCCTGACGTTACGTCCCTAGAGGAAGTCCTGTCGGTGTTCTTCGCAATCCATGATCCCACGACCCTGAACCGGCAAGGCGCCGACGTCGGCACCCAATACCGATCCGTCATCTTCTACCGCGGAGATACGCAACGGGATACGGCCCAGCGGATTATGGACGAACTGGCCGCGCAGGCCATCTGGCCGGCTCCCCTGGTCACGGAGTTGCTTCCTGCGCCCGCGTTCTTCGCCGCGGAGGATTACCACCAAGAGTATTTCTTCAAGAATCCCGACCAAGGATATTGCCGGGCCGTGGTATCGCCCAAGGTCAGCAAGTTCCGGGAGAAATTCCGGCACAAGTTGAAGCCTGATGCGACTCGTTGAAGTACGCCGGCAACCTCAACTGAGCCTTGCGCTTGCTCCAGGGGATACGCTCTCCGCTTGACGTCCGGACGCGCCTCTGACAGCTTCCATACGTTCCAAGCAAGATTGTACCGGTTAACAACCCGAACGGGATGCGCGGATTGCGCGCAAATTACGGAATGCCGCCGTTATTTCACGCCGACTGCGGCTTGGGCACAAGCAGTTTTGCAAGATTTTCTTCGCACTGGTCAAAAAAGCCGCGCGGCCATTGAGAAAGCCGTCCGTTTGCATCTATCGTGGGCGTAGAAACGCAAACGCGGTTATGCTTGCGCTCAAAATAATGAAAGGCAGTCTCTTCCGGGACGATCAGGCCCTCCCGGACAGCAATCCTGATGCCATTCATGAAATGATCGCTATGAGTTTCAATAAACAATTGGACGCCGGCCTTGGCCGCGCGGACCGCCAGCTCCGCCAATTTCGTTTGCCCGCGCGGATGCAGATGGGCTTCCGGGCGTTCGATCAGGCAGAGCGTACCGGCTTCGGAAAACAGCGCCAAGATGACGGGCAGGACGCAAGAAAAACCGTACCCGACCCGCGCGGCAAGACGCCTTCTTGCGATCCTGTTTCCTGACCCGTCCAAGGCCCAACTAGGTATTATTAACGCATCAGCGTCCCGAACCGCTTGCCTTGGCAGACGCGCCCTTGCACTCATCTCTTGCAGCCAAAGATTAACCAAGTCGATCAAACGCGGCCGATCGCGGTCAATGCAACGCGGGTCATCCAGATCCAGCCGTCGTTCCGGACGTTCCAGGAGACAGTTCCCAGCCAAGGCTTCGTCGCTATCGAAGTCTTCTCGCCGCGCCAGAACGGAGGCATGGGAATCCCGTTTCCGCGAGCCGGATCTTTCGGCTGCCACGTAAACGAGCTGTCCCCCGAACGGCGGTACGTTTTGCCAACCTGAAGCGAAGTATTGGCTTGCGGCATCTGAAGCCGTTCTGCGCGCATGCGGCTGATGAGCTGTACGGAAACAACCGAAATCCGGTTCTGAATTGTTCGTTATGTCAAAAGCCAGCGCACAATCCTCTGCTAGGGCCTCATGGCGCAGTGAAAACTCAACCCTATTTTGTTGGGCATCTTCAAACAGGATATCTGCGCCTGCACCCAGCTCGATCAACTCCCCCTCCAAAACCAATCGGCCAGCAGGCAATTCCCCTGCGTCGAATGACTGCCGCAACGCAAGCAGCGCTTGCATGACGCTGCTCTTGCCCGCGCTATTCAAGCCGCATAGCAAATTGAGCTTGGCGCATTCCAAGGCCATAGTTTCAAAGCATTTGAAGTTCTTCAGTCCTATGCTGCGCAGCACCGACGACCTCCCTCGCTCTAGCCCCCATCGCTGGCAATGCGTCCCGATATGCTTGGAAGCGCCAGTCCAACGCAATTACTGAAGCAACAACCGCTCTGTACTGCCGCATTCTGGGCCATCATGCTGCCTTGGGGCGATTTTGTCAATTGCTTCTTGAAAACGCGCGCGTCAGATCGCCGTGCCTCATCCAAGGCCTTGGTCCGTCAAGCGCTTGGAAACGGATATTGTATAATGGATGTCATTTTTCGTACAGTCTTGCGGACAGATTGGGGAGAATAGCCATTCTTGGGTGATAGCTCAAGGGCGCTCCATGTTTCATTCCAGCATTCCGTCAAGTTGCCATGCCGAGAACTGACCGACGCGTCCTGCTGCTTTCTAGCGTCCAGACCTATAGAGCGACGCCTTTTCTGCAAGCGGGCCAGGCGCTGGGCATTCAGTGCCTTCTCGCCGTTGATATGGACCGCGAACTCGCGGCTTCCGCCAAACATGGCTGGGGTTTTCCCTTTGCCGATACGACCGCCGCGTGCAAGGAAATCCGGGCCGTGCATGACCGCGCGCCGATTGACGCCATCATTGCCTTGGACGACACGGGTACGGAAGTGGCGGCCTTGGTTTCGGCTCAGCTGCGGTTGCCCCACAACCAACCGGAGGCCGCGCTGGCCGCCAGCAACAAATACGTAATGCGCCAGAAAATGGCGGCGGCCTGCATGCAAGTGCCGAAGTTTACACGGGTCGGGACTCAGGACTCGATCACCGCAGCCGCCCAGCGCATCGGTTACCCGCTGGTGCTCAAACCTCTGGATCGCAATGGTTCGCAAGGCGTCATGCGCGTGGACAGCGCGGACGATCTGGAAGCCAAGGTCAGTCGCCTCTTGCGCATCATCCAGACGGCTCTAACCATGCCCCGCCCGGATTTTCTGATGGAGAGTTACGTTCCCGGCGCAGAGTATGCGGTAGAGGCCTTGCTGGCGGATGAGGCGCTGCACGTGCTGGCCATCTTCGATAAACCCGATCCCTTGGAGGGACCCTTTTTTGAGGAATCGATTTACGTTACGCCTTCCCGCCTGCCCCCGGCCCGGCAAGATGACGTCCGGGCCGCCACGGCGCGAGCGACGCAGGCCTTGGGGTTGGGCTTCGGCCCCGTCCATGCCGAATTGCGCATCAACGACGAAGGCGTTTGGTTGATTGAAGTCGCCGGTCGGTCTATCGGGGGCCTTTGTTCCGAGACGTTGCGTTTCGGAACGGATGAATCGCTTGAATCGTTGATCTTGCGCCATGCATGCGGTCTCCCCATTCCGGATCTGCGGCCGCAAGGCCAGGCGCAGGGCGTCATGATGATGCCGATTCCGCAAGCCGGCGTATTGCGCGGCGTCACGGGACTGGAAAAGGCCCTATCCGTTGACGGCATAACCAACATCCAGGTGACGGCGCAAGAAGGGTATTCGTTGCGTCCCTTACCTGAAGGCAACAGTTATCTCGGGTTCATTTTTGCGGAATGCGCCACGCCGCAACAAGCGGAGCAGGCGCTGCGCCAAGCCTACGCGTGTCTTGCATTCGACCTGCAACCCGAGTTTGATCTGATCGCTTCCTAAGTCGGCCCTGCCGAGCGACTTGCCTCTCGCCCGGGATATCCGCGTACCGCGTGCAGGGGCGTTTGCAGTTACGGCTTCCTCGTCGCTTTGGGTTTTATGCCGCGCCGCGCGTCAGAGAGCCTGGACGCGATTCGACTCCGTCGGACGTACCCTGCGGACAAGACGCATAAGCGCCCATCCTGCCTTCAATGCGGAACAGGACCCGCGCGAAACCGCGCGGAGTTATTTCGTGCGTTGGCCCTTGGTCTGTTGCAGGCCGGGTCCCGGCACTCCTTCGGGCGTCCAGCCTTCCGGCATCTCGGCATCCGGTCCGAAGAAGAAATCTTCCATCTGTTGCATGAGGAACTCGTGGGCCTGCAGGTCACCGAGGCTCAAACCGTAATGATTGATGATGATGACGGACTGGCGCATCCACAAATTCCAGGCATCCTGGGAGACGTTTTCGAAAATGCGTTGCCCCAACTCGCCTTTGTAGGGCGGCTTGGCCAAACCCGGCAGTTCGCGCCGCAATTTGGCACAAAATACGGTTCTGGCCATGTTCGCTCCGAGACCTCAGGCCCAAAGGCGCAACGAATACGGTCGCCAGCGCAATGGATTCACAATGAAGCTAAGCCGCTGATCGGGTTCGAACCGATGACCTACGCTTTACGAGAGCGTCGCTCTACCAACTGAGCTACAGCGGCATACCGTCTGATTATATACTATACCCGCGTTACGTAACGGCCGTCGCGGGTATCCACCCGAATCACGTCTCCTTCCTTGACGAACATCGGTACCTGCAGCTTGAAGCCCGATTCCAGTTCCACCATTTTGGTGGGATTGGTGGCGGTGTCGCCCGCGATGGCGGCTTCCGCCCACTGCACTTTCAGATCGACCGTCGTCGGCAAGGTTACGCCCAACGGCTCGCTTTCGTAGAACTCCACGGCAATGACCTGATTGTCGGACAGAAACTTTACGGCCTCCCCCAAGGTATCGGCGGTCAAGGCGATTTGGTCATACGATTCCACGTCCATGAAAACGTATTGCTCGCCTTCGGGATACAGGTATTCCATCTCCCGTCCCTCCAGACGCACGTCATCCACCCGCGCGCCGTTATTGTAGGTCCTTTCGACCAGAGACCCCGTACGTACGTTGCGTACCTTGAGGCGAATGGTCGCGCCGCCCCGCGCCATCTTGATGTGGTGATAGTCCACCACGCGCCACAGTTGATCGTCCTCGATGAAGATATTTCCCTTGCGCAGGGAATTCACTTCAGCCATTCTTCCGTCCGTCCTCTTTGCAGGATGCCACGGTCATATCGTAAGGGCGCATTAACCGCGGAGTCAAGATTTGCGAGCGCGATTCGTTCCTAGCATCGATCCGCCATCTGGCCCCATGGCCTAGGCAAGCCACCGCCCTGCGTTTGGGCTTGAGCGGCTGTTGGCCGCTTCCGACATTATCGCCGGCCAAGCGCGCCAAGCCCCGCTACATTTCCGGATACGGCGGCTACCGCGCGCGAACCGATGAACCCCCATATGGGGAAAACATGGGCGCGTCGCGGTCAGCCGCCGCGCAATCCGGGCGCGAGCCCCAAACCCTACACGGCATCGGGCAAAGGCCAAGCCGCAACAATGCGCCAACGCTCCCTGGCCTCCATCGCGCTCAATTCCGCCAGCGTATGCTGGGTGAAAGGTTCGTGCGACCAGCGTCTGCGTTGCGGGTCGTATGCGCCCAAAGCGCGTACGTCAGCGCCGTCAAGGGTGCGCGTGCTTTCACTGAAATTCAATCCGACGACCGTTACCGGCTTCCCGCTGCCTCGATAACGGTTGACGTAGCCCTTATGCCAAACTTGCCGCAGGGCCTCCTCCGCGCTTCGGTTCAATTTGCATTCAATGACGATCACGCGCTCGCGGGCCCGAACGACGATATCGGCGCGTCCCGCCAGCGTATGCGCTTCCGCCTGCGCGTCCATGTTCAAGCAGGCGAAGAGGCAAAGAAGCAGGTTGCGATAATGATCCTCAAAACTGTAGATGGACTTGTTGGAGTGCGGCAAGATCTGTTCCGGGTAGACGAACAATTGCATGAAATCGTCTATGGATGCCCGTATCGCCTCGGCATCGCCTTGGAGCAAAGCCTGCCTGACGGCGTCTGCGTTCGAGTCGGTCTGCGCCCTGGCCGCCACGTGCCAACCCAAAACCTTTCTTTCCTGCCAGCGCATCAGGGACAAGCCATACGTCCGGCTGACCTCGCGGTTAGGGCAATCCAGATAGTAACCGCCTTGGCCTTCGCGTTCAGGCTTTCGCTTCAGGGTCAGATATCCCGCCTGGTACATCAGCGCGGTCATATCGGGTTCCGACGCGGCATAGGCCGCCGTTTCCAGGAATTTCAGGGCATCCTCGGCGCCATCAGCGCGGGTTACGTATTGCGAGACGTACTGTTTCGATTCCCATAAGCGGAACAGGAGCTCAGGCGTCCCGGACTGGGCCCAGGCATTGGGCAACGCGTCTTGATTCCAGCGCCTGTACGGATCCGGTTTGCGCAACACCGCCAAACATTCCGCCAGCGAGAACGGGTTGTAGACCGCTTCCGGCTTCGGGCTGAATTGATAGCCGTCGTAATAGCGGCGCAGCGCCTCCCGCAAGGCCTCATCCGTACACCCGACGTTCCGGGCGCATTGCGCGACATCGGCGGCCAAAGCCGGGGTCTCCCGCAAATCCGCTTGCGTAAATCCCAACAACGAGTTGTATTCGGGGAAAAGGGAAACGTCCCGGAAATGGTTGGCGCCCGAGAAAAGCCCGGCTTTGGAAAAACGCGTAATGCCGGTCATGAAAATGCAGCGGATACATTCATCGTGCCGCTTGAGCGCTCCGTAAAAGGCGCGCATCGCGGACAATGCGTCCGCCAGCGCCTCCGGCCGTCCTATATTTTCCGTGATGGGCGTATCGTATTCGTCGATCAAGACCACTACCTTGCGTCCGCGCGCCTTGTGCAACGCACGGATCACGCGGGAAAGCATGCGCGAGGGCGATCGATCCGTCTCCACGGCCAGGCCTGCGGTTTGGGCGAGATCCGTCACGAGACCGCGCAATTCGTTCGCCAGTTCCTCGCGCGTCCGCACATCCCGTATATCCATTTGCAGGCGCAAAACGGGGTATTGACGGCAGCGCCAATCCCAATGCCCCTGGCGTCCGAGCCAGGTATCCTCAAAAAGCGTTTTTTCGCCGGCGAACAGCGCTTCCAGCGTGGATACCAGCAAGGTCTTGCCAAAACGGCGCGGGCGCGCGAAAAACAGCTGCGGATCATGCAGCAAATGGGCGGCCAACGCGGCTATGTCCTCCGTTTTGTCCACATACAAATATCTGTCCGCTGCGGTACGTAACCAGCGGAAATCCGCAATGCCGTTGGGCAAGGTGGGATACATGAGGTTCTCGTTCGTTTACCCGGCGCGGACCGTGCGCCAAGATCCGCGCGGCACCAAGGCGCAAACGATTATACCGAAGGGGTCCATGCTTTATCCAGCCTCAACGGCAGCTCCGCGCCCCTCTGGGCCGAACTGGCGCCACACGGACTCTACGGGCCAAACGGCATTGACGCCGATCTGGTTCGCCGCGGGCCAAGCCGTATGCCGGCCAGTCCCGCAAGGCCGCGCGGCTGCGTCCATCCTGCCTGCACGCGTTGGCGCCAACGCTGAAAAACGCATCTGCATGGACTCCACGGGATAAGAGTAATGAATCAAGGGGCCGTTGGCCGCCGACTGAGGAAGGCAGAACATGAAACGCGCGCCCGGCGACCGTATACGAACCGTAACCGCAACCCAAGCGCGTTTTGCGCCTCGCGACGCATGGCATCGGACTTCTGACAGCGGCCCGCGATATCGGTCGGGCCGTCGCGCGGTATACTGGGCGGAAAGACTCTAAAAGATTCCAGGAGCGTGCGATGTCCGTGCTGGAACGCATCCAATACCCGTCCGCCGGCGTGGATCCGGACGGCTATCTCTACGAGATTCCGAACGAACCGCAAAGCACCGAGCATCTGCTCGCCGCGCGGCAGCTGGAGCACTGCCTGCTCCTGCATTTGTCGCGCGCGGGGCCAGTAGAGTACCAGCTGTCGAGAGACATGGGCGTGCATTCCCGCGCGGGCAGAGGCAACCCGTATCAGATGCCGGGGCCGGATATCCTCGTGTGGCAGGCGCCCCCGGACAGGCAGAGACGGCCGTCGGTCCGGCGCGAAGAGGACGGCTCGCCGGACTTGGCGCTGGAGATCCTGTTGGGGAGCTGGATACAAGAATACATAGATGACAAGCAGGCCGCGTACGCGGCCATGAACATCAGCGAATACTGGCTATACGGGCTCTGCGATCCGCAAGCCCTGCCCCCGCGGCCCGTCGCGCGGGTGCAGGGCTTCCGGCTGACCGGGGCCGGGTACACGGAAATTGCCCCGTCCCGATCCCGGACGCGTCTAAAAGGCGCCCCTCCGGCGCGGCTATGGTACAGCGCCGTGTTGCAAACCGCGTGGGGGCTGGACGCGCAGGAGGAGTTGCGCCTGCTGGATCCGCGCACGGATGACTGGTACCCGATGTCCGAAGAGCACTATGGCCAATTCGAGGCACGCGGCCAGTTACTGGCGGAGCAGGATCAGCAGCTGAAGGCGCAGGGCCAGCAGATCGAGGAACTCAAGGCCGCCTTGGCTCGTTACCCAAAGCCGCGCGAGACGTAGAGGGGCGCGCGCAAGGCACCCAATTGCGGTACTGGGTAGGCGCCTTGTTCCGGCTAAAGCCGATATCAACGGCGACCTAGCCCAATTGCCGCAGAGCCAATCGGATCCGTTCGCCTTCGTCCGTAATATCCGCGGGCACGTTGCGCAAGGCCTGCTGCGCCTCCGCTTGGCTGAATCCCATCTGGATCAAGGCCTGCAATACCTCTTCGTCCGCCTGGACCGCGGACGGCACGCCGGCATAGTCCGCGTCCAGGTCGGCGATGCGATCCGCCAACTCCATAATGATTTTCTGCGCCGTCCGTTTGCCGATGCCGGGAGCCCGCGTAATGACCTTGATCTCGTTATGCAGAATGGCCTGCGCCAGCACGGGGGGCGCCATGGCACCCAGGATCCCGCAGGCCGCCTTGGGGCCGACGCCGTTGACGCGCAACAGTTGCAGGAAGAAGCGATAATCTTCGGTGCGGAGGAAACCGTACAGGCTCAGTTCTTCCGCTTTGACGTAGAGGTGGGTATACAGGCTGACGCTCTCGCCTACCGCCAGTTCCGCCGCGGCGGGATCGGGCACGTTGACTTCCAGCCACAGGCCTCGCCCCTCATCCAGCGCCAGTATGACCGCGTGCGCTTCCTGCGCTACGATTTGGCCGGCCAGCTTGCGGATCATCCGCCGCGCGCTCCGACGGGCATGGCCTGTGCGCCCCGCACCGCCGCCGCGAAAGGATAGCGATACAGATGGCAGAGCGCCACCGCCAGTCCGTCCGCCGCGTCGTCCGGTTGGGGCACCGCCGACAGGCGCAAGGCCATGGCGACCATGCGCTGGATTTGCTCTTTGTCCGCGCGCCCGGAGCCCGTCACGGCTTCCTTGATTTGCGCCGGTTTGTAGAGATGCACCGGGAGGCCGCGCGTGGCCGCGGTCAACAGGATCACGCCGCAGGCCTGCCCGACCGCGAAGGCGGTCGAACTGTTGCGTCCGAAGAAAATCTGCTCCATAGCCAAGACGGTGGGCGCGTATTCATCCGCCAATTGCTCCAGATCCTCATGCAGAATGCGGAGCCGGACCGGCAAGGCATCGTTCTTGGACGTAGCCAGAATGCCGCAGTCCAGAAAAGCGACCTGTTGGCCGGCGTCCTCCGCCAACAGGCCGTACCCCACGCGGGCGATGCCGGGATCGATGCCCAAAACCACGCTCATGCCGCGCGGCGCCTCAAGCCGCCAATTGCGCCAACGCTTCGTCCTGCAAGGCGAGGTTGTGGAACACGCGATTGACGTCGTCCAGGTCTTCCAGATTTTCCACCATGCGCAACACGCCCAGCGCCTCGGTGGTGGGCAATTCCATGCGGTTCTGGGGATGCATGATCATTTCCACGGACGCGAAAGGCGCGCCGGATTGCTGCAGTTCCTGCGCGACCTGGGCCAGTTCCGCGCCTTCGGTATAGATTTCCAGGCTTTCCTCTTCGTCCTGGATATCTTCGGCGCCGGCTTCCAGCGCCAGCATGAAAACGTCCTCGGCCGTCATCGCTGCCGGCAGCTCCTGACGGCGGATGACGATGAGGCCTTGGCGCTTGAATTGCCACGCCACCGCGTTGGGTTCCGCCAGCGCGCACCCCGCGCGGTTGAACACCCGGCGAATGGCCGCGATGGTGCGATTGCGGTTATCCGTCAGGCACTCGATCAACAGGGCCACGCCCTGCGGCCCGTAGCCTTCGTATACGATCTGCTCGACCGCGCTGGCGTCCTTGTCCTGGCCTGCCCCCCGTTTGACGGCGCGGTCGATCGTATCCCGCGGCATATTTTCGGCGCGCGCCCGGTCGATGGCCAGGCGCAGGGCGAAGTTGGCGTCGGGATCGGGATTGCTGCGCGCGGCCACCTGGATTTCGCGTGTCAGGCGCGTGAAGATCTTCCCGCGCGCGGCATCCACCGCCCCCTTGCGGCGCTTGATATTGGCCCATTTGGAATGTCCGGCCATGACTCTAGTCCTGCGCGGGCCTTGCGGCTTCGTCCGGGCCTACCGCGATCCGGTGCGCTTCCGGGGACGACATCTCCATAAAGGTCTGGGTCGCCTCGGCGACTTGTTGCCGCCGCCGCTCCGCGCAGGCTATGGCCGCCTGCGCAAAACGCAGAAACAACGGATGCGGCTGGGTGGGACGGCTCTGGAATTCCGGGTGGAACTGGCTCCCCAACATGAAGGGATGATCCGCCAATTCTACTATCTCCACCAAATTCTCGTCGGGAGACAGCCCCGCGAAACGCAAACCGGCGCGGCCCAACGCCTCGCGGTACGCGTTGTTGAATTCGTAGCGATGGCGATGGCGTTCCTCGATCCGGCTCCCGAAACCCAGGGCCGCGTAGGCCTGGCGCGCCAGGCTGTCCGGCGCCAGGTTGCACTGATAGCTGCCCCGTCGCATGGTGCCGCCCTTGTCCGCGACATGGGCCTGGTCAGGCATCAGCGCGATGACCGGATGACGGGTATGCGCGTTGAATTCGGTGCTGTTGGCCTGGTCGTCGCGCAAGGCCTGGCGCGCCAGTTCAATGCACATGACCTGCATGCCCAGGCACAGCCCCAGATACGGCACGGCGTGCGTACGCGCGTAGCGGGCCGCCGCGATTTTGCCTTCAATGCCGCGCGGGCCGAAGCCGCCGGGCACGACGAGGCCGTCCAGCTCGGCCAGGCCGTCCAGCGCCGCGTCCTCTTCCAGGCTTTCGGCATCGATCCAGCGCAGGCGCAGTTTGCGTTTCAGGGACACGGCGGCATGCATCAACGCTTCCTTGACGCTCAGGTAGGCGTCTTCCAGGGCCACGTATTTGCCGACGACGCCGATCGCGATCGGCTCCGCCGCGTTCGCGAAATTGCTTACGTAGCTGCGCAGGGCGGACAGATCTTCGCCGGCCGTCCAGTGCTCCTGCGGGGCGCGCAGATCGAAATAATCCGCAATCCAATCGCCCAGGCCCACATCCTCCAGGGAGAGCGGCACGGAATAGTGGGTGTCCGCCGTTGCCAGCGGCACCACGCCGCCGCGTCGCACGTCGCAGTGCAAGGCCACTTTGTCGAGAATCGCCGTCTCGATGGGGTAGTCGCTGCGCAACACCATGACGTCCGGCGGTTGGCCGTTGCTGCGCAACTCCCGGACGCTGTGTTGGGTGGGCTTGGTCTTGAGATCCTTGGACGTTGCCAGATACGGCAGCAACGTGACATGCACGTACAGCGTATTGGACGGTCCGAATTCGCTGCGCATCTGCCGGATGGCCTCCAGGAACGGCAACCCTTCAATGTCGCCCACGGTGCCCCCGATTTCAATCAGGGCGATGTCCGGGCGGCTGTGCTCCACCATGCGACGGATGCTGGCCTTGATCCGTTCCGTGACGTGCGGCACGACCTGGATGGTGCCGCCCAGATACTTGGCGCCGCGCCGTTCCTCGCCGATGAGGTCCGCGAAAATCTGGCCGCTGGTGACGTTGCTCAGGGCGGACAGCGGATTGCCTATGAAACGCTCGTAGTGGCCCAGATCCAGATCCGTTTCGGCGCCGTCGGCGGTCACGAACACTTCCCCGTGCTGGTAGGGCGACATGGTGCCGGGATCCACGTTCAGATAGGGATCCAGCTTCAACGCGGCGACTTTCCGGCCCCGCACCTTCATCAACAGGCCGATGGACGCGGCCACCACGCCCTTGCCGATGCCGGAACATACGCCGCCGGTCACGAAAATGATTTTGGTCATAGCGGATTCTCCTGAGCGCCGTCAGGCGCGGGCGCGCGGCCTGCGACGGCCACGACGAACGCCACGACGTACTCGCCGTCGTGGGACAGGCTAAGGGACCAGTCCTGCAAATGCTGCCGGCGGGCCTTGTCCGCCGCGCCGGCCGCCAAGAACAGGACGGGCGCGCCGGAACGGGGCGCGCGGACGATTTCGATATCCCGCCAAAACACGCGGGCGCGCCACAGGCCCGTACCCAGAGCCTTGGACGTCGCCTCTTTCAGCGCGAACCGTCCGGCCAGCGCCTGCACGTCCCCGTTGCATTCGCGGCATTCCCGTTCCGTAAAAACCTTGTGCAGGAAACGCCGTTCGTAGCGCGCCAGCACTTGGGCGAAGCGCGTCAGGTGCAGGAGATCGACGCCGGTCCTCAGCATGGATGCGCGGCCTGTTGTCCGGCAACGTGCCCGCGTCCCACGCCGCGGTAGATGAAACCCAAGGCCTGCAAGACGAAGGGATCGTAGATGTTGCGACCGTCGATGAGTATGCGGCGGCGCATCAGGGACGCCACGCGCGGCATGTCCAGGCCGCGAAATTCATCCCATTCCGTACAGACGATCAGCGCGTCGGCATCCTGCGCCAGGGCGTAGGGATCGGCCGCGGCGTCCACGCGCCACGGCAGGGCCGGCACGCGCGCCAAGGCCATGGGATCGTAGACCTTGACCTGCGCCCCGCGCGTCTGCAATTCCGCGACGATGTCCAACGCCGGCGCTTCCCGCAAATCGTCGGTGCCGGGCTTGAAAGTCAGGCCCAAAACGCCGACGGCCGCGCCGGCCAACGCCGCGCCCAGGCAGTCGGCCACTTGTTCGACGGCCCATAAACGGGCTTGGCCGTTCACCGTCAGCACAGCCGCCAACAGATCGTAATCTACGGCTTCGGAGCGCGCCAGGTAGTTGAGTGCGCGGATGTCTTTGGGGAAACAGCTGCCGCCGAACCCCAAACCGGCCTTGAGGAACTGAGGGCCGATGCGCGCGTCCAGCGCCATGCCGCGCGTCACTTCGTCAATGTTGACTCCCACCTTTTCGCAAATGCGCGCCACATGATTCACGAAGGTGATGCGCGTCGCCAGGTACGCATTGCTGGCGAACTTGATCATCTCCGCCGTTTTCAGATCCGTGACGAGCAGGGGCGCGTCCATGGAACGAAACAGGGCCGCCACTTGGCGGGCGTCCCGGCGATCCATGCATCCCAGCACGATCCGGTCCGGATGCATGAAATCCTGGATCGCCGATCCTTCGCTCAGGAATTCGGGACAACTGACGATGGCGAACTGGCGGGCGTCAAAGTCGCCGCGCGCCAGTTGGCCTCTGATCCAGGCGCCCGTGCCCACCGGCACCGTACTCTTGAGAATAAGGGTAACGGGCTCGGTCGCCGCGTCGAGAATAGCCTGAATGGCGGCTTCCAACCGATCCCGAACCGGGCGGCCGTCCGGACGCGTAGGGGTATCCACGCACACGAAGACGAATTCGCTCGCATGCAGGCCCTGCGCGTAGTCCAGATGAAAAGACAGACGGCCCGCTTCCAGGTTGCGCTGGGTCAACTCCTGCAGGCCGGGTTCGAAAATCGGTACCTGGCCTTTTTGCAACGACGCGATCTTGGCCGCGTCAATGTCGATGCAACGCACCTGATGGCCCAACTCCGCCATGCAGGCCCCGGTCACCAAGCCGACGTATCCGGTGCCCACGATGGCAATGTTGGACATGCCCAGCCTCCAAGGGTTCTACGCAGGCGGATAAGGCGTCGGCTCGGCCCAGGCCAGCCGCCCTATCCAGCGAACGGCAAGCCGATCCCGCGCCTCAGACCTAGGCAGGGACGGGCGCCTCCGGCAACATGGCCGGCGTGACGCCGGCTCCCAGCATCTTTTCAATAGCCATGACGTGGGCGCAGACGCAGGTCAGGACGAATTCCTCGCAATCGCATTTCCAGGCCTGATCCTTGTATTCGATCAGGTGATTCGAGTGCGCGCCGGTGAAGCGGCAGGACAGCGATTCGATGCGAATGCGCTCGTCCCGTTCTTCAAAATATTGTCTGGCTTTGATGATGCGGCTCTCGGCTGAATACATGAACTCCTTGCCTCCTCACTAGAGGGCTTGAACCAAGCGAACGCGCAGAGCGGTTCGTACGCGGGGGCGAATGACGGCGCGGGGGCGATAGGGGAATCCGGCTATCCCTTGGGCAGGGGAGCAGGCGGACGCCTGCCGGCAGGTTCAAGGCAGGCGCTTGGACTGTCCGTACATCCCTAATCTTCACGCAATCAGTGTATATAGGGCTTCTTGGCAAGTCAAATTCATCCCACGAGCGTTCCCCGCACCGCACGAACCAAGGCAAATCCGAAACCTGTTCGGTTTTATCTTCAGAGGCCGCTTTCCATTCCAATATACCGTGCGGTGGGCTAACGAACGCGTGATAGTTGCTCCCATTCAAGCGAGCGTCAATTCTTGCCAAGCACTTAGGATTTGTTCTTTGGATCTGGCTGAAATCATACCTCAACACGGCCTAGCAACAAACGACTGACGAAGCACGAGCAAGGGCCTGGATAACGCTGCTTTCCCGCTCTATTCAACCCGCACCAGAGATTCAGGGATGCGCAATCAAGGCGCAACTCTTCAAAACGCTTAAAATTATTCAATTTGACATTGCGAATCATGAGATTGTCGCTTCAATCAACTCTTCTATGGTTTTGAATCGTTTCAATATACGGCTTTGATTGGCTGTCGAAAAGGATATTGAACGATCGAATTCGCTGTCTTGCAGCAACCGTTCTGCAAATCGCTTTTGAACTTCGGCGCGTCGTTCAACGAGACAATCAATCTCAGATTGAGTGCAACGCGCTAACTGAAAACTCCAAGCTTCGAACAGCGCAACGTTCACCGGGTATCTGCTTGTACCTGCAGCTGGCCTACGAAAAGCTTGGGAGCCAAAGATCTTGAAAGCGCCTGTCATCGCCTTTCTGAATGCATGGGCAAGCGTTTCCCGATCTGAATCGCGCATTTCGTCAATACGTTTCATTGCATCGGCCAGAAAACTGTCAAGGTTTTTGGCCCTGAATTCGTCGGGAGGCGTGATGAGAAAACTCAAAAAACGCAAAATGCATTCTCTATCTTTCATCCGGGTTTTGTTGATCGAAGCATCCGTTGCTGTCACGAACTCTTCCGATTGGGCTAACCGAGCCAGAAACTGACGTACGGGGCCCGGATTGAGAGCATGTCTGATCTCTTGGCCATTCAAGTTCTTGCCTCCCGTGTTTATGCGACGAAAAACATTAAACGTCACTTCAGGCGGAGTGCCGGGTTCAATGATATTGAAGATAAGTTGGGTTTCATTAATCCTTCTTTGAAGGGAAAGCGGGAGATCGTTGCATCGGGAACCGTTCCACCGTTGCATGTACTCGAGGCTTTTCAAAGCAAACTCGCCCTTCACAAATCGGTTGATGGATGACATCCTTTGAATGCCATCCACTACCGACCAGCGTTCTACTTCATCGGCGGCAACGTAAAAAACGGGTATGGGAATTCGGAGCAAAAGGGATTCGACAAGACGACTCTGGTTGGTAAGGGTCCAAATGTCGTTGTGTCTTTGAAATTCGGGATCTAAATCAATCTCCCCCTGTTCGATGCGCGGGACGAGCAACTCCACTGCAACGTAAGCAGTGCGTATTCTCATGGGCTGAGGATTGAAGGGGAGGATTAGCGCTTCATCCTCTCTTTCAATTTCCAGGCCATTATTGCTATCCTCATCATTCTTTTTCTCCGCCATAGAAACGCTTTCCATTGCGCGATCTAGAGAGGCCAAGATCGAAATCTTGAATCTGTTTGAGGCGAGGAAGCGTCGACGCATCCATGGGACTTACTGCCCCTTTGCCTTTCTGGCGGTTCTGTTGCCGGGTGCAAGCGCATAGCCTTTACCTATGTTCTTACCGCATATTTTCAGGATGGCGTCCGTTCTCTTTACCTGCTGCCCCCGTAACAGGCGGCCTGTTTATGTTTGCCGGCGGGAGGGCTTACACTTCGGGCCAACACAAGGCAGATAACGCGATCAAGGCGATAGCTACGGGGAGGCAGCATGGCTATAATCTTCCAGAGCGCGCGGAAAGCAGCCTCTGAGTTTAGCATAGATTGCTCTAGATATAGAGTGCCGTATTGCCCCGTATGATTGACGATTGACGCAGGAGCAAAGGCGAAAGGCAGTTTGGGACTTGGAGGGCTTTGCGCTTGACGCACATCCATTGAACGGGAAATCTACAGCACTATTGCGCGTCCAACGCCCAAACGCATTAGACTTGACTGAGCGGCGTCAAGCCCATGCATACGCGGATGCCATCGACGGGCCTTACGTGCCGCGCGCTTCCGCGCCAGCCCTGACAATCCAAGGATCATTGCCTCGCATTATGCTTTCCGCTTCGTCCCCGTGTTTTTACGAATCCCACACGCATACCGAATTATGCAAACACGCCAAGGGTTCGCCGGACGAATACGCGGCCGTAGCCGCCCGGCGCGGCCTCAAGGGCATGACGGTCACCTGCCACAGTCCCTTGCCGGACGGCGTCAATGCCCAAGTCAGAATGCGGCCGGAGGAATTGGACGTTTACGAAAAGATGGTTCGGGACGCGGCGGCGAAGTGGCGCGGCGCGTTGGACGTACGGTTAGGCTTGGAGAGCGACTACGCCCCGCAATTCGTGCCCTGGCTGCAAGAGCTCCACGCCCGCAAGGACTTTTCCTATATCCTGGGCTCCGTGCATCCGCAGACCGAATATTACCGGGAAGCCCATCCGCTGGACGATCCCCGGGAGTTCCACCGAACCTATTATCGGCAGCTGGCGGACGCGGCGGAAACGGGTCTGTTCGACTGCCTGTCCCATCCCGATTTGGTCAAGAACACCAAGGCGGAGCATTGGGATTTCGCGGCCATCGCCGACACGGTCGGCGAATGCCTGGATCGCATCGCCCGAACCGGCACTTCCATGGAGCTCAACACCTCGGGCCTCTACAAACGCGTGCGCGAGTTCAATCCGGGCCGCGCGCAGCTGGAAATGATGGGCGCGCGCGGCATTACGGTCGTCTTGGGAGCCGACGCGCACAATCCCGACCGGGTCGGAGACCAGTTTCCCGAAGCGCTGGCGTTGCTCCGGGACATTGGATACGCCCGCGTGTCTTTTTACCTCAACCGAGAACGGCAGGACATCGACATCGAACGGGTGCGGCAGTCGCTCCGCCCCGCGTCTCCGGCCGCTTGACGGCCCCGCCGTGCTTGTGCGCAGCTGTGGGCATGAGCCTGACCGAAGAGGCTTTGCCGACCCATTTGGGCGAAGTGGCCCTCTTGGCCTCGGGTTCGGCGCGCAGCCAGGAACCGCCGCTCGTCCTGCTGCACGGTTTTCTGACAACCAAAGAGTTCTGGCGGCCCTTCATGCAATCCTTGCCCGCGCACTGGCGCATTCTGGCCCCGGATCTGTGGCCTTTGGCCTGTCCCGCGGAGGGCAACGACGGCGTAGACTTTCAACGCTTGGCGGAGCATCTGGAGGCGCTGCGTTTGCGCCTGGCCGCGCCGCGCTTGCATGTAGCCGCCCAGGATCTGGGCATTCTCGTGCTGCTGCGTTACGCCTACGCGTATCCCCACGCCTTGCACAAAGCGCTGTTTTTCAGCCCCGGACTGTATCCGGATCTGGCGTTGCCGACCGGTCTGCAATGGTGGCGCCGTCCCGTGGCGGGGAGCCTGATGTCGGGCGCTTTGTTCCCGCGCGCCTTGCAACGGTACTTCGACCGCGGCGCCGTCCGACCGGCGGACGCGCGCCCGATTTACGCCGCGGCCCTCCAGGCTTTCCGGACCGACGCCGGCCGGCGCTGCCTGGGGCGCTGGATTCGCTGGGGCCAACCGCATCATCTCTTTTGGGATCATCCGCGCATGCTGCGCGCCCTGCGCCAGCCCTCCCTGGTGTTCTACGGCGATGCCAACCCCTTCATTCACTACAGCCAGGCGGAACGCCTGGGGCATCACCTGGAGGACGTCCGCGTCGTGTACCTGCCTGGTTGCGGGCATTTTCCGACTCTGGAAATGCCGGAACGCGTACGCCAGGAAATCGTAGCGTTTTTTGAACGCGCCCCTCCGCCCGCCCGCCAGACCCTGAATCGACAACGTGTCTTCTGACGTCCAGACCCGCCTTAAACGACAGGCGGCCGCGCAGGCGCTGCGGCACGTCCGCTCCGGCATGACCGTAGGCCTGGGCGGCGGCAGCACCGCCGCGCTCTTCATTCAGGCCTTGGGGCGCGCGTTGGCGGAAGGCCGTTTGTCCGACGTCGCGGGCGTTCCCAGCGCCCAGGCCATGGCCGCGATCGCCCGGCAGGCCGGCGTGCCGCTGACGGATATGGAGCGTTGTCCCTGCATCGACGTATGCGTGGACGGCGCCGACGAAGTGGACCCGGACTTGAATCTGATCAAGGGCGGCGGCGGGTTCCTGACCCGGGAGAAGATCCTCGCGCAGGCCAGCGCGCAGGTGATTATCGTCGTGGACGAATCCAAGTTGTCGCCCCGGCTGGGAACCCGGTGGGCCGTGCCCGTGGAGGTCCTGCCCTTCGGCTGGATAGCGCAACAACGGTTTTTGCAGGATCTCGGAGCCCTGTCCGCGACCCTGCGCCTGACCTCCGCCGGCCATCCCTGGCATACGGATCAGGGCAACCTGCTCCTGGACGCGGCCTTTGGTCCCTTGGCCCATCCGGCCCGGATCGCATCGCGTCTCGCGGCGCGGGCCGGCATCGTGGAGCACGGGCTGTTTCTGGGACTGGCCACTACGCTCATAACGGCCTATGCCGACAGGGGCGTGGTGGAACGGGCGCGCCCCGCGCCCGCGCGGCGCGTCCCTACAGCAGCTTGAGCACGACTTGGGCGTCGCGCCAGAGCGCTTCCAGATCGTAGTGCGCGCGGCTCTCGGCCGTGAAGAGGTGCAGCACCACGTCGCCGTAATCCAGCAGATGCCAGCCGCTGCCGTCGGCCGGACGGCCTTCAATGCCTTGGGGCCGGATTTTCTTCTCGCGGCTGAATTGGGTCAGGATGTCCTCTTCGACGGCGCGGGCGTGGCGGTCGTTCAGGACGGTGCCGATCAGGAAATAATCGGCGATAGCGGTTTGCGCGCGGATGTCCAAGACCACGATGTCCGAAACCTGCTTGGACTCCAGCAGGCTCGCCAAGTTGTGCGCCAAGTCCAGGCCGTCCCACCCCGCGGCGGACGGCAGAGCGTTTCCGTCCGTAGCCACCGTTATTCCCAGATCCAGGGCTCGACCGCGCGGTCCCAAGCCAGGGCGGCCTCGCCGAACCACAGCGCGATCTCGCGCGCAGCCGTCTCTTCGCTGTCGCTGGCATGCACGAGGTTGCGTCCGATATCGGATCCGAAGTCCGCGCGGATGGAACCAGCCGCGGCTTCCGCCGGATTCGTGGCGCCGACCATGTTGCGCACCAGGGAGACGACGTTCCGCCCTTCCAGGATCAGGATGACCACGGGGCTGCTGCAAATGAATGCGATCAGATCCTCAAAGAAAGGCTTGTCCGCATGCACGGCGTAATGCCGGCGCGCCAAGGCATCGTCCACCTGCATCATGCGCAGATTGACGATCTGCAGGCCGCGCCGTTCGAAGCGGGCGACAATTTCCCCGACCAGGCCCCGCTGCACCGCGTCGGGCTTGACTATGACGAAGGTTCGCGCACTCATTTTCCCGCTTGCTCCTGCCCGTGTAAGTAGCGCCGCAACATACGATTCGTTTTCGCCGCACGCCATTGTGGCACTGTACTTCCCGCCGGCACAAATCCCGACCCCGGCCTCGTTTGCGTAAAGGCGCTGTCCAGGTACCGGCTTGCTCCGACGGCGCGCCGCCCAGAGGGAGGCCTCCGGCCAAGAAGCGGCGGTGGGCGTCACCCGTTTGCGCGCGTCCGGCTCTTTCCCGTCAGCATGCGTAGGGTCTTGAGGAAATCAGATTCCGGCTATGGGATTATACCGGCCTTATGCGATTATAATCCTCAGGACAAAGCGGTACCCGTTCAGTCTCGAACTGCG
Source organism: Caldilineaceae bacterium (assembly GCA_965242655.1). Classification (GTDB taxonomy): domain Bacteria; phylum Chloroflexota; class Anaerolineae; order Caldilineales; family Caldilineaceae; genus Bin34. The sequence goes on from OZ251482.1 coordinate 2,533,070, forward strand.
ACGGTTCCCTTTGCAGCTCTCGACGGATATTCTTCAGGAGTTGCCCTGGATCGCGGGGTTCCTCCTTTTTCTGGTCGGTCCCCTGGCCGCTTCCCTCTATTTCTCGGTGACCCAGTACAACATTCTCCTGCCTCCGCAGCCCGTGGGGACAGCCAATTTCGTAACGTTGTTTACGGACGATCTCCTTTTCCTCAAGTCCTTGCGCGTCACGGCCGTTTACACCTTCGTCAGCGTGCCCCTCACCGTGGTCGCGGGTTACCTGATCGCCCTCTTGTTGAACCAGAAGGTGCGCGGCCTATCGGTTTGGCGCACCATTTTTTACCTTCCGGCCGTAGTGTCGGGCGTCGCCGTGGCCGTCATGTGGCTCTGGGTCTTTCATCCCGACGCCGGCATCGTCAACAGCTTTCTCTGGTCGCTGGGCATTGAGGGGCCCCGATGGTTTTCCGATCCCGACTGGGCCCTGGGCACTCTGATCCTGACCAGCCTGTGGGGCGTCGGCGGCGGCATGGTCATTTATCTGGCCGGCATGCAGGGAGTTCCCACGCACTTGTACGAAGCCTGCGAATTGGACGGGGCCGGCGCCTGGCGGCGCTTCCTCCACGTCACCTTGCCGATGACCACGCCGGTGATTTTTTCAATCTCCTGATGGGCATCATCGGATCGTGGCAGGTCTTTACGAACGCCTTCGTCATAACCTCCGGCGGCCCGGCCAATTCCACCCTCTTTTACGTTCTCTACCTGTACCGCCAGGGCTAGGAGTATTTCCGGATGGGGTATGCGTCGGCCTTGGCCTAGTTCCTTTTCTTCATCATTCTCTTTTTCACGCTCATGGTCTTCCGCTCGTCGGGCTGGGTCTACTACGAAGGAGAACAGCTGCAGAGATAGCTGCGCGTCACCGGCAGCCGAGCCCGCCTCCGGGTTGGCACCGCGGCGGCCATCCTCATGAACGTCGTTGCGAACCCTGACTGGCGCCAGCGGCGCAGCCTGCACCGGGCGGCGATGCATGCTCTGTACTACCTGCTGCTCACCGGGATCGGCTTGCTGCTGATGGTGCCTTTCCTGTGGATGATCACCAGTTCCGTCAAGGCCGAACACGAGATTTTCAGCATTCCCACCACCTGGATCCCGGAACGCATTCGCTGGGAAAACTACCGGCACGCCCTCGACAACTTTCCCTTCTTCCGGTCGCTGCGCAACACGGCGATCATTACTTTCGCGGTGATCCTGGGACGTCTGGCCAGCACGTCGCTGGCCGCCTACGCGTTCGCCCGCATGCGTTTCCGCCTGCGTACGCCCCTGTTCCTGCTGGTCCTCGCCACGATGATGGTTCCCTACCACGTAACCCTGATTCCCACCTACGTCCTCTTCAGCGAGTTGGGCTGGGTCAATACGTTCCTGCCCCTCATCGTGCCCAATTGGCTGGGCCTGGGCGCCTTTTACATTTTTCTCCTGCGCCAGTTTTTTCTGACCATACCCGCGGAAATGAACGACGCGGCGCGCATCGACGGCTGCAGCCACTTCGGCATCTTCACGCGCGTGGTGCTGCCGCTGTCCGTGCCGGCGCTGGCAACGGTCACGATTTTCACCTTTCTGGAACAATGGAACGATTTTCTGGCCCCCATCATCTATCTGAACACGAACGACAAGCATACGTTGGCCATTGCCATGCAGTTCTACCGGCAGTCGGCCTCGGGCGCGGGCTGGGGGCCGGTGCGGATCTGGGCGCACCTGATGGTCGTGTCGCTCCTGACCATGACCCCCTGCCTGCTGCTCTTCTTTTTCACGCAGCGCTACTTCATTCAGGGCGTGGTCGTCAGCGGCGTCAAAGGTTGAACCGCTTCAGCCACAACGAACTTTCAATTCGCTTTTCAACGGAGGCGCATCCCGTGGACATCAAGGCGCTAGCGCAAAGAAAACATAGATCGGTGAGTCCCGAGGGGGAAAGAACGGGCGAGTCCTCGACCTGGCGGGGGACGGGGCGCTTTGAACGGAGATTCCTGGCTTCTTGGGAAGTGATGGAACGCCTTGAGTGCTTGCAGGCTGACCGCGGAATGGACGCGCGGGACGCCGTGCGGTACCGATGACGCTGGGACTGGACGTATGAACGAACTTGAGAAGCATGACTGGAAGGGACTGTCCGAAGCGCTCAGCAAGGCGCGGAACAGGGACGCCTATGGCAACCTTGGCTACCAGTATCGGTACTGCGGTTCACCGGACTGCGAGTTTGCGATAGATGAATCGGACTCAAGCACGGTACAGGTGAGAGATTGGGAGTATGGAGGGCGCAAGAGCCTAGGGGGGATCCATGTAAGGATTATGAGCCGGGTTTCAGATCGGGAGTTCCAAGAAGCATGTGGGTAAAGACTTCGAGGGAATCCATCTAGGATTATGAGCTGGGTTTTAGATGGGCGACTCCAAGAGGATTTATGGTTAAGGTCGGTAGGTAGAGAGGCAACATGAACAGCGAAAGGTTGAACCGCTTCAACAACAACGAACTTTTCAATCCACCTTTCAATGGAGGCGTATCCCGTGGAAATCAAGGCGCTGGCGCAAAGAAAACAGCTGCATGCGGAGGGGTACTGCGTATTTCCCCAAGTTCTGGACAGGGCTTGGCTGGCGCGTCTGCGCGCGGCGACGGACGGTCTGGTCGCGGCGCAAACGGAAGCCGAAAGAACGCGGCACCTCTCTACAGGCAGCATGTTCGGCTTCTCGCAGGTCGCGGACGAGGTCTGGGGCGAACTGATCCTGCATCCCGGGCTCTTTGACTGCCTACGCCAGCTGGGTTATACGGACGTCACCTTCACGGACGGATACGTCATCAGCAAGCCGGCCCGTAGCCCGCAACTGTTCTGGCATTACGACTGGTTTACCTGGACGGAACCGGAAGACTTCAGGCCCGCGCCCCAGCAGGTATTCGCCATGTATTACCTCACCGACACTTCGCGGCGCAACGGATGCCTGCGCGTCATTCCCGGTTCCCACTATCGGCACAATCCGTTGCATGAAGTCATTGGGCAGCCGCACACGGAAGAGCTGCACCGCATGGCGGATGCCGACCGCGCCGAATTCCAGCCGCGGCCTGACGAGATTGATCTGCCCGTACAGGCCGGCGATCTCGTGCTGGGCGACGCCCGCTTGCTGCATGCCTCGCATGCCAATCAAAGCGATGCGCGACGCACGGTCGTTACCCTTTGGTATCAACCCGATTTCCCGTCGCTGCCGGCTGCCACCCGACGCCAGATGGTGGAGAAATCGCAATCGCTGCCGGACGCCTGGAATCCCGCGCTGCGCAAAGCCGTGCAGCGCGTGATGGCTTTCTATGACGGTTCCGACGAAGTCAAGGCGCACCCGCGCATGTACCGGCCCCCTACGCCGGACGCGAGGATCTGGGCATGATGAGGCGCTTGCGCTTGGCGCTTTGGGCGACGGCCTTGGGGCTGGCGTTCGGAACTGCCTGTACGGCTACTTTGCCTGCGCCTGCCGAGTCCGTAAGCCCCGCGCCTACGCCAGAGTCCGAGCTGGCGGTCGGGACGCCGCCCCTGCCGTTCATCGATGTCACGCAAGAAGCGGGCATTCATGCCGCGCATCGCGGGGAATTCGCCATGGATGGGGAGGAAGGGTATCTCGGCGTAGGGCAAGCGTGGGGCGATTTCGACAACGACGGCTGGCCCGATCTGTTCGTGACCGGCAATCTGGCCGCCAACGCGTTGTACCGCAATCAGGGCGACGGAACCTTCGCCGAGTCCGTCTGGTCGGCCCAAGTCGCCTTTCCCGACGCCGTCAGCGGCGGAGCCGCGTGGGCGGATTTCGACAACGACGGCTGGCTCGATCTGTACATCCTGAACAAACACGCGAACCATCTTGTGCGCAACCTGGAAGGCCAAGGCTTCGAAGACGTTACGGCCGCGGCGGGCGTGGGGGATCAGGGCAAGGGACAGTCGGTCGCCTGGGGCGGATTTCGACAACGACGGCTGGCTCGATCTCTATGTCGTGAACTGGACCTGCCTGCCGGACTGCAAGCAGGTCGATTTTGCGCTGCACCAAGACAGGTTGTACCGCAACAACGGCGACGGCACCTTCGCGGACGTATCGCGGCATATGGAACGCGCCCTGCTGGGAGCCGGTTTTGCCGCCAGCTTTCTGGATTTCGACAATGACGGCGATCTCGACATCTACGTAGTGAACGACGAGTACGCCAATCCCATTGGCAACGTATTGTGGCGGAACGACGGTCCGGGCTGTACGGGATGGTGCTGGCGCGACGTCTCCACCGCCTCGGGCGCCGGCATCGTGCCCAGCGGCATGGGACTGGCGGTCGGCGATTACGACAACGACCTGGATCTGGACCTGTATTTTTCCAACATGGTACGGCCCATGACCCTCTTGACCAACCAGGGCGACGGGCGTTTCGCCAACGCCGAGGCGACGGGCGCGGGCGTACGCGAAAACGGCGTAGTGGGTTGGGGCACGCTGTTTTTCGACTACGACAACGACGGCTGGCGCGATCTCTTCCTGGCGGCCACCACCGTGCGGCCGCGGGCGTTGGAACCCGGCGCTTTGATGGACATGCTGTTCGCGCGGCGCAATTACCTGTTTCGCAACCAAGGCCGCGGCCAGTTCCATGACGTGACGCCTGCGGCCTGGCACGAGACCGCGCGCCCGACCATGGGCGCGGCCTACGCCGATTTCGACAACGATGGATGGATCGATTTCGTCGTTACGGAATGGATGAGGGTTTCACCCTGTACCGCAACGCGGGCGCGGTCGGAGCCGGCAACCATTGGCTGACCGTGCGTTTACGCGCCCGGCCAGGCGTAAACCGCAATGCCATAGGCGCCCGCGTCACCGTGCAGACATCCCAGGGCTCGTCGCAGATGCAAGAGGTGAAGAGCGGTTCGAGCCTGGGCGCCGACAACGATCTCGCGTTGCATTTTGGGCTGGGCCCTGCCAGCCAAGCCACCGTGACGGTGACGTGGCCGGACGGAACCAAGGATACGTACTCTGAAGTGGCGGCCGACCAGGCGTTGGTGCTGCCGCCCCCATAGCATTGGCCCTGCCGGCGGCGTCAAGCGAACGGCGCGCAACGCCATTTCTCTGCCAGCGGCCAGCGGCAACAGGCCCTTGGCCCTTTGTCTGGGCACGGTACTCTGGCACGAAGTAACGCATGGGTTGCGCTTCGGAGCGAGGGCGTATCATGCCCGCGGACGAAGCAATGTCCACGTTCCAGACCTCCGGGATACCAAGCAAAGCGCCTTGAGCATGGCGCAGACCCCATGACCCACCGTCCTGGCGTACGACAGAGGCTCCCCGGCGCTGTCCGCAAGACCTCAGAGGCTACGCGCACGCACCCCGCTCCCGCGCGGGCATCGGGCTTTAAGGCGTATGCGTACTACGGTTACGGGCGCGCGGCCTACTGTCGCGAGGCCGCTTGCGCGGACGGATCTGATGCGCCATGTCCAAGGGCGATCGACTTCCCGGAAGGCCTTATCCGCCTGCCGCCGGCGCCGATTGACGATCCGGAGGCCAAGTCGTAGCGAGCGAGAAGGGTCTCGACGAGGCCCCGCTGCACCGCGTCGGGCTTGACCCTGGCGAAGGGGCCGCGCTCATTGTCCCGCATTGTCCTGCCCGTACAGGTAGCGCCGTAACATACGGTTCGTTTTCGCCGCCTGCAACTGCGGCGCCGTACTGCCCGCCGGCACGAATCCCAGCCCCAGCATCGTTTGCGTAAAGGAGCCGTCCGGATCCAGCAGCGCGATGTAGGTCTGGGCGACGGCTTGATCCGCCGGTTCGCCGACCAGGGACAGGACATGCCACCCGGCCAGAAGATGGCGGTTGGCATCCACCAGTTTGCGGGCCGCGTCCAAGGCTTCCTGGCGCCGGTAACTGCGCCAGGTGGCAATGAGCCAGGCGACGCGCCAGTCCTCGCGCGCAGAATCGCGGCGCGTGAGCTCGGCAAACACGCGCGCGGCTTCGCGCCAATGACGGCTGTGCATGTGAATGAAACCCAAGGCCGGAACGTCGAGTTCCACATCGCCTCCGGCCGCGTGCCACTGCGCCCGAAAGTCCGCGTCAAAGGGATGCATCTGCCACAAGCGCTGCCACGCGGCGGCGGCCTCGTCGCGGCCTTGCGGCGGCGGTTGCCGCTCCGCCGCCTTGGCCAAGACGCTGTACGCGGTTCGATTCAGCGGATCCGCCTGCAAGACGCGGCGGGCGAACGAAAGGCAGGCCGCGAACTGCCGCGCGCGCCACGTGAGCGCCATGGCGCGTTCGTACGCCGCCAAATGCTGGGGCCGTTGGGCCAAAAGGCCGCGCAGGACGGTGGCGGCCGCGTCCAACTGTCCCGCGTCCAGATAGCCGTCCAATATCCCCATCCAATCCGTCAGCGGCAGGGAGTCCGCAACGGGCGCCGCGGACGCGTCGCGCGCGTCCGCCAAGTCGGCCTCCGTCACTGCACGCCCCACAGCGCGCCGGCGCGCGCCAGCGCGTCGTCAACGGCAACGTCCGGGACTCCGGATGCGCCGAAGGGATCCTGAAACTGCGCGCGGCCCATCAGCGTCTGCAACGTATTGTGGACGGCGCAACGCAACACTTCCGGTTCGTATCCGCCCTCCAACGCCACTACCAGGCGCTGCGCGCACGCCGTACGCGCCAGCGCCATGAGGAAGCGCAGGAGGTAGTCGTACCCGCTCAGGGTCAGGTTCATATGCGACAGAGGATCCTGCCAGTGGCCGTCGAACCCGGCCGAGACCAGAATCAGGTCCGGCCGGAACTGCTCCGCCAGCGGCGTCACGATGCGCTCCATAGCCTGCCGGTAGCTGTCGTCGCCGGCGCCGGGGGGCAAGGGCAGGTTGCAGGTAAAGCCCAAACCGGGGCCGGCCCCGGTTTCCTCCAGCCGGCCGGACATGGGATACAAGGGATACTGATGCAAGCTGACGAACAGAACCGAAGGATCGCGGTAGAAAACGTCTTGGGTGCCGTTGCCGTGATGCACGTCGAAGTCGAATATGAGAATCCGCTCGACGCCCATGGCCGCCTGCGCCCACCGCGCAGCGATGGCCACGTTGTTCAACAGGCAAAAGCCCATCGCGCGCGCGGGCGTGGCGTGATGGCCGGGCGGACGCACCAAGGCCAGGCCGTTGGCCGCGCGGCCGTCCAACACGGCCTGCGCCACCTGGATGACGCCGCCCGCGGCGCCAAGCGCGGCCGCGTGGCTGCCCGGCGTCAGGTACGTGTCCTGATCGACCCGCGTGAGCCGCGCCGCCTGCCGCGCGCGTTCCAGTTGCGCGAGCAGGGCCGCGGAATGCACGCGCGCAACGTCCGCAGGCGCGGCAGGCCGCACAGGTACGCGTTGCACCGCGGCCAGCAGTCCCGTCGCTTCCAGCAGCGCCAGAGCGGGTGCCAGACGGCCCGCATGTTCGGGGTGTCCGCGCAAGGTGTGACGCGCGTGGACGTCGTCATACGCGAAGGCCGTCGCGCCGTCCGGCGGCGGCGTCGGAGGCGAAAGCGGGGAAGCGGCAGCAGAATTTTTCATGTCAATCGCGAGCGCGCCAAGGCGTAAGGAGTATACTGATTCGCGGCCGGATCCGAATCGTTGCGCCGGCCGGACCGCTCTTGGCCCAGCATGAATCTGAACGACCTACTCGCTATAACGCAGCAGGAACGCCCGCATGGGACGGCGTTGGAATTCCGGACGGCGGACGGCGCCGTCGCCTGGACCTACGCGGAATTGCGCCGTCAAACCGAACGCATGGCGCGCAACCTCCATGCCCGCGGCGTGCGCCAGGGGGATCGCGTCGTTCTCTTCGCGGGGAACTCCGAACCTTTCGTCGTGGCGTTCCTGGCGCTCTTGCAGCTGGGCGCGATCGCCGTGCTCGTCAATTGCCGCTATCGACGCCGGGAAATGGCCTTCATCCTGGCGGACTGCCGGCCGCGTTTGCTGCTCGCGGACGCGGCCCGGCGCGCCAGTTTGGCCGACATGGATTTGCCGCCCGCGCTCATGCAGGACGTCGCCGTCGCGGACATGGCGTTGGCGGCGCACGCGGCGGAGGGACGACGGCCGTCCGTGCGGATCGCGGGCGACGACGCGGCCTTCATCCTGTACACGTCCGGCACTACGGGCCGCAGCAAGGGGGCCGTGATCACCCACAACAACGCGCTGGCCACCGTAACGGGCCTGATCAGCGCCTGGGCCTGGCGCGCCGCGGACGTCCTGCTGCTGACGTTGCCTCTTTTCCACATCCATGGCCTGGAGGTCGGGTTGCTGTGCGCGCTGGCCGCCGGCGCTACGGTTCTGCTGCGCCGCGCCTTTGACGCCGCGGACGTCCTGGCTTGCCTGCACAGCGGTCGGCCGTCCCTGTTCTTCGGGGTGCCCACCATGTATTTTCGCCTTATGCAGGCGCTGGCCAGCGGCCCGCCGCCGGACTGGGGGCATATGCGGCTCTTCTGCTCGGGCAGCGCGCCCTTGGCCGCGGCGGACCACCAGCGTTTCGCGCGTCTGACCGGACACGTCATTCTGGAACGCTACGGCATGACCGAAACGGGCATGAACTTCAGCAATCCCTACGCCGGCGCCCGCGTGCCCGGCACCGTGGGCCTGCCCTTGCCGGGCGTCTCGGCGCGGATCGTGGACGCCGCGGACAGGCCGCTCGCGCCGGGCCAGGAGGGACACCTGCAGGTACGGGGCAGCCATGTGTTCGCCGCCTATTGGGAAGCCCCGGCACTGACGGCCCGGAGTTTCGTGAACGACGAGGCCGGACGCCAGTGGTTCCGGACGGGCGATATGGGCCGGCTGGATCCGGATACTGGCTATCTGACGCTCCTGGGACGCAGCCACGAGTTCATCCTGTCGGGCGGCTTCAACGTCTACCCGCGCGAAATCGAGGAAGTCCTGATGCAATGCCCCGGCGTACGGGAAGCGGCCGTGATTGGCCAGGCGCATCCCGAATGGGGCGAGGTGCCGCTGGCCTATCTGGTCGTGGACGGTTCTTTTCAGGAAGCGGCCGCCACGGCCTTCTGCCGTCGGCAGCTCGCCGGGTTCAAGGTGCCGGCCGCCTTCCGCCTCGTGGACGCCTTGCCGCGCAACGCCTTGGGCAAACTGCAGAAGTTCCGGCTGGCGAACGCCTGACCCGGCCCGCCGCACGTCCGGAGAACGACCGCGCCATGCGCATCACCGCCCGCCGTTACTTCCTGCACATGACCTGCAAGGCGCAGTGGCGTCCCGTGCGGGCCCGGCCGGAAGGCGCCTGCGTGCGCCGCGCGGTCATTCCCAGCCCGGAGCTCAGCCGGTACCTGTATACGGCGGTCGGGGGCGATTGGTTCTGGATTGACCGCCTGGGATGGACCTACGAGCAATGGCTGGAACTCCTGTCCGATCCCGCCTTCCAGACCTGGATTCTGTCCGTACAAGGCACTCCGGCCGGCTATTACGAGTTGCACGGCACCGCGCAGGGCGTGGAGATCGCGAGTTTCGGCCTGGTGCGCACTTTCCAGCGCCAAGGCCTCGGCGGCTACCTGCTTTCCCAAGCCATCGAATGCGCCTGGGCCCTGCAGCCGCGCCGCATCTGGCTGCATACCTGCGAATTGGATCACCCGCACGCCTTGGACAATTATCGCAAACGCGGCTTCGAGGTATTCAAGGAAATCGTCTGTCATTACGACGTGCCCTCGCAGCCCGTAGGGCCGTGGGCAGGGGCCATGCGGCCGTCGCATCCCGAGCAGCGGTTCGCGTGAGGCGGCCTCACGGCGCGGGCGCGGGCGCCAGATCGGACGGGCCGAAGCCCAACGGCAGCAGCGCCCGGACGGTCGTCTCCGTTACGCGGCCGTCCGCGGCGCCCAGATACACTTTCATGTCCGGGCCGAGTTCCAGCATCACCTGGCGGCAGGCTCCGCAGGGCGCGGAGCCGGATTCCGAAGCGACCGCCAAGGCTACGGGCGCGCGGCGCCCCGCCGCCACGGCGCCGGTCAGCGCCACGCGTTCCGCGCAGATCGCGAGGCCGTAGGAAGCGTTCTCGACATTGCAGCCGCCGGTGATCGCGCCGCTGGCGTCCAACACGGCCGCGCCCACGGTAAAACGCGAATAGGGCGCGTAGGCCTGGGCGCGCATGCGCTGCGCGGCCTGCATCAACTCGGCTGCCATGTCGTTGCGCTCCTTGTCTCTTGATCGCGCCGGCGGTCGCAGGCGTCCTTGCGCCGACGCCGCGCTGGGCGGGCCCGACGCCGACGCAACGCCATTATATTGAAACGCGCCGTTCATTCTGCTAAAATGGATCGCGTCGGCAGACTCCGTCGTCGCCTTCTTTTTTCTCCCTGCCTACTTCCTGCGTTCAATAAGCGATTTCAGTTGGATGAAGGACTCGCCGTAGCCTTGCCTGCGCAGGGTTTCCCGCGCGGCGGAGCGGGCCGTTCGCCTCGCCCTGCGTTGCCGGCGCGGGAACGAGGCCGATTGCGCGTTTTGGGAGTTGAGGCCGGACGGTAGCCGACCACGTTCACTACGCGTGCCTCCGTCCGTTGGCGCTTGTTTCGCTTTGGTTCATCGTATCGACTAGAGAATTCGCCTCAAACGGCACAGCCGCCTGCAGCGGAAGGCCGCGCCTTGGCGCTCCGAGTTGGGGAGCCTTCGGCCGTCGGCGGCCCCAAGCGGGCGCGCGGACAAGGCCGCCGCCGCGCCTTCCCTAACGGCGGCCTAGACGCAATTGCCAGCAGGAGTGTTTCAATTCAATGGCCAGAACAGACGCAAGAGACAATCCGACTCTCTCTTTCCAATACCTGAAGACCTTGAGCGACGACGAATTGCTCGCTATCGCCCAGAAGCACAAAGTCCGGCGCGCGCCGCGCCTGGACCGGCAGGAATTGATCCTGGACACCCTGCACAAGGCGGCCGAAGCCAAAGGCCATCTCTTCGGCGGCGGGGTGTTGGAAATCAATTCGGAAGGCGTGGGCTTCCTGCGCATCGAGCAACTGTTGCCGGGACAGGACGATGTGTACGTGAGCCAAAGCCAGATCCGCCGTTTCGGCCTGCGCACGGGGGATATGGTCATCGGCCAATTCCGCCATCCCAAGGAAGCGGAACGGTACAACGGGTTGCTGAAAGTCGAGACCGTCAACGATCGGGAGCCGCACGAGGCCAAACTCCGCCCCCCTTTCGAGCGGCTGACGCCCATCTTTCCCGAAGAGCAGCTCTATCTGGAAACGGCGCCCAATATCCTGGCTACGCGTCTCATCGATCTGGTGTGCCCCATCGGCCGCGGGCAAAGAGGCCTCATCGTATCGCCGCCCATGGCGGGCAAAACCACGATTCTCAAACGCATCGCCAACGGCATCACGGCCAATCACGCCGACGTGCATTTGATGGTCCTGCTGATTGGGGAACGGCCCGAAGAGGTGACCGACATGGAACGTTCGGTCCAGGGCGAAGTCTTCAGCAGCACCTTCGACGAACCCGTGCAAAACCACGTGCGCGTCTCGGAAATGGCGGTGGAAAGGGCCCGGCGGCTCGTCGAGTTCCGCCGGGACGTGGTCATTCTGCTGGACAGCATTACCCGTCTCTCCCGCGCCTACAACCTGGTCGTGCCGCCGTCCGGGCGCACCTTGTCCGGCGGCATCGATCCGGCCGCGCTCTATCCGCCCAAGAAGATTTTCGGCACGGCCCGCAACATCGAGGAAGGCGGCTCGCTGACGATCCTGGCCACGACCCTGGTGGATACCGGCAGCCGCATGGACGACATGATCTACGAGGAGTTCAAGGGCACCGGCAACATGGAGTTGCATCTGGATCGCCGCTTGGCGGAACGCCGCATTTTCCCGGCCATCGACGTGGAACGGAGCGGCACGCGGGCGGAAGAGAAACTGCTGGACCCGGAAATCCTGACCAAGGTCTATACCCTGCGCCGGATGATCGACGCCGTAGGCGGCAGCCAAGAGGCGATCCTGCCCATTCTGGAACGCCTCAGCAAGTCCGCCCACAACCAGGATTTTCTGGAGAAACTCACGATTTGACCGCGCCGGGCGCGCAGATCGGAGGGTAGCCCGCGCGGACGTTCGCTCCCGGCCGGCTGGCCCGCCCGTGATAGGATAGGCGCTTGCCGTCCCGTTCCTTGCCCGCGAGGAGCCCGTGAGAGTCCGTACCGGCCAAGACGTTTTCCGACTGCCGACGGAGGCGCGTCTCCCTTTGGGGCCTGCCGCCTGGAGCCAATGGCTGCGCCGCCACCAGTCTCTGGTCACCATCGCCACCGTGTTCGCGCTCGTGGCCGCGGTGGTCGCGGCGCGGCATAACGTCGCAGCGTTGAACAGCCTCTACAGCCTGCCTGTCGGCAACTTCAGCCCGGCCGCGGACGTCGCGGCGCTCAACGACGAGGCTATCGCCGAGAGCTCGCGGCTCCAGGGACTGGTGGCGCGCATCAATCGGCCGATCCAAATCCTGCCGGACGCCGGCCCCGGAGCGAGCGCCGCTTCCCTGGATCAAAACGTCCCGGACGCTCTGGGAGGCAATCTGGAAGGCAACCCGGGAGAGATACGCATCTATACGGTCGTGGCCGGCGACACCGTATGGGACATTGCGGAGCACATGCAATTGGCTCCCGATTCGATCACCTGGTCCAACCCGCAATTGAGCGCCCATTCCCATCTGCGTATTGGCGAAAAACTGAAAATTCCGCCTACGGACGGCGTAATTCATGAGGTAGAGCGTGACGACAATCTATCCCAACTAGCCGATCGATACGAGGTGACAGTCCCCGCTATCATGGCCTTTGAACCCAATGGTCTGTCCAGTACCTTGTTGTCCGTAGGGAACCAATTGTTCATACCCGGCGGCATCGTCAAGGCGCCGCCCCGTACGGTTACGCCCATCAACTATTCCGTGACCATTCCGCCAGACGCGCTCTTAGGCACGGGAACTTTCGTGCATCCGCTGGAGCGCCGCGCCTACGTAACGCAAGGCTATTGGTCAGGGCACGCGGCTCTAGATTTTGGGGGTAGCGTAGGTACGCCTATCCGCGCCGTCGATCATGGCATAGTGGCGCATGCCAACTATGGAACGAATTATGGATACGGCAACTTGGTGGTAGTGAATCACGGCAACGAATACGTTTCCCTGTATGCCCATCTGCATACCGTAAGCGTCAAGAAGGACGATGCCGTGCGTCAAGGACAAACTATAGGCACGCTAGGCAATACGGGCAACAGTACCGGTCCCCATTTGCACCTGGAAATACGCCGCAACGGCAGAAATCTGAATCCGGCCAAGTTCCTTCCCAGCAACTAACAGCGTTGAGATTGGTTGGACATTCTGTGAGCCAGCGGTATCCTCCAAGGATCCCGTCAATTTTCGTTGCCGGAAGGGCTGGTATCCAGATGACCGCTACCCAGCGGCTCTACCTTCGATTTTTATGGATGGTTATTCCCGTATGCCTGTATATATGTGGGCCACGAAGGGCGTTGCCGTCTATTCGCGGCAGCGCTGTTCGGCGCACACGGGCGCCTCTCGACGTCGGTTGCCGGCGGCGTAGGAAGTGGCGCTCGGTCTATCGCGGCTAGACCGACGGGTGCGACCGGGACGTCTGGCCGCCGGAGGGGGCCTACAGGCAGGCCGATCCGAATCTGTCTGCTGTGCTGCTGGATAGCGTAGGTGTGCGCGTCGCGAGTACGGCGGGCGTGCTCAAAAAAAGAGGCGGATCCCGTTCTCGGATCCAGCGTCCCCTATGCCGGCGCGTAACAGGCAGCTGCTGTGGGCTGCGTTCAATGCAACGCAGTCTACTGGCGGAAAACACCGCGCTCTCCCTACGGCGCGGGCGGAGAGCGAACGAGAGACCTCGCGTGGAACCGCACCGGCGCCATTCCATGGCCGCCTCTAGGCCGCGGGTATCCCGCCTTGGGTCAACGCAACCGGATCCAGGAGCGTATCCAGTTCGGACGCGCTCAAGTCGGTCATTTCCAGCGCGACTTCCTTGAGCGAACGGTTCTCGGCATAGGCTTTCTTGACGATGGCGGCGCCGCGCGCGTAGCCAATCACGGGGTTGAGGGCCGTGATCAGAATGGGATTCCGCGCCAACAGCGCCTGCATGCGCTCGGCATTGACCGTGAAGTCGGCGATGGCTTTCTCCGCCAACAGGCGACTGGCGTTGCCCAGAAGCGCTACGCTTTCCAGCACGCTGTGCGCCAGCAGCGGCAACATGACGTTGAGTTGGAACGCGCCTGACTGGCCGGCAATGCCGACGGTGACGTCATTGCCCATGACCTGCGCGCAGGCCATGCTGACCGCTTCCGGGATCACCGGATTGATTTTGCCGGGCATGATGCTGCTGCCCGGCTGCAGCGCGGGCAACGTGATTTCGCCCAGCCCCGCAATGGGGCCGCTGTTCATCCAGCGCAGATCATGGCAGATTTTCATGAGGGCCACCGCCGCGGCGCGCAGACGGCCGCTCATGTCGACGACGGCGTCTTGCGCCGCCATGCCGGCAAAGAAATTCGCGGCCGGCTCGAAGCGCAGTCCCGCCAACCGGGACAGATGCCGCGCGGCCAGCGGGCTGAAGCGGGGATGCGCGTTCAGGCCCGTGCCTACGGCGGTGCCGCCCAGCGGCACCGCCTGCAAATCCGGCAGCCCCGCGGCGATGCGATCCCTGGCCGCGACCGTTTGCTGGCACCACCCGCTCATTTCCTGGCCCAAGGTAATGGGCGTGGCATCCATGAGATGGGTGCGGCCGATTTTGGTTACGGCGCCGCACGCCTCGATTTTCCGGTCCAGCGTCGTCGCCAGCGTTTCCAGGCCCGGCAAAAGCTCGTAGCGGATAGACCAGGCCGCGCTGACGTGCAACGCGCTGGGGATCGCGTCGTTGCTGCTTTGCCCCATGTTGACGTCATCGTTCGGGTGAATCGCGCGGCCCGTCGCCCGCGTCGCCAAGGCGGCTATCACCTCATTGGCGTTCATGTTGGTGCTGGTGCCCGAACCGGTTTGGAATACGTCCAGCGGAAAGTCGGCGTCGTGCTGCCCGTCCGCTACCGCCGCGGCCGCCGCGGCGATCGCCTGGGCTTTCTCGCGGGGCAGCAATTGCAATTCCTCGTTGGCCAGCGCCGCCGCGTGCTTGATCCAGCCCAGCGCCCGGATGAAGACGGCAGGCAAGCGGTACGGGCTCAACGTGAAGTTGTCCACGGCCCGTTGCGTCTGCGCGCCGTACAGCGCCTGGGCCGGCACTCTCACTTCGCCCATGCTGTCGCGCTCAATCCGTATCCGTTCGTCCATAGGCTTCGTTCCTGACCGAGTCCGGTTCTTTCCCCGCGGGCACCGCCGTCCCCTGCGCCGCGCGCAGGCGGATATAGCGCTTCCATTGTAA
Organism: Caldilineaceae bacterium; assembly: GCA_965242655.1. Lineage (GTDB taxonomy): Bacteria > Chloroflexota > Anaerolineae > Caldilineales > Caldilineaceae > Bin34. Next base: position 2,548,396 of record OZ251482.1, read on the forward strand.
AGCAGAAAGTCCCCGGCCGCTTTGCAACGCCCGATCGGGCGCCGGACGCGGGGGTGAGCCCGCGGCGATACGGGTGCGGTCGGCACGCGCCGGCAGGCTGTCAGCCCGCCGCTGAGAGGCGGACGCAACGCACGCGGCGGAACCACGGGGTACCGCCTCGCCGTCCCGCGGGACGGAGGACGCGATTTCCGTCCGCCCTTGCCCCACCGACGATGCGTAGGCCAGGCCAAAGCAGATCCCGCGGAACAGCGCTGCGCCTTGCCTCAAGAGCCCAGCCTGCCGGCCGCGTCCCGGCTCGTGCGTCAACGCGGCGCCTCTGCCTGCGGAACGGATTTCCGTCGTTGCGTTGCCTCCGGCCGCCGCCCTGTGCGGCCATCCAGGCTGTCCCGTCCGGATAGGCGCCGATCCGCCCAGCGCAGCTTTTGCGTCCCTGCGGCGGCCTCCGCGCCGCGCCGCGGGCCTTGAACGCGACCGGGCCGCGCAGGCCGGAGGGCCGGAAACAAGGCGGCAAAACTCCGGCCCGCGCGCTAAAATAGCGGCATTGCCCCGCGTTTCAGCCACCGCCCAGAGTCCGACGATGAAAATCAAGATTGTCCTCATTGACGACGACCGCTATTTTCGCCGGTCCGCCCAGCGCTTTCTGGAAAGCCATCTGGACGGCGTCCAGGTCATCAGTTGCGACAGCGCCGAGGAAGGCGAACGCCTCATTACGTTGCACCGCCCCCAGATCGTCATCCTCGACCTCAAATTGCCGGGGATAGACGGCATGGAACTGCTCACGCGCCTGTCCCACGGCCCCAAGGATCCCGACGTCATCGTGGTGTCGGGCCAACCCGCCACGGACGAGCAAAACATCCAGACCTACGTCAAAGCCTTGGGCCTCGGCGCGCATCACTTCCTGCGCAAAGGCGACGGCCAGGAAAAAATGCTGGCCCAGGTCAAACGCCTGATTCAAGATCAGGCCGTCCAGTCCTCTCCCCGCGCGGTCGTCAACGAAGTGCTGGCCGTGTCGGAACTGGATCTCGTGTTGTACCGCGACGACAACCGGGCCACTTGCGGCGACGCCGACGTACGGCTGACGCCGGTGGAAGGCCGGTATCTGGGCCTGCTGATGGAAAACCGCGACAAGGTCGTGCCGTTGGAGAAATTCTACGAAGTGTTGTGCGAAGCGGAAGGCGAATCGAACCAGCGGTTCGATCAATCCAACAAGCAGACCATCCGTACCCACATATGCTATTTGCGCAAAAAGCTGGGACAGAGCGCCCATTCGGAATCGTTGATCCAGACGGTGCGCACCAAAGGCTACAAACTGGTCGTTTCCTCAGCGCCCGCACCGGGTTGACGATGAAGCGCGCAGGGGTCGGCGCCGGGACAGTCGCCGGACGCATGCCTGGCGGGCGCCGGATGCCCTGCCGTCTGCGCCCCCGCGCAGGGCCCAAAGACGGTTGGCCCCAGCGCGCTGGCCGGCGGCACCGCCTATCCCGTTCCGGGAGTTCCAGGCCGCGGACGTTCCGCGTCGGGAGACGCGGGCAGGCCTGGTTGCCATGCGCTTAAGCCACTATCTCGGCTTCGTCAACGCGGCCGCCATCGTCCTGTTCGTGATTCTGTCCCTGTTCGCGACCATGGAATATTCCTATCGTTTCATTGAATTTCGCGCGCGCGCGCGGCTGGTCCGCGAGGCGGCGTCCATCTCCCAGCAGGTCACGGAATTTCTCGGCGGCGTTTCCTTGCCGGCCTTCGCGCTGGGCAACATCCTGGTGTTGGCGGAACCGGAGAGCTTCGTCCGGATTTTGCTGCGGGACGAACGCGATCAGCTGCGCACCGCCGCCACGAGCGTCCGCGCGACCTCCGCGCTGCCCTGCAATCTGCTGGATCCCGAATATCAAGCCCTGCTCCGCGCCCGCACCCGCCAAGTGATGGACGGCCACCCGGCCCGCGCCGCCGACCGTCCCGAGAGTTACACGTTCAGGGGAGAGTTCTGCTACAGCCGCCCCGCGGCGGACGCGCCGGCGAACGGGACGGAGGGCGCTACGGCTTTCACCTGCGCGGATTGCCGCGCCGAGACCGTATGGATCGCCTTGCTGCCCATCCGCGCGCCGGACCGCCTCGACTTGCGCGGGCGGCAAACGACCCCGCCCCAGGTGATCGGTTTCGTGGAAGTGATCCAGTCCCGCGAATTTCTGTGGGAAGTGCGGCAGCGGCTCTGGAGCACGTTCCTGGGGGCCAGCATCGTGTGCTTCCTGGTCGTGAGCGGCGCCACCTTCGCCATCGCCCGCTTCTTCACGTCGCCCCTGACGCAGATCACGCAGTCCATCAAGAACATACAGAGCGCGGCGGACGCCACGACGCCGGTCCGGGTGGACAAGATACGCGGCATCCAGGAGGTGGCGGATCTGGCGGCCGCGTTCCAGGGCATGCAGAAACGGCTGGGCCTGATTTTGCAGAGCAAGCAGCAGCTCGCCTCCCACCTCAGCCACGAATTGCGGAATGCGCTCGGCGCGCTGGAACTGGATATCGCGACCCTGGACCGCCGCAGCCAAAGCCAGGCCGCCGATCCCTTGGCGGACGAAATCCGGGACGATATGCGCCAAAACGTGGCGGAGTTGATCGAAATGAGCGACCGTTCCCTCAACGCCCTCTTCGCGGAAACGGAAGAGATCAAGCTCAAGCGGGAAACCGTGGCCTTGACGCCCTTGTTGCTGGAAACGATCGCCGCGGTGCAGGCCGCCGCGCGACAGAAACAGGTGGCGTTGTTGCGCGGCCCCATGGCGGACGTAAACATCGAAGTCGATCGCGTCTATTTCAAGAATGACGTGATGCGGGAAATGCTGGTGAACGCCATCGACTACGCCGCGCCGGACGGCGAGGTGGAGGTCGGCGCGGAACGCGCGGGCCGCACCGTCCGGATCTGGATCCGCGACACGGGTCCCGGCATCGCTCCGGAACACCACGAGGCGATTTTTGAGCCTTACTTCCGCGTCGATCAGGCCTTTCATCCCGGCTGGAACAACCGGGGCCTGGGCCTCAGCCTGGCGCGCAATATGGTGCGGCGACACGGCGGCGATATTCGCTTGCGCAGCGCCCTGCAGGAAGGCAGCACTTTTTCCATTGAACTGCCCCTCCCCGCCTAGACACGGCCCGCGCAGGCAGGGGACGCGGTGCCGCGCGCGGCCGGCGGATCCGGTTTTCTCGTCGCGCCCGCAGGGGGATTCGCAGGCGCGGACGCCGCAGGGAATCCCTGCGCCATCCGCCAGCGCCGCGGCATCCGGTTCCGCCGCGCGCCCTGCGCGCGGGCGCGCCGCACCGCATCCCAGGGCGCCAAAGGGTAGAATGCCTGCGCGGACTCCCGCGGCTTTTTGCAGAACCGTCCAAGCAGGCTTCCATGGCTGACAAAGCATCGAACCGATCTCCCCACTCCCCGGATCCCACCCGTAAAGATCACCACTGGGGCTACCGCGATACGGAATTTCGGCTCAACGCGCGCGGGCATGTCGAATTGACGGGTACGCGCTATCAACTGTCGGGGTACGAAATGCCGTACTTCCGGCCCTTCGTCGAGACCATTCTGGGGCATGAAATCGACTGGAACGATCGGAAACCGCTGAATAGCCGTCCCCGAATTCCGGAACCCGTCGCCCATGCGGAATTCGATCAGGGCGTGGCCGCGCTCTGGCCGGCGCGCCAGTATTCGGACGAGGCCCGTACGCGGCTGACGCACAGCCACGGGCAGACCTCGTCCCATGAACTCTACCTGGTGCTTTACGAAAATCTGGAACGGGTCGCGGATCTGGTCGTCTGGCCGGAAAGCACCGCGGACGTCGCGCAACTGATTGCGCTGGCGGCCCGGTGCGACGTCTGCCTCGTGCCTTACGGCGGCGGCACCAACGTCAGCAACGCCCTGCTGCTGCCGGCAGACGAAACGCGCAAGATCGTATCGGTTGATATGCGGCGCATGAACCAGGTGCTGTCCATCGACCGGAAGAACATGAACGCCGCGGTGCAAGCCGGCATTACCGGCAGCGCCCTGGAAGAGGCGTTGGGACGCCACGGCCTGGTCGCGGGCCATGAACCGGACAGCATGGAGCTGTCCACGCTGGGCGGCTGGATTTCCACCAATGCCAGCGGGATGAAGAAAAACCGCTACGGGAACATTGAACAGATCGTGGAGAAAATCACCCTGATTACGCCGCAAGGCGAAATCACCCATCTGGACGCCGGCCCGCGGCGCTCCGCCGGCATCCAGCCGCGCGATCTGGCCTTCGGCAGCGAAGGCAACCTGGGCATCATCACCGAAGCGGTCCTGAACGTTCACGCCGCGCCCGAGGAAACGCGCTACGCGTCCTACGTGTTCCCCAATTTCGAACTGGGGGTGGAATTCCTTTTCGCCTTGAAGCGCTCGGGCGTATTGCCGGCCAGCGTACGGCTGGTCGACAACCTGCAATTTCGCTTCAGCCAGGCCCTGAAGCCCGTTCCCGTCGGCCGCCAAGCCGCGGCACAGGCCGTGCAACGGTTCGTGCTGGAAAAGGTTCTGAAATACGACCTGACGGCCGTGTCGGCGGCGACCGTGGTCATGGAAGGCGCGCGCCGCGAGGTGGCCTGGCAACACAAGCATATCGGTTCCCTGGCGCGCCAGTTCCGCGGCGTTTCCGGCGGCGCCGGCAACGGGCAGCGCGGGTATATGCTGACCTACGCGATTGCCTACATCCGCGACTTTCTGGCCCCTTACTACATTTCCGGCGAAACGTACGAAACGTCCACGCCGTGGGACAGGATCCACGCCGTGATCCACGCCGTAACCGACAAGGCGCTGGAGTTGCAACGCGCGTACGACCTGTACGGCTCGCCCTTCATTTCCGCCCGCGTCACGCAGGTGTACCATTCCGGCGTCTGCATCTATTTCACGCACGGCTTCTCCAATCGCGGCCTGGAGAAGCCGTTGGAAGTCTTCATCGCCATTGAAGACGGCATCCGGGAAGCCATTCTCCAGGCGGGCGGATCCATTTCCCATCACCACGGCGTGGGCAAGTTGCGGCAGAAGTTTCTGGACGCCGCCATCACCGCGCCCGGCCAGGCCGCCGTGCGCGCCCTCAAGCGCAGCGCCGATCCCCGCAACGTTTTCGGCATCCGGAACGGCGTTTTCACGCAGGCGCCGGACTGACGGCGGCGCTACAGGGGACGCCGCCGGGGTTGTCCCTGCCCGCGCGGGTAACGCGCGGGCGTGTCCTGCGTCTTGCGGAATACGGCCACGCGGCGGGTAACCTCGGCTCCGGGAATGACCACCGGAATGACGCGTTCCGTTTCCCCGCCCAGAATCCGCAGCGCGTCCTGGGCCGCGGCGCACTCGTCGGGCAAGCCGGGCCCCTTGTAGGCCAGCACCAGTCCGCCCCGGCGCACCAGGGGCAAGGCGTATTCCAGCAACGTAGGCAACCGCGCGACGCCGCGGGCGACCGCGACGTCGTAACGCGCCCGATGGCCGTCGTCGCGCCCCAGCGCCTCGACCCGGCTTTGGAGCGCGCGCGTCCGCGTCAGGCCCAGCGTCCGGATCTGACGTTCCAGAAAGCGCACTTTTTTGCCGGCGCTTTCAATCAGGGTCAAGGCGAAGCGCGGCTGCGCCACTTTAAGCGGAATGCCCGGCACGCCGCCGCCCGTCCCGATGTCCGCCAAGGCGAGCGGCTCCGCGGCGGGGCCCAATTGCTCCAGTTCCGGCGTCAGTGCCGGCAACGCCGCCAAAGCGTCCAGAAGGTGCAGGGTCATGATAGCGCGCGGGGCCGCGATGGACGTCAGATTGAACCGCCGGCTGGCCGCCGCCAAGGCCCGCGCGAATTGTTCCAACGCGGCCAGTTGGTCCGCGGCGAGGGCTAAGCCCGCTTGCGCCGCCAAGGCGCGCAGTTCGGATTGAAAAGCGGTCCAGTCCGCATCGAAACGGCGATTTGCAACCGTCATGGCAAATCAGAGTATAATGGGAAGCTGCGTCCGCATCGGCGACGGCAGTCCGGCCAACTAAGGAGCGTTTCCTATCAGCGTAGATCTAAGACCTGGTGAATCGCAGGAATCCCTGTTGCGTCGTTTCCGCAAATCGGTATCCGAGGCGCGCGTATTGCCCTTGGTGCGCCAGAAACGGTGGTTTACGTCCAAGAGCGAGATTAATCGCATCAAGAAGCAGAAGGCCATTCGCAAGATCCATCGTTTCAAGAGACGAGGCAGCGACAGTGTCGGTCGCAGCGCCGGGCGTAGCGTCGGGCGCGGGCGCGGTCGGCGCTAGCCGCCCGCCTGACGTCTCCGCGCCTCCAAGGAAGGCATCGTTGCCATGAGTCCTGAGGAACAGAAGGTCACTTTTGACGGCAAGGTGACGCAAACCCTGCCGAACGCTACTTTCCGCGTGGAATTGGAAAACGGCCATTCGGTATTGGCTTATCTGTCCGGCCATATGCGCCGGAACTACATTAAAGTCCTGCTGGGCGACCGCGTCAGCGTAGAGATGAGCCGGTACGACCGGACCAAAGGTCGCATCACCTTTCGCCATCGCGCCTGAGCGCGGCGTACGCGTTCGTCCGGAGATTACGCCGGCGTCGATGTCGGCGACGGGCTTTTTCTTTCGGGCGCGGGCAGCTCCCGCCAGGCCGCGACCGCTTTTTCCAACACCCAGCGCTCTTCCTGAAAAGTCAGCAGTTCCAGGCCTTGGTCCAAAGGCGTCCAGAAAGGACGGAACTGGTTGCGGTCCGCGGCCGGCCGCGGGGCTTGGCGTCCTGAGGCCAAACCCATCAGGAAATAGTGTTCCGTCCGCCGATACCTGCGCCCCCGGTAGTCGTATTCGACGTCCGCCGCTCCCAGCTCGCGCAGGATGCGCAAATCGGCGTAGCCCGCTTCCTCGGCCGTTTCGCGCAGGGCCGCGGCGCGCGGCGACTCTCCAGGCTCTACATGGCCCTTGGGCAATCTGATTTCTTGCCGCGCGGGTCGATCCAGCAGAAGCACTCGTTCCGCCTGGATAATCACGCCGCCGCCGGTTATATAGCGTACGCGGGATTGCACCATGGCGTCCGCTCAGCCCCTACCGCGCGCCGGCATGGCCGGCGCGCGCAGAGGCATCCGCGCGTTGCCTGCCGCAGAGGGCCATAGAGGGCGAGGGCCCGGCGCGCCTCGCCCCCTATCGATTCCGGCGCGGACTTAATGCCAGACTTGGCCCAGCACTTTCTTGCGGCTGAGGCCGATGCGGCGGTTGGGGATGTCGATGCGGATGATCTCCACCTCCACGCGATCCCCTTCGCGGATGGTGTTCATGGGATTGGCCTCGTACTCGGGCGCGATTTCGGTGACGTGGATCAGCCCTTCCACGCCCGCCTCCAGCCGCGCGAAGGCGCCGAAGTCCTTCTTGCGCGTGATGTCCGCCCACACGACGTCGCCGACGTGGTAGCGTTCGGGCACCTGGGTCCAGGGCGTTTCGGTCAGGGCCTTGCGGCTGAGCTTGACGTGCCCCTTGGCGAAGTCGACCTGCAGGATCTTGACCTCCACCGGCTCCCCTTCGGTCAGGAAGTCGCTGGGATGCCGCACCAGATCCCAGTCGATCTCGCTGATGTGCAGCAGGCCCTCGATGCCGCCCACGTCGACGAAGGCGCCGAAATCCCGGATGTTGCGCACCGTGCCCGTCACCACGCTGCCCACCTGCAACGTCGCCAGCTGGGCCTGCCGGCTCTCGACCGTGCGCGCGCGCTCGGCGTTGCGGTTGGAGAGCACCAGCTTGCGCTTGGCCGGGTCCACCTCGATCACCGTCACCGTCAGCTCCTGGCCCTGCTCCACCAGCTGGTGCAGCGCCTCTTCGCGCTGCGCGGGGTCGCGCTGGGGCGGGAAATTCCAGAGGTGGGAGAGGGGGATGAAGCCGTCCAGCGTGCGCCCGAAGCGCACCAGCAGGCCCCCCTTGTTGTAGCTGACGGGCCGCACCGGGAAGGCGTCGCCGCTCTCGAAGCGCGTACGCGCTTCTTGCCAGTCCTCGTCGCGCCACAGGCCGCTGACGGTCAGCTCGCAGAAGGCGTTCGGGCCCGTTTCCCGCGGCACCCACTCCACGAAGAAATCGTGGGAGAAGCCTTCCTCGCGCAAGTCCTGCTGCAACTCTTCGGGCAACCGCTCCAGTTCGCGCGCGTCCACCTTGCCGTCGTAGGGCGCGCCGTTGATCTGGACGATGACGCGCTGCACGCGGTCGGGGTCGTACGCGTCATACTCCACGTCGATCACGGTGCCATGCACGACGGAGTGCGGACGCACTCGCTCCAGCTCGCTGCTTTCCCGCCGGGGACCGGCCGCGCGCGGCGGCCGCGGGGGGCCTTGGCGATAGGGCGGCGGCGTCCCGTAGGACGGACGGGACGGTTGATCTCGATAAGAAGAATAATCGTCGGCGCTCATGCGCACTCCTCTAGTCTATTGCTACCAAAAAACAAGCGAATCAAATGGATCCCTTCTCATGAACAGGGGATTGGAAGCCTGCGATGCCGAGTTCAATAACGTCATCCATACGGCCTGCGCGTCTTCTACGCAGAACCTCCCGCGATCCAAACGAACTTGGACAAGGCGAATGCGGCAAAGCACCCTCTCGTCGGTACCCATTACCCCAATGCATGAACAACGGGCAAGCGCAATCAACTCGCGCTTCCCCGCTACGCTGCTCCGTACAATAGGATTATAACACTAACCGACACCGAAAACCTACCTTTTTCCTGCGGTTTTCTGTATGCATTCGGACGCACCCTGTTTTGGGCCTGAGTCCAACGCCTTAGACGTACGGCCCGTTCGCCCTACGCGCAGGGCCGTCCCAGCCTCATCCAAAACCGGAGCTGCGCGCGACCGTCGCTGCTTCGGCTACGCGCATTGCAGTGGGCCGTATACGTCCAGAGGATCGTCCGCCGAGTGGCTTGTGGCCTTGGAGTTCGGTTTTCGGGCGCGGATGCGGCGTAGGGCTTTCCTTGATGTCTGCTACAATCCAAACGTTAGCCTCGCACGGAACCAGCCTTGGGTAACGCCTTCCATACCGTTCTGGCCGCCGTCGCCGATGACCATGAGCGCGGGCAGGGTTTTCCGGCCGCGTGGCAGATCCTGGCTGGGCCTATGCATCCGCCCGCACGGCGATCCTGAGCGGATCGATCCTGTCTGCGGTAACGGATACGCGGCCAACGGAGCGGTCGTTGGCCGCAGAGAACGACGATGCCACTGCCGGCCAAGGACAAAAACGACCAGCGGCGTCCTGCGCCCTTGCGCGCGGAGAGGCGGCGCCGACCGGAGAGCAGAGACGCCGGCGGCAAGCCGAGGCCGACGCATGGCTAGGCCAGTAGACGGCGGATCCCCGCATCCGGACGCTTTCCGGAATGCGCTGCATTTTTTGCGCAGCCTCCTGCAGGGCCGGCGTATGGCGTACATTATCCTGTGCATAGGCGCGGGCGGCCTTTTTACCTTGTCCACCGTCGGGTCTCCGTTGCTCATTCGGCGCGTGATTGCCCTGATCGAGGCCGGCAGCGGGACCCGGGCGCATATCGCGCCCGTCGTACTGGCGTTCATTGGCCTTTATCTGCTGCGGGGGCTGGGGCGGTACGCCTACGGTTATTTCTCGCACGTCGTAGCCTACCAGGTGATGCACGACCTCATGACGCGCACCTACCGGCACCTGCAGACGCTCAGCCACCGGTACTTTGACGAACAGCGCACCGGCGCGCTGATGGCCCGCAACGTCAGCGACGTGGAGGCGGTCGAGGACTTCGTCGCGCACGGCATTCCCGAGATCGCGCTGGCCGTCCTGGGGCCCCTGGTTATGGCCGTGATTCTGGTCGCGATCGATCCCTGGTTGGCTTTTCTGGCCTTGGCGCCGTTGCCGCCGGCCTCCTGGATCATCTATCGCCAACGCAACCGCATCCGGCGCTATTGGCGCCAGGTGCGCGCCGGCCTGGCGGAAGTCGCGGCCCAGATTCAGGACAACCTGAGCGGCATTACCGAAATCAAGCTGTTCAATCAGGAACGCGCGCAAGCCGCCGCGATCGCGCAGCGCAGCCGGCAATTCAGGGACGCGTCCGTGGCCGCCATGCGCGTCTCCATGCTGCCGGGCAGCATCGTGGAGATGGCCAGCGGCCTGGGCCTGGTGCTGATTGCCTGGGACGGGGGCGCCCGCGCCATGGCCGGGGAGCTGTCCTTGGCCGATCTGTTCCTGTTCGTGTCCTATATCTCCTTCATCTACGCGCCCTTCCTCCATATCGCCGAAACCGGGGACAAGCTCGCCAAAGCCGTGATCAGCCTGGAACGCATCGGCGAACTCCTGCAGGAAGAGGCCGACATTCACGATCCCCCGCCGGCGCGCCTGTCCCGCGCCGCCGTCGGCGCGCGCCCCTGGACGGTTGAATTCCAGGCGGTGGACTTCGCGTACCGGACCGAGGCGCCCGCGCTCCGGCAAGTGTCCTTTCGCATTGAACCGGGACAGGCGGTGGCCTTGGCGGGACCGACCGGCGCGGGCAAATCCACGGTCAGCCGTTTGCTTCCGCGTCTCTATGACGCGGATCGAGGCGCGGTCTGCGTGGCCGGCACGGACGTGCGGGACTGGCGCGTGGAGCGGCTGCGCAGCTGCATGTCTTTCGTCCGGCAGGAGGTCTTTCTGTTTCACGGCACCGTGCGCCAGAATTTGCGGGTGGGATGTCCCGACGCGCCGGAAAACGAGATCTGGGCCGCCTTGGAGCAGGCCCATGCCGCGGACTTCGTGCAGGCCATGCCGCAAGGGTTGGACACCGTCATCGGCGAGCGCGGCGTACGCCTGTCCGGCGGGCAACGCCAACGCCTGGCCATCGCCCGCGCCCTGCTCAAAGACGCGCCCATCCTTATCCTGGACGAGGCCACCTCCAACGTGGACGCCCTGACGGAAGGCCAGATCCAACGGGCTCTGCAAACGCTTATGCAGACGCGCACGACCCTGGTGATAGCGCACCGGCTGTCCACGATCCGGCACACCGATCAGGTGCTTTACATGCAGGACGGACAAATCCGGGAGACCGGGACCTTTGATCAACTGGCGGCCCGGAACGGCGCTTTCGCCGGCATGGTCGAGGCCCAAACCTGGCTGCGCGGCGGCGGACAGGCGACGGGAGCGGACGTCAGTCCTTGACGGCGTTGCCGGTACGCCGCCGCAAGTTGCGGACTCGCGCCAGGAGCGACTGGACGCGCAGCAGGTCGCGGGGCGCGGACGCTTGCCGGCTGTATCGAGCCCGGTAGAAGGTCTCGGTAACGCCCTTGACGTCAAGGGCGGCGGGCTCCGTCGGCGCGGCCTCTGCGTCCGCTTCCGCAGCGGTCTGCGCCCTGCCTGCGTCCGTTGCGGCCAAGGCGTCCGCCAGACGCGGCGCGTAGCGCCGCGGCGTCTCGGATGCCTGGCGTCCGACGCCCTGTTCCGCGGCGGCGTCCAGAATGGACAGATAGGCGAACTGCACCTGCTCGTCCAGATTCATGTTGCGCCGGGCCCGCCGCGCCGCGCGCGGGCGGGACGCAACGTCCGGACCGGCGATCCGGTGCGCGACGTCGGCCGCGAGGCGGCGTCCGACGTCAAGCGCGCGGCGAAACAGGCCCAGGAACTGCGCGAGGCGCGCCCGGATCCAGCGCCAATCGAAACCGCGGGCCGCCAACAGGTGGTAGCCGCCGATCAAGGCCGCCAGCGCGACGAAGGCCCAGAAAACGAGCGTCGGCAGGTAGCTGAAGTCGGCGCCGGACGCGGCGACCTCTTCTTCCGGCTGGAAGGCTTCCGGCAGCTCGAACGGCGGCAAGGCCGCCTCTTCCACCGCGCCCGCGTCATCGGACGCGAACAAATTCACGAACCAGCCAAAGGCGCTCAACAGGAGAAACAGCAAGGCCTGCATGACGCGCCAGACGGCCGTAATGGCCCGCAAGAGCAGGATGGTATCGCCGATAGGCACCAGGCTGGTGACGAAAGCGACCAGCGCCACGCAACCGACCACGTAGAGCATCCAGTTCCGAAAACGCCGTTCGTCCACCGCCAGTCCGTCCAGCGCCCACCGGGCGCGCAGCGCCGTCAGGTGCGCCTGGCCGATCAAGAGGAAGCCCGCGAAGAAGTACGCGATCGTGGACACGATGGCCCGCGGATGGATGTTCTGCGCGTGAATCGTGGGAAACCCGCCGCCGTCGGTCGGCAGGCGCACCTGGCTGCCGGCGGCCAGCACGATGACCACAATGCCGAGGCCGATCCACAGGGCCACGAAACGGTCCAGCTGGGCGCGCCGGTCGCTGCGCAGCGTGTTTTCGACGGGGTCGGACAACCGCCCGTAGGCCCGGGCGATGTGACTCACTTCTTCCGGCTGGAGCGAGAGCGCCAGCAAGGCGCGGTTCAGGAACATGGCCATGCCCCACGTCGCCAGCACGATCAGGCCGCCGGCCACGAAGGCGCCGTCGAATACCGCCGTCAGCGGCTCGCTCAGGAGCAAGGCGGCGGGCGGGAAACGTCCGGCCGCCAGCCAGAGGCCCAGGCGGAGCAGCAGAATCCAGCCGACGGGCTCGATAATGCGGAACTTGAGGCGCTCCGCCGCGTCCCGGCCGGCTGCCCACGCCATGGCGTCCACGAAGCAGCCGGTCAGCACGGCGAGGACGCTGCACGCAATCATCGCATTGGCCATGGCCGGGGTAAACGCGGGCAGCAGCGCCACGAAGACGTAGGTGGCCGCGGTCACCACGCACCCGAACATCAGCGCCAGCAGCAAGGGCCGCAGCAGGGATCGTTGCCATTGCCGATCGAACTCGACGGTAGTCGCCTCCAGCGCCGGCTGGCGGACGTTCTCCACCGGCAGGGAGGTCGGCGCGCCCTCAGCGGGGCTCATAGGCCAGCTCCATCAGATCCCGGTTGCGCTCGATCAGCAAGATCGTAAGGCCCAGCGCCGCGCCCTGCGCCTTCAGCGCCGCGAAGCCGTCGTGCGGCACGAGCACCATGACCATCACGTTGACGCCTTTGCGATAGCGGTCGCGCAAAAGCCAGAGCAGTTCGCCCTGGAGCACGGGCACCAGCACAATCAGCGTGGTGGCCCAGACCAGATCGAAGGTGCGCGCGCCCAGCCAGGCAACGAAATCCTCTGCGGCCGCCGTGACCTGCACGCGCGCGAGCGCCTCCAGCAACGCGGTCAGGTGCGCCCGGCCCGGCGCGGAAGGCAGCACCTGCATCGGCGCTTCGGTGAGCGCATCCAGGCCATTGGTGCGCAGGCCCACGCCCTGCTGCCGCTCGCTCAAGTGACTGGCCAGCGAGGCCGCCACCACGACCGCCCATTCGCTGTGGCTGACGACGCCGTGCGTACCGTAGGAACGGGTATCCATGTCCATGGCAATCACGACTTCGTAGGCGATGGCCGGATCGTACTTCTTGGTCTGCGTGCGTCCTTCGCGGGCCGTCGCTTTCCAGTGTACGTGCTTCAACTCGTCGCCGAACCGGTACGGCCTGACGCCGGACAGGCGGGTGGGATCCTCGAACAGCTTGCGCCGCGTGCCGAGCGAACCGAACAGCATGCGACTCCGCAGGCCGATTTTTTCCAGCGGCAGCACCTTGGGAAAGACGATCAGGGTCTGGGGCTCGGTCTCGACGAAGCCGCTGTTGGCGAACCCGAACAGGTCGCCCGCGGCCAGCGTCAACGGCCCTACGCGGAAGTAGCCCCGCTGGCGGCAGTGCAATTCGTAGATGAAGTTGACGGCGGAACGGCCGCCCAGCGACACGACGGTCTGGTAGCGGTGGCGGCCGCGCAAGGCGGACGGGACGGCCTCGTGGGCTCTGACCCAAGGCACGGGCAGGAAACCCAGGTTGTCTATGCGCACGGCCCCGGCGGCCCGTTCGCCGCTGAAGGCATGGGACGGCGTGGAACGCGAGACGCGGACCCAGCGCATATGGTACTTGGCCCACAGCAGACTCAGCCCCCACACGCCGCCCGCAACGTACACCAGATAGTACACCCAATCCAGGCGCAGGATCACGGCGACTATCACGAAGATGATCAGCCAGAAGGTGTATTCGCGCATGAACGGGCCTCCCGGCCAACGGAACGGGTCGGGCCGGCCTCAGGCCGGCTGCGTCAGGCGGGCCCCTCGTCCGGCAGTTCCAGATCCAGCGGCGTCGCGTCGAGGATCTCGCCGACGACCTGCTCGGTCGTGCGCCCCCGCAACGCGCTGTCCGCCTTCATGATGCAGCGGTGCGGCAGGACGTAGGGGAGCAGCTCCTGGATATCGTCCGGCTGGACGTGATCGCGGCCCTGCACCGCCGCCTTGGCCTGCGCGCCGCGATAGAGGGCCAGCGTGCTGCGCGGACTGGCCCCCAATTCCAGTTCGCCGTGCTGGCGGGTGGCCTGCACCAGGCCCACGATATAGCGCTTGAGGCTGTCCTCCACATGCACCGCCCAGACCGTCCGGCTCAAGGCGGGGAGCCGGGAACCGTCCACCGCGCTGGTCAGGGTCTCGATGGGGTGTTGCCGGCCGAGGTTCTCCATCATGGTCACCTCGCGCTGGAAGTCCAGATAGCCCAGGCGAAACTTGAAGAGGAACCGGTCCAACTGCGCCTCGGGCAGGGGGAACGTGCCCTCGTATTCAATGGGATTCTGGGTCGCCAGGACCATGAAGGGGCGATTCAGCGCGCGCGTCACGCCCTCGACCGTGATCTGGCCTTCGCCCATGCATTCCAGCAGGGCGGCCTGCGCTCGGGGCGTGGCGCGGTTGATCTCGTCCGCCAGCAGGATCTGCGTGAAGGCCGGCCCCTGGATGAACTGGAAAGAGCGGGTTTCCTGATTGAAAATCGAGACGCCGGTAATGTCGCTGGGCAACAGATCCGGCGTGCATTGCAGACGCCGGAAATCGATATTGAGCGCGATGGCCAGCGCGCGGGCCAGCATCGTCTTGCCGACGCCCGGCACGTCTTCCAGCAAGACATGGCCTTCGCAGAGCAACGCGATTACGAGCAGCTCCACCGCGGCGTCGTTGCCGACAATCACCTGGCCGACCGCGCTTCTGACGGCGGCGGCGAATTCCTTGACCTGTTCCATGCACGCTTCCTTCGCTTGCGCGTTGCCTAGAGACTGGCCGGTTGAGGCCCCCGTCATCGCGACTGCATGCCGCATTGACCCCGCGTCCATCTGCGTTCCGCCGCGGCGTTCCTCGCCACGCGTCTCCCCTCCAGGCTTGGGCGCGGACGCTCCCGCGACAGATTATGTCATGATTTGCCAGTGCAGGTTGAAAACCGCAACCCGCGTCGGCCGCCGCCACGGCCGGCGCGGTCCGTCTCCGCGCGGCGGCCATCGTTTGCGTCCCGGCACCGGAACGCGCGTCGTTACGTCAAGCGGAAAGCCGGGCCGGCGCCCAGGGCTATCGCATATGGATTTTTACGGTGTCCGGTATGATGGGGAGGAAAGGCGATGCTGCCATGACCGAGTTCGCCCATCTGATTTACCCCCTTGGAAGCCCCGCGCGCCAGCAATGCCCGTCGCCATTCCCTCTACGACATCCAGCACTCTGTCAGGTTTCTATTGTAGGGCGAAGACGTTTGAGGCGCACGCGGGCGTCGGCGGTGCGGACCTGCCAGTGGATGCCTTTTGGGGCCGCGTTGCGGTTCTCCGCCCACGCGGGGATCGGCGCATGAACGGCGGCCTGCGCGGGGACAGGGCCTGCCGCGTCAGGACGCTCCCTTCCGATTCCGCCCTATTGAGCCAGCGGCCCGCCGGGGCGGAAACGCCAGCTGTACGCGCTGGGCCGGGCGGCGCGCCGCGGCGGGCGGAAACGCCCGGTCAAAAGAGGCGTAGGCGTGCGTGTTCAGACAGACAAGACCGGAGACAGATCCCTTGGGTGTCCGTTCACCGGACGCGGTTCTGACTGAGAACACGCGAGTTGATTCGACTCCCGGAGCCTAACCGCTGGCTCGCGGGATGTTTCTCAAAAATCAACACAACCTGATCCAGCCGCCCCTGCCCCAGGCAGGCCTTAGGCTACGGAAACGGGATAAGCCGGACTTTTCCTCGCAGATCTACGGGTAATCTCTTGAACCCTGGCGCGATCTTGCGCTCCCTGATGTGGCACAGTCGGCGGAGCATGGGAGTTGCGCGCCCTTCCGCCTTCTACCCGCGCGTGCTGTATGCGGTCCTCATCCTGGTTGGTTGGGGCGCGGCCCTGGGGCTTGAACTGTGCCTGCCCGTCTGCCGGGACAACGGCGCGCGGGGACGGCAGTGCGAGACGGTTCAGGTCATCGCGGACGAAGGCATGACCGTGTGCGGATCCCGGCACGCGTGGCAAGTCGGCGGTTGGCTGAATATCCAGCAGTACTATCGCGATCGCGATTCAGGCCGTACGCTGTTGCACTACGCGGCGGCCGGGAACTGGCAGGCCCTGACGCGGGTGCTGGTCGCCTTGGGCGCCAATCGCAACGCGCGCACGGTCATGGAGGCTACGCCCCTGCACTATGCGTGGGGAGCCTTCAGCCGAGGGGTAGTGGCGGCGTTGCTGGCCCATGGGGCGGACCCCAACGCGCGCAACTTTCTGGGCACGACGCCTCTGCACCAAACCGGGTATTTCAACGGGGCCGCCGTGGCAGAGACATTGCTGGCCCATGGGGCG
This sequence comes from Caldilineaceae bacterium, assembly GCA_965242655.1. Classification (GTDB taxonomy): domain Bacteria; phylum Chloroflexota; class Anaerolineae; order Caldilineales; family Caldilineaceae; genus Bin34. The sequence continues at coordinate 2,564,989 of OZ251482.1, forward strand.
GACCCCAATGCCCGCGACATGGACGGCGGGACGCCTTTGCATTCGGCCGCGTCGTTTCGGAGCAGGGATGTAGCCGGCGTATTGCTGGCTCATGGGGCGGATCCCCAGGCACGCGACAGCTACGGTCAGACGCCTTTGCATATCGCCGCGGGCTCGGGAGCCAGCGTTGACGTGGTCAGAATCCTGCTAGCCCATGGCGTTGATCCCCAGGCGCGCAATGATCGGGGACAAACGGCTTTGGACCTGGCCAGACATTGGAACCGTGCGGCGGCTGTCAAGATACTGCAGCCGTATGGGGATTGAAAAGCAGGGCAGCCGGTAGGCAGCGATTGTCCGGGGCTTGAGGCGATTGGATCAAGCGTCCAGCCCTGCCTGCATCGACACTTCAACTTTGATGACGGAAGGGCCAATCCCGTTTTTGTCGAAGACATCAGGGACGCTGGTAGCGCGGCCTACAAACGAACAAGATTGCTTTCTCCTGATACGCATATCGCACTGCCTCTGGCTGGTGAAACGCAATGGCTTCGCCGGAAGACAGGGCCGCGAAATCACTTGTGCAGCGGAGCCAGCTGCCGGGGCGGGGCGGAAACGCCCGCTGTACGCGCCGGGCCTGGCGGCGCGTCTCGGCGGGCGGAAACGCCCGGTAAAAGGAGGCGTAGGCATGGGTGTTCAGAGGGTCGCAGATCCGGATCAGGCGCTCGGCCTGGCGGCAGCGCGGATGATCCGCAATGGCCTGTACCTGACGCGCCCAGTCCACGGCCGTGCGCCGCGCGGTGCGTCATTGGCCCAGCGACTTCCAACCAGAGGGTGCAGGGGCGGCGCCGCACGTATGCGTAGTCGTAGGTGGCGGGACGGCCCGCCGCGGTTTGAGTGGTTCGTCCCGCAGATCACCGGATAGCGCGCATCATAGGGCTGGCTATACAGGTCCCGCACCGCTTCCATCGGGACCGCGAAGTCCGCTTCTGGCACCGGGCTGACTTGGCGGGGCCGAGCAGTTACTGCCAGCGTCAAGAGGCGCAACAGGGGATGGCGCAGGTAGCGCCTACGCGCGGGCCTTGAACGGCCTCAGGCAATCTGCGTTCTGAGGCGTAGATGTTTCTGGATGACCCAGCTATGCCTGCGGCCTAGGATACCCCGATCAGCCAAGGGCATGGGCGCATGGAAACCCGCATGGCCAGCGTCAGCACCGATGCAGGCTGGCTGCAGGAAGCGCATCCTTGGGCGGAACGACTCCACTACATAGGTGCAGGGGCCTTGGGGGACCTGGCCCTGGGCGTTGGCTGTAACCGGCAATGAGTACCAAGCACGGAACCGGCAAGGGCATTGCGCCGAAAACCTGGCGTTATGGAGCGGTTATGGCTATGAACCATAACGGACTTGTGGCTTGACCAGGCACCCTCTGACCGATAGAGCGGCGGCGCCATTTGGGCCGCGGGGAAAGGCCGAATGCGACGGTTCAGCCGAAAACGGTTGTGGGTCGGCATAGCAGCCTTGGCCGCGATACTGGGAGGGCTGTTCTATTTCTTCGTTCAATCGCCGGTGCCGCCTACCGTGGCGGAGGCCGGGCCAAGCCGGTGCTTGACGTTCCCGACGCAGTAGCTTGGAACCGGGTCGGCTTTGCCAAAGAACTGCTTAATGTCACCGATAGCGTGGTGGGAGTGGACGGCGGCCCCAACCCGGTGCCCGACCAGGAATGGCGCCGCTTCGAGACTCGCTTCCCGTGGCGCAAGAACATCGACCGGAATTTGCTGTTTCAGAAATCCTTTTTTGTTCGCTCGCCGTACGCGTCGCCGGATTGCAGCGGCCGCGCGTGTTTCACCCTGCGAGAATATAGGGATTACACTTGGGTAGAACTCGCGCAGCCAGTGGCGGTTGACTATATTCCCTCCGAGACCGACTTGATAAAACCGGAGCCGGGGCATTTGACGGTAAAGGTTATCCGCAAGTGCCAGTTCCTCCAATTTGCCGACAGCATTTATCGAATGACCGATGGGCGGGGAAACTTCTACGTGATGCACGCCACGGAGACCGGCGAGCCGACGACGGCGGTCAGCCGGCCGGCCAGATGGACGGTTGAGCCAGTTGACCTGGCAGAGCCGTTGACCCTCAGCCCCTTCGGTTCGGACGGGGAATGCTACTACAACGTTGCGGGGGATTCCTTGGGACAGGGCTACCATCAATATATCTACGCGTCGGAGACTTATCCCGAATAATGCCCGCCCCAGGGTCTTGTAATGGTTCCGGACAGGGAGGACGTTAGAGGAAAAGGGGAGATGTCGGCGATGCCGTTTTCCAGTTTCGGGAAGGAGGACAGAAGGTCCCGTTCGGCGGGTCCGAAAAGTTCCCTATCGGGACAGGGCTGGCCATTGCAGAGCAGGGCATGGCGCAGAAGGCGATGATCAGGATGTCGCGAAGGGCAAGGGCGGCGCGCGCGGGGCCTCCAGGACGGTAAACAGGTGGGCGAACTCGGTCGTGGCGGCATCATCTCCGCGCCGAGTTGGCCCCCATCATGCTGACCGAACGCCGCCCTGTTTCCTACGCGACAGCCTCGGGCCGTCACCTCGCAATCCTTGATCTTCCCCCCGGAGAATTGTAGGATCGCGGCGAGCCCCCTTAGCTCAGAGGATAGAGCAAAGGTTTCCTAAACCTTGTGTCCCAGGTTCGACTCCTGGAGGGGGCGTTCATTGCTTCGCGCGCAGGTTCGGCTCACCGATACGTCGGCAAGTAGTCGGCATGGGCCTCCAGCAATTCGTCTACCAGCGCCCAGATCTGGCCCAGATCCAGTTCCGCGGCCGTATGGGGATCCAGCATGGCGGCATGATAGATATGCTCCTTCTTGCGGGTCAACGCGGCTTCTACGGTTAGCGCCTGCACGTTGATGTTGGTTTGCATCAGCGCCGCCAAATGCGGCGGCAGCGCGCCGATGCGCCGCGGTTGAACGCCGTTGCCGTCCACGAGGCAGGGCACTTCCACGCAGCAGTCCGGCGGCAGGTTCGCGATCAGGCCCTGGTTCTCCACGTTGCCGTAGATCACGCGCGGGAGGCCGGTCTCCATGCTGTGAACGATGAGCGAGCCGTATTCCTGGCTGCGCCGCACCTCGTACATGTTTTCGAAAGCGCGTCTGAGGCGCGGCAATTCCCGGTCCGCCATGCCGGCGGCCTGCATGGCCGCCACGAACGCATCGGTCAGGTCCGCCTCCGGATTTTCGATCTTCTCCTTCATGTACCGCCAACCGGTGATCTGCACCTCGCAGCGGCGCAAGTACTCGTCAAGGGGGATGTTGAAGTCCTGAATCAGATCCGCGCGGCCGCGTTTGATGAACCAAGGCACGTATTCGGCGAAGTGCTCGCTGGATTCCGTCACGAAGTAACCCGTGCGCTGCAACATCTCGTAACGCACGCGGTTCCCCGCGGGCACGCGCCCGGCAGCGGCCACGTCATGGAGCAGGGGATACAGATCCTGCCGGCGCGCGCCGTTGCGCCGCTCGAACGTCAGATAGAAGGCCATGTGGTTGATGCCGGCGCAGACGTAGTCGATTTCCTCCGCGCGCACGTCAAGGTCGCGGGCCAGTTCGCGGGCCGTGCCCTGCACGCTGTGGCACAGGCCCACCGTCCGGATGCCTGAGGCCCGCGCCACGGCCCAGCAGTTCATCGCCATGGGGTTGGAGTAATTGAGCAAGGTGGCGTCAGGGCACGCCTCTTCCATATCCCGGCACAGATCCAGCAGAAAAGGGATGGTGCGCAGGCCGCGCATGATGCCGCCGATGCCCAGGGTATCCCCGATGGTCTGCTGCAGGCCGTATCGCCGGGGAATCTCGAAGTCGATGACGGTACTGGGGCGATAGCCGCCGATCTGCACCATATTGATGACGTAATCCGCGTCCTTAAGGGCGTCCCGCCGTTCCGTAGTCGCTTCGATCACCGGTTGCGCGTCAATGACGGCGGCCAGCTTATGCGCCATCAGCCGGGTGGTGCGCAACCGTTGGTCGTCTATGTCGTGCAGGCGGATGACGGCCTCCCGCAATTCGGGATAGGACAAAATGTCGCCGAGCAAGGTCTTGGCGAAGACCGTACTGCCGGCGCCGATGAACGCTATCTTGGGCATGCGAACGATTCTCCGGGCCTGCTTCCCGCCAAGCCAGACACGGACCTTCCTGGAACGGAAAGGCAGAAGGGCTGCCTCTGGTCAGAACGTAGGGCAAGGACCGTCCCTGATCGAAGGCTTGGACGGCCAACGGCAAGGCCAGCCGGCATAGCCCCGATGCAGTGGCAAGAAAGAGGCATTATATACCCGGATCGTCCTTACTGTCCGCGTCCAGGCGTCCTGAGAGAGCGCACGGCGCGCGGCGGCAGGCAAAGTGCCGCTACGTAAGCGCCTGCTTCCTGCCGCGCCCGCATGCGCTGGCGGCGTCGCATGGTCGTTACGCGCGTATGCGCGGCGCAGAAGCGCCCAAGGCATGCTTTATAACCTGGGCCAGACAGTCAGGCTCGTTCAGAAAGTAAACGCCCTCTTGTTTCCATTCATCCGCGGTTCGTCTGCCTTCCTCAATAAGAGTAACCGAGGTAACCGATAAAATGTAGGCGTGCAGCAAAAGGTTTTCGTCCATACGCCGGATCTTGTCTTCCACTATCTTGATGTCCCGATGGAGTTGCACTTTTTTGGTTTCCCTAAGTCCCAGGCGGCGCAGTCCTTTGGGATCCAGAAACAATACGTGTTGGAGACGCCGCTCCTTGATCCAGACGATAAAATCAGGATAATAGCCAAAATCATCAAAAAACGAGACCCCTCTGCCGCGGGTCAGGTTGCGGATCAGGAAGATTTCTCTGTTCGCCAACCAAGCGGCGTTGCTTTGGGCCAAGGTCGCAAGCTCTTCCACTATGCGTTTCTCGTTGGCATCCAAGGGTACGGGTTGGACCAAGACTTCGCGATCAGGCCTGGCCCACAGCAGGGGTTGATAGGCATGCACTTGGCCTTTGTCCTGAACGACGCCAATTTTTAGCCTGTCGTGCCAAGATTGCAGGATTCCACCCGCGGTCAGTTGCTGCTTCAACTCGCGGGCATCCTCGATCAATCGCTCCTCAGTAGCATTGACGGAGAGTTCGTAACCGACTACATTAGGGTCGTCTGGCTTCAAAGTCACAACTTCCAATGCGTCATGTTCCCATCGGCGCCGTTGCCCGCGCCAGAAAGAGTCCGCATAGGCGGCAATCAGATCGACGGCGACGTCCTCCAACTGGCGCATCTGAGCCTGCCCGGCGATCTTCAGGCGTTCCGGGGGCAACAGGAGTTCGTACCATGTATCGTCTCGGAGCAGCTTTTCCACCGTGCCCAGGTCAATGAGCAGATTCCACCAGCCTTTTTGACGTTTGCGTAGCAGAATGCGATCGTAAATACGTATGGGATCAAAGAAGCCCGCATAGGGTTTGAGGCTGACTGCGCTTTTGCCTATGCTTTCTCGAAACGCGGGACTCTCGGACTCCATGAAGTGCAGTTGCGAGTACAGATCCAGACTGATGACCGGAATCGCTCCGGCGGCGGGTGCAGGCAGAACGGGGCGCTCCGAGGACAGGTCGTATTTTCGATCTTCCCTGATTCGTATCAATTTCAAGTCCGTCTGCTGGGCGAAATTCCAGGTAACCGGCAAAGGCAGCTTTTCCTGTTCCGTGCGCATCCCTTCTCTCTGCAACAAGTCTTGGAAAGTCTGCATATAGTTGGCGCGCAGGCCGAAAATATACAATTTCTCCAACTCCGCCAATGGCTCGGAGGCCTCCGACAGCGGCGCGTCGCAGGCGCTGTGTCGTTTCAGGCTCAGGTTCCAGCCTTGCAAGCGAATTCCTCGTCCGAACATCTGAATGATTTCGGGACCTTCGCCGACTCCGACATGCATCAAGCCCATAGTGCTTACGCGCCAAGAGTTCCAGCCCGCGATGAAACGCCGGGCGCCAATGACGAGGTTGACGGGAGAATCCGGACGGTCTACGTCAGCGAAGAGGCGCGCCCTAAAACCCATTTCCCGCTCAAGATCGAATTCCGGACGGGCCATTTGCGAGAGCAAGTTGTAGAGTTTGGCGGAGTCCCCTACGTTGACTACGCCGAAAGGCGCATTGTCAGCCGTCCGCAGATGCAGTTCGCCTTCCCCTGTGGCCAGATACGTCACGCGCAAGCGTCCCGGGCCATGGAACAGAACATGACACAGATCAACGTAGAGAGACGCGGCGTCGCGTACAGGCAGATAAGGGAAACGGTCGCTGAAGTAATCGCGCCCTTTCCCATCCACCAAGCCGGAATTTCCCGACAGCAGCTGTTGGATCATGGCCTGTACGCTTGGGCTTTGCGCCAACGCCCAGCCCAAGAACTGCACGATGCGCATAACGTCGGAACGCGTCGCTTGATCGGCTTGGCCGGTTCCGGTCACTGTCTTGCCCAGGAACACCCATAAGGGCTTGGCCAGATTGAACGCGCGCCACTGCGCTCCCTTCGCCTGCCAAATGCAGCATTGTTGATAAAAGGTCAGCAAGCAGCCCAAAAGGTACATATCGCTGTTGGCGTCCAAGTCGCCGCCCGGCAGGTTTAAAATGGCGTAGTCTTTGCCGTACCCATCCTTGTGAAACTGAGGGTACGAATAGTTGAAGAGCAAACTCTTGCCATAGGCATGCAGGAGATCTTCATCCCTGCTCGCTACTTGATTGAAGGTCGCGGAGTATTCAAACGTAAAACCGCCTTGCGCCAATTCTTGGCGGCGTGCGCGCCATACCTTGCCTGAGGCGCCCAAATGGCCTTCATCGACCAACACCAGGTTGTCATCGCCGAAATTCTTGACGGCCACGCGTTTCACGCCGGTCGCGGTCGCCAGTTTGTTCAGATCTATGATTTCAATGGGCGCGAAGAGTTCTGACCGCGTTTCGCTGGCGAACAGGCGCGCCTCCAGACCGCTGGCCTGCAACTCGCGCTGGTGTTGCAGCGACATCTGTTCATTGGGCGTAATGAGCACGACGTTGTTGAGGCGTTGGCCGGCGCGTGCGAGGTAATGACGATATTGCAAAACATGCGCATGCATCAAGAGCGTTTTCCCGGAACCGGTAGCGCTCTGGAACGCCAACGTACGCAGGTCGTCCGGCACGTAGTCCGGCAAGGTCGCATGCAAGCGGTTCTCGGTTTTGGATCGGTTCAGCGCGTCGCACAACGCGTCAGCGTCGTCAAAGTAGCGCCGCAGGTAATGTTCCGTAAAGAGAAGAGCCAGATACTGATGAGGCTTCCATGTCCGCCCATGTTCCCCTGTCATGCGCAATCGTTGGCTGAGCGTCATGAGATTGGCATCGTACTCAGCCATCCGTTGCGGAGGCAGCTGGGCATGGGGCAGGCTCCGATACAGAGCGCGGGCGTACTCGCTCTCGCGGCTTTCGCTGAATTCGGCCGCGACGTTCCTTAGCCGTCCCAGCGCTTCATCCAAGTCGGCAAAGCCGAACTCCCGGCATATGAAGCGGTGCAGAGGCAGGCGATTCTCGAGTAAGGCGCCGGTCCTGCGGCGAGGCCGCGGCGGCATCGTCATATCTCCTTGAACATCAATGCGCGAAAAACAGGTTCAATGGTATGCGCTTCCCAATGGTCTCCCGGCCGTTTCAGGGCATTCAAGGCATGATCGCCATTGACGTATATCAGGCGCAAGGCGGCATCGAATTGCGGCCGATGGCGTTCGAACCATGCGTCCAGGCCGGCACTGCCTATGGCGTTCAGATTGCGCCAGAGGATCAGGCAACGCCTGCCTTGAGGATCCGTCCCCGAGATAGCCAGCACCTCTTCCAGCCGCTGTCGAGACGCTACGCGCAAGCCAACCAGGTAGTTGAACGTCTCGGGCAAATCAACCGTAATCTCGCGGCGCAGGCCATCGCGCGTGACCGAGAGCGTATAGGCAAAAGGATCGGCAAAGCTCTGGCCCAAGAGGCACGCGCTACCGGACGTCTCCGCGCCGAGGGCATAGCGCAACCGGTAATCTTCGGCGAACGCCGGGTTCTCGGCCAACCACCGTTGTTGATCTTCCGAGGGCGCGCGCACCTCCAGGCTGTCAAGCGTATCTTCATAGGATTCCAAACGGATATACTGGAAAACCTGGGTGCTGCCCTGACGCGAAACCGGTTTGCCCTCCCGCCAATCGCGCGCATAGGCCACCTTCTTCAGGCGCGGCATGAGCACCGTGTCGAAGTGGCGGCCCATTTCAACCAAAATATACTTGCGCCGGCCCTCGTCTTCGCGATTGAGATTGATGACGGCATGCCCTGTCGTGCCGGAACCGGCGAAGTAGTCCAGCACCGTGCCGTTGCCGCGCAGCCCGCAGACGCGCAGGCATTTTTCGACGGCGTATATTGACTTGGGAAAAGAAAAGGCTTGGGCCGTACCCATGAGGTGGCGCAAGGCGGTTGTCCCGTAGGCCGTGGCGTTCATGGTTTTTTCATCCCATACGGTTTTGGGCAAGACTCCCAGGTCATCCAAATAGAACTTGATCTCCAGAGTCAGGCGTCCATCCCGTAGGGCGCGTACCCTGACGTCCCGGAAACGCGCGCGCAACGAATCCGCGCTCAAACGCCATGTATATTCATGGCCGTTCGCTACGGGCCAAACCATCTTTTCGCGATCTGCAGCCGGTTCCGTCAATTCCCATTGACGGGCCGTATCGTTCCATTGCATGGCGGGCAATCGAATCCGCGGCCCGTCCACCGCGATCGGGTAATGCAGACGGGGACGCTCCGCGCGAAAGTCGTTGGCGCCGCCGGAGCGGAGCAAACTGCGCCACTGAAATTTGCCTTGGGCGTCCTCTTCAGGATATTGAGCCAGTTGTCGCTCCGATCGGGGCAACGCACCCAAAACCGTCGTATCCGAAGCCAAGCAAAAAATGGCGTACTCATGCGCCATCGAAAAACCCTTCACGGTCGATCGGCCGGAAGGGTTATGCTTGATCACGGCCACGCCGGCCATATGGGACTCGCCGTAGATCTGGGCCAGCAGCTCTCTCAATCGGTGAAATTCCGCATCGTCAATCGTCGTGCATTGAATGCCGCGGCGGGCCAGCAGCCGTTTCCCGGCCTGCAGGCGATTCTCCATCAGGCTGAGCCAACTGGAGTCTTTGTAGCCGTTTTTGTAGATAATCTCGGACGCGGCCGTATTGTAGGGCGGATCAATGTATATGCATTCCGCCTGCTCCCGGTAACGCGCCGCCAACAGATTGAGCGCTTGAAAGTTGTCGCCCTGGATGAGCAGTCCGTCCTTCCGTTCGTCCAATCCGCCTGCGCGGGAGAGAGCGGCCAAGACCTGATCGGTAAACTCGCGGCTGAAATGCCGCGTATCCACTACCAAGTGCGGATGGGCCTTCAGGAAGTCCGCGCTCAGCGGATGGCTGTACGTCACGCCGCCGTTGGCCAGGTCGCCCTGGATCTCGTCCACCGCGCAGAGCGCGACCCATTCCTCGCATTGCGCCGCATTGGCGCCAACGACCGGATAGAGCGCTTCGGGAATGCAATCCAAAGTCAGGCACCACTGGGTTTCCAACACGAATTTCTTCTTCAACCAGAGTTGTTTCTGAAAATCCTCCAGCTGGGCCAGGAAATCGATAATTTTCGCGCCTACGCGTCGCAACGCGCGCACGCGGGCCAACGCGCGGGCCAGGTGCGCGGCATCGCCTTGCTCCGCGTCGTCCAAATGCAAGATTTCCGTACTCAAGTACAAATCCAACTCGCGGCGCAGGAAGCCCCCCAGATCTTTGTGAATGAAGTAATCGAAACTGTTCTTGGCCGTATACGTTTCCAGGTGCTGCGCCAGAAGCGAACGCTGGCCGCGAGCCTCTGCAAGGGCGGGCGCGCCGAGCAGATTCTGCCATTCGGCATCCAAGGCCTTGCTGATTTGCGCAGCCGACGCCTCATTGATCCGGATTTGTTGATTTTTTCCGTTTCCCGGCCAATCCTTTCTTTCGTTGCCGGATAGGGGACGATGTTCAAAGCGCACAATCAACTCTCTCGCCGTGACCGTAATCGAGTCCGGCGCGTCCGAGAGCAGGAAACGGCGTTGCTGGTTGCGGGACGCCTTGACGTTGTCCCTTTCGTTGTCAGCCGCCACGGTCTCGAAGCGCACTCGTCGCTCCGCACCGCTGCCTCCCGCCATAAAGGTATAGGCCGCGTAGTTCTCCGTCGTTTTAACGTAATGCTGGTCGGCATTGGCCCAATGCAGCTTCACTTCTTCTCCGGCGTAAGGAAGGAGATAGGCTGCGCGGCCGCCGCTGGAATAACGCCTCTGGGCAATGAAATCGCCTTCGGCAAAATAGCGATCAAAAAAATTGGCGAGATGGTTGTAGACGTCGGCTTCCGCCATAGCCTCCTTTTGCACTGCCGCCAGCCGCCGGCGCAGTTGCTGAATCGCGGGCGCATCCTCTGGATCCAGCAACAACTCTCTGGCCTTTTGGATCGCCTCCCGTTCTTCCTGTTCAAGTCTCTGCCGTTCTTCGTCACTGGCGAGTTGCAGTTCCGCCCTGACCTGAGGCAACAAGTCCTCGTCCAGAAAGGCCGCAACCTCTTTCGCCTTCAAGTTCATTATGCGGTACAGCCCAAAGTCCAGGTCGCCGCGGTCAAGTTGAAACATTTCCCGCAACAGGCCCTTTAGCCGTTCAAGCGGCTTGCCGGACCCTCGATCCGGGGCTGTCCCGTGCAATTCAGGATTGAACGAAGCGGGAGCGTTCATTGAAAATCACCAGAAATTGAGAGGCAAAAAAGACCCGCTCCGCAAGTATGGTTTCCGGAGACCGATCCCGTATCGCAAGGGGCCTCTGGACATGGATAAGACGTTTGGCTACGGACCCACGGGCGCGGCTGCGGCGTTACGCAACCCAGCGGAACGGTTCTATGCGCTGCCGCTTTCTATCCACGGTCTCAAGGCCATTCCAGGTCTTGCGGCTCTGGCACCTTATCCGAACTGCATCGGATTGTCTCTGAAAAAGAGAAAAATGCCGTAGAGCAAATAGCCGATCACGATCACCAGCAGCATCGTAACGATCCATTCCCGACGCGCCCAGGAACGCTTCATTTCGGTCCAGGCGGACCCAGGGCGCGCCAGAAACAAAAAGAGGCCTATTAACAGCAAGAGCCACAACCAGCCCAGTTTTCTCATGGCCAGGCGCGGGCTGCCAGACAACGGCAAGACGGGCGCGGGGCGTCAAAGCCACCAGCGCGCCAAGGCCATAGCCGCGAACAAAACGATTGACGTGGCCAACATCCAGACCATGTCTCGCTTGACGTAGGCGTAATCCGCGGCCCAACTGACGGCAGGCGGCGCAGGGGCCGGAACCGCTTCGGCTTCTATCGGTTGCGGCGGGCTGGACGGACGGGCGGAAACGCTGGACTCCCGGGGCGGCGTCGGAGCCGGCGCGGGATTTACCGTTTCGGTCCGTTGGCGTCTACCCCGATTTCTTTGCCGACTGCGTTTGGACATGCTGGGGAATCTCCTGTGCCGATGCGTTACGAGCTTACGGAAGACCTGCATTGTACCCGACCTATCCTACCCAAGCCTATAGGAACGGAACGGCCTATGCCGTCAGACCCATTACGGATCGCCCAGCGATGGGGTTCGCACGGTCGCCAGTCTCTTGGGCCTATGCCGGGCAACACGATCGGGTTTTCAGGCTATCGTTGCCACCGGAAACCCAGAACCATTTCGGCCACGGTGCGGCCGCTCATTCTGCATAGGTTGCCGCCTGGCCGTCCCTGTCCATCCACGCGCAAATAGAGTATCGGTGCGTACTCAGGTAACCGCATCCGGCACCCAGGAACAGCCTTCGGGCTCCGGCCAAGCGTATAGAACGTTCAATCCGCCGTTCAGCCGCGGGAAGCAGCGTGACATGACCTCGAAATCCGTTACCGTTTAGCAGTTAGAGATGAAATGGTATTCTCTACGCATGTAGTACGTACAATCTACCATACTCCAAACGGGTTTAGGAGGGGCGCTCCGTTTCCTGGCACACCGCCTCTCCGCAAGGAGAACGCCATGCAACGCATCGCAATGGCGTTGGCTAAGGTGGGAACGATGATCCGCATAACCGCCGCGAATGGGGCGATGGCTGGATTTTCGGTTCCTCCGCCACCGTTCGCGCCCATGTCCCAGGCATCGGTTTCAGCGTTGCGAATAGCCGAGATCTGTCTTGTAAGGTCTCCGCGCGCCGCTAGGAGCGCGTACGCGCCTAAAACGCCAAGGGAGGTATCATGCGACGTCTGTACAAATGGTTTGCGCGATGGCCTCTGGTGTTTCGGATCGCTTTCGTATCCTTCATAATGCCTTGGTTGATACTTTGGATTTGGTCGTACGGTCATTACTTATGGTATATGGCGGAGTGCCTTCTGGATCCCCATTGCACGGCTTCGTTTTAGGGAGGGGAGAAAATGTCGCGTCTCGTACGGCAACTTGAGCAATGGCCGATGACGTTGCAAATCGCTCTGGGCGTCATCTTGGGACTGGCGGGCTTCTTGCTCAGCGTAATCGTTTTGCTCGCCCTGATATGCCTTGGGGTGGAATGCACGCGGCTGTGAGGATGAGGAAGCGGAAAAACCGGGAACGTTACGGACAACGAGGGGGATTTTCCATGGCTCAAGGGGACGAGGCAGGCCAGACAGGCTATCATTCCTGCCTCGTCCCCTCTTGCAAGCAAGATATGATAGCTGTCTAACGGGAGCCAGACGATTGGGAGCGCATTGTGCCGGACCGAAAAACCAAAGCCATTATCGAAATGTGACTTTCGCAGCCACCCGAATTAGAAGAGGGACGCCTTCCTGAAATAAGCCATAAGCGGTATTCGCCATCCATACGCGAGCAAGGAGTTCTCCCTTGGAAGTCCCGCTGGCTTCCGGGCTGTCGACACTTTCAGCAGATGCAGATTAGAATGAGATCCTTGCGGGCACAGCTACAACATGATCCCGGTACGCATGGCTTGACAGTCCAGTTAAGCCTCTCTAATGGGGGCATGGTTGTAGGAATCCGGCAGGCGCTACTCGCTTGGTTCATTTGGATGCCAGATGGTCATGAAACCGATGGCGTGGGCGTTTCCGCGGGCTCAACAGGGCGGAACCGGAATGGAGCGTCCTGACGCGTCAGACCTTGGCTCGGCACAGGCCGACGCATGGGTTTAAGGCCACTAAGCCGCCCCAACAGGCCTTGACTGGCCATTCCGCATCGCAGATGACCCGCGTACGGCTCAAAAAACTTTATCCAACAATTTAGCATGACGAAATGCTAGAGCGAAATAGCCAAGAGATCCTATGCTGCCACTCCCGTTAGACCGTTTCAACTTCGGCACCTTGCGCCGCGCCGGGGAAGTCTACGTGGACAAAACGTCCTATATCCAGAGGATGCTGGAAGAACGCGTCCAGTTCGCTTTCCTGGCGCGTCCGCGCCGTTTCGGAAAGTCGCTCTTGGTCTCCGCCATGGCGCATTTGTTCGCGCGGACGGACGATGCGCTGTTCCGCGATTTGGACATTGCCGCCTATCTCCCGCGCGTGCCGCGCCTGCCCGTGATCGCTTTGAATATGGCCGAAGTAGGGGGCAACTCGCCGCGCGAGATGCGCGATGACTTGCGGGATATGGTGCGCTATGCCGGCGCCCGGTTCGGCGTAGCCGTGCCGGACGACATGGCGCCGCGCCGGGCCTTGCGGCGTCTGTTTGAGCAGGTAGAGAAAACCTGCGGGCAATGCATCGTTCTCGTGGACGAGTACGATGCGCCGCTGACGGGCATAATGACCCGCGCCGCGTTTGCGCCGCGCGACCAGGAGGAAACGCAAGCGGACTTGCGCGAGTTTTATCGCACGTTGAAGAATTGGGAGCGGGTCATCCACTTCGCCTTTATTACGGGCATCCTGGATATAGGCGGTTCGGGCCTGTTCTCGGCCTTGAACAACTTGCGGCACCTGTCCGATGACGCCCGCTACGATGCGCTGTGCGGGTTTACGGAGGACGAGATTGATCGCTTCTTGCGTCCGCATATCGAGGCCGCGGCCCGCCATATGCATTGTACGCCCGATGAAATGCGCAGGGTTTTGCGCGCCCATTACAACGGATATCGGTTCTCGCCGCAAGGCGAAGGGGTATACAATCCCATCTCCTACCTGACGGTGCTGGATCGCCTGGCGACGCCTGCGACCGCCCAAGACGTTATCGACACGGGGCTTCCGCATCCATGGGTGAAATCGGGGCAGTCCCTCTTTTTGTTCAAGCGCATCCAGGCGCGGGGCACTCCCCTGACCGAGAACGATATGAGCGCCGGCGGCGTCAGGGACGCGCTCAATCTGCAAAAGCCGACCTTGAACGCCTTGCTCTTCCAGGCGGGATATACGACGTTCAAACGCGTACGCGGGGCGCCGGCCCTGGGCTTTCCGAACGCGGAAGTGCGCACCGCCTTTTACCAAGGCCTGTTCGCGCATTGGTTCGGGGAACCCGCCGGCCGCGGGAGCCGCCTTTTCCGGCTCATACGCCAGATGGGCGCCGCCTTTGAACGCGGGGATTGCGCGGCGGGGTTGGCGGCTTTCGATCAGGCCCTGGACGGACTGAACTATGCAGTCCTGCAAACCGAAAGTCATTTCCAACTCGCGTTTCAGATTTTCTGCGAGGTAGCCTCCGACATTCTGGGCGCGGCGGAATGGAGCGTCGAAGCGGAACGCCTGACGCGTTGGGGCCGCACGGACCTTGTGCTGGAAACGAGCGACGCCATCTACGTGATCGAATGCAAATTGAACCAAAGCGTGGACGCAGCCCTGCAACAGATTGTCGAGAAAGATTACCTGGGCGCGTTCGCGGGCAGGAACAAACCGGCGATAGGCATCGGCGTGAATTTCGATCGGCCATCCGGAGACGTACGTCGAGAGGCCGCCAAGGCGAACTATCAATGGGACGCGATACCCGGTTCCGACGCCGCAGGGGACGTACGCGAACGACCGGGACGCGCCTGAACCCAAACAGGCAGGAAGCCGACGCGGAATGCAATCGGCAAGCGCCTGTCCGCGCATCCGTCGGACGCGGCGGGGCGCGCTGTCGCTGCGTCTCTAATTGCGCGCCGCAGCGATGCGGGAGGCGTCGGGATCGTCCCCGGTCTGCGCCTCGTAGCGTCGGGCGGTGATCTCCAAGATCTCCCGTTCCGTCCGGCCGACGATGATGCCCCATATATGCACGGTTTTGCCCTCGTGCGTATAGCGCGCCGGATAAGCTTGGCGGCTGGCTTGCGCTTGGGGCCTTGCGGGCGCATCGTCCATTTTCAGTTCCAGAATGATGACCTCGCGCGCAAAGACAATCACCAGATCGGGGCGTCCGCGATGCAAATTCACCTCCGCCTGGATATCGGCTCGGTATTGCAGGGCCAGGAGCGCCAAGTGGAGAATGGACTGGTAATAGTTTTCCCTGGGCGCATGTTCAAGGTAGGTGAGAGACGTCATCAGCCGATTGCCCGCCTGTTGCAGGGCAACCGGATCGCGCGCGAGTACAGCTTGGCAAACGTCCGTCACGTGCGCGAAAGACAGGGATGCCGTGCGGAGCATATAGACAAGCAGATCGCGTACGAAGCTGGACGCGACTTCCAGGTTGGGCAAATCGGTAACGTATTCGCCGGTGCCCGGGTCAATTCTCAGCGTCAGATATCCCGTTTGAAACAAGACCGTGGCCAAAGCCGGCTGGGTCCAATCCAAGGCCGAGGGCTCCGTTGCGCGGGAATGCCGCCACAGCCCAGCCAGTTGCTCCGGAGTCAGCAGGCCTTCCAATACCGTATCGGCGGGAAGGCGACGCACGTCGCGTAAATCGCAGTCGTGCGCCTTGAGCATGCGCGGCAGGAAAAAAGGGACGCCTGTACTGGCCCAATACTGATGCAACGTCTTCTTGTTCAGGCAGGTGAGCACGGAGAAGGGGTTGCAGACCCGCATGTCGTCGGGGACGCCGGGCGCGAAAAGATATCCGTTGTAGTATTCCCGCATGCGGCCCGGCGCATCGTCGAGCGGCTGTTGCTTGGCATCCAGGATCGCCGTCATGTAGGGCTGCAGGCAGTCCTTCATCTCCTGCTCCGTGAAACCCAGCAAACCGTTGAAACGCGGTTCATGGGATAAATCCCGCAGAGTGTTCAGGCCTGAAAAGATGCTGGTGCGGGCGAAACGCGTGATGCCCGTGATAAAGACGAAGCGCAGATGGGCATCCTGATTCTTGAGCGCGCCGTAAAAAGTAGCGAGCGCGGCCTGAATGGCGGGCAGAGCCGGATTTTCCAGGTTATGCAGGAGAGGATAGTCGTATTCGTCAATGAGCACCACGACAGCGCGCTGGGCGGAAGCCAATTCGGTCAAAAGAAGGCCGAAAAGGGAGGCCGCATCCCAAGATCCGCGCGGGCGTTTCAACCGGAAGCGGTCAAAGTGCAGTTCGGTGTAGGCCAGCAACCGGGCATTCAAGGTGTCAGCGTCCGTCGTGTGCCAGTCGTTCATGTTCCAGCGGATAACGGGCGATGCCTCTTTCCAGATCCAGTTCGGGCTTTGGGGAATCCGATCGTGGATCGCTGTTGCGCGGAAAAGATCCGCGCGCCCCTCAAACAGGTATTGCAAGGCAGACACGAGCAGACTCTTGCCGAAACGGCGCGGACGCGCCAGAAAACAGTATTTGCTGTAGCCGTCCAGCATGTCCGCGATGTAGGCGGTTTTGTCAACGTACAATTCGTTGCGCGCCCGGAGCTCCGCAAAGTCGTTGGTACCGCCGGGCAGGGGCTGCAGGGGAGACATCAGGGATCGGTTGCGCATCAAGCTATAGACAGCATTGTAGCCTATGCATAGTGAGCGCGCCGGCCTCCAAAGCCATGGTTCCGCGCCGTCTTCCCCGTCCAGCAGGCATCTAGGCGCCATTCCGGCGCGCGCACGCTTCCTGGACGCGCGGCAGGGAACGCGCGCGGCTACCTGAAGGGATGACGATGCGGGGCTATGCCGCCCAGAATGCGGCGCGCCCAGTTTCGCGCCCCGCGCACGGCCAATTTCGCTTCCGGTACGTCGAGCGCATAGACGGCCACCCCGAAAAGCGCCAAGCCGGCCAGGCCGCTGACCGCGACCAGATACGCATCCGACCAAAACGCCGGCGCCGTGCGCGCGGCCAGCGCGCGGCTAATCCCCAGCGCGGCCGCGGCCGCGAGGCTGCCGGCCAGCGCTATTTTTCCGAACGCAGGTCCCAGCGCCCGCGGCAACGCGTACCAACGGCCGTAGGCGTAGCGGCTGACCAGCGCCAGCATGGCCAGCATATGGCCGGCATGTTTCAGAGTATCGGCCCATACCAGGCCCAGGTAGTTGAACGGCGCGAGGAGGGCGGCGGCGGACGCGAAGTACAACGCCACGCTGCCCAGGCCGACCAGAGAAGGCAACACGGTATTTTTGCGGGCGTAGAAAGCGTTGTTGAGCAGATAGTCCAGGGCGGCGCAGAAAGCGCCGACCAGATAAATGCGGACCGCGGGCAGCACGGCCGCCGCGTCCGCGGCCGTGAATTCCCCGCGCAGGAACAAAAGGCGAATGAGAGGTTCCGCCAAGACGCCCATCAAGAGCAAGACGGGCGTCATGAGCAGCGCCATGTACGTCAGGCCCTGCGCCAATTGGGCCTGATAGTCCGCGGTCCGGCCTTGATCGAAGGCGCGGCTCAAGAGCGGCAAGGTCGCCAAACCCGCCGAGACGGTAATGAGGCCCAAGGGCAGTTGCTGCAAGGTGGTGCCCGTCCGCATCCACGCGATGCTGGATACGCCCGTGCCGCTGGCCATCCTGCGGTCCGCCAGAATTTGCGCCTGCGCCGCAATCAACCCCGCCACGATGGGCAGGTAGCGCCAGCCAATGTCGCGCAGAGCCGGATGCCGCAGGGTCGCGCGCCACGCGAACCCGGCCCGCCGCAGGTCCGCGGCCAGGATCAGGACTTGCAGGCCCACCCCGGCCCACAGGCCCGCGACCAAGGCGAAGACGCCCCATGTCCGCGCCAGCAGCGGCGCCAGCGCCACGATCCCCAGATTGAAGACGGCATTGGCCGCGGCCGGCCACGCGAAACGCCGCATGGCATACAGCACGGCGTTAAGCAGGCCGGCCAGGCCCGTCAACCACAGAACCGGCGCCATCTGGCGGACCAGCTGCGCGGTCACCTCCAGCAAAACGGGATCGTGGGCCAGGAAACCGCCGGCCATCCACCGGCTCAAGACGGGGGCCAGTCCTGCCAACAGCGACGCCGCCAAGATCAGAACGAGCCCGCACGCGCACAGCAAGGCGCTGATCAGGGCCTGGAAATCCTTGTCCGCGCGCTGGGCGTACCGCGCGGACAGCACGGGGATGAAGGCGGCGTTGACGTACCCGCCGATGAGCAGGTCGTACAGCATGACGGGCAGCTGGCTCGCGACCGTGAACGCGCTGACCAGGCCTGTCTGCCCGAACAGGCGGGTAATGGTGATTTCCCGGAACAAGCCCAACAGGCGTCCCGCCAGGGAGCCCAGCGCCAGATAGGAGGCGTGCCGCAAGGCCCCCCGGCCCTCGGCCGCGGACGCCTGGGCGCAGGCGGCGTCCGCCGTCATGCCGGACCGACCGTTACCCAAATCGAAACGGCCAGCGGTGGGTTACGTAGACGCTGAAAACGCGCAGCCTGCGCGGATTACGCGGAAAGGAACGCCTGCACGTCGGCCGGGAAGGCCCGCGGATCGGCGCCTGGGCCCGGCCATCCGGTTTCTTCCAGTTCGGCCAGGAACTTCTCGGCTTGCATGGCCGCGGCGCAGCCCTGTCCCACGCTCGTCGCCACCTGCTTGAAGACCTTGTCCTGAATTTCCCCGGCCGCGAAGACGCCGGGCACGTTGGTCCGCATATGCTTGTCCGTGACCAGGTATCCCTCGTCGTCCAGGTGGAAGTCCCGTCGATACAGTTCGTTGTTGGGAATGTGGCCGACGAAAATGAAGACCCCGTCCGTATCCAGGCTGTCCGTAGCGCCGTTCTGCGTATCCTGGACGTCGACGCCGGCCACGGACGCGTCCGCGCCGGCATGGATGCGGGTCACCACGGCGTTCAGGACGAATTCGATTTTGTCGTGGGCCCGCGCGCGCTTCTGCAGAATCTGGCTGGCGCGCAGTTCGTCGCGGCGATGAATGATGCGCACGCGCGACGCGAACTTGGTCAGGAACAGGCCTTCCTCCAAGGCGCTGTCGCCGCCGCCCACGACGACGACGTCCTTGTCCCGGAAGAAGAAGCCGTCGCAGGTGGCGCAATAGCTGACGCCCTTGCCCGTCATTTCCTTTTCGCCGGGAATGCCCAGAAAGCGCGGGCGCGCGCCCGTGGCCGCGATGAGGGAACGCGTACGGTACGTCCGCCCGGTTTCGGTGCGCAAGGTATAGGGGTGCGCGTCCACATCGACTGCGGTGACGAAATCGAACTCCACCTGCAGGCCGAACCGTTCGGCCTGGGTTTTCATGCGCTCCACCAGATCCGGGCCGCCCAACGCCTCGGGGAAGCCGGGATAATTCTCGATCTCGAAAGTCAGGGACACCTGGCCCCCGTACTCCTGTCCCGTGAACAGAATGGGATTGAGGTTGGCCCGGGCAGCGTACAGGCCGGCGGTAAAACCGGCCGGGCCGCTGCCGACGATGAGCGTCTCGTGAATTTTCCGTTCGTCCGTCGCGGACGCGGGCAATACGCCATTCGTGGTTGACGACATTCCTTTGCGGCTCCTTTCTTCTCGCAATCCCGCTCCCAGCGCTGGAACGGGGCCGCTCCAAACCTGTGGCCCACGTTGGCACCCCAACGTCCGCCGCAGGCTATTATATATGTTTCCGGGCGTTCCGGCCTGTCCTGAGCGAACGGCCTGAACGGCGGGAACCGCCCGCGCCGCAACCGCGCGTCACGGCGGCCTCTGGGCCCGCGGGGCGCCAACGATACACGGGCCGTCGCCGGCGGGTAACGCGAGGCGGATCCAAGAAGCACTGCACGAGGAATGGCCATGGCATGGGATTGGAAGGCCTTGCTGGACCGACAAGACATCGTCATCGTCGACACGGAAACCACTGGCTTCCGCAAGTCGGACGAAGTGATCGATCTGGCCGCGCTCGATACCCGCGGCCATGTGCGGGAGAACACATTGATACGTCCGACAGGGGAAATCCCGACGCACGCCAGCCGGGTTCACGGCATCACGGCCGAGGATTTGGACGCGGTCGGCGCGCCCCGCTATCCAGACGTTCACGAACGCCTCGCGGCCTTGCTGTCGTCCGCCCGCGTCGTCTTGGCCTGGAATGCGCCTTTCGATCGCCGCCTGTTGCGCCAGACCGCCGGCCGGTACGGCCTGGAACTCCCCCGCGCGACCTGGCAAGACCTGCTGCAGGATTACCGTTGGCTGCGGCCCGGCGGCCAGCACGGATTGGCCCATGCGCTGGAACGGGAGGGCATAGCCGGCGTGCAGGCGCACCGGGCGCTACATGACTGCCACGCCGTCTTGAACGTCATGCGCGCCCTGGTGCAGCGGACGGGCAGGGTTCGTTAACCAGGCATGCGGAAGGCCAACGCGCGCGGCGCTTCTGGATTACGAAGCCGCGCGGCTCCGTCCGGCACCGCCCTGAGCATTGTTGACGTTTGAACGCAACCCGATCCAGGCCTGCGGTCAGGTACGGAAAACCCGCAGACAGCAGGCGTATTGGTCGGAGCGCGTAGCCACGCGCCGCCCGCGTTTGGGCCAACCGCGACCGCGTGCCAGTGCGCGGGGCTGGGGTTGCGTGCGCCGAACCCGCGCCGGAATGCCCCCTTGATGCCCTGCCGCGGCCGCCACGCGCGACAGGCGTAAACCGCATAGGCCCGGTCCGCGCGCAGACAGGACAGCGGGGCCGCTTCAGGCCTTGGCCTGAGGGCTGTCATGGCGGGGCCGCCGGTCACGCGCAGGCGCAGAGGGCAACCCCGGCGATCCGTCAGGGCGACCGAACACCGGCTCCGCCCTTTTGCGGAGCGCCCGCTACGCTCGCGTGCGCGCAACCGTACTGTCCAGCCGCACGGCGGACAGATCCGGATCGCCTGCCTGTGAGTCGCCCGACAGGGCCAGACGCCTTGGTCGCACCCGTCGATTAGCGGCGGCAGACCGCGTTCCTCTTCCCGTATATGGGTAGCCCCTGACGCCAGGGAGCGCCTGTCGGTCATTGGGGAACCTCTGCGCGGAGACGGGCCAAGGGATCGATGCTCTGGAGCATAACCGTTGACGTGCAGGAAGCCCGAAACAATCTCAACCCTACCTAAGCCATACGTAGTAAACTGATGCTCCGATGAAGAAAGGCTTGAAACCGGATGAGTAGAGTCTATGATGCATTAAAACGCGTTCAAACGATCATTATATGAGAGATAACCATGAAAAAGTTGCTGAGCTGTATGTTGCTCATTTCTGGAATACTGATGGGATGCGAATCATCTCCTGTATTGATTATCGTGAACGTCAATACCGATCCAACTCCTACCTCCATTTCCACTCCGATACCCACTCCAAGTCCAAATCCGATTATTGTTCCTGAGCCAACCCCTACGCCCACTGCCATTCCAGTCATTGCCCCTGAGCCAACCCCTACGCCCACTGCCATTCCAGTCATTGCCCCTGAGCCAACCCCTACGCCCACTGCCACTCCAGTCATTGCCCCTGAGCCAACCCCTACGCCCACTGCCATTCCAGTCATTGCCCCTGAGCCAACCCCTACGCCCACTGCCACAGTGGATCTTATAGGAACGCTTGCCTTTACCAATTTTCCTGATTTTGTAAAATTTCCTTATATCCCGCAAAGGAAATCCGATCTGGTGGCCGATAATGCTGCTTCTGGAATCTCTTGGGTGGAAGAGGGGAACCACGTTTCCGTTGAATGTTCTTACGGACCTTTCCGGCCGTACCATATTGTATCTTACTCTCACGCGTTGTCTTTTCCAGGGGCGTTCGGCTTTGGAATCCATGACCAGGAACCAATGGCGTTCTGGCTCTCTGACCACGATCCCGGTTTTCCGGAATGTTCTCTGGATCAGTTACGGTTCTATGCTCAAGCCTTGCAATTTCAGAGTAGAGAGGCGAATCTCAGGAAGAGGCGCCATACTCGGGAAGGCGTCTCTCTACTCCTAATCACCAATCTGGAAGATTATCTGAATCCTGAGCAGGGCGAGGGGAATGAAAACGATGACGCAAGCCACAGATATATAGAGTATGGCGACCATGTTCACGTAGAGTGTTTCTATGAACTTTTCGATCTATACACTACTTGGGGAATGCAAAGGGAAGAGTCATACGTTTTTGGAACCCATAATGAAGAATCCGTAATGATTCCATATCGTAGATCCATGCCTATCGACATAGACGGAACTCCGAAGTGTTCTTGGTATCAGATGTCGCAATACGGCCCTGAATTGGAATTTTTGCTGCTCTCGACAGAACAGAGTTCAGACAAACAGAGATCTACGCTTCTACTCGGCACGCGGCAAAAAATGGATCCGGAAGGCCCGCTGATTCCGCGCGTCCCCCTGGGCGCCTGGCACCGTCCAGGCTCTTGGCGCCGCGTCAACGACCATTGCATAGCCATAGACGGGATCGGCGAACTGGAAACCTTGGAGCCGTTACCGCCAGCCGCGGACATCGCCGTCGTGCGCGTTGCCTTTCTGGATGACGCCGGAACCGCGCCTGTCCTACTGCAAGTGGACATCCGAACGGATGCCGACGAACTCCCCTCTGCCTTCGATTAGACAAGGAACCAGACGTTGCCAGGAACGACACAACCCCAAATGCGGCTCACCGCGCTTGACCGAGCGCGGCCCGAGGGCGTGTACATGTCCACGCGTTGATGCCCGCAGAGCGGGCGCGAAAATACATGCCGAGAGTACGCCGAGAGCGCCAAGACCGATGTCGCGGCTGACTATCAACGGCTTGGCGTCTGACGCTGCGGAGCGCTTGGAACGTCAGAGCCGATCGGTCATGACATGGCTGCAATTCAGGGCACCATTCCTTGCAACACTGTCGTTGTCGGGCATGTGCGCGTCAAACGCCTGACTGGACGATTGACGAGCCGCGGAACGCCGCGGCGAAAAGAGCCGGAAAGAAGCTGGCAGTTGCCTTCTTAAGGCTAGTATACGGTCATATTGATAAGGATACGTGTCCAAAGCGGAATTTCGCCTACGTGTTGCCTACGTAATGGTAGTCGACAATTTAGCCAAGTATCTATAGAAACATGACGGAGTACTAGCGCCCTGTGCGCGCATGCCAGCCGGAGCGCTTGCGTCGGTGCTTAGGTCGCCGCAGATGTTCGCGGCACCGGCGCTGGCATTGGCTCCAGTGCGGCATCCTCATCGGCCCCAACATCCGCCGTTTGCGGGGCTTTCCGTACCTGGCCGCGGCCTAGCTCTGGTTGCGTTCAAACATCAACACTGCCCAAGGCATAGCCGCATGCGGACGGGCACGCGTTGAGAAAACGGATAGAATACGAATGGAAACGGCATTCCGTTTATGCCTTGCTTTCGCGTTACGGTAGCCTATTGGAAGAAGAGCGCGCGATGTCATGCTGGAGTTGCTTATCAGAGCGCGAGCCTTATGCTGAACTTGTCTGACGCAGAACTGACGCGACGGGCCCAAAGCCCCGAGGCCCTATTGGCGGAGCGCAAAGAGGATTTGTCCAATGGCAGAGCGATTCGGAAAACCATTTGCGCCTTCGCCAACGATCTGGCGGCGAGCGGCGAGCCGGGCGTAATCTTCGTCGGCCTGAAAGATAACGGTGAATGAGCCGGCATAACCGTTGACGATGCCTTGCTTGTCAAGCTCGCTACTATGCGGGCTGACGGGAGCATTCTGCCTATGCCATCCCTAAACGTGGAAAAGAAGATCATCCAGGATTGCGAACTCGCCGCGATCGTCGTCGCGCCTTCGCCTGACACGCCTGTGCGCTACGACGGGCGCGTCTGGGTCAAGGTAGGACCGACTGTCCAGCAGGCCTCCCCCCAAGAGGAAAACCAGTTGGCCGAGAAAAGGCGGTCCGCGGATTTGCCTTTTGATCGGCGACCATCCTCCGCTACAATGGAAGATCTGGATCTGGACTATTTCGCGAATACCTATCTCCCCAACGCCATCGCGCCCGACGTGCCGGCGCGCAATGCCCGCGCCGCGCAGGAGCAACTGCGCTCTCTGCATCTGGTCATGGACGATCGTCCTACGTACGGCGGCCTCATGGCCTGCGGGCGCGACGCGCGTGCATGGCTTCCCGGAGCATACATACAGTTCCTGCGTTTTGCCGGAACCGAAATGACGGACGCCATCCAGGATCAAAAAGCCTTGGTCGGCAAGTTGGAAGACGTTCTGCGCCAGTTGGACGATCTGTTCAGACGGAATATCTCGATCGCTACCGACATTACCTCCCGCGATCGCGAAATCCGCCGCCCTGACTATCCCTTGGCCGCGTTGCAGCAGCTCGCGCGCAATGCCGTCATGCATCGTTCCTATGAAGGCACGAATGCGCCCATTCGCATCCATTGGTTTACGGATCGCATCGAAATCATCAATCCGGGCGGCCTGTACGGCGCGGTAACGCCCAATAATCTGGGCCAAGGCGTAACCGATTATCGCAACCCTCTCATCGCCGAGAGCATGCATCATCTGGGCTTTGCCCAACGCTTCGGCATGGGGTTGCCTACGGCTCGCCAAACTTTACGCGACAACGGCAATCCGCCGCTTCAATTCCAGTTTCCTGATCTGCACTTTGCCGTCAGCGTAAGGCCTTCCCGATGAAAACTGTGAAAACCGTCGCGTTTTTCAACAACAAGGGCGGGGTAGGCAAAACTTCGCTGGCTTACCACTTGGCATGGATGTACGCTGACATGGGATTGTCCGTGATCGCGGCCGATTTTGACCCGCAGGCCAATCTGACCGCGATGTGCCTGACGGAAGAACGTCTGGAAGCGTTGTGGACGCACTGCGCGCAGACGCGCGCCACGGTATACGAAGCCTTTGCCCCGCTGTTGGAAGGCACGGGAGATATCGCCGATCCGCATCTTGAAACCCTCGCGCCAGGCCTGGAGCTGTTGGTCGGCGATCTCCAGCTGGCGACCGTCGAAGACCAATTCTCCAGCCAGTGGCCTGCTTGCCTGGATGCCCAACCCAGAGCTTTCCGGGTGCTGAGCGGTTTGTGGCGCATTCTGGATCAAGCTGCGCGCAACGCGGCCGCCGATTGGGTTTTGATAGACGTAGGGCCTAACTTGGGTTCGCTCAATCGGGCCGCTTTGGTCGCCGCCGATTGGGTGGTGATTCCGCTCGCTCCGGATCTGTATTCCTTGCAGGGTTTACGCAATCTGGGTCCGATTCTGGCTCAATGGCGCCAAGGGTGGCAAGAGCGCTTGCAAAAGGCGCCCGCTTCCATGGCGATTTCCCTGCCTTCAGGGGCCATGCAACCCGTGGGCTATGTAGTGTTGCAACACGCCGTGCGCCTGGACCGTCCCGTCCAGGCGTACAGTCGTTGGATGGCGCGCATTCCCCCAGCATACAGCCAGTCCATCTTGAACGCATGCCCGCCCCAAGGCCCAGAAGACCCTCGCTGCCTGGCTCATTTGAGGCATTACCGCAGCCTGATGCCCATGGCCCAAGAAGCGCAAAAGCCCATGTTCAAGCTGAAACCGGCCGACGGAGCGATCGGCGGCCATGTCGCCGCTGTTACGGCTTGTTATCGCGATTTCCGCCACCTGGCCCAGAACATCGCGGCCGGCTGCGACCTGCCGCTACCTGATTGGCTTGATTAGGCCGTGTTGGCATTTATTGGGCATCCCATGCGCGAGCAACGAGATTCTGGGGACGGTTCAGAGATCGCGCGCCTGGCAGAACGGCCCCTGTTGACCGCCACCCAGTGATCCGCTTCCCCGGCGGCGCCATCCATCGTTCATGCGGGCGTTCGAAGCAACTTTCCCGTCTCTATTTCGGCCTTCTCCGGGTTGTTGAACCAATACTCTGCCAGCAACGGGCGTATCTCGTGCTCCACCACCATCGCGTACCACTCCTCCCACCCTGCGGCCGGTTTCTCCGCAGCGCGCGGACAGAAGAACGAATGGCCGACCGCGTACTGCTTGCCTAAAGAGGGGTCGTTCGCCAAGGTCCGGTTCAATTCGGACAAGCGGCGGTGGATAACGTCTTGCATGTTCTCCGGCATGCCGGTCTGCGCCAGCCAGGCGCGGAACGCCGGCTGTCCGAACTGCGGCGCGAGGGCCTGGAACCCGAAGCGGCGTCGCATCGCGACGTTCATCCCCGTCAGCGAACGATCCGCCAGATTCAGGGTGCCGATGACGTACACGTTCGCCGGCACCCAGAAGCGCTCTGCGGCCGCGTCCTGGTGTTGCAGCGCGACGCCGTTTTCCGTATTTCTTTTGTCCGACTCAAGCAACAGCAATAATTCGCCGAAGACCCGGCTGAGGTTGCCCCGGTTGATCTCGTCGATCAGCATGACGTACTTGCGCTGCGGATCCTTGCGCGCCGCGTTGCAGAGCGCGACGAACGCGCCGTCCCGCACCTCGAAGGTCAGTTGCCCGTTCCGCACCTGCGGCCGGTACCCGCCCACGAAGTCTTCGTAGGCGTAGGACTGGTGGAATTGCACGCTCCGGATCCGCGCGTCCGCTCTTGCGCCCAGCAACGCATACGCCAACCGACGCGCGAGGAACGTTGCCCTTACAGGATCAGGTTCTGCTTGCGTTGCAGGAGGCGCAACATCCGCTCCCGTTCGTTGGGCTCCAGGAACGTACCCTCCCAAGGAGCCCAAAGGGGAACAGGGGACGGCGGCATCTGTTCCCGCATTTCTCGAACGATATCCTGTATCCGTACCCGTTCGCTCGGTTCCAGCGCATCATCGCCCAGCAGAACCTCGAAGAACTCCAGCTTCTCCTGATTATTTACGGGCCACACGGATTTGTTCCGATCGCCTAGCAAGCGTAGAGCCGGCTTGTCTTCGCGCGTGAATCTGCCTTTCCACGCGACCGTACGCCGGTTGCGGAACGGCAGCCATCGTCGTCCTTCACATGATATACGTCGCTCCGTACCGTGCCGTATGAACGACGCGCGTTCTCGACGCCTCGGGCATGATGACGTAGTCGCCGCTCTTGACGTCAAAAACAAACCATGACACGCGTTTTGCAAACCAGGTTATCAGGTACTTCCCCCATGGACTCGCGGCATTCTGGCGCAGGTAAAGATCTCTGATTTCCTTCTCGCTTTCGACCATGGGGGCGGAGCCATCAAGAACTCGGTTGCGATGCGCAAGGTAAAGCGTCCTGATCTCCGCCGTGTTTTTGACCCGTGAAAAGTCTATGTTGGCCAACTCAAAACGGAATCCCCAATAGCCGCTCGAGACAAGCGCTTTCACGTACTCGCCCGTTTTCCCTCCTCTGACCAGCCAAACGTTGGGAGCCGAACTCTCGCCATGTTGCGTAGTTTCTTCGTTAGGCATTTCCATTCATCCAAGGCGCTGGTTGCGACAATGGCAAGCGGCGCGCAACGCGCATGCCACGCGAGCCAAGGGACGGCTTACGCGAAAAACGAGGCCCTCCATAATTGCGGACAATTCTATCATAGATTCGTTGCGCAAGATTACACTTCGGAAGTTCGGCGTACGGAACGGCTGTCGGCAACGGGTTATTCTCCTTATCAGTGGCTCTGAGCGAACGCCAGCGCCACTCGGACGTTGAGAATCGGCGCGACATCGGATGCGCTGGCTGGCCGGTCGCTTGATCCGGGACGCCGGAGGGAGCGTTAGTTCCGCGCGGAGCGTTTCCAAATCCAGCGGTTGCAGAGCAGAACTCCTAACATGGAGCGCAGGCACTCTTTACGTCTCTTTGCCACCGCAGGCGCGCGGGGTGCGCGCGTTGCGTCCGGCGGCACCGCCAGGGAGCCTGCGGAAATCGCGGGGCAGGAATGGGGCAACGTATTGGACAAGGACATCGCCGCCTGTTCCCTTGCGGATTGCGAGACGCCGACCCCGAACGTCACGGTGTGCCTGGAACAGGCTCCGGGCCCGTATTCCAATCAATTGCAGGCCCGCAACAGCCTGGGCTGTGGCCGGCCTGCTCCGCCACAGGGGCGTACCTAACCGTTGGCCGCCTTGCCGTCCCGCGACCATTGCGATACGCTTTTCCCCGGCGCGCGGGATCGCATACATGAAACGCAAATCCGGTTTCGCGGGGAACTGTACGGGCTTCCCTGGAACATGAACGCCATGGCCGTTTTCTACGCCAGGCCGCCGTTCGACCCCAAAAATTTGACTATTCGACCGATGACTGGACGTACGAGGATTGCATGCAACTGATCCAGGATCTGATCGGCGCGGTAGACGGCCAGAGCCAGTACGGTTACCAATCTCATACCTCCGGATTCCAGCTTCATGAAGCCGGAGACGGCGGTACGACTTCCGCCGGGCGAAGCCGAGGCGATGCCGCCGGGAACGCAGGAGTTCGCTTTTACGAGGACGCGTCGGACTGGCTCCCGACCAGCGCGACCCAGTCTCCTTTGCGCCTGCGTTCCCGCAAACGGCCGCCGGCCGCGTGCAGGGCCGCCTCGACTTCCTGCCTGCGTTCCTCAATGATCCCCGACAGAATGACGGCGCCGCCGGGCGTTATCCGGTCCAACAACCCTTCTGCCAACAGCTGCGCAATGACATGGGGCAGGATATTGACTACGGCAACGTCAAAGGCGCCGGCGTCAGCCAAGGATCCCTGCCGAAAGACCAGGCGCTGGCCTGCGCCTGCCCGCAACCCGTTGTGCCGCGCGTTTTCCCGCGCGACCTGCAAGGCCTGCGCGTCCGTATCCGTGCCCAACGCGTAGTCAACGCCCAGTTTCAGGGCCGCGATAGCCAGTATGCCGCTGCCGGTGCCCACGTCCAGAAGGCGCTGCCCAGGCGCCGCGCAGACTTCCAGCAGTTCCAGGCACAATTGGGTGGACGGATGCAGTCCGGTGCCGAAAGCCATGCCGGGATTCAGGCGCAAAACGATGTCCGTCGGCCGGTGCGCCGGCTCTTCCCAGACGGGCTGAATGACCAAGCGCTGCCCTACGCGAAACGCCGCGTAGCGTTCCTTCCACGCCTCCTGCCAGTCTTTGTCCTCTAGGATCGCGATCCGAGGTTCCGGGATGGCGGGATAGATGCGGGATAACCACCACAGCCCTTGCGCAATGCGCGCCTGCAAGGCTTGCGCCTGCGGCCCCGCCGGCACGCAGGTTTTGACCGTAATGCTGCGCGCCTGGGTTATGTCAATCAATTCCGGGTCCGTATCCGCGGTCTCGGGGAAATCCCGCCCTTCAATGACCGCGTGCCCGACCGCGCCGCCACCCGGCGCGGCCGCGCCCTGCAAGCGGTTGAACAGTTCGCAGACGGCCTCGGCCGCCTCCGCATTGACCTCAACGCTGATTTGAACGAGGGCCATGGTTCCCGGCGGACGGCCGGCCGTTCATCCTGGCTTGCCGCGTCTGCCCATGGACGCGCGCGAACGACCCATCCCTTGGGTTCTGCGTCGTCCCTGCCCCGAATCCGGCCTACTCGCCGAAAATTTTGGAGAAGAACCCGCGCGGTTCCGCGGCTTTCTCGCCCAGTTCGTCGCTCAACTGGCGGAACAGATCCTTTTGGCGCTCGTTGAGTTTCGTGGGAATCGCGACGTTGACGGTGATGATCATGTCGCCGCGGCCAATGGATTGCAGGCGCGGGATGCCTTTGCCGCGTTTGCGAAACGTGGTGTTGGGTTGCGTGCCGGGCGGAATGTCCAGATCCTCTTCGTGCCCTTCCAACATGGGAATGTCCAGTTTCGTTCCCAAAGCGGCCTGCGCTATGGAGAGGCTGACGTTCAAATGCAAATCGAAGTCCTTGCGCGTATACAGGGGATGATCCTGGATGCCGAAAACGACGTACAGGTCGCCCGGCGGTCCGCCGTTGAAGCCCGGCTCGCCCCGCCCTGACAAGCGCAGCCGTTGCCCCTCCGCCACGCCGGCCGGAATGGAGAAACTCACGGTACGGGTCGCCGCGACGCGCTTGTTGCCGTAGCATTTGACGCAACGGTGCTTGATTACCTGTCCGGCGCCGCCGCAGATCGGGCAAACGGTTTCGGTCGCCACCGTGCCGAACAGGGGCACCTCCCGGTGCTGCCTGACGCCGCCGCGGCCCCGGCAATGGGAGCAGATTTCGGGCGGGTGACCCGGCTCCGCGCCTGACCCGTCGCAGCGTTCGCAAATCTCCTGGGTCGGCACTTCCAGGTCTTTGGTGACGCCGAACGCGGCCTCGCCAAAGGTCAGATCCACTTCGGCCTGGATGTCGTTGCCCTGGCGCGACCGGCGACTGCCGCCGCCGTTCATGCCGGAGCCCATATTGAAGAACTGTTCGAAGAGGCTGCCGATATCGCCCAGATCCACGAAAGGCGAATCGGACATGCGTTCGGCATCGTGCCCGTAGCGGTCGTACAACTGCCGCTTCTGGGCGTCGCTCAGCACTTGATACGCTTCCGCGACTTCCTTGAAGCGTTCCTCGGCGTGCGCCTCCTTGTTGCGATCCGGATGGTATTGCTGCGCCAGCTTGCGAAAGGCGCGTTTGATTTCGTTCTGGGTCGCGGATCGGTCGACGCCCAAAACCTCGTAGTAGTCTCTCTTGGCCATACGGGTAAAGACGGGGGCTAGCGACGAGCGGCGGATTCGATTTCCCGCGCGCCGAACGTCAGCCAGACGCAGAGGGACGCCAAGAACCAGAGCAAGGCGCAACACAAGAGCCAATGCATCCAGGAAGTCAAGGCGGCGCGGGAGGTAAGCGCCAAGATGGCCGTCATGGCCAGACAGAGGCCGATCCAGGCCAAAACGCCGGGACGGGAAAGCCAAGAGCCCAAAGCTGTACCTTTTGCGGGTGGCGACAACAAGCCTTCAACGCAACCTCCAAGTATAAACCAGTCCCGCGGTTCCGTCGCAGGCAATGCCATAAGGAACGTTTGAATCTCGTTAGAACTTCCGCCCTCAAGCGAACGAAGCCGGGAAGCGAGCCGAGAGCCGTCCCGGTTCTTGCAGGCATATACGGACATGTACAATAGCAACGACGCGTCTTGTTCAGGAAAGCGCGATGCCTCCGTCTCTTTCGCCTTTGCCCGTGGCCTCAGCGGATTTCGCGTCCATCCGCAGCAAAAGGCATGCCTACGTCGATAAGACCGCGTACGTACAAAGCCTGCTGGAAGAGGAACAGCCGTTCATGTTCCTCGCCCGCCCGCGCCGGTTCGGCAAGTCCTTGTTGGCGTCCACGCTGGAACGGGTATACGACCGCAGGCGAGCGGATTTGTTTCGCGGATTGCGCATTCATCAATCAGGCTTTTTGCGCGAGGTGCGCCCGCGTCCGGTCTTCAAACTGGATATGTCGCGGATCAGCGTCGCCAGTCCGGACGATGTGACATCCGGATTGCGCACCCAGATTAACGTTCAATGCCAACTGCTGGGGTTGGATGCGCCCGCGCCCGGGTTACCGCCTACCGACTCTTTGAGCGAGGTCTGGACGCAACTGTACGTACGCCAGGGACGCAACCCTTTCGTCGTTCTGCTGGACGAATACGACGCGCCCATAACCCGCCTGCTGGGCTCGTCCGCGCTCTCGCCGGCGAGCCAGCAAGCATGCAGGGAACGCTTGCGCGAATTTTACAGCGTCTTGAAAAGCCGTGAAGAATATATCCATTTCGCCTTCGTGACGGGCATTACGCGTTTTGCCGGCGCAGGTCTGTTCTCTTCCCTGAACAATCTCGTCGACGTTTCGACGGAACGCGCGTACGACGCGGCGTGCGGCTTCACGGAACGGGAAAACCTTCACTTTCTGGACAGGCATATCGCGCGGGCCGCGGCCAACTGCGAGCGTTCCCCGGAGGGCCTGCGCCAAGCCTTGCGACGGCAATACAACGGCTATCGCTTCGCGCCTGGCGGCGCCCTGGTCTACAACCCCGTTTCCTATTTGCGCGCGTTGCGCCAACTAATGGATCCTCAGGCCGCGCAATACGCGCGCAAGGCGGGCCTGCCGAGTCCCTGGATCAATACGGGCAAAACCTTTTTTCTGTTCGAGCATATGAAGGCGCACCGGCGGGATCTGCGCGATATCGGCATCAGCTCCCAACTCGCGCCGATGGATGCCTGGGAGCCTTTCGATTTGGACAACCCGCCATTGGAAGGGTTGATGTTGCAAACGGGCTTCCTCACCGTGAAGCCTCATCCCCAGACGGGGATCGATACGCTGGTGTTCCCCAATCGGGAAGTGGCTGCGGCCGTCCAGGAAGGCATGCTCTTTACGTTCTTGGGCCAAAAGAGCGGCCAAGGCACGTACTGGAACGAATGCACGCAGCATATCAAAGCGGCTTTGGAGCAAGGCGACAGCGAACGGGCCTGCTTCCACTTCGATCGGATTCTGGATACCCTGAATCACAAAACGCTGATCGCCGAGAACAGTTATCAAATCGCCTTGCACCTCGTTTGTTTCTCGCTCAACGAATACCCGACGGAGGCGGAAGCGGCGACGCGGTACGGATGGGCGGACAACGTGATAGAGACGCGCAACGCCGTTTACGTTTTCGAATTGAAGCTGGATCGCCCGCTCACGGAAGCGGTTCAGCAACTCAAGGGGCGGCGCTACGGAGACAAGTACGCGCAGTTGGGCAAGCCCGTCGTCGGCGTCGCGCTGACGTTCGCCCAACGTCCCGCGGCAAGGTTGGCCTGGGATCTTGCCGCCCGCAACTACGAAATGCAGGAAATTCCCCTGCCTGCCCTACGTACCTTGGCCATTCGCAACCGCTGCCAGCAACGGGAGCGCGACCGGATCTGAAGGGCTAGGGTACCGTTCCATGGACGGTTGCGCGCCAGTATATTGTCATGCGATTTCTGTTATGTTATACTACCGTTCTCACCGTCAGCGTCAGCCTCGACAAGGATTGCCTGTCTCTGTCGTGTTGAGGTAGGTTCTAAGGAGGCTTACAGGCGATCCCTCTGCCTTAACCCTGCCGGGGGTACGGGACTCGGGCTGGCGCGCAAAGGCTCCCGCACCAGGCATTTTATCATGTTTATGTTGTCAATATAAAGCGAGGGCTACATGCGGGGACGCACCTAGCAAGAGGAAGGGCTTGGACAAGACCATGAGGACGGTGAACGGTCGGCGCGGAGCCTAGGCCGGACGCGCCGGCCGGTTGAACCCGCGACCATCCAAGGCCATCAATGATCACGACATCATTTGCCTGATAATCCACTGGATCTGGCTGAAATCCTACCTCAACGTGACCTAGTCCAATGCATCCAGCAGAGAGAAGGGATCGCGTCCTGCCTGGCGCGCGGCATGCAAATCGCGTATAGCGGGCCAGCGGCTCGCATTCCGTCGCGTCAGTTGTTTCCGGAAGGCCTGGCCTGCGGCTTGGCCCCAGAACAGACCGACGAATTCAACCAGATTCTCCTCTTTTTCTTGCTGCCGGCCTTGTTCCAGACCTTGTTCCAGGCCCTGTTGCGTGCCGAACTGCCGCGCGTCTTCCTTGATTTCGTCCAGGGTCACCCTATCCGCCTCCAAGGCTGCCAATGAATCAAACGCTTCCGGCCGCAAGGCCAGGCCCTGCACCGCGCCTTGCACGCGCGTCGCCAGGTACCGCGCGAAGTCCGCGCGCAACGCGGCGGGACTCTCGGCCAGCAGCGGCCGGAGCTCGGCCTGGATTATACGTCGCGTCGCGTGGCCGACCTGGCGCAGGCGGCCTTCCCGGCGCAGGCAATCCAGTTCCCAGGCGATGACGCAGGAAACCAGATTGGCGGCAGGCAGGTCCTGCTGCGCAAACGCGTGGATATCGATCGTCGTGCCTGCGCGGAAGTCCACCGCCCCGTGCATCTGCGCGGAATAATCGTAGACGTACCAGGGCGTAGCCCACGGATGCGGTCCGACATGAAACGCCAGCGGCATCAGTTCCAGGGGCGCGCCGTGCGCTTGCCGCAAGCCGTGCCGCGCCAGCGCCTCCAGCAAGCCGTGCATGTAGGTCGCCATGCGGGAGGTCATGTCGGCATCGTAACCGGATTGCCCTTCCAGCAACAAGGCGATGCGCGGCTGTCCGGCCGGGTCGCGCAGCAACCAGACCCTGTCGCTGATGCGGTGCTCCAGGTCGGGCGTAATCCATTCCTTGTCCATCGCCTGCAACTGCGCCTCCGGGAGCGGAAAGTTCAGCCGGGGCTGCAGAAAACCCCGGATCAGATGCAACACCACCAGGGGATGCTGCATGAGCAACTTGAACAGGGCATCGTAGGGGGTTCGCCGCTGGGCAGGGGGCATGCGTTCTTCTCTCTCTGACGTTCCGTGCGTACGCGCCCATGATCGCGCCCGCCGCACGGAGCCGATCGGCGGAAAGCGCCCGCCACAGGGCGCGGGCGTCTCGGGAAGGCATGGACGGAACAAGCCTACGCGTGTATGGATCAAATAGCAAATTTTGTCCGTTGTCAGTCCTGTATGAGGATAATCAACGTATTCATGTGCATGTGAAAGAACGGAATATGGATCAGACAATCGTTGTCGCCATAATCAGGACGCAGGGCTTTTCCTGTCGCGTCGGATGATCCGGATCCGTTCCGGGATCCGGGGCTTGGCCTTGCTCCGACCCGCGGTCCATGCCGGGCTCAAATCGTGGGAGGCGCCCCGTTGCGCGGCTGACGGCGCAATGCCCATGCGTTCAGACTTCGGCTCTGTGCGCCAGGATCAGGGCTTGGAGCGCAAGAGGGATCATCGAGGAGCGCTTCGTCCCGCGTGAATCGGGAAGGTGGTCGTTGAGGTGCGTGGCCGGCGTCAATAGGGCCAGCCCCTCTATGCGTAGGCTATGAAGTGCGTGGCCGTCTCTTCGTAGAAGCGCTCCCCCGGTGCCAGTTGCCGGCCGCGTACGGGCATCGGATCCCGCGCCCGGACGCAGCCGGGGCGGTTTCAGTACGCAAGTTCATAGGATATCGGATCGACGAGGCCGTCTCTTGTGCCTGCGCGTGACGAGTGGTCTGCGCCACGACCGCCCCCAGGCCCGGGTCTTGGGGGAAGCCTAGACGACGGTACCCCTGTCCTGTCGGATCGCCGACCGGACTTATGACGTCAATGCCTTCCGCGCCTGGCTGGCGTAACGGGGCATCCAAGCCGTCATCCCGCGCGCGCCCGGCATCTGGTCCCCAACCTTGCGACTTGGAGGCGTACCCAGCGCGCCACGCGGCTTCGGCTGGCTCAAGGGGTGGCGGCGCGTGGCCACCCGCTACGCCCCATACGCCCATCGTTGCCTGGATTTTCTGTACCTGGCGGGCGCCTGGATCTGGCTGAAGCTAAATATCCACACGGCCTACAGTTTTTGTAGTCGCGGAGCCCGCGTTGATGCCATGGCCCTGACCGGTATTGCAGGCTGCGCCGGGCTCGCCGTACCGCCAAAGGGATGAACAATGTCTTTGCCGTTAATTTTCGATCCCACAGTCTTCAATTTCGATGATATCGAACAGGCCCAGGCCGGTAATGAGGCCTTGGACCGTGACGGCTTGGCCGACCCTCAACTCCGCCGCCCGTTCCGGATCGCGCAGCTGGCAATGGACCTGGCCGAAATCCCACTCACCGCCTTCGTAGCCCAGCACGAGGTAATAGCCGCTGCCCTCGTCGCGGATGTCGTCGATCCGACCGGTTACGTATTTGACCCGCCCCTTGTGCAACTGGTCTCCCCGGATCTCGTTGTCGCGGAAATCCTGCAACAGTTGCTGCGCCGTGACCGTGTCCGAAGCGGGGTCTGCCGGCGCCAATCTCGCCGTGCCGGGCGGGACCGCCTCCGCTGACGTGACCGCGCAGTCCTCAATTTCAATGATATCGAACAGGCCCAGGCCGGCAATGCGGCCCCGAACCGTGACGGCTTGGCCAGCTCTCAACTCCACTGCCTGTTCCGGATCGCGCAGCTGGCAATGAACCTGGCCGAAATCCCACTCATCGCCTTCGTAGCCCAGATCGATGTAGTAGCCGCTGCCCCCGTCGCGGATGTCGCTGATTTGGCCGGTCACGTATTTGACCTGCCCCTTGTGCAACTGGTCTCCCCGGATCTCGTTGTCGCGGAAATCCTGCAACAATTGCCGCGCCGTGACCGTGTCCGAAGCGGGGTCTGCCGGCGCCGATCTCACCGTACCTGGCGGAACCGCCTCCGCTGACGTGACCGCGCAGTCCTCGATTTCAATGATATCGAACAGGCCCAGGCCGGCAATGCGGCCCCGAACCGTGACGGCTTGGCCAGCCCTCAACTCCACTGCCTGTTCCGGATCGCGCAGCTGGCAATGAACCTGACCGAAATCCCGCTCATCGCCTTCGTAGCCCAGATCGATGTAGTAGCCGCTGCCCCCGTCGCGGATGTCGCTGATTTGGCCGGTCACGTATTTGACCTGCCCCTTGTGCAACTGGTCTCCCCGGATCTCGTTGTCGCGGAAATCCTGCAACAATTGCCGCGCCGTGACCGTGTCCGAAGCGGGGTCTGCCGGCGCCGATCTCGCCGTACCTGACGGGATCGCTTCCGCTGACGTGACCGCGCAGTCCTCGATTTCAACGATATCGAACAGGCCCAGGCCGGCAATGCGGCCCCGAACCGTGACGGCTTGGCCAGCCCTCAACGCCACCGCCCGTTCCGGATCGCGCAACTGGCAATGAACCTGGCCGAAATCCCGCTCATCGCCTTCGTAGCCCAGCACGAGGTAATAGCCGCTGCCCTCGTCGCGGATGTCGCTGATCTGGCCGGTCACGTATTTGACCTGCCCCTTGTGCAGCTGGTCCCCCCGGACCTCGTTGTCGCGGAAATCCTGCAACAGCTGTTGCGCCGTGACCGGAAGGGCCGTGGGTTTGGCGGCAACCGCCATCGGCGTAGGCGTCTCGGTCGCTACCGCGAGAGGCGTGGGCGTAGGCGTTCGGGTGGCGGCCGCGCCGGTACCGACGGCAGGGGGGATGACGGGAATGCACAATTCCGTGCCGACGGCCAAAGCCTGGGTTTGCGCCTTGTTGTTCACGAGGGCCAGAACGCCTGCATCCACCCGGTACGCGGCGGCGATCGAGTTCCAGGTGTCTCCGGCCCGCGTCGTATAGCTCCGCGGGCATTGGGCGGCCACCGTGCCCGGTTCCGGCGGCACCGGCACCTGGATCGTGCGCCCCACGTACAGATTGTTGGCGTCCAGACCGGGATTCAAGGCCAGGATATCGGCTATCGTCGTCTCGTGCGTGGCGGCCACCTGCACCAACGTATCCCCGGACCGGATGATGTAGGTCTCCGTTTCGGCCGCCCGCGCGACGGATCCGACGAGGCCCAACGTCAAGGCGAGCGTCAACCCGGCCGCGAGCAGAAATCTCCGGCCTGTCTTCATGCGCTTCCAGTTCATTGGGAAATTCCTCCTCATCAATGTCGAGCCGGGACGCACCGACGCGTCCGCTTCCAGGCAACGCTGCCTAAGGCATTCGTGCGGTAGGCGGGAGATGGTTGACCGCGGGCATGATAAAAAAAACATATCAGAGAATGGCCTCTGTTGAGGCGTCAAGGCGCTGCAGGGACGGCGGCCGCCCTATGGCGTCCGAACGCCCTGCATCCTGCCGTATTGAACCCCTGCCTCAATTGCGCGCATCGCCGTAGAAATGCCCATGGAGGGAGGCGCAAGCCTCCCTGTCCAGCCGCATCGGGCTTGCATTGGTGCGATGACGGATTCAATGTACCCCATGCAACAGGGCCGAAGCGGGGTGCGCCTGCACTGCGCGTTCTGTGCTTGGCGATCCGCTTCCGCTGACGTGACCGCGCGGTCTTCAATGGCAATAACGTTGAACAGGCCCAAGCCGGCAATGAGGCCCTGGACCGTGACGGATTGGCCGACCCTTAACTCCGCTTCCCGTTCCGGAGCGCGCAACTGGCAATGAACCCGGCTGAAATCCCAGTCATTGCCTTCGTAACCCGGATCGATAGGGCAGCCGCTGCCCCCGTCGCGGATGTCATCGATCCGATCGGGCACGTATCTGACTGGCCTCTTGTGCGGCTGGCTCCCCCGGATCTCGTTGTCGCGGAAATCCGGCAACAGGGGCTGCGCGGTTACGGTTTCCGGTTCCGGCGCGACCGTGGGCGCATTCGCGGGTACGGAAGCGGCTGTTGCCCGAGACGCGGTTGCGACCGCGGCGGGCTCCGTTTCGAGTTCTATGTTACAGGCCATGAGTGTCGCTGCTCCCGCAATGACAGTAAGGATTTAAAGCAACGCTTCCACAGCCTTTCAGAAACCTCATTGCTTTGCTTCCTCAACGGTTGATAGAGCAGGCATGGCCAGACCAGGAGGAGTATTCTCGCGGCAGAATGTCTCCTCCTCTCTTACTCTTATATACCGACTCAACCTTGTTTTGGCCGCAGGCAATGTGCTCGCTGCGCTACCTGTCTTGGTCAGGGCGGTCAAAACAGCTGCTGCAGGTCCATCGCTGTGGCTACCGTTGCTTCCGGATAGCGCAACGCCCATGCTCTACGCGGACTTGCCTTGACCCGGTTGCGTTGATATTTGAATTCGGCCAGATCCAAGCCGCCGCCAAGTGCAGAAAATCCAAGCCACGATGCGCGTATGGGGTATGGGTCATAGCATAGCGCGTGGCCACGCATCGCCCGCGTGAGAGCCAGCCGAGGCCTCGTTCCGCGGCGCGGCGCGCCGGGTACCCTATCCGAGGGCAGGATCCGCCTCTTTGGGGGCCGCGCCCGGACGTGCAGTCCTCGGGACGGCGGACAAATCCGGGGCATTCCGCCTGGACTCCATTCGGCGCGGCCAGACATCCTGGATGCATCAGGCAGCCTACTGGCGATAAGTCGAGTTCCCTTTCTCGTAGGCCGGCGACCAGTGGCGCCCAAGGGACGTTCGTGCGCGCCATCCAGCGCAGAGGTTCCCCTTACGCGCCGGAATGTCGTCAGCGGCCCATGGCAGTCGTAAACGGGTTATCTGTCCTGTCGCTGTCCATCGTCATGCGAACGTTCGCAACAGTTTACCCGTCTCTGCGGCGGCTTTCTCCGGGTGGTCGAACCAGTACTCTTCCAGCAGCGGGCGTATCTCGTGCTCCACCACCAGCGCGTACCACTCGTCCCATCCCTCGACCGGCGCCTCCGCGGCGCTCGGGCAGAAGAACGAGTGGCCGACCGCGTACTGCTTGCCGAGAGAGGGGTCGCGCGCCAGCGTCTCGTTCAACGCGGGCAAACGCGCGTGGATGGCGGCCTGCATATTCGCCGGCATGCCGGTTTGCGCCAGCCAGGCGCGGAATGCCGGCTGCCCGAACTGCGGCTTCAGGTCCTGGAACCCGAACCGGCGCCGCATCGCGACGTTCATCCCCGTCAGCGAACGGTCCGCCAGATTCATGGTGCCGATGACGTACACGTTGGCCGGCACCCAGAAGAGCTCCGCGTCCGCGCCCCGGTATTGCAGCGCGACGCCGTTGGCCGGATTCCGTTTGTCCGGCTCGAGCAGCAACAGCAGTTCGCCGAAGACCCGGCTCAGGTTGCCCCGGTTGATCTCGTCGATCAGCATCACGTACTTGCGTTGCGGGTCCGCCTGCGCCGCCGCGCAGAGGGCGACGAACGCGCCGTCCCGCACCTCGAAGGTCAGCTGCCCGTTGCGCACCTGCGGCCGGTACCCGCCCACGAAGTCTTCGTACGCGTAGGACTGATGGAATTGCACGCTGCGGATCCGCGCGTCCGCCCTTGCGTCCAGCAACGCATACGCCAGGCACCGCGCGAGAAACGTTTTGCCCACGCCCGGCGGGCCTTGCAGGATCAGGTTCTGCTTGCGCTGCAAAAGCCGCAGCATCCGCTCCCGTGCGTTGGGCTCCAGGAACGCATCCTGCCAAAAGTCAGAGGAGACGGGAGACGATAGCCGCTCCCGTATTTCCCGCACGGCGTCCCGTATCCGTTCCCGTGCGCTGGGTTCCAGCTCCTCATCGCCCAG
This sequence comes from Caldilineaceae bacterium, assembly GCA_965242655.1. Taxonomy (GTDB): domain Bacteria; phylum Chloroflexota; class Anaerolineae; order Caldilineales; family Caldilineaceae; genus Bin34. Next base: position 2,604,940 of record OZ251482.1, read on the forward strand.
CAGAACCTCGAAGAACGCCCGCTTCTCCTTATCATTGAGGGGCCACACCGCTTCGCTCCGATCGAAGAGCCGGCGCAGAGCCGGCTTGTCTTCGCGCGTGAATCTGCCTTGCCAGGCAACCGTTCGCCGGTTGCGGAACGGCAGGCCATCGTCAGCCGCGACATGGTATACGTCGCTCCGTACCGTGCCGTAGTGGACAACGCGCGTTCTCGTCGTCTCCGGCATGATGACGTAGTCGCCGATCTTGACGTCGAAAACAAACCATGACAATCGATTCACGTACCATGTCAGCATGCCCTTCTGCCCTGGCGTCGCGGTCTCCGCGTGCGCATGCTCGCGCAAGTAAAGCTCTCGAATTGCCGCCTGGCTTTCTACCCGCGAAAGGTCCATGTTGGCCAACTCAAAACGGAACCCCACATATCCGTTCGAGACGAGCGCTGCGACGTACTCGCTCGTTTTCCCTCCTCTGACCAGCCAAACGTTGGGAGCCGCGGTTGCGGCGGATGGCGTAGCTTCTTCGTTATGCATTCCCGTTAGATCCTGTTGACATGGATGATGGAAGCGCAATGCGCCTTGGAAATCGGCAACGCCGGACGGACGCCTGGGCCCAAGCGTTTTTTCGCTTCGTAGCCGTAAGAGGCGCTTGGGTGCGGTATCTCGCCCGCTTGCGAGGCGCAGGCGTCAACGCGGCCTAACCGGCCGCGCCTGGCTGCGCAAGCGTATTCAACATCGTTGCGTCCCAAATGGCATCGACTTGGCGAGCCAAGGCCGGCAACGAGCCGTCATTGCGGATTACGCGGTCCGCCCGGGCCGCTTTCCAGGCCTGGCTGCTCTGATTGGCCATGCGGCTTTCCGCGTCGGACGCGGACAAGCCGCGTATCCCGACCAAGCGCTCCAGTTGCCGCGCGCGGGGGGCGGTAACGACCCATACCTCGTCGCACAAGCGCAGGGTCGTTCCCGCTTCCAACAGTTTGATGGCCTCAATGACCGCCAACGGCGCCTGGGCGTCGGCCAGTTCCGCCTGGGCCATGGCAAAGACGATCGGGTGCAGGATGCCTTCCAGCTCCCGCAGACGCGCGGGACGGGAGAAAACGATAGCGCCCAACCGCTGCCGATCGATGGCGCCCGCGGCGGACAGGATACCGTCGCCGAAGGCGGCCGTCACCGGAACGAAACCGGGGCCGTCCGGCTCCAGCGCGCGCCGGGTCACCTTGTCCATGTCGATGACGTACGCCCCTTTGGCCCGCAAAAGGGCCGCGACCGCGGATTTGCCCACGCCGATGTTGCCCGTGAGACCTATGATCTTCAAGACGGCCTCGCGTTCACTCTTCCTGCAAACGCGCCCATTCGTCCCATCGGCGTTCCGCCTGTTCCTGCAGATAACCGTAGGTCTTGCTCAATTTGCGGATGGCCGGGACGTCGCCGGCCTGGCTGGCTTGGGTCAAGCGTTCCTGCACCAAGGCCGCCTTGCGCTCCAGCGCGGTAATGTCGGCCTCCAAGGCCTGCGCCCTGGCTTGCCGTTGGGCCGCCGGCCGATCCCGCGCGGGCGCCGCGGGCGCGGCCGGAACGGCGGAACCTGTCCGATCCCGGAACGGGCGCATATCCAGAACCCGACCGTCCGCCTGCGCGCGCTGGGCGTAGGCCCGTCCGGTCTCCTTGCGCCTGACGAGCGCGGACGGTTTCCCCGCCGCGCTGGCCTGCACCAGCCACAACTCCGTCGCTAGGGTTTCCACGAGAGCTTGATCGTGCGTTACGAAAAGGATGGTGCCGCCATAGCGGCTCAGGGCCTCCTGCAAGGCGGCCGCGCTGTCGAAATGGCTCAGGGGTTCGTCCAGAACCAAGAAATTGGTCTCTTCCAACGCCAGCCTGGCGAAAGCCAGGCGGCTCTTCTGGCCGCCCGACAACGTGGCGACGGGCCGGAATACGTCTTCCCCCTGGAGCTGGAACAGGGCCAGGTGATCGCGCACTTCCTGGTCCCGCATCTTCTTTTGGTCCAAAATGACGTCGAAGGGCGCCTGGCGGGAGTCCAGGGCCGCGAAATCGTCCTTGACCTGGTGTTGGGCGAAATAGCCCACGCGGACGTTGGCCCCCAGCGCCATATTCCCGGACAGGGGCGGCAGTTGGCCCATGAGCGTACGCAACAGCGTGGACTTGCCCGCGCCGTTGGGCCCCAGCAACGCCACGCGCGCCAGCCGCCGGATCTCCAGTTCCGGCACGACGATTACGGGCCGCGCGGGATCGTAGCCGGCCGCGAGGCCGCCGGTCCGCGCCACAATGGCGCCGCTGCGGATGTTGGCCGGAAAGGCCAGCCGGATCGACTTGTCCGGCCGCGGCCGCGCCACGGCCTGCTCGGCCAAATAGCGTTTCAGGCGCGTCTCCCGCCCCCGCGCTTCCTTGCTGCGTTGGCCGGCCTTGAAACGGCGCACGAAATCCTCCGTCTTGGCGACGTAGGACTGTTGCCGCTGGTACGCCTTCGCCTGTCCTTCCTGCCGCGCGGCGCTTTGGGCCTGATATTGCCGAAACGTGCCGTTGTAGCACGTCAGGCGCTGGTGCTTCATTTCCCAGATGCGGTTCGTTACCTGCTCCAGGAATGCGGGATCGTGCGATACGGTGACCACGCTGCCCGGCCACGTCGCCAGCGCCTTGCGCAACCACGGCAGGGAGGCCGCGTCCAGATAGTTGGTGGGTTCGTCCAGCAACAGGAGCTGGGGCCGGGACAGGATGAGAAAACCCAGATGCAGGCGCGTGCGCTGTCCCCCGCTCAAACTGGCCACCGGCGCGTCCCAACTGGCCTGGGGCAAGCGCAGGTGGCGCAAGGTTTCCTCCAGGCGTCGCGGGGCTTCGTAGCCGCCCAACCGCTCGAAATCCGCCTGCCGGCGGTCATAGCGCGCGATCAGGCGCTGGCGCGCCGGCTCGTCGGCGGAGGCCGCGATGGCGACCGCCAGCCGTTCCAGTTCCGCTTCCGCGGCGCGCACGTCCGCCAAGGCCGCCTGCAACAGTTCGCGCGCGGCGCGGCGATCCGAACCCTGCGGTTCCTGCGCCAGAAGGCCCGTCTTCAGATCCCGACGCCGGGTCAGCGCGCCTTCGTACAATTCGTCGCAGGCGGCGAGGATGCGCAACAAGCTGGACTTGCCGCTGCCGTTGGGCCCGACCAGTCCGATGCGATCGCCCCATTCAATACGGAAAGATGCCTGGCTGAAGACCTCCTGATCTCCGTAGACTTTGCCCAAGCGGTCCGCCACTACAATGCTCATACGCCATGACGCAGGGATGTTATCGCGCGCGCCGGAAAGCCTGCCCGGCAGAGGCAGGACCGTTTCCGGCCTGTTGCATAGGATACGCATTGAATCCGTCATCGCAACAAATGCAAGCCCGATTCGTCTAGATAGACAGGGAGGTTTGCGCCTCCCTCTGTGGGCATTTCTACGGCGATGCGCGCAATTGAGACAGGGATTCAATACGGCACGCGGATACAGGGCGTTCGGACGTTATAGGGCGGCCGCCGTCTTTGCAGGATCTTGCCCGTCGGCAGAAACCATTCTCTGATACATTTTTATCATGCCCGCGGTCAACCGTCCCCTGCCTACCGCACGAATGCCTTAGGCGACGTTGCATGGACGCGTCGGTGCGTCCCGGCTCGACATTGATGAGGAGGAATTTCCTAATGAACTGGAAGCGCATGAAGACAGGCCGGAGATTTCTGCTCGCGGCCGGGTTGACGCTCGTCTTGACGTTGGGCCTCGTCGGGTCCGTCGCGCGGGCGGCCGAAACGGAGACCTACATCATCCGATCCGGGGATACGTTGGTGCAGGTGGCCAACACGTACGAGACGACGATAGCCGATATCCTGGCCTTGAATCCCGGCCTGGACGCCAACAATCTGTACGTGGGGCGCACGATCCAGGTGCCGGTGCCGCCGGAACCGGGCACGGTGGCCGCCCAATGCCTGCGGAGCTATACGACGCGGGCCGGAGACACCTGGAACTCGATCGCCGCTGCGCACCAAGTGAATGCAGGCATTTTGGCCCTCGTGAACAACAAGGCGCAAACCCAGGCTTTGGCCGTCGGCACGGAATTGTGCATTCCCCCTGCCGCCGGCACCGGCGCGGCCGCCACCCGGACGCCCACGCCTGCCGCGGTAGCGACCGAGACGCCTACGCCGGTAGCGGTTGCCGCCAAGCCCACGGCCCTTCCGGCCCCGGGCGTGGGTGCCGGCCGGTGGCATATCGTCGCGGCAGGCCAGTATCTCGCCCGCATTGCCGGAGGCACTCAATGTACGTCCCGCGTCCTGGAACACGTGAACAAGATCCCCAATCCCAGCCTCATTCGTCCTGGCCAGAAAATCTGGATACCGGACGACTGCGATAGCCTGCAGGAACTGTTGCCGGCGCGTACGCCGCGTCCGGCACCACGGCGGACCGCTACTCCGCAGCCTGCGCCCGCCGCGCCGAGGCCAGTCGTGGCCCCGGTAGTGCCGACCGCGCCGGCCGCGGCACCCGCGCCCGCAGCCCCCGCGGCGCCGGCCAGCTTTGCCTACCGCGCCCAAGGGCCGTGGAACGCTCGATACTTCAACAACCGGGACGTCCAAGGCAATGCCGCGGTCAGTCGCCAAGACTCGCAGATCGTCTTCCGCTGGGGCCGCAACAGTCCGGTTTCGGGCGTGAGGGCCGACGGCTTCAGCGTCCAGTGGACGGGCACCTTCCATTTTACGGGCCAGGAACACCGCTTCGTAGCCTTGGCCGATGACGGCATCCGGGTATGGGTGGACAATGTCCTGATCATCAACGGCTGGCAGGATCAGTCTCCGACCATGTACTTCCGGGACTATACGCCGCGGTTCGGCAACCATACGATCCGAGTCGAATACTATGACGATCGGAGCGATGCCACAGCCATAGTGAACTGGGCGCCGACCCGGCGGTAACTCGCATTCAGCAAATCAGAACATTCCTGTGACGACAGGTAATTGGAGGCAAATCATGGTGAACGCAATCCGAGGTCTCCGGAAGGCCTTGTTTTTGGCGCTCGGCTCCGCGCTGGCGTCGTTCTTGCTGTCCAGCGTCGCCTTGGCGGCGACGGATACGGACCCTGGCGGGGATTATTGGGAAATCCTTGACGCCCACAGCACCTACGCGGAATTTTCCCTGCTGGACGAAGACGAGTGCGATGACAGCGAAGACAGAAATGAGGAGTATTGCACGGTTACCGTCAGGGAAACGGGCAGCACCTCCAGTTCCCGCCGATCGGCCACGACCAGCAGCGAGCGAAGTTGGGCCGACCTCTTTGACGATCTGTGCGGTTCGGGCGCGAACGAAGTGGACGGTTCTCCGGCACGCTATAGCGATGAATTCGAAGACTGCTGGGACGCTGCCGATTTCGATGTCGTATGGCCCGTCATCACGCTCCGAGAAGATTTCGAAATTACGCCTCATTGCCAGCGCAACGACGACGAATGCGCGGTGGAACTGGAGGTTTGTTACAGCGCCGACGACTGCGATCAAGACGATAACGATGAATCCGATGCCGAAGACGCTGACTCCTTCAGCGCGATAGGATGGCTATGGCGAAGGGCGGACGATTGCATCTACGATGAGGATGACGACGACGTATGGGAATGCATTGACGACGAATTCCAGGATTGGCTGGACGATGAACTCTCCCGCAACGACGATTACGACGATCTGCTGGAGGAAGTCGCCCGCCGCGATCCCGGTTTCGTCATCGAAAGGTACAGCGACGATCTCAACGACGTAGGCGAGGGCGGAAGCAGTTCCTCCAGGAGCAGCCAGACCACGACCCAGAGATACCAGCGGCAATGGAACAGCGCCACCCCGCGCGCGATCTTGCGCGAATACAGCGAAGTCGAAACGGGCGGTCCCCGCTTCCGTCCGAGCGACGCTGTCGAGGAATATTTGACTCTGGACTTTACGGCGTACCTGGAAGGCGGTGCCTCCACCCGAATATGCAATACCGGTCTCGGTTGCTTCAATCTCGTCGGCCAATCGGGCTTCTTCCGGCAGTATCTGCAAGGCTTCCACATCGTGCTTGACGAGCAGTCCAACCGCAAGGTCGTGGATTGCGTGGATGACAAGGGATGGGACGTAGACGACGATCACGCCATCCCGTTCAATCACAGTTATCTCGTCGAGTGCGATGAACGGGTCAAAAAGGCCATAGACCTTTGCCCGGCCGCGGGCTTGGGAACGCAATACATTCTGTTCGAGATGTATGACATGGGCCTGTTGAACGGAATCATTACCGAGCAGACGGCCCAGCAAATACGCCGCGACCTGGAGAGAGCCCGCGTCGTGGCTCCCGAATGCCTATGCGCGGCCGGCTTTGAGGAAAAGGATATGGCTGTTGCCACGCACGCCGACAGCGACCCTTGGGCCACCGTAGGCACGAGACGCGTGGAGGGAGGGGACGTGTGCGACTGAGGGAGCGCAATCGTCTCCCTCACCAAGCCCCTCGGGAGAATCGTTCCCCGGACAGGGACAAGCACCGGAAGGGCAACAGGAGTTCCTGTTGCCCTTTTCGTGGCTTGCGCGCTCTTCGATCCCCCACCCAGGCGGCGTTGATCCTCGCTGGACATCCGTCAGACAGTACGACTGACGGGCCTTTTCTCGTTTCAAGTCCTCGTGCATCTCCGCTTTTCTATGCACCGTCCGCGTTTTATATGCTTGCCTTATAGTGGCCGCGGAGAGCGCGTCGCCTGCCGGCTGCGGAACTGAAAGGGCATGCATTGACCATGCATTGACGCCCGTAGCCGACCGCGCGTAGGGCAAGATGAGGCGGTATTGAGATTGATGGGACGTTCTGCGAGCCAAGGGTTAACAACCTTCCAGCTGCCGATCAAATGGCGCGCCTCCGATACGCGCGCCATTGCCTGGATTTTTCTGCGCTTGGCGGCGGCTTGGATTTGCCTGAAGCCGAATCTAAACGCTACTTGGCCTACTGAGGGTACGCGATCAAAGCGTTTGATGGAACGCATGCGGGACGACCTTGATCGGTACGCTGTGCTGCTGGACTGCATAGCTCCCCCGGAAAAAGGCGAACCCCGGCCCCAAACGCGCCTGGATAGCCCTCTCCGGCTGTCCTCTCGTTCCCATACGCCTGACGCCTCGCGTCTCGGTAGCGTAGAGCCTGGCCGGATGGCCGACCGCGCCCTGCGATGTCGCCGCCCTGTGCTGGCGGCCTTGAATTCAGATCATGCAGACGACAGCTATGCAGCTTTTGAGGTTGGCTTTGCGCGGTAGCGCGCTGGCTGTCATCGGAGTTTGGATGGCGGGGGTGCCGGCCATTCGTCTTTTGGCCACGAATGCCTTTGACGAAGATTATGCCGACTGCCCATCAAGCACTCGGCTGGCGGCCTTGAGCGGCCTGCGGGCCGTCCGCGCGGATGCGGACAGCTTGAAAGTCTACTGGAACAGGACGAATCCGGCTTCATGGAAGTTGGGCCCTGCGATCTATCGATCCCAAATCGTGATCATCGTCGCCAGTCCAGGGAACGAAAAGACGGCGCAGCTTGTCTTGGGCCGTGACCGAGCGGATTTCAGCGGCGTGCGTTTTGTCGAAGGGCTGACGGTTTCAGCGGCGATCGTCACGGGCGCGTACGTCATCAGCGACATTGCCGTCGTGGACTTTGACGCGATCGCCAATACGGCTTGGGGGTTTCCCAAGCCGACGTTTTCGTCGTCCTTCTATCTGGCTCAGGGCGCCAGCAGCGAGAGCCTCTTCAAGGGTAGCGGCGGGCTCCTTGCGACGCGGGCCAAGGCAGTGCCCCAATCCGCTTTCTACTATCTGGGCTTCAATCACAACTTCGCGAACTGGTATGTGAACACGGGCAAGACCTACCCCAAGCGGCCCAAGTTTCGGATAGGGGTAAGGCATGGCACCGCAGATCCGGGCGTTCTGGAAGATGCGGGCTTCAGCCATTTCCGCGTACGGGTACTGGACAGCGCCGGCGACGACGTTTTGGGTTTCGATGGCGCAATGGCCGCGGACCGCCAGGCGTACGAAAATCAGGTGCTCGTTATTGGCGCCAACGACCGGCCGACCCACCGGCCTACGGAAGCCGGCAACGCGCTGGATGAAAGGGCCGCGCCGGGCCGGTTCAGTTCCATCGCGCAGTCCAATCGCATATCCAACCATGCGACAGCCTATTACCAGCAACGCGGCGGTTTTTGGAACCGGTATTTCTCGAGCCGCGTCCCTAACTGGATTACCGACCGAGCGCCCCGGATGAGGCGACAGACCCCAGAGGGCGACCCGGCTGCAGTGAATTACGGATTGTCCTACCAGAACGTGATGCATATAGGCAAGATAGGGACGAAGGGCACGGCGAATCCTGGCCAGGCCGACAATCGGCGTCAACTGTTTGCCTTGCCCCCGGCCGAGATCTACGATCTGCCCGTGGACATCTTTGCCGATGACGGCGATTACACGATCAAGGCATGGGCGGAGAATGACGACGGCAAGGCCATCAGTTCAAGAGCTTCCATTACTTTGAGCGTCATGGAACAGTTCAGGGGCAAGGCCCAGTCCAACCTGGCGGAATGGAGACGGGACGGCAGTCCCGCCGACGTCAATGACGAAAGCGGCGATTACTATAATCGGTACTTTGGCGGTACCGCCTTCTACGAGGCCAACGGATACCGGAAGGCCGTAGTCCTCGACCTTTCCATACGCAAATAGGCGCGGGACACTCAAAAAAAGGCGACCATCAAGGCCTGAGGTTAAGGGCCAGGTCAGAACGTAACTCAAGCGTTACGGCATGATCGCAAGCGGAAAGCCCAGGGACAACGTTCAAGGCCGCGCGTTGGGACAAGAACCGATTTCCGCCATTGCATTAAGAGAGAAACGCACTGACGCAGGCGGCTTTCTGCCGGTTCGGGACGTAACGGGATCGCGCGTGCGTTGCGCGATACGGGTACGGACAGGGGGCCAAGGCCTCGCGCCTATGGGACGCGTCCTGCCGACAGAGGGGTACGCGGTGCGTATCCAGCGCGGGCATCGGCGGCCTTGCCTCAGAGGTTCGGCGGCGGCGCTTGTCCGGCCGCGCACGCGGCTCCGACGTACGCGAGACCGCGGCAGACAGGAAATCCAGCGGCGGGTGGACAGGATAGAACGATGGATGACTGGCCTCCGTCGCGACGCGCATGCGCTGCGGTCCCGGCATCGGGTGCGCACGTACGATCAGCTGGCCGCGTACGCCTGCGCGCGGGGTCTGGCCTGAAGTTTGGGCCAAGCCCCGCGATGCGGCCTGGCAGCGCCAAGTCCGGGACCGGGCAGCTGGGTACGGGACGCGGAGCGTGCGTATCCGTCTCGGCTACCGAGTGCTCGCTGCGACTTCCGTTGCGCCGTCTTGGACGCCCGCCGCGGCGGGATAGAATAATCGGGCAGCGGAATGCCGAAGATTGACGGTCGCCAATCCGCAAGAACGGACGCGCGGGCGCCGCAAGCCGTTTCCGTACCGCAACGCCCTCTGAAAGGGCCAGTTGGCACGCAACTTCCGCGTAGGTGATATATAATCCCTCCATCGCATCAAATCACCGTCAGGAGCAGCCTGCCTGCCGATCAACCATTAACGCCAAAGAGGGATGCAGCTCTAGGCGGCACTTGGACTGCCTTGACGCCCGCTTCGTACTCCGGTTACGCATTCATCACTGATTTCGTTACCGACCTAGACGCAAACCTTCCATAGTCCGATACCGCGGGGAACGTCCAGCGTTCTCCTGCTGGAGGGTAGGTGACAGGCCAGACAGCTCCCTGTAGATTCAGGAGGTGTCGTATGAAGTATCTAGGTCGCAGGGTGCGCCTGTGGGGCGTTGCAGTTGTCGCCGCCGTTCTCGTTGTACTGGGATCCAGCCTCGCGTCAGCGCAAACGCCTGATTCCACCTATAGGGTGAGAGCCGGCGACACCTACGTTTCCATCGCCCGGCAACACGGCATTTCCCTGGATTTGCTCCAGGATCTCAACCCGACCGTCTCGGTATACCGCAGTCCCCGTTGGGGAGACTGGTTGCGCGTCCCGATTGCGGCCGTCATTGGCCGTATCCCCTCTTCCTGTCCCCAGTTGCATGTCGTCAACCCCAACGAAACCTTGCAGTGGATAGGCGCTGCCTATCGCGTCGCCGTGCCCGAATTGGCGTGGTTGAACAACCTGCCGTCCAATGCGCCCGTTTATCCAGGTTATGCTCTGTGCCTGCCGGCGCACGCCCGGTTGAGCGGGGCCCCGGCGTCATCCGCCGTCCCCGTTCCCCGTACGCGCACGGGGCCGGCGGTGCCTTCCGTAGCGGCGGCCGCGGCGCGCGCGTGGGTCGGGCCCTGGACCGGCTACTATTACAATTATCTCCAGTCGCCCCAACCCGCGGTCACCCGGCAGGATCCCAACATCAATTTCGCCTGGGGCGATGCCAGTCCGGGGGCGGGCCTGGGCCGTGATCATTTCAGCGCCGTCTGGCTGGGCCGTCATACGTTTTCCGGCCAGACGTACCGCTTCGTCGCCTTGGCCGACGACGGGGTGCGCGTGTGGATCGGCAATGCCTTGGTCATTGACGGCTGGCGGGATCAAAGCGCCACCCTGTTCTACAAAGACTACGCGCCTCCGCGCGGGACGCATCAGGTGCGGGTGGAATACTACGATTCGGGCCGGACCGCTCACGTCTCCGTGAACTGGGCTCCGCGGTAATCGTACCCGCCCCGCAAGACAAGCAATGCCTGCGCGACAGGTAAATGGAGGATAACCATGACGAATCCGTTTCAAGGCTCCCTGAAGGCCTCGCTCTGGGCGCTGAGCGTCCTGTTGGCGTCGCTCGGGATGTCCAGCCGCGTGTGGGCGGACAGGCCGACGACGCCCGGCGGCAGCGACGACTGGGAAATCATTGACGTCGACGGCAACAGCGCCTATTTTTCCCTGCTGGACCGCAACGACTGCAATGATCCCGACGATTATTGCGCCGTGGAGGTCGAGATCACCTCGGCCGTACACGATGATCACGACGACATGAGTACCGAACAGGAATGGGCGGACAAATTCGAGGCGCTGTGCGGTTCCGGCGGTTCCAGCAGCCACGAAGTGCGAGGCAGCCCCGGCAGCTACGGCGACGAATTCGAGGAATGCTGGGCCGAGTACCATTTCGAGGTCGTCTGGCCTCACATCCAGCTGGACGACAAGTTCGACATCTCAGGCCATTGCGACGACGGTGACGATACGTGCGCGGTCGAACTGGTCATCTGCTACAACCCCAACGATTGCGATCAACCCAGGAACGACGAAGGCGAGTACGAAGATGCCGATCAACCGGCCAGCGACGTCGGAGAATTCTGGGAGGATGCCGGCAGCTGCCTTTACGATAACGACGAGGACGATATATGGGAATGCATCGAAGAGGAATTCGAGGACTGGCTGGATGGCCTGAACAGCAACGACGACTACGACGATTTGCTGGACGAAATGCATGACGATACCGAGGACGACGATTACGGCGTAGCCATTGCGGACTACGACAGCGATCTCAACGACGTGCCCGGCGGCCGCCGCGGCGGTACGACGACGGCGCGGGCCTATACGCCCTCTGCGCCGCGCCCCGTTGTCTACCTGCCTGCCTTGTCGACCGGCGCGCAACGCTACGCCCCGCCCTATGCGGATTACGCGGTCGCGAATTTCACGCAGCATCTGGAAGCCGCGCCCCACGCCGTCGTGTGCGGCACCAGTCTGGGCTGCATCAGGACCGCGGGCGCTTCCCGTTTCTTCGCCTCCTACATGGGCAACGTATCCGTCGTCATTGACGAAAGCGCGACCCTCAGATGCTTGCGGAACCGGGGCTATCGCATAGGCCGCGGCGGGGCCATGGCCTTCGACAATCCCGATTTGATCGCCTGCGACCGCCGCATCGCCGACGCCAATCGCGTTTGTCCCGAGGCGGGCACGGGAGCCAAGGCCGAACTCCTGGCTATGTGGAATCTGGGGTTGTTCCCTCATCTCATTCCCCAGACCTTGGCGTATTCGTTGCAGTCCGATTTGACCCGCGCCTCTTTGTCCGCGCCTGGGTGCCTGTGCTCGGCCGGTTTCCGGAATGCGGACATCGTGGCCTCCTCGTCGACGTCCGACAACCCTTGGGAACCGGGAGCGGCCACTTCCGCGACCCATTTCTGCACGCAGTAAGCGCGGGAGCCGTTTTCCGCGCCCCAAGGCCAAAGCCGGCGGGAGTTCCCGCCGGCTTTGCGCTTTCCCCTGAACGGCCGGGACGTAATCGGCGCATGGATCAAGCCATGAAAAAGGCAGTTTTCCGTTGCATGCGCCGGTTCCGTACGCATGCGGGCATAAGGGCGCAGCGGGGCCGTTCCGGCGCGGGTTGCGGACGCGCCAGGGCTACCGCCCATCACCCGCGGCTTTCGGCTGACTGCCTGGCCCTGTTGCCCTTTTCCGCAGCGACAACGCGCCTGGAGAGCGGACGGCATGAACCCTGAAAGCGCAAGCGTATTGAACCGCCGCGCGTTTCTGGCGCGATGCGGCCAAGGCAGCGCGGCCCTGGCTCTCCTGCCGGCCGTGCTGGCGCGTCCGGATTCCCAAAGCCCGACGGACTTGATCCGGATTCCGGGCATGGGAGCGTTGATCGACGATCCGCGCGTGCAGACCTACATCCGCACCGGAGCCGCGCCATTCTTTATATCCGGACTTTTTCTCAATCAGTTCGCGCGCAATCTGCGCTTCGAGAACGTAGAGCCGAGTCTGAGACGCTATTTCCAGAACGCGGGCGCGCCGCGCCAACGGCGCACCTTCGCGCAGGCGCAAACCGTCTGGGAAACGATTCCGCCGTCCATCCGCGCGCAAGGAGACGGGGAAGTACGGCGGTTTCTCCGCGGCCGGGATTGGAGTCACGTCATCGCGAAGGCCAACGGCGGCGATGACGCCGCCCGGAACGGCATCTTTGAACACTGGTTGACGAACCGCGCGCGCGGCGCCCGCGATATGACGCCCCAGGAATTGCGCGCGGCCCGTAACGCCCTGCGCGCCGTCGCCGTGAGGACGGCCTTGGCCAGCGCCGCCCGGATTTCGCTGGTCAGCGCCGTCGCAGGGGCCGCCGTGGCCGTCGTCCTGACCCTGCTGGAATACGGCCTGCAACTGAAGCAAGGCCAGATCACGCGTATCGAGTTCTATCAAGCGGTTACGGAGGCGACCATTCAGGAGGGGAGCCGGGCCTTCGTCATTGCGGGCCTCGTCTTGGGCTTGACCTCGCTGATTCCCGAATTGCTTCCCCTCATGGCCGTCGCCGCTATCCCCCTGGCGGCGATTGGCTTCGTCACCTTGGGGTACCGGTTCTATGACTTGGGACAGGAATGGTGGGCAGAACTTGAACGCGACGGGACCCTTGCGCAATACGTCGAGGCCGTCGCCATTGCCGAAAAGGCCATGCGCGCGCTGGATATGCGCAGCGAAACGGGCTCCTTCCTCGATTCGATGTCCGCTCATCTCGCGGAGTGGGCCCGCTCCGCTGCCGCCATGGTCTGGATGCCTCCCCTGCCGGAAATTCCTTACCTGGGCGACTTCGACGCCGCGGCCTACCTGCCCGATATCCCCTTCGATTTGACCGCGTACGTACCCGATTTTCAAGTCCAGTACTATCTGCCGACGCTACAGTTCCATTTGCCCCTGCATTTTCCCGAACTGGACTTCACGGCGGCATGGCCGCAACCGGACTTTCGCGGCGGCATCGCCGCCGCGCAGGCGGCTCTGCAAAACGCAGCGGCCTACCTCTACTGACCTTGATGGGGACAGTTTATATATCACGGTAAAGAAGTTCGCCGCTCTTCCCGGGTTGCAGCCCCTTGGAACAAGGGAGGCGTTTGGCCTTGCGCGCGGGCCAAGGCTGGCATCCGTTACGCACGCGGCCGCTATCCGTTCTTGGCCCCGCCGGCCCGAACCCGGCGTCTGAACCCCCAGCCCTACGCCGCGGCCCCGCGCGCGCCGCGTTCTATCCGGTCCGGGCTTGCGCACCGGGAACCGATCGGTTCCGCGCGTGGATACGGCAAGGGCAATTCTGCGTTTGGTTCCGCCCCCCGTAGGCCGTTATAATTGAGGGCGTGGATATTATGGCACCAAGGCTTCCTCATGGATCGTGAAGCGTGGACCATTATGTGGACCATTATCGGCGTCGGCGTGACGTTGCTGGGCGTCTTGGTTCCGCTCAACCTGTACTTGGTGCATAGCCGAACCCAGGCGCTACAGGATAGCCTGCTCCTCCTGATTACCCGCGTGGAGAACCGCATAGACCAACTGGAACAAAATCGACAGGCGGACATAGCCCGGCTGGAGCAACACCTGCAGGCGGACATAGCCCGGCTGGAGCAACGCCTGCAGGCGGACATAGCCCGGCTGGAGCAAAATCAACAGGGACTGGAGCAACGCCTGCAGGCGGACATAGCCCGGCTGGAGCAAAATCAACAGGGACTGGAGCAAAATCAACAGGGACTGGAGCAACGCTTGCAGGCGGTGATGGAAAAGCTGGAAAGCGGTTTGGAGGCGCAGCGCCAGGAACTGCGGGCGATCGGTGAGCGTACGGCGCGGATTGAGGGCGCGTTGACGGGCCCGTGGAACGCGCGCAACGGCGAAACGACGTCCGCGGCGCGGATGGCTTCGCAGGAAGCCTGATAAGCGGAAAGCGGCTTTATGGCTCAAGGCGCTGTTGAGAATTTTGACGGACGCGCGATACTGGGCCAGATGGGAAAATGCCTCCCGTAGCCGAAAGCGCCTATGGGGCAAAGTAGATAGCGCGATGTCCAGAGGCCGCCGCGCTATCCATGTTGGTGCGAAAAACGAAGTTCTCAACACGCCCCAGGCAATGTTGTTTTTTTATTTTAGCCTGATCCCAGCCCCGCCCAGTACGGAACACCCAGGCCACGCTGCGCGTATGGGGCATCGCGGGTGGCCGCGCATCCCCCGCGTGGGAGCCCGCCGAGGCTCCGTTCCCCGGCGTTGCGCGCCTTGTAAGCCCGGTCCGCGATCAGACAGAACCGCGGCGCGTCCGTCGTGACGCGGGTCGCCTCACGCGCAGGAGACGGACGCGTCGATCCGTCAGGCTGTGGACCGGGGTGCGGAAGCCGCTCCGGCTACAGCCGAGGGCAGGCTCCGCCTCTTTCTTGCGGGGGAGCGCCTGACCGTGCTGTCCCCTGGCACGGCGGACAGATCCGGATCGGCCGGCCTGTAGGCCAGCCGCCGCGGCCCGACGCCCCGGTCGCACCCGTCGGCCTAGCGGCGATAGACCGCGTTCCCCCTCCCGTACGCGGCCGGCCGCTGGCGCCGCATCTGTGCCATCCCGCACAGCGCTGCCGCGAAGAGACGGCCACGCGCTTCATAGCCCCCCTATATACAAAAATATATGCTTACAAAATAAATGCGGAGCCACTGGGTATCGGTCATCGGGGGCCGTCCGCGCGGAGACGCGCAAAGGGATGGCTATCTGGAAGGATAACCGCGGACGCACAGGATGCCCAATCAATCTCAACACGGTCTGGTTCGGGTCCGTCGGTCATATGCCGTCTCGCGCCCAGGCGCGCCGTCGTCCGGCCGCGCGGGACGCCTTCGGAGCCGTCCCTCGGCGCGCGCAACGGGGCTCAGGCGCCTCTCCAGCCGTCAACGCCGCCGTTCCTGCAACGGCCCGCTGGATCATTTGACACCCGTCCTTGGATAAGATATCGTATCCGGCACAATTGAACAGTCACGGACTATGACTTGGACTAGTAGTCATCCGGTCGGCATAACAGAGAGCCCCGTCAGGTGGAAGGGGGCATGCCAGAAGGTGATGAATGGACCAACGAGTTGCGCGCTGAAGGGGGCGCCGCCCTTGGTAGGCAAGCCGGAGACGCCACCGTTACCAGGGCGCTGAGAATCGGATCCGCGGATCCCGTTCTTGCAGAGAGAACTTCAACGCCTCCCGAGGCGGGAGTTAAGCGGGGTGGCACCGCGGGCGGCTTCGGCCTCTCGTCCCCAGGCATTGGACGCAAACCGATGTTTGGGGTTTTTGATTCTGGAGGTCACGCCGCCGTGTTCAAACCGGGGTTGGCTCAGGTCCAAGCGGCCAGAAGCCAGGGCACGAAGATGCCCGTCTACAGCGAAATACCGGCGGATATGGCCACGCCGGTCGCCATCTTCTTTCGCCTGTGCCGCGAGGAAGGGGCGCAGACGCGCGCCATTACCGGGGCCCAATTGGCTCCGCCCTGCTTCCTGCTGGAATCGGCGGAAGCCGGCGAGCGCTTCGGGCGGTACAGTTTTCTGGGACTGAACCCTTTCCGGACCTTGGTCGCCTACGGCTCGCGCATTACGGTGGCGGAACGGGACGGCGCCGTCACCCAGACGGAAGGCGATCCTTTCTTTCTGCTGCGCGACTACCTGGCGGAGATCGTCCCGGTGCCCGTGGCGGACTTGCCGCGTTTCCGGGGCGGCGCGGTCGGCATGTTCGGCTATGACCTGGTCCGGTTCATCGAGGTTCTCCCCGACGCCGCGAGCAACGAAATCGGCACGCCGGACATGGTGATGCTGTTCAGCGACGAATTGGTCGTTTTCGACCACGTCAAGCATCGTTTGCTGGTCATGGTCAACATGGATTTGACGGCGGATGACTTGGCGGCCGAGTACGCAGGCGCCTGCCGCCGCATCGCGCAGATCTGCGACCTCATTCACGCGCCCTGCGCGGACCCTGAACTGCCGCGCGTGGCAGGCGCTCCGGAGTGGGCCTGCTCCCATACCCTCGCGGAATACCGGGCCATGGTTTTGCGCACCAAGGCCTACATCACGGCCGGGGACATCTTTCAGGGCGTGCTCAGCATGCGCCAGACGCGGGACACGGACGCGGATCCGTTCACCGTCTACCGCGCCCTGCGCATGATCAACCCCTCGTCCTACATGTTCTATTTCGACTTCTCCCGCGTCGCGGGCATCCGGGGCGCGCCGCTGCGCCTCGTCGGTTCCAGCCCGGAAATGCACGTGCGCCTGGAAGCGGACAGGGCTTTTCTGCATCCCATCGCCGGCTCGCGCTGGCGCGGCCGCACGCCGGAAGAGGACGACCGCCTCGCGCGCGAACTGCTGGAAGATCCGAAAGAGCGGGCCGAGCACGTCATGCTGGTCGATCTGGGCCGCAACGATCTGGGCCGCGTCTGCCGATACGGCACGGTGCAGGTCCAGAACGTCATGCAAGTGGAGCGCTACAGCCACATCATGCATATCGTCAGCGACGTGCAGGGCCGCTTGCGCTCCGAATTCGACGCCGTGGATCTGTTGCGCGCCACTATGCCGGCCGGCACCGTCAGCGGCGCGCCCAAGATCCGGGCCATGGAAATCATCGAAGAGCTGGAGGGCCGGCGCCGGGGACCTTACGCCGGCGTCGTCGGCTACCTGGACTACGCCGGCGCCATGGACACCTGCATTACCATCCGCACCGTCACCATGCAGGGCAAGACCTGCATTCTGCAAGCCGGCGGGGGCTTGGTCGCCGACAGCGAGCCGGAGTACGAATACCGGGAAGCCATGAACAAAATGCGCGCCCTGACCGCCGCCGTCCAACTGGCCGAAAACGGCTTGCAAGCCCAATAGAGGAGTTGAATTATGTCAACTAAACCGCGCATCCTGACCGGAGATCGGCCGACAGGCCAACTGCACCTGGGCCATTACGTCGGCAGCCTGCGGCATCGCCTGCGCTTCCAGCACGAATACGAATGCTTCTTCCTCGTCGCCGACCTGCATATGCTGACGACGCGGCCCGACGTCGCCAGCATCGGCGCGATCGCGGACAACGCCCGCAACATGGTCTTGGACCATCTGGCCATCGGCATCGATCCCGACGCCGTAACCTTTTACCTGCAATCCGCAGTGCCTGAAATCTACGAAATCCAGCTGCTCCTGAGCAGCCTGGTCACCGTGGAGCGCCTGCAGCAGTTGCCCACCATCAAGACCATGGCCCAGGACGCCCAGCTGGATCAGATCCCCTACAATCTGCTGGGGTATCCCGTGCTGATGGCGGCCGATATCCTGATGCCCAGAGGCAACCTGGTGCCGGTCGGGCAGGACAACGAAAGCCACGTGGAGATTACGCGGCAGATCGCGCGGCGCTTCAACGCCGCCTACGATGACGTTTTTCCCATCCCCGAGGGCCACATCGTGGACGGTACCCTGGTCGGCACCGACGGCAACGCTAAGATGAGCAAGAGCCTGAACAACGCCGTCTTCCTGAGCGACGACGCGCGGACGGTAGAGAAACGCGTCATGAGCATGTACACGGATCCCAACCGTATCCGGGCCGACATTCCCGGCGCGGTGGAGGGCAATCCCGTGTTCGCCTACCATGACTGCTTCAATCCCGACGCCGCGGAAGTGGCGGATCTCAAAGCCCGTTACGCGGCGGGCCGCGTGGGCGACGTGGAGGTCAAGCAGAAATTGGCCCGGGCTCTCAACGGTTTTCTGGAGCCTATACGCGAACGGCGCAGCCGCTATGCGGACCAGGGACCCGGCTATGCGGATCATCTGCTGGCACGCGGCACGGCGCGGGCGCGCGAGGAAGCCCAGGCCACCTTGCGCCGCATGAAGCAAGCCATGGGCCTGACGGGAGTCTGGAATCGCATTCGGCGCGGCTCCGCCCAATACGCCACGCGACAGAGCGGTTGAGGCGCGCGCCATGGTCGTCGTCATCGACAATTACGACAGTTTCACCTACAACCTGGTGCAGTTCCTGGGCGCACTGGGCGCGGACATTCGGGTGTTCCGCAACGACAAGATTGCGCTGGCGGCGCTGCAGGCGCTCCAGCCGGAGCGCATCGTGGTGTCGCCCGGTCCCGGTACGCCCCAGCAGGACAGCGGCATCAGCAACGAAGTCATTCGGGTTCTGGGCGCGACCGTGCCCGTGCTGGGCGTTTGCCTGGGGCAGCAATGCATCGGGCACGTATTCGGCGGCGAGGTGTCCGGGGCCCCGCGCATCATGCACGGCAAGACCAGCCGGATCCATCACGACGGCCAAGGTTTGTTCCAAGGCCTGAAGAACCCATTCACGGCGACCCGGTACCACAGCCTGATCGTCCACGAACCCGTCCCCGCCGAACTGATCGTCACCGCGCGCACCGCGCAAGGCGAAATCATGGGCGTCCGGCACAAGACGCGGCCCATCTTCGGCGTGCAGTTCCATCCCGAAAGCTTCCTGACGGAACAAGGGCGCGACCTGTTGCGGAATTTCCTGCATGTCCCGACCTGACGCCCGCCCGCGTGCGGACGAACCGGCGCCGGCCTCCGTCCTGGCCTACTTGGCCGCGGCCGCGGAGAGTCCCGTGCGCGACGCGGTCATTACGGACGTCCGCGCGTTGCCGGGCGACCGCCATGCCTTGTGGCGCATCCAAAGCGACCGGCGCGACATCGTGCTCAAGATGTTCCTGGATGCCGGCCAAGCCCGCGGCCGGCGGCAATACAATTGCCAGGCCGCGGCCGCGCAAGACCATTTGGCGCCGCCGCCCCTGGCCTTCGACCGCTACCCGCAGGGCCTGGCGCGCCAGATCCTGATCTACCCGTGGCAGGCCGGCGCGGCGTTGAACCCGCGCGACGCGGATCAACGCGCGGCGCTGGGCGCCGCCCTCGCCCGCGTCCATGCCCGCGCGCCGGAAGGCCCAATCCGGCTCAGTCCGCATCCCGTCAATCTGGCCTATCAATGGAGCCTGATGCAAGGCAGCCAACGGCGCGTCCAGACGTGGCTGGCGGATCAGCCCCTGGACGCCTTGACGGACTTCCTGCGCCGGGCCTTGCCCGCAGCGGGGCGGCAAGCGCCGCGCGATCCGGATCCCGACGGCGCCGCGGCGCCGGCTCTGGTGCATGGCGACCTGTACGCGGAGCATTGCCTGGTGCAGGAGCAACGGATCCGCTTCGTGGACTGGGAAATGGGCGGGCTGGGCGATCCCGCGCGGGACATCGCCCATCTTCTGCTGCACACCCTGCGCGGCTTGTCGCCTGCGGAAGAGGACGCGTGGTGGTCCGCCTACGGACGCCGGCCGTCCGACGCCGGCCTGCAGGCCCGCACTGCGGCGTACGTCCGGCTGTTGCCTTGGGCCAGCCTGATGGAACTGATCCTGCGCCTCGCGCAACCCGCGTCGTTCCCGGCCGTCCCGGCCCTGTCGGAGGCCGTATGGCCCTGGGCGTTCCGCGCCTGCCTGGAGGACGCGGCGCCGGCCTTGGGCCTGGAGGCGGGCGCGGAGGAACGACAAGCCATCGTCGCCGGCTTTCGGCAACGCCTGAACCATACGTCCATCGATCCGCGAGGAGCGCGACATGAACGACGCCGTTGACATGCAGGCCGTTATCCAGGAGATCATGGCCTTTCGCCACTTGGACAAGGCGCGCGCCAAGGCCGCGCTGAACCAACTGGTGTCGGGACAAGCCACGGACGCCCAGATCGGCGCGTTCCTGGTGGGCATGAACATGAAGGGCCCTACCGTGGACGAAATCACCGGCTTTTACGAATCCCTCATGGACCATGCGGCCCCTTTCGCCTGGCAGGCCGGCGCCGGCCCGCTCCTGGACGTGGTGGGCACGGGCGGAGACGGCTCGGGCAGCATCAACATCAGCACCACGGCGGCGTTGGTCGTGGCCGGGTGCGGCGTTCCGGTGGCCAAGCACGGCAATCGTTCCGCCAGCAGCCAAAGCGGCAGCGCGGATCTCCTGACCGCTCTCGGCGCCGATCTGGGCTATACTTTGGACGACGCGGTCGCCTGCCTGGACGCGGTCGGGTTCGTCTTCCTCTTCGCCCCGCACTGCCATCCGGCCATGCGGCACGTAGGCCGGCCGCGGCAGGAATTAGGCATCCGGTCCGTGTTCAACATCATCGGCCCGCTCTCCAATCCGGCGCCCACGACCCATATCCTGATGGGCGTCTTCAGCGACGAACTGCTGGAACCCCTGGCGCGCATGCTGGCGCGGGTCGGCAAACGCGGCGCCTTCGTGGTGCATGGCGCCGACGCCATGGACGAATTTTCGCTGGCGGGCCCCAATCAGGTGGCGCATCTCGCGCAGGGCGCCGTTCGGCGCCTGACCGTCGATCCGCTGGAACTGGGCTTTGCCCGGGCGGGACTGGACGCCATCCGGGGCGGCGCGCCCGCGACGAACGCGGCGTACACGCGCGGCATCCTGAGCGGGGAGATCGCGGGCCCCATGCGCGACGTCGTCGTGCTCAACGCCGCGGCCGCCCTGGCCGCGGAGGACGGCGACATCGCCCGGCGCGTGCCGGAGGCGACGCGCAGCATCGACGACGGCGCCGCCCTGGACGTCCTGAACCGCTTCGTAGCCCAATCGCAGGAATTCGCCGCATGAAATACTCCAAGATGGACATCGCCCGCTTTCAGGGCAAGGTGCTGGACGCCATCATGGCCTCCAAACGCCAGGAACTCAAGCGCCGCCAGGCCGAACGGCCGTTGGCGGAGCTGGTCGCGCTGGCCCAGTTGGCGCGCCGGCCGCTGGATTTCGGGGCAGCCCTGGTCCGGGACGCCGGCGCCAGCGTGATCGCGGAAGTGAAGCGGGCCAGCCCGTCCCGCGGCCTGATTGCCCGCGACTGGGATCCGGCCGCCATGGCCCAGGCCTACGTCCAAGGCGGCGCCGCGGCGATCTCGTGCCTGACGGACGCCCCCTATTTCCAGGGCCGGTTGGCGGATCTGGACGCCATCGGCGACCGTCTGGAGGCAGAAGGCTGTCGGGCGCCCCTCCTGCGCAAGGATTTCATCTTCGATCCCTACCAGGTATACGAAGCCCGCGTCGCGGGGGCGGATGCCTTGTTGGTCATCCTGGCCGTCCTGAGCAACGCGGAGTACCGCGCGCTGGCCGCGCTGGCCCGCGAGTTGGGCATGCAGGTGTTGGCCGAGGTGCATGACGAAATCGAACTGGAACGCGCCTTGGCCGTGGACGCGGCCGTCATCGGCGTCAACAATCGCAACTTGCGCACTTTCCAGACCGATATCAACGTGACGCGGCAGTTGCGGGCCGCCGTGCCCGCGGACCGGATCCTGGTGGGCGAAAGCGGCATCAAGACCGCGCAGGACGTCCGGGCCATGGCCGCAATCGGATGCGACGCCATTCTGGTCGGAGAAACGTTCAGCGCCTTGCCCCAGACCCGCCGCGCGCGGAAAGTGCGGGAATTCGCGGCCGCGGGCGCCCTGGCAGCCGTTCCCACCGGCGCGTGAGAGGCGCGTGGAGACGAGAGATCCCTCCGCGCCCGTCCGGAACGGGCCCGGTTCGGCGGAAGCCCTGTCCATGCGCGTCAAGATATGCGGCCTCACCAATAGGGACGATGCCCTGTGCGCATGCGCCGCCGGGGCGGATTTCCTGGGCTTCGTCTTCTACCCCCAGTCGCCGCGTTACGTGCCGCCCGCCCGCGCCCGCGCCCTGATTCGCCGCTTGCGCGCGGAACGGGCCCTGGAGCGCGCCCGCACGGTGGGCTTGTGCGTCAATCTCAGCCCGGCGGAACTGGATGCCGTCGCGGTCGCGGCCGGCGTCGATTGCCTGCAGGTGTACGGTACGTACGCCCCCCAAGCGCTGGCGCAGGTGCAGGCGGCGCTCTTCAAGGCTATCCGTCCGGTTTCGCCCCAGGCCGCGGCGCAGGAGGCGGACAGCTATGCCGCGGCGGCGGCGCCGTCAGGACCGGCTCTCCTGCTGGACGCTTTCGCCGCCGGCGCCTGGGGCGGTACGGGCCGGCGCGCGGATTGGAACCTGGCGGCCCAGGTGTGCGCGCGGCATCCCCGCACCATGTTGGCCGGCGGCCTGACCCCGGACAACGTGCGCGCCGCCATCCGGCAAGTCCGGCCTTGGGGCGTAGACGTATCGAGCGGCGTGGAAACCGCGCCGGGACGCAAGGAACCCGCGGCCGTGCGCGCTTTCGTCGCCCGCGCCCGGCAGGCCGCTGGCGCGGCCTGAACGCGGGACGCGGGTGCGCAGCATGGAAATCCTGGGCGGTCCCTTGTTCGCCGTGGCGGGCGCGGGGGAATCGCACGGCCCGGCCATCACCACGATCGTCATGGGCTGTCCGCCCGGCCTCTATCTGGAACGCGCGCGGCTGCAAGCCTGCCTGGATCGGCGGCGGCCGGGCAGCAGCCGCCACGGCACGCCGCGCCGCGAAGACGATCGCGTGCATCTGGTAGGCGGTCTGTTTCAGGAAGGCGCGCTGTACGCCGAACCCTCCCTGTCGCTGGACGGCGCCGCCGGCCTCGCAACGTACGACGCCGGCTTCACGACCGGCGAACCCCTCGCCGCCCTCGTTTTCTCCCGCAGCCGTCAATCCGCGCATTACGACCAGTTCAAGGGCCCGTCCGGAGAAGTGCGGCCCGGACATACGGATCTGGTCAAGCATTACAAATCCCGCGGCTTCGCGGACTATCGCGGGGGCGGCCGGTCCAGCTACCGTTCCACCATTTCGGACGTCATCGGCGGCAGCGTGGCCCGCGCCTATCTGGCCGACCGCTTTGACACCCACGTCTTCTCCTCCATTTGCCAAATCGGTCCGCTGCGCGCGCGCGCCTCATTGCACGCCCAGGCGCAGGCTAGCCCGCCGGCGGCCGTGGCCCAGCGCCTGGCCGCCAGCGAACTCCATACCCTGGACCCGGATTTCGCGGCCGCGGCCGCGGCGCTGATCAAGGAAACGCGCGTCCAGGGCGATTCCCTGGGAGCCGCCATCGAGGTGGTAGCCGTCAACCCGCCCCCGCTGGCCGGGGAACCGTTGTACCAGAGCCTCAAACTGCGCATCATGGGCGCGCTCGGCGGCTTGCATGCCGTCTACGCCTGCGAAATGGGCGCCGGCAAGGCGGCCGTGGCCCGCACGGGCAGCCAGAACAACGATCCGATTCGCGCGGACGGCTATCGCACCAACAATCACGGCGGCCTGCTGGGCGGCATCACGACCGGCAGCCCCCTGGCCTTTACCGTCAGCTTCAAGCCTACGGCCTCCATCGTCAAGCCGCAAGCGTCCGTCACCAAGGACTTCCGCGAAATCGACTTCCGCCTGCGGCGAGGGCGGCATGATCCGTGCGTGGGCGTCAGAGCCGGCGTCACGCTGGAATCCCGCCTCGCCATCGAACTCATGAACGCCGCGCTCATGCATCAGGCCCGCCAGGTGCATCCTGACGATTTCCGGTTGTTCCCTACGGGGTGAGGCGTCGTCATGCCGTTGGCCTCCGAGTTCAATATCGTTCTCACGGGTTTCATGGGCACGGGCAAGTCCGCTGTCGGCCAACGCCTGGCGACGCGTCTCGGACGCGTCTTCGTCGATATGGACGCGCGCATCGAAGCGCGCGCGGGACTGTCCATCCCCGAAGTGTTCGCGCAACGCGGGGAAACGGCGTTCCGCGCCCTGGAGCGGGCCGTATGCCGCGACGTCGCGCGGCCGCAGCGCCTGGTCATCGCGACCGGCGGCGGCGCCCTGCTGGATCCCCGGAATCGGACGCGCCTGGAACGCGGCGGGATCGTCGTCTGCCTGACGGCCCGCGCGGACTGCATTCTGGCCCGCATCCGGGCCGAATCCCATCGGCCGTTACTGGAAAACGCCGCGCAATCCCGCGCGCAACGGATTCGGGAATTACTGGAAAAACGCGCATCCCTTTACAATGCGTTGCGGCATCAGGTGGATACCTCCGACCTGTCCGTAGATGAAGTCGTGACGCAGGTGCAAGCAATCGTGAGCCGCGCGGCCCAATCGACCGCATCCTTGAACGCCGGCGCCGGGAGCGCCGTCCAGCGCCTGGAAATCCGCAGCCCGGAAAACGTATATCCCATCTGGGTGGGCGAAGGCGCTTTGCGCCAGGTCGGGCAGGCCTTACGCGTTGCCGAGTTGGCCCGGACGGACGTCGGCATCGTGACCCATCCGCCGTTGGCGGACCGGTACGGGGCGGCACTGTCCGACGCGGTGGCCGCCGCCGGCTTCGCGCCCCACCTCTTTACGTTTCCCGCCGGGGAAAAGCACAAGGTTCTGGATACCGTCCGCGCGCTGTACGCGGCCTGCGTCAAAGCCAACCTGGATCGCCGCAGCACCCTCATCGCCCTGGGCGGCGGCGTAGTCACGGACGTAACGGGCTTCCTGGCCGCCACCTACCTGCGCGGCGTGCCCTACTTTCCCGTGCCCTCCACCTTGCTGTCGATGGTGGATTCATCGGTCGGCGCCAAGTCCGGCGTCGATCTGCCGGAAGGCAAAAACCTGGTCGGGGCCTTCAAGCAGCCGGCGGGCGTGGTCGTGGATCCGGCCTTGCTGGATTCCCTGCCGCCGGCCGAAGTCCGGGCGGGCATGGCCGAGGTCATCAAACACGCCATCGTCGGCGACGCCGAACTGTTCGCGTTGCTGGAAGCGGAGGGCCTGACGCGCCGCAGCCTGGTTCTGACCCGCGCGATCCAGGTCAAGATCGACGTCGTGGAAGAGGATCCCTACGAGCAGGGACGCCGTTCGGTTCTGAATCTGGGCCATACCTTCGCGCACGCCATGGAACAGGTCTCCCGGTACCGCATCCGGCACGGCGAAGCCGTAGCCATCGGGCTGGCCGCGGCCGCGCGTCTGTCCGTCGCCCTGGGCCGTTGCGCCCCGTCCCTCGCGGCGCGCATCGAACGGCTCGTCCGGGCCGTCGGGCTGCCCGCGCGCCTGCCGGAATGGCAGCCCGACGCGCAGGCGCGCTTCGATCCCGAGGCGCTCTACGCGGCCATGGCCACGGACAAGAAGCGCCAGGGTTCCCGGTTGCGCTTCGCGGTCGTCGACGATCTGGAAGCCGTGCGGATCATCGACAATCCGGGCGACGCCTTCGTCATGGACGCGTGGCGCTACGTTCTCTCCTGATCCCGCAGCGGCATGGCGCGTATCCAGGTCATCAACGGCCCTAACCTGAACCTGTTGGGCCGCCGCGAAACCCATTTTTACGGCACCCGGTCCCTGGCGGACATCGAACAGGCGTTGCGCGCGCAGTTCGAGCCGGCTCACGAACTGCGCTTTGTGCAGTCCAACGTCGAGGGCTTTATCGTCGATGCCCTGCACGCGGCCCAAGCCTGGGCGGACGGCATCGTCATCAATCCCGGCGCCTACACGCATTATTCGTACGCCATTCACGATGCCGTCAAAGCGGTCGCGGTTCCGACTCTGGAAGTGCATATCAGCCATATTCACGCCCGCGACGAATTTCGCCGCACGTCAGTCATCGCGCCGGCCTGCATAGGCCAGATCAGCGGTTGCGGATGGTACGGTTACGTACTGGCGGCGACCGCCCTCGTGCGCGCCGCCGCCTCTGCCTGAAATGCGCCGGGCGGGTTCGTTCCTGCTGTGCGCGCGCCTGTGCGGCCTGTGGGGAGCCGTACTGGCGGCGGCCTGCAGCAGCGCCGTGCCGAACGGGGCCGCGGGCGCCGCGTCCGTTCCCACGCCGCTCCCGGCCGTCGCGACGCCCCGCCGCGAACCGCCGCTGGCCTGGACCGGTCCCGTCGTCGTCTGGCACTCGCTGACCGGCGCGGACCGGGAGTTCCTGGCCGGCGCCTTGGAGCGCATCGGCGCGGAGCGTCCGGACCTGGCCCTGTCCCACGCCTACGTGCCGCCGCATCAGGCCTCCGAGTTGCTCCTGCATGCCGTGCTGTCCGGCGAGGGCCCCAATATCCTGGTCGCGCCGGCCACCCATTTGCCCGCGCTGAACGCCGAAAGCCTCGTCGCGTCTCTGAACGACGTGGTGCAAGAGGACGAACTGGCGGATTTCCTCGCGCCCGCCCTCTTCGGCCTCATTCAGGACGAGCAGCTGATGGGCCTGCCGCTCTGGACCGATACCGTGGCGCTGTTCGTCAACGCCGATTTGCTGCCGCTGGCCGACGTGCCGGAGGACATGGCGCAACTGCTGCGCCGGGCGCAAGCGGCGGAACGGCCTCTGCTGGGCCTCTATGCCAGCCTCTTTCATCTGGCTTGGGGGTTTCCGGCTTTCGGCGGCATTCTGCTGGACGTCGACAACCGCGTCGTCCTGGATCAAGGGCCGGGAGGGGCCGCGTTCCTGGATTGGTTGCGGCAAGCGGACGCCGCGCCCGGCATCGCCGTCAGCCGCGATTACGCCGCGTTGCGCCGGGCTTTCCTGGCCGGCGAGCTGCCGATGTTCATTGACGGGGCCTGGAGTTTGGCGCCCGCCCAGGAAGCCTTGGGCGCGGCCGTGCGCATACGGGAAATTCCCGCGGGCCCGGCCGGGCCGGCGCGCCCGTGGTTGACGGCGGAAGCCGCGTTTCTGGTGAAAGGCCAAGCGCCGCAACGCATGCGTCTCAGCGCGGCCATCATTCAGGAACTGGCGCGCATGGAAGAGGACATCGCGGACGTAGCCCGGCGGCTGCCGGCGCAACAGGCCCGGCCCCATGCGGGAACGGCGCAGATCCGGCAATTCCGCGCGCTCTTGCCGCGCGCGCACCGCATGCCTCACGGCCCCGAATGGCCGAGCCTGTGGCGTCTGGGCCATGATCTGCTGCATCAAACCCTCGCCTCGCCCGAAAACGCGGCCAATCTCGTGGCTCGGTTCGCGCTTTTGGCCAATGCCGAAAACGGCAAGTGACGGCACGCGCCCGCGGAAGCCATGTCGTCCGTCTCCGGTCCCGTCTTGCTGGAAAGCCGGCCGGCGCACATTTTCGCCGCCTACTACGACCAATTGCCCTTTCCCCATTTCGCCGGTCCGCGCCAGGAACTGGTGTTTACGCTGGGAGTGACGGCCGTGCAGGAAGCGGTCGCGCTGGAGGGCGTCATCGTCACGTTGCTCCGCGGGCATCAAGTCCTGGCCGAACAACGATGGACCGCGTCCATGCTCAAGGCGCATACGGGACAGGCGCAGCTGTCCATCGCGGCCGGCACGGGCCTGGCCGTGCCCTGCCTGCATTTCAATGCGCCGGGCCAGACCCGGGCCGATTGCGTGCAGGCGCGCGTCGTGGCGCGCGCGCCGGACGGGCGCCTCGGGAACGCAACGTTGGCGATCCCCGTAACCTTTCCCGCGCAGGCCGCGGATCTGCATTTTCCCCTCGCCGGCGCGTGGTGGGTCATTCAGGGCTCCGATTGGACGGATCAGCACAAGACGGAGCCGGTGAGTCAGGCCTTCGCCCTGGATTTCGTCAAACTGGGCGCCGAGGCCGCGTTCTATGCCGGAGACGGCTCCCGCCTGGAAGATCACTACGGATGGGGCGCGCCCGTCTACGCGCCGGCCGCGGCCCGCGTGGCCCATGTTATCTTCGACATGCCCGATCTGCCACCGGGCGCCGTGCCGGACCCCGCGCAGATGCAGGGAGACCCGCGGCGCCTGCTGGGCAATGCGGTGGCGTTAAGCCATCGCCAGGGCGAGTTCAGCTACCTGGCGCACCTGCAGCAGGCCAGCGTCCAGGTGCGGGTCGGAGACCATATCCGACGCGGCGCGCTGGTGGGCTACGTGGGCAACAGCGGGCATTCGCCCGGCCCCCATTTGCACTATCACCTCATGAACGGTCCCAACCTCTTTCTGGATCAGGCCCTGCCCCTGCGCCTCAGCCATTTTTGGGCGGGCGGGCGCTATCATGCGACGGCGCAGGTGATTCCCTCGCGGCTGATTGTCAAGGGGCCGGCGCGTTGAACCGCGGACCAGGCCGGGGCGGGGCCGCTCCCGCCGCGTGCCCTGCCGGCCGGCGCGCCGCGTCAACGCCGCGCGCCGCCGGGCGCGGGCCGGACGAAATCGCCTTTCCGGATCCAGAAGCCCCATAGCAGCGCCAGCGTCAGGAAGCAGGCGCCCAAAACCAGGAACGCGCCCGGCAGCCCCAGACGCGGGTGCGCGACCATGAAAGACGGCAAGGCGACGCCCGCGAGGCCCGCGAGGTTCCACAGGACGTACTCCAAGGACAACAGGGGCGCCAAAGACGCGTCGGGCGCGAGGCTCAGGAGCAGCTGCGTGGAAAACGTCCAGATAATGACCGCGCCCACGGAGCGCAACGCCACGCCCAGCAACAGAAGGCCGAAGGAGGGCAGAGGCGCTTGCAGCCACATGCCGACCGCGATGACCAGGTAGGCCCAGGCCATGGCATGGCGCATGCGGCCATGATCATTGCCGGTCAGCATCCGCACGACAAGGGGGCTGAGGAAGCTGACCGCGCCGCCCACGCCGAAAATGAAACCCAGGACCAGGGCACTCGGACCGATGCGCGGATAGCGCTGGCTCAGCAGGATCTGCAAAATTTGCGTGGGCACGAAACTGAACATGGCAATGCCCGTTTTCTTGAGGGCCAGCCACAGCAGATCCGGCTGGCGCCGCAAAAGCGCCCCCAGCGCCCCCAACCCGGACGCCGCGCGGGCCAAGGGACTGACGGCCGCGTCCGCGCAGAGGGCGTCCTTGACGACCAATTGCCGCAAACAGGCCGCTGACGCCAGATACGTGCCGGCGTCAATCGCAAAGGAGGCGGACACGCCCAAGACCGCGGTCACGTAGCCTCCCAGGGCGGTTCCCAGCGCCACCATGGCCGTCCAGCTCAGCGAGCCCAGGGCGTTGGCCGTGCCCAATTCCGCCTCGTCCTCTACCAGACTGGGCAGCATAGCCGTACGCAATGGGAAGAAGACGCCGGTCAGAAAGCCCTGCAAGCCCGTCAGGACGTAGAGGAGCCACAGCTGCTCTGGATTGCGTACGCCCAGCAGCCCCAGCACGAGCAAGCAGCGCATCAGATCCGACGCGATCAATACGCGCCGCCGCCGCCCGCGTTGAACCACCAAAGGCAGGAAAGGCGCGCCCAGCACCGGCGCGAAAGTCCGTACGCCGACGAAGAGGCTGACCGCGGCTCCCGAAGAGGCGAGCGTCGTCGTCAATTCCGTGGCGGCAATGAAATTGAACCAGTCGCCGAAGAGGCTTGTGATCTGGGAAAACCATAGGAACCGTACGTTGCGGTTGGCGCGCAACAGAGAAATATATTGGAATAGATGGTCCTTTATGGACGCACCTCGCTTCTGGCTCTATGGCCTCTGCGCCGCCGGCAAGCGGCGCGCGCGGGCCGTTCCGATGCGTCTGCGGCCTGCGCGTTCACGACGGCCTGGCCGCACGCGCCTTGAATGTACACCAATTTTCGGCGCGGCGCCATTCCGCCGCCCTGCGTTGCGCAGCCGTTCAATAGTCAAAAGGGATCCTGTTTTTTGATACAATGCTCTTGCCGTTTCCCATAGGCGTTCCATGGGGAATCCAGTTGTCCGGGGAGAGATTCAATGTTTTCCATGCAGTCTGTGGCCGCGACCGACGCTGAGGCGGACCGCGCTTCCTCCGCCGCGAACAGAACTCTGCTGTTCGCCTTGGTCGCGGGCTTGGCGGCCGCCGTCGTGGATCTGTTATTGGTTCGTTCAGGCAACTTGTTCCTTTTGATCGTTGGCGCCTTGGTCTTGGGCTTCGGCCCGATCTTGGGTTTCGCGTTAGCCACGGGGAAAGTCCGGGATCACCTGCCGTCCCTGCTCCTGGGCCCGCTCGCCTTGGTCTTGGGCTTCGGCCTGCTTTCGGGCGTGTTCTGGCCCCTCGTGGTCGGCGCGCTGTCGCGAGTGCATGCCATCGGTTCCTTGGTGCTTTGGAGCTTGATTGGCCAAATTGCGGCAATTCTGGTCGTGCTTTTCGTCGTGGCTCCGGCCATGGGGCAGAATCCCAATTGGTTGCAGACGGGCTTATTGATCCACAACGCCATTTGGGTTCTGGGCATCAGTTACGGCCTGTCCAAAGTCAAGTAACGCTTGGCCCGTTGGCGACGCATCGCCGCAGGAGTGCCGCCAACCGCATCTGATTGCCCTTTTGCGCGCACAGCCTGGATTCCGCGGCTTTGAGTGCGCCAGAACCCGTAGATTATCAGGCAACCGCTGGCGTGGGCGTTTACGGCCCTGGAGGGCCGCGGGCAGCCGGGCGGAACCGGAAGGCGCGTGCGGCCAGCCGCTCAGCCGCCCTCATGGGCCTTGACGGGCCCTTCCGCATCCCAGTACCCCCGTACGTCACCCCCGCTTTATCCGACAAGGGAAACAGAACCCAGTACCCGATGCGGGAGCGTTTTGCGCGCAAGTCAGAGCCAGGCACCCCCGCCGGGTTGCGATGGATAGGCATCCTGTAAGTCCCCTTAGCCTTCCCGGAGGCGATCCCGTGGCCTATCTCCGCGCGGACGGCCTCCGATGACCGATGTCCCATGGCTCCGCACCCGATCTTATTAGGGCCGCTTGCGCTGTCATATGCGTGGGTGACGAAACGCGTCACCGTTTTTTTCGTAGCCGCGCCGGAGGATCCCCAAGCGGCCGATCCGGCGCGGTACCGGGCGCGCCACGCCGCGCTACGCGGCATCGGCGGGCTCCCGCAGAGACAGCGCGTGGCTACGCGCCACAATAAATGAGCGCATCGTTGCCTGGTCTTTCTGTGTTGGGCAGGCGCTTGCTCCGGATGCGGACAAATCTCGACGATGCCTGGCTCTGGCTTGCACTCAAAGTTCCACAGAGCCTAGCGTAACCCTGGACGCATGGCACAAAGCAGAGACACTGCCAACCGCATTGGGCGATCCGCCTTGCGTACGGTGGCTGATGCCTTGGCGGCGCGCAGCGCGCGGTGGATCTGCGCGCTCTGCGTCCTCGCGGGGGCGGCGGTGCTGGACGATTACGGCGTAAGCATAGACGAGAACAGGCAGCGCCAGACGGCGCAGGTCGTCCTGAATTACGTCTGGGGCCGCGATGACGAGCTGCTGCGCTACAGAGATCGCCTGTACGGCGTGGCCGTGGAAGTGCCGTTGCTGTGGGCGGAGCGCCTGCTGGGCCTGCAGGACAGCCGCGCGATCCATCTGCTGCGCCACCTGCTGACGCATCTGCTCTTTCTGGCCGGCGGCCTGGGCGCCGCGGCCCTGGCTTTCCGCCTGTACGGTCGCCGCAGCTGGGCGTTATGCGCGCTGGGCCTGTTCCTGCTGCATCCGCGGCTGTACGCGCACTCCTTTTTCAATTCCAAGGACCTGCCCTTCCTCAGCCTGTTCATGCTGGCGCTGCTACTCACGCACTGGGCCTGCCGCCGCGGCACGGGGGCGGCCTTCGCGCTGTGCGGCGCGGGCATCGGCGTATTGAGCAACGTGCGGCCGATAGGCCTCGTGCTGTTGGCCGGCGTGCTGGCTCTGCGCGCGTACGACGCGGTCGCGGCCGCCGACCGGACCGCGCGGCGGCAGGCGTGGCGCACGGGCGGCCTGTGCGGCCTGGCCTGCGCGCTGACGCTGTACGCCCTGTGGCCCTATCTGTGGAGCGACCCGGTCCGTCGCCTGGCGGAAGCCCTCGCGCACATGGCCGAGTTCCCGCTGCCGGTTTTCCCTTTGTTCCGCGGGGCGCTCGTCGACAGCGGCGCCGTGCCGCCCGCCTACGCGCCCGTCTGGTTCGCGATCACCGCGCCCCCGCCCGCGTTGCTGCTGGGCCTGGTCGGGCTGGCGGCGCTGGCGGGACGCGTGCGGCGCCGGCCGGAGACGCTGTTGCGCCACCCGCGGGTGCGTTTCGAGGGGTTGGCGCTGGCCTGTTGCGCGTTGCCCGTGTTGGCCGTCATCCTGCTGGGCTCCACGCTCTACAACGGCTGGCGGCACCTGTATTTCCTCCATGCGCCCTTTTGCGTGCTGGCGACCGGCGGCCTGCACGCGCTGGCGACGGCCGCGCGTCGCTATGGGCGGGCCGGCTGGGCGTACGGCCTGGCGGGCGGCGGCGCCGCCGCGACGCTGGGCGCGATGGCCTTCCTGCATCCTCATCAGCATCTCTATTTCAACGGTCTCGTGGACCGCGCGACGCCGGAGCGCCTGCGCACCCGCTACGAAATGGATTATTGGGGCGTAACCCACCGGCAGGCGCTGGAATTCCTGCTCGCGCAGTACCCGGCGGTGCCGCTCTCCATCCATACGCGCGGCCCGGGATGGAACCGGGTCATCCTGCCCGCGGCCGATCGGCGACGCGTTGTCTTCAGCGGCACCGGGCACGCGGATTTCCTGATTATCCACCCTCACGAATGGATGGGGAGGGGAGGGGGGTACGCGCCCGTCATTCATGCGCAAAAGGCATATGGCAATACCGTGACAGCCGTGGCCGCGATCAATCTGGCGCGGGTGGAGGACGCGGTTGCGGCTCCCTACCGCGCGGCGTACCGCGCCTTGGCCGCCCGCGCTCCCGTTATCCGCGACCGCTTTGACGTCTATTTGGATGAACGCGCAGTGAGCTGGATCCAGACCCCCTGCCGTCCGGAGGCCCAGGGGAAGTTCCTCTTGCACGTCACGCCCGCAGACCTGCAGGATCTGCCGCCGGACCGACGCCGCTTCGGGTTCGATAACCTGGACTTCTATCTCGAGGATCGCGGCGTGCGCTTTGATGACGTGTGCCTGGCCGTTACCCCGCGGCCCGCCTATCCTGTCCGACACCTGACAGTCGGCCAGTGGCGGCCGGGAGCCTCGCGCGCGCTCTGGTCGGCCGAGATCCCCGTCCCGCCCGCGTTGGAGCCGGACGCGGTGAACGCGTACCGGGCGGCGCACCGCGCGCTGGCCGCGCGCCCGCCGACGCATCGGGCCGCGTTCGACGTCTACCTCACCGCCTCGACGATCACCTTCGCCAAGGCCCCCTGCACCGCGGCGGATACGGTATCTCCGTTCATCGTGCATGCCGCGCCCGTCGACCCGCGGGTGCTGTCCGAGCGCCCTTTCGGAAATTTGGACTTCTCTTTCTATGCGCGCGGCGTACGCTTCGACGATGCGTGCCTGGCTTCGGTCCCGCGCCCTGCCTGGCCCCTCCGATCCCTGACGGTCGGCCAGTGGCGGTCGGGGGCAACGCATACGCTCTGGCAGGCCGAAATCCCCGTCCCGCCCGCGCCCCGCGCGGTGAACGTCTATCGCGCCGCCTACCGCGCGCTGGCGACCGCGACGCCGGCGCACCGGGCCGCGTTCGACGTGTACCTCGCCGCCGACGCGGTCGCGTTCGCCAAGACGCCCTGCACCGCGGCGGATACGCAACCCCGCTTCATCCTGCACGTCATCCCCATCCGGACCCGCGATCTGCCGCCCGATCGCCAACGCGTCGGCTTTGACAACCGGGATTTCGCCTTCGCCTGGCAGGGCGCGCGTTTCGACGGCGCCTGCCTGGCCTACGCCTCGCTCCCTGACTACCCTATCGACCGTCTGCGCGTGGGCCAGTTCCGTCCCGGGGAAGATCCTCTCTGGCAGGTCGAACTGCCGCCGGCCTCGTAACGCGGAACCCCCTGTCTCGCCGCCGCGCGCGGCGATGCCAGTTCCCGGCTCCTGCAACTTCCATTCGTTCGCGCCTGCTCTGCGGGGCTGTGCCATAGGCGCGACCGCCGAGCGGCGCCTCGCGGCCGCCAAGTCGTCCGCGGTTACGGCCTCTCCCGCCGGGCGCGCCGACAGCCTGGCGCTTTAAGTGCGACATTCTGCGCGCGGAAGGCTGGTCCCAGAGCTTTGCGGCTCCAGCGACCGTTCGCAGTTCCTGCCGGATGCCTGCATCGCCGGCTGAATCTGTTTCCTGACGCCCCTGGCCTCAAAAATCAACAAAATCCGGCTGGAGACAGGCAACGCATCCCGCCTTCTCGTCGCCGCGGCATACGGAAACCATAGGCCGATTTTTCGAGACAGGGAACGGAATGAGTGCGCCTAGGCCAGTCCGTGGACCGGAGCGTTCCTTTCCTTGTCTTGTACTTTATACACTAGCACACCGGAATCTCCGGCGTGAAAAACTTCCGTTCAGGGTTGCGTTACGCATATTCCGGATTGATTTTGAAAATCCATTTGTGCATAATGTATATATTGTTCCTGAGGCGGAACATTCGGGTTGGGCGCATTATGGACTTGGGCGCTGGGGCCCCCAAAGCCAAGGGCTGGAGCCGGCCGATACTGGACGCAAAGGTGCGACGGTTCATGAATTGGAATACGACATCGCTGGAAGACGTCTTTCACCTGGCCTTGCCCATGGGCACGGAACTGGTTACGCCGCGCGCCAATTTGCAGGTATCCGTCAGTTGGGCTTGCTGCAGCCGTCCCAGCCCCCCGGCGTTTCCGTCCCTGGAAGGCGGGGAATTGGCTTTGGTTAATATGAACGAACTGCGGATTTTGGATACTCAAGGCAAACTGGCCCACGTGATTCATCGGCTCAAGGAAGCGCAAATTGCAGGGATCGCCGTACAGGGGGCTTTCGATGACGACGCCCGGGCGACCGCGGTCGCGGATCAGATCCCGCTCTTCGCGATTCCGGAGCGGGCTCATCTGCCTCAAGTGGAACGCGATACTATTCGCCTCATCGTCGATCGCTCCGCCTATATCCTGCAACGCGCGACCCATTTGCAGCGCGAAATGAATCAGATCACGCTGGATGGGGGCGGGTTGGAAGCCATTGCCAACCACATTCATCACGTGACCAACCAGCCTTTCGTCATGTTGAATGCCGGCGGCCGCGTCGTTACGACCTCCGGCTTGGCCTCGGGGCCGGCCGGCTTGCCCCATCTGCAGGCCTCGCTGCCCAATATCATGCAATTGCGGAGTTGGGCCGTAAGCAAGTCGCCCGACATCTTGGCCAACAGCGTGGACTTGTTGCCCCTGTCTCTGGGCTCCCGCCCGCAGCGCAAGGAATACAATCAATGCGCCGTCAGCGCCGTAGTGGTATCGGAAGAGATACAGGGGTATTGCTTGCTCTTGCGCAAGGCGTCGGATCAGGCCGCTCTGTCGCCCATAGAAGAAATGGCCGTGTCCCAAGGGGCTGCCGCCGCGGCGATTGACTGGGTAACCCGCAACGCCGTCGGCGCGGCGGAAGAGCGCATGCGGGCCTCTTTTCTGGACGAGCTGCTGGCCTCCAGCATTGCGGACGAACAGGCCTGGATACGGCGCGGACGCTCTTTGGGGTATGACCTGGAGCAGCCGCATTCCGCGTGGATGCTGGAGGCGATCCGCGTACCGGACTGGCCGGCCTCTTGCTTGGACGTCTTGCGGGAACGCCAGCGGGAAGCGCTCTTCAGCCAGCGCGAGGAAGGGCTGTTGCTGTATTGCCCCTTGCGCCAGGAACCTGAAAATCAGGGACGGGAAGCCAAGCAACTGGCGCTTGACCTCGTGGAGCAGTTGACCGCTTCGCAGGCCCAGGCCCGACTGCACGTCGGGATCGGACGCGCCGTGACGTCCCCGGCCGCCTGGCTGCAGAGTCAGCAACAGGCCTGGGAGAGTCTGCGGGTCAACAAGAAATGGGGCACGACTCCGGTCACGCTGTTCGAGGATTTGGGGCTGTATCAGTTCCTGATAGCCCTCCGGTCATTTCCGGAAACGGAGCATTTCTACCAAACTACGCTGGCGGATCTGCTGGAATACGATGCCGCGCGCAACGCCGAATTGCTGGATACCTTGAATGCCTACTTTATCTGCCACGGCAACATCAGCCAAACCGCGGTCCTGATGCGGATACATCGCAATACGCTGACCTATCGCCTCAATCGCATAACGGATATCACGCGGTTGGATCTGGACGATCCGGACGTTAGATTCGGATTGCAATTGGCGCTCAAATTGCACCGTCTGTACAAGTAGCGCATCCCGTCCTTGATGCGCACCGGATGGACGCGGTCAGATCGAGCCCCTCACAGAAGCTCGTGGCTGATCCCCGCGGCGTTTTTCAGAGTTGACGCCAGAATTTGGACGCAAGCCCTACGGAACGCAGGCCGCGCGAGCAACCCTGCGGCTGGGGACGAAAGCTGACGAGGCTTCGTCAAAGAGAACTGCCTCTGCCGCGGGCAGTCGGCTAAACCTGATCTTCTGTCCGGTCGGACGCAGCCAACTCCAAAGGATGTCCTACGCCGGTAACGGCCGGATCGAGCCCCAAAGCGTTAGGCAGGTATGTCGGCAGATGCAGGCAATCGAATCAGGCAAACCCAACGCTTATAGCGTACGCAACGGAAACGCGGTCTTCGTTCCTGGCGCCCGCCCGTATCCTGCTCTCTGTTCGTCGGCCGGTCTGTCACGGCCCGTCAGAAGTAGAAATTCCGCTTGTTATGTTTTATGCTTAAGGCTGGATCAGGTCATGAACTACGCCCAGACAGTCACCCTCCAATAAGCCATGCGCCAATCGCGTGTACTCCGCGCCAGTTCCAACTCGGAACGACCGCCTACAGTGGAAGAGCGTCTGAGCGCGCTGGAGGCAGGTCAAGCGCAAGCTAGCCAAGAGAGGCAAATTATAAGGGACGAACTGCAGGAGGGCCTGGACGTCGCCAGCCGCGAACGCCAGAAATTGCAGGAGGGCCTGGACGTCGCCAGCCGCGAACGCGCGAGCATTGCCAAAAATGTGGCAATCCTGATCTATGGGGTAGAACAACTGAAAGAAGTCGGGAGCGAATCGCGTGCCCGTTATATGGAAGAGCGCGCTGCCGGTTTCTTGAAAAGGCGTTTTCGACGGGACTGCCGCGCCGCCGCGCCCGAATTGGCCATGGGGCGCTTTAACGAATTGTGGAGCGATCGCAATAAAAAGGACGATGAGAATGAAATAAGTTGGCGGGAAGTGCAAGACGACTTGCGGAATATGGGCTTCCCTGAACTGAAAACGGAACAGTGGGCGCTTTTGCAAGATACGGACTTTTTGTTCACAGGTTCGTTTCGCCGAGACGGCGAGCAGTGCCCGTTTCTGCTCATTGCCGAAGTAACGGCGAATATCGACAATAATGACGTGCGGGGCAATAAAGTACGCGAGAAAACTGGGCTCGCGTCTGCAGGAGACATGCGGGTGCTTCCTTGCCTGTTCACT
Source organism: Caldilineaceae bacterium (assembly GCA_965242655.1). Lineage (GTDB taxonomy): Bacteria > Chloroflexota > Anaerolineae > Caldilineales > Caldilineaceae > Bin34. The sequence continues at coordinate 2,642,676 of OZ251482.1, forward strand.
GCCGGTCCAAGCGTAATCAGTCGTTCATCCGAAGCCAACGGCACCTTGCATTTTCAACGTAGCGCCTCGCAATGGGAATTGTTGCCCAGCGCCTCCGCGCCGGACTTGGCTACCGCCTTGCGTCGGCATCTGCTCTAGACGCGAGGCGCTGCAAGTATTATTGTCTGCGGACGATGCCTTGCGGAGCCGGCCGTTCTGGACGGACGGTGCGGTAGCTTGACTATACGCCTCTTGGCGCTCAGCGAGTCGTACTGACGGCCTATGGCGCGTGATCGTTGATGTCGATCATCCCGTTGGCCGGCATCCCAGCGGGTAGCAGGCGGCGCGTTGCGCGCCAACCGGAGGCCTTGCGTGCGGCGTCATGTCCGTTGCCAGCGGTTGCGCCGGAATCGGAATACGCCTTGCCGTTCGCGTTAGGCGTCAAGATCCCGCCCTCCTACGGTGCGGCTCAAGAGGCGGCGTCCAATTTGAGGCGCGCGCCTCCGCTCCGTATGCTGCGCACGCGTTCCGTCGCGGAAGGACAACGGATCGACGCGTCGTTACGCGCCACGCGGCATGGGCACTACCAGATCATACGGGTACTGGGTCAAATGCACCCGCGCTCCGTCGGCATCCAAAGCCACGGCATCCTCGATGCGAACGCCGAAACCCTGATCCGGATAGTAGAGTCCCGGTTCTACCGTAACGACGTGACCGGGCTGGAGCCGGGCATGGTCGCCCGCGCTCAGACTCAGGTTCGGCCCTTCATGCACGTCCAAGCCGATGCCATGTCCCAGACTGTGAACGTAGCCTTCATGGGTGCCGGGGTGGCTGCGCGTCGTCTTATGCCCTGCGCTTTCGTAATAGTCGCAGGCCAGCGCCTGGAAATCGGCGCAGAGCTTTCCGGCCTGGAAGCCCGCCAGGGCGCGGTCAAAGAGTTCCTTGGTCTGCTCCCACGCGCGCCACACGGCGTCCGTAGCGTAGCCCAGACTCCAAGTACGCGTCATATCATGAAAATAACCGCTTTCTCCCCTAGGGAAAATATCGAAAATGATCGTCTGGCCCAGCCGCAATATCTGCGCGTCCGAACCGGCGTTGTGCGGCACGGCCGCTTCTTTGCCTTGGGCGAAAATCGTCGCGTGGTCTTCAAAGAGATTCTGGCGGTTCAATCGCTCCCGGATGAAGCGGCGTACGTGCCCAATGGTCAAGGGCGCGCCGTCCGCCCGCATGACCGTCTCGTCCTGTACGGCATGCCCCTGCAAAAAGGACTTCACTTCATCCACGACTTGGCACGTGCGTCGTCCCAGTTCGGCCATATCCGCCAATTCGTCCGCATCCTTCGTTTCCCGCGCCTCTAGGAAGAGCGTATCCCCGTATTCCCCTATGATTTCGGTTCCCTCCACGCGCGCGGAAAGCGCGTTCAGCAAAACGAACGCTGCGCCCGCATCGGCTTGGCCGTACACGCCCACGCGGCCTTGCAAGGCGAAATCCGCAATCACCTGCTGGAGATAGTCGCACTGGGCGTCCAAGGCGTTGCCGGCATGCTTGCACAATAAATCATAGGGATTGTAGGCCGCATCCCGATCCACCAACCGTAACTGCGAGCGTCGGGCGTTATCGCGTTCCATGGCGCCGTGGATCAGAGTCATGGCGGGATCCGCGGCTTTCTTGAGCACGATGGCCCTTTCCAGGTGTATATTTCCGGTTAGGTATTGGAGAATGGGATTGCCTGCGCTGTCTCCCAGCACCAGAAATGCATCCAGATGCCGGTCCGCCATCAGTTGATCCAGATCCGCTTTCATGAAAACTGCTCCTCGCCCGCGCGGAGCGCCGGGCCTTGCCGAGACGGTTGCCAAGTCCATCGTAACACCGTTCGGCGCATCCGCGTGGCTGGCCGCCGGCACCGCCGCGGCGGCGTTCAATCCCGTTCGCGGTCACGCGTGCCATGACCGGCCGCTTGCGCATTGAAATCAGGAACGTCGCCAAGTCTTTCCCCGCAGGGACGACCCGCATTCCCGTGTTACAGGACGTCAACTGGGACTTGCGCGCCGGCGCCATGTCCGTCCTGCTGGGCGCCTCGGGCAGCGGCAAAAGCACTTTGATCAATCTGATTGCCGGCCTGGACGCGCCCGACGCCGGTCGCATTCGCTTGCATGCCGGGGACGAAACCCTGGAGTGGCATGCCCTCGCCGATCGCGAGCGCACGCGTTTCCGCCTGCGCCACATCGGCGTTATCTATCAGTTCTTCAATCTGTTGCCCTCGCTCACCGTATGGGAAAACGTGATGTTGCCCCTGGATTTGGCGGGCCGGTCCAAGGCGTACGCGGAACGGGCGCGCGCCTTGATTCAGGAAGTAGGCTTGGCCTCCCGGATGCAGGCCTTGCCGCAAACGCTGAGCGGCGGCGAGCAGCAACGCGCGGCCATCGTCCGCGCGCTGGCCAACCGCCCCGCTATCATCCTGGCGGACGAACCGACCGGCAATCTGGACGACGCGAACAGCCAAGCCGTCATGGCCCTCTTGACTCGCCTCTGCACCCGTCAGCAGGCCCTGTTGCTGGTCGCGACCCATGCGCGGGAACTGGCGCCTCTGGCGCAGGCGACGGCGCGTCTGGAAAATGGCCGCTTGGTGCCCGCAGGATGAAGGCGCTCGTTGCGAGCCGGGCTTTCCGCGTACTGTTGCAGAGTCAATGGCGACGCAATCCCGCGTTCGCGTGCCTTATCGTGGCGGGCGTCGCGCTGGGCGTCGCCATGGCCTCCTCGATTGACATAGCCAGCGCTTCGGCCCTCAAGGCCTTGGAATACAGTACCCAAACCCTGCGCGGGCCTGCGTCCCACGTCATTACGGCCCGTCCCGCGCGCATGCCTTGGCAAGTCTACGTGGATTTGCGCACCCTTCTCGGCGTACGCAACAGCGCGCCCGTGGTCACGGACCGCGTAGAGGTTGCCGCCGGCGGCGGACAGGCGCGCTTCATGACGTTGGTGGGCATCGATCCCCTGGCCGAAATGCCCTACCGTTCCTGGCTGGGCACGACTGGCAGTCCGGAACAGGACTTCGATCGGTTGCGGCGCTTCATCAGCACGCCCTATGCCCTGCTGGTCGGGGCGCGGACAGCCGAGCGTCTCGACCTGGACGTGGGCAGTCCCCTGACGCTGACCTTCCAGGGACGGAACCGGACGTTCCGGGTAGTAGGCATAGCGCAAGCGGACGCCAGGGACGCAGGCCGCTACGCGGCGGACGCGCTCGTCACGGACATTGCCAATGCCATGGCGTTCCTGGAACGGCCGCAGGTTCTGGATCGCATCGATCTTTTCCTGGACCCCGCCGCCGCCGCGCAGGCGCTGCCGCGCCTGCAAGAGGCGCTGCCCGCCGCCGCGTACGTAGAAGAAGCCAGTCAAACGTTCGAATCCATACGCCGGTTAACCCGCGCGTTTCGGATCAACCTGGGCGCTTTGAGTCTGCTGGCGGCCGTCGTGGGCACTTTTCTCATCTACAACGCCCTCAGTTTCAACGTCCTCAAATCGCGGCGGGCGTTGGGCATGCTGCGCGCCTTGGGCATGACCCGCGTCCAGATTTTCGCGCTCGTCATGGCCGAAGCGCTGGCGCTGGGCGCGGCCGGCTCCGGCGCGGGCTTGGTGGCGGGACGCCTTCTGGCCGAGGGCATGGTCAACCTGATAGTCCAGTCCTACGGCGATCTCTACTTCCTGGAAACGGTACGGAGCGTGCGCGCGCCGGCGTGGGTGGCCGGCAAAGGCGTCCTGCTAGGCCTTGGGTGCGCTTTGCTCGGGGCCGGCGCGCCGGCCTGGGAAGCGGCGCGGACTGAAGTGGCCCACGTCATGCGCAGCTGGGGCGTCGCGTCCGAGCGGCAGAGCGCCTGGAAGCGCCGCGCGGCGGTCGGCGGCGCGTGCGTGGCGGTCGGCGGCCTCCTGCTCCTGCCGGTTTTCCCCCTCGCCGTTACCTTCGGCGGCATTTTCCTCGCGCTGGTCGGGATCTCCTTCCTGGTACCGGCCTGTCTGCAATTCTGCGCCCGGCGCGCGTTGCAGGGGCTGGCGGGTCGCTCCGCGCCGTTCTTGAAGATGGCCTTGCGGCAACCCTTGCGCCGTCTGGATCAGACTTCGGTCGCGGTCGCGGCGCTCATGCTGTCTCTGAGCGTCGTCATCGGCGTGGGCGCCATGGTCGGCAGTTTCCGCGCGTCGGTGGAGGCCTGGTTGGCGCAGGTGGTGCAGGCGGACATCTACGTCGCGCCGGCCGCACCGAACGCGATGCCCTTCTTGCCGCCCGGCAGCGCGCCGGCCATCGCGTCCTGGCCGGCGGTCGCGCGGGTCAACACCATTCTGGACACGGAAGCGCAGGCTCCGGAGCTGGGGAGGCTCAACCTGGTGGTGCTGAGCGGCGACGAGGCCAAATTCACGCGCCGCTATACGTCCCGTCTCCCCAGCGCCATCAACCTGTGGGATGCCGCCGTCCAGCAAGACGCGCTCATGATCAACGAGCCCATGGCGCGCCGGCACGGCTTGGCCGCGGGCGATCAGGTGACGCTCGTCACCCGGCAGGGACCGACCTCATTCCTGATCGCCGGCGTGTTCGCGGCCTACGACGCCGTTCCCGTTCTGCTCATGGCGCGCGCCGTATACCGGAAGTTCTGGGAGGCCGAAGACGTCACGGGCCTGTCCGTGACCTTGCACGACGCGCGCCGTCTGGACGCCGCGCGGTCCGCCTTGGCGGCGTATTTCCACGCCCGCGCGTGGCCGCCGCAGTTGCTGTCGAATCGGGAACTGCGACGCGAGGCCCTCGCCACGTTCGACCGCACTTTCGCCGTGACCGGCGCGTTGCAGGCGTTGGCCATGTGCGTTTCTTTCATGAGCGTGCTGGCCTCCGTCATGGGCCTCATGTTGGATCAAGCGCGGGAATTCGCCACCCTGCGCGCCGTGGGCGCCACCAAATTCCGCATGGGACAGCTGTTGGTGATGGAATCCGGCCTTTTCGGCCTCAGCGCGACCGCGCTGGCTTTTCCGGTCGGCACGCTTTTGTCCTTCGTTCTCATTTACGTCGTCAACGTCCGTTCCTTTGGCTGGTCCCTGGACTGGTCTTTGCAACCCCTGGAATTCGGCAAGGCCGCCGCGGTGGGGTTGGCGGCGGCCTTGCTGGCCAGCGCGTATCCTATCTGGCACCTGAATGCCCGCGTCCTCGGCCAGGCGCAACGCATGGAATAGGGAGGCCCGCGACGTCCGCTACAACGTATAGCCCCCGTCCACCGGAAAAAGGCCGCCCGTGACGTAATCCGACGCGGGGGAAGCCAGGTACAGCGCCAGTCCCGTCACGTCGGACGTATCGCCCACGCGCCCCAACGCGGCGCGGCGGCGATACGCCGCCGACCAAACGGGATTCTCCACCAACGCGCGGCTGAAATCGGTGCGCAGCAACCCCGGCGAAATGGCGTTCACCTGAATGTTGTCCGCACCCAGCTCCTGGGCCAAGGTCTGGGTCAGCATGAGCACGGCGGCCTTGGTGACGCCGTATACGCCCAGGCCCGGAGTCGGTCGGTGTCCGGCAATGGACGCGATATTGATGATTTTCCCGCCGCGCCGCGCCTGCATGCCCGGCGCGAAGGCGCGCGCGACCCTGTGATACCCCAAGACGTTCGTGTTGAAGGCGCTTTGAAACGCGGCGGCGTCCGCGTCCAGCAGGGGGCCGTAATGCGGGCTGGTGGCGGCATTGTTGACCAACACGTCAACATCTCCCCAGGCGCGGGTTACGGCGTCCCGGAGCCCTGTCACGTCGTCCTCGCGCCCGACATGGGCGCATACCGGCAAGACGTCCCCGCCGGCTTGCCGCAGTTGCTGCGCCATGGCCTCCAGCGGCGCGCGCGTGCGCGCCGCCAGCGCGACCCGCGCGCCGGCACGGCACAAAACGGCGGCGATCGCGGCGCCCAATCCCCGCGAAGCCCCGGTCACGAGCGCCGTCTTGCCCGTCAGGGAATACATGTCCGCGGGGGTCTCAGGCATGAGGCGTACGCGCGCCCGCGCGGCCATAGGCCAGCGGCGGTTCTCAGTCGAATACGCCCAGGCTGACGTATTTGCTGCCGTCATCCGGAAACAGCGTCACCACCGTTCCCTGATCCAGCCCCAAGGCCACGTCAAGCGCCGCGGCCGCGGCCGCGCCGGCGCTCAGGCCGACGAACAGGCCTTGCTCTCGGCTCAGGCGGCGCGTCATGTCCCGACTCGTTTCCGGATCCACGGTCACTTCCGCATCGGCGACGGACGGATCGTAAATCGCGGGCACGATGGAGGACGGCAGGTGCTTCAGCCCCTCAATGATCGCGAGTTCGTCCGCCGGCTGCACCGAGATCAGGCGCACGGCGGCGTTCCGGGCGCGCAGGTAGCGGCCGGCGCCGACGAACGTGCCCGTAGTGCCCAACCCGCACACGAAATGCGTCACCCGGCCTTGGGTCTGGGTCCAGATTTCCGGCCCCGTATGCAAGTAGTGGGCGCGCCAGTTGGACGGGTTGCCGTATTGGTCCGCGTAGTAATACGCGTCGGGTTGCGCCTGCACCAAAGCGCGCGCCATGCGGATGGCGCCGTCCGACCCTTCCAGCGGATCGGATTCCAGCAGTTCGGCGCCGTAGGCTTGCACCAGCGCTTTTCGCTCCCGACTGACGTTGGCGGGCATCACCAGGCGCACGCGCCAGCCCTTGACGGCTCCGATCTGGGCGTACGCGATGGCCGTATTGCCCGAACTGCTGTCGATGAGGATTTTGTCGCGCGTCAGCGCGCCGGCGGCGGCGGCGTCCGCCATGATCTGCCATGCGGCCCGCGCCTTGACGGACTGGCCGGGATTGAACCACTCCGCCTTGGCCAGCAGGCGCACGGCGGGCGCCGCGCCCTGCGCGCGCGCCCAGGCGCTCAGATCCAGCAGGGGCGTCCGGCCGATGAGATCGGTTACGGCGACAGGCGCGGCGTTCACGTCCGGCTCCGGCGCCCGCGCGGCGGCGTCCCGCGCTCAGGCGGGCTCCGGCGCCGCCTCTTCATCATGGGCGAGGCTGGGCAGTCCGCAGAACTGTTCGTAGTCGATCAGTTCCGTGACGGACGGGTCCGCGCCGCACAGCGGGCAATCCGGATTCTTGGCGACGCGCAAAGTCCGGACGCTCATGTCGGACGTATCGAGCATGAGCATGCGACCGACCAGCGGCTCGCCGAAGCCAATCATATGCTTGATGGCTTCCAGCGCCTGCATAGAGCCCACGATGCCGGGCAGGACGCCCATCACCCCGGCTTCCGCGCAACTGGGCACCTCGCCCGGCGGCGGCGGGTCGGGATACAGGCAGCGATAACAGGGTCCCGCGGCTTCGTACACGGTGACCTGGCCCTCGAACATGAAGATGCTGCCGTCGACCAGCGGCTTGCCCAGCAAATAGCAGGCGTCGTTGACCAGGTAGCGCGTCGGAAAGTTGTCCGAGCCGTTCAAGACCACATCGTAACCGGCAATGATGTCCATGGCGTTGAAACTGCGCAAAGGCGCGTTGTACCCTTCCACTTCGACGTCCGGATTGATGTCCGCGATGCGGTCGGCCGCGGATTCGATTTTCGGACGCCCGACGTCCTTCTCGCCATGCAGCAATTGCCGCTGCAGATTGGATACGTCCACGGTATCGTAGTCCACGATGCCTAGCCGTCCGACCCCCGCCGCGGCCAGATACATGGCGGCCGGGCTGCCCAAGCCGCCGGCGCCAATCAGCAGGGCGCTGCTGTCCAGCAGTTGCAACTGCCCGGCCTCGCCCACTTCCGACAGCATCGTGTGGCGGCTGTAGCGGATTTGCTGCGCGTCCGACAGCACCAGCGGCACCTTGAAGGGCAAGCCGGCATTCTTCCACCCGTTGAAACCGCCGATCAGGGACAGCGGATTTTCGTATCCCAGATCCTTGAGGTTGCGCGCGGCCAGCGCGGAACGCACGCCCCCGGCGCAATACAGCACCACCGGCTTGGCGCGGTCGGGTTGCTGCTCTTCCACTTGCAATTCCAGATAGCCGCGGGGGATGAATTTGGCGTCGGGCACGTGGCCTTGCACGAATTCCTCCCGTTCCCGCACGTCAATGATGGTCAGGTCTTCGCCCCGCTCCACGCGTTGCTGCAATTGCTGGGCCGTGATTTCCGCGATCTCGCTCTTGGCCAGTTCCACCAATTTATTGCCAGTTACGTGGGCCATGCGTCTTGCTCTCCGTTCATGGGTGTGTCCGCGCCCGGGTCAGCCGCCCGCCATGGCCGGCACGATCGATATGCGATCGCCGTCCTGCACGGCCGTGGCCAGTCCGTTCAGGGAACGAATTTCGTCGTCGTTCTTGAACACGTTGATGAAACGCTTCACTTCGCCTTGCTCATCCAGGATTTTCTCCGCCATGCCGGGATAGTCCGCCTCCAAGGCCTGGATGACCGCGCCGACCGAGGCGCCGGGCGCGTCCAACTTGGCTGCCCCCCCGGTCAGGCGGCGCAACGGCGTGGGAACATAGACAGTAGGCATGAGCGCTCCTTCCCCTTGGATTGGGCGATGTCATCGCATCGTACGCCGCGGGGCTGGCCGGCAGCTCCGCCCTGCTATACGATTACTATAAATATAAATACTGTGCCTGCAGGCGTCATCGCATCGTACGCCGCGGCGCGGCCGGCAACCCCGCGGGTTCATCATAACAGACTGCGTCAAGGATTGCGCGTACCGTCCGGCGTCACGCGTCCGCGATCGCGCATGCCACCACCTGCACGCAACGCGCTTCCCGGCGCGCCGGCGGAACCGGGCGCGTGAACAGCGCGTAGAAAGGATGGCCCGCGGTCCGTCCGCGTATCCCGGGGGGCAACGGAGTGTCCGGCGGGTGGAAGTACGCGAACAACTGCGGACGCGCTTCGTCAAAGCGTACGGCCTGTTGCAGCGCGTCCAGATCGCAGGCGAACGGCGCGTCCTGCAGCAAATACGCCCGGACATCCGGTTCCGGGCGCGCCACCGAGCAAATGACGTAGAACGCCTCGGGGTACTGGGCGTGCCACGCATCGGTCGCCGACGGGAAGGCGGGCGAGGCGGGATGGGAGTGATAGATGGCGGTCAGTTCGTCGCCCGCCTCCTCAAAACGAAATTGCATCATGAGGACCTGCGGAGCCACTTCGTAATGTATCGTCCGTTCCGCCGCCACGTTGACGGAAGGCACCAGTTCCTTGGCGATCCCGTTCCGGCCGCGGACGATGCCGCAAATCTCTTCCGGCATCCCGGCTTGGGCTTCCTGGATTATCCGTTCCCGGCAGAACGGGGGCAGTACGAGGCGAGGGCGCATGGCATCCGCGGCGCAGTCAGGCATACAGGGGGCCATTATAGCGTTGCGGGGCCTGCGTTGCCGACAATGCGCGGCCTTTCACCGCTGTTCCGTCGGAACCTGCGCCAACGCGAGCTGCATATGCTGCTGGATGGCGTCCAAAGCCGTCGCCGCCTCCATGCGGCGTTCAAAAGCCGCGGCAAAATACGGCTGGACCGCCGTCCGGAGCAATTCGTCGTGATTCGTGCCGAGCGAATCCCCGGCCGCCAAGTGCGCCTGGAAAGCCGCATCCACGAAGGCCGCGCCGCCGCGGGCCTGCATCGCGTCCGTCAGGAACCCTTCCGGCCGGCCGGCCGGCACGGCATAGCCGGCTGCGCCGAGCGTCAACGCCCCGGCGCCGGTCGCCATGTGTTTGAGAAACGCGAACGCCTCGGCCGCCCGTTCCGTGTCCGCGACGATGCCGAAGCCCGTCGACCACAACATGGTGACCGCAGGCCCGCGCGCAAAGGCCCGCGGCAAGGGGGCTACGTGCCAATTCAAGTTCGCCTGGGATTGCTGCAGGCGGCCGGCGTCCAGCGTAGACCCCATCCACATGGCCAAGCGGCCTCTGATCTGCCGGGAACCGCTCCCTTCCTGGCGCAATTGCGCCGGCGAAGGCGCCACGGCCTGCGCATAGATGGTATCGACCAGCCATTGCAAGGCTTCCTTGTTGCGGCGGTCCGCGGCCGTCGGGGTTTGGAAATCTCCCGCCCAGCGATCAAAGAATCCGGGGCCCCGGTTGGCCCACAACCAATGCTCCGCGGCGCCCGGTTGCATGCGCGTGCCCAAGCCGTGGATTTGCCGCGGCCCGGCGCCGCGCGTCAGCGCTTGGGCCTTGGCCAGGCAATCCGCCCAGGTCCAGCCCGCTTCCGGGTAGGCGATGCCCGCCGCGTCGAACAGGTCCCGGTTGTACATCATGGCGTGCGTGGCGTACTCTTTGGGCATGCCGTACGCCGTTTCGTCCAACCGATACAAATCCATTACGGCTGCCGGTACGCCGGCGGCGTCGAAATCCGCTTGCAGAAAGGGACTCAGGTTCAGTAGGCTGCCGTTCGCCCCCCATGTCCTGGACAGGCCTTGCGGGGCTACGATCGCGATGTCCGGCGCGTCTCCGCTCGTCAAGCGCGCCTGGATAGCCGCCGTCATTTCATGCCAGGAGCCATGGACGGGACTGACGACGAGATCGACGTCCGGCTCCACGTCTTTGAACAGGCCGAACGCGTGCGCGTGCGCTTCGTCCAGGCTGTATCCTGCGTATTCCAGGCGGCGCATTTCCCAGTCCGGGCCGCTATCCGCGGCCGGGGGCGCCGTTCGGCACCCAGCCAACAAGGCCGCCGCGCCGGCCAACCCGGTCCAATGCAGGAAAGCGCGGCGTCGCAAGGAGGCTGGGGCGATGCGCGCGGGGGGCTGGCTGCCCGCTCCGCGGCCCGGCGCCGCGCCATCGTTCAGGCGGTCGGGCATAGCGGTACGCGGACGCGGAGCGCGCGCCGCGCCCTGAAGGCGGGCAGCATGCAGGGAACCGTCCAGCCCTTGGCTGTCCTCGCCCTATGCGGAGGCTTTCTCCTGTATGCGACAGGCCAACGCCAGGCGCGCCTGGCCGGCCAGCCGCTCAAGGCCCGCCATAAGGCGGCTTGCGCGCTCGGTTTGCTTTGCTTGGCCACGGCTTTTCTTTCTCCGCTGGCTACCCTGCGGCATGAATTCCTGTTCGCCCGCGCCCTGCAACAGATACTGGCCGGAATTTTGGCTCCTCCTCTCTTGTGGTACGGCCAGGCGTTGGCCGTCGCGGGCCAAGGACTGCCCGCGTCCTGGCGCGAGGGCCTGCGCCGTCTGCCGTTCACCCGGCCGCGCCTGATCGCAGGCCTCCAGTGTATATCGTCGCCCGGCGCAACATGGCCTTTCGCGCTCTGCGTTTTCGTTCTGTGGCACGATCCCGCCGTCGTCGAGCGGACGATGGCCCAGACCTGGACGGCCAATTTCAGTCTCTGGCTGTACTGCGTCGCCTTCCTGCTCTTCTGGTGGCATGCCATGGACGCGCCGCCGCGTCTGCATCCCACTTTGCCCGTTTGGGTGCGCTTCCTGTACCTCATCGCGGGCGGCGAAATCGCCAATCTGATCGTCGGCGTCAGCCTGGCCTTCCGCGCGTACCCCATCTACGGCTATTATGCCGCCGCGACTGGCCGCGCGGGGCTGACCGCGTTGCAGGATCAGATGATCAGCGGCGGCCTGATCTGGGTTACGGGCAGTTTCGTCTACGTCTTCGTCGCCGTGGCGCTGCTGGGCCAAGCGCTTTTCCGACGCCCCTGGCACCCGCGCGTGCCTCCGCGCGAATGGCAGTCCGCCACGTGGCGCACTATCGCGCCCGGCCTGGAAGAGCGCCTGCCGGAGACGACCTCCCCATCAGAGTCCCGGCAATAACCGCCTTGGCTTTATTTCGAGACGCAGGCGGCATGAGACCGGGCGCCGCAACGGCCCGCCGGCTCATCCGTCCGACGCGGCTTGCCGCAGGACAGCCCAACGCCGGCCCCCGTTGGGCACCGGCAACGGCTACGCGCGGTCTATTGGGCAGGCTCCGACCGCGGGCATAGCCGTCAAGGCGCGCGTCCCGGCCGTTGCGTAACGCCCGCCACCGTGCTTTTCGAAGGAACCCGGCAAGCGCGGCTGGATGACCGCGCGGAAGGGATGGCCGGCGATTCGCGGTCTCGGCGCTCAAGGCATTGCCGTCTCATGTGTTACGATTCGGGCTGGATCCCGCTTTACTCCTTGACAGCATAGAAACGGATCGGCCCGTGGACTGTCCCAACTGCGGTCAACACAACCCTGACGACAAAAAAGTCTGCTGGCGGTGTCAAACGGCCCTGCCCCTGCCGCCGCCGCCCAAACGGCCGCCCCGTACGTATTGGGGACTGCCTGCGTGGGGATGGGCCGTCTTCGTAGCCCTGCTCCTGGTCTCGCTGTGGCTGGGCCCTATGCTCGGGGGAGCCTCTCCGCCGCCGTAGCCCTTGCGCGTGGATAAGATCTGCCGCGGTCAGAAATCTGATGCCATGCGTCACGATCGGCAACGCTCCGTCCGGCGCAGCGCCCGCCTTTCCGTTCCTGCTTCTCCGACCGCGGCCCTCCGTGCGGACAGCCGCAAGTCTCCGCAGGCTGCCGCCGAGCAGCTACCGGCAGTACGTTGGGAGTCAGGGGATACCTGCCGGGGAGTCAGGCGGACTAGCCAACGTTCCCCTTGTACCGCATTGCGACCAATTTGAGCCTATATATGCGATCAGTTGCGAACCCCGTCGCGCCAACCCCTTCATCCCCTCTTCCCCTGCAGACGCCATCCTTGATCGAGTGGCACCGCCGGACGTTCGCGCCGTATCCCTGGCGCGCGGAGCCCGCGGGACAACGCGATCCCTACCGCGTCTGGATTGCGGAAATCATGGCGCAACAGACGCGTCTGGCCACAGTCGCGCCGTATTTCGAACGCTGGATCGCCGCGTTCCCCGACATACGGTCGGTGGCGCGGGCGACGGACGAGGACGTTCTGAAAGCGTGGATGGGATTGGGGTATTACCGTCGGGCCCTGAATATCCGCCAGGCGGCCCTCATCATGACGGAACGCCACGGCGGGCGCGTGCCCGCTTCCAAGGCCGCGCTGCTCGCTTTACCCGGCATAGGGCGTTATACCGCGGGAGCCATCCTGTGCCTGGCTTTCAACCAACCGGAACCCGCGATCGACGGCAATGTCGCGCGCCTGTTCAGTCGCTTGCGCGACCGCGCGTACGCGGCCGCCCGCGTCAAGGACGTTGAAGCCATTGACGGCCAGATCCGGCAAATTCTCAACGCCAATCCGGCTCTGCCGCCGGGCGTACTGGCGGAAGCCTTGATGAGCCTCGGTTCCCGCGTTTGCCTGCCGCGCGTACCCCGTTGCGCGCAATGCCCGCTCACAGCGCATTGCCGGACGTACCTGACCGGACGCCCGTTCGCCTCCCCGGCGCTTTCTCCAAAGCGCGCGCTGTCCGTGCGCCGTTTCGCCGGCCTGATACTGACGACGCGTCGCAAGGGCGCGTTCCAAATCCTGCTGGTTCGACGCAAGAAATCCGCGATGTTGGGCGGATTATGGGGCTTCCCGACCTTCCCTCTCGCGACGTCCGCGCAGCTCAGCGACGGACAGCTCAAGGCCTGGGTGCAAGCGACCTTGGGGCTGGAAGCCAAGAACGTCCAGCGCGCCGCGGACGTAACGCACGATTACAGCCACTTCCGCTGTCGACAACAAACGTATCTGGTCGAATGCGAGCCGGCGCTTCCCCGCAATTTGCGCCGTCAATGGGCTGCCGTGAGATGGATAGCCTGGTCGGAGCGGGCGGACTGCCCGGTGTCTGCGCTGGACGCGAAAATGGTGCGCCTTCTCACGCCGCGCGCGGACGAGCCCGATCCTGAACCCCGCGGTTTTTCTTCCTAGATATCAGTCAGTTCTCGCGGCCCCGTCCATGGCCCGGCACGCGTCGTTACGCGCGCGGCGGCCGAGGCATCCGTTGCCGAAACGCCTGCATGCCATGCCGCGTCAAGTCTTGTCCGCCAGTCGCTCAGGCGGATCGGCCTCGGCCCTGTCTCGCTCAGGCGGATCAGATTCGGTCATGTCTTTCGTGTCTTCCGGATCATCGGGATTGCCCCAAACCGCTATGATCAGAGCCACCAACGCGACAACGAAGAGGTACCTGGCGATCCCATCAGTCCAGTACTGAATGAACTGAATGGTCTCGGGCGCCGCGTCACGAGGCAGCAACTGCGCGAGCTCGGGTAAAGTCACAACCGGCAACGCGATGCCAATGCCCAGCGCTAAAGCCGTTCTGCGTACGCGCAACATGGTTTCTTCGGAGAACATCGCTCTGCGCTGCCGCACCTTTGCGACCAGCGCCGAAGCCGTTTTCCGTACCCGCAACATGAGTCACCTCATAAGTTCGTGGCTTGCATACAAAAAAAGACGGCGCAAGACCGGCCTTGGCCAAGCGGTGCGCGCCCTCCGCGTGCTTTCTGGTAACGGATTATACTAAACGCGGCTCCGTAGCATCCAGATCCGAACCTTGGCCTAGCGGTTCTCCCTCGTCTTGGCAGCAATGTATCCGGCACGGCCGCAGCTTCCAGGCGCCGCTCTTGCCTCACAGGCAATGTCCACGGGTCTTGTCCGTGCGGCCCGTGCGCCGTTGCATGCGCCCTGTGCGTCCAGGCGCCGGAGCGCTGCCTGGCGCGCGGGTACGCCGAAGCCGTCAGCCGCCATCAGCTGGCTTGGCCCTGTCGTTGTCACGAGCCGCGGACGGAGCGCGAACCAAGCGTAGATGCCCCCAGGCTCTCTGCCGCAACCAAGCGCGAGTCGCTGTTGGGAGATGCTGCCTCCCAAACCGGGGCGTAGGGATGCCCGCAACGCCAACCCGCGGTTGGCCGCGGATACGTCCGCTCGGGAGCGCCGCCAGACGGATATGCCGGCGCGGAACGGCCGGCGGGAAACGCGTGCCGGAAAGCCAGAACTCCGCGTTGAGCATGACCATGGCCTCTAAGCCGCCGCACGCAAACGGCGAGCGGAACGCGCCGTGAGTACGCGCGGCTTCCAGCCGCGGGTTATGACGCGGGCATGCACCACGACCTTGACGGCGTCCTCCCGACTCGGTATTTCGTACATGGTGTCCAGCAGGATTTTCTCCACGATGCTCTGCAACCCGCGGGCGCCCGTACCGCGTTGGTAGGCTTCTTCCGCGATCGCGGCGAGCGCGTCCTCCTTGAACTCCAGCGCGACCCCTTCCATCCGGAAAAGCAGCTGGAACTGGCGCAGCACGCTGTTGCGCGGTTCCACCAGAATGGTGATCAGAGAGGCCCGATCCAACCCGTTGAGACTTACGATCACCGGCAGGCGTCCAATGAATTCCGGAATGAAACCGAAGCGTTTGAGATCGTCCGGCATCGCGTTCCGCAGCAACGCGTTCTCGGCGCGTTGGCGCGCTTCCGCCGCTTGCAATTTGACTTCTCGCTTGCGCGCGTCCGGATCCGCCGGCAAGGCGGAACCGGACGCGTCTTGGCCGGCGCGGTCCGTCCCCGCCTGAAAGCCTATGCGGTTCTGGCGGCCGGTGCGCTGCCCGACGATATCGGCCAGGCCTTCGAAGGTGCCGCTGCAAATGAACAGCACGTTGCGGGTATCCAGCGGTATGAATTCCTGTTGGGGATGCTTGCGCCCCGTCTGGGGCGGCACGTTGACGACCGCGCCCTCGATGATTTTGAGCAGCGCTTGCTGCACCCCTTCCCCGCTGACGTCGCGCGTGATGCTCGCCGACTCTTGGGACTTGCGTCCGATTTTGTCGATTTCGTCCACGTACACGATGCCGCACGCGGCTTTGTCCACGTTCCAGTCCGCGGCCTGCAACAGGCCGACCAGCAAGCTTTCCACGTCCTCGCCGACGTACCCGGCTTCGGTCAGGCTGGTCGCATCGGCAATGGTAAAAGGCACGTCCAGCAACCGGGCCAGCGTCTGCGCCAGGAGCGTTTTGCCGCAACCGCTGGGGCCGATGAGCAATACGTTGTTCTTGGCCAGAACGGTGCCTTCCGCGTCCGCCGCGGCCGGAGCCGCCGCGGGCGCCACGCGTTTGTAATGGTTGTACACCGCTACGGCCAGAACCTTCTTGGCTTGCTCCTGGCCAATGACGTAGTCGTTCAGATGCGCCACGATCTCCATCGGTTTCGGGATGGGCCCCAAACGAAACTCGCGTTCCGGCTCGGGGGCGCGGTCCGCGGCGGACGCGCGGGCGGGCGCGTCCGCCGCGTCCCGTCCCGCGGCCTCCCCGGCCATCGTGGACGCCATTTCCGCGACGCATTGATCGCAGACCTGAATGCCGTACTTCAGGCCCGGAAACAGAGAGGCCACCGCATTGCGGGAGGCCCCGCAGAAACTGCAAACAGCCGCGGCGCCGTCGTCAGCAGCCATGGAACGGCGCGCTCATTGCGCCGCGGCCGGCGTCGCGCCGTTGACCGAAGGCACGGTCACCGTCCCGTCCTTGATCGACACGATATGATCCGTATTGCCCAGCACGTCGTCCACCAAACCGTAGGTCTTGGCTTCCAACGCGTCCATGTAACGGTCGCGTTCGAAATCGTGTTCTACCTGCCGCCAGTCGCGGCCCGTGTGATTCCCGACCAGATAGAACAGTTGCGTCTGCAGACGCTCCTGTTCCCGGAAGGCGCGGCGCACGTCTTCGGTATAGCCCTGCATGCCGCTGCTGGCCGGATGCAGATGCACGCAGGCATGGGGCAAGGCGTAGCGCTTGCCGGGTTCGCCGGCCGCCAACAGCACCGTGCCCATGCTGGCCGTCACGCCGACGGCGAAGGTGCTGACTTCGGCCTTGATCATCTGCATGGTGTCGTACACGGCCAACCCGGCGTACACGCTGCCGCCCGGACTGTTGATGAACATGCGGATCTCCTGGCTCGAATCCTCGCGATCCAGGAACAGCAGCTGGGCCACGATCAGATTGGCCACCTGATCCGTCACGGGCGTGCCGAGAAAAATGATGCGCTCTTTGAGCAACAGGCTGTAAATGTCGTAGGCGCGCTCGCCCCGCCCCGAGGATTCAATGACCATGGGCACTACGTTCTGGGGCGGCAACAAGCCGGACGCGCGTTCCATAAAGACTCCTTTACTCTGTGGGCGAACCCCGGCGCAAACTTTGCGCCCGTTCCTGCGCTATTGTACGCAGGCAGGGCCCGCCGTTCCGTTTGAACTGTGTTTGCAATCGCGCCCGTCGCCGGGCGCGGCGGCCAGCCCTAGGCCGCCGCCGGCTCCAGGGCCGCAGGCAGGCGCACGTTCTCCAACGAGTGCGCGCCGTCCGTCGCCAGTTCCAGCAACGCGTTCCGCCCCAATTGCCCGAGCGCGCCGGACAAGCCTTGTTGCAGCAGGGCCGCATGCAGGCCGTCTTCGGACACTTTGCCCTGGAAACGGGGCTCCTGCATCAATTCGCGGGCGCGCTGACGCGCCTGCGCGTCCAATTCGGCTTGCTGCGCTTCCGGCACGGCCAGGTCTTGGCAGGCCGCGAACTCCCAGATCATCAGGTTCTGCTTGATGGTCTTGAGCGCGGTCGGACGGAGGGAATCTCGATGTTGCTCCAAGGTCTGTTGCGCAAAGCGCAAATAGGTTTCCAGGTTGCGGATGCCGAACTGCTGCAGGCCGCGCATGCGTTGCTCAACCAGGGCGTCAATCTGGCTTTCCACCGTGACGTTCGAGATTTCCAGTACGGAAACGCTTTCCAAAGCCGCGAACGCGGCCTCCAGTTCCTGATCGAAAATTTCCTGGGCCTTGCGCGCGTACGTCCGCTGCCAAAGCCTCTTTTCGTATTCCTCCACAGTGTGCGCGGCTTCCTCTTCGCCCAACACCCGCGCCAGCAGCTGGGCGTCCCAGGCCGGCTGCTGGTAACTCTGCACGGATGTGACGGCCAACTCGAAACGCGCGGCTTTGCCCGCATGCACGCTGTCGCTGTCGGCGGGATAGGTCAGCACGAATTCCTTGCGGGCGCCCGGCGCCTGGCCCACGATCTCCTGATCCAGGCCCGGCGGATCCAGAGGATATTGCGGGTCCAACTCCACCTCCCACGCGTCTTCGTCCAACACGATTTCATCCGTCGGCTGCCGGGCCTCGTCCAAAATCACGCTCTTGATCTGCAACGTCACCGTATCGTCCCACGCCGCCGCGTCGTTCTTGGCCTGCAAGATGGCGAACTGATCCAGAATCCGGTCTTTCTCTGCCGCCTGCGCCTCTTCGTTCCAGGCCACGTCGCGCGTTTCGACGCGCAGATCCGCAAAATCGCCCAAGGCTACGTAGGGTTCCAACACGACGCGGAACGTGTAGGCAACGGGATCGTCCTGCGTCCGTTCCAGAATCACTGTCTCCACGTCCTTGAGCTGGCAATCTTTGAGGTACTGTTGAATGGCTTCCTGGCGCAGGTCCGGATGCGCCTCCGCCAACATGGCGGGACGTCCCAGATAGCGCTCCAATACGCGATAGGGCACTTTCGTCTTGCGAAAACCGGGAATGTTGACCTTGGGCGCCAGCGCGGTCGCCACTGTCTTGAGGGCCGTATCCACCCGCGCCGCGTCCAATTCGAGCGTAACCCTGAGTTCCCGATTGTCGGCGGGAGCCGTTGTAACTTTCACCTGCATACTCCTGAGGCATGAGACAACCGCCGGCCCAAGGCCGCGCCGCGTACGCGGCCAGTCGCCGACCGATGCGCCGGCAGCCACTTCAATGCGGGCCAAGCGACGGCGCATTCTAGCACAGGCCTCCGCCGGCGCCGGCGGGTTGGGCCGCGGGCTAACTGCGCCCGAAGGCCTGGGCCAGCGCCTGCGCCGAGAACTGGATCAACGTCGGCCGGCCGTGAGGACAGGTCAACGGCGCGCGGCACGCTTCCAGTTGCCGCAACAAGGTTTCCATTTCGTCCAGGCTCAGGACTTGGCCGGCCTTGATGGAAGCCTTTTTGCAAATCAGCTTGACCAACTGGCTTTCCAGCTCCTCGGCCACGAGATTGCGGTGGCGCTCCAGCGCCTCCAGCGCCTCCTCCACGACGGCTTCCGGCGCGCGGTGGGTCAGCAGGGCCGGAACGGCGCGCACGACGAAGGATTCGCCGCCGAACTCCTCGATCTCGAAACCCAGGCGGCGCAGCAGATCCAGATGCTGCGCGACGAGGCCGGCCTGTTCCGTCCCGACGTGCAGAGTCTGCGGCGCCAGCAGGATCTGCCGGGGCACGGCGTCCGGAGCCTGACGCGCCTTGGCCATCCAGCTCTCGAACAGGACGCGCTCGTGCGCGGCGTGCTGATCCACCAGCACCAAGCCGCGGTCGCTCTCGGCCACGATATACATGGCTCCCACTTGGCCCACGATGTTGAGCGCGGGCAGATCCGCCCTCCGCGGCGCGGCCTGGGCGGACGCCTCCTGGGACGGCACGCGCGCGTGCGCGCGCAGATCCCGCGCGACCTTGGGCAAGGCCAGCGGCAAAGCGGTCTGCGCCGCGGCGCGCGGCGCGGCGGACGCGCGTTGAAAGGTGCGCCCCGCGGCGCCGGCGTCGGGCAGGCCGAGGGCTTCCTGCAGCGTCCGTTCCACGGCCCGGCGCAGGGAGGCGTAAATCCAGCGCTCGCGCAGGAAGCGCACCTCCATTTTCTGGGGATGCGCGTTCACGTCGACCAAGGCGGGATTCACGTCCAGAAAAAGCACGACCAAAGGAAAGCGGCCGCTGGGCAGGCGTCCGCGGTAGGCCTGGGCGGCGGCATGCAGGAGCGCGCGGTTCTGGATCCAACGCCCGTTGACGAACGTCTCCATCTTGCCCCGATTCGGGAAATGAACCGTAGGCGGTCCCGCATAGCCCGCGATGGCGAGCTCGGCTTGCGCGTCCGCGATCGGCAAGAGACTGCGCGCCAGGGCGCCGCCATGCAGGTCGTACAAGATGCCCCGGACGTCTCCCTGCCCATGGGTGCGAAAGAGCAGCCGGTCATTGTGGCGGTACTCGAAACCGATTTCTGGATGCGCCAGGGCGTACCGTTGCACCAAGCGGCTGACGCGGCCCGCCTCGGCCGCAGCCGATTTCAGAAAGCGTTGCCGCACTGGGGCGTTGACGAACAAATTCTCTACCTGGACGGTGGTGCCCGGCGCCCGGCCGGCGGCGCCGCGCTGCACGACCGCGCCGCCCTCCAGCCGAATGCGGCCGCCCTGCGCGGCGGCCGGCGGCCGGGACACGACGGTGACGTGGCTGACCGCGCCGATGCTGAACAGGGCCTCGCCTCTGAAACCGAGGGTCGCAAGGGAATCCAATTGGCGGGCTTCCTGCAGCTTGCTGGTGGCATGCCGCTGAAAGGCCAAAGCCAGACTGTCCGCGGGAATGCCCGCGCCGTCGTCTTCAACCTGGATGAGATCCAGGCCGCCCTGCGCCAGCAGCGCCTTGATCGACCGCGCGCCGGCATCAATGCTGTTTTCGATCAATTCCTTCACCGCGTTGACGGGGCGTTCGATCACTTCGCCGGCGGCAATCTGGGCCACGACGTCGGCGGGGAGCAGCTGGATGTCCATACGGCACGCAACGGAACGGACGGGCACGCGCTGGCGATGCGGACGCGGTCGTCAGCGACGCGAGAACTGGGCGCGGGCGGAAGGATAACGGACGCGCAGGACCAATTCCCTTCGGCCAGCCCCTGAGAAAAGTATAATGCGTCCGTAGCGCGCGGCCTTGGATCCGGGAGCTCCGCGCGCGTACGCCGCCGCTTCCTGTCCGCCCGCAAGTGAAACGATGACCCATTCTCCGCCCAACATCAACGACATTCGCCGGCAATTCATCGCCTACTTCGCCGCGCGGGGCCATCAGTGCGTGCCCAGCGCCCCGCTGGTGCCGGACAACGACGATACGCTGCTCTTCACGAACGCCGGCATGGTCCAGTTCAAGAACGCGCTGCTCGGCTTGGAGACCCGCGCCTACCGCCGCGCCGTCACGTCGCAAAAGTGCTTGCGGGTCAGCGGCAAGCACAACGATCTGGAGGAAGTCGGGGTCAGTCCCCGGCATCACACCTTCTTCGAGATGCTGGGCAATTTCTCTTTCGGCGATTACTTCAAGGCCGACGCCGTGCAGTTCGCCTGGACGCTGCTGATCGAGGAATGGGGCCTGCCTTTGGAACGGCTCTGGTTCAGCGTGTACGAAGACGACGAGGAGGCCGCCCAGTTATGGCGCGACGTCGGGGCCGCCCCCGACCGCATTCTGCCCTTCGGGCGCCAAGACAACTGGTGGTCCATGGGCGACGCCGGGCCCTGCGGGCCCTGTTCCGAAATCCATTATTACTGGGGCGACCTGGCCCGGCAGCAGGCGCAGGGCGTAAACCGGGACGACGAATACCTGGAATTCTGGAATCTGGTCTTCATGCAGTACGACCAGGTGACGCCGACGACCCTGGAGCCGCTCCCCCAACCGGGCGTGGACACGGGGGCCGGGCTGGAGCGCGTAGCGAGCATGCTGCAAGGTTGCGACAACACCTACGACACGGACGCCTTCCTGTCTCTCATGGATTTGCTGCAGCGACTGGCCGACCAGACGGACGCGCAGCGCCAGGCGCATCGGGTCGCCTACCGCGTGATCGCGGATCACAGCCGCGCCATCGCCTTCCTGATCGCGGACGGGGTGCTGCCCGGCAACGAGGGCCGCAATTACATCACGCGCCTGATCCTGCGCCGCGCCGCGCGTTTCGGACGCACGCTCAACCTGCGCGCGCCCTTCATGGCCCGCATGGCGGAGGGCGTGATCGACGACATGGGAGCGCATTACCGCGAGCTCCGTCAGCACAAGGATCTGATTTGCGAGACCGTCACGGCGGAAGAGGCCCGTTTCCGGCAGACCCTGCATCGGGGCTTGGGCCATTTGGACGCAATGGTGGCGGAGAACAAGGCCCAACGACGCCCGGAAATTTCGGGCGCGCAATCCTTCCTGCTGTGGGACACCTTCGGTTTTCCTCTGGATCTGACCCGCGATTTGGCGCGGGAACAGGGCCTGTCGGTGAACGAGGCAGAGTTTCGCTCTCTGTCCGCCCTGGCGCGGGCCAGAAGTCGCCAAGCCGCGCACGCCCCCCAAGGCGCCCCCGCCGGCGCCTACGCCGATGCGCTCCGTCGCCTGCAAAGCCGGACGGACGCCCCCGCGACGGAGGTGAAACACCGGATTTTCGACGGCGTAACGGCCACGGACACGCGCGTCCTGGCTTTGATGGCGGACGGCCAGGCTCTCGCGTCGGCCCAGCCCGGAACGGCGGTGGAACTGGTGGTCGCGGAGACGCCCTTCTACGTGGAAGCGGGCGGCCAGCTGGGCGATACGGGCACCGTCTCGGCGGGCGCGGACGCCCGCGCGCCCTGGACGCTCCGGGTGGACGGCGTGCGTCGGCCCTTGCCCGGCCTGATCGTGCATGACGGCCGCATCCTGGCCGGCGAACCGCGGGTCGGCGACGCCGCCCGGTGCGAGGTGGATCCGGCGCGCCGCCGGGCCGTAGAACGGAACCACACGGCCACGCATCTCCTGCATGCGACGTTGCGCGCGCGCCTGGGTGCCTCCGTGCATCAGGCCGGTTCCCTGGTAGGGCCGGAGCGGTTGCGTTTCGACTTCACCTGGCCCCGCGCCCTGACGGCGCAGGAAATCGTCGATGTGCAGGCCGCTGTCCAAGCCGCCATTTTGGCCGACCATCCGGTGACGGCCGGCTGGGAACCGTACGCGGACGCGGTCGCCGCCGGCGCCATGGCCCTGTTCGGGGAAAAATACGCGGACGTCGTGCGCGTGATCCGCATCGGCTCCGCCCCCTATCTCAGCCAAGAGCTGTGCGGGGGCCTGCACGTGGCTTCCACGTCTGCGCTCGGCGCCTTCTACATCGTCCGCGAGAGCAGCAGCGCCGCCGGCCAACGGCGCATCGAGGCGGTGACGGGCCAAGCGGCCAACCAGTACGTCCGGACCGCCCTGGAACGCCTGGACAAGGCGGCGGTCTTGCTCAAAACCCAACCCGACAGGCTGGTGCCCTCGGTGCAGTCCCTGCTGGATCAGAACAGCCGCTTGCGCAAGGAGCAACAGGCGCGCCAACGCGCGCAGGCGCAAGCGCAAATCGAGCGCTTGCTGGATCAGAGCCAAACCATTGCGGGGGTGCCCTGCATACTGCAACAGGTGCAGGCGCAGGACATCGAAACGATGCGCACCCTGTGCGATCGCTTGCAGGATCGCCGCGGTCCGTGCGCGATCGGTCTGGCCGCCCTGATCAACGGGCGTCCCATGCTGGTGGTTTCCGTCTCCCCCGCGTTGGCCGCCGCCGGCCTGCACGCCGGCGCGCTGGTACGGCACGCGGCGCCCCGCATCGGCGGCGGCGGCGGCGGGCGTCAAAACCTGGCGCAAGCCGGCGGGAAGAAAGCCGCCGGCCTGTCCGCCGCCTTGCAAGTTCTGGAAAGCCGCATTGCCGCGCAGCTGGAAGCCGCGCCTTGACTGCGCGCTGCGGTGCGCGCGCTCATGCGCAGAAGCCTGGCGCAGGAGCCGTCAAGGCGCCGGCGCGCCCCGGAAAACGTACGCGCCCGCGCGGAGGCGGGTGTGCAACAGGCCGCCCCCCACGGGGACAAGGGCCGCGCTTGACAACGCCGGCTTGGCTTTGGGCGCGCACCTCCCGCAGGCCTCTCAAGCCACGGGGTTTCAGGACGCCGCCGGCCAGGCTTCCGTTCGCCTGCGTCGCGTACGGGGACGCCGCGCGGCCAGGAGGCCCGACGCAGGGCCACCCGAGGCGCCTTGCGCGCATGACCGTGGGCTGAGGTCGCGGGTCAGGCGCACGGTCTCTGCCGCGCGTCCGCTCTCTGCCCTGCCTCTGGTTCCAGCGCCCATGTGGGCCCAATGCGTATCCGCTCCCTAGATCGTGTTTGACACCCTGCGCATTACGGAACGCAGCAACCTGCTGTCCCTTTTGCAAGACCCGGCCTTCTCCCGCGGGCGCAATCTGCTCGTGATCTGGGAAGCCTTGCCGGCCGAGGCGCAGGGGCAGCGCTGGGCGCAGGCCTTGACCCGCCAAGCCCGGCGCACCGGCCAAATTGTGGCTTTCGCGTGCCTTGCCCCTGCGCCTCTGTCCCAATTGCGGCAGGCGTCCCTGCCCGCTTTCGCGTCCGTGGAGAGCGCAACGCGCTATCTCCGCGGGCAATCCAGACAGCCGCCCCAGGCCCGCGCCGTCCGCGCGCCGCGCGCCGGCCAGACCGCCTTCGCATCCAGGCTCCGGCCTCAAGCGGCGGCCTTTCGGCCGACCCATGCCTCCATCCCGCGCCAGCCGACATGGCGCCGCGCGGCGTCGGTTCTGCTTGGGCTGCTGCTCGCCGCCGGCGCGCTGATCGCGTTCGCGCGGTTCGTGCGGCCTGCGGCCACGGTTACGGTGTATCCGCCTACGGAACGCCTCGTCGTGAACGTGCCCATGACGGCCAGCCTGTTGGTCGAAGAGACGGATCCCGACGCCGGCTTGGCGCCCGCGCGCTACGTTGCGGTCAGGCATGAAATCGTGGGCACCCGCGCCGCGTCGGGCCGGCGCCTGCGACCCGCGGCCAAAGCGCAAGGCTTTCTGTTGGCCAGCAACAATGCCGACGAATCCGTCACCGTGCCGGCCGGCACGTACGTGCAGACCGGCACCGGACAGGCCATTCGGTTCGCGACGACGGAAGAAGTCGTCTTGGCGGCCCGTACGCCCTTGGTCAACGTGATTCCCATTGCCGCGGTGGAACCCGGCGAGGCCGGCAACGTGCCGGCCAACAGCATCAATACCATCGCCGGCGGCCTGGCCTTCCGGTTGCGCGTCACGAATCCCGAACCGACCGGCGGCGGCCAGTCGACCTTGACGTCCGTCGTGTCCCAAACGGACAAGGAAGCGTTGCGCGCGCATCTGTTGGCGAACGCGCGGCAGCAAGCGCGGCAGATACTGGCCCATGAAGTCATACCGCAGGAATGGCTGCCGGACGCCTCGATAGACGTATCCGTGCAGTGGACGACTACGGATTTTTTCAACGAAGAAGCGACGGACGAATTTACCATGACGATGATGGTCCTCGTCAGCGGCCTGGCCGTCGACACGCGCACCCTGGTGGAACCCGTATTGGCCCAGATCGGACGCCGCACGCCGCCGGACGGTCGTTTGTTGCCGGCCACGCTGGATATCGCCCTGCAGCCGGATCCGGACGTGGCCGGCGCGGAAATCAGGTTCAACGTGACGGCCGCGGCCGAGTACGTCCGCACAGCGGATGCGGAACGCATTCGCGCCCAGATAGCCGGCAAGTCCCTGCCGGAGGCCGCCGCGCTGCTGGCCGCCTGGTCGCCCCGGGCCGAGCCGCAGATCCAACTGCAACCGGACAACCAAGACGCTTTGCCGCGGCTCGCGCAACGCATCCAGGTCAGAACCGAATTGCCCGGAGCGCCGGCCGCCGGGACCGGCTGACGCGCGTCCCGCCCCGCCGGCGCGCAGACGATGGACGCGCACGTAAAACCCCGCTTGATGGGTTTGGACGTCAGCCGGCGCCGCATAGGCATTGCCGTAAGCGATTCCCTGTGGCTGGCCGCCCAGCCCCGGGCCGTGCTCCAGCGCACGAGTCGGAGGGCGGATTTCGACCGTCTGTGCCGTTTCGTGCGCCAGGAGAGCATTGAACGGATCGTGTGCGGCTTGCCCGTATGGCAAGGCCGCGCGGATCATCGGCAAGCGCGGTACGTCAGGGAGTGGGCCTTGCGCTTCGTGCAGGCCCAGCGCATCCTCTTGCCCCAGCCGCGGCCCGTCATCTTCTGGGACGAGCAGTACACCTCCGCAGCCGCGCGTTATGCGCAACGGACGCAAGCCGGGTTGGAAGGCCTGGAAGATGCCGTGGCCGCCGCCCTGGTGCTGGAAGCGTACATGCGCGGACAGGACGACGCAGCGGGCCCCGCGCTCGGACGGATCGACGCCTGACGCCCCCGTTGCCCGGCCGCGGCGGCCGGCCGCCGGCGCGTACGGCCCTGGCGCGAACTTGCTATGCTATATCTTGAGCGGACGCAAGGCAATCCCGTAGGCGGAACCCGTTCCGGATGAGCAGACGCAACGCCAACGACACGCAACGACGCCAACGCATCGCCCGGCACCGCGCGCGCGTCGGCGCGGCGTCCCTGGCCGCCCCCCGCGGCCACGGCCTGTCCGCGTTCGGCGTCTTCCTGCGCTTGGCCGGTCTGGGGTTCACGGCGGCGCTTGTGTTGTGGGCGGGCCGCACGGCGCTCGATTTCGTGGCGGGCCAGACCGCGCTCGTACGGTCCGGCCCGCGCCCGCTCTGGGACATCCACAGCGCGGGCCGCGCCCTGACGCCCGACAACATGGAACGCTGGTGGCTGGCGTATCGCCTGGAACTGCGCGCGGACGAACTGGCCGCGCGGGCCGCGGGCCCGCCGCGGCTGCGTCCTTTCGTCGTCTCGCCCGGCGAACCGGCGCTGTACATCGCCTACCGCCTGGCCAACGAGGGCTTTATCGCCGACGCGGAGTTGTTCAACCTGTACCTGCGGGTCAACGGTCTGGATCGCTACCTGGAAGCGGGCAATTTCATGCTGGCCGGCAACATGACCCTGCCGGAGGTGGCCGCCGCGCTCCAGGCATCCAGTTACGAAGAGGTCTTGGTCACCTTGCCGGAAGGCTTGCGCATGGAAGAAATCGCGGAACGGCTGGAAGCGAACTTCGTCATTGATCGCACCCGTTTCCTGCAGGCCGCCGCGCGGCCCCGCGAGATGACCATCTTCGACGACTACGCTTTTCTGGCGGATCTGCCGGCGGAGGCCAATCTGGAAGGGTTCCTGTTTCCCGACACCTACCGCTTTCCCGTCAACGCGGACGACGCGGAGACGGTGCTGGCCCGTTTCCTGGACAATTTCGACGCCAAACTGGGCGCGGACGGCCTCGCGCGCGCCAGCGCCTCGTTGGCGGGACGGGACGCGGTGATCCTGGCGAGCATTATCGAACGGGAAGCCGTACTGGACGAGGAACGCCCTTTGATCGCCAGCGTGTATTACAATCGTCTCAACCAACGGTGCGGGGATCAGGTGCGCGGCCCTTTTCTGGAGTCGGATCCGACCGTGCAGTTCCCGTTGGGCCGCGAAGCCGGAGGCTGGTGGCCGCCCATCCAGCTGGCGGACTACGAAAGAGTCGATTCGCCCTATAATACCTTTCTGTACCCGGGCCTGCCGCCCGGTCCGATTGCGAATCCGGGACTGAGTTCGCTGCAAGCGGCCCTGGAGCCCGCCTATACGGTGTATTGCTTTTTCCATACGTCCGGTCCCGGCGGCGGCCATGCCTTCGCCCGCACCTATGCGGAGCACCAACAGAACGTCGTTCGCTACGGGAGCGGTTCATGAAAATCCTTTTCGCCACGCCTCACCTGTTTCCCGACAAGCTCGGGGGTTCGGGCCTGCATTCGCGGCACTTGATTCGGCACTTGGCCCAAGCCGGGCATGCCGTGGACGTCTTGCATCCCTATCGGACGCGCCATTTCCCGACGCTGCCCCAAGTCCGGGAATACCGCGTGCCTTTCGGCCGCAACGTCTTCGCGTTCGCCAGCCGCGTGCGCGCCTGGATCGGGGACGCGGCGTACGACGTGGGCTACAGCGACGGCTTGTCCCTGCTCCGGTACGTCAAGGACAGGGCCTTTCCCTGCATCGTCAACGATCATGGCTTCGCCGCGTGCCAGGCGCAGTATTTCGGCGGTTATCTCAAGGCGTCCGGCAAAGCCGCGCTCCGGGATGCCCTGCTGCGCGGCCCGCGCCTCTGGGCCCGGCGCCATATTGCCCGCGAAGCCGACTTCGTGGTGTCCATGGGCGGTCTGACGGACGACGTCGTGGCGCATGCGCTGGGGGTGCCGGAAGCGCGTATCCTGCGGCTGCCCAATGCCGTGGACGTCGAAGCCTGGCCGGCCGTCAAGCCCGGCGACGCCCGCGATTTCCTTTTCGTAGGACGTATCGAATACCCCAAGGGCGTAGCGCAACTCCTGCAGGCCTTCAAGCGGCTGCGCGGCACGGAGGCGCGGCTACGCCTGGTAGGCGACGGCGCCATGGCCGCGGCCGTGCAAGGGTGCGGTCTGTCCAACGTCGAATGGGTCGGACCCCGCTTCGGACAGGCGCTGCTGCAAGAATACCGGGCCGCCGGCTGCGCCGTCTTCCCGTCGTTGCAGGAAGGCATGCCGACCGTCGTTTTGGAAGCGATGAGCCAGGGCAAGACGGTCATCGCCTCGGACGTGGGAGCTAACCGGGAGCTGGTCACGCGCGACGCGGGCTTTCTGATCGCGCCGCACGACGCGTCGGCCTTGGTGGACGCGTTGACGGCCTGCCTGCATCGTTCCGCCGCCGCGCGCGTAGCGGCCGGCCAGGCGGGACAAGCCCGCGTCCGCGACCGGTATACGTGGCAACGGGTCGGACCGCGCTACGTCGACGGGTTCCTGCGCGCGGCCGGAACGCCTCGTCCCAACGCGCGCCGCGGCCTGTCCCTCCGCGCGGAAGCCCGCGCGTAGCGCCGGGCGCGGGTTGATCCTTGGTTGCGGCGCCCATGCCTGCCCCGTCTCCCGCGGATCCCCGCGTGCTCATGCTCTCTTGGGAATATCCCCCGAATATCGTGGGCGGTCTGGGCCGCCACGTGGCGGAACTCATCCAGGCCATGAGCGGGGCAGGGGTTCCGTCCCGCTTCGAAATGCATCTCTTGACGCCCGGCGCGCCCTCAGCCGCCGCGTACGAGCGGGTCGGCGCGTCCGTGCATGTGCATCGCTTCCCTTGGCCGCGACCGCCTTCCAACTACGTCTACGACAGTTCCGAGGATCTGTACGGCCTGACGATGCAAATCAACGACAGCCTCCTGCCCCAGGCCCGCGCCTTGGCGCAAGAGCAGGCCTTCCATCTGCTGCACGTGCATGACTGGCTGCCGACCCCGGCCGCGCTGGAACTGCAGCGCGCCTGGCGGATCCCGTTGGTCGCCACGATCCACGCGACGGAAAAGGGACGGCACTACGGTCATCTGGGCAACGACCTGAACCGGATGATCCACGCCATGGAAGCCCGGCTGTGCCACGCGTCCGCGCGGATCATCGTCTGCAGCCAATTCATGCGCGACAGCTTGACGGACACGTTCCATGTGCCGCCTGCGCGCTGCCCGGTCATTCCCAACGGCATCGCGCTGCCGGAACCCGCGGCGCGGACGACGGACGACCGGCGCCGCCTGTTCCGGGCCTACCGCGACCAGGGGGAAAATCTGTTGCTGTTCGTCGGTCGCATGACGCACCAAAAGGGCCTGCACGTGCTGTTGGACGCGATGCCGCAGGTGCTTGCGCGCCATCCGCACACGCGTCTGCTGGTCGTGGGACGGCACAGCGACGCCTTGGCCCCGGAGGTCCGGCGCCGCGGGTTGCAGGATGCCGTTGCCCTGTTGGGTTTCGTGACGGACGCCCAACGCAACGAGCTGCTGGCTACGGTAGACGCCGCCCTGATGCCCAGCCTCTACGAACCGTTCGGCATCGTGGCGCTGGAAGCCATGGCCGCGGGCTGTCCCGTGATCGTGTCCCAGGTCGGCGGCTTGGCGGAAGTGGTCCAAAACGGCGTCACGGGCCTGACCGCCCGCCCCAACGACGCCCAGAGTCTTGGCCGGGCCATCGATCAGGTGCTGACCTATCCGTTGCAAGCGCGCCAACGGGCCGTGCAGGCCCAGGCCGTCGTGAAAGCGGATTTCAACTGGACCCGCATCGCCCGCTTGACGCTGGACGTATACGATTCCGTGGCGCCCGCGGCGCGCGGCGGGAACGGTTGACATGTTGCGCGCCGTGATTTTCGATTTCGACGGCCTGTTGCTGGATACCGAAACCGCCGAATACGAAGCCTGGGCCCGCATCTTCCAGGCGCATGGAACCCAGCTGCCGGTGCAGGACTGGGGACAGTTCGTGGGGGGCTGGGTAGACGGTCGGGCGTTCGCGTTGCTGGAAGAGCGTACGGGACGCCCGGTGGACCGCGCAGCCCTGCGGCGCCAACACCAGGCGGCGTTCTTCGCCCAGCTGGAACGAACCACTTGGCGCCCCGGCGCCCCGGCGCTGGTGTCGTCTTTGCGCCGCGCCGGCGTACGCGTCGCCATCGCGTCCAATTCCGACGCCGCTTGGGTGCATGGCCATTTGGAGCGACGCCACTTCCAACGCCATTTCGACGTCATCTGCACGGGCGACGACGTGGAACGGTTGAAGCCGGAGCCGGATTTGTATCGCCTGGCCCTGCGCCGCTTGGGCGTGCAGGCGCATGAAGCCGCCGCGTTCGAGGACTCGTTGCCCGGGGTTACGGCCGCCTTGCGCGCGGGCCTGCGCGTGTATGCCGTGCCCAATGCCGTGACGGAGCATCTCGCTTTTCCGGCCCCCGCGCGGCGTCTGGCTTCCTTGACGGACGTGACGGCGGCCGATTTGCAAGAACGGTGGACCGGTACTGCCCCCGACGCGCCCGCCACATAGCCTGTTAGACGGCGATCAGGCCATTGCGGCGGCGACCTCCCGCCCGGCGCGGGGCGCCGGCGCTGCCCTGACGGCCGGGCCGGCGCGCGCCGGCCCGGCCGGGCCCGAACGGATCACGCGCCTCGATGTCTCTCCTGCGTAAACGCCGCGCCGACCTGGGCGCCGGCGCCTGGCTCCTGCTGCTGCCGCTGCTGGGGCTGGGGCCCGCCTTGCTGGCGCCCTGGACGGGACAATCCCTCGTGCCCTATGACGTACTGGCGCTGAGCGCGCCCTGGCGCGAGGTCATGCCGGAGCTGGTGCCGCACAACGCGGCGTTGGGCGACGTCGTATTTCAGAATCAGGCCTGGCGCCATCTCCTGCGCGCCTATCTGGCCCAAGGCCAGTGGCCTCTGTGGAACCCCCATGCCTTGACCGGCACCCCCTTCCTGGCGGGCGGCCAGGCCGGCTTGCTCTATCCCCCGGCCCTGATGCTGCTATGGGGCAACCCGCATGTGGCCGCCGCGCTGTACGCCTATCTCCACTTGGCGCTGGCCGGCCTCGGCATGTTCGTTTTCGGACGCGCCTTGCGCTTGGCCCCGGGCCCCGCGTGCTGGGCCGGCACGGCCTACATGTTGGGCGGCTTCAACTATACCCATGCCGTCTGGCCGACCCTGATCGCAACCAGCGCGTGGCTGCCGTGGCTGTTGGCCATGATCGAAGCGATTTTGCGCAAACAGCAGACGAAAGGGCCGGTCAGTTTCCGCCCCATTCCCTATCTGCTGTTGGGCGCGGCCGCCATTACCCTGAGCGCCCTGGCCTGGAATCCTGAATTCTTCGCGTACGGATCCCTGTTTGCCGGCAGTTACGCGGCGGTGCGCCTGGCGGCCCTGTTCCGCAGTTTGCGACGCGAGGAAAGGGCGGACGGCGCCGCGGCGCCCGCCGGGGCGCGGCCCTGGTATCGGGCGCAGGCCCTGCAACGGACCGCGAAACAGGCCGTCTGGCTGGGCGTCATGCTCGGGCTCGGCTTGGCCATGGCGGCCATCCAGATCGCGCCCTTCATCGAAAACTACCTGTTCAGCTACCAGGAGGCGGGCGCGTCTTTCCAGGAAGTCTCCGATCGGGCCTGGCCGAAACGCCAGGCGCTCACCTTCTGGGTGCCGAACGCGTACGGCAATCCCAGCCATCATCGCTGGTTCGACTTTTGGGCCTGGCGCTGGCGCGCCGCGCCGCTCAACGTCTTCGGACGCAATGCCCAATCCATGGACTGGGGCCTGCGCGCCTATCCGGTAGGATCAAGTTACGTCGGCCTGGCGACGTGGGCCTTTATGCTGTTGGCCTTGGTCGCCAGCCTGACGCCCGGCGGCCTGGCTCCGCGCCAGCGACGCGCCTTTTGGCTCCTCGCGGCCCTGGGCAGCGCGGCCTTGCTCTTGGCCCTGGGCACTCCTCTCTATCGCGTTCTGTACGCCCTGCCCGGTTGGTCCGTCATTCTCACGGCCCACAACTGGAGCTACGTATGGTCCTTTTGCCTGGCCGCGTTGGGCGGGATCGGCCTGCAGGCCTGGCGCAATGCGCGGCAGCCGGACCCCGCCGCGCCCCCGTCCGCGCGCGTGCGCCAGGCCGTCCAGGTCCTGGGGCTGGGAGCCTGCGCGTGCGGCGTCTTGATCCTGGGCCTCTGGGTCTGGGTCTGGTGGCAGCCCGCTTTCTTCCACCCGGCCGTACGCTGGATCTTGCGCGCGAGCGAATACGGCCAAGCCCTGTTCCGGGAAGAACGCATGTTTCTGGGCTATCAAATGGGCAACGCCCTGCACTTGGGCGCGGTCTCCGGGGCGGTAGGCGCGTGGCTGTTGCGGTTCCGGCGCGCCCAACCCCACGCGGACGCCGCCCGCGGGACATGGCGGCCCGTCGGCTGGATCCTGGCCGTATTGGCCGCGGATCTGTTTTTGGCCCACGGCCGCTTCCTGCCGCGTTCCGATCCGGCCTGGGAACCGGGACGGACGCCGCCGCCGGCGGCGCGTTTTCTGGCCGCGCGCGAGCCCGCGGCGCATACGTGGCGCCTGACCACGCTGACGCGGCGGGGCCAGGGCTTGCTGGATGCCAATCTGGGCTTCTATTTCGGATGGCACGATCTCCGCGGCAAAACGTTTCTGCTGCCGGCGCAGTTCGTGCGCGTGTTCGCGCGTTTGGGCCAGGCCGGTTGGCGCGGGCGGAACGTCGATCTGAATTTCAACCGCGCCGGCTATCTCTACGCGACCTACGCCTCGCCGCCGCACCTGGACTCGCCGCTGTTGGATCTCTGGAACGTCAAGTACCTGCTGACCTATTTTCCCGTCACGGCGCCGGGCTGGGAGCAGGTGTTCCAAGACGGCGCGTTGCGGATTTTCGAAAACCGGGACGCGTTGCCGCGCGCGTTCCTGGTCACGCATGCCGTCACCGCGCCGGCGGACGCGTTGCCTTTCCGCGACGTCGATTTGGCCGCCACGGTGCTGCTGGAAGGCGCCGCGCGGCGGGAACAAGGCCGGATCGATCCGCGTCCGGACCGGACGGCCACGCGCATTGCCCGCTACGAAGCCAACGAAGTCCGCGTGGCCACCCAGACGTCCGCTCCGGCCTGGCTGGTACTGGCGGACGCGTATTTTCCCGGGTGGAAAGCGTACCTGCATGCCGGCCCGCACGCGGACGCGGGGGTAGAAGCGCCTGTCCTGCGCGCCAACGGATCCTTGCGGGCCGTGCCGTTGCCGGCGGGGTTCGACGGCGAAGTGCGTTTCGTATACAGCCCCCTCAGCGTCCGCGTCGGCCTGTTCTTCAGCTTCCTGGCCGTCATTCTGTCTTTCCTGTTGCTGCTGTGGTGGGGCTGGGGCCGCTACCGACGTCCGGGTCCCGGCGCGTCCGAAGCCGTCGTCGTGGCCAAGAACATCGTCGTCCCCATGAATCTGACCCTCATCACGCGCGGCGTCGAATTCGCTTTCGCCATGCTGTACGTGCGTCTGTTGGGGCCGGTCGGGACCGGGCAATTCGCCTTCGTCATCGCCCTGTACGGAATCTTCGAACTCATTTCCCGCTTTGGCCTGGATACGTTGCTGACCCGCGAGGTGGCCAAAGACAAGCAGGCGGCCCACCGGTATCTGACCAACGTCTGCGTCTTGCGCACCGGCATCTGGTTCCTGACGGCGCTCGCCATGTTCAGCGTCACCTGGCTCTTCTGGCAGGCGGACCGCATCACGGCGGTCGAGGTGCAAACCATCGCGATCTTCGCTCTCGTCATGTTGTTCGCGGGCTATTCGGACGCGCTCAGCGCCGCTTTCCATGCGTACGAGAAAATGGAGTATCCGGCCAGCCTGACCACCTTTTCCGCGCTTTTGAAAGCGGGCCTGGGCGCGTGGGCCTTGCTGTCGGGATGGGGGTTGCCCGGCCTTGCCTGGGTCGCGGCCCTGACCGTCATCGTGCAGGTCGTCTGGTTCTACGCCGCGCTGCGGCGGTCGCTGTTCCGCTGGCGCTGGGAATGGGATGCGGCCTTGCAACGCTGGATGCTGGCCAACAGCTTGCCTTTCCTCCTGAATTCGCTCTTGGCCAACATCCTGCTGAACATCGACATTTGGCTGCTGCGCCTCTTGTCCGGCGAAGTGGCCAGCGGCCTGTACAGCGTCGCCCTCAAATACCGCTTCGGCATCACCCTGATTCCCAGCGTTTTCAATTTCGCGATCTTTCCCTTGTTCAGTCGCTACGCGCAACGGACCGGGGACGGCCTGCTGGGGGCCTATCGGCTGAGCGTCCGTCTGCTGACCCTCGTCAGCGTTCCGCTCGCGTTCGCCTTTACCTGGTGGGCCCGGCCGCTGGTTCTGTTCGTCGGGGGCGCCGATTTCGTCGGCGTGGCGCAGGAGGTAACGCTGTTCCAACGCGCCTTCGCCTACGTCGGCGGGTCCGACCTGGCCCTGCGCCTGGTCATTTGGACGATCCTGCTCAACTTCGTCAATGCCGTCACCCAGTACGTACTGATTGCCCTCAACCAGCAGCGCTATCTGACCAAGGCCTTCGCGGGCGTCGTTCTTTTCAACGTCGCCGGCAACGCCCTGCTCATTCCGGTTTTGGGCTACGCCGGCGCCGCCCTCGTGACCAATCTCAGCGAACTGTTCCTCTTCGTATCCTTTCAAATCGGCATCCGCCGCCATTTGGGCCCGGTAGGCTGGCGGACATTGATCTGGAAGCCCCTGCTGGGCTTGGCCGTCATGATCCTCGTGGCGTGGGGCCTGGGGCGCTGGGGCCTGAATCTATGGGTGAGCGGCTTGGCCGCCGGCGTAGGCTATGCCGGCACGCTGTGGCTCACGGGAGAGGTGCGCCAGCTCGCGGCCTACCTGCCTCTTTCCGACTTGCGCTCCCTGTTTCACCGACCCTCTGCCCCCAGCCATCCGGAACGCGCCGCCTAGCCGGCGCCGGGCTGCGCAGGCCTGGGACGCGCGGGCCCCGACCCGTCGCGGCCGGCACGCTGAGCCGGGCCGCCGCCCGCCTCTTGGGCGTGACTGCTATACTATCCGTATTCGTGGCCTGCCCGCCTCCGTCCCTGCCCCATGTCTCTCTCCGATCCCAAACTCCAGACCGTCTTGCTCGACTGTCTCAAGCGGCGCGCGCCCGCCCAGGCAACCTTCAACGGCGGAGACCTTGCGCCCGCCGACTGGCGTCGTCTGCGCGACATGGCCCGCGTGCAGAGAATCAGTCCGCTCCTGCACAGCCGGTTACGCGGCAGGCCGTCCGCCGCGGACGGCCTGCCGCGTTCCGTGCAGGAGGAACTGGCCCAGGCGTTTCAGGCCTGCACCATGCGCAATCTGCTGCTGTTCGCGGAGTTGCGGCAGATGGCGGACGCCTTCCAGGCGCAAGGCATTCCTCTCATCGCGCTCAAAGGCCTGCATTTGGCCGCGGCCGTCTACGCGGAAGCCGGCATGCGGGAAATGGACGACATCGACATTCTGGTGCCGAAGGCGCATCTTGCGTGCGCGGCCGCCGCGTTGCAGGAACTGGGCTACGCGAGCAAGGAACCCCTGGACATTCCGCGCTGGACGGAGGACGTGCATCATCTGCCGCGCATGATGAATGCGCGCCGGACCGTGGTCGAAGTGCATTGGAACGTCACTTGGCCGAAAGACCGGCATGCCCTGTCCAGTCTGGACGGCCTGTGGGAACGCGCGCAGCCGCTGGCCGTTGCCGGCGCCCAGATACGCGGCCTGTCCGCGGAGGATCTGCTGCTGCATCTATGCATTCACGCCTCCTTCCAGCACATGTTCTATACCGGGTTGCGTCCCGCCTGCGACATCTTGGCCGTCACGCAGGCTTGCCGGGACGACCTCGACTGGGACCGGGCGCTGCAGCTCGCCCGCCAGTCGGAATGGCAGGCGGGCGTATACCTGATCCTGCGTCTGGCGCGGGAATGCCTGAACGCCGACGTTCCCCCTGCCGTCTTGGCGGCGTTGAAGCCGGCCCGCGACGACGAGGCCTTCCGCGCGGCCTACGCCTTGCTGTGGACGATCGATTCGGACGTCAGCGCGCTGCCGCGCAATCTGGCGCGCATGTGGCACCGCTCAAGTCCCTGGCGCAAGGCCCTGGATATCGGCCGCGCGCTCGCGCCGAACCGCGCCAAGATCGCCAAGGAATACGGATTGGCCGCCGGCTCCTGGCGCCTGGGGTTCTATTACCCGCGTTACGTCGCGGATCTCGGGCGGAAGCATTTTCAGGCCCTGCGCCAATTGCAGCGCAGCGATCCGGAGACCCGGCAAATGGCCTTGACCAAAAGCGTACTGATGGACTGGCTGTACCAGGAATGACGCCGCCGTCCGCGTCCGGCGTCGCCGCCGGCGCGCGTTTGCGCGCCCGACGCGCCGCGGCATGAAGCCAGTTTGGGCGTGGCTCCGCCTGACGCCAAGAACCCGCCGCGCGGCCGCGGCGTTGGACGAGATTGACGCGTTGCGCGGCGCAGCCGTCGCCATGATGGTCATTTATCATTTCATGTACGATCTCTATTTTTTCGGCCATTCCCGGCAGGTTTTCGACGCGCCCTTTTGGGGCTACTTCCAGCACGCGACCGCCTCCCTGTTCATTGTGGTCGCCGGCGTCTCCTCGGCGTTGGCCGCGCAGTCGCCGCGCTGGGCGCAGCGGCCTTTCCTCGAGCGCTGGCGCCTCTTCGCGCTCCGCGGCGGGATCATCCTGGGCTGGGGCTTCGTCCTGACCCTCATCACGCGGTTGGCGTTGGGCCCGCAGGCCTACATTCGTTTCGGCATCCTGCATTTGATCGGTCTGTCCATTGCCGTCGCGTATCCTTTCCTGACCCGGCCCTGGCTGGCGTTGGCCTTGGGCCTGCCCCTGTACCTCGTCGGTTCCTGGCTGGACGGCCTGACCTTTGCCGGCCCCGTCACCCGCCTCGCCTGGCTGGGCTTCAAAGGCGCCGATTACGCCCCTATCGATTATTTCCCCCTGATTCGCTGGTTCGGTCTCTTTTTGATCGGAATCTGCGTTGGACTGCAGAGCTACGCCCGCAGAGAGGGTACCGCGCTCGGCCCGCGGCTGCAACGGTTCGGGCCGCTGAAGGCTCTCCGCTTCCTGGGACAGCGTTCGTTGCCGATCTACCTGTTGCATCAGCCTGTTCTGTTCCTCCTCTTCGGACTGGCGAGTTGGGCGCGGCCGTAAGGTCCGTCGCTCGCGGCCGGCGGCCCCAAAAGGCGCTGGATGAAGGCGACCGCATCCGCGGGCGCGGCGCCGTCCAGGCCCGCATCCCGCAGCTGATTCAGGGCGGCCCCCAAACGCGGTCCCGGCGCGTAGCCCAAAGCGAGCAGGGCTTGGCCGTCCAGCGCCGGCCGGAAAGCCTGCCACTCCTGTTCGTAGCGTTCCAGATCGGCCTCCAGGACGGGATGCCACGCGCGCAAGGCGCGGACGGCCCCCCCTTCAAGCCCGCGCAGGCGGCGGCATTTTTGGCTCGGACGCAGAGCCGTCCATACAGCCGGATCCAGGTCCGCCCGAAACCGTCTGAGTTGTTCTATGCCTTTCCGCACCTTGCCCGCCAGACCCAAGGCCAAGCCGTCAAAAGCGTTAGCGGCCGAAGTCGCTTGGGACAGGAGCAGGATCCAGCATACGTCCGCGCGGGCCGCGTCGTCCGCCGGCACTCTGCGCATGGCCGCCGCGAGCGCCGCCGGGACGTCGGGTACGCCAAAGAGGGCCAGCAGGCCCAACTCCGACAGGCGCTGCACGATATCCGCCGCCCGGGCCTCCTGAAAAATGCGCTCCATTTCCTGCCGCGTCCGCGCCGCGGTCAGGGCAGCCAAGCCCCCTTCCGCAAGCGCCTGTTGAATCAGGCGCGCCGTCGCGGCTTCCAACGCAAAGCCAAAACGCTGTTCGTAACGGACGGCCCGGTAGGCGCGGGTGGGATCGTCTTTCAGGCTGTCTGCGTGCAGCGCCCGGACCAAACCGGCGCGCAGGTCTGGCAACGCGTTGGCCTGTCCGCGGCATTGCAGCGACGAAGCGCCTTGCGTCAAGGGCATCAAGGCGTCCCAGTCGGCGGCGAAGGTGTTGAAACTGAAATCCCGGCGCGCCATATCCGCGGCAAAAGAGGCCGGCGCGATCCGCGGCAACTGCCCCGGTCCCGGATAGATCTCGGACCGGGCCGTGATGAGATCTAGGCTCAACGGCTCCGGCCAAGCCGCATTTGCCGCCAAGGCCTGGGCCGACACGCGCCAGGTCGCGGTCCGGAAAGCGTCATGCACCGTCAGCGATCCGCCCCAGCGCCGCTTGAGCCACTGGCCCAAAGCGGGCGCGTCGCCTTCCGTTACGATATCCAGTTCCGCTTGCGTCCGCACCGGAGGCTCCGCCACTGCCAGCGAGGCGAGGATGACGTCGCGCACCCATCCGCCCACCAGACGCAACCGGCAATCCAAGGCCTGGGCCGCCTGGTCAAGGGGGCGCGCGATCAGAGCCAGCCAGTCCAGACGGCGGCGTACGCCGGCCGCATCCCGGTCGACCGCAATCGAGAAAGACGTCTCGCGGGCCGAAAACGGACTCTGGACATGGGTGGCGGACATAAAAGCAGGCTCTCTGCACTGGGCGCCGGCCGCGGTATCGACCTTGCCCCCCGCCTACATTCTACGGTCAAAAGCCCTGGCGCCAACGGCGCCAATAACCAGTTCGTCGGCCTGCGCGTCTCGCCTTGGTCCCAGAGAAACCCGCGTGCGCTTGATGCCGCGCGGTCGTGCCGGCGCGCCGCGCGTCCCGATGGGTAACCTGTCGGCTCGGCTCCCGTCCCAAGAGAGCGTCCCGCGCAGGCCGGCCCATGCGCGCAAGCGGCCGGCCTGCGGCCCGCGCTACGCGCCTTGGATTGCACCTGCCCCGCTGCAACGTACCCGTTGGCTTTCATGGCTTAATCAGCGCCTGGCCGGTAAGATCGGCGCGGCCCATTCGTTTACCCGAAGGTTCGCCCATGAAGATTCTGATACTCGGCGCCGAAGGACTGTTCGGTCGTTCTTTACAGGCGGCTTTCCCGCGCGACGCCGTCATGGCTTGGGGACGCCGCCAATGCGATATCGGAAGCCGGCGCGCTGTGCGCCTCATTGTCCAAGCCCGGCCGGACGTCGTCATCAATGCGGCCGCCTGGACGAATGTGGACGGCGCTGAAGCCAAGGCGAATTGGCCTGCCGTTCACGCGGTCAACTGTTTAGCCTTGAAAGGCTTGCTGGCCGCCTGCGACGAAATCCAAGCGCGTTTGCTGCACATCAGCACCAACGAAGTATTTCCAGGGCATCCCGGCGCAGTCTACGCCGAAAGCGCCGCTACGCGTCCGGTCAATGCTTATGGACGCAGCAAAGCGGACGGGGAAAACGTCCTCAGGCCCTTCCTGGACCGGCACTGCCTCGTGCGGGTGAGTTGGTTGTTCGGCCCTTATGGAGAGCATTTTCCCTCCAAGATCATGCGGGCCGCGGATCGGCTGGGAACCTTGCAGGTAGTGGACGACGAAATAGGGCGTCCTACCTATGCCGTAGATGCCGCGCGCATGATCCATGCGATCGTCCGACGAGAGGCTTGCGGCATCTTTCACGTCACCAATGAAGGCGCGACCTCTCGCTATGACTGGGCGCGGTTCGTACTGGATGCCTCCGGCCGCGCCGCCGTCCCGATTGCGCCCATTGCCAGCCGCGAATGGCAGCGGCCCGCAACGACGCCGTTGCATGCCGTACTGCGGGACACTCGCTTACGGACGGAAGGTTTGGGCGCTATGCCATCGTGGCAGGACGCCATGCGTCGGTTTCTGTCTCCGTCCGGATGACCTGCGCCCCGCCGATCCGAGAAGGGCCAGGGCCGTATGAGCGCATTTCGTTCCTGAGCGCAAATCCGCGTCCGTCCAACCCGACGCCTGGCTGCCCGAACAAGGCCAAGGCCTTGCGCGCCTAGCCTGCCAGGCCGGGAGAGAAGCGGAGCGGCAACCAGCCGCCATTCCCTTGCCGCCGCCCGCAACGACAACTTGGCGCGCGCAGGCTCCGTCCTCGCGGCCGCTTATTGATTCCCTCTCCCAATAGGCGACCAAGGCCGTACCGGCAAGGGCTGGCGTCACGCCGCGCGCCGTTGGGCATAGTTCCACGGGCGCGTGCCTTTCCGCATAGAATGGGCCTATGGCGCGGCTTCCACGGTTTATACTTGCTGCAACAGCCCATTTCGCCTGGCGGCCTTCCCGTCCGCGCCCAACGCAACGGACTGCGGCAAGCAGGCGAACGAGCATCCACGGCGCGTCCCCATACCGCTGGGGCATGGCGCACGCCATCCGCGCAAGGTTGACGCCAGGCATCCCCTATGGCTGCCTCCCTGGACGAAGGCCCTCCGGCCCTTCGTCATTGCCGGGAACGCCGCCTCTTGTGAGTGCCGTCAGGCGCGAGCGGCGGCGATGACGCGGCAGGACGAACGCGTAGCGTTCCGCGCGCAGGCGGGGCGGACGCGTTATGCGGCCTTGAAAAGACTGCAAGCGGCGCTCGGGGTCCTGGTCGCCGCGCTGGCCGGATGCCAAGCGGGCGTTGCCCCGGATTTGGAAGGCGTTTTCGAGACGCTGCCCGCCAAGGCGGCCATAGAGCGGCCGGCGACGCTCCTGTCGTTGCAAGGCTCCCTGGCGCAGCCGGAAGCGGAAGTGTCCGGTCTCGCCTGGTACGGCGACACGCTCGTGTTATTGCCTCAGTACCCGCACCGCTGGGGCAACAACCTGTACGGCTTGCGCCGACAAGATATCGCGGCGGCTCTGCAGGGCGATTCCACGCGCGGACTTGAACCCTTTCCCATCCCCTTGGCGTCGGCCGACGCCTTGCGCGTATTGGAAGGGTACGAAGGCGTGGAAGCGATTGCCTTTCAAGGCGATACGGTTTTTATCAGCGTGGAAGCGCGCATGCGCGGTTTCATGCAGGGCTATCTGATCCAGGGCGCCGTGACAGGCGACCTAGAAGCCATCCGTCTGGATCCGCACAGCGCGGTTACGCTGGCGCCGCAAACCCGTTTCATGAATAAAGCCTATGAAGCGTTGTTGCCGCTGCCTGACGGCGTGGCCGCTTTGTACGAGGTCAACGGTCAGGCAACGAATGCGGCGCCGGTCGCCCTGCGCTATGCGCGCGCCCTGCCGTCCCTGTCCGCCCTGCCGTTCCCGAGCATTGAATACCGCATCACGGATGCCACGGCCATCCAGGCGGACGGCACGTTCTGGGTC
Source organism: Caldilineaceae bacterium (assembly GCA_965242655.1). Taxonomy (GTDB): domain Bacteria; phylum Chloroflexota; class Anaerolineae; order Caldilineales; family Caldilineaceae; genus Bin34. The sequence goes on from OZ251482.1 coordinate 2,683,678, forward strand.
GTCAATTTTCACTGGCCAGGCGAAAAACGCATCCAGCCCGCGTCGGACGGCATCAGCGAACGCTGGCTCAAAGGCCCCAGCCATGCCCGAACCGATATCGTGGAACGCATCCTGGCTCTGCGTTACCGGCAGGGCCGGATAGAACTGGTGGATGCGCCCCCCATCGAAATCGCCATCCTGAACGAAACCGTCGCGCGCAATTGGGAAGGCATCGCGCTATGGGGCCAGGAAGGCTTTCTGATCGTCACGGATCAGTTCCCCACTACCCTGTTGGCGTTCGTGGCGCGTTAGCCCCGGACAGGCGCACGGCCGCGCGGCATGGCGGATCAATCCGGGCGCACCGCGGAAACGGGCGGCCGCTTGGCCCGAATGCGCATGCCCATCCGCCAATGGATTTCCGCGCGGCGCCAATGGCGAATGCGCCAAAGCCACCCCAGGGGATAACCGGCCATTTTGGCCATGTCGCCGGCCAAGCGGATCCACGGCACCCACAGCCAGGCAAGCGCCATCTGCCGCGCCGATAGACGGTAACGCCCCAATTGCCGGACGCGGACTATTGGGCGCCAGCAATAGCCCAAGGCGCCTGCCCCGCCTACAAGCCAGCCGACTCGCCGGCGTCCCGGTTTGGGACTCAAGAGCAGACTCGCCAGCCAGGGCATGAGCGCGCCGTACGCGGCGTAGCGCACCAGATGCCGGCGCCCGTGCAAATCGGCTTTGCCGTCGCCGCGCGCGTACAGGAAGTATTGCCGGCAGAAGCTTTTGAGATTCGGACGCGGGCGCACCCTAACCACCGAGAACGGCGCCAAGGGCATGGCTTTCTTGCGTCCCCCGGCCAGGAATTCCACCTGCTGGTCAAATACCAGGTCTTCGCAGTAGTCCAGCCAGTCGGGAAAACCGTTCACGGCCTGCCACGCCGCGCGTCTGAACAACATGGAACGGCCCGCCGGCAGAAAGGTCTCGGCGTCAATATCCTGTCGAAAGGGTTGGGTCGTGCCGGCCAAGGCGGTCTCGAACGGCCCCACGGCCTCCGGCAGGGAAAACCCCGCCACGCCTTGGACGTCGGCGTCGTTCCGATGGCGTTCCATGACGCGCACCAACTGCTCCAACCAGTCGGGCTCCAACCGAATCCCGGCATCCGTAACGGCAATGAACGCATAACGCGCGGCCTGGATGGCCGCGTTGCGGCCCTGGCTGATATTGCAGCCGGGCCGCGTTAGGATCTTGACGGATGGACCGTCCGCGTGGCAGGCGCTTTGCCACGCGGAGAGAAGATCCAGGGTCGGATCCGTGCTGCCGCCGTCGCAGACGATGATTTCCTTGGGAGCGAACGTCTGACGCGACAGCCCGGGCAGGAAGGCCGGCAACGAGGCGGCTTCATTCAAAACGGTCACAATCACCGATACGTCAAGCGTGGGCCGCGGCAACTGTTTGTCGGAAACGTTCAAAGCATGCATCCCAACTCACAAGGCCGCGCCCAACTCCGCTGGCCGCGGCCAAGCCCTTGCGCCGTTCGTTCCGACGCCAGGCAGACAGGGCGGAACGAGCATCGCGCCGCGTCCGCCCCGGCGGCGACGGGAGCCGGAAGGCCCTTGGCCCGCCTAGGGATCAGCGCTTCCGGTTCACGGATTGGGCCATTACGACGTAATCCAGGGCGGCAACGCCGTCTCGGTTCAAAGTCGCCGGCCGCAACCGCCGCGCTCTACTTTATCACAGGGAACAGACCGCGAATGCCGGCGGGAGTCGCGCGCGCGCCCCGTCGCAACGGGCGCAAGTCTCTTTGAAAACGGCTCCGGGATGCTAAAGTGACTTTGCGCGCGCGTTGCCGCCTCGCCTTTCGTCCCCTTGCATGTCCCGCCTCCGTCACGATGCGCCCCCGAGCGACAGGCTCTTCGTGGCGCTGGACTTGGAGACTACCGGCTTGGATCCGCAAAAGGATCGCATTATCGAAGTCGGCGCCGTACGCTTCCAAGGCCGCGAGATCCTGGACGCGGAAGGGGCGCAGGCCGTTTTGCGCCAACTCGTAAATCCGAACCGCTCGTTACGGCCTTTCATTACCCAGCTTACGGGTATCGAAGCCAGCCTGTTGGCGCGCCAGCCGCCATGGAGCGAAGTCGAGCCCGTCGTACGCGCCTTTCTGGAGCGCCCCGTAACCCATTTCATTGCCCACAACGTGGCGTTCGAGGAAGCGTTTCTCGCGCAACACGGCGTGCCGATTACCGCTTTGGCCTTGCTGGACACGTACGACATGGCCTTCATGCTCCTGCCTACGATGCGTCAGGCGAATTTGGCGGCCATCTGTCATCAATTGTCGATTCCTCCGGGACGCAGCCATCGCGCCTTTGACGACGCGTTGGCGACCGCGCGGGTCTTCGTAACGTTGCTGGCCCGCTGGGAAGAAGTTCCTGACGGCATTCTGCAGTCGTTGTTGGCGCACAGCCCGCGGGCTGGATGGAGCCTCCGGGATTTTTGGGCCGATATAGCCGCCCGACGCCATTTGGCGCCGTGGCATCGCAACCGCGCCCTGTCTGCCGCCCACCTCCGCGGAGACGGCGCCGCGGACCGCGCGCCCGCTCCCGTCGCGGCCGCGGAACCGCCGGCAGCCTGGACCCAAAACCTGGAACGCGCCTTGAATCGGGGCGAGCCCCAAGTGCTCGCCCTGCACAGCGGGACGGGCGGACGCCAGGCCCTCGCCGCCGCCGCCGTGCGCTGGGTGCAGCGGAATGACCGACGCCTGCTTCTCTGCCTGCCTCATTTCCGCGACGATCCCGAACACGCAGGCCTGTTCCGCGCGCTGGAAGCCGTTAACGCCGCCGAGCGCCCGTCTCTGGCCTACGTGCCGGATCCGCGCCGTTGCCTGGACCTGAACCGTCTCAACGCCTGGAAAGCCGGGCGCGTCCTGAGCCCCACGGAAATCCGTTTTCTGGGCGCGGTGCTGCAGTGGGCCGCCGCGGCGGAACAGGACGCGGCGCGCGACGCGCTGCACTTGCGACATACTTGGGAAACCCATGGCTTATGGCCCCGCATTGCCGGATCCCTGCCGGCCATGCCCGCGCGACCGGAGGCCTGGCCACAGTTGGCGCCCGCGCCCCGTCGCGCGCAACGGGACGGCAACGTGACCGTCATGGATCATTGGGCCTTGTTTCACGCCCTGCAGCGCAACCCTGACTTCGCCGCCGATTTCGACGGCATCGTCGTGGACGACGTCCAACGTTTGGCGGACGGCCTCGATTCGCACTTCACCGACGTCTGCACTACCCGTCATCTGCGCTACGCGCTGGAGAACCTGCAGGCGTTGGTCGCGGCCGCAGAGGATAACGACGCGGCGCAGTGGCTCCGGGAACGGGCGGGCGCGGATACGCATCTCGCTGCCCTGTCCCCTGTACTGGCCGGCGTGGCCGCGGCCGCGGAGAACTTTGAAACCGCATTGAAGCGCTTGGCGCAGCTCGTTCTGGATGCGGGCGAACGTCAGACGGCCTGGCGGGTGCAGGAGATGGCCAGTTGGGGAGCATGGACCCCCGTCTTGACGGCGTGGCAACCGCTCGCCCAAGCGCTGTCCGAACTGACGCTGCAGGGAGCCGTTCTCATGGAAGCCCTGCCGGCTCTGGATGCCGACGAAGAACCGCAACAGGCCCTGTACGTGCAACAGATCGCGGGCTGGCTACAGCTGTCGGCGCAGTTCCAAGCGAGCCTGACCGCGGCCTTGGGGCGGACGCGCCGGGTCTATGGCGAGGGCCAGGATGCGTCCGAAATCGTGCATTGGGTCACCCTGCGGCGCGCGCCGCAGAAAATCCGTTTCCATACGACCCATCTCTGCGGCGCGGAGTTCATTCGCGAGCGCCTGCTGTCCCAGTGCGATTCCCTGCTGTTTCTCTGGCGCGGCCGCGCCCGCCCGCCGCGGCAGGGCCTGCTGTCGCGCCGGCTGGGCCTGACCCAGTGCCTTCACGACCGAGTGGCCGGCGCCCCGGTACCGCGCCGCCCGGTTCTGACCCTGTTTCCCGCCGATCTGCCGGAACCGAGGCGAGACCGGCACGAGGAAGCCGTACAAGACCTGCTGTGCGCGCTGGCGCAACGGATCGCCGGTTGCTCCGTCGTCATCTTTACGAGTCAGGCGCAGATGCGGGCCGCCGCGTCGCGTCTGCGTCAGCAAGGCGCCGAGAATCGGACTGCGATCCTGGAAGAAGGATGGGATTCCCTGGCGCGCATAACCGCAGCCATGCGCCGGGCCGCCTCCGCGACGCTGTGCTGCACCTACCGCAGCCTGCATACGCTCGCGCTGGCCGAGGCGCCGGTGCAATGCCTGGTCGTGACGCGGATACCCTTCGGACCGCCGCACAGTCCGATCCAGGATCATCTGACCCAATACGTCGCCGGCGTCCGCCTGCCTTTCGATGACTGGAGTCTGCCCCAGGCGGGATACGCCTTGTTGCGCATCTTCAACCTGCTCGAGAATGCTCCCGGCCGCAAAGGCGCGCTGATCTTCCTGGACCGCCGCCTGCACACCAAACCCTACGGCTCCGCGTTGCAACGCCTTTTGCCCCCCGGCGCGCAGGAACAGGCCGCGGCGTCCGATCTGGCGCCACGCGCGCAGGATTGGCTGGCCGCGCCCTGAGGCGGACGCACCGCATGTCCAAGGTCTCCGTGCTTCTGGATGCCGGGCCTATCGTGCATCAGGCCGCCGGGCTCCACCGCTACGCCGCGCAGTTGGCCCTCCATCTCGGGCGGCATCAGCGCGAACGGTTGAACCTGCATTTGTTTCATAACGATCACAGCGGGCATCAATTGCCGGCGGCGCTGCAAGCCGTGCCGCACGCGACCCGTCCCATGGGCCAGTACGCCTGGCGCCTGTCCGCGCTGGCGCATCATTATCTGCGCTCGCGGCGTTACGAACGCCTGCTGCCCGCGACGGATCTGTACCACGCCACGGAGCATCTTCTGCCTTGCCTGAGCCGACGCACGGTGCTGACCGTGCATGATCTCATTTTCCGGCATCTGCCGCGCGCCCATACGTGGAAGAACCGCGCCTTTCTCAACGCCGCCATGCCTCTCTTCACGCGCCGGGCGGACGCCATCATCGCCGTCAGTCCGCAAACCAAACGCGATCTGGTGGCTGTCTACCGGGTGAACCCGGACAAGATTACCGTCATTCCCGAAGGCGTGGCGGAACGGTTTCAGCCCGTACCCTCGGACAACCCCGAGAGTCGCCGCTTGCGCGCCCGGTACGGCGCGTACTTGCTGATGGTCGGTACGCTGGAACCGCGCAAGAACCATGCGGCGACGCTCCGCGCCATGGCTCAGCTCCGCGCGCAGGGCCATGACGTCAAGTTGGTCGTGGCCGGCGGCGCCGGTTGGAAATTCTCGTCCGTGCGCGCCTTGGTGACGCAGTTGAACCTGACGTCCCAAGTGGATTTCGCGGGCTACGTGCCGGACGCCCTGCTTCCGGCCCTGTACAGCAACGCGTTGGCCTTGATTCAACCCAGCCTCTACGAAGGCTTCGGATTTCCCGTCCTGGAAGCCATGGCCTGCGGCGCGCCCGTCGTCGTCAGCAACCGCAGCAGCCTGCCGGAGTTGGCGGCCGGCAACGCGCTCGTCGCGGATCCGGATGACGTGCCCGCGCTGGCGCAAGCCATTTTGCGCCTCGTGACCCAACCGGCATTGCGCCAGGAACTGCAGAGCAAAGGGTTACGGCATGCCCGGCAATTCACCTGGCGCGAAACCAGTCGCCGGACCGCCGATTTGTACCTTTCCCTTATGTAAAGCGTCCGGCTTTGGGCGCCTGGCTTGTCTGACCGCAGGCGTTGCCCGCATGACGGCCTCCGCGTTTTGCGCGCCCGGGGTCCGCCGGACCGCCTCGCCCGGGTCCAGGCTCTCGCGTCCAGCGGGCCCTGAGCGCAGGCGTTCGCGGCCGGGAAGAGACCGTACCTCTCTCCGCGGGACGCAAACTCGCAACGAAACCCGCTGCACGCGACCCGCGCTGGGCCGCCGGCTTCCGCGTCCCTGCGCGACGGCGCCTTAGGCCTCCAGAGGCAGAATGCGGGCGCCGTCGCTGATGCGGCTGACGTAGATCTTCGGTTCCAAGCCGGTTCGCTGCGCATACTCGGTCTGGATCCGGTCGCGCAGGCTGTCTTCCGCGCCCGCTTGCGCCAGGGCCACGAGACAACCCCCGAAACCGGCCCCCGTGATGCGGGCGCCCCAACAGCCAGGATGGGACTGCATGATCTCGGCCATGGCATCCAAAGGCGGGATGCTGGCATCGCAGTTGTCGCGCAGGCTGTCCTGACTTTCGTTCATCAGGCGCCCTGCGCGGACCGCGTCGCCGGCCGTCAAGGCCGCCGCCACGTCCTGCACGCGTTGCGTCTCGCGGATGATATGCCGCGCGCGGCGCGCGATCGTATCGCCCATGTCCGCCGCGCAGGCTTCTATGTGGAAGCCGGACACGTCGCGCCAGGACGCAATCTCCGGCCAGTGCTGGCTGAGGATCGCCAAACCGGCTTCGCATTCCCGCCGGCGCTGGTTGAAGGCGTTGTCCGCCAAGGAACGCCTGACCGCCGTATCCCCGATGATCAACGACGCGGACGCCGGCAGGCGCACATGCCTGTAGGCCAGAGAACGGCAATCCAGCAGCAGCAGATGGTCGGCCCGGCCCAACAGGACGGTGCATTGATCCATGACGCCGCAGTTGACGCCTACGAATTCGTTTTCGGCCCGTTGCGCCAGCAGCGCCAACTCCAGCGCCGGCAGCTCCCGTCCGGCATTGAACAGGCAACAATGGGCCGTCGCCACTTCGACCGCCGCGGAACTGCTGAGGCCGCTGGCCACGGGCACGCTGCTGACCAGCGCGCCGTCAAAGCCCCGCAGCGGCCAGCCAGGGCGCTCTTGCCGCAACATCCACGCCACTCCCGCCACGTAATCGATCCAATGGTGCGTCCGGGGTTTGCCCAGATCCGCCAGGCTGAATTCCGCCGTCTGCGCGTAGGCGCCGGCATGCACGCGCACGCGCTGGTCCGCGCGGGGGCTGAAAGCCAGGCAGACTCTCAGATCCAGGGCGCCCGGCAATACGAAGCCATCGTTGAAATCCACGTAATCGCCAATGACGTTGACGCGTCCCGGCGCGATGGCCATGGCGGCCGGCGCGTACCCGAACGCGGCGCGAAAGGTCTCCACAGCCGTCTGTTCAGGGACGGACGGGTGATCGTTGTCCATCGCAAACTCCTTTCAGAGGCTGTGCCCAAAGTCGTAAATGGAATAGAGATTGAGGTCCTGCGCCGGGCCGTCGGCGCGGAAATGGCGCACCAGGCGCAGGCGCGCCGCCTGGGCCATGCGGTCCAGTTCCGCGGGCGTGTGGCTATGCACGTACCGCACGGCGCTGACGCCCCGCGTCCACGTTATGAGGTGATCCCCCGCTTCCACATCCGTCGCGCGCAGCTGGCAACAGGACCAAGCCGCCAGTTTCCGGCGGACGCGGGGGCTGCGCAGGGGTTGCCAGTTGCTCAAGATCAGGCACCCGGCGGACTGCAAGGCCGCAGCCAGACGGCAGACGAGAGCCGCGCGCCACGCGTGAGAGGGAATATGGTGCAACGTGGCGAGACAGAAGACGGCGTCGAAAGCGCCCATCGCGCGTACGCGCGCCGGCCAGCGGGACGAAGTCAAGTCCGCCTGCACGATTTGGCTGGTGATTCCCGGTCGAGGCGCCTGCCGGATACGCGCCTGGGTGCGGGCCAACAAGTCGGCATTGGCGTCCACGCCCGCATAATGGGCCAAGAGTTCTGCGCGCGCCAAAAACGTGAAGAGGCGTCCGTTGCCGCAGCCGGCGTCCAGGATGCGCAAAGGCGACGCGCTGCGTTGGCGCAGAAACTGCGCCGCGAGCGCGAACCCGGGCCACGGCTGGGCGCGGGTCGCGGCGAAAAAAGGCGCGACCTGAGCGTAGAATTCCCGATTCAGGGCCAAGATCCGTTGCCTAACGCGGTCTTTCATGCGCGGTGCCGTTTTGGGCCGATGCTATAATGAACCTGTCATCCTCGACGCCCCGGCACGAGGACCGCGGGAGGCGGTTCCGATTCGAACCATGAAGCGCATCCTTTCCCCTGATGACATTCCGGAACCGGTTCTTGCCCGTACCGCCGCGTGGCAATCCAAACGCAAAGCTTTCGATCCGAGCCGGCACGCAACCGATCTGAAATTCATCTTCTCGGAAATTCTATCCCTTTCCGACGCGCAATGGGAACCGGAGCGCTCCTTGCGTTCCATTTTAAGCCAAGCGCCCAAGAACGGTGCGGGCTTTTACTCCAAATCGAATCTGGTGGCCGGCTACGACTACTTGGTGCAGGCCGGCGAATTGGCGCCCAGCCCGGCCTTGCAGGCGCGCATTCGCATGAAACCCATGCGCACGGCCAGCGGCGTAACTCCCGTGACCGTCTTGACGGCGCCGGCGGGTTGCCCCGCCGCCTGTATTTTCTGTCCAGACGATGACCGGATGCCCAAGAGTTACATCCATGACGAACCGGGCTGCCAGCGCGCCGAACGCGACGGCTTCGATCCCTTCCGGCAGACGCGCGGGCGCATCGAAAGCTTCCGGAGCATCGGCCATGCCGCCGACAAGATCGAACTCCTGATCCTGGGCGGCACATGGAGCGCCTACAGCCGCGACTATCGGGAATGGTACGTCCAACGCTGTTTCGACGCCATGAACGGATGGGCCCGCCCCGACTGGCGCGCGAGCGCCTCCTTGGCCGAGGCCCTGGCGCGCAACGAAACGGCCGCCTCGCGCAATGTGGGCCTGGTCGTGGAGACGCGCCCGGATTGGGTGACCCCCGCCGAAATCGCGCATTTGCGCCGTTTGGGCGTGACCAAGGTCCAGATCGGGGTGCAGAGTCTGGACGACGGCATTCTGGCCTTGAACCAGCGCGGCCATGACGCGGACGCGGTCCGCGCCGCGCTGGGTTTGCTGCGCACGGCCGGCTTCAAGTTGCATTTGCACTGGATGCCCAATCTCTACGGCGCGACGCCGGCCACGGATCGAGCGGACTTCCAGCGCTTCTTTGCGGATCCGGCCATCCGGCCCGACGAATTGAAAATTTATCCTTGCTCCCTCATCGAGGGCACGGAATTGCATCGCTTGTACCGGGCCGGACGGTATCGACCCTATACCGAAAGGGAACTGGTCGCGCTCTTGGCGGACGTCAAGCCGCGCATTCCGCCCTATACCCGCGTCAATCGCCTGTTCCGGGACATTCCCGCCCACCATATCCGGGCCGGCGTCAAAACCAGCAATCTGCGCGAAGTGGTCCAGGCGGAGTTGGCCCGGCGGGGGGAGCATTGCGGTTGCATCCGTTGCCGGGAAATCAGCCGGCGCCCGGTGGCGACGGACGCACTGACGTTGCGGGAGTACCGTTACGACACGTCCCTGACCGAGGAAATTTTCCTGGCCTTCGAGACGCCGGGCGGCGCGGCGCCCGCGCGCCTCGCCGGTTTCCTGCGCCTAAGCCATATCCGGGACGCGGGGCGCGGCAGCCACGCCTTTCTGCCCGAGATACAGGGTTCCGCCATGATCAGGGAGGTGCATGTCTACGGCCCCGCGCAACGCCTGGGACAGGCCGGGCGGACGGACGGCGCCGCCCAGCACCGGGGACTCGGTACGCGCCTGTTGCAGCGCGCGGCGGAGATCAGCCGCGCGGCGGGCTATGATCGGCAGAGCGTGATCGCGGCCGTCGGCACGCGTCCCTATTACGCGCAACGGGGCTTTGCCGAAGGCGAACTGTACATGCAGCGCGCGCTGTAGGACGCGCCGGGGTTCCTACGCCTAGGACAGCCCGCGCCCACGCGGTCGCCAGACCATGTTTGTTTGCCTTCTCGCGCCGCCTTGCCGCTCAGATCCGCCGCGCGCGGACCGCGGGACCGCTAGTGGGCCGCGCGTCTGGCGCGCTCGGTCCTGACCCATGCCCTCTGGCTCCGCACGCGGCGCGCTCACGGCCTCCGCGCGGCCGATCGGGGTCATTCTGACCTATAACGAAGCCGCCCATATCGCGGCCTGCATTCGCTCTCTGCAGCGGTTCCTGCGTTACGTAGTGGTCGTGGACTCGGGCAGCGATGACGGCACGGTCGAGGTCGCCCGCCTGTGCGGAGCCGCCGTCATTCGGCGCCCCTTCGTCGATTACGCCAGTCAACGCCAAGCGGCTCTGGACGCGCTGCGCGGCGAATGGATTCTGTTTATCGACGCCGACGAACGCGTGCCGCCCGCCTTGGGCGCGGAGATCGCGCAGCTGTGCCTGGACGGCCAGGCCCAGCCCCGCCTGGCCGGCGCCCGCCTGCCGCGGCGCAACTGCATCGTGGACGGCGTGCCGGCCTGGGGCGGCTTCCATCCCGATTGGCAGTTGCGGCTGTTGCGACGCGCGCGCGCCTCTTTCCGCGGCGCCGAGCCGGTGCATGAGACGGCCGCGGTGCAAGGCCAGGTGCGCGACCTGCGTTGTCCGTTATGGCACTACAACTACGATTCCTGGCGCCAATTCCATGTCAAGCAATGGCGGTACGCGCGGTACGCCGCGCGCCGGACAGGCACGCGCGACCGCGTGCCCGGGTGGGCGATGCTCACGCGCTTCCTGCGCCTCTTTCGCTATCGGTACGTGCAGTTGGCCGGCTGGCGGGACGGCGCGTTGGGGCTCCGGCTGGCTCTGTGGCTGGCCTGGTACTACGGAGTTCTACCCTATGCCCTGGCCCTCTGGGCGCGCCGCGCGGATACGGAGGCCTGATGGCCCACATCCTGATCATCGAGGACGAACCGGATCTGATCGATACCTGGACCTACTACCTGGAACAGGCCGGCCACCAGATTACCGCCACCACGGAAGGGGACACCGGCCTTGACATCGCCCGGAATCTGGAACCCGACTTGATCCTGCTGGATCTGCGCCTGAGCGCCGACCGCGGCAGCCCGTACGCCAACGGCATGGAGATTCTGCGCCAGGTCCGGTCGCGCGCGGACATGCCCATCATCGTCCTGACCGGCAATTACACCGACTCGGTGGACCGGGTGCTGGGTTTCCAGCAAGGGGCTGACGATTACCTCATCAAAGGCCATTTCGGCGTGCAGGAATTGCTGGTGCGCGTGGAATACCAACTGTCCCGCGGGCCCCGGGGCGCCGCCGGACGCGCCGCGACGGAGCCGGGCTCCCGCCTTCTGCACAGCGCCAACCTCGTTCTGGATCGGGACCGGCAGGTCGCGACCCTCAACGACCGCCCCTTGGATCTGGCGCCCCTGGAATTCAAGCTGCTGGTCTTCTTCCTGCTGCACCGGGGCCGCAACGTCAGCCACGAGGCTATCTGGCGGCACGGCTGGAACGACGCGGCCGCGGATCCTCTGACCATGCGCAACAACGTGCGCATCCACGTCTCCAGCCTGCGGCGCAAGCTGGGCTCGCTCGCTTCCGGGGAACCGCGCATCATCAGCATCCGCGGCGTGGGCTACTGTTTCCGCGCATGAACGTCGCCGGAGCCTTGAGCCGCCCGCTGCTGCTGCGCAGCGGCGGCATGGCGGCGCTGGGCTGGTTCCTGTGGGGACTGGCCTCCCGGTTCGACGCCTTCGACAGCCGCTGGCGGATCGGCGGCGCGTTCCTGATCACCCTGAGCGTTTGCCTGGGCGCCTGGGCGCACGCGCGGCGGCAGGAACGCAAACTGGCCCGCGTCCTCCGCGGCGCCGCGCCCGCCGCGGAGGATCCCGCGGCGCCGTCGTTCAGCGAGCGGGACCGCAAGGATCTGGCGTCCGGCGTGAACCGCATCCTGACGACCTTGAGGCGCGAACTGGAAGCCGCCAAGGTCCTGCGCGCGACCGAAAACGAAGCCCTGCGGACGGCGTTGGAAGGGATCGGGAACGGTTTCATCGTGTCGAGCCAGGACGGCGCGGTGCAGTTCCTGAGTCCCAAGGCGCGGCAGTATTGGGCCGTATCCGCCGACTGGCCCCGGCAGGCGTTGCGGACGGAAGCGCTGTTCCGCGCGCGGGAATCCGTATACGATGCTTGGCGCAATGCCGTGGAGCAAGGCGTCGTCGTCCAAGACCTTTACGAATCCGGCGACGGCATGGAATCACTGCTGACGGTGCATGCGCCCCTGCGCCGGCGGGCGGGCCGGCAGGAGTGGCTTACGGCCCAACTGGATACCAGCGAAGTGGCTCTCATGCGGTTGATTCGCCGGGATTTCGTGGGCAACCTCGCCCACGAACTGCGCAACGCCCTGGCCAAGCTCAAGGCCAACGCCGAAGTCGCGGCGCTGGCGGCGAACGCGGCGGACCGCGCGAAATACATGCAACGCGCGTTGCAGGCCATCAGCGAACTGAACGCCTTGCAACAGGGCCTGATGGATCTGTACGTGCTGGAAACCGGCCTGGAGCCGCTCCAGACCCGTTGCCTGCACCTGCCGACCTTCCTGCGCCAAGTCTACGAAGGCCTGCGCGCCGAAACGGACGCCCGCGGCGTGACGTTCGACTTGGGCGCCGCGCCTGACCTGCGCCTGTTGCTGGATCCCCGGAAAATTGCCCGCGTGCTGACGAATCTCGTCCAAAACGCCTTGAAGCATACGCCGACTGAGGGACGCATTACGCTGTCCGCGGCCCAAGCGCCGCTGCCCCTGCGCCACCCCGCGTTCCGGGCCGGCCTGCCTTCGAATCTGTCGCCGGAAGAAAAAGGCTTCCTGCGCGCCGGCGACGCGGTCATCGTCAGCGTACGGGATTCCGGGCCAGGCATTCCCGCGCTCCACATCCCGCGCGCGTTCGAGCGGTTGCACCGCTTGGACGACGACGCGACCCAGGGCGTCGGCCTGGGGCTCTCCCTGGCGCGTTACGCCATTCGGGCTCACGGCGGCCTCATATGGGGCGTCAACAACCAGCCCGGGCCGGGCATCACGTTCAGTTTTTCCCTGCCGGCGACGCCGGGCAACGCCGAGGCCGACGCGGCGCGCGGGTGGGCTTTACAGCGGGAGCCGCAAGGGATTGACGTCCACCAGCCACTGCAGCAGAACAATCGACGAGGCGCCGAGCAGGAGGCCGACCAGCGACTGGCTGACGTCGTGGTAGCCCAGATGCACGCGGGCCCAGATCACTAGCGGCGCCAGCAGCAGCAGAGGCCAGTAACGCCAATCCAGTTCCATGAACAGGAAGAGCGCGGTCAAGACGAAGGAAGACGTCAGGGCATGGAGACTGACTTTCCAGTAGTTGGTGATCAGCCAAAAGGCCAGGAACATGCCGGCCGCGGCCATGTTGGTGTAGACGTGCAGCCCCGAACCGGTCGCGAGCCAAAACGCGCCGCCCAGCACAATCAACGCGGCGAAGGTCATGCTCAGGGGCACGCTGCGATCCGCCTTGCGCCGCAACTCGAAATCCAGGGCCTGGCCCCTGGCCTTGAGCCACAGGAAATACACGGCGAACAGCAAGAACAGCGAGCCCAAATGCACCCAGGCGTACGTCAGGTTCAGGGCGCTGGGCTGCATGGCGTAATGAATGAAAAAACAGCCGGCGAACAGCAACAGCGGATTCAAAACGTAGGATACGACCCGGGCCAGCCAATCCAGCCCTTGCGACCCTGGGTCCGCGTTGCGGAGCAAGGGGTCTTCGCCCGCCGCGCCCAGCGCCCGCGGCGCGTCAGCGGACATGGGCCAGCGCGTCCCGGCGCCGTTGCGGCATGTCCGCTTCCATGGCGCTGGGATAGCGCAGCGGCAACCGGGAAACGGCGTCCAGGCGCTGCCGCGCGTCCGGCGGCAATTCCGCGGCGAGCGCGCCGGCGGCATCCGACCACTGGGCCTGCGTGCGGCACCCCGCGATGCAACTGGTTATGCCTGGCTGCGACAGCGCCCAGCGCAACGCGGCCTGGCTCGGGGTCAGACCGCAGGCGGCCGCCACGTCCAGCAGCGCGGCCAATATCGCATCCGCCTGCGGATGAAAGTACGCCTCCGGGAAGGCCCAGCCGGCCGCGGAACGCGTACCCGCCACCACGCGACCGCCCACGGGATACTTGCCGGTCAGAAACCCTCCGGCCAAGGGGGCCCAGACGACGAGGCCGACCTGCTTGGCCCTGCACAACGGCACCAGCTCCTGTTCGATGTCGCGTACGACGAGGCTGTATTGAGGTTGGTAGCTCACGAAGCGCTGCAGACCCCAATGCGCGCTGGTCCAGAGCGCGTCGCACAAGCGCCAGGCTTCGTAATTGCTGCACCCGATATAACGGACCTTGCCTTGGCGCACGAGATCGTCCAGCGCCCGCAACATTTCTTCCAGGGGCGTTTCCGTATCCACGTGATGGATGTAGTAGAGGTCAATCCAGTCCGTGCGCAGACGGCGCAAACTGGCCTCGACCGCCTGCATGATATGCACGCGGGACATGCCCGAATCGTTGGGCCCGGTTCCGGTGGGGTTGAAGAATTTGGTGGCCAGTACGACGCGCGGGCGGCGCGGTCCCAGCAGGCGGCCCAGGATCGTCTCGGATTGCCCGTCGGCGTAGGTGTTCGCCGTATCCACGAAATTCACGCCCTGGGCGCAGGCGGCATCCAGAATCGCGCGCGCCTCCGCTTCCGGCGTGGATTGTCCGAACGTCATGGCGCCCAAACACAGTTCGGACACCTGGAGGCCGGAGCCGCCCAAACGACGATAGCGCACGGCCACTCAGCTGGCCGCGGCCAGCTGCCGATCCTGTGCGCGGCGCAGTCGATGCAACGGCGTCGCGGCCGGCAGGGACACCATGTCCCGCCGGATGACGTCCCCGGCGCGTACGGGAACCGCGAGTTCAGCCCCTGCACAGAGACCCAGCGGCAAGAGGTTGGCGGCGCGGGCCCGCGCCGCCGTATCCGCCAGGCCGACCACGGCGTACCCGCCCCCGCCGTCCAGCACCGTGCCGGCCGGGAGATCCTTTTTGGCCGCGGTGACGACTTCCGCGCAGGGCTGCAGGGCCGGCTGGCCCGTCGGTTCGCGCAGGAGCGCGGCGCGCAACAGGGACAGCGGCGCGGTGACGGCAACCAGGTGATAGGGGCGGTACAGCAAGAAACTGTCGCCGCGGCCGCCGCTGAAGCCCATGTATTCCTGCAGATCTTCCCGGATATAGGGATGCGCGGTCCGGATCACGACGAAAACGCCCATTTTCAAGGCATGGGGCAACAGGGAGATCCCGTCCGGCGCCACGCTGTTGGCCAATTCGATGACGCCGCGCCGCGCGAGCAGGCCCCCTTCTTCGCGCAGGCTGAACGCGCGGGGAATGTCCTGGAGGTTGACCGCGGGTTCGTGCATGCCGCGCACGTCGGGCACGAGGCCGGTCATGTTGGCCACCGCCGCCATTTCGATTTGCGCCTTGGTCCCGTCGCGAAACGAGTTGTACATGCGGGGATTGATGGTCCGGCGCGCCATCATGTCCGGCGCGAAGCCAAAGCGTTCGGGCACGGTATCGGGCGTGCCGGCCCGATCGTCGGGACGCATGACGGTACCCCGTCCCGCGGCCACGATCTCAAAGCCCAGCAGACGGGCCCACTGCACCAGATTCATGATGGCGCCGGGTTGATCCCCGTCCACCAAGGTATACACGACGCCGGCCTGATCCGCCTTGCGCCGCAGGAGCGCGCCTACGGTGACGTCCGCCTCCACGTTCGCCATCGCGACATGCTTGCCGTGGGCGATGGCCGCGTCGGCCATGACGGCGCCCGCTTCGGGCGAACCTGTGGCTTCCACCACGATCTCCACCGGCGCGCACGCGGCTACGGCCAAGCCGTCAGACGATATGCAGGGACGTCTGCGCGCAACGGCCCGTTCCGCCGCGGACGCGCTGTCCGCGGTTTGCACGTCGTTCGCCGCCGCGCCGGCCGCGGCATAGGCATGACGCGCGCGGGCCAGATCCAGGTCCGCGACGGCCGCCAGTTCGATGCCGTCCATGCCCGCGAGCTGGACGGCCAGTCCCACGCCGAATTTGCCGGCCCCGATTAGGCCGACGCGGATGGGGTTGTCCGCCGCGCAACGCGCCGCCAAGCGCGCCTGCAATACGTTGTACATGGAGCGCTTCGCATCAAGACAGGCGGTCTAAACCGCCATCGGATCGGGTCCGGAACGGCGCGGGCCGTCCATTCGTTAGAGCCATGCCAGCCATGGTTCTAAGTATAGCGATTCCTGTCCAGCGCCTGCGAAATGCGCCGGGGCAATCCGCCGTGCGAACGGCTGGACGCGGCGCCGCTTACGCGCGGCAGAGGGTCGCCGGCAGCTGCCGGCGACCGCCGCGCCGAGGGCGGGCCCATAGACTCTGCGTGCTGCCTGCGCGGCAAGGCCGCCAGGTCCGTCGCCCGCGCCTGCCGTCCCGACAAGGCTTAGGTTGTGCGGGCATTGTCTGGAATTCCCCGTGGCGACCGATGCGCGAGACTCGAAACGCCGTAGGGAGTACTGGGCCCAGGCGTCACTGACGGCGACGGAGACCCAAATCCTTTTGGGCCCTCATACGGTCGAGAATCAAATTGTCCACACAGCCTTTGCGCCCTTGCGCGACCGCCATCCATGCCCAGGCGCGCCCTTCCGGCCAAGCCTACGAGGACCGCGCCAGCAGGCGCGCCACGCGGTCCAGAATGCGTTCCGCGAGCGCGAACTTGGACATACGCGGCAGTTCCTCGACGCCGCCCTGGCGATCCAGCATATGCGCGGCGTTATGCTCCGATCCGAAACCGATATCGGATCGCCCTACGTCGTTGACGACCATGAGATCCAGATTTTTCGCGCGCAGCTTCTGCCGCGCGCGGGCGGGCCCGTCGTGCGTTTCGGCCGCGAAGCCCACGACCACGCGCGGACGTCCGTCGCGCGGCGAACCTGCACTGATCTCCTGCAAGATATCCGGATTGGGCGCGAGGGACAACGCGGGCGGGCCGTCGGCTTTCTTGAGTTTGCGGGCATGGACCGCGGCCGGTCTGAAATCCGCGACCGCGGCCGCCATGATCAGAACGTCGGCCTGGCGGCAGGCGGCGCGGACGGCCTCGCGCATTTCCCGGGCCGTATTGACCCGGAGCGTCGCGTTTCCGGTCTCCGGCGCTACGGGCGCCGTACTGACGAGCGTTACGTCCGCGCCGCGGTCGCGGGCCGCCTGGGCCAGCGCCGCGCCCTGCTTGCCGCTGGAGCGGTTGGCGATATGGCGGACGACGTCCAGGGGCTCCCGCGTCCCCCCGGCCGTAACGACGACTTTGGCCTGGGCCAAGGCGCCGGCCTGGCCCAACAGCGCGCGTATGCGACCGACGATGGCCGCCGGCGCGACCAGGCGGCCGCGGCCCGTTTGGCCCGAGGCCAGACGCCCGTCGTCCGGTCCCAGCACAATGGCGCCGCGGCGGCGCAGGACGGACACGTTGGCCTGGGTCGCGGGATGCTCCCACATGCCCCCGTCCATGGCCGGCGCGAGGAGAAGCGGACGGACGCTCGCCAAGGCCGTCACCAGCAGGAGATTGTCGGCCTGGCCCTGCGCCAGACGCGCCAGGGTATGCGCCGTTGCCGGCGCGATCGCCAGCAGCTCGGCCTGCCGGGCCAAGCGCGTATGCAGAATGTGGGCTTCCTGGCCCCACAACGCCGCGCCCGCGTACGCGGGCTGTCCCGTCACCGCCTGAAACGCCAGAGGGGTCACGAAGCGCGCGGCGTTGTCCGTCAGCACCGTATGCACGCTCACGCCCAGTTGCGTCAGATGGCTCGCCACTTCGATCGCCTTGTAACACGCGATGCTGCCGGTCACGCCCAAGACCAGCTGCTTGCCGCGCAACGCCGCGGACGGAACGATCATGCGCGCGCCGCCTCCGGGTGGGCCAGGCCATAGGCGTGGCGCAGGCCTTGCAGCGTGAGCCAGGGCTCGAAGTGATCGAAAAGATCCAGATGCCGGCAGAACGCGGCCGCCAGGCCGCCGGTACCCACCACCTGCATGTCCGCGCCCAGTTCCTGCCGGAAGCGCCGCACCATGCCTTCCACCAGGCTGGCGT
This sequence comes from Caldilineaceae bacterium, assembly GCA_965242655.1. GTDB lineage: Bacteria > Chloroflexota > Anaerolineae > Caldilineales > Caldilineaceae > Bin34. The sequence goes on from OZ251482.1 coordinate 2,701,630, forward strand.
AGCCCCAGAAGAGACCGGACTGCAAGGCATGCCGGGTGTTGCCGCCAATCGGCGAGGGGGACGGGGCCAGGTCCACTTTGGGCAGGAGCGCCGCGCGCTGGAAGAGCGCGTCCGCCCCGATCTGCACACCGGGCGCGATGGCGCCGCCCCGGTATACGCCGTCCCGATCCACGGCGTCGAACGTGGTGGCCGTGCCGAAATCCACGATGCAGACGGGCAGCGCGAACGCGACGCGCACCGCCAACACGTCGGCCAGGCGGTCCGCGCCGACCTCATGCGGAGGGTCGTAGGCAATCGGAATGTCCGGACGCAGGTCGGAGCCGAAAATCCGGGGCGCCAACCCCAAAACGCAACGGCAGACGGCGACCCAGACCTCCGTCAGATCCGGCACGACGGAGGCCAGGATCGCGCCGGTTACGGCGGTCGGATCGCATCCCGCCTGCTGCATCATGCCTTGCAACGCGAAGGCGTAGTCGTCGCCCGTGCGTCGCCGATCCGTAGCCAGGCGCCAATGGCGGCGCAACGTCTCCGCCTGGAAGAGTCCGACCGTAATATGGGTGTTGCCGATGTCAAGGCACAGGAGCGACACGGAGCGAAAGCGATGCGCAGGCAAGCGGAACCGGGGCGGGGACGCGCGGTCCCCCGGCGCCCATTGTAAAGCCTGGACGCCGCAAATCCGGCAAGGCGCCCGGACGCCGCTTCAAGACGCGGCGGGCAAATAATCGTCCAGGCGCGCGACCAGACGCCGGCGCAGGGCGTCGCGCGTGCGTCGAAAAGCCTCCCGGCGTTCCGCTTCGGCGCCGGCGGCCTGCGCCGGATCTTCGAATGCGACGTGCGCGGTCGGCCCGTCATGCAGCCAGGCGGGACATTGCGTCGCCGCGTGGTCGCATACGGTCACGACCAGGTTCCAGGCCTGGCCGCGCAACGCATCCGGCGCTTTGGGGTAGAGGCGCGCGTATCCAGGCCCAGTTCCTGCAGCGCGGCCAAGGCCAGGGGCTGCATGCCGGCGGGGGACGGGATGCCGCCGGCGGAAAAAGCCTGCCCCTGGCCGCGGCGATCATGGTTGGTCAACGCTTCCGCCATCTGGCTCCGGGCGGAATTGGCAGTGCAGAGAAAAAGCGCTCGCTTCATGACGACGGCTCCTGGACTCTGCGCCGCTAGGCGTTCGCGCGGAACTGCGTATCCCGCACGTAGGAAGTGATGTCGCGGGCGATATTGCACACCAAATCAGCGAAGCGCTCCACTTCGCGGCTCGCGCGCAGAAGTTCGTAGAGCGCTTCGATGTCCGTGGCCTCGGCGGTGCCGGCCATGCGCGAAAACAGTTCCGATTGCACTTCGACGTCCCAGGCGTCGACGGCGTCGTCGCTCGCCACGACGCGTTCCAGACGGGGAACGTTCTGTTCGTCCCAGGCCTTGAAGGTCTCGTCATGCATGAACTGCGCCTTTTGATGCATGGCGTCCAGGCCGTGGGGCGGGAACCAGGCGCTGGGTATGGTCAAAAGCCTTTCCGTGACGCGCGCGATGCCTTTGGCCTGGTCGCCCATCCGTTCCAGGTCCGTATTGATGTTGAAGACGGTAATGATCAGGCGCAGATCCTTGGCTACCGGCTGCTGCAGCGAAATGAGGGAAAAACAGCTGCGCTCGATCTGCGCGCACAGATGATCCACTTCCCGATCCTGCGCGTAGACGGTCTCGATGGCTTCGCGATCCCGATTGACCAACGCGTGGTAGGCCAGGGCGAACTCGTCCCGCACGCGGCCCGACATCAGGAACAGGCGGCTGCGCAAAGCCGCCAGTTGCGTATCGAAGTGGGTGCGAAGGGTCATGCGCGGCGCTCCTCGCCTATCCGAAGCGACCCGTTATGTAGTCGTTGGTGCGGGGGTCTTGGGGACGATGGAAAATGTCGTCGGTCGTCCCCATTTCCACCAATTCGCCCGTCCGGGTCTCCGGCCGGACCGAGAAAAAAGCCGTGAAATCGGATACGCGGCCGGCCTGTTGCATGTTATGCGTCACCACGACGATCGTATAGTCTTCCGCCAACACCCGCATCAGCTCCTCGATATGCAGGGTCGCGATGGGATCCAGGGCCGAAGCGGGTTCGTCCATGAGGATGATGTCGGGCTGCACCGCGATGGCCCGCGCGATGCAGAGCCGCTGCTGCTGGCCGCCCGAGAGGGACAAGCCGCTTTGGGAGAGCTTGTCCTTCACTTCGTCCCAGAGCGCGACGCGCGTCAGGGCTTCCTCCACCAGCTGATCCATATCGCCTTGGTAGCGGTGTATGCGCGCGCCCCAGGCCACGTTGTCGTATACGCTCTTGGGAAAGGGATTGGGTTTCTGGAACACCATGCCGATGACGCGGCGCACCTCCACGGGATCCACGTCCGCATCGTAGATGTTCTTGCCCCGCAACGTGACGGCGCCTGTGCAACGCGCCGTCGGCACCAGGTCGTTCATGCGGTTGAAGGCGCGCAGAATGGTGCTTTTGCCGCAGCCGGAGGGACCGATCATGGCCGTGATTTTACGCACGGGCACCTGCATGCTGACGTCGGCCACGGCGTGGAAGGCGCCGTAGTAGACGTTCAGGCCGTCCGCCGTCAGGGCGTATTCCTGGGCGCCGTCGGCGGCGGCCCGGGCGTGGCGCAGAGCGGTGGCCCGTTTCATAAGCGCTGGCGGCTGAAGCGCTGGCGCAGCCACACGGCCGCGGCATTGACCGCCAGCAGCAGCGCCAGCAGGACGATAATGGCCGCCGCGGCGATGTGCTGAAATTCCATCTGCGGCCGCGCCGTCCATTGGTAGATCTGGATGGGCAGCACGGTGAATTTGGCGAAAATGCCGTTGGGATCGGTGGAAATGAAAGTCGCGGCCCCGATCACGACCAACGGCGCCGTTTCGCCCAGGGCCCGGGAAACGGCCAGAATGGCGCCCGTGAATATGCCGGGCGCCGCGGCGGTCAGGACATGGTGGCGCACCGTCTGCCACTGGGTGGCGCCGACTCCGTAGGAGGCCTCGCGCAGCGAAAAGGGCACGGCGCGCAAGGCTTCCTGCCCGTTGATGATGATGATGGGCAGGATCAGCAGGCCCAGCGTCAACCCGGCCGAAACGATCGTGCGGCCGTTGGCTTCCTGGGCCGGCACCGCGCCGAAGAGCGCGCCGCTGGTGAGCGCATTCAGGGCGCGTACGAAGATGGCCAGGCCCAGCATGCCGTAGATGATGGAGGGCACGCCGGCCAAGTTGTTGATATTGGTTTCGATGATGCGTTCGAACCGGTTGCGGGACGAGTACTCCTCCAGGTAGATGGCCGCGCCGATGCCCAAAGGCACCGCAAACAGGATCGTGACGGCAATCACCCACAGCGAGCCCAGCAACGCGGTCCGAATGCCGGTGACGAGGGGACGGGACGACTGGGCGTTCGCGATGAAATCGGCGGTCAGCCACGCCTTGAATTCCATATCCGCCAACTGGGCGCGGGCTTCGGCTTCCACCGCCGCGCGGCGGAACAGCGAATCGACGAGCGAGAAGGTAGCGACCACGCGCGGCTCGATCACCCGCGCGCGGATCAGAGCCAACACGTCCGCCGCGGACCGTTGGGCGAAGGGCTCGTCCCGCTCGAAACGCCGCATCAAACCGGTCGATACGTTGTTCTCCAGGATGGCTGTCAACCGGGCCTTGTCCAAGGACGACAGCGCGGGCAGATCCAGCGTGCCCAACCAGGCGTCCAGCACGCCCTCGTCGTCCTGCACCAGCGCAAAGGCGACCGGCGCGTCGGGCAAGGCGGGGTCGACGTCCGTCCACGCGCCCCCCGTCAACAGGCCTTGCGCCAGGGCCTCGGCGTCCAGACGGCGCAGAATCTCGTTTTCCGGCGCGGCCGCCGCCAGCACGGACAGCGTTTCCTCATGTCCCGGCAACGGGATCGTCAGCGTCTGTCCCTCTACGGGGACGTCGGCGATAAGAGGCGACGGAAGCAAGGCCAGACGGTGAGGCTCGGCCGCGAGGGCCGCCTGCGCCTCGTCGCGCGAAGCCGCCACCTGGACGTGCGCGCGTTCCTGCAGAACCAGCAATTCGGCGCTGTAGGAGTCGCGCAGGAGCGCGTATCCGAAGGCGCTGTTGACGACGTTGTACATCAGCGCGCTCAATACGATCAGGCCGCAAGCGGTCGCCGCGTTGAGCGCGACGCGCCAGACCCGCCCCACGCGGCGGCGCCACCCCGCAAGCTGCTCCAGCGCCTCGCCCGTCGGGAAGCCGCCCGCCGCCATCCAGGAGGTCGCCATCAGTCGTACTGCTCCCGAAACTTGCTGACGATGCCGCGGCTGACGATATTCAGCGCCAGCGTAAGCAGGAAAAGCAGCAGGCCGATCGCGAACAGGCTGTCGTAGTCGAGGGATTCATAACTCAAATCGCCGCCGCTGATGCGCACGATATGCCCGGTCATGGTTTCCGCCGCCTCGAAGGGATTCAGGGCCTGCAACCCGGCCAGCGCTTCGCCCCAATGCGCGAAGTTGCGCGGGCCGGCGCCGGCGGCCACGGCGACGATCATGGTTTCGCCCACGGCCCGCGACATGGCCACGATGCAGGCCGCGGAAATGCCGGACAGCGCGGCCGGGGCGACCACGCGCACCGACGTTTCAAAACGGGTCGCGCCCAAACCGAACGCCGCCTCGCGCAAGGCCATGGGCACGGCGCGCAGGGCGTCTTCGCTCATGGACGTTACGACGGGCAAGACCAGAATGCCGATGACCAAGCCGGCGGACGCCAGATTGAAGACTTCCACGACGTCGAAGCCGATGGCCCGGCGCAGGGCCGGCGTGACGAAGGTCAGGGCGAAATAGCCGTACACCACGGTCGGTATGCCGGCCAGGATTTCCAGAATGGGTTTCAGAATGCTGCGCCGCCGCGGCGAGGCGTATTCGCTCAGATAGATGGCGATGAGCAAGCCCAAGGGCAAGGCCAGGCCCATGGCAATGGCGCTCGCGCCCAGCGTCGCGTTGACCAAAGGCCAAATGCCGAACTGCAACGTTTGCGGCTGCCACGTCCACCCCGACAGAAAACGCCACAACGACACCTCGTCCCGCCGGAAAAACAGCAAGGCCTCCTGCCCCAGCATGAAAACGATGCCCAAGGTGGTCAGGATGGAAATGGCGCCGCAGGCCCAAAGCCCCATCTGGATGATCGTTTCGCCCCACCGCCGGCGTTTGACCAAAGGCGAAGCCGAAGCCGCCGCGGTTACCGCTTTCGCGGGCAACGCACGCGCAACCTGTTGATGGGCCATGGCGTTGTTTCAAGCGAGACGAAGCGTACTGCAGATCAATATACTATACGGCGACGAACGGAAGGCCGCGCGGCCGCTGCTTAGCGTCCCATAGCCTCGGACCAGCGGGCCAAGGCCGCTTCCCAATCCGCCTGCGCGGCCGGGAAGTAGCCCACGTCCACCACCTCTTCGTTGACGTAGGTCAGGACGAAGTTGAGGAAAGCCGCCACCTGCGGCTTGGCTGCCAGAACGTCGGGCGCAGTGTACATGAAAAGAGGCCGCGCCAAAGGATAACGGGCGTTGTCCACGTTGGCGGCGGAGGCTTCCACGCCATTGAGGGACAATACGGTCAGCGCCTCGGCGTTCTCCTGATAGTAGGCGTAGCCGAAATAGCCGATCGCGTAGGGGCTGCCCAGTACGCCCTGCACCAGCACGTTGTCGTCTTCGCTCAACTGCAGGTTGCCGGCGGCCAGCAGGGGCGCCTCATCCTTGTCGAAAACCTCTTCCACGAAATAGTCGAAGGTGCCGCTGTCCGTGCCCGGGCTGAACCGCTGAATGGGTTCCGCCGGCCAGTCGGGATTGACGTCCGCCCACGTTTCGGCCGCAGCGAAAACGGCGGCCAGTTCTTCCAGCGACAGATTCACGACGAAGTCGTTCTCCTGGCTCACCACGACCGCCAAGGCGTCCGTGCCGACGCGCAGTTCCACCGGCGCGCGCTGGATGCGGCGGCAGTTTTCCACTTCCGCGTCCCTGATGGGGCGGGACGCGTTGGACACGTCCGTCTCGCCCGCCACGCAGAAGCGTTCGAAACCGGCGCCGCTGCCGATGCTGGAGATGGAGATGCTGCCGGCGTAGCCTTCATCCGCGAAACGTTCCGCCATGCGTTCCGCCAGCGGATACACGGTGGAACTGCCCGCGATCGCGATATCGCCGGTCACGGCCATGGGATCTACCATAGGCAGTCCTGCGGGGCCCGCGGCCTCTGCCTCCGTCATGTCCGCCGCGGCCATGGCAGGCTCTTCCGGCGCGGCCGGCGTCGCTCCGCAGGCCGCCAGGCCGGCGAGCAACAATGCGCACAGAGCGATAGGCAAACTCTTCATGGAAGCGTCACTCCCTTGGGATTGGAGACGAACAAACAACGAGGGGAAGGATAACGGGCCCGACGCCGTTTGTCTCTCAAGGTATGGCAAGAAACGTTAACGCTTCCTTATAAACGGCTGGGACGCGCGGCCGCCCTCTGGATCCGCGCAGCGACAGCGGCGGCGGAACCCGGGCCGTGCGTCAAGAGCCCTGCAGGCTCCTTCAGGGCGGAACGGCCGGCCGCCGCATCCAGAGAGACGGGCCACGCCCCTCAATCGCCGCGCCGTTCGTACCCGATAACGAGACGCGCCCTGCGACGTCAGGATAGGCGCCAACAGCGACCATCCGCGCTCCAGCTTGCGTTGCGCTTGCGCATAGGCAGCGCATGCGCTTGAGTCGATATCGGAGGATCAACCGGCGGTCGGCGCGCGCTTGGGCAGGCCGCGTTGGCGCAACCATGCCTTGACGCGTTCCCACCACGTTCTGATGCGCTGGAAGAGTTCGTGAGGATTGGAAGCCGGGTTCTGCGCCTCTTCGCGCAACGCTTCGCCTTTCTGCACCAAATACATCCACGCGACGTTATGCGTAAGGGCTACCTGGGGTTCATGCAGAATGCCCAGTCCGTCTTCCAATAAGCCCGACAACGTATCCCGCAGGTCTTTCTCCTCATTCGCCGCGACGAGTTCGCCCTCTGCCCTTGGTCTCTGCGCGCACAAGTACGGGTTCATGCTTGGATCTCCGACTGTACATCCGTCCTCTCAGCCGCCAGACCGGCCATGGAGGCAGCGGGGAGGCAGAATCGCGCGTCTGCCCTCCCCGCGCCTTGCGCCATGCGCAGATCCAGCCTTCCACGCGTCGCTTACTCTCCGCGCCAAGGTGACGTCAAGCAATCGCATATGACCGTCCCATAGGCTATCCGTCTCGGTTCAACGCCGACCGCCTACTGCGCGGGCGTTGGAGCCGACGCTTCGGGGGACGCATGGGGCGTATCGGCCTGGCCGTTGAAAGAGCGCCTCAGACCCAGCGCGGCCCCTTCGATGCGCGCCGTCCGTTCGCCCACTACGTACAGATCGCGCCGCACCTCGCCGATTTCCTGCCGCAACTCCTTGTTCAAGGCGTGCATCTCCTGCCGCAGCCCGTCGTTCAAAGCGTGCATCTCCTGCCGCAACTCCTTGTTCAAGGCGTGCATCTCCTGCCTGGTTCTGACCTGTTCTTGCTTCAGGTCGTCCATGCGCGCATTCAGATCATTGCGCATATTGCGCGTAAGCACCACCAGCGCCGCCAGCACCGCGACCGCGACGCTCGCGTTGGCAATAAGGTCGACAGCGATACCGTTCTCCATAAAAATGCTCCTTGGACTCAGTCAGGCTCGAATACGGAAGGCTACCGCCCCGACGGCGGAAGACTGGCTCGCAAAAGGCTCCGCCGACCGCGGCCTGCCTGCGCGGCTGCGCCCAAACCGTACGACCACGGCTACAGCAGCCGCGCCCGGCGCCGGGCGCGACTGCAATCTTCGACGCGCCCATGGCCCTCGGCGCCAAGATGACTCGCAGGCCCGGCCCCTCCCGGTTCAACGCCGGCCGCCTACTGCGCGGGCGTTGGAGCCGACGCTTCGGGAACCGCGCGGGACGTATCGGCCTGGCCGTTGAAAGAGCGCCTCAGACCCAGCGCGGCCCCTTCGATGCGCGCCGTCCGTTCGCCCACTACGTACAGATCGCGCCGCACCTCGCCGATTTCCTGCCGCAACTCCTTGTTCAAGGCGTGCATCTCCTGCCGCAGCCCGTCGTTCAAGGCATGCATCTCCTGCCGCAACCCGTCGTTCAAGGCGTGCATCTCCTGTCGCAACCCGTCGTTCAAGGCGTGCATCTCCTGCCTGGTTCTGACCTGTTCTTGCTTCAGATCGTCCATGCGCGCATTCAGATCGCCCATGCGCACGTTCAGATCGCCCACGCGCGCATTCAGAGCGTCCATGCGCGCATTCAGATCATTGCGCATATTGCGCGTGAGCACCACCAGCGTCGCCAGCACCGCAATCACGACGCTCACGTTGGCAATAATGTCGACAGCGATAACGTTCTCCATAAACATGCTCCTAGGACTCGGTACGGCGGAAAGACTGGCGCGCAAGAGACCTCCGGCCACGGTCTGCCTGCAAGACTACATCAAACCGTATACGATTACCTGTCTCAGTCACAGTTCAACGGCTCATAGGCCGCAGTCCCAAGTCACAAACCCGAACGGATTACGCGTTTGCGTCCGGCAGGCTGAGAGCGTCTTGACCGAACAAGACGGGGTAGTCCCGATTTTCCTGCGACACGGTCGCGGCATCCATGTAACAAACGCTCAGCGCGCGGCGGGCGGTATCCGTTTGGTTGACGCCGGAACTGTGCGGAAGATGGTTGTGCAACAGAACGGCTTCTCCTGCTTGCAGGATCAACGGCACGGGTTCCGTTTCCGCCGTCAGACGCTCGATCTGACTTTCCGTCATGAACCCCGACCCGTGGTCCGGATTGACGAGCGTATGGTGCCGCCCCGGCGTCACCCAAACGCATCCGTTATCTTCCGTCGCCGGGTCCAACGCGGTCCAGACGGTGATCAGAGGGTCCCGGTCCAGACTCGTCCAGCGGTCCTGATGCCACACCAGGTACGTGCCTTCGCGGGCCGGCTTGTTCATGAACATGGCGCGATAGGATGCCACGCGTTGGCCCAACCCGTAGACGCGCGCGCAGATATGCCCGAACAGCGGCCTTTGCATGTAGGACAGAAAGACGGGATCGTATTCCAGATCCTGGATCTTGCGGTACGCCAGAGTGGCCAACTTATGCCCCTTGGTCTGGGGGCCGGGTGCGTCCGATACGCCCGGAATGGAATCCAATTGCATCAACATCCGGTCGTAATCGACATCGGCCGTACCCATCATGATGTCATCAATGCGTTGCTGCAATTGAGACAGTTCGTCATCCGCAAGCGTTTGACCCAACCGCAGATAGCCATCCGTTTTGAAACGCGACCACTGGGCGTCGGTTAAAGCGTTGAACATGTCCTATTCCTCTGCATTCCTATCGTCGTTTCTCTACGAACCGGGCGACAGCGGCAACGTCAATGCCTGACGATGTCCGGAGCGATGCCAGTTCCGCCCATGTCCCCGTCCCATAAGATGCTCCAAGCCTGAATAGTTCTTGCGGCTACAGCGTAGGCGCAGAGGCGACTATGAAAGCCTTATCGCCGCGCGAGGCGGGACAAATGCCATGTCCAGCCTGACGGGATCGTAAACTAATGGAGGCGATTCAAGAAATCGGTTACGCCCGTTCGGTCTTGAAAGGGCAGAATAGGGCATTCAGGGTTATCTTCGCCGTCTCTGCGCCCGTAGGCTATGAGGAGGGGCCATGGTCGTGGAAAACCAAGACAAACCAGGGGCCAAAGCTGCTGCAGAACCGGATCGCGGCAGCGCCGTCACGGGCTACGAGGCCGAACTGTGGAGCATGGCCGACGCCTTGCGGGGCAGCATGGATGCAGCCGAATACAAGCATGTCGTGCTCGGGCTGATTTTCCTCAAATACATTTCGGACGCCTTTGAAGAAGCGCACGCGCAATTGCAGGCAGAACGATCCGACGGAGCCGATCCCGAAGACCCTGACGAATACCGCGCGCAAAACATCTTTTGGGTTCCCCCTGAAGCGCGTTGGTCCCACATTCAAGCGCAAGCCCGGCAACCTACGATTGGCCAGCTGGTAGATGACGCCATGCGCGCCATCGAACGCGACAACCCGGTGCTCAAGGACGTATTGCCCAAGGATTACGGTCGCCCGGCGCTTGACAAGACGCGTCTGGGACAAATCATCGATCTGGTCAGCGGTATCCAGGTGGGCGATGCCGAAGCGCGTGCCCAGGATGCATTGGGACGCGTCTACGAATACTTCCTTGCCCAGTTCGCCAGCGCGGAGGGCAAGCGGGGCGGCGAATTCTATACCCCGCGCTGCATCGTGAAACTGCTCGTGGCCATGCTGCAACCCTACCGCGGCCGCGTCTACGACCCGTGTTGCGGCTCCTCGGGCATGTTCGTGCAGTCGATGGAGTTCATCAAGGCGCATGCCACCGGCAACGGCAATGCCGGACGCGCGCGGGCGGACATCTCCATTTACGGCCAAGAGTCCAATTACACCACTTGGCGGTTGGCCAAAATGAACCTGGCCATCCGGGGCATTGAGGGGCGGATCGCCCATGGCGACAGCTTTCACAACGACCGCCATCCCGATCTGAAGGCCGACTATATCCTGGCCAATCCCCCTTTCAACGTCTCGGATTGGGGCGGCGAACGCCTGCGAGAGGACAAACGCTGGCAGTACGGAGTTCCCCCGCAACGCAACGCCAACTTCGCCTGGGTGCAGCACATGGTTCATCACCTCAGCCCGACCGGAGTTGCCGGCTTCGTTTTGGCCAACGGTTCCATGTCATCCAGTCATTCGGGCGAGCGGGAAATACGTCAGAGCCTGTTGGAAGCGGATCTGGTGGACTGCATGGTTGCGTTGCCCGGTCAACTGTTCTACTCGACGCAGATACCCGCCTGCCTCTGGTTTTTGGCCCGTGACCGGCGCAATGGAGGTCCCAAGGGATTCCGCGATCGGCGCGGCCAAGTGCTGTTCATAGATGCCCGCAAGCTGGGCCGGATGGCGGACCGCACCCACCGGGAACTGACTGACGAGGAAATCGCCCGCATCGCCGATACCTATCGCGCGTGGCGCGGCGAGGACGGTTGCGGCGTATATGCCGATACGCTGGGCTACTGCCGGAGCGTAGCGCTGGATGAGGTACGCCAGCACGAGCATGTACTTACCCCCGGTCGCTACGTTGGCGTTGAGGTTGCTGAGGATGACGACGAACCCTTTGCGGAGAAGATGGCGAAGCTGAGTGCTCAGTGGCGTGCGCAACAGGCTGAGGCGGACCGATTGAACGCGGTCATAGAGGAAAACCTGACCGCATTGGGATTTGGCAGGGACAAAACGCGATGACGCTGAATTTTCAGTCTCTGCAACGCGCAGTAGCCCAATTGGAGAAGAGTTACGGATACTTGCACTCCGACATGGCGAGGGACAATGCGGAATTGAGAGACGAATTCAGAAGCGCTACCATCCAGAAATTTGAATATACCTACGAACTGGCCGTCAAAATGATTCGCAGGCAACTGGCAGAAATCGTGTCGGATCCCATGCGTCTGCGCAGCATTGCCTTCAATGACCTGATGCGCGAGGCAGAGGATGCCGGCGTCATTGCCGACGCCAGAGCCTTTGTCCGGTACAGGACAATGCGGAACGAAACTTCCCATACGTACGAAGAGAAAACGGCAGAGAAAGTAGCCGCCTCTGCGGGAGACTTCCTGAGCGATATGCGATTCCTCTTGAAACAACTGGAAAGGCTCAACCGATGAAGCCGATCGACATTGCGCCCGCTGATTTGGTAACTGTACAAGGTATTTTGAGCCAGTACGTGCCCGGCTTGGAAGTAAGGGCATTCGGCTCGCGCGTTTCCTGGAACGCCCGCACTACCTCTGATCTTGACCTTGCTTTGCTCACTACAGAACCACTGGATTTCGCGCTAAAGGCGGACCTGCGAGAAGCATTCGCGAAATCTGATTTGCCGTTCCGCGTGGATATTGTGGACTGGGCCGCTACATCCGAGGATTTCCAAGATGTGATTGAACAGGAATATGTTGTAATTTCTGGATCATCAGCTAAGACAAAAGGAAAGGAAATAAATTTATTAACAAATAACAATTGTTATGCAAAAAAAGCATGGTCATTAGTAGCGATAGGAGATATCGCGCAAATTGAAGGTGGAAGTACCCCTTCAACACACAACCCTAACAACTTTGGAGGAGACGTTCCATGGATTACCCCAAAGGACTTATCAACAATACAGACTCGTTTCGTGTTAGAGGGTTCGCGAAACTTGACTCATCAAGGACTCAAAAATTGTTCAGCGCGGTTAGTGCCTCGTGGAGCAGTACTGCTATCAACTCGCGCTCCTATTGGCCTCGTAGCGATAGCTTGCCAAGAAGTAGCAACAAATCAAGGCATTCGTAGCTTAATACCATCTAAAGATATCATTTCTGAGTATCTTTACTACTGGCTTAAGGCAAACACCGAAATATTGATGCAATATGCAGCCGGTACAACATTCCTCGAACTATCCGGTTCCTCCCTTAAACAGATTCAAATTTGCCTTCCACCTCTTACAGAACAAAAAGTTATCACTCACATTCTGGGAACGCTGGATGACAAGATTGAATTGAATCATCAAATGAACCAGACGTTAGGCGATATGGCCCAGACGATTTTCAAATCATGGTTTGTAAACTTCGATCTAATTCGTACTAAGGCAGAATCATTGGTAGATTCAGAACTGGGAAAAATTCCCAAGAGATGGAAATGGAAAAAAATTGGAGATATGGTACAGGTGCTTGGGGGGACAACTCCAAGTACCAAGGAACAACGTTTTTGGTCTCGAGGCAAAAATGCATTTTGTACTCCAAAAGATATGTCATTGCTAAAAAATCCAATTCTATTGCAAACAAAGCGTTATCTTACAAACGAAGGCGTATCTAAAATTAGTTCTAAACAGCTACCGATCGGTACTGTTCTATTGTCATCTCGCGCGCCAATAGGATATTCGGCTATTTCAGGAATTCCTGTAAGTGTGAACCAAGGAATTATTGCAATAGTTTGTAATAGATCATTTCCTAATTCATACGTATTTTATTGGGTGAGAGAGAATTTGAATATCATTAAATCTAATGCTAATGGAAGTACATTTTCAGAAATGAGTAAAAAGAATTTCAGATCGCTTGCTATCTTGGTGCCCGAACAATGGATTCTCCACGAATTCAACCGCCATATCAGATCATTTCATAAATCTATCGTTAACAATTGGACAGAATCTTTAACTCTTGTTTCCATGCGAGATAACCTGCTATCTTGTCTAACACAACAATTTTAGATGGATCCTCTAGTGTGTCTCATAATTGCATTTGATGTCTTGGTCGCATCCGGCCACCTTACGGCTTTTACAAACCAGAAGCGCCGATCTTCATTACGACTTACAGGTTAGGTTGTGTTGGTCTTCGAATTCAGCCAGCGCCAAGTGTCCACCAAGTACAAAAACCTAGACAGCGCTGGGCGTCTGGGGTGTAGCGGATGCCCGGTGTCGCCAATGCTTGAGTCAGCCGCGGTCACGTTCCACTGCGTTACATTGCGCGCTGGATACCACAAATAGGTGCTTAATGATCATCATAGAGGCTGACATTGAACAGGTCGCGCTAGAGTGGTTACAGAACGCGGGTTGGTGCGTTGTTCATGGAGTTGACATTGCTCCCGATACTCTTAGAGCAGAACGTGTCGACTACAGGCAAGTAGCACTGGAAGAACGGCTTCGTACGACTTTAGGCAAACTGAACCCTCACCTTCCGCCTGATGCATTGAATGACGCCCTCCGTAAACTGATTCTTCCCGCAGGCTCGACATTGGAAGTCCGCAACCGCGCCTTCCATCGCATGCTGATAGATGGAGTAACGGTTGAGTTCAGCACCGATGATGGATCTATCCGCAGCGTGCAAGTCCAGATAATCAACCACGAAGACCCAACTGCCAATGATTGGCTGGCAGTCAACCAATTCACAGTCCGCGAAGGCCAATACACGCGTCGCCCCGATATCGTGCTGTTTCTGAATGGCCTGCCTTTGGGCATCCTAGAACTCAAGAATCCCGCGGACGAGAACGCAACTATCAAATCGGCCTGGAATCAACTCCAGACCTACAAGGCGGAACTGCCCACGCTGTTTGCCCTGAATGAATTCCTCATGGTGTCGGACGGAACGGAAGCCCGCATCGGCACTCTCTCGGCCGGGTGGGAATGGTTCAAGCCGTGGCGCACCTTATCCGATACCTCGTCATCCGCAAATTCCTTGCCGGAGTTGCAGGTAATGCTGGAGGCTGTCTGCAACCCAGAGCATTTCCTGAAGATGCTTCGCGATTTCGTCGTGTTTGCAGACGATGGCAACGTCGCTCCGGCCAAACTGATGGCGGGCTACCATCAGTTTCACGCGGTGCAAACAGCCGTAGCCGAAACCTTGCGGGCCGCTACTCCAAGCCAGACCCCAACGCGAAACGCCAAGCCGCCGAAAACTGCGGCGTTTTGCCGTAACACCGGCGGCGATGCGGGCGACAGGCGTATCGGGGTGGTATGGCATACGCAAGGATTGGGCAAGAGTTTGACCATGGCCTTTTTCGCCGGAGCCGTCATCCGCGAACCCGCCATGGCGAATCCCACGATCGTCGTTCTTACGGATCGCAACGATCTGGACGACCAGCTCTTCGGCACTTTTTCCCGGTGCCAGGATCTTTTGCGCCAGCCGCCGGCGCAAGCGGAAAGCAGGGCGGATCTGCGCCGCAGGTTGTCGGTCGCGGCGGGTGGCGTAGTGTTCACGACCATTCAGAAGTTCCTGCCGGAGACGAAAGGCGATCACCATCCCTTGCTGTCCAACCGGAGCAACATCGTGGTCATCGCCGACGAAGCCCATCGCAGCCAGTACGATTTCATTGACGGTTTCGCGCGGCATATGCGGGATGCGTTGCCTCGGGCCTCTTTCATAGGTTTTACGGGAACGCCCATTGAACTGCAGGATGCCAACACCCGCGCGGTTTTCGGCGACTACATCAGCGTTTACGACATCCAGCGCGCCGTGGAGGACAAGGCTACGGTTCCCATCTATTACGAAAGTCGCCTCGCGCGGCTGGCGCTCAAAGAGGACGCGCAGTTATTCATTGACGAAGATTTCGAAGAAGCTACTGAGGGAGAAGAAATAGAACGGCAGGAAAAGCTCAAGACCAAATGGGCGCAGCTGGAGGCTTTGGTAGGCACCGAAACGCGCCTCAAGTTCGTGGCGGAAGACATCGTTTCCCACTTTGAACGGCGCTTGGAAGTTCTGCAGGGCAAGGCGATGATTGTCTACATGAGTCGTCGCATTTGCATTGACCTATACCGCTGGTTGGCGCGTTTGCGCCCGGATTGGCATAGCGAAGAGGACGATCAGGGCCAGATCAAGATCGTGATGACGGGATCGGCCTCCGATCCGCCGGCATGGCAGCCCCACATTCGGAATAAAGCGCGGCGGGAGGCATTGGCTCTGCGGTTTCGCGACGCGTCCGATCCTTTTCAAATCGTTTTGGTACGCGATATGTGGCTCACGGGATTCGATGCCCCCAGTTTGCATACGATGTACATCGACAAGCCCATGCGCGGTCATGGTCTCATGCAAGCCATCGCCCGCGTCAACCGGGTGTTCCAAGATAAACCCGGAGGGCTGATTGTAGATTATCTGGGCTTGGCCCAGGATCTGAGACGTTCCCTCAGCCTCTATACGCAAAGCGGCGGTCGCGGCCAAACGGCCATAGACCAAGACGAAGCGGTAAGCGTCATGCGGGAAAAATACGAGATATGCCAGGATCTGTTTCATGGATTTGATTGGTCCCGGTGGAGAACGGGTTCTCCGCAAGAAAAGCTGGGGCTTCTACCCGCCGCGCAGGAACACATCCTGATCCAGGAAGACGGCAAGACCCGTTGCCTGAAAGCGGTACGCGATCTCACGCAGGCTTTTACGTTGGCCGTGCCCCATGAGGAAGCCTTAGGCATGCGCGACGATGTCGGATTCTTCCAGACGGTCAGAGCGGCTCTGGCCAAACGCGCGGCGAACGAAGAGCGCGCCGAAGAAGAACTGGACCATGCCATAAGGCAGATCGTCTCGCGCGCAGTCGTGTCCGAGGGGGTGATGGACATCTTTTCTGCAGCTGGGTTGACCCGGCCGGACATCTCGGTTCTTTCAGACGATTTTCTGAAGGAAGTGAAGAACATGCCCCAGCGCAATCTGGCAGCGGAATTACTGCGGAAACTGCTCAAGAATGAACTGGCCACGCGGAGTCGCAAGAACGCCGTGCAGACCCGTACCTTTGGCGCATTGCTGGAAGAGGCTATCCGTCGCTACCAGAGCCGAGCGATCGGAGCCGCGCAAGTGATTGAGGAATTGATCCAGCTGGCTCGCGAGTTGCGCGCAGACTACGCCCGCGGCGCGGAATTGGGTCTCACCGACGATGAATTGGCGTTTTACGATGCTCTGGAGACCAACGAAAGCGCCGTGAGAGTGCTGGGTGACGCGACCTTGCGCGAGATCGCGCGCGAGTTGGTTGAGACGGTGCAGAATAACGTCACCCTCGATTGGGTTGACCGCGAGCAGGTGCGAGCCAGACTGCGCGTACTGGTACGGCGCATACTGAGACGGAACGGGTACCCGCCGGACAGGCAGGAAAAGGCAACCCGAACGGTGCTGGAACAGGCCGCATTGCTCTCTGAAGAGTGGGTCTTGGGGTAAGGATAAGCAGCGCGCCACGCATCCTGTGCATACTTAAAAAGTATGCAAGAACCGGATAGCCGCCAAAAATGATCGACCTTCGCGCCAGGTCGCACCCGAGCGGAAGCGCTTGCGCGCCGGAACTTGGGATCTATCGCGGCCAGTTCCAAGGTTTACCTATGACGCAATTGAAGGCGGTCGCTCCGTCTCTTTCAAGTTCGTATCCTTGCCGGGCATAGAGTCCCATTCATAGTTCCCTCGGGCGGGCTCCCACCGCGCATCTCCGCCTGCGTCCTTAGGCGGCTTGATGAAATTCAGTCCGATGCCCACCACGCGTTTGCCGGCGTCGGCGTACCTGTCCAGATAACCGCGCTCTTTGATCTGCTGCATGGCCGCGGCTGCGCTTTGGTTCAGCTTCAGTTCGAACGCGTAGAAGGTATCGCGCGTTTCGACCACTATGTCCGCGCGGCCCCGGCGCGTCGTTATTTCCGCAGCCACCTGCAAGACGCTGCGTACCTCGAAGCAAACGATGTGGAGCGCGAGCTGGAAGTGGCTTTCCGTAGCCAGTTCCGCGTAGGTTATGCCATCCAGGATCCGATCGAACGCGTCAAGAGCCGACGCGCAATCTCCCGTTTCCAAGGCCTTCGCCATGTACCGTATGAGTTGCCGCTCGCGGCCGTTCTCTCCCAGCTGCCGGCTGAAACAGTGGGAAAACAGGCCTTCGTGAAACGCGGTGGCCACTTCCCGGTTGGGAAAATCCAGGATCGGCTGGCCGTGGGCGTCGCGCTTGAACGTCGTATAGCCTGACTGGAACAGCAAGGCGTTCAGGGTCGGTTTGCGCAAGTCGAGCGCGTCCTGCGCGCCTTGCGGACTGAAATCGACGTCGGTCAGAGCTGTTCCCCGTTTCCGTATGTGCTGGAAGAGAAAGTAAGGCTCGCCCGTCTTGATCCATGGACGGGGCCACGCCGTATCGATCACGGCCTGGGCATCCTCGCGCGTTGACAATTTGTCCAGCGCCGTCAAATAGGAGACGGGGTTGTATACGGCTTCCCCGCGTACCGCAAACCGATAGCCGTTGTAATGCGCGCGCAACAACGCGCGCAGAGCCGAGGGCGAACGCCCGAAATTCCGGGCGGCCGCGTCGATATGGGAATGCAGGAAGCGATCAATCTCGGCTTCCGTAAAGCCGCAAATCGCATTGTACCGGACGCGGTCGGACAAGGGCCTCAGGTTGTTCAGGGCCGAGAACAGCCCCGCGCCTCCGATATCCAGAATGCCGGTGATGAAGGCGAAATGAATGACGCGCTCCCATGTTTTCAACGTGCGATAGAACTCGCGCAAATCCGCCTGGGCTTCTTCCCGGTCGCGTGCGGAAAAGGTGGGCCGAGTCATCAGTCCCATCAGAGGCGCGTCGTATTCGTCTACCAGCACGACGCACTTCCCGTACGCCTGCTCGACATGCTGGAGCAGACGGCGCAAAGCGCGTCGCGGGGCCGCGCTTGCGGAAACGTTCGCCCCCAACTGCGCGCTGGCGTACCCTACGATATCCCGCAAATCCTCGCGTATTTCACGCGGCGTACGGCCTCCTACGTCCGCCATGTCCAACTTGATCACCGGCAGGCGCGGCACTTGGGCCAAAAACCCCGACCGGGCAATGTCCAGCCCCTGAAAAAGATCGTCATCCGTACGCGTGAACAAATGCTCCAGCGTCGACACCAACAGCGACTTGCCGAACCGGCGCGGCCGCGCCAGGAAGGCGAACTGGACAGGTTCCGCCAGCAGGCTTTGGATGTAGGCGGTTTTATCGACGTAGGCCAAGCCCTCCTTGCGCAAGGTCGCGAAGTTGTAGGCGTCAATCGGCAACGAAGCCCGCGGCGGCATGCAACGCGTCCCTCTTGGCTGGAGTACCCTCTCTATATTATAGGGAGCCTGTCGTCCACGGTCGTCTCAGTGCCGCTTGAGGGCGCTCATGCGGATAGCCCCCTCGGCACGCACGGACGCGCCATCCAGCGCGGATACGCCGCCCAGGGCCTTGCTTTGGCCGTGATATCCTAAGGGAACGCCCGCACGAATCGTGTGCATCCCTTGCGCGGCGCGGCCCTCCGCGCAAGAACCTGCTTGCCAACGCCGCCACGCCCGCGGCGGGCCTCGCCCTGCTGCGGCCGCACTGTACAGGAGGCTCTCATGTATCAAGGCATTGAAGTCTTTGATTTTCCCGCGCATTGCCCGACGGCCCAGCTCTGGTTTCAAGGCATGTCGTCCGCTTCCGCCAACCCCGCAGGACGCCGGGCCGTGCAAGCCATGTCGCGTCCCTGCAACGAACAGTGGCGCAGGATGGGGGATTTTCCCGCGCCGGAACGGGCGGAAGACCACCCGGGCGACGAAGAGCAGGCCCGCTGCTGGCAACCAGAACTGACGCAAAACGGCATTCGGGCCCAACTGCCCTTGCCGGCCTTGCGCAAGCGCTGGGACGCGCGCATCCGCCGCCGGAAAAATCTTTGGCCAAGCCCTGACGCACAGCCAGTGATCCCGGCATGAATGCCTTGCCACCCTTGCCCGTCGGCACCAGCGATTTCGCCGAATTGCGCGCGCGTAACGAACTGTACATCGACAAGACGGCCTACATGGCCGCCCTGCTGGACGGGCCATCCAAATACTGTTTTCTGGCCCGACCGCGCCGCTTCGGCAAGAGCCTGCTGGTATCCACCCTGGAATCTCTGTTTCAGGGACGGACGAATTTATTCCAGGACACCCATATCTGCGACCGGGCGCCCCGGAGTCCGAACTGGCTTTGGCCGGCGCCGACGCCGGTGATCCGTTTGAACATGAACGAATTCGACGCTGAAGACGCCGCCATGTTGAACGCGGGCCTGTACGACCGCATCGACGCCTACTTCGATCATTTCCAGGCGCAACGGCCCCGCGCGTCGGACGCGCGCCGGGCGGCAACGCTGTTGCCCTATCTCCTGTCCGCGCTGGCCGCGCAGGCCGGCAAAGCCGCCGTGCTCATTGACGAATACGATCATCCGCTTCTGCACAATCCGGACAATCCGGAACTGCCCAGAATCCAGACGCTCCTCGCCCGGGTTTACGGCATTCTCAAGAGTCGGGACGCCCAGCTGCGCTTCGTCTTCATCACGGGCATTACGCGTTTCGCCCGTACCAGCATCTTTTCCGGTTTGAACAATCTGCTGGATATTTCCCATGACCCTGCCTTCAATGGCCTGTTGGGCTTCACCGAACAGGAAGTAAGCCGATGCCTGACGCCTTACATGGCGGGATTGACGGACGTGAATCGGCACTCTCTGTCCAACGCTGCCGTCCAATTGCGAGAGCGCTATAACGGGTACCGCTTCGCGCCGGGCGCGCCCGACGACATGCGCGTGTACAATCCCTTCTCCTTGCTGACCTGCCTGCAAACGAAGGTATTGGACAATTATTGGGCGGAAACCGGCGTACCTTCTTTTTTGCCGCAGATGCTCTTGACCCATGACTGCGATCTGCGCGATCTGCGCCGCCTGCCGAGCGATGCGGTTTTGGGCGGCAGCCTGACCGCGGAGCAGCTGGCCCGTTTGTGGCAACGCCCGCGCCCCGCGGAGGCCACGGCGCTGAATTGGGCCGGCCCCGTGCTATCCAAGGTCATGTTCCAGACGGGCTACCTGACCTTGACGCTGGACCCGGAGACGGGCCAGTACGTAACGGATCTGCCCAACCTTGAAGTCACCGCCAGTTTCGTGCAGGAATTGCTGCCGTACATGCTGCGCGACGCGCGTTTCGCCTTTGCGCATCTGACGGACGTATGCCAAGCGGTTCTGGACCGCGATCCCGCAGCGATGCAGGCCGCGGGCAATCGTTTGCTGGCCACGCTCACCTATTGGGAGCATACGCCGCGGGAAACCTATTACCAATCTCTCCTCCATCTGGCGCTCCTGTCCCTGCAATACCGGGCGCACGCGCAAGCCGAGGTCACGTTGCCCCGCGGGCGGCCTGACGTCGTGGTGGCCATGGCGCGCGACGTCGTGATCATGGAACTGAAAATGGACGACGCGTCGGAAGATCCCCTGGCGCAGGCCGAACGCAAGGCCTATTACCAAAAATATACCGATCAAGGCCAGAAGGCGTACGTCTGGGGCATAACCATCGGTCGGCAGGAGCGCGCAATTCTGGCTATAGTCCAGAAAATCCATGGCGGCCGTAACCTGCAATCCCCCGCGCGGTAGGACTGCTCTTCACGGAGGCTTGTCTATCGACAGGCAGGCCGTGCGGCCATACGCGGCAAACAGAGAAGCGCGGGCTCCGGGTTTGGTGCGTATGGCTTCCCCGTTGCCCACCGCGGATTTACGGCTCTGCCAATGCCTTGGCGTTCCTCTGTTCCTCGTTGGCCGGATCGTGGCCTTGCTTCCAATAGCCTTGAGGCCCGCACGGGCATTGCCCGTCTTTCGATAAATGTGCGCATGCATAGCCAGGATGGAGCAAGTAGTTGCAGAGACTGGCTGGTACCGTCCCTTACCGTATTATGGAGGGGACCGCATTCAAGGCGCGAAGAGACGAGGAGGCGCAGATGCGTCCTGCAACAGGCATAGATATAGACGCGCTTAACGAGCGCTGGGCGGGTGGCCGCCGACGGGAAATGCATGATCGGAATGACGCGCAATCAGCCCGGCCGATGCATCCGAGCGTGATTTGTCCAGACGGGTATCCGGACGAGGTGCCGCCTTTGGGCGCCGGCTTGATCCATGCGTACGCCGGCATGTTCCTGCACGACTTCGTGCGGAGCCGCTTGGCGACGTTATATCCGGAACGTCGAACCGCGACCGCGTTTGACGTCCCCTTGTATCGCGGTCCCCATAACTACGTAGCGCCGGCTGTGTACGCCTACCTGCGCCTGCCTCCGGAACGCGGGGACGCAGCCACGTATCATGTCGCCTATGACGGAGCGCCCGATGTGGTCATTGAGATCATATCGGTCGCGACCTGGCGCAAAGACATCGGCCTCGGTCGGCATACGGAGATCAAAGACAAAAAGGACTTCTATCGCCAGATCGGCGTGACGGAATACTGGATTTACGACCCGGAAGGCCGGCGCAAGGACAAAACCTGTTTGTTTGAAGGTTGCCGCCTGGACGAATACGGACGCTACCGTCCGATCGCGCCGGAAGCGGGACAGTGGATGAGTACGGTCTTGCAATCTGGGTGGAGCGTCGGCGCGCGGTATACGTTGCCTGACGGTCGGCGTTTTTCCTTGATGCGGCTAATGTGCCCTGACACGGGAAGGCCCTATCCGCTTCACGAAGAAACGGAAGCCAAGCGGCAAAAGGCGGAATTTACTTTGCAAGAGACGAAAGCGGCCTTGCACGAAACGCAAGATAAGCTCGCGGCCTCGGAAACCGACGTCTCTCGCCTGAGAGCGTTACTGGCCATGCACGGGATTGACGCGGACGCGCCGCCGTCTCTGCCCGCACGCGCGGAAAATACCTGAAGCAGACTTTCTCCGCATTCCATTGATTCAAGGCGCTTACAGACAAGGCCTTCGTTGCGGGTTGGCCATCCAGGGGAGAGTCGTCTCCTTAGGCAGCGCGTCAGGGCGTTGCTTGCAGTTGATCTACCACCATCTTAAGGCTGTCTTTGACCAACGCGTAACGCTCGTTCATATAAGCCGCGCGGACTGCGGGGAGCGCCCTTCGATCATCCATGGCCGCCAAGCCAATGGAGGCGGCATCCCGAACGCGTGGCTCAGGGGATTTCAGGCTCTGAAGCAAAATGTTCAGGCGACCGCAATGAGTTCCTGCATCTTCCATATACCCTAACTGTCTCAATAATTCTTCGGCCACTTCCGCATTAAGGCGACGTTCCATCGCCCTTTCAATGGCGCTGATTGCGCGATGGCCAAAGGTTTCAATGATTCGATGCAGTTCTCGAGAGAAGATCGAATCCATGCCGTCCATGAAAACCTCATTCTTGGCATCGGCAAGCAACCGATCAATCCGAACGCGCAAGAGATTCCCGCTTCCGGATTCGTATTCTTCCGCTTGCATGTCATCCGGGGTTCTTGGCACCCATGTTTGGTAAATCCCTTCATTCATGGAAGGCCCGGCCACGAGCGAGTTCGCCGTCAACCCTTGACGCCCGTGATGACGATGCCCTGAATGAAATGCCTTTGGGCGATGAAGAAAATGGCGATGACGGGCAGGACGGCGAGCAGGGCCGAGGCCATCATGTCCTGCATATTGGAGCGCATGTAGCCCTCGAACAGCCGCAAACCCAACGCCACCGTATAACTCTGCACCTGTTGCAGGTACACGAGCGGGTGCAGGAAATCGTTCCAGGTGAACGTGAACTGGTAGATGGCCGACACCCCCATGACGGGCAGGCTCAGGGGAATGTGGATGCGCCAGTAAATGCCCAGGTAGCCGCACCCGTCAATCTTGGCGGCATCGTCCATCTCCCGCGGGATGGTCATGAAGAACTGCCGCATGAGGAATACGTGGAAAGGCGGCGCGAACCAGTTGGGCACGATGAGCGGAAGGAAGGTGTTGACCCAGTCCAGGCGGACGAACAACAGGTAGGTCGGAATGAGCCGGATGTGCTCGGGCAGCATCATCGTGGACAGCACGAGGATGAACAGTACGTTGCGCAAGGGAAAGCGCAGGCGCGCAAAGCCGAAACCGACCAGAGAGGCGGACAGCGCAACGCCCACGCTGCTCGCGACGGATACGACGGCGCTGTTGAGAAACCAGCGGGAGAAAGGAAAGGGCCCCGTGAAGGGCGCGCTGAAATTCTCGAAATGGAACGAATCCGGCCACCATTCCGGCGGATACAGGTTGACCTGGTAGGAAGGCATGACGGCGGTGCGCACCATCCATACGAAGGGCACGGCGAAGACGACGGCCCCCCATACGACCACCAGGTACAGCAAAATGCGCCCCGGCTGCAACCAGTTCTTGCGGGGCCGGTACAGGGAGGGCGCAGCTACCGCCGGCGTATCGGCGCTCATGGCCTAGCGCTCGTATTGCACCCACGAACTGGCGCTGCGAATCGCCAGCATGACGAAGATCAGAATGGCCAGGAACAGGGCCCAGGCCTGCGCCGAGGCGTAGCCGAAGCGGAACTGGCTGAACCCCGTATTGTAGAGATGCAGCACCATGGTCAAGGTGGCGTTGTTGGGGCCGCCCTGCGTCATGATCAGAACCTGGGTGAAGACCTGCCATGAAGCGATGATATTCAGCACCACGTTGAACAGAATGGTAGGCGTCAGCATGGGCAGCGTGATGGCGAAAAAGCTGCGCAACGGCCCCGCGCCGTCAATCTTGGCGGCCTCGTACAGCGCGGTGGGAATGCCGCGCAGGCCCGCCAGGAAAATCAACATGGCGCCGCCGGCCCCCCACAGGGCCATGAGAATGACGGAGGGCATGGCCCATTCCTGGCTGAAAATCCAGCGCGGGCCGGTGATCCCGAAAACCCGGTCCAGGATGGCGTTCAGCAAGCCGATGTCAGGCTGGTACAACCACTTGAAGAGAATGGCGACGGCGGCGCCGGCCACCACGGACGGCAGGTAGTAGATCGTGCGCCACACGCCTTGGCCTCTGATGTTTTGGTTGAGCAACACGGCGATGAGCAAGGCCAGGGTCGTGCTGAGAGGCACCATGACGAAGGCGTAATACGCCGTATTGAGCAAGGCTTTGGACACCAACGCGTCCCGCAGCAACGCCCGCCACCATTGGATCCCCACGAATTCCCAAGTGCTCAGGAAGTCCGTCCGGAAAAAGGAAAAGTACAGGGAGGCCAGCATCGGGCCGGCCGTAAAGATCACGAAGCCCAGCAACCAGGGCGAAATGAAAGCCAAGCCCGCCAAGGCTTCCCGGCGCGCCGGATGCAACGTACGCGGCTGCGCGGCCGCTTGAGAGGACGCTACGGCCTCAAGCATGGGACATCTCTAACGTTTGCGACGGGAGCGGCGCGCGAGGCCCCGTAGGCAGGGCCTCGCGCGTACGCGGCGGCCAACGCGCCTGAACCGTCACGCGTAACGGCCGTCAGCGGCTCCTAGCTCAAGGCAGCCATAGCCGCCCCGACATCCTCCAACATGATTTCGCCCCGGTTGAACCGCGTGGCGATTTCGGCGTGCTGGCAGATCAGATCCGGCTCGGCCTGGCCCAGCAGCATGACCTGTTCGAACGCCGGGGTCAGAATCGTGGATTTGCAGACGAAGTCCTCGGCGAACATTTCTTCGGGACCGCCCAATGACTGCTCGATGGTCACGGTGAAGACGTCGATGTCGATGTTTTCGAAACGGGAATCCCGTTCGATCAGCGCGGCATGGAATTCCGGCAGCACGCTCTTGCGCGAGGGCTGCTTGGTGCCCCACTTGGCGTACAGGCGACCGTAATAGGGACTGGTCAGCCACTTGAGGAGTTCCCACGAGGCGTCCGGCGCCGCGGTCTTGTTCCAGATCATGGTGCCGTCCACCGACTGGTGGGTCGTGATGGCGCGCGGGCCGGCCGGCAAAGGCGCCACGTCCCAGCGGAACGACGCGTTTTCCATGGTTTGCCCCAAGCTCCAGGGGCCCATCTCCATCATGGCGATGCGTTGGCTCTCGAAGAGCTGATTCACGCCCATGCCGATGTCGGACCCGTAGGCGAACATCTGGCTGTCCCAGATGATGCTGCGCATCCACTCCAGCGCTTCCATCGCTTCCGGATCGCACAGCCCGCACCGGGTGTTGTCCTCCGGATCCACCATGTTGGCGCCGAACCCGCGGATCCAATACTGGCTGAGCCAATTGGCGTTCAGGCCGTAGTTCGAGGTCGCCCACGTGATGGGCTGTTCGCGCGACACGAACTGGCTCCCCATTTCCACGTAGTCGTCCGTATTCCAGGCGCCCCACTCGTGCGGCGGCGTATCGACGCCGGCGGCCTCGAACATGTCAACGTTGTAATAGAGCGACATGGTCCCGGTGAAGCGGGGCATCAGATGGATGTCGCCCTGCGGATCCACCCAGGGATCGAACTGCCCCTCGTAGTAATCGGCCAGGTCCACCTCGTCGGCGTCGCGGTCGATGTACGCTTGCAGATTCAGCGTTTCGCCCCGTTGCAGGAAGAAGGTCGAACTCCAGCAACAGAACTCGATCAGATCCGGGGCGTCGCCGGCGACCATCTGGGCCAGGACGCCTTCGCGCAGATTCACGCCGCCGGGCTGGGGCAGGAATTCCACCTCGATATTCGGGTTTTCCTCGCGGAACGTGGGATAGAACTCGCTCCAGAGTTCCTGCACGCCTTCCGCCTCTTGCAGCTCGCGGGACTGATAGCGCAGCTGCGTCACTTCTTCCGCGGCGCCGGTCGCCGGACCGGGAGTCGCCGCGGGCGCGCAGGCGGCGACCGCCAACCCGGTGATCCCCAAGGCTGCGTGGCGCAGGAAACTTCTTCGACTTATTCGCGACATGCCAATTCCTCCTCCGTCCTTGCGGACGGCCAAACGGACTGCCCAGTCAGGCAAAATTCCAAGGGCAAAGCTGAGCTGATACCGGCATTCTACTATACTTGGCCGGCGGTATTGAAGATACGGGCGATCGGGAACCGCGTCCGCGGTCGGCCCGCGCCGGGCTCACGTCCGGCCCAGGCGCCTCCAACAG
The DNA here is from genome assembly GCA_965242655.1 of Caldilineaceae bacterium. Lineage (GTDB taxonomy): Bacteria > Chloroflexota > Anaerolineae > Caldilineales > Caldilineaceae > Bin34. Next base: position 2,727,976 of record OZ251482.1, read on the forward strand.
GGATAGCTTTCCTGAATGTATTCGCGGCGGCCGGCCTGGAATTGCTGGCCCAGGAATTTGAGATTGCGCGCGGCATTCTGGTCCCGTTCGTGTCCGCGCCCGCAGCTGCGACAGGTCCAGGTCTTGGCCTCGGGAGGAACGTTGTTGTGCGCCTGGCACCCAGAGCAGAGCTTGGACGACGGAAAACGATCGCTGGCCAACAACACGCGTTTCCGGGCGAACGGCGCCTGGTTCAGGAACCCGCCGGCCAGCACCCCCACCAGATGCAGATACAGGTCGTAACTGGCGTTGTTGTACCACTGGCCTTCCAGGCGTTCGAATACGAGAATGTCGAACTGCCGCAACAGTTCCTGCAACAAGGCTTCCGCGTCTCCGTAACCGTCAGGACATCGAATCCTCCGGTTGGCGCTGGTCACGAAAAGCGTCCGATCCGAGTCAACGAAGTCAAAACCTTCAATGCGAAGCGCGCCGGCGCGGCCCCTACGCCGCTGGGCGTTACGCCGGGGCGGCCTGCCGTCAATGCGCACCGTCACCGCGTCCCTCCCCGGGGCTCCGGCTCAATCAACAGGGATATTCAAATCGCGGGCGATGGCCGTCAGGTAATCCAGCGTAAGCGCCATTTCGCGATCGAACGCTTCCGTGGCTATGCCGTCGTGGGCAGCTGCCGTGCCCGGCACGTCCTCCAATTCAATGGAAATCGTGCCGTCGAAGCCGCAATCCTGCATGGCGGACAAGACGGCGCGCCAGTCGATTTTGCCCTTGCCCGGCCGCCAGTGCGCATTGGTCTGGCCGTCGTTATCGGAAAAGTGGGCATGGAAAAGGCGGTCGCCCAGCTCGTAAACGACCTGTTCCGAAATCTCGCCTGCGGGAAACAGATGGCTGGGATCGAAATTCATGCCCAAGGCCGGCGAGTTGACGTGATCCACCAACCGCATCATGGACGCGGCGTTGCGCACCCAGCGGTAGGGATGAGGTTCCAACGCGTAACGCACCCCGGCCCGTTCGCAGATCGCGCAGCAACGGGCCGTTACGGCGACGTAATCGTTCCAGTTCCGCGCCCAATCCCGGCCTGGGGGCAGGTCCGCGCCCCATTCCTGGGCGGTAGGCTTGGCCATGATGCGCGGCAGGGCCAGATCGAAGGCGTTGGGGGAGACGGAGTTGACCATGCGCGTGCCCAGCGCCAACGCCACGTCCACCATTTCCTGGAAATGATCCACGGCCGCCGCGCGCACCGCGGGGTCGGCGCTGGCCATCCCGCGCGGCGTGGAGACGAATTCCGACAGCTGCAATCCGAGATCGTCCAGCAGCGTCCGCAACGCACGAATGGTGATCGGCGTATAGTAGTTCTTGAGGACGTCTCGATTCCAGGCGATGAGTTCGGCGGATTGGTAGCCCAACGCGGCAATGCGTCGCAAGGCTTGGTCATAGGGCGGTTGCCAAGCAAAAGTCCAGACGCTGGCGCCAAATCGCATGAGCGGCCCCCCGGTTAATAGGCGGAAAACGACGGAGTTCAGTATAGTGGCAAACGCGCCGCGGCCCAAAGGCGCCCCACGGCCTCCCGCCCGCTTGCGGTGCGGAACGCGCCGCCGACGGCGCGCCGCGCCTTGACGCTCGGCGTCCGTCGTTGCTGCCTTAATCCAGCGAGAAAGTTCATGAACGACTATCAGGCCCTGAAGCCGTATTTCCAGACGCGCCAGGCGGCGATGGTGGCCTCCATTCGCGCCCTGGTGGAACAGGAAACGCCCAGTACGGAGCCTGTCCGCCTGGACCGCTGCGCCGGCATTCTGGTCGACCGCTTCCGTCAGGCCGGCGCGCGCGCCGAACGGATTGCTACGGCCTCCGGGGGCGATCACGTACGGGCGCGCTTTCCTGCCGGAGACGCGGCCGCGGGTTCCGTCCTGGTACTCACGCACTTCGATACCGTATGGCCCGTCGGACGCATCGAGACCCATCCTTTCCGCCTCGACGAGGCCGGCCGCGCGTTCGGACCCGGCATCTTCGACATGAAAAGCAGCCTCGTCGTCATGGAATACCTGTTCCGCGGGCTCCGGGATCTGGCTCTGACGCCGCCGCGGGCCATTACGCTTCTGGCCACCGCGGACGAGGAAATCGGCAGCCGCACGTCCCAGGCGCTGATCGAAGAGGAAGCCCGCCGCGCGGATTACGTCCTGGTGCTGGAACCGCCCTTGCCGGGCGGCGTTCTCAAAACGGAACGCAAAGGCAGCCTGCATATCGAACTGGAGATTGCCGGCAGGGCCGCCCACGCGGGCATTGAAATCGAAAAGGGCGTCAGCGCCGTCGAGGAAGCGGCGCACCAGATTTTGGCGGTGCAAGCCCTGACCGATCTGACGGCCGGCGTCACCGCCAACGTAGGCCTCGTACGCGGCGGCACGCGCGCCAACGTCGTGGCCGCGCACGCGGTTCTCCAGATTGACGTGCGCGCCTGGACGCAGCGGGATCTGGACGCCGCGCGGCAGGCCCTGCGCGCGTTGCGCCCCGTACTGCCCGAGACGCGCTTGAACGTCAAGGTCTCCGCGGGCCGCCCGCCGCTGGAGGCGAAAGCCACGACCGGCATTTTTCAGGCCGCGCAGGTGCTGGCGGCGCGCCTGGGCCTTGAGTTGCGGGCGGGCCGCACGGGCGGCGGGAGCGACGGCAACCTGACCGGCGCCTTGGGCAAACCGACGCTGGACGGGCTGGGCGTCCCCGGCGCGGGCGCGCATGCCGATCACGAACACATCGAACTGGATCAGTTGGCGGCGCGCTCCTGGCTCATCGCCGCGTTGGTCATGGAACTGTCGCCTGCGTCTTTTGCGGCCGCGAAGGCTTTGTCGTGAGCGTCCTTGACGGCGTTGTCCGTCAGTTGCGCGTAGATGCGCGTCGTCTCCGGGCTGGCGTGCCCCAAAGCCGTTTGGGTCACCGCCAGGTCCTGGGTGGCCCGATACACGCGCGTGCCGAAATAATGCCGCAGGGCATGCGGCGTAATGCCCCGGTCTTCCAAACGCGCCTGAAAGGCCAGATGGGCAATGACGTTCTGCACGCTGGTCGAGGTCAGAGGGAGCACCCGATCGCTCGCGCGCCGATCATGGCGCGCGAAAACGGGCAGATTGCCGACGGCGTTCGTCATGGCCGCATCCAGCGTACGGCGCTCGTTCAGGTACCGTTGCGTGGCTTGCCAGGCTTCGTCGCTGAAGTAGACGTGCCGTACGTAATCTCCTTTGCCGATCACCCACGCCGCGCGCTCATGGGGATGCAGCTGCTTCCGGACGAGCTGGACGAGTTCGCCTACGCGCAGGCCGGTCGAAAGCAGCGTTTCGATGAGAGCGATATTGCGCAGCTTCAGCAGCCAATCCCGTTGCGTCGGGTGCTTGAGTTCCGCCGCGCGGGCCGCGCCGATGAGCTCCCTCACCTCGAGTTCCAGCGGCGGATGCGGGATCAGGGCCGGCGGTTTTTGATTCCGGCGCAGGCGCCGCATGCCCTGCTCCAGCCGCGTCAATTCGCCGGCCTGCAAGGGCAGCCAATCCCGAATGAGGAGGAAACGCACGAAACTCATGAGAGCGGACATGTACGTTTGCAGGGTGCGCTTGTGCGTTCGCTGGCTATCCAAAAGCCAGGACGCGAACGTGAGCAACTGATCCACGTCCAAGACCGTCACGGCCGTAGCGTCCGGATCCAGCTGCTGTTGCTCCAGATAGACCCGAAATTGATTCAGGGCCGTCCGATACGTGCGGCGCGTATGCCGGCTGCCGGTCGCGGCATCCGCCAGAAAGTCATCGATGGCGCGCGCAATGAACATGAGATAAAGTATAGCAACTGGGGCTTGGATCCGGAGAGACGACTTTGAAATTATGTCAAAACGAAGATCCCGCCTGGATGGCAGGCCTTGCGGAGCGCGGCCTGCGTTGTCTACTCGCAACGGCCGGCACTATCCGTCGCGGGGCACGCAAGGCGCGCTTCCTGTGGCCCGCCGCCGACCGCGCCGCGGTCGGCGGGAACAACGCACCCAGCGCCCTCTGCACCGCCCCCTGAACCTTGCTGGGCACATACGCAGGGTCGGTGCGCCGTCCGGCCGCGTCTATCGCGGCGCGGCTCTGCCGCGGCTCCCTGGCGTTGACGTTGCGCGGGTACCGCGCCTGCCGCGCCCATAGGGCGGGATCGCGGGGGAAACGCTATGGGATATACTATACTACCGTCTAAGTGATTGCCCCCCGCGGCCGCGAAGCGGTTCTTTGAGACGCAGTAGCGGGCGTGGCGGCGATCTGACCGCGCAGGCGGTCTCCGCCTTCCAGATGGGAATCAATCCTTCTTTCTTTAGCGGCGGCGCGCCGCAGGGCGGGACGCTCAGGTGGGGATTGCCGTTGGGCCGGGACGCGGGCGGGCGACGCGGCGCCCCGCGTTACGCGCGTCAGAGGGGTCGGCCCTGCGTTATCGAGACCGCGTGAGCCGTACGCAACGCGCCAAGGAGGCAGGTAACGTGCCAGGCCCGAAGGATGCGCTGAAAATTCACGCCGTGGATCTGTTTTGCGGGATTGGCGGACTCACGCAGGGCTTGCGTTTGGCCGGCCTTGACGTTGATCCGTCCTGCCGGCGCATTTACGAAGCCAATCATCCCGACGCGCAATTTGTGGCGGCGGACATTCGCCATACGCAATTCCGCGATGTGGCACCCAGGAAGACACCGCGGCTACGGCCGCCGTGACCCGCTGGCGCTTCGACGTCGAGGCCCGTACCCTGTGCGTCGCGCTCGAGGAGGCCGCGGCTGCCGCGCCCCTGGAACGGGCCCTGCAGGCCCTCCTCGGCCCGACCTGGACGTTGCGCGTCCAGCACGCCCGCCCCGGCTGGTGGCTGCAGCCCGCCCCCGCCTGGACCGACGTCCAGGCCTGGCTCCTGCGCCAAAGCGCCTCCGCCCGCGGCCTGGCCCTGCTCAGCCAGCTGCAGCCCGTCGCCTGGCAGCCCGCCGCGGCCCGCGCCGCCTTCCGCCTGCCCGCCGCCGCCGCCCGCCTCGCTCCCCCTTTCGCGCGCTGGGTGCAGCACCGCCTGGCCGACCGCACCGGCGGCGCGTGGGCCGTCGACATCGCCCCCGGCTCCGACCCGGCCGCCGACTGCGACGGTCTGCGCCGGGCCCTCGAACGCGCCGGCGTCGGCCCCCGCGCCGCCCGCACCCTGGCCCGCGCCCGCCCCGCCGTCTGCCTGCGCCAGCTGCTCTGGCACGAAGACCGCCTGGCCGCCCTCTGCCCCGTCGCCAATCCCGGCGGCCTCCTCGCCCAGGCCATCCGCGATGATTACGGACACCCCGCGCCGGGCCTCTAGCGCCCGCCGGCAGGGGCCGGCCCCCACGCGGGTGACAGCCGTTTGGCGTTTTGACGCCTTGGCCTTTTAACGGTAAAGATGTTGCCCTGCTGGATGGAACCGGAAGCCGGCGGGCGGCCGCCGTTGCGACGTTAAAGGGACAAGTGGTCAAGACGGCTTGGATCCGGACTAGGGACAGGCGCGGAGGCTGCGCACAGTCGGGTGCCGCGCGCGCAAGGGCGGCGGCAGCGCTTGGGATGGCCGTGCCGCCGCTGACGCTCTGCCCCGTCGCCGGCGGTAGCCGCGCGGCCTGCCGCCATGCCTACGGCGCGCAGACCAGCGGGCAGGGCCGGATCCGGCCGCCCGCGGCGATAGCGCACGCCGCGCGCAACGCGGCGTCGAAGAGGAACGCTCCCTGTCCGCCCCGGTGGCCAAGGCTATGCACATCTACGCAGGCATCCCTCACTGGCCCGCGGGGTGTCGCGAGCGCCCGGCGCTGGATCAGGAAGGCGCGGATCCGGTGGGCAGGAAAAAACAGGGCGCTGTTTTCGAGATCTCGTCGCGGGCATCGGGGCGGCCGTTCTGGGCTAAGGATCTGCATAGCATTTTGATATCAAAACGTTCTAACTGTATGACTCTCAAAGCGTCAAGACGTTATGGATCATGGCCTCCTGTGAAGCTTGGCGGTTGCCCCCTATACGGCCCGACAACCGGGGCCCGATATCTGCCGCCGCGACGGATGGCCGAACTTGGCCTTTCTGTGCCGCCCTGTGCTCGAAGCCGCCGCGCCGTCCGCAGAGGGCGCGCCGTCGGCAAGACAGGACGCCGGCCCCGATGGGCCGGTTTAGGGTCCGCTTGTGCGCGGCCGGCTCCGTACGCGTGCTCGATCCGGGCGCGGGAGTCGGCTGGCGGACCGCGGCCTGGGGCGAGCGCTTCGGCGTGCCGGGCGCGCCGCTCCGGACCGCCGACGTACGCGCGCCGTCGCCCGCGCGCTGCGCGCAACGGACTTCGGGTGGGACGCGCCGCGGCTATGCCCCTGTCATCCTGCCCCCGCCGTACAAGAAGCGCCGCTTATGGCGGCATTCATCAAGGCCCGTGCCAGCAGACGGAAGCGACGGAAGAGGGCGGGGTCGGGGGCGGCCAGGCAGTTGCCGTCCAGGATCAGCACTTGCAGATCCTGAAGAGGGGCAACGAGCGCGGGGTCCAGGGCGGTCAGGCGATTGCCGCTCAGGTCCAGCGTATGCAGTCGGGAGAGGCGGGCGAAGAGGGCGGGGTCGAGGGCGGCCAGGCGATTGCCGTCCAGCTCCAGCACAACCAGTTGGGGGAGGCGGGCGAAGAGGGCGGGGTCGAGGGCGGCCAGGCGATTGCCGCTCAGATCCAGCGTGTAGAGGTAGGTGAGAGGGGCGAAGAGGGCAGGGTCGAGGGCGGCCAGGCGATTGCCGCTCAGGTCCAGCGTGTGGAGGTAGGGGAGGCGGGCGAAGAGGGCGGGGTCGAGGGCGGCCAGGCGATTGCCGCTCAGGTCCAGCGTGTGGAGGTAGGGGAGGCGGGCGAAGAGGGCAGGGTCGAGGGCGGTCAGGCGATTGCCGCTCAGGTCCAGCGTGTGGAGGTAGGGGAGGCGGGCGAAGAGGGCGGGGTCGAGGGCGGTCAGGCGATTGCCGCTCAGGTCCAGCGTGTGGAGGTAGGGCAGGGGGGCGAAGAGGGCGGGGTCGAGGGCGGTCAGGCGATTGCCGCTCAGGTCCAGCGTGTGGAGGTGGGGTAGGGGGGCGAAGAGGGCGGGGTCAAGGGCGGTCAGGCGATTGCCGCTCAGGTCCAGCGTGTGGAGGTGGGGTAGGGGGGCGAAGAGGGCGGGGTCAAGGGCGGTCAGGCGATTGCCGCCCAAGTACAGCCCACGCAGCTGGGGCAGGGGGGCGAAGAGGGCGGGGTCGAGGGCGGCCAGGCGATTGCCGCTCAGGCCCAGCGTGTGGAGGTAGGGCAGGGGGGCGAAGAGGGCGGGGTCGAGGGCGGCCAAGCGATTGTCGCCCAAGTACAGCGTTTCGAGGTAGAAGAGGTGAGCGAAGAGGGCGGGGTCCAGGGCGGTCAGGCGATTGCCGTACAGATTCAGCTGGCGCAGGCTCCGCAGATCCGCGAAATCGATCGCCTGCAACGCGGACAGTTCCCGATTGTCCAGGATCACATCCCGCACATGCCCCAAGTCGGTCCGGGTAACGCGGGCACAGGGATAGGGGTCACGCTCCTCAAATTCCCACCAGACCAGGATTGGCTCCTCAAAGGCCCGCATGATCGCGCGGGCCACTTGGGGCGTGCGCCCCTGCAACGGCCCGCGGGCGCAGTCCATCGGCGCATCCGCGGCGGCATGAACCGCCCCCGACAGCCCGAGGGCGGAGACCCAGAGCCAGGCCAGCCAACCCCCCAGCGCGCGGCCCCGGACGGGCCTGCGCCGCGCGGGGGCGTTCAGGGGCGCGCGGCCGCACGCGCCGGATCCCTGCCTGCCGTCGTCCATCCCCGCCGTCCCGGCCGCGCTCGCGCGCTAGCCGGGCGTCCAATCCACGCGCGGCGCGACCGGGGCCAACTCCGCGGCGCGCGGCCCCGGAGCGGGCGGACACGGACGATACGCGGTCGCCCCGTCGCCCGCCACATGCAGTTCGAACAGTTGGGGTAGCGTCTCCCGGTAGCGGTCGCGTAGGGCGTCCGCGGCGGGGAACGGACCGAAGGTCAGGCGTTCCAGGTAGGGCAAGCCCTGGAACCACAGCGGCGCCGCATTGCCCAGGTCGCTGTCGGCCAGGGACAAGATGCGCAGACGCGACAGGCGGCTGAACGGCGCCGGCGGCAGGCAGGCGAGGGGATTGCCGCTCAGGTCCAGCGTTTCGAGGTAGGGCAGACGCGCGAAGAGGCCGGGCGGCAGCGCCGTCAGGCGATTGCCGTTCAGGCGCAATGTCGTCAGATACGGAGAATGGGCCAGCAGGCCGGGCGGCAGGGACGACAGACGGTTGCGGTCCAGGAACAACCAACCCAAACGGGGCAGGGGGGCGAAGAGGGCGGGGTCGAGGGCGGCCAGGCGATTGCCGCTCAGATCCAGCGTACCCAGCTGGGGGAGATGGGCGAAGAGGGCGGGGTCGGGAGCGGCCAGGCGATTGCCGCTCAGGTCCAGCGTGTGGAGGTAGGGGAGATGGGCGAAGAAGGCGGGGTCGGGAGCGGCCAGGCGATTGCCGCTCAGGTCCAGCGTGTGGAGGTAAGGGAGATGGGCGAAGAAGGCGGGGTCGGGAGCGGCCAGGCGATTGCCGCTCAGGTCCAGCGTGTGGAGGTAAGGGAGATGGGCGAAGAAGGCGGGGTCGGGAGCGGCCAGGCGATTGCCGCTCAGGTCCAGCGTGTGGAGGTAGGGGAGATGGGCGAAGAGGGCGGGGTCGGGAGCGGCCAGGCGATTGCCGCTCAGGTCCAGCGTGTGGAGGTAGGGGAGATGGGCGAAGAGGGCGGGGTCGGGAGCGGCCAGGCGATTGCCGCTCAGGTCCAGCGTGTGGAGGTAGGGGAGGTGAGCGAAGAGGGCGGGGTCGGGAGCGGCCAGGCGATTGCCGCTCAGGTTCAGCGTACGCAGTTGGGGGAGGTGAGCGAAGAGGGCGGGGTCGGGAGCGGCCAGGCGATTGCCGCTCAGGTTCAGCGATGTCAGGAAGGGGAGGCGGGCGAAGAGGGCGGGGTCGAGGGCGGCCAGGTGATTGCCGCGCAGGTTCAGCGATGTCAGGAAGGGGAGGCGGGCGAAGAGGGCGGGGTCGAGGGCGGCCAGGTGATTGCCGCGCAGGTTCAGCGATGTCAGGAAGGGGAGGCGGGCGAAGAGGGCGGGGTCGAGGGCGGCCAGGTGATTGCCGCGCAGGTTCAGCGATGTCAGGAAGGGGAGGCGGGCGAAGAGGGCGGGGTCGAGGGCGGCCAGGTGATTGCCGCTCAGGTCCAGCGATGTCAGGTAGGGGAGGTGCGCGAAGAGGGCCGGATCCAGGGCCGTTAGGCGGCCGTGCAATTTCAGACTGCGCAGGCCGCTCAGATCGGCGAAATCGTGAGCCTGCAACGCGTGCGCGCCCTGGATGGTCAGTCGATCAAGCCGCGCCAAGTCCGCGCGTATGACGTCCGGGTCTGCGCAGTGACGTCGCGCGGACGGCTGCGGCAGGACATGGACGACCGCGGTCGTGCGTCCCTGCTGGAGGTGGCACCATATCGTCGCGGTGGCCTGCACCGGCACCGACCACATGACCATCAGAAGTCCAAGGAGAGCGCAACCCCACGCGCAGGGGAGCCCCCGTCGCGGTCGTCGGCTCTGCCGCGCCGGCGCGGCAGCCGCGGCGAAACGGCCCCAGCGGCCCTCGGCGGTGCGTCTTGACGCGCCGGCAACGCGGACGTGACGCGTTGCCGATGGACGGACGGGGCCGGCGCGGTCAGAATAGCGGCGCGGCGGCCCCGTGCGGTCCGCGCGCAAGTCTGCCCTAATCTCAGGAGCCCGTCCCATGTCGTCTTCGCTCGCCTCCCGTCTGTCCCTGCCCTTTGCGCCCGGCCACGCCTGGAAAATTACCAACCTGTTCAATGATCCCGGCACTCTCGACCTCTATCGGTCCGACGACCCGTCCGACAAAGTGAAACTGCACGGCCACGAGGGCATCGACTGGGGCTGCTACGCCGGCACGCCGATCCACGCCATGGCCCCCGGCTACGTCATGCGGGTTCGTACGACCTCATGGTCCAAAGGCGGCGGCCAGTCCGATCCGCATCTCTACGGCAACTTCGTCGCGATCTGGACCTGGCAGGGCCCGGGCCGCGAGTACGAACTGACCTACGCCCACCTGGCGACAGTGCGGGTGCAGGTGGGCCAGACGGTGGCCCGGGGCGATGTGATCGGCGTATCCGGCAACACGGGCAACAGCACAGGGCCGCATCTGCACGTGCGGTATCGGCCCGCCGGCTATCGGTACGGCAACGGGTTCACGGGCGGGGAGGATTTCCGCGCCTATCTGGATACGGACATCTACGACTGGACGTTCATTGCAGGCCTGTTGGAAAGGACGGACACGCACACCTTGGCTGAGAAAATCATCATCAATGCCCATAATCGCACCCAGCGCAACGATCTGAATATCGCGGTGGCGCAACCGATCCTCAAGCCCCCGATCCTGAAGAAGAAGGAGGGCGCGCAAGTCAAGGCCCTCGTCGCGCCGTTTGACGAGGCCGACGAAGTGGCCGCGTTGAACGCGGGTACGGGCTATTGGATCGTGGGCCAGGATATCGCCGGCGACGCACCGGGTTGGTGGCGGATCGACCTGCCCGGCCATGCGGTCGCCTGGGTGCCGAACAAGGAAAAAACAGTGAGCGTGGAAGGCGATACCTCCCTGTTGCTCCCGATGCCCGAAGTGGACGACGACTACGATGCCCGCCCGCAAGCGAGCCTGTTGGATTCGACCACGGCCGGCCTCATCGTGCGCGCGGGACCAAGTACTGCTCATGCCCGCATCGGCACTCTGAAGGGCGGCACGCCGGTCCCGTCGACCCGGTACGACGTCCTGGGCAAGAATACGGCTACGGCTACGCCTACCACGCCTACTTGGTGGCGCATCGTCTTCACCAACGACGCCGAGGAGCGCGCGAGCGGCTGGGTGCATGGCGATTACGTGCAAACGCATGGGGAGCTCTCGAAAGTGCCGGTCACGCCGCAACTGGGTCGCAAGGACGGGGTCGCGCAGGGCGACATCCGCGCGCACCCCGAGCCGACCGCGGCCAACGCGGGCACCTTGACCGTATCGAACCAGGGTATCGTAACCTATTACGAAATCGTGGGCAAGGACGCCAAAGAGCCGGAGTGGTGGCAGATCCGGTTCGGTCACCGCGGCGGGGTGGAGAGCCTCATCGGCTGGGTGCATAAGGATCACGCCCAAACGCGCGGCGATCTGCAAGGCGTGCCCGTTACCGGACCGGTGCGTTTGCGTCTCCAGCCCCAGGCCGTCGTGCGCCGGGGGCCGGGCCTGCATCAGGCGGTCCTGCCGGCCGACCGTTACGCGGCCGACGCGGCGTACGACATCGTGGGCAAGGATGCCGCGCATCCGTCCTGGTGGCAAATCTGCATCGGGAACGGCACGGGGTGGGTGCAGGACGCGCACGCGGATAGGATCCGGGGCGATACGGACGACATGCCCAACCGGGAAGACGTACGGTTGCCCAGCCTGATTCTGAAGGCGGGGACGGAAGAGGAGCCCGTCACGCTGCATGTGGGGCCGGATACGAGATACCACTCCGCGGCCCGGGGCTACGCGCCCCGGCGGGCACCTGATCATGAATATCCGATCGTGGGCCGGGCTCCGGGCTGGTGGCAGATCCTCTATAGCGACGATTGGCTCAGTCCGCTCTGGGTGTCTGACGCGGATGTGGAGGACTTCCAGGGCAACAAGGACGAGGTCGTTGAAGCCCGGCCTTGGGTGCGCGTGAAAGAGGACGAGACGGACTTCCAGGGGTACTACGAAGCGCATCTGGACGAGAACGCCCAGGTGCAATTCACGCTGACGATTGCCCGCGCGACCCAGGCCCGGATGCCGGGCGCATTGCCGTTTGAGGTCTACCCAGGATTCCGGCCGAAGACGGCGCCGCCGCCCATCGAGGTCAAGGCGCTGGCGGTGGATGCCCAGGGAAAGCCCATCCCGGGCGTCGCGGCGACGGCGCTGGAGGTGAGCGCGGGCACGGACGGGAGCCTCCGCGCGCAGTGGAAGAGCGGTCCGCCGGCCCACGCGCACCCGGTAGGCTACCGTACGGCAACGGCAGTGGCCTGGGCGCAGGAGGCCCTGACGGCGACGGGGCCGCAGGTGACGCGCAACGCACAGACCGCGCTGGCGATACCGGGGCGCGACGGGCCGGGGACCGGCCATCCGCGTGTGCCGGGGCGGCCCGCCATCGGGCCGACGGATACGAGGTGCTATGACCTTCTGGGCCAGGATGCGGCGCTGGCGAACTGGTTTCGGATCCGGGGGCCGGGAGGCACGGGTTGGGTGGATGCGCGGCTGATGTCCCCGTGCGGGCCCATGGCGGGCGTGCCGATCGTGTCGGCGGCCGGGATGCCGATGCCGATCCATGCGCGGACGAAGCGCACGGTGGATGCGGTGGTGCGCGCGCACGGGGACGCGACGGCGGCGGAAATCGCGCGCCTGGCCCGCGGCGGCGGGACGCGGATGGCGCTGACGGGGTTGCGGCGCGCGTCGCCGACCTGGTGGCAGGTGCAGCTGGACGAGACGCGGCGGGGCTGGGTGCATGCAGATCAGCTGGAGACGGCGGGGGATCTGGCAACCCTGCGCGCGGCGTTGCCGTACCTGGGTCTGAAACCGACGACGCGCCGGGACGTGACCGTCCGCGCGGGACCGGGGTCCGCGTACCCGCCCGTCGCCTGCATTCCGGTCGCGGCGGCGGACGTCCGCCTGGGCGAGGACTCGCCGGCGCCGTACGCCATTCTGGGCCAGGATGCGGCGCTGCCGACCTGGTGGGAGATCCGGTACGACGAGGCGACGACGGGCTGGGTGCCGGCGGCGGTCGTGCAGACGCAGGGCAACCTGAGCGGCGTGCCGGTAACCGGGGCGCGGCCGGAGGCGGCGCTCGCGGCGGGCGCGACGGAGGCGCTGGCCGTGCGCGCGGGGCCGGGCGCGGGCTATGCGGCCGCGGGCGCGGCCGCGCTCGCCCTCGGCGTCGATGCGCGCTATGAGATCGTGGGCCGGAACGCGGCGGCGGAGACCTGGTGGGAAATCCGGTACGACGAGACGACGAGGGGCTGGGTGCCGGCGGCCGGCGTGCAGACGTACGGCCCCACGGACGGCGTGCCGGTGACGTGGGTCTTGCAGGCGGTGCGCGGGCTGACGGTGACGGCCCGGGGCGCGCGCGGTCTGGCCGTGGCCTGGCAGGTGCCGGCGGGCGGCCCCGCGCCGACGGGGTACGAGGTGGCGTACCGGCGGGCGGACGCGGCGCTGTGGACGCGCCACCCCCGGACGGGGACGGGCGCGACGGACGTTCTGTCCGGGCTGGAGCCGGGGGCGGCCTACGCGGTGCGCGTGCGCGCGCTCGGCCCCGGGGAGCCGGGCCCCTGGCGGGAGGGGACGGGCGCGCCGGCGGCGGGCCCGCGGCTGCAGCTGCTGCCGACGACGACGCTGGGCCTCAACGTGCGCGCCGGCCCGGATACGCGCCATGGCATCGTGGGCGGCATTCCGGGCGGCTCCGAGACCTGGTACGCGATCGCGGGCCAGGACGCGCCGGCGCCGGTCTGGTGGCAAATCCGTTTCCACGATGTCCTGGGCTGGGTGCATGGGGCGTACGTGCGCACGGCGGGCGCCGTCGACCGCGTACCGGTGACGTGGCCGGCGCTCCGGATCCCCGGCCTGACGCCGCGGACGATCTACGAAACGGAGGTGCTGCCGGCGCGGGGGACGGCCCGGGGAGCCGCGCAGCGGACGACGGCGACGACGGCGGCGCTGCCGCAGCTGAGCCTGAAGGCGGGCGTGACGGCGGGCCTCAACGTGCGGTCGGGCCCGGGTACGGGGTACGCCCGCGTGGGCGGCATTGCCGGCGGGTCGACGACGCGGTACGAGATCGCGGGCAAGGACGCCGCGACCGCGGAGTGGTGGCAGATCCGGTTCCGCGACGCGATCACGGGCTGGGCGCATGCGGCCTACGCGCAGACGCACAACGACGTCAGCCGGGTGCCGGTGACGTGGGTGCTGCAGGCGGTGCGCGGGCTGACGGCGACGGCTGACGGCACGCGGGCGCTGACGGTGCGCTGGCAGGCGCCGGCGAGCGGGCCGACGCCGACCGGCTACGCGGTGCGTTACCGGCGGCCCGACGGTCGCTGGTGGCGGTCGCGCGCCCACGCGGGGACGGGGACGACGGCGGCGCTGCCCGCTCTGACGCCGGGCGCGGCCTACGTCGTGCAGGTGCAGGCCACGCGGGGCGCGCAGGGCGGGCCCTGGCAGGAAACGCGGGGCGCGACGGCGGCGACGCCGGCGTTGCGGTTGAAAGCGACCGCGACGCGGGCGGCGGTCGTGCGCGCGGGGCCGGGCGCGACGCATACGCGCGTGGCGACGCTCGCCGTCGGGTCGGCGACGTGGTACGCGATCCTGGGCAAGGACGCCGCGACCGCGGGCTGGTGGCAGATTCAGTATAGCGCCACGGTGACCGGCTGGGTGCCGGCGAGGTCCGTGCAGACCCGGGGCCATACGGACGGGGTGACGGTGACGTGGGTCTTGCAGGCGGTGCGCGGGCTGGCGGCGACGGCGGCGGGCCTGCGCGCGCTGACGGTGACGTGGCAGGCGCCGGCCGGCGGCCCCGCGCCGACCGGCTACGCGGTGCGGTACCGGCGGTCCGCGGTCACGCGCTGGGAGACGCACGCGCACGCGGGGACGGGGACGACGGCGACGATCCCCGCCCTGACGCCCAACGCGGCCTACGACGTGCGGGTGCAGGCCACGCGGGGCGCGACCGGTGGCCCCTGGGCGGCGACGACGGGGACGACGGCGGCCGCGCCGCAGCTGCAGCTGAAAGCGACGACGACGGCCGGCCTCAACGTGCGTTCGGGGCCGGGCACGAGCCATGGCCGCGTGGGCTTCATTGCCGGCGGGTCAACGACCTGGTACGCCATCCTGGGCAAAGATGCGGCGACCGCGGGGTGGTGGCAGATCCGGTACAGCGCCACGGTCACGGGCTGGGTGCATGCCGACTACGTGCGGACCCGGGGCTACACGCAAGGCGTGCTGGTGACGTGGGTGTTGCAGGCGGTGCGCGGGCTGGCGGCGACCGCGGCCGGGGGGCGCGCGCTGACGGCGACCTGGCAGGCGCCGGCGGGCGGCCCCGCGCCGACGGGCTACGCGGTCGAGTACCGGGTGCGGGGGACGTCTTCGTGGCAGGCGCACGCGCATACGGGGACGGGGACGACGGCGACCATCCCCCGCCTGACGCCCGCCACGACCTACGACGTGCAGGTGCAGGCGCGGCAGGGCGCGACCGGCGGGCCCTGGGCAGCGACGACGGGCACGACGGCGACGGTGCCGCAGGTGAGCCTGAAGGCGACCACCACGCTGGGCCTCAACGTGCGGTCGGGGCCGGGCACGAACCACCGCCGCGTAGGCCTCATCGCCGGCGGGTCGACGACGAAGTACGACGTGCTGGGCCAGGACGCCGCGACCGCGGGGTGGTGGCAGATCCGGTACAGCGCTGCCGTCACGGGCTGGGTGCATGCGGCCTACGTGCAGACGCACGGCAGCATGAGCGGCGTGGCGGTGACGTGGACGCTGCAGGCGGTGCGGGCCCTGGCGGGGGCGGCGCACGGCGCGCGCCAGGTGCGCGTGACGTGGCAGGCGCCGGCCAGCGGCCCCGCGCCGACGGGCTACGCGGTGCAGTACCGGCGGTCCGCGGTCACGCGCTGGGAGACGCATGCGCATGCGGGCGCGGGGACGACGGCGACGATCCCGGATCTGACGCCGAGCGCGGCCTATACGGTGCAGGTGCGGGCCACGCAGGGCGCGGTCGGCGGGCCTTGGCAGACGACGACGGCGACCACGGGCGCCCAGCCGCAGCTGCGCGTGGCGCGCACGCAGCGCCGCGGCGCGACCGTGCGTGCGGGGCCGGGGACGAGCCACGCGCGCGTGGGCTTCCTGGGCCAGGTGCTGGGCGGAACGCCGCCCTGGCACGATATTCTGGGGCAGGACGCGGCGACCGCGGGCTGGTGGCAGATTCGATACAGCGCCTCGGTGAAAGGCTGGGTGCGCGCGTCCGAGACGGAGACGCAGGGCAGCCTGACCGCGTTGCCGGTGACGTGGACGTTGCAGGCGGTGCGCGGGCTGGCCGTCGCGGCCAACGGCGCGACCGGCCTGACCGCGCGCTGGCAGGCGCCGGCGAACGGGCCGACGCCGGCGGGCTACGACGTGCAGTACCGCCGACGCGGCGCGCGCAGCTGGTCAAGCGCGACGCATACGGGCACCGGCGCGCAGGCCGCGCTGAGCGGCCTGACGGCCCGTACGACCTACGACGTGCGCGTGCGCGCGACGCGGGGGACGGCGGACGGCCCTTGGGCGGAGGCCCGCGGCGCGACCGCGCGCGCGGCGACGACCGGGCCGCAGCTGAGCCTGAAAAGCACGACCACGCTGGGCCTCAACGTGCGGTCGGGGCCGGGCACGAGCCACGGCCGCGTGGGGTCCATCGCCGGCGGCTCGACGACGCGCTACGCCCTCGTGGGCAAGAATGCGGCGACGGCGACCTGGTGGCAGATCCAGTACAGTGCCACGGTCAAGGGCTGGGTGCATGCGGATTACGTGCAGACCCACGGCAACACAGCGAACGTGCAGGTAACCTGGACCGCGGCCACGCCGCAGCTGAGTCTGAAAGGCACGACCACCTGGGGCCTCAACGTGCGCGCGGGGGCGGGCACCGGCCACCGCATCCTGGGGACCATTGCCGGGGGTTCCACCCGGAAGTACGCGATTACGGGCAAGAATGCGGCGACGGCGACCTGGTGGCAGATCCAGTACAGCGCCACGGTGAAGGGCTGGGTGCATGCCGACTACGTGCAGACGCACGGCAGCACGGCCAACGTGCCTGTCCGCTGACCCGGTTCCCGATCCGGGGACAGAGCGCTCGGAGCCGGCCGGCTCCGGGCGTGGGCGCGTGCGCGGGGTAGGGTAGGGCGCTACTACCCGATAACGGCCCTTATCGGGTATCATGCGGGCGCCGTCGATCCGCCTCCCGCCGGAGCCGCCGCCCTGCCGGACAACCCCCTCGCGCCGCCCGCCGCGGGCCCGCCGCCGCTACGCCTGCCCAACCTGTCGGGCGCGCGCAGCGACCGCGCCCTGATCCGCTCCTGGCTGGCGCTCAAGCCTTCGCCCCATACGCAGCGCGCCTACGCGCGCGCGGTGCAGGTTTTCCTGGCCTGGAGCGACCATACGCCCCTGGCCGCGGTCACCGTGACGTTGCTGCAGGCGTGGCGCGCGCATCTGGAGACGCGCCTGGCCCCGGCCAGCGTCAACGCGCGCCTGGCGGCGGTCAAGTCGCTGCTCGCCTACGCCCAGCGCACGGGCTACCTGCCCCTCAACGTGGGGGCCGCGCTCGCGCCGCGGCGCGTCCCCGCGCGCCTGGCGGAACGCATCCTGCCGGAACGGGACGCGCTCAACCTGCTGGCGGCCGCCGGCGGACGGACGCAGGGGCCGCGCAACCGGGCCCTGCTGCTCTTCCTCTACTACGCGGGGGCCCGCATCGCCGAGGCCCTGGGCCTGCAGTGGCGGGACCTGACGCGGCGGGAAGACGGCGCGACCGCGGCCGCCCTGCACGGCAAGGGCGGGCGCACGCGTTACGTGGCGCTGCCGCCGGCCTGCGCCGCCGCGCTCTGGGCCCTGCAGCCGCCGGCGGCGGATCCGGAAGGCTACGTCTTCCGCACGCGCAGCGGGCGCGCGCTGGATGCGCGCGCCGCGCGCGGCGTCGTACGCGCCGCCGCGCGGCGGGCCGGCCTCCAGGCCCCCGTCTCCCCCCACTGGCTGCGCCACGCCCACGCCAGCCACGCCCTGGACCGCGGCGCGGCCGTGCATGAAGTGCAGCGGACCCTCGGCCACGCCTCCCTCGCCACCACCTCCCGCTACGTCCACCTGCGCCCCGACCGCAGCTCCGGCCACGCCCTCGCCCGCCTCAACCCGCGCCCCGCCGACGATCCCGCCGCCCCGGACCCCCTGGATCCCCAGGCCGCCTGACGGCCGGCCGCATAGAGGCGATCCGCCTCGCGGGCAGGCACTGTGACGGGCCGCGGGGCGCGCCGTTATCCCTCTGATACGAAACGAATGCCGCGGAGCGACCGGAGTCCGTTCCCGTAGCTGCAGTTGTGAACGCAGTCCAGCCCTGATGCAACCATAGCTGTCTTGGTGGGCTATGCCCTGCCGGCATCGCATCGTTCCTTGTATCTTGGGGTGGTCGCTTCCTGCAAGATCCATAAGCGCTCCCGCGAGTTCAACACAAGCGCTTCTCTGATCTGGTATAATTCACCTATAGGGTGAAACATAGAAGTCGTCTTCACACGAGGTACACAAAGATAGGGAGCGAGGGATGAGTAACTGGATCAATGATAGGAGAATGAAACGTGGAAGTTGTCTTCAGGACTCCAAAATTACGGCAATGCTATGAGGATATTGGCAAAGCTCGCCGATCTTGGGGAGCGCAAGTAGCCAAAAAATACGTCAGTCGCGTAGAAAGCCTGTATGCCGCCAGAGATTTGCAAGCGCTCTATCAACATCGCGCGTTTCGTTTACATCCTCTGAAAGGCCCAGAAAAGGGAAATTTTTCCATCGATTTGACAGGTAGATGGCGAATGATAATAAGACCAGGCACCTCGGAAGAGCATATAACCGTACTGGAGGTGAGCAATCATTATGGAGACTAAGGGCAAACGCATATGGTCCAATTATGCAACTTCTCCCGGTGAGGTTCTCGCGGAGGAGATCGCGGCGCGCGGCATGACCCAGAAGGAACTGGCAGCCCGTATGGGTAGGCCCGCGCAGGTGATTAACGAAATTATCAAAGCCAAGAAAGCGGTTACGCCGGATACGGCCTTGGGGTTGGAGACAGTGCTTGGCATAGATGCCGAGTTCTGGACCAATCTGGAAGCCAACTATCGAATGACCCTGGCCCGAATTGACATCCGCGAACGTCAAACGGCTCAAGAACAGCGGTTGCAGCATTACCCCATTAGAGACATGATTAAACGCCAATGGATTGAAGCCGGTCGCGACAAATCGAGTCGTCTCAATGCATTGCAGTTTTTTCTGGGAGCTGATGTCGATGACCCGCGGGTCTATCAGAAGGCAGTAGGTTATCGAGTTACGGAGTCGTCTCTGCAAAATATTTCTCTGGGCGCCTTGGTGATTTGGCTACGCAAGGGCGAGTTGGAAGCAGAGCAGATACTGACCGCTGCTTATGATCAGCAATCTTTCTGTCAGGCTCTGACCCAAATCAGGACCATGACCGGACAGCTGCCCCAAGAATTTTTGCCCAAGGTGTCATCTCTCTGTGCCGAAGCCGGCGTTGCTTTCTGTCTGGTACAAGAATTGCCCAAAAGCGGCGCCAATGGCGTAGCGCGTTGGTTGACCAATAGCAAGGCCCTGATCCAGATGAGTCTTAGACACAAATGGGCCGATATTTTTTGGTTTACTTTTTTTCATGAGGCATGCCATCTGTTGAAACATAAAAAACAACATCGGTTTGTTATAGATGGCCTTGCTGATCCCGAACTGAAAGAGATTGAATGCGAAGCGGATGCCTTTGCTCGAGATTTCCTTATTCCGCTACAGGATTGGAACGATTTTAAGATGGGCTGTAACTTTACCCCGCAATCGATCCAGGCGTTTGCGCAAGCCGTGAATATTGCGCCTTTCATAGTCGTGGGAAGATTACAAAAGGAGAAATTGATAGCCTACAATCAATTTGCCGATCTGAAGGTACGGTATATATGGCCAAATCCAACGCCATAGGGGCGTTTTGTCTTGGTATCTGTAGACGGAGCTGGAACATCCATATTCGGATGCCCCTATCCGTTATCCCGCGACCTGCCCAGCGCGCAACGGCGCCTGCAGCTGGCTTGGACCCTGTACGGTCCGCAGTCCCGGAAGGACAGGGCGCGCCGGACCGGGATCGATTACAACAGCCAGGCGCTATCCTGGGACGCCTTCGGGGACGCGCCGGACCGGCAGGAAGCGCTGGAATGGATCGGACGCGTCGCGTCCCGCGGACATCAATGGGCGCATAACCGCATCGAAGACGCAGGGACCGCCACGATCTTGGCCGGGCAACCGGTCTGGCATCTATTCCAGCTCCGACTCAAGAAGTCAACGCCATGGCTTGTCCATTCCCTGCGCCAACGTAACCTGCCGCATCTGCGGGACATGGCACTTCGTATTCAGCGAAGCCGTCAGCAAGCCGTCCCGTCGCATATGAGCGCGTACCGCAACGGGTACCGGTCCCTGACGCCGGTACGGAAGATCTGCTTCGCCTGCGGGACCTGCGGCCTGGCCACCGTCATCCCAAGCACTTAGGCCTGTACGTCATCAGGCGCGGTCCCCTCGGGTGAATGCACGGACGCGGATGACCTCTTCCGGATCGCGCAGTTGGCCAGGCGCCTGGCCGCAATCCCACTCGTCGCCTTCATAGCCCAGAGCGATGTGCCGCTGGTCACCCCGGATCTCGTCGTCGCGGAAAGCCGGGAGCCGTGGCTGCGCGGTGACGGTTTCCGGTTCCGGCGCGGCGGCGGCGACGGGCGCCGCGGCCTTCGCGGGGGCGGACGTAAAGAGCTCTCAAAAAAGGGGAGGGGGCTCTGGCTCTGGCCGGGTAGGACCTCGGCTTGGCGCGCATAAAGCCCACGCGCCGTAAAGGGGCCAAGCGGCCCCTTTAGTTAGGACGGAGTACCCCATAAGACGGCTTATCGGGCATACCGCGGCGGTGATCCTGCCCTGCACGCGCGGAGGGGTGCCGGCGGCGCGTCCAGAACCGCGATCCCGGTCGCGGTTACGCCGTTCGCGCCCGATGGGCGCGCAACCGCCCTGCTGGGCGGAGAGGCCTGCGCATACGCCGGGAACGCCTGCGAACGACCGCAGAAAGAACATTTGGACTGTTTTATGTTGCATGGTACAACCAGTGCGCAGGCCGGTCTGGCCTGCAACCAAGGAGGCCGTCGCTGCCATGTCCCGTCCTTCCGCTGTCCGCCGCCGTTCTCGCCGCGCGCCCGCCGTCCCGCCTGCCGCCTTGTCGCTGGCGTTGTCGCCGCTGACGGCCCTGTTCCCGCCCATGACCGCGGCGCAATACGCGGCTCTGAAAGACAGCATCGCGGTCCAAGGCCTCCTGGAACCGTTGCTGGTGCATAGAGGGGAGGTCATCGATGGCCGACACCGTTGGCGGGCCTGCCAGGAGCTGGACGTGGAGCCGCGTATCCAGATCCTGCCCGATGACACCGACCCGCTGGCCTGCGTCCTGGCCCGCAACGCCACGCGCCGGGATCTGAGTCCGTCCCAGCGCGCGCTGATCGCGGCCCGGCTGTCCCTGCGCAGCCCGCGCGGGCGGCCCGCCGCCCACGCGGCCGCGGCCCCGTTGACGGTGGACCAGGCCGCCGCGCAGTTGGGCGTGGGCGCGCGCTCCGTCAAACGCGCGCGCAGCCTCTTGCAGGGCGCGCGGCCCGATCTCGTCACCGCGGTGGAAGCCGGTCGCCTCAGCGTGCATGACGCGCACAGGCGCCTGGAACGCCCGCCGGCGACCGGCGCGCCCGAGGCGGCGCCGCGCGCGACTGCGCAGCCACGGATCGGCCGCGCGAACGCGGGGCGCCGCTTGGCGGGGGATGCGCCCCGGGCGCCCACCCGCGTCTTTACGGCGCGCCTGTCGTTCCGCGTGGCCAGCCATGTCCGGGAAGCGGAGGTGCGGGCCCGGCTGCAGGCGGCCCTGGCTCCCCTGTCGGACGGGACGCTGGAGAGGCTGCACCTGCAACTCGAAAGCGCAACGCCGCGCGCACTTCCGCCGCCGCCGGCAGCCCAGCCTGTCGGGCGCACGGGCGTCTCGGAGTGAACGGTTCAGGCTTCCAGCCGCGCCGCGGCCGGCACCAACTGCGCGCCGGATCCGACGCCGGGCCGCACATGCGCGTAGCGGGAGGTGGTCGCCAGGGAGGCATGGCCCAGCGTGGCCTGCACCACATGCACGGGCGCGCCGCGGTCCAGGGCATGGGAGGCATGCGCATGGCGCAGCCAATGGGGCGACACGGGGTGCGCCAACCCGGCGCGCCGCGCCGCCGCGCGCACCATCTGCCAAGCCTGTTTCCGATCGAGGCGCCGCCCGGTGCGCGTGGCGAAGACCGGCGCGGCGGCCGGCCCCGCCGCGTGCCGCCGCCACGCGCGCAGAGCCTGTCCCAGAAAGGCGGGGAGCGGCACGTGCCGCGTGCGCCCGCCTTTGCCGTGCAAGGCCGCCACTACGGGCCGCGTCGGATCCGGCGCGTCCAGCCCCGCCAGATCGCGCCAGCAGAGGCCCGTCGCCTCCGTCACGCGGCAACCGGCGTAATAGAGAAAATGCAGGAACAGGCGGTCGCGCCGCGAACGTCCGGCCTGCAGCAGGCGCTGGACGGCCGTCTCGTCCAGAATGCGCTCCGCCAGGCGGCAGGGCGCGGGCAAGGCCTCCACCGCGCGCCCGACGTTGCGGGACAGATAGCCCGTGCGCTGCGCGAAGGCCAGCAGGGACGTGACCGCGGCCAGGCCCCGGTTGACGGTCGCCGGCGCCCGGCCCTGCGCGCACCGCTGCGCGCGCCAGGCCATCAGATCCGCCACCGTCAGGCCCGCCAGCGCGACCGGCGCGCCGGCCGCCCGCGCCGCGCTGGCCAGGCAGGCGCGGACGTCCCGCGCATAGCCCGCGCGCGTATGGGCGGAGGCGAAACGGGCCAGCCACAGAGCCGTCAGCTGGGCATCCGTGCCGGCGCCGCTGGCAGCAGGAGGGGACATGGGCGCGACCGTCGTTCCGGAGTGAGCACAGACCCGACCATAATATCAAATCTTGCATTCTGTTTTCAAGGCACAGGCCCGCCCCCGCCGCGCCATGCCGCGTAGCCGGCCGCAGACAAGGGCGCACAGGGGCCAAGCCCTTAGGGCTCTCGCGGCACCAGGGACGGGACGGAGGCCAAGCGTCTGCCTGGCCCAACTCCCTCCCGGCTCGCAACGGCACAGGCATGGGTAGCCGACGCGCGCGTCCAGCCGAATCCCTGACAGGATCAGGCGGAGGTCCCGGATCATCCAAGCGCGCCAGAGATCCCCGGCGACCTCAGGCGACCGCCTCAATGCCTCCTCGGCGCCGGCGCGCGGATCTCCGTCCCCGCCGGTCCAGACCTCACGGCACGAAGAAGCCCGCGGCGGGAAGGGCCGCGGGCAGAAAACGGAGCCGACTGACGCGGGGATAACGCGAAGGCGACGCGTTGGGTATGGCCTGCGGCGACGGCGGCGGGCAGAATGCGGGCCGTCTTTGTCCTGCACGCCGGAGGAACGCGCCATGCCCCCCCGATTGCGCCTGCCGTTTGCGGACGGCGAGGCCTGGCCCATCACCAACCGCTTCGACGATCCCCGCACGCGGGCCCTGTACCGCAAGTTCGGCCTGACCGGGCACGAGGGCATCGATTGGGGCTGCCCCGAGGGCACGCCCGTTCTGGCCATGGCCGGCGGACGCGTGACCCGGGTGCGCACGGGCGCGGCGGACAGCCCGACGCGCCGGCCCTACGGCCACGAAGTGCGCGTGCGCACGGAACGGGCGTCGGAGACGGCGCCGGCCTTTGAACTGACCTACGCCCATCTGGCGACGGTCGCGGTGGCGAGGGGCCAGGCCGTGTTGCCGGGCGAGCGCGTGGGCCTGTCGGGCAACACGGGGCACAGCACGGGGCCGCATCTGCATGCGCACTGCAAACCCCAGGGGGTCTCGCCGCGCAACGGCTTCGGCGGGGCCGTCGATTTCCAGGCCTGGCTGCCGGCGGCGCGCGGGGCCGACCCCGCAGGCGCGCCCGGAACGGAACGCCCGCCTGCGCCGCCGGCCGCCGCGGGCCCCTGCCTGCGCCTGCAGGCCGCGACCACGGCCGGCCTCAACGTGCGCGCGGGGCCGGGCCTGGAGCATGCCGTAATCGGCCTCATTCCCGGCGGCCACGCGGACTGGCTCCCCATCCTGGGCAAGGACGCGCCCGCCCCCGTCTGGTGGCGGATCCGCTTCCGCGGCGCCCAAGGCTGGGTGCATGGCGCCTACGTGCAGACCCGCGGCGATACGCGCCGCGTGCCCGTGCGCTGACCGCGCCGCCGCGCCGGAGCCGAGGCCGTGACCCGCGCGCCCGCCTGGCGGCGCCGCGCCCTGCAGGGCGCCGCCGCCCTGCCCGGCCTGGGCCTGGCCCGCGACGGCCTGACCCCCGCCCTGACCCTGCTGCTGGTGCTCATGGCCCTCGACCTGCTGGCCGGCAGCAGCGTGGCCCTCATGCAGGGCCGCACGCGCCTGCGCATCCTCTGGCGCGGCCTGCTGCGCAAGTCGATCTGCCTGCTGGTCGTGCTCGCCGGCACCCTCCTGGAGCACAGCCTGGCCGCCAGCGGCCTGCCCCCCGTGCGCATCGCCCTCGTCGTGACCCTCTTCTACGCCGCCCACGAAGCCCTCAGCCTGCTCGAACACGCCCACGCCGCCGGCGCCCCCGTGCCCCGCTTCCTGCAGCAGTTCCTGCGCCACCTGCGCGACCCCAATCCCCTCGGCTGACCGCCAGGGACGGCCACCCAGCGCGCCGGGGACCAGCGGCGACCGCGAACGCGTCTTGCCTGAACCCCACGGGCGGCCCAAGGCCGTGAGCGCCGTAAAGGCCGCCGCTGCGCTTAACTGCCAGCCCTCCGACCCTGCCTGCGCGCGCCGCGCGTAGCCATGCATCAGGTTCGCATGTGCCCCGCCCTGACCCGAGCCGCGACGGCCGCGGCGAGCCCTGAACACTGTCCTAAAAGGGGCCAGGTGGCCTCTTTTAGGACAGCGTGACGGGATCCTGACCGGCGCGTACGCGGCCCTTGGGCTTTAAGCCAGCACACGGCAGGCATCTCGGTATGCGGCAGGAGGCCTGCCTTCAAGGTTCTTGCCTCGCCCTCCGTTCTCTGCCTCTGGAGGCCTCCCGCCGGGACCGCCGGACGCCCAGCGCGAGCGCCAGCGGGCGCGCCGCTGCTGGACCGCGGTGCCCTCCAGTACCGGCGAAGAACCGTACGCAGCGAATCCCGCCAGTACCCGTCGCGCCTGTGCGCTCTGGCCACATGCAGCTCCTGATCCGCATGGCCCAGGGGCGCTGTGGACGGACGAAGCCCTCGCGGACCCGTGGGACGTCCCGGCGGGCCTCGTAGGACGCGGGTGGTGCCCGGCCAGCGCAACGCCTGCAGTGGGCTCCGTCTACGCCGCCGGTCGGCCAGGCGCGTGGGACGTTGCGGGCGCTGGCCCACGCGCGGGAGACGCGGGGGATTGGGCCCCGCATCCGCTACGAGACGGTGCGCGCCGCGCTAAAAACGAACTGACGCCCTGGCGTCGGGTGCCGCGCGGTTATCCGCCGGCGCGCGCGGCGGACTTCGCGGGAGGGCAGCGGTGCGGAATCTCTATAGCCAGCCCTACGCTGCGCGCTATCCGGTGATCGGCAGGGACGAACAACCCAAACCGCGGCGGGCCGACCAGCGGATGCCGGCGGCGCGCCCGGGACGCCCTGCCACCTATGACTACGCATACGGAGAGACTCAGGATTCGGAACCTTAATTGCATCTTCTGCGGCCAGCCGTCCTGCACGGACGGCTGGCGGTTATCTGCGATCCGGAGGCGGCCAGACAGGGCTTCGGCCTCATGGCCGGCCCCTTTTGACGCCGGCTGGCGCAGCGCCGGTCGCAAACGGCCGGCCGCGCCCGCGCATAGACAATATACAGTTTCAATGTCAGTGGCAGGCGACTTGGACCCAAGCCGTCTGCCAGTGCGCACAGGCAAAGGCCGCGCGCCCGCGTAACGCGATGCATGTTCGGCCCGCGCCGGGCCCCGCCGTGCCAGGCCCCCGATTGTCCCTCGCACAAGCGGTATGCGCCCGCGCCGTTCAGCCGGCGGGCAGCAGCGTGAGGCGCCGGGCCGGGGCGTTATCGGGTACGGGAGCCTCGCTCCGCCCCCGCGCCCCGCACGCGCCAACGCCCGGAGCCTGCAGGCTCCGGGCACCGCGTCTCTTGACCAGGCACCGGGTCAGCGAACAGGCACGTGGGCCGTGCTGCCGTGGGTCTGCACGTAATCCGCATGCACCCAGCCCTTCACCGTGGCGCTGTACTGGATCTGCCACCAGGTCGCCGTCGCCGCATTCTTGCCCGTGATCGCGTAGCGCGTCGTCGACCCGCCCGCGATAGTCCCCAGGATGCGGTGGCTGGTCCCCGCCCCCGCGCGCACGTTGAGGCCCCAGGTGGTCGTGCCTTTCAGACTCAGCTGCGGCGTGGCCGCGGTCCAGGTCACCTGCACGCGGGCCGTGCTGCCGTGGGTCTGCACGTAGTCGGCATGCACCCAGCCCTTGACGCCGGCGCTGTACTGGATCTGCCACCAGGTCGCCGTCGCCGCGTTTTTGCCCACGATGGCGTAGCGCGTCGTCGAGCCGCCGGCGATGGACCCCACGCGGCCATGGCTCGTGCCCGGCCCCGACCGCACGTTGAGGCCCAGGACGGTCGTGCTTTTCAGACTCAGCTGCGGTCCGGTCGCGGTCCATGTGACCTGCACGCGGGCGGTGCTGCCGTGGGTCTGCACGTAGTCGGCATGCACCCAGCCCTTGACCGTAGAACTGTACTGGATCTGCCACCAGGTCGCCGTCGCCGCATTCTTGCCCACGATATCGTACTTTTGCGTCGAACCGCTCGCGATGGCCCCTACGCGGCGGTGGCTCGTGCCCGGCCCCGAGCGCACGTTGAGACCCAGCGTGGTCGTGCGTTTCAGGCTCAGCTGCGGCCCCGCGTCCGTGGTCGCCGTCGCCTCGCGCCCAGGGCCGGTCTGCGTCCCCCGCGTGGCCTGCACCTGCACCGCGTAGCCCGTGCCCGGCGTCAGGTTGGGGATCGTCGCCGTCGTTCCCGTCCCCGCGTGCGCGTGCGTCTCCCAGCGCGTGACCGCGGACCGTCGGTACCGCACCGCGTAGCCGGTCGGCGCGGGACCGCCGGCCGGGGCCTGCCACGTCACCGTCAACGCGCGGCCTCCGGACGCGGTCGCCGTCAACCCGCGCACCGCCGGCAGCACCCACGTCACGACCACCCCTTGCGTGTAGCCCCGGGTCTGTACGTAGCCGGCATGCACCCAGCCCGTGACCGTGGCGCTGTACCGGATCTGCCACCACCCCGCGGTCGCGGCCTCCTTGCCCAGAATGTCGTACCAGGTCGTCGAGCCGCCCGCGAGGCCGCCCACGCGCGTATGGCCCGTGCCCGGCCCCGCACGCACGTTGAGGCCCAGCGTCGTCGTCGCCTTCAGCCGCAGTTGCGGCGTCGCCGCCGTCGTGCCCGTCGCTGCCTGCCAAGGCCCGCCCTGCGTCCCCTGCGTCGCGCGCACCTGCACCGCGTAGGTCGTCTGCGGCGTCAGGCCGCGCAACGCGGCGGTCGCGCCCGCGCCCGTATGGGACAGGTTCGTCCACGCGCGGGCGCCCTGTTTCCGGTACTGCACGTCATAGCCGGTCGGCGTCGGTCCGCCCGCCGGCGCCTGCCAATTCACGGCCAGGGCGCGCGGACCCGCCACCGCGACCGCCAGCCCGCGCACGGCCTGCAACCGCCACGTCATGGCCACTCCTTGCGTGTAGCCCCGGGTCTGCACGTCCACCGCCGGCACCCAGCCCGTCACGGTCGAACTGTACCGGATCTGCCACCACCCCGCGGTCGCGGCGTCCTTGCCCGCGATCGCGTACCACGTCGCCGACCCGACCGCGAGCGTCGCCACGCGCGCATGCGTCGCGCCCGGCCCCGCGCGCACGACCGCCGCCCGCGTCGCGCCCGGCTTCAGCCGCAACTCCGGCCGCGCAGCCGTCGTCCCCGTCGTCTCCTGCCAGGGACCGCCCTGCACGCCCCGCGTGGCCTGCACCTGCACGACGTAGGCCGCGCCCGGCGTCAGGTTGGGCAGCGTCGCCGTCGCCCCCGTCCCCGCGTGGGCGCGCGACCGCCACCAGCGACCGTCGGGCCGCCGGTAGCGCACCGCGTAGCCGGTCGGCGTCGGCCCGCTCGCCGGCGCCTGCCAGCGCACCGTCAGCGTCCGCATGCCGTCAGCCGTCGCCGTCAGCCCGCGCACCGCCTGCAAGACCCACGTCACCGGCACCCGGCTGACGTCGTTGTGCGTCTGCGCGTAGGCCGCATGCGCCCAGCCCGTGATCGCGTCGCGGAACCGGATCTGCCACCACCCCGCGGTCGCCGCGTCCTTGCCCGCGATCTCGTACCGCGTCGTCGACCCGCCGGCAATGCCGCCCACGCGGGCGTACCCCGTGCCCGGCCCCGACCGCACGTGGAGGCCCGCCGTCACGCCCGCCTTCAGGCTCAGCTGCGGCAGCGCCGCCGTCGTCGCCGTCGTCCGCTGCGCGGCTCCCCGGTCCGTCCCCCGCGCCGGCTCCACCTCCGCTTCGTAGATCGTCTGCGGCGTCAGACCGGGGATCCGGAGCGCCGGCCACGTCACCGGCACGCGGTCAATGTCGCCCGCCGTGCGCACGTACGCCCCATGCACCCAGCCCGTCCGGCGCGCGGTGAACCGGATTTGCCACCAGACCGGCGCCGGCGCGTCCTGGCCCACGATCGCGTACCAGGTCTCGGAGCCGCCCGGAATGCCGCCCGCGATGCCATGGTGCGTGCCCGGTCCGGCGCGTACGTTGAGACCCAGCGTCGTCGTCGGCAGCAACTGCAGCCGCGGCCCCGCCGCCGGCGCGCCCGCCGCCGCCCGCCAGGGACCCGGCTCACCGGGACCGAGCGCGCGCACGCGCACCGCGTAGGCCGCCCCCGGCTCCAGCCCAGGCAGAACGTCCGTCGCGCCCGTCCCCGTCCGGGGATGGGGCGTCCACAGCGCCGCGCCCTGCGCCCGGTATTCCACCTCGTACCCCGTCGGCGCGGGACCGCCCGTCGGCGCCTGCCAGGCTACGGCCAGGCCGCGCGCGCCCCGGGCCGTCACCGTCAGCCCGCGCACCGCCTGCAAGACCCACGTCAGCGGCACGCCGTCCACGGGGCCGTACGTCTGCACGCCGGCCGCCGGCACCCAGCCCGTCACCGATAGGCTGTATTGAATTTCCCACCAGGTCTCCGCCGCCGCGTTCCGGCCCACGATCTCATAGAGCGCATCGGAGCCGAGGGCGAGCTTGGCCGCGCCCGCGGGCGCATAGCCCGCGCCCGGCCCTGTGCGCACGGCCAGCGCGGCCGTCGCGCCCGCCGCGAGCGCCGCCTCCGGCCGCGTCTCCGGCCCCGTCTCCGGCACGCCGCTCAGGTTGCCCTGCGTGTGGACGTAGGCGGCATGCACCCAGCCCGTCGTCGTCTCGTCGTACCGGATTTCCCACCACGTCGGCACCGTCGCGTCCTGGCCCACGATCGCGTACGTCTTCGCCGTCCCGCCCGCGAGGAACCCGACGCGGCCGTAGCTTACGCTCGGACCCGCGCGCACGTTGAGGCCCGCCGTCGTCCGCTTCAGGCCCAGCCGCGCTGTCTGCGCGCGCAGGACCTCCAGATCCCCCGCCGTCTCCAGCTGATCCTCATGCACCCAGCCGCGCCGCATCTCGTCCAGCTGCACCTGCCACCAGGTCGGCGACGCGCGCCGCAGGCCCGTCAGTCCCACCGGCGTCCCGCCGCCGGAGGCCAGGCGTCCGATTTCCGCCGCCGCGGCCGACCAGTGCGCGCGCACCACCGCCTCCACCGTGCGTTTCGTCCATGCATGGAACGGCTCCCGCGCCCCGAGCGGCGTCGACGCCACCGGCACGCCCGTCGTATGCCCGTGCGTATGCACCATATCCTTATGCGCCCAGCACGTGATCCCCTCGCGATTGATCTGCCACCAGTTCGCTATCGCCGCATCCTTGCATAGGATGTCGTACCCCTGCGTGTCCAGGCACGGGATAGACGACCTCAGTCGCTTAAATCCTGTCCCCGGCCCTGTCCGTAACGGCACAGGACAGGGGACCTGTTCATTACGGGTCGCCTGCGGCCCCGACGCCGTCAGGCTCGCCTGCGGCCACGTAGCCTGCGCGTAGTACTGCACGGCGGCCGCGGCCGTCGGCGAGTGACCCTCCCAGGCCACGCGGGCGACCCCGTCCGCGCCCACGGTCACCTTCAGCTTCCGCTTCGAGACCTGTCCGGCGGAGTCGATGACCGTCGCCTGGCCGTCAAAGCCTTGCGCCGTCGCCGGCCGGAACCCCGCGCCGAGCGCGAACGACGGCGGCAGCGCGCGCGTCACCCGATCCAGGGTCGCATGGGTGATCATCAACGTGTACCGCACCCGGTCGTTCGGGCCGTCCGGCTCCAGATGAGCGGCATAACGCCCCTTGAAGTCCGTCTCGTCCTTCTCCCCGCTGACCCAAGGCCGAGTTTCGCATACTGGATCCCGGGATGGGCCTGTGAACGGTTCAATATCGCCATCTTGCACCCAGACCGGACTCCGCCAGTTGTCGCGATAGGCGATCTGCCACCACTTCACGAGTTGGCCTTGGGCATCGCTTACGCTGGTCTGGCCCACGATCGCATACTCTGCCTGAGCGGACTGCTGGGGGGCGTAGCCCTCGGCTGCTAGATGGTAGCTTGTATGCGGCCCCGTATACAGCTTGGCCTGATTTTTTAGAACCAGCCGCGGCCGCCCTGCGGCCAACTCTGTCACAATCGAGAAGTGCTCGTCGGGATGTGGATTCTTTTGATCGGGTCTGGGACCGGCGTCGATGCGGTAGTTCCAGAACTCCTCGGGGGCGTTCATGCCCAGGCCGAACAGGCAGTAGCCCTCGATCACGTCGTGATAGTCCTGATTCTCGCTTTCCAACTGCCAGAGCGCCGTCAGATAGGGCTGGCACGCGGGCGTTGTCTGTTTCTGCCACCGGTCGAACTTCTTCCAGCCCAGGGGATCCTGCAAGGAGCCGGGATCGCGTCCGATGCGCCCGTCCGCCCCGTATTCCGATACGATCACCTTCAGTCCGGGAAACGTTTTCTTGAACCAGGCGTAGAGGCGCTGTTCGAAGCGACGTACGTTCTTGGCCTTGTTCAGCTCCGTGAGCATCGGCGGCGTGCCCGTCTGCCACATGTCCGCCTTCTTCGTGTTTGCGTCCATCGTGTCGTCGGGCTTGAAGTACTGGTGCAGCAGCAGTACATGTCGGTGCGGACTGGTCTTGTTCGCCTTGTTTCTCCGGTTCGCCTCGGCCAGCACCGTCGCTAGGCCATGCTTATGCGCATCGCGCCAGTGTGCGAGTTCATCCGTCAAGTCTTGGCTACTGTCTGGCGCGGCATCGTACGGAGCGGTGCCGCCGTCCGGGCTGCCCAACAACGGTGGGTTGGCGTTGGCGAAGGCGTACAGGCCGCAGCCGTACGCCGTGCCGGCCAGCGCCATGCGCGTCTTCTCGTACTGGCCCAGCTTGCGCAGATTCCCTCGGTTTTCGCCCAGTTTTTCGTTGAGGATCACCCAATAGTTCACGCGGTCGGCCAAGGCGCCCAGGTGCTTGCGCGCCGCGGTCACGATCCGGTGATGGAACTTCGCCGTTTCCGCCGGCGCGTCCTTGTTCTTTGGCTTTAGGTTCTCCAGGATGTGCTTGGCCACCACGTCATCGGCGATGTAGATGCGGCCCACCAGTTTCGTGCGATTGAAGATCGGGTCGTCAAAGGGCTTGACGTGCTTCTCGACATTGTCCTTTTCCATGTTGCGTTCAACGGCCTCCTGATCATACGTGGCAAGCAAATGCTCAATCGAGGCGGGCGCGTCAGGGTCAAGATCGGTTTTCAGGGAATTCTTGAATACGTCGTCCATGAAGACCACGCAGACGGGCGGGCGCCATTTTTTCAGGGCGTTCCGCGCGTTATCGGTGAGCGCGTCAAAAGGTTGCAACAGGTGGGGGCCAAGCAGGTCAGGCATGCGCGCGTCTCCGGGCATGACGGACGACGCCAGGCCGTCCGCAAGGATAGAGCGTCCAGTATGACGGCTCCCGGACGGCGGGGCCATACCCAACGCGTCTCGCCCGCGTCAAGACGCGTCAAGCGTTCGGGCAGCGGGCGTCCGCTGTGCTAGGATGGCCTGCTGTCCCCGGTTTCATTCGCCATGTCTGCGTCGTCCGTTCGCCTGCCCTTGCGCCTCGCCTGCCTGGCGCTTGCGCTCGCGGGGCTGGGGGCGGGCCGCCTCGGCAGCTGGACCGCGCCGCCGCTCCGCGCGGCGGACGCCGTCTCGGTGCAGGTAACGGGAACGGTCGTCAACCTGCGCGCCGGGCCGGGCCCGACGCACGCGGTCCGCGGACAGGCGCGGCAGGCGACGGTTCTGACCGTGCAGGGGCGCAGCGCGGACGACGCCTGGCTGGCCGGCGCTGATCCCGGGGGCGGCGCGGGCGCGCGCTGGATCTACGCGGACCGGACCGACGTCGGCGCGCGCCGCTACGCCCTGCCTTGGGCAGGGTCGCCCGCGGTCTGCACGCGCAGCCCCAATGTCCGCGTCGCGTTGCAGGCCGCCTGGGCCGCGCAGGATCGAGCGCGTCCCTGCGCCGAGGCGACCTGGGCCGATCTGGCGGGACTGACGGCCCTGCCGCCGGGCGCGGACGACCGCCTGTGGTTGTGGGAACCCCACGACCTGGCCGGCCTGACAGGCCTGCGGGCGGCGCGGGTCATCGTGACGGATGCGTACGCCGCTGCGGGCGGACGCCTGTCGGGGCTGGCGGGTCTGGAACGCCTGGATCTGCAGAGTGCCTGTTGCGCCGGCCACCCGTGGCCGGACCATTTCCTGGCCGGCGCGGCGCGCCTGCAAGTCCTGACCGTAGAAGCCGGACAGCTGGCGACCCTGCCTAACGGCTTCCTCGCCCATACCCCCCAACTCCACACCCTTGACTTGGATGCACGCGCCCTCGCGGCCCTGCCCAACGACTTCCTTGCTCACGTCCCCCAACTTCACACCCTCACCCTGGACGCCGACAACCTCGCGGCCCTGCCCGAGACCTTCCTCGCCCATACCCCCCAACTCCACACCCTCACCCTGGACGCCGACAACCTCGCGGCCCTGCCCGAGACCTTCCTCGCCCATACCCCCCAACTCCACACCCTCACCCTGGACGCCGACAACCTCGCGGCCCTGCCCGAGACCTTCCTCGCCCATACCCCCCAACTCCACACCCTCACCCTGGACGCCGACAACCTCGCGGCCCTGCCCGAGACCTTCCTCGCCCATACCCCCCAACTCCACACCCTCACCCTGGACGCCGACAACCTCGCGGCCCTGCCCGAGACCTTCCTCGCCCATACCCCCCAACTCCACACCCTCACCCTGGACGCCGACAACCTCGCGGCCCTGCCCGAGACCTTCCTCGCCCATACCCCCCAACTCCACACCCTCGAATTGAACGATGCCTACAATCTCGCGGCCCTGCCCGCTGACTTCCTCGCTCACGCCCCCCAACTCCACACCCTCGAATTGAACGATGCCTACAATCTCGCGGCCCTGCCCGCTGACTTCCTCGCTCACGCCCCCCAACTGCAACGCCTAACCCTGCACGCCCCACGCAATCTCGCGGCCCTGCCCGAGACCTTCCTCGCCTATGCTCCCCAACTCCACACCCTCAAATTGAACAATGCCTACAATCTCGCGGCCCTGCCCGAGACCTTCCTCGCTCACGCCCCCCAACTGCAACGCCTAACCCTGCACGCCCCACACAATCTCGCGGCCCTGCCCGCTGACTTCCTCGCTCATGCCCCCCAACTGCAAGCCCTGGATCTGGACGTAAGCCGGGCGACCACCTGGCCTGTGGAGCCGCCAAGCGACAACGCCTGTCTGTCCGCCCTGACCCTGAAGACGGGCTTCTGGCCCGCGCACTTTCTGCAGGCGCACGCGTCCTGCCTGCGCCAGCTGGATTTATGGCTGCATCCAGGGTATGCGTCCCGGCCGTCCGACGGGCTGCCCGCCCTGCCGCAGTTGCAGGCGCTGGACTTGACTCTGAATCATGACCCTTGGCCGCTCGGCCTAGTGGCGCACGCGCCGCGCTTGCGGACGCTGGATCTGAACGCGGCCTCGGTCACCGTACCCTTGCCCCGCGATTTCCTGGCTTCCGCGCCGCAGTTGCAGACGCTGACCCTCAGGCTCCCCACCTCTCCGCACCGCTTGCCGGCGCATACGCTGGCAGAGGCGCCGCAGTTGACGCAGTTCCGGTTGCAGGCGCCGGGTTTGCACGAATTGCCCCGCGGGTTCCTGGGCCACGCGCCCCGGCTGCGTCGGCTGGAGATAGATGCCTGGGACGTATACGCGTGGCCCGCGGGCTTCCTCGCCCGCGCCCCTCAATTGGAAACGCTCATCTTGACGACCGAACGCTTCGCGTCAATACCCGCGGGCTTCCTCGCCCACGCCCCCCGTCTCCAACGCCTGAGCCTGTTCGCGGACGCCAGCCTGCCTGACGATTTTCTCGCCCACGTCCCCTCCCTGCAACACCTGACCCTAGGCCTGAAAGCGTATTGGATCGGAGACGCGGACAATCCCGCGGTTCCGCCCGATGCCTTCTTGGCCGAGGGGGACTTCCTCGCTCACGCGCCTCGTCTGCAACGCCTGGATCTGGGCCTGACCCTGTACGCAGACGCGGACGGCTTTACCGGCCTACCCGACCGTTTCCTTGCCCATATCGTTCCTCACCTGCAACATCTGGACCTGGACTTGACCGTATACGGGTACGCGCAAGCGAACGGGAGCCGCATCGCGCCCCTGCCCGCGGGCTTCCTCGCCCGCGCCCCTCGCCTGCAACGCCTGGACATGATCATGCACGTGAGCCGATGGATGCGGGGCGAGGACATAGATCGGGACGAAACCGCGGTTGAGCAGCACGACATCGCGCTGCCCGCGGGCTTTCTGGCCCACGCGCCCCAGTTGCAAACCCTGAATCTGAACGCGGCGCGCTTCGCGGCGCTGCCGGACGACTTCCTCGCCCACGCGCCCCGTCTGACCGCGCTGGACTGGCACTTCCCGGCGCTGACGGCCCTCGGCGACCGGGTGCTGGCCCGCGCGTCGGCCCTGGAGACGTTCGCCCTAGACGCCCCCCGTCTCGCGGCCGTGGGGGAGGACTTCCTCGCGCACGCGCCCCGCCTGCAACACCTGACTCTCCTGACGGAGGCGCCGGCGCCGCTGCGCCTGGGCGCGCGGTTCCTGGCCCGCGCCCCGCAGGTGCGCACGGTGCGCATCGGCGCGACCGCGGCCCCCGACGCGCAGACCGACCTCGGCGCGGTCGCGCTCGCGGTCCCCGCCGATTTCCTGGCCGATCTGCCCCGCCTGCAGACCGTGGAGCTGCGGACGCCCCTGCGCGACCCGCCGCCGCCCGGCTTCCTGCGCGGCACGGCCCCGCGCGCCCTGCGCCTGCGCGTGCGCATCGCCGCCGACGCGCAGGGTGCGCCGCGCCTGCCCGCCCGCGTACAGGCCGCGGTCTGGCATCTGGAACTGGCCTGCGACTCCGCCTATCCCGCCGCCTGGCTCGCCCCGCTGGCGGCGCACCCGCCCGCGGCCCTGACCGTCGCGCCTTGCCATGACGAGGGACAGCGCTGGCACAACAGCCCTGGGGAGGCGCCGCCGCGCCTGCCGCGCGCCGCGTTGCGCACCTGGCTGGCGGGCGCGCCGGTTTCCACGCGTCTGCAGGTGGCGGACTACGCCCAACTGGCACCGGCGGATTACGCCCAACTGCCGGTGCAGCATCTCTCGATCCTGAGCCAGGTGCCGTTCCCGGAAGACGCGAAGGAGAAGTGGCGGCAAATCGACCCCGGCGCGATGATCGTCGACGACCTGGCCCTGCACCGCGCCGCCGCCGCGCTGGAGTCCCTGCATCTCCACATCCGCTTCCCGCTCGCGGTCGCCCCGCGGCCGCTCGCGGCCGCGCTCGCGGCGCCGGCTTTCCTGCTTGACTTCAACCGCTATCCGGACGTCGCCCTGGAAGCAACGCTGGCGCCGCTACTCCGCGCGCCGCCCGCTCCCATTCGGCATCTGGGCGTGCGGGTACCCTTGGCCGGCGCTCTGGCTGCCACCTTCCAAGACCTGGACTTCGCCTGCCTGCAACTCGTTCTCCCTTCGTTGCGTACGCCCCCGCCCGCCCAGGTGCGCGCCGCCGCCCGCCGGCACGGCCTGGATCTGCGCCTCGTCGCCGGCTTCGCGCCCGAGCGCCTGACTGTACAGCCGTTGTCTTACAAAAGGCTGGCGCTGGACATGGACGCCGCCGCCTATTTCCAGCAACAGCACCTGTCCTGGGCCGCAACCCGCGTCTGCGCCCGTTCCCTGCTCCTGATCGACCACCATCGCGTGGAGACCTTGCCCCCTGATCTCCTCGATCGCCCCGGCACCCTGCAACGCGTGCGCCTCGTCTTCGACCCCCGGCAGTGCCCCGACTGCCAATCGGACGCCTAGGCGTCCCTGTTCATTTTTGCGCGGCCGGGCCGCGCGTCGCCGTTCAACGCCTCAACGCTACCGGGCGCGGCGCGGACACTCGGCTCCCCTACGGTATTACGACGGGTCAAGGCGTGCAGGGCCCAAGCGTGGGGTCCGTGCGGTTGTGACCTGATCTATCGCACGGACATTGCCCGGTCGCGTCCCCTCGCGCCCAAGACCGCCAGCGCACCTTGCGGAGGTAGCCCCTGCCGCAGGCTTTGCGGGCAATGCCCAGTTAACGGGTGCGGGTGCCGGCGGGCCAAGGTCAGGCCGCCGGACCGCATGGCCGTCGCGCAGTCGGACCGGCGTAGGGCCAGATCTGGCGGTGGCCCTGTCCCGCGCCGCTACGCGGCGGTCGCCGTGGCGCCCTGGGCCGCGACCCAGGGTCCGTGCGCGGCCCCGTGCGTGGCGCGCACCTGCACGTCATGGGCCGTGGCCGGCGTCAGGGCGGGGATCGTCGCCGCGACGCCCGTTCCCGCATGGGACAGGGACGTCCAGGCGGCCGCGTCCCGTTGCCGGTATTGCACGTCGTAGCCGGTCGGCGCGGGGCCGCGCGCCGGGGCCTGCCAAGTAACCGCCAGCGCGCGCGGGCCGGCCGCCGGCGCGCCTAGGGCCTCCCGCCAAGGACCCGGTGCCCCGGGACCGAGCGCGCGCACGCGCACCGCGTAGGCCGCCCCCGGCTCCAGCCCAGGCAGAACGTCCGTCGCGCCCGTCCCCGTCCGGGGATGGCGCGTCCACAGCGCCGCGCCCTGCGCCCGGTATTCCACCTCGTACCCCGTCGGCGCGGGGCCGCCCGCCGGCGCCTGCCAGGCCACGGCCAGGCCGCGCGCGCCCCGGGCCGTCACCGTCAGCCCGCGCACCGCCTGCAAGACCCACGTCCGCGGCACACCGTCCACGGGGCCGTAGGTCTGCACGCCGGCCGCCGGCACCCAGCCCGTCACCGACGGGCTGTATTGAATTTCCCACCAGGTCTCCGCCGCCGCGTTCCGGCCCACGATCTCATAGCGCGCATCGACGCCGAGGGCGAGCGCGGCCGCGCCCGCGGCCGCATAGCCCGCGCCCGGCCCCGCGCGCACGGCCAGCGCCTCCGTCGCGCCCGCCGCGAGCGCCGCCTCCGGCCGCGTCTCCGGCCCCGTCACCGGCACCCCGCTCAGGTTGCCTTGCGTGTGTACGTAGGCGGCATGCACCCAGCCCGTCGTCGTCTCGTCGTACCGGATTTCCCACCACGTCGGTCGCGTCGCATCCTGGCCCACGATCGCGTACGTCTTCGCCGTCCCGCCCGCGAGGAACCCGACGAGGCCGTAGCTGGCGCTCGGCCCCGCGCGCACGTTGAGGCCCGCCGTCGTCCGCTTCAGGCCCAGCTGCGCTGTCTGCGCGCGCAGGGCCTCCAGATCCCCCGCCGTCTCCAGCTGATCTTCATGCACCCAGCCGCGCTGCACCTCGTCCAGCTGCACCTGCCACCAGGTCGGCGACGCGCGCCGCAGGCCCGTCAGCCCCACCGGCGTCCCGCCGCCAGGGGCCAAGCGACCGATTTCCGCCGCGTCCGCTTCCCAGTGCGCGCGCACCACCGCCTCCACCGTGCGCTTCGTCCGCGCATGGGGCAGCTCCAGCGTCCCGGCCGCCGGCACTATCGGCACGCCCGCCACATCGCCGTGCGTACGCACCACATCCTTATGCACCCAGCACGCGATCCCCTCGCAATTGATCTGCCACCAGCTCGCTAGCGCCGCATCCTTGCCCAGGATGGCGCACCACGCGTCCGTCGCCATATACTCCTTTAGGGGCCGACACCCCGTCCCCGGTCCCGTCCGTAGCGGCACGAGGGGGACGCGCCCGTTGGTGCTGGCCTGCGCCCCGGACAAAGACCTCAGGGTCTGGGGCTCCCACTCGCTTTCCGCGCAATACCTTACCGCGACCGCGGCGGTCGGCGCGGGGCCCTGCCATGCTGCCGTGACGAGGCCATCCGTCTGTATGGTCACGATCAGGGCCTGCTCCGATTCCTGCCCGGCGTTGACGACCTTCGCCATGACCGTGAGCCGCTGCGTTGCCGTCGGCTGATATCCCTGCGGAATCGGGAAGGGCAACGCGCCGGTCGCCCGGGCCTTGCTCGCGTGGGTGATCCCCAGCGTAAACCGCACCTGGCCCGCTTCCCGGCGCGCGTCATAATACGCCTTGAAGTCCGTCTCGTTTTTCTCGGCGCCTACCCAGGGCGTCATTTCAAACACCATATGCGCGGGGTCTCGGTCTTCGATCTGTTCCTCTTGCACCCAGACCGGACTCCGCCAATCGTCGCGATAGATGATCTGCCACCACTGCATAGGCCGGCCCTGGGCGTCATGCACGAGGGTCTGGCCCACGATCGCATACTCACTCTGCGCGGACTGATGATTGGGGTCGTGCTTGATCGCCAGATGGTAGCCTGTATGCGGTCCCGTATACAACTCGGCCTGATTTTTCAGGGCCAGCTGCGGCCGCGGCGGCTTCCCGGCCGCCAACTCTGCCAGAATTGTTAATTTCGCGGCGTCGGGAAATTTATTTTGGATGTTGGAATCGGAGTTCTGATCGAGGCGGTAGCTCCAGAACTCCTTGGGCGCATTCATGCCCAGGCCAAACAGGCAGTAGCCCTCGATCACGTCGCGATAGGGCTGATTCACGTATTCCAGCTGCCTGAGCACCGCCAGATAGCGGTTATGCCATTCCGTATACCTTTTCCAGCCCAAGGGAGCCTGCAGGGTCTTGCGGTGGGTGCGCCCGATGCGCCCGTCCGCTCCGTATTCCGAGACGACCACGGGCAGATCGGGAAACTCGCACCGGAACCAGGCGTAGACATGCCGTTCAAAGCGCCGTACGTTTTTGCCTTGGTTAACGTCGGTCAGCCAACCGTCCTGAGTGCGCCACGTGCCGTGGCTGGCCGGTAACAGTTCATCTGGATTGTGCGTGCCGCCGCCCATCGTTTCGTCGGGCTTGAAGTACTGGTGCAACAGCAACGCATGCTTGTTGCGCGCGTTCGCCTTGTTGCGCGCGTTCGCCTTGGCCAGCACCGTCTTCAGGCCGTACGGATCCCCATCCTTCCAGTGCTGCAGGGGATCGGGGCCTGCGTGATCGAAGTCCGCGGTCGCGCCCGCCGGCGCGCCGAACAGCGGCGGGTTGGCGTTGGCGAAGGCGTACAGGCCGCAGCCGTACTCCGTGCCGGCCAGTTCCATGCGCTTCGTCTCGTACTGGCCCAGCTGACGCAGATTACTTCGGTTGTCGCCCAGTTTTTCGTTGAGGATCACCCAATAGTTCACGCGGTCGGCCAATGACGATACTGATGATGAAGCCAAATGTTCGCGCGCCGCGGTCACGAGCCAGTGATGGAACTTCGCCGCCAGGTCCGGATTTTGCGTAATATGCGCTTCCACTACGCGGTCATCGATGAAAATGCGCCCTACCAGCTTCGTCTTCACGAAGTCAGAATCCGTGAACGGACTAATATGATTTTCTATATTCTGTTTTTCCATGTCATCCCTGACTTGATCCATGCTACGGTAATAACCGTTCTTCGGATCCATCAACTCCGTTATCGATTGGTACGTCGGATCCGGCGGCGGCGCGTTGGGATCCGTAGGGAGTGGATGCGTGGAATACCGGATCCGGTTGGACAGGTCGCTCTTGAATACGTTGTCCATGAACACGACGCAGACTGGCGGGCGCCATATTTGCAGGTCTTTTTGGACATCCCCGTCAAGAGCATCCCAGGGTTGCAGCAGGTGGGCGCCAAGCAAGGTAGGCATGTGTGCGTCTCCTCAGATATGGGGTTGGCGCGATAGCGCCTCAAGACGAATGCCCAGTATGAACCCTGCCGGACCGCTTGGCCATTCCCAACGCGTCTCGCCCGCGTCAAGACGCGTCAAGCGCCTTGGCCCGCTCCCTTGTGCTAGGCTGGAAGCGCCTATTGCTTGTCTTGGCCGAACCTTTCATGCACCCCTCGCTCGTTCGCTTTCCGTTGCGCCTTGGCGGCGTGGTCGCGGCGCTCTGGTTGTGCAGTTTCGGCGGCGGGCGGGCCGCGCCGCCGAACCCAGCGGACGCTGCGCCGCCGCTGACGGTGCAGGTAACGGAGACGGTCAATCTGCACGCCGGGCCGGGCCTGTCGCACGCGATCCGCGGGCAGGCGCGGCCGGGGGCGGCCCTCACCGCGCAGGCGCGCAGCGCGGATGACGCCTGGCTGGCCGTCGTCGATCCCGGGGCCAGCCCGCGTGCGGTCTGGATCGACGCGGACCGAACCGACATTGGCCCGCGCCGTTACGATCTGCCCTGGGCGGGCCCGCCCGCGGTCTGCACGCGCAGTCCCGATGTCCGCGCCGCGTTGCGGGCCGCCTGGGCCGCGCAGAACCGGGAGCGCGCCTGCGCCGAGGCCACCTGGGCCGATCTGGCGGTACTGACGGCCCTGCCGCCGTCCGCGGACGATCGCCTGTGGTTGTGGGCCTCCCACGACCTGGCCGGCCTGACGGGCCTGCGGGCCGCGCGGGTTGTCGTGACGGACGCGTACGCCGCCGCGGGCGGGCGCCTATCGGGGTTGGCCCGTTTGGAACGCCTGGATCTGCACGCCTGTTGCGCCGGCCGCCCGTGGCCGGATCATTTCCTGGTCGGCGCAACGCGCCTGCAAGACCTGACCGTAGAAGGCGACGATCTGAGGGCCCTGCCCGACACCTTCCTCGCCCACGACCTCCCACTCCAACATCTGTCCTTGCACGCACGCCGCCTTGCCGCCCTGCCCGACGCCTTCCTCGCAGATACCCCCCAACTCCAGTCTCTGGACTTGATTCTCGCCTCCGTATCTGACCTGCCCGACGCCTTCCTCGCAGATACCCCCCAACTCCAGTCCCTGAACTTGGGTCTCGCCGTATCTGACCTGCCCGACGCCTTCCTCGCAGATACCCCCCAACTCCAGTCCCTGAACTTGGGTCTCGCCGTATCTGACCTGCCCGACGCCTTCCTCGCAGATATCCCCCAACTCCACACCGTCACCCTGTACGCCGACCACCTCGCCGACCTGCCCGACGCCTTCCTCGCAAACGCCCCCCAACTCCAACAGCTGTCCTTGCACGCACGCCGCCTTGCCGCCCTGCCCGACGCCTTCCTCACAAACGCCCCCCAACTCCGCACCGTCGCCCTGCCCGACGCCGACCGCCTCGCCGACCTGCCCGACGCCTTCCTCGCAAACGCCCCCCAACTCCGCACCGTCACCCTGCGCGCCGACCGCCTCGCCGACCTGCCCGACGCCTTCCTCGCAAACGCCCCCCAACTCCGCACCGTCACCCTGCGCGCCGACCGCCTCGCCGACCTGCCCGACGCCTTCCTCGCAAACGCCCCCCAACTCCGCACCGTCACCCTGCGCGCCGACCGCCTCGCCGACCTGCCCGACGCCTTCCTCGCAAACGCCCCCCAACTCCGCACCGTCACCCTGCACGCCTACCACAATCTGACGGCCCTGCCCGACGCCTTCCTCGCAAACGCCCCCCAACTCCGCACCGTCACCCTGCACACCGACCGCCTCGCCGACCTGCCCGGCACCTTCCTCGCCCATGCCCCCCAACTCCAGTCCCTGGCCCTGTTCCAGGCGGGAACCCTCTGGCCCGTCCGCCCGCGGACGGATGACGCTTGCCTGTCCGAGTTATCCCTGTCCGTGAACTTCTGGCCGGCGCACTTCCTGCAGGCCCACGCGCCCTGCCTGCAGCAGCTGACCTTGCGGCTGGTCGGGCGCAGGCATGGGCCCTGGCCCGCCGCCCCGCTGCCTGACCTGCCGCAGTTGCAGGAACTGACCTTGAAACTGGACACGCCCGCCTGGCCGCTCGGCCTAGTGGCGCACGCGCCGCGTCTGCGAACCCTGAACCTGGACTTGGCGACGGCTGACTGGCCGTCCCTGCCCCGCGATTTCCTGGCCTCCACGCCGCAGCTGCAGACCCTGACCCTTGAGCTCCCCCGGTCCGTGACCCGCTTGCCGGCGCATACGCTGGTCGAGGCGCCGCAGTTGACGCAGCTTTGGCTACAGGCGTCGGAGTTGTACGAGTTGCCCCGCGGGTTCCTGGCCCACGCGCCCCGTCTGCACAGTTTGGAGATGTACGCCACCGTATACGAGTTGCCCGTGGGCTTCCTCGCCCATGCCCCGCAATTGGAAACGCTCGTCTTGCCGGCCGTCAAGATCGGGGCAATCCCCGCGGGGTTCCTCGCCCGCGCCGACCGCCTGCAACGCCTGGACCTGAGCCTAGCTGTGAGCGGGGACGCAAGCCTGCCTGATGGTTTCCTCGCAAACGTCCCCGTCCTGCAACGCCTGGATCTGGACCTGTACGCAGACGCGGATGGCTTCGCGGGCCTGCCCGACCGTTTCCTGGCCCACGCGCCGCAACTGGCTACCTTCAACCTGGGGGGCGATCTCACGACGTTGCCTGACCGCTTCCTCACCCACGCGCCCCGTCTGCGCGCGCTGAACTGGTACCTCTCGGAGCTGACCGCCATCGGCGACCGGGTGCTGGCCCACGCGCCGGCCCTGGTCACGTTCGCCCTGGACGCGCCCCGCCTCGCGACCGTGGGGGAGGCCTTCCTCGCCCGCGCCGACCGTCTGCAAACCCTGACCCTCCTGACGGCGGCGCCGGCGCCGCTGCGCCTGGGCGCGCGGTTCCTGGCCCGCGCCCCGCAGGTGCATACGGTGCGCATCGGCGCGACCGAGGCCCCCGACGCGCAGACCGACCTGGCCGCGGTCGCGCTCGCCGCGCCCGCCGCGTTCCTGGCCGACCTGCCGCGCCTGCGCACCGTGGAGTTGCGGACGCCCCTGCGCGACCCGCCGCCGCCCGGTTTCCTGCGCGGCGCGGCCCTGCACGACCTGCGCCTGCGCGTGCGCATCGCAGCCGACGCGCAGGGCGCGCGGCGCCTGCCCGCCCGCGTACAGGCCGCGCACTGGCGCCTGGAACTGACCTGCGACTCCGCCTATCCCGCCGCCTGGCTCGCCCCGCTGGCGGCGCCCCCGCCCGCGGCCCTGACCGTCGCGCCCTGCCACGACGAGGGGAGCCGCTACGGGCGGCACGCGCCCGTGCCCCCGCGCGTGCCGGCCGCCGCGTTGCGCGCCTTCCTGGCCGGCGCGCCGGCCGCGACGCGCCTGCAACTCGCGAACTACGCCCAACTGGCGCCGGCGGACTACGCGCGCCTGCCGGTGTCGACCCTCGGGTTCGCCCTCGACCGGCGCACCTTCACCGGCTGGGTACGCGCCGCGGACGCGCCGCGGTCGTTCGACGGCAGGTCCGTGACGCCGGACCGCGCGCTCCCCGTGCAGGCGGCACCGCACGCGGACGCGCCCGTCCTGGTCTCTCTGGAGCCCGGCCGGCCTTACGATGATTATCCGATCCTGGCGCAGACGGACGCGCCGGAGCGCTGGCTGCGCATCCCCTATGCCCAGGCGGCCGCCGAGCTCGCCCCGACGCTCGCCGTGCCCGCCCTGGAGGCCCTGTATCTCGAGTTCGCCCTGCACGCGCCGGAGACCGACGTGGCGCCTTTCGCCGCCGCCCTCGC
The DNA here is from genome assembly GCA_965242655.1 of Caldilineaceae bacterium. Classification (GTDB taxonomy): domain Bacteria; phylum Chloroflexota; class Anaerolineae; order Caldilineales; family Caldilineaceae; genus Bin34. Next base: position 2,771,908 of record OZ251482.1, read on the forward strand.
CGCGCCCGCGTTCCTGCTCGACCTGTACCGGGACGAGCCGCTGGCACCGCTCCTCCGCGCCCCGCCCGCGCCCATACGGCATCTGGGCGTACGGGCGCCGCTGGGCGCGCGCGCCCAGCATCGCTGGGACCTGACCCGCCGTCTGGACGGGGAGCTCGCCGCCGCCCTGCCGGACCTGGATTTCGCCTGCCTGCACCTGGTGCTCCCCGCTTTGGATACGCCCCTGCCCGCCCAGCTGCGCGCCGCCGCGCGCCGGCACGGCCTCGCCCTGCGCCTCGTCGCCGGCTTCGCCCCCGACCGGCTGTCGGCCCTGGACCGGACCGACGCCCTGGGCCGGGACGCGGCTGCCTATTTCCAGCAGCAGCACCTGCCCTGGGCCGCCGCCCACGCCTGTCCCCGCTCCCTGCTCCTGATCGACGCGTCCACCCCGTCCACTTACCCCCGGGTGAGTTACCTGCCGCCCGACCTCCTTGACCGCCCCGGCGCCCTGCAACGCGTGCGCATCGTCTTCGACCCCCGGCAATGCCCCGAGTGCCGCACCGACCATTAGCCCGCGCGGACAGCCGGCCCGCCCCCGGCTCCGCGCAGAGGGGAACCGACGCGCCGGGCGCGCCGCGCGCGCGCGGTTGCCTGCCCTTGCCCCGCATCCGCCAGACGCGTCGCCCTTCTGGCGGCCTGTCTGCGTTGACCATGATCTTGCGCGGACCGCGGGCGCGAGAACGGATCGCACCGGACGCGCGGTCGCGTCCGGTTCTCTGCCTGCGGCCCTGGCGCGCCTTACCCGGAAGACTGGCCTCGCGCTCGCGAGGTGACCAGAGGTCGGAGCCATCGACGGCCCAGCCCGACCAGCGCGGCCGTTACGCGGGCCGGAAGCGCGCACGGCTGGATGCAGGCCGCCCAAGACCGTGCGCCGGCGCGAGGCTGATCCTCGCCGCCCCGCATACGGCGCAAGATGGGCCGGAATGCGCCGCTACGTGGCGCCCGGCGCGGTCCGAACCGCCGTTCGTCGACGGGAGAGTCCATCCGGTACGCGCCCGGGCCGCGACCGCGGCCCGGCCCGGGCGGGCAGTGCCAAGCGGGCGCGGCCACCGCGCTTGAGGGTACCCGCGCCGCTACGCGGCGGTCGCCGTGGCGCCCTGGGCCGCGACCCAGGGTCCGTGCGCGGCCCCGTGCGTGGCGCGCACCTGCACGTCATGGGCCGTGGCCGGCGTCAGGGCGGGGATCGTCGCCGCGACGCCCGTTCCCGCATGGGACAGGGACGTCCAGGCGGCCGCGTCCCGTTGCCGGTATTGCACGTCGTAGCCGGTCGGCGCGGGGCCGCGCGCCGGGGCCTGCCACGTCACCGCCAGCGCGCGCGGGCCGGCCGCCGCCACGGCCAGCCGGCGCACGGCCGGCAAGGTCGCCGGCGCGGGCGTCGTCCAGGCCGCCTGTCCCTGCGGACGGTAGCGCACCGCATAGTCTTCGGGCGGGATCCCGCCCGCGGGGGCCGCCCAGCGCACCGTCAGCGCGCGCGGGTCGGTCGCCGTCGCCGCCAGGCCGCGCACGGCCTGCAGCGTCCACGTCACCGCCACCGCGCTGACGTCCCCGTGCGTCCGCACCGCGTCCGCCGGCACCCAGCCTGCGACCGCGGCCCGGTACCGCAGCTGCCACCAGCCGGGCGCCGCCGCATCCTTGCCCAGGATCTCGTACCGGACCGCCGCGCCGACCGCGAGCGTCCCCAGCCGGGCCTGGTCGGCGCCGGGGCCCGCGCGCACCACCGCGTCCCGGGTCGCGTCCGGGCGCAGGCTCAGCTGCGGGACCGCGGGCAGGGTCGCCGTCGCTGCCTGCCAGGGGCCGCGCGCCGCCGCGCGCGCCGCGCGCACCCGCACCCGGTAGGCCGCGCCCGGCGTCAGGGCGGCGAGCGCCGCCGTCGTCCCCGCGGCCGCCGGGGCGCCATGCGTCCAGCCCGCCGCGTGCGGCCCCCGGAACTGCACCTCGTAGCCCGTCGGCGCCGGCCCCGACGCCGGGGCCCGCCACGCGACCGCCAGCGCGCGCGCTCCGGTCGCGGTCGCCGTCAGCGCCGTCACCGCCGCCAGGTCCCAGGCGCGCGGCACGCCGGCCACGGCGCCGTGCGTCCGCACCGCGTCCGCCGACACCCAACCCGTCCCCGCGTCGCCGAACCGGATCTGCCACCAGGCCGCGGGCTCCGCGTCCCGGCCCGTGATCTCGTAGCGGGTCGCCGCGCCGACCGCGAGCGTCCCCACCGCCGCCTGCGCGGCCGCCGGCCCGGCGCGCACCGGCGCGGCCTGGGTCGCGTCCGCTTTCAGGCTCAGCTGCGCCAGGGCCGGCGTGGCCGCGTCCGCCGCCGTCCAGGGGCCGTGCGCCGCGCCCTGCGCCGCGCGCACCCGCACCGCGTAGGTCGCGCCCGGCGCCAGGCCCGTCAGCGTCGCGTGCCGGGCCGCGCCCGCGTGGGGGTGCGCCGTCCACGCCGCCGCGCCGGCGCGGCGGGACTGCACCGCGTAGCCCGTCGGCGCCGGGCCCTGCGCCGGCGCCTGCCACGCGACGCGCAGCGCGCGCGCCCCCTGGGCCGCCGCGCCCAGCGCGCGCACCGCCTGCAGGGTCCACGTCACCGCCACGCCGCTCACGTCCCCGTGCGTCCGCACCGCGTCCGCCGGCGCCCAGCCCGTCTCGGCCGCGGCCGCGCCGAACCGGAGCTGCCACCACCCCGCGGGCGCCGCGTCCCGGCCCAGGAGGTCGTAGCGGATCCCGCCCGCCAGGACGCCCACGCCGGGATACGCGGGGCCCGGCCCCGCCCGCACGGGCAGGCCCTGGGGCCGCGCCGCCGGCAGGCTCGCCTGCGCCGCCGCGGTCGTGGTCGCGCGGCCCGTCGCCCACGGGCCGCGCAACGCGCCCCGCGTGGCCCGCACGCGCACGGCGTAGGCCGTCCCGGCCGCCAGGCCGGCGAGCGCCGCCTGCGTCCCCGTCCCCGCGTGCGGGTGCGCCGTCCACGCCGCCGTAGCCGGCCCCTGGGACTGCACCTCGTAGCCCGTCGGCGCGGCGGCCCCCGTCGGCGCCGTCCACGCTGCGGTCAGCGTGCGCGGGCCGGTCACCGTCAGGGTCAGAGGCCCCGCCGCCGCCGCCAGCCACGTGACGGCGACGCCGCCCGTCGCGCCATGCGTCCGCACGCGGTCCGCGCGCACCCAGCCCGCGACCGTCGCGCGGTACCGGATCCGCCACCACCCCGCGGTCGCGGCATCCTTGCCCGCCACGTCGTAGCGCGCGGTCGACCCGACGGCCAGGCTGCCCACGCGCGCATAGGACGCGCCGGGCCCCGCCCGCACGTCCGCGGCCTCTGTCGCGCCCGTCGCCAGGCTGACCTGCGGCACGCGGGCCGTCGCGCCCGCGCCCGCCGTCCAGGCCCCGGTCACCGTCCCCCGCGTCGCGCGCACGCGCACGTCGTAGGCCGTACCCATCGCCAGCCCGGCGAGGAGGGCCGTCGTCCCCGCCCCCGCCGGGGGATGCGCCGTCCACGCCGCGGCCCCCGTTACGCGGAACTGCACGGCGTAGCCCGTCGGCGCGGGGCCCGCGGCCGGGGCCTGCCAGCCGACCGCCAGCGCGCGCGGACCCCGGGCCGTCACCGCCAGCCCCGTCACCGCCGCCGGCGTCCAGGTCGCCGGCACGTCGCGCGCCGCGCCGTGCAGCTGCACGCGGTCCGCGCGCACCCAGCCCGTCGCCGCCCCGAACCGGATCTGCCACCACCCCGCCGGCGTCGCATCCTGGCCCGCGACGGCGTAGCGCCGCGTCGCGTCCGCGGCGAGGCCGCCGACCCGCGCCTGATCGGCGCCGGGCCCCGCGCGCACGGCCACCGCGCCCGTCGCGCCCGTCCGCCGGCTGACCTGCGGCGGCGTCCAGGCCGCGGCCACCGCGCGCAGATCGCCGTGCAGCTCCGCGTCCGCGCCGCGCACCCAGCCCGCGACCGTCGCGCTGAACTGGATGCGCCACCAGTCCGCTTCCGCATCCCGGCCCAGCAGCGCGTAGCGGGTCGTCCCGTCCGCCGCCAGCGCGCCCACGCGCGCATGGGCCGCGCCGGGCCCCGCGCGCACGTCCGCCGCCGCGCGCCCCGGCCACGCGCCGAGCTGCGCCGGCGCCGTGAACGTCGCCGCCCCGCGCTGCGCCGTCACCTCGGCCCCGCGCACCCAGCCGCGCAGACGCTCGTTGACCGCCACCTGCCACCACGCCGCGCCCGCGGCGTCCGTCTGCCGCCCGACGATGCGCAACGGCGCGGCCAGGCGCCGATCCAGGCGCGTCACCACCGCCCGCTGCCGCCCGGGCGCCTGATGCACGCGCACGGGCGCGTCCGCCGCCAGCCGCGCATACGGCGGCCCGCTCGGCCCCAGCGCCGGCGCCGGCGCGCCCGCCACGCGCCGCGCATCCCCGTCCGCCTGCACGTGATCGGCCTGCACCCATTCCTGCCCGCCCACGCGCCACCAGGCCGGCGCCTCCGCATCCTTGTTCGTCACGACGGGGTTCCACGCCGCATCCCCGCGCACCCGTCTCCGCACCGCATAGGCCGTGCCCGGCCCCGCGCGCAGCACCAGCTCCGTCTCCCCCGGCGCCCGGCGCACTTTCACGAACCAGGTCCGCGGCACGGATGCCGTCCCGTGCGTATCCACCAGGTCCGCATGCACCCAGCCGATCGCGCCGTGGAAATCGATCTGCCACCACCGGGCGTCGGGCCGGCGGCCCAGACGCCCCTCGATCCGGTAGCGCTGCCGGGAAGCCGGCGCAATATAACCGAGGGCCAGGCGGTTGCGGGTCGGCTTCGGCCGCACGTCCACCGGCGCCGCCAAGCCGCGTTTCGCCTGCAGGTAGGGCCCCGCCGGCGGCACGGGTTCGTACAGCGTCGCCCCCGCCGGCAGATACGGGCGCGTCTCCGCCGCATCGCCGCGCACCCAGCCCGCGTCGCCGGCCGCCGCCCCGTAGCGGAGGCGGTACCACGGGCGCGCCCCGGCCGCCGGCACCGCCGGCCCGACCTGCTGATCCAGGATCGGGTACCAGACGCCCGCCGCCAGCGTCGCCGCGCACGCCCCGGCCGCCGCCAGCGTCGCGTACGCCTCCGCGGTCGTGCCCGGACGCGCGCGCAGGTACTGCGCCCGCGCGTCCGGCGCGTCCCACCAGGTCCATCCCCGGTCCGACGCGACCGCCGCCGGCCGGCCCGCCGCATCCACCACTGCGGTCTCCGCGCGGCGCACCCAGGCCGCGGGATAGTCCGGCGCATCGATCTGCCACCAGTCCGGCGCCCCCCAGGCGGCGGCGTCCAGGCTCACCAGCGGATACCGCGTCCCCGCCGCCAGCGCCCGCGCGTACGGCCCGGTGCCGACCCGGGGCGCGCCGTACACGCGCACCGCCGGCCCCCCGGCCGGGATCTGCACGTACCGCGCGCCCGCCGCCGGCATCGCGCGCCGCAACCCGTCCGCCGTATCCAGCAGCGGCGCGCAGTCCTGCGCGCCCCCGAACCCGTTGTCCGGCGCCTGCACCGCGCCCTGCGCGTCCAGCCTTTGGTAACGCACCTGCAGCCGCGGCCCCGCGCACGCGCCCGTGGCCCCGGACGCGCCCAGCAGATCCCCCCGCGCCACCCGCGCCCCGACCGGCACCCGCACCGCCGCCAGATGCGCGTAGGTCAGCGCATAGCGGCCCTCCGCATCCGCGCTCTCCACGCGCACCCAGTTGCCGTCCGGGGCCTCGGGCTCCGCCGCGCCGCGCACCGCCCCCGTCCCCGCGGCTGCCACCGTACCCGCCGCCATCGCGTACACCGGCGTGCCGATCGGACAGCCCCACGCGCGCCCCGCGTAGCCCTCCTGGCCCCGCGCCGCGTACGCCGCCCGCGTGCGGGCCGCATTGAACTCCTCCGCCACCGCCCACGTCTGCCCCGACGCGAACGGCTCCGTCAAACTGCGCGCCATGATCTTCCTCCCGCTCTGCCTGCGTGTGCCGCCCCGCGGCCCGCCCGGACCGCAAGGCGCCCCCAGTCTGGCCCCCGGCGTGCCCCCAACGCCATACCCAACGCGTCTCGATCGCGTCAACCCCGCGCCTAGCCCGGCGCCCCCAACGGCCCCCGCCGGGCGCAGGGCGCGGATCACCGCTATGACGACATACTGTCATGAGCAAACCGCGCGACTTTCAGAATGAATGTCCGTGACGATCACCGAGGAAAGGATTGGGTCATTAAGTTGGGAGAGCAGACGGGAGATTTGCCCATTCAAATCAAGAAATTGTCAGGGCGCTCAGAAGCAAGACCCCGAACTGCAAAAGAGAGGTATATCCGCCTGGAGTACGCCGTACCGGCGCAGGTCCCCTCACGCCCACGGGCAAAGCCAGCAAGCCATACGCAGACTGGGAAAGGAAGTGCGGCGATCGCCTCAAGCGTTTGGACACCGGCAAAGGCCGCGGCTGAAATGGGTGCGTGAGTGATATTCAGTCACGAGCCACAAGTGCATGGGCAAAGAACGACGCGCAACGCTGGGCCGCTACAACGGTGCCGCATCTGCGGCCATGCCTTGTACCCTCCCGACGCCCTGCCTGCCCACCAAGGGCATGACGTGCTCAAGCATCCCACCCAGAAGCCCATGGAACTCTCGCGCCGGTTCATCCTGTCGCGCATCCCGCAAGGAAGGAGGGGGCGCGTGCTTGTTCCCTTCGCGGGCTCCGGCTCCGAATGCGTGGTGGCTCAGGCGCTGGGCCTGGATTTTCCGGGCATCGAGATCAATCCCGAATACGTGCGCTTTGCCTGTTTGCGGTTAAGGGAGATGACAATGGATCCATACCGTCTTACGCCGCGGATGCTGTAGCCCCTGGAGCGTAGCTTGCGCAAATACCACGAGCTGTTTTCCGGCGGGCGTTGCCAAGGCTGGGAACTGGAGGAACTGTTCGTCAACGCGATCAAATCCGATACGCAAGCGCATCACCACGTCATCTGGCGGGAAGCGGGGCATGACTTCGTAGCCGACATGGAGGTCCGAACCAACGGCCACCGCCATTGCCTGCACGTGAAATCCGGCCAGATCAGGAACAATCGGGAATTGGGATGTCCCGTCATCGAAATATCCGGTCACCGCCTGACGCGATTTGGCGGCGATCTCACCCGCATCACGGATTTCCTGCGCAACGCGGACGGCCACATCCTCACCGTGCCTTATCGGCAAGTAGACGGCGCGACGGGACGAAAGCGCCTGTGCCAAGTAGCGCACATTGATAGTCGGCAGAGTTTCAGGCAAAGGAATCAGTATGCCGTCGCGTTTTCCTTGCGACCCACAATGAGCTGGCAGATATGGTGGCAGATCGCCTCGTGATGCAAACGCCTGAGATGGAAATTGGATAAGCGAAGGCGACGCGGTTATGGGCCTGAGCGCACAGGTAAGAGCGGTAGTTACCCATCGCGTAGGTTGGTTGGCCTTGACTTTCGTTACTGACCAGGATGAGGATGGGGTGCCTTGCTTGCAGGCCGCATGCCAGGAGCTGGACTGCATAGTGTCCGACATCATCGACGATCGGGGCCAAGGAGAATACCGTTTCCATCCGGAGCCGATCCAACCAGCTTATCGGTATCGCAGCGCGAGGCTCTGGCCCAACGCTTCCGGGGATTGGGCGGATGGGGGCGGACGCCCGAAGAAAACGCGCCTCGTATCCTCGACCGTTCCCTTAGGGGCATCCGGACGGTCGTTTGGAATCCTGCGTTTTGTCGCTGAAGACCTTCGTGGACGGGTGGGCGTCCTTGGAAGCGACAGCGGCTCCGGCCAAGTAGGCGCTGCTCATGACCGCGCTTGGCTTGGAGACGTCCGCCGGAGCCGTAGCGTTGCGCACCGCGCTGATCCGCCTTCCGTCCTAAAAAGGGCCCATGGACCCCTTGACGATTCAGAAGCCAAGGCTTGGCGCCCCGGGACGCGCCCCCGCTATCGGGCATGACCCTCTACGCACGGGCGCGCGTAGCGACAGCCCCGGCGGGCGCTTATGCGTTCCACTCCGCGTCATCCCAATCCATCGGTGCCTGGGAGCCGACGTCCGACGCCGCCGGGGCGGCGCCGTCCGGTTCCGGCGCCAGTTCGCGAAAGAGCGTCGCAGGGCGCAGGAACGCGAAGCGCTGGACCGCCAGCGGGCCGCGGCGGTTCTTGGCGACCTTGACGACGAGTTCGGGACCGTCGCCGGCGCGCCGCGCCGGATCCAGCAAGAGCACCAGGTCGGCATCCTGCTCGATGGCTCCGGACTCGCGCAGATGTTCCAGGCCGGCTTCCGGCACGTGCGGGCCGTTGGCCGCGCGATTGAGCTGCGACAGGGCCACGACCGGGACGTCCAGATCGTGCGCGAGCTGTTTCAGCAGGCGCGAGATGCGCGCGACTTCGGTCGCGCGGGTTTCGTTCCGGGCCGCGGACTCGATGAGCTGCAGATAGTCCACGACGACCATCCCGAGCGGGGCGCCGTCGGCGCGCAGGCGGGCCGCCAGATGCAGCAGGCGCACGCGGAGCAGGCGGGCGTCCAGGTGCTGGGAATCGTCCACGTGCAGGCGCTGGGCCGCGTCGGTCGCCAGCGCGTCGGCCGCCTGGGCCGCGGCCGCGGCGTCGCCCTCGCCGTCGTACGCGGCGCCGACGTCCAGATTGGCCCATTGCGCCACCAGCCGCGGCGCAATCGTGCGCAGCGGCATTTCCAGGCTGGCGAGCGCCACGTGCAGGCCGCGGCGCGCGGCGGCGAGCGCCATGCAGGCCGCGAACGCCGATTTGCCGCTGCCCGTCCGGCCGGCGATGACGGCCAGCTCGGCGGGGCGCAGGCCGCCCCCGAGCTTGCGATCCAGGCCCGGCCAGCCGGTCGCCACGCAACGCGGACGCGCGCCCGACCGCAATTGCGCAGCCACGGCGCGCACGGCCTCGGTCGCGGGGCGGAAGCCGCGGCCCGGCGCGGTTGTCGCGCCCAGCACGGCCTGCACGGCCTGCGCCTGCGCCTGGTCGGGATCGAGCTCCGGATCCAGCGCCTGCTCGCGGGCGCGTTCGATGGCCTCCACGAGCTGGCGGCGCTGGGCGCGGCGCTGCAGCTGGCGCGCGTAGGTCGCGGCGTAGGCCGGCGTCGGCACGTAGCCGTCCGCGGCGTCGCTCTCGGAGCCGGTCGTCAACCATAGAAGGAAATCGACGTCGCCGTCCCAGCCGTCCGTCCCGTCCAGCGCCGCGGCCACGGCGAACGGGTCGCGGGGCGCGCCGCGTTCGGCCAGCCGTTCCAGGGCGCGATAGACGAGCCGATGCTCGCGCACGGCGAAGGCCTGGGCGCCGTCCGGCCCGAGCTCCGCCTGCGTTGCGGGGAGCGCGTCGACGCCCGGCACGGCCGGCAGGCCGTCCGCGGCCGGCAGGGACGCGCCCGTATGCGTGAGCAAGATGCCGATCAGGGCGCGCTCCGCGGCCAACCAGGGACGCGGCGCGGGGGGCGGGTCGTTGTCCATGCTTCGCTCCGTAGCCTAGGCCAGGGGATAGTCTTGCTGGATGGCGCGGAAGGCGTACCGGCCCGTATCGCGGATGTAGGCCCGACGCCTGGGCGAGCGCAGGCGCGGCGCGAAGAGCTGGCGGTACGCCACGGCCGGCCGGCGGAGCGCGATCGCCAGATACGGCGGGCGCACGGCCAGCGCTTCCAACGCCGCGGCCAGGCCGTCCGCGTCGTATGCGGCGTCCGGTCGCGGGCGCGCCTGCAGGCGGACGCGCCACGCGGCGCCGGTCGCCGCGGCCATGAGCGCGCCGAGGCGACCGGACAGGCGCGCCAGGAAGCGGGCGTAGGCGCGCTCGGCCTGGGCGTCGGCGCCGAGCGCCGGCAACTCCAGGTCCAGGGCGCGGGTCTCGACATCCAGGCGCACGGCGCGGGCCTGGCGGAGCGCCAGGCGCGCGAAGGCGTCCGTACACCGGCGTTCCGCATACGGGCGCACGTCGGCCCATTGCCAATCCGGCTTGCGCCACCACTGCGCGGCGGCCTCCACGCGCCACACCAGGCGCCAGCCCGCGCCGATGTCCAGGCGGAGCGCCAGCAGGGCGGCGGCCACGGCGTCGCGGCCCGCGTCGGAGTCGGCCCGGACGGCCCAGACCCGGCGTTGCCTGTCCGCATGCCAGCCCAGCAAACCGGCGCCCGCGGAAGCGCCCGCGGCGCGCAGGCGCTTCCAGGCCTCCGCGAGGTCGGACGGGATGGGCGGGCGCGGCAACGCCGGCTTCGGGGCCGCGGCCGGCGGCCATTCGTCGGGCCGGTACCAGCCGCGGCGATGGATGCGCCCGTTCAGCATGCTGCGGAATACGCCGATGGCGTCGCGCACGGCATCGCCGCGGGCCGCGAAGCGCGCCTGGACGCAAGGATAGCGATCCAGTTCGGCCTCCACCGCGTCCCCATGATCGGCGTAGTCGGACAGCAGGGCCTCGACGCGGGCCGCAGGGACGTCCAGCACGGCCCGGAGCCGGTCCCGGAGCCGCGCCGCGTACGGGCCGGGTGCCTCCTTCCCTGCCTTCGCCGCAGACACGGAGTCTGTCTTAGATTCTGTATATTAGGTAGGTGTCCGCGCAACGCGACAGGCCGCGCGCAGGTGGAGCCGATCCAGGCCGGTCAGGGCGCGGACGCCGCGGACGGTCCGGGGCGCAACGCCCGTCAACGCCCGCGCCAGCGCCAGCTTGAGCGGTCCGTAGGCGAGCCGATCCAGGGCCGCGGCGTCCGCGCCGGCCGGGAGGCGGCGCGCCCACAGGCCGCGGGCGCGCAACTGGCGTTCGGCGCGCCAAAGCAGAGTCCGAGTTGAGCGGCGGGGGGCTGATGCCGCCTGGATCCTGACCGGACCTCAGGCGGGCGGACTTTGAACGCACCGCGCCAAGGCGTACGGAAATTGGACTCTGTGCTAGAATCCATAGCGGGATCCCTTTTGCAATATGGCTGTCTTCAGCGCAAGGAACGGCTGATGAAACTGCGAAAACGCCTTACCCATGCCTTCGGCCGGAACCGAGAATCCGAAGCAGCCCCCCCTCTCGCGACCCCGTCCGGTGCAGAGACGCAGGCGGACGCGGTTGACGCGACAGATCCTGATCCGGAGCGCGCCAATCAGGCGGAGCGCTATGGCGTAAGCATTGAGCCCGTGCATACGCAAAACGCGGAGCGTTATTGGAAAGCGCGCCGCGTACGCCATCTGACGCCCGAAGAAAACAACGGCCGCCACCATATTTTCGTGCAGGCTCATTTCCAGGAAAACAGTCCGCATGACGAAGCGCGCGTACTCATCCAATGGGAGGACGACGGCCGCCAGGAACTGACCTTGGAGAAAAACCAGCGCGAATCCTATCTTTCCTTCGCCATGTTTACGTGGCAAATCTGCAATGTCGGCATGAAAGACGCGCCCAGCGACCTGGTCACGGGCTTGACGGCCAATCATCCGGACGAATTGACCGAGAATGGCGTGAGGACCGGCAACACTCTGTTCCACCATTCCTTCCTGGTGGAGTTCGAAGAAATGATCGTGCCTCAAAACAACAGCCAGATTTACGGCCAAGTCGTCAATGGCGAGAACCTCAGGCTCGTGTTGGTGAAAGACGAAGAAGTGTTGGCCTCCGGGGGCATACCGCCCAGCGGATCTTTCCGTTTCAATTCCGTGCCGGCCGGCGCCTACCTGGTGCAGGTGGTGGATCCGGCCACGAACGAAACCAAGGCCCAATCCAACCTGATTGAACTGGACGGCATCGCGTCCATGGAAGTCAACCTGGAAGTCGAAGTTCAGAAACCTCCAGTCGAAGAAGCGCCGCCGGCCGCGCCGGTTGAACTGCGCGCACCGGAAAACTTGCCGCCGTCCCCTATGGAAAAACCGCCCGCGCCGGGGATACAGACGGAGCCCCCGGCTTCCCCGCCGTCCACGGAAGCCCGCGCCCAGCCGGAAAGTGCCGCGCCTTCCTTGGCCGCGGCGGGCTTCGCCAAGACCATTGAACATTACGTTCTCTTCGGACCCCGCGAACATTTCGCGACTCGAGTTTATTTGCCGTTGCTGATGAACCAGCTCCTGGAATCCAACGTCACCTTCGGCTTCAATCCGCAGGAAGCTTTCCATGCCGAGCGCGTCACGATTTTGGCCAGCCCGGACGTCTTGCCCACGGATTTGGACGCGTCGTACCAGGCCCAAGGCATTGCCGTGCAACGAGTCCACGGGGATTTGGAACGCATCAAGGCCGTCATCAAAGCCTGAGCATCTATGTAAGCGCACGCGGATACGCGGGCACGCGCCTGCAAGGGTTCCCAGAGTACGCAAATCCGGCGCAACCGCAGATTTTTCCTTGTTACGTTATGCGCTATCCCAAATACTGACGAGAGCGAGGCGTCCGCCCAGATTGCCAGTCTTCGGGTCTTTGGGGATCAAGATTCGAGCCGCATGCAACGCGTAAGGGCCAGCCCCCGCCATTTGAGCCTTTATTTGGCGGTAACGGATTGGGCACGAATGCACTGCTCCCCCCCCCCTCCGAGACGGGCCAGGGCAAGGGGCAGCCTCTTGGTTCTGGTACTGCATCCGACGCAGGGGCATCGCGGTTTTGCTCGCGACGACATTGGCTTGCAAACCACGCTGGTGCGCGCCGCGGAGTGGCATCCCGCGCGGGACATCGCGTCCGACATCTTCTGGGGGCCGCAACGACAGTGCAACGAACCGAATTCTAGGGAACATACTCGGCGTGCAGTTGCCCCAGCGGCAACGCATGTACCGCGCGGGCCGCTGGCGGTGGCGGCGCGCGCCCAGTCTCAACCCCTCTCCCCCAGACATTGAAATATTGCCTAATGACGACCAGCTCCACCACTGGCGCCAGGCGGTCTCGACAGCTGACGTCGGCCAGTTCCTGCGCGCCCGTGCGGATGGTATCCGATACCCTCTCGCGGTATTGCACGAATTGCATCGGTCCGGTCCGCGAGGAAGGCGCCTACTGTGAGTTGCCCAGGGTCCGCGGAGAAGAGAAGCGTTTGCCCAACATTGGACAGGGCGTTGCGCAGGGCATTCAGTTCGAATCTTGCTTGGGCGGAACGCGGCTGTCCTCGCCCGTAGACTTTCTGCCATAGCCTGATGGCGGTTGGATCGTGGCCGAGCGCGCTGGTCAGGGGGTTGGCACCGCACGGCCCAAACGCCGCGCGTCTTACTGGATCTACAGTCGGAGATCGGGATCCTCAACTACGAAAGGGGTCTCCTCAGCTTCGCGCTGGACCCGTACTTTGCCGAGGCGCCTTTCATCTACGCGTACTACGCCCATCGCCGGACCTCGCGGCTGTCGCGCTTTTCCGCCGTGGACGGGCTCATCCGCCGCGAATCAGGATCGGCGTTACTGGAAATGGCCTCGGAGTCCTCGGGATAACATTTCGGCGGAGGCCTGCGTTTCGGTCCCGACGGCCTGCTCTACCTAGGCGTGGGTGACCGGTCTCTGCCTGAAACGGCGCAGGACCTGGACGCGCTGTTCGGCAAAATTCTGCGCCTAGACGTCCGGCAGGGCACGCGCGATCAACCCTACCGCATTCCACTCGACAATCCGTTGCGCGGGCAGACGCCCGCGCGTCCGGAAATTTACGCTTGGGGGATTCCGCAATTCTTGGCGCTTGGCCTTCGATAGGCCAGACGGCACGCTCTGGGTCGGAGATGTGGGCGAAGCCCCCTACGAAGAAGTGAATCAGGTCCAGGCTGGCACCAACTACGGCTGGCCGCTGCAGGAAGGGAATCAGTGCCGCGCAACTCCTGACGCATGCGCGGCTTTGGACAGCGCACCTCCTCTGGCCGTCTATGCACATACATACGGCCAGTGCGCCGTCATCGGCGACCTCGTTTACCGCGGCGCGGCCCTGCCGTGGGGTACGGGGCTCGGGCTTGCACGCCAAAGGCTCCCGCATCAGGCACTTTGTCATTTTTACTTTGTTATATAAAATGAGGGCAATGCACGGGAGGGGACGCACCTGGGAGGTAGAAGGGCCTCATGGGGACGGTTGCGCGGCCAGCCGCCTGCGCGGCGGCCGGCGCTGAGCCTAGGCCGGACGCGCCGGGCGGTTTTGCCTAGTTGAACCCGCGCGGCCCTCCAAGGCCGTCGATGGACACGACATCGGTTGCATGATAACTTACTGGATCTGGCGGCAATCCTATCTCAACACGACCTGGTCTGCGCGCGTAGCAAAGCGCAGGATGGCCTCTGTTTCCACGGCAAAGAAAAGGGGACGGCCCTCAAGATCGTCACCCATTCCCGAAGCGCAACCGCCGGGTAGTCAACTGCCTGGGCCATCGAACCTGGGCGAGGCCCCCCCCCCCCTGCAATCGGCGGCCGTATCCCCATTATAGCCCCTTGCCATCCGCTATACGCACCGACGCGGGTGCTCCGTGAGCAGGCCGTCCGCGTTACGCGTGGAAAGATAGAGGCAGTCTCCGTCCGTGCGTACGATGGGTTGCGGCCCCAGCCGGCGTCTCGCAATCGTCGTCCCTTCGCCGCCGGGAAACGAGATCTTGTAGTCGGTGTGCTCCCCCTCGGCGATCGTCTGCCATGCCGCCAGGAAGGAGCTTTCGTCGTAGTAGTTGTAAAGCGACCATCGCCATTCGCCGCCGTTTGCCGAGCGCTGGAATGCGACGTGGAGCGCAACCCCATCAATATTCCATGTCAGGAGTTCTCTGCAGTTGTTTGGCGGCCATGGTTGACAGTCCGCGTCCTTGAGAAACGACTCTTCTCCGGCGAAGACGTAGGCGACGCGCTGCCGGCGGCCCTGGAAATTCTCGTAGCGCTGAAAGACGGGCGGGTCCGGCGGCGTAGCGGTTATCTCGCCGGTGTCCAAGTCAGTGTCATAGGACAGACCGCCGAACTTCTCGCCCGGAACGGCGTCGGGATGCGTTCCCGCGATCAGCGCGGCGATGGCCTCTTCCCGCGCGGCGTCTATGCAGTCTATGTACGGCCGCGCGTCGGCCAGCATCTGCAGGGCGCGGCAGTTACTGGCATCTCCTGCAGGCTTGTCATCTGCAAAAATCGGTCGCGCAGGCGACAACAGCCATGCGGCGGCAACCGCAATCCATTTCATCTCTCTTATCTCCTTTGGGCCCTTACACACCCCTCCCCCCCATCGCGTCAACCCAGGCCGGACATACCTATCCGGTCTTCCCCTCTGCACTCTTCGCGCGCGTCCATGCCGAAGCCAGTGCCACGCGCGCGGCAGTCCCTGTACGCCTTATCCTAGGCAGGGGACGCTGGCGCAACTCGAACCCCAGCATCTCCATGATGCGTACATGTCTTGTGCGTGCTGGCTCCCCGCGAACCGAGTTCGTTCTCCAGTCTGCGTTGGAGCCACGCGTGGAGAACGGTTCGCTCCACCCAGCCCTTGCAGTCCAGTTTGACCATGCGCAGGAACGCCTCAAGTATAACCTAACGCAGACACAGGACCGTGTACTACCAGCCGTACAGGGCCGTAACGCATGCCGCCAGGCGAGAACGCACGCGCACCGTTCGCTTTCGGCGTTTCGGTACCCAAGACGCAGACGCGCCTCCATGGCGAGAGACCGAGTTGGGGCTGCTGTCGCCTGATGCCTTTTGGACTCTGACCGGTTGGACTTTGAACGCATCCGCACCGCTCCAAGACGCAATGCTTGCCGATCCCTGCGCGCAAAGTGCGTGCCTCATCACCGGCCACCGGCAAGGCGAAGTCGGTTTACCGCATGCCTCAGTCCCGACGCGCCATCCGCCGCCTCATCCGCCTAAAGCATGGTTGCGGGTTGGCCTTCATTCATATCCTGGCGTTTGGCGCCATTGGCGAGCGAACGCGCGGCTTCAGATGACCGCGGTATCCAAAAGACTTCAACTCCGCCGGCTTGGAGTGGCTCCGCGCCCGCTTGCTGCCGATCAAGGCTCATGGAGGCAAGGGCATATCCCCTTCTGCGGTCCTTGCCGGCAATGATTAGACGCACATCCCATGGCTCGGAGCCCGATGCCCGTTTCAGCGCGTCCAGCGTCGCCTGAATGGACTTAACGATTTGCGCGCCCGGCTCTCCGGCGCGCGCCAGCAAGACGACTTGGCCCGCCGTTTCCACGGGCGCGGCGCGGGGACGCGGGGGAGTCTCCGTCGACATGACGTTCGCTTCGGGCGGCGGCATGTCGGACGGCAACGGAGCTTCGGCCGCGGCACCCGTTTCGGCCTCCCGCGCCATATCGGCCATGGTGCGGACGCTTTCAATGTCAAGCGTAACTTCATCGCGGTTGGGGTTGTAGCTCACCTTGCCCCGCAGCACCAACTGGGCGTTTTCCGTCAAGCGATCCGCATGCTGGCGATACGCAGCCGTAAAGGCAATCGCGGAGAGCGGACCCGCCATATCCTCGACCGTGACGAAAGCCATCAGGTCGCCGTTCTTGGTCTTGTGCTGACGTACGCGCGTCACGGTGCCCAGGACGTTTACGCTCTCCCCTTCGTTGTCGCGCGTAATGTCCGCCGTCGAGACCAGGTTCGGCAGATACTGCCGGATCTTGGCGTAGGGATCCGCCTGATCGGGCGTCTCAATCAGAAAACCCAGCAACTCCCTTTCCTCGCGCCGCAAGGCCAGCGCGCGTTCCATGGGCACCTCGATGTCCGGCAGTTTGACGGGAACGGCGATTTCCTCTTCGCCGAAGAGGCTGTCCTGGAAACTGTCGGTGCCGATCCCCGCGGCCTTGGAGCGCTGGATCATGGTGTCCAGGACCGCCTGCAGCTGCAGCCGGTTGCCCCAGTGATCGAATGCGCCGCTGCCGATCAAGGCCTCCAGGGAGCGACGCCCGATATCCGCCAGGAGACAGGAATCGCAAAAATCCTCGATCGATCTGAAACCGCCCGGGGGCCTCTGATCGATGATGTGCTCCTGCACGGCCTTGCTCGATACGTTCTTGATGGCGGACAGGCCGAAGCGAATTGCGCTGCCGGACGGGAGGTCGTAGGCAAAGCCCGACGCCCGGCCGTCCGGGGCCGGCTTCAACGCGGCCAGGGCCGCGTCGATTTGAATGTCGAAACCCGCTTGGCTGGCATTGACGTTGGGCGGCAGGACCTCGATGCCCATGCGCCGGCATTCGGCAATGAGGCGGCTGACCTTGTCGGGATTGTCTCCTTCCACGAAGAGCAGGGCCGCCATGTACTCCAACGGATAATGGGCCTTCAGATAGGCGGTCTGCACCGTGATCTTGGCGTAATTGGCGGCATGGCTGTTATGCACGAAAAAGTCGTCCGCCACGAAGTTGTGCCAACCCTCGACTTCCAGATCGAAGGTGGGTTCCTCACCGGCGTACTCAATGGCGGCCACATGGTCCCATACGACTGCGTCGGCCTGGCCTGGGCGCGCGCCCTCTGCGCCCGCGGGCGCGAGACGCGCGCCGCCCGCGCGCGGTTCCGCCAGGGTAGCGGTCATTGTCCGTTCGGCCCCTCCGCCCGCGGCAGCCAGCCCCGCGCCGTCGAGCCGCGCGCAGAGATCGGACAGGGTTCGCTCCCGATAGCCCAGCAAGCGTTGGCTCTGGGCTTCCCCGACCACGTCCACCTGCCAGCTGGCCGGAGGGCTTCCTGCCCCGCGTCTTACGCGGGCGCGCAAGGCGAGGCGCAAGCACAGATGTTGCACTTGCAAAGCCAGCGCTTCGGACGCGACCGTCCAGCGCGCCGCGCCGGCATCGGCGGCGTCGGCATCCAGCAACTGGCCGAGAAAATAGGCTAGGCAGCCGTTCGACAACGCAAAGAAAGCGGCCGGCAGGCTGGATGGCGTCGCGCGCCGCTCAGGCACCAAGCGTTTGTAGGCCAGCTCGGAGGCCTGATCCAAGGCCGGCCAACGGCCCTGCGCACGACCGGCGCCGGATAGCGACCGCGCCCAGCGTTGCAGACGCCGGGACGACCAGCGCTGCGTCGCGGAGACGGGCAAGGCGCCGGGCACCCACAACGCGTCGCCCGCGCGTAACGCGCCCAACGGCACCCAACCTGCGGGCGTCAACAGGGGATGGTTGGCTGTCGCGCGCAGGACGCGCCCCGAGGCCGCGGTCAACCGGAAAACGGGTTTGACCCCGTTCCGCATCACGGCTTTGGGCCTCTGCCTGACCAAGGCGCGGGTATCGGGATCGACGGAAAGCACCGACTGCAGGCAATCCGGGTTCCGGTAGACGTCCAGGATGCGCACGCGGCGTCCCGTGGCGGGATCCAGGATCAGGCTGTCGCCCGGCAGGCACTTGTTGAAGCCGTATCCGGCGAACAACTCGATATCGCCCCAGATAGCCTGGGCCGTTTCCTGTTCTATGCCCTGCTTCCCGCAGCCGGACAGGAATATCTTCCGGGATTCATCGATTTTCTTGCTGTCTTTCTTGCTGATGGCCGAGCGCACCAGATCGGCCTCGCCCGGCGTGTAGCCGGCCAAGTCATGCAGAATGCGGATAATCTGCTCCTGGAAAATGATGATGCCGTAGGTTTCCGCCAGGATCGGTTCCAGCAACGCATGCTTGTAGGCCACTTTTTCCTGCCCGTGCATGCGCCGCGTGTAGGAGGGGATGTAATCCATGGGCCCCGGTCGGTACAAGGCCAAGGCGGCCACGATATGAATGAACTCCGACGGCCGCATCGAGACGATCGTCTCCGTGAAACCGCCCGATTCCACCTGGAACACGCCCGCGGTGTCGCCGCTGACCATCATCGCGAAGGCGTGCCGCGTCTCCGGGCCTTCGTAAGGGATGTTGGCCGCGTGCAAGGACGCGCCCTGGCGCTCCTCGATCAGGCGGCAGGCTTCCCGCATGATGGTCAACGTGCGCAGGCCCAGGAAGTCCACTTTCAACAGCCCGATGGATTCCAGGACAGGAAACTCGAACTGGGTCGTGTACTGCGTGACGGTGTTTTTGCCCCGCGTCAACGGGGTGTAGGCCCACAGGGGTTTGTCGGCGACGATGACGGCTGCGGGATGCACGCTGGCCGTGCGCGCCACGCCCTCCAGCTGGCGGGAAATCGTCATCAATTCCCCCATGCCCTCTTGACGGACCAGTTGCTCCAGCTCGGCGCTGTAGGCCGCGTGGGTCTCGTCCAGCAACTGGTTCAGCGTGGGGGCCGCCGGGCCGCCGGGAATCATCTTGGCGACGCGGTCGACCTGGGACAGCGGCAGGTCCAGGACGCGCCCCACGTCCCGCACGGCCGCCCGGGATTTCATGCGTCCGAAGGTGACGATCTGCGCTACGCGATCCTCGCCGTAGCGGTCGATGGCGTAGCGAATCAGCTCTTCCCGCTGATCATCGGGGAAGTCCAGATCGAAGTCCGGCATGGTGACGCGGCCGGGATTCAGGAAGCGTTCGAAAATCAGCCCGTACCGGAGCGGATCGAGCGTGGTGATGCCCAGGGCGTAGGCCACGATGGAGCCGTTCCCGGACCCGCGTACGTTCCACCAGATGTTCCGGCTCCGGGCGAAGTCGCAGAGATCCGCCACGATCAGGAAATAGGAATCGAACCCCATTTTATGGATCAGCTGCAACTCGTATTCCCTGCGTTGCCGAACCTCGGCGGCCTCGGCGCGGTCGCCGTACATCCGGCGCACGCCCTGTTCGGTCAGCTGGCGCACGCGCGTCTGATAGTCCTTGGCGCCGGAGGGCAAGGGGAAAGGCGGCAGGTGATACGCGCTGTCCTCGGGGTCGACGTCGCACATCTCGGCAATGCGCAGGGTGTTGGTAAAGGCGGACGAAGGCAAATCGGCATAGGCGCTCAGGGCGTCTTCCATTTGTTGCCGGCTGCGCAGGAAGTAGCTGTCGCCCGTCATGCGCATGCGCTTGGCGTCCGCCACTTTGCTGCCCGTCTGCACGCAGAGCAGCACGTCCTGGTACTGGCTGTCCTCTTGGCGCACGTAATGCACGTCGTTGGTGGCGATGAGCTCCACGTTATGCCGGGCCGCCATCCGCAGCAGTTCGCGATTGACCAGATCCAGTTCGGGCAAATCGTGCTGTTGCAGCTCGATGAAGAATCGTTCGCGCGTGAAAACGTCCAGGTACCAGTTGAGGCGCTCGTGGGCTTCCTCCACCTTGCCCTGGTGGATCAGGGAGGGAATTTCCGCGCTGAGGCAGCCCGAGGTGCAAATCAGGCCTTCGGCATGGGCGGCCAGGTACTCATGGTCGACCCGCGGCCGGTAGTAATACCCTTTCAGGTGGCTGTCGCTGGTCAGGCGCAGCAGGTTGCGATAGCCGACGTCGTTCTGCGCCAGGAGCAACAGGTGGTAATTGGTTCGGTCCTGGGTCGCGTCGGTGCCCTCCATGGGACGTCCGTAGACGGTTTGGTAGGTCTCCACGCCCACGATGGGCTTCACGTCGTGCGCGCGGCAGGCGCGCACGAATTCAATGGCGCCGTGCATGACGCCGTGATCGGTCAAGGCCAGGGCGGGCTGGCCCAGTTCCTTGGCTCTTTGCACCAGCGGCTCGATCCGGCTCAAGCCGTCCAGCAACGAATACTCGGAATGCGTGTGCAGGTGAGCGAAATCTTCAGTCATGGGAAAAGGCGTGTCCTGATGAGTTGCGCGCGGCCGGAGACGCGGGGCCGCGCTGTTACATGACGACCACGGTTTTCGCGCCCTGGCCGGCCTGCACCCGGGCCGCGGCGGCCGCGATGCCGTCCAGCGCGCACCGATGGGAAAGAAGCGCCCCGAGGCGCGCGGCGTCTGCCTGCAGCCAGGCGAAGGCCTGCCGAAAGTCCGCGACGGAGGATCCGAACGTGCCCGTCAGCATGATTTCCCCGTAATGCAGCCAGCGGGGATCCACGTCCAACCTGTGGCCTTGAGGCGTGCCGCCGAATACGTTCAGCAGGCCGCCCGGCCGTACGTAGGGCAAAGACGCCTGCACGGCGTCCACGAAGCCTACGGCGACGATCACGACGTCCGCGCCGCGTTGTCCCGTCTCGCCTTTAATGGCCGCGGCGGCATCGCGGGTTTTCGGGTTGACGCAGAGATCCGCGCCCAGCGCCTGGGCCCCGCGCAGGCGTTCCTCCCTGAAATCCACCGCGATGACGCGCGCGCCCCGGCGCTTGCTGGCGTATACGTTCAACTGCCCCATGGGCCCGCACCCGACGACGACCGCGGTATCGCCGGGGGCGGTGCGGCCCTGGCGCGCGGCGGAAATGGCGCAGGAGAGTGGTTCGATCAACGTGCCCAGGTCGAAGGGCAAATCCCCGATGTCCACCACGCCGCCCAAGGCCACGATTTCGGAGGGCACCAGGCAGTATTCCGCGAAGGCCCCGTCCGCGCCGTGGCCCAGCCCGTATTCGCTTTCGCACAAACTGTGCTTGCCGCGCCGGCAGAAAAAACAGGATCCGCACGCGGCGATGGGATAGATCGCCACGCGCTGGCCGGGCCGCCATGGGGCTGCGCCGGCGCCGACGGCGGCCACGGTGCCGGCGACTTCATGCCCCAAAATGCACGGTATCCGGCGCGGCGGGCTGAGGCCCGCCAATTGCTTGACGTCAGTGCTGCACACTCCAGCGGCCCCGACCTTGACCAGCAGCTGGCCGGATCCCGGTTGCGGCTGGGGCACCTCCTGAATGCGTATATCGCGTTGACCATGCACTACGGCAGCTTTCATACGCCTTTCTTTGCGTTGCGCCAGCTTTGCAGCAGCTGCGCGAGTTTGGCGGGATCGCGCCGGCCCGCCTCCGCTTCGACTCCGCTGCACAGATCCACGCCGTGGGGTCGGGTAGCGGCCACCGCTTGCTCCACGTTGCCCGCGTACAAGCCGCCGGCCACGAAGCAGGGGGTATGCGGCAAGCGTTGAATCTGCTCCCGCACGCGAGTCCAGTCCGCGACTTGCCCCGTCCCGCCGAAACGAATGCGACCGCCCCGCCGCGTACGGGCGTCAAAGAGCAAACGGTCCGCGCCGGCCTCCGCGTAGGCGGCGGGAGGCGCCTGCGCGGGCACCCGCGGCAGATGCACCGATTTCCAGATCTCCGCGCCGGCGTCGGGCCGGATCGCCGCCAGCAGTTCCGGCGGCTCCGCGCACAGCAGTTGGAGCGCAAAGGGGCGTATGCGTTGGATGACCTCGCGGCAGAACGCGGCCGTAGGCTCGCAGAGCAGGATCACGACCTTGGGGCGGGACGCCGCGGCAATGGCCTGGGCCTGGGCCAACGACACGGAGCGGGGCGAAAAGCCCGCGTCCACCACGATGCCGCAATAATCAATCTCCGCGGCATCCAGCAGCCGCGCGTCGGCAGGACGGGCGGTGCCGCAGATCTTGAGCGAAAGCCTCCCGCGCGTCACAACAATAGCCTGTGTCCCACATTGTCCGCGGCGGTCACGAACGCCGCGCCGCCGCCGCGCGCCTGCATCCAAGCCTGCATTTCCCGTTGCAACGCGGCCAAGTCCTGGCCCAGCGCGAAGACCGTCGGCCCCCAGCTGCTCATGCCTACGCCCTGGGCCCCCTGAGTCCGCAACCGCTCCATGCAGGCGCGGACGGTCGGCGCCTGACTACGGATTTCGGCCCGTTTGAAGCCGAGGGCCTGATAGGCTTCCAGGCCGCGGCCGAACGCGTCCAAATCCTCCGCCGCCAACGCCGGCAAGATTTGGGACAGCAGAATGCGGCTCATCCGGGCTACCTCGTCGTCCGGCACGGGACAAACCTGCGCGAAGAGATCCGTTTCCTGTTTGCCGCTGATATCCAAGCCCTGCGGGCAGCAAACGAGGATCCGCCATTGCGCCGGAAACGGCCTTTGCATCAATACGGGCGGAGGGCTGGACGTCTCCGATGCGCCGGAAGGCGCGAAACGTTCTTTGGCGTCCCGTCCCTGACGGAAAGCATGGCCGCCGTCTACGATGAAGCCGCCGCCGTCAATGACGGCGCTGCCGATGCCGGACGTGCCGCCGCGCCCCATCAGGCAGGCCAACTGGATCGAGGGCAGGGGACGGCCCGCCAGCCACGCAACCGTTTTGGCCGCGCCCACCAACGTTTGGGTCGCGCTGCCGAATCCGCTATGGGGCGGCGGCGCCTGACGCACGGTGACCTGCGCCCCGGGCAAACCCAATCGGGCGCACACGATCGGCAACCCCTGGCGCAATCGCGCGCGCAAAGACGCTTCCATATCGCCGCGGACGCAGACGGCGGCGGCGCGGACCGCTTCCACCACGGTGGCCGGCTGGGCAATGGCCAAGCCGATGCCGCCATCCACCCGACCTAAAGAACCGTTCATGTCGAGCAGCCCGAAGTGCAACCTGGCGGGAAATTGGCAAACGACGCGTTCCATGAATGAAGCCGGGATGAATGCGTTGGACGATGCTTCCATTATACTTGTCCCGTCGGTTGGCCGTGCGTCCCGAGGCGGCGCGGCCGCCGCGCGCGGAGACAGCCGCCGCTTTGCGCCGCCGCGCGGTTACGGGACGCAGGGGCAGACTTCCGGCATCTTCCAGCGCACGCAGGATGGACGTTCGAATGGGAACCGCTGTACGCGTCTATGGGGTGCCGGCAAGACGCAAGCCTAGTCCAGCGCAACCACATGCCACGGCAGCGCCCAAGCGCTGGGCGACGCCGAGATAACGCGTACCGCGGCAAACGACATGCATCCCGTTTCGAGTCCGGTTCCAGACCTGAATCCGAACGCCGCCCCCTTGTTCGCGGCCGCGCGCTGGACGATCACCTGCCTCCTCGATCTGGCCCAAACCCTGGCGACTGACGCCGCCCGGATTGAATTGCTTCAAGTGGCGGCGCGCACTTGGCCCGACGCCAGTCTGGGGACGCCGGCGCCGGGCTTGACGTACGCTCAGGTCGTGACGCGGGGGCTGGTCATCCAGTTCAGGCATCAGGGACAAGTCTATACGTATCACACTACGTTGCAAGGTCCGCCCCAACGCGTCGCTGCGCGCGGCGACGCGCCTTTCACGGAAGACCATCCGGTGCTGGCGACCGCCATGCTGGATTTGGCCCGCCGCCTGAACGTTCCGTTTTCCGCTATTCGTTTGTGCCGCGTCGAGCGCGCGGCGTTTGACGGCCCGACGCTGCCAGGTTGCCTGACGGCCACTTTGGGACATGGCCGCCAGACATATCGATACATGGGTTCCGCGTCCGGGCCGCTGGCTTTGCAGGAGCCCGACGCGCTCGCCTGACGATGGCAGGCACGCGCGGTTGGGCCAGGCGGAACCGGATACGCTTCCTGTCCGCATTGCGGACGTCCGCGTACGCCGCCAAAAACCTCATCCGACAATTGAAACATGACAAGCGCTAGACTTCATCAGGCTTCTATTGTAGGGGTACAGATGTTTGAGGCGCCCGCGGGCGTCCGCGGTGCGGAACGGCCAATGGATGCCTTTTGGGGCCGCGCGGCGGGCCTCCGCCCGCGCGGGGACCTGCGCGGGGACAAGGCCTGTCGCGTCAGGACGCGCAGTTCCGGTTCCGCCCTGTTGAGCCAGCAGCCATGCCGGGGCGTTCCCGCCCGACGCCTGCGGTGCGCGCGGCGCCGCGCGGCGTCGGGCGGGGCCGCGCGGTAGAAAGAGGAGCCGGCATGGGTACCCAAGGTTGTCGCAGCCCCGCGTCAGGCGCTCGGCCCAGCGGTCGCGCGGAGCATGGGCCAAGGCCGGCACCGTGCGACGGGGCCAAGCCAGCGGTTCCTCGAAAAGCCGAGGGTACAGGCCGGCGCGGCCTGGGCCGACCGGTGAGGCCTGCGGCGACATTCCGCGCGCCCGGCGCGAAGACAGCCGACAAGGCCGCCGTCTGCCTCTTGCTGGCGGCCTTGGCGACGCTCTGGCTGTTCGAGCGGGATTACAGTCTGGAAAAGGTCGGATACCGTACCACTCTAACCCTGCAAAGCCTCACGCTGGCGGCCAATCTGGCGCCCGAACATCGTTTCCTGATGTTCCTGCGCCAGACGGGCGCGACGATCGAGGACCGCGCCTACGTGCCGTACAACCGTTTCCCGATCGGCACCTATCTGGTGCTCAAGGCCGTCCTGCTGCCTTTCGGCCACAATCTGGCGGCGCAGATCCGGGCCGCCCAGAGCGTGACGCTGCTCTTTTTTGCCGGCGCCGCGCTGCTGGCCTACCTCGCGTTGCGCCGGCTCCGGCACGGCCCTTGGGTGGCGTTGACGGCGACGCTGCTGGCCTTCTCCTCGTTCTACAGCCTGCACTACGCCGACACGGTCTCCACCGAGATCGCCAGCCTCTTCGGTCTCTGGCTGACCGCGTACGGCCTGGTCCGCTTCGCGCACGACGAGCGCTTGCGGCCCCTGCTGGCCAAGGCGGGGATCGCGCTGTTGCTCGGCTGGCACGTCATGGGTCTGTTGCTGCCTTTCGTCGTCATCGGCCTGACGCAGGTGGTCCGCCGCGCCAGGCCGATTCGGTCCCGCGGCGGCGCGGGCGCGCGCCTGCGCCTCTTGCTCGGCAGTCCCTATCTGCGCCTGGGCCTGGCAGCGACGCTGTTCTGCGCCGCGCTGCTGGCCTTCAACGTGGCCAACGAGTACGTCGCGTTGCAGGGCGAAACCCCCTGGACCCGCCTGCCTACGGTCCAGTCCTTCCTCCGGCGCTCCGTACTGCGCGGAGAGCGAGCGCTGGAGCGGGATCATATATATGAGTTTGCGTCTGAGCAATGGCGGCGGATCGGGACCCTGACGGCGCCGTACGCGCTGGTGCGCGGCCTGGACAAACGCGACGCCGCGCCGCCCTTTTTCATGGCCGTCGGCCTCGCCGTCTTCAGCCTCTGTCTCCTGGGCCTGCGCGACGCGCGCCCGCGACGGGTACCAGCCGCCTGGCTCCTGTCCGGCTGGAGCTGGGCGCTGGCCGTACCCGGCTCCGCCTACATCCATGAATTTGAGGCGTTGTTCCATCTCGGCATTCCGCTCCTGTTCTTCGCGCAGAGCCTGCAGGGCCTGCGTCGGCGCGGCCTGCCGGAGGCCTGCCTGCCGGGCGCCGCCCTGGCCCTTTTCAGTCTGTCCGCACTGCAGGTCAGCCGCCGCCTGCCGCCGCTGGAGGAATTTCCCGGCTACCGCGAGACCCTGGCCGATTTTACGGCCATGCGTCCCCTCGTGGCGGGACGCAGCGTGTGCGTCCCCGCGCATCTGGAATTCTGGGTAGGGACCGGGTTTCAGGTAGGAACCGATCCAACAAAGAGCACTATCACTCCCTTGTCGTATTACCTGGCCGGCAGCCAGGTGGACTACAGCCCGGATTACTGCGCGTCCAGCCCATCCGATTTCACGCTCGCGCCCGTGCGCGTCGAGGGGGCCGCGTTGCTGACGCCGGCCAACCGGATCCTGTTCCTGTACGCCGTCCCCGCGCTGGAGGAAACGCCCTACCGCGCGGCGCTCCGCGGCCTCCTGTCCGCCGCCCCGCTCGCACGCGCCGAGTTCGACCTGTACGCCCTGCGCAGGGCGCTCGTCTACTACCGTCCGACGGCGTGCCCCGCGGACAGACAAAGATTCGTCCTCCATGTGGAACCCGTTCGCGTCCCTGACCTGCCGGCGCATCGCCGGCCGCACGGCTTTGACAATCTGAACTTCAATTGGGGCCGACGCGGCCTGCAGCTCAATGGCCAGTGCCTCGCGATCGTACCCTTGCCTGCCTATTCCATCGCGCGTATCCGCGCGGGCCAATACGCAACAAGGGGGGGGGAGGGGGCTTGGGAAACGGAATTTCCTTTCCGACCGACCTATGAGGCGGCGCTCCGCGCCGTCCAAACCGCCGTCCCGCTCGCCCGCGCCGAGTTTGACGTGCATGCCCGCGAAGGCAGGCTCATTTACTACAAAGCCGCGTGCGACCCCGCAGATGCGCAGGCGCGCTTCTTCCTCCATGTGGAACCCGTCAACGTCGATGACCTGCCGGCCCCTCGCCGGGCGCACGGCTTTGACAATCGGGACTTCGACTTTGCCCGCCGCGGCGCCCGGCTCGATCACCGGTGCCTCGCGCTCGCGCCCTTGCCCCGCTACCCCATCGCGCGGATCCGTACCGGCCAAGGCGCCCGCGCGGACGGGGCGAACTGGGAAGTCGAGGTGCGCCTTCCCGTCCGCTCTTGACGGGCGGTCGTTACGGTCCAAACCTGTCCGCGTACCCGGCTTGCCGATCGACGCTGGGCACCTATGCTTTCCGGGGGGCCGCGAGGGGTTGCCGTAGGCCCGCGCACAGGCCGCGGCGACGCAGCCGGCCGGCCTTGGGGCCCATGCGGAGGCCCCGGCTCTGTCCGCCGCGCGGCGGAACGGCACGCCCCCCAAGGCTGATCCGGTCCTTGAACGCGGCCGGGGCGGCTTCCGTCCCCGGATCCCGGCCGTCAAGTACCGAAAATCCAGGCGGCGCGGCGGATCCCGTCCGGGTCGCGGGACTGGGGGTTCGTGCGCCGGGCCCGGGCCGGCCTCAATGCCCTACCGCGCCCGCCACGCGCGCAAGGCGTCGATGTCTGGGCAGAGGATCATGCAATCAATGGCGCGGGCGTTTGCGGCCTGGGAGCCGCAGGCCCAACCGGGCGGAACCGGAAGGCGCGTCCGGACGCATCAGGCCTGGGAGCCGCGCAGACGGCTGCGTGGGCGGAAAGCCGCTCAACCGCCCCAACGGGCCTGGTCTGGCCCTTCCCCAGCGCAGGCGTCCCGCGTACGTCTCAAAAACTTTATCCGACAATTGAAACATGACAAGCGCTATCTTGGTTTGCGCACCTGCAGGCCGCCCACTTCATGGCAACTGTTGCACCGCGCTTCATAGGATTCCAGGCCGCCCACCAGAATGAGCGGATCATGCAGGTGGGCCGGCGCGCCGTTGATCAACCGCTGGGTACGCGAGGCCGCAGCGCCGCAACGTTGGCAGATCGCGCGCAGTTTGTCCACGCGATCCGCCAGCGCCATCAACTGAGGCATCGGGTCAAAGGGCGCGCCGCGATAATCCTGGTCCAAGCCAGACACGATCAGGCGCTTGCCGTGGTGCTTGTAGTACGCGCACACGTCCACCAACTTGGCTCCGAAGAACTGCCCTTCGTCAATGCCTACCACCTGGGTCTGGGCCGCGATATGACGGAGAAGGGCCAGCGCGTCGTCAACGACCGTCACGTCGGTTTGGGTCAAACCGAAATGCGTGGCCACCTTTTGTCGTCCGTAGCGCGCATCCAGATGCGGCTTGAACAGTTGCGTAGGCTGGCGGGCAATGCGGGCCCGACGGAGGCGGCGCAACAATTCCTCGGTTTTGCCGCTGAACATGGAACCGCAAATGACTTCAATGGAACCTTGGCGTTTCGGCATCGCGGCGCGCTACCCTCCGCCCTGCCGCCGCGGCGGCGCGTTCCCGACGCGGACAGAGATCATCAGTTGCGCCATGAAGGCAGGTTCAGGCCGCGTTGGCATTTAGTTGGATATCCCGCGAGCCGTTATCCTCTGGGGGACCGATCCGCTCTCGCGTTTTGGACAGGACGGCGCTCTGTGGATCGACATCCCGCGGATCCGCATTCGGATATTTTGCCCACGCATATTCCATCCTACGCAAGGACGAGGAAGTCCGGCGCCGTCTTCGCCTTGAAGCTTCGGGCTGGCTGACCTATGCAGGCGGCCCTTGGCGTCAGCGGGCGCCGGCATGCAGGAAGGGGGAAACTCGGTTTTGTCATCGGTAACCGAACCGGGGCATCCGGCTGCGCCGGTACGCCGTGGCCCTGCCATAGCGGAGAGGCCGGATTCTATGGCCAGCCGTACGCTGCGCGCGCTGCAGGGACGCACAACCCCAACAACTGCTGGCGGCCACGCGGACGCCACCGCCTGCGCGGCCGGCAGGTCCCGCGCCCTATGATGCCTACGTGCGACACGGCGCCCGTACCTACCGTCTGGCTGTTCGCGGAGCCGCTGAGCCCGTGGCGCACAATCCTCGCTGCCACTCGGCGTACGGACGCGGCTTGGAGGCATCGGAACCCCCGCCCTATCGCCAAGCCAAGCGCCTGACGCGGGTCTGCGCCCACCGCCTGAACGCCCCGCCTACGCCTCTTTCTGCTAAGCCTCCCGTCCGCCGAGACGCGGAGCTTGGCGTTCACGCCCCGGTACGGCGGTTGGTTCCACAGAACGAACAGGCCGCCGCCATAGCTGGCCATGCGACTGATAGACGTATGGACGCGCAACGCGGCGCGCTGGGGTGACGACAAGCCGCGGCAGAAAATCCAGAATCCGTACGGGGAGCGCCGCGGCCCGATCCAAAGTTGTATGGATGCAGGTTCAGGAAGCCTCAGCGGCCGGCAGAGTTGCGCGCGCGACCTTGCGGGCGTCGGCAACGCTGTCGCCCCGCGCGCGGGCGCGGCGCACCGCGGACGCTTCCGCTTCGCGCGCGGCCTGCGCGTGCAACCGTTCCGTGTCCATGTTCTGCTTCTGTTCCAGACGCTTCATGAAGCGTTCTACCTGGCCCGCCGTGTCTATGATCCTTTGTTCTCCCGTATAGAAGGGATGGCACTGGCTGCACACGTCAGTCCGGATTTCGGGTTTCGTGCTGCCCGTCACCCAAGCATTGCCGCACGAGCAACTCACGCGGGCCGTGGGATAATAATCAGGATGGATGCCGTCCTTCATCGCGCCTCACCCTCCGCGGCCAACACGCTGACTTTTTTGCGGTTCTTGCGGGCCCAGCCAAACGTCACCACGCCGTCCCGCGTCGCGAACAAGGTATCGTCCTTGCCGCGCCGCACATTGGCGCCCGGGTGAATTTTGGTGCCGCGCTGGCGCACCAGAATCGAGCCGGCCGTCACCGTTTGGCCGCCGTACCGTTTTACGCCCAGGCGTTGCGCGTTCGAGTCGCGATTGTTGCGGCTTGAGCCGCCTCCTTTCTTATGCGCCATTACAGCGTACTCCCTGTCGCTTGAGTTACCTCCCCGTCGGCCTCGCTCGCCGGCTCCAGCGACGCGCGGGCAGGAGCAATGCTCTCGATCTGCAGACGCGTACGCCTTTGCCTGTGGCCGCGTCGCACTCTGACCCTTTTCTTGGGCCGATAGCGAAAGACCTCGATCTTGCGGCCTTTGCGTTGCCCCGTAATTTGCGCTTGCACGCAGGCTCCCTCGAGCAGACGGGGCTCTACGATAATCTTGTCGCCGTCCGCCAGCAACAATACGTCCGTCAACTCGACCGGATCGCCCGGTTGACCGGACAGGGCTTCCACCTCCAGGATCTGCCCTGCCGTTACTCTATACTGTTTGCCGCCTGTACGCACTACCGCATACATGATCCATCCCTGCATGGGCATCCACGCAACCAGTCGTTGCGCGCGGAGGGAGATTATACCCAAGAACGGCAGATGCCCCAAATAGGAACCAGGCGCTTACGGCGCGTCTACCGCAAAGCCTTGACGCTCCGCGCCGAACGCCCGCGGCGTCAGGCGCGTAGCCAATGGCCAGCGCAGGCATAAGTCGGCCCATTCCCACTCCCCTGGACCGGATCCGCGTCGGACAATTCGATTCTGCCCGCCAACGCCCCTGGGCAGGCCGCCTTGTCCCTGCGTTCCCCGGCGGCAAGGCGCGCGGACAACTGAGAATGAAGGCCTCGCGTGCAAGACTTTGCGTGCGTCACCGGAGCCATTGCCTGCGCGCTTCGCCGGACGCGGAGACAGCGGCGCAACCACGCGCCCCCGTTTCGCCCCGGCACGCTATGCGCGCAGGCGCCTCGCTCTTTCCCAAGCCGACGCACGCTTTCATGGCCCCTCGCAGACGCCGTAGTATCCTGTCTGATAGCGCGGACGCGCTGCTTCCCAGGCCGGAACCGTTGTGCGATGCGCCGCTTCATCCCCGCGCAGGGGACCGGCGAGGCTCCCGACCGCGCGCCGGGCCCCGCGCGTATCTCACGAGCGCGGGCGCAGGCTTGGATTGGTCCCGTCCGCCCCTCTATGCAAAAAGCCAAAGCCAGAATCGAGTTCATTCAGGAGAGATAGAGATGCACCCGCTCGTCACGCAACTGACCTTTACCCGCGCAGAATTCCGCAGGGTGTGGGCCGACGTAGACTCGACGGAAGGCGCAAGAGTCTTGTCGCCTTTCAACAGCTTGAGTTTTATCGTTGCGCATGTAGCTACCCATGAACATAGCCTCTGGCTCCAGCGCGCCCAGCAGCGGACATTGCCTTCCGCCTTGTTGCGGCTCCGGGCAGGGGCTGAACCGGAAGCGCCTCCATGGGACGACGCTACGGCCATCTGGACGCAGGTAACGGCGGAGTCCACGGCCTATCTGGAAACGCTGACGGACGCGACCCTGGACGCCCGCTTCGCGCGCGACGCCCAGCGCCCGGCAGGAGCCGCCATTGGCCATCACCTCATGCGGCTGATTTATCACTATTGGTTTCACATCGGCGAAATGCATGGCATCCGACAGGCGCTGGGACACAAGGGCATTCCGGAATTCGTGGGACCGGTCGAGCAAACGCGCTACCGATAGCGCCGTCGCGCCCCGTTCCGTTCTCGTCCGGCGCTTGGCCGCGGGCGATCGCCCGCGGGCGCAACCGTCTCCGGCGCGGCGGCAGGGCCTCGGCCTAGGCCATCGCCCGTTCATGCACGGGATCGATCAGAATGCGCTCGTCCCAGGCCTTGACGGGATCCGCGGCTTCGGCATACGGGACGCAAGGCAGGGCGTCACCGTGCCGTTCCAGCCAGTCCGACCATAGAGCCGGATCCTTGCCGAAGTCCTCCCCCGTAACGTTGATTAATTCCGTATGCGCATGCTCGGCATGCACGGCCCGGACGTCCTGCAGATAATCAATCAGGATCAGATATCCCTCGGGACTGCCGCAACGGGCCAGGCAACGCGCGATCAAGAGTTCCAGATACGCCAGCCGTTCGGCCACGTAGTCTTCCGCCAACGCTCCCTGCGCCGCCTCCTGCTTGCGCAGGAAGGGCGCGTAGCGGCGTAACTGGCGCAGCATGGTTACGCAGGCCGGATCCGCCAGCCGCTCGATGCCGTAGCAAACGGCGGTCACGTAGTAGTACGCCGCGCGTTGCTTGTCCATAACGCTTTCCGGAGTCTCGCGCGCCATCAGGGCAATGACCCGTTCCCATACCGGCAAAGCCCTGCGGTCGCGGGCCAAGCCCAAACTGTATATCAGGCACGCGACGTCGGCCGCCGCGTTCTGATCCGGCGGCAGGCCTTTGTACAGGATGACCTCGTCCTGCATGGGCAGGCGGTCGCCTTGCAAATCCGTCAGGCAGGCCTTGACCAGCAAATCAACGCCTTGACGCGACCCCAGAACGGCCAGCGCCTGCGCCAACAACAGCGCCCTGCGGCCGTCCGCGCGGGCGAGGCGCGCTTCCAGATACGGCACGACATGCGGTCCGGCGCACATGACGTCGGCCAAGTCCACCCGGCCGCCGTACCGCCGATTGTTCCGCATGCGGGACCAGCGATGGAGGGGCGCATCGGGATCAATACGCGCCATTTTCCGATCCAGTTCCTCCGTCGTGAACGACAGCGGCTCCAGCTCGCGTTCCAGGATGCGCGCCGGCAACGCGCCGGCGGCCGCCAATCGCGCCTGCAACGCGCGCACGGGCAGCTCGCGGGGACGCACGCCGCGTTGGATTGACATCGCCGCGGCCAAGGCCGCGATCCCGCCCAGGTTCTCCATGTCCGGTTGCATGCGGGGAGCCGCCAGCGCATCGTGCGTCGCGGAGAAGGCCTTACCGGCCACGATCACGTTGTCCAAGCCTACGGGCAACAGGGCGCGGTAGGGTATTTCAATGTCCAGATGGGGCGATTGCAACCCCATGAGCACCCAGTCCGACGTGCTCTGGCCCTTGATGTCGTTGTTGCTGAACGCGAGCAGCACCGCGTCGGGAAAGGCCCTGCGCACCAGTTGGTCGCTGAGCGTCAAGGTGACGTCAGCCTGAATGTGCCGGCTTTCGCGGGGCGCGAAGTAGATGCCGTGATCGACGTCCCCCGGCTCGCGGGTGCGCCGCTCCGCCATGATGCCCCGCGTATAGTCCTCGACGTTGGTAATATCGACCGAACGGGTCTTGACGTTGCGCGGCCGGCCCGGTTGCATGATTTGCGCCAGGTAGCCGTACATCAGGGAATGATCGCGCGCCGACCCGAGCGCGTAGGGCGCGCCGGCGAAGGCCGCCACGTCGCCGTCTCCCGTTGCGTCAATGGTCACTTGGCTGCGCAGAGCCACCGGCCCGTAGCGGGTGGCCGCGACGGCGCCGCGCACCTGATTGCCCTCCGCCAGCGTACCGATGAACAGAGCGTTCAGCAACAGGTCGACGCCCGCCTGATGCGTCGCTTCCAACAGGGCGTGAATCTTGCACTCGATGTTCCACCGCGGCACGTCGCCCTGTTGCCGGGGATGCCGGGTGCGGGCATGCAGGTCGTTCACCAGGGACGTGACCTGACGCGCATAGCCCTCGCGGTAGCCGAACCAATAGGCATGGATGCCGCCGTAGGTGCCCGTGCCGCCCAAGCCGGGATTCAGGTCCGCCACAATCACGCGCTGGCCCAACTGCCCAGCTACGATGCCGGCAATGCCGCCCGACGTGCCGCCGCCGATCACCGCCACGTCATGCTCCGTACACGCGGCCAGCGCGGCGCCCGCGACGGGAATGCGGTCGTAGGCGACGCCCCTTTGGGGCTGGGCCGGCGCCAGGAACCGCAGTGGCCCGCCGGTTTCTTCCGGCATCGCCGCCAAAGGCGCGGGCGGTGCGGGGGGCACGGCCACCAAATCCGCGACGGCCGCGCCCAAGGTGCAGGCGCCGACGGGCGAACGCCACCAGGTCCGGAGGGCCTCGGGCGCGCGCGCGGCTTCGTTGGCCATCAGCACGCGCGGAGCCGTCACGGCGAAACAGGCCCCCGCCAGCGTCTGCGCGCGTCCGTCCGGAGCCGGCACAACGCAGTCCGGCAAGTCCGCGCCGGGGTTCGCCGTCGCCAGGGGCGTCGTGAAAGGCCCCGCCATTTCATGGCTGGATCCGGCCCACAGCGCATCGCGGAAGGCGGGATGCTCGTTTTTCAGGACCTCCACGATCTTCAGGCCCGTCAGCCGGGCGGCCCGATCGCGGCGCGTCGCGTCCAGGGCGGAATCCGCGTGCCGGGCCAAGGCCACTTCATATTCAAGGTAATAATGGCCGGCGTCCCCAAGGCCCGGCACCGCTTGCAACGTCCCGCGCGCGAGGCCCGGCAGGCGGAGAGGCACCGCCAGCTCGGCCAGTTCGGCGACGCCCGTGAATTCCAGCCAGCGGCGGTAGCGGGACCGCGCGGGCGGCGCCTCGAAACGTTCGCCCAGCAAACGCGCGAGCAAGGCGGTTTCGCTGGCATCCACCGCGTACGCGCAACGGATGACCTGGCGTCCGGATTTATTGCCCAGAATGACGCCGGCGACGCCGCCGTCCGTCGCCCGTACCACCCCCACCGGCAGGGAGGCGTAATAGAGTTTGACGTTCGCCTGCCGCAATTCGTCCTCCAGCGCCTGCTTGAGGGCGTCCCCGCGCAAGGCCCACGCGCCGCGGCGCTTCTGCGCCTTGGCCGCGTCGAAAGCGACGGACAACGGGTAGGGCAGGTCCCCGGCGCGCCAGGCGTCCGCCGCCAGGAAGGGCGTGCCCGGAGCCGTCATTTCCCGTCCCGGATAGGTGCGGGGCTCGACGATCGCGACCGCCCGCCCTGGCTGGGCCAGGCGCAAGGCCGCGGCCATGCCGGCGAAACCGCAACCCAGGACGAAGACGTCGCAGGCATGCAGGACGGGGAGCTCCGCCGCGGGCAAACGAACAGGCATAGTACGCCGTGGCCGGGAAGACGCGCGCACCGCGCGGCAGGGGCCTATTTCATGCCCGAAAGCACGATGCCCTGGGTAATGTAGCGTTGCAGGAACAGAAAGACGATCATGATGGGAATGGAGGCCATGGCCGCGCCGGCCATGATGAGGCCGTGGAACGAACCGTTCTCGCCCACGAAATCGGCCAAGGCGATGGACAGCACGTACTTGCGCGGCGTCACCAGCACGATGAGGGGCCAGAGGAAGTCGTTGTAGTTCCACATGAAGTAGAACACGGCCAGCGTCGCCAGCGCGGGCGTCGACAGGGGCAGAATCAGGCGGTGCCAGATGTACCATTCCCCGGCGCCGTCGATGCGGCCGGCGTCAATCAGGGCGTTGGGGATGGTGAACATGAACTGGCGGTACATGAAAATGGCGTAGGCGCTGGAGAGTTCGGGAACGATGAGCGCCCACCACGTATCGTGCATGCCCTGTTGCACCACGAGCAGGTACAACGGAATCATGTACACCTCGAACGGAATGATCCAGGTAGCCAGGATCAGGTAGAAGAGCGCGTCGCGGCCCTTGAACGCGAACTTGCCGAAGACGTAGCCGGCCAGGCAGCTCACGTAAAGGTTGAGGCCGGATTTGGTCACGGCGATGAACAGCGTGTTGCCGTACAACCGATAGATATCCAGCCGCGCGACGGCCTCGGCGAAATTCGCCAGCGTGGGTTCCTGCGGCAGGAGGCGCGGCGGGAAGGTGATCCATTCGGACTGCGGCTTGAACGCCGTCGAAAGCATCCACAGAAAGGGCACCAGCATGGTCACGGCGCCCAGCGACAAGAGGGCGTAGTTGAACGCCAGCGATTTGCGCACGGCGGCGCCGAGCGCGGAGCCCGGCGCGCGGGCGGGCGGCAGGGCCTTGGCGACCGCCATTACAGTTCCCAGTTGGCGCGGGTCAGGCGCAATTGCGCCACCGTCATCGCGATCACGAGGGCGAACATGATGAAGGCCATGGCGGAGGCCAGGCCCAGCCAGCCGAACCCGGGTTCGAAGGCGTTCTGGAAAATGTAGAAGGAAATGGTCATGGTGGATTTCAAGGGCCCGCCCCGCGTCAGGACGTAAATCACTCCGAACACGTTGAAACCGCCGATAATGCCCGTCACGGTCACGAAGGTCAAGACGGGCTTCATCATGGGCACGGTGACGAAACGGGTCAGTTGCCAGCGATTGCCGCCGTCAATGCGGGCCGATTCGAAAAATTCCGGCGGAATGCCGCGCAGGCCCGCCAGCAAGATGACCATGGTGAAGCCCAAACCGCCCCACACGGACATCAGGATCAACGTGGGCATGGCCAGGCGGGTGGAATTCAGGAAGTTGATCCGATCCATCTCCAAGGCGACCAGGGTCTGGTTCAAGAGGCCGAAACGCGGCTGCAGCAACCAGCGCCAAACCAGCAGGATGGCGATGCCGTTGGTCATCTGGGGCAGGAAATAGACGAGGCGAAACGCGAGGCTGCCGCGCCGGATGGGATTGATGACGAGCGTCAGCGCCAGCGAGACGAGCACCCCGCCGCACGTGGCGCCCAAGGCGTAGTAGAAGGCGTTGCCGATAGACCGGCGAAAGACCGGATCCTGGAACGCCGTCCGATAATTGTCCAAGCCCAGCAAAACGGGATTCTGGCCCAGAATCGGCCATTCGTGCAGGCTGATCCAGAAGGCGTAGCCCACCGGGAAGAAGCGATACATCGCATAGAAAGCGAAGATCGGAACCAGCACCGTGACGATGAAACGGCGTTGCGTGCGTTGCAGGCCGGACGCGGGACGCCCGGAACCCGAACCCAGGAACGGCAACATGAGTCCGTGGCGGCGCGAGCAGGGAGACGCGGCCCGCGGCGCGGGCCGCGTCTCCGGTTCTCTATTGCATCTCGGCGCCGGCCCCGCTGTCGAACAGCGCCTGCGCATCCCGATTCAGGATGGCCATGGCTTCCTCGACCGGCATGCCTTCCTGCAACATGCGGAAATACGCTTCGCCGTACAGGTCGTTGAGCGCGGGCGGCGGCTCCACCGGATCGTGCTCCATGCCCTGCAGCTGGGCCGCGATAGCCAGGCCCGCGTCCGCCTGCAACCGGGGGTCGGACAGCAGATCGGACCGCGCCGGCGCGATGCTGATCATCTGGGCCAACGCCCAGTACGCCTCGGCCCCGGCATCCACGTACAGGTACTTGAGAAAGTCGTAGACCGCGTCATAGGCCTCTGCGTGCCCCTTGAAAGCCGATACGGACAACACCGTGGATTTGTATCCGTACACCGGGTCAGGCTGGCCCGTAGGCGTAGGCGGGGGCGCGAAACCCAGATCCGGGTATACGTCTGGATACGTGCTCTGCAATTCGCCCACGATCCACGACTGTTCCTCCGTCATGCATCCCAGGCCCGTGCCCAAGGCCTCGCCGTTCCAGGGAAACTCGTTGTCCCATACCTCATGCGTGAGCACCCAGTCCGCGACGGTGCCGAAGCCCTCTACGGCTTCGGGGCTGTCAAAGGTCGCTCGCACCGTATCGCCGGCGGCATCGACCACGTTGCCGCCCAATTGGAGAACCTGGTTGTAGCCCAACCATTCGCCCGTCGGCACGATGCCGCAACGGGTGAGGCCGCCCGCATCCCGTTGGGTCGTCGCCCGGGCCGCCGTCAACAGATCGTCCCACGTCGCCGGCGGCGCGTCCGGATCCAGGCCCGCTTCCTCGAACATGCGGCGATTGTAGACCAGCAAGGTACTGCTGATGCCCGTAGGAATCACGTACCGGCCGTAGGCATCCCAGTTCACGGACGGATAGGTTTCTTCGTACCAAGCCGTGGGGAAAAACTCTTCGGGAAATTCCAGCAACCGATCTTCGCGGCGGAAAGCGAAGAATTCCTCGCCCATCTTGAAGAGATGCGGATGGGTGTTGGCCGCCAACGCGGACGCGATCTTCTCCATGCGGCTCGATACGGACAGGACTTCAATCGTGTAGTTGTCGCGCTGGGACGCCCACTCCTGGGCCACCGTATCGTATACGGCCATGCGCGGTTCCCACCACCCCCAGAGCACGAGGTGGATGGGTTCCATGCCCGCGGACTCGCCAGCTTCCGGCGCCGCCGCAGGCACCGCGCAGGCGGCCAAGGCCCAACTGGCGCCCGCCAGGCTGGCACCTTTCAAGAATGCGCGTCGACTTACCTTCTCTTTCATGGCTGTAACCTCCTCAGGTCATGGGGATGAGACAACGCCCAACCCGTCTCTGTCGCTTGGCCCAATCCAAGCCATTCGGCTTTTGCAATGAGGACAGCCGTTATTATAGCCTGCGGCCGTTTCCCCGCCTAACGGCCGGCGCGCGCTCAGCGGGCGCGTCCCCTTCCCTGCGCGCGGTGGCCCGCGGCCTGCGTTTCGGCCGCCGGCGCGGCGCTCCGCGCGCGATAGCGCCTATAGGCCATGAAACCTTCCGTCCGCGCCGTCAACCGCCGATCTTGCGCGGAGTAATGGTCGCCGCGCAAGGCCGCGACGTAGATCAGGAGGCCGGCCCAGACAATGGCCAGCCAAGCCGCGAGCGTCCCCCCGATCCGCGCCAACAGGCCACGCCGCCACGCGCGGGCGGCGACAGAGACGGGCCGCGGCCTCAAAATCGGCTCCGTCCGAACGGCTTTACTCGAGGTGCGGCCTCAAGACCGCTTGGGCCCCGGCACGGCCCGGCGTCCCTGGAGCCTTACCGCTGCGCCAGTTCGCGGTCAATGATCAACATAGCGGAGAAATCGCCCTGGCTGCGTTTGACGTCCGCCAGCAGGCGCTTCAACTGCTCAATTTCCTCCACCTGTTCGGCGATATACCAGTCCAGGAATTCGCGGTAGGCCGGATCGGCCTCTTCCGCTTGGCGCGCCTGTTCGTGAATGAAATCGCGCAACGCGATTTCCGCCTGCAGGGCTATCTTGACCACGTCGGCCATGTCGTCGGCCTCTACGTCGGGTTCGTCCAGCGTTTGATATTCCACCAGTTCGCGCCGTTCGCGCATAAATTCAATCAGTTTTCGGGCATGCTCGAATTCCTCGTCGCTCTGTTTGTCGAACCAGTGCGCGAATCCCGGCCAGTCGCGGTAATCGGATTGCGCGGCCAACCCCATGTACAGGTATGCGCTCTCCAGTTCCCGCATGATATGCTGGTTGACCATTGGATGCCTCCCTGAAAGCAGAAATCAGCGTCTAGGAAACGAAAAAGTCTTTTCTCGCGCAACATGCGAGCGGACATCTATACGCCCGGTGGCCGGAATCCCGCAAACCGAGCCGTTCACGCGCAGGCATTCTTACCCAGCCAACCACAGCCAAGCCTAGCGGGACGGACAGCATCCCCTTAACGACCCAGGAACGCGCCCGCGTCCATCCGGACATGTCGAAATCTCGCTCTTTGGAAAGCCGCGCGGGCCGCACGCATAACCCCAATCTGTCCTAATGCTTGGCCAACAGACATGGCGCATACGGGATTCGAACCCGTATCGCCGCCTTGAGAGGGCGGCATCCTAAACCGTTAGACGAATGCGCCGCATGCTCGCGCGCCGCGCGCAGGCAAAAACAACAGCGCGCGTACGTCTTAATCGTAGTCCCGGTCTGCATGGATTGTCAAATAGTTCTGGGCGATCGACGTCATGGCCGAGGCCTGGGCGGAAGCAAGCCAGAGACGGTTCGGAAGGCCGCGGACGAGCGCCGCCGTCGTCGCATCTCCAGTCTGCGGCGGCCGACGCTGTATCGCAACACCGCAGCCGTAATGGGCGCGCCTCAATCCATATTCCCCGTTTCCGGCATTCTTTCCCTGAGACAGTCGATGCTAAACTGACGGCCATGGCCTTTGCCCCTGCCTGTCGTCCTGCGCGTGCCGACGGCCCAAGGCCGGGCGTTGCCGCAGCCAGCAAGTTATCGGTGCGGACGCGGTTGCGTCCAGGCTTGGCATGCGCGCCCAGGAGATCTGTCCGTCCAGGATAGCCCGCGTTTTGGTTCCCTTGCCCGCAGTTTACCAAGGAAAAGGAAGCCGCAACGCGGCGAAATCAGGCCGAGCCCGTTCTCGCGGCGCATCCGGACGCGGGGACCGGCATCCCGCCTTAGACGAGCGCCAGGGACAAAAAGGGAATCCGCGGCCAGGCCGCGCGCCTTGGACGCTTGAGCTGCGTTGATACCGTCATCTTTCCGCCACGGCCTCGGCGCGCGTGCCGAGGCCGTCTGTTCTGATCGCTTGCGTCTTGGAAGCTGATCGATCCGCAATCGTATCGCGGCGGCACCGCAGCTGCCGCTTGATTTGATCATGCTCCCAGCGCGTGCCCCTGATACCTTAAGGCCCTGGGCGCCGACCCTGCAGTCTTGGTTGCAGCGCCTGGGCCAGTTTTATCGGCCGCTGCCCGCCCCGGCCCTGCCGATCATGCATCGACTGGCCATTCTGTATCTCATGTTGCCGTTGGTTCTCTGGCTGCTGAGCTGGTTCCGCTGGTGGGTGGGCTGGCCGTTGGCCCTCTTGGTCAGCGCCAGTTTGGGACCGGTACTGGCCGGATCCTGGCGCGGACGGCCGCGGCTGGCGACATGGGGGCTGCTGGCAGCCGCGCTCGTCTGGGTCATGCTGTCGCCGGCCGGAGGCGTGTTCAATGCCGCCAATCACAAGGATTGGGTGATGCGTCACGCGCTGTTGCTGGATCTCGGGCGTTATCCTTGGCCCCTTTTCCTGCCCGACTCTCTGGCGGCCTACGTTCCTGGCGACAGCCCCCCCCCCCCGCCTTTGCCGCGCTACTATCTGGGTTGGCACCTGGTGCCGGGATTGGCTGCGCGCCTGTGGGGCGCGGGCGCGTTGCAATGGGCCGTGCCGCTCTGGACGGGGGCAGGAACCGCGTTCATCCTCTGCCTGTTCGCGCAGGAACGACGCGGCTGGGGCGTAGCTGCGTCCGCGGCGCTTCTGATCTTCTTCAGCGGCCTGGACATTGCACGCGTATTCCTGGAGGGATGGCATTGGCCTTTCGACAGTTTTGAGAGGAATCGGCTACGGGTGGGTCTGGTGGCCCCCGTGCATGAATTGGCCGCCAGTCCGCAGCATTTCCTGACGACCGGGCTATACGCCCTGCTACTGTATCGGTTGCGCCGGCAACCGCGTTTTCTGGCCGTGAGCGGCGTCTTGCTGGCCGCGGCGCCTTTCTGGTCCGCCTTGGGCGCGATCGGTTTGTTGCCGTTGGCCGCGGCTTTGGCTTGGACTAACGGCCTGCGACCGTTCCTGCGTTGGCCCAATCTGATCGTGGCCGCCCCTCTGGGGGGGCTGGTGCTTCTCTATCTGACAGCCGACACCGGCGCTTTGCCGCGCGGTTGGCTTTGGGAATGGCACGGCTGGCCGCAGCTGGCGCGCTGGTTGCCGGTGATCTACCTGTCTGAATTCCTGTTGCTGACGTTCCTTCTGCTGCGCGCGCGGCCGGCCTTGCGTCGGGAGCCGTTCTTCCTGGCCAGCCTGGCGACCCTGCTGTGCCTGCCCCTCTACGCTTTCGGTTACCTTAATAACCCCCATAACTTGTCGCCCGCGCGCATGTTGCTGGCTTGTTTCTGCGCCGACCTCGCGATCGGTCCTGCGCGCGCGGCGCGCTGGAGCCGCGCGGTACTGGTCGGCGTGCTGGCCTTGGGCGCTCTCAACCCGGTCCGCGACTGGGCGCGCGCCCTCTGGGATATCCAGCCTTTCCGCTACGCCGGGACGCCGCGGACGATATTGACGGCCCAAGCCGCCGCTTGGTATCTGCGCCAATACGTCGCGTTCACCCGGCCGCGCCTGCTCAACGCCTTGTTGCGGGCGCCGCCCCGCATCCCGTCGCCCGCGCCCGACGCGCCCAGCGTACGCGGTCCGGTCAACGTGCATTGGGATGAACGGGGTCTGATTTACGCGCGGGCGAACTGCCGCTTGACGGAGCCGCCTCTGTTCTTGCAAGTGCGGCCCGCGTCCTTCGCCGATTTTGAAGCCGCGTGGCCGCTCTACCGCCTGTTGGGCTTGGGCGCGCCGGGCTACGGCACGCATCCCGCCTATGAAGGCTACGGCCTGCAGGTCGGCGCGGCCTGCGCCTGGCGCTGGATCCGGCCGCGCTACGTCTCCGTACAGGCCGCGATCCGTACGGGCCAAGTCGGCCGGTGGGAAGCGGATCTGTTCTTCAATGCGCTGGGAGGCCTGGAGCAGGCGGTCTACCGAGACGCGCGCGCCTTGCGCAAAGCCTACGACGCGCTCGCGACTGACCCGCCGGACGCCGTCTCCGTTTTCGACGTGCGCCTTGCCGCTGAGGCTTTGACGCTGACCCGCGACGGGTGCGCCGACGCGGATCTGGCGGCTTCTTTCTTCCTGCACGTCGTGCCTTACGAGACTGCCGTATTGCCGCCCGCCCGTCGCGGGTACGGCTTTATGGCCCGCAATTTTCCCTTCTATGCCGTCGGTTCGCGCGTCGATGACCGTTGCTGGACCGTCCTGCCGCTGCCCGCGTACGGAATCCGCTCTCTGCGCGTCGGCCAGTTCGCGGGCGCCCGCGAACTTTGGCGCGTGGAGCTGCCCTTCGCCGCCCGCGTACCCGCGACCCTGGACGGGCTCCGGGCCGCCTATCGCGCAACCGCGGCCCAAACCCCAGCCGTGCGCGCTGACTTTGACGTCTATCTCAGCGCGCGCGACGTGACTTTCGTCAAGAATCCTTGCCGGCCCGCGGACGTCGAAGCCAAGTTCATTCTGCATGTCGTGCCCGCCGTCCGCCGGCATCTGCCCGCGGCCCGCCGGCGCGCCGGCTTCGCCAACCTCGATTTCCCTCTGGACGGACACGGCGCCGTCTTCGACGGCATCTGTTTCGCGCGCCAGGCCTTGCCGGCCTATCCTGTCGATCGCCTGCAGGTCGGCCAGTTCCTCTCCCGCGAACAACGCATTCTCTGGCAAGCGGAGATCCCGTCCGCCGTCCTCGCGCAACCTGAAAAGAGCTCGTAACAAGCGGGTTGACCAGATTGCGTTGACTTGGCCTATATTGGGTATATGGGGCATACCGTGAGCCAGCGGTTAGCCTCTGGGCTTGGGTTCCCGCCAGAACGGCGCCCGGTTAACGGACGCCCAGCGAATCCGGTCTTTATCTTGAACGTCCGCTCCGGCCGGTACGCAGGCGACGCGGCCCGGACGGGCTTCGCATTGAAGCCCTGTGCGAGAGGGCGCATACGGGCGCCCTCTCGCGTCCAGAGCCGGCGGGGCGTACGGGCAAGGGCACGCGGTCTGTCATCGGCAGGCCGCCGGATACGACCAAGAAGTCTGGCTCCGCCGACGGGAAGAGGCCGGATCGGTCCGCCGTGCGGTGG
Organism: Caldilineaceae bacterium; assembly: GCA_965242655.1. GTDB lineage: Bacteria > Chloroflexota > Anaerolineae > Caldilineales > Caldilineaceae > Bin34. Next base: position 2,814,855 of record OZ251482.1, read on the forward strand.
GACAGCATGAGCAGGCGTACGCGAGCGCGCCTGAAAGAACAGGCGGCTTCCATCCTCCGATCCGCCTCCTCCGGACCGGCGGGGCCGCCCCGCGCGCCTGTGCGTGACAGGCGGCCGCGCCGCGAAAGTCCCCAAGCCCGGGCCCAAGGAGTGGCTTGGACGGATACGCCGCGGCCTTGGCTGATTGTCGAGGCGCCCCTGCCCGCGCGCTCCGCGTCGCGAATGTCGACCGCGCGCGTGGGGTTGCCCGCGACCGCCGGCGCACCGGGCCGCGTTCGCCAAGATGCCCTGCCCTGCGCCGCCGGCATGTCGCAGGCCCCTTTGCCCCCTCTTCTGTTGGGCGCGTAGGCTGCGTTACGCGTCAGGTTCGCCCCTTGGCTGGACGTACCCCAAGCCTTGCGGCCCCGGTAAAAGGCATCGTCTCTATCGCTTGGGCGAACTCTGGCGGCCCCAGCCAAAGACCGACCCTGCCCTGCCGCGCCGCGGTCTGTTATAATGTTGCTATTTAATGCGCATTGACAGGTGGCATGTTTCCCTGTACCTTAGCGCGCCGCCGCCCCGCGCGCGTTGCCTGGCCTTGACCGGCAGCGCCCTGCTCCGCGACGCCATGTTGAAGACCCCTGACCAAATCACGCGCGCCTTGAACCGCGTCTTGCCCAAGGTAACGGTGCCGGGACGCTATACGGGCGGCGAATTGAACAGCGTCGTCAAGGACTGGGACGCACCGGATCTCGCGTCGCGCATTGCCTTGGCCTTTCCTGAAACCTACGAGTTGGGCGGCAGCAATCTGGGGTTGATGATCCTTTACGATCTCATCAACCAAAAGCCGGCTCTGCTGGCGGAGCGCGTGTATTGCCCGTGGCCGGATTTCGAAGCGGTCATGCGCCGGGAAGCGATTCCGCTTTTCAGCCTGGAAACCCGACACCCGCTGGCGGATTTCGACGTCCTCGGCTTCAGCCTGCCTTACGAACAGCTCTATACCAACGTGCTGACCATGCTCGACCTGGCAGGCCTCCCTCTGCTGGCCGCGGCGCGGGACGCGCGCGCGCCCCTCGTGCTGGCCGGCGGTTCGGGCTGTTACAACCCGGAACCCATGAGCTCTTTCTTCGACGCCATGATCATCGGCGAAGGGGAAGAGGTCATCCTGGAAGTCATCGACGCGCAACGCGCCTGGCGCGTAACCGGCGCCGATCGCAAGGCTTTGTGGCAATCCCTGGCCGCCATTCCCGGCGTCTACGCGCCGCAACTCTACGCGGCCACGTACTGGCCGGACGGGCGGCTGGAGAAAACCGCGCCCGTCGACCCGGCCGCGCCGCCGGAGGTCATGAAGCGCATCGTAGCCGAACTGCCGCCGCCGGTCACGAAGTTCATCGTGCCGTTCATCGACACGGTGCATAACCGCGCCGCGATCGAAATCATGCGCGGCTGCACCCGCGGCTGCCGCTTCTGCCAGGCCGGCATGATTTTCCGTCCCGTCCGCGAACGGCCGCTGGAGGAAGTGCTGCAGGCCGTGGACGAGATGATCGAGCACTGCGGCTTCGAAGAGGTCAGTTTCCTCAGCCTGAGCAGCAGCGACTATACCTACGTCGAGGAACTGGTGCGGCGGATCGTGGAGAAGCACGGCCACGAGAAATTGTCCATCGGCCTGCCCAGCCTGCGCATCGAATCCTTCAGCGTCGGGTTGATGGAGCTGCTGGAAAAAGGCCGCCGGCGCTCCGGTTTCACGTTCGCGCCGGAAGCCGCCACCGACCGCCTGCGCGACGTCATCAACAAACCCATCGCGTCCGAAGCCTTGCTGGCCACGGCGGCGGAAGTCTACGCCCGGGGCTGGACGACCATCAAAATGTATTTCATGATCGGCCACCCCACCCAGACGGATGCGGACGTCGAGGCCATCGCCGCGCTCGCCCAGGCCGTCCTGGCGGAAGGCCGCCAGCGCATCGGGCGCAAGGCCAAGGTCCGCGTCGGCGTGAGCACCCTCGTGCCCAAGCCGCAGACGCCTTTCCAATGGGTGCCGCTGGAAGGCGCCGACCGGATCCGGCGCCATGTGGACATTCTGAAGGCCCGGCTCAAGGATCGAGCCATCGCGCTGAGTTGGAACGAACCGCAGGAAACCATGCTGGAAGCCTTCCTCACGCGCGGCGACCGGCGCTTGGGCCCGGTGATACAACGGGCCTGGGAATTGGGCGCCAAGCTGGACGCGTGGGGCGAGCACTTCAATTTCGACGCGTGGGAACAGGCTTTCGCCGACGCGGGCCTCTCCATGGATTGGTACTTGTACCGGGCGCGCGAGGCCACGGAAACGTTGCCGTGGGATCACATCTCGGCGGGCCTGCGCAAGGAATTCCTGTATGAAGAGTACCGCAACGCGTTTCTGGGAGGCGTCGTGGACGACTGCCGGGAGCACTGCTTCAGTTGCGGCATTCTGGGCCATTTCAAGGAAGAGCGCCGCGCGGCGCCGGACGCGGCCTGGTGCTGCCCGCCTTTGGGCCAAGGGAAAACGCGCCAACCCGTCGACGTCGCGCCCGTGCCTCTGTACTTCAATGACGAAATGTCCCCGCACCGGCAAGGCCAGTTCCCCGTGCGGGTGCCGCAACGCCGGGAAGGCACCGTCGCGCGCGAAGTCTTGGCGCGCGTCGCTGCGGAATGACCCAGCCCATGTCGACCGCCCCGGCCTGCCCGCACCGTTTCCGCGTTCTCTACGCCCGCGGCGCGGCCTTGCGTTTCATTTCCCATCAGGACGAATTCCGCCTGTGGGAACGCGCCCTGCGGCGCGCCCGTCTGCCCCTGGCGTACAAGCAGGGCTACAATCCCCAACCGCATATGCAATTCGCGGCCCCGTTGGGAGTCGGCTTCAGCGGCCAAAGGGAGCTTATGGACTTCCGCCTGGCAACGGCGGCGGTTCCGGCCGCCGTGCAGGAGCGCTTGGCGCGCGCCATGCCGCCCGGCATGGATATTCTCGACGTGCAGGCCATGCCCCTGAAAACCCCGGCGTTGCAATCCCTGCTGTTCGGCGCGGATTACGCGTTGCAGGTGGACGCGCCGCACCTGACGGACGGCCCCGCGCGCGTGGACCGTTTTCTCGCGCGCACCGCAATCTGGCGGACGCGGCAACGCAAGGGACGCAGCTACCAATACAACTTGCGGCCCCTGGTCCATGCCTTGGCCTGTAGGGGCGCCGCGGCCGGCCTTTGGGAATTCCGCCTGCGCGTACAGATGCTGGAGGGGGCTACGGGGCGTCCGGACGAAGTGCTGGCCGAGCTGGGCTTGAGCGACTATCCCCACGTGCTGCAACGCCAACGCCTGTATTTCGCCTCGCGGTTGTCCGACCTGGAAACTTTCGCGCCCTACGTCTTGGCCTCGCGGGAACAGGTAGCCAGGCCCGCAGCAACCCGCAGAGGCCCGCGCGCGGCCGCGCGGCGGCCCGCCGCGGCCGCGGCGGCGAGTCAGGCGGGCGCCCAAGCCTTTGCCCGCAAGGCGGCGGACGAATTCCGGTGACCCGCGGTTCGTTCCGGCCCGCGCCGCCCGCCGCCCGCGCAGAGCGCGGCGGGCACCCGTATTCCGTCCACATCGTCCCTTCCATAGCCATGTCCCAACGCAAGACGTCGCCCAAAGCCGAGTTGGGGGGGCTGGGCCAACGAGAGGAAATCGGCCCCCGCGTGTTCATCAATACCGCCTACCGCACTTGCACCACCGGCTTCGTGGTCACGCGGGAAGGGGTCGTGCTGATCGACACGCCCCTGGTGCCGCAACAGGCCAAGGACTGGCGCCAACAGATCGCGGAGCAATCCAAGCACGCGGACGTGAGCTACATCGTCCTCACGGATCACCATCGCGGCCACGCCTTGGGCTGCCAGTATTTCATGCCCGCGCAGGTGATCGGCCATGAACGGGTGTACAAGGAGATGAAGGGCTATACCGACAATTTCCGGGAACGGGTGCGCAACAGCTTCCGGCGGGAACCCGCCATCCAGGCGCAATTGGACGTCATCGAATTCATACCGCCGCACATCACCTTTACGGATCGCGCCTGCTTCTTCATGGGCGACACCCAGATCGAATGCATTCACGTGGGCGGCCATACCCCGGCGACCAGCATCGTATGGCTCGAAAAGGAGCGCATTTGCTTCGTCGGGGACACGATCTGGACCGACCAGCATCCCTATATGGCCCAGGCCAATTCCCGGGAATGGCTGGCGGCGCTCAATCTGATCCAGGAACTGGCGCCGGACAAGATCGTGCCGGGGCACGGCCAGCCCTGCACGGTTACGGACATCAAGCGGTTGGCCGGGTATATTAGCAAGATGCGGGACGGGGTGACGCGTTGCCTGGAAGCGGGCCTGGACAAGGCGGAAACCAAGAAAGCCCTGATCGAGGAAATGGTGCAACAGTTCGAGGTGCCTTCCACGCGCAAGTCCAAGATCGAAAGCCAGATCAATTCGGGCATCAACCGCGTGTACCGGGAATTGCAGCGCGATCTCCAGCACCGCGCGCAACCCTAGACGGCGTCCGGAGGTCCCGCGCAGTGGCCCACCATATCGAAGCCCCCCAGCTGAGTCCGGCCGCGGAACTGCGCGCGGCCTTGGCGGAACTGGAGAAACTCCTGATCCAGGTCAATGCCCAGACCGTCGTCCGCACGCTGGAACTGCTGGACGCGACGCATGCCGCCATGGCGCAATTGCGGGCCGAAGGCGTAGACCTGAAAGCCGAGGCGGGCCTGTGGGCAGGCTTCGAATTCAAAATCCGGGAATCGGCGGGACAATTCGTGGCGGCCGCCCGTCCGCACGGCGACTGGCCCGCGCTGCGGGCCGCGCATGCCCGCAGCGAGGAATTCTGGTGGCGTCTGGACGAAATCCATCGCCAACGCCTCCGCCGCCAGCTCTTCAGGGGCCTGCGTTGGCTCGGCGCCGCGGTCGGTCTGGTCGCGCTCGCGTGGGTCGTGTTGACGCGCGTCATCCCGCCCGATCCGACGGCGGTGCGGATTTCGGAAGTGACCTACGATCTGGAAAGCGCGCTGAATACAGGGGACTTCGAGGCCGGGCGCGCCTTGGTGGCGCAAGGCTTGGCCGACACGGAGCGGAACGCGGAACTCCTGCTGTGGGCCGGCGTATTGGAGGAGCGCCTGGACAACGCGGAGGCGGCGCAAACGTATTTCGACGAGGCTTTCGCCCAACCGGAGCGTCCGCCCGCCAGTCTGTGGACTGCGATCGGCCAGCACCGCCTGCGCGTAGGCGACCTGGCGGGGGCCGAATGCGCGGCCCTGGCGGCCCTGGATCTCGCGCCGGACTTTCCGCAAGCGCATTTCGTCGTCGCCAGCGTGGCCGAGGCCCGCGGCGACATGGCGCGGGCCATTGAATACTTCAATTCGACCGCCGATCTGGCCACCGACAGCGAGCCGCAGCTGACGGTCATCGCGCGCGTCCGGCTGGGTTACCTCATGCAGTCGCCCGCCAACATCATGCGCGACGCCCCGGAGGCCGCCGCGGCGGCCGCGGCGGAATGCGCGTAAGGGGCGGTTGCGCCTCTATCCGCAACCCCGCGGCCTACGCGTCGGGACGCCATGCATTGGGCGCGGCTTGCCCCTGGCGATCCACGGGGATGTCGTGGCGCCAAGTCGAGTCCGCGATGATTTTCTCCGGCTGGCAACGGTCTTTGTAGCGTTTCGCCACCTCGATCACTTCGCGCAGCAAGCCTTGGCTCAGCGTTACGGGATCCAGCCCCAACTGCAGGAACTGGCTGTTCTCCACGCGCAGCTCGTTGTCCAGCGCTTCGAAACGCGGGTTTCGGTAGTAGCGGATTTCCGCGCCGGTCATCCGGGCCACCAAGGCCGCCAGATCCCGGACGCGATGCGTTTCCGTCGTCTGGTTGAACACCTTGACTCTCTCCCCCGCCGCCGGGGGATTCCGGATCGCCAGCTCCACGCACTTGACGGTGTCCCGGATGTGAATGAAAGCCCGCGTCTGCCCGCCGGTCCCGTAGACGGTGATGGGATGCCCGACCGCGGCCTGCAGGAGGAACCGATTCAGGACGGTCCCGTAGTCGCCCTCGTAGTCGAACCGATTGATCAGCCGTTCGTCCCGGAGCGTATCGTCGGTATTGGTGCCCCATACGATGCCTTGGTGCAGATCCGTGATCCGGACCTGATCGTTCTTGTTGTAATAGAAGAAAAGCAGCGCGTCCAGGGTCTTGGTCATGTGATAGACGCTGCCCGGGTTGGGCGGATACATGATGTCCATGCCCTGCGTCCGGCCCTGGACATCGATGGTAACGGGCAAATAGCCTTCGGGAATCGTCAGGCCGGCCGTACCGTACCCGTACACGCCCATGGTGCCCAGATGCACGACGTGCGCATCCAGACCCGTTTCGACGAGGGCGCACAGCAGGTTATGGGTAGCATTGACGTTGTTGTCCACGGTATAGCGCTTGTGCCGCGGCGACTTCATGGAATAGGGCGCCGCGCGTTGCTCGCCGAAATGCACGATGGCGTGGGGCTTGCGTTTCCGGATGACGCCCGCCAAATCCGCATAGTCTTCCGCGACGTTGAGATGGACGAAGTCGATTTCGTTTTCGGTCGTATCGCGCCACGCGCGCAAACGCGTGGCGATGGACGCAATCGGGGTCAGGGACTGGGTGCCCAGTTCCCGATCGATCGCGCGCCGCGACAGGTTGTCGACGATCGTGACCGCGTAGCCCTGCCGCGAAAGATGCAGGCTCGTCGGCCAACCGCAAAATCCATCTCCGCCCACGACGATGACTGACTTTTCCGCATTCATGGATGATTTCTTCGCGCCTTTCCCGGTCTCAGCCAAGGCTCCGGGGTGCAAACAAGCATGACTGATATGTTATTGTAGCCATGATCGCGCGGCGGGATTAATCCTGGTTGGCCCATGTTGCTCATTTCCCTGTTCCCGACCGCCTGGGCCGCGCGCCCTGCGCGGCGCGGCCGCGGCCGCTATCGCCGTCCGGCGGACGGCGCGCGCCATGCTGTCTAGGGCGCGCGGGCGCCTCCGCCCGCGCGCGCGCCTGCGCATCGGCCTGTTCACGGAAACGTTCCTGCCCAAGGTGGACGGGGTCGTCAACATTCTGCAACTGGTCCTGCGCTATCTGGCCTCCGAAGGCCACCAGGCCATTCTGTTCGCGCCCCCCGGCAGCCCTTCGGAATTCGCCGGTTTTCCGGTGATCAGCGTCAATGGCGTGACGGCGCCGTACTACCGCGAATTGAAACTGAATTACCCGACCCGGGAGACTTTCCGCATTCTCAAGCGCTTCGCCCCGGATCTGATCCATGTGGTGCATCCTTTCGCGCTGGGGCCTTTCGGCATGCGCATGGCCCGGAAATTGCGCGTGCCGGTCGTCGCTTCGTTCCACACCGATATCGCCCGCTACGCCCGTTTCTATCGCACCGGCCACTTGACCAACGCCATTTGGGCCTACGAGCGCTTCCTCCATAATTGCGCCACGTTGACGTTGTGTCCCTCCCGCGCGTTGCGAGACGATCTGCGCAGCCACGGTTTCCGCCGCGTACGGTGGTGGCACCGCGGCATTGACACGCAATTCTTTTCCACGGGCCCCGTGCCGCCCGCCGTGCGCAGGGAGTTGACGCAAGGCCATCCGCATGAACTCCTGGTGCTCAACGTGGGACGCCACGCGCCGGAAAAGGGTCTGTTCGAATTGCGGGACAATCTGTTTCCGATGGCCGGCGTGCGCCTGGCGCTGGTCGGCGACGGTCCCAGCCACCGGGAACTGAAGGCCTGGTACGCGGGCACGCCGACCGTCTTCACCGGCTATCGGTACGGCGCCGATCTGATTAACGCCTACCGGGCCGCGGACGTCTTCGTTTTTCCCTCCACGACGGAGACGTTCGGCCTGGTGGCTTTGGAAGCCATGGCCTGTCGCCTGCCGGTGATCGCCGCGCGCAAGGGGGGGATTACGGATTCCATCCGGCATGGCCAGACAGGGCTGTTGTTCGACCCGGACCGTCCTGACCAGATTCGCCTCTACGTACAGGCCTTGCGCGACAACCGCGTCCAGCTGGACGCCTTGGCCCAGTCGGGCTGGCGCCATGCCCAACGGCAGTCCTGGCGGCGCACCATGGATCAATTGGTGGGGTATTACCGGCTGGCCCTGCGCCAGCATCGCGTCTTTCCGTGAAAGACGCGGCCGCGCCGGGACGTCCCTGTCTTTCCCGCGGTGGGCGGATAACAGCGGATCGCCCTCCCCTCTCCGGGCAAGGAGCGGATATGCCGCGCGCAGGACGCTACGCGCCGCCCGCACGCAGCCGGAAAGGCATGGGCCCGCGTGCCGGTTTGCCGGTCGCGCGCGGTTCTCGTCTAGAATCGGGGGGGGGGACTCGCTACGCCAGTTGTGAACCGGGAGGACAGGAAATGAAGGTAGGCATTCTTACGGGCGGAGGCGACGTGCCTGGCCTGAATCCCTGCATCAAAACCATCGTTAATCGCCTGACCGCGGCTGGGCACGAGGTCATAGGCTTTCGCCGCGGGTGGGCCGGTCCCCTGAACGTAATCCCGGACGAGCCCGCTTCCTTGGCCCAGCACACGCGGACGCTTACGGCCGCCGTCGTGCGCACGGTGGACCGGACAGGAGGCACTTTCCTGCATTCGAGCCGCACCAATCCCGGAAAAACGAAGGCTGCCGACATCCCGGCCCACTGCTCCGCGGACGACGGCGCAGCGAACGGCGATGGCACGTACGATTTTACGTCCCGGGTCGTCCAGAATCTGGAAGCCTTGGGCATCGACACGCTGGTGCCCATCGGAGGCGACGACACCCTGGGCTACGGCGGTCGCCTGCACGCCGAAGGCGTGCAGGTCGTGGCCTGCCCCAAGACCATGGACAACGACGTCTACGGCACGGATTATTGCATGGGGTTCAGCACCGCGGTAACCCGCAGCGTGGAAGCCATCACCCATTTGCGCACCAGCGCCGGTTCGCATGAGCGCGTGGCCGTGGTCGAGCTCTTCGGCCGCAATTCGGGGGAAACCGCGCTGATCAGCAGCTACGCCGCGGACGCGGATCGCGCGCTGATCTGCGAAGTGCCTTTTGACCCGGAGAAGCTGGCCGCCCTGGTCCAGGCCGACCGACAGGGCAACGCCAGCCGCTACGCGATGGTTATCGTCAGCGAAGGGGCGACGGTGGAAGGCGGAGAGATCATTGAATCGGGCGCGGCGGACGCCTACGGCCATCGCAAATTGGGGGGCATCGGCGAAATCACCGGCGATCTGATCAAACAGCTGACCGGTTGCCATATCATCAACCAGAAGTTGGCTTACCTGATGCGCACGGGCGCGCCGGACACGCTGGACCTGATGGTGTCCCGCACGTTTGGCCACTTGGCCGCGGATCTTTTGCTGGCAGGCCAAAGCGGGCGCATGGTCGCGGTGCGGGAAGGGCGATTCACCCACATCGATATGGGCGAAGTGACGCAGGGCGTACGCCGCGTGGACGTAGACCGGCTGTATGACGCAGAGCAATATAGACCCCAACTCAAGGGCATAGAAGGCCTGCCGATGTTTCTGTATTGAACCGGCCCTGCTCCGCATTATGCGCGGCGCGCGAGGCCGGAGATTGGCCTCGCGCGCCGCAACGCACGGCCGCTTGACCTTTGGCTGCCCGGTGCAGGCTACGCGCGCCGGAACTCCGTAGCCTGCACCCAAGGTTCGATCGCATGGATTGGCTTTGACGCGCGGCGCGCCGATCCGTCAAGAACAGCGTCAAGTCCATGTCGCGCCGCGCGTAGTAGCCGTAGAGCGTTCCTTTCGCATTGAAGGCCTCTGCGGGAGAGTGTACAATGCAAGATATAGGCCTCCTTAGCTCAGTTGGATAGAGCAACTGCCTTCTAAGCAGTGGGTCGTGGGTTCGAATCCTACAGGAGGTGCTGCATTGGTCGTCGCCTGCAGAGCAAAACAGAACGGATTAAGGTTGCGTTGCCCTTGTTCCCTGGACACGCGCTCCTTATTGCGCGGGCGAGGTCTTTGCGTTGCAGGCCTCTGCGAAAGGGCGCGCCCCGACGCCGCCAAGCGACGTACGCAAAGGGGCATTCGGTAGATCGTTGGACGTTGTCCTGACATCGGGCCGCGCTTGAGGGAACGCAGGGGACGCCCCTGATCGATCCGCCGCGTTGGGCAACCGAGCGGGCGCCCTCAGCCCACGCTCTCCAGATATCGTCGGGGAAGTTGCGGCCCCTCGTACTTTGTCCTGTTTCAATTGTCGGATAATTTTTTGAGACGTACGCGGACATCCGCAATGCGAAATGGCCAGTCAATGCCCCTGTGGCCGGCTTGGCGGCCCTCAGCCCACGCGTCGACCTGCGCAGGCCCTGGGCCTGACGGGGCAGGGCATTCCTTTCCGGTTCCGTCCTGTTGCCCGCTACCCCACTGGAACCAACACCCGCAGCATGCAATGGGCTTGACGGACGAAGCTGAGCACCGCGGCGGGCCTTGTCCCAGGGGTTGCGCAGGTAACTCCTCAAGGCCCAGCTGCCGTCTTGGCGTACCCGTTGGCGACGATGCGCGTCGTACCGCCCGCTAATCGGCGTCCGGCTTGCGCGTGGGGCCCGCAGGCCTTTCGCTAACCAAGAAATCGAGGCCGCATCCGCGCCGCCGCTCATCCCGCATGCCCGGTCGGACCAGGCGGAACGCGTTCCGTTGCGCCCCGTCAGGCGAATGCCTGCCGAGGGCGGCGCGCTAGCCTACGCGCAGGCGTTCTTCGGCCTCCGCCGCGATCGGTTCCAGCGCGTCTTTTTCATTGATCGCGATCGGGCGCGTGGATTCCGGCACGGAATACGGATACGGGGGTCCGCCCGCCGGCGCGGCCCAGCGCACGGCATTGCCCAGCACCTTCTGGATCAGGTGGTGGTGGAAAATCGGGAAGGTTTCGTGGCCGGGTCGGAAATAGAAGATCTTGCCGTTGCCGCGATGGAAGCAGCACCCGCTGCGGAACACGTTGCCGCCCTCGAACCAGCTGACGAACACCAATTCGTCGGGGGGCGGGATATCGAACAATTCGCCGTACATCTCGCAGCGTTCCAGTTCGAAATACGGCGGCAGGCCTCTCGCAATCGGATGGCCGGGCCTCACCACCCAGAGGCGTTCCTTTTCGCTGGCCTCCCGCCACCGCAAGCTGCAGGACGTGCCCATCAGTTTGCGGAAGATCTTGGAGAAGTGTCCAGAGTGCAGCACAATCAGGCCCATGCCTTCCAAAACGCGCTTGTAGACCTTGTCCACCACGGCGTCTGCCACCTCGTGATGGGCCATATGCCCCCACCACATAAGCACGTCCGTGAACTCCAGCACGTCGTCGGTCAAGCCATGCTCCGGTTCGTCCAGCGTGGCCATGTGAACGTCGAAGATGTCCTGGTTGCGCAATCCGGCGCGGATGGCGCCGTGAATGCCGTCCGGATAAATCTCGGCGATGCCCTCGTGCAGTTTCTCATGGCGGTATTCGTTCCAAATCGTGACGGTCATGGTCTGGTCCTCGCAGATTACGGTCAAAGGAATGCCGCCGTCATAGCGGTCAGCAGGATACGGGTTGGCCGCCTTGGGCCGCGGAGGCTTTGATGGCGTCCCACAACTGCAACATGCGCAGTCCCACCTCGGGCGGCGAAGGATTCTCGATGCGGCCGTGCCGGACGTCCAGGAAACGATGCCAGGCCGTTTTCATGGGCGGCAAATCTATGGGCGTATAGCCCGGCTCGCCGTCCCTCTGGACTTCCAGCCAGCGGCCCCACATGCAGGCGCGCAAGGTAGCCTTTTCGCAGAAGACGCGGATGTCGGAATCGCAACTGCGCACGGCATCCCCGCAGCCGTTGAGCGTGACGAAAGCGCCGGAGGGCAAACGCGCCATCACGGCCGCCATAATGTCCACGGGCTGGCCGGCATTGTCGAGCCAGGCGGCCACTTCCGTAAAGTCCTGCCCCGCCAAGTCCGCGACGGTATTCATGATGTGCGCGCCCGTGTCGAACATGAAGCCGCCCCCCGACATTTTGGGATCGGACCGCCAGCGTCCCACGCCGTGCCCTTTCCAGCTTTGCCACACGGTGCCGCTGATCGCGCGGATCGCGCCGAAAGCGCCTTCCCGCAGACGCGCGGACGCCCACCGAATCTGCGGCGAGAGGCTGCCTTGGAATGCCACCGTCAAAAGCCCCTGGGTCCGGTCGCGCGTGGCTATGAGGGACAGGGCCTCCGCCCGATTGACGACCATGGGCTTTTCCACCAGGACGTCCAACCCCGCTTCCAGGCACAGGGAGGCGTGCTCGTGGTGCATGGCATGGGGCGTAACGATGAAGACGGCATCCAGTTTTCCTTGGGTCGCCTCCAGGCAGGCGCGCAGATCCGGAATATTGGGCGGCGCCTCCTGGCCCGCTTGCGCGAAGATCTGTTGCGTCAATTCGTAATGGGCGGCGACCGGTTCGCATACGACGTCAATGGACGTCCCGCGCGGATCCGCCAAGATATTGCGCAAGTGGTTGCGCGCCATGCCGCCGCATCCTATGATGGCGGCGCGCGTCGCCGGATAAGCGTCAGGGATGGCCGCATCGGCTTGAGGCCGCCCGCGTGTAGACGACATTGAAGCAGATCTCCTAGGGCTTTGGGAACCCCGCTGCTGGGTGGAATCGGGCTTGCGCCCAAGATCGTCAAGGAGCGTCTGGCGAAATTCGGCGCGCGTAGCATTATACTGGGCCGCGAGGCTTTTCCGGGATTTCGCGTCCCGAGTCCGGCGACGCAGAACGGCGTTGCATGCGGGCGCGGCTTCCCTTTCATCTGCAGGTGGCGCATGGCATTCGGAGTTTCCCTGCTTCTGGCCTCGGCCAGCCCGCGGCGCCGGGAACTGCTTCAGGCCTTGGCCTGGCCGGTGGCCGTACGCCCCGTTCCCGTGGCGGAAGACCGGGCGCCGGGCGAGACGGGGCCGGCCATGGTCGCGCGGTTGGCCGCGCGCAAGGCGTACGCCCTGTTCGCGGCCTTGTCCCCCCGGCGCAAGCAAGATCGGAAGCGGAAAACCCTGGTTGTAGGCGCGGACACTACGGTCGATGTAGAGGGCCGCATCCTGGGCAAACCCCAAAACGCGGAAACGGCCCTGGCATACCTGTCTTTGTTGCGCGCGACCCCGCACTCCGTGCATAGCGGCCTTTGCGTCATTGACGCGTATACCGGGCAAAGGCGCGCCCTGGTCCACAGTGCCCGCCTGACCCTCCGCGCGCTCGCGGCGAACGAGATGCAGGCGTACGCCCGTTCGGGACGAGGATGGGACAAGGCAGGCGGATACGGACTGCAAGATACGGAATACCGCCTCGTGGACAGGCTGGAGGGCTGCGCCGCCGGCGCCATGGGCTTGCCGCTGGGCGCGTTCGTCGATCTCTGTCGCCAAGAGTTCGCCTGTCCGCCGCCGCGGGATTTTGCCGCGGCGTGCCGCCAAGCGACAGGCCATCCCTGTTGCCGATCGTAGCCGCGCCGCGCAGGAGGCCCGTCCGAGGCGCGGCGCCTGCGTCGTTCGCGTGCCGGGAAAGTAGTATGATGCACAGGATGGTGACGGCCGCGCCCTGGACTGGACCGATGCGCAATTTCGCAACGAGACTCAACGCATGCCTCACAATCTGGATGGCCTGAATCCCCGCCAACGCGAGGCGGTAACGTTACCCGTCGGCCCCGCCTTGATCCTGGCCGGTCCCGGTTCGGGCAAAACGCGGGTGTTGACCCACCGCGTGGCCTACCTGGTGCAGGAGCTCGGCGTTCCGCCCTGGAACGTCCTGGCCGTCACCTTCACCAACAAGGCGGCCGCGGAAATGAAAGAACGCGTCCACGCGCTGTTATCCGGCGCGTCGGACCTGGGCGCGGCGCGCGCCCAGCGCTACGGCGTCCCGCTGGCCGTGGGCACGTTCCACGCGATCTGCGCCCGTCTCCTGCGCGTAGAGCACGCAAGCATCCCCTATGAACGCAACTGGAACATCTTCGACAGCCAGGACCAAAACCAGTTGCTCGCGGACATTCTGAAGGAGACCGGAGAGGACAGCGTAAGCGCGTACGAACTGAAGCGCCTGATCAGCGACTGCAAATGCCGCGGCATCAAGCCGCGCCCGCCGGATCAGCCGGGCGCCGACTTCATGGAACCGCACGTCAACCGCCTGTATGCGTTATACCAGGCGCGGCTGGCCGAAAGCAATGCCATGGATTTCGACGATCTGCTCGCGAACGCGCTGGATTTGCTGCGCGCCAACGAAGCGATCCGGGACAAATATCGACGGCGCTGGCAACATGTGCTGGTGGACGAATTCCAGGACACGAATCTCGTTCAATACCAATTCCTGAAGCAGTTGGTTCACGTGCCGGACGCGCCCCAGCACCTGTTCGCGGTCGGCGACGAGGATCAATCCATCTACTCCTTCCGCGGCGCCAATTACGAAAACCTGCATCGCTTCCGGCGCGACTTCACGCGCGCCCGTACGCTTCTCCTGGAACAGAACTATCGCAGCACGCCCCAGATTCTGGACGTGGCCAACGGCCTGATCGCGCACAATGCCGCGCGCGCGGCCAAGACGCTCTTTACGGAACGCCGGCCGCTGCAGAAAGCGATTCTGTGCGAGGCCAGCGACGGCCGGCGCGAGGCGGAGTGGATCGGTTTGAGCGCAGCCAACCTCGCGGACAGCTCCCGGTACGGCTTCCAGGATATGGCGGTTATGTACCGTACCAATGCCCAAAGCCGCGAGCTGGAAGAAGCCATGCTCTATCAACGCATCCCCTACCGCGTCGTCGGCGCGCTCAAATTCTACGAGCGCCGGGAAATCAAGGACGTCTTGGCCTACCTGCGCCTCATCGCGAACCCGCGCGACGCCGCCTCTTTGACGCGTATCATCGGACGCCCGGCCCGCGGCATTGGCCCCGCCACCGTCGCCAAACTGCACGCGGCCAGCCGCGCGTGGCAGCTGTCCGTCTCGGACGCGCTGCGCCTCATCAGTCACGGGCCCGCAGCGGTCCCGCACGCCGATGCCCGGAAACTGGAGGCGCATCCCATAGCCGTCGCCGGCCGCGCGCGGAACGCCTTGCGCCGATTTTCCGAACTGCTTGATTCATGGCGCGCCGCCCTGGCCGACGCCGCAACGTACGAGGCAGGCCGGTTCCTGCGCCATGTCTGCGTGTCTTCCGGGTACATCCCCCACCTGGAAAAAAGCCCTGACGAGAACCAGGACCGCCTGGACAACCTGGAAGAATTGATTACGTTCGCGTCGCACTTCGTCCCGGAACGGCCGGAAGAGGAGTTGGCCTTGCATCCTCTGGAATTGTTCCTGGAGCACGTCAGCCTCGCGGCCGGCCAGGACGAAGCGGACGATCAGGAAGACAAACTGACCTTGATGACGCTCCACACCTCCAAGGGGCTGGAATACCCCGTGGTGTATATCGCCGGCCTGGACGAGGATCTGCTCCCGCATTATCGCAGCACCCATGAGGGCTCCGTCAAGGACATAGAGGAAGAACGGCGCCTGCTGTACGTGGGCGTCACCCGCGCCATGGATTTGCTCTTCCTCACCCGCGCGGACGCGCGCTACCGTTTTGCGCAAACCGTGCCTTGCGAACCCAGTCGTTTTATCGCAGACATACCGACGGCGGCGTTGCGCAGGGACGCGTATCCGGATTGGCATCGCCCAACCGCCTCTTACGCCCCGCGCGCCGAACCCCGCGCCGCGGACGGGCGCGCCCGCCGTCCGCATTCGATCTATAATTGGGAGGCGCGCCGGACCGCTTCCAGCCCGGCCCCCAGCTTCCAGCCGGCCATGACGGTCGTTCACCCTTCTTTCGGGCGCGGCACGGTGATAGCTTCCGCGTGGCGCAACGGCATGGAAGAGGTGTCCGTGATGTTCGATGATCACGGCCCCAAACGATTGACTGCCGATTTTCTGGACCTGGCCGCAGACTGAGGCCCATGACTGCGCCTGCACCGTCGCGCGAGGCGAGCGACGCCTGGAGCCCCAATACGAAACTGCTGGCCTCGGCGTTATTCCTTTTCCTGGTCGGGTTGTGCCTCTGGCGTTTCCGCGCTTTCCTGCAACCCGTCATCTGGGCCATCGTCCTGGCCTACCTGCTGAACCCTCTCGTCTCCCTGTTGGCCCGCCTGCCGTTCCTGAACCGCGCGGCCGCCGGGATGCTCGCGCTCGTCACGCTGCTGGCCGCCGGCGCGTACGGCTTCCTGTGGTTGGGCACGACGTCCGTCACGCAGATCAACGCGCTCCTGCAATCCTTGCCCGGCATGATTGACACGCTGCAGAACTCCCTGGAAAACGCGCTGGCCGGTTCCCACTGGCTGGCCGCGTTGGCCGCGCGGCCGGAATTCCAATTCCTCAACAATCTGACGGCTCTCTTCGCGCCCGCGGGGGACTCGGGCGCCGCTTTCGCCTGGGACATGGGGTCGATCGCAAATCAGACCTTGACGTTGATCAATCCTTTGGTCCGCCAAAGCGGCGCGGCCGTCACCAACTTCGCGCGCGGCACCGTCAATGCCCTCGGCACGGCCGTGCTCATCGTCGTCGCCAGTCTCTACATCATCATCGATATCCCCCGCGTAGGGGGGTACGTGGCGAGCATGGCCCCGATTCAAAGCGTACGCGAAGACATGAAAGCGCTCTGGGCCAAATTCACCCGCATCTGGGGCACGTACCTGCGCGGTCAAATCAACATTTCCCTTTTGATGTCCGCCATCGTCAGCCTCGTGCTGTGGATATTGGGCGTGCAGAATGCCCTTGGGTTGGGCCTGGTAGCCGGCGCCATGGAGTTCCTGCCCATTATCGGGCCCGTCATCAGCTATCTGTTCGCCGTGCTGGCCGCGTCTTTTCAGGGCACTACGGCGTTCGGACTCTCTACGTCGAACTACATCCTGCTCGTGGCCGGCGTCCTGCTCGTGGTGCATCAGCTGGAGGGCAACGTGTTGGTGCCGCGGATCATTGGCAAGGAACTGCGCCTGCATCCCCTGGCCGTACTGCTCAGCGTGCTCATGGGCACTTCGCTGGCCGGCGTCCTGGGCGCCATCTTGGCCGCGCCCGTAGCGGCTTCCCTCAAATTGGCCGGCACCTACGCCTGGTATCGGATCCTGGATCAACCGCCCGCGTTTCTGTACGAGAGCGAAGAGGAGGCCCGCGCGGCGCCGCCTTTCCACCAACGCCTCAGGCGCAGGTTCGCCGCGCCGCCGCCGGAGTCCGCGCCGGCCGCCGCGGCGGAGTCGCCGCCGCCGGAAACGGAAGCCGCCTGCCCGGATCCGAAAGCGGAACCGATCCGCGCGGCCAAGGCCGCCGCGGACAATCAACGCACATGACCGCGTCCGCCTCCGAGCGGCGCCTGGTGCAGCGCCCTCTGCGCTTCGCGCCGCTTTTCCACGACCGCGTTTGGGGCGGGCGCCGTCTGGCGTCCTGTTTCGCCGACGCGCCGGCCGCAGCCCGGATCGCGGAAGCCTGGTTGCTGTCGGGGCATCCCCAAGGCCTGACGCCCGTGACGGAAGGTCCCTTGTCCGGCCAGCGCCTGCCCGAACTCATGACGCGGTTCGGCCCGCTGCTGGTCGGCGCACGCAATGGCCGCGCCTTGGCGCACGGACGCTTTCCGCTCTTGATCAAACTGCTGGACGTGGATGACTGGCTGTCGGTGCAGGTGCATCCGACGACCGGGAGCCGCGCGCTGGCCGCGGAGGTCTACGGCAAGACCGAAATGTGGGTCGCGCGCTGGGCCGCCGCGGACGCCCATTTGCTCCTGGGCGTCAAGGACGGATGCACGCGGGCGGATCTGGAGCGGGCCGGGCCGTCCGCCGCACTGGTCGCACGGTTGCAGAAGCGCAAAGTGCAACCGGGCCAGTCCTTTTTCGTGCCGTCTGGCACGGTGCATGCCCTGGGTCCTGGCCTGACCATGTTGGAAATTCAGGAATGCAGCGACGCCACCTACCGGCTCTACGACTGGGATCGGCCCCGCGCGGCCGCGCGGCCGCTGCACTGGGAACAAGGCCTGCGCGCCCTGGAGACGTCCGCGCCGTCTGTCCCTGCCGGCGGCGTCCCCGCGGCCTGGAACGGGATTCCCGGCCAGCAACTGGCGGACTGCCCTGCGTTCCGCACCGTGCGCCTGGCCTTGGCGCCGGGTTCCGCGTATGCCTGCCGCTCGTCCGGTCAGACCTTCGACGTGATCGTGGGATGGACCGGATCGTTCGGCGTCGCGGCGCGGGGTGGGGAGGTCGCCGCGTCCAACCCGGATTGCCTTCTCATACCGGCCGCCATGGGATCATTTACAATCCGCACGGACGGGGGGTGCGAAATCCTGGCGATTCGCGGCCCGCGCGCCGGTTAGGAGGGCCGGGGCATCGTCCTGTTGCCCCACGCCTTGAATAAAAGGGAGAAAATGCAGCCTATGGCCGCCAACCTGGATCAGGCAAAACGCGCGCGCACCCGTTTTGCCCTGGCCGAGAACATTGCGCAACGTTGGAGTCCGCGCGCCTTCCGTCCGGACGCGCTCACGCAGGAACAGGTCGGCAGCCTGTTCGAAGCCGCGCGCTGGGCGGCGTCCTCTTTCAACGAACAGCCCTGGCGGTTCGTGTATGCGTTGCAGCACGAAGATCCCGACGCGTTCGCGCGCCTGCTGGGCACGCTCATGGACATGAATCAAGCGTGGGCGCGCAAGGCCGATCTGTTGGCCATTGCGTCGGCCCAGACCACGTCCCGTCGCAATGGCCGCCCCAACGCCAAGGCGATTTACGATACGGGACAGGCAGTGGCCACTCTGTCGCTTCAGGCCACCGCCCTGGGCCTGCACGTCCATCAGATGGGGGGCTTCAGCGCCGAGGCCGCGCGCGCGGCCCTGCACCTGCCGGCGGACTGGGAACCGGTCGTGGCCCTGGCGGTCGGGTACCGCGACGCGCCCGAAGCCTTGACGGCGGAATTGCGGGCACGCGAACTGATGGCGCGAGAGCGCCTTCCCTGGTCGGATTTCGTCTTCCGGGGTACGGCGCGCGCGCCGGTCGCCTGGAGCGCCGAGTAAGCGCAGCCTGCTGATCGCCCAGCGCGGCGGCGCGCGGCCGCGTGCCGCCGCGTCAAGCCTTGCCTCTGCCGTCCCGCCGGCCTCGATAACCGTTCCGGCTGCCGCCGACCATTTTGAGGGCCGATCGATCCGTTTGTGGAAGCGCTCAACCGCCTCTTCTTCTCGCCTTTGCTGCCGGTCTTGATTGCGGGCCTCGGGCCCGTAGTCTTGTCCTTCGCCCATCCCACGCGTACGCGGCCCTTGCACCTGCGCATCGCGGCTTTGTCCATCCTGGCCGCGGCGTTCTGCGCCTTGATCGGCCTGGCTTTCATGCCGGGCGTACCCCTGTACGCCTGGGACTGGCAGCCCTTTCCGCGTTTCGCGTTCCAGATGCTGTGGATCAAGGTCAGCTGGAACTGGCACATCGCCTTGCTGGTCGGCGCGCTGGGGCTGGTGGGCCTGTTGCTGGCGGGCCAGAATCAGGACGTCCCCCTGTCTCCGGCCGAGAAATTCTTTCACAGTCGTTTTCTGGCCTTGAACCTGGCCACGATCGGCGCGGCCTGGCTACTGGTCCACAGCGCCAACATGCTCGCGCTGGTCTTCATGTGGATGGTGCTGGACGTCATCATGGTGATTCGCCAAACGCTGGCCATGCATCAACACGAAACGGTGCAGCATGACTATTCCCTGGTGTACCATCGCGCCCTGGGGCTGGGCGTGCTGGGGACTCTGGTCTTGCTGGTAGGCCTGTTTCCCGCCGGGATCAACGGCCCCGGCCAGATGCTGATCGGCGCGCTGCTGCCGGTCGAGTCGGTGTACGCGCTGCTCTTGGCGGCGGCCTTGCGCGCCGGCGCGTACCCCTTGCATTTGTGGCTGCTGCCCAGCAGCCTGATGCGCCTGAGCGTAGCGGAACGCATATTCAGCCACATGCTGCCGGCCCTGACCGGCATCTGGCTGCTGGGCCTGGCGCTGGATCTGTCCCCGTTGCATCCGGAAGTGCTGGCCAACGCGGCGCCGTGGATGATCGGCGCGTTCTGCCTGGCCGCGCTGTCTTGCTGCCTGGTGCAGAGCTCATCCCTCAGGCACAGTTTCGTCCTGGTCGCGGCGGTGACCCAAATCGGCATGCTCGGCGGTCTGTCCGGCACCCAAGGCGCCTACGCGTTGGTGACGCCGACCGCCGCCTTCGCCTGGGGCGGAGCTTTGTGGTTGATTGCGGATCGTCTGCCGGGCGGGCGCCGCGCGGCGGTCCTGCGCGGCCTGGGCGCCGCGGGCCTGCTGGGCTGGCCGCTGACCCCGGCCGCGACGGCCTTCGGAGACGGGTTCGCCCTGGATGGGCGCGCCGCCGGCGCCTCCCTCCTCGTTTTGGGCGCCGCGGCGTGTTTCAGCGCGGGCCTATGGTTGCCTGCGGGGCAAGGCGCGGCGTCAGGCGCCGCGTTGGCGCCCAGCGCGCAACGGCGCTTCGCGGTCGGAGCCCTGATGCTGGTTTGTCCCCTCGCGGTCTTTGGCCTGGATCCTCATCTGCTGTATCGCATAGCGGAATTCAATGCGCCGGACGCGGCGGCGCCGTTCCCGGGACGTCTGCTGGCGGACTGGCCGCGGATGGCCGCGTATTGGCTGGCGACCGGTATCGGCGGCTTGGGGCTGGCTTGGTTGCGCGTGCGGACTCAGGGCGCCGCGTCTGACGCCCAGCTGAGTCTCCCTGGCCTGCTCAGCCTGGAATGGCTGTCGAGCGGCATGCAGTTCGGGGCCACGCGCCTGTCCCTGGCATGGTCCCGCATGCTGGCGGTCACGGAAGGGGCCGGCGCCGTAGGCTGGATTCTGATCCTGCTGCTGTTGCTCTGGACGGCGCTGCGTTAAGCGCAGGCCGCAGGCTGATCCCATGCACGCGCAGCGTCCCAGGCACGACGCGAGGCCTGGCCTCCCAGGCCAAGGGCCAAAAGGATGTTGAGTCCAGCCGCGCTGCCCTTACTCCAGACGCTGTGGTTCGCGCTGCTGGTGCTGCTGGTGCTGGTCTGGGATCTGCGCTTCATGGGCTTGGGCTTCTGTTTGGCGGCGGCGTCTTTCGTTTATATCTTGACCCGCGCGCTGGAGCCGCAAGTCTCGCATTTCGCCGGCATCGCGCTCGCGCCGGCCTTGGGCGCCTTGGCCTTTTCGTTGGGCTTTCTGCGCTTTCCGGCCACGGGACATGCCGCCCTGCGCCCGACCGTAACCCTGCGCGTCCTGATCGCCGCGGCGATGGCGTTGGGCGTCGGCTTCGCGCCCCTGCACCGTCTCGCGCCTTTCTTGCCGGATCTGCTCCAGGCTCCGGGCATGACGCGCATGGCCTTGTACTTGACGGCGACCGGCTTCGCGTTTCTGAGTCTGGCGGATAACGCCGCTTTCTTCGGCTTCGGCTTGCTCTGGCTGGCGCTGGCCGGCAACGCAGTGGTTTTCAGCGCCTATCCGGACGCCGTCGCCCTGCTGTATCTGGCGAACGTGCTGCAACTGCTGGCGCTGCTGCTCCTGGCCCGGCAAGCCTTGCGCGTATCCATGTGGCTCTCCTGGCAGCAGGCCGCTGCGCACGGATGAATCCGGATATAAGTTCGCTGGCCTCCGGCCCCGCGTTCCTGTTCCTGGCGCATATGGCGTGCGGGGGCCTGACGTGGGGCCTGCGCCGCCGGCCGGCGTACGCCGCGCTAACGGGCCTGTGCGCCTTGCTCCTGATCATATTGGGGCTGGCCGCTGTCCAGCAGGGATCCGCGACCGCCAACCCCGCATGGCGGGCGACGTGGGAAATGCCCCGCCTGGGCCTGGCGCTGGCGCTGGCGCCGTCCGTCGCGCCCCCTCTGATTTTCCTGCACGCCATCGTGGCCGCCGTTTTCCTGCTGACGTTGTTGCCCCGGGCCGGCATCCATTACCTGCCCGGCCTCGTCCTTTTGCTGGCCGGTTATTCCCTCGCCGTCATGCTGGCGGAAGGCCCCTTGCCCGCGCCGTTCCTGTTGCCGTTGTGCCTGATCCCCTTGACGGCCTGGAGTCCGTCTGTCCATACGCCGCGCGGAGCCGCCTTTCGCCGGGTCGTCCTGGCGCCCCTGATCGCCGCGCCGTGCTTCGTGCTGGGGCACTGGCTCCTCTTCGCGCAGATGCCTCTGGATCCCCAGAACGAGGCGTTGGAACAACGGGCTCACGTCTTGCTGGCCGCCGGCCTTTTCCTGTTGTGCCTGCCCTTCCCTCTGTATTCCCTGTTGCGCAACGACGCGGACGGCGCGGCCGCCCTGCCCAACGCCGCGGCCGACCTCCTGTATCAATTCGCCGCGCTGATCGCGTTGCGCGCCGTCGTGCAAATCCACCCGGCCTTGCTGGACTTCGAACCTCTCTTCGTCTGGCTGGGATGGGCGTCCGTGATTACCGTAATCTGGAGCGGCCTGGCCGCCTTCGGCACCCAGAATCCGGAGCGCATATGGTTCTACGCCGGCATGTTGAACTGGGGCATGATCCTGTTGGCGTTCACGCTGCCTTTGACGGCGGTATGGGAAACCATGCTGATCCTGTTCCTCTTGCGTTGCGCGTGCCTGCTGGCGGGCCTGGCCGGCTTCGCGCTGTTGGACGCAAGCCGGACGCGCCTGGATGCCGGCTGGAGCGGGCTCGGCAACAGCAAGCCCTGGAACATGGCGCTGTTCCTTTTCGGGGCCTTGGGCCTCGTGGGTTTTCCCTTGACCAGCGGTTTCGGTCCTTTCTGGATCACGTGGCAGTTCATCGCCACCATCGACTGGCAGGTGGCCTTGGTCTTGGCGGTCGGCACGGTGCTGACCGCCGTCGGGTTCATTCGCGTCTTGCGCATTCTGCTGCGTCCCGCCGCCGACGTGCCGCCGGCGCCCGAACCGCCGCTCCAGAAGTTGCAGGCGGCCGCGTTGCTGGGCCTCCTGGTCTACCTGAGTTTCGTCCCGCAGGCCTTGGCCCCGTTCCTGGACGCGCTCATCCGCCACTTTCAGTAGAGAGGCTTGCCATGTCGCCGCCCGCGTCTTCGCAGCTGCCCGGATTTCACGCGCTCCCCCTGCCGGAACGCCTGCGCCGCCTGCATGCGGACGCGGGCGTTCCCGCCGCGACGCTGGCCTGGCTGGCCGAAGATCTGACGCGGGCCCAGGCGGACTTGATCAGCGAAAACGTAGTGGGCCTTTTCGGCCTGCCTTTGGCGGTAGCCACCAATTTTCGGATTGACGCGGACGAGCGCCTGATTCCCATGGCGATTGAAGAACCCTCGGTTGTGGCCGCGGCCAGCAAGGCGGCCAAACTGGCCCGCGTCGCCGGCGGCTTCTTCACCGAAACCACGGGCAACGTCATGATCGGCCAGATCCTGCTGATGGACATCGCCGACCTGCCCGCCGCCCAACGGCTCTTGGCCGCGCGCAAGCAGGCACTGCTGAAGCGGATCCCGGTCAGCCGCTCCGTAGCCGCCGCCGGCGGCGGGCCCCAAGAACTGGAGCTGCGGCATTTGCCTGACACGGAGGCCGGTCCCATGCTCGTCGTGCATCTGGCCTACGACGTAGGCGACGCCATGGGGGCCAATATCGTCAATACGGCGGTTGAGGCCCTGGCCCCGTGGACGGAAAGCCTCACGGGAGGCAAGGCCGTCGCCCGCATCGTGAGCAATTGGGCGGCGCGCAGGCGGGCGACGGCCCGGGTCCTTTATCCTTGGCAGGCGTTGGCTTCGGAGCCCGCCGCGGCCCGTCGTTGCATAGAAAGCATCGTGCGCGCCGATGCCTGGGCGCGGGCGGATCCGTACCGCGCCGCCACGCACAACAAAGGCATCCTGAACGGCGTGGGCAGCGTCGCGTTGGCCACCGGCAATGACTGGCGCGCGGCGGAAGCCGGCGCGCATGCCTGGGCCGCCCGCGCGGGCGTTTACGCCGGCCTGACGCGCTGGACGCTGATCGCGCCGCGCGGCGCATTACCGGCCCCGTGGTCCGAACGCGCCTGGACGCAGGATCCCCGCCCCGCCCTGTACGGCGAACTGACCTTGCCCTTGGCCTTGGGCACGGTAGGCGGCGTCACCCGCACCCATCCCGCGGCCCGCTTCGCGCTGGACTTGTTAGGGCAACCGAGCGCGTCCCGCCTGGCGGCGATCGCGACCGCGGTCGGTCTGGCCCAAAACATGGCGGCCCTGTACGCCTTGACCCAGGAAGGCATTCAGCGCGGGCACATGCGCCTGCACGCGCGCCAAGTTGCCTTGGCCGCGGGCATTCCCGCCGCACAGGCGGCGGAAGTGGCGCATTCCATGGTCGCGGCGCGTACAATCACGGCAGAAGCGGCGCGCCGCTACGGACAACGCGGGGGGAAGCAGAAACCCAAGGACGCTTATGCAGACGGATAACGGAGGGAACGCGCCGGGCATCGCCGCCGGCATCGTGGGCTACGGCGCCTATATCCCGCGCTTTCGTCTGGCGGGACAGGAAATCGCGCGCGTCTGGGCCCATGCCGAAGACGAAACGCCGATCCGGGAAAAGGCGGTACCCGGACGGGACGAGGACACGGCGACCATGTGCATGGAGGCTGCGCGCAACGCCTTGCGGCGGGCCCGCCTTGCGCCGGACCGGATCGGGGCGATTTGGATTGGCAGCGAAAGCCACCCGTATGCCGTCAAACCCACCGGCACGCTCGTGGCGGAAGCCCTTGGCGCCGCGCCCTTGACCCAAGCCGCCGACTTCGAATTCGCCTGCAAGGCCGGCACGGAAGCTTTGCAGGCCGGGTTGGGTTTCGTCAGCAGCGGCATGGGCCGTTATGCGCTCGTCGCCGGCATGGATACGGCCCAGAGCCGACCGGGCGACGCGTTGGAATATACGGCCGCCGCGGGCGGCGCGGCCTTCGTCCTGGGGCCCAAGGCGGAATCCCCGGTGCATGTCAACGCCACCCTCAGTTGGGTCTCCGATACCGCGGATTTCTGGCGCCGACCGACCGCGTCCTATCCCAGCCATGCGGGACGTTTTACCGGAGAGCCGGGCTACTTCCACCATGTCCAGGCGGCGGGCGAACGCTTGATGCAAGCCGTCGGCGCCGCGGCCGCCGACTATCGCCATGTAGTCGTGCATCAGCCCAATCCCAAATTCGCCGTCAGGGCCATGCGCGCACTGGGGTTCCAAACGGAACAGTGGCAGACGGGGTTGTTGGTGAACGACGTCGGGAACGCCTACGCCGGATCCGCCTTGCTGGGCCTGAGCGCCGTTCTGGATCAGGCGCTCCGGGGCGATCGGATCCTCCTGATCAGTTACGGCAGCGGCGGGGGCGCGGACGCCCTGGATCTGACGGCGCAAGGCGACTTGACGGCTTGGCAGGCGCAACGGCCCACAACGTCAGATTATGTAAATCGAAGAACAGCGATTGATTACGCTACCTATGCCCGCTGGCGAGGATTGTACGCCACATGAGGTCAGGCGCTGGGGGGAATGGCGGCGTAGCGGGGGACACGCGGCATTCGCGCCTGAGCCAGCTGATGCTGCGTCCCACGACATCCAGCCGATCTAAGCGCAACGGAACTGGATTTAGCAGGAATTACTCTGTGGAGTAGCACCCTAATGACAGACGGATGAATCCAAAGGCTATCCGATATTTCATTTAGTATCCCGTTTAGTCTTCAGGCAGATGCCAAAGATACCAAAATAGCGTGCAGGCCGTTCAGTCTAGTGACGTAACTACGCGGCCTGAGTTGGCGGGTAAGGCTTCTCAGTTGACGGATTTTGGTCTCGGTGTAATAGGGTCCATCGACCAATACGAAAAACGCCATCCCATTATTGGTACGGCCTTGGTAGTTGCGCAGCAATTTTTCCATTTCGTTGTATTGACTATCCTGAGTTCCACCTCCTTCCTTAGTATATTTCTGTGCAGCGTAACAGGAAAATGTCCCAGTTATCCACTGGAAATCCAGGGACTTGGATGGTTTGCTCGCTTGGGCCAGTTGAGTGCCTGTGAGTATTTGACCATCGCTGTTGACATAGCAAGCTTTGGACCCGTGCGATGCTAATTTGCAAAAGGCAGACACATTCGGCAGAGCCTCAATATAACGGGCCACAGCCGTCTCGTAGATATTCTGACGCCGCGCCTCTTTGGTCAATACGGCTGCTAGCGGCCCGCCAGGGTTGGCTTCCAAGGCTTCCCAAAAATCTTCAGGGGCAAGACCGAACTGTGCGGCAAAGTGCTTGATACGCCGCTCCAACCGCACCGAGCGTTCAGCAATCTCGGCTCTCATGGAAAGCAGATTACGGCGATTGACTTCTCGCTCAATTGAATCAAAATCAAGCAAAGGAGGAATTATATCAGGCAATCTAGCCTCCAGACATAGATTGCTGCGTTCGCAGTCATCGCACAGCTTGCCAAAATTCGTACTCTTTGCCTGGAAACAGATTCTTCGGCATTTCCGCAAGTCGTTTTCTCGTAACATCTATGGCAGGTTTCGCCTGATCAATGCCAATCCAGCGACGATTAAGAGTTCCTGCAGACACTAACGTCGTACCCGCACCGCAAAAACAGTCAAGCACCAAATCCTCTTCGCAGGATGAGGCCATGATAATGGCATGCAATAGGTGCAGGTTCTTCTGCGTTGGATAGAGAGGGTACTGCGGATCCTTGAATTCCCAGATGTCCTGCATACGCTTGCCCGTACTGTCGTCGGCAAAGATTTTCTTGCGTGGAGTAGCGCTCCGCGCGGACCATTCGATCAATCCCTGCGCATCCCAAGCATCCAGCGTTGTCGGTGCGCTTCTCCAGTGGCGGCCTTTGGGCGGTTTTATGCCGCGCCACGGCTTGCCCGTATCGCCGTTCAGAGTCTCTCCAGGTGCGTGTAACGGTATGGTCGTATATCGCCGTCCATCTTCATCTTTTTTTCTAAACAACCGTTTCTTTTCATCGGAATCGAAGGGCGTCTTCGGATCGTTCCAGACGATTCGATCCGATTTTGAGTAAAAGAGAATCATGTCCTTGACGTTCCCGTATCCTTTACGCCGGAAATTTTTGGGATTGCACTTGATACGGGCAATGTCATTTCGGAAATTTTTAACTCCAAATATCTCATCCATAATAATTTTTACGTAATGGCCAATTTTGTAGTCAATATGGAGATATATGGAACCCTTTTCTGATAACAATTCCCGCAGGAAAATCAGGCGCGGACGCAGAAATTCCAGAAACATTGCGCCTACCCGGGAATCGTCGTACGCCAGCTTATCTTCGCGACTGTGGCTGATGGCATTGGCTCTGTTCTCACCTATTCTGAATTTTCCATTGGTGCCAAAGGGCGGATCAATATATATCAGATCGATCTTTCCTTGGTGATCATCCAGAAGCGCATTGAGGATAGAGAGATTCTCCCCTTGAATCAATTTGTTCCTACGGCTGTTCCCAACGATATGTTTGAGCGCTGCTTTTGGCGTTTGGACAAGGATATCCTCTTTGCTTCTCTTATTAGCGTAGTGAATATGCATAACAATTATGATTGATAGAGAAATCCTCGAAGAACAAGGCTGCTCACAGCGTTTGCATCCTGCAAACGCATCGTAATCCGTAATATGCATTTTACCACTAAGCTGCTAAAAATGCCGTAAAGCCAAAACGCCGTATCTTTATCAGGCTAACGCCTTGATCAAATCTCTACGCGCGCCTTCCCTGTTCCGTTTGTCCTTGCGACCGCGCGCTCTGCTTCCTCTGGACGCTTAAGTCCAAGTGCAGTCCAAGCAAGGGGAGGCGTATCGGCCACGCGCCGCGTAGGCTTGAACCAATCAAGGCCTGCTGTGCCCGCCAAGTAAAAAGGGGAAATCTTGGTCTGTCTCCGACGGGCAGCAAACGAATAACCTGGGTGCGCAGGAAGCTTCCCGAGTTTGGAGTTGCCTCTTCGTTTTCGTAAAGGCTCCCTCGCGCTGACATAAGCGTCTACTACGGCGCTGTCCATCCGTACGGACGGATCAGGGTAGCCCTGTACGTATTCTTTGATGACCTTGGTTCAGGCGGTATATCAACGATAAATCGCATTTCCTTTGTTGTACGCAACAGGCAACAGGCACCACGCGAAACTTCCTGTTACCCATCTACCGCGTTATCTTCCACCACCAATGTTAAAGGCCGAAAACCGGTGCTCGGATGCAGATCTCTCGGGCGGCGATCAATGGGCGGACAGACTGGGCAGATTCGATCAAAGCGCCCAGATGAAGATATTGCATCAAGACGGCATGCCCCGTGCCTGATATAATACGCTTGCTTCTTCCTCCTTCTGCCGGGAAAACCATTGCCGCATGCATCCGGTGCTTGAACAGTTACGCCGTCGCCCCTTGCTGGCCGACGGAGCCATGGGCACGATGCTGTTGGGACGCGGCGTCCACCTGGATCAATGCCTGGAAGCGCTGAACGTGACCCAACCTGACTGGATTCGTTCCATTCAACTGGCGTACGCCAATGCCGGCGCAGACATTCTCTTGACTCATACTTTCGGCGCCCATGAACTGCGTCTGGAGACCCACGGCCTCGCCGAGCAGACGGAGGCCATCAACCGCGCCGCCGTGCGCATCGCGCGCGACGTCCGGGAAACGACAGGGCGCAATCTTTTCCTCGCGGGCGACATCGGGCCCCTCGGTCCGTACCTCGCGCCCCATGGACCGCTGGCGCCCGAACGGGCCCGCGCCGTCTTCGCGCGTCAGGCCGCGGCGCTGCTGGAAGGCGGCATCGATCTCTTCTGCCTCGAGACGCTGTCGGATCTGAACGAAGTGGAGCAAGCCGTACGGGCCATACGCCAACTGACGGATTTGCCCATTCTGGTCAGCCTGACTTTCGGGCGGGACGCCCTGACCCAATTCGGGGTGAACGCCCGCGCCGCGGCCCGGTTCCTGCGCGCCCTGCCGGTCGACGTCATTGGCGCCAACTGCTCCGTCGGGCCGGCTTCGTTGCAAGCGGTCGTCGCCGCGTACCGCGCCGCCGATGCCGAGACCGCGCTGGCGGTCATGCCCAACGCCGGCTTTCCCACCCGCGTGGACGGGCGTCTGACCTATGCCGCCGGTCCTGAATATTTCGCGGAGATGGCCTCTGCGTTCCTCCATCTGGGCGTCGCGATCATCGGCGGGTGCTGCGGCACGACCCCGGCCCACATTCAGGCCATGCGCCAGGCTCTGGACGCCTGGCTGGCGGCGGGGCGGGACGTTCCCCGGACGGACGCGGAAGCCGCCGCCGTCCAGGAACCTCTGCCGCATCCCTTTTACGTGCTGGGCATGGACGCAGACGCGCGTTCCGCCTATCCCGCCTCGCGCCTGCGGCAAAAACTGGACCGCGGGGATTTCGTCGTCAGCGTGGAAGTGGATCCGCCGCGGGGCTTGCAGCCGGACAAGCAGATCGCCGGGGCGCGCCTAGCCCAGGCGCGCGGCGCGGATGCCGTCAACGTCGCCGATAGTCCCATGGCGCGCGTGCGCATGGGCGCGCTGGCTATGGCCGCGCTCATTCAGCAAGCCGCAGGCATTGAAACGATCTTGCATTTCACGACGCGGGATCGGTCGTTGATGGGCTTGCAGGCCGATCTGCTGGGCGCGCATGCCCTGGGCGTACGCAACGTCCTGGCCTTGACGGGCGATCCGCCGAGCCTGGGGGACAGCCCCAACAGTTCGCCCGTCTATGACGTGGACAGCGTAGGGTTGGTCCGCATCCTCAACCAATTCAATCGGGGGCTGGATTTGGAAGGCAAGGCCATGGGGCAACGCAGCAACTATTGCATCAGCGTGGCCTGCGACCCTACGCGGCAGGATTTGGCGCGCGAAGCCGATCGCCTGCAAGCCAAACTGGCGCACGGCGCCCACTACGTAATGACCCAACCCATTTACGACCCGGCCGTCTGGACGCGTTTCACGCGCGTGTACGAGGCCGCGCACGGTTCCCTCCCCGTCCCCGTGCTGATCGGCGTGCTGCCCTTGCAAAGTTTCAGGCACGCCCGTTTCCTGCACCATGAAGTGCCGGGCATAACGTTGAGCGCCGACGCGTTGCAGCGCATGCAAGAGGCCGGCCAGCGCGGCCGCCAAGAAGGCGTGGCCATGGCCCAGCAGCTGTTGCTGGCCCTGATGGACGCGCCCTACGTGCAAGGGGTGTATCTGATGCCCAGCTTCGGCCGGTACGAAACGGCCTGCCAGGTGCTGGACGTCGTACCCGCTTCCGTCCGCGCGCGGGTCGCCGCCTAGAGGGCCGGCGGATGTCCTTGGCCCCGTCTCCCGGCCCGTTCCCGGAGCTGACCCAGACCCAAGTCGTTGCCGCCTTGCAGGACTTGGTGGAGCCGGCGCGCGTCCTGCACTCCCGCGCGGACAGGGCGCCCTACGAATCGGATGCTCTGACGGCCTTCCGCGCGCAACCTTACGCCGTCGTGCTCGCGAACGACCCGGATGAAATCGTCCGCCTGGTGCGCTGGTGCCACGCAACCGGCGTGCCGTTTCTGGCGCGGGGTTCCGGCACCAGCCTGTCGGGCGGTTCCATGCCCAGGGACAAAGGCGTCGTGCTGGCCCTCAACCGGCTGAACCGCATCCTGGAAATACGGCCGGAGGACGGCCTCTGCCGCGTGGAACCCGGCGTCATCAACCTGCGCGTATCCCAGGCCGCGCAACCCTACGGACTGTATTACGCCCCCGATCCCTCCAGCCAGCCCATCTGCACCATCGGCGGCAACGTGGCCTTCAATTCGGGCGGCGCCCACTGCCTCAAATACGGCATGACCAGCAACCACGTACTGGGCCTGAAGTACGTGACGCCCACCGGCGTCGTGGAGACGGCGGGCCGGAACAGTTTGGAGGGGCTGGGACCGGATCTGACCGGCCTGTTCGTGGGTTCGGAAGGACGTTTCGGCGTGGCGCTGGAAATTACCCTGCGCCTTTTGCCTTTGGTGCCGGCGTACCAAACGGTGCTGGCCGCCTACGCCTCCCTGGCCGCCGCGGGCGAAGCCGTAGCGCAGGTGGTGGCCAGCGGCCTGTTGCCGGGCGCGATGGAAATCATGGATCGCCTGTCCATCCAGGCCGCCGAAGCCAGCGTGCAGGCCGGTTATCCGCAGGCGGCCGCCATCCTCATCGTGGAACTGGAAGGCGAAAACGAACAGGTCGCGTCCGATTTCGCGGCGTTGCGCCGCCTCCTGCAGGCGTCCGGAGCCCATGAAATCCGCGCGGCGCAGTCCGAGGCGGAACGCGCGCAAATCTGGAAGGGCCGCAAGAGCGCTTTTTCGGCGGTGGGCCGCCTGAGTCCGGACTACATCGTGCAGGACGGCGTGGTCCCGCGGTCCCGCCTGGGAGAGGCGTTGACGAAGATCGAGGCGCTCAGCCGCAAATACGATATTCGGGTCGCGAACGTGTTTCACGCCGGGGACGGCAATCTGCATCCCCTCATCCTCTTCGATGGACGCGCAGAGGGCGCCTTGCACCGCGCGGAGGCACTGGCGGGCGAGATCCTGCACATGTGCATCGACATGGGCGGTTCGATCACCGGCGAGCACGGCGTCGGCATGGAGAAGCGCGCCTACCTGCCGGCCATGTACCAGGGCCGGGATCTGCAATTCATGTACGATTTGTGTTTCGCCATGGATCCCCGCGGCGTAGCCAACCGGGGCAAAATGCTCGTTGACGAACAATGGCCGCCGCCGGCGTTGCAGGCCCGCGACGACGGCGTGCCGGCCGCCTACGGCGCGGCCCGCCGGGCGCGCGTCGCGGCGTTGCGCGCCGCCGTCGCCGCCGGCTCCGCCTGGCGCATCGTCGGCGGCGGCAGCAAGACCCGGCGCGCCGCGGACGACCCGATTCCCGCGCTGTCCGCGACGGAACTGACCGGCATTCTGGACTACGATCCCCAGGAATTCACCCTTACCGCCCTCGCCGGCACGCCTGTCCAGGCCTTGCAGGCGGCGCTGGAGGAACAAGGCCAGTACCTTCCCTTTTGCCCGCCCAGCCAGGCGGGCGCTACGTTGGGCGGCACGCTGGCGTGCGGCCTCAGCGGCGAAGGCCGGCTCCGCTTCGGCGGCGCCCGGGACTTCGTGCTGGGCGTGCGCTTCATTGACGGGCGGGGACGCCTGATCTATAGCGGCGGCCAAGTCGTCAAGAACGCCGCCGGCTTCGACGCGCCCAAACTGCTGGTGGGAAGTTTGGGCAGCCTGGCTCTGATGGTCGAAATCACCCTCAAGGTGTTTCCCCAGGCCCCGGCCTACGGCACTGTGCAGTGCCGCTTCCGGGATATGGAAGCCGCCTGCCGCCAGATGCGCCGGATCCGCACCGGACCGGCGGAAGTCGTAAGCCTCAGCCTGCATCCGGAAGACGGGGAGTACGCGCTGTACGTCCGGCTGGCCGGTTCGCCCGAACTGTTGCCCCAACGCCTGGCGCGTCTGGCGGATTTCGTGGCCGCGCCGACCCATTGCGCGCTGGACGACGCGCCCCTGTGGCGCGCGCTGGATGAATGGTCGCAGCTGGAGGAGGCCGGCATCTGGCGCGTCCCTATCGCCCCCGCCCTGATGCTCCCGTTGGAGCGTAGCCTGCGGGATCTGCCGTATGCGCGGCGATACGGCATGGGCGGCCATCTCCTGTGGTTGCGCGGCGAGGCCGCGCCCGCGCTGGACGCCACGCTGGCGCAGTTTCAACTCGGCGGGTTGGGCTTGCGCGACGTCTCCGCCCCCTCCCTGCGCGGCGTTTATCCCATGACCCGTTTCCTGGCCCGCGTCAAGCAGGTGCTGGATCCGGACGGGAAATTCGCGAGCCCTCTGCCCTACCCCGCGCCGGATACGCCATGCAACACGCGATCGATCTGACCCAAGGACCGGCCCAAATCGCGGACATGGCCGATGCCGTGTCCCATTGCGTTCACTGCGGTTTTTGCTTGCCCGCCTGTCCGACCTACCATGTGCAAGGCGAAGAACTGGACTCGCCGCGGGGACGCATTTTCCTCATGAAGGAAAGCCTGGAAGGCGCCTTGCCCGTGGCCGAGGTCATGCCCTATATCGATCGCTGCCTGGGGTGCATGGCCTGCGTTACGGCCTGCCCGTCAGGCGTGGAGTACGGCGCCTTGCTCGCGCCGTTCCGGGCGCTGGGAGAACGGAGCGCCCGGCCGCGGGATCGGTGGCGCGCCGTGCGGCGGCAGGCGGCCCTGCGCATCCTGCCTTATCCGCGCCGTTTGCAGGCGGCCTTGGCCTTGGCGCGGTGGACGCGCCCGTTGCACGCATGGGCGCCGGCCGGCCTCAAGCCCTTGCTCCAATTGGTGCCCGACGCGCCCCGCCCCGCCTTGCGCGCGCGGACGGACGGTCGGTCGCCGGCGGCGCCCGCGGCGCGCGTGGCGCTGTTGCCGGGCTGCGCGCAATCCGTTTTGGCGCCCGGCATTACCCAGGACGCGACCCGAGTGCTGCAGGCGCACGGCATTGACGTGGCGTTCCCTGCGTCCACGGTCTGTTGCGGGGCCCTGGACATGCATGCCGGCGAAAGCGACCGCGCCCGGTCGCTGGCTTGGGATCTGTGCGCGGCCCTGCCGTCCGACGTAGAGGCGGTTCTGACCAGCGCGGCCGGCTGCGGTTCCGGCATCCAGGAATATCCGCTGCTGTTCAAAGGCCAGGCCCAGGCCGCGCGCGCGCAAAAGGTAGCGGCCCGCACCCAGGACGTAGCCGTCTATCTGAGCCGCTGGCCGGACAAAGTGCCGTTCGCCTTGGCCTCCCCTCTGCGCGTGGCCTACCACGACGCCTGCCATTTGCAACACGCCCAAGGGGTTACGACCGAGCCGCGGGCGCTGCTGCAGGCCGTAGAGGGCCTGGAACTGATCGAACTGCCTGACGCCGGCTTTTGTTGCGGCTCGGCGGGCATCTACAATATAGACCAGCCCGAGACGGCGCGCGTCCTGGGCCAACGCAAGGCGCAGGCCGCCTTGGACGCGCGCGCCGACGTGCTGGTTACGGGGAACGTAGGCTGCATGTTCCAGATCCAGGCCCATCTGCGCCGCTTGGGCAGCGCCCTGCCCGTGCGGCACACCATGCAACTTCTGGCTTCCGCTCTGCCTGACGCCGAGGATCGTTGACGCCCTATGCAATCGCTGACCATCGCCTTTACGGGCCAAGAGGAACTGCGCCTGGAATCGTTGCCGGCGCCGGAACCCGGTCCCGGGGAACTGTTGCTGGAAACCCGCGCCTCCCTGATTTCCTCCGGGACGGAGTGCATCTGCTATCAGCGGAACTTCGAGCCCGGCACGCATTGGCATCATTGGGTGCAATATCCCTTCTATCCCGGCTACAGCAACAGCGGCGTCGTGGCGGGCTGGGGCGAGGGCGTAACGGGTTTCGAACGGGGCCAGAAAGTCGCCTACCGGGCCGGGCACCGCCAGTATGCCGCGCTCCCGGCCGCGGCCGTGACCGCCGTGCCGGACGGCGTGTCGCATGCGGAGGCGGCCTGGATCGCCCTGGCCAAAATCGTGCAGAACGGCGTCCGGCGCGCCGAACACGTCATGGGCGACGACGTCGTGGTGATCGGTCTGGGCATCCTGGGCCAACTGGTGATTCAATACGTCCGCTTGCTGGGCGCGCGGCGGGTCATCGGCATCGATCCGGCCGCGCCGCGCCTGGCGTACGCGGAACTTTCCGGCGCGACGCACGCGTTGCCGTTGCGCGCGGACCAGGCCTTGGCTCCCGTGCAGGCGCTAACGGAGCAGCGTCTGGCGGACGTCGTCTACGACGTAACGGGCTTTCCGCAAGTGTTCGCGTCCGCGCTCGCCCTGCCGCGCAAATTCGGCACCGTGTTGCTGCTGGGCGATACGGGAACGCCTTCCGGCCAGCAACTGTCTTCGAACGTTATCACCCAAGGCCTGCGCATCGTCGCCGCGCACGATTCGCATCCGCCCCCGACGTCCTCCGACTTCGCCTATTGGTCCAATCAGAAGATCGCGGAGCTTTTCTTCACCTACCTGGCGCGCGGGCAAATGAACGTCAAGGATCTCATCAGCCACCGGTACGCGCCCGCCCAGGCGCAAGAGGCCTACGCCATGCTGATCCGGGATCGGGCCTCCGCCATGGGCGTCCTCTTCGACTGGACGCAGCTGTAGCGCCCTCCGGATCGACGCGCGACGCAACGAGGCGGCATGAGCGGCATCGGGTGGGCCATAGGCATCGCGGCGTTCGGCGCCTTGGGCAACGCCCTCTTCGCCTACAGCCAGCGCCAGGCGAACGTCGTCGAAGCGCCGTACGCCTTCGTCACGATGATCGTGGCCGTTTGCCTGTGCCTGTCCTGGCTGACCCTGCCCTTTATTGGGCGGGTCAGTTGGGGGCCAGCGATATCCGCCCATGGCGGCTGGGCCGTCGGAGGCGGTGTGGGCCTGTATATGACCTTGTTCGGCTTCCATCTGCTGTTCACGCGGTTCGGCGCTACGTACTATGCCCTGTACGCCGTGATGGCCATCCTGACCACCACGCTGCTGGTGGGACGGGTATTGTTGCGGGAACCCCTCAATCGCTTTCACCTCGGCGCGATCATGCTGGCCCTCGGCGCCGTGCTGCTTTTCACGCTGGGACAGTCCCGGAACGTTGCCTGAATCGGCGTTGGCGTTCCTGTCGGCATCTGCGCCATGAAGCGCGCCGGGGAACTTGAGAGCCGCCCGAGCCACGGCCGCGCCGCCGGCGGCCACCCTGCCTGGATTGAACTCAGCCAGTCAGCGTTGACGGCCAACGTACAGGCCTTGGCGCGCCGTCTCGCTCCGGATACGCGTCTCATGGCCGTGGTCAAGGCCAACGCCTACGGCCACGGTCTCCAACCGATGGCGGCCTTGCTGACCGCCTGCCCACGCGTGCAATGGCTGGGCGTCGCGCGTTTCAGCGAAGCCCAAGCCTTGCGCAGTCAAGGCGTCGCGTTGCCCATTCTGGTCCTGGGACACTCTCCGCCTGACGTCTGGCCGGCCGCCGCGCGGCTGCGCATAGCGCTCGCCCTGCACGACGAGGAGCAGATGCCCGCCGCGATACGGTTCGCGCGCGCGGCGGGCCACGGACCGGCCTTGCGCCTGCACGTCAAGGCGGAAACGGGCATGCATCGCCTCGGCCTTGCGCCGCGACGCGTACCCGCCGTACTGACGCGCCTGCAGGCGCTCGCGCGCGTGCAGTGCGAAGGCCTGTTTACCCATTTCCATTCCGCCCCGCGCGCGGACTCCCGCGCCACGCGCCAACAGTGGACGCGGTTCCAGGGCTTGATTGACGCGCTGGAAAGACAAGGCTTGCGTCCGCCGCTGTGCCATTGCGCCAATACCGCCGCCGTACTGCAATGGCCCGAGACGCATCTGGATATGGTGCGCGTCGGCGGGGGCCTCTACGGCCTGAATCCGGACCGCGAGGCGTTGCGTCTGCCGCCGGCTTTCGCCGCCGTGTTGTCGTGGCGCGCCCAAGTGGCCCAGGTGCGGTCGCTGGAAAAGGGCGCGGGCTTGGGCTACGACCGCGCCTTCATCGCCCCGCGCCGAACGCAGGTGGCCGTATTGCCCATCGGCTACGGCGACGGCCTGCGCTGGGCTTCCGCCTCGCGCCGACAGGTGCTGGTCCGCGACCAGGCGGTACCCCTGATCGGGCGCATATGCATGGATCAGGCGTTCGCGGACGTCACGGCTTTAGGCCGCGCTACGGTCAGGGCCGGGGATGCCGTCACTGTGCTCGGGAGCCAGCACGGTCGGAGCCTGGACTGCGCTACGGCCGCGGCCCAGGACGATACCATCGAATATGACGTGACGACGCGTATAGCGCCGCGCATGCCCCGGTTCGTGACCGCGTAACGCGTACCCCGGTTGGGGGTGCTTGCCGTACGCGTCCCGCGGCTCCGCGGCCGCGAGACCATTGCCGCGGGACGCGTCGAGCCTGCCCGTTTCCGTGGGGTCCTGCCGTTCATCCTCAGCCCGCTGCGGCGCGCTAAGGCCCATCAGCTTACTCCGCCGCCTCTCCGCGGCGCGCGGCGAGCGGAACTTCGGTTTGCCAGAGCACGCGTTGCGCGCGGGCATCGAATTGGCCGACGCGTACGCGCGCGATGGGATACGCCGGCAACGGCGCGTGAACCAGGCAGATGCCATCCCACCGCGCGCCGTGCGTGGAGAACGGCACGCTGCGATTGTCGAAACCGATCGCCCAGCGACGCAGGGGGAGTTGCCAGCGGGCAACGGGAAAGACATGCAGGATGAAGGTCGCGCGCGCGTCCTCCGGGCGGCATGGGTTCTTGACATAGACCATGTCGCGTCCGTAGCGGTAGACATTGAAGACGGACTGCACGAGGGGCGCGCGGGACGCGAAGTCCGGATACGCGGCCTGCAAGGCGAACGTGCGGGGCGCGAAGTCCGCGTGCCAAAGGATGCGGCCCGCATCAAACTGGCCGACGCGCAGGCGCTCAACGGCGTACGCCGGCAACGGCGCCTGCGCCAGGCATTTCCCCTCGAAATACGCGCCGCGCTGGGCGAACGCGAAATCCAGGTTGTCGAAGCCGAAAGGCTGGCGGTAGGACGGCAGATCGGCCGCATCGACAGGGAAGGCATGCAGGATGAATCTGGGTTCTGCGTCTTCCGTCCGGCAAGGATCTTTGGCATACGCTACGGCGTTGTCCGTCAGGTAGACGTCAAACGCCGCGCGCACGGCCGGCACGCGGGACACGACGGCGGGATAGGCCGCGCGATAGCGGTCTACCCAACCGGGATCGAGGTCGGAACCGGGAATATCCGCGACCCACAAACCGGTCCCCTGTTCGAGATCGTATTGCCCGACGACCAGCTGGGCGACAGGGTAGGCGGGCAGCCGCCGCACGGCCAGGCACGCCCCGTCGATGCGGGCGCCGAATCGTTCAAAATGAAAATCCAGGTTGTCGAAACCGAAAGGCTGGCGCTGGGGCGGCAGGTCGGCCCTGTCAACGGGAAAAGCGTGCAGGACGAACCGCGGCCGCCTGTCGTCAAGCCGGCAAGGGTCTTTGACGTAGGCCACTTCGCGCGCGGTCAGATGCATCTGGAAGCCGGATCGGACGACGGGCGGACGGGCAACGATGGCCTCGTACCGCGTCTCCACTTGGCGGGGATAGTCGTTGACGTAGGCGGGATCGAACTTCCATATGAAGCCGTCTGCCAGTTCCGCCACCCGTTTCACGTGCGGGAGGCTGCGCAAATCGTGCGCGGTGTAGGGATATCTCCGATTGTGCCCCGATCCCTGATCGAAAAACCAGACAATATATTTTTCTTTGTTCGCCCAGTCGACGGTAAGGACATAAAGCGTCCTGTCCAAGGTCTCGCGGACGCGGTTGTAAGGACCGGGCAAATCCGTATGGAGATACAGCGCCATCGTTTCGTTGCTCCAAACCGCCCCTGAAAGCGGATGGCGCTTCAGATAGTCCAGGGTCTCGGATTCGATCCAGCGCGCGGTAGTCAAACCTCGGCCGTGATCCCAGTGCGTCCGGAAAGCGTGGACGTACAGGAACGCGTGCGGCCCCAACCCCAGGCCGAGCGCGGCCATCAGCACTCCCGTCCGTGCATCCAGCGTCGTCCTGTGCGCGGCGCGCGGACCGCGCGGCCATGCGATCCGCTTTGGCCAATGCGGGAAGGCCTTGTCCAGCGCCCGTATCCCCAAGCACGCCAGCGGAACGTACAGAGGCGCCAGGTATCGGTGATTGATCCGTTCTACGCCCTGTACGGTAACGCCCACAATCGCCAGCGTCGCATATACGCCGATGAAGAGAACCAGCAATTCCGTAGTTCTCGGCTGGCGCCACCGGAGGTAACCCAAGCGGCTGCTCCATATCAGCAGGCCGAGCAGCAATGCCCCCCCCCCCAAGATCCCGCCGCGCAGGGCCAAGCCGTACTGCGTATGGACCGACAGCAGCCACGCCAGCCAGACCTCCTGCAGATCCAGGCGGCCCACGCCCCACTCCGCCAACGTAAAGAAGGCCGCGGCTACGTTGACGGCCCACGAACGCTCGGGAACGGTATAGAAATAATGATCGGTCAGGCTACCGCCCACCCAGACGTTGCGCAACAGCCACAGCCCAAGCGGCATGACTGCGAGCCCCGCGAAAGCCAGCGCGCGCGCGGCGCGGCGGCGCAAGGACGGCGCCTGCGCGCCCAACAGAACGCCCGCGGCGGCGATCACCAGCGCGAGGCCGAGATAACGCGTCAGACAGGCCAAGGCCGCGTACAGGACAGCCTCCAGCCAAGGACCGCGTTGCCCCGTGGCCAGATAGCGATCCAGGCGGATCAAGCCCAAGACGGTCAACAGGATGAACAGCGGCTCGGACCAAACGTAGGTCGCGACCAGTACCAGAGGCGGTGACACGGCCAACGCGAGGCCGAGCCACGCGACCAAGAACGGGGAGCGTCCCTGGCGGCGCAGCCATTGGGTTGTGACGAAAACGATGGCGCCGAAGGCCAGGGCGTTCAAGGGTCCGGCAACGGCGAGCGGGGTAGATCCGAACAGGCCGAGGCCGGCCAAGACGATCGGGAACAGGGGCGGCCATATGGCCCAGAAATCGGATGTAAAGAGAATGAAGCCTTTGCCGGCCAACAGATTGCGCGCCCCGGAAATATAGGCGACTGAATCGGGGGAAGATCCCGCGCCATAGGGAATCTCGCGCACCCACGCGCAGGCCGCGGCCAGCGCGGCCAAACCGACCAAAAACAGCCCGAAACCGTCCAGCTGGCGACGGACGCTCCAGGCATGGAGGCGCGATGTCGGCTTAGACATAGGGAAACTGGTTGGACGCCATGATCCGAATCAGCTAGCCAAGCGTTGCGGTCTCGTTGCTTATAGAACCGCGCCGTTGCGCCGGTAGGCAAGGCGCAACGATCCTGCGCCGGACATTTTCAAACCCGGCAGGCGGACGGCGGGACGGCGTTTGCGCGAGCAACGTTATCTCCAGCCTGCGCTCACCCCGCCCGCAGGCAAGCCAAGCCGATCTGCAACCCACACGCCTCGTCGTGTTGAGGCAGATTCTGCGGCGCTTTGAGTGCAGTCAGAACCCGATAGCGTTGCGATGTGACTTCATCCGCCCCCTCTATCAACCCTGCCGTGGGTACGGGGCTCGGGCTGGGCATGCCCAAGGCTCCCGCATCGGGCACTTTGTCATATTTCCCTTGTCACATAAAACGAGGGCGACGTACGGAGGCGTACCTAGAAGGTGGAAGGGCCTCATGGGGGCGTCTGCGCGGTCAGCCGCCTGCGCCGCAACCCGCGCGGCGCCTGGATCGAACGCGCCGGCGGGTTCCGCCCGGTTGAACCCGCGGCCCTCCACGGCCGTCAACAGCCACGGTATTGATTGCATGATAATCTACCGGATCTGGCTGAAATCTTACCTCAGCGCCGATAAGCCTTCTGCCAGGTTACGCCGCCGAGGCATTCAGTCGTTTCATAAGCCGGGATTGGGTCCGAGAGGCCTGATTGGCGTGAATCGATCCCTTGCGCGCGGCCTTGTCCAAAGCGACAATCGCCCTCCGGACGGCCAAGCGGGCATCAGCGTCGTTTTCCTCTATCGACAACCGCGCGTTTTTGATCGCGTTGCGCGCCCGCGCGCGATAAAAACGATTCGCTTCCCTGCGCCTGACGTTCTGCCGGGCGCGCTTTTCGGCGGATGGAATGTTAGGCATGCGTCTGTCCGAATCCTGTACGTTAGGGCCGAGCCGGCATCGCGCGGCAAGCGATAGCCCCTGATCATACGCAGACCCGCGCAGGGAGTCAAGATTAAGGCGCGCATTTACGAGCGCAGCGCGCAGGCCAAGCCTGCAGCATCAAGACAGGCTATCGGCGCAAACGCCAGGTTCTGTGAAGCCTTGAGTCCAAGCCAGAGCCAGGCAGCGTTGAGGTTTGACTGCGTCCAGATTCAAGATCCGGCCCAGTACAGAAAACCCAAGCCACGATGTGCGTATCGATTGAGGCGCATAGCCACGCGCGGTCCATGGGGGAGCCCATACCGGCATTGCAGCACGGTAGACGCCCGCGCACGCCTCAAGCAATTGTACCCTGTAATCGAAAACTGACAGTATGCCAGGCCGTGTTGATTATTGGCTAGAATCTCTCATGGCGCCCTGTGCGCGAGGCTCAAAGGGCCGCGCACTGGCCCTTACGGCTACGGAGACCAAAATCCTCTTTGGCCAAGTACGCCATACGGTCGGAAATCAAAAATATAAACACGGCCTGGGGTCAGACGCGCCTCGTTTGGCTTGCGTTCAAGATGCGTAATGCAGGACGCGGGCAATGGCCAGCCGCGTCCTCTCGACAGCCGGAAGTCCAACGAGGCTTCCCAGCAGACGTTTACGGGATCAGAATGGCCTTCTCCATCAAGGCGCAAACGGCATCGGCCGTCTCCTGCGCGGGCTTGGCGTCGCGTATCGCGCGGTGACCTCGTCGGAATGATTGTACAGAGCCTCCGATCCGGGCGCGAGAGTGCAGGCACGAAAGACCTGCAGGACATAGCGTAACGGCCTAACCTTGGGCGCAAGACCGCAATGCAACGACGGGACAATCGCAGTCGAAGACGCCCAGCCTCACGCGCGGGAGATATCGAACGGAGTGCCGCGCCGCACGGCGGACAGGGCAGGACAGACAGCCGCCGACCCGTCCAGACCGCGGCCCTGTCTGGAGCGGACAGGCGCGCGCTAGGCCGGCGCCAACTGCAGGATGACGCCATCCGCCCCGTCCGCGACCAGGAGATACACCGCTTCGCCCGCGGCCGCGAAGGACAGCAGGCGCAGGCCCGGCGGCAGCTGCAGCAGCTGGCGCATCCGCCACCCGCCGCCGGCGCGGAGCGTCAAGGTCCACACGTGGCCGCTGCAATGGTCGCCGAACAGATAGGCCCCGTCCAGGCCGGGCAGCGCGGCGCCGCGGTAGACGACGCCCCCGATCACTGCGCAGACATCGTCCTGCGCATGGTCGTAGACGGCGACGGGCGCCGCGCGGGGCGCCGCGCAGGCCGCGGGTTCCCCGTGGCAGAGATCGCCTTCCCACAGGGGCCAGCCGTAGTCGGCGCCGGCCTGCACGCGGTTGACCTCTTCGCGGCTTTGGTAGCCCGCGTCGGACACCCAGAGCGCGCCGTCCCGGGGGTCGAACGCCAGCCGCCACGGATTGCGGAAGCCCCGCGCGTACGCCTCGGGCCGCGCCCCCGCCTGCCCGCGCCACGGATTGGCCGCGGGAATGCGATAGGGACGGGCGCGCGTTGCCTGCCGTACGTCCAGACGCAGGATCTTGCCCAGCAACGAGTCCAGCTG
The DNA here is from genome assembly GCA_965242655.1 of Caldilineaceae bacterium. Lineage (GTDB taxonomy): Bacteria > Chloroflexota > Anaerolineae > Caldilineales > Caldilineaceae > Bin34. The sequence goes on from OZ251482.1 coordinate 2,857,025, forward strand.
CGGCGCCTGGGCGGGATCTTGCCGGTCGCCCAGGCCCAGGTAGAGCAGGCCGTCGGGCCCGAAGCCCAGGGCCCCGCCGAAGTGCCACGGATGAGGCCGCGGCGCCGTTTCCAGCAACACCAGTTCCGCCTCGCGGCGCAGGCGGCCGTCCGCGACGGGAAAGCGCGCCAGCCGCGACTGCAGCGCGCGCGCGGCGCGCGGCCAGCGCGTGTAGTAGACGTAGAGAAAGGGCGCGGCCGGAAACCGCGGATCCAGCGCGAGGCTGAGCAGCCCGTTCTCGGTCCCCAGAGGCCCGACCGCCGCCGTCAGGTCCAAGAGGAGGCAAGGCGTCTGGCCCGGTCGATGGCGCAGGATGCGGCCCGCGCGCTCGGCCACGGCCCACCCGCCGGCCGGCCAGGGGAGCAAATCGACGGGCTCGTGCCAGCGGCGCCCGTCCAGCGCCGGCAGCAGACGCCAGCGCCCGCGCGTCGCCGCTGCATGCAGCGGCGGCGGGTCCGCCTTGGCCTCGCGAACGGCGTCTGGTCGGGAGAGGTCTCCGTCCGCCGCGCAGGGCGGTGCCTCGTCGTAGCGGACAGGTCCCCTGAACGGTGTGCAGTACCAGGAGACGATGTCGCGGGCCACCGCCAGCTGGATGCAGGCGCTCAGGAAGTGGCCGGCGTCGTAGGCCTGGATCGCGTATTCGTAATGCATCGTTTCCGGGCCCGCGACCGTTTCTACGTCCTGGGGCAAAGGCCGGGCGCTGGCCGCCCGCCGCCAGCGCCAGCGTCTGACGCGGTACGTGTCCTGCGGCTCCCACACGGACGCGCTGAGAGTCTGCCCCACGGCCAGTTCGGCGCGGATCGGGGCCGCCTGCAGACGCGGCCCGAAGAAGAGCGCCGGCGGCACGTCCAGCGCCCTTGCGGCGCCGGGCAAGAGCCGGAAGACGCTGGCGACAGGGCCCCTGAACGGGGTGCAGTACCAGGAGGCGATGTCGCGGGTCACCGCCAGCTGGATACAGGCGCTCAGGAAGTAGCCAGCGTCGCGGGCCTGGATCTCGTATTCGTAATGTATCGTTTCCGGGGTGACCGTTTCTACGTCCTGGGGCACGGGCCAAGCATTGGCCGCCCGCCGCCAGCGCCAGCGACTGGCGCGGTACGCGCGCTGCGGCCCCGGCAAAAGCGCCGTGAGCGTCTGCCCCACGGCCAGTTCGGCGCGGGGCCCGCCCGCCTGCGGACGCGGACCGAAGAAGAGAGTCGGCGGGATGTCCAGCGCGGAGCCAGAGGCGGCCACGCGGGTAGGCGCGGCCCAGGCCCACAGGGCCGCCGCTAGGCACGCGAGAACGGTCAGCCGTCTCCAAGGGCAGGGGACGGGACAACCACGCGTTTCCGTGGCCAAGCCTGGTGCAGGCGGGAACCGCTCCCTCGCGACCGCAAGCCTGCGGGCGCTGATGCCATGCACGATCAATGGGTTACCATCGCTCGATGGCACCCAGCAACAGTTTCTGCTCATCCGTGCCGTTTTTCCGCATGGCCGTCACCCGCGGGCCATTGAAGGGTTCGCGGGACTTGATCCAGGCATTCTGGTAGCACATCAGGCAAACGCGGCGACAGCGCGCGGATTTATTGGCCATGCCCCGGTGATAAATCCAGCCGTTGAACATCACGGCTTGGCCCGGCTGAGCCAAGACAATCAGTTCGTCTGGAAACTTCGGATGCCCTTCCGGTGGTTTGAAAAGCGCCTTGTGGCTGCCCGGCACGACAGCGATGGGACCGTTCTCCAAGGTCAAGGCATCCAAGTAATACCCGCAATTGATCTGGGCCGGGATGCTGCCATAGGGCGTTCCCTCCGGATCAACCGGCCATGGCATATCGCGATGCCAGTCCTGATCCGGCGTACCCGGTTCGGTGACGCGTGCCGTAGCGCTGTGGAGTTGCACGCAGGTGCCCAGCAGGGCGCGCATGCGAGCCAGTACCGGCGGGTTGTCCAGTAGGAAACCGAAGCGCGCATCTTCCTCCAGCAGCTGGTGCATGAACATTTCGCCTGTACGGGCGAAGGTTTCGTCCAACGCCGCGCGTAGAACGGCCACTTGCGCCGGCGTAATGGCATTCTCTACGATGAGATAGCCCCATCGGAGGAAAAACTGTACGTCCCGTTCCAGGGCGGGCGTAAGCGCGGGATTCAGTTGCGCGGGAATAACGGAAAAGTCAGACTTCATGCCCGCCCTCCGGCTAAGGAAGAAAGATCGAGTCCTTGGGATATTACTCGAGACATGCCTTACATACCATTATTGTATATAGCATACCGACAAGCGCGAGACTGCGCGACCACTCGCCGGGGGCGGCTTGCGTTCGCCGCAACCGTACGCGCAGTGAGCGGAAAGAAGCCAGGTACGCGCTCGCCTCCAAACGACCGGTCGACGCACTGAGCGGACTCGCCTCCCGCCCGCTCTGGCGTGCGCGGAACCCCGTTCCGCCCTGGCGCCTCCCTCGGCCACGCGGCCTTGGGACGGTCGAACGCTCCGCAGGCTCCCTCTGCGGTGAGCGGCTCGGCAGGCGGATCCCGCCCCGCCCGGATGGCGTTGCGGATGCCCACGCCACGGGCCACGCGGCACCCGCCGGGTCCTCTAGGCGCTGGCCAACCGGTTTGTACTCCCGGCGTCGAGCGGCGACCGGGTTTCCGCCGCACAATCAGGGGGCGGCAGGCATCCAACGGCGGGCATGGCATGGCGAATCCTGTCAAGCCATACCCGCCGCGGCCTGGGTCCGAACGGGCGCAAAGCATCGGGCGACATGGTCCGGCAGGCTTGGCGCTACCGAACCGGACTGGGTACAATTCCGTCCGTTGCGGAACGGCGTTCTGCCGTTGCAAGTCCTTGCCTTGTCTAGGTCGGGCCTGGACGCGCGCAGGCATGGTGCCGGTTTCGGCTTTGGCATCCTCGCATTTCAGGACGCGCTTATGCTGGATACCTATCGCGAAGATCACGGCGGGAGCCTGTCTGATGATCAAATTCGCTTCTACGATGTTGAGGGATACCTCGTTCTGCGCGATCTCTTGACGGATGAAGACTTGCGTCCGGCGCGGGAAGCCATGGAACGTAAGGTGGACGCCATCGCCGCGGCGCTCTTGGCGCGCGGCAAGATCGATGATCTGATGATCCAGCGTCCGTTCAGCCATCGCTTGGCGGATCTTTTTCGCGATCTCACGGATGCGGATTTCCTGGCTTTCGGTCGCGGGTGGCGCGACCGGGATCCCGGTTATTACGAAATCATGGCGAATCCGACAATCCTGGACGCGGTTGAATCATTGATTGGTCCCGAAATATTTTCCAACCCCGTCTACAATACCCGGCCCAAAGTGCCCAGGGTAGCTGCCGGGGCCGTGCCTTGGCATCAGGATAAATCCTACTGGCCGGACTCCAACGCCAACCCCGTGATCAGCGTCTGGCTGCCTTTCGTGGCCGCCAACCGCGAAAACGGCTGCCTGTGGATCATGCCCCGTACGCACCGGCAGAAACTGCAGTCCTGGCATGCCGAGCAATACTCGGGCACCGGCTTCCTGGAGATTGACGGCGAGCGCATACCCGCCGACCGAAAGCCCATTCCCCTGCTCGTGGATGCCGGAGACGCCATTCTGTTCAACGATCGATGCATTCACAGGTCGGAAGTGAACCGGTCGGACTCCGTGCGCTGGAGCCTGGATCTGAGGTACCAACCTACGGATCAGGATGAGATGTCCAGCCACGGCGCCGGTTTTCTGGCCCGGAGCCAGCGCTTCCCCGCGCGCGTAGCGGATCGGGAGGACTGGATCGCCTCGCGCACCGAACATGACGCGGCGGCCCAGTCGGGAGCGCATTGAGAAGCAGGCGGTGGCGGCCTCGGGCCGCGCGCGGGCTGGCCGAGGCAACGCGCAAACGGTAACGCGGCGGCTCCCAGGATCCGGCAGCCCCTCGGAGTCTAACGGATTGGCGGGGCGGCGCGTCTAGGCGGGGCGCGTGCGCGCCGCACGGTCAACGCCCGATCGTCCGCTCAGGCGCGTTGTCCTTGGCCGATTTGCTGGGCTACGTCCTGCATAGCCCCGTCGATCCGCGGCATCAGACTCGCAACGGTCCCCAGGCTGAAAAGCAGGCCGGTCAGCGTGCGCCACGCCAGAGTGCTCTCCCGGAGACCGAGGAGCGGGCTGATGCCGTCCCATGCCATGGGCGCCATCAACAGCGCGCCGGCCCATAGCGGCCAGGCCCGCCGCGGACGCGCGCTGGCCCTGTACATGACGCCCAAGAGCGCCAGAGAGCCGTAGATCACCAGCGTGCGCTGGCACATGGCCGTCTTGAAGCCGAGGGCGCGCGTACCCAGGAATTCCCTGCGCCGGGCCTCCGGGCCCAGCTCCGCAACGACCGCGCGCCCCCGTCGCGCAACGGCCTCCGGGCCGAAAAGGAAGAAGCTGTCCGCAGGCCGTTGATGGCAGGTCGGCGCGTGCAGCCGATACAATCCCTGCGCCGTCTTCTCCCACCCCATGACCATGGCCCACGGGGCCAATACCGCGGAGGCAACGTACAGGCCGACCGTCGCGACGAACAGGCGCAGCCAGTGCCGCGCGCCGAAAACCAACAGGCGGACGGTCCAACGCGGTACAGAGAGCGCGGCCGGCGAGTTCGTCCAGGGCGCGGGATGCGTCATGGTTCGATGGCCCTAGGCAGCCGACGGATGGGCGGCCAACGCGGCCTTCGTCAATGCCTCCAACTTGCCGGCGTCCAGTACGCCTTGCCACGTCGCGACCAGACGGCCGGCGGCATCCACGAAAACGGAGGTGGGATAACCTCTGACCTGAAAGAGATCGACGACCGCGCCGTCCGCATCCAACACGATGGGGAGGCGCATGTCCAGTTCCTGCGCGAACGCCTCGACCTGGGATCTGTTCTCCTTGACGTTGATGGCCAATACCAGCAAGGCGTCCGCATGCTGCGCTTGCGCCTGCAGCAGGAGGGGAATTTCATGCCGGCACGGGCCGCACCAGGTAGCCCAGAAATTGAGGAGCAACGCCCGGCCCGCCAGGTCCGAAGCCCGGAACGCGGAACCGTCGGCCAAGACGAGCGTGAAATCGGGAATCGGTTCCCCTTCCTGCAACGCGGGCCGCCCGCGCTGCGCCAAGACCCGGCCTTGGAGAAAACCCGCGCCCAAGGCGAAAGGAGGCGCCAGCGCGAGGGGCGCCCGATCCGCAGGTTCCGGCAGCGGCGCCGGAACCGCCCCGCAAGCCGCGAGGAACGCGGGCGCCAGCCACAGGCCCAACGCCCGCGCCACGCGTGGCCAGGAAGGCCTCATCGGATGCCCGCGGTCAATCCCGAGCCGCGGCGAGGGACGTACCGCTCAAATACCCGATGTACGCCGGCACCAACGGCAGTACGCAGGGACTGAAGAAACCAATCAAACCGGCGATGAAGGCCAGCGGCGCGCCGGCAATGACGCTGGCGTCCAGGCCCAGCGTCAAATTGAACGTTTCCACGAACGCGTCTTCCAGCGCCAGGGTCCAGGCGTTCAGGGCATTGAAGGAAGTCGTCAAGGCGATCAGTTGATCCGTCCAGAGCAAATAGGCGACGAAGAACAGGAAAGCGCCGCTGACGAAGCTGACAATCCGCGCGTAGCGGTTGAGGCGGCGGAGCAGGGGCGCGAGGGAACCGAAGGCCGCGCCGGTGACGAGAAAGGGCACGCCCAAGCCCAAGCTGAAGATGAGCAGGAGCACAGCTCCGGACCAGGCGGTCGCGCTGTCGCTGGCAATGAAGAGAATGCTGGCCAGAATCGGGCCGACGCAGGGTACCCAGCCGGCGCTGAAACTGACTCCCATGAACCAACTGCTGACGTAGCCCCAGCTCCGATTGACGGTATGGACCTCGTTCACGCGTCGTTCCGTGTACAACAGGCCGTTGACGAAATCCAGGGTGCGGATCAGAGGGGCCAGGGCGGGATTGGCCGCCTGGCCGTGCGCGGCCGCCAAGCGGTCGCGCAGCCACGAGACGAACCCCACCGTCACCAGGCCGAAAAGGGCCAGCAAAACCGCCCCCAGCTGCTGAATAACGGGCAGCACAGGCGTCAGATTGCGCCCGAGCAACCCCACGGCCGATCCCAACAAGGCGAAGACCAGGGCAAAGCCCGTCACGAACGCCAAGGCGTGCAAGAACGTAGAGGCCCACGCCAGCCGTACGGGACGGTTGGCCACGGCCACGGCTCCTTGATGAGTCACGCGATTGTTTCCTCCTGTCCCACGTCCCCCGGATGCAAGGCGGCTACACCATAGAGCAAGTCCGCCGCCGCGGACGCAGGAAATTTACTTTGCGCGCGCATCCGGATCGGCGGCGCGGCGCTGCAGCTCGCGTACGAGCGCCTCCAGCTGCTTTTGCTTGTTGACCAGAAACACCACGTACAGGAGAACCACGAACCACAGCAGAACCATGGCCGCCAACAGGTAGGGCATATCTCACCTCAGTTGCGCCAACAGGGTGCGCACCTGCGCGTCCAGACGCAACTGACGCCAGCGCAGAACGATCAACGTCGCGGCCAGCAAGGCGAAGGCCGCCAGCGAGGCTTGCAGGGCGAAAAGCATGGTCGGCCCCAGCGCGGCGCTGAAATCGCCTTGCGCCTGGTCGTTGGCATCAAAGAACATCAAGGGGTGGATGCTGCGAAACCACACGGCCGAATAGTAGGTAATCGGCACCAGGGCGTACGCCAGCAGGGCGTAGAGGCTGGCGAACAACGCGCGGGTCCTGACGTTCTCCAGACCGTTGCGCACCAGCAGATAGGCGACGTAGGCCAACACCAACACGGTCGTAGTCGTCAGCCGCGGATCCCATGTCCAATACGTATTCCAGGTGGGTTTGGCCCACAGGCTGCCCGTAACCAGGATGCCCAGCGCGCCCATCAGTCCCACCTCCACGCCCGCCGCGGCCAAGCTGTCCCAGCCCAGCCGCCGCCGCCACAGATAGGCCGCGCTGGCCGCAAAGGAAACGGCGAAACCGGTCAGCGCCATGACGTTGGCGCCCATGTGCGCGTAGAAGATGCGTTGGGCGACGCGCTCCGCGCCTTCCAGGTTGGCGGCCGGCTGGGCGCGGGCCAGGCCGGCCCACAGCGCGAACGCCATGCAGGCCAGCAGCGCGTAGGCGGCATAGGTATGGAGGCGGACCCAAAACGAAGCCTTCATCGCGCCGGTCGGTTCAGGGCCCGTCGCGCCATAGATGGTCGGCCACCAGCAGTCCGCCTACCAGGGCCACGACGTCGAAGAGGCCCAGCAGCAAAAACCAAGGCTGGACCTCAGGCCAGGCCGCGCCGGCCAGCAACGCGCCGCCCAGGCTCGTCCCAATCATGTACAGCGGCAAGATCAAGGGCAGGGTCACCACCGCGATCAGGCCCTGCTGCCGGCGCATGGCGGCCGTCATGGCGGCCGTCACGACGCCCACGGCGGCGTAGCCCAGGCATCCCAGCCCGAGACTGGCGGCCAGCCGCAACGGCGCGGCGGCCGGCGCGTCCAACAGCGCCATCACGGCCAGCCAAGCCGCCAGCGCCGCGCCCAGCAAGAGCAGCGAACAGAAGAGCCACTTGCCCAAGAACAGCGCGGGGCGCGGCAAGGGGGCGGCCAGCCAGAAAGCCATGTCCGCGTCCCGATCGGAGGCGCTGAACAGGCGCTCCAGGCCTATGGGCCCCGCCAACAGCACCGCGCCCCACAGTACGCCGGCCGTCATCTGCGGCGACGGCGGCGGGGCCGCCGCGGCCATGGCGCGGCTCATGACGAACGTCACGAGAAAGCCCAGCGCGCACATCGGCGCCAAGGCCGCCCACGTACGCGTCTCGCGCTGCAGATCCTGCCGCAAGACCAGTCCCGCGCCGCGGCACAGAGGCCAGCCCGCGCCCGGCCGGCGCAACCGCACTGCTTGCGCCGGATCATAGGCTGCCGGCGTAGCAGGCAAAGCGGCGCGGGCCGTCATGGCGCGGGCGTCCCGGACAGCCGGCCCCGCGTCAGCCATATTTCCCGGTCCGCCCAGCGCGCCGCCAGGTCCGCCCGGTGCGTAGCGAAGAGAATCGTCTGCTGGGCCGTCTTGCGCGCCGCGAGCAGGGAACCCAGAAAAGCGATGCCCTGGTCGTCCAAATGGGCCTCGGGTTCGTCCAGGAGCAGGAGACGCGGATCCGGCAACCAGGCGCGACAGAGAGCGCCGCGCTGCTGCAGGCCGCGGCTGAGCTCCCCGGCCGGCAGGTCGCGCACCGTATCCAGACCGGCGCTGCGCATCAAACTGCGCATGCGCGGCTCCGGATCGAGCATGCCGTACGCCTGCGCCGCGACGTCCAGCTGCTGCCAGAGGGACAGCGCGTCTTGCAGGGCGTGGGACTGCGTTACGTAGCCGATCCGCGCCCGCCAGCGGTAATCGCCGGGCGTCAGCGCGGATCCCGCCCAGCGGACAGTGCCGCGATCGCATTGGGCCACGCCGGCCAGAATGCGCAACAACGTACTCTTGCCGGCGCCGTTGACGCCGCGCAGCGCCACGCATTCGGAACGCGCCAAATCCAGGTCGAGGCCTTGCAGAACCGGGCAATAACCGAAGGTTTTCGCGAGCTGGCGCACTTCGACCAAGGGACGCGCGGAACGGGGCATAGGCCAGCGGGCACGAACGGCTAGGCCGCCGTCAGGCTCGCTTCCTCTTCATAGCGGCTGGGGCATTTGAGGAGCAGGCTGTCGGCCACGAATTCGCCGGAGGGGGCGAGAGCGCCTTCCACGATGGCCGAGGCGGCGCGTTGAAAATTGTCCGGCCGCGGACCGACGTAGACGACCGCCAAGGCATGCTCGCCGTCCGCATCCCGCAGTTGGAACTCCAGGCGCGTGCGGCGGGGATCCCAGATCTCGCTGTCGGCCATGACCTCGCCGTTGATCCGTACCCGCTGGCCGCCCAGACGCGCTTGCCGGCTATGGAATTCGTCCACCGTCAGGTAATACATCCCGGTATCGAGCGTCGCCGTCACGATCAGGGCCAGGATCAAGGCCACGGCCCCGAGGCCAATCAGGGACAGCCGGCCTCTGGAGCTCCAGCCGCGGCCGGCCGGCCGGGCCGGGCCTGCGTCCTCGCGGCTGGATACGACGTCGGTCATGCGGCGTCGGTTCCGGCGTCGCGTCGCGCTTCCGCCAGCTGTTCGCGCGCGCGGTCCGCCAACGACGCGGGCACCAGCACCTGCGCGGTAGCCAACGCGCCCACCGTGAACGGATAGGCTTGGCTGACGGCTTCCCGGCTTATCGCGGCCGGAATGTCGCCGCTTTCCAGGCACGCGCGCACGACTTCCGCCTCCAAAGCGAAGCTGGTCTCGAAAACGACGACCGGCGGGCTGTCCCTGCCCCCCGCCGTACGGGCGCTCTCCTGCGCGGACGCCGTTTGGCCGAGCCCCGTCCAGCGCCGGCGCGCGTCCCAGGTTCCCGCCGTGGCCGTCATGGCGCGCGCCGCGTCAAAGCGCGTGGGTGGCCGCACGGCCTACGAAAGGATTGCATGCCCGTTCGCGCCCGATGGTCGTGGCTTCGCCGTGGCCGGGATAGACCGCGAAATCGTCGCCGAGGGACAGCAAGGTTTCGGCGATAGACGCCAGCAAGCGGGGCCCGTCGGCGCCCGGCAAATCGTAGCGACCGATGCCGTGCCGAAAAAGGGTATCGCCCACGAAGGCCGCTTTTCGTTCATGTTCGATGAAAACCACATGGCCCGGCGCATGGCCCGGCGCGAACCGCACTTCCAAGGTTATTGTACCAAAACGCAGCACTTCGCCGGCGCGCAAAAAGCGATCCGGCCGCCGGATGGGAGGAATGCGCGCGCCCAGCCACGCGGCCACGTGCGCAGGGCAGTCGTCCAACGTCGGCACATCCCGCGCATGCAGGCAAAAAGGGATGCCCGTCGCCTCCGCGATATCGTTCACGGCCAATACGTGATCGAAGTGCGCATGGGTATTGAGAATCGCTTGCGGCGTCAGACGGGCGTCCGCGATCGTCTTCAGAATCCGGCGCGCGGAATCCCCGGGATCGATGATGACGGCCTGCCGGCTTTCTTCGCATCCCAGAACGTAACAGTTCTCTTCCAGCAGGCCTACCGTCAGGCCTTCGATGATCATGGCGCGCGACTCCCTGCCCGCCCCGCGTCCGGCTGTCCGTCGAGGTAGGATTGCAGGGCGCGATAGGCGGGCATCAGACGGCCATCATAGGTCATCAGGCGGAAATAGGCTTGGGGATCTCCCCTTTCCTCCCAATCGGGCTGCGCCCGTTTCAGATACCACACGTTGGCCAGTTCCACCCAGGGCCAGGCGCGGAGGCGTTCCAGCGCCAAGGGCAGGTAGCGCGCCTGCTCCGCCAGCGTGACCCGTCCGAAAGGCGCCGCCTGGCCCGCCGGCACGGCATTCCAGTTCATCTCCGCGATCCATATCGGTTTCCCGCCGTCGCCGCGTTGCACCATCAAATCGCGGACGAAACGGACGCGGCCGAAGTTCACCACCAACGGATGCATGCGTCGGTCCGTCGGCCCCGACCACAGACCGTAGCCTTGCACGGCCGCGACGTCGAAATAGGGCGCGCCGCCCGCGGCATACACGCGTTGCAGGAATACCAGGTCGTTCAGATTGCCGCCGGCGTACGCATGGCCGTCATAGGCGGTAGTGGACGCCATCGCCGCCAACACGATGACGGCTTCGGGATCCGCCGCGCGAATGGCGGTCGCCGCGGCCTTCAGCATTTCCGTATAGGCTTCCGGCGATACGGGCTGGCGGCCCCACTCCGGATAGATGTTGGGTTCGTTCCAGATCTGGTAATGGCGGACGCGGCCTTTGAAATGCGTCGCCACGCGCGCGGCGAAAGCGGCGTAATCCCGGAACTCGCGGGGCGGAGCCTGGGAACCCAAGGCGCCGCCGTCCAACTGGGCCCAGGCGGGAGGATCGTCCAGGCGCAAGATGACCTGCAGGCCCTGGGCGCGCGCCAAATCCACGATGTTGTCGTATTTGTACCACGCGGAGCGCGGCGGTTCGTTGCGCCGATCTTCAAAATCGCCGCGGGCATGGATCTCCACGTCTTCCCAGGGCATGGGTTGGCGCACGTAGGCGAACCCGGCTTGCGCCGCCGCGGCAATCACCTGGCGCCGTCGGTTCTGGCCCACCTCATGGTGCAGGAAGGCATTCACGCCGTAGGGAGCCTGCACATAGGTCGCGGTCGGCGCGGCGTCCAGGGTATCGACGCGCGGGCGCCAGGCCTGGCGCCCCAGATCCGTCAGGCCCTTGATTTGAGACAGGTAGTCCGTTTCGCCCAAGACGCGTTCCATGGCGCCGCGCAGGCGCGGCGTCGCGCTCCCGGCCCATCCCGCACCGCCCAGCGCGCCCAGCAGAAGCCATAACCTGGCCAGGTTCCGCCAAGCGGCGGGGACGCGCGTCGTCCAGGCCAAAGGTCAAATACCTTCTGCGCGGCGGCAGGCCCGGTTCAATTCGGACAGGGGCCTAACGGCGCGTATTCGGCGAACACCCAGGTGTTGGCGCCAAAACCGCCGGGATGCTCGATGCGGTACCACGTGTCGTCCGGATTGGCCTCTACGTACGGAAAGGTCGCGCCGTCGTCGAGCACAGCCAAGCGCTCGGCATTCCTATTCGGCGCTGAGCGCAGGGAAAGGCCGAATTGGGAGTTGACCGTAATGCATCGCGCGGCCGGCTCCGGCACGGAAGGCGGCGGCGCCGACACCGCGGCCGGCGCGGGCACGGCCGGGGCTTCGGCCGCGATCCGCGCCGCGGCACTGCTGAGGATGGCCGGCGTCGGCTGCGACGCATACGCCGCGTCCGGCGTCCGCGTCGGCGGCGGCGCCGCCACTTCCGGCGCCGCGCAGGCCGCGGCGCATCCGGTCAAGCACAAAATACGCAGCCAGCGGCGAATGCGTTTCACGAGCTCTCCATTCCCTTTTCCCGTTCTGTCCCAGCGCATTATACAACGCAGACGCCTGCGGCCGGCCTCCGACCGGGGCGCCGCGCCCGTCTCGCGCAGAGTTCCTTCCGGCCCTGCCGTTCTCCATGCTACTATGGCGGCTATCCATCATCAAGCGGCAGGGTCGGTGGGGGCCCTCGCGTATAGCCGACGGTCGCCTCGGAGCGGCCCTGACGCCAAGCCAAAGCAGGAGGCGCGATGCTGACTCAAGAGCAGAAACGGCACTTTATCCGCGAGGGCTATATCCAGCTCGCGGACGCCATTCCCGCCCCCTTGGTCGCCGCGGCTTTGCGCGCGGTCAACCATTCCATTGGCCACGTAGGCAAAACCGGCGGGGATCCCGCGCGGCATCGCTCCAGTTTCTTCTGTGCGGAGCTGCTCGCGGCGGACGTCATTTTGGATCTCTTCCGCCAATCTTCCGTCATGGCGCTGGCGGAGGAATTCCTGGGCGCAGGCAACGTGTTGCCCGTCACTACGGCCAAACCCTATCCCCGCTTTCCGGACGCGCCGGAGGCCGGAACGCCCCGGCTCGGCGGCCATATCGATGGCGTAGGCAGCGGCGCCAACGGCCAGCCGCGCGGCCAATATCGACGCAGTTTCACCCTGTTCGCCGTCATCTATCTGGCTGACGTGCCGGAAACGGAAAGCGGCAACTTCACCGTCTGGCCTGGTTCCCACCGCGCCTTCGCCCAGTATTTCCGTCGTCACGGCCATCAGGTGCTGGCGGCCGGGACGCCGCAGATCGATTTGCCGGCCGGGCCGAAAATGCTGACCGGCCAGGCGGGCGACCTGATTCTGGCGCATCATCAGATCTACCATGCCGGCGGCTACAACCTGTCGCCCCGCGTACGCCAGGCCGCGATTGCCCGCCTCAAGCACAAGGACTGCGATGCCCTCGGCCACGCGGCGTACGTCGATATCTGGCGGGAATGGGAAGGCGTACGCGATCTGATCGACGCCTAACCCGCGCGCGGATCGCACAGGGGCCGCCGCGGCCCCGGCGCGCCGACCGGCGGTTACCAAGCAACGGCGCCGGGCGGGCGGCTGATGCGGCGTCGCAGCCGAAGCGCGCAGAGGGCCTGAAGGGATCCAGCGCCGGTCGGTTGGCCGATACCGCTGGGACGGAAAACCGTCAGCTGCGACAGCCTGCGCCAAGGCCCCGCGCGGCGGGCGGCTCTGCATAACGTACAGAGGCCTGACAGGCCAGGCGCGCGTCAGCCCGTCCTCAGCGCTTGACGGAGGCGAAAGGCCAAGACCAGCAAAACGAGGCCGCCGAGCAAGGCCCAGGCGCCGAGCAACCGCAAAAGGGTCAAGCTAGCGATGGAAGGCTGCAGGATAATCAAGGCGCCGAGGCCGATTTTGAGGCAACCCAACGCCAAGGCGCTCCAGGCTATCCGTCCGCCTGCGCCTGTCCGGAGACGCCCCAACTGCAACGCGCCGCCCAGGATCGTTCCGAGGCCCAGCACGAACGTCAGCGCGCCCGGCACGAACAGGCCCGCCAGCGGATTGAGCACCGCGACCAGGCCGGCCACCGCGATCAGAAGACCGCCGCCCGCCTGCCACCAGGGGGAATGCGCGCCGCGGCCCAAGACGCCGTCCGCGATCATGCTCGCGCCAAAGAACAGCAGGTAAATGCCCACCACGACCGTGAATACGGCCACAAGGGCCACCGGCCGCACGAGCAGAGCCAACCCCAGCAGGACCGCGATCACCCCCTGCAGCAACGGCATCCACCATACGTCGCCGGATCCCAAGGCAACGGCTTTCATACGCATGCCTCCTGTCCCGCTTCCGCCTCGATGAGATCCCGGGTAAAAAGAACGCCGGCTTTTTCGTCGCCGTTCTCGGGCACGCTTTCAATGCCCCAGACGCCGGCATAGCCCGCAGCTTGGAGATAGCCGAAACAGCGGCTCAAGTCGCCGGCCGGATCGTCGGCTGCGCGGTCGCAGCGAAACGTCTTGATATGCAACGCGCGCGCGTAGGGCGCAGCGCGCGCCCAGGCTTCCTCGCGGCGCTCCGCCAGCCAATTGTAGGAATCGAACAACAGCCCCAAACCCGGGACGGCATCCAGCAGCTTGAGGGCGTGGTCCGGATTTTGGGTCGGTCCCCAGTGATTTTCGGTCAGGATCTCGATCCCGCGGGCTCGGCCCCGCGGAACAAGATCGGCGTAGCCCTGGACGATCGCGTCGAACGCGGCCTCGGGCATGTCTTCCGGGCCGCCGGCGTCAATGCGCACCTGCGGCGCGCCGAGCCGCGCCGCGACGTCCAGCCAGTGGTAGGCGTACGCCCGATTGCGTTCCCGTTCGGCCTGGGTATCCGCGTACACGTGCGCGCCGTCAATCGCCACGCAGCCTATCCGAACGCCCGCCTGCTCCGCGCAGGCGCGCACGCGATCGATCCAGGCGATATCGTCATCCGCCGGCGCGAGATGGCGGTTCCACGGTTCCACGTAAGCGATGCCGTGGGCTTGACAAAACCGGATGCACGCGAAAATATCCATCGCGCCGCGTTCCACGGTCCGGCGAAAACTGTAGGTCATTACGCTGCACAGCATAGATCAAGCGCCTTTGGCCCATAGGGAATGTCCGGCCCGCACAATATAGCGCATTCTCGCGCTTCGGCCTATAACCGCGGGCGCGAGAACGGAAAACGTCGGGCCGCATCCGGCCCACAGGACGCCGCGCGGGGGCTGGGAGGGCGCGGCCCGCATCGCGCCCTCCCAGCCCCGCGGGCGCAGGCCCTGCCTCCCGGTCGCCCAGCGCATCCCCCAGGTTCTGGCGGAGGACGGCGCGGAAAACGTTGCCCGGCAGGCAACGGCGCGCGGCCTGGAAGCGAAAACGGGAGGGAGTGCGTTAAGGAATCAGAGGCAGTGCTAGAATGAACGTATGCACGAAACGCGGGCGGCCTGTCCTTCATGAATACGCTGGTGGTATCGTCCCTGCAGATGGGGATGCAAATGCCCCTGACCCGCAAGGAATTCCGCGCGGATTTCGAACGTTTCCTGAAAGTGGCGGTGGCCAAGCACAGCGACGTCGTGGTCGGGTGCGAATTGGGCGCCGCGATGGTCGGCTTGCCTTTCGTCGACCGCAAGCACCGGGAAGCGTTGTTGAACGTCCGCCAAGGCCAGAGCGCCAAGGCCAGCCTGGTCGCCCGCATCCGCGGCACCGCCGAAAAGTGGAACCCGCGCTGGTCGGATGCCGATACGCCCAAACTGCTGCGGCAAACGCTCCGCGCGCGGAAAGGCGAGATCTGGGAATTCTACGACCGGACGTTCAGCGAACTGGCCGCCCAATACCAAACGGTACTGGTCGCTCCGAGCGCGTGGTTGGCGGATCCCGTGGACGGCCGGATCCGCAATATCGCCTGCGTCTACGAAGCGGACGGGCGGCGCGTCGGGTACCAGGCCAAGGTCCTGTTGTCCCAAGGCGAGAGCCAGCTGGCGCGTCCCGGCACGTTGTGGCATCCCATCGAGACCAGCGCCGGCCTCTTGGGCGTCTCCCTCGGGTACGACAGCCTCCTGCCGGAAGTCGGTCGGCTGTTCGCCGCCCGCGGGGCGTCCCTGTTGATCAGCCAATTGGCCTGCGCCAACGCTTTGCAATGGGGCCGCGGGCACCGCGCGGCCGCCTTGCGGTGCGTGGAGAACGAACTGTTCGGTTGCGTCAGTTGCCTGGTCGGCTCCGATCGGACGCGTCCCGACGCGGATACGCTCTACCGCGGGCATTCCATGCTGCTGGCGCCGTTGGAACTGTCGCCCCAACGCAACGGCGTCCTGATCCGCATGGAGAACGCGGAACGCGAAGGCATGGTCGTCTCCACGCTGGATTACAACGCCCTGAAAGACGCCTGGCAGGCATCCGAACCGCGCTTCCGGCAGGAGTTCCAGCGCATATGGCAGGTATACAGCGAGTCCCAGGGCATGGCGAACCAGTCCGATCGTATGCTGTCCGACCAGTCGCTCGCCGAAGACATGGCTGCCGCGGACGTGACCATCGTCGAGTCCCGCGCGGCGCCCGACCCGCCTGACGCGCCCGCGGCCCCCGTGACGCCGGAGGTGACGCCGCCGCCGGAGGATGAGGACGACGCGTTGGCGGACGCCTTGACTCTGGATGACCTACATGTAGTGGACGCCTTGGAAGCGCCCTGGACGGAGGCGCCCGCGGCGCCCGCGGCCCAAGCCCGGCCCAAGGCCCGCCCGACGTACCGTTCGCGCGGCAATCTGGACGAGACGCAGGAAATGGACTCCCTGCCGAAAGCCGGTTCGGACCATGCGTCGTCTTGACCTCCAGGCGGTCGCATGACGGGCCCCGCGGCGCGCGCCGGGCTTACCGGTTCCGCGCGGCTGGCGACGCTGCGGCGTCTTTATCTGTATCTCGTCGCGTTCGTGTGTTTGCTCACGCTCCGGCTCAACGCGGAATCCGTCGCCGCCGACCTGGGTTCCGTTTGGGCGTCATGGACAGACCCGCGCCTGGTCGCCCCGCCTCTGGCCGCCAGCCAGGATATCGTCCGGAACGGCAGTTTCATGCTGGCGGGTTTGGTTTTCTTCGCGGTGCATTGGGGCGTTGTAGCCCGGAGCGCCCAACGCGCGGACGCGGAACTCGCCTCGCCCGTGCGCCGCGCGTTTTGGATCCTGACGACCCTGACTTTCCTGTATTGGGTCTGCGCGGACGCGGCGGGCCTGCTGGCGCCGGCGTTCCATGTCGCGCTGGGCCAACCGTTGCCCGCCGCCCTGTTCGCCTGGCCGGCCTATGGCGCCTTGGCGTTGCCTTTGGCGTTGTCGCTGCCCGTCTTGGCCTACGGCGGCGGCCGCCTCTACCAGGAAAAGGCTTGGGCCGCCCAGACGCGTTTCAGCCCCGCGCTGGAAGGCGCGGGTTTCGCCCTGTTTTCCCTCGTAGCCCTGTTCACGTTGTTAGGGGCCGCGCGCGCGGTTCTTTTCCATGCCTCTACGGCTCTGGCCTTTCGGCTCGCCCCCTTGGCCTGGACGCCGCCGTTCGTCGATAACGCCGCCGAAGCGCTGGCGGCGGTCTGGACGATGCTGCTGGTTCTGAACCAGGTCTGGCGCCATCGGGCCAGCCTGGCGGCAGGGCGCGCGCACCGCGGCCGCGAGGCCCTGCACGTCGGGTTCCTGCAAGCCGGGCGCCTGCTGGGCGCGGCCAGTTGCCTCTACGGCGCCATCCTGTTGGTCCAGTGGCTGCTGGGCCTCTTCAACGCGTCGGAACTTACGGTCGCGCAACGCCTGCCCGCGGCCGCAGTCTATCTGATCAGCGTCGTTCCGGTCAGTCTGGCGTGCTGGCTGTGGTTTCGGCGCGCGGCCATGCGGTCCGCCGCGGCCACGCGCATAGGGCCTTGGCGCGCTTTCCTGGAGCAGGCGTACGCGTATGCGCTGATGGGCATCGCTTTGTTCTGGGCGGTCGCGGGCGGTAGCGAGGCTTTGGGATACGCCATCGAAGCCTGGGTCTGGCCATTCCGGGCCGAGGCGGACGCGGCCTCCGCCTGGGCCACGGCGGATCTGCTCTGGGCCAGCCTCGCGCAAGCGTTGGTGGGCGCGGCGGCGTGGTTTCTGTGCTGGCGGCGCCAGCGCGGCGGGCCGCCGGAGGGTTGGCCGGCGTGGCCGCGTCGCATTTACCTGTACGGGACGGCCTTTGTCGCGACCGTGGCGCTGCTTTTCGCGAGCGCGGGCGTTTTGAGTTCGTGGCTGAACTGGCTTGTGGACCGCGAGACGCTCGTGGCCCTGGCGCTGGCCATTGATACGGAGTTGTCCGCTTTCATCGTCCTGTCGGCCGCGCTCGCCTTCCATGTCCGCTGGCTGCGGAGGCCCAGGGCTGCGGCCCGCGCCGCGCACGCGGGCGTCGAGGATAACCAGGACGCGGAGCAAGCGCAGGTGCATGCCCGCGCCGCGCACGCGGACGCCGAGGCCCGGAAAGCGGCCGTGCGCCGCGCGTTGGCCGAACTGTACGCCGCGCAGCAGGCGACCCAACAACGCATTGCGGCCCTGGAAAAAGAACTGGCGGAGTTGACCGCCTCCGGGCCGGACGCAGAGGAGCATCAGACGCCATGAACGCAGACGCCCGCGCCCGCCACCTGCTCAAGGGGGATCGTTTTACCTGGATCCTGATGGCCGTCGGCGGCCTTGTCCTGGCGGCGGCGTTCGCCACCGCTTGGGGCGCCGCCCCGCGCCCGGTCGACGCGGCCCCGCCTTACCAAGAGGCCGACACGCCCGAAGCCTTCGTCTACAACGCCTACGTGGCGCATTTCTACGGCGATCTGGAACGGCTGCAAACCATCTACGCCGCGGAGGTCTGGGCCGAAATGGAAAGTTGGGAAAAGGACTGGGGCGGCGTCGCCAACGGTTCCTACGTGCGCATATTGGACGCCGAAACCGGCGCGGACGGCCTGCAGGTGCGCGTGGCGCGTTATGCCCCGGACGTTTCCCCTTTCCTGAACATACGGAGCCTGGAGATGCAACACCTTCTGGTCGCGCTCGCGGAAGAAGGCGACTCTTGGAAGTTGACGGCTCCGCTATCGTTTAGCCGCTACTAACCGCGCCGCGTCCGCCGTTCCTTGGCCGCCATCGTTGTCCGCCCGCTGGCGTTCGCTTATCCCTCCGCGTCCGCCCCCGCCGTCGCGGACATCAGTTTCGAAGTCAACGAAGGCGCGATCTTCGGTTTTCCGGGGCCGCGCGGAGCCGGGAAAAGCACGATCCAGCGCATCCTGAGCCGCCTTTTGCGTTCCTGCCAGGGCGCGATCGAGGTTTTCCAACGCGATCTGAGCCTGCGGGACCGCAGCTATTACCCACGCATCGGCGTGCAGTTCGAGCTGCCCAACCGCTACGCCAAACTGACGGCGCGGGAGAACCCGGCCTTGTTCGGGTCCCTGTACGCGGGACCGCAGGAGGACCCGCGCGCCTTGCTGTCCCTGAGGCCGTGCGCGTGTCGGCGTTGATCAGCCTTCCGTTTCTGGAGATCAGCCTCTTCGCCCTGTATCTGTTGCCCGGTTTCTATTACTTGGAAAAGGGCGAAAGAGTGCTGGACAGCCAAGCGGTGGCGCCGATCCCGGCGTGGCTCTGGCTGCTCTCCAAGACCTTGGTCTTCGCCGTGCAGACTTGGACGGTCGCGACCGCGATCACGCTGGTCGCGCACGGGCCCGACGTACGCTGGAGGTGGTTCTGCGCCGCCGTCGCGTGGGCGGGTTTGCCCCTGCTCTGGCTCGGCTTCGCCGGCGCGGCCCGCTACGACGGCATCTCCGCCTACCTTTTTCCGTCCATCCCTCTCCTGCTGGGTCTGCAAGCGCCCTTGCTCCCCTATTAGGCATCTGGCCCGGCGCCTTTGGGCGGGTCTTTCCCGCCATGCCCGGCCTGGCGTTGCCGGAAGCCGCTTTCGGCGACGGCGAGCCGGCGCGTCCCGCCTTGGCTCTGGGTCTGGGGACGCTTTACGCGCGGCCCTGTTTCTGGCTGGCCCGGAAGAGTTCCCAAACCCGCGTCATACGTCAGGCCGGAACTTGAATGCAGGCCTGGCGCGGCTTGCTGGCGGCGGACGGCAAGTCGCTGTTTCGGGACGGCCTGCTCCGGCTGATGCCGGCGTATCCGTTCGTCCGCGGCCTGACCCCGCGTATCTGCGTGCCCGTCGCGGCGACGGCGTCTGGCCGCGTTCGACCTCGATCTGTCCGCCTACTTCGTCCTGCTGGGCAGCGGCGTCATCGTCTTGCAGGTCAGCCTGATCGTAGGCGTCGGGGTCGGCTTCCTGATCCTGGACGAGAAGGACGACCGCACGTTGCTGGCGCTCCAGGCGACCCACTCCTGTATCGCCTCGGCCTGCCCATGGTCTTCTGCTGTCTGGGCTCGGGGCTCAATGCCGTCCTGCTGAGCAACTTTTTGCCTGTCCCGCCGCTGGCCGGTCTGGCGCAGGTCGCGCGGCTGGGCTGCCTGACGCTGCCGGCGTACGCCCTGTTCATCGCCAGCCTGGCGCAGAACAAAGTCCAGGGCGTAGCCTACAGCAAAGCGCTGGGTCCGTTCCTCCTGCTGCCGTTCGCCGCCTATTTCGTGCCCGAGCCGTGGCAATGGCTGTGCGGCCTCGCGCCTTCCTATTGGCCCGCCAAAACGTACTGGCTGCTCTCGGCCGGCGAGGACTACGGCTATAGCGTCGGAGCCGGGCGGCAGTGCGGCCTGCTCTGGATGTGGGCCTGGATTGCGTTCTTTGAACGCAGAGCGGTCAAACCGCTTTAGGGAGACCCGGCTTCAACGCGCGCCCGCGCCGGCGCGCCGGCGCGGGCCTGCCGGAGCGCGTCTTTGATCGGACGCGGCCACGGCGCGGCGTCCAACAAGGACCAGGCTGCCGCATGCGGATCCAGGCGCCCCAAGGCCACCGCGTCCAAGGCTTGCTCCCGCTGGCTGGGCGCAATGAAGAGGGACAGTACGTCTTGCCAGGCTTGCGCCATGAGCGCATCCACTTGGCAGGCATGGCGTCGCCGGTTCCCTTGCGCGCGCAACCCTGCGCCGTCCAGGAAAGACGCATGCGCTTCCACCTGGCGCCACAGTTCGGACGCGCCCTCTCCCGTCAAGGCATTGGCGGTGAGAACGGGCGCCTCCCATGCCGGCGCGGCGTGCGCGGAGGCGCGTCCGACCGCGCCCAGCCGCAAGGTCTGCTGGATGCGCCGGGCCGTCGGCAGGCAGTCCGGGCGGTCGCTCTTGTTCACCACGACGAGGTCGCTGACTTCCAGCAACCCGGCCTTCAGCGCCTGGATCGCATCGCCCAGTCCCGGCGCGTCCACCCAGACGACGGTATGGGCCAACGCGCGGATGTCCAGATCATTCTGGCCGGCCCCTACGGTCTCGACGAAGACGGGATCGTAGCCCGCGGCATCCAAGACCGTCACCGCATCCCAGGCCGCGGCGCTCAGGCTGCCCTTGGCGCCGCGGGTGGCCAAGCTGCGGCAGTACAGGTTCGCGGCCGGGGCCAGCTCCGCCAGGCGCAGGCGGTCGCCCAACAGCGCCCCGCCGCTGACGGCGCTCGAGGGATCGACGGCGAGAACGGCCACTTTCCGCGCGCGGGCCAGAAGGTGCTCGGCCAACGCCCGGAGCAAGGTGGACTTGCCGGCTCCGGGCGGGCCGGTGATGCCGACGATGCAGGCTTGGCCGGCGCGCGGAAAGAGCGCGCCGAGCAGGGCGGCCGCCTCTGCGTCCTGGCGTTCGACCGTTGAGAGGGCGCGCGCCAGCGCCCGCGTATCCCCGGCCAAAAGCGCGGCGGCGGATGCGTCAGGCGCCGCCATGGCCGTCGTTGCGGTTCAGGCCCGGGCAGCCAGCGCGCGGCGCATGCATGCCACCACGGACGGGATAGTCGTGCCCGGCCCGAAGATGGCCGCCACGCCCAGCTCCCGTAACGGATGCCGGTCCGCGCGCGGGATGATGCCGCCCACGAAGACCGGCACGTCGCCTTGCCCTTGCGCCTGCATCAGTTCCAGGATCCGGGGCACCAGAGTCATGTGCGCGCCGCTCAGGATGGAGAGGGCCAATACGTCCACGTCCTCCTGGAGCGCCGCCTGGGCGATCATCTGCGGCGTTTGGCGAATGCCGGTGTAAATGACCTCGAAGCCCGCGTCGCGCAAACCGCGCGCCACGATTTTGGCCCCGCGGTCGTGCCCGTCCAAACCCGGCTTGGCCACGAGTACGCGTACAGGCCTGGACATGGCAACCGCCGGGCAGAAGCCTACGTCTGAACGTGGTTCAGCAACAGTTTCAAGGCGGCCTGGGCGCTCAGCAGCTTGTTCTCGGAGCGGTCCCCTTGCCACGCGTAATGCGCCGCGCGGTCGCCGGCGTCCGGCGCGGCCAAGTGCAGGTACGTCGTGCCGACGGGCTTGTCCGGCGTACCGCCGTCCGGGCCGGCCACGCCCGTGACGCTGACGGCCAAGTCCGCGTCGTACAGGACGCGCGCGCCGCGGGCCATGGCCGCGGCTACCTCTGCGCTGACGGCTCCATGGGCCAGCAACAAGGCTTCGTCCACGCCCAGGACCTGGCATTTGGCGGCGTTGCTGTAGGTTACGGCTCCGCCCAGGAAACAGGCGGAACTGCCGGCCACTTCCGTCAGCAAGTGGCCCACCAGTCCCCCGGTGCAACTTTCCGCGGAGGCGCACGCGAGACCCGCCGCGCGCAGGGCGCGGCACGTTGCGCGCGCCAACCGGCGCGCTTGCGCGTCCAAATCCAGGGCAGGGACGGTAGCGGTCATGCGTCCGGCGCGGGCGGATCCACCGAAAGCGGGGCACCAGGCGCGCTTTCGTGGAAACAGAGGAGAACGCGCCCGTAACGGCGTTGGTCGTATCGTACCATATGCGTCAGAGGCACGTCCGCATCCTCCCTCGGATCGATCTGGATCACGGCCCGGCCGTCCGGCGTCAGCAGTTCCGGCCGGGCGTCCAGGGCCTGCAGCGCCCGTCGCCACAGGCCTTGGTATTGGGGCGGCGCGATGAACACCAGATCGAAGGGGCCGTCAGCGCAACGCGCGAGATAGCGGAAACTGTCGCCGCGGACGATCCGCATGCGATCCAGAAAACGGCATTGCGCCCCGTTGCGCTGGATGGTCGCCACGGCCTGCGCGCTGGCATCGACGAAATGCGCCTGCGCCGCGCCGCGGCTCAGCGCTTCCAAGCCGACCGCGCCCGTCCCGCCGAAGAGGTCCAGCACCCGGCGCTGGGGAATCCAGTCGTGCAACGCGCTGAACAGGGCTTCCTTGGCCCTGTCCGTGATGGGCCGCGTCGTAGGGCCCGGCACGGGCGCCAAGCGCCGCCCCTTGGCGAGGCCCGCGATTACCCGCATCGCAAGCGGGCGCGCAAGGCGTCCCGCGCGCAAACGGACGCGCAACCCGGAGACTGTACGCGGGCGCGCGGCCCGTTCGCCGTCAGCGCCACGGAAACGGGATAGGCCAGACCGCGCGGCCATACGCAAGCGGGCCGCAAGGAAGGTGTGCGCGTAACTTGCATGCCTGCATCATACAAGCCTGTGCGTCCGTAGCGAAAGGGCCTGCCGCGCGCCTGCAATCGGACCGCGCCTCTGCGCTGCCCGCGCGCGTATTGCGGGGCCGAAACGATGCGCGCGGCGAAAACGGCAGACATGCGTCTCCAGGCGGGCCGATGCGGACCCGATGCCTTTGTCCGGCCGCGCCGATCCGCGCGCGTCCGCGGCCGGAGGCCTTTGGCGGCTATTTGCAACCGTTCAAGGCCTTGTCGGCTTCCCTCCGTGCGCTAAGGGATTTCCGTGTGATTGCGCCCTTGCGCGCAGCGTTGCCACGCGCGACCGGCACGCGACCGGCAGACGAAGCGTTAGGCTAGGGTAAAGTACCGACGCGCCCGCGTTGCGCGGGACATTGAAACCTTCGGAAACTTGGGCAGGCGGACTCTGCAGGTTGCTTCAGTGAAAATATTATACATATTTTTAGCTGCGAAAAATGAACCTTGCTCCTCTGTCGCGCGCGCATGCAACGAACGGGATAGCATGGTAGAATAGTATGTTAGGGCACGGAATCAACCCTGTGTTCCCGCACTGAATTTCCATTATTTGCTTTTTCCTAATTTGCCCCATTTTTCTATTTCGTCATGGTTTTTTTGTTGAATCCGTCCTTCGGGGAAACCGCTCCGCGCTTGGGTTCGGCCCCGTTTCGCCACTGGCTGGCGCAGACGCAACGACTTTCAACGCCGCCAGCGAAATAGCACGCATTCCAGGACTTGTATGACGCTTCACATCGCTCCCCCGGTCACCTCCGTTTTCCGTCGGCGCCGCCGCGAAGCGAGCCCCGAGCTCCCGGCCCTTGAGGAGGTGGCCGTGATCAAGCGCGACGGATTATCTGTAGTCTTCGAGACGGCGAAAATCCAGTCGGCCATTCACCGCGCCTTTTTGGCGACCAAGAAAGACGACTCCGAAGCATGGCGGCAAAAGGCTGAAGCGCTGGCCCACGAAGTGGAGAGGGATCTGTTCGCCCGCCTGGGAGCGGGACGTCCCCTGCACATCGAGGAGATTCAGGACCGGGTCGAAATCGCCTTGATGCGCGACGAGCAATACGACGTCGCCCGCAACTACATCCTGTACCGGGAAGAGCGCGCCCGCTTGCGCCAGGAACAGATGCCGATCCCCGACGCGCTGCCCGCAGGCTTGCAGGTGCAACGGTCCGACGGGTCGCGGGAGGCTCTGGACTGGGCGCGCGTCAAAGCGGATCTGGATACGGCCTGCGAGGGCATGGAACTCGCCGACGCCGACGCCATCCTGCAAATCCTGAAAAACGACGTCTACGACGGCATCACCGTCGAACAGCTGCGGGTCGCGCAGATTATGGCGACGCGCTCGCTGGTCGAAAGCGAACCGGCGTATTCCGTTGCGACCGCGCGGTTGGTGCTCGCCCAATTGAAGAGCGAAGTGTTGCCTTTCGTCTGCGGCGCGGAGTGGGACGCGTCCGGGTTGACGGAAGCGGAAACGTATCGAGCCTACTTCCCGCGTTACGTCCGCAAAGGCATTGAACTGGATCTCATTGACGGGGCTTTGGCGGCCTTCGATCTGCCGCGCCTCGCCGCGGCCCTGGACCCGGCACGGGATCGGGATTTCCAATTCCTCGGCCTGCAAACGCTGTACGATCGGTACTTCCTGCACAGCGGCGGCACGCGCATCGAGTTGCCCCAGGCCTTCTTCATGCGGGTCGCCATGGGCCTGGCCCGCGCCGAGGCCGATCCCAACCGGAAGGCCATCGAGTTCTACCGCCTGCTGTCCTCCTTCGACTTCATGTGCTCCACGCCGACGCTGTTCAACGCCGGCACGCCCAACGCGCAGCTGTCTTCCTGCTTCCTGACCACCGTGCCGGACGATCTGGACGGCATTTTCAAGTCCATCAAGGACAATGCCCTGCTGTCCAAATTCTCCGGCGGCCTCGGCAACGACTGGTCGCGCGTACGGGGCCTGGGCGCCCATATCAAGGGCACCAACGGCCAATCCCAAGGCGTCATCCCCTTCCTCAAAGTGGCCAACGACACGGCAGTCGCCGTCAACCAGGGCGGAAAGCGCAAAGGCGCGGTATGCGCCTATCTTGAAACCTGGCACGTCGACATCAACGAGTTCCTGGATCTGCGCAAGAACACGGGCGACGAACGCCGACGCACCCATGACATGAACACGGCGTGCTGGGTGCCGGATCTTTTCCTGGAACGCGTGGAAGCCGATGCCCATTGGACCCTGTTCTCGCCGGACGAGGTCGGTGACCTGCATGAATTGACCGGCCCGGCCTTCAAGGAGCGCTATCTGCACTACGAAGCGGCGGCCGGCGCCGGCCGCATCAAAGTGTTCCAGCGGATCCGCGCCGTGGACCTGTGGCGCCGCATGCTGACCATGCTGTACGAGACCGGGCACCCCTGGATTACGTTCAAGGACGCCTGCAACGTGCGCTCGCCGCAACAACATGCCGGCATGGTGCATTCCTCCAATCTCTGCACGGAGATCACGCTCAACTCCAGCAACGAGGAAGTGGCGGTCTGCAATCTGGGTTCGGTCAATCTGGCGCGCCATATCCGCGGCGGCCAGCTGGATCAGGCCAAGCTGGCGCGCACCGTCGCGACCGCGGTGCGCATGCTGGACAACGTGATCGATATCAATTTCTACACGATCCCGGAAACCGAGAAAAGCAATCTGCGCCATCGCCCCATCGGGTTAGGCCTGATGGGCTTCCAGGACGCCCTGTTCCAGTTGGGCCTGCCCTATGCCTCCGCGGAGGCCGTCCAGTTCGCGGACCGCAGCATGGAAGCCTTGTCCTATTACGCCATCCAGGCCTCGTCCGATCTGGCCTGCGAACGAGGTTCGTACCCCTCTTTTGCGGGATCCCTGTGGTCGCGCGGCATTCTGCCGCTGGACTCGCTGGACTTGCTGGACAAGGCCCGCAACCGCACGCTGGAGGTGGATCGGCATTTCACCCTGGATTGGTCGGCCCTGCGCGCCCGGGTGCGGCAAGACGGCATGCGCAATTCCAACGTCATGGCCATCGCCCCGACCGCCACCATCGCCAACATCTGCGGGGTCAGCCCCTCCATTGAGCCCACGTTCCGCAACCTGTACGTCAAATCCAACATGTCGGGCGAATTCACCGTTCTCAACGACTATCTGGTACGCGCGCTGAAGGCCCGCGGCCTGTGGGATGCCGCCATGATCAGCGACCTGAAATACTACGACGGGTGCCTGAAAGACATCCCGCGGGTGCCTGCGGACATGAAACGGCTGTACGCCACGGCTTTCGAGATCGATCCGCACTGGTTGGTGGAAGCCGCCGCGCGGCGTCAGAAATGGCTGGATCAATCGCAATCGTTGAATCTGTACGTGGCGACGACCAGCGGCCCGATGCTCCACGAACTGTATATGCTGGCCTGGAAGCGCGGTTTGAAAACGACCTATTACCTGCGTACCCAAGCCGCCTCCCAAGTGGAGAAAAGCACGTTGCAGGGCACGGACGGACGGTTGAATGCCGTACCGGTGACGACCGCGCCCCAGACTCTGTACAGCCCCGCCGCCTGCGCGCTGGACGACGAGGACTGCGAAGCCTGTCAGTGAGCGGCGCGCGGAAAGCGCAGGCCGCCTGGATGCATGGCGACGGAGCGTCAGCTGGATCAATCCCGCCGCGCCGTTGCGGAATGCGCGTGGCCTTGGCAGGCCCCCGCGCGGACGCCGGGCAGAGCGGACTGGGCGTCCTGCAGGCCGGCTGCGGAACGCAGACCGTCTGGATTGAGCGTCCATCGGAACGCGCCCGCAGCCGGGCGGCGCGGATGGAGATAAAAAAGACAGACAGGCGCAGCAAGCTGGATGACAGGCATCTCCGCTTTGCGCGGCCTGTCCCTTCCATTGAGAATCCCTGCGAGGAGAGTAACGCTTCTCCGTACTCTACGCGCAGCCTCGGAGCCGACGGGTGCTTGCATCCGCCATGCGGGCGTGGCTGGACCGCGCCTCGACTTTAACTCTATCGGTGCGCGTTCAAGATCGGGGCTTACGTCCGCTGCGCGCAACGGAACGCGCAGAGTCTCGTGACGGTGCCAAGACGGTTGCCTGCCAGCCGCGTAGCGATACCGACAGAATGAACAACTTTTCGCAGTGACTTGGCCCTGATGGTTGATGTATGCTTAAGGAGGCCAAAACTGCGCGGGGGCCCAAAGCCCGCGTAGCCTAAACCCTGTCCAGCCGCTTCAGACCGAGGTTCTATGCCGGAAAATCTCGCCGCCGTCCCGCACGACGGACGCATCAAGGCGATGTTCCGCCATCCTGTTTTCGTGCGCGCGTTCATCCAGACCACGCTGGAACCCCGCTTCCGCTTTGAGGCGCACCAACTGCATACGTTGGGCAGCGAGTGGATCACGAGCCACGCCCGCCGGCGCATCGGCGATTGCGTCTGGCTGTTGCGCGATCAGACGGGACAGCCGCAACTCGCGCTCTTGATAGAGTTCCAGGCCAGCTACGATCGCGACATGACGCAACGCATGGCGGAATACATTCACCTGCTGCAACAGGATCTGGATCGGCAAGCCCTCTGCAAAGCGGACGGCTCGCCTTTGGACCTGGTGCCGTTGGTGTTTCACGTCGGACCGAAGCCATGGCCCCGACCTTGGTACGTCTACGATCGGTCGGACGCCATGCGCGGCGCACTCGGGTACCGCAAGGGCACGACGGTGGACATTCATGCATACGCGGACGCCGATCTGCCCCAGTCCAATCTGGCCCTCTGCCTCATCGCCCTGGAATTGAATCGCCTGCGCGGACCTGGGCATGAGAAGGAGGTCGGCGCCGAGATTGTGCGTATAATGGAAACGGTGGAATCCTTGTTGGCGGAGGGCCCCGAAGACTTGGCGCGGGACTTCGCGGCCTTCATCGCGACCGGATTCACGAGCGTGGTCGCGGATTTCGCGCTGCGTCCTAGAACTTTCGGTTCTCTTGAGGCATTGAAAACAGCCATGATCTCTTTTGTCGAAATCAAAGAACGACGTTTCCGACAGGGCTTGGCAGAGGGCGAAGCACGCGGCGAAGCACGCGGCAGGACACAGGGCGAAGCACGCGGCAGGGCACAGGGCGAAGCACGCGGCAGGGCGCGGGCCTTGGCTGATTTCGTGGGCGCTGCATGGAGCGAAGAGACGCAGCGCGCGTTCGAGACGCGGCTGGCGAGCTTGGCGACAGGCGCTTGGCCAACCATCCCGGATCTGTATGCCGCGCGGCAAGCTGCACGCGACCCATTGGAACTGCTGGAAGTCGCCAACGACCAGATTCATCCTGCCGCCAATGGTCGCGCCCCTGAAGACCGTTAGCCTTGACGCGCTCGTTGCACGCGCCGATAGCCTCTACCGTCTACGACCTGCGTGAAGACAGAACCAACGGCTATGATCACTTTTGTCGAAATCAAAGAACGGAGTTTCCGACAGGGCTTGGCAGAGGGTGAAGCGCGGAGCAGAGCGCGCGGCGAGGCGCGGGGCAGAGTCCAAGAGCGAGCGCGGGCCTTGGCCGATCTCGTGGGCGCTGCTTGGGGCGAAGAGACGCAGCGCGCGTTCGCGACGCGGCTGGCGAGCCTGCCAGCAGGCGCTTGGCCAACCATTCCGGAGCTGTATGCCGCGCGGCAGGCCGCACGCGACCCATTGGAGTTGCTGGAAGCCGCCGCCGACCCGTTTCCTCCCGCCGCCAACGATCGCGCGCCTGAAGGTCTCTAGGCGGTGTTGAGATTAATGGGGCGTCCTGTGAGCCAGCGGGTAGGCCCTGTTGAGAATTGACTGGAATGTCCCGCGGCAACCTATGCGGGAGGCTAAAACGACGTATTGGAATACGTATTCCAAGTGGCTTTGCGCCTCCGCAGCAGCAAGAGATACTTTGGATAAGTATCTCGCAAGGGGAAACAAAATTTTAACAGAAGCCAACCTCCCGGATAGCCATCCATTTTCGTGTTTCCGCGAGGATGGCCCCCGATGACCGATACCCAAGTGCTCCGCACCCAGTCTTTTCTGCATACCGATTCCAGCCTATGCGTGTGCCATGAAACGCATGGCCATCGGTTCGTGAAAGCACTGTGCGGGATGGCGCACATGGCTCCTCTTAGCGTCAGGGGCCGACGCGTACGGACAAGGGAACATGGTCTATCGTCGCCAAGCTGACGGGTGCCACCGGGGCGTCGGGCCGCGCCGGATGGCCTACAGACGGACCGCTCCGGAGCGGTCCGCCGTGCGGCTGGACAGCCCGGTCGCGCGCGTGCGCTCAAATCAAAGAGACGGACTGGTTTACACGCGGGCGGCGCGTGGCCATCCGCTATGACCGATACGCGCGGCGTTGCTTGGGTTTTCTGTACTTGGCGGCAACTTGGATCTGGTTGAAAGCGAAGCACCGCACAACCAAGTCTCGCGCGGCAGAGTGCCAGAAACGGGCGCGGGCCTTGGCCGCGTTCGTAGGTGTCGCCTAAGGCCGCGTTTGCCAGATCGGCCTTATTAAGGATAAGGTTCGGAGTTTGCCATTCCCATTCATTGGTTGAGGTACCGTCTATGTCGCTCAGCTGGAGAGAGCAGCGCTCGCCGTTCCGCGGTTTCTCCTTGAACGGCGCCGCGCCTCCGGAAACGGACGGCACGGGGTTGGGACGCATTGAGCGCGGCGCCCGCCGCGTCCAGGCCAGCGACAAAGCCATGATCAACGCGCGGGCGGACGTCAACCAGCTCCTGCCCCTCAAATACCATTGGGCCTGGGAGAAATACCTGATCGGGTGCCACAACCATTGGATGCCCACGGAAGTGGCCATGCAGGCGGATATCGCGCAGTGGAAGGACCCCGCCGGACTATCCGCGGAGGAACGCCTCATGATCCGGCGCAACCTGGGCTTCTTCGCCGCGTCCGAGTCCCTGGTCGCCAATAACATCGTCCTCGCCATCTACCGGCAGCTGACCAATCCCGAATGCCGGCAGTACCTGTTGCGCCAGGCCTTCGAGGAAGCGATTCATACGCACACGTTCCAGTACATTTGCGAGAGCCTGGGCCTGGACGAAGGCGAACTCTTCAACATGTACCGTGAGATTCCCTCCATCACGGACAAGGCGGCCTGGGCGCTGGAGTACACGCGCAGTTTCGCCGACCCCGATTTTCGCACGGGCACCACGGCGAACGACCGTTCTTTCCTGCGCGATCTGATCGCCTTCTACGTCATCTTCGAGGGCATGTGGTTCTACACCGGCTTCGCCCAGATCCTCTCCCTGGGCCGCCGCAACAAAATGGTCGGCATCGCCGAAATGTACCAATACATCCTGCGCGACGAATCCGTGCATCTGAATTTCGGCATTGACGTCATCAACCAGATCAAGATCGAAAATCCGCAGTTGTGGACGGACGCGTTTCAGCGGGAAGTGCAGCAGATGCTGCTGGAGGCCTGCGCCTTGGAAGTCGCCTATGGCCGCGATACCATGCCGCAGGGCTTCCTGGGCCTGAACGCCGCCCAGTGCGAAAACTATATGCATTTCGTCGCGAACCGCCGTTGCGAACAGCTGGGCCTGCCGACCGTCTTCGACCGTACGCCCAATCCCTTCCCCTGGATGTCGGAGATCATTGATCTGCAGAAAGAGAAGAATTTCTTTGAAACGCGCGTCGTGGACTACCAGAGCGGCGGCTCCCTGTCCTGGGAATGAACGGCGGTCGCCGCTCCGTATGCCGCAGGTTATGCCCTTTGCGCCCCGCGCTTTGCCGTCGGCGCGCCTTCATGCTATAATGCCTGCTGAATCCCCCTGCGGGTCTCATTGGTTAAGCCGTTTCTGCGAAGCGGCGTCTGGTTTCCATTCGTCCTGAACGGATAAGGAGCACTCAACATGACTAGAAAACCGTCTCGCATGCACGCCTTTTCGCGGCGCGAATTCATGCGCATCTCCACCGTGGCCACGGCAGGGGCCGTCGCTGTCGCGTGCGGCGCGGCGGGAGAGCCGGCCGAGGAACCGACGGAAGCCGCGGAACCGGCCATGGCGGAGCAACCTGCCGCGGCCGAAGAGGCCATGCCCATGGATGGCACCTACCAGGAAGCCCCCATGCTGAGGGATATGGTCAGTTCCGGCCAACTGCCGCCCGTGGACGAGCGCCTGCCCAGCACTCCGGGCGTGTTGCCCAACGCCGAAGGCGCGGCGGGCAATTACGGCGGCGTCATCCGCCGCGGCTTCAAGGGCGTCTCCGACCGCTGGGGTCCCACCAAGATGCAGGACCGCGGCCTGGGCTGGTACGACCAGGATCTGAACGTCCAGCCGCGCCTCGCGGAATCTTGGGAACTCAACGACACGGCGACGGAATGGACGTTCCATCTGCGCCCCGGCGCCAAATGGTCCGACGGCGAGCCCTTCACCACGGCCGCCATGCAGTGGTGGTACGAGAACGATCTCCAGAATACGGACATCAATCCCGCGCCGGCCTCCTGGACCCTCTCCGGCGGCGAACTGATGGAACAGGAAGTGATCGACGACTACACCATCAAGTACTCGTTCAAAGAGCCCAACCCGCTCTTCATTTACAGCTTGCTGCGCACGACGGCGCGCGTATACCTGCCCGGCCACTACCTGAGCCAGTTCCATATGGAGCTGACCGCGGACAAGGATCAGCTGCAGGCCGATACGGAAGCCGCCGGCTTCGCGGCCTGGAACGAGTATTACGTGGATCGCCGCTGGTGGTACATCAATCCCGAACTGCCCTCCATGGGACCCTGGACGGCGCAGAACGAACTGTCCAACGAACTGTTCGTGATGGAGCGCAACCCCTATTTCGCGTTCGTGGATCAGGCCGGCCAGCAGTTGCCGTACGTGGACACGGTCAACCATCGCCTGTTCGAGACCAACGACGTGTTCGACCTGCGCATCATTGCCGGCGAGATCGATTTCCAGGGCCGCCACGTGGCGCTGGACAGTTTCACCCTCTACAAGGAGAACGAGGAAGACGGCGACTACGCCGTCTTTGTCGGCTCCGCTTCGGGCCACACGGCGATCCAGTTGAACCAGACCACCAAGGACGAACGGTTGCGCGGGTTGTTCCAGAATACCGACGTGCGCATCGCCCTGTCGCTGGCCGTGGATCGCGACACGTTGAACGAGCTGGTCTTCGACGGGTTGCTGACGCCCCGCCAGTACAGTCCCATCCCCACCTCGCCGCAGGCCAATGATGAACAGGCCAACGCCTACATCGCTTACGATCCGGATCGGGCCAACGAAATGCTGGACGCAGCCGGCTACGCCGAGAAGAACGCCGACGGCCAGCGCCTGTGGCCCGGCACGAACGAGCCTATCAGCTTCATCATCGAGGGCACGGCCCAGCCTGGCACCCAAGGCGAGGACGCCGTCGTGCAGGTAGTCAAGTATTACGCTGCCGTAGGCATCACGGCCACTTACCAGTACTTCGAGCGTTCCCTGTACACCGAGCACTTCCGCGCCAACGAGATCCAGGCCGCCTGGTGGGGCGGCGACCGCACCGTCCTGCCCATCGTGGCGCCCTGGATTTTCACGGGCACCATGATCGACCGCCCGTGGGGCGTGGCCTGGGGCCTGTACCGCAGTTCGCAGGGCGTGGATCCCAATGCCGAAGAGCCGCCCGAAGGCCACTGGATCTGGGACATCTGGGCGTTGCACGACCAGATCCTGACCGAACCCAGCGCCGAGGAACGCAACGCGCTCTTCCAGCAGATCCTGGCCATCTGGGCCAAGGAGCTGCCCATGATCGGCTACTTGGGCGACGCGCCCAAGCTGGTCATCGTCAAAAACGGTTTCCGCGGCTACAAGCCCGGTTTCCCGCTGGACGACACCACCGGCGACGAGCACCTGTTGCACACGGAAACCTACTACTGGGAGAACCCGGCGTAGCCGCTCCCGACTTTGCGCTCAGGCGGGATCCCTCTTGTAGCGCGATACTTTAGCGATCCGAGGGAGGCGCGGCGCGCCGCGCCTCCCTCTTTGCCCCCCAGTCCTTCGCATCCGCCGCCAGCGCCATGGCCGTCTATATCCTGCGCCGGGTTCTGATCATGATCCCGACGTTGATCGCCATTTCCATCCTGTCCTTCGCCATCATCCAGTTGCCGCCCGGCGACTTCCTGACCTCGTACATGGCCCAGTTGAGCCAGGAAGGGGATCTGGTGGACGAGGCCGAAATCGAGGCGTTGCGCAAGCGCTACGGCTTGGGCCAGCCGGTATACGTCCAGTACTGGAAATGGGTTTCCGGCATCGTTGCGCGCGGGGATTGGGGCCAGTCCATGGAATGGCAGAAACCCGTCCGGGAACTGATTTGGGAGCGTTTGGGCTTGACCGTGGCCCTGTCCATGTCGGCTCTGCTGGTCAGCTGGTTCATCGCCATTCCGATCGGCGTCTTTTCCGCCACCCACCAGTACTCCGTGCTGGACTACGTCATGACGGCCTTCAGTTTCATCGGCTTGGGCATACCCGGCTTTCTGCTGGCCTTGATCGTGCTGTACCTGGCCCACTCGCAGTTGAACATGAACGTAGGCGGCCTCTTTTCCGACGAATACATGCTGGCGCCGTGGAATTGGGCCAAGGTCTGGGACCTGCTCAAGCATATCTGGGTGCCCATGATCATCGTGGCCATTTCCAGCACGGCCGGCAATATCCGCATCACGCGCGCCAATTTGCTGGACGAACTCAACAAACCGTACGTGGAGACGGCCCGCGCCAAAGGCGTGCAGGAAACGCGCCTGATCTGGAAATACCCCGTACGCGTGGCCATGAACCCCTTCTTCAGCACCGTGGGCTGGTCCCTGGCGTCCCTGATCTCGGGCACGACGCTCGTGGCCATGGTCTTGAGCCTGCAGACCACCGGGCCCATGTTGCTGCGCGCCCTGACGGCCCAGGACATGTACCTGGCCGGCACCTTTCTGTGGTTGCTCAGCGCCCTGACCATCATCGGCACCCTCATCTCCGACATTCTGTTGGCCTTGGTCGATCCGCGCATTCGCCTTGAAAGCTGACGGCCTTTTCCGCGCTGCCCGCCTCCGTGTCCGAAGAACGCCAAGCCTGGATAGACCGTCCGCCGGAACCGGACGCGCCGTTGCCCTTGGCGGCCATGGAGGCGGTGGAGGACGAGAAACT
Source organism: Caldilineaceae bacterium (assembly GCA_965242655.1). GTDB lineage: Bacteria > Chloroflexota > Anaerolineae > Caldilineales > Caldilineaceae > Bin34. The sequence continues at coordinate 2,891,036 of OZ251482.1, forward strand.
TTTCGTCGCTTCCTACCTGCAGCTCATGTGGTGGCGCTTCGTCAAGCACCGCATGGCCCTCGTGGCGGGCCTCGTCTTCATCCTGCTCTATCTCGTGGCGACGTTTTGCGAATTCATCGCCCCTTACAGTCCCGAGACGAACTTCCTGGATTACCAGTCGGCCCCGCCTTCGCGTATCCGCTGGACGCATGAAGGCCGTTTCCAGCGTCCCTTCATCTACGGCTCGGAACAGCGCAGGGATCCGGAAACGTTGCGCCGCCTCTACGCAGACAATCGAGACGTCCGACACCCCATTCGTTTCTTCGTGCGCGCGACCGAGTACGAAACCTGGGGCCTCATCCCTACGTCCTGGCATCTGTTCGGCATTGACGCCGCCTTGACGGAACGTTCCCTGGGCGTGGTGCAGGGGCAGGGCGTCTACATCCTGGGCACGGATCGCGACGGCCGGGATCTCTTCAGCCGCATCTGCTTCGGCACCCGCATTTCCCTGACCATCGGCCTGGTGAGCGTCGTCATCAGCTTGGTGCTGGGCATCATCCTGGGCGGCATATCCGGGTATTACGGCGGCATGCTGGACAACGCCATCCAGCGCCTGATCGAATTCATTCGCTCCATTCCCGAGATTCCGCTCATCATGGCGCTGGCGGCGGCGCTGCCCATCGACATGGACATCGTCGTCCGCTACTTCATGGTCACCGTGCTGTTGGCCTTCGTCGGCTGGACGGGCCTGGCGCGCGTGGTGCGCGGCCGGTTCCTGAGCCTGCGCGAGGAGGACTTCGTCATGGCCGCCCGTTTCTCCGGATCCAGCGAAATGCGCATCATCCTGCGGCACATGATGCCCTCTTTCATGAGCCACATCATCGCGTCGCTGACCTTGGCCGTGCCGGGCATGATTCTGGCGGAGACCGGACTGAGTTTCATCGGCCTGGGCCTGCGCGCCCCGGCCATCAGCTGGGGGGTGCTGCTGCAGGAAGCCCAAAACCTGCGTTCGGTGGTCCTGGCCCCCTGGCTGCTCTTGCCCGGCGCGGCCGTGGTCATCTCCGTGCTGGCTTTCAATTTCCTGGGCGACGGCATCCGGGACGCCGCGGACCCCTACGCGTAAGGCGGCAAGCATGGACGCATCCCAGTCCCCGACGGCGACCGGCCGCCGACAGCCGGAACTCCTGCTGGAGGTGCGCCAGCTCAAGACCTATTTCTTCCTGGATCAGGGCGTCGTGCATGCCCTGGAAGGCGTGGATTTCGCCATGCGCCGCGGCCAGACGATCGGCCTGGTCGGGGAGTCGGGGTGCGGCAAGTCCGTCACGGCGCGGTCGATCCTGTCCATCGTGCCGGCCTCCGGCCGCGTCGTGGAAGGCGAGATCCTCTTTCATCGCCAGTCCGCGGACGGGACGCGCCAGGAAACGGTGGACATGGCCAAACTGAATCCCAAAGGGTCCACCGCCCGTTCCATCCGGGGCGGCGAGATTTCCATGGTCTTCCAGGAACCCATGACCTCCCTCAGCCCGGTGCATACGATCGGCAACCAGATCATGGAAGCGGTCTTGCTGCACCGACCCTGCACCAAGGAAGAGGCCCGCGCCCTCGCGCGGGAGATGCTGAACCGGGTCAACCTGCCCCAGCCCGAAAGGGTGCTGGATCGGTTCCCCCACGAACTGTCCGGCGGCATGCGCCAGCGCGCCATGATCGCCATGGCCCTGTCCTGCCAGCCCAGCCTGCTCATCGCGGACGAACCGACGACGGCGCTGGACGTCACGACCCAGGCGCAGATTCTGGCGCTGATGCAGGAACTGCAGCAGGAATTCGGCATGGCCATCATCTTCATCACCCACGATCTGGGCGTCATCGCCCAGATGGTGGATACGGTGGTGGTGATGTACCTGGGCGAGGTGGTGGAAATGGCCGACGTGGAAACCATTTTCTACGATCCCAAGCATCCCTACACCCAGGCGCTCCTGCATTCCATTCCCTTGCTGGGCCGGAAATCCGCGCGCGGCGAAACCAGCCGCCTGACCGCCATTCACGGCTCGGTGCCGGATCCCTATTCCATCCCGCCAGGCTGTTCCTTCCATCCCCGGTGCCAACACGCCATCAAGGGAGTGTGCGACACGGACGCGCCGGCTTTCCAAACGCTGGCGGACGGACGGCACAAGGTGCGGTGCGTGCTGTATGCCTGAACCGAGTTTCGTGCCCAGCCCGGACGCCGCCCGCCATTTCCGCCCTTACGCCCCGGCGCAGCACGACGGCTTCATCGACGACTGGCTGGTGGCGGGTCCGCAGGCCGTCCCGGTCGATCCCGCGCGCTTTCCCGCCGCCGCTTTCAAACCGGCCGTGGCCCGGGCCCTGCACAAGCCGGGCCACGGCCTGGGCCAGGTGCCCCTGCAATTCGCCCCGGCCCTGGCCGACGCCCCGGCGCTGGCCTGGCGGGTGGCGCATTGCGACGAAGACCACTTCGTCTACGGCACGGACTTTTATCCCACGCCCCATTTCGTCCAGTGTTGGGCCTACGCGGCGGTGGAGCTGCCGGACGCGTGGCAAGGCGCGGCCGCCCTTACGACCAACGGGCCGGCGGACGTGTGGCTGAACGACGCGGTCGTGCATCGCGGCCGCGCCTTCGCCCATCAACTGCCCCAAACCGCCACGTTCGCGCTCTCCCTGCCGGCCGGTCGGCATTACCTGCTGGTGCGCTTCGCCTGCGTGGGCGTACGCGAATGCCCCATGGTCATGGCCTTGCAGTTGCGCGGCGCCGCGCAGGCGCAGTGGTTGCTGCCCACGGCGCCGCAATGGGAAAGTTCCCGCGCCCGGCTGGAAAGCGCGTTCGCCCGCGCCGCGCTGGATCGGGACGTCTTCGCCCGCCATGACGCCGTGACCGTGCATTGGCCCGCCGGCGAACCCCTGCAAGACAACATTACGTTGCGCCTCGTCCGGCAGGACGGTCGCATCTATGCCGAACAACGATCGGAAGGCCGTACGCTGCCCCGCGCCAAACTGGGTTTCGCCTATCAGTTTCCCGCCGATGCGTATACCGTGCGTCTGATGCCGGAACTGCAGGAGTACTATGCGCACGGCCGCCGCGTGGAGCGGCGGTTGCCCGTCTACCTAACCGGCAACCAGGACTACGCCGGGCAACGCCAGGGCACGTACGCGGAACGGCGGCAGGCCGCTCTGTTGCATGCCGCGCAGGGCCAGGCGTCCGTCTTCAACGAAATCGCCAAGCTGGCCTTGGGCCATTGGCCGGACGTCCGCTGGGACGTCTTGCGCGCCGGCATCGCCCGGATCCGGAACCGGGCGGATTGCAGCGATTTCTACCTGGTCGGCTTGCTGGGCGCGGTCTTCCGCTACGGCGCCGACGAACGCTTTCCGGCGGACGTCCTGGCGGCCCTGAAGGAAGGCATTCTGTCCTTTCGCTACTGGATGGACGAACCGGGCGAGGACGCCATGTGCTTCTGGTCCGAGAACCACCAGATTCTGTTCCATTGCTGCGAAACCCTGGCGGGCCAGTTGTATCCGGACGCGCTCTTCGCCAACAACGGCATGACCGGCGAGGCGCACCGCGTCCTGGGCGAGGAACGGGCCTTGTCCTGGTTGCGCAAGCGCGCGGGCGGCGGCTTCCGCGAGTGGGACTCCAACGTCTACTTCGAGGAAGACGTGCTGGCGTTGACCCATCTGGCGGATCTGGCCGTCAACGACGAAGTGCATGAAATGGCGACCGTGGTGCTGGACAAGCTCTTTTTCGGCTTGGCCGTGAACTCGTTCCGCGGCGTGTTCGGCTCCACGCACGGCCGCAGTTACGCGCCGGCCCTCAAGAGCGGGTTGCGGGAAGCCACCTCCGGCCTCACGCGCCTGCTGTGGGGCATGGGCATCTGGAACGAGAACGTTCGGGGCGTAGTCAGCCTGGCGTGCGCCGAGGCGTACCGCCTGCCGCCGGTCATCGAGGCGCTGGCCCTGGATCCCGCGCCGGAAATCTGGAACCGGGAACGGCACGCCGGCGCCCTGGAGGCCTGGTGCGATTTGGAGGACGGGGCCTGGTGCGTCAACAAGGTGACGTACAAGACGCCGGACTACATGCTGGCGTCGGCGCAGGATTACCGTCCGGGGGCGCCGGGGTACCAGCAACACATCTGGCAAGCCACTTTCGGACCCGCGGCCGCCGTGTTCGTGACCCATCCGCCCTGCCTCAGCGAAGACGGCGCCCATCGGCCCAACAGCTGGCACGGCCACGTGCGCCTGCCCCGGACGGTGCAGTACAAGGACGTGCTCATCGCCCTGCACGATCTGGGGGACGCGGACTGGCTGGGCTTCACGCACGCCTATTTCCCGACGTTCGCGTTCGACGCCTACTATCTGCAAGGCGGCTGGGCCTTCGCCATGGCGGGCGACGGCTATCTGGCGCTGACCGCCTCCACGGGCCTGCGTTTCGTCGATACCGGCCGCAACGCGCATCGCGAATTGCGCGCGCCGGGCCCGCAGACGGCCTGGATCGTGCAGATGGGACGCAAGGCGCTGGACGGCACGTTCCGCCAATTCCGCGCACGCGTGCAGGCTCTCCGCCTGGAGTGCGCAGGCCTGCAAGTCACCTTCGCTTCGTTACGCGGCGATACCTTCGCCTTGGATAGGCAGGGACCTTTCCTGCGCAACGGCACCCCCGAACCCACCGCGGATTTCCCGCATTACGACAATCCCTACTCCACGACGCCGTTGCAGGCGGAGACGATGGACATCCAGTTCCAGGATTTGCGGCTGCGCCTGCATCTGAAGTGAGTCGGATTTCGTCATCCGGCCCGACAGCGCTGGGATCGCAAGAGCGCCGCCTGCAACCTCGTTCGGCGGGCCTCCGTCCCGGCCGCGGAGGCCGCGCGCCGCGCCAAGGGATTGGGCCGGAACGGGTTCGGTTGCGGCGTCGCCCAAGGCGCAGCGGTCGGGGTTGGCCGCGCGCCGCCGCGGCTCAGGCGAACAGGATGACGCTGCGCCGGGCGGCGCCGTTGGCCATCAGGTCGAAGCCCGCGTTGACCTCCTTGAGTTCCAGGCGGTGGCTGACCAGCGCGTCCAGTTTGAACGCGCCGGCCTGGTAGCGCTCGATGAGCAAGGGAATGTCCAGGGCCGGGATGCCGCCGCCGGCATGCGCGCCGGTAATGACCTTTTCGTTGTCGATCAGTTCCGCCTGGTCGATCGCCAGTTGCGTGCCGGGCGGCCCGGCGCCTTCCAGCACGACCATGCCCCCGTTGCGCACGACGCCCACGGCCTGGTTCATCGCCGCGGGCGATCCCGAAAAGTCAAACGCGTAATCGGCCATCGCGCCGCGGGTCAGCGCGGCCACCGCGTCCTTGGGCGCCCGCCGCGTCGCGTCCACGACGTCCGTCGCGCCGAACTCCAGCGCCCACTCCAACTTGCGCGGCACCACGTCGATCGCGATGATCTGCGCGGCTCCGCACAGCAGGGCCGCATTGATGCCGGAGAGGCCCAAGCCGCCGCATCCGAAAATCGCCACCCGGCTGCCGACTTCCACCCGCGCCCGCGACATGACGGCGGACGCGCCCGACAGCGCGCAACAGCCCAGCAGGCAGGCGGCGTCGAAGGGCACGGCGTCCGGAATGCGCGTCAACGAAGCCTCAGGCACGACGCAGGCTTCCGCGAAGGTGGCGATTTCGTGATGGCCGAAACGGCCCACGCGTGCAGGGCCCACGCGAAAACGGCTCGCGCGGTCCGGCACGGCCCGCGCCCGTTGCGGTTCGCACAGGCGGGGCCGGCCGCGCCGGCACTGGCGGCACTGGCCGCAGGCCCCCAGCAGATCCGACACCACGCGGTCGCCTACCGCCAGTCCGGAGACGCCGGGTCCCAGGGCCTCCACCACGCCGGCGCCCTCATGCCCAGGGATAAAGGGGCGCGGCCAGTCGGCGTACCTGACCACGAAGCGGTCGCTGGCGCATATGCCGCTGGCGCGCCAGCGCACCAGCACCTCGCCCGCGGCCGGCGGATCCAGTTCCACCGCGCGCAGCTGCAAGGGCGCGCCCGCCTCCACGCAGAGGGCGGCTTGCACCTTCATGACGCCGGCCTTGCCTGGGCCGACGGGCGCGCCAGCGACGGCCGCGATTCGCCGATCACCGCGGCCGTCAACGCGTCCGGGTGGACGTCCGCCTTGTCGACGTCCATCACCTTGACGCCCGCGTTGAGCGCGAGGAAGCGATCCGACACGGCGTAGGCATGATGAATGTTGTGGGTAATGAACACGGTGGCGATGTCCTTTTCCTTGAGGCTGGCGATGAGATCCAGCACGGCATGCGTCTCCTTGACCGACAAGGCGGCGGTGGGTTCGTCCAGCATCAAGACGCGCACGCCGAAATAGAGGCTGCGACTGATGGCGAGCGCCTTGCGTTCGCCGCCCGACAGGTTCTCCACCAATTCCTCGGCATCGTCCAGATGGATGCCCATCGCGGCGATGGCGCGCAGGGATTCGCGGGCCATCGCGGGAAAATCCAGCAATTTCCAGGCCGTGCGCGGTTCCTTGCCCAAAAAGAAATTGCGCGCGATGTTCATGATGGGCACCAGGCCCAAATCCTGATACACGATCTCGACGCCCGCGGCGCGGGATTGGCTGGGGTTTTTCCAGCGCGTCGGCTGGCCGTCAAAGAAGATTTCGCCGGACGAAGGCGGGAACACCCCGGCCAGAATTTTGACCAGGGTTGACTTGCCCGCGCCGTTGTCGCCGATGAGGCCCAGCACCTGGCCCGCGCGCAATTCGGCGTCAATGCCCTGCAACGCGTGGACATGGCCGAAACTCTTGCGGATCGCGGCCATCCGCATAATGGGCGGCGGCGCGCCGGTCATGCGGTCACCTGCAGCCGAAAGGTGCTGAAACCCCGGTTGATGATGACGGCCAGCATGAGAATAAGGCCCGTCACGGGCATATAGATATAGGAGGAATACCCGAAGAAAATCAGGCCCGAGCGGATCACGCTGACGAAGATGGCGCCCATGACGGCCCCGGCCATGCTGCCCTTGCCGCCCATCAGCAACGTGCCGCCGATGACCGCCGCCGTGATGGCCTCGAACTCCATGCCCATGCCCAATTGGGATTGGGACGTCAGGAAACGGGCCATGTTGGTCGCGCCCGCGAAACCGGCCAGGAGGCTGCACAGGGCGAAATTCGTCACCTTGACCCGGCTGACCGGCACCCCGGAATTGCGGGCGGCGTTGGCGTCCCCGCCCGTCGCCAGCACCCAATTGCCGTAGCGGGTTTTGGTCAGGACGATCTGCAAGGCGACGGCCAGCAGAAGCCACCAGATGACCGTGTTCCGCATCAGGGAGAAGGTGAGGCCGGCAATGACGTCCAGGAACTCCTTGTCCGCCTTGTAGCTGACGGCGAAGCCGCGGGTCAGGATGATGTGCAGGCCGCGGTAGAACATCATGGCCGCCAGCGTCACGATGAAGGAGGGGATGCGCAAATTCACGGTGATCAGGCCGTTGATCGTCCCGATGCCGGCGCACAAGGCCAGCGTAAGGACGAACGCCAGCCACGGGAGCGCGCCGGCATTCGCCATCTGCGCGAAAAAGAGCGTGGCAATCAGGTAGACGGACCCGACGGAGATGTCGAATTCGCCCGCGATCATCAGGAAGCCGGCGCCCAAGGCCACGATGCCGACGTTGGCGGCCACCGTCAGGATGCTGGTATAGGACTCGACCGTGCGGAAGTTCTCGGACCCGATGGAAAAAACGGCCACCAGGAGCGCGAGCGTGGAGAAGATCCCCACTTCCGGCACGCGCCGCACCATGCGGTTGAATTTCCGGCGCGCATCGTCGCGCGCGCGCCGCGGCGGGGCCGCGGTCGAGGCCGCGTCGTTCATGGCGTCAGGCCAGGCAGGGTACCGGCGGCGCCGGACTCCGGCAGGGCGCGGCCCCCGCCGCGCCCCGCCGGCGCGCCTAGGCGCGAATGCCGGCTTCCGCCTGATCGATCAGGGCCGCCGCGTTCTCCTGCGTCACCACGTAAGGACCGGTGGAAATGTCGTTGGCAATCAGGAACTGGTTCGTCACCCATTGCCAGGCCAGGGCGGCTCCGTACCAGCCCTGCAAATACACCTGCTGGTCAATGGTGCCTACGCAGTCGCCCGCGTCGATCATGCCCAACAGTTCCGGATCCAGGTCAATGCTGGTGACGTAGACTTTGCCTTCGGCGAAAGGCTCGTTCACGTTGCCCAATTTGCCCATTTCCCGCAACGCCTCGATGGACCAGGCCGCCGGTCGACTCCAACCCGTGTGAATCGTTTCGACGTCGGGATTGGCAATCAGATGGGCGCGTACGATTTCCTGCATCTGCACGGGATCGACCTCGCCGGCGATGCTCTCGAAATGGGTGCCTTCCGGTTCGAGCACGTCCGCCATGCCTTGGCCGCGCGTCACGAGCACCCAGGCGCCGGGCACGTGCTCAATGTACGTAGAGCGCTTCGGCGCGCGCCCCGCCAAGGACTGGAAAGAGGCCAAGGCCAGCTGCGCGTTGCGCACGCCCGTCATATAGGTGTCTTCCCCGGCATAGCGCAGATGCGGCACCTGCTCCGCCTCGGGCCTGGGGTCCCGGGAATTCACCAGCACCACCGGTACGCCCTGCGCGCCCAGTTGGCGCAACGGTTCGTCCAAGGCGTCGACGTCGGACAACACGGCCACCACGGCGTCGGCATCGCCGGCCGCCACGATGCGTTCCATGTTCTCGCGTTCTTCGGCGAAGTCGCCGTCCCGCACCGTACCCAGATATTGGCCGTCGATGTTGTAATGGCGGCAGAAGTTCTGGAACCCGCGATTGGCTGCGGCCCAGAACGAGATCTCCACGGAGCCGTGCGTATTGAAGTAGAACTTGAAGTCCGGATCGGCGGACGTCGGTTCCGCTTGCGCGGCCGGGACGGGGGCCACGGGCGCTACGCAGGCGGCGGTCATGGTCGCGCCGGCCGCCACCATGGACGCGCCGAGAAAGCGCCGGCGATTCAACTGTTCTCTGTTCATGAGGCCTCCACATGGATCGGCAAGGAACGACCGCAGCCTGGGCACCGGGCCCTGTCAACCATCAGGCAGGGTTTCAATGTAAGGGGCGGGACGCGTCATCTGCGGATGGCCTGCATTGTACTCCAGAGCGTTTTGCCTGTAAAACCGCGAAAAAGCTGCAGGCTAGGCCATCGCCGGACGCTATGCGTCCGGCGATACGTCCGCGGTTCGGATGGCGCGGGAGCCAAGGCTACGCCCTGAGCGTCCTAGTACTCTGTCATGTTTCTATAGATACTTGGCTAAATTGTCGACTGTCTTACGTAGGCAACACATAGGCGAAATTTCGCTTTGGACACGTATCCCTATCAATCTGACCGTGTACTAGGCACAGGCGAGGCCGGAGAGCAAAGTACAGGCGGTCGCAGATCAAGGCGCGCGGGAAAAGGCATGCGGATGGGCCTGCCACACGGATCTGCGCGGTAGGCGCGACCGCCACCCGGCCGCCCCAACCCAGCGAGCCATGGGCATCCATAGCCTAGAGGCGTCCGGCCCAGCTGCGCGCCGATAATCCCTGCGGGCGCCCCGCCAAGGCACGTACACCTCTGAATGGCCGCGCGCAACCGTACCGCGACCCGGAGGCGGACAGAGCGGAGTTGGGAGCATTCCGTCCCCTAGCGCGGAGGCAGCGGTTGCGCTTGCGGTTATGGATATAATATCCGTCAAGAGACCGACACGGATGAACGCCATGCAACGTTCTCGGCAGGCTTTAGCGGATCGCATTCTGGCTTTCATGACAGCTCCCCCCAGGCGCGAGCGCATATTCCGGCGCTATGAGCTGGAATGCCTGGGATCGTCCGCCGACGTGGATGAAGCCTTGCAGTTTTTGACCGCAACGCATCGCGTCGGTTCGCCGGCGCGCGACGTTTGGTTTCCGTTAGAGCCGTTTACCGACGAGTTAGGCCAGATCCGGTATGCCGCGCCCGCCCTGTTGCCCGACATGGGCCGCGCCTTGCTGGCACGCGAGGGGGTACCGACGCGCGCGGCTCAGGCCGCGCGCAACTCCCCCCAGCAAGATGCATGGACGGTACCCACGTTTATGCATATCGGCGTGGAACAGCCGGTCCCTTTGCGTTTAGAATGGGATCAAGGCCTTACGCTCACCGAGTATCAAGGAGAGTACCTGTTGCCTGCTTCTGACGAACCCTATACGCCCGTAGACATCCCCGATCCGGACGCGCTGCGGCGCAGCGCCGCGCGCAAGCAAACGCGGCCGGAACGGGTAGAGAAAGACATCTGGGTCAACCGCGCGCTCCAGATTTTAGGTCGCACACCCCTGCCCTCCGTGCCGGGACAACTGTATTTCTGGGGCGGAACCTGTCTCACCAAAGGGTGGCAATTGACGCCGCGCTTCTCGGAAGACATCGATCTGCGCTTTCAGCCGCCTCGGGGCCGCCCCGCCGACGTAGTTACGGCGCGCAAACCCGTACATGACTGGTTACGCGCATGGGTGCAGCAAGAATTGGCGCCCTGCCTGCCCGACGCCGAACTGGATGAGCCAGCCTCATCCTTCGCGCCCGGACGTTTCGTGCAACGCGTCCTGATTACCTATCGTTCCCATTTCGTGCCGGAACCGCAGACGCTCAAACTGGAAATCGGCTTTTCCCCTTTCCGGGTGCCGGGATACATGCGGCGCGTACGCGCTTGGCCTCATATGTTGCCGGGTCCCGGCCCGCAGGCACTGACTCAGTTGCCTTGCGTACCGGAATGGTCCACCATGACCGGCAAATTGCATGCCTTAGCCCATGTGGACGTAACCCAGTCGGATATGCCCATCATGCGCCATGTGGCGGATCTGGGCATATGGATTCAAAGCGCGAAACCGCACCTGAACAGCCCCGCCTTGTTGGCGTATATGGCCCAACAGGGATTGGAGGAGGGAACGGTGCCCCAGATGCTGGACGGCTTGCTTCCGGCTTTGGCCGCGCTTGAATCGCACCCGCGCGGTCTGCGCTTGTATCGCGACTACGTGGTCAACTATTATCCGGGCTCCATGACCCAATTGGCCCCCGATTTCAGAGGCGTCATAGCCGATATCCGCGCTTTATGGGATGCCGTGGGCTGCTCGGACTTCGACGATCCGCGCTATGCCTTGGCCGCGCCCGATGAGCCTTGGCAGGAAAGCGCATCCCGTCCCAACAAACTGGCAGCCGTAGACCGGGATACGCTGCCGCCGCCCATCCGACACTATTGAGCTGTAGTTCCGGCCCGGGGCCAGACGCGCGCCGCAATGACGAATAAATAACGGGATGGATCGCCGAGACGGGAAGGCCGGACTGCGTTGCGCTTTGAATGCAATCCGAGTCAGGTCGCGTCCCACGCCGTAGCGCGCCGGGTATCGTTCGCTCAGGGAACTGGGGGATTGGCGCGCCGGCGCGGCGCGGGCATGACGACCGCGACCTCCCGCGGCATCAGCCAAACGCGGAGGCCTTGACATCCCAGACTCGGTCGGCGATCAAACGCGGCCGCGGCGTATCTGTCCAGTGGCCGTGCGCTGTCGGCAGCGCACCCGTACATGCCCCATCCAGCACAGGGCCGCGACGCCAAGACGGTCGTAGGCGTTCCGAAAGACACTCTTCTACCGGGCAAGGTGCGCTGATCCGCCTCCTCAGAAGATAACCGTTCGCTTACGGGCCCCATACGGCCCCGCGCCGCCTAGTCGCGGATAGCCCAGACCAGAACGACCACCGCGCCGATAATCCAGATCGGGGCAGGCACCAGGGCCAGGATTGCGCCGACAAAACCCAGCAGCGCGCCCGCGGCGCGCAGGCCCAGCGCCACGAGAATGACGACCGCCGCGATGGCCAAGCACCCTTTTACGGAACACATATCGCCGGTTCTCCGTTCTGGCCTCATTCGCCCTGACGACGCAACCCCCAGGTCTCAGGGCTTTGGTCTGCCGCCTCCAAGGAGGCGGCAACGAAAACGGCTCCCACGCGGAAGCGGGCGTCTATACTATACTTACGCTTGACGCTCGGGGTCGGTTGCATGGCCTGGATCAGCCTGCGCTCCCGGCCTCGCCTCCGCTCTTCGTTCCTTGCCCATCTTGCCCTCGGACGCCTGCCGCCATGAATGCTTACCAAGCTATCGTCGCGATTCTGCAACGGGAACGGGTCGAATTCCTGAGTTGCTTTCCCGCCAACCCGCTCATTGACTACGCCGCGGCCGCGGGCATTCGTCCCGTATTGGCGCGCACGGAACGCACCGTGGTCAATATCGCGGACGGCTTTTCCCGGATCTCCAATGGCCGCCGCATCGGCGCGTGCGCCATGCAGGCCGGGCCCGGCATTGAAAACGCCTTTGCCGGCGTCGCGCAAGCATTCGCCGATTCCGTGCCCATCCTGTGCCTGCCGGGACAGGCCGGCAGCCATCGGCTGGACGTGCCTCCGGAGTTCGACGCGGTGCGCAACTACCAGCACGTGACGAAATGGGTAGGGCGCATCAACCAGGCGGCGCGGGTACCCGAAATGATGCGCCGCGCCTTTACCTTGCTGCGCGCGGGCAAACCGGGCCCCGTCATGCTGGAAGTGCCCGCGGACGTCGGGCGGGAGGAATGCGGCTCCGCGCTCGACTACGTCCCGCCGTCGGCCGTGCGTTACGGCCCGGACCCCGATGACGCGCGCCGCGCGGCCGCGTTGCTGTGCGAGGCCCAGCGGCCTTTGTTGCACGCGGGCCAAGGCGTGCTCTACGCCCAAGCCAGCGCCGAATTGGCGACGTTGGCGGACTTGCTGCAAGCCCCGGTCATGACGACCTTGGCCGGCAAGAGCGCCTTTCCCGAGTCCCATCCGCTGTCCGTCGGTACGGGCACGTATACGGGACCGGGACCGCTCAAGGAAGCGTTGCAGGAAGCGGATTGCATTCTGGGCGTAGGCACGAGTTTCACGCGTACCTTCCTCACCACGCCCATTCCCGCGGGCAAGGTATTCATCCATGCGGCCCTGGACGAAGCCGACCTCAACAAGGATTACGCCGCGGATCAGGCCTTGCTGGGCGACGCGCGGCTGACGTTGCAGGCGCTCAACGCCGAAGTCCGCAACCTGCTGGGCCCGGCCGGACGGGAACCGGCGCGCGCGACGCAACCGCGCCTCCAGGCCGCGCGGGAAGCCTGGCAGGCCCAGTGGCAGGCGAAACTCACGTCCGACGAGAAACCGATCAATCCCTACCGCGTGATCCACGATTTGCAGCAGGCTCTGGACACCCGGAACGTCATCCTCACCGCGGATTCAGGCAATCCCCGCGATCAGATTTCGCCTTTCTACGTGGCCGAAGAGCCCAACGGCTACATCGGGTGGGGCAAGTCCACGCAGCTGGGCTACTCCCTGGGCTTGGCCCTGGGCGCCAAACTGGCCGCGCCGGACAAGCTCGTGGTGAATTTCCTGGGGGATGCCGCCGTAGGCATGTCGGGCATGGATATCGAAACCTCGGTGCGTTCCCGCATTCCCATTCTCAGCGTGGTGGTGAACAATTCGGCGCTGGGAGGCTACGAGCAGCATTTGCCGATCGCGACCGAGAAATTCGGCACCAAATTCCTGACCGGCGACTACGCCCAGCTGGCGGCCTCCATGGGGGCCTATACGGAGAAAGTGACGGAACCGCGCGACATCATTCCCGCCTTGCGCCGGGCCGCCGATCAGGTGCAGAAAGGCCAGACGGCCCTGGTCGAGTGCATTACCTGCGAAGAACGCGCCTTTTCCCTTTTGGCGTAATCCCGTTTTCCGTCCCGCCATGGCCGTTGCCGAAGCCCGCGCGTCTCTCCGGAAAGCCGCGGCCGCGCCGGACAGGCCGTTGAGCCGCCGGGCTTTTCTGGCCGGGATCGGCGCGGGCAGCGCAGTCGCCGGGCTGGCCGCGTGCGTCGGCGTTCCCGGGCCCGCGCCGGGCGCCTCCGCCGTGACGCCCGCCGCGGGCGTGGCGGCGGCGGCGCCTGTTTTGTATTTCCGCGTGCAAAACGGAGTATACGGCGATATGGCCCAGGCCCAGGCCGCCGATTTCAGAGCCGCCTTTCCCGACATGGATTTGCAGGTGGAAGTCCATGCGCCGATCGGGTACGTGCCTCAGCTGGAAGCGCGGCTGGCGGAAGGAACGGTCGCGGATTGCTTTTGGGTGCCCTTCGCAGCCGGAGCTTTCTACCGCCAGGCCAACGCCGGCCATTTGGCGCCCTTGGCTCCATGGCTGGAACAGGACGGAACGCGCAACGTTCCCTATGTCCAGGCCGCGCTGGATGCCGCCACCTTTCAGGGACAACCGTTCGCTCTCCCCTGGGCCTGCCATCCAGGGCGGGTAGGGTGTTACGTCAACTTGACGCTCTGCGCCGCCGCGGGCGTGGAACCGCCGCCCGCGGACGGTTCCTGGACCTTGGCGGAGCTGCGGGCCAAAGCCCGGGCTCTGACCCAAAGAACAGGGAATGAAGTGGCTGTCTACGGAGCCAACGTCGGCGCCGCTTTCGCGCACGCGCTGATTCTGATCCGCACGCTGGGCGGCGAGATATACAATGCCTACGGCAACCGCGCCCTCCTGCACCGCGCGCCCGCGTTGCAGGCGTTGCGTTTCGTGTACGGCCTCATCCACGAGGACGGGGCGATGCCCCCGCCTGACCGCCTGGATGCGTACCTGTTCGAAAAAGGCAACGTAGCCCTGTCCCAGAACGGCTATTGGGGTTCCTGGATCGCGCAGGCCCAGATCGGGAACGCGTTCGAGGTAGGCGTGGTCCCCATGCCGCAGAGCGCAACAGGTCACCGGGGATCCATGCTGGAGCTCGAACCGTTATGCATGCACCGCCAGTCCGCCGAACAGGCCCGCGCCTGGCGCTGGCTGACGTTTCTCGCAGAGGCCGACGCGGGCGTGCAGCTGGCGCAGCAAGGCGGCGCGCCCGGCGCGCGCGAGGACGTATGGGCGGATGCGGCCTTGCAGTCCCGCTTGGGACACGCCGTTTTCGCGCGGGCCATGCAGGCGGTGGCGCCATTTCGCGGGCCAGGCAACCTGCGCGGCAAGGAATGCAGCGATTTATTTGACGAAGGCATGGCCGCCAGTTGGCTCGGCGGCGAAGATCCCGCCTCCGTGATCCCGGTCCTGGAAACGCGCCTCAACGCGTTGCTGGCCCAACCTCCCGCCTAAGGCCAGGCGCTGGACATGCCAACCTTTAAGGAGTTGCAAGGAGTTTTAACTATGACGAACGCGACAACTGCCTTCCCGTCGTTATTACGGGCCAAGCGCGTACAGGGAATCTTCTGTGCGCTCTGGGCTGGGATCGCCTTGAGTTTGGCGGGACCCGCGGCTTCCGTCCGGGCCCAAGACGCGGATTGCCGGCCGGCGGCCTTGGACGTCTTCGTACGGCAATTGAATGCGCGCGGGTTCACTTTCGGATGCGTGCCGACGCACTGGCGCCTATTCGACGTCCAGGCCGATGCCTGGATGCAGAACGACGACTTGACCTTCGAGCAGCGCATGCAACAGAGCGTGTTCGTACTCCAGTTGAAGGGAGGCCAGTTCGACGAATACGTCATAGGCGGGCAACCGGCCTGGCAAACCGGCCAGCCGCTGGAATGGCAACGGGATTTCGCCGCCATCGGCTACCCGGTCGGAACGGACGCAAACGGCACCCCAGCGGCGGGCCCGTTGTATCTCATCAGCATGTGGCTAGGCCCCTCCGTGGACCTGGATGGCTTCGCGGCGGCCGTGGCGGAACGCGCCGCCGCCTACGAAACCGTTCAACTGCCCTCCTTGCATTACCGGTACCTGGACGGCGAAGCCGCGTCCCCGGCGCAGACGGCCTATATTCTGGACGGAGGGCAGATGCAGGAGCTGTTTCGCCTTGAAAGCCATTTCGCGAACAACAAGTACGTCGTCATCGAACCGACGGACGCCTCGCGGGCCTTGCCGGGCTTGCCCGTTTTTTCGTTCTTCTCCAGCACGCCGATCATGGCCGCCGACATGGAACCCCTGCTCAACAGCCTGTTGTTCCGGCATCGGTTGCCGCCCAGGCCGCCATCCCTGCACGCGGTGACGGATCTGCGCACGCCCTTGGGCCTGCTGGAACTGGTACCGGCCATGCGGGAAGCCGCCCAAGCGTTGATCGACGCCAAGACCGCAGAGATTCAAGACGCGGCCATGATGACGGCGCGGGAAATGCCCTATACCCATCTGCTGCCCTATCAATTGCGCACGGCCGACACCCATCTCTATTGGGCGCCCTTCCGTCTGCAGACGGGACGTCTGATCCTGTGGGAATACACGGGCGGCGCGCACGGCAATTCCACCGTAGCGACCTGGACGTTTACGGCGGACGGCGCGCCCGTCGCCCTCGCCGATGTCCTGGACGTCCCGGAAGCGGAGGCGTTGGCCGCGATCCGGACCGCGGCCGAAGAACGCCTGGCCCGTATCCCTTCCCTCCAGCTGGCCCGCCAGGAAATCGCCGCGCAAGTGGCGGAGGGCCTGCCGAACCTGGCGGCTGTCGCCGCGTGGAATCCGATTATCCGGAACGGTCAGCCCGGGCTGTGGGTTACGGTCGAACCCTACGTCATAGCGGCCTACGCCTTCGGCGTACAGGAGTTCTTCGTACCCTTGCCGCTCAAGGCCCCCGAGTAGCGTCGCGTACGCGCCCAGCGCTGCCCGCGACCGGCCCGGATGGAGGCGCAGCCCGCCCCTGAACGTCCAGCCTGGCAGACTCTGCGTCGCCAGGCGGGGTGGGCGACCCTGGTTTTCGGAGGCGGGACGAGCCTGCTGGCTGCAGGTCTGGCCAGGGGTTGCGCGTGGTGGCGCCTAGGCCCCACGGCGGCGACCGCCAGCTTGGTCCTGGCTTTCTTCTGGATCAACCTGGCCGCCAATCATGCGCTCCATCCGCCCGGTCGCTTGCGGTCCCGGCTGGGGGCAGGCAACGCGCTCACGCTCGCGCGCGCGGGGCTGCTGTGCGCGCTCGCCGGTTTCATCGCGCCTTGCGCCGCGCGCCCGCTGGATTGGATTCCGGTCATCCTCTGGGTCGTCGCTTCGCTCCTGGACTGGGCAGACGGCTTCTGGGCCCGCAAAACGGATCACGTCACGCGCTTGGGGCAGAAGCTGGATTTGGAGGTGGACGGACTGGGCGCGCTGATCGCCGCGCTGGTGAGCATCGGCGGACAACGGCTGCCCCTCTGGTTTCTGGGCATTGCCCTGTTGCGCCCGCTCTTTGCCGCGGGCCTTTTCTGGCGGCAACGCACCGGCAGGCCCGTGGCCGCGTTGTCCGACCGTCCGACGCGACGCCTCATTGCCGGCTTGCAGACGGGCTTTTTGGGCGGCGCGCTGTGGCCGGGCCTGTCGGCCGCGCTGTTGGCCACGGCAACCTGGGGCATCGCCGGCCTGCTTCTGGCCAGCTTCGGCCTGGATTGGCGGCAGATCACGCGTGGCCGCGGCGCCCGCGCCTCGCCGCCGCGGTTCGCCGTCCGACGGCTGTCTCGCCTATGCCTTGACTGGTTGCCCGTAAGCGGCCGCACCCTGGCCGCGCTGAGCGTCGTGACGATGCTGGCGGATCGCAGTGTGACGGGAGACGGCTTTCTGCGCGCGCTGGAGATCGCCTTGGGCTTGGCGGCCTTGCTGGCATGGATCGGGTGGGGCGCGCGCACGGCCGGCCTCTGGCTGATGGCCGGTACGGGACTGCTCAGCACCCAAGTGCCTTACGTACCCTCCATGTCCCTGGCTTTGGTCACCGGTGCGTACGTGTTTCTGAGCGGAGGCGGCAAAATGTCCTTTGCGCCGCGCTGGGACGATATATGGCTCAAACAGTTCGCCTGACGATCGGATCTGCCGTCGTCGCGCAAGGAACAACGATGCGTTGACGGGGCGCTTCCGGTAGCTGACGGGCGCGTTGCGCGGGTTAGGCTACGGCGCCTTCTCCTGTCCCGCCGCAAGGGCCAGACGCAGGCGAATGCTGCGGAGGCGCTTGCGTTCGAAATGCGGGACGGGGTTGCGAGGCCAGGCAGCGGTCTTGATCGGACGCGCCCCCCGGATGGGAACGCCCAAACGCCTTCCGAACCGACTGCCTGGGCTTGCGCTTGACATTGAGAGCGCAACCGACTTACCCTGTGGTTCCGCATCCGGTTTTTGACTTGCCGTCGGTATGGCCAGAGAGATCAAGCACAGCATGAAAACCGCCTTGCCCTGTCGTTCCCAAGCCGAAGGGCAAACCCTGCCGGCGCGCGCCCGTCCCGATGCCCAGACAGGTTATCCAGACAAGGCCGGGAGCGTACGGCCTCGGAGCGGCCAGACTGGTCAGGGCTGGCCGCCCCATGCCCCGCAGCTCTGCGAAAGCTTCTTCCGCGATCGCGGCGCGTTCACGACGCGCGAGTTCCAGGCGTATTTGGCGGAGAACGATATGCGTCTGGCGCGACGGCCCGCGCGTATCCTGCAGGCCTACGCGGCGCAAGGACGCGTGCAACGGTTGAAACGCGGCCTGTACGTTCCCAGCGGAGAGAACGATCCTGCGCCGGCCCTGCCATACGTGGCCTCGCGCATGACTCCCGATGCCGTACTGGCGTACCACACGGCCCTGCAATGTTACGGCGGCGCGTACAGCGTATGGTTTCATGCCATCTACGCCGCGCGCCGCCCCGTACGTCCCTTGCGCGTCAGCAGCGGCCTCATACGCGGGACCGCTTTCCCCCAAGCGCTCACCGCTACCGGCCAAGAAGAGATGGAGACCACGTACACGTATTGCGGCCATCTGCGCGTGACCACCGTTGAACGGACGTTGGTCGATATCATAGACCGCCCCCGCCTGTGCGGAGGCTGGGACGAGATCATGCATGGATACGACCAGGCAGCCATCGTTTACGCGCACATAGAGACGGGCAAAACCATAGATGCCCAACGCATGGTGACCTATGCCTTGGCCCTAAGAAACCCCTGCACCTGCGCCCGCTTAGGCTTCATCCTGGATTTCTACCAGGATGAATGGGGCTTGGACCCTGCAATCACCGCGCCTCTTCAGGACAACCTGCCGTCTGGCGTATGCCATTTGGAACGGCGACGTAGAAATTACGACAAAAAGATCCACTATTATTCCAAATGGAATCTAACGGCGCCGGACTGGATAGTGGAACGCGAATGGCGCAGATATTGATGAATATCGCGACCGACCTGCTCGCGCAACTGTCCAGGCAATCCGGATTTGACGATACGGCCATAGAAAAAACGCTGCGCTCCCTGCGCGTGGCGGATGCCATAAATCAACATGAAGCGCTGCAAGGTGAATTCATCCTGTATGGCGGCACTGCGCTCCCTATGTTCCACGGGCCTACTGAGCGCCTCTGGATTTGATTTACTGCGGCGGCCCTGATCTGGCGTCCAGGGAACGAATGCACGGCGCGCTGAAAAGCGTACGGCAATCGTTCGGGGAAACGCAACCGCCCAGGTTGTCTTTGTCTGGAGACAACAGTCTCTGGGTGACCTTGTATACGCCGCAAGCCGCATATAGGCATGCTCCGGCGGACTTTATTCGGGTAGACGTGAGTTTCCAATCCGAAATCTTGCTCTATCCTCCGCAATGGCTCCCTTCGCGCGCGTTAGGTTCCTACCGCACGCAAGACGTTCTGACCGCCGATCCGTACGATGTCTCCACAGGTAAATTGCATGCTCTGCTAAATCGGTGCGAGACGCGTGACCTGTTTGACGTGAGACTGATCAGCCAATCGCCTGCTTGGGATAACCAGCGCGTGCGCGACGCTTTCATGTCGGCACAGAAAAACCAATGGAGGATTTCAGGGACGGTCGCGCGCGGGATGGACTGACTGTCGACAAGGACGACGTGCGCCATAATCTACTGCCCCCGTTGAAGGCAGGCATGTGCGCAGATCATCCTGAGGCTCTGGAGGCGTATGCGGAAACCCTGTTGCAAGACGTCCGACGATACCTCAATGAACTGCGCTCCGATACGGGGCAAGATGAGCGGATGAAGGATGACTAGCGAACCGCAGGAACAAAACGGAAGTTCTTCTGCCGATACCCTCCGCCAAAGCGAAGGCGTAGCGCTCCAGATTGAAACGGCATGTGCGCTGCAGAGCCGCAGGAACCCGCAAAACCGTGACAGGCGGTTGGAGGCAAAGTTCAAGTTCGGCATGCTTGGCGGAATGGCTGTACCTTGCACGCGCGGGGCGGTAGCGTATCGGCGCAACCTGTCGCCGGCCCATCGCCCCGACAACAAGGAAGATTAGGGAAACAGCGGTTCGGCCAGCTCCTCCGTCCCCCCTTGGCGAGTGTGTTTGTCCTTCAGTTCGTTGATTTGGGCCGCGGAGAGTTTCTCACCCAGCCAATAGGCTATGACCTGTGACGCGTAGTTCACCGCCGACTTCCCGGACAATACGCGATCGCCGTTCATAAGCACTTGCTGCCAACGCGGGGCATTCACGGACCAGTCCAGTTCATTCACCCTCCTGCACGCCTCATCCAAACTGAGACGATCACCGGCCTCCGCGCTTTCGTTACGCAAGCGTACGATAGCCTGGATCAATGCCCATTGCGCTACAGGCTTCCCCAATACGTAATCCGCCCTGATTTCCTGCCGCCTGGCATTCCCGCTGTCGTTCGGATCATGCAAAGCCTCGCTGAACAGATGCACTTTAGAGCATATCGCACTCCAGAAATCCTCCGCCTCTTGCCTCATTATGCTGCATGTAGCCGGATTGGTGGGCTTGAATTCTGTGTTTATTCTTCCGTGCGTATCCTCAAGCAAATACTTGGTGCTCTCGTACAAGGTCGACAAGGTCGTGAATTCCTTGGCTTTAGCCGACAAAGTGTTGCCTTTGGCATTGACAAGCACATCCGGAAAGTATTTGTCTGCGCCCACAATTGATTCCCGTACGATGACGGCCAAGATATCGTCGTCAGCGGTGATGAGGTTTTCCGCTTTGGTCGTCTTCTTGGCGTACCGGTTAACTTTATTGAAAATCTTCCTAGACTTTCTCTTGTCATGTTTCATCAACATAACAGTACAAACATCCTTGGCAATATCGGCAATATCGGTTCGCGCTGCAAAATCCTTCAACGGTTGCTGTTTTTCATCTTTGCCGTTGATCGCGAACGTTAGGGCCGCGAGACGATGCTGCCCATCCAGGGGGACCAACAGTTCGCTGCCTTGCAAGGTCAGGAAACCGAAGGCATGGGCGGCCGTCCTGTACAGATTCGGGACATTGCCCTTATAGATATTGGAAATCGCCTCGAACTCTATGTCTTCCGCGTTAAGCATGCTGACGATGAAGGCCCCGAAGAAGCGGTCGGGATCTTCCAGCAAGTAGGGCGCAATTTGGCGCTTTACCCGGTTGTAGTTGATCTCGCGTTGATAACGTTCCTCCAGTGTCAGATCTTCCCATTCTTCAAGACTTTGCGGAATTACGAGCCGTTCCGTCAGATCTTTGGCCAGCATGGTTACGATGTAGTATTCCGTCGAACCGAATTGGCCGCGCATGGCGGGCAGGACTGAGGCCATGGGTCTACTCTCCTTGGTTTTTAATGGGGGACGCTGTAGCGCACCTTGTTGGTCAGAGGCTGAAAGCGATGAATGCAGATCTTTTCCAGAGCATTGATTTGCGCGACGTCGTCCGCCACTTGGAAAGATACCTTCAGTTCGGAACCCTTGGCCTGTATCCAAGCGCACAGTACGGGATTGTGGGAGCCCCTCCAGTGCTGGAGCAGACGCTCCCATATGGACTGGCTCGCGGCCTTGCCGATGTAGAGGCAACGGCGCTTGAACCATATGCCGTACACGCCGCAGGCTTGGCGAGGAATCTTTTCGAGATCCGCTTTGCGGAACCGTATCTGGTCGGCGTACGGGTTGTCCATGCGCAGGCCGCGCCTCGCGGCTACTTGTGGCACGCCAGGCAAACCTTCGCCTGTCCGTACATGTCATCCAGATCGATCGGCTCCGCATCAGGGCGCAGCGGATTGCGCGGCAGGCGACTGCGCAGGCGCAGCAAGCGCTTCTCGTGTTCGTCCTTGATCTGTTGCACGCGCGCCGGACGGGCAAGTTCAGCCAGCGCCTCGCCTTGGCTCCAAGTAAAGGGCGAACCGTCTTCCAGCGCGTTCTTTTCGTAGTTCATGGCGGCCTGGAAAAGTTCCGGATAGCGTTCCAGAAGGCGCACCCATTCGATCTTCTGCTGAAAGAAACAGAAGGTGCATCCGCTGCGCGTGCGCCACTCGTAGTACTGGGGCAGGCCCAGGCCGGCGCCTTCCAGAATTTCCAGAACCCCCCGTTTATCTATGCCCGCTTCCTTCAAAGGCAGTTTGACGATCAAGCCGTCATGTTTCGACCCGTATCCCTGCCGGTATTCCTCGTCGGCGCGGATCGCCACGTAACTGTAGACGGTATCGCCCGCCTCCAGCCATGGCTGCACCCATTGCTCGAAAGGCCGCAGTTTCAACTGTCGCGTACACCATCGGGTTTGGGGCGAAGGCAGAAAGTTGCCGTATTGCCTGAGCCAGAAGTCAAAGTCGCGATCGGGATTCAGCCTGCGGATCGGTTTTCCCAGAAAGCCTTCCAGCTTGACCAGGTATGCGTACACTTCAGGCAATTCCTTGCCCGTATCGGTGAAAAAGTACTGGATATCCAACTCGGGACGGCTTTCCCGCATATGGATAGCCAAGGCCGCGCTGTCTCGTCCGCCGGAGAGGCCCAGCACATTGCGTTCAGACATCAGCCTTGCGTCTCCTTTGCGCCCAGGTCGGGGCGCTCTTTTATGTCAATCGTCTCCGCCGCCAACTGGGCCAGCGCGGTGAGAACGATATGCCGTTCGTACGCGTCGGCGGTAGACCGCAAACTCTGGATCAAGGCAGCCACGGCGTCCTGCTCGCGGTCGCTGACCCTGAATTCAGCGGTGACCGGATGGCTGTCCAGACCCACGACCAAGGCAATCGCCTGGCTCCGATCCTGGCGTCCCTTGACGTGCGCGAAAGCTTCAAGATAAACGAAACGGCGGGCCAGGGCCGCCAACTCGAGTTCGGCTCGCTCCAGATCGGCGTCGATCCAGTGGCGGGCGGGTTTGTTGATCGCCATACTGGCCAGCGCTTCCATTTCTTGGGGCGTTCCGCCCCAGGCGGCAATCCGCGCAACGAACGCTTCAAGGCGCAGGTCGCCGCTCAATTGGCGGATGTTCCGCGCCCGATCCCGCAGTTCCGCCCATGCGTCCTCTGCGCGTGCGGAGAGGCCCAGCTCCGTCAACAATACGGACTGAAGCCGTTGCAACGCCTGGGGATAGGCCGTTTGCAACTCCCGCAGCCCGGCGCGCATGAGGGCCAGGGCCTTATCGAAAGCAGGCGCTTGTCCCTGCTCCGCTCCGAGCCAGTGGGGAATGTCATTGAAGAGTAACTGATTGGGATCGCGGGCCTGTTTCAATATGTGTCGGATGCGCTGCGCTGGGGGCGAGAGCTTGCGGGTTCGTCCCACCCAATCCGGCAACTGATCGAAGGTTGCAACCAGTTTGCGGGCGACCTCAAGCGGCGCGGGCGCGTCGTTGGCTGTCCGGCTCTCCGGTTCGTCCAAAAAGGCGGACAGCGCCATCAGGAACCGTTGGGCTTCGTCCGAAAGATTCACCCACCGAATCCGGATATCGGCGGGATTCTTGCTCAATAACTCCGCATCCAGCTCGGACAGCGCAGGCTGGAAGATCTCCATGCGGTAGAGGGCTATCCGGGCGGCCTCCGTTAGCAGAAAGGTTACGGCCAACAGGGGCAGTAACCCCTCCTTGATGCCGAAAGGAGGGGATTTCCAGATGGCATAGATCTCGGTCAGAGGGACCGCGCGTTGGCTATTGTCTTCAAGCAGGGCGCGGGCGGCTTGCCAAATCGGCCCCAAACGGCAAGGATCGCGTGCCCCGCCGTCAGGCGCCGCGAAATGCCACGTATCGCCCGTCCGTCTGTACAGCCCGGCGGCGGCCAGAATGGAATCAAACAACCCGCCTTCTGGCGGGTGCCCCTCTATACCGAGTCTTGCCCCCCCCCCCCCCCCCCCCCCCCCCCCCTGCGATCATACGACGCAGAAGCGCATTGCGCGCCGCGACCGCGTTGCTGGAAGGGTAGGATCGATTCAACAGTTCATTGTGAATGCGGGGGGCGCGGGGATATCTGGAATCAGCCAACTCGGAGGCAAGGCTGTTGCGCTGCGCCCAATTCAACGTACGGG
This sequence comes from Caldilineaceae bacterium, assembly GCA_965242655.1. GTDB lineage: Bacteria > Chloroflexota > Anaerolineae > Caldilineales > Caldilineaceae > Bin34. The sequence continues at coordinate 2,915,193 of OZ251482.1, forward strand.
ATTCGGCATGGACGCCATGCCACCGCGCGCTGGCCCAAGCGGCGTCGAGTTCCCTGTGCAGTTGTTCCGCAAGTTCCGCCATGCGAGTCGCCACTTCCGTACGCGCAATGCGATCGCCCTGGAGTTCGGGGGATTTGTCTCTCACTTGCTCTAACGCTTTAAGTTCGCGGGCCAACGTAACGACATTCCACGCGCTGCGCTCTGAAACGCCAAGCACGACGTTCTGCGGCAACGCCGAGCGACAGGCCGCCGCCTCTTCCGCGCCGGCTCCGGCGCTGCCCGGCAAGGCAAGGAGGAAGGTCCCGCAAGCCTCTTGCGCGTGGGCGAACGAGGCAACGGCCTTCATCGGCGCCAGAGCCGTATTGCACCATCGAAGGGCTCCGGTCGCATGGTAATGACGTTTGGCGACGATGGGCTGGAGCGCGGCCGCTTCAGCGAGCCAAGCGAAATCCTCTTCCTCCTCCGGCGCATAAAAACTTTGCGTCGCCTTTTCAATGTCGAAATCGCTGCCTTCGAAGATGCTGTATTCCCCGCTGAATTTGCGGTGGAGTATGAGCGACCGTCCCTCCAGTTCGTCCAGCGTTGCCGCCAGCGTTCCGCGGTCCTGACGAGGCAAGGCGACCTCAAACAAATCCAAACCGGCAACCAAGCCGGATCGTTCCCGGAAGAGTCCAACGAGCGCGATGACTTTTAAGATCTGGCCGTGCAACCCGTCGCCAAAGACGGCCAGGCACCTTTCCAAGGCATCTACGGCCATAGTCCAGCGGTGGCTGTCGGGCGAAGCCATGATCGACGGCTCCAAGTTGATACGCAGGTAGTCCCAAAGCCGTTCAGGGCCGTACAGCGTTTCCGCAGAGGCGTTTTGCAGAAAGTCCTGGAAGCCGCACGGCTCGGCCGAATTCAGGAAACCAAAGACGCTGCGTTGGTTCTGCCCGAAGCGTCGCCGCGAAATAGGTCCCAGGAGACACGCCGCGATGGGGTTCAGGGGCCAGCAACCGGCCAACGCAGCCACGGGAAGCTGGCGCGGTAGCAGTGCGGCCGCCTTGGCGCCAAGGCGCGTCGCTTCGACAGGCCTCTCATCGGTGCGGATCGCATAGCTGATGAGTTCCAGTTGCTCTTCTGCCCCGACATGAAGCGCGATGTCAACGAAGCGGCCTTGAATTTTGGCCCATTCATCTCGCATGCGTCGCGCAAAACGATGCGCGTACTCTTCAAACGCCTGGTGCAGGATGCCGATTACGAGCAGGCGATTTCCGCTACGCGAAGCCATCTCGGCCAGTTGCTGGAAAAAGTAGATGTCGCCCCCTTCATCCGTCGCCCCTTCCAGAAACTTGCCCATCTCGTCAAGGAAAACGATCAGGCCTCCGCGCGTCTTTTTCAGGCGACCGGCGATTCTGTGCAGGGCGCCCAGAACGGCCTCGTCGCTCCATGCGGCCGGCAACGGGGTTCGGATGAGCTGGGCGTCGGCTATGGCCTGCCCCACGACTTGGGCCGGCCTGTCCCTCCGACCCACGACCGGAAGGCAATACCAGCCCTTGGCCCGCGGCGGGAAAGTCTGGCGGACAACGCGCGCCGTCCGAGCGCCAAAAATCGCTTCGGCGCGGGCCTGGACGCGAGCATCGCTACTCAAGAGCGCGCGCAAGGCGACCGCCAAGCTGGATTTGCCTACGCCGTAAGGCCCTGTCCAAGTGAAAGCGCACTGGCCGGCTGCGGCATGCCGGGCCATGGTCTCGACGACGCTGGAAAAAGTCCGCGAACCGACGAAACCGTCCAGCTGCGCCGGATCGAATAAATCGCTGTCAAGCCTGACGAAGCGCTGGAACCGGCGCGCGACTTGCACGCGGCGCGTCCAGGCGCTCATGCCGCCGTCCGGGCCACAACCGGGCCGTAATCGGTCGCCAACAAGTCCAAGGCCGCGTCCAGGGAGAAGGTTGTGGCCCGGACCAGTTGCTTGAGACCGGCGGTTTCGGACCAGACGTAGACGCCTCCGGTCAGGCTTTCCATGCGCATGAGCAGCTGGGTCAGCCCGTCTTCATCCAGAAGAAATACCTTGCCCGGCGAACCGGGCTCGTGGGCCAGCGCCTCGAACGAAAGGGTATGCGCATCGGAAAACCTGGCGTTCCAATACTCAGTCAAAGCGTAACAGAAAGCGCCCGAACCCAAGGTCGCCTTGGGACCGCGTACGAACCTGTAGCCCGCGCGCGGACCCACCGCTCTTACCAACCCCAATTCCGCCAAGGGCGATTCGAGCGTTTCTTCGTAGTTTTTGGCGCGCGCTTTGGGTTGGGCTACATAGGAGCGAAGGAAGCAGGCAACGTCCCTCCGGATCGTCGTCAGGGAGGTTCGCGTCCAACCCCGTTCGGCCGCTATCTTCCGGATACCGTCCGTCAGGGCGTCGCGGTCGAAATGCAAGGCCGGATAATAATTGAAGGCCCAGTACCAGGTAGTCTTGGCCGGACGCCCGCTGATATGCCAATGCACCAGCCAAGACGTAGCGGGATGCTCCATGTAGGGATCGAAACCGCGCGCGGCATCAAAGAGACGACGCCCCAACGCGGTCACTCTGAGGGAAGACCGCGCCGCGACATCTTCAATGATTCCGCCGGCCGTAGCCCAATGCCGCATAGCGGAAACCATGTTCTTGCCTACGCCAAAACGCGAGATGGAATCGCTCCCCAAGAAAACGTCGTTGTTATTCGCCCTGTCCGCCGCGGCCTGCACGGCGTCAAACGCCTTCTTGAGCCAACCATAGCGCAGAGGAAAAGTTTCGTGTCCTGACAACTGCGGTCGGTAATCCTCAGCGTACAGCGGACCTCTCACAATTGCCACCTGTCCGGATGCCAAGTCTGAGCCGAAGTATAGCATAGGCGATCCGCGCCCATGCCGTTGTCGCGGCGCCGTTCCCAAGCCGGTAGCCCAAGACCTACGGGAGAACCAGACAAGCCGTCCGCGCTTTTCTGGCCCGGCGCGTACAGCTGGCGTTTACGCCCCGGCACGGCAGTTGGCTCAACATGGCTGAACCGGAGCTGAGCGTCCTGACGCGGCAGGCCTTGACCCCGCACAGGCGACGCAGGCCGCAGGTCACCGCCTGGGTGGAGGCCCGCAACACGGCCCCAAAGGGCATTCATTGGCCGTTCCGCACCGCCGACGCCCGCGTGCGCCTCAAACATCTGTACCTTACAATATAAACTTGATGAAGTATTAGGTTACAGAGCAGTCAGGCGTTATTTGCGCCAGAGCGAAAGCAAGGACGGCATTGTCATCTCTCTTGACGCGGCGCAGCTGATTCGTCTCGGTCAGCGGCATCCGTCCGCACAAGGTTATGTTATGTCCAAACCCGCCGGCAGGGCCCCCCTTGGCCCTGCTTCTGCCTTATGTTATGCTTGACGCAATCGGTCAAGAAAGAGGCAGAAAACATGGATACTTCAAGGAACGCAATATGGCTGGCCTCGTCCCTGCCCTGAAGGAACGGCCGGCCATCCTGTCGCCCCTCCCGGAGGATGTTTTCGTTCGGCCCAGGGAAGCCGTAGACGAGGATGGCTACCTGACCTCGACGCCCACCATGCCTGAACTGACCCCGCACCATATTGCGGTCAAACTGGCCATCGAAAGCCTGGATTACCACTTGGACAAGAGCGGGCAGGAATGCCTGTGCGTAGGCAACGTCCTGCTCTACGACCTGCCGGGTCAGCGACGCCGCTTCCTCAGCCCGGACATCATCCTGTTCCTGACCCCGCCGCCCGGGGGGCAGGCCCGCGTCTACAAGGCCTGGGAAGGCGACCTGCCGGATCTGGTGGCGGAAGTGCTGTCCGACTCGACGCTGGCCAAAGATCTGGGCGAAAAAAAGAAGCGTTACGCCCAGCTCGGGATTGCGGAATACTGGATTTTCGCGCCGCCGGAATTCCATATCGAGGATCAGCCCGCGCTGCAAGGCTTCCGTCTCGGTCGCCATGGCTACGAGCCGATTGCGCCCGTGGCCGCGCAAGTCAAGGGGTACGCCGCGGAGCTGTATCCCAGCGCGGTCCTGGGCGCTGCCTGGGGCGAAGATGCGCAGGCCCTGCTGCGTCTGTTTTCCCCGCTGGAGAACGACTGGTGTCCGTTGTCCAGGGAAGTGCGGCAGTTGTGGTGGCAGGCGCAGCGACAACTGATAGAGGAACGCGCGCGGGCGGACCGCGAGCAGGCGCGGGCCGACCGCGCGGAGACGCAGGCCGCCCACGAGCGAACCCGCGCCCAACAGGCGGAGACGCAGGCCGCCCACGAGCGAACCCGCGCCCAACAGGCGGAGACGCAGGCCGCCCACGAGCGAACCCGCGCCCAACAGGCGGAGACGCAGGCCGCCCACGAGCGAACCCGCGCCCAACAGGCGGAGACGCAGGCCGCTCGCGAGCGAACCCGCGCCCAAGAAACAATGGAAGAAAACGCGCGGCTACGGCGTCTCCTGCACGAACAGGGTATTGCCTTGCCTGACGAGCGCCCAGAGAATGGTGCCTGAAGCCAAAATCAAGCCTCAAAACGATTGTTTGCCACTATCTCGCGCAAAACCGCTTGGCGGTTTTGCAGGCCAACCCTTCGGCCCCATCCGTTTCAGGGCTTGCGTGGGAGTAGCGCGCGGTTGCGCGAGGCAACCGCGACCGATCCTCTGTAATCGGAGAGTCTGCGCTGGGCCTCTGATACCGAAAACCGTAGTCGGTCGCCAACAAATCCAAGGCCTCGTCTAGGGAGAAGATTCTGGCCCGGACAAGTTGCTTGAGATCGGCGGTTTCGGATCAGGCGTAAACTCCTCCGGTCAGGCATTCCGGGTGTATGAGAAGCTGGGTCAGCCTGTCTTCATCCAGAAGAAATACCTTGTCCAGCGAACCGGGCTCGTGGGCCAGCGTATCGAACGAAAGGGTATACGCGTCCGAAAACTTGGCGTTCCAATAATCGGTCACAGCGTAACGGAAGGCATCTAGACCCAAGGTCGCCTTGGACCGCGTATGAACCTGTAGCCCGCGCGTGGTCCCGCAGTTCTTACCAACCTCAATTCCGCCCAGGGCGATTCGAGTATTTCTTCGCAGTTTTTGGCGCGCTTTGGATTGGGCTACATAGGAACGAAGGAAGCAGGCAATGTCCCTCCAGATCGCCGTCATGGAGGCTCGCGGCCAACCCCGTTTGGTTGCTACCTTCTGGATAACGTCCGTCAAGGCACCACGGTCAAAATGCAAGGCCGGATAATAATTGAAGGCCCGGTACCAAGTAGTTTGGGCCGGACGACCGTTGATATGCCAATGCGCCAGCCAAGACGTAGCAGGATGCCTCCATGATAATCCCGCCCGCTGTAGCCCAATGCTGCATAGCGGCGACCTTGTTTTTTTTGCCTACGCCAAAACGCGAGATGGAATCGCTCCCCAAGAAAACATCGTTGTTATTCGCCCTGTCCGCCGCGGCCTGCACGGCGTCAAACGCCTTCTTGAGCCTTGAGCCAACCATAGCGCAGAGGAAAAGTTTCGTGTCCTGACAACGGCGGTCGGTAATCCTCAGCGTACAGCGAACCTCTCACAATTGCCGCCTGTCCGGATGCCAAGTCTGAGCCGAAGTATAGCATAGGCGCCACGCCCATGCCGTTGTCGCGGCGCCGCTCCCAAGCCGACAGTCCAAGGCCTACGGGAGAGCCGGATAGCCATCCCGCCTTTGATATCCCTGCGCATAGCCGGCAAATTCCCGGCGCGTTACGGCACAACGCACCAAGGCTCCGCGTCGGCCATGTGGGCCCGAAACGATCGGATCGCGTTCAGGCGCATTTATGGCCGCGCGTGCGTCGTCCCGGTTCCAAGGGGCCGCGGGTAGAATACGGATTGGCTTTGCCGCGCTGGGTCCGCGCCCGGTCTCTCGCATACGCGCGTCGCGCGGCAGGCCTTGCCGATTCGCACTTGAGGTTCCAAATCCCGTGGCTACGATTTACGCCGATTATCAAGCGACTACGCCCGTCGATCCGCGCATCGTTGAAATCATGCATCCCTTTTGGCATGCGGCCTTCGGCAATCCCCATTCCCATCAGCACGCCATTGGCTGGCGCGCGGCGCAAGCGGTGGCGCGCGCCCAAACCGCAATCGCCCGCCTGATAGGGGCTGATCCCGACGAGATCATCTTCACTTCCGGCGCGACCGAGGCCAATAACCTGGCCGTTCTGGGCGCGTGTCGCCGGGGCGCGAAGGCGCGCAAGCGCCTGTGGGTCAGCGCGATTGAACACAAATGCGTACTGGAAGCCGCGCGCCGGTTGGCGGAACGGGAGATCGTGGCCCTTGACGTTATTCCCGTCGACCGCAACGGATCGATAGATCTCGAATTTCTGCGCACCCAGCTGGATGATTCGGTCTGCATGGTCTCCGTGATGGGCGTCAATAACGAAATAGGAACGATTCAGGACATCCCGGCCTTGGCGGCCATGCTGGCTCCGTACGACGTCATGTTGCACTGCGACGCCGCGCAGGCGCCCAGCGCGCTCGATATCAGCGCATGGGCCCGTTACGCGGATTTGATCAGCCTGTCCGCCCACAAGATGTACGGTCCGCAAGGCATTGGCGCACTGTACGTCCGACGCGATCGGCAGCCTCTGATCGAACCCCTGCTCTACGGCGGCGGGCAACAGAACGGCCTCCGCTCCGGCACTGTCCCTCTGCCGCTGTGCGCGGGCATGGGAGCTGCCGCCGAAATGCTGGGCGTCGCCGAACAGGAAGTCGAGCGCACGCGCGTGGCCGCTCTGCGCGATCGGTTCGTTGCCCGCTTGCGCGCGGAAGCGGAGGGCGTCTCGCTGATAGGACCATCCTGCCGGCAACGCCATCCGGGTAATGCGAACCTATCGTTCCAGGGGGTTAATGCCGGCGATCTGCTTGACCGATTGCAGCCGCGGCTGGCCGCTTCCACGGGCGCGGCCTGCACAACGGGCCTGCCTGAGCCGTCTCATGTCTTGCGCGCGATCGGACTCAGCGGCGAGGAGGCGGATTCAGCCATCCGCTTCAGTTTTGGCCGCTTCACCACGGAAGCGGAAATCGACGCAGCGGTTGGCCTCGTCAAGAACGTATTGGGAGCATAGCCCGCTTCCCGTTGCCGGCCTTGGCAAGAGCCAAGGACAGACAAGCCGCGGGTGCGTATCGGCCTGTCTTGCCCCTGTTCACCGCCGCGCGTTCTTCCTCGAGACCTGTCCGCGCCCTATGCCGCGTGGATCTTTGGGCATCGCCGGCAAGCCGCGGACAGGCGCGCATACGCGTCTGGACATCCTTATTCGCGGTCAACGAAGAATCTTTGACCGCGGCGCTACCCAGCATCAAGGCCAGAAAAGCGGTCTCGTTGTCCGTAAAGCCCAGCAGGGCCTCATCTATCCTGTTGCCATCCCAAAGGCGCGTGCTTGTCTTCAGATCAGACAGGCAGGAGCAAATCCGGTGGCTTCGGATACGGCCTACGCCCGTTCCTTCTGCTTAACGAAATTCATCCCACGCGCGTTCCCATATGGCTTCCGGCACGACAATGTTCCATGCCGGCGCCAAATGTCCTGGCGCGCGGTCGGATCGATGCCAATAGACAGGTTGCCGCGGAATATGCTTGCGCAACGGCATCAAATGCCGATCCGAAAGCATAAGTTCTTCACGATGCTGGTCCAGATAAAACCCTACTTTCGCAACGGCCGTGGCATTGCGCAATAAGAGGGCGTACTCCACTACTTGCTCTACGTCGACCCAGGCAATCATCTCCAGGGATCGCCATATTTCCTCCCAGCCTCCGGCCAAATGCGGACGGTCCAAGACGTCAACCAAGGTGCGCTCCAGACTGGTCACGCGCAGGGCGGCGCGGCGGCGGGGCAGTTCAAGCGCAGCGTAGTGTTTCGCCCGCGCCTGCATCAGCGGGCGCGGAAACGCGGTCCCGCGTATCCATTGCGAACGGAACCGTACGTCCTCTACAGGACGCGCAGCGGCATAGAGGCAGTGACTCCACGCCGCATAGGCCATACCGTGAAATTCCAAGGCCGAATGATAGGCCAATACGGCATCCGGCACCATATTGGACGTCACGAGGAATCTGTCTACCGGATACGTATCGGGATTGGCCCCAGGCGGGATCGACGCGTACAAGCCGCGCCGGATCCGGATAATGCGGCCCGTCTTCTTGTAATAAGCCAACAAGGAAGCGCAACGATGAGGGTTCGCGTACCCCTGCGCATTCAAGTAGGCTTTGACTTGTTTTCCTGTGAATACGGCATGCTCGCGGAAAAACGTCTCGTGTTTTGTAATGCCCATGAATCATTTTGCATGACATCATCGCGAATACATACCTATAATATAGGTGTTAAAGCGTCATTTTGTCAAGCGTTTTCCTCGATCGTTGCGCGCGCGTTGTTCCAGACGCGCTTTGGAAGCGCAAGACGACTTTACGTTTTGAGTCAAGAAATTCAGAAATCTTGAATCATTCTAAAGCAGATACAAAGTCAAATGCGGTTTGGGGATTCGACAGGAACATGGCGAAACAATTGACGAAAATCGCGCGCAGAATCGAGATCCGAAAGCGGAACGCTCTTTATCCTCTAATCATGGCATGGCCCTCAGGCCGCCTTGAACCGCTCCCATCCAAGGACGCATAGCGACAGCCATCCGACAACAGGCCATACCGGAACTGCCTCTAAGACCAAGCCCGCTTCGGACGCGGACGCCTATGTTGAGGGATATTCGGCATAGATTGCCTGCTGCTTCCCTCGGACGAACCTTGAGCATCTCTGGCGCTTAGGGCGGCGCGTAACGGCCAGGCTAAAACGCCCCTTTGCGTCCCTGCTTCGCCGGCGGTTCCTCGATGCGAAACAACCGCGCGGCATTGCCTCCCTCAATTTGCGATCTATGCGTGGTGTCCAGATCCAGGCCGCGCTGCATGTACGCCTGAATCGTTTCGATAGGCACCCAGGGATGATCGCTGCCGAACATCAAGCGCTCGGGACCGGCGAACTGCAACGCATACGCCATCGCTTCCGCGGACGGCGTCACCAGATCCAGATATACGCGGTCGTAATAGGCGCTGGGCGGCCGCGTGATATGCGCCCGCCCGCGGCCCTTGCGCTCCGTCTGCTCCTCCACGCGTCCCATCAAGTAGGGCAATACGCCGCCGGCATGCGGATGCACGACCTTGAGCGCCGGGAACCGTTCCATGACGCCGCCCAGAATCAGGCGCAGCATGGCGAAGGAGGTGTCCATCATGAAGGCGGCCATCGGGATCATGGCGTGCTCCCGAACGTGCATGCCCCAGGTAGGTACCGTGGGATGCAGCACCAAGGGCACGTCCAGCGCTTCCGCTTGGGCGTAAAAAGGATCCAGCGTCGGGTCGTCCAGCGGCGTGCCGTCGAAATGGGAACAGCAGAACGCCCCGCGCAGATCCAGATCCTGAATTGCCCGGTGCAGTTCCCGAATGGAGGCGTCTACTTCGGGCAAGGGCAAGGACGCGAGCGCCACGAAACGCCCGGCGCTCTGCCGGCACAAATCCGCCAAATAGTCATTGCACAGCTGCGCCCCAGACAGCCGCATCGCAGGCGACAGGCGCGACGGGGCGGGAATGTTGACGCTCAACACGGACACGTCAATGCCGGCTTGGTCCATAGCCTCCAATTTGCGCGACGGCGCGTAATCCTCCAGGTTCAGGCGAAACTGCTGCGCGTCGCCGTAACGCATTACGTATTGCCCAGGTCCCAGCCGCTCCGCCTGCACGGATCCTGCCTGCTTGACGAACATCTCCGCGTACGTTTGCGGAAACACATGGCTTTGCACGTCAACGTTCATGCATGTCCTCTCCTCGATTGATCCCGCCTATATTACGGCCCCGGGCTATGGCAACGGCAGAAAAGGCAGAGGCAATCCTTTCCAGGGCAATTGAGGCTGGCAACCGCCGTTTTGACGCGAAGGCGCGCCAGGGCGCGATACGCCTGTTGCCAAGCCATTGGCTACGCGGGGGCGGACCGCCGCTGACCAGCATGTCGACGCAACAGGGCCTGCCGGAGCGCATGGACCGTATCCGAAAGGTTTGCGTCAGTCAGCTCCGGGCCGCTGTCTTCCCTCCGTCCCCGCGACCGTGGGCCGGCGCTGCCGGCTCACAACAGCGCGACCAAGGGAAAGAAAAGGAGCGAGGAAATCGCCGCGCCGACGAAACCGCCCGCCAGGCATGCGAACCCCAGGCAACCATTGCGACCGTCCCTGCCGCCGTAAGGCGCCGCCAGGAAGCGCAGCAACGCCCAGCCCAAGAGGCAGCCCGCCAAACCGGCCATCAGGTGCAGAGGGTAGAGGCGCAGGTCCGTCAGGCGCAACAGGAACGGCAACCCGCCGGCTATGCGCACGAGAAACCAGACGCCGGGGATCAGCAAGGCGGCGACCAGCGCGGAAAGGCCCGTCAAGCCGACGTGCCACATGCGTTTCTCCTGCGTCCGGAAGGATGACGAACGCGGATCGCGCACCGGCGCGCGCCGCGCAGATCCCCCGTCGCGACGGCCGGCGGCAACGCGCCCGCGGAACGCAGCGTCCGATCGCGGCCGCTAGGGACGCGGCACCATGATGGACAGCATGGCTTCGGCGTCATGCGGGTCCACGCCGTGTTGGCGGCGCAGTTCCGCGCGCGTCAGGGCTTCCGCCTCGATGTCCAGATCCGGCAACGGCAACGACAGGCGCGCGCCCGCCCGGAGCGCCGATTCGCGGCAGCCGACTTCCATTTCCATGGACATGACCGCATCCTCCGGCGTGAACAGGCAATGGTCGGCCCCGCGCAGTTCGGCCGCGAAATCCGTGACGTGCGACGCGACCGAGGACAGGTAATAGGGCCGCGCATGGCGCGCCGCGAGGGGACGCGGATTGGGGCACTCGACGACGCCGATCGGCAGTTCCGCCCGGTCGCAAATCCAATGGCCGTCCTCGACGACCTGCGTAATGGGGAACGTCAGGTCATGGCGCGCGCCGTGGCGCAACGCCTCGTCCGAACAATAGCGCACCTCCGCCGCGCCGTGCCATTGCCGCGTCGCTTCCCGCACGATGGCGCCGCGCGCGCCGGCCAATTCCGTGTAGCCGGGACGGGGATAACGCCCCAGCATGCCCTTGATGTTGCCCGCCAGATCCGTGACCCACCGGTTGCCGGGAAAGCCGAAGAAGTGGCAACGGAAGGCTTCGTCTTCATGGTAGCGATGCGGGGCCTCCCAATGCGGCTCCACGTCCATGCGATGCTGCACCGCCTGCGCGGTTGCGGGATGCGCGCCGTAAAAGGCAATCCAGCGCGAGTTGTTGTGGTACCCCGTGTGATCGTGCAGGCAGGTAATGCGCCGGATGGGTCCCAGGAAGCCGGTCCGATCGATGGCCCGCGCCATGCGATCGAAGGGAAAGCGAATGAAATTCTCGCCGACGCGGAACGTTACGCCGTGCGCCCGGGCCGTCGCGGCCATGTCCCGCGCCTGCCACAGGGTGTTGGCGATGCTGGTCTCGACCAGATGGTGGACGCCGGCGCGCGCAAGCGTGACCGAAAGGGCGTGATGCACGTCAATCGGAGCCACCACCAGCGCCGCTTCGGCCACCTCCGCCCGGATCAGATCCTGCACGGAGTAGAAGGCCGGCGCGCCGACGGCCGCGGCGTAGCGGTCGGCGTTGGCGCGCACCGGATCGCACACCGCGACCACGCGCACCCAGGGGCGCAGACTCGGAAACAGGCCTTGATATACGGTCGTGGAACGGTTGCCCGCGCCAATCACGGCGATCGCGACAGGGTCTTCCAGGCTCATAAACGCTTCCTTGTGGGGTTAGGCGGAATCAGGGCCGCGCGCGTCAGGCCGCCGGCCTCGCGTCCACTTCGTAAATTTGGGCGTATCCCGTGACGTCGCTCGTATAGATCACATGCCGGCCGTCAGGCGAGAACGAAGGATGAGGGTGGGTATGCTGCGGCGCGTACACCGGGATGGGACCGTCCTCGTAGGGAAAGGGGCCGTTCCAATGCGCGCCGACGTTGCTGGCCCGGGGCAGGCACAGGGTCGTCGGCGCGCCGACGCCGTCCAGGGGATCGAACACCTGCAGGCCGACGTCCGGGAAATTCGTGTCGGCCACCATGCGGCGGCCGTCGGGCGCGGCGATGGCGTGCCAGGCGTTGAAACGGGTTACGTCGCGCACCGCGCCCGTATCCGCCTGCACGGCCCGCATGCCGCGGGGCCAGTTCACGAAGCCCACTTCGCGGGTGCCCGGAATCCAGGCTTCATGCGTAATCCATTCCCCTGGCGCGCGGCGGTACAGCCGGCGGTTGCCGCGGCCGTCGCGGCCCACGATCCAGACCCGATCCGTCAGCGGGCCGGCGTAGAAGAGCAGCTCGGAGTCGTCGGGGCAGAACTGCATGTGGGAGACGTCGTCGCGGCGCAGGATGACGTCCCACGTCCCGCGCGCCAGATCGGCCACGGCGATGCAGGCTTCGGCGCCGTCCTTGAAGCGAACGGCCCAGTAACGGTCGCAGGCGCTGAGCGCCGTCGTGCCCATGGCCGCGGCCACCATGCCCGGCGCGCGCAGGGCGCCAGCCGCCAGATCGATGATCAGTTCTTCCTCGTACGTGTCCGTATGCACGCGCCAGCCGCCGCGGCCCGCCGTGAAGTAGACCCAGTCGCCGGCATGCGCGGGATGCATGGAGAACGCCGCGAGGTCGTCCCGCGCCGTCAGTTGCACCAGTTCGCCCGTGGCGCGGTCTTCCGCGAAGATTTGGGGCGCGCCGCCGCGCGCGGACGCGAACACCGTCCACCGCATCGCGTCGTCGTAGGCCGGCGCCAGAAAGAAGGGCTGATGGTGGATGGCCGGGTAGGACGTGATCTGGCGAATGCGGGCGCCGGTCGCGTCGTCGCGCAACCAGCGCGCTTCGGAAGGAAAACGTTCGCCTTTGGCCATGTTCGTCTCTCGTTCCCGGGCGGAGTCCAGGCGCTGCGCGCGGACAAGGCCGTCTCAGGCGGCCCAGTCCATCGGAGCCGGCAGCAAACCGCGCGTTTCGTACCACGCCTGAAAGCCCGACGCGTCCAGATCCGTTTGAATGCGCTGGATTTCCGCGGCGTCCAGGGGCCGCAACGGGGGGCGCACCGTCAGGGACGGGAAGCGGCCCTGCAAATGCATGGCCGCCTTCATGCGCTGGTGCGCATCGGACGAAGGCTCGCCGAAGCGATATACGGTCTTGTTCAGACGGTACACCACCTCTTGGGTGGCGTAGGCGCGGACGTAATCCCCGGACAGCGCGGCATGGACGAGATCCACGATGAGTTCCGGCACGAAACCGGCGAAACCCACCAGCGCGCCGTCCGCGCCCGCCAACAGGGACGCCAACAGGTATTCGTCGTGGCACGTCAACAGGGGCACCGCGGGCGCGCGTTCCTTCAGAACCCGGTACTCGTGGCCCAGACGCGCCATGTCGCGCGTGCCCATCTTGATGGCCACGACCTGGTCGAGCGCCGCCAGCGCCAGCATTTCGTCCAGCGTATAGGTAGCCTTGGTCCAGCTGGGGTATTGATGCACGATGATGGGCATGTCCGCGCCGGCCGCCACGTCTTCGAAATACCCGACGGCCGTCGCGGAGGCGCGGCCGAAGCGCAGCCAATGATGGGCCGGCATCAACAGAAGGGCGTCCGCCCCGGCCTCCTTGGCGGCCAGGGCGTGATCAATGGCTTCGAAGCTGCCCTCGCAGCAGATGCCCGAAATCACGCGCGCGTCGCCGGCGGCTTCCTTCATGATGCGCGTCACCGCGGCCCGTTCTTCCGGGCGCAGGCCCATGACCTCGCCGGTATGCCCGTTGCAGACCAGTCCGCGCAGGCCCGGCACCGCGGCCAGGTAGCGCGTATACGCGCGCAAGCCCTCCGCGTCCAGCGCGTAATCGGCGCGGAAAGGGCACAAAGTGGCGGCGAACACGCCGCTCCAGGGGTTGTCAAACATGGGATCGGGCTCCTGGCATGCTATTTCTTGATCACCTGCCGCGGATTCAAGGCGTCGTTCAGGCCGTCGCCCAGGAACGTGAACGCGAACACGATGACGCCGATGGTCGCCGCGGGGATGATCATCAGGTGGGGAAACGAAATCCAGAGGCTGAAGCTGTCGCTCAGCATGGAACCCCAGCTGGCGTTGGGCGGCTGCACGCCGATGCCCAGAAAGCTGAGTCCGGATTCCAGCGTGATGGCGCCGCCGACGCCGGCGGTCACGGTGACGACGACGGGGCCGATGGAATTGGGCAGGACGTACTGGGACAGGATGCGCCGTTCGTCCGCGCCGATGGCGCGGGCCGCCTCCACGTACAGGGTTTCGCGCACGGACAGCACCTGGCCGCGGAGCAGGCGCGCGAAGCCCGGCCAGCTGATCAGGGCCAGCGCGCCGAACACCAGCACGAAGTCCAGCCACAGCGTATTCAGGTAAAAGGGATTCTTGGTCCGCAGGTACATCTGGTCGAACCACGCGGCGATGGGCCGTTTCAGGGCCGTATTCATGAGCATGGCCAGCAACAGGCCCGGCACCGACATGGTCACGTCGGTGAGCCACATCAGGAACTCGTCGGCCCAACCGCGGGCATAGCCCGCGATGCCGCCCAGGACGACGCCCACGGCCAGCGAAAGGGCGGTCGTGAAGAAGCCGACGAACGCCGCGGTGCGGGCGCCGTGCAGGAGACGCGAGAAGATATCGCGGCCCAGGGCGTCCGTACCCAGCCAGTGCGCCCGCGAGGGGTTCTGCAGGGCGTTCCCGATATCCTGTTCCAGGAAATCGTACGGCGTGGCGTAGGGGCCGATCACGGCGGCGCCCAGGAACAGGGCGACTACGATCAGGCCCAGCGCGGCCAAGCGGTTCAGCCACAACCGGCGCAGGGCTTCTTGCCACAGGTTGCGGCGCTCCGGGCCCGCGGCCAAGGCCGCGAAGCGTTCGTGCATGGCGAGCCGGCGTCACGCGCGGGCGATGCGCGGGTCCAGCAGCGGGTAGGCCAGGTCGACGAGCATGTTGCCGACCATGACGATCAGGGCCCCGATGAACACCGTGGCCATGATGACGGGATAGTCCACGGTGCGCAAGGCCGTAATCGCGATCTGGCCGAAGCCCGGGATGTTGAAGATGAGTTCGATGAACAGGGCGCCGTTGACGATGCCGATCATGATCAGCCCGATCGAGGTCAGGACGGGAATGAGCACGGGACGCAGCATATGGCGGAAAATCACCAGCTGCCGGGTCAGCCCCTTGGCCCGCGCGGTGCGGATGTAGTCTTGCGACAGCGTATCGAGCATGGCCGCCCGGGTCTGGCGAATCACGGTGGGCAGCGCGCCGAAGCTGAGAATGACGATGGGCAACAGGACTTGCCCGTGGAACAGGCCTTTCCAGCCGTAGGGCACGTCCATCACGCCCAGGACCACGACCAGGAACCACAGCAGCAACGGCGCGAGGACGAAGATGGGGGTCGCGTTGAAGAAAACCACCAACCCCACGATCAACTGGTCAAGCGCGCTGTTGTGCTTGAGCGCGGCCAGCGCGCCCAGCGGGATGCCGACCAGCGCCATGAACAGGGACGCGGCGAGGCCCAACTGCATGGAGATGGGCAAGCGTACGCGCACCATGCGGGACACGGGACGTTTCTCCCGGATGGAATAGCCCAGATCGCCCTGCGCCAGACGTCCGAGATACCGGCGGAACTGCTGCGGAAATGCCTGATCCAGGCCGTATTTCTGGCGCAAGGCCTCCAGCACGTCCTCTTCCAGGACCAAGCTGCCCTGCTCCTGGTCCAGAAACATGCGCTTGATGGGGTCGCCCGCGCCGTAGAACATCATGGCGTAGGAGACGAAGAGAATCAGGAGCAGGCCGCTCCCCCAGCGCGCGGCGCGGGCGGCCAGGTACAGGAGCATGGCAAAGCGTCAGGCCGCGCGGCAAAAGCGGAAGCGGGACGCGGGCGCGCGCCCCGCTTCCGCAAACATTAGGAGGCAATAACGATGCGCCTCGGGCCTACTGGCGCAGGTAGATGCGCCAAGGGGCGATCAGGCCGACGTCCGGTCCCCGCTCGAAGGAGGCGACCTCCTCGCCCACGGAACCGTACCCTTCCGGAATGCCGAAGAAAATGCCGACGCGGTCCGCCATGAAGAGTTCCTGCGCGGCCCGCGTCTTCTCGCAACGGCCGGGATCCTCCGGCGGGAGCGCCTGGGCTTCCTCGATCAGCCGATCGACTTCGGGATTGCGGTAGCCCTTGAGCATGGAGCCCCGCGCAATCGGGCCGGCGCTGTGCATGCCGACCCAGGCGTAGGTCGCGCCGTCCGGGAAGCGGATGACGACGTCGTCCCGCGACAGATTGACCAGGTCGGCGTCTTCCCCGTATTCATCGGGCCGGGTTTTGAATTCGACGTTGGTCACGCCCAGATTCTGGCGCCAGAATTCCATCACGGCTTCCAGGGCCCGGTTGAGCGTCGGCGCGGACGCGCGGGGCGTCACGCGGATCTTGGGCAGGTTCTCGGCGCTGCCGTAACTGGAGGCGGCCAACGCGGCGCGCGCCGC
The DNA here is from genome assembly GCA_965242655.1 of Caldilineaceae bacterium. Lineage (GTDB taxonomy): Bacteria > Chloroflexota > Anaerolineae > Caldilineales > Caldilineaceae > Bin34. The sequence continues at coordinate 2,931,704 of OZ251482.1, forward strand.
TTCCGGATCATAGTCGTCGGACCAGTTGGCGTCCGGATCCCAGCAACTGACGTTGGGGTCCAGCAACTGCGTCGGCAACGCGGCGTTGCCTTCCGGGAAAGCCGCCTGGAAGACGGCTTCGATATCCACCGCCAAGTAGAGCGCCTCGCGCACCTTCGGATCGTTGGTGGGTTCCCGCTGGTCGGTAATCCAGAAAGAATTGAAGCCGATGCTCTTGACGGGCCGGAAATAGTCCGGATGCGCCGCGCGCAACGCCGGCGGGAGGCCGGTCATCGCGAAATTCACCTGGTCGTTCTGCACCATGGTCGCGGCCGTGTTCTGATCCGTCACGAACATGAACTCGATGCGCTCCAGATAGGGGCCTTCGTCCATCCACCAATGGGGATTGGGTTCCATGGTCGCCACGCCCAGATCCGGATCGTACTCCGTCAGCATGTAGGGACCGCTGACCGCCGGGTTGTTCTCCGGCAACCAGAAGGTGTCCAGATTCTCGTCGGTCACGTCGTCGATCTTGATGGGATTGGTGTGCGTGGTGGCGATGCGCCAGTGGAAAATGGAGTCCGGCACCGCCAGCGTGGCCTGCACCGTGCGGTCGTCCAGGGCCGCCAGGCCGGATACGGTATCCGCCTCGTCGGCGCGGGCTTCCGGAAAGCCCTGCACGTTGCCGATGTATTGCGGGATGCGGCCGTGTTCGGTCAAGGGGTCCGTCATCCGATTCCAGGTGCCCACGACCTGCTGCGCGGTGATGGGCGTGCCGTCCGACCACTTGGCCCTTGCGTCGATGGTGAAGGTCCAGACCGTATCGCCCTCGCTGGACGCGGCGCTGTCGAAAACGCCGTACTGCAACTGGGCATCCACGTCAAAATACAGGGGCGGGACGTACAGCAAGGGCATCCAGCTCTGATGGTCGCCGCCGCCGCTCATGGGATAGAAAGTAAAACTGTTGGCGCCGGTCGAACCGGTCGCGATGCGCAGCACCTGTTCGTCGGCCGCGTCGGCCGGCAGCATGGCATCGGCCATGGCCATATCCTCTTCCATGGCCATGCCTTCCTCGGCCGGGGCCGCCGGCGGCGCGCAGGCCGCCAAGACCATAACCAGCGCGATCAAGCCGGCAAGATATTTCCCTATTTTCATGGAGCGCATTCTCCTCGGTTGGACAGATAGGCGAACTCCCGGAAACGTTCTCGCGTACAGCGCGCCGGACTTCTCGGCGCAGAACGACCGCAACGCCGTCGCGTGGCAGCGGGACGCGATTTCCTTGTTTCGCAAAGACGAACATCCGCCGCACGCGCGGCGCAACGGATGCAAGGCGCATTGTACATTCAGGGAGGATTTTCCGCAAAGTTCATTGCGAACGGTTTTCCCTCCGGATCCAAGGCAGAAAAGGAAAAGTAAGGTACGCAACTCCATGGAACGCGCAAGGCTCGGCGTTTATGCGCAGGCGCGTCCAGCGCTTCCTTACGGTCAGTTCAGTATTCAGGTCCCGGCGCGCGGGCAGCGGCCATTCACCTCACCGTATTGGTCAACCACGCGAGCAATCCGAAAATCAGGCTGCCGATAACGGTCATGAACGTGAGAAAGATACCCACCATCCAAGAAATGAGCGAACTCTTCATCTCGCTCATTTGCCCCTTCATCTCGCTCATTTGCCCCTTCATCTCGCTCATTTGCAGGGCTATGCGGTGCTCCAAGGCTTCCATGTCCGGCATCAGAGCGACCAAGGCCAAGGACTGCTTCTCGTTGAAGCCGGCCTCCAGCAATGAATCGAACGCGGCCTTGTGTTTATGCATGACGACGCCTCCGAGAAGGAACGGCCAAGTCAAAAGCGGAACCCGCCGCGTAACGGAGCGAGCCCCCTCTTTAGCCTAGAAGTGTATCATGACCCAGGGCGGGGGCTGCCGGGCCTCGGACCGTCTCCTTGGCGTCGGGCCGGCGCACCTTATCGGCTTAAGGGCCAGGCGCGTCCGACGCTTCCTTACAGTCAGTTAGGGTCAGTTCAAGACTCAGGTTCCGGCGCGCAGGCAGCGGCCGTTCATCGCACCGTATTGGTCAACCACGCGAGCAATCCGAAAATCAGGCTGCCGATAACGGTCATGAACGTGAGAAAGATACCCACCATCCAAGCAATGAGCGAACTCTTCATTTCGCTCATTTGTCCCTTCATCTCGCTCATTTGCAGGACTATGCGGTGCTCCAAGGCTTCCATGTCCGGCATCAGAGCGACCAAGGCCAAGGACTGCTTCTCGTTGAAGCCGGCCTCCAGCAATGAATCGAACGCGGCCTTGTGTTTATGCATGACGACGCCTCCGAGAAGGGACGACGGTTATCGTCCACGCGCTTCCGGACTCAAGACTGCGGACGCAGTTACCCCGCGCCCGTCCATGAAGACAAGAGGCGATGGCTGGCCAGGATCAGGCCGGCCTGGACAAGGCAGATGCCTCCCAGGAGCGCGTACGAGGCCGTAAGGTCGCCGGTCACGGCATTGAGAGTCGCCATAAAAGTCGGCGAAAGAAACTGGCCGACAAACACGCACGTGGTGAAAATGCCCACCAGGCGGCCGCGCAGCGTATCAGGCGCGAGGGCGTTCAGCCAGGCGGCGCCGTTGGGCACGGGTATGCCCATGCCCGCGCCGAACAGCACCATGCCGGCCATGACGTGCCAGAGAGACCGGGACGCGGCGATCGCGAACAGGCCGGCGGCGAAGGCCAAAAAAGCCAGCGCGAAGGCGGTCGGTGCCTTCCACCGCGTCCGCAGGCGGCGAAAATTCCAGCTGGTCGCGGCCGACGGAATGACGCCGGCGACGATAACGGTCGAGACCAGGCGCGGATCGCCGTAATCCTGGTTGCGCATCCAAAACGGCAACGCGGTCATGGCCGTGTACAGAACGGCCATGAGGGCGAAGCCCGTAGCCCACACGAAAAGCGTCGGCGGCATGCAAGGGCCCCGGAGAAAGAGAAGCAGCGCGCCCGCCGCCGGCGTTGACGCCCGGGTTGGGCCCCGCGGCTGGTCCCGCAGGCAAACGACGATGAAAGGCATCAGGAGCGCGGGCCACAGGAACAGGAGAAAGGGCACGCGCCAATGGGCCGTCGCCAGCCAACCGCCGACCAAGAGGTAGATCAGGCCGGCGGCATTGATGCAGGCCGATTGCCGGCCCAGCCAAATCTGGCGTTGCGCGGACTCGGGCAAGGCGCCCAGCAACGCGGTCGCGCTGGTCGCGATGCCGGCAATCGCCCAGCCCAGAACGAAACGCCCGAGCAGCAAGAGGGGAAAGTTCGGAGCCCAGTACCCGCTGCCGCCGCTCAGAATGAAGAGCGCGACGGAGTCGCTCAAGGTCGGCCAGCGTCCGCAACGATCCGCCAGCCAGCCCATAAAGGGCGCCGCCAAGGTAATGCCCAAAGCCGGCACGACCAGTATCAGGCTGACCAGATATTCATTGCGCGGGAGCTCCGCGAAGTGATCGGCGATCGCCGGCAGCGAGGGTTGCAGCGTGGCGTACGGCATCACGGTCAGCACGCTGGCCGCGATCAAGGTCACGGTCGGCCAAGACCTGCGGTTCATGCATATCGCAACTGCTGGATGACGGGCACGAGGGCCGCGGTCAAGGCCCGGTATACCCAGCCGTACGCGCGGGGATCGTAATGCAGACCGGGCTGGGGACGCGTGCGGGCGTAGAGTTCGCAGATGCGCTGCGTCAACACAGGAGCCGCGAACCTTTCCGCGAAGGCGCGGGCGGCTTGGCGCGCCAAGGCCTGTTGCGCGGGCGACGCGGCGAAGAAACGCGCCAGGCGATCCGTCAGCGCATCCCAGCGACCGGACGGGAAAAAGGCGCCTTGGGCCTCGAACGCGCAGACGAATTCCCGGGCTACCGGGACGTCGGACGCGATGACCGGCACCCCGCGCGCCTGGGCCTCCAGGAGCACGATGCACTGGGTGTCGGCATCGGGCGCATTAATGACGACATCCATGCGATCCAGCTCGGCGCGGACCTGCGGCCCGGCCATGAAGCCCGTATGCCGGACGCGGGCTTCCATGCCGCACGCGCGCGCGTCCTGCCGAATGGCGTGCGCGCTGGGACCGTCCCCGATCAGCGCCAACCGGGCGCACGCGTCGCGGTGCATATACGCCATAGCCGCCGCGGCCAATTCCCGCGCGTATTTTTCTTCCGTCATGCGCCCGACGATCCCGATCGTGCGCGCGGGCCGGCGGGCATCGCGGGCGCACGGCGGCGCCAGCCAGGCGGCCGGCAATCCGGAAGGCGCGCTATGGACAGGGCTGGCCACGCCTTGGCGCGTCACTGCCGCGGCCAGCGCGCGGGACGGCGCCAACACCGCGTCGCATTGGTTGGCAAAATCGGCGTGAAACGCGATCACGCTCTCGGGCGTCAAGGCAGGCTCAGGGCTGTAGTGAACGTATTCTTCCAGCCGGGTGTGATAGGTGTAGATCAAAGGCAGGCACCACGCGTCAGCCAAACGGACGGCAATCGGTCCCAGGAAAAAGGGACCATGGACATGGATCACCGCGGGCGCGAAATCCTGGACGGCGCGGAACAAACGCGGATTGCGCTCCAGCCTGAAATCCCCGTCGATAATTTCGTTCCAGACCGACAAGGGCGCCCGCTGCACGAGCGGGCCGCTTTCGTCCGCGACGTGGAATTGCGGCGTCAGAACCAGCACGCCCAGGCCCAACGCCTGCAACTGGGCGGCCAGCCCCTGCACGCTGGTGGCCATGCCGCCGGCATTGGGGGCATAGGAATTGGTCACGAGCAGGACGTTCATCAGGGATGCCTCGTCAGCTGGGGGCAAGCATCCCTATTCTACGGGAGCGGACGGACTCTGGACGAAAAGGAAGGATTTCCGATTCCTGACGGAATCTTGCGCTCACATTTTCTGGTGTCCTTTGGCCGCGCAACGGGCGTACGAACGCCAAGCGCAGACGCTACGCTTGCGCAGCGCGGCACCATCGCGGCGCCGAACCTGTCCTAAACGCCCTGGCTGGGCGCGCCGAGTGCCAATAAGACCCCAATAAGACCCCAATAAGACCCCAATAAGACCCCAATAAGACCCCCTAAGGCCGCCATGAACAGGCCGCGCGTGACGCGGAAGCCCCGGCAGAAGCTCTGCGCGCAAGGCCAAAACCCCGCCTCCTGCTCGGCACGCGGAGCCCAGGTCAGAAAACGGCGGCGTTGTCCCAGTCCGTTACGCCGATTGCCGTTTCCACCGCGCGGCCCGACCGCGACCGACAGAGGCGATCAACCCGCGCGCGCGCAAGGTCGTCAAGGCTCTTCTGATCTGCCGTTCGCTCGCATAGGGGGCCAGCTGGACATGCAGTTCGCGCAGGGCCAGCCCTTCAGGCGCATGGGTTAAAAGGGCAAGAATGACCTTTTGCCTTGCGGCCAAATCGTTTGCGTCCGGTGCGGAAGGCATCCATTGCGCGCGGCGAAAGCATACGGTCACGCATCCGCCCTCATCTTTGATTTCGGGCCGCGGCAAACCGGCCGCAACCGCAAGTTCGGCCATCTTCAGCGTTCCGCGCCCCCATTCTTCAATGAGGCCGCGGCGAAAGAACGTCCGCGCGATCAAGGGATTCCAAGGCCTGGACTCGTGCGCGGCGAACAGGGCCTCAGGCGTCAAGCCAAAAGGCAACGCTCCGGTAGACGCGATCTCCAGACGGTCGTCATATACGGCCACGCCCACGGACCCGCCGCCGATGGCGTAATCGCGGTGGCACAACGCGTTCGCCAGCGCCTCGCGCGTGGCCAGAGGCGGATACAACGGTTCGTCGATGCGCTCGAAACGATCCGGCGTAAACCGCCCGGCTATAGGCAGGGTCTCGCGGAGGAAACGTTCGGCCTGGGCAAGGAGAGCGAAGGCGTGGCCATGGAACTGCCGATTGTCCAGGAACTCCGTGCGGTCCGTCCCGCGAAACCGCGCTACGCGCAACAGGCATTGCGGCATCTCGAACTCCAGGCGCTCCGCGCGGCCGAACAGCGCTATCGCCGCGCGGCACAGTACGCCGTCTCGGAAAAGGCCCAGGCCGCGCAATAAATCAGCGGGCGCCTGCGACGTCCCCGGGTCGCCCAAGCGACCGTGACTCAGGGCCGCCGTCACCGTGCGCCGGATTTCGGCCGCGTCCAGATCGTCCACGCTCCAGCCGCCGGCCGGCTGGTTTTCCCAACGCTGTTCATTGTGCATGCGTTCAAAGAGCATGCGCTGGTACGCTTCGGCGGACAAAGTCAAGGTCGCGTTGCCTACGCGGCGGTAGGCCGCGCCGCGGTAACGGTAGGGCCGCGCGGGGCCTGCGTCCACCGCGACCGCGATGATCTCGCGCCCGTTCGCTACGGGCACCCTCTCGATCGAGGGAAAGGCTTGCGGCGTAATCCGTTGGAGTTCCGCGCTGATCTTCTCTATCGTGTCTTCACTGACTTGCTGGCCGACGACGCGGCCGTCCGGCTTGACCCCGAACAATACGCATCCACCGCCCTGATTGAGCATGGCGCACAAGGTGCGGGCAGCCTCGCGGCGCGCGCCTGTACTGCTCTTGCATTCCAGCGTCTCGGATTCGCCGGCAGACGCCAGCGCTTCGATCCTTGGCAACGTCACCGGACCCCCGATTGGCTCGCAGACGCGCAACGCCTACCCCATCCCAACTGGACCGTACCCTGTCCTGATCCCGGCCAGAAGGCTTTTCCCTGCCTCGCCTTCGTTGGGCCGCGGGCACAAGGGCAGGAGCTGCGCTGGAATGAGACGCCAGGCATAGCTCTGCGCGCGCCGGCGCCATGCCATCGGCCCCGCTCCATGCCGGAACGGGAAAGGCAATACGCGGCCATCGCGCGACCTTCATTCTCCCTATGGCCCAAACAGGGCGTCAGCATTGCACCCTGCATGGCGCATGGAAGTCGTTCCCCTATACTACTTTACAATACGGGATCACGCGCCCAGGACAGCGAGACGAAAACGGTTCGTACTCCCTGACGCCGCGTAGCGCCTCCTGCCGCAGAACGCGACGGCAGGGCTCCGCGCGGAATACCCAAACTGAACCCTGTCAAAGCGCTGAAGCAGGTACAGCGGCACAGATTCTTCCATCGCAAGCAGACGCGCTGGGCTATTTCGCGCCGCGCCAGAATATCCAGTTGGGATCATCATCGAAACATATCCGTCAGCGTGGAGCCATGGCAGAGAGCAGGCCTCAGCGTCCAACAGACGAGCCTGGACAATCCGGAGATCTTATGGGCGGCATCGCTGTTGGCCGCGTGGCGGCCCTAATCGTCAGGCATCATCCGCGGCCAGGTTGTTTGCACCGGCATCAACTGCGGTCGCTTCGGCCTGAACGACGCCCGGGGCCTGACCTTGGACGTGGCCCGTCAGCTGGAGCGCCGGAGCGCCTATCGCATACGGACCGCACCGTGCGCCTTAACGTGCGAGGTGGCATGCAGGATGCCGGCCGCCTCGCCCCGCGCGGACGCTTGGGCGCGGAAATCCGCCGCAAGATCGCGGCGGTCAAAGCGCGGGCCGACGCCCTCGCCGCCCGTTATCGCGTCGGCGGCGCGCCCCGCGCGCCCGCTCCGGCCCCTGCCTGAACGTCTTTGAGCCGAGGCCTGGACAGCAAGGAGCGCATTGGATGGATTTCAGGAACCAAGCCACCGCGATCGAGATCTTTTCCTGCCGGACACCCCAGATGCGGGCTTTCCACGTCACGTGGTTCGCTTTTTTCCTGTGTTTCTTCGGCTGGTTCGGCATCGTGCCCTTGATGCAAGGGGAGCGCGGCGTTATCGCCGCCTTGGGCCTGACTCCCGCGCAAGTAGGCAATTCCGTCATCGCCGCCGTTGCCCTGACTCTCGTCGCCCGGTTGTTCATCGGCCCCCTGTGTACCCGGTTCGGCGCCCGCAAGGTCTATACGGGATTGCTGCTCCTGGGTTCCCTGCCGGTCATGGGCATCGGCCTGGCGCAGACGCCGGCGCAGTTCATCGTCCTGCGCGCCCTCATCGGCGGCATCGGCACTTCCTTCGTCATTACGCAGTACCACACGAGCGTCATGTTCGCGCCCAACGTCGTGGGCGCGGCCAACGCCACGACGGCGGGCTGGGGCAATACGGGCGGCGGCGCAACGCAGGCCGTCATGCCTCTGATTCTGGCCGCCGTCTCGACTTTCGCGCCGGCGGGCATGGGCTGGCGCGCAGCTATGCTCGCGCCCGGCCTGGCCATGTTGCTGGCCGCCGCCGCCTACTGGTTCCTGACTCAGGACGCGCCGGACGGCAACTACGGCCAGTTGCGCGCCCAAGGCGCAATGCCTCCGGCTGCCGATACCCGCGGCACTTTCATGGAAGCGGTCAAGGATCCGCGCGTCATCGCGCTGTTCTTCCTTTACGCAGCCTGCTTCGGGATGGAATTGACTCTCAACGGCACGGCAGCCCTGTATTTCTTCACCCGCTACGAGTTGAATCTGGCCGCTGCCGGTTCGGTCGCCAGTCTCTTCGGCCTGATGAACCTCTTCACCCGTTCCCTGGGCGGCCTCTTCAGCGATCGGATCAACCGGTGCAGAGGGCTGAAGGGACGAGTGCGCTTTCTCTGCGCGTGCCTGTGCCTGGCCGGCCTCGCGTTGATCGTCTTCGCCCACATGAGCGCCTTGACGCTGGCTATTCCGGCCTTGCTCGTCTTCGGTCTCTTCGTGCAGATGGCCGGAGGCGCTACGTACGCCGTCGTGCCCTATATCAACAAGCGCGCCCTGGGCGCGGTGGCGGGCATCGTCGGCGCCGGGGGCAATTTCGGCGCCGTGCTGGCCGGCTTCCTTTTCCGACGGGAAGCGGAACTCTACTTCCAGTCCTATCGCCTGCTGGGCATCCTGGTCGTGGCGTGCGCCGGCCTAGCCCTCGCGGTGCGCTTCTCCCCGCGCGAAGAGCAGACGGCCGCGGCGGAGACGGCGTCCCGTCCGGATCAGTCCGGCAAACCGGTTTCTGCCGGCGACGCCAGGCCTTAAAGCCCCGCCTCTGCCCTTGTCGGCGCAATCCACAGGCGTATCCGCGAATCTTGACGCCTGCACTGAGGCAGGAGGCATAGTCAGTCAGCCAGTAAGCGCATACGATTAACCGAATGGCGCGGACTGGATCGCATACGCCAGCCGATCGACCGGCAAATAGGGCCGCACGGTTTGGAGGCATTCAAAAAGCGGGCTATCGTTCCCTGCCGCGGGGCAAAGGGCATCAGCGGCTTGACCCCAAACGGACGGATATCCCGCCGCTCTATGACCTTGCTCTGGCGCAAGACAGAAAAGGTTTATGTCGATTGAAACGCAGAGGTTTGACCGCGCCGGATGAAACACAGACGGAACGACCCGGATCGGCTCAACAGGCGATGGGACAGCATGGTCGTCGCGTGACCGGCGGTCCATGTCCTGGCGGCCCCTAGTACGCGGCCATGCGCCTTCTGTTAGGTTATAATTCAGAAACTACCGTTCGGACGCGACCTCAACCCTGCCGGGGGTACGGGGCTCGGACTGGCGCGCAAAGGCTCCCGCACCGGGCATTTTGTCATATTAATAGAGGGCGGCATACAGGAGGCGTACTTAGGAGGCAAAAGGGCCTGTCCAAGCCCATGGAGACAGTTATGCGACCGATGTGCAACCTGGGCTGGACATGCCGGCCGGTTAAACCCGCGACCCTCCAAGGCTTTCAATGAGAATGACATCAGTTGCATGATAATATACTTGATCTAGCTGAAATCCTACCTCAACACAACCTAAGGCCAACACAACCTGGCCGCCGCGCGCGGCGCAACCCGTCCCATATGGCTTGGCCCTGGATTTCAAGATACGCCCCGGGCCAGCTCCGAGGAGCGCGCTACCGGGCCATGGGGATTTCGACCTGCCAGAGAGGGTCGGCGCCGGGACGGAACTGGCCCACGCGCACGCGGGCGACGGGGTAGGCAGGCAACGCCGCCCGGGCCAGGCACGCGCCGTCGAAATGCGCGCCCTGCCACGCGAACTCGAAATCCCGGTGGGCGAAGCCCGCGCGCCGGCGGGCGGGCGGCAGGTCGCGCGCGCGTACGGGGACGATATGCAGGATGAATTTGGGTTCCGTATCGGCCGCGGTGCAGGCGGCCTTGGCGTACGCGACCGCCGCCGCCGTCACGTAGACGTCGAAGGGTCCCCGGTACGCCGGCGCCGCGGCCGTCAAGCCGCGGTAGGCCGCGCGGTAGGCGTCCGCCGCGCGCGGCGCGCGCGGCAGCCGGAGGTCGGCCTGCCACAGCGCCTGCTCCGTCTCCGGGCGCCGCTGACTCACCGCCAGGCGCTGGACGGACCAGGCCGGCAACGGCGCCGCGGCCAGGCACGCGCCCTTCACGCGCACCCCGCGTTCGAAGAAACGGAAGTCCTGATTGGCGAAAGGCAGACCGGGCAAAGCCCGCGGATCCGCGGGCGTAACGTGCAGGATGAACTTGGACGCCGTATCGGCGGCGGTGCAGGGCGCCTTGGCCAAGGTCACCGCCGACCGGGTCACGTAGAGGTCGAAGTTCCCTCCCCGGTACAGGGCCGCCGGCGGCGCCAGCGTGCGGTGCGCCGCGGCGTACGCGCGCGCCGCGGCCGACGGGGACGGCGCGGACAGGTCGGCCTGCCAAAGCATGCGCTTCTCTTGCGTCAGCCACTGGCCGACCCGCAAATACCGGATGGGATACGCCGGCAGCGGCGCAACGGCCAGGCACGCGCCGTCCACGCGCACCCCGCGCTGCGAAAAATAGAAACTCAGATTGTCGAAACCCGCGGCGCGGCGGTACGCCGGCAGGTCCTGCGCCTCTACAGGTATGACGTGCAGGACGAACCGGGGCGCCGCATCCGCGGCCGTGCAGGGCGCCCGCACCCAGCGCATGACCTGGGCGTCCAGATAGACGTCGAACCGGGCGCGGACGTCGGGGACGCGGGCGGCCAGCGCGCGGTACGCCGCGCGGTAGGGTTCCGCCGCCGCTTCCGCCCGTTCCAGATTCACCGCGGTCACGGCGAAAACGGTGTTGCCGTACGCCTTGTGCGCATGGAGGACCGGCGCGTACGGGGGAGGGGACGCCGGGCCGTCATTCGTCCACCATGCGCGGCGTAGGGTAATGTGGAAATCCGCATGGCCGGCATCGACGAACCTAATCCGCTGCCGATCGGCCGCCGGCAGGATCTCCCGGTGCGCAGTCGCGCGCATGTGAACGTAGAGCGGCCCTTCCGGGTATCGCGCGAGCAGGAACTCCAGAGCGCGTCGGGAGGAGATCACCGTATAATTGAAGTCGTACCGGGTGCGCAGTCGCTCCGGCGTCGCGCGGTCCTCCAGAAAATTGAAATAGAGATCCTGATCCGGATGCAGCGCAGCCATCGCGCCCAGCGTCGCGGCGGCTCCCAGCCCTGCCAGACCGTACGTCCAGGGCGCGCCGCCGCGTAGCCTGAGGCGATCTGCCGCCGCGGCCAGCGCGCGCAGGCCGCCGGTCGCCAGCAGGCAGAAGGGCGCATAGAGGAAATACAGGTGGCGCCAGCCGTTGTACAGCGTGGAACCCAGCAGGATGACGGCCAGCGCGGGCAGGACGCAGCAGGCCAGCAACAGGCCCTCGAAACGCAGGCGCGTGTTGCGCACCCACGCGGACGGCGCGCGGACGGCGCGCCGCCCCAGCGCCGCCGCGCCGACGCCGCCCAGCAACAACGCGCACGGCGGCGCCGTGATCGCGAACCAGACCGGCGCGTACGCCGGCGGCAGCTCCAGGCTGCTGACGTAGTCCCCGCGGAACAGCATGAGCGCAAAGCGAGGGAATTCGGCCCAATAGGAAAACACTTCCGCGAAACGATTGACGGGGTCGTTCCACAGATAGGGCAGCGTCGCGTACAGCGTCAACGCGGCGGTCGCCGCGTACAGCCCGCCCGTGCGCAGCGCCCGCTGCCGCGCCGCCCGGTCCGCGGCCCAGATGACGTCGCACGCGCGCAGGGCCAGCACCGCCGCGAACAGCAGGACGCCCATCAGGCGCATGTTGATCAACAGTCCCACGCCGACCCCGCACAGCGCGAAGTCCCCCCCCGTCCCGCGGCGGAAGGCCCGTTGCGCCAGCCACAGCCCCGCCATGAACAGGCTCAGGAACGGAATGTCCTTGGAATTGAAGAACGAATGCGCGTACAGCCGCGGGTGCAGCAGGAACAACCCCAGCGCCGCCAGCGCCAGCCAGCGCCGCCCGTACAGGCGGAAGGCCACGGACGCGGCGGCCAGGCCGCCCGCCAGGAAGAGCAGGTGCGTCAGCCCGTGCCGCCACAGGTAGACCGCGCGGCTGTCCTGCAGGCCCAGCAGACGTTCCGCCATCAGCAACAACCCTTCAAAGACAATGCCGTACCTGCGATCTTTGTGGGCCAGCAAGGCGTCGTCGCGGCCCAGCGCGTAATCCAAGGTGATTTGCGCCGTCTCGCGCTGTCTGTCCGCATCGCCTGATACGCCGTAATCGTCCAGCACCGCTAGCCCCGCGAGCGCGGCGAGCGCGCAGACCAGCCACGTACCGCGCGCCGCCAGGATCCCAGCGATCGCCGCATAGAAAGACATGGTTTGCGGATAGCGAGTCGCGAGAGAGCGAAGCATCAGTGGGTAAACCGCGTTGAGTCGTACGAAGACACCCAGTGGGACGCCCTATCAACCTGCCGGCTTGCGTTCCAGGACAGCGCTGCCTGCATCCCGCGCATTGAGACCTGCGACGCCCTGCCGAGTCTACATCGCAGAATTCAGGCGCGCCGACAATTGGCTCCCGCCACCCGTTTCCGATGCTCTCGGCTCTTGGCGGCGCGGATACCCGCGCGGCAATCCAAGCCTGCATTTCCGGGAGCGAGAACGGTATAACGCCGCCTACGGCCCCCGGGCCATTGGGATCTCGGCCTGCCAGAGAGGGTCGGCGCCGGGACGGACCTGGCCCACGCGCACGCGGGCGACGGGATAGGCAGGCAGCGCCGCCCGCGCCAGGCACGCGCCGTCGAAATGCGCGCCTTGCCACGCGAACTCGAAATCCCGGTTGGCGAAACCCGCGCGCCGCCGGTCCGGCGGCAGGTCGCGCACGCGCACGGGCACGACGTGCAGGATGAACCGGGGCTGCGTGTCGACCGCGGTACAGGGCGCCTTGGCGAACGCCACCGTCGCCGCCGTCACGTAGACGTCGAAGGCGTCCCGATGCGCAGGCGCGGCGCGCGCCAGCGCGCGGTAGGCCGCGCGGTATTCGTTCACCGCGCGGGGAGCCTGCGGCCGCGGGAGGGCGACCTGCCAGAGCGGCCGTTCCGTCTCCGGGCGCCGCTGCCCCACCGTCAGGCTCCCTACGGGCCAGGCCGGCAGCGGCGCCGCCGCCAGGCACGCGCCCCCCACGCGCACTCCGCGCGCGACGAACGGGAAGTCGAGGCGGACGAACGAACGCCCCGACAAGACCCGCGGATCGACGGGCGCCGCCTGCAGGAAGAACCGGGACTGGACGTCGCCCTCCGCGCAGGGGACCTTGGCCCAGATCACCGCCGCCGGCGTCGCGTAGACGGCGAACGCGCCCCGGCGCAGGGCCGCCGCCGGGGCCAGCGTACGGTGCGCCGCGGCGTACGCGCGCGCCGCGGCCGGCGCCGGCGGCACGCGCAGGTCGGCCTGCCAGAGCATGCGCTTCTCCCCCGTCAGCCACTGGCCGACCCGCAGATGCCGGATGGGATACGCCGGCAGCGGCGCAACGGCCAGGCACGCGCCGTCCACGCGCACCCCGCGCTGCGCAAAATGGAAACTCAGATTGTCGAAACCCGCGGCGCGGCGGTACGCCGGCAGGTTCTGCGCCTCTACAGGTATGACGTGCAGGACGAACCGGGGCGCCGCATCCGCGGCCGCGCAGGGCGCCCGCACCCAGCGCACGGCCCGGGCGTCCGCATGGACGTCGAACCGGGCGCGGACGTCGGGCGCGCGGGCCGCCAGCGCGCGGTACGCCGCGCGGTAGGGTGCCGCCCGCGCCGCCGCCCGTTCCAGATTCACCGCGGTCACGGCGACAACGGTGTTGCCGTACGCCTTGTGCGCATGGAGAACCGGCGCGTACGGGGCCGCCGCCACCGGGCCGCTAGGTCCTTCCGCGCGGTACTGGGTAATGTGGAAATCCGCATGGCCGGCATCGACGAACCTAATCCGCTGCCGGTCGGCCGCCGGCAGGATCTCCCGGTTCAGGGAACCCCGCGCATCAATGTAGAGCGGTCCCTCCGGATATTGCGCCAGCAGGAACTCCAGGGCTTTTCGGTAAGAGATCTCCCAATAATCGAAATCGTACCGGGTGCGCAGCCGCTCCGGCGTCGCGCGGTCCTCCAGAAAGTTGAAATAGAGATGCTGATCCGGATGCAGCGCGACCATCGCGCCCAGCGTCGCCGCCGTCCCCAGACCCGCCAGACCGTACGCCCATCCCGCGTCTCCGCGTAGCCTGAGACAATCCGCCGCCGCGGCCAGCGCGCGCAGGCCGCCGATCGCCAGCAGGCAGAAGGGCGCGTAGAGGAAATACAGGTGGCGCCAGCCGTTGTACAGCGTGGAACCCAGCAGGACGACGGCCAGCGCGGGCAGGACGCAGCACGCCAGCAGCAGGCCCTCGAAACGCAGACGCGTGTCGCGCACCAGCGCGGACGGCGCGCGGACGGCGCGCCGCACCAGCGCCGCCGCGCCGACGCCGCTCAGCAGCAATGCGCATGGCGGCGCCGTGATCGCGAACCAGACCGGCACGTATGCGGGCGCTTCCCTGCTCAAAACAAGGGTTTCCCGGAATAAATTGGGGATGAGGCGCGGATGCTTGGACATATACGCGAATACTTCAACGAAGCGGGTTACGGGGTCACCCCAGAAATAGGGAGAGGCGGCGTACAGCGCCAGCGCACAGGTCAAGACGAACAAGCCGCCCGTTCCCAAGATGCGCCGCCGCACGGCCCAGTCGGCGGCGCCAACGAAATCGCATGTCCGCAGCGCCAGCACGGCCCCGCACAGCAAGAGGCCCGTCAGGCGCAAGCCAGTGAGCAGCCCGATTCCGGCCCCGCACAGCGCGAAGGCCGCGCCCGTCTCGCGACGAAAGGCGCGGTGAATCAGCAACAGCGCCAGCATGAACAGGCTGAGAAAGGGGAGATCCTTGGCATTGAAGAATGAATGCGCGTACAGGCGCGGATGCAACAGAAACAGGCTCAGAGCGCACAGCGCCAAGAGTCGGTTGCGATACAGGCGAAAGGCCAACGCCGCGCAGGCCAGGCCGCCCGCCAGAAAGAGCAGGTGCGTCAGCAGATGGCGTCCCAGATAGATGGCGCGGCTGTCCTGCAGGTTCAGCAGGCGCTCCGCCAAGAGCAGCGGCAGTTCAAAGGCGACGCTGTACAATCGATATTGATAGCTCAACAGGGTCTCGCTGCGTCCCAGAACGTAATCCAGATTGAGGCTGGCGGTATGCCGATTTCTAGCTGCGTCTTCGCCCACGCCGTAATCGTCCAGCACCGCTAACCCCGCGAGAACGAAAAGCGCGCCCGCCAGCCACGCACTGCGCGCCGCTACGCCGGCAGCCGCAGTCTTGCGGAAAGCCGGCCACCGCGCGCGACAGGCAACCGCTCTGCGCACGAGGGGACGGGTGGGCATAACGTATAATTCAGGGTAGATCCAATTCAAGGTCCGCCTATCATATACCAGATTGTGTTGATCTTTATTGGACATCCCGCGAGCGAGTGCGTATCTTCGGGAAGCTGGCTCTCAGGCGGCGCAAGGACTGAGCGTGTCCCAGCGCGCATTGTCCCACGGCGGGCGCGCGCGAGGATGCAATTTCCGCTGCCCAAGGTTTTCGCCTGCCGATTAGGCCCTATCTGCCCCGCGGGGCCTTGTCGCCTGGGCAGACAGACATTCCGCCGGAGTAATCCATACGTTATGCCCGCGAACCTGCTCGCGCGTGGCCGGGGCCGCGGCCCTGGACGATTACGGCGCGTCCGTCGCTTCGCCCATGCCGCGCGCGACCGCGGCGATCATCCTTGGATTACGTTATGGGCCGCGGGCGAAGAGGCGTATCTCCTAGTAGCGGACGGGGCGCACGGCGTCGGCCTAGCGCGGTCCGGCCCGGCCCCAAGACAGGCCCGTTTGGCTGAACGGGATTTGTCCAGGTCTCCCTGTTTCCCTCCGTCCTACTCTTCCCGCCGTACCTGAGGCAACGCGCGTTACGCTATCTAAAGGCAAGGGCGTTACGTCCTCGGCGGCGCAGGCATCGTATCGGACAGCCTGTTGCCAGGCCATCCGATCGGGGCGGCGCGCTATCGGGCCATGGGGATCTCGGCCAGCCAGAGGGGGTCGGCGCCGGGGCGGAACTGGCCCACGCGCCCGCGGGCAATAGGGTAGGCGGGCAACGTTGCCCGGGCCAGGCACGCGCCGTCGAAATACGCGCCCTGCCACGCGAACTTGAAATCCCGGTTGGCGAAGCCCGTGCGCAGCGCCCGCCGCCGCGTCGCGCGGTCCGCCGCCCAGAGGCCGTCGCATGCGCGCATGGCCAGTACGCCCGCGAACAGCAGGATGCCCATCAGCCGCACATTGGCCAGCAGGCCTGCGCCGACCCCGCACAGCGCGAAGGCCGCCCCCGTCCCGCGGCGGAAAGCCCGCTGCGCCAGCCACAGGGCTACCATGAACAGGCTGAGAAAAGGCAGATCCTTGGAATTGAAGAACGAGTGCGCGTACAGCCGCGGGTGCAACAGGAACATCCCCAGCGCGGCCAGCGCCAGCCAGCGCCGCCCGTACAGGCGGAACGCCACGGACGCGGCGGCCAAGCCGGCGGCCAGAAAAAGCAGGTGCGTCAGCCCGTGGCGCATCAGGTAGACCGCACGGCTGTCTTGCAGGCCCAGCAGGCGCTCCGTTCCCAGCAGCAGCCCTTCAAAGACGACGCCGTACATGCGGTTTTGGTCGTCCAGCAGGGCATCGTCGCGGCCCAGCGCGTAATCCAGGGTAACCTGCGCCGTCTCGCGTTGCCAGTCCGCGTCGCCTGATACGCCGTAATCGTCCAGCACCGCCCACCCCGCGAGCGCGCAGAGTGCGCAGGCCAGCCACGTACCGCGCGCCGCCAGGAACCCAGCGGTCGCCGCGTAGAAAGACCTTGTTTGCGAATACCGAGTCGCGAGAGAGCGAAGCATCAGGATGCGAACTGCGTTGGGGCATACGGAGACGCCAGCTACCCGCCTGCCGGCTGGCGTCCCAAGACCGCACGGCCGCCATCCCGCGCATCAAGGCCGACAACGCCCAGTCTGAGTCTACACCGTGGAATTCGGGCGCGCCGACAATTGACGCCAGCCGTCCATGGCGGATACCCGCGGCTCTTGGGCACAGGCGTCCGTGGGAACCCTCCGGAGTGGAGTCCAGATGCAGGGATTGAGGCGGTATACGCCGTCTGCCACTCTGAGCCTGCGCTACTGAGCCACGGGGATCTCGGCCGACCGGAGGGAAGGCAGCGCCGGAGCGGAACCGCCCCACGCGCACGCAGGCAACGGGATACGCGGGCCACGCGTACTGGCAATCCCAGCTGGCGCAGTCCGCGCGCCGGCGGTTCAGCGCGGGTCGCGGAGGGGGACGGATGCAGAATGAACCGGTTGGTTATGGGCCTAGCGCGCGCGGCCTCTTTTGCGCTTTTCCGGCCGCGCAGATAATAATATGCAGCGTCTCTTTCCGATGAGCGAGTGGCCCGACAGGCAAGAACGCGGCGCTACAGCGGAGGCCTCCGTCTTGCGACCCAACGATGCAGGATGAGAAGGCTACAGGCCAGTAGCCTGTCATGCGGCCTACTCTCGGGACAACGATACGCAGGCCCAACAGAGAGCAAACGCCATGTTAACCACTGCGTTATGGATCCATATCGCAGCCGGCAGCGTAGCGTTGCTGAGCGCGGTCCTGGCTCTGATTACGGCCAAGGGGAAAACGCGCCACGCCCAAGCGGGAAGGATCTACGCGCTAGCTATGACGATCATATTTCTCACCGCCGTGCCGCTGGCCGTCTTCGACCGCGACGGTTTCAATCTGTTCCTGCTGTTGATCGCCTTCTTCAGTTTCTATCTGGTCTTTGCCGGCTGGCGTTTCGCGCGCAACCGCACGCGACGACCGCATCCGGCAGACTGGGCGGCGATCGCGCTGCTGGGCCTCGCCGGGTTAGGCATGTGGGGATACGGCGCGGTATTGGGACAGGAGGGCGATTCCCAGTGGATCACCTTGGCGGCATTCGGCGCCATCGCGTTGGCGTTGGGCGTTGTCGACGCGCACTTTCACTGGAAGCAACCCAGAGGGCCGCGGCGCATCGCGCGCCACTTGACCAATATGCTGGCCGGCACCATTGCCACGCTTACCGCGGTCACGGTGGTCAACGTAGATATCGGTCCGGATTCACCGATTCCGGTTTGGCTGCCCTGGATTTTGCCCACCGTCATGGTTACGCCGCTCATAGTGTGGTGGAACAGGCGCATTCGAAGGCCGAGGGCCAGCATCCCCCGCGAATAACGTAGGGCCTGCGCGGGGCGAAAACGGGCGGTTGCGCTCGTTCCCAGCCCCGCCCGCCGCGTCCTCCGCCTGCCACCGTACGGACAAGGGCCTAATCGAGTCGCGTGCGGATGGCCCGATGCGCGCCTTCATGTTACCGACAGACGCTCGCTGCGCCCAACGCAGGAGCAGGGGACGGAACTCTGGGTTCGCTATGCATCCGTTGCCGTATCCGCTTTCAATCGCTTTCGTCTTTTCAGGAGGCACGCGCGGCCGCCGGCAGGCGACAGCGCCGAAAAAGCCAGTCGGGTAAGGCAACGCCTTGAGAACGGAGCGCAGGCCCCTTTAGGTCAAGGAAGCAATGCCGGGCCGCAAGAGAGGTCGGCGCCAGGGCACGCGCCCTGATGTCCTTACCGCGGCCGCAGTTCCGGACGCTCTTGCCGGCATCTTTCTGCGACGAAGGCGCACCGGGGATGGAAAGCACAGCCCGGAGGCGGAGCAGCGGCATGAGACGCTTCACCCTGCAAAAGCAGGCCGCGGGGCATCCGGGCGCGCCTTCTCGCGCCAGGCGCGCCCGACGAGACGAAAGCGAAGCAAAACGGAAGGCTTCGTCGATGCGCGGCCGCCAGTCCATAACGTACCCGGCGCCGGAGCGCAATGGGCTCCGCGCGTCTTCCCAAGCAGGAACGCTCTTTCGCCCCAGGCAAGAACGTTAACGGCCTCGGCAGCGCAGGCAACGTATCGGACCGCCCGTCGCCAATCTATCCCGCCAGGCGCCGCGCTACCGGGCCAGCGGAATCTCGACCTGCCAAACGGCAGCGCCCGCGCGGAACTGGCCGACGCGCACGCGGGCGACGGGATAGGCAGGCAACGCCGCCCGGGCCAGGCACGCGCCGTCGAAATGCGCGCCCTGCCACGCGAACTCGAAATCCCGGTTGGCGAAGCCCACGCGGCGGCGATCCGGCGGCAGGTCGCGCGCGCGCACGGGGACGACATGCAGGATGAACCGGGATTGCGTATCGGCCGCCGTACAGGGCGCTTTGGCGAACGCGACCGCCGCCGCCGTCACGTAGACGTCGAAGGAACCCCGGTACGCGGGCGCAACGGCCAGCCAGTCGCGATAGGCCGCGCGATAGGCGTCCACGGCGCGGGGCGCGGATGCGAGAGGGAGGTCGGCCTGCCACAGCGTACGCGCCGTCTCCGCCCGCCACTGACTCACCGTCAGGCGCCGGACGGGCCAGGCCGGCAGCGGCGCCGTAACCAGGCACGCGCCCGCCGCGCGCACCCCGCGCTCGGAGAAATGGAAGTCCTGATTGGCGAAAGGCCGCCCGGGCAAAGCCCGCGGATCCGCGGGCGTAACGTGCAAAATGAACCGGGGTTGGACGTCGGCCGCGGTGCAGGGCGCCTTGGCCAAGGTCACCGCCGACCGGGTCGCGTAGACGTCGAACGATCCCCGATGCAGGGCCGCCGGCGGCGCCAGCGCGCGGTACGCGCGCGCCACGGCCGGCGGGGACGGCACGGGCAGGTCGGCCTGCCAAAGCATGCGCTTCTCTTGCGTCAGCCACTGGCCGACCCGCAGATGCCGGATGGGATACGCCGGCAAGGGCGCGACGGCCAGGCACGCATCATCCACGCGTACCCCGCGCTGCGAAAAATAGAAGCTCAGGTTGTCCCAACCTGCGGCGCGGCTGTACGCCGGCAGATCCCGCGCCTCCCGGGGCGTGACGTACAGGACGAACCGGGAGGCCGCATCCTCGGGGACGCAGGGATCCCGCACCCAGCGCACCGCTTGGGCGTCCACATGGACATCAAACCGGTCGCGCACGTCGGGGACGCGGGCGGCCAGCGCGCGGTACGCCGTACGGTAGGGTTCGGCCTCCGCCTCTGCCCGTTCCGGATTCACCGCGACGATGGCGAAAACGGTGCTGCCGTACACCTTGCGCGCATGGATGACCGGCGCGTACGGGGGCGGCGCGATCGGACCGCCGTACCACCACGCGCGGTGCTGGGTAATGTGGAAATCCGCGCGACCGGCATCCGCGAGCGCGATCCGCTGCCGGTCGCCCGCCGGCAGGATCTGCCGGTTCAAATTTCCGCGCATATGAACGCGTACAGTTTCCTCCGGATACTGCGCCAGCAAGAACTCCAGCGCGCGCCGGGAGGAGACCGCCCAATAGTCCAGGTCATACCGGAGGCGCAGGCGCTCCGACGTCACGCGGTCCTCCAGGAAGTTGAAATAGAGATGCTGATCCGGATGCAGCGCGACCATCGCGGCCAGCGTGGCCATCGCGCCGGCGCCCGCCCAGCTGCCTATCCCGCCTGCCCACGCGCGCCAGAAGCGACGCGCCGTCGCGGCCAGCGCGTACAGGCCGCCGGTCGCCAGCAGGCAGAAGGGCGCATAGAGGAAATACAGGTGGCGCCAGCCCATATAGAGCGTAGATCCCAGCAGGATGACGGCCAGTACAGGCAGGACGCAGCAGGCCAGCAACAGGCCCTCGAAACGCAAGCGCGTGTTGCGCACCCACGCGGACGGCGCGCGGACGGCGCGCCGCCCCAGCGCCGCCGCGCCGACGCCGCCCAGCAACAACGCGCACGGCGGCGCCGTGATCGCGAACCAGACCGGCGCGTACGCCGGCGGCAGATCCAGGCTGCTGACGTAGTCCCCGCGGAACAGCATAAGCGCAAAGTGAGGAAATTGGGCCCAATAGGAAAACACTTCCGCGAAACGGCTGACGGGATCGCCCCACAGATAGGGCAGCGTCGCGTACAGCGTCAACGCGGCGGTCGCCGCGTACAGCCCGCCCGTGCGCAGCGCCCGGTGCCGCGCCGCCCGGTCCGCGGCCCAGATGACGTCGCACGCGCGCAGGGCCAGCACCGCCGCGAACAGCAGAACGCCCATCAGGCGCACGTTGATCAACAGCCCCATACCCGCCCCGCACAACGCGAAGGCCCCCCCCGTCCCGCGGCGGAAGGCCCGTTGCGCCAGCCACAGCCCCGCCATGAACAGGCTCAGGAACGGAATGTCCTTGGAATTGAAGAACGAATGCGCGTACAGGCGCGGGTGCAGCAGGAACAACCCCAGCGCCGCCAGCGCCAGCCAGCGCCGCCCGTACAGGCGGAACGCCAGCGCCGCGCCGGCCAGGCCGCCGGCCAGAAAAAGCAGGTGCGTCAGCCCGTGCCGCACCAGGGAGATCGCCCGGCTGTCTTGCAGGCCCAGCAGGCGCTCCGCTCCCAACGGCAGCACTTCAAAGACGGCGCCGTACCGGCGGTCCTGGTAGCTCAGCAGGGCGTCGTCGCGGCCCAGTACGTAATCCAGGGTAACCTGCGCCGTCTTGCGCTGTATGGCCTCGTCGGTCGACACGCCGTAATCGTCCAGCACCGCCCACCCCGCGAGCGCGCCGAGCGCGCACGCCAGCCACGTACCGCGCGCCGCCAAGAGCGCAGCCGCTCTTGTATAAACGGACGTTAGCCGCATCCCCCCGCGTCTTACCCGGCTTCGGGCATGGCGTTCTCGACCTGAACAATCCACGTTAGTAGATAGGCATGCAACCGATGGCGCGGGCGTTTACGCCCCGGCAGGGCAACGGACTCAACGCAATTGAAACATGATTAAATACGGGCGCTGGAATCCTCTGCCCATCCTTCGGAACGCCGCTTGCGAGGCAGAGATCCGTAATGAATGGCCAAATCGCCGGCATTATAAATCTTGGAGCATGGCGGGCCCAAACCATGAGGTTACCGCAGAACGCCGATATCTACCGCCCGCATTATCCAGCGCGCCGGTCGTTGCGACCGTACGCGATACCTGCCGTTACCCGCAGGCGTCAAGGGAAAGCGGCGGTGCGTTTCCGTACTCGGCGGGACCCGGAACTGAGCGTGTCGGGGCGGCAGGCCTTGGCCCCGCGCCGGCGGCAGGGCAGCCATCGTATCGGACCGCCCGTCGCCAGGCCATCCAACCGGGCGACGCGCTACCGGGCCATGGGGAGCTCGGCTCGCCAGAGAGGGTCGGCGCCGGGACGGAACTGGCCCACGCGCACGCGGGCGACGGGGTAGGCAGGCAACGCCGCCCGGGCCAGGCACGCGCCGTCGAAATGCGCGCCCTGCCACGCGAACTCGAAATCCCGGTGAGCGAAGCCCGCGCGCCGGCGGGCGGGCGGCAGGTCGCGCGCGCGTACGGGGACGATATGCAGGATGAATTTGGGTTCCGTATCGGCCGCGGTGCAGGCGGCCTTGGCGTACGCGACCGCCGCCGCCGTCACGTAGACGTCGAAGGGTCCCCGGTACGCCGGCGCCGCGGCCGTCAATCCGCGGTAGGCCGCGCGGTAGGCGTCCGCCGCGCGCGGCGCGCGCGGCAGCCGGAGGTCGGCCTGCCACAGCGCCTGCTCCGTCTCCGGGCGCCGCTGACTCACCGCCAGGCGCTGGACGGACCAGGCCGGCAACGGCGCCGCGGCCAGGCACGCGCCCTTCACGCGCACCCCGCGTTCGAAGAAACGGAAGTCCTGATTGGCGAAAGGCCGGCCGGGCAAAGCCCGCGGATCCGCGGGCGTAACGTGCAGGATGAACTTGGACGCCGTATCGGCGGCGGTGCAGGGCGCCTTGGCCAAGGTCACCGCCGACCGGGTCACGTAGACGTCGAAGTTCCCTCCCCGGTACAGGGCCGCCGGCGGCGCCAGCGTGCGGTGCGCCGCGGCGTACGCGCGCGCCGCGGCCGACGGGGACGGCGCGGACAGGTCGGCCTGCCAAAGCATGCGCTTCTCCCCCGTCAGCCACTGGCCGATCCGCAGATGTCGGATGGGATACGCCGGCAACGGCGCCACGACCAGGCACGCATCGTCCACGCGCACCCCGCGCTGCGAAAAATAGAAGCTCAGGTTGTCGAAGCCCGCCTCGCGACGCTCCGCCGGCAGGTTCCGCGTCTCCCTGGGCGTGACGTGCAGGACGAAGCGGGGCGCCGCATCCTCGGGTGCGCAGGGAGCCCGCACCCAATGCATCGCCTGCGCGTCCAGATAGACGTCGAACCGGTCGCGCACGTCGGGTTCGCGGGCGGTCAGCGCGCGGTACGCCGCGCGGTAGGAAACCGCGGCTGCGGTAGCGGCCCGTTCCAGGTTCACCGCGACCACAACGAAGACGGTATTGCCGTATACCTTGTGCGCATGGATGACGGGGGCGTACGGGGGCGGCGCTATCAGGCCGCTGTGCCCCTCCGCGCGGTATTGGGTAATATGGAAATCCGCGCGGCCGGCATCGACGAATGCGATCCGCTGCCGGTCGGCCGCCGGCAAGATCTCCCGGTTCTGGGTATCCCGCGTATGGACGTAGAGCGGCCTCTCCGGATACTGCGCCAGCAGGAACTCCAGGGCGCGCCGGTCCGAGACCGTTCCGTAATCGAAGTCGTACCGGGTGCGCAGGCGCTCCGGCGTCGCGCGGTCCTCCAGAAAGTTGAAATAGAGTTGCTGATCCGGATGCAGCGACGCCAGCGCGCCCAGCATCGCCGCCGCGCTCAAGCCCGCCAGACTATGCGTCCAGCGCTCGCCGCCGCGCCATCCGCGCAGAGGGGCGGCGGTCGCCAGCGCGTACAGGCCCCCGGTCGCCAGCAGGCAGAAAGGCGCGTAAAGAAAATACAGGTGGCGCCAGCCGTTGTACAGCGTGGAGCCCAGCAGAATGACGACCACTACAGGCAGGCCGCAGCAGGCCAGCAGCAGGCCCTCGAAACGCAGGCGCGTATTATGCACCAGCGCCGACGGCGCGCGGGCGCCGCGCCATCCCGCCGACGCCGCGCCGACGCCGCCCAGCAGCAACGCGCACGGCGGCGCCGTGATCGCGAACCAGACCGGCGCGTACGCCGGCGGCGGGGCCAAGCTGTTGACGTAGTCCCCGCGGAACAGCATGACCACGGCATGAGGATGCTGGGCCCAATGCGCGAAGGCTTCCGCAAGCCGGTGCAGCGGGTCGCCCCACAGGTAGGGCAACGTCGCATACAGCGTCAGCGCGCCGGTCGCCGCGCACAGCCCGCCCGTGCGCAGCGACCGTTGCCGCGCCGCCCGATCCGCCGCCCAGATGACGTCGCATGCGCGCGCGGCCAGCACCGCCGCGAACAGCAGGACGCCCATCAGGCGCACGTTGGTGAGCAACCCCATGCCGATCCCGCACAGCGCGAAGGCGCCCCCCGTCCCGCGGCGGAAGGCCCGCTGCGCCAACCACAGCGCCACCATAAACAGGCTCAGGAAAGGCACGTCCTTGGA
The DNA here is from genome assembly GCA_965242655.1 of Caldilineaceae bacterium. Lineage (GTDB taxonomy): Bacteria > Chloroflexota > Anaerolineae > Caldilineales > Caldilineaceae > Bin34. The sequence goes on from OZ251482.1 coordinate 2,956,397, forward strand.
ATTGAAGAACGAGTGCGCGTACAGCCGCGGGTGCAGCAGGAACAGTCCCAGCGCCGCCAGCGCCAGCCAGCGCCGCCCGTACAGGCGGAAGGCCACGGACGCGCCGGCCAGGCCGCCCGCCAGGAAGAGCAGATGCGTCAGCCCGTGCCGCACCAGGTAGATCGCGCGGCTGTCCTGCGCCCCCAGTACGCGCTCCGCCCCCAACAGCAGCCCTTCAAAGGCGGCGCCGTACAGGCGATCCAGATAAGTCAGCAGGGCGTCGTCGCGGCCCAGCGCGTACGCCAAGGTCACCTGCGCTGTCTCGCGTAGCAAGGTCGCATCTTCGCCCACGCCGTAATCGTCCAGCACCGCCCACCCCGCGAGCGCGCCGAGCGCGCACGCCAGCCACGTACCGTGCGCCGCCAAGAGCGCCGCCGTTGCCGACCGGAAGGCCGTTAGCCGCGCACGGCCCATAGCCGCGCGGCGTCCTGCCGGGCTGGGGTTATGGCGTTCTTGTCCTGAACGGTTCACGTTAGGTCTGGCGTCCTCCGTCCGGCCCTCGGAATGCCGCTTCTCCCTTGGACGGCCACGCGCACGGACATGGCTTCATTAGACGGCAAGATATACTCGCCCGCGATAGCGACGGACGATAGGCTACCATTGGATGCCCGCCGTTCCTGATTTTGAGGCAGATCCCTTTCGTTGCCCAAACGCCGGGCTTATAAACCTGTCAGCCCGCGGCGGGGACTATCCGCAACGCCATCAGGGTAGGCCTCCTCTCCGGAGCCGATCACCGATGAGGGGGCGTGCCATGCGTCCATCCGCGTCCAAGGCCGCGCTACTGGGCCAGGGGGATCTCGGCCAGCCAGAGGGGGTCGGCGCCGGGACGGAACTGGCCCACGCGTACGCGGGCGACGGGATAGGCGGGCCGCGCGGCCCGGGCCAGGCACGCGCCGTCGAAATGCGCGCCCTGCCACGCGAACTCGAAATCCCGATTGACGAAGCCGGCGCGCCGGCGCGCCGGCGGCAGGTCGCGCGCGCGCGCGGGGACGACGTGCAGGATGAATTTGGGCGCCGTATCGGCCGCGGTGCAGACCGCCTTGGCGAACGCGACCGCCGCCGCCGTCACGTAGACGTCAAACGGCCCCCGGTGCGCCGGCACCGCGGCCGTCAGTCTACGGTAGGCCGCGCGGTAGGCATCCACCACGCGCGGCGCGGGCGGCAGTTGCAGGTCGATCTGCCAGAGCGTGCGTTCCGTCTCCGGGCGCTGCTGGCCCACCGACAGGCTCTGGACGGGCCAGGCCGGAAGCGGCGCCGCAATCAGGCACGCGCCAGCCGTTCGCATCCCGCGCGCGACGAACGGGAAATCGAGGTGGGCGAACGAACGCCCGTGCAGGACCCGCGGATCGACGGGCTTCATCCGCAGGATGAACCGAGACTGGACGTCAACCTCCGCGCAGGGCGCTCTGGCCCAGATCACCGCCGACCGGGTCATGTAGACGTCGAACGGTCCCCGGTGCAGAACCGCCTGCGGCGCCAGCGCGCGGTACGCGGCGCCGTACGCGCGCGCGGCGGCCAGCGCGCGCGGCACGGGCAGGTCGGCCTGCCAGAGCATGCGCTTCTCTTGCGTCAGCCACTGGCCGACCCGCAGATGCCGGATGGGGTACGCCGGCAAGGGCGCGACGGCCAGGCACGCCTCGTCCACGCGCACCCCGCGCTGCGAGAAATAGAAGCTCAGGTTGTCGAAGCCCGCACCCCGGCGGTACAAAGGCAGATCTTGCGCCTCCTTGGGCGTGACGTGCAGGACGAACCGGGGCGCGGCATCTTCGGACTCGCAGGAAGCCCGCACCCAGCGCACGGCCTGTTCGTCTACATAGACGCCAAACCGGTCGCGGACGCCGGGTTCGCGGGCGATCAACGCGCGGTACGCCGCGCGGTAGGGGGCCGCCTCCGCCTCCGCTCGTTCCAGATTCACTGCGGTCACGGCGAAAACGGTGTTGCCGTACGCCTTGTGCCTATGGATGACCGGCGCGTACGGGGCCGCCACCGGGCCGCTATGCCCTTCCGCGCGATACTGGGTAATGTGAAAATCCGCGCGGCCGGCATCGACGAACGCGATCCGCTGTCGGTCGCCTGCCGGCAGGATCTCCCGATTCAGAGGTACGCGCGCATGGACGTAGAGCGGTTCCTCCGGATACTGTGCCAGCAGGAACTCCAGGGCGCGCCGGTAAGAGACCGCCCAATAATCGAAGTCGTACCGGGTGCGCAGACGCTCCGGCGTCGCGCGGTCCTCCAGGAAGTTGAAATAGAGTTGCTGATCCGGATGCAGCGTCGCCATCGCGGCCAGCGTCGCCACCGCGCCTACGCCCGCCAAGCTGCCTATCCAACCTGCCCGAAAGCGACGAACCAGCGTGGCCAAGCCGCCGGTCGCCAGCAGGCAGAAGGGCGCGTAGAGGAAATACAGATGGCGCCAACCCGTGTACAGCGTGGATCCCAGCAGAATGACGGCCAGGACAGGCAGGACGCAGCAGGCCAGGAGAAGGCCCTCGAAACGCAGGCGCGTATTGCGCAGCAACGCCGACGGCGCGCGGACCGCGCGGCGCAACAGCGACGCCGCGCCGACGCCGCCCAGCAGCAATGCGGACGGCGGCGCGGTGATCGCGAACCAGACCGGCACGTACGTCGCCGGCAAGTCCAGGCTGCTGACGTACTCCCCGCGGAACAGCATGAGTTTTGAGATCGGATAGGCGGCTATGTACGCGAGGGATTCCGCGAGGCGACCCAGCGGGGCGTCCCACAGATAGGGCAACGTCGCGTACAGCGTCAGCGCGCCGGTCGCGGCGCACAGCCCGCCCGTGCGCCGCGCCTGCCGCCGCGCCGCCCGGTCCGCCGCCCAGAAACCGTCGCACGCGCGCAAGGCCAGCACCGCCGCGAACGGCAGGAGGCCCATCAGGCGCATGTTGGCCAACAGCCCCATGCCGACCCCGCACAGCGCGAAGCTCCCCCCTGTCCCGCGGCGGAAGGCCCGTTGCGCCAGCCACAGCGCCATCATGAACAGGCTGAGAAAGGGCAGATCCTTGGAATTGAAGAACGAGTGCGCGTACAGCCGCGGGTGCAGCAGGAACAGGCCCAGCGCCGCCAGCGCCAGCCAGCGCCGCCCGTACAGGCGGAAGGCCAGCGCCGCGCTGGCCAGGCCGCCGGCCAGAAAGAACAGATGCGTCAACCCGTGCCGCCACAGGTGAACCGCGCGGCTGTCCTGCACTCCCAGCAGGCGCTCCGCCCCCAGCAGCAACCCTTCGAAGGCAATGCCGTACATGCGGTCCTCGTAGGCCAGCAGGGCGTCGTCGCGGCCCAGCGCGTAATCCAGGGTGATTTGCGCCGTCTCGCGCTGCCAAGTCGCGTCTTCGCCTACGCCGTAATCGTCCAGCACCGCCCACCCCGCGAGCGCGCCGAGCGCGCAGGCCAGCCACGCGCTGCGCGCGGCCAGCCAGCCAGCGGATAGCCGCGCCCGCCGGACGACGCGGCCGCGGGCTAGCGGACGTGCGGACATAGCCTGCAATACCGGTTCAACTGTTCAGGTTGCGTTGGCCTTTGACGCCAGCCAGAGCCAAGCATCCACAGGGGCAGAAAACCTGGGACGCGCTGGCGCATGGGCCGCAGCGGGTAGCCGCGCGCCGTCCGGGCGTGAGCCCGACGCGGAAGGCGTCGGCTTGTTCACGGGATGCCCAGTGAACATCAACGCGGCCCAGTCCCCATGCGTCCTGTCGCTGGGCTGCGCGTCCGGGAAACGCCTCAGATCGGTTCCGGCGCCTGTCGTTCATGCGCGGCAATCGCCTCCGCAAAGACTTGGCCGAAGGCCTGCAGTTTGGCTTGGCCTACGCCGGGCACGGCCAAGAGTTCGTTCAGGGTCCGGGGTTTGCGCCTGGCCATTTCCAGCAATGTGCGATCGTGGAAAATGACGTAGGCGGGCACCCTGCGCGCGCGGGCCAGAGCCAGCCGCACCTCCCGGAGGCGCTCGAAGAGGCGTTGTTCCTGTTCGTCCGATGCGGCGTTCCCGGCTGCGCGGGCGCGTTCCGCGCGGGGCAGTTCAAAGAGCGACGGCGCTGCGCGGCCGCGGGGGACGGCCTCGTCCCGTACGGACAGGGCTGTCCTGCGGGCCGGCGCACGCGGGGCGCGCCGGTAGACGAAGGCCTCTTTGCCCGCCAGCAGGCGGCGTCCGCGCGGGGTGATGGCCAAACTGCCCATGGCGCCGATATCCACCGCCAGATGCCCAGCCGCGACCAATTGCCGGATGATGGAGCGCCATTCAGGGGCGGAGCGGTCGCGGCCCACGCCGAACGTGGGCAGCCGATCATGGCCGTTCTGCCTGACCTTGAGGGTGGTTTTGCCGGTCAGGATGTCCACGAGGTGGCTGGCTCCGAAGCGCTGGCCCGTGCGATAGGCGGCGGACAGCGCCTTTTGGCCTTCAATCAGGCCTTCCGCCAATTCCGGCGGCTGTTGGCAATTGTCGCAGTTCCCGCAGGGTTGATCCAGACGTTCGTCGAAGGCGCCCAGCAGCGCCTGGCGCCGGCATTGCGCGCCTTCGCAATAGCCGATCAGCAGTTCCAGACGCTGGTATTCGCGGCGGCGATACTCTTCCGCGCTGTCCGTTTCGGCGATGAAACGGCGCCGTTGGACGATATCGTCCAAGCCGTACAGCATCAGGGCTTCGGCGGCCGCGCCGTCGCGGCCGGCGCGGCCGATTTCCTGGTAGTAGCCCTCCATGTTGGCCGGCAGCCGGGCATGGAACACGTATCGGATATCCGGTTTGTCGATGCCCATGCCGAAAGCAATCGTGGCGGCCATGACGAGGCCGGCCCGCGTCATGAAAAGCTGTTGGTGCTCCATGCGCGCCGGCGCGCTCATGCCCGCGTGATACGGCAGGGCCGCGACGCCGTTCGCGTTCAGAAAGGCGGCCGTCGTCTCCGCGTTGCGGCGCGACAGGCAATAGACGATGCCGCTCTGGCCCTGCCGCGCCTGGACGAACTGCAACAGTTGGGCTTGGCCGCGCCGGCGTTCCTGGACGGCCAGGCGAATGTTGGGACGGTCAAAGCCGAAACAGAATTCCTGGCCCTGGCCGGCGAAGAGCCGGTCGCGGATATCCTGCCGCGTCGCGCGGTCCGCGGTCGCCGTAAACGCGGCGATGGGCACATGGGGAAAATGGACGCCCAGTTGGGCCAGCGCTTCGTAATCGGGCCGAAACGTCGGCCCCCAGCGCGAGATGCAGTGGGCCTCGTCAATGGCGATCAAAGTGACGTCCAGATCCTGCAAGCGGCGCAGCATGTCAGGCTGCATGAGGCGTTCCGGCGCCAAATAGAGCAGGCGCGTCTGCCCGGTCGCGGCCCGGTCCCAGGCGGCGCGGTTCTCCGTCCATGCGCGTCCGCTGTGCAACGCGTCCGCCGCGACGCCGGACAAGCGCAGATCCGCCACCTGCGCGTCCATGAGCGCCACCAGCGGCGAAACCACCAAGGTCAGCCCGCCGCGCGCCACGGCCGGCAGTTGATAGCAAAGCGATTTGCCGGCCCCCGTGGGCATAACGCCCAGCACATGCTGGCCTTGCAGAATAGCCGCCAGGATTTCGGCCTGTCCCGGCCGCAGGGTCGAGAAACCGAACTGCGCTTTGAGGATGTCGTACAGATAAGGCTCAAGCGCGGAACGAACTCCGTCGCGTCCGCCCGCGGGCGCGTCTACGCGGGCAGGCGCCGCGCCAGGCAGGACGTCACGCGGCTCGCCGCGCCCTGGGCGATTCCATCCCCTGCCAATCGCTACCGCCCTCCGAAACCCGTCATGGTGATGCCCTGGACGAAGAAGCGCTGGGCGGCCAGAAACAGCGCCAGAATGGGAAGCAGCATGATCGTGCTGACCGCGAAAACGACTTCCCAGCGTTGCACTTCGGAGTCGTTGAACATCTTCACGCCGACCGCCATGGGGAATTTGTCCATGGTTTTCAGATAGATGAGGGGATTCATGAAGTCGTTGTAGTGCTGGAGCAGGGCGAACACGGCCACGGTCGCCATCACCGGCTTGGACAGCGGCATCAGAATCTGCAGCAGAATGCGCAGGCGGCTGGCCCCGTCGATATAGGCGGCGTCCTCCAGTTCCATGGGAATGCCCAGGAAGAACTGCCGGATCAGGAAGACGTACAGCGCCATGACCGCGCCCCAATAGGGCACGATCAACGGATAGAAGGTATCGTACCACCCCAACGCGCGGAAGAGGATGAAGCGCGGCACCAGGGTCACGATATCCGGCAGCATCATGGTGCCCAGCAACAGGCCGAACCAGAAATTCTTGCCGGGCCACGGGATGCGCGCGAAGGAATACGCCACCAGCGCCGAGGAAATCAGGGTGCCCAGGACGGCGAAGACCACGATGTAGGCCGTATTCCACATAAAGCGGCCCAGAGGCAGATGGCCCTGAAAGGCTTGCGCGTAATTCTGCCAGTGGGGTTCCGCCGGCCACCATTGAATGGGATGCGCGAACACCTCCGTGGACACCTTCAAGGAAGAGGAAATCATCCAGAAGGTCGGCACCAGGAAGGAAACGGCCAGCAACGTCACGGCGAGCTGCAACGCGCCCAGCCAGACGTATGCCCGGGGCGCGCGCCGGGCCTCGGCGCGGGGCGCCCCGCGCCGCCGCCGGGCACGCGCCTTGGACGTCAGGGAAACGGACATGTCAGGCCCGCGCCTCCTCTTCGTAGTACACCCACCGGCGCGAGACCACGAACTGCATGATCGTGAAGCCCACGACGAGCAGGAACAATTCCCAGGCCAGCGTCGACGCGTACCCCATGCGCCCGTATTGGAACGCGTTGCGGTAGATGTTCAGCACGACGAACAGGGTGGCGTCCTGCGGTCCCCCTTCGGTCATGATCATGGCCGGAATGAAGGTCTGGAAGGAGTTCACGGTGGCGATCACCACGTTGTAGAAAATCAGGGGCGTCATCAAGGGCAGGACGACGCGCCACAGGCGGCCGACGGCGTTCGCGCCGTCCAGGCTCGCGGCCTCCTTGAGCGATTCCGGGATGTTCCCCAGCCCCGCGATGAAAATCACCATCTGGCGGCCAATGGCCCAGAAGGACATGAAGATGAAGGCCGGCTTGGCCAGCTGGGGATCGAAGAGCCAGCGCTGGGGCGCGATGCCGACCCAGCCCAGGGCTTCGTTCAGAATGCCGTACTCCGGATGGAAGACGCGTTGCCAGACCACGGCGCTGGCCACCAGCGGCACGATGATGGGCAGGTAGAACGCCGCGCGGTAGAAGTCCCGGAACAGCAACGGCTGCGACAGGGCCAGCGCCAGGGAAAACGAAATGCACAGCTGCACCGGGACGGCAATGGCCGTATAGAAGAAACTGTTGAACAGGCTCTTGTTGACCTTCGGGTCGCGCACCATCTTGACGATATTGTCGAAACCGACGAAGACCGGTTCGCGCAGCGGGTCCCACTCGAACAGGATCAGATAGGCCGAATGCAGCATGGGATACGCCACGAACAGGCAGAACCCGACGATGAAGGGCGCGGCGAAAAGATAGCCGGCCAGCCAATCCCGGCGCAGGCGGCGCGAAGAGGCCCAGAAACGCAGTTTGGCGACGTGCAGCATGTCGATGTCCGCGCGCCGCGGCGCGCGCCCTGCTCCAAACGGACGCCCAGGCGACCGCGGCCGCCTGGGCGCTGTCTTGACGTTACCGCTCCCAGTGAGCGTCCAGCAGGGCCTGCACGCCCGCCGTGACTTGCGGCAGCACTTCGGCGGCCGTCGCCGTATTGTTGAGCAAGGGATCCCAGCCCAGCGGCTTCACGACCTCATTCCACATCTGGCCGCGGGACACGCCGCCAATCACGTCCACTTCGCTGCGCGCGAAGGCTTCCACGAAGGCCGCGCCGTTGGTCACGCCGAAGCGCTCCTCAATGGTCGGGATCCAGAATTCCTGGATCAGATCCCCGGTGTTGGGCAGGCGGCCGGTAATGGTGGAATAGATGCGCTGGCCTTCTTCGCCGCCCATGAAACGCACGTAGTCCCAGGCCGCGTCCGCCTGGTCGGTCGCCATCACGCAGAGACCCTCGGACCAGCCGCGATGCGGGCGCTGCGGATCTTTGTAGGCGGGCATCATCACCACGTCGAATTCGATTTCCTTGCCCGCTTCGCGCAGTTCCGGCGAATTGAGACGGGGGAAGAACCAGGCGCCTTCGTACTTCAGCGCCGCGTTGCCCGTGTCGATGGTGTTGGTGCCGCCGGACATGTCGGCCGGCGTCGGGCTCACGCCCATTTTGTACTGGAAGTCCTGCGTGACGACCTGCACGATTTCAATGATGTCCGGCTGATCGAACAGGGCCGTCACGGGATCGACCAGCGCGTCGAACTCCTGCTGGCCCGTGGAGCGAATCCAGTGGATGTCGCGCGGCCAGATGCCGCTGGGCTGGAAGCCGTACATCTTCGTCTCCCCGGACGTGTCGGTCAGGGCTTCCGCGACGCTCACGAAATCCTCGTAGGTCCAATCGTCGGCGGGGTAATCCAGACCGGCCTCGTCAAAGGGCTTCCGGGCGTAGAACATGAGCATGACCCCCGCCTGCAAAGGCATCAGGTAGCGGTTGCCCCCGCGCAAGGTGCTGTCCGCGATGCTCTGCACGCCTTCCGGATAGGGACCCGTAAAGTTCTCCTGCTCAATATACGCGTCCAGGGCCGTCAGTTGCGCGGCATCGGCGTAGGGTTGCCATTCCCAGCCCTGGAACGAAGCTACGTCCGGCGGTTCCCCGCCCGCCACGCTGGTCTGCAAGGCCGTGTAATAATCCGCGCCCGTCCCGCTCGGGGCGGTGACGATATCGACGTTCGGATTCATTTCCTCGTAGACGCGCTCCAGTTCCTCCCAAGCCGGGATATCGCTGGCGTCGGCCCAGGCCGCGAAATCCAGGGATATCGACTCCGGGGCCGCGGATCCGGCCGGCGCCGCCGGCGCGGCGCACGCGGCCAGGGCCAGCCAGGCGGACGCGGCGGCGCCCGCCTGCAGGAAAGCGCGGCGCGACAACGGTTGCGAAGCAAATCGACTCATTAGGATACTCCTTGGAGTCACTGTTATGGACATGCGTTGATGCCATCAATGTACCACATGCCGGTAGCCAGTGCGCCCAAAACGCGTCTTGGGCCGTTGCCGCAGGCCCTGTGCCTGCGCGCCGGGTTGGCTGGCTGTGGCTGATCCCGGTTCCGTGGGAAGCCGCATCGCAGTTGGGTGCTTTCCGGATCGGCAAAGCGGCTGGGCGTTGGCATGGGGGGGGGGGGGGCGGCAGCGGACAGGGCCGGATCTTCCTGCCAGGATTGAAGATCGCCCAGGTCGCGGCGCGCGAGGCGCGCCGCGGACTGCCAGGGCTGGCCCTTGACGCGCTCGCCGGGGCCGTTTTTGCCGCGGGCTACGCCAGCTTTCGTTCCTGCACGGAATATCGCTGGCGCTTGAGCCGGGCCGCCTGGCGCTCGCGGTCGCCAGCGGGTCATTACGGCCCAGCAGATATCGGCCGGCGCCGGATCGCCGAACACGCGGCGCCGGTTGGGGTAGAATAAAGGCGCACCGTCATTCAGGAGCTCAGGCTATGAGACTTTCCTCGACCCAAGTGGAGACCTACAAACAGGTCGGTTTTCTCAACGGCATTCGCGTCGCGGATCGCGCGGAGGCCGCGCGTTACGCGTCCGAGTTCGATCGCCTGGAAGGGCAGGTGGGCAAAGCAAAGGCCCAGATTGAATTGATCGACCGCCATTTCGAGGAGGCTTTCATTTGGCGGTTGGCCACCCACGAAACCATCCTGGACTGCGTGCAGGCCCTCATGGGGCCGGATATCCTCTTGTTGGCCACCCATTTTTTCAACAAATACGGCGAAGGCAAGTTGGCCGATTCCTACGTAGCCTGGCACCAGGACGCGACGTTTTGGGGACTGGAGCCGCCTTTGGCCGTCACGGCCTGGTATGCCGTGGACGACAGCGATGCGGGCAACGGATGCATGCAGGTCATTCCGGGATCCCACGACATGGGCCTGCTGGAGCACGGCCAGGCCGCGCAGGCCGGCAACCTGCTGAGCATCAACCAGGAAGTGTCCGTCACCGCCGAGCAGATTCAATCCGCCGTCAATCTCGAGTTGAAAGCGGGCGAAATATCCATCCATGACGGCACCCTGATCCATGGTTCCCTGCCTAACCTGTCCGAACGCCGGCGTTGCGGCCTGACGTTGCGCTACGTGCCCGCCTGGGTCAAACAGGTGGAGGACAATTCGCACGGCAAAAGCTGGAACGCGCTTCTGGTACGCGGCGAAGACAAGTACGGCCATTTCGGCACGCGTCCCGCGCCTTTTCCCGACTGACGCGCGGGGCCGGCCGCAAACCGCGCGGTCCACGCAACCAGAGTATCGCGTATAACGGAACGGGACAGCCTGCGTTGCCTGTCCGTTGCGCGGGGCGGAACGGGCCTGCTAGGCGTGGATGCGCCGGGCGCGTCCACGCCATTGGAGGCGGCGCACGCCGGTTGGCCGGAACGATGCCTACGCGGGCCGCTTGCGGGTTAAACATGGCGCACAGCATCTAGGCCGTGTGGATATTTGGCTTCAGCCAGAGCCAGGTACAGAAAACCCAGGCAGCGATGGGCGTAGCGGGTGGTCACGCGCCGCCCCCCTTGAGCCCGCCGAGGCCGCGTGGCGCGTCTGATACGTCTCCGGGGCGCCGGGCGGGGGCTCCCGGCACCGGGCACGCGCGGGAATGACGGCCTGGATGCCCCGTTGCGCCAGCCCGGCGCGGAAGGCCTCACCGTCATAGGCGCGGTCAGCGATCCGACGGGACAGGGGGCCGCCGTCCCGGCTTCCCCCAGGGCTCGGGCTGGGTGCGGGGATGGCGCTCCCGTCAGGCGCAGGCCCAAGGGACGGCCCTGGCGATCCGATAGCCTAGGGACTTGCGGGCTGAAACCACCCCGGCTACGGCCGCGCGCATGATCCGACTCTTTGAGGGGAGGGGGGCGACGGCACTCACAGGCGCGCGCCCAACCGCGTTGTCCCGCCGCACGGCGGACAGCTCCGGGTCGTTCGGCCCGGACGGCATCCGACGTACCCCAAGACCGCGGTCGCACCAGACGGCCTATCGACGCTCAACCGAGTTCCCTTGCCCGTACGCGCTATCCAGACTTCCGCCTCCGCCAAAAGACGGCTGCGGACGGCATGGCCCACGCACAGGACGGAACGTGCGTTCAGACAAGGCTGAAGGCGGATCCCCTGCGCGTCCGTCAGCGGGCGCGTGGCGGTCGGCCAGAGACCCTCCTCAAAGCCTCTACGCGTACATCGGTCGTCTCCAAGGTGACTGCCCGCGCACGCGCGGTTCAATCCTAGCCCCGCGCTCGCGGGGACGGGGCCGGGTCTAGCGCGTTATGACTGAATCTGCCTGCCCTAGCCCCGCGCTCGCGGGGACGGGGCCCAGACTGAATCTAAATATCCACACATTCTCATTGGACATCCTGCCAGCCATTTATTATCCTTCCCTTGGCCGATCCATCCGGAGCGCGGGAGCGCGGACCGGGCCTATGACGGCGCCGCCTTCCGCGCCGCGCTCAAGCGGCGAGGCCTCAAGGCCGTCATTTCGATCCGCGGCCGGCGCACGCACGGCTTGGCAGAGATGAGAACATGCCCCCCCCCCCCCTCTCCCCGCTTACTGTCGTTACAGCGATACACGCGTATGCGACGCATGCAGTGCCTGTGGTGGCTAGGTCTGGCCCTGCTCTGCGGAAGCTGCACGGTTGCGCGCGAGCCAACGGCCCCCGCCGCGCCGACCGAGGCGCGCGCGGGCGCTACGGTGTCCGTCGCCGCGTCCGCGCCGCGCGCTTACGCGCCCCCCCTTCCCCCTTCGCCCCAGGACGACCTGATTTTACGGCGCCTTAACGCTTCGCTGCACCGGCCCGTCTTCGTGACCCACGCCGGGGACGGGTCGGGACGCCTTTTCATCGTCGAGCAATTCGGCACCATCCGCATTTGGCAAGACGACGCGCTGCTCCCGGATCCCTTCCTGGATATCTCGGCCAAGTTTCGCGAGGACGTCGCCGTACCGGAACTCGAGCAGTTCCTGCTCGGGCTGGCCTTTCCCCCCGATTTCGCGCGGCAGGCCCATTTCTACGTCAATTACACGGTGCATACGCGGAACGTCGGACGCTACACCTACGTGTCCCGTTTCGACGTCGACCCCGCCAACCCCAACCGCGGCCTGGCCGCGTCCGAACGGGTCCTGCTCCGCATTCCCCAGCCGGGTTGGCGCCACAATGGCGGCATGCTGGCCTTCGGACCGGACCGCATGCTGTGGATCGGCCTGGGGGACGGCGGCTTCGTATCCGTCCACGCGGCCCAGGACCCGGCGCGTCTGCTCGGCAAGATGCTCCGCCTGGACGTGTTGGCCGGCCAGGCCGGCGCCTATCGCATCCCCCCCGACAATCCCTACGTCGGCGCGGACGGCGTGCGCCCCGAAATCTGGGCCTTGGGCCTGCGCAATCCCTGGCGTTACAGTTTCGACCGCGTCACGGGCGACCTCTGGATCGGCGATGTCGGCCTCGTCACCCACGAAGAGATTCATGTCGCGCGCACGGACCGGCCCCCCACCCATTGGAATTTCGGCTGGCCGATCTGGGAAGGCCGGCATTGTCGGCAGGCCGCGCAATGCCGGCGGCCGGATCTGGCCAGGCCCCTCAAGGTCTTCCGGCATCTCCCGCGCCAGCGTACTCCCCCAGGGGTGTGCGCCATCATCGGCGGCTACGTCTACCGCGGCCGCCGCATGCCGGACTGGGCGGGGGATTACTTTGTCGGCGACTTTTGCGGCGGCATCTGGAAGCTGGCCCAGCGCGGCACGCGCCAGGCGCCGGCGTGGGACGCGCAGTTCCTGGCCGACTTCGGCGTGGGCCTCACTTCCTTCGGCGAAGACGAGGCGGGCGAACTCTACGCGGTGAGCCACAGAGGTTCGGTCTTCCGCCTGACGTCGACCTACGGCACCTACGCCGCGGCGCGCGCCGCGGCCGGTCCGCAGATCCTCGTCCCGTCCGTCTTCGACGTCCATCTCCGCGACCGCCGTCTGATTTTGCTCAAAGCCCCGTGCGCGGACGCGGATACGGCCGCGCGGTTCTTCCTGCACGTCGTCCCGCAGGCCGCCGCCGATCTGCCGGCCGCGCGCCGCGCCGCCGGCTTCGACAATCTTGACTTCTGGTTCAAAGAGTACGGCGTGCAACGCCGCAATGCCTGCTGGGCGATCGTCCCCTTGCCGGCCTACGCCCTCCAGCGCCTCCGCCTCGGACAAGCGGGCGCCGCGGGCGCCGCGGGCCCCTGGCTCTGGAGCGCGGACATCGTTTGGGCCCAGGGACAGGCCTACGGCACCTACGCCGGCGCGCGCGCCGCGGCGGGCCCGCCCCTCGCCCGCGCCGCCTTCGACGTCCATCTCCGCGACCGCCACCTGATTTTGCTCAAAGCCCCGTGCGCGGACGCGGATACGGCCGCGCGGTTCTTCCTGCACGTCGTCCCGCAGGCCGCCGCCGATCTGCCGGCCGCGCGGCGCGCGGCCGGCTTCGAAAACCGCGATTTCCGGTTCGAAGAGTACGGCGTGCAACGCCGCGAGGCCTGCTGGGCGATCGTCCCGCTGCCGGCCTACGCCCTCCAGCGCCTCCGCCTCGGACAAGCGGGCGCCGCGGGCGCCGCGGCCCTCTGGAGCGCGGAGATCGTTCTGGCCCAGGAATAGCGGCGCCGCGCGCGCCAATCTATACGGCCCAGGCCAACCTGCGCGCGCCGCCACGGACTATGGGACGTTGCCTTGACGAGACCCCAACCCTGGAGGAAAACGTTATCCGTTTGCATTCGGTTAGGCATGGCTGCGGGCGTCGAGCCCTGGCCGCGCAATTACGCCCAGCGTGAACGTCAACCTCTTCCCAGGCGAAGGTCAGACGGATAGCGGATCACGGACGAAGCGGTCGCGGCCGGCAGCATGGGCCGCGGCGGCACCAGGCCGTGGCCGAGGGACCCGAGGCGGCGCTGAAACGCCACGCCAAGGCCCCGCGGTCCAGCCGGCGCGGGCGAAGCGCATCTCTTGCAGTGGGCCCCTGTCCACGCCGTCGGCGGGCCAGACGCGTGGGACGTTGCGGGCACGGGCCCGCGAGTTGCGAGGTGCGGGGGATTGTGTCCCGCATCCGTTACGAGACGGTACGTTACGGAATAAAAAAAGAACTGATGAACCGTGATCGGCAGGGACGAGCCATCCGAAGCGCTACGGGCCGACCACCGGACGCCGCAGCCGGCGCGCCCGGGGCACCCCGCCACCTACGACTACGCATACGTGCGGCGCGTCCCCTGCACCCTCTGGCTGTGCGTGGAACCGCTGGCCCGTGGCGCATGGCCCGCGCCACCGCGCGGCGCATGGCCTGGACTGGGCGCGTCCGGTGCAGGCTATCGCGGATCATCCGCGCTACCGTCAGGCCGAGCGCCTGATCGATCGTGGTCTGCGACCATCGAAACACCTATGCCTACGCCTCTTTTGACCGGGCGTTTCCGCCCCGGCACGGCCGTTGACTCCACAGGGCCGAACCGAAATTGAGCGTTCTGACGCGGCAGGCTCTGTCCCCGCGCGGGCCGACGCAGGCTGCGGTTTCCGCGCAGGACACCGCGCCACGCGGCCCAAAGGTATCCACTGGCCGTTCCGCACCGCCGACGCCCGCGTGCGCCTCAAACATCCGTACCCCAACAATAGAAACCTGATAGAGCATTAGGCAGTGTGGATGTGGATTGGACATCCTGCGCGCCCGCGGTTAGGTCGCGTTGAGTTGTGCTTTCAGCCTGATCCAAGCCGTCGCCAGGCACAGAAAATCCAGGCCACACTGCACGTATAGATATAGATCATAGCAAGTAGACGCGTGCCGCCCGCGCGGAGCCCGCCGGGGAACATTCCGGGGCGTGGGGTTGGGGGTTCGGGCGCCGGATTCGGGCCGGAAGGACGGCCTCAAAGCCCGGCCGCGCCCGCTAGGCGCGGACCGCGGCGCCGTCATAGGCCCGATCCGCGCGCAGGCAGGACCGCGGCGCGTCGGTTCAAGTTCCCCCAAGGCTTGGGCGCGGTCGGGGCGCGGGCCGGACGGCCCGCGCAGGCCCCGTCGATCCGCCGAGCAGGAGATTGGGATGCGGCAGCCGCCCCGAGCGCGGGCTCCGCCTCTTTGCGCTTGGGCGCGCGCCGCGCTTACGTGCGCGCACGACCGTGCTGTCCCGCCGCACATCGGACCGATCCGGATCGGCCTGACGCCCCGGTTACCCCTGTTGGCCCAGCGGCGATAGACCGAGTTTCCCTGCCCGTACGCAACCGGCCCTTGGCCCCCGAGGGGGCCATCCGCTCGGAAAGGCGCCCAGAGACAGATATCCGGGAGGCTAACCGCGGACGCGCAGGCTGTCAATCCACATCCACGCGACCTAACGCTATTGCGGGATCCAAGCCTTCCCCGGGGAATACGCGCGCATGGGCAGACCGCGCAGCCTGTAGTAGAATCGCTGGATGCGCGCGGCCCGCGCCAGCACCGTTGGCGCGAGGCGGGTCTTGGCGTCGATGGGCCGGATGCAGGGCCTCGCACCGGGGAGGGCGCAGCCGCCGCCTCCGGTTTTGCGATCGTTATCCCTTGGCGCGGGCGCAACGGCGAAACAGAGAGGCGTCGGACGAACGCCATGAAGATTACCCAAGTCAAAGTCGATCTTTTCCGTTGGGAATGCGAGCCCTGGAAAACGGGCGTGGGCACGCGCTTCGGGCCAGTCCAGTTGGGCGCGGTGACCATAGGCACCGACGAAGGGTGCCAAGGACACGCCCTCCTGGGTTCCTCCCGCGTGGGCGCCGATCATTACGCGCCCGGCCTGATGGCATTCCTGCGTCCCTTGCTCTTGGGGCGCAACCCCCAGGACATCGGCCGGATCTGGCGGGACATGTGGAAGCAAAACCGATCCGCGTCCACCCACGCCATCGGGGCCGTGGATATCTGCCTGTGGGACATCAACGGGCAGTTGGCGGGCCAACCCATCCACCGGTTGCTGGGCACCTGCCAAACCGCCGTGCCGGCCTACTCCAGCACCGCCTATCACGACCATCCGGAAGAGTACGTCGAGGAGGCCCTGCGGTTCCAGGAGGCGGGTTGGACCGCGCACAAGCTCCATCCCCACGGGGAGCCCGCGGCGGACGTCCGTATTTGCCGCCTCGTGCGCGAAGCGGTCGGCGACGACATGCAACTCATGCTGGACGCCATGTGGGCCTACCAATACGCCGACGCCGTACGCGTGGGCCGCGCGCTCGAAGACCTGAACTATTACTGGTACGAAGATCCCCTGGCCGAGGAAGACGTCTATAATTACGTCAAGTTGAACCAGAAGCTGGACATTCCCGTCATGGCCACCGAATTCGCCCCGGGACGGTATTACGGCATGGCGCCCTGGATCATGCAGAACGCCACCGACATCTTGCGCGGGGACGTGGCCGTGACCGGCGGCATCACGCCTCTGGTCCGGCAATGCCACCTGGCGGAAGGCTTCAATATGCGCTGCGAAATCCACCACGGCGGCAACAGCCTCAACAACGTAGCCAACCTGCACGTCACCATGGCCGTGCCCAATTGCGAGTTCTACGAGTTCTTTCCCTGCACGGGCGCCAACCAGTTCGGATTGGCGGAAGACATCGAAGTCGATGCCCAAGGCCGGGTGCATGCGCCCGCGCGGCCGGGCCTGGGTTTCGAGATTGACTGGGAACTGGTGCGCAGAGAACGCATCGCCACCTTGGAATGAGACGGCGACGCGCCCGGCCGTTGGCGCCGGCCAGCGAGGGGCCATGCCTAGCATGAGCGCATTCCGCGGCATAGTGCCGGCCATCGTCACGCCCATGACGTCCGAGGGCCAAGTCAACGAAAGCGCCTTCCGGCGCATCCTGGAATTCAACATCCAGGCGGGCGCGCACGGCTTTTGGGTGGCAGGGGGCTCAGGGGAAAGCATTCTGCTGGACGATGCCGAAAACCGGCGCCTGGCCGCGATCGCGAGCGAGCAGGGACAGGGCCGCGTCCGCAACATCATGCATGTGGGCGCGCCGACGACCTCACGCGCGGCGCGGCTGGCGGAGCATGCGGCCAAGGTCGGCGCGGACGCCATTTGCTGCGTGCCGCCTTTTTTCTACCGGCAGAGCCACGCGGCCATCGCGGATCATTACCGTATCGTGGCGGCGGCCGCCGCTTTGCCCTTTTTCGTCTACAACGTGCCGCAATTCACCGGGCAGGCAATCACGCTGGACCTGATGCGGCGTATCCAGGACCGCGTGCCGCAACTGGAAGGCCTTAAGCATTCCGCCGTCGACCTGCAAATGGTGCAGGCTTTCGCCCGCATGGGCCTGTCCTGTCTGGCGGGCAACAGCGCCCTGATGTTGCCGGCCTTGGCCTTGGGCGCTACGGGCTGCGTGGACGGCCCGCTGAACGTCGCGCCGGAACCCTGGGTCGCGATCTGGGACGCCTATCAAGCCGGCAACCTCGCGGCCGCCGTCAAGGCCCAAGCGCGGGCGGCGGAGGTTACGGCTCTGATCCGGAGTTTCGCGCCCTGTTTCCATGCGGCCTGCAAAGCCGCCTTGAGCGTGCGGCTCGGCCTGGATTGCGGCGCGCCGCGGTTGCCCAACCCACCTCTGGCGCCGAACGAATACGCGCGGCTTCGGCAAGGCCTGCAGGCCTTGGCCTTGCCCCCGCCGGCGTAAGCCGGCGCGCCGCCCCCTCGCCCCGTTCCCGATCCCCGCCGCGGAGGCTATTCATGAAAGCAGCCATCTACAAAGGACTCCAGGACATCCGCATCGACGAAGTGGACCAACCCGTCCCGGCGCCCGGCTACGTCATCCTGGATACGCAATGCACGGGCATTTGCGGCAGCGACTTGCACGAATACTACGGCCACTGGCCGCAGTCCTCCGCGGTCGCGCCGGGCCATGAAACCTGCGGCCTCGTGGCCGACGTCGGCGCGGGCGTGGAAGGCTTGCAACTGGGCGACAAGGTGGCCGTGGAAGTGACCTCGCACTGCGAACGGTGCCTGTACTGCCGCAAAGGCCTCTACAACCATTGCGCCGCGCGCGCCGTCAGCTGGACCGGCGGCCACGGCGGCTTCGCCGAGTTCACGACGGCCCATGCGTCCGCCGTCTTCAAACTGCCGGAAAGCATGAGTTTCGAACAAGGGGCGCTGGTGGAACCGGTAGCCGTATGCCAGCGCGCGCTGGCGCAGGCCCGCGCGACTCACCAGGATCGCGTCGGGGTCATCGGGGGCGGCACGATCGGGTTGCTCTGCCTGGCGGTCGCCAAGGCGATCGGCGTCCAAGAGACGCTGATCACCGTCAAGTACGACCAGCAGGTCGCCATGGCCCAGGAGTTCGGGGCGGATCACATCGTCAAGATGGGCGAAAAAGACGTCCGGCGTTACGTGGAGGATTTGACGGGCCGGTACGGGCTGGACGCCGTCATCGAAACCGTGGGCAGCGCGCAAGGCTTCGACGACGCGCTGGCCATCGTGCGCCGCCGCGGCACGGTGGTGCTGGTGGGCGGCTACCATCAGCCGCTGGAGGTCGACCTGGGCAGGATCATGCTGGCGGAACCCGTCGTCACGGGTTCGTTCTGTTACGGCTACAGCGGCATGGTCACCGATTTCCAGGCCGCCATCCGCCTGATTGCCTCAGGGGAAATCAATGCGGCCCAACTGGTGACCCACCGTTTCCCCTTGGCGGACGTGGCGAACGCGTTTCAGACGGCGGCGGACAAACGGTCCGGCGCCGTCAAGGTGCATATCGTGCAATAAGCGCGTCGGCTCCCGCCGCCGTTGCGGTCAGGGCCGGGCGGCCCGTCTACGCCGACAAATAGGCCGTAGGCGCGCGCGTACCCTCGTACGTCTCGGCGCCGTCCGCGTCCCGCAGGGCGGACGGAACCTCCCCTTCCCACCAGCTGGGCCGGGAAGGAAACGGGAATACGTCCCACCATTGCAACAACAGCGGTCGGCGTTGGTCGGAGCGATTGGGCCAGGCGCCGTGCAGGACGCGGTTGTCGGCAATCACCAAGTCGCCGGCCGCGACCGCTACGTCCAGGGCGTCCGGGTGGTCGGCGAACGCGTGATGGGCCTCCGTCGTGGTTGCGTCCTGCAGCTCCGGGCCATGCGCTTCCGGCAGGCGATCATGCAAGGCAATCCGCCGGCGGTGGGTGCCGGGTATCACGCGCAGGCAGCCGTTATGCCGCGCGGTATCCACCATGTAGTACGAGAGGAAGATGCGCGTCGGCCACGGCAACGCCGACTTCGGATGATTCCACTCCATGTGGTCTTGATGCCAATAGAGCGCCGGGCCCTGCGCGGGTTTGCTGAGAATGAGAAACGCGTTGCCATGGGCCATGTTCTCCAGTCCCATGTCCGCGCAGACCTGCGCCTGACGCGGGTTTTCCAGCAACTCGTCCGCCAAGCAGGAAACATGGGGCCGCCGCGTCCGATCCGGTCCCAGTTCCTTCTGGCCGGTCAGAAATTCGTTGGCGGCCTTTTCGTTGATGATGGGGAAATCGGTGCCTTGAAAGCGGAACCGGGGATGCGGCGGATGGGCATCCAGGAATTGCGTCGTAAAGTCCTGCGCGCGCGTCAAGGCGGTCCCCGTCAGCACCCCGGGAATGACGCAAAAGCCGTCCTGGAGCAACTGCCGGCGCTTCGCCAGCGCTGCGGCGCGTGACAAAAGGCGTTCGTTCATGTTTCCCTCGTCGGCATGGCCGCGCTTCCCCTGCTTCAGTGGCCGCCCGCGTCAGCCTGACGCCGTCCGCGCAGGGGCGTTGTGCCCCCGGTCTGACTCGAACAGACATGCCCTTGCGGGCACAGGCCCTCAACCTGCCGTGTATACCAATTCCACCACGGGGGCCAGATCGCGCGGGCTAACGGAATTATAAAGTCGCCCGTCGGTGGAGTCAATGCCCGCGTCGTCCCGAACCGGTCTCCGGGCGCGCGCCATGTTGCCCGCGGAGGCCGTCGCGCGGCGCCGGACGCGCGGGCGCGTGCGGCAACGCGACGGCCAGAGCCTTGGACGCGCTCGCCTTCATGGCCGCGCGCGGGCCAGGCGGCACGCGCGTTCCGGCGCGCGTTGGATTGCGTACAGGGTCGCCTGGTCGACCCGCAGGCAAAGCGCATAGTGGAAGCCGACGTCAGCCAAGGCCGCGGCCATCAAGTCCGTCCGGCCTTGATCTTGCGCCAGCCGCACCTGGTACTTCGGCCCCGCGCGGGGCATGCGCTGCACCCGCCGCGCCAACTGTTCCGGGTCCGCGAACCACACGCGGGTCAGCCGCGCGTCGTCGAACAGATAAAAAAGGATATGCCAACTCAACTCGTTGTGGAAGAGCGCGGCTCCGGGCGGCGCATGGCGCGCCAGGTAGGCGAGCGTCTCCGGCATGCCGGCCAGCGCGCGCGCGCGCAGCTGGGTCGGCAGGCTGCCCTGCCAGGCCGCCGGGACCTGTCCGCCCAGCGCCGCCAGGAGGCAGATCCAGGCCAAGCCGGCCGCTATCCGCGTCCGGCGGCGCGCCGACGCGCGCCAGAGAACGTCCAATGCCCACGCCGCGCTCAGGATCGCCAGCGGCGCCACCGGCAACAGGTAGCGGATCCAGGCGCTGAACGAAACGACCAGATGCAGGCCCAGGTAGCCCGCGGACCAAACCAGCATCCAGGCGACCCCGGCGCGCGAGGCGCGCGCCGCGGCCGGGAGCGGGGAGCGCCACGCCAACCCCAGGAGCAGGCCCCAACTGGCCCACCCGAGAACGGAACCCCAGACGACGGCCCACAGCGGACTCCATTCCTGCCAGCGTCGGAACCACGCCGCGGGCGGTATCCCGCGCAGAGGCGCATAGTGGTCAAACCCCAAGGTCCAAAACGACGGCGCCCAGGTCCAGCGCGCCGCGTCCCACAGTTGCAACGGCAGGGCGACCAGGACCGCGCCGGCCAGCCAGGGCCGCCAGGGCCGATCGGGCGCGCCGCGCTGATTGACGAGGATGATGCCCGCAATCAAGGGGAGATACAACGCGCCCGTCTGCTTGGCGAACAGCGACAGCGCGAACGCTACGCCGGCCAGCAGGTACCGCCGGCGCCAAGCCAGGAGCAAGGCGACGGTGCCGCAGAGCACGCAAACGGGATCCGTCAAGCCGGTGGGACTGTAGGCCAACAGGAGAGGATGGAGCGCCGCCAGGCCGGCGGCGGCCGCGGCCGCCCGCCCCCCCCACATGCGCCAGGCGAAGTGGCACAGGATCGCGGACAACAGCGCGAGCGCCCCGATATTGACGTAGCGCGCGGAAGCCGGCGTCGGTTCGAACAGCGCGAACGCGGCGGCTTGCAACCAGGCGTACAACGGAGGCTTGTCGATCCAATGCGCCACGAAGAGGGGATCGCCGCGTTCCGCCCAGTGGCGCGCCCAAAAGGCGTACAAGGCCTCGTCGCCGGACAGGGGAAAGCGATGCGCGCGTATCCACCCCAGCCCGAAGGCCAGACTGAAACTCCCCGCGCACAGCACGAGCGGCCGCCAGCGGTCGTCGCCCCGCGCGGGCCGGCGGACGCGGAGGGAAAGCGCGGCGCTAGGCGCGCGCCGCAAGGCCATGGCGCGGGCCGGGACGATCCGCCGGCTTCTCGCGTTGAGGGACCCGCCGCCTCCGGTTACGGCGCGGCCGGGGAAACCCATTCCCGTCTGGACGGACGAACTGGTACGATTCGGGACGAGGGTCGTCTGGCCCTGTCCCTTGCAGGCCAACGCCAAGGGCGGTGACGGTATGGCGCCATTGAGAGCGGGCGTAATCGGGCTGGGCCGCATCGGCAGCACGTTCGACGAGGAGATCGACCGGGGCGGCGTGTTCTTTCTGCCGTACGGCCATTCTCCCAGCTACGTCAAATCCGAGCATACGCAACTGGTGGCCGGGGCGGACGTTCATGCCGGCCAAAGGCAGGCCTATGCGGAACGTTGGCAACTGGACTCCAGGCATATCTATGCGGATTATCGCGCGATGCTGGCAGCGGAAAACCTGGATATCGTGAGCGTCTGCACGTCGGCCCGACCCCGCGCCGCCATCGTGCAGGCCTGCGCGCGCGCCGGGGTCAAGGCCATCTGGGCGGAGAAGCCCATGGCGTTGAGTCTGGCCGAAGCAGACGCCATGATCGATACCTGCCAGGCGGCCGGCGCGATCCTGGCCGTCAATTGCTCGCGTCGCTGGCATCCGCTTTTCCACCAAGCCCGGCGTCTCATCGCGCAAGGGGAGCTGGGCGAGATTTTACAGGTCACCGGGTACGGGCAGTGCGGCCTGTCCCAAAACGGCAGCCACCTGATCGACACGCTCCGCTTTCTGGCTGACGGGGACGTGGAATGGGCGTTCGGCGAGCTGGATCCGGCCGCCGACGCCGCGGCGGGAGCCGATCTCCAGGGCAACGGGTACCTGGCGTTTCGCAACGGGGTCCGCGGTTTCCTGCGCGGCATGCCTTGCGGCGCGGCGCAGTGGGACTTTGAAGTCATCGGGACCCAAGGGCGCATCCGCTCCTCCAGCCATGGCCAGGATTTCGAATACTACAAACTCATCGCCGGCGGCCTGCGCGGCGGCGGCTTGCCGGCCAAAGTGCCTTATCCCTGGCCGGCCTACATGCAGAGCATGGGCGAAAGCATCATTGACGACCTCGTGCAATGCATCGCCGACGGGCAACGCCCGCGTTGCGCCGGCCAAGACGGACGCGCCGCGCTGGAAGTCGCGCTCGCGCTCCACGAATCCCACCGCCAAGGCGGCGTCAAAGTCCGCCTGCCGCTCTCCGATCGTGCGCTCGGCATCGCGTCGCGGGACATTCGGCGCGACGACGCGCCCGCGCGGTTCCGGCGTCCCAAGACGCCTTGAGATCTGCGGCGGCCGGCTTGGGCGCGCGACCGGCGCGCCGGCTTTCAGGCGGCGCAACGGGAACGAATGAAGTCCCGAAAGCGTATGGTTTCGGACACGTTGTCGCACTCGTTGCAATGCTCCCAATCGCTCCAGACGTATTCGACCGCATGCCAACCCGCATAGTCCGTCCGGGCCATAACGTCCAGTACGCGTCCGTAGTCGATAACATTGTCGTCAAACGAGGCTTGCAAGCGCGCGGGACGCGCCCCGCGGAAATGAAAATGGCTGGCGTGCGCCACCAACGGCTCGATCTCCGCATCGGATACGCCCTGCCGCGTGAAATGCGTGTAGTCCAGGGTCAGCGTCAGGCCCGGCACGGCCTGCACCAAGGCCTGGGCTTGCGGCGGCGAAGGCGCAATGGAGCCCACGTGCGCCTCCACGCTGAAGATCAACCCGCGGGCTTGCGCCTGCTCCAGGCGCCACGCCAATTCGGCCTGCGCGCGGCCCCACGAGACGGCCTGGGCTTCGTCGCCGAAGCGCACGCCCGGCAAGATCGTAACGTGCCGGCACGCGCACGCGGCGGCATAGTCAAGGGCGCGGAGGAATCCGTCGCGCGCCCGGGCGCGGCGCGCGGCGACGGGATGGTTGACGGCGCAAGGCGCGAAATCCGGATCCAGTTGCAGAAATACGTCCGCCGCGACCAATCCCGCCGCGTCCAACGTCCGTTGCAAGGCCCTGCCGGATCGTTCCGGGTCCCGGAATTCCTCGGCCGGCCGCAGATGGGAACGCCCTTCGAAGAGTCCTAGGTCCACGCCTTCGAACTCCATCAGCCGAATGAGCGCCAGCGCGGCCTTGTGTTCCAGCAAGGGGAACGTGAAATCGGCGCAAGCCAGCCGGGGCTTCATGGCCGCGCCTGCCTCAGGCTTCCATAAAACGGGTGGAGGCCGCGTCCCATTCCGCGGGCGCGAGGTAGCCGCCGTCCACGACGAGCGACGTGCCGGTTACGCCGGCGGAATCTTCGCAACTCAAATAGAGGACGGCCTTGGCGATATCTTCGGGCGTAATGGCCACGCCCATCGGCACCCGCCGGAGACGGGCGGCCAAAGCGGCCTCCGGATCGGGCGCCGCGCGCATGTGGTAGCGCAGCATCGGGGTGTCGGTGATGCCCGGGCACACGCAGTTGCACCGCAGGCCGTCCTGGGCGTAGTCGAGCGCGATGTTCTTGCTCAGGCCCAAAACGGCGTACTTGGAGGCGATATAGGCCGGCGTGTCGCCCTGGCCGATGAAGCTGCCCACGGAACCGACGTTGACCATGTAACTGCGGCGCCGACGCCGCAGGTATTGGATGCCGTGCTTGACGGCAAAGAAGATGGACGTCAGATTGACCGCCATCAAACGGTGCCAGTCAGCGGTTGCGTAGGCATCCAGCGGCGCGATATGCACGATGCCCGCGCAGTTGACGATGACGGAAAGGCCATCCAGTTCGGCCGCGGTTTGCGCCAGACTCCGTTGCACGGCCTGTTCGTCCGCGACGTCGCAGGCGTGAAAGACCGCGACCTGGCCGCGGGCGCGAATTTCGTCCGCGAGCTGGGCTCCCAATGCGGCCTGGACGTCAATGAGCGCGACCTGCGCGCCTTCCGCGGCGAACAGACGCGCCACGGCCGCGCCCATGCCGGACGCGGCGCCGGTGATCCAGGCGGTTTGTCCTTGCAGCCTGCCGGACGGAGTCATGCACGCGCCTCCAGCGCCGCCGCCAGACGCAGAGCGCGGCCGCGCCCGGCGGGACAGGACGGACAGCGGAACATCGGGCTAACGCAGATCCGCCAGTTCGGTCAAGGCGGCCCGCACTTCCGCGCGCAGGGCCGGCGCAGCGGCGGGGTTGAAGGGGCCGCCTTCGCCGCCGCATACGTCATCCCCCAACTGATTCAGCGCCTCCGCGACGGCGCTGTAGTTGAAGGCGCGTCCGTTGCGAAAACGAATCGCTTCCAGCGCTTCCAGTTTCGCCTCCCAGGCATAGGCATCCGCCCAATCCTGGCGGCGCTGGGCATTGTTGATGCGGTCGCAGGGCTGCGCGGCCACTACGGCCGTGCCGGACGTGTGGCCCCGGGCGCCTAACCGCGCCGCGTCCGTGCTGCGATCCCCGATGCCCCAGATGATGATCTTGCCGTCCGGGGCCCGGCGCACCATGGGCGGCACGTCCTCCAGGCCGGTGCCGACCTTGGCGCCGACGAAATAGGGCGAATCTGCCAGCACCCGCAAGGTCGCTTCCCGATCGCGGCTGGCGCGCAGATAATAGAGGAAACGCGCCCCGCGGGGCCCGAATTCGGCGCCCAGCGCCATCAAGCCGGCGTACAGGCCTTCGGGACCGAAGGTGCCGGCCACGGGCATGACGAGAATGACGTCCGGCGGCCGCGCGAGCGCCAAATGGCGCGCGATCACCGCGCGCGCTTCGCAGATGGGATTGGGCACTACGGCCGTCATGAGAATGCCCTGATCGCCCATGGCCTGCCCCGTGTCCTCGAAGATGCGGACCTGCTCGTCGCTGCTCATGTGGTGCAGCAGGCTGGTGCCGGCCACGGAGATCACGCGGGGCCGCTGATGATCCAGATAGTTGCGGGCCATCAGGTACCGGACGTTCTTCCGATGTCCGTCCCGGTCCACCTGGCCGCCGCGATAAGGGACGATCGGGATGGCAATCACGCTGTTCAAGGCGTCCAGCAAGCGCGCAACGTTCTGCATGTCATTCCTTCCACGTCCGTTCCAGAACCCGCATCCAGTTTCCGTGCGCCACCTGCGCCAACTCGCTCCGGGCAAAGCCGGCCTCCGTCAAGGCGGCCATCAGATGCGGGAGTTGGGACGCGTCCGCCAAATCCCGGGGCATGACCGCCCCGTCGAAATCCGAGCCCAGCGCCACGCCCTCCACGCCCATGCGCTCCGCCATGTACGCGGCGTGGCGCGCAATCTCGCGACAGGAGGTCGGCGCGTCCGCGCGGCCGTCGGCCCGCAAGAAGCCTACATTGTAGTTGATGCCGACGACGCCGCCGCTTTCGGCAATGGCATCCATCTGTTTGTCCGTCAGGTTGCGGGAGGCCGCGCTCAGGGCGTGCGCGCAGGAGTGCGTGGCGACCAGCGGCGCGTCCGTCACGCGCGCCACGTCCCAAAAGCCCTTCTCGTTGAGATGCGACACGTCCACCAGAATGCCCAAGGCGTTGCACGCCTGCACCAGAGCGCGTCCGGGCGGCGTCAGGCCGGGCCCGGTATCGGGCGAACTGGGGAAGGCGAAAGGCACGCCGTAGCCGAAAGCGTTCGGACGGCTCCAAACCAGGCCCAGGGAACGCAAGCCCAAAGCGTGCAGCAACGGCAACAGATCCAGATCCGGATCGATGGGCGCGGCATCCTCGATATGAGGGATGGCCAGGCACGCGTCCCGGGCCATGGCGCGGCGCAACCCGGCCTTGGACGTGACCATGACGAAATCGTCGCCCAGCTCCTGATCCAGTTTCCGCAACAGGGCGAACAAGCGCAGGACGCAGTCCAGCGCATAGGGTTGGGCGACGGCGCGGCTGGCGCCCTCGTTGGGCGCCGGGAGATTGCCGGGCGCCATGTCCCTTTGCGGATCCGGTGGGAACATGGCGAAGAACCCGCCCGCCATGCCGCCGGCGCGCATGCGCGGCAAGTCCACGTGGCCGTGCTGCGTACGCGCGTGGAAACGCGCGCCTTCCTGGCCGCGGACGCGGTGCAGGCGCAACAACGTATCGTTATGGCCGTCCAGCACTCTGGGATAAGCCGCGTCCGTTGACATGAACGAAATGACCCTTGCGGAATGGCGAAAAGAACCCGCCTAGAAGATTATAAACCCAATGCGGTCGGTTCCCCTATGGCACAACAGGCCAAGGTCGGATCCGGAGAGCGCCGTTGCGCAACCGATCCGGCTTGCCCGCTGGCGGTTGCGCCTTCCTGCCGATCGCCCCCCGCGGTCAAGGCCCGTTCGTCGGTGCAGACAGACCGTTCAGTTCCCAGGAGGCGGCATATGTTGGCAGGTTTAAGGTATCGCGCGAAGATTTTTGCCATGGAGCGGCGCGGCGGCCAGCGTCTGGGCTGCTTGCGCGTCCGTAACCGTGCCGCCGCGGACGGCAGCGGCGCGGGGGAACCCGTAACGGTGACGTTCCCGGTCGCCACGCTACCGGTGCAACCGCAAGCCGTGAAATTCTGCAATTGGACAACGAACCGGTCCTTGGGAAATCAGCCACTCCGACGCCAAAGCGCACGGTACTGAAGCCCGGGAATGGGCGAAAGTATTGAAGCGCGATCCGTCCATCTCGCGCATCTCCATGAGTGGCAGTCTGGACGCGACGCCCGCATGGACTTGGGACGCGGCACCCGAGGTTTCCCGTACGAGGATTGCCTCTCTGCACGATTCGATTACTGGCGCGTCCAAAACGACAGCGACGCGTGGGAACGGAGCCTGGTCGGTTCTCACCGCACCGCAAAGGCCATGCAGGATCAGACGATGGTTTCGGATCTGCAACGGCGCTGCACCGGCTTGCGCCGGGACGTCAAGATGGCGGTAACGGAGTGGAACTGCGCGGCAGACGGCATGATGCAGCGCCATCCGAGGCATCACCCTTTCGGTCCCATCTACGCCCTGCGAGACGCCTTGGCCGCGGGCGTCTTTCGGAACGTTAGGCAACGGAACTGCCGACTGGTTACGTGGGCGAACATCGCTCAGACCCTCAAGGTGGCGGGTTTGATCATGGTGACCGCGGACGGCGTGTAGCGGGAGCCGATCTGGCGGCCTGGGCAGAGGTTTCGGCATTTGAGCGGTTCCGTCTCGCTGGACGCGGGGCAAGAGGGCGAGACCTTTGACGCGCCGCAGGAAAATCTATGGGATGTACCCCTAGTGGACGCCTCCGTCACGCTGGATCCGCAGGCGAAGCAAAAAGCCGAGGTCAGCTTGGCGCTGGCAGCGGGACGCGCAGAGGCCCAAGGCAAAATGACGCTTTTGCATCACGGGGATCCCGCAACCATGAATTCCGTTGTCCAGCGCCGTAGCGTAGCGCCCCAGACAAGAACGATCACCCTGCATCTGGACAAGCTGCGACTGGGCGCCTCTCCCTCGCAGAATGCGGAGGCCCAGCCCGCGGACGGCCTGCGCCTCTATACGTGAACCAAGTAACGTATGGTCAGGCCTCGGGGTTCGCCGCCCAAGCTAACTCTTACTGCATGCAGGGCGCAACAGAGCCATCTGTGGTCGCTACCGCGTACATTCATTGGTTCGCGCTCCGAGGCTACGCGGCGCGTCGTAGTAGCTTACGGTTAGCCGTGAGCACGGAGATGTCCGCGTCTGCGAAATCGCCGTCGTTGGTGACGAACAAGTAGTCGTTCGCGCGGCAGATTTCGACGAATATCTGATCGTTGAAGTCGACGTCCCCTCGGGCATAGACGTCCAATAGGCTATTCATGCGCAAAGAACGGAAACCGCTCTCGATCAGCGTACAGCGGCTCACAATACGCTTGACTGGGAAAGCTATCTCATCCGCCACGAGCCTGAAATCGGAACTCTTACGAAACGCCTTGAAATCCCTGAAACCGGTGCCTTGGCGCTTTCTGATCCGGTATCTTGACCTTGCGTGGGCATTTATAATCTCCGAGACAATTAACGCATCAATATATACGTTGCTCTGCGCCGTCAGGATGTCCTGCCACGCGGCAGAGTATGCAGCCTCTGCCGAATCCCGACCAATCGCACTAGAAAAATAAATATAGAGCCAAACATTGGCATCAAAAAAATACCTTGTCCGTTCGCTTGAAGGGGAAGGCCTTCACGGGCTTAATAGGCCACGTCGCCTCGTTCAATGCCCATTTCTTCATGGAAATATCTATCGTATCGGTCGGGATCTTCAAAATAGCGTTCGGAGGATTCCTTGACCAAAGCCAACAACGTCTCATCTTCCGGCAACAAATCCCGCACTATCAACAAGGAATTAATGGTCTCTTCTTCAAACTGGCCGTATAGCTGCCCTATGGCGGCATTCAAGAAAGCCGGGGCCATAATCTCAACGTTCAGGAACGAGAGTTCAACGCTATGGCCGCGTTCGAGAAAAGGGGCAATCTGATCAAACACCTTTTGGCCGTCCTCCGTGGCTACGCACAGCGGACTGCCCACTATGCCATAAACCTGGAATGAGAATTTGTCAGACATTATGTGACTCCGCGCATTCAATAGCATAGATGAGGCGTTGCGTCTAGGCAACCGAATCGTGAACTTTGGGGTCTGCCGTACTGGTTTCAATACCCACTATAGTACTTGGGAAAGGATTTCCCAAATTCGCAGTTATACTGCGGCCTTGGGTACGTTGCCAATAGCCTGCATCAGAGACCATCTGAATGCATCCCTCATTTCGGTCTATGAACTGCTGCATAAGGTCAATTCCATGTTGCCAAGTACGCGGCGGCACGTAGGGCAACGGTCGTTGAACCTACTGACCTTCACGTCGAAAACGTACGTTACGTAGCGCCTTATGCGTTAGAGCGACAAGGGCTATCTAACCCAGGCTTGAGAGACTGAGAGGGCTTGATCCAGATCCCAAATCAAGTCTTCCATCCGCACAACGAGACAACCGGTCGTTGCTGCCTCGCAATTCAGCAGTTCGCGCCTCGAGGCTGCGCGGCGCGGCGCAACAACCTACGATTAGCCGTGAGCACAGGGATATCCGTGTCTGCGAAATCCCTGTCATGGGTGATGAACAAGTAGTCGTTCATCCGGCAGATTTCAACCAATATCTGGTCATTGAAGTCAACGCTTCCTTGGGCATAGACATCCAACAGGCTATCCAAGCGTAAAGAGCTGAAACCGCTTTCGATTGGCGTACAGTGGCTCAAAATACGCTTGACTTGGCGAGCTATTTCAGCAGCACAGGCCTGAATGCAACGCTCTGACGAAACGTCTTGAATTTCCCAGTTCCTCGTTGGTTGTTGAACCTATATCTTGCGTGAGCATTCACAACCTCTGAGACGATCAACGCGTCAATATATACGGTACTCTGCGCTGCTAAAATCCTTTTCAACGCGGCAGAGTACACTTGTTCTTCCAGCTTAAGGCCGTCAGAAAAGAAAATGTATATCCAAACATTAGCATCAATGAGTATTTTGTCCGTCGATTTGAAGGAGAATTCCTTCACGGCCTCAATGGACAACGTCACCCCGCTCAATACCCAGCGCATCCTGGAAATCCCTGTCATATCGGTCGGGATCTTCAAAATAGCGTTTGGAGGATTCCTTGACCAAAGCCAGCAAGGATTCGTCTTCCGGCAGCAAGTCCTGCACCGTCAACAAGGATTCAACGATCTCCTCGTCAAACTGGCCGTATAACTGTCCTATGGCGGCATTCAAGAAAGCCGTGGTCATGATATCAACGTTCAGGAACGAGAGTTCAACGCCACGGCCGTGTCTGAGAACAGGCGCTATTTGATCAAACACTTTTTGGCCATCCTCCGTGGCTACGCACAGCGGACTGCCCACTATGCCGTAAACCTGGAATGAGAATTTGTCAGGCATATATGTCTCCTCATATTCATTCCATCGCATAGATGAAACGCTGCCGTCTAGGAAACCAAATCGTAGGCCTTGGGGTCTGCCGTGTTGATTTCGATACTCACTATAGTACCTGGGAAAGGATTTCCCAAGTTCGCAGTTACATTTCGGCCCTTTGCGCGTTGCCAATAGCCTGCATCGGAGACAAGAGGCGCACTTCCATAGTTATTGTCCGCTACGACGGCTAGGCCTACCGCGTTTCCCGCTAACATTCAGCGGATCATGCTTGCAGCCAGCCATCACAAGTCCAACAGCAATTTGGCATGGACGGCCAAAGGGCCTTGT
Organism: Caldilineaceae bacterium; assembly: GCA_965242655.1. Taxonomy (GTDB): domain Bacteria; phylum Chloroflexota; class Anaerolineae; order Caldilineales; family Caldilineaceae; genus Bin34. The sequence continues at coordinate 2,987,166 of OZ251482.1, forward strand.
CGTTATAGTCAGGGGCAGCGGCCGATTGGCCCGCTGCCCCTGACGTCAAAATGCCCGCTGCATCGTTTTCCGCACGATCCTGGGTACCGGCTGACTTAACCTTGGGAGGCTGCAAGGGCTTGATCCAGGTCCCAAATCAAGTCTTCCACGTCCTCCAGGCCGATGGAGAGGCGCACCATATCCGGCGTAATGCCCGCCGCCGCCTGGTCGCTGTCGCTCAGTTGCTGATGCGTGGTAGTGGCGGGATGAATGACGAGGCTCTTGGCATCCCCCACATTGGCCAGGTGGGAAAAGAGCTGCAGGCTGTCAATAAACTTGCGCCCGGCCTCTTTGCCGCCCTTGAGGCCGAACGTAAAGATGGCGCCTTGCCCCTGGGGCAGGTATTTTTGGGCATTGGCCCGGTAGGGACTGTCTTCCAGATCGGCATGGTTCACCCAGGTCACCAGTTCGTGGGCCTGCAGGTGTCGGGCTACGGCCAGGGAATTGGCGCAATGCCGTTCCATGCGCAACCCGAGCGTTTCCAGGCCCTGCAGAAACAGGAACGAGTTCAGCGGCGCCATGCAGGGTCCCAGGTCGCGCAGGCCCTCCACGCGGCACTTCAGGATGAAGGCCAGGTTACCGAACGTCTCGGTGAAGACCAGGCCGTGATAGCCCGGGCTGGGCTGGCTGAGCATGGGGAATTGGCCGTTGTTCCAATCGAACCGGCCCGAGTCGACGATAACGCCTCCGATCGAGGTGCCATGGCCGCCGATGAATTTGGTCGCGGAATGCAGTACGATATCGGCGCCGAATTCAATGGGCTTGCACAGGTAAGGGGTCGCGAAGGTGTTGTCGATGACCAGCGGCACGCCCGCCTCATGCGCGATTTGGGCTACGCCCTCGATATCGATCACGTTCATGCGCGGATTGGCGATCGTCTCCACGTAGACCAGTTTGGTTCTGTCAGTCAACGCACGGCGAAAGTTGTCCAGTTCATCGGGGTTGACGAATTTGGTGTCGTACCCGAAGCGTCGGAAAGTCGTATCGAACTGCGTATAGGTGCCGCCGTACAAGGTGGCGGAGGAGACGATCTCGTCGCCCGGTTGGCACAGGCTGGCGATGGCGAGCAGTTGCGCCGCTTGCCCGCTGGCGGTGGCCAGCGCGCCGACCCCGCCTTCCAGCGACGCCATGCGCTCCTCGAACGCCGCGTTCGTGGGATTCATGATGCGCGTGTAAATATTGCCGAACTCCTGCAGCGCGAACAGCGAGGCCGCGTGATCGGAGTCGTTGAATACGTAGGAAGTGGTCTGGTAAATGGGCACGGCCCGCGCATTGGTCGCGGGATCCGGTTCTTGACCGGCGTGCAGAGCGCGGGTGTTAAATCCCAATTCGCGTTCGGTCTGGTCAGGCATGGCGAGTCTAGCGTCCTTTGCGTGAATTCGTTACGGGATGTCCGTAACAGGCTACAGGAAGTTTAGCAGAACGCGGGCCGGCGGCATTGAACTTCCGGGGCCGCGGGACGGTCGCAGGCCCTTCCCATCCAAGAGGCACAGAGACAGGACAGGCCCAATCAGGCGCCGGCGCGCTTCTCCTCTCCCGTTCTATGAACGCAATCTTCGGCTCTCCGTAAAAACGAACCCCGCTTCTGCACGCAGCAAGGCGCCTACTCCTGATTGGCCCAGCCGGGCAGCTGGATATGCAGCCAAACGCCTTCCAGCCTGCGGATGGCCCCATCGGCGCATGCCAGAAGGGATTTTCATCGACCGTCTTCCCGATCCGCCGCGGGACGAAGCGCTCCGCGATTATGTCCCTGTTGCACTCCAGACCCTGATCTTGGCGGGCAGGGCCGAAGCCGCGAACGCAGGCGCATTGCGCCGTCCTGTCATGGACCGCGACGCGGAAAATGGCCAAGCCCCCGGATCCCGGGACGGATCCGGATCGCCCGGCGCGAGAGGAAAAGCCTTGCGGCCGGATGGCGACGCTAACGACCGCCTGCGCCATATTCCGCTCTTTCCCATGTGCATGAATGCGTTGATTATCCTTATATAGAACTAACAAAAGACAAAATTTGCCGTTCAATCCACACACGCGTATACTTGTTCCGTCGATGCCCTCCCGATGCGCCCGCGCCCTGTGGCGGGCGCGGCCGCCGCTCGGCCCCGTCCCGCGGGCGGGCGCGATCCGGTGCGCGTACGAATGGAACGTCAGAGAGAGAGAAGAACGCATGCCCCCTGCCCAGCGGCGAACCCCCTACGATGCCCTGTTCAAGCTGTTGATGCAGCATCCCCTGGTGGTGCTGCATCTGATCCGGGGGTTTCTGAGGCCCCGGCTGAACTTTCCGCTCCCGGAAGCGCAGTTGCAGGCGATGGACAAGGAATGGATTACGCCCGACCTGGAGCACCGCATCAGCGACATGGTCTGGTTGTTGCGCGACCCGGCCGGACAGCCGCGCATCGCCTTGTTGCTGGAAGGGCAATCCGGTTACGATGCCGACATGACCTCCCGCATGGCGACCTACATGCACGGCTTGCTGGAGGCGCTGGCGCGGCACGGCTTGCGCCAGGCGAATGGCGCGCCCCTGGAACTGATGCCGCTGGTCTTCCATGTCGGACCGCATCCATGGGCTACGCCCTGGTACGTCTACGATTATTCCGAGCAGATGCACGGGGCGGTGGGCTTCCGCGCAGGCACGACGATCGATATCCACGCGTTTGCGCATCAGGATCTGCCTGCCGCCAATCTGGTTTCCTGCGTCATCGCCTGGGAACTGGATTGCCTGCGCCGGGAAGGCCGCCTGCGCCAGGTCGGCCACGCGACGCGACGTATAATCCAGGCCGAGCTCCGGCCGCTGCTGGCCGAGAGTCCCGCCGCGTTGCGCGCGGACTTCGCGCGGTACCTGGCGACGCGCGTGCAAGGCGCGGTGCAGGGCCTGGCCTTGCGGCCGGAAGCGTTTGATTCATTGGCAGTCTTGGAGGCGGATATGGTGACCCTGGACGAAATCAAGGAAGACGCGCGGCAGTTCGGCACGCAACAGGGCCTGGAGCAGGGCTTGGAGCAGGGCCTGGAGCAGGGCTTGGAACAAGGCCTGGAACAAGGCCGACTGCAGGGTCTGGAGCAAGGCCTGGAGCAAGGCCGACTGCAGGGCCTGGAACAAGGCCGGCAACAAGAAAAAGAGGATAATCTGGTTGAACTCGTCGAGCTGTTCTGGGGCCAAGCCGCAGGCCAGGCCTTTCGGAAACAACTGACGCGGCGGCATGCGAGCCGCTGGCCCGCTATCCGCGACTTGCATGCCGCGCGCCAGGCAGGACGCGATCCTTTCTCTCTGCTGGACGCATTGGACCAGCAGTGTTGACATTTATGGGTATCCTGTGAACCCGCGGTTAGCCTCCAGGCTAGCCATCCCTTTGCCGGTCTCCGCGAGGATGGTCCCCGATGGCCGATACCATGGTTCGGCCTCCCTGTTCCGGCCTATACGCGGGCAAAAAGCGCGTGGCCGTCGGTGCGAGGCAGCGCTATGCGGGGGATGGCGCACTCGGATCCCCTGGCGTGGGTGGCCGGCCGCGTACGGGCAGAGGAACGCGGTCTATGCATCGTTGGCCGACGGGTGAGATCGGTCGTCTCGCCGCGCCGGATGGCCTATAAGCCGTCTGATCCGGATCGGTCCGCCGAGCGGCGAGATCGCACGGACGTGCGCGCGCACGAAAAAGAGGAGGATCCCCTCCTCGACCGCAGCCGGGGCGGCTTCCGCTTCCAGATCCCCCGCCTGGCGGATCGACGAGGCCGTCCCCTGCGCCTGCGCGTAACGGGCGGTCCTGGGACCGGGTCTATGGCCTTGCGCGCAAGGCCGACATGTCCATCCGGGGTCGGCGCATGAACCCCCAGCCCACGACCCGGCACGGTACCCGGCGCGCCCTGCCGTCAAGTCATTGCCCCGCGGGCGAAAGACCTCCGTACATCCGCGCTGCGCCCGCCCCGGCAGGCAGAGAAAGGAAGAGTGCTGGCCTCTGCGGGCAGAGAACTCCGCCGCTTTGCGCGGTGCAGGGCTCTTGGCCTTGCGGCCGGAAGCGTTTGATTCATTGGCAGCCTTGGAGGCGGATAGGGTGACCCTGGACGAAATCAAGGAAGACGCGCGGCAATTCGGCACGCAACAGGGCTTGGAGCAGGGCCTGGAGCAAGGTCGACTGCAGGGCCTGGAACAAGGCCGGCAACAAGGCCGGCAACAAGGCCGGCAACAAGGCCGGCAACAAGGCCGGCAACAAGAAAAAGAGGATAATCTGGTTGAACTCGTCGGTCTGTTCTGGGACCAAGCTGCAGGCCAAGCCTTCCGAAAACAACTGACGCGGCGGAATGCGAGCCGCTGGCCCGCTATACGCGACTTGCATGCCGCGCGCCAAGCAGGACGCGATCCCTTCTCGCTGCTGGATGCATTGGACTCGGCCGCGTTGAGGTAGGATTGCAGCCAGATCCAGCAGCTTATCAGGCAACCGATGTCATGGTCATTGACGTTCTTGGAGAGCCGCAGGTTCAACCGGGCGGAACCGGGCAGCGCGGCCGGCCGTTCGTAGGGGCCGCGCAACCGTCTCATGAGCCCTCCGTGCGTCATCCTCATTTTATCTGACAAGGTAAGCATGACAAATTATCTGGTGCGAGAACCTTTGACGTGCAAACCCGAGCCCTGTACTCACGGCAGGGTTGAGGTAGAGGGAACTGATAAAGTCACAGCTCAACACTGCGTCCCCCGGCAGGCAGAGAAAGGAAGAGCGCCATACGGGCGACAAAACTCCACCGGCAACAAGAGAACGAAGCGACAGAACGCCCCGCAGGCTTACGGCGCAAGGGTTGACCTTGCGCTGGCCAAGCGAGAGGCAAAGGAGCCGCGTTCGACGCAATCCGGGAAAGGGCGTGACCGCGGATCGCATCCAGCGAATCGTTCCGGGGCGAAGCGGCAGTTCAGGCCTGCCGGAAACGGCTGACGCGTCAGGCCGGCGAGCATCGGGCTGGGGGCGTATCGGGCCCTTGGAAGGCAGGCCTAAAGGGCGTACGTGGTGCCTCTCAGAGACGTTGACGGCGCATGTAGTTGTGCTTCGGGGCGGATGTCCGCGCGCAGCGTTGCATCAGAGGCGCAACCGACCCTAAGGCTGCAATCAGTTCAAGGCCAGAGCCGGAATGGCACTTACGCGAGAGCCCTGCCATTCCGCGCGCAATCCGGCTCCGTTCGCAGGAGGCAAGGAAGAATGTCGAGGAAAGCACCCAGCGCGTCAGGCACGAACGCGGTCCAAGAGGACAAGATGGACGGCATAACCTACAACGGTCTCCCAAGCCCCTCCGTCTGGCCGCCGCAGGGTATCTCTCCGGGCGGCGATCCCTTGCCCGTTCCGTATCTCGCCGAACCGCCGCGCGTCATTCCGATTGACGTCGGACGCCAGTTGTTCGTGGACGATTTTCTGATTGAATATACGACCCTGACGCGGACGTACCATCAGGCGCAGATACATGACGCCGCGCCCGTACTGTCGCCGCAAACGGCCCTGGAACGCAACGGCGGACATTGCCCGGTCGCCGCGCCGTTCAACGACGGAGCCTGGTACGACCCGCAAGACGACCTGTTCAAGCTCTGGTACCACGCGGGCTGGTTCGACGGCACCGCGTTGGCCGTCAGCGACGACGGCCTGCATTGGCGTCGCCCGCATTTCGACGTCGTCTCCGGCACGAACGCGGTGATAGCGCCCCGACCGGGCCATCGCCGCGACGGCGGCCTGGTATGGCGGGACGCCGACGCCGAACCCGCCGCGCGCTTCAAGATGTTTCTCTTCTGGCGTTGGGCGCAAGGCCAGTCCGGCGCGATCTACCGCTCCGCCGACGGCATTCACTGGCAGGAACTGGGTTTGACGTCCCGCTGCGGCGATAACACGAGTTTCTTCTACAATCCCTTTCGCCGCACCTTCGTTTTCAGCATTCGCGCGGGTTGGCATCGGCGCGCGCGGTCCTACTTCGAACATACGGATTTCGCCCGCGCCGCGCGTTGGCCAGCGGGAGCGCCGACGCCGTGGGCTCGGGCCGATCGCCTGGATCGGCCGGATCCCTTTCTCGGCGCGGCTCCGCAGCTGTACGACGCGAACGCCGTGGCGTACGAAAGCCTGATGCTGGGCGTTTTCGCCCTTTTCCAGGGTCCGGAAAATCAGGCGGCCGCGCAACTCGGACGTCCCAAAATCAACGATTTGCATTTGGCCTACAGCCGCGACGGATTCCACTGGCATCGTCCGTGCCGTACGCCGTTCCTTCCTTGCAGCCGGCGCTGGGGCGACTGGAACTACGGCTATCACCACGCGGCCGGGGGCGTCTGCCTGGTGGTGCGGGACGAATTGTGGTTTTATTACGGGGCCTTTTCCGGCCAAGGCTCCCGCCTGGCTCCCGGCGCAACGGGCGCCTTTCCCCAAGACAACGCCATGTACGCCGGCGGGCATACGGGGCTGGCCACGCTCCGCCGCGACGGCTTCGCGTCCTTGAAGGGCGATCGGAACGGCGGCCTTGTGGCTACGCGTCCGGTGTCGTTTACGGGACGCTATCTGTTCGTCAATCTGGAAGCGCCGGACGGCGAACTGCGCGTGGAAATCCTGGACGAAGCCGGCGCGGTCCTGGAACCCTATTCCCTGGGGAACTGCCGTCCCGTCCGCGCGGATGCGACGCGGGCGCCGGTGCAGTGGCGCGGCGTCCGGGATCTGGCCCCCTTGGCGCGCCGTCCCGTACAGTTTCGTTTCCATCTGCGCGCCGGCCAGCTCTACGCTTTCTGGATCAGCCCTGCGCCGACGGGCGTCAGCCGCGGCTTTCTCGCGGCGGGCGGTCCCGGCTACGCGGAGCCGCGGGACGTTTGACGCGCGGGTTCCGCGTCCCCGCGCGGCGGCATGGGGCGGGCAGAGACCGCGGCCGCTGGCCATAATGCATCCGGGACGCTATACTTAGGCAGGTTCCACGCCCGCGCGTCCCGATCGTTCATGTCCTATCCGCCCATTCGCATCGCCTCCATCCACATCGGGCGGCCGCGCACGTTTCAAGGCCCGCAAGGCCCCTGGACTTCCTCCATCGCGCGCCAGGCCGTGGCCGGGCCGGTGCCCTTGACCGTAGCCGGACTGCAAGGCGATGAAGTGGCCGACAAGCAAAATCACGGCGCGCGCAACATGGCCGTCTGCTGCCAGGCGCGGGCCGATTTCGTTTTCTGGAATCAACGTTTGGGCCTGGCGCTGGCCGACGGCAGCGTCGGCGAAAACTGGACGCTGGCGCACGCGTGCGAAGACCGTATCTGCCTACTGGACGTCTATGACGTGGGAACCGCCCGCGTCCAGGTCAGCAAGCCGCGCGTGCCCTGCCAGAAACAGGCGTGGCGCGTAGGACGCGCGGACTGGGTGAAACAGGTGTTGCGGGAACTGCGCACCGGGTTTTACCTGCAAGTGCTCAAGCCCGGCACGGTGCAGGCGGGAGACGTCTGGCGTTGCGTGGAACGGCCCTATCCCCAGGCGACTGTCAAGGCGTTGAACCGCTGCGCCTACCATGCGTTCGACGCCCAGGCGGCGGACTACTTCCTGCGCATTCCGCGCCTGGATCCCTATTGGGTCGACGTCCTGACGAAAGCCCGCCGCGCGGCCGCGTCCTGAAAGGAGGCCTTCGTCCCAGCTGCCGGCCGCGATCTTTCAGCGGCAGCCGTTACGGATCGTTCCGTCCTGCACGTCTTTTTCTTTTCGGAGCCGCTAGCATGTCCCGCGTCAAGACCAAACCCAGCAAAACCGCCGACTTGACTGCAGGCGTACGCGCCTTGCACTTGCGGCGCGTATCGCCGCCCGTGTTCCAGGACACGTTGGCCTTGTCCTTGACCAGCGCCTTCTGGCGCACGGTCATCCGCCATCGCGTCCTGACCCGGGTGGTCATAGACGGCCTTCTGGGCAAACTGCAGCCCGTTACCCATTGCGTGTACGTGCGCGCGCGGTTCGGCGAAGACCAAGTGGAGCGGCTCGTCCGCGCGGGCGCGTCCCAGTACGTCATCCTGGGCGCCGGCCATGATTCGTTCGCCATGCGACGCACCGATCTCATGCCGCAGCTGACGGTCTACGAACTGGACCAGGAAGCCACGCAACAGGAAAAACTGCGGCGCATGGCCAAGGCCCGGATTCCCAAGCCCGCCAACACCCATTACATCGCGGTCGATCTGGCGGAGCAGGATCTGATGGACACGCTCCTGCGCGCCGGTTTCCAGCCGGAATTGCCGGCCATCTTCTCCTGGTTCGGGGTCACCTATTACCTAAGCCAAGAGGACATTCAGAAGGTCTTGGACACCATTGCGTCCCGCGCGGCGCGCGGTTCCTACCTCATGTTCGATTACCTGTCGGATCCAGACTGCACGCCCGCGCAATGGCGCACCTTGCAACAGGATACGGGCCAGTTCGTGGCCAAGCGGGGCGAGCCCTGGATCTCCAGTTTCGATCCGGCGCGCGTGGCGGCGCGTCTGCAGGAAGCCGGCTTCGAGATGGTCGAACATCTGCCGCCCAATGCCGTGCAGGACCGTTACCTGCAAGACCATCCCGCGGGCACGTATCCGGAAGTCTTCGGCATGTGCTGCGCCCAAACCTGAGGCTGCCGCCGCCGCCGGTCGTCCCGCCCGCAGGGGGCCGGACGCCTCAGCGCGCCAGGATCGCGCGCAGGCGTTGCCCGACGATTTCCGCTTCGCCTTCGTACAATTGATTGACGATCAGGAGCAGCTCGTCGTCCGCCGCGACGACGGCGGCAATCGCCGGTTCGCCGGCCATCAGTTCCGCCTCCACGGCGCGGGCGGACCGTCCCAGGGCCTCCGCGTCCAGCCGGATCCGGACGGCGTGGTTGATGGTGTTGGCGCTGGGGGCCCATTCCGCCTGGATCGACGCGGCGTCGCGCAACGCGTGCAGCAGGATCTGGCCTTGGCGCTCCAAATCGGCCAAGCGTTCCTCGTGATCCATGGCGAACCACTGGGTCAAGGCCGTCACGACGCCCGCGATGTCCTGGCGATCCAGCTTGAAGGGCCGGCCGAAGGCCCGGTTCTGCCGGGTCTCGAAACTGATGAAGGAGTGGCTGACGGCCGCGTCCACGAGGTCCGCCTTGCCGCACAGCACGCCCGTCCCGTTGTAGCCGCCGAAGTACTTGGCGCCGTAACAGACCAGATCCGCGCCCGCGCGGTTGTAGAAGGTCATGTCGTCCAGGGGATACACCACGCTGGCCGCGTCCACCAGGATGGCCGCGCCATGGCCGTGCGCCAGGTCGCGCAGCGTCTCGAAGGGCAAAGACGAGGGCGGGTGCCCGACGGCCAGGTAGTGAATGGCCGCGGTCCTGTCCGTCAACGCGGCCTCGACCTCCGCGACGCTGGCGCCGTCCGCGTCCCCGACTTCCACCAGCTGGGCCCCGCACAAGGTCAGCGCGCGGTCATAGGCATACCGCTGGCATTTCTGGATGACGATTTCGTTCCGCAAGCCGGTCGCATCGGGCAACTGGGCGATGCGGGCGGGATCGTTGCGGGTCATGAGGCCGGCCACGCCCAACGTCATGGCCGCGGCGCAACCGGGGGTGACGAGCGCTTTGTCCGCGTGGACGAGGCGCGCCACCGCGGCCCCGCTTTGCCGCTGGAGCTCCTCCATCACCACGTAGTGCCGATTGGCCGCGGCGGACACCGCCTGCACTTCGGGCGACACTCGGGAGCCGCCCAAAACGGTCTTGGAGCCCGCGGCATTGATCACGGGGCGCACTCCCAGCTGCGTATACACGGTTCGCTCCACATTCGACATCGTTCCGCCTCCCTGGCTCTCGTCCTCGCACCCGCGCGGCGCCAGCTGCGGGCCTGGCCCGCCTGCGCGTACGCGTTGCGTCATTGTACCCTCAAGCCCCGTACCGGACGGATGTCGCGCCGGCCTGCATCCTCCGGCGCCGCGCGGGACGCGCCGACGGCGCCAGCCCCAAAATCGCGGTACGGAACCGCGGTATGCTATAGTCTGGAGCGTATGGGCCTCTGGCTCAATTGGCAGAGCAACGGCCTTTTAAGCCGTGGGTTCTGGGTTCGAGTCCCAGGGGGCCCATTCCCCAGGCAGAACCCGCCGTCCGCAGGGTTCCGCTTGGGCTGGGCCGGAACGTTGCGCGCGCAGGTGGCGCCTCCGTCAGGGATGACGGAGGCGCCTTCCGCTTTTCCCAGCCTGAGACGCGACCGGCGTGGCCTCACGCGCGCACCTTGAGCACGATTTTGCCAATGTTGGCGTTGGCCGCCATGCGCGCATGCGCCGCGTTGGCCTGCGCCACGGGATAGACCGAGTCAATGACGGGACGGATGCGTCCGTCCCGCAAGCGCGCCTCGAATTGGGCCAGGAAACGCTGTATGATGCGCGTCTTTTCCTCCACGCTCCGCGGTCGCAGGACGGATCCGATCAAACGCAGGCGCGGGCGCATCAACTGGCCCAGATTGATTTGGGCCGTGGCTCCGCCCAGCAGCGCAATGACGACCAGCCGCCCGCCGACCTTGAGCAAGGCCAGGTTGCGTTCGAGATACGGCCCGCCCACCATATCCAGAATGACGTCTACGCCCGCCCCGTCCGTAAACGCGCGGACGCCGTCGAGAAAATCCTCGCGCCGATAGTTGACGGCCAAGTCGGCGCCCAGTTCCGCGCAACGCGCCGTTTTCTCGTCGGTGCCGGCCGTCACCAGGACGCGGCACCCCGCGGCCCGCGCCATTTGAATGCCGGCCGTCCCTACGCCGCTGGCGCCGCCATGAATCAGGGCCGTCTCGCCAGGCTGCAAAGCCGCTTCCATAAACAAATTCAGATACGCCGTCAGGAACACTTCCGGAATGGCCGCGGCATACGCGAAACTCCACGCCTCCGGGAGGGGAAGCAACATGCGCGCCGGCACGTTGACGCGCTCGGCGTAGCCGCCGCCCGTCAACAGGGCATACACCCGATCCCCGATTTGCCAGTCGCGCACCTCGGAGCCCAAACCCGCGATCCGGCCGGCCATTTCCAGGCCCAGCACGGAAGACGCGCCGGGGGGCGGCGGATAGCGGCCGGTGCGCTGCAACAGATCCGCCCGATTCAAGGCCGTGGCGTAAATGTCCACCAACGCCTCGTCGGGACCGCAGGCCGGCTCCGCCACTTCCTGCCAAGCCAAGGGGCGGCCTTCGCGTTCGGTTTGCACAATCAGGGCTTTCATGACGCACTCCTTTCTCCGTTCCGACCGCGATTCCGTGCGCGCTGGGGGCCTGCCGCGCGCCCCCGCCGACATAGGCCCAACGTTGAAAACGTCGCCGCGCCCAGGCGAAAACCTTGTCCGTTGCCCGCGCCGCGCGTCCCCGCCCGCGCGCAGGAGGCTACGCGGTCTCATCCCGAGGGAAACGACAGGACGTCAGGCCTCCGGCCGGATCCTGGGTCCCTGCCAGCGATGCCGCTCAAGAGGCACCGCGCCGACGGCGTTGAAGCCGACCCCTTCCGCCTGCAGCCTTTGGCGCTGGATGGCCGCGCCCACGCCCGCTCGGGGACTGATGCGGCCTTGATAGTTGATGACGCGATGCCAGGGAACGTCCGACTCGAGGTTCAACCCCGCCATGGCATAGCCCACCATCCGCGCCGTACACGGGCCGACCAATTGGGCAATCTGGCCATAGGTCGCGACCTGGCCGCAGGGAATTTGCCGCACCATCGCGTAAATGCGGTGATATACGGCGGCAGGCGACATTTTTTCTCCTAGCCGCATGGCCAGAACAAGGGGGCGCGCAGGATCCGTTGGCTGATGCGCCGATGCGCCTTCCGTCCAGGATAGCCTGCATCATTGTACGCGAGGAAGGGCTACGTACGTAACGGCGGAACGCCGTAAGCCGCGTGCCGCATGCTGGACGCCATGGAAAACCGAAGCGCCGCGCGCGCGTGGCAGGCCAAGGCACAGCGTTAAACCCGCGGCGTTGCGCGGCCGCGCCCGACCGCAGCGCAACCCGGATACGTCCGCCCTGATCCGCCGACCGTCTCCGGGCTCGCGTCCGGCGAGGCAACGGCCACCGCGGACATGGGCTATCGAGCCGATCCAGGCGACAGGGCGCTTCGCCAACGGGTCCGTCGGCGGAAAAGTCGTTATCGCCAGGGGGCGGGGGCAAGCCCACTGCCCGGAGACCGCCGTTTGAGGCCGTACGCAACGCCAACCCGCTTCCAAAGCCTGACCTGGCGTTGCGCGGGAAGACCTGCCGAACGCGCATCACCCGCTTTCGCCCCGGTCTCCAGCGGGACTTCCGTCCAGGGGCGACGGGCCGATCGAGTTGGCGCGATCCTGGCTTAGGCCATGGGAATTTTTGCGTTTGGTGTCGCAACAATACAGCGTTATGCGCTATAATGGCCTCATGGGCATTGCAACGCGTAAGGTTTCTTCATGGATCGCGAATCGTGGATCGTTATTGGCGTTGGCGTGACATTGCTAGGCATCCTGTTGCCGTTCAACCTGTACTTGATGAATAGCAACGCCAAGACGCTGAAGGATCACTTCAACCAGTTGATTAATCGTTTGGAGGCTCGCATGACCCTGCTGGAACAAAACCAGCAGGCTACCGTCGCCCGCCTGGAACAGAACCAGCACGCCGTCGCCCTGCTGGAACAAAGCCAGCAGGCGGCCGTCGCCCAATTAGAGGATCGCATCGCCCGCCTGGAACAAAGCCAGCAGGCGGCCGTCGCCCGCCTGGAACAAAGCCAGCAGGCGGCCGTCGCCCGCCTGGAACAAAGCCAGCAGGCGGCCGTCGCCCAATTAGAGGATCGCATTGACCGCCTGGAACAAAGCCAGCAGGCGGCCGTCGCCCAATTAGAGGATCGCATTGACCGCCTGGAACAAAGCCAGCAGGCGGCCGTCGCCCAATTAGAGGATCGCATTGACCGCCTGGAACAAAGCCAGCAACGGGCCACAGAAAAGATGGAACGCAGTCTGGAGACGCAACGCCAGGAACTGCAGGCTATCGGCGAACGTACAGCCCGGATTGAGGGCGCGTTAACGGGCCCTTGGGATGCTCGCAATGGGGAGAGGATGCCCTCGGCAAGGGTGTCTCACGAATCCTGATCGAGCGGCGGCCTAACGTTGCCCCCTATAGCCATTCAGTCCAGATTTGACGCTTGGCCCCAGCCCAGAAGGTATGGCAGGCCTGCCTGCGCGCAGCGGTTAACCGTTTGCGGACGCGCAGGGCCCAACGGCAGCAGAGCCCGCGGTTAGCGGCGGAAAAGCCCGCCGTTCGGTCGTGTCGGAAACTGCCCCTTGGATGAACGCACAGACCCCAAGTGGGGCGCGTGGCCGCGCCTTGGCTCTGCAAGGCCCCTCGCGCTCTGTCCAATCCCAATCGGCACGATGCCAGAACCTGTCGTTATGAAAGGCCGGAACCCAAGACGGTAGCCCTGCACGCGCGGGCCATAGCCGTTGTCCAACCCGCTACGTTCCAAGCCCAGAGGGCGAACGCGCGGCGCGCGGGCAGGCGCCTCAACGTTGCCCGTCCGAGTTCCGAGCCTGACGAAAAACCAGAGTGGGATCCACGGGGTAGCGTCCGGCCTGTTCCCCGTACAGAGAGAAGCCCCGCGCAGCCGCGGCATCCAGGCGCAACGTCAACCGGCGCGCAGCCACGCGGGCCAGGACAGCCTGCAGATCGGCGCCTTGCACGGTACAGGTATGCAGATAGCCGTACGAGCCGGGTTCATGGCCGCGATAATGGCTCAACACGCCGCGGGCGTCCGCCGGGTCATCCGGCAAGGCCACCGCGGCCACTTTGATTCCGGCCATGCCTACGTCTACGGCAGAAGGGAATTGCTTCTCCATCGTCTGGGGCGTGTGCGGCCGCCCGTGGCGGGGCGGCCAGGAAAGTTTTTCCGTCAGGGACGCGCGCGCGCCCAATTCGCAGATGAAGTCCACGCAGGTCAGAGCATCCAGCGCGACGGAGGAGGGAATATCGATCGCGTACTCCAGAAAACCGGCGCCCTGCCCTGCCACCTTGCTGCCGTTGGGAGCCACGACCGGCAGGGGCCATCCCGAGCGGCGGTACGTATGCGGCGCGAAGCGCACGAGGACGCCTTGCTCCGTCTCGACCACCCGCGCCGAAGGCCCCTGGGCAATCTCCAGATTCACGTAGTTGCGGTGCCGGCAGGCGCCGGACGCGTCCACCAGGCGCAACCCCACCGTCGCCAAGCCCTCCCGGGAACCCACGTTGAAAGACAACGGCTCAGGGCATACCGCAACGCCAAAGCGCACGGGCCGGACAGGGCGAGAGCCTGACGCCACCGGCGCGGTCCGGCCCGTCCGATCCGTCAGCTGCACTTCCCATTCGACTACAGCTCGCGCCAGCGACGCGCCCCAAGCGCTCACGAACAACGGCGCGGCAAAGACGGCGCCCGGCGCGACGGTCTGGCAGGGCGGGCAGTCCAGGCCCACGAAATGAGGGGCGTTCAGATCCGCGACCGTCATGCCCGGCACGAACTCTTCGTACCCGAAGAATTTGCGGGACCGATCGTACTTGACGAAGCCGTTGTGTTCCCACTCGATATCGGTCAGTTCCGTATAGACGTAGCCGCAGATCCGGGCATGGCGCCGCAGCTCCGTCGTCAGGTACTTGAAGCACCAGGAGATATCCATGTCGCCCATCGCCGCGCTGATGCCGCCGTATTCGCTGTTCATCAGGGGTTCCGCGCCCTGGACGTTGCCGCCGACATAGTTGAACGCGGAGCCGGGAAAGGTCCGGTCCACGACGGATTGCACATGGGCGCGGGCGCGGGCGTAGTCGTTGACGTAGAAATGCCAGGAATTGACGTCGGTCGCGACGTGGTCGTAATGGCAAGGCGAATTGTCTTCCACCAGACGGGTCGGATCCAGCGCGCGCGCCAGACGGTACATACTCCGCACCCAAGCCTGGCCCTCGGCGGTCCGCTGGCGCGTCAGGCCCCACGTCTCGTTGAAGAGCACCCACAGCATGATGGACGGATGATTGAAGTCCCGGGCGATCATGCCGCGTATCGTATCCGCGCAAATCCGGCGCATGGAAGGCGAATCCAGAGCGGGGCTGGGCATGTCGTAATGGATGAGCATGCCCAGGCGGTCCGCCCAGTAGTAATAGCGGGGATCATTGATCTTGACATGGCACCGCAACAGGTTCAGGCCCAGTTCCCGAGCCAAGGCGACGTCGCGGCGAATGGCCGCATCGGACGGATAGGCATACAGGCCCTCCGGGTGAAAGGCCTGGTCCAGCGCGCCGCGCAGATAGAGCGGTTCGTCGTTGAGCCAGATGCACGCGTAAGGGTTCGTCCCATAGGGCTTCCTGGCAATCTTGCGCATGCCGAAATAGGTCGTCACCGCGTCGCCCGCGTCCCGGCCCGCCGGCGTCAATGCGGCGCACACGTCATACAGGTAGGGATCGTCCGGGGACCACAGACGGGCGTTCGGTAGCGACAGAGAGACCTTGCGCGCATGCGCGCCGGCCGCCAGTTCCAGCGGGACGGACACGGGAGCGAAGCGCTCCTCCGGAGAACGCAGGCGCAGGCGGAAGGCGCCCGGATCTTTCACCGCGAGCGAGACGCAGGCCCGCGCCTGACCGGCCTCGACGTCAGGGGCCAGGCGAATGGCCTGCAGGCTGTTCCGGGCGCGTCCCTCCAGCCAGACGGTCTGCCAAATGCCGCTGCTGTGGGTATACCAGCGGGGCGTCTGCTTGCCGACCAACGTAACGGCATCCGCGACGTCGCAGGCCCTGACGGTCAGGCGCGCCGTTTCGCCGGCCGCCACTCTGCCCGCGAGGTCGCACGCGAACGGCAGATAGCCGTGGGCGCGTTCCGCGACCAGGCGGCCGTTAAGCCAGACGCGGGCTTGCCAATCCACGGCCCCGAAATGCAAGACGGGATCGAGAGCGTCCCAGTCCGCGGGAATGGCGATCTCCCGTTCGTACCAGCCGACGCCCTTGAAATCCGCGCGGCCCTGGCCGGACAAACGGCTTTCCCAGGGAAAGGGCACCGTAATGCGCGCGCCGCTGCGCGATACGGCGCCCGTCAAATGCCATTGCCTCTGCTCGCCTTCCCATTGGGGATCGAAGCGAAAATGCCACTCTCCGTTCAGATTCAGCCAAGGTTGGCGCATGAAGTCCGGACGCGGGTGTTCAGGGCGGGGCAGGGACATGAAAAACCTGTATAGCTGGCGCGCCATGGGGCGCACGCGCGCGCAAACGAGGGGCGGTTTCCCCGTCGGAATTGTATCCAAATCCTTCCGCATCCGAACGATTGATGCCCCCCATCGCCCGTCCCCAGCCTTGGGCGTAGAGGCTGACCTCTCTCCGTTCGTTCGGGCCGGAGGCCGGCGGATGGCCATCCAAGGACGGCGCGATGAAGGCAAGCCGCGCGGCGATCTCTCGCCGAAAGCCTCTCTGCCCGGCAAAACAACGCCTGCATTCGGAAGGCCGCGAGAGTTCCTGTGCAACAGCCAAAATTTTTCGTTGCGGTCGCGGCGCTACGCACCGCAAGATTGCGCGCCGGGCCTCTCCCGAATGCGCAGGTCAAACCGGCGACGGCTATGCGGCCCGGCGCGCAATCGTCTTCGTCCTGGCTCAATGTCGCCGTTCCGAGGCGCGGATGAAATCGTCCAGCCCCTCAACTTCTCGCCAAGCGGCATCCGCGCCTGCCCGCGGCGTCAACTTTGCCTTGACTCCGTCGCGTCCTGACTCACGGCCGCGCCTCAAGACCCGTCAAGGCTATGGGCCATACGCGCGCAACCGTTTACGTACGGAGAGCAACATCGGTCGTCATACGAACGCAAGTCATAAAAAAACGTCTTGCGCATGGCCTGCGGAATGCGGTAACCGCATTCCGGCCGTTCCTGCACGCCGTATCGCTCGCCACGCGCGTGCCTAGCGAAAAGATCTGCGCGGCATACGGCCTCAGTTCGCCCAGCGGAAAAGCCAGTGGGCAAACGAAAAACGGCGCACCGCCAGCGGTGTGCCGTTCAATGTGCGTTAACGCGTCTCTCCAGAGACAGACCAAGTTGCGTTGAACTTCACTACTTGTCTTCAAGCGTGATGCCTACTACGCGTCCCCTGTAATCGAGCCCGCTGGACGTCGTAGGAACGCCAACCGTGGGAAGTCCCGGCGGATTAGGATTACTGACGAGACCCCGCAACTGAGTTCGGGCAACGTCCGTGACGTTTGAGCACAATTGCCCAGCTAACACGTCAAGCGCCGCAAGTATCAAAGCGGTTTGCCTCCCATAAATATTTGTAGGCAACAGAAGGGGTCTGGGACCGTACCGATTGGTGCCGTCGTTGAAGCACAACAGGTTGCTTGATAGCGCAGAGGCGCTCTTTTCGTCCTGAATGTTGAACGTCAAGGTAGCTGGCGGGCTGATAATCTCGTCATCGTCGTTCTCCGCCCACACGGTAATGGTATAGGAACCGTCGTCGCGCAAGGCGCTGGGAGAAACGTCATAGTACTCGTCGGGCGCCCGCGCGAACAGCCTTCGGATCCCGCCATTATTGTGGTAGGGTATGTTTACGCTAGCCAAGAGCCCGGTGGCTGCCCCCTCTGCTCCCAGCATATACGCCGGCATAAGGTTGGCATAGCTCAGGTTCCGTTCCAGTTCCGTTCCGGCAGTCACCTCCAACATGAAGCTGTAGCGATCCTCGGACTGGAAACCAGGAGGAGGACCTGCAGAGAATACCTCCGTCTGGACATAAGTCGAGGAAGGTATGCTCAAGGTCAGCGTCGTATCGCCTTCCCACATCTTGGGCGCTTGAGCGTACACCTGAGGGCCGTTGTCATTGTCGCTGCCCCCCTCGTCAAAGTACGGCCGCCAGTTCGCATCCGTCAAGGCATGGACTGCATCCAAGCGGCCGCCTTCGTCGGCGTCAATCGTGTTGGCGGTCTTGATATTGGTAAAGCGTTCGTCGGCATCGTAAATGGCCGCGTCCACGCTGGCCATATTGTATTGGGTGCGGGCGGCTCGCCCTGTCCCGACCGAACCGAAAACGATCACCGTGTCGTCGCCGTAGGTGGCGCTGTCCGACGTCGTGGTGGCCCGGAAACCCAGCACGTCGTCGCCCCTGTCGTCTCGGATTTCCAGGCGGAAGTGGTCGAAATTGGCATCGGCGGGGTCAATGTCCAGATCATGCACCAGGCCAATCCGGAACTTGGGGTTGGCGGGGTTGGTCATGCCGGTGTCGACGTAGTAGTTGTCGAAGTTGTGGTTGAAGCCCAAGTAGTAGAAGGTGCCCTTGTCGTGTTTCTTGATCACTTTTTTGTCCAAGGCATGCTTCAACTGCAGGTCGCGCCCGGAGCCCTTGAGATACTCTTCGTCGTCGTCGTCCAAGCTGGAGGCCGCCGCCGACACGTAGTAGAAGGAGTCGAACAGCTTCGGCTTGTCCAGGCCGGCCGTGAAGTCAGCGGTCGCGATATGGCTGATCACGTACCCGGCGATATCCGTGAGCGCGGCCGAAAACTGCCAGTCGCTGGCCTGCGCGATGTTGTCGAAGGTGACATCAGTCTCGCCCAACGGCGCGCGGCGGACGATGTCATCGCCCGGCCCTTCGGCAATAACGGTGATTTCCGTATCGAATCGGCGGCGGTCGCCGAGCAACCCCAAAGCGGCCAGATCGATCTGATCCCACGACACGTCCAATTCGTCGGCCTCTTCGCCCCGCGTCACGCGCAGGTTGTCGAAGGCGTCCAGCCGGCTGTGCGCTGGACAGTCGCGGTAATCGTCGTCAAAGGCATCATCGGCCCAGGTGCCGCCGCCTAACGCACTGAAAGCCGTCAGTAACAGGACCAAGGTCAATCCAATACGCCACATCGGCTTTACCCTCTTCATATTCATATGCAGTCTTCCTCTTCCGGCTTCGAAATGCGTTCTGTGTTGTAAGAAGAAGCAGAACCATGCAGAAACAACCGCTTATCCGCGCTCACCCAACGCAAAAACGCCAGACAACCCCGGTACAAACCGCTATTCGGCTTCGGCATTGCCCTGTTAATGCCCTGTCCCCTTAAGGTTCCTGCACAACAGGCAAAAACGGCCAAGGGCCGTCCCATAAGAGAACCTGCTATTTCAAAGCATAGCAGAAAAGCAGGCATAACGGAAGAGAAGACCGATGGACATAGCGGGCGCGGAGACGCGTTTATATCCTAATGGCCAACAGGACGCGGACCGTCTACGGAACGACGAACTGGGCAACGAACGATCCAGAGGCCGCTACGCACGACGCGACAAATCCCGGCGCGAGCCGGAACCCGCCCTTCCCGTCAACCCTGCGCCTCCGTCCGTCCCGTACAGTCTACGCGCTACGCAACGAGACTGCGGCAGGCAATGCCCGTGGGCGAACAACAAAGACGACGCCCCCTGCGCGGGAGCGCCGTCTCATTGATGACAAGCGTTCCGCATGGACGGGGCCGTCGCCGCCGCGTTTCAACCGGACGGATCGTTCCGTCCTCAGCCCAAAGGCTTCATGCCGCTTGCCGATCCCGCTTCAATCCCGTCGCTACTTTGCCTCAATCGTAATGCCCACGACGCGACCGGCGTAATTGATCGCCGAGGACGTCTTGGGAGAGCCGACCGTAGGCAGGCCTGCCGGATCGGAGCTGATGAGGGTCCTTATCTGCGCCAAGGCCGTGCTCGGGACGCGCTGGCACAGGAGGCTCTCCGTGAACGATTCAACGGCCGCCAGCAACGCCGCCGTGCGCGCCGCGGGCGCGAGTGCCGCCGCGGCATCCACTAGGGCCTGAGACAAGGCCAAAGGCCTGGGAAAATACAGATTGGCGTTGTCGTCCGCGCTAAAGCAAAACTGGTTGATGGCTAACATCTCGTTTTCCTTGGCGTTCTGCAGGTTGAACGTCAAGGAAGCGTGCGGGCTGATCGCCTCGTTATCCTCGTTCTCCGCCCATACGACGACCGTGTAACTGCCATCGTCGTTCAGGGCATCGGACGAAACGTCATAGTAGGCGTCGGGCGTCCGCGCGAACAACCGACGAATACCGCCGCTCCCGCGAAACTCCCGCAGGTCGTCGTCCGGATCGGCCTCGTAGACGCTGGCCGGAAGCCCCGAACGCTTGCCGTTGGCTCCCAGCATATACGCCGGCATGAGATTGGCATAGCTCAGATTACGGCCGATTTCCGTTCCGGTGGTCACGGCCAACGAGTAGCTATAGTGAGGAACGTCTACGTAAGCGTTACCGTCAAATTGCGGGATCTGAACGGGCGTCGCGGAGGATTGGCTCAGGGTCAGCGACGTGCCCCCTTCCCAAATCTTGGGCGCTTGACCGAATACTTGAGGGCCGCTATCGTTCTCGGAGCCCGCCGCGTCGAAGTACTGGCGCCACCATGAATCCGACGAGTCGTAGACAGCGTCGAGGCGACCGCCTGCGTCGGCGTCAATCGTGTTGGCGGTCTTGACATTGGCAAAGCGTCGGCCGCTGTCGTAAATGCCTTTGTCTACGTCGACCATATTGTACTGGCTTCGGGCTTCCCTGCCCGTTCCGATCGAACCGAAAACGAGCACCGCGTCGTCGCCGTAGGTGGCGCTGTCCGACACTGTGACGGCCTGGAAGCCCAGCACGTCGTCGCCGCTGCTGTCCCGGATTTCCAGGCGGAAGTGGTCGAAATCGGCATCGGCGGGGTCAGTGTCCAGATCATGCACCAGGCCAATCCGGAACTTGGGGTTGGCGGGATTGGTCATGCCGGTGTCGACGTAGTAGTTGTCAAAGTTGTGGTTGAAGCCCAAGTAGTAGAAGGCGCCCTTGTCGTGTTCCTTGATCACTTCTTCGTCCAAGGCATGCTTCAACTGCAGGTCGCGCCCGGAGCCCTTGAGATACTCATCGGCGTCCAGGCTGGAGGCCGCCGCCGACACGTAGTAGAAGGAGTCGAACAGCTTCGGCTTGTCCAGGCCGGCCGTGAAGTCAGCGGTCACGATATGGCTGATCACGTACCCGGCGATATCCGTGAGCGCGGCCGAAAACTGCCAGTCGCTGGCCTGCGCGATGTCGTCGAAGGTGACCTCCGTCGCGCCCAACGGCGCGCGGCGGACGACGTCATCGCCCGGCCCTTCGGCAATGACGGTGATTTCCGTCGTGTATCGCTGGTTGCCGAGCCCCAAAGCGGCCAGATCGAT
This sequence comes from Caldilineaceae bacterium, assembly GCA_965242655.1. Taxonomy (GTDB): domain Bacteria; phylum Chloroflexota; class Anaerolineae; order Caldilineales; family Caldilineaceae; genus Bin34. Next base: position 3,008,278 of record OZ251482.1, read on the forward strand.
CGGAGCCCACGACACGTCCAATTCGTCGGCCTCTTCGCCCCGCGTCACGCGCAGGTTGTCGAAGGCGTCCAGCCGGCTGTGCGCTGGACAGTCGCGGTAATCGTCGTCAAAGGCATCTCTGGCCCAGGCGCCGCCGCCCAGCGCGCTGCAGGCCAGCCAGGCCACAACGGCAACCAATCCGACGCGTCTCCGGACGCGTTCCCTTTCTTTTTTCATGCGCAGTCCCTCTTTTCTTTGTGAAAATCACATAGGCGGTTACGCCGCAAGGAGCTTGGCGCCGGCCTAGACGCTGGATGCTATACGCGGCGCCGTAACGCCGGATGACAGCCCTGCGCCGCCTCAGGCGTCAATATCCTCAGCCTTCGCGCTACCCAAACCCGTTCCGCACGACGCGCACACTTGGAGCAAAATTCGCATTGCTCATTATTACAGTGTAACACGCATTGCTCTCCGTTGTTGGCCCCGAAGCGTCCGGCAGACCTTAGAAGGCCGCGGGTGGCGGACCGCGGAGACGCCGGCGCGAGCGCGGGCCTCCTGCTTGATTTACGCGGACGAATTACGCGCCGCGGCGCCGGCCCGCGTCCGGGCCGTTGCGTCCCAGCGGGGCGCCGTGCGGCGCGCAACGTTTCAGTCCGATCGGGCCGCGCCGCCAGGCGCCGGATCTTCCGGTCGCCGGTCGCGCAGGAGCACGTAATGCGGATCCGGCTCCAAGGCCTCCCAGCCGTCCGCTTCCCAAGCCTTCAGAATGCGGCGCAAGGCGGCCAGGACCGTGCGTTTGGTGTCCGGCGCGTCGAACGCATTGGCCTGCCGCATGAACTTGATGACGGCCTGCAGCCGACGGATGCACAGGCGCGCCGCGCGCGCCTGGATGCGGGCGCGCCGCGCGGGATCGTCTTCCGTCTCCAACTGGGCCAGGGGCTTGACGACCCATTCCCTGGGCGCGCGCCGGGTATTCATGATCTGTTCCGCCAGTTCCAGGCGGCGTCCGTAATGGTCCAGCACGTTCCGGAAGATACGCGGCACCGTAAGCTTGATCAGGAACAGGACGAAGCCCAGGCCGGCCGCCATGAGCAAGAGCGAACCCCAGACCGCAACGTTATCCATGCCTCTCCTCCGGGCGGGCTTCCGCCCGCCGCACCCCGGCCCTGCGCTCGACGAAACGCACAATCATGACGTAGAGGAAGCCCAGAATCAGCGCCAACATGATCCATTGGACGCTGTAGCCCAGATGCATGCCGGGTTCCGTGCGCACGGCGTACCGCGTGCGGGCGGGAAAGGCGTCGGGCGCGGCGGCGCCGTCCGGTTCCAGATGCAGGTAGAGAGGCAGCAATTCATAGGGCAGCTGCGCCTGCATGGCCGCCAGATCCATTCGGGACCAGAACAGCACCGGCCGCGGCTGGGTCGCCAAAAAGTCGGGATCGGGCACCGGCGTGCCCGGCAGCAAAAGGCCGGCCAAGGGTTGCGGCGGGACGGCATCCAAAGCGGCCCATTGCTCCGGCGTGGCGTGAACAGCCGGTATCCAGCCGCGATCCACCAGCACGGCGCGGCCATCCGCGAGGCGCAAAGGCGTTACCAGGTGCGGTCCCGGTTCCATACGGCCGCGGGGACCTACCCAGACGAACTGGCGACTGAAATCGAAGGCGCCGCGCACGTGCGCGCGGCGATAGGCCAAGTCCGCCGCGTCCGCCGCCGGGAGCAACGTCACCGGCGCGCGGCGCCGCTGCTGCGCCAGCCGCGTTTTTTCGGCCAGGCGCACTTGATAGCGCTGGTACTGCCATACCGCCAGATACCCCTCGAGCGCCATCAGCAACAACACCGCGCCGGTCCATATCCAGCGGCGCCCGCGCCACAGGGCCGGCCACGACCAAGTCCCGCGCCCGGCCAGCGACTGCGTCGTCATGGCTCCGCGCCGGCGCAACGACAGCCGGGGCGCAGGCAACGGGCGGCGGACGGGAACGGCATTGACGACCGCGCGCGGGCGCAACGGACAAGGGCGCGGCTACCGGTTGTCCCGGCCGCGCGGCCGGCGGCTCCCGCCAGCGCCCCATATCCGGCCCACGCGAACGGGCCGGCCATGCGTCCGCGCGGCCCTCGCCGTATCCGGCCACGCCGCGCGGCGCGGCCGGCCGTCCGGAAGCGTTCCCGCCCATCCGCGTCCATCCGTCAGTCCCGGAGCCTGTCCCGCGTGCCGACAGGGCGCGTGCGCCTCACTCCGGCCGTGGGCGCACGCGGTGCAGAGGCCCGCTTGATACCCGCCGTCAATGCTGTCGTCGCCTTCCGGCGCGCCGGCGGCCGCGCGGCGGAAGCGCAATGGCCACAGGACGGACCGTGGCCGGCAGGCCGGCTCGGGACAGGGCATGGACGCCGCGCACGCCGGAACCGCTTCGTCGGCCAGCAGTCCGCACGCGGAAGGCATGCCCGGCAAGGCCAAGAGCGATTCCCGCGCGTCCTGCCGCCCTGAACCGGGCCGCATCCCCGCATCCAGCCCGCTGGCGCCCAGCGTTGCCCACGCGCGGGCCGCGCCCTGCATCGCGTTAACGGCGGCCCGCCCCAAAGATTTCTCCGCGCAAACCGGTTGGCCGGCTTCCGCGCAGGCGCGCGGCGCGTCAGGATCGGCAATCAAGGCCGCGTCAAGCCGGGCAGGGCGGCTCCGCGCGCGCATATCCCCGCCCGCCTCTTCCGTTCCGATCCTCATCCGCGTCCGTCCAGGCCAGGCCTAGGCGCCAGTTTCCGGGCAGGGCGCGCGCCCATGGAGCCGACGCCGATTACGCCCATCGAGACCCTGTCCATCCTGCCGCGTCGCTCCGCCGTTCCCGGAATTGAAAAACGCTCCGCCCATTGTAGCACCGGACGGGAGGCCGACGCGTAGCCCGCGCGGCGGAACGTTGCGGCGGGCCCAGCGGCTGCGCGGGCCCGCCGCGTCCCGCGCTACCGGCTGACCGGGCCGGCGCCGCGGATGCGGCCGGCGTCCCAACCGTCCGGACGCGGGCGCGCCCGCGTGAAGATCCAAGGCCGCTTACCGAACTTTGTCCGCTGAGCGTCTAAACTGGATCGCCAACGTATCCTTGCAGAGGCCGCGCGGATGAGCGCCCTCCCTCGCTCCTTGCGGGCTCAGGATTTCAATTTGCGCCGGTTGCGAGACGTATCCACGGCGCGCGCCCTCTACCGTTTCATCGCCGGGTACCGCGGTCCGTACGCGGCCGCCTTGGCGGCCTTGGCGGGCGCGGCCCTGGCCCGCGCCGCCTTCGCCTACGTCATTCGCTTTTTCACGGACGAAGCGCTCCTGGCCGGGCGCTACGATCGTATCCTCTGGGCCAGCCTGGCCTTCCTGGGCTTGGCCGCCGTCTCGGGCGGCCTGACGTTCTGGGGCGGCCGGCAGGCCGCCCGCACGGCGGAGGGCGCCGTGCGGCGCCTGCGCGTCTTCCTCTACGATCACCTGCAACATCTGCCCTTCGCCTACCACGATCGCATGCAGACCGGCGAACTCATCCAACGCGCCAGTTCCGACGTGGAAGAGGTGCGGCGCCTGTGGGCCGAACATTTCACGGGCGCGGCGCGCATCGCCACGCTCTCCGCCATGAGTTTCCTCGCCATGGTGCGCCTGCACCCCCGGCTGGCGCTCGTATCCGCCCTCGTCATTCCCCTCGCCGTGCTCGTCTCCACCCTGTTTTGGACGCGCCTGGCCCGCATTTACAACGCGTTCCAGGATCAGGAAGCCCGTCTCTCGTCCATGCTGCAGCAGAATCTGTACGGGGCCCGGGTCGTACGCGCTTTCGCCCGGGAAGTGTACGAGGTCAGCCGCTTCGAGGTCGCCAACGCCCTGCTCTACCGGCGCGGGCGCGCCATGGTGCGTTTCCACAACGTCTACTGGCCGAGCATGGATCTGCTGCTGTCCCTCCAAATCGTCGGCTCGACCTTGCTGGGGGCCTGGATGGCGATCGACGGCCAAATTTCGCCCGGCACCTATCTGGCCTTCACGGGCCTGTTGGGCGTGATGATCGGCCCCATCCGCCACCTGGGGCGCGTGTTCGCGCTGTCCGCCCAATCCCTGGTGTCCTTCGAACGGATCACCCAAATCATCGCGGAACGGCGCGAGGCGCTGGACGACGGGGATTACGCGCCGGAGGCGGCGCCGCAAGGCCGCGTCCGCTACGAAAACGTGTCTTTCGCCTACGCCGCGCCGGCGGGCGCCGCGCGGCCGCGGCGCCCGCCGCCCGGCGTGCTGCGCAACGTCACCTTCGCGGCGGACGCCGGCAGCGTGATCGCGATCCTGGGTTCCACCGGTTCCGGCAAGACGTCCCTGGTGAACCTGCTCCCGCGTTTCTACGACTACACGGAGGGCCGCATCCTGCTGGACGGCGTGGAGTTGACGCGCTATCCGCGGCGTCTCCTGCGGCGGCACATCGGCATCGTGCAGCAGGAACCTTTCCTGTTCAGCCGTTCGGTGCGCGACAACATCACCTACGGGACGGACCGCGTCTGCACGGAGGCCGAAGTGACGGCCGCGGCCCAGGCCGCCAATATCCATGACGCCATCCTGTCCTTCGCGCAGGGCTACGACACCCGCGTGGGCGAACAGGGGGTGACCCTGTCCGGCGGCCAGCGCCAGCGTCTGGCCATCGCGCGCACGTTGCTCAAGGATCCCCGGATCCTGATCCTGGACGACGCGACCAGCGCGGTGGACGCGGACACGGAACAAGCCATTCGGGAAGCCCTGCGACGCCTGATGCGCGGGCGCACGACCTTCATCATCGCCCATCGCATCGCCTCCGTCGCGCACGCGGACCAGATCCTGGTCATGGATGCCGGCCGCATCCTCCAGGCCGGCACGCATGCGGAACTGGCCGCCCAAGCCGGCCTCTACCGCGACGTGTTCCGGTTGCAAACGGACATCGAACGGGAACTGGCGGCGGATCTCCGCTCCGCCCGGACGACGGGAGCGCGCGCGCCGTGACCGTCGCCGACCGCTTCGAGGAAGAGGATGTCTCCGCGGCCCTCAGCGGATCGGCGCTCTGGCGCCTGTTGAAGCTGGTCTTCAACTACCGCCGCTACGTGACGGGCTATCTCGCGGGCGTCGTGGGGTTGGTCCTGATGGAAGGCACGCACATCTACCTGGGCAAGCGCATTCTGGACGAGGGGGTGCTGGTCGGCGATTTCGCCCGCGTCCGGAACCTCCTGCTCCTGTGGGGCCTGGTCAGCCTGGCCCTGGCCCTGTTCGTGGCCCTGTTCATTTTCTGCGCCGGCTCCATGGGGCACGCGATCAATTACGACTTGCGCAAGACCATGTTCGGACGCCTGCAGGAGTTGTCCCTGTCCTACTACGACCGGACGCCCGTGGGCTGGATCATGGCGCGCGCCACGTCGGATGCCCGCCGCGTCTCCGAACTCGTCTCGTTCGGCTTCCTGGATTTCTTCTGGGGCGCCATGTCGGTGCTGGTTTTCCTGGGGTTCATGCTGGCCCTCAACTGGCGCCTCGCGCTCGTCATGCTGCTCATCGTCCCGCTCATGGTCGGCGCGGCCCTGACGTTCCAGAAGCGCATCCTGGGCTACTGGCGCGCGGTGCGGCGCCTGAATGCCCGCCTGACCGGCGCCTACGCCGAAGGCATTCAGGGCGTGCGCGTCACCAAGGCCCTGGCACGCGAAGAGGCCAATCGGGCGGAATTCAGCGGCCTGGCGACCCGCATGTACAGCGCCAGCTACAAGGCGGCCTGGCTGTCCGCCCTGTTCCTGCCCGTGGTGCAGGTCATCGCCGCCCTCGCGGTGAGCGCGATCATCCAGGTGGGCGGCGCGCAATTCCAGCAGGGCCGGATGACCGTGGGCAGCATCCAGGCCTTCATCCAGTACATCTTCTGGATGCTGTTTCCCATCCAGGAAATGGCGCGGGTCTACGCCCAGATCCAACAGGCCGTCGCGTCCGGCGAACGGATTTTCGCCCTGATTGACGCCCGGCCCGAGATTCAGGATCAACCCGGCGCGGCGGAGCGGGTATCGCTGCGCGGCGCCATCGAGTTCGAAGGGGTGAACTTCGCCTACGAGCCCGGCCGGCCCGTGCTCAGGGACTTTTCGCTCCGCGTCGCCGAGGGGGAAACCATCGCCCTGGTGGGCCCGACCGGCGCCGGCAAGTCGACGGTCGTGAACCTGCTGTGCCGCTTTTACGAACCGCAGGCCGGCGCCATCCGCATCCGGGGCCGAGACGTCCGGGAGATGACGTTGCAGGCCCTCCACCGCCGCATCGGCATGGTGCTGCAAGCCCCGTACCTCTTCGCCGGCACCCTGCGCGAAAATCTGCGCTACGGGCAACTGGACGCGACGGACGCGGAGGTGCAGGCCGCGGCGGAGCTGGCGGGGGCCGCCGACTTCATCCAGGCGTTCGCGCAAGGCTACGACACCGACGCGGGCGAGGGCGGTTCGCTGCTGTCCGCGGGGCAGAAGCAACTCATCAGCCTAGCGCGCGCCATCCTGGCCCGGCCCGATATTTTCATCATGGACGAGGCCACCAGCGCGGTCGACACCGTCACGGAAGCCAAGATCCAGCAGGGCATGCAGGCGTTGCTGGCAACCACCACCAGTTTCGTGATCGCGCACCGCCTGTCCACCATCCGCAACGCGGACCGCATCCTGGTCATCAAGGACGGGGGCATCGCCGAGATGGGCCGCCACGAGGAGTTGATCCGGACCCAAGGCTATTACTACGACCTCTATCGCAAGCAATTCCTGGCCGAGGCCGGCCAGGAGGCGGATCCTTTCTTCGGGTCGCGGTTGCTGCATGCCTGAACGCGAGCGGCCCGGCGGCCCCCTCCGGACGCAAACGCATAGCCTCACCGCCAGGGACGCTTGACCGTCCCCCAAGGGAACGGAACGACCGCGCCGCGTAGCGCACGCCGTGCGGCTCACAAACGCAATCCAAGGCGCCCAAGCCGTGGGCCCGCGCGCCGCGTAGACAGGCACGCCAAAGCGCGCCGCCCGCGCGGGCGGCGCGCCGGCCGGCGCCGGGCCGCCCATCACGCGTCGGAGGGCGGGCACGCGGCCAGGCCCGCCAAGGCGGGCGGGCTGTCGGGATCCAGTTCCAGGGCGGCCAGCAGCCAAGGCTGCGCCCGGGCGCATTCGGACGGCTCCTTGTAGATGTACGACAAGCCCAACTGGTACAGATATTCGATGCGGGTGCGCTCCCCCAGGAGGCGGTGGGCTTCGGTCAGCACCTCCACGGCCTTTTCGTAATTGCGCAGACGATAGTACGCCGTGCCCAAGTGCGCCTGCGCCGGGCCGTACAGGGGATCGATTTCCACCGCGCGCTTGAGGATGCGCAAGGCTTCCAGGTCATTGCCCACTTTGTAGTGACCGAACCCGAGCGCGTCCCACGTCGGGGCGATGCGGGGGTTGATGTCCACGGCGCGCTGGTAGGCGGCCAACGCCTGCTCCCATTCGGACAGGGCTTCGTACAGACGCCCTTTGTGCAGTTCCAGGTGCCAGGCCTGCGGCGCGCGCGCCAAGCCCTGATCCAGAGCTTGCAAGGCCTCTGCGTACAGGCCCTGCCGTTCGTAGAGCAGGCCGAAGTTGCGCCACGCCAAGACGTTGCGGTCATCCGCGGCCAGGGCCTGGTCCAGGTAGGCCGCGGCCTGATTCCAGTTGCCCACGTCCGCGTACACCTCGCCCAAAATCGCCAGCGTGTCGCTGTGGTTGGGGGCCAGCGTCAGCGCTTCCACCAACATGTTGATCGCCTCTTCGTAGGCCCCTTGCCAGTCCAGCGCCCGCCCCAAGGCATTCAAGGCGTCGACGTTGCGGGCGTCCAGCGCGACGGCCTGCCGGGCGACGGCCAGCGCCTGTTCGACGTCCCCGAACAGGAGGTAGAGCCGCGAGAGCGCGATCAGGGGTTCCGGGTCGTCCGGCACCCGCGCCGCGAGGTCGCGGTACGCCGCCATGGCTTCCTGCAGGCGGCCCTCGGCGACGAAGGCGCGGGCCTCCGCCCGCAGGCCCACGACGTCGAACGCGGGCTCCGCCGCGGGCGGGAGCAAGTCCGGCGGCGCCCAGAGGAGCGCGCGGCGGTTGTACAGGGCCAGGCCCGCCAGGATCAACAGGGCCAGCGCCCACCACGGCAGGCGCAAGCGGCCGCGCCGCGCGGCCAAGGGGGCGGAACGCAGCTCCATCAACCCGCCGTCCCCGTCTATTTGAGCAGGGGCCAGGCCGCCGCCAGGGTCACGCCCGCGAACGCGAGCGCGGGCGCATTGAAGGGCCAGAAGGACAGCAGGCTCACCGCGCCGAGACTGCCGACCAAGCCGCCGGCCAGGACGCCCGCCAGCGTGACGGAGCGCAGATGGCGGCCGCGCCGCCGCTGCACCGCGCGCCGGATCAACTGCGCGAGGCCGCCGCCGGCCGCGCCGCCCGCCACCACGGCCGCCGCCAGGCCGAGGAACCCGCCCAGCGAACCCAACAGCGCGCCGAGGAGCGGCCACAGGAGGCAGGACAAGCCGAAACTCGCGCCGAACGCGGCCCAGGCGTCGCGCGGCTCCATGGTGTACGCCTTGTCCTGCTGGGCGCGGATGCAACCCCGACAGCGGTAGCCGACCGGCGTGCGCCGGGCGCAGGCGACGCAAATCGGCGCGTCGCACTTGTTGCACCGCAGCCACGTCTCCGTCCGCGGGTGGTACTTGCAACGCAACGCGGGCGGCGCGCCAGCCATCAGTAGGCCTTCCCCAACCTGTCGACCAAGGTGTGGTAAAAGTGATGGCGGCGCCCTGTGCGGGCGAACAGGGCCGGCTGCGGATTGGCGACCGCCACCACCTCGTCGCCGACCTGCAGGTCCAGGTGGAAATGGCCGTCCACGGTCAACGTGGCCTCATGATCCCACAACGCCTGCACCTGCACCCGGGTGCCTTCGGACAACACCAGCGGGCGGTTGAGCGACAAATGCGGCGCCACGGGCACGACGACGATATTGCGCAATTCCGGCGGCAGGATCGGGCCGCCCGCCGCCAGCGCGTAGCCGGTACTGCCCGTAGGCGTGGCGATGATCAGGCCGTCGCAGGTGATCCGGGTCAGTTTTTCCCCGTTCAGTTGCAGGCAGACCTCGATCACCCGCGCGAGGCGGCCGCGGCTGATCACCGCGTCGTTGAGCCCGACGAACGCGCAGGTTTCCGCGCGCGCGGCGCCCGGCGCGGGCGCGCGCAGGATGCGCACCCGGATCATCAGCCGCTCTTCCACCCAATAGCGGCCCTCCAACAGCGCCTGCACCGCCGTCCGCCATTGCCGCGGCCGGACTTCCGACAGGAAGCCCACCTTGCCCATGTTGATGCCCAGCACCGGCACGCCGCAGGCGGCGCCGCTGCGCGCCGCGCGGAGCATGGTGCCGTCCCCGCCCAAGGCGATGATCCCGTCCACCCGCGACAGCTGCGGCGCCAGGGTGTCAGGCTCCCAGCGCGAGCTGCGGTACGCGCAACACCCTGGCCAGGCGCGCAGAAACGCGTCAATGCGATCCGCCAACGCGGCCGCGTCCGGCTTGTACGGGTGGTGCAGCAAGCAGACGGCGCGCCATGTTTTCGGCACCCGGGGCGCGGCCCGCGGCGCCGCGGGCGGAGAAGCGTCCATAGAGCCCCTATTGTAACCGGACGGCGGGTTCGCGCCGGTACCCGGCCCTGGCGTCTTGCTATAATGAAAAGGGCGCCGCGGGACCCCCTGCGTCCTGTCCGCCGCCGACAGCTCATGCGCGTTCTGGTCTTGTCCGACATTCACGCCAATCTGGTCGCCCTGGATACGGTGCTGGCCCACGCGCGGGACGCCTACGACGAACTCTGGTGCCTGGGCGACATCGTGGGCTACGGCCCGCGCCCCAACGAATGCGTCGAGCGCATCCGCGACGCCGCGGCGCTGTGCGTGCCCGGCAATCACGATTTGGCCGTCCTGGATCAGCTGGATATCCGGCACTTCAACGACATGGCCCGCGAGGCCATTCTGTGGACGCGGGCCGAACTGACGGACGACCATGCCCGCTTCCTGGCCACGCTGACCCCTGCGCCGGTCGTCCAGCCGGAGCTGGATGTGCGGGCGACCCACGGCAGTCCCCGCGACCCGGTGTCGGAATACCTCGTGGATCTCTACGTCGCCGAAGCGAACTGGAAGCTCTTTCCCGAACGCTATCTGCTGGTGGGCCATACGCATTTGCCCGACATTTTCCGCTGGCGGCGCTGCGCCCTGCCCGCCGGTCGAGAGGCCGGCTTCATCGCGCAGATGGAGCAGCTGAAAGCGGTGCCGGGCGTACCGCTCGCGCTGCAGCCGCACCGCGATCACCGCGTGATTCTCAATCCCGGCAGCGTGGGCCAGCCGCGGGACAAGAACAACCGCGCGTCATACGCCCTGCTGGACTACCCGAGCATGACGTGGCAGTACGAGCGCGTCGAATACGCCATCGAACTGACCCAGGCCCAGATGCGGAAGGCCCGGTTGCCGCGCGTCCTGATTGACCGTCTCAGCTACGGGTGGTAGACGCGCGGCCGGCCTGGCGCGGGCGTTGCCCGTCCGCTGCGCGCCGGCCCGAGGCGCGGGTACGCCACGCGGAAGCGCGGCGCCACGCCTACGGACAGGGTTCGTCGTCCTTGGCCGCGAACGTTGAAGGGCGGTGGGCGTTCCTCGCAGAGGTTGTTTGCCCGGCCCGGCGCGTCCCGTGCCGGAGGGGACGATCCGCCAAGAGCGGTCGCGCCGGCCCGGCGCCAGCGCGTCGCGCGGGGAGCCCAGGGCTTGGCGGGGCGCGCCAGAGCTGCGCACGCGTGGGCGCAAGCCGGTCGCCTTGCCCACGGACAAAACCGGCCGCGCCGGCCCGTAGAAGCGATAACCGGCGGCGGCCGGCAAGGCGTCCCGTTTCTGCCGGCCCCGCGGCCCATCCGCCGGCGGGCGGATGGCTTCCCCGAAAGCGCGGCCAAGAGCTGTTCCGGTTTGGCGGTCGGCCGGATTGCCCTTTACACTGACATGCGTCTTTTGCCGCACCCGCGGGCCGCCTTGCGCGGCCGGAAGGCCAGTTACGAACGGAAGGCCGCCATGACCAAAGCCAAAGATCAGAACGCCCTGCTCGCGTCGACCCTCGACGGATTGGAAAAACGGTTCGGCGCCGGCATCATCATGCGCCTGGGCGACGCCCAAACCCTGCAGGTGGAGGCCATTTCCACGGGGTGCCTGTCGCTGGACATTGCGCTGGGCATTGGCGGGGTGCCGGCGGGCCGCATCGTGGAAGTGTACGGGCACGAGAGTTCGGGCAAGACCACGCTGTGCCTGCATATCATCGCCGAAGCCCAGAAGACGGGTGCCCTGTGCGGGTTCGTGGACGTGGAGCACGCGCTGGACCCCGAGTATGCGCGGCGCATCGGCGTGGACGTGGACAATCTGTGGGTGTCCCAGCCCGATACGGGCGAACAGGCCCTGGAAGTCGCGGAAAGCCTGGTTCGCTCCGGCACCATGGCCGTCATCGTCGTGGACAGCGTCGCCGCGCTCGTGCCCCGGGCGGAGATCGAGGGGGAAATGGGGGATTCCCACGTCGGGTTGCAGGCGCGCCTGATGAGCCAGGCCCTGCGCAAAATCACGGGGCCCGTCAAAAGCAGCGGCGCCACCCTGATCTTCACCAACCAGATTCGGCAGAAGGTCGGCGTCATGTTCGGGAGTCCGGAGACGACCTCCGGGGGCATGGCCCTCAAGTTCTACGCCAGCATGCGCCTGGAAATTCGGCGCCTGCAGGCCATCAAGGAAGGGAACGCCGTGGTCGGCAACCATGCCCGCGTGACGGTGCGCAAGAACAAGGTGGCGCCGCCTTTCCGCCAGGCGGAGTTCGACATACTGTATAATCAGGGGATCAGCGCGGTAGGCGATATTCTGAACTTGGCCGAGGAATACGACCTGATTGAGCGCCGCGGGTCCTACTATCGCTACGGCGACGAGCTGATAGGGCAGGGCCGCGCCAGCGCGGTCGAGAATCTGGCCAAGCAAGCGGAACGCGTAGCCCAGCTGCGCCACTTGATTCGCACCAAAGCCGGACTGGCTACCAAGGACCTACCTGAAGAGGCGGCGTCCGCCTGAACGGCGCCCCCTTGCGCAATCCCGGGCGCGCGCCGCGTGCCCGCGCGGCGGCGCCGCGCACGGCAGGTCCAGGCCGACAGCCAGACCGAGCCCCACGAGGCAATAAGGGCCGCAACCATGGATCTTCTCAATTTCGTTACGCTCAGTCTGGGCGCGGCGTTGCTGTTGACCGGCATTTTAGCCGGCGGCGCCGTCGGCGGCGCCGTTTTCTTTCGCCGCGGCCGCGAGTTGCGCGACATCGGCGAAGCGAACATTCGCGCCAATCTCAAGCTGGCCGAAGAAGCGCAGGCCAAGGAACGCACGGCCAAAGTGGCCCAGTTGCAACAGGAACGGCTGGCGTTCCAGGCGCAGATGCTCGAACAGCACAAGCAGCTGGAGGCGGAACGCGCGCACTGGGACCAGGAACAGAGCCGCCAGGACCGCAGCCTCAAGGATCGCCAGAAGCATCTGCAACAGAAGCAACGGGACCTGAACGCCCAAACGGACGCCCTGGAGGCGCGCGCCGCCGAACTGGAACGCCAAACCGAGACGCTGACCCACGCGCACGAACGGCAAGTGCAGGAGCTGGAGCGGATCAGCGGCCTGTCGCGGGCGGAGGCCGCGAAGGCGCTGGTGGCGCAAGCGGAACAGGATGCGCGCCGCGCCATGGCGCGCGCGGTACGCGACGTCGAGGCGCAGACGCAGCAGGTCGCGGATCAGCGCGCGCGCGAAATCATCGCCCTCTCCCTGGAGCGGGTGGCCAGCGATCAGATCGCGGAACAGGTGGTCACCACCCTGTCGCTGCCCACGGACGAGATGAAGGGCCGCATCATCGGCCGGCAAGGGCGCAATATCCGCTCCATCGAGCAGGCCCTGGGCGTGGACATCATCGTGGACGACACGCCGGAATCCATCGTCATTTCCTGCTTCGATCCCGTGCGCCGCGAGGTCGCGCGCCTGGTGCTGTCGGCCCTGGTGCGGGACGGCCGCATTCATCCCGCGCGCATCGAGAAAGAAGTGAACAAGGCCACGGCCCGCGTAGACGAGGCCATCATGGACGCGGGCCAGCAGGCCCTGCTGGAAACGGGCCTGCCGGGCCTGCACCGCGAGCTGCAGAAATTGCTGGGCCGCCTCAAGTTCCGCACCAGTTACGGCCAGAACCAGTTGTACCACGCCGTCGAGACCGCGCATCTGGCCGCGGTGATCGCGGAGGAGCTGCACGGGGACGTGCAGTCCGCGCGCGTCGGGGGGCTCCTGCACGACATCGGCAAGGCGGTCACGCATGAGGAGGAAGGGCCGCATGCCCTCGTGGGGGCCCGCATTGCGCGCAAGTACGGGATCAACGAGAAAATCGCCAACTGCATCGAAGCCCATCACCACGAGGTGGAGATGGCCAGCATGGAGGCGGTGATCGTGGCGACGGCCGATGCGGTGAGCGGCGCGCGCCCGGGCGCGCGCCGCATCTCGGTGGAGCACTACTACCAGCGCCTCCGCGAGCTGGAGGCCGTGGCGACGGACCACGCGGCCGTGAAGCAGGCGTTCGCGCTGCAGGCCGGGCGCGAGTTGCGCGTGTTGGTCAGACCGGAGGACATCGACGACAAGGCGTGCGTGGATCTGAGCGCCGCCATTGCGGAGCAAATCCACGACACCATGCAATATCCGGGCCAGATCAAGGTCACGGTCATCCGGGAAAGCCGCGCGGAAGCCGTGGCCGCGTGAGCGCGCGCCGCGTCCTACAACAAACCGGCGCCTCATTCGTCTTACATAGAAGACCTGGGCGCGGAGTCCGCGTCCCGGGCTGTTTTTTTGCCTGTTCACGGCCTAACCTCACGTCACACCCCTACATCGAGGCTGCAATCATGGCGCAAATCATACGAGTATCCGCCAAATCCCGTTCCACGGCCGTGGCAGGCGCCATCGCCGGCATCATGCGCGAGGAGGGCTATGCGGAAATGAAGGCCATCGGGGCCAGCGCGGTGAACCAGTCCATCAAGGCCTTGGCGATCACGCGGCGGTATTTGAAGGACGACAACATCGACATCGCGGCCGTGCCCAGCTTCACGGAAGTGGAAATCGGGGGCACGGAACGCACCGCCGTGCATATGGCGGTGTATCGCCAAGCCGATTTGCTGGCGCCCGAGCAAATCCGCTCCGTCCAGTCCTTCGCCGCCCAAGAAACGAACCAGGATCGCAGGGACGAGCCCATCACCATCGCCGTGTAACCGCGCCCTGGGCGGGCGGACAGGCCGACGCCGTCCTGACCGCTACGCGGGGCCCGCGCGGCGGCCCGCAATCCGGGGCCGTACGCTCCGATCGGGCGCATCGCCCGCCTGGCCGTTCCCGCTTCGCCGACCGCGGCCGCCCTGCAGACGGTTTTGCGCGGGTCTCCCCGTCGTCGGTTGCCGCCGCTCAGATATCGGCGGGAAGGGCGTCCGCTTTGCGTAGGCGCAGGTACGCACCCTCCCGGACACGCGACGGCTCCCCGGAGCAACGCCGCGCGGGCTTGTTCCCTAAAGCCGGCGCCCGCTAGGCCTTGGCCCGCGTGCAACGCGTGGCGGGAGGGATAGGGGGCAGGACGAAGCGTAACGAATAGCGGCTCGCCCGTCGTGCCGGCAGGCCGCTCCTCCAGGCCCCGCGCAGAACAGCCCGGGCGCCTTATTTCCTACTCCCCAGGAATTTCCACCTGCCACAGCGTACGCTCTTCCGCGGGCAACCATTGCCCGATGCGCAGGCGTCGAATACGATAATCCGGCAAGGGCGGCAGCAAAACCAGGCACTGGCCCGCGAAGCGCCTTCCGCGTTCCTCAAAGCGGAAACCATAGCTGTCGAAGCCCAGGGCGCGGCGCGCGGCCGGCAAGGCCCAGCGGCGTCGGGGAATCACGTGCAAAAAGAAGTTGGGTTCCGTATCCGCGTCCGTACAGGCCTCCTTGAGCAACGCCACGCCTGGCTCCACGCGATAGACGTCAAAGTGCGCGCGCGCCGCCGGCGCGCCGGACGTCGCCGCCTGAAACGCGGCCTCCATCGCGCGCGTCGCAATCGTGCCCGACCACACCTCGCGCCCTTCGTCCGGCAGCCATTGCCCCACCCGGATGCGTTGCGCGGCGTACGCGGGCAACTGCGCGCGCGCCAAGCACGCGCCTTCCCACGCCGCCCCGTGCAAGTCAAAATCAAACGTCAGACTGTCAAAGCCGAGCGGTTGGCGCGCCGGCGGCAAATCGGCGGCGTCGCGCGGAAAGACATGCAAAAAGAACCGCGGCTCCACGTCACGGCGCACGCACGGCTCCTTGACCCACGTCACCCACCCTGCGGCCTCGTCCGCGTACACGTCAAACGTCGCCCTCACCGCCGGCGAACGGCTGACGACCGTCCGGTACAGGGCGCGAAAGGCGCGGCCGACCAAAGGGTTGCCCTTCACGACCGGAAAAGCGACCTGCCAACGGTCGGCCCCCTGCGCAAATGCCTGGCCCGTCTCAATGCCGGCGACCGGGTACGCGGGCAACGGCATGCTCAACAGGCATTGCTCTGCAAACAGGATCCGGCGTTCCCGGAAGAAACCGCCCAGATTGTCAAAACCGCGCGCCTGCCGGGCCGCAGGCAAATCGTCGCGTTGCACCGGAAAAACGCGCAGGAAGATGCGTTCCTCCAAGTCTGCGGGCGCGCACGGCTCCCGGACGTAGGTCAAGACCCTGTCGACCAGAAACAGGTCGAAGCGGGACCTGGCGGCCGGGATGCCGGCGCGGACGTTCCGGTACGCGGTCGCGTAGGGCGATTCGGACAAGGCCTCCCGCTGGTACAGATGCATGAACCGGTTGTCCGGCGTCAGCAGCGCCTCCCCCTCCGCCTTGACCGGCGCCAAGAGGAAAGTCGCGCGGCGGCGCAGGCAATAGGGGTCGCCATGATCGATATAACTGCCGGCCAGATAGTAGAAAAAGACGTTGACGGAATCATACCAGGTCTGCGCCAGCGCAGGCAGGCACACGGTGCGGCCCGCGGTACGCTGGCGGATGGCCTGCAAGTCGGCCGCCAGCGCGTGGCGGAACGCGGCCACATGGGCCGTATGGCCGACCCGACTCGCCGCCGCGCTGGAGAAACCGAACGCCAGCGCGGCCGCCAGCGGCAACAGGGCGGCCTGTGCCGCCCGGACGCCGCGCGGGGACGCGCAACCGAACGCCCGCGACCCGCCGCGCAGCAGGCCGGAGCCGAGGGCTTCGACCGGTCGCCAACGATGCCAAGCGGTCGCCGTCAGCGCAAAAAACGTCAACGGCACGCCGACGTGAAACATCGCCTCCAGGTCGTGCAAGCCCGCGGATCCGCGCACGGGCACGACATAGAACCAGCCGCCGCAGAGCAGCGTCGCGATCAACACGCGCGGACGCAGAACCGCCAGGCCCAGCAGGCTGACGCCCGCGAGCGCGAGGCCTAGGCCCGCCCCGCGCGGATCGGCGTACGCGAGGCCGTCAATCGGCCGGAAGGCGTAGGGGATGGCCATGCCCCCGATATACGCGAGCTGCTCTTGCAGAAAGGGCCGCCAGCGCAAGGCGTCGACCTGCGCCACGTACGCGTCGTCGATCCCCATGCGCATCAGATAGGACACGACGGTCGGCAAGCGCCGGAAGGGGACGGCGCCGTCCAGGGCCGCGTATTCGGCCCCCAAATTGAAAGCCATCACCGACGCGCAAAAGAGCAGGGCCGCCGCGCCGAGTTGCAGGTACCGAACGACGGTCGACATTGTCGCCGCCGGCGCGCGCCGCGCCGCGGCGGGCCGCGGCGTCCGGCGGCGGAACAGCGCGCGGGCGAGGCCGAAGACGATGAAAGCCAACAACCACGCCATGACGTGCCAGCCCAGCAGCAGCGCGAGGCAGGCTTTGACCAGGAGAGGCCGCAGACGCTTGTCCTGCACGAACGCGGTCATGCCGTGGAACGTCAGCAAGACGCCGAACAGGCTGGGTATCTCCGAAGCCACCATATCGTTGTAGTACAGATAGAGATACGAGGAAAACGTCAACAGCGTCGCCGTCAGCGCCAGCCAACGGTGCGCGAGGATACGGCAAAGCGCCAGGTACGCCATCGCGGCCGCGGCGACGAAAAACGCCAGCATCAACCACTGCGCGGCCAACAGGGCCGCGTCCGGATCCGCGCGAAAAGGCCAAGTGGCCAGTTTGACGAGCGCGTAGGTGCCGATGGGGAAACGGGCGTACGGTTCATAGCGCAGGCCCGCGTCCGGATCCGCGTATTGGCGCAGGAACAGCAGGAAGCGATGCTCCGCCGCGAGATTGGCGGCTACCGCCATGGTTTTCGCCGATATGGAGCCATGGTGCCCGCTCCGGTAGAAGGAGCCCCGGTCATGGCTGAAAACGAATACGGTCGAGAGGGCCAGCAGGAGCACGAGCCACGGCCACCAGGGCGCCTGCGCGCGCGGCCCGAAGCGCAGACGCGCGCGCCCCCCTTCAGCCATGCTCTTGCCCACCGCGTCGCGGCGCAACCGTTTTGCCCATGCCGGACGCGCCCCGCGGGCGCCCCGCGTACCGGCGCGCAGGCCCGCGGAACTTGTCGGCGGCGGCTACCGCGTACGCACGGTTCCGTCCGCCGCGCGCATGTCCATCAGCAGACACGATCCTGACCGAACTTTGATCCCACAAACAGCCTGCATTATGGATCAGACGCGCGGATCGTATCGGATTTCGGAGTCCGTAGGGCCCAGGTCTGAGTTGTGATTTCAGCCCGATCCAAGCCGCCGCCAAGCACAGAAAACCCAGGCAACGTTGCGCGTATAGATTATAGACGGTAGACGCGCACCGTCCGCGTTGGAGCCCGCCGAGGCCCCGGGTCGCGGCGCCGCGCGCCGGGTACCGTTCCGGGGCGCGGGGTTGGGGGTTCATGCACGGGCCGCCGGGCCGGGGCTGGGGGCCGTCGCGGCGTGGGCCGCCCATCACGCGCAGGCACAGGAGACGGTTCTGTCAATCCGCTGGCTCCGCATCCGACCTTTTCTATATATACGATCCGATATATACGCGGGTAACGAAACGCGTGGCCGTCTTTGCGTGGCCGCGTTGTGCTGGATGGCGCAGGCGGCCGCCGCGTACGGGAAGGGGAACGCGCCCACGGGTGCAATCAGGCCGTCTGGCCGCGCCTGACGGCCTGCACGCAGGCCAATCCGGCTCCGTCCGCCGCGCGACGGGACAGCACGGTCGGGCCGCCCCCAAAGAAAGAGACGGATCTCGCGCCCGGTCTCCAGTCGAGACGCCTTCCGCACCCAGCATAACCTGACGGATCGCCAAGGGCGCCCCCTGTCCCTGCGCCTGACGGGCGGCCAGCGCCATGTCAGCACTCAAGCCTGGGCCTTGGTTGAAACCTGAACCGGCACGCCTCTGCCCTGCCTGAGCGCGGACCGGGCGTATAGCGACGACGCCTTCCGCGCCTGGCTGGCGCGGCGGAGCATCAAGGCCGGCAGGACGGCCCGGGCCCGGCGTACGCATCTTCGGCCCCGCAACTCGGCGCGGTACCAAGCGCGCAACGCCGTGGAACGCGGCATCGGCTGGCTCAAACATGGGCGACGCGTGGTTGCTCGCTACGCCCCGTATGCATGTCGTTGCCTGGGTTTTCCGTACTTGGCGGGGGCTTGGATCTGGACGAAGCCAAAGTTCCACACGGCCTAACACCTTCTTAGGTCAGGCGAGCGCGACGCACGCCTGATCCGCAAGGCGCGCGACAAGCGGGCCCGACATGGGGCCAAGATTGCCATTCTCCAGGGCGTAACCGTCGGTACCCGGGGATGACGAGACATCGGCAGAGCCCAAAGAACGTTACGCCTCTCTCTTTTCCAGGCGCGAGGCTCCTGCGGGCGGACGCGTCCGCGGTTATCGTCCGCGCCGGTTGTCCCCACGCGCGGAGCGGGCCGGAACCGATCCAACGCCTGGGGCGCGCGACGCGGAAGGCGGCGGGGTTACGCGCCTTCCGCGTCGCGCGCGGCCACGCGGAGCAGATCCAACGGATCGCGCCCCGCACGGGATACGGCGAGCAAGTCGCGCATCGCGGGCCACGCCGCGGGATCCAGGGCCAACAGCCGTTCCCGGAAACGCTGCCCGGTGTCCGCGCCCCACACCGCGTCCACGTATTCGACCAACATGCGCGCCACGCCTTGCGCCATGCCTTGCGCCACGCCTTGCGCCACGCCTTCCTGTTTTTCCAGCTGGAGGATTTCGGTAAAGGCAACCACTTCCTGTTCCCATTGATCCAGTTCGCGAAACGCGCGGGGCGTCAACGCCAGATCGTCCACCATCTCTTTGAGACCGGCGCAATCGCGCGCCGGAACCGATCCAACGCCTGGGGCGCGCGACGCGGAAGGCGGCGGGGTTACGCGCCTTCCGCGTCGCGCGCGACCACGCGGAGCAGATCCAACGGATCGCGCCCCGCACGGGATGCGGCGAGCAAGTCGCGCATCGCGGGCCACGCCGCGGGATCCAGGGCCAACAGCCGTTCCCGGAAACGCTGCCCGGTGTCCGCGCCCCACACCGCGTCCACGTATTCGACCAACATGCGCGCCACGCCTTGCGCCACGCCTTCCTGTTTTTCCAGCTGGAGGATTTCGGTAAAGGTAACCACTTCCTGCTCCAATTGATCCAGTTCGCGAAACGCGCGGGGCGTCAACGCCAGATCGTCCACCATCTCTTTGAGACCGGCGAACACGTACGCGGCGAAATCCCGCTTCAGGGGCGAAGGCCCCGCCGGCAACAAGGGGAGCAGCTCCTCGCGCAAAATGCGCACCAGCTCCGCCCCGATCCCGGTTTCCCGGCGTTCCCAGCGGTAGCGGCACAACTCCAATTGTATCATGCAGGAGACCAGATTGGCGGGCGGCGGCGCGCGGTGCGCGTACGCGTGAATGTCGATGGTCAGGCCGGGCCGATAGCCCACCGCGCCGCGCAAGCCGTCGAAGCGATCGAACAACGGCCACGGGACCGGCCACGGATGGCGGCCGACATGAAACACGACGGGCATCAGCGGTACGGGCGCGCCGTTCGCCCGGCGGATGTTCTGCACCGCCAGGGTCTGCCACAGCAGCGACAGGTATTCGGTGATGCGCGGGCCCATAATCGGATCGTATCTCGATTGGCATTCCAGCAGCAACGCCAGCTGCGGATGCCCGTCCGCATCCTTGAGCAACCAGGCCCGATCCCCCATCCGCGGGCGAATCGACGCCGCAATCCACTCGGTTTCCAGCGCTTGCAGCCGCGCCAGCGGCACGGGCGCGGGCCAAGGCGGATCCAGGAACGCCAGCACGTCCCGCGCAATTTCCGGATGGCGGCCCAGCATCTTGAAGACCGCGTCATGGCTGGCCGAGTCGAACGTGTCTTCCATGTCCTGCCTCCCTGGCGCGTCGGTATCGGCGCCGACGGCGCCGCGCCCGTTATTATCCAGGACAGGCGCGGCCAGGCCAACATTTCCCCGCGCGCCGCATGGCCTGACCGGACCGGCGGCCGAGACGCGTACGCAACAACGCCGCGCCTGCATCCAGGCTTGAGATTAGGTCGTGTTGAGGTAGGATTGCCGCCAGATGCGGGTCGCGTTGGGGAGGGGGACATCCTGCGCGCCCGCGGTTATCCTTCCGGCTATCCTTCTCTGTGCGCGTGGCCCCGAGGACGGCCCCCGATGAACGACGCCCAAGGGCGTTGCCTTCCTTCTTTTCCGATTGCCTGTCCCGGCATACGCGTGGGCAAGGAAACCCATTGTCGCCTTTTTGGGGAAGCGGCGCGCGGGAGGGCACGGAGGGGCGCCCCTTGGCGTCAGTTACCGGCCGCGTACGGCAAGCCGTTTGAGGATGCGCTGGCGTTGCACCGCATAACGGCGTTGCCGCCGGAATGGATTGCCGCCGGTCCCGACCTGGAACGGCGTCGCCGACTTGGTCTGGCTGATCCGCGATCGGGACGGTCGCCCGCAGCTGGCTGTATGGCTGGAGTGCCAGTCCCGGTACGACGCGCGCATGAGCCGACGGATGGCGGACTGCACGGTCCTGTTGGGCCAGGCTCTGGCGGGCCTGTCCGCGCGGACGGCCGTGCGGTTCCCAGCCTGCCGTCAGCGTCAGCCCCGACAAGGATTGCCTGTCTCTGCAATGTACGGCACTTGGCCGCGTCCGAACGGCGGTTTCTGAATTATAACCTAACAGAAGGCGCATGACCGTGTACTAGGACTCGGTCAGGCTCGAAGACGAAAGGTTGCCCCCCGACGGCGGAAAGACCGGCGCGCAAGAGGCCTCCGACCGCGGCTCGCCCGCGCGGCTGCGCCCGCACCGTACGACCGCGGCTACCGTTGCCGCGCCTGGCGCGACGTCAATCTTCGGCGCGCCCGCGGCCCTCGACGCCGGGATGACCGCCCGCCGCTTGCGCCTGCCCGTCCCCGCCCGGTTCAACGCCGACCGCCTACGGCGCGGGCGTGGGAGCCGGCGCTTCGGGAACCGCGCGGGGCGTATCGGCCTGGCCGTTGAAAGAGCGCCTCAGACCCAGCGCGGCCCCTTCGATGCGCGCCGTCCGTTCGCCCACTACGTACAGATCGCGCCGCACCTCGCCGATTTCCTGCCGCAACTCCTTGTTCAAGGCGTGCATCTCCTGCCGCAGCCCGTCATTCAAGGCGTGCATCTCCTGCCGCAGCCCGTCGTTCAAGGCGTGCATCTCCTGCCGCAGCCCGTCGTTCAAGGCGTGCATCTCCTGCCTGGTTCTGACCTGTTCTTGCTTCAGATCGTCCACGCGCGCATTCAGATCGTCCATGCGCGCATTCAGATCATTGCGCATATTGCGCGTGAGCACCGCCAGCGTCGCCAGCACCGCGACCGCGACGCTCACGTTGGCAATAATGTCGACAGCGATACCGTTCTCCATAAACAGGCTCCTAGGACTCGGTCAGGCTCAAAGACGAAAGGTTGCCCCCGACGGCGAAAAGACCGGCGCGCAAGAGGCCTCCGACCGCGGCTCGCCCGCGCGGCTGCGCCCACACCGCACGACCGCGGCTATCGTTGCCGCGCCTCGCGCGACTGCAATCTTCGGCGCGCCCGCGGCCCTCGACGCCGAGATGACCGCCCGCCGCTTGCGCCTGCCCGTCCCCGCCCGGTTCAACGCCGACCGCCTACGGCGCGGGCGTGGGAGCCGGCGCTTCGGGAACCGCGCGGGACGTATCGGCCTGGCCGTTGAAAGAGCGCCTCAGACCCAGCGCGGCCCCTTCGATGCGCGCCGTCCGTTCGCCCACTACGTACAGATCGCGCCGCACCTCGCCGATTTCCTGCCGCAACTCCTTGTTCAAGGCGTGCATCTCCTGCCTGGTTCTGACCTGTTCTTGCTTCAGATCGTCCACGCGCACGTTCAGATCGTCCATGCGCGCATTCAGATCGTCCATGCGCGCATTCAGATCATTGCGCATATTGCGCGTGAGCACCGCCAGCGTCGCCAGCACCGCGACCGCGACGCTCACGTTGGCAATAATGTCGACAGCGATACCGTTCTCCATAAACAGGCTCCTAGGACTCGGTCAGGCTCGAAGACGAAAGGTTGCCCCGACGGCGGAAAGACTGGCGCGCAAGAGGCCTCCGACCGCGGCTCGCCCGCGCGGTTGCGCCCGCACCGTACGACCGCGGCTACCGTTGCCGCGCCTGGCGCGACTGCAATCTTCGGCGCGCCCGCGGCCCTCGACGCCGGGATGACCGCCCGCCGCTTGCGCCTGCCCGTCCCCGCCCGGTTCAACGCCGACCGCCTACGGCGCGGGCGTGGGAGCCGGCGCTTCGGGAACCGCGCGCGGCGTATCGGCCTGGCCGTTGAAAGAGCGCCTCAGACCCAGCGCGGCCCCTTCGATGCGCGCCGTCCGTTCGCCCACTACGTACAGATCGCGCCGCACCTCGCCGATTTCCTGCCGCAACTCCTTGTTCAAGGCGTGCATCTCCTGCCGCAGCCCGTCGTTCAAGGCGTGCATCTCCTGCCGCAGCCCGTCGTTCAAGGCGTGCATCTCCTGCCGCAGCCCGTCGTTCAAGGCGTGCATCTCCTGCCTGGTTCTGACCTGTTCTTGCTTCAGATCGCCCACGCGCACGTTCAGATCGCCCACGCGCACGTTCAGATCGCCCACGCGCACGTTCAGATCGCCCACGCGCACGTTCAGATCGTCCATGCGCGCATTCAGATCATTGCGCATATTGCGCGTGAGCACCACCAACGTCGCCAGCACCGCGACCGCGACGCTCACGTTGGCAATAATGTCGACAGCGATACCGTTCTCCATAAACAGGCTCCTAGGACTCCGTCATGTTTCTATAGATATTTGGATAAATTGTCGACTACCATTACGTAGGCGAAATTCCGATTTAGACACGTATCCCTATCAATCTGACCGTGTACCAAGACTTGGTCAGGCGCCTTCTGTTAGGCGATAATTCAGAGGACGCGACCAAGCGCCGTACATTGCAGAGACAGGCACTCCTTGTCGGGGCTGACGCTGACGGTGTGAACGATAGTATCACCTAACAGAATCCGCATGACCGTGTACTAGCGTGGCCGGCGCCGCATCGTCCTTCGGGCGGGGCGCCAATCCGTTGGGCGAGACCGACAATGGCAGAGGATCGCGTCCGGCCTGATAGGCCGCATGCAACGCGCGGAGCGAAGGCCAAACAGCCATCCCCAGCGTGGACAAGCGCCGTCGAAAAGCCTGGCGGGTCGCCTCGTCCCAGCACAGATGTACGTAGTCCGACAGCGTCTCCGACAACGCCTGTTGGCGCCCCTCCTGCTCGCCCGCCCGCCGTTCTCTCTGGCAGGTTTCCGCCAACGTAATCATTGCGCGCCTCAATGCCTGCCAGGAACGGCGCGCCGGCTCCGCGCAATCCAGCTCCGGAAACAGCGACCGGAAGCCGGCCGCGACGTACGCGACGAATCCCAGGGGGCCAGCCAAGGGCGCGGCCCCGCAGGGAACACCGCCGGCAGGATGGGCGCCGCACGACCGTCCGCGCGGCGCAGGCCCTGACGCGCCAGGGCCTGGCCCAGCAGCAGCGTGTAGCGCGCCATGCGCCCGCTCATGGTCGGGGCGTACCGGGACTGGCACTCCAGCCGCACGGCCAGCTGCGGGCGCCCGTCCCGGTCGCGGCGGTGCCAGACCGGATCGGCGCGGCGCCGCTCCAGGTCGGACCCGGTCGCAATCCATTCCTGGGGCCAGGCCTCGATCCGGGACGGGTCCGGCGCTTCCCCCGGCGGCCACTTCAGGGCCAGATGCCAGATGATCAGATCCCGCGCGACCGTGAAGTGACGGAAAACGGACTTGATGCGGGCGTCGAACGGGTTGGGCGCGGGGCGATCGGACATCGGCTTTCTCGGACGCGGAGCGAGTCAGCGGCGCAACGCGGCGGCGCGGCCCTGCGGCGGCCCGAGAATTATACCGCGCGGCCGCGCACCGCAGAAAGCGATGGATCCCGCGCGCGGTCGCAACCGGGGCGGCTTCAGCCCCAAGGATCCATGTCCTGACGCATCGACAGCGTCTGCGCCCCTGCATGTGACGGGCAGCCAGCGTCACGACACCCCCAAATCCGAGCCTTGGAGGAAGCAGGACCCCGCGCGTCCCTGTCCTGCCTGATCGCGGATCGGGCCTGGGACGGCGACGCCTGCCGCGCCCGGCGCGCGCCGCGGAACCGCGGGGCCGTCATTGCGGGCGCGCATCCAAGCCGCCTGCAACTCCGTTCGGCGTTGTTGCGCCCAAGCCAATACGCGGCGTTGGACGCCAAGAGGCAATGCGCCGTGCGCGACCTGCAACGATCGTATATCAACCACGAGATGATCGCCGCCATGTTGCGCATGAAAATGCGGCGCTCCATGTTCCGAAAAATACAAGCGAACGATAACGCCGCTGAAACAACAAATTACCGGCACGCGAGCGCCTCTGCGCGGAGAGCCGGGAATAATTCCTCTTCCGTCTTGCCGGTGAGTTCCATGTACAGGGCATCAGGGCACAAATCCAGTTCTTCGTTCCACCCTATCGCGCCCCAAGCCGTGATATGCACGGCATCAAAGGGCACTGTATTGTCCCACGCCTTGAATACCCCTACGCCTACCCAGCGCGAGAGATCGATCGTACCTTCAGCGCCGTCTGCGAAACGCATCCAGAGGCAGTGATTGGGCCTCGGCTCAACCGCGATCGGCTCTACCCGGTTAGACGCAACGTATTCCGCCATGTTCCATGCTTCTCGCACAATTGAAAGCAGGAAGTTCGTTCCTGCCTGCCGTCAGGCTATGCCTCAGTCTGACTATTGTATACCCTGAATAAGGGATAAGCATGTCCCCCAGCGAAGGCTTATCTTTGCGCCGAAGCGGCCTTACGCGAGACAAGGGAAGACGCGACCGATTTCGGTCATCTGCCGATCCGCTCCGCCCTTGAATGCAAGGTCGCCATAGAGTAGCAGAGCGTCCCGGACACGCGGGCGGCGGCCGCCGCTCGTTTTTTAGCCCGCAGCGCGCCGTCCGCGGCTGATGCGGGGCGGGGCCCAATCCCCCGCGTCTCCCGTTCGCGGGCCCGCGCCCGCAACGTCCCACGCGCCTGGCCCCACTGCGCAGAAGGCGCGCTTGGCCGGCCTACCCGCGTAAAAGAGCGCGAAGGCTTGGGCAAGACGTTCCCTATCGGGAGGGAGAAGCCTCAGACGCGGGTTGGGTTGCGCTAGATGATCAGCCATGATTGCTTTATCCAAAACTAGGGAGTGGTTGCATTGAACAAGCATGCAATCTCGTTCCCAAGAAGGAATTTCACAACGATTCAACCGATGAAATTGCGCATACCGACCCTTGCGCCGATTTGCAAGGCCTTCGTTTCTGCCGAAATCCTGATGCATGCCAGCTGCCGGCTCTCTTGGCCAAACGGGACACAAGAGCCGCATCCCCAGTTTAGGCAGGTCGCAACGCTGGAACATCACGATGGCATCGCAAGTCTCAAACGCAACGTCCGGCGAGTCGCTATCTGTCTTCTGCACAAAGGGAACCTCCACATCAAACAGACAATCACCTGGCTCCCTCGAGGCGTCGCCAACCTTTTCGTACCCATCGAAGGCAGGCACAGCTACGGCCTTGACCTACCGCCACTTCATTCCACTAACGTTGGGTTCAGCCGTTCCGACCGGAAAATGGCCCGCTCGCGACGAGCAACCTTGCCTTGAACGACCCGAACGCTTTGGGGAGGGAAACCGCAGGTGCAGCTCTTCCTCGATACCCCAAGGCAATCATGGCTATCTACGGGGGAGCGCGTGGCTTTGGGTAGCGAGCCAAGAGGGCCTCGAGTTCCTTGATCCGCTGATCCTTCTCGTCCCACTGCCGGCCGCGGGCGCGGAACTGGCGATCATGCTTGGCCAGCGTCGGGTACCCGTCGCCCGTCTGCGGATCCTGCAGGCACCCCGCGCCCCGCGCATCCAGCCCCCACGCAGTCTGCAACACCTCGCGGCGCCACGGCGAACCCGGATCCCGGACCCCGTTCCACGCGCGCGCCGCCGTCGGCGCGATTTCCGCATACCGGCCCCCCGCCTGCCGGAAACCCTGCACCCGCGGCTCTCCGCGCGGACGATGGCCCTGCGGGTCATGGATCCAGTATTCGCCGATGCCCATGCCCGCGTACAGGCCGCGCTTTTCCTTGACGTCCGGCTCCCAGGTATGCTCCGACAGGATCTCCATCACCCGATCCGGCGGCCCGTCCGCCTCCAGCACGAACGACTGCCGCCCCTGCAGATCCGGGGCCTGCAGATAGACGATGACGTCCGGCGCCGGCCCCCCTGCGGGTCGCCCCCGCCGCGGCGGTGCAGGCCCTGGTCGCCCAGCAACGCGTACGTCCCCGCCGGCTGCCGGCGCGACAGAGGCAGATCCAGCGCAGGCTCCAGCTGGCGGGAGGCAAACTTGCGCGTCGCGCCTTGCCCTTCTTTCGGGGTCTCGCAGGGACAGTCTTCCGAAACCAGGGCGACGGACCGGATTCGCACGCGTTCCCGCGCAGGCATCGTACCGCTTGGGAGCCTTTGCGCCGATTGCGCCACGCGGCGGCCCGGTCGGCCACGCAAGCCGCGCCCTGCCGCCGTCCGGTCCGGCGCCGCCGCCGTTGCGGGCACGCGTCCAAGCTGCCTGCAATGCCGCCGAAAACAGTCGGCGCAGCGCCGGTTCCCGCGCGGCCTAATGCTTGCGTCTGCCGCCTGCGCGAATCCTCAGGCCGCCGCAGGGCCGCGCCGCCGGCGTTGCGCCGCTGACTCGCTCCGCGTCCGAGAAAGCCGATGTCCGATCGCCCCGCGCCCAACCCGTTCGACGCCCGCATCAAGTCCGTTTTCCGTCACTTCACGGTCGCGCGGGATCTGATCATCTGGCATCTGGCCCTGAAGTGGCCGCCGGGGGAAGCGCCGGACCCGTCCCGGATCGAGGCCTGGCCCCAGGAATGGATTGCGACCGGGTCCGACCTGGAGCGGCGCCGCGCCGATCCGGTCTGGCACCGCCGCGACCGGGACGGGCGCCCGCAGCTGGCCGTGCGGCTGGAATGCCAGTCCCGGTACGCCCCGACCATGAGCGGGCGCATGGCGCGCTACACGCTGCTGCTGGGCCAGGCCCTGGCGCGTCAGGGCCTGCGCCGCGCGGACGGTCGTGCGGCGCCCATCCTGCCGGCGGTGTTCCCTGCGGGGCCGCGCCCCTGGCTGGCGCCCTGGGAGCGGCTGGCGTCGCCGCCGGATTGGCCCCAGGCCGCGCTCCTGCAGCCGGGCCTCGCCATCGACATCCACGCCTATGCCGACGACGACGAACGGCCGCCGCGCGATCGGGTATCATGCATGATCGGTCTGGAACAGAGGCGGCATCGGTGGGCGCACGAGGACGGGGCCTTTGCCCGTCTGCTGCGCTACGTGGACGAGGCCCTCCGGCCGGCGCTCCAGGGGCAGGCGCCGGAGCTGGAACGGGATTTCGTCGCGTACGTCGCGGCCGGCTTCCGGTCGCTGTTTCCGGAGCTGGATTGCGCGGAGCCGGCGCGCCGTTCCCGGCAGGCATTGAGGCGCGCAATGATTACGTTGGCGGAAACCTATCAAAGAGAACGGCGGGCGGGCGAGCAGGAGGGGCGCCAACAGGCGTTGTCGGAGACGCTGTCGGACTACGTACATCTGTGCTGGGACGAGGCGACCCGCCAGGCTTTTCGACGGCGCTTGTCCACGCTGGAGATGGCTGTTTGGCCTTCGCTCCGCGCGTTGCATGCGGCCTATCAGGCCGGACGCGATCCTCTGCCATTGTCGGTCTCGCCCAACGGATTGGCGCCCCGCCCGAAGGACGATGCGGCGCCGACCACGACCTAAGGTCGTGTTGAGGTAGGCTTGCAGCCCGATCCAGGCCCCTGCCAAGTACGGAAAACCCAGGAACCGTCGCGCGTAGTATCATAGCGGCGCCCGCGTTTGAGCCAGCCAAGGCTCCGTTCCACGGCGTGGCGGCGCCGGGTACCGTTCCGGGGCGTGGGGCTGAGGGTTCGTGCGCCGGGCCGGGCCGGAAGGACGGCCTCAACGCCACGCGCGAAGACGTTGCCTTCATAGGCCCGGTCGGCGCTCAGGCAGGACTGCGGCGCGTCCGTCCAAGCTTCCACCAAGATCCGGGCCTGCGTGCGGTCGCGATGCTGGCCGCCCGTCACGTGCAGGCGCAGGGGACGCAGTCAATGCGTCAGGACATGGATCCCCGGGGCTGAAGCCGCCCCGGCTGCGACCGCGCGCGGGATCCATCCCATTCTGCGGTGCGCGGTCCGGGACGGCGTTCATAATCTCCCGTTACCGCTTGCGCGCCGCCGCGCAGTATAATCCTCAGGCCGACGCAGGGCCGCGCCGCCGGCGTTGCGCCGCTGACTCGCTCCGCGTCCCGAGAAAGCCCATGTCCGATCGCTCCGCGCCTAACCCGTTCGATGCCAGGGTCAAGTCCGTCTTCCGTCACCACGTCGTCGCGCGGGATCTGGCGCGCTGGCATCTGGATCTGAAGTGGCCGCCGGGGGAAGAGCCGGACCCGTCCGGATCGAGGCCTGGCCCCAGGAATGGATTGCGACCGGGCCCGACCTGGAGCGGCGCCTCGCCGATCCGGTCTGGCTCCTCCGCGACCGGGACGGGCGCCCGCAGCTGGCCGTGCGGCTGGAGTGCCAGTCCCGGTACGACGCGACCATGAGCCAGCGCATGGCGCGCTACACGCTGTTGCTGGGCCAGGCCCTGGCGCGTCAGGGCCTGCGCCGCGCGGACGGCCGTGCGGCGCCCATCTTGCCGGCGGTGTTCCCTGCGGGGCCGCGCCCCTGGCTGGCCCCCTGGGAGCGGCTGGCGTCGCCGCCGGATTGGCCCCAGGCCGCGATCCTGCAGCCGGGCCTCACCATCGACATCCACGCCTATGCCGACGACGACGAACGGCCGCCGCGCGATCGGGTATCATGCATGATCGGTCTGGAAAAGAGACGGCACCAGTGGGCGCACGAGGACGGGGCCTTTGCCCGTCTGTTGCGCTACGTGGACGAGGCCCTCCGACCGGCGCTCCCAGGGGCAGGCGCCGGAACTGGAACGGGATTTCGTCGCGTACGTCGCGGCCGGCTTCCGGTCGCTGTTTCCGGAGCTGGATTGCGCGGAGCCGGCGCGCCGTTCCTGGCAGGCATTGAGGCGCGCAATGATTACGTTGGAGGAAACCTACCAGAGAGAACGGCGGGCGGGCGAGCAGGAAGGGCGGCGCCTCGGCGAGCAGGAAGGGCGCCAACAGGCCCTGTCGGAGACGCTGTCGGACTACGTACATCTGTGCTGGGACGAGGAAACCAGCCAGGCTTTTCGACAGCGCTTGTCCACGCTGGATGTGGCTGTTTGGCCTTCGCTCCGCGCGTTGCATGCGGCCTATCAGGCCGGACGCGATCCTCTGCCATTGTTGGTCGCGCCCAACGGATTGGCACCTAAGCCGCAGGGCGCTTCAGATACGGAAACGACCTAGGACTCGGTCAGATTGACAGGAATACGCGTCCAAAGCGGAATTTCGCCTATGTAATCATAGTCGACAATTTAGCCAAATATCTATAGAAACATGACGGAGTACCAGGAGCCTGTTTATGGAGAACGGTATCGCTGTCGACATTATTGCCAACGTGAGCGTCGCGGTCGCGGTGCTGGCGACGCTGGCGGTGCTCACGCGCAATATGCGCAATGATCTGAATGCGCGCATGGACGATCTGAATGCGCGCGTGGACGATCTGAAGCAAGAACAGGTCAGAACCAGGCAGGAGATGCACGCCTTGAACGACGGGCTGCGGCAGGAAATGCACGCCTTGAACGACGGGTTGCGGCAGGAAATGCACGCCTTGAACAAGGAGTTGCGGCAGGAGATGCACGCCTTGAACAAGGAGTTGCGGCAGGAGATGCATGCCTTGAACGACGGGCTGCGGCAGGAAATCGGCGAGGTGCGGCGCGATCTGTACGTAGTGGGCGAACGGACGGCGCGCATCGAAGGGGCCGCGCTGGGTCTGAGGCGCTCTTTCAACGGCCAGGCCGATACGTCCCGCGCGGTTCCCGAAGCGCCGGCTCCCACGCCCGCGCCGTAGGCGGTCGGCGTTGAACCGGGCGGGGACGGGCAGGCGCAAGCGGCGGGCGGTCATCTCGGCGTCGAGGGCCGCGGGCGCGCCGAAGATTGCAGTCGCGCCAGGCGCGGCAACGATAGCCGCGGTCGTGCGGTGTGGGCGCAGCCGCGCGGGCGAGCCGCGGTCGGAGGCCTCTTGCGCGCCGGTCTTTTCGCCGTCGGGGGCAACCTTCCGTCTTCGAGCCTGACCGAGTCCTAGGACTCGGTCAGATTGACAGGAATACGCGTCCAAAGCGGAATTTCGCCTATGTAATCGTAGCCGACAATTTAGCCAAATATCTATAGAAACATGACGGAGTACCAGGAGCCTGTTTATGGAGAACGTTATCACTGTCGACATTATTGCCAACGTGAGCGTCGCGGTCGCGGTGCTGGCGACGCTGGCGGTGCTCACGCGCAATATGCGCAATGATCTGAATGCGCGCATGGACGATCTGAAACAAGAACAGGTCAGAACCAGGCAGGAGATGCACGCCTTGAACAAGGAGTTGCGGCAGGAGATGCACGCCTTGAACGACGGGCTGCGGCAGGAGATGCACGCCTTGAACAAGGAGTTGCGGCAGGAGATGCACGCCTTGAACGACGGGCTGCAGCAGGAGATGCACGCCTTGAACAAGGAGTTGCGGCAGGAGATGCACGCCTTGAACGACGGGCTGCGGCAGGAAATCGGCGAGGTGCGGCGCGATCTGTACGTAGTGGGCGAACGGACGGCGCGCATCGAAGGGGCCGCGCTGGGTCTGAGGCGCTCTTTCAACGGCCAGGCCGATACGTCCCGCGCGGTTCCCGAAGCGCCGGCTCCCACGCCCGCGCCGTAGGCGGTCGGCGTTGAACCGGGCGGGGACGGGCAGGCGCAAGCGGCGGGCGGTCATCTCGGCGTCGAGGGCCGCGGCGCCGAAGATTGCAGTCGCGCCAGGCGCGGCAACCGTAGCCGCGGTCGTACGGTGCGGGCGCAACCGCGCGGGCGAGCCGCGGTCGGAGGCCTCTTGCGCGCCGGTCTTTCCGCCGTCGGGGGGACCTTCCGTCTTCGAGCCTGACCGAGTCCTAGGACTCGGTCAGATTGACAGGAATACGCGTCCAAAGCGGAATTTCGCCTATATAATCGTAGCCGACAATTTAGCCAAATATCTATAGAAACATGACGGAGTACCAGGAGCCTGTTTATGGAGAACGTTATCACTGTCGACATTATTGCCAACGTGAGCGTCGCGGTCGCGGTGCTGGCGACGCTGGCGGTGCTCACGCGCAATATGCGCAATGATCTGAATGCGCGCATGGACGATCTGAAACAAGAACAGGTCAGAACCAGGCAGGAGATACACGCCTTGAACAAGGAGTTGCACGCCTTGAACGACGGGCTGCAGCAGGAGATGCACGCCTTGAACGACGGGCTGCGGCAGGAGATGCACGCCTTGAACGACGGGCTGCGGCAGGAGATGCACGCCTTGAACAAGGAGATGCACGCCTTGAACGACGGGCTGCAGCAGGAGATGCACGCCTTGAACGACGGGCTGCGGCAGGAGATGCACGCCTTGAACGACGGGCTGCAGCAGGAGATGCACGCCTTGAACAAGGAGTTGCGGCAAGAGATGCACGCCTTGAACAACGGGCTGCGGCAGGAAATCGGCGAGGTGCGGCGCGATCTGTACGTAGTGGGCGAACGGACGGCGCGCATCGAAGGGGCCGCGCTGGGTCTGAGGCGCTCTTTCAACGGCCAGGCCGATACGCCGCGCGCGGTTCCCGAAGCGCCGGCTCCCACGCCCGCGCCGTAGGCGGTCGGCGTTGAACCGGGCGGGGACGGGCCTGCGCAAGCGGCGGGCGGTCATCTCGGCGTCGAGGGCCGCGGGCGCGCCGAAGATTGCAGTCGCGCCAGGCGCGGCAACCGTAGCCGCGGTCGTGCGGTGCGGGCGCAGCCGCGCGGGCAAGCCGCGGTCGGAGGCCTCTTGCGCGCCAGTCTTTCCGCCCCGTCGGGGGGGGGGGGGGGGCAACCTTCCGTCTTCGAGCCTGACCGAGTCCTAGGTCGCGTTGGTGCGGGATTGCGCCGCGTATACCCCAGGTTGCGTGGAGGCAGGATTGCAGCCAGATCCAGACTATCATGCAACAGATATCATGTTCGTTGACGGCTTCGAGGGCCGCGGGTTCAACCGGCCGGCGCGTCCGGCCTGGGCTCCGCGCAGGCGGTCTGCCGTGCAACCGTCCCCATGCGAGACCTGGAACAGGCCCTTCCGCCTCCTAGGTGCGCCTCCCACGTTTTATATGACAAAGCGTCCGGTGCGGGCGTTTTGGGCGTACCCGCCCGAGCCCCGTATCCACGCAGGGTGGAGGCAGAGGGGACTCCGGTAAGCCTCCTGGGCTGCCCCAGAGGGGCGATCCGGGGGCCGATCCCCGCGCGCGGACCGTCTCCGATGACCGACAGCCCCTAGCTCCGCCGCCGACAGATCAGCTGCAATCCTACCTCAACAGGCCCTAATGGCAAGGCAGCCGATTTGCAAGGCCTTGGTTGCTGCCGAAATCCTGATGTATGCCAGCTGTCGGCTCTCTTGGCCCAACGGGACATAAGCAACATCCCAAGTTCAGGCATGTCGCAACGGGGATATCACGACGGCATCGCAAGCCTCAAACGCAACGTCAGGCGAGGCGCTATCCGTCTTCCGCACCAAGGGAATCTCCACATCCAACAGACAATCACCTGGCTCCCCCTCGAGGCGTCGCCAACCTTTTCGTACCCATCGCAGGCAGGCATAGCTACGGCATTGACCTGCCGCAACGTCATTCCACCAACGTTCGGTCCCGCCGTTCCGACCGGAAAATGGCCCGCGCCCGACGAGCAACCTTGCCTTGAACGCCCCGAACGCCTTGGGGAGGAAACCGCAGGCGCAGTCCTGCCTCGATATCCAACTCGATACCCAAAGGTAACGGAGACGCTTCATAAGGCATAGATGCCCTAACGCGCGCAACCGAAGATTCCGTGCGCCTCTCCGGCATGTCGGCAGTATGGAAGCCGCGGTCCGGCGGCTGCGCCGCGGGGCCGCTGAGCCACCTTCCGCCCGCGCCGCAACCTTGCGCGGGGCCAAAGCCGGACGCGCCCTGCCGGTTCCGCCCGGCGGAAGCCCGCGGCTCGTCACCCCCTGCCAGCGGTTTCATGCCCTCTACGGGAGAGCGCGTGGCTTTGGGCAGCGAGCCAAGAGGGCCTTGAATTCCTTGATCTGCCGGTCCTTCTCGTCCCACTGCCGGCCGCGAGCGCGGAACTGGCGATCATGCTCGGCCAGCGTCGGATACCCGTCGCCCGTCTGCGGATCCTGCAGGCGCAAGGCGCCCCGCGCATCCAGTCCCCACGCGGTCTGCAGCACCTCGCTGCGCCACAGCGGACCCGGATCCCGGCCCCCATTCCACGCGCGCGGCGGCGCCGGCGGCGCGATTTCCGCATACCGGCCCCCCGCCTGCCGGAAACCCCTGCACCCGCGGCCCCCCGCACGGACGATGGCCCTGCGGGTCGCAGATCCAGCATTCGCCGAGGCCCCTGCCCGCGTACAGGCCGCGCTTTTCCTTGACGTCCGGCTCCCAGGCATTCTCCGACAGGATCTCCATCACCCGATCCGGCGGCCGCCTCCCGCACGAACGACTGCCGCCCCTTCAGGTTCGGGGCCTGCAGATAGACGATGACGTCCGGCGCCAGGGTCTCCTTCGGGTCGCCCCTGCCGCGGCGGTACAGGCCCTGGTCGCCCAGCAACGCGTACCTCCCCGCCGGCTGCCGGCGCGACAGAGGCAGATCCAGCGCATGCTCCAGCTGGCGGGAGGCGAGTTTGTGCGTCGCGCCTTGCCCTTCTTTGGGGGTCTCGCAGGGATAGTCTTCCAGGTCGACGGACCGGATCCGTACGCGTTCCCGCGCAGGCATCTCGCACCTCACTCTCTACGAGGGATCGCGTGGCTTTTGGTAGCGAGCCAAGAGGGCCTTGAGTTCCTTGATCTGCTGATCCTGCGTTGCCAACTGCTGATCCTGCGTTGCCAACTGCTGGTCCTTCGCGTCCAACTGCTGATCCTGCGTTGCCAACTGCTGATCCTTCGCGTCCAGCTGCCGATCCTTCTCGTCCAGCTGCCGGCCGCGGGCAAGGAACTGGCGATCATGCTCGGCCAGCGTCGGGTACCAGTCGCCCGTCTGCGGATCCTGCAGGCGCAAGGCGCCCCGCGCATCCAGCCCCCACGCAGTCTGCAGCACCTCGCTGCGCCACAGCGGACCCGGATCCCGAACCCCGTTCCACGCGCGCGGCGCCATCGGCGCGATTTCCGCATACCGGCCCCCCGCCTGCCGGAAACCCTGCACCCGCGGCTCGCCGCGCGGACGATGGCCCTGCGGGTCGTAGATCCAGTATTCGCCGATGCCCATGGCGGCGTACTGGCCGCGCTTTTCCTTGACGTCCTGCTCCCAGGTCTTCTTCGACAGGATCTCCATCACCAGATCCGGCGGCCCGTCCGCCTCCAGCACGAACGACTGCCGCCCCTGCAGATCCGGAGCCTGCAGATAGACGATGACGTCCGGCGCCAGGGTCTCCTGCGGGTCGCCCCCGCCGCGACGGTACAGGCCCTGGTCGCCCAGCAACGCGTACCTCCCCGCCGGCCGCCGGCGCGACAGATGCAGATCCAGCGCATGCTCCAGCTGGCGGGAGGCAAGTTTGTGCGTCGCGCCTTGCACTTCTTTGGGGGTCTCGTAGGGATAGTCTTCCGGATCCAGGTCGACGGACCGGATCCGTACGCGTTCCAGCGCAGGCATCTCGCACCTCCTGGGGCCTTTGCGCCGATTGTACCACGCGGCGGCCCGATCGGCCACGCCAGCCGCGCCCGGCCGCGGTCCGGTCCGGCGGCGTCGTTGCGCCCCAGCCCCTACGCGGCGCCCAGTGGATACTTTGCTCTATCCACCATTACCCCACAGGAAACGCCAGCCGACCTTACGCGCATGCGATCCGCAGCCGCCCATTCCCGGCCAGCCGTCGTCTCAGGGCGCGCGACCGGACGGCGGCTATCCCGCCGCCTCCTGGAGGCGGACAGGCCCGCGTCCCGCCGACGGCCGCGGAGCCGCCTCTGATCGCGCCGGCCTACGCGTTCCGGCGCATACGGGCGGCCACGGCCGCCGGCGCGCCGTACGGGCCAAGGACCGCGCGGTCATCACCGACAGCCTAACCGGGGGCGTCTGGCCGCGTCGGAGGGAGCCCAACGCCTCCATCGACGCCAGGGAACGGCGCGCGCCCGCCCCTGCGCGCCAACCGTCCGCCGGCGCCGATACGCCCCGCCGCGCAGAGCCGTCTCCGCGCGGCGCTGGCGGCTACAGGAGGAAGGAGCGGCCTTCCGTTTCCAGCCAGGGACGCATTGCCACCAGCGCATCCTGAAAGATCTGCAGGGCCGTATCGATATCCGACGGCTCCATGACCGTCGAGACGTTCAGGCTGGAGGCCGGCGACAGGAACAGGCCGCGGTTCAGGCAGGCCAGAAACAGGCAACGCGACAAGAGAGCCGGCGCTTGCCGGGCCTCCCGGTACGCGCGGACCGGCTGCGCGCTGAAATGAAAGCCGACCAGCGAGCCGCGTCCCGCCGTCCGGCCCCGTACGCCCTGCTCGACGAAGATTTCCTGCAACCCCGTCCGCAACCTGTCCCCCAGCGCATTGATGCGGCCAATCCGCTCCGGAGTCAAATGCTCCATGGCCGCGCACCCGGCCGCCATGGTCAGGGGATTGCCGTTGAAGGTGCCCCCATGGCCGATGGCCGGAGACGCCTCCGGGGCGAACTGGCGCATAATATCCGCGCGGCCGCCGAAGGCCCCGACGGGCAACCCGCCGCCGATGATCTTGGCGAAGGCCGTGAGATCGGGCCGCACGCCGTACAGCGCCTGCGCGCCGCCGGCATCCAGGCGAAAGGTCTGCACCTCGTCCAGAATCAACAAGGCCCCGCACGCCTCGGTCAGGCGCCGCAAGGCACGCAAGTACGCAGGCGCGGCGGCGACCATGCCCTGCGAGGCCAACAGCGGTTCCGCGACGACGGCCGCGATCCGGTCCGCGGCCGGCTCCAGCCTCTCCGTCACGGCCGCGACGTCATTGAAGGGCACGACCCAGGTCGGCGCGTACGCGCCCGCGGGAATCCCGGGCCCTTCGGGCCAGGCCGCCGGCGTCCGGGCCGGGCCCGCGGCCGCCGGATCCGGGAAGACGCTGACGCTCACGGCCTCGTGCGTGCCGTGATAGCCGCCTTCCATCTTGACGATGACGTCCCGTCCGGTAAACGCGCGCGCCGCGCGGATGGCCATCAAGGTCGCTTCCGTGCCCGAGTTCGCGAACCGGATCCGGTCCACCGACGCCACGCGCGCGCACAGCAAGGCCGCCAACGCGAGCTGGCGCGCGTTCGGCCCGCCCCAGGCCGTGCCCTGGCCCAGTTGGCGCTGGACGGCCTCGACGACGGGCGGAAAGGCATGGCCGTGAATGAGGGAAGTGGCGTTGTTCATGAAATCCAGCAGGCGATGGCCGTCCGCGTCGTACAGGAAGCGGCCCTCGCCGCGCTGGATGACCAGCGGGTACGGCCGGAAAAAGACCGAGGTGCGGGTATCCCCGCCCGGCATGACCGCCCGGGCCCGCGCCTGATGCGCCGCCGACCGGGGCGTACGCCGTCGGTATTCGCTTTCAATCCGGTCCGCGCAGGGATGCATGGGGCACGTTTCCTTGGCGTCAGGTCAGGTCGAACGCGGCGCGGATTTCACAAAGGCACAGGTCAAGGGACGACATGTTGGGGGATGCAGACTATGGGCTTGTTCCGATTTGGATGTATGGCTTACGGCCTTGCCTATCGCGTCTCTCCGCGGCAGACTTGCCCCTAAAATAGACACAACCATTCTCTGAACTGAACCTTGAAAACTGTATAGAGGAGTACGTCGGGCGTTTCCTGAGTTGGACGCTTAAGCAACGCCAATCCATATAGATGTGATTTACTCTGCTCCTAATCGGAAGTGATATGTCCATGTCCATCCTCTGCGCTTTTCTTCATTCGGAGGCTCAGGTGTCGCATACTCATGTTTTCTGCTACGAGGTGTTGGGGTAGGTCCGGGCGTTGCAGTAGGAGGAGTCCAAATATGCTTGTGGGAATAGGCAAGCCTATATGTTTCTATGATATCCCACTTGGAATCTTCAATACCTTTGAAACACAGATGAATAGTCGTAGCAGGTCGGCTTAGCAAGATTTTCGACGGCTCAGATGGACTCAATTTTCGGGGACTGTCGCAGACTACCGGAGAATGCTCAATGCCTGTATCGCCGATCTTCACGAGTTTAAAGTCTTCTTGCGCTACACGTTCCGGATCAGCCCCTGCTACATTGCGTATTTCCAACTCAAGAGCAAGGCAACCTCTACAGTTTTGGCCAGCCGCTGTTTCTATATATGTTTGTATATCCTCATCATCAGCATGGATGGTCTTCTTCAATTTTATTCTCAAGCCATCGTCAAAGTGCTCGGGTTCGTACGTATACGGAAAAGGAGTTGAAGTTGGAGTTGGCGGCACGGGGGTAGGAGTGGAAGGCGCTGGCGTAGCCGTAGCGGTAGGAGGCAGAGGGGGTGGCGTGGGAGGAGATGGAACGCTTTGCGGCAAAGGCAGAGCCGCGGGGATTCCATCCAGCAAGTTGTGAAAGACCCAGCCGTTCTCCGATTGAATCCACTGTCCATCGCGGGTCTGGGCAATAGCCGTCACTTTTGCGCCTTGCTCCAGGAAGCCTACCCTAGCGTATGTCGTGCCCGGACCCGCTCTGAGATTGGCCCCGTATTGCGAATTGACCGTTGCCCGCTTATCTTCCACTGTGGGTACCGCAGTAGGGGGCGGAATAGGGGTATTCGTCGGAACGGGCATGGGAGTATCCGGTACGTTCGTCGGCGTAAATGTGGGAATAGCACTTACTGTTGTTGCCGTAGCCGTCGGGGCCGCCGTAACGGCAACCTCTTCCGGGGTCTCCTGGTTTCCTCTCCCTCGACAGCCTCCAAGCAGCAGGACCATGAGACACAGCGTCAGCAGAACCGTGGATTGGAGCCGTCTGTTATTGGTTTTCATAGACAACCTTCCGCGCTGCTGGCCAGTCTGAAATTCACCCACGAAGCCCTGAACGCATCATCGGAGCATGCAGAGAGAACGGCCCTTTGCGCTCAACGCACTGCGTTCTCTTTGCAGGTATCGTTTCAGAGGTCTGTCCTCGATTCGCCCGATCCAGAACCCAGAACGGACAGGGCGGCTTGCCGATTACCGCCATTCTACACTAACGCCAAGTCAGGCTTAGAGTCTTGCTGCCCTTTCATGCGACGTTTGCCATTCGCCAGGCCTGTAACTTCCCCTGTTTCATTTTCGCTTGGGAGTGGTGCCAGGTCGGAGTCCAAGGACGAACATTGCGCAACGAAAAGCGCCCCTGTCAAGACAGGGGCGCTTCCCATGATCTGTGCTACGTCCAGCAACCAGGCTTACATGGCCTCCGAACCGCCGTCGCCATCGGGGCAAGGGCCGTTACCCCGCGCCGTGGACTGAACGGCAATCCGTTGCAAGACCGGAACTCTCCACTTCATAGCATCAACTTCCTTTGACTCCTGAAGAAGACTCTTCTTGAATGGCCTGCGTCTACTGATCCTGGATGGAAAGGCCGAGAATCACGCCGTCACGATAGCCGCCAGCCTCTGCGAATCTAGCGTCATAGTCGGGTGTCCCGCTATCCTGGACATATATATTGTAGTATTGACTCTCAACAACCCTATCATTGCCGTCAACAATAGCAGTTAGGGGATCTTCTGTATCCTCGCTCCATCTATCCAAGTTGCCCTGAGCATCGCCACTGAACTGTTCTCTAATGCTCAACGTGATGGAAGCTTTCGGGCTGATGACATCGCCATCGTCATTCTCCGCCCACGCCTCAATCGTGTAATTGTCGTCATCGGCGAAGATATCTACGGGCAAGTCATAGATCTCGACTGGAGGCAACGCAAACAACTGACGTCGGTTATCTTTCAGCCTATCACTAGAGCCCTTGACTCCTATCTTGTCTATATGCATAACATTGTGATAGGACAAATCGTGAGTCAGTACGACATCGGCGGACGCCCGCATAAAGGGACGTCTTCGCGTAATCCAAGCGTTTGCGTCAGCCGCTTCCGGGTCGAAATAATTCTGCTTCCAGAACGAACCGCTCAGCTGATAATAGGCATCCTGATTATCATCTATGCGGTTGGATTGCTTGATGGAGCTAAATCCCTCAGGAACGCTGGTTTCATCCAGCGTGACGCCTTCTGTGTCCCAACGCTGTCTTGGCCTTTCGTTAGAGCCGATAACGAAAACTTGATCCGCGTAAGCTCTGCCATCCGTAACCGTCACGGCATCAAAGCCCAAGACATCCTCGCCGGAACTGTCGAGAACCCGTACGCGGAAATTGTCGAAGTCCGCATCGTCCGGATCGTCCGCCGCCTCGGTACCGTGCCGTAACCCTACCCGAAACTTGGGACTCTTGGGATAGGTCCTGCCCGTATCCACGTACCAGTTCTCAAAGTTGTGGTTGAAGCCCAGGTAATAGAAAGTGGAATCTTTGACTGCCTTGGCCCGCGCCTCAATGAGATCGCCATCGCCATTGAAAATGTACTTTATGTCTCGCTTCGTAGGATCGTCCGCCGTAGCGCTTCTGAATATGCTCAGCTCCTCAGCAGCGCCTGTCTGCGCCTGAACCAGATAGAAGGGCGACATAAACGTCGGTTTCGGCAGGCCCGAGGTGAATTCCGTTACCGCAATGTCACTGATTACGTAATCGTCCCGGACGACCGCCACCGAAACGGTCAGATCCTTGGCAAAACTGATGCCATCAAAAGTATGGTTGTTACGACCCAAGGCGAGACTCGCCTCTTTGTCGTCGTCTCCCGAACCCTCAACGATGATCGTGATTTGGGAGCGATAATCGTTGCCCAAACCCCAACTGGCCGGATCCGTCATGGCCCACGACACTTTCAATTCATCGTCTTCGCTCGTGCGGGCAGCCTTTAGGCCGCTCAAAGCATCCAGCCGAGAACTTGCATGGCAGTCATCATAGTCGTCGTCAAAGGCATCTGCCAAAGACGCGCCACCCATTGCACCCAGCATCAAAACTCCGATTATAGCCAGCACGCTAAACCGCAATGCAACCCTCAAACGGCGCATAGCCACCTCCTCCAAAATCTTTGCGTTCAGCATTCAAAACACGAATTCAAACACACGCTCTTACCATTATAGCAGAAATAGGATCGCCGTACAGAGTAATAAGCGGATAGGGCAGGATCAGAGGCGATGCCGCGGGCCGACGCCTGGCTGGTTTGCCTTGGATCGCGTCGCCGCCCGCGCCGGATTGCGCCCTGACCAGAACCCAAGATAGGCTGGGCAGGTTGACTCCAGCGAGAGCGGGAACCCGCAGGCTGGAGGCGGAAAACGGATGTTTCGTTGAATTTGATCCGGAATCCGGCCTTGGGATTCAACGCTGACGCGTCAGATCCGCTGCGCCTCTTGACGGGACTGCGGGCCGGGGCCAGGCCCGTCCGGCCCCGGCGATTCGGTTCTGCTGATCCTCGGTTCGGCCCTTGCTTGACCGGCTTGTCCGTAGCGTACGAGCCGGAGCGCAAGCCCGTTGGCGCGTACGGCCGGAGGGGCTCCCGCATACCGTCAGGCAAACCGGTTCGGTTCGCCTTTGCGTAGGGGGACATGCCGTGACCGCGCCCGCCCAACGTCAATCCTCAGGGATGGGGACAACGCATGCGCAACGAACCGGGGCGGCATGGATGCATGCGTCATTCCAGGCGATCGGTTACAGGGTTGGGCTTTACTTTGGCCTAAGGACGCCTTGGGGTACCGCTGGCTCTGCAAGCCGACCTGGATCCGTAAGCGGATCGGCTGGGCGTCAGTCAGCGGGACATCCGCTTGCCGGGCGCGCGGGCACGGATCCTCCTCGGAGGATCGCCGCTGGCTGTCGGGATAGCCCATCAAGATCAATGCAACCGGGTCTTTCATCCGGCGGGTCAGATTTTCCCCGGTTTCCTCTATTTTGGCATCCAGGCGATCGAACCCGGCGCGTCCGGCATCGGCCAGTGCGTCGCCTCTGAACGCGCGCTCGTCAGGCGCGGCGTTAGGCCAGAGGTCGGCGGGCAGCGGGTGCGTCCCTTGCCGAACGCCTACCGCATGACGGAGGGTATCCAGCCGCGCACGGCTGGCCGCAGATCGCGCGGCAGGTGGCTTTGCGGACTGGAACGCGCCCCCGCCGCCTTCCGCTCGCGGGCGCGCATACGCAAGGCGCCACGCGCAAGGTCGGCAGGCGGCAGGATGAAGTTCCTTGGGCGCGCCCCCTCCAAGGCTTGCGGGACTTTGGGTCGCCAGCCCCGCCGTGAGCGCCGAGCGGCTGGCCCTGCGCCTCAGCGGGCGACCGCGGGCGTGGAGCGGGCAATGGCGCTCTTGGGACATCGGTACCAAGTCCGCAGGCGCAGGTGCGCCTGCGCATCCAGTCCCCGCGCGGCAGGCTGCGCGGGCCGGCGTTTATGCGACCCCAGCCCCGACGAGGGATCCGACCTGCGCGGCGAGCAGTCCGACATACAGCCCCACGGCACCGGGCAGACTGACGCGGTCCGGCGCGCGCGAGCGCTGCCGGAGCCGGGTCACTCCGTACATCGCCCACAGGGCGACGAGGCCCAGCGCCAAGGCCCCCGGTTCGACGGCGGCCACGGCGGCCGCGAGTTTGCCGTCCGCCGCGCCCATGCCGCCCTCGGTCCAGATCAGGTAGACGCAGAGCGTCACCGCGACGTACAGGAACAGGCGTTCCGGCCCGCCCAGCCAGAAGGCGAGCGGGCCGGCGGCGAGGAACGGCGGCACGGTCAGCCAGTTGGACACCCGGCGCCGACGCCAGTCCTGCAGGGCGCACGCGAGCAACCACCACGGCAGGCCGACCGGGAACCAGGCCAGCAGGAACGCGGACATCCTTACGCCAGCGCTTGCAGCAGCGGCATCAGCAGCGGCGTGAGCACCAAGGCCATCAGGGGCAGGAAAAAGAAGAGCACGGACGGCACGGCCAGACGGCTCTCGAACTTCTCGACTTCGCGCAAGGCCTGATCCTTGTAGGCCAGGATCAGGGCGCGCGACAGACTCTCCATCAGTTCCGGCCCCGCCGCGCCCTTGCGCGCCGCGATGTCAATCTGAATGGCGAAGGCCCGCAAACTGGGCAGATCGTAGCGTTCCGCCACGCGGCGCCACGTGCCCGCCACGGTCCCCCGGCCGAACAGGGGCCGCCGCGCGCGCCGGGATTCGCGGACGGCCTGCTGGATCAGCGCGGCCAGCGGCCCGCCGAATTCCCCGGCCCGTTGCAACGCGCGGTCCGCCGGCACGCCGGCCGTCATCTCCGCCGCCATCAGGGACAGCAGTTCCGGCAAGGCCCGTTCCGTGCGGCGCTGGATGCGCCGCACTCGCCCGCGCAGGCGGACGAAGGGATACAGCGCGCCCGCGCAACCCACCAGGAAGAAGGCGGGCGTCCGTTGCGCGAACCCCAGCGCGCCGAGCGTCAACAGCAGGACGGCGACGCCCATCATGCGCGGCAACGAGGCCGAAGCGCCCTCCAGGGCGATCCAGCGCTGCTGGCGGCGGAACGCCTCAAGCCAGCGATGCGTCGAGGCCTCCGGCAACCGCCGCAACACGGAGTTGCCCAGCGCTTCGAAACGATCGCCCTCCCGTCCGGCCAGGAACGCCGTCAGGCGTCCGCGCCAGGAGCGGCGCGCCAGGCGGGCCTGCGCGGCGCGCGCCAGCGCGTAGACGGCCAGGCCCAGCCACGCGGCGCCGGCGCAGAGGAACAGCAGGCGCGCCTCCGGGTAGCGCCACAGTTCGAAAACGGTCGGGCCCCAAGGGTCATTCCAGGACATCGGCAATCATTCCGTTGAGAAAATGGTAGCCCAGCGCCATCGCGCCCAGCGCGCCCATCAAAATCGCCTGGGACGCGGCATCGGCGTACCCCGCGCGCATGGCCGGGGAGGAGGCCATGAGCGCGACGACCAGGCCCATGATGGCCAGCAGAATCGCAATCGCGTTGCGCGCCCCCTCCGCCTTGGCGGTCGCCATGGCTCTGACTTCCAGGATCATGTGCAGTTCCTGGGCGGAGCGGGCGAAGGCGCGGGCAAAACCCACGCCGCCCGTCTCCGCCACCCGCTCCAGCTGGAAGGCGACCAGGGCCAGCGACGGGGAGATGCGACTCGCCTGCGCGCGGGCATGCGCGAGGAAATCCCGGCCCTCCTCGCGCAGGCCCCGCACATAGCCGTCCATCCAGACGCGCAGGCTGGACGACGCCGGATTGAGCGTATCCAGCACCTCTTCCAGGCACGCGGTGAGCGACTCGTTCACGAGCAGCATGGCGCCCAGCCGGCTCACGAACGTAGGCAGTTCCGCCTCTACGCCCGCGCGGAACTTGTGCCACCGCCCCTTGAGCCAGGCGTCCACCACGACGTAGCCCAACGCCCCGGCGACCAGCGCCGGCAACAGGGGAAAGCGCATGACGACCAGGCTGGCCGCCGGCAGCGCGGCGCCCAGGCCCCGCAGATACGACAGGCGCATGCGCGGCGTCGCCAGGCGCAGGGAGGAGAGGATGATGAAATCGGGATCCACCTGCATCATCCGCCATGCGGCCGAGGTCGATGCGGCCTCGCTTTGGCGGTAGGGCGCGAGAAAAGACGCGACGGCGCGTTGCTCTTGCCGGTATTTGCCCGGCCGCCAGCGGACGCGGCGCAGGGCGACGGCGAGGCCGAGGCCGGCCAGGCCGCAGCCCGCGAGCAACAGCCAGGCGCGGCCGTCCGGCAGGAAGGCGGTCACGTGGCCGGCCCCTTCCGGGCCGCCGGCTTGGCCGCGGCGGCCGCGCGCCGTTTCGGTTTCGGCGGGGGCGGCCAGAGGCAATCGAAAGCCACGGGCTTTTTCTCGTCCGCCTCTTTCCGGACCTGATGCAGGCCCAGCAGGGCGCGCTGGCCTTGGCGGAAGCCGATATGCGCGACCAGATCCACGGCCTGGCGGAACAGGTTGCGCGCGGCGTCGAA
The DNA here is from genome assembly GCA_965242655.1 of Caldilineaceae bacterium. Lineage (GTDB taxonomy): Bacteria > Chloroflexota > Anaerolineae > Caldilineales > Caldilineaceae > Bin34. Next base: position 3,052,962 of record OZ251482.1, read on the forward strand.
GGGCACCGCGGCGTCCGCGAACAGGATGACGCTCAGGCGCGACAGGGTCTCCGCCGGGCCGTTGGCATGGAACGTGGTCAGGCCCGAGTGATCGCTCATCAGGGCCCGGAAGAGCGACAGGGCCGCGCGGCCGGTGCGCACCTCCCCCACGAGGATATGGCTGGGCGCCAGGCGCATGGCATCGTCCACGCCGTCCGTAACGCCGTACCCGGGCACGGGACTGCCGGGCGGCGCGGGCCGCGCTTCCAGGGTCACGACGTCGGGATGGGGCAGCCAGATTTCCTCCGGATCCTCGACTTTCACGATGCGCGCCGTCAACGGTATGCCGTGGCACAGGGCGCTCAGGAGCGTGGTTTTGCCGCTGCCCGTGCCGCCGACGATCATGACGTTGCGGCGATCCGCCACGGCCTGCAACAGGGCCTGCAGCGCGTCGGGCGGAGCCATGCCCCACGCGACGATCTGGTCCGGTTCCACCGGTTTGCGCTCGAAGAAGCGGACGGCGCACGCCGGATAGCCGGTGCCCGGCGTGATCGCGGGGTGCAGGATCTTGAGCCGCGCGCCGGGAAAGCCCGATTCCGGATCGCGCGGGATCTTGGCGTCCACGCTGGGCGACGCTTCGGTGCAGGCGCGGCCCAGCGGGCTGAGCAGGGCTTCGACCATCTGCCACGCTTCCTGCACGGACGGCGCGGCCTCCGGCACCGGCTGGAACTCCAGCGAGCCCTTGGGACGGCCCCAGACGGCGCCGTCGCCGTTGAGCGCGATGTCCGTCCAGGCATGGCAGTGCGGCGGAGCCAGGAAATTCAGGCGGCCCGCGTCGGCTCCGCGCGGAGGCCGGCCCGGTTCTGCGGCCGCGGAGGGCGGCGCGCCGTCCGGCGCGCGCGTCTCCGTCGCCGCGCGCGCGGCCTGGGGCCGCGCCTCATCCGCGCGGATCTCCGCCCGCGCGTCCGGCGGGCGCGGTTCCGCCGCGCGCGTCAATCGGTCCCAATGCATGCGTCTATCCTCCTTTCTTGAAGACCAACGGGCCGAAGCGAATTTCCGATACGAGCGGCGCGGCCTTCGGATCCGCGCCGAAAAGCTGATCTCCCAACTGGCGCAGTCCCTGCCGCCACGCGTCGCCGCCCCACGCCGCGCCCGGTGCCGGCGCGTGCGATTCGTCCTGGCTGGGATCCTCGTCCAGCACGACGACGGGACGCGGCGCCTCCTTGAGCGCGGAGCGCACGGCGCTGACGAACTGCGCCGCGGTCAAATGCCCGGCGCGCCGGCGATTAAGCGCCAGATGGCACTGCTCCGCCGTCAGGCCGATTTCGCGCCGGGCCAGGCGGTACGCCTCGACCGCGGCCACGGCGCCTTGCGCCGTCGCGGAACAGACCAGGATCAGCGCATTGCTGGCCTTGAGGGCGGGCGCGGCCAGCTCCTGGGAAGACACGTCGAACACGACCGCGGCGTACCCCAGGCGCGCCGTCTGCAGGGCCAACGCGGACAACGACGTCTCGCCGTCCAGGGCCTGGACGGCGAACCGCCCCAACGCGGGCGGCGACAGGAAGCCGGCGAGCAAATCCAGATCGCCGTCCGCCTGCACCTGCGCCTGCAACGCCTCCGGCCGCGGATCTTGCGCCCATCCCGCCAGGTTGGGTTCGGGATGCAGGCCCGCGCCCAGAGGCAACATGTCCGGGGAACCCAGGCCCACCGCCAGGGCCTTGTATCCCCGCGCCGCGCACTCCAGGCCCAGGCCGCGCGCGAGGCGGGTCTTGCCTACGCCGCCTTCCAGCCCCCAGACCGCGATGCTGCGCCAGCCGCCGATGGCCAGCGGGGCCGGCGGAACCGGGGCCGCGCCGGGGGCCGCGGGCGAACGCAACAGGGTTTCCAGCGCGGCCGGCAAATCCGCTTCCCGTACGCACGCGTTCACGCCGGGCGTGCCGCGCACGGCCTCCAGGATCCCGTCGTCCATGTCGTTGGGCGCTACGGCCAAGACGTACGCGGGACACGAGGCCAGCAACGCGGCTAGGGCTTCCGTGGAATCGACCAGGGTCAGATCCACCGCGGCGTGGGTGCAGTCCGCCAACGCGCGCGGCGCCGTCTCCGGATCGGACGCGCACGCGGCGATGGGCCAGCGCCCGTCCGCGAGTTGGGTCACGCGGACGGCGAATTCCATGCGGGGCGACATCACGCCCAGGCGCGGCGCGCCCTCGGAGGCCGCCGCGGACGCGGTCGTCCCCAAAGCGACGGGATAGGACATTGCGGCGTCTCCTCCGCTATTCGTAGGCGTCCGGCGGCGCGGCGCGCAGCGGTTGCAACAGGCGCTCCAGGCTGAAGCCCGGCGTCGTGAACGCCTCCCCGTCCGGCGGCTGCATCACGAGCGTGAAACTGGAGCCGGCGTGATTGAGCGCGGCAATCATCTCCAGCGGCACGCCCCATATCACCGCCGGCAGATCTTCCTGCAACAGGTCGGCGTCCACGTCCCGCGCCGCCGCGGCGTCGTCCGCCGCGCGGTCCGCGGCGTCCAGGGCGCGGCGAATGGCGCGCACATGCAGCGTGTTTTGCGTTTCGTACACGATCGGCGCCGGGTGGGTGCTGGCGGCCAGCACGACGATGCCTTCGCGCACCGGGACGTCCGGCTCCGCCTCGGCGTCCGGCGGCAGGAACGAAGCCGGGCGCAGGCGAAAGCGCGGCGAGATCCAGAGCACGCGCACGTTTTCGATCAAGGCCTTGGCGTAGCCGCGCTGGTTCTGCCCCTGCCAGTCCGAGGCCACGGCCACCAGGCCCACGCGCTGGCCAGGCTGCAGCAAACCCGCCAGGCCCGTGTCGGTCGCCACCTTGACGGCGATGCCCCGTTCGTGAGGGGCGAGGGGCACGGCCGCGCCCACGTGCTGGCGGTGGACCGCTTCGCCCGCGAAGCGCACGACGGCCAGCGTCTGCCCGACCAGCGGCGCGGGCTCCGGCAACGCCTGGTCGGACGGCAGCGGCAGCGGCACGCGGCGCACTTCCAGATCCGCGGCCTGGAGCACGGCGCCGGCGCCCAGGTCGCGGGCCGCGACGACCATCGGGGCCGTCGCTTCCGGCTGGGGCCACAGGGCCAGAGCCAGGCAGATGGCGGCCAGCACGCCTGCGGCCGCGGCCAATGCGCCGGATTTCATGGTTGTCCTCCTTGATTCGAAGCGGGTACGGTCGCGAGGCGCGCCGCGCCCAACCGCGCCTCGATCTCGGCGTCGGTCGGTTCGGGCGCGTCCAGCAGCAGGGGCTGGATATAGGCGGGTTCCACGGCGCCGCGGTCGAAGGCGTAGCCCAGTTTCGCGACGCACCGGCCGACCGGCAGGCTCGCCAGGAAGCGCCGCCACGTTTCGTCCACGAAGCCCTTTTCGCTGCGATGCAGGCCGGCGATGATCAGATCCCGGTCGCGCGGGTTCTTGAGCTGGCAGGCGAAGATGTTGTTGCACGAGGACAGGATGCCGGCGGGAATGGCCGCCGGGGTCTGCGTCAGGAGATGCAGCCAGATGCCGTACTTGCGGCTGTCGCGCCACATGGCCTCGAACTGCTCCGCCACCGACGCGCCGCCTTCCTCGCCGGTGCGTTGCAGGCCCGCCAGGATCTTGTTGGCTTCCTCGAACACGATCTGCACGCGCGCCGGCGCGCTGGCCGCGCGTTGCAGGCGCTGGGCCACCGCGTCGTGGTACAGGTGCCACGCGGCCCAGCCCAGCAGGAACGCCTTGGAGAAATCGTCGAGGAACGAGCCGCCTTCCAGGATCGCCATGCCCCAGTCGCCGGGCACGATCTCGTTGAGATCCACGCCCTCGGGATCGGCCTGGTACTGCAGCGCCGCCGCGCCCTGCACCAGCGGATGCAGGCGGAACAGAATGCCTTCCAGGAGGGTGCGCAGCATCATGTCCTTGCGCCCGCGGGCCGCCAGCGTCTCTTCGACGTGGGCGTATAGTTCCTTGAGGCCGACCGCCCGCGAGCGATGCACGGCCAGGGTCTGCCGTTGCGCGGGCGTCAGATGCGCGAGGGGCGTGCCCGGTATGGGATCCAGCAGTTCCTCTTCGTCGTACCGCACCACGCCCCAGACGTCGCTGGCCTGCACGTCCGGATCGTCCACGAGCGCGCCGGCTCCCAGATACACGCGGCGCAGCGCGTCGCGCAGTTCGTGAATCTGGCGCCGCTGTCCCAGCTGCCCGATCTGCCCGAACACGTCGCAGAAGGTGCGCCATTGCACTTCGGGCAGGATATGGCGTCCGATCTGCAGGGGATTCCAGCGCAGGGGCCGCACGCCGCCGGGCGACAGCTGGCGAATCTCCACGTGCCCGTCCAGCCCGGGCGCGTTGAGCATCTTGCGCCAGCCCGTGCCGAAGTCCAGGACGATGGTGCGCAGCCGCCAGTGCCGCGTCGTTTCGTAGGCCATGCGCTCCGCGGCCACCGACTTGCCGAACCCCGTATCGCCGCAGAACGCCGTATGGAAATGCCGGGCCTGGGACAGGCGCAGCGGCACGGGCGTCAGATCGCCCGTCTCCGGGCTGATCTGATGGCCGCAGACGGCTTCGCCCGCGAGTTCCGGATAGAAGGCCAGCGGCGGCATTTTCTCCTGAAAGGTCAGGGCGACGCCTTCCTCGAAGAGATTGGGGGCGGTATAGGCGGCCAGCATGCTGGGCGTGAGCAGGGTGCTCCAACGGGTCCAGAGCGCGTCGATCGCGAACGGGTTGGCTTCCGGGACCAGGGAAGGGCGGAAGGTCAGAGCCTGCGCGCGCAACGCGGCGTCGCCGGGCCGGGTAAGCACGGGCGTCGGCACGTCCGGGCCGTGAAAGGCCTGCGGCACCAGCGACGCGGCCGCGCGGCGGCCCTGCGCGCCCACGAAAAGCAGCGCCGACGTCATGAAACCGCCTTCCACGCTGGCCCGATCCAGCAGGGACGTCAGTTGCCGGGCCACCTCGGTCAGGCGCATGGCCGTATCGTCCTCGGTCTGCCAGGAACGGCCGATATGCACGCCCGGCACGAGGCCGGACGAAAGGCCCCCGACGAAGCCCCGGCCCAGCGTGCGCGTCCAGCCCGCGCTCTGGCCTTGCTGTTGCGCGCCCTGTTCCGACCATTGCTGTTGCCACCCCTGGCCCTGGCTCTGTTGCCACTGGCGGGAGGCGGTACGGGCCGTCGACAGGGTATCCGCCGTCTGCTGCGCCTGGGACTGCGCGCGGGCTTCCGTCACGGCGACGGACTGGCTCCGGGCTTCGGCGCGGCCCTGTTGCCACGCGGCGGCGTGCGCCTGGGCCGCGCCCGTCGTCCAGCTGCGTTGCTGGCCGCGCGTCTCCGTTTCGCCGCGGGTCAGCGCCGTCCCCGTCGTATGCACGTCCGAAACGCTGGAACCCTGCTGTTGCGTGACGGCTTCGGACCGCACCTGGGAACCGCCTTCCGCGCGCGCCTGCGTCAGGCTGCGGCTGGCGGTTCGCCCGCGGGCTTCGCTGGCGGTCTCGGACTGGCTCCGGAATTCGCTTTCGCTCTGGCTGTGGCTGGCGCTCTGCGCGTCGGTCTGGCCTGTGGTCGCGGCCGAACTCAGCCCGCCGCCGGCGCCCAGGTTGGCTTTCATACCCAGCCCCAGGCCCAGCTGGCCGGTCAGGTTGGCCTGCTGGCCCGTGGTGGCGGACTGGTGCGTCGCGGTCGATTGGGCGTTGCCGACCGCGCGGCCGGCGCCGGATCCCGTCGTCGCGCCGCGGCTCTCCGCCTGGGTAACGCTCTCGGCGACGCCGTCCACGCGGCCCGTTTGCATAGTCCAGCTGTCCGCCGCGGCCGCGGCGCGGGTATGCGACAGGCTTTCTTGCCGCGTCTGGCCCGCGGCGCGGCTCGTTTGCTGGCTGCGACTGCGGCTCTCGGCCCGCGCTTCGGATTCGGACTGGCCCTCGGCCTGGCTCTGCGTCAGGGTTTCGGTCTCGCCCCAGGTAGAGCTCTCCGTCGTCGTAACGCCCTGGCTGTCCGTGCGGCCCCAGCTGCGGGTCTGGGTCTGGGCGGAACCTTGCATATGGCTTTGGCCTTGCGTTTCGGAGGCGCCGAAACTCCGGCTCTCGCCCAGGGACGCGGTTTCCGACGCGGCGCGTCCCCAGCCGGACGTATGGCTTTCGGTCAGCGCGCCGGAGCGGGCGTCGGCGCCCTGCGCGCTTTGGGACAACGCGGCCGCCAGGGGCACGGCCACGGAGAAGCCGACGTTCAGGGCGCCGCGCTGGCGGGACGCGTAGTGGCTCGCGACCCGGCTCATGCGCACCAGGGCCTCGTGCAGGCGTGGCCTTTCCATATGCCGGGCCGTCACCATGAAGACGAAGTCCTCGCGCAGCTTGGACAGGCCGCGCAGCATGATTTCGCCCTGCTGGGCCATCAAATCGTCGTCCGGCGCGGCCTGCGCGCTGCGATCGCCCAGGCCGCGCCGGGTCCGCCGGGGATCCGGATGCCCCAAAATCGCCAGCAGGGAAGGCAGGGAGCGGATGCGTTCCAGCAAGGTGCGGACCCGTTCCGCGGACGGATCCGCGAGGCGGGAAAAGACGAAGTTGGCCAGTACGGCCTCCACCGCGCGCATGCGTTGGGCGCATTGCGCGAGCGCTTCCGTCCGGGTGGCCGCTTCCGCCGACGTGCCGTAGAACTGGACGATGCCGACGTGCCGGGGTTGGTACAGACCGGCCGCGACGTAGATGAAATCCACGTCGCCGTGGTACAGGCCGCGCATGGCCGCCCACTGCTTGCCCAGAATGTCCGGATCCTCCCGCGCTTCAATGGGCAGGTACGCCAGTTCTTTCAGCCGCACCGCCCGCTGTCGCGGCCGTCCCGCGGCGTCCGCGACCGTGAACGTCAGCGCGCGCGGCGCGGTCGGGGACGCAGGCGCGAGGGCAGGGAACAGGCGCATGACCGGCGCGGCTCAGAGGCGGCGGCGCGTGCGGACGGCGGTCAGCGTTTCCACCGGCGACGCGAGCGGCGGATGCACCAGCACGCCCTGCACCAGCAGGGACAGGTACCCGAGCGGCAGGATGAGCCAGAGGCCCCACGTCGCGAGCGTATCCAGAAAGGCGCGGCCCTGGCTTAACGCCTGTCCGGCTTCCGCCTGCCCGCCGAGCCGGGCCGCCCACATCTCGGCATCCAGGAACCCCAGGTAGTGGCGATACGCCAGATGCGCCAGGCTGGCCAGCGCGTACAGCGTCAGGCCGCCGGCCACGCGCCAGCGCAGGGCGTCGGGGTTGAAACGATCCAGGCGGACCGCGACCGCGCCGCAGACGCTCATGCACGCCAGCAACGCCGGCACGGGCGCGTCCGCCGCGCCGGCCGCCAGCGCGGCCAGCAGGCTCATGCCGAACAGCCAGGGCTGCATGTGCGGTTGGGGCGCGTTGATCCGGTGCAGGATCAGACCTGCGCCCAGGACGATCAGCAGGGACACGCGCTCCGCGCCGACCCACAGCAAGGCCAGGGCGCCGTTGGCGGCGTACAGGGCGAGCGTCTGCAGGGCCTGCAGGACTTGCGACGGAGAGGCCATGGCTCAAGGGACCAACGTCGTGTCGCGGAGGCTGACCGTAACGGCATGCTGGGCCTGCGCGGTTTGCGGCGCGCTGATGGGCGTGCCGTGCGTCGTGGCCGTGGCCGCCACCTGATAGCGGCCGGGATCCCGGGGCCGCCACGCCAGGAAGGCAACCTCCGGCGCCATGGCGCGGCCCGTCCAGGCGGGCAGGCTGTACGCGGCCTGCCGGACGCCCGCGTGCGGATAGCGCGCCCGCAGCGCGTCCCGGATCCAACGCCGGGACTGCGCCGTGAGTTGCGCGTCCAGTTGCACCTGCGCGATCGGATCTTCGTACGCGGCCTTGGTAAGGGTGCGGCACTGCGTCACGTAATCGTCCGGGCAGTCGTCCGGGTAGTCGCCGCTCCCGCGGCAGCGTCTGTCCCGTTGCCGGGCCTTCAACCGGGCCTGGCCGCCCCGGACGGTCAGGAAAAAGTTCACGCGGGCGTCCGCCTGCGCGGTCTGGGCCTGCAGGACGGGATAGGGCGGCTGGTGGGCCACGGCGACGATGCGCGGCGCCTGCAGCTCGACCCATTCCTGCGTGTCGCAGGTCGGTCCGACGGGCGGGACGGGCGGCGGCAGCGCCACGCCGGGTCGTTGCGGCGGCAGCGGCGGCGCGGGCGGTGGCGTTGAGCCGCGGCAGTCAGCGTCGGCACAGCCGAGGTACAGAATGGGGCCGCACCCGTCCCGTCCGGGCCGGAAGTTGCAGCGCGTGGCGCCGCACGCGGTTGTGCAGTTGCGGTAGCCGCGCCGGCCGTCGACGTAACATTGGCCGTTGACGATGCGGTCGCAATAGCTGCAGTTGCACCGCCCCGCGCAGAAGCCGGCCGCGGGCCGCGGCCAGAAAAGGCTCCGGCCGCGACTCGCGGCCGCGTCGTCCGGTCCCGCGGCGACCGCCAGGCCCAGGCCCAGCGTCAACAGGAACAGACCCGCGCGCGGCGCCCAATGCGCCCCGATTCGTTTCTGCATGGCGCAGTCCTCACGAAACCGACGCGAGATCGGGACACGCGCTGCGCCAACCGCCCGCGCGCAAGCTGGGCGCGAGCAAAGGCTGCCACTGCGCCCAGGTCCAGACGGGCTCCGGCCCGGCGCCGAAGGGGCGGGGATCCAGAGCGTAACGCACGGCTTGGGCCGCCGCGCCCATGAGCGCGGTCGTCACATGCGCGGGCCGGCCCGGTCCCAAAGGCGCCACCGCGCAATCCAGCGCGGCGGACTGGCCGCGCACTGCCTCGCACCAGGCTCCGGCCCGACCAGGCGCGGCATGGGCTTCGGGAAACGCGGCCTGAATCGGCAATCCCAACGCGTGATCCTCGGGGTCGATCAGGCGGAGGCGAATTTTCCGCAAGGGGCGCAACGTCGTCTGCTCGGCTATCCACTGCGCCCAGATTTGCCGGCACTCCTCGGCGGACCACTGCCAGTCCCACTGCCGGCTGGCGTCCGTCGTTTCCCACGTCAGGGCGCGGTCCGCGCGCGGCCGCAGCCAGGCGGCGACGCGCTCGACGGGAGGCGCCAGGCGCCAGAGCGCGCTGAGACGGTGGCCCGTCAGCGCCAGCAGGTAGGTCGCCAGCACGACCAGGCAGGCGCCGAGCAGGGTGCGGCGCACGAAACGGCGGTCACTCATGGCGGGTTCGCTCCTGATCCGGTTCGGGATCCGTCAAAGGCAAGGAATCGAGACGGCCCGTCACGAGGCGCACGAGACCGGCGTATACCCAGCCGGGTTCGCCGGCGCGCGCGGCCCGGGCCTGAATCCAGGTGCGGTCCGCGTTGACGCCTACGGCGCGGACGACGGCGCCGGGCGGCAGCGAGTCGATGACCGGCGCGCTGATGCGCGGCGCGGCGCGCACGTTCAGGTCCGCGCCGACCGTGATGACTTGCAGTTCCACCGCCGGTGCGGACCCGCGCGGGATCGGCGTCGACGCCGGCGTCGCGTCAAGGACCGGCGCGCGGGTCTCCGCGCGGGCGCCGATCCGTTCGATCTGAGCCTTCACCGCGCGGAAGTAGGCCTCATCAAACTCCGGCGCCGTAGCCGGCGCGGCCGGCGTTTCGACGGCCGCGCGCGCGGGTGCGTACGCCGGCGCGGCCAAGGCCGCTTCGTCCGCGCCGCGCGGAACGTCGAAGACGTTGACGTAGAGGAGAAACGCGGATCCGGCCAGCGCGGCCAACAGGCCCGCGCCGTATTTGATCCAGGGCTGGGTCCGCAAGGCCCGCGCCTTCCATCGGCCTGTTGGCGGCATGTTGGCTTCCAATCAGCATGCAAGGAACAAGATTTCTATACTTTGATTATATCATATCATCCGTTCTAAATGAAGAGAAAAGATATACATAGACGCGAATCCATGCTCTGTACATTGTGGCCAGGACGCCCCTGAACGGGCCAACGCGGCTCTTGGGAGACCACTGGGGGTTGATCCGCGAGCCCCCCAAGCGGAATAGCCAGGACACCGCGCCGTCCGGCATCAGGCCCTCCATGCAGATACGGCGCAGAGCCGTCAGAGCGGTTGAAGGCAGGATATTCGAAGCCAGTACCCGCATGGCCGATGGCGAATCCGCCATGCGACGCCGCTTCCTGAATCGACGCCAGCATCCGCCGCAGGAATGAATCGCTGGCGCGGAGGCCGGCTTTCTTCCTGTACAAGTTCAAACCGCAGGCGCAACGGGAACGCCAGAAACTGCGCGGCAACGCGCGCGCGCAGATTGGAGACGCGCGCCGCGGCCGACGCGCGCCGGGCTGCCGTTCAGGCAGGCGCAAGGATCTTGACGGTTCAGCCCTGGCCGGCTGGACGCCGCGCAGGTGCCGACGATGGCACCGCCCCTCGCACAGCCACGCCTTGGAACGCAGTGGCGCAAGGAACGTCCGTTTGCCGTCCAGAGCGTCTCGACGCTGGCCGCCAGGATTGCGCCTGTACGGACGATATACGGAAAAAGCGGCTCGACCGTTTACGGTGCAGGCCGACTGCGCGCCCGGACGCGGAGCGGATCCAAAGCCGGCCCCAATGCCGCGCCAGCCGGACGGCCGCCAAAATTCGGGCTTGGGCGCAGTCGTGACGCGTGCGCAGGCGCATTGGCGAAGACTGTAGAAAGAGCGCGCGGCGTAGCGGATGGCCTGTCTGTCCTGACGTGCGTCAGGTACGCTCCCAGGCATTTGCTTCGCGCAGGCGAACGGTGGGAAAACGCGTCCCGACGCCTCCCCGCAAGCCAACCTCCGAACGATCTGCGTCAAGTCGGGCGGAACTGGGGCGCGCCAGCATCAAATGGTTTGCAGGCAGAGGCGAGTCCAGGTCCCGCCATCACCCGACCTGGAACGACGCCTTGATGCCCTGGAGCCACGAGTCGACGCGCTGACCGACGAGATACCTGCCGGCTTTGAGCGCGGCCCCAAGGAAATAGCCCAGATCCGCTCCGAATCTGCCGGGGCCATAAAGTCCGCCCGCAAAGGCATGCACGGACGCATGGAAGGCCTGAGAGCCGCCATTCAGACCGTCAATGGAGATCTCTGCAAAACCCCGTCGCTCAACGAAAAGCCAATGAGCATGCGTGGCCCATGTCATTGAATGCACACTCGCGCGGCGGAGTTTGGATGCGCGGACAGGGGCAACCGGTTGTCGCTGGAACCGGAACGCATCGCGACGGAAGCGCTATGGGATGAGCGCCATTCCGCCCGCGCCTGGACGGGCATTGTCGGCTTTCTGGACATTCCCCGCGACAGCGCCCTGCAACGATGCGATCATCTGGCCCTTGGCGCATTGAAACTGATGCCTGACGAACCGATCGCGTTTCTGGCGGCGGCCGGCCGGCGTACGCATGAGTTGCAACCTGTCCAGGACATCCGAGAGCAATCCGCCTGCTGCCCTTGCGCCTGCCGTCATCCTTTGGCGCCAAGGCAATGGGGTGCCGGATTGCAACGCATCGCGCCTGCATGCCTGTGCCTGTCGGTGCAGTGTTCGTTTATGGGCATGGCGGATGCTTCGCACGCGAACCGCGCGTTTTGACCCGTAGCCCGCGGACGTAGGCAACGCCCGCGCTAGACGGCAAGGGCGTTGCCTTGTCGGGCAATCGGACAACTCGCTACGAATTGGAAGTAAGTCTGGTCTCGCGCGCCAGTCCACCAGTCGTAGCGCAAGCAGATTGGCGGTTTATATGTTTGCCCTAAGGTGCTGCATGGAATATATATTCAGGCAGCCTGCGCTTCATCCCATAGGCCAAGGCGAAACCATAGGATAAGACGCGCAGGGATCGGAACTCATCCGGCACGGTTCGCCGTTTGAGGTTGGGCGAAGCTTACGCGCATCTCTGCGTCCGGCGCGTCAAGATGTTGGACACGGAGGGCGCGGCGGCTTGTCTTCGCGTCGGATGCGCGACGGGGAGTGTCTTCTCGCCTTTCGTCTTCTTGGAGCAGGATTTAGGGTGCGCAGCCGATGGACGTCAGGCAGGAATGAAGATTGATGCATTCGTCATGACGAATGCACCAGTCAGGGGATGTGCGCGGCGCACAGGCTGGCCTCGCTCAAAGCAGTGGGCTGGTTCATCTGTTCCTGCAAATATACGGAGCGCGGAAGCATGTCCGCAGATAGCTTCCATATCCTCTATGCGCGGGGATCCTCGCCTATGCGTCTGTAGCCTTGGGCCCGCCCACACAGCGTATGGGATATGGGGCTTCCCTTCAACAGCCGCGGCGCTTCTTGCCGCTCAATACGCAAGCCGCGGGCCTTCTGCAGTAAGGCATCCGGTTTCGACCCCATACCCCCAAGGGGAAGACGGAATCCAGGCCTTGGCCGACAGGACTGAGCCCGGTTCCGAGGGACCGCCTGAACCTCCGTCCGCGTCCTGCTTGCGATGGAAATAGCCCATAGACAGTCTTGCCCAACCAGTTGCTTGAACAAGCCGTTCGTTCCGGCATTCTGTCCTGCGCGTCGGCCTGATTACCGACGCTATATGACGGGAGCCCATCAGCGATGCGCGCGCAGGCAGGATGAGGAAGTTTGACCGTTCAGGCAAGGAAAACGATAGATCGCGTGACAGATAGTCCCCGCGCTCGCCCTCTCTTTGGGATAAAAGCAATAAAAAAGAGGGAGCCGCAATGGCTCCCTCCAAGTCATCCTCTTACGGCCTGCCAGAGACCGAAGGATGCGTTGCTACATGGCTTCCGAGCCGCCATCCCCGTCCGGGCAGGGCCCGTTGCCTCGCAGCGTCTCGGATACCTGGATCTTGATCAAGGTCGGTTTTACCCAATTGCGCATGGTTGCGTCTCCTCTCCGGTTAGTGGTACAGGTTGTTCAGGAAAGCCGTAAGATTCCTTACCGCATCCTTGTTCTCTTTGAGGTACTTCCCCTCGTCGCCAATGGCTGCGCGATTATCGGTCGCAAGGCCAATGTCTTGTGTAATCTCTGATTCTTGGCGATCATTGTAATTCCACATGGAATCGCGCCAAGCCTCCGAATTGTCAGCATCATCGATGATGTGATCAATGACCTCTTCTTGCAACAGATCCTTGTATTGATCAAACGTCTGATCATACACTCGGAGGTCACCCGGAATATTGATCTTGACGACGGCTTTGTTGCTCAGGGGCGTAACTTTGCGATCCTCCTTAAGCACAGCGTCTACCTCAAACCAATACTCGCCATTCGAGAGATTGAAATTGACTTTGTAGTACAGCTTATCGTCATTCACGGGATTCCCTGTCTCCGGCAGATCGGCCATCTCTGCAAGCGTGCCCTGGAACGCAACACTCGAGATATTGTCCGCATCTCTCACCGTCAGGCGATAGTGGGTAATGCCGACGACATTGTCGCCATCGCAGTCGTCGTCAAGATCGCCGTCGTCTTGTATGCAAAGCAGATCGGCGCCTTCGTCGCCTTTCTCACCGGGCTTCCACACGTGATCGAAAGGTCCGAAGATGGCCGGATTCAGCCAGCGGAACTCGTGATGTTCGCCATCCCCTTTATAGACGATGTAGTGGGATCCTTCCGTTTCGGGATCATTGATCTCGTCTTTTTGGGCATCGGTTATCAAAGCGCCCAGGAAAGGCGGACTCAGCAACGTTGTGCCGCTCATGATGTCATTCGTCCGCGGTTCGTCGCTGATCACCGTAGGTTCAAAGTCCGAGCCCTCAATCCGTCCGATTGTGCTGACGGCTCTGATCCTGATGTCGTACCGGGTGCCGGGCTCAAGGTTCATGTCTTTGACGACTCGAGTGCCGACTTGGCTGGGGCGGGCAACGTATTCCGTTACTTCTTTAACGCCCAGCGCTTTCGAGACGCCCGGATCGGAAGTGCCGTCGCTGGGAGTAGCCACGACCTCGTATCCGTAGAAACCGTGAGCGTCGTCAATATCCTCGAACGTCACGCGCAATTGGCCCGCCGCATACGTGTTGGCCGCTCCGTCGCCGAAGTACAGCAAAGACCGCGCGGACCACTCCATCGGAGCGTTGGCGGGCTCAACGCTGACGATTTCCACGGCAGGGTACGTGCGTCCCTTGGGGCAGGTCGATTCCGCTGCCACGGAGGGAACCGTCAATGCGACAACCAGTAGCGAGGCTATCGCCGCCAAGGTCCCCAGTCGAAACAAACTCCTCATTCCCTTCATATCGAACAGCCTCCGTAGTGTTTTCAACATTGTAGTAATCACTCTGGTAACGTCAACGGCCGCATGAAGCGTTGCACCCGTTCCTAGTAAATACTATCACAAAGCCTATCTGATTTCTACCGGCCTCCCGGAATCCCCTCTGGGACGCCCGGCCGGGCGGCGGGGCGCGCCCAGGGGGCGCCGGATCCGCGCGCGGGCAACCGCGGGGCCGTCAGGGGGCCTGGGCGTCCGCGTCCCGTTTTTCGGTCTCCGGCCGGGCGGCGGGCGCGGGACGGCCGGGCCGCGCGGCGGCGGGGAGCAGGAAGTAGCCTTCGCCGGCCTGCAGGGCCTCTTGCGCCGTGCCGGCGCCGGGTACGTTGCGCAGCCGGGAGTCCAGGACCAGGGCGTGCCAGAAGCGCGTCGTGAGCGGCAGGCCGAATTGGCCTGCTTCGTGCCGCGCCCGTATTTGCCGGGTCACCGCGGCCTGCGCGGCCGTGCCGGCGCGGATGCGGGCCTGCTGGGCGTACAGGTCGTACAGATGGCGCACGGCCGGCGGCGGCTCTTCGCCCTGGCGGCCCTGCGTGGCGCGCCACAGCGCCCATTGCGGCCCCCAGGCTTCATGGCGCAGGCGGATGCCGCGGGGATCGTCCGCCCGCCCGGCCCATTCCGCCCGGCCCAGCGACGCCTGGACCTGGTTGGCGCGCGTGCGCGCGGCGAGCAGGCGGGGCGGCGTCGCCGCGGCCTGCGCGTGCAGGCCGACGTCGCGCAAACGGGCGGCCAGGAGACGGGCCGCGCGCGCGCAGGCGGCCTGTTCGGCGTCGTATTCGATGGTCAGGCGGAAGGCGGCGCCGCGCGGCGTCTGGCGCCAGCCGGCCGCGTCGCGGGTATCCAGGCCCAGGGCGTCCAGCCGCGCGCGGGCCGGACCGGGATCGAAACCCGCGTCGGCGGCGGGCGGGCCTGCGCCGTCCGCGAACAGGCGCGCGGACAGGGACGCGCCGTCCGCGGCCAGGAGCAGGGCGCGGCGGAAGTCCGGATCGGACGCCAGCGCGCGCCATTCCGCGTCGGGAAAGGTGCGATTCAGGAAAAGCGTCAACCGGTCCGCCGGCGTTTCCCGCCACTGCACGCGGTAGGTCGGCGGCAGCGCCTGCAGGGCCCAGCGCCACGGTTCGTCCGCCAGCAGCAGGTCGAACGCGCCGGCGACGGGTTGCGCGCGCGCCGCGGGGCGGGGCGGGGCCGCCAGGATCACGGTGTCCAGATAGGGCAGCTGGCGGCCGGCGGCGTCTACCTTGTAGTAATAGGGGTTCCGCGTCAGGCGCAGCGGGTCGCCGGCGCTGTCCGTCGGCGTCCAGGGCCACAGCACGGGAAAATCGCGGCAGGCCTCCGCCCGCGCGGCGGCGGGCTGGCAATCCGCGGCGGCGAACAGTTCCCACGGGTAGCGCAGCCCGCGCGCGGTCAGCAGTTCGGCCATCTGCGCGAAGGCCACGTAGTCGGGGTGATAGGCCTTGAGGTAGTGCGCGGGTTTCAGCAGATCCGCGTAACTGTGCGGCCCGGGGCGGGCCAGGAAACCCGGAAAGCTGCCGTAGGCGGCGTCGAACGCGAGCGCGAACGCGTAGTCGTCCAGCACGATGAGCTGCGGCGGCGCGCCGGTCCGCAAATAGGCGGGCAGGCCCAGGAAATTCAGGGCGTCGTGGCGCCATACCTCTTCGTACGCGAAGGCGACGTCGGCGGTCGTTACGGGCGCGCCGTCGGACCACCGGAGCCCGCGGCGGAGGGCGAAGCGGAAATGGGTCAGGGCGGGATGGATATGGAAGCTTTCGACCAGGTTGCCCTGAAAGGCCTGGCCTTCGGCGCCGGGCGTAGCCAGAAAGTTTTCGGCCAGGAGCCAGCTGCCGGCGGCCGCGACCGCGCGGGGCGCCGCCCGCACGCGCAGGCGGCCGCCGTACGCGGCGGGGTCCGGCAGCGCGGCGGGCCAGACCCGCGGCGCGAGCGGCAATCGGTCCTCAAGGGGAGGCAGGTCGGGGACGGCGGCGAGATACGGGGCCTGGCTGTACCGCGTCGGTTCCGGAACCCGCTCGGCGGCCGCGGCCGGCCCGGCGGCGGCGCGGACGCACGCGAGGGCGGCCAGCGCGGCCGCGAGCGCGATCCGGCAAGGCCAAGGCGGTCCGCGCCGCGGCCGCGGGACGGCGGCCGGGTGCCGTGCCGGGCCGTTCAAGCCGCGCGGCGCGGTCCCGGCCGCCGGCGGCCGGGACCGCGCCGGCCTGCGCGCGGATCGATCGGCCTCCGCGGTCTGCCTTGCGCTGGAACGAACGTGGGCCTTCCTGCCTGCGGCTGGATCGGGGCGCGCCGCAAAACGCGGGCCGCGCGGTCAGGCGGCGCAGAGCGCGCCGGATTGCCCAAGCGGCTCTGAGGGTACGCCTGTTGTCATGATAATACACAACGCGCGCGGCGCCGCAGCATCGGCGCGGACGCGGACGGGGGCGGGGCGGCGCCGGGCGCCGGGGCGGCCCTCAGGGCGGCAGGCGGCGCGCGGCCGCCTGCGCCAGGTTTCCGGGACGCGTGCCCGACGGCTTCGGTTCCGCCTGGGTGCGGGCTTCCCGGGTCTTGCGCAGGTCTTCCCGCCTGGGCGCGCCGGAGAGCGGGGTGCGCCTTGGAGGCAAGGGGCCGCGCAGGGTGCGCCGTGCCGGCGCACCGCGCCGCGGTCTGGGCGTCGGTTCCCAGGCCGCCGGCAACTCCAGGCGCCGTCTGGATAGGGTATGAGGGAGTCCCGCCGGAGAGACGGGCGCGGCGCCCGCGCGCGTCAGCGGAGGCGGAACGTACGGCTACGGATGCCTGCGCGGCGCGTATCGGCCAAGGCGTAAGCCAGCGTCTGGAGGGCTCAGGCCGCGCGCAGGCCGTCTCTGCCTGCGCTGGGATCGGCGGGCCGGGCCTCGGGTAGGGCGAACGTCCAAAGGGGCCTTTCGGCGCGGCGTACGGCACGGGGCAGAGTTGGGCAGCGTCCCGCTTCCGCCGCATGGGCGCCGTCCGTCCTGGGTGCTGACTGCGGAGCCTTCGGGCAACCGCTTGGGGCCATGCGCATACGGCTTCCGCGGCGAAGCCGGGGCGTCCAGGATGTGGATCTGGGGGCGAAAGCCGCCCCGGTTGCGATCGAGGGCGGGATCCCGCCCTTTGGGGGGCACCCGCCGCGTACGCGCCCGACCGTGCTGTCCAGCAACGCCGCGGACAGTTCCGGCTCGTCCTGCAGGTAAGCTATCCGGCGCGGCCAGACGCCTTGATCGCACCTGCGGGCCAAGCGGCGATAGACCGAGCGCCGTCAAGCAAAACAAGAATTGCGCGGCAGGCAGGCTGTTCACATGAAAAAACGAGGCCGCTCCCCGGCCCCCGCGCTCAGACCGCAACCCGTTCCGGCCCGACTGAATGCGAATTGGCAGGGCATGCGGTCAGCGGGACGTCACTCTACGCAGTGCCATCCTGCCGGGCACGCGAGAGGCGAACCGTCTCCGGCCACCGCTCGCTCACGGGATACCCATAGCCACAGGAGCCGGTTCCGGGTTGCGGGCGCAGGAACAGGGCGGGACGTCGGCGGGCGGAACCTTGGCTATGGACGCGGGGAATCCAGTTCGTCGTCAGACATCTGCAAACGCGCCAAGAGCGCCTGCAAACGCGCTTCGGCTTGCTGGCGGGCGTCCCGTTCCGCCTGGGCCCGGGTTTCGGCTTGCTGGCGGGCGTCCCGTTCCGCCTGGGCTTCGGCTTGCGCCTCGTTCGCGGTCTGGTACCATGCTTGCCGGCCCGCGTCGTACAGACGCAGGTGCCGCTGCCGATCCACGCCCAAGGCGACGCCCAGAACCTCGCTGGGATACACCGTCGCGACCGCCCCGCCCGCCACGCGCCGCAGGGGGGCAATGGCTTCATAGATGCCTGCGCGCAAACGGAAACCGCGCAAGGCGCCGGCCGCGTCCGGAGCCTGCACGCCCTCCGGGTCGTAGAACCAATACTCCGTCACGCCGAGGCGGGCGTACAGATCCCGTTTGTCGCCCACGTCATCCTCCCAGGTGCGGTACGACAGGATTTCCAGCACCCAGGCCGGTACCCCCACTTCCCAGGTGCGGTACGAGCGGTACGGCGACGCCTCGATCGCGTGCAGGAACAGCATCAAATCCGGCGCGACGGGCGCCGGCTGCTGGCCGGGCGCCCGCCCCGGCGGCGGGTGCGCGTCCTCATAGTAGAGATTGACGTCGCTCGCCAGCGTATGCGGGCGGTCGCGAAACGCGTCCCGCAAATGGACGCTCAGCTCGCTCGCGAACTCCCGGTAGGTCTCGTCGTGGACCGGACTTTGGGGCACCGTCGGCGTATAGACAGGGTACAGCGGATCGTCGCCGGGCACCAAAGACCCCGGCGCGTCCGGGACGCGGTCCGCGTCCGACCGCTCGTCCTTGACCCGCCTGGGTCGCGTCGGGGGCGGGAGGCGGAGCCGCGCCTCAAGGGCCCGCGCGTCACCGGGTGCGACTGTGCGATCAGCCATGGCCTTGCGTGTGCCGCGGTTCATGCATGTAGCCTGTTAGCAAAAACGCCGCCCGTACGCAAACGCCGCGGGGCCCGGGCCGGCCCGGAACGCCGCACGGGCGCGCCGCGCCGGAACGCGGGCCAAGCCGCGTCAAGGCGGAAGCTGATCGTCCGCGCTACCGTCAGGCCGAGTATCTGACGCGGGTCTGCGACCCTCTGAACGCCCGCGCCTACGCCTCTTTCCATGACGCGTTCCCGCCTGACGCCGCGCGGCGTCTGGCGCCGCGCGTCCGTCTGGTGTTTACGCCCCGGCATGGCCGCTAGGGATCCGCAGGACCGAACCGGAACGGAGCGTCCTGACGCGCCAGGCCCTGATCCCGGAGGGTCCTTCCCTGATCAGTCTGACCGATGCCCAATGGCTCTGCTTCCGCCCTTTTCGGCAAGCCTGTCCTGGCCTATACATAGGCAATGACTCGCCCGCCCGCCGTTCTCTCTGGTAGGTTTCCGCCAACGTAATCATTTCGCGCCTCAATGCCTGCCGGGAACGGAGCGCCGGCTCCGCGCAATCCAGCTCCGGAAACAGCGATCGGAAGCCGGCCACGACGTACGCGACGCCGTCCCGCGTCCCAGGCCTAGGTCGTGGCCGGCGCCGCATCGTCCTTCGGGCGCGGCGCCAATCCGTTGGGCGAGACCAACAATGGCAGAGGATCGCGTCCGGCCTGATAGGCCGCATGCAACGCGCGGAGCGAAGGCCAAACAGCCATCTCCAGCGTGGACAAGCGCTGTCGAAAAGCCTGGCTGGTTTCCTCGTCCCAGCACATATGTACGTAGTCCGACAGCGCCTCCGACAGCGCCTGCTCGCCGGCGCGCCGCCCTTCCCGTTCGCCGGCCTGTCGTTCTCTCTGGTAGGTTTCCGCCAACGTAATCATTGCGCGCCTCAATGCCTGCCAGGAACGGAGCGTCGGCTCCGCGCAATCCAGCTCCGGAAACAGCGACCGGAAGCCGGCCGCGACGTACGCGACGAAATCCCGTTCCAGTTCCGGCGCCTGCCCCTGGAGCGCCGGTCGGAGGGCCTCGTCCATGTAGCGCAACAGACGGGCAAAGGCCCCGTCCTCGTTCGCCCACTGGTGCCGTCTCTTTTCCAGACCGATCATGCATGATACCCGATCGCGCGGCGGCCGTTCGTCGTCGTCGGCATACGCGTGGATGTCGATGGTGAGGCCCGGCTGCAGGATCGTGGCCTGGGGCAGATCCGGCGGCGACGCCAGCCGCTCCCAGGGGGCCGACCAGGGGTGCGGCCCCGCAGGGAACACCGCCGGCAGGATGGGCGCCGCACGGCCGTCCGCGCGGCGCAGGCCCTGACGCGCCAGGGCCTGGCCCAACAGCAACGTGTAGCGCGCCATGCGCTGGCTCATGGTCGCGTCGTACCGGGACTGGCACTCCAGCCGCACGGCCAGCTGCGGGCGCCCGTCCCGGTCGCGGAGGAGCCAGACCGGATCGGCGAGGCGCCGCTCCAGGTCGGGCCCGGTCGCAATCCATTCCTGGGGCCAGGCCTCGATCCGGGACGGGTCCAGTTCGTCGCCCGGCGGCCACGCCAGATTCAGATGCCAGCGCGCCAGATCCCGCGCGACGACGCGGTGACGGAAGACGGACTTGACCCTGGCATCGAACGGGTTGGGCGCGGAGCGATCGGACATGGGCTTTCTCGGGACGCGGAGCGAGTCAGCGGCGCAACGCCGACGGCGCGGCCCTGCGTCGGCCCGAGAATTGTACCGCGCGGCCGCGCGCAAGCGGTAACGGGGGATCATGCATGCCGTCCCGTACCGCGCGGACCGCAGAATGGGATGGATCCCGCGCGCGGTCGCAGCCGGGGCGGCTTCAGCCCCAAGGATCCATGTCCTGGCGCATTGACTGCGTCCCCTGCGCCTGCATGTGACGGGCGGCCAGCGTCACGACCGCACGCAGGCCCGGATCTTGGTGGAAGCTTGGACGGACGCGCCGCAGTCCTGCCTGAGCGCCGACCGGGCCTATGAAGGCAACGTCTTCGCGCGTGGCGTTGAGGCCGTCCTTCCGGCCCGGCCCCGGCGCACGAAGCCCCACGACCCGGAACGGCACCCGACGCGCAACGCCGTGGAAAGGGGCCTCGGCTGACTCAAACGCGGGCGCCGCTATGATAAATACGCGCGACGGTTCCTGTTGGTAGGTTTCCGCCAACGTAATCATTTCGTGCCTCAACGCCTGCTAGGAACGGAGCGCCGGCTCCGCCCAGCCTGGTTCTCTGGAAACAGCGACCAGTAGCCGGCCACGACGTACGCGCCGCCATCCCGCGTCCCAGGCCTAGGTCGTGGCCGACGCCGCATCGTCCTTCGGGCGCGGCGCCAATCCGTTGGGCGCGACCAACAATGGCAGAGGATCGCGTCCGGCCTGATAGGCCGCATGCAACGCGCGGAGCGAAGGCCAAACAGCCATCTCCAGCGTGGACAAGCGCTGTCGAAAAGCCTGGCTGGTTTCCTCGTCCCAGCACATATGTACGTAGTCCGACAGCGCCTCCGACAGCGCCTGCTCGCCGGCGCGCCGCCCTTCCTGCTCGCCGGCGCGCCGCCCTTCCCGTTCGCCGGCCTGTCGTTCTCTCTGGTAGGTTTCCGCCAACGTAATCATTTCGCGCCTCAATGCCTGCAAGGAACGGAGCGTCGGCTCCGCGAAATCCAGTTCTGGAAACAGCGACCGGAAGCCGGCCGCGACGTACGCGACGAAATCCCGTTCCAGTTCCGGCGCCTGCCCCTGGAGCGCCGGCCGGAGGGCCTCGTCCACATAGCGCAGCAGACGGGCAAAGGCCCCGTCCTCGTGCGCCCACCGATGCCGCCTCTGTTCCAGACCGATCATGCATGATACCAGATCGCGCGGCGGCCGTTCGTCGTCGGCATACGCGTGGATGTCGATGGTGAGGCCCGGCTGCAGGATCGTGGCCTGGGGCAGATCCGGCGGCGACGTCAGCCGCTCCCAGGGCGCCAGCCAGGGGCGAGGCCCCGCATGAAACACCGCCGGCAGGATGGGCACCGCACTGCCGTCCGCGCGGCGCAGGCCCTGACGCGCCAGGGCCTGGCCCAGCAGCAGCGTGTAGCGCGCCATGCGCCCGCTCATGCTCGCGTCGTACCGGGACTGGCACTCCAGCAGCACGGCCAGCTGCGGGTGCCCGTCCCGGTCGCGGAGGAGCCAGACCAGATCGGCGAGGCGCCGCTCCAGGTCGGACCCGGTCGCAATCCATTCCTGGGGCAAGGCCTCGATCCGGGACGGATCCAGTTCGTCTCCCGGCGGCCACGCCAGCTTCAGATGCCAGCGCGCCAGATCCCGCGCGACGACGCGGTGACGGAAGACGGCCTTGACCCTGGCATCGAACTGGTGGGGCGCGGGACGATCGGACATGGGCTTTCTCGGGACGCGGAGCCAGTCAGCGACGCAACGCCGGCGGCGCGGCCCTGCGTCTGTCTGAGGATTGTACCGCGCGGCCGCGCGCAAACGGTAACGGGGTTCATGAACGCTGTCCCGCACCGCGCGGCCGCGCACCGACGGCGGAGTGCGGCGGGGCCCGCATAATCAGGTCGGAACAGGTCTTCAGACAAAATCGGATGGGACGTCGCGGAAATCGATCATCCAGGAACCGTTCGCCGGGCGACGCGACGGCGTACCGGCCCCCTGGAGGCCAACGGCAGACTCGCGGGCGCGCGGGCGGCCTCGCATCCCGCAAAGTTCAACGTTGCCTAATCGCCCGTCGGCGATCCCGGCTCGGTGGGAGGTGAAAGACAACGCTTTCTGCGCGGCTTGAATGCAAGGAGCGGTCGTCAATGGAAGGGAATAACGCGCGCAAGCGCTACTGTAACCGCTTTGGATTCGGCAACGAGGCGCTCCGATGGCTTGCGTGGCCGATAGGATCAGGGAGCGCGCGCAGGCAAGGTCAAGCGGCCTGCGCGTCCAAGGCCTTTGGGGATCTTGGCAGGCGCGTCGCGGGGGATCCAGCCTGGTCGCGCCGGACCCGAAACGGCCTGTTGCGTCAAGGCGGTCGCGGCGCGTACGATGGGCCTTGAAGCGGCAATAGGGGGCAACCGCCCGCTCCGGTTGACGTGGATGCTGTCCAGGGCCGGGCCGGCCAGCGCTATCATGACCGTCCGATGCCCATCGGCTGGGTCTCGCCCATGCGGTACCCGCCAGGGCCAGTCACGGGACGGGATGGCGTCTCCGAAACCATAGGCATGGACAGCTGGGCGATCCGCTTCCGCCATGCAAGGGGACGGACGCATCATGGCTGGACGGACGAATCGGCATCGTCCGAGGTGCAGGCGTTGCATGGGCTGGGGCGTGCCCGCGCGCCGAAGGGGCGGATCGTGCCCGCTTTGCGCGTCGCCGGCCTGAGGCGGTAAAGCCAAATCCGAGTCCCCTGCGGCTCCGAGCGGCCCAGCTGAATGGCGCCGCTTGCGCATAGCATGGCTTCGGCGCAGGCAATGTCTGGAGGCAACAGGTCTTGCGCGTCTTGCCTTGGCCTACCGGCGCAGGATGGCCGATCAACGCGCTGCATGGACGCATCCTGGTACGGCCCCGGCTACGCGGAGAAGGATTTCCGGGTCAGCCTTGTCTTGGCAACGCGGTTCGGTGGGGTTGTCCGCGGAACGGCCCGCATGTCTTTCCCAAGGCGGAACCTCCCTGACCCAGGCGTTCGGACTGGCCCGGCGTTTCTCCGACAATGCCGATCGCGCGGTCTCTCGCGAAGAACTGGGATTTAGGGGGAGACAGCGCAGATCGCCTCGCAAACGGAACGCGAAGACCGGCTGGATGGCCTGAGGGAGAAAGGCAGCGACTGCGTTTTGGAAGAATTGCGTGCCCAAGCCATCGGCCCGCAGGCAGGCGGTAGGCCCTCCGGCGCGGCCCGCGGCCTCGGTCGCGCCGGTCGGCCGAAGGGCGCTAGCCCCAGTGCCAGGGACCGTACGCGGCCGGCCCCCGATACCCGCGCGCGCCGGTCGGCGTCCTCTCGCCCAGGGCTTTCCGCGCCCAGACGGCCGCGGCCCGGGAACGCAGCGGCTTGGCCGCGCCCGCGCGCGCGGGATGGCGGGACGACCGGCTACTGTAATACAATCACGCAGAGGCTGGGCGGCCTGGATCCTTGGATGACCGGAGGCAGATACGGATTATGACCCTGCCCGTGGCGCCCGTGCGCGTACGGAAAGGAAGCGGGGTGCGATCGCCGCGCCTGGCCGCTGCCGCTTTCGATCCCTATCCGCTAGACGACGCTACCCCCATGACGAGTTCGCAGGAACAATACGACGCCCTGACGGACAGCCGCTCCGCCCTGCGCGCGCGGATGGCGGCCAGGGGCGAGCCCTACATTCTGAAAGCCGATTTCGGCCTGTATTACGCCGCCGTTGATCCCGCCTGGGGACGCGGGCCCCGCATGTCGCGCCCGACGTCATGCTGACCCTGGGCGCCACGTTGCCGCCCTTCACGCCCTATCGCCTGTGGGAAGTGGGCAAGGCGCCGGATCTGGTGCTGGAGATCACGTCCCTCAGCACGAAAGCGGAGGACGTGGACAAGCGGGGCCTGTATGCGCAGCTGGGCGTCACGGAATACTGGCAATACGAACCGCACGGCAAACAACTGAAACCCGGTCTGGAATGCCGCCGTTGGGTCCGGGGCCGCTACGTCCGCGTCGCGGGCGCCTATCGCTCCGAACTGGGCGCGTTATGGCTGTGGAGTCGGGTCCTGGATACGGCCTGGGGTCTGTTGGACACGGGCGAATTGCGCTTGTGGGATCCCGCGCGGAAGGAATGGTTTCCTACGGAGGCCGACAAGGACGCGCGCTTTGACCAGGTGGAACAGGAACGCGACCGGGAGAAGGAAGAACGGCAACGAGAGAAACAGGAACGCGACCGGGAGAAGGAAGAACGGCAACGGGCGGAACGGGAACGAGACCAGGCCCAAAGGGAAGCGGCTCGTTTGGAAGCGGAAATACGGCGCCTCCAAGCGCGCATGGCGGGTCTGGATCCGGATGCGGCCGCCCAGTAAGGCGTTCCGCCGCTGGCACTCCGTCATGAAAATTTTGTCAGGTTAAGCTGTCGTTCTCCCCGTCAGCGTCAGCCCTGACAAGAATGGCCTGTCTCTACCATACGTACGATAGCTGTCCACGCGCGGGGCTCGGCCCTAGGAGCGCCTCTGGGGCGGCCCAGGCGGCTTACAGGAGGCCCCTTTGCCTCAACCCGGCGTGGATACGGGGCTCGGGCGGGTACGCCCAAGGCGCCCGCACCGGGCACTTTGTCATGATTATTGGGTCCTATAAAACGAGGGCGACGCACGGGAGGCGTACCGGGGAGGCGGAAGGTCCTGTTCCCGGGTTCCTGGGGACGGTTGCGCGGCAGACCGCCTGCGCCGCGGCCGGCGCGGAGCCTGGGCCAGACGCGCCGACCGGTTCCGTCCGGTTGAACCCGCGGCCCTCCAAGGCCGTCAACGACCATGACATCGTTGGTATGGTAATCTGCTGGATCGGGCTGCAATTCTACCTCAACAGGACCTGGCCTCCGGGTCGGTACCGCGGGCTTCCCGCCAGTCCCGCAGGGCTGGGCGCGCCGCGTCTTGCGGCTCGATCGCTTCATCCTTGCATCCTTGCGCGCGGACGCCGCGTCCTTGCATTCCTCGGCCATCGGATACCGGGCCGCGGGGTCCGGTTCGGCGCGTTTTGCAGCGGCGTTGCGTATCGCCGACGGTCCGCCGCGTGCCCCGCACTGCGCGCGGCCCGTATCCGTCGCGCGGACGCATGTTCGCATAGCGCGCGCCCTGCAGGCTGAAACCTGGGCGCAGACCGATCCCAGATCAGGGTACGGACGCTCCGGATTGTAGATCCAAGGCTCGCGTACGCCGATGCGTCGATAGCGGCGCATCTTGTCGGGGCCGCGGTCCTGCCGCGACCGACGCCTTTCGTTCGCGTACGGCGGGACAGGATTGCCATCACGCGGTCCGATGGGCCGTCATGGGCCAGAGGGAAGGCCCCGGCCGGATCCGGCGCCGCCCGCCGCTACGCCAGGCTATCCGGCCGCGTGTACGCCCAGGTTTCGTCATGGCGCTGCGACCGTATGTCAAGCCGTCAGGTTTGTCCTGCGCGTGGCCTTGCGTTGCGGGGATCTGAGCCGCTTTGCGGCGCGCAGGCGGCGCGCCCCGGATTTCGCTGGCTTTTGGCCGCGGCGCGCCGCGGCCAGGCCCGTTCCCCGGCGCCGGCAGGCAACCAGGGCCGCCAGGGCGGAACCAAACGGGAAGCCTTGAGGAACGGCTTCGGGCAGGGTATGAGCCAGGGGCGGCGCTGGCTCCGTATCCTTCTGCGTGGGGTTGGCCCGCTGGCCTCTTGCGCGGCCAACCGCGAGATCCGTATAGGCTGTGCCGCGCAACGGCCCATCGACCTCAAAACGCAATAGGACGTAATAATGGATGCGCTCGCTCCCCATCCGGGAAGGCTGCCCAGCCTATACGGTATATAATGCGTAATCGCCGCCTGTTGCGCATAGCGGAAGCGGCCGGCTCCGGCGCCGCCTCTATGCGCTAGGGCGCGCCCGCCGGACTGCGCGTATTGAGCGCGCGGGCGAGGCTCTGAACCTGGGGAAGACCGCAACGATCTGCGATCGCCGGCAAGGTCGGCGTTCGCCTGCGTCCAGGGCGCGCCGCGAGACGGCAACGCATGGGCGCAGGCGGAATCCGCAGGTCTGAGCCCAAAGGAGGACTGCCTTGAATCTGCCTGTCGCCGTCTTGGGCCGCACGGGACTGGAAGTCACGCGTTTGGGCTATGGCGCCGGTCACCGCCGGCCCTTGACGGAAGCCGAGATCGGATCCATGCTCCATGCCGTGCTGGATGCCGGCATCACCTTCATTGACACCGCCAACGACTACGGCAACAGCGAGGAGATGATCGGACGGCACCTCCGTACTCGCCGCGACGAGTACGTGCTGGCCACCAAGTGCGGCTGCCATCCGGACGGTCGCCATGTCTGGACGCGGGCGAATCTCTTTCGCGGTCTGCACGAAAGCCTCGCGCGTCTGCGCGTGGACTGCGTGGACGTCATGCAACTGCACAATCCTTCCGCGCAGGACGTCGAACGCGGGCGCTTGGTGGAAACCTTGCAGGACATGCGCCGCCAGGGCAAGGTGCGTTGGATTGGCGTTTCCGCGACCTTGCCGGATCTGCCCGCCTTTCTCGCGCAGGACGTTTTCGACGTATTCCAAATTCCGTATTCCGGCCTGGAACGGGAGCATGAAGCGTGGATTGCCCAAGCGGCGCAACAGGGCGGCGGCACGATCATTCGCGGCGGCGTCGCCTTGGGCGAACCCAAGGTCGGATTGGGGCAGGCGGCTCGGTGGGATCGATTCCGCCAGGCTCAGCTGGACGATTTGCGGCAGCCCGGCGAATCGCGCACCGCATTTCTGCTGCGCCTGACCCTGGCGCATCCGGATGCGCATACGGTCATCGTGGGCACTACCAACCCCGCGCATCTAAAGGAGAATGTCCAAGCGGCAGCCGCCGGACCGCTGGTTCCGGACGTGGCGGACGAAGCCTGGCGCCGTCTGCGCCGCCTCGCGCCTTGACCGCCGTTGGCCGGCAGGCCAGACCGCAACGTCGGAATACGGACGGCGTGCATCCCTTCCCTATCAACGCGTCGCGCGTTTGGATGCGGGGCGACGGCAGGGCGTCACGGCAACGTAGGCTTGGGTCTTCCCCATGTTTCCATTGTCGGATCAAGCGTTTTTGCGTCGTACGCGGGGCATCTGCGAGGCGTACGGGAGGCCCCTCTACTCCAACCCGGCCGTGGGTACGGGGCTCGGGCTGGTACGCCCAAGGCTCCCGCACCGGGCACTTTGTCATTTTCCCTTATGCCCGCCCGGGCCCGGCGCACGAACCCCAGCCCTACGATCCGGCGATCCAGAACGGTACCCGGCGTTGCGCGCCGGGTACCGGGGCATCGGCTGGCTCCAACGCGGGCGGCGCGTGGCCACCCGCTATGACCAATATGTGCTTCGCTGCTTGGGTTTTCTATACTTGGCGGGTACTTGGATCATGGACGCAGTCATTTGGATCTTCATGACGATTAGGGTATTTCAACAAGGTATAGTATTTCGTCATGCTTCAATTGTTGGATAAAGTTGGGGATACCTGCGATGAGGAATGGCCAGTCTAGGCGGCCTGTTGGGGCGGCTTAGCGGCCTTTATTTCCTGAACTTCAGCAAAACGAGGATAGCGAACGCACATCGGTCTTTCCGAGCTACCCTTTCAAACTGCCTGATGGTATTTTCGGTTTCTTCGATCCGTTGCAGAATCTCCGCGCGGTTAAACACTACAGTAGGATCGTAATCGGCAAGGTGACGTTCATTTTGCATTTCAACGAACATCTTACTAAAGTCCCGAATTTCGGGCGGGAATTTTTTCTTCAATCCGGGTAGTTTCAAACATTGCTCTTTGGCATGCCTATGATCAAGCGCACGGTACGTCTGTTTCCACGCGGGCTCGCTCCGCGCAGCTTTGGTACTCCCTACCAACATGTCAGCACAGCATTGTGATAACGAGTGGAACAAAGCGTAATACGCGGCGCTGACTGCCCGTCGCAGATCAGTTATGCAAGGCCGGCCTCGCTTCGTTCCGCTTGCCAGCCGTTTAGCTATTCTAAGCAGATGATTCGGGTTCAATATACTTGTAACCGTGAAAATACCGATCTCTTTGAAAATATCGTCCTTCCTGCACCGCGTCCCATCCGGGTCGATCCACAAAAGACTTGATGGGAAATTCGTTTATGCCCAACTCCATTAACTTCGGAATGATGCGGCCGGCGAAACCTGCAGTCCAACTAGGATCCAGCAGAGCCCGATCACCGTCGTAAACGATATAAATGCGAATGTAATCCAAGCCATCGTGATCAACGGCATTCTTGACGACAATAGGATCAAATACCAATTGACCGTTGAATCTCTCATTCAAGATATCCTTAACAATTACCTGAATTTTGTCTGCTTGCTTCTTTGTAATCATTCTTACTTACCTAAAATAACAAGATTCATACGCTACCATGAAACAGAGAAGCGCGCTTCTCTGTTTCATGGTAGCGTATGAGCGGATCATTATCAAGTATGAATGAGACTATTCAGTAGCGATGTTCTGAGAGATTGGCAATTTTGGGTCTGACATCTTTTAGGACGTTAGAATTGTATGCCCCCCCCCCCCCCCCCCAAGGCGGTTCTGGCCTATACGCGGGCAACGAAGTGCCCGGCCGTCTTTGCGCGGCCGCGCTGTACGGGATGGCAGACAGGCATCTTTGGCGTCGGTTGCCGGCCACGGGAAGGGGAACGCTGTCTATCGCTGCCAAGCCGATGGGTGTGGGGGCGTCTGGCCTACAGGCCGGCCGGTCTGGATCTGTCTGCCGTGTGACGGGACAGCACGGTCGGGCGCGCCCCAAATAAGGCAGATCCCGCGCGCGGTCGCAGCCGGGGCGGCTTCCGCACCTAGATCCACAGCCTAACGGATTGTCAAGGCCGTCCCCTGTACCTGCGTGAACGGGCGACCCGCGTCCTGACCGCCCAGTTGAGGTGGATTTCAGCAGATCTGTCGAAGGCGGAGCTAGGATCTGTCGGCCATCGGAGGCGGTCCGCGCGCGGGGATCGGCCCCAAGATCGCCTTTGGGGCAGCCCAGGAGGCTTACATGAGTCCCTTCTGCCTCTTGTCATATAAAACGAGGGCGACGTACCTGGGAGGCGGAAGGGCCTGTTCCAGGCCCGTGGGGCCGGTTGCACGGCAAACCGCCTACGCGGCGGCCTGCGCGGATCCCAGACCGGACGCGCCGCCGGTTCCGTCCGGTTGAACCCGCGGTCCTCCAACCGTCAATGAACGCAACATCGGTTACATGATAATCTGCTGGATCTGGCTGCAATCCTACCTCAACACAACCTAATGGGGTAATGCTGCAACTGCTGTTCTTGAGCCGTTTGACGTTCGCGGATGTCAATTCGGGCCAGAGTCATTCGATAGTTGGCTTCCAGATTGATCCAGAATTCGGCATCTATGCCAAGTGCTGTCTCCAACCCCAAGGCCGTATCCGGCGTAACCGCTTTCTTGGCTTTGATAATCTCGTTAATCGCCTGCGCGGGCCTACCCATACGGGCCGCCAGTTCCTTCTGGGTCATGCCGCGCGCCGCGATCTCCTCCGCGAGAACCTCACCGGGAGAAGTTGCATAATTGGACCATAGGCGTTTGCCCTTCGTCGCCATAATGATTGCTCGCCTCCGGTACGATTATATGCTCTTCCGAGGTGCCTGGTCTTATTATCATTCGCCATCTACCTGTCAAAATGATGGAAAAAATTCCCTTTTCTGAGCCTTTCAATAGCATTGACGCAATTTTGGGGTTCTGAAGACAACGCAGAGAAGCGCTTGCGTTGAACTCGCGGGGGCGGTTACGGCTCTTGCAGGAAGCGGTCATCCCAAGACGCAAGGAACGGATGCGATGCCGGCAGGGCATCGCCACCAAGACAGCTATGGCGACATCAGGACTGGACTGCGTTCAACAGCAGCATACAGAGAACGGACTCCGGTCTGATGGAACAAGGCCACGCGCCGATCGGCTTTTGTCGTACCCGCGATCGTACCTGGTCTTGAAGTCGAGACCTTCACTCTCGGCGCCGAACTGGCTGGTCTTGGGCTGCGTTGATAGTTGTTGGATCTCCCGCGAGCCAGCGCGGTTAGCCTTGGGAGAACCGCTCCGCACTCATGTTCCCTACAGGAGGGGCCCCTGTTGACCGATGAGTGGGCCGGCGCGCCCCCAAAGAGACAGAGCCCGCCCTCAGCCGCAGGCGGGGTGGCTTCCTCGTCCAAGGCTGCATCCGCGCGGATCCGAGGGGGCCTCTGAAGCGTACGTGGGGGGGGGGGGGGTACGGAATGGCCCGTCAAAGCCATGGGTCCGCCCACGCCTCGGTCTGCGCGGAACCGACTGGACGCGCCCCTGCTTGGCGCTGCGACGCCCCGGGGGCGCCAGCTGGTTGGCGTCTCGTCTTCGATCCTGCGCCATGGGAACGGGCGTTACCAGGCCTGCCCGTTACGATCCGGGCTCCAGAGACGTCCTTTGCGCAACCAAGTCCAAGAGAAACGCGCGTGCGGCTTGCATGGCCTCGGCTCTGTGGCTCGCCTGATCTTTCGCTTGCGCTGCGACTTCGGCATAGGTGCGGTCGCAGCCGGCGGGCACGAACACAGGGTCGTAGCCAAAGCCGTTTGCCCCGCGCGGGGCCCGCGCGATGCGGCCGTGCCGCTCGCCGCGGAAAGTGCGACAGGCGCCGTCAGGCCGCGCAATGGCCACTACGCATACGAAGCGCGCCTGCCGGTCATGGCCGCCGGTCGCTTGCAGCTCGCGCAACAGCAAGGCGCAACGTTCCGCATCGCTTAGGCCGGGACCGCCGTACCGCGCGCTGTAAACGCCGGGCGCGCCGTCCAAAGCCTGAACCTCCAGGCCGCTGTCGTCGGCCAACGTCAGGAGACCGGACTGCCGTGCGTATCCGCGGGCCTTGAGCATGGCATTGCGCGTGAAGGTCGCGCCGGTCTCGGCGACTGTCCGTACGGACGGCACGACCTCCAGCCCTGCGAGCTGCAAAGGCAAGCTCTCCAGCAAGCGACGCAGCGACGCGAGCTTGCCGGGATTGCCTGTGGCTATCAGTAACGTTTGCATAACGCAGGCGGGCGCGCCCAGAACCGGACGATCCCTTTCCAGTATAAGCGCGCGTCAAGGCCGGAGGCAAGACGCACGGTTGCAGGCGACCGCCGGCTGACGCCTGGAACGAAGGGACTGGCCCTTTACAGGCCGCCTGTCTTGTAGGCCCCATGAGGCCCCGCGCCTGCTCCCCGCGCGTTGCGCGCGCCCAATCACCGTGCGGCCCCCGACCGGGCGCATGGCTTCCCGGAGGCGGCCCATGGCCGGCCTGCGCAGGCCGTGTGGATATTTATCTTCAGTCAGATCCAGGCGCCCGCCAAGTACGGAAAATCCAGGCAACAATGGGCGTATGGGGCGTAGCGGATGGCCACGCGCCGCCCTCCCTTGAGCCAGCCGAAGCCGCGTGCGACCGCGCGGCGCGCCGGGATTGACGCATTCCGGCCACGCGCCTCAACGACCGCCGTTCCGCTTCGCCGCGGGATGAAGCGCTCCTCGATGATCCCTCTTGCGCTCCAAGCCCTGATCCTGGCGCGCAGAGCCGAAGTCTGAACTCATGGGCATTGCGCCGTCAGCCGCGCAACGGGGCGCATCCCACGCTTTGAGCCCGGCCTGGACCGCGGGTCGGAGCAAGGCCAAGCCCCCGGATGCCGGGACGGATCCGGATCGCCCGGCGCGCGAGGAAAAGCCCTGCGTCCGGATGGCGACGCTAACGACCGCCTGCGCCCTATTCCCTTGCAACGGCCGCTTTCGATTCCT
The DNA here is from genome assembly GCA_965242655.1 of Caldilineaceae bacterium. Classification (GTDB taxonomy): domain Bacteria; phylum Chloroflexota; class Anaerolineae; order Caldilineales; family Caldilineaceae; genus Bin34. The sequence goes on from OZ251482.1 coordinate 3,084,995, forward strand.
ATGCGACCTACTTCCATCGGCGCAGACGCTAACGACCGCCTGCGCCCTATTCCCTTGCAACGGCGTATGAATGCGTCGCTTGTCCGTATTCAGCACCCGCAACGGACGAAATGGGCTGTTCAATCCATACACGCGTAGGTTTGTTCCGTCCATGCCCTCCCGATGCGCCCGCGCCCTGTTGCGGGCGCGATCAGGTGCGCGTACGAACGGAACGTCAGAGAGAAAGGAATGGGTTACGCCCGACCTAGAGCACCGCGTCAGCGACAAGGTCTGGTTGTTGCGCGCCCCGGCCGGACAGCCGCGCATCGCCTTGCGGCTGGTTGGCCTGCAAAATCACCCCGGCGGTTTCGCGCGAGGCAGGGGCAGACAATGGCTTTAAGGTTTGGCTTTGGCTTCAGGCGCCATTCTCTGGGGGCTCGTCAGGCAAGGCAATACCCTGTTCGTGCAGGAGACGCTGCAGCCGCGCAATTTTTTCCTGGGCGCGGGTTTGCTCGCGGGCGGCCTGCGTCTCCGCCTGTTGGACGCGGGTCTCCGCGTGGTCCGCCCGCGCCTGCTCGCGGTCCGCCCGCGCCTGTTCGCGGTCCGCCCGCGCCTGCTCGCGGTCCGCCCGCGCCTGCTCGCGGTCCGCCCGCGCGCGTTCCTCTATCAGTTGTTGCTGCGCCTGCCACCACAACTGCCGCACTTCCTTGGACAACGGGCACCAGTCGTTCTCCAGCGGGGAAAACAGACGCAGCAGGGCCTGCGCATCTTCGCCCCAGGCAGCGCCCAGGACCGCGCTGGGATACAGCTCCGCGGCGTACCCCTTGACTTGCGCGGCCACGGGCGCGATCGGTTCGTAGCCGTAGCGGCCGAGACGGAAGCCTTGCAGCGCGGGCAGATCCTCGATATGGAATTCCGGCGGCGCGAAAATCCAGTATTCCGCAATCCCGAGCTGGGCGTAACGCTCCTTTTTGTCGCCCAGATCTTTGGCCAGCGTCGAGTCGGACAGCACTTCCGCCACCAGATCCGGCAGGTCGCCTTCCCAGGCCTTGTAGACGCGCGCCTGCCCCCCGGGCGGCGGGGTCAGGAACAGGATGATGTCCGGGCTGAGGAAGCGGCGCCGCTCATCCGGCAGGTCGTAGAGCAGGACGTTGCCTGCGCACAGGTATTCCTGTCCGCTCTTGTCCAAGTGGTACTCCAGGCTTTCAATGGCCAGTTTGACCGCAATATGGTGCGGGGTCAGTTCAGGCATGGTGGGCGTCGAGGTCAGGTAGCCGTCCTCGTCTACGGCTTCCCTGGGCCGACCGCAGGCCTCCTCTGGGAAGGTCAAAAGGGGGGCCGGCCGTTCCTTCAGGGCAGGGGCGGGGCCAGCCATCTTGCATTCCTTGCCGTATCCATGTTGTCTGTGACGTTTCTGTGACCTGTTGCGTCAAGCATAACATAAGGCAGAGGCAGGACCAAGGTGACCCTGCCGGCGGATTTGGGCGTAACCCTGTGCGGACGGATGCCCCTGACCGAGACGAATCAGCTACGCCGCGTCAAGAGAGATGACAATGCCGTTCTTAAGATTTCGCTCTGGATCCCGTTTGATGAAGGTCAGTTGCGCTCCCGCATCCGGAGGTCCTGCCTTTCACTCTGGCGTGCGCTGCCCAGGCGCGAATCGCTCTTGAACTGGCGATGCATCAAGTTTATCGAATGAAACAAATCATGCATGCGTACAATCGGCCTGGAAGCCAACCGCATGGACGAGCGCCTACGGGTAGCGTTTATAATAGGAGACGCCATGGACGTCGCGCGCTTCGTTTACGCCTGTCTCTGAGGATCGTATAAAGTTGTTGTGGAAGGACGCGTTACGGAATCGGTGGCGGTGGAAGCCAGACTTGGGCTATCGAATTGGGGTCACGTACGCGGATGGCGTAGAAGGCGAGGTGAACCTATCGCACAAGGTAGGCAAGGGCGCGTTCCGGGCTTGGGATACAACCGTACCCTTTGCCCATGTGCATCCAGTAGACGGTCATGGCACCAATGGCATGGACGTTTACGGTTCTGCAGGACCGCGGGCTCCACATGGCCGAACCGGAACTGAGCGTCCTGACGCGCCAGGCCCTGTCCCCGCGCATGGCCACGCAGGACGCGGTTCACGCGCAGGGCACCGCGTGGGCGAAGACCCGCAACGCCGCCGACCGCCAGCCCCCATGCCGCGCATGACGCGGCGGGCGTCGGCAACGCTTTTGGCGCAGGGTTTTTGTGCCTCGGCCCAGCTGTAAATCGTCCCTCCCCAGACGGACGGAGACCGCCAGACCGTGATGCGCGGCCAGACAGGGCGTTGGCTTTCCGCAGGCAGGCGCTGGCTTGCCCGTCTCCGCAGACTCGAGCGCGGCGTTCTCCTGTGCGCCGGCCTCGCCCTCGCGGGCGCCGTCTTGCTTTTGCTGCGCGAGACGCCCTATGGCGTGGGCGTGTCGCGGGACGGGGCCACGTACATCGCGGCGGCGCGGAATTTGCATGTTGGCCGGGGCTTCCTCACCCTGAACGGCTTTGATCTCACGGAACGGGCGCCTCTGTTTCCGGCCTTGACGGCGCTCGCGGGGTTCGCGACCCCGGATTTGATCGCGGCCGCCGGGATCGTGAACGCCAGCGCGTTCGGCGTCACGATTTTCGTCGCGGCGCGGTGGATGCAACGACGGTTACGGTCGCGCTTCGCGCTGGCGTGGGCGTGCCTCGCCGTATGGGCCTCGCCGTACCTGGCGCGCTTCGCGTCCCAATCCATAAGCGAACCCCTGTTCGTCCTGTTTACCGTTCTCTGCCTCTGCTGTCTGGATCGCTTTCGGGAACGCGACGTACGCGCCCGTTTGCTTGGGGCGGCGCTGTTCGCGGCGCTGGCCTGTTTGACGCGCTTCTTGGGCCTGGCGTTGGTGGCCGGCGGCGCCCTGGCGCTGCTGGGACACAGGTCGGTGGCCTTCGGGCAACGTACGCTGAACGCCCTCGTTTTCTCTTGCCTCGCGCTGCTGCCCCTCGGCGGGTGGTTGCTGCGCAATATCTGGCGCACCGGCACCGCGACCGGCCACGGCGACATACCGGCCTCGTTTTCCCTGTGGTTTCACCTGAAATCCGGCTGGTATACGCTGATTTCATGGCTGGTCGCGGAGCCCGCGTGGCTCGTGCCGCTGGCGCGGAGGCTGCGGGTGGACGGGTTCCATGACGCCCCGGCGGCAGAGGGCATGGCCCCCGCGTCGCTCGCGGCGTGGGCGCGGACGTGGCCGGGCTTGGACGCGTCCGAACTCGGCGCGCTCTGGCTGTTGCCGACGCCGTGCCTGCTGCTGGCGCTTTTGCTGCTCCCGGAACGCCGCCCTCGGCGGCAGTCGGGCACGAAAGCGCTGCTGGTTCTGTTTATGGGCGTTTACGCGGCGGTGCTCGTCGCCGCCCTTTCCTGGACCACCACGGAATCGGTCGGCCTCAGATATTTGACGCCGCTGTGGATACCGCTTCTGTTTGCCGTCGCCTTGGCTCTGGACAGGACGCTGCATGATCTGGAACGCTGCGCGCAGTCCCGCCGCGCGCAAGGGCGGCCGCGCTGGCCTTGGCGCCTGGGCCAAGGCCTCGTTATGCTCGGCATGGTTCTCTGGTTGGGGCCGCGCGCGACCCTCCATGCCCGCGAATTCCAACGGCATCGCCAGGCAGGCGCCCATTTCACGTCCCGAACCTGGACGCAGTCCGCGACGATCGCGTACGTGGCCGCCCTGGCGCCGACCGGCCTGATCTGGAGCAACGCGTACAAGCCGCTGTACGTCCACACCCGCCTCACGACGCACGGCCTGCCGGCGCAAGCCGCGGACATGGCCCGCCTGATCCGGGAGCGCTGGGCCTCCGGGGCGGACGTGTATATCGTGTGGTTCCGCGACGGGGACCCGCGGGAATGGGCCTACGGACCGTCGGCGATTGACGCGTTGCCGCATTTGGACCTGTTGGCTGAATTGGAAGACGGCCGGGTCTGGCGGGGCCAGCGCGCCTACGGCCCGGCCGCCCGGCCGACGCCGGCGGCCCTGGAGGCCGCCGGCCCCCTCCGGCGCTCGACCTTTGACGTATACCTTCTGGAGCGTACGGTAACGTACCTCAAGGATCCTTGCCGCATGGCCCATACGGCGCCGCATTTCACGTTGCACGTCATTCCCCGTCGCCCTGCGGATCTGCCCGCCCATCGTCAAGCGCAGGGGTGGGAGCAACTGGATTTTCGTTTCGAGCGCTACGGCACGCGGACCCAAAGACGGTGCGTCGCGGCCGTGCCCTTGCCGGCCTACGCCATCGAGCGGCTCCGCGTCGGCCAATACCTGCGCGGCGTCCAACGCGTCGCGTGGCACGAGGAAATCCTTTTGGATGCGCCCCCCGTCCATGCCAGCGCCTACCGACGGGTCGTGCAGGCCCTCATCGCCGGCGCGCCGCCGCGCGCGCGCGCCGCCTTCGACCTGTACGAGACCCCGCGGAGTCTGGCCTTTCTCAAGACTCCTTGCGCCGCGGACGACGTGGCGCCGCGATTCTATGTGCATATCTTCCCCGTCGCCGCGGGCGATCTGCCGACGCACCGCCAAGAGGTCGGTTTTGAGAACCTGGACTTCTATTTCGGCCAGCGCGGCACGCGGTTTGAGGGACAGTGCCTAGCGACCGTCCCGTGGCCGGACTATGCCATTGCACGCGTCCGCACCGGCCAGTTCGTTCCGGGCGCAGGACAACTGTGGCAAGCGGAGTTCCCTCTCCGGTCCGCCTCCGGTCCGCCCTCATAGGCGCGCCGGCCTCCGTCGCCCGTCACGCGCGTACGTTTTGCAGGCGGGAAGCGACTTGCGCGCATCCGGTGCGGGAAGGCCGGGCGTAACGGCCTTCCGCGCACAGTCTCGCCGCCCGCGGGGACGCGCGGCATCCAGTTGCGCGGCCCAAGGCGCGGCCTCAGCGGCGCCAGGATGCCTGCTGGCCGGCATCGTCTGTCGCTGCCCGTGACGTCCCGTGACGTTCGTTGCCTGTCCGCAACCGGCCGGTTGCGCCTCGACGGGGTTGCCGTACGGGCGCGCGGAGGCCCGCGCCAAGAGGAACCGTTGCCGCGGCCGGTCTTGGGCGGCGCCGTTCGGATTGCGCGTTTGGGCGCCGGAATAACATAATGGACGGAGGCGACGCGCGTCGCTTGCGCCGTAGGCCGGCCCGCGCGCGGCCGCGTAAAGGCATTCACTGGGAAGGAGTTTCGGCTCATGCATAACCGTATCGTTCTCCATGGCCTGCGTATCGACGAACGCCTGCATGCCTTGGTGCAAGACGAAATCGCGCCCGGCACCGGCATTGACGCGCAGGCGTTTTGGGCGTCCCTGGCCCATATCGTGCGTACGCTGGGACCCCGCAACCGGCAGCTGCTGGCCCAGCGGAACGCCATCCAACGCCGCATCGATCAGTGGTATCGCCAACGGCGCCGCCGCTCGCCCCAGGAGCAGCGGGCCTTCCTGCAGGCGATCGGATATCTGGAGCCGGAACGGGCCGTCGGCCCGATTGCCGCGCCGCGGGTGGACGACGAAATCGCGGTTCTCGCGGGACCGCAACTGGTGGTGCCCGCAGACAATGCCCGCTATGCGCTCAATGCCGCCAACGCGCGTTGGGGCAGTCTCTACGACGCCCTCTACGGTACGGACGTCATTCCTGAATCCGCAGGCCGGACGAAGGGCGACGCGTACAATCCCGTGCGGGGCGCGGCCGTTATCCGTTGGACCGAGCGTTTCCTGGACAAGATTTTTCCTTGGCAGCAGGGCCGGCACGGCGACGTCCGGGACTACCGCCTGGAGCGGGAGGGCGGCCGCTGGCAGTTGGTCGGCCTTCTGGCTTCGGGCGCGGTCACGCGGCTCGCGGACGGAACCCAATACGCGGGGCACGTCCGGACGGACGAGACCCTGCAGGCCGTGTTGCTGACCCATCATGGCCTGCATGTCGAGTTGCAATTCGATCGCCGGCATCCGATCGGGCGCCGGCACCCGGCCGGCCTCAAGGACGTCGTGCTGGAAGCGGCCCTCACCGCGATCCAGGATTTCGAGGACTCGGTGGCCGCCGTGGACGTCGCAGACAAAGTGCGCGTGTACCGGCATTGGAACGGCCTCATGCAAGGCACGCTGGAGGCGGTGTTCGAGAAAGCGGGACGCCGGGTGACGCGGCGTCTCCGGGCCGACCGCGTATATACGGCGCCCGACGGGACGTCTCTGGCGCTGCCGGGACGCAGCTTGTTGCTGGTGCGCCACGTAGGCCTTCACATGTACACCGACAGCGTCACCACGGATACGGGCCAAGCCGTACCGGAAGGCTTTCTGGACGCGATGGTGGCCACCCTGGCGGCCCTGCATGACGTGCGGGGCAACGCCGCGCACCGCAACTCGCGCGCGGGCAGCGTCTACGTCGTCAAGCCCAAATTGCACGGCAGCGCCGAGGCGGCGTTTGCCGCGGAGTTGCTCGCCGCCGTGGAGCAGGCCCTGAACCTGGCCCCCCTGACGTTGAAGATAGGGATCATGGACGAGGAGCGGCGGACCACCGTGAACCTCGCCAACTGCATCGCGGCCGTGCGGGATCGGATCGCGTTCATCAACACGGGCTTTCTGGATCGCACGGGCGACGAGATCCATACGGCCATGCAGGCCGGGGCCATGCATCCCAAGGACGCGATCCGGGAGCAGCCCTGGCTGTCCGCCTACGAAGACGGCAACGTGGACGCGGGCCTCAGGGCGGGCTTCGCCGGGCGCGCCCAGATCGGCAAGGGCATGTGGACCATGCCCGACGCAATGGGCGCCATGCTGCAGGCCAAACAGCAGCACCCGGACGCCGGAGCCACGACGGCCTGGGTGCCGTCGCCGACCGCCGCCACGTTGCATGCCTTGCATTACCACGCCGTGAACGTGGCCGATCGGCAACGGACGTTGGCCGACCGCGCGCCGGCCGATCGGGACGCGCTGCTGACGCCGCCGCTGCTGGCAGGCGATCTGACGCCGGCCGCGGTGCAGCAGGAGTTGGACAACAATGCCCAGGGCATTCTGGGATACGTCGTGCGTTGGGTGCAGCAGGGCATCGGCTGTTCCAAAGTGCCGGACATCAACGGGATCGGCCTGATGGAGGATCGGGCGACGCTGCGCATTGCCAGCCAGCACGTCGCCAACTGGCTGCTGCATCGCATCGTGGACGCGGAGCAAGTGCGCCAGACCTTCGCGCGCATGGCCGCGGTGGTGGACGCGCAGAACGCGCAAGCGCCGGGCTACGCGCCCATGACGCCGCATCTGGACGCCAGTCCCGCTTTCCGGGCCGCGCTGGAACTGGTCTTCCAGGGCGCGTCGCTCCCCAACGGCTACACGGAATCCGTGCTGCACGCGCAACGGCGAGCCGCGAAGGCCCTGACCGCGGCGCAAGACGCCGCGCGCGCGGCCGGCGCGTGAACCGATGAGTCGGCGGCGCGCGATCAGCGAGGCCAGCGGCGCGCGCCGCGCCGGGATCGTGTTGGGGCAGGATTTCAGCCAAGTCCAGTAGATTGTCAGATGGCGTGGTCATTGACGGCCTTGGAAAGTCGCGGCTTCAACCGGCCGGCGTGTCCGGTCCAGGCTCCGCGCCGGCCGCGTCACAGGCCGCGGGCCGCGCCGCCGCCCCCATGAGGCCCTTCCGCCGCTCAAGTGCGCTCCTCCCCGTACGTTGCCCTCAATTTATCTGACAAGATCAACATGGCAAAGGGCCCGATGCGGGAGCCTTTGGCGTGCCCGCCCGCGCCCCGTACCCAAGGCAGGGTTGAGGTAGAGAGGACGGATGAAGTCACATCGCAACGCTCTCTGGCTCTGGCTGCGCTCAAAGCGCCGCAGAACCTACCTCAACACGACTGGTAGGGTCAGCAGATACGATCAGGTTATACTGTCGTTCTCGCCGTCAAAGCCAGTCCCGACGAGGATCCCATGTCCCTGCAATACGTATGATGCCTGACCGTCCCCGCGCGCGGGAGATGGCGGGGCGACCGGCCGCTGTAATACAATCACGCAGAGGCTGGGCGGCCTGGATCCCTGGATGACCGGAGGCAGATACGGATTATGACCCTGACCGTGGCGCCCGTGCGCGTACGGAAAGGAAGCGGGGTGCGATCGCCGCGCCTGGCCGCTGCCGCTTTCGATCCCTATCCGCTAGACGACGCTACCCCCATGACGAGTTCGCAGGAACAATACGACGCCCTGACGGACAGCCGCTCCGCCCTGCGCGCGCTGATGGCGGCCAGGGGCGAGCCCTACATTCTGAAAGCCGATTTCGGCCTGTATTACGCCGCCGTTGATCCCGCCTGGGGACGGCGGGCCCCGCATGTCGCGCCCGACGTCATGCTGACCCTGGGCGCCACGTTGCCGCCCTTCACGCCCTATCGCCTGTGGGAAGTGGGCAAGGCGCCGGATCTGGTGCTGGAGATCGCGTCCCTCAGCACGAAAGCGGAGGACGTGGACAAGCGGGCCTTGTATGCGCAGCTGGGCGTCACGGAATACTGGCAATACGAACCGCACGGCAAACAACTGAAACCCGGTCTGGAATGCCGCCGTTGGGTCCGGGGCCGCTACGTCCGCGTCGCGGGCGCCTATCGCTCCGAACTGGGCGCGTTATGGCTGTGGAGTCGGGTCCTGGATACGGCCTGGGGTCTGTTGGACACGGGCGAATTGCGCTTGTGGAATCCCGCGCGGCAGGAATGGTTTCCTACGGAGGCCGACAAGGACGCGCGCTTTGACCAGGTGGAACAGGAACGCGACCGGGAGAAGGAAGAACGGCAATGGGCGGAACAGGAACGCGACCGGGAGAAGGAAGAACGGCAACGAGAGAAACAGGAACGGCAACGGGCGGAACAGGAACGCGACCAGGAGAAGGAAGAACGGCAACGAGAGAAACAGGAACGGCAACGGGCGGAACAGGAACGCGACCAGGCCCAAAGGGAAGCGGCTCGTTTGGAAGCGGAAATACGGCGCCTCCAAGCGCGCATGGCGGGTCTGGATCCGGATGCGGCCGCCCAGTAAAGCGTTCCGCCGCTAGACCGAAAACGCCATAGCCGATGTACTGTCAGGGGCCCGCGCGTCCCCGATACGCGGTGCCAGGCTGCCCGGGGGCGGATTGACCGGGAACGAAGCGGCCAGACCGCGCCCGCGTCAAAAGCCGGACGGCAGTCGCCCGTAATACAATTCGCAGACGACTGATGGCTTTGGGTCCTTGCGGGCCAGGCCGTGTTGAGGTAGGATTTCAAGCCGGATCCAGTGGATTATCATGCAACCTGTGTCTTGTTCGTAGACGACTCTGGAGGCCGCGCGTTCAACCATAGGCCGCCGGACGCGCAACCGACCCCATAAGGCCCTTCCCCCGCCAGGCCGTCCCCGTACGTCGCCCTCGTTTCGTCTTATAAGGGCAACATGACAAAGTTCAAGGGAGCTGGGCGTACCCGCCCGGGCCCCGTACCCACGGGTGGAGGTGGAGGATGAAGTCACATCTCAACGCGACCTGGCTCTGGCTACGCTCAAAGCGCCGCCGAATCTACCCCCATACGACCTGTCACCTGTCTATGGCGGCAATCCTGCCTCCACGCGACCTAGGCCAGGGAGGCCAACGTCTCCCGCAAGAACGCGACGGACCGTTGCAGGGACGCCAGGGGATCGGCGCCCGAGACGCCGCTTTCAAAGGCCAGGTAGCCCTGAAAGCCGATATCCTTGAGGGCTTGCAGCCCGGCTCGCCAATCGATATCGCCCGTGCCCGGTTCCAAACGGGTATTGTCCGCTACATGCACGTGCCCGACGTAGGCGCCGGCGGCGCGCAGGGCGGCCGGCGTGTCGGTCTCCTCGATATGCATGTGGAAAAAATCGCTGAGCAACGCTACGCCGGGCGGATCGCCCGCCTGCTGAATGACGTCCACGCCATCCTGTTGCGTGCGCAGCAAATGCTGTTCGTATCGGTTCAGCGGTTCCAACAGCAACCGCGTGCCTCTGGCCAGCGCGTAGGGCGCGAGTTCCTGCACGATGCGCGCCAGCAACGCTCGCTCCAGTTCCTCCGCGCTGTGCAAGGGCGACAGATCCGGCACGCGCGGAGGGCCGAAGATGGGCGGCACGATTTGCCCCGCGGCGCCGAAGTGCCCGCAGAAATCCAGATTGCGCCGCGTTTCCTCCAGGCTGGCGCGGCGCTTGGCCGGATCCGGATCCAACCAGTCGAAATGGGCTTGCCCGCACACGGACGATATCGTCACGGCGCGCCCGGCGAAGGCCGCTTCGTATTCCGCCACGCGGTCATGCAGCCCCGCGCCCCAGAATTCGACGCCGTCGATCCCCAGCGCTTCCGCTGCATCCAGCCGCGCGGCCAACGACGCGCCGGGCAACATTTTTTCCTGAATGGAGATTTTCATCCGCTGCACCGCCTCGGGTAAGGATGGGAAAGCCGCGCGCGTCAGACGCGCTGCCGTTCGATGTACGCGTGATTCAAGTGCCAGCCCAGCCCTGGCCGCGCGGACACGGTGACGAAGCCCCGTTCGTCCATGGGATCGACGGGTTCCCGCAACCAGGGCGGGACTGCGTCGTAGTCGATGAAAGGATGCAGCAGGCCCCGTTCGTAATACTGGCCCGGGATGCCCATGGCGCACAACGCGTGCAGATTGCCCGGACCGCCGCCATGCACTTCCATGCGCATGCCGAACGCTTCCGCCAAGTGCGCGATCTTCATCAACGGGGTCAGGCCGCCCACGTCGCCGATGCCCCCGCGGACCAGATCGCAGGCCCCGGCCTTGATCCATTCCGCCCGCACGTGCATTTTGCCTTCCGCCGTTTCCGGGCCGCAGATCGGCAACGCCGTCTGCGCGCACAGCCACGCGTAGGACGACATGCTGTGCTCGTCCATGGGCTCTTCCATCCAGTAATAGTCGAGCGCCTCCAGGCCGCGGGCCAAGGCCAGCGCCTCCAGCCGCGAATAGTAATGGAAAGGATCCAGCATGAGGTGGGCCTCGGGCCCGTACGCCTCGCGCACGGCCGCGCAGGCTGCCAGGTCCCGCTTGACGCTGGGCGCGCCGTCGTAGGGCGGTTGCCAGGTGTGCAGCTTGAAGGCGGGGTAGCCGCGTTCCCGGCACCAGGCCGCGAAGCGGCCGTAGGCCTCCGGGGTATCCAGGCCGCCTTCCAGATCGTCCCCGCACATCGTGCTGGCATAGGCCGGCACCTGATCGCGGGAGGCCCCCAGCAATTTATGCACCGGCAAGTTGGCCTGCTTGCCCGCCAGATCCCAGAGCGCCAGATCCACGGCCGCCAGCACGCGATCCGAAAGGACGCCCAGGTGCAGGCGTTGCCGTTCCTTGAGGCCCTGCCAGATGCGCTCGCGGTACAGGGGATCTTCGCCCGTCAGATACGGCGCGACGTGGGCTTCGATCACGGCCTGGTTGACGCCGCCCAGGTAATGTCCCTCCAGATCCGCGTCGGTCTTGATGGTCATGAGGGTCTGGACGGCTTCATGGGCCGGACCCGGATGTCCGTGCCCTTCCGAATCGCGTACGGTGCGCGCTTCGTAGGTAAAACGCTGAAAGGCGAATTCCGTAATCTTCATGGACGGACGCGATCCTCTCGTGGGTGGCCCGGTCGCCAGCGGCGTCTGGGACGACCGGCAGGCCGGGCTTGGGCCTAGGCGCTCTGAAGAACGTCAGAGCGCTTGCTATTGTACTGCATGCGTACCGCTCAGAGGGGCATGCAACGCATGGCGGCCTGCGGGGTTGCGCCTGGCGTACGCGGGCCGCGGAAGCCTGAATGGGCAAGCTTCGCAAGTCTGACTGCGCGGCCGTCTGCGTTGGGCAAGCGAGAGACGGCAACCAAGTTCTGTCCTGCGCCTGGCGGGCAGTTGTTGGGCGCCCAAGCCTCGTTGCAGGCCAAAGGGGAGCGGATAAACGGCGCCGCCTCGCCTGCGCCGTGGCGTCTTGCGCGTCTAGCTCTGTCTGCGGGCCCCTCCCAGAAAGGCTTTGACGTTATCGGGTAAGGCAAGGACTTGGGCTGGGGCGCCGCGTTGCCAGCGCAAGGCCATCACGCCTGACGTACGGGCCATGTCCACCAGCGCTTGGGCGTATCGCGCGGCGCATACGCAGGGAACCGCCTGGTATTGGGTGTGCGCGGCAATCGCGCGCGCATGCCGTATGACTTTCTGGATCCGCTCTCTGTCCATGTTCACCGAAGCCTCGCCTACGAACAGGAAGGCCGCGGGCGCGGCCGGGTGCTGGATAGCTACCTCAACCAGCAAATCGCAGCCTTGTATCGAACTGTCCCCGGGCAAGCCCAGATCATCGCACAAAGGTTTCCAATAACGAGACGGCACGCGATCGGTCCACAGAGTCTCGATCTGGATCTCGGCCTGCTCCCATTCAGGCGGCAATACTGCGCGCCAGGCTTGATGCGAAGTGGCCCAGCTCTGCAGGCTATCCTCTACGACTTTGGCGCGGTCGGGGGCCGTAGACTCTTCCAGCATGTCAAAACGGCGGCCAATCTCGTCCGTTGCGGAATTTATATTGGATACAATGCCATCCATGCGCGCATGGATGGCGCGGGTGGACTGCTCCAGCTTGTCCCGCGTCTCTTTGTTCTCTCGCCGCAGTTCGTCGCGGGTACTGCTCAGCTCCTTGCGGAATTCGTCGCGCAGTTCGTCGCGGGTACTGCTCAGCTCCTTGTGGAATTCGTCGCGCAGTTCGTCGCGGGTACTGCTCAGCTCCTTGCGGAATTCGTCGCGCAGTTCGTCGCGGACCTCGCCAATGGCATTCTCCAGACGCTCGAACCCCGCGCGCATTTCCTCCGTCAAGTCTTTCAATCCTTGCTCAAGCGCGGTTACGCGCCGTTCCAGGTCGGGACGCGGGGCGCGATCCGACCGTTGGGCCTGCATGGATCGGATTACGCTTTGAACCCAGTTACGGACGGATTGCCATAGACCGCGCGGGGGCTCGTCGTCCGGGGCGCGGGCGATTTCCTCTTCCAGTTTTTTCCCTTCGCGCACCAGGCGCCGGGGCACCGATGGAACGGAAGCCAAAAGGGCCAATCCGTCCGCCAGGAGACCCGCGATCTGCCCTAGCGTCTCCGCGCAGAGACGTTTGGCCTTGACCGCATCCTCATTCGGTGGGTTTGCTTGTTCGTTGGCGATGAGTGGCGGGGCGTACGTAGGCATGCGTGAAAACATAGGGATCGGGACGAAGGTTCAGTGATTATACCCTACGGGCATGCGCTTCGGGTAATCGGTTAAGATCTATAGCGGTCGCGCGCGCAGAGCAGGCGGGCGGGGCAGGGACGGAGACGCCGCGCCTTTGGGCTGCCTCGATCCGGGTTTACGGATCATGGCCTCGTGACATCGGGCATCCAGTCTCGGATGTCTTGGCCCTCCAGCCGCCTAGGCCACGCAAACCGCTCGGCGCGCGGATCGTCGAAAATAGCGCATCCGCCTTGACTTGCGCTCCGGCCAGATGCGCCCTGCGCCCCACGCGAACGCCCAACCCCTTCTTGGGCAGGCCTGCCCACCGGACGCCTCGTTGGGAAGGGCATGGCCGCCGGCCTCAAGGCCGGCTGGCGTCTGATCCGGGCGCGGCCCAAGGCGGCCGGCGCGCGGCCTGGGTCTGAAGCAGCGGAAACCGCGGCCGTCCGCGACGCGTTGCGACCGCCGGCTCGGAGCGCGCAGTACAGCGCCGCAGCGGGCGGGCTAGCCGGCGCAGAGGCTATAATCGGGAACGCGGCCTCCCCCTGCCTGCCGCTTGTCCTGGCTTCCCCGCGCAAGGAGACCCTATCATGTTGCAGATCGCCATGCTCGGTTTCGCCCATGTGCATGCTCGAGGCTACGCGCAACATATCGTCCGGCACCCGGAAGCGCACGTCGCCTGCGTCTGGGACGACCTGGAGGCCCGCGGGCAGGCCGCCGCGGACGCGTTGGCCGTGCCCTACGACGACGATCTGGAGCGCGTGCTGGGACGTTCCGACATTGACGCCGTGGTCGTCAACGCCCCCACGAACAGGCATCGGGACGTGCTGTTGGCGGCCGTGGCCCAAGGCAAGCATATCTTCACGGAAAAGGCCCTGACCGTTACCCTGGAGGACGCCGAGGCCGTGACGCGGGCCGTCAAGGCCAGCGACGTCAAGTTCATGATTTCGCTTCCCAGCCGGACGCGTCCGGAAACGCTCTTCGCGCGTCAGGCGCTGGACAAGGGGTGGTTGGGCGACGTGACCCTGATGCGCGCCCGCATCGCGCACAGCGCGGCCCTGGACCGCTGGTTCAAGGCGGGCACGGCGTGGTTCGGCGACGCCGCCCAGGCCGGGGGCGGCGCGCTCTTCGATCTGGGGTGCCACGCCGCGGACGTCATGCGCTGGTTCCTGGGCCGGCCGGCGCACGTATCCGCCCGCATCCAGAATTTCGCCCAGGCCTACGACATTGACGATCAGGCGGTGGCCGTCGTCGAGTTCGCCGCCGGCGCCTTGGGCATTCTGGACGTGTCCTGGGTGCAGCGGGCCGGCCCCAACCGGGTGGAGATCTTCGGCACGGAGGGCTTCCTGGGCTGGGAGGCGCCGGCCGGCCCGGTCGAACTGCAAAGCGCCCATCCGGACGCGCAGGGCCTGGGCGGCGTCCTGCGTCCCGCGGTCCTGCCCGCGGCCTTGCCGCTGCCCCTGGATCAATGGATCGACGCCATCTTGCGGGACGGCGCCATGACCATCGCGGTGGATGACGGGCGCAACCTGACCGAACTGTTGGACGGCATCTACCGCGCGGCGCGCACGGACCGCGGGCATGCCTTCGGCTAACGCGCCGGTTCGCCGTCAGCCGCGTCCGATATAGGCCTGGGTGGTGGGCAGCACGATGGTTTCCAGCACGTTCACGTGCAAGGGCAGCCTGACCATGACCAGCGCCGTCTCCGCCAGTTCGTCCACGCTCATCATCGGCTCCTGATCCGTTTCCTTGTCGCTGGCCGCGCGGCGTTCCGTCAGGATGTTGCCGGGATGCAGCATGCTGCAAACGATGTTATGGTCCCGGCCCTCCAGAGCGATGGACTTGGTCAGGCCCGCTAGGCCGTGCTTGGTCGAATTGTAGGGCGCGGCGCGGGGACGGCACATCTGGGCCGAAATGCTGCCTACGTTCACGATGCGCCCGCCGCCGGTGCGCAGCATGCTGCGGAAGGCGGAACGGGCGCACAGGAACGGACCGGTCAGATTCACGTCCACCACTTTCTGCCAGGTGGCCAGACTCAGTTCATGCACGGGACCGTTGTCGAAAACGCCGGCGTTGTTGATCAGGATGTCCACCCGCCCGTAGCGGGCCTCCGCGGCGGCGAAGAGGGCGAGTACCGAGTCCTCGTCGGACACGTCCGTCACGCGCACCATCGTTTCGGCGCCCAGGGCGCGCGTCGCGCGCGCCGTCGCGTCCAGGTTGGCGGCCTTGCGCGACGCCAGGATCAGCGTGGCCCCCGCCCGGGCGAAGCGCCGGGCGATGCCTTTGCCGATGCCGGTGCCGGCGCCGGTGATGATGCATATCTTGTCCTGCAATTCGTTCATGGGCTTGCGTTCCTTGCGCGGTAGGGAGGGAAAGAGATGCGCGGAGCGAGGCGGGCCGCCCGCGCTCAGTTGGCGTACTTGGGTTGCATGATCGGCAGGCGCTGGATGGTCATCAGGACGACGCTGCCCATGACCGTGAGCAGGGCGCAGCCCAGGAACAGGGTCGGATAGCCCCAGCGGCTGATGACGTAGCCGCCGAAGAAACTGAGCGTGCCGTAGTTGATGCCCAGGGCCACGGACAGCAGCGCGAAGGCCAGGGGCCGCCACGCGCGTTGCACCATCTCCATTTGGTAGATCTGGATGACGGGCATCCACACCGCGGCCATCGCCATGACGCCCATCCGGCTGAAGCCGGCCATCAGCCAATGGTCCAGGAAATACAGCGGGGCCAGAATGAGCGCGGAACCGAGCGACGCGAGCGCCAGCAAATGGCCGTTGTCCAGGTAGCGGCTCAGGCGGGGCACGGTGAAGGGAATGATCACGGCGCACAGTTGGCCCAGGGCGCCCAGCAGGCCGATGAACTGGGGACTCAGCCGCAAGACCTCGTCCATGTAGGCAT
This sequence comes from Caldilineaceae bacterium, assembly GCA_965242655.1. Lineage (GTDB taxonomy): Bacteria > Chloroflexota > Anaerolineae > Caldilineales > Caldilineaceae > Bin34. The sequence continues at coordinate 3,101,069 of OZ251482.1, forward strand.
TGCAGAAGGAATGGCAGACCGCGACGGCGCCTTGGCTGAAGATGACGTACGCCAGCACCAGGGCTATGGGCAGCACGGGAAAGACGTCCCGGTTGTCGAAACGGTGCCGCTCGCCGCGCTCGCTCTCCTCGCGGAAACGGGTTACCGCATAGAAGCCGACGAGGACGACCGCGGAACAGGCGATGAGCGCCAGCCGGTAGGGTTCCGTCGTCGCGAGCGACAGATCCAGCGCATGGGCCAGCCGCGCGGGCAGGAACCCGCCCGCCAGCATGCCGGCCAACGTGCCGAAATTGCGGGCCGCGCTGACCATGCCGTAGATCTTGGACCGGTTGTCGGGCTGCGTCGTGGCCATGATGGCGGGCGAGGCGTTCACCGAAAAGATGGCGAACCCGCCGGCGGAGACGAGTTGGGTGGCCAAGGCGTAGCCGCCCCATGCGGCGCGGGGCAACGTTTCCACGAAGGGCGACAGCACGAAGCCCGCGGCGAAGACGACCGTGCCCAGCAGCATGGAATTTTTCAGGCCCATGCGGGCGCTCAACATGCCCGCAGGCAGGGCCAGGCCCATATAGCCGAGGGCACCGAAGGCATTGTAGATGCCGAAGAACTCCGGTCCCAGCCCCAGGCGCAAAACGAAGAGCGTGCGCGTGACGCTGGAAATGCCCATCATGAGCATGGACAGCACCATGGTCGCGACGATCAGGCGCCGGGCGTTGGCGTTGACGTCGCCCCAGAGGCGAAACGCAACGGATTGAATCATGGGCGACGGCTCTGGCCGGCAGGAGGCAGGCTGGGCGGCGGGACAGCTGGGCGGCTCGATCCGCCTGGGAGAAGAAAGCGCCAGGCGCACCGCGACGGACAGGAAAAGGACACGAGCCAATAACTCCGCGTAGGGGCGCGTCAGCGTCCGCTGAAGCTTAGCTGGCCATTATCCTGCGCTTGGCCCTTTTCTTCAACTTGCCTGCGCGCAGGCCGTCCCTCGGACGCGGCTTGCACAGGCCTGCGCGCCTAGGCGGGGCGGATCAAGAAGCGCCCGCCGCGGGTGCGCGCAGGGGCGGCGACGCAAGATACGCGTACGCGCAAGCGGACACGCGCGGCTTCCGCGCTCCCCTGTCGCGGCACGCACCGGGATGGCTGGGCTGGCCTGGCCGGCGCGGCGCCGGCGATTACCCGCCGCGGCAGTCCCGAACGCTAGGCGCTCCGTACCCGCGCATACAGGTAGGCGTCTTTCGGCTGGCTGCCGCGGCTGGGATAGGCCAGATAATTGCGCAACAGGCCTTCCCGCGTCATGCCGGCTTTCTCCATGGTGCGGGCGGACGCCGTGTTTTCCACGTCGCAATACGCTTCGACCCGCCAGTATTGAGGCTGCGCCAGACACCAGTCGATGAGGGTGGTGAGCGCTTCCGTCGTGAGGCCTTGGCCCCAGTACGTGCGGGCCAAGACGAAGCCCATGTCTACGTTGTGGTTTTTGGGCCGCATGGAAATCATGCCGACCACGCTGGACTTCTCCTTGAGCACGATGCCGAAGGAGAAGTCCTTGCCGTCCCGCCAATGCTCGTTGCACTTTTGCAGAAAGCGTCGCGTGGCGTGCAGATCGGCATGGGGATCCCAAGGCAGGAATTGCGTGACCACTTCGTCCCGGGCGTAGTTGGCAAAAATGTCCTCCGCGTCCACGACGCTGGACTTGCGGAGCAAAATTCTTTGGCTATCGATCTCATTGGGAGGAGTCATGGCATATAGGCGCAGGCTTGGACTGGATGAACGAAAAATGCGGGCATTGCCGACTCGGGAGTCGGGGCCTGCTCTTATTATAGTCCGTTTCGCGCGTCTTGGCTACAGTTGCCGGGACGGGGGCCGCCCCAAGCGGACGCGCCGTGACGGACGCGGAGAGGGAGTCGGATGCCCGCGTGCCTGGCAGGGGAACGGCGGATGGCATTTACGGGGACGGGAACGCCCTGACATCCATGGCCTCATCTTAGGCAACGGATTGAATAACGGAAAAATGAAAACGCGCATGACTGAGGACATTGGACAGGCGACGTTGATCTCCAAGCGTAGCCTGCGCGGAAGGAGGATCGGTTGCGCGCGGATCCCGCCCAAACCGCACCGGGAGGCGCGCGCAGAGAAACAATAGTTGGGAGTTGGGTACGAATCCAAAACCGCAGTGGGCCTCTGAGCCCGGCGCCGCTTTCTTCAGGCATTCCCGATCACGCGCAGGCACAGGGGACGGCCCCGCCGATCCGCGAGGAGGCGCAGCTTGGGGGTGGAAGCTGCCCCGAGGGCGGCTGAGGACGAGATCCGTTTGGGGGGTGCGCCGCGCGCCTGCGCGCCCGACGGCATCGATTGGGGCTGTCCCGAGGGCACGCCCGGGTGCGCCGCGCGCCTGCGCGCCCGACCGTGCTATTCCACCACACGGCGGAGCAGTCCGGAGCGTTCCGCTTGTGCGCTATCAGACGCGACCCAACGCCCCGACCGCACCCGGCAGACTATCCGTGATGGACCGCGCGTCCCCTTTCCCGCACGCTGCCGGCCATTGACGCCCAAGGGTACCTGCGCGCGCGATCCAGCGCGCAACGGCGATGCTAAGATGGCGCCGGGCTTCATCACCCACTATAGATCGGAACAGGCGCTCAGCAAAGACCGGATCCCCCGGACATTCGTTATCTGGATGTTGTCTTACCGCGAACATGAGAGTCCCGACTTCCGGAGGCTAAATGCTCGCTCACGGGATGTCCCATAAAGGCCAACGTACCGGCCGAACCCGTCCCTGAAAGCTGAGGGGGGCATCGCAGACGGCAGGGCCTGACGCGGGCCTGAAAGGCTTTTGCGTACAGTCTCCCTCAGGCCATGGGGCAACGAGGAACGCGCAACTGCCCAAACGGTGATCCGGCGTTATGGGCAGGCAGCTCCCGCTTCACGCGCGTCATCCGAGGAAGACCGCCCGTTCGAGGCTAAACCGTGCGCGTGCAGGAGATGCCGCAAGCGCTCAACTTCGGCCTCGACCTCCGTCGCGTGGCGTTCCGCGGTCGCGGCGCGGCGTTGGGCTTCCGTCGCGTGGCGTTCCGCGGTCGCGGCGCGGCGTTGGGCTTCCGTCGCGTGGCGTTCCGCGGTCGCGGCGCGGCGTTGGGCTTCCGTCGCGCGGCGCTCCGCGGTCTTAACCGTCTTTTGCGCGTGAGGCCTGCGTCGCGTTTTTCCACCACCAGCGCCGGCGCGCAGATTTTGTAGTTCCTCGGAGGAGGCGTGCCCGTACCATGCCTTTTCCCGCGGGTTGAACAGGCGCAAGAGATTGTCCTCCACGCCCCAAACCGTGTCCAGGACGTCACTTGGGAACAACTCCGTCGGGACGCCGGCCACCCAGTCCCGGGTCGGGCGCACGGCGGCGTAACCGTCCGGCCGCCAATAATAACCCTGCAGGGCAGGCTGGGTCGAGGCGACGGACCGGATGGGATTGAAGATCCAGTACTCGCGTACGCCCATGGCCCGGTAGACGTCTTTTTTGAGGCCTGCGTCGTCTTTCCATGTGCGTTTGGACAGCACTTCCACCACCAGCGCCGGCGCCCCGTCTTCCCAGATTTTGTAGTGCGGGGCCGGGTAATCGCCGGGCAGATCCGGAAACACCATGACGTCGGGGGCCACATAGTCCGGCGCGCCTTCCCGGTAAAACAGATGCACGTTGCCCAGGCAACGGCACGAACGCCCCAAATCCTCGAAACGGCACTTGATCGCATGGCGGATCAAATCGCCGTCCCGGGATCCAGTACTCGCGTACGCCCATGGCCCGGTAGACGTCTTTTTTGAGGCCTGCGTCGTCTTTCCATGTGCGTTTGGACAGCACTTCCACCACCACCAGATTTTGTAGTGCGGGGCCGTCGCTGTGGGGAGCCAGCTCGGGCATGGTCGGCGTCGAGGTGGGATAGATATCGTCGTCGGGAAGGTCCGGAACCGCCGGCCACGCGTCCGGCAACGCGGGCGCGGCGGCCTCGCGGACGGCTGGCAACACCTTCATGCGCGTGCCCTCCTGCGTCGCACGACAAAGAACCGCGTCACGGTCGCCCCGCGAATGGCTGGAAAAACTCCCGCCATTGTATCATGCGCCGCCTCGGGAGGGGACGCGCTCTATCGCCGCTAGGCCGATGGGGCCACCAGAACCGGATGGCCTACCGGTGAAGGCAACGCTCGCCGCGTCCGGCGGCCCCTCCATGATCGCAAAGAGGATGCCGCGGTCACTCTGCGGATCGCAGGCCCAACGGAACGTCGCGCGCGATCAGTACTGGCGGCCAAGCCTCGTTACCCTTCGGAGGAAACAGGGGATAACGCCGCCTGCAACCCGGGCAAAACCCACTGCGTCAAGGCGGGAACCCCTGTTCAAGGCGGGAACCCCTGTTTGGCAGTTCTCCAGGCGAACGTCTCGTCGCATATGGCTGCGGCCCCCTGCCGGCGCGCCTTGGCCGGCCGCGAGGCAGCGATCGTACGCCGGCATCCGGAACTGTCCCGTGGCGGGCGGCGCGAATAGCTCGTCGCCCGGCGCGTTGGGCTTGCAGGTATGGGCCATCAGGGCGGCCTGCAGCTGCGCGTTGGCCCCGAAACCCGGTTCGGCCAGACCGTAGAATTCCGGTTCGGCCAGCGGATCGCGCAACTGCACCCAGGGGCGGTCAGGATAGGTCGGATCCGAACTCCGCGGCCGGAGTTCGCGGGTCATTGGGGGGCGGCTACGGCCGTGAAATCCAGTTCCAGCGCGATTTCGTCGGCGACCCACGTCACGCGCGGCGGCATGGGCACGGTGACCCCGTAGTCCTCCAGCACCACGATCACGGACCCGCTGCCGGTCAACTCCGCTTCCGACCGAAAGACCGCGGTGACCGGAAAGGTTACGTCCTTGACCGTATCCAGCAGCTGCAGCGCGCCCGTAACCTCCAGCGCGAACTCCTCGCCAAGAGCCACCGCGTCCGGCGCGCCGGCCAGGGCGGAAGGCGTAAAGACGATCTCCGGATACAGATTGGTATACAGGACGAAGTTCCGAATGGCCCGATTGCGCATATTGGAGTCCGTGGCGAAGGTGGCGGCGTCAATCACGATCGGGTCGATTCGGGTAGCCGCCACGCGGGCGGGATGGGTGAACAATCGGCCCTCCACCGCGGAGGTGACTCCGGTTACGACCGTATGCGCGCCGGCCAGGGTTTCCTCGATGACGAAGCGCGCCTCGGAGCGCTCGCGGTCCAATACGAATTCCGCCAGTGCGACGGCGCCGGCGGCCTCCGCGGCCTCATCCGCGCCCGGCGGCGGTTCGGCGGGCGCCGTCGGCGTTGGCGCCCGCGCGGCGGGCGCGGGCGCATTCGGCATAACGCATCCGGCCAGGGCCAGCGCCCCCGCCAGAATCATGCCCCACGCCGGAAGACGGCGGCGGGCAATCGCAGCTAAAGACGGCATATCGTTTCGCTCCTCATCAGGCTATGGCTTTGGGCATGGGCGTTCAGGCATACGCCAGACGCGGGGAGGATTTCGTCCTTGCATGGCCTGGCCTAGGCCGGCACTTCGTTAGGCAACGGCTGTCCCTTCAGGCCCGCCATCAGGTTTTCCACGGAGCGCATGAACATGCCGTGGCGGGTCTGGCGCGTGGCGGAACCCAGATGCGGCGTGATGATGACGTTGGGATGCTGCACCAACGGATGGTCCCGAGCCAACGGCTCCGGCTCCGTTACGTCCAGGGCGGCCCCGGCGATCAGGCCGTTGTTCAGGGCCTGCAACAGATCAGCATGCGCCACCAACCCGCCGCGGGCGATATTGACGAGGTAGGCCGTGGACTTCATCTGGCGGAATTCCGCCTGGCCTATAAAGCCGGCGGTTTCCGGCGTCAAGGGGGTGGCCAGGAGCACGTAGTCCGCTTGGCGCAACAGATCCGTTTTGGAGGCGTAACGGACGTCCAAGGCCTTTTCCAGGGCGGGGCTGACGCGCCGTCGGTTATGGTAGACGACGGTCATGTCGAAACCGGCGGCGCGACGCGCCACCTCGCTGCCGATGGCGCCCAACCCCAGAATGCCCAGGACGGCTCCATGCACTTCGGAGCCGTGCAGCAGGGAAGGATCGAAATGGCGAAAGGCGGGTCCGCGGGCGTAGTCAATGCCCTGATGCAGGTTGCGGGCAATCGCCATGAGGAGCAGAAAGGCCATATCCGCCGTGGCTCCGTCCACGAAGCCCGGGGTATGCCCCACGCGGACGCCGCGGGCCCGGGCCTGTTCCAGGTCAATGTGATCGACGCCCACGCCCATGTTGCTGATCACCCGTAGCAGAGGCATCTGATCCATGACGTTGCCGTCAATCCGGGCGTGCCCGTAAACGTAAAACCCCTCCATATCCGCCATATCGGGCGTGACGCGCGTCCGCGAAGCCCAGAGCGTGGTCCGGCATCCTTGCGCGTACAGAACCTTCATCATCGCGTCCGTTATGGGTTGATCCACCAATACCCGAAACGCCATTCCGCGCCCTCTCCTTCGCTGGTCCCGCGCTCCCCGGGGAAACTCCGCCCTCTGGCCGTCTGCGCCGGGACGCGCGAGGCGCCCCCGCGCGAACAACCATACCATAGGCCCAAGCCTTGCGCTTGCGCAGGACGACCGGATTGCGGGAATCGACCGCATGCGGTTTTCGGCGCCGGGAGGCGCCGGCCAAGGGGACGGCGCGTCAGATACGCATGGCGCCTGACCGCCCCCCAACGGCCAGTCCTGACCCGCATCGCCAAGAGAGGCGCGGCGGGCGCCAGCGCCCGGCCGTGTGGCCAGTCGAGCGCGCCCGGCTCAAGCGTACCCTGCAACGGGCGCGCAGAATGTCCAATCTGCCTCAACACGCTCTGACCCTTCGCTAACAGGATATCCAATTACTGACCGTCTCCCGCCTAATCTCAAGGTACCCGCGCCATAATTCGCGCCCTTTGGATATCTCATGGCATCCTCAGTATTAAGTGGCTATATTCGATTTCTTCGGGAGGGAGGCGGAGCAGGAATTATGTCTTTGGATACATCTTCCTGCTCGCGCCTTTTTTCTGATATTACACGGAGAAATGCGCTCACTAGACCGGTAGCGGAGGCCAGAATCAAGATCACTCCCCAGGGCCTGCCGAAATAGATGAGAAGGCCTCCTCCCGCGAGAGACAATACTGCAAGGCCAAGACTGATCAGCTGGCCTCGTTCCGCCAGTTTTGTATTGGAATGGACAAAATGCTCTTCTATTCGACGCCGGTGCTCCGTTTCTTGACGCCGGTGCTTCCCTTCTTTCTCGAGTCGATATCCTGTCGGCCGCACCAGGAAGCGCTGCTTCGTATTTGGCCCAATGTTCAGGATGCGGCCAAGGTCCCAGATATTCTGTTTCGGCGCGCAGAATACGCACTTGACCGGGTGTTTTGACTTGCTCCTGACCCAGCCGAGACGCAGTTTCCTCCTCCAATGACTGGGCCAGGTCCATATCGGAATCGGGCCAGTCGTGAGTCGATGGGTCATTACCCATATATGCGTTCCTGGCCATATCTTTCCGTAACCCGCCTCAAATTTTCGCCGACCCTGGCCCAATCTCTGCCCAGGTTCCGGACATCTTGGCTTTGCGTTGCCATACTAGGGCGATATTCGTTAAGTACGCCCATAGGGTCTATCGTACGCGCTATGCCGGACAGGAACGATGGTTTGGGGAGGACCCATGATTGTCTTGCGTTGGCCTTTAACTGCGGCATTACGCTGTTTACGGCCATATCAGGGAAATAGGCGTAGATAGCCGCTGACAACTGTCTAAACGTAAGTGACCTTACCCATGCCGCGGCTTCTTTCATGTACCGCGAGGCGGGTTCGGGGAAACCGTTCAATGCATTGATCCCGCGTAGCGTTCCCGAATCAGTCAAAAAATATAAAGGGTAGCGCTCTTCGGCATTGGCGCCTACTTCCCCTTTACGAATCAACATATCGACTTCAATGTATATGTCTTTGTCGCAGGGGCCGTAATGATAGGGTATTGAAGTGAAAGTGAGGCCCATTGACGAATTCGTGTATTTCCCTATCAATCAGGCAAAGGACCTTTTGCAATTGAATGGGAAAGAAGCTCGCTCCTGGCCCGCCGGCCGCCATGGCAGCCCATACGACTTGGGATCGCCCAATGGTCATGCTTCCTCCCAACTATTTTTCTAAATCCTTTGCGTCTGACACGAAGTTTATTTCATATCCGTAGAAATCGTTCATTCAATCCTCGAAACGGAAACGTCCCATCGGCCCCCAGATACGCCAGCGGACGCTTCGGTACCAAGTAGGGGCATGGCGTTCAAGGCCCTTGAGTTGGACTCCCTGCACGCGTTCAAGCGCGTGAGGCCAATTCTATGGTTGCGCGTCCATGCAAATCACCGGATAGCGCGCATCGTAGGGCTGGCTATAGAGGTCCGGCAGAACGCAGTAGCCGTGCTTCTTCCAAGGCCCTGCGTTGGCGTTCAACGGCCATAGGCCGTACCTTAGGCTTGCCCGCGCCGCCGCCGGTCGGTGCCGTTGTCCGCGGCGTTTTGACGAAAGCGGCGTTTTACCCTACAGTGGGAACCCATTGCATTCGCTTAGCCTACGGCGAGGGTGCGCTGCGGCCCGGACGTCCAGCGCGTACAGGGGGAAGCCGGTGCGAGTCCGGCACTGTCCCGCAACGGTAAGGCTGCCTGCCAGCCCAGTCCGATTACCCGCCCCCGCCAGCGGCTCGATCCGGCAACGCCCGTTGCCGGCACCTTCGCGGACCGAGGCCATCGAGACGCCGCTCGTTTCGAGGGATCTGCCTGGGTGCAGGTCTGCCTATTGCCTGGCCTGCGTACGCGGGGCGCCGGACGCCGTCCGGATCGTTACCTGGACTGTACGAGGAGACAGGCATGAAGAGATTGTGGTTGCAGTTCGCGGGCGCGGCGCTGATGTGGGCGCTGGCCGCCTGCTCCGGCATCGTCGTGCCGCCCCCGGAGACGGAAGCCGGGGGGGACGGGTGCCTTGCCGATTTCGATCCGACCGTCAATTATTTCCCCCATCGCAGCGCCGTCACCCATGCGGAAGGCTTCGCGCTGACCTATTTCGACCACTACAAGGTGCTGGAAGTCCATACGCCCTGGCCGGGAGCCGACGCATCCGAAATCTACCTGTTGGCGCCATGCGGCGCGGCGCGCCCGGCCGGTTATCCTGACGCCCGCGTGATCGAAGTGCCCATTCGTTCTCTCGTCGCGCTGTCCACGACGCACCTGCCCCATCTGGAAGCGCTGGATCAGGCCGCCTTGTTGGTGGGCGTGGACAACGACTGGACCATCTACTCGGAGGCCATTCGCCGCCGGATAGAGGACGGCCAGGTCGCGGTCGTGGGCGGCGGCCCCCAGCTGGATCTGGAACGGGTGCTGCAACTGGATCCGGATCTGATCATGGCCTATAGCCTGGGCAATCCCGACCAGGACGCGCACCCCGCGTTGCGGGCCGCGAACCGGAACGTGCTCCTGAACGCCGAATTTCTGGAGCCGCGGCCCCTGGGCCGCGCCGAATGGATCAAGGTCACGGCCGCGCTGGTCAACCAGGAAGCGGCGGCCAACGCCTATTTCGACGCGGTCGCCGCCGCCTACGCCGAACTCCAGGCCTTGGCGCGCACCCGCGCGGCGCGCCCCAGCGTGCTCGTCAATACGCCGTGGGAAGGCGTCTGGTACGCGTCCGGCGGCGCCAGCTTCCAGGCGACCTTCCTGCGCGACGCCGGGGCCGATTACCTCTGGGCGGACAATGACTCCCGCGCGGCCCTGTTCCTGGACTTCGAGACGGTTTTCGCCGCGGGCCGCGACGCCGACTACTGGCTGAACGTGGGGCAATTCGCGACGCGGGCGGAGATGTTGGCGTCCGACGCGCGCTTCGCCGAATTCCAGGCGTTCCAGACGGGCCGCGTCTACAACAACGACCGCCGGGTATCGCCGCGGGGCGCCAACGACAGTTGGGAAAGCGCAGTCATTCGCCCGCATGACGTGCTGGCGGACCTGATCGCCATTTTCCATCCGGATCTGCTGCCGGAGCATGAATTCGTCTATTATCGACGCCTGGACTGACGGCGATGCGCGGCGCGGAGGCGACGGGCGGCCTTGACGCCCCGCGCGCGCGGTTGGCGGCCTTGGGCGGCGCGCTGGCGCTGGCCTTCGCGGCCAGCCTCTGCCTGGGCTCCGTGCGCATTCCCGGACGGGCGCTGCTGGGCATTCTGTTCGGAAGCGACGCGCCGCACGCGGCGTGGCGGGACGTGATCTATCTCATCCGCCTGCCCAAGGCGCTCACGGCGCTGCTGGCCGGCGCCGCGCTGGCCGTATCCGGCTTGCAAATGCAGACCGTCTTCCTGAATCCCTTGGCCGGCCCTTTCGTCTTGGGCATCAACGCCGGCGCGAGCCTGGGCGTGGCGCTGGTGGTGATGGCCGGGGGTTCGGCCCTGCTGTTTCCGGACGGCGCGTTGCTGTTCCTGAATCGCCTGGGTTCGGTGGGCGCGGCGGTGGCGGGCGCCGCGGCGGTGTTGGCGCTCGTCCTGGCGCTGGCCCGCCGCGTCAGCGTCGTGACGCTGATCGTGTTGGGCCTGATGGTTAGTTACGCGGTCAGCGCGGCGGTCAGCCTGCTCATGTATTTCAGCGTCCCGGAACGGGTGCAGGCTTTCCTCGCCTGGTCGTTCGGCTCCTTCGGCGGCGTCACGTGGCCGGAACTGGCCGTGCTGTCTCCGGTCATCGGCGCCGGACTGATCCTGGCCGGGGCCTGCGCCAAGCCCCTGAACGCCCTGCTGTTGGGCGAAGAGTACGCCCTGTCGCTCGGCATTCGCGTCCGCCGCGCCCGGTGGGCCGTCTTGCTGTGCGCGTCCGTGCTGGCCGGGGCCGTCACGGTGTTCGCGGGGCCCATTGCCTTCATCGGCGTCGCGGTGCCCCATCTCTGCCGGGCCTGGCTGCGCACGTCCAATCATCTGTGGTTGCTCCCCGCATGCCTGCTCCTGGGCGGGACGACGGCCTTGGTCGCGGATCTGATCGCCCAGGCGCCCGGATGGGCGATCGCGTTGCCGCTCAATGCCGTCACCTCGCTTTGCGGACCGCCCGTCGTCATCTGGGCCTTGCTGCGCCGCCGCGACGCGCAGACGCCCTTCGCCTCCTGAAGCGGGCGGCCGCCATGGACGCGTGCGTGGAACTGTCCCGCCTGGCGGTGGGCTTCGCCGGACAGGACGCCCCGTTGCTGGAAGATTTCAGCGCGGCGCTGCGCCCGCGCGAACTGGTTTGCCTGATGGGACCCAACGGCGTAGGCAAGTCGACTCTCGTGCGCACGCTGTTGGGTTGGCATCCGCCGCTACGCGGTTCGATTACGCTGCGCGGGCGCGCCTTGTCGACGCTGAGTCGGCGTTACCTGGCCCGGAACGTCAGCGTCGTGCTGCCGGGCCGCGCGGTCGCGGGGCACCTGCGCGCGGAGGAACTGGTCGCCTTGGGCCGTTTGCCCTACGCCGCGTGGCACGGTCGCTATCGCCCCGCCGACGCAGACCGCGCAGAACAGGCGTTGGCGCAGGTCGGCGCCGGTGCGTTGCGCCAGCGGCGCGTGGCCGAATTGAGCGACGGCGAACGCCAGCGCGTCCTGATCGCGCGGGCCTTGGCGCAGGACACGCCGCTGCTGTTGCTGGACGAACCGACCGCTTTTCTGGACATCGGCAATCGCATCCAGGTTACGCGGCTGCTGCAACGCCTGGCCCACGCGGAAGGCAAGGCCGTTTTGATGACGACCCACGATCTGGATCTGGCCCTGCATCATGCCGACAGGCTGTGGTTATGGAATGCCGTCCGCCGCCGCATAACGATGGGCGCGCCGGAGGAAATGATGCTGTCGGGCGCCTTGCCCGAGGCGTTCGCCGGCGCAGACGTCCGGTTCGATCCCGCCACCGGCGCGCTGCAACGGGCGCAAGGCCAAGGCCGGCGCGTATATGTGCGGGACGACTCGCTGGCCTCCGTTTGGACGCGGCGCGCCTTGCAACGCAAGGGCTTCCGGATCGCCGCCGCGCCGGCCGCGGCGGTGCCGACCGTCGCGTACGAGGCCGCGCCGGCGCAGTGGATCCTGATCGACGCCGCCGGGCAACGCGCGGTTTTCGCCTCCCTGTACCATTTGCTCAATGCGTTAGCCTGAACGGGCTCTCGAATTGCCGGCCTACGTCCCCACCGCCCGCCTGATCGGTTGCCGGCGCGAACAAGGCAGGGTCTCCGCGCGCTGCCGGCAGACGTATCCGCGTCCGGCGCGCAATAGCTGCGCCATCGAGGGGCGCAGGGGTTACGCGTAACGAACGCCGGCGCACGCCTCCGGATCGGGCCCAGGCCTCAGCGCGTCCGGTCGCGTGGCGGGCACCGAGGCAGGAACCTGCCACGTCAACGTCAGCCCAAAGCGCAGGTCAATGCCGCACGCGCGGGCAGTGAGGCGTCCAGTCCCTCAGATCAACGGCGCGCACTGCAGATTGCTTTCCCGCGCGGACGCGGGTTGGGCGTGGGCTGTCGGGCGGCGCGCGTTATGGGCGCCTCCAGGCTTTTCCCGTGCCGATGCCAAAACACGCGACGGCCTGCGGCGCCTCCTGGCGGCAGGCAACCGCAGGTATACGGAGGTCGGGGCGCAGGGCGGCAGGCCGCGCGGCGGCGGTGGCAGATACGTTTCGGGCGGGCTGGGCGTATACGCCATTCGCCTCCCTCAGGGGCGACGCTACGCGTTCCCAGTCCAGGTCAAAGGAGGTACGGATGAACCGAGCGCGATTCAGATCGAACAGGACCTTGCCCTGTGCCAAGACAAGTTTCCTTTACTGATCTGTCGCGCCATCGCGGCCCAGTTCATGCCGGGAAATATCATCGCGCTCTTTGAATTTGAACTGGATGAAGCGGGAGAAATCAGGATCAGGGATGAGCGCCACTACCGTTTGGTTTAGCGATGTCCGCCGATCGCGCCGCGGAGGACCTTAAGGTTGTACGATCACCGCGGAAACATGACGTAAAGTTGCGTAGCTGGTTGAACTTGCAGGCCACAGAGAGGCCCCCAGGCATTCCCCAACCCGTCTATCGCCAGGCAGCGGGCCCTCATGCCGCGAACAACCGCCATGTACGGAAACGCGCCCGCCCTGATCCTTGGCCGCGGATCTGCGCTATACTGACCCAACGCCCCTGATGCCAAGCCTGCGTCCCGATATGCTGCCGAACCGTCCTGTGAAGCTGGATCCCCGCTTTCACACGCTGCCGCCCTATCGCCCGGATCCCCGCGCCGTCCGCTTGGCGCAGACTCTGCTGCAACAGGTTCATGCGGACAACGTCGTCGTCTTCGGTTCCCGCGCCCGAGGCGACTGGAACCGATACTCTGACATCGATCTGCTGGTTGTTCAGGCCCCGGACAGCGAATGGGGCAAGATACGAACGAAGGCCTATGAGCTGGCCCGATCCCTATTCGGCAAGGGCATGAACATTGATCTGGTTCACCGCACGCGCCGCGAATGCCATATCCAAATCCAACATAGCGTTAACGGCATTGCCGCCGTAGCCCTGCGCGAAGGAGTAGCTGTGGAACCCTACCCCCAACCCCTGAACGAACCGGACCCTGAGCCTGACCCCGACTTGGAAGAAAGCGGGGAGATGGAACTGCGCATGGCCAACGCGAATGAAAACTACGGTTTGATGCAATATACGCTGGATGGCGGATGGGAAAGCGATAGCGTCGCTACCCATGCCCATCAGACGTTGGAACATGCGCTGAAGGCCTTGATATCCGCACAAGGCAACCCCTATCCCCATGAACACAATCTCGGGAATCTGTGTCGAGCCGCAGGGTTGGATACGCTGACGCTGTCCAGTAATCTCGATCCACTGGATCAGTATGCCGGAGGCGATGCGTATCGCATTGCCCGTAACCCTATAGAAGACTTCGCATCGGCGGCGAATGACGTCACAGACGATCTCGTCTATATCTACGCGCGGATTGAACGTCTGACCGGTACGGACGCATGGGACATTCATCCTCCCGGCGCGCCGGGGACTATCGAACCTAGGCACCGCTAAGAACCTCCGTTGGCATCAAACGCAGACGATGCCCATGAGGCTCGCAAGATATGCCCTGCGCGGGGCTTCAAGGCAAAGAGGCACGCTTCGTTGCCCGCGCACATATCGGATTATGGGTTCGCAAACGGGTTGCGCCGCGTCTCTAAAAGCAGCCATTGCGATCGATCAAGAGGACGCGGAACGCGGACGGCAACGAAGCGTATGGCGGGAAAGCCGTAAACCCTTCTTGATTCCCGGCGCAGACGAAGACAATCGTCGAGGCTACGCTCGGGAGCTGCCCGTCGGACAGGAGACTGACCTTTTGGCTTGCGTCGCTTTCCTCTCCGGCAAGCTGCCGTCGGGCATAACCCGCAGGCTACGCGGGGGCTTGTTCTAAGCCCGTTTGAACCTGGGTCCGGAACGGCCCCGGTGCGCAATGCGCTTTACGGCAACGCTATATGATCCCCTGTCTGCGCACGGCGGTCGTTGCGCTGCCGGGAACGAAGTGGCCGGCGCTTGGGCCCGCTCCCGCAGATTGCATCGCAGGATCCGCAAGGGCCTGAGCCCCCGCGCCTTACTGCAAAGGGTTCGCGCCGCGCCGGGGCTACTGCGCGTCCGGCTGGTCCCGTTGCGCGGGGCGGTTTTCCGCTTGGGCGCGGCGCGTATGCGTGCATCCGCCGCAGGGTCCGCAACCCTGCGCGTTTTTCTTGGCGGGCAGCAGTTCGTCCGCGTTGAAGTCGGCCAACACTTTGCCTTCCAGCTCCACGGACACCGTTTTCTTCAGCGGGTATATGAAGCGGACGCGCCCTTCCCCTTGCGGCGTCAGGACCTTGGCCCCCACTTTGGGCAGGGAACGGGTCAGGGAACGGTACATGTCATCCTCGTAGGACAGGCAGCACAGCAGGCGTCCGCAGACGCCGGAAATCTCGTCCGCATTCAGGGACAGTTGCTGATCCTTGGCCATGCGCAGCTTGACGTCGGGAAATGCGCGCAACCAGGTCGTGCAGCACAACTGCCGCCCGCATTTGCCTACCCCGTCCAGAATCTTGGCCGCGCCGCGGTCGTTGAGCACCTGCATGTTGACGCGTACGCCCAGCTCCGGCGCCAACTGGCGCACGAAGCGGCGCAGCTGCTGATGGATGGCCTTGCCGTGCGCGCGGTGGCTGTAGCGCACGGTCAGGCGTCCCCCGGCCAGATCGTATTCGCATTGGACGATCTTGATCGCCAGCGCCTCCGCGCGCGCGATCCGTCGGCACAGGGCCAAGGCCTCCTGTTCCAGGGCGGCGCGCCGCTCTTTCTCCAAAAAGTCCCAGATCGTGGCCTTGCGCAAGACCGGCCGCAGGGTCTCCGGATCGTTCTGCGCGGAGGCGTGCGGCGGACGCACGACCTGCGCCAGCGCCGGGCCGGTTTCGACCTCGACGATGAGATAGTCCCCGCGGACCGCGTCCAGGAAGCCCTCGGCCGCGAAGTCGTATAACTTGCCGACCGGGCTGAGCTGCATGCTGACTACCGCGGGCATGAGCGCCTCGCATATTTCACGATGTCGCTTGTCCTTTCGTTGACGGCGCGGGAGCCATGGCGGGCATATGCAACACCGCGTTCGTGAGCGCGAGCCGCACGTTCCCGTTCTGCCGCAGATACGCCTGCGCTTTTTCCAGACGCGCCAGAAACGCGGTGACCGACCCCGCATCCGTACGCTGGGCCGCGGCTTGGATATCCCGGAGGCAATCTATGTTAACACAGGCCGCCTCCTGTCCGTGCTGCCACAGCCAAACGTCCCGCCACCAGAAGCTCCAGAATTCTACCTGCGTTTGCACGGCGCGGCCGTCGCCCGGATGGCGCCGGGCCAGATCGTGGACCGCGCTCAGCCGCGTCAGCGCGGAACCGAAGGCCAAACGGGACGCCAGACTCCGGGCCTGCGCGCGCGCCGCCTCCAACCGGTCGTCCTCCGCGTGCGACAAGGCCCATCCGATACGGCCGTGGGCCAGGCGCGCCAGCAGCTGCGCCCGGGCTTCCTCCATCGCGAAAACCTGCGTCAAGGCCCGGTGAATGAGGTCGGTCGGCAACGGCCGCAACGGCAGGGCCTGGCACCGCGAAACCAGGGTCGGCAGCAGACGCGCGGCGTTGACGGCGGTGGCCAAAAGCACGACCGCGGCGGGCGGTTCCTCGAAGGTCTTCAACAGCTTGTTCAGGAAAACGGGATGCGCCTGGTGCAGCTCGCGGATCAGAATGACCCGAAACGGGCTTTGAAAAGGACGGAGCAGGGTGTGATGGATAATCGCCTCCGCCTGCTCGGCCCGCAAGAGACCGCGGCGGCGCCGGGGACGGCCTTGGCTGTCCGTGGGATCCACCTGCAGAAAATCCGGATGATTGCCGTGGCGGAAGGCTTGGCAGGCCGGGCATTCCCGACACGGATCGCCCTGCGCGCGGCGACAGAAAAGAGCCATGGCCAGCCGCTGCGCCAAAGTGCTTTTGCCCAACGCCTCCGCGCCCGTGAACAGGTAGGCGTGGCGCAACCGGGGATACGCGCCCTGCGCGTCCGGCGTGGCGACGGCGCGCAGGAAGTCCAAAATCCGTTCATGGCCGATGACGGCGCTGGACGGGGACGTCATTCCGCAGCGTCCTCCGGCGCGCGCCCAGAACGCCCGCGCTCAAGCGGCGCCGCAATCTTCCTGGCCGCCGCGCGGCTCGGGCGCGGCAGGCAAGGCGCACGTACGCCGCCGCCCTGTCTGCTTGCGCCGCGCGTGCGCTCCCGCTGGGAAACGCCGCATACGGCGATCGCCGGGCGCAAGGCGGGCGGCGCCCGCCTTGCGCCCCCCAGCGTGGAGCGCGCGGCCCTATTTGAGTTCGACCTTGGCCCCTTCGGCCTCGATCTTGGCTTTGGCGTCCTCGGCCGCGTCTTTGTCCACGCTTTCCAGAATGGCTACGGGCGCGCTTTCCACCAGCGCTTTGGCCTCCTTGAGGCCCAGACCGGAACTGAGCGCGCGCACGGCCTTGATGACGTTGATCTTCTTGGCCCCGATATCCGTCAACATGACGTCGAACTCGGTCTGTTCCTCAACGGCTTCCTCGGGCGCCGCGCCGCCCGCCGGCAGGGCGACGGCCGCGGCCACGGGCGCGGCGGCGGATACGCCCCAGGCTTCTTCCAGCATCTTGACCAGTTCCGCCGCTTCCAGCAGCGTCAAGCCATCCAGTTCCTCTTTGATTTTCGCCAAGTCAGCCATTTGCCTGTACCTCTCACTCAATGGCGGGTTTTGAATCACCGAATACGGCCAGAGTCCGGCCCGCTAGGCCTCGACTCTCGCCTGCAGTACGCGCGACAGATTCTGCGACGGGGCGGCCAACACGCGATACAGCGCGTTGGGGGGACCGTCCAGCAGGCGCAGGAGCGTGGCGGCGGGAGCCGCCAAGGCGCCCGCCAGCGAGGCCTGCAACTCGGGCAGGGACGGCAGATCGGCCAGGGCCGCCATTTCCTGGGCGTTCAGCAACCGTTGCGCCAGCACGCCGCCCGTAATGGGCAGCAAGCCGCTGCCCGGCAACTCCTGGCGCACGAAGCCGGTGAACGCCTTGACCGTGCGTCCGACGTCGTCGCCGCTGAAGACGACGCTCATGGGTTCGACGAAGGCATGCGCCCGGGCGGCTTCCACCCCGTGGTTCGCCAAGGCAATCTTCAGCAAGCGGTTTTTCACCACCATGAACGCGGAGTCGGTTTCGCGCAGGCGCCGGCGCAACGCCTGCGTCTGCGGCACGGACACGCCCTGGTGATTGGTGAAGAGCACGGCCGCGGCCTGCGCGAGGCATTGGCCGTAGTGCGCAACCAGCTCTTCTTTCTTCTGACGACTGATGGCCATCTCGCAAATCCCTGTCTATGCCCGCAAAAAAAAACCGTTGCGTCCGCCTGGACGCAACGGGGGCGAAGCGCAACGGCCGCGCTCGCGCGCAGGCCGGCCGCGGCATCGTTCCTCGACAGGCGCCCCACGCGGGGTTTAAGGCTTGGCCGCCTGCGGTCTCAGGTCAGATCAGCGTTTTCCGAACTGGGCGCGTAGCTTAGAGCAGGCCGCGGCGGAAAGCAAAATTTGCCCGGTCGGCTTCAGGCTTGGCTACTGGTTTCGCGGCGGACGCGTGCGCGCAAGGGCGGCGGAAAGCAAAATTTGCCCGGTCGGCTTCAGGCCTCGGAACGCAGGCTCGCGGCTTGGCTCACGTCGACCGCAATGCCCGGCCCCATGGTGGAGGCCAGCGAAACCGAACGGATGAAGGCGCCCTTGACGGCGCTGGGCTTGGCCTGCACGGTCGCGGACATCACGGCCGCCATGTTGTCCAGCAACTGGGGCGGTTCGAAACTGGCCTTGCCGATCGGGACATGCAGGTTGGCGGTGCGATCCACGCGGTATTCCACGCGGCCCTTGCGCGTCTCGTCGATGATGCGGGGGAGGTCCGCCGCGTTGACGATCGTGCCGGCCTTGGGGCTGGGCATCAGGCCGCGCGGGCCCAGAATGCGGCCCAGCCGGCCCACCACGCGCATCTGGTCGGGCGTAGCCAGCACCACGTCGAAATCGATCCAGCCTTGCTGGATCCTTTCCGCCAGCTCCGCGCCGCCCGCGTAGTCCGCGCCGGCCTGCTCCGCGAGCGCGAGGCCCTCCGGCCCGGCGAAAACCAGGATGCGCACCTGGCGGCCCGTGCCGTGCGGCAACGTCACCACCCCGCGCAACTGTTGATCCGCCTGGCGGGGATCGACGCTGGTTTGCAGGTGGAGTTCCACGGTCTCGTCGAAACGGGCGGAGGCGCGCGCTTGCACCAGCGCAATGGCTTCGTCGGGGGCGTACTCCCGGTTCCGGTCCAGGGCGTCCAGGGCGGCGCGGTAGCGGCGGCTGCGTCTAGGCATGCGATTGTGAATCCTTGGGCTGAATGGGCGGGCGGCTCAGGCGTCCTCGGCGACGACGTCCACGCCCATGCTGCGCGCCGTGCCTTCCACCATCCGCATGGCGGCTTCGATGTCCTGGGCGTTGAGATCCTTCATCTTGGTTTCGGCGATCGCGCGCACCTGCCGGCGTTGCAGGGAGCCCGCTTTCTGGAGATTGGGTTCGCTGCTGCCCTTGTCCAGGCCCGCGGCTTTCTTGATCAGAGCCACGGTCGGCGGGGTCTTGGTCACGAAGGTGAAGGAGCCGTCGGCGAAGATCGCAATGTCCACCGGAATGACCTGTCCCAGCTGCGGCTGGGTGCGCGCGTTGTACTCTTTGCAGAAACCCATGATGTTGATGCCGTGGGGCCCCAGGGCGGTGCCGACCGGCGGCGCGGGATTCGCCTTGCCCGCTTCCAGCTGGAGTTTGACCAGCGCTTTCAGTTTCTTGGCCATGCGCTCTCTATCCTTTCGCTGCCGGCGCGGGAGCCCGCGCTATCCGAGTTGCGCCAGATGCACGATATCCACTTCCACCGGCGTATCGCGCCCGAAGATGCTGACCAGCACGCGGGCCTTGCCCTTGTCGGGCTGCAGTTCGTCCACGAAGCCGGCGAATTCGGCGAAAGGCCCGCTGGTGATGCGCACCCGCTCGCCCAAACTGAAATTGACGCGCACCTTGGGTTCCTTGGACTCGATGCGGGACATGATCTGATCGACCTCGTCGCTGGAAAGCGGCGTGGGTTGGTGCCCGATGCCGACGAAACCCGTGACGCCCGGCGTCTCGCGCACGCAGATCCAGCTGTCGTCCGTGAGCTTCATGTTGACCAGGATATAGCCGGGATAGAGGCGTTTCTCCACTTCCCTGCGTTTCTTGTCCCGGATTTCGATCTCGGTTTCGGTGGGCACGATGACGTCGAAGACGAAATCCGCCATATCCATCGAGTCGATGCGGTGCTCCAGGTTGGTCTTGACCTTGTTTTCCATGCCCGACGCGCTGTGAACGACGTACCATTCGTTCGTCTCGTCCGGATCCGGAGCGCCCTCCGGCGCTTGGGCGTCGGCCAGCAAGTCATCCATGGTTACGCGAACCTCGCAGTCTGTCCGGCGGGCGCAGCCTGGCGCCTACAGGGTAATCAGCCACGTGATGGCGTAGCTGAAGATCAGATCCAGCACGTAGAGAACGCCGGCCGCCACCAGCGTCACGATCATCACGACGGTGGTGAGGCGAATGCCTTCCGCGCGGGAGGGAAACGTGACCTGGGTCAATTCCGCCCGCACTTCCCGAAAGAACTTCAGCAGGCGGAACCCCGACTTGCCTTTGGCGGCCAAGGATTTGCTCATGGGCGCGGCGCACGCGGAGGCAAACAGGCGCGGCAGGACTCGAACCCGCAACCTTCGGTTTTGGAGACCGATGCTCTAGCCAATTGAGCTACGCGCCTTCGCGAGGCAGGCAAGGCCGCTGACGGCGCCATGACGGACAGCCCAAGGCGCTGAGCCCACAACCGGACTTGAACCGGTGACCTCTTTCTTACCAAGAAAGTGCTCTACCTGCTGAGCTATGTGGGCCAGTCGAATGGGCGAGGGCGGATTCGAACCACCGTAGGCGCTAGCCGGCTGATTTACAGTCAGCTCCCTTTGGCCACTCGGGCACTCGCCCCTGACGTCCCGCGCCGCGGCAGAGCCGACGATCGGATTTGAACCGATAACCCCTTGTTTACAAGACAAGAGCTCTGCCAGTTGAGCTACGTCGGCGGATGGCCTTGGCCCCGCGCGCCGCGTGTCGATCCATGCCTGCAATCTGCCTATCGCACTCCTCATCCTTGCGCGAACCGTAGACGGAGCATAATACGGCAAACGGGCCCGCAACGCAAGAAATGACCCGTGGCGCCGCGTCGCCCGCGCTACAGGGTGATGACCTGATCCGGGGGATTGCCCGCCAAGGCGGCGTAGAGTTGGGGAAAGCAGCCCGCGCCGACCCCGGCCACGAGGCCTTTGGGCTGGACCTGCCCCAAACCGCACTGCGCGAAATCCCCTTCCGCCAGGTGGCGGCGCAACGCGCACTGGTCGCAGACCATCAGCAGGATGCCCTGGGCCTGGGCGACCTGCGCCAACCGTTCGCCCACCGGATCGCCCTGGCGCAGGCAAAACAGGTTGTCGTCGAAGAACATCATGCCCACGACCTCGACGCCGTGGATGCCCTGCTCCAGCTGGGGCAGGATCATGGTGGCCAGTTTGTAGGTGCTGGCCTGGGCGGTAGCGAAAACGTAGGCGACTTTCATGCGCTGCGCGCTCCTGGGTGACGGCGGATAACGACGGACTATTGTAACGCAGGCAACGGGCCGCCGCGCGCGCGCAGCGCGCGGGCCGCGGTGCCCGCGCCGAAGAAACCGGTCGCGACGAGGGCGATCAGGGGCCCGGGCGTCAGGTTGAAATGATAGGAGGCGTACAGGCCGATGACGACCGCGGCCGCGCCCAAAGCGGCGCCGATCGCCATGGCCCGCACGTAAGTCCGGGCCCAGAGCAGCGCCGTGGCCGCCGGCGTGATGAGCAGGGCGACGACGAGGACGATGCCGACGGACTGCAAGGCCATCACCGTGCCCACGGCCAACAGCGCCAGCAGCGCGTAATCCAACCGGGTCGTGGGCAAACCGAGCACGGCCGCGCCGGCGGGATCGAAACTGGCGAAGGCGAGTTCCTTATGCGCCGCGGCCAGGATCGCCAAGACCGCGAGCGCGAGCGCCGCCGTCAGCGCGACGTCCGTCCAGGAAGCGCCCAGCACCTGTCCCAACAGGACGTCCTCCAGGTTGACGGGCAAGCCGCGGCTGGCGGTCAACATCGTCAGCCCCAGGGCGAACATGGCGACGAAGAGAATGCCGATGGCGGTATCGGCGCTGACGCCCGCGCGGCGCATCAGGAATCCGACCAGGAGCGCCATGGCCACGGCGGCGGGCAACGCGCCCCACATAGGACTCACGCCCAACAGGAAAGCGCCCACCATGCCCGGCAAGACGGAATGGGCCAGGGCGTCGCCCAGAAATCCCATCTCCCGCGTGACGACGATGACGCCGAGCATGGGGCACGCGAGGCCCGCCAACAGGGACACGATGAGCGCCCGTTGCATAAATCCGTATTGCAGGGGCTCGAGCAAGAGGCTGGCCGCGCGCTCCATCGCAGGTCCTCGGCGTACGCAGGCAGGGCTGCGAATCAATCCGTGCGCCGCGTGCCCGGCGCGCCGTCCGCGCCGTAAGGCCCGAAGAGGTCATGCAGCACGCGCTGGGTCAGGATGTCCTGCGTTCGGCCGCAGGCCTTCACGCATTTGTCGAGGCACAGGCATTCGTCGCAGTGCTCTACCTCCGCCATGACGTGGGACGCGATCAGGATGGTCTGGCCCTGCTCGCGCAGATGCCAGAAGGTGGACATCAAGGCCTCCTTGGAGCGTACGTCCACGCCGCTCAGGGATTCGTCGAACAGGAAGACGTCGGCGCCCTGCGCCAACGAACGCGCCAGGAAGGCCCGCTGGCGCTGCCCGACGGACAAGGCGCGCATGGGATCGCGCCGGCGTTCCCACAAACCGACCTGGCGGAGAGCCGCTTCCACCGCCGCGCGATCCGCGGCGCGGGGACGGCGCCACCAGCGATGCGTCCGTATGCGCCCCTGCAGCACCGCGTCCCGCACGCTGACGGGCACGCGCCAATTGACGGCTTGCTGTTGCGACACGTAGGCCAGGCGGCCCCGCATGCGCGGCAGAGACTGGCCGTGAATGCATACGGAGCCGGCCTGGATCGGCACCAAGCCCGCCAAGGCCTGGAACAGCGTGCTTTTGCCCGCGCCGTTGGGTCCCAAAACGCCCATCAGGCATCCGGGATCGACCCCGAAGGACACGCGATCCAACACCAAGGCGCCATCGCGCACGACGGTCAAGTCCGCGGCGGCAAGGGGCAGGGGCGCGACGACGTTCACTGCGGGTTCAGGGCTTCCACGATGGCCGCGACATTGTAGCGCACCATGTCGATATAAGTGGCCGCGGGGCTGTCGGCGAGGCCTAACGAACCCGTATACAGCCGCGCCAGCGCCATGTCGGTTTCCTCGGCTACGCGCTGCGCCAAACGCGCGCTGACGCCGACGTCCGTAAAGAGGGCCGGCACCGGCGCCGCCGCGAGCGCATCCACCAGGCGGGCCAATTCCTGCGCCGTAGGCTCTCTCTCCGTAGAGATGTCCGGTATGACCGCGCCGATGATCTCGAAACCGTAAAGCGCCGCGAAATAGCGGAGACTGTCGTGATTGGTGACCAACCGCTTGCGTTCCGTCGGCAGGGCGGCCGCTTGCGTCTCGATCCAGGCATGGAGTTCGTCCAGTTGTTGCCGGTAGGCGTCTGCGTTGCGGGTAAAGGTCTCTGTCCCCGCCGGATCGCGTTCCGCGAGGCGCTCCGCGATGACCGCAACGGCCGTCTGCACGCGCAGGGGATCAAACCAGAAATGGGGATCGAACTCGCCGTGGACGTGACCCTCATGATCTTCATGCTCCTCGTGCGCTTCATGCTCCTCATGCTCCTCATGCTCCTCGTGCGCTTCGTGCGCTTCGTGATCCCCCTGCTCCTCGTGCGCTTCATGCTCCTCGTGCGCTTCGTGATCTCCGTGTTCCTCGTGCTCCTCCTCATCCCAGTGCTCCGTGGGCAACGGATCCACGAAATCGCCCAACGCCACGATCGGCGCGTGCTCGCTCGCCTGGCGCACGAGATCGTCCAGCCAGGCGGCTTCCAGACTGAGACCGATCGAAAAGATGAGATCAGCCTCCGCCACGCGGGTCACGTCCCGGGTCCCCGGGTGGTAGGTATGGGGATCGTTGCCTACCGGCAGCAGCGCGTAGACGTCGACGCGTTCCCCTCCCACCTGGCGCACCCAATCCGCGACAATATTGCTCGTGGTCAAGACCTGGACCGGACGTTCCGCCGGGGCCGGACGTTCCGGTGGAACCGGCGCGGGCGCGGCGACGCAACCGCTGAGCCAAAGCATGAGCCAAAGCATGAGGCAGAAGCCCCAAAGTCGATAGCGAGGGACTCGTCGGGTTCCGATGCGCATGGGCATAGACATGGTTCCTCCTTAATGAGAAATTTTATCAATAGTAGCAGGCAAAGACGGCCCGAAGCAAATTCCGCGCCCAGGCGCCTGGCAGGCCGAACCGGCGGCGCGCCTCCGGCGACAGGCGCACGCGCCGCGGACCCCGCGCCGTGCGCGGAAGCAACGGACCGCCGTTGCGGGCCCAGCCTGCGGGCCTGCCGCGTGCGCCGCCGCCAGGCAGGCGCAGGCTGTCGGGCGTCTTGGGCCTGCCTGGCCGACAGGGCCGCGCGCGGGGTTTGAACCGAGGCGGAAATTCAAGTAGAGTCAGCCATGGCCAGAGGCCCGGGCCTGCCGCGCGTGCGTACGGGCTCTGGGCGCCGCACAGACGCATAGAGAGAGGCGCTATGGAGATTGAACTGACCCCGTTCCGCGTATCCAACGACTTGCTGGGCGACGGAGCGGCCCTGCGCGCGCGTATGCGCGCCGAAGGCTACCTGTTCTTCAAGGCGTTGCAGGACTCAACCGCGTTGTTGGACTTGCGCCGATCCATCTTGACCATTTTGCGGGACGCGGGCTGGATTAAGGCCGACGCGCCCCTCATGGACGGCGTGGCGGATCCGGCCCGGCGCTGCACCGAGGGCGATCGGGAATACGCCGTTACGTACCACCGGGCGTATCGCCTGGAAGCCTTTCATCGCATGGCCCACGCCCCCGCCGTGATGGACGTCATGCGCGACGTCATGGACGCGGAGGTGTTCGCGCACCCGCAGAAAATCTGCCGCCTGTGGTTTCCCCAATTCACGGAGCACACCACGCCGGTGCATCAGGACTTCGTGCATTTCCAGGGCAACTACGAAACCTATACCTGCTGGACGCCGCTCGGCGCCTGTCCCGTGGAATTGGGCGGGCTGGCCGTGGTGCCCGGCTCGCACAAGGCGGACAAGGTGCTGGAGCATCATTTCTCTCTGGGCGCAGGCCAACTCAACGTGGCCGACGACGCCTACAGCGGCGCGTGGCACGGTACGGATTACGAACCGGGCGACTGCCTCATGTTTCACAGCCTGACTCTGCACCGGGCCTTGCCCAACGAGACGGCGGATCGCTTGCGCCTGTCCCTGGATAACCGTTACACCGCCCAAGGGGCTCCGGTGTCCGAGCACATGCTGACCCCCCATCTGAGCCTGCACAGCCCGTTGACGTGGGAACAGATCTATGCGGACTGGACACGCGACGATCTCAAGTATTATTGGCGGAACGGCCACCTGCAGGCGGTGCCTCAGGATATGCAGTACTCGACCCAGGGCCTGGAAGAGGCGTTGGCCCGCGCGGCCGCAGGCGATGCCGACGCGCAACTGCATTTGCTGCGCATCGTGAAACGGGATCCCGATTCCGAGTTGGCCCAACGCGC
Source organism: Caldilineaceae bacterium (assembly GCA_965242655.1). Taxonomy (GTDB): domain Bacteria; phylum Chloroflexota; class Anaerolineae; order Caldilineales; family Caldilineaceae; genus Bin34. The sequence goes on from OZ251482.1 coordinate 3,126,451, forward strand.
CCACGCCGCTCTGCAACGGGGCGCGGCCGCCTGAGCGCGGCCGATCACGGGGTGCCGTCGCGCAGCGGCGTCCCTGAACCGATGCGTCTGCTGGACAGAGGGGGCGTCGCCGCGCGCGACGGGCATTCTTTCCCCGCGCGCCGCTCTTTGGTATACGATTACAGGTTCACTGCGCACCGCGCGCTCCATGTAGCGAAAGGAACGAATCATGTTGCATGCCCTCGTCCGTTTGGCCCAGCGTTTGCGGCCTGCCCTCCCGGTTTCCGCCCATTGCGACGGTCCCTGCGGGGTATACGATCCGGCCGATGCCCGCATCAAGGCGGAAGCCGTTCTGTCGATGACCAAGAAAATCATGGATCTGCCCCAGCCCAGCAAGGAAGACGGCAATCACGAAAACGTCGTGCAGTACCTCAATACGGCGGCGCGTTACATTGCCATCAAGGAAGAGCAGGCGCAGAAGACCAAGGAAGAACTGTTGATTCTGTGGACGGATTACTTCAAGCCGGAACACTTGGCGGCCCATCCTGATTTGCACGACACGTTCTGGAACGCCGCCAAACTGTGCTCTCAGTGCAAAGTCGGCGTGGATCTGGACGCGGCCCAGGAACTTTTGTCCACGGTGGAAAAGATCCATGGGATTTTCTGGGCGACCAAAGGGCGAGACGTCGCCTATTACACGGCCAGTTAGCCGCCGCGCAACGACCCAGCCGAGGGCAAAGGACCCGGACGCCGCCGGGTCCTTTGCTCCCTTGCCGGTAGCCAGCCGGCGCGAGTTGTGGCTCTGGCTTCTGCATCAACGCCGGCGCCTAGAGGTCAAGGGCTATTCCATGTGGCCCGCCTTGCAGCCCGGCGACGAACTGTTGCTTGACCTTGGCGCCTATCGGCATGCCGCGCCCCGGATCGGGGACGTGGTTATGGCGCGCCATCCCTATCGATACGAGTTCATTCTCAAGCGCGTGACCCAGATCGCAGCGGACGGGCGTCTTTGCCTGCGCGGCGACAATGTCGCGCACAGTACGGACAGCCGCGTTTGGGGCTTCTGCGCGGCCAGTGCCGTGCGCGGCCGCGTAACCTGTCGTTTCTTGCGGGCCTCCAGGCCTAAACGACGTTGCCTGCGCGTGGCGGAACGGAAAGGCGCGCCTTAGACCGGCGCGCCAACGGCGCGTGGCGGCCGCGCGCGCGTCACGCCCGGGGACCGGAGCGGAACGACGGTGCGCCGCCGATCCCCGTCCGTCGACCTGAACGCGGGTTGCCTGTCCAGGACGGCAGCCGCGGTTCCCGAAGGCAGTCGTTGCCGGGAACGGTCAAATGATGCCTGCGCGCCGGGATGTCTTGGACGCCGCGCGGGACATTGACCCGGACCGCAACGCTGGCGCCCGCGCGGGGATCCTGGGGTAAAGGCAAGCTATAAAGTTGCAGGCAGATCCAGCGGTCGGAGTTCGGCGCGCGCAACGCCCCGCCGCGTCAGCCCAGCCGCCAAGGCGATCCTGTTCCGCGCCCGGGCGCGGGACGCCCCCGGTCAAACGCAAAAAGAAAGGGGAGCCGTTCGACTCCCCTTTCTGATTCAGGCGCAAGCGCGCGGCGGACTACATCATGCCGCCCATGCCGCCGTCGCCGCCGGCCGGGGCGGGCGGTTCCGGCTCAGGGATATCGGTGATGAGCGCTTCCGTGGTCAGAATCATGGAGGCGATAGAGCAGGCGTTTTCAACGGCGCTGCGCGTCACCTTGGCCGGATCGATGATGCCGGCTTCCAGCATGTCCACGTACTGGTTCTCCACCACGTCGTATCCGGTCGCGTCGCTGGCCGTCTCGCTGTTGTTGCGCACCTTCTCCACGACCACCGCGCCGTCCAGGCCCGCGTTTTCGGCAATCGTGCGCATGGGTTCCTCCAACGCGCGCGTCAGGATGCGCGCGCCGGTCGCCGCGTCGGTTTCCTCCAGCTCCACGGCTTCCACCCCCGGGACCGCGTTGATCAGGGCCACGCCGCCGCCCGGCACGATGCCCTCTTCCACCGCGGCGCGCGTGGCGCTCAAGGCGTCCTCGACCCGCGTCTTCTTGAACTTGAGCTCCGTTTCCGTGGCGGCCCCGACGCGCAGGATGGCTACGCCGCCGGCCAGCTTGGCCAGGCGTTCCTGCAGCTTCTCGCGGTCGTAATCGCTGGTGGAGGCGTCGATCTCGGAACGAATCTGCTCGATGCGGCCCTTGATCTGGGCGGAATCGCCGGCGCCGCTGACGAGGGTGGTGTCGTCCTTGGTGGCGATCACCCGATCCGCCTGGCCCAATTCGTTGATGGACGTGTTCTCGAGCTTCTTGCCCAATTCCTCGGTGATGACTTCGCCGCCGGTCAGGATGGCGATGTCCTGCAACATGGCCTTGCGGCGATCCCCGAAACCGGGCGCCTTGAGGGCCAGGGCGTTGAGGGTGCCGCGCAGCTTGTTGAGCACGAGGGTCGCCAGCGCTTCGCCTTCCACGTCCTCGGCAATGATGACGATTTCGCGCTTGCCCATCTGCATCAGTTTTTCCAGAATGGGCACCAGATCCTGCGCGCTGGAAATCTTCTTGTCGTGAATGAGGATGTAGGGATTGTCCAGCGCGGCTTCCATGCGTTCGCTGTTGGTCACGAAGTAGGGCGAGAGGTAGCCGCGGTCCAGCTGCATGCCTTCCACGTATTCCGTCTCGAATTCCAGGCCCTTGCTCTCTTCGACCGTGATGACGCCGTCCTTGCCGACCTTGTCCATCACGTCGGCGATCAAGTCGCCGATCTGGGCGTCCGCGGCGGAAATGCTCGCCACCTGGGCGATTTTCTCGCGGTCGGACACCGGCGTGGACATGTCCGAAATCTGGCGCACGATGGCGTCGCGTCCGACTTCGATGCCGCGCTTGAGCAGCATGGGATTGGCGCCGGCCGCCACGTTCTTCAAGCCTTCGGTCACGATGGACTGGGCCAGGACGGTCGCCGTCGTCGTGCCGTCGCCGGCCACGTCGTTGGTCTTGGTGGCCGCTTCCTTCAGGAGCTGGGCGCCCATGTTGTCGAACGGATCCTCCAACTCCACCTCTTTGGCCACGGTGACGCCGTCATGCGTGACGGTGGGGCTGCCCCATTTCTTGTCGAGCGCCACGTTGCGCCCCTTGGGGCCCAGGGTGGTCTTGACGGCATTGGACAAGGCGTCAACGCCGTTCTTCAGATGCTTGCGCGCGTCGTCGTTGAATACGAGTTGCTTTGCCATGAAAAAATCTCCTCCTTATAAGTGCGGAATGGGGACGGCCGGGAACGACCGTCGCTCAGGACCTAGTTGACGATGGCCAGGACGTCGGACTCTTTGAGGATCAGGATCTCCTCGTTGTCCACCTTGATGGTCGTGCCGGAGTACTTGGCGTACAAAACCTTGTCGTCCACGGCTACGTCCATCGGGATGCGGCTGCCGCTCTCGTCGCGGGCGCCCGGCCCCACGGCCAGCACCGTGCCTTCCTGCGGCTTCTCCTTGGCCGAATCCGGAATGTACAGGCCGCCGGAGGTCTGTTCTTCGCCTTCGGACGGCTTGACCACGATGCGGTCTCCCAACGGTTTCATGTTCATCGTCGATGCTCCTTACTCGATTGCTGCGTGCCCAAGGGCGGCTGGCCTTTCCCGAAGAATCGCCGCGCCGCTGTCACTCTTGCCTGGCGAGTGCTAAGCAAGCCATGATAACGAAACCGCCGCCCTGCTTGCAAGAACTGCGCAAGTCGCGGCGTTGCGAACCTCGCGTCGTCCAGACGCCTTCAATCAACGGAACGTACGATACACCAGAAACCGGGCGCGGCGTATATGAATTTCGTTAGAGTATCGAGGGGGCGGCGGCGCGGGCCGGCCGCCGGCTCAGGGCGTCTTCGGCCGCGGCGTACGCGGGCAGGTCCAGCGCGTCGTACAGGGCGCGGCTGGCCGCGAATTCCCGGTTGGCTTCCGCCGCGCGGTGGCGTTGCTGCAAGACCATGCCCAGATTGTGCCGCGTCGCGGCCAGGTCCAGCCACGCGCCGCGCTGGGCGCAGACCGCTTGCGCCTGTCGATACCAGGCTTCGGCCGCGGGCGCGTCCGCCTGGAGATGGGCCGCCGCGCCCAGATTGTTGAGCGCCGTGCATTCGCCTTCCTCCAAACGCAGGTAGCGGTACAGATCCAACGCCTTCTCGTACATGGCGCGGGCGGACCACAGATGACTCAGAGCTTCCAACGCCAAGCCCAGATTGTTGAACGCGTTGGCCATGAGGCGCCGATCGTCCAGCGCCAGCGCCAGGCGCAGGCCGTGCCGGTAGTGCCGCAGCGCCTGCGGGTAATCGCCCAGACTCAAGGCCAAGCTGCCCAGATTCATGTACGCCCCGGCCAGCTCGGCCAGATTGCCGCCCTGAACCAGGCAGTCGAAAGCCTGCTGGCAGTGGCTCCGGGCCCGGCCCGGCTGTCCCCGTTCGCGATGCACCATGCCGATGTCCGTATGGGCGTAGGCCAGAAGCAACACCATATCGCGCTGCGCGAACGCCGCGCGCGCTTTCTCCAACCAGAACAGGCTGCGCTCGTAGTCGCGGCGAAAATACAGTTGCCGTCCCAGGTGCAGCATGAGGCGCCCGAAGCCGCGGAAATCCGCCAGGCTGGCGCAGGCCACGGCTCCGGCGGCCAGCCATTCCAGGCTGCGGGGCGGATGGCGCCAAAAAGCGTATAACGCCATCGCCGAGGCGTATTGGCTGGCCAGCGCGAGGTCCGCGGCCGGCAGCGGCAAGGCCGGCGGCGCGCGGCCTTCGGCAATCTCGGCCGTCAACGTCAAAGGCTCCTCGGGACAAGCGCGCCGGATCCGGCGCGCGCACCACTCCGCGCCTTGCCGCATATTGTCCCACTCCCGATCGAGGTCGGACCAGAACGCGCGGTCCACCTGTTCGTACAGGCGCGCGTAGCGCACGTAGTACCGGGCATGGGCGGCCTGCCAGTCGGCGCGCGGCGCGCCCGCGCCGCGCGCCAACTGGCGCCGCACGCAGGCATGCACCCGTACGCGCCGGTGCCAAGGGTCGTGTTCCACCAGCGCCCGCGTCAGCAACGCCTGCAGCAGCGCCGGCAACGGCGCGGGCAAGGCCGTCAGTTCCGGTTCGTGGCGGACGCCCCGATCGGAGTCCGCGCGGCGGGCAACGGGCTGGCCGCGCCCGAACAGTTCCTGCAACGCGCGGTAGGACGCGCCGCCGGCCGCCGCCGCGAGACGAAGCAGAAGATCGAACCCCTCGGCCTGCTCCCGCGCGCACGCGTGCAACGCGTACGCCGTCAAGGGTTCCAGCGCCTCGACATGGGCGACGGGCGGCGCGGCGGCGCGCGCCGGCGCCGCGAGGCCCAGCAGCAGGTGCAGGCCCAGCGGGGAACCGGCCGTCCGCTGACGCGCCGCGTCCGGCGACAGGGGCAAAGACGGATGCCTGGACAGGAAAGTGGCGGTGTCGCGGAGGGTGAAGCCCTGGAGGCGCAGGATGCGTTCTCCTGCCAGGGCCTGCAAGGCGGGCGGGAGGCGGCTGGCCACGATCAGGATGCGGGACGGCGCCTGGACGGCGGGCAAGTGCTGGAACGTTGCGACCAAGGCCTCCCAGTCCAGGGCATCAGCCGTCTCCGCTTCGTCCAGGATGACGAGGCGCCGGCGACGGTGCAGGAGTTGCAAGACTTCCGTCTGCCACATGGCGCGCGGGCGTCCCGTAATGGCGGATCCCAAGACGGAATCCAACGCGCGGATCACGTCGTAGAAGCGGAGGCGTTCCCACCCCGCGGGAGCCGCCCATACGATGCCGTCCGCAAAATGGCGGACGGTGGTCCACGCGGCCGCCGTGGCCAAGGCGCTTTTGCCCACGCCGGCCGGTCCGATGACGGCGCTTACGGCCCCCCTTTCCGAATCCGCGAGCCAACTTTGCAGGCGATGCAGCTCTCTGTGCCGGCCGCAGAAACCGCGCAGGCGGTACAACCCTAGATTGTGGCGGGGAAAGGGCGGCGGCGGAGCCGCGTAGCGGGGGATAGCGGACATGGGGCGCGTTCGTCGTTCCTGCATCGTCCTCCCTGGCCTCTGACGCGCGCACAACGCGGCGGCCAAGCCAGTCTCGCCGTCGTCCCAGCGGACGCGGCGGGTCATCCCTTAGGCTACCAGTCTTAGCCGAAGATACGCGAAGCGACGAGCCGCGGCGTACGGCGTCAAGCCCGCTCGCGGCGCCGTATCCATAGGCGTCCGCGCGTTCCGGCGGCGTCCGCCGGCCGCGCGCCTGGCAGGCAGTTACGGGCGCACGCGGGCGTCCGCGGGGCGGAACGGCCAGGGGCGGCCGATTTGGACCGCGTTGCGAGCCTCAGCCTGCGCGAGCCAAGGGCTGACGCGTCCGGACGCGCCCTTCCGATTCCGCTCTGTCGAGCCCGCGGCCAAACGTCCATGCCATCGGTGCCTGACCGCCTGCCAGGCCATAGAGCTCGCCCCATCCCAGATGCGGGAAGCCCGTTGGCCCCGCATTCTGATGGATCGTCCCGGCTACGGGGGGTAGGCGCGCGCGAGGGCGGCCTGCACGGCGCGGGCCGCCTTCCGATTCATGCCGGGAATGCGCGCCAAGACCTCAATGTCGGCCTGGCGCAGGCGCTCCCAATGGCCTTCGCACCAAATGAGCAACTGCTTGCGGCGCGCCGGCCCGATGCCCGGCACGTCGTCCAGCACCGAACGCGTCAAGGACTGGCCGCGCAGTTGGCGATGGTACGCCACGCTGAAGCGGTGCGCTTCGTCCCGAATGCGTTGCAACAGATGCAACGCCGGGCTGTGGGCCGGCAGGCGCACCGGGACGGCGCTCTGGGGGCGGTAGACGTCCTCCTGGCCCTTGGCCAGCGCGATCACCGGGACGACATGCAGCAGATCCAGTTCGCGCAATACATCCACGGCTTGCCGCAATTGGCCCCGTCCGCCGTCGACTACGACCAGGTCGGGCAGGCGCTCCCATGCGCGCCGGCTCGTCCCTGAGGCCGGCGGCGGTTCCGCGGCGCGCCGAAAGCGGCGCTGCAACATTTCCCGCAGGCTGGCGAAGTCGTCCGGCCGGCCGCGGCTGCCTTGGCCCTTGATCCGGAACTTGCGGTAATCGCTCTTGCGGGGCGCGCCGCGCACGAACACGGTCATGCCGCCGACCGTATTCGTCCCGTGGAGCGTGCTGATATCGAAGCACTCCATGCGCACGGGCGGGCGCGGCAAAGCCAGCGCGTCCTGCAATTCAGCCAGGGCCCGGGCGTGCCGATGGGCATCCACGTCCCCAGCGGCCTGCAGCACGCGCAGGTTCTCCCGCGCATTGGCGTAGGCCATTTCCATCATCTTGCGTTTGGCCCCGCGCAAAGGCGTCGCGAGTTTCACGGCGCGTCCGCGCCGCGTCGTCAGATAGGTTTCCAGGAGCGTCTGATCCGCGGGCATGGCCTGCACTTGCACGGTCGGCGGCACGAAGGAGGCCTGGGCGTAGTACTGCGGCAGGAACGCGCCGATCAGGTCGGGGCGCCGCGCCGCGCCGCGCGCGTCGGGCGCCAGATCCTGGCCGGCCAGCAGGAAATGCTCCTGTCGGATGAGACGGCCCTGGCGGACGCAGAGAATTTGGACCACGACCTGCCGGGAGTCGGCGTCGCGGGCCGTGGCGACGTAGTCTTCGTCCGCCGGCGCCGCGCCGATGCTTTGCTGTTGCTGCACGATGCGCCGCGCGGCCCGGATGCGGTCGCGCAGGACGGCCGCGCGCTCGAAATCCAGATTGGCCGCGGCCTGTTCCATGCGAGCCTGGAGCAGGCGCAATACGTTCGCCGTGTCGCCGCGCAGGAAACGCATCATGTGGCGCAGGGTCTGGCGATACGCCTCGGCGCTTTGCGCGCCGATGCAGGGGCCGCCGCACAGCTTGAGATGGTAGTAGAGGCAGGGCTTGGGATCCTGGCCCGTAATGCGGCGGTCGCAATCCAGATAGGGAAAGATGCGGCGGATGCCCTCCAAGGTCTGGTAGATGGCGCGCGCGTTGGTATAGGGGCCGAAGTAGCGCGCGCCGTCCGGGCGCATGGCGCGGGTGACTTCCACGCGCGGGAAAGGATCCTGCCAGTTGATTTTCAGATAGGGATAGGTCTTGTCGTCCTTGAAGCGGATGTTGAAGGGCGGTTGGTGCTCCTTGATGAGATTGTTCTCCAAAACCAGGGCGTCCAGTTCGGTGGGGGTGATCCACCAGTGCAGATCGCGTATGGCCGGAACCAGCGCGTCGCTTTTGGAGCCGGGCGCTTGGCGGGGCGCGAAATAACTGCGTACGCGTTGGCGCAAGACGGTCGCCTTGCCGACGTACAGCACCCGTTGGCCGCGGCCATAGAAGAGGTAACAGCCGATGGCTTTGGGCAAGGCATCCAGTTTCTGGCGCACCAGCGGCGGCAAATCGTCCTGCATGCCAGGATTGTAGCAAAGGCTTGCCTCCGGTCCTGCGCCTTGCGCCGCGCGGGCATCCGCGGGCGTAACGGGGCGCAAGGCGCGCCGGCCGCCGCTTCCGCGGCGTCGGCCGCGGCCACGACGGAGCCGGCCGCGGCCGGTTTCCTCCCGTCTCCTGCCCGCGCAGACGCGGGTCGCGGCGCCGCCGGACAGTTCGTTTGGCTGGAGGACGCGTTGGGTCGGGCGGGCGAACGGGCCGCCGCCGGTACCGTGCCGGCAAGACGGCCCCCGTGCCCGCCCGACGCGGCCGGCATCGACGTCACAGGCCCGGTCCGCGCTCTGGCAGGACCGTCGCGCGTCGGTTCAGACGGCTCCCCAAACCCGGTCAGGGAACGGCCCTGTCGAGCCGTCAGGCTGTGGATCTGGGGACGACCGAAAGCGGGCGCCGCCTCTGGGTGGGGGCGCGCAAGCGGTTCCGCCGCACGGCGGACCGTTCTGGAGCGGCCGGCCTGGCCCGCCGCTCCTGTCGCGCCCGGCGGCCTGGCGGCGCGCGTTCCATTTCCTGTACGCGCTCGGCCATCGACGCTGGGGGACGCCCGCGTACGCCGCCCTGCACAGCGCTGCCGCGCAAAGACCGCTGCGCGCTGCGTTGTCCACGTATATATCGAAACGGGCGCCTGGCAAAGACCGGATGCGGCGCGATTGGGTATCGGCCATCGGGGCGCCGTCCGCGCGGAGACGCGTCCGCGGCTCGCCTCCCGAGACGGGCAACCGCGGGCGCGCAGGAGGCCCCGTCAATCCCAACGCGGCCCGCGGCGGTCATTCCGCGGCAGACGCGACGGCATAGAGGAAATCTACGATGGTGCGCGCGTCTGTAGCGGTGACGTCAGCCTCCGCCATGGACGTGCCCGGGGCGAAGCGCGCGGGTGCGGCGAGAAAGCGTTCCAGGCGGTCGCGCGTCCAGACCTGGTTCAGCGCCTGGAACGCGCTCGAGAATTGATAGCCTTCAACGGCGCCGGCGCGGCGCCCTGCAATGCCTACGAGGTGGGGGCCGGCACCATGTTCGGCAACATACAAGTTGTGGCAATTGCCGCACCGCAGACTGAACAGGCGCGCGCCCGGCAAAGCCGCTAGGCGGGCGTCCGCGGCCGCAGCCTCCGGTTCCGGGATAGGCGGAACGGCCTCCTCCGGTTCCGGGATAGGCGAAACGGCCTCCTCCGGAGATCCCTCGACGTCCGCGTCCGCGGGGCAAGGCACCGCGTACACTTTCCGTATCTGCCGCGATACGGCATCGCAAAACGCGGTGGAAGGCTGCAAAAACAGCACTTGATGATCGTCGTCCAGCAGCAAGGCCAGACGGCCGTCCGGCATATGCGTCAGGTCGCGTATGCGTCGGCCAATCTCAATGCGTTCGACGTATTGCACCTGGGCGCCGTGGCGCCGGATGCGGAACAGCGACTTCGATTTCAGCGAAGCCAGAAGCAAATCGTCGCGCCACAGGGGAAAGGCGCGCGGATCGTTCACGATGAGACTGGAGGGCGCAATGGACGGCACCCAAGCGAAGATCGGGCGCGTGAAACCGGCATGCTGGCCTGCCGCGTGCTCATGCTCGCGCCACCGGAAGAGGTTGCCGCTGCCCGCCTTGCCGTATGTCACGAGCGGCCATCCGTAATGGTGATTCGGCAGCAACAGATTCAGTTCGTCGCCGCCGTCCGGGCCGTGTTCCGGCGCCCACAAACGGCCGTCGGCATCCCGCGCCAGGCCCTGCGGATTGCGATGGCCCCGCGTCAGGATTTGCGCGGCGCCGGTCGCATGCTCAATGCGCAGCAGCCGTCCCAAGTGGGACGCGGGCTCGTCGGGCTGGAACACCGCGCGGGCGTAGAGCCGATCGACCGGCCGCTCTGCCGCGCGGCCCGAGGGGGATGCGGGCGCGTCGGGCGGGAACGCGCCGTCCCGCACGTAGTGCCCGTGATCCCCGATGATGAGCAGCAGGTGATGCGGACCGTCCGCGACCATTTTGCCTCCCGCTTCATGGCCTTTCCACATCCACGACGCGTCGTTGTTGGGCGCCTGGAACGGCAGGCAGGGATCCGCATCAAAGACCGTGCGCCAGTCCGACGCGAGCGCGAGGCGTCCGTCCGTCTGGACCAGCGTCGCGGCGGACAGCCGAAAGCGGATGCAGTCGTCCGCGAAATAATGATGCGCGGCAAACAATTCATGGCGGTTCGCTGCCTGCGCCTGCAGCAAAATGTCCGTCACGCGGAAGCGCGTCATGACGGGCGGCGTCCGGCCCACGGCATGCGCCTCCAGACCCGCCAGATTCATTGGGATGCGCGCATCGAGGTATTCCACTTGCCCCTTCGGGTGAATCAGAGCCAGATGTCCGTGCGCCGTCGCGACCAGCAGGCGGTCGCCTACGTTTTCCACCGCGCCGCCTCCCGCGGCGAAATCCTCAAGCCTGGCGTTTTCGCCGTCCAAAGCGTACAGATGCGTGAACAGGGTCGCGGCCCGCGTGAACGCGCGGCCGTCGTCCGTCCGCCGCCAGTTGAGCGTCAACTGGGCATCGCCCGCGCCCTCGTAATACTCCACCCGTATCCGATGCGGGCCGGCCGTCAAGTCCACTTCCGGGGCGAAGTCGGCGACCTGGCCCTGCCACGCGTCCAGCACCTTTTCGTCGTCGATGTAGAGGCGGACGCCGTCATCCACTCTCAGATCGAAACGATAGCGAGCCGTTTCAAAGTCGAACTCCCCCTCGAAACGCGCGCTGAAACCGTCGGCCAAGACGCCGAGATCCGGGGCCGCGTCGAGCCACTGATGATCCAACGGCGCGGCCTCCACGCGGACATGGACAGGCGGCCCGGTCAACGTCGTATTGTTGTAAAAAGCCGCCGTGAAGGCGGAGCGGGCCGCGGCCAGCGTAGGCAGGGGCGTAGGCGTGGGCAGGGGCGTGGGCGCGGGCGTGGGCAGGGGCGTGGGCGCGGGCGTGGGCGACAACCGAAGCGCGGATGCCAATTCCGTTCTATACCGCGTAGCGATCGCCAGCGCCAGCGTCAATAGCGCCAATAACAGGATGAAGCCCAACTCGCGCGGCCAGCGGCTCAGGGCCGGCATGGTACGTTGTCCGGGGTTGGTTGGGGCGCCGCGTCCAAGTCCGGCCCGCCGGGTCCAGCCGGGCGCGGGAAACGTTCGCCGGAGGCGGCATCGGGCTTTGTTTCCCGAACCGCGCGTGGCCGCGCCGTTGCACGCGTCCCGGAGCGCGCGGCCATCCGCGCAACGGACGGACAAGGATTCAAGCCAGAGCGGCCGCGTGGCCACGCGGCCTCATTCCCCGTGCGGACGCGGCGGGCAGAAGTACGGACATGTAACGGCGTGACGCGCGCCCGGCCGCGCGGCATACGTCGGCGCAGCCAGCCGCGCGCCTTTCTTCCCGTAGCCAAGGACGCCAAGCGCGGCCCAACGCGCCGCGGCCGATGGCCATGGCGTCGCCCAGACTTCATTGCCTGGAAGACAGATGTCCAGAGTCGCATCGGGTAGAGGCTCTCACGCGCGGAGGGAGACGGACTCTGGGGTGCGGTCAGGACGTAATCCCGTACCTTCCGGCCATCGCAACGGGAAGTCTAGCACACCTGGCCTTGGCTGCCGGATGGCCCGTATCGTCCCGCCTCCTGTCCCGCAGCAACGTCTCGAAGCCCGGTCGGTCGTATCCATGGGCGGTACCGCGCGGGCATTTGCGAGCCCCGCGCAGAAGGGGACCGCGGCGGCGCGTACAGGCCGGGCGAACGGCCGGGCCGGCGGCGCCGCCGCGGATCCGGCTCGGGCTCAGCCGGCGCGAGACGCGGCGGCGGCATGCAAGGCGTGCGGCAATTGGCGCGCGAAAGGCATGGCGTACAGCCTGAGGCCCGTTGCATCGTAAATAGCATTGGCAATGGCGGCCGGCGTCGGGCACTGGCCGGCCTCGCCCGCGCCCATGACCGGTTGTCCCGTACGTCGCATCAGGAAGGTCCGTAGGGACGGGACTTGCGTCGCGCGCAACGCGGGGTAGGCCTCCCAATCCGTGGACGTCACGCCCTGGGCATTGAAGGCGACCCGTTCGTACAAAGCCCAACTGGCGGCCTGCAGGAAACTGCCTTCCAGTTGCGCGCTCAGGCCGTCGGGATTGACGATCTGGCCCGCATCCGCCGCGATGCAAGCCTGTTCCAAGTCCACGCGGCCGGTAGCGCGCGCAACCCGTACGATGACGCCGATCGCGGCATAGGCCTGTTGATCCTTGTAGCGTCCGTAGGCCATGCCCCAGCCGCGGCCGGAGCCGGTCGGCGGCGGCCGACGATGCCAATCCATTTTTTCGGCCAGCAACTGGATCACGGCGCGGCCGCGTGCGTCGTCCAGGTGGCGCAACCGGAAATCCACGGGATCTTCGCCGGCCATCCGCGCGAGTTCGTCCATCGCGGCCTCGATGGCGAACAGGTTGGCGAAGGCGCCCAGGGATCGCAGGGAAGATACCCGCAGCGGATTCTTCGGCAGGAAGCGTTTGACGGTCACGGTATCCGGAATCCGGTATTGCGGCGTGCCGTTGCGGTGCAGTCCGACGTGCCGGGCCAGACTGGGTTTGGGCGTCGGCTGGGGAAAAGGCTGCGCCAGGGTCCAGGCCGCCAGCAGAGTGGCGCTGCCGTCCGTCATCGCCTGGGGACGCCCCATATGGGTATAACTGCTGATCTCCTGGCGCCAGCTAGCCAGGTTGCGGCGTGCGTCCAAGGTCGCCGCGACCCGCATCGTCATGGCGGAGCCGTAGGGTTCGTAAACGAATTCGTCGCGCCGGGACCATTGCACCCGGACCGGACGCCCGGGCGTCGCCAGAGCCAGGAGGCAGGCGTCCAGGGCCGCGTCGTCAGCGCCGTTATGTCCGTAGCAGCCGGGCCCTTCGGCATGGATGACGCGTATCTTCTCCCGGGGCCAGGCCAGGATCTGGGCCAGCGCGTCCCGCAGCTGGAAAACCCCTTGGCTGTGAGACCATACCGTCAAACGATCGCCTTCCAGGCGGGCGACGGCGCAGGAAGGGCCCAACGCGGCATGCATGTGAAAGGGCCGTTCGTAACGCGCTTGCACGGTCCGGTCGGACGGCCCCTCCGTGCGGGGCGGAATGGGCGCGCGCCCGGGCAAACCGTCAATGACCAGAAACTCTTGCGCCGGAGCCTGCTCCATGGTTGGGAACAGCGCGTCCATGGGCGGCAACGCGTCCGGGGTTTCCCACGCGCAGGCCGCGGCCAACCGTTCCATGGCGCGTACGGCATCGTCTTCCCGGTCGCAGAGCACGGCCAGGAAAGCGCCGTCTTCCACGACCTGCACCTCGAACGGCAGGGCGGCCAGGACGGCCAGGCGCTTGTCCGTCAGGCGGGAGGCGGCGTAGGGCCCGCGCACGACCCGGCCGTGCCGCAGGCCCGGCAGCTCCATATCGTGCAGGAAACAGGGCTGGCCGCGCACCTTGGCTTCCACGTCGAGCCGCGTCAGCGGCTGGCCCACGACCGTATAGCGTTCCGGGGCTTTGGGCGCCACCGCGCCCGAAGCGCGGAGGCCGATCGGCTGCCCCTGCAGCAGATCCCAATAGCTCGCCTGCCGGCCGCTGGCCGCGTGGCGCACGACCCCGGCCCGGACGGACAGTTCGCGCCAGGGCGCGTCCCATTCTTCGGCGGCCAGGGACAAGAGATGAAAGCGGGTTTCCGCCGCGGCCTGGCGCAACGCGCCGCCGGACATTTCCAGCGACAGGCTGCCGGCCGTAGCCCCTTCATCCGGGGTCAAGGCCGTATCGGCCGTATGGATGCGAATCTGGTCTATGTCCACGTCCAGTTCCTCGGCCGCGACCTGGGCCAGCGCCGTCACGAGGCCTTGGCCCAATTCCGCTTTGCCGGTGTACACGGTCACGATGCCCGCGTCCCGAAAATGCATCCAGTCATCCAGCGCGGGAGATTGCTGCAAGGCGGCGGGCAAGGCGGTCCGAGGCGGGCTTGGCGGCAAGGGATCTGGCGGCTCGATTTCTTCGTACAGGGCGTCAGGCGGGACGGCGCCGGACGCGCGTTGAATAGCCCGGATCACCCGCGGGTATACGCCGCAGCGACACAGGTTCCGATGCAGGGCCGCGCGGATTTCGTCCTCCGCGGGCGCGGGGTTGGCCTCCAGGAGCGCCGTGCCGGCCATAAGCATGCCGGCTACGCAATAGCCGCACTGGATCGCGTTTTCCGCCACGAAAGCCTGCTGCAAGGCGCTGAGGCGCCCTGCGGTCGCCAACCCTTCCACGGTCCGGATGGGCTGGCCGACCGCCTCCTGCACGGGCAGGCGGCAGGAAGGCGTCGCCTGTCCGTCCAGCATGACCTGGCAGGCGCCGCACTGCTCCGCGCCGCAGGCCTGCTTGGCGCCTTTCAAACCCAGATCGTGGCGCAGAACGTGCAAGAGGGGCGTGGTCGGGTCTACGCGCACGCGGCGTTCCTGTCGGTTGACGACCAGCGTCAGGTCCTGCTGGGACATGAGACGGATGGATTCTCTCGGTGGGACGCGGCCCGCGGCGTCAACGCCGGCGCACGAATTTTTGCAGACGGCCGTCCGCCTGCACCTCGCCCACGTACATGTCGCCGCGGGAATCGACCCAGAGGCCGTGCGGGAAGGCGAGAAATTCTCCCGGCTTCCGACTGGATTGGCGCCCGCCCCATTGCGACAGCAACTCGCGGTCGAAGGAATAGACGCTCACTTGGCGCTCCAGTTCGGCGATGAACACGACGTCTTCCGTCGGATGGAAGAAGATCGTGTCGGGTTGGGCCAGACCCGGCCATTGGGTCAGGAAAACGCCGTCCCGATCGAAGATCTGGAGGCGGCGGTTCTCCCGATCGCAGACCCATACGCGGTCGTACCGATCGACGCGTACGCAATGCGACAAGGCGAACTGGCCTGGCCGGTCGCCCCAGTCGCCCCACGAGCGGATGTATTCTCCCGTACGGGAATAATGATGGACGCGGGCGTTGCCGTAGCCGTCGGAAACGTACAGATCGCCGTTGGCGGCGCGCGCCAGGTCCGTAGGCAGATTGAAAGGCTGGCCGTCGGCCGATCCGGGCGCGCCCGGCGTGCCCAGCGTCATGAGCAGCTCGCCGTCGGGCGTGAACTTCCGCACGCAATGGGTATTGCGTTCGGTGCAGTATACGAAGTCCTGATCGTCGATGAAAATGCCGTGCGCGTCTTGCAACACGTCCTCGCCCCAGGCCTGCAGGAAGCGGCCCTCCCGGTCGAACACCGCCATGGGATGCTCGGAACGGGAGTACACGTAGACCCGATCCTGCGAATCGCAGGCTACGGCCGGAATCCAGCCGAAACGCCAGCCCGGCGGCGGCTGGAGCCAGTTTTCCTGCACGTCGTATTGATACGATCCGAATCCGAACGGCATAGCGAGTCTCCTCCTTGGCGCGCGTACGGGGCCCCTCAGGCGCGGTCTGCCGACAGTCTGGCATCGGGATCCAGGCGAGACTGCTATTGTACTACTACGCCTGATCTATCGCGGGCTGAAGTCAAGCCGCAACGGGTTCAACGGGAGGCGGAGGCCGCGCGCCATTGCGTGCGCAAGGCGCTGGGCCGGGTCAGGCTACGTTGACTGACCGCGGTCCGGCCCCCAACCGGCCTCGCTCGCGCAGAGCCCTCCGTCAAGCCGGCAACAGTTCAAAACAAGGATTTGGGTTATCGCGATCGGTCAGCCGCGTGAGGCATGGGACTACGCGGCTTCCTGCGTCCCCGGCTGACGGCCCCGCTGTTGCTTTCTGCCAAGGCCAAAGCCGTTCGCCCGAGCATGCGCGCCATGTTCTCCTGTTCTATAAGTCCGCCGCGGTCGGCCGCCGCTAGGGCGCGTTCGAAGTGGGTCTGCAATTGCGCGCGGATATCGTCATGCCCATCAACCGCGCCTTGGGCCAGATACGCACCGAGCCTTTCCGCGGCCTTGGCCAAGTGGTAGGCGGATACCAAGTACCAAGCGGGCCGCATGTCTCCGGTCGCTTCCGTTTGGCGCAGGAACCGGGGTTCGCAGTTCTGTTGCTCCGCGCGCAGACGGGCTACTCTCTCCTGCACCGCATTGAAGTCGTCCTCTCCGCTCTGGCGCAAAAGCCGCAGCCAAATATCCAGAATGACGGCTCGGACGCGCAGACCCCAATCGTCTGCGTCACAAGGCAAACGCGGAATGCCGCCCTCGCCGCTCCCTTCCGACAGCAACCGACGGACGTCGGCGCTTCTTTGCCCCAAGACGCCCAGACACCCCAGTTGCACGAGGAACTCGGCCGCTTCCAGCGGGGAGGCGGGACGAGGCAGAACCCGGAAAACCTGGAAGGCCGTTGCTGCCGCCTGCACCAGATCTTGCGCGTTCCCGTGGGTCATGCATTCGATTGCCTGCAGTTCCAAGCCGTAGGCAATGAAGCGGAGTTGTCGATCCGAAAGCGCGCTGACGCCCTTTAGGCCCAGCGCGGCGCAGAGGCGGCGCCGCCGCGCTTCCTCAAGGGCCATCTGGATCTTTTCCGCGCCCACTGCCTCCGCGATCCAGGTTCGAGAAGTCACGCCGCCGCCTCCAAGGCGCATGGCGCGCAAGATTTTCCCATCTCCCCAGCCTTCGGTTGCGGCCCCGCGTTCAATGTGGCCTCAAGGCACTGCGCTCCCATCCCCGCGCGGGCAAGACCGCGCCGCTCGGACGCCAAGGCCGAAACGTCATCCGCCATGCGGAATTTTACGTTTTTCAGCATAAACAGTCCAGCCTGTTCTTCGTCCGTTACGCGGCGGCCTTGCCAGCGCACGCTACCGGATTGTCCCGTATATATTCCCGGAAGACGCGCGTTGCGTCCTTCGGCAATAACCGCGGGCCGCAGGGGCCGGCCGGCTTATCCCTTGAGGCCCGTCAGGGAAATGCCTTCAATGAAACTGCGCTGGGTGAAGAAGAAGGCCAGGAAGACGGGCAGCGTGATGAGCGAACTGACCGCCATGAGGTAGGGATAGGCCAATTTGGTGTTGCCGATTTCGTCCACGGCGGAGCGCAGGCGGCCGACGCCCAGCGTCAGCACCCACTTGTCCTCGACGTTCATGTAGATGAGCGGGCCGAGATAGTCGTTCCAGGCGTTCATGAAGGTGAAGAGCGCGACCACGGCCAGGGCCGAGCGGGACAGCGGCAGGATGATGCGGAACAGGATCGACAGTTCGCTGGCCCCGTCGATACGCGCCGCGTCCGACAACTCCAGGGGCAGGGCCAGGAAGAACTGGCGCAGCAGGAAGATGAAAAAGGCGTTGCCGAAGAAGTGGGGCACCACCAGCGGCAGGAAGGTGTTGATCCACTGCAGGTTCTTGAAGATGACGAACAGCGGCACTAGGCGCACCCAGTCGGGCACCATCAAGGTCGCCAGCACGATGCCGAACAGGGCGTCCCGGCCGCGCCATTGCAGGCGCGAGAAGGAGTACGCCACGCACGCGGAGGAAAGCACCGTGCCCGCCGTGGCCGGCAGCGCGTACCGCACCACCGTGTTGAACGTCCAGAGATTGAAGCGCTCGCTGTTCCAGGCGTTCCAGAAATTCTCGAAATGCTGCGGACGGGGGAACCATTCGGGCGGGACGACGTACACCTGGCTGTCGTCCTTCACCGCCGACGACACCATCCAGTAGAAGGGGAGGACAAACGTAATCGCCAACCCGATCAGGATGCCGTACTTGAGGACCTGGTTGATCCCGTCCAGCAGCGTTTCGCCGGCCCCGGCGCGGCCGGCGGCGCGGCGGGGAAGAACGTCAGAGGCCATGGCCGGCGCTCACCGGGCGCTGCCCGCGTAATAGACGAACCGGCCGGAAAACCGGAAGAGGAGAAACGTAAAGAACAGGATCAGCACGAACAGCACCCAGGCCAACGCCGACGCCTTGCCCATGCGGAACCACTGGAAGGCGTTGCGGTACAGGTAGATGGCGTAGAACTCCGCGGCGCGGTTGGGTCCGCCCTGGGTCATGAGCCACGGCAGGGTGAAGTACTGGAAGCCGGCGATGAAGCTCATGACCAGATTGAACAGAATGACGGGGCTGACCATGGGCACGGTGACGCTCCACAGCCGGCGCAAGGCGTTGGCCCCGTCCACCGTGGCCGCCTCGTAGAGGGAGCGCGGCACGTCCTGCAGCGTGGCCAGGAAGATCACCATGGCCGCGCCCTGGCTCCACATGTGGATTACGACCAGGGACCATTTGATCAGATGCGGGCTGGAAATGAAGGGAATGACCTTGAAGCCCAGCGCCTGCAGGGTGGAATTGATGGCCCCGTACTGGACGTTGAGCAGGAAAATCCAGACGAACGCGGTCACGACGACCGGCACGATCGCCGGAAAGAAAAAGACGGACCGGAAAAAGGAGCGCAGGACGATGCGGGAATTCAGCAGCAGGGCCATCAGGAAGGCCGACAGCACGCCCAGAGGCGAACTGACCAGGACCCACCACAGCGTATTGCGCCCGACCAGGCTGAAGTCGGCGTTGTCGATGAACCCCAGATAGTTGTCCAGCCCCAGCCAGACGGGATCGCGCACCAGGTCGTAGCGCGTAAAGGAATAGTAGAACGACGACGCGATGGGCACGATCGTGAAGGCCAGAAAGCCGACGATCCAGGGCGAGGCGAAAGCCAGGCCCAAGAGTACGTTGCGCCTTTCGCGCGGCGTCATGCGAAGCGAGGCAGGGAGCGGGGACGGCGCAGGGGCCATCCCCGCTGCGCGCGTGTCGTCAGGCGGGCAGGAACCGGGGCGCCTGCGGACCGATCAGGCGAAACCGGCCGCCTTGTATTCGGCGACGGCGGCTTCCTGCATCGCCGCCGCGGCTTCCGCGCCCGTTTGCTCCCCGCGGAAGACGCGCTCGCGCGCTTCCTGATATTTCTGGTTGATGAACGGCTCGATCTCGCAGCGAATCAGAGGCCCCCAATAGGTCGCCTCCGCCACTGAGTCGAAATAGAACTGCAGGCCCGGGAATTTGTCCGTCTGCGCGCGGTCGAAAAAGGGCTTGTACGACGGCAGCCAGCCGATGTTTTCGAAAATGAGGTTGCACCAGCCGTCGGTCTGCAACCATTCCGCCACGGGCCAGGCTTCGTCCTTGTACTGGCCGTCCCTGAAGATCTGCACCATATGGCCGCCGCCGTACTGGATCTTGGCGCCGCGGCGCGCTTCCGGCACCGGGCACCACGTGGCGCGATTGTGCGCGGCCACGTCCGGCATTTCGTTGAAGGTTTCGCCCGCATGCCAGTAGCCTTCGATGATCGCGGCCTGCACCTGGGCGTTGTACCCCCCGCCCCAGGTGCCCTGGCCTTCCACGGCGCGCAGGCCGACCAGATTGTCGGGACCGATGAGTTTGACGAATTCGCCCATGGTTTCGAGGCCTTCGGCCATCCGCGCGTCGTCCAGGTTGAATTCCTTGGTGTCCTCGTCGAAATAGTTGAACCCCCAGGAGTCCGTCAGGCACCAGCCGTCGTTGCCGGGCCCGACCCCGCCTTCCGCGTCATAGGGATCGATGCCGATCTGCACCAGATTGCCGTTGTCGTCGAATTGGGTCAAGGCTTCGTGCCAGACCATGAGTTCCGCCCAGGTTTCCGGCGGCGCCTCCGGATCCAGGCCGGCTTCGCCTACCATCCGCGCGTTGTAGTTGAGGCCGCGGCGCAGGAAGCCCTCAATGGCGGGCACGCCGTAAATGGTGCCTTGGTACTGAATCGTCTCCCAGTTGACATCAATGAAATTCTCCGGACTGATCGCGTCGCTGGCGGCCACGTAATCGTCCAGCGGCACGACTACGCCGCGCGCCATGAAATCGAGGTAATTGCCCAAGGCGCCGATATCGGGCGGCGTCCCCGCCGCGACGGCGGCCAGACGCGCTTCCTGCGCGACGGACGTGCGGAACTCCAGCTGGTTGGGCCCCATGAGTTCCGCCAGTTCAGGGGTCGCCAACAATTCGTCTTGAATGCGCCCCGGCTGTCCCCAGAAAATCCAAAAATTGACGGTCACGCCTTCGGCCGGCGCCTCTGCGGCGCCGGAGGCCGCGGGCGCGCCGGGCGCGCAGGCCGCCGCTGCGGCCAAGCCGCCGGCCGCGGCCGTCGCGCGCAAGAAATTGCGTCGGGTCAGAGTTCTGATAGCCATGGTAATCCTCCCGCCAGTGTCTGAATGCCGCCAAGCGCCATCCGCGCCCGGAAACCGCCGCGCATCCGCTGCGCGGGCCGCGCCTGTCCGCGCCGATCCCTCAGGGTTTTCGCGAGCTGTGAATATGAAGGAACTTGACGCAGGGAATTATAACGAGGCAACGGGCGGGGAGCAAGTTCCGAACTGGGTACGCGCCCGGAGCCTGACCGCGCCGCGACGACCGGCGGCGCGCGTCGCGTCTGCGTGCGCGTACGCCCGCGGGACGCGCCTCCCGTCGCCGCGCCGGGGATTCCGGCTCCCGCGATGCATCCTCTGGCCGCCAGGCAAGGCACAATATACGCGCGTACGCAGAGCCGAACGGCCTGACAGGGAAGAGGGACGCCAGCATGAAAATATTGGTCACGGGCGGTACGGGACGCGTGGGCGCCAATCTGGTCGCGCGGCTGCTGCAGGCAGGGCATGCCGTCCGGGTTCTGTCGTATCCCGGCGATGCGAGCCGGGCCGACAAATTGGACGCCTTCGCCGAAGTGGAAATCCTGGAAGGCGATCTGCGCGCGCCGGACGACGCGCGCCGCGCCGTGGCGGGCGTGGACGTCATCTATCATCTGGCGGCGGCGTTCGGCGGCCCTTTCGACAACCGGCAATACCTGGCCATCAACGGCGGCGGCACCCTGAACCTCCTGGAGAGCGCGGTGGCGTCGTGCCCCAACCTGCACCGTTTCGTGTACGCCTGCACGGAGGCGATTTACTGGCGCCTGGACGAACGCAGTCCGACGTTGGAGGGGCGGGAAAGCCGCTATTTCGAGCAACCCGTTACGGAAGACATGGTGGCCCGGTATCACCAGATGCCCTATTTCCTCACCAAATGGATCGGGGAGCAACTGGCCATGACCTACTACTACCAATATCAGGTGCCCGTCACGTCCTTCCGCTTCGCCACCATTATCGAACCGAGCGAGTTCCTGAACGAGGCCGGCTTGCCCGGCCTGTTCCTGTTGCGTACGGCGCTGGCCGCGTACGGCCATCAACGCAGCCCCCAGCCCGAGGAGCAAGCCATGCTGGACGCCCTGCGGGGCCTGGACGACGGCACGGAGCAATTCCTGCTCAGCCGCAATCCCAACGGCGCGCCCTTCCGGCAGCAGTTCAGCGACGTACGCGATATCGTCCAAGGTCTGGCGCTGGCCTTGCGGACGGACAAGGCGATAGGCCAGGAATTCAACCTGGGCGGGGCCGCGCTCTTCGATTGGGCGGAGATCGTGCCCTTTTTGGCCCGGCGCCATGCCCTGCCCTACGTGGAAGCCCGCATTCCCGCCGCCAACCGCTTCGAGTTGGACATGACCAAGGCGCGCGCCCTGCTGGGTTTTCGCCCCCGACACGATTTCCACAGCATTCTGGCGACCGCGGAGGCGCTGCGGCGCGGGGAAGCGACGGACGTCATTCCTACGGGCCCGCGTTTCGGCCCCGCGCCGGCGTGAAACGCGCCCGCGTCGGCCGGCGCGGGCGCGCGGCCGTTTTACGGTCCGCGGCTCAGCTTTTTCAGGCCGCTGACGAACCAGTACAGGAGCAGAATGCAGGCGAGGCCCACCAGCAGCGTAGGCGCGAAGGGCAAGGCGAAGCGGACCTGGAGGAACAACAGGCCCAACGCGCCACCGATGGCCAATACCGCGCCCAGGCGCCGCAGGTGCCGCGTGACGTAGGCGTCGCGATCCGTCCCGGACGCCAACCGATCCGCCTTGGCGGACAGGTAATTCAGATCCCAGCAGCCCAGCAACAGCGTCTGGCACAGCACGCCCAGGACGGCCGTGGCGTTGACGATAACGCCGACGACGTTGACCAGGCACAGGCCGAGGAAACAGGGCGTGGCCAACCCCGGCCGGTTTTGCTGCAGGCCGAGCAGCCAGCCCAGCGCGCACGCGCCCGCCAGGCCGGCCAGAGGCCACTGGCGCGCCTGCAGCAGAGGCTCGGCCAACAAGGCGCACGCGAGGAGCAACGCGCCGCCGCACAGATAACGAGGGAGGCGTTCAGGCGCGAGCATGGCAGGCTACGGATGCAGGTGGCGGTCTCCGCATTATACCCTTGGCGCCGTATACTGAACGGCAGCGCGCCGCGCGTCCGTCATCGCCCAAGGAAAAGTCGTTCATGAGCCACCGGGTCGTCATTGCCATGCCGCGCATACGGGAGATGGATCCTGACGTCGCGCTGTTGAGAGCAGCCGGATGCCGCGTAGAGGCGCACGCGCGCTGGACGGCGCCGGAGGCCCGCGCGGCGCTGGCCCGTTGCGACGGGTTGATCGTCGGCCTGCAAATCATAGACGACGCGCAGTTGGCGCGCATGCCCCGCTGCCGGGTGATCAGCCGGCTGGGCGTCGGGTACGACAACATCGACGTGGACGCGGCGACGGCGCGGGGCGTGCAGGTGACCTACGTGCCCGATTACGGCGTGCATGAAGTGTCGACGCACGCCATTGCCTTGATGCTGGTCATGGCGCGCAACATGCCAGCCTTGCTGGCCGCCAGCGCGGCGGGCCGCTGGGACGGCCGCGCCATGGGCGTCATGCAACGCCTCCAGGATCAGACGTTGGGCGTCGTCGGCTTCGGGCGCATCGGGCGCGCCACGGCCGGCAAAGGCCAGGGTCTGGGCATGCGGGTCGTCGTCCATGATCCCCTCGTGCCGGACGCCGCCGTCATCGAACAGGGCCTGGAGCCGGCGTCCTTGCCGGATCTGGCGCGGCGCGCGGACTACGTTTCGCTGCACGTGCCGGCCAGCCCGGCGACCCGCCATCTGATCGATGCGGACATCCTGGCCCGGATGAAGCCGACGGCGCGCATCATCAACACGGCGCGCGGGCCGCTCATCGACGAGGACGCCCTGCTCGCGGCCCTGCGCGCCGGCGCGCTGGCCGGAGCCGCCCTGGACGTTTTCGCGCAGGAGCCGCCGCCGCCGGATCATCCTCTGCTGCACGAACCCAACGTGATCGTTACGCCCCACGCCGCCTGGTATTCGGAGGCCGCCAAGCGGGACATGCGGGTACGTTGCGCGCAGGATATCGTCAACGTTTTGACGGGCCGGACGCCGGTCTATCCCCTCAACGCGGCGTGAGCGCCGCGGCCGCGCGTTACGCGGCCTGCGCCGCGGTCGGAACTGCCGTCAGGAGGAAGCGATGAAGATGCAGGCCGTCTACGTACAGGCCGACAAGACCTTTCGCGTCGGAGAATTCCCTCTGCGCGCGCTGGAAGGCGACGAGGTGCTGATCCGGACCCATTATTCCGGCATCAGCGTGGGCACCGAATTCACCGCCGTGCGCGGTACCCGGTACTACGGCGAGTATCCCTTCGTGCTGGGCTATCAGGGAACCGGCGTCATCGCCGGCGTCGGGCCGCAGGCCACGCGTTTCAAGGAAGGAGATCCCGTGTACTTCCGCCGCAACGCCTTGACGCTGAAACTGGGAGGCGTCACGGTTCACAATCGCAGCGGCGCGTGGGCCTCGCACGTCATCCATTCGGAAAAGCGCCTCGTAGAGCCTCTGCCGGCAGGCGTGGACGGGGCGGCGGGCGCCATGTTCGTCATGCCGGCGGTGGGTCTCAATGCCGTGGACATGGCCGGCGTGCGCATGGGCGACTACGTGGCCGTCCAGGGCGTCGGCTTGATCGGCTTGGGCGCGGTGGCCGCCTGTTTCCTGCGCGGCGCCAAACCCATCGCCATTGACCTGGCGCCGCAGCGCCTGCGCCTGGCCGCGCAGTTCGGGGCCGTGGCGACCCTCGATCCCGCGCGGGAAGACGCGGCGGCGCGGGTCCAGGCGCTGACGGGCGGACGCGGGGCGGACGTGGCGGTGGAAGCCACGGGCGTGCGCGCCCTCGTCGATCAGGCCATTGCCCTGTGCCGGCCCCACGGCAAGTTCATTTTCCTGGCGGTGTACGGCGAAGCCCCGCTGGAGACGCTGTACATGCCGGCGCATCACCGACGCCTCACGGCCTACTATCCCTGCGACGACGGCCAAGAGCCGTGCCGGGAGGCCGTCCTGCATCAGATGGCCGTGGGCGCGCTCCCCTGGCGCCAAACCATTTCGCACCGCGTGGCCGTGGACGACATGCCGGCTTTCTGCGCCCGCGTCCTGGCGGGCGAAATGCCTGAATTGCTGGGGGCCGTGATTGACTGGCAGGCGCCCGATCCCCTGTAGCCGCGGCTCCTCGTCCCGGCGCGTTGAGGCCACGCGCAGAGCACGCGCGGCGCGCGGGTACGTCTAGGCGTCCAGATCCGGCGCCGGCACTTGAATCGGAAGGCATTGCGTCAAGAGAGCGCCGCCATCTTGTTCGGGGTGCAATTCGTTCCGCTTGGAGCGAACCCGGAAGTGCAGGATCGACGCGTTTTGCTCCTGAATAGAGGCCGGCAAGTCGTACAGGCACAGCGCCGGCAGGACATAGTAGCCTCGTTGGCGCAGATAGGCCGTCAAAGCGCGCAACTTGGCCGTTTGGGCCGGCAATACGGCCTCGGATACTTCAACTAACGTCAGAAACGGCGTCATAACGCCGTTTTGAGACATGCGGCACGCGATCAGCATATCGACGCTACGTAGCCTGTCTTCCCATGCCCTACCTACCTCGGAGGACGGAAAAGCCAGTTTCATTTCCATCTTGGCGATGTCCCATCCGGCCTCCATCCGAGCCGCCCATAACAGGGACGGCGCCAAGAAATGGCACGGAGCGCCGGGCGCGAGCCTACTCCGCAACGCTCGATTCCAAAAGACCCGAAATGCGCCTGCCAAGCAAAAACTCCGCGCGTACATCTCCCTTGTCTCCGCCGGCGCAGCCTCTGCGGCTGCCCTTGCGTCAGCGTAAGCATCTAGTATCAAGAGCTGCTCTCTCGTCAATTCAAGCCCCATATTGCCTCCTTAGGGCCAATCCATGGCCCGTAGCTCCGGGAACCGACTTATACCGCAATGCCTGACGCCTCTGCCAAGCAAAAATCCCGCGCGTACCTTATCTGCGCTTGCCGGCTGCGTTCTCTACGGCGTCCATTATGCTTTCTGGCAGGCGGCCCGTCCGCGTCGTATGCCGTATGTTGGCCTGAATGGCGACTGACCTGCCGTTCTCCGCTCTGCGCCTTCTTTGCGCAGGCAGGAGCAAACGCAAGATAGCGAGAGGCTTGCCCAGCGCCTGACGACGCGTCAAACGTCATTCATGTCTCCGCCGCCGGGCCCGCGGCCGCAAGGCGCAAAACGGGATAGTGCGCGCGGAGCAACGTCTCGTCGTTCGTGCGGCGCGCGTAGTCCCACATGCGTCGCGTCAGGCGCGCGGCCGGATCTGCGTACGCCTCGTCCCGGGCCAGCAGATTGACCATTTCATGGGGATCCGAATCGAGGCGATAGAGTTCGTCCTGGGCGAAACCGTTGAACACGAATTTCCAGGGATCGTCCCATACCACCCGCTGGGTCAGCTGGAAACGGGTGCCCTCGTATTCGGCGTACCCCTGCGTCGGCAGCGGCGCGTCCGCCTGGCGCAGGAGCGGGGCGAACGACGCGGAATCCGGGACCGGCGCGGGCGCCAGCGACAGGAGCTCCAGGAGCGTGGGATGCAGATCGTGCAAGCCCACGCGCGCGTCCGACACGCGGCCGGCCGGCACGCCCGGTCCCGCCAGCACCAGCGGGATGCGGTAAATCTCTTCCGCCGCGCTGACGTTCTTGCAATACAGGCCGTGCGCCCCCAGCGCTTCGCCGTGATCCGACGTCAGGACGACGAGGGTATCGCGCATCTGGCCCGCGGCCGCGACCTGATCCAGCAGGCGGCCGAACAGCTGATCGATCTCGGTAATGGACGCGTAGTAGCAGGCCGCCGCCTCCCGGTGCTGCCGCGGCGTCCAGCCCGCCCACGGGCGCCGGGCGCGGCGGTACAGCTCCGGCCGTCCCGCCAGATCGTCGCGCCCGGAGGGCGACAGCGGCAGGCGCGCCGCGTCGTACCGGGCGAAGGCTTCCTCGCCGCAGACGAAGGGATCGTGCGGTTCCAGGACGCTGACGAAGCAGGCCCAAGGCGCGTCCGCCGCCAACGCCGTCTCCAGAAAACGCGCGGCATGGCGTACGTACAGGCCGCCCTCGCGCGCGTCCGGCGCCAGCTCCGTTACGCCGTAGAAGCGGTGCGGCGCGTAGCCCGGCAGCGGCGTCAGATACCCTTCCAGACTCCAGCGGCTCGCCGCCAGGCGCTGCCGAATGGCGGCCCGTTCCGCCTGGATCTCCGGATGCGCTTCCGTACGCGCGGTCGTCCACCCGAAGCGGGCGAGCGCATGGGAGCGTTCCACGTGCCATTTGCCGAAATACCCCGTCGCGTAGCCCGCGGCCTGCAGGCGTTGGGCCCAGTGCGGCGCGGCGCGCAAGGCGGCGCGGTCGTCCCGTACCGTATGGGTGACCGTCCACACGTTGTGATTGTGGGGCAGCAAGCCCGTCATCAGGCTGGCGCGCGCCGGGGAGCAGATCGGACTGGGCGTATACGCGCGGGCGAAGCGCAGGCCGCGGGCCTGCAAGCGGGCGAAGCGGGGCGTCTGGCAGGCGTGGCCCGGCTCCAGGACGCCGCTCTGCATCTGGTCCGCCATCAGAAAGAGCAGATTGGGGCGGCGCGAGGTACGGGACACGGCAAGGACCTTCCTTCTTTCCGGGGGCGGGGCGCCGGCCTTCAAAGGAAGACGGGGAGCGCCAACAGGCCCAGCCAGGGCAACACGAGCAGGGCCGCGCCCGCGGCCACGCGTCGGATGGCGCGGCCCAGCCGGCGCCGGGCCACGCTGACGCGCAGGTAATGTTCGGCGTACAACACGCCTACCAGCCAACCCAGGCCCAGCAGGACGAAGCCGAAGCGCTGGTAGGCGCTGGTGACCCAGCGATTGGCCTCCAGCAGCTCCATGAGCCCGGCCAAGGCCACCGGGCCGTACAGCAGCGGCAGCAGGCCGGCCGCCGCGGCCGCGAGCCAGACGGCGTAGGCCAGGCCATACGCCAGGTATCGGTCCCGCGGGTTGGCGGGGCCGCCGGGCCGGTGGGGTTCGAACGCGTCGGTCACGAGGCGCATCCTTGGGGCAAAGGCCGGCGCAGCCGGACAGGGAACGGCCCCTGCCGGGAACGATCCGTCCCTCTTGGCGGCGGGGCATCAGGCGCAGCCTCCCGCGCCCGCGTACGGCATTGTGGCACAAGTGCCGGTTCCCGGGCACGATTGGGCGGGGCCGGCGCGGTCCCGCGGCCAGGGACGCTAGGCGCGTTGCCGGATGCCTGCCAGCGGAATTTCGCCGGCGAAGTGGCAGGCCGCCTGGTGTCCCGGCTTCACTTCCCGCAGCGGCGGCGCCTCAACGCGGCAACGGTCTTCGGCGTAGCGGCAGCGCGGGTGAAAGTGGCAGCCCGCCGGCGGATGGGCCGGGTCCGGCACATCGCCCTCCAGCACCAGGCGCTGGGCGCGGACCCGGGGATCCGGGCGCGGCACCGCGGACATCAGGGCCTCGGTATAGGGATGCTGCGGCGCCAGGAACACCGCGCGGGTCTCCGCCACCTCAACCAACTTGCCGACGTACATGACCGCGACCCGGTCGCACGCGTATTTGATGACGCTCAGATCGTGGGACACGAAGAGATACGTCAGATGCAGCTGATCCTGCAAGTCCTGCAGCAGATTCAGCACCTGCGAGCGAATGGACACGTCGAGGGCGGATACGGCTTCGTCCGCGACGACCAGCCGCGGGTTGAGCGCCAGCGCGCGGGCGATGCCGATGCGTTGGCGCTCGCCGCCGCTGAAGGCGTGCGGATAGCGCCGCATATATTCGGGGCGCAGGCCGACCATGGACAGCAGCTCCGCGACGCGGGCCTCCAGGGCGGAGCCGGCCAGGCCCCAGTTGACCTTGAGGCTTTCGCCGACGATGTCCCGCACCGTCAGCCGCGGATTCAGGGACGCGAAGGGATCCTGGAAGACGAGGCGGATTTCCTGGCGGTAGGGTTTGAGCGCCTGGGGCGCGAGACGCGCCAGATCCACGGGCGCGCCCGTCCGCGGACGGTACAGGATTTGGCCGCCCGTCGGCTCGAGCACGCGCAACAGGCAACGGCCCGTCGTGGTTTTGCCGCAGCCGGATTCGCCGACCAGGCCCAGCGTCTCGCCGGCCCGAATGTCGAAACTGATATCGTCCACGGCGCGCACGGCGCCGCGGTCGCGTTGCAGGAAACCCGTCTGGACGGGAAAGTGCATGCGCAGGTTCTTCACCGCCAGCAGGGGCGCGCCGGTGGCGTCGCTCATGCCGCCGCCTCGCTCTCGTAATGCAGGCAACGCACCGTGCGGCCGCCCGGCAGCGCGAAGGACGGGGGGTTCTCCGCGTCACAGCGATCCTCGATCACCTCGTCGCACCGGGGACAGAAAGGACAGCCCGCCGGGCGCTGGAACGGGTCCGGGACGATGCCGCGGATGGAGTCCAGGCGTTCGTCCGCGTCGAAGTCGAAGCGCGGAATGGAACGGAGCAGGGCCCGCGTATAGGGATGCTTGGGATCATGGAAGATGTCGTCCACGGCGCCGCGCTCCGCCACCTGGCCCAGGTACATGACCGCGACGTCGTCCGCCATTTCGGCCACCACGCCCAGATCATGGGTGATGAGGATGACGCCCATGCCGAATTCGGACTGCAGTTCCCGCAGCAGCGCCATGATCTGGGCCTGGGTGGTCACGTCCAGCGCCGTGGTGGGTTCGTCGGCGATCAACAGGCTGGGGTTGCAGGCCAGGGCCATGGCGAGCATGACCCGTTGGCGCATGCCGCCGCTCAATTCGAAGGTGTAGGCGTCGTAATTCCGCTCCGGCCGGGGAAGGCCCACCCGGCGCAGCATGTCGATGCCGCGCGCGCGGGCCGCCGGGGCGTCCAGCCCCAGGTGCAGGCGGACGACTTCGGCAATCTGGTTGCCCACGGTATGGATCGGGCTCAGGGAGGTCATGGGTTCCTGGAACACCATGGCCACGTCCTTGCCCCGGATGGCGCGCAAGGCCGCGCCGGTGCGCCGCAAGGCCGCCAGGTCCACGATTTCGGCGCGGCCGGCGTCCAGGCGGCGGTGGAACAGGATTTCGCCGGCGACGATGCGCCCCGGCGCGTCCAGCACTTGCAGAATGGACTGGGCCGACACGCTCTTGCCGCAGCCGCTTTCGCCCACGATGCACAGGGTGCGCTCCCGGTAGACCTCGAAATCCACGCCGTCCACGGCCTTGACGACGCCTTCGTCCAGCGGGAAATGCACGCGCAGGCCGCGCACCTGCAGCAGGAGTTCGGGGGCGTTCACGGGCGCGGCCCCGCTAGCGGGCATACGGATCCGCCGCGTCGCGCAGGCCGTCGCCCAGGAAGTTCAGGGACAGGATGGCCGCGAAAATGGCGGCGCCCGTCGTGAACAGCAGCCACGGGGCCGTGGCGACGGTGCGGACGTTCTGGCCCTCCTGCAGCAGCACGCCCCAGCTGACGATGGGCGGGCGCAGGCCGAGGCCCAGGAAGCTCAGCGCCGTCTCGGCCAGGATCATGTTGGGAATGGCCAGGGTGAGCGAGGCGATGATATGGCTGAGAAACGACGGCGCCATGTGATGCAGGATGATGCGCAGTTCGTTCACGCCGTCCAGCCGCGCGGCCACCACGAAGTCTTCGGTGCGCAGGCTGAGGAAACGGCCGCGCACCATGCGCGCCAGTTCCGTCCAGCCGATGAAGGAGAGAATGAGGGTAATGCCGAAATAGATGCGCAAAGGCGGCCAGTCCGTCGGCAGGGCGGCCGCGAGGCCCATCCACAGGGGAATGGTGGGGATCGAGCGAATGAACTCGATCGCGCGCTGGATCGCGTTGTCCAGCGCGCCGCCGTAGTACCCGGAGACGCCGCCCAACAGGATGCCCAGCACGAGGCTGAGCGCGACCCCGACCAGGCCGATGGACATGGAAATGCGCGTGCCGTAGAGCAGGCGCGTGAGCATGTCGCGGCCCAGCTTGTCCGCGCCCAGCAGGTACAGCGGCGCGTCCGGGTCCTCGAGGCCGAACAGATGCCGCCGGGACTCGAAAAGCCCCAGGATCTCGTACGCGGGGCCTTCCGTCAGGAACCGGAGGCGATGCACGGCCTCCGCGTCCGGCGCGAACACGCGGCGCAAGGCCTCCGGTTCGATTTCCACCTTGTAGCCGTACACGTGCGGCTGGAAGCGCCGTCCCCCGTCCGCCGCGCGGACGAAGAACCGGAGGCGCTGGGGCGGGGCGTAGGTGTAATCCGCCGCGAACGCGTCCGGGGTCGCGGGCGCCAGGAAGCCCGCGAACGCCGCGACCAGGTAAATCAGGACGACCGCGACCCCGGAGGCCATGGCCAGCCGGTGCTTGCGAAAACGCCACCACATCAATTGCCATTGGGTGGCGACGCTGAAGGAATCCTGGGGACGGGCGTCAAGGGCCGTCGCGACGCGCATGGCCGGCCAATCGGGCTAGGCTTCGAAGCGGATGCGGGGATCCAGCCAGGCCAGCAAGACGTCGGAAATCAGAGTGCCGACGACGGTCAGCGCGCCCAGCAGCAGAATGAAGCTGCCGGCCAGGTACATGTCCTGGGCAATGAGCGCGCGCAAGAGCAGGGGCCCGGCGGTGGGCAGGCTCAGGACCACGGACACGATGGCGGAGCCCGACACCAGCAGGGGCAAGGTCCAGCCGATGGTGCTGACGAACGGATTCAAGGCGACGCGCACGGGATACTTGAGGAGCAGGCGCACTTCGGACAGGCCCTTGGCGCGCGCGGTCTTGACGTAGGGCTTGCGCAGTTCGTCCAGCAGGTTGGCGCGCATGAGGCGAATGAGGCCCGCCGTGCCGGCCGTGCCCAGGATGATCATCGGGATCCACAGGTGGCCCAGCAGATCCCGGACGCGGGCCCAGCTCCAGGGGACTTCCACGAAGTCCGGGGAAAACAGGCCGCCCACGCTCTGGTTGAACACGCGGAAGGCGAAGAACATGAGCACCAGCGCCAGCAGGAAATTGGGAATGGCCAGGCCGACGAAGCCGATGCCGGTGAAGAAGTAGTCGCCGAGGGAATACTGGCGCACCGCCGAATAGACGCCGACGGGAAAGGCCACGGCCCACGTGAAGACGAGGGTGGCCAGGGACAGGATCACCGTGAGGCCCAGCCGCGACCAGATCAGGTCCTTGACCGGCAGTTCCCATTCGAAGGACATGCCGAAGTCGCCGTAGCGCAGGATGCGCCATATCCATTTGACGTACTGGACGTGGGCCGGCTGATCCAGCCCGTACCGCGTCTTGAGGGCGGCGATCACCTCCTCTTCCACCAGATCCCCGGCCGCGGACAACTGCGCGATGGTGGTGGTCAGGTAGTCGCCGGGCGGCAGCTGGATGATCAGGAAGGCGATGACGGAAATCCCGAACAGGGTCGGGATCATCAGGAGCAGGCGGCGGACGAGGTAGCGCAGCATGGCCGGAACGGACGCGCGTCGCACGGTCTACGCCGGGTCCGGCGCGGCCCGGAGAGACGGACCGCGCCGGACGCCGGCCGGCGGGACGGCGTTACTGTTCGATGTAATACTGCTCCGGGTTGGTCTGGGCGGGCGCGGCCGATACGTGCCATTGCCACACGGTGTCAGGCACGTTCTTGAAGTTGTTCTTCACGATGCCGTAGCCCTGGTAGTACTTGGTGACGCCCATGACCCAGAAGTTCTCGGCGGCGATGTCCAGAATGGCGTTCATGATCCGGTCCTGCTCCGCGGGCTCGACCGTGACCTGCAGTTCTTCGTACAGGCGTTGCTGCTCGACGGCGGCCGGCGGCGGCTCCGCGCCCTTGCTGCCGCCGCTGCGCCAGTGGTCGGCCCAGGCGACGCCGAACAGGGATTCGGTGCTGTAGGGGAAGTAGGAGCGGGGATCCATGACCAGCGCGATGCCGTCGGCGCCGGTCCATACGGCGACGTCGTATTCATAGGCCGCCTTGCGCTCGTAGAACAGGGAGCGTTCCAGCACCTGCACGTTGGCTTCCACGCCGACCTCTTTCCAGTACGAACTCACCAGTTCCATGATTTCCGCCCAGGGTTCGAAGGCGTCGATGACGTTGACGTCGAAGCTGATCTTCGCGCCGTCCGGGCGCAGGCGGATGCCGTCCGGTCCGGGAGCGTAGCCCAGCGCGTCCAGCAGTTGATTGGCCTGGTCCGGATCGTACTCCGTGTACTGGTAGGCCAGGCGCTCGTTGTACCAGGGCGACGAGGCCAAGGGCGCGGGCTGCCGCGGTTCGCCGTCGCCCACGTAGAGGATGTCGATGATCTCCTGCCGGTTCATGGCGTGGGAGAGCGCGATGCGGAAGTCCTTCTCCAGGAAGACCGCGCGCAGGGCCTCGTCCGGATGGGCCAGATTCAGGCCGATGGAGACGGGCGTCTCCCACGCGTATTCCACGGTGAAGAAATCGTAGTCGCCCTCCGCCTTGCCGTCGAAGAAGGAGGCTTTGTTGCCCGGCGTGGCGATGTGCCGATCCTGCATGTCCACCTCGCCGGCCAGCGCCTTCAGCACCTGCACTTCCACGTTTTCCACGATGGGGTAGACCAGGCGATCGATGTAGGGCAGCTGGTTGCCTGCGGGATCCGTCTTCCAGTAGTACGGGTTCCGCTCCGCGACCATCTGCGTCGCGGACGACGCGGGCGTCGTGACGGTCCAGGCCCAGACCACGGGCAGGTCCACGGCGTTCAGGAGATGGCGCTTGTTGCCGTACAGATCCACCCAGTCCTGCAACCCCATTTCGGACACCAGCGCCTCGACGTTGTCCGCATCGAAATCAATGTGGAATTGCGACATGTGGTGCGCGGGTTCGAAGGGGTACTGGGATCCCAGTTGCCGCAAAAACAGCCCGTGGGGCGCGGCGAAGCTGAACTTCACGGCGTAGTCGTCGATCTTCTCCACCGTGCCCACCGTGCCGCCCGGGCGCATCCACAGGGGCTTCACGGGCTGCAGTTCGTCGTTCAGGAGGTAATGCTCGTACCAGAACATGACGTCGTCCGCCGTGAAGGGCGCGCCGTCCGACCAGCGCATGCCCTCGCGCAGGGCGAAAGTGAATTCCGTGCCGGCGTCGTTGACGTCCACGTCGGCCGCCACGTTGGGGATGGTGCCGGTCAAATCCGGCGTCCAGCGCATCATGGGTTCGTAGGCCATGGTGCGCCTGACCCAGGGCGCGTCGGCCTGGCCGAGCAGGCCCGAACGCCACGTGCCGCCGTACTGGCCGATCGCGTCCGTGACCGGAACGACCATGGGGTTCTTGGGCAAGCGTTCGTCCAGCGGCGGCAGCTCGCCGCGGGCGACCAGCGCGGCCAGCGCCGGGGCTTCCTGGCTCATGGCTTCCGCCGCGGGCGCGGCTTCCTCCGCCGGCATCTCTTCGGCGGCCGGCGCCGCGGCGCCGCACGCGGCGAGGGCGAGGACGAGCAACCCCAAGGCCAGCGCGTGCCAGAAACGGCGCGTTTTCAAACTCAACTGTGGCATGGCAAACCTCCTGCAATGAATCTCAAGGCACTATTCGCAACGACGTCTTGACCGAAATCCGCGCCGCGCGCCGATCACGGCGCCGTCAAGGCCAAGGGGACGCGCATGCGTCGTCTCTCCGGCTCTATGCTCGCGCCTCTCCCTAACGGGAGGCGAACGCGCCTGCGCGGCTTTCTCAGGAACGCTGAAAGAGAAACTCTACTTTACACCAGTAACGGGCTGGAGCCCAACTGGCGCCCAGGGGATAGGGAGACGCGCCGGCGCCGAAACCCGGTCACGCGGCGTTGCCGTATACGTCCGCGCCGGCGCGCCGCAAGGCGGCGGCCACCCCGCCGCGGAGCTAGCCGCGCGCGGGTTCCGCCATCTCCTGGCGGGCTTGGGCCGCCAGCGCCGGCAGGTGGGATTCGTGATCCATGACCTGCCGCAAATGTTGCATGCGCGCGGCCGTCGCCGTACGGCGCATGAGATCGCTGTGCATCTGCGTCTTCCAGAAGCGCGCCCCGCCGGCTATGAAGGCTTCCAGCTCTTCAATCTCCGCGGCGGTCCGGCAACGGGCGCAGCAGTTCATGGTGAACATCCGCCGATGCGTATTGCCTCCGAACGCGGCATGCATCAGATTGTGGTTGAACGCCACGACGTCGCCCGGCCGGGTCTCCAGCGCCACGTGCGGCACGTCGGCCTGCGCAATGCCCCACAGCGTCTCGGCGTCGCGCGCCCGGCGCGCGTCCCAATCCCGGTACGCGATGACGTGCGTGCCGGGCATCACGCGCAGGCAACCGGTATCCGTCGTCAGGGGATCCAGGTAAAAGGCTACCTTGAGGTACTTGCCCACGACGTGATGGCCGTCGCTGTGCCACGGGGTATCGCCCGTATAGAAGTTGCCGTCGCCGCCCAGGTAGTTGAAATCGTCGCCCAACAGGCTCGCGATGAGGCCGTGAACGGCCGGATGATCCAAAAGCGTGCAGAGGCGGGCCCTTTGATCGATGAAGGGCACGATGCAACTGCGCTGGGATCCGTCGTGCGGCCGGTCGCTGGCGGCGAAAACAGCCTCGAAGTCTTCCGTGATCCAGTCGATCTCGTCCCGCAGCAGGCCGGGCAGCGCTACATAGCCGAAAGTCTCGAAAAAGCGTACTTGCTCGTCCCGTTCCATGCGCATGTCCTCGTCTGGCAGAAAACGGACGGCGCGCCTTCATTCTGCGTCGTCCGCGGCTTCAGGCTCCGAAGGATCCCGCGTCCGGATTTTCAGACTGGCCATCAAGACCAGGCCCTGGATGCGCAGGCACGGCCCCGCAGCGGCGCGGGTTTCCGTGGCGCCTTCGCTGCCGGCGAAGGCATTGACGACGGCATACTCCGTATCCCAATGAGGAGGAATCGTAACCACGGTTTCGCCAAAGGCGCAAATGACGTTCAGGATGACTTGGTCCTGGGCCAACTCGGCCGCGGACAGGTCGACGTTCGCGGACCCGAAAAGCGTAACGACGGCTCCTTGCTCCATCCGTTTGCCCGCGAGCTT
The DNA here is from genome assembly GCA_965242655.1 of Caldilineaceae bacterium. GTDB lineage: Bacteria > Chloroflexota > Anaerolineae > Caldilineales > Caldilineaceae > Bin34. The sequence goes on from OZ251482.1 coordinate 3,161,964, forward strand.
GTGTTCGGCGCTACCGAAAATGGTGTACAGGTTCATGACGTTTTCCTCGCGGTCAGGGCCGGGATGAGAGATGAGCGTTATTTATAGTACGCACAGGAAGGCGTGCAGGTGGCGCGCCGGCGATAGCTTGGCGATCGCGGATGACCGCGCGCGTCCGGTACGCGGAGCGCCATCCTTGGACGGCGGACGCCTGGAGAACCGGATGGCGCAGTACCGCACGAGGCTGAACGGACGAACCGCAAATGGCAGAAATTTCCCGCGCGCCTCGGCAAACCTGTTACGATACGCCCAGCGGCCGACAATGAGCTGTCTTTCGATTTGCCAGCAGGTTACCCATCATGCAGCGACCCAGCGTACCGCGCAGTTCCCGGTTTGGCGTGGTTCTCGTCATTTTTCTCCTGGTAGCGGCCTTCGTCTGGTTCGGCGGCTCGCGGTTCGTCTATTTCCTGGCCCGCGTCGAGGAACAGGAAGTGGGCGTCAAGTTTCGCAGCGGGCGCATCTCGGACATCGTGGGGCCGGGCGTCTACTCCGACGTAGGTCTGTTCGTCGAGTTGCGCCGCGTATCGTCTTCGGCGGTGCCCTTCAGCGTGACGGATCCGGAAATCATCACCAACGACAAACAGCGGATCGGCGTCGCCGCCACGGGCGACATTTTCCGGCCGCGGCTCGCGCAGGCGGATCAGCTGCGCAATTTGTGGGCGCAATACAACCATCTCTACCAGGACGATGCCGCCCTGCAACAGCATATCGTGCAACGCGCCCAGCAAGCCATGAAGGTGTGCGTAGGCGACAGGACTTTCAACGACGCGGTCATCGGCACGGCGCGGGACGAGTTGCGTGCCTGCATTGACATCGAACTCAACAAGCTGGCCGCGAACGTGGGTTTGGTCGTGGAGAACGTGGCCGTGCCCGAGGTGATCATCGCGCCGGAAGCGCAGGCGCGCCTGGATGAAATCGTCCAGAGCCGTCTGCAGACGGAGAAAGCGGCGCAAGACGAATTGCGGGCCAAGGCGCAGGCTGCCGCGGAGCAGGCGACGCAGGAAGGGCAGATCCGCGTAGCCCAGAGTCGGTTGCAGGAAGAAACGCGCCAGAAAGTGATTTTGGCGCAATTGGAGGAAGAACGGCTGGCGGCGGAGCAAAAGGTGATTCAGGCCGAGCGCCAGAACGAACTGGCGCGGGTGGAAGCGAACCGCGCGATCATCGAGGCCGAGAAGTCCAACGAACTGCTCAGCGCCGAACTGGATTTGCAGGTGCAACTGATACGCGCGGAGGCCGCGGCGGAGGCGGCCAAGGCGGATACGGCCGTCGAAAAGGCCTTGGGCCTCCTGTATACGGCGAATCCGGGGCTCTTGAGCTTCCATATCGCGCGCGAGAACGCGCTCGCGATCGCCAACACCGAAAAGCTGTTGATTACGCCGGAAGGCACGACGCCGACCCTGGTCATTCCCAGCGAGCAGATCCAGCCGGTCGTCGACGTCAGCGCAGCGGCGAGCAAAACTGAAGCGGAAAGTGAGTAGACAGACTTCAGTTCACCTTTGCGCGCATGCCTGCCCGCTTTCTACGGCGAGGAGCCACAGCCGTGCCTTTGCAATGGGCGGTTCTATACCTCAACGGGCATATGCACGGGACAAAGGGGGGAACATAGACGTGTGCGGACGTTTCAGCCTCTTTGCCGACTTGACTGACTTGGAAGAGCGCTTCGACTTTGCGTCAGTCGGTTTGGCCTATACCCCTAATTACAATATCGCGCCGACCCAAAACGTACTGGCGGTGTTTAATGACCGCGGCAGTCGTCAAGCAGGATACCTGCATTGGGGATTAATCCCGCCTTGGTCCAAAGATACCGTTTTTGCCTCTCGCATGATCAACGCTCGCGCGGAGACGCTAGCCGAGAAACCCAGCTTTCGGACCGCATTCCGACGACGACGTTGTTTGATCTTGGCTGACGGGTTTTATGAATGGCAACGAATAGACGCCGGTAAGCGTCCCATGCGCATTGAGTTGGCAGCGAAAGAGGCGTTCGCCTTCGCCGGGATCTGGGAGACCTGGAAAAACCCGGAGGGCAATCGCATCCGGTCATGCGCTATTATTACGGCTCCGGCCCATGCCTCGATCAAGCCCATCCACGATCGGATGCCCGTCATTCTGAACCGCGAGCGGGAACGCTTATGGATGTCTCCTGAACCGGATAATCCTGAACGCCTACGCAACATGTTGCTTTCAGGACGAGTTGCTCCATTGGAGACCTATGAAGTCGCGCCTCTCGTAAACGCTCCACTTAACAATGGACCGGAACTGTTAAAGCGTTTGGGCACACCCTAGCAGACAAAACAGTCTACTCAGCTTTGGCCTAAGGATAGCCGGCTTGCGTTGCCGTAACCGAGAAATTCCCATGTCCCTCAACGATATTGAACAAATCATGCGGTCATGGAACGAGTTGTTCACTTGGCAGGAGATTGATGATTATTGCCGAATTCGGACTCCTTTTTTGTATCCTGATGGAGACTACATCGACTTGTTTTGCAAGATAGAAAGTAACGCCGTTCTTATCACTGACTTAGCGGAGACGATCGGTTGGCTTGAAATACAGCGGTCGTCCATGTGCAACACGCCTATGGAAGACAAGTTTATACTGGATATCTGCAATTCGTACGGAGTAGAATTCTGTCAAGGCGAACTGCGGTCTCGGTGTTCCTTGGGAGATAACCTAGCTGAAGTCTTGGCTCGGGTAGCGCAAGCTGCCCTACAGATATCCGGTTTATGGTTTTCGATACGCGCGGGCAGAGTGATTCCCTAGCGGACACAGGTTGAGTGCTGAGCCTCAGCAGAACGTTGCTTGACACACAGCGGATATTCTGACGATGCTTAAAGCGTGATGCATTCTCATTTAAGATCGCTTGCAAAGCCCAGTCAATGTATTCAATCGTCCATTGAATGCAGGATATATCCCAAGTCGTCGGGTCGCGGTCTCGTACGCTATATCTATAATTCGCGTTAAAAGACGCCGATTTCCTAAATTTCCATTTCCATCAATGAATTAAATCGTGCCCTACTGGATATGTAATCATGATTGAACGTGAAATAGCGCCGCGCTTGGCTTATCTATTCAAACGGCATCCGTTCGTTACGATTACAGGGCCACGGTATGCCGGCAAAACGATTCTTTGCCGAACAATGTTTCCCGATCTTGAATACATCGATCTAGAGATGCCCAATTATCAGGAATTCGCTGAATCAGATCCCTGGCGATTTCTTTGCCGGTTAGAAAATGGAGCGATCTTGGATGAGGCGCAGCGCGCGCCGGAACTCTTTCCCTATTTGCAGACAGTTGCAGATAAGCGGAACCAAGACAGCCTTTTTATCCTTATCGGAAGCGAACAGTCAGGGTTTTCAAAAGTGGTTGGCCAATCTCCAGCCGGACGTACCGCTTCACTATCGTTACTGCCCTTATCTTTGTCCGAAAGACGCCAGATGAATGCCAACGACAATATTGATGACATTCTATTTTCGGGATTCTTCCCTAGCGTACACGCCCGGTTCAACGAGACAGAACGAGCCTTGGCCAAATATCTGGAAACCTACATTGAACGCGATGCCCGGCGTATAGGAGGTATACGCGACCTATCCAACTTTCGCCGGTTTATTCGTCTCTGCGCGGGTAGGATAGGCCATACCGTCAATCATACCGCCTTGGGAACTGATGCAGGCATTTCTCATACTACAGCTCGTTACTGGCTGTCCATTTTGGAAGCAATTTACGTTGTCTACTTTTTACCGCCTTATTCCGTTAACAGTCGGAGACGTTTAATCAAATCTCCTAAATTATATTTTTATGATGTAGGGCTGGCAAGCCATCTACTCGGCATAGAACATGCCAGCCAAGTAGAAACTCACCCCTTGCGCGGCGCGCTATTCGAGAATGCGGTTGTAACGGAGGTCATGAAATACCAATGCAATACAGGGCAAAAATCCAATTTATTTTTCTACCGCGATGCTCGCGGATTGGAGTGTCATCTCTTATACGCGATAGAAAACGGAGTCGGCACCTTAACAATTAGGCCAGGAGCGACGATCACTGCAGATTGCTTTCGTCATCTCGATCAGATAAGCGAAGCAATTCCCAATGTTTTGGTGAAATCTGTCATTTATGGAGGATCAAATCGACAGTCTCATGAGAAAGGTGAAATTGTCCCGTTTGCTCGCGTATATGAATTCATTGAAAATTTGCACAAAACAACCCGGTTTTTCTATGATAAACAGTAGATGTACAAAGTCAATCTGTTGGCATGGGAAAGATCCGGCCAGCCAAGATATTGGGATAGCGGGCAATGACATTTAAGTAAGGTGTACGTAAAGATCCATAGGTAGGATAGTTTATCCCCGCGTGTACGGGGGAACCCCGTTCATGTCGATTGAGCCGTGCCGGTCGAAGGGTCTATCCCCGCGTGTACGGGGAAACCCCGTATCGGCCGCTGTTTTGAGAGAACCCTTCGGTCTATTCCCGCGTGTACGGGAGAACCTTTAACCGATTCTAGCCTAAACCAACCCCTATAGGCCTATCCCCGCGCGTACGGGGGAACCCCGGCCAATGTATGTATCCAGTGGCAAGAGGAAGGTCTATCCCCGCGTGTACGGGGAACCCCTGCACCATGAGTTGAATCTTATCCCCAAGCGGGTCTATCCCCGCGTGTACGGGGGAACCTTCACGCCGCCCGAAATCAAGCGCATCAAGACAGGTCTATCCCCGCGTGTACGGGGGAACCCTCGCCATCGGGCAAACACCGACGGCCAACGATGGTCTATCCCCGCGTGTACGGGGGAACCTCATTCGCATAGGGCTTCCAGTCGCCCGACACGGGTCTATCCCCGCGTGTACGGGGGAACCTCGACGGCAATCGACCCCCAGTCCAAGGTGTCCGGTCTATCCCCGCGTGTACGGGGGAACCATGGCTGACCTGGGCGTCCGGCGTCCTGACGAAGGTCTATCCCCGCGTGTACGGGGGAACCCCCGCGGCCTGGATCAACGCCTGGACGCTGACGGGTCTATCCCCGCGTGTACGGGGGAACCCGGCTTGGGCTTCGGGTCCTATACGGTCCCTAGGGTCTATCCCCGCGTGTACGGGGGAACCGGGCCTCTGGGCTATGGCCGCGGTCGTTCCTGGGGTCTATCCCCGCGTGTACGGGGGAACCCCGGCCCAAGTGCAGTGCAGTGCAACCCGCGGCGGTCTATCCCCGCGTGTACGGGGGAACCCGACGCAAGTTGAATCCCATTTGCGACTTCTTGGGTCTATCCCCGCGTGTACGGGGGAACCCCTCCGTGGATGGCGACAGGTTATAGACGCTCAAGGTCTATCCCCGCGTGTACGGGGGAACCCGCCACTGGCAACGAAGGCCTTCGCCGCGGTCGGGTCTATCCCCGCGTGTACGGGGGAACCCATATGGTAGGCCTGCCTGCCGCTCGCATATCGGGTCTATCCCCGCGTGTACGGGGGAACCAGGCGGGGGAGATAAAAAAACCACTTCATGCCGGGTCTATCCCCGCGTGTACGGGGGAACCGCCATCGCCTACACGGCATATAAGCGGCAACAAGGTCTATCCCCGCGTGTACGGGGGAACCGCCTTGCGGTCGGCGTCGGTCGTGATCGTGCGGGGTCTATCCCCGCGTGTACGGGGGAACCGTCTGGCGCGCCGTGCCGGCTTACTATGACGACGGTCTATCCCCGCGTGTACGGGGGAACCCAGTAGTCGTCCCTGTACAGCGCATGGACGCCGGGTCTATCCCCGCGTGTACGGGGGAACCGCCAATTCCCAATCGCCGACCAAAGTCTGAGTGGGTCTATCCCCGCGTGTACGGGGGAACCGTAGCCATGATCATCCCCCAGGACGGCGAAACGGGTCTATCCCCGCGTGTACGGGGGAACCGGTAGATAACGGGGGGACGCGACGTGGGAACGAGGTCTATCCCCGCGTGTACGGGGGAACCCCGGAAATCGACGCGTCGTTCCTGGAAAACCGGGGTCTATCCCCGCGTGTACGGGGGAACCCGCTCAGCGCAAATCCCATGCGACCCTAAGCACGGTCTATCCCCGCGTGTACGGGGGAACCTTGATCCGGCGACCATCACGGAGATTGATCATGGGTCTATCCCCGCGTGTACGGGGGAACCGGAACTGCTAGACCATAGCCGAGACCCGGTCGAGGTCTATCCCCGCGTGTACGGGGGAACCGATCAACGGAATATGATGGTGATCGGGACGAAAGGTCTATCCCCGCGTGTACGGGGGAACCTCAAGCGTCACGGTCTTGACCTCGGGTATCTTGGGTCTATCCCCGCGTGTACGGGGGAACCAGGGACCCGGCGGCGGGCCAGGCGCTCATCGGAGGTCTATCCCCGCGTGTACGGGGGAACCGCCACGCTGGCCGACCGCAAGCGACCCGACGAGGGTCTATCCCCGCGTGTACGGGGGAACCAGGAGCGTCCGGTCCAGGCGGGCCTCCCAGCGGGGTCTATCCCCGCGTGTACGGGGGAACCGCCGGCGAGCGCCGCTGGCGGGCCGTCGGGCAGGGTCTATCCCCGCGTGTACGGGGGAACCCAGCGCAGGACGGCTTCGGCGCGCTGGCGCGGGGGTCTATCCCCGCGTGTACGGGGGAACCCGGCTCACGCAGATTGAGGAAATGGAAGCGGAAGGTCTATCCCCGCGTGTACGGGGGAACCGCAATTGGCATTGCCCAACGTGCCGAATTGGAGGGTCTATCCCCGCGTGTACGGGGGAACCGATGGAAGAAACGCCGGGACGGCAGGAAGTCCGGGTCTATCCCCGCGTGTACGGGGGAACCGGATACACGAAGAGCGCCACCCGGGACAGCGCGGGTCTATCCCCGCGTGTACGGGGGAACCACATGTACCCTGACGGCACGCAGACAATCCCTGGGTCTATCCCCGCGTGTACGGGGGAACCTATCCACATGGCAGTTACTGCGCGCCGAAAAACGGTCTATCCCCGCGTGTACGGGGGAACCAAATTCCGATAGACGGCCGGATGATGCCCATACGGTCTATCCCCGCGTGTACGGGGGAACCCACGTGGGCATGGTCTGGCTATCTCGGCATCGGGGTCTATCCCCGCGTGTACGGGGGAACCAATCCGCGCGGCATGATACGAATCTTCATGCCGGGGTCTATCCCCGCGTGTACGGGGGAACCTGGGCATCCGAGTCTGCAGAGTCTCGGCATCGGGGTCTATCCCCGCGTGTACGGGGGAACCCTTGGCGCATGGATGCGTCTCGTACTGGACGGAGGTCTATCCCCGCGTGTACGGGGGAACCGTCCGCGCCGCGGCGGACAACGGCGTCGAAAGCGGTCTATCCCCGCGTGTACGGGGGAACCGGCGACCGCGCCGTCGATACGGCCCCGGGCCCGGGTCTATCCCCGCGTGTACGGGGGAACCCCCGATCCGAAGATCTGCGGCCCAAGCCCGACAGGTCTATCCCCGCGTGTACGGGGGAACCGAAGTACGGCTTGGGAACTTCCGAATGTCCATAGGTCTATCCCCGCGTGTACGGGGGAACCCCTCTGGCTTGGGCCTCTGGGGTCTATCCCCGCGTGTACGGGGGAACCGAGGCCATAGCCTCAACCCAAGCCCAATAGGACGGTCTATCCCCGCGTGTACGGGGGAACCCGCATCCGGGTACGACAACCGGTTGCGCGTCAGGGTCTATCCCCGCGTGTACGGGGGAACCACGAAGACCGAGTCCTGACCGTGGACATGAGAAGGTCTATCCCCGCGTGTACGGGGGAACCGATCCGGAATCCGGCCAAATCGTACGGAGGTAGGGTCTATCCCCGCGTGTACGGGGGAACCAGGATGACGTCTTCCCTGGTTCTCACGTGCAGAGGTCTATCCCCGCGTGTACGGGGGAACCCCCCCCTTGCGCCAGCGGAACGATATGATCGAGGGTCTATCCCCGCGTGTACGGGGGAACCCATTGTGCCATCCAGCACGTCCAGCGGCTCCGGGGTCTATCCCCGCGTGTACGGGGGAACCTTGCGCGACCTGGAACAGGAAGTGCTGCGGGAAGGTCTATCCCCGCGTGTACGGGGGAACCAGGATGACGTCTTCCCTGGTTCTCACGTGCAGAGGTCTATCCCCGCGTGTACGGGGGAACCCCCCCCTTGCGCCAGCGGAACGATATGATCGAGGGTCTATCCCCGCGTGTACGGGGGAACCCATTGTGCCATCCAGCACGTCCAGCGGCTCCGGGGTCTATCCCCGCGTGTACGGGGGAACCTTGCGCGACCTGGAACAGGAAGTGCTGCGGGAAGGTCTATCCCCGCGTGTACGGGGGAACCCGTCTGCAGGCGCTCCTGCGGGAGCACGGGCAGGGTCTATCCCCGCGTGTACGGGGGAACCGCGTGGATCTCGTCGGCCAGAAACAGGGACACGGGTCTATCCCCGCGTGTACGGGGGAACCCGGAACCGGTCTTCGACCGGCCACTCCCGGATCGGTCTATCCCCGCGTGTACGGGGGAACCTCATCCAGCGCCGTCGCGGCCTTGGCCCACGCGGGTCTATCCCCGCGTGTACGGGGGAACCCGGCGCAGGCATTCGCACAAACGGGCCATGCCGGGTCTATCCCCGCGTGTACGGGGGAACCCTTGTCGATGACGGCCATCTAATCGAAGCTCACGGTCTATCCCCGCGTGTACGGGGGAACCCCCGCGGGGGCGGCTTTTGCGCGTGTAGGGCAAGGTCTATCCCCGCGTGTACGGGGGAACCGAAGGCATGCACCCGGCGCAAATCATCCCTGAGGGTCTATCCCCGCGTGTACGGGGGAACCGCTCCCCGGATGAATATGGGCATGGACGCCCTGGGTCTATCCCCGCGTGTACGGGGGAACCTCCGACGCCGAGGCCGGCCTGCTGATATGCGGAGGTCTATCCCCGCGTGTACGGGGGAACCCTGGATTATCCCTGCTACGTCTGCCGCCGCCGCGGTCTATCCCCGCGTGTACGGGGGAACCTACGGTCGCTCAGGTCGAGGGACTGTGAGGCCGGGTCTATCCCCGCGTGTACGGGGGAACCGCGGGCCGCCCTGACGGCCCTGGCCGCCCGCGAGGTCTATCCCCGCGTGTACGGGGGAACCTTCGTGTTGTTCTCCGGCGTAATCCACTGCAAGGGTCTATCCCCGCGTGTACGGGGGAACCATCGGCCTGTCGCTGTCGGTCTTCACCCATTCAGGTCTATCCCCGCGTGTACGGGGGAACCAAACCGTATTCTCCCCACTGGACGCCTACGCCGGGTCTATCCCCGCGTGTACGGGGGAACCGATCGAAATACCGATCGCCCCCGGATGTCGGGAGGTCTATCCCCGCGTGTACGGGGGAACCGCCAAAACCAGCACCGGCAACATGATCAAAAGGGGTCTATCCCCGCGTGTACGGGGGAACCGGCCGCCGCGTCGCCCGCGAATGGGCCCAGACGGGTCTATCCCCGCGTGTACGGGGGAACCATGGCTTCCTGCTTTTCGCGGAACGAATCCAGGGGTCTATCCCCGCGTGTACGGGGGAACCTTCCCGGAACTCGCTCCAGTGGATCGCGTAGGAGGTCTATCCCCGCGTGTACGGGGGAACCCAGGAAGTACTCCCGGCTGGACGCTCCCCTTGCGGTCTATCCCCGCGTGTACGGGGGAACCCATCAGCGGCATTGTTGATATTCAAGTGGCAACGGTCTATCCCCGCGTGTACGGGGGAACCCCGACCGGCGCTAACAGCGACAGGTTTATCGAGGGTCTATCCCCGCGTGTACGGGGGAACCGAAGTTTTGAAATCTTCCAAATCGACTGCAAAGGGTCTATCCCCGCGTGTACGGGGGAACCCAACACAAGTCCGCGTGCCCGCGTTATTCCGGAGGTCTATCCCCGCGTGTACGGGGGAACCACCGAATGAGCCTCAAACAATTGGCTATGTCTCGGTCTATCCCCGCGTGTACGGGGGAACCTCCCTTATCCATTGCCTACCGAACGGAGAGGGAGGTCTATCCCCGCGTGTACGGGGGAACCAAATAGAGAATGCGCTAAAATATGCCAAGAACGGGTCTATCCCCGCGTGTACGGGGGAACCTTGATGGTCTTGAACGTTTCTCCCTCCGCTACAGGTCTATCCCCGCGTGTACGGGGGAACCGCCATTGGTCATTTGAACCAAATCCAAATACAAGGTCTATCCCCGCGTGTACGGGGGAACCTGACGCGCCTGCTGGCGTACGCCAACGCCCTGAGGTCTATCCCCGCGTGTACGGGGGAACCCTCTGCGCGTGTATGTGCCGCTGGAAAGACCAAGGTCTATCCCCGCGTGTACGGGGGAACCCGTCTGGTCTCGGTGCTGGCTCTGGTCATGTTGGGTCTATCCCCGCGTGTACGGGGGAACCCTCTAAGTCTCCCTTTGGCATTTGGCTATCCAAGGTCTATCCCCGCGTGTACGGGGGAACCATTGCAACGTATTGTTTTTGTATTGCCTCTTGAGGTCTATCCCCGCGTGTACGGGGGAACCCAGGGATGCCAGACCATGCCGGAACCGGTTCCGGGTCTATCCCCGCGTGTACGGGGGAACCATATCGTAACCATGCCGGATGCCAAAGATTCCGGGTCTATCCCCGCGTGTACGGGGGAACCGGAACGAGGGTTGCCTGGTTGGCGCCGTCGAGGGGTCTATCCCCGCGTGTACGGGGGAACCGAGTGGCAAGCCGCGGCGGATAACCATGACCGGGGTCTATCCCCGCGTGTACGGGGGAACCCAGTCCACGCCTCGCCTCGCCTCGCACGTGCCGGGTCTATCCCCGCGTGTACGGGGGAACCGGAATAGCCCAAGATTCGAGTCGTACCCCCCTGGGTCTATCCCCGCGTGTACGGGGGAACCCGAGCAACACCACGCTGTTTATGCGGCAGATGTGGTCTATCCCCGCGTGTACGGGGGAACCCAGGGGAAGGTTGCCTCCTACATGGCTAAGGAAGGTCTATCCCCGCGTGTACGGGGGAACCGTAAAGGCGACCCTCCGGTTCCCGTGCAGGAGAGGTCTATCCCCGCGTGTACGGGGGAACCGAATCCAAATCCGACCTGCCTCCATCCTTGCGCGGTCTATCCCCGCGTGTACGGGGGAACCGAGGCGATATGGTCATCATAGAGAGCAGCAAACGGTCTATCCCCGCGTGTACGGGGGAACCCCGTATTAAGGATCTTAGTCTTATCATCTTCGCGGTCTATCCCCGCGTGTACGGGGGAACCAGGGACATCAGGATCAGGAACGTGAACGTTATCGGTCTATCCCCGCGTGTACGGGGGAACCAGTGCCGGCACATACGCCTAAAAACGCCGCTATGGTCTATCCCCGCGTGTACGGGGGAACCCGAGCCGTCCAGCACTTCGGCTTGCGTCGCCAGGGTCTATCCCCGCGTGTACGGGGGAACCGGAAGGATGCAACTGTATCCCCTCAATCCGCACGGTCTATCCCCGCGTGTACGGGGGAACCACCGGCTTGGGAAGAAGGCGATCATGGATGTCGGGTCTATCCCCGCGTGTACGGGGGAACCCAGTTGCAACGCATCGAACAATTCAAACGGAACGGTCTATCCCCGCGTGTACGGGGGAACCATCCCGGACATTTCCCGGCCAGCGAAGGAGAGAGGTCTATCCCCGCGTGTACGGGGGAACCGGATCGTTCATTCACTCCATCGACACCGAGTCGGGTCTATCCCCGCGTGTACGGGGGAACCGCACAAGATGCGCCCTGCAGCCACGGTAACGCCGGTCTATCCCCGCGTGTACGGGGGAACCGTCGCCATGATCGTCCCCCCTTCCGGCGAAACGGGTCTATCCCCGCGTGTACGGGGGAACCCTGTACCCGGGTAAAGTCACGCCGGTCCGTCTGGGTCTATCCCCGCGTGTACGGGGGAACCGGCGCAGAAACGGACGTCCTATGGCGGAGTCATGGTCTATCCCCGCGTGTACGGGGGAACCGTGTGTGTGGCCAGGCAGAGTAGGCAGAGTCCGGGTCTATCCCCGCGTGTACGGGGGAACCTCGGAGATGGGCGTCGTGCCGGGCCATGCGGAGGGTCTATCCCCGCGTGTACGGGGGAACCAGCGAAAGCACTTGATTGCCCGGTAGGCGCGGGGGGTCTATCCCCGCGTGTACGGGGGAACCTGACTCGGCGGGGTTGGCTAAGTGCCTGCATTGGGTCTATCCCCGCGTGTACGGGGGAACCGCCCCGTTTCGCCGCAGGTCGGGATTTCTATCGGGTCTATCCCCGCGTGTACGGGGGAACCGGCGCCGCCGTGAAGTTCAATCCGTCCATGTCGGGTCTATCCCCGCGTGTACGGGGGAACCCCAGAGTCAAGGAAAATGCCAAGATTGCTCACGGGTCTATCCCCGCGTGTACGGGGGAACCCCAGAGTCAAGGAAAATGCCAAGATTGCTCACGGGTCTATCCCCGCGTGTACGGGGGAACCGAATCGGCGCCCAAGCCGGCCCAAGCCTTTAGAGGTCTATCCCCGCGTGTACGGGGGAACCCAGTACTGAGCCAAATGCAACCATTGCTCTCGGGGTCTATCCCCGCGTGTACGGGGGAACCGCGCCCAGTTCGCTCACCAATCGCTCGGCATTCGGTCTATCCCCGCGTGTACGGGGGAACCGCGCGCTGGTATTCGTCCAGCCCTGCCAGCAACGGTCTATCCCCGCGTGTACGGGGGAACCATTACTGCAAGAGCAAGACAGGCTAAACCGTGAGGTCTATCCCCGCGTGTACGGGGGAACCTCATTGTCCGGCAATTCAATTAGCCGGTCATGGGGTCTATCCCCGCGTGTACGGGGGAACCGTCGTTGCCCGACGCCGCCGTGGACATGGGGATGGTCTATCCCCGCGTGTACGGGGGAACCGTTTTTTCGACAGGCGGCCTGACATGAGAGACAGGTCTATCCCCGCGTGTACGGGGGAACCAGTCCTGCCGCCGAGATCTGCGACGTCTCGATGGGTCTATCCCCGCGTGTACGGGGGAACCCATATCGTGTTGCGCGATGGCCTGATGGCTGGCGGTCTATCCCCGCGTGTACGGGGGAACCACCGCAAATCACGGCCCAGACGCAGATCGGGGAGGTCTATCCCCGCGTGTACGGGGGAACCGGTTGACCTTCGAGGACAGCCTGATCAATGCCAGGTCTATCCCCGCGTGTACGGGGGAACCTAGGCGGCGTTCCCGTCCACGTCATCGCCCGGAGGTCTATCCCCGCGTGTACGGGGGAACCGCGGGTATCACGATATGGGGAAGGCCTTTCTGGGGTCTATCCCCGCGTGTACGGGGGAACCGTATACGGGGGCAGTCATCATGTCCATCCTTCGGGTCTATCCCCGCGTGTACGGGGGAACCAACAGGGAATTGATACCCTTCCTGCACGGTACGGGTCTATCCCCGCGTGTACGGGGGAACCTCCTATTTCGGGCGGCGCATGGAGCAGGTCGAAGGTCTATCCCCGCGTGTACGGGGGAACCACCATCTGCCGGCCCTGCATCTCGGCTATCGGCGGTCTATCCCCGCGTGTACGGGGGAACCCCACAGCTGCAGGCCCCAATCCTCTGTGAAGAGGGTCTATCCCCGCGTGTACGGGGGAACCAGACCTGCCGCGCCGTCTTCGGGGTCTACGAAGGGTCTATCCCCGCGTGTACGGGGGAACCCACGCACGCAGACTCCAGCGTCTCCTTTGTGGGGGTCTATCCCCGCGTGTACGGGGGAACCATACGACATGAATCTCTCCCCCTCGTACAAGGCGGTCTATCCCCGCGTGTACGGGGGAACCTCACGAACAAATCAGCCGGCGTCGCCATTACGGGGTCTATCCCCGCGTGTACGGGGGAACCCGCTGGCAGACATCGGGGGCGGCGGATGGAGGAGGTCTATCCCCGCGTGTACGGGGGAACCGTCGCGCGCTACGTTGACGTCTGCGCCGTCCAGGGTCTATCCCCGCGTGTACGGGGGAACCCACCAGTGGCGATCTGCCATCATCCGTATCTTGGGTCTATCCCCGCGTGTACGGGGGAACCGCCTTCCTGCTGTACCAATCCCTGATCCAGCAAGGTCTATCCCCGCGTGTACGGGGGAACCCTTACGGCGACCTGATCATCGTAGTCATATTCGGGTCTATCCCCGCGTGTACGGGGGAACCGTGGCGCACCTGCTCCACCCGCGGCGCGTGCTCGGTCTATCCCCGCGTGTACGGGGGAACCCCGTGGCGGATGCGTCTCGGCGCGGATGGTCTGGGTCTATCCCCGCGTGTACGGGGGAACCGATACGGGCGGCGTTGTCTGGCGTCGCGGGGCGGGTCTATCCCCGCGTGTACGGGGGAACCTTCACTTCGGCCTCTAGATTGGCGACTATATCCGGTCTATCCCCGCGTGTACGGGGGAACCGTCATCATGGCAAGACGCACTCCCATTGAAGAGGGTCTATCCCCGCGTGTACGGGGGAACCGTGATATGGGCGTCCACCCACAACGTGGCCTGGGGTCTATCCCCGCGTGTACGGGGGAACCCGCGTCCAGTTCGGACTCGAGCGCGGCCATCAAGGTCTATCCCCGCGTGTACGGGGGAACCCCCAAAGCGTCCTGCACGGCATCCCGGAACGCCGGTCTATCCCCGCGTGTACGGGGGAACCACACGCAAGGACCGGGTATCGGCTCCTAGCGGCGGTCTATCCCCGCGTGTACGGGGGAACCGTTCGCCGGCTTTCCGGAACCGCTCAAGGCTTTGGTCTATCCCCGCGTGTACGGGGGAACCGGGTATGCCCTGCCTGTATCGCCGCCGGACGCGGGTCTATCCCCGCGTGTACGGGGGAACCATAACGAGGACCGCATCCGGGAATTCTTCCCAGGGTCTATCCCCGCGTGTACGGGGGAACCCGCTCCGTCATCCCTATCGGCGGCTGGCGCATGGGTCTATCCCCGCGTGTACGGGGGAACCGGTAATCTTGTGGGCCATGTCCAGGTCCTTTCGGGTCTATCCCCGCGTGTACGGGGGAACCCTGTCTACCCAGAAATCCCGTCGACCGGGCATTGGTCTATCCCCGCGTGTACGGGGGAACCCCGGGCCATGTCGAAGACGTACCATTCGGCCATGGTCTATCCCCGCGTGTACGGGGGAACCTTCTTCGTGGGGGCGCCGGGTCAAGGGCGCTGTGGTCTATCCCCGCGTGTACGGGGGAACCTTGCGATACCGACCTGACGGCTGACGTTACCCGGGTCTATCCCCGCGTGTACGGGGGAACCGCGATGGCAAGGCTTGACGAATGGAAGGCCCGGGGTCTATCCCCGCGTGTACGGGGGAACCCACCCGCGGTGAAACTGCCTTGCGATCCCACGGGGTCTATCCCCGCGTGTACGGGGGAACCAGTTTTTGGGCGGCCACGGCGTACGGCGTAAAGGGTCTATCCCCGCGTGTACGGGGGAACCGGACGCGCTGGCGCTCCCGATTGCTATCGGCTCGGTCTATCCCCGCGTGTACGGGGGAACCGCAGGCCTTCCACGAAAACGAAGCTATCCAGCGGGTCTATCCCCGCGTGTACGGGGGAACCATCCATGTGGGAACGCGGAGCTCGTCGAGGTAGGGTCTATCCCCGCGTGTACGGGGGAACCTAACAACTCAAGTTTTTGCCAGGGGCCAGCAGGGGTCTATCCCCGCGTGTACGGGGGAACCAATTCCGGACCAATCTTGGAAAATATGGACGAAGGTCTATCCCCGCGTGTACGGGGGAACCGGTGTTGTCTCGGCCTATTCCGTCTGCCTCGGCGGTCTATCCCCGCGTGTACGGGGGAACCTTTTTTGGAGCGTGTATATGCGTTGCTTGATGTGGTCTATCCCCGCGTGTACGGGGGAACCTATCACGGTCGCTCCCGCGACCGGATGGCTGCGGGTCTATCCCCGCGTGTACGGGGGAACCATTTCAACGTGTCCTTCACGTACGCGGGGCTGGGGTCTATCCCCGCGTGTACGGGGGAACCCTGTTCTTGCTGGGCGCGGGCCTGCGCGCCGAAGGTCTATCCCCGCGTGTACGGGGGAACCGCTGTCGTTGGCAACCGTGGGAGCCAGATCCGAGGTCTATCCCCGCGTGTACGGGGGAACCTTAGGATTCCTTATGTCTTGGATATACCTTCACGGTCTATCCCCGCGTGTACGGGGGAACCGATCTCATGCGCGTTCCCCCCGACGGCGCCAGAGGTCTATCCCCGCGTGTACGGGGGAACCGCGAGGGGCCGTCGGGTCAGCAGGGGATGATTAGGTCTATCCCCGCGTGTACGGGGGAACCATCATACCCTGCGACGGGTAGAGATAGGCGAACGGTCTATCCCCGCGTGTACGGGGGAACCCATCGAGGACGGGGCTACCCTGACTCTCGACCAGGTCTATCCCCGCGTGTACGGGGGAACCGCCTAGGGCTTTTTGCGTCCTAGGGCTTTGCAGGGTCTATCCCCGCGTGTACGGGGGAACCGCAGTGAGGTTATACGGTACATGGACGGTGCAGGGTCTATCCCCGCGTGTACGGGGGAACCTGCAAATGCACCAAGAGAAATAAGGTGGAGTGGGGTCTATCCCCGCGTGTACGGGGGAACCGAAACAACACAAAGGCAGGTTAGCAATGGCAACGGTCTATCCCCGCGTGTACGGGGGAACCCGCATCGAGAAAGCCCTGGAACGGACGCTCCTGGGTCTATCCCCGCGTGTACGGGGGAACCTCTTCGTGGCTCACGGCCGCCGCTTCCATGTACGGTCTATCCCCGCGTGTACGGGGGAACCGGCCATGCCCACGACGGTCGTATTTTTGAGCTGGGTCTATCCCCGCGTGTACGGGGGAACCAGCCTGCCATTGCGCGAGCGACAGGGCATACTGGGTCTATCCCCGCGTGTACGGGGGAACCATCGAAGTGAACATGGCGTTCCAAAGACTGCGGGGTCTATCCCCGCGTGTACGGGGGAACCTCGATGTCCGGCGGATGTCCGTACGCGTCCCAGGGTCTATCCCCGCGTGTACGGGGGAACCTCTTCAACGGTTACGTCTGAATACGGGGGCTGGGGTCTATCCCCGCGTGTACGGGGGAACCTTGCCGCGGCGCTTGGGCGCGTAGTGGCTCCTCGGTCTATCCCCGCGTGTACGGGGGAACCGGACGCGCGGAGCAGATCAATCATCGCCATTATGGTCTATCCCCGCGTGTACGGGGGAACCGGGTCTATCCCCGCGTGTACGGGGGAACCCTTGGGATGGACGTCTCGGCTTGGGCTTGGGACGGTCTATCCCCGCGGACATCGACCACCAGGGGGGTCTATCCCCGCGTGGGGGGACGGGGGAACCCCGTAGGCCCAAGCCCCACAAGGGTCTATCCCCGCGTGTACGGGGGAACCTCCAGTTCATCGTCCGCCGGTCGGGTCTATCCCCGCGTGTACGGGGGAACCGCTTGGTGTCGCCAATTGAAAGTTAAACTTTCAATTGGCCTTCGCCATAGATTTTGCACTTTCCCATCTTTCCTCTTTGCAGCAGGAAAACTAACGGTACTTAACAAGAAACACTCCGTCGGCTTCAACTATACTCTTGGGCGGTTCTCCTAGAGTCCGAATTTGTTGTCCGCCAGCAACAACAGAATCCTGCCAAGTCATAACTATCGATCCTTGGCCCAATTGGCTATGCCAGCCGCTCAATACCGTCCAAATTCGATTGCGAATGCCTTTGGTCATCCGAGGCGATGTATACACTCCAGGGGCAATTTCCAGCATAGTCGAGGCCAAGAAACCTCTATACCTAGCCTCTACGTTAACAGTAACTACGACCGTCATTGCCGGCTCGGCAGACTGTCAGCACCGTCAAACGGATTATCCAAAAAGAGCATTTTGATGAAGTCGATCATCCGGGGAATGACTTTCTTGGTTCGCAGCATCTTTCCCACGGTTTTTCGAGTATGTCTTTCAATATTGAGGTTGGGATGGCCCAGGACGTCTTGGGCTGATTTGAAGGCTGCCGGCAATAGAACGCTGTCTCGAACAAGATCCGCGATATCCAAGGCAAGCGCCTCACCGCTATCCTCGTGAATGAACCCCAATTGGGGTATGGCTCCGGTAGCGGTAACCGCTATGACCGCTGCCGCAGTAACGGCTGTGGACGAATGATTGATCGCTTGATTGGGAATATCAGCTGCAGTCGGATTAGCCCTATCGTACCTGCGCCCATGCCAAGGTATGCCGAATTGACGAGCCAGATTTCCATAGGTTCGCCTCATACGCGCGCCTTCGATTCCTCTCAATGCAATAATGTCAGTCTCCGGCAGTTTCTCGCCTAACCGTATCGCGTACATCTTGCGGGCAATCGCCAAGCGCCCTCCTTCAGCGTCAGCCCAAGCTTGCATTTGCCGGCGGGCAATTTCGGAAGTATCCGGTCTCAAAGGCGGAGCTGTATAACATCTCACGCCATCGTCCCCGACCGCTATTAATGCGGTGCCATGGCGAGCCATTAAACGCAAGGCATCGTGGCTAACCGAGGAACCCGGCCCCAAGAGAATCATGGAAAGGCTTTGGAACGGAATACCGTATTCGCCCTCCGCCAACGAACTGTCGGCCCCAGCTGGTTCCCTGCGCTTGAAACGCAAGGAACCAGCTTTTACGGTTAGCGCGCCTTTAGACAGCCACAGTAACCCGTGACGATCAGCGTGCGGAACTCTGGCGGTTTCCAGTCCTAGTCTTCCGCTGAGCATATGCGGCTCCATGGCAATCCAAACGAAATACGCGTTCAATCTTACGCTGGAATGCCGTTCCGCCCCCAAATCGGATTTTCTCAATTGTTAAACTGCCGCCGGCGCCAATGGCCAGGCATTGGGAAGAATACGATTTGTTAGAAGGACGCGGTGATTGGACGCAAGAGTATCATTCCATAGCCGTATGCGCGGTGTCTTCCAATACCTGAAGCCAATAAAGCCGCGAAGGCTTCGCCTTCAGTGATGGAAATGACTCCTCGCATGACGGCAGTAGGTCCCTCTATGGGCCGTTGGCGCAATTTTCGAATCGCCTTGGTTCGCTGGAAAGACTCCATTGCAGCCGACTCAAGTTGCGCCCCGCCGCGCTTTTCGAATTGTTCGGCCAACCAGTCAATATAGACGGCTTCCCTGCTACGCGGCATGCCGTTTTCAGGATAACGCATAGCTTCTATCTGGAAAGCATCGTGCTCAGTTCCTGGGCTTTTGTTGCCGCGCGCGCGTCGTCGAGTTGGCCGGATCCGCACTTCAAAGCCCAGCTGCCGTTTCGGTCTCCACATTACGGGCATGGGCTTGCTTGCAATGGAACCGCCTGAAAGCGCTTTGAGTTGTAGAGGATCTGCATAGAGTACGGCAGATTCCTTCATTTCCTCGGCATCCTTGCATCCGTAACCGTAAAGAACGCCATGATCCGTTCTCTTGTGACGCGGCGTAATCAGACGGAACGGTTTTGGAGCCAAGAGCCCGAAGCTCTCAACCAAGAGACAATGCAACGCAAAGCCTTCATCCAGAATATGGCGGCTTGCCAGACGGCGCCTGTAGGCCCAATGATGGAATGCCACCAGATCAATATCGATCCGCAGCATCTGAAGAGGAGACGCAGATCCTGCAACTGATTGGGTTGGATTGGCTGCGTCATTCATGGCTCACCCCGTTTTCGGAGCTGGAGGAATTTTCCGCCAAGGGAGGGAATCGTTCGCTGCCGATGGACGTTTCGCACACCATGCGGCTGCCCCCATGCAAACCTGACAACCAATTGCGCTGATCCGTCAGCGCGTAAATCCGACTCGCCTGAACGCCATCAATGCTTTCCGCTTCTGGCCAAAAAAGGATAATTTCTCCTTCCGTATCCGACGCCGTTTCCAGCGGAAAGGCCAAGAGCGCAGAGAGTGCAGAGACTTCTTCCACTGTGTCGACGAACAAATAGCTGGAAGGAAGGCACGGTTTTCGCCCGATGAAAAGGGGGCGGGCTGGATATTCCAAGGCTTTCCGTACCTCGGCTATCGTCGGCTCGACTTCTCCAGGTTCAAGCCGCAACGCAACGGTCAAGCGCATATCAGCCAAGAAATCCCGCCAACGGAGATGGGGGGCGGCATAGGTATTTCCTCCGCCTTCCCTCCCCTCGGGTTGTCCCTTGGTGGTCCAACCTTTGTCCCTTTTGTCAATTTGCGCGGTCTGAAAGTCAGTCAGAAACTGGCTTTCCGGCGATCCGCGATCAATTCTGGCCGCGAAAATCAGTCGGTCTTGCAGTTGTTGGTGACGCGTGCCTTCTATGCGACGCCACCCCAATGCATTGGCAATCAATCCCGTGAGCATCGAGGCGGACGGAAATCTACGCGTCACTCCAATATTGTCAATGGTCTCCCCGCCAAAGGCCATTAGCGGCGCTTCCAGATTAAGTATCAGATGCCGTTTCATGACGATCGTCATTGGCCCTGCATGACGGTTTGCGCAGACCAAGCAGCCAATGCGCCTAGGCTCAACCGTTGCGCTTCAGGCACGCTGCAATCATGAACGGACATAACGCGCCGCGTTTCGTCCGCGCCGTAGGCCTTATCCAGCATGGCCACGTGATCAGCCAAGTGCGTTATGGCAACCTGCGTTTCAGGCGGATCGGTGGGCGAACGAAACGCGCTGGCCAGACTTCTGGGTTGTCGCGTCCCGGCTTCAATCAACATGAAATCGGCATAAGCATAGGGTGCGGTCGAACCCAATTTGGCGCCGGGCGAGACGGTGGCTATCAGGTGGATCAGATGCTCTATCACCTGGCTCGCCAGCTTTCGGTCAGCATTCAGCCAAGCAGAGGACGGGCATCCCTCAAGGTTGGAAACCAAGCCTGGCACGTCCACTACCACGTACCCGTAGAACAGTCCCGAATTCAACTCCATATCGCCGATGTGCGCCGCGCCGGCATCCTCTTCATCATCGCGTAAATCGTCAACGACGGAAAAATAGTCGCTCTCGCTTTCCTCCGCATGGACGGTAAAGGCATGAGCTACGTGAACGGCCGCTTCGATGTTGGCCGCAGGATCGGAGGTAACCATCCTGCCGAAAAGAGCCCCCACGAGACCGCCCGGAAGACGCTGGTTTTCCCTGAAAACCCGGAAATTGCTTCTCTCCCCCTTGAAAAAAGCTTCCGCGTCTTTCTTGGCCGCCGCGGCGTCTTGGGAATGGTTTCGGCAAATCATTTCGGCATGCGAACGCAGGTATTCGACTTCCGGTAAACCGAGCAGAAGCGGCTGCCTGGCTTTGGGATCAGTCCCTTTGTCGCCATACACGCCGGCTTGAAAAGCATCCTCAACGGCTTGCAAGACTTCTTCGGCAATGGCCTCCTCCAATCGGATTGACGCCATAACGCTGCGCGATACGATATTTCTTGACCGTACGGCAGTTTCCGCTCCGTCAATATTATGAAGCGCATATTGGTCTTCCACCACGCGCCAGTGCCGCTTGAGGCACTGGGAAGATATGCGGGTACGCATAACCCCGCCGAAAGGCAAACGCTTGGCGAGGCCGCTGTCATCTCGGTTCAAGAGAGCCGCGGAAAAAGAATGTAAAGTGTGAATCTGCAAGAATCTGGGTGTAGCGGTCACTTGTCGATCTCCTTCCGTGACATGCTTCAGCGGGGGTTTGAAGTTTCAGTTTCTTGGTTGCGGCGAGCGAAGGTCTCCGCCTCGGCGCGATAGTAAGCGCGCGCTATCTTGCGACGGCAGGCATCGGCTCGGGGTTCCTTCCAGCCTTCATAGAGAATGAAGACGGCCATTTCGCCCCAATCAAATGACCGGCCGGCCGTTCCCATCATGCGAAACATGCGGGTCAACAGCGAATGGAACATGAATCCGCGCGCGATCAATAGCCGATTGAGACGGAGTGCGCTGAAATATCCCTGTTCAGGAGCGGTATCTTGGCCCAAGAACAGAGCTTGACCTACGGGCATGCGGGGAGCATGTGCGGAACGCAATTCGATTTCGTCACCAACAGTGGGCGTCATGATAGCAATGCCTTGGATTATGAGCGCCCACTTACGCTCCCAGATTTCGCCTTGTCCCAGCAGATCTGCCTTCGCCATCAGTTTCCAATAGGCTGTGCCTCCCGGCACGCGGGCCTCCATCCGGCGGAGCTCCGCCAGTTCGCCCCGAGGATAATCCGGATGAGCAAGAGTATCCGCGAATTTTTTCGCCACGCTCTGCCATCCGTTCCAGACGCGTTGAACAGTTCCGGCAGAGACGATAGCGGTACGGTCATCCATCATGCGCGTTCTCCTTGCGACCTAAACATTCCAGGGGGTAACTCTCTGCTTGCGCGTATTCGTCCCTCAAAAAGATTTTGGGCAATGGCTTGGGCGCGATGCCGATGGATCGAGGAGCAGGGAAGCGCGTAAGTGGCATCTTCCACGATTTTCCGGGCACTGTCCAAGATGCCGTTAAGCCATTCAACTCGGATACGGCTACGTTCGTCGGCGGCATCAACTGCGAATTCATCCTGCAAAGCCTCGAAAAAAGCGGCATCAACGATTGTGTCCAGCTGCCTGGTCCACCGATTGGCCCGGGATCGATGTTCATCGCTGGCTTTCCCCGGATCCCCGCCCGCCAGAAACGCGATGACGGCATGCCGGACAATACCTGCGATGGTTGAGACATTTCGTATTCGTTCTTGGGCTATCTCCCCCAATTCCACAGATTCGGCATAATTCCCAAAAGCTCTCGTTGTTCGTTCCCTAAAGGGTATGATGCGTTCGTAATACCCTTCGGTCTTGCCTTGGCCTCGAACCATGCCGCGGGCAACGAGCCTGACTGAGGCTTGGGACGCCAATTCGGAGGGCGTAGGTTCAAGAAGAGGAGGCCTTTCCCAAACATCAGGGGATAAATAGTCCACAATGCGTTTGTAAGTAAATCCTCCCTGCGCCAACGTCAGGCACTTGGCGGTCTTCCTGTTGACTGGCATCCAGGGATCGCCAACGACGCCTTGAAAAGGCTTGGCCGCGAGCCGGGCGGCTTTGGACGCGGCGCGTAGCCCGTACAGATCGCCATTGGCATCGCGGTATAGCCTGACTCGCCGACAGATCTCAACGTAGAAGGGATCAAGCTGATCCAGCGTAAGCGCTTCGCCGCTCAAGCCATCCCATGGAATCGTCCAGATCAGAGCAATTTTTGAGATGTCTTGAGAATGAAACATGGGTACTGCATCAATGATCTGCTGCCGACGCGCCAAAAGCGCTCCGATATCCCTTTTTACATGGCTGCCGGGCCGCAAGGAAGGCGTCAGGGAAAAGGCCGTTCGACTGCCGAAGCCTCCATTCATGCGCGAAATGCCGTAATTGCCAGCTCCCAAGAAGCCTTCCATCGTTTGGAGAGTAATCAGGGCAAACAACCAATCATCTGGATAGGCTTGCGAGGCCATAGAGGCCTTAAGATCGTGGTTTTTGGCTGTGACAAGGATGTCTAACCTGTCTGGAGTATCCACTCGGGATTTGTAGTCGTTCACGCGCGTTGAGGTCTTGGCCGGAGGTTGCATGAAGGCAGGTTGGAAGATATCTTCGTTCGTTAATTGCCACGCCTCGTCTTCGGCGTATTCCGGAGTTAGTCCGCGCAATAGCGTACGCCATTGGCTAACCTCTACAGGCGGCTTGCTCACGCCTGCTTTGAGCATGGCTAAACAGGCCAGCTGGACCAAGAAAGCGTGCCATCCATGTCGTTGATGCGGACGCAAGGCGTAATAGGATAGAATATCATCGGCCATTGAGGCAGCATAGATCTGCGGCATGGACAAGATCTGAGCGCCCGCCGACTCTGACGCTATTCTGATGATGGGATCCCGTAAAACGTTATGCACTGCAGATTTCCTTTAACTTAAAGGTTATCCCATCCATGTTACCTCAGTGCGTCAAGCCTGTCAAGGCCGAAGCGGCGGATTCTAGACAAGAACCATCCTTACGCTCTGAGGATCAACCGCCTCTTGGGATTGGCATCCAGTTTGCTTTGAGATACTCTTGGGGCAAGTTAGGCCGATGCGTGAACATTGTGTATGGCTTAATCTTCTACCGGACGGAATGTATCCCAGAGTCATGAGCAGTCATGCTCGCGCCATTGGGGGCAACGACCGCTACCGTATCATCCGCTCACAAGGCCCAATGCCCTCTTGGGAATGGGCATAGTCCGCTTTAGGTTAAAATCTTTCACGTGGGATGAAAGAGGAACATTCCCCGTACGCACGGGGTCCCAATGGAAAATCACAGACAATAGTTCGCGCCATTCCGCAATACGGGATTGCGACAGATCTACGTTTTTTGCAAACCTAGACGGTCATACCTAAATGTAGCCTTGCCCAACGTGAATTCAAAGCCTCGCTCGCGCTCTACAGGAACGATGGTCTCTATGTCATCATGTCCCATGGCCATGTGGCTCGGAAGCGTTATCTGCTCAATAGGCCTTGCGGTAAACGGACTGGACGCCGGCGGTGCCAGAGTGACCTCAAGACCCTCATCGCCGATGCGCGTTCGAATCCGTTCTTCATTATCGCTAAAGACAATTTCCGGATCCGAGAAATCCAATGTGCGGTCCAGAATGTACAAACGCGCAGATTGGCCATCGCCGTATTCAAAACCTCTGATCTGGTTATAGTGTTCTTTCCACTTTCCGCCGTATTCCTCTACGAGGCTCCGCAAGGCCTCCGCATGCGTAGAGCGTTCCACGAGTTCCCGATTCATGGCGGGTATGCGCCACGCCTGATCCGCGTCGGCATACTGCAGAACCAACCGTCTGGTTGCCTCAATGATGCATAGATTGGCGTAAACGCCTCTGCCGTCTTTTGATATGCCCAAACCGTTTTGCGGCTTGTCTATCAGGGACGTTAAATCGCGGTCAGCCGGTACCAGGATTACGCAAATCGGTCTTTGGTGCTTGGGAGATCTGGCCAAGTGCGCATGCCGATGCAATCTCCCTATTCGTTGCAGCAACACGTCCATGGGACACAGATCCGTTATCAGAAGGTCAGAATCTATATCCAGCGATTGTTCAAGCGTTTGGGTCCCGACCACTACGCGGCCGCCGGGGGGACGCGTCTTTCCCAGCAACGCTTCCACTTCGGCATCCAAGCCGCGGCGGTCGGAAGAAGCGAAGCGACCGTGATGCAATGTGGGTATGCCCTCGAATGTAAACGTCCATCGATCCAGGTCATGGGCGGCTAATGCCTCAATGGCCTTTTGAGTTTCAATCGCAAACTTTACCGTATTGCGAATGACCAATACTTTGGCCCCGTTGCGCGCTTCCGACAAAGCGCGTTCCGCTACGCGAGCAAAATCGGACATCAAGGGCCGCGCGTCAACCCATACTCCCTTGTCCTTGCGATTTGAAGGCATCTCTTTGGGTGCATGCGCCTTGGTGGCAAGGGACGGATACGGGGTTGCCATAGCCTCGACTAGGGAGGAATCCTTTGAGGCGGGCTGAAACAGCCATTGACGGCGCGCGGTTGAACCCAACGTAGCCGACATCAGGATGGCGTATCCGCCTGCATCCATATGGGCTTCAAGCAACTTCTCCAAGATGACGCACATATACGAGTCCGACGCGTGGACTTCATCCACTATCAATAAATTGCGAGCGAGGCAAGAGGCCCGCATATGGGAATGCTTGACCCTGAGGGCCGCCATCATGGCTTGGTCCACCGTCCCAACCGCGATTTGGGCGGCCAGAAACCTCTTGGCGCTCTCAGCAGACCATCGTTTCTTCGCGGATCGGCCTTGGGCCTGATCGTCCCACAAGACTTTGAAATCAGGCAGCAAAACGCCCTGCGCTTCTCCCATTTGCAGATAGCCCGGAATGGCCAGAACAGGCTCAGGGCCGCAAGTGCCGGGCAGCAAGTTAGCGACAAAATTTCCTATGCGTCTATGCATCTGGCTGGCGGCTGCCCGGGTAGGCAGCGCGAAGTAAAGCCCATCGACCAATGCATGCTGGTACATCTTGGCGAAGCGCCACAAGGCTGCTTCAGTCTTGCCCGAGCCTGTTTCGGATTCAACGATGGTTAGCTGCTGATCAAGCGGAACTTCCATAATGGAGCGCTGTATCGCGTTAGGCGGGGCATTCAAATCGAACAAATCCGTGAAGGTCGGTAATCCGGCGTATGAAAGGCGTTGCGCCGTCAGATCCAGACCAATGTCCTTAACCGCGCGGCGAGCGCGCCGGCGGGCAATATCGATATAGGAATCTTGCACCTCATCGCAGAAAGGAAAGATTTCTTCGTCAGAACCCAACCAATCAGCCAGCGTACACAAGCCCAGAAACATATGTTGAAATTCGGGACGGGAAGACAAGGGATCTACCATGTCTCCAAAGGCGCGGGGAAACCAAAGCCGCAGGAGTTTGGCCAATCGTTCAACGAAGCCACGCGGGTCTAAATCACCGAATTTTTGCCAATCGTGAGGTCTATGATATCGGTTCGTTGCGTAGGAGACAGGGATGCCGTGATGAGATAAGGCCGCAAGGAACAAACTACAAGTTGTCGTTCCGTTATTCGTATCCCACTGCATGATATCGTCCCACTGCAGAGTTTTAAAGAACCATGAGGCATCTTGGTCTTCCAGAAAAGGGATCAGGTCCAAGGTATGGCTGGCTTTCCGAGGTCTTTTTTCCCCGCCTAAACTGTCTTCGCGCCAGATTTGGCACTGAAACCCATTGTTGATCTTCCCGATATCGTGCAGGGCCGCCAACACTGACAACCGCTCGGCCAATCCAGGACTGATGCGTTCCAAGCGGCCCGAACTTGCAAGCCTGCGGCGAATCGTCGGTTGGTCAAGAATGGCTTCGAAGCAGGCCGCTACGTCAGCCATATGATGTTCCAAGAGGTGGACGCGTTCAGGATTGCTCCTGTCAGACTTGCCCCAGTGCCGTCGGCAGTATACGGGTATTTGACTGCTTTCCATGATTGATCGCCTCTTTACTTCTCCCTACGTCAATCTGTGTGCCAACGAGCGAACTCAGCGCATAAAATTCCAGCCATCTCTTGTTTGCATATATGGATTGCATCGTCCATTTTCGCGCGCGTATGGAATTCTACGGCAATTGGCCACGCCCGCAACCCTTGTACCGCTTCGCGGAGACCGCGGGCAAACCTGCGGATGACGCAGACGACATCGGATCCGCATGGCTTCTTGTGCGCGTCGCGTCGCGTGATATCTTGGAAGGCAAACCGGAATCGTGGAACGCCTGATGGCGCAGCCATGTTTCCTGGGTACCGCTAAAGCAGCGCCCCAACTTCAAAGCGATATCTTCATCTACATCACGTTGAGCGGCCAGCAAATCCTGCAATATGGACATGTCCAACCTTGACCGCGCGGCGCACGTATCCAGATCCATTTCGTATTCTTCCAGCAGCGTTTCCAGCAACTCCGCGGGATGCGGGAAACAGGATGCAGTCATATCGTTCTCCTGATGACGCAGGGTTCTCCGTACAATCTATTATATTAACAATATGTAAAAATATTTCAAGGCTATGCCAGGCATTTTCACCTGAAGCGCAACAGGGCGATCCGAATCCAAGCTGTCGCGGTTTGGAGCCAAGTTGCATTGAGTTTGGGGCAGGCGTGCGCCTCCATCCAGCATCGCAACCATACTGGGAACGCACGACCGTCCCGCGGCGTTTGCCGAAGATCAGACGTAAGTCACCAGGCTACGTAGATCCTATGCGCCAAGCGGTAGCCGAGATACTCCGCATCTGTTGCGCAAAGCGAGCCGCCAAGCGCGGGCAGACAGCCGCGCCTCAAGCTGGCTGGGGCCGCAGGCATATCCCCAACCAAGAGCAGGTTCCAAGGTCAGCCGACGATATATCGCTGCGCTCGCTTCTCTGCTGGTCTGGTGAACATCGTAGCCGAGGGTCTCTGTTGCCGTTGGGCTTTGTTCCAACCCAACGCCATTGACTGCGCTTGCCAATGAAAGTTCGGTTATGGGTTGAGGGAAGCGCGCAGCGACGAAACCCGATCAAGATCAGATGAAGAGATCGCCAGGAAGCGGACTTGGGGAAAGAGGAAACACAGCGAAACCCTAGGCCATTGTCCCGCCAGCGCATGGAAGGCCTTCGCGTACTCGGCTAGAATGCCGACATACTGCGATTTGACCTCAACCAGGTTTTCCGCCGTGACTGCTTCCGTTTTCCAATCCACGATCTGCCAATCCCCGGCGGCAGTTTTGTAAGCCAGATCGATTCGTCTGTGAATTACGCGATGGCCATCCCTCCAAGCCACAGGTAATTCGGCGTACGTTTCGGCGGCCTCTGAAATGGCCGTCGCTTCCTCCTTGCCTCTCAGTGCAAGCAGGCAGGATATCGCGTTTTCTACTGCAGCGCTATCGGCCATCTTGCGTTGCCGCGCCTTGAGCCTTACGTACGCGGCCAGTTCCGCGTCCGATTTCCTGGCCCAAGCCTGCCAAAGGGCCAGAATATCGTGCATAAAGATGCCAATCTGCTGGCCCGGCGTATCTTCGGGCAAGTCGTCGCGCAAGATGTCTTCTTCCCTGTCCGGAACAAGGGACATCGGCGGCATATGATCCAGGCGCTGATCGGCTGTCGCGGGCGTTGCCTGGCCGAAGACCGGCGGAACCTCAATAAAACCGGCTTCGTGGCGATAGCAGGTCACGCCGAACTTGGGCTTGCGCGCAACCCGTCTGCCTCCAAAATGCTCGTCGTAGGACAACGCGAAAGCCTCCATCACTTCCGTAAGCCAGTTGGCGGCGAACCCCGTATCGGCCGCTCTCTTGAGAAAACCCTCTCTGGCGCTCAATACCAGCAGATCCGCGGCGCGCGTACAGGCCACGTAGAGGATTCTTTTGGTTTCCGCGTACTCCATGCGTTGCTCTCTAAGCATGGCGGCCCGGTAACTGGACGGTTTGAGCAACTGGCCCCTGTCATCGCGCAACTGGCATACGATGCCGTATTCCGGATCGAAGTCCACCAAGGCTGCCTGCCTCTGACCGCCGCTCATCAGCCTGCGGTCCAACTGGGGTACGAAGACCACGGGAAACTCCAGCCCTTTGGCCGCATGCACGGACATGATCTGCACCAACGCGTGCGCGCCGGAGGCGCTCTCCTCCTCTTCGCGCACGTAGTCGGCTTCTACCGTTTCGAACGTGCGCAGCAACGCCCCCAACCCCCGCGTCGCATTCTGCCGCACGTAGGCTTGGAACGCGTAGACGTCATCCAGATGCCGATCCCGGCGGTAGTCGTCCGCATCGGCCAGGCAGGAGGCCAAATAGCCCGTGTCTTCCAGCGCTTGACTCAAAAGGCGGTCGGGCAACGCTACGCGCGCCAGGGCGTACAGGTTGGCGAGAATCTGGCCGGCGTCCTGCACCAACTCCGCCTGCTCCATTTCCCGGTCGGCGACGCAAGCGAAACGACGGAGAGGCATATTCGCATCCTGCGTACGCGCGCACAAGCGATAGAGGGTTTCGTCGCTCAGGCCGAAGAGCGGGGATCGCAGCGCGATCGCCAGCGAAAAATCGTCTTGCGGATTGTGCAGGTGCTTGAGCAAAGCCGCGAGACTGCGGATATGGGGCTGGGACTGCAGGGGAGTGCCCGAGATCACGCGGTAGGGCACGTTGGCCTGCCGGAATTCGCTTTCGTAAAGGTGCAGATCGCTCAGGGAGCGGAGCAGCACCGCGGCGTCGCTCATGCGGAAAGGACGCGTCTCCCGGGTTTTGAGATCACTGACCGGCGTTGCGTCGTGGGCCAGTTGCAGGAGGCGCGCCGCAACGACCCGCGCTTCGTCCTGCCTCAAGTTGCGGTCATCCGACGGCTGTTCGTCCTCCGGCCGGCAAACCAGATGCAACTCCACGGGCGTCCCGGACAGCGGGGAAGGCCGGGAAGACTTCAGCGCCAGCGGTTTGGCTTCGTAGGGTTCCGGATCCGATCCGTGCAACGGTTGGAAGACGCGCTGGAAAAGATAGTTGGCGGCCGCCGTCAATTGCGCATGCGTCCGGAAAGAATCCGTCAATTCCGTTTCAGGGATGCCGGTCAACGCGCGGAGGTCTGTCGCCAGACCGGCGAAGGCGGTTACCTGCGCCTGCCGAAAACGGTAGATGCTCTGTTTCGCGTCGCCCACGACGAACAGCCGGCCCGGTTCGTCCAATGGAGCCAAAGCATTGATGATCTGTTGCTGGACCGGGTTGATGTCCTGATGTTCGTCGGCCAATACGTGGCGCAAGCCGTTGACGTACCGGCCTATGCGCGACTGCGGGTTCAAGGTCGCCTGGGTCAGGAGCGTCTGCGTCTTGATTTCCAGGTCGTCGAAGTCCAGGCAACGTTGCGCGCGTTTGAGCCGTTCGTAATGCGTTTGCGACCAGTCCCAGAGCTGCAGCCATGCCTGCAGGACATGGGCCGCCCGTACGTCGTCAGCCTTGGGCTTCGTCTGGAACTCCTTCTTTTGCAGGAATTTACAGGCCGCATTGATCGTCTTGACATGCATTTTGGCGGTCGCGAGCGCATCCGGGCCTTCCCAGTTCTTGGCCTGGCCTCCGCTCATGCGTCCCATTCCGCCCTCGCCCACTTGGCTGACGGCAGCCTCCCAGTCCCGGTTGGTCAACGCCTGGGCCGCGCAACGCGCGGGTTCTATTTTCTGTCCCCATTTGTCCTCAAGCGGAAAATGCCTTGTCCACTTTACCCACGCGATAGCCTCCGGCAGATCCGGATGCGCCTGCCAATATTGTTCCCACCCACGATTCTGCTCCTCCTGAATCAACGCGTGCCAAGCGGCCAACAAGGCGTCCGGTTGGGTCTTCAGGGAGCGGAGCATGGCGTGCAAGGTGCTGCGTTTCCGGAACATGTCCTGCACCACCTGTTGGATATCCTGCAACGTATAGGCTTGCAACGCCTCCAGCCATGGCGGTCGTTCTTCATCCAGCCTCCGCAACAGGTCATCCCGCGCCTGCCTTTGCAGGAGCTGGGCGTCATGTTCGTCCGCTATCTGAAAATCGGGATCCAAATCGGCTTCCAGCGCATGGGCGCGGAGCAGATTTTCGCACAGGCTATGGACGGTGGATACCTGCAACTGGTCCAGTTCCCGTTCGCGCCGCCTCCACAGCGCGCTCTCGGGTTGCTCCCTCCGCTTGCGGGCCACTTCGCGCACAATGCGCGTACGCATCTGCCGGGCCGCTAGGCGCGTGAACGTAATGGCCACGATCGAAGACGTCGGCCACTCGGATTTATGCTCCAGCAGGCGGAGGAAGCGTTGCACCAATACGTGCGTTTTGCCGGTGCCCGCGCCGGCCAACACGATGACGTTGCGATCCAGCGTGGCGATGGCTTCCTGCTGGGCCGGCGTATGCCTGAAATCCATTTCAGAGGCCGCGCGGCCGGCCTTTCCGCCGCGTGGCCGGCGAGGGCTGGCAAAAATCGGACAGGGGGCACCATTCGGCGCAACGGTCGTCTTGCCCCTCCAGTCTGGGCGGCGCGTTGGGGAAAAGGCCGGCGCGCACGTCGGCTTGCTGGTCGCGGATCCGCGCCAGCATGGCCGTCACTTTTTCATGCGCGGCGACGGCGCCATCCTGGAAACGGACCGCGTTCTGCAATTTGGCGTCTTCGGTGCGCCCCAACAGGCGATAGCCGCTTTCCGCGACGGGCCCCCAGTTCTGCTGGGATACGGCCCAGGCGTACAGCACCGTCTGATTGGCCAAGGCGAAATCCGTATCCGTGGCCGCATAGGCGCGGCGGCGGGTCTTGTAATCAATCACGCGGAGGGCGCCGCGGTCGTTCCGGTCCACCCTGTCCACGATCCCGCGTAGCGCAAAGGACGCGTCAGGGGCGTTGCCGGTATCGAGGACGGACGCGAAGCGCCACTCCAGGCGCAGCGGAGTCCAGGAGGACGGCCCGGCGGCGGCCCGAATTTCATTGCGTACGCACCACTGCACGAGGTTTTCGATTTCCCGGCGATCGAAATCCGCCAGCGGGTAGGGCTGAAAGCGCAGCTGCGCGGGCGCCGAGCGCCACAGGTCATGGCCGATGCGAACCGCCTCGGACAGGATTCGCTTTTCCTGCGCGGTCGTCAGCTCGATTTTTTCATCTATGAGCCGCTGATAGAGACGGTGCAGGATGGCATGCGCAAGCGCCCCTCTGTCCTTCAGGTCCAGCCCGGCCTCGGCGGAGACTTCGGGTTCCAGGCGCAGGACGCGACTGACGAAAAAGCCCATGGGGCACCGGGCATAGTCCTGCAGAGACGAGGGACTCCAAACGTAGTCCGCGCCGAATCGCTGCCGCACGGCGCGGCGGACGTCCGGCGCCCTGAGCGCGCCCTCGAAAGGCCCGGGCGCTTCGGCGGAAAGGCGCGCCGCGGTCAGGCCGGCCAACCGGTGGGCTTTCGCGTACGCGTCCTCCAGGGCGGAAGGCACGGCCCGCGCGCGCTTGTGCAATAAAGCCAGCAACAGTTCGGTGCGCGACGCCGCCGCGGCGAAAGCGGGCAGTTCGTCGCGCCCTATCCTGATCGCGTCCGCGTCCGCATCCCAGAAAGGCGACGGCGCGGAGGCGGCCAGCGCCGGCCGGCACAAAGTCGCTTGCGTCCGGCAATTCGCTCGCAGCTGGTCCCACTGGATGCCGGCAAGCCGGGAATCATGCCGTTCCAGCGGCAACGGATGATCCGCGCGTTCCGGGAGCGCGTAGAAAGCGTTCCGGTCGGGCGCCGGCGGCAGCGAGTCTTCGTTCATGCCCAACACGAAGAGATGCTGGGTAGGCAGCATCCATCCCTGGGCGAAGGTCGTCACTGGCGCCGCCCCGTCCGGTTTATGGACGAGGATTTCGCGGACGGCCATGTCGTCCAACAGCAGTTCCCGCACTTCTGCCCACGGCAAAGCGGCGCGGGAGGCAAGGCTGAATCGCGCGTCCGCGGCGACTTGCTGCATGAGAGCCAACGCAGTCCGGGCCCGGAAGCTGTCCAGGTCCTCTCCGCCCTCAAGGGATGGGGGCAAAACGAGGCCGACGGGATCTTCTTTGCGCGCGCGGAGCAGGCGTTCCACCCAAGCTGCGCCATCCAGGGCCGAGTCGTCCGCCGGCGGACTTAAGGCGTCAAAGAGACGTTCGACTTTAGGAAGCAGTTCCCGCCGCCGGTCGTCCGCGAGTTGCATGCGCGCCTGTTCCTCAGCAGACCAGGTTACCGCTGGATCCAGGGCGGCGCGCCACTGCGCCCGACCTTGGATGACGCGGCAACGGGCGGTCATGAAACGCACGGCGGCCATTTCTTCCGCGGCAAGCAGGGACTGGCGCAGAAAGGGCGACGCGAAGACGTCCCAACAGGCATGCCAATCGAAATCGGGGGAAAGATGCAGCAGTTGGCGCAGAAAGACCCAAAGGGGACTTTGCGCCACGGCTTGAGGCAACGCCAGGGGAACGCCGTATTCCGTTGCGACTTCATGCAACAGCGCGGCGTACGTTGCGGCGTCCGGCACGCACAAGGCCATGTCCCGGTACTCCGCTTTCCCTTCGATGCGTAACCGCTTCGCGGCGCGCAGGACATACCGCACCTCATGCTCCGGGGTAGGCGCTTCGACATGAACGACGCGGGGGCGAGCCGCGGCGGCGGAAGTTTCCGCCGCGCGGGACGGGGAGAGTTCCAATCCGGCGGCGACTTCCCGGATCCAGCCCGGCGCTACGGAATCTGCCGCCGCCGGCAGGAAAACGCACGCGTGGGGTACGCGTTGCAGCATCCGCCGCAAGAACCGGATCTGCAGAGGCGCGAAGCGGACGTAACCCATCACGCCTGCGTAGACGGGAAGATCGGACGTCGCCGCCCCCGCGTCGAGCAGGCCGCACGCCGCGGCCATAACGCCCGTTTCATCGGTCACGCCCTCGCGGCGCAGCGTTTCCTCATAGCGCCGGAAGAGGAGGGCTATAT
Organism: Caldilineaceae bacterium; assembly: GCA_965242655.1. Classification (GTDB taxonomy): domain Bacteria; phylum Chloroflexota; class Anaerolineae; order Caldilineales; family Caldilineaceae; genus Bin34. Next base: position 3,195,877 of record OZ251482.1, read on the forward strand.
CCTGCTCGCGGACGTCGTCCGCGCCATCGGCATAGGTTTGGAACGCAACCGGCGAGACGGCTTGCCGTTTCATCTCTTGCAGCAGGTCGTCGAGATGCCGGATCAGGCCCGGTTTGTCCGCCGCGCCCGGCAAGGCTTGCAGTTCCTTGCGCCTGTGGGCCTGCGCCAGGATCTCTCGCAAAAGCAGGCGCCGCTGCAAACGATCCAGCACAAGCGCCGGTTGGCCCGCTCGTTCCAGCATGACGGATCCGACCGTCTGGGGACCGGCCGCGTGCAAGGCGAGCGTATGCACGTTGAGGGACGCGCCCGCGTGCAACCGCCAAGCCTGTTCCAGCCGGGCGGGCATGATGAGCCACGCCAAGGCGAAAGGATCGTCGCGTTGCGCGGCCTGCAAGTGGCCGCGCAGAATTTGGAAAGACGCAAGCGTATCGGGTGCCAAAAGGAGCGAGGCCATGGAACGCCCTGACTTAGCCCCCGTCATCTTGCGCGACGCGGTTTCCGCGCGTAGCCGGCCGACGCCGGAATCCGGGTCTCAACGGCTCAACGGCCCTGTCAAGGTCGTCTCGCCGGTCTGAGTCTCTCATTCCGTCGCCTTGAGACAATCCAGGGGGCCGCGCCAAGCCAGCATTTGACGGTCCGCCGTCAATAGACGATGGCCCGCCAAGGCGGTGGCGACAATCACGCGGTCAGCCGGGTCCGCATGGAAAGGGGCCAAGCTGACGGCGCGGATTCCGATCTGGCCATTGACGGGAATTTCGATCAGGCCCTGCGCCAACAGTTCCCCGCGCCATCGTTCCAGCTCCTTGGCCAACTGGATCCGCCCCTGGTCTTGCAGCCAGGCCGCTTCCCAGAACGAGATCGCGGAGACGCCCAGCTGATCGGACTGCCAAGCCTGATCGATCGCAACCCGCGCGCGGACGCCCAATTGCGGATCGCCTGCCACGAGCCACAGCAGTACGTGCGTATCAAGCAACAGCATCCGGATTCAGCCCTCGGTCAGGATGGGTCTCGGCTGCCCACGGTTCACCTGCAGGCGCAATGACGTCGCCCAGAATCCGGATCTGATCCTTGTGGATGCCGAAGAGACTCTTGGACTTCTTCCGGTAGGGTACGAGACGCGAGATCGGGCGACCGTTTTTGGTAATCACAATCTCGCCGCCGTTCTCCGCGAGTTCATCCATGAGTTTAAGGCATTTCGCCTTGAACTCCGAGGCTTTGACCGTTCGCGTGCCAGACGCGGAAACATCGTTCGCTGCCATGAGGGCCTCCTGGTGCAGTCGCTTACTTTACCATAGTTATGACTATGGTCACAACCGAGTGTTGCACCCAAGGGCATCCCGCGCCGCGCCCATCCGCGATCCGGCTTCAGGCCTGTCGCTACGGCGCCTCCCGCCTGTATCCAGAATATCGATCCTTTCGCATCCATGCGCCGTAACGAAGCCGGCATCGGAACCATCGCCTTATTGCGCGGCAGCTCGCAATAGCCATCGCGCGCCCCGTGCGGGACCGTCATTTCTGTCAAACCGGGAAACCAGACCAAGTCCAGGGCTGCGGCAGCCGCGCCCAGCGTCCGTTATGCGCGCGTCGCGCGCACAGCGTCAATCGGTTCGGAAGCGCAAGGGAATGCGCGCGCCTTACGCGTATGCCGCCGCTTCAAAGCAACGACGCATGCGCAGGGGCCGGCTACGCGCGGAATGCTGCGCGTTCCTTGACCATCCGCGCAAAGGCGGCGAACAACGCGTCGGCGTCATGGGGTCCCGGACTGGCTTCAGGATGGTATTGCACGCAGAAGACCGGCTTGTCCGTCAGGCGCAGTCCTTCCACCGTCTGATCGTTGAGATTCCAATGGGTGATCCGCGCGTTGGCGGGCAAGCCCTCGTGATTCACGCTGTAGTTGTGGTTCTGGGAGGTGATCTGCACCGGGCCCCGATCCGCCTCGCCCACGGGCTGGTTGCCCCCGTGATGGCCGAACTTGAGCTTGAACGTCTCCGCGCCCAGCGCCTGGGCGATGATCTGATGGCCCAGGCAGATGCCGAAGACCGGAATGTCGCTGGCGATGAGCTGGCGCACGGAGGCGGTCGCGTACGGCAGGGCGCTCGGATCGCCGGGCCCGTTGCTCAGGAAGAAGCCGTCCGGCTGCAAGGCCAGGACTTCCGCCGCGGGCGTACGCGCGGGCACGACCCGTACGTTCAGGCCGTGGCTGGTCAGCCGGCGCAGGATGTTGTGCTTGATGCCGTAGTCGTAGGCCACCACCAAAGGGGGCTCCGCGGGCGCTTCCGCGTTCTCCGTCCCCTGCGCCGCCCCGTTCTCGACGGCGGCCATCCAGACGGCGTCGGACTCCGTCTCCCAGCGATAGGCCGCGTCGCAGGTCACCGCCTGCACCAAGTCCCGGCCCGCCAGGCCCGGCCATTCCGCGGCCATGGCGCGCAATTCGTCCGCGGAACGCGAGCCGTCCGTGCAGAGGGCCGCGTGCAAAACCCCCTGTTCCCGTATGGTGCGCGTCAGCAAACGCGTGTCGAGCTCGCTGATCCCCGGCACGCCGTGCGCGGCCAGCCAGGCCGGCAAGGAGGCGCGGGCGCGCCAGTTGGACACGACGCGGCTGATCTCCCGCACCAGCAACGCCGTAATCCGCGGGCGCGCGCTTTCCTGATCCTCGGCGTTGATGCCCGTGTTGCCGATATGGGGCGCGGTCATGCACACCATCTGGCCATGGTAGGAAGGATCGGTGATGACCTCCTGATACCCGGTCAGGCAGGTATTGAACACCACCTCCCCCACGACGGTCGCGCGGGCACCGAAGGCCTCGCCTTCAAAAACCGCGCCGTCGGACAGGACGAGCCGGGCGGGACTGCGCATCAGGCCGCTACCGCGTAGTCCTGCAAGCTGCGGATTTCCGTCTGGCCGGCGCGCAGATCCTGGATGCCGTTCAGAGCCGCGGCGGCCGCCGGCATGGTCGTCAGCAAGGGAATGCCGAGCAACGTGGCCAGGCCCCTGATCTGCGCGCCGTGCTCCTGGCTGCGCGTGCCCCACGGCGTATTGACGATGAGCTGGATGCGGCCCCCGCGCAGGGCGTCCAGCACGTTGGCCCCTTCCTGCCCCGCCTTGGCCAGCTGGCGCACCGGAATGTCGGAGCGGCTGAAGAAATCCGCCGTGCCCCGGGTGGCGTAGATGGCGAAGCCCAGGCGATGGAACCCGCGGGCGAGTCGCAGGGCCTCGCTCTTGTCGAAGTCGTTGACGGTGATGAGAATGCCGCCGGACGCGGGCAACGCCGCCCCGGCCTGGGCCTGGCTCTTGGCGAACGCGGCGCCGAACCGGGACGCGTGGCCCATGACTTCGCCCGTGGAACGCATTTCCGGTCCCAACAACGCGTCGATGCCCGTAAATTTTTTCCAGGGCAGAACCGCCTCCTTGACGAAAAAACCGTCCAGCGCCGGTTCCTCCGTCACGCCCTGGGCTTCCAGGGAGACGCCCAGCATGACCTTGGCCGCCACCTTGGCCAGCGGCACGCCGGTCGCCTTGCTCACGTAGGGAATCGTGCGGCTGGCGCGCGGGTTGACTTCCAGGACGTAGACCGCGTCGTCCTGGATGGCGTACTGCACGTTCATGAGGCCGCGGACCTGCAAGGCCTGGCCCAGGATCCGGGTGTAGCGCCGCAAGGTCCGCAGATGGAATTCGCTGATCTGGAAAGGCGGCAGGACGCAGGCGCTGTCCCCGCTGTGAATCCCGGCCTTCTCGATATGCTGCATGATGCCGCCGATGACCACCCGCTCGCCGTCGCAGACGGCGTCGACGTCCACTTCCACCGCGTCTTCCAGGAATTGGTCCAGAAACACCGGATGGTCGGGCGAAACCTGCGCGGCTTTCTCCATGTAGGCCAGCAGCTCGGCCTCGTCGTTGACGATGGCCATGGCGCGTCCCCCCAAGACGTAGGAAGGCCGGACCACCGCGGGATACCCGATGGCCGCCACCACGCGGCGCGCCGCGGCGCCGTCGTGCGCCACGCCGTGCGCCGGCGCCGGCATGTCCAGCGCCGCCAGCAGTTCGCTGAAGCGGTTGCGGTCTTCCGCCAGGTCGATGCTGGCCGGCGTCGTGCCCAGGATCGGGACGCCGCAGGCCGCCAGGCCGGCCGCGAGGTTGAGCGGGGTCTGGCCGCCGTACTGGACGATGACGCCCGCCAGTTCGCCCGCGCGGCGCTCCCGTTCCACGATATGCAGCACGTCTTCGTGGGTCAGGGGTTCGAAGTAGAGCCGGGAACTGGTGTCGTAGTCGGTGCTGACCGTTTCCGGATTGCAGTTGACCATGATGGTCTCGTAGTCCAGTTCCTGCAAGGCGAAACTGGCATGCACGCAGCAATAATCGAACTCGATGCCCTGTCCGATGCGGTTGGGCCCGCCGCCCAGGATGACGACCTTGGCCCGCGCGCTGGGCGGCGCCTCGTCGGCGCAGTCGTAGCTGCTGTAGAGATACGGGGTGAACGCCTGGAATTCCGCGGCGCAGGTATCGACCTGGTGGTACGTCGGCTGCAGGCCGGCCGCGCCGCGCGCGGTCTGCACGTCCGCGGCGGTCACCGCGGAGGCGGCGCGGTTCCCGGCCTGGGCGTTGATCAGGTCGGCGATGTGCTGATCGCCGAAGCCCAGCCGTTTGGCCTGCCGCAGGTCGGCCGCGTCCAGCGCGGTCAACGTCGCCGCGAATTCATGCATCTGCGCCAACTGATCCGCGAACCAGAGATCGAAGCCGGTCAGGCGGCAGATGCGCTCCAGGGACCAGCCGCGGGACAAGGCCGAGTAGACGGCGAACAGGCGATCCCGGTTGGGCACGCGCAGCGCCTCGGCCAGAGCCGCGTCCTCCCGCGCGGCCGGCGCGTCCGCGTCCAGCGGCCCCCACCCGGCGCGTCCGATTTCCAGGCTGCGAATGCCTTTCTGCAACGCGGCCTTGAAGGTGCGGCCGATGGCCATGACTTCGCCCACGGATTTCATCTGCGGTCCCAGCTCCGCGTCCGCGCCGCTGAATTTCTCGAAGGCCCAGCGCGGGATCTTGACCACGACGTAGTCGATGGACGGCTCGAAGGCCGCCACGGTGCGCTGCGTGATATCGTTCGTCAGTTCGTCCAGGTGGTAGCCCGCCGCCACCAGGGCGGCCCATTTGGCGATGGGGAAACCCGTGGCCTTGGACGCCAGGGCGCTGGACCGGGAGACGCGGGGGTTCATTTCGATGACGACCACGCGGCCCGTCTCGGGATGCACCGCGAACTGCACGTTGGAGCCGCCGGTTTCCACCCCGACCGCGCGCATGACCAGCCGCGCCTGATCGCGCAGGCGCTGCAATTCCTTGTCGGTCAGGGTCTGGGCCGGCGCGACCGTGATGCTGTCGCCCGTATGCACGCCCATGGCGTCCAGGTTTTCGATGGAGCACACCACCACGTAGTTGTCCGCGCCGTCGCGCATGACCTCCAGCTCGTATTCCTTCCAGCCGATCAGGGACTCCTCGACCAGCACGCTGTTCACGGGGCTTTCCTTCAGGCCCCAGGCCACCTTGGCCTCGAATTCGTCCGCCGTGAAGACGGCGCCCGCGCCGCTGCCGCCCAGCGTGAAACTGGGCCGGATGAAGATAGGGAACCGGCCCAAGGCGTCGGCGTAGGCCTGGGCTTCGGCCAGCGACGTCGCCAGGTAGGACCGCGGCGACTCCAGGCCGTAGCGGGCAATGGCCTGCTTGAAGCGCTCCCGATCCTCGGCGACTTGCATCGCTTCGAGGCGCGCGCCGATCAGTTCGACGCCGTAGCGGTCCAGAATGCCGGCCTCCGCCAGCTCCACGGCCAGATTCAGGCCCGTCTGCCCGCCCACGGTGGGCAAGAGGGCGTCGGGCCGCTCCCGGCGGATGATCGCTTCCAGGTACGGACAGGTCAGAGGTTCCACGTAGGTGGCGTCCGCCATTTCCGGATCGGTCATGATGGTGGCGGGATTGGAATTCACCAAGACGATGCGGAAGCCCGCCTGCCGGAGGGCCTTGCACGCCTGCACGCCCGAGTAATCGAATTCGCACGCCTGCCCGATGACGATCGGCCCGGAGCCGATGATGAGAATGGTCTCTAGGTCGGTGCGCTTGGGCATGCTCCATCCGGGCCGTCAAGGGCGTTTACGCCTTACCATCGTATCATACGGAGCGTCGGCCCGGCCCGCGATTCTCGCGTAGCCACAGCCCGACGAGCAGCGCGCCGGCCAGCAGGCTCAGGGCGCTGACGCGGCTGGGACCGGCCATGCCCCGGCGCTGCAGCAGCCAGGGACCCGTAAAACCGGCCAGCGAGGAACCGGACAAGGCGCACGCGTTCGTGAGCGCGAGCATGCGCCCCCGGCGCTGCGGCGCCTGCTCGCTGGCGAAGGCGATGAACGTGACGAGCGTGAATTCCAGCAGGCCGCGCACGAGCAGCAGGCCGCCCACGCTGCTGACCACCGTGACCTCGAACGCGGGCAAGGCCCACAGCGCGGCGATCGAGAGCGCGCCGCCGCCGATCAGCGCGCGTCGCTTGCCGATGCGGTCGCTGAACAGGCTGGTCGTGACGCTGCCGGCCAAATCCACGCACCCGATGAGCAGGGCCACCACGCCCAACTGGCCGGCCTCTAGGTCGTACGCCGTCACCAGCCAATCCCCGAAGGTGAACGTCACGTTGACCAGGGCGAACAGCAATACGCCGCCCAACCCCAGGGTCGCGAGGATCGAACGCACGTTGGCCTGCGGGCCGAAGAACGCCTTGAACCGGAAACGCGGGCCGGGAGGCCTGGGAGGCGGCGGAGGGCCCTCGGGCCGGCCCGCCAGGAAGCGGAAGAGGAAGAAAAACGCGAACAGGCCGACGGCCAGGCCGGCGAAGGGCGCCTGCCACCCCCAGCGTTCCATGACCCAGCCGGCGGTGGACAGGCCCGCGATGCTGGCGATGGCCCACCCGTATTCGACGATGCCCATGCCGCGCGCGCGTTGGGCGTAGGGCAGCCGGTTGCTGAGATAGGCCTGCATGGTGGGCAGGAAGGAAAAGGTGGCCGCGCCCGAAAGAAACAGACCCGCGACCCGGACTTCCCACGCGGGCAGAATGATCAAAAGAAAGCCGCAGCTGCCCGCGAGCAACTGCCCGCGCATCACGCGCCGGTACCCGTAGCGGTCCGCCAGGGCGCTCGCGAAGATCCCCGTCAAGCCCGTCAGGTTGCGCAGGCCCAGAATGCGGCCCAGCTGGATGGAGGAAAGGCCGAAACCCTGGGCCAGGAGGGGCAGGAAGGGAAAAAAGATCTGGGTGCCCGTGTCAATCAGGGAGCGGGCCAGCAAGGGCAGGGCGACCAGCCGGCCCAGGGAAACGCCGGGATCGGAGCGGGAACGCGCCATGGAGGCCCGCGGCGTCAGCCCGCCGCGCGCGACGGGCCGTCCGTCCAGTCGAAACAGTCCGCCGCGGCCAGGACTTCGGCGCAGGGATCTTCGTCGGCGATCAAATACAGACGATCCCGGGCCCGCGTCATGGCGACGTAGAGGCGATCCAGCTCCAGCAGGCGCGTTTCCTGGGCCAGGTCGCGCAACGGCCCTTCCGTTCCGGCCTCGGCGCGCGCGCCCGTCCGTCCGGCGTCGCTGGCGGCCGGAAAGAGCGAACGGCCGATGCGCGGAATGAAGACGGCGCGGAACTCCAGCCCTTTGGCGCGGTCGAAGGTGCCTATGCGCAGGCCGCCGGGCAGGACCGCGTCGCGCGCCTGCTTGAGCAACGCGCAGGACAAATCCTGGCGCTGCAGGAAGCCGGCCAGCTGTTCGGCATCCCGGTTATGGCGACACAGGACGCCGATGGCCTCGGGGCTGAAGTCCTGTTGCAACAGGTTCTCGATCTCGCGGCGCAGATAGAGGGCTTCGCCTCGCGCCGGCACCTTGACGAAGAGGGGTTTGGCGCCGCTTTCCCGTTCCGTGGCGGCCTGGATGACGGCCCCGTCGTCTTCGTCTTCCTTCGCCACCAGCGCCTGGCCCCGCACCTGCGCCGCGGCGGCGTAAATCGCGCGGGTATTGCGGTAGTTCCGGGACAGAACGTGGGAACGACCGCGGATATTGAGGCCGGCCCACCGCGGGCGGAACCCGCCGGGATAGATGCGCTGCGCGGCGTCGTCCAGGAAGAGCAGGCCGTCGTCCGGGACGGGGTTGTCCGGCGCGCCCGCCACCAGGGCCCGGACCAGTTGCATGCCGACGAGCGTCATGTCCTGCGCCTCGTCGACCACCGCCGCCCGGTACAGGCCGGTCGCGCGCCGTTGCAGGCAGTCCCGGGCCCGGATGACGTTGTCGATGAAATCGACGGTCCGGCGCGTGCGCATTTCCGCCTCCCACGCCTCCCGCAGCTGCCAGACTTGCGCGCGGACGGCCTTGGGGAAGGAATGCTGGCGGCCCAGGCGTTCGAAGCGGTCCGTATCCAGATAGGCCGCGGCCTCCTGGACGCCGCGGCCCTTGATGACCCGCACGATTTCCGCGCGCAGGTACTCCGGGCCGAAGCGCGCCAGCGGCGTGCCGGCGACGAGGCGGTCGTAAGCGGCCTGGAAAGCGTCGGTCACCGCCTGCGCCTGCACCCATTGCCGGCCGCTGTAACGATAGGCGAGGCGGTCGATGTGGTCGAATTCCACGTTGTCGCGGGCGTTGGGCAAACGCCGGTAGTAGCCCGCGAGCAGTTTGCACAAAGAGTTGGAGAAGGTCGTGAACAGCACCTGCTGCTCCGGGTACCGCGCGGCCAGGACGGCGGTTCGGTGCAGGGCCACCACCGTCTTGCCCGTTCCGGCCGCGCCCCGGATGCGGGCCGGTCCCGTCCAGCGGATGCTGAGCAGGCTTTGCTGATCGGGATGCGGAAACAGCATCCATTCTTCGAAGGCGCCGCTCAGGGCCTGTTCCAGGGCGCGCCGGAAAGGCGGCGGACCGGCGGCCGCGGCGTCGGCGGCCTGGATCGCGCGGCTCGCGGCCGGATTCACGTAATAGCCGCGTCGTTCCGCCCAGGCGTACATCGGATCGTGCTCGCCGGCGTTGGCGAACACGCACATGCCGCCTTCCAGCGCCAGGAGGACGCGCAACGATTGGGACGCGCGGATGGAGAACAGGTTGTGCCGCGGCGACGAACCCAGCGGCTCGAAATTCAAGCCGGGATGGAACCGATCCTGCTGGAACTGGACCGCCGCCGCGAAGCACCGCTCCAGATCCGGGGCGGGAATTTTCGATCGGCGGGAATCGAGCGCCTGGTAGAACTCGCGCGCGTAGCGGTATTCGCGGATGGGAGACGTTACGGAAGCAACCGCGGCCACGGACGCAGGACGACGCTGACGCGCAAAGGCTCCCGCCCGGCCCGCAGGCCAGGCAGGAGTCAGGCAATGGAAAAAAGAACGGCGAGCAGCCGACGCGGCGCTATTCGAAGTTGGCGATCATCTCCGCCACTTTGCCGGTAATGCTGTCCACCACTTCCTGCACGGGCCGGTCGCCCAGCACGGCCTGGTTGATCTCGTTGGAATGAATGGTGTTCAGTTCCTCCTGGAAGGCGATCGGCGTCCACGGCGTCGCCGTGTTCGTCATGTCCAGGATGTATTTCCAGCCTTCGATCGGCACGATGCTGCCCAGGCTTGCGGCCCAGGCCTCGACGTTGACTTTACGGAAGGGCGCGCCGAAGAAGTTCTGCGACCACCACAGATCCTCGTCCGGGCTGTTGAGGAATTTCAGCAGCTCCCAGGCGCCGTCCACGTCCGCGTAATCGGAGCCGTTGATGGAGTGGTAGTCGCAACCGACGAAATTGGAATGGCCCGCGTCGCCCTTGGGCGGCGGCACGAAGTCCCAGTCGATGTCCTCCCACGTCTTGCGCATGTTGGGAATGCTCCAGGTGGACGTGGTGTCGATGGCCATCTTGCCGCTGGAACCCCAGTCGAACTCGCGGGTCTCGTCCGGTTTGCCCAGCGAGCGTTCCTCGTTGATCATCACGGGCAGCATTTCCAGCCACTGGACGATTTCCGGGGCGTCCAGATTGAAATGCGTGACGTCCGCGTTGAACATGGACACGCCGAAGGAGGGCATGACGGTGAGCAGGTTCCAGTAATCCGCCGACTGGTCGGCGCCCATGATGACGCGCCGGTCGTTGTCGTCAAACCGGGTCAGCTGGCGCGCCTTGTCCCGCCAGACGTCCCAGGTCCAGTTGCCGGCGTCCATGTCCACGGCGGGATAGTCCACGCCCGCTTCGTCGAACAGCGTCTTGTTGTAGGCGTAGATGCGCAACCCGAAAGACTCGCGGGGCAGGGCGATGATGGTGCCGGACGGGAACTGGCACCCGTCCGTGACGGCCGGCCACATGCCGTCCCAGTCGATGTCGGGGTCGCCTTCCACCAGGCCGGTCATGTCCAGCAGGACGTCCCTGTGCGCCAGCGACCACACCGTGCCCCACGGCACGCCGTGCGCGTCCGCGGCGTTGCCGCCCGCGTAGGCCGTCAGGATCTTGGCATGGAACTCGCCGTACGGCACCGAGTCGCGGACGACCCGGTATTTGGGGAAGGCGGCTTCGAAACGATCGATGGACGTTTCGAACAAGGCGTTGGCCTGTTCGCCGCCGGTCCACCAGGCGAAGCCGATTTCGGTGGGCGCCGCGTCCGCGCCGGCCTCCGCCGCGCCGGGCGCGCTCGGGACGGCGGGCGCGCAGGCCGCCAACGCGGATACGGCCGCGGCGCCGGCGGCGAAGCCCAGGAATTGGCGCCGGTTCAATGAGGCAGGTCTACGTACGGATAACATGATGCGCTCCTTGGAACAATAGGGACAAGTCTCGCGCCGAGGCCGATCGGCAACCCAAGCCCAATCACCATACCAAAGAACAGGGCGCTTTGGCAATCAGGTTTGGCGGGTCAAGAGGCCCAACCCGGCCAGCACGAGCTCGGAATAGCGGTTCAGTTTGCCGTAAAAGCGCCGGATTTCGGCGTCGGGATGATCCCGCCACAGGCGGGGCGGCATCAAGGTTGCGTCGCTGAGAGGCGGGCGGGCAGGGTGCCCGAAATAGACCTGGATCGTGCGGCGCGTGCGCGCGGTCCGGCGCAACGTCACGCCGTGCCACGTCGCGGCGTTGAACAGAATGCCCGTGCCGGCCCGGCCATGGAAATGGAGCATGCCGTGCCGCGCCAAATGCTCGTCCCGCTCCAGGATCGCGCCGCCCGCCGGTTCGGGGCTGATCGTGAAGCAATGGGTGGCGGCGTCCACGTCGGTCAGGTAGTAGATGATCTGGGCGTAATCCAGATGGAGCGGATGTTCCGTCCAGTACGCCCGATCCCGGTGCCAGGCCGTGCTGCGCCCGACCGTTTCGCCGGGACTGTGCCGCACCGCCAGTTCTTCGAAGCAGAAAGGGCCGCCCATCAAACGCTCGAGGATGGCCAAGAGCCGGGGCGGTCGGATCGCCTCTTCGAAGACAGGTTCGGTGAGCCACAGATTGCAGTTGTAGTTGCCCACGCCCTGGGTGTACCACATGAAGGGATGGCGCGCCATGTCCCGGTCCATGGCTTCGTTCATGGCGCGGACCTGATCCGGCACCAGCAGATCCGGCAGGATCAGATAGCTGTGGGCGCGAAAGAAGGCGTATTGGGCGTCCGGATCGGCAGGATCCGGGATTTCCGGCGTGAGAAGGCGAGGCATAGGCAAACGGAAAAGGCGCGCGGCCGGCTGACGGGCATAGAGACTGACAGACGAAGCATAGACCGTAAGCCGTCCAACGGCAAATGCCTTGCGCGCGTATTCCGATCCGGCAACCGCAAGGGACGATCGTTGCCTTGCGTTCCGCGGCGGCACAGGCCGCATGCCGTCTGCCGCGTAGCCGCCTCGAGCGCGGGTCTATCTACGCGCCCATATCTTGATCTTCGCGCTTGATCAAGCCTGCCGGCATGGAGGATGACTGCGATCCCTGCCTCCTTGGCGGGTGCGATGACGATAGCCATAAAGCGCGCCGAGCTGGCAGGTAGGGACGAGTGGCCGTTTCCGCGCGTACGCCGGCTTTGGCGGCCAGTCGCCGCCGATCGGGTTTCTGCGCTCCGTTCGTCCTTGCGCATACGGCAGTGCAGTCCCGCCGGGGCGGACGCGCCGAGGCCTGATCGCTTTGCCGCGGCTACCGCCAAAAGACAAGATCCTTGGCGCCGCTTTGTATCTTAAGCGAGAGGAACAGCCTCCCTAACCGGCCTGACCGTTTTCCGTTTCAGGGTACAGGCCGTGCCATAGCGCAACGGCCAGTTCCAGGCAACGCTCTTTCACGGCGGGCCAGGAACTCCATCGTACGTCCTGCACGTCAAAGGCGCGCCAATCCGTCACGGACAGGTCATAGGGGCTCGGATCGCCCAACTGCAAGATGAGTTGATGCAGGGGGGAATTGCCGTTGGGCTGGGGGTAAAGGCGATCAAAGGGTTCCATGGCCTCATGCAGACGGGATTCCGTCACACTGGCCGCCAAGGCGGCGAAATCGAGGAAGTCGCGCGTGGCATTGCGTTTCACGATGAATACGCCCTTGATGCGCAACGTCTCGGCATAAGTGGGCACCGTCACCGTATGTCCCAGGTACTCGATCGCGATCGGCACCGTCTCCAGAGGAGCAGTGCGGATCAACTGGCGAATGCCCGTATCGACGCCGTCCAGATTGCCCAAGATAATTTTGCCGTAGACCGTGCGATGCGTGCGCCAACCCGCTTCCTGCTCCAGGCGAGACAGTATCGCCTTGAAATGCGCGACCGGATCGGGCAATGCATGGTCGGCATCCGTCGATACGCGATGGCGCGCAGGCAAGGCCGCCGCCGTGCCGCCAACGACGGCGGCGGCAGGCAGGCTCCGTTGCAGCCGCGCGGCCGCCGAGACGACGTACTCCCAATCCGGTTGCGAGGATGCCGGCATCAGACCTTTTCCGATCGAGACGAAAGGCGCAGCGTCTTTCCGCTTCCGCCGCAAAAGCGCAGGGGCATGATGGGCATAGTTCCACCAGAAAGTGAAGCAGTGGCCTACGAAGTCATCCTTTTTCATGCCTGCGCCGATGCGGATGACCGCGGCGCGCACCTCGGGATCGCGATCCACCGCGTCGCGTAGAAACCGCCAGTCCTGATTGTTGCCGCGGTCAATCACGCGTCCAATGGCAGGGCCTGACAACACTCCGTGCCGACGGAAGTAGGTCAGATCCCCGCGTAATACGTCCGTGCTCGCGTGATCCATGGCGTGGGTCGGGGATAACGAATGGTTCATGGTCTCCCATTCCGGCACCGTTCAGGTTTACGCTTGCGTGGCTACAGCATACCGTGCGTGATTCCAGCGCATCCAATGATCCTGAGGCCGCTCTCCTCTCTCGCGTCCGCGATGACTTCGTCAAGCAGGAGCCGCGCAGGGTCAGGCCGCGGATAAATGGATCCTCATTCATTGAATTATACTCCCGCGCAACCGCACCGCCGGGAGCGTTCTTGCGAGGCTTGCCCACGAAGAAAGGGGGCGAACATGAAAACATTATCGCTGGAACGGCAAACCGCATAGAGGTTGGGCACGCGCCCATTTGAGATTACATCCGCTTGTCCAGACCTTACGCCAGAGCGTCTCTCAGTGTATTATTCCCTGCATTCAATATCCTGTTTGCAGAGGCAGCATAGTATGAAACGGTCCGAAGTCGTGTTGGCCGCCATGGCGGCAGGCGGACCGGGAGTCCGCTACAGCCCGTTTCAATTGCAAAAACTGCTGTTCCTGATAGACAGGGAAATCCCTGAGCATGTCGGGAGACCGCATTTTCGCTTCAAGCCTTATTACTACGGTCCTTTCGACGAAGAAGCATACGCTGAAATCTTCGCCTTGGCCCGCGGCGGATTCGTGACTGTTGATACGACGGAACGGCACAGCCTATTCCTGCTGACAGGCTCGGGGCGCGCTCGGGGCGCGAATATTTTGACCGGGCTGGCTACGCCTGTATCCCGCTATCTTGGAGAGGCGTCCGAATGGATACGCGCACTTTCGTTCAGGCAACTCTTAACCGCAATTCGCCGTGATTTCCCGGACATGGCAATCCATAGCCGATTGCCGCAGTCCGCCCATCAACCGCAACCATCCGCTCGCCTGATCCTGCCATCGTTGTTCAATAGCAGCAAGCGTACGGAGAACTTGGAAAACATGCGTGACGAAACCGCAGATGCGCGGCAAGGCATGATTCTGGATGCGGAGGCCATCAGCGGCGACTGGGCCTTCATAGGCGATGACTTGCGACAGGCCATAGAAGGTTATGAGCCAGAGCAACTGTAGCCATCAGTCCTTGGTTATTGCAGATGATCGAATACTTTGGGGATAAATCCGGGCGGGCATTGGCAAACGCGACGAACTGAAGCGGGCAGGGAGCGCGGCTACATCCGCTTCAAAAACCCGACAACGATGCGTAAAAAAACTGAATTCACGGTACCCGTTGCCACTGCGCGCGTTCGGGTCCAGCCTGACGAAGCCGGCAAAACGCAGGGCAAGGGTGCAGTCCAGTCCTTATTTCGCAACGCTATCCGATGGCGCGGCCTCAGCCGGCTTCGGGCTCAAAGTCAATGCTCTCTGCGCGCCCGGCCAAGGCCTGCTTGATTACGCCTTCCCGAGGCCTAGATCGGGATAGGCCAGAGCCTGACCGGGCACAGGCATGGAGACGCGCATCACGTTGCGTCCGCCCAGACTGGCGATGAACAGCGTGGACAGATCAGGGCCGCCGAAAGCGATGTTGGTGGGCGCGCAGAGCGTCGTGTGCCGCCAATCGTCCAACGCAATCGCCAACGCGCCGGAAGCCGGATCGAAACGGTAGATGCGATCCGGCGTATAGCAAGCAACGTACAGCTGGCCGTCCCGGTCGAAGGCCAGGCCGTCCGGCACGGTGCGCGGCAACTCCAGGACGCGTTCGACGGTCCCGAGGCCGGCCGCGGCATCCAGGCGGGTTTTGCCGATGCCGGGCCACAAGGAAAGGACCACATAGAGGTCAACGCCGTTCGGATGCAGGGCCAGGCCGTTCGGAAAGGGCAGATTCCGCTCCGGCCCCACCCGTACGGAACCGTCCGGACGAATGACGTAGAGGGTTCCGTTGTCCTCTTCCCAGCCTCCGGAATCCGATACGTAGAGATTGCCCTGCGCGTCGAAGACCGGATAGTTGGGCGTGATCATGGGACGGACCGGCAAGCCGTCGGCGAACTTCGTCACGCCGCCCTCCGGCGCGATGCGCATGACCGCGGCATGGCGTTCGTCGCAGGCGTATACGTGGCCGCGCCGGTCCAGGCACAGGCCCAGCACGAAACCGTCCGTATGGGCGAAGGCCTGCGCATGGCCGGACTGCGGATCGATGCGGTATATCTGTCCCGCCTCGCCGCCGGCGTACAGCCGACCGTCCGCGCCCCAGGCGACGCCTTCCGGGTGATCCAGATCGGCCGCGCAGAGTTCCACGGCGGTCAAGGGCATCAGGCTCCGGGACATGGGGCGTTGCTCCGCGCGTCAGGCATGAGGGTCGTATTGATGGATGTCCCGGTCGGGCATCTTCAAACCCAGCAGTTGCAGGCGTTGGGCGCTGGCCTTTTCCCAGGCTTGCCAGGGAACGGTCGTCTCGGCCTCGTAGCGTTTCATCCACCAATACCCGAAATACAGGAAGATGCCCCGGCGCAGGCCCTGGCTGCGGTTGGCCCCGCCGGAATGCCAGATCGCGCCGTTGATGAACACGGCGTCGCCCGCGTCCGCGAGGACTTCCACCTCCCCCGGCAGGCTGGCGTGGATGCGGTCGGCCGGCGGGTAGGACGCGCCCCGGTGCGTGCCGGGCACGACGCAGGTCGGCCCCCGCTCGGCGGTCATGGGATCCAGGTACACGATGCTGTTGACGGACAGGGGGCGGTCGCCGGGAAAAATGAAATCCCGGTGCCAACTGCGGGCGGGCATGTCGCTCGCGGGTCCCTGGCGCAGCAAGTCGTACTGCAACAGCTGGGTCTGGTTCCCGAATACGGCTTGTTGCCGTTCCAGAATGGCGGGGTGTTCGATGAGCTCGATGAAGGAGGCGTACTTGAGCAGTTTGTGCTGGTTGACCTTGGGTTGCTCGGCCGCCCAGACCCGGTCGAATTCCCGTCGGTAGAAGGCCAGTTCGTCCGGCGTCAGAACCTGGCGCGCGTGCAGGTAGCCGTGCGTCAGAAAGAAGTCTTTTTCAGCGGACGTGCGCATGGGCGGGTTCCTCGCGCAGGGATGGCGGCGGCAGTCAGTCGACGCGGAAGCGTTGCAGAGCGTCCCGATTCAATTCGACGCCCAGCCCCGGACGCTGGGGCAAGGGAATGACCCCGTCGCGCAGCGCGAGTTCATCCTGGGTCAGCTCCTGGCGCAACGGGGAATTGGACAGTTCGGCCGGCAGGAACTCAATGAACGGGCACGTGGCCGTGGCCGCGGCGAAGTGCGCGCTGGCGGCGATGCCGATGCCCGTTTTCCAGCAATGCGGCACGATGAGGCGCTCCTCGGCCGCGGCGATGCGGGCCACCTCCAGGGCGGCCGTAAATCCCCCTACCCGTCCGATATCGGGCTGCAGCACGTCCAGCTGGCCCCGGCGCGCCATGTCGTCGAACTCGAAATGCGTGTTGCCCCACTCGCCGGCGGCAATCGGGATGGCCGCTTCGCGGTGCAGGCGGGCGTAGCCGTCCAGATCGTCGATGTCGATGGGCGTTTCCAGGAAAAAGAGGTCGAAAGGCTCCAGCTGGCGCATGACGCCGAGGGCGGCGTCGGCATTCGGCCAGGCATAGGCCACGTCCACCATGAGCGTAAAGGCGGCGCCTACGGCTTCCCGGCATTGCCGCACCATCTCGACGACGTGGCGGTCGTCTTCCTGCAGGCCGTTGTGGCTGTAGGGCCCGTTGATGCAGATCTCCAGTTTGGCCGCCGCGAAACCCATGCGCTGGGCCTGCGTCACTTTGCGCAAGAGGGAGGCGGCGTACGCCTGCACCGTGTCGCCTTCCGGCAGCAGGGACGCGTACGGGACGATGGCTTCCTTCACCGCGCCGCCCAGCAGGGCGTGGACGGGAAGCCCCAGGCTTTGGCCCTTGATGTCCCACAGCGCCATGTCCAGCGCGCCCAGCGCGCAAATCAGGGCGCCGCGGCGGCCCGTCATTTTGGATCCGGCGTACAGGTCCGCCCAGATGGCTTGCGGCTCCCGGGGATCCCGCCCCAGCAGCATCTCGGTGAGGCCCAGGCCCATGACGTGGGTGCCCGGCGCCTCGATGCAGGCGCGGGCGACCCACGGATTCGTGTCGGTCTCGCCGATGCCCGTAAGGCCGGCGTCCGTATGCACCTCGACCACCAGGTCGTCCTGGGCGGAGGAACAGGCCTGCGCGTCGTAACCGGCGTCCAGCAGGACATGGCAGTCGATGCCCGTAATGCGCATGCGCCTAGCCCTTGAGGCCCGTGAAGGTGACGCCCTGGATGAAGCACTTCTGGGCGAAAAAGAACACGATGATCACGGGCAGCATGGCAATCATGGAACTCGCCATCATGTAGTGCCAGTCCGTGAAATGCGGCCCGCGGAAGGCCAACAGGCCCAGGGCCAGCGTGCGCTTGCTGGCGGAGGTGAGGTAAATCAGGGGGCCCAGGAAGTCGTTCCAGGTCGCGTTGAACGTAAAGATGCCGCACGCGGCCAGCGCCGGCTTGGTCAAGGGCGCGAGAATGCGCCACCAGACGCCGAATTCGCTGCAGCCGTCGATGCGGGCCGCGGCGTCCAGCTCGTGCGGGATCGTGGCGTAGAACTGGCGCATCAGGAAGATGAAGAAGGGATACCCGAAAAAGGCCGGCACCCACAGCGGGCGGAAGGAATCCAGCCATTGCAGTTCGTTGAAAATGAGGTAGCGCGGGATCATGGTCACGGCCCCGGGCAGCATCATGGTGGCCAGGGTGATCAGGAACAGGAGGTCGCGTCCCCGCCAGCGCAGCCGGGCGAACGCGTAGCCCACCATGCTGGCGGTCCACAAGGTGCCGATCAGATCCATGACCACGATGAAGACGGTGTTGAGGATGTAGCGTTCGAAGGGCGCTTTCCGAAAGATGTCGACGTAATTGCGCCACTGGATGGCCTCGGGCCAGAAAGTGGGCGGGAAAAGGAACACTTCCTTGGGCTGCTTGATGGACGTCGACACCATCCACCACAAGGGGATCAGGACCAGGACGCCGCCGCTGAGCAGAATGAGGTAAATCAGCAGCTTTTCCGCATAGCGGAGCAGGCGCGGGCCCGCGAACCGGCGCGCGCGGCGGGCGACGGGCGGGGCCGCGGCGCGGGCCATCAGGCGCGCCCCCGAATTTCGCCGGCGTAGAAGACCCAGGCGCGGGACGAACGGAGCACCAGCAGGGTGAGCAGCAGGATGTAGATGAACAGCGCCCAGGCCAAGGCGCTGGCGTACCCCATGCGCAGGAAGCGGAACGCGTTGCGATACAGGTGGAGCAGGAAGAACAGGGTGGCGTTGTTGGGGCCGCCCTGCGTCATGACGTAGCCCTGCGTGAACGTCTGCAGGGCCGTGATGATGCCCATGATCAGCTGGAACAGGATCACGGGCGACATCATGGGCAGGGTGATGCTGAAGAAGGAGCGCCCGCGCCCGGCCCCGTCGATTTCGGCGGCCTCGTACAGTTCGGTCGGGATGCCCTGCAACCCGGCCAGGTAAATGACCAGGCCGGCGCCGACGTTCCACAGGCTCATGATGATCAGGGCGGTCAGGGCCCAGTCTTCGCTGCTCAGCCAGCTGGGACCCTCGATGTTGACCAAGGACAGCAGGTAGTTGAGCACGCCCCAATCGGCGGAAAACACCCAGATCCACAGGAAAGACACCGCGATGCCCGACAGGACGGCCGGCAGATAGTACAGGGTGCGCAGCCAGGCCAGGCCGCGGATGTTGGCGTTCAGCAGGATGGCGAGCCACAGCCCGAAGCCGATCTGCAACGGAATCGAGGCGACGGCGTAGAGGGTCGTCACGCTCATCGACTTCCAGAACAACGGATCGTCGGTCAGCATGACGTCGAAATTCTCGAAGCCGATCCAGGAAGGACGGCTGAGGATGTCGTAGTCCGTAAACGACAGATAGGCCGCCGCGCCGAACGGGCCGATGATGAGCCAGAGCAAGCCCAGCAGCCACGGCGCGGCCATCAGGTACCCCGCCAGTTCTTCGCGGCGCGCCAGGCGTCCGCGCGGCGCGCGCGCCGGTCTCTGCGCGGCGGGTCCGTTCGCCGTCTGCCCGGCCGGCGCGGGCCTCGCCGCGGCGCGCGCTACCGCCACTGTTCGCACCCCCGAAACGGCATATGGCGGCCGGCCACGTAGCGCGGCAGGGCGCGGTACCGATTCACGTTGGCCTTGTCCTCCCCGCGCAGCAGGAAGACGGGCCAATCCGCGCGGGTTACGCGCGTGGAAGTCGGGATGTATTGGTACGTGCCGCCGCGCCGCCAGACGGCGCTGGCATTGGCGTTGGACCCGTGCAGAATGAGCGGGTGATGCACCGATACGTCGCCGGGCGCCAGCACGAAATCCACGGCCAGTTCCTCGCGGACCAGGCCTTGATCCATCCCGCCCAGCATGACTCCCGCCTCCGTCCGGGCGGGATCCCGCGTCTGCAACGCCATGCGTTGCGTCCCGGGAATGACGCGGACGCAGCCGTTGTCTGGCGTGGACGCCGTGTACGCGACCCACAGGGTAATGACGTTCATGGGCTCCAGGCCCCAGTAGCTGGCGTCCTGGTGCCAGGCGATCCGCTTGCCGGAGCGCGGGGGCTTGGCGATGTAATCGGCCGCGAACAGGGCCACGTCCGGCCCCAGGATGGCCGCGGCCACGTCCACCAGGCGGGAGTCGCTGACCAGGCGCAGCCAGAACGGATCCTCCGGCACCAGCCAATAGCCCAGTTGTTCCGGCGGCAGTTCGGGATGGCGCGCGCGCAGCCAGTCGATGTGGCGATTGGCCTCGGCCACCAGCTCCGGATCCAGGACCTGGCGCACGATGGCGCACCCGTCGCGGGCGTACGCCGCCGCCAGGCCATCGAGATGGGGATAGGTATATTCCGCCATGGTCTTGCGCTCCTTGCCGGCGCGTATCGAGAGCAGGGCCGCGCCGCCGGAACCGCTGGCCCGACCCACCCGGGCCGCGGCCCTCAAGCCCGCGTCCGTTCCCAATTCTTGCGTTGGCGCCTATTTTACGCTAGAAGAAGCCGCAGGCCAATCGGGATTCGGCGCGGGGCGCGCCTCCCGCGCGGTCGTTGCCTGCGAAACGGAGCCCTCAAGGTCAGGTACGCGATGAGCCTTTTACGGCCAGGACAACGCGCGTTCTTCGTCGCCAAGGGCTACGTGCAGATTCCGGGCGCCGCGCCGGCGGACAAGGTCTCCGCCGCCCTGCGCGCCATCAACCATTCCATCGGTACGGTCGGGCCCACCGGCTGCGATCCGGCGACGTGCCAGGGGAACAGCTTCTGCTTCGAATTGCGCCGCGCGCCCGCGGTGCTGAATCTTTTCAACGCAACGCCGGTATACGCCCTGGCGGAGGCCCTGTTGGGCCGGGGCAACGTCCAACGGCTGGCGGAAGCCCAGATCGCGCCCCGTTTTCCGTTGCCGGTGGGCGTCGCGCCGCCGCCCCTGGCCGGCCATCTGGACGCGACCGGCACGGGAACCAACGGGCAGCCCGTCGGCAGCTACGTGCGCGATTTCTCCTTGAGCGCCGTGATCTATCTGACGGACGTACCCGGCCCCTACGGCGGCAATTTCACCGTTTGGCCGGGTTCCCACATCGAGACGCGCGATTTCTTCCGGCGGGTCGGGCACGCGGTGCTGCAAGACGGCGACCCGGACCTTCCTTTGGCCGCCGCGCCGGCCATGCTTACGGGCCGCGCCGGGGACGTCATCCTGGCGCATCATCTGTTGCAACACGCGGGCGGGCCCAACGCGTCGCCCCGCGTCCGGCACGCCGCGCTCGGACGCCTCAAGCACAAAAACGTGGCCGGCCTGGACAAGGAAGGGTTCGTGGAAATGTGGCAGGAGTTCGAAGGCGTGGCGGACTTGACCCGCCCCTATGCCTGCGCGCGGGACGCCCGACCGATGCCCAATGGCTCTGCATCCGTCCTTTCCCCTATGCCTGCGCGCGCGGGACGCCCGCGCCGGGCGGCTGACGCGGCGGGCCCATGGGCCGCGGGCCCGCGGCAGGACAGCCCCCGGCGCCGGCGCGGGCCGACGGCGGCCCTTATTTCCGTGCCGCATACGGGATTTATGTTGTATCCTACAGGAGGGCGGCGTACGGACGGATCGGCAGGACGACGCAACCTCGACTCCGTCGGGACGTTGCCGGCGACGCCCAGGGCAACCGGGAACAGGGATCGTCCGCCTTGGCCTGCGGGCGAGGAAGCTTCTGAGGAGACATACATGATGCGAACGCGAGCTTGGATCATAAGCCTGTGGCTCTTGCCGCTTCTCGCGACGGGGTGCGCAGCCCGCCCGACCGGCGGGGCATCGGCGCCGGTCCGCGAGGAAGAACGGGAATTCAGGGTGGATTTCCCGGCGATCGTATTGGAATACGAGAGCGTCGGCTCCGTCTCGTTGGCCATGTTGCCGCGCTTTCTGCGGCCTCTGGCCGCGCCGCTCTTGCCGCTGGGCGGCTTGGAGTTGGATCAGGCGATCATGGAGCGTCTCGTCGCCGGCAACGTGCAGCACCTGCAGTTGGACAGTCACGCGCAGGGGGTAACCCTCTTGGCCAACGGCCAGCCCGTTTTCGGTTCCCTGCGGTACAGGGAAGGCGATCTGGACCATCTGCCGCGCCTGGCGGCGCTCCTGACCGGCAACGACGGGGAAGACGGAGGCGGTTCGCCGCTAGGGGTTATCAGCCAATTGTTGCCTTTGCTGGACAATCTGGGCCTGGGCATCGTGTTGCAGTTTCCCGTGGCGCCGGACCAGGCGCTCATTCCGTTGGCGGATGCGGCCGCGGCGCCGGTTCTTTCGGACGAGGCATTGCTGGCGAGCGAAGCGGCCGCCCAGGCCCGTCTCGCCGAGATCCCCGTTACCGTGGCGGCAGACGGCAGCTTTTCCTCCGCCAACGCCATGTTCCAGATGCTGGTGGCCTTCGTGCCGGCCGGGACGGAACTGAAGTTTCCGGAAGCCTTTCTGGCGCAGATGGACGAGCTGGGCATCGACCAGCTCAGCGTGCGTACGCGGGAAGTCGGGTTGACCTTGGGTTTCAACGGCCAGAACCTGCCCTTGCTGCCCTGGAATAACGGAGAGTTGGATAACCTCCTGGCTTTGGTCGACGCAGCTGATTTGTGGTTCCGAATTGCGCCGGACATGGATGAAGGACTGCGCGCGACCCTGTTGGAGACGCTGTTGCCCGTGTTGCAAGGCGCCAATTTCGATATCACGCTGGATTTCCCGTAAGGCCGTCGCATCCGAGGCAACGCGCAACCTGCGGTGAGGGTTGCGCTGGGCGTTCGTTTTCCAGGCGCGAGGCAGGCCCGCGCGGTTCTTGACGGCGCGGCGCCCTAAGCGCAACTCGCCTTGGCGCGTCAGGGCGCGGCGCGATCGCGGCCGCCGGATCGAGCGCACCCCGCCGGACAGCGCGGCTCATCACGGGGACGTTTACGCGGCGCGCCTCCCCTGTCCGTGCAAAGCCGCGCCATGCCCCAGGCCAACGCGGCAGAGAGAGCCGGGCCGGACGGACGCGCAGCCTACCGCGCGGGTTCCTTGGTGCGCAGCAAGTAATAGATCATGCCCATGGTCATGCCGAAAATGACGTGACCGAACAGGCTGCCCATCTGCGCTTCCACGGCGAAGAGAGGCATGCCCATGGCGGCCGGCATGATCAAGAGCGGACCGAGCACCCACCAGACGAGGCCGTACGCGGCGCCGACGCCCAAGCCCATGCCGGGCCCTTCCCTGACCATGCCGTCCAACGCGTAGCCGAAAACGGCGCCGATAACGGCGGAAATCGCGAAATGCAGCGCGAAGCCCGCGATTCCGCTTTCCATACCCAGCAGCGAGGCAATCATGGGATACATGCCGGCCACGGCCATCATGACGCCGAAAACGGCGCCGCCGAACAAACCGGCGTAAATCCCGATCGTGATCTTGTTCATGGAATGTCCTCAACGCCTACTCTTGGATGGATGCCGTCCGCCTTGCGCGCGCTTCTCAAGGCAAAGCGCAACCCGTATTCTATCAAGGATGCCCCGCCGGCGTTCGCGCGGGGCCAGGGGCCGTCAACGGAACCCGGCGCGCAGGCACGCGCGCCTCTGCCGAGAGACAGAGGCGAGAAGCGTATGGATCGGACAGGATTTGAACCCGTAACCAAGGAGTTATGAGCTCCCTGCTCTGCCATTGAGCTACCGATCCGCCTAAGCGGGTAGCGGGAATCGAACCCGCACCTTCTGCTTGGAAGGCAGAGGCTCTACCGTTGAGCTATACCCGCCGGCACCGACCGCCGACGCTGCGACGGCCAGTCGGGGAGAAAGGATTTGAACCTTCGACCTCAGCGTCCCAAACGCTGTGCGCTAACCGGGCTGCGCTACTCCCCGCCCTGTAACGACGCGTCATTATATACCAGAAAAACGCCCGTCGCGGCAACGAACGTCCGTTGCCGCCGCGCCTTGGCCCGCATGCCCGCGTCCGGCCTGCGAGGGGCGGCGCCGCCGCCCCTCGCGCAGCGGACAAACGGATAAACGCCCGCGCGTTAACTATAATTGGCCTTGACGGGGGGCCGTTCGCCCCCAGCGGACTGACCGATCCAGGCGTTAGGCAATGGACGCGCACGCGCTCGCGGTGCTCGAATACGACAAAGTATTGGCGCAAGTGGCCCGCCACTGCGCCTTCGCCGGCGGCGCGGCGCGCGTACGCGCGCTGACGCCCAGCACGGACTGGCATACGGTCGAAAGCGGGTTGGCCCTGACGGAGGAAGCCTACGAATACCTGGCCCATCAGACGGAACCCAGTTTCGGCGGCGTCATCGACGTGACCGAGCTGATGCAGCGCGCCCAGCGGCGCGTCCGGTTGCAGGCCGGAGAGCTGCGGGACATCCGGCGCGTACTGGAACGCGCGCACGCGTTGCGCCGGGCCTTTACCCGGCACGCGGCCATTTATCCAGCCCTGGCGGAACTGGCGGGTTTCCTGCAGCCCTGCCCCGCGCTGGCAGCCGAGATCGGGCGGTGCATCAGCGAACGGGCCGAGGTCCTGAATCGGGCCAGCCCCGCCTTGCACCGCATCCGCGCCGCTTGGCGGAAGGAGCAGGACCGTTTGCGCGGCCTGCTGACGCGTCTCGCGTCGCATCCGGATCTCAAGCCGTACCTGCAGGAGGCGATCGTCACCCAAAGGCAGGGCCGCTACGTCGTGCCCCTGCGCACCGAGCACAAAGGCAAACTGCCGGGCATCGTCCACGATCAGTCCGCCAGCGGCGCCACCACGTTCATTGAACCGCTGGCGGTCGTGGATCAAAACAATGCCGTCCGCGCCCTGGAACTGGAGGAAGACAAGGAAGTGCGGCGCATCCTGACGCAGTTGACGGAGGCCGTGGCGCAGGCGCAACCGGAGCTGGCCCTCACGATGGCGACGCTGAGCGATCT
This sequence comes from Caldilineaceae bacterium, assembly GCA_965242655.1. GTDB lineage: Bacteria > Chloroflexota > Anaerolineae > Caldilineales > Caldilineaceae > Bin34. The sequence goes on from OZ251482.1 coordinate 3,220,434, forward strand.
CGATGGCGCGCTGGCCAAAGCCAAATACGCGTACGCGATCAAGGGCGTGCGGCCCGAAATGCGCGCGCGGCCGGCCGCCGCGGACGACGCGCGCCCGTGCGGCGCCACGATCTGGCTGCGCCAGGCGCGGCATCCCCTGTTGGCGCCCGACCAGGCGGTGCCGCTGGATCTGGAAATGGGACCCGAACCCGGCCCGACGGGCCGCGCGCCCTGCCACATGACGATTATCACCGGTCCCAATACCGGCGGCAAGACCGTGGCCCTGAAAACCGTAGGCCTGCTCGCGCTCATGGCCCAGTCCGGCCTCATGATTCCGGCCGGATCCGGGAGTCGCCTGTCCCTTTTCGCCGGCGTCTACGCGGATATCGGGGACGAACAGAGCATCGAACAGAACCTGAGCACGTTCAGCGGGCATTTGACCCATATCGTGGCGATCCTGGACCAGGCCGCCAGCGACAGCCTGGTCATTCTGGACGAAGTGGGCGCGGGCACGGATCCGGAAGAAGGCTCCGCCTTGGCCATGGCGTTGCTGGAGCATCTGCGCGCGCGCGGCGTCACCACGCTGGCGTCCACGCATTACAGCGAGCTCAAGGCGTACGCGCACGCAGCAGCCGGCGTCAGCAACGCCGCCATGGAATTCGACGGGGAGACGCTGCGCCCTACCTTTCGGTTGCAGATGGGGTTGCCGGGGCGGTCCAATGCCCTGGCCATCGCCCGGCGCCTGGGGCTGGCCGCCGACGTAGTGGCGTCGGCGGAAACGCGCGTCAAGGCCGACGCGGCGGACGCCAACGCCATGCTGGACGACATCCGCGGCGCGCGGCAACGGGCCTTGGAGGCGCAGGCGGAAGCGCAAAAGGAGAAGGAACTGGCGCAGCTGGCGCGCAGCGAACTGGCCTACCGGCTGAGCCAGGTCGAGGCGGATCGCCAAGCCGTCCTCGCGGACGCGCAGGCGGCCATGGCGCGCCAGCTGGACGCAACCCGCCAGGAATGGCAAGCGTTGCGGCGCCAGATCGCGGCCGCGATCTGGGATCAGCCCCGGACGGCCAAGTTGCGGCAACTGGACGCCGCCCAGGCCCGGTGGGAGAGACAGGCGGCAGAGAAGGCCGCGGCCAGGCCGCCGCCGGCCGCGCCCGCGGCGCCGGCGCCGGCGGGCACCATCGCAAGGGGCGACACCGTGTGGATCGCCCGCCTGCAGGCCACAGGCCAGGTCACCTCCGAACCGGGTTCGGGACAGGCGGTGGAGGTGCAGGCGGGGCACATACGCCTCAAGGTCCGTCTCGCGGACCTGGAACTGCGCCGCAAGGCGGCGCCGGAAAAGGCGCGCGTGCGCTATTCCCTGGCGCCGCGCGACAAGGTCAGCCTGGAGCTCGACATCCGGGGCGAACGGGTGGATCCCGGCGTCGCCCAAGTGGATCAGTACCTGCACGAGGCGTTTCTCAGCCGCGTGCCCTGGGTGCGCATCATCCATGGCAAGGGTACCGGGCAATTGCGGACCGCGGTCCGCGCCTTGGTGCAACGGCACCCGCACGTTTCCAGCAGCCGCGCCGGCGCCGCGGCCGAAGGCGGCGAAGGCGTGACCATAGCCACCTTCGCCTATGATTGACCGCGGCCCGTCCGGCGTTGCGCCCGCGCGGCATCCGGCCCTGACCGATGGCGCAGGCGCGACGCCGCGCGGCGGAACGGCGAGAGCCCCGTTGCGGAGCCGGGGCCTGCGCGTCCGGCCAGGCGCAGCCGTTCCTGTCCCGTACGCCCTGCGGCAGGCGGCCCGTCGCGGCCGCCGAGTCGGCGTCGGCACAGGTCTCGGCCAAGGCTAAGGCGAACGATGCTGCGCCGGATGCTGGCGGAACTGGTTTTCGCGTTGGCGATTGCGCTGGCCCTTTACGTAGGCCTCGTCTTGCAATTCATCGGATAGGAGCGGAACAATGCAGCCAGATCTCAGCGCCAGCGTGCAAGAGCATCGCGCGCAGGCGCAAAAACGCGGCGGCGTCGCCTTGGCCGTCTTGACCGTAAGCGATACGCGGCGGCGGGACACGGATCGGAGCGGACAACTCATGCGCGAACTGGTCGCGGAGACCGAACATCGCATCGTGGCCTACGAGATCGTACGCGACGAACCCGCGCGCATTCGGGAGGCCATCGACGCCTTGTGCGCCACGCCGGCGCGCGCCATCCTGACCAACGGGGGGACCGGCATCAGCCGGCGGGATCAGACGTGCGACGTGGCGGAGAGCCTATGGGACAAGGCCTTGCCGGGTTTCGGGGAACTGTTTCGCATGTTGAGCTATGCCGAGGTGGGCGCGGCCGCGCTCTTGTCGCGCGCCGCGGCCGGCGTCTACCGGGATCGTTTCGTATTCTGCATGCCCGGCTCGCCCCATGCCGTGCGCCTGGCGATGACGAAACTGATTTTGCCGGAAATCCAGCATCTGGCGTCCGAACTGATGCGCTAGCCGCGCCCCGGACCGCGGCGGATTACGGCCCGCGCGCGGGCGGCGTACCGGTCTCGGGCGGCGCCTCCAGCCCGTACGCGCGCTCGACGATGTAAAGCGGGCGGCCTTTGACTTCATCGTAAATGCGGCCCAGATACGCGCCCAGTATGCCCAGGCATATGAGTTGCACCCCGCCCAGCAACAGCACGCTGATCAAGGTGGTGGCTTGGCCCGTGAAGGCGTAGGCGCCGAACGCGCGCAGAAAGAACACCAAGACGATGCTGATCAGCGCCACCAGCGAGAGCAGCAGGCCCAGGCAGGAGGCCAGATACAGGGGGCGGTAGCTGAAGCCGGTGACGGCGTCCAGCGTCAGCTGCAGCATGGAGAACACCGGGTATTTGGTTTCGCCGGCGTAGCGTTCCGGCCGATCGAAGTAGACGCCCGTCTGGCGGAAACCGACCCAGTTGCCCAGGCCCCGCAGAAAGCGGTGCCGCTCGCGCAGGCGCCGCAACTCCTGCACCACGCGTTGATCCATCAAGCGGAAATCGCCCGTATCCAGCGGAATGTCCACGCGCAGGAAATAGCGGAACAGACGGTAAAACAGGCGGGACGTCCCGCGTTTGAACCGCGTATCCTTGGCGCGCGTCCGCCGCACGGCGTACACGACGTCGAACCCCTTGCGCCATTCGGCAATCAGATCGCCTATCACTTCGGGCGGATCCTGCAAATCCGCGTCCATGATGATGACGGCATCGCCGCGGGCGTAATCCAGTCCGGCGCTGGTGGCGATCTGCTGCTTGAAATTGCGACTGAGGTTGATCACCTTGACGCGCGGATCGCGCCGATGCAAGTCCAAAAGGAGTTCCAGCGTCCGGTCGCGGCTGCCGTCGTTCACGCAAATCAATTCCCATGCGACCTCTACGTCCAGGGCCAGGGCCTCCCAGACCGCGGACAATTGGGCATACAGGGCCGGCAGGACCTCTTCCTCGTTGAAGCACGGCACGATCACTGAAATCAGCATACGGAACCTTTTCCTGAGCACTGCTTCGCCGCGTCCGATGGGGCCGCGAGCCCCCTTAAGGGAGGCTTCATTTCCCTACCCGGCTCGCCTTTCATGATAGCCTACATGCAGCCAGTTGAATTGAAAGGCATGAACGCCTTCCGGTTGCTTCCGCGCCGCCGCCTGGGGTCAATGGGCCGCGGCCTCCCGGCCGGGCCGTTCCTGCCCCAGATGCCCGAGGATAAAAATGTCGAGGGCCTTGCTACGATGGGCCGGCTTGGCCGTCGGTCTGCATTGGGGGTTGCGCCTGCACTGGCGCCAGCAGCCGCGGCCGTTCCCGCGTCGCTGGGCCCCCGTACTGCATTCCCGGCTGCGCCGACGCTACCTGGATCCTGAAACCCTGACGGGCCTCTTCGGCGTCACGCCCGGCATGACCGTCCTGGAATTGGGGTGCGGCACCGGCCTCATAACGCAGCGCCTGGCCCAGGACCTCGGCGCCTCCGGCCGCCTCATCGCCCTGGACATTCAGGCCGACCTGCTGGCTCAGGCGCGGCGCCGGATCGCGGACGCGGCGCCGGCGGCGCGCGTGGAATTCCACCAGGCGGACGCGCGGGCCGCGCCCTTGGCGGCGCACAGCGTCGACTTGATCGTGCTGGGTTCCGTCCTGGGGGAGTTGCCGGACGTTCACGCGTGCCTGACCCGCCTGTTCGAAGTCGCCAAACCCCGCAGCCGCCTCGTGGCGTTCGAGGAAAGCCTGAATCCCGGTTACGTGCCGCCCGGCATGGCGCGCATGCATCTGCAGGCCGCGGGCTTCCGGCAGGGAGGCCAGTTGCGCCAGTGGACCCATTACCTGGCCGTCTATTTCAAGGACGAGGTGGCCTTCGATGCCCATCTGCAGGCCGGGGGCGCATGAGCGCGGCCCGCGCGGAGGCCGAGGCCGCGTGGCCTGACGCCCCGCGCCATCTCGCCGGCCTGGATTTGCCCTACCGGACGCCGGAACTGCCCGGCATCGGGGGGCGGCTGAAAGCTTGCCCGCGGGATTTCCGGGTGACCGAGATCCCGGCCTACGATCCGATCGGCGCCGGCCCTCACCTGTACGTCAACCTGAGCCGCGCCGGCTACGCCACCCCGGATATCGCGCGCCGGTTGGCCCGCAGCCTGGGGACGGCGCCCGCGGCCGTGGGCTACGCCGGCCTCAAAGACAAGGAAGCCTATGCGACCCAAACCTTCAGCGTATTGCTCCCGGAGGACGCGTCCGGCGCGCCGGACGCCCAGCGCGCGGCCCTCGAGGCCGCCTTGCCGGTCCAGGTGCATTGGGTCAGCCGACACCGCAACCGCCTCAAGCCCGGCCACCTGCGCGGCAACGCCTTCGAAATCCTGATTCGCGAGCCGGCGTTGCCCGCGGCGCAGGCCGCCGCGGTCGCCGCCCGCATCGGCGCGCGGCTCGCGGCGCGCGGCATGGCCAATTTTTTCGGTCCCCAGCGCTTCGGCCGCGCCGGGCACAACGTCCGGCAGGGATGGCGCCTGCTGCGCGCGGAGCTGCGCGAACCGCGCCCGTGGCTGCGCCGACTGTATCTGTCCGCCTATCAGAGCTATCTGTGCAATCAATATCTGGCGCGGCGCCAACGCGCGGGGTTCCTGGACCGCATGGTCGCGGGCGACGTCGCGCGCAAGCGCGCGACCGGCGGCATGTTTCTGGTGACGGATCCGGAACGGGAAACCGAACGCCTGCAGGCGGGCGAAATCAGTTTTACGGCCCCCATGTTTGGGCATAGAATGTGGCCCTCGGAAGGCGCAGCCGGGCAGTGGGAAGCCGGCTTGGCCGCGGAGGCCGCGTTGACGGCCCAGGACTGGCGCCGCCAGCGCGTCAAGGGCACGCGGCGGACCGGGCGCCTCTGGATGGCCGATCTGGAGATAACAGGCACGGAAGCCGGCGTACGGTGCGCTTTTGCTTTGCCCAAAGGCAGCTACGCGACGACGTTTCTGCGCGAAATCATGAAGAACGATGGCTGAACCCGTTCACAAGGATAGGCATCCAACATGGAAATCCCCGTATTCCCCCTGAACGTCGTGCTGTTTCCCGGCATGATCTTGCCATTGCACATTTTCGAAGAGCGGTACAAGGTGATGGTGCATGCCTGTCTGCAAGAACGCCAACCCTTCGGCGTAGCCCTGATCAAGAGCGGCCGGGAAACGGGCGCGACGGCCACGCCCTACGACGTGGGCACGATGGCGGCCATCAAGAGCGCCAATATGGTCGAAGGCAACCAAATCGACATCGTGGTCGTGGGCCTCAAACGCTTTCGCATTCGGCATCTGGTGACGGACAAGGCCTATCTCAGCGCCGAGGTGACGGATTACCCGATGCAGGAAGGCGATCCCCAGGTCGCGCGGGCTTGGGCGCGGCGCGTGCGACCGCTGTTCACGGAGTACCTGCAGTTGCTGGAGACGGCGGCCAACGTCAAACTGAAACTGAACGAAATCCCGGACGAGCCCGAAACCGTCGCCGCGCTGATCGCTATTGCGATGCAAATCGAATTGCGGGACAAGCAGCGCATCATCGAACTGGAGAACATCGAGGAGATGCTGGCGGCGGAGTGCCAATTGCTGTCCCGGGAGCACATGATTTTGGAATTCGTCATGGAGACCAAGGATCGTCTGGACCATCTCGGTTTCGGTCCTACGGGGCAAATGTTTCTCAATTGACGCGGGCGCAGGGGCGGCTGGAGGCGCGGCGCGGGCCGCGGCGCCGCGGCGAGAACGGACGGGCCGTCATGCCGCCCGCCAGCGTACCGCCTGCCAGGCAAGGAGCCTCAGCTCGGCTGGCAGGCGCGCGGCCTTGCAGACTGGGGCCGAGGACACGGGTTCAAGTCCCGTATGCCCGTCCGCGGCAACGCCACGCGGCCTTGCTTGAGGATCGGCGGCGGTCCCGGCAGAACGCAGCCGCGCGTGTTCGCCGGGGCGCGGCGTCCGCGCACGGCAGCCCGGATTGCCCGGTACCTGGCCGGCGCCCTGAGCAGACCGGACTCGAACGGAACGCCCGGCGTCTGAAAGCCGCGAAGCTAGGCCTGCCTCCGGCGGCGCGCGCCGCCCCGCGCGTCAGCCGTACCGCGGCGAGGCGCGAAGGCCAGGAGAGCGGCCCGTATCGCTGCCCCGAAAGCGCGCTGGATCAAATCAGGAAAATGAGCGCCGTCGGCACAGACTTCGTTGCGCGCAGGCAGCGCTTGCTTTGGGCCTGGGCCGGCTCCGCGCTACCGGCTGTCTGGCCCGTCAGCCCTGTACAGGGTTTACGGCCCGCATCGCATGCCCAGCTTCCATGACATGACGGCGCGTTACCCGCGAATCGCTTCCCTGCGGACAATAGCGGACGCCGCGGCGGCGCGTAGCGCGTGGCTGATCGGCGCGCTCTTCCTCCTCGCGGGGGTCGCCGTGCTGGACGATTACGGCATGGCCGCGGACGAGATCGTGCAACGCCGCACCGCGCAAGTCGTACTGGATTACGCCCGGGGCCGCAGCGACGCCCTGTTGCACTACAACTATCGCACGTACGGCATGGCTGTGGAAGCCCCGCTGTGGTGGGCGGAGCGCGCGCTGAACCTGCAGGACAGCCGCGCCATCTATCTCTTGCGCCACCTGCTGACGCATCTGCTCTTTCTGGCCGGCGGCCTGGGCGCCGCCGCGCTGGCCTTCCGCCTGTACGGCAGCCGCCGGCTGGCGCTGGGCGCCTTGGGCCTGTTCCTGCTGCACCCGCGCCTGTACGCGCACTCCTTTTTCAACTCCAAGGACCTGCCCTTCCTCAGCCTGTTCATGCTGGCGTTGCTGCTCACGCACTGGGCCTGCCGCCGCGGCACGGGGCCAGCCTTCCTGCTATGCGGCATTGGCGTCGGGGTGCTGGCCAACGTGCGGCCGATGGGCCTCCTGCTGTTCGGGGCCGTGCTGACCCTGCGCGCGTGCGATTTCATCTACGCCCCCGACCGAACGACGCGGCGGCGCGTCCTGCGCGCGAGCGGTCTGTTCGTCGGCGCCACCGCCCTGACGCTGTACGCCCTGTGGCCCTATCTGTGGAGCGACCCGGTGCGCCGGGGCGTGGAATCCTTGGCCTATATGGCCGAAGTTCCGCACTGGATGCCCCAGTTGGTCCGCGGGCATTCCTTTCTCAGTACTGCGCTGCCGCCAGAGTACGCGCCCGTCTGGTTCGCGATCACCGCGCCCCCGCCCGCGCTGGGCTTCGGCCTCGTCGGCCTGGCCGCGCTGGCGCGGCGCGCGTGGCGCCGGCCGGGCGCCCTGCTGCGCCATACGCGACTGCGCTTCGAGGGCCTGCTCCTGGCCTGCTGCATCCTGCCCGTGCTGGCCGTTATCCTGCTGGACTCCACGCTCTACAACGGCTGGCGCCACCTGTATTTCCTCTACGCGCCCTTCTGCCTGTTGGCGATCGGCGGCCTGCACGCGCTGGCGACGGCGGCGCAACGGCGCGGCGGCGCGGGGTGGACGTACGGCCTGGCGGGCGCCGGCGCGGGCGCGACGCTGGCCGCGCTGGTCTCGCTGCATCCCTACCAACATCTCTATTTCAACTTCCTGGTGGACCGCGCGACGCCGGAGCGCCTGCTCGTCCGGTACGACCTGGACTATTGGCAGATCGCCTACCGGGACGCCCTGGAATTCCTGCTCGCGCGGTACCCGGACGATCCGATCCGGATGCAGAATCGATTCGGGCGCGGGCATGCCAATAGAAAGCTCCTGCCCGCAACGGATCGGCAGCGCCTTGAGTGGGTCGGCCATGCGGGGGATTTCTTTATCTCGGATCGCCGCAACTCCCTGGCCCGCGGCGCCGTGATCCCGCCCGTGTACGCGCCCGTCATTCATACGGAAAAGGCGTACGGCAGCACCATCCTCGATGTGGCCGCGGTGAATCTGGCATGGGTGGATGACGCCACCGCCGCGCCTTACCGCGCGGCGTACCGCGCCCTGAGGGCCCGGGAGCCCGCCGTGCGCGACCGCTTTGACGTCTATCTGGACGCCGATGCGGTGAGCTGGGTCCAGGCGCCTTGCCAGCTTGAGGACACGGCGTCCCGGTTCCTCCTGCACGTCACGCCCGCGGAGCCCCGGGATCTGCGCCCGGAGCGACGCGCGCGGGGGTTCAACGACCTGAGCTTCCGGTTCAACGAACGCGGCGTGCGCCTGGATGGCGCGTGCCTGGCCGTCGCTCCGCGGCCCGCCTACCCCATCCGGCATCTGACGGTCGGCCAGTCCAGCCTGACGGACGGGTCTACGTTCTGGCAGTCCGGGTTCATCCTCCCGCCCGCGCCGGACAGGGCGAACGCCTACCGCGCCGCGTACCGCGCGCTGACCGCGCGGGCGCCGACGCACCGGGCTGTCTTTGACGTATATCTCGCCGCGTCGACGATTACCTTCGCCAAGACGCCCTGCACGGCGGAAGACGCGCAGCCCCGCTTCATCCTGCGCGCCGCGCCCGCCAACCCGCGGGATCTGCCCGACCGCAGTTTCGGCAACCTGGATTTCTTTTTCCCGGCCCGCGGCGTGCGCTTCGACCGCACGTGCCTGGCCGCGGTGCCGCGGCCCGCCTACCCCCTCCGCAGCCTGACGATCGGCCAGTGGCGGCCGGAGGAAGAGCGCACGCTCTGGAAGACCGAGATCCCCGTCCCGCCCGCGCCGGACAGGGTGAACGCCTATCGCGCCGCGTACCGCGCGCTGCCTCCCCCGACACACCTCATGCATCGGGATGCCTTTGGCGTATATCTCACCGCGTCGAGGATTACCTTGGCCAAGGCGCCCTGCACGGCGGCCGATACGCAGCCCAAGTTCATCCTGCATGCCGCGCCCGCCAACCCGCGGGACCTGCCCGGTCGCAGTTTCGGCAACCTGGACTTCTTTTTTCCGGCCCACGGCGTGCGCTTTGAGCGCACGTGCCTGGCTTCGGTGCCGCGGCCTGCCTATCCCCTCCGCAGCCTGACGATCGGCCAGTGGCGGCCGGAGGAAAAGCGCATGCTCTGGAAGACCGAGATCCCCGTCCCGCCCGCGCCGGACAGGGTGAACGCCTACCGCGCCGCGTACCGCGCGCTGACCGCGCGGCCGCCGACGCACCGGGCGGCCTTCAACGTCTACGTCACGGCCGACGCGGTTGCGTTCGCCAAGGCGCCCTGCACGGCGGCTGATACGCAGCCCAAGTTCTTCCTGCACGCCATCCCCGTCCGTACGCGCGATCTGCCGCCCGCCCGCCGGGCCGTCGGTTTCGACAACCGGGATTTCGAATTCGCGTGGCAGGGCGCGCACTTCAACGGCGCCTGTCTGGCCCGGGCCCGGCTCCCCGCGTACCCTGTCAAACGCCTGCGCGTGGGCCAGTTCCGCGCCGGAGAAGAGCCCCTGTGGGCAGCCGAACTGCCCTTGGCCCGATAACGTCCGCCGCGCCAAGAGAAATCTTCGGCTCGCGGGGCGGCCCAGGGCCCAACCGTAACGTTGCCGCCGCGCCGGATTGCGCGTCCGGCTTCGGCCAGAGACGTTTCACCGGTGCGTTGCCCTGAATGCCAACCCGCGCGGCCCCATCCACCGGGAGCGCAGCGTTGCCCGTGCCTTTGCGCGCCTGTACGGATCGGTCGCGCCCGGCTCAGGCGCGCATGCCCAGCGGGAAATGGCGGTCGGGACCAGAGAGGCGTCCGCGCAGATCCAGCCTTCTCTGCAGCTTGGACCCTCCGCGCCGCAGGTCTGGAGCCTCTGGGCGACGCCTTCGGACGTTCCGCGCGGCCCGGACGTATCGGCCAGCGTGCGCGCAGAAAACGAATGCCGGATCGTTCCTGAGACCCCTGCCCGTAGCCTGTCCGTCGAAAACGCCTCTGGGACGGCCTGGCTGCCCCGACAGCAGGCTACGCTGGACGCAATGCCCAGCGGGCTGATGGCGCGGGAGGTTCATCGTTCAGAGAGTCGGCTCGCGGGCCGACAGAGCGGACTTTGAGACCTGTTCCGCTCGCCCCAAGAAACCTTGGCCCTGTTTGCGGCGCCGCCCTGCCAGCTGGAACTCATCGCACATCGCAGGTCGGAAGCGGCATCGCGTCGGCTCTGTCCGTCATCAGCGCGTAGACGCAGGACAGTTTTGAAGATCTGGGCCACAGCCCCGCGGCTGCTACGCGGCAATCGAATTGCGGGCCAAGAAACATCTATGGGACTGTAGAGCGTTGAGGCGATGCTGGCGGCGGAAGGTCCGCCCATCGTCCCGCAAGCGCATGATGCCGGCATTCGTCATGGAGATTCGGGAGCCGCTGGATCGTCTCGGTTTCGATCCTGCGGAGCGGATGTCGCTTAACCGACGCGAGCGCACGCCGGACGACAGCGAAGAGGGAAGGGCGAACTGGCGACCATGCCGTCCGCATGCTATACTGCACGCTGGACAAGGGGGATTAGCTCAGCTGGCTAGAGCGCTACCTTGACATGGTAGAGGTCACTGGTTCAAGTCCAGTATCTCCCATCCGATACAATGGATGTCTTTGCGGCCGCGTAGTTTTTGCAATGCCTGCGCGGCGCTACGCGTTTGCCAAGGCTTGACGCGTGCGGGAAGGAATCCGGCCAGACGCAGGCGGCCGTCCCGCGGCCCGCCTACTCCGTCCGACCCGCTCCCTGCGTATCCCATTGAGCGCCCGGCGCAGCGATCGGTTCCGCGCTGGCGCGCCGAGAGGCCTTGGGTTCGGTAACGAGCATTGGGGAGCCGACCCGCGGCGCGGCGGGAGGTGACTTCCGGCCCCGAACTCCTCCGCATTCGGCTTCGGCCCCGTACCTGAGCACGCTCGAGGCGTAGGTCTGGCCGCCGCGTTAACGGCTTGGGGGACAGAGGATACCCGCTCTGTCGTGCGCACAGAAAGAGACGCGCGGCATGGTCACGCGTCAGCGCAATAGTATATTGTCCGTTGCCTCCAATCCCTCGGCCGGCTTATCCAAGCCAAGAAGCGCGTCAGCAGGCCCCCCTCCTGTCGTCTGGGATGCATCGCATAGGCGGGCGCGTCAGTTCCGATGTACTTGCAGGCTTGCGTTGCGCCTTGCGATGCGCCGCGCTTCCATTACCGTCGTGCTTTCGTCGGGTATCGGCGCCAGTCAGGGCAGGCAGCGCGCCGGTGGCCGAGCGCTACGCCAACGAAAAACCATTGCCCTCTCGTATGCGCCTCGCACCGGCCCTGCCTGTCCGCGGCCTTGATCCCTGAGGGCCAGCACGGCATGGCCGCGCGACGCGTTCCGACCTCGGTTCGCTTGGCGTCCCAAGCGCGCCTTAGCCGATGGGCATCGGTCATGCGGGATTTCCCGGTACCGCGCGGACCTGTGACCTGGAAACGCGCAGTCCCCTCTAGACGGACGAAAACTTTCCGCATACGGGTGCCCAGCTGGATGCGGGATCGTTTGCAGGCGCAACGGATCGTACAGGCTCCGAGACGGTCCCGCGCCCACTGCCACCCGCTGACCGCTCCCCTTGCCTCAGGCGTATTTGACTTGAGACGTCCCGCGGGATCTCCCGTAGAAAAACCCTGATAAACGCCAGCGGAAAGACCGGTACGCCAGAAACGCGTTTGTTATACTCAACGTGAGCGGATGCTCTTTGAACGCGACCAGTTTTGCGCATACGACGCACTCGGAATCCGAGATGCCGACTATCCGGTCCGCGGGCACTTGTATACGGGACATTGCATGCTAAGGATCTGCGAGGGTCGCGTTCGTTATCCGCGGGCCGCCTCTTTTCTGCGGGCCGTAGCGGACAGGGCGGCGGCGCGCAGCGCGTGGCTGGCCTGCGCGCTCTTCCTGCTCGCGGGGGTGGCGGTGCTGGACGATTACGGCATGAATGAAGACGAGCGCATGCAGCGCCGTACCGCGCGGCTCACTCTGGATTACGCCCGGGGCCGCAACGACGAGTTGCTGCGCTACGAGGATCGCATGTACGGGGTCGCGGTGGAAGCGCCGCTGCTGTGGGCGGAGCGCGCGCTGGGCCTGCAGGACAGCCGCGCCATCTACCTCTTACGCCACCTGCTGACGCATCTGCTCTTTCTGGCCGGCGGCCTGGGCGCGGCCGCGCTGGCCTTCCGCCTGTACGGCCGCCGGTGGCTGGCGCTGGCGGCGCTGGGCCTGTTCCTGCTGCACCCGCGCCTGTACGCGCACTCCTTCTTCAACTCCAAGGACCTGCCCTTCCTCAGCCTGTTCATGCTGGCGTTGCTGCTCCTGCACTGGACCTTCCGCCGCGACACGGCGCGGGCCTTCCTGCTGTGCGGCGTCGGCGTCGGGGCGTTGGCCAACGTGCGGCCGATGGGCCTCCTGCTCGGCGCCGCCGTGCTGGCGCTGCGGACCGGCGACTTCCTCTGGGCCGCCGACCGCGCGGCGCGGCGGCGCGTCCTGCGCACGGGCGGCGCGTTCGCGGCGGCGTGCGCCCTGACGCTGTACGCCCTCTTCCCCTATCTGTGGAGCGACCCGGTGCGCCGGCTCGCGGAATCCCTGGCCTACGTGGCCGACTATCCGCACCTGATGCCCCAGCTCTTCCGCGGGCGTTACGTCAGCAGCGAGGCGCTGCCGCCGGCGTACGCGCCCGTCTGGTTCGCAATCACCGCGCCGCCGCCCGCGCTGGGCTTCGGGCTCGTCGGCCTGGCCGCGCTGGCGCGGCGCGCGTGGCGCCGCCCGGAAGCCCTGCTGCGCCATACGCGGCTGCGTTTCGAGGGCCTGCTCCTGGTCTGTTGCGTCCTGCCCGCGTGGGCCGCCATCCTGCTGGAATCCACGATGTATAACGGCTGGCGCCACCTGTATTTCCTCTACGCGCCCTTCTGCCTGCTGGCGACCGGCGGCCTGGCCGCGCTGGCCGCGGCCGCGCGCCGCTTCCGCCCGCGCGGCCGCCTCGGCTGGCCCGGCGGCCTGGCCGGCGCCGGCGCGGCCGCGACCCTGGGCGCGCTGGTGGCGCTGCATCCCCACCAGCACCTCTATTTCAACTTCCTGGTGGACCGCGCAACGCCGGCGCGCCTGCTCGTGCGCTACGACCTGGATTACTGGCAGATCGCCTTCCGGCGCGCCCTGGAATTCCTGTTCGCGCAGTACCCGGACGCCCCGATCCGGGTCCAGCAGCAGTTCGTGGAGGGGTACGTCAACCGCGAGCTGTTGCCCGCGGCGGACCGGCAGCGGTTCGTACCGGTCAACCATGCCGGCGATTTCTACATCACGGACCGGCGCGCGCCCTGGTTCGGCGGTCCGGTGCTGCCGCCCCCGTACGCGCCCGTCATCTATTCGGAGAAGGTCTACGGCAACCCGATCGTGGAAGTGCTGGCGGTGGATCTGGCGAAGGCGGCCGCGGCCGCCGCCCCCTATCGCGCGGCCTACCGCGCCCTGGCCGCCCGCGAACCCGTCATCCGCGACCGCTTTGACGTCTACCTGGACGAACGGGCCGTGAGCTGGGTGCAGGCCCCCTGCCGGCTCGAGGACACCGCGCCCCGCTTCCTCCTGTACGTCACGCCGGTCGATCCGCAGGACCTGCCGCCGGACCGCCGGGCCGCCGGCTTCGACAACCTGAATTTCTACTTCTACGAGCGCGGCGTGCGCGTGGACGGCGCCTGCCTGGCCGTCGTGCCGCGGCCCGCCTACCCCGTCCGCAGCCTGACGGTCGGCCAGTTGATCCCGGACGGCGGGCCCGTGCTCTGGCAGGCCGACTTCGCCCTCCCCCTCGCCCCCGCGACGGCGCACGCGTACCGCGCCGCCTACCGGTCGCTGGCGACATCGGCGCCGACGCGCCGCGCCCCGTTCGACGTCTACGTCACCCCCTCCACCGTGACCTTCGCCAAGGCCCCCTGCGCCGCCGCCGACGCGCAGCCCCATTTCATCGCGCATGCCGCGCCCCGCAACCCGCAGGATCTGCCCGGCCGCCCCTTCCACAATCTGGGCTTCGCGTTCCCCGCGCGCGGCGCGCGCTTCGACGGTATCTGCCTGGCCAGCGTGCCGCGGCCCGCCTACCCCGTCCGCAGCCTGACGGTCGGCCAGTGGCTCCCCGTCGCCGGCGACGAACCCGCCCTCTGGCAGGCCGCGCTCTCGTTGCCGCCCGCGCCCCGCACCCTGCGCGCCGTCCGCGCCGCCTATCGCGCGCTGGCCGCCGATACGCCCGCCTACCGGGCGTCTTTCTTCGACGTCCATGTCGCCGCTGACGCGGTCGCGTTCGCCAAACGGCCCTGCGCGCCCGCCGACACGCAACCCCGCTTCTTCCTGCACGTTGTCCCCGTGCGCCCCCGCGACCTGCCGCCCGCGCGCCGGGCCGCCGGCTTCGCCAACCGGGATTTCGAGTTCGCGGAGCAGGGCCTGCACTTCGACGACGCCTGCCTGGCCCGGATCCCCCTCCCGGCTTGGCCCGTCGCGCGCCTGCGCGTGGGCCAGTTCCGCGCCGGCCAGGTCGCCTCTCCCCTCTGGCGCGCCGAGATCCCCCTGGCCCAGTGACGGGCGCGCCGCCCCCTTCTCCCATGTGCGCCGGGAGCGTCTGGCGCCTCCCTATGGATAGCTCTTATGCAAGGACTGAATTGCCTGCCGGCCTTCCGCATTCCCGGATGCCGGCTCAAGGAGATCCGGGCGGACGGCGCGGATCGGATCTGCTAGAATCCATAGAGGCAATGCAGGGCGCGTCGTACCGGAGGCCCTTGGTCTATAGCTACCCCGCCAGAGGGCGTTTGACGGCGCGTTGCTGGGACTGTCGCGGAACGGCTCCCGCGCGAACGGGCGGGAGTCGCCTCTCGGTTGTCCGTCTTGGGGATCCGCCGCGGCGTTACGCGCGCCGTCCCGGCGGAACCGCGGAGCAAGTCCTCGGCTCTCCGGACGGAACGTTGCTTTTTGATTCTAACGGCCTTCCAGCCACAGGGAGCGACGAGAGCCATGCCCCACTCCAAGGCGCCGGACGATCAGTTGTATCGCGTCCGGCACAGCGCGGCGCACGTGATGGCCCAAGCGGTGCTGGAACTGTATCCGACCGCCCAGCTGGCCATCGGGCCCCCGATCGCGGACGGTTTCTACTACGATTTCGACCTGGGTCCGGATGCGGACGGGCGGCCGCGGACTTTCCTGCCGGAGGATTTGCCGGCGATCGAACGGCGCATGCGGCGCATCATCGGCGGCCAGCATCCGTTCCGCTACCGGGAGGTGTCGCCTCAGGAAGCCCGGACCCTGTTTGCGGAACAGCCCTACAAGCTGGAGCTCATCGCAGGGCTGGAAGCCGGCGAGGCGGACGAATACGGGGGTGACGCGGACGCGCCGTCAGTCATCAGTACGTATGCGCAGGACAGTTTCGAAGATCTGTGCCGCGGTCCCCATGTAGAGCATACCGGCCAGATTCCGGTAGCCGGCCTCCAGTTGATGAGCGTGGCCGGAGCCTACTGGCGGGGCGACGAACGGCGCCCCATGCTGCAACGCATCTACGGCACGGCGTGGCTCAACAAACAGCAGTTGCAACAGCATCTGACGCGTCTGGAGGCCGCGCGCAAACGCGATCACCGACGCTTGGGCCGCGAGCTGGAGATTTTCCTGTTCGATGACGAGGTCGGTCCGGGCCTGCCCCTGTGGCAGCCTAACGGCGCGCGCTTGATCCATGCCCTGGAGCAGCTGGCGCATGCGATCGAAGAAGACGCCGGGTATCAACACGTGCGCACGCCGCATATCACCAAAGAGGAACTGTTCGTGCGCAGCGGCCATTTGCCCTACTACGCCGAAAGCATGTTTCCGCCCATGGAACTGGACGGCGCGCGCTATTACGTCAAGCCCATGAACTGCCCCATGCACCACAAGCTCTATCGCAGCCGCCCGCGCAGCTACCGGGATCTGCCCCTGCGCCTGGCGGAATACGGCGCGTGCTACCGCTACGAAAAGAGCGGCGAGCTGTTCGGCCTGATGCGCGTGCGCTCCATGCAGATGAACGACGCGCACATCTACTGCAGCGAAGAACAGTTCGAGTCGGAATTCATGGGGGTCATCGACCTGTACCGGCAATACTTCCAACTCTTCGACGTGCAGCGCTACCGCATGCGCTTGAGCACGCATCATCCCAAGGGACTGGGCCAAAAGTACGTGGACGACGCCCGCCTGTGGCGGAAAACGGAAGCGATGGTGCGGTCCGCCATGCGCAACGGCAACGTGCCCTTTGAGGAGGTCCAGGACGAAGCGGCCTTCTACGGCCCCAAAATCGACGTGCAGATTTGGTCCGCTATCGGCCGGGAATTCACGCTGGCGACCAATCAGGTGGATTTCGCGGTGCCCGCGCGCTTCGAGCTCGTCTTCACCAACCGGGAGGGCCGGGACGAAACGCCCCTCTGCATTCACCGCGCGCCCTTGGGCACGCACGAACGCATGATCGGCTTCCTCATCGAGCATTTCGGCGGCGCCTTTCCGGTTTGGCTGGCGCCCGAGCAAGTGCGCATCATTCCCATTACCGATGCGCATACGGCGACGGCGGAGAGTTTGCGCCGCGCCTGCGCCGCGCAAGGCATCCGCGCCTCCGTGGATGCGACGCCCCAGCGCATGAACGCCAAGATTCGCCACGCCCAGCTGTTCAAGATTCCCTACATGGCCGTCATCGGGGATCAAGAACAGGCCCGCGATACGGTGGCGGTGCGCCTGCGCTCGGGCGCCCGGCGCCAGGACATGGCGCGGTCGGATTTCCTGCGCCATGTGCAACGCGTCATTGCCGAGCGGTCTTTGACGCTCTGACGCGCGCGGCCACGCGCGCGCCCGGCCTGGCCGGCGCCCTGAACCGTCGCAACGGCTGGCTGTCCGTCGCCCGGAGTCTCCGGGCCCTGCTTGCCGGCCGCGCCGAGCGGGAAAGGGCCAACGCCCCGGACGCCAGAGCGCGCGCGCGGCAGTCAGGCATCCGTACGTCGCCGGCCAGCCGAGAGTTGACCCTACGCGGCGAAAAGTGATAGAATTTTTCGTGAGGAGACGATGTTCGGAAGGGACGTTGCGGGCGCAAGCCCGGCGGCCTTCCGGCGCCAGAGCCGAGGTGAACTATAAGAAGAGGTCGGCGTAGCAGTCCGCGGCGTCCCCAGATCGTTCTGCCGGAGGTGCGCGTCAACGAGCAAATCGTGGCGCGCGAGGTCAGGGTGATTGGCAACGACGGTCAGCAGATCGGCATCCTGCCCCTGGAGGATGCCCGCGACGTGGCGCGCACAAAAAATTTGGATCTGGTGGAGATCGCCAGCACGGCGACCCCTCCGGTGTGCCGCGTCATGGATCATGGCAAGTTCATGTTCGAGCGGCAGAAGCGGGAACGGGATCGCAGGAAGTCGCAGACGCGCATCGAAGTCAAGGAGGTTCGGCTCAGTCCGCGTACGGGCCAGCACGACGTCGATATCGCCTTGGGCAAGATTCGGCGTTTCGTCGGCGAAGGGGCGAAAGTGAAAGTGCGCATCCGGTTTCGGGGACGCGAACGGCAAAACCCCGCCGTCGGCATTGAATTGTTGCAGCGGATAGCCGGCAGCGCGGCCGAATTCGCCAAGGTCGAGACCGAGCCCGCGCCGGAAGGCAACACCATATTCATGACCTTGAGCCCCCCGCCCAGAAAAGGGGCCGTCAAAGCGGCGCCCGCGAGAGAGAGTTAAGTGCCATGCCGAAGATGAAGACCCACAAAGGGGCCGCCGCGCGTTTTCGCATCACGCGGACCGGGAAAGTCCTCCGCCGCCCCCAAGGCGGCGGCCATCTGCGCCGCAACAAGCATGCCCGCATGCGCCGCGTCTACCGCAAGCATCGTTCCGGCGACGTGAAGAGCATGCGCCGGATGGTAAGGCGGGTCGCGCCCGTCGTAGATGCCAGCTAAGCGGCCGCGCTTGGCTTGTCCCCTCCTGATCCAGCCGCTCACGCTCAAGGAACGTCATGCCCCGCTCCAGACCCAAGGTATATGCGCATCGGCGCCACAAGAAGGTGCTCAAGTCCACCAAAGGACAGTTCGGCGGGCGTTCGCGCCTGTATCGCACCGCCAACGAAGCCCGCTTGCACGCCCTGCATTACGCCTTTCGGGATCGCCGCGCGCGCAAGCGCAATTTCCGGAAACTCTGGATCATGCGCATCAATGCCGCGGCGCGCCATCACGGGTTGACGTACGGCCGTTTCATGCACGGCCTCAAACAAGCCGAAATCGATCTGGATCGCAAGGCGTTGGCGGATATCGCCGTGCATGACGGTCCCGGTTTTGCTCAGTTGGCGGAAGTGGCCAAAGCGCAGCTGGCGTAGGCTGGCGCATCCGTTCCGCGGCGCAGGGACTACGGTACGGGTCTCTCGACGCGATCTCCCTTCCCTCGCGGCTCCGGCGGCGGATGGCGCCGCCGCGGCCGAACCGATTGAAATCGTCTTCGTCACCACGGAATCATCCGATTCGAGCGCCGCGCTGTACGCGCCCATCAAGCAGGAATTCCGCGAAGAGAATCCCCACCTCGACGTCCGGTTCCTGGGCGTGGTCGGCGGCGGCTGGGGCAGTTATTTCGACAAACTGAGCGTCACGATTGCGGGCGGCGCAACGGTGGACATGGGCAAGATCCCCACGGAGGGCGGCCGCCTGGCCGTAGCCCGCGGCCTCGTGCGGCCGCTGGACGAGTTCATCCAGGCCACGCCCGAGCTGGACGCCTATTTCGACGACGTGTCGCCGGAACTGGCCAACGCGTTCGTCTACGGCGGCAAGACCTACGGCCTCCCCTACGATTACAACAACATGATGATCTGGTTCAACGTCAACCGACTGGCGGAAGAGGGGTTGGACATGCCGCCGGAGGACTGGACGTTCAGCGATTTCCGGGAGTACGCCGTCGCCTTAAACGGGACGGCAACAACACGACGCACTACGGGTTCAGTTTCTGGACCGCGCCCTTCGGCCTGTGCCCCTGGCTGTTCAACAACGGGCTGGAAGGCATGATGGGCGGGGACGATCTCTCGACGCCCCTGCAGGAAGACGCCGCGTACCGGAAAGTGATACAGTTGCTGTACGATCTCATGTACGCGGACGAAACCGCGCCCAAGCCGGACGCGCCCTTGACGGGCAACTTCGAGGCGGGCACCCGGCCATGCTCATGGCGGGCCGATGGCCGCTGAGCGGTTTCCTGCAGAACGATTTCCGGGACTGGGACGTGCAGTATTGGCCGCAGGGCGCCCAGCGCGTCACCGAGGTCGGGTGCGGATCCTGGCCCATTTTCGCCGCTTCGCCCCATCCCGAAGCGGCTTGGCAGTTCGAAGTCAAGCTGTTGCAGCGGGAATCCATCGCCTATTTCGTGTCGACCGGGGCCCACATCCCCTCCCTGCGCAGCGTAGGCTACTCGGAGGCCTTCGTCAGCCTGCACGACCGCAGCGGGCGCCTGTGGTACGAATCGATCGACCGGGACGACATCGACGTCATGTCGGTGACGTCGCCGCCCGATTTCAGCGAAATGGAAGCGATCAGCAATCGGTATCTGTCCCAGGTCTTCGCCAACGAATTGGGCATTGACGACGCGTTGGCCAGCACCCAGCGCGAATGGCAGGCCATGGTCGAACGCCGCCCCGCCGACTGGGCGGCCAAATTCACGTAACGGACCGCGCGGAGGACGGCGCCGGATCCGCGCCGCCGCGGGGCTCGGCGCGGATCCGGGGGCGTCCTCCGTCTCCGCCTGGACCTGACGACATGGCTGTTTCCGCACTGCGCGCGGCCCGTGGTTCCGCCAGGGGTTCCCTGCGCCGCCACGATGCGATCGCGGGCTACCTGTTCGCGCTGCCCACGGCGTTGGGCTTCCTGCTCTTCGGCCTCGGGCCGGTGCTGGGCGGCCTGGCGTTGGGTTTCATGCGCTACGACCTGCTGCCCCCCGCGCTGGGCGGGCTTCGAGAATTTCGGCAAGTTGGGCGCGGACGACCGCGTACTGCAGATTTTCGGCAACACCGCGTATTACGTGGTCGGCATGATTCTGCTGGATCTGGTGTGGGCCATGGCGCTGGGCATCGTGAACTACTGGCTGGCGTCCGTCGGCCTGCCCAAAGTGCCCTGGCTCATCTCGTCGCACGGGGCCAAGAACAGCGTGATCATCATGACGGTCTGGAACGGGGTCGGCTTCAACATGCTGTTGCTGCTGGCCGGCTTGCAGGGCATTCCCGGCGAACTGTACGAAGCGGCCACCATCGACGGGGCCGGACGTTGGGCCAGCTTCCGCCGGATTACGGCGCCCCGGCTGTCGCCGGTCATTTTCTTCATCCTGGTCAAAGGCGCGATCGGGGTCTTCCAGTTGTTCGACCCGCCTTTCGTCCTGACCCAGAGAGGGGGGGGCGGGCGACGCCAGCCGCACGATGCTGATGTATATATGGGAGCGCGGGTTCCAGGTCCTGGATTTCGGGTACGCGG
This sequence comes from Caldilineaceae bacterium, assembly GCA_965242655.1. Taxonomy (GTDB): domain Bacteria; phylum Chloroflexota; class Anaerolineae; order Caldilineales; family Caldilineaceae; genus Bin34. The sequence goes on from OZ251482.1 coordinate 3,241,201, forward strand.
CCGCGCTGGGCCTGGTGCTGTTCCTGGCGATCCTGCTCGTCACGCTGGCGCAGTTCCTGACCAGCGACCGCTGGGTCTTCTATCGCTAGGCGCGGGCCATGGCCACCGCCCTGCGCCCCGTTCGTCGCCGGCGCGGGCCGCGCGGGCACTGGCGCGCCTCTACGCTCCTGACCCTCGCGGCGTTGGGCCTGCTGAGCGCGTTCATGGCGTTTCCCTTCCTGTGGATGCTGAGCGCTTCCCTGAAAGTGCCCGCCACCGCCCTGGCCGTGCCGCCGCAACTGTGGCCTTCCGAATGGCGGTGGGAGAACTACCGCCAGGTGCTCTTTCACCCCACGGCGCCCATTCCCCGTTTCTTTCTCAACAGCCTGCACGTCGCCGTATGGGTTACGCTGGGACAATTGATCACCTGCACGCTGGCGGCGTTCGCCTTCGCGCGGCTCCAGTTTTCCGGCCGCGAAGCCCTCTTCCTCGTCCTGCTGACCGCGCTCATGGTGCCGGCCCAGGTCACCATCGTGCCGCTCTACCTCGAAATGCGTTTCCTGGGCCTGATCGATACCCACGCGTCCCTCATCCTGCCCTCGCTGACCAGCATTTTCGGCGTCTTCCTGCTGCGCCAGTCCCTGCTGACCATTCCCGACGAACTGGAGGACGCCGCGCGCATGGACGGCGCGGGGCCCGCGCGCATCCTGGCGCAGATCATGCTGCCCTTGATCGGGCCGGCCCTGACCACCCTGGCCATCGTGGTCTTCACCGGCACCTGGAACAGCTTCTTCTTTCCCTTGATCTTCCTCAACGACTGGCAGAAATTCACGTGGCCGCTGGGCGTGACCATGCTGCGCGGCCAGTACAGCCAAGGCAGCGTCACGGTCATCATGGCCGGCATTACCCTGGGCGTGCTGCCGGTCTTCCTGGCGTTTCTGCTCCTGCAGCGCCGCATGATCGAGAGCATCGGCTTCACGGGGGGCATCCAGTAGGGCATGCTCCGGATTCAGAACGCAACGTACCGCGTCCAGGCGGAAGACCGGGCGGCCATGGTCTGGATCACCGTCAGCGTGCGCCAGGGCAACGCCTGGATGCCGCTCGCGCTCACGGGCGCCGGGGAGGCGTCCTCGATCTGGACGCAGGACGCGCCCCCAGTGCGAGGATCCCGACGCGGCCTGGCGTTCCGCCGCGGAGCCGCGTTTCACGGCCCAGGCCGGCCTGTACCGCACCGCGCGGGCAACGGCGGAGGGGCAGTTGGAACTGGCCGGGCGCCTGGGGCCCCATACGCTGACCACGCGCATTGCCCTCACCGCCGACGCCGGCATCCATTTCGCGACCCGGGTCCGGTTGACGGTGCCCGCGTACCTGGCCCGGTGCCTGAATCATGTGTACTTCGCGCCGCGCGGCGCGTTGGCCCGGACCTGCGCTCCCCTGGATTTCGCGTGGTTGCCGGCCCTGCACAAGAAGCCTGATCACGTCTGCGCGGATCACTTCTTCCGGGCGCCGCTGGCCATGGTCGCCGCGCAAGGCTTCTATGTCGCCTTGCTGCCGGATCTGAAGGCCTTCGCCGCGGCGGACGCGCAGCACGCCCTGGACCTCAGGGTGACCGACACGCGGCTGGAAGGACCGCGTCTGTCCTACGGCTTCTGCTGCAGCGAACCGGACGGCCACGTGTATTTCGAACATCGGCCCGCCCGCGCGCCCTCGTGGCCGCCCGGGGAGCGGACGTACGCCTTTCGCCTGCAGCTGGGCGCGTGCGACGCCCCGGCGGAGGTCGTGCGTCGTCTCAGTTCCGAGTTGTGGGCCGAGCATGGCCGCCCCCTGATGGCGGATCCCCGGCCGCAGGTATTGCCTTTCGCCGAATACGGACGCCGTTACACGTTTCGCCATGAGTTGCCGGCCAGCGTCCGCTACGCGACGCGGAACGGCCTGTCGTGCGCAGGGATCGAGAACCGGGCGCGGCGCGGGGCCAACTTGCACGCCTGGGAAAACGACCTGCACATCGGGTACGGGCTACGCCACTACGGCCAAACCGGGGCGGATGCGCAGTTGCGGCGGATTGCGGACGGCATGCTGAACCTGATGCGGGCCGCGCCGCGGACGCAGGGAGCCTTTCCCTGCATCTACAACTTTGACGCCGCCCGCTACGAGGGCACGCTTTTCTGGACGGCGCGCAGCGTCGATGCGCGGCGCGGTTTCGATACGGGCGCCATGTCGGTGACCGTCTGGTGGCTGTTGAAGTGGATCGAGGATTTCCCGGATCCGGAGCGGCGGGATTGGCTGGCGTTGGCGGAAGACTATGGCGACTTCCTGATGGCGCAACAGCTGCCTTCCGGAGCCATTCCCACGTACTTCCGGGCGGATTTGACGCCGGCGCCGCAACTGAAGGAAAGCGCCACGACCGCCATCAGCGGCGCGGTGCTGGCCCAGTGCGCCCGCCTGCTGCGCAACCCGGCGCTGACGCGGGCCGCCCTGCGCGCGGGCTATTACGCGGAAAAGCGCGTGACGCCGCGCCTGGACTTCAACGATTTCGAGACGTACTACTCCTGCAGCCCCAAACCGTTGCACGCCATTGACTATTGGTCCGGCATCCGGCCCCACAACAATCTGTCCATGCAATGGGCCTGCGACCTGTATTTGGCCCTGTACCGGCGCACGGGCGAAGAACTCTGGCTGGAAGCCGGCCGCTACCTGCTGGCCGTGCTCTCCCTCTACCAGCAAGTATGGAATCCGTCGCACCTGCCGGGGTACCTGTTCGGCGGTTTCGGGGTCATGAATACCGACGGGGAATGGAACGACGGCCGCCAGGCCCGCTTTGCCGCCACCTACGTCGATTACTTCCTGGCCACCGGCGTCCGGGAGTACGCGGAACGGGCCGTCGCGGCCTGCCGCGCGGCGTTCGCGCTCATGGACATTCCCGAGAACCACGCGAACGCGATCAACGACGTCGCGATGGACGCCTTCGGCGCCGGCCAGGGTTACGCGCCGGAAAACATTCACCACGCCGGCAAGAATTCCGGGTACGGGTGAAGCGGCATGAACTGGAGCGCGGCGGGCGGCCTGGCCGCCCGCGCGTATCTGGAAAGGCACCTGGGCGCGGTGTATCTGGACATGGCCGCGCGGCGCGCCTTGGCCGTGGACGGCGTGCAGGTCGAGGTGCAACGCTGGGACGACCTGCATATTCACCTGGATATCCGTTCCGCCTTGCGTTCCCTGCCGGTTCCCTATCGGGCAGCGCGGGACGTCGTTATCCGCGCGGGCGGCTGGGACCGGGCGGAGCGCGAGCCCGAAGATATACGGTTGACGCTCAACGGGGAAACGACGCTGTCGTTGCCGGAACGCACGGCGGACGCCCAGGCCGTTTTCCGGTTGGCAGGATCATGAAGGGGGCCGGGCGGGCCGGCTCCGTACGCCGCGCCGCGCGTTCCGGATCACTCTGGCGCCGCCTCTACGCCGCGCCCTGGACGATCGTTTTTGCGCCTTCATGACCCCGTGCGTTGCTTGTTCCGCAACCATCGCTTGGTTGCGGACTTGGCTCTGCGTCGCCTGTAGCGTATGATATCCTTGACGCGTCCGTCGCACCAGGAGAATGGAAGCGCGCATGCACCCGACGATCGCGTGGCCTGCAGAACGGCAGGTGCGCCCCGGCCCCCTAGCCGACGGCCGTAAGGACGCGAGCGTTGACGCGCTTGAACTGGCATTCGAGGAGCGCCCTGACGGATGCGTTGACGCGGACGAGAACGGAGACGTAAGGGTTGACGCGCTCAAGTTACACCCTTGCGCCGCCTTTCCTGACCTGTATCCTGATGAGGTGGATCCCTTGGGCGCCGGCTCCATTCACGCCCACGCCGGAATTTTCCTGCGCGATTTCATAGCCACCCGGCTGGCGGATCAGAATACGGGCCAGCCGTTCGTAGTCGAGTTTGACGTGCCGTTGTACAGAGCCCCGCGCTCGCATGTCACGCCAGACGTATACGCGTACGTCAACTTGCGCCGTACGCGCGGACCGGCCCCGACGTACCACATCGAACATGACGGCGTGCCGGGGTTGGTCGTCGAAATCATATCCGTGTCCACTTGGAAGAAGGACCTTGGCCTTGGCCGGAACACGGATCTCAAGGACAAAAAGGATTTCTATCGCCGGATCGGCGTGCCGGAATACTGGATCTACGATCCGGAAGGCCACCGTCGAGACAAGACATGCCTGTTTGAAGGCTTCCGCTTGGGAAGCGACGGTACGTACGCCCCCATCCTGCAGGACGGCGCGGGGCGTTGGTTCAGCGCGGTCTTGCAGGCCCAGTGGGAGATAGGCGCATCGTATGCCGTGCCCGGCGGACGGCCATTCATCCTGATGCGATTGATTAATCCGGACACGAACGCCTGGTATCTCACCCCCGCCGAACGCGATGAGCAGCTGGCCGTCCAGAACGAGCAGCTGGCCGTCCAGAACAAGCAGCTGGCCGTCCAAGATGAACAGCTGGCCGCCCAAGACACCCAACTGGCTGCGAAAGATACGCAGCTGGCTGAAAGAGACGCCTTGTTGGCCCTCTACAGGCGCCGTTTCGGAGCGATAGATCCTGAATGATGGATTGCCTCCCTCGACAGACGACACCCCAATCAAGGCCCTAACGCCGCGGGCCGTTCGCCGCGGTTTTACGCGCCTCCCCAGGCTTGACTTTTCAGCGTCCTCCTGGACGGAATGCCCAGCGTCAACGAGTAGAGTTCAAAGCAAGCCATGTCCTGGACGGCCTCTACCCGGCCGTCCCTGCTTGCAAGCCATCGTTCGCACATCGCAGGCTAGAGTGCCCGTTGCCCTCGTCCCCCGCCGCTCCCCTGCCTGCGCGCCGGCGGTAGCGCAACGCCGAGAATTTCCGTGTTGACGCCCATTCGGATCCCGGACATCCTGGTGCGGGAACGCACCTACGCCAGTTTCACTTTGCGCCTGCTATGGAGCGAAGCCCCCTTGTTATTGTTGGGCGCGGTCGGCTTGGGCGTAGCCAGCGTGCCGGCCTGGTTCATCTGGGTCAATTTGGGCCACGTACCCGTCGTCAGCCTGCTGGCTTTGTTGGGCCCCATGCCCGTATGGACGGCCTTGTGTTATCCCTTGGGCCGCGCCGCGACCGGACGTCCCGCCCGTTTCGGCGATTTCGGCAAAGCGCTGTGGCTCGGATACGCCCGCGTGCTGCTGGCGGGCCTGCCCTTCCTGACGGCGCTGAATCTGTGGGTGGCCGCCACCTCGCTGCTGGCCGCGCAGCCGCCCTTGTGGGTCGCGGCCGGGGTAACGGCCAATTTCGGAGTGGCCGTCGCGTTGGGCATGGCGACTCTGTTCGCGTTGCCGACCCTGGTTCTGTTCGACCTGCCCGCGCCTCGAGCTTGGCTCTACGGCCTGGCTTTGGCGTTCCGGTGGCCTCTGGTGTCTCTGGGCCTTCTGGCCTTGGCGTTCCTGTTGGGCTTGGGCGCCCGGGCGCTAGGCCTCGCGGGCTGGGTGCTCTGGCCCATGGCGCTCCTGCCTTTCAACGTCACGGCCGTCCTCTTGCTGATGCGCCGCGGCTATGAACGGGAACGGGCGCAAAAGGAGCTCTCGCCGCCATGACCCGGTTGGTCGTGTTGGGCGGCTTCCTGGGGGCCGGCAAGACCACTTGGCTGTTGCAGGCGGCGCACGCGCTGGCGCAACGCGGCTATCGCGTAGGGTACGTCTCGAACGATCAAGGCGCGCAGGTGGTGGATACGGCCCTCGCGCAGGCGGCGGACGTGCCCGTGGCGGAGATTGCCGGCGGCTGCTTCTGTTGCCGTTACCCGGAACTGCTGACCGCCTTGAAAGCGTTGCAGGCGCACGCGCAACCGGACATCGTATTGGCGGAGCCCGTGGGCAGTTGCACGGATCTCGTCGCGACGGTATTCAAGCCCCTGCTCGCCTATGAAGCCGCGTCTTTCGACGTGGCTCCCTTGTCCGTCATGCTGGACGCCACCGCGTCGCCGCCCGCGGACGCGGGACCCGTAGCCTATCTCAAGGCCAAGCAATGGGAGGAAGCGCAGTTGGCGCTGTTGAACAAAACGGATCGGGCCAGCCGCGCCCAGCAGGCCGTTTGGCAGGCGGAAACGAACCGCCGCGTCCCCGGCCTCCCGCTACGCGCCGTGTCCGGCCGCACGGGCCAGGGTCTGGAAGCCTGGCTGGATATCGTTCTGGGCCGCCAGTGCCTTGAACCGGAATCGCTGGTGATCGATTACGCGCGCTACGCCCAAGCCGAGGCCGCGCTGGGGTGGCTGAATGCGCGCGGCCACATCCGCGCGGACCGCGCAGAGCGCTTGGGAGATTGGACGCGCGAGGTGGCCCAAGGCATCGGCCGCGACCTGGAACAGGCCGGCCATGCGTTGGCCCACTTGAAGATTCTGGCCTGGAATGAGACCCAGCGGGCCAAGGGCAGCCAGATCGGCGCCGCGTGGACCTGGGATCTCGTTCCGGATCCTGCGCTACGCGCCCAGGGGTGGGAATTTATCCTGAACGTGCGCGCCGGCGCGGCGCCTGCCCTGATTGAAGGGTACGCGCGGCAGAGTTTGGCGCGCGTAGGCCGCGCGCGGCGCACGCGACATTATCTGACTCATCTGGAGGCTTTCGCGCCGCTGGCCCCGCGGCCTACGCACCGGATGGCCTAGCGTTTACGGCGGCCACCGCTCTCCAAAGCAGGGGCCCCGGAGAGCCGGCCGGTAGCCAGGCACCGGCCAGAGGGGCTATAATGCCGAACGCAACCAGCCAGAGGAAGGCCTTACGCGCGGAACGAGATGGAAGCCGACCACCCACGTCCCGATTTGCCGCTCGCCACCGACGATCTCCGGCATTTGCGCGGCATGGGCTTGCTGTACGTGGACAAGACCCGGCGCATCTTTGACCTGGTGCAACCCAAGAACCAGTTCGTTTTCCTGGCGCGTCCGCGTCGCTTCGGCAAGTCGTTGCTGGTGTCGACCCTGGAAGCCCTGTTCCAGGGCGACCGCGCGCTGTTCGCCGGCACCTGGATCCATGACAGCGCGTGGGACTGGACGCCGCATGCCGTCATTCGCCTGGACCTGTCCGCTTTGCGCATCGCTGGCGAAGCGTCCCTGGAAGCTGTCCTGACCTACCGGATGGGCCGTTTGTTCGCGGCCTGGGACGAAACGCCGCCGCCGGGGGTTGCGCAGGCCGATTGGCTGCTGGAAGCCCTGATTCAGCAACTGGCCGCGCGCCGGCCGGTCGTCGTGTTGGTCGACGAATACGACGCGCCCATTCTCCAGAATCTGGAAAAGCGCGCGGAATTGACAGGCCTCCGGGACGTCCTGCGCGGTTTCTACGGCGCGCTCAAGGCCAACAGCCGACACTTGCGCTTCGTTTTTCTGACCGGCGTAACGCGCTTCGCGCGCACCAGTATCTTTTCGGGATTGAACAATCTGCGAGACGTCTCCTATCTGCCGGAATTCAGTGATCTGGTGGGCTTTACGGAAGCGGAACTGGACCGTTATCTGACGCCCTACATGGAGGCTATGGCCTACGCGCAGCGCACGACGCCGGACGCGGTGCGGCAAGGGTTGCGCCAATGGTACGACGGTTATCTCTTCGCCGAAGGCGGAGCACGCGTGTACAACCCCTATTCCACGCTTCATTGCCTGAATGACCGGCGGTTCGGGAATTACTGGTCGGATTCAGGCATGCCCGCCTTTCTGACGCACCTGATCAAGGGATATCGGAAGAACGTACGCGCCCTGGTTGGCCAAGATGCCCGCGACATAGGCGCGGCCTACTACGACTGGGAGCATCCCGACTTGCAAGCCGTCATGTTCCAGGCCGGATATCTGACGTTGCAGCCTGATCGGGAAGCGGGGACGGCGGTAACCGTTTTCCCCAACCGGGAAGTGGAGCAGACTTTTCTGACGTCGCTGTTGTCGTCCTATGCGCAGGAGCCGAGCGCCGCCCGCGTAGCCCTGGGCGCCCTGACGACTGCGCTGCAAGCCGGCGATTACGCGGCGTTCGTCGCGCAGTTCAATGCCTTGCTGGCGCTCATCCCCTATGAAATTCACATTCGCCGCCATACGTATTATCAGTCGCTCCTGCACCTGACTTTCGCCTTGATGGGCCTTCGGGTCGGATCGGAAATCAGTACGCATCGCGCGCGGATGGACACGATCGTGGAGTTGCCCGACAAGGTGATCATTCTGGAATACAAGGTGGACGGTTCGGCGGCGGAAGCGTTGCAACAAATAGAGGACAAGGGATACCCCTTGCCTTATCTGCAGCGCGGCCGTTCCGTCGTCGGCTTGGGCGTGAATTTCGACCGCGACCGACGCCAAGCCACGGAATGGGAAGTGCGCATATACCCGGAGGCGATCGGCGCTGAAAATACGGAACGGCCTTGATGGGAACCCCAGCCGCTTAGCTGGGGGCCGCGCTCCCCTTCAGGTCGGCGGCGCGCAAGCCGCGAGGTTGGCTGTATCCTTCTCGCCGTTGAGGGAACTCCGTTTCCCGTCCCAACACGCGCAGGCGCTCCCGCGCTGGGGGGCGCAATCGTTGCCTTCATCGCCCTGTGCGGAGGTAGTCGTTGGCCACAAGCGCGCAGCGGCGCGTCCAAGGGTACGCAAAGTTCCGTGTCGCGAAACGGGAATGGCCCCCGACGGCGCGTTGCCCGACAAATCCGCCTCTTCCAGCGCCGTCGCAGCCCCCGGCGTCGCCGGAATGGCTCCCGGCAGATGGTTGTCGCTTAGACGCAAAATTTGCGGTTTGTTCAGATTTCCCAGTTCCGGCGGCAGGGTTCCGCGCAGATTGTCGGCGCTCAGGTTCAAACGCACGCCGCGGCCATAGATATCTATCTCCACGCCCTGCCAAGATCCAACAGGGGCGTTCCTGAGCCAGAGGCTGTTTTCGCGCCAGTTCGGTCCGGCGGTCGCGTTACAAAGGGCCGTTAAGGCCGCGTCTTCGCCCGTGAACCGATATCTATAAGAGCGTACGAGAAAGCCCGTCCCGGCGACTAACGGCAAAGACAATAAAAAAACAGTATAATTTTTGTCATTACCTCCTCGCCCTCGATTCGCTGAGCGGACCGTCAGGTCTCCTGACTTCCCGCCCGACGTTGCAAGCCGGCGCGTGAAAACGCTTTCGTCAGTTCCCCCGCTGGGAAAGACGGAGACAAGTCAGTTCAAGCGACCTGATTGCGTAAAAGCAAATCGCCGATCCCAATGGTAATGACGTCTCCTCGCGTCAGGGTGAAATCGTCCGGCGGCACAATGCCCGTTCCCGTCATGAGCAACGCGCCGTACGGAAAATCCAACTCGCGATAAAGGTACTGCGCCAAATCCGGAAACCGGCGTTTCATCTGGCTGGTCGCTATGTCGCCCCGGAAAGCGACGGCGCCGGCTCTTTCAATGCGCAGGGACACGTTCAATGCGGTCAGCGCGTCGGGCGCGCAGAGGACGATGGACGGCCCTACGGCGCAGGAGCCGTTGTACGTCTTGGCTTGAGGCAAGTACAGCGGATTTTCGCCTTCAATCTGGCGCGATGACATGTCGTTGCCCACGGTATAACCCACGATTTCGCCGTGGGCATTGATAACGAGCGTCAACTCGGGTTCCGGCACGTTCCAGTCCGAATCCGGGCGGATGCGCACCGTCTGGCCATCGCCTCGGACGCGCCATCCGGACGCCTTGAAAAAGATTTCCGGTCGAGCCGCCTCATACACCGCCGCATAGACGTCCGCCGAAGCGGATTCCGCTTCCCGCGCCTCTCGACTGCGCAAGTACGTAACGCCGCTGCCCCACACCTCGTGTTCCGCCTCCGCAGGCGGCAACAAAACGTCGGACGCGCGGACGGTTCGGCCTGCCATCCGCTCTTTTGCGACCTGCAGTAGGGACTGCATATCGTCGCGCCGCAGAGCGAGCAAAACCTTCAAATTCATGCCCGGAGGCAACAACCGAGCATCGACGCTCCAATTCAGATGACCGTCTACGAAGTAACGCGAAAGCAACACGAAAACCTCCACCGGCAGACATGGATTTGGCTTGGGCGGCCTTGGCCTCATAAGCCCGTCCCGCCTCTCATGGACGCTAGGATGCGTTCAGCGGACAGGCGGGCGCGGCGATTCCGGAATTGCTTTGGCCCAGGACCGGAAATTCTTGGGAATCTCTCGACTATGTTATCATTGCGCCTGCATCCAGCGTCCTATTGAATACTCTTTGTTGCCTTGCCGCCGAAGCAGGCCCGATCGTTTGCATCGCTTGGTCGGCAGGCGTTGCGATGCCGGGTGGCAAGCCTTGGCGTTACGCTTGCCGTTTCCGCCAACCAAACGCGTAAGGAGAATCGAATGAAGAAGATTTTGCAGATTGGCTTTTTGATGTTGTCCCTGTTTGCCTTGGCGGCCTGCGGCGCCGGCCGCGCCGGCCGAGGGCCCGCGGACACTTCAGAGGCGATGATGGACGATGACTCGCAATTCGGGGAAGCGCCGATGCTGGCGGCCATGGTGGCCGCGGGCGAACTGCCTCCGGTCGAGGAGCGCCTGCCCAAGGACTACGTGACGATCCCGGTCGTGAACGAAATCGGCCAGTACGGCGGCACCTGGCGCACCGCGGCGTGGGACCCGGGCTTGGGCAACATCCAGATGATCGCGTACGACCCGCCGGTGCGCTGGAAGGCCGACTATACCGGCTACGAACCGGGCCTGTTCAAGGACTGGGCCTTCAACGACGACGGCACCGAGGTCACCTACACCCTGCGCGAAGGCCTGCGCTGGTCCGACGGCGCGCCCTTCACCACCGACGACCTGCGCTTCTGGTGGGAAGACCTGGCCACCAACGACGACTACGGCGTCATCACCATCCCCTGGTACGGCTTCAAGTCCACCGGCGAACCCATGGACGTGGAGTTCGTCGACGACTACACCATGAAGTGGACATGGGACGAACCGCACTGGATCACGCCCACCGTCATGGCGCAGGGCTTCTGGGAATCCGAGCCCCTGTACAAGCCCCGCCATTACCTGGAACAGTTCCACCCCGGCCTGTCCGAGACCGGCGACTGGGAGCAGTTCGAGCTGCTGAGCGACTGGCTCGAAAATCCGGCTCACCCCACGGTGCTGGCCTGGCAGACGGAGAAGTTCACGCCCGGCGAGCGCACGGTGCTGGTGCGCAACCCCTACTACTGGAAAGTGGATCCCGCCGGCAACCAGCTGCCCTACATCGACCGCATGGACATCGAACTGGTGGAAGACGAAGAGATCCGCTTGCTGAATCTGGCCCAGGGCAAGTACGACGCCTCCTTCCGGGACGGCTCCTACAACCCGCTCCACATCCCCCTCCTGCAGCAGGAAGCGGAAGCCAACGGCTACGAACTGTATCTGGGCTGGGTGAACGGCGCGGGCGGCTGGCCCTGCTGGCTGATCAACCAGGACTACGTCGGGGACGGCGACGACCCGGAGAAGGACGCGGAGATCCGGCAGCTGCTGCGCAGCATAGACTGGCGCAAGGGCGTATCGGTGGCCATCAACCGCGAACGCCTGATCGACGTGGTGTGGGACGGCATCGGCATTCCGCAGCAATCCACGATCAGCCCGCAAGCCTGGCACTTTGAAAGCGACGAGGGCCGCGCGGTCTTCGAGGCGTGGGCCGCCGCGGATGCGGAATACGACCCGGCCCTGGCGCAGACGCGCTTCGATGCGGCCGGCTTCGCGGACGCGGACGGCGACGGCATGCGCGACCTGCCCAGCGGCAAGCCCTTCCAGCTGATCCTCGATTCCGGGGACTGGGGCGGCAAGACCGTATCCGAGAACTCCAACATCGAGTTGGCCGCGCAACTGCGCGAGGTGGGCATCGACACCCTGGTCAACGACCTCTTCGGCCAGCCCGAATGGGGCCTGCGCCAGAGCGAAGGCCAGTATATGTTCCGCAACTGCCACGCCTCCGAATTGGACATCTGGACCTATCCGGACTGGATTTTCCCCACGCGCGACAACCGCGCCTGGCCCCTGCAGGGCAAATGGAACCAGACCGGCGGCGCCGAAGGGGAAGAACCCTTTGAGGGCAGTCCGGCCAAGCGTCTCATCGACCTGTACCACCAAGGCATCGCCGAAGGCGACCAGCAGCGCCGGCACGAAATCGTGTGGGAGGCCATCCAGATTCACATCGACGAGGGTCCCTTCACGCTCGGCGGCGCGGGCGACCAGCCCATGCCCGTGGTCATCAAGCACAATTTCCACAACGTGCCCGACTTCGGCATCCTGGGGCCGTGGGCGCCAGGCAGTCCGGGCAACATCCATCCGGAACAGTTCTACATGACCGCAGAGTAAGCCCTAAGCGGCGCCTACGGAGATACAGGGCGAACGTCCTGTATCTCCGTAGGTTCTTGCCTCCGACGAGAACTTGCATTTTCCGCTCGCGAATATGGGCCTGCGCTCATTGTTTCCTGGTTCCGGTAACGGCATATGTTGACCTATATCGTTCGGCGCCTGGGTTATTCCGTAGTGATGCTGATCCTGGTGTCGTTCGTGGGTTTCGTCATCATTGAATTGCCGCCGGGCGATTTTCTGACCCAGCGCCTGACCGAGTTGGAGGCGCGGGGGGATCGCAGCGCCGAACAGCGCATCGAGGAATACCGCGTCCGTTACGGGCTGGACGTTCCTCTCCTCCCGCGTTACGTCCAGTGGGCGGCGAACTTCGTCCGCGGCGATTTCGGCGAGTCGTTCCAATTCGAGCGGCCCGTCCGCCAACTCATCGAGCAGCGGCTCTGGATGACGATCATACTGGCCGTCGCCACGATTCTGCTGGTGTGGATCATCGCCATTCCCATCGGCGTGTATTCGGCGTCCCATCAATACTCGCTGGGCGATCAGTTTTTCACGTCCGTCAGTTTCATCGGCCTCGGCGTGCCGGGCTTTCTGCTGGCGTTGTTGATCGTGTACGTAGTGTGGGAACTGACGGAACAGGACGTAGGCGGCCTGTTTTCCGTGGAATACCGCGACGCGCCGTGGAGTTGGGCGAAAGTCGTCGATCTGTTGCGGCACCTGTGGGTGCCCGCGATCATCGGCAGCGTAACGGGCACGGCCGGCTTGGTGCGCATCATGCGCGGCAATCTGTTGGATACCCTCGGGCAACCCTTCATCGAGTCCGCGCGGGCCCGCGGCCTGGCCAATCGCACGGTGACCTGGAAGCATGGCGTGCGCATGGCCATCAATCCTCTGATCGTCATTTTGGGATCCGAGGCGTTGCCGGCCATTATCGTAGGCAACGCCCTCGTCGCCATCGTGCTGAATCTGCGGACCATCGGCCCTTTGTTCGTTACGGCTTTGCAGAAACAGGATATGTATCTGGCCGGCACGATCCTGGTTTTCTTCACCCTCATTTTGCTGGTGGGCAATCTCTTGGCCGATCTGGCCTTGGCGGGCCTGGATCCCCGCATTCGCCTTGAATGAGGCGCCAGGCGGCCATGACGGGGCAGACAGACCTTGACTGAAGCCGCGGCGGCTCCGACCGGCAACGGGCAAACGCGCGCGCGAACGAGCCAGAGTTATTGGTCTCTGGTCTGGTGGCGTTTTCGGCGCAACCGCATGGCCATGATCGGGTGCCTGATCGTACTGGCCTATTATTTCGCCTGCACCCTGACCGCCGAATTCTGGGCTCCCTATCTCGTGGACAGCACGTCCGATTTCCTGGAAGCCCCGCCGCAGCTGCCGCGGTTCTTCGACGAGGAAGGCCGTTTCCACCTCCGGCCTTTCGTCTACGGGTTGCAGGAAGAGGTGGACATGACCTTGCGCAAGCGGTTCTTCGTCCAGAATCGGGAAGAACGTTTCTCGATTCACTTTTTCGTCAAGGGCGAGCCTTACCGGCTGGCCGGGCTCATTCCCAGCGATATCCATCTGTTCGGCGTGGAACCCGGCAACGAGGAGGCGCACTTCTTTCCGTTCGGCACCGATCGGTTAGGGCGCGATCTCTTCTCCCGCATCGTGTACGGGGGCCGTCTCTCCCTGCTCATCGGCTTGATCGGACAGTTCCTGACCATCATTTTCGGCGCCTCGTTGGGCGTCATATCCGGTTATTACGGACGCGTCATCGATCTGGTGGTGCAACGGACGACGGAATTCCTGTCCGCCTTTCCGGACATTCCCCTTTTCATGGCGCTGGCGGCGGCCATTCCGCCGGAATGGTCGCCCATCACGGTCTATTTCATGCTGACCGTGATCCTGGCGTTCGTGCGTTGGGGCGGTTTGGCGCGTCAAGTGCGCGGATTGGTCCTCTCCCTGCGCGAACGCGAATACGTGCTGGCGGCCCAAAGTTTCGGCGCGGGCGACCGCCGGATCATGTTCCGGCACCTCATTCCCGGCGCTACGAGTCACATCATCGTCATTTCGACCTTGGCCATTCCGGGCATGATTCTGGCTGAAACCGCCCTCAGCTGGCTGGGCCTGGGCCTGCGGCCGCCCCTGACGAGCTGGGGCGTGCTTCTGTACGAAGTGTCGGGCCTCCGCTCCATCCGGTTCGCGCCCTGGATGCTGATTACCATCCCCTTCGTCATCGCCGCCATCTGGGGCTTCAACATGCTCGGCGACGGCCTGCGGGACGCCCTGGACCCCTACGGCGGGCAATAGCCCAGCGGCCATGACCGTCCCGAACGTTCTGCTGGAAGTCAAGGATCTGCAGGTGCATTTCGACGTGCGCCGCGGCACGGTACGCGCCCTGGAAGGAGTCAATTTCACGGTCCCGCGCCAAAGCACGCTGGGCATCATCGGCGAGAGCGGCTCGGGCAAATCGGTCACCGCGCGCGCCATCATGCGCCTCCTGGCGAAGAACGGCCGCATCGTCAACGGCCAGATTCTCTACCACCGTCCCGCCGCGGACGGCGCCGGCGCGGACGTCATCGACATCACCCGGCAGGAGGCCGACGGCGCCTTGATGCGCGGCTTGCGCGGGGGCGACATCGCCATGATTTTCCAGGAGCCCATGAGTTCCTTGACGCCGGTGTATACGGCCGGCCTGCATATCGGCGAGGCGGTGCATCTGCATCTGAAGTCCCGCCAGCGCGTCGGCGCGCAAATGGCCGACGCGATCGCCCGCGAGCAAGGCATCGGCAAGGAAGAAGCGCGTACGATCGCCGTTGAAATGCTGGACAAGGTGGGCATTCCGCGCGCCAACGAACGCATCGACAGCTATCCCCATGAACTGTCGGGCGGCCAGCGGCAACGGGTCATGATCGCGATCGCGTTGTCCTGCAGTCCCAAACTGCTCATCGCCGACGAACCCACGACGGCGCTGGACGTCACCACGCAGGCGCAGATCAACGATCTCATGCTGGAACTGAAGGACGAATTCGGGATGGCCATCATGTACATTACGCATGATCTGGGCGTGATCGCGGAGATGGCGGAGTACATCGCCGTCATGTATCTGGGACGCATCGTGGAGCAAGGCGCCGCGGACGACATTTTCTACCATCCGCAGCATCCCTACACGCGGGCCCTGCTCAAATCCATTCCGCGCATCGGCGCGGCCCGCGGCCACCGCCTGGACACCATTGAAGGCATGGTGCCGGACCCGTTCCACATTCCCCAGGGTTGTTCCTTCCACGATCGCTGTCCGGAAGCGATGCCGGTCTGCGCGCAGACGGAACCCGCGCTCCTGGAGACCCGACCGGGGCAAAGGGCGGCCTGCCTGCTGCACGACGCGGATATCATGACCGAGGTGAACCGTGCCGTCCCTGTCTGACGCCTCCTATCTGCTGGAGGTGAAAAACCTCAAGAAATACTTTCCCATCCGCAAAGGCCTGTTGCGGCGCGTAGTCGGACACGTCAAGGCCGTGGACGACGTCAGTTTCCATATCCGCCAAGGCGAAACGCTGGGCTTGGTCGGCGAAAGCGGGTGCGGCAAAACGACGGCTTCGCGCACGGCCATTCGCCTCTACGACGCGACCGACGGGGAAGTCCTGTTTCGCAGCCGCGCGGGCGATGCGGCGCAGGAACGCGTACACAATCTGGCGCGTTTGTCGCAATCGGAACTGAAACCCCTGCGCCAGCAGATCGCCATGGTCTTCCAGGATCCCATCAACAGCCTCAACCCGCGCATGAGCGTGTCCGACATCATCCGCGAACCCTTGCAGGTGCATGGCCTGGATCAGGGCAAAGCGACGGACGACCACGTCGTCGAGTTGCTGGAAGCGGTCGGGTTGCGGGCCGAACACATCGAACGGTATCCGCACGAATTCTCGGGCGGCCAGCGGCAGCGCATCGGCATTGCCCGCGCCTTGTCCCTGCGGCCCTCGCTGATCCTGCTGGACGAACCCGTATCGGCCCTGGACGTATCCATCCAGGCCCAAACGCTCAATCTGCTGCAGGATTTGCAACAGGAATTCCATCTCACGTACCTGTTCGTAGCGCACGATCTCAGCGTGGTGGAGCACATTTCGGACCGGGTGGCCGTCATGTACGTAGGCCGTCTGGTGGAAGTCGCCAGCGCCCGGGATCTGTACCAACAACCCAAGCATCCCTATACGGAAGCGTTGCTGTCGGCCTCCCCCAAACCGGACCCGCGCAATCCCACGGTGCGCATTCCGCTGGCCGGGCAAGTGCCGGATCCGGCCAATCCGCCGACGGGATGCTATTTCCATCCGCGGTGCCGTTACGCCGAGGACGTTTGCCGGCAGGAAACGCCGCCTCTGGTCAACGTGGCCGAGGATCACTTTGCGGCCTGCCATTTCGCCGACGCGCTGGAACTGCAGAGCGTGCAATAACGCCGCCTTGGCCTCGCCCAGGCCCAAAGGCCCGCGGGCGACGGACTTTGTTGCAAAGCCGACAAGGACGTGAGAGCATGGCAACGACCAGCGCGCCTGCGCCCTGCGCTCCCCCCATGATGCGTCCCTTGCTCATCGCCGTTACCTTTTCGCTGTGGCTGTTGACCGTAGTCTTGGGCATTGCCGAAGTCGTCGTTCTGGTTGACGTCTTGCTGGCCGGCTACTCCGCGGTTCTGGGCTGGCTGGGCGTGGTGACGGAAGACTACGGACGCGAGTATTGGACCGGCTTCAACATTCAGACGATAGGCGCATTGGCGCTGGGGGCGGGCGTGCTGGCCATGGCCGTGGCCAGCGGCGAGTTGTATGTGAAGCATTGCGGCACGGCCAAAGCGTGGCGCTGGCTGGGCGTCATTCTCGGCGTCGAGCTTCTGATCCTGGGCCTCGGCTATTTCGTATCGCCGGACGCCTTCTATCTGATCGGCTGGCTGTCGGGGACCTGACCCTGTCTTGCGCGCGGCTGGGCAAGGCGCGCGCGGCGCTATCCCCGGCCGCCTCCGCCGCGCGGGCCGTACGCCGAACGCAACCTTTTTCCAACCAAGGAGCGATATCCCTATGCGACACGTAGATCCCGGCGCCCTGACCGATTTCGTACGCGCCATTTTCGTCGCCGCGGACGTCAAGGCCGCCATTGCCCAGCGCGTCGCGGAATCGCTGGTGGAGAGCAATCTGCAAGGCCATGATTCCCACGGCGTCGTACGCGTCAATCTGTACCTGGATCAGATCAAGGAAGGGCGCATCCATCCCAACGCCGAGCCGGAACCCGTGACCGAATCGCCCTCGGTGATCGTGATGGACGCGCGCCGCGGGTTCGGGCAGTGGTCCGCCTACGTCACGATCAACAAGGTCATCGAAAAGGCGCACGCGCACGGCGTGGCCGCGGGGGGCATCACCAACAGCGGCCACGTAGGCCGCCTGGGCGAGTGGGTAAGCATGGCCGCCCAGGCCGGTTGCGTCGGGCTCGCCTTCTGCAACGGCGGCGGCAGCCGCGGCATCGTGGCGCCTTTCGGCGGCAGCCAGCGCCTGCTCGGCACCAATCCCCTGGCGGCCGGCATTCCGCGGGAAGGGCGCCCGCCCATCGTGATCGACTTCGCCACCAGCGTGATCGCCGAAGGCAAAGTGAAGATTGCCTTCAACAAAGGCGCGGACTTGCCGCCGGGCAGCCTCCTGGACAAGGACGGCCAGCCCTCCGTCAAACCGGGCGATCTGTACGCGGGCGGCGTGCTGTTGCCGGCCGCGGGACACAAGGGCTTCGGCCTGGGCCTGCTGTGCGACCTGCTGGCCGGCGTATTGACCGGCAGCGGCGCGCCCCAGTTGGAACCGGGCCTGATGAGCAACGGCGTCCTCTTCATCGCGCTCAAGGCGGAAACGTTCCGCGCGCTGGCGGCCTTTTTCGGGGAAGCGGAAGACTACGTCTCCGCGGTCAAGTCCATCCGTCCGGCTCCCGGTTACGACGAAGTCATGGTGCCGGGCGAGCCGGAACAGAGAACGTCCGCGGAACGGCGCGCGCAAGGCATTCCCATCGACGACGTAACGTGGACCCATCTGACGCAGGCCGCCGCGGCATTGGGCGTCAGCGAGCCGGTTCAGTGAAAGGAAGCCGCCTTCAGCGGCAGACGGTCGGCAACGGAGAGCGCGTTGCGCGTCTCCTCAAGACAGGCGGGACGTACGGCGGCGGGCAACGGAGCGATTTCCGTCCAACCAGGAACGACTGACTATGCCGCGCACGCGTAGCTCCGCTAAAGTCAAGGCATCCAGCGTCATAGACGCTGAAAACGGACGCGCCGCGGCGGAGACAAGCGCCAGCCGTACGGTTACCGACTACGTTGATGTTGTGCGGCATGGGAACTGCATTGAACTGATGGCGGCCATGCCGCCCCAATGCATCGATCTCGTCATAACCGATCCGCCGTTCGCCATTGAGTTCCAAGCGGACAGGGCCAACTACAATCGCAAAGGGAATCGGGTGCTTGAGGGTTACAACGAAATACAAGCCACCGACTACCAGTCCTTTACGACCGCATGGCTGGAGCAGGCGACGCGGTTGCTTAAGCCGTCAGGCAGCATGTATATCTTTTCCGGATGGAATCATCTCAAAGAGATCCTGATCGCTATCGAGCAATGCGCGCTTACGCTGGTCAACCATCTCATCTGGAAGTACCAGTTCGGCGTGGTCACCCGGCGCAAATACGTGACGTCCCATTATCACTGCCTGTACGTCTGCAAGGATGACCGCTACCGGCAGTTCTATCCTTACGCCCGCTATGCCAAGGAGGAGCGCACGCGCGCGGGCGGCTCGGCCCATTACAAGGACAAGGAAGACGTATGGAGCATTAACCGGGAGTACTGGTCGGGCGACAAGAAGACGCCGACGAAGCTGCCGGCCGAACTCATCCGCAAAATTCTGGCCTATTCCAGCCAACCCGGAGACGTCGTGCTGGATCCGTTTCTGGGTTCAGGGCAGGTCGCGGTCGTCAGTCGAATGGAAGGTCGGCGCTTCGTTGGGTTTGAAATCGTACGCGAATATTACGAATTCGCCTTGCAG
Source organism: Caldilineaceae bacterium (assembly GCA_965242655.1). Classification (GTDB taxonomy): domain Bacteria; phylum Chloroflexota; class Anaerolineae; order Caldilineales; family Caldilineaceae; genus Bin34. Next base: position 3,260,511 of record OZ251482.1, read on the forward strand.
CGAATCAAGTCGGGCCAGTATCGAATCAAGGTCGATGCCGACGAACGGGACAGCGTCCCGGCAAACCGACAGATGGTCTTATGGACGTAACGCAACGTACGGCGGCACGGCTTCAGCGCGCGGCCCGCGCAATGCCGAACCGGTGGGATGGTCGCGCGTCCATTCTCGCCATGAAAGAAGCGGGCTATGCGCATTGGAAGCAGATGGAATGGATGGGTTTTTATTTCCAATTCCTGTGCGAAAAGACATTTGCCGATATATTGGAAATGCCGGGGCCGAAGTACGGTCGCACCGAATTTGACGCTTTCGGCTCAATTCCATGGGACTTCAAGACGCACGCAGCCAACACCACCAGCCATCGCCATCAAGTGATTGCCAACGATACGGAAGCCATAGAAAAAGCCGTAGCGCAACATGGTTATTATGGCCTTATCCTCGCCATCGGTTTGGTTGAGTACGACGATGAAGAGCAGACTTTCAATCAATGGCACGATGCACTGAAAGGAGGCCAAAGCGACTACGAACTGAAGAGGATTGAACGCGGCGCGATGCCGCGTAGACGCAAGACCGAATTCAGTCTTGCGGAAATACAGTTTATCCGCCTGGATCGCCAAGCGTTGCATGCATGCGGAGGCTCGTTTCAAGAAGGCTTCAGGAATGCAGACGGCCAGCCCAGACGGAATAAAGTCAAGGTTAATATTCAATTGCTGCCGGACGCATCGGTTATCGCTACGGAACGATTTTAGCGGTTGCCGACCGCGTGAACGCCAAGGAAACGCCTTGACACCTCAAGTCCATGGCTAGATAACAGTATTTTGGCTACGCATCGTTGCCCGTGCATCCCTTGGCGACGAAGGCCGATCCGCTGTTTTATGCACGCAAGCCGCAACCGAGGTTACGGCTTGCCAGCGACCTTCAACATTCGTATCGGCATCCACTATGATACCCAAGGCGTATCGACCCGCGGACTTGCGCTTCGGCCCTGATAGCTTGCAAAAGAGGATCAAGGCCGTTCGCAGCTTTAATCCGGAACTCAGGCAGGGGAGCATGGCGTTCGCCTATGTGTTTGACAACATGACAATCCGTACGGCCTTCCACTAGAAGGCGCGGAACAGGCGGGTCGCTATGCGCGCTTCTATCTGACCTCAATCCCCTGTTTGACCGCGGCTTCCAGATCCTCTTCCTCATATTCAAGGGCGCGCAGACCCTGTTCCGCCTTGTCCAACCGAAGCAGTAAACCCTCGGCGCACGGATTCGCCAAGGCGGCCTGCGCGAAGCCGCGTATGCAATCCCAACTATGGGTCGTGGCCAAGACCTGCACGTTGTTTTTGTGCGCCGTTTCCAGCATCAGGCTCCAGAACTCCGGCTGCAGGGAATAGTGAAGGCCGTTTTCCGCTTCATCTATAAGCAATAAGCCGTTGCGGCTGGCAGCGAGGGCCAACGCCATGTCAAACAGACGCAATGCGCCTTTACCCAGGCTCGTGAGAGGCATAGGATGCGGATGGGACCTGAACTTGACCATGATTTGCCGTCCGAAGCGTTGCATGTCCCTGGATTTGATTTCGACTGCGGCCGCATTGGCAACCTCGTTGCCCAAAATGAAACTGAGGGCCTGCAAAGGCAGGCTTTCCGTTTCCGTCAGCACGATCCTGTCCCAACGCGAAGACAAATCCTGGTTGTTCGACGGTCCGGTTTCCAGATATTCGCACGGCAGCTCGGACCATGCCTCGTCATCTCGACGCATTCGATAGGGAGTTGTGCGTCTCGCGTCTATCTCATAGCGGACGAGAGCCGACGCGGAGGGAGCATCCGCCAAGAGAAGGGGGTACGCACGTTCCTTGGCGCCATAGGTCACGCGCAGTACGTACAAGGGGATATCAATTACGTCATCCAAGGACATCCGCTCCCATACGGCGGCCTGTTCCGCGTTCAGATCGCTCAACGGCGTCATCCTGATTGCGATTCGCGCGTCCGCCTGTTGAACTGATCCGATAACGATAGGTACGCGCTGCTCGTAGAACAAGCGCGACCAGTCCGGTTCGGAAAATCTTGCGTTGTCTTCGTTCGTGAAAGAAGTATATTCTTCGCGGCTTTCCAGCAGATGACGCAGGCGGACGTACCGCCCGCCTGACGCGTAGACGCGGACGGCATCCAGCAAGGTGGTCTTGCCCGCGGCGTTTTTGCCTGCTATCAGCGTCACTCGCCCCAACCGCGGAATTTCCAGGCGTTGTATCCCGCGGAAGTTCTCAATCAACAGATCCGCAAGGTGAAGGTGAGGGGACAAACGCGATTCCGGCATGGGACAAAGCCTCCTGTCTGCCCCGCGCGGATAACGCCGGGTCCGCGACGCTACGCGCAGGACCGGACGCCCCGCACCATGAGGCCCCGGGGCTGCGCGGCCTCGCCGTGCTCCAGGTTGCGGCGATTCCGTACGGTGGTGCCGTGCGCTATGACGTAATCGTCCGGACGCCGGAAGCGGTGAATGAACACCGGACGCGCCAACTCCGTGTAGTTGGGTTTCGATCCGTGTACGGTGCGCACGTGGAAGAAGATGGAGTCGCCTGCGGCGCCTTCAATGGGCAGGGCCGCTTCCCACGGCCATGCGTCGGCGTCCAGGCCCAAATGGGAAAACGTGTCGACGTGATCCAGTTGTCCCAGCTGATGGCTGCCGGGCACGACATGCAACGCGCCGCGTTCAACATGGGTGTCAACGCAATAGGTCAGCACTCCCACGGGACCCAGGAAACGGTGTTCGAAGTACGCGGAATCCTGGTGCAGGTGTTTGGGATGCCCGCCGACAGGCTCTTTGACCAGGCACTGCCCTTCGTTGTACGTTTCGATATCAGGGCCCAGAATGCCTTCCGCAAGATCCAGCAATCCCGCGTCCAACGCGGAGTGCAGCAACGCGGCGCTGGTGCGGTAGTTGACCGCAACCACCATGATTTGCTGGGGGCGGTCGTAGCCCGGCGGCGCGGGGATGAACAACGAACCGTTGGGCGTCGTCCACCCCACTTCGGTGCGCTGGGCCGCATCCAGGCTGGCAATCGACTCGTCGACCGCGCGCAGAACGTCGGTCTTGACGCGGTCTACGTGCTTCCGCATCAACCCGCGCACCACCAAAGCGCCGTGTTCGGCGAAAGCCGCGGCCGCCTCTTCGGGGCGGACCTGACCGGCGTCGAAATCGATTTGCGCCAATACGTCGCGCGCGGGGGCTGCGGGCCGGACGTTTCGTGCCGCAGGCATGGCCACGTTCTCCGCAGTTTCGGTCGCCGGCGCGCCGTTGCGTCAGCGCCTGTCGCCCAAAGCGATGGCCGGACCGTAGGGCATCAGCGCGACCGTGCCGTAGGGATTGAAAATCATGTCGTCTTCGGCCGCGGCGAATTCCCAGATTTTCCGGATGAGCTCGCGGCGTTCGCCGGCGTAGGCGGGATCGTCCGCCCGATTCGTCATCTCGTGCGGATCCTTTTCCAAATCGTAGAACTCGTCGAAATCGAAGCCGTTGAAAACGTATTTGCAGCGGCGGTCGAACGCGGCCCGTTGCGTGTAATAGAGTTCAACGCCGTTCAGTTGCGTGCATAAGTGCGTACGCCAGCCTGCCGGCGTCCGCTTTTGCAGGAAAGGCGCCAGGCTGTCTCCGGTCGGCCTCTGCTCGGAGGTCAGTCCCGCCAGCTCCAGGAAAGTCGGCGCGAAATCGGCCAGAGACACCAGGGCGTCGACTTCCCGTCCCGGATCAACCAGTCCCTTGGGCCAACGCATGATGCAAGGCACGTGATACGCTTCGCGGAAGGCGGGCACGCCTTTCAGGTACAGGCCGTGGGCTCCGCAGTAATCGCCGTGATCGGACAGGAAAATCACCAGGGTGTCGTCGGCCTGTCCCGTTGCCTCCAGGGCGGACAGCACCTGGCCGAGCAGTGCGTCCTGGACGGTGCAGTAGGCCCAGTAGTGCGCAATCGATTCCCGCACTTCGGCGGGGGACAACTGGTCCCACAGCTGCTGCCGTTGCCGCCGGTAAATGGACGGTTTATCGCGCAGATCGTCCGCATAGCTCGCCGGCAACGGAATGGCCTCGACGTCGTACATGTCCCGGTATCGGGCCGGTACGTTGAAAGGGTCGTGAGGGCCAATGGTGCCTACCCACAGCATCCACGGCGTTTCGTCCCGGTTCGCTTCCGTGCGCAACCAGTTCACCGCGCGCTGGACGACCGCGAAATCGCTCAAGCCCTCCAGCGCGGACGGCCCTTCGTTTTCCAGAGTGCGATACACCTCGAAATCGCCCCATCCGGGGCGCCGCACGCACCCCGCCCGGCGCGGGTTGGACTCCGCGGGCGGCGCGCCGGTCCAACGCTCCCGGTCGCGCGGGACGGCCAGGCCGGGGCGGGGCGCGGGATCCAGCATATCCCAGCCGCGGTCGGCCGGCGTTTCCCGCGCCGAGACGTGCCACTTGCCGGTAAAAGGCATGCGATACCCGCTGGCTTTCAGCCGTTCCGCAAACGTCTCGACGCCGGGGCGCAAGCCGTAATTAAGGGCCGTCTGCGTATTCACGTTGTTGTGAATGCCGTGACGGCTGGGGTAGAGGCCGGTCATGAAGGTGGCGCGGGAGGGGCAGCAATGCGCCGTGGGGCAGTAGGTTGAGGCGAAACGCACGCCCGTACGCGCCAAGGCGTCCGCATGGGGCGTCAGGCAGGGATGATCGGGCGCTACCGTATCCGCCTGTTGCTGATCCGTCATGAAGACCAGAATATTGGGCCGTGCATCCATATACGCGCCGTTTCCTGGTGCTTGCGCGATCCGCTGCGCGCCGCAACGTCGGTTCAATTCGCTGGCTGCCGCCGCAACGCTGAAGGGCGGGACGACACCGCGTCCCGCGCTAGCCGTAACAGGGTATCACAACGGGACGGGAATGCGCGGCGCGGGCCTTGCGGGCCAGATGGCACGCGCGGCGCCAGCGTCCGCGCCGGGCCCGGCGCGGGCCTCCTGGCCTTGCGCATGAGGCGTACGGCAACAGGGGAGATGTAAGGCGCGGGCTTCGACGCGGCCGATCGCCGCGCGGCTTATGCGCGACTGGCCTCGGCGCCGGCGCAACCCCGCCCTGACGCCGTCTCATGCTTGCGCCTTCGCCTGTTTCCGATCGGACGCGGGCAAGCCCGGAGCGGCATCGTCCTGGCCAGGGAACGGAACCGTACGACCGTACGCGTCTATCGCCGATCGACGGCGCAACGGCCGCCCTACACGCCCGGGCATTTTTTCAGTATGGACACCACCACGAACGACCAGGCCTCGCCGTCCCGTTCGCGTACGTACCCCTCCAAGGGCAGCAGAAATTCTTCATTCGCCGCGTGCGCGACCACCTTGAACCAACGGTGATCCTGCCTCGTTATTTCGCAGGCAAAGTAGTAATTATCTCCGGCCTTGGTTTTCGCTACGCGCGCCGATGACGTGGACGCTTTTTGGTACAGGTCGAAACCGGAGGTGCGCGCTTCCGTCATAAACCAGCCCCTTTTTACGGCTTCTTCGGGCAACAATGCGTTTTCCGGCATAGTTTTTGGGCCGCAGGCAACCAGCAACGCGAGGGCCAGCCCCATCACCAACGTCAACTGCAAGCATTTCGGCATGGTTGAATTCTCCTTTCCAAGACGCGCGCGGTGCGCGCCGACCGCTAGAAAATCTGATCCGTCGTTAATGTACCATGCCTTCCGGTTCATCTTGCGGATCGCGCCGCGCCGGTTCATGCAACCCCCATGCAAATACGGCCCCAGGTGCGCGGTCCTGCCGCCCGTCCAGGCCCAGTTCGTTCCCGCTGCCGTCGCAGGACTTCAACCCCCGGTCTCCGCGCCGCGCCCGCGCCGCAATCAGGCAGCTGGCGGCGTTTATCCTCCCCAGTCGCCCCGCTTGAGGAACCTCCCGCAGGCATCCGCAAGGGGACGCCTGCCATTCTCCGTGATCTTGCCTCCCATCGTGCCCGGGGCGGTACCAAGCGCTTGCGGTTCGCAACGGGAGCCGCGCCCGCCTCAAGACGCGTCCGTAGCCGCGTGCGCGTACAGACCGCGCCCGAACGGGCAGCGACCTTCTCTCCGCCGGGCCTCGCGCCCGCGTCACTTCGTCGCGCACAAGCACGCGAAGTCGCCGTGCCGGGCGAGGCAATCCACGCCGGCGTACCCGCTCGCGCGCAGCGCCTCGAAATGCCGGGCGACGGAAAGGCGGCCGGGATCCTGGTCATTGAAGACGTCGGGCGCGACGACGAAATCGGCGTTGAGGAACAGGCCGCCCACGGACAGCAATTCGTAGGCCTCGCGGTAGATACGCGTGACGCGCCGCTCATCGCCCAAATCATGCATGGATTGCAGGGAAATGAAGGCATCCACGTCGCCCGTGATCTCCGCCAACCAACCGTCTTCGTTCAGATTGGCCTGCAGGATGCGGGCCCGGTCGCCGAAGCGCGCCAAGCGGCGGCGGGCATAGTCCGCCAAGGGACGCGAGTAGTCCACGCCCGTATAGACCAAATGCGGCATACGGGTCAACAGGTGGCGAGCGACCATGCCGGGCCCAGTCGCGATCTCCACTACGCGCAGGGGCGCGTCGTCCCCCCGCAAGGCGCGGAGCGCGCCGCGAAACAGTTCCGCCAATTCGTAGCGATAGGGCCAACGGCGATTGAGATGGCTTTCCCAGGCCGCGATTTCGCCGCGGCTGCGAAAGCGATGGAAACGGTCCTTGCGCGCTTGGGAAGCCATGATTGTGATATCCTTGTCCAGTCGGTCGATTGGATCCTGACCGTTAAACATACAGGAAGGAGGCGATAGCATGATGAAACTGTCCCTGACATCCGTTTCGGCAGCGGCCATCCGCGTCAACGCGTCGCGTTTTGCCTCCGGCCGCTCCAGATAATTTTCTTCTGTTGGGCGGCGGCGTCCCGTCAGTCGCGTTCGCATTCTGCGCCAACGCCAACCGAAACGCAGTTGTAGAGGGATCGGACCGATCCCTGGCGGCCGGCACGCGGCCGCGCGGTGCGCGCTTCCGCGCGCGTTGCGACCCCATGCGAACCTGACGCGAGACCGAGGAACTTTTTCGTATGCCTGCCCACCCCTATAACGAACGGGATGAAGCCGCCTTCGACGCGGATCATTACGCGGAATACGCCGAGGAGCACGATCCGGACTATCGCACGGACGCGGCCTTGCATCGCCGCCCGCCCAAGCCGCACTTCGTGCCCAAAGCGCCCAAGGAGAAACTGCATTGGTACCGGATTGAGGCCGAAAAGCGGCGCAGCATCGCCGGCGATTTCGACACGACCTACCGCCCAGGCCACATCGAGCGCCGCTGGCTCATGGGCACTTTGCGTCCCTTCTTCGAGGCGGAGCATATCGACGACGTCATGAGCAAGGTGAAGAGCGGCAAAGAGGCGGACGTCTATCGCTGCAGCCTGACGGAAGGCGGACGCCGGCGCATCTTCGCCGCCAAACTGTACCGGCCGCGCAGCCATCGCACCATGCGCAACGATCAAATCTATCGCGAAGGGCGCCGCGTGCTGGGCCCGCAAGACCAAACCGGCCGCGCCCGGGATCAGCGGCAGTTGCGGGCCATGCTCCGCCGCACGGACTACGGCAAGCAGGCGGAGCAGACCTCTTGGCTGATGCACGAATACGAAGCGCTGGCCGCGCTGCACGCGGCCGGCGCGGACGTGCCCGAGCCCATCGAGGCCGCGCCGAGCGCGATCCTGATGGAATTCATCGGCGACGCGCGGCAGGCCGCGCCGACCCTGCACGACATGCGGCTGGAGGCGTCCGCGGGCCGCATCGTGTTCGATCAGATCGCGGACAACATGGAAAAGATGCTGGCGGCGGGCTTCATCCACGGCGATCTGTCGGCCCACAACATTCTCTTCTGGGACGGCAAGGCCGTCCTGATCGATTTTCCGCAAGTCGTGCCCGTGGCCCGGAACAAGCAGGCGTATCGCCTCCTGGCGCGCGACGCGGAACGCCTGTGCCAGTATTTCGCCAAATGCGGCGTGCAACGGGATCCCGAAGCGCTGGCGCAAGCCCTGTGGGGTTCCTACTCTACGGTTCGCCAGGAAGACATCCTGGCCGATCTGTCTTCCGCGCTGGCGGCCGAAGACGCGTACGCGGCGGAGACGGAGGCCTGGGAATAAGGTAGAATCGCGTCCGTCGCCTTGGTTTTGCGCGCGCGTGGGAGGCGCTCATGCCCTTGACTTTCGATCTGCCCCTTGACGCCTTGCATGGCTATACGGGACGCAATCCGCGGCCGCACGATTTCGACGCCTATTGGCAGGCGGGATTGGAGGAGCTGGAGCGCCTGGATCCTGCCGTGGCCATCGAGCCGGCCGCGTTCGCAACGCCCGCGGCGGACTGCTTCCATCTCTATTTCACGGGCGTAGGCGGCGCGCGCATTCACGCCAAACTGCTTCAGCCCAAGCCGCCTCCCCGCCGCGGCCCGGCCGTCCTCATGTTTCACGGCTATTCCATGAACGCCGGCGACTGGCTGGACAAAGTGGGCTACGCGGCCTCGGGCTTTACGGTCGCGGCCCTGGATTGCCGCGGGCAGGGCGGCCGGTCGGACGATCCGGGCGGCACGCGCGGCTGGACCTTGCGCGGCCAGATCGTCCGGGGCCTGGAAGACGCTTCGCCGCGCCAAATGCTCTTCCGCGGCATTTTCCTGGATACCGTCCAACTGGCCCGCATCGTCATGCAGTTGGAGCATGTGGATCCGGATCGGATTGGCGCCACGGGCGGCAGCCAGGGCGGCGCGCTGACCGTGGCCTGCGGCGCGTTGGAGCCCCGCGTGGCCCGCTTGGCGCCCGTCTTTCCTTTTCTCGCGGATTACCAGCGCGTGTGGGAGATGGATTTGGCCGCGCAGGCCTACGGCGAATTGCGCGAATGGTTCCGCCGTTTCGATCCCTTGCACCAGCGCCGCGACGAGGTGTTCACGCGGTTGGGCTACATTGACGTGCAGCACTTGGCCCCGCGCATTCAGGGCGAGGTGGTCATGAGCGTAGGTCTGATGGATCAAATCTGTCCGCCCTCCACGCAATTCGCCATTTACAACAAGATCGCGGCCTCCAAGTCGTTGCGTCTCTATCCGGACTTCGGCCACGAAGCCCTACCCGGCAACGACGACCTGATCTATGCCTTCATGCGAGGCCTGTAACGCCGGGCGCCTTCCGCGACGCGCAGGAGCGAGACCATGGGACGGCATGTCGTAATTACCGGCGCCCTGGGCAACTTGGGGCAGAAACTGATCCGGCATCTGGCGCCGCATCCGGAAATCGCCGCCTTGACCGGAGTGGACGCGCGCGCCGCGCCCGCCGGCCTCGCGCAAGACGTGACGGCCGCGTTGGCCGCGCGCCATGCCGCGTCGGATTTGGCGACGCTTGAGTTCCGGACCGGCGATTTCAGGGACGGGGCGGACGCCGGCTGGCGGCAGGCGATCGAGGCGTGCGACGCCGTGGTGCATTTCGCCGCCCAGGCGCCGACCCCGCATGCGTCATGGGATGACGCGGCCGCGTCCCTGGACATGACGCTGCACGTAGGCTTGGCGGCCGTGGCGTCCCGCCCGTGCGCCCGCGTGGTGTTCGCGACCACCAATCACGTCATGGGACGCTACAAGGACGAACCTCTGGCGTCCGCCGTCGCCGCGGGCGCGCTGGAACCCGACGCGCCGTACGGCGTGGGCACGGTCGTGGACATCGGCGCGGCCGCCGCGGACTCCACGCCGTACGCGGCCGCCAAATTCGCCGGGGAACGCATCTGCCGCGCCTTGGCGCAGGCGGATCAGGATCAGGGCCGTACGGAATTCGTGGCCGTACGCATCGGCTGGTGCAACGCCGGCGCCAACCATCCCTCCTCCCTTACGCCTACCGGCGCGCCGGACGTCCGGCCGGACCGCGTACCGGCCGCGCAGCAGGCGGCGTTCGCGCGGGCCGATCGCTGGTTCAAGGCCATGTGGCTGTCCAACCGCGATTTCGTCCACCTCTTCGAGCGCGCGGTGCTGGCCGATTCCCGCCCGTGGCCGGCGTCCTATATCTGCGTGAACGGCATGTCGAACAACGCCGGCATGAAATGGTCGCTGGCGGCGACCCGCGCGTGGCTCGGTTACGCGCCCCGGGACGACGCCTTCGCCCGCGGGCCCTGGCCCGCCGCGTGACGCGGATTACCGGTAACGCGCGGCCAGCGCATCGTCAATGCGCTCGGCCACCAGGTAGGTTCGTTCCTGCCGCGCGCCCGTGCCGGTGATCATGTACTGGCCCGCGTCCGGTCCCAGATAGTGGGCCAAAATGCGGTCGGTGATGCGCCGCCATTCCTGCGCGCGGGTCGCGTCCTGCTGTTGCAGGCGGGTCCATTGCGCCGGAATCTCCACCGCCAGCCGGGGCGCGGTCAAGTCCAGGCGTACGCGGCGCAACGCGTCATGCGCATACGCGACGTCGGTCCGCGCGGCGAGATCCAACACCGAGCCGTAACGTCCCGTCGCCAAGGCGTTTTGCACGGGAGCCGCCTGCAGGGGCCAAAGCAGGCGCAACCGCGAGGCCGGCACGCGGTTCAAGGCGTTGCGGAAGGGCAGATGATTGGGCAACAACTGGCAACTGACGGCGCCCAGGCGCCCGAAGTTCAGGTTGGCGTTGCGAAATTGCAGCGGATCCGTCACCCACTGGATGTGTTCTATGCCCTGCGGCTGCGCCGTGCGCGCCTGCAGGCGTTTGAGATGATAGGCGATATTGCGACGCCGGTACGCCGGATGAATGCCCAGCACCTGGGATTCCATCCGACCGGCCCCGGCCCGCGGCCGCGGCCAGCCGCGCGGCCAGGCCGGCAACGGGCCGCGGTGCAGAAAGCCGAAAAGAAAACCGACGACCTGGTCCTGGCGCCGCGCGACCAACGAGCGCACGGCATGGAAAGCGGGATGATGCAGGGCCGCGGGATACAGATCCGCGTCCGCGAACTGCCAGATCTGCGCCTGCAGGTGCTGGATGCCGGCGGCGTCCTGCGCGCGGGGCGGGGCGTACGCAATGCCGTCCCGCGTTTCGATCACGGGCGGGTCGGGCCAGGGGGCGTAGGCGTCGCCGTCGAAAAAGCGCAGATCCGCGCGGCGCCAGAGGCGTTCGCACGCGGCGCGCAGTTCAGCCGTTTCCCGCCGCGCGCTTGCCGCGCTGAAATACGCGAGATGGCAGGCGGCGCCGTGCGCGTCCTGCGCCGGCAGGCGATACCCTGCGGCGACCGTGACGCCGTTCTGCCGCCACTCCAGCGCGTCGCCGCCGATGTCCCGTAAAATGGCCTGGATGAAATGGACCGGCAACAGTTGCGCGCGCGCCAACCCGCGCAAGCGCAACGCCTGATCCGTCCAGGCGGGATGCCGAGGATTCGGGACGAAAACGGAAAGGCGGTCGGCCATGCGCGCGGAAAGCCGTCAAGCGCCGCGCCGTCAGCGCCGGGACGAACGCCCGAACGAGTCCGGCAAGTCCCCGAACAGCACCTGCCAGGCGCGCCGGAGACCCGACGCCTTGCCCTGGATTTCGGCCGTAGGCTGGACGATATGCTCGCCCACGAAATCCGCCGTCGCCTTGGTGGTGCGCGCGGCGCTCTGCGCGTCCTGGAGAATGGGCGCGATGCCCTCGCGCACGATCTTGATCAGCTTCAACACCTGCCGGCTCAAGATGATGAGCAGCAGCATGACGGCGAAGGTTTCCAGCGCGATGAGAATGAAGGTAATCTCGCGAATGATATCCAGCGCGCGCTCCATGCGCCTCCTCTGCGTCTAGGCGTATTCCGGGCGCGCGCGGGCAATCAACAAGGCGAACCAGGCCGCGAGCGTGGCCTCGATGATGCGCACCTGGCCAATCCGGAACCAGTCCGTGTTCAACAGGATGCCCAGCCCCTGGCCCAAGGCGAAACCGCACGCCGCGGCGGCGACGTAGACGACCAGGTCGCGGTAGGTGCGCCCCTGCCACAAATGAAAGAGGCTGCCGTAGCCCACGGCGAGGAACGCGCTCAAGACCAAAGGCGGATAGAGCCACCACTCCGTAAAGGTCACGGTCATAGGACGATCGTGCCCCCGCCCAGGCAATAATCGCCGGCGTACACGACGGCGGCCTGCCCGGGCGCGACGCCGGCCTGGGGTTCCGCCAGCGTCACGGCGACCGCGTCATCGGCCTCCCTCTCGACGCGGCAGGGATACGCGGTCCCGTTATACCGGATTTGGCAGGCCAGATCCTCTCTCTCGAGCGGCGGCCGGCCCTGGTTCCAGTTCGCGTTCGCCAAGGCGAAACGCTGGCCGCGGGCGATCAGTTCGTCCTTGGCGCCCACTATCAGCGCATTGCGCGCGGTCTCTTTGGCCACGACGTACATGGGGTGGCCCGCGGCGTTGGGCAGATTGAGGCCGCGGCGCTGCCCGATCGTGAAGCGGTACAGGCCGGCGTGCCGGCCCAGTTCTTTCCCGGCGGTCGTGAGCACCGGGCCGTCGCGGGGCGCCGCCGGGGCCCAATCGTCCAGGAAACGCCGGTAATTGTCGTCGGCCACGAAGCACAGATCCATGGACTCCGGTTTTTCCGCGGCGGGCAGCGCGCGCTGGCGGGCCATCTCCCGGAGTTCCGCTTTCTGGTAGTCGCCCACCGGAAAGAGCGCTTTCCGCAGACGCGCCTGATCCAGCACGCTGAGGACGTAACTTTGATCCTTGCGCCGATCCGCCGCGCGGCGCAAGCGCACCTGCCCGGTCTCCGCGCGCTCCGTGCGCGCGTGATGCCCCGTAGCCAAATACGGTACGCCCAGACGGGCCGCGTACTCCAGCAAATACGTGAAGCGAATGCGGCGGTTGCAGTTCAGGCAGGGATTGGGCGTCCGGCCATCCATGTAATCCGCGATGAACGGATCCACCACCGCCTGCTTGAAGGGTCGCTCCGCATTGATGAGATAGAAGGGCATGTCAAGCGCGTCCGCCACCGCCCGGGCCACGTCCACGCTGGCCGCCGAACAGCACTTGTTGCGCGTGGATTCCCCCGGCCGCCGCTCCGACCAGAGCCGCATCATGAGGCCGATGCAGGCATGGCCTCGCTCCACCAGCAGGGCGGCGGCCATGGAGCTGTCCAGACCGCCGCTCATGGCTACGGCGACGGAAGGCGGGCGAATATCCATGATCCTGCGATTGTATCACAGGGAAAAGAGGCAGCCGCCAGCCCGGCCAACGCCGCGCGGGCCCGCGCCGGGCCTTACGCGGCGCGGGCCGCGCCGGCGGCGCGGAGCTGGGCTGCGATCCGCTGCAGCTGCGCCAGCGCGTACTCGATATCGGCGGCGCCAGTGCCGCGGCCCAAGCTGAAGCGCAGCGCGCCGTAACTGTCCGGGGGCGTTATGCCCACCGCGGACAGCACGTGGCTGGGTTGTTGCGCGCCGCTGGTGCAGGCGCTGCCGCTGCTGGCCAGGACGCCCGCCATATCGAGCGCGATCAGGAAGGCTTCGGCTTCCAGTCCCGGCAGGATGAAACTGGCGTGATGCGGCAGGCGGCGCCGGGGATCGCCGGTCAGATAGGCGCCTTCCACGCCGGCCAGGACGCCGGCAATCAAACGGTCGCGCAAGGCCCGCTGGCGCGGCCATTCGGCGGACGCCTCCGCCAGGTTTCCGTCCATGGCCGCGGCCATGCCGCAGATGAGGGGCACGTTTTCGGTGCGGCGCGCCGCCGGCCCTCATGGCCGCCGCCGATCTGCAACGGCCGAAAGGGGGTGCCTGTCCGCAGGTAGAGAAAACCGACGCCTTTGGGGCCGTGGAATTTATGGGCGCTGGCGCTCAGCGCGTCCACGCCCAGTTCGTCCACGCGCATCGGCATTTTGCACAGCGCCTGCACGGCATCCGTATGGAAGGGGATGCCGCGCGCCCGGCACAGGGCTCCCAGTTCCGCCACGGGTTGCACGGTGCCGATTTCGTTGTTGGCGCTCATGACGGACACCAAGGCGACGTCCTCGTCCAAGGCGCTTTCCAGATCGGACGGCTGGACGCGCCCGGCGGCGTCCACGGGCAACAGGTCGATCGCGAAGCCTTGGCTCTCCGCCATGTCTTCCAGGGTGTGCAAGACGGCATGGTGCTCGACCGGCGAACTGACGATGCGGCGCGCGCCGGCGGCGCGCCGCCGGGCCCCGGCGATGCCGCGCAACGCGGCGTTGTCGCTTTCCGTGCCCCCGGAGGTGAAGACGATTTCGGAGGCGGACGCGCCGAGGCGGCGGGCGATGCGCCGGCGCGCGTCCTGCAATCCGGCGTAGGCTTTGCGCCCGGCCGCGTGCAGGCTGGACGGATTGCCGTACATCTCCCCGAAGTAGGGCTGCATGGCGGCCAGCACCTCAGGCCACACGGGCGTGGTGGCGGAATGATCCAGATAAACGGAAGAGGGGGACGGCTTCATGAACGCGCGGGGCTGCAAGGCGGCAACAGGGTCTCCATCCTGCATTGTATCACTCGTACGGGCGCGGTCCGGGAAGCGGGGAAGGGGCGCGGCGGGCGCAGGGCGGAAACGGCCTCTGCGCGGCCCCGGAGTCCATCCGCGTACGGTATAATCCGGCCTTGGTGGGCCCGTAAAGACGCTTGCGGGCGCAGGATAGATGTGCGGGGAGCGAACGCAGGCATGGCCACAATCAGCCGGGTAAGAGCGCGTGAAATTCTGGATAGCCGGGGCAATCCCACGTTGGAGGTCGACGTTGATTTGGCCAACGGCACGCGGGGGCGCGCCGCCGTGCCCAGCGGAGCCAGCACGGGCCTGCACGAAGCCCGGGAATTGCGCGACGGCGACGCGGCCCGGTATCGAGGCCAAGGCGTCACCAAGGCCGTCGCGCATGTCAACGCGGTGCTGGGGCCGGCTCTGTTGGGACGTTCGCCCCTGGAGCAAAAGGCGATCGACGCGCTCCTGTGCCATATTGACGGCACGCCCAACAAGGATACGTACGGGGCCAATGCCATCCTGGGCATAAGTTTGGCCGTCGCCCGCGCGGCCGCCCGGGATCTCGGCGCGCCTCTGTATCAATACCTGGGCGGGGTGCATGCCCACGTGCTGCCCGTACCGCAGATGAACATCCTCAACGGCGGCGCTCACGCGGCTCACAGCACGGACTTCCAGGAGTTCATGGTAATGCCGGTGGGGGCCGAATCGTTCCGGCAAGCCCTCCAGTGGGGCTCCGACGTCTATCACGCCCTGAAAGAGGTTTTGTCCGCCTTGGGCTTCGCGACTCCCGTAGGGGACGAAGGCGGTTTCGCCCCCGCGCTGGGCAGCAACGAAAAAGCCATTGAGGTCGTGTTGCAGGCCATTGAAAAGACCGGTCTCGCGCCGGGCGACGACGTGCATATCGCCTTGGATCCGGCGGCGACCGAACTGTACGACCGCGAGGCCGGCGCGTACCGCCTGGCGATTGAAGGGCGAACCTTGAGCAGCGAGGAAATGGTCGATTTGTGGGCGGACTGGGCGGCGCGTTTTCCCATCGTCAGCATTGAAGACGGTCTGGCCGAGGATGACTTCGCCGGCTGGCAGCGCCTGCAGCAAAACATTGGCCATCAAGTGCAGATCGTAGGCGACGATCTGCTGGTCACCAACGCGGAACGGATCGCTATGGCCATTGAGCGGCAGTGGTGCAACGCCCTGCTCTGCAAAGTGAACCAGATCGGCACGTTGTCGGAGGCCATGGCCGCGGTGGAGATGAGCCATCGCGCCGGCTGGACCAGCGTCGTCAGCCATCGTTCCGGCGAGACGGAAGACGTCACCATCGCCGACTTGGCCGTCGCGCTCAACGCGGGCCAGATCAAGACGGGGGCCCCGGCGCGCAGCGACCGCGTGGCCAAGTACAATCAATTGTTGCGCATTGAGGAGGAACTTGGGGAGGCCGCCGAGTATGCCGGCGCCAAAGCCTTGAAGCAATTGGCCTAAGCAAGGCGCGCCCAGCGAACCGGTTTCGGCCTTTGGTAGAGGCATACCTCTCCCTTCGGCCACGAATTCAGGGACGCGTCAAGCGCATTTCCCTCGAAAGATGCGCTCCACTTCGGCTGCCGTCTCCAAGCTGAACAGAGCGAGATGAAGAGAATGGTTTTTGATTTGCGGAACGCCGTGCGCGGCAAAACGTTGGCAGATGCCATTCGAAAAGGCGCACCCAAATGGTTTTCTCGTTACGTCGCGCGTTGTTTCCAGGTCGCTTACGCGAAACCTAAAATCCTATGCACGGATCAGGCTCCTCCACACGTAAAAAGCCATTTTTTCGCCCAATGGTGCGATAACGATTTGCCGTTGGATAGCGATGACGATCCCGCGTTAGCCGATTTCGTGTTGCATCTGGATTGCCAAGACCGACATATTTTCATTGTCGGGGAAGCGTCCAATCATGCCGACATAGAGGATATAGAACGGGCCGCCAGGCGCAGCGCATGGTCCGGCACGCATATACGCGTCGACAATGCCTGCGTCATTCCTTGCGTCTTGGCAGAGACTTGGCATAACGGAGCCCAACAATATGCCGACGCGCGCGGCGTGCCTTGCCTTACCGTGATACGCGCCGCAGGCGAACAAGGGCTGGATTACGAATATCTAGGGTTCAATCTGGAGTTGCGTGCGGCCGGAACCGTAGAAATAAACGATCAATTAGCCCAATGCGGGTGGCCCGTACGCATACGGGCCGCACGAGACGACGCAGCTGTCGCGGAACGGATAGACAGTAGGGAAACGTTGCGCGAGGCTCTACGCTTGCTCATCAATACACACTGGTATTACAGCGCGCTGAAGCCCGATGCGCAAGACGCTGTCATGGAAAAGATCGGCTTGCAAACCGCTGCCGCGCAACAGGCTCTCCAGGCCGCGCAATGGCAGACGGCCTATCAGGAAGCGGCAGATACCCTGCGCGCGTTCATGGAAACCTCAACGTCCTGAACCGCGACGCCGCATCCCGCATTCGATAATGCCTTGGCAGGCCATGCCTAGGAGGGGATGTCCCAAAGATTGATAAGGCTTGAGGCCAAGCGTATCTGTCCGTTGCGCCCGAGATAAGGTCGACGCTCCTCCTTTGCAGGGCACGGCTGCCTGAGGCCCCATTGCGCATTTCGGGACGCCCCGCGTAATTTCGGCGCAACGGGCGCTGTCCTTGCGGAGCGGCCTCGCCGAACATGCCGCCCTTGACCGCGACGCGAATGCGAATCTCGTCATGAAACCGGCCTGATGCGTCGGACATCGGGCGCGGGGCCAAGCAAAGTTGGAGGATAAAGCAGGCGCACTGCTACAATAACCGGTTAATCCAAGCTTTCATTAACAAGCCATTCTTGAGGAGAGGAATCATGTCTCTGTCGCGCCGCCATTTTCTCAAAGCGGGATCCCTGGCCGCCGCCAGCTGGGCCGTGGCTGCCTGCGTGCCGTCCGAACCCAGCGTCGAAATGCCCGCCGATACCGGCGCCGCGCAGGCGGCCACGGAAATCACCTACCTGATTCGTTCCGATATCGGGGTCAAAATCCAGGAATGGACCGACGAAGCCATTGCCGATTTCGCCACGGCGGAGCCCTCCATTCAGGTCGAAACGATCGGCGTGCCGTGGGGCGACTACAACGCCAAGCTGCTGGCCCAATACGCCGCGGGCGATCCCCCGGAAATTTCGGCCAACTACGCAGCCGGGTTCCCCACCTTCTACGCCAATGACGCGATCGTGGCCCTGGACGAACTGGTGTCGGAGCACAACGTAGACCTCTCCATGATTGAACAGGCCGCCCTGGACGCGGTCACGCGCAACGGCAAACTGTGGGCTTTGCCTCTGGCCCATCTGCCGACCATCGTCTATTACAACCTGGATCTGCTGGAGGAAGCGGGCGCGCGCGTGCCGCCCATCGACTGGTCCGATACCACCTGGACCACGGACGCCATGCTGGAAGCGGCCGTGACGGCCGCCAAAGACATGGACGATCCGACCCAGGCGCAGTACGGCATGATGTTCGGCACGGGGCAGCTGGGCGTATTCGAATGGCTCTGGGGCGCGGATCCCTTCAACGACGTCGGCGGTCCCGAGCATACGGAAGCGTACAAGACCGGCCTCGTTACCGAAGCGTTCTACGACTCGGAAACCATGAACGCGTTCATTGGCTGGGTGTACGCCTCCATCTACGGGGAGACCAAGGTCTCGCCGCGTCCGTCCGACACCGACGCCATCCAGCAGTTGGTGGGGTGGCCCATGATGAGCGGACGCATCGGCATGGCCATCAACGGCGCGTGGTCGATCACGAACTTCGCCAGCGTCCAGCCTTCCTGGCGCTGGGGCGTAGGCGCTTTTCCCTACGGGCCGGCCGGCGTCAATACGTCGCCCCTATTCAATGATTCGTGGATGCTGGGCAAAGGCGCGGCGGAACAGGAAGCCGGCTTCGCGTTCCTCAAGTACCTCGCGGTGGACAGGGGCGCGGAACTGTACGCCCAGATTACGGGCTTCTTCCCGGCCAACAAGAACAATTACTCTATTTACTTCGACAGTTTGATGGGCATCCCCAACATGGCCTTGAGTCGGGAAGACGCCGAGACGGCGCTGCTGGACGCCTTCAAGTACGGATACGTGACGCCGGGCAAGACGCTGGACAGCTATCCGGAATGGAACTCCACCTTCAACCAGACCATGGGGCCGATCTGGAATGCGGAGGCCAGCGTGGCCGACGGCCTGCAGCAGGTGCAGGCCCAATTCGAGAGCGTCATCGCGTCCAAGGCCTAGTTCCGGCCGCCGCCGGCCCGTCGCGTCGCACCGCTCATGACCGCCGCGCGCGCCGGCGGAGCGTCCCCCGCGGGGATCTCGCTCCGCTGGCGCGAAACCCTGAATTTCTACGCCTTCCTGACGCCGTGGCTGCTGGGTTTCCTGGCGTTCACGGCCGTGCCCATCGCGGCCTCGCTGGTCTTGGGCTTCACCAAGTTCAACGCCATTCAGCCGGCCGAATTCGTCGGGTGGCGCAATTTCCAGTTTCTGTTCCGAGACCAGATCTTCTGGAAATCGCTGCGGGTCACCCTGACCTATACCGCGGTCTTCGTGCCGCTCCAGCTGGGCGCTTCGCTGTGGCTGGCGCTGTTGCTGAATCTGCGGGTGCCCACCATGCGCACCATCCGCACGGTGTATTACCTGCCCTCGATCCTGCCGACGGTCGTGACGGGCCTCGTGTGGATCTGGCTCTTCAACGTCGACTTCGGCCTCATCAATTTCTTTCTTTTCAAGCTGTTCGGCATCCGGGGTCCCAACTGGCTGGGCAGCGAACGCTGGGTCATGACGGCCGTGATCGTGTCCGGCCTCTGGGCCTTGGGCAGCGGCGTCATCATCTTTCTGGCGGCTTTGCAAAACGTGCCGGAAGAGTTGTACGAGGCCGCCGAACTGGACGGCGCGAGCCTCTGGGGGCGGTTGTGGAACGTCACCGTTCCCATGATCAGCCCCGTCATTCTCTACAATCTGATGATTGCCATGATCCTGGCCTTGCAGGTGTTCACCCGGATCTACGTCCTGACCCAGGGAGGCCCCAACTACGGCTCCTATTTCTACAACCTGTACGTATACGAGAACGCGTTCAGCTATTTCAAATTGGGGTTGGCTTCGGCGCAGGCCTGGATCCTGTTCGTCCTGATCTTGCTCCTGACCGTGCTCGCGTTGCGCACGTCCGGGCGCTGGGTGCATTACGCCGGAGGGGCGTAACGCGTGACCGCGACCGCCTACGCGCCGCGCCGCCGCCTGGGCCGGCGCGCGCGCAACCGGCTGTACAAAGGCCTGGCGCTGGTCTTGCTGCTGCCGGGCCTGGCGTGGGTGCTCATGCCCACGCTCTGGATGTTCTCCGCGGCCTTTTCGCGGCTGGAGCAGATCATGCGCTTCCCGCCGGAACTGTGGCCCGATCCGTGGGTGTTCTCGAATTTCTACGAGGGGTTCGCGTTTCTGCCCTTCGGCCGCTATTTCTGGAATTCCACCCAAATCGCGGGCCTGCGCGTGGCGGGCCAGGTCTTGGCCGCCTCGCTGGCCGGCTATGCCTTCGCCCGCATGCGGGCCCCCGGCAAGGACGTCCTGTTCGTGCTGGTGCTGTCGACCCTGATGCTGCCCTATACCGTGACCATGATTCCGCAATACATCATTTTTCAGCGCCTCGGCTGGATTGACTCCTACTGGCCGCTGATCGTGCCGCACTTCGACGGCGGCGCCTTCTTCATCTTCCTGTTCCGCCAATTTTTCCGCTCCATTCCCGACGATCTCCCCGAAGCCGCGCGGCTGGACGGCTGCGGCTATTTCGGCATCTACTGGCGCATGATGCTGCCCCTCTCCTTGCCGGTCATTGCGGCCTCGGCCATTCTGATCTTCCAGAACTCCTGGCAGGAACTGCTGCAACCCCTGATCTTCCTCCACGACAACGACAAGTACACCATCCCTTTGGGCCTGGCCACCTTCCGCTCCAGTTACGGCTCCAGTCCCTGGCACCTGATTATGGCGGTGTCCATCGGCGCGGTCCTGCCGCCCGTGATCCTGTTCTTCATCGGGCAGAAGTTCCTGCTGACCGGCATCGTGGTGTCGGAAAAATAAGGAACGCCGGCCGGCGCGCCTCCGCCGCAGCAGGCGCTGGGCTTGGGCCGGCCGGCTTGCGTCCCGGAGCTGGCGCGCGGCATGGCGCCTGGCTGACCGGCGGCGCGGGAACGACGCCCGCAGGCCGCCGTCTCCCGTTCAAGATCCGCCCGGCCGCTGGCGGAGGCAGGCCGTACCCAAGCCTTCCTTCCGTCACGCGCAGGCAGACAGAGGGCGGGCGCGTGCAGGCCCGTACCCGCCCAAAAACCCGGTTTGGGCCAAAATCCCGCACGCGGCGGCCTCCAGATCCTAGACTGCATCCATAATGCTCCCGCAGTGATACCGGTCGGAGGTCATCGCCATGAATCGTACGCATGTCCGCAGCAGGCTGGGTCTGCTGCTCTTCATCGCTCTGCTCGCCGGTTGCGCCGGCATGCCCATGGCGGAATGGGACGGCGCGCCGGACTCCGCCGCGCCCGCGCCGGCGTTTCAGTGGCCGGAGCCCTCGGCGGCGTTTCGCGAGGCTTTTGATCCTGAGGCGCCGTTTCCCGTGGATGCGGTTCTGCAACGCGGCGTTCTGGCGAACGGCCTGACCTATTACGTCGCCGCCAATGACGATCCGCCCGAGCGCGTCCTCTTCACCCTAGTGGTGGATGCGGGCGCCGTGGACGAGGACGACGATCAATTGGGCGTGGCGCATTTTCTGGAGCACATGTTGTTCAACGGCACCGAACGCTTCTCGCCCAAAGAGCTGCGCGACTACTTCGCGGCCAACGGCATGACGCTGGGAAAGCACCTCAACGCCGGCACCGGCTACGAACAGACCTACTATGTCATCAACGTGGACACCGCCCAGGCCGGCATGGTGGATACGGCCTTTGATCTGATGGAAGACTGGATGGCCGGCGCGTTGCTTGAGCAAGCCGAAGTAGACAAGGAAAAGGGCGTGGTGGAAGAGGAATGGCGCCTCCGCAGCCAAAACGCGCGCGGCCGCATCCGCGAACAAATCCTGCAAGACCTGTTCGCCGGGTCGCGGTACGCCGAACGCAACATCATCGGCGAAATGGACGTGATTCGCGGCCTCACCGCCGAGACCGTGCGCCGTTTCTACGAAGATTGGTATCGGCCCGACCTCATGACCCTGCTGATTATCGGCGACATCGATCCCGCGTACGCCGCAACCCAGATCCGGACGCGGTTCGCCGCGCTGCAAGGACCGGCGGAAGCCCGTCCCTCCGTCGAGCCGGTCCTGTCCGCGCAACCCGGCCGGCGCATCAAGGTGCTGAGCGATCCGGAACTGCCCGAGGTTTCTTTCAGCTTGCTGCAACTGGTCGAGGAGCGCACTTGGCGTACGCTCCAGGACTACCGCCCCTTCCTGATCGACCGCTTGGCCGCCCGCATGCTCAACGCGCGCTTGCAGGAACTCGAGCGGGATCCCGATTCGGAATTCCAGTTCGCGCGCGTATCGTTCGAGAGTCCCGGCATCGGCGGCGCGTCCATCGGCAGCGTCGATGCCCAGTTGAACGAGGAGCGCATTATGCCGGGCATCGCGTCCGTCATGACGGAATTGCACCGCGTCCGCACGCACGGTTTTACGGCCAGCGAGTTGCAGCGCGCGCAACGCAATCTGCTGGCCGATATGCAGGATCGGTACGCCGCGCGCGCGACGCGTACCCATCGCGAGATCGAGGGGGCCGTGCAAGGGTATCTGGGAACCGGTTTTCCGTTAATGGACATTGCCTTCGAATTCGATCTGACGAAGCATTACCTGCCGAGCATTGCCCTCGCCGAAACCAATGCCGTCGTGGAGCGTTTCCTGGACGTAGACAACAGCCTGGTCTTCCTTACGGCTCCGGACAAAACGGAGTTGGCCCTGCCGCGCCCGGATGATCTGGGCGCGACGCTGGACCAGGTGACGTCCCTGACGCTGGCCCCCTATGAAGACGCGGACGTAAGCCAAGCCTTGCTGGAGGCGATGCCCCAGCCGGCGGAAGCGATCAGCGAAACGTGGGACGAGAGACTGGAGCTCGCGGTGCTGACGTACGGCAACGGGGCGACCGCCTGGCTCAAACCCACGGATCTGCGGGATAACGAGGTGCTTTTGCAGGTGACCAGTCCGGGCGGTCTGTCGCAGGTGGCGGATGCCGACTACTTCGCCGCGCTCATCGCTTCGGCTGCGGCCCAGGAAAGCGGGGCCGGCCCCTTCGACGTCAACAGCCTGGAGCGGCTTCTGGCCGGCCAAACCGTCTACTTCTGGCCCTACATCGGAGACCAGGACGAAGGCTTCAACGGCGAAGCCGCTACGGACGATCTGGAAACGCTGTTCCAACTCGCGCATCTCCATATGACGCGCCCCCGCATGGACGAGCGCGCCTTCCGGAACGTCATGGACGATTGGCGCGTCCACCTGCGCAATCGGGAGCTGGATCCTTTTTTCGCCTTCAATCAACGCATCCAGACCGTTTTGTACGGCGACGCCCTGCGCTATCGCGATATTGAGCTCCAGGACCTGGAAGCGATTGACTTCGCCGCGGTCCAGCGCATCCATGCCGATCGTCTGGGCGCGCTGGACGCGCCTACCCTGATCCTGGTCGGCGATTTCGAGTTGGCCGAAGCCAAACGCCTGGCCAGCACGTACATCGGTTCGCTGCCTACGCGGACGCCCGTGGAAGAACGGCTGGATCGTTCCGTGCCCGCCCGCTCCGGACCGTTGCAGGAACGCGTGTATCAAGGCCAGGCGTCGCTGGTCGTGGCCGGGTTGTTGCAAGTCAACGAAACGGACGCCGTCGCGGATTTGAGCCGGGAAGACGCCACCGCCCTGGCGGCCCTGGCCACAATCATGGACACGCGCCTGCAATGGCAATTGCGGGAAGAACTGGGCGGCACGTACTCGGCTTTCATTGAGATCCGGACGCAACGCGAGGACCGCGCCAGCGTAAGCCTCCGTCTTCTGTTTCACACCAATGAAGGCCAATTGGCCGCGCTGCTTGCGACCTCCCGCGCGATCATGGACGACATCCTGGCGCAGGGCGTCTCGGCGGATGAAGTGGCGGCCGCCAAGTCGCAATTGCACAACGACCTGGAGACCCAGCAGGAATTCAACTACTATTGGCTGACGGCTATGTGGGAGGAAGTTACGCGCGCAGACGGCCATGCAGACCATATCGGGCGCGGCCAAGAACGCATCGACAGCCTTACGCGCGACCAAATCAACGCCTTGGCGCCTCTGGCCCTAACGGTAGACCAGCTGATCGAAGTCGTGCTTCTGCCCGAGGCCAGCGAGCCGGCGCAACAATGACTTGCTCTCTGTAGGTTTTACGTGCCGATTGGCTGATTGTCGGATACGCACAGATCCTCCGCGCAATACGATCCAACTCGTGTTGCGCGGAGGGAGAGCGTCCCGTTATGGCCGGATGCAGGCGCGGTCAGTATGGCAGGGCATCGGACTGAAGCAAACGGTTACGTCGCTCGCAGTCTGGTTCAGGCGCGCATTCAACGCCAAGGCCGTAATATTCGTTGAACGATCATGCCTGCGTGGCTGAAAGAGCCTTCACCGGAACACAGGTATATCAATCGGCAGGCCTACCCGCATAAAAGAACGCGCGCAGGCTTGGGCAAGACGTTCTCTGGAGGGAGGGAGAAGCCTCAAACGCGGGTTTGGTTGCGCCAGATGATCGGCAATGATTTCTTTATCCAAAGCTATGGGGCGGTCGAATTGAACAAGCATGAAATCCCGTTCCAAGGAAGGAATTTCACAACGATTCAACAGATGAAATTGCGTATACCGACCCTTGCGCAGATTTTCAAGGCCTTTGTTGCTGCCGAAATCCTGATGCATGCCAGCTGCTGGACTACGGCATTGACCTACCGCAACTTCATTCCACTAACGTTTGGTCCAGCAATTCTGACCGGAAAATCGCCCGCTCACGACGAGTAACCTTGCCTTGAACGACCCGAACGCTTTTGGGAGGAAACCGCAGGGGCAATTCTTCCTCGATATCCAATTCGATATCCAAAGGTAATGGAGACGCTTCATAAGGCATAGATGTCATAACGCGCTCGGCCGAAGATTCCGTTCGCATCTCCTGCATGTCGGCAGTAGCGAACGGTACAGAACGCAGCGTTCTTGGCGGCGGCCCATTTACCGTAATCACATTGCTAGCCCGGCCGAAGCCTATGACAGTCATAAAGAGCAACATTGTAATAGGCGTAGGCCGAAAATCCGGCACTGAAATCGCCTCCTTCGTCAATTGGCTTGGGTCTTGCCCTCCTTCGTCCTCATGAGCCTGTGGGGGCATCGGCGGCGGCATGGTTCTACCTCGCGGGCCGGCAGGGCATCCCCACGGAACTGTACGAAGCGGTCGAAAGGGACGGGGCCAATGCCGTCCCCGCCCGGCGGCGCTGGCGCACTTCGGGTTCAATCCGTCCCCAATCATGGGGTGCGTCGATCTGTACCGCGCGACCGGCGAAGCCCGGTACCTGGATCTGGCGGCCGCGTTCGTGGACATGCGCGGGTCGCGCGCCGGCGGCTCGGAGAACCAGAATTATATGCCCCTGCGCCGCGAGACGACGGCCGTAGGGCACGGCCTATCTGTACGGCGGCGCGGCCGACATGCTGGCGGAACGCGCGGATCCGGAACTGGAAGCGGCCCCGAAAATCATATGGCGCAACGTCGCGGACGCCAAGACGTACATTACCGGCCTCCGCCCTGCATTTCGGCATGTCCATGCGCCCGGAGCTGTTCAATCGCGTGGACCGGGAGGCCGCGGGGCCGGCCCCGCGGCGCGCCGAAGTGCATGAAGCCTACGGGCTGGAGTACCAATTGCCGAACGCCGCCGCGTACAACGAAACCTGCGCCCATATCGCCTAGGCCATGTGGTCGTTGCGCATGCTGCGTCTGAGCGGGGAAGTCCAGTACGCGGACAACATGGAACAGGTGCTGTACAACAGCATGCTGTCCGGCATGAGCCTGGACGGGCTGCGTTTCTGCTATGCCAATCCCTTGCGCTGGTACGGCGGCGAGCGCGTCATGCTCAGCCAGGATTACCCTGAGCGCTGGGCCGATTTTCCATTGCTACCCCCCCCCCAACGTGCTGCGCATGTTGGCGTCGCTGCACGAATGGGCCTATGGCCAAAACGAAGGGGAGTTGCGGGTCTGCCTGTACGGTTCCAGCGAAGACCGGGCGGACGGCGGCGCGGAGCGGGCGTTTCACGTGCAGCAGCGCACGCAGTACCCGTGGGACGGCGAGGTGACGCTGACGGTGTTGGAGGCGCCGTCCGCGCCCGTGGCCCTGGCGTTGCGCATACCGGCCTGGGCCGGCGGCGCAACCGTGGCCGTGAACGGCGTCGCGCCAAGGACGCGCCCGCGGGCGCGTTCTGCCGCCACGCGCGCGTGGCGGGCCGGCGACGAGGTGCGCCTGCGCCTGCCGTCCGCGCCCGCGTCGCTGTACGCCGAAATGGAGGCGGTCGCGCCGCAATCCGTCGCCTTGACCCTGATTCCCTATTACGCCTGGAACAACCGCGGGCGCGGCCGGATGAGCGCGTGGCTGCCTTTGTACGGGTGACGCCCGTCGGGCGGGCCGCGGACAAGACGAAAGCGATCCCCGTTCGCATCTGCCCAATCCCGGCGCCGCGGGGGGTATACTGTGGCAGAGCCAACTGTGAGCGAGGGCGCTTGTGAGTACCGCAAAAAGCAACGTCATACCCGAAAGCCAGTACGCGACCGAATTCAGCGACGCGTGGCAGCAGGACGTCTTTTGCGTCGTCAACAGCCGCGGCGAAAAGTACTACCTGCACACGGCCAACATCACGATTGAGGGCGCCGAATTCGCCAGCCTGGCGTTCCGCCGCCAGATCCGGCGCGGCGCGCAGGCGGTGCTGCCGCCGGGATACGTGGTCGTGGAGGGCCTTAACGGCGTACCGTCCGCGCAACAGGATCCAGAGCTCGCGGAGGCGGTGAACGCGGATGATTACAGCCTGGAAATTTGAAGGGACGACGACGGCGCCGCGCCGTTCGTCGTGACGACAGGGAGGACAGGGAATGATCACGGCCGCAGTCCTGCAGGCGCCGCACAGGCCTCTGGAGATCATGGAATTCGCCTTGCCGCGCCTCAAGGCGCACGAAATCGAGGTGCGCATCGTGGCCAGCGGGGTGTGCCACTCCGACTGGCATATCGTCAAGGGCGAATGGCCGCAGGTGGAGCTCCCGTCGATTCTGGGGCATGAAGGGGCGGGCGTCGTCGCGGCCGTGGGCGACGGCATCGGCGACGTGCGGCCGGGCGACCGCGTGATTCTCTCCTGGAAGCCCAGTTGCGGGTACTGCGAAATGTGCCAGAAAGGGCATCCGGCCGTCTGCGGCCTGCCGCATGATCAGAGCGCGGCGCCGATCTTTCCGGATTCCGACCGGCGCATGCTGAAAATGAACGGCCTGGGCACGTTCAGCACCCGCACCATCGTACGGCGCACGTCGGTCGTGCCCATCGCCAAGGACATGCCGCTGGCGCAGGCGGCGCTCATCGGCTGCGGCGTCATGACGGGCCTGGGCGCGGTCGTCAACACCGCGCGCGTGGAACCCGGCAGCGCGGTCGCCGTGTTCGGGTGCGGCGGCGTGGGCCTCAACTGCATCCAGGGCGCCCGCCTGGTCAACGCGTGGCCCATCATCGCCGTCGACGTGCTGGACAACAAACTGGAACTGGCGCGGCAATTCGGCGCCACGCACGTCGTCAACGCCCAGCGCGAAGATCCGGTGGCGCGCATCAAGGCCCTCGCGGGCGGCGAAGGCGCCCATTACGCGTTCGAGGCCATCGGCCTGACGCCGGCGCCTTTCATCCAAAGCGTGGAATGCACGCGCCCGCGCGGGGTGACCGTATACGTGGGCCACGCGCCGGTCCATACGGAACTGAAGATGGACGCCCGCATGTGGATCGAGGAAAAGACCGTCATCGGGTCGCTCTACGGCTCGGCCCGTACGCAGATCGATTTCCCGCGCATCGTGCAACTCTACCGGGAAGGGCGCCTGCTGCTGGACGAACTGGTGAGCCGGGAGTTTCCGCTGGAGCAAGTGAATGACGCCTTCGCGGCCCTGGAACGCGGCGAAGTCGCGCGCAGCATACTGCGCATGGAGGATTGAAGGATGTTCGATTCCCGCATCGTACGCATTCAATGGGGTTCCTTGCCCGGCCGCCGGCCGCGGCGCGGCGGCGGCAATGCCCGCTTGCTCGAGCACGGCCAGGACACGACGCTCCTTTTGATGCGCCTGGAAACGGAAGACGGCCACGCAGGCTTCGGCTGGTCGCAGTGCCCGCCGGAACGCGCAGGCGCCTTGCTGGGCCAGCGCTTGCAGGACGTCTTTACGGAAGGGGAAGGGCCGGCGGCGCGCTGGCGGGACATGGAATATCCGCTGTGGGATCTGGCGGCGCGCATGAGCGGCCAACCGGTCTATGGCTTGCTCCTGGCCTGGGCGGGCCGCACCGCGGAGGCGCCGGTGCAGGCGCCCTGCTACGACACGACCCTGCTCATGGACGATTTGCATCTGGACCGCGACGGCGAGGCCGTGGCGCTCTTGCAGGAGGAAGCGCGTTGCGGGTACGACCGCGGGCACCGGGCCTTCAAGATCAAGGTCGGCCGCGGCGCGCGGCACATGCCGCTGGCGGAGGGCACGGCGCGCGATATCGCCGTCATCCACGGCGTCCGGGAGGCGGTGGGACCGGCCTGCGCCCTCATGATCGACGCCAACAACGGGTACAACCTGAACCTGGCCAAGCAGGTGCTGGCGGCCACGGCGGCCGATGACGTCTACTGGCTGGAAGAAGCCTTTCACGAGGATCCGGTGCTGTACGCGGAATTGCAGGACTGGATCGATGCCGAAAGCCTGTCCGTGCGCATCGCCGACGGCGAAGGGGGCGCGTCGCCTTCCCTGCTGGACTGGGCGCAGGCGAAGTTGATCGACGTCGTCCAGTACGATATCTTCGCGTACGGGTTTACCCGATGGCTGCACACCGGACGCCAGCTGGACGCATGGGCGACGATGACCGCGCCGCATCATTACGGACGGGTCATGGGAAATTACGTGACGGGCCATCTCGCGCCGGTCCTGCGCCATTTCGGCTTCGTGGAATGGGATGAGTCCGATACGCCGGGGTTGCACTCCGCCTACCGGATCCAGGAGGGACGCGTTCAGTTGCCGGAAACGCCCGGCTTCGGACTGGAGCTCGACGACGCGCTCTTCGCGCAGAGGGTTGAAGCCGAGGGGTACGCCTGCGCCTTGCGCTGAGGCCGAAACGCAGCGGATCTTGGGTTCCGCGACCGCGACGAACGGCCCGGCCCGACATACGTCCGCAAGTCAGGGCAACCGTCTGACGGGATGTCCCTCAGCCTTGATACCAACAGCGCGGGTTCGTTACAGACGGCCATCCGCACTGAGGACGGCCCGGCGCGCCGGGACCGCCGTTCCCCGCGGCAGCACTTCAGGCGTGCGCCAGCCCCTCCCAGGTTGAGACGCGCGTCGGGCGCTCTCCCCCTATCCCTCTTCCGCGCAGGCAGCAGGCGTTGCAGGGCCCCGCGTGTTCCGTCTCGGCCCGGCGCGCGGCCGAAACCGCAGGATGCGCCACGGATGGCTTTGCATTTGCATATCATGAGTATATGTACTATAATGAATTGCATGACAGGTTGTATCAGCCTGAAAATCCGTTTATTTCTTATACAGGAGAAAACATAATGTCTGTTATTAATGAACATGACTTCCATACGTTCAACTGGGTCGATCTCGTCACGACGGATCCGCAGGGCGCGATGGCGTTCTACGGAGCATTGATGGGCTGGTCTTTCGAGGAGCAGGTCATAGACGGGGAAGTGGCGTATGCCATGGCGACCCGCGACGAACGGCTGGTAGCGGGCCTGCGGAAGGCTACCGCCACGGATGCGGAAGACTGGCTCATGGCACGACAGGCAGCGGGCCTGAGCGTAATGACGCCGGAGGAGCAGCAAGAGCAGGGAGTTCCCCCGCACTGGAACGCCTACCTCTGCGTGGAAGACGCGCGCGCGGCCGTCGCGCACTGCGAAACGTTGGGCGCCAAGGCGCTGCACCCGCCGATCGACGTCGAAGCGGGCATCGTAGCGATCGTGGTCGATCCGCAGGGCGCCGCTTTTTTTCTGTGGCAACCGAAGGCGCACAAAGGCATGCAGCTGATAGCCGAACCGGGAGCCTTTCTGTGGGCGGAACTGAACACGTCCGACGCCGGCGCGGCCCAAACGTTTTACGGCCAAGCCTTCGGCTGGGGCGCGGAAAACGATCCGAACAACGAAGCCTATACGGTGTTTACGCGCGAGTCGGTCGCGGAAGAGGGGCGCTACGTCGCGGGCATGATGGAAATCCAACCGGAATGGGGCCCCGTGCCTCCGCACTGGCTGGTCTACTTCACCGTCGCCGACACCGACGCGGCGTTGCAACAGGTTCTCGATCTGGGCGGCAGCAAGGTGACTGACGTCATGGAAATACCGCAGGGCCGTTTCGCCATCGTGAAAGATCCGCAGGGCGCGATCTTCACCCTCATGACGTCCATGCACGGCTAACCGATTATGGCAGGCGGCTTCTCCGTTCGGGAAGCCGCCTTGGCCGCCGGGGCCAAGGCGGAAGACAGAATGCAGGACGGCCTGATAGCAAGGCGGCGCTCCTTCGCTTGCAGGGCGGCCAGTACTGAGCTGGCCATCTGCGCCCTTACGCATCCAAACGCCTTCGTCTTCTGGCCTGGGATCAATCTCATGGGACTTGTCGTCGGCCAATCATAAGTCACCCCAAGAGAGCACAGCGTCTCGTCTGCGAACAGGGTAGAATGCCTTGGATATCCTTCCTGTCGTTCTGCGCAATCTCGAATGTACGCTTACGCTTTCCCGAACGCAGCAGGCACGCGGAAGCCTCGATCCCGCGAGACAGAGCATTTGCCAGCTTTCCGGGAGATGCTGGACGCTATTGGCGACATGATTGCCGAAGGATTGCAATATCTCTATTCAGTCACTCCTTCCCCGCGCCCTTTAACGCTTGAGGGCGAAAAGCTGGAAGAGCATATGCGCCGCGCGCCGGATAATCAGCCACCGCGCAACCTGTTGCAGGCTGCGCAATCATGGTTGCAACGCATTAAGCAATTGGGTAAAAGAGCATGTACCGCCCTTCAATCGAATCGGCCTACCGGCCTGCGCTTAGGGAACGAGTGAAAATTCTGGTACATAAGGCGGATGCACTGGCAGTGGATTTACAGGAATTCAGGCGAGAGTTCAACAAGTCTCGTCAAGAGCGGCAGGGAGAATTCAAGTCCCTGCGAAATGACTTACGCAAGCATGTGAACCACATGACATCCGCAATGGAGGTTATGGCACAAGAGATATGCAAGCGCCTTGACGTGATAGGGTGTGCAACCGGACCGCGCCGGAATAATAGAGACTCTGCGTAACTGGGCCATTTCACCGCAAACGTGGCGAGACGTCATACCTCCCGCGTGGACAGACGCATGGATTACGATCGAGGATCTATGGATGGATCGCGCTCAACCCCGTTATTGGCCGGCTGTGTGCCAAGACATAGGCTTGCCTGAAACAAGCGCTGTGCGAACTTGCGATATGCTGGCCTTGGTAGACATCCAAGACCCGCGAGCGCCTGCTCCCTTCCTGTTCGTAGGCGAGGCCTCAGTTAATATGGATAGCGGACGACTGCATAGGGTCATTCGGCATGCACGCGAGATTGCAGCGCATACGGCCTATCAAGCGGTACCCTGCGTATGCGCAGACACCTATTCACAATCAATGTTGGATATGGCCGAGATCATGGGCGCGATGGCGTTGCAAGGGCAGCGGGGAGATGCCGCCAAGGTAGTGGCTTTGCCTGACGAAATCCGTACCTTCCTGGGATGGACAGGAGGCCAGAAGGCTTTAGGCAACGACCTTTCTCGTCTATAGTTAACGGAGCCGCCCCGTCCCGCTATCTCTATCTCCCGCCTCTTTGCCTGAGCTGATTTGGGGTTCACAATCCCGCCCATCACCCAATTCCGTTCAAAACGCGACTTTGGGCGCTAATCCGGAATGTTCGAGAATTGGGAACCGGATTGTCGCTCGATCAGGCAGAAACATCCGTGAACTGGATATATAGCGGTTCTTTAGAGATTTTTTGCAAAGTAAGCCCAAGCCTGCCGATAATCCCGCTCGCGGTCGGGGCGCGTGAAGGGAGCCTGGTATTCAATGGTGCGAAGGTGCGGCCCATCGGGCAGGAAATTGTCTTCAACGTCCTCGGTCAAGCAACCCTGCGGCAGCGCGCGGTGCCGCTCCCATTCGCTACGCGGCATCTTCAGGCCCTTGCCCGTAATCGGCGACCAAACGATGCGGCCCTGCTGATCGTACCAGGTGTTCTCTTCGTAGTTGCGCATGACCGGAAAGACCAAGCGATAGATCTGGATCAGTTCGTCGAGGGAGAGAGCAAGGGCCATGGCCACCAGGACATCGATTTCCAGCAGGGCCTGGCGGCGGACGTAGTCGCGACGCAAGGCGCACTGTCGCTGCCATTGCGGCGTGGCCCATTGAGAGCCTTCCGCATCCAGGCAAGGATGGTTGCCGGCCCAAGGCAAGGGCGCGCAATCCAGAGCCAATTCATTCCACAGCGGCGCGTTGTGCGACGTCAGACAGTTGAGTTGGAGGGTGCGATGTAGTGCAGTATTCGGAAGCGAAACCAAAGGCAGTTGAGATGTGAAGGACCAAAACATGTGTACTGCCTGATACGATTTAGCAATAAAGTCATAGGGTATGGAGTTCCACAAAGTGCAAACTTGAAGGAGCGTGGCCAGATTTTGGAAGGCGAGGGATTCGCACACGTGAACGTGTGCGAATCCCTCGCCGAAAATTGCGCACTGCAGCGAGCGTTCACTGGCGGCTCCCACATAGCCGCGTAAGAAGAGCCGAAAACAGTCCAAGTGCCTCGTTGCCGCATCCCACGGTACCTGTCGCACCTTGTTGCGATAGGTCTCCCAAGAAATGACCGGTGTGTAATTGACCCTCGGGAGGTAGTCGTCAGGAATGATTGTCAGGTCGATAACGTCATAGTCTCCCTTGCTCCGACAATGGGCGCGCGGGCATTTGGCCCAAGGCGTACTCAAGCCGAAGTTAGGACCCTGCAGGATCATCTCACGCGGATCGGCATAGAAATCGGTCCGGCGCTGGAAAACCGGATCGGGCGGCTTGCGGTCAGTTGTTTCATTCCACATCATGTCCTGCAGGACACTGCCTTCCAGATCGCCCAAGCGGTTGGGTACGCGGGTCATCTTGACCAGCGAATCGACGAGTTCCTGGGAATGCAGGAGCGGCAAGCGCACTGCCTCGGCCGGCACGCCCGGATCCAGGACGCTGCCGAGCCTTTGGAGCGCCTGGGCATCCAGATTAATGATGCGACTGCGATGGCCCCGCATGTCCCATTGGTTGTTGTCGTCCTTGATGCCGGGCACAGGCCCTGCTCCGTCATGCAACAACGATTCGGTAACGGTGCGCGGGGCAAACAGGTTTGCCATCAGGCGAAACCGGGGAGCGCGCGCCTGTCCGCCGTATAGGCCCACAGCAAACGTAGCCCTGTCCGCTATGTCCGCAAACACAAAACGGGCGTTGGCGAACTGCAACAGCCAAATCTGCCGTTGGTAGCAGGCGCGACGCAGGGCACGGCCTTTGGGATCCTTCAGATGGTCTACGGGATGGACGAAGCCCACCATTCCCTGGGCCTTGACGAGGCGAAAACCCTGCAACAGAAAGGCTTTGTACGTGTTGGGACGTCCGGCCAGCTCAGCATACTGCCAAGGATGCCGGAAAAAGGCCGTTTGGCCTGTCGCGGCCCGAAACGTCGCGACCCAAGACTTGCGCTTGTCGTCCGTATCCAGAATGTCTCGTTTCTGGCGCGTCACCTGATCCGCGCTCCATTTACGCACGATGATTTGGGGTTCGTATTGCGCCAGAAATTCGGAGTCTTTCCAGTCCAGGGTCGTCCACGGAGGGTTGCCCACGATCAGATCGAAGCCGCCCGCCTCGGCGAAGATGTCGGCGAACGCCAGTTCCCAGTGAAAGAAGCGTTCCCGTGCGGCTATCTCCTGCACCACCCGATACCGTTGCCCTAGGACAACGTCCAATTCGGCGAAGGGAATACGACGGATCTGCCGTTCCAGCAAGGTGCGTTCCGCCTGGCGTTCGGTCTCTTCCAGTTCATCCACGCGGAACAGGTCTGAAAGCCCCGTGGGCTCCGCGCCCCAGTGCCCGGTCAGGATCAGGCTCAGATCCTCCAGGAACTGCCCGCGCGCGGGCAGATGCTCCAAGGCATCCAGAGGCCAGAACCACAGGCTACACCAGTAGTCCATGGCCAACTGCAACCGATCATGCGCCTCCGATTGGAACGCCTCCATCGGTTCGGCATGGGCCCCTGAACTCTTCTCCAGGACATCAGGCAACGCCTCTTCGTACAGTTCCCGCCACAAGGCTTTCTCTTCCGCGGTCTCGCGCCACAGTTCATCAATCGTCGCGGAGAGGCGGCGCAGAACGCCCATCTCTCGTTCGTCCCAAGCTTGAGCCGCTTGCTTTCTCCATGTCCGGCTTTGGACATTGGTCTCTGGCGGCAAGAGCCAATCCATTCCTCGCGCCAGTTTGACCTCCAGCATCTCGGGCACCGGGAGCAGGAAGTGATAGATGGCGTCGTCGGCCCTCCGTTCCGCGAAGGACAATCGGCGCGGACGGGCGTCGGGCGGATGATATTCCGTTCGCCCGCGCCGCGTACGCGGGACGAACGTCACGGCTTCTCTGCGACTTCCAATGAGGGAATTGCCGATCTGCAACGTGTGTTGCAGTTCAGGCAGGAAGCCGCCGGTCTCCATGCCGTTGAGCCAGAGCGAGATTTCGCCCATGGCCCGCGCCTCGCCGTTGAGGTCCACGCCGAAGGCATTGCGCGCCGTGATGTACGCGCGCACCCGTTGTCGTACCTGCGTCAGCCGCGCGGGTTCCCAGGTCTGGCCCAGCTCCTTCTGCTTACGCCGCAGATAGATCTCCGCCAGTTGATTCACGGCCTCGATCAGAAAGGCCGCCGATCCCATGGCCGGCTCGCACAGGCGCAACGTCAAAATCGCGTCCGCGGTCCGGGGCCGCGACAGCAACAGTTCCTCGACCGCCAAGCGCACGGTCGTCGCGGTCAGGGCTTGCGGTGTGTAGTAGGAGGCATGGGTTTCCCGCGCATACCCCGTCTGCCGGTAGACGAAGCTCTCCCGGGGATACACTCGCGGTGCCTCGTTTTCGTAACGGATTTCGTCGATATTGTATGTATCGTCGTCGACCTCAGCTCGCGGCACGAACCATGCCCGCGCCAACAGGTCAGGATTATCCTCGCCCTTGCGCTTGACCTCGATCAGATCTGCGGGGGCGAAGAAGCCGTCGAACGACAGCAGCGCCTCGTACACCGCGCCCAATTCATGCACGCCCAGCTGGGCGTAGGAAATGCGCCCCCGGCCGCGCTTGCCGGCCCGCGACAGGGACAGCAGCGCAATCACCCGTTGCAGCACGCGGTCGGGCAGCGGCTGCCGATCCAGCAGCGGCAGTTCCTGGAACAGCGCGGTGCGGAAGCCGGCGATCTGAAATTCGTGGTGGGCTACGCCCTCCTCCGCGCCCGCCAGCGCGGACCGATGCGCCCGCAGCGGCGTGCCGTCCCGCAGAAAGCCGAAAAGCGTCTGCAGCGACTCGTGCAGGAAGAACGTATCCGCACCGCCCGGCGGCAACGGCTGCATTTCCAGCTCGCGCAGGCTCTCCAGGCTGTATCCGTCCCGATAGACCAGATCCCGCAGGCCGGGCGGAGCCAGTTCGGGTTGCGCCTCCGCGTAGAAGAGGAACAGCAGGCGGTAGAGGAAGCGCAGGCATTCTCGCGTGACCTGGGCCGGCTGGAGGGCCTCGGATCCCGTCCAGATCGCGCGCCCCTGGCGGCGGCGGGCGGCAATCGTCCGCGCCACCACCGCGTTGCCCAGGATCTCCACCGCTTCTCGCAGCGCGTACTTGAGATCCGCGGACACGCCCTGGGCGTGCCGGCGCGATTCTTCGTTGAAGCGTTCCAGGCCGCGCACGGCGCCGTACGGTACCAGCGACTGCCGGTGCAGCAGGCCGCGCGCGGCCCGCCACGCGTCGGCGCGGGCCAGAACCTCTTCCGGCTCAAAGCGCAGCTGGCGGCCTTCCGCCCATTTCTCGCGATCCAGCAACACCCATTGCGCCAAGCTCATGATCAGCACGAAGCGCGGTGGCCGGGATTGGCCGTAGATGCCCGCCTCCACCACCCGTTCCACCGTCCATTCCGTGGGCGGCAGCGGCGGCTCCGCGGCGGGATAGCGTACGGCCGCGAAGGGCAGCGTCAGCGGATCCTGGCCCCAGGCGTCGGCCCCGACCGGTTCCCGCGTCTCCACGATCCATAACGCGTCCGCCGCGGAGACCCGGGTTACGCGGCACAGTAGCGGCAGGGAGACGAAGGCGTTCCCCAAAGCGACGACGTACGGCTCGTAGCGGCGTGCGTACCCGAGCGCGTCCAGCAGGGCTATCTGAAACTCGCCGCAGGCGCGGGGCAACATGCGACCCGGCATCGCCTGCGCGTGCGCCTCCCGACTGCGCTGGAACAGCCGCGCCAATGCCGGACGAGCCGCGGAGGCCGCCTCCAGTCCGGCTTCCCGCTCCCAGACGCGCAGGTCGCTCTCGAAACGCGCGGACAGATAGTGCTCCGAAAAGAATTCGTTCTCGTTGGCGATGCCGCGTACGGCCACGGGACGCTCCTCATTCGCTCTGAACCGGGTTTTGTATTATGACCGGAAGCGTCCGCTTTGCCCTTGATTTTTCCAAGCTGCGCGGACTCAGGCGCGCTTCTCAACGCATGGGAACGCTTCCCCGACAACATATAGCGAGAACGGTTCAGGCCTGGCAGGTGCAACAACCATGCCCAACGCATGTAAAGAGGCGGTGCTCCCTGGGATGGAAGTATCTGCGCGGATCTCGTGAGGACATCCGCAAAGCGCATGCATAACCTAAGGCAATTTTTATCGCATCTTTTTCAAATGATTGGACGCTTGACGCCGATGCAACGCCGCGCGCACTCAGACGCGGGCTACGGGACATCGTGCCCGCGGGACAACCGAGTTCGCCGATGGCAGAAACGCTTCCTGAGCCCTGAACGCGCAGAAGATCCCTCTTTGTACGGGACAGCAGAGCGCGTAACCCAAAGTTATTTGGCATAATGAATCAGGAAGGGCTGACATGCCTGCCACGCGCAAGCCTGCCGTTCTGCGCCGAAGATAAACCCAATAATCGGTTTACGCCTCATGAACCATCCCCCCTATCTGCCCTCCTCGCTTATGCGCTGCGTTTTCCCGGTTCTTTTGGCCGTTGCCTTGGGAGGCTGCGTGGTGACGCCGGCCGCGAATACGTCCGGAGAACCGGTCGTCGTGGTGATGGTGCCTACGTTTACGCCTACGCCTCTGCCGACGGCAACGATGCCCGCGCCCCCGCAACCCTCGCCGTTGGAGACCAGTTCTCCCACGCCCGCGGTCGAGGCAACCGCCGCGGAGGCGGTCGCGACGATCGAGCCGGTAGCCGCGGAGGCTACGGCCACTCCCGTGCCGACGGCGACCCCTGCGCCCAGCGGTTTGGGCATCGGATACGTCCATGCCGACGTGCTGAACCTGCGCAGCGGACCCAGCACGTCGTTCACGGTTCTGGGCCAACTCAGAAAAGATCACGCCGTGGAATTGCTGGAACGCAACGAGGACGGCACCTGGTGGCGGGTCTGCTGCCTGGCGGACGGCGCCACCGAAGGCTGGATCGCAGGTGCCTACCTGAACCTGGCCTTGCAGGCGCCTGTCCAAGCCGTATCCGACGCGGACGCCGCCGCCTCCGCGCGGACGCTTATCACCGATCCGCACGAACTGTGGACCTACACGCAGGAGCTGGCCTTCAGCCGGCTGCCGGAATCCCGGTACAGCCATTTCCCCGCCGAGGCCGTCAATCCCTTGACCGGATTGCCCATCGCGCCGGAACGGCTGGCCCAGCGGGTTCTGACCGTATGCATTCCCTCCGACGTGAACGCCCGCCCCCAGTCCGGGCTGTCGCAGGCGGACGTCGTCTACGAATATCTGGTGGACGGCTTCCAGATCACGCGCATGACCGGCGTTTTTTACGGCGACGACGCGCCGCTCATCGGCCCCGTGCGCTCCGCCCGCCTGATCAATTTCTATCTGGGCTACTTCTACAACGCCGCCACCATGTGCTCGGGCGCCAGCGACTACCTGCGGCGCCTGTTGCGGGACATGGCGGACTTTCCCTTTTTCGACATCGATCTGGACAACCCGCAGGGCATCTACCCCTACTCGTTCCTGCTGGAAACGGGACTGCCGCTGACCCGTTTCCATACCAATACCCAGGGCCTGCGGCGCTGGCTGGCGGATACCAGCCGGGAACAGGCCATGGACGTGCAAGGCTTTCATTTCGGCGAACCCCCGACGGGCGGCGTCCCGGCCGCGTACGTACGCATCCCCTATCCCACCGTGTCCAGCGCGTGGGCGGAGTTCCGTTACCTGCCGGCGGCAGGGCGTTACCTGCGTTTCGTGGGCGGGCAGCCCCACATGGACCGCAACAACAACGAACAGCTGGCGCCGCACAACGTCATCGTGCAATACGTGCCGCACCAGGCGACGCATCTGGTGGAGGACGCCTTGGGCAGCCGGAGCCTGGATCAGGATATTTTCGGATCAGGCCCCGCGGTCATTTTCCGGGACGGCGCCATGTACGAAGGCACCTGGCATACGGACGACCTGGGGCAGTTGACGCGCTTTCAGGATGCCCGCGGCGAGGCCCTGACCCTCCGCCCCGGCCGCACCTGGATCGCTTTGGTGCCGGACGGCTATCGCCTCACGGTCGAGTGAGCCTCAGGCGTCATCCGGCGGCGCGGCGAACAACGCGGCCTGATCGGGATTGGCGCGCGGAGAGGACCTGGGCGGCTGGATGCCCGAGTGGCGATAGGCCAGCTCGGTGGCCACGCGTCCGTTCGGCGTGCGCTTCAGAAAGCCCAGTTGCAGCAGATACGGCTCCACGACGTCCATGACGGTATCCGTGTCTTCGCTGATGCTGGCCGCCAAGGTATCCAGCCCCACGGGACCGCCGCCGAATTTGTGAATGAGGCTGGCGATGACGCGCCGGTCCATGTCGTCCAGCCCCAAGGCGTCGATATCCAGCAAACGCAACCCCTGTTGGGCTACGGCGTCGTTGATTTTGCCCTCCGCCCGGACCTGGGCGTAGTCGCGCACGCGGCGCAACATGCGCAGGGCCACGCGGGGCGTGCCCCGCGCCCGGCGCGCGATTTCCCGGGCCGCGGTCAGGTCGATGTCCACCTGCAGCTCCCGGCTCGCGCGCAGCACGATGGCCTGCAACGCCTCTTCCTCGTAGAAATGGAAACGCTCCACGATGCCGAAACGGGCGCGCAAAGGCTCGGTCAGCAAAGCCAGACGCGTCGTGGCGCCAATCACCGTGAACTGGGGCAAGGGCAAACGCAGGTTGCGCGCGCCGGGCCCCGCGCCGACGACGATGTCCAGTTGGAAATCCTCCATGGCGGGATAGAGAATTTCTTCGATGACGGGCCGCAGGCGATGGATTTCGTCTATGAACAGCACGTCGGAACGCTGCAGATTGGTCAGAATGGCCGCCAGATCCCCCTGCCGTTCAATCGCGGGGCCGGACGTGACCTTCAGTTCGCCGCCCATTTCCTGCGCCAGGATGAAACTCAGGGTGGTCTTGCCCAGACCGGGCGGGCCGTACAGCAAGACGTGATCCAGCGGTTCGGCGCGCAGGCGGGCCGCCTCCACCAGAATGGACATTTTGTCCCGCAGGCTGTCCTGCCCGAGCATCTCGGACAGGTTGCGGGGCCGCAGGGCGTAGTCGTGAGTCCGCTCGCGCGTATGCAGGCGCCCGTCCACCATGCGCTCGGGCGCGGGCCCCGGGCGGGCGGTTACGTTGCTGCTTTGCTTGGCCATGGCCGCTGCCGGCGCGCGGTCAGCGCCAGGACTGCATGAACTCGGCGGCCGGCTCCAGTTCCAGGTTTTCCCAGGGCAGATCGAGATCGGCGCGGCCGAAGTGCCCGTACGTCGCCGTCGGCCGGAAGAGGGGCCGGCGCAGGCCCAACGCCCGGATGATGCCGGCGGGCGTCAGGTCGAAGCAGCGCTCAATGCGCGCCGCGATCGCCGCATCCGGCGCGGAGCCGGTGCCGAAGGTCTCCAGCGACACGCTGACGGGCGCTTCCTTCCCGATGGCGTACGCGAATTGCACCTCGGCGCGTTCGGCCAACTCGGCGGCGACCACGCATTTGGCCACCAGGCGGGCCATATAGGCCCCGCTGCGATCCACCTTGGTGCTGTCCTTGCCGCTGAACGCGCCGCCGCCGTGCCGGCCCATGCCGCCGTAGGTGTCCACGATGATCTTGCGGCCCGTCAGGCCGGCGTCGGCCATGGGACCGCCCAGCACGAAGCGGCCGGTCGGATTGATGTGGGTGATCAACCGCGCGTCCAGCAGGTTCGTCGGCGCCAGCGCGGGTTCGATCACGGCCTCTCGCAACCGGGCGCGGATCTCTTCGTCCGCGACGTCCGGGGCGTGCTGGGTGCTGACGACCACGGTGTGAATGCGCGCGGGGCGGCCCCGGCGATATTCCACCGTAACTTGCGCCTTGCCGTCCGGCCGCAGCCAGGGCAGCGCGCCCTCTTTGCGCGCGGCGCTCAACGTCCGCGTCAGGCGATGGGACAAGTGAATGGGCAGCGGCATCAACGCGGGCGTCTCGGAGCAGGCGAAGCCGAAGACCATGCCTTGATCCCCCGCGCCCAGCCGCGAGACGCCCATGTCGATGTCGGCGCTTTGCTGCGTGAAATGCTGATGCAGCGTATGGCGATGCGCGCCGAAATCCTCGGCCGCGCCGTACCCGATATCCCGCAGGACGTCCCGCACCACCGCGGCGTAATCCACGACCGCCTCCGGCCGCGCGGTAATTTCGCCCAGCAGGAAAACGTCCCCGGACTTGACGGCCGTTTCGCAGGCCACGCGGGCCAGGGGATCGGCCCTCAAAAGGGCATCCAGGACGGCGTCGCTGATCTGGTCGCAGATTTTGTCGGGATGGCCTTCGGTCACGGATTCGCTGGTGAACAAGACCTGGTCCGACTGCATGAAAGACTGACTCATGACTGACTCTCCCGGCGCGCGCCGCCGCTTCAGGTGCCCAGGGCCCAGCTGTGCAGGTATGCGTCCTGCGCGGGCGTGAGCGCATCGATCCGCACGGCCATGGCCTCCAGTTTGAGACGCGCGATTTCCTGATCGATAGCCTGCGGCACGGGATACACGTCCGGCGCCAATTCCGGCCCGCGGCGGGCGACGTGGGCGGCGGCCAAGGCCTGGTTGGCGAAACTCATGTCCATGACCATGGGCGGATGGCCTTCCGCCGCCGCCAGGTTGACGAGACGCCCCTCGCCGATGACGTACAGCCGGCGTCCGTCCGCCAGCTCGTATTCGTCCAGGTGCGCGCGGACGCGGCGGACCGCGACGCTTTGCGCGCGCAAGGCTTCCAGGTTGATTTCCACGTCGAAATGGCCGCTGTTGGCCAGCACGGCGCCGTCCTGCATGCGCTCGAAATGGCCGGCGTCCAGCACGTGCCGATTGCCCGTGGCGCTGCAGAAAATCTCGCCGAGGGCGGCCGCCGCGGCCATGGGCATGACCCGGTACCCGTCCATCACGGCTTCCAGCGCGCGGACGGGATCCACTTCCGTCACGATCACGTCCGCCCCCAGGCCGCGCGCGCGCAGGGCGATGCCGCGGCTGCACCAGCCGTACCCGGCGACGACGAAACGGCGCCCGGCCAACAGCAGGTTGGTCGCGCGCAGGATGCCGTCCAGCGTGCTCTGGCCCGTACCGTACCGGTTGTCGAAGAGGTGCTTGGTGCGCGCGTCGTTGACCGCCATGACGGGATAGCGCAACGCGCCCTGACGCGCCATGGCCTTGAGGCGAATCACGCCGGTGGTGGTCTCTTCCGTGCCGCCTATGACCTGATCCAGCAGGTCGCTTCGCTCCGTATGCAGCAGGGCCAGCAGATCCATGCCGTCATCCAGGGTCAGGTGAGGCCGGACGTCCAGCGCGGCTTCCAGGTGCCGGCGGTAGACGGCCGTGGATTCGCCGCGTTTCGCGAAGACCGGCACTTCGAAGCGCACCAGCAGCGCCGCCGCGACGTCATCCTGGGTGCTGAGCGGATTGCTGGCGCACAGCGTCACGTCCGCGCCGCCCGCCAGCAACGCGCGGATCAGGTTGGCCGTCTCCGCGGTCACGTGCATGCAGGCCGCGCAACGCAAGCCGGCAAAGGGCCGTTCCGCCGCGAACCGTTTTTCCAGGGCGGCCAGCACGGGCATTTCCTTGCGCGCCCACTGCATGCGCTGAAGGCCCTGTTCCGCCAGGGCCGTATCCGCGATATCGTATGAGTCCATGGTCGCGACGCGTGGATGTCCTTTCGCAAGGGCCTCAAGGCCCTTCATCATAGTACGGAACCCGGATTTTCCGCATGGTCCAGCCGTTCCAACAGCCGCGCGCCATCCGTTTCGACCAGGAGCGACCGCGGCATCGCGGGCCGCACGAACCCCTCGGCCGCCGCCCGTTCCAGCCAGGGCAGCAGGCCCGCGAAATGATCCGCGATATTGAGCAGGCCGGTTGGCTTGCGGATGAGGCCCAGCTGCGTCCAGGCCAGCACTTCCAGCAGTTCGTCCAGGGTGCCCAGCCCGCCGGGCAAAGCCACGAACGCGTCCGCCTGCGCCATCAGTTGGGCC
Organism: Caldilineaceae bacterium; assembly: GCA_965242655.1. Taxonomy (GTDB): domain Bacteria; phylum Chloroflexota; class Anaerolineae; order Caldilineales; family Caldilineaceae; genus Bin34. The sequence continues at coordinate 3,302,885 of OZ251482.1, forward strand.
TTGCGCGTAGGCATGTCCGCGACGCCCCCCTGTTCCCCGAAGCGGGTTTCGGCGTTTTCCGGGCCTGCCGGAAACGCGGGCACAATGCCCAGAATGCCGCCGCTTTCGCTCTGGGCCCCGCGGGCCACGGCGCCCATCAAGCCTTGCGCGCCGCCTCCGTAGACCAGGCGCAGGCCTTGCCGGGCCAAGGTCTGGCCGAAGCGGTAGGCGGCCCGCGCATAGCGCGCGGGCACAGCCGATCCGGCCCCGCAAAACACGGCCACGGCGCGCATCACGCGGCCGCGCGTTCGTCTGGGCAACGCTGCGCCGCCTTCACGGCCGCAGCCAGGGACTGGGTGAAGGGCGGATAGCAGATGCCCTCCTCCGTCACGATGCCCGTCACGTAACGGTGCGGCGTGATATCGAAGGCCGGATTGTATACGGGCGTCTGATCCGGGGCCACGACCTCATTCCCCACGCGGGTCACTTCCTCGGCCTCGCGTTCCTCGATGGGGATTTCGTCCCCCTGGGCCTTGGACAGATCCACGGTGCTGGTCGGCGCCACGCAATACGCCGGGATGCCGTGCGCCTGGGCCAGGACGGCCAGGCTGTAGGTGCCGATCTTGTTGGCTACGTCGCCGTTGGCCGCTACCCGGTCCGCGCCGAAAATGACCGCGTCCACCTGCCCGGCGCGCATCAGGGAGCCGGCCGCGTTGTCGGCAATCAGATGCATGGGCACCTCCGCCCGCATCAACTCCCATGCCGTCAGCCGCGCGCCCTGCAAACGCGGCCGCGTTTCGTCGACCCAGACGTGAATCCGCTTGCCCTGCTCCTGGCAGGCGTACACCACGCCGAGCGCCGTGCCGAAATCCACCGTCGCGAGCGAACCGGTATTGCAGTGATGCAGCAGATTGGCGCCGTCCGGGATGACGGCGGCGCCCGCGTGCCCCATGCGCCGATTGACGCTGACGTCTTCCTGTGCCAACGTCTGGGCGCTGTGCAACGCCGCCTGCTTCAGGGATTCGACGTCGACGGCGTCCCGCGCCGCGACCTCGCGGCGGACGCGCGCGGTCGCCCAACTCAGATTCACGGCGGTCGGCCGGGCGGCGTCCAGCGCCTGCCGGGCGGCCTCCAGATCCCGCAGCAGTTCCGCGCGGGTGCGCGCCGGGCTGCGTTGGGCGGCCAAGGCCATGCCGAAAGCCGCCGCGGCCCCGATGGCCGGCGCGCCCCGTACGTACATGCGCCGGATGCTTTCCGCGACCTCCGGCACCGTGCGCAGAACCGCGATCCGGAAACGGCGAGGCAACTGCCGCTGGTCAATCATCTTGACCGCGTCATCTTCCCAGTATACGGTAGCCATCGGTCATGCGCCCCGGACGAACGGCCTCAGGCCGCCAAAGCCGGCTCCGCCAAGGCCAGGACGGCATCCAGTTCCGCCAGGTCCAGGGCATCCAGACAGGCGTTGGGCATGCGGCTGCGGGTCGTGCGGAAAACGCCGCGGCGATGCAGGATTTCCTTGTAGGCCGCCACTCCGTGCAGGCGTTCGAACGTCAGCAACGGCAGCATGCGATGGTGCAACGCGCGCGCGGCTCGCGCGTCGCCCCGTTCCAACAGCGTCCACAGCTCCACGTGCTGACGCGCCAACTGGCAGGCCGGCATGTTGCCGCAGGCCCCGCGGCGATATTCGTCCGGCAGATAGAGGCCGCCCTGGCCGCCGAAGACGCCGCGGCACGCCGCGCCGGCCGCGTTCAGGGTCGCCGTCAGCTGTCGGGGTTCCGGCCACGTTTCCTCCTTGACGTACTGCACGGCGGCCAGCTCCCGGCACAGTTGGCCTACCAGCGCGGACGGCATGGGCGTGCCGACGGGCCCCATGTAGTTCTGAATCACGATCGGCCGCGCGCTGGCCGCGGCCAAGCGCTGATAATACGCGCGGCAACCGTCGGCATCGGGATGCAACAGGTAGGGCGGCATGGCCATGATCCCGTCCGCGCCCTGTTCCGCGGCCCAGGCCGTGAACGCCGCCGCCACGTTCGCGTGCAATCCTGACGTCGCCGCGACGAAGGGGACGCGGCCCTGGCACGCCTGCGCGACGGTGCGAATCCAGAGTTCCTTCTCCGCGTCGGACAACGTCCCGAATTCGCTGGCGTTGGCGGGGCCGACGAGGCCGTGAACGCCGGCTTCCAGGCAATATTCCACCTCGGCGCGCAGGCTGGCCGTATCCAGTTCCAGTTCGGCGTCGAAAGGCGTGACCAGGATGACGAAAATGCCGCGCCAAGGCGCAGGGGAGATCATGTCAGGGCCTCCTATCAGGTGCAAGGGCAAGGAAAAAGCGGCGGTTCGGCGCCCGGGAGGTTACTCAGGGACATCTGCACGCGTCTTTTCTTCCTCCGCGTCGGACCAAATCAACGTAATGGCATCGACGGCCTCTTCGGGTTGCCAGGCCGGCACGGGCCGCCCCGCCGCCGTACGCCGGGATTCAGGTATGCTGAGGGCATCCAGCACGATGTGACTCCGTCCTGCCTGCAAGGCGACTTTGGCTTTGTCGTCTTGCAGGTTCAGCGCGACGGCGCCTACGATGGCGCCCGTTTTGGCGGACAGTTTGTGGTTGGCCACCCCTTTGCCCGTGCGTTTGCGCAGCGGATATTCCGCAATCGGCGTGCGCTTGATGAACCCTTTCTCGGTCACGGACAACACCGCGCTGGTCGCCTGCGCCAGGACGGCCGCGACCATGGCGTCATCCGCGTCGAACCGGGGGCCGCGCACGCCCGCAGCGCCCAGGCTCATGGATCGGATATCGGCTTCGCGGAAGCGAATGGCCTTGCCGCGCGCGGTAAAGAGCATCACTTCCTGGTCGCCGTTCGACAGCAGGACCCAGCCCAGGCGGTCGCCTTTCTTGAGCGTAATCACCTTGAGTTCCTCGCCCGGCGCTTCAATGAGCCGGTTGACCGGAATTCTTTTGACCACGCCCTGCCGGGTCACGAACGTCAGATGGCCCGACAAATCATGCCGGGAATCGCGGGGCAGTGGAATGGCGGCGACGATGGCGTCCCGCCGCGAGAAGGCCGTCAAATCCGCCACGTGCTTGGGCGAACCCGCGTGCGGGACGCGGAAAATCTGGACGCGCTGGCATTTGCCGTCCGCGCTGAACAGGTACAGCATGTCCCGGGTGTTGGCGGCGATGGTCGCCAGGCTGCCGTTGCGCCCGATTTCCTTGAAACGGCCGGCCCGCATGCCGCGGTAGGCGTACCGCTTGACCGTGCCCTGGCGGCCCACGGAGATCCAGACCGTCTGGTCCGGCTCCAAATCCTCCTCGGACAGGGGCCTCACCTCCTGTTCCATGATGCGGGTGCGCCGTTCGTCGCCGTACTCGGCCTTGACCTGCTGCAATTCCTCCTTGATGACGGCGCGCATCCGTTCTTCGGAGGCCAGCAACGCTTCCAGCGCCTGGACCTGGCGGATCAAGGCGCGGAACTCGTCCCGCAGCTGGCGGATTTCCAGCGCGACCAGCTGGCGCAAGGGCATGGCCAAAATGGCCTGCGCCTGCTCCGGGCTGAAGTCGAAGGCTTTCATCAGATTCTTGCGCGCCGTATCGGGCCGGCGGCTTTGGCGAATGGTCTGGATGACGGCGTCCAGCATGTCCAGCGCCTGCAACAGGCCCTCCACGATATGGAGGCGGGCCTGCGCCGCGGCGAGGTCGAAGGCCGTGCGCCGCCGCACGACGTCCAGGCGGTGGCGAATGAAGCGTTCCAGGATCTCCTTGAGGTTGACGCGGATCGGCGCCCCGTCCACCAACGCCACCAGCGACAGGGAAAAATTCTGCTGCAGGGGCGTCAGGCGGAACAGGCGATCCAGCAGCTGCCGTTTTTGCGGCGACGCGGAGTGGGCGCGCGACAATTCGATGCAGATGCGCATGCCCGCGCGATCGCTTTCGTCCCGCAAATCCGCAATGCCCGGCAACTGGCCCCGTTGCGCCAGATGGGCGATCCGTTCGATCAAGTGGGCCTTGTTGGTCAGGTAGGGAATCTGGGTGACGACCAGGCGGGTTCGCCCCATGCCCATCGCTTCCTCGTGCATCTTGGCCTGCACCGCGAAACGGCCCCGCCCGCGCGCGTAGCCGTGCAACAGGCGGTCTTCGCGGGCCTTGCCCGCGGCGGCGTAGCGATACAAACGCCCGCCGGTCGGGAAATCCGGGCCCTTGATGTACGCCAGCAGCTCCGCGGTCCCGATCTCGTCCTTGCGCGCGTAACGGTCCAGCAGGAAGCAGAGGGCGTCGCAGACCTCGCCCAGATTGTGCGGCGGGATCTGGGTCGCCATGCCCACCGCAATGCCGTTGGCCCCGTTGACCAGCAGGTTCGGCAGGACGGTGGGCAGGACGGCCGGCTCCTTGAGGGAATCGTCGAAGTTGGCGTTCCACGCCACCGTATCCTTGTCGATGTCGGCCACGGTGAGATGCGCGATCGACGCCAGGCGCGCCTCGGTGTACCGAATGGACGCCGGGTTGTCGCCGTCGATGCTGCCGAAATTGCCTTGTCCGTCCACGAGCGGATAGCGCACGCTGAAATCCTGCGCCAGGCGCACCATGGCGTCGTAGACGGCCTGGTCGCTGTGCGGATGGTACTTGCCCAGCACTTCGCCCACGATGCGGGCGCTTTTCTTGTAGGGACCGGTGCTGAACAGGCGCAAATCGCGGTACATGGCGTACAGGATGCGCCGATGCACGGGTTTCAGGCCGTCGCGCACGTCGGGCAGGGCGCGGCTGACCAGGACGCTCATGGCGTAGTCCAGATACGCTTCCTCCATCTCCCGGGTCAGGGCCCGGGGCGCGTAGGAGGGACGGGCGCCGTTCAGATCGCTCATGGGCGCAGCGGCAAGGCCTCGCGGCGGCGCAGTGCCAGGATCTGGTCGCGCAAGCCCGCCGCTTTCTCGAACTCCAAGCGCTGGGCGGCCTGCTTCATTTCCTTTTCCAGCTCCGCAATCATGCGCGCCACCTGCTCCGCCGTCAGCGCGTCCAGCGACGGGGCCGGCGCGTCCGCGTCGTCGGCCTCCCGGGCCATGGCCTTGACCCGGTCCGTCAGGTCCCGGACTTCCTTGGTAATGGTCGTGGGCTCGATGCCGTGAACCCGATTGTGCTCTTCCTGCAGGGTGCGGCGGCGTTGCGTTTCGTCCAGCGCGCGGCGCATGGCCGCGGTCGTCTTGTCGGCGTAGAGGATCGCCTTGCCCTCCACGTGCCGGGCCGCGCGTCCGATCGTCTGAATGAGCGCGCTTTCGCTGCGCAGGAAACCTTCCTTGTCGGCGTCCAGCACGGCGACGAGCGTCACTTCGGGCAAGTCCAGGCCTTCGCGCAAGAGATTGATGCCTACCACGACGTCATAGACCCCGAGCCGCAGGTCGCGCAGGATGTCGATGCGCTCCAGGGTGTCGATTTCGCTGTGCAGATAATGCACCCGAACGTCCAACTCGGCCAAGTATTCGGTCAGATCTTCCGACATGCGCTTGGTGAGCGTCGTGATCAGGGTGCGCTGGCCTTTGCGGATGCGCGTCCGCACTTCGCGCAGGAGATCCTCGATCTGGCCCTGGGTCGGGCGGACTTCCACTTGCGGGTCCAGCAGGCCGGTCGGCCGGATGATCTGCTCGACGGTCCGCGCGGACTGGGCCAGCTCGTAGGGCCCGGGCGTGGCGCTGACGTAGATCGCCTGGTTCACGCGCGCCGTCAGTTCCTCGAACGTCAGCGGCCGGTTGTCGATGGCGCTGGGCAGGCGAAAACCGAAGTCCACCAGCGTCTGCTTGCGGGCGCGGTCGCCCCGGTACATGGCGCGCAGCTGGGGCACGGTCATGTGGCTCTCGTCCACGATCAGCAACCAGGAGGCCGGGAAGTAGTCGACCAGGGTCCACGGCGGACTGCCGGCTTCCCGTTGATCCAGATGCCGGCTGTAGTTTTCGATGCCGTTGCAGTAACCGATTTCGCGCAGCATTTCCAGATCGTAATTGGTGCGCTGGCGCAGGCGCTGGGCCTCCACCAGGCGGTTGGCGGCCTGCAACGCCCGTTCGCGCGCGTCCAGTTCGTCTTCGATGGTCTGCAGCGAAGCGGCCAGCTTCTCCTCCGAGGTCACGAAATGCTTGGCCGGAAAGACGGCGATCTCCTCCAGTTCCGCCAAAATCTCGCCCGTCAGGAGATCGAAACGGCAGATGCGCTCCACCTCGTCGCCGAAGAAACTGATGCGGTAGCCCCTGTCCTCGTAGGCGGGATGGATTTCCAGCACGTCGCCGCGCACGCGGAAACGCCCGCGTTCCAGCGCGGCGTCGTTCCGCTCGTAATAGATGCTGACCAGATGGCGCAGCACCGTTTGGCGCCGCATGCGCGCGCCTTTCGTCAACGTGCATACGGCGTAGCCGTAGTCTTCCGGGTTGCCCAACCCGTAGATGCAGGACACGGAAGCCACGATCACCACGTCCGACCGCGAAAACAGGGCGCTGGTGGCGGCCAGGCGCAAGCGTTCGATCTCGTCATTGATCTGGGCGTCTTTTTCGATGAACGTATCCGACTGGGGAATGTACGCTTCGGGCTGGTAATAGTCGTAGTAACTGACGAAGTACTCCACGGCGTTGTGCGGCAGGAATTCCTTCAGTTCGCTGTAGAGCTGGGCGGCCAACGTCTTGTTGTGCGCCAGCACGAGCGTCGGCGCCTGACGCTGGGCGATGACGTTGGCCATGGTGAAAGTCTTGCCGGAGCCCGTAACGCCCAGCAATACCTGATGCGCGAGGCCCTCTTCCAGGCCCTGCGCCAGCGCCTGAATCGCGTCCGGCTGATCGCCCGTCGGCCGAAAGGCGCTGACCACCTGGAAGCGCGCGTCTTGTGTAGGCGTAATCATAAACAGCAACCATGTTCTGTTATGCCATAGTAGCATATTGGGCGGGCCGTTGTCGCCGACGCGGCGCGGCGCCAGCGCCCAAGGGCCAAATCCGCCGCGCGCAGGGTACCGCAATGCTACCCTAATATCGCGCCGCGCGCGGACAACCGGGTAAAATGGCGTGCGCGGGCGGCTCCGCGCGTCCCTGCCCGCGGCCGGTACGCAGCATCCGCCGCGCCCGCGCCGTTCGCCTGAAACGTTGGCTCCCCGCGTCATGTTGCCTGCTTTCAACGTAACCAAGTGGCTGGACAAAGCGCAAGCCTCGCCGCGCAGTTTGCTCGGCGCGGGCGCCGGGTTGTTGGCCTTGCTGCTGGCGCTGGGCGGCGCCCTGCCGGATTTGAAGTTGGCCGCCGGCGAAGAGACGGGGTTGATGGCCCTGATTCAGGAGACCTGGAATCCGGATCGCCACGCGCCCTGGGGCCGTGGCTCCGGCCTGGACGCCGCGGCCTTGCCGCCGTTCCTGATGCCGCTGTTCTGGGGCGCCCTGCTCTTGGCCGCGCTCTACGCGATCGTTTCGCCCGCGTACCGCAAAGCCCTGCTGGGCGCCGCCGCGACGGCTTTGCTGTTGACCTACGTCCTCTATCGGCTGCAGACGCGGGAAGAAGCGCCCCGCGCAGTCGAGGCCGGCCGCGCGGGCGCCATGCAGGGGTTGGGGGACGGCGCGCCGACCCGGGAACCGCCTACGCCGCCCGCCTGGGTGGAAGCCGACCGCGCGTGGTGGGTGTGGGGCCTGTCCGCCGGCATCAGCGGCGCGGCCGCGTGGGTCTTGTTCGGCGTATGGCGCCGTTTCGGCCGTCGCGCGGAGGATCCCCGGGCCGGCATTGCGCAGGAAGCGGCCGGGGCCATGGCCGCGTTGGACGCCGGCCATGACCTGGCCGATACCGTTATGCGGTGCTACGTCGCCATGGTGCAGACCTTCGAACGAACCGGCCAGGTGCGCCGCACCCAAGCCATGACCCCCAGGGAATTCGAGAGCCGCTTGGTCCGCGCGGGGTTCCATTCGGCATCCGTACGGCAGTTGTCGCAGTTGTTCGAACGGGTGCGGTTCGGCGACCAACCCTCCACGCCGCGGGAACGCGCCCAGGCGCGCGCTTGCCTGCAGCGCATTGCGTCCGCCGTGACGGCGCCGGCATGAGAGACCGCCTGCTGCCCATCGCCGTTCTGTTGCTGATAGCGGCGATCGCGACCTTCGCCGTGGAAGGTTTCGTCACCCAAGTCGTGCTGCGGCCCTTGCTCTATACCCTTTGGGTGGGGGAGTTGTTCGTGCGCAGCCTGCCGCAAAGCGTCTACTGGGGCTTGCTGACCCTGGCCGCGGCGTATTGCGGGTTGCGCAGCGCGACGTGGCCGCGGCGGCGGCGGCCGCGCGCGCCCGCGCGGGCGTCCCATTTCCGGGGCCCGGTGGGCCAGTGGCAAAAGCGCTTGCAGCGGGCGCAGGCCTTGGGCTACGGGCGGTGGACCTTGGCGCGCGCGTTGCGGCAGTTGACGCTGGACATTCTGGATGACCGGGACGGTTTGGCGTCCGACGCCGACGAACCGGCCACGGCCTTCGCCAAGCATCCGCTGCCGGCGCGCTTCCAGGCGTACTTCGAGGCGCAGGTGGACAGTCAGGAGAACGGCCTGGCCGCCGCGAAACGCTGGCTGGCCTTCGGCGCGGCCCCCGCCCGCGCGGCTGACCCTTTGCAGACGGACCCGGAGGAAATAGTGGCGTATCTCGAAACCCATACGCGCGCCCGGACGCGCCCATGACGCCCGCGGCCTCGCCGCTGGGCCGCGTGGCCGGCCAAGCCCAGGCGATTCGGCAGGAAGTGGCCCGCGCCGTCATCGGCAAAAACGACCTGCTGCACCGCATCCTGGTGGCCCTGTTGGCGGACGGCCATATCCTCGTCGAGGACTATCCGGGCTTGGCCAAGACCCTGACCGCGCACAGTTTCGCCCAAGTGCTGGGCCTGAGTTTCCGGCGCATTCAATTCACGCCGGATCTGTTGCCGGGCGATATCCTGGGCGGCTACGTTTTCAATCGAGACAAGGGCGCTTTCGAATTGCACCGCGGTCCCATCTTCAGCCAAATCGTGCTGGCGGACGAAATCAACCGCGCCTCGCCCAAAACCCAGTCCGCCTTGCTGGAAGCGATGCAGGAGCGCCAGGTGTCCCTGGAAGGGGAAAGCCTGCGGTTGCCCGAGCCCTTTATCGTGATCGCCACCCAGAACCCGATCGAATACGAAGGCACGTTTCCTTTGCCGGAAGCCCAACTGGATCGTTTTCTGGTGAAATTGGCCGTGGGCTATCCGCGGCCCGCAGACGAAGCGCGCATGCTCACGGCGCGCAAAGCGCGCAAACAGGACGCCGTGGCCCTGCAACCCGTCGTCGACGGCGCCTCGCTCGTATCCATGCGCCGGGCGATTGAAGACGTGCATGTCAACGACGATTTGACCGCGTACATCGTGGAACTCGTCAACGCCACACGCGCGGACGGCCGCGTGGCCGTCGGGGCCAGTCCCCGCGGCTCCCTGGCGCTGTTCAAACTGGCCCGCGCGCAGGCGGCCATGGACGGACGGGATTACGTATTGCCGGACGACATCAAGGCCTATTTCCACGCGGCCTTGAGCCATCGGCTGATCCTGAATCCCGATCTGTGGCTGCGGCAAGGCGCGGCGGACCAGATTCTGGACGGCATCCTCGCTGCCGTGGCGGTGCCTTGGGTCGCGCGCGAGTAGGAGGCGGGCCTTCTGCCGCGTATCGTCGCGCTTGCCCTGGCGCTCAGCCTGACCCTGATGGGGGCCATGGCCACCGTCAACAGCCACGCGTTGGCCTTGGCGGCGCCGTTGCTGGCGTTCGCCTGCGCCGCGCTCTACCTGCGGCCGCCGGCATTGCGCGTGGAGCTCGCGCGGCAGCTCGAGCCCCCGCGCGCGCGGCCTGGCGATGCCGTGGCCCTGGCGTTGCGCCTCCAGGATCGCAGCCAAGGCCTGGAAGAGATCTTCGTACGCCAACCCTTGCCCCAGGGTTTGCGCCTGTTGCAAGGCGATAAAGATTGCCTGGCCCTCTTCGGCGCCGCCGCGGAGGTCGCGCTGGCTTGCCAAGTGGAAGGCGCGCGCGGTTCCTACGTCTTGCCGGCCGTCGCGCTGGAAACGCGGGATCCTTTCGGCTTGTTGCGCGAAGGGGCATCCCTGGAAGCCCCGCAACGCCTCTTCATTCTGCCGCAAGGCGCGGCCGCGGTCCCGCCGGCGCTGCGGATGCGCCGCACGCGGGCGTACCCCGGTCTCATTACGGCGCGTAAAGGCGGGCCGGGCGTGGAATTCCACGGCCTGCGGGAATACCAGACCGGCGACAGTTGGCGCTGGCTGAACCACCGCGTCAACGCCCGGCAGGAGGCCGCCCTTTTCGTGAACGAATTCGAGTTGGAAAGAGCCGTTGATGCAGGCATCATCCTGGACGTGCGGGCCGCCACCAACCTGTTGGCCGGGCGCCACAGCCTGCTGGAGCATGGCGTGCAGGCCGCGGCCACGCTGGCGGATGCGCTTTTGTCCTACGGCAACCGGGTGGGGCTTTTCATTTTCGGCGGCTCCCTGAACTGGACCTTTCCCGGTTCGGGCAAGGTACAATACGAGAAGATCTTACGCGCGCTGGCGAACGCCAAGGTGGAGCAAAGCCAGGTCTTCGGGCGTTTGGAGCGGGTGCCGACGCGCCTCTTTCCCAGTCGCTCGTGGTTGGCCTTGATCAGCCCTTTGCAACGCGAGGACCGCGACAGTCTGTTGGCCCTGCGGGCGCACGGATACCAGGTGAACGTTATCATTCCGGATCCCGTTGCCTATGAAATGAACGCCCTGGAAGCGCAGGCGGAAACGGCCTTGGCCTGGCGCCTGGCGCGTCTGGAGCGGGACAATCTGCGTTCGCACTTGCTGCGCGGCGGGATACGGGTCTGCGAGTGGGATACGCGCCAGCCCTTCGCGGAGGTCATGCAGCAGCTCATGGGCCGCCCGGTTTTGGCCCGCCGCGCCCCGTCGCGGAACGGGTAGGCTCAGGCACGGACAACATGGCGCACGCGTACCATGCGCCCAAGCATATCCGGGTGGATCGGGACCGGGGCGTTATGCGTTTCGTGTGGCCGGACGCAGAGATCAGCGATATCCCCTTGGCTTGGCTGCGAGCCAACTGCCCTTGCGCGACCTGCCGCACGCGCCGCGCGCAGGCGGATGACGAAGCGGATGCCTTGGTCCTGAACGTTACGCCCGCGCCCAGCGCGGAGATCGTGGATCTGGAATTGGTGGGCGGTTATGCCGTACGCCCGACTTGGGAAGACGGACACAATACGGGGCTCTATGCCTTCGCATGGCTCTATGAGCGGCGCACAGCGCATGCGGACCAGGAAAACGGTGCGCCTGCTTCGTGAGCGCGGGGCGCGGGATGGCCTCTGCCCCAGCCTCCTGCGCGGGGATGCCATTTCCCCTTATGGTCGCTGGATCGGGCGGACAGGCGGAGGGCAGCCTCGCCCTCTTACGCGGCGCGCTGGGATCAGCCGTCCCTGAAGCCATGGCGTGCAGAGTGACCGCGGCGTTCTCGTTGCATGGATCGCAGCGCGCCATCCGCAGCCTATCCGATGCGCTGTAGGCTCTCGGCGCTTGAGAACGCAGCGTATCCGGCGCGCGCCGGTGGGACGCGTCTCTACGTCGCGGGCCAAAGCGCCCGTTCGCGCCTCTTGCGGCCGGGCCGCGCAAGATCTCGCCCGGCTGGGGAAACGTTTCCCGTGCCGCGTTGGATCGCCGCGGCGGTCAGCGCCCTTATGGTTGGAAATATCCACTCCAACAGCGGTAGGGAGAGGCAGGTTTAGTGATTTTCATGCCGGCGGTTGCACAGACTACGAACTTTCATTCAGATTTAAACAAAGAAGGTGTCTGTGGGGACGCTGTTTTGGCCGCTGGACAACAGAAAAGAGACATTGTCATTGCGGAGGTTCTGCCCAGTACCATACATGCACATTATTTAATGGATATGGCTAAGCTCAGAGGGGAGAAACCTTAGGTGGCCCAGAGTCCAAGAGAGCTATGAATCTTGAACAAAATACGAAGGCAGTATAGGCGGCATGCCTGATTCATGCTCTGTTCGCTATACGGATCCGCGCCCGCGGCTTGCTTGCGCGCCCCACCGGACCCAACACGGCCGGGAACTTCCCTGGCAACAAGGCCGCGTCCCATTCGTTTCCTGAGGCTAAGATTGGGCAAGGGGGCCGCACTCTTGTTGTCTGCTTTCTGCCTCCATGCCTGTAGTGGGGAACTTCTCTGGCTGGATCACATCGATTCGGACAAGACATCCCTCCACCGGGCGGTACGCTCCAAGCAGACGGCGAGAGTGACGCAGTTGTTGGCGGCCGGCGCCGACCCGGATGCGTACGATGATCAGGGTCGGACTCCTCTGCACGAGGCGGTAGAGGCTGGCGCCGCGGATCTGATCGCGCGGTTGTTGGCGGCCGGCGCCAACCCCAACACTATGCCACTTGGGAACTGTACGCCTCTCCACTCAGCCATAGGATCCAAAGACTTGGAGAGCGCGCGGATGCTGCTAGAGTCCGGCGCGGATCCCAATGCCCCCAATGCCTACGGAGATACGCCCCTCCATATGGCGGCAACCACCGAATCTGTGGAGGGCCTACGGAAGCTGGTGGCGGCCGGTGCGGATCCCGATGCCCGTAACCAGATCGGCACGCGTCCTCTACATGCAGCGGTGCAAAGCGATGCCAGTCGTGACATAATGGGTGCGCCCAGCAAGGCTTGGATGAGGGTAGAGACGCTGTTGACCGCGGGAGCCAATCCGGAAGCCCGCATGGACAATGGCGCATCCCCCTCTTCTGTGGGCCGCGCGGCATGACGATCCGACGCCGGCTGCCGTGTTGTTGACGGCGGGCGCAGATCCGGAGTCCCGTACGGATGAGGGTGACACGCCTCTCGCGGTGGCGCAACGCCATTACCGCCAGTACAGTCCTTTACGGCGCGTCAAAGGCGTACCCGCGACGCTCCAAGCGATCCGACGCCAACGTGCCGCCGCGCTGATAGATCTGTTACGAATGCACGGCGCGCGAATAAGACGGACAGAAGTTGGACTTATATTCTGTGGAACTTTGACTGCCTAGATCTAGTACACGGTCATGCGAATTCTGTTAGGTTACAATTCAGAAGCTACCGTTCGGACGCGACCAAGTGCCACACATTGCAGAGACAGGCAATCCTTGTCGGGGCTGACGCTGACGGGGAGAACTATAGTATCATGTGATGGATGTTAGGTTATAATCTCGTTCTTGCCGTCCGTGCCCGCCCCGAGGGAGGATCGCATGTCTCTGAAATACGCCCTGCATCTGACTCCGTCCGACCGGCAGTGGCTGACCCGCATCGCCCAGGGCCGCGGCGGGCCCCCGCGGCCGACCGTGCGGCAAGCCGTGCGCGCCCGCGCCCTGCTCAAGTGCGATGCGGGCGAGACGGACGCGGCGGTCGCGGCCGCGTTGGACGTCTCGGCGGGCAGCGTGGGGCGTTGGCGCCGCCAGGCCGTGGCCGAGGGCCCCGCGGCCGCGCTGGCGCGCCGGGCCCATCCGCCGCGGCCCGGCAAGCTGGACGGCGCGGGCGAGGCGCATCTCCTGCAACTGGCCCAGTCCGCGCCGCCGGCCGGCTATGCGCGCTGGACGTTGCGCCTGCTGGCCCGCGAGCTGGCCGCGCGCGGGGTCGGCCCCCGGATCAGCTACGAAACCGTACGCCGCACGCTAAAAAAAACGAACTGACGCCTTGATGGCGGGTGCAGCGCGGCTATCCGCCCGTGCCAGACGAAGCGTTCGTGGTGGCATGGAGACGGTGCTGGACTTCTACCGCCGGCTCTACGATGCGCGCTATCCGGTGATCTGCAGGGACGAACACGCCCAACCGCTGCGGGCCGACACGCGGCCGTCCCAGCCGGCGCGCCCCGCCACCTACGACTACGCATACGTGCGGTGCGGCGCCTGCACCGTCTGGATGTTCGTGGAACCGCTGGGCCCGTGGCGTACGGCCAACGCCACCGCCCGGCGCACGGCTGTGGGCTGGGCGCACCAAGTCAAGGCCCTCGCGGATCATCCGCGCTACCGCCAGGCCGAGCGCCTGATCCGGGTCTGCGACAACCTGAACACGCATGCGTACGCCTCGTTCTTCCGGGCTTTTCCGTTCGCCGAGGCGCCGCGCCTGGCGCCGCGCGTCCAGCTGGTGTTTACGCCCCGGCACGGCCGCGGGCTCCACAGGGCCGAACCGGAGCTGAGCGTCCTGACGCGGCAGGCCCTGTCCCCGCGCAGGGCCACGCAGGACGCGGTCCACGCGCAGGTCACCGCCTGGGCGGAGGACCGCCACGCGGCCCAAAAGGGCATCCGCTGGCAGTTCCGCACCGCCGACGCCCGCGTCCGCCTCCAAAAATTGTACCCTACAGTATAAATATGATAACAGGAGGACGACCGCTGACCGCGTCCAAACGACAGTGTCTGAATTATGACCTAACAGAAGGCGCATGACCATGTACTACGTGGTCTCTCCCCGACAGTGGCGTTTTGCGCTCAGCCCAGCGGTCTTGGCCGCGCTGAGCGCGGCGTTGGCGCTACTGTATCAGTCCACGCATGGAATCAAGATGACCTTTCTAGATTCCGTTATTTACGCATCCGTAGCCCGCAATCTGCTGCAGGGCGAAGGCTTCGTAAGCTGGAACGGACAGTTGTTCGGCGCGATGTGGCCGCCCGGCTATCCATTGCTGCTGGCGCTGACCAGCTGGGGCTTGGGTGGCCCCGTAGCCGTGGCGGGTTCTTTCAACGCCGCGTTACACGGCGCCACCGTCTTCGCGGCCGGCCACTGGCTGCGCGACCGGATTGCCTCCCGTTTTCTGGCGTTCTGGGGTTGTCTGGCCCTCGCGGGCGCCGCGCCCTTGCTCCATGCGGCCACGACTCTCATGTCGGAATCGGCGTTCGTCTTGTGCGTGACGTTGGCCTGCATCCAACTGGATCACGGCCTGACCCGCGGACGGGGACGATGCCTCGCGGCGGCCGCCGCCTGCGCCGGGCTGGCCGCGCTGACGCGGTACGCCGGACTGCCCCTGATTGCCGCCGGGACGGCGCTGCTGGCCCTCCAGCCGGGCATCCGACCGCGCATCAGGGCTGGGCGCGCGAGCGCCTTCGCGCTCGCCGCGCTGGCGCCGCTGGGCGTCTGGTTGTACCGCAATTACCGCGTCACGGGCGCCTTCACCCACATGGACGACTTTGTCCCGTCAGGCCGGACCCTGCTCGAGAACGCGGCCGCGGCCCTGGAAACCCTGGCCTCGTGGCTGCTGTTCGCGCCGGTGCATGACGTCAAGGCAGAGGGGGGGGGGGCGTTGGCCTTGGCGGCACTGTTGGCTTTGGCAGGGGCGGGCCTCTTCCTGTGGCGCCGGTATCCCGGGGCCCGGGACGGCTACGCCGCCCTGCTGATCTGCGCCGCGTTCGTCCTGGCCTATGGCGCGTTCATCGTCGTCGCGACCCTCAGCTACCACGTTCCGGCCCCTGCCAATCGGTTTTTGATGCCTACCTACGTGCCTCTGCTGTTTGCTTTCGTTTTCGTGGCGGACAAGGCGCGCCGGCCGCTGCGCGCGCACCGGAACGCCCGACTGGCCCGCGCGTTGCCGTTCCTGCTGAAAACCCTGTTATTGGCCTGGATTGGCGGCGGCCTTTGCCTCAGCCTATATACGAGCCTCTTCCCGCAACGGACGCGCAGCTCGTTGCACTGGGCCGCATCGCCTACCATGCGGTATATGCGGACTCATCTCGCGACCGGCTGGATCTTCAGCAACCTGGTACATGACGCCTATATGCAATCCCTCCGTACGCGGTCACAGGCACAGCATCGCTGGCTGCCCGGCAGCCTGGATGATCTGGCTCCGTGGCTAGAGGCGCAGGGGCAACGCTCCGACGACGTCTACGTCATCTTTTTCCATGGTCTTCATCATAATTCTGGGAAGCCGTACCGCTTCAACGCCGCCGACTTGCGCGCCCTGGCGCAGCTGGAACCGATAGCGGCCCTGACCGACGGCGTTGTGTTCCGCGTCGCGGCCCGCGCCGCCCAAGTGCGGCACGACTTTGACGCGCGGACCGCGGCCCCGCCCGTCCTGCAGGACGTCTTCCGCGTCTATCTCGCCGCCGGCGCCCTGCATTTCGTCAAGGCCCCCTGCGCCTGGGACGACACCGAACTGAAATTCGTCCTCCACGCCGTGCCCCTGCGCCGCCGCGACCTGCCCCCCGCCCGCCAGGCCCCGGGCTTCGCCAATCTCGATTTCCCTTTCAGTCGTTACGGCCTGCGCGTGGACGACCGCTGCTGGGCCACCGTGCCCCTGCCCGCCTACCCCCTTGCCCGCCTGACCGTAGGCCAGTTCGCGTCCGTAGCGCCCTTGGGTAACGGCGCGGCCTGGCACGCAGACATTCCGGGACCCATTCTGTCGCCCGCCGGCCGCCAGGCCCTGCGCGCCGACTGGGCCGCCGCCACCGCCGGCGTCCCGACCGCCCGCGCCCGCTTCGACGTCTACGCGACCCCCGACGCCGTGCGCTTCGCCAAGACCCCTTGCCGTCCCGCCGATACGCACGCCAAGTTCATCCTGCACGCCCTGCCCGTCCGCCGCGGGCGTCTGCCGTGGCCGCGGCGCGGCCCGCCGTTCGAGAACCTGGATTTCGCCTTCGCCGATTGGGACGGCGTCCTCTTCGAGGACCGCTGCTGGGTCCGCGTCCCCCTGCCCGCCTATCCCCTGGAGGGGATCCGCGTCGGGCAATTCGATTCCGTCAACCAGCGCGCCCTGTGGCAGGAGACCCTGCCGCTGCGTGCCCCGGCGACCAGGCGCGCGGGCCGCCGAGGATGAAGGTCTGGCCTGCCCAGCTGCGCGTCCAGGGCCGCCTGGGCAGGTAAGCCACAACGGAAAGGGATGGGCCTGGGCCCGGTCGGGTGGAGGTAGGCTGGCCGCCCGATCCCATAGACTGTCATGCAACCTATGTCGTGTTTATAGACGATCTCGGAGGCCGCGGTTTCAAACCTGGGGAACCGGCGGGCGCGTCCGGTCCCGGCTCCGCGCCGGCCTCAACCTAGGCAGCTGGCCGCGCCGTCGACCCCATGAGGCCCTGCCGCCTCCCAGGTTCGCCCCCGTGCGTCACCCTCGCTTTATCTTCAAAGTCCCCGCTGAGGGAGTTTTGGGCGTGCCCGCCCGAGCCCCGTACTCACGGCCGGGTGGAGGTAAAGGGGACGGATAAAGCCGCATCTCAACGCTACCTGGCTCGGGCTACACTCAAAGCGCCACCGAATCTACCCCCCCCCCCCCCCCTCCTACGACCCGGATCGGGCTGAAATCCTGTCTCAACACGACCTCACCGGAGAGCGTACAGGATGTCCCCTTCAGTCTCCCTGGGGGCAGGGAAACCCGGTTCTGGCTGGCACTCAAAGTTCCACAGCACCTAATGCATAGTCATGTACATAGTGGCGGGTTATAATACGAATCCCAGCCAACCAGACGAGGGTTCCCCATATCCCTGCAATACGTACGGCACCTGACCTCCTCCGAACGGCAGTGGCTGCCCCGGATCGCTAAGAGCCGCGGCGGGCGCCAGCGCCCGGCGGGATGGAAGAGGGAACGGGTCTGCGCCTGTTGCAGTGCGACGAGGGTCCGGAGGGCGAGGGCTGGCCGGACGCAACGATCGCGGCCGCCTTGGACGTTCCCGCCCGACGACGCGCGGTGCCAGGCGTTTACGCGCAGGCACGGCCGCTGGCTCCACAGGGCCGAACCGGAACGGAGCGTCCTGACGCGGCAGACCCTGTCCCCGCGCAGGCCGCAGTCACCGCGTGGGCGGAGAACCGCAACGCGGCCCCAAAGGGCATCCACTGGCCGTTCCGCACCGCCGATGCCCGCGTGCGCCTCAAACATCTGTACCCTACAATATAAACATGATGGAGTGCCAGCTCTGGATGAATGCAAACCGCAACGCGGTCTGGGTTGCGTTTGCCCTTTGTATTGGACTGTATTTGGATATCCCGCGAGCCAAGGGTTATTATCCTACGGCGTCTGCCTGTTTCCGGCACCTTGTTGACCGAATGCCCGCGAGACACGCATCCGATTGCCGTAGACGGGCTTGATGCAGGATGCGTTGGTCTCACACCTTAGGTTGTGTTGAGGCAGGATTGCAGCCAGATCTAGGCCCCGGCCAAGTACAGAAAACCCAGGAACCGATGCGCGTATTTGTCATAGCGGGTAGCCACGCGGCGCCCGCGTTGGAGCCAGCCGATGTCCCGTTCCACGGCATTGCGCGCCGGGTACCGTTCCGGGTCGTGGGGCCGGGGGTTCGTGCGCCCCTTCCGGGCGGGAATGACGGCCTCGATGCCCTGCTGTTCCCGCCACGCGCGGAAGGCGTCGCTGTCGTAGGCCCGGTCGGCGATCAGGCAGGGCAGGGGCGCGCCGGTCCAAGCTTTGACCCGGGCCCGGGCCTGGGTGCGGTCGTGGCGCGGGTCGCCCGTCAGGCGCAGACGCAGGGGGCGGCCCCGTTGATCCGCCAGGATGTGGATCTGGGTGCTGAAGCCAGCCCGGCTGCGTCCGAGGGCAGGATCCTGCCCTTTTTTCTTGAGCGCGCCCGACCGTGCTGTCCCGCCGTCCCGCGGGCAGCTCCGAATCGGCCTGCAGGTAAGCCATCCGGCGCGGCCAGACGCCCCGCGCGCACCAGGCGGCCCAGCGGCGATAGACCGAGTTCCCTTTCCCATACTCGGCGGGCCACCGACGCCAAGGGGCGCCCGATCGCGCCATCCAGCACAGCGCGGCCACAAAAAGGCGACAACGAGTTTCATTACCTTTGTATATATCAGGACAGATTTGCATAAAAGGGCGGATGCAGAGCCATTGGGCATCGGTCAGCACGATCATGGAAGGACCCTCCGCGGAGCTGGGGAACCAGGGAATCGACTCTCTGGAGGATACCGCGGACGTGCAGAATGTCCCATTCAGTCTCAAGAGGGCCGGGAAACCGGGTTCTGGCTTGGCAATCAAAGATCAACAGAACCTGGAACGACGCCTTGACGAGCGCTTGGTTGCGGCTGAACGCAAAAAGCAACGCAGGCTGCGTTGAAGGCTATATGGAGGGATCGTAGCCATGCACGGGAGCGCGCGGGGCTTGTTTGTCGTGGCGCTGGCGCTGGCGTTCTTCACCGCGGGCGTATACGCGCAGCAGCAGCCGGCCTTCGCCGGGACGGTGGCGGACGCCTTCAAGACCTTGCGCGTGCTGCTGGGGACGTACGCGTCGGAGCCGGAGATATCCCTCCCGGCCGCGTTCGCCCGCGCGTCCGACGAGGCCCACACCTGCGAATGGGAAGGCGAGGAACGCAACCTATTGCGCGCCCAGGTGCCCTACCTCTGGTGCCGGACGGATCTGCCCCGCGCGCAGGTCGCGGCGGCCCGCTTCGAATTTCCGGCCGGCGGCGGCCTGGACAGTCCGGTGATTGTCCAAGGCGGCCCCAACCGCTTTCGGGAGTTGTGCCCCGACCGGGGTTGCCTGGCCGTCATCTATGCGGGCGCGGGCGCAGTGAGCCATGTCTATCCCTGGCGTCCGGAGGCGCTGGAAGCGGCGCACGTCGGGGCGCGGTATCCCCATGAACGGTTTCCCGGGTGGTCCTTCGCGGAGGACATATTCCCGTTCGGCCTGGACGTCTACCCCAACGGCGATCTGCTGGTCGTGCTGCATCAAAAAGACGCGTCTCCCAAGGGGGCCGGCGTCGCGCGCATTGCGCCGGACGGGCAACCGCGCTGGTTCCGCCATGATTACAGCCACCACTGGCCTTCGATCGGGGCCGATGGCCTCGCGGTCGTACCCGGCAGACGGTTCGGGGGGGCCGCCGTGCAGTTCAACATAGGCTTCCACAACCTTCCAATAGGTTGTCCGCCCGATGACCTGTTGCACGACTACGTCTCTGTCATCGACGGTCAGGGCCGCCTCCTGCAGGCGATTTCCGTGCTTAACGCGCTCGCCGCATCCCCCTACAACGGCGTCCTGGAACGCGTCTCCGACATCTGCGACCCCACGCACCTCAACTTCGCCCATCGCCTCGGACCGGACGCCGGCGGCGCCGACCTGCAACCGGGCGACATCGTCATCTCCTTGCGCAGCGTGGACGCTTTCGCCATCCTGGATCGCGACGATTATCGCGTGAAGCGGCTCGTACGCGGCAGTTTCCTCGCCCAGCACAGCGTCCGCCATCTGACGCGCGCCCAGTTTCTCCTGTTCGACAATTTGGGCACCGACGGTCGGCACGGGCCCACGCGGCTCCTGCGCGTGGATCTGGCCACGGGCCAGGAGACCACCCTCTTCCCCACGGACGCCACGCCGGACGCGTGGCGTCCGGCGTGGGCACGGAAATGGGGGCATATCGACATCTCGCCGGACCGCCGCCGCGCGCTGTTCACGGACTTGGACCACACGCGGGGCCTAGAAATCCGTCTGGCGGACGGCCAGGTGCTGGCGATCTTCCACAATCTGCACGACGTCGCGCAGATCCCGGCTTTCTCGCCATCCAGCACGGAAGTGGCTTGGCGCTTCAACGATGTGATGACGCTCGCCTATGCACCAGCCGCCAGGCCCTAGTACTCGGTCAGATTGATAGGGATACGTATCCAAAGCGGAATTGCGCCTACGTGTTGCCTACGTAAGACAGTCGACAATTTAGCCAAGTATCTATAGAAACCTGACGCAGGTCCGCGGCGCGTCCGTCCAGGCTTCCACCCGGGCCCGGGCCTGAGTGCGGTCGTGGTGCTGGCCCCCGTCACGCGCAGGTATAGGGGACGGGCGCGGCGATCCGCCAGGATGTGGCTGGGTGCCGAAGCCGCCCCGGCTGCGGCCGAGGGCGGGATCCGTCCCTTTGTTTTGGGGCGCGCCCGACCGTGCTGTCCAGCCGCACGGCAGACCGATCCGGATCGGCCTGCAGGTAGGCCATCCGACGCGGCCAGACGCCCCGGTCGCACCAGGCGGCCCAGCGGCGATAGACCGAGTTCCCCTGGCCGTACGCGGTCGGCCACTGACGCCAAGGCCCCTCCGTGCCATCCCGCGCGCCGCTTCCACAAAAAAGCGACAATGATCTTCCTTGCCCACGCGTATATCGGGACAGGCAATCAGAAAAGAATGCAGGCAACGCCATTGGGCATCGGTCATCGGGGGCCGTCCTCGGGGCCACACGCAAAGAGAGGGATAGCCGGGAGGATAACCGCGGACGCGCAGGATGTCCCCCTTCTCCAACGCGCCCCGAATCTGGCTGCAATCCTACCTCAACAGGACCTAGACCTGCATGTCAGAGGCCGCGGAGCCGGCTCAGTCCGCGGCGGTAGGCGCATAAGCGAGGCCGTAAAATTTGAAATGCCAAGCCGTGTCCGCGAGTTCGGGGGGAAACGAGGGAATGCGGAGAACGTCATGCAAGGAGTGAAAGAGCGTCAACACTTGGCCGTCAGCCAGCCGGATTTCCAGGCCGCGGCTGCCCTGCACATCCGTGAACAGGACACGGCCGCGGTCCGGCGAGACAGCGATGTGCCCTCGGCCTAACGTAAAGATCGAGGACAGGCGAGGCGGGGTCTCGTGGGTGGGAAAGAGGGTGGTCTCCTCGCCCGTGGCCAGATCCACGCGCACGAGCCGCGAGGGCCCGTGCCGCCCGTCGGTGCCCCAATTGTCGAACAGGAGGAACTGCGCGCGCGTGAGGTGCTGGACGCCGTGCTGGGCGAGGAAACCGCCGCGCACGAACCGCTTGAGGCGGTAGTCGTCGCGGTCCAGCAGGGCGAAGGCGTCCAGACGGCGCAGAGAGATGACGATATCGCCCGGTTGCAGATCGGGCGCGCCGCCGGCGTCCGGTCCGAGGCGATGCGCGAAATTGAGGTGCGTGGGGTCGCAGCTGTCGCGGACGCGTTCCAGGACGCCGCTGTAGGGAGAGGCGGCCAAGACATCGAGCACGGAAATCGCCTGCAGGAGCTGTCCCTGGCCGTCAATGAGGGTGACGTAGTCGTCATACAGATGGCGGGGAGGGCAGGTCATATCCTTTCGATGGGTGCCCAAGGCATACGTCACTGGATGCTCCCGTCCTATCCGGAAACTGGGCACGAGCGCGATCTCCTCCTCGCCGATGGAGGGCCAGTGATGGCTGAAATCCTGGCGGTACCAGCGCGGCTGTCCGTCCGGCGCGATGCGCGCCACGCCGCCGCCATGCGGAAAACTGTTTCTGAAGTTGAAAACGACCAGCAGATCGCCGTTGGGATAGACATCCATGCCAAACGCGTGAATGTCATCGACGAAGGACCAACTAGGCGGGCGTTCGTAGGGATAGGCGTCTGCGGCGACGATGTTCGCGGCCTTCAGCGCGTCCAGCAGATAGGGGTAGGCATGGACTGCTTCTCCGGTTCCCGCGTAGACTACGGCCAGGCAACCCGCCGCGGCTCCGGGGCACAGTTCCTGAAACCGTCCGCGCCCGCCTTGGACGATCACCGGCGCGGCTAGGGCGTCGCCGTCCAAGAACTCGAAGCGAGCCGCCGCGACCTGCGCGCGGGGGATGCGCGTCGGACGGGTAAGGCCCTCGAACGTCTTGCGCAACCGCGCTACCGCGTCGGACGCCGCGATGTCCACTGCGTCGGGGACGGGTTCCGCGATGTCCGCTGCGTCGGGGACGGGTTCAAGGTAGGACGCGGGCGAGGGCACCAGTCCTTGCATCGCGACAAGTACGCGCAGGGTCTTGGTTGCCTCCGCCAGCGCAACGGCAGGGAAGGCCTGGATTTGCTGGACGTACATGCCAGCGCAGAAGAGCGCCAGCGCCCACGCAATGATGAACAGAAACAATGGGAGCCGCTGCATGCTGCCTAGTACACGGTCATTCGGATTCTGTTAGGTGATACTATAGTTCTCACCGTCAGCGTCAGCCCCGACAAGGATTGCCTGTCTCTGCAATGTACGGCACTTGGTCGCGTCCGAACGGCAGCTTCTGAATTATCACCTAACAGAATTCGCATGACCGAGTACTAGGTTGACGTTCGCCAGAACGGCAATAGGCCATGCGCCAGAGCCTGCCGCGTTATGCCCGTCCAAGGGCTTGGGAGCGCCGTTCACACAGCGCGTTCCAGCAATATCTGATGCAACGCGGATGCGCGGGCCAGCAGGCTCGGCTCAAGGGCCAAAGCCTCAACGTCGTAGTTGCGCGCCGCGCGGATGTCCGCGTCTGCGCCCAGCTTCGCGGGTTCGTCGAGGCCCAAGGCGGCGCCCAAGCGTTGGAAAGTAGCGTCTGGAGCCGCGCAGAGACGATCATAACTGACGAAAATCCGGTTGCTGTCCGGCAGAGCCAGAATGTATTGGAACGCGGCGCACCAATACTGCAGCCAGAAACGCGCGGTATCCGCCGCGGCTCGATCCTTCCGATCCAACCAGCCGTTAAAGTCGACAGGGCGCAGATTCGCGCCGAATTCAAAGTGGCCGATGTCGGCCATGTATTGACGCGTAAAGGCTTCCGCGGCATGGATCTTGGCAAAACGCTGATGCTGGCGCCACATGGAGGCCGCATGGCACGTCGGGTTGCGAAAAGGTATCACGAGCGCCGCATCGGGAAACAACTGCGCGAGCGTCGGTAACCGGGCAATATTGCCGTTGTTTTTCGAGACGTACCGCACAGGCGTCCCGCGGTTGTCCATGCGCAACGCCAATACCTTCCGGATATGGCTCTGCATGAATGCGCCGAACTCATCGGAGAACCATGGGCCATCCGCTGTCCACGGCGCGATGCGATCCCGCTGATATTGGCGGGGATGGAAGGCGCGCCACAGGACTTCTTCAAACGCTTCCGCGCTGTCGTAGCTGACGGTCAGGCCATCGCCATGCGCGCGCTCCACATCGGCGCCTGCGGCCTGAAAGGAGCGCGTCAGCGCATCCCAGAGCAACGGAATGAGCAGAAACGGCATCTGTCGATAGGTATGCGCGGCAAAGTCGCGCCGCGCGCTGAGAATTTCGAGCAAGAGCGTAGTGCCGGCGCGGGGCAGAGACGTTATGAAGACCGGCCGGTCCAGCGCAATGCCGCGCAACCGCGGGGCGTAGATCCGGTCTTCCAGATCGGCCAGGGCTTTCTGCAGGGCCACCGTGCCGAAAGCCAACTTGTGCAGAAGACGATCCCAGCGGGAGTAGCGGCTCTGAAACGCCATCGCACGGGAGCAGCTAGGCTGCGCCGACTTTCGAATGCAACCCGAGCCAAACGCCCGCCTGAACTAGGCGCTCCAGGCCGCGATAGGCGTATTCGTCGTAGCGGACGGCCACGCGCCGCCCGGCGCGGACAGCGTCGCCAGTATAGCCAGCGATTCCGCAGGGCAACGGCTCTGCCATAGCCCAAGCCCAGGTACGGTCGAGGCGCGGGCCGTCCGTCACGCGCAGAGGCCAGTTCCGGCGAGTCGGGATGAGGCGCGCTTGGTTCCGATGAAGCCCGAGGATCGGAGCAACTTCTTTGGGGCGCGCGCCCAATCAGGCTGTCCCGCCGCAGGACGGACAGCTCCGGGACATCCTGCCGGCGTCTCCTCCCGCGCGACCCAACGTCCCGCTCGCATCCGGCGGCACACCGTCGATAGACCGAGTATCCCTGCCCCCAGGCCGCCGGCCGGCGGATATCCAAGGAGGCGGAGGCGGTTCCTCTGGGTGTCCGTCAACAAGGCTCCGTCCTCCCGGGAAGGCGACAATTCGTCCGTCGCATAGAGGATAACGGCTGGGTAACGGGATGTCCAATCCCGATCAACGCAACCTGGCCCTGCGTCATTTTTCAATTGCGGAGTTAAAGTCTTTTTGAGGCGTACGCAAGGCGGAACGGGCAGTCGATGCCCGTTGGGGCCGCCTTGCGGGCTTCGATCTACGCGGCGCCCGGCGCGCGCGCCGCGGCCGCGCGGGACATAGGCCAAGCGCCGGCGGCCCCGCGGCTATGCCTGGGCCGACCTCTCGTCTGCCGGACGGGACGTCGCAACGCCCCTCCCTGCCGCGCCGGCACCCGTGCGGACCGCCCGCGCCGGATGCGGCCTTGAACCAGCCAGCGTACGCCGGCCAGCCCATCCGGCTCAACCCTGCCTGAACGGAGGCTCCCTGCCGGTCTGACGAACCGCGGGGGATCATTCAAGACGGGTTGTCCCTGGCGCGCGGCGCCAAAGGCCGTTCGGCTTCCCAGAGCGCGCCGCCGGCGTGAGTGAATTGGCCGGTGCGGATACGCGCGATCGGATAGTCGGGCCAGGACGCGAGCGCAACGCATGGCTGGTCGAAACGGGCGCCGCGGCGGGCAAAATCGAAGGCCGGATGCGCAGAGCCGTGCGGCCGGCGCGGCGCCGGCAGGGCATTGACGTTGACAGGCGCGACAGGGAGGAAGAAGCGCGCCTGCGCATCCGCGGGACACGCCGTTTGTGATAAATGAGCGTACGTTCGCAGGCGTACGCGTCGAACTCGGCGCGTATGAACGGGGTAGCGGTCTGAAACGGCGCGGTAGGCGGCCTCGTAGGTCGGGCGGAAAGGAAAAGTCTCTTCCCAGCGATCGGCGCCCGTGCGAATGCGCGCGACGGGATACGCGGGCAAAGGCATAATCGCGAGGCATTGGGAGCCGAGCAGGACGCTGCGTTGGGCAAACCCGAAGTTCAGGCTGTCAAAGCCGAACTGTCGGCGCGGCGCCGGCAGGGCATTGACGTTGACGGGTTCGATATGGAAGGCGAAATACGTCTGCGCGTCCGCGGGGCGGCACGGCGTTGGGCGGTCATGGCGGAACGGTATCCGCCTTCTCCCATGGAGTAAATGTAAGGGCTCCGCTCAAACAGCCAGAGCGCCGCCAGCAACAGCCCGACAGCCGCCTTGTCGGCCAGGGCCGCGCCGGGCGCGCGGAACGCCTTTGCGGACGGCGCCTGCGTACTGGCGGCTGGGCCAAGTTCCGGGAGCGTGTCTGCGGCATCGGAAGCGCCCCGGAAGAGCGACGAAGCAAACGCGTATGAGAGAGATAGGGGCGACCTGGCGGCGGCCTATCCTAACGGTCAGCGCGGTTTGATCCGCCTGGACTCTCCGTCCCCCAGCACAGATTGACCGCAGTTTTTGCGTTGCGGTCGCGGAACGCGGTCCATCGCCGGTACGCCGCCGGGTGCAACCAAGATCGAGATGTCGGGCCCCGCCGGAGGGGAGACACAGGCCTGACGCCTCGGAGCTGTCCGTCGGTAAGCAGGACAGACCGGTCGGGCGCGTCCTCCAAAATTAACGATGCGGGCCCGGATGTCGAACGCCGCCCAGGCAACTTCCGGCATCGCCGTCCGCGCTTGGCGGGCGCAACAGGGCTTCAAGGCCGTCAGGCCGGCGCCCTTGACTCCAGGCCTTGAACGCTACAAGAGGAACCCGACCGCGGCGTGGGGGCCTGCGCTCTGGCTGAACTCAAAGTTCAGCGCCGTCTAGGGGATAGCGTCCGGCGCGGCTTTTTTGGCGCGCCGCGTCCTCCGCGCACGCAAAAACTGCTGGACCGGATACCAGATCAAGCCAACCAGCATAAGGCCCATTGTCCCGATCAGGGTTAACAGAGGGCCTATAGCCATCAAACCCGGGCCTGGCCCCATATAGGCCAGCGTAACGCCGAGTCCGCTGAAAACGACCCCCTCCAGCCATGTTGCCCAAGTCATAGTTTTATGCCTCCTGAGGCCCCATATAGCGGATGCCTTATCCTTGGCCAGTCAAGTCCAGACAGGCCTTTGGAACGAACCGGATACGGCCTGGCCGCATTGTAACACGCGCCTATATCCCGTAACGATTCCGTTTCTTGAATTCCGTACGCTTCGATGTATGTTGGCCGATACATGCCTTGCCGCATGCGGTTACCCCCCAAGAAACGAGATGCGTTTGCCGGCCTGGAGGCATTCCTGCGCGACAACTGCCGGTTTTCTTCCGCCTGCCGGCACGGCGATGCGCCTTCCGCAGCGCCTGTCTGGGCTTGGCGGGCTGCGCCGGCCAAGTCAAACCGCCATCTCCGCGGTTTCGCAGCCGGCGCCCGCCTATCGCGCCCCCTTGCGCACGCGCAATGTAGTAAACTACGTCGCGATGCCCATGCCATGACCCGCGCCCGCTTCCATAGCTGCCGGGAACCGTTTGGGGATCCAAGCGGCCCGGCATCGGATAGCTCCCCGAACAGGCTAGCACCGGAGCAGGCGACAGGCAAAGGCCCCCATCCTTTCGACTGCATGTGCGATGGTTGCCCCATGAAACTCTTGCCTTCCATCCTGACGGCGGACTTCGGTTGCCTCAGGCAGGAAATTGCCGCGGCGGAAGCCGCGGGCGTCAATGGCCTGCACCTGGACGTCATGGACGGTCGTTTCGTGCCCAACATCACTTTCGGCGCCGCCCTCGTAGCGCATGTCAGGCACTGGACGGCATTGCCCTTGGACGTGCATCTGATGGTGGAAGCGCCGCTGCGGATGGTACCGGAGTTCGCGGATACCGGGGCGCAAAGCATCACCGTCCACCTGGAAGCCTGTCCGGATGCCTATCGGGTGCTGGATACGATTCGGCGCGCGGGTTGCCGTGCGGGCTTGGCCCTCAATCCGGGTACGCCCTGCGCCTCGATTATCGATTTGCTGCCCCAGATCGATATCCTGCTCCTCATGAGCGTGCCGCCCGGTTTCGGCGGCGCCCCGTTCATTCCCGCGAGCCTGGACAAAATTCGGCGTACCCGCGAGCTCTTGCAGACGTTCCCTGCCTATACGCCCCTGTTGCAAGTGGATGGCGGCATAGGGACGACCAACGTGCGCGCGGTCGCAGACGCAGGGGCGCAGGCGGCGGTAGCCGGGAGCAGCGTCTATAACCGGAAAGGTTCGGTGACCGACAACGTGCAGGCCTTGCGCCGCGCCCTGCTCGCTTGATGTCCCGCCTTTTGCGCTCTTCCCGGCATCGCCGCGCCATCGGCGCCGGCGCGGCCGTTGTGTTGGCTCTGGTCGTTGGCGGGCTGTTGCTCGGGCTCTGGCCGCGGTGGGCGCCGGGCACGCAGCTGCCCGCCCCTGACGCCGCGGCCGGGCGCCGGACGGAGCGGGCGCGGTTGCCGGCGCCCGCCTCTGAACCTGTCGTCCCGTCCGTCCCCGCGCAACCGTCGCCAACGCCGGCGGAGGTCCCGGCGCCGGCGGGAACGCCCTTGCCCTGCGCGGCAGGCGAGTGCCTCCATGAAATGGCGCTGCCCACGGCGCGCGGCGCGACCTTGCGCCTCATTGACGATAGCGACGTCTTGGACTGGACGCGGCCCGACGACGCGTGCCGGGATGACCTGGCCGCGTTCCTGGACAAGGAAGGCCTGGCTTTCGAAGCCATTGACCTGACCCTGCGCAACGAACTGACCGACGTGGGCACGCCGCTCCAGTTTCAGTTTCCTCCGTCTGACGACCCGGCAGCGCAGCCGGCGCCGAACGAAGCCGCGGCCCAATGCGCGCTGTACGCGCACCAGCCGACATGGACGCATTGCCGGGTTGCCGTGACGCGCCATTCCGGATTGCCCAACAACGACCAACGCCTGGCGTCCATGGCCGCGTTCCTGGATGCCCTGCGCCGCGTGCATTACGAAAAGGCGGAGGATCTGGCCTCTTTCTATCACCCGCTGGACGACCTGACCCTTTTCGAGCCCGTCATCCGGGAACGGGACGGAACGTGGACGACCCGGTGCTGGAACGTCGCGGAACAGGTTCCCTTCCGTCCGTAACCCGGGCTCAGCCGCCGAAGATCAGGATGAAAGAAAAGACCAACGGCGCGGTGAACAGCAGGGAATCGAGACGGTCCAGCATGCCGCCATGGCCGCGAAACAGGGTGCCCGTATCCTTGGCGCCGACGTGCCGTTTCCACATGCTGATGGCCAGATCGCCGATTTGGCCCCAGACGCCGATCAAGATCCCCAGGCCCAGGGCCGTCGCCAAAGGGATGGGCAAGGGCCGGAAGAACGAAGCGTTCAGAGCCGTGATTTCCCGTATCCAGTCCAGCTGCAGGAGCGGCGCTTGCGCGGCCGCCAGCAACGCCTGCGACGGGCCCGCCTGCATCGAAAGCCAAGCCAACCCCAGGCCGCACAAGGGACCGATGACGAGCGCGCCCAGCAAGCCTTCCCAGCTTTTCTTGGGGCTGATCGCGGGCCACAACTTGCGCTTGCCCCACACGGAACCGACCAGATAGGCGCCCGTATCCGCCATGAACGTGCTGCCCAACAGGAACAACAGCCACCAGAAGCCCGCTTCGCTCTGGCGGATGGGCACCAGCAACGCCAGGGAAGAGCCGATGTACATCGCGCCGCCGGCGGTGGACAGCCATGTGAGGAAAGGGGTGCGCCGCGAAAACAGGGCGGACGCCAGCAGGGCCATCATGCCCCACGTGATCACGACGGCGAGCGGAATGTTGTTGAGCGCGCCGCTGTAGCGCACGATGAGGATGGCAATCCACAGCATGCCCAACTTGCTGTTGGTCGGATAGCCGCCCGTTTCCATCAAATTGAAATATTCGTGGCCGGCGATGATCGCGGACCAGACGACTGCGCCCACCCACACGGCCTCGCCCATCCACATCAGGACCAGGTAGGAAGGCAAGGCCAATGCGACCGTGAGCGCGCGGATGCCCAACGCCGGCATGCGGACGCGGATCAGGGCGGACGCAGCCATCACTTCCGCACTTTCCCGAAACGGCGTTCGCGCTGGCTGTATTCCCGCAGCGCCTCGTGCAATTGCGCCGGACCGAAGGCCGGCCAGTACGTATTCGTGGCGTAATACTCGGCGTAGGCCGCTTGCCACAACATGAAATTGCTGAGCCGGGTCTCGCCGCCGGTGCGAATAATGAAGTCCAAATCCGGCATATCCGGTTGATACAGATACTGGCGGAAAGTGGTTTCGTTCACGGCGGCCGCCGTCAGGCCGTCCGCGAGCAAGCGCTGCGCCGCATGCACGATTTCGTCTCGCCCGCCGTAATTGAAGGCGACGTTGAGCACGATGCGATCGTTGTGGCGGGTCTTGGCGATCGCCGCGCGCACTTCGTCCGCCAGGACGGGATGCAGCTGCTCCAGCCGGCCGCTGTGGCGAATCTGCACGCCGTTGCGGTGCATGTTGAGCAAATGGCGGCGGATCGCCAAGCCCAACAGTTTCATCAACGCCTGGACTTCGGTGCGCGGGCGCTGCCAGTTCTCCGTCGAGAACGCGTACACGGTGAGGTAGCCAATCCCCGCGTCCACGCAACACGCCAATACGGTATTGATGTTGTCCATGCCGGCCTGGTGCCCGAATGACCGCGGCAACCCCCGCTGACGCGCCCAACGGCCATTGCCGTCCATGATGAGGCCCAAGTGCTGAGGCACCCGGGGCAGAGCGGCGCTCATGGCGCGGGCCGGACGGCGCCGGCGGGACGGCGCGGCGCGGCCAACGCGGACGCGCGACAAGGCGTCAAAGGGTCATGATCTCCTTGGTTTTGGCGTCGGCGATGGCCGCGATCCGAGCCGTGAATTCCTCGGTATGCGTCTGGATCTGATCGCGGGCGGCATGCAGATCGTCTTCCGTGATCAGGCCTTCGCCCTGGAACTCGCGCAAATCGGAAATCGCCTCGCGGCGCACATTGCGGACGGCGACGCGGCCTTCCTCCGCGCGGGCGTTCACCAGCTTCGCGAGTGCGCGGCGCCTTTCCTCCGTCAGCGGCGGCACGGGCAAACGCAAGGCTTTGCCGTCGTTCTGCGGATTAATGCCCAACGCGGAGGTCGCAATCGCCTTTTCAATCGCCTTGATATCGTCGGGATTGTACGGGCGAATGAGAATGGTCTGGGCATCCGGGATGCTGAGCGAGGCGACCTGGACCAAGGGCGTGTTCACGCCGTAGTACGCGACCGGAATGCGCTCCACCAGCGCGGTGGAGGCTCGGCCCGTGCGAATGCCGTCGAGATCGTGTTGCAAGGCCGCGATGGAATTGTCCATCCGCGAGCGCATTTCGCGCAACAGGTCGTCAATCATGCCCTTTTCTCCTTGTTCCTGCGCGGCGGTCGCCGACCCGCCCAAGGGGGGCCTGGCCCGTCATGACCGCGCCTTCCTATTGTATGGCAACGCTATCGTCTCCGTCCCGTTGCGGCGGGGACGGATCAGCCGCGCGGCGCTCCGGTCAGGAAATGATCGTGCCGACGCTCCGGCCCTGCACGACTTGCAGCAGGCTGCCTTCCTGCCACAGGTTCACCACGGCGATGGGCAGATTGCTGTCGCGGCACAGGGTCAAGGCCGTGCTGTCCATGACCCCTACGCGTTTGGCGATGGCTTCGCTGAACGCGAGGCGCGCGAAAGGCACGGCGCGGCGATCCCGTTTGGGATCCTGATCGTATACGGCGTCGACCTTGGTCGCCTTGATCATGATGCTGGCTTCTATTTCCCGGCTGCGCAGGGCGGCGGCCGTGTCGGTGGAGAAAAAGGGATTGCCCGTGCCGCCGCCGAAGATGACGACCCGGCCCTTGTCCAGATGCCGCAGGGCGCGTTTCTGAATATAGGGTTCCGCCACCGCGCGGACTTCAATGCCCGTCATGACGCGTACCGGCACGGTCAGACGCTCCAGCGCGTCCTGCAGCGCCAAGGCGTTGACGATCGTGGCCAGCATGCCCATATGATGGGCCGTCACTTCTTGGCCCATCCCGGATTGCACGCCCTCTTCGCCGCGGAAGAGATTGCCGGCGCCCACGACCAAGCCGATTTGAACGCCCAGGTCATGCACCGTCTTGACTTTGCCGGCGATATGGCGCACCTCGTCCAGATCAATGCCGGTATGGCCCTCGCCGCTGAGGGCCTCGCCGCCCATCTTGATGACGACGCGTCGATGCGCTAGGGAAACCATGCCCATTCGCAGCCGACGGCTACCGCCGCCCGCCTCCGGATCCAGGACGCGGGCAACGCGGCCCCAATGCCGGCCGGCCGCTTAATCGCCGATGGCGAAGCGGCTGAAGCGGCCGATCTTGATGTTTTCGCCCAACGTGGCGATATGCCGCTTGATCAGGTCTTCTATCGTGACGTCCGGTTCCTTGACGAAGCCTTGCTCCAGGAGGCAGGTTTCGCCGTAATACTTGTGCAGCTTGCCCTCAATGATGCGATCCAGGATATGGTCGGGCTTGCCCTCGGCGCGCAACTGATCCCGGTAAATGGCGGTCTCGCGCGCGATCACGCTGTCGGGCACGTCGGCGCGGGATACGAACTGGGGATCCGCCGCCACGATGTGCATCGCCAGATCCCGGGCCAGGTTCTGGAACTGCTCCGTATGGGCCACGAAATCCGTCTCGCAGTTGACTTCCACGAGGCAGGCCTTCTTGGCCCCCGTATGCACGTAGGAACCGATGCGTCCTTCTTCGGCCGCGCGCCCTTCCTTCTTGGCGGCCGAAGCCAAGCCCTGGGCGCGCAACGCGTCTTTCGCCTTTTCGAAATCGCCGCCGGCGGCCGTCAAGGCGTTCTTGCAGTCCAAAACGCCCGCCCCCGTGGCCGCGCGCAAGTCCTTGATCATAGAGGGTGTGATACGAACCATGATTCGCTCGTCGCTTGTGGTGTGAAACGCAGATGGCAGTCGGTTAGGCCGCAGCCTCCGGCGCGGCCTCGTCCTCGGCTTCTTCGGCGATGCGCTTGAGCACGCCCGGACCGAGGAGATCCTCTTCGTTGACGTCGTCCAGCTCTTCGCTGTCGTATTGGATCTCGTCCGCCAGCACGCGCTCGTCTTCTACCGGCAACGCGTCTGTCACCAGGCTCTTCTCGCGCAGGGCGGAGCCCTCCTTGACGGCGTTGGCGATGATCCCCGCGATGTAGCGGATAGGACGGTGGGAATCGTCGTTGCTGGGAATGACGTAATCGATCGGATCCGGATCGCAATTCGTATCCACGATCGCCATCAGGGGGATACGCGTGCGCTTCGCCTCCTGCACGGCCAATTCCTCGCCGTTGGTGTCAATGACGAAAACCAAATCCGGCAACGACGTCAAATGCTTGATGCCGCCCAACCGCCGGTTGAGCTTGGCGATCTCTTTTTCGATGCCCAGCCTTTCCTTCTTGCTCAGGGCATTGAACTCCCCGGCATCGTATTGGGCTTCGCGTTCGTTGAGGTACTTGATGCGCTCCGAAATGGTTTTCCAGTTGGTCAGCGTGCCGCCCAGCCAACGAATGTTGACGTAGGGCATGCCGCAGGCCCGCGCCGCCTCCAGCACGGGCTGGTGGGCTTGGCGTTTGGTGCCGACGAAAATGATCGTGCCGCCCTTGGCCGCGACGTCGCGGGTGGCCTGTTCCGCGTCCTGCAAGGCCTCGGCCGTGAGCTCGAGATCAATGACGTGCTGCCCGCCCCTCTCCACGAAGATATAGGGGGCCATCTTGGGATTCCAATGATGGGTGGAATGGCCGAAATGCGCGCCGGCCTGCAACAGGGCCTTCACGCGCTCTCGCAACTGGGCGCGGCTCATCTTGCTGTCGGTGGCCATTCACGTCTCCTGCATCGTTGGCTTTCGACTGGACGGATCGCAAGGCGAAGCTGCCGGTTGCCGGGCGGCACCTTGCCTATCCGCAACGCGAAGCGGCAGTGTAGCACAAGCACGCGCCTCCCTTCAAACAAAAGGTTCCGCCGGGTCCCGTCCCCGCCTGCGCAAAGCGGCGACGATTTGACGAACGCTCCGTTGGCAGGTATTATAGCCGTTTCAAGCGAACAGGCAGATCCGCGTCCTGCGGACGCAGGGAATTTGCCTTAACGTCGGGGCGTAGCGCAGCCAGGCTAGCGCACTTCAATGGGGTTGAAGAGGTCGGAGGTTCAAATCCTCTCGCCCCGACTTGCTTCCGGCGCCGCGTTCCAAGGGCAGGGCGTTTCTTGGCGCGGCGTCGCTCTCGGCATTGCGTCCCGATCTTGATTGCGTTTTTCGGTTTTCATGCACGCGGCATTGGACGCGGGGGCGCCGCGCGTGAACAGGCAGGCTGACAACGAACCGGACGCGGCCCGCCGGGGCGTCGCCGATTGCGGCGCCGTCGTGCTGGCAGCCGGTCAAGGGCGCCGTTTCGGAGGGGCCAAGCAGGCCGCTCTGTGGCGCAAACGACCCTTGATCAGCCACGTAACCGCCTTGGCGCTGGAGGCGGTACAGGGGCAAAGCCCCGTGCATGTCGTGCTGGGAGCCTACCGGGCGCGGCTGGAGGCGATCTTGGCCCCTTGGCAACGGCAGCACGCGAATCTGCACGTGACTTTCAACGCGGCCTGGGCTACGGGCTTGGCGTCCAGCCTGCATGCCGCTGTGCGCAGCCTGGAGACGCGCAGCCCGTCGATGCAGGCTGCGGTTTTCCTGCTGGCGGATCAACCCTGCGTGCCGCCCTCGCTGATTCGGTCCTTGCGGAACCGCTGGCTGGAAGGCTGGGATCTGGCCGCGTCCGCCGCGTCCGGGCGCCTGTGCGGCGCGCCTGCGCTGTTCGCCCGCCGCTATTGGCCGGCCATCCTCGCGCTGGAAGGGGATCGCGGAGCCCGCGGCGTCCTGGAACGGTACGCGTCCGCCGCGGCGTTGGTGGAATGCGAACCGCATTGGCTGATAGACATTGACCGACCTCTCGATCTGGAACGCCCGCGCCTAGAGGAGTAAGCCAAGGCCGCCTACGCGTGGCCGGAGCGCCTTGCCGGCCGCGAACGGTTGCGGCCGGTGGGCAGACGCACCGCCGCCGGCAAGCCCATCCGGTTCCGGCGCGGGCAGTCAAGGCTCGCCGCGCGCCGGAACGAAGGGCGTTTCGGCCTGCCAGACGTTGCGTTGCCGGCTGGAGACGAACTGCCCGGTGCGAATACGGGCTATGTCGTACGCCGGCAACGGCACCGTGACGAAGCACTGGTCATCGACGCGGACGCCGGACCGGGCGAAGGCGAAGCCCAGATTGTCAAAACCATAGAGCCAGCGGCGCCAAGGCAGGCTCGCTCTATGCCGGGGAATGACGTGCAACGTGAATTTCGCCTCCGTGTCCTCCGGAACGCACGGCGCTCTGGCGTAGGTCGCCGCGCGGTCGGCGAAGTACACGGCGTAGAAAGAACGCACCGCCGGTTCGCCGGCGGTCGCGGCGCGATAGGCGGCGCGGAAATCGCGGTCGCGCTTTACGGCCACGGCGCCCAGGCCGCCGGCGCCAAAGCGCATTTCCGTTTCCCAATTGCCCTGGCCGCGCAACCGCTGCCCCGTCCTGACGGCGACGATATCCAGAGCCGGCAATTCCCGGATCAAACCGCAACCGGTTCCCGCGGCGCGCAGGAAACGATTGATGAACGCATGGCCGGAAGCGTCAAGGCTCTGCCGCCTGAAAGCCCGCGGCGCGTCCGCGCGGACGGCCGGCACGACCTCCAGGAAAAGGGGAGACGCGACGTCTGCCTGGCTGCAACGCTCTTTCGCGTATACGATCCGCGGCGCGTCCCAATAGATACGGAAGCCGTGGCGCGCCACCAGTTCTCCCTTGGGCCCCGCGATCGGGGCAGGCCCCGCGGGCGGCGGACGCAGCAAGGCCCGGAGGGCCGGCGGCGCGTCGAACGCGACGTTGTGGCGCTGCCAACTGGCCGGCAGATCGATCAGGACCGTGTCTCCGGCTCGCGCATACCGGAACGGGTAGTCGTCGCGGGTGGCCCGCGCCAGTTCGTGGAAGGCCGTCAGCGAGCCAATGCCGAGCGCTAAGAGCAGAGACGCGAAACCGAACCGCCGCCAACGACTCCGTGCGCGCAGCACGCCGGGGGCCGTTACGACGTGCGCGCCGTAATAGGACAGCGCGAGCAGGGCGGGCATGGATAGCCGCATGGGGAGATCGTTCCATTGGCCCAGGAAATAGAGCGGCGCGAGGAGTAAGACGACCACGCTGACGACCCAGAACGCCTCGCGGCGCAGGCGCGGCTGCAACAGCCACAACGGCAAGGCCAGGGGGATGATTTCCGTCAGATAGAACGTCGGCATCCAGCGCGCCAGCAGGGCTCCGTCGTAGATTTCCCAAATCCAGCCTTGGGGAAAATCCAGCGCGGCGGCCGTCAAATACAGCGTCACCAAGCCCGCCAGCGGCGCGGCCAAGACCGCGTTCGGCCAGCGCAGGAACGGACGCAGGCCGTTGTCCCGCAACGTCACCGCGAGCCAAGGCAACAGGCCTAGGGCGACGAAAACGGACCAGAACGGCGCGGCCGCCAACAGTACGCCGCTCACGGCCAGAAATCGCGTCCGCCGGCGCAGCTGCAGCAGCAACAGGGTATACAGCCCGGCCGGCAGGAAGTGTTGCGGGGACCAGGCCAGGGCATACGTATGGGACAAAGCCGCCAGCCTGACCGAACTGTTGGTGTCGAACAGGGCGCGCCCCGTCGCCAAGCCCGGCCAGCCCTGCCGTTCAAGCCCCAAGTCGAACGGGCTCCATCCTTCCAGCCACCAAACGCGCAGAAAATCCATGCCGCTGAAAAACACGAAAATCAAGGCCGTCAGGACGACGTTGCGCCCGCGGCGGGCACGCGTGAACAAAAGGAGCACGAGACTCGCGCCCATCCAGGTCCAAAGGGGGACCGCCCATTGCAACGCGGCGGGCCCTGCGATCCGGCCGACCAGGCCGGGAACCATGTACCAGCCCAGGTAGTAACACAACAGCGGGGGGGCGGCCGGCGGGTCTGCGGCGGGCATATAGGCCATGAGGCCATCGGGGAGGTACGTCGGCCAAGGGTAGCGGCTCAGATCGAGCAAGATCGCGCGGTGTTT
This sequence comes from Caldilineaceae bacterium, assembly GCA_965242655.1. GTDB lineage: Bacteria > Chloroflexota > Anaerolineae > Caldilineales > Caldilineaceae > Bin34. The sequence goes on from OZ251482.1 coordinate 3,339,489, forward strand.
CCGCCAGTCTTCGGCAAAACTGTCGAAAACGCCGCCGGCCGCCGTGAACATGACCCAGACCAGCGCCGCGAGCAAGATTCCCCAGACCGCAGGGCGGGGCCGCCCGCGCCAAGAGCCTTTCAGCGCGGGGCCCAAGGCGAGCCCCAGACCCGCGACGGCCGGCACGCCGAGCCACCATTGAAACCATCCCGCCAGCCAAACGACCACCGGCAACATGAGATACAGGATGGCCAGCCGATGCAATACGGGCAATGCGCCGGCTTCTGCGCCCCGCGTCATCGCGTCGCGTCGTCCCGGGTCCCGAAACAGGGCATCACGCTTGCCTGAAGGGCATTGACGGAGACATTCCAACGCCTCGGCCGGGGGCCTCAACCATAGTCCCGCTGGTTCCGTACGGAAAGCGAACGCCCGCTGCCGTCAAGAGTTCAGGCTTTGCGCGTCCTGCGCCGGCCACGGCAGCCGGCGCGAGGGGCGCAACGGCCACGGCTGGCGCGCAGCGCATGGACGCGCAGGTTGGCCTCGCGCAGCCCTTATGGGCCTTTGAGCGCAAAACGCATGCGGTACGCGGCCCCTCTGTAGTCGACCAGGTAGATTTCGCCCGCTTCGTCCTCGCCGAAGGAACTGACGTTAAAGTCGGTGCGCGCCAATAACGTGACCGACCACTGCGGAGCCTGGCGCGCACCCAGATTTTCGATCCGGAAAATTGAACCTTCGCAGTAGTCGGCTGCCACGTACTGGCCCTGAAATTCCGGAGCTCGGCGGCCCCGGTATACATACCCGCCCGTAATCGAGCACGCGCCTTCTTCATGCGCGAATTCCGCCACGGCGCGTTCCAGGCCTTGCGGATCGCAGTTTGCTTCGTCCAAGCAGTGATTGCCTTCCAGAACCGGCCAGCCGAAGTTCAGGCCGCCTTCTCTGTCCGCCCATGCGACATGGATTTCCTCGAAACGCGTTTCGCCGACGTCGGCCAGCCAGAGATCCCCTGTGGCCCGGTCAAAGCTGTAACGCCAGGGATTGCGCAGGCCCAACGCCCAGATTTCAGGCCGCGCGGCGCGGCCCAACCGCGGATTGTCGGAGGGGATGGCGTAAGGGCGGCGGCTGGGGGACGACACGTCCAGGCGCAGCATTTTGCCCAGCAACGAAGCCGGATTTTGCGCGTTGCCGAACGGGTCGCTGAGGCCGCCGCCGTCGCCCAAGCCAATCCAGAGCATGCCATCCGGCCCGAAGGCCAGCATGCCGCCATTGTGTTCGGCCCTGGGCTGGCGCACCTTCAGGATCACTTCTTCCGAACGGATCAAGGCCAGGTTCGGGTCGATGGGGGAAACGTTGAAGCGCGACACGTAGGAATGCCCGTTGACGCCCGTGTAGTTAACGTACAAATGAAGCGATTGCAGGAAGTCCGGGGCGAAGGCCAATCCCAGCAGGCCGCGTTCGTCGCCGGGAGGCCGGACGGGAAAACGGTCGGTCAGGTCAAGAAAGGGTTCCGGCAGGAGTTCGCCGGCGCGCCAAATCCTGATCAAGCCTTTCTGCTCCACTATGAACAGCCGTCCCGAGCCGTCGCCCGCGTGGGTCAGGAAAACGGGACGGGTCAAAGCCGCGCTGATCGGTTCAAAGGCCAGGTCGAAGACAAGCTCCGGCTTGATTTCCGTCCTTGGGAGCCCCGCGCCCGCGGGGGGCGCCGTCGGCGTATTGGTTGGCCCTTCGCGGGCGCTGTTGGCGCAGCCTGCGCAGAACCAAGGCCACAACCCCAGCAGCGCGCACCACGCCAAGCGGTTGAAGCCGGCTTGCCAGCACCCGCGCGCCAAGGCCTTGAACCGGACTTCAGGCCAGCGGCAGTGCGGATGGCGCGGGAACGGTCGACGCGCAGGCCTGCGGCTTCCGGTCTTGGCGCAAATCAAGACTTCAGGGATACGTCCATCCAGTGCTGCACGCAAGCCTCAAAGCCGCGCACCGGATGCCAGCGATCAATGCCGTCAGGATACGGAGTGCCGTCCGCATCCGTTTTATGTCGAATGACGGGTTGCGCGCAAAGCGCTTGGACATGCAGGGCATCGGCCTCCAGGTTGCCTATCCACTCTATGCCTATAAGCAGCGGGATAACGCCAACGCGGCCATGGATGCGGTGATGGCCGCGCAACCACGCGCTCCGTCGCATAACGCGCTCCAAGTCGCCTTGATCGACCGCTGCCGACACCTCGCATACGAAGAGCAGGGTCTGGCTTTCATCCTTGAGGCGCAGGCTAAGCACAAGGTCCGACAACAAGGGGTTTTCCTGATCGCTCAGCGGATAGGCGCCCTCTTGCCACTGGTCTTGAAAAGCTTGGCTTAGGTTCCAATCCGCCTGGTCATGATGCAGGACGCGTGTCTGCAGCGGACCTGCGCGCCACAGGGCGCTGCAACGATTCAGCAAATAGGCAGGCAGGCTACGCATGACCCAGCGTTCCAAAAGAGGGCCGTAAATCAAGCTGCGCAAGCCCCGGAAATTCGCGCGCGTCTCTCGCATCCCTGCGCGCTGGTTACGTTGCAGTTCTTTTACCTCCCCGCCCAGCCTGTCTACCTCTCCGCCCAGTCCCTTTACCTCCCCGCCCAGCCTGTCTACCTCTCCGCCCAGCCTGTCTACCTCTCCGCCCAGTCCCTTTACCTCTCCGCCCAGCCTGTCTACCTCTCCGTGTAAGCGTTCAAACCCGGCGCGCATTTCTGCCGCCAGCTCATCGACTCGCTGCTCCAGGCGCGTTAAGCGTTGTTCTATACCAGGCGCTTGGGGACGACGGGCTCCTTTTCCCTTTACGGCTTCGATTACGTTTTCCGTCCAGTTACGGACAGCTTGCCACAGGTTGCGCGGCGGTTCGTCGCCGGGTGCGTTGCGGGCAGTTTCTGCCAGTCGTTCGCCTTCGCGGATCAGACGCTTGGGGGCGCGTCTGACAGCTGCCAGAATGGCCATGCCCTCCGCGATGACATCCGCGACTTTCTCCAGTATCTCCGCGCCTGCAGTCTCAGACTTCTCGTCAGCGGCATCCGGCTGGCGTTCCCATTCGTTTGGGATGAGCAGGGATCTGTACGCATACATGGGCCATTGCGCGTCCATTGAACGATGACGAGGGTATTCTACCCTATGTGCGTAACATGCCGCGTAGGCCATTGCGGACGGGCAGCCGATATCGGCAAACTGTTGGCCCGTCTTGGCTTGGCGGCCTTCCCTGGCAGGCCCTGGCAGGGGAAGATCATGCTCCAGGCAGCGGCGGCCAAACGACGGCGGTCTGGGCCTGATACGCTGCGACGCTCCAATGCCCGTCGATCCAGGCGACAAACGCGACCTTTCTCGCGGGCCAGCCAAAGAGTTGGCGCCGCTTTTCGATACCCAGTTCCCGCTTGCCCCGCAAACCGATCCCCATGCGCCGGGCCGGGAGCGCTGCGTCCGCATGCGTTACCTGATCCTGGCGTACGCGCCGCCGCGCGTCCCGGACAGCGGGCTGTGATCGGGATGTCGTCAGGGCGTCCTAGCCAAGGGAATTTCCTCTTTCCAGAGTTCTCGCCCTTCGCGGGACAGGAATTGCCCTACGCGCAGACGCGCAATGGCATAGTCAGGCAATTCCACGCGCGCCAAGCACTGGCCGTCCATATGTACGCCGTAGCGGTCAAAGGCGAAACCCAGATTGTCGAAGCCTAGGTGCCTACGGCGCGGAGACAGGTCTCCGCGCCGGGCCGGCAGGACATGCAGAATAAACTTCGGTTGCGTGTCTTCGCGCGCGCACGGCGCCTTAAGGAAGATCACCGCGTTTTCGGTCACGTATACGTCAAAGGCGGCGCGGAGAGCCGGCGCCGCGGCGGCCAGCGCCTGGTACAGCTCTCGATAGGCGCGGATGACGGCGGGGGGATTAAGGGCGACCGTCCACGCCTCATCGCCGCGGCTCGCTCCGTGTTGCCCCACGCGGAGTTGCACGAAGTCGTACGTCGGCAGAGGCATCGCGGCGTAGCAATGGCCGTCGATACGCACGCCCGCGCGGCGAAAATCGATGGTCTGAAGCGCCGCGTCCGCGCGCGCGCGGCGAACGGGATGGGCTTCCAGCCAGAACCAGGGCGGCATCAGATCTGCGCGCGTGCAGACGTCCTTGGCGAAGGTCACGGTTCCGGTATCCAGGTATACGTCAAAGACGGCGCGGGCCGCCGGCGCGCCCGCCGTCACGGCCGCGTAACCTGCCCGGAAGGCGCGGCTATCCTGGTAGGTTACGGCCTTGACGGCGCCGGCGGCGTCCAACGTCAGCTCCGCTTCCCAGTTAGCCTCCGCGCGCATGCGCTGGCCGGTGCGTACGGCCTGGAGCGCGAAGGACGGCGCGGGCCATATCAGACCGCACGCGTTGCCCATGTGACGCCCTTGGTGCAAGAGATACCGGTAGCCGAACGCATCCATGCGCAGGCGGCGGAAGGCGTCCGCGTGGCGCGCGCGGTCCGCCGGCACGGCCTGTACGTAGAGATCTTCCAGGTCCGCCGGCACGCACGGCGCCTTGACGTATACGAGCCTGCTGTCGGCCCAATACAGATCCCATACGCCGCGCAGGATCAATTCGCCGCGGCGAAAGTTCGCCTCCCGGTTCCCTGACGCGCGGAGCAACGCGCCGAGCAAGGCCGGAAGCGCGGGCGCGGCGTTTTGCCGTTGCCAAGCTACGGGCAGATCAATCAACGTCGTATGCTGCGCGTGGGCTGCATACCGAAACGGATAGACGTCCCGCAAGTTGCGCGCCAGTTCTTGCGCGGCCGTCACGGCGCCCAAAGCCCAAACGAGGGCCAGGCCCAAGGCCGCGTAGCGGCGGGCGCGCGGCCGTTTCCAAGCCGAGCGCAACCCCTGTACGGGCAGGGTTTCCACGCAAAACCAAATGAGCAGCACGATCGCCGGCCGCGAGCCGTTCGCGCGGAGATCGCCGGCTTGGCCGAAATGGTATAAAGGCAACAGCAACAACGTCAGGAGACTGGCAACGAAAAAAGGATCGCGGCGCAGTTGCGGCCGCACTCTCTGCAGCAGGAAGGCCAACAGCCCGAACTCGCCCAGATAGATAAGCGGCAGTTGACGCGCCAGCAGGGGCCAGCCATGCAACTCCCACAGCCAGCCGCGGGGAAAATCCAGCGTGCCGGCGGTCAAATACAGAATTGCCAGACCGGCCAAGGGGCCCGCCAAACACAGATTGGGCCAGCGCAGAAAAGGGCGCAGGCCGTTTGTCCACCCCAACGCTGCGATCAAGGGCAACAGGCCTACGGCCACGAAGGCGGACCAGAAAGGCGCAGCCGCGAGCACAACGCCGCTCACAGCCAAAAAGCGCGGGTGGCGGCGCAGTTGCGCCATCAACAGCGCATACAAGCCGGCCGGCATGAAGTGCTGCGGGTTTTCCAGGCCGCGCATGGGGACTACGAAATCCGCGACTCTCTCGCCCAGCGTCTCGAGCAGGACGCCCGTGCCGCTGAAGAAAACGAAAAGCGCGACTCCCAGGCCGGCATTCCAGCCGCGGCGGTTCCGCGTGAGCAGAAGCAAGATGAGGCTGACGCCGAGCCAGCTCCATAGCGGCACGGCCCATTGCAAGGCTCCCGGCCCCCACCAACGCGCGGCCAACCCCGGAACCATGTACCAGCCGAGATAGTAGCGCAAAAGCGGAGACGGCGGATTTTCGTCCGCGGCTACGTAGGCCGCCAGCTCGTCAGGCAGAAACGCGGGCCACGGGTACCGGCCCAAATCGAGCAAGGTCGCGCGGTGCTCCAGCCAGTTCAGGTTGAAGCCGTCGAACACGCCGCCGATGGCCGACAGCATGATCCAGCCCAGCGCTCCCAGCGCCACGCCCCGGGTCGTGGGCGACGGCCGTCCGCGCCACGAACCGCGCAAGGCGGGCCCCAGCGCCAGAACCAGCAACCCGGTTGCCGGCAGGCCCACCCACCACTTGAACCACCCCAGCAGCCAGATGCCCAGCGGCAACGCGAGGTACAGCAGGGCCAGCCGATGCACTACGGGCAGGCTGTCCGCCTCGGGATCGCCGGGCCGGCCGCGCGTTCGCAGGCCGTTCGGGTCAAACCGCGACATGGCCGCAGCGGGCGTTAGACGCGTACGGGGTCAGGCGCATGTGCCTCCGAGCGCGGCCGGGACGCCCCGCTACGCGGCGCGCGGCGCGGTCACGGCAATTTCCTTGAGCCACAGGTTGCGTTGCGCGCGGGCCGAATACTGCCCCACCCGCAGGCGGGCAATGTCGTAGGCCGGCAAGGCCACGCGCGCCCAACAGACGTCGTCAAAGCGAGTGCCATGGTCGTCGAAGCGGAAGGCCAGGTTGTCGAAGCCGTAGCGTCGGCGCCGCGCAGGCAGATCCTGTCGATGCCGGGGAATTACATGCAGGATGAACTTCGCCTGCGTGCTTTCCGGCGTGCAGGCCTCCTTGGCGTAGATCACGGCCTCGGCGGTGACGTACACATTGAAGCGGGCGCGGACTGCCGGCTCGCTTGACGCGAGGACATTATAAGCCGCCCGCATGTCATGCGCGTCTTGATAGTCTACGCGCGCAATGGCGCCCTCCGCGTCGAAGGCGATGTCCGCCTGCCAATTGCCGTCCGATTGCAGCCGCTGCCCCGTACGAATGGCCGCGACGCCAAAGGACGGCGCGGTCCAGATCCAGCCGCACGCCGCGCCGAACGTACGCCCCTCGCTCGGCAAGCGTCCATAGCCCGCGGCATTCAAGCCGGCGCGACGGAAGGCCGCGGCGAAATCCGCGCGGGCCGCCGGCGTTACCTGCAGGAAAATCGCCGCGGCCGCATCCTCGCGGTTGCACGGCGCCTGCTTGTATATCAAGCGGCGCCCATCCCAATACAGGGCGAACTCGCCGCGGGCAATCGGTTCTCCCGGTTTGGCCGGCGCCCAGCCCGCGCCAGCCGGTTCCCGCAACAGACGCCTGAGCAACGCCGGCGGGGCGAACGCGACGTTTTCGCGCTGAAAACGCGGCGGCATGTCCACCAAGGCCGTAAGCGTGGCCTGGGCGTAGTGAAAGGGGTAGGCATCCCTGACGCTGCGCACCCATTCGAAGCCGGCGGTGAGCGCGCCGACCGCGAGCGCGCCGGTCAGGCCGGCCCGCGCCAGCCGACGGCCGCCGCCCGCCGTCCGCGCGGGCCGGACGACGGCGTCCGCGCAGAAATGGGCCAGCAACATCAGCGCCGGCAGCGAACCGCGCAAAAGAAGATCGTTGGCGTCGCTGAAATAGTACAGAGGCAGCAGGACGAGCGTGGCCAGGCTGGCCGCGAAGAAAGGTTCCCGGCGCAGGGACGGCCGCGCGACGAACAGCAAGAGGGCCAACGCCAGGAATTCCGTCAGATAGAAAACGGGCATCCAGCGCGCCAGCAACGCCCAGTCATGGCGTTCCCAGATCCAGCCGCGCGGGAAATCCACGGGGCCGGCCGCCAAGTAAAGGGCGATCAGTCCGGCCAGCGGTCCGGCCAGGCACAGATTGGGCCAGCGCAAGAAAGGGCGCAGGCCGTTACGCCGCAACAGCGCCGCGCTCAAGGGCAGCAGCCCTACCGCCGCGAAGACGGACCAGAACGGCGCGGCCGCCAGCGCTACCCCGCTCACGGCCAAGAAGCGCGCATGGCGGCGCAGCTGCCACCACAGCAAGGCATACAGCCCCGCCGCCGTGAAATGTTGCGGCACCCAGGCCAAAGTCGTCGCATGGGAAAAGAGCCATAACCGTACGTCGCCCGGCTCGAAGAAAGGGGGACGCTCCCAGTTGCGATCGAACCAGCCGGACCAATCCCAGCCTCCGAACAGCAGTACGCGCAGAAAATCCATGCCGCTAAACAACATCAGGACCGCGGCGGTCGCCGCCGCGCGCCGCCCGCGGCGGCGATGCGCGAAGAGGAGCGTAACGAGCGCGACGCCGCTCCAGGTCCACAGCGGCACCGCCCACTGCAACGCCCCTGGCCCCCACAGGCGCGCGGCCAGTCCCGGCACCATATGCCAACCCAGATAGTAGCGCAACAAGGGCGGAGAATTCGTCGCGGGCGGGAAATAGGACGCCAGGGGATCGGGCAAAAACGCGGGCCAAGGATAGCGGCCCAAATCCAGCAGTATCGTGCGCCGATCCGTCCAGTTGACGTTAAAGCCGTCGAACACGTTACCAGCGGCCGTCAGCAGCACCCAGCCCAGCGCGGCCAGCAGCAGGCCCCAAGTCGCGGGCGGAATCCGCCCGCGCCAAGAGCCCGCCAACGCGGGCCTCAACCCCAGCCCCAGCAAACCGACCGCCGGCACACCCACCCACCACTTGAACCATCCCAGCAACCAGACGGCCACGGGCAACATGAGATACAGGAGGGCCAGTCGATGCACTACGGGCAACGCGCGCGGGCCTTGGCTGGAGCGCCTGCCGCGCCGCGCCGCCTGTCGCATGGCGTCCGCAACGCTATTCATCGTCCGCCGCCGGCGCCGGATCCAAGGACGAACGACGACCGCGTCTCATGTATTCCGCCATGCATAAGCAGCCCGCCTCCGTCCAGAAATTCGCGCGATATCTTGCCCGCCCGCGTTCCATGCGCGCGTACCCGCTCTTTGCGCGGGCCGCCCGGTTGCCCGTCAGCGCCTTCCGCCAGCCTGGCCGTGCATGCCAACGCCAATGCCGTAAATATATCGTACGCGCGCGCCGCGCGGGACGGACGCATGGCCGCGTATCCGCTACGCCGGCCGCGGCCAACCGGGATGGCGACCGCTCATCTGGCCCGTCAGCGCGCCGCGGCCGCCGACCTGTTGACGCGTCCGGGCCGGCCGCTTACGTGCGCGGCAAGGCCGCAACGCCGACCACGTTGATTCCCCCTAAGCGCGCACCGACGCCCGCGAAGCCGACGCGGCGGACGACGCGTCCGGGCCAAGCGCGCCTGGATGGATCGCCATCCTGGGCGTAGCGGCGCGGAAACCCTCTAACGAAACGCTAACGCGCGGGCAGGCAACGACCTTCTTGTCTTGTGCTACTATCTGTCCGGTGTTGAATCCCGCGTAGGCTTGCTTGGAGTGGCGTCAATGGAGCGAACGGATGCGTCCCCGCCCGAGACACGGCAATATCAAACCGAAGTCAAGCAACTGCTGGATATCCTGGCCCATTCTCTGTATACCGAGAAAGAGATTTTTCTCAGGGAATTGATATCCAATGCCTCAGACGCCCTGAACCGCGTCCAGTTCGAGATGCTGACCAACGATGACGTAGTAGGCGCCGACAGCGAACTGGCCATCTATCTCATACCCGATGCGGAGGCCCGCACCCTGACCGTCAAAGATACCGGCGTGGGCATGAACCGCGAGGAGCTGATCGCCAATCTGGGTACGATAGCCCACTCGGGCGCCAAGGCCTTCCTGGCCGGCACCGAGGCGGCGCCGAACTCGCTGGACGAAATCATCGGCCAGTTCGGCGTCGGCTTCTACTCGGTATTCATGGTCGCGCAGGAGGTGCGGGTGACCAGCCGTTCGATGCATCCGGACGATCGCGCCTGGACCTGGACTTCCCGCGGCGAGAGCGACTACGAACTCAGGCCGGCGGATAAAGCCGACCGCGGCACCGAAATCGAAATCCAGCTGAAAGAGAGCAGCGATCTGACGGACGGCTGGCGCCTGCAGGAGATCGTGAAAACCCACTCGGACTACGTATCGTTCCCCATTTACCTGGTGGAACCCGCCACGCCGCCGGACGCGGCGGAAACGACGGCGGCAGCGGCAGAGGCCGGCGCGACGACCGCGACGCGCATCAATCGCCAAACGGCCCTCTGGCGCCAAAATCCGAACGCGGTCAAGCCCGAGGAGTACGAGCAGTTCTTCGGCCAACTGGTGCTGGGCGGAGGAGAGCCGCTGGTGCATGTGCATCTGGTGACGGATTCGCCCGTCGACATCCGCGCGGTCCTGTTCATACCCGCCCAACGGGCCTCGGATCTGTTCGACCTGAAGCGCGACGAGGGCTTGCGCCTGTATTCGCGCAAGATTCTGATTCAGAAACGCAACAAGGACATGTTGCCCGAATACATGCGCTTCGTGGAAGGGGTCATCGATTCGGAGGATTTGCCTCTGAACGTGTCGCGCGAGACGATTCAGGAAAATCCCATGACGCGGCAGATCAGCAGCGCCTTGGCTACGCGCGTCCTGCGGGCGCTTGCCCGGACCGCGACCACCGAGCCCGAGAAGTACGCGACCTTCTGGTCCCAGTACGGCATGTTCGTCAAAGGCGGCTTGGCGATGGATCCGGAGCGCCGCGACCAGCTCGTGGCCTTGTTGCGTTTTCAGTCCACCCGGAGCGACGACGGTTTCATTTCCCTGGACGACTACATCGAGCGCATGCCCGCGCGCCAGAAAGCCGTCTATTACGTGGAGGGCCGCGATCTGGAAGCGGCCAAACGCAGCCCGCATCTGGACTATTTCCTGGCCCACGATATTGAAGTGCTCTATTTCTGCGATCCGGTGGCGGACACCTACGTGGTCGTATCCCTGCCGGAGCACCGGGAGCACAAGCTGGTCAACGTGGACGGAGCCGAGGTAGACGTGCCGGCCAAGGAGTCGGACGCGCCGGCGGAGGCTCCGCCGGCGCCGGCGCACGCGGACATGGAACCGCTCGTCGCGCGCGTCAAGCGCGTCTTGGGCGCACAGGTGCAGAACGTGCAGACGTCCAGTCTCCTGGTGAAGCATCCCAGCCGTCTGGTCTATCAGGGCGAAGACATGGCGCGCGCGTTCAATCGCATGAGCCGCCTGATGGGCCAAGAGGCAGAGACGCCGAAGCGCGTGCTGGAACTGAACCCGAATCACGCCCTGATCCAGAATATGGCGGCCATGCAGGCCGCGGAGCCCGCGAATCCGCTCTTGGACCTGCTGATCGAACAGGTCATGGACAACGCGTTGCTCCTGGAGAATCTGCATCCGGATCCCGCGGGCATGACCGAACGCCTGCTGTCCATCATGCAAGCCGCCGCGTCTCCGAAGTCCTGAGACGACGCCATGGCGCCGGCGCGGATATTCGAGCCGATCTACGTCGGAGACAAGGTGCGCATGCGCCGGCCCCACGCTTGCGGGGGCGACGCATGGACGGTGCATCGGGTCGGCGCGGATATCGGCATGACGTGTTGCCAGTGCCGCCGCCGGGTCATGTTGAGCCGCCGGCGGTTCACCCGCCGCATGCAAGCCTGGTTGGAGCGCGGCGCGCCCGCGCCGCCCGCATCCCGGCCGCGCGCGCCCCGACGCTGAGCGCGCCGTGCCCATCGCGCATCAAGGCCTGAGCCGGGCTTCGCTCATATTCACGGCCCTCGTAGGGCTCTGGTCGCTGTATCACGCGTTGCGCAACGAACCGCTGTCGGGACAACTGCAAGGCGCGCTGGCGTTGTGTGAAATGCTGATTCTGGCGCAGGTCTTGACGGGCATTGCGCTCGCCGCGGGTGGCGGATGGAGCAGTTTGGAGCGCCCCTTCCTGCATTTCCTGTACGGCGCCGTGAGCCTGATTGCCCTGCCCGCCATGTACGCCTACGCCAGCCAGCGCGCGGATCCCCGCGCGTTGACGTACGGCATGGCCGCGGCGAGCGTTTTCCTGTTTTTTGCGCTTTGGCGGGCGGTGCAGGTAGTATAGGACAGTCTGTTCGCAGGCCGACGCGCGTTCGGCCGTCGCCATGAGGAGCGGGAAAAGCAACCGCCCAGACTTCGTCCCCGAAATTTCTGGCATGGGGAAAGCGTCCGTTTCGTCCTCGCGGCGGGTGCTGGTGTTGAACGCCAGCTATGAACCTCTCAGCCTGGTGCCTGTGCGTCGGGCCATTGTGCTGCTTATGCAAAGCAAGGCCGAACTGATTGAAAGCGGCCGCCAGCGGACGGTGCGCAGCGTCAGTCGCCAATGGCCTTTGCCCCTGATTATCCGCCTGAGCCGTTTCGTCGTCGTGCCCCTGCGCATTTCGCCCCCAACGCGCAATGCCGTTATGTTGCGCGACGCGCACACGTGCGGCTATTGCGGGCGCGCCTACAACCGCAGCCAGATGACCATTGACCATGTCGTGCCGCGGTCGCGGGGCGGACAGCATACCTGGTCCAACCTCATTACGGCCTGCCAAGGATGCAATCAACGCAAAGGGCAGCACCGTCCCGAGGAAGCCAATATGCGATTGCGGTGGAAGCCCGAACAACCCAGTTACGCGACGCTCATGCTGCTGCGCAACCCGCTGGCGGCCGCGCGCTATCGATCCTATATGGCCAAGGTGACGCAGGCCGCTCCGCCCTAGGGCGCAACGGCAGCCATGGCAGCCCCCGTTTTCCCTTTCGACCAGCCCGTCGTCTGGACGCCGACCCCGGCGCAGATTCGGCGCAGCAACCTGCATCGCTTCGGGCAGCGGCACGGCGCGCCCGATCTGGCGGCGCTGGAGCGCCGGGCCGCCCGGGAGCCGGCCTGGTTCTGGACGGCTGTCCTGGAAGATCTCGGCATTGAGTTCGAGCGTCCCTACACCCAGGTCCTGGATCTGACGCCCGGCTTGCGCCGTCCCCGCTGGTGCGTGGACGGGCGCATGAACATAGTGCATAACTGCCTGGACAAGTGGCAACGGGGCGATCAGTTCGATCCGCGCGCGCGCACGGCGCTCGTCGGGGAGGCCGAGGACGGAACCGTCCAGCGCCTGACCTACGCGGAATTGCATGCCCGGGTCGGCCAAGGCGCCAACGCCCTGCGCGCCGGCGACGTAGAGGCGGGCGACGTGATCGGGATTTGCCTGCCCCTGAATCCGGAAGCGGTCATCGCCTTCCTGGCCATCGTCAAGGTCGGAGGCATCGCCCTGCCTCTGTTCAGCGGTTTCGGCGCGGCGGCCATGCAAAGCCGCTTGCGCGACGGCGCGGCCAAGGGCCTGATCATCGCCGCGGGATTTACGCGCGGCGGCCGTTGGCGGCCCTTGTTTCCGCGCGTGGAGGCCATGCTGGCGCAGGTGCCTTCCCTGGACTGCGTTTGGATCGCGGGCGTTGCCCGCCCGCCGCGCGCGCCGCGGCGCCGCGGCCTGGCCCTGCGCGCCTGGGACGTTTGCTGCCGGCAGGAACGGACGGAGGCCGCAACAGCCTCCGTGGACGCGGACGCGCCCTGCCTGCTCCTCTACACCAGCGGCACCACCGGCCAGCCCAAGGGCATCGTGCATGCCCATTGCGGTTTTCCCGTCAAGGCGGCGCAGGATATGGCGCATGGCTTTGACGTCAAACGGGACGACAGGGTTTTATGGTACACGGATCTGGGCTGGATGATGGGGCCCTGGCTGATTCTGGGCACCCTGCTGCTCGGCAGCGCCATGGCCGTATACGACGGCGCGCCGGCCTTTCCGGATCCCGGTCGGTTGTGGGCCTTGTGCGCGCGGCACGCCGTCTCCCTGTGCGGCCTCTCCCCCACCGTGGCGCGCCTGCTGCAGGGCCATGGCCCGGAATGGGTCGCGCGCCATGACCTGACGCGGTTGCGCGCGATCGGCGCGACGGGCAGCCCGTGGGATCCGGCGGCCTGGACCTGGATTTTTCGCCACGCCCTGGCCGGCGCCAAACCGCTGCTGAACTATACCGGCGGCACCGAAATCAGCGGCGGCATTTTGGGTTGCCATTGGCTGCGCCCGCTGAAACCCTGTTCTTTCAACGCCGCGCTGCCGGGCATGGACGCCGACGTGGTGGATGCCCAGGGGGACAGTCTGACGGGCGTCGCGGGCGAATTGGTGGTGCGCCAGCCATGGATCGGCATGGCCCGCGGCTTCTGGCGCGACGACGGCCGGCGCTACGAGGATACGTACTGGAGCGCATGGCCGCACCTCTGGCGGCAAGGCGATCTGGCCGTGCGGGACGCCGAGGGCTACTGGTTCGTGCTGGGACGCAGCGACGACACCATGAACGTGGCGGACAAACGGGTCGGGCCGGCCGAATACGAACAGATCCTGAACGGCCACCCGGCAGTGGCCGAATCCGCGGCGGTCGCCATGCCCGATCCCGTCAAGGGCCAACAGGCCGTCTGCTTCTGCGTATTGCATGCGGACGCCAAGGCCGATGCGGCTTTGCGCGCCCGCTTGCTGGCCGCCGTCGTCCATCAGCTGGGCAAGCCTCTGCGTCCCGCCGATCTGATTTTCGTGCCGGCCCTGCCCAAGACCCGCAACGGCAAAATCATGCGCCGCCTGATCCGGGACGTCTATCTGCAACGTCCTGTCGGCGACGCGTCCAGTCTGGAAGACGAAACCGCGTTGGCGGGTTTGGCGCAGGCCATCGAGGCCGCGCGCCGTCCTCCAGCGCTGGGCGCATGACGTTGCGCCTGCGCTCTGCGCCGGCAGCCCTCCGCGCAGGCACGCTGGCTCCGCCGAACGCCGCGCGCGTCGCGACGATCCGGCCCCCTGCGACGCGGCAATTTTGACTCTCGCCCGCGCCTCTTAGTAAGATGCCTCCCGTCTAGAGGGGCTTTAGCTCAGTTTGGGAGAGCGCCACAATGGCATTGTGGAGGTCATGGGTTCAAGTCCCATAAGCTCCATACGCCTCTAGCGCGGCTGATCCGAGAGAAGGGGCTGTAGCTCAGTTTGGGAGAGCGCCACAATCGCACTGTGGAGGCCGGGGGTTCGAGTCCCCCCAGCTCCATTTCGTTTCCCGCGCCGCCGCGTCATGGTCAGGCGTCTCGGGCTTGGCCCCGCTCCTCCGAACGGGTATGGGTTTCCGAGGCCAAGCCGCGTCGTTGCCGGATGCGGACCTCTGCGCTTGCATGCTATTATGTCTTGGTTGTCGTGCAAAGGCGGATCGCTTCTTGAGGCGGGAACCCACGGCGACGTTTCGGATCCTGCGCCTGACATGGCGCGTTCTCCCTGAGTGAAGAAAGCAAAGGAAGCAGGTTTTACGATGGTGCGAGCGATTTCTTTTCTGGCAGGCGCGGCGCAACGGAGCGCCGTCGGCCTAGGGCGCAGCCTCTTGTGCCTGGCCGGCCTTCTCTGGTTGACGGCTTGCGCCGATGCCCAGATGATGGCTACTTCTTATCCCTCCAAGGCCAATCCCCCGGCCTACGCCCAGGCCTTCGTGCAACTGGCCCTGAATCAGTACGACGAGTTGGGCCGCGAAGACGCCTTGGCCTACTACAACAGCGCAGGCAGCGTGGACGGAGCCTGGTACGTATTCATTGTAGGCGCTGACGGCACGATCCTGGCCCATCCGACGCAGCCTGACCGCGTAGGGCGCAACGTCCTGGGCCTGACGGGCGTGGATTCGACCGGGGATCGATTCGGCCCGCGCTTGATCGCCGCCACCGAGACGGGCCGTTGGGTGCGTTACCGGTACGTCAATCCCGCCACGGGCGCGGAAGGCCGCAAACATACTTGGGTCGTGCGCCATAACGGCCTCTATTTCGCATCCGGATGGTACGAGGCGCAGGACGTCCAGGCGGCGGTCCCCATGGACGACGCTGCGTATACCCAGGCCTTCGTGCAACAGGCCATAGACCGCTATGACCGCGAGGGGCGTTTGGCCACGCTGGCCTACTATAACAGTCCCGAAAGCGTGGACGGAGCCTGGTACCTGTTCATCATTGACGCCGACGGCATCGTGCTGACCCACGCGACCGTGCCGGAAAACGTGGGCGCAAGCATATACGGGCCTCTAGGCGTGGATTCAACCGGTTTGGTCTACGGCCCCCTGTTGCTCTCCGCGCCCGAAACGGGCGCGTGGGTGGATTACCGCTTCGTCAACCCGGAGGCAGGCGAGGAAGGCCTCAAGCATTCTTGGGTCGTGCAGCATGACGGCCTGTATTTCGGCTCGGGGTGGTACGAACCCAATTAGTTGGCCGGCGCGCCGGCTGGCAGGAGCCGCTTGGGAGCGCATCTGCCGGCCCTTCCCGTTCCGCCGGCCCGCGCGCAACGGCTTCAATGGACGCGTCAGGGCATGGCGCGTCCGTCATGGCCGCGGACCGCGCGTAGGCGGATGCCCGGCGCGTGAACCTGACCGCAATCAGGCCCGCGCGCCGGTCAAGCGGCCGTTTTGAGGTAAATGTTTTCGCCTACCGGACGGGAGCGGCGTTCTACGGTTGCGCAACACTGACGGAACGCGTCGTCCAAGAGCCGCTGGTGGTCCGGACGCAAAGCGCCTTCGAGGTCGGGGCTCGCCAGAGGCACGAAAAACAGGCGCGCGAGCATCGGGTTGTTCTTCATCGTTTGCAACAGGCGTCGGAAGCCCCCGGCGCGCAAAGCCATGGCCGTCAGTTTGCCCAAGGCGGCGAGCGGCAAGGAGCGGGCTTGCACCGAACGGTTGACGCGTTTCTGCGCGAGGCAAGGAATCGCGGTCGTGCCGCACAGCGTGGCCAGATACTGGAGAAAAACCGGCGTAGCTCCCACCAGGGCCGAGAAGTGACAGGTCAGCACGTCGACTTGCAAGCCGAAGAGGCTTTGCAGGTGCTGGGGCGTCAGCCGATCGGCCACGACCGCGGCTTCCAACCGGCCGCGGCCCCGCCAGGCGGAGAACTCGCCGCGGCTCCTGCGGAAACGCATCATGGAAACGGCCCGCGCCGCATGATCCCGCAACAGCACGACGACCAGGACCCGATACCCGGCGCGTTGCAAGGTCTGAATGCCTGAGCCCAAGGCGGCATCGCAGTACCCCAGATTCGCAATATCGGCCAAAATCTGGGGCGTTGCGTCCGCCAGGCGCGCCCGCGCGCGGACGAACGCGCGCAAGGATCGGTAATAGTAGCCTTCCTTGATTTCCGGAAAGGCGAACTGAGGATGCGATTTCAGATTTTCATAGAGGAATTCGCTGCCGGAACGCCCCGGTCCGACAACGAGCAAATAATCGTAGTTGATCATCCGATCATCAGCCGGGCAACGCAAGCCTTGGCGCCAGACAGGCGGCTATGCGCGCTCTGGACCGCGCGCGGCGAAGGCGCCCTAACCGGGCTGTCGCCGGTTTCGTCTCGCCGCGCCGCGGGGCGCGCCGTCCGGAAGACGGCGTTACGCGGCGCCATCGTTGACGGGGCCCCGCCGCACCAAGCCGCGCAGTTTTCCGGCCATGCGGTCGTACCAGACCGGACTGCGAAAGTATTCGCCGCGACGTTTCGCGCCCTGGCACAGAGTGCGATACAAATCGGCATCTTCCACAAGGCGCAGGATGGCCGCCTTCAGCTCCGCCACGGAACGCGGCTCCACCAGCAAGCCGTTTTCTTCGTGTTGCACGACTTCGGGAATGGCGCGCCACCGGGTCGCTATCACCGGCATGCCGCACTGAAAGGCTTCAATGGCAACGCCGGGATGGCCCTCGCCGCGGTAGTAGCTGGGGATCAGAAGCAGATCATGCTCGCACAGCAGCTGGGGTACGCGCTCGGGGGCCAACGCGCCGCCGTACGTGGCCTTGGGATGATTCCGGAAGAGAGAAAAATCCGTGTTCAGCATGCCCGGTCCGAACACGGAAAGATGGCAGCCCTCCGGCAAATCCCGGCACGCCTCCAAGGCTTCCGGCCAGCCTTTTTCCTGGCGCAGTTGGCCCAGAAAAAGCAATTTGCGCGCCTGGGCGCGCTGCGGTTCGGCCACGACGGCGATGTCACGCGTATTGGGGATGCATTCCATGTTGGCGCAGTGCGGAAAAGCGTCGCGCACCGATCGGGTTTCCACGTAAATCAGATCGCTTTGCAGAAAGGTTTTTTCGGCCCACCAACGCGCCCAGGGATGGATGGTGCGGTACTTGACGTTCAGGTAGGCTCCGAAGAATTTCAGCACCAACGGCCGGCGCGCGATCCGGCACAGCAACCAAAGGGCGGTGGCGCTGCCCCACGCCGAATAAGAAGACACGTTAAGGAAAACGAGATCGCAACGCCGGATCTTGCAGCACGCCCGGCTCACCACCTTGGCGAAGGTGACGAAATCGGTGAACCGGGCCCGCCACGGCACTTGCGTGGCTCTGGGCCTGGAGGTATTCAGGATATCCAGCGCAAAACCGCGCGCCTTCAGGTTGCGCACCAGATCTTCGAAAAGGACTTTGGTGCCGCCGATGATGCTGGGGGCGCCCGCATGCGCGCCGGACCGGGGACCGATAAGCAATATTTTGACGTTGCCGGGCGCGCATCCCAGGGGCATACTTGGAGCAGGACGATCGGAATTAGGACAAGCAGAGCCCAGTTGCCATGACAGACCGTTATTATAATGTCATTACCGCCATGACCGCTCTATTTCCCAGCGGCCATTCCGCGGCCCGCGGGCGCGGCCTGCGCCAACGCCGCCGCGGTGCCGCGTCGTTGCCGGTTACGCAGCGACATAGCGGCGGATCGGCCTGCGCGGCCACGCCGCCGCGCGCCTCATTGTCCGTCCCGCACAGCGTATGCGCCCTATCGCGCCCGAGTTCCAGCCGACAGCGAACATGGAGCCGGCAGCTGGAACGCTTGGACGCAAGCAGAGGGCCGCGCGTTGTCCGCGGCCACGTCGCAGGCGCCAGCCGGCCTCAGCCGATCGTATGCGTTTGCCGTCGCCGGAAACAGGACTCGCTGCCCAGTTCGCGTATGCGCAGACAGCGAGCAGGCGATGTACAACGCCGTCCCAGCAAAGTGTAACGGCCTGCGCGGTATGCGGAGCCAAATTGCCTTGACGGGTATCGGCGGGCGCCGAAACATGCCAGTATTTCCGTCCGCATCGCGTATCAGGCCCGTCGCCCCCTGCCTTGTCGTCCCTGACGATCCGCCCGCCGCCGCGTGCTTGCAACAGGGTTTGCCCCTTGCGATCCCGCCATGCGCCCGGCGTTCAAGTCGCGGACCGTTGACGTAACCGCGCGCGCATGCGCGGGCCGTGTTGGCCGGCGCGCGTCCATTGCGCGTTCCATGGCTCGCGTGGCTCATAGTTTGGAACGCGGACACAACCGACAGTCGCCCGGAAAGCGTGCGCATCCGGCGCGGAGCCGTACCCGTACGGGCCTATCCGTTCCGGGAGCGCGTCCGGCGGCGGCCTTACCTTCCTTTCAACCTATTCCAGGCGGCGCGCGGATGAATGCCGTAAGCGCGCCGGCGTTCAGGAACATTGCGTTTATTCGTTTTGACATATATTGAAATTAAATATGCTGTTGTCAAGTCCAGGCGGAATCATGCCGTATGGCCGCAAACAGGCCAATGCATCTAGCGCGATCGATTGCGACAGCGCGCCCGGGTTTCTCTTGTCCTGCCGCGCGCAGTTGCGCAACCAGGACGAATCATGATCCGGCCAGCGATAACCCTGCCTCATGACGCCTGTCCTGTTGCATGCTATATTGTGAGCATGGTACGCAGATGTTTGTTTTATCAGGTTCCGCCCCGTGCCTGGCGAACCGAGGCGTTGCGCGGCGCAAACGTCCAGAGAAAGCGCTGTCCGCGGCTCAGATCGTGGTTGGCGCCGTCTTGCCTCCTCGACCCAACAGTTCCCTCCGGCCGCGCCTGATCGGTTTGCGGGCGCGTATCTTGATCGCGTTGCAACGGTTCCGGAGCGCGTCCGCTCCGCGCGCCCCTGAAGCTGCAGGGCACAGGGCCGTAACGATGGCTACCGGGAAACGCCGGCCCGTTCCCGACGGGCAATCGTTTCCCGTCCAGGAGTGGCCGATCACGCATCGGCTGGCGTTTCTGTATCTGCTTTTGCCGCTGGTCATTTGGCTGCTGGGCTGGTTTCAGTGGTGGATTGGCCTGCCCGCCGTGGCCCTACTGGCTTTGGCCCTCAAGCCCGTATGGATGGGTTCCTGGCGCGGGCGTCCCCGGCTCGCCGCCTTGGGCTTGGCGCTCGCGGCGCTGGCCTGGGTCATGACGACCGCCGGCGGCGGCCTATTTGACGGACGCTTCCCGAACTGGATGGATCGCCATGTGATATTGCAGACCCTGGCGCGCAATCCATGGCCGGTTTGGCTATCCGATCCGCTCGCGGCCTACGCGGATGAAATGCCGCGCCCCTTGCTCCGTTATTACCTGGGGTGGGCCATGGTGCCGGGACTGATCGGACGCGTGTGGGGGACGGATGCGCTGTCATGGGCGGTACCGCTCTGGACCTGGCTGGGCACAAGTTTCGTGCTGTGGCTGTTCACGCGGGAGCGCAGGGGATGGGGGATTGTCGGGGCCGTTGCCCTATTCGTTTTCTTCAGCGGCATGGACGTGCTGCGCCTGGTCATGGAAGAAGGCTGGGATTGGCTCGCGGTCAACGTGGATGCCCAAGGATGGCCGCGGATTACCGTCCAGCGCCTGCTGGAGAAACCTGACCTTACCACCGTGCGCCTCACGTCGCATATGCATATTTTCCGCGGCTCGCCTCAACACGGCCTGTCGGCCTGGATAGGGACGCAGCTGCTCCTGCAGTTGCGTCAGGAACCGCGCTTTCTGGCCCTGAGCGGAGTTCTGCTGGCGGCCGTTGCGTTCTGGTCGCCTTTCGCGGCCGTCGGTCTGCTGCCCCTGGTCGCAGTCCTGCTGTGGACCCGCGGCCTCCGGCCTTTTCTCGCCTGGCCGAACTTGATCTTGGCCGCCCTGCTGATAGGTCTCCTGGCCCTGTATCTGCTGCCTGGCGCCGCCGGTTTCGCCCGCGGCTGGGTCTGGGAACGGTACGATTGGCCCCGGGTCGCGCGCGGCCTGCCTTTGCTCTACGTAACGGAATTCGCGCTCCTGGCCCTCTGCCTGGCCGTCTTGCGCCCTGGGTTGCGACGGGAACCCTTCTTCATCGCCAGCCTGATCACCCTGGGGTTGCTGCCCTGGTATCAGTACGGCGACGGCCATTTCCTGGCGCGGGCGGCCTTACCCTCTTTGCTCGTGCTGTGCCGCTGCTGCCTTGACGTCTGGGCGCGTCCCCTGCGCGGGGGCGCCGCCGCGCTCCTCTCGATACTGGGGTTGGGCGCGTTGACCAGCCTCAGCGTTCTGGCCGACGCGCTCCAAAGGATCGATCCCGTCATTTACGCCCAAGACGTCCTGGCGGCGCGGATGACGTTGTTTGACCTGCCTTGGCTGTGGCAGCACGAAAACATCGCCTTCGCGCCGTCGCCCGCGCTCAGAACCTTGCTGCGCACGCCGGGTCTGTCCCGCCCGCCTGCGCCGCCGGGACAACTGGTCGCGCGCGGCGCGTGGGATATCTACTGGGAAGCCGATGCCAATCGGCTCGTATACCTCAAGGCGCCCTGCGCGTGGACGGACGAGCGCGCGGACGCCGCCGAGTTTTTCCTGCAGGTTCTGCCGGCGTCCCGCGCGGATTTCGGCGTTACGTGGGATATGGAAGCGGCCGGCGGCGGCAGCTACGGCCTTCTCAATACGTACGTCCGCCCGCGCGGCGCGGCATGCAGCGTGGTGCGTTCATTTCCCTTTGCGCCCGCGCATATCCGCACCG
This sequence comes from Caldilineaceae bacterium, assembly GCA_965242655.1. Lineage (GTDB taxonomy): Bacteria > Chloroflexota > Anaerolineae > Caldilineales > Caldilineaceae > Bin34. Next base: position 3,360,780 of record OZ251482.1, read on the forward strand.
GCCAACGCGGGCGCGCCGCGGGCGACTGGTCCATTGCCTTAGCCGCGGACCGCGCGCGCGGTCTGGTCGAGGTAACGGCCCGCGACCGGCGCGCCGTCCAGCAGGTCTTGCGCGCATCCGACCCGGCGATGCATGCGGCTTTCAATGTCTACCTGGCTCCCGACGCGGTGACTCTGGCGCGGGCGCCATGCCGGCATGCCGACGTGCGCGCGAAATTCTTCCTGCATGCGATTCCTTGGGAACGCAGCGATCTGCCCGTTGCGCGTCAAGCCGCCGGCTTCGACAACCTCGACTTCCATTTCCCCGGCTTTGCCGTGCGCCAGGACGACCAGTGTTGGGCTGCCGTGCCCTTGCCGCCGTACGGGATCGCGCGGCTGCGCGTAGGGCAGTACGCGGCCGGCACGGATCTCTGGCACGCGGAGATTCCTTTCGCGGAGCGCGTACCCGACGCCCTGGCCATCTTGCGCGCGGCCTATCGCACGGCTGCCGCCCAGCCGCCCGCCGTGCGCGACGTCTTCGACGTTCATGTGGCGGAACGCACCGTAACCTTCATCAAGGCTCCCTGTCGCCCGGAGGACAAGGCAGCCAAATTCATCCTGCACGCCGTGCCTGTTCAGCGCTGGCGCTTGCCGGCGCACCGCTGGCGCGCCGGCTTCGCCAACCTGAGTTTTCCCCTAGCTGGGCACGGCGCCCTGTTCGACGGCGTCTGCCTCGCGCGCCAGGCCTTGCCTGCCTACCCCCTCGCCCGCCTGCGCGTCGGCCAATTCCTCTCTGCGGAACAGCGCACTCTCTGGCAGCGGGACCTCCCGTTCCTGCCCGCCGCGGCCAGCGCAACGAACCGCCCCGGGACAACCCATCGCGCCCCGGAGCCAACCGCGCCGGATCCGGGGCATCTACGGCGTGCAGGGCAGAATTGACAGTACCTGCCGCAAGCCCGGTCGGCGGGGCGCCAGCAACAGGATTGCGCGCGGGAGGCGGCGATTGAAGACGGCAACGGATGGCATAGCGCCCTCTCCATACGCGCCGAACCCTTCGTCGCGGGCGGATGTCGGCCCGCGCCGGATCCGCGCGGCGATCGGCCCAACGATGAGTGGGAGGCAGACGAAGATCAATTGCGCTTCTCGCCCATGGGACAGACGACGCGTCCGGCATCGGCTTAAGGCCCTGCCGTCCTTCCCGCCGTACGCATTGGGAAACGCGGATACAATCAGGCCAGAGGATACCGGGCGGCCTGCCTGCAAGGCCAACGGCTTCCGCGCGCCGATGCGCGGGAGAACGCCGCGCGCCATGGCACGCGTTACGCGCGCGGGCGCGGGCCCTCGGCCAAGGCCTCTGGCCGGCCGTCGCGCAGGCCCAAGACGCATTCAACGCCGGATGGAGGACCGGAGCGCAGAACGCGCACGCTGACTATGGTTCCCAAGCCGTTCGCTGTTTTTGGGCATGCGCCGCGTTACAGATCCGTCTCGCGTTTCTTGCGCGTCATGGGATGGAACGCGTTGGCGCTCCTCGCCGGGTCGTTCCTGCTCGCCGTAGGCGGCGAGATCTATTGGCGGTTGTCCGTGCCGTTCATGACGACGCAGAGAACCGTAACGCGCTTCGTCCCGCACGTCAGCCTGATGCGGGAACCCCACGCCGAAGTGCGCTGGACGAACAAGCTGGATTTCTGGACCGTCTCGTACACCAACCGCTTCAGTTTTCTCGATCGCGAACCCATCGTTCAACGCGCCGTCAGCAGTTGCCATATCGTCGCGATCGGCGACTCGTTCGTGGAGGCGCGCCAGGTACCCATTGCCGACAAATTTCACGTCCGGCTGGAGGCGCTCGCCGCCCGCGCCGCGCCGGCCCTGCGCATTACGACCTCGGCGTTCGGCCTCAATGGCACCGGCCAGATCAATCAACTGCCTTTTTACGACGCGTATGCGCGTCCCTTGCGTCCCAAGTTGGTGGTGCTCGTCTTCGTGCCGAACGACTTCGTGGACAACGATGCCGCGCTCCAGGCCTTGCGCCAAGGTTGGGGACCGGATCACATACCCCGCGTCTCGGCAGCCGTTGAAACGCCTACGGGCGCGCTGCGGCTACGGCCTCCCGCGCCCGAGTACGCCGCGTTTCGTTTGCCGCTCCCGCCCTCGCCGCCGCGGCCCTGGTTCGCGAAAGCGTGGCGGAAAATGACGGAAGCCTCCTATTTCGCGCTCTGGCTGCAAGCCAAGTTCAATGCCTTGTTTCCCCCGACGGCGAACCCGCAGCTGATCGCGCGGGTGGAAGCCTTGCGTCAGCGCTCCGGCTACGCGCCGCGGTTGGAAGGATGGCAGCCGACCACGATACCGGACATGGAAAAGGTGTTCCTGGCCTCGAACCGACCGCGCGCTTTCGAGGAAGCCTTGGCCTTTACGGCTTTCGCCCTGGATCAATTCCAGCTCCGCGCGGAGCGCGACGGCTTTTCGCTGGTGATCCTGGCGTCGCACGCCATGCGGAACGACGGCGACGGTTTCTTCGCGCAAATGAAAGCCATGGCGGACGCGCGGGATATTCCCGTCATTGACCAGTTCGATTACATCCGCCGCCAAGGAGCCGAAGTCCAGGCCGCTTACTGGCCGCACGATTACCACTGGAATGCCGCGGGCCACCAGTGGGCGGCGGAAGCGCTGCTGGAATATCTGATGCGCCATCCTGCGCTTTGTCGCGACGCGCCGGCCTAAGGGACGCCAACCGCCGGCCGCGCGCGTGACAGAGGCGCGGAAAGCCGCCTGCGCGGCGCGCGTCTGGGCAACTCGCGCAGACCGTTGAGCCCGTACGCAATCAAGGCTGCCAGGCAAAGCCGGAGAGCATGAGCCCAGCGCCTGCTACGAACGCCGTTCATCCTTGGGTTGTGTGGATATTGTCTGGCATTCCCCGCGGGGACCGATGCGCGAGGCTCAAAACGCCGGAGGATGCACTGGGCCAAAGCGGCACTCACGGCTACGGAGACCCAAATCCTTTTGGGCAAAGCGCCTCTACGGTCGGAAAGCCAAATTGTCCGCGCGACCTAATCAGCTGGCGCTGGCTCCCAGGCTCGGCAAGGCAATGAGGCCTCAGCGTTCCGGACGTTCAGCCATGACTGAAACTTGATTACGTCAAGCGGAACAGCCTAGAATGCAGAGTATCCATGCCAGCCATTCATGCCCATGCCGTCTATGACGCAACCCAACTTCGTCTTCATCCTGATTGATGATCTGGGATGGCGGGATCTGGCCTGCTTCGGCAGCGCCTTCTATGAAACGCCCCATCTGGATCGACTGGCGCGTCAAGGCCTGCGCTTCACCGACGCCTATGCCGCGTGCCCGGTATGCTCTCCGACCCGCGCCAGTCTGCTGACAGGACGCTATCCTGCGCGGATCGGCCTGACCGACTGGATTGACTGGGGAGGACGCATCCATCCGGCCCGCGGGCAACTGGTGGACGTGCCTTACGTCCGTCATCTGCCCTTGGCCGAGGTGACGTCCGCGTCGCTGTTGCGGACGCGCGGTTACCGCACATGGCACGTCGGCAAATGGCACTTGGGAACCGAGGACGCCTATCCGGAACGGCACGGTTTCGACGTCAACGTCGGCGGTTGCTATCTCGGCTCTCCGGGGACCGGCGGGTATTTCAGTCCCTACGCCATTCCGGGCCTGCCGCCGGGTCCGCCCGGCGAATACCTGACGGATCGGCTGACGGACGAAGCGTTGGCTCTGATCCGGCAGCGGGACGATCGGCCCTTCTTCCTGAATCTGTGGTATTACGCCGTGCATACGCCCATCCAGGCCAAGGCGGACAAGATCGAAAAGTATCGCGCCAAGGCGCGGGCGCTGGGATTGGACCGGCAAGCCGCGCTGGCGGAAGGGGAATTTTTCCCCACGGAGCACAAGCGGCATCTCCGCGTCACGCGCCGCGTACGGCAATCGGACCCTGCGTACGCGGCCATGGTGGAGAGCATGGACGAAAACGTCGGACGCATTCTGACCGCGCTGGAGGCAGAGGGCCTCGCGGACAATACGCTCGTACTCTTCGCCTCGGATAACGGCGGTCTGTCGTCCGCGGAAGGTTCGCCGACCTGCAATGCGCCCTTGGCCGAGGGCAAAGGCTGGATGTACGAAGGCGGCACGCGTACGCCCTTCCTGGCGTATTGGCCCGGCCGCATCGCGCCGGGCGCCGCCTGCTCCGCGCCCGTCTGCAGCATAGACGTGTTCCCTACCCTGATGGAATTGGCGGGCATCGCGCCGGGACCGTCCGTGATCGACGGCGCGAGCCTCGTCCCCCTTCTGCGCGGCGAACGGGACTGGACGCGGGAAGCCCTGTTCTGGCACTACCCCCATTACGGCAACCAAGGCGGCACCCCGGGTTCATCCGTCCGGGCCGGGGATTACAAGTTGATCGAGTTCTACGAAGACGAGCGGCTGGAGCTGTACAACTTGGCGGACGACGTCGGGGAAGCCTGCAATCTCGCGGAGGCGGAACCGGCGCGGACGCGGCATCTCCATGCCCTGCTGCAGGCCTGGCGGCATGACGTGGCCGCGCGTTATCCGCAACGCAATCCGCATTGGCCGGATTGACGCGCGCAAGGCCGTTGCGGCCCAGGTCGTCAGCTGACGACCTGCCGCAGGGTCTTCTGCCGCCGTCCGCAACAGGTCTTGTACTTGCGACCGCTGCCGCAGGGACACGGCGCGTTGCGATGCGCCTTGGCGGACGGGAGCGTCTGATCGCGTTGGGCGTAGAAGGCCATCAGATCCGCGGGCGGGCGGCGCTGCCGCAACAGATCGGCCATCATTTCCATCGGACGGCGCACATGATTGAAAAACGCGCGATACCCGGCGCACAGGTAATTCAGGCCGGCTTCGCCGTCAGGGGTCGGGATGAACCGGTTTTTGGGACAGCCGCCGTTGCACACGAACCGCACTTCGCAGTCCAGGCAGTATTGGGGCAGGGTATCCTTCTTGTCTTGGCCGAATCGGTTCTGGCGGGCCGAGCCCGCCATGTCCGCGAGCGGAACGTCCGCCAGGTTGCCCAGGTAGTAATCCGGTTCGACGTAGTGATCGCAGGAGAACAGATCGCCGTTGTGCTCCAGGGCCAGCGCGGAGCCGCAGGTCTCCTCGAAGATGCACAGGCCGGGCCGGCGGCCTGACCAGGCGGCCAAGGCCACGTCGAAGATCTGCACGAACACGCGTCCGACGTCGCGGCGCACCCATTCCTCGAAAAGGGCGATGAGGAAATCGCCGTATTGGCGGGCCGTAACGCTGCGCGGGGTCACGCCCGTCCCTTCCTGGTACCCGGTCTCGTTGTCCCGCTCCACGATGGGAATGAACTGCATGAAACGGGCGCCGACCTCGTCCCGGAGATAGCGGTAGACCTCCAGCGGCTGGCGCGCGTTCCCGGCATGCACCGTAGCCAGGATATTGAATTCCACTTGATGGGCCTGCAAAAGGCGCGCGGCCGCCAGCACCTTGGCATGGGTCGGAGCGCCGCCCTTGTCCACCCGGTATTTGTCGTGGAGGGCCGGCGGGCCGTCCATGCTCAATCCGATCAGGAAGTCGTGCGCATGAAAGAAGGCGCACCATTCCGCATCCAGCAACGTGCCGTTGGTCTGGAGCGCGTTCCGGATGCGCATGCCGGGCTTGCGGTACTTCTGCTGGTACGCCACCGCCTGTTTGAAGTAATCCAGCCCCATGAGCGTCGGTTCGCCCCCTTGCCACGCGAACGTGATTTCGGATACGCGCTGGGCCTCTATGTATTGCCGCGTATAGTCCTCCAGCAAGGCGAGCGGCATGCGAAAGTCGCTCTGGGGATAGAGCTTCTCCTTGGACAGAAAGTAGCAATACGTGCAATCCAGGTTGCAAATGGCGCCCCGCGGCTTGAGCATGACGTGAAAGGCCGCGGGCGCGGCGCCCGGCGTCAACGAGGCCGGCGGCGTCAAGGGAATTTCAAGTTTCATGGCGACAGCGGAGGCGGAACGGGTTGCGGTTCGGGCACCCGCGGGCAGTCCGCAGAGGACGGCCAACGACGTTCGCCGCGCCCGCGGCGCCCGAGCCCGGATGAGAACATTATACGGAAACGGGTTTCGTTCGGCGAGGCGCGCGCCTGCGGGGCGCGCGCCTCGCCCTGGCACAAGCGCTTCTTACGCGCCTATATGACGATATCGACCCGCTTGCCCGCTTCAGCGCTTTCCACGGCTCCCAGCATCATGGCCAGGCTCTTGACGTTGTCGGTGCAGACGGTCTGGGGCTCCCTGCCGGCCCGAATGGAGGTCAGAAAGTCGTCAATGACGCCGGCATGCAGCAGATGGGTCAAGCCGGGCGCGGCGGGCACGGGGATCGGCGCCGTCTCCCGGAAAAAGCCCTCGGCGCCGACGACGGTTTCGCCTCGGATACCGTCTTCGCCGTCCCACAGCGCCGAGCCCTTGGCGCCGACGCAACGCCAATCGCAGTTCCACGAATTGTTCAGGCCCTCGGCGCACCAACTGCCGTTGTAACTGAACAGCAGGCCGTCCGTCATTTCGAAGATGCACATGGCCGCGGCGCCGTGGGCATACCAGGAACCGACGGGATTCCATTCATGGCAATAGACGCTGACGGGCTCCTGGCCGGCGATGAAACGCGCCTGATCGAAGGTATGAATGGCCATGTCGACGAGCAGGACGTGCTCCATGGCGTCGCGGAAGCCGCCGAAATGCGGGCCCAGAAAGAAGTTGGCCGTCATGGTCGTGAGGGGACCGACGGCGGCGGACTGCACCATGTCCCGGTACTGGACGATGGAATCCCGGTACCGACGATTTTGGATGACGGCGTACGTTTTGCCGTGGACGGCCGCGGCTTCGATCATGCGCCGCGCCTCCGCCAAGGTCGGCGCCAAAGGCTTCTCGCCCAGCACATGGCACCCCAACTCCAGCGCCGTCAGCGTAACCGTCGGATGGGCGCTGGGCACCGTGCAGTCGAAAACCACCTGCGCGCCGACATCCTGGATCATCGCGCGCAAATCCGTGCCCGCCGGCACGCGTTGCAGATTGAATTCCGCCTGCCGCGCCCGGACCGCGGGGAGAGCCAGATCGACCATGCCCGCGAGCTCCACGTCCGCGCGCGTGACGAGGCTGCGCAACCAGGTGCGGCTGATGCCGCCGCATCCGGCCAGCACCGCGCGCAAAACCTCTGGGTTTGCTTCGCTCATCCGTGCCCTTCCCTGTTCGTCGCTCGCTGCGCCGCGCATCCCCATTGTACGGCGCCCCGCGCCCGGACGGCGCAAAAGAGCCGGGCGCCATCGGTCCGCGCGGCCTGGACGCGGGAATCGGTCGCGCGCCGAAGGCCATGATCATGTCGATTTTCCCTTCCCGTTTTGTATACTTTACCTGTACGCCCTGCCAGGCTTGGGCTCCAGGCTGTGCCGGGGCTGCGGTCAGAGGTCAGGAACCGGAAAAGCGGAGCGACGAAATGACACATGTAATCTTTGACGAATGCATTCGCGACGGCGCTTGCGTTGAGGTCTGTCCGGTGGAATGCATCATTCCGGGCGAGCCCGAATCGGAGTGGCCTTGGTTCTATATCGATCCGGAAACCTGCATCGACTGCGGGGCCTGCGTGCCGGAATGTCCGGTGGATGCCATCCTGCCGGAGGAAGACCTCCCGGAGGAGCAGGCGTATTGCACGGAATTGAACGCGATGTACTTTACGGAAGGTCCCGGGTACGCAGCCCTGGACATGTAAGGCGCGCAGCCGACGCGCCCGTCTGATTTCACGCAGCCGCGCGGGCGCGCCCCCAAGCCATGCAGGGGTGCGCGTCCGCGCGACGCAAAGGATTAGGTGACCCTAGATGGCAACAGAGAAAGAATGGCAAACGCCGGATTGGAAGGACGTCAAGAACGTTCTGGTCATCATGGCCCATCCGGACGACCCCGACATCAGTTGCGGCGGCACCGCCATTCTCATGGCCCAGGCCGGCATCCATGTCCACTACATGATCCTGACCAACGGGGACAAAGGCAATCACAACCCTGAGATTACCCATAACCAGCTGGTCCTGATGCGCAAGGAAGAACAGCGCAACGCGGCCCGGGTCAGCGGGGTCAAACAGGTTCTTTTCATGGGCGAGGAAGACGGTTTCCTGGCGCCTACGCGCGCCCTGCGGGAAAGGGTGACCCGCATCATACGCGCCCTGCAACCGGAGATCGTCATCTGCCCGGACCCAACCCGCTATTTCCATGGCGAGGGGTACATCAACCACCCGGATCACCGCAATGCGGGGCTCGTCGCGCTGGAAGCCATTTTCCCGGCCGCGGACAACATGATGTTCTTTCCCCGAATGTTGGACGAAGGCTTTCAGCCGCACAAGATTCAACAGTTGTACCTGACCAACTTCGATCAGGGCAATACCCGCGTGGACGTAACGACCGTCGTCGAAACCAAGATCGAGGCCATCCTGTGCCACAAAAGCCAGTTCGCGGAGCGGGAAAAACAAGCGACCCGGCGTTGGATGGAACGGTGGGGCGAAGAAAACGCAGACGGTACGCGGACGCACTGGGAACAGTTTCAGGTGATGAAGTTCGCGCCGCGGCGCACGGACGCGGAAGAAGAAACGAAAGAGGAAAACGTCGAGTAGCGGCGACCGCTTTCGCGCCTGATCTCAGTTCGCCGCGGATCGCCAGGAACGGCCTTTGCGCCTGCGCGCGCCCGCGGCCTGCGCGGCGCCTCTGCGCAAGGTTCGCGCGTGGCCGCGTCTTCAGGCGCCATTGGCGTCTGGATCCAGAATTTCCTCCTGCCAGAGCACGCGTTGGGCGCGCGCGTCGTACTGCCCTACCCGCAGCCGCGCAATGCCGTAGGGCGGCAGTGCGCGGCGCGCCAGGCACTTGCCGTCAAAGTGCGCGCCGTATCCTTCCAAAGCAAAATCCAGATTGTCGAAGCCCAGACGCCGGCGATTCCGGGCCAGATCCCGGTTCTGGGCCGGCGCGACGTGCAGGATAAATTTGGCGTCCGTGTGTTCCGGCAGGCAGGGCGCCTTGGCGAAGATCACGGCGTCGGGCATCGCGTATACGTCGAAGACGGATCGCACCGTCGGTTCCATGGCCGCGACGGCCGCGTAGGCGGCGCGCAGGTCGTCCAGGGCGCGGGGATACAGATCCGCAAAGGGAATCGCGGCGCGCCACAGCCACGCGGACTGCGCCGCGTCGGCGTTCTGTCCGACGACCAGGCGCGCGATGCCGTACGCGGGCAAGGGCACCCGCGCGAGGCATTGATGCGCAAAGCGCGCGCCGGGATCGCCGAACGCGAAATCCAGGTTGTCGAAACCGAAACGACGTTGGTGCGGGGGCAGATGCCGCGTTTCCAAGGGCGTGACATGCAGGCGGAACCGGGGTTGCATATCCTCATGAGGGCAAGGCGCTTTGGCGAAGGTCACCGCGTCGGGCGCGACGTACACGTCAAAGCCGGCCCGCACCGTCGGAGCTTCCGCCGTCGCGTCGGCATAGGCGGCCTGCACGGCGCGGCCGTCCCCGTATTGCACGCGCACCGGGTCGCCCGCGGCGTGCCAGGCCAGATTCGCGAACCATACGCTGTTCCCGCGCCGCTGTTGGCCGGTCTGAATGCGCGCCGGAGGCAGAGGGGGCCTTTCCAGCGCGCCGCAGGCGGGCCCGACGCGCCGCAGGCGGAGGAGTCTGTCGCCGCGCATGTGCAAAAGCGGTTCGTTGTCGACGCGGGCCGCGGATAGCCTGTCGCGGGAGACGGGACGGATCGCAAAATAGAGTTCAGCTTCCATGTCGTCCCGGCGGCAGGGATCCTTGACGTACGCCAGCGCGTTGGCGGTCAGATAGATATCCCAAGCCCCGCGGACGAGTTGCGGGCCGGGACGCACGTTCGGGGGAGCGGGTTCCTGCAGCAACGCCTGCAACGCGGGCCCGAGCTCGAAAGCGACGTACAGCGGACTTGCCTGCAACTCCACCAAGGCTGTATGGGGAGCCTGCGCGTACCGGAACGGCGCCGCGTGGGCAAGGAAGACGGCCAAGGCGGCAACCGCATCCAGGGCGCCCGCGCCCACGATCAGAAGCAGGCCTACGCGGCCGCACCGCGCCTGCGCCCCGAACGGACGCGGCGGCCCCCTCCGGCCCAGCAAGATCTCGGCGCAGAGATACCCCAACAGAACGAGCGACGGCAACGACGCGCGCAGCATGAAATCATTGTTGCCGCCGTACAGGTAGAGAGGGAGCAGACTCAGGGTGAGCAGGCCGGCGACGAAAAATGGCTCCCGGCGCACGCGTGGCTGCGCGATCCACAGCCCCGCGGCCAATGCGCCGAACCCCGTTACGTAGAAAATCAACAGTTCGCGGCCCCAAGCCGGCTGCTCCCAGAGCCAGCCGTGAGACAAGATCTCGGAGTCGGTCATCAAATACAGCGCGCTGACGCCCGCCAGCGGTCCTGCCAGACACAGATTGGGCCAGCTCAGAAACGCGCGCGCGCCCTTGCGCCCTATCCAGACGAGGATGAAAGGCAGCAGGCCGACAGCCACAAAGGCGGACCAGAAAGGCGCCGCCGCGAGCGCGACTCCGCTCGCGGCGGGCCAGCGCGGGTGATGGCGCAGTTGCCGCAGCAACAGGCTGTACAAGGCCGCGGGAATGAAGTGTTGCGGGATCGTCGACAAGGCCACCATAGGCGGCATCGCATACAGAAAATGCGCCATGCGTTGATCGGCGTAGGCCCAGTGTCGCTCCGTGACGTCAAGGGCAAGGCGGGACAACCAGCGGGCGAGATCGCTGCCGACGGGATTGAAGCGCTCCCATTCGCTCCACAGCATTTGCGGAATGTTCAGGCTGCTGAAGAAAAGGCACAAGACCGCGGCCAGCCAGCGCGCAGGCCCCTTGCGACGGGCCGCCCGACTGAAAAGCGACAGGATCAGACCGGCGCCGATCCAGGACCACAGCGGCACGGCCCAGTGCAAGGCCCCCGGTCCGAACAGCCGCGCGGCCAGTCCCGGTACCAGGTACCAGCCCAGGTAATAGCGCAAGAGCGGCTCCGATTCAACGCCGTCAGCGACATGGGCGGCCAGCGCGTCGGGCAAGAACGTCGGCCAGGGATACCGACCCAAGTCCAGCAGAAGCGTCCGATGCTTGTGCCAGTCCGGATCCTGGCTGTCAAAGAGCCCGCCGGGCGCGGAGACCATGATCCATGCCAACGCCAGCAACCAAAGGCTGCCGTCGACGAGGCGGAACCGCCGTCCGCGCCACGGACCTGCCAGGAGCGATCCCAACGCCAAGACGAGCAACGCGGTCAGCGGCGCCCCGATCCACCATTTGAACCAGCCCAGCAGCCAGAGAGCCAGCGGCGCCGCGAGATACAGGATGGCGAGGCGGTGTACGATCGGCAAGGCCCGCGCAGGCCTCTGCGTTCCGGCAACCGGCAGGCTTCGGTTTACGAACGAGAACACGACAACTCGCGGAACGGTTGTGAAAAGACAAGAACTCTGCGCGCGGGACGCCCAATCCCGGAACTATAGCGTACGGAAGGCGGGCGCCCGTTATCTGCGGCAGCGGGTGCGATACCGCTCCATAGAGGGAAAATCTTTGCCTCAGGATCGCTCGCTAGCGCGATGCATCGCGGGCGCCGCTGACCTTGATCAGGGCCAGACCGGTAACGGGCGGTTACGAGGCCCATCCGGCGTGGCCGACGAATTCCATAGCGTATCTCGCCGATGCCGGGCGCGCTGTTTCCGACCGGCCACGCGCGGGCAGTCGGTCCCGATTGCATGGCCGGCGGCATGCCCGCGACGGCTCGTCTCAGAACCCTAGATGCGCAGAGGACGCGTTCCGTTCGTCGGAGGGGGAACGGGGCGCCGCCTTTTCCGCGCGCAGAGGGATGATCTCTGGCCATGGGGCGCGCGGGCGCGCGGAATCGAATTGTCCGACCCGGAGCTGCTCGACGGCATACGCGGGCAGATCGGCGCCGACCCAGCATCTCCTTCAACATGGATGCCGCCTTGTTCTTTGAACGAGAAATCCAGGGCGCGCGGGCGCTAAGGCCAATTCCAGCGACGAACGGGAACGGCAGGATGAACTTGGACTGCATGTCCTCCGGGCGGCAGGGCGTCTTGACGAAACGCACGGCGTCGGCCGTCACATACACGTCGAAGACGGCGCGCCCGCTGTCGCGGCCGCCCATTCGGCGCGGAGGGCCTGAACGGCGGCGGGGGACAAGTCGGGTACCGGCAGCGCGCTGTGCCAGACCTGCCGCGGCGCTACGCGGGGCAGTTTGAAGACCTGCCCCGCGCGTATATCCTTCGCGTCGGTTGGCAGGGAAACGGTAGCCAGGCGCCGGCCATTCACGCGCAAGCCGTAACGCCTGAAGCGGCAATCGCGGTGGGCGCAGCCGAAAGGCTGGCGCGGGGAAGGCCGATCGCGCAGGCGACGCGGCGCGACGCGGAGGAAGAATTTCAATTCCGCGTCATGCCAACGGCAGGGATCCTTGACCAGGCGCAAGGCGCCGTCGGCCAGATACGCATGGAAGACGGATCGCGCGACCGGCGCGCCTGCCGTCCGCGCGCAGGCGCGCGGCGAAATCCGTTCTGATCTGATCGGCGTGGCCGGCCCAAGCCGGCGGGAGCCGGAAAACGACGCCATCCGCCAGTTCCGCCAGCGGTTCCCGCGCCGCCTGCGCGCGCAGGTCGGCGGCGGAGAACGCGCAAGCCGCGCCCGTACCGCATGGCAGGCGATGCGGCCAGGTTCGCGCGCGCTGGCGAGGATGCCCGCGACCGCCCACGCCGCCATCAGGACTTTCAAGAGGAGCGGCAACGCTCCGCCCCCAGGGAGATGCGGCTATGCGTATGAGCGCACCTACTGTCCTCCCCTGCATTCACGGGCGCGAGCGTAACCCGCGGCCCAGCCTGGAAGCGCGGCGGGCACGGTCGCGGCCCAGCGAGTGCGTGGAATCCCAGGTCAATTGGATGCAAGCGGCGCAACTGCGATACATCCATGCCCCTATGGACGCGAGCGCGACCAGAACGAACGCGACGCCGCGGCGAAGCCGGATGCCAAGCCCTCCGCCAAGACGGGGCAACCATACCCTGCGCGCGGCCCACGAGAGAACCCGACATACCGCGTCAGGCAGGCCAATCCTGCGAGCGCGGCGGCGTGCAGCCAAGCGGCGTCGGCGCCGTCCTGCAGAAAGCGATCGAACGCGATGAGTGCCAGCGTCGTCCACAGCGCGAACGCGGTATCGGAAAAATGTGGGGAGTCAGGGTAATGAAGGGCGCGGCAAACGCGACGATGCCCCCGCTCCCCCTACCACAACGCGGGAGGCGATCCGATACCGCAACCAACGGATGACGGCACCGACGGCGGCACCCTGCAACGCCGGCTTCAGAGGCTCCGCGACGGCCAACGGATCGCCCGTCACTCGGCTGACCAGCGCCCGCCACCACGAATAACCAGGCGCAAATGCAACGTTGGCGTACGCCGCGCCGTCCCCAGACGCGCAACCTGCTGCGCCCTGCAGCCGATTGCGCGTCTGGGATATATTAGGGAATCTTCGCTCAGCACAAATCCATGCGTAAACTGGCGGGATCAGGTCAGCGCCGCATCCAGAACGGGCAAGACCGCCCACGCGGCGGCCGCCCGCTTCGTTCAGCCAAGGCAGAAATGACGCTGCTTTCCCCAAACGCTGGGCAATAGTGGTTGTCGTATATAGCCTTTTGCTTCCCTTCGGGATTGCGTTGATCTTTGAATTCAGCCAGAGCCAGCCGGCGCGCGCTGGGATGGCGCCAGCTGCAGAACGGTGCCGTTCACCCCGTCTCCGAGCAAGAGGTACACGTCTTCGCCCGCGAGCGCGAAAGCCGTCAAGCGCGGGCCCGGCGGTAGCTGCAGCAGTTGGCGCCTCCGCCACCCGCCGTCGGCGCGGGGCGTCAGGGCCCATATGCGACCGCTGCAATAGTCACCGAAGAGATAGGCGCCGTCCAGGCCGGGCAACGCGGTACCGCGGTAGACGCCGCCGCCGATCACCGCGCAGTTGCCCTGTTCATGGCCGTAGGCAGCGACGGGCGCGGCATGGGGCACCGCGCAGGCCGCGGGTTCCCCCTCGCAGAGGTCCCCTTCCCACAGGGGCCAGCCGTAGTCGGCGCCGGCCTGCACGCGGTTCACCTCTTCGCGGTGGTCCTGGCCCACGTCGGCCACCCAGAGCGCGCCGTCCCGGGGGTCGAAGGCCAGACGCCACGGATTGCGGAAGCCCCGGGCGTACACTTCGGGGGCCTGTCCGCGCCACGGATTGCGGAAGCCCTGGACATACGCTTCGGGGGCCTGTCCGCGCCACGGATTGGCGGCGGGAATGCGGTAGGGCCGGGCGCGCGTCGCCTGCCGTATGTCCAAACGCAGGATCTTGCCCTGTAACGAGTCCAGGCGCGGCGCCTGTTCGGGCGCTTGCCGGTCGCCTATGCCCAGGTAGAGCAGGCCGTCGGGACCGAAGCCCAGGGCGCCGCCGAAATGAGCCCCCCGGTCGCGCCACGGTGAAGGCAAACGTGGGATTTCCAGCAACGCCAGTTCCTCCTCGCGGCGGATACGGCGGTCCGCGATGGGAAAGCGCGCCAGCCGCGACTGCAGCGAGCGACCCTCAGCGAGCGACCCGCGCGTGTAGTAGACATAGAGAAAGGGCGCGGCCGGGAACTGCGGATCCAGCGCGAGGTTGAGCAACCCGGACTCGGCCCCCAGCGGCTCGATCACCGCCCTCAGATCCAGCAGGAGGCAGGGCGCCTGACCCGGTCGATGCCGCAGAATCCGTCCGGGACGCTCGGCCACGGCCCACCCGCCGGCCGGCCAGGGGAGCAAAGCCACGGGATCGTGCCAACGCCGACCGTCCAGCGCCGGCTGCAGGCGCAGGTACCCGCGCGCCGGCTCTGCGCGCCCCGTGGGAGGGGGGGGGGGGGGGCACGGTCTCCGCAACGGAGAGGGCCTCGTCCGCCGCGCACGACAGCGAGTCGTCGTAGCGGACCGGGCCCCTGAACGGGGTGCAATACTCAGAGCCGATGTCGCGGGTCACTCTGAGGGCGATGCAGGCGCTCAGGAAGTAGCCGCCGTCAAGGGCCTGGATCGCGTATTCATCATGCCTCGTTTCCGGGAACGTAGTGACCGTTTCCATGTCTTGGGACCCAGGCTGGGGACTGGCGGCCCGCCGCCAGCGCCAACGGCTTACGCCGTACCCGCGTTGCGGCTCCCACAACGACGCCTTGAGCGTCTGTCCCACGGCGAGATCGAGATCAGAGTGCAGCCGCGGACCGAAGAAAAGCGCCGGCGGCACGTCCGGCGTCGCGCGGGACAGGGCGACGGGGCCGGGCGCGCTTCGAAAGTGTCGCGCAGGACCCACGAACGGGGTGCAGTACCAGGATCCGAGGTCGCGGGCCACGGCCAGCTGGACACAGGCGCTCAGGAAGTAACCGGCATCGCGGCTCTGGATCGTGTATGTTTTAGCCGTAGCGGCCATTTCTATGTCTTGGAGCAAAGGTCGGGGACTGGCGGCCCGTTGCCAGTGCCAGCGGTTGATGCGGTACGCGCGCTGCGAATGCGGCAAAGACGCCGTAAGCGTCTGCCCGATGACGAGCTCGGAATGGATCCAGGGCGTCAGCAACAGCGGCCCGAAGGAGAGGGCCGGCGGGACATCCAGCCTGGAGGCGGATGCGGCTACGCGGGTCGGCGCCACCCCCAGGGCGCAGGCAACCAGGCCCGCGAGAACGATCAGCCGCAGTTGGGAAGGGAGGGCAGGGGCTTTCCGACGTTGCATGGTTGGTTCCCGACGCGTTGCGCTGGCATATCCTGTTCCCTGCGCCTATGGCTGGGCATGCGGAAGAGGTATCCGCTGCGGACAAGGCACCTTCGGACAGTATGGAGCAGAACTGGGCGCACGGGCAAAATACAAGATTCTGCCTTGAGCACGCCTGCCGGCCAAGGCCCTTGACCGCGAACGGAATGGCCGCGATCGGGGAGGGCACCGCGCGCACGCGCTGGGCGCCTGTTCGCCCATGGCGACCGGGGTTGTCTGGATTGGGCCGGCGCCTTGATCGGGCCAAGCTCAAAAATCAACACGGCCTGGCGCTTCGTCATTGTCCTTCTTGCCTTGCGTGCGCCGCCAGCGCGTGTCTGTGGCGCGCAGGCCGTACCGGGCGGTTTTTCATGTACGCCAGAACCAGCCGGCACAAAGACCGGCTGGCCTCTATGACCGGGTACCGCCCAGCCGAAGACGGGAGCGGCACCGCTCCGGTCACCTGGCGGCGCCGTCCGGCCGACGACAACTCGCGCACCCCGACGCAGGTCGCCACGAGCGCCAACCCTACACGCCCGCCGCGGATGAAGGCCAGTACCTGCGCGCCTGCCATGCCGTCGGTTCCAACCGCGCCTGCACCCGCTGGCTCGCCCCCTTCCCCCATCCCGCGGGCCTTCGACGGCGACTTCCCGCATGTGACGTTGCCGGGACTGGACTATTTCGACCGCTCCAACCAACGCCCGGCCGCTTATCGCGTCGGCGCTCACTTGACGCCCTACCGCTCCGTCATGCGAATTATGTTAGGTTGTATTCAGAAACTGCCGTTCGGACGCGGCCAAGTGCCGTACGTATTGCAGAGACGGCTGACGCTGACGGTGAGAACGACAGTATAACCTAACCGCAGACACATGACTGCGTACTACGTCCGTCCCGCCCTGCACCCGATCCCCCAACGGCCCTACGTCGCAACCGGTCTGGATAGCGTTGATGGACGGCGATGACGCGGACCACCGCCAGCACCCCCGCGTCCGGCCCGACGTGCAGGACGTCATCCTCCCGCGCCAATACCAGGGCCCCGTCGTTCCGGGTCTGTCTCGGCGCCCACGGGGAGACCGACACCCGCGGCTGGGGCTGTTCCCGCCGAGAAATCATCCAGTAGGCGGTACCGGCCGCGGGGGCCTGCCCCCGCGGTACGGCGTCCCGGCTCGCCACTGCCGCCGGCGCGGCGATTGAGCCTGACGGCGCGGCTTCCCTCGCCCGCGGCGCCCGCCAAGCGCAGAAAATCCGGGTAACGGCAGGCGGAGGGCGCATGTCCGTCGGACATGCGCCCTCCCGCGCCTGAGTTCGGCCAAGGCCGCATCCCGTCACGCGGCGCGCCGGATACCCTATTCCGGGACGTGAGGTGAAACGGGACAAAACATTCCGGTATTTCTGTACGTCTCCGTCGGCACTCCATCGCGACGTCGCCGCGTCAATCGATCCAGCCCGTATAAGTCGGGAGAGCGCTGGAAGGTTGCGCAACTGGTCGGCCGTTCGTCTCGTCCAAGAAGCATAAGCGGGGTGCAGATCCAAGCGTCCGCGTTGTCCCCGCGGATGGAACGGCCAAGACAACGCGGGACGGCAGATTGCCGCGCATGCGCATGTTCGCCCGATCCCGCGCAGACCGCGGCGCGATCCGTCCGTGCCCCGCGCGGCCTTGACCGACCGCTGGCCGTCGGCCGCCAGCATTGCCCAGGCCGGAACGAAACGAGTAGACTCATCCGGCTTATACTTTTTTCAGTAGTGCGTAAGCCAAGAATAGCGCTTGCTCAGGGAAGCAGCCTCGGATTCATTGGTGTTTGGTCGTCTCTCTGCCCGTTATCTTCAAGGGGCTTGCTTCCGCGCGGCGACGGATGTTCTGGCCCCGCGTAGCGCATGGCTGGCATGGGCGCTTTGCGTCGTCACAGGGATAGCGGTATTGGATGATTACGGCGTGGCCACGGACGAGGACTGGCAACGCAGTCTCGCGATGGCTACCCTGGATTATGTCTTGGGGCGCAACGAGGTCTTGCTGCAGCATGCTGACAGAGCGTACGGCGTCGCCTTTGAAGCGTTGCTGGCCGTGGCGGAACGTTTTTTGGACTTGCAGGACAGCCGCGCGATATATCTCTGGCGTCATCTCCTGACGCATCTCTGCTTTCTGTCCGCGGGCCTGTCCGCTGCCGGGTTGGCTTTCCGCCTGTACGGCCGTCGCTGCCTGGCGTTGTGCGCCTTCGGCCTGTTTCTCCTGCACCCCCGCCTGTACGCCCACTCCTTCTTCAATTCCAAGGATATCCCGTTTCTCAGCTTTTTCATGGTGGCCCTGTACCTGCTTGAGCGCGCTTTCCGCCAAGGCACCGTTGGAGCCTTTCTGCTCGGCGGTGCGGGCGTCGGCCTGCTCACCAACATCCGTCCGATGGGCATCCTGCTCTTTGCCGGCGCGCTCGCGCTACGCGCATGCGATTTCGTCCAAGCCGCTGACCGGTCGGCGCGGCGACAGGTTTTGCGGACGAGCGTCCTGTTCGTCTTGGCCAGCGCCGCGGCGCTGTATGCCACATGGCCCTATGTGTGGAACGATACCGCGCGCCGCCTCGGCGAAGCGTTCGCGTACCTGGCCGAAGCGCACACCCTGAACGCCTATCTGTTCAAAGGACAATCCATTTCCAGCGCGGCGGCGCCTCCTGCCTACGTGCCGACCTGGTTCGCCATCACCGCGCCGCCGGCCGCGCTGCTGCTCGGCGTTATCGGCGCGGCGGTCATCCTCCAGCGCGGCGGCGCCTGCCCGCGCGCGCTTCTGCGCAACACGCGGCTACGCTTCAAGTTCCTTCTTCTGGCCTGCATCGTCCTGCCCGTGCTGGCTGCGATCCTGTTAAACACCAATATCTATGACGACTGGCGCCACATGTATTTTCTCTATGCGCCCTTTTGCCTGGTGGCGGTAGCCGGCCTAGGCGCGCTGCTCACCGCGGCTCGTCGTCGCTGGCCGCGCGGAGGCGCGGTCGGGGCGTACGGACTGGCGGGCGCCGGCGCGACGGCGGCCTTGGCCGCGATGATAAGCCTCCACCCCCATCAGCATCTCTACTTCAACTTGCTGGTGGATCGCGCGACGCCGGAGCATCTGCGCTCTCGGTACGAGCTGGAGTACTGGCAAACGTCATACCGCAAGGCCCTTGGTTTCTTGTTGGCGCGTTACCCCGCGCAGCCTATCCGCGTACGGCCCGTCAAAAATCTGTACGTAAACCGGAAAATGCTGTCCGCCGCAGAGAGACGACGAATCGTTTTCGTCGCCGACGAATACGCCGATTTCCATATTCTCCATTACCACGCGTCAGGCCATGCCGGCCCGATGCCGGAGGAGGCGTACGCGCCTGTCGTCTATACGCATTCTGCGTACGGCAACACGATCTTCACCGTGGCCGCGGTGAACCTGGACCGGGTAGAGGCCGGCGCGGCCGCGCCCTATCGCGCGACGTACCGCGCCTTGGCCGCGGATGAGCCTGTCGTCCGCGACCGTTTCGACGTCTATCTTGACGCCCGCGCGGTGCATTACGTCCGCGCGCCCTGCCGTCTATCCGACATACGCGCCAAGTTCGTTCTGCACGTCACGCCCGTCGATCCGCGGGAGGCAGCGGGCCGCAGCCTAGACAATTTGGCCTTCTATTTCCATCGTCACGGTGCGCGCTTTGACGGCCAGTGCCTCGCTACCGTCCCGCTCCCTGCCTATCCAATCCGCCACATTCAGGTGGGCCAGTGGATAGGACGGAACGACCGCATGGTCTGGTTGGCCGATATCCCCCTTCCCCCGGATCTGGAGGCTTATCGGACGGCGTACCGCGCCCTCGCCGCGGATCCGCCGACGCTCCGGGCGGCCTTTGACGTCTACGTGACGGACGACGCGGTCGCGTATGCCAAGACGCCTTGCGCCGCGGCGGACACGCAGCCCAAGTTCATCCTGCACGTCATCCCGTCCCGCGCGCGCGATCTGCCGCCGGCCCGGCGGCGTTTCGGCTTCGATAACCGGGATTTCCAGTTCGCGTGGCAGGGCGCGCATTTCGATGGCCGTTGCCTCGCCCTGGCCTCGCTGCCGACGTATCCCGTCGCCCGCCTCCGCGTCGGCCAGTTCCGCGCCGGCGCATCCCCGCTCTGGACCGCCGAGATCCCCATGGCCCGCTGACGCGGACGCGGCGAACGGACGCGCCGTCGATGGCAGGACGCGTGCGGAACGACGAGGCCGTTGCCCCGCATTGGCCTACACGCGCAACGGTGGTCCATGAAGCGGAAAAGACTGCCGCCTCGCCGTTCGCCGGGCCTTGCTTCCCCGCCGATCAGGGCGCAGGCGCGTGGATGGGGAGCGGATGGCCCGCCGCGGATCAGGCCCCGGCCTTGACGTTGCGCGTCCGCGGTCCCGTACGCGTCTCGATATCGGCGGCCTCTGTCAGAAAACGAGGGCCGTCCCCTCTCTGCGCTATAATCCGCCTGCATCCGTAGCCTGAATGGAAACGCGCCGCGCCCATGACTTCCTCCGTTGCCGCCTCCCCCGCCGTTGCCTACGCACCGCCGGCCTTTACGCCGGCGGACCGGGTTCGCACCTTCGGCGCGACCGTCTTCGCCGAGTTCACCGCGCTGGCCCATGAAACCGGCGCCATTAACCTGGGCCAGGGCTTTCCCAATTTCGCCGCTCCGGACTTCATCAAGGAAGCCGCGCGCAAAGCCATCGCCGACGATCTGAATCAATACACCCGGAGCGGAGGGCACCCGCGGTTGGTCCAGGCGTTGAGCGCCTTCTACGGGCCGCTCTTCGGTCGGGATTTGGATCCCATGACGGAAATCGTGACCACGGTCGGCGCGACGGAGGGCATTTTCGCCGCCGTGCAGGCCGTGGTCAATCCTGGCGACGAAGTCATCCTGTTCGAACCCTTCTACGACAGCTATCCCGCCAGCACCCTGATGGCGGGCGGCGTGCCGGTCTACGTGCCGCTGACCAAACCGGCCCTGGGCGGCCAACCCCCACTGGCGTCCGATTGGACCCTGGATATGGATCGCCTGGCCGCGGCCTTCACCGACCGCACGCGTCTCCTCATCCTCAATACGCCGTCCAATCCCGTGGGCAAGGTCTTCAGCCGCCAGGAATTGCAGAACATCGCGGACCTGGTGCAAACGCACAGCCAAAAGCGGCAACCGGTCTACGTCTTGAGCGACGAGGCCTACGAATGGATGACCTACGACGGCCGGCCACACCACCGCATCGCCACCTTGCCCCGTATGTGGGAGCACACGATTACGTTGGGCAGCGCCGGCAAAACGTTCTCGGTCACGGGCTGGAAGATCGGCTGGGCCATCGCCCCGCCCGCCATCACGCGCGCGTTGCTGATGGCCCATCAATGGATCCCTTTCACCATTTCCACGCCCTGCCAGGAGGCCGTGGCCGAGGCTTTCGCCGTCGCGCCCCAGCAGGATTATTTCCGTTGGCTCAGCGCGATGTATCAAGCCAAGCGCGATCAATTGCTGGCCGCGCTGAGCGCGGCGGGCCTTACGCCCCACGTCCCGCACGGTTCCTACTTCATCCTGGCGGAGACGGGACACCTGGACGTGCCGCCGCGCGCCCATGAACCGCGCGACGTAACCGTTTGCCGCTGGCTGACGTCGGAATGCGGCGTGGTCGCCATACCGCCCAGCGCTTTTTATTGCCCGGAGCATCAACATCTGGTGGCCGATCTGGCGCGCTTCACCTTTTGCAAGACGGACGCAACGCTGGCCGCAGCGGGGCGTCGTTTCCTGACCTTGGCCCCCTGAAGCCACCCAATATCGCAATCTAGACACCGAAAGGCGGATTCCGATGGATGTGACATTGCAGCAGGGCGATATCGTCGCCTTGCAGGCGGATTGCCTGATCGTCAACCTGTTCGCCGGCGTGACGCGCCCCGCGGGGGGCACCGGAGCCGTGGACAAGGCCCTGAACGGCGCCATTTCCCATGCCATCGCCTGCGGCGACGCGACGGGCGCGGCCGGCGAGGCGCGGCTCCTCTATACCAACGGCGCGCTGGCCGCCCCGCGCGTTTTGGTCGTGGGGCTGGGCCCCGCGTCCGCTTTCGACGAGCGCGCCGCCCGGCAAGCCGCGGCTCTGTCCATAACCCGCTTGTCCGCCCTGCAATCCGTCGCGACCGTCGGCGCCATCGTCAACGGCGCCGGAGCGGGCGGGCAGGATCCGGAGGCCATGGCCCGGGCCTTCGCCCTGGGCGCGCAGCTGGCGGCCTACCGCCCCCCGTCGTATCCCGCGGCCGCTCCGAGCGGGATCAGGCAATGCACGCTGGTGGAGTTCGACGCCGATCGGTTGCCGGCCCTGGCCACCGGCCTGGAAACGGGCGCCCGCCTGGCGCGCGCCGTAGGCTTCGCCCGCGATCTGGTCAATGAACCGCCCAATATCCTGTCTCCCCAGGAAATGGCCCGGCGCGTCCGCGCCATGGCGACGCGGACGGGCCTGGGCTGCGAAATTCTGGGCGAAGAGGCGATGCAGGCGTTGGGCATGGGCCTGGTCCTGGGCGTGTCCCAAGGCAGCGCCCGCGAAGCCCAGCTCGCAGTGCTGAAACACGAACCGCCCGGCGCGGACGCGCAGGCGCCGCTGGTGTTCATCGGCAAGGGCATTACGTTCGATACGGGCGGGATCAGCATCAAGCCGGCGGCGGGCATGGCGGAGATGAAAGCGGACATGGCCGGCGCGGCGGCGGTCGCGGGCGCCATGCAGGCGATAGCCGACCTGGCGCTGCCGCGCAAGGTCTACGGGCTGGCGATATGCGTGGAAAACATGCCGGACGGCAACGCCTATCGTCCCGGAGACGTCCTGACCGGCATGACGGGCAAGACAGCCGAAATCGTCAATACGGATGCCGAAGGGCGTTTGATCCTGGCCGACTGCCTGGGGTACGTCCAGCGTTTCGCCCCGCGCGCCGTGGTGGATTTGGCCACCTTGACCGGTGCGATCGGCATTGCCTTGGGCGATCGGGCGGCGGGCCTTTTCAGCAACGACGCCGAACTGGAACGCGCCGTCGTAGAGGCTGCGCGCGTATCCGGAGACCGCGTTTGGCCCATGCCTATGTACAGCGAATACGCGCAAAGCATCCAAAGCGACGTCGCGCAGGTCAAGAATGCCGGCAGCCGCACCGCCGGCGTATCCAGCAGCGCGAAGTTCCTGGAGCATTTCACGGAAGGTTATCCCTGGGCCCATCTCGACATCGCCTATATGGCGCTGAAGGGCAAGGGCCAGGGCCGCGACCAACCTAAAGGCGCTACCGGCTATGGCGTGCAGTTGCTCGCGGCGTTGGCGGCGCGTCTCTGACGTTCGCGCCCCGCGCATCCCAGGCGATCCGGCTCATGCAACGTCATTCCGCGGCCCCTTGGCGGCGGTGGCTGTCCGTCCTGCTCTGGAGCGCAGGTCTGGGCGGCCTCTGGGTTGCGTTGGGAATGAACCGCGTCCAGGCGGGCATGGCGGCGCAGGACTTCGCCTTTCCCGTCGCCCGCGCGTCCTGGCCCCTGATCGTGCCGATGGTCGCGGCCTCCGCCAGCCTTGAGCGCTCGCTGGAACTGTTCTGGAACTTCGTGGAATGGAGTCTCTTGCGCATCGGGGGCTGGCAGCCGGCCGATCTGAAACGGGCCGACTACCAGCAACTCAAGAGCGGCCTCAGCCTGCTGATCGCCAACGTTCTGGGCGTAAGCATCGCCAGCTATACGGACGTGCGGTTACTCCGTTACCTGCAGCCGGAGGCGATGGGCTTCTTCGACCAGGTGCCCGCCTCCTGGGACATTCTGCTCTCCGGCGTGCTGATCGGATCCGGCACCAAACCCATCCATGACGCCTTGGGCATCGTCACGCGCCTGAAATCCCTGGTCGGCAACGTCGCCCTCAGACAACGGGAGAACGCCCACCTGTTCGCGGCCGACGCCGCGGCCCGTCTGCAGGAACAGCGCTATCTGCAGCAGACCCGTACGTTGGCCGCCCATCGCCCCACGGTCCGCGCCGCGCCGTCGTTGGAAGAACAAGGGGACGAGGAAGCCCGAACCGAGTCGCCTGCGCGTCAAACGTTGCGCCATGACTTGGCGGCGCGCTACGAATCCTGAGCGGCGGCGCGCGGGCGCCGTCCGTCGTCTCTCGTCGCGAGGCCCGTTTCCGGTTTCCTGCCATCGCGTTGAACATGCCAGGGATCTGCGCCCGTATTCTTGACCTGGCCGCGACGAGCGGCGCGCGGTGCGACCGCGCGCCCCCTCCTTGGACAGGCGCGCGGAGGGCGCCCTATGCCGTCCTATCGGACACCCGCGTGCCGGTCAACGGAGGCGCAGGCTCTCTGGAAGGCTGTACGCAAACGCGCGGGATCCCGCGCGCCCGCGGCCGCATTACGAGCGCTTTGGCCTTGGTTGCGGGGCGGCGGCGGACCTGACCCGGGGCGGCGGGGATGAACCCTTGCGCGTACGGGTTCTGACAAGGCCGGAGCGCGTCCGCCCTGACGCAGCCGGCATCCGTTGCAGACCCCTGGGCCGGTACCCGCGCCGGGTGGCCGCAGGCGGGCAGAACAATGACGACGCCTGCGGCACGGACGAACCTTGGGCGCGCGCAGCCGACGGGGTCCCAGCGACCGGGACCTGCGGGCATGGGCGCGCGCCGACGCCAAGCCAACGGCGTTGGGCGCCAGGGGGCGGGCGGCCCCCCCGGGCGTACGGGATCCTGAGCTCTCGTCCCGCGGCCCGCGCCTTGACGCGGCGCCGTAAAGTGTCTCATGGCGCGCGCGCAGGACCGTCCCGGCCGCGGCCCTGCAACGTGCGTTGACATGCCTGCGACGCCGGCCGCCGCCGCGGCCCTACAGGATCGCTTGCGAGGCCTCTGGACACGCGTGCCGGGACGCGGTCCGCGGCCGGACGTCCCGGATGCCGCTTTGCCGATAGCCTTTCGCTTGGCGCTCCTGTATCTCATGTTGCCGATGGCGATCTGGTTGCTGAGCTGGTTTCGGTGGTGGGTCGGCTGGCCGCTGGCGGTCTTGCTCGGCGTCGGTCTGGGCCCCGCGTTGGTCGGTCCGTGGCGGGGCCGGCTCCGGCCGGCGATATGGGGCCTCTTGGCGGTCGCGCTGCTCTGCGTCCTGCTGACGGCAGCGGGCAGCGCGTTCAATTTCCGCTACGATTGGTTCAAGCACCGCGCGCTGTTGCTGGATTTGGGACGTTATCCGTGGCCTGTATTCCTGCCCGATCCGCTGGCCGTCCATGTCCCCGGCCCCCTCCCCTTGCTGCGCTACTATCTGGGCTGGTACCTGGTGCCGGGACTGGCCGCGCGGCTGTGGGGACCGGGCGCGCTGCAGTGGGCCGTGCCGCTCTGGACCTGGGCCGGGCTGGCGCTCATCCTGCTCCTCTTCACGCATCGCCAGCGCGGGTGGCGCATGGCTGTGGCCGCCGCCCTGCTGATCGGCTTCAGCGGCCTGGACGTTCTGCGCGGGTGGCTGGACGCGTGGCTCGGGATCTTCCTTACGGTCGAGCCGCCCATGCATGCCTTGCTGCGCGCGCCGCAACATTTCCTGCCGGCCGGACTGTACGTCCTGCTGTTGTGGCATCTGCGTCGGCAGCCGCGCTTTCTGGCCGTAAGCGGCGTTCTGCTGGCGGCCGCGCCTTTGTGGTCGGCCTTGGGCACGGTCGGCCTGCTGCCTTTGGCCGCGGCCCTCGTCCGAACCAACGGTCCGCGTCCGTTCCTGCGCTGGCCCAATCTGATTCTGGCCGGTCCGTTGGCGGGGTTGACGCTGCTCTATCTGACGGCCGACGCGCTGACGGGCGACGCCGGCGCGTTCGCCCGCGGCTGGCTCTGGGAACAACACGCGTGGACGCAGTTGGCGCGCGCGCTGCCGGTAATCTACCTGATCGAATTCCTGCTGCCGGTTTGCCTGCTCCTCTGCGCGCGGCCGGCCCTCCGCCGCGAGCCCTTCTTTGTCGCCAGCCTGGCGACCTTGTTGCTCCTGCCGCTCTATTTCTTCGGTTTCTACAATGATCTCGCCATCCGCGGCACGATGCCGGCGGTGCTGGTCCTGGCCTGTCTCTGCGCGGAGGTCCTGACCGCGCCGGCGCGGACTTGGCGGCTGCAGCGGCCGTGGGCGCGCGTCGGGTTAGCCGGCGCCCTGGCCGCGGGTTCTCTCTATCCCTTCTGGGACTTGGCGCGCGGCCTCCAGGATTGGCAGCCCTTCCGCTACGCTGACGCCGCGCTGACGACCCTGGCGGATCCGTCCGGGCCCTTGCCCATGGAAACCTGGCAGTTTCGCCAATACGTGGCGTTCGCCCGGCCGTCAATGCTGGACGCGCTCTTGCGCGCGCCGCCTCCGTCCCGGCCCCCGCGCGCCGCGGCGACGGAGCCGGGCGCGCGCGCGCGCGTGGACGTGCATTGGGACGGACGCGGCGTAATCTATGCGCAGGAGGCGTGCCGCTGGTTGGAGACGCGTCCGGGGCCGTTCTTGCAGGTACGGCCGGCCCAGTTCGCGGATTTCGAGCCGGCCCAGCTGTTCTATCTCCTGAACCCAGCCAAACTGGGCTACGGACGACAGCGCGGCGCAGTCTGCGGCTGGCGCTGGGTTCTGCCGCCCTATCCCTTTGACGTCGTCTCGTTCCGTACCGGCCAAGCCGGACGCTGGGAAGCCGAACTGTTCTTCGAGCCCGCCGGCGCCCTGGCCCGCGTCGCCTACCGGGACGCCGGCGCCCTGCGCGCGGCCTACCGCGCCCTCGCGGCCGCGCCGCCTGACGCGTACGCTTTCTTCGACGCGCGTCTCGTTCCCGACGCGCTCGCCCTGACCCGCGCGGACTGTACCGAGGCCGACCTCGCCGCCCCTTTCTTCCTGCATGTCGTGCCCTTCGAGATCGCCGATCTGCCGCCGGCTCGCCAGTCCGCCGGCTTCGCCGTGCGCAATTTTCCCTTCGCGGCCGTCGGTTCCCGCATTGACGACCGCTGCTGGGCCGTCCTGCCTCTGCCCGCCTACGGCATCCAGACCCTGCGTCTCGGCCAGTTCACGGCCCAAGGCGAGATCTGGCGCGTGGATATTCCTTTCGCCCAGCACGAGCCCGGGGCCCTGGCCGCCCTGCGCACCGCGTACCGCGTCGCCGCGGCCCAGGCGCCCGCTTTGCGCGCCGTTTTCGACGTCCATGTCAGCGACCGGCGCGTGACTTTCGTCAAGACTCCCTGCCGCGCCGCCGACGCGGAAGCCAAGTTCATCCTGCATGCCACGCCCCGCCATCGTCGCCACCTGCCGCGGGACCGCCGCCGCGCGGGTTTCGTCAACCTGGACTTCCCTCTGGAGGGACACGGCGCCTTGTTCGACGGAGCCTGCCTCGCGCGTACCGTCCTGCCGGCCTACCCTCTCGCGCGCCTCCGCGTGGGCCAGTTCCTCTCCCGCGAACAACGCGTCCTCTGGCAAGGGGAGATTCCCTGGATCTCCGCGTCTGACTCCGAAAAGCCAGGCGACGCGACCGCATGGACGAACCGGTAACGGCGCGGACGTCGATATCCGATCCGGGCGCGGCCTTGCCGCGCGCGCACCGGCTGGCCCTGCTGTATCTGCTGTTGCCCGCGGCGCTCTGGCTGCTGGGCTGGTTCCGGTGGTGGGTCGGCGTCCCCGCCGTCGCGCTCCTGGGCCTGGCCCTCGCGCCCGCGCTGGCCGGTTCCTGGCGCGGGCGTCCCCGGCTCGCCACCGGAGGCATCTGTCTGCTCGCGTGGGGCTGGGTCATGCTGACGGGGCCGGGCGGCGTATTCGGCGGCTTGGCCAGCCCTTGGCCCGATCACCATGCGCAACTGCTGGATCTGGGCCGCTACCCTTGGCCTTCCTTCCTGCCCGATGACCTGCAAGCGTATCTGCCCCTGGAAGGCGATCCGGTCCCTCTGTTGCAGCGCTACTATTTCGGCTGGTATCTGCCGCCGGGGTTGCTCGCGCGCCTGTGGGGACCGGGCGCGCTGCAGTGGGCGGTGCCGCTCTGGACCTGGGGCGGCGTCGCGCTCATCCTGCGCCTGTTCGCGCATGGCCGCCGCGGCTGGGGCGCGCTCGGCGCCGCCGCGCTGCCGATTTTTTTCAGCGGCATGGATTTCCTGCGTACGCTCCTGCTGGAGGGCTGGGAAGGCCTGGCGCTCGCCATTGAATTCAACCCCTCCGTCACGATAGCGCTGTATTCCTTCATGGCGCTTTTGACGCGGGACGTGCAGCATTTCCTGCCGGCCGGGCTATACGCGCTCTTGTTCCTGCAATTGCGCCGGCAACCGCGTTTTCTGGCCGTGAGCGGACCGCTGGTCGCCGCGGCGCCGCTCTGGTCGCCTTGGGTGGCCATTGGCCTGTTGCCTTTGCTCGCGGTGCTGCTCCGGGACAACGGCGCGCGTCCTTTCTTGCGCTGGCCCAATTTGTGCCTGGCCGGCCCGCTCGCGGGTTTGATCGTTCTGTACCTGACGGCCGGCAAAGTGAATTTTCCCCACGGCTGGATGTGGGAGGTATACGCCTGGCCGGTGTTGGCGCGCTGGATGCCGGTTTTCTATGCCACGGAATTTCTCGCGCTGGCTGGGCTCTTGATCGTCCTGCAGCCCTCCCTGCGTCGCGAGGGGTTCTTTCTCGTCAGCGTAAGCACGCTGTTGCTGTTGCCCTGGTACCATTACAGCGTTGACGATCTGCTCGCGCGCGCCGCGGTGCCGTCCCTGTTCGTGCTGTGCTACTGTTGCGCCGACGCGATCGGGCAGGGACGGAAAAGCGTCCGCGCCGGACGCGGGCGCCGTTGGGCGCGGGCCGGTCTGATCAGCGCGTTGGCCGTAGGGTCCCTGACCCCGTGGACGGAGCTGGCGCGCGCCGTCCAGGACTATTACCCCGTGCGCTACGCGCAGGCGACATGGACTTTGGCGGATATGACCGCGCGGGTGCATGACGAAAACGTGGCCTGGGGCCTGCCGCCCGTTTTGCGCGCGCTGCTGCGGGAACCCGGCCGCGCGGCCGTCCCGGCGCCGGCGCGGGGGGAACCCATCGTGCGCGGCGTCTGGGACGTATACTGGGAGGCCGACGCGAACCGACTGATCTACGTCAAGGCGCCGTGCGCCTGGGCGCGCGAGCGCGTCGGCACCGAACTGTTCTTGCAGATCACGCCTGTCGTCGGAGTCGCGCGCGCGGCCGCCTTCACGTACCGGAAGTGGGAGGCGTCCGGCGATGGCGCGTACGCGCGCCTCAATCCGTTCGTGCGCCAGATCGGCGACGCGTGCGGCTTCATCCGTTCGCTGCCTTGGCCGGTCGCCGCCTTCCGCACGGGTCAAACAGGGCCTGTCGGCTCCGGGTGGCAGGCCGCGGGGATTCGGGATACCGACGGCGCCCTGGTGGCCGTCGCGGACCGCGCGCGGCGCACCGTCCAGGCGACCCTGCGCCGGGACGTCCCGGCGCTCCGCGCGGCCTTCCATGTCTATCTCGATCCGGACGCGGTCATCCTGGCGCGGCAGCCCTGCGCCGCGGCGGATCTGCAATCCAAGTTTTTTCTGCACGTCGTGCCCTTTGAGTATCAGGACCTGCCCGTTCCGCGTCAGGCCGCCGGTTTCGACAATCTTGACTTCTATTTTCCTGGCTTCGCCGTGCGCCTTGACGAGCGCTGCTGGGCCCGGATCCCCTTGCCGGCATACGGCCGCGCGCAATTGCGCATCGGACAGTTCGCCGAGACCGGAAGCCTCTGGCGCGCCGAGATTCCGTTCGCCGCCCAGGTGCCTGGAGCCCTGGATCCTTTGCGGTCCGCCTACCAGGCCGCCGCGGCCCAACCGCCGGCTCTCCGCGATATCTTTGACGTGCATCTCGCGCCCGACCGCGTCACGTTCATCAAGGCTCCGTGCCGGCTGGCGGATGCGGAAGCCAAATTCGTCCTGCACGTCTTCCCGCGCCAGCGCTGGCGCCTGCCGTGGCGCCGCTGGCAGTACGGTTTCGACAATCTGAGTTTTCACTTGGAGGGACATGGGGCGCGCTTCGATGAGCGCTGCCTTGCCCGCGCCGCTTTGCCCGCGTACCCCATACAACGCCTGCGCGTCGGCCAGTATCTTTCCCGCGCCCAACGCACCGTATGGCTGCGCGAGCTCCCTTGGCCCCGGCCTGCCGCCCCCTAGCCGATAGCGCGGGAACCCGGATTATGCGCCGGCCAACCGCGTCTCACGCGCGATGCAGGAGGGGGAGGGGGTAGCCTGCGACGAGATGCCCGGAACCCCGCGCGGGGCCTCAGGGCGAGCGGGCACCGCAACAGGGCCATGCTGCGGTCGTTATCCCTACCCGGCAGGGACAATCAAGCCACCGCTGTCAAGGCCCGTGGCCCGAAAAAAGCCAATTGACGCCTCCGCATCAGTTCATCTCGAAACGGGCGGACGCGCTATTCGACGGGACCCAAGGCCACGCGCGGCCTTGCGACGGATCCCGCATTGCGCCGCTCCTGTGCTACAATCGGCGCAAGTTACGCATGTCGTAATACGTCGCACCTTTCGTCACAGCTTCACTGGATGAAGAACCCATGCAGGTCACCTGTATTCATTGCGGCATGGAAGCCGTCGTTACCCCCGAGTTTCACCTGTGTCGCCACTGCCAAGGCGATCTCGCGGCGCTGGTAACGCCCGAATTCAAAGCCGGTTATTACTTCCAAAAGGCCAGCGAACTGGCTGAACAGGGCGCCTTCCTCGTCGCGCTGGAGCAGATTCAGCAAGGCTTGCGCGCGCACGATCGCTCTGATCTCCACCTCTTGGCCGCGATTATCTATACCGATCTGGGACGCGAAGAGCAATTGCGCATGCATATCGGCGCCATTCCGACGGACGATATCCTGCGCCCGGAAGCGGAGGCGTTGCTTCACCAACTGGTCAAACGCCGGCCCACCGCGGCGGCGCCGCCGGCCGTTGCTCCGCGCGCGGATGACGTCCTATCCGACCGCCGCGCGCCGGCCGCCGGCCCGCGCCTGATCGCCTCGGCCTTGACGGCTATGGTCGTGCTCGTCTCCGTTGCCTTGTTGGCCCGTATGCAAGATCGAGACGCTTCGGTTTGGGACTGGTTTGGGCGCGGCGGCGCGACCCCGCAGGAGTTGGCATCGGCTACGCCCGTACCGCGCAGGGTAGCCCCCGCGCCGGCCCAACCGCCCTTGCCGAAAACAGCGGACGCGACTGCCGTTCAGGTTTTGACGCCGGAACTCAACCCTACGGAAGAGCAGTGGCGCCGGCAAGTCACGCAAAACGTAATGACCCTGATCCATGAGGAAACCATAGATTTCACCCAGATCTTGGTGGCACGGGGTTTCCCGGAACTCCGGTCGTCGGAAATCATAGGCGTCGTGCAAGGCAGGCAACTGGTCTTGCTGGGCACGGTGGATTCCCCGGAGGCCAAACAGGCGGCGCTGGATGCCGCGAACCAACTGCAGGGCGTAGGCGCTGTGGACGCCTATGGCCTGCGCGTCGTCTTGCCGGAACGCCGCCACGTCATCCGCGCGGGCGATTCTCTATGGAGCTTGGCGGAAGAGTATTTGGGAGCCGGTTCTCGGTGGCAGGAAATCAGGGCTCTCAATCCTGAATTGTCGTCCAGCCGTTTGCGAGCCGGCCAAGAGATACGCATTCCCCCGCAACAGCTGGCTGAGACGGAGCCCTGAATGCGGAGAAGGCATTTCTAGATTACGCCTACGCGTGGCCACTCAACGCTGAACCGCCCACGCGTATCTCTAGGAGGCTTTACCGGTTGCCTCACGGGCCGGAACGACGCTACCGTTTTGGAAGCCGCGGCGCCGGGAGCGCGTACTGCCGCTGGACAGCGTATACGTTGCGTCCTCAATGGCTGTCGGTGAGCCGTCAGCCATAGGCTTCGTGGATGCCTGTAAGGACAGGTTCGCACTGCCCGCTCACTACGCTTCAGAAAGAGTCCAGCCCAACGCGTGGAACGGCGCGCCGCGCGCGCAGAAAGAGCGTTCCGTTCACAGAGTCTATCCCCCTGGACGGAATGGGAACCTACACCGGGATACGCTGTCCGTTACCTAACGCGGCCTTAGATTATGCAGGCGCCTTAAGCCAAGGAGATCCTTGGACCCCAAAGTCGCGTACCATCGCTTGCGCGAACGGGTTTTGAAGCGCGCATCCTGGTGGTGCGCGGCACCGGAATTTGCCAAAACGGAAACCGCAGCGATTTTATCGCTGCGGTTTCCGTTTGGCGACGCCAGACATTTCAGAAAGGATGCTATGACGATGATCTTACCCCTCTTGCGGCCTTGGGTTTGCGGCCTGCTGCTGACCGTCGGCCTGGCGCTGAGCGGCAACGCCGCCGCGTACGCGCAAGCCCCGGATTTCCCTCAGCTCTACGGTCAAAGGCCCGATGCCAACAATACGCTGGCCCGCATGCAATTCGCGACGCAGATCGGGTTGCGCATTGAACCCCTTGAGCCGAACCGCCGCTGGCAGTGGCACCGTACTCGCCCAGGTTCGACCGAACCGCCGTACATCATCGCGCTCACGCGCGATTACACCCCTGTGGCCAGGGACGAAGGGGCTTACCTAGCCGTGTGCTACGTTGACGCACCTTGGTACTGTTCTGCCTGGACCGGTCCCGTCAAGCCCGCCCTCCCCCCGGCCGACAACGCGGGCCTCCGCTCATCCGAAGGCTCCGGCCTGTCCGATCCGCACAGCCCGCTCGCCGTCAACGACGAAATCCAGCTCCGCGGCGGCGCCAGCGGCCTCACCGCGCGGGACCAGTCCTTCGGCACCTGGTGGCAACGCTCAACGAGTGACGAAATCCCCGCGCAACCGGCTGATATCGAGACCTTCGTTTATCTCAGCGAGCCCGCACGATGGGCCAATCCCGACATCCAGGCGTTACCCGCCGATCCGGGCCTGGGCGTCAACCGGCGCTACCTGACCGCCGCCGATGTGGGCCGCTACGTCCGCGGCTGCTGGTGCTGCCGGTGGGATCATCCCGATGCCACACGCCTATGGGCCTGCACCCACTGGCTTGGCCCCGTCGTCGCCACTATCAACCTGCCCGACGAATATCGCCAGGAGATCGTGGGCGTGCCCTCCCGCGTCGACGTGCGCGGCGACGCTCCCGTCACCTGGTGGCGCCGTCCGGCCGCCGACAACGCGCGCACTCCGACGCAGGTCGCCGCGAGCGCCAACCCCTACACGCCCGTCGCCGCCGACGCCGGCCAGTACCTGCGCGCCTGCCATGCCGTCGGCAACGACCGCGCCTGCACCCGCTGGCTCGGCCCCGTCCTCCCCGCCATCCCGACCGCCCACCGCGGCGACCATCCGCAGGTGGGGGCGCCGGCCCCGGTCTACGTCGACCGTCCCCACCAACGCCCGGTCGCGTATCATGTGGGCGATCATTTGCAGGTCCGCACGCCCGATACCCTGCAACCCGTCCCCCTGTCCCCCAACGGCCACGTGTCGCAACCGGTGTGGATGGGGCTGGTCGGCGTGGGCACCCCCCAGTGGCACGACCGCGTCCTGCACATAGGGCCGGACTTCATCCTCCCCAGCCAGTACCACTCCTTCCGCGTCTGTCTCTACGGCGCCAACGGATCGACCCGCGGCTGGGGCTGTTCCTCCCGCGTCCCCATCCACCCGTAGCGGGCGCACTGATGCCGGCCTCCCGCGCCCGCGGCTCCGGATATCCGGAGCCGCGGGCGCGGAGACCGCGTGGCCCTGTCAACGTAGCCGGGTCCGTCCCGCAAAATCCCCAGTCTCTGGCGCAAAACGCGGTACCGCTTGCCTCAGATGGCGTTGAACTTCGAATTCAGCCCAAGACCGGTACTCGCTAGGCTCGGGCGCGCGTCAGCGACCAGCCGCGTACGGGGAAGCGACTGGCCGCGCCTGACGGCCCATATCACATGCCGTCTGCTCCGGATCGGGCCGCCGGCCCGGCGGGCCCGCGCAGTTGCCCCCAAAAGAGGCGCATGAGGAGGGCCTCATGCCGACCGCCACGCGCCCGCTGACTGGGCGCAGTGAACCCGTCTTCAATCTTATATGCACGCATGTGCCGGCACATATGTGGGCCATGCCGGCCGCAACCGTCTTTTTAGGGAGGCGGGAATCTGGATTGCCTGTGCGGGCGCGCCTTGGCGCCAGTGTGGCCGGCCGCGTACGGGAAATGGAACTCCGTTTATCATTTTGGTAGGCCGCCTAGCGCAACCGGGGTATTGGGGGCATCCGTGCAAGGCGACCCGGATCTGGCCGCCGTGCGGCTGGACAGCGCGATTGTGCGCGCGCATGCGAGTGCCGTCGGCGCGCCCCAAACAAAGAGTCGGATCACGCGCGCGGCCGTAGCCGGGGCGGTTTCGGCACAAAAGTCCATATGATATCGGATCGACGGGGCCGCCCTTTGGGCCTGCACCTGACGGGCGGTCAGCGCCACGACCGCCCGGAACCTGGTAGCCCTGGTAGAAGCCTGGACGGCGGCGCCCTTGTCCTGTCTGATCACCGATCAAGCCTATGGCGGCGATGCTTTCCGCGCCTGGATGGCGCAACGGGCATTCGGGCCGTCATTCCCGCGCGTGCCCGGCATCTGGATCCCCCACCCTGCGACTTGGAGGCGCCAAACGCGCAACGCGGTCAAACGCGGCTTCGGCTGGCTCAAGGGGGGGGGGGGGGAGGGGCAACGCGTGGCCACCCGCTACGACCCATACGCCCACCGTTGCTTGGGTTTTCTGTACTACTTGGCGGATACTTGGATCTGGCTGAAGCTAAATCCACACAACCCAGAGATTGCGCTGGGCGCATGCCGGATGCCCTGCCGACATCTCATTCTGCGGCCTGACCGTGCCAGGACACTGGCGGCTGGGAGCGTTGCGCCATGGCGCAATGCAAGGGATCAGAAGCCGCGCCGAAGACAAAGGCACTCCCGGCTTCCTACGCCGTCAAAAGATGACTGTCTCTGAAAGATGTCGTTCCGCGTTTCAACTACGCCGCGGTTGGGACATAGGCATGATGATCTGCAGGAATTCGTCTTCGTCCTGCCCTACCGGCCGCAGTTTGCAGGGACGGCTGGGTTGGGTCAGTTCCATGACCACTTCCTCGGAATTCAAGTGGCTCAGGGCATCAATGAGATATTGCCCGTTGAAGGAGATCTGCAGCGATTCGCCTTCAATGGCCGCTTCGATATTGTTCTCGCTCCCGCCGCGTTCCGCGCTTTCGGAGGAAATGGCGATGGAATTGTCATCCCCGTTCATGGTGGCCGATACGATGCTGTTGTTCTCTTTCGTGAACAGGAAGGACGCGCGGGTCGCCTGGAGCAGGTGTTCCGTGGAAGCCACGATGCGCGCTTCGTGCTCGGTAGGAATGATGCGGTGATAGTCGGGGAAACGCGCGTCAATCAACTGGCAAATCAGCAACACCTTGATGAATGAGCCGCGTTCGTTGGGCAAACCGGGAATCTGGAAGAGGATTTGATTGCTGGTGGGGGCCACGGCCATCTGAACCGGCTGGCCGCGATCCGATTCCGCCAGGATGCGCGTCATTTCGCCCAGGGCGCGGGCGGGCACCAGGACCTTGACTTCCTCTTCCGACAGCAAGTCCAAGGCCGCGGAGCGCACGCTCAGGCGAAACCCGTCGGTCGCGGCCATGGTCAGGCGTCCGTCCTGAAAATGCATTTGCACGCCGGCGAGGTTGGGACGCTCCTCCCCTACGGCCGCGGCGAAGACCGTCTGGTCAATCATGCTGCGCAAGCCGGGCGAACTCAATTGATGCATGTCCGCGTCGTCCTGGATCGCCTGCGGAATTTCCGGAAATTCGTTGGCTTCGATCGTATTGAAAGACGCGGTATAGCGACCGCAATGCACGACGACCTGCCGGCTCTTTACGTCATGCGTCAATTCCACGGTCTCGCCTTGGGGCAAATACGTCACGAAGTCCGCCAGCAAACGGACAGGCACAGTGATGGCTCCGCTGTCTTCCACCGTCGCGTTGATCCAGACATTGATGCTCACGTCCAGATTGGTGCAAACCAAACGCACTTGCCCGTCCGTCGCTTCAATGAGGATATTTTCCAGTACGGGCAGGGTGGTACGGGAAGCATTGGCGCGACCGGCAATCGATAACCCCTTGCTCAGATTTTCTTGCAAACAGCTGATGCGCATAGTGTCAAAACCTTGGATTCAAGCTCAATCTAAGAAAACCCCAAGGCAGGCAGACGCTGCGGGATTTTCCGTTTTGGCGTTAGGCGCGGAATTATAGATCAAAAACGCCGTCGGAACCTATAGAGGGCTTGCCTTTTCCATACATATCCAAGGCAGGTCTCCGCCATCCATGCGCCTTGTTCGGCGTTTTGGCCGTTGGTCGTACGCCTGAGATCGCGACGCGTTGGGCTTCGTTGCCCGCGTGATTAACCATGGGCGCGCGGTTCCAGTCTGCATCTGGTTTGCATGTTCGCGTCCCGCGCCGGAAAGCCCGGTTGCCGGGGACGCTTTGGCCGTAGAAATCGGTCCCGGAAGCGCAGAGCGAATTGAGCCCGCGTTGCATTGGGCTGTCCAGAACCGTCAACCGCGTGAACGGCCGCCGCCCACGGCTTGATGGCAGGTTGACTCTGCACGATACGCCAGGCATTAGGCGTGGGCAGGGTTGCGCGCCGCGGCAGTCGTCCCGCTCGCCTTGCCTCCGTTGCAGGGGTTGAACGCCAAGTTTCTCCCGAGGCACGGCCGCGGGTCACGCGCCCGGATACGGCCCCGCCGAGCCGGGAGGCAACGGACTTGGGTGCGCAAGTCGCCCCGAGGGCGGGATCCGCTCGTCGCGCTCGCGCACGGGCATGCCGTTCCACGCGCACGGCGGATTGATCCGGTCGTCCTGTCCGTATTCCATCCGACGCGGCTAGACGCCCGGGGCCATGTCCGACAGCCTACAGGCAATGGACCGCGTCCTCTTTCCTGTGGCAGCCAATGGTGCCAAGGGGCGTCCATGCATGCCATCCAGGACA
The DNA here is from genome assembly GCA_965242655.1 of Caldilineaceae bacterium. Taxonomy (GTDB): domain Bacteria; phylum Chloroflexota; class Anaerolineae; order Caldilineales; family Caldilineaceae; genus Bin34. The sequence continues at coordinate 3,397,453 of OZ251482.1, forward strand.
GAACTTCAACGCAAAGACGACCGCGCGCGCTGTACGGTCCGCGTACAGACCGGAACAGGCGTTTAGAGGAAACTGGAGGCGGATCGGCAGGGTATCAGTCAACATGATGCCCGCTTACCCGCAATGCGAGATCTGATCCGCCCCCAGAGGCTAACCGCCTGCTCACGGGATGCTCCCTAAAGCGCAACATACCATGACCCAGCCCAAGCCCTTTACGTTTTGGCTGACCCGCCTCATTGACAATGGACGCTTAACTGGGTACGCACGGCTTTCAGCCGCGGGGAACCGCGCGCCGGGTTATGGGGACAGGTAAGGACAAGGTCTCCTGCCACAGGGGGCGTTGATGGGCGGAATCGAATTGTCCGACCCGCAGGCGGGCGATAGGATAGGCCGGCAGGGCCGTACGCGCGAGGCAGATGCCATCGAAATGCGCGCCGTGCCCTTCCAGAGGGAAATCCAGGTTGGCGAAGCCGATGCGTCGGCGCGCCGGCGGCAGGGAGCGCCGGCGGACGGGCACGACATGCAATGTGAATTTGGCCTCCGTATCCGCCGGCGCGCAGGGGGCCTTGACGAAGGTCACGGCGTCCTCTGCGATATAGACGTCAAAGGCGGCGCGCACCGCCGGTTCCTGCGCGGTAATGGCGCGGTAGGCGGATCGCAACTCGGCCAAGGCGGCAGGCACATGTTCAGCGAAGGGCACGTCTACGCGCCACAGTTCCCCGTCAGCCGCGAACTGACCGACTCGCAGGGCGCGAATGCCGTACGCGGGCAGAGGCAATCTGATCCAGCAGCGATCGGCGACGCGGGAGCCTGCGGCCGCAAAAGGAAAGTTGCGCACCGCGAAGCCGTACGCGCGGCGCGACGGCGGCAAGGCCGCGAGCTCATAAGGCACGACATGCAGGAAAAAGGGTGCGGCGATAGCGTCCGCGGTGCATCCTCCGCGCGTCAGGGCTAGGCCGCCAGGCGTTAGGCGCACATCGAACGGGGCAGTCGTCAGCGGCGGCGCGGTCGTCAGCGCGCGGTAGGCCGTACGCAGTGCCGGCGCGTCCCAGTGAACAATCCGGATCGCCTTGCCCGTCGCGTCTAGGCGCAACACCGCCTCCCACTGGCCCGCTTGGCCCGTACGTAGCGCCGCCACTTCAAAATCGAAGGGCGGCGGCATCCAGCGCCAAGCGCAGGCGCGGCCCGCCCGCAGTCCGTAGCCTGCGTAACCCGTGGGCGCGTGGTAGCCCGACGCGCCCAAGCCCAGACCGAGGCGGTAGCTCTGCTGCGCCGGTTCGTAGTCCACCCAGTGCGCTGGCTGCACCTGCAGGAACAATACGCGCGCATCCACGCGCGGACAGTCCGCGCGTACGTAGATCAGGCCGCGGCCGTGCTGATGCAAAGCCACCTCGCCGCGCACTAGGGGGGGGGGAGGGGGCGCCGATTCCGGTTCGGGCGACGGTTCCCGCAACAAACGGCGGAGCAGAAGGGGAGGGGCAAAGGCGAGGTTGATGCGCTGGTTTTCCCGCGACAGATCCAGATTCGTGCCGCGCGCGAGATCGGCAGCCACCGCGTAGCGGAACGGATAGACGTTGCGCACGGCCCGCGTGACTTCCACTGCCCCCGTGAGGGCGCCCACGCCCAGAACGCAGGCGAGGGCCCGCCAGGCCCAGCGCCGCCTCGTCACGCGGCCACGCGCCGACGCGACGCGGGCGCAACGGCAGGCCAGCACCACCAAGGCCGGCAAAGAGGCGCGCGATTGAAGGTCATTGCCAGGCCAATTAAAATACCAAGGTAGCGCGAGCAAGACGGCCATGCTGGTCAGGAAGAAAGGCTCGCGGCGCAAGGCCGGCCGCGCGCTGACCAGGAAGAGGGCCGCGACCAGGAATTCGATCAGGCAGAACAGCGTCACGTCGCGCGCCAGCTGGGACCACGCATACCGCGTCCAGATCCAACCCTGCTCGAAATCCACCGCTCCCGACAGCAGATACAGCAACGTCAGGCCCGCCAGCAACGGCGCAAGGCCCAGATTGGGCCAGCGCAGGAAGGGGCGCCAGCCATTGGCCCGCACCAGCAACGCGGCAAACGGCAGCAGACCGGCGGTAACGAAGGGCGACCAGAAGAGGGAGACGGCCAGCACGACCCCGAGCGCCGCCAGAAACCGCGGGTGACGGCGCAGGCGCCACAGCAGCAATGCGCTTAGACCGGCGGGTATGAAATGATGCGGAGCCCACATCAGGGCAGTCATAGAGGACGCGTAATGAAACTTGTTGCTGCCGGCCGGCCACCACTCCACATGGAGGAAACATTGCGCCTCCAGGCTGGACCATGACAGGTGATCCAAGCGCAGTTCCGGACAGGGACTTACGGGCGGCCATGCCAAGCGCAGGATATCCATGCCGCCGAAGAACAGGAACAATGCCCCTGCCCAGAAGGCGCGCCGGCCTCGACAGTCCTGCGTGGCCAAGCGCAACAGCAACGCGACGCCCAGCGCGGTCCACAACGGCACGGCCCACTGCAACGCGCCTGGCCCTCCCAAACGCGCCGCCAACCCGGGTAGCAGATACCAGCCTAGGTAGAAACGCAGCAAAGGCGGCGTCGGCAGCGTCTCCGCATTCAGGTACGCCCTCAGGGGATCCGACAGAAACGCCGGCCACGCGTAGCGTCCCAGATCCAGCAGGATGGTGCGGTGATCGACCCAGTCAAAGTTGACCGCGTCGAATTGGCCGCCGGCCGCCGTCAGCAGCGTCCATCCCAGCGCCAGCGGCAACAGGCCCCACAGGGCGCGGCGCGGCCGCCGCCACGGACCGGCCAACAGGGTTCCCGCACAGATGCCCAGCCCTGCCGCCAGCGGCCAGCCCACCCACCACCGGAACCAGCCCAGCAGCCATGCCAGCACCGGCAGCAACAGATAGGCGATCGCCAGTCGGTGCGCCATCGGCAACGCGCGCCGGCGCCCATGGACCGCGTTCATCGCCATAGTCTTCCGCGCGCGACTGATCCGGCGCGTTCTCAGCCTTGCCGTCGTTTCAACTGCATGCGATGCGGATCGCGTCCGGCATTGCGCAGATATGGGGCCGCCATCGCGCCGCCCCGTAGGCCTGACGCCTCCCTTGGCGCCGTGCGGCGCTTAACCGGTTGCTTGCGGCACGCGTCGCCCGCCTCGCGCTCGGGGGCCCGCGCCGGCGCGCGGGCCGCATCTGGAGCGCGTCCGCCAAATCGCTGTCTGGGCATCAAGATTGCCGTAATACCGTGGACTTCATTACGCGAGAGACCGGCCGGCGCCGCCGGGGTAACCTACGCCCTCTTGCCTATTTGGGCGTGCCCGCAAAACGAAGTCCCTGGCGGATCAAGCCCTGGCTGGCCGCGGAACCCATCGCGCGCCTGCCTCGTTCCCCCGACAGCCAACAGGCTACGCCAGGCGCGCTGAACCCGAGGCAAGCGCAAAACCCAGAGCCGACCGCCTCTTGCCAGCCTGTCGCGGGAAGCAAGCGGCCATGCGACGGGAATCGTTCTGAACGAACAGGGAGCGGCGTTGCGTTCGCTCCGTCGGTCGGGCGCCAAGCCGACGCGCGCGGCCTCAGCGCGCGGTGACGTCCCACTTGAAGGTGCGCAAGGTCAGGAGGAGGCTGACGACGCCGAAGGCGGCGATGGTCGCGCCGTACCGCCACCAGCTGTCAAACGGCATGCCCAGCCAGATGCGCGTCAGGATCTCCACCATGTGGGTCAAGGGATTGTATTCGGTGAGCTGGAACAGCCAGTCCGGAAATTCCCGCCGCGGGATGGCGGCGCCGGACGTGAAGAACAGCAGAAAGAAGCACACCGAAGCCAGGACCTGGGTCGTTTGCGGGCTGTGGAACAGGCCGCCCAGCAGGAAACCGCTGGCGGCGAAAGACGCGAAACAGAGGATGACGGCCGCGGTCAGCAGGCCGATATGGCCATGGAATTGCACGCCGAAGCCCACGCGCGCTACGGCGTAGAGCAGGGCGTAACAGAAGACGAACGTCGCGCCGTAGACTACAAGCCGAATCAGGATGACGTGCAGGAGCGAAACGGGACTGACCTGCAAGGCGCGGAAGTAGCCCGCCTCCCTTTGAAAGCCCAAAAAGGTGGGAATGGACATCCAACAGATATTGGACGCGGCGAAACCGATGTAACTCGGGAATATGATGTCGATGTAGCGCGTGGTCACGCCTTCCGGCAGGACGAAGGCGCCGATGGCGCCCTGGATCGGCTCCCGGCCCCACACGCTGCCGAACATGCCCAGCATAATCACGGGAAAGGCGAAGGTGAAAAAGGCGGCCGTGGGCTCCCGCACGAATTGCCACAGATCCTTGGCCAGCAATTGCCGCGCGCAAGCCAGGTTGAAGGATCGCATGGCCGCGCGCCCTCAAGCCGTCGAGCGGTAGGAACGCCCGGTGGTCATCAGGTAAAGATCCTCCAGGCGCGCGGGGCGCATTTCCAGAATCTCTTGGCCCGCGAGCGTCTTGAGTTCATCGTAAACGGCGTCGCTGCGGCTGTATACGTGCCACACGTTCCCCACTTTTTCCAGCTGTTCCGCCCCGACCAGTGCTTGCAGCGCCTTTGCGGTCACGGGCCGTCGGTCCGGCACTTTGACCATGACTTTCATGTTGCGTTCCGCCATGAGCTGGGCGGGATTGCCCTGCACCTGAATCCGCCCGTGATCCAGCAGGCACAATTCGTCGCAATACTCCTCGGCTTCGTCCATGAAATGGGTGGAAAGCAACAGCGTGCCGCCGCTCTCCTTGAAACGGCCCAGCGCCTGCCAGATATTGAAACGCGCCTGCGGATCCAGGCCGCTGGAAGGTTCGTCCAGAATGACGAGCTCCGGCCGGCCGGCCAAGGCCAAGGCCACCGCCAAGCGCCGGCGCTGCCCGCCCGACAGTTTGCGGATCATGGTCCGCACATGGGTCTCCAAGCCGCAAATGGCCAGAATGTCCTCTACGGACAGCGGGTTGGCGTAGAAGGAACGGTACAGATCGATGACTTCCTGCGTGCGCAAGAGACGGGGCAGGATTTCGTTCTCCTGCAACAACACGCCCACCCGATGAAAAAGGGAGCGCCGATGGGCCGCTGGGGATTGCCCCAGCAGTTCCACGTCGCCGGAAGTAGGCGCGCGCAAGCCTTCGATGCACTCAATGAGGGTGGATTTGCCGGCGCCGTTGGGGCCCACGAGACCGAACGCGGTGCCTGGCATCACCTCGAAACTCACGTCCGACACGGCCCTAACGTCGCCGTACGCTTTGCTGAGACGCTTGACGGCGATGACCGGGTCAGCCAACCTCATCCTCCCTTCCGGCGTCGTCTGCGCCCCCGCGTCCGCCCGCGGCGGAAATCCGAATGCGCCCTCGCGCGACGTTTAACGCTGCGGACCGGGAATGGGTTGCAAGAGCGGGCGTCCGATCCGGGTTTCCGCGCCAAGGACTTTGAATCCCAAGGCCATTGAATACTATAATCGTCCCGTTCCGCATGTCAATTTTCCCCTTATTCGTTCGCCGGCGCCGGGAAAGGAGGGGCTGCATGAAAGCCGTCATGGTCATGTTCGATTCCCTGAATCGGAGGATGTTGCCGCCCTACGGCTGCGACTGGGTGCATGCGCCCAATTTCAGCCGCCTCGCCGCACGCACGGTGCAGTTCGACCATTGCTTCGTGGGCAGCATGCCCTGCATGCCGGCCCGGCGCGAATTGCATACCGGACGGTACAATTTCCTGCATCGCAGCTGGGGGCCGCTGGAACCTTTCGACGATTCCCTGCCTCTCCTCTTGCGCGAACGCGGCGTCTATACCCACCTGTCCAGCGATCACTACCACTACTGGGAGGACGGCGGCGCCACGTACCACACCCAATACCAATCCTGGGACTTCCATCGCGGCCAGGAAGGGGATCCGTGGATCGGGCAGGTCCAGGATCCGGACGTGCCGCCCGCCGTCGCCCCGCGGGCGACGCCCCAGTGGCGGCAGGACTGGGTCAACCGCCCCTTCATGCGCGCGGAAAGACGGCAACCGCAAGCCAAGACCATGGCGGCCGCCCTGGATTTCCTGGACCGCAACCATGCCGCGGATCAGTGGTTTCTCCAGATCGAGACGTTCGATCCGCACGAACCGTTCTTCGCCAGCCAGCACTACAAGGATCTCTACCCGCACGCCTACGCAGGGGATCATTTCGACTGGCCGCCCTACGGACGCGTGCAGGAAGATCCCGCCGCCGTGGCGCACATGCGCTACCAGTACGCGGCCTTGCTCAGCATGTGCGACCGCTATCTGGGCGAAATTCTGGATCAGATGGATCGCTACGCCCTGTGGGACGACACCATGCTCATCGTATGCACGGATCACGGTTTCTTTCTGGGCGAACACGACTGGTGGGCCAAGATCGTGCCGCCCTGGTACAACGAAATCGCCCATACGCCGCTCTTCATCTGGGATCCCCGCTGCCGGCGGCAGGGCGAACGGCGGACGCAGTTGGCGCAGATGATCGATCTGGCCCCCACGGTGCTGGACTATTTCGGCGCGCCGCCGGCGCCCGACATGCAGGGAACGCCCTTGGGGCCCGTCCTAGCCGACGACGCACCCGCCCGCGCGGGCCTCCTGTTCGGCCACCACGGCGGCCACATCAACGTCACCGACGGACGTTACGTCTATATGCGCGCGCCGGTCCGCGCGGACAATGCGCCGTTGCATGAATACACGCTGATGCCGACGCGCATGCGCGGCCGTTTCGCGCCCTCGGAACTGCAACGCATCGAGATGGCGCCGCCGTTTCGCTTCACCAAAGGCTGTCCCGTCATGCGCATTCCGTCCCGTCCGGCGCCGGGCGGGACGCCGGCCTACGACCACGGCACCTTGCTGTTCGATCTGGAGCAGGACCCGGGACAGACGGACAACCTGCAAGGATCGCCGGCGGAACGGCGCATGGAGGCCCTGCTGGTCGAACTCATGACGGCCGCCGAAGCGCCGGCCGAACAATTCGAACGGGTGGGCCTGGCCTAGCCCGCGCGGTTGATCCCTCTGGCTTGCCCTACGCGGACGGAGCGATGCCATGTCCCATCTGGACGGCGCCTGGCCGGCCCTCATGACCCCGCGCCAGGCGGACGGGAGTCCCAATCGGGACGCCTTGCGCGCCCTCGTGCGCTATCTGTCGGCCAAACCCGTCGGCGGCTTCTACGTCAACGGCTCGACCGGCGAAGGCCTTTTCATGTCCGTCCCGGAACGGGAGGCGGTGTTGGAAACGGTGCTGGACGAAACGGGCGGCGCGCTACCGGTGGTGGCTCATGTCGGAGCCATGGCGACGACCGACGCCTTTCGTTTGGCCCGCCACGCCCAAGCGGTCGGCGCCGCGGGCTTCGCGAGCGTCGTCCCGCCCGCCTACCGGGACGCAGAGGCCGCGGGCGCCTACTACCGGCAACTGGCCGCGTGCGCGCCCGGGCTGCCCTTCTTCATGTACCTCTTCGGCGCGGACGGGCCGGCCCTGCCGCTGGTGCGCGCGTTGCGGGACGTGCCCAACCTGGCCGGCGGCAAATACACGGGGCCCGACATGTTTGAGTTCCGCCGCGTGTGGGAGGCCGGGCAAGCCCGGGCCAGCTGGAGCGTAGCTTCCGGCATGGACGAAATGTGCTTGGCGGCGGTCATGGCCGGCGCGTGCGGCAACATCGGCTCCACCCTGAATTTCATGCCGGGCGTTTACGCCCGCCTCCGGGAACGGGTTCAGGCCAACCGGTACGACGAGGCGCTGGATCTGCAGTTGCGCGCCAATCGGGTCACGGCGGTTTTGATCGATCACGGATTCCCCGGCGCGCTCTGCGCCGTCATGCAACGCCTGGGCATCGCCAGCGGCGAGCCTCGCCTGCCCCACCGCGCGCTCGCGCCCGCGCAGATCCAATCCCTGCACGCGGCGCTGGATCGTACGGACTTCGAGGCCTTGGCGGCCCTGTGACCCAGGGGACGCCCGCGCGCGCCCTTCAGGAGACGTCCCGATGGAACGACCCCATATCATCTATCTGCACTCCCACGACACGGGACGGTACGTCAGTCCCTACGGCCACGCGTTGCCTACGCCCCATTTGCAGCGGCTGGCGGACGAAGGCGTCATTTTCCGCCAGGCCTTCAGCGCCGCCCCCACCTGCTCGCCCAGCCGCGCGGCGTTGCTGACCGGGAGCAGTCCGCACAGCTGCGGGCAACTGGGCCTGACGAACCGCGGCTTCAATCTGCGGGATACGCACAAGCACCTGTGCCATACGTTGCGCGCCGCGGGCTACGCCACGGCTCTCTTCGGGGTCTCCCATCTGCACGAGAACCAGGAGCTCCTGGGGTACGAACGGCGCACGGGCCTGCAGGTCGTCGACGGCATCCGCTCGGCGGACGGGGTGACGGACGCCGCGGCGGCGTTCATTCGCCAGCCGCATGCGCAACCTTTTTTCGCCAGCATCGGGTACTTCGAAACCCATCGCCGCTTCCCCGAACCGGATGCGGACCTCAACCCCGCCTGCATGGCGCCGCCCGCCCCGTTGCCGGACCGGCCGGAAACGCGCTACGACATGGCCGCGTACGCCACCGCCGTGCGGCAGCTGGATCGCCATTACGGGCGCATCCTGCAGGCGCTGGACGACGCGCAGTTGGCCGGCGACGCCTTGGTCATCGCCACCACGGACCACGGCCTGGCCTTCCCGCTCATGAAATGCTCCCTGACGGACCACGGCCTGGGCGTGCTCCTCATCCTGCGCGGGCCGGGCTTCCAGGGCGGCGCGGCCGTAGATGGGCTCGCGTCCCAGATCGATCTGTATCCCACGTTGTGCGAGTACCTGCACCTGCCCCGTCCGGCGTGGCTGGAGGGCCAGAGCCTGTTGCCGTTGGTCAAGGGGGCGCGCGCGGAGGTCAACGAGCAGATCTTCGCGGAGGTCACCTACCACGCCGCCTACGAGCCCCAACGCGCCGTGCGCACCCAGCGCTACAAGTACATTCGCCGCTACGGCGACGAAGCCGCGCCGCCCATGGCGAACGTCGACGCCAGCGTCAGCAAAGACGTTATGCTGGCGCTGGGCTTGCGCGAACGCCGGCCCGGCCGCGAGCAGTTGTACGACCTGGCGTGGGATCCGCACGAGACGCGCAACCTCGCGTCCGATCCGGCCGCGGCCGCGGCGTTGGCCGACATGCGCCGGCGTCTGGACGCCTGGATGGCGGATACGGACGATCCGCTGGCGCAGGGACGCGTGGCGCCGCCGCCCGGCGCCTACGTCAATCCCCACGCCAGCCTGCATCCCCATGAAAACCCGCGTAACGCCCCGGAGCGCGCCCCATGAACGTCATCTACGTCGATCCGCGGCGCCGCGTCGACGCCATCCATCCGCACCTGTTCGGCGGTTTCGCGGAACACCTGGGCCGCTGCATCTACGGCGGCATCTACGATCCGGATTCGCCGTGGGCGGACGCGCGGGGCTTGCGCCGCGACGTGCGCCAGGCGTTGATGGCCTTGCGCATGCCCATCATGCGCTATCCGGGCGGCAATTTCGTGTCGGGCTATCGCTGGCGGGACGGCGTGGGGCCCAAGGCCGAAAGGCCTACGCGGTACGACCTGGCCTGGCGCAGCCTGGAGTCCAACGCGTTCGGCACGAACGAATTCGCGGATTTCTGCCGCGCTATCGGCACGGAACCCTACCTGGTGGCCAACTGCGGCGACGGCGACCTGCGCGAGGCGCGCGACTGGGTGGAATACTGCAACGGCGACGCCGGCACGCACTGGGCGAACCTGCGCCGCCAGCACGGCTGGCCCCGTCCGCACGCCGTAAAGTATTGGGGCATAGGCAACGAGGTGGACGGCGAATGGCAGATCGGAGCCAAAAAGCCGCAGGAATACGCGCGGGCCTTCAAGGAATTCGGGAAGGTCATGAAATGGGCGGATCCCTCCATCCAGCTGCTGGCGTCGGCCACCTGCCATTGGCGGTCCGACTTCGTGGAGCGAGCCCAGTTGCTGGTGGAAGAGGCTCCGACGCTCCTGGACTACATGGCCATTCATTGGTACGTGGGCAATCGAGAAAACGATTTCGCGCGCTACATGGCGCTGTCCGAATTGATCGAGGAACGGCTGAGCGCCTACGCCGGCCTCATGCGCGGCCTGTGCCTGGCGTACGGCCTGCCCCGCATCCCGCTGGCGGTGGACGAATGGAACGTGTGGTATCGCGCCCGCGGCGACGACGCGCTGGAGGAGCAATACAACCTGGAAGACGCCCTGGCGGTGGCGCTGCAGCTCAACGCTTTCATCCGGCACGCCGATACGGTCAAGATGGCCAACCTCGCGCAAATCGTCAACGTGATCGCCCCGCTGCGGACTTTCCCGGAAGGCCTGGTGCGCCAGCCCATTTTCCATCCTTTCCGGTTGTACAGCCGCTACGCCCGCGGCGCCGCCCTGGATCTCCATTGGGAGGGCGCCACCTTCGACGGCGGCGACCGGCGCGGCGTACGCGTCCTGGACGTGGCGGGCAGTCTGGCGGGCCGCCGCCTGGCCCTCTTCATCGTCAACCGCAGTCTGGAGCCCAGCGTCGCGGTCGTGCGCGGCCAAGGGGCGCGCGTGGAGGACGTCCGCCTGCATACCGTCACCGGCCCTGGCATCAAAGCCACCAACACGCCGGAAGCCCCCGATACGGTCACGGTGACGTCGACGCAGCCGGCCGTCGCCACGCGTCTGGAACTGCCCGCGCACTCCGTTACGGTCGCGACCGGCCGTCTGGCGTGACGCAGGGACGAAACCGAGGCCGCGCCGAGGCCTGAGCCGTCGGCGCGGCGAGCAGCGCCCGCGCGGCGGGCAAGGAGCGGAACATGCAGCCAGAACCCATTCGCGTGGGGATCATCGGCGCTGGCCAGAACACCCGCGCCCGGCACATTCCCGGCTTGCGCCGCCAGGACGGCGTCGCCATCGTGGCCGTATCCAACCGGACGCCGGCCTCGGGACGCCGCGCGGCGGCGGCATGCGACATTCCCCGCGTCGCGGCGCATTGGCGGGAGATCGCGGAGGCGCCGGACGTGGATGCCGTGGTGATCGGAACATGGCCGTATCTGCATTGCGCGGCCACGGTCGCCGCGTTGGAGGCGGGCAAGCACGTCATGTGCGAAGCGCGCATGGCCATGAACGCCCGGGAAGCCCGTCGCATGTACCAGGCGGCGCAGCGCAACCCGCAGCTGACGGCGCAGATCGTGCCTTCGCCCATGACGCTGGGCGCGGACAAGACCATTCAGCGTCTGATGCGCGAAGGGTATCTGGGCGACTTGCTCGTCGTGGACGTACAGGCCGGCGGGGAATGGCTGGATTCCGAAGCCCCTTTGCACTGGCGGCACGACATGGATCGCAGCGGCTTCAATATCATGACGATGGGCATCTGGTACGAGGCGCTCTTGCGCTGGGCGGGCGCCGCTACCGCCGTGGCGGCCATGGGCAAGACCTTCGTCACGCAACGGTACGACGCGGAAGCCGGTCGCCTGCGCGGCGTGCGCGTGCCGGAACACGTGGACGTCACGGGCGCTTTGGCCTGCGGCGCGCAATTGCATATGCAGATCTCCGCGGTCACGGGCCATGCCGGCGCGCCCCGCGCGACCCTGTACGGCTCCCAGGGCACGATTCAATTCAGCGGCGGCGCCTTGCGCGTCGGGCGGCGGGACGACCCGGATCTCCAGCCGTACGCGGCGCCGGCCGCCGAAGTCGGCGGCTGGCGCGTGGAAGAGGAATTCGTCAACGCCATTCGGGGCCTGGAACCCGTAACCCATACGGATTTCGCGACCGGCGTCAAATACATGGAGTTCACCGAGGCCGTGACGCGCAGCATGCAGACGGGACGCACCGTGGCGTTGCCTTTGGCGTAGGCAGGAGGGCCGAAACCATGACGGACGCCGCCGGGTACGGCCTTGCGCCCGCGCCCTTGACGGACGCAACGGTCAGCGCCGCTGTCCGGGGGGTGCGGCGGGTTACCCCCCGCGCCGTCGCCTTCCGGCGCGGCCCCTGGCCGTACGGCCTCGAAGCGGCGGCCCGCGAACGGCCCGCAACGGACGGCCAAGCGGCTGCGGACGTCGGCTGGGAAGCTATCGCCGCGCCGGAACGGCCAGGCGGCAGCGTCACCCTTGCGGGCCGGTCGCGCGCCTCCTCGTTCGCGGCCCTTCCCTATCCCCTTTGGCTCCATCGGGGCAGCGGACCGATGGCCGTCCGGCGGGCGCAGCCCTAAGCCCGTTTCCGGCCGCGTCCCGGCAGGCGGCGGCCCTACGCCGAATGGCCCGTTCCGTCTCTGCCGCGCGGCACGATCCCTTCCAGGCCTGGAAGGAACCCGCCTACCGTTTCTACGCCATGGGCTGGTTGGCGTCCCTGCTGGGCACGCGCATCCAGAACACGGCCATTGCGTGGGAGGTCTACGCCCGGACCGGAGAGGCGCTGTCCCTGGGCTTGGCCGGTCTGGTCATGGCCTTGCCGGCCATGTTGCTGGCCCTGCCGGCGGGGTACCTGGGCGATCGGTTCGATCGGGTGCGTTTGGTGCGGCTCTCGCTGATCGGCATGACCCTGACTTCCGTCGGCCTGGCCTTCGCGTCCCGGACGCAGGCGCCGATGGCCGCCATCTACGCGTTGCTGTTGCTGGACGGCGCGGCCATCATGCTGGGCCGTCCGGCGCGCGTGGCTCTGATGCCGATGCTGGTGTCCCAGGCGCGCTATCCCAACGCGGTCACGTGGACCACGGGCCTGATGCATCTCACGTCCGTGATCGGGCCGGCCCTTGGCGGCCTGGTGATCAATCTCGACATTCAGATGGCCTACTGGTCGGCGGCCGGCTCTTCCCTGGTCTTCGTGGCCCTGCTCCAGTTTCTGCGTTTGCAGGCCCCGCCGCGCCCTGTCCAGAGCGGCCTGAATCGGCACAACTTGCTGCTGGGCCTGCGTTTCGTCATGCGCACGCGCATCATTCTGGCCATGATTACGCTCGATCTCTTCGCCGTCCTCTTCGGCGGCGCCGTGTATCTGCTGCCCATTTTCGCGCAGGACATTCTCAGGGTCGGCGCCCAAGGTTTCGGCTGGCTGCGCGCCGCGCCCGCCATCGGCGCCGTGGCCATGTCCATCCTGCTGCTCGCATTGCCGCCCATGCGGCGGGCCGGGCCGGCGCTCCTGGCCAACGTGGCGGCCTTCGGCGCCGCCACGATCGTATTCGGCGTCTCCACGTCTTTCGCGCTCTCTTTCGCCATGCTGTTCCTGACCGGCGCTTTCGATAACGTATCCATGGTCGTGCGCGGCACCTTGCAGCAGCTGCTCACGCCGGACGCGATGCGGGGCCGCGTCGCGGCCGTCAGTTCGGTGTTCGTGAGCGCGTCCAACGAACTGGGCGGCTTTGAGTCGGGGCTCGTCGCGCAGTACTTCGGGCCGGAATTTTCGGTCGTCAGCGGCGGCGCAGCCTCCCTGGCGGTCGTCGGCCTGGTGGCGATCATGGCCCCGGATTTGCGTCGCGTCGGCGCGCTGGCCGACGCGCAGGCGGCCGCGGCCTGACGGCCGGCGGACAGGCTCGCCGCGGGCGGCGGCGGGGATGCAAGCCCCTCGTTTTGCAACTGCATCGCCCCTGTGTTATGTTAGCGAGTCGCGTGGCGGCGCGCGTCGTTTTGGCTCCCGCTCCGCCTCCGGTCGCATTTACAGCGGAGGGCTTGACGCGTGGCGTCGAAAGCATTGTTCAACAGCCCGAACGCGCCGGTTCCGGCCGGCCCGTATTCCCACGCCGTCCGGGCCGGGGATTTCGTTTTCGTGTCCGGTCAAGTGGGCATTGATCCCGGCACGGGCCAATTGCAGGCCGGACTGGAAGCCCAGACCCGCCAGGCCTTGGCCAATATTGCGACGGTCTTGCAAGAGGCCGGCAGTTCCCTGTCCCAGCTCGTCAAGACGACCGTTTTCCTGACCTGCATGGCGGACTTCCCCCAAGTGAACGCGATCTACGGCGACGTCATCGGCGCCTCGTTGCCGGCCCGCTCCACCGTCGGCGTCCAGGCCCTGCCCTTGAAGGCCTTGGTGGAAATCGAGGCCATTGCCCTCAGCGAGAGCCTTCCATGACCCTGCCGGCTCCAAGGCCTTGATGGCAATCGAAGCCACGGCCTTGGCAGGCGCAGCCCATTGACGTTGTCTTCCGCCCTGCCTGTCCCCGGTTCCGCGCCGCGCATCCAAGCCAAGACCGTTGGCGTCAGCGGCCAATCCTTCACCCTTGCACATCGCCCCCCGATTCCACAGGAGTTTTAATGTTTCCTTCCACTTTGCTGCGGCCTTTCATCCCCCTGTTGCCAGACGCGGAGGCCGACGGCGCCGCCGCGGCGGTCGCGCCGGCCGCGCCGGAAGCCGACGGCGCCGACGACAGGCATCTCATGGATGTACTGGAGTGGACCGAGCACTACGACATCGCGTCCCTCAAGGCCAACACGGTGGTGCAGGGCATCGTCCTGCAGAAACGGCCGCGCAGCCTGGAACTGGACATCGGAGCCAAATTCGAGGGCGAAATCGACGGGCGCGAGATCGAGCGCTTGGGCGAGTCCTACCGGGAGATCGAGGTGGGCCAGCCCATTGAGGTGTTCGTCTTCCGCACGGACGACAGCGGGCAACCCCGCGTCAGCATCATCCGGGCGCGGCAGGAGAAGGACTGGCTGCGCGCGGAGGAACTGCTGGCGAGCAAGGCCATCGTGGCCAGCGACGTGATCGACTACAACCGGGGCGGCGTGCTGGTGGCCATGGGCCTGATCCGGGGCTTCATCCCGGCCAGCCACCTGAGTCTGGAGAGCCAGATGGCGCAGGACCGCAGCGAGGATCCCGCGGACCGCTTCCAGCCCCTGATCGGACGCACCCTGCAGGTCAAGGTGATCGACATCGAACGCCGGCGCAACCGCCTCATCCTCTCCGAGAAGGAGGCCATGCGCGAGCTGCGCAACCAGCGCAAGGACGCCATCCTGGAGGAATTGGAGGTGGGCGAGGTGCGCGACGGCGTGGTCTCCAGCCTAGCCGACTTCGGGGCCTTCGTCAACATCGGCGGCGCCGACGGCCTGATCCACGTCAGCGAACTCAGCTGGTCCATGGTCAACCATCCCTCCGAAGTCCTGACCGTCGGCCAGCAGGTGCAGATCAAGGTCATCTCCGTGGAGAAGGAGCGCAAGCGCATCGGCCTCAGCCTGCGCCAGCTGCAGCCGCGGCCCTGGGACACCCTGGCCGAGCGCTACAAGGAAGGCGACCTCGTGCGCGCGGTGATCACCCGCATCAAGGACTTCGGCGCCTTCGCGCGGCTGGCGGGCGAACCGGTGGAGGGCCTCATCCACATCAGCGAAATGAGCCACGAACGGGTCGAGCGCGCCGATCAGGTCGTCACCGTAGGCGAGGAGTACGAGGTCAAGGTCATCCGCCTCGACACCCAGCGCCGGCGCATGGGCCTCTCCATCAAACAGGCCGACCTTGACTGGGCGATCGCCGCGGAGGAAGACGAGCCGCCCCTGACGACCGGGGCGGCGGCGGCAACGGCCCCGACCGGCGCGCCCGCGCCGGCGGCTGAAAACGCGCCGGAATAACCGGCAACCGCGTTACGTCCCGCGGCGTTGCGCGGTCTGTTCCCAGGCGTATCGCCGAACCTCCGCAGGCGTTGCGCGCCACGGACAGCGGCAGGGACGGAACCGGCCGTCGCCCGCGCCGGACGCGCGGGACTGTTGACAACGCCTGGTTCCTTTCGTACAATTCAACCTATCCGTTGCGGGGATAATCCGGCGCGAAGCCTGCGGGTGCGCGCCTCCTTGTTGGATTTGTTGCTTCTCCCGGCTCCGGGCAGCCGTTCAGGTCAGACGAGACTGCTCGCGGCGCAGGGAAACGGGACGGATTCGTACTCCCCTACATGGACTGCGGGGCAACGCCTGCGGATTGGACGAGAGGGCGCGACGGCGCGGCATCTGTTTTCGTCGCCCGCCCATAGCGAGCAGGATGCGCGATATGCCGGAACGGAACGACCCTTTCAAGTTCTTCAGCCCTAACGCGCGGCGGGTCATGTCCTTGGCCCACGAGGAGGCATTGCGCCTGAACCATGCCTACGTGGGCACCGAACATTTCCTGTTGGGGTTGGTCCGCGTGGAAAAGGGTTCGGCCGTCCAGATCTTGCGCAAATTGGGCGTAGAGCCCAAGCACGTCATCAGCGCGGTGGAACGCCGCGTGGGCCGGGGCGAGCGCCCGCCCAGCGGCAGACCGAAATTGGCGCCGCGCGTCCGCCGCGTCATCGAACACGCCTTCACCCAAGCCAAGGGTCTGAACCATTCCCGCATCCGCGTGGCCCATCTGCTGCTGGGCCTCATCTTCGAGGACGACAGCGTAGGCATCCGGGTGCTCATGGATCTGGACGTCAAAATCCACGAACTGGAAGTCCAGACCAAGGCGGTTTTGGCCCAGACGCCCCAACGCGGCAGCAAGGCCAAAGACAAGGACAACAAGACCCCGCTGACGGATCAGTTGGGCTTCGATCTGACGGCGGCGGCCAGCCAAAGCAAGCTGGATCCCGTCGTCGGCCGCGCCTTGGAAATCGAGCGGGTCATCCAGATTCTCAACCGACGCACCAAAAACAACCCGGCCTTGATCGGCGAACCCGGCGTCGGCAAGACCGCCATCGTGGAAGGCTTGGCCCAACGCATCGTGCAAGGCGACGTGCCGGAAACGTTGCTCGACAAGCGCGTCATGATGCTGGACGTGGGCAGCCTGGTCGCCGGCACCATGTACCGCGGCCAATTCGAAGACCGGCTCAAGAAAGTGATCCAGGAGTTGACGCGCGCCGAGGCCATCCTGTTCGTGGACGAGGTGCATATGCTGGTGGGCGCCGGCGCGGGCGGCGGCACCGTGGACGCCGCCAACATTCTCAAGCCGGCCCTGGCCCGCGGGCAGCTCCAGGTGATAGGGGCCACCACGTTCGACGAATACAAGCGGTACATTGAAGAGGACGCCGCCCTGGACCGCCGTTTCCAAGCCGTGAAAGTGAACGAACCGACGGTGGACGAGACGATTGAAATCCTGCAGGGGCTCAAAAATCGCTACGAGGATCACCACCGCCTGGTCATTACCGACGATGCCGTCACGTCCGCCGCGCACCTGGCGGTGCGCTACGTGCATGATCGCTTCCTGCCCGACAAAGCCATCGATCTGATCGACGAAGCCGGCAGTCGCGTGCGGATGTACAAAGCCGCCTCCGGTTCCTTGCAGCAAACCTACAAGAGCCTGAAGGAAGTGCAACGGTGCCACGAGGAAGCCGTGGCCAAAGGGGAGTTCGAGCATGCCCACGAACTGCGGCACCGGGAAACGGAACTGAAAAACCAGTTGGAGGAAGTGAAGGCCAGCCGGAACGAGGTGTCCAACCTGCCGCAAGTGACCTCCGCGGACATCGCCGAGGTCGTGGCCATGACCACGGGCATTCCCGTCAGCCGTATTGCGGGCGAAGAAAAGGCGCGGTTGCTGGAGATGGAGACGCATCTGAAGTCCAAAATCGTGGGCCAGGACGAACCCATCGAGTTCCTGTGCAAGGCCATTCGCCGCGCGCGGACCGGGTTGAAGGATCCGAAGCGTCCGATCGGCAGTTTTCTCCTGCTGGGTCCGACGGGCGTCGGCAAGACCTATTTGGCGCAAAAGCTGGCCGAATTCCTGTTCGGCAACGAAGACAGCCTGATTCGCCTGGACATGAGCGAATACATGGAGCGGCATACGGTCAGCCGCCTCATCGGCTCTCCGCCCGGATACGTAGGCTACGGCGAAGGCGGGCAGCTGACGGAAGCCATTCGCCGGCGGCCCTTCAGCGTGGTCTTGCTGGACGAAATCGAAAAAGCCCATTACGAAGTCTTCAATCTGTTGTTGCAGATCATGGAAGACGGCACGTTGACGGATGCCAAGGGCCGCAACGTCACGTTTCGCAACGCCATCATCATCATGACGGGCAACATTGCCGCCGATCTCATATCCGGCAACCACCGTTTGGGTTTCGAGCTGGTGGGCGCCGAGGAGGCCTTGCAGGAGCAGGAATACAAGGCCATGCGGTCCCAGGTCATGGAACGGGTCAAGAAAGAGTTCCGCCCCGAATTCGTCAATCGCCTGGATGGGTGCCAAGTGTTCCGCAACGTCACGCCGTCCCAGATCAAGGCCATCGTGGAATTGGAATTGCAGGTGTTGCGCGCGCAACTGGCGGAACGCGACATGACGCTGACGTTGACGGAAATCGCCAACGAGGAATTGGCGCGCCAAGGCTACAGCCGCGAATACGGCGTCCGCCCCCTGCGCCGCGTCATCCAGGAGCAACTGCAAGACACGTTGAGCGACGCCTTGTTGCGGGATGAATTCGCGGACGGCGACGCCATTCAGGTCGACTACCGTACCATGTTGCAAGAAGACGATGCCCTGGAAGGGCGCTTCGTCTTCGAACGCGTGGAAACGGAGGACGAAGACCTGTTGGAGACGGCAGCGGAAACGGAGGACGTCGAGGCGCTCCCCCAACCCTTGATTTCCTGACGGAACGCAGGGCCGCGCTTGGCGCAGCGCGCAGCGGATCCCGAGCCGCGGCAGAGGACAAGAAGCATATGGCTGACCGGATAGGTTTCATTGGGCTGGGCATCATGGGCCGCGGCATGGCCGCGAATCTGTTGCGCAAAGGGTTCGACGTGCATGCGTGGAACCGGACCGCGGCGCGCATGGATGAGTTGGCGGCGCAAGGCGCGCAGAAAGCCGCCAGTCCCGCGGCGGCGGCCCGGGCATGCCCAATCGTCATTACCTGCGTCAGCGACACGCCGGACGTGGAGGCGGTCGTGCTGGGTCCCGAGGGCGTGGGGGAAGGCCTACAAGAGGGCGGGTTGCTCGTGGATTGCAGCACCATCAGCCCGCAAGCGACGATCCGCATCGCCGAACGGATTCGGGAAAAAGGCGCGCACATGCTGGACGCGCCGATCAGCGGCGGCAGCGAAGGCGCGGCCCAAGGCACGCTCAGCATCATGGTGGGCGGCGACGCGGCGCAGTTCGAGCGCGCCCGCCCCTGTCTGGAAGCGATGGGCTCCACCATTACCCATGTCGGCGAACAAGGCGCGGGCCAGACGGTCAAACTGGTGAACCAGATTCTGGTCGTGGGCAACTGCGTAGCCATGTGCGAAGCCTTGCTCTTCGCCCAGGCGGGCGGGGTGGACCTGCAGAAAACCTTCGACGCCATCAGTCAGGGCGCGGCGGGCAGCTGGATGTTCGCCAACCGCGCGCCCCAGATCATGCAGCGGGATTGGACGCCCGGCTTCACCGTCGGCCTGCAGCAAAAGGATCTGCGCCTGGTCTTGGCCGCGGCGGATCAGATGGGCGTGCCCGTGCCCATTACGGCCCAGATCTTCAACCTGTACCGCACCTTGGAGGCCCGCGGTTTGTCGGAGGAAGGCAACCACGCGCTGATCAAGGCGCTGGAAAGCCTGTCCGGCCTTGAAGTCCGGCACGACGCGCCCGCGAACTGATCAACGCCAGGCGGGCCGGCGCTGGCCAGATGGCAGGGTCGGTGCGGACCGGGATCAATGACCAGCGGCGGACGCGGTGCCGCCATAGACAGTTCATCGTTGCCTCAGGGCAAGACATGTTTGGCCGGCAAGGGTAAACGGGGTACAAAACGCCCGGTCGGTTCTCATATACAATACCGTGCAGGAAAATAACGCCGACGGTGCGGGACCTCGGGTTCATGCGTCCGTCAGGGCCAGAGAGTCGCTCGCGGCGGCTCTGGGGTCGGCCGGAGCTCCGCGCCCGCCGTTGGCCGTAACATAGCAACAGGTTCAAACCGCGTCATGGGCAGAGTAATCGCGATTGTGTTGGTCGTAGCGGCCGTAGGCATCGGCGCCTTGGTGGCGCTGCAGAGGCTAGGCCTCGTGTCCGTTCCGGTACTCGCCAATGTGGGCGGCGGCGGACAGCCGGAAGAACCGGCGTTCGAGGCCATAGACTTGTCCCGCGGCTCCATTGCGAGTACCGTCAGCGCGACCGGCAATATCGAACCCGAGGCGGAAGTCTCGCTGTCGTTCGATTCCACGGGCAAAGTCACGCAGGTCCTGGTCACGGAAGGCCAGGCCGTCCGCCAAGGCCAGTTACTGGCTCAACTGGACATCGAAGCCTTCCAGCTGGCGCGGGACGAAGCCTTGGTCGGCCAGAAAATCGCGCAGGCCAAGCTCAACAAACTGATCGTCGACGCGGACGAAGGGGATCTGGCGCTGGCGCGGGCGCGCATCACCGCGTCCCAGGCCGCGATCAGGGCCGCGGAAGCCAACCTCAAAGCGCGGCGGGCGGAGCGCGACGATCTGAACACAGGCCTTTCCGACGCCGATAAGGCGGAACTGGAAGCTGCCTGGAACCAAGCCGAAAGCGCTAAGAACGAGTCGGATGCCAACAGGAAAAGACTCCGCAATAAAGCCCTCGTGGATCGCGTGGAGGAAAAGGAGCACGAGGTGGCCGAAGCCCAGTATAATCAATCAGTTTACGCGGCCCAAGCGGCCCGCGCGCGGTGGGATTCGGCCTTGGCTGACGCTGTCCCTACGCAGGCGCAACTGGCGTCGGCGGAACATCTGATCGCCCAAGGGGAAGAAACCTTGCGCCAAGCCTACGCCACTCTCGTCGAGAACCAGAACAGCCTCCGCGATCTGGAGGAAGGACCGGATGTGCAGGACGTGGACATCGCCCGCGCCGAACTGGATCAAGCGCGCATCAGCTACGAGAAAGCCCAGTTGAACATCGAGAACGCCCAACTGCTGGCCCCGCGGGACGGCGTCGTCAGCACGGTCAACGTACGCGTCGGCGAATTGTTCTCCGGCACGACCGCGGCTATCGTGCTCTCGGATCTGGAGAGCTATCACATGAAAGTGCAAGTGGACGAGATCGACGTGCGCCAGGTGCAGACGGGGCAGGAGGTGCGCCTGGTGCTGGACGCCTTGCCCGACACCGATATCGCCGGCCGGGTCACCTCGATATCGCCCACGGCCAACGAGGTCGGCTCGACGATCACCTATGAAGTGGAGATCGTGCCGGAACCGACGGAGGCCCCCTTGCGCGCCGGCATGAGCGCCACGGCCATCATCACGACGGCCCGCGTGGACAACGTGCTGCTGATTCCCAACCGGTACGTGCAATTCGACCGGGACAAGAACAAATACTACGTGCAGAAAGTGGTGAGCGGCGCGCCGGTGCTGGCGGAGATCAATATCGGACTGCGCAACGAAAGGGAAAGCCAGATTCTGGCCGGACTGTCCGACGGCGATCAGATCGCGTTGCTGTCGGTCAACCGCCAGCAGCAATTGGCCTCGGCGATCTTCGGCGGAGGCTAGCGGCCATGGCGGACAGACAACGCGCGCCCGTAGCGGACGCGTCCGCTACGGGCGCGCCGCCCATGGTGGAAATTCAGGGCATAACCAAAGAGTTCCAACTGGGCCAGGTCACGGTCAAGGCCTTGCGGGGCATTGACCTCCAGGTGTACAGCGGCAATTTCGTGGCCATTATGGGGCCCAGCGGCAGCGGCAAGTCGACGCTCATGAACATCCTGGGTTGCCTGGACACGCCCACGGCCGGGGCGTATCGGCTGGACGGCCAGGACGTCAGCCAGATGGGCGAGCGGCGGTTGGCCAATGTGCGGTGCCGCAAGATCGGTTTCGTGTTTCAAAGCTACAACCTGTTGCCGCGCACCAATGCCCTGGCCAATGTGGAACTGCCCTTGATTTACGCGGGCGTGAGCGGGCGCGAGCGCCGTACGCGGGCCATGCACGCGTTGGAATTGGTGGATCTGGCGGACCGCACGCATCACAATCCCAACGAGTTGTCCGGCGGCCAGCAGCAGCGGGTCGCGATTGCGCGGGCGTTGGTGAACGACCCGTCCATCATCCTTGCGGACGAACCTACCGGCAATCTCGATACCAAAACCAGCGCGGAGATCATGAACCTCTTCGCGCGTCTGAATCAGGAGCGACAATTGACCGTCATTTTCGTCACGCACGATCCGGAGACGGCGGACTACACGCGCCGCACCGTCAATCTGCGGGACGGCCTGATTGAATCGATTCAAAATCGGCCGGGCCACCGCGTCCAGGACGCAGCCGCGGAGGAGCCGGCGCAAGCGTAGATTGCCATGCATCTGGCCGCGTCGCTGCAAATCGCGCTCAAAGCCCTCGCCGCCAACAAACTGCGCAGTTTGTTGACCATGCTGGGCATCATCATCGGCGTCTTCGCGGTGGTGTTGCTGGTATCCACGGGCCGCGGCGTGCAACAATACGTATCCGACATCTTCATGCAGGCCGGCACCAACGTCCTGTTCGTCATTCCCGGCGCGCTGGACGAAAGCGGCGCGCCCGGACAGCTGACGCAAGGCGACGCGCAGGCCATCCGCGACCCCTTCAACGTGGACCACGTGGATTCCGTCGTCACGGAGCTGAACGCGCAGGTCATCGCCACGCGCGGGGCCAACGCCCTGCGCGTCACGCTCATGGGCATATGGCCTGAACACGCCTACGTCAGGGGCTGGGAAGCCGTATCCGGCAGTTACCTCGCGCCGCAGGACATGGACAACCGGGCGCGGGTCGCGATGCTCGGCCAAGGCACCTACGCGCGCCTCTACGAGGCCGGCGACTACCCGATCGGCTCGTTCATCAAGGTGGACAACAAATCCTTCGAGGTCATCGGGATCATGGAAGAGATGAGCGCGGGCATGTTCGGCGATCTCAACGACAGCGTGTTCATTCCTTTCACGACCATGCAGGATCGGATCCTGCGGCGCAAAACCGTGTCCGGCGAGTACCTGGCCGACGTCATCGTGGTCAAGGTGGACGCCGAGGACAACATGCCGGCCGTGCAGGTGCAGATCGAGGAACTGCTGCGGCAGACGCATCGTCTCAAATACTTCGAGGGCGACGATTTCTCGGTCATCAGCATGTCCGATTTCCTGAACATCTTCCAGGGCGTCACGCAGGCCCTGACCGCGTTCCTGGGCATCGTATCGGCCATCAGCCTGGTCGTGGGCGGCATCGGCATCATGAACATCATGCTGGTCAGCGTTACGGAGCGCACCCGCGAAATCGGCCTGCGCAAGGCCATCGGCGCCCGGCCCGGCACGATCATGTGGCAGTTCATCGTGGAGGCGCTCGCCATCTCCCTGCTCGGAGGCCTGGTCGGGGTCGGCATGGTCACGTTGGCGGTGCTCGGCCTGAATCAGACCGTGCCCCAGTTCACGGTCAGCCTGGAATGGAACGCGATCGTCATGGGGGTCGGCTTTTGCGCGGCCGTGGGCCTGGTCTTCGGCTTCTATCCCGCCTTTCGGGCCAGCCGTCTCAAGCCCATCGAAGCGCTGCGTTACCAGTAGCGTACCGAAGATTGTGCGCGCCAGACTTGGGACAGGCCGGCGCCGGCGCGGCCGGGCGGCCGGGAACTGGGTCGGCGTGCTGGGCATGCTCTGGCTGGCGGCGGCCTGCGGCGGCGGGAATCAGGCAGAGCCCACGGCCATTCCCGCGGAGGCCGTGATCCCCGTGCAGCCTACCGTGCTCTGGCCGACCTTCACGCCCATCCAACCGGGGCCGACGCTGACTCCCACGCCGCCGCCCGCGCCGGAAGACAGGCCCACGCCGACCTGGACGCCCTTTCCGTCCGACCTGCCTACCCGCGTACCGTTCCGGGACGCCTTGGCCATACCCCAGCAGACCGTAGCCTTGCGCCGGACGCCCAACGGCGACGCCATCGCCAATATCCCGTCCGACCAATACCTGACGGCGATCGCGCAGTCGGCAGACGGGCAGTGGCTGGTCGTGCGCACGGAGGACAACCAATACGGCTGGGTCGCGCGCGCGGAAGTGAAGGTGTACGGCGGGATTGACAACCTGCGGCGCACCGACGCGCGCGCGCCGTGGTCCAACGCCGATCTCGCGCCGACGGACGCGCAGGCGACGCGGGCGCCCCTGGATCCCAGAGCCGTAGCCCTCGGCGTCACCAATGCCGGGGGCTTGCGCATTCGCAGCGTCCCCAATACGGAAACCGGGACGATTCTGGCCAGCCTGGACTTCAACGCGGAGCTGTCCGTCATGGGACGCAACGCCGAAGGCTCGTGGTTGCAGATTTCCCTCTTGGGCACGCCGGCTGGCCAGCAGCCCGAGGAATACGGCTGGGTTTTCGCCCGGTTCGTGGACATGGACCGGGACGTAGCGACACTTCCTGTCGCGGAATGAGAGGCGAACTTGATGTCCGGAGGCCTGCCCTTCCGGTCCCCGTTGCCGCCGACCGGTCGTCCTGGATCTGAGCGGGACCGATCGCCGGCCCGCGTCAAGCCGGCATGTGTTACGATTCAGGCCATGTGCCTCCGGCGCGCCTTTCCTTCAAGGAGAACGAGAATATGCTGACGCAAGCCCAGAAGGATTTTTACCGCGAGAACGGTTATCTGCACCTGCCCGGCATGTTTACGGCGGCGGAAACCGCGGAATTGTCCCATGAAATGGATCGCCTGGTCGAGGACTGGGCCTTCACCAGTCCGGGGTGGAGCGGCCCCTGGCGCAACGCCTATATGGATCCCGAGACCGAAAAGCAGTCCAAACTCACCGCCATGCATGATTTGCATTTCTACTCGGAGGCCTGGATGCGGGCCGTGACCCATGCCCGCTTGACGGAAGCCGTCGCCGACCTGATTGGCCCCAACGTGGAATTGCATCATTCCACCATGCATATCAAACCGCCGCAGACCGGCCATCCTTTCCCCATGCATCAGGACAATCCCTTCTACCGGCACGAAAACGGCCGTTTCATCGACACCCTGGTGCATTTGGACGACACGCGTCACGAAAACGGCGAGATTCGCTTCCTGGCCGGGTCGCACAAGAACGGTTTCCTGGAGCATATCACCCAATTGGACGACGGTACGCCTTGCACGCCGCATCTGCCGACGGATCAATATCATCTGGCGGACACGGCGCCCGTGCCCGCCCAAGCCGGCGACGTAGTGCTTTTCTGCATCAATACCGTGCATGGTTCCTACATCAACGCCACGAAAAAGCCGCGCCGCCTGGTGCGTATTGGGTACCGGGATCCGGACAACAAGCAACTGGCGGGACAGAGCGTCGGCCGTCCCAGCATCATGGTGCAAGGCTACCGCATCCGGCATGAGGGCATGAACTTGCTGTCCATTGCCGGACCGGCCGTGGACGCGCCCGGCGTCGAGTAACCGCGCGGGAGAGCGGCGCGCAACCCTGCGCTGCCAAACGGCAACGGTTGCATCCGGCGCGGATCGTCCGTTGCTTGGTGCCTGACGCGGCGCGCCTTGAAGCGCGCGGGCCGCAACGCCGTCCACTCGGACGCCGCGGCCATGCAAGCCATCCGACCTGACCTGCCAGGCGCAGGCCCTGCGCGCAAGGCGCGCTCCGCTTAGGCGTCGGCTAACGGGACAAATTACGGGCGAAGAAAGCCTCGTTCTGCGCGGGGCGCATTCCGCGGGGCAGTTCCGCGAGCGAGAGGCGGGGTTCGGCGAGCGACGCTTGGACGAGGGCGCGGTTGAAAGCGCCCACGTCCGGACTGGCCAGAAACTCCGCCAAAGGCATCCAGACGCATTGCTCGATTTCCTGTTCGCACCGGGTGATCGTCCGCGACAGAGGCTTGAGGCGACAGACGATGTAGACGTCCGACTGGCCGAAGCGATACCCGTGCCAGTGCCGGAACGCGGCCAGATGGCTGAATTCCGTTCGGATCCCCGTTTCCTCCCGTACCTCGCGCATCGCGCACGCCGCCAGGTGCTCGCCGGGATGCAGGGCGCCGCCCGGCAACTTCCAATAGGGCCGGCTTCGGTCCCGGCGAAAGCGTTCGCTCACCACCAACAGGTTATCCGCCGCGTCGATGACGACGCCCCCCGCGCCGATGTAATGGGTCGCGTAAGGGGGGATGAAGGCGTTGGGTTCCAGCGCCAAGGCCAGCATCAGATAGTCCGGTT
This sequence comes from Caldilineaceae bacterium, assembly GCA_965242655.1. Classification (GTDB taxonomy): domain Bacteria; phylum Chloroflexota; class Anaerolineae; order Caldilineales; family Caldilineaceae; genus Bin34. Next base: position 3,423,396 of record OZ251482.1, read on the forward strand.
GGCTGTGATGGAAGGCGAAGCCGCGCGCCACGGCCGCAGGGATGAGGCGGGCCTGCGCGATGGGCACCTTGAGCCAAACGAGCGCGAGGCCCGCGGCGCGCCATTCGCGCAGGGCCGCAGGCAGGATCCGGGTCCAGGTCGAGACCTCTTCCGGCAGCTGGCCCGGATCCAGTTCCAGGCCGCGGAAGCGATTGATTTCCCCGCCGAGGATCATGGCCGTCCCGCCACGACCGCCGGGAACTGGGACGGAGGAAAGAAAAATTCGTGGCTTTCCGCCCGGGGATAGCCGGGCATCTCCACGGAGACCAGCGCCGGCGCGTCCAGGCCCGCCTGGACCAGCGCGCGATTGAAAGCGCTGACGTCGGGACTGGCCAGATAGTCCGTCAGGGGCATCCACCGGCAATCTTCAATCTCGCGCGCGCATTGGCGTATGTCCGTCGAAAGGGGCTGGAGACGGAATACCGCATACAGGCCGGACGCGCCGAAGAGATAGCTATGGCCATGCCAAAGGCCGACCAGATGCCGAAAGGCGGTTTCAATGCCCGTTTCCTCCCGGATTTCGCGTTGCACGCCGGCGACGAAATGCTCGCCCGGATCCAGCAGGCCGCCCGGCAGTTTCCAGAAGGGGCGGGTCAAATCAGGGCGATGCGTTTCGCTCACGACCAGCACGCGCGCGCGGTCATCCACCACCACGCCTCCGACGCCGACGTAGTGGGTCGCATACGGCGGAATGAACGCGTCCGGCGCCAGCGCGCGCGTGAGCATCGCGTAACGGGGCTGGCTGTGATGGAACCGGAAGCCGCGCTCCGTCGCCGCGGGTATGACGGCGGCTTTATGAATAGGCACCTTGAGCCAGGCCGCGCGCAGGCCGGCCGCCTGCCATTCCGCCAAGGCCTGGGGCAAGGCTTGCGCGAAGGCGCGCGCGTCGGCCGGCAACGAATCCGGATCGATCTCAATGCCCTGGAAGGCGTTGACGCGGCCCTGAAGGGGCAGGCATGGGGCCATCTATGGTTACGTCCGCTCTGAACAACGGCGCGCGACATCCGACTGTACGCACGCGACGAGGCCTTGGGCGTTACCCTTTCCGCGCCGTTGAAGCTTCCCCATCATAAAGTATGATCGGCTAATCCGCAGGATTGCGGCGCCGCCACCACCCGCAGGGAACGTAACATGCACCGCCCGAACCTATTGCTTCTCTACACCGATCAGCAACGCGGGGACGGCCTGGGAGCCAACGGCAACTCCGACGTCCGTACGCCTCATCTGGACGCCTTCGCCGCCCAGAGTTGCAATTTCGACCGCTGCTTCGTGCAAAATCCGGTCTGCATGCCCAGCCGCATCAGTTTCCTGACCGGCCAGTACCCCAGTACGCTCGGCATCACCCGCATGGGCGTGCCGGCGCCGTCCGACGCCGGCACGCTGCCCCGCATCCTGGGCGCCTACGGTTACGCCTGCGCCAACATCGGCAAACTCCACTTCCTGCCCCATGCCAACCGGGATCATCGCGCCGTCCATCCGCGCTACGGCTTCGACCATCTGGAGATCTCCGATGAACCCGGTGCCTACGAGGATGCCTATCGCGCCTGGGTCAGGCGCAAGGATCCGTCCCAACTGGACAAGGTCAGCCTCGGGTTGCCGCCGGCCGCCCGCACCTGGGCCCAGACCATGGGCGTAGCGGATACGGTGCCGCATCCCGCGGCGTGGGATCGCAACGCGACGCGGGAGGCCATTCCTTTCGCCGGACGCGACGACATGACCCATACGGCCTTCGTCGCGGAACAGACCATAGCCTACCTGGAACGCGCGCGCCGCGCCGCGGGCCCGCCCTTTCTGTGCATTGCGGGCTTCTACAGTCCCCACGCGCCCTGGGTGGCGCCGCAACGCTTCCTGGATCTGTACGAACGGCAGGCCTTGGCGATCCCCCCTTATCCGCCGGAAACGGCGCGCCAGGCGTCCGATCCGCAGTTCGGCCCCGAGTCGCTGCGCACGGCGCGGCACGGCTATTACGCCATGATTTCGGAAGTGGATTTCCATGCCGGCCGCATTCTGCAGGCGTTGGAGGATCTGGATCTGGCGCAGGACACGATCGTCGTCTTCACGTCGGATCACGGAGAATGGCTCGGCGAGCACTTCAAATGGGGCAAGGGCTATCCAGGCGAAGACGCCGTGAGCCGGGTACCGCTCCTGGTACGGGCGCCCGGCCGGACCGGCGGGCGCCGCGTCAGCCGCATCGTGGAAGCCGTGGACGTCGCGCCCACCCTCCTGGAGTTGGCCGGCTTGCCCATTCCGCCGTCGGTGCAAGGGCACTCCTTGCGCGGCCTCATGGCAGGCCGGAACGATTTCGGCAAGGACGACGCGTTGATGGAAATGGCCGGTTGGAAAAGCCTGCGGAACGAACGCTTCCGCTATCTCTGCCGCGCGGACGGCGCAGAGCGCCTGTGGGATTTGCAGGCGGAGTTCGGCGCCTATCGCGACGTGGCGGACCAGGCGGAGTACCGCCAGGCCTTGTCCGCTATGCGGGCCCGCTTGCTGCGCCGCGTCATTCAGGGCGAAAGACCCTTGGAGCGGACTTGGACGTATTGATCCGCGCCGGATCCCGCGGCGTACGCAACGGTAGGCCTGCGCTTCCGTTCCCGCGGGCAGGGAGCGGGCCCGCGCGGCCCCTGGACCCAGACGCGGGCCCGCAGGGCCTGCTATAATCTCGGCGTCCGTCGCGGGAACGGGCTTGCGCGTCCGCACGTCGCAAAAGCGCGCCCAGGGCACCCGCGCGGCCTGTGACGGCGGCCTCGATCGGCGGAGCCCGGACCCGGCGTATGTCCCACCCAGCGTTGCCCAATATCGTCTATATCATGGCGGACGACATGGGATGGGGCGATGTAGGGTGCTATAACCCCGCCTCCCTCATTCCCACGCCGCACATGGATCGTTTGGCCCGGCAAGGCCGGCGCTTCACCGACGCGCATGCCCCGTCCGCCGTTTGCACCCCGACGCGTTACGGCGTGCTCACCGGACGGTTCTGTTGGCGTTCCCATCTGCGCAGCAACGTGCTTTACGGATACGAACCGCCTCTGATTGAACCCCCGCGCCGCACGGTAGCCCATCTGTTGCGCGACGCCGGATACCACACGGCGGCCATCGGCAAATGGCATCTGGGGCTGGGGTACGCGACGAAGCCCGGCTATTACTTCGACTTCAACCGGGCGTTGCCGTGGCGCAACGCCGCGCGGGCCTTGGAAGAGATCATCGATTTCACCCAGCCTCTCGTCGGCGGGCCGACGGATTTGGGCTTCGACTATTTTTACGGTACGTCGGGTTGCCCTACCTGCCAGCCTCCCTACGGCTTCATCGAAAACGATCGCTTTCCGGACATGCCCTCGTTCTACCATGACGCCCCCGTTTTCACCAGCCGGCCGGGGATGATGACGCCGGGTTGGCGGCACCGGGATGCCGATCCCCGCCTCGCCCGGAAAGCCGTGGCGTACATCCGGGAACGAGCCGGCCAGCCGGCGCCTTTCTTCCTGTACCTGAACGCCGACGCGCCGCACGAACCCTGCACGCGCGCGGACGTGCCGGAATTCGCCCGGGATCAATCCGGGGCGGGCCCCCGCGGCGATTTGGTCTGGCTCTTCGACTGGATGGTCGGCCAAGTCATGGCGGCGTTGGATGAACAAGGCCTGGCGGACGACACGCTGGTGCTGGTTACCAGCGACAACGGCGCCCTGCCCGGCGATCGGCAGCCGGGCCGGACGGGCGCGGACGCGTACGCCACCTACGGCCATCGTTCCTCGGCGGACTGGCGCGGGTACAAGGCCCATATCTGGGAAGGCGGGCACCGGGAGCCGTTGATCGCCCGTTGGCCGCAACGCATTCCCGCCCATTCCGTGAGCGACGCACTGGTCTCGCTCGTCGATCTGACGGCTACGTGCGCGGATATCGCGGGCCAGGCCATGGGTCCCCATTGCGGAGAGGACAGCGTGAGCCTGCTGCCGGCGTTGCTGGGCGCCAACGCCGCGCCCGTACGTTCCGAGCTGGTGCATCATTCCCAGACCGGGGTCTTCTCGCTGCGCTCCGGGGACTGGAAATGCATCTTCGAAACCCAAGGATCCGGCGGCTGGCCGCCTCCGGCCGGCCGCGCCCCCGAAGCCATGGCGCCCGGCCAGCTCTATAATCTGCGCGAGGATCCGGCGGAGAGCCGCAACCTCTGGAACGAACGTCCCGACCGCGTGGCGGCTTTGGCCACGCGCATGGTGCGCTACCGTCAGGCAGGCCGTACCGTCCCGCGTTAAGCGGCCCCGGCAGGTCTGCGCCCAGGCGCGGCTGCCGGCGCGTGAACGATGCCATCCTGGCGGACCGCCCGTCTCCTGCAACGAGCCTGAACGCGTGAATGCCTCCCGCCCGCTGACCGCCGCCTACGTCAAGGCGGCCGCGTACGAACTGGGCTTCGACCTCTGCTGCATTGCCGCGCCGCGGCGCAGTCATGTGCATATGGCGTATTTCAAGCAGTGGCTGGCCGCGCAGTGCCATGGGGATATGGCCTATCTGGCCCGGAATCTGGAGTTGCGCGCCGATCCCCGCCGCCTGCGCCTGGCCGCAGGGCTGGAAGTCAATTCCATCGTCGTGCTCGGCGTCGACTATGGCCAAGGAGATCTGCCTCAGGCTGTCGCCCAGGATCCCGCGCGCGGGATTATCGCCCGCTATGCGAGCCGACGGGACTACCACGCCGTCGTGAAACCCCTCCTTTTCGCCCTGGACGCGACCCTGCGCCAACGGAGCGGGCGCCGGCAACGGGCCAAGTGCTGGGTGGATACCGGTCCCGTCGTGGAAAGGGACTGGGCCATGGCGTCGGGCATGACCTTCACCGGCAAGAACTGTTGCGCCATCAACCCCGCGCAGGGCAGTTGGCTGTTTCTGGCCGTCCTGTGCATTCCCGAAACGGTGGCCGCAGACCCGTCGCCGCTCGACGCGGACGCCGGTCCCGCGCCGGACGCCGTCATGGCCGGACTGCCCTGGGACGCGCAGGTGGGGCAGTGGGTTCTGAAAAACCGCGATGGCGCCAGCGGGACTGCCACCTGCGGCGCCTGTACGCGTTGCCTGGTCCAATGCCCTACGCAGGCTTTCACGGGTCCCTTCATGCTGGATGCCCGCAAATGCATCAGCTACTGGACCATTGAGGCGCGGGGACCGGCCCCGCGTCATCTGCGCGCCGGTTTCGGCAACCGGATCTTCGGCTGCGACGTATGCCAGGAAGTCTGCCCCTGGAATCGGGATGCGCCCGGGCGCGGGCCGCGCATCGCCGCGCTGCGGGATCGAGACGCCTGGCGCGCCCCGCCTCTATTGGAAGGGTTCCGGCCGGACCGTCCGTATTGGCTGTCCGATGCGGCGTTCCGCGATCATTTCCGCGGTTCGCCGATCAAACGGGCGAAGCGCCAAGGCATGCTGCGCAACGTTTGCACCGCGTTGGGCAACTGGGGCGATCCCGCGGCCCTGCCGGCCTTGGTCCAGGCCCGGGACGATCCCGCGGAAGTCGTGCGCCTGCATGCCGTTTGGGCTTTGGGACGCATCTGGGCCCGGACGGGCCATCCCGCCGCGCGCGCCGGCCTGCAACGAACCCAGGCCGCGCCGGAAACCCGGGCCCTGCAGGAAGAGGCGGCTATCGCGCTCGGACAAGGGCCCGGCGCGCTGGAAATCAGCGGCGGGCCTGCCGCACCATGTCCAGGAACAGGCGATGCCAGCGCAAGTCGGCCGTCAGCTCGGGATGGAACGCCGTCCCCAGAATCCGGCCCTGCTTGACGGCGACCGCCACCTTGCGCCCTTCCGGCGTCGCGAATTCGGCCAGCCGCGTCACGCCGGGGCCCGTTTCCACGATCGCGGGGGCGCGTATGAATACGGCATGCGCCGGTTCGGGCCAGCCCTGCACGTCCAGGTAGGTCTCGAAGCTGTCTCTCTGGCTGCCGAAAAAATTGCGGTTGACCCACACGTCCAAGCCGCCCAGCAGCGGTTGCCCGTCGCTTTTTTGGCCCGCGGCCCGCGCGGCCAACAGAATCAGGCCGGCGCAGGTGCCCCAGACGGGACGGCCCGCCTGCACCCAGGCCCGCAACGGTTCCACCAGCCTCCAACGTTGGGCGACGAGCCCCATCGCGGTGCTTTCGCCGCCCGGCAGGATAAGACCCTGGACGGCGTCCAGTTGATCGGACCTCCGAATTTCCGCCGCGGCGGCGCCCAGAGCCCGCACCCTGTCTATATGTTCCCGGAAGGCCCCTTGCAGGGCCAGCACCCCGATGGCCAGGGGCGCGGCGTCCTTACCACCCGCGATGGGCCATTTTCTCCGGCTCGGACAGCGTATCCAGATTGATGCCGACCATCGGCGCGCCGAGATTGGCGCTGACTTCGGCCAATACTTCGGCATCCTGGAAATGCGTGACGGCCTGCACGATGGCATGCGCCCGTTTTTCCGGCTCGTCGCTTTTGAAAATGCCCGATCCCACGAACACCCCGTCCAGGCCCAGCTGCATCATGAGCGCGGCATCGGCGGGCGTCGCCACGCCGCCCGCGGCGAAATTGATGACCGGCAGGCGTCCCAGCCGCGCGGTTTCCTGCACCAGTTCCACCGGAGCCCGTATGTCGCGGGCATAGGCGTAGCGTTCGTCCTGACTCAGGCTTTGCGCATGGCGGACAGCCCCCAGCACGCTGCGCGCGTGCCGCACCGCTTCCACGACGTTGCCGGTGCCGGCCTCGCCCTTGGTCCGGATCATGGCGGCCCCTTCGGCGATGCGCCGCAACGCTTCGCCCAGGTTGCGGCACCCGCAGACGAAAGGCACCGTGAAGCTGTGCTTGTCGATATGGTTGTCCTCGTCGGCCGGCGTCAGCACTTCGCTTTCATCGATGTAATCGATGCCCAAGGCCTCCAGGATTTGGGCCTCGACGAAGTGGCCGATGCGCGCTTTCGCCATGACCGGAATGGTGACGGCCTCCTTGATGGCGCGAATGACTTGGGGATCGCTCATGCGGGAGACTCCGCCTTCCTTGCGGATATCCGCCGGCACGCGTTCCAACGCCATGACGGCGCAGGCCCCGGCCTCCTCCGCGATGCGCGCTTGCTCGGGCGTCACGACGTCCATGATGACGCCTCCCTTCAACATCTGGGCCAATCCCGCCTTGACCCGAAAAGTGCCGGTCGCGGGCGTGGCGCCGTTCTGTCCCTGCATGATGGTCTCCATACCTAGGCCCTCCCCTGTTTGCCAGAGACCGTATTTTAGTCTACGGCCGCAACGGCTTCAACAACGCGCGGCGCCGCGGGATGGCCGCGCCCGCGTCCCAGGCTGCGCCTTACAGGAAAGCCCACAGTTTGGGGCCGAAGATCGCGAGGCCTACCGCCGCGCTGCCGGCGGCCGCCGCGAGCGTAGCCCCGGCGGCCGCATCCTTGATGCGGCGCAGGCGTTCGTCCGGACGGACGGAATACGCGTTCGCCATCTGCTCCAGGGCGCTGTTCATCAATTCGCTGGACAGCACCAAGGCGATGCACAGAATGAGGGCCAACCATTCTCCCGGCGCTATTTGCAAGAGCCAACCGCCCAGCGCCGCCAGCGCGGCCGCCGCCAAGGCAAGCCGGAAGTTCCGTTCGGCGCGCGCGACCCACAGCCAGCCCTGCCACGCGCATTGCAGGCTACGCCAAAATCGGGCCACCAGCCGTTTCTTCGCCCGCAGGCGTCAGGGGCCAGGTCGGACGGGGCGCGTAGCCCAGCGCGCGGACCCAACGATCCTGACGTTGAAACATAGCCTCGGCTTGCGGCGGCGTGGCATGATCCATGCCCATCAGGTGCAACAGGCCATGCACCGCGCAAAGCATGAATTCGTCCGCCAAGGCCGTGCCGGCCTGCGCCGCTGTCCGCGCAATATAAGGGCGGGCAAGAATCAGATCGCCCAGCAGGCCCTGCGCGGCCGGGACATCGCGCAGGACGCTATCCCCAGATGGGTCTGCGTAACCGAAACTCAAGACGTCGGTGGAAGCGTCAACGCCCCGGAAAGCCCGATTCAGTTGCCGCATCTCCTGATCGTCGGTCACCCGAACCGTCAACTCCCAAGAGCGCGTCGTTTCCGGGCCCGCGGAACTCTCGGCCTGCCAAACCCGATCCAACGCTTTCTGCAGCTCCGCCTGGGAAACAGGCGCCGGTCTGGGTTCCTGTAAAGTCAATGCCAACGGCATAGGCAGGATATCGTCTGGCGGGAACCGGTCTCAAGCGGGAAGAACGGTTTCTGACGCCCTATGCCAGCGGACGCCATGGCGGATAACGGCAAGCCGTGCGCAGTAGCCCTCGCGCTACGGAAGCGCAGGCGCCGTAACCTTGGCCTCCTGCTCCCGACGCGTCGACTTGGGAAACGACCATGCGGAGCGCGCCAGGGACAGTGGGCGCCTGCCGAGTTACCTCGTCCAATCCCTCATTGATTCTTTCGTTCACGATATTTCGCTACGCTTACTCACCGTACGCCTGCCGGGCAGAGTTTCCATGAGGGAGGCTCTGCCGCAACGGGCGACCTTGGTCCCGTTGAACGGCCAATCCCCGTCCTGAACCCCATTCGCGGGCGGACGCGCCGCGGCTCATTCGGCGTTGCCATGAACCATTTTGATTGGGCATGATGGAGGATGGGACGCGCTCGCGGGCAACCGCAACGAACGGCTCCTGTTAAAAGGCTCGAAACGCATTGGGGGCCACCCCTGCCTATGCCGTTGTACGCCTACGTCTATGCGCCACCGCCCCTTTCCGGTCTGCTGTGGCAGAACCGAGCAACGGTAAAGCTTGCGTCCCCTTATGCTTCGGCCTCTGGACGCGGAGATGCGACGGGGCTACTGACGGCTTCCACTTCGCCCATCATCTCGTTATCCCATAGACCCGTTACCGCGCCCTGAATGCGTGCGGTACGCTCGCCGAGAACCTTTAAGTCGCGCGTTATATCCTGTCGGTCCTGTTTTGCTTCTCGCCGCAACTCGCTGATGCGCTGTTCCAACTCCTGCCGCAACTCGCTGATGCGCTGTTCCAACTCCTGCCGCAACTCGCTGATGCGCTGTTCCAACTCCTGCCGCGACTCGTTGACGTCCTGCTCCAACTTCTGCCGCAACTCGCTGATGTCCTGCTCCAACTTCTGCCGCAACTCGCTGATGTCCTGCTCCAACTTCTGCCGCAAGTCGTTGATGCGCTGTTCCAACTTGCTGATGTCCTGCTTCAACTCCTGCCGCAACTCGCTGATGTCCTGCTTCAACTCCTGCCGCGACTCGCTGATGTCCTGCTTCAACTCCTGCCGCGACTCGCTGATGTCCTGCTTCAACTCCTGCCGCAAGCCATTCATTTCCTGGCGTATTTGGGTACCCAGCTCGCTTATCGCATTTCGCTGCTGAGCCATGTCCGCGCGTAATCCTCTATATAGCGCCAACATCAAGGCCACAATGGCCACGCCCAGGCTTATGGTAGAAATTATCTCCGCGCTCAGTACTTCCCCGTTCATAGAGATTCCTTGCCATGATGCCTTTGTCAGAAAAGCATTCAGCCGATGCCAACTAGTCGGATTTTAGACGCTACTCCTATGCCTGGTAGGCGCTTGTAGCGGCCTGATATTGCGTTTCGACGGCCCCTGTCTGGGAGACGAGGCCCTAGCCGGCTCTCGCCAAGCTGGATATCCTCGCCAGTATAGCATACTTTTGAAAACAACATACGTCTGTTCGCGCGAGAAGGCGAGGACGGATATGTCGCAGGCGCATAGACGATATATCCCTGAACGCGCACCGGAACGGTTTCCTGCGCTTGGTGCCGGCCTCCTCAGCTTGACCCTTGAGGCATCTCCGCGCCCCCGCCGAAACGACTCCAAAGCCTGAAGCAACTGTTGGCCCAGATACCGAAGCGCAAACGCTTCGCCACGTCGCAGCAATCCGCTGTCGCGTAGAGACGCATCCATCCGCGCGCAAAGGGCATAGCATGCGTAATCTCTCTCGGTCAGGCGGAGACGCGCCCGCGGCGCCCGATGCGCGCCGACTGCCCCACAGCGCAGAACCTCAGGCATAGCCAACGGGCCATGCGCGCGTATGGCCAGCCGACCAGGGTCAAGGCCATACGGTCTCCGCCGCGCAGATAACCTGCGCGCGGACGCAGGTCGGGTATATTATGGTTCCGTTCGCGTCTTGATGCGCCGCCATCCGTTCCCTGTCCGTCGCCATGTTTTTCGATCGCGCCAAAGCATACGTAGAAGGCGGCGCCGGCGGTGACGGCATCGTGGCATTCCGGCGCGCAAAGCATCAGCCCAAGGGCGGTCCGGCCGGCGGCAACGGCGGCCGGGGGGGCCATGTATGGGCCGTGGTCAATCCGGCGCTGAACACGCTCCACCATCTACGCAAGCAAGGGCATCATCGGGCCGGCAAGGGCGGCCGCGGCGGCGGCACGGCCAAACAGGGCGCCCGAGGCGCAGATCTGCGCGTGGAAGTGCCTCCGGGCACGTTGATACGGGACGCGGATACCCGCGCGCGGCTGGCGGATCTGACGCGGGCAGGACAACAGGCCTGCGTGGCCCGCGGCGGGCGGGGCGGCAAGGGCAACGCCGCCTTTCGCGGTCCCCGTCGCCAAGCGCCGCGGCTGGCCGAGAACGGCGAACCGGGCGAAGCCCGCTGGATTGAACTGGAACTCAAACTGGTGGCCGAGGTCGGCATCATCGGCGTTCCCAATGCGGGCAAGTCGACTTTCATTCGCCGCGTCAGCGCGGCCCGGCCCGCGGTCGCCGATTATCCCTTCACCACCCTCGTGCCCTATCTGGGCGTGGTGGAATTCGATCATCGACAACGGGTGTTCGTGGACGTGCCCGGCCTGGTGGAAGGCGCCCATGCGGGCCTCGGCCTCGGCCTTGAGTTCCTGCGCCATGTGGAACGTACGCGTCTCCTGGTGCATCTGCTGGACGGTGCCGCGGCCGACCCGTTGGCGGAAATGCGCATGATCGAGAACGAACTCCGGCGTTACAGCCCGACGCTGGACGCCAAGCCGCGGGTGATCGCGCTCAACAAGACGGATCTGCCCCAGGCCCGGGCCTGGCAAAGCGCGGCGGCGCAGGCCTGCCAAGCCGCAGGCCGGCCCTTCCATGCCGTCAGCGCCGCAACGGGGGAGAATGTCCAGCCTTTGCTGTACGCGCTGGATGAACTGCTGCAGGCCCTGCCCCTGGATCCCGACGTAACCGACCTGGACAGGCTGGAGATCGCGCCCTACGCAGCCGACCGTTCTTTCCAGGTGCAGGCTTTGCAGCCCGGCGCGTGGCGCATTGAATCCCGGAGTCTGGAGCGCATGGCCGTCATGACCAAGTGGGATTACTACGAAAGCGCCCTGCGTTTCCAGCGCATCTTGGCGGCTTGGGGCATCCGGGACGCGTTGCAGCGATGCGGAGTGGCCGAGGGCGATTCCGTGTTCATTGCCGATCTGGAACTGATTTGGGGTTTCGACAATGTCACCGAGTAATCCCGCGCGCGGGGAGGCGGACGCGCCTTGGCCGGCGTTCGATCAAGCGTTGATGGCGGACGCGGTGCCCCATCCTGACGCCCCGCCGCCCCGCCGCCCGCGTCTCGGCCTCCTGGGCGGCACCTTCGACCCCATCCACATCGGCCACCTGCTCCTGGCCCAGGAAGCCGCCTTTCGCATGCGCCTGGACCGCGTGTACTTCGCGCCCGCCGGCTGCCCGCCGCACAAATCGCATCAGCCCATCACGCCCATTCGGCATCGCTTGGCCATGGCCGCCCTCGCGACCCGGAACAATCCCCTCTTCGCCGTCAGCCGTCTGGACGCCGACGAGGGGCGCCCCAGTTACAGCGCCGCGCTCATGCAGCGCCTGCAGTCCCGTTTGCGCGTCCCCGCGGACCTCTTCTTCCTCATGGGCCTGGACAGCCTGCGCGATCTGCCTCAATGGCATGACCCCGCGTGGCTGGTGCAGCATGGCAATCTGGTCGTCCTCCATCGGCCTGACGTCGAGATCGACTGGCTCGCGCTGGAAAAAGCGCTCCCGGGCATTCGCCAGCGCGTGGCCGTGCTGGCCATGCCGGGGTTGGACGTATCCGGCCTGGACGTCAGAGGCCGCTTCCTGTCGCGGCAACCGGTGCGCTACCTGCTGTGTCCCGCGGTCATCGCCTATATCAAGGCCCATGGCCTGTACGCCGACGCGCGGAAAAACCGGCGCCCGGACGCGCGTTCCGTCAGGGAAACCGGCCCTTCCCGTAGTACCATTCCCCCAGCCTGAGAAGACTGCGGACAACGCCATGGAAGAAACCAAGAGCCGTTTGACCCAACTCGCCGCCTGCGCGGGCTGAGCGTCCAAACTCCCCCCGGGGGAGCTGTCGCAGGTCGTGCGACAACTGGCGCACGCGTTTCCCGCCGACGCCGATCCGAACCTGTTGGCCGGGTTGCAGACGCCCGATGACGCGGCCGTTTACCGCATTGCGGAGCGCGTAGCGCTGATTCAGACCGCGGATTTCTTCACGCCCATCGTGGATGATCCGCATACCTTCGGCGCCATCGCGGCCGCCAATGCCATGAGCGACGTATACGCCATGGGCGGCGAGGTCTTGTTCGCCCTGAACGTCGCCGGCCTGCCTGAAGGCTTGCCCACCGCGGTCCTGAGCGCTATCCTGGAGGGCGGCGCCGCCAAGGTCCAGGAAGCCGGCGGCCACGTCGCGGGCGGCCATACCGTCACCAATCCCGAACTGTTCTACGGCCTGTCGGTTACGGGCCAGGCGGATCCGGACGCTCTTTTCCGCAAAGGCGGCGTGCAGGCGGGCGATCACCTGTTCCTGAGCAAACCCCTCGGCACCGGCCTGATTACCACGGCCCAGATTGTGGAAGCCCATGCCGTGCAGGATCCCCGCGATTTGGCCGCGGCCACGGCCTCCATGCTGCGCCTGAACGCCGCCGTAGCCCGCGTGGCGCGGCGGTGCGGCGTCGGCGCGGCCACGGACGTCACAGGTTTCGGCCTGCTCGGCCATGCGGCCGAAATGGCGGCCGGCAGTGCGGCCGGGATGCGGCTGGAAGCCGCGCGCGTGCCCTGCCTGCCGCACGTCAAGGACTACGTGGAAAACGGGGTGGCCACCCGCGCGGGGCGCAGCAACCGCGAGCACTTCGGAGCCCGGGTCAGGGTGGAGGCGACCGTCGCCTCCTGGTTGGCGGCCGCGCTTTGGGAAGCGGAGACCAGCGGCGGCCTTTTACTGGCCGTGCCGCCTGCGCAGGCGACGCGTTTCAGTCGCGCGTGCGCCGAAGAGGGCGCGCCTCACTGGTACATTGGCGAAGGGGTAGACGTCCCTGGCCTCCAGGTCGTCTAGGCGCATGCAACCGGCTTCCTGCGCGATCGCGCGCATGCAACAGAGCGTACGCCGCGCCGGCATCGTGCCTATCGTACGCGGCGGCTTTGGCCTGGACGACGTGCTGGCCATAGGCGACGCCATGCTCGCCGCGCCGGTTCCCCTCCTGGAAGTCACCCTCAATACCCCCAACGCCTATGCCGCGCTGGAGGCTCTGCGCACGCGTTGCGGCGCCGAGTTGGCGATTGGGGCCGGCACGGTGCGCACGGCCGCGCAGGTTCAGCGCGCCCTGGACGCGGGCGCCCAGTTCCTGGTCGCGCCCAATCTGGATCCGGAAAGCGTAGCGCTGGCCCGCGCGCGGGATAGCCTCCTGTTGCCGGGCGTCTTCACGGCCACCGAGGCGCACACCGCGTTCCAGGCCGGTTGCTCCATGGTCAAGCTGTTTCCCTGCCCCGACGCCGCCTATCTCAAGGCGTTGCGCGCGCCCCTGAACGACATGGAGTTCGTGCCGACCGGAGGCGTGGACGCGGACAACGTCGGCTCCTATCGCCGCGCCGGGGCGGCGGCCGTAGGGATCGGCAGCGCGTTGATCGGGGCCGGGCGCGTGGATCAGGCGGACTTGATCACGCGCGCGCGCGTCTTGATGCGGAACTGGATCCAGGCCGCAGAGTAAAGCCGGCCGCCCAGCCGGGCGTGCGCGGGCCCCGACGCGCCGCGGTCAGAATTCGTCGTCGTCCGGATCGATGGCCTGTTCCGGCATCCGCACTTCTTGCACGTCGCCGTGGTAGTCGATGACGATGTGAAAGCCGATCATGGCCAGCAAGTCTCTATGCTCCGGCAACAGGGTCGCGCTTCCTTGCTGGCCGATCTTGTCAATGGCCGCCTCGTAGGCCGCGACCGTGAAGGGATCGCCCTGGCCCATGGCTTCCAGGGCTTTGGGCAGCAGATCCCCTTTCAGTGGCTGAAAACTGGCCTTCAAGTGCGCCCAAACGGACGCGTCGACCTTGTCCGCTTCAATGTGGTAGTCGAAACCGTCTTCCGTCACGACATAGAAATCGCGCGTCCCGATGCGTTTCACGGGCACGGCGCGGCCGGCGGCGTCCTTGACCAAACCGGCGAACGAAGCTGGGCTCATGAGCAATCCCGGAGCGTTGCGTTTGAAGAATGAAGCCTATTCTATCGCTTCTGCCTTGCGCGTCGGGGCCGGGAGCCTTAGGCTCCGCCTCCCGCGGCCTTGACGGCCTCGGCGCGCAACGGGCGCGCCGCGTGCCGTAGGCGCAATACGGGACGCAGCTAGACCAGACGCATTCCGTCCCGGTAGGTTCTCCGTACGCGCGCGACGGCCTCTATATCCGCTCTGGGATCTCCGTCCAGGACGATCACGTCCGCGCGCTTGCCCGCTTCCAGCGTCCCCAATTCGCGCTCCATATGACTGAGCTGCGCCGCCGCGACGGTCGCGCTGCGCAACGCGGCGTAGTTGTCGGCCACGACGCCCAGGCGCACCATGAACGCCATTTCAGGCGCAATGACGTCGTGGCCCACGACCGGACTGCCGGCATCCGTGCCGAAGACGATCGTAACGCCCGCCGCCGCGGCGTCCACCAACCCCTGATAGCGCGCGGGATCGTTCACGGCGCGCTGCCGTTCCTCGATCTTCCATTCCGGAATGCCGTATTGGCGGGCAATCTCCGGCTGGCTCTGGCGCAGCACCGGCGCGAACGTGGTCACGATGGGAATGCCTTGGGCCAGCAAGAGCTCAATGGTGGCGCGCGTCATGCTGCCCCCGTGCTCCACGACGTCAATGCCGAAACGCGCGACGCGGCCGATGGCGTCGTTGTACGTGGCGTGCGCCGTGATCGGCAGGCCGTTGCGGTGCGCTTCGTCGATGACGGCTTCCAGTTCGGCATCCGTGAATTCCAGCGTGTCGTGGCAGGCCATAATCTTGATGAGGTCCGCGCCGGCCCGTACCTGTTCGCGTACGGCGCGCCGCATTTCGTCCGGCCCGCTGGCCTCGCGGCAGCACCAATAGGTGTGGCCGCCCGTCTGCACGATCGCCTCGCCGGTAATGAGCAGGCGCGGACCGGGAAAGATCCCCTGCTCCACCGCCTGCTTGGCGTGAATGTTGGCTTGGTTCATGCCCAAATCCCGGACCGTCGTCACCCCGGCCCGCAAGCTGACCCACATGTTGCCGGCGGACTTGTAGGCGCTGATTTCCGGCGAGTCATCCAGCGACTGGCGCGCCAGATCGTGAACGCCGTCCCACGCCAGGTGCGCATGGCTGTTGAACAGGCCGGGCAGCAATGTCCCGCCCGTAGCCTCCATGTCCGCCGCGCGCGCGCCGAGGTCGGCGACGGCGCCCACGGCGGCAATGCGGCCGTCCCGTATTTCCACGAAGCCGTCAGGGATGGCTTCGTCGCCGACGCACGTCAACACCAGGCCGCCCAGAATGACGTTCTCCCTGGGGACGTCAATCATGGGCTTGATCAGTTTCTGAAAGCGCCAAGGGGCTTGTTCCGGCATGTTCCCTCCTTACGTCGCATGCGCCCGGTCGGGCGTCGTCTGAAGCGCGGTCGCTATCCGCCTGCCGCCCTATTTCAGGCCCAATTCCTCCAGGGCCCGCGCGGCGCCGTCCAGATTGGACAGATTCATGCCGGCGTAATTGGGGGAGAAGATGACGCCTCGCCCCCCCGCGCGATACGTGGCCTTGACGCAACGGTATACGTGCTCCGGCGTGCAGGCCGCCTGTTGCGGCGCGACGCGCGGCGCGTCCACGCCCAAGCCCATGTAGACCGGCACCCGGCCGCCGACCGCCTTGACCGTATCCCGGCATTGGCCGAAAACGTACGTATCGGGATCCAGGCCTTTCCGGATGAGTTCCGGCCACGGCGCTTCGTCCAGGTTGAGGAATTTGTACATGACGGGCGTCATTTCTTCCGGCGTCACGTCGCGCAGGATGGATTGATGGAAGTGGGTCATTTCCTTGCAGTAGATCTGGCCGGACTGATGGGCGTACGTAATGGGCTTCACCCAGTCCGCATACAGGGTCTGGTCGCGCCAAGGCCATTGCGCCTTGCGGAACGGATTGAAATGATTGCGATTCCAGACGTTGAGGCCGAACTCCAGCTCCGGGTTGCACCATTTGACGAGGCCGTACAACTCCTTGTCCAGGCCCTGATTGCGTTCCACCCAGAGCCGCTCGTACAACAGAATCTCCGGATGGGCGAAGAGGACGCGCAGAAATTCGATGAAGGCGCCGTCCACGAATTCCTCTCCCGCCCGGGCGGCCTGAAAATAGGCATAGACCTCGGCGTAAGCCCGCCGCGTCGCGTCCATGTCCAGGCCCCGTTCCTGCGCCAGGCGGAGGCAGTGCGGGCAGAAACAGGCCGGCGCCTCGCCGGCGACCATTTTGTCCAGCGGACTCTGGCGCTCGTTGCACCACATGATCCCGTCAATCGCGTAGTTGCGCGCATGATCTTCCAGGATCGAGTGCCACCATGTGCGGTAAGCGGGATGATTGAGGCACGGCTCCGCGCCGAAGCGGCCCGTGTGATCCACTTCCAGGCACTGCGCCAGGCCCGGTATCGACACTTCGGCCGCCGAGCCGTGGCCGGAGTACTTGAACAGCGGCTCCATCAGTTCCGGCATGACCCGCAGGCCGCGTTTCCGCGCCTCGGGCAAGACCATCTCCAGGACGTCGCCCTCGCCGAATTCAGGGTCCTGCGCCCGAAAATCCTGAATGAAGGTGTTCCGGTAGAAATCGGGACGGCGCTGCAAAAAGGAACCGCCGCGCAACGTCATCGGCGCCTGGACGCCGTGATCCGGAAACCCTTCCAGTTCCCACGAGATGCGGCGGCCGACCTTGAGGCCGAGCCAAGAGACGGTGCCCACCAGCAACACGTTGATGCCGACCCGGCGTTGGAGGATCTCCAATACTTCCTCCACGCCTTCGTCGATGAAACTGATGGGGCTGATCTGCATGCCCACGAACTTGGCCTGCGTATCGCTCATAGCCTTATTCTCCCCTCCTCGCACTTTCCTCCGGCGCCCAGGCCGGCGCTGGCGCAACGACGCGGCCGGCACCCGGTCCGCGCCCGCATGGGAGCGCGGAAGCGGTCGTGCCTGGGGCTGCCGCACGCGGCGGCCCGCCTTCGCCCGCCTCTTCGACGCCAGTCCATCGCCTTGCGTCGCCTACTGGTTGTCGCGTTGCCACAGCGTCGAATCCAGATCGGCAATGTGGGCTACGTATCCGCCCGGATTCATGGGCAGCTTGACGCGGCGGGAGACGATGACGCCGTTAACGGGCGACTCGCACCGCTCGCGTACCTCGCTGGTCACCGGATCCACCACCTCGCCTAAAGGCTGGCCCCGGGCGACGGTAGCGCCCAATTTGAGGTCGGAAGCCGGAATGTAGTATCCGCCCGTCAAGGACCGATACACCACGTAGCGGGATACCATGGTCTGTTGCGGGGCCAGCACCAATGCGCCTTCGATCATATCCAAATGACGCGCGATGTTCAGCAGGCATTCGGCGCCTTCGTCCACGCAATAGTCCAGGGCGCAGGCGCCGCCCGCTTCCACGACCAAAGGGATAATGCCGTGAATGGCGCAATGCCCCGAGAGCATGGAAGGGTTGACGGGATTTTCGCGCCACCAGATGATGCGGGAACCGAACGCTTTGGCCATGCCTTCGATCCGGCTGTTGATGGCGTCCATGCGGGCGCGCGTCAGGCCCGTATCCTCAAAGGCGATTTCGGAGCCAGTGCCGTCGGCCACGCCGCCTGCCAAGGGCGTCTGGCCCGCCGGCGGAAAGGCATGCGGGAAGGCTACGGGCAGCTCTTCGCACGAACCGGTGCCGTCGTGCATGTCGACGATATAGTCGACGTGCTTGATCGCTTGATTCCAGATGACGTAGGCGATCTGCTCCGTAAGCCAGGCGTTCTTGGCCTTGCCCGGCCAGACCTTGTTGATATCCAACGCGTCGCCCGGATTGACGCGCATCCCCGCGCTCTCCGCGGTGCCGCCGAACTCGACGGACATGGGCACGGCCAAGGGGAGGCAGACAATCGTGCCCCGCAGTTCCTGCGGCTCGATCTTGAGCATGGCCCGACGAATGATTTCCGCGCCCACGGGTTCCCAGCCGTGCATGGTGGACTCGTAGCAGAGCACGGGCCCGTCCATGGCGCCATGGATAATCTGGAAAGGAACGGTGACGGGCGTCCCCGCGGCCAAGTGCCCTACATGCAACTGGCCAAATCCCCGCTCGCCCGGTTGAACTTCGGTGTCGCCTACAACATACGGCTCAGCCATGGTCTTGGGTTCCTCCAACAAACGAATTGAGTCGCCGACAGCCAAGCCTCTGCCCCAAAGGACCGCCTCGGCTTGACGGCGCCTACAATACTAACTGTCCTTGGCCCGTGCGTCCAAGCGCCATGCGGTCGCTTGGACGCGGAGACGTCCAGCAGGCATGGCCGAAATCCTCCTGCGGCCGCGGGCTACGGACGGAAGGGTTACGGGTATCCGCGGACAAGGATGAGAGATACCCACAAGGCCGTCAGTGGACGGCTGTGGAACCGCCGGCACCCAAGTCCGTCCGCTGCGGATCCGCCAAGACGAGACCGCCTGCGGGAGAAGGGACGGAACAGGATGTTCCTGCTGTCGGCAACGGGTGCCGCGACACCTCTTCGGAACGCGGTTCCCACTGGGGATGCGCAACGCAGGCTTCCGCGGCAACGTCGCTGGGCACCAATGAAGTTTTCCCATCCCCCCGCGGGGAGAGTGCCCTGCCAGGCATGAAGCCTTTCTTCCGTCGCCTCTGAAACCTTAGCGCCTGGTTATCCGTGCGCGAACGCGCGCTGACCCTCGCGCCCCGCCGCGTAATCCGCGATGCCTGTCCGCAGATCCCTGAAGCGGCACTGCGGCAGATCGGCCCGGAGGCGAGACAGATCGACCGGCACCCGTACGTCGGCGGCGTCGAAGCGGATATCCGCCGCTTCCGCCTCGTCCACGGCTTGCCAGCGGAAATCCGGCAGGCAGGCCTGCATGGCGGCCAATACCTCGCGCAGGGAGTAGGCCGTCTCGGAAGACACGTTGTAGACGGACCATTGAGGGGACGGATGCAAGGCCAAGCCCACGATCGCGGCGCACGCGTCCTCGACATGCACGAACTCCCGCGCCATGTCCGCCCCCTGCACGCGGAGCGGCCGCGCGCGCCCGATCGAGCGCAACTCGAACAGTTGGGCAACAGCCGACAGGCGGGTCCGCGAAGGGCCGGGCCGTTCCCAAGGGCCGTAGGCCGTGCCCAGCCGGGCGCTGAGAGCCGAAAGGCCGACCAGCGCGCGATAGCGTTGGCTCAGGCGCTCGCCGGCGTCCTTGCAGATGCCATAGAGATTGTCGGGCACGCGTGCGTCTTCCTCGCGCGCCCGTCCATGCGACAGTGGCAGGCCGCGATACAGCGCGCCCGAACTGACGAAAACGAAGCGGCGGACGCGCGTCTGCCTAGCGGCTTCCAGCGCGTTGAGCGTCCCTGCCAAATTGACGTCGACGATGCGGGCGGGGTTTTCCCGTTCCATGGCCGGCGTGGACGTAACCGCTGCGGCATGCACCACGCGCGTAACGCGGCCGCCACGCATCAGATCCATGAGCGCCGCCCGATCCGTGACGTCGCACAGCACCCATTCCGCCGCCGCCTCCAGAACGGCGAGGCAGGCAGGGTCGGGCGCGCGCCGCGTAGCGGCAATGACGCGCGCGCCGGAGGCCGCCAGGCCGCGCACCAAGTTGACGCCCACAAAACCGTTGGCGCCCGTTACGAGTACCGTTTCCGCCGGCTGACGCAGGGACATGGCGACGATAGGCGAGCCAAATCCCGCCGGCCCTAGGCCAAACCTTCGTCGCGCAGCGTTTGCCTGTGCGCGATATAGGTTGCGACCGGCGGCGACGCGCGCGTCGCCGCGAAATGGGCGCTGCGCGCCAGTTCGATATCGCGCGTGTCCGCCAGCAAACGGCCCAAAACCGCAATCGCGTCGGGATCGTCGTCGACGCGCAGATCCAGATAGGGCGCTTCTTCCCTGTCCACTACGTAGATCGCGGCCGATTGCTGACCCCGTTTGTCGCCGCCGGCGGCCTGTCCCGCCTGCAAAGCTCCGAACAACCGCTCCGGCAAGTCCAGTTCCGGGTGGGTCTCGAAGAACGCGGACATGTCGTCTACGGTCTCGGGGCCCACCAGCATATTGCCCGCCGCGACGGAATGCGCGCCTTCCCGATGGCCGCTCCAAGCTACCGTTTCCTGCCCCGTAAAGCCGGCCACGTTCCCGCGCGCATCCACCAGGCCCACCTGGCGCCACTCGCGGCCCGGATCCCGGGCCAGCACCTGCTGCAAGGCCTCGGGGCCGGACAGCGTGCCGTCGGCATCCAACAGGCGCAGGACATCGTATCCAATATACGGGTAGGCGTAGGCCTGCACCGCCAAGGCGGCCAATCCCGCCCGGACGTACGGTACCCGCGCCCCCACCGCCCAATGTCGGGTGGCGACGGCGACGCCCATCATGCGCGACTCCGCGTCGCGGCCCGTGATCGAAAAAGTCATGGCACCAAGCGTGCAATCCGCTACGCGCGGGACGCCACGAAGCGGCCCCAGGCGCGCGGAAAAGAATCAGCAGGCAAATTGTATCATAGTTCCGTTGCGCCCGGCAGGCTTCCCCCGCACCGTACCGCCGCGGGTTTTCGCCCGCAGCCGCAACCTGCTTGCGTCGGCGGCCCCCGCGTCAGCGCGCGGGGCGGACGCGCCGTCCGTCATTCCCGCAAGCGGGGATCCAAGACGTCCCGCAACCAATCGCCCCACAACACGAAGCCCAAAACGGTTACGGTGATGGCCAGGCCCGGAAACGTGGCCAGCCACCAGGAGGTGGCCAGATGATCGCGGCCGTCGGCCAGCATGATGCCCCACGTGATCGTCGGCGGCTGCACGCCCAGACCCAGGAAGCTCAGCGAAGCCTCGGCGATGATGACGGTGGACATCTGCAAAGCCCCCAGGACGATGATGGACGCGGCGACGTTGGGCAGGATATAGCGCAACATGATCAGCCAGCCGCGTTGCCCGATGGCATGCGCGGCTTCCACGTAGTCCCGGCGCTTGACCGCCAGCACCTCGCCCCGCACCACGCGGGTGAAAATGACCCAGTTGGCCAGGCCGAGCACGATGATCAGGCGCAGGACGTTGTTGCCGCCCTTGACGCCCAAGACGCCGATGACGGCCAAGGCCAGAATAATGAAGGGAATGGCCAGAAAGGTGTCCAGGGCGCGGGACACGAGCGCGTCCAGCCAGCCCCCGGCATAGCCGCTGGTCACGCCCAGGAACACGCCCGCGAGCATGGCCAAGGCCACGCCGGCCAGACCGACCAGCAACGAAATGCGGGTGCCCAGGATCATGCGGCTGACCACGTCGCGTCCCAGCTGATCCGTGCCCAGCAGGTAGGCGGCGCTGCCGTCCGCCAGCCAGATCGGAGGTGCCAGGCGGTTCTTGAGATCGATCTTTTCCGGATCGTGCGGCGTAATGGCGGAAGCCAAGAGCGCCAGCGCGACGACGCCGACCACGATCGCCATGCCCAGGCTGCCGGTGGGGCTGCGGCGCAGCCGCCATACCCAGCGGTAACGCGGGCGCTTGGGAGGCAAGAGCGGCGCCGGCCGTCCAGACGAGGCGTCCATCAGGTCCCGTAGCGAATGCGCGGATCCAGCGCCGTGTAGAGAACGTCCACCAGGAGATTGGTCGCCATCACGACCAACGCGAACACGCAGACGCCCGCCATGACCACGGACAGATCGCGCACCTTGACGGAATTCAGCAACAGGCGGCCCATGCCGGGCCAGGCGAAGACTTCCTCCACGATCACGGAGCCGCCGAGCAACCAGGCCATTTGCAGGCCCAACACCGTAATGAAGGGGATGAGGGCGTTGCGCAACCCATGGGACGTGATGGCCGTCCAGCGCCGCAGGCCTTTGGCCCGGGCGGTCGTCATGTACTCCTGGCGTATGACTTCCAGCATGCTGGAGCGCAGGATCCGCGCCAGGGACGTGGCCACGCTCGTACCCAGGGTGACGGCGGGCAACACGATGGACGTCGTTTCCAGACGACCGGAAACGGGCAACCATTCCAGGTTCACGGCGAAGAGCAGGATCAGCATGATGCCAATCCAGAAATTGGGCATGGCGCGTCCCAGGGTCGAGGTCGAGGTCACCGCCAGATCGAGCGGCGAATTCTGATAGATGGCCGACAACAGGCCCGCCGGGACGGCGATCAGCAGCGCCACGGCCAAAGCCGCGAAGGCCAATTCCATGGTGGCGGGCAGTTTTTCCAGGACCAGAGGCAACGCGGGCGAGCGAAACCGGAAAGATTCGCCGAAATCGCCGCGCAGCATCATGCGCAACTGCTTCCAGTATTGCTCGGGCAGGGGACGGTCGAAACCGTAGGCGGCGCGGATCTCGGCGATTTCCTCGGGCGAGGCCTCGGGATGCGCCAGATGCATCACCGGATCGCCGCCGAGACGCATGAGCACGAACAGAATCACCGTCAACAGCAAGAGCGAAGGTACCATCTGCAACAGGCGCGAGGCAAGGTAGCGCGACATAGGGATGGCCTAGTACTCCGTCATGTTTCTATAGATACTTGGCTAAATTGTCGCCTACGATTATGTAGGCGAAATTCCGCTTTGGACACGTATTCCTATCAATCTGACCGAGTACTAGGGCATGTTGGTTTAGGATTTCAGCCAGATCTCTTGGCCTCATTCGCGGGCGCCGTGCGTGCGTAACAGCTCAATCATCGCGGCGGCGCGCCGGCGCCTTATCGCTTGCCGAGAAGCGGATAGCCCCCTAACGCGCCGGGAGGGATCATATTGGCGATAATGGCGGCGCGCAATCGAGAGCGGAGTCTCGCCGGCTTCCGTACGGGCTTCCGGATCCGCCCCGGCGGCCAACAACACCGCGGCCGTCGTCGGATCGTCACGTCGAGACGCCCACAAGAGCGGCGTTTCGCCGGTGTCCATACGCGCGTCCGGCTCCGCGCCCGCGGCTAACCATATTTCTACCGTCACCCAGGCCTTACTGGGCGCGCCGACGATGTCGCGCGCGGCATCGTTCTGTACCGCTATATGCAGAGGGCGTTCGCCGCGTTGGTTGCGGGCGTTGGGATCCGCCCCGGCGGCCAACAGCATCCGCATCCCCTCCTCCAAGCTGGTGCCTGCCGCCTCGTGGAGGGGCGTGTAACCAAAGCCCGCAACGGCGTTGGGATCCGCACCGGCCGCCAATAACGCCTGCCCTCCCTCCACATACCTCATGCCCATGGCCTTATGGAGGGGCGTCGCCAGGTCAGGATTGGCGCCGGCCGCCAACAACTGCGCCACTATATCCGTCGCTTTGGCCCTTACCGCCTGGGACAGAGGCGTCCGGCCTTGATCATCGACCACGTCAGGATTGGCGCCGGCCGCCAACAACTGCGCCACCCTCTCGGCCTGATTGTCCCGTACCGCGCGGTGGAGGGGAGGCTCGTCCGCATGGGCGCGACTCCCAGCCAGAATGGATCCCCAACTACAGGCATGGAGGCAGAAGGCAGACAGCCAGAGCACGACCCCCAACCCGTACTTAGGCATCGGGAAGCGAGGGAACCAACGCCTGCCGCGCGTCCGCGGTCGCTTCGTCCGTCCAGCCCGTGCCCTCCGGTCCCGCGTCGCACTGGAGCAGGGCGCGAGAGCGCTCAGGTGCAATACGTATTGCAAGGACATGGGGATCCTCGCCGGGACTGACTTGGACGGTGAGAATGATAGTATAACCTGATAGTAAATACATGACCAACTAGGCTTGACTCAGTATCCAGCGATACCCGCGCGGCAGCATCCCAACCGTCAGGCCACCGTATAGCGCGCGACTTTGTCCATATCCAACTCCACGCCCAGTCCGGGCGCTTCGGGTACGCGCAGGAGCAACCCGTCCGGCGCGAAAGGTTCGGCGAGCAGCGTGTCCTCAAGGTACGTGTAGGGCGACGGCCACCGGGCGCAGGGCAAGGCGGCCGCCAGGTGCGCGGCGGCGACGGCAATCAGGTCGTAGTAGATGGCGATGGACAAATCAAGGCCCGCCGCCTCGAAAAGAGAGGCGATCTTCCATACGTTCAGGAGGCCGCCGTGTTTCGTGATCTTCATGAGCGCGACGCTGGCCGCCTTGCGCCGGATGACTTCCAGCGCGTCGGCCGGAGCATAGATGGCTTCGTCCGCCATGACCGGCGCGGCCAGGCGTTGCGCCAGGACGGCCATGTCGTCCAGACGCGCCACAGGCTGCTCCACGAGGCCCAGCGCGCCCAGCGCCTCCATCTGCGCCAAGGCCGGCAACGCCTGATCCAGCGTATAGCCGACGTTGCCGTCCACCTGGATGACCGCGCGGCCCCGCACGGCCTCGGCCACGGCCGCGTAGCGCCGTACGTCGTCCGGGGGATGCAACCCGATTTTCATCTTCAGCACCGGAAAGGGCGTTTCCGTCAGCGTCGCGGCCGCGTGCGCGGCCATGGCCTCAGGCGAGTCGTGATGCACGAAGCCCATCAGATCGACGCCGGCGCGTATCTTGCCGCCCAGCAGTTGATACACGGGCGTCCCCAGCGCCTTGCCCTTCAGGTCCCACAGCGCCATCTCCACGCCCGCGTGCGACGACCAGTGCGCGGGCAAAGCGCGCGCCATTTTCCGCGTCAGGCGTTCGATATCCAGCGGCGATTCGCCGCTGACGGCCGGGGCCAGATGAGCCCGAATATTGGCGCGGATGCCTTCGGCCGACTCGCCGTAGGCGCGGGGCGCCACTGCCGTCTGGCCATAGCCCACCAAGCCCTCGTCCGTGAACAGGCGCACGACGACGGTCGTCGCGCCGGCCGCGGTGGAATACGCCGTCGTCAGGGCATCGGTGCGCGGCAACGAAACGACGCGGGTTTCCAGATGCGTGATTTTCATGGTTGTTCCTGTTCCTTGCGTACGCGCGGGCGATCCAGATTCGCCGCGGCGGCGCGCAACAGCCGCAACCGCGGATCGAGCATGACGCGCAAACCGTCGCCCAGCAGGTTGAAGGCCAGCGCCACCGTCAGGATCGCCAGGCTGGGAAAAGTCGATATCCACCAGGCCTTGCGAAAGACATCCCGCCCCTTGGCCGCCATCAGGCCCCATTCGGGCGTGGGCGGCTGCGCGCCCATGCCCAGAAAACTCAAGGCTGAACCATAGATGATCGCCTGTCCAATCTGCAAAGTGGAAAGGACGATCAAGGGCGCCACGACGTTCGGCAGAATATGGCGGGCCAAAATGCGGAGCGCCCCGCTGCCCACGACGTGCGCGGCCTCGATGTACGTCAGCTCCCGGATGCTCAGGGCCAGACTCCGCACCAGGCGCGCGTACTGCGGAATGATGGCCGTCCCGACGGCCAGCATGACGTTCTGGATGCTGGTGCCCAGGGCCGCAATGACCACCAACGCCAGCAGGATGCCCGGAAAGGCCAGCAACGCGTCCATCGTCCGCATGATGACGGCGTCCGTCCAGCCGCCGTAAAAGCCCGCCCACAAACCCAGAACGGAGCCTATGACCAGACCGATGGACACGCTGATGAAGCCCAAAGCCAGCGAAATGCGCGCCCCGGCCAGCACGCGGCTGAAAACGTCGCGGCCGACTTCGTCCGTGCCGAACCAGTACAGGGTCGAGGGTTCCTGGCGCGCGGGCGAGTCGTCGGGCCGGGCCGGAGGCAGCGCCTGTCGCAGCGCATCGTACGGGGCCAAGGCCTCGGCCGTCAGCGCGACAGACGTCCACGCCAGCAGCAGCAGAATGCCTATGAGGCCGCTGGGATGCGCGGCCAATACTCTGAGATTGCGCCGAAACGCGATTGAGCTCTGCACAGGACATTATCCCTTGTTCCCCGGAGGGATTGCGCCGCGGCTACGGGTTGCCGTTGCACTGCGTTAGGCGCGACGCCCCGCCCATGGACCGCGGCCTTCCCTTTACCGTCAGGACGCAACGGACAAGACGGATAAAACCGCGCGGCCGTCCCCAAGGCCTGTCCGCTTGGGCCGGATCAAGGCGCAACCCATAGGGCGGACGGACCTCCGGGCTCAGCCCTGGACGCATTCCGTTTCGATGCCCAATCCGTCCTGCGCGCGTACCCGACGGCGGGATTGCGCCTGCGGCCCTGCTCGGAGCCGGCGCCCCGCCGGCGCGGGCGGAGACCGGACCGCGCCGGCTTCGTGCGCGGACTCGATCCTGCGTATATCCTATAACAGCCGGCCAAGTTAGAGGGCATGGACGCATTCAAGGCGCGTTACGGACGACGGCCGCTGGCCGCGGCCGGCTTCGTCAGCGGAAGCGGATGCGGGGATCCAGCCACGCATAGGATACGTCGACCAGCAGATTGGCGGCCAGGAAGATCAGGGCCAGAAACAGGATGATGCCCTGCACCAGCGGATAGTCTTTCCACAGGATGGCTTGCACGACCAGGCGCCCCAGGCCCGGTCGGGAGAATACCGTTTCCGTCACGACGGCGCCGGCCAGCATGCCGCCGAACTGCAATCCCACAATCGTCACTACCGGAATGAGGGCGTTCTTGAGCGCGTGCCGCGCCAGAATCTGCCGTGCCGCCAACCCTTTCGCCCGGGCGGTGCGCACGTAATCCTCGTTGAGCGCTTCCAGCAGCGACGAACGCATCAGGCGGCTGACCGGCCCGGCCGCGACGAAGCCCAGCGTCAAGCTGGGCAGCACCAGGCGGCGGAAGCCCTCGGCGCCCGAAGGCGGAAACCATTTCAGTTCGAAGGCGAAGAGGAAGATCAAGGCCAACCCGAGCCAGAAAAGAGGCATGGACATGCCGATGTAGGCCAAAAGGCTGAACAGAAAGTCCAGCCACCCGTTGGGTTTGAGCGCCGCCAGCATGCCTGTGCTCGCGCCGATCGCCAGCGCGCAGGCCAGCCCCCCAACGCTCAGTTGCAAAGTGAAGAGGAAGCGCTCGAAAATGATATCCGTGACGGGGGCGCGCAGGCGAATGGAATGGCCGAGGTCGCCGCGTGCGACTCCCCCCAGAAAGCGCCCGTACTGTACGGGCAAGGGGTCATTCAGCCCCATGGCCTCCCGGAGTTCCGCAATGCGCTCCGGCGTCACCGCGCCGCCCTCGGCCCCGGCCAGCATGAGCTGGGCCGGATCGCCGGGCAAGGCATGCAGAATCAGGAATACGAACAGCGAGATCAGGAGCAGGATGGGCGCCAATTGCGCCAGCCGATTGCCCAGATAGGCCAGCATCGCATCCCCAAGCCCGGTTCCCCGCTACGCTCCGTCCGACGCCCAGGGCCGGGACGCGCCGGCAAACGTCCCGGGGACTCTTCCCGTTGCGGCGGCGACGCGGACGCGCCCGGTGGGGGCTGCCCGCGCCGCCGCTCATCCTCCGAAGTTAGTTGTTGCCTGCGTAATCAATGTTGCCGAGCCAGATGAAGCCATCCAGCGGCGGGTTCCAATGGAAAGCGTCGCTCAGGCCGATGGTGTCCCTCATCTGATAGAGATACACGTAGGGGATGTCCTCGGCGACGAGCTCCTGGATTTGAACGTATTGCGCGCGCCGCGATGCAGGATCCATGTCCACGGCGGCGGAGCGAATCAAGGCGTCGGCCGCGTCCGCATTCGGCCCGGCCCAGCCCGTGCGCTCGCGCCGATCCGACCGTTCCGACAACACGGTAATCCACGGATCGAAGAAGGAGTTGCCCAAGGCCGTCATGTAGATCTCTTCGTTGCGGGACGGACGATACACCTGTTCGTTGAACGTGGTCACGTCCAGCACCTGCAGATCCACGTTGAGGCCCGTCGCTTCCATCATGGCTTCCAACGCTTCGGACACTTCCTTTTGCGCCAGCCAACGGGTGCTGGAGTGGAAGGTGAGTTCTTCGCCGTCGTATCCGGCCTCCGCCAGCAAAGCGGCGGCCCGCTCCGGATCGTATACGCCCATCTGGTTGATGAATTGCTCGTCCCAACCCAGGGTGGGCGGCGTGATGCGGGACAGCACCGGTATGCCCATGCCGTCAATCAAATCGATCAGCGCCTGGCGATCAATGGACAGGCTGATGGCCTCCCGAATGCGCGGATCGGCGGTCGGGCCCGCCCAGTCCGGCATCGTCTCCGACGGTCCGACGCGCAACGCCAGCAACATGACCCGCGTCGTCAGGAAATCCACGACGTTCGTGCCCGCGTTGCCGTTGACCCGCTCCCAGTCCTGGGGCGGTACGGCCACGATCATGTCGACGTCGCCGGTCAACAGATTGGCGACCCGCGTGGAGACCTCGGGAATGTTGCGCCAGATCACGGTATCCACGTCCGGCTTGCCCTGCCAGTAGTCCGGGTTGGCCTTCAACGTGATGCTGTCGTCCTTGATCCAGCTGTCGAACATCAAGGGCCCCGTTCCCACCGGCGCGTACTCCGCGCCGCTGGCGGCCTGGGCGCGGCCATGCTCCGGCGCCTGGATGCCGCAACCCGTACCGGCCATTTTGCTGAGAAAAGCGGGTTCCGGCGTCGCCGTCACGATTTCGACGTTGTAGTCGTCCAACACGTTGATCTGGTCGATGAACAACCACTGGTTGTAGGTGATGAACTCGTCCCGCGAGGCTTCCCGAATGCGGTCGTACGTCCAGGCCACGGCCTCGGCCGTGAAGGGTTCCCCGTTGTGGAAGGTAACGCCTTCGCGCAATTTCAGGCGCCACGTGGTTTCGTCGACATTCTCGTACGACTCCGCGAGCCAAGGTTCGAAGTCCGCCGTCTCGCGGTTGCGCCAAATCAGGCAATCGAACATGTTCATGTGAATCCAGGTGGCCGCGATCGCCCAGTCCGTAGGCGGATCGAGCGAAGTGACCAACTCGTTCATGCCGATGGTCAACGTCACGTCGCCCTCGGCCATGGGTTCCGCCGCCATCGGCTCCGCGGCGCTCTCCGGGGCCGCCGGCGCGGGGGGTGCGCAGGCATACAGGCCCAGCGCGGCCGCGAGCAGCAACGGCGCCATCCATATACGTAACGATTTCATGTTATTCCCTATCATCGCGTCATCTCCTTAAAGAAAAGTGATCTTGAGGGCAGGCGCGCCGCGGCGCGCACAACGCCGTGACGCGCCTGCCCGCGGCATGAGTCTACTCGTCAATGTACGTGTTGTGCAGGAAGAAATAGGGCGCTTCGGAGGACAACTGGAAATGCTTGACCGCGTCACTCAGCGCATAGAACTGGGGTTGGCTCAGCGTGGGCAGCATAACGGCGTTTTCCATGATAATGCGTTGCGCCGCGTCGGCCAAGGCGCAGCGCGCGGCCGGATCGGCGACTTGCAAGATCTGCGTCACGGCGTCATCCAGTTCGGCATTGACGAAGCCCGTCCAGGCCCATCCGCCTTCCACGTCGTTGGCCGAGTTCCAGACCAGTTCCAGAATGGCCGGATCCGGCGTGCGCTGCCGCTCGTACATCAGATCGAAGTCGCGGGCGTTGCGCCGTTCCAGCTGAATCGGTCCCGCCACTTGTTCCAGTTGCAGGTCAATGCCCACGTCGCGCCATTGTCCCTGCACCACTTCGCCAATCTCGGTATGGTGCAGCACGGTCCAACGCAGGCTGAGCGGCGCGCCGTCTTCGACGCCGGGCACGCCGTGCGCCTCGCGGATGCCGTCGCCGTCGTCATCCCGGTAGCCAATTCCTTCCAGCAATTGCCGGGCCCGCTCCGGATCGTAGCCGTACATGTCGGCCGCGCCCTCCCAGTAGCAGGGATGCACGACGTTCAGGGGGCCGTCGGAGACCAGATAGCGGCCTTCGTACGCCAGATCGTTGACGGCGGCCTGATCCGTGGCCCATTGGAACGCCTGCCGCAGTTCCAGAATGTTGAGCGGCGCATTGCGGATGTTGATGACCATTTGCAGGCCCGTGCCCGCCTGGTACCCGGTGATCACCTCGAAGCCGTCCCGATCCTCGTAATCCTCGACGTTGGCGGCCGGCAGTTCGCGGACGATATGCGCGTCGCCCGTTTCCAGCAGGGCCGCCCGGACGGCGTCCTCGCCGATGAAGCGCACGGTGACGCTGTCCAGATGCACGGGGCCTTCATGTTCCTGGACGGCGTTCCAGCCCCCGTAGTCTTCCCACTTGCGGAAGACGATGCGGTCGTTGGGCACCCATTCCTCCAGCACGAAGGGCCCCGCGCCCACCAGATGGCGATCAAAGCCGT
Organism: Caldilineaceae bacterium; assembly: GCA_965242655.1. GTDB lineage: Bacteria > Chloroflexota > Anaerolineae > Caldilineales > Caldilineaceae > Bin34. Next base: position 3,453,931 of record OZ251482.1, read on the forward strand.
CCAGGCCGTGCTCCTCCGCGGCCGTCGGGGACCAGATGGGCATCCGACGCAGGACGTCCAGCAGATTGACGGCCGGCGTGCTGAAATGAACGGTGACCGTGAGATCATCCACCACCTCGACGGACGACACGGCTCCCAGATCGGCGGCCATTTGGGCGGAGGCCGTCTCGGGCGCCATGACGCGTTCGATGTTGTACTTCACCGCTTCCGCGTTGAAGGGCGTTCCGTCCTGAAACCGAATGCCGGACTTCAACTGGAAGGTCCAGGCGCTGCCGCCGTCCTGGGAGGTCCAGCTTTCCGCCAAGGCGCCGCGGTACGCGGCGTCCGGGGCCAAAATGACCAAGGGGTCCGCCGTGAACGAATCGAACAGCCAGGCCGTCTGATACGGATCGATATGCCCGTCCAGGGAGGCGGGTTCGCTGCTGGCCGGGAAAGCGATCTCCAGATCGCCGCCCTTGGCCTCCATCGTAGGCTCGCCGCCCGCGTCCGCGTCCCCTGACGGCGGTGACGGAGGCGCAGGCGCGCATCCTGCCAGCAGAAGCCCTACTATCAGTAACGTCCACAACCAATGTCTCACTGCCATAGAGCCGCCTCCTTGGGAAATAGGAAATGGGAAATGCATAAACCGCGCTGGCTGATTGTATCGCGAATAGCGAATACGCGCGAACGCGCTTGGGTCTGGCCTGGCCTGCGAAGCGCGCGCAATGCGGATCGGGAACAGGATGCATGAACGCGCGGACGGATCTTCCCGTCCGGAAGACCGCGGGCAGACGCGGCGCTTTGCCCTTCGGGATTCTATGCGCGCGGCGGCAGACCTGCCGAGTCAGTCCAAGCGGGGGCGCTCCGCATCGCCAGGGGCCGCGCCGGGACTTTTTCTACGGCCACGCGTGGCCCAAGGGCCCGCGCGTCCTAGGCGCCTGTCCGTCCGCGGCAACGCAATAAGGCCGATACCCTTTATGATATAGAAGGACTATACGGCGCGCGCCGCGGGCCAAGGACTGTTGGCCCGCGGGGATTGCCCGTTGCGCGGACGCGGCGACGAGGCGCGGTCAGCGCCGCGCGCAGGCCGCGCGGAAAGGCAGGAGAAACGACGGATGTTGCAGGAACGGATCATTCCCCAACGCGTACGCATGCAAGCCAGTATGCGTACGCGCATGTTGGACATGGCGTCCCGGTTGGACGACGTCATCACGTTGGGGCGCGGCGACCCTGACTTCCATGCGCCCGCGCACGTAACCGAGGCGGCCAAAGCCGCCCTGGACCGCGGCGAGACCCATTACACGCCGCCGGCGGGACTGCCCCAGCTCCGGGAAGCCATTGCCCTCAAACTCCAGCGGGAAAACGGCCTGGATTACGCGGCGGACGAGATCGTGGTGACGAACGGGTGCCAGGAAGCGCTCTTCCTGCTCCTGCAGGTCTTGATCGGCCCCGGCGACGAACTGCTCCTGCAGGAACCGCGCTACAACGCCTACGACCACATGACGGATCTGGCCGGCGGCGCGGTGATTTCGGCGCCTACGCGGCAGGAGGACGATTTCGCCCTGACGGCGGCGCAGGTGCAAGCCAGGTTGACGCCGCGCACCAAGGCGCTAGCGGTCGTCACCCCCAACAACCCTACGGGCGGCGTCATTCCGCCGCGGCGCCTGGCGGAATTGGCGGCTCTGTGCGTGGAACGCGACCTCGTCGTCATCTCCGACGAGATTTACGAGAAGCTGATGTACGACGGACTGGAGCACGTCTCGTTGGGCGCTTTGCCCGGCATGCGCGAACGCACCGTAACCGTGAACGGCTTCGCCAAAGCCTACGCCATGACCGGCTTGCGGGTGGGCTACTTCGCGGCCCCGCGCGCCTTCGTGCAGGCCGTCATCGAAATCAAGCACACGATGAGCATCTGCACCGCAACGCCCATGCAATGGGCGGCCCTGGCCGCGTTGACCGGGCCGCAGGAGGCCGTGGAAGAGATGCGCCAGACGTACGATCGGCGGCGACGCGCCCTGATGGAGGCCCTGGATGACATGGATCTGACCTACGGCCATCCCGGCGGCGGCATGTACATCTACGTCAACGTCGCCGCGACGGGCCTGGACTCGGAAACCTTTTGCCTGCGCCTGCTCCAGGAAGAGGGCGTCATGATTTTTCCGGGCACCCTCTTCGGCGATTCCCGGCGCGACCACGTGCGCATCACGTTGCTGCAACCCTTGGACGACATACGCCGGGCCACGGAGCGCATGAAACGCTTCCTGGCTCGTATTTGACCGTTTGGCCCGCGTAGGAGGTTAACGCCATGCGCATCGCGAAACTGCAAGCCTCGTTACTGAACATCCCGCGTACGGACACCTTGACCACCGCGTACGGTTCGTGGGATCAAGCCTCCACCATCCTGATCCAACTGCATACGGACGAAGGGATCACGGGGCTGGGGCAAGCGTCCGTCGACGCCCCTTTCTACGGCGAAACCGCGGTGGGCATGTTGGCCAACATCCGGCGTCATCTGGCGCCGGTAGTGGAAGGCGCCGACCCTTTCCGGATCACGGCGCTCAACCAGGCCATGCGCGCGGCCCTGCCGCATCATTACTTTTCCCATTCCGGCGTGGAGATGGCGCTCTGGGATCTGAAGGGCAAGGCCCTCGGCGTTCCGGTGTACCAGCTGCTGGGCGGCAAGGTGCGGGACGGCATTACGTTGATGGGCTTCGTGCATCACGGCGCGCCCGCGCAGATGGCGGACCACGCCCGCGCGCAACTGGACGCGCACGGGTACTCGGTATTGAAAATGAAAATCGGCCTTGATCCCCGCGCGGATCTCGAACGGTACGCCGCGGTGGCGGAGGCCGTCCGCGGACGGGCCGTGATCCAGGTCGACGGCAATATCGGATACACGATCACCCAGGCCGTGCCGACCCTGGCCGCCATGGAAGCCATGGGGTCCCTGGGCGCGATCGAGCAACCGGTGGAACGGGTGGAGGACATGGCCGAGATCGCCCGGCGCATGCATACGCCCGTCATGGCGGACGAAGCCATTTACGCCCCGGCGGACGCCATGGAAGTGATTCGGCGCAAGGCCGCCACCTTGGCGCTCATGAAAATCAGCAAGCACGGCGGGTTGCAGGCCGTGCAGCGCATCGGCCATCTCTTCGAAGCGGCCGGATTCGGGCTGTCCATCGCCATTTACTACGACCTGATCGCCGTGGCCGCCTGCCATTTGGCCTCCGCGCTGCCCTGCGCGCATTGGCCTTCGCCGGCCACGGATCTCGCGGACACGTTCATCGCCCCCCCCCGCGACCCGGTCCAGGGCACGTTATTGACGCCGGATGGCCCGGGCCTAGGCGTGGAGTTGGATTGGGACAAGGTGGAGCGCTTTACGGAAAACGCCTGATGCCGTCTAGGCCGTGTGGAGGTAGGATTGCCGCCAGATCCAGGCCCCGGCCCAGTACAGAAAACCCAGGCACCGATGCGCGTATGGGTCATAGCGGGGTGGCCACGCGGCGCCCTGGTTTGAGCCGGCCGACGCCCCGTTCGATGGCGTTGCGCGCCGGGTACCGTTCCGGGTCGTGGGGCTGGGGGTTCGTGCGCCCCTTCCGGGCCGGAATGACGGCCTCGGTGCCCCGTTGCGCCAGCCACGCGCGGAAGCCGTCGCGGTCATAGGCCCGGTCGGCCATCAGGCAGGGCAGGGGCGTGTCCGTCCAGGCTTCCACCAGGGCCTGGGTGCTGTCGTGGCGCGGGCCGCCCGTCACGCGCAGGGGCCGGCCGCGGCGATCCGCCAAGATGTGGATCTGGGTGCCGAAGCCGCCCCGGCTGTGACCCAGGGCGTGATCCGTCCCCGGGCTTTGGGGGGGGGGCGCCCGCCGCGCTCACGTGCGCGCGCACGAGGGGGCTGTCCCACGGCACGGCGGACAGATCCGGATCGGCCTGCAGGTAGGCCATCCGGCGCCGCCCGACGCCCCGGTCGCACCCGTGAGCATAGCGGCGATAGACCGAGTTCCACTGGCCGTACTTGGCGGGCAACTGGCGCCAAGGGATGCCCGTCCGTGCCATCCAGCGCGCTGCTTCCACAAAAAGGCGACAACGGGTTTCCTTGCCCACGCATATACTAGGACAAGTACTCAGAAAAGAATGAATGCAACGCCATTGGGCATCGGTCATCCGGGTAGCGGTCATCGGGGCCATCCTCAGGCAAACAGGCAAAGAGAGGGATAGCCGGGAGGATAACCGCGAGTGCGTAAAATGTCCCTCCCCCCCTTCCCCAACGCGACCCGGATCTGGCGGAAATCCTACCTCAACACGCCCTAATCTCTAATGGGCCGAAGTTCATCGATCATTATTGAAAGGCAGGAAGGGAAGGAAGCGTTTACGCATAAATGATCTGCTGGAGACGTTCAGTCAGTACACGAACGGTTATACCAAGCGAATAAGTCCGTTCCCAAGACGCCGCGCAATGTGCCCTTACCCATTGTGTCCTATTTGGAAGCGGCCTTGGCATGCAAATGGATAGGATCGCGGTCGGTCTGGCGGGGTCTGGCTGTCAGACGGCAAGGCTCCGGCGCAATACGTTCTGCAAGGCATCGCGGCGCGGCACGCAAACCCACGCCATTCAGGATGGAAAAACGTGCCGCTGCTTGTCGTCTACGACGGTTAACGGAATTGAGCATGCATGCGGCGCGGCACCGATCGCCGCCACGCGAGGCCCTGGACCGCGCGCTCCTTTTCAAGACCGACCAGACAAGCCTGCGCGCTATCCCCGCGCGAGCAAGATTGATTCATGTCGGCAGGGCTTGGGCGCGACCCCGTAGTCTCATCCCTTTGCGCGGCCATTCGGCTGGCGGCTCTCTGCGTACGTCCCCTGCGGCTGCCAATGCACTCGCGCGGAATGTGCTGGAGTATCCATGATGTGGCTTGCGCTTAAGCCCCATGCCAAGTTCCAGCGCATCGGGTCCCGCTTCCGCCTTCCGCAACCTGCAGCGTTAGGCCATGGTCAGCTTTTCCGGTTCCAGCGCGTGCCAATACACGACGCCGCGTTGCAGAGGCTCCTGAATGCGATTGTCAATTTTGACAGCTGCCACCGCGGCCCGGGCCGGTTGTCCTGTCAGGCGCGTCAGGTAATCGGCATTGCGCAGCGCGCGGGTCGTGTCTCTCTCATCAGCCGTATACGAGACTTCCACCGCGACGTACCAGGTCTGGCCCGCGGCGTCGACGGCAGTCGCAATCAGATCGGCGCGGCAAAAACTGGCGACGTCGTTCTTGGAGGCATGTTGCGCCAAGTCAGGCACAGCCATGGTCACCACTTCAGCCAAAGACAAGGTGCAGACATGGCGCAGATCCATATTATGGATCAACAGGGCTATTTCTTTCTGGGCCGTTTCTTCGGCATATCTGCCTGATATCTCGGCTACCCTGTTTTCCAACCGTTGCTGGCCTTCTTCCAGCCGCTGCTGGCCTTCTTCCAATTTCCCTACTCGTTTTTCGAGACCGTTTATCGCTTGCTTCACGCCATTTACCTCTTTCTTGACGCCATCCATTTCCCTGACCAAATACGCTACCGTCTCCGCCAGCTGCGCTACCGTATTGGCTAACCGCGCTACTTTGTCTTCCAGCTGCGTTACTCTATCCGCCAGCTGCGCTACCGTCTCCGCCAGCTGCGCTACTTTGCGGGGCAAGTCCAAAAGCTCCTGCGTCAGAATTTTGGCGCGCACGGCCGCTAACCATTCCGGATGGGCGTCCAGCGCGTGCAGAATATCGTCCGTCGTTCGTATCGTAACGGCCGCAGGCATACGATTCACCCGTTGCTCCCTTGCGCCGTAGCGCTTGATTAACCGTATAATTGAAGTATACGCTATGTCGTCAAGTGTATCAGACGCTGTCGGGTGGTTGCAGAGCCTAGATTCGTCTCTAGTTACAGATCACCGTTCCGCATGCAGGATGATCAAGTCCATGACAGCCTCCTAGTACACGGTCAGATTGATAGGGATACGTGTCCAAAGCGGAATTTCGCCTACGTGTTACCTACGTAAGGCAGTCGACAATTTAGTCAAGTATCTGTGGTACTACTTTAAGGTCAATACAATACTTTTCAACATGGAGAAATAGTCTGATGTTCCATATGGCCACGCTAAAACAAGTTGGAGGCGTAGCATGTCCCAGCGGTCAGATCTGGCCCCTTGCGACTACTGCGCCTAGCGTGGTTACAACATGGCATTTGGACGATGGCATCCGGCTGTACTGCAGTCCGCGCGATGGCGGTCTCTTCTATGCATCGACCGATATCCGGGAAACGATGCACAAAACGCAACTCCTGCCCCAAGAGAGGGCCACGCTGGTCTGGCACATTTACCAGCGCAATCGGCTATGGTTTGAGGCCATGCTTGTGCGCAGCCGCGCAGCACCCGACATGCATGCCGTCAATGTCTTGCAAAAGCCCCATCAATATTAACAGGCGGAGCAGCAGTTGGTGAGCTTGCCCGCGCCGTGGTTTACGTTGAGGCAACCGAAGATTGGCGCTCTGCCGAAGTAGTCTCTGAGAGAGGCATATTGGGCAATTTGCACTATTATGTAGGACTTGATGCCCAATTCGATATTGAGTTCAATGTCGGGCGCTTCTCCGTAGACTGGAATAACCAAAGCCCCCAGAGCTTGCTTTGCGGGTCCCATCGGATAACTCGGATGTAGGCAATGCACAGGTTTTGGGTTCAACTACGTTCTGCCGTGCGGTTTTCAGACCCTGAGAAGCGGGAACGCATTACAAAAGCCATCTGTCTTATTGTCTTGATGGCCGTGTATTATTGGAGTGATCCTGAGATGCGTCCCCGCTGGCCAGAATTCCTGGCCTCAGAGAGCTTGGCGCCAGGAGATGAGTCAGACGGCGCAACGGGTTGGGGCATTTTCTTCTACGGGGTATTCATAACCAGCATAGTCTTCACGTTATTTTTAAGCGAAGAAGATCGTATATTGCATACATTGATAATGTTAATGGCTATCGCCGTCTTTGAGGCCTTGGGTCTCCTGTATGAAAGCTTTTGGGGCTCCCATTGCCCAGCTTGGACCTTTTGTACGGTGCTTTTCCAAGACATGGTTGACGATTGCCCGCAACGAGAAGACGGATATCCGGTTCTGCCCTGCATATGCAGGACAGAACTGACGACCGTTGGATTACGGTAATTGCCCCTCTTCCCCCGCCCCGCTTACGCGCAAGGTCTTGGACGCCTCTGATCAAATGGGCCTGTCTATAAGGCAGACAGGGTACGGAACTCACGAATTTTTTCCAGTCGTTCCAGACGCATACCGCAGGTCTCAAGCCATACCGCAAGTTCGCGCGCCGCTAACGACTTCTGAGCGGGCCGGACTTTGGATTCGAGTTGACCGCGATCATGGATCCAGACGCTCCATTCTCTCGTCCAAGGGCCAGGTTGCTGGTTTTACGCAGTGTTGATATTGATTGGACATCCTGTGAGCCAGCGATTAGCCTCCGATATCCATCCGTTTTCGTGTCTCCGAGAGGATGGCTTCCCGATGACCGATATCCAGTGGCTCCGCATCCGATCTTGTCTGAATACCTGTTCCGGCTTATACGTGGACAATGAAGCGCGCGGACGTCCGCTGTTCGTGGAAGCGCTGTACGGGATGGCGCACACGGGTGTCCTCCAGCGTCGGCGGCCGGCCTACGGGAAGTGGAACTCGGCCTATCGCCGCTCGGATAGCCGCCCCGGATAGCCTACAGGCAGGCCGACTCGGATAGGAACGGGCTTGCATCCTTTTGCCGCGGCACCTGCACCGTTCTGACGCGGGCAACAAGCAAAAAGAAGAAGACAAATAACTTGGTGCTATACTCATTCAGGAACAACGCACGAGAACAGTTCGCGAACGAGAGGTCTGGCGGAAATGAGCGTCGCAAGTTTCGATAGCACCAAAGATTTCGTCTCGGAGATACTCAAGGATATCGGCCAAGGGAAAACCCAACTGCCCGATTTCCAGCGCGGTTGGGTCTGGGACGATGATCACATCCGCGATCTCCTGGCCAGCATCGCGCAGTCGTTCCCCATTGGCGCGGTGATGACTTTGCAGACAGGCGGCGCCGACGTCAGTTTCAAGCCGCGTCCCATAGAAGGCGCCAACGAGGCGTTGCAAGTACAGGAACAGGAACCGGAAACCCTGATCCTGGATGGCCAGCAACGGCTGACCTCTTTGTTCCAGGCTTTGGAAACGGGCAGACCGGTAAGCACCAAGGACAACAAGGGCAAGAAAATCCGCCGTTGGTACTATTTCGACATGAAACGCTGCGCAGCGGACGACCCTGAGTACGAAGAGGCCATTCTTTCAATTCCGGAAGACAAAAAATTGATGCGCAACTTTGGCCGCGATATCGCCCTGGATCTGTCGACGCGCGAGCAAGAATACCAAAACGATATGTTCCCCGCGCACCTGCTTTTGCATGCTGACGACTGGATGGAAGGCTATATCGACTTCTGGCAAATGGACCGCGACAAATGGAATTTGTACAAGCAGTTCAACAACGAAGTGATCAAAGCCTTCGGACGCTATCAGGTGCCCGTGATAGAGCTGGGCAAGGAAACGTTGAAGGAGGCTGTCTGCATCGTCTTCGAGAAAGTGAACTCCGGCGGCGTTTCGCTCACGGTCTTCGAGTTGCTCACCGCGTCTTTTGCCGCGGACGATTTCCAACTGCGCGAGGACTGGGAACGCAGAGAAGAGACACTGAAAGACGGCTATCCCGTATTGCGCGGCATGGACAGCACCCTGTTTCTGCAAGCGCTCGTCCTTTTGGCTACGCACAACAGAGAGAAAGGCGCGGTCAGTTGCAAACGCAAAGACATCCTGCGGTTACGCACCGCGGAATACACCACCTGGGCCGATCGCGTACAAGACGGTTTCGCCCAAGCCGCGCGTTTTCTGCACAGGCAAAAGATTTTCCATGCCCGGGATCTGCCGTACCGTACGCAACTGGTACCGTTGGCCGCGATTTTGGCGGATCTGGGAGCGGACGCGGCGGCAGAAGGCACAAACCAAAAGCTGACCCGTTGGTACTGGTGCGGCGTCTTGGGCGAAATGTACGGCGGGACGACAGAGACGCGCTTTGCCAACGATTTCCTGGACGTAACGCGGTGGGTACGAGGCGAAGCCGAAGCCGTAAGAACGATTCAGGAAGCCAATTTCCAGGCCAATCGCTTGCTTACGCTACGGACTCGCATCAGCGCGGCCTACAAAGGCATTCATGCCTTGTTGATGCGCGACGGCAGCCAGGATTTTCGTACGGGCGAGCCGATTGAAGATCAGACTTTCTTTGAAGACAGCATTGATATACACCATATATTTCCGCAATCCTGGTGCCGAAAGCAGGACATAGACCGCAATATCTACAACAGCATCGTCAACAAGACGGCCATTTCCGCCCGAACTAACCGCAGCATCGGCGGGCGCGCGCCGGCCGAGTACCTGCGTACGCTGCAAAGAAACGCCAATATTGCAGAGACGAGTATGGACGACATCCTGGCCTCGCACCGTATCTGCGCCCAAGCGTTGCGCACGGACGATTTCTCGCGTTTCTTTGCGTCCCGCGCTGAAAGCCTGCTGCAATGCATCGAGACCGTTATGGGCCATCAAGTATTGCGGGAAGAAGGCTTGTTCCGGTTGGAAGCGCCGATGGAAGATTACGATGACGGTCCCAAGGACTGGGATGAAAACGATTGAGGCGGCACCGCATTCCTGATGCGCTGCGGGCGGATAGCGGCGCGAGCCGCGCGCACATGGCCCGCGCCACCGCGTGAGGCTTCCGCAACGGGTTACGGCACCCACTGCAATAACGGCTTTCGTTATGGCCTAACTACGGCTACAGTCTTGCATGCGCGGCGCATGCAAGGGAGTCTTCAGTTCCAGAGCGCGAGATCTTCATGTCGTCACACTGGCAGACCAACTGGCCGTGGGCGCGCGGGAGGAATCCAATAGACACGCGCACGGGATGATTTCAGTACGGAGGTCTCACAGGCAACAAAACAAGGTCTCCAGATCCAGAGACTTCTTCTGGAGAAGAATGCACAGCCCTTAAGTACTTGCTAACGGACGTTATGCTTGCGTATGTCTTGTTGCTTATGAGCCTGTACGCTTACTCTATCCCAGCCATCGACTCTTTGCGCAATGTCTGGCGGTATCTGGATTACGGCGGACGGATTGCCCTCCGCCGCGGCCGCCGGCGGCCCTGCCGGTCGGCCTCCAGAGGCGCTGTCATTTGCGCGTAAAGAGACAGCAGGTATTCGGCGCGTTCCCGTTCGGAGGCAAATCCGCGGCGTCGGTAGAGCCTGTCCACGGCCCGATCCAGGGCGCGGTGCGCCCGACGCAGATCCGGCGGCATCAGATCCGGATCGTAGAGATGGGCCAACGCGACGCCGGAATGGGCATTGCGCGCGTCCAGTATCCGCTGGGCCAACGGTTCCAACGAAGTCCAATCCGCGTCCCGCGACGGCAACGGGAAGGTGTTGTAGACGATGCCGGCAGAATATCTGTAGTCGCTCTTAAGACGGCCCGCCACCATGCGCATCCACGCCATATGCATGGCAGATGTGAGGAGTGCGAACATACCAAGATCGGCATCAGGAAGGACTAACAGTGAATCAGTGGGAATCGCAGGCGGTTCTAGCCAACCAAAGGGAATAAACTCCCGCCTTTCCGAACTCACTCTAGGAACGACTAAAAAAGGAGATATGGGAATGACATTGACATGATATAACGTAGGAGTTTTAGCGAGTTCTCGCGTACCGCTACTACGGCTGGCTTCACGCACGCCGCGTACTCGATTGATACGCTCTCTTACCGCTGGCAGTTGGGCAAGTACGGACGGCGATGCATTGTGGAGCGCGAGAATCCAGCGTTCATGGCCCCGAAGGAATTCCCGAGCGCCAATGCAAGGATACAAGAACGATACTGCTCCCGGTTCCTCCTCAAGAAAAATTTCCCTTTCTTTCGACGTGAAGATGTAATGTCCGCCATCTATGGGCTTTGAGCCAATGATTAACTTGGGCCATCCGTTGAGCGGTCGGCTTTCTTCTTTGACTACAATATCGGGATTGCCCAAGCCTCCCGCATCAAACAGATACGGCGAAAGAGCCGCGTACCGCGTTTCTTCCGGCTCGCCATTGACGTCGGGATAGGAAAAGAGCCGTTTGGCTTGTGGATACGTTTCTTTGCGGCCCAATCCGATGATCACCACATGCACGTGCGCCTTGCCGCGGGCGTCAGACCCCCAGGCGAAAGTGCGATGGGCAAACAGGATCTCCAAACGGCAACGCTCCAGCAGAAGGGGCCAGAGCTGCGCCACCTGCTCGCCTTGGGTGAGGGAGTTGGTCGCCACGAAGCCCATCCGTACGGACGGGTTGGCCTGCACGTACGCGCCGGCCCGGATGAACCAGGCCGCCACGTAATCCAACGTGCCGCCGGATCGGCCCAGCCGCGCGAGGCGCCGCACCTGGCGCCGCTGTTCCGGCGTCTGAAACTTGGCGCCCGCGAAAGGCGGGTTGCCCAGAAGGAAGGCGCAGCGCTCCGGGGGCAAGACGTCCGTCCAGTCCAGTTCGAGCGCGTCCCCTTGCGCAATGCGGGGCGAGCGCTCCAGCGGGATGCGGGCGAAAATCAGGCCGAACTCCAACCCCAGGCGATTGTTCATGATGTGATCCATCATCCACAACGCCGTTTCGGCGATCCGCGCGGGGAACTCGCCCAATTCGATGCCGTAAAACTGATCCACGTCCACTTGCGACAGGCGCGCCGCGTCCAGTTCGCCCTGCCCCAGCGTGCCTTCCAGCGTCCGCAGGGCCCGAATGACCTCCATTTCCAGCTGGCGCAACTCGCGATAGGCGATGATCAGGAAATTGCCGCAACCGCAGGCCGGATCGAAAAACGTCAGGTCCCCCAGTTGCGCCTGGAAGGCCCGGAGCCTTTCCCGGCGGCCGCGCTGCAAGGCGTTCGCCTGCCTGAATTCCGCCTTCAGATCGTCCAGAAAGAGCGGTTCGATGACTTTGAGAATGTTTTTCTCGGTCGTGTAGTGGGCGCCTTGGGCGCGCCGTGCCGCGGGCTCCATGACCGATTGGAACAGGGCGCCGAAGATCGCGGGCGAGATGCCGGACCAGTCGAAGTGGCAGGCGTCCAGCAACTGGGCGCGCATGGCGGCGGTAAAGGAGGGAATGCGGAGCGACTCGCGGAAGAGATCGCCGTTGACGTACGGAAAGCGGGCCAGATCCTCGTCCAGCGTCGCGCTCCTGGCGGCTTCGGACGTGTCCAGCGTCTGAAAAATTTGCGCCAGCCACGGCCCCAAGTCCGCGCCGTCCTCGCCCGTACGCGTTTCCAGGAATTCCAGGAAAATGTCGCGCGGTTCAAATAAGCCCGTGTCGTCGGCGAACAGGCAGAAAACGAGGCGAACCAGAAAACGTTCCAGATCATGGCCGCGGTAGCCGGACGCGCGCAGCGCGTCATGCAGTTGCCCGACGAGTTCCGCCGCCCGGACGTTGGCCGGATCCTGATCGCGGAACGTACGGCGCTGGATGCCCAGAATGAAGCCGAACGCCTCGACGTGGGCCGGCAATTGCGCGAGCGCGAAGGCCGTCGTGCGCCGTTCGTCCAGATCGCGCAGCTCGAAGGTTTGAAAGTCGCTCAGCAGGATATGGCGCGGGCGCTGCTTCTCCGGCAAGGCATCGAAATACGCCATGGCCTGCGCCGCCGCTGCCTCCAGACGGCGCCCGGCGCTTTTCTGCTCTACCAGCAACACGCCGGGCCAGAACAGGTCCATGAAGCCGGTGCGGTGATCCAGTTTCTTCACCTGCTCTTCGTAGCGCGCCACGCTGCGCCGCTGCACGCCGAAAAGGCGGAAGAAATCGTTGTAGAAACTTTGGGTCTCGCCCTTTTCGTACGAGGCGTCCGCCCACTCTTGGGCGAACGCCGCGGCGCGGACGCGGATTTCGTTCCAGGACAGGCGCATGCTCCGCATTATGCCATCCAGGCCTTGCCCTGCTTCCTTCGTACGCGCGGCGCATGTCCACCACCAGCAAGGATGCGACAGTCGTATGCGCGCGGTCTGGTGGGCGCGCCAGCTGGATCCAGGAAAGAAGAAAGCGCCGCCATGCGGTAACCAAAGCGCTTGAACTGGCATTTTGCCTCAGGCCCGTCATGGCGGAAAGGCGTTGGGCGCATTGAAATTATGTCAACTGAATGGGCAGATGCGATATATGCGCTTTGACGTGTTGTAGAGGATAGAATGTAGCAGATTACGGACATGACAAAATCTCGTCATTTACCCTTGAGGAGGCATATGACACATCCATTGCCCAGGCTCCCGCACCTGCCTCAATTGCCGACACCGCCTCAATTACCGACGCCGCCGCGATTGCCGACACCGCCTCAATTGCCGAGTCTGCCTCTGCCGAAACTACTCGATAAGCAGGGTACGAACCCTTGGCGTATCCCATGGGACGCGCAAGTGGAATTGGCCAAGATTCGCATGCGATTAGCGGAACAACGCTACCGAATCATGTTGCAACGCGGGAAAGCTTGGGATGTGATTTCAGAGTAGCGACGCCGTACCGCGGGCTAAGCAACGACAGATACGCTGATGTCCTTTGATCGCGGACCGGGCCTATGATGTCGCGCCTTGCGCGCGTGGCGGGCGCGGCAGGGCATGGAGGCCGTCCTTCCGGCCCGGGCCCGGCGCACGAACCCCCAGCCGCCCCATGACCCGGAACGGTACTCGGCGCGCAACGCCGTGAAACGGGCCATCGGTTGGCTCCCACGCGGGCGGCGCGTGGCCACCCGCCATGCCCCCTACGCGCAGCGTTGCCTGGATTTTCCGTACCTGACGGCAACTTGGATCTGGCTGGATTCAAATGCCAACACAACCTAATCCGCATCCACATCTACGCCGTAGTCCCGCCGAGCGCCCGCCCGCGTAATGTACCCCCGCTGATAATCGCGGATCACGGCTGACCGCGGCCGTTCCGTCACGGGGCCAAAACCGCCGCCGCCCGGCATGCGCAACTCGATCTCGTCCCCTGTCGTCAAGGGTATGGGCGGAAAACGGTCAATGGGTTGGCCGTTGACCAAGACCGTACCGACGCGGCCGACTTCGCCCCCGGCCAAACCCGGCGGCGCGCAAAACATCTTGTCCGGACGCACCCGGGCCGTCAGGGTATTGCCGGCCAGGCTTTGAAAGGTCATGCGCTGTCCGATGCCGCCTCTGTATTTTCCGGGGCCCGCCGAATCCGGCAGATATTCCTTGTGCTTGATCAGTACGGGCGCGCGCACTTCCATAATCTCGGTCGGCGTCACGGCACTGTTGTGCGGAAACGCAATGGGAATCATGCCGTCCAGGGCCTGCATGGCGCCGCGTCCCCCGTGAGGCAGGATATGCACGGAAAAGAGGCCGAAGCCTTCTTCCTCGCCGCGCAGGGAAAAGGGCCAAATGGAACCGCTGCCCGCCTGGGCATGCTCGCCCAGGATCGACCATACGGCGCCGAACAGCACCTGATTGATGTTGTTGGTCGTCTTGGCCCGCGCGCGGACGGGAAAGGGAAAATCGCAATTGAGAATGCACCCCTGCGGCGCATGCACGTGAATGGGCCGGAACAGGCCTTCGTTGTTGGGCACTTGCGCGGCCAAGGCGCACTTGAAAGGATACAGCGTACTGGAATACGTAACGTTGTATACGCAATTGATGGCCCCTTTGCGGGTTTGCCCCGACGTGCCGGTATAGTCGACGAAAATGTCGGATTGACGGATCTCCACCGTAGCGTGCAGATGCACCTGATCGATATATCCGTCGATATCCAGTCCGAATTCATGCACGCCGTCCGGCAACGCGGCAATGCGTTGCCGCATCAGGCGTTCGGAGCTGTCGTGAATGGTATCCGACAACGCGCGCAGGTCATCCAGAGCATAGTCGAGCAGGAATTCCTGCAAGCGTTTGGCCCCCAGGCGATGCGTGCCGACGATGGCCCGCAAATCGCCCAGAACGAGATCGGGTACGCGGCAGTTATTGCCGATCACGTCGAAGACCAACGAGTTCGCCTCGCCGCCCGCATACAGTTTGCAGGGCGGCAGGCGCAGCCCCTCGCTGTACACGTCGTAGCCGTCGATGTCTCCGGGATGCCCTCCCGTATCGGACAGATGGGCGATGGTGCCGATGAAGGCCGCGACTCGTCCCTGCCAGAAGATAGGCGTGACGACCACGTAGTCCGGCAGGTGGCCCGCGCCCAGCCAAGCGTCGTTGGTCACCAGCACGTCGCCTTCCACGAGCGTATCCGCCGGGAATTGCTTGAGCATGCCACGCGTGGTGCGGGGCAGAATGACGCAGAAGTCCGGCGGACTGAAACTGGACTGGCAGATGGAATAGCCGTCTTGATCTACCAGGATGCAGGCGAAGTCCCGACTTTCGCCCACGATGGTGGAAAACGAGGTGCGCACGGTAGCGTCGTCGATTTCATCCATCATGCTGACAAGACGCTGCCACTGAATTTCGAGACTTATGGAATCAAGGCGGGTCATGGCATCTTCCTTTCTCTACGTAATGTCGCCGCGCGGTTGTCTTCCCTCTACAGAGCATGCCATAAGGCCAAGGATCATCCCAGACAAGGTCTGGGCGCGCAATCCCTGTTGCCTCCTTGTTCGTTCCCTTTCGACAAGGCGTTCCCATTGACCTCGGATCGATGGTATGGGCCGCTCCGCGCCCGTTTGGGAGTTTTCTCGCCGATGCCGAAACGGATGGCCCCCCGGTTGCAGGCTCAGGTTTGGGCAGGCAGAGAGCGTCTGGAGACAATCATGCCTGAGGCGAGAGCTCATACTGGCAAAAGCGGCAGATTTGGGCCTCCGCCTTGATGATTTCGGCGCAACGAGGGCACTTGACATGGTATCCGCTCTGCAGTTTCCGTTTTTCCAGAACTGGATAGTTTTTGGGTATATACAATACATGGACTATCGCGACAAAAGGTACGAGCACGCTATAGGCGATCCACCGTATAGACATTTGTCCTTTCCGCCAAGCCATGTATATGGAGGCCAAACCCAAAGGCGACATCCACAAATATATCAAAAAAAAGAGGACAATTTCCGGACCTATCATGTTCGGCAAGGCGCACCTTCCTTATTCTTGCGTGTCCGATCCTGGCCCCGCGCATGCCGACGCAGACCGCGATCCCTAGGCATCGTCGCGTGGGGCAGAGGGCCAAACGGGACTTGACTGGCAATTCTGCACCGCGTACGCCTCAAAGAACTGCGCGCCCCAAAGAGGCCCGGACGGAGAGCCATCCGATGGCGGGCGTAGGTCTTTGCAGGCGGAGAGTGCGTAGAGGCAATCAAGCATGGGGCGGGAGATCGTACTGGCAAAAGCGGCAGGCTTGGGCCTCCGCCTTGATGATTTCGGCGCAACGAGGGCACTTGACATGGTATCTGCCCTGCAGTTTCCGTTTTTCCAGAACTGGATAGTTTTTGGGTATATACAATGCATGGAATATCGCGGCAAAAGGTACGAGCACGCTATAGGCGATCCACCGAATAGACAGCTGCCCTTTCCGCCAGACAATGTACATGGAGGCCCCGCCCAAAGGCAGCATCCATATCCATAGCGCGATGATTTGCCCCAGCATCATGAGCATCGCGAGTTCCCCTAAGCTTACGTTCGTCATGACGTACCTTATCCTTAGCTTAGCGCAGGTAGATGTCCATGCCCATGCATCATTAAAGGTATGCCAATTCCAGTAAGCGCGGCGGATATATGACCAGTGCTTGCGTCTTCGGCGCGGGGGATATGCCTTCCTGCAAACCACTCCTGATCCTCTGCGTCCCCGGAACGTTGCGCGACGGCTGAGGACGTACGGCCAGGAGAGGCAAAATGCATGTCCAGTGCGCATTCAGCCCAACAATGTCTATAATGCCAGTTCCGCCGCGGATTGCGCGCGGGAGGCTGGACGCATACTCTTAAGAAAGCAGGCCAGCCATACGCGCGCGTCAGGTCGGCCCGCAACGCAATCGGGGCTATCCAAGGCCCGTTTTCCCTCCTGATTTCCACAAAATCATTTCTTCATAGTCCAGGCAGAAAAGCATATGCAAGACGACAATCTGAACAGTTCATTGCGTTTCGGATTTGATATCGGCGGCACGTTCACCGACTTCGTGCTGATTGACGAAGCGTCGGGCGCGATCTCGACCCACAAGACGTTGACCACTCCGCACGACCCTGCCTCGGCCGTGCTGGAGGGTTGGCAGAAGTTGGTGCGGGATGATCGCCAAGCGCAAGTGAGTTCCGCCATTCACGGCACGACCCTGTTTACCAATGCCTTGATAGAGCGCCGGGGCGCGCATACGGCCTTTCTGACGACCGAGGGGTTCCGGGACGTGCTCGAAATGGGGCGGGAGATGCGCTACGACATCTACGACCTCCTGATTGTCCTCCCCGAGCCGCTGGTGGAACGGCGTTTGCGTTTCGAGGTCGCGGAGCGTATGAACGGCAAGGGCGAAGTGGTCGCGCCCTTGGATACGTCCGCCCTGGAAGCGATTGGCGACGCGCTGGAGGCGGATCAGGTGGAGGCGATCGCGGTCTGCTTCCTGCACGCCTTCACCAATCCCAAACACGAGCGGCAGGCCGGCGCGTGGCTGGCGCAGCGCCTGCCCCGGCTCAAGATCTCGCTCTCCCACGCGGTGGCGCCCGAGATCCGGGAATACGAGCGCATGTCCACCACCGTCTGCAACGCCTACGTGCAGCCCCTGGCGGAGACCTACCTGCGCCAGCTGGAAACCCGCCTGCGGCAAGCCGGCTTCCGGCAGGCCCTCCTCCTCATGCTCTCCTCCGGCGGCGTCGCCACCCTGGACACCGCCGTCCGCTTCCCCATCCGCCTGGTCGAGTCCGGCCCCGCCGCCGGCGCGCTGGCCGCCGTCTTCTACGGCGAACTGCTGCAACAGCCCGACCTCGTCTCCTTCGACATGGGCGGCACCACGGCCAAGATGTGCCTCATCAAGGACGGGCAGCCGGCCATGTCCGACGATTTCGAGATTGCGCGCGTGCATCGCTTCAAGCGCGGCTCCGGCCTGCCCGTGCGCGTGCCCACCATCGAGCTGATCGAAATCGGCGCCGGAGGCGGCTCCATCGCGCGCGTGGACGAACTGGGCCTGCTCAAGGTCGGCCCCGAATCCGCCGGCGCCGATCCCGGCCCCGCCTGCTACGGCCTGGGCGGCGACCGCCCCACGGTCACCGACGCCGACCTGCTGCTGGGCTACCTCAACCCCGCGTTCTTCCTGGGCGGTCGCATGCCTCTCGATCCCGCCGCCGCGGAAACAGCCTTGACTTCGCTCGCGTCACAGCTGGACCTCTCGCCGGTGGAGGCGGCCCTAGGCGTTTTCCAGGTCGTCAACGAGAACATGATCTCCGCTACCCGCGTCCATGTGGCCGAACGCGGCGCGGATCCGCGCCGCCTCCAGCTGGTGGCTTTCGGCGGCGCCGGGCCGGTCCACGCCTACGAAATCGCGCGCGCGCTGAAGATGCGCGGCTTCGTCTGTCCCGCCGCCGCCGGCGTCACCTCGGCCCTGGGCTTCCTCACCGCGCCCATGTCCTTCGAGTTCGCGCGCACCCATATGGCGCGCCTCGCAACGACCGCGCGCCTCGCGCAACTGGACGCCATCTACGCGGAGCTCATCGCGGAAGGCCGCCGCGTCCTGCGCGCGGCCGGCGTCGCCGACGCGGACATGACCTTCACGCGCAAGGCGGACCTGCGCCATGTCGGGCAAGGCCATGAAATCGCGGTATCGTTGCCGTGGGATCGTCTGGCCGCCGTATCCCTGGATACCGAACTGCGTCCGCACTTCTTCGCGCGTTACGAAGAAATCTACGGGCATGCCCATACGCACCTGGACCTGGAAATCACCACCTGCCGCCTGAACGCGGCCGGCCCCAAACCGCATGTGACCTTGCCGGAAGCGAAGCCGGGCGCCGACGCCGAAGCGGCCCGCAAAGGCACGCGGCCCGTCTTCTTCGTCGAAACCCGGTCATACGTCGATACCCCGGTCTACGACCGCTACGCGCTGGGCCACGGGTGCCGCATCGCAGGGCCGGCCATTATTGAAGAACGGGAATCCACGGCCGTCATCGGCCCGCAAGGGCAAGCCTCTCTGGATCGCTACGCGAATCTCATCGTCACCTTGCCCGCGCAACAGGAAGCGCAAGGGACGGAATAGCAGGCAACACGGGACGGATATCGACGCAACGCCCAAATCGGCTCCCGCGGAATGCATGGACGTTCGTTGTCCCAAGCCGCGCCGCGGAAGTCGGATGAGCGCCATCCGCCCCGCGTACCGGAGAAACGTTGCGCCCATCGCGCTCAGGTAGTCCAAAAAGCATGGCCCGAATATATAATGCATCAAGCCCTTGAAGCGGATGCAAACAGCGCATGGCCCGATTCCGGATTGGTTTTGACATTGGCGGCACCTTCACCGATTTCGTGTTGGTCGAGACCGACAGCGGTCGCATCTTCAATCACAAGTTACCCACCACGCCCCGCAAGCCCGACTTGGCCGTGCAGGAAGGGTGGCGCGCGTTGCTGGCGCAGGCCGGCATTGCCGGTTCGGACGTCGCCAACGCCATTCACGGCACCACCCTGATTACCAACTGCCTGATCGAACGCACGGGAGCCGTAACGCTGCTGCTCGCCACGCAAGGCTTCAGCGACGTGCTGGATACCCAGCGCGAGATGCGCTACGACATCTACGATTTGCAGGCGCCGCAGGTCCAGCATCTGGTGCCGCGTCCCTTGCGCTTTGAAGCCCAGGAACGAATGGACGCTTTCGGCGACGTCGTTGAAGCGTTGGATCCGGCCAGTCTGGAAGCCGTGGCGCAACGCCTGGAGCGCGCCGGGGTCGCGGACCAGGTGGAGGCGATCGCGGTCTGCTTCCTGCACGCCTTCACCAATCCCGAACACGAGCGGCAGGCCGGCGCGTGGCTGGCGCAGCGCCTGCCCCAGCTCAAGATCTCGCTCTCCCACGCGGTGGCGCCCGAGATCCGGGAATACGAGCGCATGTCCACCACCGTCTGCAACGCCTACGTGCAGCCCCTGGCGGAGACCTATCTGCGCCAGCTGGAAACCCGCCTGCGGCGCGCCGGCTTCCGGCAGGCCCTCCTCCTCATGCTCTCCTCCGGCGGCGTCGCCACCCTGGACACCGCCGTCCGCTTCCCCATCCGCCTGGTCGAGTCCGGCCCTGCCGCCGGCGCGCTGGCCGCCGTCTTCTACGGCGAACTGCTGCAACAGCCCGACCTCGTCTCCTTCGACATGGGCGGCACCACGGCCAAGATGTGCCTCATCAAGGACGGGCAGCCGGCCATGTCCGACGATTTCGAGATTGCGCGCGTGCATCGCTTCAAGCGCGGCTCCGGCCTGCCCGTGCGCGTGCCCACCATCGAGCTGATCGAAATCGGCGCCGGGGGCGGCTCCATCGCGCGCGTGGACGAACTGGGCCTGCTCAAGGTCGGCCCCGAATCGGCCGGCGCCGACCCCGGCCCCGCCTGCTACGGCCTGGGCGGCGACCGGCCCACGGTCACCGACGCCGACCTGCTGCTGGGCTACCTCAACCCCGCGTTCTTCCTGGGCGGTCGCATGGCCCTTGATCCCGCCGCCGCGGAAGCCGCGCTGGCCGCGCTCGCGGCGCAGCTGGACCTCTCCCCGGTGGAGGCGGCCCTGGGTGTTTTCCGGGTCGTCAACGAGAACATGATCTCCGCCGCCCGCGTCCACGTAGCCGAACGCGGCGCCGATCCGCGCCGCCTCCAGCTGGTGGCTTTCGGCGGCGCCGGGCCGGTCCACGCCTACGAAATCGCGCGCGCGCTGAAAATGCGCGGCTTCGTCTGTCCCGCCGCCGCCGGCGTCACCTCGGCCCTGGGCTTCCTCACCGCGCCCATGTCCTTCGAGTTCGCGCGCACCCATATGGCGCGCCTCGCAACGACCGCGCGCCTCGCGCAACTGGACGCCATCTACGCGGAACTCGTCGCGGAAGGCTGCCGCGTCCTGCGCGCGGCCGGCGTCGCCGACGCGGACATGACCTTCACGCGCAAGGCGGACCTGCGCCATGCCGGGCAAGGCCATGAGATCGTGGTGCCTCTGCCCTGGGATTCCTTGGCTGCGACCTCCCTGGATGCCGTACGGGCGCACTTTTTCGCCCGCTACCAAGAGATTTACGGGCATGTCCACACGCATCTGGACCTGGAAATCACCACCTGCCGCCTGACGGCGGCGGGGCCCAAACCCCAGCTCGCTTTGCCGGAAACCGCGCCGGGCACGGACGTCCGCTCGGCGCGCAAAGGCACGCGTCCCGTCTATTTCGCCGAAACCCGGGCCTACGTCGACGCCCCGGTCTACGACCGCTACGCGTTGGGCAGCGGTTGCGCGTTTCCAGGACCTGCAATCGTGGAAGAGCAGGAATCCACGGCCGTCATCGGCCCGCAAGGCCAGGCCGCGATCGACCGTTACGCCAATCTTATCGTTACGTTTGAGCCTTCCCGCGCGGCATGAACGCGATCAGATCTGACAACGCCGCGGACGGTTGCGCCCGGCCGCGCCCGCGCGCCCGGACAACTGTCCGGAAACGACGGTTCCGTCCCTGCCGCCCTGAATGCCCTCCCTCGCCATGAATCTGCCGCACGATCAATATCTCGTCTACGACGCGTTCTCCGCCGCCTTGCAAGACCTGGCGGCGGCTTACCCGACCCTGGCCCATCTCGCGTCGGCCGGACGGAGCGCGCGCGGCCGGGAAATCTGGGCCGTTACCCTGACCAACCGCGCGACCGGTCCGCACGAGCGCAAGCCCGGCTTCTACATCGACGGCAACAACCATGGCGAAGAGGTCATCACCTCGGCCGTAGCCCTCTACGCCATTGATTTCCTGCTGAGCGCGTACGGACGGGATCCGGACGTCACGCGTTTGCTGGATACGCGCGCCGTATACGTCCTGCCGCGGGTGAACCCGGACGGCGCGGAGATCTGCCTGACCACCCCCTACCGCACGGTGGGCACCGGACGCTATCATCCCCAGGACGAATACCCTACCGGCTTGCACCCGGAAGACATGGACGGCGACGGGGAAATTCGCCAGATGGCCATTCCCGACGCCCGCGGCGAATGGAAACGCTCCGCCCGCGAACCGCGGCTGCTGATACAGCGCCAACCGTGGGAGGCGGGCGCGCAATACTATCGCATGGTGCCGGAAGGCCGGCTACGCGATTGGGACGGGGCCGCGCTGCCCATTCTGCCGCCCCGGCACGGCAATCTGAATCGCCAGTTTCCCGTGAACTGGGAACCGGAAAGCGGCGAATACGGTGCCGGGGATTTCCCCTTGAACGAACCCGAAGCGATGGCGATGGCCCGTTTCGCGCTCGCGCATCCGAATATCGCCGGCGCGCAGGCCTTGCACAGCCACGGCGGTCTCATCCTGCGCCCTTCGGGGTACAAACGGGACTCGGAACTGCCCGCCGCCGATCTCGCGATCTTCGCCTCCCTGGGCGCGATGGGCACGGAATTGACGGGCTATCCCCTGATCTCCACCTACGAGGATTTCACCCCCAATCTGCGCCGTCCGCGGCACGGCGTGTTTTCCGATTGGCTCTACGACCGCTTGGGCATTCCCGCCCTGTCCAATGAAGTGTGGGACAGCGAAACGGCGGTCGGCCTCGCCAAACCGCAATTCTTTTCCACGCGGCCGCATACCGAAGCGGAGCAAATCCAGTTCCTGCAGTGGGCCGACGTCCACTGCCCGCAGGCCCATCAAGACTGGCGTCCCTTCGAGCATCCCCAGTTGGGTCCCGTATTGCTGGGGGGCTGGGATCCGTTTTACATCCATCGCAACCCGCCGCCCCAGCTGATCGGCCAGGTCGCGCATCCCAATGCGCTGTTTACCGTCCGCCACGCTCTCGCCTCGCCCTGGTTGCGCATGGCGTCCTGCACCGCCCAATGCGTAGGCCCCGATCTCTTCATCGTCCGCGCCGTGGTGGAGAATCAGGGGTATCTGGCCACCTACCTCACGGAGCAAGGCCGCCGCGCCGGACACAGCGGCGCCGTGACGGTCGAACTGGAACTTGACGCGGGCGGCGAGATATTGATGGGCGCGCCGCGCCGGGTCATCGACGCGCTGGCCGGCCGCGAGGAACGGCGCATGCCCTATGATCCCTGGCGCCGCGCGTGGGGCGAATCCGCCGCCCGGCTCGAATGGCTGGTGCGCGCGCCCGGCGCCGCGGGCGTACGCATCCAGGCGCGCGCGGCCAAAGCCGGCGCGTGCGCGGTGCAGGGCACCCTGCATGAATGGCAGGCGCAGGCGCCATGAACGAAAGGCCCTCCCGCGCGGAGGCGGGGGACGCGATCGATCCGATCAGCCTGGAGATTCAATGGCAACGCCTGATCGCGATCATGGACGAGATCGATTTCGCGACGGTCAAGACCTCCTTTTCCACCATCGTGGGCGAAAGCCGGGATTTCGCCTGCATCCTGGTGGATCGGAACGGGAATTCCCTGTGCCAATCCCGGTTTTCGCCGCCCAATTTCTGCGTCGTGCTCCCGCGCACGGCCCGGCGCCTGTTGGAGGCCTATCCGCTGGAGTCCTTGCAGGAAGGCGACGTGCTCTGCACCAACGATCCCTGGATCGGCACGGGCCATCTGCCCGACTACGTTCTGTTGACGCCGGTTTTCCATCAGGGCGCGCCCGTCGCTTTCATGGGGACCGTGGCCCATCTCGCGGACGTCGGCGGACACCGGGGCGACATCGAAGCCTACGACGTGTTCACCGAAGGCATCCGGATCCCGCCGGCGAAAATCTATGCCGCGGGCCAGGCCAATGCATTCCTCTTCGACGTCATCGGCCAAAATTGCCGCGTCCCCGAACTGGTGTTGGGGGACATCCGCGCCATCGTCGGAACCCATCAAATCGGCATCCGCCGCCTGCGCGAGTTCCTGCTTGACTACGCCATGGACGATCTGGTGACGCTGGCGCATGTCATCCACCATCGCTCCGAAGCGCTGATGCGCAGCCGCATCCAGGCCTTGCCGGACGGCGCGTACGAATTCGGGCTGGATATCGACGGGTACGTCGAGCGCGTGCATCTGCATGCCGTCGTCCGCATCGCCGGCGACGACGTCTACGTGAACTACGCCGGCACGTCGCCCCAGACCCGCCTGGGTTCGATCAACTGCGTCTACAACACCACCTTCGCCTCCACCATGTATCCCTTCAAGTGCGCGCTGGCGCCGCAGATACCGAACAACCAGGGCCTCTTCCAGCCGATCCACGTCGCGGCGCCCCGCGGCTGCATCCTGAATTGCGATTTCCCCTATCCCGTGCAGGCCCGGGCCAAAACCACGAACAACATCAATCAGGTGCTGTTCGGCGCCGTGTGGCCGCTGCTGGGCGCGCACGCCCAGGCGGGCAGCGGGTCCATCTGGCCCTTTTCCGTACATGGCGAAGCGGAAGGCTACGGCCCCTTTTCCGTCAGCTGCCTGCCGCACGGCGGACGCGGCGCGATGCGGGAACTGGACGGCATGCCGCCCATCGCGTTTCCCCACAACAGTTCCGTAACGCCGGTCGAGATCATGGAAACGCAGGCCCCCATACTGATTCAGCACAAGGAATACCGCGTGGACTCCGCGGGGGCGGGCCGTTGCCGCGGCGGCATCGGCCAGCGCATCACTTTCCGGAATATCGCGGCGACGCCCATTCAGGCGCGCGTACGGCCGGACAAGATGTTCTGCCATCCTCCAGGCCTGGACGGCGGCGCGCCCGGCGTCGTGGGCGAAGTGCGATGGAACGGCCAGTCCATCACGCGCTTTCCCCCCTTGGAAATGCAGCCCGGCGACGAGATCGAGTTGCTGATGCCGGGCGGCGGCGGCTTCGGCCCGGCGACGGAACGGCCTCCCGAACGCATCGCGCGCGACCTAGCAGCCGGTTTCATCTCGGCCGCAGGGGCGCGGCGGGACTATGGCTGGCAGCGCGAATGAAGCAATCAATGCATCACATAGGCGCGCATCTACGGTGGCCTCTGATATTTGCTTGGAAATCAGAATCTCCAGATCTGTTTTCTCGCCCTAAGAAGGCATCGATTCCCTTGCCTATTGCGCCGGAGGATGCCCCCCCCCCCCCCGATCGTGCTGACCGAGGCCCAATGGCTCTGCCTCCGCCCTGTTCTGACATACACGTAGGCAATGAAACGCGTTGCCGTCTTTTTGTGGACGCGCTGTGCTGGATGGCGCGGTCGGGTACCTCTTGGCACCGGTTGCCGGTCGCGTACGGGAAATGGAACTCGGTCTATCGCCGCTATGCCCACGGTGTGATCAGGGCGTCTGGCCGCGCCTGATGGCTTACCTGCAAGCCGAGCCGGAGCTGTCCGCGGCGCTGCTGAACAGCACGGTCGGGCGCGCCCGCCGCGCTCGCGTGCGCGCCCAAAAATAAGGGGCTGGATCCCGCCCTCGGTCGCAGCCGGGGCGGATTCAGCATCAAATCCACATCCTGGCCGATCAACGGGGATGCCCCCTGTGCCTGTGCCTGACGGGCGGCCAGCGCCACGACAGCACCCAAGCCCGGGCCCTGAGGTCTGGATCGGTGCGCCCCTGCCTTGCCTGATCGCGGACCGAGCCTACGACAGCGACGCCTTCCACGCTTGGCTGGAGCAACAAGGCATCGAGGCCGTCCTTCCGGCCCGACGTCGGCGTCTGAACCCCCACGACCCGGAACGGTACCAGGCGCGCAACGCCGTGGAACGGATCATTGGCTGGCTCAAGCACAGGCGGCGCGTGGCCACCCGCTACGATAAATACGCACATCGTTTCTTGGGCTTTCTGGATCTGGCCGGGGCCTGGATCTGGATGAATTCAAAGCTCCACAGAACCTAGCCCGCAAGGAACTAAAGCCATCAGTCGTCTGCGTATTGTATTACGGGCGACTGCCGTCCGGCTTTTGACGCGGGCGCGGTCTGGCCGCTTCGTTCCCGGTCAATCCGCCCCCGGGCAACCTGGTACCTCGTATCAGGGGCGCGCGGGCCCCTGACAGTACATCGGCTATGGCGTTTTCGGTCTAGAGGCTGAACGCCTTACTGGGTGGCCGCATCCGGATCCAGCCCCGCCATGCGCGCTTGGAGGCGCCGTATTTCCGCTTCCAAACGAGCCGCTTCCCTTTGGGCCCGGTCTCGTTCCTGTTCCGCCCGTTGCCGTTCCTGTTTCTCTCGTTGCCGTTCCTCCTTCTCCCGGTCTCGTTCCTGTTCCGCCCGTTGCCGTTCCTCCTTCTCCCGGTCGCGTTCCTGTTCCACCTGGTCAAAGCGCGCGTCCTTGCCGGCATCCGTAGGAAACCATTCCTTCCGCGCGGGATTCCACAAGCGCAATTCGCCCGTATGCAACAGACCCCAAGCCGTATCCAGGACCTGACTCCGTATCCATAACGCTCCCAAGTCGGAGCGATAGGCGCCCGCGACGCGGACGTAACGGCCCTGGACCAAACGGCGGCATTCCAGACCGGGTTTCAGTTGTTTGCCGTGCGGTTCGTATTGCCAATATTCCGTGACGCCCAGCTGCGCATACAAGGCCCGCTTGTCCACGTCTTCCGCTTTCGTGCTGAAGGACGCGATCTCCAGCACCAGATCCGGCGCCTTGCCCACTTCCCACAGGCGATAGGGCGTGAAGGGCGGCAACGTGGCGCCCAGGGTCAGCATGACGTCGGGCGCGACATGCGGGGCCCGCTGTCCCAGGGTCGGATCGATGGCGGCGTAATACAGGCCGAAATCGGCTTTCAGAATGTAGGGCTCGCCCCTGGCCGCCATCAGCGCGCGCAGGGCGGAGCGGCTGTACGTCATGGCATCGTATTGTTCCTGCGAACTCGTCATGGGGGTAGCGTCGTCTATCGGATAGGGATCGAAAGCGGAATCGGCCAGGCACGGCGATCGCAACCCGCTTCCTTTCCGTACGCGCACGGGCGCCACGGTCAGGGTCATAATCCGTATCTGCCTCCGGTCCTCCAAGGATCCAGGCCGTCCAGCATCGACGTTATTGTATCACGGATGCCTGCCGGCCCGCCATCTCCCGCGCGCGGGGACGGTCAGGCACCATGTATTGCAGGGACATGGGATCCTCGTCGGGA
Organism: Caldilineaceae bacterium; assembly: GCA_965242655.1. Classification (GTDB taxonomy): domain Bacteria; phylum Chloroflexota; class Anaerolineae; order Caldilineales; family Caldilineaceae; genus Bin34. The sequence goes on from OZ251482.1 coordinate 3,481,048, forward strand.
CTGGCTTTGACGGTGAGAACGACAGTATAACCTGATCGTAGTTGCTTGACCCTACTTGCCGTGTTGAGGTAGGTTCTGCGGCGCTTTGAGCGCAGCCAGAGCCAGAGAGCGTTGCGATGTGACTTCATCCGTCCTCTCTACCTCAACCCTGCTATGGGTACGGGGCTCGGGCGGGCACGCCAAAGGCTCCCGCATCGAGCCATTTGCCGTGTTGATCTTGTCAGATAAATTGAGGGCAACGTACGGGAGGGGCGTACTTGAGCGGTGGAAGGGCCTCATGGGGGCGGTGGCGCGGCCGGCGGCCTGTGACGCGGCCGGCACGGAGCCTGGACCGGACACGCCGGTCGGTTCCGTCCAGTTGAATCCGCGACTTTCCAAGGCCGTCAATGACCACGCCATCGGTTGCATGATAATCTACTGGACTTGGCTGAAATCATACCTCAACACGGCCTAGCGAGTATGGTATCGAATTGCATGCAGCGGTACTTGCAGTACTAAATCGATATGATGAACTCAAATATCGCTTATGACGTGGTCAAGTTCCACTGCTCCTTCCGCTAATTAACAAAGTGTGATTAAGACTCTGTGAGATCCTTACGCACAAATACGGTTCAGATTGGCCAAAATGGTACTCTAAACATTTCGATAATGATGACGAATACAACAGAGTTTGCCAGAATTCTCCAACATGCGAATTGGGACCTTTGGAAAGAATTTTGGACGAGACATCTTCTCTTCACATGGATCAATCTCGGATCCCCCTGCGATATATTAGAAGTATTAGGAATAAAATAGCCCACTATGAACCTATAGAATTTCAAGATTTTGAGCACTTGATTACTCAGGTCAACACTTCAGGTGATTTGCTTTTTTTAAAGGTTACAGCTGTATCTGGTAGAATTGCAACCATTCCAAGATTAGGTACGGAACGCATGACGATGGATCCCATCACGCTGGAAATCCAGTGGCAACGGCTCGTCAACATCGTGGACGAAATCGACAACGCGGTGATCCGCACCTCGTTCTCCACCATCGTGGGCGAAAGCCATGATTTCGGCTGCGCGCTCATGGACGCCCAAGGCTCGGGCCTGGCGCAGGCGCAGTGGAGTCCGCCGCAGTTCTGCACGATGCTGCCCCGCACCACGAAAGCCATGCTGAAGCGCTTTCCGCCGGCCACGCTGCAGCCGGGCGACGTGTTGGCCACGAACGATCCCTGGATCGGCAGCACCCATTTGCCCGATTACAACCTGGTATCGCCCGTGTTCCATCGCGACAAACTGGTCGCCTTTCTGGGCACGGTGGCCCATGTCTCGGACGTAGGGGGCCATTTGGGCGACCTGGAAGCCCAGGACATGTTCATGGAAGGGACCCGGGTCATGCCCAACAAGTTCTACGCGGCCGGGAAAGTCGTGCCCATGATCGAGGAATTCATCGCCGCCAACTGCCGCGTGCCGGACATGGTGTTGGGCGATCTGCACGCCATCGTGGGCACCCACCGCATCGGCATCCAGCGCCTGCGCGAGTTCCTGGACGACTACGGCCTGGACGACCTAGAAGCGCTGGCCGCCGAGATCCTGACGCGCAGCGAGCAGGCGTTGCGCACCGCGATCCGGGCCTTGCCCAACGGTCGTTCCGACTACGCGGTCACGGCGGACGGCTATCTGGAACCCTTTACCCTGAAGGTCCAGCTCACGGTCGCGGACGACGAGATCCACATGGATTTCGCGGGCACGTCCGAACAGCAGTGGCATTCCGCCATCAACGCCGCCTTCAACATCAGTTACGCCACGGCCGTCTATCCCATCAAGGCCATGCTCGCGTCCCGCATCTTCAACAACGACGGCCTCATCCGCCCGCTGCGCATGACGGCGCCGGCCGGATCCATCGTGAACTGCACCTTTCCGGCGCCCGTGGCGGCGCGGGCCAAGGTCATCAAGCACATCCCGCCCCTGATCTTCGGCGCCTTGGCCGACTTGATGCCTGAACGCGTCATTGCGGCGGCCGGCGGCATCTTCCCTTTTCACGTCGTGGGCGACGACGAACGTTTCGGCGCGCATGCGGTGCATATGCTGCCCCACGGCGGACTGGGCGCGACGCACGACGCGGACGGCCTCTTGCCCGTCGCCTATCCGCACAACAGCACCGTGACGCCCACGGAGCTGATCGAGATCCAATGCCCGGTGCTGATGACGCGCAAGCGCTTGCTGCCCGATTCCGGCGGGCCGGGCCAATACCGCGGCGGCCTGGGCCAGGAAATCGCGTTGCGCGCGACGTCGTCCCAAGGCACTACGCTGACCATTCGTCCCGATCTCATGACCTATCCGGCGGAAGGCTTGCGCGGAGGACAACGCGGGGGCGCGGGCGACGTCATTCTGAACGGCGAACGCCTGCGCCGTTTCGTGCCCCGCCAGTTCAAGCGAGGGGACGAGGTCATCCTGCGCGTGCCGGGCGGCGGCGGGTTTGGACCGCCCGCCGCTCGGGATGCCGCGCGCGTCAGGGAAGACGTCCGTTTGGGCCTGGTGTCGCGCGCGCAAGCCCAAGCCGTATACGACGTTTCAATGACGCAGTCCGACGCCGAAATTGCGGATGACGCGCTGCAACGAACCGTAGCGCAAATTCGGACCCGCGCGCGCCGCCACCGCGCGCCATGACGGAATGGGCCTTGGGCAAAGGCGCCAACGCCTCTTACGCCGCCGCAGACGCGGCTTGGCCAGCGTTCCCGGCCAGGCGCGCTCATTCGCCAACCGGCCGCTCGGCCCGCCGCGCAGCGACTCCTGGACCCTACGGTGATGCCTGAACAGTCAAGGTTCAGCCCATCGCATCGCTTGTATCTCTGCCTTGCGTTCAGGCTACGGTCGCGGGAGGGCGGATTGCCCAGTCGGCAGGCGGGAGAGCAGTTCTGCGCGGCCGCGGCGTCCAGTCGCGGCCTGGACCGTCCCGGCGCCGAGTCATGAGTGTGGCGTTCGTTTTGGCGGGGTGCGGAGTGCGGGGTTCCGCGTGGGCGCACGCGCTGCAGGAACGCGCAGACGCGGAACTGGTCGCTCTCGTGGATCCGGACATGCCCAAAGCGCGCCGCCTGTCCGAACGCATAGGCTCGGACGCGAGGCTCTGCGCGACGCTGGAACCGACGCTGGCGCAGGCAGACGCGGCCGTCTTGGCGACCCCGCCCCGGCACCACTTCGCGCAGGTGCAGGCGTGCCTGCAACGCGGCCTCCACGTCCTTTGCGAGAAACCGTTGGTGGAAGATTTTGCGCCGGCCGTAGAATTGGCGCGCATGGCGGCGCGGGCGGATCGGCTTTTGATGGTCGGCATGAACTTCCGCTATCTGCCCGCCAGCCAGTATCTGCGCCGCGTGGTGCGGGAGAAGAAATTCGGCGCTTTGGGTTTCGGCCGGTTGCATTACGTGCGCAACCGCGACGGACGGCGGGCCGATCTCAACAAGTATCCGCTGACCATGGAACATCCCATGTTGCGGGAGCAGTCCATTCATCATCTGGATCTCCTGCGTTACTGCTACGACCGGGACATCGTCCGCGTATGCGCGGATACTTGGAATCCGCCCGGCAGCCTGTATCGCCATGACAGTTGCGTCTCCGCGCTGCTGGAATTTGCGGACGGCGCGCGGGCCAGCTACCTGGGGACCTGGACGGCCGGCTGGAACGGCCTGGAGTTCTCGTGGCGCAGCGATTTCCAGGCCGGCATGATTCTGCAACGAACGCAGTTCGGCGATATCGTCGAAGGCCGTTTCGATCCCGACTTGGGCCGGCGCGGCGCCCGGTTCAAGGACCGCGCGGAGGCGGAAACGTTGCATCCGGTGCCCTTGGCTTGCCACCGTCCTTTCGCGGACGATACGCACCGTCTGCTGGACGAGTTCGCGGCTTGCCTGGCCACGGGCGCCGCGCCGGATACGTCCGCCCGCGATCACTTGCGCTCCCTCGCCGCGCTCGAAGCCTGCGCGCAGGCCGCGGCGACGCGCGCGTGGGTCGATATCGCGTCTCTGTTCCGGGCGCATCGAGCCGAGGATTTGTGGATGGCGCCGTGAGCGGCGCACGCCGGCAGAAACAAGGAGAAACCCGTATGGCGACGATTCCCGACCTATCCGAACGGGACGACCGTTTGGCGCGCGTGCGCGCGGCCATGGAGGCAGCCGGCCTGGACGGGCTCTTCGTCGCCGGCAAAGGGCATTGGTGGACGGGGCGCGGCTACTTCCGCTATTTCACCGACTTTCACATCTGGGGCCATGACGGCCTGATCTTCATTCCGCGTCAGGCCGAGCCCTTCCTCGCGTTCAGTTCCCATGCCGTCGCCGAGCGCATCGCGGCCCGGGGCTGGATTACCGACGCGCGGGGCGACGTGTACGTCGCCCCGCGCATGGCGGCAGAGTGCCGCGCCCGCGGTTTCGGGCGCGCCCGCGTGGGCGTGGCGGGCCACCAGTTCATTCTGGGCGCCGGCGTCATGGAGCAGTTGCGCCAGGCGATGCCAGAAGCGGAATTCGTGGTCGCGGACGATTTGATGAACCGCGTGCGCGCCGTCAAAAGCGCCCTGGAGATGCGGCAGGAATTCGAATTGTGGGCGCTGGCCAAAGCCGCCATGGAGCGCTTCGTTGAAGAGCTGCGCCCCGGCGCTACGCAACGCGCACTGGCCGCCGAAGCCTGCCGCGTGGCGTGGGCCGGCGGCGCGCGGGACATTCTGGTCTTCATCGGCGAGCGGCCCGGAGAGCACGATCCGCCGCAAGACGTACCCCTGCGCTGCGACGATATCGTGCGCTTTCATATGGAAATCTTGGGTCCCGGAGGGCATTGGTGCGAGTTGACCGTGAATTGCGCCTACCGCGCGCCGACGGACGCGGAAGCGAAACTCATGGAGAGCGAACTGGAGGCGTTCGCGCGGATCCGCGCCGCGGCCAAGCCCGGCGCGCGTCTGAGCCAGCTGGCCCGGATTTTCGAAAACACGTTGCAGGAACGCGGCTGGCAACTGGGCGCCGCGCCGCAGCACTTCGACTTTCACGGTCAAGGCATGGACACCATCGAGTATCCCTGGTTCTCGGCCGCGCCCGGCTGGGGCGCCACGCAGGACTGGCCTCTGGAAGCGGGCATGGTCTTTTCCTACCATCCCCGCCGGAACCTGCTGAACGGCCCGCGCTGGAGCACCGGCATCAACGAGGATATCTGGATCGCGCCGGAGGGGGCCCAAACGTTCAGCGGCGACTGGAGTCATCGCTGGCGCAGGATGGAGTGAAAACGGCGTCTTCCGTCCCAGGACAGGGCAGGGCGCCACGCGGGCGCGGTTCCACCGCGGCCTTAGCCGCATGAGGCATCGGGCCCTGTCTGCCGGCCAACAGGGCGTCAGGGACGAAATCGCCGGGCCAGTCCGGCGCGCAACCATGGAACCATCCAAAGAGAGGGGGCCACGCGGCTGACGGGCGGTCGCGAACATGGACGTCGGTTACCGTCAATGCGCGCGGCAGACGGCGGTGCGTTGGTCCGCCGAATCCCGTTGCAGTAAGCCGACGCCCTGACTCAATGATAGAATGCGCGCGCGTCGCCTTCAGAGATTTGCAGGATCACGGCACAGAACTTCGCCATGGCTTTCGCCACGCGCCTGGCCCGCGGCATTGACCGGCTATCCAATGCCGTCGGCCATGCAGCCATTTACCTCGTGCTGCTCACCGTCGCCATCGGCTTTTACAACGTCGTGGCCCGCTACGTGGGCTTTTTCGTAGGCATCCAACTGTCTTCCAATGTCTTCATTGAAATGCAGTGGTATCTCTTTTCCCTCGTGTTTTTCCTGGGCTTTGCCTACATCATGCAGCACGGCATCAACGTGCGCGTGGATTTCCTGTACGGCAAGTGGTCGTTGCGCCGACGGGCCCGCCTGGATTTCTGGCTGAATTGGGTCATGCTCATCCCTTTCTGCGTGATCGGCGTGTGGGTCAGCTGGAATCCGCTCATGGCCAGCTGGGGCCGCTCCGCGACCGGCGCCTGGTGTTTCGCGGGCGCGGAAGCGCCCTCCTGGCTGCATATTCTGACCTACGTCCTGGACGCGTTCGACCTGGCCGGCCGCTATTGCGGCGAAGTGTCGCCGGATCCCGACGGTTTGAACCGCGCGCCCATCAAATCCTTCATCCTCGTGGCCTTCGTGCTGCTCCTGCTGCAGGCCGGGGCGGAACAGATCAAACTGTGGCGCATCCTGCGCCAGGGCGACGAGGACGCCGCCCGTCCGGCGGCGTTGGCGGCGGAAGCGCCCCTGCGCCTCGAGTGAACCCGCCGTACGCGGGTCCAGGCAAGGAGAAACGGCCATGGGATTCGAATGGTTGGCCTTGGCGATGTTCGTCGTCTTTTTCCTGCTCATCGTTTACGGGTACCCCGTAGCCTATTCTTTCGCCGGCACGGCGTTTCTCTTCCTGGTCATTGGCCTGGCGCTGGGGGTTCTGGATCTGCGCTGGCTGCGCCTCCTGCCCAATCGCTGGTTCGGCACCATGTCCGATTTCACGCTGCTGGCGATCATCTTTTTCGTCTTCATGGGAGCCGTCTTCGAGAAATCCGGGCTGGCGGAAAGGCTCCTGGACACCGTGGGCCAGCTTTTGGGCCCCATGCGGGGCGGCCTGGCGCTGGCGGTGGTCATCGTCGGCACGTTGCTGGCCGCCGCGACCGGCGTGGTGGCCGCCACCGTCATCGTCATGGGCCTGCTGTCGCTGCCTATCATGCTGCGCTACGGCTACCACCACCAGCTGGCCACGGGCATCATTGCGTCCTCGGGCACCATGGCCCAGTTGCTGCCGCCCAGCCTGGTGCTGGTGGTGCTCAGCGATCAAATCGGGGTGGGCGTGGGCGATCTGTTTCTGGGCGCGCTGATCCCCGGCCTGATTCTGGCCGGCCTGTACGCCCTCTACGTCATCGTCGTGGCGTGGGTGAAACCCGACTGGGCCCCGGCGTTGCCGCCGGAAGCCCGAACGCTGCGCGGCCAGGCGTTGTTGCGCCGCGCCCTGGTGGCCGTCGCGCCGCCGCTGCTGTTGATCTTTTCCGTGCTGGGCAGCATTTTCTTCGGCGTGGCCACGCCGACCGAGGCCGGGGCCGTCGGCGCCGTCGGCGCCTGCCTGCTCTCCCTGCTCAATCGCACGCTGACGTGGGACGTTCTGAAACAGGCCGCCCGTTCCACGGCCAACATCACCTCGCTGGTGATCATGATTCTGTTCTGCTCCACCTTTTTCGGGCTGATTTTCGATCGCCTGGGCGGCCAGGATCTGGTGCAACGCCTGCTGACCGGCCTGCCCGGCGGCTACTGGAGTTTCATCATCGTGGCCAACATCGTCATTTTCCTCTTGGGCATCAACCTGGAGTTCATCGAGATCAGCTTCATCGCCATGCCGCTCTTCGTGCCCGCGGCCACCGCGTTGGGCATTGACCTCGTCTGGTTCGGGGTCATGATGGCCGTCAATCTGAACATGGCCTTCATCTCGCCGCCGGTGGGGTTCTCCCTCTTTTATCTGCAGTCGGTGGCGCCCAAGGAAGTGAAAGTGATCGACATCCATAAAGGCGCGCTGCCCTTTATGGCGCTCCAGGGCGTGGCCCTGATCATCGTCATCGCCTTTCCGCAGACCGTGCAATGGTTGGTGCAGGCCGCCTCCTGAAGCGCGATGCACTCCGGGGTGCCTCCTGACGCTGGATCGGATATCGCGTGGGAACGCCGCAGAGACTATGCGCGGCTGGCTGTCCGGCCTCGCGCGCCGCGTCCTGTCCGCTACAGCGTTGCGCGGCCCATGTCGGCAAGCGCAGGGCGGATGCTTCTCCGGCTCCCTGTCGGCCTGCGCCGGGTGGTGCCTGAAGCAACGAAAGGAGAGGGTCTCGCGTAGCCGGCGGCGATACGGAGCGAAGCCGCCTCCCAAGTTCTCACGTTCCGCGGCGCGCGCGGCCCGACAGCGCAGCTGACGCGCCCGCGCACCGGCATGGCATTTCAGGTTTCGTTGCATTATCTTATAAAAAGAGTTCATTTATGCTGTTTCCGGCGTTTTTGCGCGGTGTGCTAGCATACGCGCAGCAGGCATTGGGGAGAATGCAGCGTAGGGACGCCGCAGGCGTCGCGCAAAATCGGCATTGGCGCCGTCGCCGCGCGCCTCCGTTGGCCGCCCCGAGCTTGGCCTTCCTGCCTGTCTGCATCCTACACTCCGCTTCCGCGGGAGGAGTTGAACATGTACCGAACTGCGCATACGATGAGTCGCCGCCGCTTCTTGCAATTGTCTTCCCTGTCTTTGGGGGGCTTGGCCGTGGCCAGCTGCGTCACGCCGGCGCCGGCGGCCGGCGAGATGGCCGCGCCCGCCATGGAAACGATCGAACTGCGTTTTCAGAACTGGTTCAACGAAAGCGACATGCATACGTGGCAGTTGGGCCTGGACACTTTCAAGGCGTTGCGGCCCGACGTTGACCTGAAGCTGGAATTCGCCTCTTGGGGCGATACCACCAGCACGATCCTGGCAGGCGCCGCGGCGGGCGATTTGCCCGACATATTCATGGCCAGCGACGAACACGTGCCGCCCGTCGCGTCCGTGGGGTTGGTGCTGAACTTGAATCCCTACATCAACGCGACTCCCGACATTGACGTGGATGATTTCGCGGCCGGCGTTTCGCGCGGCTTCCATTTCTGGGGGCGCTGGTGGGGCTTCCCCTACGATCAGTCGACGTGGGGCATCTACTACAACAAGGGCCTGTTCGATGAAGCGGGCCTGGCCTATCCGCCGACGGAGGGCCAGACGCAATGGTCGCTGGCGGAGTTCGCGGAAGCGGCCGCCGCGCTGACCAAACCGGACGGGGAACAGTGGGGCGCGCTCGTCAGCGGCAGCCAATACCTGCATTCGGCCTTTATGTACTCGGCCGGCGGCCGGAATTACGACGACGACGGCCGGGAATGCCTGATCGCGTCCGCCGAGAACGCCTCCGCCCTGCAATGGATGATCGATTTGATCTACAAGCATCAGGCCGCCCCTACGGCCGCCGAACGGGCGGGCAGCGGCGGCATCGACTATTTCGCGTCCGGCCTGGTCGCCATGGAGTTGCAGGGCCAGTGGGCGCTCCAGTCCAAAAACGCCGAAGTGGGTTTCGACTTCGATATCGGCTTCCTGCCCATAGGCGAGATCCAGCGCACCGTAACGGGCGGCTCGGGGTTCTGCTGCAGCAACGACACCGCGTTTCCTGACGCCTCGTGGGAGTTCCTGGCCAGCTACACCAGTTCCGAGACCTTGGCCGAGATGGTCGGCCGCCCCGGACGCGGCATCCCGGCGCGCTGGAGCGCGACCCCGGCGTACCTGGAGGCCGGCGGCAAGGCGGAGCATCCGGGCGCTTTCATCGAACAGCTCCGGTGGGCTTTCAATGACCGCGCGACTCTGGCCAGTCCGCAATTCAACGATGCCTGGTCCCGGCACTACGGAGCCATCTACGATACCGGCGAGGGCGATATCGACGCGGCGCTGGCGCGCATCCAGGACGAAACGAACGAAGCGCTCGCAGAGAAATGGGCCGGCGTCACGATTGAGGTCTAGCTGACCCGCGTTCTGCGCCTGCCCTCTCCCGTTCCCGGCGGCGGCGATGCCGGATGGCCGCCGCCGTATTGACGGCCACGCCCGCGCCGGCCGCCGGCGCGGGCGTCTGGTTGCGCGCGCGGGGCGACGCACTTGAACGCGCGGTTCTACGGGCGGCTCAGCCGCTGGTCGTTGGCCGGCGTGTTGTTCGCCTTGGGTCTCATGATGGCGTTCCCCTTCTTCTGGATGGTTCGCACCTCCCTGTTGCGCGAAGTCGACGCTGCCGTTTTCCCGCCCATCTGGCTGCCGCGGTACCTGGAACTGGACGGCTACCGCGGCGTATTCACGGTTCAGCCCTTCGCCCGCTATATCGCCAACAGCGCGTTCGTCGCGCTCGCCAGCCTGATCGCGCAACTGGCGACGGCCAGCCTGGGCGCCTACGCCTTTGCGCGCTTGCGGTTTCCCGGCCGCGACAAGCTGTTCCTGCTGTATCTGGCCACTATGTTGATACCGGCCGAGGTCACAATCGTCCCCACTTTCGTCCTCGTGAGTCGCCTCGGCCTGGTCGATAGCCTGGCCGGCCTGATCGTGCCGGGCATGTTCAGCGTATTCATCACGTTCCTCTTGCGGCAGTTCCTGCTGACCATCCCGTTCGAACTGGAAGACGCCGCCAAGATTGACGGCGCGGGCTACCTGAGGCGCTATGCGCGGATCGTCATGCCGCTGTCGCAGCCCGCTTTGGCTACGGCCGCCATTTTCGTATTCATCGGCAGCTGGCGGAATTTCCTCTGGCCCCTGATCATCATCCGCTCGCGGGAATTGCGGACCGTGCCCATTGGCCTGGCCGCCATTCAACAGGAGCAGGGCCACACGGACATTCCGCAGTTGATGGCCGGCTCTGTCTTGGCCATCGTGCCGGTCATTCTGGTGTTCCTGGCCTTGCAACGGTATTACATCGAAGGCGTCGCCATGTCAGGCATCAAAGGCTAGCGCATGGTCCCGCAGCCATCGGCTCGCCCTGCGCGGCGGCGCAGAGCGCCGCGTTTCGCCTCGGGTGCGGAGCGCCGCGAAGCGTGGGTCGCGCTCCTGTTCCTGGCGCCCAACCTGCTCGGGTTTCTGGTTCTGACGCTGGGGCCCGGCCTCTTCTCCTTGATCATGGGTTTCACCAACTGGTCCGGCATCAGCGCGGCCCGCTGGATTTGGTTCGACAACTACGTCGAACTGTGGGCAGACCAGGTATTTCTCACCGCGTTGCGCAACACGCTCGTCTATACCCTGGAATTCACGCCGCTGGTCATCGCCGCCGCCCTGCTGTTCGCGCTGCTGTTCAATCAGAACTTCGCGGGCGCCGCCCTGATCCGCCTCCTCTGCTTCCTGCCGATCGTGACGGATTTCATTTCCGTCGCCTTCGTATGGTCCTGGATTTACCATTTCCGCTTCGGCGTGCTGAATTGGGCTTTGCAATTGTTGCATATGCCCGCGCAGGCCTGGCTGGGAGACGTGCGCTGGGCCATGTTCGCGCTGGTCGTCATGTCCGTCTGGCGCTGGGTAGGCTATTACGCCGTCATCCTGCTGGCCGGCTTGCAGGGCATTCCGCGCGAACTGAACGAAGCCGCCACGATGGACGGCGCCAACGGCACGCAGCTCTTTCTGCGCATCACGATTCCCATGCTGTCGCCCGCCCTGTTCTTCGTGCTGATCATTTCCATTACGTCCAGTTTGGCGGTTTTCGAGCAGATGTACATCATGACGGAAGGCGGCCCGCGGGATTCCACGCTCAGCATCTCCATGTTTCTCTACCAACAGGGATTCCGTTTCTTCAAGATGGGCTACGCCTCGGCCGTGGCCTGGGTGCTGTTCCTGCTCACCTTCCTCGTTACGGCCTTCAACTGGACGATTCGGCGCCGCTGGGTCTATCAAGAATGACGGCCCCGCACCGCATCCACGGCGTAGCCCTGGCTGCCGCGGCGGACGACGGGACGCATGGGGGACAAGCCGCTGGCTCCTGCGTCCATCCGGCCCCCGCAGCGCGCGGCGACGCGACGCCCAGTACGAACGGAGGCGGCGACGCGATAGCTGCCGGCGCATTCGAACGCGAACGAACCCACGAGGACAGGGACGAAATGTTGAGTTGCCATCGATCAAGACGCTTACGCGAGAGACGCAGGCGAGACGCGCCGAGACAACCGGATCCTTTGGGCGCGCCCCCTATGCCGGCCCAGCGTTTTTGGGATCGGCGCCGTTGGCCTTGGATGGCCCTTTGGATCTGCGCGGCCTTGGGGGGAGCCTGTACCTCGGCGGCCGATACGCGTCTCGGACTGGCCTCCGCGGAGCCCGCTCGCGTCGAGATCCGAGACCCCTGGGTCGTGAAACGAATTCCTTTTCCGACCGCGCCGCGTTGCGCCGGTTCCTTCGTCCGGCATCCCCTGGACAACGTCAGTTTGCGCGCTTCCGACCGCGTGCGCATGTTCGACAGCAACGGCTCGGGCGTCGCGTTGGGCGATTTGAACGGCGATCGCCTGCTGGACATCGCCTTCGCCAATCTGTCCGAACCCAACGCCATCCTGTGGAATCGGGGCGGCCTTCGCTTCGAGCGCATGAATCTGGAGCCAGGCGCTTCCCGGGCGGCCGCCATCGTGGACGTAGACGGCGATGCCGCGCTGGACGTCGTCTTCACGCAACGCCTGGATCCCCCCGTCGTCTACCTGAATCAGGCCAACGGCGCGCAGAGAGGCTTCCGCGCCTTTTCGCAAGCGGCCCTCCCGGGCATCGCCAAGACGGCCTACAGCATGGTCTGGTCCGACATGGATCGAGACGGGGATCTGGACGTCGCCACGGGTTCCTACGACCTGGAATTGCAGATGTTGCTGGGCGAGGCCTTTGAAGGCCAGACCGCGTCCGGCCTCTATTGGCACGAAAACCGAGGCTTTTGGTTCCGGAGCCAGTTGCTCGCGCGCCGCTCCCAAGCCTTGGCCTTGACCGTCCTGGACGATCCGCGCGCAACCCGCTCTTGGCTCGCGGCCGGCAACGATTTTCTGTTGCCGGATACCCTCTGGACGCGCGCGGACAGCCGCTGGGCCGCGCATGCGCCCTTTGCGGTGACCACGCAAAACACCATGGGTTTCAGTTGGGGCGACGTCAACAACGACGGCCGCCTCGATCTCTACGCGGCGGACATGAAACCCCGCGACCAGGACGCCGCCACGTTACGCGCATGGCAGCCCGTCATGAACAAAGTGCTTGCCGATCCGACCGACCGGCAGATAACGGAAAACGTGCTGCAGGTGCAGGACGCGGGCCGCGAGTTTGCGAACCGGGCGCGGGCCTACGGCGTGGAGGCTACCGGCTGGACATGGTCCGCGCAACTGGCGGATTTCGACCAGGACGGTTTTCTGGATCTGTACGTCGTCAACGGCATGAAGGCCGTCGATCTCTTCAGCCATCTGCCCGACGACGAACTGGTGGAGACCAATTGGGCTTTTCGCAATCGCCGCGGCGAATTTTTCGAGCCGGCGCCGGAATGGAATCTGGGGTTGCGCCAAGGAGGACGCGGCATGTCCGTGGGCGACCTGGATCTGGATGGCGACCTGGATATCGTCATCAACCACCTGCAGGCGGCGGCCGTCTTGCTGGAGAATCAATTGTGCCAAGGCGCCTCCATCCAAGTGCGCCTGCGCGACCGGCAAACGCCCAATACCCACGGCATCGGCGCCCGCGTGCGGCTCCGCCATGCCGGCGGCGCGCAGGTGCGCGTGCTGGAAGCTACGAGCGGTTATCTGTCAGGCCTGCCGGCGGTGGCGCATTTCGGATTTCCCGCCGAATCCGGCCTGCGTCAACTGGAAATAATCTGGCCCGACAACGAAAGCGTAGTGATTCGCGACGTGCAACCGGGACACCTGTACGAGGTGATACGCCTGCGGCCTGCGCTCTGACGCGGGAACAGGCGCGCGGACGGTCAAGCCTGCCGTTGCATGGCATGACCCGGCATCACCGAAGACCTGCCGCGTTGCCTCCGTCGATGGCCTGAAGCCAGCCGTCAGCCAGATCCGGTTCCAACCCTTGCGTTTAGGAGAGGCCGAAGAACGTAGGCAGCACAGCAGGCCAGGAAGGGCCGCGCCGTTCGCAACCGCCGTCATCGCCCGCGGACCCGGCCCCGCCCTGCCGCGCGGAACTGAACGCGGCAGGGTCGGACGGAGGCCGGCGCGCGTCCCGGCGAGCGCCCAGTCCGCTACGAAGAGATGGCGCGGCCCATGGCCACTTCCGCCAATCCATGCCATTCCTTGATAGCGGAGCGGAATTGGTTCCACGGCTCGTAAATGGACTTGAAATCCGCGTCCGCGGCGGCAGTTTCCTCGTACATGGCGAAAGCTTCGGCCTCGGCCGCCTGCATGACGGAATCAGGGAAAGGCAGGAACTGCAAATCCTCTTCCGCCTTCAGTTGCTGCAACGCCGCGGGGTTCTTGGCATCGTAATCCGCCATCATATCCACGTTCGCCATTACGGCCGCGCACCGCACCGCTTCCTGGTACTCCTCCGGCAACTCGTTCCAGGCCTCCCTATTGATCTGGACCTCCAGGGTCGCGCCGGGCTCCCACCAGCCGGGGTAATAGTAGTAGCGGGCCGCCTTGTGGAAATTCAGTTTCTGGTCATCGTAGGGACCGACCCATTCGGCGCCGTCGATGGCGCCGGTCTGCAACGCCTGAAAGATTTCGCCGCCCGGCAGCACCTGAACCGTCACGCCCAAGCGATCCATGACCTGGCCCCCGAGACCGGGGATGCGCATGACGAGGCCTTGCAGATCGGCGGCGGAACCGATTTCCCTGTTGAACCAACCCCCCATCTGGACTCCCGTGTTGCCCGCGGGAAACTGGATGACCCCGAAGCGTTCCGCGTAGAAGTCCTGCAGCAATGCCAGCCCGCCGCCGCGGTACAGCCAGGCGTTCTGTTGCCGATTGGTCAGGCCGAAGGGCAGGGCGGTGCCGAAGGCCGTAGCCGGGCTGCGGCCCACGTAGTAGTACGAGGCCGTATGCCCGCACTGCACCGCGCCCTGTTCCACGACGTTCAGGACTTCCAGACCGGGAGCCAGTTCCCCCGCCGCGCGCGCATCAATGGCAAACTTGCCGTTGGTCAGGGCCGCCACGGTCTGCGCGAACGTCGTCGCGCCCCCGAAGATGGTGTCCAGCAACGGAGGCCAACTCGTGGCCATCTGCCAGTTCACCGTCGGCAGCGAAGCATCGCTCTCTACCGCCGACGCGATCTCGTCCGCCGGCATGGCGCAGGCGGACGCGCCCGCCGCCGTAGCCGTCAAGGATGCCAGTCCCAAAAACTTTCTTCTGTTCATGACTTTTCTCCAGCAAAACAGTTTCCCTTGCGAGCGGACGGACGCCTCTCGGCGTTCCGCGCCTGGCCCGTTGCCTCTTATGTTATTGCGTTCCGGGTCGCATGGCAAAGTCAACGCCGCGCCATACGGGACCATGACGCGCTGCCGGCTGATATCAGGCGCCGGACGACAGTCCCTTGATTGTGCGTCACGGACAGCTCGCGATGGGCTTCGCGGACGCAGGCGGGTCTCCTTGCCTGCGCGTATGGATCATCTCGGATGAGCGCCAGGGGCGATGGGAAACAGACGAGATCGAGATCATGCATAGTCGTCTTGTGCGAAGCAGGCCAGCGAATATGATGAAAAGGCTCCAACAGCGGCTATTCCGGCACATAATGCAGAGAAAAGAGCGTTTCCTCTAGCCGCAATGCTTCTCTCTTGGACAAGCCTATCCCCCCTGTTTTAATGGGCATTGGCTCGGCGCTGAACGATTGGCTGCGGACAATGGGGAAAAGATCGGTTGCGTCTACAATGCAGTTTCCGGATTCGTTCGTTCCGCTCTCATGTAGGAGGTTGCGTATCATGTTGAAGACTTTCGCGATAAGCAATTTCCGCAGCCTCAACCGCGTTGAATTGGAGCATCTGGGACGGATTACCTTGGTAGCGGGCAAGAACGGGTCGGGCAAGACGGCGTTGCTTGAAGCCCTCTGGTTGTTCAACGGACCCGATGCCCCGGAATTGGTTGCGCGCCTAAATGCGTTTCGCGGATTATCCCCTGCGGGACTTCAATCAATGTTCCAGGATCTGTTTTATGGCTTCAATAAACAGACGCGGATTACAATGGCAGCTGGCGGGGATTGGAACGATTCACCCAGAGAACTGGAAATCTCCATGCAACCCCGGGAGGAAGTATCCAAGGTTGATTGGGAAAATATCGAACGGTCTCCTTCGGATAAAGAAACGTCCGTACGCGCAAGCCACTACGAGCTTGTATTCAGATACCGAGACGAGGCCGCAAACGTATACGCGTCCCGCGCGTGGTTTGAAAACCAGACTCCAAGCGCGAACGGCCTGGAGGCGGGCAATCAGGCGCTTCGGCAAGAGCGCCAATGGGTGGAGGGACGGGCAGTTTCCGTTTTTCTGCCTGCTGTATACCGGGATACGCCGCAGGCTATGGCCTCCCGTTTCGGCGAATTGCAACTTGAAGGCAGGGAGCATGAGCTTCTGCCCCTTCTGCAATGGCTGTCACCCCGTTTGAAGCGACTAACGTCCATTGCCCTTAAGGGGCAATCAGCTATGTATGCTTATTTCGAAGGCTCCGCGCATCCTGTTCCGGTTCAGTTACTGGGCGCAGGGTTCAACCGCATGTTAGCGCTGTCTCTGTCCATGCATGCGGCCAAAGGCGGCATGCTGTTGATTGACGAAATCGAAAACGGACTCCATCGCTCCGTACAGAAAGACGTTTTTGCCGCCATCGACGACATGGCCCAAAAGTGCGACGTGCAGCTTTGCGCCACCACCCACAGCGCGGAATGCGCTTGGGCCGCGCATCAGGCGCTGCGCGAAAGGGATAACGGGGCGTTCGCCTTCTATCGCCTCGAGGAAAAAGACGGCGCGACGCGTGCCTTTTACTTTGACGACGAGATGATGAATACGGCCAGAGATTTCACAATGGAGATCCGATAGAGGCAAGAATCGGAACGGACCATCACGGAACCTAAACAACCGCTTGTCGCAGATCCGGATGATCAACGTCCGTTTCAGGCAATAGCGGATCGAGAGACTGCACCGATGTCCCGCGCGCGGTAAAGCCCTGCCCCTAGACAGAGCGCCGCGGGCGCCCCCTGCCAGATTCCTGCCCGCGCGCGTGTGGGGTCATTCAAGCAGATGGCTTTTCGCCGTTGCAGGCGCGCCGGAACCTTCCGCACGCCGATCTTGCAGCCGGAGAAAGAAAACGATAGGCAAGGCGCAGAACAGGGCCCAACAGTAAAACGGCGCGGCCGCGGCCAAACCGGCCAACGAATTGCCCAAGGGCGGGGCCAGCGCGCCCCCCAAACGGAGACTCATCATAGCCAGTCCCAGGGCGCTCCCGGCATGGGTCGGCCCCACGCCTTCGCTTTCCATCAGGCGGGTAATGAAAATGCTCATGAAAGCGTCGCGCAACAGCCCTCCGATCAGCATGGCCCCGAACGCCGTCTCGCCCGGCAGCAGGGGCGCCGCAACGGCGGCGCAGGCCAGAAGGCCGGCGGCCGCCACCAAGAACGCGCGCCGGCGGCCCAGACGGTCCGAGAGCAGGGAAGCCGGCAGCGTCGCGACCATGCTCGCCACATGGAAAGCGGTGACGGCCAAGTCGGCGCGTCCGGCAACCCAGCCCGCGTCCCGCAAATACAGCGCCAGGTAGCCCAGGACGCCCTCCACGCAGGCGCCGTAGCCGAAGACGGCGTAGCAGATCAGGCGCACCTCGCGTAGCCGCGCGATATGCAGGAGGCTCTGTTTCATCCCGAGACGCTCGGCTGCGCCGCGGTGGCGGGACAGGCCGGTCGCCCGCGGCATCACCGCCCATATCAGTCCCATCAGCAGGCCGGCCGCGCCGGCCGCCATCAATACATTGCGCCACCCGCCCCACGCGGGCGACAGGTACCGGGCCGCCGTGAACGCGCCCAGCACGAAGCCCATGGCCATGCCTACCGACACGCCGCCATTGGCGATCGCCAATTGACGCGGCGGAAACGCCTGCGCGCCCATCCGGTGCAGATTAACGATAATCAAGGCGATAAAAGGGCCCATGCCCAGAGAAAGCAGCAGCAACGACGCGAAGTTCGGAGCCCAGCCGCGTACGATGCCCAAAATCCCTGCGATGACGCACCCTGCCACAAGCAGGGTGCGGCTTCCGTAGCGGTCGCTGAGGCTGCCGCCCAGCGCAAAAGCCAAGGTCCCCGTCAACGTCTCGGCCCCCCAGATCGCGCCCACTTGCACCAAGTTCAGATTCAAGTCGCGCACGATTTCCGCAAACAGCACATTCATGGCCATACGCGGAGCCGCGCCGGCCAGAGCCGCCGTCAGGAACAGCAGGAACCAGACGGTCCATTTGGCGAGCCCGGGGCGTTCGCCTGCGGAGAGAGAGGCGGAATGCGCGGTCATGCGAGGCTATTCCTCAAAGCCAAGACAGGTTGGGGCGCAATCGTCCGTCCGAACGCCGCGCGCGATCCGCGCGGCAACGGCCGACGCTTGTCTCCAATCCCATGCTGTCTGCGACGGCAGAAACCGTTACGTCGCTTTCGGGAACCGTCCGTGGACGATCCGCTCCGCCGCGGAAAAGGACGGATCCGCTCGCATGCCACTCGCTTTCCCGTACGTTGCCGCTTGAGTGCCGCGACCGGGAAGATCCCGCGGTCGTCTCCGCGGGCGGGAGAGGTTACCGACTGCGAACAGAACGTATAGCCGCCCACACCTTCTATGTCTCAACCTGGGCAGCTCAACATCGCGCGCGTTGCGATGCCGCTCCCAATCGGCCACAAGCCTCTCGTTTCCCGCGCCGCGGATTCAGAAGGATTGCGCGTCCAGGGAACGCTCCGCGGCCCCCGGGCGGGAGCCGCGGAGCGCGATAGATTGCCGGTTCTCCCAGCTAGCGCACAGCTATGGCGGAGGCCATCTCGTCGATTTCGGCCAGCTGCGCCTCTGAAAGAGACCATTCGGTGGCCCGCGCGTTCGCCTCCAATTGCTCCACGCTGGTCACGGCATTGATGACGGACGCCACGCACGGTTGCGCCAGCAACCAAGCCAAGGCCAGCTGCGCCACCCGATAGCCATGATCCCGCGCCCAGTCATCCAGCGCGGTGATCAAGCGCAGGCGCTCCGGGGTCAAGTACGCAAGGAGCTTGGCGTTGCGGTACGCGCGCGTGCCTTCAGGCGCGGAGTCGCCGGCCTTGTACTTGCCCGTCAGCGCGCCCTGCGCCAAGGGCGAAAAAGGCAGCAAACTGATGCGGTAGTGCCGGCACGCCGGCACGATCTCCCTTTCCACCCGGCGGTCCAGGAGATTGTAACGGGACTGGCTGGCCAGCAACGGGGTGTATCCGCCCTGGCGCGAAATCTCGCTGAGCGCCGCGATCTGCCACCCGGCGAAATTGGAGCAGGCCACGTAGCGCACCTTGCCCTGACGCACCAGATCGTCGAACGCGCGCAGGGTTTCTTCCCAAGGCGTGGTCGGATCCGGTTTGTGGGCGTATAGCAGATCGACGTAGTCCGTGCGGAGGCGCCGCAACGTGCCGTCGATGCTGTCCATGATATGTCCCCGGGACAGGCCGGATTCATTCGGCCCGATCGTATCGCCGGCCGCGATGCGGTAGTTCGGCTCCCAGCCTACCTTGCTGGCGATGATGAAGCGATGGCGCTGCTCGGCGAGCGCGTGCCCGATATAGGTCTCGGAGTGCCCTCCCGTATACCCGTTGGCGGTATCGAGGAAGTTAAAGCCCAAGTCCAACGCGCTGCGAATAATCCTGGCGGTCGCCTCTTGATCGATGTAGTGCGACTGCGCCAGCTGAGGGCCGAATATGTTGCCGCCCAATCCCAGAAGCGGCACCTTGAAGCCACTGCTGCCGAGTTGTCTATACGTCATGCTTCCTCCTTGCACCGCGGTGCAAATGCTGGCATGGAATGCAGCGCCCATCAGGCCTTGCATCCAATGGATATCTCTATGTACTTCATCCGGATGTAGAACTGATGCTACGCCACCCACTATCAAAAGTGAATGTACGAGCCCGACCGGCTGGATCGTTGATCGGGATGATTTTTGGACTCTCCGAACCAGCATTTTCTACAACGTACAGCCAATATGCTTGACCATGACGTTGAGCCGTTTCAAATTGCTGCTTCGTCATTCTCGCGAGATGGTTATCCAAAGTGCCAGCCATTGCCTTGACCTCGCACCAGCATATCTTTGCACCCTGTTGATCAGTTTTATATAAGTCAAATCCCGGATTATTAGGAGGTGTACGTTTCCAATCTCGTTCATTACTTAAAATGAATTCAATAGCTTTGTTCTCGAGTTCCATACGTGCTTTATGTGTCTCAGAGTCGGTTTCTTCATCTGGATGCACTCCGATATAAGAAATAAATTGATATGTACTACTACTCTTGTGATATCCTCGGTTCATTCTTTTCTGGAATCTTCCATCCGTTAATAGCCTATCATCTTTACTTTCCCTTTCCATCTTCTGAGGAGAATTAGGATCTGCTCCGTTATTCAGTATCTGTGGATGACTAGATAGAGCATTATCATTAGATGTATTGGTAGCGTTTTCCGTATTTACCATAACCTCTTGGGGAATTGATATACCCAAATCTGTTAGTTGTGTTAGAGCCTCATCATAGGTACAACTCTCTATGACTATCTTAAGTCCTGGGGCAATAGCCTTGAGATCTTCTCCTGGAGCTATCGCAAGAGATAGTTCCCTTGCAATAGACGACCAAGGCATATTTCCATTTTGATATGTAAAATATAACTTTCGAGATGGTTTCTCTAGGTATGATGAAACCGTCTCTATCTGAACCGATTCTGTGCTTCCCCAATCTGGCAGCCGCCATCCTATCTCAAGTTTATCAGTGTGAAAAAAGCGTAGAAATTTTATATCATTTAAATTGTTTTCATCATCAATTACATCTACAATGGCTTTTATAAGATCAATGCGTTTCTCTATTCGTTCCTTCAATGCCTTGTCTTCATTCAAATTTTCATATTCAGGATCACCTTGGATTTGTTTTGAGATTGGTTTAACGCCTGCAACTTCCAAAGCGGTTTGAATGCGAATCTGGCGAGATATTATATTATGCTTGATCTTATCAAATTTGGCGGCAAAACCTGGACGATCCTCAAAATACATCAAAGATGGTTTGTGTAATATTTTTTCCTTGTTGACAACACATAAAATGTTGTGCAGTTCATGTTTAATCTTTTCAGATACACGTTCGTTATCATCTTGGAGACCTTCGGCTAACATAAACCAACATTGGGACACTACGTGTTCATCTTCCGCTTCTAGCGGATTATCCTTTATCTCTGACGAAATGTCTTTTAAAACTTGAATAGCATCTTTATATGTTGGCAATTCTCGGATATCCAGTGCCGATAACAGGTGTTGAAGCGTCTGAAAATCCGAATTGAGTTGGATACGGAATCGGCCAAACTTATGTTGTCCCCAGAAAACTTGTTTTGGATGAAGGTAGTTTCCATCATTGTAAAGGGATGGAGAAGCCAATAATGGCACAAGATCATTGATTGATGCATGATTGTTTAACCAAGAATAAAGGCCTTCTGGCGGCTTTTGGTTATTTTGATAACATTCAAGTAGATGGTCAATTACCTGTCTTGGCTGTGGGTCGAATTGAATCCCTAAGTACACCAAGAAATCTTTGATCGCCCTTTGTGTACGTACAGATAAATCTAGGAACTGAGCTTGAGACACAAAAAGAGATTTATGATTTGACGCATATATTCGGTTAGGCCTGTGCCATCTGCTTAGATCACCTTCAGACGGTAACCATTCTACTCCTTTCAAAAAATGAAAGCTTGCTTTTTCCTTCTCTGAAAATTTTAGCCATAATTTTCCTATTGCCTTCAAAACGTCTTTCACTCTCTGTCTACGTTTTGACCCAGGATCTCTAGCTGTTAATTCGCGGACGCACCGCTGTATGTCCTTGGGACGAGGTCGATTCGTCACACCTAGCCAGCAATAGAGATCTGTTCTTCCTTCAGATTGTGCAGGTAGTTGAGCATAAAATCCTTCATTGCCGAAAACCATTTGTATGACTTCGTCTGAAAAATATACTTTCTCTGGCTGCATGAATTTCTTATTTGTGCATTCGATGATATCAGTTGTGCGGAGCCGGTCTTTGAGCTTATCGTTCTCCCGGATCTCGCTAAACCGTCTTGTTAGTGTGTCTATGAGTAAACGTTTGGTTTTCAGCAGTATTGCATCATCAGAAAATGCATAAGGTACATACTTCATTGCATAATCTTCAAATGAGAGTTTGCCAGCACCTAGGAATTGTAGAAAGCCTGAAAGATAATCGATCTGATTCATATCAACAAGATCGGTTACACCTATTGGATCCTCAAACCCTCCTGGCAAATGCAAATTTTTCAACGAGCAAAGATTTCCTTTTGATGACGGAAATATTGGCAGACATGCCAGTCGTTCATTCAATTCCGGATTTAGTTCAGATTTGCGATAATCAAACCATGAGAGCAAATCAGACGATTTGACACAGCCGTTAAGCAAACGTTGCTGAAGTGCCTTAGTATTTTGACATTCCAGAAGTTCAATAGCATTTTTAGCATCAATATGATAGCAGAGAATTTTCAACAAATTATCATTCTCTTCACCCAGTAATGAGACATTATTAGGTATTAGATCAATGAAAATTTCGCGGGTGCATTGATCGGCGTTATAGACGGATCCACATGGCCAAAATTTTCCATCCACTCCTTGGGCCAGTATACATTGGCGCAATAAATCGACACTTTGCTGTTTCTCAGTTTTGCCTCTAACTCTTTCAAGTATTTTAAAAATTCCCTTTCTTAATTGTATTAATTCCTCATATTTGAATTGGGGGGCAACGGGTTCCCTCCCAACCATGCCATTTTGCTCAAGGCTCTTATAGATATCCTCAACTTTCAGCCTATATACGCCTACGGCTGTGAGAATATTGTAATGCTCTCGTAGATCATGGTGGACTAATTCAATGCCCAAAGCTTGGAATAACGGAGCTGCTGCTATTTCTTCGTTGCTGATAGTTAGACGCACTTTACAGGGCACAAACCATTTTCTGGATTCTGTATATACGATTTCTGAATTCCGTAATGAGTGCAATAAATCCCAAAACTTGCCTAACGGTACACGCGTATTATCTTTGTAATTACTGTATACATCGTATATCAGACCTAGCATGTTCCAGAAGGCGAGGGCATTTAACCTGAATGCATTTTTCAACCTAAGCAAATTAGCGTTAACTGTAAAGGCAGATGCACATACAGCTGCTCGATTCCACTCAGATCTTGGATCATCACCAAAGACAATGTCTTTCCTATCTGATTCAGGAAAAAAATCTGCATTGATATGGAACGGTAGCTTCGTTATCCGTTCTGTAGGCAATGTCGCAAATAATCGACCATTCGGAACAGGCGTATCAGGAATAGCGATCCAGACTTGATCTTCACGATTTTTTTCGATAACATTGGGATAAGTCGATTTTAGGGCTAAGGCAACTTCTGAGAAATCTCCGCATATGAATTGCCAGCATTGCACCTTACCATTACAGTCAATCAAAGCACCTTCTGTTCCCACTCTTTCTCTCGTTATTCGCATAATCAGTTTGCCATTATGAAGCAGTGTAATCGTATTCAGATTCTTTAGAAAAAGAATAGCACTGGGCAATGATGCTTTGAGTTCATTTACAAAGGAAGGTATGTCTTCAGGATCTATCCGCGGAGCCTCCAACTGTTGGCGTAAAGGTGAGTCCTCAAAAGCCCAAGGCAAATGGAAGACAGTACCTCGATCTGCCGTAATGGATGTGTCCTCTTCTACCTTTATACGCCGATCTTCCCGTTCGTCAGGACGTATTGTCCAACAACGTCCCGACGAATGTATTTCTGGCCTATCAGTAACTTGGTAAGCCGAGATGATGCCAACACCGAATTTTCCTGTGGTACGATCACCCTCTTCACGCCGTTTGGACCCGCCGGCTACCTTTTGTATTCGTTCAAAATCCATCTCTCGAAATACAGCATCATTGCTAATTATCAATGCTTCATCCTGAAAATTAAAAGTGATGCTCGTAGCAGCAAATTCATTTTCGTCATCTTTGGCATCATCCGCATTTTGGATGAATTCATGCGCCAAAGTAGCGATTCCATGAAGATCGCCAAGCTGCTGAGCCAAATAGCCAATATAATCGACACTTTGGGACAAGAAGGCAATTTGATTCGTCATAAGGGAAATTCTTGTATGGAATCGACTACAAAGGCATACAGAGTAAAACAGGATACCATAAGTTTTTACATCTTACTCTTAGAATCCACCATGACAGTGCTTGGCTAGGAACGATTTGGTGCATGGCCGCTGATCTCTATGCTCTATCAGGTTGCGACACCAGTGCTCCTGCGCCTAGCATCTCCCGCCGCGCTAAGGATTGGCTACACCGGCATCCACCAGAATCACCATGTAGCGGATATCCACGTCCCCTGTATTGACCAAGCCGTGCAGTTTATGGGGATCGAACACCGCCGTCTCTCCGGCTGACAGTTCCACCCGCTCGTCGGCGAACTCCAGCGTGGCCTGGCCGGCCAACAGATAGAAGGCCTCGTACCCGCCGTGCCGATGGGGCGGATGGGCGCGGCCGCCCGGCGGCACGACGGAGATGTGCGCGTGCAGGGGTTTTCCGTCCAAGTCCGCGTCAATCAGATACCGCTTCATGCCCTTGACGTCCAGTTCTCGAAACGGCATGCGTCCCTCCCTTACTCTTGATAGCCCATGCGCAACGCGTCAAAAAGCCGGTGCGTTAGGGCCTGGAATGTGACCGACACTTCAATCGCGATGATGGCCGCGGCGAAGACGAGCGCCAGAATCGCGATCTCGTCTTGGGCAATCAGCGGGATCAGGGGCGGCAGGGGATCGCGCACTTCGGCCGTGACCCGGAAGAAGGGCGAAAAGATCTGGGATGCCAGCGCGCCCACGAGGGAGCCGGCGATCGTGCCGTATCCCGTCAGCAGGATGTATTCAATGCTGATCTGGCCGATGATCTGCCCGCGCAGCACGCCCACCGCCCGCAGCACGCCGAACTGGAACATGCGATCCTGCAACGACGCGTAACTATGCACCAGCAGCGCCAGCAACGCCATGGCCGCCGCCGCCAGGAACCCCACCGACAGCGTGCCGAAGATGCCCACCCGTTCCATGCGGGCCTGCTCTTCGGCGATCAGCGCGGGCGCGTACCGCCAGCGCGTGGGCTCCACGCCCATGCGCCGGATCGCCTGTTTCAGATCCAGGGCCGGCACGCCTTCCTCGACCTGCATCCAGACGTTGTAGGCGTAATCGGAACCCGCGAGCGCGAACAGGTGCTCCATGTTGCCGATCAGCGCGTAGGGTTCGCGGTACACCGTGGCGAAGTGATCGTACACGCCCGCCGCGATGAACTGATCCGTCACGGTCTGCCCCGCGGCCAGAGTGACCTTGAGCGTAATTTCCTCGCCCGGCAGCAGATTGAGTTGCTGCATGAGCGGCCGGGGCATCAGGACGTTGGGCGCGTCCAGCGCCAGCCGATTCATCAGGCCGCCCAGCGGATCGGGCGCGAAGTCGCGCCGGAACCAGGCCACCTGCGCGAAGTCCAGCCGATCCACGGCCAGGAACCGTAAACGCAGGGACTGGCCGCCGGCTACGGCGACTTCGGCCCGGTAATCGCCGACCCGGGCCGCGGCCCGGACGCCCGGCAACGCGGCGAATTCGTCCGGCGTGGGAATCCAGATGCCGCTGTCCGCATCGCCCGCCGCGCCGGCAGGCCCGCCGCCGTCTTCCGACACCAGGAAAGGCTCGAACGTGGCGCCGGCGCCGACTTCGTAGCGCACGCGGTCGACGAGCCACTGGTCCAGGCTCAAGGCCATGGAATAGGTGTAGATGCCCAGTCCCAGGCACACGATCACCAACAACAGCGGGTTGATGTAGCGCTGGCTGTAACGTCCCAGCTGGCGCAGCGCCAGATGCGGGATCAGCGCGTTGGTCCAGCCGGCTCCGACGTCCATGAGGCGCATGAGCCAGGGAAACAGGCGCATGACCAGCAGGCTGGCCGTCAGGACGAACAGGGCCGGCACCAGGATCAAAAGCGGGTCGCTGAACAGGTCCGCCGTGCGTTCCTGCACCATGGCGGCCAGCGTGCCCTGGTTGGCCAGCTGATCGTAGGCGTACCAGGTGGGCGCGATGAGCAAAACGTCCAGATAGGCGCGCTGCCAGAAAGGCGGCCGGGCGTAGCGCGTGCGTTCCTGCTCGACGATGCTGACGCGCGCCGTGCGCCACGCCGGAAGCACCCGGGCGCACAGCGCCACGAGGAGGCCGCTGCCGATCAGCCACCAGTTCAGGCCCTGGAAAGACACCGGGATCGGCTCGCGCACGGCGAAATTGAGGAAGCTGACCGTGTAGCCCATGAAGTAGGCGATCAGCATGCCGCACCCGATGCCCAGCGGCACGCCCAGGAGGAACAGGACCAGCTCTTCCATCAGCACGATGCCCAGGACGCCGCCGGCGTTCAGCCCGCGCGAGACCAGGATGGCCGTCTCGCGTTGCTGCCACCGGGCGATGATGGCGGAAATCATGATCAGGAAATAGATCAGGAAGCCCAGCGCGGGCACGTTGAAGCCCAGCAACTGAATGGTCAGGAGCGCGTTGCGGGCCACGAATTCCTTCAGCGGATCCAGGGCGGAGATGTCCAGATTGGCGCCCGGCAGGTATTTGTCGACGACCGCCATGCCCTTCTCGTAGCCGTACGCGTAGTCCCGCGCGAACTTGGGATTGAGCCCGGAGTCGTCCAGGCTGATATGCCAGCTCACGAAGCGGGAGCGGCTGGACAGCATGGGTTCGATATGGCGGACGTAGGCCTCCCGGTTCACCACCAGGGCGTCCCGCAGCTTCGTGTCCGGCGGATTGAACCAAAAGGCGTCGTCCTTGTCCGCCGCGCGCCAGATGCCGGCGATGCGCACGGGAATGCCTTCGGAGGCCGCGTTCAGGGCCAAACGATACTCTTCGCCGGGCGAAATGCCCATCTGGTCCGCCAAGACCAGATGCATCCACGCGTCCAGGCGTTCCCGAGACGGGGCGTCTCCCGCGAACGGCTCCCCTTCCGTCACGTCCAGATGCGATTCGACGCCCTCGATGTAGACGATATTGACGCTGGTCAGAAACTCCTGGGTCGCGTTGTAGACGGCATCGCCCTCGTGCGGCAGCAGGGCCAGGCTCCCGCTCTCCACCTGCAGATCGCGGCGGTCTACCGGCAAACCGATCTCCGCGGCCAGCGTCTGGCTCAGGCTGCGGCCCGCCCGCTCCGCGGCCTCCACGCCCATGCGTTTGCGCGAGGACGGGAAGAAATAGACGCGGGTGGAAAAGGCGGGCCGGTTGGTGGCCGCGCTCAATGCCGCCAGCTCCTGGTTGAGGATGACCCGGTCCACGGCCTGCGCGAAAAAGCCGGCGCTGCTCAGCAAGCCGACGGCCAGGACGATGCCCACCAAGGCCAACAGCGTCAGGCCCGGACGGCTGGTCAGGCGTTTGAGCGTCAGCAGGAACAACCCGCCGACGGCCCGCAGGGGAGCAGCCACGCGCATGCCGGAAACCCGCAGGGCGCGCTTAGGGCAGGTAGCGGTAGGGGGACACGAAACCGGGGATCGCCACCAGCATGGCGAAGGCGTTCTCGAACGAATGCCCCACGGTCCAGTCCGCGGTCGCCGGGGACACGACGAGGGAGCCGGGCCGCACCGGCACCGTTACCCGCGCGGCCGGATCGTCCGCGGGGCGGGGATACAGCGTCACGCATTCCTCGTTCCGATGCGCGTGGGGCGGCAGGCCGTAAAGCGCCCGCGGCAGGATCAGGGCCGTTTCCGAATGGTGGGCGCAGGCGCGCGCGTCGAGCGGCACGGGACCGTGATGGTGCCGCGCAGGCGGCGGCGCACGATCGGTGCGCATATCCAGCGCATGCATGTTCACGCGGTTGGAGCCCCTTTGGTCCGGCGCGCCGGCCTCCGTCGCGGCGGGAGGCAACGCTTCCCGGCGAAACGCCTGGGGATAGGCGGCGCAGCCGCCCGGACGATCCGGCAGATTCCGCAACAGGGCCAACCGCGGCGCCACGTAATCCGTCAGGGGAGCCGACACTTCCAGATAGACGCCGCGTCCCGTGATCACGGCCATGGAGCGGGAACGCCCGTCCACGCACAGCGTATCGCCGGGCCACAGGGCTTCCCCGGAGCGCTCCGTGATTTCATGCAAATCCCCGTCCGCGGGCCGGCAACGCGTATCCGCTCCCGGCCCGCGCAGCAGATCGCCGGGATACACGACGGCAGCCGCGTCCTCCGTGCGCAGGAAGAAACGCGCGACCAGGCGCTGGGGCGCGGGATAGAACTGGGTCGCGCCGCGAAAGGCGCGCACGGCGAATTGGTATTCGGCGCCGTGAATCTGCGCGAGCAGGCCCGTGACCCGGGCCGCCGCCGCCGGATCGTCCGCATGGGCCGCGAGCCGCGC
This sequence comes from Caldilineaceae bacterium, assembly GCA_965242655.1. GTDB lineage: Bacteria > Chloroflexota > Anaerolineae > Caldilineales > Caldilineaceae > Bin34. Next base: position 3,509,150 of record OZ251482.1, read on the forward strand.
CGGCGCCGGCGCGGCCGAGCCGGGCGGACTCATGCCGCGACGCGCCCGTTGGGCGAGGCGATCCCCGTGCGCGCCTGGAGCAGGGACTGGCCGGGACCGTAGCGGTAATGGGCGTTCATCTCCTCGTTGCCCTCCAGCGCCAGCACCTCTTCCAGCGCGTTCAACGCCTGATCGTAGGCGTGCGTCTGGTTGCTGGCCAGCGCATCGAAAAGCAAGGTGCGGCGGTCCCCGGTCCGGAAGGCCAGCAGATCGCGTTCCATGTCCAGCCATTCCGGCAGAATCTGCTCGTACATGATCTTGGGCGGCAAGGGCTTGACCCGCACCGGCTGGATGCCGATCCTGTTGACCAGGGCCGGCACTTCCACGACGACATCGTCGGGCACGCCGGCCAAGGCGCCTCGGTTGGGGACGTTGACCTGGAAGTAGCCGGCGTTGTCGTTGACCAGGCCGTCAATGATGGGCACTTGCTGCTCGCGGGTTTTCTCTTGACCGAATTCCTGCAGCAACGAGGCGTTCGCGTCAAAGGCGACGCGGGTCATGTGGGCCAGGCGATCTTCCAGATTCTGCACGAAGACAGGCCGCGCAATATGCGTGTCCGGGCCGCCGTACGGCTCGCCGAACCAGTGCTTCTTGGTGGGCAGATCGGTGTGGTACCACCAACCGCCGCGCCGCGGCGTGTCGCCGATGGGCATGAGGCCGAACATGCGATATTGATGGATCGTGCCCCGCGACATCTGGATGTCGTGCGTGCGCGCGGCCCGGTGGGTCGCCCAATATTCCTCGCTTTCCTCCGCGATCCACCGTTCCAGGAGCGGATAGGCGTCCTGGCCCGCGTAGTGGAAATCGGTCAGCCAGATATTGTGGTTGAGGCCTGGCGCCTGCCACGTAATCTGCGTCTCGTCCGTCAGGCCCAAAGCGCGCGCGATCCCGTAGACTCCGTAGTGGCCGTGGCAGAGACCGCACACCTTGATGGCGCTTTCCCGCGTCATGAGCGTGCAGCCCTGGTACACCGGATTGCCGCTCTGGATCAACCACGCGTCCGGGCAAATCCGTTCCATGGCCTGCACGATATCCCGCATCAACTGCAGATTGTAGTAGTTGCCGCCGCCGAGGCCGCCGCCGTAGTAATAGCCGTACTTCTCCACCGCCTCGCGTATGGCGCGTTGCTTGGCGTGGGAGTGCGCGGAAGCCGTATTGATCACGAAATCCGCATCCTGCAGCGCGTCCTCCAGGCGGGCCGTCAACTCGAAACGGAGATCCGCGCCCAGTTCCTGGGCGTAGCGCTTCCCTAGGCGGTGGATCATGTCGAGCCGTTCCGTATCGATGTCCATGAAACTGATCTGGCTGCCGTTCAGGCTCGCGGTCAGGCAAATGTCCTTGACGAGCCCCAGGGAAAACTGGGCGCTGCCGGCGCCGATGACGGATAGGCGAACGGGGGTGGACATGGCAAATCTCCTGTGGGAACCAAGATGGGAAGCGAAACGATCCAGTCAATGCGCGCGGGTCGGACGCGGCGCGTTCGTCTCCTCATACCAACGATCGCGGTAGGGAATGTCGATGTTGAAATGGACGAAGGCGTCGTCTTGCGGCGCGTAGCCCACCAGGGCGCGGGTCTGGGTAAGTCCCAGGCGTTTGTAGCGGTTGTTGGACACTCCATGCACGATGCCGTAGCGGATCGTCGGCTCCGCGTCCACGCAACAACAAAGCAGTTGCGCCATGTCGCGGGCGCTGACGAACGTGCTCAGATTGCGTCCGTTGACGTCGAACTGGGCCTGATTGAATTCAAAGGTGCCGATCCGCACCACCAGGCAAGACAAGCCATGGGTCTGGGCGTAGACGTGGCCGATGGCTTCGGCGAACGCCTTGGTCGCGCCGTACATGTTGAGGGGACGGGGCGGCGCATCTTCCTGGATCTGATGCTCCAGCGGATAGCCGGCCACGGCCTGAATGCTGGAAGACAAGACCACGCGGCGGCAGCCTTCCGCCGCGGCGGCCTGCAAAATGTTGTATACGCCGCGTACGTTGCGATCCAGCAACGTGGCGTAGAAATCCGCCTGGGCGCTGGCTTCCGCCGCCAGATGCACTACCGTATCCATGCCGCGGCAGGCTGTCCGGCAGGAAACGGGATCGGCGATGTCCAGCGTCACCGTCTCGAGATCGGACAGGCGCGCCGGCATGGGCGTAGTTCGCAGGCCCAGCCGCAACTGGTAGCGCGTCCGCGCGTACTCCGTAAAGGATACGCCGATGCGCCCTGCCGGGCCCGTCACCAAAACCTTGCGCCGCATGACCTTTTGACTATCCTCGTAAACGTTGGGGCCAAGCCAGAAAGCCGGCGCGAGCCATCCGTCGCCTTTCCGGATGGCCCGCCGCCATTGCCGCCGCGCCTCTACGCGCGGGGCCCAGCTCCAGCGGACAGCCCCCTGGCCCAGGCGTCTTGCTTCTGGCCGGCCGCGGCGACTGACGACGCCGACGGATCGCCCTTAATCATATAACACTCCGCCGTTCTGGATCATCCTCTACGTCTGGCCGGACGGCCCGGACAATGCCGTAGTTGCGCGCGGGGAAGCCGACTCAGCGCCTCCGCGCCCGTCCGTTGCCCGGTCCGGGAACCGTATGGATGCGCGGCCGCGCCGACTCACGCGGCCGGCCAGGCCGTTCCGCCTTCCTCGTCCCAGCGGCAATCTGCCTGAAGTCCAGCACGATCCGTTGCCGGTCCGCCGCCGGCAGGATGTCCCAGTTGCGGCGTATCTCACTCCGTATGCGGTCTTCGGGCGGCGGCTCATTGATGCGGAAAGAGTCGGCATTGCGCGTTAACCGTCAGGCCGCGAAGCGGCAAAACGCTGCCATGCGCTCGTTACCACGGCCTCCAATTCCGGAAAAGCCGCGATCTGCCATCGTTGGCGCAGTTGGCGACAGACTTCAGCGCCCAAACGCACGATTTCCGTGACGCAGGCCATGCCGTCAGCGCGCTGACTCGCGCGCAGCGTGGCGATGCAGGCGTCGTGACCGCCCGCGTCCTGCATGCATCGCGCGAGCGCGGTCAGTTCGTATATGCTTTTGCGCGCCGGGTCGCCGCAGTCGCGGCCCGTATGCAAAATGAATTGCAGGCGCAGCAGTTGGGCGCTGGAAAGCTGAAGGCCTGCCCACGCCGCCAGATCCAGGGAACGGGCGAAACACTTTCTGTGCTTATGCGCGACAAGCCAAAACGTCTGCATCAAATGCTGTACGCCTTCGCGGGAAATCTCTTGCGGTTCCCACGCCGCGGACGGACGCCAAGGCCGTGCGGCCAGTTCCGGCACGTCTTCCGCGTTGCGCAAGGGCACCAAAGTCTCTGCCTCCGCGGCCTCTATGCGGTCGCGCAACATCAGGTCCACGATAGCGCCGGAGGGCAGGAGGAAATGATGCATCCAGCCCGCACGCGGCACGAGAAAACGTTTCAGGACCAGCGGAGCGTCCCCGCACAGGCGCGTTAACTCCTCGAGGGAAAAAAGGCGGTCCGGCCTTGCGGCCGCGACGACCTGCAGATCCAGATCGCTGTACGCGTCTCCGGCCCCGCGGCTGAAACTGCCCCCGAGGTAGACGGCCTGCACGTCGGGCAACGTCCAGAGACGTTCGACCAAAGCAGGCAACAGGGCCAATTGAGGCAAGTTGGGCATGAGGCGCGCCTAAGAGTCCGGGCAAGTCTGAATCGGCGACCGCATAATAGCGCAAGAGCCTCTACTGGAGGGAGAGGGATCTCCGAGCGCCGTCCTGGGGACGCGCGCCGATCCCCGCTGCGCGCGCTCAACGCTCCCGCGGCATCGCTATCGTCACCAGCGCCTTGGCGCCGTCTTCCGCGCAACGCCGGACGCACCCCGGAACAGCTTGGCCGGCCGCAGGCTAAGGATCATACGCCAGGTTCGCACTCAGCCAGCGCTCCGCCTGGGTTCGGGACGTCCCTTTCCCGCAGGCGTAGGCCTGCACCTGATCCCGCTGCACGCGGCCCACCGTAAAATAGCGCGCTTCGGGATGGGCGAAATAGAAGCCGCTGACCGAGGCCGCCGGCCACATGGCGAACGATTCCGTCAGCCGTACGCCCGCGGCGTCTTCCGCGTGCAGCAAATCGAAGAGCACGCGCTTTTCACTGTGATCCGGGCAAGCCGGATAGCCCGGAGCCGGCCGAATGCCGCGGTAGGCTTCCCGCAGCAAGGCGCCGCGCGCCATCCGCTCGTCCGGCGCGTAGCCCCAATGCGTGCGGCGCACCTGTTCATGCAACCATTCGGCGCAGGCTTCGGCCAGCCGATCGGCCAATACCTTGACCATGATCGCGTTGTAGTCGTCCTGTTGGCGGGTCAAGGCCTGGGCGAATTCCTCCGCGCCCAAACCGGCCGTCACCACGAAGCAGCCCATGTAATCCGGCACGCCCGACGCCTGCGGCGCAATGAAATCCGCCAGGCACAACTGCGGGCGATTGGCGCCCTTGTCTTCCTGTTGCCGCAACATGCGCAGGGTGGCCAGCGGCGGCGCCGCGTCCGCGGACGCATAGAGATGAATGGCCTCGTCGTCGCTTTGGGCCCGGTACAAACCCCAGGCCGCGCGCGCCTGCAGGCGCTCTTCCGCTATCACCCGCGCCAGCAAGGCCCGACCGTCTTCCCACAGGCGGCGGGCTTCCTGGCCGCGGTGCGGGTGATTGAGAATGTCGGGAAAGACCCCTTTCATCTCCCACGCATGGAAAAAGGGACTCCAGTCAATGTAGTGCTCCAGCGCGCAGAGCGGCACGGCGGCGCATTGCCGCCGCCCCCACGCGGCCGGTTCCTGTATGCGCGCCGCGGCCGGGTCGAAAGCGGGCCGTTTGGCCCGGGCCGCCGGCAGCGACAGCCAGGGCCGGGCGCGTGGGGGCCGCGCGTACGCGGCGCGCAGGCCTGCGTATTCCGCCCGGATTTCCTGCGTATAGGCCGCGCGCGTACGCGGGTTAAGGAGGCGTTCCACTACGCCGACGCTGCGCGAAGCGTCCTGGACGTGAATCACGGCGCCCGCATAGGCCGGAGCGATTTTGAGGGCCGTATGCATGCGGGACGTCGTGGCGCCGCCGATGAGCAGCGGCAAGGCGAAGCCGGCCTTTTCCATTTCCCCGGCGACATGCACCATTTCGTCCAGCGAGGGCGTGATGAGGCCGCTGAGGCCGACGATGTCCGCGTGCAGGGAGCGAGCGGCGGCGAGGATGCTTTCGCAGGAGGCCATCACGCCGAGATCCGTGATCGCGTAGCCGTTGCAGCCCAACACCACGCCCACGATGTTCTTGCCGATATCATGCACGTCGCCCTTGACCGTCGCCAGCACAATCCGCGGCGGATCCGTCCCGGCCCCGGTCGCTTTTTTCTGTTCTTCGATGTACGGGGTCAACCACGCCACGGCTTTCTTCATGACGCGGGCGCTTTTGACCACTTGAGGCAGAAACATCTGGCCCGAACCGAACAAATCCCCGACCTCGTTCATGCCGTCCATCAGCGGCCCTTCAATGACGCCCAGGGGATTGCCCAGTTCCGCGAGCGCCTGGGCCGCGTCGGCTTCGATAAAAGCGTCCAGCCCCTGCACCAACGCGTATTGAATGCGCGCGCGGACGGGAGCCTGCCGCCAGGCCTGGTCCGCTTGGGGCTTGCGGCTCGTTTTCCGGCCTTTCACCGTATCCGCGAACGCGACGAGCCGTTCCGTCGCATCCCGGCGCCGATTGAGCAGCGCGTCCTCCACCCGTTCCCGCAGATCGGGAGGAATCTGGGCGTACACGGCCAGCTGGCCGGCATTGACGATGCCCATGTCCAGGCCTGCCTGCCGGGCATGGTATAGGAAGGCCGCATGCATGGCTTCGCGCACCGCGTCGTTGCCGCGGAAGGAGAACGAAATATTGCTGACCCCGCCGCTGACCTTGCAGTGGGGCAACGCCGCCTTGATGCGGCGGACGGCTTCCAGGAACGCGACGGCGTAGGCGTTATGCTCCTCCATGCCCGTAGCCACGGTCAGGATGTTGGGATCGAACACGATGTCCTCGGGCGGGAAGCCCGCCGCGGTCAGCAGCCGGTACGCGCGGGCGCAGATCTCGACTTTCCGTTCCGTCGTATCGGCCTGGCCTTCCTCGTCGAAAGCCATGACCACCGCGGCCGCCCCGAAGCGGCGGCAGATGCGGGCCTGGCGCAAGAACTCCGCTTCGCCCGCCTTGAGGCTGATGGAATTCACCAGCGCCTTGCCCTGCACGTTTTGCAGGCCCGCCTCGATGATCTCCCAGCGCGAGGAGTCCAACACCACCGGCACGCGCGCGATGTCGGGTTCCCCGGCGATCAGGCGCAGGAAGCGGATCATGCACGCGACGCCGTCCAGCAGGCCGTCGTCGAAATTGACGTCGATCATCTGGGCCCCGTTCGCGACCTGCTGGGCCGCGACCGCCACGGCCTTCTCGAAATCGTCGTTCAGAATCAGCTTGCGGAAGCGCGCGGAGCCCGTGACGTTGGTGCGCTCCCCGATGTTCACGAAGTTGGCGGCTTCCGTGACGTAACAGGGTTCCAATCCCGCCAATACCGTAACGCGGGCGGGCGGCGGCGGGCGGCGGGGCGGCGCCGCCGCCACCGCGGCGGCGATGGCGGCCGTGAAAGCCGGCGTCGAGCCGCAACAGGAACCGACCAGATTCAGATGGCCCGCCAGAGACGCCTCCCGCAAAGCCCCGGCCATCTCCTCCGGCGTTTCGTCGTAGCCGCCGAAGGCGTTGGGCAGGCCGGCATTGGGATAGCAGTGAACGAAGGCGTCGGCGATCCGCGCCAGGTCGGCGACGTAGGGCAGCATGTCCCGCGTGCCGAGCGAGCAATTGACGCCGATGGAGAAGGGCTGCACGTGGCGCACGGAATGCCAAAAGGCTTCCGGCGTCTGGCCCGACAGGTTGCGTCCGCTGGCGTCCACCACGCTGATGGACACCATGACCGGCGCCCGGCTCCGGGTCTCGGCGAAAAGCCGCTGCAGGGCATGCAGGGCCGCCTTGGCGTTCAGGGTATCGAACACGGTCTCGACCAGCAGGATGTCCGCGCCGCCGTCCAGCAGCCCGCGCGCCTGTTCGTGATACGCCTCTTCCAGCGCCGCGAAATCCGTATTGCGGTAGTCGGGATGGCTGACGTCCGGCGAAATGGACGCCGTGACGTTGGTCGGTCCCAGGCATCCCATGACCCAGCAGGGGCGGTCGCGCGCCGCCGTGGCCTGCCGGGCGATCCGGGCCGCCGCGACGTTGATTTCGTAGGCGTACGCGGATAACCCGAAATCGGCCAGCGCGATCCGGGTGGCGGAAAAGGTGTTGGTGGATATCAGATCCGCGCCGGCTTGCAGATATTCGCCGTGGACGGCGCGGATCAGATGCGGCCGGGTCAGGCACAATACGTCATGGCATCCGGCCAGGGGCTTGGCGTGCCCCTGAAAGCGATCGCCGACGTAATCGTCCGCCGTCAACTGGAGACCCTGGATCATGGTGCCCATGGCTCCGTCCATGACCAGGATGCGTTCCTGAGCCAAGCGTTGCAACAATGCCTGTTCAGATTTCATGAGGAACGGTTTCTTGCCCAAGCGCTGGGGTTGGCGTCACTGTATCACCGTATCGGCGTTTGCATGCGGAGCGCGGTTCTTTCCTGCTCCGTACTGGCATTCAACGTTTTTCAAGGCCATTCCCATACGGCCTTGGGAAGCGATGCTGATTTCTTCGTTTTCATGGCCCAACATGCGCAAAACAGGTGGATTGTGCTGATCGCAAAACCCCATTTCAATCCATCGGGCGGTTAAAACTTCCGCTTGGTTCCGTATATCCTTGGACGTAGGCATTAGGTATCGAAGATCTTTTTTAGACGCATTAACGTGTCCGGATCAATGTCTTCTACGTGCATACGCCCGCTCTCGAATTCGCTTAGAATTCGTGCGAAACGGTTCTTGTTGCGTTGCAAACGCTGTCGTTCTCCGTCTGGCATGTCGCGATTGACCATTGTCAATGCCTGCCGTTCCTGTTCAGTGGGATAAACGAACTCCAGTCGGAAATCTTTGGCCTTTACTTGCTTGAACTCCTGGCTGAGCTTCCGCATGTTGGGCCCTACGCCCAAGACTCGCGCCCAAGCTTTACTCCGGGTAATGGCAGAGAAAAGGCGATTGCGGGCAATGGCAATCTGGCCTTGGGCCGCATAACTGTCCTGCGCGTTGATGATGTACGCCATGCCTACTTCATTCCCTTTGGCGCGATGAATATCGGTGAAGGCTATCGATTGATGGTCAGAGGCTGGAAAGGCATCCGGCGCCATGTCTACGCCTGCCGCGTGAGTTGGAATATTCTGTCGGAATAACAGGGCCCGTATGGGGCCGAGCGCCCTTCGGGTGGTCAAAGGATCGAGGTCGATCACCATAATATCGTGGGGCTGCAAGCCGTCTTGCGCGAGATTGCCTTGGATGGCGCGGGCAACCCAGCGCGCTTGTTCCTCGGATGAATTGAAACACTTGAAATGAATCAAATCGTCGATATCGGAATGATCTTCCAAAAACTTCGGACTGGTCTCTTGGCTACGAGCCAGCGCGACCGGCCTTCCATCCTCCAATTCACCGCCGACAACGTCGTAGCCTACCTCTCGCCAAAGACGTTTGTCCTCGAAGATCTGGATCAAAGCGGGTTCCCCGGACGCCGTTTTACGGTAAATGCCGAAGCCCAGCGCATGCGCCGTCGACAGAACAGGCCTCGAATTGCGATAACATTTTTTCAGAATAATGTCTTGGGGATCTTCTTCTCCGCCCGCGATAGCAAAGCGCACTCGAGGCGTACCGTCGCGCTCGCCGAATATCTCTTCCGGCGCCGGCAAAGAGCGGGAATCGAGATTTTGCAACTCATCGTAGGCATAAACCAATCTCTTTTTTTCATTCAGCATTTCGTAGCAAAGCCGTAAGAAGGCTGGGGGGAAATCCTGCGCTTCGTCAATCAGTATGACATCGTACGCTTGCAAATCAATCCTGGCCTCTTCTTGCCTGGCCTGGATAGCCCATGCATCCAGGGCCGCCTCGCAAGCTCCTGCAAACTCCTTTCCCTGGCCAAAGGCTTGTCTGGCGGATTGCAAGTCATGATATTCCGCACCGACGATACGGCAAAAAGCGTAATAGATTCCATCTTTATTTCTTCCGCCTGGCGCTCCCCAAGAGTGAATGACTTGGATATGGTTCCAATTCGGTTCACCGCCGCTGTCCAACACGAACCGATGGATAAAACGCCGGAACTGGGCCTTAAGCGATCGGGTATGGAACGTGACGGCTATTTTCCAATCCGGATGCCTGATATGAAGGTAGGCTGCTTTAAGCGCCAAAACGATCGTTTTTCCGGAGCCGGCCAATCCGCGAATGCGCTGTACCCCATCCACGGTTTCAATAACGGCCCGGCTCTGTTGGCTGTCGAGATTGGCCATGGATTCTTCCAGTTGCGCAAGTTTGTCGCCTCGAGAAGCGGTACCCTGACGGGCTCGCCGGACTGCTCCTTGGCGAATGGAGGTAAGCGACTGCAAAGCGGATACCAAGTATTCGTAACTGCTTGGCTGAGGCCAATCGTCCAATGCGTCGAACCATGCCGGCAAATTGGAGCTATTGCAGACTGAGCAGTTGCCTTTCGCGGGAGGCAAGTTTTGGATCCTAGGAGCGAAAGTTACGGTGTGGATGGGTACTTGCGGCGTCCTTCCGCACATTAATCGTTCATGCGCACGCAGCCTGGAATCGAGTTTATTGGCATTCTCGTTTTGCCTGGCAACAAAGTCGTCTGTCGCTAGGCCCTCCACCAAATCAAATACGATTACTCCCTGCTTCTTTGAAACGAGCAAAGCATCTATGTGGTAGGCACCGGTAGGCGTGCCAATCGTAGGATATCCTGTGAAGAGAAAACCGTCCATTGATTGCGCGCGCGCCTTGAAGATATCTATCAAAGAATCGGCGGAAGCGGGTTTCGCGGTTGACCCCTTGACTATCGTTAGCATCCTGAAATACTCTTTCTGACTGTATTTCCGTTCTCAAGAGCCGTTCCGGCACTTCGACATGCATTATTATAGACGTTCCCTCCCCATCGGTTACCGTCAAAGAAAACCTGGGAACGTATCCGTTCGCCTGGAAAGCGCCCTGAGGTTACGCAACCAGCCAGCCCTTAGTCCAAGGACCAGGGCCGCTCCATAGTCCCTGCCCCGTCAAAGGCAAGGGGCGCGGCAGGCCCTAGGCTGCATGCCTCCTGCTCGGCCCATTCGGACGCGACATTGCGGGTCATCCAAACCCGTCCCAGCGACAAGGTATCCTCTATAAAAAGCATGCGCGCCTGATCAGGCGGCCCCTGAATGCAGCGCAACGCCAATTGAAGGGCCTGGCGATCGCTGGGCATGACGGCCGGCAAGGCGGCCTTGCGCAGTCCCATCACGCCGGCGGTCAGAGAATTGGTATAGGTGGCTTGCCAATCGAGCGCGCGCAAGACCCGGGCCGTGATCACGTTGGCCAGGCCGATGCCGTTGGCGTTGCCGTTCGTGTCCGGCGTGAGCGACAGCACGGCAATCACCGTAATGCGCGGCTCAGGTTCGTCAGCCATATCGGGAATGCCATAGCGCCCAATGACGTTCGTATCCATGCCCGTACCGGAAACGTCCTTGCCCAGGCGCCTTACGACCAGCACGTCAAGGGACGAGATCGGAATGCGCGGCATGTGGACGCGGGCCAGACGCAGCAGTTCCTCTTCTTTGGGGCCGGCGAACTCCGTCGCCCTCAACCCTTCCACGGCAATGATTTCCTCGCGCGCGTTCTCTACCACGGCCACCCCGCCCAAGACGTTCGTACGCGCGCCCTGCATGCGGGCAGCCTCGCCCAACCAGGTCGCGAACCCGCGCGCGCCGTACGCATGATAGGCTTGCGCCCCCGCCAGCTTGCCCAGACCAATGACGCACATTTTGGACAAGCCGCTCTCAATGCGACCGCGGAAACTGGTATGGGGCTTGACCCGGTTCACCAACAAGACGTGATCCGCCGCGGCCGAGTCCTTGCCCTGGAAAAGCGAGGGGCCGTTCTCGATGCAACCGGTCGGCCTGACTTCCATGTCCGCTCGGATTTCGGCGCCGACGCTGTCGGGCGTCACGCCCAGATGCGCCAGCGTCTCCATCTGTCCGGCTGCCGTGCCGCCGCCATGGCTGCCCATGGCCGGAAACACGTAGGGATGCGCGCCCGCCGCGGCCACCGCTTCCGTTACGCTTCGGATCAAAAGCGGCAAATGGGCGATGCCGCGGCTGCCGCAGCCAACGGCCACGCTCTGGCCGGGACGTATCGGATCCAACAATGCATTGGCCTGGAGAGCCTGACGCACAGCGCGCCTGACATCCGGCACGGGGTCGCCGGGAAAATCCTGTCGGCCTTCCGTCAGGGTCGCGGGCAACGGAGCGGGGAAATCGAGATGCTGAATTTGATCGAGAAGGAGCTGCATGCTTGGGCCGTCCTATGCCGGGAAGGAGAAAGCGTTGCCTTACGTTGCGTCGGTGATTGGAGCAAAGGCCGTTTCCATGCCGGAGGGCACCGACCAGCTCGAGATTTTGGCCTTTCCATTGTATCTTTGAGTTCCTCTCTTCTCCATAGACCCGCGCGTTTCAGGCGAGACCGGTGAATGCGCCCGGCCTCGCGTCTACGGCCCGGAATGCCGCCGCGCTATGGACGGCATCCGGTCTTCTTGGGTTACGGTCCTCCCCCATTTCATGGCAGAAACCATCTGCATAATGCACAGAGGAAGACAAGTTTCAGGCCATCCATCTATGGGACAACGCGTCTTGACGGGTCATGCCATAGGCGTCTGAACTGGGTGCATCGGTTACGGAAAAATAGCCTTTGACGCGAAGCAACGTAGTTCGCCCCTCCATGGACAAGGGCACCGCGTCGTGAATACTGCCTTCCTCTTATTCATCCAACAAAACGAACTTGGGCCATCATAGATCCCGTCGCTGATCGAGCTCCGCCTTCTCTATCCCAGCCAATATCAACTCCAGCGCTTAGAGGTTCCCCTTTTCCTTAATGAATGCAGCAACGAATTTTTCTCTATCCGGTTAGCGCGCTTGGAACCTATTTCCGAACGTCTTGGGAAACGGAAACGCCGACAGGGCGGAGACAACCCGGTCCTGGCCGGATCATGCCCTTTCCGAAAATCGGGCGCCAGAGCTCCAAAACGGAGGCGCCTGGATCTGCGCTCGGGTACCGCGCCAACGCCTAATTATTTACGATCGGCTTCGCTTCGTTCTTGCAACAATCTCCGCAGACGCGCAAGCTTGGCTTCCGCTGCGGCGCGCTTGCGACGGGCCGCTTCCTTGCCTGCCAAGGGATACCAAGCTGCCTCTGCGGCATCGTATACGCGCAGGCGTTGCTGGTCCACTCCCCACGACGTAACCAGTACCTCGCTGAAATACAACGGCGTAGCGTACCCTTCAACCTGCTCGGCCATTGGCGTAAGGGCTACGTATATCCCCTCGTGCAAACGGCAGCCGCGCAGGAAATTGGAGATAGACGGGCACAGTTCATGCAGATCAAACAACCAAATATTCCTTCGCGCCCATGGCCTCGTGCGCATCTTTCTTGACACCCGCATCGTTGGGCCAAGTTTCCGCGGACAACACCTCCACGACCAGATCGGGCACGCCGTCAATCCAGAAGCGGTAGGGATGGCCAGATTTGTGAGACGGCGGATTCAGCCACAGCATGGCATCGGGCGCTACGCGCCTCCCCTGGCCGGCCCGTCGCGTAGAAGAGATTGACATTGCCCACAACATACGGTCAGTTAACGGAGCGTTTTCGACATTCACCGGATCGGTTGCGCCGGCGAGAGGCATGACTGCCCGTCAGTCGGCCTTGGCTGACCGCCCCTTGCGCTTTCCATCAAGTGCTTTTTCACCACATTGGCATCCTGTAATTCTTGCTGTCTTGGGATGTCGCGGATTCCCATGGCTTGGAGATCGCCTGCCATACGCGAACAGCCTCCATCAGAGACTTTATGATAGGGAAGCGCCGCTGGAGCTTGGGGTTGCGGCGTCCCCAGCTGCGTTCAAAACCTGATGTCGTTGGGCGTCCGTCATGCGGCTTATCCGAGTCAAGGCGTATCCGTCCACAGGTTCATGCTCCCACCGCTGGCTATCCGGATCGTACGTCCCCAAATCCCATATCTCAATTTCGGCGATCGTGCGTCGCTCCGTATCGAAATGCAGGCCGCATACGCGTACGGGCTTGCCGGACGCGCGATAGGGATCCGCATACCCTTTGTCCCATGCCTGGCGCAACGCCTGCGCCGCCGAACCGTCCGCCTTGCATTCCAGCAATACGGTGCGGGCAGCGTCCAAAAGCGCAATGTCGATGCGTCCTCGAGCGGTACGCTCTTCCAGACGCACGGGCGCGGCGATCGCGAGCAGGGCGCTGTACAGCATGTCTCGATAATAGATTTCGTACTGCTGGACGCTACGCGTCTGCGGCGGCAAGGCGCGCGCCATGTAAGAGAAGCGTTGCAGAAAATCGTCGATACGCGCTTGCGCCTGTTGCGGCTCGCCCGTCAGCAAAGCCTCGCGCATCGCGTAGGCGCCCGCGCCGCCGGCGGCCGCCTCTTCGTCGTGCCATGTTTGCACTGCATGGCGTTGCCACTTGCGCAACTCCGTCTCGAAGGCAAAGCGCACTTCCCGATTGGGGAAATCCAGATAGCGCCCGCCTTGCGGGCGCGGTTTGAGCGTGAGATAGCCCGCCTGGTACATGAGAACGTCCCGTTCCGGATAGGCCGCGTCAAAATGCGCTTTCTGCAGGATGCGCAAGGGGTCGTTGCCGTCCGCGCCTTCAGGCAGGGCCTCCGCCGAGAAACGGCCCTTTTGCCCTAACCGGAACACGAGAGATGGCGTGCCTGACTCCGACCATCCGTTGGGAAAGGCGTCGGGTTCCCATCCGGCCGGCTGGAACTCTTCACGGAGAGTGCTCAGGCACAGGCTCAGGGAGTAGGGGTTGTACACCGCCTGGTCTTTATGGCTGAACCGGTAGCCGTCGTAATACGCCTGCAAGGCTCGCTGAAAGTCCGCGCGGCCGTATCCGACATTGGCCGCGCACCGCGCCAGGTCAGCGTCCAGATCCGGCGTCTCCCGCAATTCGGCTTGCGTGAACCCCAGAAGCGCGCTGAATTTCGGACGAAAGGAAACGTCCTTGAAATGATTGGCGCCGGAGAAAAGGCCCGCCTGCGCGATGCGCGTAATGCCGGTCATGAAGACGCAACGGATGTGGCGGCGGCAGCTTTTGAGCGCGCCGTAAAAAGCGCGTACGGAGGACTGCACTTCTTCCAGGGCTTCGGGATGATCGAGGTTTTCGGTCAGCGGCGTATCGTATTCATCGATCAACACGACCGGCGGTCGTCCGTGCTGGGCCTGCAACGCATCAATGACGTCCGCCAGCACGTCCGGCGGCACCTGGGATACGTCCGCGTCCACGTCCAACCGGCGAATCCAACGCCTCAAACGGCTGGCCAGCTGATCCTCGAAACGGGCGCGGGAGTGCGCGCCCCGTACGCTCATGTCCAGCCGCAAGACGGGATAGCGATGGCGCGCCCAATCCCAGCGGCCGTCTTGTCCAATCCACGTTCCTTCGAACAGCTCGCGGCGTCCCTGGAACAGGGCCTCCAAGGTCGATACCAGTAACGTCTTGCCGAAGCGGCGCGGGCGCGCCAGGAACAGTTGCGGGGCCAGTCCCAGCATTTCCGTAGCGAGCGCCGCGATCTGAGCCGTCTTGTCCACGTACAGGGCGTCCGGGTGCGCGCGCAGTTCGTCGAATTCGTCTATGCCTTCCGGCAAATAGCGCGGCATCGCGCGTCCTCCCTGTATCCTGCGCGCCATCGCAGGCTGGCCCAGCCGCTCTAATACTATATCCCACCGGACGCGGCCCGTACGCCTCTGCCAAGCACAGGATAGGCGGGCCTGCGCGTCGCTGGCCGCGGCCAGACCGCGGTTGCGCGTGCCGGCCTAGAGCAGGCATAAGAGCGTAAAACGCGTTTTCGCTTCAACGCCCCGTATGGTATGACATAGCAGGCCTTGCGCCCGCGCTTTCGATTGCCCCGGCACACGCCGGAAGGAGCTGCCATGAATCACCAACAGATGAGCCGTCGCTCTTTCATGCGTTTGAGCGCAGGCATGGCGGTCACGGCCGCGATCGCCGGTTGCGCTTCTCCCGGCGCAACGGCTGAACCCGCCGCGGGGCCGGTCGTGGAGATCGGAACCATCGACGTGCCGGCCAACGTCATGGAACTCCCCAACGCCGCGACCGGCATTCCCTACGTCGTCAAGGACAGCATCAACAACGGCGAACCCATCACGCTCGAGTATTGGGAATGGGCGCTGGACCGCTACGAATACGAACGGGAATGGGCGGAGGCGTACATGCAACTGTATCCCAACGTCACCATCAACGTCTCCAACCAAGCCTGGGGCGAATACTGGACCAAGCTCACCGTCAACGTGCCGGCGGGCCAAGGGCCGTCGCTCTGGCACATGCATACCTCGCAACTCACCGAATTCTGCGACGGCAACCTCATGGATCCCATGCCGGATCACGTGGCCAACCGCGCGTTCCTGGACGAGCACTGGGTCGCGTTCGCGGAAGGCGCGATGGATTGCCCCACCGGCACGCCGGGGAGCCGGCATTTCCTGCCCATGGGCACCATGATGCCCGTGATGTACATCAACACCCGCCTCTGGGAAGAAGCGGGCTTCGCGGTGGACCAGCCGCCGCAGTCGTGGGAAGATCTGCGCACCGTGGCCAAGGCCCTGACCCGGTACGACGAGCAGAACCGCATCGTGCAGGCCGGCTTCCAGGCGGACTGGCCCACTTTCCACAAGAACGGATGCTATCAACAGGGGCGCTATCTGTTCACGCAAGACGGCAAACGCGTGCAGATCAACAACCCGGAGAGCCGCGCCGCCCTCCAATTCATCCGGGATCTGCATGAAACGGACCGCGTCACGGATCCCGAAATGCCCGATCGCCTGGATTCCTTCGCCTCGGAGACCACGGCCATCATCGCGGATTTCTCCTGGGTCACTTCGGTGCTGCGCCGCAACAATCCGGATCTGGAATGGTTCGCCGCGCCCATCCCGACCCATGACGGCACGTTCCCACCCGCCTACGGCAACATTCGCTTCGCCGTGGAAGCCGTCGTGAATCCCTTCGCCGGTCCGGCCGAAAAGGCGGTGGCCTGGGACTTCTGGCATTTCCTGTACAGCGACGACGTCCGCGTCGCCCGGACCGTCGCGTTGCGCAACGGCTTCATTCCCCCGTACAAGAAGCTGATCGATCTGCCGGAAGTGCAGGCCGATCAAGTGGCCAACGTCATTGCCGGCGCCGTGGAATGGGGGATCGTCAACGATACGCCGGCCGTCTACAACACCGGCATCAGCGAAGCCCTGATCGACCCCATCCTGGTGGGCGGCGCCTCCATCGACGACGCCATGCAGCAGGCGGAAGGCTTCATCAACCAGGAGCTGGAGCAGAGAGAGGACTGGAATATCATCGAGCGCAACTACAAACACGCCAATTTGATGATTCCGGATCAGCCCTGAACCAAGCGGGCGCGGGAGAGGCCATCCAGCGTTCCCGCGCCCCGCACGACTCCGTCCGGGAGGAATGCGCCTTGGGCCTGCGAGAACGTTTCGGCTTCCCGGGGACCGCGCCCGCGCGGCCCCATCAGATCAAGCTGGCGGGCCAGAACGCCATGGTGGCCGGCGCCGTTCTGCTCGCGGCGGCCTATTTCCTGGTGTGGACCGTCTTTCCCTTCATCTACACCTTCGTCTACAGTTTCTTCGACTGGCAACCCCTGCGTTCCGCGCAACCATTCGTCGGCCTGGACAACTACGCCGAAGCGCTGTTCGACGATCCGCGCTTCTGGCAGGCGCTGGGGAACTCGTTCGAGTTCGCCTTCGGCAACGTCGTGCTGGGCACCGTCATCTGCCTGCTGGTGGCGGTCATGATTCAATCCGTCACGCGCTTCCAGGCGTTTTTCCGGGCCAGCTATTTCATGCCGACCGTGACCGGCATGGTCGCCGTGGCGCTGGTCTGGGAGTTCATTTACCAGCCGCGTTTCGGCATTCTGAACACGGCCATCTTCGCCGTCGCCGACGTTCTCAACCTGCCGCCGCCGCCGGAGATCGGCTGGCTGACGCGGCCCCAATGGGCCATGCCGAGCCTGATTCTGTTCGGCTTCTGGAAATTCCTGGGCGTGCGCATGATCATCCTGCTGGCCGGCCTCCAGAACATTCCGCAGACCTATTACGAGGCGGCGCAGATTGACGGCGCGGGTGCCCGCGCCGCGTTTTTCCGCATCACCTTGCCGCTGTTGATGCCCGCGCTCTCCTTCGTCGTCGTGGTCGGCGTCATCAACAGCCTGCAGGTCTTCGTGCCCATGTACGTCATGACCGACGGCGGCCCCCTGTTCTCGACGACGACCGTCGTCCTGCTGCTGTTCGAAAAGACCTTCCAGCTGTACCGCTTCGGTTACGGGGCCGCGCTTTCCTTCATCCTGTTCGGCCTCATCATGGCGTTGACGATGATCCAGATCCGCTTCCTGCGCCGCGCGTGGGAGATCGGCGGCTGACCCCATGGCCGGTGCCCGGACGCGCGCGCCGCGGCGGACTGCGTCCGTCGCCGCGCTCCCGCTCTATCTGCTGTTGACGCTCGGCGCCGTCCTGATGCTGTTCCCCGTGCTGTGGATGGCCATGTCCACCTTCAAGCCGGAGGCGGAGATCAGCGCGTATCCGCCCTCGTTCTGGCCCCAGCGCTTCACGCTGGAGCCGTTGATCGACGCCTGGACCAAAATCAACTTCGGACGGTATTTCCTGAACAGCCTGCTCGTGACCGGCCTCGCCACGCCCCTCAGCGTTTTCACGTCCGCGTTCATCGGCTTCGTGTGGAACAAGTACGCGTTCCGCTACCAGGAGGCGATGTTCTACGTCATCCTCGCCACCATGATGATCCCGGGGCCCATGCTGCTCATCCCCCACTACCAGGTCGTGCTGTGGGGCAACCTGCTGAATACCTACGCCTCCCTCATCGTCCCGGCCGCCGTCACGCCCTACGGGATCTTCCTGATGCGGCAGTTCATGCACAGCGTGCCCAACGAGCTGCTGGACGCGGGCCGCATCGACGGCGCCAGCGAACCCCGCCTGTTCCTGCAGGTGGCCCTGCCGCTGGTGCCCTCCGCGCTCGCGGCCCTGGGCATCATCCAGTTCCTGGCCAACTGGGACAACCTGCTCTGGCCGCTGGTCGTTTTGACCAACACCAGCAAATACACGCTGGCGGTGGGCCTGGCCACGTTCGCCGCGGAATACGAACGCAACTTCGCGGTCCAGAACGCCGGGGCCTTCATCGCCGTCTTTCCCGTCGTCGTCGCGTTTCTGTTTTTCCAGAAGCACATCATTCGGGGCATCGCCCTGACCGGTTTGAAAGGTTGAAGAGGAGCAGGGAGCATGCGCCCGAACTTTCTGGTCATCATGACGGATCAGATGAACAGTTTCAGCTTGGGCTGGAACGGCAACCCGGACGTGAAAACGCCGCATCTGGACCGACTCGCCCGCGCGGGCGTTTCCTTTGACCGGGCCTATACCAGCAATCCCGTGTGCCAACCGTCGCGCGCGACCCTGCATACGGGGCTGACCCCGCGGCAGCACGGCCTGACCACCAACGGCTGCAAACTGGACGCGGACGTGCCCACCGTCACCGCCGCGCTGGCCGCCCACGGCTACCGGACCCATTGCGTCGGCAAGATCCACCTGCAGCCCTTCAGCACGGACGCACGCGACGCAGAAGGCAACCCGGTCACCTGGGAAAGCCGCGATCTGTGGAACGCCGGCGCCATCGCGTCCTTGCCGCTGCCCTTCTACGGATACCAGAGCGTCGACTACGTAGGCGGGCACGTAGATTACGTCAACGGCGACTACGTCAACGACGTGGAACGCCGGCGTCCCGGCACCAAGGCCGAACTGAGTCGGGACCAGGCCTATCGCGCCTTGCCGGGCGCCGAAGCGTGGCGGATGGCCATCCCGCCGGAGTGGCACTACAACGACTGGATCGCGCAGAAAAGCATCGACTTCCTGCGCGCCGCCGATGGCGGGCCTTTCTTTCTGGTCGCCTCGTTTCCCGATCCGCATCACCCGTTCTGCGCGACCCGCCCCTACAGCGAAATGTACGATCCGGCCGCGTTGCAGCTCCCGGACAACTGGGATTGCGCGGACGAACCCTGCGGGTTCCTGGCCCGCGTCGACACGGAGCGGTACCGCACCTGGGACGAGGCCGTCCTGCGCGAGGCGCTGGCCCAGACCTACGGCATGATCACCCACGTTGACGATTGCGTCGGCCGCTTGCTGGAGGCGGTGACGGCTTTGGGGTTGGCGGACGACACCGTCATCGTCTTCCTGTCGGATCACGGCGACTACCTAGGTTCCCACCATTTGCTCTACAAGGGCGTATGGCCCTACGAACCGGTCATTCGGGTCCCCTTGATCTGGAAGAGTCCGCAAGGGCGGCAGGGCGCGCGTTACGCCCAGCCCGTCAGCCATCTCGACTTCGTCCCCACCGTGCTGGACTACGCCGGCATTGATCAAGCCGCGTTGAACCGGCAGAGCGCGCAACGCGCCCAGCCCTTGCTCTTGCCGGGCGAATCGCTGCGTCCCGCCATTGAGGCCGGCCTCCCGACGCAGCAGGCGGGCAAATTGGTCGAGTACGACGAGGACACCAAGTCCGCCGAGATGTGCCGCCTGCGCACGTTCATCACGGCGCGTTGGAAAATCTGCGTCTACGGCGGCACCGGCGACGGCCTTTTGTACGATCTGGAAAACGATCCGCTGGAAATGCGGAATCTCTGGGACGACGCCGACCACGTCGCCACCAAAGCCGCTTTGCTGGCCCAACTCAGCGACCGGCTGGCGCTGACCGATCGCCAAGACAACTATCGCTATTGCGGGGCATGATCGCGCCGGCTGCTTCGGAACGGCTTGCGGCAGCCGCTTGCCATTGCGAACGGCGCCTGCCCGCGATCGCGGGCGCAGCATCCTGCGGCTTGCGCTTTATTTCAGGTCTGATGCCAAGTAGGCCACCGTGAACATGAATGCAATTCCATTGCGTTAAATCCCAAACATGGATCAGGACGCCGCCCCGAGACAAGGATATCCTTGCGCCCGTTCGCGCGCATTCAGGGCGCTCCTTATGCGGGTACGCGCCTTGCAAGCCCGTCATTGAGACAGCCAGGCGGGCGGTTTTCCGAAAGGGGTTGCCACTACTTTCTCGCTCCCTCCAACGCATCGGACCGGGAACCGCGGGCATCTCCCACCATGTCCTGGATCCTCCCCGCTCCGGCTCCGCAGCGTTGCGTTACGGCCCCCATGGGCGTTCCATTCTCGCCCTTGAGGGGTATAGTGGAAGCGATTACGCGTACCGTAACCGCAAGCTGGCAACATATGGCCATAGGCACTATGATCAAGCGCGCCCTGGCGACCGCCTTGCCGCCGCAACTGTATCATTGGCTCCTTACGCGTACGGCCTGCCGCTTCGTTCCGTCCGCCCAGGCCCTCCCGAGCAGCGTGATATTCCCGTATCCCTTCGGGGATAGCGGGCACTACGTGCTGGTCACGAAACGTTTCATCCGGTCGGCTTTCGCGTTGAGCGAGGCGGAGGCCGTTGCGATAGAAAAGGACTTGCGCGCGTGGGCCCATCAGGTCTATCTGCCCGACGGCACCTACCTGCAAATAATAGTCAACTACGGCCAGTACCAAGAGACTCCGTTCTTGCATGTGCATGCCATCACTGAAAACGATTCGCATCGGCCATCCAGGCCCGCTGGGCTTGGGTCCAGGCCGTGGTTCAAAGACATAACAGGCGCCCGCGCGGGGCGCGGCCGGAGGATTGTGCATTATTGCCCCGGACATGACAACGACGCGGTCGTTGACCAGCGCCCTTGATTGCGGTGGGCGGACGCCCGCTACGGCACCCTCCATCGAATGCGCCCCGCATCCTGTTCGCGCGGCCAAGGCAACAAGGCCATTCTCCGGCTTCATCCGGGTTCGTTGCGCATCCGCCATCCTCGCTGGACGCCAGAGCGTTTCCGTCTCTCGGGTTTCCGCCGAACCCTTGGCCATGCGGCGCAGATTGACGGTCGCCTCACGCGTTGCGGTCATGGCGCGCCTGGCATGCGGGACGCGTCCCGGTTCCGCATTGGCGCCGCCGCACGCGGAACCGAGGCGACTGAACGCATAAAAACAAGCCGCAGGCACGGGCGGCGCGCCCATACCATGCGGCCCCTTGGACAACCAGTCGCGGTACGCCGCGGGATGCAGGTCTGGCCTTGGGTTTGGGCCAGACCCTACACGCAGCGTTGCCAAGCCCAGCCGGTCATGGCGGCGGCCCAAGCGGGACAACGGAGGTGCGTACGGCTAGTTGTCGTTCAATACTGTGCAGGCGGTTTTGCGCTTCCCTAGCCTCCGCGCCGCCCCCGACGTTTGACGCGCCCGCGTGCGTTGCCGATGCGCGGTCCGCTTTGGCCTATCGCCACGATATCCATTGTTGCAGCCGGGCGCGCTCGCGTCGGTAAACCCGTACTGTGCAGCGCCATCCTCAAAATTATGGTGATCACGGATCTCGGCTATATAATCCCGGTCTTCGCTTGCCCTGAGCGTTACGACCTTGCCCCCCCCCCCCCCCCCCCCTCTCCTCTTTTTGGGTTTCCCCATACCTGATGTTGCGGCCTTTAGCGTGCGTTTTACGGCTGGGCGCAGGACTCGCGCTGGCGGCTGGGCTGATCGGCATCCCTAGCTTCGGCGTCTGGGGGCGCGATGCGTTTGACGCGGAGCACGTCGATTGCCCCGTCGCGCAGCGGCTGCCGGCGGTCGCGGACCTGACCGTCGCCCGCACGGAGCAAGCCGACGAATTGACCGTATCGTGGCGCCCTCCGACGTCCGACTCGTGGGAGGCGCTGGGCGATTTGCGCTACCGGGCCCGTATCACCGCGATCGTGGAGAGCAAGGGCTACGCGCCTGTCATGCGGACGGCGCCGCTGGGTGCGGACAGCGTGACGTTCGACAACCTGCCTCTGACCGCCGAACTGGCCATAAGCGTCGCGCTGACGGGAGAAACCCATGTGCTGAGCCACGTCGCAGACACGCATTTCGTGCTGAGCGATATCGCGGCCGCGGAGGCCGTTTCCAGCATGGCTGCGCCTGAGTTCTGCACGCCGTTCTACGTAGCGCCCTATGCCACGACGGAGGGCGGCGTGCTGACCGGCGGGACGATTCCCGAGGTGGTAGCGCACGCGCAGAAGACCGCCGGACGCTTCTACTATCTGGGTTTCGGCCCCGCGTTTCGCAACTACGCGGAGGCCCAGGACTTCTTCCGCGTGGGCTTGGCGCATGGCGGGCCCGTGGATCTGGACCGGATAGACTTTTCCCATTACCGTCTGCGTCTGGAACGCGAGGACGAGGGCGAGATAGCCGGTTTCCGCCCGGCGACCGTATCGGGCGCGTCCTACGACGCGCAGGTGTTGCACGTGCATGTCGACTGGGACGCCGCGGCCTTGCGCGATCCTGAATTCCCGTTTGCCACTCTGCGCGAAACGGCCCGCGCGACAGGCAAGGCTGCGGTCCCGGCCCTGTACGAGGTGCGCGATCTCTTTCCCGTCGCGCTCCAACGCGAGCCGCATCATGCCGCCGCCGTCGATGAACCGCGCCTGGGGCGTTGGAGCCTGACGGCGGCTGCCGGTCCCCACGCCGTCCGCAACCTGATCGCGTTTGCGCCAGGCCCGCACGCCTACTACGACTTCCCGCGCGATCTTTTCGCCTTGGAGGGCGTCTACACGCTGACGGCGTGGGCCGAGGATACCGACGGGGCGCGCATCAGTCCCAGCCGTTCCCTTACGATGCGTCTCGGCATGGAATCTTCGCGCGCGTCCGAGTCCCCGGAGCGTTTCGCAGAGCTGGATCTGCTGGAGGGTTGGACCGATTGCGGCGAGCGGCGAAGCAGCGAACGCGGGGCGAACGCCAACGGGAACGATGATGACGCAGGCGCGTCGTCCCCAAGCAAGATCGGAGCGAGCGTGCCGCCCACGCCGCTCACGCCTTGCGGAACCGGCATCGCCTTGTCCAACGCCCAGAAACAGAACCCCGGGTTGGTGAGGGACTGCGACCTCCTGTTGGTGCTCAAAGATACGCTGGATCCGGATGGCGCGCCCCTCCGGAGCTGGAGCCTCAATACGCCTATCGACGGCCCTGACAGTTGGGTCGGCGTCTCGCTCGGCGGCACCCCTGAACGGGTGGAAAGGCTATGGCTCGAGAGACTCAACTTGACGGGCTCCATTCCGCCCTCGCTGAGCGGGCTGGACCAACTTGCGGTGCTGAACCTCAGCATCAATCTTCAGTTGAGCGGCCCCATTCCGCCTGAATTGGGCGATCTCACCCGCCTTAGGGCGCTGTACGCCTGGTACAGCCAATTGAGCGGCTCCATCCCTGCGGAGCTGGGCAACCTCGCCCAACTCGAACAACTGTGGCTTTCCAGCAATCAATTGAGCGGCCCCATTCCGCCTGAATTGGGCAATCTGACCCGCCTCCAAGTGCTGGCGCTCTCTCTCAATCAGTTGAGCGGCCCCATTCCGCCTGAATTGGGCAACCTCGCCCAACTCTCGCAGCTCACTCTCTCCTCCAACAATCAGTTGAGCGGCCCCATTCCCGCCCAGCTGGGTAACCTCACGCGCCTCACCAGGCTGCGTATGGGCCGCAATCAATTGAACGGCCCCATTCCGCCTGAATTGGGCAACCTGACCCAACTCACGGAGCTTGACCTCGGCGACAATCAATTGAGCGACCCCATTCCCACCCAGTTGGGTAATCTCACGCGCCTCACGCAGCTATACCTCGGCGACAATCAACTGAGCGGCGCCATTCCCACCCAATTGGGCAACCTGACCCAGCTCAGCGATCTGCGGCTCGGCGACAATCAATTGAGCGACCCCATTCCTTCCCAGTTGGGCAACCTGACCCAACTGCAATTCCTGTACCTCGACAGGAATCAATTGAGCGGCGCCATTCCTTCCCAATTGGGCAACCTGACCCGACTGCAATACCTCTCGCTCGAACTCAATCAATTGAGCGACCCCATTCCGCCTGAATTGGGCAACCTGACCCAACTCATAGAGCTGGACTTGCACGATAACCGGTTGAGCGGCGCCATTCCCTCCCAATTGGGCAACCTGGCCCAACTTCAGCGCCTGTACCTCAACGACAATCAATTGAGCGGCGCCATTCCCTCTCAATTGAGTAGCCTGGCCCGGCTTGAACACTTGTTCCTTGGCACAGGCAATACCTACACAGGCTGCATTCCCTCAGGGTTAAGCAGCATAGCCACGAATGATTTGGCCAGCCTCGGCTTGGCTGACTGTTCCTGAAGTGCGCGCCTCCGGACGCGGCCTTGCCTGCGCGGCCCGCCCAGGCATTGCGCGCGGGGTTGGCTCCGCCTCGTGGCCCAGACGCCGATCGGCGCCGTCTCGCACCGCGTGCGTTCCAAGGCGACCTCGCCTCTGGGACCCAGTCCAAGGCTTCTGGGATGCGAGCGCCCGTAGCGCGAGGCTACGTCGGTCTCACAAGCCGACGGTAACGCCCAAACGTCTATATCCATTTGTCGTTCACTGGGGAATGAGGGCCTCTGTACTTCCCCTGTCGGCCACTCGCTTCCACCGCGGCGCGCCAGCCTGCCTTCGCTTGCGCTCAACGCAGGGCATGCAACATCCCTGTTCCAGGCGATCAGACCGTACGCAGACCTCTCCTGCAACGTAAGGCAGGGGCGGATGGAGATTGATTGGACACAACAAGTCGCTGCCGCTGACCCGCGCGGGCGCCTGTAGGCGTAGGCATGCCTAAGCGCATGCAAACCGAACGTCCGGCCCCGCGCAAATTCAACAAGGCCATTTTCAAGGATGCGCGCTACGCGCGCGTAGCGCAGGTTGCAGGGTTCGTCCATTCCTTCGTCCCGCGGGCGGCACTCTTCAGACGCGAGGCGGGAGGCGGATGAATGGAAGTTTCCCATGACAGGCAGGGCCTGGATTCGTCGCTACGCATTCCTTCCTCCAGCGCTCGCCCCAGCGCTCGCCATTCGACAACGACTGAAGCCTTTGTTGAGCCTGTGATGGTGCCATCAGCACTATGCCGGCGTCGCAAGTCGGATGGCCAGGCCCGCTATCATGCAGAACGCCGTCACGTGGGAGAGCCCCGAAGGGGAGAGGAGCCGGATTGATTGCGCTTTCGCCTAGCTGCAAGGAACGTTGCGCGGCGGAATGCGACAGCGGTCGGCCCCGCGCTCTCCCGCGTTGCCCCTCGCTTGTCAAGTATGCGTGATACCTGGACTTCCTGTATCCAGCCGGCATGCCGGCTCAGCGCAAACCGCAATGGCGGCCCGGCGTCAGATGGCCCAGAATATCAGCACAATGCCCAACAGTCCCAGCGCGAGATACAGAAGCGCGCCGCCGAATACTGTCAACATCCCGATCACTAACAGATTCCAGAGCCAGATCGGCAGTACGATAGGTTGGGTACGGAACTCATGGAAAAATCTGGGAGACGGGCGCGGCGATCTTTTGCGCCTCTGGCCTTCAAACCGCGGCCCGCCAGGCAGGGCGGAAACCCCATCGACTGCCTCCTCCATTTTGGATTGCTTGGACCTCGGTTTCTCTCCTCAATGAATCAGCTGAAAGGGCTATGGGCATGTCTTAACGAGAACCTCTCGCCGTCATATAGAGACCTTGATCGCGTTCCAGCAAGTCCAAGTATCGACTAAAGCCTATTATATACGCATATAACGCACTGTTTCTGCAGCTTGGATTGCAAAGCCAAGGGAAAAAGGCATTTGCGACCGTTACGGATCCTGAGCTACGCAGCCCATGGCCGTCTTTGCGCGGCAGCGATCGAGATGGCGCAGACGGGTACCCCCTTGGCGTCGGTGACCGGCCGCGTACGGGAAATGGAACGAGAGCGCCGCTAGGTCGACGGGGGCGACCGGAGCGCCTGGCCGCGCCGGATAGCCTATAGGCTGTCCGATCCGGATCGGTCCGCCATACGGCGGGACGGCACGGTCGTGCGCGCGCCCCAAAAGAGGCGGATCACGCTCTCGGTCGCAGCCGGGGCGGCTTCCGTACCCAAGACGGAACGACAGGTCGTCCCCTGCGCCTGCGCGTGACGGGCGCTTGCGCCATGACAGCACTCAGGCCCGACACGGCAGAAGCCTGAACCGACGGGCTGTGGTCCTCTGAGCGCGGACCGAACCCATAATGTCGATGCCTTCCGCGCTTGGCGGGCGCGCAAGGGCATGGAGGCCGTCGCTCCGACTCGGGCCCGGCGTACGCATCCCCTGCCCTGCGCCCCGGAACGGTACCGGGCGCGCCGCGGCACGCGGTAGCGGTTGGTTCCCACACGGGCGATGCGCGGCAGCCCGCTACGCCCTACGCACGCATCGTTGTCCGGATTTTCTGTACTTGGCAGAGGCTCGGAGCTGGTTGAACTCAAAATTCAACATTGCCCAGGCCTTCCCGCTTGGCCCGCGCGGCTGGCCAGGCGTTTATGCCCCGGCACGGATCGGAAATCGGGAACGCAAGCGTTGGGGGCGCGTATAGAATAGAATGTTGCGTATGGACGTTTATGCCTACCCAGCCGCAGAGGCTCGAAAGCCTCGATCCAACGAGATAGAGGCTGGACTGTCATATGGCGGAAGGCTGCATGATCTTGGCGATGCCCTTGCCGCAGGTCTCGACTGTCTCTACGCCCTGACGTCCACCCCGCGTCAGTTCGTACGCGAAGGGGAGAATCTGGCTGAACAGACGCGACGCGCGCCCGACAACGAACCGCCGCGCAACTTGTTGCAATCCGTGCTTGCATGGGTCAGGACCATTTGCCAGTGGCTGGGACAACGCTTGAAGCGGCTTGGGCAGTCGCCCTCCGCGCAAGACGTTGATAACGTTTATCGCAGAGTCGGTGACTTGGAATGCCGCTTCGATAACTTGGAACGCAGGGTTGACGCGCTAGCCGAAACCGTACAGGGTTTAGCCGATGAACTCCGCGATTTCCGGCAAGAAACACGCGGGCAATTTGACCGGGTACAGTCCCAATTCGACCAAATGCAGGGCCGATTCGACCAAGTGCAGGGCCAGTTCGACCAAGTGCAGATCCAGTCCGACCGGATACAGTCCCAATTCGACCAGGTGCAGATCCAGTTCAAGGAGACGAGAAGGGAACTGCATGCCCATATAGATGCCGTAGAAGGCAGACTGGGAGCCCGTATCGACTCAATGCACAAAGATCTGGTCTTAACGGAACGGGCCAACGCGGAGGGGCGCGCCGAAATCATCAAGAAAACGTTGAGCCGCTGGGCCTTGAGCGAGCCAACATGGCTCGGCATTATGACGAACGGCACGGGAACCATGTGGCGCGTAGACGCCATTGACGAACTGTGGAACAATTACATACCCGCCCAGTTCTGGCCGGCCCTCGCGCAAAGACTTAAGATCCCCGATAACAGCCCAGTAAGGAGATGCGATCTGGTAGCGCGCGTCAGAATGACAAGCCAGGATGCATCCCTGGAGTTCCTGCTGGTAGGCGAAGCGTCCGCGCATATGGGAACCAATCGCATCGACAAGGCCATACAAGCTGCCCAGGATCTCCGCAGGCATGCAATAAACGCCCCTGTCTTGCCCTGCGTATGCGCGCGCGAATACCCGCAAGAAACCCTAGCCTACGCTCGCGCGCGCCGCGTATTGCCTCTGCAGTGGGATATGGCCGGCGCCCCCTTGCTGTTGGGACCTGTCTCTGACATTCAAGACTGTTTGCATTCCCGCCCATAATCCAAGACAAGCGTTTGCGCGCAATCGGATGCGTCCTGCAACGCACTGAGAGCGCGTATGTACACGCGGTTCATGCCGCGTGCCCCGACGCAGGAAATCGCTACGATCGGTAGCAGCCTCACCGGTACCTTGCATTTCATGCATGTCCCTTGGAGCAGGACGCCTGATTGCAAGATTTTGCGCACACCGGCTACGGCGCCAATGCGTTTGAACGCGATCCTCGCCGCATGGCTCTACGTCCTAATAGGGGCAACGCAACGCGTGGCCGTCTTGTCGTAGCAGCCCTGTGGCGCCTCCCTGGCGTCGGTGGCCGGCCGTGTACGGGAAGGGGAACGCGGTCTGCGGCTCCCGCGCTCGGTCGCAACCGGAGCGACTTTCGCCCCCGAGTAGCCTGACGGATCGACAGAACCGCCCCCTGCGCCTGCGCGCGACGGGCAGCTAGCGCCACGACAGCACTCAGAACCGGGCGCGCAACGCCGCGGCACGCGGCAGCGGTTGGTTCCAACGCGGGCGGCGCGTGGCAACCTGCTACGACCCATACGCGTATCGTTGCCTAGGCTTTCTGTACTGGGCAGGGGTTTGGAAATGCCGGCATTCCGGGACAAAGTCGAGTTGAGTCAGGACAATGCCTGCCGTTCCTCGTCGAAATCTGAAGCGAGGCGGACGGCCATCCCGCCGAAGCGGCCTTACGACGATGGGATCGCGCCGAAACCCGCCGGCGGGTTTCGGCGCATGGTCAGTAATTCTTCTCTCTTTCCAGATACGTCGTTTCCCGATCGCTCCTCCCGTTTTACGCTGCCTGTCTGTACAGCGAAACATGCGGTCGATCACGCGGCCACGCTCGGACAACTGTTGACGATTGCATCAGTCGTTGGTTTGGAGGCGGTATCCGCTTCGGCCTGGCGGACGACGCCGTCATCGTTTTGCCGTTGGAGCGCGGCGCTGGATTTCTGCCATCTGCTCTACGCGTAGCGTACGGCCTCAGGCGCAACCCTGTGCCTTGGTCGCGCCTGGCTTCCACGGGTTTACCGTTCGCTTTGGAACGCGAGCATATCTGCACTGCCTGCGGGAAAAGCATTTGGTTGGCATTGGCGCCGCGCGCAGATCTCCCGCCTCCAAGCGCTTCATGCCTGACCCATGGATTGGGAACGAACGGAACGGAAAGCGGCATGCGGAGCCACCAAGCGCCATCGCAGGCCTCAATATACTTGTTGCCCGTGGCCGACAGCTGCGCAGGGATACCCTGATCCCAAAGCGAATATCAACCCGTTACAGTACGTGCGGCAGCTGCCGCTCCCGCGGCGGCGTCCCGCGCGGGACGCCGCCGCAACCAAAACGCTTTGGGCGAAGCAGGAACCGGCCCGGCCATCGCAGCGCACGCTGGCCTCGGCTGCGGAAACGCCCAACCGCACCCTGCGTTTCCTTCCGCGTACGGGAGACCTGGGCGCGCCGATGACGCTGTTATTGATGCCAACGGCGCTGAACCGTACCGCCCGTCTGCGGCGTCAATTCATGGCGCAGTCGCTTTTCAAATAGAGCAACTTGTGATTGGTCCATGAACCATGATGGTAGACGGGACCCGTGACGACGTTGCCCAGGCAGTTGGAGAACATGTGGTAGATGCCCGGTTGCTCCACGAACGTGAAGAACGGATTATTGTCGTAAATCCACTGGTCGCGCTGAGCGGCCCACGCGTCGAAGTCCGGCGTGCCGAACGCGTGTTGCAGGAGGTTTTCGTGGATGCCGTAAAACTCCTGCAACCAGTCCGGAGGCTCCTCGCCCCGTTCGCCGTCGGATTCGAACCACGTCCTGAACAGAGGCCCCGTATTGACGTTGGGCATGTAATCCGGATCCATGGGATTGTGGGCATGCCAATTGGGCGCGGAGTTCCAGGTGATGCCGGATTTGTGCTCGTTGGCCTGCCGCATCTGGCCGGTAATGCCGGGTTCGAATTGCTTGTAGTCGGTGCGCAGCCCCACGGCTTCAAAATAGTCCTTGAGAAACGGCGCTTGTTCGAAGTAACCGCCCCAGATATCCTGCGTAATGAAAATCTCGAACTCCGCGCCGTCCAGGCCCAGCCGGAAGCCGTCTCCGTCGCGCGCGGACATGCCCATCTCGTCCAACAGGGCATTGGCCCGCGCCGGGTCGTAGTCCGCCGTTTGGGTAGCCGGCAACGAGCCCTGTCCGAAATAGAGTTCGTCCAGCAGTTCCTGCTTGTCGATGGACAGTTGCAAGGCCTCCCGAAAACGCTTGTCCCATACGACCTCGCGCCAACCCGGGTCGGCGAAACTCAGGTTGAGGTAGTACATGCGGGAATCCTTGTTGGGATAAATCAGGGTCGTATAGTTCCCTTCCTCCTGGCGCTCCATGACCAGGGGCAGAACGGTCAAGTCGGTCTGCCAGTGGTAATGGGCCTGCCGCGAGAACATGAGCAGTTCCGCCTGTTCCTTGGCCGAAAAACCGATATTGATGTGCTTCCGGCCATCCAGGTAGGGCAGTTGGTTGCCCGCCGTATCGACGGCATGGTAGTAGGGATTGCGCACCCAGGTGAAGCGATCCCCTTCGTGTTCCGTCAGCAGGAAAGTGTTCAACTGCGGGAAGCCGATCGCGTGGTCTTGCGCCTCTTGCCACATGCGCATGTCGACCTGGTTGAAGAGGTCCGCCCAGGTTTCCGCGCCTTCGGCCTCCGCCATGGCCGCGATCTCCGTCGCATCGCCTTGCGCGATGTGGTAACGGCTCATGTGATGCTTGGGCTTGAGCAGATCGTAATAGCCCACGCCGAGGCCCGTGAGACTGTATTCGAACGACAGATACGGTTCGGGATAGACCAATTTGAAGGTGAAGTCGTCCACCACGACCAGCTCGGGTTCCGCCCCCGACGAACTCCCGCCGGAGACCAGATACGAAGGCATGGCGGGATAGAGCTCGTCGTTTTGCAGCACGTCTTCCACGGCGAACTGCACGTCCGCCGTCGTCAACGGGACGCCGTCGGACCATTTGTGCCCCGGCCGCAGGTAGAAGGTCATTTCGGCGTAATCAGCGCTGATGTCCAGCTTCTTGAAAATGCCGCCCGCCTGAATCTCCGGATCCCGGTTGAGGGTAATGAACATCGGCTCCTTGGTCTCCACGTGTACGACCGTGTAGATCATCTCGCCGCCGTATTCGCCGATCTGCATGTCCACCCAGTCCGGGTCGACGGCCAAGCCCTCGCCCAGGACCAAAGGCTCTATCGGCAACCGTTCGCATACGCCCGGCAACTCGCCCGCGGCCACTTGCGCCGCCAGCATGGGCGCTTCATTGTAGGGACAGGCGGAGTCGTCGTCTGCCGCGGCGGCGGCCATCGGGGCCGGCTCCATGGCCGCTTCCTCCACCGCCGGCGCGCAGCCGATCAGGAAAACGCTCAGGACCAAGCCCAGAATCCCCAGGCGCATGCTCAATGTCCTCGTCATATTCCACCTCGCGTAGTGAATGGCATCCCGGAGACCGCAATGACTGCGGCCGGCGCGCAGAAACCCGCGCGTCGCGCGGCAGGCCCGGATCCAAGACCCTAGGCCTGCCGCCGTATTGCGTTCGCTCCGGATCTAGGCAAGCATTGTAGGGTTTCTTTCCAAATCGAGTCAAACGCAAAAAAAGCGTCGTTCCGCAATCCTTGAACGCCGTCGGCCCGCCTAAAGACCCGCCCTGCGCCTGCCAAACGGGAACGTGGGAGCCAGAGGCAACGCGCGAAGCCCCGCTACCGTCCCCCTGGCGCCACGCGCTCGGCGGCGCCGGCGGCGCGCGCAGACCTGTCCGACATCCGGCGACGTCGGCGATGCGGCCGGCGCCTCTCGAGCCTGCGCGCTGAATCCCATTTTTGACGCGAAACTCTCCGTACTATACTTGTCCCAGGCCGCGAGCGCGCCCCGCGGGCGCAGCGGCCTCGTCGTATCCAAGCGCGCAACCCCGATCTGCCCATTCCCGCATGCGAACAGCGCACATGGCCCCCAACCTGCCGGAGACCCTATTGGCCGTACGCGGGTTGCAGACCTGGTTCGACACGGACGACGGCACGCTCAAGGCCGTGGACGGCGTAGATTTTGCGATGCCCCCGCGGACTACGCTGGGGCTGATTGGCGAGAGCGGATGCGGGAAAAGCGTCACCGCGCGCTCGATCCTGCGCATCGTGCCGCGTCCGGGACGGATCGTCGGGGGCGAAATCCTGTTCCGGACGCGGCAGGGCGAAATCCAGGACCTGGCGGCCCTGTCCCCAACCAGCCCGGCCATACGCTCCATTCGCGGGCGCGAAATCGCCATGATCTTCCAGGAGCCCATGACCTCCCTGAGTCCCGTGCATTCCATCGGCAATCAACTGTCGGAAGCGATGCGCCTGCACCTGGGCTTCAATCGCCGCGAAGCCCTGGCCCGTTCCGTGGCCCTGCTGGAGCGCGTGGGCATTCCGGCTCCCCGCCAACGCGCCCTGGAGTTTCCGCACCAGCTGTCCGGCGGCATGCGGCAACGCGTCATGATTGCCATGGCGCTGTCCTGCCGGCCTGCGCTCCTGATCGCGGACGAACCCACGACCGCGCTGGACGTGACGGTCCAGGCCCAGATTCTCGAGTTGATCCGGGAATTGCAGGCGGACAGCCGCATGGCGGTTCTGTTCATTACGCATGATCTGGGCGTCATCGCCGAAGTCTGCGACCACGTGGCCGTCATGTACCTGGGGCGCATCGTCGAAGCCGGCCCCGTACGGACGATCTTCCACGATCCCCGCCATCCGTACACGATCCGGCTGATGGAATCCATTCCGCGCCTGGGACAAATCCAGTCCCGGCTCAAAACCATTGACGGCACGGTGCCCATCCCCCTGGACCCGGCGCCCGCCTGCGGTTTTCTGGACCGGTGCGCCGACCGCCTGCCGGACGTATGCGACCAGGCCGTGCCGGCCCTGGTCAACGTGCAAGCCGAGCATGCGGTACGCTGTTTTCTGCACAGTTCGGACATCGAGGCCCCGCCGTGAAGCCGACCGCGCCGGATGCCTGCCTGCTCCGCCTGGAGAACGTGCGCAAGCAATTTCCGATCCAACGCGGCCTCTTGCGCCGCGTGGTGGGACAGGTGCGCGCCGTGGACGGCGTTTCCCTGTCGCTCGCGTCGGGCGAAACGCTGGGTCTGGTCGGGGAATCCGGATCGGGCAAAACGACGCTGGGGCGTTGCGTGGTCCGCGCGCAGAAACCGACCAGCGGCGCCATGCATTTTCAGGTCGCGCCCGGCGCTTCCGTGGACCTGGCTACCGCCGGCCCGCGGGAGTTGCGCGCCTACCGGCCCCATATTTCCATGATTTTCCAGGATCCCTTCCTGTCGCTGGATCCGCGCTGGACCGTACTGGACATCATCGGCGAACCCTTGCGCAAACTGCAGAAGCTGCCCCGCGGCCAGATTGAGGAGCGGGCGCGCCAGTTGATGGAGGTCGTGGGCCTGGAAACCAGCCATCTGCATCGGTATCCCCACGCCTTCAGCGGCGGCCAACGGCAGCGCATCGGCATTGCCCGGGCCTTGGCCACCCATCCCAAACTGATCGTCGCCGACGAACCCGTCTCGGCGCTGGACGTGTCGATCCAGGCCCAGATTCTGAACATGCTCAAGGATCTGCAACGGGATTTCGCCCTGACCTTTCTGTTCATCGCCCACGATTTGAGCGTGGTTGAGCACATCGCGGATCACGTAGCCGTCATGTATTGCGGCCGCGTGGTGGAAAGCGGACCGACGCGGCAGTTGTTTCGGACGCCGCTGCACCCCTATACGGAAGCCCTGCTGTCCGCCGTGCCCAAGCCGGACCCGGATCTGCGGGGCGCGCGCATCATCCTTCCGGGCGAAGTGGCCAATCCGGCCCGCCCGCCGGCCGGCTGCTATTTCCACCCGCGCTGCGCGTACGCCCGGGACATCTGCCGCACGGACTATCCGCCCTTGCTCCCGCACCGGGAAAGGCATCTGTCCGCCTGCCACTTCGCCTCGGAACTGACGTTGCAGGGCGCGTGACGCGGCGTCGGGAGAGGAAGGACGTCCATGACGGCAACCCCCATCAGCGGCCCCGCCGATCAGGATCGCGCCTCGCAGGCCGTCTACACCCGGCGCGCCAATGCGCCGGCACGCCTGTCCTGGTACCAGGACATGGCACTGGGCATGTATCTGTACTGGACCGTCGACGCCCAGTTCGGCATGGTCAACGCGCATTCGGTCGTCGGCGCCTCGGCGGATTACCTCGCCCGTTACTTCCGGCAGTTGCCCGCCTGGTTCCGCCCGCAGCGTTTCGATGCCGACTGGTATGCGCGGCTGGCGGCGCTGTGCGGCTTCGATTACGTCACCGTCACGGCCAAGAACCATAACGGCTTCTGCATGTGGGACACGGCCACGACCGATTTCAAGGTCACGAACACGCCTTGGGGCCAGGACGCGGTCGCGGCCTATTGCCACGCGCTGCGGGCGCGCGATCTGCCCGTGGGCCTGTACTTTTCGCCGGACGACGCCTGGTTTCAATGGCAACGGGGACGCGAAGTGACCCGCGCGCAACCGCACTGCAACCCGGAGACCAATCCGGAGCTGCTGGCCTACGATCAAGCGCAACTGCGCGAACTGATCGCCGCGTACGCGCCCGACATTCTGTGCATCGACGGGTACCGGGACGCGACGGCCTCCCTGGTCGATTACGCCTGGGATCTGAAGCCGGACCTGATGATCACGCGCGGCGGCATCGCCACCCCGGAACAGGAAGCGCGTACGGAAGTGCAAGGCCCTTTCGAAGCCCATTACACCATAGGCCGGCAATGGCAGTACCGGGCCGGCAACGACCGCAACAAGACGGGACGCGAACTGATCGAACTGTTGGCCGACGTCCGCGCGCGGGGCGGCACGCTCTTGCTGGCCATCGGCGGTCCGGACGCGGACGGCCTCCTGCCACGCGACAAGGACGACCTGGTGCGGGAGCTGGGCCTGTGGATGTTCGTCAATGGCGAAGCGATGCGCGCCGTTCGGCCCTGGACCCAGCCGCGGCAGGGCCATTTCCTGTTCACCCAAAGCCGGGACGGCGCCGTCCTCTACGCCGTTGACTGCGGTCCGCCGCTCGCGCTGGGCGAATGGCGCACCGCGTTCATCGCCGACCTTCCCCTGACCGCCGACGCGCAGGTGGAAGTATTGGGCGCTTCGGGCCGCACGCTGGAATACCGCCCCGAGGTGAATCCGCGTCCGTCGTGGACGCGGAAAGGCGACGGCCTCGAAGTCGCGTATTGCCGCACGCAACGCCTGTACAACGATCTGCGCTGGCCCAACCCCCTGGTTCTGAAAATCAGCGGTTTGCGCGGCGACCGGAACGCAGCCGAACGCAGCCATCAAGGAGCGGGAACATGACGGACGTACGGAAAAGCATGGATCAGGTCGACCGGGAGGAATTCGCCCCCCGCAGTTCGCCGCTGGACAGCGAACGCACGACGCTCGCGCTGGCCGCCGGCGAGTTGGCGTTGCCGGCGGGGCCGGCCGCGACAGATCTCGGCGGCGACTGGGAAATGGCGGCCGGCCTGGCGCCGGACGATCGCCTGGGCCAACCGTGGCCTGACGCCATCCGCGCGCCGGTGCCGTGCAGCGTGCATACGGCCTTGCTCGACGCCGGGCGCATACCGGATCCGTACGTCGGGCTGAACGACGAAATCGCGTACCCGGAAGGCTTCCGCACCTGGTGGCTGCGCAAGACGTTCCCCAATACCGACGGGGCCGAGCGCGTGAAATTCCACGGCGTATTCGATGCCTGCGACGTATGGCTCAACGGCCGCTTCCTGGGCTCGCACCGGGGCATGTTCGGCGAGTTCGACTTCGCGGTCGACGCCCATCTCGAGGAGAGCAACGAACTGGTCGTCAGACTGCATCCCGCGCCGTTTCGCCTCAGCGATGCCGAGCCCACGCCCTACTTCACGGGCATGAACGTCGGGTGGCTGGACACCGCCACCTTCAACAATTCGTACGGCTGGCACTACATCAATCTGCCGACGGTCGGCA
Organism: Caldilineaceae bacterium; assembly: GCA_965242655.1. Taxonomy (GTDB): domain Bacteria; phylum Chloroflexota; class Anaerolineae; order Caldilineales; family Caldilineaceae; genus Bin34. The sequence continues at coordinate 3,545,073 of OZ251482.1, forward strand.
TCTGGCGGCCCGTCGCGCTGGAAGCCCGCGCGCCCGTCCGCCTGCTGCACCCTTTCGTAGCCACCCTGGACGCCCATGCGGGCCGCATCCTCCTGCAGGCGCGCCTGGAAGGGCCGGCCCAGGCCTGGAAAGGCCGGCTGGCCGGCCAGATCGCGCCCGAGAATTTCCGGGGCCAGAGTTACCATTTCGAGCATGCGGTGGCCTGCGAGGGCGGCGCGCGCGACATCAGCCTGGAATTGCAGATTCCCAATCCCCGCCTGTGGTGGCCCGCGGATCACGGCGCGCCCGATCTGTATCGACTGACGTTGGGCTTCGAGAACCAGAAACCGCAGGGATCGGATCGGATCGAGACGACCTTCGGCCTGCGGACCATCGAAATGCGGCCCTTGCCCGGCGGCCCGTCCCCCGACGCCTACAATTGGACCTTCGTCGTCAACGGCCGGGAAACGTTCGTCAAAGGCGCCAATTGGTGTACGAAGGACGCGCTCATGCGCTTCGATCGCGCAGGCTACGCGCGCTTCTTCGCCTTGGCGCGGGACGCCCATATCCACCTGCTCCGCGCGTGGGGCTCCGGCATGCCGGAGACCGACGACTTCTTCGATCTGGCGGATCGCCACGGCGTCATGGTCTTGCAGGAATGGCCCACGGCCTGGAACTCCCATGCCTTTCAGCCGCTGGACATTCTGGAAGAAACCGTACGCTGCACGACCTTGCGCATACGCAACCATCCCTCGCTGGTGATGTACGGCGCCGGCAATGAATCCAATCAGCCGGAGGGGGAGGCGATAGCCATGATGGGACGCCACAGCGTGGAACTGGACGGCACGCGGCCCTTCCATCGCGCGGAACCCTGGGGCGGCAGCATCCACAACTACGACGTCTATTGGGGACGCCAGCCGCTGGATGCATGGCTGTCCATGGAAGCGCCGTTCATCGGCGAGTTCGGCGTGGCGTCCCTGCCGTCCCTGGAATCAACGCTGCGCTTCCTGCCGGAAGCAGAACGCGGGATTTGGCCCCCGCGGGCGGACGGCGCCCTGGCTCACCACATGCCCGTATTCAACAAGAAAAACGGCCTGTCCATCCATGCCCAATACGTGGGCGACTGGGTACCCAACAATTCCCTGGAGAACTTCGTTCTGGGGATCCAGATGACGCAGGCGACCGGCATGCGCCACGTACTGGAATTGAATCGCACCCGGTGGCCCCGCTCCGCCGGCATCTGCTACTACAAGCTCAACGACAACAACCCGGCCGCGTCGTGGTCTACGGTGGATTGGTACGGCGCGCCCAAGATCGCCTACCACGTACTGAAGCAGGCTTTCGCCCCGTTGCATGCCTGCGTTCTGTTTCCGCGCCTGAACGTGGCCGGAGAACCGGTCGATTTGCCCGTCTTCCTGCTGGACGACGCCTTCGCTCTCCACCGGCGGGACTGGAAAGTGCGCGTACGCGCCTTCGGCCAATCACTCGCGCCCATTGCGCTGGTCGAATTCCGCGGCGCGGCCAGTCCCTGGGAACGAGTGAGGGAACTCGGCGCCTTGGCCTTGAACGGGGATCAGACTTTCAACATCCCGCTCCTGGTGGTCGCGGAGGTCCTGGTGGGGAACCGCGTGGCGGATCGCACGTTTTACTGGCTCAACTACGCCCAGATTCAGGGCTGCCTGTTCAACTTGCCGTCTACGCAACTCGCGACGGAACGCAACTCCGGATCCCTGACGGTGAGCAACGAAGGCGCGGTGCCCGCCGTGGGAGTGCATTTCCGGACGGACGGCCTGTCGGATCAGTTCTCTTGCTCTGATTCATATTTCTGGCTCGACGCGGGCGAACAGCGAACGATTGCCGTATCGCATGCGGATGAACGCGTCCAATTCCAGGCCTGGAATGCATCGCCCGCGCTTTGAATCCATAGCCTACGCATTGGCCTTGGGCGATGGGGAATAGGGGCGTAAATATTGGCATTGAGGGCATGCCTACGTCCTGTCGCCGAGCGCCAGACCGTTCTCATGCAGGCGGCGCGCTGCACCGCGGAAAACGGCAACCATGAGCATGCCGTACGCCAAGGTATGAGCCCAGTTCTTCCAGATCCGAGCGCATGCTTTCTCCCCTGACCGTTGAGGCTCTGCAGGCGGAAGCCGCCATCTTTGCCGAGAGCGAATCCGTCCATAACGAACCGACGCTGTACGGCGTGACCGACGGCAAGGCGGTGAGCACGTATCTGGAACGCAAGTTCCAAGACAGGCTGGGCACGAAATATGCCTACGAACGGGGCAGTTCCGCCCAAGGCATTGATTTTCCCGGTCTCAACGTGGATATGAAGGCCACGAGCATCAGGCAACCGCAATCCTCCTCCCCTTTCAAGTCTGCTCGGCAAAAGGTGTTTGGACTTGGCTACTCGCTGCTCGTTTTCGCGTACCAGAAAACTGACGACGATATCCGGCAGACCGGAAATCTCTGGATCCTCCATACCATCTTCGTCGATGCGGCGCGCACGGCCGACTACCAAACCACGCGGGGGATCCGGGAGATTCTTGAGCGAGAAGGCAATGCGGACGATCTGATCGCGTTCATGCGCGACCGTAATCTCCCGCTTGATGACGTTGCCGCTACGCAACTGGCCGAAGAACTCTTGCAGCAACCGCCAAAACTGGGCTACTTGACGATTTCAAACGCTCTTCAATGGCGGTTGCAGTATAGGCGCGTCATTGAGAAGGCGGGTATGCTGGACGGTATTGTCCGAGTAAGCTAGAGTATGTCCTCAAAAGCAAGGCAGAAGGTAGAGTTCGGCGATTTCCAGACGCCAGACGCCCTCGCGCACAGCGTATGCAAAGTGCTCCGCGGCTTGGGCGCGGCACCCAACTCAATTGTTGAGCCGACCTGCGGCAAGGGTGCGTTCCTTCGGGCCTCCGTACGGGTCTTTCCCCGATGCGCCCGAATTCTTGGGTTTGAGGTCAATCCGGACTATGTGCAGACAGCCAAGTCCGTAAAACAGGCAGAAGTCCGTTGCCGGAACTTTTTTGCCCAGAACTGGTCGGACATACTGGACAGCCTCTACGATCCCGTTCTGGTCGTGGGCAACCCACCTTGGGTGACGAACTCTGCCGTGGGTGCCCTGGGGGGCGCGAATCTGCCGACCAAGTCCAATTTCCAGCACTTCAACGGTTTTGACGCGCTCACGGGCAAGAGCAATTTCGACATCTCGGAGTGGATGTTGCTGCATCTGCTGGAATGTCTTTCGGGACGCGAGGCTACGCTCGCGATGCTCTGTAAAACCGTCGTGGCGCGGAAAGTGCTCCATCGTGCTTGGAGCCAGCGCCTGCAAGTGGCCATGTCGGCCATCTACCGGATCGATGCCGGCACGCACTTCGGCGCCGCCGTCGATGCGTGTTTGCTGACGTGCGTCTTGGCCCCGGGTGCCGCTTCTCGGGAATGTACTGTCTATCCAGATCTTGAAGCATCTGGACATGAGCAAACCCTGTTGGCCTTGCGTGACGGACGCTTGGTGGCAGACCTGGACGCGTTCAACGTCCATGGTCATATGGCCGGCCTGTCTCCCCGCAAGTGGCGATCGGGCATCAAGCACGACTGCACGCGGATCATGGAGTTGCGCTCCCGAGGTAATGGCCGCTTCGAGAACGGATTGGGCGAAGTCGTGCGCCTTGAAACGACCTGTCTGTATCCCATGCTCAAGAGTTCCGAGCTGACGAAGCCGCATCCAACGCCTTCGCGCTACATGCTGGTCACGCAGCGCGCGGTGGGCGAGGCCACGACGCGGATCGCACGCGAGGCACCCAAGACGTGGGACTACCTCCAAGCGCATGCCGACCGTTTCGACGGACGCGCCAGTTCCATCTACCGGAACCGGCCTCGTTTCTCCGTCTTCGGCGTAGGAGCGTACAGCTTTGCGCCCTGGAAAGTCGCGATCTCGGGTTTCTACAAACGTCTCGCCTTCCGTTGCGTCGGGCCCGTGGCCGATAAACCGATCGTATTCGACGATACCTGCTACTTCCTGCCTTGCCGTTCCGAGCAAGACGCCCAGTTGCTCTTGGCGCTACTCAACTCGGAGGCAGCCAAGGGGTTCTTTCGGTCTTTCGTCTTCTGGGACGCCAAACGTCCCATCACGGCTCAACTGCTGGCTAGTCTTGACCTTGGACGATTGGCCCAAGCAATGGGCGTATCGCTTCCCGTGTGGTCAGAGGTTTGACAGAGGGAGCCTGCTACCGCTTCTCAGTGATGACACAGATGCCCACAGGTTGGGCAGCATCTCGGCGGAACTCTGAGGGACGGTGCGCTACCAGAACGCAGCCTTGAACTGTCCACTATTTGCCTAGGTGCGCTAACAGGGTGCCGTCCTAAGGGAATGAAAGATCTGATCCGTCCCCCATTGGTGGATAAATCAGCAATTACGGTTCAATAGCAGGCGGAAGAAGATCGATCTGTTGCACCGTCTTCACGCTTACATATATCAAACGGCGAAGGTGGCGCACCAATTCCGATGGGTCTTCGGCGAACCAACCGTTGGGATCTCTGACAATTCCGCTCTCGTTGTCCGTGGTTACATGCAGACGATCAATCGCCCACTCTAAAGGAGTACGTCCGTTGACAACGTACTTATGGGCTTCGGGAGGAATGCCGCGCAATAGCACTTGGTCTGTCACTTGCAGTTCTGTTTTTGCCGCTCGCCATTGCATCTTACGCCTACCCAATTTATAGAGGGCTTGCGGTTTGGTTACTCTTCCTACACCCACTTCAAGGGGATATTCAGGCGCTGTTTCGTAACCTATATGCAACTCGCCTAGGTACTTACCAATACAAGCAAAGGAGGTGAAGTCCTGAGCTAAAGGAATACGCGGAAGAGACTTGGAAAGATCAAAGGCGAATCGCGTTCGGTAATCCGGGGCATGCAACACTCCGTACAGATAGTGCCAAATGTCATCCTTAGTAATGTGGGGATTATTGTAGTATGAATGAAATTTATCAAGACACCAGTCTGTAATATTGTCGATGCGATGATAGCCGAAAGACAAAGGAACAGTGGAATTTGTTTTTCGTATGCCAGACCAATCCTCGTCACGAAGGACATACGTCCAACGGGCAAAACATTGACTCTTAGATACCAACTCCAGATCCGGTATGACATTGGTTATCAAGGTAGAAAAAGGTTTGGTTGAACCCTTGCCAGTTACGCATATAACACTGTTGGAAGTAGCGGATGTAGGGAAAACGGAGCACATCTGGTACGTCCGCATGATGTACTCAGAATGGAGATAGAAAGCCATCTTTACGAAAGGTCTATACGAGGCTATTCTCAAGTGTTCTTCGCTAAAAGGAGCGGAAATGTCCCTATCCATGTTTCGTAACAACGTACTATCCCATTTGATACCCTTTTGGAAACGCTGGGGTAACTCATTACCGGACTTAATGCCAGCACCTGCAAGTTCTCTGCGTGTTTCTTCATATGTGGCTGTCATTCTTTGCATGCGTTCTTTGAGGCTTAGAGTTGAGAAGTCGTAAACCCAAGCGTCGCGGCCCGTCTTTACTCCAGAGGAATAGCGACGGGCCGCGACGCTTGGGTTTACGAAATTTTGGGTTCTCTTGGCTCCCAAAAGAATGAAACTCTGATAGATTGGATCAGGCTTTTCCAGCCAATTGTGATGCTCATCCGGTTCAATGCAGTCCCATTTTCCCGTCTTCTCAATGCCGGCGATGGAGGCGAACTCTTCAATGGCTTGAATCTTCTCGTCACGGGTAAGGTAGTCGCCAACGTCCAAGTAGCGGATGCTTGCAGGCGAAGCAGAGCAGGAAGCATTCCGAATCAATACGGAGATCGCTACGGGCGCGCGGGAGCCAGATCCAAAAATCTTGCCGCCTTCCTTCCGAGAACGTTCTCCTTGCGTTCTTTGATTGCCTCGTAAGTTGAAAATGTATACCTTACTGAATTCTTCCGATAGACATGCCCTCAGACCGCACGAGGTATCCGTATCAATAAACGATCCGTTGGTCACGAAGGCTATGACGCCTTTTCCTCCGATTCGGTCGCTGGCCCATCGCAATGCCATTTTGTAACTGTCGTACGCGGAATTTACGTTGCCTATATCAGGCTTGAGCGAGGTCGTCTTGGCGACATGCGTTTCGCGTACCCGTTGGCTCAAGGCAGGGTAAAGCACATTGGGGTTGTTGTCGCTGGCCGATCTCTGACCCGCGGAATAAGGCGGGTTGCCCACGATTACCGTGATCGACTTGTCTTTTTGCCGTTCAACCCGTTCGCTGTTGGCCGGCATCATCCCGGGCAATAAGCCTTTGTCTTCGTCCAGATTGAACGTATCGCACAGAACGATGCCCTTGAAGGCTTCGTATGCGCTCTCCATGCCCCGGCGTCCATGGAAAGCCTCTTCAATGTTGATAGCGGCGATGTAATAGGCCAGCAATACGATCTCGTTGGCGTGCAATTCTTGACGGAACTTGCGCGCCAGATCCTCGTCGCGGATAAGGTCAGGATGTTGCAGCAAGCGGACAAGGAAAGTGCCTGTGCCGGTAAAGGGATCCAAAATGTGTACGTCCGGATCCGTGAGACCCAGGCCAAATTCTTGTTGCAATGCCCAATCCGCTGACCTCAATATGAAATCCACCACTTCGACCGGCGTATAGACGATACCCAAACGCTCTGCGTCCTTTCGCAAGGCAATTTTGAAGAAGCGCTCATACAGTTCCAGCAGAACCTTCTGTCGCGCTGCCTGGTTGTCCAGGGTCCGGGCCCGGAGGCGAACGCTTGCGTAGAAAGGTTCCAAATCCCGCGTTTCGTTTTCCAGCCCGTTTTCTTCCAAGAGGCTTACCAGGCGGTTCAAGGCCTGCGATACGGGATTGCTTTCCACGAAGTCATATTCTTGGAAAAGCGCCTGAAAGACAGGTCCCGTAATCATATGCTGAGCGATCATGGCTACGGCGTCTTCTTCCGTAACCTCCCGGTTGAGCGAACTCCGCAAATCCTCCAGGAAGGCCGTGAAGCGTTTTTCCAGCACAAGACGATTTGAATCCTGGACCAAGCCAGTCACGCGCAGGCGGATACGGTCCGCGATATCCGCGACATCCTCGGCCCATTTCGGCCAATACTTGCGGTCGCCGCATTTTTCCACGATCTTGGCGTAGATCGCGCCCGGCTCGATGTGATGAATGAGGTCAAGGCTGAGCTGGAACTGCTCCGTCTGTTCAAGACCCTCGTTATCTCCGTCAGGTCCGCCGACGATTCGGATTCTTTGACTGCGTTGTCGATTGAGGTCAATGGAGTTGATTTCGGCATCCAGCCTGTCGTCGTGGCTACGCAACGCCTGCAAAACGCTCCACACGACTTTGAAGGTCTTGTTGTCGTCCAAAGCGCTTTCGGGAGATACGCCTTCGGGAATGACGACAGGCAGGATAATGTAGCCGAACTCCTTGTCCGGGGCTTTGCGCATGACGCGTCCGACTGCTTGCACTACGTCAATCTGGGACTTGCGGGGTTGCATGAACAGTACGGCGTCCAAGGCCGGCACGTCTACGCCTTCGGTCAGGCAACGGGCATTGGTCAGAATGCGACAGACGTTGTCGGTCCCCTCTTTCAGCCAGTTCAGACGACGGGTGCGGTCCAGTGAATGGACCGTGCCGTCCACATGCTGGATATCGCAGCGCAATCGTTTCTCCGCTCCGTCTCTGCGATCGGCTGATTGCATGGCGTCGATCACGGCGCTCCAACTCTTCTCTATGAGTTTGGATTCCCGAATGGTGTTGGTGAAGGCAATGGCGCGGCGCGCGGGATTGTGCATGTCGCCCGCTATTTCTTCGTCCGCCAAGATGCCTTCCGGATCCGCCAGCGCGTCCCAGCAACCCGCCAGTTTGGTCGCGTCGTCCAAGTTCAGATCAATGGGCTTTCCTTGCGTCCACAAATGCGCCAGTCCCTGCTGCGCGCTTTCGGGCTTCAGGCAGAGAATGGCCACCTTGTAGTCAGCCAACCATTGGCCCGCGATGGCTTCGGAGAATTGCATGCGGTAAAACTCGGGGCCGAACCTGGCTTCGTCATCCATCGAGAACACTTCGCGGTCATGGTCGGCGGCCTTGCCCTTGGCGCTGTCGGTGTAAATGCGCGGCGTGGCCGTGGTAAAGAGGCGCTTGCGCGCGCGAATGCGTCCCGCGTCATGAACCAACAGGAAGGGAGAAGGCTTGTCTTCTTCTCCCTTCTCTACGCCCGTCGTGCGGTGCGCCTCATCGCAAATGACCAGATCGAACTCAGGCGCGCCGCTATCCTGCGCCTGCGCCACCAGTTCCAGGGATTGATAGGTAGAGAAAGCCACCAGCATTGCGTCTGAGCGTTGCTTGCGTAACGTCTCCGTAATCCTGTCGCTGTCGGTACCTACCGGCATATCCAGCTCCAACAGCGAAGCATCCTCGTCGGTGCGGCCCACGCGGGTATCCGAACAGATACCCGCGTAGCGGTGCGGCAAACGTTTCTGCCAAGCCCATTCCCGCATCGTCTGCGCCATCAGCGCAATGCTGGGCACCAGATACAGCACGCGCTGGCCCACGCCCGCCATTCGTTCCGCGATCCATAGCGCGACCGCAGTCTTGCCTGTTCCGCAGGGCAGGATCAATTGGCCGCGGTCATGCTTTTCAAACCCATCAATGACGGAGCCAATGGCGTCTTGTTGGTAGGGATACGGCTCAAAAAGCTCGCGGGCGAACTGCAGATCCTCCGGCCGTTCCACGAATTGCATCCAATCGATCGGCCACGCCGCCAGATCCGCCTGCTCCAGAACGCGGCAAGGGATGAGTTTGTTCTGCAGCGTTTTCAGCGTATTGCCTTGAATGGGACCGCCCGTGTTGACGATGAGCCGCGCCGTGAAGGGGTGGCGTTCCGAGGCGGCCAGGAAAGAATCAATCTGTTTCTTGGGCACGGGAGAAGTCGAAGCGAAAAACTTGCATTGAATGGCGCAATAGCCCCCGCCCCGTTCTTGCGCCACCAAATCAACGCCGATGTCTCCTCCGTCTCTGTCAGGCCATTCATCCCATAGCCAGACCTGCTGGAAGCGGTCTCCGTATATGCCCGGATGCCTGGACAGAGCGGCCTTGATCAGGCGCTCGAATTTCCGGCCTTGTGCAAAGGAATGTTCGGCTTCGCTCCGCAAGCGGTCCAGCGCTTCAATTAAATTCGCCATAAGATTCCTTTCCGAGTACGCGCCATCCGATGGTTCTCGGGAGGGAAAACGCCCGGATATAGCCTCCGGCGGAGCCCCCACGACGCGTCCCTCATGGGGCAAGAGACGTCAACGGCATGCATATACCAGCATAACGGAAATCGGTCTTTTCTTCATACTTGAACCCAACCAATGCCCATAAGCCGTCGACATTACGCCACCCAGATCATCTACTTTATATCCATATGCGCGGTGCCCTATAATCCATAGCCGTATGGCAAAGCAGAGAGTGGCAAGGCATGCGCGTTCTCCCTCTCGGCGTAGATGAATTCCCTGAGATGCGTTCCGACCCTGGGAGTTTGTACGTAGACAAGACGCAGCTGATATCCGATCTGTGTACGCGCCTGCTGAGGCAACAACCGCAGATTTTTCTGTCGCGCCCGCGGCGCTTCGGCAAGACGTTGCTGGTGTCCACCTTGGAGGCGTTGTTCCAGGGCCAGCGCGACCTGTTCCGCGGCACCTGGATCGGACAAGAGGGGCATTGGGACTGGGAGGCGCATCAGTACCCGGTCTTGCGCCTTAATATGGCCGTAAGGACCGCGCGCACGCCGGAAAGGCTGGAAAAAGCCTTGGTGCAAAGATTTTCGCACGCCGCGGACAGGTTGCATCTCGATATAGACGACATGCCTGAGGCCGACATCTTCCTGGAACGCATCATCGTAGCGGCCTATAAGCAATACCAGCGCAAAGTGACGGTACTGATTGACGAATACGACGCGCCGATTACTTCCCATATGGGCCGTGCGGAGGTATTGGAAGAGATTCTCTCGCTGATGCGCGGCGTCTACGGCGTTCTGAAGGACGCTCGCATGTATACGCGTTGCACTTTCATGACGGGAATCACGCGCCTCGCGAACGCCGGTCTTTTTTCCGGCGCCAACCATTTCAATGACGTCTCGCTCAGACCGGCGTTCAATGCCCTCATGGGTTTTACGGAGAGGGAAATGCGCACTGTGCCCGACTTGGCCCTGAACGTCGAACGCTGCGCCCGCAACGCAGGATGCAGCGTACAGGCCGTGAGAAGCGCTTTGCGCAAGCAGTACGACGGATATCAATTCAGCGCCAAAAACCAAAGAGTATATAACCCGTATTCCGTGGCCCAGTGTTTCGAGGAGTTCAACGAACAGGACGGTATGCCCCGGCGCCTAAGCCGCATGCCGCGCGCGTGGTCGCATTCGGGAACGCCCAATCTCTTGTTTCGTTTGTGGCGGCACAATCCGAAGTCTTTCGTAGACGCAGGGCGTAGGGACGTATTGGAATTTCTGGATCACGCCAAGCTGGACGCGGCGCATCCGGACATGACGGCCCTGTTGTACCAGGCAGGCTATTTGACTTTGGTCCCGGACGGCAAGGCCTCGGATCCCGACGGTCTGAGATTGGATTTTCCCAATCAGGAAGTGAAGCAAGCCTATATTGACCATTTGATGGATTGGCAGGGCAACGAAGTCTCCGCGTGGCATGCCGATGCCGTATCCCATGATTTGCCGGGCGCTTTTCCCGTCAGAGACGCCTTGCTGGCCGGACGCGCCGATGATTTTCTGTCCAGTTTGGACAGGCACCTGCAACGATTTCCCTACCCCATTCACGCCGTGCCGCGCGAGTTGAAGCCCGAATACGATTACGAAAGCCACTATCGCAAAATCCTGTACAGTACGTTGGCTGCCGTAGGGATGCGCGTGCAGGCGGAAGCGCCTACGTTGCGCGGACGCATTGACGTCTTGGCGGAGAGCGATAGCCAAATCATCTGCCTGGAATGCAAAACGGATCGCGATCCTGTCCAGGCCCTGCGGCAAGCGTGGCATAAGGGTTGCGTTGATCCGTATCGCGCAAGCGGGAAATCCGTATCCGTATTCGGCCTCTGTTTCACCGCTGAAGGACGCACCGTCCGCGCCGTAGCCGCGCACGCGCTCGGATCCTACGACCGCCAAAGGGATCGCTGGGCCCGCGAACCGTTCGCGCAGCCGGAACATACGTTGACGCGGTTAAGTCGCATGAACGACGCGGAGCGCAAGCGCATTGTGGACACTTGGATTCTGCCTGGCGCGGACTGAGAACGCCTCTGCGTACGCTTGGCAATCCTGCCAGTGCGCATGGGCGCAGCTCAAGGGAAAAACGAACATTGATTTGACTTATGCGATGCCGAGTAGTACGATAGTTGCCATGAGGTGAACGAGATGGATGCAATAGAGGCCATTGCCGTAGCCGAGCCAACGGTTGAATATCCCTGCGATAACGATGAACCCATGGCCGAAACCCGCGAACAATACCGCGCCTTGACGTATGCCGTCGCGGCCATTGAGAAGCATCTGCAAAGGCATTGGCAGGCTGCGGAAGGGGATCACCTGGTGGCCGGGGATTTCCTTCTGTATTACGAACAAGGCAACCCCAAGGCCTGCGTGGCCCCGGACGTGATGCTGGCCTACGGCGTCGCGTTGCCGCCGCGGACGCCCTACCTGCTATGGGAGGCGGGCAAGCCGCCGGATCTGGTCATGGAAGTGGCGTCGCCCAGCACCGTCAAACCGGCGGATCAAACCTTCAAGCATCGCCTCTATCGCCGTCTGGGCATCGCCGAATATTGGCAATACGATCCCCACGGCCACCTCCTGGACCCGCGCCTGCAGGGCTGGAGTCTGCACGCAGGGCGCTACGAACCCATCGCCTCCCAATACGATCCGGAACAAGACGCGACGATGATCTACAGCGAAGTGCTGGATACGTATTGGGGGTCTCTGGACGCGCGGGACGAGTTGCGCTTGTGGAACCCGAAAGAGGATTCCTGGATTCTGCCCTCGCTGCAGGAAGCGGGGCGCGCCGATCAGGCGGAAGCGCGCGCCGCCCAGGAAGCGGGGCGCGCTGATCAGGCGGAAGCGCGCGCCGCCCAGGAAGCGGGGCGCGCTGATCAGGCGGAAGCGCGCGCCGCCCAAGAAGCAGAACGCGCCAACCAAGCGGACGCGCGCGCCGCCAAGGCTGAGGCCAAACTCAAACGGCTGGGCTTGGACTTAGGTAGCGATGAGTTTTGATTTCAGCCAGAGCCAAGCTGCCGCCAAGTGCAGAAAACCCAGGCAACGCTGTGCGTATGGGTCATAGCGGGTGGCCACGCGCCGCCTTGGCCCGCTGCGGAGACCAGGGGGCCAAACCCTCCGCGGCCCTTGGCGTCAAGTCCAGCCGGGTATATCATGCCTGCAGCGTTCGCAGCCCATGAGGGACAATGACCCGGAGGTACCTATGCCTGTCCCCGCAGTGGCCGTTGCGCGGCCTGCGCCGCCGCTGGATGCCCGCCCGCGGCGCCCGCCCGCCATCCATCCCTGTCGCGCGTATCCGGACCTGTATCCCGAGGCAGGGCCTCCCTTGGGCGCCGGCCTGATCCACGGCAACGCGTGCGCGCGGCTGATGGGGTTCGTCCACGCGCGCCTGCTCGATCTCGGTCTGGCGCGGGATTCGTTCGCGGTCGGCGTGGATGTCTACGTGTATGCGGACCAGCGACGGGCGTCCCCGGACGTCTGCGCCTATCTGCATCTGAATCCTGCGCGCGGCAACGCGGGCGCCTTCCATGTGGACTTCGACGGCCCGCCGGCGCTGGTCATCGAAGTGCTGTCCAAATCCACGTGGGAGAAAGACGTGGGCCTAGGGGACACGCTGGAAGGCAAAAAACGGTTTTACAGGGAAATCGGCGTGCGCGAGTACTGGATCTACGATCCGGAGGCGCGGCGCAAGGACGGCGGCGGGATCCTGGAGGGTTTCCGGCTGGCGGAGGGGGGCTACGTCCGGATCGCGCCGCAGGCCGGCCGTTGGTACAGCGACGTTTTGCAGACGCATTGGGGTATCGGCGCGTCCTTCCAGGCCGGTCCCTTTGCCTATGACCCGTTGCGATTGCGGAAGCCTGGCGCCTCTGACTGGTATCCCATCGCCGAGGAAGCGGAAGAGGCCCATGCCAAACTGCAAGCGGAAGTACAGGATCAGGCGAACTATATTGCGTGGCTGGAAGCGCAATTGCGCACGCGGGACGGCCAGAATCCGAAGCCCTCTGCACCCGTTGCCTAGGCACGGTTGAGAATTTTGACGGACGGACGCGCGCGCTACTTGGCCAAATGGAAAAATGCCTTCCTTAGCCGGAGAGCGACTGTTTGGTTTGGCCAAGTAGCTCGCGCGGCGTCCAGAGGATGCCGCTCTATCCATTTGGACGCGCAAAACAAGAGGCTCAACGCGACCTAATCCGGCTACGGGCGTCCCGTGGATCAGATCTACGAATGAGGGTGCGAGTGGTGTTGCGGCAAGCGAATCACCCGCGGGTCAGGGCGTCGGCGGGTTGACCGGGGACGGGCGGCGCCCTCGCCCGGCGGAAACAGTTCCAGGCTTTGCATGGGCAGGACGTAGCCGGCCTTGATCACTTGCGCCACGCGTTCCACGGCCCGGATATCGGACAGGGGATCGCCCTCCACGATGGTTACGTCCGCCGTCTTGCCTGTCTCCAGGGTGCCTACCCGGTCCAGGATGCCCATGGCCTCCGCGCAGTTCCGGGTGGCCGCGTACAAGACCTCGGCGTTGGGCAGGCCCGCCTCGGACATCAGGCGCAGGCCGATCGCGTAATCCCCGAACTCCGAGATGGCGTCCGTGCCCATCAGGAACCGGCGGGCGCCCAGTTCGTACAGCGCGCCGGTGATGTACAACTGGCCTTCCTGCTTCCATTGCAGATAGACCAGATCCTCCTTTTCCCTGGGGGTCAGGGGGCGTTCCGCCTGCACGGCCAGCATGCGCTCCAGACGCCGGTAGCCCGTCTGAATGGTCGGGCTGAGCCATACGTCGCCCTCGATCATGTCATGGGCCATGGCCGGATCCAGCTTGCGCGTATCGTTCCGCTCCACGAACTCGTAATGCTCGATGCAGTCGATGCCGGCGGCCAGCGCATTGGCGATCGATTCGGTCGCGATGGCGTGAACGGTGCAGGGCTTGCCGTGGCGATGCGCTTCGTCCGCGATGGCCGACAGTTCCGGTATCGTGAACGAGGCCAGGCGGTTGTCCGTGATGTGCGTCCCGCCGCCGGAGCCCATAATCTTGATGAAATCCGCGCCTTCCTTCACCAGGCGCCGCACCGCTTTGCGGCATTCGTCCGCGCCGTCCGCCTCTTCGTGCCCGAAATGGAAATGCCCGCCCGTGATCGTGATGGCGCGCCCGCAGACCTGCAAGGTGGGAAAGCCGCGGAACAGATCCGCGCTGGCCCCGTCTTTCAGATCGAACGTGATGCGGTTGCGCGCGCCCAGATCCCGCATGGAGGTGACGCCCGCCTGCAGCAGGTGCTGGTAGGCGTTGCGCACGCTGCGCAGCAGCATCAGGCCGTCGCGGTCTTCCTCATTGACGTGGTCGTAGGAACGGGGGCCGCCCATGCGTCCGCCCGTGCCGTACATCAGGTGGGTATGCGAGTCGATGAGTCCCGGCAGGATGCAGGCGTCTTCGTAAGCCAGAACGCGGGCTTGGGCCGGCGCGGCCGGGGCTTCCGCGCCGTATACGCCCGTAATCCGCTCGCCCTCTATCCAGAGGCTGGCGCCGCGCTCGAAAACGGGGCCGGCCGCGCTGAACAGGCGCGGCGCCTGAATGATCAATAGGTCTGCCGTATCCATCCTGCGTCCTCCCCGGTGCTGCGCGGTCCGCGCGCGATCTTCATATCAGCGTCGGCAGACCCTGGCCGTAGAGGTTGGTCTGCTCCATGAGAGCCATGTAGTCATACGCCAAACGCGCCATCGACGTCACGCGCTGATCCTGTTCGTACGGCAACTCCCTGCCGAACTTGGTCATGACGGCCAGGGCGAACGGATACCGGTGCAGCCAGACGATGCCCAGATCGCACCGCACCTGCGGCATGCCGCCCGGCTTGTTCGCCACGCGCACGTCCGGGGGCAGCGCGCGCTCGATAGGCCCCCGATTGGGTTTCATGAGCATGGACAGGCACAGGTCCGCGACGGACCGGCTGGGTCGTCCGTCGCGCAGGGCCTGCATCAGTTTTACGCCTTCGGCCGGCGTGGAAACGTTCTCTTGATCGTGCTGCACCGCCTGGTAATCCTGCATCTTGCGGCGCAGTTGGGTGTTGGGCAGGCCCAACTCCTGCATCAACGCGTTCGTTTCCGCCAGGCCGGCCCAGTCGATGCAGAGGTTCGTGGCCGTGTTGTCCGACGCCATAATCATGAGTTGCGCTATGTCCTGCACGGTCAGTTCCACCGGTCCCGTCAAATACGCCAGGACGCCGCTGCCCGGCGTATGCATGTCCTCCGTGATCGCGACGCGTTCCGCCAGGCCGATGCCGTCTTTGCGCTCCGCCCGGTGGAGCAAGGTCAGCAGGATGGGAATCTTGATGGTCGAGGCCACGGGGAAGACTTCGTCCGCATGCAGCGCGATCCGGTTATCCGCCCGCAAATCTTGCAGGCAAACGCCGGCGACGCCCGGAAACGCCGCGACTTCTTCCTGCAAGCGATCGCGCAGTTGCGCCCAAAGCAGTTCGCAGGTCATGCTTTCTCTCCTCCTGATCCGTCTTGCTTGGCCTTGACGATAGCGGCATAACTGTACAGCAAGTCCGCGAACGAGCAAGTCAGTTCCGTCAAGCCCCCGACCTGCTCGTTGCCTTCAATCACCAGGTATTCGTTGCCGCTCGAATGGCCGCTGGCGTATCCCAGGCCGGTGCTGCCCAGCGTTTTGAGGCCGAGCAGGCGGCTGAAATGCCCGGTCGGTCCGCTCGCGCCGCGCCGCGGCCAGATCCGGGGCGCGACGCCCCAGTGCCCAAAGGTCCGCAACGCCGCTTGCGCCAAGTCGTCGCTCCGCTGCAGACTCTGCGCGCCGACCGCCATCAGGACCTCCAGGCGTATGTCGGCGTATCCCTGCCGGTCGAGATGGTCCCGGATCTTCTGCAGGCAGCGCTGCGGATCCAGATCCGGCGGCAAGCGGTGGTCGATGGTGCATGACGCCCGGTGCGGCAACGTCCACATCGCCGTGCCGGGGCCGGTAAAACCGGCCCGGAGGCCATTGATATTCATGGTGGGCTCAAAGCAGTAGCGGCGAAAGACCTCCGGCCCGGCCGCGTCCTGGACGAAGCGCCGTACGCGCGCGTCGTTGCCGATGCCGGGAACGCGCGCCGGGGCGCCTTGCGCGTCCGCCTGGGCCAAGGCGTCCGCCAACTGCAGTTCCTCCGCGGTCGGCGGCCGCAGGCCGTCGGCGAAACCGGGCACCGTAATGGTCGCGGTGCGGGGATCGTACAGGGTCGCCAGCGCATGCACGAGACGCCATACGGGATGATCCACCACGCCCATCGTGGACGAATGCGTCGGCGCGCCGCGCGGCCCGCGGCCCCAATCTTCCCCGCTGCACGTCATTTCCACGTGCAGGCACCCCTTGTTGCCCAGCGCGAAATCCACCGCGCCGGCCGCGTTCTGGCACAGGCCCGGCGCCAGCGCGCCGTCCGCGCGCGCCAGCGGGGCGCGATACCGTTCGAGCAGGAGCGGCACGTGCCGGCTGCCGACGAATTCCTCGCCCTCGCACAGGAACAGGAGATTGACGGGGAGGGAACCCTGCGCCTGCTGCATGGCTTCCAGCGCGTTGAGGAAGGCCATGAGGCCGCCCTTGTTCGAGCCGCCGCGGCCATAGAGCACCTGGGGAAACGGATCGCGGGGCGCGACGACGCCCGCGAAGGGGTCGTGATCCCAATCCGCGCCTACCGTATTGGTGTCGAAATACCCGTACACGGCCAGGGTGGCGGGCGCGCCGGCGTCCAGATGCGCCCACACCGCCGGCAAGCCCGGCGTCTCCGCAATCTCCGTCTGGCGGCACCCCAACGCCTGCAGCCGCGCGGCCAGCAACTCCGCGCATTCCCTGACGCCCCGGTCCTCCGCGCTGACGCTGGGCTGGGCCAAAAAGGCCCGGACGTGCTGCAGATGGGCAGGAAAGGACTCGCGTATGCGCGCGTATACCTGAGGGTGGGTTGCGGAGCGCACCATGCGCCTGTTCTCCTTACGCTTTGAGGGAATGCGGATCGAAGGCGTCGCGCAAGCCGTCGCCCAGGAAGTTGACGCACAAGACCGTGATCAGAATCATCAGGCCGGGGAACAGCGCGATCCAGGGCGCGGTCTGCAGGTACGCCTGCGCGCGGTTGAGCATGCTGCCCCAGGTCGCCGTCGGGGGCTGGATGCCCAGGCCGAGGAAACTCAGGGACGCCTCGAAGATGATGGCCCGGCCGACGTCCAGGGTGGCGGCCACCACGATCGGAGCCAGGGCGTTGGGCACGACATGCCGCACCAGGATCCGGCGCGCGTGGCTGCCCAGGGACCGCGCGGCCAGCACGAAATCCTGCTCTTTGAGGGACAGCACCTGGGCGCGCACGATGCGGCTCGTGCGCATCCAGGACAGCACGCCTATGACCAGGGTGATGAACGCCACGTTGCCGACGCCGACCCGGTGGGCCAGCACGCGGCTCAAGGCGATCAGGATGAAGAGGGTGGGAATGCTCAGCAAGGCGTCGGTCAGGCGCATCAGCGCATTGTCGATCCAGCCGCCGTTGTACCCGGCGACCGTGCCTACCGCAATGCCGATCGTCACGCTGATGCCGGCCGCCAGGAGCCCGATGCGCAGGGAAATCTGGCCGCCGAAGAGCGTGCGCAGCAACATGTCCCGTCCCACGTCGTCCGTGCCGAAAGGATGCCGCCAGGAGGGCGGGCTGCGCATGGCGTTCACGTCTATCAAATTGGCCTGCGCTTCCGACGCGAACAGCGACGCGCCGAAACTGACGGCCGCCAGGCAGGCCAGCACCGCGGCGCTGATCATGGCCGGTCGATGCCGGACGAAACGCCGGCGGAAATTCTGCCACATCGTTTCGGGCGGACGCGTCAGGGTCGCGGGGACCCGCGTCGGGACGGCAACGGTCATGGCGGCGCGTCAGTCGTAGCTGATGCGGGGATCGACGACGGCATAGAACAGATCGGCGCCCAGGTTGAACAGCACGGTCAGGACGGCCACGAACAGCATCACGGCCATCAGGACGGGCGTGTCCGTGCGCTCGGCCGCGGACCAGAAAAGGCGGCCCATGCCCGGCCAGGCGAAGATGGACTCGATGACGATCGTGCCGGAGAGGAAATTCGGCAGATCCAGGCCCACCAGCGTAATGAGCGGCAGCATCACGTTCTTGAAGACGTGCCGGGACAGCACCGTGGCGGGCCGCAGGCCTTTGGCGCGCGCGGTGCGGACGTAGTCCAGCTGCAACTGCTCCAGCAGGGACGAACGGATATACCGGATATACCGCGCGCACACGACCACGGACAGCGTGACCGCCGGCAGGATGACGTGCCGGGCCACTTCGGGCAGGGTCTGGCCGACGCTCAAGTCGTACATGCCGCCGACCGGCAGGTGCGGCAGCCCCAAGGCCTTGAGGCGCACCGCGAACAGGTAGATCAGCATCAGGCCCAGCCAGAAACTGGGCGTGGCGATGCCCAGGAAACTCAGCGCCGTCACGACGTGATCGAAGACGGAGTACTGGCGAATGGCCGTCAGGATGCCCAGCACCGCGGCCACCGCAAGAATCAGGACGTAGGAAACGGCAAAGAGGATCAGCGTATTGGGCAAGCGCTCCCATACCATGTCCGCCACGTTTTCCCGCGTGAAATACGACGTGCCCCAGTTGCCGGTGGCCATGTTCTTGAGCCAGTTGAGGTATTGCACGGGCAACGGCTGATCCAAGCCGTACTTGGCCTTGAGACGCGCGATGTCGTCCGCCGTCAGCGAAGCGTCCACGGTATACGCCGCCAGCGGGTCGCCCGTCGCCTGAATGCTGGCGAACACGACGATCGAGATCAGCAACAGCAGCGGGATCGCCTGGAACGACCGCTTCAGGAGGTAGGTTCTCATGGGCGACGGCCGTCGCTGCGCGCCTGGCGCGGGCCGGCCCCAGCCCGCAACGACCCCGGTCCCGCGGCGGACGCCCAAGCCAAGGACCGCCGCCCAGGATCGGCTCGTACGCGCATCACAGCGACGCTATGACTCGCCGCATGCGCGCTACGGCTTCCCGCAACCGCGCCAGCGGCTGGAGATAGCTGACGCGGATGTATTCGCCGGCCAAGTCCCCGCTCTGACTGCCGGGAAACGCCAGCACGCGCCCTTCGCGGAGCAAGGCCAGGCAGAACGCGTCAGCCGCCACGCCCAGGCATGCGATATTCGGAAAAATGAAGTAGGAACCGCCGGGAAAGCCATAGGTGAAACCCATGTCGTCGAAGGCCGCCATGAGCAGGGCGCGCCGCGCGCGCAACCGCTCCCGGATGGGCTCCCAGAAAGCGCGGCCGCCCGTCAAGGCCGCCAAGGCGGCGTATTGGGACACCGTATGCGTACTGATGCTGAACGCGTGCCGCACCTCGTCCATCCGGCGCATGAAATCCGCCGGGCCCGCCATGTACCCGATGCGCCAACCGGTCATGGCGTAGGCCTTGGAGAAACCGTTGAGCGTAAGGGTGCGCTCGCGCAGGCCGGGCAGGGAAGCGGGCGAGAGGTGCCGGGCGTCGTCGTACAGGATCCGGGAATAGATTTCGTCGCTGATGAGGAGCAGGTTGCGCCGCCGGACGACGTCGGCCAACGCCTCTACGGTGGCGGGCGGGGTAACGGCGCCGGTCGGATTGTCGGGCGACACCAGGACCAACATGCGCGTGCGCTCCGTGATCCGGGCTTCCACGTCCTCCGGCTGCAGCACGAAATCGTTTTCTTCCCGGGTCGGCACGCTCCGCACGCGGGCATGGCACAAGTTGATCGCCTTGTCGTAATTGGTGAAGCGCGGATGTCCCATCAGGACTTCGTCGCCCGGGTTCAGAAGGCCCGCCATGCAAATCATGATGGCTTCCTCGACGCCGTGGGTAACGATGATCTCCTCCGGCGCGTAGGCCAGGCGATAGTCCTGCGCCAGCATGCGCGCAATGGCCTGGCGCAGGGCGGCCAGGCCCGCGCTTTCCGTATAGTGGTGCCGGTCGTCGTCCAGCGCCTGGTGGGCAGCCGCCACGATATGCGCCGGGGTATGAAAATCGGGATCGCCCCGTCCCAGCGCGATCACGTCTTCCATCGCGGAGGCCATGGCCAGCAACTGCGTCCGCAGGGGCCGCTCGGGGAAATCAATATGCTGCGCAATACCGCGCAACAGGGGCGAGGGCGACATAACGCCGTTCCTTCCGTTCAGGTCGAGGCCGGAAATCCCCGCGTCCGCCAGGCGCCGCGCGCGAACGCGGTACCGAATTCGGCGCGCGCCGGCGTCCGTGACAGGAACGCCCTCATTATACCGCGTCCGTCCTCTCGCCGCGACCGCGTAAAATTCAGTCATATAGCCTCAATAGCCGCGGCTTTTTTTGGATGCATTGCCTATGCGCGCAACGGGTTTGACAGTAGGACACTTTGCAGTATCATGAAACTTGTCCGCAGCAATCCTACTAGAGGTGCATCCATGAACACGTTCTTACGCGTCAGCGTTCTGGTTTTCGCTGGCCTCGCTTTGCTGGCCTGCGCGCCCCCTGCGCCCGCGGCCAGCGAACCGACGCCTTCCCTCGTGCGCCTGGGCATGAATCAGGAGCTGGAATTCCTCAACGTTATGTATACCCAAGGCGGCAACTCGCTGCAGGCCTCCAAAACGGCGCAACGCGGGCTGCTCTTCCTGGACGCACAGGGCAACTGGATCGGCGAACTGGCTACGGAAGTGCCCAGCATCGCCAACGGCCAGGTTTCGCCCGACGGCCTGCAGGTCACCTATGCCTTGCGGGAAGGCATTACCTTCCATGACGGCACGGCGGCCACGGCGGCCGACGTCAAGGCGACCTGGGAAGCCATCATGAACCCGGACAATACGCCCATCACGCGTCTGGGGTACGAGAAAATCGCGTCCGTCGAAACGCCGGACGACCTGACCGTAGTGGTGAATTTCGCCGAACCTTTCGCGTCCTGGAAGATTCTCTTCGACTTCATCCTGCCGGAGGAAGTCATCGCGGCCAATTCGCCGGGGCTGGACGAGTCCTTGGCTATGCGCCAGCCGGTCGGTTTCGGACCGTTCCGAATCGTGGACTGGAAACCGGGCGAATTCGTCGAGTACGCCGCGTTCGACGACTACTGGCAGGGCCGCCCCGCCATCGATCGCTTCTTCATCGTCTTCTACCCGAGCACGGAAGCCTTGCTGGCCGCGCTGGAAGTGGGAGAGGTGGACATCGCCTGGGGCCTGCGCGCCGCCAACCTGCCTACGCTGCTTGATCTGCAGGAGCAAGGCATCATTACCCTGGTGAACGCCCCGCCCGCCGGCGGCGAACGGTACGTCATGAACGGCGACAACGCCCAGGCGCCCATTTTCGCGGACCGCAACGTACGCGTGGCGTTGCAACACGCCGTGGACAAGCAATTGCTGGTGGACAACATCCTGCTGGGCCAGGCGGAGGTCAACGTCGGCACCGAATGGCACGGCACGCCCTGGCAAAACCGCGAGCTGGCGCCCTACGCGTATGATCCCGACCGCGCGCGCAGCCTCCTGGAAGAAAACGGCTGGACGGACAGCGACGGCGACGGCATCCGCGAAGCCCGCGGCGTAGACGGCCTCGCGGACGGCACGCCGTTGCGATTCATCCATCGCACGACCTCCGGCGTCTTGCAGAGGGAGCAGGTGCAGCTCCTGGTGCAGCAGATGTTCCGGGAGATCGGGGCGGACATGGTGATCGAGAACCGGCGCACGGCCGAACTGTTCGGCACCTGGGATCAAAACGGCACCTGGTCCCACGGCGACTACGAAATGGGCGGCTGGAGCCATGGGCTGCGCGTCCCCGACCCGGAAATCTCCAACCGTTTCCTGTGCAGCGAAATCGCGTCGGCGGACAACCCCAGCGGCTCGCAATGGCACCGCTATTGCAATCCGGAGGTGGACGCGTCGCTCCTGGCGGCCCAGACCGAATTCGACGACGCCACGCGCACGGCGCTCATCATGGAGGCCCAGCGCCTCATGCACGAAGACGCCTACGCGCTGTACCTGTTCGCCACCGGGCGCCATTACGGCGTCAGTACGCGCATCGAGAACTTCGAACTGCGCCCCTTCACGCTGTGGTTCGGCAATATCCACGAGTGGGCCGTAAGCCATTGAACGCGGGACGCCGTGCGCGCAAGGGGCCAGCCTTGGCCCCTTGCCTGCCCGCGGCCGGCCGGAGCGGACGCGCGGTTCGCTCCGGCGCGGGACCGGCGGGAGCCGCCGGCGGGGTTCCGGCCGCCTGACGCGCGGCGCCGGGACAGTCCGCCGCCGACAGGGCCCTGCCCATGCTGCCCATTCTCTTGCGGCGGATCGTCATCCTGATCCCGATGCTGTTCGTCTTGTCGTGGCTCGTGTTCTTCATCATCGAACTGCCGCCCGGCGATTATCTGTCCACCTACGTGGCCGCCCTGGAAAGCCGCGGGATCCGGGCGGACGCGGCGGAAGTCGCCCGGCTCAAGCAACGGTACGCCCTGGACAAGCCCTTTCACGTCCGTTACTTCCGCTGGATCGGCGGCTTCCTGCGCGGGGACTTGGGGCGGGCCATGGCCACCGAATACGCGGGCAAGCCCGTGACGGACATTCTGGCGGAACGGGTGCCGCTGTCCCTCGCGATTGCCTTGGCCAGCACCCTGCTGGTGTGGGCCGTGGCCATCCCGATCGGCATCCACTCCGCGACCCATCAGTATTCGGCGGCGGACTATTTCTTTACCTTGGTGGGCTTCCTGGGCTTGGCGGTGCCGAATTTCCTCTTCGCCATCATCCTGATGTGGGTGGTCTACGCCAATACCGGCTTCGGCATTACCGGCCTCTTCTCCCTCAAATTCCAGGACGCGCCCTGGAGCTGGCTGAAGTTCGTCGACCTGCTCAAGAACGTCTGGGTGCCGCTGCTGGTGCTGGCCACGGCCGGCACCGCCGGGCTCATCCGGGTCATGCGCGCGAACCTGCTGGACGAATTGCATCAACCCTACGTGGAGACCGCGCGGGCCAAGGGGCTGTCCGAACGCCGGCTGTTGTGGAAATATCCCATTCGCATCGCCTTCAACCCCATCGTCAGCACCATCGGCTGGCTCTTGCCCGCCATGGTGGGCGGCGAAGTATTGGTCGCGATCGTGTTGAATCTGGAGACTGTGGGCCCCATCCTGCTGGATGCCGTCATGTCCCAGGACATGCAGTTGGCGGGGAGCATTCTGATGGTTCTGAGCGCGCTGACCGTCATCGGCACGCTCATCTCCGACCTGGGCCTGATCTGGCTGGATCCCCGGATTCGTTTTGACGCCTAGGACGCCCGGCCCGACCGCACGGGCCTGACCCCGGCCGGCGCCGGCCGCGTCGAGGGAGCATGACGCAGACGCACCAGGCTGCGGTTCCGACCGCGGCTACCTACGAATACCTGTCGGTGACGCAGTTGATGTGGCGCCGCTTTCGCAAGCATCGTCTGGCGCGTCTGGGCAGCGTCGCGTTGCTGCTCCTGTACGCGCTGGCCCTCTTGTCGGATTTCCTCTCGCCGTACGACGCCAACACGCGGCTCAAGGGCTTCAAGGACGCGCCGCCGTCCCGGATTCGCGTGCGGGACGCCGCCGGGCAATGGCGGCGCCCCTTCATCTACGGCCTGGAAAGAGGGCGCCATCCCCAGACGTTCCGGGAAATCTATACGGAGGTCGAAACCGAAGTCGTGCCCCTTGAATTCGGGGTGCGGGGCGAGGCCTACCGTTGGCTGGGGTTGTTCCCGACGAACCGCCGCCTGTTCGGCGTGTCCGGCGAGAACCGGTTCATTTTCCTCTTCGGTACGGACAGCGTAAGCCGGGACCTGTTTTCGCGTACCCTGCAAGGCGCGCGGGTGTCCCTGTTCATAGGGTTCGCCGGCGTGTTCATCGCCTTCTTTCTCGGTTGCCTCTGCGGCGGGATTTCGGGCTATTTCGGGGGGTTGGCGGACGAGGGCATGCAGCGCCTCATCGACTTGATGATCAGCATTCCGGCTTTGCCCCTGTGGATTACGCTGTCGGCGGCCATCCCTACCGACTGGAGCGTGGAAGCCCGGTTCCTGGCCATTACCGTCGTCCTGTCCCTGTTCGGATGGCCGGGCCTGGCCCGCGTCGTGCGCGGCAAGCTCCTGTCGCTGCGGGATCTGGATTTCGTGGTGGCGTCCAAGATCGGGGGCAGTTCGGACCTGAATACCATCCTGACGCACCTGTTGCCCAATTTCGCCAGTCACTTGATCGTCTCCGTCACCTTGGCGATTCCCGGCATGATCCTCGGGGAGACCGCGCTCAGTTTCATTGGCCTGGGCATGCAGGATCCAGGCGTGAGCTGGGGCGTATTGCTGCAGGAAACCCGCAATTTCGCGGCTTTGGCGCATCACGGCTGGAAGCTCATCCCCTGCGCCTTCATCATCGTGACCGTCTTGATGTTCAATTTCGTAGGCGACGGCTTGCGCGACGCCGCGGATCCGTATTCCCTGTAGCCGCCCGATCCGCGGCCCGCGGCCATGCCTCTGGGCTGCGGGGGTTCCGCTTCCATCCACCCCCATCCAAGGGCATGCCCGTACGGGCGCCCGCTTAGCCGGCGCCTTGCCGCCCGTTGCCGGAGCCTCATAACTGCCCGTCAAGACGCTGGCCGCGCGGCCCCTTTCCCGTATTGCGCCTTATGCCCCGGCTCCGCTGCCGGGAATGTTCCGCGACGCAACCGCCGGCGCGGAAGCTGACGCAGCTTGAGGCGGCCGCGCCCTGCTATCGCGCGCAGAGACGGCTCCGATGTCTGCCTGAAGGCGGACGAACGCGCGGCGAACCGGATCAATACAGCCCTGGCGCTTCCAGCGGGTTCGCCGCGCGGGGCCTGCACGCGCGGCAATGGTACCAAGGACGCCGCGCGACCGGCAGTTCACCCGCCGCGACGCTCCCTGTCGCGGAACCGACAGCCGGCTCCGGCTACGCGCGCCTGGCGGCGCAACGCTCAAGGGCCTCGCGAACGCCGTCCGTGCGCGCCGGTCAGCGGTGCAACCGTCCCAAGTGGTACCGCATCTTGGCCGCGAATTGGGGGTCCTCGCCGACCCAGCCATCCAAATCCAGGGGGAATAGCAGGACCTGTTCCTGCTCGGCCAGCATCTCCGCTTCCAGCGCGTAACTGTCCGCAAAGACGCTGGGCACGACGCCCCTTTCCAGGCCGGCCGGCTCGCGTTCCCGCAGTTGCTGCGCCTCTTGCAGGGCTTTGCGTACGCCTGTTTCGTCCATGTGCCGCGCCACTTCCCCTACCAGCAGAAAATGCCAAGGCCCCTTGCGGCCCAGCCCCCGGCGGCCCATGACCGTCACCTCCACCAGCACGTCGCACAGAACGGGGGTCAGATCCGGGGCGGATCCGTACGTCTCGGCCTGTCCGGTATTCCAGTAGGGCTTCACTGCGTCCAAGCGCGGCGCCCTGGGCATTTGATCGTACCAGAGGTAATCCAGACCCTGGCACAACCAAATGAACACGATGACGTCATTGATCGAATCTTCCACGCGGCTCACCCAGTCTTCCGCCCGTTGGCACAGCCCTTCCAGGCCGTCGAAGGGCTGGCCGTACTGCGCTTCCGCCCACAGGTCTTCGCCGTCCTGCACCAGCGCGTTCAAGGCATCGACCGGACCGGTCGCGGACGCGGTCGCGGCGCGCAAGGTCAGGCGCGTGGACCGGTGCAGCAGGCGCAAGCCGTTGTTCAACAACTTGATCAGGGAGCGGTAGATGCCGGCTTCGGATTTGGGGAACAAATCCTGGGTCGTCTCGGGCGTGCCTTTGCGGCGACCGACCAAAGCCAGTTCGGAGGCGAACAGACGGGTAATCAGACTCATATCCCTATCATACCAATTTTGGGCGCCGCGCGGAACCCGACGGCCCGCCGTTCGCCGCGCAGACCGCGTCCGGCCCTGGATCTGCCGCGGCCCGCCGCGGCCTCTTGCGTTATACTGGAGGCTCTCGTCAGGGACATTCCAGGAGATCCTATCATGAACCGCAAACGCGCTTTGTCACGTCGTCAGTTTTTGCATGCCTCGGGGCTGGCTGCCGTCGGCTTGGCCGCGGCGGCGTGCATAGCGCCGACGGCGCCGGCGCCGGAAGCCGCCGCCGGCATGACGCGAGAGCCGGTCACCTTGAACCACTGGGGATTCTCCGGACCGACCTGGGAAACCATCTGGGACGCCCTGCCCGACACCTACCCCCATCTGACCGTCAATCCCACGGAAATCGGGGACATCGTGTTCGGCGATCAGAAGTTCACGACGGCCGTGGCCGCCGGCACGGGTCCGGATACGGCCATGCAGAATCGGCACACCTTCCTGCAGTTCGCCGCCAAAGGCCTCTATCAGGACATCACGGCGCGCTTCGACGCCTCCGCCTTGAGCCGGGACGACTACACGCCCGTGCAACTGGACGAAACCGTCTGGGAAGGCAAGCTCTACGGCTTGCCCTGGGGCACGGACGTGCGCTACCTGTACTGGAACAAGGAACATTTCGCGGAAGCGGGCCTGGATCCCGAAGCGCCGCCGACGACGTGGGCCGAACTGGAGGCGCACACCGAAAAACTCAACGTGCGCGACGGCGACGACGTGGAACGCTACGGCTTCGTGCCGTATCTGTACGGCAATTCGTGGATGTGGCTGTGGGGCTTTTTGGCCGACGCCCCGGCCATCAGCGACGACAAGCGCACCATTCTGTGCGACGACCAGAAATGGATCGACACGCTGACCTGGATGGTGAATTTCTACGACAATTACGTCGGCGATTTCGAGATGGCCAACGCCTTCAGCCAGTCCATCCAATCCTCCGGCCTGGGCCTGCCTTTCATCGCGCAGCGCACGTCCATGTCCGCGACCGGCAACTGGTTCGTCGGCGACCTGCTGCGTTCGCCCGGCATTGACTGGGGCGCGGCGCCCATGCCCATTCCGCCGGGCGGCGTCAAGAGCACCTGGTCCTGCGGCTTCTCCATCGTCATGGCTCCGGGTTCGGAGTATCCGGCCGAAGCCTTCGAAGTCATGCAGTGGCTGACCGGCATCCCCGGCTGGGACGCGTTGGCCGCGGCCGATCTGGCCGAGACCCGGCGGACCTGGGAACGGGAGCAAATCGAGGGCGATCTGCGTTTCTGGCCGCGTCTCGCCTGTTATCGGCCGGCGCTTGAATCCATGGAGCGGGAATACATTCCGCAACTGGGCGCAGCCGAGCAGCAGGCTTGGGCCTTGACCTTGGACGCGCTGCAAAACTGGACCCATGGCTGCGGCAGCGAAATGGGCGTGGCCGCCCTGCAGTATTGGGTGGAAATGGACAACGCGGCCCGCAACGCGCTGTCGCATGCCATGACGCCCGAGGAAGCCATGCTGAATTGCAAGACGCTCGTCCAGAAAGCCACGGACCAGGCATGGGAAGCCATTGACAACGCGTGAGCGCGCGTACGGCAGCGCCTGCCCGCGCCCTTCCGCGCCTCTAGGCGGCGCGCCGATCCTATAGCCGCGCGCCGCCCCCGTCGCCCAAGTTCATGGCCGTCGCTTCTCCGCTCGCCCCGCGCGCCTGGCCGCGTTCCCTGCGGGGACGCGAAGCCTTGTCCTTCTATCTGTTCATCGCGCCCTGGACGCTGGGCTTTCTGCTGTTCATTCTGGGCCCTATCGTCGCGTCCCTCGTCCTGGGCTTCGCGCAGTACGACGTGATTCTGCCGGCCAAGTGGATCGGCTTGGCCAACTTCCGGGAACTGCTCCAGGATCCCCTGTTCTGGACCAGCCTGGGCAACACCGTCTACGTCGTCTGCCTCGCCGTGCCCCTGGGCATGGCGATAGCCTTCGGCATCGCCTTGCTGCTGAACCAGAAGGTGTCCGGCATGGCCGCCTACCGCACCGGCTACTTCATTCCGTCCATCGTGCCCGCGGTGGCGTCGGCCGCGCTGTGGCTGTACCTGCTGCAGCCGCAATGGGGGCTGGTGAACGGCCTGCTCGATCTGGTGGGCATCGAAGGCCCCGCCTGGCTGGCGTCCACGCGCTGGTCCAAGCCGTCCATCATCATGTTGATGGTATGGGCGTCCGGCGGCACCATGATCATCTACCTGGCCGGCCTGCAGGACATTCCCGAATCGTTGTACGAGGCCGCCGCCATTGACGGCGCCTCGCGCCTGCGCAAGCTCTGGCACGTCACGCTGCCCCTCATGTCGCCCACGATTTTCTTCACTCTGGTCATGGGCATCATCGGCACCTTCCAGGTGTTCTCGGTGGTTTTCGTCCTGACCGACGGCATGGGCGGGCCGCTCAATTCCACCCTGGTGTATCTGGTGTACGTCTATCGCAACGCGTTCGTGTTCTTCCGCATGGGGTACGCCTCGGCCATGTCCCTGATCCTGTTCCTCATCATTCTGGCCCTGACGCTCCTGAATTTCCGCTTCGCGGGCCGCTGGGTGCATGCCGAAGCGGATTTGTCCTGAGCCCGCACGCGCATGGCGACCGAAACGCAAGTCCAAGCCCCCG
This sequence comes from Caldilineaceae bacterium, assembly GCA_965242655.1. Lineage (GTDB taxonomy): Bacteria > Chloroflexota > Anaerolineae > Caldilineales > Caldilineaceae > Bin34. Next base: position 3,573,761 of record OZ251482.1, read on the forward strand.
CCGTCGGCTCGCTGTATGCGGCGCGCGCCGGACGCGCGCGGATCGGAGGCCTCTCCCGGCATTTGCTCCTGCTGATCGGGGCTTTCTTCTTCGTGGTGCCGCTCGTCTTCATGCTCTCCACGTCCCTGAAGGCCTTGCGCCAGATCGCGCTGTTCCCGCCGGAATTGATCCCCGATCCGGTCATCTGGCGCAACTACAGCGAAGTGTTCCACTACGCGCCCATGCACCGGTATTTCTTCAACACGCTCTATCTGGTGCTGCCGGCCGTAGGCGGCGCCGTGTTCACCTCGTCCCTGGCCGCCTACGCCTTCGCCCGCTTGCGCGCGCCCGGCAAGAACGTCATCTTCCTCATTCTGCTCTCCACCATGATGGTGCCCGCCTTTGTGACCATGATTCCCACCTATATCCTCTTCGCCCGCCTGGGGTGGGTGGGCGGCTTCAAGCCCCTGGTCATTCCCTATCTGGCGGGCAACGCCTTCTTCGTTTTCCTGTTGCGCCAGTTCTTTCTGACCATTCCCCAGGAATTGGAGGACGCCGCCTACATCGACGGCTCGAGTCGCCTGCGCACCTACGCCGGCATCGTGCTGCCGCTGGCCAAACCGGTTCTCGCCACGGTCACCATCTTCGCCTTCATGGCCAGCTGGAACGAATATATGGGGCCCCTGATTTACCTGAGCAACAAGGATCAGTACGTGTTGTCGCTCGGCCTCCAGGTGTTCACCCAGGTGCAGCGCCAGGAGTGGGGCCTGCTCATGGCGGCCTCTACGATGATGGTCGCGCCCGTCATCCTGCTTTTTTTCCTGGCCCAGAAGCACTTCGTGCAGGGCATTACCATGAGCGGCATCAAAGGATGACGCGCCTGTCCCCCCGCCTTCGTTCCGTCATCGCCCGCGAGGTTCCCCTGATGCACCGTACGTTCTTCGCCGTCGGCGGCGCGGCCCTGGCGTGCCTGACGCTGGCCGCCTGCGCGTTCGTCGTGCCGCCCCCCGCGCCCGCCCCGGACGTCCGCGCGGAGTTCGCGATCCCGGACGTCGTCGCCGGCCAATTCAACGTCGCCTTCGTGTACGCCAGCCCGATAGGGAACCGAGGCTGGACCTACGCGCACGACGCCGGGCGCCGCTACCTGGCCGCGCACCTGGACGGCGTGCATACCGCCTACGTGGAGGCGGTGCCCGAGGACGAGACGGCCGAGCGCGTCATACGCGCCTTGGCCCGCCAAGGCTTCGACGCCGTCTTCACCACGTCCTATTGGTATATGGATCCCACCGCGACGGTCGCGGCCGAATTTCCGGAGCGCTATTTCGTGCATGTATCCGGCTACCGGCACCAGGCGCCGAACTTCGCCAACCTGTTCGGCGCCCTGGAGAATGCGATGTACCTGGGCGGCATGGTCGCGGGCGCCCGCGCCGCGGCGGACGGCAGTTATCGCGTCGGCTACATCGCCCCGCATCCCATTCCCCGCATCGTCCGCTACGCCAACGCCTTGGCCCTGGGCATGCGCCGTACGTGCGCCCAGTGCGTCATGGACGTGCGCTGGGTCAATACCTGGTTCGATCCCGCCAAGGAAGAGGCCGCGGCCCGTTCCCTGCGGGCCGCGGGGGCCACCGTGATCGCGTCCGGCGTGGATGCGCCCGCGCTGCTGCGGCTGGCGGCCCAGCAGGGCTTTTACGCCCTCGCGGACAGCAGCGCCAATGCCTGCGCTATCGCGCCCGAAGCCTGTCTCGGCGTGCCCTATTGGCATTGGGGCCCCGCCTACGCCCAGCTGGTCGGCGCCATGATGGCTGACGAATTCGCGGCTGACGACTACTATTTCGACTCCGACGCCGGCTTGGTCGGCTTCTACGGCTTCATGGCCGGCGAAACGCCGCAGCCGGCCGTACCGGCCGCCGTCATTCCGATCGTGCAAGAGACGGCGGCGCAGATGCAGGCCGGCGCGTTCGATCGCTTCCGCCTGTTTACCGGCCCGCTCAAGGACAACCAAGGCAACGTCGTCGCGCCGACCGGGGTTGCGTTGACCCAGTCCGATCTGGAAGGCATCGACGCCGCCCTGGGCGCCGCGCTGGGGCGTCCGGCCTGTACGATCTGCATGGACTGGCTGGTCGAGGGCTTCGCGCCCGAGGCGGCCGTGCCGGAATAGCGGGCTCCGATGGCCGCGCGCGACTCCCGCCTTGCCGGCCGCGTGAATGGCGACCGGGTCTTTTAAATGCGTCCGGGCGCGTCGCGCCCCTTGCGCGCAGGAGTTTTCCGCTGTCATGAGTCAACGCCACGCCACCTATCGCCGAGACGGCTTCCAGCTGGAAGCGCGCCCGGTGCTGTCCGCCGCCTGCGTCGCGGCCGCGGTCGCCGGCATGGACGCCGTGCGGCGCGGCGAATACGATACGGGCGAGCCGCCGGAACCGTCCCAGTGGCAGCCCGGCGACGACCCGGCCCGGTTGTGCAAGATTGAAATGCCGCAAAAGGCGTCCGCGGGCATTCGGGCCTTGGTGTCCGATTCCGGTCTGGGCGCCCATGTCGCCGCCGTGACCGGGGCCCGGGCGGTGCAGGTCTGGTGGACCCAACTGCTGTACAAGCCGAGCGCCTCCGCGGCCGGCGCGCCGGTGATTGGCTGGCACCAGGATCGCTTTTTCTGGCGCGCGTGGGCGGAAGGCAGCCATCTCTTCACGGCGTGGGTCGCCCTGTCGCCGGTCCAGGCGGAATCGGGCCCCATGCGTTTCGTGCCCGGTTCGCATCACTGGGGCTTCACGGGCGAGGGCGCCTTCCAGGCCGAGGACTTCGAGGCCACGCGGGACATGATCACCGTGCCGCCCGGCCAGCGCTGGCGCGAAGTGTCCGCGTTGCTGCCGCCCGGCGGCGTCAGCACCCACCATCATCTGGTCTTTCACGGCTCGGGTCCCAATCGGTCGGGCGCGCCCCGGCGCAGTTTGGCCATTCACATGCGGGCGGAAGACGCCCGCCCCGCGGACGGCAAGCGGGAGGGGCTGACGCGTTTGATCGACCGTTTCGACTACTGCCCCGTGATCTTCGGCTCCGCGGAGGACTTCGCAGGCTAGTACTCCGTCATGTTTCTATAGATACTTGGCTAAATTGTCGACTGCCTTACGTAGGCAACACGTAGGCGAAATTCCGCTTTGGACACGTATCCCTATCAATCTGACCGTGTACTAGGCGGCGCCGGCGCGTACGGCCTTGGGCACAATCGGACCGCGCGGTCTTTCGGCGTTTCGTTTCCTGCGCATTCTTTCCCTCTTGGTATAGAATGCCCGTCAGGCGGACGCTTCGGCCTGTCCGCGCCGCCCTATCCATAGCAAGGAGAAGCCTCCTATGGTGCGTCGTCTAGTTCCGATGTTGTTGTTGGCCGCGGCGGCCGCGCTGGCCTTGGGCGCCTGCACGATCGCGCCGCCGCCGGAAGAACCCATGGAGTTCATGGAACCCGGGGCGGAGACGCCGGAGCCCAACCAGGGCATTGACATTCCGGATACGGAAGAGGGCATGTTCAACGTGGCCTTCGTGTACGTAGGCCCTATCGGCGACGCGGGATGGACCTACGCCCATAACACCGGCCGGGTCTACCTGGAAGAGACTATGGACAACGTGCATACGGCCTACCTGGAATCGGTGCTGGAAGGCGCGGACGCGGAACGCGTGATCCGCAGCCTGGCCCGCAAGGGCTTCGACGCCATTTTCACTACGTCCTTCGGCTACATGGATCCCACGGAAATGGTGGCGGCCGAGTTCCCGGACCAGTACTTCGTGCATGTGTCGGGCTTCAAGAAAAACGACAACAATTTCGCTAATTTGTTCGGATCCATGGAAAATGCCAAGTACCTGGCCGGCATGGTCGCCGGAGCCAAGGCCGCGGAAGACGGCAGCTATCGCGTCGGGTACATCGGCACCTTCCCCATCGCCGAAATCGTGCGCCTGGGCAATGCCATCGCCTTGGGCGTGCGGCGCACGTGTCCCAGTTGCGAAGTGGACGTACGCTGGATCTTTACCTGGTTCGATCCTGCGAAGGAAGCGGAAGCCGCCAACTCCTTGATGGACGCCGGGGCCACCGTCATCATCACCGGCGCGGACACGCCCATTCCCGTGCAGGTAGCCGGCGAACGCGGGCATTTCGGGATTCCAGGCAACAGCGCGAATGCCTGCGCCGCCGCGCCGGACGCCTGCCTGGGCGTGCCCTATTGGAACTGGGGACCCGTTTACGCCAAGCTCGTCACGGACATGATGGCCGGCGACTTCAAGGCGGACGACTATTACCTTGACTCCGTTGACGGCATCGTCGGCTTCTCCGGCTTCATGGAAGGGCAGGTGCCGCAGCCTGCGGTGCCGGACGACGTCATACCGGAAGTGGATGACGTCGTAGCCCAGATGGCGGCCGGCACCTTCGACCGCTTCAGCATTTTCACGGGGCCCATCAAGGACAACCAAGGCAACCTCGTCGTGCCGGAAGGGGTGGCCCTGACGCAGTCCGATCTGGAAGGCATCGACGCGGAGTTGGGCGCGCAGCTGGGACGCCCGGCCTGCGAGATCTGCATGGACTGGTTGGCGGAAGGATTCGTCGCGGACGCCGCCGTCCCGCAATAAAAGCGCCCGCGGCGCGCCGCCCGCGCCGGCGTCACTACGCGATACGGAAGGCCCTCTTTCCAGCGAAGGAGGGCCTTCTTTCTATAATGTAAGGCATGGCCGCGTCCGCTCCGCGCCCCGCCACGCCTCGGGAGGAAAGCCACTACCTGCCCATGGCGGAAATGCAGGGCATCACCAAACGCTTTCCCGGCACGATCGCCAACGACAAGGTAGATCTGAACGTAGCCCAGGGCAGCGTCCACGCCGTGCTGGGCGAGAACGGCGCGGGCAAGTCCACGCTCATGAACGTTCTCTCCGGCCTGTACCGTCCGGACGAAGGCGAAATCCGGATCGAAGGCCAGGTTCGCCAGTTCAGCGCCCCGCGGGACGCCATTCGCGCCGGCGTAGGCATGGTGCATCAGCACTTCATGCTGGTCGAAACCCTCACCGTCGCCGAAAACGTCGTGCTGGGCGATACGTCCCTCGGCTATCGCGTGCAGCCCGCCGCCCTGCGCGCACGCGTCGCGGCCCTGAGCGCGGAAGCCGGGCTGGACCTCGATCCGGACGCCTACATCTGGCAGCTGTCGGTCGGGGAGCAGCAACGGGTGGAGATCGTCAAGATGCTCTACCGGGGCGCGCGCCTCCTCATTCTGGACGAGCCGACCGCGGTGCTGACGCCGCCGGAACGCGCGCAGCTCTTCGCCCATATCCGCCTGATGGCGGAAGCGGGACGCACCATCCTTTTCATCAGTCACAAACTGGAAGAGGTGCTGGCCGCGGCCGACTGGATCACGGTCATGCGCGGCGGCCGCGTGGTGGATCACGTGCGTCCCCAGGATACCCGCCAAGAGGAATTGGTGCGCATGATGGTCGGACGGCCCGTACTCTTCGATTTCAAACGGCCCCAAGTGGCGCTGGGCGCGCCGCGCCTGATCCTGGAGCGCGCGCGCGCGTTGAACGATCGCGGCGCGGAAGCGGTACGCGACGTGTCGCTGGCGGTGCGCGCCGGCGAAATTCTGGGCATTGCCGGGGTCGCGGGCAACGGTCAGCGGGAACTGGCCGAAACCCTGACGGGCCTGCGCCCCTTGACCCGCGGGCGCATCCAGGTCGACCAACGCGAACTGACCCACGCCGCGCCGCGTCGGTTCATTGACGCCGGGGTCGCGTACGTGCCGCAGGACCGACGCCGCACCGGGACGGCGCCCAATCTGTCCTTGATCCAGAATCTGGCTCTCAAGAGCTACCGCACGGATCTGCCGGGCTATCTCATCAGCCACGCGCGCCAGGCGCGGCAAGCCGACGCCTGGCTGGCGCGCTTCGCCGTAGCCGCCTCTTCGTCCCGCGTGCCGGCGCGCATTCTGAGCGGAGGCAATTTGCAGAAACTGATTCTGGCCCGCGAACTGTCGGGACCGCGCCGCGTGCTGATTGCCGAATCGCCCACCCGCGGCCTGGACGTCGGCGCCATCGAAAGCGTGCAGGAAACGCTCCTGCAACAGAAAGAGGCCGAGGTGGCCATTTTGCTGCTGTCGGAAGATCTGGACGAAATCCTGACGCTCAGCGATCGCGTAGCCGTCATGTTCGAAGGCCGCCTGTCGGACGTCATGGACGCGGCGCAGGCCGACGCGGATCGGATCGGGCACATGATGGCCGGTTCTTCCCTGCAGGACGCCGCGGCGTAATGGCGACGGCAGCCGCTTTCGGCAGGCCCTGGCCGCGCCTGTCGCTGGAACCGCGGGTGCGGTCCACGCTGGCCGTAACGAGCCTGTCCACGCTCTTCCTGGCGGCCTTGGCCCTGTTTTTCGCCGGCCTGGTGATCCTGGCCGCCGGGGGACAGCCGCTCCAGGTGTTCCGCGGCATGTTCGGCGCCGCTTTCGGCGGCAAATGGGGGATCAGCGACACTTTGGTCAAGGCGACGCCGCTCATCCTGACGACGCTGGGCGTGTCGCTGGCCTTTCGCATGCGCCTCTGGAACATCGGAGCCGAAGGCCAGCTGTATCTGGGCGCGCTCTGCGCGACGGGCATCGCCCTGCGCGTGGCCGCGCCCGAAGCCAGCCGCTGGGCGGTGCTCTGCCTCATGGCCTTGGCCGGTTTCGCCGGCGGGGCCGCGTGGGGAGCCATTCCCGGTTGGCTGCGCGCCCAATTCAACGTCAACGAAATCATTTCCACCCTGATGTTGAACTACGTGGCCTTGGCCCTGGTCCGGTTCTTCGTCTTCGGCCCCTGGAGCGAAAGAGGCTTCGGCATCACGCCCCAGTTTCCCCGCAACGCGTGGTTGCCGCGCCTGACGGAATATGCGGACGTATGGCCGTGGACGCGCGGGATGACCGCGCACGCCGGCCTGTTCCTGGCCCTGCTGGCGTTCGTCGCGGTCTTCGCGTTGCTGCGCTTTACCAAGTTCGGGTTCGAAATCGCCGTGATCGGCGACAATCCGGACGCGGCCCGGTACGCCGGCATCAATCTGCGCCGCGTCACGCTGTACGTCATGCTGTGCAGCGGCGGGTTGGCGGGGTTGGCGGGCATGAGCGAGGCGTCAGGCGTCGCGCACCGCTTGCTGGATACGGTGTCGCCCGGCTACGGCTTCACGGCCATTATCATCGCCTGGCTGGCCCGCCTCAACCCCGTCAACGCGCTCTGGGTCAGTTTCCTCTTCGGCGGCCTGCTCGTGGGCGCGGACGAAATTCAGTCCGCCGGCGTATCCCAATTGCTGCAAGGCATCGTTCTGTTCGTCATGGTCAGCGGCGATCTGCTTTTGCGCTACCGCCTCGTCCTGCGCTGGCCGGCGCGCGCGGCGGCTCCGGCATGATCGGCTTCCTGGGCGCCGTGCTGACGGCCGGCTTCCGGTCCGGCACGGCCATTCTGTTCGCGACGATCGGGGAAATCCATGCGGAACGCGCGGGCGTGTTGAATTTGGGCGTGGAAGGCATGATGCTGATGGGCGCGATGACGGGTTACGGCGCGACCTACGCGACCGGCAATCCGTGGCTCGGCTTGCTGGCCGGCATGGCCGTCGGCGGCGCGCTGGCGCTGTTGCACGGCTTCGCGACCCTGGCGCTGCGCGCGGATCAGGTGGTCAGCGGCCTGGCGCTCACTTTTTTGGGCAGCGGCTTGAGCGCGGTGCTGGGCGGACCCCTGATCGAGATCCGGCAGGTCGCGCGCCTGCCGGCCTGGACGGTGCCGGGCCTGGCCGACCTTCCGTTCTGGGGCCCGTTGCTGTTCAGCCACAGCGCCGTGGTGTTTCTGGGGTATGCGCTGATTCCGGGCACCTGGTATTTCATCTACCGCACGCGGCCCGGATTGTCGTTGCGCGCCATCGGGGAAAATCCCGCGGCCGCCGACGCGCAAGGCATCCGCGTCCTGCGTCTGCGCCTGTTGCACGTCGCCTACGGCGGCGCGCTCGCGGGGCTGGGCGGCGCGACCCTGAGCCTCGCCGTCACGCCAAGCTGGATCGACAACCTGACCCAAGGCCAGGGCTGGATCGCCATCGGCCTCGTCATCTTCGCCGGTTGGGATCCCCTGCGCGCCGCTTTCGGCGCCTACCTGTTCGGCGCCTTGCGCCGCCTGCCTCTGGACCTGCAAAACTTCGCGCTGTTCCGGGCCAATCCGGCCATCGGGTACTTCGCGAGCATGTTGCCTTACCTGGCCACCATCGTCATGTTGCTCTTCGTTTCGTCCGCCGCCTTGCGCCGGCGCCTGGGCGCGCCGGCGGCTTTGGGCCAACCCTACATCCGCGAGGCCCAAGGCAGTTGAGCCGCGCGCGGCGGCGACTGTCCCCGACAGGGGCCTGCCCGCGGCCGGCGGTCGTCACGCCATGCAAGCCCCGCCTTCGTATCGCGTACTGGTGATCGCGCCCACCAGCTTTTTCGGCGATACGGGGTGCCACGTGCGGATTCTGGAGGAAGTCCGCCTGTTGCAGCGCCTGGGCCACGCGGTCACCGTCGCCACCTATCGCAACGGCCGCGATATCGAAGGCCTGTCCATTCGCCGCACCTTGCCCATTCCGTGGCGCCAGCACTACGAAGTGGGATCCAGCCGGCACAAGATCGCTTTCGATTTCCTGCTGAGCCTGACCGTAGGGCGTCTGTTGCTGACGCGGCGCTTCGACGTCATCCACGGCCATCTGCACGAAGGCGGCTTGATCGGCATCGCGGCGGGCGGGCTGTTTCGCGTCCCCGTGCTGTGCGATCTGCAAGGCAGCCTGACGGAAGAGATGCTGGATCACGGCTTCGTCACGCGGAACCACTGGCTGTTCGGCCCCTTGCGGTGGCTGGAGGGCTGGATTGTCCGGCACGCCGGCCGCGTCGTGGCCAGCACCGAACACTTCGCCCGCATACTGCGCGCGGAATTCGCCTGTCCGGCCGACCGGATACAAGTGCTGAACGACTTCGTCGCCGTCGCTGACGCCGCGCCGGCGGAGAGCGCAACGCAAAACGCGCGCGCGCAGCTGGGCATACCGGAGGATGCCGCGGTCGTGGCGTACCTGGGGCTGCTGGCTCCGTACCAGGGGACGGATCTGCTGCTGGAAGCCATGCCGCGCGTCTTGGCGGAAGAGCCCCGCTGCCATCTGCTGCTGATGGGCTATCCCTTCGTCGAGGAGTACCGAGCCAAGGCGCGGGCGCTGGGCATCGACGCGGCCGTCACGTTGACGGGACGCATTCCCTATCCCGACATAGCCCGCTACCTCTCGCTCGGTCTCATGGCGGTGGCCCCCAAACTATCCCGCACCGAAGGCTTGGGCAAGCTGCTCAATTACATGGCTCTGGGCCTGCCCACGGTGGCTTTCGACACGCCGGTGGCGCGGTCGTACCTGGGTTCCTTGGGCCAATACGCCCGGAGCGGCGATGCCGGCAGCCTGGCGCAAGGCATGCTTCGCATCTTGCGCGCGGCGCAAGAGGATCCGGCCGGGTTCGCGCGTCTGCGGCAAAACTTGCGCCAGCGCGCGCGGGAGCGGTTCGCGGGCGAGGCGGTAGGGGTTATTCTCAACCGCCTGTACGGGGCCTTGATCCAAGGCCAGTAGTCCCGCGCGCGTTGCGTATCCGGCGGGCGCAAGGGCGGCTAACGGGCAATCGGAATGTCTTCCCGCCACAAGGGAGCTGCGCCGGAACGGAACTGGCCCACGCGGACGCGTTCAATGGCGTACGCGGGCAGCGGGGCCAGCGCCAGGCAGCGGCCGTCGAAATGCGCGCCCTGCCAGTCGAACTGGAAATCCCGGTTGTCGAAACCGGCGCGCCGGCGGTCGGCAGGCAGATCGCGCGCGCGGACCGGAACGATATGCAGGATGAACTTCGGCTGCGTATCCTCGGCGGCGCAGGGCTCTTTGAGGTACGCCACCGCGTCGTCGCTCACGTACACGTCGAACGCGGCGCGGCGGGTCGGCGCGCGGGCCGCGAGGGCGCGATACGCGGTGCGGTAGGCGCGCAGCGCGCGCGGGGCCAGCGGCACGGGGATTTCGACCAGCCAGATCAAGCGATCATCCCTGGCAATCCACTGGCCGACCCGGACGGACCGGATCGGATACGTCGGCAGCGGGACGGACGCCAGGCACTTGCCGTCCAAACGGATGCCGCGGCGATGGAAATGGAAATCCCGGTTTTCGAAAGCGGCCGCCGGATACGCAGGCAAATCGCGCGGATTGACGGGCGCGACGTGCAGGATGAACTTCGGCAACGTATCTTCCGGACGGCACGGATCCTGAACCAGGTTGACCGCGTGCGCATCCAGATAGACGTCGAAACGATCGCGCGCGACGGGCTCGCCCGCCGTGACGGCGCGATACGCCGCGCGGTAAAACGCCGCGGTAGCCGCATCCGCCCACGACGGATCCAACGCCACGACGGAGAAAACGGGACTGCGGTACGCGTCCAGCGTAAAAATCGAGGGCGCAAAGAGGCCGCGGGGCGGGAGCGGCTGCATTTCAACGTAGAAATCCGCGTGCGCCGGATTCCGCAATATCCGCCGTCGGTCCGGCGCCGGCAACATGGCTCTGCCCATTTCCACATCTGCGCCCATGTCCGCGCTGCCCTCCATTCGCACATGCATCGCGGCATCAGGATACCGCGCGAGCAAATGCTCCAGCGCGTACCGGGCCGAGGCGGCCCAATGATCCATATGGTACCGTTGGGCCAGATGCCCGGACGTCGCTCTATCCACCCAGAAATTGAAGTAGATGTGTTGATGGGGGTGGAGCTGGATCATGGCGACGAGCGTCGCGCCGACCGCGGCGGCGGCCAGTCCGTACGCGCGGGCGGCTCCTCCGCGCGGCCAGCGGCGGCCGGCCGCGACGACCAGCGCGCGCAGGCCGGCCGCCGCCGCCACGCAAAAAGGCGCGTAGAGAAAATACATGTGCCGCCAGTCGCTGTACAGCGTGGAGCGCCACAGGATCACGGCCAGCACGGGCAGCGCGATACAGGCCAACAGCAGGCACTCGAAGCGCAACGCGCCGTTGCGCAGGACGGTGCCGGGGCGAACGCAGCCGCGCCGGAGGATAGCCACCGCGCCGAGAACGCCGAGCCCCAGCGCGAGCGGCGGCGTAGTGATGGCGAACCAGGTGGGCACGTAGTCGGGCGGAACCGCCGTGCTGAGCACGTAGTCGCCTTTAAACAAATTGTATATTTCCAGATAATAATCAGCCATGCGCGCGAACGAACGGACGAAGCGGTTGACGGGGTCGCCCCACAGATAGGGCCACGTCGCGTACACCGCCAGGACGCTGGCCAGGATGAACCAGCCGCTCGTCCGCAGGATCCGCCTCCGCGCCGTCCGGTCGGAGGCATGGACGCAATCGCACGCGCGCAACGCAAGCACCGCGACGAAGAGCAGGAGGCCCGCCGGGCGGATATTGGTGAGCAGGCCGACGCCCGCGCCGCAGAGCAGAAAAGCGGCGACGGTGCCTCGGCGGAAGGCCCGTTCGATCAGGCCCAAGGCCAGCATGAACAGGCTGAGGAAAGGGATGTCCTTGGAATTGAAGAAGGAGTGGGCGTACAGGCGGGGGTGCAGGAGGAACAGCCCCAAGGCGCACAGCGCGGCCAAACGACTGCGATACAGGCGGAAGGTCAAGCGGGCGCAGCCCAGGCCGGCGGCCAGAAAGAGAAGGTGCGTCAGGAGGTGGCGCCAGAGATAGATGGCGCGGCTGTCCTGCAGGCCCAGCAGGCGTTCCGTCAAGGCCAGCGGGCCCTCGAAGGCGACGCCGTAGGCCTTATTGTGATCCCGTAGCAGGGCGTCATTGCGTTCCAGAACGTAATCCAGGGTCTTGATCCCGAGCGCGCGTTGACGGCTTTCGTCCCCCACCGCGCCGTAGTCGTCAAAAACCGCCAGCCCGACTCCTGCGAAAAGCGCCCAGGCCAGCAGCGCGCTACGCGCCGCCCAACTGTCCATCACCGCGCGGAAGGAAGTCCGACGCGGGAGGCGGGAAGCGAAATTTCCGATCATGGGTTCATCAACGTGGAGACGGCAGGCCGGACGCAGGCGGCTCTGGAACGCGGCCCGCGACCGCCACTGGCGCGCAAGCCGACGGGGAGGGCGCATGCGGCCCTGGCGCCCGTCTCAGGCTCCGCCGCGTAACGCCCCCCGCCGGCTTGCCTATTCGCGAATGCGGATCGCCCGTTGCCGCCCGGCTGTCGGCAACCGCGTACGGATTCCGAAGCGCGCGGCAACGGGCAGGCATCCATGCGCGCAATCCCCTGCGCTCGGCTACGCGTTAAGCCCAGAGGGGACGGCGTCTACGGGCGTCCTTTCTCAATGCACAGCCGTACGAATTCGCCCAGTCGCATGCCCTGCGCCTGTTTCCCGTCTTGCATGCGCGCGTACATGTCTTTAGGCAAGCGAATATGCGTGCTTTTGGGGCGCTCCAGGCTGTGATAGGCGCGTCCGGGACGCGGGCGCAGGCAACCTGCTCGCGCCAGCGTCAAACCGTTTTCAATGAGATAGCGCAAGGCGCCGGCTTTGGATGTGGCCTGTTGGCGCGCGATGTCTTCAATGGCGGCCAGATGTTTCGGCTCCAACATGACGCAAAAGGCGCGAAACGGTTTATCCGGTTTGGGGATATGGGTCGCGCGGCTGGTTCTCCCGGAAGCGGACATCTGGCGATTCCTTGGCCATGCAGTGGCGGAATGATACAATTATAGTATATCGTACGCGCCGGTGCGCAGGACAAACCGACGGCGCTGTCCGTGCCGCCGGGGCCACGCGCCGGCATTGCGCGCGGCATCCTTGCGTTGCGGCGGGATGCCCGTCGCATCCGTCGGTCAAGGGCTAAGCCGGCGCCGTCCTTCAGGGTCCGTTCCGGCCTCTTGGAGTACCATTAGATATCCCGCCGCTCTCCGGTGCGGAGAGCGGCCGGGACGGAAATCAGCGAATGCCGCCAGAGGAACGCAGCCATGTCTCTACCGTCGCGCCCTGAGGCGCTGAACCTGTTGCATGAATGGGTCCGCCAGGAAAACCTGCGTCGCCACATGTTGGCGGTGGAAGCCGCCCTGCGCGCCTACGCCCAATACTATGGGGAAGACGAGGATCTATGGGGCTTGACCGGCCTCCTGCACGATCTGGACTACGAACGCTATCCCGACATGCAGGATGCCGAGAACGGGCATCCGCGCGCGGCTTTGCGCCTCTTTCGGGCACGCGGCTACGCGCCGGCTCTCATTCGCGCCGTCGAAGCGCACGCCACGTTTCTGGGCGTGCCCCGCGTATCCCGTTTGGACAAGGCCTTGCTGGCCTGCGACGAACTGACGGGTCTGATCATCGCCTGCGCGTACGTCCGGCCCGACAAGGCCTTGACGAGCGTCAAACTGAAATCCGTCAAGAAGAAGTGGAAGGACAAGGCCTTCACGGCCGCGATCGACCGGCAGGAAAACATGGCGTACATCGAGGCGCTGGGCGAACCGTTCGATGCGCACGTCCAACGGGTGCTTGCCGCCATGCAGGCCCAGGCCGCGGTCCTGGGTTTGGCCGGGACGGCCTGAACGGCGTCGGCCCAGGCGGCGCGCTACGGCGCGGCGTCCTCGCGCGCGCGCCGCGGCCGGGCCGCGGCGCGCTCCAGGACGTCCCGCCGGCGTTGCTGGTAGATCAGTTCCTCCAGCAACATGCGGTTGGTGGCGGTCAGATCGGCCAGCACGCCGAACAGGAAAACGCACAGGCCGAGAACGACGGTCGCGACCCCGATCACCAGGAGCGCCGTCAACCGGATGCCCGGCGCCGGCAGAAAGTAGGCCAGCAGCAGGCCCGCCCCCGCGCCGAAGGGCAGCAACGCCAGATAGGAGAAGGTGCGCAAGGGTTCGTAACGGGTGTACACGCGCAGGATGTTGGCCGCGCCCATCTTGACGAAACTCCAGTTGCTCTTGACGAGGCGCGAGGGACGCAGCGGCGGATTGACGACGATCGGCACGGAGACGACCGTCATGTTCTTCTTGCCGGCCTGAATGAGCGTTTCCAGGGTGTAGGTGAAACGGGTCAGAATGACGAGGCGCAACGCGGCGTCCCGGCTGAACGCCCGGAAGCCGCTGGTCGCGTCGGGCACGTCCAGGCCGGAGGCGCGGCGCACGACCAGGCTGCCCCAGCGCTGCAAGAGTTTCTTGAGCGGGGAAAAATGGGCGATGGTCTGGGTCTGCCGATCCGCGATCACGATATCGGCCTGGCGCGCCAGGAGAGGCTGGATCAAGGCCGCCACGGAGCCGCCGGGATATTGATTGTCGCCGTCGGTATTGACCACGATATCGGCCCCCGCGTGCAGGGCGGCGGCCATGCCCGTGCGGAACGCCGCCGCCAGGCCCTGCTGGCGGTTGTGGCTGACGATGCGATGCACCCCCAGTTGCCGGGCCACCTGCGCCGTCCCGTCCTGGCTGCCATCATCGATCACCTGGTATTCCAGACGGTCCACGCCCGGCAAGGCCGCCGGCAGATCCGCCAGTACCGCCGGCAAGGTCGCCTCTTCGTTAAAGCAGGGGATCTGGATCACGATATGCATGGGACAGCGGACAGCCTGGATGGCGGCGCCGGCGGCCACGGAGCGGCGGTCAGGCCGCGGAGTCGGACGGCGGCGGGCGGCGCCGGCGGCCCAGATTGCCCATCAGCATTTGACGCATCATGCTGCCGGAAGTAACGGCGTCCGCGGGCGGCGCGCTCTCGCCCCAATCCTGCAAGGCGGCGGCCTTTTCCCAGGCCTGGCGCGCGGCATGCACGGCCGCGGCCAGGGCGGCCAGTTCCGCGTCGTCGTCCGCGGCCAAGGCCTGTTGCCAAGTCGCCAGTTCCCGTTGCACGATCCCCAACCACGTCGATACGTAGGCGCGGTTGGCCCACAATGACGAGGACAGCTGTTCCGGGCTGCGCGTAATGTCCGTGGCATGGTAGAACGCGCGGCCCGCCAATTTGCGCGCGTCGTTCCACCCGGTCCCTTGCGCGGCCGCATGCATATAGGCCGCGGCCAGGAGATGGGCGGTATGCTCTACGCCGGCAATGAGGCCGTCGTGTTCCGGCGCGTCCAGATAATGGGGTTGCGCGCCCAGATGCTCGACCAGATTATGGGCCACTTGCAGGGCTTCGGCCGCCGTCTCGGGACCGGGCACCAGACAGAACAGGACGTCCTGGAACAGATCGGCCCGTTCCGTGATCGGAGCCTTGATGCCGGTCAGGATCGGATGGCCCAGGACGCAGGAAACCGTTTGGGGCACATGGCGTCGAGCCAGTTCCCAGGCGGGCTGCAACGCGCTGGCCAAGATCAGGAGCAGGCTTTGGGGCTTATAGGTGTCCTTGAGCAGGGGCAACAGTTCGGGCAGTTCCCCGTGCGGCACGGCGAGAACGACCAGATCGGCGTCTTCCACGGCCTTATGCACGTTCCAGGCCGTCTTGTCCACGGCCTTGAGGCGCTGGGCCAAGCCCATGCGCGTCCGCTCCTTGTCATGTCCGGCGATGCGGAAAGTCGCCTGGGACCGCTTGAGGGCCAAGCCCAGGCTGACGCCCGTTTCCCCCAATCCGACGATGCCAGCGCGCAGTTCGGCCATGATCCGTGCAAAGCCCCGCGGCGGCCCTCCGTTGCCGCGCCGCCGCCTACGGCGCCGCCGCCGCCAACCCGTACAGGACGGATTCCAGACCGCCGGCCGCGCCGCGGATGAGATTGGGCATGAACCACACCACGAACAGAATGAGGAGGATGCCGTACTGCCGCAACATATAGGCGATCTGGCTGAATTGAGGCGGCAGCAGGGCGAACAGGATGTGGGAGCCGTCCAACGGCGGGACCGGGATCAGGTTGAACACCGCCAGCAGGAGGTTGATCTGGATGAAAACCTGCATCCCGTAGACGACGAAAGGGGTCCAGGTGCCGAACGACATCTGCTCCAACTGTCCGGAGACCACGAGCATAATGGCCAGGAAGGCCAGAAGAATGTTGCTCAGGGGACCGGCTGCCGCGACCAGCAAGGTGCCGAGACGGACGTCGGAGCGGATGTTGGCCGGATTCCACATGACGGGCTTGGCCCATCCCATGCCTACCGTGAGCAGCAACACGGTGCCCAACACGTCCAAATGCTTGGCCGGATTGAGAGTCAGGCGTCCCTGGATGCGCGGCGTTTCGTCGCCCAGCCATACCGCGGTCGCGGCGTGGGCGAACTCATGAACCGGCATGGCGACCAACAACACCACCAGTTGGGGCACGAAACGCAAAGCCAAAGACGTCAGATTGGTCGCGGCGCCGGAACGGTTGAAAAACCACCATCCGGCCAACGCGGCGACGGCGAGGATCAACGCCCACGTAGCAGGGCTGACGTCTTGCCAGGACCGGCGCGCGGAACCGTAGGGCGAGTCGAACGGGGAAGGTCGCATGGCAAGAACAGGCAAGGCGGAGACAAGACGGAAGTATAGCACCGCCCGGCGCAGGCCGCGCGTTTCCGCCCTGGTTCCCGGTCCGCGGGTAGGGCCAGCAAGGTGGCGGAAGCCGCCGGCGCCGCGCTGCGGATCCGTTCGCGGACGAAGAATGCTTCGCTTTGCGCCCTTCTTGCTTAGAATCCCGTATGGCCGCTCACAACCGTTCCCCTTCGCAGGGACGCAACGCGGATGCGCAAACGCCCGTCCTGGCCTTTTCGGACGGCGGCGCGCAGGGCAATCCCGGTCCCGGCGGGTACGGGGTCGTGCTCCAATACCGGACATTCGAACGGGAGTTGTCGCAGGGTTTTCGGTACACGACCAACAATCGGATGGAATTGCTGGGGGCGATCGTGGCCTTGGAAACGTTGACGCGCGTCTGCCGCGTCCTCTTGACCACCGACTCCCGGTACGTCGTGGACGGCGTCAACAAGGGATGGGCGCAGCGCTGGCGGGCCAACGGATGGCGTCGCAAGCAAGACCCCGTGCCGAATTCGGATCTCTGGGCGCGGTTGCTGGAGGCCTTGGCCCGTCACGACGCCACGGTGCAGTGGGTGCGCGGCCACCGCGGCCATCCGGAAAACGAACGCTGCGATCGCTTGGCCGTGGCGGCCGCCCGGGGCGCGGACTTGGCCATCGATCGCGTCTACGAGCAAGCCAAAGGCAGGCATCGGTCATGAGCCCCCCTCTCGTCATCGATCAAACCATACCGCGCCCGGCCCGGCCGCGGCCCATCGTCAGCCTCGGCGCGGGCGGCATCGTGCATGACGCCCACTACCCCGCCTACGCCAAAGCCAGGTATCCGGTGTTCGGACTCTACGATCCCGATCGCGCACGCGCCGCCTTCATGGCCGACGCCTTCCAGGTGCCGCGCGTCTTCGCCTCGCAGGCGGATGCGGCGGCCCAGGCGCCGGCGGATGCCGTGTTCGACGTGGCGGTGCCCGCCGCGCACATTCCCGACGTCATCGAGGCCTTGCCGGACGGAGCGCCCGTCCTCATCCAAAAACCCTTGGGCGACAATCTCGCGCAGGCGCGGCGCATCCGGGAGATCTGCCGGCGCAAGGGACTGGTTGCGGCCGTGAATTTCCAGATGCGCTGGGCTCCGTTCGTCCTGGCCGCGCGCCACCTGATTCAACAGGGCGTTATTGGCGACGTCGCAGACATGGAAATCCGCGTGAACGTTTTCACGCCATGGTGCCTGTGGCCCTTTCTGGAGAACGTGCCCCACGCGGAAATCCTGTACCACAGCATCCACCACATGGATTTGGTGCGATCCTTTCTGGGCGAGCCGCAGGGCGTATGGGCCCAGACTACGGCGCATCCGGACGCGCCGCGCCAGAGCAGTTCCCGCTCTACCGTCATCTGCCGCTACGATCCGACGTTGCGGGTCAACATAGAAACCAACCACTTCCACAAGTACGGCTTGCCGCACCAGGAATCCTACGTCAAATGGGAAGGCACGCGCGGCGCCGTCAAGGCCACCATGGGCATTCTCATGGATTATCCCCAAGGCCAGCCGGACGCGTTGGCGTACTGCGCGCTGGAAGAAGGAACGGCGCCCGCATGGCAGGCCGTAGCGCTGGAAGGCGCCTGGTTTCCCGACGCCTTCATAGGCAGCATGGGCAGCCTGATGCGCTACCTGGATGGCGAGGCGCAGGACTTGCCCACCGCGGTCGCGGACGCGTTCAAGACCATGGCGGTGGCCGATGCCGCCTGCCGTTCCAGCGATCATGGCGGCCAGCGCGTTTATCCTGCCTAGCGCGCTTGCTTGCCGTCCTTTCCTTTAGATCGCGTGGCGTGCCTGGTACGCCTCCAGATCCAGGGTTGGTCTAGGTGCCGGGCGCGCGGGCATGACGGCCCGGATGCCCCGCTACGCCAACCCGGCGCGGAAGGCATCGCCGTCACAGGCCCGTCGGCGATCAGGCAGGGCAGGGGCGCGCCGATCCAGGTCTCGACCAGGGCCCGGGCTGGATGCAGTCGTGGCGCGGGCCGTCCGTCAGGCGCAGACACAGGGAGCGTCTCCGTGGATCGGCTGTGGATCTGGGAGCGGAAGCCGCCCCGGCTGCGACCGAGGGCGGGATCCCGCCCTTTTTTGGGGCGCGCCCGCCGCGCACGCGTGCGCGCGCCAACCGTGCTGTCCCGCCGCACCACGAACAGCTCCGGCGCGGCCGCAGGTAGGCCATCCGGCGCGGCCATACGCCCTGATCGCACCCGTGGGGTCTAGGTCGTGTGGAGGTAGAATTGCAGCCAGATCCGAGTCGTATGGGGGTAGCTTCTGTGGCACTCGGAGTGCCACCAGAGCCAGGTAGCGTTGCGATGTGACTTCATCCGTCCCCTTGACCTCCACCCGGCCGTGGGTACGGGGCTCGGGCGGGCCCGCCCAAAGCTCCCTCAGCGGGTACTTTGTCATGTTTCCCTTATAAGATAAAGCGAGGGTGACGTACGGGGGCGTACCTGGGAGGCGGAAGGGCTTCATGGAGCCGGCTGTCTACGTTGAGGCCGGCGCGGAGCGTGGACCGGACGCGCCAGCGAGTTCCACGGGTTGAACCCGCGGCCTCCAGGGTCGTCTATCAACACGACATAGATTGCATGATAATCTACTGGATCTGGCTGAAATTCTACCTCCACACGGCCTAGCCTCTTCCCGTACGCGGCCGGCCACCGGCGCCAAGAGGCGCCTGACCGCGCCATCCCGCACCGCGCGGTCGATAAAATACGATAGTAAATTTCATTATATTCGTATATGCCGGAACCGGCCTACAGAAAAGGGCGAATGCAGAGCCATTGGGCATCGGTCAGCCCAATCATGGGGAGGCCATCCTCGGCTCTATAGGCAAGAAAATCGACTGCCTGAAGGCTAACCGCAGGCGTACAGGATATCCCGTGCAGTCTCAAGGGGGGCTGGGAAACCGGGTTCTGGCGGGCACTCAAAGCTCCACAGAACTTAGCCATGTTGATTTTTGAACTTAGCCCGATCAAGGCGCCGGCCCAATGCAGACAACCCCGGTCGCCATGGGCGAACAGGTGCCCAGAGCGTTCGCGCGGTTCCCTCCCCGATCGCTGCCATTCCGTTCGCGGTCAAGGGCCTTAGCCGGCAGACATGCTCAAGGCAGGATCTTGCATTTTGTCCGTGCGCCAAGTTCTGCTCCATAATGTCCAAGAGTGCCTTGTCCGCAGCAGAGCGCCATTCCGCGTGCAACCAGCCATGTCGTAGGGAACAGGATATACCCGTGCAACGCATCGGGCACTCCAAACTGCAGCTGATCGTTCTCGCGGGCCTGGTTGCCTGCGCCCTGGGGGTGGCGCCGACCCGCGTAGCCGCATCCGCCTCCAGGCTGGATGTCCCGTCGGCACTCTCCTTCGGGCCGCTGTTGCTGACGCCCTGGATCCATTCCGAGCTCGTCATCGGGCAGACGCTTACGGCGTCTTTGCCGCATTCGCAGCGCGCGTACCGCATCAACCGCTGGCACTGGCAACGGGCCGCCAGTCCCCGACCCTTGCTCCAAGACATAGAAATGGCCGCTACGGCTAAAACATACACGATCCAGCGCCGCGACGCCGGTTACTTCCTGAGCGCCTGCGTCCAGCTGGCCGTGGCCCGCGACCTCGGATCCTGGTACTGCACCCCGTTCGTGGGTCCTGCGCGACACTTTCGAAGCGCGCCCGGCCCCGTCGCCCTGTCCCGCGCGACGCCGGACGTGCCGCCGGCGCTTTTCTTCGGTCCGCGGCTGCACTCTGATCTCGATCTCGCCGTGGGACAGACGCTCAAGGCGTCGTTGTGGGAGCCGCAACGCGGGTACGGCGTAAGCCGTTGGCGCTGGCGGCGGGCCGCCAGTCCCCAGCCTGGGTCCCAAGACATGGAAACGGTCACTACGTTCCCGGAAACGAGGCATGATGAATACGCGATCCAGGCCCTTGACGGCGGCTACTTCCTGAGCGCCTGCATCGCCCTCAGAGTGACCCGCGACATCGGCTCTGAGTATTGCACCCCGTTCAGGGGCCCGATCCGCTACGACGACTCGCTGTCGTGCGCGGCGGACGAGGCCCTCTCCGTTGCGGAGACCGCGCCCCCTCCCACGGTGCGCGCAGAGCCGGCGCGCGGGTACCTGCGCCTGCAGCCGGCGCTGGACGGCCGGCGTTGGCACGATCCCGTAGCTTTGCTCCCCTGGCCGGCCGGCGGGTGGGCCGTGGCCGAGCGTCCCGGACGGATTCTGCGGCATCGACCGGGTCAGGCGCCCTGTCTCTTGCTGGATCTGAGGGCGGTGATCGGGCCGCTGCTGGGCGAGTCCGGGTTGCTCAACCTCGCGCTGGATCCGCAGTTCCCGGCCGCGCCCTTTCTCTATGTCTACTACACGCGCGGGGCGTTCGAGTCGCGGCTGGCGCGCTTTCCCGTCGCGGACCGCCGTATCCGCCGCGAGGAGGAACTGGCGTTGCTGGAAATCCCACGTTTGCCTTCACCGTGGCCCGACCGGGCGTCTCATTTCGGCGGCGCCCTGGGCTTCGGTCCCGACGGCCTGCTCTACCTGGGCATAGGCGACCGGCAAGCGCCCGAACAGGCGCCGCGCCTGGACTCGTTACAGGGCAAGATCCTGCGTTTGGACGTACGGCAGGCGACGCGCGCCCGGCCCTACCGCATTCCCGCCGCCAATCCGTGGCGCGGACAGGCCCCCGAAGTGCAGGCCCGGGGCTTCCGCAATCTGTGGCGCGGACAGGCCCCCGAAGTGTACGCCCGGGGCTTCCGCAATCCGTGGCGTCTGGCGTTCGACCCCCAGGACGGCGCGCTCTGGGTGGCCGATGTGGGCGCGTACGACCGTGAAGAGGTGAACCGCGTGCAGGCCGGCGCCAACTACGGCTGGCCCCTGTGGGAAGGTGACCTCTGCGAGGATCCTGCGACCTGCGCGGCGCCCCATGCCGCGCCCGTCGCTGCCTACGGCCATGAACAGGGCAACTGCGCGGTGATCGGCGGCGGCGTCTACCGCGGCACCGCGTTGCCCGGCCTGGACGGCGCCTATCTCTTCGGTGACTATTGCAGCGGCCGCATATGGGCCTTGACGCCCCGGGCCGACGGCAGGTGGCGGCGGCGCCAACTGCTGCAGCTCCCGCCGGGCCCGCGCTTGATGGCCTTCGCGATCGTGGGCGAAGACGTGTATCTCTTGCTCGGAGACGGGTTGAACGGCACCGTTCTGCAGTTGGCGCCGTCCCAGCGCTCGCCTGCCGACTCTGGCTGAATTCAAAGATCAACGCAATCCGGAATGGAAGCAAGAGGCTATAGCGGTCTTGCCTGTTCTGGGTGCGGCTCTGACCTTGTCCCTCCTGTTTACGCATGGATTTGTGCTGAGCGAAGACTCCGTCATCTATATCCCAGACGCGCAATCTGCTGCAGGGCGCAGATTGCGCGCCTGGGGACGGCGCGGCGTACGACAACATTGTATTTGCGCCTGGTTATTCATGGGTGGCTGGCGCCGGTCAGCTGAGGACGGGTGATCCGTTGGCCGTCGCGGGGCCTCTGAATGCGGCGTTGCATGGCGCCGCCGTCGGCGCCGTCATCCGTTGGTTGCAGCCTCGGATCGCCTCCCGCGTTTTGGTAGGGGGAGCGGGGGCGTCATCGCGTTTGCCACTCCCTTCATTACCCTGACTCCCCACATTTTTCCGATACCGCGTTCGCGCTGTGGACGACGCTGGCACTCATCGCGTGCGATCGCTTTCTGCAGGCCGAGGCCGCGTTGCTGCCCATCGCCGCGCCCGCAGAGTTAGCCTGCCTGACGCGGTATGTCGGGCTCTCTCGTGGACGCGCTCGCGGTATGGCTGCCCTTACGTCTTGGCGGAGGGCTTGGCTGTGGTTACGCGCGCGCCCGTAAATGCAGGGGAGAGTAGTTAGGTGTGCTCATACTCATAGCCTTAGGCCGTGTGGACGGACATTCAGCTTCAGCCAGCGCCCAGTCCCCGCGACCGTGTGGCTATTGATTGGACATCGCGTGCGCGCGCGGTTAGCCTTGGGGACGAATGAGCCATGCGTAGAGGCCTTGAGGAGGGCATCATGCCGACGGCTACGCGCCCGCTGACTGACGCGCAGTGAACCCGCCTTTCAATCGCATACCTGTTCCGGCCTATACGTGGGCCACGCCGTCCGCCGCCTTCTTTTTAGGAAGGCGGGGGACTGGATATCCCGTACGGGCGCGCCTTGGCGCCTTACCGGCCGCGTACACGGGAAGGGGAACTCGGCAGTCGGTAGGCCGCCTGGTGCGACCGGGGCCTTGGGGCGCGCCTGACGCCATCCGTACCGGATGCCCCGGATCTGTCCGCCGTGCGGCTGGATAGCACGCTTGCGCGCGCCTGTGAGTGTCGCCGGCGCGCCCCCAAAAGAGATTCGGATCCCGCGCGGACGTAGCCGGGGCGGTTTCAGTACGAAAGTCCATATGATATCGGATCGACAGGGGCGTCCCTTAGGTTTGCGCTTGACGGGAGGTCAGCGCCACGACAGCGCGCAGGCCCGGGCCTGCGCGAAAACCTGGACGGCGGCGCCGCTGACGGCGAGGCCTTCCGCGCCCGTCTGGCGCCACGGGGTTCCAAGCCGCCCTTCCCGCGCGCCCGTCGCCTGGATCCCCAACCCATGACCCGGGGGCATATCAAGCGCGCTACGCGGTCGCCCGCGTCTTCGCTTGGTTCAAGGGGTGGCGGCGCATGGCCGCGCGCTACGCCCCATACGCCCATCGATGCCTAGGTTTTCTGTACCTGGCGGGCCTCTGGTTCTGGCTGAAACTAAATATTCACATGACCCAGCATTGCGCCAGGAGTTTCGTCCATGACTGCCCGTCAACGTCCGTTCCGTATCGCCGTACGCCAGTTTGAACCGTTTGCCCGCGCCATGGAACGCGAGTGGACGCGCTTTTGCGCGCACGAGGGCCTTGACCTAGAGCTGGAAGCCGTCTCGATGGAGCTGTCTCCTCTGTTCAATGCCCTGTACGCGCAACAGGGCTTGCGCGACGGAGTTTGGGACATTGCCTTTTGCCCCACCGACTGGCTGGCCCTGTTTCAGGCCGAAGACCTGTTGCTGGATCTGGCTCCGTACGCGGCCGCCCATCCGCCGCCGGATTTTCCCGCTGGCTGGGTTCCCTCCCTGCGCCAGATGCAGGTTTTCGGCGACCGCATCCTGGGTCTGCCCTATCATGACGGGCCGGAATGCCTCATCTACCGCCAAGATCTCTTGGCTGATCCCCGACACCAGCGCGCGTTCGCCGATCACTTCGGACGCCCCTTGGCCGTGCCCCGCACCTGGTCGGAGTTCGTGGACGCGGCCCGGTATTTCCATGACCCGGACGCGGGCCTGTACGGCACGGCATTGGCCGCCTTTCCCGACGCGCACAATACCATTTACGATTTCCATCTCCAGCTTTGGACGCGCAACGGATCCGCGCTGGCCGCGGACGGTACCGTGCGCCTCGACACCCCGGAAGCCGTGGCCGCGCTGGAATTCTATCGCGCGCTCATCAGCGACGCCTCGCTGATGCATCCGCGGGCGCGGGAACTGGATTCCGTGCAGTCAGGCCTGGAATTCGCCGCGGGTCGCATTGCCCTAATGGTGAACTGGTTCGGCTTCGCCGGGATGTGCGAGACCATTCCGGACTCCCAGGTCAAGGGCCAAGTGGCCATTGCCGCGGTACCGTCGCTGACCGGACAGGAGAACGCGTCCTTGAACGTGTACTGGATCCTGGGCATAGCCCGCGGTTGCACGCGCCCAGAACTGGCCTATCGTTTCCTGCGCCACTGCGCGTCGCCGATTGCGGATAAAGCCCTGACGTTGGATGGCGGCATCGGATGTCGCCGTTCCACATGGGAGGACGCCGAAGTCAAGCGGCAAATTCCCTTCTATCGGGATATGGAAACGTTGCACGCGGTCGCGCGGGAATTGCCGCGCCTACCCCAGTGGCACCAGGTTACCGGCATTATCGACGAACTGGTACTGGCCGTTATCAACGCTCCGACCCCGGTCGCGGAGCTGACGCGCAGCGCGCAACGGCGGATAGAAGCTTTGTCCCTGTCGCCCTAGCACTTCGTCATGTTGCCATTGCGTTTAACTCGCTGGCATGCCGGTAATGGCGGCTGGCTCAAGCGCGGGCGGCATGCCGCCCGCGCCATGACATGATAAGTACGCCCAGCGTTTCCTGGATTCTCGGTACTTGGCAGGCGGCTGGCCCGACCCGCATCCAAATCTCAACAATGCTTGGTTGCAGGCGACGCGTGCAGGACCGCGTCCGTTTCCGGCTACCGCGAGCGGGTTGCCGGTCTTGGCGGCGCGTGGCGCGTCCCGGTCACGACCACCCTGAAATGAGCGCTGGGACTGGGCAAGGGCTGCATGACGATGCGCAACTCCTGGTCCGGCGGCTGCATTGCGAGCCTGAAATGACGAAACAGCACGGCCGTGATGATCAGATACAGCAGGTCGGCCGTGGACGCGCCCAGGCAGGTATGCGGCCCCAGGCCGTAAGGCGCGTAGGCATGCGGCTGGGCGTGCTCCTTGCGCGCGGGCGCGTAGCGTTCCACGTCGAATTTCTCGGGATGCGGAAAGAACTCCGGCAGATAGTGCGTAACGGTATGGGCAATCAGGCAACGCGTCCCGGCGGGAATGCGGTAGCCCTGGAAATCGAAGTCGGTCACCGCATAACGGCTGAGGGCCGGCGCGGGGGGATACATGCGCAGCACCTCCATGGCCGCCCAGCGCGTCTTGACCATATGCCGGAGGGATGCGCGATCCGGCAGGCCGGCGGCGAAGGCCTGATCAGACTCGGCCACGATCGCCGCCTTCAGACCCGGATCGCGCAAGATGTGGTACAGGAGAAAAGACGTGGCGCTGGCTGCGGTATCGAGCCCCGCGATGAAAGGGCCCTGGATAGCCGCGACGGCATCCCGTTCCGTCATCAGATCCGGATTCTCCGTCTGAAATTGACGGACCAAGTCCACGAAGTTGCCTTGCGCGTCCAGACATTCCCTTTCGCCCTGCTCGTCCCAGATCCGGCGCGCCATGTTCAGGACGGAGCGGCGGGTCCTGACGTAGCGCGGCAGATACTGCAGCAAGCTCGGGCGCGTTTTCTGAATATGGATCTGGATCATGACCCGGAAGAAATAGATGAGATCGTCCATGGCTTCGTCCGGGGCCTGGTTGGTCGCCATATAGCCCAGCAGGGAGGAGACCAAGCGCTTGATGCGGTCGAACGCGGCAAACGGTTGCCCGCGCGGCCATTCTTCCATCATGCGCAGCTGGGCGGCCACCAACTTGGGCATTTGCGGATACAGCGAAGAACCCGCATAGCCGGCTCGCAGGCCGCCGCGCAACCGCGCGTGATCGGGACCGTCCAGTTCGATCATGGATGGATTGTCCATCTCGAAGACCTTCCGCAGGCCCTTCCATACGGCGCCGGAGGAGAACAGACGGCCCGCTTCCCCTTGCACGAGGGCATTAGCTTCCGGACCCGCCAGAACGGTCATGCGGTGCTGCAGCGCGGACACGCGGAACACAGGGCCCAGACGCAGGTACTGTTCGGTCAGGAACCGGCGAATGTCGGTCGTCATGGGCCGCACGTTGCCCACCAGAGGGAAGCCCGGCGCATCGGGTATGGTCAAGGGCGCGGCGATCGTCATGGCGAGGCTCGTCGTTGCGCATGGGCGGCGAGATCAAGTCCCGTCCGCCGACGTTCGCCTTGAGTATACAGAACCGTCTCCGGACTATGCGTATCTTCGCCAGGCAACCGCCCGCGCAGGCGGCCATCGGCGATGAACGAAAAACAGGGGACTGGGGCTAAGATGGAGTTCGGGACCAACCGCGTCGCGCCTGCCTTGCAGGTTATTATGCATTCTGACAGTCGCCTGCTCCATGCCTGACATCGCTCCGTTGACTATCGGCCTGGTGACCGATACGCATTTCTGGCCCGCAGCTTCCCAAACCTTCGGCGAAGGCGGCCGCCAACTGCAGCCGCACAGCCGTCTCCTGTGCGACTTGCTGGTGCAGGACATGCGGGGCCAAGCGCTGGATATGGCCGTTCACCTAGGAGACATTACCTGCGGAGGCGGCGGGTACGGCATGCCGGACGCGGACGTGGCGCGCGCGTTGCTTTGGTTGCGCGCGCGCCTGGACGCTCTGGACTGTCCCGTACGCTTTCTGCCAGGCAATCATGACGCCCCGCTGGGACATACCTGCCGCGCAACCGAAGCCGCGCTGGGGCTGCCGCCTGCGCAAGGGGCCGGCGTATCCTATCCCGAACGGGGATGGCACGTGGAAATGATCAACGCGCAAGGCCACAGCCAAGAGGAAGTGGATCGGGTTTTGCGCGACGAAGAGGATCCGCAAAAAGATCCTACGTTCGGCCTGGCCGCCGCCGTCGAACTGGAGCGGTTGGCGCGCTCCCTGAACCAGGCCAGAGATCTCAACGTGATTGCCTGTTGCCACCAACTCCTGCAGCCGTTGTCGAAAGGACGGACGCCGCGCGGCGCGAAAATGATGGTGCGGAACCGGCAGGCCATTCTGGATCTGCTGGCCGCGCATGGCAAGGTCCGGGCCGTGTTCCAGGGCCATGCGCACGTCCATGATCGGCAAACGCGGCCCTTGGGCAACCATGCATGCGCTTTCGTGGCCGTGCCCGCCTTGATCCAATGGCCTGTGGCCTGGCTGCGCCTGGTCTTGGATAACGGCAGCCTGGCCCTGCACTGGCGCAGGCTGCCCGTAGACCGCGCGCTCGTCGCGCAAAGCCGCCGCGCCCTGGAAGCGGATCGCTCTGCGTCTCCGCCGGCCTCGCGTCCATGGCGCATGGCTTTCGCGACGCGCTAGCCAAGCCATGCGCGCCTCTTTCGCTTCGCCCCCGCGCGTGGCCCTGGTGGGCCCCGTGCATCCTTGGCGCGGCGGCATTGCCCAATACACCATGCTGTTGGACAAGGCGTTGCGGCGTTGCGGCGCGGACGTTACGTTGGTCTCGTTCTCTCGCCTGTACCCTGCGCGCCTGTACCCGGGCGACAATCCCGTAGCCGACGGTCCGAACCCCTTGCTGTCCAACCAGCCTCATTATTGGCTGGACGGTACCCACCCTTTTACCTGGTTGACGACCTTTTTGCGCTTGCGCCGGCACCGGCCCTCTCTGCTCATCCTCCAGTGGTGGACTCCCGTGCTGGCGCCTCTCTTGCGGACGCTGTGCGGTCTCAATGCGCGCGGGCTGCGCGCGTCCGTCGTCATCATCTGTCACAACGTGTTGCCGCACGAACCGTCCTGGTTCGATCCGCGCGTCGCCCGTTGCGTCCTGCAAGGCGGTCACCGTTTCCTCGTGCAAAGCCCGGCGCAAAAAGAGCTCCTGCTGCAAGTCTTGCGCCACGCCGTCCCGGCCCGCGCCATCGCGGTTCAGGCACATCCGCCCTACGTTTTTCCGCATGACCCGCGCCTGACCCGCGCGGAGGCCCGTCGCCGGCTGGATTTGCCGGAGCAGGGAGCCATGCTGCTTTTCTGCGGTCTCGTGCGTCCGTACAAGGGCCTGGACGATTTGCTCGCGGCCTTGCCGGCGATCCGGCGCGCGCGTCCCGACGCCTTTCTCGCGATATGCGGGGAGTTCTGGATGCCCCAAACCCGGGTCCGGGATCAGCTTCGCCGTCTGGGTTTGGAGGAGGCCGTGCTGATTCGGGACGCGTACGTTCCGGACGCGGAATTGGCTCTCTACTTCCAGGCCGCGTCGCTCCTCTGCGCGCCGTATCGTCACAACACCGGCAGCGGCGTGGTGGCCGCCGCGTACGGTTTTCCCTTGGGTATCGTGCGGACCGGCGCCGCGTCGTCCGATCAGGAACGGGAAGGCATCTTCACGGCCCGTCCCGGCGATCGGCAACATCTCGCGCAACAGATCCTGCGCGCATTGGAAGCGCCCAGGGATTGGCGGCGGTCTACGTCCTCGGAAGCGGCTTGGCTTCAGCTCGCGCGCACCCTGCTCGCGTAAAGGGCAGTCCGCGGAGACGGCGCTCTCCCGCAACCAAGCGTAGCACAGCCAGGCATACGCCCTCGGAGCGGAGGCGAGAGACGCGCGCCGCCTCCGCCCCAAGGCCGGCCAACGCCTAGCGACGGCGCATTCATAGGTGCCGCCATTCGATCCGGCGCCCAAATGCAGATTCAAAACATGGATCTTGCAGCAAGGATCCGTATCCCATTCGGGATCAAAGCAGCCTGATGGAAATGGGAGCTTCTCATGCGTTTTTTCCGAAGCGGCAAAGATTCGAATCGGATTTTGAGATCGAAACGCGCTTTCATTCTGATCTTTTATGATAATCTTTCATTTCGTGAATGATTATCATCCACAGCGTGGATGATAATCATTCATTTGTCAATGCCAAGATCGCATATTTCTTCAACGGAATTTTCGCCGCGGATTTTCAGCGCATAATGAACGCGTTGCTCCCTCGTCTCGTCGAGCCCTGTCTGGCGGAACGCCTCCGCGTGATGCCCGCCGTCATCGTCACCGGCGCGCGTCAAGCAGGCAAAAGCACGTTGGCGCAACAGCTGGCGCCCGGCCAACGCCGGTTCGTTTCTTTTGACGACTTGGACGTTGCCGACGTCGCGCGGCGCGATCCCGACGTTCTGTTGGACGCAAGGCAACCGCTCACCGTAGACGAGGTGCAACGCGAGCCGTCGTTCTTGCACGCGCTGAAACGCGCGATTGACCGACAGCGCCAGGCGGGACGTTTTCTGTTGACGGGTTCGGCGAATCTGCG
Organism: Caldilineaceae bacterium; assembly: GCA_965242655.1. GTDB lineage: Bacteria > Chloroflexota > Anaerolineae > Caldilineales > Caldilineaceae > Bin34. Next base: position 3,602,906 of record OZ251482.1, read on the forward strand.
CCTCATGCGTCAGGTTTCCGAATCGTTGGCCGGACGCGCCAGCTATCTCACGTTATGGCCCCTGACGCGCCGCGAGCAACTGGGACTCGGACGCAGCGGCATCTGGGACGAATTGCTGGCCACGCCCGCGGAACAGTGGCTTGAACTCGTGCAGGCCCAAACCGCCGCGGCGGAAGATTGGCGCACCTGGGCGCGTCGCGGCGGTTTTCCCGCGCCCGCGTTGCAACTGGAAACGTCGCGGGACCGCGCCATATGGTTCGACGGCTACGTGCAAACCTATCTGGAACGCGATTTGCGCCAACTCTCGGACATCTCGTCGTTACCGGATTTTCGGCGGTTGATTCGCGCGACGTGCCTGCGCGTGGGCCAAGTGACCAACCAGACCGAACTGGGCCGCGATGCGGCGTTGTCGCAATCTACGGTGCATCGCTACCTGAATTTGCTGGAAACCTCATATCTGCTGGTACGGATTCCGGCGTATGCCGTGAACCGCACCAAGCGACTGATCAAATCGCCCAAAACGTATTGGAGCGACACGGGGTTGGCGCTCCATATCGCGCAAGCGGAACCGCTGGGCGCGCATCTGGAAAATCTGGTGTTGCAGGATCTGCTGGCCTGGCGCGACGCGCGGTTGGACCGCGCCGAGATTGCGTACTGGCGCACCACCAACGGGGCCGAGGTGGATTTCGTGATCGAAGCCGGACCGCGTCTGCTGCCCATTGAAATCAAGTCCACCCGGCGCCCGCGTCTCCGCGATACGGCGCACCTGCGCGCCTTCCAGGCCGAATACGGCCCGCCAGCCGTACCCGGCCTGCTCTTGCACGACGGAACCGTGCGCGAATGGATCGCCCCGGACGTGCTCGCCGCGCCGTGGTGGAGCGTGTTGTAACCCGTACCGGCGCAACGAGAGACTATGCCTTGCGCGGAGGAACCGCACCGTCCGCCTTGCGGTTGCGGCGCAGGCCGCGGCCAGGACCGAACCGGCATTCCCGCCGCGCGTTCGCGGAAGCGTTGCCTCCCTCGCGCCGCGCAACCTTAATCCCAGGCTCTATAATACGAGCGTCGTTCACGCGCAACGGATTTGCGTCATGGCTCGCTATTTGCCCAGCGGCGTCGAAAATTTCCGCACGCTGCGCGCCAGCCCGAAAACCCTGTATATCGACAAGACGGCGTTGATCGCCGCGCTGATCGAGGATATGGATTTGCATCCGCACGTGTTTCTGGCGCGGCCGCGGCGTTTCGGAAAATCCCTGTGGTTATCTACCTTGCGCTCGTTGTTTTTGGGCGAGCGCGCGCTTTTCGACGGCACATGGATTGGCCGGGACGGGCGCTGGGACTGGGAGCGCCGACAATATCCTGTCTTGTTGCTGAACATGGCGATACGCAACGTGCATGATCCGCGCGGCCTGGAAGATGACATTCTGCATGTGGTGGACCAGCAGGCGCGGGGGCAGGGCGTAACCCTGGCGGCCACTTCGTCGCCGGGTCGCATGCTGGCCGCGCTGGTTCAGACTTTGGCCGAACGGCGCGACCGGAAGGTCGTCGTACTGATCGACGAGTACGACACGGCCATGACCGAAAACCTGGAACGTCCCGAGATCCTGCCCGCCATGGCGGACGTCATGCGGGCCTTCTATGGCGTCCTGAAAGACTCCAGCGACTTTATTCGTTACGTTTTCATAACGGGCATAACCCGCTTCGCCTATACCGGGCTTTTCTCCGGCGTTAACCAATTGATGGATCTGTCGTTCAGCCCCCAGTGCAGTTCCCTGTTGGGCTTTACCCAAAACGAAATCGAACGCCATCCCGACCTGGTAGCGGACCTGGAAGGGATTGCCCAGAATCTGGGGTACGGATACGAAGACCTGCTGGCCGCCCTGCGCGGCTACTACGACGGCTATCGCTTCAGCGAAGAGGGAGAAGCGGTGTACAACCCTTTCTCCCTGGCCCATTGCCTGGCCACGCTGCGCAAGGCCCGACGCGGGACCCGCTGGACCCTGAAACGCCTACCCAACGCCTGGGCGCATTCGGGTACGCCCGCGGCGTTGTTCCGTCTTTGGCGGACGGGCCGCTATCTTTCGCAATTCGACGCGGTCCTGCAAGCGGAAGATCCTTGGCAGTCTCTGGAGGAAATCAAGTACGACTTTGCGCACCCAGACCTGGCCGCGCTGATGTACCAGGCCGGCTACCTGACGATCAAACGGGACGACACGGCCCGTCCGGCGTACCTGGATTTTCCGAACGAGGAGGTGCGGATCACGTTCCGGGCGGCCCTGGAGCATTGGCATAACGGACAAATCTCGGCCTGGCGCCAAGCGGATCGAAGCCGCGGCGACATCCTGTCCGCCGGTTTGCGGCAAGCCTTGCGGGAAGGTCGCAAAGACCAATTGCACGAATGCATCGACGCCTTCCTGCAGGATTTTCCTTATCCTCACCACATCCTGCCGCCTAGCGTCAAGACCCCGGACCAGTACGAAATGCATTACCAGGCCATCCTGTACGGGGCCTTCAGAATGATGGGCCTGCCCGTTCAATCCGAAAGTCCGACCGCGCGCGGGCGTTCCGATATTACGATTGAGTGGCCGCATCAAACGACGATACTGGAATTCAAGATTGCCCGAACCGCGCGCGAAGCGGTCAACCAAGCGCTGGAAAAGGGCTACGCAGACCTGCAGGCCAGGACGGGAAAGCCCGTCATCCTCATCGGCCTGCAATTCGATACGGATCTGCGCGCGGTGAAAGAGGCCGCCGTCTGGCACCTGGGCGCTTACGATCCGCTGGCAGGCCAATGGCGGAACGAGCCGTTCCGGCATCCCCTGTCCGCGTTGCGCCGCATGGAACCGTCCGCGCGCCGCCGCATCATGCAAGAACCGTGGGGCCGCCATGCCCGCGCGGGCGACGCCGAAACGGGTGCGCCGCCCGCGACGGCTTGACCCTGCGCCCTGGCCTGCCCGCCCGCGCGGCCCGTGGCCGGAGCTACTCTATCGCCAATCCCTCGTAGACCAGCAACGCGGGCGAGGGCGGCGGCGCGGCGCCAGAGTTCGCCGGCGCCGCGGACAGCAACGCGTCGCGCATCTGGAACACCGCGCATTTGATGGGTTGCTCGGACCGCATGAGCATGGCTCCGTCAAATCCGTCCGGCAGCAGTTGCTCCTCGGACAGGTTGATGATCTCGTTGCGGTGCGGCCGGACCCACTTGATGCGGGCGAAGAGCCCGACGTATTCAAAGATGATCTCGGTGGCTTCCTCGCTCACGTTCTGGCAAACCACGACGGAACTGAAACCGCCGGCGCGCTTGAGGACCAGAGGCGCGTTGATCCGCGTGCCCGCCGCGGTCGTCGCGGCCAAGGTCGCATAGGGGCCCTCGGCCTGACGCGTTTGGGTCAGGGCGTAGATCGGTTCCGAACTGGCAATCACCATGGGCGCGATGAAATCCGTCGACGGCAGGAAAGACGGACGCCTGAGCGCGCGCAGTTCGCCCGGGTCTATCTCCGTCTGCCGTTCGCCGAAGCGGGGGTACGTAACCGTGACGCGCGCGACCTGGGCGCCTGGGTTGAGCAACAGCACTTCGGTATCGAAGCCGCGAAAATCCAGCAGGCGGCCAGGCACGAAAAGCCGCGTCTCCGCGCGGGGCGCCGGTACGTAGACGGTCTGGGGGCCGGACAGCGGGACCGATACGCTGTCGGGCTCTGCGGCCGTATGGAAAACCAGAGCCACGAGGGGATGAGTCGCGACCAGACGGACGCGTACCTCCGCATAGCGCTTCAGCTCCGGGATCTGCGCCAAGTCCAGAGCGTAGGACGCCAATCCCGGCAGTTCCGCCACGGTGAGGGCGTGAACGAGATCGCGGGTTCCGCCCTCGATAAACTGCGCCTCTACGGTATTGGTCTCGCGTACGCTGTTCTGCAAAACGATGCGGCTGGTCCAAGCCTGATTTGCCTGCCCGGTGAACGCCTGCAGAATCTGCCATTCCCGCGCGGCGTCAGCCGGATTCAAACCCGCGTATCCGGTATGGATTTGATTCGGCGCGTCCCCGTAGAAAAGCACGGCGGACGTGCGGCGGGTGCAGTCCACGAGGCCTGAAAACTCTCCGCCTTGCTTAGGCAAGGGCAGGGACAAGGTCGTCAGATCCACGGTGGCAATCTGTTGCGGAAGGATTTCCACGGTATGCGCCGCTCTGACCGCGAGTCCTTCCTCGTCCAGAAATACGAGGTCACAGGCGGAAATCCGCTGTACATCCAAATTGTGCAACCGCAGAAACGTCGCTTCCTGGCGCGCGTCTGCCTGGGCGCGGACGGCAGACGCCGTCATCCCCATTCCGAGTCCCCAAAGGAGGGCTCCAAGGCCGACCGCGCGGACAGCCCATCGCGCGGGCGCATACAGGCGCAAGCACCGCTCAAAGGTCTTCTTGCCCGCTTTGATCACGCGGCTCTCCTATGAAATCCATAATCCGGCGCAACGATAACGCTCAAATTTCATGGGAACAATCCTGCCTCTGCCCGGCTCCCGCCTGCGCACGCCGTACCCTGCGGCTGGGGCTTGAGAGCCTTCCTTGCCCGCCGCGCGCGGCGGCTGGCTCTGCGCATCCGGAGCCGGGACAGCGCCGTCCGGCGGCCTCCTGGCTGCACCGCGGCGCGCTCTGCAACCAGATAGGGCCTTCCTGCGTACATTAGGCACAAAAGTCCGTTTCGGGATTCTATACAATCAGGATCCAACCAACGAGGTTACAGTCCATGGACGACACCAAGAATCCTACTTCAGATCCCAGCGCAGAGACCGCTTTCGCCTCTGACAGGGAAAGCCCCCCGGCGACCGCTGACGAGGAAATCCGCCCGGCGGCCGAACAGGAGACGCCATCGCCCGCGCCCGCCAAACGTTGGCTGCGCCATCCTTCCCGACGCGTCTTCGGCGGCGTGTGCGGCGGGTTGGCCGACTACTTCGGCAGTTCGGAAGGGCTGATCCGCCTCCTTTTCCTGGTTTCCGTCCTGTTTTTCGGCGTGGCCCTGCCTCTGTATCTGCTGTTCTGGCTGTTCCTGCCGGTAGGCACGAAAGAGGCAGGCCAGACGGCCGAAGCGACGATTTGCCTCCGCGCCAAGCACGGTCGTTGGTTCGCCTACGGCCTGATCGGTTTGGGCGGCGTGCTGTTGGCCTCTAACCTGGGCCTGTTCGGCCTCCTCTTCGGCGCCGCGTCCGTCCTCGCCAACCTCGCGCCCAGCGCCCTGATCATTCTCGTGGGCGTATTGATCCTGCGCCGTTTCCATCGCCGGTCGCTTACGCGCGATTTCCAGGACGTCAAGGCCAGCTCGCGCAAAGTGGGCGCGGCCACCGCGCAGTGGAGCGAAAAGCTGCGCAGCGCTTCCCCGGGCCTGCATCGCAGCCGGCAGGACAAGGTCTTCGCCGGCGTGTGCGGCGGCTTGGGCCGACGGTTGTCCGTAGACCCGTTGCTGATCCGCCTCGCCTTCGTCTTGCTTTCGTTCGCGCCGCCCTTCTTCATGATTCCCCTGTACCTGGTACTGGCCGTGATCCTGCCGCGCGAACCCGCCGTCGAGATCAAGCCGGCGGTCGACAGCCACGTGCCTGTGCCTACCGCCTAGCTGGGCGTCAGCATGAAGTGGATCGGACTCGTCGTCAGTTTGGCCGCGGGCGCGGCGTGCGGGTGGGTGCTGGGGCATATCCTGGGGCCCGCCCCCCAAACCCGTTTCGACGCCACGTACCAGTCCCGTTGGGATCGCGCGCTGGCCGAAGGCCAGACGGCCGCGGCGGAACGGGCGCAGGCCTTGCGACTGGAATTCGAGCGGAAACGCCGCCCTCCATCCGTTGCCTGATATTGCCCCTCCCTTATTGGCCGGAGCCTAAGGCCGTACCTTAGGCTCCGGTCACGGGCCGTCCCTGCCCCGTCCGCGATGGAAACGGCGCTCTTCGATTTCGATCTGCCTCCGCGCCTGATAGCCCAGCAACCGGCGGAGCCGCGCGACGCGAGCCGCCTGCTGGTGCTGGAACGGCATACAGGCGCGGTGCATCACGCGCGCTTCCGCGAGTTGCCGTCCTTCCTGACCGCCCAGGATCTGGTCGTAACCAACGATACGCGGGTCATGCCGGCGCAGTTGACCGCGCGCAAAAGCACGGGCGGCCGCGTGGCCATCACGCTCTTGCAACCCAGGGACAAGGAGCGCAAGACCTGGGAGTGCCTGATCCGGGGCTCCCGCCTGGACGCGGGCCGGGAACTTTTCGTAGAAGGTCCGGCAGGCGCAACCTGGCCTCTTCGCATTGCGGACCGCGCGGCGGACGGGACGCGGATCATTACCAGCGAGCGGCCTTTGGACGCAGCCGCTCTGGCTGGCTTGGGCCGGTTGCCGCTGCCCCCTTACATCAAGGACTACGCCGGGCCTCAGGAACGGTACCAGACCGTGTACGCCTGCGCGCTGGGCAGCGTGGCCGCGCCCACGGCCGGCCTGCATTTCACGCCGCCGCTGTTGGACGCGCTCCAGCGCCGCACCGCCGGCGTGGTCTCCGTCACCTTGCACGTGGGGCGGGATACCTTCGCGCCGGTTCGCGCCGCGCGGGTGGAGGAGCATGGCCTGCGGGGCGAACAAGCTGCCATTTCCGCCGGCGCCGCCGCGGCCATCCGGCGCGCCGCAACCCAAGGCGGACGTATCGTAAGCGTAGGCACGACCACGACGCGGACCCTGGAGTGGGCAGCGCGCCAGGGAGACGCTCAGGGAGCGCAGTCCATCCGTCCGGTAGCGGGCCAGGCCGATCTCTACATATGGCCGGGCTTTTCCTTCCGGGCGGTGGACGCCATCGTCACGAATCTGCATCTGCCCAAGTCCACGCCGCTGTTCCTGATCAGCGCTTTCGTCGGCACCGCGTACGATGACGCGGACGCAGGGCGCCGCCTGCTGCTGGCCGCCTATGCCGAAGCCATGCGCGCGGACTATCGTTTCTACAGTTTCGGCGACGCGATGCTGATCCTGTAACGGATCCGCGCGACCTCACTCCGCCGCGGGCGCGTACGGGATGACGAGCGTCTCCGTATAGGAGGCGGGCGGCGTCACGGCCTGGATTGCGCCCGTCGGCCAGCGGCTCGCGAGCGCGGCGCCCCCGGCTTCGCCCCAGCCGAAGCGCAACGCGGGATCGTTGCCGGCGCCCAGGGACGATCCCAAGCGCAGCTCCTGCATCAGGCGTAGGCCGTCATCCCTTTCCCGATACGCCCGCGCGCCGGCGGCGTCCCGGCTGACATGCACGCCGTCGCCCTGCAGCCGTAGGGTCAGGGCGCGGTGGCGCTGGCCCCCACAGCGCGGTATTCCGATGCTGGATGGACGTCTCGACCAAATCGTCAAGCGTCGGATACGCCGCGCCCGCCGCATTGAAGATGTTCTTGTTGTAGGCCAGGATCAGCGGTCCGTGATCATAGGGAATGCCACGCTGTTCGCCTTCAAAAGAGACGCAACGCTCCTTCCCATACGCCCTTGACATTGAACTCCGGGGCCGGCGTCCACATGCGCCTGCAACGACACGATAATGCCTTTACGAGGCACGGGAACCGCGCGCAACGTTGCCTGCCTCTAGGCCCAGCGCAGATTGGAAAAGGCTTTGCACTCCCGCCACTGCGCAATCTGCGGCAAGGCCGCAGACCGTTCAAGGCCATCTTGCGCTTGCGGGAAAATTGGTTTGCAATGACCGCGTTTTCTGTACTATAATACCGGTATTGGTATTCATGCCACCAAGGGGATGATCGGCTTCGACGGGGCAGCAATTCTGCGAACTGCAAGCCGTGGAGCGTGACCACGTAACAAAACGCACCAACATTAAGTGCCAACAAAACTGGTATGAGCTTCAACTTCGGGTTCTCCGCGGCCCCCGCCCTCGGCGCGGCTGCGTAGCCTGGAGGAAGCGCCCTGACTCACCACCGTGAGTCACGGCTTCCGGGAGTGTCGCCCACAGGCAACCGAGAAGCTGACATACACTGCGGGTTGCAACAGTCAGACGTCGATATGGCTGTCCAAGACCATCGACTCGTCGGATGAGTTCCTGTCGCTGAGGAGCTGGCTCCGACCAAAGCCAAATCAGCGACTAAGCTTGTAGAGGTTCTCGGATAGTTGTTTCGGACGCGGGTTCGATTCCCGCCATCTCCACCTTTGGGCCGAAGACCCGCCTTTAGAAGGCGGGTCTTCGTTTTCGTAGCGGTCGGTTTTCCCGATCGGTTCCGCTATCTGTGGCCATTCCCTCCCATAGGCTCTCTCGTCGCTCTTTGGCAGGCTCCGTATATCCGGCGCCTAGCGTAGTTCCGCACGCGCCGCATAGGTTCCGCGTTGATCTGAATTCGCTGAAACGGAAAACGGATCTGCCGTCTTGACAGGCCATGTACAGAGCGAGCGCGTCTCCGTACCCCCCGGTACTTTGTCTTGTTTCCATCGTGTCGAGTCCACTGCTATGCCGGGGCGTAAAGGCCCTCGCCATCGGTTTCATTGACGACATGCAACTGCCGGGCCTCAACGCCAAGGAAATCCAGGCGGGCCACGCGGCTCGCAAGGCGCTCACGCCCAAGCCATGCGGGGTGCCAGCCATGCGCGTACGCACCCCAACAGGATGAATGCCCTACGTAACGTATTATTGGCTCCAAGGGTTGAACCTGCACCCCGCGCCCGTGGCCGGCAAAATACGCTGCGCCAGGAACAATCACCGGCTTTTGTGGCCATGGGCAGGCAGGGGCCAAGTGAGGCGCCGTTTCCATGCTGCCGGGACCGGGTGGCCATCCGGCGCGCCCATCATGGCCCCGTCTTAGCGACGCCTGACTTACGCCAAGCAGGGAAATGCCGGTCTGTATGCAAAAATACGGTACGCACGCGTGCAACCAGACCTTGAAGCCGGAGGCAGGCCATGCCATCTACCAGAAGCATGCAAATAAAAGACATTATCTCTCAAATAGAATTGGGCACGATTGGTTTGCCCGAATTTCAGCGCGGTTACGTATGGAACCGCGACCAGGTGCGTCAGTTCATGCAATCGCTCTATCATCGTTACCCTGTCGGAAGCCTGTTGGAATGGGTTACGCCGACGCGCGCCGCGCGCACGCGCGGCAATCAAGTGAGCGGCGACACGGCCCACCTGCTGCTTGACGGCCAGCAACGGATCACTACCCTGTACGGGCTGCAAAAAGGGCAACCGCCGCAATTCTTCGACGGCGACGAAAAGGCCTTTACCCATCTGCGGTTTCACCTCGGCAGGGAAGAGTTTTCTTTCTATCAACCATTGGCCATGAAAAACGATCCGCTTTGGGTTGACGTAACCGAAATTTTACAGAAAGGAGCCGGAGGCGTCCTCATGCGCTTCTTGGGCGATCCTGCGCATCAAGCGCAGGCGGAAAAATTCCTGGCGCGTCTGAACCGGCTGGCCGGCATCCTGGAGATTGAACTGCATATTGATCAGGTTACGGGCGCAGACAAGACGCTTGACTTCGTCGTAGACATCTTCAATCGCGTGAACAGCAGCGGTCGGAAACTCTCTCAAGGCGATTTGGCATTGGCCAAGGTGTGCGCCCATTGGCCTGAAGCCCGCTTGGAAATGAAAAACCATCTCGGACGTTGGGCTCAGGCCGGCTTCCATTTCCGCATCGAACTGCTGTTGCGCTGCGTCACGACCACCCTGACGGGAGACGCGTCGTTTTCAGCCCTGGATCATCACGATACGGACCGTATACGCGCAGGCCTGTCGAAAACGGCTGCGCATATGGATACGGCTCTCAATTTGATCACCTCTCGTCTCGGCCTCGACCACGATCGAGTGTTGGGCGGGCGCTATGCCCTGCCGATCCTGACGCGTTATCTGGAACTGAGCGGCGGAACCGTACGGAATCCCAACGAACGGGATGCATTACTGTATTGGTATATCCACAGTTTCCTCTGGGGCCGTTACGCCAACGCGACGGAGTCAACGCTCAACCAAGATCTCAGATTGATCGAGGACCTGGAAGGCGGTTTGGGGCGGCTGATCGCGCAGCTGCGCCAAGTGCGCGGGGATTTGAGCGTCCATGCCGACGATTTCAGGGACTGGAGCAAGGGGTCTCGTTTTTACCCCTTGCTCTATTTGCTGACGCGCACATGGCATTCTCTGGATTGGGAAACGGGAATTGAAATCAAGGAACACCTGCTCGGCCCGCGGGCCAGCATGGAACTGCACCATATCTTCCCCAAGTCGCTGCTCTACGCCTATCGCGACGGGCAAGGCTACCAAAGACCGGAAGTCAACGCATTGGCCAATTTCACTTTCCTGACCCGGCACACCAACCTGCAGGTATCCAATCGCAATCCGGCTGACTATCTGGCGGCCTACTGCGAGAAAAATCCGACCCTGCTGGAATCCCACTGGATTCCCCTCGATCCCCCGTTGTGGCGCCTTGAAAACTATCCTGATTTTCTGGCTGCCCGCCGCGCGCTGCTGGCTTCCGCGACCAATCGTTTTCTGGAAACGTTGCTTAAGGGCGAGGCATCGGCCGGCGCGTCCAGGACGCCGGCCGTTCCGCCGTCGGTTGCAACCGTGCCCGGAGGCATCGCGCAAGACTATGAAAAGGATCTGCTGGGAGAGCAAAATCGGTGGCTCGCGGCCAAAGGGTTACCGGAAGGCGAACTCCTGTGGGAGTTGATTGACGAGCACGACGGACAGGTTTACGGCGTATTGGATCTGGCCTGGCCCCACGGCCTGCAAGAGGGCCTGAGTTCTCCGGTCGCGCTGCTGATTGACGAACCCGAAGCCACCGAAGCCGCGGCCAACCGCGCAGGTTTTCGCTACTTCACCGACGTCGCCGATTTCCGCGCGTACGTCGAACGGGAAATCCTGGCTGCCGGGGATGCTGCAGCCTGAACAATGCATGTCCGTCTCGAAGGGCTTGAGGGCTGCAGGACCACAGGCAGGGAACGGCCGGCCTAACCGACCGCCAGCCAGGCGCGGGACAACGCAGTCTGCCAAGGCCAGGAAGCGCGCGCCAGCCCTCTGAGCGTCGTCTGCCCGGAAGGCGCGTAAAGCGGTTTTCCCCGCATTCGCCTTCTGGTCTATACTGAGTTGTCACCCGAACGAGACGGAAAACGAACATGCCTATCCTGGAAGCCTATCCAGGCTCCGAGCGCGTGAAGGCGTTCGTACCCTTGGGCGTTGATCGCCCGCGCCGCCTGCCGCGCGCGGACATTGCCCGCTTCAACGAACGGGGATACATCTGCCCCCTGGACGTTTTTACGCCCGCCGAAGCCCGCGCCAACCGGGCCTATTTCGATGACCTGCTGGCTACTGCCCTGGCCAAAGGCTGGAACAGTTACGGCCTCAACGGTTGGCATGCGTCCTGCGCCCGGATCCACGATCTGGTGACGGAACCGCGTATCCTGGATTGCCTGCAGGATTTGCTGGGTCCGCATCTGGTCTGCTGGAGCACGCATTTCTTCGCCAAGATGCCGGGCGACGGCAAACGCGTCAGTTGGCATCAGGACGCTTCGTTTTGGCCGCTGACTCCCAGTAAAACCGTAACCGTCTGGTTGGCCATCGACGACGTTGACGCGGGCAACGCGGCCATGCAGGTCGTGCCCGGCACGCATCGGCTGGGCCAACTGCCCTTCCAGTACAGCGCCGAGGAAGAAGAGAACGTATTGGATCAGACGGTGCAGTCCGTAGAGGACTTGCCGGAAGCGCCCGTTGCGCTGGAGATGCAGGCCGGGCAGATGTCGCTGCATACGGATTGGCTTTTGCACGGCTCTGACGTCAATCGCTCGTCGCGGCGGCGGTGCGGTTTGACCATGCGTTTCGTATCGCCCGACGTACGCAATTTCACGACGGCGCGCGGGGCGGGCGTCATTGCCCGCGGCCAGGATCCGGGGGGATATTGGCAGCCCGTGCCCCGCCCTCCAGGCGAGACCGTCCCGGAACCGCCCCTCCCCGCGGCCGACTGGCAGACGCGCTCCGGCTGGAAGAAGGCCTACGACGCCGCGCGGAGCCCGTCCCCGCGCGCATGACCCCTACGGCTTCCGCCCTCGCGCGGCCCGCTTGGACGGGGTTCCGAGGCCTGTCCGGCCGTCAACGGCGCAACCTGATCGCCGGGTACGCGTTTCTGGCGCCCAACCTGCTGGGCGTTCTCGTGTTCAGCCTGTTCCCCATTGCGACCACCATCTACCTGACGTTCACGGAATGGAATCTGTCCAGCCCCGCCCAGTTCACCGGCCTGCGCAATTTCGTCCTCATGGCCCAGGACGATCTGTTCTGGAAAACCATGGGCAACACGTTCTACTACACGTTCGTGGCCGTGCCCGTCGCCGTTTTCCTCGCCTTTTGGCTGGCCCTGCTGCTGGATCGCAAGATGCGCGGCGTTCTGTCCTTCCGCGTCATCTATTTCCTGCCGCACGTCACCTTGACCGTCGCGGCGTCCATCATCTGGGCCTGGATCTTCCAGCCCGAATACGGCCTCATCAACTTCGCGCTGAGCCGGATCGGCATCGACGGTCCCTATTGGCTCACGGACAGCCGCTGGGCCATGATTTCCATCATCATCATGAGCAACTGGAAAGGCATTGGCTACGCGATGCTGATCTTCCTGGCCGGCCTGCAAGGCATTCCCAACGAATTGCTGGACGCGGCCACCGTGGACGGAGCCACGCCCTGGCGCAAGTTGCGCCACGTCAAGTTTCCCCTGCTCACGCCCACCATCTTTTTCGTGCTCACCACGTCCTTCATCGGCGCTTTCCAGGCCTTCGACCAATTCATGATCATGACGCGCGGCGGGCCCGCCTTCGCGACCACGCCCCTGGTGCTGTACATCTACCAGAACGGGTTCGCCCATTTCAAGATGGGATACGCCACCAGCATGGCCGCCGTGCTCTTTTTGTGCATTCTGGCCATCACGCTCTTGCAATGGAAAGTGGCGCGCCGCTGGGTGCATGGCTTCGACCTGGATCAATAGAGAGGATTGCGCAACGCCATGTCCGCCTGGCAAGCCGAAACCGCCTCCGCGCCGGCGTTCGCGGCGCCCGCGCGCACCCTGGGCGCCGCGCGCGCGCGGCGCCTGGGCCATCTCGGCGCCTGGGCGCTCCTGTCCCTGGGCGGGATCATCATGCTGGCGCCGTTCCTGTGGATGGTGCTCATGTCCGTGAAATCCCTGGACGAGGTCTATACCTTTCCGCCGGTCATCCTGCCGACCCAGTGGCTGTGGTCCAATTACGTCGAGGTATGGAATCAGGTGCCGGTGGCGCGCTTCTTCCTCAACAGCGCCGCGGTGTCCCTGTCGGCGACGCTGGGCGTGCTGTTGACCTCCAGCCTGGGCGGGTATTCCTTCGCGCGCATCGACTATCCGGGCCGCAACACCATCTTCCTGCTGTACCTGTCGACCATGATGATCCCCTTCGCGGTCATCATGATTCCGCTGTTCGTGCAAATGCGCTTCTTCGGCTGGATCAACAATCTGGCGGCGCTGATCGCGCCGGGCATGTTCAGCGCCTGGGGCACGTTCCTCATGCGCCAGTTCATGATGGGCATCCCCAAGGAGCTGGAGGAGGCCGCGGAGATCGACGGCTGCAACCACCTGCGCACCTACAGCCAGATCATCCTGCCCCTGTGCAAGCCGGTGATGGCGACCCTGGCCATCTTCACCTTCATGGGGTATTGGAACGACTTCCTGTGGCCCCTGATCGTCCTGTCGTCGCGCCACAAGAAAACGTTGCCGCTCGGCCTGGCGGGCTTCCAGCAGCGCGTGTCCCTGAATACGCCCTGGCATCTGGTCATGGCCTTGGCCGTAGTCAGCGTTCTGCCCATCCTGATCATCTTCATCGTGGGCCAGAAATACTACGTGCGCGGCATCGTGACCTCGGGTCTCAAGGGCGCGGCCTGAGCTTCCGTTCGCGCGCGCCCGTCCGTTAGGTATCGTCCATCGTTTCCGACCAGAAGGAGTCAAGAGCTATGCGTAGGAAGAGAATCGAAATGACCCGCCGCGAATGGCTGCGCCTGATGGGCGCGTCGGGCGTGGCCGCGGGCCTGGCCGCCTGCGCGCCGCCGGCCGCGACCGAGGCCCCCGGCGCCGAGTCGACCGCGCGGGAGGTGGTGACGGATCGCTGGACCACGGGCCTGGTGGATCCCGACGTCAGCGGCACGTTCCGCATTCTGTCGTGGGAAGGCGAAGGGGAGATCGACAAGTTCATTCCCTTCATCGAGGGTTTCTTCGAAGAGCGCTATCCCAACATGACCGTGGAGATCGAGTCGGGCGTGCCCTGGACCGATTTCTGGACCAAGCTGCCCACCCAGATCGCCGGCGGCGATCCCCCGGATCTGGCGTGGCAGCACCAAAGCCGCGGCTGGGTGTATCCCGCCAAGGGCTGGTCCCACTCCATGCAGGAGTACGTGGACGCGTACCCGCCGGACGGATGGCCGGACGACTGGGAGCCCTTCATCATCGAGATGTCCACCTACGAGGGCGAGTTGCACGCCCTGCCGTACGGCTGGGTCACCTGGGGCCTCTTCATCAATCGGGACGTCATGGATCCGTTGCAGGCCTATCCCTTCCCGGACGACTGGACATGGCAGGATCTGCGCGAACTGGCCCAAACCGCGACGTCCGGCGAAGGCATGGACAAGGTGTACGGCGTGCGCATCCCCATTTCCGACAAAACGCTGTGGGCCGTGTCGATGAGTTGGGGCGCGGACCTCTTCAACGCCGATCGCACGCAGGGCAATTTCGAAGATCCGACGGTGATGGAAGCCGCGCAGTTCCTGTGGGATCTGCGGTGGAAAGACGGCTCCATGCCCACTCCGGGCGACGAGCAGGCCATCGGCCTGGGCGGCGAGTTTCTCTTCGCCTCGGGGCGCATCGCCATGCATATGGGCATCAGCGACATCGCCGCGCGGCTGGACAACGCCATCGGCGACAAGTTCCCGTGGGGCATCGCCCCCATTCCCACGGGCCCTGCAGGGCGCTTCGGATACGAAGGCGGCGCGCAGTGGTTCATTCCCGCCGGCAGCCGGTACCCCGAGTTGGCCTACGAACTGACCCGCTACGTGCTGTCCAACGAAGACATTTTGCCGACGCTGGGCATTGAAGGCAGCCTGTATCCGCCGCGTCTGAGTCTGGCGGAGTACGGCTTGCCCAAAGGCTGGCAAGAGAAAATCCCCAACGCCAAGCACGCGTTGCTGGATCTGGGGATGGAACAGCCGACCTATTACCAGTACTTCACCCAATACCAGGAGTGGTCCGCGCTGTGGACCAAATGGCTGGATCCCATCTTCGTGGAAGGCAAGGCGAACATCGCCGAAGCGATGGCGGGCCTCAACCGGGAAACGAACGAATTGCTGGGCTCGGCCTGAGGCAAGCCCGATAGACGGTTAGCCCAGGGGAATGCCCTCCGTTTCCCCTGGGTTGGCCCTGTCGTTACGCCCAGCGCGCAGGCGGCGCGCCTGCGCTTATCCGCGGCGCAACCGGATGAGCGCGTAGTTCCGGGGCCAGGCCACGGTCCGGTTGCCCAAACGGCGCTCGTAGCGATCGGCCACGCGCGCAACGTCCCTTTCGGATACGTCCGCGGCGCGCAAGCGCGCCCCCAGGGGGCTGTCCGGCGCGAACCAGGCGCGTACGCGTCGGCGCTCCAGGTAGCGTTCGTCTTGCGTCCGTTGCACCTGGATTTCAGCCGCGAAGCCCGCGGCCTCCATGACCGCGCGTAACCGGTCAACGTCCCACTGCCGACCTGCCCCCGCCTGCTGGCTCCACAGCGCTTCTTCCGCGACGCGCAGGCGCTCCCGCAAATCTCCCCAATCCTCCATAGGCACCAAGTCGTACACGCGCGGTCCCGACTGCGGCAGATGTTGACCGCAGACGCCCGTCGCCTCGGCCGTCAGTCGAGGGGCCAAGCAGGCCAGCCAACGGCGGGTTGCTTCCCATTCCCGGCAGGGGTTCAGGCCTATCCACGCCTCGAACCGTACGTCCGGGCCGACCTCATCCAGCGCCTGGATCAGGCGGGGACGCTCCATGGCATCCAACCGCGCGGCCTGCCGACGCAGCGCGTCGCCACGCGTCGGCGATGCCAGACCCCATACGCCCCCTTCCGGCGTACGGCGACAGGCTTCCCACAACAACAGGCCGTTGTCCGCGTTCAGGACCAGCACGCGATGATGCCGCTTGAGCTGCGCGCGGGCGAAAATCTCCTCCCGTAACGCCCCCAGGCTGCGGTTGGAGGCCTGACCGGCGCGGGCCAGCCAATGCTCCCGCGTTCGGTTGACAGGCGCATAGGAGACGTTCTCGCCGTCGAAAGGTCCTTCGCCCGGCTCCGCCGCCAGTTGTTCCTCGCGACGGCGCAAGAGGCCGGGGCGCAGCTGGCCTTCATAGCCCAGCGCGCCGGGTTCGTAAAAGACCTTGCCTTCCAGGCCGGCGGGCAGGTAGCGTTGCGCGACCCAATGCTCCGCGAAAGCATGCGGGTACTGGTAGCCCTGTCCATGGCCGAAGGCCTGGGCATCGCGGCTGCCGTCCTTGAGATGGGTGGGCGCTGCGGCATCCTTCTCGGTTTCCACGGCCTGGAGCGCCGCGAAGAGGCCCATGGCGGAGTTGGATTTGGGCGCAGTCGCCAGATAGAGAATGGCCTGCGCCAAAGGGTACATGCCCTCCGGCATGCCGATTCGCTCGTACGCGCTCCAGCAGCTGTCCACGACCGCAATCGCCTGCGGATCCGCCAGCCCTACGTCTTCGCTCGCCAGAATGGCCATGCGCCGCAAAAGGAAGGCGGGATCTTCGCCGGCGTAGATCATCTTGGCCCCCCAGTACAGGGCGGCGTCCGGATCCGATCCGCGCACGCTCTTGATGAAGGCGGAAATGGCGTCGTAATGCGCGTCCCCTTCCTTGTCGTACAGGACCGCCCGCCGCTGGATCGACTCTTCCGCGATGGCCAGATCAATGCGAATGACGCCGGCCTCATCCGGCGGCGTGGTCATGACGGCCAGTTCCAGGGCGTTCAACGCGCTGCGGGCGTCGCCGTTGGCCATGCGCACGAGATGCTCCCGCGCGGCCGCTTCCAGCGCGACGGCCCGCCGCCCGAAACCTCGCTCGCCGTCCTCCAAGGCCCGCAACAGCAATGTCGTTATATCCTCGTCGGACAAGGGCTTGAGCTGGAACACGCGGCTGCGGCTGACCAGCGGCTTGATCACCTCGAAGAACGGATTCTCCGTGGTGGCCCCGATGAAAATAATGGCTCCCGTTTCCACATGGGGCAGGAGAGCGTCTTGCTGGGCCTTGTTCCAGCGATGCACTTCGTCCACGAACAGGGTCGTGCGTTGCCGGTGCAAGACGAAACGCTCTTCCGCCGCCGCGATTTCCTGCCGCAGGGCCGCCACGCCGGCCAAGACGGCGTTCATGACCGCGAAATGGCTTCGCGAAGAGTGGGCGATGACGCTGGCCAAGGTGGTCTTGCCCGTGCCGGGGGGGCCGTAAAGGATCAGGGAGGACAGCTGATCCGCTTCAATCGAACGCCGCAACAGACGGCCGGGCCCGATGATGTGATCCTGGCCTACGAACTCGTCCAGCGTCCGCGGTCGCATGCGATGGGCGCACGGCGCCTGTTGCAGGCGCCGTGCCGCCGCGTCGCGTTGGAACAGATCCGTTTCCTTCTTCCGGTCAGGGGACATGGTCGCAGCCAAGCGCCTCGAGGCGCAGGGCCCGCCTGCCGGCGATCCTGCGCAAGTGACTTCGTTCCAGCCGCCGGATCGTACCAGACGCCAGCGGTTCTCCCTAGCGTTCGGGCATTCGCCAACTATGCCCAGCGCGGCGACAAGGGGACAGTTAGCCGAGGCCCAAGGCGCGGCTTTGACGACGAGGGAGGAGATGCCCGCGCGGTAGAACCGCGCGCCTTGCAGAAAGCCGGATGCCTGAATGTGCCGGGCGGTATCCTCCTCGTTTATCCACATTGACGGCAAAGCTCCGAACTCGTTTGCGCGACGGGCCGCGGTAGCGGGTTGCACAGTCAACAGGTCAGGGACTGCCAAAACCAAACGCAGACAGACGCGATCCACCTGGATGGGAGTAGTCCCATGTCGTTTCGCGGGAAGTTTACGGGCGTGACGCTCGCTATCCTTAGGCACTTGGAAACGAAATGTCCAAGGCTACGCATATATCTTCGGCCGTTGCCTACATTCCCTATAGGTTCAGTAAAGACATCCTGTTTCCTTTACGCACCCCTGCCTCAAGCGAGGATATCATGAAACGTATCGTCATTTTACTGGCTATCGTACTGATGATACCCGCTTTGTTTGCCTCCGCCGTCTACGTTCAGCTACCGGCGTCGGATGACGAGCCCCGGACGCGGACGGAGCTGGAAGCTTTGCTGGATGAACATCCCGGCTTCCATAAAGAATTTCCGTCACGATCATCACGACAGAGCATAAAACGACAGACAATATCCCACGCTCCAGGCATCTCAGGCACTGCAGACGCAGTCAGACACGCACGCAAAGTGTGCGATGCGCGCATTGGAACCCCTGTATTAGGTCGCTTAGTTTACGGAGTGATCGAGCACTCGGCCCTGATGGAAGTGCAGAACGGGAGATTTACGGGCATTGCGAGCGTGCCTCAAGACACCAATTTTGATTTTACTGTTCATATGGTCATTGGTGGTTTTTCCGTCTATAGTCTGCGAGGCTGGAGCGACGATCCTTACAACCGACGCGATGGGAGCGATGGTTGGGTTCTCGGATCCTACGTCACCGTTCGCGCTCGTATCCTGTCCATAGATCGCGATATCGTGAACCATCGGGATCTGTATTGCAAAATCACTTTGCGCCAATAGGATGCGCGTCCGGATCCAGCAACGCAAGGAGGACATCATGCGGCGCATACGCCCATGGATTTGTCCCCGATGCGGCACCCATATTCCTTCTTCCGGTCAGGGGACGCGGACGCAGACCGGCGACTTGATGCGCATGGCTGATCTTCCGACCGCCCTATGCAGGCACTTACGTTCCCACTGCAGATCGTACCCGACGCCAGCAGTTCCCCTAGCGCGTCGGGTATCCGTGGGCTATGCTGCCGCGCGGCGACACGCGCAACCCGCGCTTTCCTTTACAATGCCTAAGTTGATTTGATCTGCGCGCTTGACCCTCCGCCCTGGGCATGAACTACGCCGCATTGTTGCCGACGGATACGCCCGTACGCACCGGCTTGATCGGCGTCGGCGCGTTCGGCCTCTCCTTTTACCGCCAAAGCCAACGCATGCCGGGCCTGACGATAGCGGCCGTCTGCGATCTGATCCCCGCCGCCGCGCGTCGCCGCCTCGTCCAGGCCGGCGCGGATCCGAAGGCCGTGCAGATATGCGAATCCGCGGCGGCGGCCCAACGGGCTATGGCCAGAAACCGCCTGCCCGTCGTGCCCGACGGCGGTCTGCTGGCCGAGTTGCCCCTGGACGCGATAGTGGAAGCCAGCGGTTCCCCGGAGGCCGGCGCGCGTCATGGCTGGGCGGCCTTGGAGCAGGGCAAGCATCTGGTGTTGGTCAACAAGGAAACGGCCTGCACGGCAGGACCGGCGCTGGCCGACGTCGCCCGGCGCAACGGTTTGGTGTATACCATGGCCGACGGAGATCAGCCGAGCATGATTCTGGACATGCTCACATGGGCCCGCACCTTGGGCCTGGAAGTCGTCTGCGCCGGCAAGGCCGGCGAAGCCGATTATCGCGGCCGGGAAGCGGACGCGCCGTACTGGGACATTCAAGCGCCCGACGCGTCCGGCTTGGCGGACGCGGTGCGGCAACGCCATCGGCGCATCCCCCATGACCAGCGCGTGCGCGTCCCGGATCTGGCGGAATTGGCCATCGTCATCAACGAAACGGATCTGGGTTTCGACGCCCCGCGTTTGCATGGTCCGGCCCTGCACTACCGCGAAATGGCTGCGGCCCTCCGCCGGCGCGAAGAGGGCGGCCTGTTGCGTTCCGCCCCCGTCGCGGAAGTCGTCAATCTGCTTGCCCATCCGCACGCGCCCAGCATGGCCGGCGGGGTTTTCCTCGCGGTGCGCCACTCCGCGCCGGAAGTGGGACGGATGTTGGCGGGCAAACGGCACCTGACGAGCGCGGACGGACGGCATCTCTTCCTGCACCGGCCCTATCATTTGCTGGGTCTCGAAACCGGCATCAGCGTGTTGGCCGCGGCCTTGCGCCATGTGCCCACCTCGGGCCGCGCCGTCCGCCATCGGGCGGATCTGGTCTGCCGCGCAACCCGCGATCTGCCCCGCGGGCATGTCCTGGCGCTGGATGAACGTCACTGCATCGCCGATACGCGTCCCGAATTACGCGTGGCCGAACCTCCAAGCCCGGAGCGGTGCGTTCCTTACTACCTGGCAGCCGAACGCCCGCTGGCGCGGAACGTGGCGCGGGGCCAATGCCTGCAGTACGCGGACGTCGTCCTGGATCGGACCTCCGCGTTGTGGCGCTTGCGCCAGCGCCAGGACAGGCTGCGTCAGGCCTGAGCCAGCCGCGTGGCCCTTCTGCCGCAAAGCCTCTTCGTTCTCGCCGCGCCCCTGCGCGCGGCGCGCGCCCTGACGCGTCCTGAAAAATGACCGGCCGCCGGCGCTGGACCCGCGCGGAATTGATCGTCGCGCTGGCCTTGTACTGTCGTTTGCCGTTCGGCCAATTGCATCACCGGAACTCCGTCATCGTTCGCTACGCCCGGGCGCTCGGGCGCACGCCGAGCGCGCTGGCCATGAAACTGACCAACCTGGCCAGCCTCGATCCGGCCATAACGGGCACCGGCCGCCGCGGCCTCGCGAACGCCTCCGCGCAAGACCGCGCCCTGTGGGCGGAGATGCGGGACGATTGGGAGCAATTCGCGGTTGAGGCGCATGCGGTTCTGGCTCGCCTTGAGCGCCCAAACGCCCGGTCAGATCATCCGTCTCAGGACGCTCGCGCAGGCATCAAGGCCGAAGACCGCTACGCCCTGACCAAGGTTCGTATCGGGCAAGCCTTCTTCCGCGACGCGGTGTTGAGCGCCTACAACGGCCGGTGTTGCATCACGGGCTTGTCCGCGCCCTCGTTGCTGGTCGCCAGCCACATCGTGCCGTGGCGGATTGCCGCCCGGCACAGATTAAATCCCAGTAACGGCCTGTTACTGTCCGCCCTGCACGACAAAGCCTTTGACCAGGGACTGCTTACGATTGACGAAGACTGGACGGACCGTCAAAATCTCATCCCGCCTCGCCGGATCTCGAGACCGTTTCTATGCGGTGTCTCTGGACGCCTTTGCGGGGCATCCCATCGCGCTGCCGGAGAAATTCGTTCCGGAGCCGACTTTTCTCGCTTACCATCGAGAAAACGTTTTTCGACCGTGAGCCGGCACCGCCGGCCCAGGGTTTTCCCAAACCCCCAAAAGAGGGCGGCCTGACAAGCAGGCCGCCCCCAACTTTTCAGTTTGCGGTCTCGGGCCCGCTTCCGACGCGGACTTTCATTCTGCGGTATAGAGGCCCGCCACGATGGCCACGGATTGACCGTCCATATCGGCCCGCCGCACGTACGAGGTCTTGTTTTCCACCGTATCGGACGCGGGATTGAGCCAGACGTAGGAAAGCGTGCCTTCGCCTTCCGCGCTGGCCAGGATCCTCATGATCTCCTTCTCGACGGGAAAGCCGTTCTCGTCGTGCGTTTCGCACCCGTCCGATTCGCTGCGGTACTCCAGCGGGTAGACCAGATCCTGGCAGGCTTCGTCCATCACCACGACGTATATGGAGTCGTCGCGCCACGCGGGATGATGCAGCAACAGATCGAAAGCGTCCGCGCCGCGTTCCGCGACCAGATCGGCGGCGCAGGTGACGTGCGTCTGCAGTTCGGCCATCGTGTCCACGTCCCGGGCCGACGCCATCTGGCGGCAGGCCGCGCGTTGCGGCACGTACAGGCCGGCGCCCAGAAAATAGTCAATGCCCGCCACGCGTACGTTCCGGATGTAACTGACCTTGTCTTCCACCCGGCCCGAAACCGGATTCTCCCGCTCGTAATAGATGACGCCCTCCCCGTACAGGGCCGCGACGCGCGCCATGTCCCGCACGAACTCATACCCGCGGGAATCCGCGGCGTCGCCCCGGTATACGCCGGCCAGCGCGGGCGTGCCGCCGTTGAACACCGTAATCTGGGTATCCCGCTCCAGCAGAAACAGATACGTCGGCCCGGATTTCCAGCGCGGCGCAGTGGCCAGTTCGTGCAGGGCGACCAGGCCGCGGCGCTCCAGATGCAGCGCGGCGCACGCGACGAACTCCTGCAAGTCGTCCAGCGTGTGGACCAGGCCGGCGCGCACGTCGGATTCGTGGCACGCGCCGGGAATGGCGTCCGGATAGAAGCCGGCCGCCAAGTAAATGGGACCCTCCTCTTCCACCTCCACGCCGTGGACGTAGGTGACCTTGTGCTCGACGCGCTCGGTCGCGGGATTGTTGAAACCGTAGTAGACGAAGCCCTGGCCGAACTTTTCGACGACGTAGATGAAACGCTGGACGTACTGGAACCCGTTCGGATCCGTCACGTCGTACCGGTTGTCGCCCGGCGCCACGACGCGGCTGGCGTTGAAGAGGTTCATGCCGTCCAGGTCATGCGCGAACAGGTAGACGGCATCGTCCCGCCAGCGCGCGTCGTTCTGAAAGTCCGCCTGGGCCTGTTCCCAGCCGACGGCGTCCACATGCGCCGCCGCGCACGTCACGAACCGCTTGACGGTATGCGGGGATTCATGCTCCGTCAAGGCGCGCAGCGCCTGGGCGCAGTCGTTCGCCTGCGCATGGACGGGCAGGGCCACGGCCAACAGCAAGGCCACGGCCGCCGCGAAACTCGACAAAAAAACTTTCATGGGCGTATGCACGGTGATACCTCACATCAAACAGACAGGAACGAGCAACCGCAATGCGCCTTACGATAACAAGCAACCGGCGCGATAGCAAAATCGACTCTGGGCAACAATGAATCCGGTGCGTCCGGGCCTTCGTCCAGACTGCCGTCAATCCGTATGGCCGGCGTAAATGCCGGATACGACGGCTACGAGCGCGCCGTCCAGATGGATCCGCTGCACGTAGACGGTCTTGTTTTCCGTTTTGCCGTTGGCCGGATTGGGCCAGGCGTAGGAGAGCGTGCCTGCGCCTTCCGGACCGGTCGCGAGCGCCATGATTTCCTGCCCCACGAACCTGCCGTTCGCGTTTTGATTGTCCATGCACGAGGCGTCCGCGTCATAGTCCGAGGCATACAACAGGTTCTGGCACCTTTCGTCCATCACGACCACGTACGTAGATCCGTCGCGCCAGAGCGGATGATGGAGCAGCAGGTCAAAGGCGTCCGCGCCGCGTTCCTGGACCAGGTCGGCCGCGCAGGCGACGTGCGTCCGCAATTCGGCCATCGTGTCCACTTCCCGGGCCGGCGTCCGCGCGCGGCACTCCGTGCGCGACGGCAGGTACAGACCCGCGCCCAGAAAATAGTCGAAACCGGCCATAGGCACGTTCCGGACGTAACTGGCCTTGCCCTCCACCTGGCCGGACGCCGGATTGGGCCAATCGTAATAGATCGCGCCTTCGCCGTACAGAGATACCACGCGCTCCATGTCTCGGCTAAGCAGGTACCCGCGGGTATCCGCGACGTCCGCCATGCCTACGCCCGCCAAAGCCGGATTGCCGCCGTTGAAAACCGTGACATGCGTCGTGCGGTCGGCCAGGAACAGATACGTCGGCCCGGATTTCCAACGCGGCGCAGTGGCCAGTTCGTGCAGGGCAACGAGACCGCGTTGCTGGAGATGCAGCGCGGCGCACGCGACGAACGTCTCCAAATCGGCCATGGTTTGCACCAGACTGGCGCGTACGATCGTCTCGTCGCAGGCGCCCGGAACGGCGTCCGGATAGAAGCCGGCTCCCAGATAGATGGGGCCTTCATCCACCTCCAGGCCATGGACATACGTGATCTTGGGTTCCGCGCGCTCGGTCGCGGGGTTATGGAAACGGTAATAGACGAAACCGCCGCCGAAGCCTTCGACGACGTAGAGGAAGCGTTGGACGTACCGGAAGCCGTCCGCATCCGTCGCGTCCTGCCGATAGTCGTCCGGTGGTACGGCGCGACTGGCATTAAAGAGGTTCAAGCCTTCCAGGTTATGCGCGAAGAGATAGACGGAGTCGTTGCTCCAGCGCGGATCATGGCGAAAGTCCTTTTGCGCCTGCTCCCACCCGACCGCGCCCGCATGCGCCGCAGCGCATGTCACGAACCGCTTGGCCGCATACGGGGCTTCGCTTTCCGCCAAGTCGTTCAGGGTTTGGGCGCAACCCTCCGTCTGGGCCTGCGCCGGCGACGACAGCGTTACGAACGCAACCAAGGCAGCCAGAAAAATCGGTACGCATCTTTTTGTTAACTGCCGCATGAACGAAACTCCTCCGCTGGATCCGGCCATAAGAAGCCTCGCCGTTGCGGGGACGGACAAGGCATCCCCTCGCAAGCAGGAAAGACAGATATCGACCTCTGGCCGTTAGCAAGAGACCCATAGCCCGTCGGATCGAGGCTCCACAACTGTACGATAACAGAAATTCAGATACAGTCGCGAAATGCCTTCTTGCTTTGCCGGATACAGAATATCCCGCGCGGGCTAAGCGGACAACCAGACAGCGCCATCCCCAAAAATCCAGGCGTATGCGTCGGACGATGCATACTTTACATTGCACGGGTTGTTTATCCGTCCCAAACATGAACGGCGGCATAGGCGGCCGCATGCGCCCAATCGCCTGCGTACCACTAAAGACAACGGGAACTTATACGTCCAAGACCACTTTGACGCCGCGGTGCTGGCAGCGTGCCGCCAGCAGAAATTTCTTGGCCCATGTAGAATACGTCGCCTCTAAGCCACGGGCATCAAGGATATCTGGCGTATGACCGAGCATACTCTCTTGACCGTCTTGGGACTTCCGCAACGCGATCGAAAGATCGTCACCTACGAACTGAACGGCCGCGCGCAGGCGGCTCCCTTGGCCCCCGTAGCGCTTTTTCATTTGTTGCGCCAAGAGGGCAAACCACCGCTGAAAATCTTGGCTTTCTGCACGATCGAAGCGAAACAAGAAACATATCCCGTACTCCAAAAGGCCTTGGACAAACAGTACGACGTTGCGATCGAGGCCGTTGACATTCCGTCCCATGAACCGCGCAGCGATATTGGAGCCTTTCTGGAAACTTTCGCCCGTTCGGTGCCCAAGGAGGGCACGCTTACGATAGAGATAACGCATGGATTTCGACATTATGCGCTGTTGATGCTCCTAGGCGCTTTCTACGTCGATGCGCTCCGACCGGCCTTGGCGCTAAGTAATATTTACTATGCCTTGCTGCAGTCTCCATCCTTGCCTGCACCATACATCGACCTCAGGCAACTGCTGGATTTCTTCAAGTGGATTTACGCGGCCAATACCTTCCGCGATACTGGTTCGGCTTTGCCCATGGTCGAACTGATCCGCAAGGCATCCGACCCTAGCAAGACCACGGACATGGTACTCAATCTCAGGAATCTGTCGCGCGCCGTGGCCGATGGCCTGCCTTTGGAACTTGGTCTGGAAGCGAACTCTTTCCTCAAGCGCTTTCCTCGCCACCTGAAAAACCTCACGCAAAAGACACTGCTTTCGCCTGCGTTGAGCCTGGAGCTAAGGGATACCGTCAAACAAACGCTGACTCCCTATGCCCTCCCTGACGCGGAGGCGAAGAAATCGGATACAGCGCTTGATGCATCTGAATTACGGCGACAGGCCCAGCTCATTGGACAGCTGCATCAGGAATACGAAAACCATGCCGCGGCGTTCGGCTTGATGCGCGAATGGGTGGTCAGTTGGGCCGTATGGCGTCTTGAACGCAACTCCGGTTCTTGGTTGGATAGGCAGAAGACGCGCCAGCAAGCCGAACGCAGGTTGGGCTTGCTGGGCCATCTGGCCCAGTTGCAGGACGCGGGCAAAATACCGCCGCCGCTCGCGCCGGCGCAATACGACCTTGGCACCTTCTGGCGCGCTCACTTGGGGCCGACGCGCAATGCGGCGCATCATCACGGCATGAACGAAGGCCACGCATTCCAAGCCGACTATCAGCAGAAGGCCGATGCCGCGTGGCGTTATTGGTCCGAAACTTTGCAATCCCTGCCCGACATTTCATTGCAGATCACCGCGGTCTCGTACCGTCGCCTGATCGTCTCGCCTCTGGGCAATACGCCCGGCGTGCTGTTCAGCGCAGTCCGCACCTTGTCCGCTGGGACAGACGAAAAAGATCTGTGTCTGGTGATTTCCTCCGCGCAAGCCCAAGGCGGCATGGACGAGGCGCTGGATCGGGCCGCCTTTGCCGGCCCACGCGTCTTGCTCTCGTTCCAGAATCCCTTCAGCGGGCTGGAAGAACGGCGTCAACTGCGGGAGGAGGCCACGCGTCACGTACTGGCGGCCGAGACGACGCACGTAAATCTCACCGGAGGCACTTCCTTAATGGGTCTGCTGAGCGAAGAGATTGCCAATGTCGCCCGCCGATACCAGAGACTGGCCGAGCGCTTCATTCTCATTGACGAGCGCCCGTACAAACAGCAGTTGGCCCATCCCTTCGTGGAAGGCCGGAAGATCGTAATAGAACCCGAAAGACAAATTCCTTAGATCGCATGTCCCGATTCAATTCGAATTCATGCTCTCTGTCCTTCCTCCGGGCGCCGCCCTCACGGCTCGACGACGGCCTCAGTCCGTACTTGGAGTATCATTCGCTATCCAAGTTCCACGCGCACAAGCGTTGCATTGCAGCTTGAGAGAGGCGGAATTCCGTCATAGGGATGGAACGTAGCCGCCGTCGGTTTGGGTGGCGTTCCGATTGGGCAGCGCGGTGGTTTTGACCGCATGCCCAGCGCTCCGGCCGGCGTGCCTGCGGGCGATGACGGGTGAGCGATCGTCCGTTGCAAGCCTCGCGAGGGGCATGGCCTTGACGAGCCTTAAAGGCTAAACGGCAGCCTTCCAAGAACGGAGAGAATCAGTATGCATCTGCGTCTGGGCACTTCAACCTACTCTTATTGGCATTTCACGCCGGAAAAAGTGCCGATTGAGACCGTGCTCGAATCGGCCCATGAATTGGGCTTGCATGGAGTGGAAATTCTGCACAGGCAGATGGCAGGCGAGGATCCGGCCTATCTTCGGAAGCTCAAGCAAAGAGCCTTTCAACTGGGATTGGATCTCTACAATCTCTCGATCCACCAAGATTTCGTATGGGCCGACAAGGAGGCGCGGCAACGGAACGTCGCGCATACGCTGCATTGCATTGACCTGGCCCATGAACTGGGCATTCCCTCCCTGCGCATCAACTCCGGAGGCTGGCGCAAGCAGGGCAGTTTCGATGATTTGCTCGCGTCCAAAGGCTGGGTAGAACCTTGGCCCGGACATACGCAGGCAGAAGGTTTCGCCTGGGTTTGCGAATGCATCCATCTCTGCCTCGCGCAGGCAGAAGCCCAGGGCGTCACGCTACTCCTGGAAAATCACTGGGGGCTGACGACCTTCGCCCAGGACATGAAACGGATTTTGCTCGCCCTCGATTCGCCGTGGCTGGGCGCCATTCTGGACATGGGCAACTTTCTCTTTGAAGAAGACATGTACGCAGCCATGCAATGCATCGCCGGTCACGTACAACTGGCCCATATGAAGACGTATCCGGGCGGGGGTTCCTGGTACGCCTTGGATCTTGACTACGCCCGCGTATTCTCCCTCTTGCTCAAGGCAGGTTTCACGGGCTACGTATCCATTGAAATGGAGGGCCAGGATTCCGTGACGTCAGCTATGCCCTTCAGCATACGCACCGCTCGGGCAGCATGGCAAGCCGCCCTTGCGTCAGGCGCCTGACGCATAACCTTCTTGGCAGGGACGCAGGAGCAGTCTCTGGGTTGCCCATGGATATTCTGATGCTTCGCCGTAAGGCGGTTACGCCATTCCCGGGGCTGCCGCGCCTGCGGCCAATTCGAACCTTGGGGCAAACGCGCACGTACTGCCTCGTTGCATAGCAGCGCGTCTCACAGGCTCCGCTCCACCCCAGTTGCCGTGTATAGCGCCGCGCGCGCGGCGGATAGGGAGTTGATTCCCTGTTTAATTTTTGCGCTTTTCGGATACGGGTTCGCGGCACGCGCAAGACGCGCGTCAAGCGGAACGGGACGCATGCCCTTTTCGTCCGCGTCTCTCGCGCTGCCGGTCCGTCTTGCGCGCAACCGATCGGCGTCAGCTATGGCTGGCGCGAAAGAAAGACCGGCCAAGAGGCCAGGCCGGATACGGACGCGGTCGCAAACGGGTACGGCCGCAACAGGGCGCTGCCTCCACGCGTAGCGGCGGGACCTGTTGGCAGCTGCCGCGGCCCCTTGATGGAAGCCTCTCCCTATCGTCGGATCAGAGGCAGCGCAATATGGGAAGGATAGGCCGCTTCATGGAAGATGGCCTGATGGGCCAACCGGAACTGGCGTTCGCGTCCCAGGGGGCCTCCCGTATTGGGATTCACGTCAAAGCGCGGGAAGTTGCTGCTGCTGACGTCCACGCGGATGGAATGCCCCGTTTTGAACACGTTGGCCGTGGGATACAAGGCAAAGGCGCAGGCGCAGACTTGTCCCGGTTCCAGCCATTCGGGCTCCGTCCATCCATTGCGGTACCGGACGCGCAGGATGGAGTCGGTCAGATTGATAGCCAGCCCCTCCGGATAGTCGGCGTTGGGCGGGATGACTTCAATCAGCTTGGCCGTAAAGTCGGTATCGGGGGCGGACGAGGACGCATAGAGCGTGACCGCAATGGGGCCGGTCACTTCCAGGTCTTCCGCCAGGGGCGCGGTCTGGAAAGAGAGAACGTCGCTGCGCGCGTTGAGCGGCAACGCGTCGCGGCTGCCGAAGAAATCGGCGCGGCCGCGCTGATCATAGGCTCCCGGCTCCATGATGGGATGCGCCGCGGAGATGCCGCCGCCCACCGTGGGCACGGGGTCGCGCGGGTCAAACGTATAACGGCTGGGTTCTCCCGCGGCGGCTGGCTTGTCGCGGGACAGCGAACCGTCCGCATGCAGATAGAACGGCGTCGGCGCGGCATCAGGCAGCGGAAAGGCCTCCTCGTCCCGCCATGTCCCGCCATGCCGGAGGCGTCCTTCGTAATTCCGGCGGTCGTCGCCCGTCCCCATCACGAAAATCCGCACGGGCGCGCAGGCGGCGAAGGAAGTGCGCAGGCCCTTCAGAAAGTGGTCGAACCAAGCCAGGCGCACGTCGTTGTAGGCCAGGCGCGACTGCGCGCCGAAATCGACGTCGCCGGCGAAAGTCTCGCCCCAGCCGCCGTGCGTCCACGGCCCCATCAACAGCATCTGGCGCGCGCGCTTGCATTGACTCAAAGCCGTAAAATTCTCGCAGGTCGCGCGGGCGTAGGAATCATACCAGCCGCCTACATACAGGACGGGCACGTCGGCGTGCTGGGCGTAATGATGCGCGATGTCATACCCGCGTTGCTGCCAGTACGGCCCGTAATCGCCATGCGTCAGGATGTCCATGACCCACTGCTCATAGGTGGGCAGGAGCGCCAACGCCGAAGCGCCCTTCTTGAAGGGGACCCGCGCAAACCAGGCGCCTGCCTGCGCGTAGGCGTCTTGCAACGCCGCCCGCAGCCCCGGATCCGCCAAGGCTTCCTGGCTGGTGACCGCCATGCGGAACGCATACACGATGAACCGTTGCTCCAGCGCGCCGTTCTGACGCATGGAGGCATGGTAATAACTGGCCGCGCCCACGGCCACGATCATGGTCGCCAAAGACGCCGGATCGAGCGTGGCCAACGCCGACTGAGCGCTCCCGCAGTAGGAACCGCCCATAGTGCCGACTTGGCCATCGCTCCAAGGTTGGCGCCCCAGCCATTCCACGGTGTCGTATCCGTCCGGGGCCTCTTTGGCGAAGGGATACCAAGCGCCTTGGCTGGCGAAACGGCCGCGGACGTCCTGGAACGCGCAGACGTACCCGCGCCGCGCGAAGTATTCGCCGGTGCTGACGTTGCCGGGAGCGGCTTTGTCATACGGCGTACGCTCCAGGAGCGCGGGGAACGGGCCCGCCGCGCGCTGACGGCGATAAGCCGGAAAGTAGATGTCGGTAGCCAGTTTCACGCCGTCCCGCATGGGTATCTGGACGTTCGCTTGGCGCAGCGCGTCGTATTGTTGGGACGAACCCTCATAGGGAGATGGCATGTTCTTCCTCCGGCCTTGCTTGCGTAGGTTTCGCATTCTTGGCGTCAGGCCTTAGTGTACCGGGAAGTCTCGCCGTTTCATTCCTCCATGGCGCTCTTCCGCGCAACGAAGGCCAGCGGGCAGCCGACGTTAACCGCTCTCCGTTCCGCGCGGATCCCATCTGGCAACGGGCCAGGGCGCGGGGGCCCAACCATGACCTGTGCGCAACCGCGGCGGCGTATGTCTCGCTCTCCGGGGCGGGCGTAAAGCCTCTGGAGACTGCGGAAGTCCCATGCCGATCCCTTACGGTTCCGGCGGAAACGAGGGATGCAGGCCTGAAAAGATTTTGCGTATAGACTCTCGGCATTCTCCCAGGCAGAACCGGGCGCGCCGTACGGCCATCGTCGTCGTTGCCCGCCGGCGAGACGCGATCCTTAGACGGCAGGGGCGTCCGTTGCAGCCGCGCGGCGTCCAAGCCTTGGCCGCGTACGGATGAAACCGGCGGACGCCTTTAGGGCAGGCGGGATACCCTTAGGCGAACGGCTTCGGCTCACTCCGCGGCCGCCGGCGCATAGGCCAGAGAATACAGTTTGAAATGCCAAGCCACATCCGCGAGTTCCGGCGGGAGCGCAGGCAGGTGCGCGACGTCATGCAGGTTGCGGAAAACCGTCAGCACCTGGCCGTCAGCCAGTCGGATTTCCAGGCCCCGGCTGCCCTGCACGTCCGTGATCAGGACGCGGCGACGATCCGGCGAGACGTCGATGTATCCCTTCCCCTCCGTAAACAGCAAACGCAGGTGATCCGGGGTCTCGCGGGTGGGAAAGAGGGTGGTCTCCGCGCCCGTAGCCAGATCCACGCGCACGAGCCGCGAGGGCCCGTGCCGCCCGTCGGTGCCCCAATTGTCGAACAAGAGGAACTGAGCGCGCGTGAGGTGCCGGACGCTGTGCTGAGCGAAGAAACTGCCGCGCACGAACCGCTTGAGGCGGTAGTCGTCGCGATCGAGCAGGGCGAAGGCGTCCAGGCCGCGCAAGGAGATGACGATGTCGCCCGGTTGCAGGTCGGGCGCGCCGCCGGCGTCCGGTCCGAGGCGATGGGCGAAGTTGAGGTGCGTGGGGTCGCAGCTGTCGCGGACGCGTTCCAGGACGCCGCTGTAGGGGGAGGCGGCGAGGGCGTCGAGCACGGAAATCGCCGCCAGGAGCTGTCCCTGGCCGTCGATGAGGGTGACGTAGTCGTCGAACAGGCGCTCGGGCGGACAGGTCATGTCCGGTCGATGGTTGCCCAGGGCGTACGTCACCGGGCGTTCTCGACCTACCCTCAGACCGGGTACGAGCGCGATGTCTCCCGCGCCGATGGTGGGCCAGTGATGGCTGAAGTCCTGGCGATACCAGCGCGGCTGTCCGTCCGGCGCAATGCGCGCCACGCCGCCGCCGTAGGGGAAACCGTGGCGGAAGTGAAACGCGACCAGCAGGTCGCCATTGGGGTAAGGAGCCGAGCCGCTCAGATTAGTGTTGTCGACGAAGGACCAACCGGGCGGATGTTCGTAGGGATAGTCGTCCGCGGCAACGATGTTCGCAGCCGGCAGCGCGTCCAGGCGATAGGGGTAGGCATGGACTACTTCGCCGGCCCCTGCGTAGACCACGGCCAGGCAACCCGCCGCGGTCCCGGGGCACAGTTCCCGAAACCGTTCGCGTCCGCCCTGCACGATCACCGGGGCGGCCAGGGCCGCGCCGTCCAGAAACTTGAAGCGGGCCGCCGCGATCTGCGCGCGGGGGATGCGCGTCGGGCGGTTAAAGCCCTGGATTGACTGGCGCAACCGCGCCAGCGCGTCCAGCGCCGGGGCGGGCGGCGCCTCCGCCGCGCCGGACGCGTCATCAAGCGCCGCCGGGACGTCGGGCGGTAGCACAAGCCCTTGCATCTCGGCGAGTACGCGCAGGGTTTTGGCGGCGTCTGCCAGCGCGACCGCGGGAAAAGCTTGGGCCTGCTGCACGTACATGCCGGCGAAAAAGAGCGCCAGCGCCAAAGCCGTGACGAACAGGAGCAACGGAAGCCGCACTCCCCAGCGGTTTCCCGCGCGCGTCCTACGGTCTCTGGGGCCTGCAAACTTCACAACGGGATCCCTGCGCGCGCCATCTGAATCGAGCAAGTATAGTCTACGCGGGCGAACGGCCTCAACTCTGCGCGCGGCGGCAGGCGCCGAGGCGCGGAAAGGCCCGTTGGACAGGCCAGGCCTGCCCGCGCGTGCCGGCGGGCGGTGCCGGTCGCGTTCCGTTACCAGCGCGTAGTGGGACAGGCCAGGCCTGCCCACGCGTGCCGGCGGGAGCGCAGGTAGAGGCGAGACAGCGTAGCGGCGAAGCCGGAGATGGCCGCGGACCTGACCTTCCGCCGGTCCCTGAACGGGCGCGGCCGCGATCCGGGCCTATGGCGGCGCTTCGTTCTCAGGCGGCCAGCGCAGGGAAATGGTCTCTTTCCACACATCGCGTTGGCGCTCGGAATCGAATTGCCCGACTCGGAGCTGGTCAATCGCATAGGCCGGCAGGTCGGCGCTGACCCAGCATTGGCCTTCAAAACGGACGCCGCTTCGTTCTCGGAACGAAAAATCCAGATTGTCAAAGCCCGTTTGCCAGCGGTTCCGAGGCAGGCTCAACCGCCGGCGGGGCAGGACGTGCAGAATGAACCTCGACTGCGTATCTTCCTGCTTGCAAGGCGTTTTGACGAAGCGCACCGCGCGGGCGGTTACGTACACGTCAAAGACGGAACGCAGCACGGGCGTTCCGGAGCGGGCGGCAACCTTTTCGGCTTGAAGCGTGCGCACGACAGCAGACGACAAACCGGGGCTGGGAATTTCCGCGTTCCACGTCTGGCCGTCTCTGGGCCGATCCATGGCTTCCGGCTGGCCCACGCGGATGCGGTCCAGGCCGTAGACCGGCAAAGGCACGGTCGCCAGGCAGACATCGTTCCGCCGCAGGCCATATTGGCCGAAGTAAAAGTCCAGGTTCTCGAAGCCAAGCGGGCGACGGCCGGCGGGCAGATCCTGCAACCTGAGCGGCACGGCGTGCAGAATGAATTTCAAATCGATATCAGTCCCGAAGCAGGGCTGTTTGACGAAGTGCAATGCGCTGTCGGCGAGATACACGTCAAAAACGGAACGAACGACGGGCGTGCGCGTCGTAATCGCCCGCCAGCGCGCGTTGAAATCAGCCTGGATGCGGTCAGGACGGCGCGCGCGCCCAGGATTGATCTTGAATACGATGCCATCCGTCAATTCCGCCAGCGACTCCACGCCGGCCTGCCCGCGCAGATCGGCGGCGCTGACGAAGCGGTAATCGTGGTTGGCGGAACCGGCATGGAAAAGGACGATGTACGCGTCAGGGGCTTGCTCTCGCCGCGTCAGCCAAGGAACCAGGTCGTCTACGGGCCTATTGGGCAACCAGCGGTGTCGAGTCTGCCGGCTCGCCTGAATATAGGTGCGGTTCGGTATGTTGCTGAAGATCAGCCCCGTCGCGAGATGCGCCTGCATATACTGCAACGTAGGCGATGCGGCCCAGACCTGCGAATGAGACGCCGCCGCCGGGGCGACGACGCTCGTACGCGCGCTGACGAGGATGCCGTAGCCCGCCCAGGCCGCAAGCGTAAAAGCGGGAACGACTGACGCCGCGCCGGCCAGCCCCGAGCGGAACGAACGGTCGCGGCCGCCGGGCCTTGACAGCCTCTGCGCGGCCGCCCACAGGCGCGCTTTATCCGCGACGAACAAAAGGGTAAACCACAGAGGAATATAGATCGCAGCCAAATACCGATGGGTGGGCGGCGGAACGACAGGGACGAGAGTCGCGACGCAAATGAAGCCGAGATAAACGAGGACGAAACTCTGGCATACCCATAAGGCCGCGTCATCATTCCGGGACACGCGGTGTCCGCGCCGCAGAAGGAACCCCAAACCGGCTACGGCCGTCCATGCCGCCAAGACGGCCCACTCCCCTCTGGCTACCGTAACGTCGTTGGCCGGCGCGA
This sequence comes from Caldilineaceae bacterium, assembly GCA_965242655.1. Classification (GTDB taxonomy): domain Bacteria; phylum Chloroflexota; class Anaerolineae; order Caldilineales; family Caldilineaceae; genus Bin34. The sequence goes on from OZ251482.1 coordinate 3,637,054, forward strand.
ACAGGATCCACTCGGCCAGAATCCGGAGCGTCCTGGCGGCATTGTCGGCCAGCAACCTTTCGGCCGGGCGAAAGGCGTCCATGCCGGTGAAGGCGCCCCAGACGATGTAGTTGCGGAACAGCCAGGCTCCGATCGGCCCCAACGCGACCAAGGCGAAAACGCCCGTGCGCCACGCTTTGGCTCCCGGCTTGACGCCAGGTTGCAAGGCGAGCCACGCCATGATTGTGACAATCAAGGGGAAGCCGGCGTAACGCATCATGACGGCCAGGCCCGCGCAGGCCGCGGCTCGCAGCCAGGCGGCAGAGGAACCGCTGGTCAGAAAACTGGCGGTTTGCATGAGAGCCAGCGCGACGCACAGAATGAAGACGGAATCGGCCAAGACATTCGTGGTCAGGCTGATCAAGGGCGCTCCGAACGTTACGACGCAGCACCCCGTCGCCGCCAGAAAGCGGGAGGCGAGGCGCCGGCGCAACCAATGGCCGACCGCGAAGACGGTTACGCCGTGGACGACGGCATTGAGCGGCCCCGCGACGGCCAGCGGGTCGAACAGGCCCAAGCTGGCCAACGCGAGCAACAACGGATAGCCGGGCGGCCAGGTCACTTCGAACGGCGTAGCGCTCCAGCGTACGAACCCGTCGCCCTCCAACAGATTTCTGGCTACGGATACGTAAATGATGGAGTCCGGAGCCAACGTAAATCCGCGCGTGGCCTGGCGCAACAGCACCAGCGCCGCCCCCAGAACGGCCAAGACGGCCGGGAGTACGCGTCCACGCGGGCTCCCGCCATGACGGGGCGCGGCCGCAGCGGAAGGCGTCATCAAGTCCGCCGTCGGGTTTGTGCCGTAGCCCAACGCAGTTCCTCTAACAAGCCAGGCTTCCGGATGGCGGTTCGGCTACGCGGCGCGCCCCTCCTGGGCCGGCATCCCAGCGCCAACGATCGGAAAAGGCAGAACCGAAGCCGCATTCGCGCCGTTCAAACATGGCTACGCCGTCCGCGCAGGTCATGCGTTGGCCAGCTCTCCGCTCGGCCGGCGCGTCCGCCGCGGAGAAGGGGCGCGGTCTGCGCCCCGTTTCCCGCGGCGTCAAGCGTGGCCGTCCCAGGGTAGTCTGCAGGTCTTGCGTCGTGGCATGCATGACCGAAATCTCATCAGGACAACGCGCCGGAAACGACGGCAGGGCGCGCGCAATGCCCTGCGGCTACGCCGGCCATGGAGGGCGGCCGGCCTTCCGCTTCCATCCGTCCGCGCGCCGATGCGCGCAGAGGACGTCTCCGGATAACGGAGCAAACGCCCATCGTTGGCCTTGGAGGCGTACGAACGGCGGCGCCAAGGATGCTTTTCCGCTTTCCCGGCGGGACCCCGCGAACGGTCCCGCATCGCTGATTATATAAGCCTCAAATAAGATGTTGTATAACGTTACCCGGTTACGCATGCATCCCGTCGCCGCCCGTACGCAAGGGACGCGGCAGGCGGGCCGTTTCCGTCAGCCCGTCGTTCGCGCACGCGGCGGGCCAGGCCCCATGCACGGCGCGGCCAGGGACGTCCCGCGTACGGATTGGATCGGACGCGCGCGACGAGAGAGGAACGGCTGCATGCTGCAACGGGGCATAAACGGCCTATGGAGGCGGGCGGCGCCAGGCGCGGGGACGCGCGCCTTGTCCGTTCCGCATCGGCTGGCCCTGGCGTATCTTCTGCTACCGGTAGCCGTATGGCTGCTGGGCTGGTTCAAATGGTGGATCGGCTGGCCGTTGGCCGCCTTGCTCGGCGCCTGTCTGGCGGCGCCTCTGGCCGGATCTTGGCGCCGGCGGCCGCGCCGCGAGACCTGGGCCCTGCTGCTCTTGGCGCTGGGCTGGGTGATGTTGACGGCCGCCGGAGGCATCTTTGACCGCGGCAACTACGACTGGCGCGGGCATCGTCTGACCTTGCTGGATTTGGGCCGTCACCCATGGCCGCCTTTTCTGGCCGATGACTTGCAGGCCTACCTGGGCCCGGCGGAACCGACGGCCGCGCCTCTGCTGCGCTACTACTTGGGCTGGTATCTGGTGCCGGGTTTGGCTGCGCGGCTCTGGGGAACGGGCGCGTTGCAATGGGCCGTCCCGCTTTGGACCTGGCTGGGCGTCGCGCTGTTATTGCTTCTGGCGACGCAAGGTCTCCGCGGCCGGCGCGTCTGGCTGGCGGCCGCGGTGCTGATATTCTTCAGCGGCTTGGACGTCCTGCGCGTGACGGGGTCGGCGGATCGGTCGTGCCTGGATATCGGCATCGACCGCGTCGGGTTGCCTGGCCTCGCGCTGGGATGCTTCCACATCGAGTGGTGGCCGCCGTATATCAGACTCAAGTATCTGTCCCACATGGCCGCTTTGATGCTGGCCCCGCAGCATTTCTTGCCAGCGGGCTTGGGCATTCTGTCGCTGTGGCGTTTGCAGCGGTCCCCGCGGTTTCTGGCCATGAGCGGCGTCTGGTTGGCCGCGGTGGCGTTCTGGTCGCCGTTCGTAGCGGTCGGCCTGTTGCCCTTCGCCGCCCTCTTGCTCCGGGCCAACGGCCTGCGGCCTTTCCTGCGTTGGCCCAACCTCGTCTTGGCCGGGCCGCTGGCGGGTCTGGCGTTTCTGTATCTGACGGCCGGCGCGCTGGATTTCCCCCGCGGCGGCCTCTGGACGCTGTATCCATGGGCGCGCCTGGCGCGCGAAATCCCGTGGTTCTATCTGATCGAATTCCTGCTCATCGCTCTCTTGTTGGCCGCCGCGCGGCCCGCCGTGCGCCGAGACGCCTTCTTTCTGACCAGCGTGGCCGTCCTGCTCTTGGCGCCTTGGTATCTTTACGCCGGTTGGAATTTCAGCCAACGCGCCTCCCAGCCGGCGCTGATGCTCCTGGGTTGCCACTGCGCCGTCGCCGTGGCCGGACGGGGCCGGACGCGCCGGCGCGCCGGCGCGTCCGGCCCACGCTGGGCCTTGGCGGGCTTGGCCGGCGTCTTGGGCGTAGGCGCGCTCACGGGAGCCGTTGAAGTGGCGCGGTCTACCCGCGACGATCGTCCGTTTCGCTATGCGCTGGCGACCAACACGAATTGGGAATTGCCTGAGCGCATACGACGCGAAAATTTCGCGTTCGAGTTGCCGCCGCTGCTCGCGGCCTGGCTGCGGCCGCCCCGCGCCGCGCCGCGCCGCCAGGCAGGCGCACGGCTCGTCCGCGGCGTCTTTGACGTGTATTGGGACGGCACCCAGCTGATCTACGCGCAAACGCCGTGCCGCTGGGACAGCGCCCGCGATCGGCTCTGGGTACGGGCTGTGCCCAGAGACGGCAACGCCGCGCCCGAGGACCGCGACGTAACGCTCGGACTGCGTCGGATCGGGGATGCCTGCGGCCTGCTCTATCGACCGCCGCCCTTCCCGCTCGCGGCCCTACGGCTCAGACAGCAAGGACAAAGCAACTGGGAAGCGTACGTTCGCCTGGACGAGAGGGCCGTCGTCTGCGTCGCCCACCTGGACGCGCGCGCGTTGCAGGTCGGTTATCAAGCGGTAGGCGCCTGTCCGCGGACTGCCGGACCCCGCTCCCGCGCCTGGCAGCCTTTGACTCATCCTTTGGCGGCCGCCCGCGCCTATCGCGCGGCCGCGCAGGTCGCGCAGAACCGCCGGCCGGTCGCCCGCGCCGCGTTTGACGTCTATCTCCGCGGCCGCGCCCTGACCATGATCAAAACTCCGTGCGCGCCGACGGATACGGACGCGCGGTTCTTCCTGCACGCGTTCCCCCGCGCAGCCGACCAGTTGCCCAGACGCCGCCGCGGGGCCGGCTTCGCCAACCTCGACTTCGCCTTCGCCGAACGCGGCGCGCGTTTCAGCGCGACCTGCGCGGCCGTCGTCCGCTTGCCGGCGTACGCTCTGTCCCGCCTGCGCGTGGGTCAGTTCCAGTCGGATGGCGTCCTCTGGACCGCCGAGATTCATCTCGCCGCGCCGGTCTCCGAGGCCGTGCAGGCGCCGCAGGCGGTCTATCAGGCCCTGACCGCGACCGCGCCGGCCGCGCGGTCCGTTTTCGACGTCTATCTGACCGAGCAGCGCGCGGTGGCGTTCGTCAAGGACGCGTGCCGTCCGACCGACGCCGACGCGAAGTTCATGCTGCATGTCTTTCCGGCGGTCCGCTGGCGCCTGTCTCCGCGCCGCTGGGTCTTCGGCTTCGATAACCGCAGCGTGTCGTTCGCCACGCATGGCGTACGGCTGGGCGCAGCCTGCCTGATCAGAGCCCCCTTGCCGGCGTACGCCATTGACCGTCTGCGCGTCGGACAGTTCAATGCCCGCGCCCAACGCATCGTCTGGCAAGCCGAAATCCCTCTGCGCGAGGCGCGCGGCGCGACCGCGCCGCGAGAGCCTTGGCCTCCCTGACGCAGGCGCCGGAACAGCCGCTGGCTCTGTCCGCGCCGGCGGCCCGTCGCAATCCCTGCAGAGCGTCTGCGGAACGGTCGGCCGAACGGGGCTCAGCCTATCGCCCGCGTATGGCCCCTCCAGGCCTGCGCGCCCCGCGCCCGATCTCCAAGCGCCGGGAGGATCGGGCGTTCCCCCGAGATGGAAGCCGCCGTAGGCGCCCCTGCGTCGCCGTTGCCGAGCCGTAGTTGCCAGCCGGCGAACCGTAAGCCTTTACGCGCGTGGCGGCTGGGGACGGCGCTGGCCGATCAAGGCCTATCCGGCCTTCACCTGACGCAACCGGCGTAGGCTTGGCCTTGCACGTGGAAATAGGAAGGCCCCTCGCCGTCGCCCGTGTAGCGCGACCGGGCCGACATATAGGAGAGCGCAATGGCGCGCCGCCATGTCCGCGACTGATTGGGCGCCGTATAGTGCGGCAGCAGCGAATGAAAGAAGAGGCCGTCCCCCGCCTGCATGGGCAGCGTGACCATTTCGTCCGGATCATAGTGCGCCGGATCCACGACGAAATCGTCCTGCACCGACACATGCGGCAACGGTCCCCCCTTGTGTCCGCCCGCGATCACGGCCATGCAGCCGTTCTCCAAGGTGGCGTCGTCCAAGGGAAACCAGCAGGAACAGAGTTCCATAGGCTCAATGGGCCAATAGGGGGAATCCTGATGCATGCCTTTGGCCGACCCCACTTCCGGCGGCTTGAGGAGCAGGGCATTCCGAAACATCTTGACGTCCGGTCCGAGAATCTGGCTCAAGACGCTCAGAACGTTGGCATGCAGGCCCAAACCCTGAAAGAGATCGTCGCCCTCCACCAGGCCGTCGATCTTCCGTATGCCGTCGCCTGGATGCTCCACCGCGAGTTCTCCCCGTTGGATGCGGGGTTCAATCTGGATGCGCAAGGCCGCGCGGGCGCGTCCGCCATGGGTGTATTCGCGGAGACGCGCGCCCAAGGCCTGCACGTCGTCGCCAGCCACCAAATTCTTCACCAGTACGAAACCGTCTTCCTGATATTGCGTCAGTTCATCCGGCGACAGGGTACGGGCCATCGCGTAGACTCCTTCGCAGCGTATGCGGCGTAAACTATTCAAGATTGTACTTTATAATGATAAGGGAAAGGTTGCCGACTCCGCCCCAGGCGCCGCGGCCCAAGCGGCCTGCGGGACCCGGACGGCGCCCTGTTTTCCCTTTCTCCGCGCAAGGAAGCCGCGTATGTCCTCCCCGCCTCTGAAAGTTCACGTTACGGGCGTATACGGCCTGATCGGCCATTTGGTCTATGGCCATTTGGCCGCCCAAAGCGGCGCGTACGACGTATACGGCAGCGGCCGCCGCCCCCTGAGTTCGGAACGGGCGGACGCCCAATCCGTGCGCCGCTTGCCCGCGGCCCATTTCGCCTTGGCGGATCTGTCGGACGCGGAGGCGGTGCAGGCCGCGCTGGAAGGCATGGAGGCCGTCCTGCACATCGGCGCGGTGCCGGATCCGGGAGCCTCTTTCGACGCCGTGCTCCAAAGCAACGTGATCGGCACCTACAACGTATTGGAAGCGTGCCGTAAGCTGGGCATTACGCGCTTGGTCTACGCCAGCTCCATCATGGCCTCCATGGGCTATTTCAACTACCAGGATCCCTATCTCGCGATCCGGGAGCAACGCTTTCAGGACGTCCCGGACCCGATTCCCCTCATTCGACACACCGACTTGCCCCGTCCCACCGAGCCCTATTCCGCGAGCAAAGTCTGGGGCGAGGCGCTCTGCCGGACGTACGTCGATGCGCACGGCATGTCCATCGTCTGTCTGCGCATCGGCACCGTGAACAAGGAAAATCGCAGTCTGGAGCCATGGACGGATTCCCTGTGGTGCAGCCACCGCGACGTTACCTGCCTCATTGAATTGGCTCTGAAGGCGACCGCGCAGCCCGGTTTCGCCATATGCTACGGCGTTTCGGACAACAGGCACCGCTGGGTGGATTTGGAGCCGGCGCGTACGCGCCTGGGCTACATTCCGCAAGACAGCGCCGAGGCGGTGCGCCGAAGCGGCTAGGCGCGCATCGACGGAGGCGGACGGCGCATGGGCCTTGACGGCGTTGGATAGGCAAGGCGGGCTACGCAACGGGAGGGATGGAGCGGGGTCGCTCGCAAGGAAAATGCTTCGCCCTGCGCCAGCGTACGCGGAACGGATTCCCGTTTGCCGGCGCCAGCTATTCAGAAGCCATGCCAGAGAGGAAGGGCAGGAAACATGAAGAGAAAAGTCGTTGATGCGCATATTCACTACTGGGATCCCGGCCGGCTTGCGTACCCTTGGCTGTCCTCCGTCCCCTCCATTGCGCAACCGCACCTGCCCGAGCATTTGCAGGCGCAGGAAAGCCGGACGGATCGTTTCCGACTGGAGAAAATCGTCTTCATGCAAGCCGGAGCCCAGAGCGAAGACGCCCTGAGGGAGGCGCGCTGGATCGACGAACTGGCCTCTACCCAGGAGCCTCGCATCGAAGGGATTATTGCGGACGCCCCCGTACACCGCGGCCGGGAAGTGGCCCGGACGCTGGAAGCCTTGCAGGCTATCGCGCGCGTCAAGGGCGTGCGCAGCCTCATCCAGGGCCAGCCTCCGGGCCATGCCGTTACGCCCGCCTTCATAGAAGGCGTTCAGGCCTTGCCCGCCTATGGCTTCTCTTTCGATATCTGCATCCGCCACGAACAATTGGGCGAAGCGACGCAGCTGGTACGGACCTGCCCCGATGTGCGTTTCATCCTAGATCACATCGCCAAGCCCGACATCAAGGCGCAACTCTTCGCGCCCTGGAAAACCCAGATCCAGGCCTTGGCGGCGTTGCCCAATGTCGTTTGCAAGATCTCAGGCATGGTTTCCGAAGCCGATTGGGCGCAGTGGAAACCCGCCGATCTGCAACCGTACGCGGATCACGTGATCGAGTGCTTCGGCGCCGATCGCGTCCTGTACGGAGGCGATTGGCCCGTCAGCCTGCTGGCGGTACGTCACTGGGGCGCATGGGTGGACGTCCTGGATGATTTGACGCATTGGTTGAGCGCTGACGAGAAGCAGAAACTCTTCTACGCTAACGCGATCCGCGCGTATGGCTTATGAAGGCGCTATCCTAGCCGCAGTCTCTGACGGCCAGACAAGCCTGTACATGAAATTTGGCCGAATTCATTGCGGCCAAACCCTATTGACAGAACGCGGTTTGGCGCAACGTACGCGTAACGCCCTTCCATGTTCTTTGTCTTATGGCCGCGGCAGCCCGTTGGAGAAGCAACCGATAGCCGAGCGCAGTCATCGGGCATTCCAAACAAGCGGCGAACCATAAAAACGCATAATGGACAGAACCTGTACGGAATCATATCCAAAAAGCGCGTTTATCGGAGCGAATCGCCCCAACGTTAAATGCCGTCCCTGAGCCCTCGAACCCAAGGACGCAGACCCGCCGGCTATGAAATCCTTATTCGCGGAGTCTGTCCTGATTCTGTGGCATCGTCATATTCCTCACGCCTGAAATCCGAGAACAACGTGACAGATTTCTATCGGCCTTAACGCCTTCGGGCGCGCATGCTGGCTATGCCATGTCTGAGGATGATCGAAGTCAGTAGATGGATGGAGAATTTCGGACGGCTTTTCATACCGCTCAATATATCTGTTTACCCTTCCAACAGCCTCCTCCGCGCGACCTTCCAACAGATACCCTGCCATAAAAGCGAAAGCGTGCTTGCCGGCATATCGCCCCATGGCAAAACGGCGAATGCCTTCCACAACGTATAGCCGGCAAAGATGGGCATCGTTTCCCGAAACGCGTTTGCATTCAACGATAGCATGAGGATCGTGCTCGTCATACTCTTCGCGGATACGCTGAAAATAGAGGGCGATATCCGTCAATCCATCCGGCTTCCTCCCCGCGTCTCCTGAAACGGATTGCGTGCCCGGCGCGACGATTATTCCTTTGGCCTTGGAAATAACGCCTTGCCTCAAGGCCTCTCGCATGCCTTCCCTGAGATGCTCCGTTATTTCAACTTCTTCCGATCCAGGATTCAAGGCAGGGTTTTGCAAGGCCTGCGTCCATCCAGCGATCAGCATACGCAATACAGCAATCCGCTGAATACGGCCGAGTTCAATCAAGAAGCCCATATTCGTTGCCAAACGAGCGGGATTCATTCGCCTTACGCCGATTGGCTTTCGGTCAATACGGCCCGCGCGTCTTCCAGGGCGTGTACGGTCAGCCAATGTCGCCGCGCCGCCGGCTTTACGATCACCGCTTCACGCGGGCCATAAAGGCGCAGTTCGCGTGCGCCCACCAACAGGCGTTCTACGTCCTCGTTCAGGCGCGCTCCGATGCGCTTGATCAGATCCTGTTGCGGTTCGTCCAGCGAAATAATGTCAATTTGCGAGGATCCAGCCTTTGGCTCCAAGACGAGGCGCATGATGCGTAGAGGATCATGGGAAGCGCCATCGTAGACCTCAGCCCGCATGCGCGCTTGGCCCGCCAGGGCCAGCCATGGATCGATGACGGACAGAAAAGCTGTCGCATAGGCACGGAGATGCCGAACCGCGGCGGGAGCTGCGGATTCAAGGCGTCCGTCTTCCCATTGCCAACTGGCTCGAAACAGTCCGTCTTGCACCACCCAGCGCTCTGTCTTGTCCAGTTGGTACAGATCAAAAACAGCCTCATCCAAGGCGTGCCAATCTTGCTTGTCCGGCCCGCTCGCGTGTAACCGCTGGCTTATGGCCAGCACTCGCTTTCCGGACGCGGATGTAACGGATTGCTTAAGGTCAGGCACGGGCATTGCAGCTACGTCTTTGAGCAGAAGTCGTTGCATCCATAGCCCAAAAGTCGAGGCCGTCATGAGGAAATACCAGGAAGCTACCGCCGAACTCAGGATAGCGGTGAGCAAGTGAGCCTCCAAGGAATGATTTCGCGAAAATGATGCCCCATAACAAGAAACCAAATAGACAACGTCTCTCCGTGCCGTGGCTGCGATAAGTCTTGGCCCACCCTCCGTACGCTGCATGAATTCCTTTACCAATACCAGAGGAGCCTTATAGTTTCCGCGTGTGCGCGGCCTTTCAGCTCGTTCCTCCTTGAAGAGGGGGAGTTCACGGGCCAAAGCGAACGGCTGAATGGCACTGGAATCAGCTAACGGAAGCCTGTATAACATATCCGCCGGCCGATTTCGCCGGCCTCTAGTAAGGCCTGCCCGCAGACTTGTGCCCAGATGGGCAAGCCCCTCTTTAAGCGTAGCGTGTTTAATCGCCAGATCATCCAACAGGAGCAGGTCGTGAAGGCGTCCCATAAATCCGGCCTTGAGCAACTCGGGATTACGCTTCCAACTGGCTATGCGCAGTTCGGACGTATCGCCCGCCTCATACGCAAGCGTACGGTTCTTGTCACTCGCCGGCGTCCAAGGTACTTGGACGAGCGACATGCGATGGGCATTTTGTTTCCGGTGGCCGGCCAAAAGAGCCATTGCGGGCATATTGGCTCTGGGAAACAACCAGGACGCGTGGTTGGACAGATTGATCAAGGTCAACGGGGAAAAAGATTCCAGAAGTTTTTGCACTGCGGAGCGGCCGGTTTGGCTACGGCCAAAAAAAGGTGAGGCATTCAGGAGCAGGCCGAACCGGGTTTCGTCGTGCGCGAAAGCCCGTGCCCGTTCTACGAAGTCGAAACTTTGACTTCGTGGCAGGCTCATGGTCTGTGAACTTTGCGTAGACGCAAGCTTATGGCTGAGGAAACTCCATGGAGGGTTGCCTACAATGACATCGAATTTCCTTGACTGCGCGGCGCTTCCGGTTCCCTTTTCAAGCGCATTCCCTACCAATAACGTGCGCTCCACAAGGGGTTTAAAGCCAAGAGAGCGAGAAAAGGGCGGGTCAGGTTCCAGTTCCAATGCAGCCAGGTACAGACTGAAAGCCGCGACCTGTACGGCCGTTTCGCTTATGTCTATGCCGAAGATTTGATTATGCAGCACGGATCGGATCAGGCTGCGGCTGGGTTGAGCCTGATTAGCTTTTAGTTTTACGAGGCGTCGCAGAGCTGCAACCAGAAAGAGACCCGATCCGCAGGTGAGATCCGCGACGGTTTCGTCTCCCGTGAGACCTTCCAGAACTTCATCCAGAATTAAGGAAACGGCAGCTGTAGGCGTATAGAAAACGCCCGTCTCTCTGGCGTCAGGTTGCAGGCCTTGACCCAAAACTCGGTCTGAATGCACGAACTGTTCATAGATCGCGCTTATGAGTTCCACAGGAATCACGTCGAAACGATAAGGGAAAAGCGATCGCTGTCCAGTGCGCGGGTCATGCGCATCCAGGAAATCCGCCATACGGTTCAGATGTCGATCATCCGGCATAGTTGAGCGCGCAGGGAACATGTCTCCGTTGAACGTCGTTTCAAACCAGCGAAAGAGCGAGGCCGTAGCCTGACCGTCTCGAAGGGCTCCCGGCAACGTGCCATGACCGCAAATGCGCTGCAAGCGGCGTGCGGAAACGATTTCCCGATCAATAAGGTATTGGGCAAAGATCGACCGCCCAATCAGACCATGGACAGCCTCCAGTTCAAGCCCTTGTTGCACCAAATCCCTTTCCAGGTAACCCAGGTCATCCAATAATCGACGATCCACGCGTGTCTTTGGCTTGACGCGCGGTTCTTGGCGCCAAAAATGACCGGTCTCCATAGCCATGCGACCGGCCAAGGCATTGAGCTCCGCCCAAGCGGCCTTGTTATGCTGGAAAATGCCAAGGCGGTTTTTGAGAGCCGAGGGCGCGGCTTGGGGAACGCCGTATCCGTTATACAGTTCAATCCTGTCGGGAGCCACGATCCAGAACAGCGGGGTATACCCTTCATTCCATACTTCCTGTTGCCACATACCGATCCGTTCGTTCGCAGGCCTCTCTTCAACGTACTTGAAATGAACTTGCCAGCGAGCGGAACTGGCAGAACTGCGCCACGAAACGTCTGGCAGGAACGCTCGACCTTGGCTTGCATGTACTGCGTTTTCAGGCAAGACCACGCTGGACGCGGCAGGGCGTCCCTGGGAGAGAAATCCCGTAGATTCCAATACGTCGCGCAAGACGGGGGCTATCTCAAGCATAAGCGCTCGTTGAAAGTCTCAATGGAATTTTCTTGGCGGCCTCTTGCATAAATCTTACCCGGAAGCGAAATCTTCGTACGCGTTTCTTGTTTATCCGCCTATCCTCAAACCCTAGACGTTCTTGGCGATCGCACGGAGATATATGCCTGATCTGAAAGATAGAATAGATTGTATTGTAACCGTCTCCGGCTTTGTCGCATAGAATCGCGAAGTTGGCCAAAGTAGATGCCAACTGTTTGGAGACCAGCCACGGAAGTTGCCATGAAAATTGTCCAAATCACCACCGAGTTGTTCAGATGGCCGCGCCGCAAGCCGATTACCAATGGTTTGCACACCTACACGCATTCCAGTTTGGGCCTGGTCCGCGTGGAAACGGATCAAGGACTCACCGGTATCGGCCTTGGCAGCGTAAGTTCCGTCGTAGAAGCCGCGATCGAGAGATTTGCCGATACGCTCATCGGGGAAGATCCCCTGGACGTAGAGCGGCTGTGGCATGCCATGTGGGTTCCCAAACTGGTGGGACGCCGCGGCTTGACCACGCGCGCCGTCAGCGCGATTGACATCGCCCTGTGGGATTTGCGGGCCAAGCAGGCCGGCATGCCTCTGTACAAGATGCTGGGCGGATTCCGCGACCGCGTCCCGACCTATATCGCCGGCGGCTACTACGAAGAGGGCAAGGGACTGGACGAACTGGCCCAGGAAATGCGCGCCAATATCGAGATGGGAGCCCAGGCCGTCAAAATGAAGGTGGGCGCGCTTTCCCTGCGCGAGGATGCCGCACGCGTCAAAATCGTCCGCGAGGCCGTGGGGTCTGACGCGAAGGTGATGGTTGACGCCAACTGCGCCTATCGAACCTACGAGGCCATTCAGTTGGCGCGCCTGATTGAAGACTATGACGTCTTCTGGTTCGAGGAACCGCTGGCTCCCGACAACTTGGCGGGCCATAGGCGACTGGCAGGCGCCACGCCCATCCCCATCGCCACCGGCGAGAACGAATATACGCGCTACGGCTTCCGCGACCTGATCCAGCACGAGGCCGCATCCATTTTCAATACGGACGCGCTCATTGCAGGCGGGGTAACCGAATTCATGAAGATTGCCGCCTTGGCCCAAGCCCACGATTTGGTGATCGCCCCGCACGGACCGCAGGAACTGCACGTGCATCTGGTCGCCGCGATTGCCAATGGCCTCATACTGGAGTTCTACCGGGATTCCGTGGATCCGATGTGGGGCAAGATATACAAGCATACGTTGGGCCTCAACGCAGACGGCACCGTCAGCCCTCCCGCGGTACCGGGCATCGGCCTGGATCCGAACTACGAGGCGCTGGAACCGTATCGCGTCAAATAGACCGCGGCAGGACGTCCCAGCTCCGGACAACGGCGGCAACGACGCTCCAAGGGTAGGGTTTACCTATCTCCGCTCTCTGCGAAAAGGTATGGCAGGAACGCCATGAAGGCCAATCCCTTCCCGGCCGTGGCCATCACGCAAGGGCCCCGGCATCACTTCTTTGGTTATTACGAAATCTGTCCCTGGAACGCCACGGACGAGTTTCATCTATGCCTGGAAGTCGATTTTCATGATCGCCCTCCCGTCAAAGGAGACAAGGCCGGAGTAGGCATCATCGAGATGGCTACCGGACGGTTTGAACGCTTGGCGGAAACGGAGGCGTGGAATCTGCAACAGGGAGCCATGCTGCATTGGCTCCCGTCCGCGGCGGACCGCGTCATTACCTACAACGCGCGCCAAGGCGATCGGTTCGTGGCCGTCAAGCAGGATATCCACTCCGGCCGCAAACAGATTTTGCCGCGGCCCATCAGCGGCCTGAGTCACAGCGGTCGCTACGCGGCCAGCCTCAACTACGCCCGGCTCAAAGCCATGCGCCCGGTAGTGGGTTATGCCGGATTGCCTGATCCGTTCCGCGGCGTCCGTCATCCTGAAGACGACGGCCTGTTCGTTATGGACATGGAATCCGGCGAGGCGCATCTGGCGGTCTCCTATGCCGAAATACGCGACTTTCTCCGCGACTATCCCGATATGGAGGCGCATGGCCTTTGGTTCAATCACACGGCGTTCAACCGGGACGATACCCGTATCCTAGCCGTCGTGCGCTACAACGAACCGGGAGTGGAAATCAAGCGCACGATGCTTTTCTCGGTAGCTGCGGAAGGCGGGGATCTGAGGCTTCTGGCACCTATGGGGGCCTCCCATTTCACATGGCGTACGGAACGTCAGGTCTTCGGCTGGCTGACCTATCCGCCGGGCAGTTGGTATTATTTCGTGGATGAAATCTCAGGCGAGACATCCCCTCCCTACCGTCCGGACATTCTGTCCCGCAACGGGCACTGCAGTTTTACCCGCGACGGTCGGTGGTTGCTGACGGATTCGTACCCGCAGGGTAGAAACCAACAGGAATTGCTGCTCTGGAATATGGCGGACGAGCGCTTGATTCGGCTAGGCCGGTTTGCCGCGCCTCTGCCTTTCCGTGGCGAGATACGGTGCGATCTCCACCCCCGGTTCAACCGCGCGCAGAATACCGTCAGTTTCGATTCCATCCACGAAGGCACGCGCCAGATCTATAACGTAGACGTCTCCTCTGTCATGGACGGTCAAGCAGTTTGCCCCTCCCGCAAGCGTTCTAACCACTTTGAAAAATCAAAGATTGGCTGATCATGGAGCCTGATTATCTTTTGACGTACACTTCCCTGGGATCTATGGCGCCCGCCTCCAATATCTCTAGGGTATGCCTCTTCAAGTCTTTGCAATCTTTCCAAGTGTTAACGTAAATATCAATCCCTTTATGCTTGAATATATGAGGACGCTTGTAGAAACTTCCTCTTGGGCTCTTGGGCTCCGTATTAACGAAAAACTTCATAGGATTTTGAGGATCAGCGGGCAGTTGAAACTCCATTGCTCGCAGTAACCATTCGACAGTACTGGTTAGCAGTTGTTTCCATCTACTGATTGTTACTTGCTGCTGATCCGGAAACAGAATGGCTGATGGCGGCGAAGCTCCTGGCCGAACTTCGTATTTCGTTAACGAAACCCAATCGTCACCCGGCAAAGAACGTCCGTGTTGTACAGGGGTTTGTATGCGGAACCGAGCCTCCTGATTTTGTCTAGACGCGTTTTCTTGACCATGGAAAGGGAAAACAGGTGGGATATCTACCTTTGCACTGGATGACGCCGTCAAGTCTGAACGAGGCATTTCCAGCCATACTTTTTGTGGATCCTCTCGGCAGGCTTCAAGCAGCTTCATTGCCCGATCTTTGGCTTGATCTGCTGAAACATTGCGTTCTACGTAAATCTCTTTTCCCTTGCATTGGTAGGCCTTTATGAATTTCATTGTTGTATGTATGGGTTGAGTATTGGCGATATATATTCTTGAATTTGGATTCAGACGAACGCGAAAAGGAACTGGCTGATAAGAGCCATACTGGACCAACCATTCCGCAGTTTGCGTCAAAATCTCATACCAATAGCGAATCGAGGCGGACTGGCCGTTAGGAAAATGAATGAAGGCGGGACGCGGATCGTTTTTGCCTGTTGCAAGATCCGGCAAGGAGATTCGATCCGCGTCGGACCTGACCGCCTGCCGTTCAGCAAAATTCCGGTTCCGGCCAGTTTCATTGGCGGACGCTTCTTCGACAGGCTTCCATGCAATGGGTTCGCCCGTCTCTACAGGCATATTGGTCGCCAAATTGGAGCGCCACAGAACCAGCAATTTCAAAGCGCAATGAGACAGTTCGTCTTTGGCCGTAGAAACGTCAAGGATCCGACGATCCACTAACGGCACTTGCTTGAACACTTCATACACTTGCCAGCGATCCCCGTCGGAAATGCCGGCAAACGGGACGGCTTGGGAATTGGCATAGGTGAGCATTTGGTTCGTAATCTTGTCGTCCGGCTCATTCATGCCCAATTTCTTGGCTTCCAGAAAAACCAGAGGTTCCTTGCTTTCCTTCTTCATCAAAGCGTAATCGACCCGACCGCTGCCGGCTGCATATTCCGGGACGACCAGTTGAGGATCGGACGTATCCCATCCAAGAACGCGCAGTAACGGATCAATCAGCGCCATGCGCGTGAGCGCCTCGTTGGTTTCCAACGCGGCCGCGTGATCCTCCATGCACTGCTTGATCTTTTTCAACGCGTTGACGAGTTCGTCCAGCATGGTTCAATCCGTTCCTTCGTTATCTTGGCTCATTGAATACGGCGCTTGGGTGCGTATGAAAACCGAGCACCGCTGGCTCGCGGCTCCGCGGTTAACCGTCGCCCGCTTCAGGCGCTGGCTTGGCACCGAATGATCTTCAACTCTTCAGAGCCGACGTTCCTTATCGCGTATTCCTCTTCCGGAGCCAGGAGCGCGGCGCCTCCATGCCTAAGCGTTCCTTTGGCGCCGGAGCAAACAACCTGCGCCGTACCTCCCCAAACGAATACCACCGTTTCGCCGCCGCCCAACGTCTCGCGTTTCATTTCAGCCCCGGGCTCCAGTTCCAGATAGGACAAGGTCATTTCCGCCGCGCCCCAGTCCGGATCAGCCGCATTCCACTTGCGGGCCCCGTCCGCGCTTTCGGGATCCCCGCGTCGCAGGGAGGCGATGCGCACTTTGGACAACCGATCGGATTGGGGTTGAGGGGTTACGCCGGTTTGGGCCGGATCGCGGTCCCCCGAGTACAACGCCGGGTCCGGAGGCGACTGAAAACTGATCAACGTCGCCGCTCCCGGAATGTCGTTCACGGTGCCATGCACTTCTCCCGGCGGAATATAGGTGAATTCGCCTTGGCGGGTCGGCGTATAGCGCTCGCCTTGCCGCACCGAGACGCTGCCTTCCAGGACGATGAAAATATCCGCCGAGACTTCGTGGAAATGTTGCGGGAATTCCTGGCCGTCCTGGAAGACCGAATAGTTCAGCGTAATGTTCCCGCCGCCGGCCTCCGGGCTGATCAGCCGCCGCGAAAAGCCTTGGCCCATGTGAAACACAGCGCCGTCTTCCAGGTTGATGAATCGTGCCACGGTCGCCTTTCCCTTGGTGTCGTATTCAATTGGACAGGAGTTTCCCGAAATTATAAGGTATTGCCTGCATCCTGCCATAGATCAGGCCGTACCGGATCGTGCGATCCCTGGCCTGAACCAGACCTTGGCGTTACGCAGCGAGCGTCTTTACTCATTCATCCATTGGAGCTCCCATGCACGACCTTGAGAAAGATTTGCAGGCCGCGGCGCGCGCGGGCAAGGCCGTCATTATTGACGGCGCGACAGGTACGGAACTGGAAAAGCGGGGCGTGCCCATGGACGGCCAGTTGTGGAACGCCCTGGCTTCCGCCACGCATCCCGACGTTCTGTCCGCGGTCCACGCGGACTACCTGGAGGCCGGCGCCCGGATCATCATCACCAATACTTTCGCCACTGCGCGTTTCATGCTGGATTACGGCGGCCAAGCGCATCGTTTTGAAAGCCTGAATCGCCAGGCCGCGCGGGTGGCCTTGGCCGTCCGCAACCGGAAAGCGCCGGCGGCGCGGGTGGCCGGGGCGATTTCCGGCGACACCTTGTTCAACGAAGCGCCGGCTTTGAACGTGGCGCGCCGGGACTTCCGCGACCAGGCCGCGCTGCTGGCGGATGAGGGCGTGGACTTGATCGTCCTGGAAATGATGCAACATCCCGACTTGACGGCGGCGGCGTTGGAAGGGGCGGCCGCGACCCAACTGCCCGTTTGGCTCGGATACAGCATCGCGGTAGACGAGCAAGGAACCGTGACGTCCCTCGGCCAGCGCAGCACGGCTTTTCGCGCGCTGTTGGAACCGTTGGACGTTATCGCGCCCCAAGCCGTGGGCTTGATGCATTCTCACGTGGAAGACGTCCGGCCCGCGCTGTCCATCCTCAAGGCCTACTGGGACGGACCGTCCTTCGCGTACGCCCATTCGGGCGAGTTCAAAATGCCTCATTGGGAATTCAGCAACATCATCGCGCCGGAAGACTACGTTGCGCTGGCCCGAACCTGGGTCGCGGAAGGCGTAAGCGCCGTCGGCGGTTGTTGCGGGTTGGGACCGAACCACATTCGGTTATTGGCTCAAGAACTGGGCCTGTAAGCCAGCCTCTGGTTGCGCCTTATTGAGAAACGCAGGGATTATCGGGACGCTCTATAGGCAGTGCAAGCCCCGGAAAAATGCCCCTGCGCGCCAGCAGGAAGCGACAGGACGGGCGCGGGCATTCGCCTCTGCACGCGCGACGAAGGAGCGGATGCGGCGGGGATCGGCCGCGACCGATCCCCGCGCGTCAGTCAATGCGCTGGCGCAATTTGGGATCCAGGAAATCGCGCAAGGCGTCCCCGAACAGGTTGGCCGTCATGATGGCGAACGTGATCGCCAGGCCGGGAAACACCACCAGCCACCAGGGCGGGCGGAAAGCGGCCGCGGTCACCCCGCCCAGCATATTGCCCCAACTGGGATCGGGCGGCGGGATGCCCAAGCCGAGAAAACTGAGCGCGGATTCGGCGAAGATGGCGCCGCCCAGGTGCAGGCTGGCCACGACCAGGATGGGAGCCGTCACTTGCGGGGCGACGTGGCGGGCCATGAGGCGCAGGTTGGATACGCCGATCATGCGCGCCGCTTCCACGTACATGGATTCGCGCACCGACAGCACGACCGAGCGCGTAATCCGCGTCGCGGAGGGAATCTGGGTCACGGCGATGGCGGCAATCACGGTCTCCAGGCCCGCGCCCAACGCGACCAGCAGCATGAGCGCCAGAATCAGGGACGGGAACGACATCAGAATGTCCACCACGCGCTGGCTGATCAGATCGAAGCGGTGGCCCAGAAAGCCGCTGCCCACCCCCCACGCGAAGCCGATGAAATCGCCCAGAAACACGGCAATCAGGCTGACCATGAGCGTGATCCGCGTGCCGAAGATGATCCGGCTCAGAATATCGCGCCCCAGATTGTCCGTGCCCAGCCAATGCGCGGCGGAAGGGCCTTGGCGCACGGCCGCGTAATCCGCCTCGTTCGGATCGTACGGCGCGATCCAGGGAGCGCCGAGGGCCAGCAACACCAGCAACGCCCAGACGCCGAGGGAGACGGCGCCTATGGGCGACAGGCGAAAGAACCGGCGGGCGAACGCGCGGCCGCGTTGCCAGCGCGAACGATCCTCCAGGTGCCGGAAAGCGAAACGCGGGGTCGGCGCCGTCAAGTCCGCGTCCTAACTGTAGCGAATGCGCGGGTCCAGCAGGCCGTAGCTGATATCCACGACCAGGTTGACGAACACGTAGATCAGGCCGTACACCAGCACGAGATTCTGGATCATCATCCAGTCCCGTTCCTGCATGCCCTGCACCATCAGGCTGCCCAGTCCCGGCACGGCGAACGCCTTCTCCACGGACACGGTGCCGCCCAGCAACCCGCCCAAGGCCAGGCCCGTGGCCGTGATGACGGGCAACATGGCGTTCTTGAACACGTGCCGCCAGATCACCAGCTTGTCGGCCAGGCCCTTGGCGCGGGCGGTGCGCACGTAGTCGTCGTACAGGGCCTCCAGCGCCGCGGAGCGCGCCATGCGCGCCGTAGCGGCCCCCAGCCCCAGGCCCAACGTCAGGGAAGGCAAGGCGATGAGGGAGAAGTTGGCTCCGGGGTCCTCCCAGAACTGGATGATGGTCAGCGGCGGGCGCCAGCGCAGGAAAAGCACGGTGAAGAGGATGATCAGCAGGCCCAGCCAGAAACTCGGCACGGCCAGGAAAACGGTAATGCCCAGGCGGCTCGTCTGATCCAGGAACGAATTGCGCCAGTAGGCGCTGATCAGGCCGATGGGCACGCCGACGAGCCAGGACACCGCGATGGCGAAGAAGGCAATCTGCGCGGAAATGGGGCCGCGGCGCAGGATCATGAGGCTGATGGGATCCTTGGTCCAGAAGGAATAGCCCATTTCGCCCTTCAGCACCTGTCCCATCCAGTCCAGGTACTGCCGGTACAAAGGCTTGTCCAGCCCGAGGCTGGCCCGGACTTCCGCCAACTCCTCGTCCGACAGGATATAGACGCCCGTCGCTTCGGAGTAAATGGTCTGCAACGGGTCGCCGGGAATGACCCGCATGGCCAGGAAAATGAGAATGGTGACCCCGATGACGGTCGGGATCGCGATCAGCAGGCGCTGAACGACGTATTGGCGCATGTCCGTCCTGCCGGCTCAGCTGTCCCCGCGGAGGGCCAACGCGCCTTCGGGCGCAGGACCGAAGGCGCGGGCCGGCGGGCTGCAAGCAACCCGCCGGCCGATCAAGTCAAGAACTACGCGTCGATCCAAACGGTTTCCATACGGCCCCACTCGGCGAAGATGCGGTCGTCCAGGGCCAGGCCTTTCACTTTGTTGTTCCACATCGGCAGGTGGTAGGTGTAACCGATGAGGTATTCCGGCGGATTGTCGTCCAGCAGATTCTGCGCGGCGTCGATCTGGCCTTTCCGCGCGTCGAAATCGGTCTCGCCGTCGATCTGCGTCAAGAGGCTGTCGAATTCGGGATTCGTATACCCGCCGAAGTTCTGCGAGCCGCCCGTGCGCCACCACAGGTTGCCCCGCGGCGAAATGTCGGATACGCCGTGGCCGCGGGTATGCACCATCAGTTCGTAGGTGCCCTGCTGCTGCTCCGACCCGAGGCTGGCGCGTTCGATGATGCGAATGCGCGTGGGAATGTTGAGGGTGCGGGTCAGCATGTCCTGCACCGCCGGCGCGAGCAGTTCCGCCTGCGGCCCGCTCGCCGCCAGAATTTCCAGTTCCTCCATGCCGTCCCCGTAGCCGGCTTCCGCCAGCAAGGCGCGCGCGGTTTCCAGATCTTCCGTCTTGTCCTCCCGGTACCCGGGCATGGTCGCCAGTTCCGCGGGCGGCGTGGCGTAGGGATCGCCCTGCGGCACCCACCGCGTGATGTTGATCACTTCCTGGGTGCCGAACGCCGCCTTCAAATTGTGCTTGCTGACGCCGAGATGAATGGCCTTGCGCACGCGCGGATCGGCCAGCGGCCCCTTGGTATTGTTCATGAAGAGCCAATAGGCCCCGAAGTTGGGCAATTGGTTGGCCGTGATGTCTTCGCGCGCGTCGCCTTCCTGCCAAGTCTCGAACGCCACGTTCCAGGACATGTCCGCCTTGCCGGTCAGCACGGCGGTGCCGCGGTCGGACCAGGCCGGCACGTGCAGCATTTCCAGTTGATCGATATAGGGCAATTCCGCGTCCCAGTAGTCCGGGTTGCGCTCGAACAGCCAGCGCTCGGCGGGCTGGTGCTCCACGAAGCGGAACGCGCCGGTCCCGGGGGCGATGACCTCGCGCAAGTCGAAGTCGTTCTCCTGCAGCGCTTTCTCCGAATAGACGACGGCATTGGTGGCGGCCAAGACGTTCAGGAAATAGGCGCGCGGCGCCTGCAATTGGAAGACCACGGTGCCGGCGTCCGGCGCGGACAGGCCCTCCACGAAGGAGAATTCCGCCTTCATGGGCGAAATGATGCCGGACGGCGGATCCATGATCCGGTTGAACGTGGCCAGCACGTCGGCCGAGGAAAAGGGCGCGCCGTCATGATAGGTTACGCCCTCGCGCAACGCGAAGGTGTAGGTGCGGCCGTCCGCCGAGATGTCCACGCTCCGGGCCAGGTCGGGCACTACGGTGCGCAGGCCGTTGACCAGGTTGTTGCGCACCAGGCCGTTGTACATGTGGCCCAGCACATGGGTGCCGCCGCCCTGATGGGCGTCGAAACTGTTCATGGTTACGCCGAACGCGGTGCGCAAGGTGCCGCCGCGCGTAGGATTGCCCGGCGGGCGCATCATGCCGGGATCCATATCGCCGGCGGCGACTTCCGGCGCGGGCGTCGGCACGGGCGTCGGTTCTTCCATGACGGCTCCGGGACCGGCCGTGGGCGCCGGCGCGCACGCGGCCAAGAGGCCGATGCCGGCGGCCGCGCTCGACAACTGCAAAAACTTTCTACGCGTCAATCCGTTCATGCGAAACGCTCTCCTTGGGTATACCTGAGATCCGGACAATTCCCGCGCGCGAGCTTCAACCGGGCAGGCCTTGCGGCAAGGCCCGTGCGCACAGGCCCCAACCAACGCGTAGCCGCGTTTTCCAGATTGCGTTGGGGCGACGCCAAGATAATAACACGGACGCGAAAGGAGCGCAAAGAGAAATTTCCCGGGCCTGGCGCCGATGCCGGCCCCGGACGCGGCCGGGTTTTCCTTTTTCGGGTAGGGACGGCCTGATCTACAATGAGAGAATCGCGTCCGGTCCTGCAGGGCCGGACGTTGCTCACGCCTTGACTGCCAGCAGGAGGAACCCTCATGGCTCAGCAACCATTCAGTCGCCGCGCCTTTTTGCGCGCATCCGGCGCCGCGGCCGGCGCGATGGCTTTGGCCGCCTGCGCGACGGTGGCCCCCGCGCCGGGCGGCGCCGACGCCGGACCGGAATCCGTGACGCTGAATTTCTTCAACCGCGGCGGCGAGTTCATCGCCAACGTGATGGATCAGCAGATGGAACTGTACCGGGAGTCCAACCCCCATATCGAGTTCGAGATCAACGCGGTCGCGGGCTATTCCCATCAGGAAGCCCTGCTCCTCATGATTTCCGCCGGCACCGGCCCCGACTGCTGGTTCGACGCCAACCGCACGACGGGCATGCTGACGCGCAAGGGCGTCACCACGGATCTGGAGCCCTATCTGGCCGCGGACCCCAATTTCAACGAGGACGACTACGTGCCCAACGTCTGGATCGCCCAGACCTACGACGGCAAGCGCTGGGGCCTGCCTTGGGACAGCGGAGCCATGTGCCTGGCGTTCGACACGGACATTTTCGACGCCGCCGGCATCGCGTACCCGTCTGCCGCCGAATGGTTGACGTGGGACGACGTACTGGAACTGGCCACGGCTCTGACCCTGGATCTGGACGGCCATTCGCCCGGCGAGGCCGGTTTCGATCCGGCCCGCGTGGCCCAGTACGGTTTCAAGCCCGATTTGGGCCACGGGCGCTACACCTACCTGTGGTCCCACAACGCGGAGATCATCGCCGGCGACGGCACCATGCCCATGGACGCGCCCGAGTTCGTCGAAGCCATGGACTGGCTGGCCGCGCTGGGCCTGAAGCATTACGTCAGTCCCTCGCCGGCCTACGATACCGCGACGCCTATCGATCTGCGCTCCAAGAACGTGGCGATGCAGCATATCGGCGCGTGGTCCATCGGGCGCATCAACGCCACGGGCGCGCAATGGGGCACGACGCAGGTGCCTTACAGCCAGACGCCCGTGTCGTACGGCCACTATTCGCCCTTGTGCGTATTCTCCCAGAGCGAATACCAGCAAGAAGCCTACGATTTCGTCTTCTTCGCCTGTTGCAGCCAAGCCGGGCAACAGATTCTGGTGGACCTGGGCATGCAGCAACCCATCCGCAAGGATCTGCGCGAACAGTTCCTGGCCAACGAAGCGCCGCCCGCGCAGGAATACCGCCAGGTCTTCTACGATGCGTTCGAGAACTCGGACACGTTCCGCTGGCCGGGCGACACCATCGGCTCGTACTTCGGCGGCTGGTACCAACCGCTCCTGGATTACTGGGCTCCGTACAACGATCGTCTGTGGCTGGGCGAAGCGACGTGGGAGGAAATCGCCAGCGAAGTACGCGCCGGATCCGAACAGATTCTGGCAACGGGCGAATTGGCCTGACCGTTCGTTCGTCCGCTACCGACAACTGAAGCGGCGGCCCCTGCGAGGGGGCCGCCGCTCCCCGCACTGCCCGTCTCCGGTTCCATGGCTGCTTCGCAGGCGTCCCGCGGGGCGCATGCGCCCTTGCGGTTCCACCAGCGTCTCAGTTTCGAGGAGACGTTTTTCGGCTGGCTTTTCATTCTGCCCGCCGTGCTGGGCCTGATCCTGTTCCAGCTGGGCCCGGTGCTGGCCAGCCTGTTCCTGTCGTTCACCAAATACGACATCATCACCCGGCCCCAATGGCACGGGATCGGCAACTACGTCCGGCTTTTCAGCGACGATCTGTGGATCAAGTCGATCCAGGTCACGTTGCGCTACGTGGCGCTCTACGTGCCCGCGTCCTTGATCTTCGCGTACCTCGTCGCGCTGCTGATGAGCGGGCGCCTGCGCGGCATCGCCGTATGGCGCACCATGTGGTACCTGCCCTCCATCGTCCCCGCGGTCGCCGCGGCCGCGGTGTGGCGCTGGGGCCTGCATCCCGAATTCGGCCCCATCAATTACCCGCTCAAGCTCCTGGGCCTGCCCGCGCCGCGCTGGCTCGCCGATCCGGACTGGATCGTGCCCTCCATCGTCTTCATCAGCCTGTGGGGACTGGGCAACTCGGTGCTCATTTTCCTGGCCGCCATCACCGGCGTGCCCCGGTCCTTTTACGAGGCCGCGGAAGTGGACGGCGCCGGGCGCTGGATGCGGTTCCGCGCCATCACCGTGCCCCTGACGTCGTCCATCATCTTTTTCCAGCTCATCATCGCGGTGATCCAGAGTTTTCAGGTGTTCACGTCGGCCTTCATCCTGTTCGGCTCCAACGCCGCCTCGTCCGCGGCCGGGCCGGGGAACGCGGCGTTGTTCTACATGCTGTACATGTACCGCAACGCGTTCGGCTATTTCCGCAACGGCTACGCCTCGGCCATGGCCTGGATCCTGTTCATGGCGGTCGCCCTGCTGACCTTCGCGCTCTTCAAGACGCAGAATCGCTGGGTGTACTACGAAGCGGGAGACGAGGCGACATGACGTACGTCCGCTACCCGGTTCTCATCGTGGGCGGCCTGCTGATGCTGACTCCGTTCTTCTGGCTGGTGTCTTCCTCTTTCAAGACGCCGCAGAACATCTACGTCTTCCCGCCCCAGTGGATTCCGGAGCCTATCCATTGGCGCAACTACGTAGAGGTGTTCGAGGTGATTCCGGTCATGCGTTACGTCTGGAATACCGTCTACGTCACCATCTTCGCCAGTTTCGGCGTCATTCTCAGTTCCGCCATGGCGGCCTACGGTTTCGCCCGCCTGCGCTTTCGGGGACGCAACCTGCTGTTCTCCCTGTTGCTGTCCACGGTGATGCTGCCCTACGTCGTCACCATGATTCCCGTTTTCATCATGTTCTCGCGGCTGGGCTGGGTGGATTCCTTCAAGCCCCTGATCGTGCCGCACTGGTTCGGCGGGCCCATTACCATTTTCATGCTGCGCCAGTTCTTTCGCACCATCCCGCTGGAACTGGAAGCGGCCGCGCGCATCGACGGCGCCAGCCGGCCGCGCATTTTCCTGCAGGTGATCCTGCCTCTGGCGCGGCCGGCGCTGGTCGTAACGGCCATTCTGGCGCTGGTGTTCAACTGGAACGGCTTTCTGGAACCCCTGATCTACCTGCGCAAACAGCGGCTCTATACCTTGGCGCTGGCCGTCAACTCCCTCAAGGAGTTCGAATCCGGGCTGGACTGGACCCACTACATGATGGTCGTGGCGACTATCATGGTGGCGCCGGTGCTCGTTTTGTACTTCCTGGCCCAACGCGCTTTCATCGAAGGCATCGTGCTGACCGGCCTGAAAGGCTGACGGCGGCGACGGGCCGCTTCGTTCTCCGTCCCTGGCAGGAGGCTTTCATGGACGCCTACGCATCCGTAACCGACGCGACGATCTGGCTGGATGCCCAGGCCGAAGCCGTAGTGCAGAAGGCCGCTCAGGTTCTGCGCGAGGAGATCGCGGCCCGGACGTTGATCGACGCGTCCGTCACGCAGGAGGGCGCGCCCGCCGGCGCGACGATTGCCCTGGGGACCGTCTCCCGCCCCGGCGGCGTTTTCCGAACGTGCGCGGACATGCCGGCCTGGGACGGCGACGCGTCGCCGGACGCCTACCGGATCCGCAGCCGCGTCCAGGACGATCGGGTGCAGGTAGGCATTCTAGGACGCACCCCGCGCGCAACGTTGTTCGGCGCGGGATGCCTCCTGCGCCGCATGCGCATGAGCCGGGACGCCTGGCGCGTGCCCGCGCCTCTGGCAGTGAACGCCGCGCCGGCCTATCCCCTCATCGGGCATCAACTGGGCTACCGCGACAAGACCAATTCCTACTGCGCCTGGGATACGGCCCAGTTCGACCAGTACATCCGCGAACTGGCCATCTTCGGCGCCAACGCCATCGAAATCATTCCGCCCGGCACGGACGATTTGGACGACAGTCCCCATTTTCCCCTCCCGCATCAGGCCATGCTGCGGGAACAGTCGCGCATCTGCGCCGCGTACGGTCTGGACGTGTGGATCTGGTTCCCCGTCATGCAAGACGACTACGCCGATCCCGCGCAGGTGGCCGCGGAACGGGCAACGTGGCGGCAGACGTTGCAGGGACTGCCGCGCCTGGATGCCGTATTCGTTCCCGGCGGGGATCCGGGCCATACGCCGGTCTCCGCGTTATTGCCTTTGCTGGCCCAATTGGCGGACTTGCTCGCGGAGCTGCATCCCGCCGCCCGCATCTGGATTTCGCCCCAGGGCTTCGCGCGCGACGACCTGGATCGCTTCCTGCATTTTCTGGCCGAGGAAAGCCCGGATTGGGTAGGCGGCGTCGTTCACGGACCTTGGGTCAACTACTCCATGTCGGAGTTCCGCGCGATGGTGCCCGCGCGTTATCCCATCCGCAACTACCCGGACATTACCCATACTCTGAGCAGCCAGTTTCCGGTGCCGGACTGGGACGTGGCCTACGCCCTGACCATCGGCCGGGAGCCCGTCAACCCGCGGCCCGTGGACATGGAACATTGCTTCCGTTACAGCCAACCCGGCGCCATCGGCATGCTCACCTATTCGGAAGGCTGCAACGACGACGTCAACAAATGCCTTTGGAGCGGGCTCTCGTGGCAGGATCAGCCGGACGTTTTCCCGCTGCTGGAAGAGTACGCCCGCTTCTTTATTGCGCCCGATTGGGCCAATGACTTCGCGCACGGCTTGTACGCCCTGGAACGCAATTGGCGCGGGCCCTTGGCGATCAATGCCGGGGTGCAGACGACGCTGAGGCAATTCCAGGCCCTGGAACGCGCGGCCTCGCCTTTCCAGCTGCGCAACTGGCGCTTCCAGCAGGCCTTGTACCGCGCCTATTACGACGCGTATACGCGGAACAGGCTGCTGTACGAAACCGGATTGGAAGTGCAGGCTCTGGACTGCCTGCGCCAAGCCGCCGTCCGCGGATCGCGCGCAGCTGTCCGCGCGGCTTTCCAGTGTTGGGATCGGGCCGTCTCCGAACCGACGTCCCAGGATCTGCGCACCCGCGTCTTCCAGTTGGCGGAGGCGTTGTTCAACAGCGTGCGCATGCAGTTGAGCGTCGATCTGCACCGCGCCCAGTACGAGACGCGCGGCGCCAATCTGGACGCGATTGATTTTCCGCTCAACGATCGCCTTTGGTGGCGGGAGCAGTTGAGCGCGGCGCTGCGCCTGCCCGCGGAGGCCGAACGGTTGGCTCGCATCGAAGAACTGCTGAGCCGATCCGATGCCACGCCGGGCGGCTTCCATGTCGATCTGGTGCGCCCCCACGACGACGTCCACCTCGCGGATCGAATTCCCTTCGCCGCGGATCCGGGACGCCTCGCGGCCCCGAGCCGACGCTTTCCCTACCGCAAGGCGCCGCGCGCCCTGCCTCTCTCTTGGCGGGGCGGCCTGGTGACGTTGGGCGCGACGCCCCTGCGCCTGCGCTTTGACCGCCTCGATCCGATGGCGGCGTACGAACTGCGCATCGCCTATGCTGGCCTGTCGCGTACGAAAGTGCGCTTGCATACGGAGGAAGGGGTGGAGATCCATGGCTGGTTAGCCAGTTCCCAGGAACCGGATTTCCGACGTTTCGACATTCCGCCCGATGCCATCCGCGACGGACAGCTCCATTTGGTTTGGCGCCCGGAAAAGACGGCCGGCAGTGCGGGCGTGGTCTGCGATATCTCGGAGCTCGCGCTGTGCAAGAAACGTTGGGCCGCGTAAGGCGAAGACCGCGGTCGCGGGCCTGATCCGCCCTCCCGACCCGCAGCGGGGCCAGAGCATGACGTCTCGTCCCAACATTCTGTTTCTGATGAGCGACGAGCATCGCGCGGACGTCGCCGGCTTCGGCGGGAACGCTACAGTCCGCACGCCGCGCCTGGACGCGCTGGCCGCCACGGGCGTAACCTTCGCCAACGCCTATACCCCCTCGCCCATTTGCATTCCGGGGCGGCAAGCCCTGATGTCAGGCCAGCTGCCTCGCACCTGCCGTACGGAACATTTCGCCCAGGATTTGGCTCCCGGCTACATGACGTTCGCCCGGCGCTTCGCCCAATACGCCTACCGCACCGTCGCCGCGGGCAAGCTGCACCACACCGGTCCCGATTCCTTGCAGGGCTGGACTCAACGCATCGGCTCGGAAATGCGCATGGCGGATCATTGCGTGGCGGCGCGCGACGAAACCAGCTTCGCCCGCTACGCGCAGGCCTTGCCGCGCGTCAAGTGGTCGGACGCCAAGGAGGTGCTGCGCGCCGGGGTAGGTTCCGCCCCCAGTCACGAGGCGGATGCCTACGCGTTGCAAGGGACGCTGAACTTCGTTCGCGAGCACTTCACCGACCCCTATTTCGATCGCGCGCAACCGGCGCGTCCGGTCTTGCTCAAGGTCAGCTTCAACCAGCCGCATTACCCTTACCAGACGGATCTCGCGCGGTTCGAATACTATCTGAACCGCGTGGAGCCTTACGCGGACGAACCGGTCTTCGACCACCCGTTTCTCTCGCAACGCCAGGTCAGGCCGGGCCAGGACGTAACGACGCGGGATCTGCGGCGCGCGACGGCGGCCTACTACGGGATGATTGAAACCATCGATGCGTACTACGGCCAGGTGTTGGACGCCCTGGAGCATGCCGGGCAGAACCTGGACGACTGGATCATCGTCTATACGTCGGACCACGGCGAGATGCTGGGCCAGCACGGCATTTGGGAAAAGCAGAAATTCTTTGAAGCCAGCGTACGCGTGCCCCTGCTCATCCGCTGGCCGCGGAGCCTGGCAGGCGGCCAGACGATCAGGGAAAACGTGAATCTGTGCGACCTCTTCGCCACGCTGTGCGATCTGGCCGGGTTGCCTGCGCCCCCAGGTTTGGACAGCCGCAGCCTCGTTCCCTTGCTGCGCGGGCAAGGGGCCGGCTGGTCCAACGAGACCGTTTCCCAGTTCGGCGGGCGCAACTTGATGATCAAGCAGGACGACCTCAAGTACCAGTACTACGGCGCAGAGATGCCGGAGGTGCTGTTTGATCTCGCGCGGGATCCGGAAGAAAGGCGCAACTTCATCGGCGAAGCGCGGTATGCCTCTTTCCTGGAACGCGCGCGCGTTCGGCGCGGGGAACTGGGTTTCGGGCCGCAGGCCGACGCCCAATATAAAAATGCAGGCTACGCGAACGGGTGAGGCTTGGGCGGCCCGGTTGCGCCGATCGTTCCGCCTACGGGCTACCCCTTCCCATCCCCGCGTCGGACAAGGCGTGCGCGCGTTGATGGGCCTTGTCGGCGCCTATGCGCCCAACCCCGCAATGGGAGCAACTACGCATGCCTGCGTTCCAAGCGTCCTCTAGACCTCGGTTCCGGCAAGGGAAGATTTCATGACGGCCCCCTTGCACGCGCAAGGCTTAGGCCCAACCCCATGTCTGCAACGTCTTTTCCACGTCAGGCAGCGAGCGTACCACGGCCGCGCGACGGCAGCGCGCCCTCAGTTCGTCCAAGACCGCGGTTTGATTGGCTTGCACGCGGCCGCGCGTGGTCTTGACCTCAAGGAAACCCGCATCGCCCGCCGCGTTCAAAAGCAACAGGTCCGGCATGCCAGGACGCATTCCCAAAGCCAGCATGCGCCGCACGGTGAATCGCGTCACGCCGCCGTTAGGTATGTGACAGCAAAACAAGTCCGGGCGTTGCCGTTCCAACCAGTCCAGAATTTCCTTTTGCAGATGATCCTCTCCTTGCGCCCGAGGCTGCGGGCGGGCGCCCGCGCGCGCAGAGTCAGGCGCGCGCAACCACTGCGCAAGCCGGTCAGCCAGATCATGCAGAAAACGCCGCAGGAGGAGAGCGACAAGCGCTACCCCCAACCCGGCGAACGCAGCGAACAGCAAATCATTCGATATCATGGATGACTCCTCGGCTGGAGGGCTGAATGAACCGGCAATATTAGGCCGCTGGGTATCCCGACGCGAAATACGTTCGCTCAATCCGCCGTAGCCAGAGAGCGATTCCCTCTATGAGGGCCTGGCGAACCCTCAGTCCAGCCAGCGCGCCGTCACGCCGATCGTGCCAAGCCAAGACAAGCGCATCTGAACTGTATCCACCGCGGGGCGGAGGCAGGAGCTCGCAGCCGCTTGGCGAACGCAACTTGAGGATCAAGCCACAACCTGCAGCAACCTCAAGTATCCGTACGACGGCGAAGACATGCCGGCAATGGGGTCTGATCTCGCGCAGGATCCGGAAGCAAGAACCCCTTGCATCGGCGAAGGCCAGCACGCGCGCGCGGAGTCGCCTGCGCGGAGAACTTGAGGGGGCAAGCCGATGTCCAAAATACGGATCCGCGAGCGGATGGAGCGACGTTTCTGCGCGCCGGTCTAACGCCTAACGCCAAGGCTGCCTGCGCGCCGCTGTACGGTCGCGGATAACGTCCCTCTGAACCGGACGTTCGTTAGACCGGCCGGCAGGTTTCCGGCTATGGGCTGCATTCAGGATAATGCCCGCTTGCGGAACAGAACTACGTTGTCTCTCGGAAAGACAACCTGCCAATCATGCTTGCGCGCGAGCCAATGCATGGTCGCGCGCTGGAAGAAGTTCACGTGCGTGGGATCTCGATGGTAGTACCAGGACGGGAATGCCGTCCAATCGGCCAGCATGCCCGTCATTACGCCCAGCCAACCCTGAGGGCGCAGCATCTGATCCAATCGGTTGAATTCCCGGGCAGGATCCTTGAAGTGCTCAGCCGCCTCGGTGCAAGTAATGAAATCATAGACGCGTTCCAGCACGCTCGTATCGGGACTGAAGAACGGGTCATAGATGGACGCGTCAAATCCGTCCTCGCGCATCATGGCGGCTAAAGCGGGCCCTGGTCCCGACCCGAAGTCGAGCCCGGCTGCGCCTGGCGGCAGGCAAGGTTTGAGTTCATCGTAGAGACGCGCCAGGAAACGGCGATAGCGCAGGTCTCGAACGTCGTTGTTATGTTGCAAATACCGCGCCTTCTGCGCCGGCCGCGCGAGCAACTGACTGCGAGGGACGAATATCAGGCGACAGACGGCGCAAAGCAGGAAATCGCGGAAACCTGACGCCTTGCCGCCCTTGAAAAAAAGACGGGGCGCGCCGGACAGGCACAGCGGGCAGGACGCGCGCGCGTCGTTCATGGGCTTTGCCTGCGCCTAGGCGTCAATCCCAACGGACCGGAAGGCCGCGCGCGTGGACCATCCAGGCGTCCTCTATGCGGATCTGAACGCTTGCGTCCAAGGCCTCTCCGGAAGGCGGTTCCTTGGCGGGCCGATCTCGCAACGCCTTGCGTTTCCTGCCTGCGCCGCAGACCGGCGCGGGGCCAAGGAACCCTGCCGTAACCGCGCGTTTCGCAGGCCAACCGTTTGGCGTTGCGTACGGCCATAGCCGTTGCGCCTTGCGATCATGGCCGGCTACGCGCGTATACGGCAGGCAAGATCGATCCGTCCGCAGTGCAGGCACGAATCCGGAATGCCCGACGCGCGCAGGAATGACGTCCGCGAGCAGACTCGCCCCGGCGGCCCTCATGGTCTAGGCAGCCAACCGCCGCATCGCGTATGGAAGCGCTGCGCATGCAGAACCGTACTCCATATCCCTGATCAGCCTGACGGATCAGAGGCCGCGCGGGTCATCAGCCGGCCCCGATCGGCCCCGCGCGGACAGAGGCCGGGTTCACCCTTTGATGCCCGTCAAGGCAATGCCCTGCACGAAGGTCTTTTGCAAGAAAAAGAACAGCAACAGGATCGGAAGCGTCATCATGACCGAAGCCGCCATGAGCAAGCCCCATTCCGCCCCGTATTGGGAACGGTACTCGTAGATGCCCAACGACAAGGTGTACAGTTTCTGCTCGTTGAGGTAAATGAGGGGTCCCAGGTAATCCCGCCACCGGGCGATGAATTCGAAAATGGCCACCGTGGCCAAGGCCGGTTTGACCAGTGGCATAATGATGGAGCCGTAGATGCGAAACTCGCTGGCCCCGTCGATGCGGGCCGCCTCGGACAGCTCCATCGGAATGGTCATGAAAAATTGCCGCAGGAGAAAGATGTACAACGCGCCGCCGAAGAAATGCGGCACGATGAGCGGCCGGAAATCGCCCACCCAGCCCAAATTCTTGAACACGATGAACAAGGGAATCATCGTCACCTGGAAAGGGAGCATCAGGGTCGCGACCGTGAATATGAACAGGAGATTGCGCCCCGGCCACGGGATGCGGGCCAGGCTGTACGCCACCAGCGAACAGGAAAGCAAGGCGCCGATCGTGGCGCCCACGGCGATCACCGCGGTATTGCGCAGGTACAGCCAGAACGTGATGTAGGTCGTGGCGTCGGGATAGTTCAGCCAGTTGGGCGGATTCGGAATCCAGACCGGAGGATAGGCGTAAAACTGGGTGTCGGGCTTGAGCGACGTGGACAGCATCCAGAAGAAAGGCAGGAGGAACACGAAGGCGGCCGGCAACAGGCCGGCGTGCGTCAGGATCTGCTTCAGGGCCCAGGCCCAGGGATTGCGCGTCATGAGCGCCCGCGCCTGCGTTGGTCTTGGCGCGCGGCCGGCCTCATTTGGCGTCGCCGCCCGCGTAGAAGACCCACAAGCGGGCCGAACGGAATATGACCAGCGTAATGGCCAGCGTAATCAGGAACAGCAGCCAGGCCATGGCGGAAGCGTAGCCCATCTCGAAGTACTGGAAGGCGTTCTTGTACAGGTAAATGGAGTAGAACATGGTACTGCCGCCCGGGAAGCCGGTACCGCCGGTCATGACGAAGGGGATGGCGAAGAACTGCAGGGCGCCGATGACGCTGGTCACCAAATGGAAAAAGATGACCGGGGTCATCATGGGTACGGTTACGTTCCGCAGCTTGCGCCAGAAATTGGCTCCGTCCACGTCGGCCGCGTCGTACAGGTCCTGGGGCACGTCCTGCAGGCCGGCCAGATACAGAATGATCTGCTGCCCGATAATCCACAACGCCAGCAGGATCAGGGTCGGCATCGCCCAACGCGGGCAGGTGAGCCAGCACAGGCCGCGCAAGCCCAGCCAATCGAAAGGCAGGTTAACCAGGCCGGTGACGGGCGTGAAAAGATACACCCATACCAAAGCCAAGGCCACCTCCGGCACCAGGGTAGGCAGAAAATAGATCGTCCGATAGACCGTCTGCATATGAATGCGGGCGTTGAGCAGCATCGCCAGGCCGAAGGCCAGCAGGATCGCCAAGGGAATGGAAGCGCCCGCAAAGTACAGCGTATTGACAATGGCCTGCAGAAACTGTTCGTCTTCCGTGAAGAGTTGCAGGTAATTCTTGAAGCCTACCCACTTCGGGGTCTGCACGATATTGAAGGCGGTGAAACTGTAATAGGCCGACGCCAGCGTCGGATAAATCCAGAAGACCGAAATGCCGATCAGCCACGGCGCGGCGAACAGCAAACCGTAAAAGGTATTGCGCGCGCGCGGGCTGGGATTGAGAATCAGGGACATGGCGCGCCTTCAGAACCGGGCCGCGCCCGGGGGACTCCAAGGCATCGCCGGCCTGCCGGCGGCCAGACGCGCATGAAGCGGCCTGGCGCGAACTCCCGGCTCGGGCCGGCCAAGCCCTGCTGACGGAGGGGAATCAAGAACGATTCCCCTCCGCGTGCAAGCCTGTACGCGTAGCCGCAGGGTTAGGAAAAGAAACCGGCCTCTTCCAGATCCGCGTTGATCTCGTCGTCAATGTCCTGCAACGCCTCCTCTACCGGCTTCAAACCGTGCGGGATGATGTCGCGGAACGCCTGCACCTGCAGATCCCACAATTTGCTGCCGAACGGAATCGGCGGGCGCGCGTGGGACACCGGCAAAAGATCCATGAACACGGCATGCAACGGATCTTCGCGGAAGAAAGGATCCTCGGCCGCGCTCTTGATCGTGGGAATATGGAAGGTGTCCTTGTTGTATTTCAACTGCCCTTCCGTGCCGCAGAAATAGGCCAGGGCGTCAAAGGCCCGGGCGACGTCTTCCCAGCCTTGCGGAATGCACCAACTCCAGCCGCCGGCCCAACTGGAATGCGGCGCGGGGCCTTCCGGCCCGGGCATGGGCACGACGCCGTAGTTCGTGTCCGGCGTATAGCGGTGGTGCTGCGCCACTTTCCAGTTCCCGCTGCACGTCATGGACGTCTGGCCCGTCCAGAAATAATCGTTGGGCCCTCGGCAGGCGCCGCCGGCGCAGGCCGCCAACATGGCGTCCACGTTCTCCACGCCGATCTCTTCCACGAAGCTCTTGACGAACTTCATGGCCTCGACGTTCTTTTCGTGCGCGAAGGTAATCCGCCGGGTCGCGGGATCCTGGAACTGGCCGCCGAAGCCGAAGCCCCACGTGTACATCCACGCCTGATCGTAGATCGGATTGAACCCGTAGCGGGTCACGCGATCCTGGTCGTCGCGCACTTCCAGGGCGCGGGTCGCTTCGCGCAGTTCGTTCAGATTGGAGGGCGGCGCTTCTGGATCCAGACCCGCGTCCGCCATGATGTCCATGTTGTACCACAGCGCGCGCGTGTCGGTATCGAAGGACAGCGCGTACACGCCGCCCTTGTACACCGTTTCCTCCCAGGCGAAGTCGAAATAGTCTGCCTGGGTCACGCCGGCCGCATTGGCATGTTCGGTGATGTCCGTAAAGAACCCCTGGTGCGCGAACTGGGGCACGGTGAAGCGATCCGCGTAATACAGCGGCGGCGGATTGCCGCCCGCCACGGCCGTCAGCAATTTTTCGTCCGCCTGCGTACCCTGCGTCTGGGCGATGTAGACGAATTCCACCGTGGATCCCATTTCGTTCTGCGCGTTGTAATTGTCGATGATGCCCACGATCGATTCCTGGGCCAGATCCGTCATGCGCGACCAAGCCTCCAGGGCCACGCCTTCCATGGCGGGCGCCGCGTCGCCGGCCGCGGGCGCCGGCGCAGCGGGCGCGGGGGCGCACGCCGCCAAGACGCCCGCGCCGGCCGCCCAAGCGCTCGCCTTGAGGAACAAGCGTCGGGACATGTCTCTTCGTGCCTTCATGGGTTTTCTCCTGATTCACATTGAAAACGAAACCGCCAAGGCGCTACGGGTTTGCGCTCTCTGCCCTTGAGCAAGGAGGTACCGGAGGCACTCCCTGCCCTGTCCGGAGAAGAGGCGTCCGCCCATTAGGTCTGGGCTGCAGGCTTCTATTGTACCGCTTGGCCCTCCCGATGCGAAATAGGATCGCGCAACCCGCCGCATCCAGAGAACGGTTCCGCCTGCCTGCGTCCAGGCCAGGCCAACCCGGATCTCCCCGCGCGAACCAAGCGCGCAGAGACGCGGCCCCGCGGCGGCCATGCCTTTCTGGGGACGAAGGCGGCCTGGCTGCGGGACGCAAGCCGAACGGCGCATTGTGTATAGTACGGTTCAGCGGGACGCTGGGAGCCGGTCGTCTCGCGGCCGGCCCGTACGCATCCGCTGCCGCCGGACTTTCGCTACGAGGCTCGCTTATGAAGATTACCGCAGTGCAACTGGTCGTGTTGGAGCGACCGGAGCGTTCCGCCGCAACGCACTCGTTGGTTCGCGTGCCTCAGGTGCGGCGTACGCAATATACGCACAGGAGCCACCCCGCCGCGCGGCCCCTGCAGCAAGCCTTTCTGGAAGTCCGTACGTCCGACGGCCTCCGCAGCCGTTGCGATACGGATATGACCCCGATCCAACTGGATATTCTGCGTCGCCACGTCATAGGCCAGGATCCGTTCCGGCGCGAATTCCTGTTTCAGATGCTGTACAAAGGCACGCGGTGGGTATATCAGGAGCCGGGCTGGTTCGGCGCCTTCGACAACTGCCTCTGGGACCTCGCCGGCCAAGCCGCCGGCTTGCCCGTCCACGCCTTGCTGGGACGGCTGCGCGACCGCTTTCCCGCGTACCTGACGGGCGGCGACGGCACGGCGGCCGATTACCTGCGGGCCATCGACGCGGGGCGGGAATTCGGCCTGCAGGCGTACAAACTGCACACGTACAAGGGGGGCGCGGCCGACATTCCCCTTTTGCGGGAAGTGCGTCGCGGAGCGGGCGACGAATACGTTCTGATCAACGACCCCGTTTGCTCCTACACCCTGCGCGAAGCCATAGAGGTCGGCCGCGTCATGGAGGAATTGAACTACCTGTGGCTGGAAGAGCCGATGCCCGAACAGAAAATGAATCTCTATCAGGAGTTATGCCGCGCCCTCGTCATGCCGGTCATGTCCACCGAACGCCTGATGCACGATATGGATCTGACCGCCCAATGGCTCATTCAGGGCGCGACCGATCGCCTGCGCGCTAGGGCCACGTACGGCGCGACCCAAGTGCTCAAGCTCGCCCATTTCGCGGAACTGCACGGCGCGCATGTGGAACTCAACGGGCCGGGCGGCCTCTTCGGCTTGATGCATGCTCACTTGGGCTGCTGCATCGACAACACGGACTATTACGAATTCACGGGCCGGCCGCCGCAGGCGTTGGCGGAACAGGGCGCCCTGTGGGGATTGGCCAATGCGCCCCTGCTCCGCGACGGGCACGTCGTCCCGCCTGACGGTCCGGGGTGGGGCGCGGAATGGGATGAGCCGGCGTACGCGCGCCGGATCGCCGCGCAGTACTGAAAAGTCTCGGCGGCGACGCAGCGGGTGCGCGCGGCGACGCGTCTATTCAATCACCCAGCCCTGAGGCAATTCCCCCGCATCCAGCGCCGCCTTGACGCCCGCCGCGGCTTCCGGCGTGACCCAGCTGCTCCAGGCCTCGGCGTGATTGCCCAGCCACAGGAGCGCCGCGTCGTTGAGGGTGGCGCCCTCCGTCGTCAGCATCCAGGCCGCCGTATCTTCATACAATGAGACATTCAAATCCCAGTTCTTCAGCATGTCGACTACGTCGGGGGCGCGGTCCAACAGGGAAGGATGCACGCCGATTTCTACCGATGCGTCGTGGTAGGCGCACGCTTTGTCCGCGGCCCAGCATGCGTCGGTATAGGGCGGTTCTTCCAGGCGCACCAGATCCAGCAGGATCGTGGGATCGTTGGTTCCCCACTGGAAACCCAGCCACGGTTCCTGCCTCTCGTACGCGCCGTACAGGTCGGCGTTCATCGCGGCGGCATCGCCCGGGGCGACGATCTCCACGTAATCCGCCAGTCCGTAGCCTAGGATCTGCTCCGCGTTGACCACTTCGCAAGCCCAACCGATGACGCAGGTCAACAACCGCGCCTTGCCGTGCGTTTCCGTCGTCGCGAACAATTGCGCGAACCGTTCGTCCTTCAAATCCTCGACATGGTCCAGATCCGGATATTGCGCTTGCAGGTAGGCCGGAATGACGAAGGCCGATTGCCAGTCCATGCCCAAACTCTGGCCCAAAGGAATGACCTCGCCGGCCTCAACCGCCTCGTTCCAGGGTTCTTGCAGATTGGGCAGCCAGTTCTCCATCGTCACGTGCGTGTCGCCCCGGCGCAAGGCCTGGAACAGGGGCAATGTGTTCCCGAACACCTGTTTCGTGGGGTACCCGTAGCCGAATTCCACGACGTATTGGGCGATGCGCGTCTGGATCTGGGCGCTGGTCCAGTTCAAATCGCTGAAAACAATAGTCTCTTTCGGCGCTGCGCCCGCGTCCGCAGTCTCCGCCGTGCCCGCCGCGGGCGCAGCGCAACCCCAAAGGATCAGGCTCGCGGCTACAGGCAGGAGCCATCGTTCGATTTGCTGCCACAACACAACGCACCTCTCTGCATATCAGATCAAGCCACGCGGCGAGAACCTATGGGAAGGCTGACCCTAATGATATACCCCGCGCCGAGCCAAACGGCAGACTTTTCCTCCTTAATCAAAACGCAACGGCCCCTCAGGGGGCCGTTGCGCCAAACAAAATTCCGTTCCGCCAAGGCGGAGTGGCACGGCTTACGACGGCCAGCCGGCCGCGCGTTCGCCCGCGTCCAACGCGGTCTGCACCGCGTCCGCCGCGTCGGCGGTTACCCAGGCGCTCCACGTATCGCGATTGCCGCTGAGCCACCACAAGGCAACGTCTTCGCTTTCAGCGTCTTCGTTTTCATTCATCCAGGCGGCAACGCCTTTGTATACGTTGGGGACGTTGAAGTCCCATTTTTCCAACATATCCACTACCTCCGGCGCGCGCTCGGCCAGCGCAGGATGCACCGCGATCTCGATGCTGGCGTCCTGGTAGGCGCACGCTTTGTTCGCGGCCCAGCATTCGTCGGTATAGGACGGTTCCTCCAGGCGCACCAGATCCAGCACCAGCGCCGGCTCATTGGTGCCCCACTGGTAGCCCAACCAAGGCTCCTGCCTTTGGTACGCCCCGTACAGATCGGCATTCATGGCCGCGCCGTCGCCCGGGTTGATGACGTCTACATGCTCCGTCAAGCCGTAGCCCTCAATCTGCACGGCGTTGACTTCCTCGCACGACCAGCCGATGACGCAAGACACCAAACGCGCCTTGCCTCCGGTTTCCGCCGTCTCGAACAGTTGTTTGAACCGTTCTTCCTTCAAGTCCTCAATGCTGTCCAGTTCGGGGTATTGTTCCTGCAGGTAGGCGGGAATGACGAAGGCGGATTGCCAATCGGTGCCCAGGCTGCGCCCGACATGGACGACTTCGCCGGCCTCCAAGGCCTCGTTCCACGCTTCGTCCTGATTGGGCAACCAGATCTCCATGGTCACGTGGCTGTCCCCGCGGCGCAAGCCCTGGAACAGGGGCAAGGTGCCTCCGAACACGACGTCCGTGGGGTATCCGTAACCGAATTCCACGAGGTATTGGGCGATACGGTTCTGGACCTGGGCGCTGGTCCAGTTCAGATCGCTGAAAATGATCGGCTCTTTCGGCGCGGCGGGCGCGTCCTCCGCCATGGCCGCGGGCGCGTCCTCCGCCGGGGCGGAAGGCGCCGGGACCGCGGGCGCGCTGCAGGCCAGCAAAACGAAGCTGGCAACCAACGGTAACAACCAACGCCATATACGACTGTGCTTTACGTTCATACAAACTGTGACCCAGAGTGTCAGGATTCTCAACGGGAAGCGGACGCGCAGGGCGACGCCCGTTCCTCTTTTACCCTAACACACGTTTACCTCGCCACGCGCAATTCGCATCGCCTAGTGGCCGGCCGCCAAAGCCTCGCGGCGGCGGCGCGTGACCGCTTGCGTCAAGCGGTCGATGACGATGGCCATGAAAACGATAGCCAGGCCCGCAATGACGCCGTTGCCCGCCTCATTCTTCTGCAACGCCCGCAATACGTTGTCCCCCAGACCGCCGGCCGCCACCATGCTGGCAATGGTAATCATCGACAACGCCATCATCGTCGTCTGGTTGACGCCGGCCATGATGGTGGGCAGGGCCATGGGGATCTGCACTTTGAACAGCAACTGCGCGGGCGACGCCCCGAACGACCGCGCCGCTTCCATCGTGCCGGCGGATACCTGCTGGATGCCGAGGCTGGTCAGGCGTATTACCGGCGGCACGGCGTAGATGATGGTGGCGAAGATGCCGGCCGGTTTCCCCAGGCCGAAAAACAGAATGCCCGGCAACAGGTAGACGAAACTGGGCATCGTCTGCATCCCGTCCAGCACCGGTCGCATCAAGCGGTCCAGCGTCGGCTTGCGCGCGCCCACCACCCCTAGGGGCAGGCCGATCGCGACCGACAGGATGACGGCCACCACCATCAGCGCGATGGTGTCGACGGCGTTATGCCACAGGCCCATGAAGCCAATGAACAGAAACGAAGCGGCGGTGAAGAGCATGAAGCCCCAGCGCCCGACGGCGAAGGCCAAGAGGGCCAGCGCCGCGATCACCGCCGGCCACGGCAACCACCGCAAGCCGTCTTCAATGTACACCAGGGCATAGGTAACGCCTGAGCTGATGCCGTCGAACAGGCGGGAACCGCGCTTCGTGATCCAGTTCACCAGGTCGTCAATGCGCTCGCCGGTCACTTGCCGCACGTTGCGTTCCAAGGTAATGGTGGCCCCGTCCGAAGTGGCCACCTCGGAGGTAGCCACGGTCGTGGGAAAATCCATGTCCGGCCCCCAGAGCGACAGGCAGGCCGCCAGCACCGCAACGACGCCGAGACCGCCCAACAATCCATTGCGCAGGCCGGCATCCAAGACGAATCCGGATCGGGCGGCGGCCGCTGCATCCGGCAGACGGGTTTTCGAAACTTCGGAGGCGGTGGTAGTCATGGAGATTCTTCCTGGCTGGGCTCGGCATCGGCGTCCACGGTCAAAACCTGGGCCAACGCCGCGCGGGACGCTTCGCCGACCAAACGGTTGTCGGCGTCTACGATCGGAATAGGATATTCGCGGCTTAAGGCCCAGGGGATGAGAACCTCCAGGGACGTATCCGACGCGGCGGCCGTGAAGTCCCGATCGACGTATTCCCACGCCTCGTCGAAGCGTTTCACCCCGTCCACCCGGGCCTGATTGGCGCGGCGGGCCGTCAACAAGCCGATATAGTGCTCCTGGCCGTCCACGATCCAGCTGCAACCGTCCGGCGCCATTGCCTGCAACGCCGCGGCCGGCGCCGCGGTTTCCCTTACGGTCACGGTCGGCGACTCCATGATCTGGCTCGCCGTCAGCACGCTCTCCCGCCGCACGTCCTGCGTGAAGTCCTTGACGTACTGGTTCGCCGGGTTGAGCACGATGCTCTCCGGCGCGCCGTGCTGCGCTACGCGGCCGTCATGGAGAATCACGATCTCGTCTCCCAGTTTCAGGGCTTCGTCCAGATCGTGGGTGATGAAGATGATGGTTTTGTGCAGTTCGGTTTGCAGGCGCAAAAGTTCGTCCTGCAATTCGCGGCGGATCAGCGGATCCAGGCCGCTGAAGGGTTCGTCCATGAGCAGGATGTCGGTATCCACGGCCAAGGCGCGGGCCAACCCTACGCGTTGCTGCATGCCGCCGGACAGTTGGCCGGGATAGGAATCCTCCCAACCCTGGAGGCCCACCAACGCCAATACCTGTTCCGTACGCGCGTAACGCTCTTCTTTCTCCAGGCCCTGGATCTCCAGGCCCCAGGCCGCGTTGTCCAGCACGTTGCGATGGGGCAGCAGGCCGTAATGCTGGAACACCATCGCGATTTTCTGGCGTCGGAATTCCATGAGCTCCTGGTCGTTCAGCTGCATGATATCCGCGCCGTCGATGACGATAGTGCCGGCCGTGGGTTCAATCAGCCGAATGAGGCAGCGCACCAAGGTGGACTTGCCGCTGCCCGACAATCCCATGACGACGAAGGTGGCTCCCCGCTGCACGTCAAAGGAAACGTTCTCCAAGCCGATGATATGGCCGAATTCCTGCTGAAAGAAGGCCTTGTCCTTGCCTGCATACGCCGGATCCAGGGCTTTTTCCGGCTCGTCGCCGAACACCTTCCAGACGGAACGTACCGTCACGAAGGGCGCGGCTGGAGCTTCCGGTTTGGCCCTTGCGCGGGCAGCGGCCGAATCGTAGTCCAAAACGTTCTCTCCTTGGTCATGCAACGGTCAGGGAGCAGGCGCAGGCCCGCCTGATAAGCGTATATTGTGCAAGCATATCCAGCGCAGGGACAACTCCGGCTTGGCAAGCCCTTCCTCTGGCCAAACGAGAAGCCTGCGCCTTTATCCGGGCGCGCGCCTTTCCGTTCCCCTGGTCAGCGCAGCCTGTCCCTGCCCGCGGCGGCGTATCAAGGCCGGCAGATTCGCTTTGCGGGCAACCTGTGCGTCCGCCTGGCTCAAGGTGACCTGCGCAATGCCCAGGCGATTGCGGTCGCTGGCGTTGATCGGGCTGTAATGCCAGAGAAGGGCATGCCACACGACGGCATCGCCCGCCCCTAGTTCAATAGGCTCTACGTCCAGTGCCTTGACCCTGTCGCGGGGCAGTTCGGGGTGAATGCTGTCGTCGTACATGACATGTTCCACTACCGGGCCCTAGTGGGAGCCAGGCGCCACTTGCAAGCAACCGTACACGTCGGGATTGCGTCGGCCCAGCAAGGCCAGCTTGCGGTACATGCCGCTACCCTTGATGGTCTGGCCGTCCATGCGCGTATTGTCGAAATTGAGGCCGTTTTGGCCATGGGCGATGACATCCGCGATTTGGCGTCGCAGAAACTGCACCTCATCCGCGGCCAGCAGTTTCCGCGCGCTGAAATATCCGTCGGCCTCGTACTGCGCTCTCTGCTCCGAGGTTACGTCAAAAGCCATACCGCTGCTCCTGTCGGGAGACGCCCGTATATGCCTGCGGTCAAGGATCAGGAAAGCATACCGTCAATTGTAATTGTATCAGATTGCCGGTAGCGGCAAGCCCGTTGCTGGCCCAAACGCTTTTTCTGAAACCGCCTACGCCTAGCTGATCCAGATTGCGCTATCGTTGCCTCCGAACGCATCCTGTTTCGCATCCCCCAGCCAGGGCAGTTACACACGGGAGGTATGCTGGCATTCGGCTCAGACCGCATGCTGTATATTGGCTTAGGGGATGGCGGGCGAAAGATCAATCGCACGGCACCCCAAGATCCAAAACAGCTGCACGGCAAAATGCTCCGCCTGGACGTGTTGGGCGACCGCTTCTTCGCGCCGCCGCGGACGGTTGGCTTCGGCCTTGACGAGACCCAGACCCTGGCGGGCAGACGTTACGCCTTGGCATGGGGGCATGCAGGGCCGCGGGAATCGATCCTTGGCCGCGCGCAGTTACGCCCATAGCGAACATCCAAAATCGTTCCGCGCCAAGCGCAGGCTTGACGGACAGCGCAAACCGCCCGCGCACGGCGCTTCCCGCCAAGACCGAGGCCATCCAAGCTGCCTGCCAACGCAAAAGCCTTCCCTGCATCCGCGTTTCCGGTCAACCCGCGCGGCCGGATCGCGCTTGAGAGCCGCAAACCGCCGCGCATGGCATGGGCCGATTTTTCACAGGGCCGCCGACAGCGCGATCTTGCAGACGGTCTCATCGCCCAGGCGGTAGGAACCGTTCAGGGCCGCGAAGCCGTCCGCTACCCGCTCCAACGGCAGCACATGGCTCACCATGGCCCCGAAAGGGATGTCTCCCTTCTCCAGAATGGGCAAGGCTTGCACGAAGTGGGACGTCTGCGACCCCCAAATGGCTTCCAGCGACAGGTTGCGGCGCATCAGCCAGCGGTTGATGTTGAACTCGATGGAACCCATGTCCACGAAATGGCCCACTTCAACGAAGGTGCCGCTGGCGCGGCAATAGCCCAGTCCCTCGGGCGTGGCGGCCAGGAAGCCCGCGCACTCGAACACCACGTCGGCCCCGGCGCGGCGCGGCGTTTCGTCCATCACCCGTTCCGTGCGTTCCTCCGCCGTGGGGACGGCGGCAATATCAATGCATACGTCAGCCCCGAACTTGCGGCCCAAGGCCAGGCGTTCCGGGGGACCGCCGACCAGAATGATTTTGCCGGCGCCGGAAATTTTGGCCGCGACGAGAGTGACCAGGCCGATCGCCCCGGACCCCTGCACCACCACGGTATCGCCGATGCGCAGGCGCGAACGATCCACGGCATGCACGCCAATGGTGAAAGGCTCCGTCAGCACGCCGACCTCGGCCGGCATGTCCGTGCGCCACCAGGCCGATCCCGGCAGGCTGAGATACAGATAGTCGGCGAAACCGCCATGCAACGCGGGCGGCGGTTGAAAACCATAGCCAAAACCGGCGGGAAGGCCGGGTTGCACGACGACCCGATCGCCTTCCTTGACCTTGCGGCCCAGCGCATCATGGGTTACGCCTGGGCCCAAGGCGGCCACGATGCCGACGTTTTCGTGCCCCAGGATCAGTTCCTTCCGGAAGCCGCGCTGCCAGTAATGCAGATCCGTACCGCAGATGCCGGCCAGTTCCAGATTGAGCAATACCGTGCCGGGTTCGGGATCCGGGACGGCGAATTCCCGCACTTCGAAGGCTTGTCCCTTGACCACTACCGCGCGCGCCTGCAACGTCATATCAGACCTCCTGTCCGTCCCGCGTATATTGTTCGTCTACGTCTCTTGAGCCATCCGTCACGCGCGCGCGTCCGCCCCTTGGGAACGTCTCAGTCAGGTTCCGTATAGTGTCCCACCCGTTCCGGCACGGGCACGGGCGCATAGGCGTCCGGTTGGCCCGCGGCCTGGTACCAATAGGCTACGGCATGATACAGGCACGCGTTGCCCTCGCCCCACCGATTGCCCTTGTACTTCTCGAGGCAGCCCTCGAAGGATTTCTGGAAAGGTATGTCGTCGCAGATGTGAAAACGGTTCACGGACGTATGGCCGTTGCCGTCAATCTCGGTGTAGGGCTGGCAGGCGAAGGCGCTGTCGAACCGGGCGAAGGGCGGTTCCGCCGCCCACGCGTAGCCCACGTAATCCTCGGAGCCGGTCCCGAACGTGGAGGGAAACGCCTCGCCGTCCACGAAGAATTTCTCGTCGCCCTCGCCCCACCACCAATCGATGGTCTTGTCGCGGCCCGCGCCGTACCACCAGGAAGACGGCGCCTGGGCGGGCTTTCGCCATCGGTTCCAGACATGCAGATGCAGCCCGCAGAAGCGGCCGGGACCCTGCGCCTGCAACAACGGCCAGTCGATATCCCGCCCGTTGCGTTGCGATGGCTCCCGCGCGGCATCCCGGTGCCACTTGGCGTGAAAACGCAACAACGCGCGGGCATCGCGCGCCAAGGGGCGACTGACGATTTCAAAGCGCAGGGAGCGGGTTCGCGGTCCCTCGTTGTGCAGGCGCAGTTCCGCCTGCCGGGCAAAGGGCATGAACCAGTGGCTGTAGAAAAAATCCGTCGTCA
This sequence comes from Caldilineaceae bacterium, assembly GCA_965242655.1. GTDB lineage: Bacteria > Chloroflexota > Anaerolineae > Caldilineales > Caldilineaceae > Bin34. The sequence goes on from OZ251482.1 coordinate 3,681,416, forward strand.
TGCCTACGGGCAAGGCGCGAAAGGGCTGTATGCCGGGCGCGGCGCCGAAGAAGTCGCCCAGCGGCGACCAGACGCTGGGCTGCCGCTCCCCGTCCCAGCGGATGGCGAACGCCAACTCGCGCAAGGCGTCGCGGGCGTCTGGCCGCAGTTCGGCGTCGGGTACGACCCGGAGGCCGGTGATCGCGCGATTGCCTTCCAGCGTCGCGACCGTCAGCGCGCGGCCGGGCGTCAAGGTGACGTCAGCCACGGTGCGTTCGTCATCCGCGTGAACCGGCAGGCTCCAGCCCCGCCGGGCCAATTCGCGATCCTTTTGGGCCAGAAGGACGCGGTCGGCATCCTCTCTTTCGCCCGTGAAAACCGGGAGTTCGGTCCCCTGCGGCAACCGACTGTAGGTGATATGGTAATACCGCCCCCAATCCGGAGCCAGGCGGATTTTGCAGGAGCGATTGTAGGGGATCGGTATGTAGCGGTTATGGCCGCGCGACAGCGTCATGGCCAATTCCGGCAGATTGTAGTCCCGGAGACCTACGCCTCCGAACAGGGCTTGAAACGGCAGGTCCATGACCGGGGCGGGACGGTCGTCGATGTAGATTTCGGCATGGCCCGGTCCTGGCGCGGCAGACCATATGCGCCAGATGACTCCGGGCCCCCGTTCTTCAAACGCGACGATCCGGTCGCCCTCGCGCCGGATATACCCGTCTCCGTCGCGGTTGGCGTCCCAATGTTCGTAGAGGCCGGTGGCCGGGTTGTAGCGGGAACGGCGATCATAGCTGGAATGGCATCCGCCCCTTTCATCGGGATGCGGCGGCTCGGCCAGCCGTTCCAGATCGGACAGACGCGCGACCAAGTCGGCGTAACTCAAACGGGCCATGCGGCGTTTTTCCCTCGACGTAGGCAGGCCGCGGAGCGGCTAACGGCGCGCAGGCCCAAGCCGCAGGTCCTTTCGCCCTTACATGAATTGACGCAGGTAGCGTCCCGACTGGTCCACGGCCAGCTTGCGCTGCGCCAGCGAGTTTTCGTAGGCGCGGTCCTCCACTTCAATGCATACGGCTCCGTCGTATCCCGCATCCGTCAGCAGGGAATAGAAAAGGCCCCAGTCGACTTGCCCCAAACCCGGCAGTTTGGGGGTGTGGAACTCCAGCGGCGTAGCCAAAATCCCTACTTGATCCAGCCGGTGCTGATCCACGCGCGCATCCTTGGCATGCACATGGACGAAGCGCTCCGCAAACTCGCGGATGGCAGCCGCGTAATCCATCCGTTGCCAGATCAAGTGGGACGGATCAAAGTTCAGGCCGAAGTGCGGACTGGGAATGACGTCGAACATGCGCCGCCATACGGCAGGGGAGATGGCGAGATTCTGGCCGCCAGGCCACTCGTCCTCCGTGAACAGCATGGGGCAGTTCTCGATGCCTACTCTAACGTCCCGTTCTTCCGCGAAGGCGATCACGGCCGGCCAGACCTTTTCGAATTCCTCCAGATTGCGGGCCAAGGAGCGCGTGTGATCCCGTCCGATGAAAGTATTCGCGACCTTGACGCCCAACCGGGCCGCGGCGGCAATCATTTTCCTGATATGGCTCAGATAGGCCGCGCGTGCCTCGGGATCGGGCGTCAAGGGATTGGGATAATAACCCAGTCCCGAGATCTCGACGCCGTGCTTGGCGACCAAGGCCTTGACCGCGTTCGCCTCCGCGGCGCCGAAATCGTCCACGTCGATATGCGTAACGCCAGCGTAGCGGCGCTCCGCCCCGCCGCGCGGCCAACACATGACCTCAACGCAATCAAAGCCCGCGGACGCGGCGAAAGCCAAGAGCTCGTCCAGCGAGAGGTCAGGCAGAATCGCGCTGACAAATCCCAGTTGCATAGCTTGTCGTCCTGTTGGCGAAGCGGAGCGGAATGCCGTCCGCGGCTCCTGTCCTGCGCGGACGGCAGGCCCAACCCGGACGAACGCTCCTCCCCTTTGCATTATAGCGGAAAAGGACGCGCAGGGCTCGCAGCTGCAATGGCCCCCGGCGTCCTCCCCGTATCCGTATGCCGCCGACGGCCGCAGTGACCATGGCCGCGCCCTTCGGGCCGCCGGCGGCTTCGAAACGTCCAACGCATGACGCGGCGAGAAATGAGGCGGGCGTCGATTGGGACTGGAAGCCGGTCCGGAATAGGCGAATACCGACGGGGCGCAGGCGCTGCCGCCCCGGCATCAGGGGGCTGAGCGCCGCGGGGCTGATCCTTGCATAGCGTCAGCGGGGTTGGCACCGAGGGCAAAAATGCGTGCTCCTCTGCGCCACGACGATCCGTTCGATCAGCGTCCCGCAATGCAGGCAGGGTTCGCCCGTACGTCGGAACACCTTGTGCTCCGCCTGGAAGCGGCCCGGCACGCCGCTGGGCGGACGGTAGGTGCTGATGAAACTGCCGCGCAATTGAATCCCCGTGCGCAGCACCGTCCGAATGGCGCGGCACAGGCGGATGCATTCGCGGGCCGTTACGCGCCGCGCCGGCCGCTGGGGATGTATGCGGGCGCGAAACAGCGCTTCGTCGGCATAGATGTTACCCACGCCCGCCGCTACCGCCTGATCCAGCAACGCCGCTTTGATCGCCGCTTGACGCCGGCCCAGGCGCTGCTCCAGGAAGCGGCCCGTGAACTGCGGGGAAAGGGGTTCGGGCCCCAGGCCGGCGAGCACGGGCTCCGGATTGCGCACCAGCCACATGCGTCCGAACTTGCGCGGGTCCAGGAAATGCAATTCCTGACGGTTATCCAGCCGAATGGCCACGTGCGCGTGCTTGTCCGGTTGGGCGCCTTCCGCCACCATCCGGAAGGTGCCCGTCATGCGCAGGTGAACGATCAGATGCCAGTTCCGATCCAAGTGAAAGAGCATGAACTTGGCGCGGCGGGAAAGGCTGCGGAAGATCTGCCCGCGCAACTGCCGGCAGAAACTGCCGGGGTCGGGAACCGCTATCGTCTTGGGCCAGGCCACGCGCGCGTCTTCTACGCGCCGGCCCTGCAGCCGCGGCGTCAGTTCCTGGACATGGGTCTCGACTTCCGGCAATTCAGGCACGGAGAAAATACCATTGAGCTCGCATTGGACAGAGAATCCCGACGCGGTGCGCCCAGTGCCAAGCCCCTGGAGCGCGCCGCGCCGGAACGCCCGAACAACCTCTTACTTTGACCCTGCGCGGTTTTCCTATTTATACTAGTCATCATAGCCTGCCTTGAGCCGGGGTGGCGAAACTGGTAGACGCGCACGACTCAAACTCGTGTGGGGTAATGCCCGTGTGGGTTCGATTCCCACCCCCGGCACCATGCACTCTGTCCAGATCCTCAGGTCTGGCCAACTTAGGGACGTTGTTCTGCTGCTCTCCCGGACGAGCGCATGATGCGCCGGGCGCGCAAGCGAAGGCTCCCCCAAGCCCATGGGACAGACTGCCGTAAGGCCTTAAATCAAGTACAATTCCCTACTTGCCAAGAGATCCTGTCCCGCAGGATCGGGCTCCATTGCAGAAACTCCCTTCGCCATGGACGACGACAAACTGATTGAATACCTGGGGCAGATTTTTCCTGGCCTGGACGCACCGAGCCGGGCGCTCGTGGCCCAGCACATGGAGCGCCAGGAGATTGCCCAGTACCACAATCTCTACCAGCAAGCCGAGCGGAGCGACGCCTTCTACGTCATTCACGCCGGACGCGTCTCTTCCATGGGCGCCGACGCGCGGCCCGTGTTTACGTCCACCGCCGGCAACGCGCTGGGGGAACAGGATTTCTTCCGCGGCGAACCGCGGGCGTTCACCGCGCGCGCCGAAAGCAAAACGACGTACTGGGAGATGACCGAGGCCCGTTTCCTGCGCGTGCTCCATGCGCAACCCGCCATCGGCCTCCAGATCGAAGAGGAGCGCATCGCGCAGCTGGATCTCTATCTGCGCGATCGGTTGGCCGCCGTACCGGCCCTGGACGGCCTCGGCCCGGACATTCTGCTGGCCATGGCGCGCCTCTTCGCGCCGCACCCGTTGCAGGCCGGCGAGCCTCTCTATCGCCAGGGCGAGTCGGCCCAGGGCCTGTTCCTGACCGATCAGGGCCGGCTGGCGCAGGCGGATACGGGGGCTCCGATCCCGCCCGGCACGTTGCAGGGCGCGGACGCGCTGCGGACGGACAGGCCCTACGCGCACGATGTGGTGGCGCAGGAACCCGCGTTGTGCTGGATGCTGTCCCGCGGCGACTTCCAGCGCCTGCAGGCCGCCCATCCGACGCTGCCCCGCGCGTTGGGCCGCGCCCCGCGCCCCGCGGCCCCGCAGCCTGAAGAGGCGCGCGCCCTGTCCCTGCTCAGCCGCAGCGCCCCCTTGGACGCGTTGCCGCCCGCGGTCTTGCAGGCCCTGGCCGCGCAGGCCTTCGGACGCCGGCTGCAAGCCGGCGACGCGGTCTACCGCGCGCAGGACGCCAGCGACGCCTTCTTCCTGCTGGTGGCAGGAGAAATCGAACTGTCCCAGGCCTCCGCCACCGGCGTCAACCAGGAACTGTCCCGCGTCGCGGCCGGCGCCGTCTTCGGGCTGGAGAGCCTGTTGCGGACGGCGCCGCGGACCCAGCAGGCCACGGCGACGGTGGATACGGAACTCCTGGTCTTCCCCCGGGAGGCGCTGGAAACCCTGCGCCGTACGCACGACGCCGTCGATCAGTGGTGGGCGCAGGCCGCACCGCCCGCGCCGGAGCCGGTACCCCCGGCGCCCGAACCGGCCCGCGTGGATCTGGGCGATTTGAGCCTGTTCAGCGTGTTCACCGGCCTCTCCGGCGCCGAGGCCGCGCGCGTGCTGCCCGAGCTGCAGGAAGCCCGCTTCTTTCCCCAGGAACAGATTTACGCCAAAGGCGACGAACTCGCCTATCTGTATTGCGTGCAGGAGGGCACGGTGCAGCTGGAAAGGGAGGCGAGCGAGGGGCCGCGCACGGCGGGGCCCGGCTCCCTCCTGGGCCTGGTCTCCCTGATGGCGCAGCAACCGTGCCCGGAACACGCTTTCGCCTCCACGGAAGTGCGCCTCGTCACTCTGTCGCGCGCGGCCGTCCAGCGCCTGAGCCGCGACGTGCCTCGCTTCGGCGAAAACCTCTGGCGGGTCGCGACCGCCGCCCCGGCCGCGCCGCCCCCGCCGCCCGTGACGTCGCCCCCGGTCAGTCCGTATAGCCAACCGCCGCCCGCCCCGCCGGACCGCGCGCCGGCGGCGTCCTACCCCCCGCCGCCGACTCCGCCCGCGCCGACAGGCGGCGCGCCGCCCTCGCGCCAGAATGAACCTTTCCTGCCCCTGGATCCCGGCCCGGCCCCGCCGGCGTCAGGGTGGCAGGAGCTGGCTGCCCTGTCCTGGGCGGGCAAAATCCGATTTCTGTTCACCCTCCTGGCCTTGCTGTATCTGCTGGCGGCGCTGGCGGCGTCTCTGCTCCCCCAAATCTTGTCGGCCGAGATTCTGGAGACCCTGTCCGGGTTCCTGCCCGGATAAAGGGCAAGGCCTTGTAGCCGGTCCTGGGGTCAGTCCGTTCGGTCCGCGCGCTGTACGTTCCCAAGGGTCGTATCCCAGCGCCCGGCAATGAATTGCCGGCTCATTTGCAGGCGGGAGAGGCAGTACGGATGGTTGCCTGACAGGCGTCGCATCCAACGCAGAGCGGTAAGGTGGGCGTACCGCGCGGCCGCGCCGAACGCGCGGCCCTGCGCCCATTGACGGAGAAAAAGAGAGAGCGTAGGCTCCGGCAACCAATTCTCTTGGCCGATGCCGTTGGCGATGTGCGCCCCCAAAGCCAGCCAGTCCCACACGCGGCGCCCTGAATGGCAGGCAATGGTATAGACGGCGCGCAGGCGCAACGCGGACGGCTGCGCGTGATGCCACGCGCGCATTTCGGCGAAGAAAGAGCGGCCCACCAGTTCGCCTTGCCAGCCGACGATGCCTTCGGGCTGGCCGTGGGCCAAAATCAAAACGTCCACGGCGTGGCGTTGGCTGGCCCCCAGCAAAGCGGATTGCAGTTCCTCCGCCCGGGCGCGCCGATCCTCCAAAATCCACACCCGGTCATACGCCTGCCGGATCCCGTGCCAAGACAGCGCGCGTTTGGCGTATTCTTCGCTCCCGTAGTCCAGCAACCGGCGCGCGCGCGGCGGCAACTGCACGCCGCCGAACGTTCCCCCGTTCTCAAGGAAAACGACCAACGCGCGGCCGACGGGACGCGTAGCCGAGGGCGGCATGAACGGCGCAACTCCGGCCCTGCGTCAGGCCGTTTCCCGTACCAGCTTGATTTCCAGGTTGCGCACCAAGGCTTTGAACTCCGCCATGACCGTTTCCCATTGCGAAGAGTTCAAGAGCTCGCGCAGAGTTTCCAAAGACTCTACGATAACGCCTCCGAGAAACTGCGGCCGGTTGCCCCACAGCGTCCACCACACCTCGCCGACGTAGAGGGCCTTCTCGTCATCGAACAGCGGCGCGATGGTCTGGCTGAAAAAGCGCTGGCTGGCCCCGTCCTGTCCCTCCAGTTCGTCGAACGTGATGATCAATCGATAGGGACTCATAGGCTTCTCTTCCCCTCCTTCGCTAAACGCCGGCCGCGTGCAGCAAGGCGCGCGCCCGGTCTCGGAACTTCCTCGCGCTGATAGTCCGCAGCAGCAACAGCGACAGCAACAGGCCTGCGGCCTCCAACAGGAACACGAAAGTATAGCCGGCCCAGACGCTGCCGGTCAGTTCGCTCAAGCCTTCGTGGGCCGCAACGGGCAACACGATCAAGGCTTGGCCCAGGAAATTGGCCGCGCCCCACGCCCCCACGTACACGGCTCTGGCTCCCGGAACGGACATGCGCAACATGAGAGTCAGATTGCTCTGCGTCAGGAAGCCGGAGGCCAAACCCAACAGCAAAACTGCGCTCTGGAACAGTCCGACGTGGCGCAGGGCAGCCAGGCCCGCGGCGGCGATCAGGAGGAAGGCCGCGGCCGCGAGCCAGGCGCCCATGGCGATTACGCGTCGTTCGCCCCAGGCTTTCACGAGCCACATGGAGGCCAACAACGTCAGCAGAAAGCCGGTGCCCCAGATCGATATGAGGCGCGCCGTGGCCGCGACGCTCATGCCCATGACCTTGGCGCCGTACGGCTCCAGCAGGATGTCCTGCGTATGGATGCTGATCAAAATAATCAGCAGATAGAGGAAAAAACGCCGTGCGTCGCGGTTATGCGCCAGCATGCGCAGCGCGGCGGCGCGGCCAGGCGGCGCCGGCCGCGCGTTGGCCGCGTGCCGGGCCTCCAGGCGCCAGGCGCCAAGCAGTATCGCGGCCAAGGCGACAAGCGCCACGACGGTGAACGCCGTTATCACCTTGCCGGGCGCGTAGGGATCCAGGTGCTGCGAGAGAAACAGCCCGGCGCCGATGCTGCTCAGAATCATGCAGGTGAACATGATGCCCACCGTCCGGCTGCGCTGGTCCTGCGTTTCCTGTTCCGAAAGCAGCGCCAAATAGCCTACCGACGCCAGATTGATGCCCCCTCCCCATATCAGAAAGGCCAAGGCGGTAACCAGCAGGCCCCAGCCGTCCCCGCGCGGGAAAAGAAAGACGGCGGGAGCCGTCAAGGCGCTGCCGCTCGTCGCGAGCAGGCCGCCCAGCACAATCCAGGCCGTACGCTGGCCGCCTGACTGCACGCGCCGATCCACCGCATGGCCGAACCAAATCTGCAGGGGCGCCAGCCAGTAAGGCAGGGTGACCAGGCAAGCCACCAGCGTATCCGACAGCTGCATCTCGGCAATCATGATGCGGTTGAGGACGCTGGTGACCGGCACCACGGTCAGCGAGGTGCCTACGTGCAGCAGCGTAAATTGCCCCAGACGGCGCCAACGGCGCCAACGGCTCAGATCCAGCGGGCGTACGGAAGCCATGGAGGCCATCTAGCGCAACCGTTCCTGCAATTCGGTCAAGCTGGCCACCGTCAGGTGCTGTTCCTGCAGACCGCGCGGGGAGCTCATTTCCCGTTGCACGGCTACCGTATGCATCTCCTCCGTGCGTCCGGGCCGCAGATTCACGTCCGACGATCCGACCAGCAACAGTCGCTGGGCGGGACAATCCGCTTTGCGCAAAGCCTGCCGTACGGTATCCCGTTGCGGAGGCAAGCGCGGCACGTCTTCCCGCGTGACTATGATGTCGAACAGTTCCAGCGGCAAGCCGGCGGCGCGCAAGTGCGTATCCAGCACGTTGCGGGAGCGGATGGTGATCAGGCCCAGCTGGTACCGGCGTTGGCGCAACCAGTTCAAGACCCCCAGGACTTCGTCCCGGAGTTGCAGATCCACGGGCGCCGCCAAGCCCATCCAGGGATGCAAATGGCGCTGGAGACGCGCGTCGTCCACTTTCAGGCGCAACAGCAGGTTGTACAACCGCGCGCACAGGCCTTCCAGATCGCCCTGCCAATGCAACAACGCCTGGCGCCGGCGCGCGGTCGGCCAGATTTGGCCGCGAAAGAACCAGCCCAGCACGCGGTTGACGCGGCGCGTCAACCGCTCGTTAATGCAGGTCAGCGTACCGTCCAAAGTGAAAATGACGGCGCCGATCTGATCGCCCTTCAACGGACTCCAGTCCAGGCGCGGCGTCTCGGCTTCCTCCGTGATGCGCGGCACGCCCGGCCGGTCCCAGAGTTTGTACCAGACGTACCGCACCAGCACGACCGAACTGGCAAAGGTGGGGGCCGCCAGCAACACGCCGATGACGCCGAATTCCAGCGCGCCGAGAATGATGACCGCGAAAGTCACTGCCGGATGCAGATGTACGCGCCGGCCAATGAAACGCGGGATGAAATACACGCTTTCCACCTGCCCGATGACGATGTACAGCAGGGCGACCAGGCCGGCGAACCACCAATTGGCGATAGGCAGCCAATGGGAACCGGACAGCAAGGCTACGCTGACGCCGATGACGCCGCTGATGATGGGGCCGACGATGGGCAGGAATTCCATGACCCCGGCGATGATGGCGAGCGCGCGCGCGTTGGGCAGGCCTACGATCGCCATGATCAGAAACACCGTGCCGCCCACCACCAGGCCCAGCAGGACTTGGCCGCGCAGGAAAGCGCTCCAAATCCGATTGAGTTCCTTGACCAGTTCCTGGGCTTCCGTCAGGTACGGTTCCGGGATGGCGTTGGCCAACACGGCTTTCAACCGATTCCAGTCCTTCAGCATCCAGAAACTGAGCACGAATACGTAGATGACGCTCAACAAGCCCGACGTCAAGCCGCCCAGGTAGGAAGTCAGGCTGCCCAGGCCATTGAACACGGTGGTGCGTATCTGCTGGTTGAATTGCGCGAACAGATCGGTGGCGCCGAGATCCAACGGGCCGAGAAAAGGCAGGTTGACGTCCTGCAGGAAGGGTTGGGTCGATTGGTTCAGGCTGCGCAACAGCTGATCCAGATCCTGCTGGATATCGCCGAGAAAGGTCTGCAGCCAAGGCCCCAGCGACAGCCACAACAGGGCCAGGAAACCGACGAGGAGCGCATACACGATGACCACGGCCAAGCCGCGCGGCAGATCGCGGTTCTGCAGGCGCTTGACCGGTATGTTGAGGATGAAAACCACCAGACCGGCGACCGCGGTGGGCCCAATCATGGCCCGGAAGACGACCAAGAGCCAAAGGGCCAGCAACCCCAGCATGGAGCCGACGACGATTTTGGTCGCCGTCGGCCAGTAGGTGCGTTGCAACATGGCTCAATCGGCGAAGTGTCGCCAGGTCGGCAGCGGCCAGTAGCGCAGCCAGGCCCGGCCGACAATGGCCTCTTGCGCCACCGGGCCGAAATCGCGGCTGTCCCGGCTGCTGGGCCGGTTGTCGCCCAACACGAAGTATTCCGTCGGTTTCAGAGTCTGCCGCGTCACTCTCTCCTGCGAGCGGAACTCCACGTAGGGTTCGGGCAATTCGGCTTCGTTGACGTAAACCTGGCCGTCCACGATTTCAATCGTCTCGCCGGGTTCGGCGATGACGCGTTTGATCAGGTTGGCGCTTTCGCCCTCCACTTCAATCACCACCATCTGGCCGCGGGTCGGCTCGCGAAAACGATAACTGATTTTCTCGACCACGAGCCGTTGACTGGGCCGCAGCTGCGGCGCCATGCTTTCGCCGAACACGACCGTCGTTTCCACCACGAACCGATTGACCAAAACGGCCATGACGATGGCGGGCACGACGATGGCCAGCAACTCCTTGGCCACCCCGCGCACCACCTCCAGCGGCGGCACGTCTTCAATGGGCCGCTCGTTGTCAGGCGGCGGGGCGGCAGTCAACTGCGAAACGGAGGAATCCATAGGGCGCGGCCGAGGCGAGGCATGGCTTCAGGCAATGAATCCCCTCCGGCGCAGGTAATCCATGATGCGCTGGGCGTTCTCCATAGGCGTGAAGTCCACGGTGTTCAAGGCGATTTCCGGATTGTGCGGCACTTCGTAGGGATCGTCCACGCCCGTGAAATGCTTGATCTCCCCGCGTCGCGCCCGCTTGTACATGCCTTTGGTGTCCCGGGCTTCGCACACGTCCAGAGGCGTATCCACGAAGATTTCGATGTAGTTGTCCGGCCCCACCAGGTTGCGCACGTCGTTGCGCGTGGCCCGGAAAGGACTCACGGCCGACGCGATCACGACGCCGCTGTGACGCACGATCTCCGCGCTCACGAAGCCAATGCGCCGGATGTTGAGATCCCTGTCCGTCTTGCTGAAACCCAGCCCGCGCGAGAGGTGGGTGCGCACTACGTCGCCGTCCAGCAACGTCACGCGGCGGCCTTTCTCCATCAGGAGCGGGATGAGAATGTTGGCCGTGGTGGATTTGCCGGAACCGCTCAAGCCCGTGAACCAGAGACAGATGCCTTGGCGATGCAAAGCCGGATAACTCTCTTTCAGAATCTCCGCGACTTCGGGACGGGTATACCACTGCGGCAGCAGTTTGCCCTTGCCCAGGTATTCTTCCCGGACCGTGGTGCCGGATATGGCATGGGTTTTGGCCGTTGGCGGCACCTGGCTCTCTTCCTCGTAGCGGTCCTCCTCCACGAGATACACCAGGTTGTCGAAAGGCACTACCTGCACGCCGATTTCGGCGCTGTGCGTCTCCGCCAGTTCCTGGGCCTCGAAAGGCCCGTAGAAAGGCCGGCCCTCCGAATCGGGACCCGGGCCGGCATGGTCGCGGCCGACGATCATGTGATTGGCTCCGCAATTGCGCCGAATGAGCATGTGCCACAAGGCCTCCCGCGGCCCGGCCATGCGCATAGCCAGGGGCAATAGCGAAAGATGCACGCGCGCCGGGGGATAGTACGCGTCCAGCAGGGCCGTATACGTGCGCACGCGCGTGAAGTGATCCACGTCTCCCGGCCGCGTCATGCCTACCACGGGGTGCAGCAGAAACGAGCCGTCAATGCGTTGCATGGCCCGTTTCGTGAGTTCCTCATGCACGCGGTGCAGCGGGTTGCGGGTTTGAAACGCCACCACATTGGCGCAGCCGGAGGCGGCCAGGCGCGCGCGGGTCTCGGCGGGCGTGAGGCGATGCGCCGTGAAATCGAAATGCGCCGGCAGTTCCAACACCCGCAGGCGGCCCGATACGTAGACTGGCCCCCAGCGGTTCATCTCCGCGGTCAAAGGGTGGCGCGGGTTGGTGGAGCCGATCACCCGGCCCGCTTCCTCGGCCAGATCCCAGTCGAAGATTTCCCGTACCGACAGCACGGCCAGGATGTTGTTCATGGCATCGCGCAGGGTAATGTCCTGCCCCAGCCGCAGTTCGGGAGCAGGCATCAGCGGGAGGGTGACGGGGATGGGAAACAGGGTGCCGTCGGCCAGCCTCATCTCTTCCAACACCCGGCGGTAGTCCTTCCGGCCCATGAAGGTGGTCAAAGGCGAAAAGCCGCCCGTCGCCAGCACTTCCAAATCGCAGACGGCTCTTTCGTGCAATTGGAATGAAGGGAGCTGGCTGGCGTACTCCTTCAAGTCCTTTCTCTCTTCGGAGGCCACCATCAAATTCACCAACGTCCCGCCGTAGGGCGCGATGAGCGACGGCTGGAATGAATGCGTTGCGGGCTCCATGCTCCCTCTCTTCCGTCGAACGAACAAGCAAGAGCGCATTATAACGCCTGCCCGGTCAGGGCGTCCGAAAAAACTAGGTTCTGTTGAGGTAGGATTTCCGCCCGATCCGGGTCGTAGGGGGCAGATTCTGCGGCCCTTTGCGTGTAGCCCGAGCCAGGCAGCGTTGAGATGTGACTGCATCCGTCCCCCTTACCTCCCCCGGCCGTGGGTACGGGGCTCGGGCGGGCCCGCCCAAGACGCCGGCCCTAGGCACTTTGGCCTGTTTATTTTGTCGGAATAAAGCGCGGGCGACGTACGAGGGCGTACCAAGGCGGTGGAGAGGGCTCAGGGGGGCGCCTGCGCGGCCGACGGCCTACGCCGAGACCGGAGCGGAGTCGGGAGCGGACGCGCCCGTCGGTTCCGCGGGTTGAACCCGCGGTCCCTAGGGGGTCAACGAACACGACATAGATTGCCTGATAATCTGCTGGATCGGGCGGAAATCCTACCTCAACAGAATCTAGGCTATTGCGTCTTCTCGCTCCGCCAACGCGACCAGATACTGGCCGTAGGGAATTTCCTCCATTTTGGCTCCCAACGCGCGCATTTGCTCCAGGGAGATGAACCCTTGGCGATAGGCGATTTCCTCCGGAACGGAAATCATCATGCCCTGGCGTTCCTGCAACGTCTGCACGAACTGGCTGGCCTCCAACAGGGAGGGATGGGTACCGGCGTCCAGCCAGGCCACGCCGCGGCCCAACTCCGTTACGCGCAAGGCGCCGCGTTGCAGGTAGGCCCGGTTGACGTCGGTGATTTCCAGTTCCCCGCGCGCCGAAGGCGGAAGGCCGCGGGCCAGTTCGCAGACCCGGTCGTCATAGAAATAGAGGCCCGTGGCGGCGTACCGGGACCGGGGCCGCCGCGGTTTTTCTTCCAGACTCAGAACTTCGCCGCGCGCGTTGAACTCCACGACGCCGAACGCGGCGGGATCCGCCACCGGATAGGCAAAGAGGCGCGCGCCGTGCGGTTGGGCCGCCGCCGTCTGCAGCTGAGCCGGCAAGCCGTGTCCGTAAAAAACGTTGTCCCCCAGGATTAAGGCTACGGGCTGTTGGGCGATGAAGTCGCGGCAGAGGCGGAACGCGTCCCCGACGCCCTTGGCCTCGGTTTGCACGACGTAGGTGAATTCCAGGCCCCATTGGCTGCCATCCGCCAGCACGGCGACGAACTGGGCTTGTTGATCGGGCGCGCACACCACCGCAATGTTCCGAATCCCGGCCAGCATCAAAATGGACAAAGGGTAATAGATGAGGGGTTTGTCGTAGATGGGCAGCAGATGCTTGTTCACGCCCAAAGTCAGGGGATGCAGACGCGTGCCGCGTCCTCCCGCCATCAAAATGCCTTTGCGCGTCATGCGCGTCCGCGCCTGTTTTGGCCCAACGCAGAATTGACGGCCCGCGCGCCGGGCCTTCGGACCTCGTTATCCGTCAGCTGAAACGTTCCTCCGTCCATGGATCGCCGCGCATGTGATATCCATGCGCTTCCCAAAAGCCGGGACGATCCTGGGACATGAATTCCAGGCCGTTCAGCCACTTGGCGCTTTTCCACAGGTAATACTTGGGCACCAACAGCCGCAACGGATAGCCATGAGCCGGCGCCAGCGGCGCGCCTTCGTAGGCATAGGCCAAAAGGGTATCGTCGTCATCCAATATATCCAAACCTATATTCGTAGTGTATCCGCCGACGCAGTGAGCCATGACGTGCGTCGCCGCGGCGCGCGGCTTGACGCGGGGCAAAAAAGCGCGCCAAGGTATGCCGGTCCATGTCGTATTGAGCTTGCTCCAGCGCGTTACGCAATGGATGTCCACCGTAGGGCTGGCCGCTTCCATGGCCAGCAATTCGGCCCACGAAAACTCGACCTGCGCTTCGACGGCGCCCCATACCTTCAGCGTATACGTCTCCAGATTCGTGATTTCAGGGGTCGGCCCGTAAGTCAAAACCGGGAATTTGCTGGTCAGGAACTGGCCCGGCGGCGTACGCTCATTCGCTTCCCGCTCCGGCACGTTGGTGACCTTCCGGAGCCGCTCCACGCGGCGGAAGGGATTCTCCAGTTTCATGCGCTTGTCCTCCGGCGGATTCGTTTCACGGCGCGTATCTCTTCAACGCCAACGAGGCGGACTGCCCGCCCATGCCTATGCCGTTGGCCAAGGCCGCATTGACGCGCCGCGGTCGCGCGGCGTTGGGTACGTAATCCAGATCGCAAGCGGGATCCGGTTCCAGATAGTTGATGGTCGGGGGAATCATGTCCGTCTGGATCGCCTTGACGATAGCCACTGCGTTCTGCGCGCCCGCGCCGCCCATGGCATGCCCGACCATGCCTTTGAGCCCCGTTACGGGGCAGCGGTCGGCGTGCGCGCCCAGCGCCGTCCGAATGGCCTTGGTTTCCATGCGATCATTGGCCCGCGTGGCCGTACCGTGCGCGGCAATCCAATCCACGTCCTGGGCTTGCAGCCCCGCGGCGCGGATAGCGTCTTGCATGGCTTGCACCGCGGCGGAACCGTCCGGATCGGGATCGGTAAACCCGTGGGGATCCAGATGCAGGGCATACCCGCCGAATTCCGCCAGAATCGGGGCGTTGCGTTCCAAAGCGTGCGCCAAGGACTCCAAGACCAGTACGCCGGCCCCTTCGCCGACGATCATGCCGGCGCGGTTCCCGCTGAAAGGCGCGCAGGCCCTTTCCGGCCGCTCCGTCTCGCGGCTCATGGCGCCGAGGCGCATAAAGAGCGTAACGGTCATGGGCGTAACGTAGCCGTCGCTGCCCCCGACCAACGCGACGTCGGCTTCGCCGGCCAGAATGCGTTTGGCCCCTTCGCCAATCGCGCTGATGCCGGTAGCGCAGGCCGTGACCGAACTGTGGGCCAGGCCGGTCAGCCCCAGCCGCATGCCGATGAACGTCGGCGTGCCGCTGATCAGGGCGCCCAGGCACGTCACCGGATTCACCCGGCGAAATCCTTGCCGCTGAAGAACGGTTTGCTGCGCCTCCACCAAGTCCCAACCGCCGAAAGCGTTGCCGATTTCCACCGCAATGCGGCTTCGATCCTCCGCCTCTACGTGGAGTTGCGCGGCGGACAGGGCTTCTTGCGTAGCCTTCCACGCGAACTGGGTCGCCCGCGAAATTTTGCGGGCGTCCTTGCGGTCGATGTGATCGCCCGGATTCCAATCAATCCAGGCGGCGGAACAAGGAG
The DNA here is from genome assembly GCA_965242655.1 of Caldilineaceae bacterium. Classification (GTDB taxonomy): domain Bacteria; phylum Chloroflexota; class Anaerolineae; order Caldilineales; family Caldilineaceae; genus Bin34. The sequence goes on from OZ251482.1 coordinate 3,696,655, forward strand.
GCAGATCCTTCACGTCAGCGAAGTGCTCCGCTAGCCGCGTACCCGACTGGCCTTCCAGCATATGGTTCCAGGTCGTCTCTGCATCCAGCCCCAAAGCCGAGACCATGCCTACGCCCGTTACCACTACGCGCGGATGCGTAGCGGCCTGCCCTGTCTGCTGGTTGTCGTTTTGCATGCGGCGGTAGATGCTCTTGGGCGTCAGAACCTGCCCCCTGCGGCCGGCCAGATTCGGATGCGCGCCTCGTCCTGTCCGCTTGCCGGCGTTTGGCAAGCCATACGCCATTCTATTACAAATTCCGTCCCGCGCGTACGAAACCGGACCGTGCGCGTGCATGCGCGCCGCCCGCAGCCCAGACGGTCCCGTTGCGCCTTCCGCTTGGGCTGCCCAGGCCGCGGACGCCCGCTGCGCGTGCCCATGTCCGCCGGTTCAATCAGACAGACGCTGCACGACAGCTCCCAGGCTCGTCAGTTTGGCCACGACGTCACTGTACCCCCTCTCCACTTGGTTCACGTGCTCGATTTCCGTTGCGCCTTCCGCGCACAGGGCTGCCAAAATCATGGCCATGCCGGCGCGGATGTCGGGACTGGTCACCTCTTGTCCGTACAGCCGGCAAGGCCCTGTCACGACCACGCGGTGAGGATCGCAAAATACGAGGTGCGCGCCCATGCCCAACAGCTTATCCACGAAATAGAGGCGGCTTTCGAACATCTTCTCGTGCAAGATGACGGTGCCCCGGGCTTGGGTCGCCATGACCAAGGCAATGCTCATGAGATCCGTGGGAAAGCCAGGCCACGGCGCGCTGCTGATGCGCGGAATCGCGGTGCCGTAGTCCAGCCGGATGGCCAAGTCCTGCTCGTCCGCCACGACCAAATCGGCCTGGCCGTCAGGCCGGACGTTTTCATAGGCCATGGCCACGCCCAGCCGTTCCCGGAATACCATGTCGATCATGCGCAACTGCTCCGGCAATACGTTTTCAATGCGCAACTCGCCGGACGTAATCGCGCCCAACCCTATATAACTGCCGATTTCCATATAGTCCGGTCCGATCGTAAACTCGGTCCCCTCTAACTGCGCTTGGCCTTCAATGACCAGGCAATTGGTGCCGATGCCGTCAATGGCGCATCCCATGCGTACCAGCAGGCGGCAGAGGTCCGCTACATGAGGTTCGCAGGCGGCATTGCGAATTACGGTGGTGCCGCGCGCACGCGCCGCCATCATGACCCCGTTTTCCGTGGCCGTGACCGACGCTTCGTCCAACAGAATATCCGCGCTCGTCAAATCGGCGTCTATCTGCAACCAGAACTGTTTGGCCTGGGCGGCCTTCAATTCCGCGCCCATGGCCCGAAACACTTGCAGATGGGTATCAATGCGGCGTTGGCCGATATCGTCGCCGCCGGCGGGCGACGACACTCGAAACTCGCCCATGCGCGCCAGCAGGGGGCCAATGAGCGTAATCGAGCCGCGCAGGCTGCGAAACAGGTTCGCATTGGGTTCCGGCCCGCGCAGATGACGCGCATGGAGGCGCAGGGCATTCCGGGACAGCCACTGCGCCTCCACCCCCAGTTCCTGCAAGATGAGCAGCAGATTGAGCACGTCGCCGATACGCGGGACATTGCGCAGCGTTACGGGTTGATCCGTAAGCAAAGCGGCGCACATCATGGGCAAGGCCGCGTTCTTGTTGCCCATGGGCGTCAACGCGCCTGTTAGGGGATGCCTTCCCTCGATCAATAGCCGCGTCATACCGCGTCCGCGCTCCTTATCGTTCGCCTGCGCCCACGCGCTGGATGGGACGCGCGTTTCACGTGAAACATTCCCGCTTTGCGCCTAATGACGCCCGGCAAGGGCCAGTCGGACTTCCATGGATAAGGATGCGCCTTGGCCTGTTCCGGTGAAGCCTGGTCTCTGACCGGTCGATGTCGAATTCCGTTTCGGCCTCCCAGATTGTAAGTCAAGAAAGTCGCGGCCATGCAGTTGGCCTGCGCGCGATCGCGTTGTCCTTGCCTGCAACCCGACTGGGCTTGCCCGGTCCGGATGCGCTTCGCCGCGCGGCGGCTTGCCCGCCTGCCGTACCCCTGCGCCGCGCCGCGCCTCACGCGGGTCAATGAACATTTGTAATCCTTTTAGTTCAAAGGCCGTCCCGTTTTATGGTACAATAAGGGCGATGGCGCGAAGCCTTCGCCGGCTTCGTCCAAGTTCTTGCACTGCCGGGAAAAACGCCTTGATCAACTGTCTGGCCATGGGTTTCCGAATCTTGGGCTTGCGCTACGAACTGTTGTTATTGCCCATTGTTCTCAGCCTCGTCGCCGCCGTTCTGCCGCCCGTTGATCTCTCTTTCTTCGTTCCGGAACTGGAAGAGATGATCGCGCAGCTGCAAGCTGTCGCCGCCTCCGAGGAGCCGGCAGGCGGCGCCAACGCGCCAGGCAGCGATCTGTTTGAAATCGCCTTCGCCAACCTTGGCGTCAACGGCCTTCCCATCGGGGCTTTTTTGGTGAACAGAGCCTTTTTCCGCGTACCGGGTTACGTGACGGCCGCGCCCATGGGCGCGCCCCTGCCCGAGTGGTCGTGGCCCGTGGATGCCGTGTGGGATTTCATACTGCTCGTTTTCGCTTTGATGTGCGCCGGCTTTATGCTCGGCGCCGTCTACCAGTTCCGCCTGGCGCAATTCGTACCGGCGGCGCCCGCCGCGGACGGCGGCGCGGCGGGCGTTCGGGAGGCAGCGCCCGCCCAAGACTTTCGGACGCGGGAAGGGGACTTCCTGTTCCGCATCGGCCAGATCCTGTTCTATTTCGCCTTTCTGCTGGTCATCTGGGTGGGCAGCCTATTCCTCATGGCCCTGTTCGTGGGGCTGATCGGGCTGGCCTTCGCCCAAGCCCTGGTCGGCGGGTATCTGCTGTCCTTGGCGATGACGTCGTATTTCATGATTGGCCTTCTGTTTCTCTTCTACCAGACGTACGTAACGGCCGGCGTCATGCTGGATGGCCTCAGCCTGTGGGCCGCCTTGCGGCGCAGCGCGCAGCTGGTAGGACGCAATCTCCTGTCGACCGGCGCGTTCCTGCTGTTGGCCGGGTTCATTATGCTGGGCATGGATCAATTGTTGCAGCTCCTGATTGAACAGACCCGCGGCCATCTCGTCAGCATCATGTTTTCTATCGTCGTTTTTGCCTATGTAGGCACGGGCGTGGCCTTGGCTTTTCTGGTGTTCTACCGCACCCGCTGCTTGCTGCAACGGGGCAACGACGTCGCTGCCTATTTCGAATTACAGGAAAATTGACATGGCCCAACGAATTCTGCGTCAAGATAACGGCTCCTACGATTCCGAAAACATCGAGGTTTTGGAAGGACTGGAACCCGTACGCAAACGTCCCGGCATGTACGTGGGCGGAACCGGCCAGCAAGGCCTGCATCACTTGGTGTACGAAGTCGTGGACAACGCGATCGACGAAGCTATGCAGGGCTGCTGCGACCGGATTGAAATTGCGCTCCACGCGGACGAAAGCGTTTCCGTCAAGGACAACGGACGCGGCATCCCTGTGCGCAAGCATGCCAAGGAAGGCGTCTCCGCCCTGACGGTGGTCATGACCAAATTGCACGCGGGCGGCAAATTCGGCAGCGAGGACGGAGGGTACAAAGTCTCTGGCGGCCTGCACGGAGTAGGCGTCAGCGCCGTCAACGCTCTCAGCGCCTGGATGGAAACCGTCGTTGCGCGCAACGGCAAAATGCATCGCCAACGCTTCGTCCAAGGCAAGCCTGTCACCAACGTGGAAGTCATCGGTCGCTGTCCCCCGGAACAGACGGGCACCACCCAGCGTTTTCTGCGCGACATCGATATCTTCGACGAGGGCGTGGCGTTTGATACCGCGGCCTTGATCAACCGTTTCCGGGAAATGGCGTTCCTTAATCGCGGGGTCACCATCCGCTTTACGGACGAACGTCCCGCCGTTCCGGAGGACGTGACGTTCTATTTCGAGGGCGGCGTAGGCACGTTCGTACGGTATCTGAACCGATACCGGCGCGTTTTGCATCCGCCCGTCCATATTCGCCGGACCGTGGGCCAGACCGAAGTGGAAGTGGGCATGCAATACACGGACGGCGCCGCCGAAACTACCTTCGCCTTCGCCAACACCATTGTCAATCAAGATGGCGGCACTCATCTCAGCGGCTTGCGCCGCGCCCTGACGCGGCAACTCAACGACTTCGCGCGCAAACAGAAATGGCTCAAGGACAATGCCGACAACTTCAGCGGCGAAGACACCCGCGAGGGCTTGACGGCCGTAGTGAGCGTCAAGGTGCCGGAGCCGCAGTTCGAAGGGCAGAATAAACTGAAGTTGCTCAATCAGGAGGTGCAGGGACAGGTCGAGAACACCGTCGCCGACGCCCTGAATATGTGGATGACGGAGCACAAGGCCGAAGCCAAGACCATCGTCAGCAAATGCATGACCTCCTTTGAAGCGCGCGAGGCGGCTCGCAAAGCGCGCGCGCTGGTGCGCCGCAAAGGTCTGCTGGATAACATGACCTTGCCCGGCAAACTGTCGGACTGCTCCAGCCGCAACCCGGCGGAGTCGGAACTCTATCTGGTAGAGGGCGACAGCGCCGGCGGCTCGGCCAAACAGGGACGCGATCGCCAGTTTCAGGCCATCCTGCCCTTGCGGGGCAAGATTCTCAACGTCGAAAAGGCGCACATGAGCCGCGCCTTGCAGAACAAGGAGATTCAGGCCTTGATCAAGGCCATGGGCACGGGCGTGGGCAAAGATTTCCAATTGGAAGGCCTGCGCTATCATCGCGTCATCGTGATGACGGACGCGGACGTGGACGGGGCGCATATTCGCACTTTGCTGCTGACCCTGTTCTATCGCTACATGCAGCCCCTGATCGAAGAAGGCCACCTTTATATCGCGCAACCGCCTCTGTACAAGGTCGCCCTGACCCAAAAAGCCAACGGCAAGACCCGGAAGTCTACCGAGTACGTGTACAACGACCGCCAGTTACAGCAGCTGGAAAAGGAACTGGGCGCGCAGAATCTCAAGGTAGAGCAACGATACAAAGGGTTAGGCGAGATGAACGCCGAACAGTTGTGGGCCACGACGATGGATCCGGACGTGCGCACCTTGTTGCAAGTCACCATCGACGACGCCGACGAGGCCGATCGCCTTTTCACCGATCTGATGGGCCCCGACGTAGAACCGCGGCGACAGTTCATTCAAAACAATTCCGAGTTTGCGCGGCCCGATTTCTGACGATGGGACCGCGCCGCCGGCCTGGGGATTGAGCCCGGCATCCCGCGCAGCAGGGAGGGCTGCGGGATACGCCGGGGCAGCCGCGACGGATCCGCATGGCGTGGGCGCAACAGCCCCGAGCGGTGCTCAGGCAAAACGGCAGCCGATCCATCGGCCCCGCATCCAGGCGTAGCTGGCCTTGGAGGCTGTCGCAGCCCACGGGGCGCCGGCCACGCGGAAGCCCAGAGGGGGGGGGGGGTGAAGCCCGCCCGACGCGCCCGCGGCGAAATGGATCGAGAGGAAGGGCGGGCGTCGCGGCCTCCGCGCCGCCTTTTTCTATCGCCAGGATCGGCAACAGGTAGCTTTCGCCTCTGCGGGATAGACCGGCAGGTCACGGGGGGCCTGGGGAACGGTCCCGTCATTGCTCAGTACGCCCATATCCGTCGCCAGGCACCGCGGTCAAGGCTGGGCACTGGCCCATGACCGCCTCGAGAACGGCGCGGATCGTCGCTGGGCCGCCAAAGGCCCAAGAACCGCGGAGACGGGAAGCGCGGCCCTGTCCGCTCTCCGCGGAAGCGCCGCGCGCGTAGCGCCAGTCTTCGTTTGACCCGCACCAGCAGGGAAAAGGGGAGGCGCGGCTACGCGCCGTCCGCTACAAAAAGCCCTTGAGCTTGCGCTTGCGGCTGGGATGGCGCAAACGATTCAACGCTCCCGCTTCAATCTGTCGAATGCGTTCCCGCGTCACGCCGAATTTCTTGCCCACTTCTTCCAACGTATACGCGTGGCCATCCACCAACCCGAAGCGAAGCTGCAAAATGCGCGTCTCGCGCGGCGTCAGACTCTGGAAAATATCCTCAATCTTCTCTCGCAGCAACTCTTGATTGGCGAATTGCTGGGGACTGTCCGCCTCGTCATCCGGAATGAAGTCGCCCAGTACGCTGTCTTCATCCTCCCCGACCGGCTTCTCCAAGCTTAGGGGACGCCGACTGACCCGCATGATGTGCTCCACCTTGGCCGGCGTCACTTCCAACTCGAAAGCCAATTCGTCAATGGTGGGCTCGCGCCCCAGTTGCTGCGACAGTTTGCCGTTGGCCCGGGTCAGGCGATTGATCTGTTCGTACATATGCACGGGCACGCGAATGGTGCGGCCCTGATCCGCAATGGCGCGCGTGACGGCTTGGCGAATCCACCAAGTGGCGTAAGTGCTGAACTTGAAGCCGCGGTGATAGTCGAACTTGCTGACGGCCCGCATCAAGCCTACATTCCCTTCCTGGACCAGATCCAGGAAGGGCACCCCGCGTCCTGTGTACTTTTTGGCTACGCTGACCACCAAGCGGCTATTGGCGGTGATGAGATGATTTTGGGCTTCCTCGCCGTCATGGACGTACCAGCGCAAGTCATCCTTTTCGTCTTCGGTCAGCCCTGCGCTCTCGGCGCCCGCCAGCGTTTGCTTGGCTTCTTCCGCCTTTTCGATGCGTTTGGCCAACGCCACTTCCTGTTGCGCGTTCAGCAGCGGCACCCGTCCGATCTCGCGCAGATAAAGAGTGGTGGAATCATGCACCCCATCCTGGGCCAAAGACAGGGAATCCGCCGTTTCTTCCGCTTCGCGTTCAGCCCGTCGGTCCGGATGTTCGTCCTGGAACTGGCCGATATCGATACCTTTGTCAATCAGGAGAGCGAACAGATCCTCCAGCAATTCCATAGCCAGTTCGGCCTTGGGCATGACCGCTAAAATGTCGTCGTATTCGACGATGCCTTTTTGCTGGCCCAAGGCCAAGAGGTGCTTGGTTACGCTGCGCGTATCCATGCCGGACGCCAAACCCGCGTGGGCGGCGTCCGGACTTTTGTGCTGGTGGGCCATGCCGAACTCGGGATGAAGGAAACGTCTGACAGCCGGCCAGCGCCTACGCGAACCAGTTAAGGCTCTTCTTGCGACTGGAATGGCGCAGGCGGTTAAGGGCCTGCGTCTCAATCTGGCGCACGCGCTCGCGCGTGATGCCGAATTTCCGACCTACTTCTTCCAAAGTATACGCGTAATCGTCCACCAGTCCGAAACGCAGCTGCAAGGTGTGGATCTCGCGGGGCGTCAGATCCTGGATGATGTCCTCCAGCGCTTCCCGCAACATCTGCTGATTGGTGTATTCCGGCGGACTGTCGGCGTCTTCGTCGGGAATGAATTCGCCGAGAACGCTGTCTTCTTCTTCTCCGACCGGTTGTTCCAGGCTCTTGGGGTGCTGATTGACCTTGATGATCTGCTCCACCTTGCTGAGCGGCACTTCCAACTCGACCGCCAGTTCGTCGTGCGTAGGATCGCGGCCGAATTCCTGCGACAGCTTGTGCCGCGCGCGGATGAGGCGGTTGATTTGCTCATGCATATGCACGGGCACGCGAATGGTGCGCCCTTGGTCGGCGATGGCGCGGGTGACGGCTTGCCGAATCCACCAAGTGGCATAGGTGCTGAACTTGAAGCCGCGGTGATAATCGAACTTGGATACCGCCCGAATCAAGCCGCCATTGCCTTCCTGCACCAGATCCAGGAAAGGCACGCCCCGATTGGTGTACTTTTTGGCTACGCTGACGACCAAGCGGCAGTTAGCCGAGATCAAATGCTCTTCGGCCTCCTTGCCGTCCAGAACGATGAATTCCAATTCGTCCCTTTCGTCAGCCGTCAGTTCCAGCTCCGGGTCTTTCAGTTGCCGCTTGGCAGCTTCCGCGGCCTCTATGCGCTTGGCCAACGCCACTTCTTCCGCGGCCGTCAGCAGATCGACCTTGCCGATGTCCCGCAGGTACAAAGCCACTGAATCGTTGATCCCTTCCTGTTGCATCTGGGCCAAATGCTCTATGGCCGCCGCGTCCTCCGAGGTTTCCTCTTCCTCGACCACGTCGTTCGAGAGGCCGGAAATCTCCACGCCGCGCTCCAACAACTGGGAATACACATCCTGCAACAGCTCATTGCTGTGATCCGCCTCGGGCAACGCTTCCAGGATGTCGTCCAGGTCAACGTAGCCCTGCTTGTCGCCTAGCGCCAGCACGCGCTCCCTGAAACCGGCAGCGTCCTTGCTGCCGGGCACCCAATTTTCGTCGACTAACAGTTCACCCATTTCCTTCATAGTCCCGGAACTCCTGTGATTACTTGCCTGGGTGGCCTTGCACAGCTGCCTTGAAATCCCAAATGCCGTCTTGCTTGCGATACGCCGCGCCGCACTGGCTGCACGCCAACAGGTCTGCCTCTCTCTTCGCCAGCGCAGCTTCCGGACAGGTCGGACAGCGCAGCCAATGCGTCGCCGCGCGGGAGGCGGCCGGCCGGCCCTCGATCCGTTTGGCGACGCGCAGGAAAACGCTGGGGCCCAAGGGATAGCAACCGCCGATCCGAAACAGGGCCGCATCCGCGCGCGCCAACCAAGGCGCCGGCACCCAGCGCTTGAGCGTCGGCACCCGCAAGTTCGAAACGCTGTAGACCTCTTGGCAAGCCAAGTGCGTCTGCGCCAATTGCCGGCGCATCCAGTCCGGATGGAAATTGAAATGCATTGCGGCGAATTCCACCGGTTCTCCTGCAAAGGGCGACCATGCCTGGCGCTGACGGACGCGCCGCAGGATGGACTTCAGATTGCGCTTGTTAGCGAACTCCAGGACGGCGGTTCCGGTTCCGCGCAGAATACGGTCAATTTGCCGCAGGGCATCCAGGCTGCGCTCCAGATGATGCATGACGCGGATCATGACGACGGCGTCCATGCATTGGGACGCGAGCGGCATCCGATAAATATTGCCCGCCACGAAAACGAAGCGCGGGTCGCGTCCCCAGCGCTCTACGGCTTGCCGGAGCAGGGAGCGGCTGTAATCGAAAAGCACTACCTGATCGTAGCCTGCATATTCCTGCCCCAGACGCCCGAACCCGGCGCCCAAGTCCACGAGGCGCCGGCCCGTCTGCGGCAACAGGCGTTGCAGGGCCAGCCGTTCCACGGCGTCTTCGTACCGCCGATCCGCCTGTTCCCAAAATTCGGTACGGTAGGCGCTTCGTTCGTAGTCGATCACGCGGCCGGGATGCGGCGCCGCCCCCGGATTCATGCTCTTCATGCGAATCTGCCTGCCTATGCTCGTTCGTCCTGCCGCGGATTCATCGGATGCGCCGTGTAAGTATAGATAATTTTATGAGAAAATGTATCCTGTTTTCAATATTGCGACATCCGGGCGACGCGGGCGGCGCCAAAGCGCGGCCGCGGCCCTGCCTTCCGTTATAATCTTCCCGCGCGCCGGACGCGATCTGGATTGCCTGCGGGAGCGGAAAGAGAACTGCCCTATGGAGACCCCCATTCATGTCGTCGGCCTTTGCGGCAGCTTGCGAGGCCGGGAAAGTTTCACGCGCCGGCTCCTGGTTCATGCCATGACGGCCGTGGCCGAGACGGGCGCCGAGACGGATACGCTGGATCTGGCCGCGTTGGATCTGCCCATGTGCCAAGGACCGCACGACACGCCGGACAACGCATGGACCCTGTCTCTACGGCGCCGCGTGCGCGCGGGGCAGGGCATCGTGCTGGCCACGCCGGAATACCACAACAGTTACAGCGGAGCGCTCAAGAACGCTCTGGATCTGCTGGACGCCGACCAGCTGCGGCACAAGACTTTCGGATTGCTCGGCATCGCCGGCGGCGCGCAGGGAGCCGGCAATGCGCTCGGCCATCTGCGTATCGTGGTGCGCGGCGTAGGCGGCCACTGCATTCCCCAGCAAATCAATCTGCCCTCCGTCTCCCGCTATTTCGACGGCGAGCGGATGACGGATGAGGAGACGGCGGACCGCATTCGCGCATTCGCCGACGCATTGGTGCGGCATGTCCGGGCCATGGCGCACCTTGAAGCGGCGGGACGCGTCGCGGCATGACGCGGGCGGGAGGCGCATCCATGGCGGACCCGGATACCCAGGAGGCCCTGAGCTTCCGTAGCCATCCCCAGTATTTCGCCGTAGGCGGCGGAGCCTTGGGCATAGCTGTATATCTGGGCTGGATCTATGGGCAGGCTCAGGACGCGACCGTTTTGGCAATGAGCCTGATCTGCTTGGGCCTGGCCTTCTGGCACGGGCAATGGTGGGGCGCGCGCCTGACCCTTTCCCGGCAGAATCTAACGTGGCGGCGGGCGTTGCGCCGCCCGCTCGTTCTGCAACCGGACGAAATCCATGCCCTGCGCAAGGTCGGTCGCTTGACCCAAAGCCTTTTGCTTGAGTACGGCGATCCGGAGGTTCCATCCGCGTTGTGGCTGCCCAAAATGACCCGGCAGGACGCTTTGCTCGCCCAATTGCGCGCCCGCGTGGCTGCCGCCCAGGAGCCAGGCGCGGCCCAGAGGTAACGGCATGCAGGTCATCTTCGTTACGGGCGAATATCCTCCGCAGACGGGCGGAGTAGGCGACTACACGGCGCGTCTGGCCGCCACGCTCGCGGACAGAAACGTCAAAGTCGCGGTCGTGGCTACCAACGACGCCCCGTCGCGGACCGCGTCGGCAACGTCCGCTTGCGCGGTCATACGCTGCCGCCGGCCCTGGAGCCGCGCCGCGCGCCAGCAGGTGGACGCCTTGGCCGCCTCGCACGCGCCCTCCTGGATTCACGTTCAATACCAGACGGCGGCCTTTCGCATGAATCCCGGCATCAATCTGGCGCCGCGCGCGTGGCGGCAAGCGAATCGGTACGTGGCCTGGACCTACCACGACCTGTTGCCGCCCTACCTGTTGCCGCGCATCGGAACCCAGGCCCGAACCTGGATCACGTTGCGCCCCGCCCTGGACGCCTCCCTGGTGATCAGCACCAATCGCGGTGATTGCCGTCGTCTCCAGGCTTGGGGCTATCGCCCGCATTTGATCCCCGTAGCCAGCAACATTCCCGCGCTGGCCTGCGACGCGGGGACCCGCCGGCGAACGCGGCAAGCGTGGGGCGCGGCCGAGGGAGACTTTCTGATAGGCTACTTCGGCTTGGCCCAGCGGGACAAGGGATTGCAGACATTGGTGGAAGCGTTGCGCGTGCTCCGCCAACGGGACCTCGCCGTGCGCCTTCTGATCATCGGCGGCGCGGCGAGCGCCGCCGATGCCGGCCGCCGCGCTTGCCGCGCCAGCGTCCAGCGCCTGATCCGGACGGCCGGACTGGAATCCCGCGTCACCTGGACCGGTTCGTTGCCGGCCGCGGACGTCAGCCGCGCGCTGTCCAGCTGCGACGCGATGGCGTTGCCCTACGCGGACGGGGCCAGCGCCCGCCACGGAGCCTTGGCCGCCTGCCTGGCGCACGGCTGCATCACCGTGACGACCGCGCCGCAACAGACGGACTTGTTGGCTCCCGGCGTACCGGTGATTCCGCGGCTGTCTTTCCTGGATCTGGCCGACCGCCTGGACGCCTTGGCGCATTCCGCCGAGGCGCGCGCCCGCGCGCGGCAAGCCGCGCGGGCGTCCTGCGCCCAACGTTCGTGGGACGCTATTGCGGATCAACACCTAGCCCTGTACGAAACGACGGCGCGCAGGGCCAAAGCCCTGGCCTGAGGCGCGTACGTTGCCCCTGGATGCCCTGGCGCTCGCCTGCGTAGTGCATGAACTGCGGCAGGCGACGGTACCCGCCCGCATTCAACAGGCGCTCCTGCCTACGGAACGCACCGTAGCCTTGGAATTGTATGCGCCAGGCCAACGCCGGTACCTGCTCATGCATGCCCAAGGACCGGATTGTTGGCTGACCGCGACGGAGGCCAAACCGCGGCGCGGCGATCGGTTGAGCGCCTCGTTTCTGGAATTGTTGCGCAAATACGTCCGAGGCGGAAAGCTGACCGCTTTGAGGCAGTCGGATCCGACGGAAAGGGTCGTCGTTCTCCAAGTGGAACATCCCCAACACGGTGCTACGCGTCTCTGGCTGGAATTGACCGGTCGCCACAGCAACTTGCTGCTGGTAGGCGATGAGGACCGGCTTCTGGGGCAGCTGCATCCCGGCTCCCGGCGCGCAACGCGGCGCCGGCGTCCGGGCGACGCCTATAGCCCGCCCCCGCGGCCCGCGCGTCTGTCCCCGCTTACCTGCACGGCGGAACAGGCCGCGGAGGTCCTGCGCGGCGCCGGAACGCTGGAGGCGGCGCCGGCGTTGACGCGCGCGTTCGCGGGCGTCGGCCCTGTTCAAGCGCGGGAAATCGCGTGGCGCGTGACCGGCCGCATCGAGGCCCGAACGACGGAACTGGAGGCGGAGACCCTCATCCGAACGCTGCGCGCGCTATGGCAACCCGTAACAACGGGGAGCTGGGCACCCAGCCAGGTCCAACGCCCCGGACAGGCGCCCATTCTGGCGCCTTTTGCCCTGCGCCACATACCGCAGGCCCAACCGTTGCCCAGTTTGCACGCCGCCGTAGCCGAACGCCTTCCGTCCGATCCGTACCGCGACGCGCGGTTGGCCTTGCAACGCCGGATCCGGAAGGCTCTCGTCCAAGGCCAACGCCGTCTGCTGGCCACGCGCGAGGATATGCCCGAAGCCGGCGCGGCGGAACGCCTGCGTCTGCAAGGCCACTGGTTGTTGGCTCTGCAACATAGCGTGGCGCCGGGACAACGAACGCTGGCCGTACCGGACGAGAGCGAAATGGAGATTCGCTTGCAGCCGCCCTTGACTCCGGTGCAACAAGCCGAGCAGATGTTCAAGCGCGCGCGCAAGATGGACAGAGCCGCCCGGATCTTGCCTGAGCGTCTGCAGCAAGTGCGCCGCGATCTCGCCTACCTGTCGCAGTTGGAACTGGATCTGGCGACCGCGGCCAACCGGATCGAAATCGAGGAAGTGCGCCGCGCCCTGGAAGCGGCCGGCTTGGCCAAAGCCCCTGCCGTCGCCCGCCGACCGGCTCCGTCTCCGCGCGCGGTCGGCGGACCGCGGCGCTTCGCCTGTCCGGAAGGGTTCCCCATTCTGGTGGGACGCAACGCGCGCCAGAACGCGCAACTCACCTTCAAACAGGCTACGCCCCGCGATCTGTGGTTGCACGTCAAGGAAGCGCCTGGATCCCATGTCGTCATCCGCGCCGGCGGGCAACCCGTATCGCCGGACACCCTGCAGGCCGCGGCCCAATTGGCCGCCTTCTATTCGCAACGCCGGGGCGAGAACGCCGTGCCCGTCATCGTGGCGGAGAAACGCCACGTTCTGAGTCTGGCGCGCGGGCGACCGGGACAGGTCCGCATACGTCAAGGGCAAGGCGCGGTGATTTCGGCCCCGGCCCGCCTCCCTGCGCTGGAGGAAATGCCGTAAGCGGAGACGCATCCCCGTCAGCGCCGGAGCAGGACGCGCATCACGGGATGATCCACGCCTCCGAAATGCATTTTGTACTTTTCGTCGCCCTGCATGAAATCGAATACTTGGTGGCCCGAGGCAATGGCGTACTGCAGGGCATACGCCAGGATGGCCCATCCAGGACTGAGTGAGGCGTATACGGTCGGGTCGTAACCGCTGTTGTAGAGCAGATACCGCCCTTGATGGCTGAACGAGAAAAGCGCCGCGGCCTTCTGGCCGTCCAACGTCAGGAACATGAGGCTCAGGCAACCGTTCTGGAACATGGCGCGGCCCATGGCGCGAAAAAACGCTTGCATCTCTTCGTCCATGAAGAGATCCTTGTCGGCGCGGCTGGCCTTCTGCAGACGGATGAAATCCGCGATTTCCCGTTCCAGATCGTGCTCCGGCCCTACGATGTACAGGCCTACGTTCGCTTCGCGCTCGATGCGCCGTTGCTTGCGACGGATTTCGTGGCGCTGCTTCTTGCTGACTTGGTCAGCCAGGTACGTTGCATACCGGGACGGCAGGGCGATCGCAGGCGCTACGTCTTCCTGAAACACATCCGTGCGCAGGTTCCGCGCGCGGGCCATGTCAGGCAGGATGCGATAGGTAGAGCTGCGGCAGGGCAAATTGCACAGGTCGACCAGGTCCCAGGCCGGAGCCGCGGCGCTGTCCAACCAGTCCAGAAACGCGGCGTAGACCGGCTTTTCCCACCCGCGGGCCACGATGACGTCCAGGTAGTCGCTGACCTCGATGCATCCGATGATGCTGAGCTGGGTTTGGCCGGCATGCAGAGAATCCGTTCCGGAGAGCAGATAAAGCGGCAAGATGCCCACCAGGTCGCCGGTATCGCGCCGGCGATACGCCGTGATCCATTTTTCCCCGATTCCCAGTTTGCGCCACCAGACCGTTTGCCAAGCCCAACGCATAAAAAAAGGCTGGGCGGCCGAAGCGTCCACCAAGTCGTCCCAGTGGGCGGCCAAGGCCTCAAAACCGTCCGGTTGGGCTTGAGGGCCGTAGGTAACGACTTCCAGTTCTGCCCCCAAACCGCGCGTCGTCGCAGGCGGAGCCGGTACCGCCTTGGAAGCGGGACGAAGCGCTGACCTCGAAACCTTCATGGACGCGATTATAGCATTCGCCCCGCATTTGACGCGTCAGGCCGCGTAATCAGTGGCTGGATGCATAGCTTTGCGCCCAATCCCGCGCCGTAAACGCGTCGCGGACCGTCTGGGCCGCGACCGACCGGAACCAACTGCGTCGGATAGGGCCGGCACTGCGGTTCTGTCCATTTTCCTGGCTTGCAAGACGGCGCGCGCCGCGTTGAGGCGGATCGAAACGCAAGGCGGGGCTTTCCGCTTGCCCTCGGGCGCCCCCCGGAACGGGATTGTCCCGGCGCATATTCCAGGCGTTCTTCAGGAGGCGGACGCCTCGTTGCCGCTGGATGCGACCGGGCAAGCGCGCGCCTCGGGGACAGGATGCCCGCAGACGGTTGCGCCGTCCCCTGAATGAGATGAACCGTATTATGCTACACTTGCGCTAAGGCCCAGCTCCGTCGCTTGGCCTTGGTCTCAGGCCATACGCGTTTTTCCGGCTTCTACTCGCATGTCTCGACGTTATACCGCCGCGGTCGACCTGGGCGGCACCAAACTGCTGGCTGCCATCGTCGACGAAAACCATGCCGTGGCGGCGCGCACCAAGATGGCGACCGACGTCGCCGGCGGACCGGACGCCATCGTGAGCCAAATGGCGCAGGGCGTCCGCAAGGCGGCGAAGAAAGCGCAGCTCAAGCTGAGGCACATCGACGCTGTCGGAGCCTGCGTGCCTGGGCCCGCGGATCCGGCCCGCGGCGTGGTAGGACGCGCGGTGAATCTGGGCTGGGACGGCCCGGTACCGGTGGCCGCGCAATTGAGCCAGGCGCTGAAAGGCGTTCCGGTCGTCTTGGAAAACGACGTCAACGCCGGCGCCTACGGCGAATTCGTGGCCGGCGCCGCCCAGGGCTTCCAGGACGCCATTGGCATTTTCGTCGGCACCGGCATCGGCGGCGGCTTGGTCTTGTCCGGCCAATTGCGCCGAGGCCCGCGTTTCATTGCCGGCGAAGTGGGACATACCACGCTGCAGGCCGACGGCCCGCTTTGTTCCTGCGGCAATCGCGGGTGCGCCGAGGCCTTGGCCAGCCGCCGCGCCCTGGAGCGATCGCTGAGGAAGGCCCTGGACGCCGGACGCGTCAGCGCGGTCCGCGACCTGATGCAGAAGAAAGGGGAAACGCGTATCACCAGCGGCATCATCCACCGCGCCTACCGCCAAGGCGATCCCTTGGTTACGGAGTTGGTGGAACGGATGGCCCGCTACCTCGGCCTGCTGACGGCCTCTCTCGTGAACGTCATCGACCCGCAAATCGTCGTGTTCGGCGGCGGCGTCGTGGAAAAAATGGGCGCCGGCCTCATAGACCTGATACGCGCGGCGGCCTACGACAAATTGATGGCGCGCGAGAATTTCCGCATTGAAGCCGCGGCCTTGGCCGATCACGCCGGCATCATCGGCGCGGCGGCCCTCGCGCGCGCCGCCTGGAGCGCGAAGCATGGAGCCTGACGCGCTGACGTATCTCCTGCTCATTCGCCATGGCGAGAACGAGTACGTGGCCCAAGGCAAGTTGGCCGGGCGCACGCCTGGGGTGCATCTCAATGCCCAGGGCCGGGCGCAAGCGAGCGCCTTGGCCGAACGCTTGCGCTCCGTGAAGTTGGATGCCCTTTATTCCAGTCCGCTGGAACGGTGCATGGAAACCGCGCAAGCCGTGGCGGAGGCCCGCGGGGAGGCTGTGATTCCCTGCCCGGGCTTGCTGGAAGTGGATTACGGCGCTTGGCAAGGAGGATCCCTCAAGGAATTGGGCGCGTCGCCCGTTTGGCAACGCATGCAGTTTCATCCCAGCCGTTTCCGCTTTCCCGAAGGCGAAACGTTGCGCACCATGCAAAACCGCCTGGTAGATGCCGTGGAGGCCATCCGCATCGCCCACCCCCGTCAGGTCGTGGCGGCGTTCGGGCACGCCGATCCCATCAAGTCCGTGTTGGCGTATTACCTGGGCATGCCGCTCGATCTGTTCCAGCGCTTGCGCATTGACACGGCTTCCGTCAGCGTCTTGGCCCTGCAGGACGCGGGATGCCAGATCCTGGGCCTGAATCAGACCGCCTCGCTCCCGGCCATGGCGTTTCCGCGCGCCGAGGCCGCGCGCGCCGCCTCGGCGCGGAACTAAGGCTTCAGCCAAAGGCAGTTCGCATGAACCAACTACTGTACGATTTGAAGCCGGTGGATACGTTGCTGGCGGACGCGGAAGGCCCGCCGGGCCAGCGCCAGTTTTTCCTGCAGGCGCGCAAGGGCAGTCTGCTCGTGACGCTCCTCATGGAAAAGGAACAGGTCGCGTTGCTCGCCAGCAGCATCATCAATTTGCTGAGCGACATAGAGGATTTGCCGCCCGTCGACATCGACGCAGTGCCGGCAGCCTCCCTGGAACGCCCCTTGAACCCCCTGTTTCGAGTCAGGCAAATGGGCCTCGGCTACGAGAAGTCCGAACAGCTCTTCGCCCTCTTCCTGCAAGGCCTGCCCGTCCGCCGCGACGAAGACGACGAGGACGACGAGGACAATCTGCCCGTCGTGCGGTTCTGGGCCACAGGTTCCCAAATGCAGGCCTTCAGCGAACGGGCCCTGCGCGTCGTGGAGGCAGGGCGCCCGCTCTGCCCGTTGTGCCATGAACCTATCGATCCGGACGGCCATCTCTGCCCGCGTTCCAACGGGCATGCCGACCCTGTCGTGCTGTAACGACGGGCGCACGCATCGGCGCTGGGCGCAGTGGATACGCCAACGAACGCTTCCGGCCCGGATGTCCAGCTGCTCTCTCTTCTGCAACGCGGCGCCATCACGCTGGAAGGGGTTTTGCCCTACAGTTCCAACTACAGCTTCCTGGGCCGCGTGCAGGCGTCCGCCACGGAATGCCTCTGCGTATACAAGCCGCGCCAAGGCGAAAATCCGCTGGGGGATTTTCCGTACGGCACGCTGTGCCAGCGCGAAGTGGCGGCCTTCGTCGTCAGCGACCTGTTGGCCTGGCATCTGGTACCGCCCACCATCCTGCGCGAGGCGGAATACGGGATAGGCAGCGTGCAGGCGTTCATTCCGCACGACCCCGCCAAACACTATTTCAATCTGCGCGCCAGCGCCCTGCATGCCGGTTTCCTGCGGCGGCTCGCCCTTTTCGATTACGTGATCAACAACGCCGATCGCAAGAGCGGCCATTGCCTGGAAGACCGCCAGCGCCGCCTGTGGGCCATCGATCACGGCCTGGGCTTCCATGCCGCCCACAAACTGCGCACGGTGATTTGGGAATTCGTCGGCCAGCCTATCGCGTCCGCGTTGCGCCGGGATCTGGATCGATGCGGAGACGTCCTGCAGGACGCCTCCCATCCGGCCACGCATCAGTTGGCCCGTCTGATTACGGAGGCGGAACGGGAGGCCCTGCGCGCGCGCGTGCAGGCCTTGCAGACTTCCGGCCTTTATCCCGCGCCGCGGCGCGGGCGGCGCAATTTCCCGTGGCCGCTGGTATAACCGCGTCCGCCCGTTTCCGCAGCGGCCCGCGCGGGGTACAATGACGCACTCCGAAGCGCGCTTCGGTCGTTAGGGGTT
Organism: Caldilineaceae bacterium; assembly: GCA_965242655.1. Classification (GTDB taxonomy): domain Bacteria; phylum Chloroflexota; class Anaerolineae; order Caldilineales; family Caldilineaceae; genus Bin34. The sequence continues at coordinate 3,714,789 of OZ251482.1, forward strand.
CCAAGGGGGGGAGGCATGAAGGCTGTGGCGATCGCAGGCGGCGAGGGTACGCGCATCCGCCCCTTGACTTTGCAACGCCCCAAACCCATGGTGCCCATGGTCAATCGCCCGATTCTGGTGCATATGGTGCGGCAATTGCGGAACTACGGCGTGACGGAACTGCAGTTGACCCTGCGCTACATGGCTTCCTTGATCCAGAATTATTTCCAGGCCTATGCCTTCGACCGGATGGCCATCCACAGCGCCATCGAGACGTTTCCCTTGGGCACGGCCGGCAGTTTGGCCGCGGCGGTGCGCCACTGGGACGAACCTTTCCTGGTCGTATCCGGGGACGGACTGACCGACATGGACTTTCAGGCCCTGTACGAAACCCACCGGACGTCGGGCGCCGACGTGACCATCGCGCTCGCGCGGGTGTCCGAACCGCGCGATTTCGGGGTCGTGCTCACGGACCGCGACCAGTGGGTCTACGACTTCGTGGAAAAACCGCGGCCCAGCGAACAGCAATCCAACGCCGTCAACACCGGCATCTACGTCATCAACCCCGACGTCCTGGCGTTGATCCCGGAAGGGAGGGAATACGATTTCTCCCATGATCTGTTCCCGCGCATGCTGGCTCAGAAATACAAAATCTTCGGCCATGTGGCGGAGGGCTACTGGTGCGACGTGGGCAATACGGATCAGTACATGCGCGCGACGCGGGACATTCTGTACGGACGCGTCGCGCTCCGCGATCCGTTGGGCAAGGAAATCGCGCCGGGCATCTGGGCCGGCGAAAACGTGGCCGTTCACGACAGCGCCGTCCTGGAAGGCCCGCTTTTTTTGGGCAACGAAGTGCAAATTCAGGCGCACGCGGAAGTCCGGGGCCCGGCCGTCATTCGCCCCAACGCCATCGTCGACAGCCATGCGCGCGTGGAGACCAGCGTGATCTGGCGCAATTCGTACATCGGGCCGTCCAGCCAGGTGCGGGGAGCCATCGTAGGCCGACAGTGCAGCATCCGGGCGCATACCTACGTCGGCGACGGCTGCGTCATCGGCGACGGCTGCGTATTGGAGGAAGGGGCCATTCTCATGCCGCGCGTAAAGTTGTGGCCGTACAAACGGATCGCGCGCGGCACCACGATCCGGGAAAATATCGTATACGGACACTTGGGGCGGCAGGAACTGTTTCGCGGTTTCACCATCAGCGGCCAGACGAACCTGGATCTGACGTCCGAAACGGCCGCCAAGATCGGGGTGTCCCTGGGTTCCACCTTGCACAAAGGCGCCAACGTCGCGGTCAACCGCGATGCGCATCGCGCCTCCCGCATGATCAAACGCGCCATCATCAGCGGCCTGCCGGGCGCGGGCGTCAACTGCGTCGATCTCGGCAACGCGGCCATGCCGGTGATGCGCCACTTCGTCCGGCGCAACCCGGAAGTGCATGCGGGCGTGCATGTCTGCCTGAATGCCGACGATCCCCATCCGCAATCCCTGAACGTGCAGATCCTGGAAGGCGACGGCAGCAATTTGGGCAAAGCTATGGAACTCAAGGTGCAATCCACTTTTTTTCAGGAGGATTTGCGCCGGGTGGGCATGGAGGACATCGGGGTCATCAAATACGCCCAGAACTACGAGGAGTCCTACGTCAAGGATTTCCTGTCCAAAGTGTTCAGGGATCAGTTGCATTCCGTACCTTTCAAATTGGTGGTGGACTATTCCCACAGCCTGGCGGCCGACGTTATGTCCAATATCCTGGAAAGGCTGAAGATCGAGACCGTTCCGCTCAACAGCCTGGGTCTGGAGGACATCTTGTCCGCCGACAGGGAGCGCAAGGAGCAGAAGCTGCAAGAACTCGCCGCCATCGTTACGGCCGTCGCGGCCCATTTGGGCGTGATGTTCGACGCGGCCGGCGAGATCATCCAGTTGGTAGACGATCAAGGCACGGTTCTGGACGCGTATCAGGCGGACATCCTCTTCCTTGATCTGGCTCTCTTCAATCATCCCTACAGCCGCGTGGTGTTTCCCGACAACATGCCGCAGGCCTACGACGTCATCGCCCAGCGCTACGAGGCGTCGGTGGTGCGCAGCAAGAGCGACATGCACAATCTCATGACGGTAGCGGGGGCGGGCGACGTTCTGGTCGGGCTGAACGGGCGGGGACATTTCATTTTTCCCTTTTTCCATCCCGCGCCCGATCCCATGATGGCGATTCTCAAATTGCTGGAATATCTCGCCATCCGCCGCGAGCCCATCAGCCGCATCCTGGCCGCGTTGCCGGCCATCAACCACAAGCGCGTGCAAGTGCCCGTGCCGTGGGCGCAGCGCGGGCGGATTATGCGGCGCCTGAGCGAACTGTACGAACGCGCGCGTCTGGAAGCGCTGGAAGGCCTGAAGATCCAGACCGGCGCGGACGAATGGGTGCAATTGCGGCCCAGCCCCCTGCATCCGGCCATCGAAATGGCCATCGATGCCCCTTTCAAGTCACGCGTGCATACGTTGGACGCGCGCTTCCGGGACGAAATCAACGCCTTGGCCGAACCGGAAGAGAACCAGTCGGCCTTGGCTCCTGAATGATACGGGTTAGCGCCGGTCCCGAGCAGACCCGCGCCTGGGGCCAACGCGTGGGCGAAAGCCTGGGCGGCGGGGACGTCGTGGCCCTGTACGGCGCCTTGGGCGCGGGCAAGACCGCTTTCGCGCAAGGGATTGCGCGCGGGTTAGGGGTAAAGGAGCGGGTCGTAAGCCCGACCTTCATCCTGGCCAGCGAATACGAGACGGCCCGGGGCCTCTTGCTCCGCCATATGGATTGCTACCGCCTGTCGGACGCGGCAGCGCCCGCGGAAGCTCTCGCGCTCGGCTGGCAGGACTGGCGGGAACAAAACGACAGCATCCTGGTCATCGAGTGGGCGGATCGCATAGCGCCCTTGCTGCCGCGCGAGCATCTGGCCATTCGCTTTGATTTCGGCGAGGAAGCCTTTCCCGTTACCCTCCGCCAACGCCGTCTCGTTTTCACGGCGTACGGCCCGCATTACCAACGCGCGTTACGGTTGCTGGAAAAAGGCGCATCCGCGTGATGCGTACGCGGCGCTGGCAGCTTACGGCGCATTTCCGGTATTCTCCGGGCCCGTTGCGCGGACAGCGCCGCAGCGGACGTCCCGCGCGCCGGCGGCCCAAGTCGGCCTCTGCGCGCGGACCCGGAACGCAAGGGAACGGACGGATCAACGCGTAACGCTCCCGGCCCTGGCGCGCCAAACGGGATTAAGCCGCAACACTCCGCAATTGCTTGAACAGGGTCTTTTCCTGCTCCGACAGCTGTTGGGGGATCCTGACGTCGGTCAAGACGATCAGATTGCCTCTTTTGCGAGGCTGCTTGAGATGGGGCATGCCTTGGCCTGACAAGGAGATTTTGACATGGCTTTGGGTGCCGGGCGCGATTTTCAGGTGCTTGGAACCTTCCAGGGTGGGTACCGCCACCTCTCCGCCCAAGACCGCCGTGTACAAATCCACCGGCACTTTGACGTGCAAATCCGCGCCTTGGACGGCGAACGTGGGATGAGGCGCCACCGTCACTTTGATGTAAAGGTCGCCTTCCTGCGGACTGCCGGATCCGCGCAGACGGATCCGGGCGTCGGTCTTGACGCCCGGCGGAATTTGGGCCTGGACGCGCTGGCCGTTCGCCGTGGAAATGATGCGCGACGTGCCGCGAAAGGCTTCCTCCAGCGTCACTTCCGTCTCTACGAACCGTTTCGGCGGCGCGGCGCGCGGCGCGGCTTGGGGGCCGAAGCCCCCCATGGAGCCCATGCCGAAGAGCTGCTCGAAAAAACTGGAGAAGCCTTGGCCGCCCGGACCGCCGCGGCCGCCCATCATGCGGGCGAACTCTTCCTGCGACATGCGGCGTTGCCGACCGCCCATGCCCCATTGATTCCAATCGAAGTCCTGCGGATTGCCCCCGGCCCGTTCGAAACGCTCCCAGTCCTTGCCGAAGCGATCGTACTTCTTGCGCTTCTCCGGGTCGGAAAGCACCGTATGCGCCTCGTTGATCGCCTTGAAACGCGTTTCCGCCTGGGGATCGCCCTGGTTGGCGTCTGGATGGTATTGGCGCGCCAAACGCCGAAACGCGTTTTTGATTGCCTTCGCGTCCGCGTTCTTGGGCACCCCCAAGATCTGATAATAGTCTTGGTACTTCATGCGTCGCTGCCGCCTGCTGCCTTGCCGCCAGGTCGGCGCCTCCGGCCGCGCCCATTATACAAGGGCGCAGCCGGAGGTCGCCGCGCCGCTTTACGCGTTGCGGAATTCGCCTTCAATCACTTCCTCGTCGCCCTCGCCGGCCGCGGAACCGGCCGCCGCGTCGTTCGTTCCGGCCTGTTGCTGCTGCTTGGCCTGGGCTTGCGCGGCCAACGCGGAACTGGCCTGTTGCAACTTCTCGCTCAATTCCTTGATGCGTCCCGCGTCGTCGCCGTTACGCGCGTCCCGCAGCTCGTTGATCAGCTGCTGGATGCTCTGCTTGTCGTCTTCCGGCACGGCGTCATCCAGATCGGCCAGGGCTTTCTCGGCGCCGTAAATCAGGGCATCGGCCTGATTGCGGCTTTCGGCCAAATCGCGTACCGTTTGGTCGGCCGACTCGTTGTCTCGGGCTTCCTTGACCAACCGCTCCACTTCCTGCTCCGACAGATTGGTGGACGCGGTGATCGTGATGCTCTGCTCGTTGCCGGTCGCCTTGTCCTTGGCGGTTACGCTCAGAATGCCGTCCGCGTTGATGTCGAACGTCACGGCGATCTGGGGTACGCCGCGCGGCGCCGACGGTATGCCTTCCAGGCGAAACGTGCCCAGGGACTTGTTCTGGTTGGCCATGGGACGTTCGCCTTGCAGAATGTTCACGTCCACCATGGTCTGGTTGTCCGCCGCCGTGGAGAAAATCTCCTCCTTGCTGGTGGGAATAGTGGTATTGCGCGGAATCTGCACGGTGTTCACGCCGCCCAGGGTCTCGATGCCCAGGCTGAGGGGCGTAACGTCCAGCAACAGGAGATCCGACACGTCGCCGGCCAATACGCCGGCCTGCAACGCCGCGCCGGCGGCCACGACCTCGTCGGGATTGACGCCCTTGTGGGGTTCGGAGGCCGTGATGCTGGCCACCATCTCCTGAATCATGGGCATGCGCGTGGATCCGCCGACCAGCACGACCTCGTCCAAGTCCTTGGCGGACAGGCCCGCATCCTTGAGCGCGCTGGCGAAAGGCACTTTGCATCGTTCCACCAGATCATGGGTCAGCTGTTCGAAGGTGCTGCGCGTCAAGGTGAACTGCAGATGCCGGGGGCCTTCGCTGTCCGCCGTGATGAAAGGCAGGTTGATCTCCGTTTGCGGCGTCGTGGACAATTCGATTTTGGCCTTCTCGGCCGCCTCGCGCAGCCGTTGCAGGGCCTGCCGATCCTTGCGCAGGTCAATGCCGGCGTCCTTGCGGAATTCGTCGATCAGCCAATCCACGATGCGTTCGTCCCAGTCGTCGCCGCCCAATTGCGTATCGCCGTTGGTGGATTTGACCTCGATTACGCCGTCCCCGACTTCCAGCACGGAGACGTCGAAGGTGCCGCCGCCCAAGTCGAAGACCAGAATGGTTTCGTCCGCCTTTTTGTCCAGGCCGTACGCCACGGCCGCGGCCGTCGGTTCGTTGATGATGCGCAGCACTTCCAGCCCGGCAATCTGCCCTGCGTCTTTGGTAGCTTGGCGCTGGCTGTCGTTGAAGTAGGCCGGCACGGTGATGACGGCCTGCGTCACGTCGTCGCCCAGATAGGATTCCGCGTCCCGCTTGAGCTTGCTCAGGATCATGGCGCTGATTTCCTGCGGGGAGTACTGTTTGTCGTTGACCGGAATATGCACGCGGGCATCCTGGTTGGGACCGGACACAATGGAATAGGGCACCATGGCGTTGATCTTGGACGTTTCGCCGTCATCGTGGCGGCGGCCCATCAGGCGTTTCACGGAATACACCGTGCTCTGCGGATTCACTACCGCCTGCCGCTTGGCGGTGATGCCCACCAGGCGTTCGCCCTTCTGCGTGAACGCGACGATGGACGGGGTCGTGCGGTTGCCTTCCGCATTGGCAATCACCGCGGGATCGCCGCCCTCGATCACGGCCACTACGCTGTTGGTGGTCCCCAAGTCAATTCCGATTACTTTGGCCATAACGCGCGTCTCTCCCGCTGCCGAATGAATCTTTTTCTGCGTCAAATTTATGACTGGCGTTTAGTATAGCCAACAAATGTATCCATTCGGTTTAGCATTTCGTTAGAATTTCATTTGCAATCGCGGCGTCCGCCTGAAACCGGATGCCGGTTTCAGGCGTACATAAAGCGTTCCACCCTGTCACTGCCAAAGGACGTTTCGTTCCATGAAACATTTTCCGTCTTGGCGGCCGGCGTTGCTGGCTGTCTTCTTCGGCGCGTGGGCCCTGGCGGCCGCGCCCCTGCGCGCGGCCACTTTCGAGACCGACGAATCCTATGTCTTGCCCCGGGGCGCGACGATCGACGACGATCTGTACGTCGCGGCCAATCGCGTCGTGATTGACGGCGCCGTAAACGGCGATCTGTTCGCCGTCGGCAACCTTGTGGAAATCAACGGTCGGATCGCGGGTTCGGCGCACATGAGCGCCAATTTTTCCTCGCTGACGGGCGCAGTGCAGGGCGACGTCATGAACGCCTCCAACTATCTGTACGTGGACGGCAACATAGGCGACGATCTTCTGACCGCGACCGGCGGCCCGCCCGACGCGGGCGCGGCCCAAACCTACATGGGATGGGGCGTCGAATGGCCGGTCGAAATGTCTGACAGCCTGGTGATAACGCCCAACGCCGCCATCCAGGGCGACGTACTGGGCCTCGCCGTATCCGCGCAGGTCGCCGGCGAGGCCGGCGGCGACCTGCGCTTTCTCAGCGCGAATCGCTTTTCCTTGACGGAAACGGGACGGGTAGGCGGCGACATGCAGGTCAACGGCGGCGCGATCATCAATATGCTGGGCGCCGTAGCCCGCAATCTGGATTTGCGCGCGGAGTCCGTCCTTTTCGGCCCCGGCCATGAAGTGGGCGGCGAAACCGTCTACCAAGCCGACGCTCCGGATCCTGACCCGGCGGCCAACATCCAGTATTTGGGCCCTATGCAGGCGGAGGAAGAGAATCCCAACTGGCGTCTTTGGTTCTGGCGCACCTTCACGACCCTGATGGGGTTCGGCCTGCTCCTGCTCTTGATGCGCTGGCTCAGCCAGTCTCGCCGCGCAGGCGGGAGGTTGTTGGGCCGCGACCTCGGGTTCGCCGCGCTCTGGGGTTTCCTTTCGTTGCTGATCCTGCCCTTGCTGATCCTGCTCGCGCCGGCGACCGTCTGGTTCTTCTTCGGCGTACCCGCGGCCGTCGCCGCCTTGGTGCTCTTGATCATGATTGTGGCCGCGGCCGTATGGATCTTCTGCCCCGTCGTGGCCGGACGCAGCTTGGCGCCCCTGTTTCAAGGGATGCTGCCCAGCGAGCAATCCCGTCTGTGGAGCGAAATGGCCGGAGTCGTCGTTTTGGTCTTGATCCTGCGCCTGTCCCGGATGCCTCTGCAAAGTCCCGACGCGCTGACGGCCGTCTTGAACGGTTTGGCGGGCGTGACGCTGATCGCGAGCTATGTCCTGGTCGTAGGCGGCTGGGTGCAGGCCCGCATCAATCGCGAGGCGCACTGATCCCGGGCCCGGGATCCGGCATTGCGGATCAGTCCGGCGGCTGGGCCCAGTGCGAAGACTGCATGGCCTGGGACAGCACCGGCACCTGCGCATATTCTCCCTTGTAGGCCTTGTAGGCGAAGTACAGGAAGATGAGAATGGACATCCCTACGCTGAAAGGCACCAGGCACAGCAGCGATGCGGCCATGACCAAGCCAAAGGGGGGAATGGCCCAGATGAAACCCAGGCTGAGAAAGATCAAGCATCCCCAGAAACCGCTCATGGCCGCTCCCAGCACAAGGCTTTGGGTCGCATGGTACGTCTGAAACCGGGTGCGCCTGCGGCTCAACAGCACCACGATGGGGTATATGAAGGGAATAATCATCATCGTCACGTAGCACAGCATAGCTACGAGACGCTCGCTTTCCGTAAGCGTCCGCGGGGAAGGCGGCGGCATGGCGGAAGGGCTGTCCTGGTTCATGCGACTGCTTTTACGACGTATAGTCAGTGTCTTTCCCCAGCCGACAGAGGCGAGACGATATGCCCATCGCGCGCTCAAGAGCCTTTATTCGTATACGTACCGCCCCCAGCCTGGGTTGCATGAAAGACGTTCCATCCCCGCGTCCCTCGGGCCCCTACCGCCTGGCGTTCATGGGCACGCCGGCCTTCGCCGTGCCCGCTTTGCAGGCTTTGGCGCAAGGCGCGTCGGCCGGCCGCTGGGAATTGGCGGGCGCGGTTACGCAACCGGATCGCCGACAGGGCCGAAGCCGCCGGTTGCGTTTCAGTCCCGTCAAGGAAGAAGCCCTCAACCAAGCCCTGCCGTTGCTCCAGCCGGAGACCTTGCGCCGCAATCCGAGCGCGGTAGCCGCGCTGGCGGCTTGGCGTCCCGATGCCATCGTCGTCGTCGCGTACGGCCAAATTCTGCCCCGCGCCGTGCTGCGCGTCCCGCCCTTGGGATGCCTCAACCTGCATGCCAGCCTGCTGCCGGCCTTGCGCGGGCCGTCCCCCATCGCGACGGCCCTATTGCAGGGATTGCCGGAAACGGGCGTCAGCCTCATGCTGCTGGATGCGGGCATGGATACCGGCCCGATCCTGGCCCAGGCCGCCCTGCCCATTGCGCGCAAGGACACCGCCCAGAGCCTGGGCGAACGCCTGGCGCGCCGAGGCGCCGCCTTGTTACGCGAGACGTTGCCGCGGTGGCTGGCCGGGCAAAGCGAACCGCGGGCGCAAAGCGCCTTCGACGAACCGCCGACGCAATGCTCTCTATGGCGCAAGGAAAACGGACGGATCGACTGGCGGCAGCCGGCGCTCGCCATCGAAAGGCTGGTACGGGCGTGCCATCCCTGGCCCGGCGCCTACACCTTCTGGCAAGGCCAATCCTTCAAGATCCTGGAAGCGGACTGCGCGCCCCAGGCAGATGCGGCAGGCCCTGTAGGGCGCATCGTCGCTGGCAAGCCGTCCAGACTGGCCGTGCAAACGGGACAAGGCCGGCTTTATCCCTTGCAAGTGCAGTTGGCGGGCCGAAAAGCCATGGATATCGAAGCTTTCTGCTTGGGCGCGGGCCGCCGGATGATCGGCACGCGGTTCGATGCCGAAGGATCCCTGTGAGAAAATCGATCCGGCCAGGCCGTTATGCTTATGATGGGATGGATTGATCGAGCGCGTATTATAGAAGATCATTTCCGGCGCGGGTTGCAGTCAAGAGGCGCGGGCCGCGTCGAACCGCAACGGAAGGCGGGATGAACGCGTCGCGGCGACCCCGGCGCTTTATGATCGCATGCGGCCATGGCGGCCGCGTCCCTAACGCGCTGAAATCCGGAGCGATTGTCTACCGCCGATCGCCTGGACTGTAAAACCGTCGCCTAACTCTCTGCGCTTGAACGGCTTCTCCCGCGCCCATGTCCAAAGTCTTTCGCCTCTGTCCCGCGTGCCGCCAAGAGGTGGCCATCGAGGCCAATCGTTGCCTTCACTGCGGTCAAGATACCCAATGCGATTTCCTGCCCGCGCCGCGCGTGACTGCCTTGCAGAAATTCAGGCGCGCCCTGCCGGCGATCGTGACCGGGAGCCTCATCGCCGTACGCATTGGCATCACTGTGCTCCGCCATCCCTGGGTCCGGGGATGGCTTTCCGCGCGCCCTGCCAAGGCACGAGACCACGGCTCTTCTTTGACGGATCGTCCCCGTCAAGGCCCTACCCGCGTTCGCATTCGCGCCCGATGGCGCGTCCAAGGCCCGCGCGGCATCCGTCAACAAGGCCAAGAAGAGCGCACGATTGAATGCCTCTGACGCTAGGCGTCACCTGGCGCGGGCCTTCGCCCGCGCCCGCCCGTTGCGTCCGGCCTAAATGCCCTGCAGCTAAGGCCAGCCCACTCCGCCCGCCCTGGTTCCGGGGCCAAGCCAAGCGCTCCCGTAACGGGTCACAATGCGGCGGACGTACGGGCAAGGGAAAGCGCAGCAGATCAGCGGCATGCGCCCCTGCCCAATCCAAGGCGTAACGCAGTGTTTGCATTTTTGATTTCCAATGGATTTATCCCGCTCGGCCTAAGGGAAGCCGGAGACGCTTGACGACCGATACCGCGTGGCACTTTCCGCCGCGGAGCGGAGGCCAAATCTACCTGGACGATCCCATAGCCGCGCATTTCACCGACAAACCGCATGAACCACAAAGGCGTATTTACGCGGGATCGCAGGCCGAAGATGGCCGCGCATTCGCGCGGCCCGCCGCCGGAATGCAGCGCTACCCGCCATAGACATGGCGCTGGTACCTTTCTCTTACGTCGGATCCCTTCGCGGGTTGGCGCGTAAGTCGGATGCACAGTTCAGAGGCGTTGCCAGCAGGTTGCGACTGTCCTGCGTAACGCGTTGGAATGGTTGTCCGGAACCATTGGATGCTCCGGCCGATCCCGTGGCGACCAGTCCCCAGCCAAGGAAGCCGCCCGCCACTCTGGGGTAACCCCGGTACAAGAACCGAGGCTTGGGTTATGGCCCAGCGCTTCGCGGGCCGCGGTTTCCTGCCCAAACGGCCACAGCGTACTATTTGGAGGCGGCACAGCATTACGCAGACCGACCGTCTCTCGTCCGATGCACTGCGTCATGCCCATACCCGCGGCTGCCCGGCAGGCCCCTGTCCAACGCTCTCGGTCAGGGTTTTCCCTATGCCCATACCCAAGCGCATTCCGATCGCGACCGCGAGCCATCCTAACGTTGGAGGTGCGCCGTACGGTCGCCCGTTTTTTTGCGCCTGTCGTTCCAGTCGCAGACGATCGCCGTCCCCCCGCGTTCCATAGGCAGGTCCTGCGGATCCATGTACGCGGCGCCATTGACCTTTTCGTTCCTGACGGGATACGCGGGCATAAACGGCTTGACGCCTACAAGTACCTGCCAGGCAATGTCCTGCCATTGGCGCGTCTGTTCCTCGTTTGCGCGCAATGCGACCTGGTCATGGTCATGACCTGACCTGCGCGCAGCGTTCCGGCGCGCTAGGAAGGCGGCGGGATCTCGGCCAACCAGAGCGGCTCTTCCCCCGCGCGGAACTGGCCGACGCGCAGGGCGGCGATGGGCCAGGCAGGGAGGGGCGCCCGGGTCAGGCAGCGGCCGTCGAAATGCGCGCCCTGCCAGGCGAACCGGAAATCGCGGTTGTCGAAGCCGGCGGGCCGGCGGGCCGGCGGCAGATCGCGCGGGCGCACCGGGACCACATGGAGGATGAATGTGGGTTCCGTATCGGCGGCGGTACAGGGCGCTTTGGCGTAGGTGACGGCGTCCGCGGCGACATGGACGTCGAAGAGGCCCCGGTACGCCGGCGGGACGGTCGCCAGCGTGCGCCCGAGCTGGCGGTAGCCCTGCAAGGCATGCGGCGCGGGCGCGAGGGGGAGGTCGGCCTGCCACAGCGGGCGCGCCGTCCCCGAGATCCACTGGCCGACCGTCAGGCGCTGGAGGGGGTAGGCGGGGCGCGGGACGGAGGCCAGGCAGGCGTCGGCGAACTGCGCGCCGCGGGCGGGAAAATGGAAATCCAGGTTGGCGAACGGGCGTCCGGGCAGGGCCTGCGGGTCCGCGGGGACGGCGTGCAGGACGAATTTGGGAACCAGGTCGGCGGCCGTGCAGGGCGTCTTGGCGAAGGTCACGGTCGAGGGGCCGACGTAGACGTCGAAGGGCCCCCGGTGCGTCGGCGGGCGCGCGGTCAGTGCGCGGTAGGCGACGCGGTACGCGGGCCGCGCGGGCGCGCGGGCGAGGGGGAGGTCGGCCTGCCACCGCGGGCGCGCCGCGCCCGGCGCCTGCTGGCCGACCCGGAGGGCGCGGAGGGGATAGGCCGGCAGGGAGACGGAGGCCAGGCAGACATCGTCGAAACGCGCGCCGTGCGCGACGAACGGGAAGTCCAGGGCCTCGAAATAACGTTCGGACGGCGCCGGCGGATCCACGGGGGCCACGCGCAGGAGAAAGCGGGGGAACGTGTCGGCGGCGGCGCAGGGTTGCTTGGCGAAGGTCACGGTCGAGGCGCCGACGTAGACGTCAAAGGCGTCCCGGTGCGTTGGCGTCCGCGCGGTCAGCGTGCGGTACGCGGCGTGGTACGCGGGGTTGGGCGCAAGGGGGAGGTCGGCCTGCCACAGCGGGGGCCCCGGGCGGAACGGTCTGCGATCTGACGCGGCCGGGGGGTCGGCCTGCCACAGCGGACGCGCGGCCCACCAGTGTTGCCGCTGGCCGACCTGGAGGGCGCGTAGGGGATAGGCGGGGAGCGGGACGGAGACCAGGCACGCGTCGTCAACGCGCACGCCGCGTTCGGGAAAAGAGAAATTCAGGACCTCGAAACCATGGCGGCGACGGTTGGGGGGCAGATCCTGCGGATCCGCGGGCGCGACGTGCAGGAAGAACCAGGATTCCGTGTCCTCGGGCCGGCAGGGTTCCTGCACCCAGCTCACGGCGTGCGCGTCCCGATAGACGTCGAAACGCGCGGACACGTCGGGCGCGCGCGCCTGCAGGGTCCGCAAGGCCGTGAGGTAGGGGGCCGCGACCGCGGCCTCCACGCGCGCCAGATTCAGCGCGGCCACGGCCACCAGCCGATTGCCGTACGCGCCCCGCGTCGTATGGAGGACGGGCGCATAGGGGGTATACGGGAGGAAAGGAAAAAGAGTGCCGCGCGTATTCACCATCTTCTCGTTCTCGGCTGAGAACATCCCGGCCGGGTATCGGAGCACAAAGAAATCCGCGCGCCCCGGCGCGACGAACGCGAGGCGCGCCCGATCGGCCGCCGGCAGGATGTCCTCGGACAAGAACTTATAACCCGCAAAGTACATAATATCCGAAATTACATACAGAGGCGAGTGCGGATAACGCGCCAGCAGGAATTCCAGGCCATCCCGCACGGATTTCACGGTATCCAGTTCGTACTGCGTGCGCAGGAACTCCGGCGTCACGCGATCCACGAACGCATTGAAATACATGTGCTGATACGGATGGAGCGAAACCATCGCCGCCAGCATCGCGCCCGCGCCGCCGCCCGCCAGACCGTACGCCCGGCCCCAAGCCGCGCTGGCCAGGACGCGCACGCCGTTGGTCGCCAACAGGCAAAAGGGCGCGCCGATAAAATACAGATGGCGCCAGCCGTCGTACAAGGTGGCTCCCAGCCCGGCGACGACCAGTACGGGCACGACGCAACAGGCCAGCAGCAGCCACTCGAAGCGCAGCCGCGTGTTGCGCCACAGGGCCGCGCGCTGGCGCAGGCCGCGCCGGACCGTCGCCGCGCTGCCGAGGAGGCCGAACCCGAGCGCGGCCAACGGCGTGGTGATCGCGAACCACACGGGCACGTACGCGAACGGCGGCTCCGTGCTCCAGATGTAGCGTCCGCGAAACAGCTGGTAGGCACGGTACCCGAAATCGGCCGAGGAGGCGAGTATTTCCCCGAAATGGCGTAGCGGGTCGCTCCACAGATAGGGATGCAAGGCATAGATCGTCACTACGCTGGCCGCGACGAACGCCCCGCCGCTCCACGCGATCGGACGCCGGGCGGACCGGTCGGCCTGGAAGAAGTCGAGCGTCCGCAGAACCAGCACCGCGCCCAGCAACAGCAGGCCCATCAGGCGCGCGTTGCTGAGAACCCCGATGCCCGCGCCGCACAGCAGCAAGGCCGGGACGGAGCCGCGGCGCAAGGCCCAGTGCGTCAGCAACAAGGCCAGCATGAACAGGCTGAGGAAGGGCAGATCCTTGGAATTCCAGAACGAGTGCGCGTACAGGCGCGGATGCAGCAGGTACAGCCCCAGCGCGACCAGCGCGAGGAGACGACTGCGGTACAGGCGGAACGCCAACGCATAGCCGCCCAGGCCGCCGGCCAGAAAGAGCAGATGCGTCAGCCCGTGCCGCAGCAGATAGATGGATCGGCTGTCCTGCAACCCCAGCAGGCGTTCCGCCCACAGCAGCGGCGCCTCGAAGACGACGCCGTTCATGCGGAATTCGTAACGCAACAGGGCGTCGGTGCGTCCCCATGCGTAATCCAGCGTGATCGCCGCGGTCTCGCGCTGATCGGGCGCGTCAATGAACGCGTCGTAATCGTCCAGAACCGCGATCCCGACCGCGCCGCAGAGCAGGCACGCCAACCCCGTCGCGGCATGGCGCGTCAGCCACGTACGACTCCGCGCGAAGAGATTGGTGAGCATGGCGGATCGCTTCACTTGAAGAGTCTGCCGGACTATGAGCCAAGCCGCCCACGGGGCGGGTACGCCCAACCGACAAGCGAGAACCCACGGCAGTGAAAATTATATACTAACGCGCGTCTTTGCCCATGATTTTGATGCGCGCCCGATGATCCAATGGGGCCGCCTGACAGGGTTGCCCCGCAACAGGGCGCACAGATCCAGGGCCTCCTGCCTCCAGCATATTGTCATGTATATGATATTATGTTATAGTGTCAATTGCATTGCTGGCCTCAGCCCCCGCTAGTACGCGGTCATGCGACTTCTGTCAGGTCATATTCAGAAACTGCCGTTCGGACTCGGTCAAGGGCCGTACGTATTGCAGGGACATGCGATCCTCGTTGGGGCTGACGTTGATAGCGAGAACAATATTACAACCTAACAGAATCCTCATGACTGAGTACTAGGTTCTGTGGAACTTTGAGTACCAGCCAGAACGGGTTTTCCTGGCCACAGGGAGACTGAATTGGACATCCTGTATGCTCCCCGGTTAGCCTCCAGGGAGTCGATTCCCTAGCCCTTGGCTCCGAGGAGCCCCCCATGATTGTGCTGACCGATGCCCAATGGTTCTGCATCCGTCCTTTTCTGTATGCATATTCCGGCATATACGTAGTAAATGAAACTCATTATCTTTTTTTAATGGCCGCGTTGTGCTGGATGGCACGGTCGGGTGCCCCTTGGCGAAGGCAACAGCAACGACGCCACGGTTCCCGGTCGCATCCGAAGCCGCCGGCGGATGCCCTGGCCGCGGTCAACCGGACGGCCTCCGGCCGGGAACCTGCGCGCGGATCCGTCCTTCGGAGAGCTGCCGCGCGTTGATGGGACGTCCCATACCGGCCGGGCCGCACGACCGGGAGGCGCCCGCGCCGGCCATCATCCCAGAGCCTTAGCGGGGGCGCGGGATCTCGGCCCTCCAGAGAGGTTCTTCGCCCGATCGGAACTGGCCGACGCGGAGGGAGGCAATGGGCCAGGCGGGGAGGGGCGCGCGGGCCAGGCAGCGCCCGTCGAAATGCAGGCCTTGCCAGGCGAACCGGAAATCGCGGTTGTCGAAGCCCGCGGACCGGCGGTCCGGCGGCAGATCGCGCGGGCGCACCGGGACGACGTGGAGGATGAATGTGGGTTCCGTGTCGGCGGCGGCGCAGGGCGCCTTGGCGAAGGCGACGGCGTCCGCGGCGACATGGACGTCGAAGACGCCCCGGTACGCCGGCGAGGCGGCCGCCAGCGTGCGCCAAGTCTGGTGGTAGACATGCAAGGCATGCGGCGCGGGCGCGAGGGGGAGGTCGGCCTGCCACAGCGTGCGCGCCGCGCCCGACAGCCACTGGCCCGCCGTCAGGCGCCGGACCGGGTAGGCGGGGCGCGGGACGGAGGCCAGGCAGCGGTCGTCCCACCGCACGCCGCGTGCGAAGAAGGGGAAGTCCAAGTTGGCGAACGGACGCCCGGCCAGCGTGCGCGGATCCGCGGGGGCGGCGTGGAGGATGAATTGGGGTTCCGTGTCGGCGGCGGCGCAGGGCGCCTTGGCGAAGGTCACCGTCCCGGCGGTCACGTAGACGTCGAAAACGGAACGGTGCGCGGGCGCCTGCGCGGCCAGGGCCGCGTACGCGGCCCGGTAGGCGGCGCGCGCGTCCGGCCCCAGGGGCGCGGGAAGGGACGCGGCCCAGAGCAGCTCGCCGGTCTCGCGCAGGCGCTGCCCGGTGCGGAGGTATTGCAGCGCGTAGGCCGGCAGGGCGACGGTCGCCCAGCACGCGTCCTCCCAATAGACGCCGCGCCGCTGGAAGTCGAAGTCGAGGTTCTCGAAGCCGGCCGGACGCGCGCGCGCCGGCAACGCCCGCGGGTCGACGGGGACGACGTGCAGGAAGAACCGAGGTTGCGCGTCGGCCCAGCGGCAAGGCGCCTGGCGGTAGGTCAGGCGCTGGCCGTCGAGATGCAGGTCGAACGGGGCGCGCGCCGCGGGCGGTGAGGCCGTCGCGGCGCGGTGGGCCCGGCGCGCGGCGGCCGCCGCGGCGGGATCCGCGTAGGCCAAGTTCAGGGCGGTGACGACGAACAGGGTCGTGTTGTAGACGCGGCGGGTGAGGAGCGGGACGTACGCGGCCTGCGCGCGCGCGCCCGGCGCGTGTTGGACGTAGACGTCTGCCGGCGCCGCGTCCGCGACCGTGATCCGGTGCCGATCCGCCGCGGGCAAGAGAGCCAGCGTTCTCTGGAGGGCGCGGGGATTGGAGCCGGTCACGCGCCACGGGCCGGCATAGCGGACGCGCAGGGCGTCCAACGCCTCCTTCAACTCGATGTCCCAGTAATCCAGGTCGTACTGCGCCGCCAGGCCTTCCGGCTGCGCGCGCGGCGTCAGAAAGTTGAAATAGGCGTACTGGTGGGGATGGAGGCCGATCATGGCCGCGGCGATCGTCCCTAGGCCCAGGCCGACCAGGCCGTACGCCCGCCGCCCATAGGGCGCGCACGCGGTCGCGAGCGCGCGCAGGCCGGCCACCGCCAGCAGGCAGAAGGGGGCGTGGAGGAAATACATCTGGCGCCAGCCATGATAGAGCGTGGATTCCAGCAGGATCACGGCCAGCGCGGGCAGGAAGACGCAGGCCACGAGCAGGCCCTCGAAGCGCAGGGCCGTATTCCGGACCAGGACGCGCGGCCGGCCCCCCCCGACGCGGCGGAGCCACGTCAGCGCGCCGAGGAGGCCGAGCAGCAGCGCGCCGGGCGGCGCGGTCACGGCGAACCAGACGGGAATGTAGTCAGGCGGCACGGCCAGGCTGCTGACGAAGTGCCCGCGGAACACGTTGCTGATGTCCTGAGGATGTTGGGCCATGAACGCGAACGCCGCGCCCAAACGCCGGACGGGGTCGGGCCACAGATAGGGCCAGGTCGCGTACAGGGCCAGCGCGCCGGCCGCGGCGAACAGGACGCTCGTGCGCAGGACGTGGCGCCGCGCCGGCCCGTCCGCCGCGCAGACGGCGTCGCACGCGCGCAGGCCGAGCACGGCCGCGAAGAGCACGGCGCCGGGCAGGCGGAGGTTGATCAGCAGGCCCGCGCCCGCGCCGCAGAGCGCAAAGGCGGCCAGGGTGTCCCGGCGGAAGGCCCGCTGCGCGAGGCACAGCGTCAGCATGAACAGGGCGAGGAACGGCAGATCCTTGGAATTGAAGAAGGAATGGGCGTACAGCCGGGGATGCAGCAGGAACAGGCCCAGGGCGCACAGGGCCAGCCGGCGGCTGCCGTACCGCCGGTACGTCAGCCAGGCGCAGCCCCAGCCGCCCGCGAGAAAGAACAGATGCGTCAGGCCATGCCGCAGCCGATGGATGCGGCGGCTGTCCTGCAAGCCCAGCACGCGCTCGCCGGCCAGCAGCGCCAGCTCAAACGCGGGACCATAGAACTGGTCACGGTAGGTCGGATCGATAAATCCATTAACGTACGCGAGGGTTTGGACGGCCAAAGTCCGTTGCGTCTCCGCGTCACCGGAGAGGCCGTAGTCGTCCACCACCCGCCAGCCCACAAAGGCCAGCACGGCGCAGGCGGCCAGCGCGCTGTGAGAAACCAGGCGTTTCCCTGCCGTTCGGAGAACGGAAAGCGATATGGCGTTATCGAAAAATAAGCGCATAAGAAATTACGCTGATAGACGGACAGGTTGGGAGACGGAGGGCGCGCAACAGACAATGCGGCGTAAGCCGCGCGGCCAGCGCGGCTTGAAAACAAGACGTTTCTGAACGGAACCGTTCAGGGCGGCGCGCGCTCCCGGGCCGTACGGCCATCCGGATCGCCCCGCAGGCGAGCCGGCCGGCGCGGCCGGACGCCCCGGTTGCGCCCGATGGCAGTGGACCAGGTTGCCTTGGCGGAGACGCGCAAAGAGTTTCCGTCTCGCCAGCGTTCAGGTGCGTTACGCACCCTTCCAATGCAGAAAAGAGCGTCCTGAGCGGGAGCTGCAGTACGCGCCTTGCCTTGTTGCCTTCATGTAGGCCTCAGTGCAGATTGCATTGTACCATCTTCTGAGGAAAATATTGCACGAATTCTGCAGAGTGGCCAGACTTGCGTCCCGCGATTGAATGTTTGGGGCGTACGAGCGCAACGGGTTGCGCCAGTCCGCAACCTGGCACTCCGTCATGTGAATTATGTTAGGTTATAATTCAGAAATTGCCGTTCGGACGCGGCCAAGTGCCGTACATTGCAGAGACAGGCAATCCTTGTCGGGGCTGACGCTGACGGTGAGAACTATAGTATCACCTAACAGAATTCACATGACCGTGTACTAGGGACGCGCGCCTAACACCACGTCCAAATTGACGTAGTTGTCGTCGCGCAGCACGGTGAGCGAGACCTGATCCCCCGGCGACGTATAACGCTCCAGATAGATCATCAGATCGCTGAAGGAAGTCACTTCTTGGCCTTCAATGCCGACGATGAGATCGCCGCCCACCACGGTAGGGCAGATTTGAGGAAATCGAGGGTTGCGCAACTGACTGTTGCCGCCGCGCAGATTGCCGCGCCAAGCCGGCGAATTGGAATTGATCGCGGCGACGTATACGCCGCGCGCTTCGGGCGGCAAGCCCAGCTGCGACGCGCAGATGGGACTGTAGGTGGATCCGCGGATGCCCAGGAAACTGTGCTGGTAACTGCCTTCCGCGATCAAGGTCGGTATCACGCGCTTGACGATGGACACCGGCACCGCCATGCCAATGCCGCTGGACACGCGCTCAGGCGATATGATCTGCGCGACTACGCCCACGACTTCTCCGGCATCGTTGAACAGCGGTCCGCCCGAATTGCCCGGATTGATGGCGGCATCGAACTGAATGCTGTCCGGGATCTGGTAATTGGGATTCAGGGCGTAAATGTTGCGTCCCAGCGCGCTGACGATGCCGCTGGTCAAAGTCTGGGCTTGCGAAAAGGGAGAACCGATAGCGGCTACGCGCATCCCAACCTGCAACTCATCTATGTTGCCGAGGACTACAGGCTGCAGATCGTAGCCTTGCGGATCGATTTTGACGACGGCCAAGTCGCTATACGGGTCCGCGGCCTTGACCCGTCCGAGCGAGACCGTATCGTCAGGAAATACCACCTGCAACAGGCCGCGCGCGTCTACTACATGCGCGTTCGTGACGATATGCCCCTCCGTGTCCCACACGAATCCCGAACCTTCCCCCAAGGCCCGACTGCCCAGTCCCGTATTGAGGCTCAAAAGGCGAATCTGCACCACGGACGGATTGCCCTTGGCATAGATGTTCATGAGCGCCGCCGTTTCGAAATCGGTCTCCTGAATCCGAATGGAATCGGGATCGACGCGCACGACGAGATTGGACGGTTGCAGAGCTGGTTCCACCGGCGCCGTGGGCGGAACCAGGCGTTGGCGCCACGCGGCAGGATCGGAGCCTACCGTAGCGACCAAGATCACGACAATGGCCAGCAGGAACACCCAAAGCGAAGGATTTCCCCTTCGCTCTGGGGCGGGCGGCCCGTTAGGAACCACGGGAACCGGGCCGTTCGCCGTGCGTTCCCTGGATACGGCGAGACGTCACTCCCGGTTCACTCCCATCAAAATGAAGGCGTAATACATCAGAGCGGAGATGGATTGCGCCGCGGCCGCCACGTACGTCAGAGCCGCGGCGTTCAGCACTCGATTCACGCCGACCATTTCATCGCCGGCCAGAATGCCGTGCGACACCAACAGCTGCTTGGCTCTGCGACTGGCATTGAATTCCACCGGCAACGTGATGAGGGTGAAGACGGAGGTCAAGGCGAACAGGCCCAAGCCGACCCAAGCCAGCTGCTGGTTGATGAACAGGCCGATGAAGAACAGGATAGGGCCCAGCCAGCTCCCGATCTGCGCCGTAGGCACGACGGCCGTGCGCAAGCCCAAAGCGGCGTAGTTCTGTTGGTCCTGAATGGCGTGGCCCGCTTCGTGCGCCGCAATGCCGACCGCGGCGATGCTGGAATTGTGGTATACGTCTCGACTGAGGCGCAACGACTTGCTCCTGGGATCGTAATGGTCTGACAAAAAGCCGCGGGATTCCTCCACCGCCACTTTGAACAGACCTTGCGCGTCCAGTAGGCGCCGCGCCGCGGTCGCGCCCGTCATGCCGCTGCGGTTTCCCACCTTGGCGTAACGATTGAAACTGGATCGGACTCTCGTCTGCGCCCAAAGCCCCAGGATCAGGGCCGGCAGGGCGAAAACGAAGTACATGGGATCGAAAAACATGATTCACTCTTCTCAAAGCCACTTTAACGCGTTGCCTGGATCATATATCACGGAACGGACAAGATTGTTAAGCCTTTGTTAGAGTTGGATGCGCCATTCAGGCAGACGGCGTGGGCTTCCGCAACAGAAATCGCCAGTCCTGATTGCCCAGCAGACGGGCCAGCAACAGATAGGTCGCCGCGGCGATCAACAAGCCGCTGGCCAAGACGAGGCACGGACCGCAGGTCATGGCCTGCGTCCAGACGGTCGCCCATTCCACGTAGCGCCACACCAGCAATCCCATGCCCAAGGTCGCGAGCGCTACCTGCCATCCATTCCCCATGAGTTGGCTCCAGTCCAGATCCGGGATTTTGCGTTTGATCCATACCAGCAAAAGGCCCATTTCCAAGGTTGTGGCCACGCTGTTGGCCAATGCGGGGCCGCCGAACCCCAGATAACGCACCCACCAGACGCTCAAGCCTACGTTCAGTCCGGCAATCAACACGCCGGCCGCCACGGGCGTGCGCGTATCGTGGAAAGCGTAGAAGGCGCGCACCGCTATCTCCACTACGGCGTAGGCCAGCAGGCCGATGAGAAAGAACTGCAGGGCATAAGCCACGCGTTCCGCGCTCTCCGCAGTGAAGGAGCCCCTTTGATAAAGCGTTTGCACGAGAGGCATGCGCAACAGGTAGAGGCCCGCGGTCGCGGGCGCGGCCAGAAACGTCACCAAGCGTACCGCGCGGCTGAAGGTTTCCCTGATCGCCGGCCAATTGCGGGCCTCCACCTGCACCGAAAACGTAGGGAAGGCGGCAATGGCCAAAGCCTGGCCGAACAAGGCCACCGGCAAGAGCATAATCCGGAATCCGTATTCCAACGCGCTGACGCTGCCCGGCGCCAGTTGGCTGGCCAGATAAGTATTGACGATGAAGTTGAGATGAATGAACAGCAGCCCAATCATGCGCGGCAGCATGAGTTTCATGACATGGACCAAGCCGGGATCCCGCCAGCGCAATATCAGTTCGTACCGCAAGCCGTGCCGCACTGCGGCCGGCAATTGAACCGCCAGATGCAGGACGGCGCCGACGACGGCGCCCGCCGCCAAACCGTATACGCCCCACGGCTTCGCCAAGAACAAGGCGCTCGCGATGATGGCTCCGTTCCGCAGAGACGGCGCCAGCGCCGGCCAGGAGAAATGCCGCTTCGTATTCAGAGCCGCCATGCACAAGCCGCTGGCGCCGTAAATGACCGTCGCCAAGAGGAGCCAGCGCATGAGGTTCGCCACCAGCAGTTGTTGCGCGGGAGCGAAACCGGGAGCCAGCAGCACGCGCACCAGCCACGGCGCCGCGAAAATGCACGCCCCTGCGAACAGGGTCAGAATGAAGGTAACGGCGTTTACCGCTTGACTGAAGAGACGCCAAGCCGCCGCTTCGCCTGAACGGTGCAGATAACGCGTGAACGTGGGCAGGAAAGCGCTGCCCAGCGCGCCCCCCGCCACGACTTCGAAAATCATGTCGGGAATGCGAAAAGCCGCCTGGTAGGCGTCCAGAGGCTCCGACAAACCGAAAGTCCCGACGATGACGACATCGCGCGCCAGGCCGGTGAGGCGGCTCATCACGAAGAGCAGCATCACCTGCGAGGCGGCCCCGACCAGAGGCGCCCAATGCAGGCGGGACGCAGGCGGGCGGCCCGCAGGCGGAACGGACATGGAACGGGATGCGCCCGACAACGCGGGGGCCAGCCGGTTGGATTGACCTCTTGCGCGGATCTCGACCTCCCGTCCAGCCTGAGGCTAACGGACTGCCGCGAGAGGCAATCAATTTATTTCCGATAGCCGACGCGCGCTAGGCGCTGGACGCGGTTTGGGCCGTTTGGGATGCGGTTCCTTGCGGGCGTTTCGTTTCCGCCTGGCCGGACGCCTGGCCGTTACTGCCCTCGTTGCCTGCCGCGGCCTTGCCTTTTTCCCCGGCGCTTTCCTTCTGCGCGGATTCGCCGGTCTCCGGCTTATCTTTCTTCTTTTCTTGTTGCGCTTCGGCCTCCGCACGCGTATCCGTGGAATAGAAACCGCCGCCTTTGAAATGGATGGCAGGCGCGCTCACGATGCGTTGCGTACGCGTCGATCCGCATAGGGGGCAATCTGCGGCTTGCGTCGCGGCGAACGCCATCAATTGCTCGAAGCTGTTGTCGCACTGGACGCAGGTAAATTCGTATATGGGCATGGCTACGGGCATGGAATGGATAAAAGCGGTGGCGAATCGGCTCAGGCCAGGTCTTTCGCAGGCGCGGCCTGATGCCGTCCGGGGCAGAGTTATCCCCAACCTTACTACTTCTTACCCTATGCATAGATCATCTTGAGAGCTCAGATTCTATATATAGGTTAGTCGTAGTAGGGAAGCGTCGAATTGGGGATAACGCGCAGGCGTCAGGGCCTGCGCCAGGCTGGATCGAGGGCATATCGCCATGCGCAACCTGGGGATAACTGCGAATGATCTGGGGATAACTTGGCAGCCGAATGGGGATAAATCCGGGCCGTTTGGGGAAAACGCAGGGCGCGCGCTTGACGAAATCCCCATAAGGCCCTGGGTTATCCCCGTATGCGCACGCGTTATCCCCGCGTTATCCCCTGCGTTATCCACAATCCCCGGCCGCTAGGTTTGGAGCGCGGCTTTGTCCTTGAGCATATGGCAATGCTTGTACTTGCGACCGCTGCCGCAAGGGCATGGATCATTGCGTCCCGGCGTGCGCGCGCGCAGAACGGGACGGAGAGCCGCCTCGTCGTTCTGGCGATTCGTCCGGACGCGATCGTAGATGCGCGCGGGCGCTTCGACGATGCGCACCTGCAAGGCCAAGGCGCTGCGCGCGACTTGCTCCCGGACGTCTTCTTGCAGGGCGGCGAACATGCCGTAGGCTTCCTGCTGGTAGGCGACGATGGGCCGAATCTGGGCCAAGGCGCGGAGGCCTATGCCTTCGCGTAAATGATCCAGGTCGGTCAGGTGCCGCGTCCACAGGTTATCAATGACGTTCAGCATCAGATCGCGGAACACCCTGTCCAGCAAATCCGGATCGGCGAACTGTTCCTTTTTCCGGCGAATGGTCTCCGCGCCGATCGCCGGCAAGCGTTCCTGCGCCTGTTCCTCGTTCCACGAACCCGGCTCGTCCGCGCCCAGATGCTCCCGCAAGGCGACGGGCAGGCTGGGAGAATGGGGAGGAAAAAATTCATTTATGTTTTTTGTGTTTTTCTCGTCTTCGTCTTCATCCTCGTCTTCGTCGCGCTCGGCATACCGTTCGCTGACGAATTGGGCGAGAAATTCGGCCACCATCGCCTGGAGCAGCGGTTCCGCGGATTCGGCTTCCAGGATGCGATTCCGTTGTTGGTAAATGGCGGCCCGCTGTTCATTCACCACTTCGTCGTACTGCAACACGTTCTTGCGGCTGTCGAAATAAAAGCCTTCCACTTTGACTTGGGCATTTTCGATGACCCGGTCAATGATGTTGTTTTCGATAGGCGTCTCTTCCATCTTGAAACGCGTCATGAGATTGGAAACGCGTTCGCCGCCGAAGCGCAGCATCAAATCGTCTTCCAGACTGAGGAAGAAGCGGCTGCTGCCCGGGTCGCCCAGCCGTCCGGAGCGGCCCCGCAACTGATTGTCGATGCGCCGGGATTCGTGCCGTTCCGTGCCAATGACGTGCAAGCCGCCCAGCGTCAGCACTTCGCGGCGCTCCGTTTCGACCTGGCGATAGGTAGCGGCCAGGGTCTGGACCCAATCGCCTGCCATCTCCGCCGCCGGGTCCTGGTCGCGCGCCAGCCAATCCAGGGCCTGATTCCAGGCTTGCTGCTTGATGGCCGTCAGGTCGAACTTCTCCTTGCGCAGGCGTTCCCGGGCCAAGCCCTCCGGGTTGCCGCCCAACAGGATGTCCACGCCGCGGCCCGCCATGTTGGTGGCGAGCGTTACGGCGCCGCGCCGGCCGGCCTGCGCGATGATCACGGCCTCGCGCTCGTGGTTCTTGGCGTTCAGCACTTCGTGGGGGATGCGGGCGCGGCGCAGGAGCTGGCTGAGCAGTTCGCTGGTTTCGATGGACGCGGTACCCACCAAGACGGGACGTCCCAAGTCGTGCATGGCCTTGATTTCTTCCATCACGCTTTGGTATTTGCTCTTCTTGTCGCGGTACACCACGTCCATGTAATCCTCGCGGATCACGGGCTTGTACGTCGGCACGGCTGTCACGTCCAGATCGTAAATGGCCCCCAATTCCTCCTCTTCCGTTTTGGCGGTGCCGGTCATGCCCGCCAGGCAGTGGTACATCCGGAAGTAATTCTGGAACGTAATGCTGGCCAAAGTCATCGACTCCCGTTGCACCGCGACGCCTTCCTTGGCTTCAATGGCCTGATGCAAGCCTTCGCTGAAGCGCCGACCCTCCATCATGCGGCCCGTGAATTCGTCCACGATGACGACTTCCTTCTGCCGCACCAGGTATTCCACGTCCCGGCGATAGAGCACCTGGGCGCGTAACGCATTGTCCAGATAAGGCAGCATCTCCGCATTTTCCTGAGCGTAGAGATTGTCTACGCCCAGGACGCGTTCCACGCGCGCCAGGCCCTCTTCGGTGAGGGTAACGGTTCGTTCCTTCTCCTGCACCGTATAGTCTTGCTCGGCGCGCAAAGGTTTCACGACGGACGCGAATTTCTGGTACAGGTTGGAACTTTCGCGCGCCACCCCGGAAATGATGAGCGGCGTGCGGGCTTCGTCAATCAGGATATTGTCGGCCTCGTCCACGATGGCGTAGTGCAAGGAACGTTGCACCTTGTCCTCCGCGCTGCGCGCCATGTTGTCCCGCAGGAAATCGAACCCGAATTCGTTGTTGGTGCCGTAGGTGACGTCGCACGCGTAGGCTTCGCGCCGCGAGAAGGGCTTCAGGCTCTGGTAGCGATCGTCCGCGGTGCGATGCTCGGGATCGTAAAGGAAACTGCCCTGCGCGTCCGCGGCGCCCTGATTCTGGATGACGGACACCGATACGCCGAGCAGATGGTAAATGGGACCCATCAACTGCACGCCCACTTTGGACAAGTAATCGTTGGGCGTAACCAGATGGACGCCGCGGCCCGCCAGCGCGTTCAGGTACAGGGGCAGCGCGGCAACGAAGGTCTTGCCTTCGCCCGTCTTCATTTCCGCGACGGCGCCTTGGTGCAGCACCATGCCTCCCAGCAGCTGGACATCGTAATGGCGCTTGCCCAAGGTTCGTTTGCAGGCCTCGCGCACGGCGGCGAAGGCGTCGACCAGCAGGCTGTCCAGGATTTGGCGCTCGGCATCCAGCCATTGCTTCTGGACTTGTTGCCGGGCCTGCTGGGCCGCTGCGACGTTGTGCGTCTGCGCCTCGGCCACAGATTGGGAGGCCTGGACCCAGGCCTCCCGTTGCGGCGCCGTTCGTTCCTGCACCTGTTGCCGAAACGTCGCCGTTTGGGTTCTCAAATCGTCGTCGGTCCAGGTTTCCAGCGCGCGCTCGCGCGCGTTGATCGCGTCCATCTGGGAGCGAAAGCCCCGCAGCACGCGGTCGTCCGCCGTGCCGACCAGGCGATGGTACAGTTTGCGCAACATGAAACGCCGGATAGCTGCCTGTCAGTAGTTCAGGAACTCGCCGACGCTGCGTCCCGCGTGGATGCGCGCAATGACGCCCGCGATCGTCTGGCCCAGCTTCAGCACCGTGAACTTGGCAGACACTTTGGCGGGAGGGATGACCAAGGTGTCCGTGACCACGATCTCCCGGTAGGGGCTGTCCTGCAGGCGCTGGCTGACGGCGGGCCCGCTGAGCACGGCATGGGTGGCGGCGGCGTACAGATGGCGCGCGCCGCCGCGTTCCGCCAGAAAATGGGCCGCTTCGGTAATGGTGCCGCCCGTGTCGATTTCGTCGTCTATGACGATGACGTCCCGGTGCGCGACGTCTCCGATGATGTTCAACATGTGCAAGCCGTCTTCCTGACGGCGTTTTTCGATGATGGCAATGGGCAGATCCAGCTTTTCGGCCAAATTGCGCGTACGGCGCACGGCGCCGATGTCGGGCGAGACGACCGTCGTCCTTTCCCGATCCAGATCCAGGGTCCGGAAATGGTCGGCGATCAGGCCCACCGCGGTGATTTCGTCGACCGGTACCGAAAAGAAGCCCGCGGTCTGGCCCGCATGCATGTCGACGGCCAGGATGCGGTCGACGCCGGCCGTCACCAGGAGATCCGCCACGAGGCGCGCGGTGATCGGCGACCGCGGCACGTCCTTTTTGTCGGTGCGCCCGTAGCCGTAATAGGGAATGACCGCGGTGATGCGGCCGGCGCTGTCCCGGCGCAAGGTTTCGATGAAGATGAGCAGTTCCATCAAATTGTCGTTGGTCGGCGCGGCGGTCGGCTGAATGAGAAACACGTCCTTGCCGCGCACGCTGCGGGCCAGCTGGATGAACGTATTGGAATTGGGGAACTGGCGAATGTTGGCTTGCGCCGGGGCCAGGCCCAGTTCGCAACAGACGGATTGGGTCAAGGGTTGGTTCGCCGTGCCGCCGAAGACCGTCAATTCGCCGTACAGATTGGACGTAATCTCGGATCGCATCGGTTTCATGGCTCGTTCGACTTTTCTTTCAGGCAGCGGCAAGGCGACATCGATCAACGCCAGAGATCGGGAGTCAAGTACTCTTTCTGGTGCAAGGTCATGACGGTCGGATCCGCGCGCCACAGGTAATCCAGCAAGGCAGTAGAGTCTATCAGACCGAAGCGATGCTTGGCTACAATATCCGTGAGCAGCAGGCGCATGGCCCGGGGGCCGATGGAAGTCCGCACCAAATCCAGGAGCAGCGCGCCTTTGCGGTAGACGAGAATTTCGTAATCCCGTGCCGTGGGGTATGCATGCACGCTCCGGTTGACGGGCGCATCCCAGTCGTTATCCTTCATGTACTGGACCGGCACGACCCATTCTTGCAGGCGGTACAACGCGGCGCGGTCCGCGCCGTACAGTCGTTCCTGGTACAGGTACGCGGCGAAAGAACTCAGGGCTTCGTCCAGCCACGGTTCGTTCACCGGATCGTTGTGAACCAGTTGGTACCACCACTGGTGAGCCACGGAAAAGGCGATCTGCGCTTCCAAACCGGCTTCGAAGCCCTGGTACAACTGCAGGCCGACGAGGTTGAGTTGAGGATATTCCATGGAACCGTTGGCCAGCGGCGCCATGGCCACCGTCAGGAACCGGTAGGGATAGGGGCCGAATTCCGCGGCGTAAATGCGCAAGGCCGCGACGGCGTAGTCGCGCGCGGCGCGGCCGGAGGCGGCGTAGGCCGGGACCCAATAACTGGTCACGAGCACCCCGTTGACGTCAAACGATACGCTTTCGTAGTCCGGATGCGTGATGAAGGCGAATTCCCGGACCGGGCCGCTCGCGAAACGATACCGGACCAGATTCTGCGCGCGGCAATCGGCGACCGTTAGCCGTTCCAGGCATTCGTTCTGTCGCTCCGGGGTGCAGGGCGTCCAGGGCGGCAAGTGCGGGCAGGCGTGCTCCAGGGCGCGCTGGGCCACCAAAACGCCGTTCGTGACGGGCGGCAAGCCGGCGGGCATGTACAGGGATACGGAGAACAGGGAGGCGCGGCCGAACGCCACGTCGCCGTGCGACGGTCCTTCTGCCACCCACCAGGCGCCGGCGCCGGGGATGGGGCCGGGCAGATAGGGAGCCAGGGCGGGATAGAAATTGGGCGCGGCGTGAAAGCCCAGGATTTCCCCGAAGCGGACGTAGATGCTGGAGACGTCGCGCAGGACCGGAAACGAGAGGCGCCAGCGCAAACGGAAATCGAAAGCCTGATCAGGCGCAATCCAGTCCTCCCGGGCCAAGAGGAATACGGCGGCCGAATCGTCCGCTTCCAGGCGGAACGGCACGATCGTGTTGCCCAGGGCGCCCCTTTCGATCACCATGTTGCCGCCGTAATGGTAGAGGTTGGGATAGAGACGAAATACCAGTTGATGCCAGGTATCGGGCGAATCGTTGCGGCCCCGTACGCGCATTTCGCCCGCCAGCTGATTGCGTTCGGGGCGAAACCAGGTCTGGATGTCGTAGGTCGGCAAGGACGGCAGCTCGGCCTGCAGGGCCGCGTATTCGGGCCGCAGGGAAGACGCCTCCGCTTCGGCTTGGGCGCTGGGGTTCGCGCAGGCGCCGAGGATCCATAGCCACAGGCAGGGCAGAAGCCGATACGCCGCGTGGCGACCGCGCTGACGGTTGCGCGTGGCGTCGGCGACGGACATCCCGCGACCTCGTCCCGGAAACACGACCGAAATCCTCAAGAACATGCCGAAAAACGGGCGGAAAGGCAGGCGTCAAGCTTGCAGTCTACCATTGCCGCCACGCGCCGGGCAGGGTATAAGACGGTTTTCCGCGTCGCCCCCGGCGCGGGTTCCAGTTGCAATTCGCTGCGCCCTTCGCTAACATGTTCTAATCCGGTTGCGCCTGGCGCGACGTTGCGAGCACAGGCCGATGCTGAACAAACGACAACTCTATGCCGCGCTGCACCGCACGAAACCGGTTATGGGGCGCACATTGGCCCAAAGCCAATCCCGCGCCCAAAGAATAGCCGCGGACATGCATGCCTTGCGGCTTTTGACGCATGCCGAGACCCGCGCGCGTTTGGACGATCTGGACGAGAATTGGCCCGGCGCGCGCCCGACGGCGGACGTCGACGCGCACCCGGGTTTTTGCGTTCCGTTTCCCCTGCGCTGGCCCCACAAAAAGGCGGCGCAAGCCTGGGCGCACGAGGTTTTGAAGACGCGCCCCACGGTCGCCGTCGACGGCAGTCAGCTGGTATCGGAACGAGGCATGTCCATCGCGGTCGGCGCGATTCAGATCGGGTATTACTACAACGATCCGCTGTTGCGCGACCATGGCAAGGGGCAGGATTTGGAGTTGCTCATGCCGGACGTCTCCGAATGGGACGCGGCGCGGCAAGGCGAAGAGTTGTCGCGGGAAGTGAATCGCCTGCGTTTCCAGAGGGAATGCCAGAAGATCCCGCAATTGGCCCAGCCGCTGTCCGCCGCGCCGGTTTGCTTTTACGACAATTCTTTCCTGGTATCCTTCGCCCAGCGGCTGAAGGAAGACGCGCCGGCCTACATCGCCGCGGCTGAGACCCTGTTGCGCGAGAGCCGCGCGCGCGGCTTTCCGGTAGTGGGCTACGTGGATACCAGCGACAGCCGGGATCTCGGGCATATGCTGGCCGCGCTGGATCCGGAGCGCGGCGGTCCGTTCGTGCGCGACGCGGCCTTGCTGCACGAACTGTTGCCTAACTGGGGCGACCGCACGCCTTTCATGCAATGCGCGCGCGCGGACGGTTTGAGTTTGGGGCAGGACCTCTCGTTTTACTACGCCGAGGTGGGCTTCGTGTACATGCGCACGGATCCCCGCGCGCATCCCTCCCGCCTCGAAATCCCCATGTGGGCGTACGAAGCAGGGCATCTGGAGGCTATCCTGAACGCAGTCCGGGCTGAATGCCTGTACGGCGGTTCCAATTACCCCAATGCCCTGAGTCTGGCGGACAAGCAGGCCGTATTGACGCAAAGGGATCGCGCGGTGTTTTACGAGTCCCTGAAGCTGTTCGCGAAGAACGAATTGGGCCTGAATCTCTATCGTTCGGCCAAGGCCAACAACAAGCGCATGACCCGTTGACGACGTCGGCGCCGCGGCCCTGGCGCGGATGAAGGCGCAACGCAAGGAGGCAAAGGAATATGGCATCGTTCGAAGCGAAGATCTACCGCGTAACGATCGAAACGCATCCCAAGGCGGATCGCCTGGAAATCGCCAAGATCGGCGCGTACAACTGCATCGTAGGCAAAGGCGAATACCGCACCGGCGATTTGGCGGCCTACGTGCCCGAAGGCAGTCTCTGCCCGGGCTGGCTCATCCAGGAATTGGGACTTGAGGGCCGGCTGGCCGGCGCGCAGAAAAACCGGGTCAAGGCCGTCAAATTGCGCGGCGTATTGAGCCAGGGACTGGTGTATCCCGTGCGCGCGGGCCGGATACGCGGCCAGGCCGTGCATTTGGGGGACGACGTTACGGAACTGCTGGAACTCGCGAAATGGGAACCGCCCATTCCCGTCTCCATGAGCGGCGCCGTGATGGCCGCGCCCAGGGCGGCGTTGCGCTACGACATCGAGGATATCAAGAAATATCCTGAGGCTTTCGTCGAGGGCCAGCCCGTGATCATGACCGAAAAGATTCACGGCACATGGTGCTGTTTGGGCTGGCATCCCGCCTGCGGCGCGGTCGTCGCCAGCAAAGGCATTGCCGAAAAGGGACTGATTTTCCAGCTCGACGAGGCGAACGCGAAAAATCTGTACGTGCGCACGTACGGAACCTACCGCGCGGCCTTGGAGCAAGCGCAAACGCGCCTGGCGCGTCCCGACGAACCCTTTTACGTGCTGGGCGAGGTCTTCGGGCCGGGCGTGCAGGATCTGCAATACGGGTTGCGGACCAAGGGGTTCGCGCTTTTCGACTGTTACGTCGGCGAACCCGGCCAAGGGCGCTACGTGGATGCGCAGGCCTTGCCGGAGTTGGGCGATCTCTTTGCCTTGGCTCCCGTGCTTTACGAAGGGCCCTTCAGCCAGGAAAAGTTGCAGTTGCATACCAACGGAGCCACTACGTTCGACGCCCGACACGTACGGGAAGGCGTCGTGGTGAAGCCCGTCGTCGAAACCGAAACGCCGGCCTTGCGGCGTCTGATTCTGAAGAGCGTGTCGGAAAAGTATCTCATGCGCAAGGGAGGCACGGAATTCAATTGACGGCGTCGCCCGCAGGGCCGGCCTCTTGGAGAACAAGGCTTTCGGCCTAGGGCCGGCATCCTCTATAATGGCGTAGGCGCAGCGCCTCGTCGCAACGGATTTCGCCCCGGCGCAGCTCCGGAATCGCGCGCCTGACGGACGGACAAACAGCATGAATCCTGATTCAGAAACCGCTCAGGGCGCGGTCGGGCCTGCCGCTCTTCGTTCCCAATGGGATACCCAATTCAAACGCGGCATTCTGATCCTGATCCTGATCTTCACGATCTTCCTGCTGTGGCTGGCCCGGCCGGTGTTGCCGCTGATCATCGCGGCCGGCCTGCTCTCCTACGTCCTGAATCCCGTCATCAATTTCCTGAGCCGCGGCAAAGCGCCCCGCGGCGCGGTCACGCTGGGCTGCTACCTGCTGTTGCTGGCCGGCTTCGCCTGGAGCGCCTACGCCATGATTCCCGTGCTGGATCAGCAATACCGGACGGTGCTCAGCATCGCCTCCAATTTGCTTACGGCGCTGTTGGACGAAATTGGGCAGTTGCCGGACTCCATGTGGTTGCTGGGGGCGCCCGTGGAATTGAGCGCCGTCAAACAAGCCCTGGAACCCTGGCTCAGCGGCACGACGGCGGATTTCTTTCCTCGCGTGCAGGCCACGCTGGCCCGCCTCAATACCGGCTTCCCTTCGCTGTCCGGCCTGTTCCGCGGCACGCTCGATTTCGGACTGGGCATCATCAACACCGGCGTGTCGATCATCCTGTCCTGCCTCTTCGTGTTCGTGGTCAGCCTCTATCTGACCAAGGACGCGCCGCGGATTCGCGCGTTCCTGGTCAGCAATTTCCCCTCCCAGTACCAGGCGGAATGGGTGAGTCTCATTCAATGCATCGGCAACGTGTGGCACGCGTTTTTCTGGGGACAGTTGATCCTGTCCGTCACGATCGGACTCATGACCTATGCGGTGCTGTCTTTTCTGGGGGTGCAGGGCGCGCTGATCTTCGCCTTGATTGCCGGCGCGTTGGAAATCATTCCCAATTTGGGCCCCGTCATCGCCGCGGCGCCGCCGATGCTCGTGGGCCTGGCCACGGGCAGCACCGCCTTTCCGGAGATGAATCACGTGGTGTTCTGCCTGATCATCGCCGTGGCCTCGTTCGTGGTGCAGCAGCTCGAAAACGTCGTCATCGTGCCGCGCCTCATCGGGCGCCTGGTCAAAATCCATCCCATTCTGATCATCACCGGCGTCACGGTAGGCTATCTCTCCAACGGCGTCATGGGAGCTTTCCTGGCCGCGCCGTTGCTGGGCAGCGCGCGCGTATTGGGCACGTACGTGTTCGCCAAGCTGATGAACTATCCCGTGGCCTTCCCGCAAACCAAGTCCCATCTGCCTTTGCGGGAATACGACGTGACGATTCTGATCCGCAAAGGCAAGGAAGCGGAGACGGCCGCGGCGGAAGACTCCGCGTCAGAAGCCGCCGCGACCGTGAAAGACATGGGGTTGCCGGCGGCGACGCCGGCAGACAACCTGGCCAACTGAACGCCCGGGGGCGCAGGGCGCCGCGGCCGAACGCCCTGGCCTCCATGGCGCCGGGATCAAGGCCTGGCACGGCGCTTGGGTTCGGGGTCGGCAGGCAAGGGAGGGACGGGCATGAAGAGAACGGGCGTTATCGGGCTGGGCAATATGGGGCTGGGCATGGCCCGCAATTTGCTCAAGGCGGATTTCGCCGTTGCCGGGTTTGACCTCCGACCGGAGCGGCGGGCCTTGTTGACGGAGCTGGGCGGCGCGGCCAAGGATTCGAGCCGCGCCGTCGGCACGGCGGCGGACATGGTTTTCGTCATGGTGCTCAACGGTTCCCAGCTGCTGGAGGTTCTGGACGGTCGGCGCGGCCTGTTGTCCGGCCTGCAGGCCGGCGCTACGGTCGCGGTCAGCGCGACCGTCAAGCCCAACGAGGTCCGGCAAGCGGCGCGTCTCTGCGAGGCGGCCCAGGTCCGCCTGCTGGACTGTCCGGTGAGCGGCGGGCAAAGCGGCGCGGAAGAGGGGACTCTGACTCTGATGGTGGCGGGGCCTCCGGAATTGCAGGCCGAGCACAGGGACGCGTTGGATGCGCTCGGCGCCTGCATCCTGAACGTGGGGGAGACGGCGGGCCAAGGCCAGACCGTCAAGGCGGCCTTGCAGGTCCTGATCGGCGTTACCTTCGCGGCCTTGTTCGAGGCCTTGGTGCTGGGCAGCAAGGCCGGCGTGTCGGGCGCGGTGATGCAGGAGGCATTCGGAGCCAGCCATGCCTCCAGCCCGCTGATACGGCACTGCATCGAGAAGATACGGGCGCGGACCTTCGCGGACACGGGCAGCCCTATCGCCACCATCTACAAGGACTTGACCATCAGCATGGATCTGGCGCGGCAGACGGGCGCGAGCATGTTCGTGACGGCCGCGGCCATGGAACTCATGCAAGCCGGCATCGCCGTTTTTCCGGACGAGGACAACTGGGCGGCCATCAAGTTGCTGGAACGCATTGCGGATACGGAGGTGCATTGAGATGGCCCGGTTGGGGGCCATCGCGGACGGCATCAGCCGCGATCTGGACCGCGCCTTGGCCGTAATGCAGGCGCACGAACTGGAATACGCGGAGCTGCAATACGTCGGTCCGCGCGAGGTGGGGGATTTGGATGAGGACCAGATCGAGCGCATCGCGGCCTGCCTGCAACGCCGCCGTTGCCGCGTATCCTGCATTTCCCGGCACGTGTTCAGCGGCTTGCCTGTCGGCACGGAACTTGATTCGCCGGCGTTGAGAGGGCAGTTGGACGCTTTGGCGCGCTGCATCGCGATGGCCCAACGCCTGCGCGCGCCGCGGGTCCGCATCATGAGTTTCCGCAAGGAAATGATCCTTTTCGGCGATCAGGGCGCGGAGGAATGGGTCGTGGCCACCGGGGCCTGGAACCGTTTTCTGACCCTGATGGAACCGGCCGTGCAGATGGCGGAGGACAGCCGGCAGACGTTGGTGGTGGAGACCGGCAACACGGGCATGGTCTGTTCGGCCGCCCTGGCCCGCAAGTTAATCGACGATTTGGGGCGTCCGGCGCGTCTGAAGGCGCTTTGGGATCCTTGCAATTGCCTGTATGCCGGGGAACCGGCTTTTCCTGACGGCTACAGTCGCCTGGCGGACGGCTACTTGGGGCATATTCACGTCAAGGATGCCGTCGTGGAGCCGGCTCGGGCCCGGTTCTCCAGCCGGCCCCTGGGCGAAGGCGACATGGCTCCCTATCTGCCGGACCTGGCGGCCGCGTTGCGGCGAGACGGCTATGCCGACGCCCTTTCGCTGGAGAGCATATACAAACCAACGGGCGGTTCATTCGAGAGCGGCTTTTTGCGCTCCGTGGAAACCTTCCGCACGCTCTTCGGGAGATCCTTAAGGGTATAATGAGGCTGCCCGGCGCGCGCGTTCTGGGCGGCTTGGGAACGGACGAAGTCCGTTTTTGCGCCATGGGCGCGTCTGCAGAGCCTTTCCCGTCGCGCGAGGGGACGCCGGCCTGGCGCTTGCCTTCGCCGCCGCGGCCAGCGCGCTGTAGGCGCCGGCGGACGGCAACGGGGCGCGGATCGGCGCCTTCAATTGGCTCTTGGGAGAAGGCGGATGGACATAAATGCGGCAACGCAGGGCGCAGTGCCTACGGAGAGGGAAATCTACCTCTTCGATCTGCGCGGTTACTTGTTGTTGGAAGGGGCGTTATCCGCGCAAGAGGTGGCGGAACTCAACGCGACTCTGGACGCCCTGCCCCCGCTGGAGGCAGGCCAGTGGTACGGCTACGTCCACGCGCATCAATACGGCGCAACGGACGGCCTCAACCTGCAACAGATTTACGAAGCGGGACCGCCCTTCGAAGCGCTCATCGATCATCCGTCCTGGATCGACAAGGTGCGCCACTTCGTGGGCGGCGCGGGCACCTTCGACTACCACCACGGCGATCTGTTCATTGACGAGAATTTCGCCAATTTCCGCGCACCGGGAGAGGCGATCGGGTTGCATTCCGGCGGCCATACCGGGGTGAAACGGACGCAGTTCCGTTTCTTCAACGGCCAGTTCCACTGCGGCCAAATCGACATTCTGATCGCCCTCAACGACATCGGGCCCGGCGACGGGGCGACCATGATCGTGCCCGGCAGCCACAAAGCGCACTTCCCGCATCCCCAGTTCGAACGGCACCGCATGCAAAAGGACGCTTCCGTCGATGACGTGGAAGGAGCGGTGGAGATCTACATGCAGGCCGGGGACGCCCTGCTCTTCGTGGATGCCGTTTCCCACGGCTCCGCCAAGCGCGTTACGCCGGGCCGACGCCGCATCGCGGTGTATCGCTACGGACCTTCATGGGGCGCGTTCCGACACGGATACGAAGCTTCGCCGGCGTTGCTGGCGCGGTTGACGCCGGCGCGCCGTTCCATCGTCAATCCCCATCCGGTCATGCCCCGCGAACCCAACCTGCTGCCTGCGGAGGCGACGTAAAGCCCGTTACGGGCGCTGGGCTCCGACGGCCTCGGTGTAGAGGGCGTACAGCGACTGGCTGGCGGCCATGAACAGGCGATTACGCTGCGGGCCGCCAAAGCAGACGTTAGCGCAGACTTCCGGCAGATGGATGCGGCCAATCAAGTCTCCCTCCGGGGCGAAAATCTGGACGCCGTCCAAGCCTGGCCCCGCCCAGCCCGAACTGGTCCAGACATTGCCGTCCATGTCCACGCGAAAGCCGTCGGACGTGGACGGCTTCATGTCCGCGAAGACTCCCGCGTCGCGCAGGGTTCCGTTTTCCGCCTTGAATTGGCGGATATGAGCGGGCCCGTCTGGATTGTGCGACGTGGCCGTATCGCTGACGTAGAGAATCGACTCGTCCGGGGAGAAGCACAGACCGTTGGGCTTTGCGAAATCGTCCGCCGCCACGGATAGGGAGCCCGATACAGGGTCCAGGCGATAGACGTGGGGCGGCAGTTCAGGCTCCGCGCGTTGCCCCTCGTAGCGGAAGAGAATGCCGTATCCGGGATCGGTGAACCAGATGCTGCCGTCGGAATGGACGACCACGTCGTTGGGCGCGTTCAGGGGTTTGCCCCGGTACGTCGCGGCCAGCACGGTAACGGATCCGTCATGTTCGGTACGGGTAACGCGCCGCGTGCGATGTTCGCAGGACACCAGGCGGCCCTCCCGGTCCCGGGTATGGCCATTGGCGTTGTGGGACGGTTGGCGATAGACCGCAGTCGTCCCGCTGCGGCCGTCCCAACGCAGGATGCGATTGTTGGGAATGTCGCTGAAGAGCAGGCAGTTCCGGTCGCCGAACCAGACCGGGCCCTCAGTCCAGCGGGCTCCGGTAAAGAGGCGTTCAACGGCGGCGTTGCCGTTGACGTAGGCTTTGAACCGCGCGTCCAGGATTTCCACGGCCGGGTCCGGATAACGCACGATGTCCCGGGCCCAGTCGCGGGCGGCTACGGCTTTGCCTCGTTCGCGGCTATTCATGGTCTGTTGGCCTCCATCGATAGACTGGGAAAAGCAGGCAGGGTTTCGGCGCCGGAAAGCGCTGCCGGCTGATCGAGGCCTGCGCGTCGGGCGCGACGCCCGAGATGGGCCTTGAGGCCGACGTTTCCGATCGATGCGCCTGCCCTTATTGTACTAAGACCCATCCGGACTCCGTCTTTCAAACGACGCGCCCGGCTACGAGTATCATGCGGCCAATGCGCCGCGGCTTCAGGGGAGCCAACGAAACCATCAAGGATGCGCCATGACGATCGAACTGCGCCGCGACCTGGAAAATCGGTTCCTGCGCTACGTGCAAATGGACACGCAGGCCAAGGAAGAATCGGAGACCGTCCCGAGTACGGCCCAGCAATTGGCATTGCTGGAGTTGCTGGCGACGGAACTGCGGGACATGGGCTTGCAGGACGTACGCCTCACGGACTACGCAACGGTCTTGGCGACCATTCCTTCCACCATTTCCGCCTCCGCCGTTCCTTCCATCGCTTTTCTGGCGCACGTTGACACGGCTCCGGCCTTTCCGGGACAGGACGTACGGCCGCGGGTGCATCGCGCGTGGAACGGAGACCCCATACGGTTTCCCGACGATCCCGCGCTCGTGCTGGACGCGGCGCAATCACCCGCCTTGGCCCGCAAGCGAGGCCAGGACATCATCACCGCCAGCGGCCGCACGTTGCTGGGCGCGGACGACAAGGCCGGGGTGGCCATTCTCATGAGTTTGGCCCGGCATCTCGTGACCCATCCGGAAATCCGCCACGGCCGCATACGCCTGTGCTTTACGCCGGACGAAGAAATAGGCCGCGGGGTGGAATACCTGACGCCCGCGGATCTGGATGCGGCGTGGGCCTATACCCTGGACGGAGGGGATACCGGGGAACTGTCCAGCGAAACGTTCGCGGCGGACAAGGCGGTAGTCAAAATTCAGGGCGTCTCGATCCATCCTGGCACCGCTTTCCGCGCCATGGTGAATGCCGCGTCCCTGGCCGCCAAGTTCGCGGGCGCGCTGCCGGAACATGCGCGGACGCCGGAAACTTCCTGCGGGCGGGAGGGCTTTATTCACCTCTACCATATGCGCGGTACGCCCGCGGACGCGGAACTGCACTTCATTTTGCGGGATTTCGACGCCGCGCGGCTGGCCGAGCACGGGCGGGTCTTGTCTTTGCTGGCCGAAACCCTGCAACTGGCTGAACCCAGAGCGCGGATTACGTGCGAGATCGCGCCGCAATACCGCAATATGCGGCAGTGGCTGGAGCAGGATATGACGCCCGTCGAAATAGCCCGCCAAGCCATGCGCGACTTGAACATAACGCCCAAGGAAGAACCTATCCGCGGGGGCACGGACGGCGCCATGCTGACGGCGAAGGGCGTGCCCGCGCCCAATCTCTTCACCGGCATGCATGACGTACACGGCCCCTTGGAGTGGATCAGCCTGCAAGACATGGAACTGTCTGCCCGCGTATGCCAGCGCATTGCCGAACTCTGGGGCGAATGTAAGGAGCCGGCGAAGGAAGAGGATTGACGGACAAGATGCTTGCGAAACGGTTCGTTGGCGACGGATGGGCTTTGCGGAAATTCTGTATATAATGTTTTGATTGGACGAGATTGCGCTTTATGCAGCGCAATCCAAGCGGAAGGCGGAAGAAAAGAAAGAGAAAAATGTATTTTGCCGTTTTGAAGATCTGGTTTTGGTTTGTCTTTTGAGGCAACGAATCCCTTGCATCGCGGCGAAAGAGCCCGGAAAGAGACAGGAATAAGACATCCATTAGCCATTTTTCCGTTGCATGCAAGGCAATCCAAGCGGAAAGCGGAAGAAAAGAAAGAGGAAAATGTATTTTGCCGTTTTGAAGATCTGGTTTTGGTTTGTCTTTTGAGGCAACGAATCCCTTGCATCGCGGCGAAAGAGCCCGGAAAGAGACAGGAATAAGACATCCATTAGCCGTTTTTCCGTTGCATGCAAGGCAATCCAAGCAGAAGGCGGAAGAAAAGAAAGAGGAAAATGTATTCTGCCGTTTTGAAGATCTGGTTTTGGTTTGTCTTTTGAGGCAACGAATCCCTTGCATCGCGGCGAAAGAGCCCGGAAAGAGACAGGAATAAGACATCCATTAGCCGTTTTTCCGTTGCATGCAAGGCAATCCAAGCGAAAAGCGGAAGAAAAGAAAGAGGAAAATGTATTTTGCCGTTTTGAAGATCTGGTTTTGGTTTGTCTTTTGAGGCAACGAATCCCTTGCATCGCGGCGAAAGAGCCCGGAAAGAGATCAAACAGAGCGCCAACGTGCGCCTCTTCCATGACCATCAAGGTTGACCATTCCCAAATTTCTCAATGCGTACAAATCGTTCCGAATGTTCCGTTCAGATGTTTCGGGCGTCAAGCGCGCGCGAATTTCACGTAACGACATTCCTTGCCGATTTTGATTCAGTAGATCGAAAACAGATTGTTGGCGTTCAGTAAGATCGCCCAGATCGGGCCTTGGTCGGAAGCGAACCGTCACGCACCCGCCCAGATCTTCGATTTCAGGTCGAGGCAGCCCCGCAGCTTGAGTTAAAGTCGCCATTTTGAGAGTGCCGCTACCCCATTGTTCGATGATGCCGCGTCGATAAAACACGCCCGCGATCAACGGGTTCCATGGTCGCGATTCATGAGGACGAAACAGTTGCTCCGGCGTGAAACCGAAAGGCAAGGAACCGGTTGAAGTTGCTTCCAGGCGGTCTTCGTACAGGCCAACAGCCACCGAACCTCCAGGGATTGCATAGTCTCTGTGGCAAAGAGCATTCGCCAGCGCTTCCCGCAAAGCCTCTGGCGGATACAGCGGTTCATCGATCCGGGCCATGCGAAAGGGAACGATTTGGCCTGCTACGGGCAGATTTTCGATCATGAAGCGTTCCGCTTGCGCAAGGAGTTCGAATGCGTTTCCTCGGAACTGACGGTTGTCAAGAAAATGGGTTGGGCCAACTCCTCGAAAACGCGCTACTTTAAGCAGGCATTGCGGCATTTTCGCTTCAATCCGGTCATAATGTCCGAACAAGACCGCGGCGGCACATAGCAAGGCGCCGTCTCGAATTAATCCCAAACCGCGCAGTAAAGCCTCCGGGTCTCGCGTACCCGGGTCTACGGCTCGACCCCTCTGAATTGCCTCTTCAAGGGTGCGCCGAATCTCGGTTGCATCAAGATCCTCTATAGTCCAACCCGCGGCCGGTTGATTCTCCCAAAGAGGGATATTATTCTCCCAAAGAGGGATATTGTGCAGTCGTTCAAAAAGCACTCGGTTGTACTCGTCGCGTGACAGGCGTATATTGGTATTGCCTACCCTTTGATAGGCGACGCCTTTGTAAGTATAGGGTTTCAGTGAACCTTGAGTGGCGTTCACCACAATAACCTCTTTAGTCTTTGTTACCGCTATTGTCTCGATAGACGGATAGATCGGGGGCTCAATGTTTTGTATTTCCGCACTTATCTTTTCAATCGTGCGGTCGCTCACTTGCTGACCAGAAACTTTGCCATCCGGTCGTACGCCAAAGAGGATTTTTCCTCCGCGCTGATTTGACATCGCGCAAAGGGTGCATGCAGCCTGTCTGAGTTCTCCGGTAGTGGTCTTGAACTCTACGACCTCGGATTCGCCTTGTGCTACGCAGGTTTTGACGTCTTCAAGCGTCATGAAGGGTTGCATGCTGAATGCGAATACGTTTGCCTTTCATATCCAGCAGACATTCGTCTGGATCTAAGCAGTTTCATCCTATTGGGAGGAGTTCTTATATCCAGAAATGTAAACGATACGGTAGCAGCATGATACGAGGGGATATGAAACGGACAATTCGGTCGCTGGGTTCCTCATGCGGGTCCACTGGATGTTGGTTAACAGAGTGCCGGTCTGCCGGGAACGTAAGATCTGCTCTGTTTTCCAAGGGCTAACCGCTAGCTTGCGGGACGCCAACAAATACCAACGCAACTTAGGCGTTCCCAGCAAATACTGCCGCCGCAAATGGATTCTGAGCCGACCGTACCTTGGATTTGAATTGGCCAAGGCCATTGATGCGTACGATCCATTCTCTTTCCCAAGGGGAGAGGCCGCTGAGCTTAGAGAAAAGATACGAACAGTGCCGACATCTCGTGCCGCGCACGCTCAATCGGGCAAACCCGGCGGCACAGCTTTGTGCGCCTCGGGCGTGCGGACCTCCATGGTGCGGAACGGCCAGTCGATGCCCGTTTGGGCGGCATTGCGACTCTCAATCCACGCGGCAACCTCGAGGCTTTCGTCAGCCGGCGCGGAGCCGGGGCCTGACGCATCAGGACGTTCAGTAAAGAAGCCTGCTTTGGCCAGCTGCCAAGGCGCCAATGCTTTGGCCTGCGGCCGGCATGCGCTACCACAGTAGCCATCCAGAGCCTGCGTTTTCCCCTTCGCGTACGCCCTCCGAGAGAGTAGACCCTATCTGTAGCGCTTGATTATATGGCCGACAGCCAAGCGCAGAAAGCATCCACCCGCGCATAGGCCGCGGACCGCGTCAGAAATCCGCCCCGCGTTTTCTCTGTGCGCATAGCGTCAGATCACGATGAAGGGCTCGTCTTGCGTCCGCGCGCCCTGTCCCAGCCAAACCAGCGAGCGTTCGCAGGCACTGCACAAACGATAGATGCGGATCGAATCCGCGGCCGGGTCAATGGCGCTTTCCAGCCGGGCATGCAGGGAAGCGTACCGCGCGTCCGTGTCCAGAATCATCTCGAAAACGCTTTCCTGCACCCGGTCGCCGTAATCTTCCAGGATCTTGGCGACCCGGTTGCGCCGTCGGTCATCGGCGATGTCGTAAGCGACGACGAAGAACACGAGACTGCGGCTTTACCGACGCTGGAAGGCCGCGTACGGCTGTCCGGTGCCCAAAGTCTTGGCCAGTCGCTCCGCCTGGAAACGAAACGCTTGCCGCAGCGTCGTCCGGCGCAACGGTCCTTGGCAGGCAAATTCGCTTGTCATATGCTTATCGTAGGCCGCGAAAAAGATTTTCGCGCCTTGCTGCGTCAGACGCATGCCCTTGCCTTCGGGATCGTCGTAGAAATGCTTGGGCGTCAGGACCTTGCGATTGACCAGGCCCAAGACCAGACGGTCGACGGCATCCACCCGAAACTCCTCCAGCAGATCCAGCGCCAGCGACGGACGACCATAGCGCAGTTGGTGCAATATGCCTATGTAAGGGTCGAAACCCATCGCATCCAGGATGCTCCGGATCTCCGAACCGACCAGGGTGTATCCGAACGACAGCAACGCATTGACGGGATCGGGAGGCGGACGCCGCTTCCGGCCGGTGAAGGGTAGGCCCGTACACGCCAGGGCCAAGCCCTGGAAGTAAGCGCGCGCGCTGTCTCCCTCGCGTCCCAGCAACGAGGCTAGGGAAGGGGCGTTGCGCACCTGTTCGAGATCGTCGGACAGTCGATCGACGAATTCCGCGAAGCCGGCTTCCGGTTTGTTGCGGCGGTGCCTGTCCAGAAAACGCCGGCTGCTGGCAACCTTGCCGGCCACGATCGTCTTGGCGAGGGCAAGCGAGGCGGCTTCGTCTTGCTCTACCCGGGTCTGGGCCTTGCGCAGGATCACGTTCTTGGGCATGGGAGGCGTGACCTGGCCCTTCAGACGGCCTCTCTGCGTCAACAAAGACAATTCGATGTTGTGGGCCAACACTTGGGTCAAGGCCTGCATCGTGACTTGGACATTGCCGAAAACGAAAATCGTATCCACCTTGAAGCATTCGATTTCCAACAGCTCTTCGTCGTTTTTGTCGACAATCAGGCGCTGCCCCGCCTTGCGGAGAACGCTGCCTTGCTCGGTCAGATACAGGTTGGTGGTCATGGGATGCGCCGCGGTGCTGCAAGAGACAATTCGTTTGAGGCTTGCCTGACGTTTCGCAAGCCGCCTGCCCGGCAACGGACGGTGCGGGCCGCAAACCTGCGGATACGCTCAGAGCTCGCGCCTCGACCAAAGACCGTACAACGGACAGGCTCCATTCTACCTTGAGGGACGCCCGAACGCCTACTGCGTTTGCGGGCAGGCGCAAGGATTCCGGACGCGACGCTCGCGGTCGGCCTGGTTGCTGCGGACGCTACCGCCGGGTTTCGCGTCCGGCATCAAGGCCGGAGCGGGTACGCAGAAAAGAAGGGAAGATCAGGCAGGAACAGGGTAACCGCCGGACGACGCGAGGCCCGACGCAACGCAATACGTTTTCAATGGCAATGAAAACCGGTTCCGTGATTGAGGCATGATTGCGCGTTCGATCCTTTGATCAGGGCCAACCGGGTCGCTGTTGGTTCGCGTCAATACGGGCCTTTCCGTTCCATCGACCGGTACGCTTCGCTAAAGACAGCTCCCCTCTCGCCAGGCGCCAGCGAGAGGGGAGCGTATGCGGGCCGTCAGTTGACTTTGATCTCGATCTGCTTCGGCTGCACTTCCGCCGGCTTGGGAATGTTCAGGGTCAGCACCCCTGCCTCGTATTGGGCCTGGATGTTGTCCGTCGCTACGCCCTGCGGGAGACGAAGAGTGCGGGCGAACCGCTTCATGCGCCGTTCGCGGAGATGGAACTTGCGATTCTGATTCGCCTCGTCGTTCTCATTGTCCTCCGTTTGAGAACCTCGGATGTGAAGCTGGTCGTCTTCCACCGAGATGCTCAACTGCTCCTGCTGATAGCCCGGCGCGGACAGGGAGACGACGTAGTGCTCCGACGTTTCCTCAATGTCCATGGGCGGCAGGTACGCGTCGGGGACAGCGCCTGCGCGTTGGGCGAGCCATGGATCAGCCATCCGGAACAGCGAAGCGGCGTGCCAGTAGGGGTTGTAACGAGTTAACTTAACCATGATTTCGCCTCTTGGTTAGAAATGTGACTGCCGGCGGCGAGAGGGAGCCGTGAGATCTCCGGAGAGAACCTCCGGGTCCATCCCAACCGCTATGCCTGCATTGTAGGCAGTCTGCGTAAGAAGAACGTAAGCGCAAGGTTAGACAATTGTTCGCGCGCGGCAGGGGAAGGCCTCGCGGCGGCGGACCGCTCAGCGCGCAGGCGCGGCGCGTCACGTTCCAAGGCTTGA
Organism: Caldilineaceae bacterium; assembly: GCA_965242655.1. Classification (GTDB taxonomy): domain Bacteria; phylum Chloroflexota; class Anaerolineae; order Caldilineales; family Caldilineaceae; genus Bin34. The sequence goes on from OZ251482.1 coordinate 3,758,620, forward strand.
GGCCCGCGCACTCTTCTCCTCTGAGATGATTTCCGCGTATAATGCTGGCGTCCCCGTTCTGTGAGGACAAAACCATGGACGTCAACGTTTTCAAGGAATCCCTGGTCCAGGCCGAGCCGCCGGCCGTCGGCATCCCGTTGCAGGCTTTGTGGTGGGCGGGCAAAGGCGAATGGCGCGCAGCGCACGACTTGCTCCAGGATCAACCTGACGGCAACGGATCCGCTTGGGTGCATGCCTGGTTGCACAGGGAGGAAGGCGATGCCGCCAATGCCCGCTATTGGTATGCGCGCGCCGGCAAAACGCCGTCCTCGGCGCCCTTGCAGGCGGAGTGGGACGACATTGTCCGGGCCCTGATTGCCGCAGGACCCTGAAGCCTGCGCGGGATGAGTCCGGCCGGCGCGCGTTAGGCCCTCCCGTATTCACATCCAAAGGACGCAACGCATGGAAAAGCGGCTGCGGGGCATATTGCCTCCTATGGTAACGCCATTCAATAGGAACGAAACAGTAGACGAAAAGGCCTTGCGCGACGACGTCCAGTATTTGCTGGACGAAGCCGGCGCGCAGGGCGTTACGGTAGGCGGCAGCACGGGCGAGGGCCATACCTTGACCGCGGCGGAATTGCGCCAGGTGGCAGGGGCCGCGGTGGAGGCCGCCGCCGGCAAGGCGCCCGTGATTGCCGGCGTCATCGCCAACAGCACGCGTCAGGCCGTGGAACGGGCGCAAGCCGTAGCGGATCTGGGCGTGGCCGCCCTGCAACTGACGCCCGTGCATTATCTGTTCAATCCCACGGACGACATGCACGTCAAGCATTTCGCGACGATCGCCGCCGCCGCGGACGTACCGATCCTCATCTACAACGTCGTACCCCACGTTTATCTGTCGCCGCAACTCCTGACGCGTATCCTGCGCGCCGTACCGGGCGTAATCGGCGTCAAACAGAGCGCGGGCGATATGAAGTTGTTGGCGGATCTGCTGTTGTTGGCCGCGCCCGAGGACCTCGTCTTTTCGGCGGTGGACGCGTTGCTCTATCCTTCCTTCTGCCTGGGCGCGCAGGGAGCCATCGCCGCCATTCTGGCGGCTGCCCCCAAAACGTGCGTGGCGCTCTGGCAGGCCGTGCAGGCGGGCGATCATGCCGCCGGATTGGCTTTGCACGAACGGTTGCTGCCTCTGTGGAATGCCCTGCAAGGAGACAATCTGCCGGCCAACGTGCGCGCCGCCATGCGCCGGCACGGGCGGGCCGGCGGCCGGCCGCGCGCCCCGATGCCGGAGGCCTCGCCGGCCCAGGAAGCCGCCATCGAGAAGGCGCTGAGAGGGTTGGAAGCTACCGAAAGGGCGTAGCCGCCGTCGGGCGCGCGATCAGGACGCCGCGTCCGTCGCCGGCTCCTGTGCCGAGGCGGCGCGGCGGCGCAAACGCGCGTTGGGATGCGCGTACGCGCTGTAGGCGATCCAGGTCGGATCGCCCGTTTCCCGAATCATGCGCCGCGCGCCGTGCAAGGCCTCCGCGACCGTGTCTCCTTCCAGGAGCCGCGCGTAGAAGTGGGCGGCGAACCGGCGGGCCGAGTCGTCCGTGACGGTCCATAGAGGCCCCATGAAAACGCCTGCGCCGGATCCGACCAGGCGATAGGCCCATCCTCCCAGCCGCGTCAAGGCCCACCCCTGGCGTCCGGTGTGGCAGGCGTTGAGCACGAAACCCGGCCGCCGTTGGAAGAGATGGCTCTGGATACGCGGACCGATGAGGGCGTCGGGCGTGAACGGCTGTTGGCCTTCCAACTGAATGGCCGACGCCTGGTCGGGCTGATCCGCGGAAAAGGCGCCGTGGGACGCCAGATGAAACCAGTCGTAGGCGCCCGCTTCCAACAGGGCATGCACCTGAGTCCAGTCGTTGAGACGCGGGCTCGCGTCCTGTACGCCGGCCCTTTGCATCAGGGTCTTGAGGTCGGCGCTTTCGGCGTTGACGGCCGTCAGCGCCGCGCTGGCGGGACCCACGAAGGCAAAGCGCTCCAACGGCAGGCGGGCCGGCGGACCCGGCAGGCCGCTGCCTTCGCTGTCGCGGTGCAGCCAACGGGTCATGCGCATGGTCAGGCACCAAGGCGCGTCGTCTTCCCACGTTTCCCCCTGGTAGCCGTAAGGCCACATCAATTCCCAGGGAATGTACGGTTCGTCGGTGATGACCAGCAGCGATTTGTCCCGCCATTCCGCCCGTTCCATGGCGTAGCGTTCTTGCAAGCCTTGCGGAATCAAGTCGTTCCACAGGCCATGGCCCAAACTGCGCACCGTCTGCTGCATGGACGCCAGCGCGTCGCTATCCGCCTTTTTGAGGTCGTACATATCCGTCAGGTCGGACAGGCGGCCGTAGATCTCTTGATGGTAGGCGCTGGGATCCATGTTCAGCGTCAGCGGCGCATAGGCTTGGGACAGCTCGCCGTCGCAGTACAGGTTCATGAGCAGGCGCGGTTTGGCCTGCATGGCGTCGTAATGCACGAACAGCGTAAGATCCGGCGATTCGGCGTCAGGTTCCACCGCGAGCGGGCAGGCCTCCAGCCGGCGTTTCTGCTCGGTTGGGGTCACGTGCTCCGCGATCTCGACTTCCGCGATGAGGGAGCCCAAGGGCGTGCCGCCTTGCAGCCAGTTGACGGCGACGTACGTGCGTCCAGGCGCGCGCGGCTGCAGTTCGAACTCGGCTTCGGCTACGTCTTGATCCGCCTGCAGCCGCAGCGTCTGGACATGCGGTCCCAGAATGTCGAAGCCGGGCGAGGCAATCCAAACGCCTACGGGCATGTCCTCGCGCACAGTCAGGGCCAAGTGCGGGGCCGTCCGGTTGGCTTGCGGCGTCCGCAAACGGATCTTGACCGTGATCAAGGGGCTGCCCGCCCACACCCGCGCCGGACATTCCATTTCCGCATGACGCAGCAGCGTCCTGGCTTGGCTGGCCGGTTCCGCGGGCGCCGGCGCGGGCGGCGCAGGGACGGCCTGGACTGCGCTGCGCGTGGCCGCGGCGCTGGCGGGCAAGTTCAGGTGCGCCTCCAGCAACTCCAGCAATGCACGGTCAAAATAGAGCGGGGCCTCCAGGCTGTCTTCGGCCACGTGCGGGGCAGTCAGGCGCAGGTAGTGCGTCATGTGGTGCGCGAGGGCGCGGACGCGCGCCTTCAGGGGCTGGCCGGCATGCAGATTCTCCACGGACGCGATCATGGATTGCGTCAGACTGTCCGGGGCGCATAGGCTCCACAGCTGCTGGATCGGCGCCGGCAAAGCCTGCGCCAAGAGCGAAGCCGGGTCGACGGCCGCGCGCGTCCGATCCGCGGCCGTCGCGGAGACCGGCAAGCGATTGGCGCGCACCATGAACTGGCGCCACAGATCCTGCACTTGGCGGGCGAAGCCCGGATAGGCCTGGATTTCCTGTTCCAGCCAGCGCGCCAAGGGCTCTGACTGTTCCCGGGGCGAGGCCTGGAACTGACGCCACACGCGCCTGGCGACGGGACGCGCCTGGCAACGGCGCGCCGTCAAATTCCACAGGTCCGATACGGCGCCGGCCGCGGCCGGCGGGGCGGAAACCTGCGCGCGCCGCGCCAGTTCCTGCACGAGGGCCTGGCAATTGAGAGAAGGGGGGACGGGATTCAAGGAGATCTGCGCAACGAGGCAGCGTACGCGGGTTTGCCGCCTCTGGCCAAGGCTTATACACTGTGCGGAGAGCAGGCGCGCGGCGTCCGCTTTCCGATGGCCCTATATAAGACGAGTGGAAAGCCAGATGGTTACTCTCTCCGTATGCATAGAAATGTTTTGGCCCGACCTGGATCCGGCAGAGCGCGTACGGCGGGTAGGCGCTACGAATATCGGCGCGTACGAATTTTGGACTTGGAGCAACAAGGATCTGGATGCCCTGGAGACCGCGCAGGCGGAAAGCGGATTGACGTGCGCCGGTCTCATGTGCGAACCGGGGTTCAGCCTCGTGGCGCGGCCTGCCGAGTCCGAGATCGTGGCCGGCGTCAAGAATTCCGTCGTCGCGGCCGCGCGCTTGGGCGCGCCCGGCCTGATCGTCACCACGGGCAACGCGCTGCCGGACGAGAGTTGGGAGGCCAGTCTGCGCCGGGCGCGGCGCCGCCTCAAAGTCATGGCCGCCGTATGCGCTGACGCCGGCCTCAAACTGTATCTGGAACCTCTCAACGCGCGCGTGGATCATGAGGGCTACTGGCTGACGACCATGGCGCAGGCCGCGGATCTCGTGGCCGAAGTGGATTCGCCGGCCCTGACCATTCTCTATGACGTTTACCACCAGCAGATCACCGAAGGCAACCTGATCGCCAATCTGCGCACCTACCTGCCCCTCATCGGGCATATCCATACGGCGGGGGTGCCGGGCCGGCATGAACTGGTCGGCGGCGAAATCGATTACGGCGCGCTGTTCGCCGCGATTGACCAATCCGGTTATGCCGGCTACGTGGGGCTGGAATTTCGGCCTGCGCTGACGGACGAGGAAGCGTTGGCCCAAGCCTATGCGCTTACGCAGGGCTGACGTGGGTTAGGCCGATACCGGACGTTGACGGCGTCGGACGCGGGCCGAAAAGATCGTTTCTACCAGAGACTCAGGCTTGTTGCCTACGTCCATTTTGGGAGACGGTGCAAAAGTACGAATTAAGGAATGCTCCTGTAGGTGCTCCCTGATCCGGATTTTCGCGACCGGTTTTGATCCGAAAGGGACGAATTTGGACGGATTCTGGCGCAAAACGGGCAATCCGGATTTTGGATCTGAAAAATTGATCTTGCGCGCGGGCGGCGTTACCGCGTTTTAATCCCTAAAGATCGCTTTTTCGAGTCGAAATCTTCCCTAAAAATGCGGCCAATTCAAAATCAGATTTTGAATTGGCCGCATTTTTAGGGTATAATCAGAGTCAGAAATCTTGCAGTCGTTTAAGGCTTGCATAGAACAGCTCTGAAATTCTATAGAACATTATAGGGAACAGAATGGATCGCATGAACGTTGCGCGCGATTTAGCCCCTGCGCTGATCCGCGCGGCGAAGCAGTTTCCGGCCGTCACGCTGACCGGGCCGCGGCAAAGCGGCAAGTCCACCCTGTGCCGTATCGCGTTTCCCGATCATCCGCACGTCAATCTGGAAAGTCCGGACGTACGCCTTTTTGCCCGCGAGGATCCCCGCGGGTTCTTACGCCAATACCGGGACGGAGCCGTTCTCGACGAGGTGCAAAGAGCGCCGGATCTGCTCTCCTATTTGCAAGGCCTCATTGACGCAGACCCGGAGCCTGGGCGTTGGATACTCACGGGATCGCAAAATTTCGCCCTGCGCGCATCGATCAACCAATCTCTGGCCGGACGGACGGCCGTCAAGCACCTGCTGCCCCTGTCCCGCGCCGAAGTCCTGCGTTTCCCCCGGCCGCCTGAGACGCTGGAAGACACTTTGCTTACAGGCGGTTATCCGCGCATACTGGATCAGGGCTTCAACCCTTCGGAATGGCTGGGAGCCTATGTGGCCACCTATGTGGAGCGGGACGTGCGCGCCGTCAAGCGCGTCGGCGATCTGACGACCTTTCAAAGGTTTCTTGAACTGTGCGCCGGTCGTTCGGCCCAATTGCTGAACCTCTCGTCGCTGGCTACGGATTGCGGCGTTTCGCAACCCACGGCCAAGGCATGGCTGAGCGTTTTGGAGACCAGTTTCATTCTCTTCCCCTTGCGCGCGTTCCATGCCAACACGCGCAAGCGGCTCGTCAAAATGCCCAAGCTGCATTTTTTCGATACGGGCCTCCTGTGCTGGCTTTTGGGCATACGCGCGCCTGAACAGTTGCGCGCCCACCCGCTGAGAGGCCCGATCTTCGAGACCTGGGTCGTTTCGGAAATCGCCAAGCGCTGCCAGCATTGCGATGCGCCATACCAGCTTTCGTTTTATCGGGACCGCGACGGGGCCGAAATCGACTTGATCGCGGATCGCGCGTCCCGCCTTGCGCTCATCGAAGCCAAGTCGACCGAGACGGCCTCGCCTGTCCTTTGGAAAGGGATCCGACGCGTACGAAAGCATTTCCCGACTTTCTCGGATCTGCCAGGCTTGGCGGTGTACGGCGGAGAAGAAAATTGGACGATCGCGGACGATCATCTGATTTCATGGCGCGAATGGCACAGGGCAACCTGGTAGGCCGCCCTACGGCAGCGTTCTCCGCCTCCGATCAGGCTACAGAGGCTATACCGTCCCGTTTCTCCAGTGCGGCGCCGGGCGGGCGCTCACTATGGCTCCCGGCACGGTAAAGGTGTAGTCCGCTTCCACCTTGAACGCCGCGCGCACGTCAGCGCCCGCGCCGTCGAACAACAGTTTGAGCGCCTGAACCCGGGCCGGGGCGGTTTCCATCCGCGCGATCCACGGCTCGAACTCCAGCCGCAAGGCCCATTCGTGCGCTATAGCCGGGACGAAACCCGCCTCCGTCAACATGCGCATCCACTGGGAGGGCGCATGGTCGCGGACATGCGAAGGATCCCTCAGAATCTCAATCGCATTGAGAAAGGTGTCCAAAACCGGCGTTTCCGGGGCCATAACGTCGCACAGCAGGACGAGGCCGTCGGGCGCGATCAAGGAGCGGAATGTCCGGAGAACCCGCTCCGGTTGCGGCCAATGATGCGCGGAGTAACGGGTTACGATGCGATCAAACCGTTCGCCGCCGCCCGCCAGATCCTCCAACGCGCGGCGCCGGAATTGAATGTTGCGCAAACCGCGACGGCGCGCCGCGGCCTGGGCTACGTCCAACATGGCGGCCGAGAAATCCACGGCCGTTACGGTGCGGGCCGCCGGAGCCAAAGTCATGGCGACAGGCCCTGGTCCGCAGCCGGCATCCAGTACGTTTTCCTGGCCCGTCAGCTGCGCCAGTCGCAAGATGGCGGGCAGATCCTGGCCTTGGGCATGCACTGGGCTCTGGGCGTAATGGGCGGCGACGGACGAGAACTGGGCGCGCACTCGTCGTTGCGTATCGTCTGGGGAGGGCGACATGACGCATACTCTTGTCTATGGACAACGGATGTCCCATGGTCGCACGAACGAGGTCCGTCCTTCAAATCGGGCGCAATCCGTTTCCGGCCGGCGCAAGGCGGGGAGACGCGTGGCTCTGCCGTAATGAACGTCGCGGGCAAGGGCGGCACCTCAAAGGCAGTCGGAGCGAAGACGATCTGCACGCTGCGAGCGGCGCGGACAAGAACCGGCCCCACAGGGCCGACTTCTGATACGCCGCGGGTATGAAGCGCGTTACGCAGGCCGCAGGGACCCTCCGTAACATGGGCTGGAACGCGTAACGGCAACGGGAGCAATAACCATGGCTGAACCGACGATCTACGGCATTGCGGACATAACGCGGCGCATCGCCTCCCTGCTCCGGGGGGAATCCGATCTCCAAAACGTATGGATTGCCGGCGAAGTCTCGCAATGCATCCAACCCCGCAGCGGCCATCTCTATTTCACCCTGAAGGACGACAGGGCGCAACTCTCCTGCATCATGTGGGCGCGTACCGCTGGACGCCACCGCTGGCTGCCGGAACCAGGGGATCAGATCCAGGCGTTGGGCAATGTGGATGTGTACGAAGTCCGCGGCCAGTACCAGTTCATTGCATCCCGTCTCATTCCGGCGGGACGCGGATCCCTCTTCGCGCAATTCGAAAGACTCAAGTCCCGCTTTGAGAAGGAAGGTCTTTTCAGCCCGGATCGAAAACGGCCTCTGCCGGCGTATCCCCAACGCATCGGCATCGTGACGAGCCCCGAAGCGGATGCCTTGCGCGATGTGTTGCGCACGTTGCAAAATCGGTGGCCCGTCGTGGAAGTCGTGCTGTTCCCTTCCTTGGTGCAGGGTAATGAGGCGCCTCCCGCTTTGGTGCGCGCGCTGCAAACGGCGGAATCGTACCATGTGTCCCGTCAGCCGTTGGATGCCGTGCTGTTGGTTCGGGGCGGAGGCTCCGCGGAAGATCTGTGGGCGTTCAACGACGAAGGCGTCGTATACGCCGTGGCGCATCATGCCGTGCCCATCGTGACGGGCGTAGGCCATGAAACGGATTTCGCTTTGGTGGATTTCGTCTCGGACGTACGCGCGTCCACGCCTACAGGCGCGGCCATGGAGATCGTGCCGGACCGGGTAGAGTTGATCCAGGCCCTGACCCAGGTACGCGGTCGTCTGCAACGACGGATGGAAGGCGCGGCGAATTTGCGCCGCGCGCGCATGGAACAGTTGGCGATCCGTCTGCGGAACGCGCATCCCATGCAGGTCCTGCGCCAACGGGCGCAAGACCTGGATTACCTGACCGCGCGCCTGGAACGGGCCAAGGCCTTGGCCGGCGAGCGGCGCCAAGCCGAGCTGGCGGCCGTTACGGCGCGTTTGGCGTCCCTGAATCCCTTCGCGGTGCTGGAAAGGGGCTACAGCCTGGTGCGCGCCGCCAACGGACAGATCGTTACGCAACCGGAGCAGGTCTCCTATGGCGAACGGCTGCAAGTCCAAAATCAGGGGGGCGTCTTCGCCGTTACGCGCGTGGAAGAGGACATGTTCGACGCGCCGGCAGGCGCAGAAGGCCCTGCGATGCCCTAGAGGCGACCGTCGTTGCAAAAAGCCTGCAGTTGCTCCATGTTGAAGACGTGCAACAGGCAATCCTTGCCTGCCTGACGGCGCAGCCAGCGCTCCGCGCCTGCGGAATAGCCGCCGCTGCCCAAGACGACGACGGTGTCCAGGCGCGACTCCTTGATCGTCAAGACCAAAAAGGGGAATTTTTCATCGACGGATCCGGTGCTCTGTTGCCATTTGCCTTCGAGGATGAGCGCGCGCGGGTAGCGCGCGGGGTGGTAGAGAATGAAATCGCACTTGCGATCCTTGCCGTACAAATCCGCGCCGGCAGGATACTGCGCTGAAAAAATCGGTTGCTCCAGGCAACGCGCCGCTTGAAAAAGATGCGGCCGAACGTAGTCGTAGCCGGATCGCGCCAGTAGGTGGCGAATGAAATCCTCCAGCGAGGCTCCGGTTTGATTGGCCCTTTGGCCGCTGGAATCAGGCATCGTAGTTGGTTATGACCAGTTCGGTTACGGGTTGGCGTCGGTTTCCTTGGCGGTTAATGACCCGCGGGGCGTTGACTTCATGCAAGCGCCACGCGGGAGGCCGGTACAGGCTGCGGATCAGCGGCGTATCGGCATTGGACAGCATGACCTTGACTCCCTGGCGGATCCAGACCCGCGCCTTCGTCGCCAGGCTTTCCTGTTCGGCAGCGGCGAAACGCACGTCCGTATACTGATCGTACGTGCCGTCGTAAGGCGGATCGCAGTACACGAAGTCCTGCTCCGCCGGTTGAATGCGCTCAAACGGTTGCCAAGCCAGAGACACCCCTTGCAACGCGCGCGACACGACCGGAATGTTCGTTGCGTCGGCAATCGCGGGGTTCTTGTACCGACCCATGGGCACATTGAACTGACCGGATCGATTGACTCGATACAAGCCGTTGTAGCATGTGCGGTTCAAGTAGATGAAGCGCGCGGCCAACTGGACGGAATCTTCCGGCTTCGCCCGGCGGACTGCGTAATAATGCTCGCGGCTATGGCGTCGCTGATGCTCTCGCAAACAGGCCAGCAAGTCTTGCGGACGCCGCTGGATCATCTTGTAGGCAATCATCAACTCCATGTTCATGTCGGAGAGCGCAGCCTTGTCGATCCGGGCGCGCAGGGCGAAAAACAGGGCCCCGCCCCCAATAAAAGGTTCAAAATAGGTGCCCATGGCCCCGGGCGGCAAATAGCGTTTCAGCGTAGGCACCAGACTGCGCTTGCCGCCGGCCCACTTGACGAAGGGTTTGGGTTCGACGCGCGTCGGAGGCCGCGCGGCCTCGTCGCTTGCCGAAACCGGTCGCGCAGGTTCGGCCTCCAGACATTCTCGGACGCCAAAGGGCAATGGGTCTATTGGGGGTTCCATGCGCCAACCGTTCCCTCCGCCTTGAAAAGGCATGCGTTAGCCTGCGGGCGCGCGATGTACACTATGATCGAGTTCTGTTCCTGTTCGTTCCGTCCATGCCGTCCGCGGGCGAGGGAACCCCTATATTGCCACGAAGGGCTTGAGTTCCGCGTCCGCGCGGTTCTTCGCGCGACGCGGAAACAGCGCAAGCTCAATCTCACTACGCAAGGACAACAGCCACATGTCTTACGCTCCGGGCGCGGCGCCCGTGCGAGCCATTACCCAAGGACCCGCCTTTCACTGGTTTTCCTACTACGACAAACTGCAGTTCGCCCCCAGCGGTCGTTTCGCGTTGGGCATGGCCGCGGACTTTGAAAATCGCAAGCCGACCGCGTCCGATACGGTGCGGATCGGGATGATCGATCTGGAGGAAGGGGATCGCTGGATCGAATTGGGCGCCAGCTGCAGTTGGGGGTGGCAGCAAGGATGCATGCTGCAGTGGCGGCCGGGTTCGGAGCGGGACGTCCTGTGGAACGACCGGGAACGCGATCGCTTCGTCACGCGTATCCTGAACGTAGGCACGGGCGAGAGGCAGACCGTGCCGTGGCCCTTCTACGCCCTCAGTCCGGACGGCCGTTACGCCGCGGGCGTGGACTTCGAGCGCATTCAGGACATGCGACCCGGCTACGGCTATCCCGGCCTGCCGGACCGCAACCGGGACGCGCTCGCGCCCGAGGACGGCGGCGCCTATCTGCTGGATCTGGAAACGGGCACGCGGGAGCTGGTCGTCAGCCTCGCCCAGGCGCAAGCGGTGCCCTGCGCCCATCCCGTCCACGCGCGGGGCAAGCATTATTTCAACCACCTCCTGTTCAATACGGACGGCTCGCGCTTCATTTTCCTGAATCGATGGCGGGAGCTGGAACGAGGCGAGGCCGTCGGCCCCCTGCATACGCGCATGTTCACGGCCTCTCCGCGCGGGGAAGATCTGCATATCGTGGACGATTCAGGCCAGATGTCCCATTTCGTATGGCGCGATCCCGAACATATTCTGGGCTGGACGCACCATCCCTCCCACGGGCATGCCTTCTACCTTTTCCGGGATCGGTCCGCGCGCGTAGAACCGGTGGGCTTGGGCCAGATGCGGGTCAACGGGCATTGCACGTACTTGGCCGGGCGTAACGTGGTGCTCAACGACACCTATCCGCTGGCCGGCCGCGTGCAGGAATTGTACCTGTACGACGTAGACCGCAACCGACGCCTGGAATTGGGCGGCTTTCCCGCGCCCGCCGCCTATCAGGGCGAGTGGCGCGTGGATTTGCACCCGCGCTCCAGCCGCAACGGCCATCTCGTTTGCTTTGATTCCGCGCACGGCGGCCAAGGGCGCCAGATGTATCTGGCGGACATTTCCTCCCTCCTGGTTGAGTGACCGCTTTCTGGCGCGGGGACGCGTGGCTCGCGATGGGCCTGCTCTGCCTGTACGGAGGGCAGAGATGGATGCGCAGGCCGCCGTACGAATCGGTCCAACGGGTATTGGACGGCGCGGTTTTCATCCTCCTAGGTTTGGTCTGCCTTGGCGTTTGGGCCTGGCGCCAGCGCGCGGTCGCGTCCCCTGAAGCGCCGGTCGCGCGTTCTCTGCCGTTCCAACTTGGACGGCCTGTCCTGGGGCTGGCGCTGGCCTACGGCGCAGGGTTGGGCGCGCAAGCGCTGGGACGTTTCGCCGCGGTCGATTGGGCTTGGCTGGCCGACTGGGTTGCGCTGGCTGGCTTGGGGACGTTCGTTATGGCCGGGCTGCCCGCCGGCGCCTTGAGGCGAACTGTCTGGCCGGCTTGGGATCGGACGCGCCGGCAAACCGCGGGCGCCGCCCTGTTGCTGGTTCTGTTGGCCCTGGTTCCGCGCTTGCTGTTCGCGGGGGTCGCGGAACCGGCATGGCCTGCATTGTCCCAGGCCCCAACCCTGACCGGATCTTTGTACCGCGTTTTGGGCGACGCGCGCGCTGTGCTGTTGCCTTTCGCTCTCAGTTGCCTTTTGCCGGTGGCCGTATGGCAAGCGAGTCGGTTGCTGGCGAGCGACGCGATCGCCTTGGGCGCAGGCCTTCTGGCTTGCCTCAGCCCCTATCTGATCTGGAGCGATGCGTATGCCGGCGCAGAAGGACTGGCGCCGATGGCCTGCCTAGCGTTGCTGGCGTCAGGTTTGAGCGCCTGGCGTACGCACCGGCCCGGCGCCTGGCTGTGGATGGGCCTGGCGTTCGGAATCTTGTGGATGGAAAGCGCGCCCTTCCGTCCGCTGTGGACGATCTGGGGGCTTGGCGCCGCAGTCCGTCTCGCCTGGCTCTCCGCATCCGGCGGTCGCGGGGGCCTGACGCACGGTCTGGCGTTGCTGGCGGGCCTGGGCGCGGGGCCGACGCTGTTCGCGACGTCCATGACGGGATGGACGGATCTGGCGACGTGGCATTGGGTTTTTCCGTTTTGGCCTGACGGGACGCGCCTGTTGGCCGCCTGGTTTCAACCCCTGGCTTTGGCCTTGCCTTGGCGCATCACCTTGTTGCTGCCGGTCGACGGTCTCTTGGCCCTGGTCGGTTTGACCGTGGCCCTGCTCGCCGGACGTCGGGAACCCGCGCTGGCCTTGGCCGCCGTCATGTGGCTGGCAGGGATGCTGTGGCTGTCCCGCGCGCCCGAGGCCTTGAACGCCTGGGCCTACGCGACGGCCGCTACGCCTTTCCTGTTGGCGGCCCGCGGTTTGGCGTCGGTCGCGCCGCGCGCGCGGACATGGCGGGAGAAATGGAATTGGCCTGCGGTCCGCGGACGCGTGCCTTGGGCGCTGGGCCTGTTGGCCGCGTGCCAACTGCCCGGCGGCGTCTTGGGGGGAAACGTACTGGTGGCGTTCGCGGATCAATGGCGCGGGACGGAGGCGCTGGCGGCCGGACGCCCGGCCGAGGTTCCGCCCGTCATCCTGTACCCTGACGCGGACGCCGCGCCGGCGTGGACGACCGAACGCGTCTGGCGGCGCGGCGGCGCCTGCCAGGCAAGCCCGGAGTTGCCGATCGTGCCCCGCGGGGTTGCCCTGGATCTGGCTTCCCGCGCGGTATGGGTGACGGGCACGGAACCGAGCGCCGCGCTCGTCCTGTCCCTGGAGGAAGGCCGTCTGCAGAGACGCATACCCGCGGAGAACATGCGGGAACCGGTGGAAATCGCGCTGACGGAAGGCGGCGCGGCACTCGTTCTGGATGCCTTGTCTGGCGCCGTGCGGGAGCTGCGGCCCGAGGCCGCGCGCTTCGCGGCGCTCACTTCCGGCGCTGAACTGTATCGCCCGCGCGGGTTCGCGCGGGCGGCGGACGGCAGTTTGCTGGTCGCGGATACCGGCCGCAACCGGATCGTCCATTTCCGCGCCGACGGCAGTTATGCGCATGATTACGCGGCTTGGCCGGGCGCGCGCAACCTGGAGCAGCCTACGGACGTATGGGCGTGGCGCGACCAAGTATGGGTCGCGTCGCCGGAAGGCCCTTTTCTGCGGGAACTGCAATCCAACGTGCAGCTGGCCGTGATCTCGCCTGGCTATACCCAATTCGGTCCTCATTTGGCCGGTTTGCCCGACGGCACCTTTTGGGTGACCGATCCCGAAGCCGGGCGTATCCTGTATCTGGACAGCGACGGCGCCATTTTGGCCCGCGTGGCGATGCCGCCGCGTCCCACGGTCCTGGATGCGGCCCGGGACGCTGACGGCCTGCTGCTGGCGCTTGTCGACTCCGCGGCCTGCCAGGTTTCCCTGCTGCGCGTGGCGGAGCCGTGAAGGACGGCAGGGACGGCTCTCGGCATAAAACGCCGTCCGCTAGCGCCGGCTGGTTGCCGGCGCTGCGTAACGTTCAATGCCGGATCGAGGCCCTATGAAAACGGCTTTATGCGCCTGGTTGCGCCTGGAACGAAGCGCCCAGCGCCTGGGCGGCGGCAAACGCGCGTCAAGCGCGGCACCGAATCCCAAGCGTCGACCGCGCCGCGCGGCGGCCCGCCTGGGCGCGGCGCTGGGTCTGGGCTTTTGGGCCTTGCATCTGCTGGGGTGCGCGGTCCCGCTTTTGCATGAGGGCTTGCGGGCCTATGACGAGGATTGCCGGCCTCAGACGGCGCGGCCGGGACGGGTTCCGCCCCTCAGGTCGCTGTTCTCGCGCGGGCAGTGGGAGCAGCGCCAAGCGTGGCAGGAGGCCTTGTACGCGCCGGTTCCGCGCGCGGATCTGCATGCGCTGGCGCTCGATCTCCGTCCGCACCTGGACCGCATAGGGCCGGCCCCGCCGCTGGTCTATCAGGAAGGGGCGGAAGCGACCTTCTGGGTCGTGGATCCGTTCGGCGCCTCCAGTTGGCCGGTTCAGGCCGAGTTGCTGCGCCTGTCGGATGCCAGCTACGTCTGGGCGGAAAGCGGAGCCGGGGCCGACGAGGATTACCTGCGCCGTTTGGGCGCGCAGTTCGACCAGTCCGTTCACGCGCCGGCGCAACGGCTTCTGAACGTCCCTTCCCTGGCCGGCATTGACCAGGACCCCCGCATTCATCTGCTGTTCGCCCGCCGTCTGGGCGCGGCGCTGGGATACTTCTCCAGCGCCTCGTCCGTCAGCCGGGCGGCGCTCGCCCAATCCAACGAAAAAGACATGCTCGTCCTCAATCTGGATGCCGTCGGCGACGTCGACCAGGATCTGGCGCTCCTTGCGCACGAATACCAACATCTGGTTCACTGGTTCCTTGACCCGAGCGAACGGGAATTCGTCAACGAAGGCTTGAGCGAACTGGCGCCGCCCTTGTTGCTGGGCGCTTTTACGCCGGCCTCGCTCACGCGGTGGGAAGCCTATCGCCGCCAACCGGACGTTCAGCTGAACGCCTGGGCCTCCGCAGCCGCGCAGCGGCCAAAGCACTACGGCGCCGCCTTTGGCTTCGCGCTGTACGTAACCGAACTCTTCGGACCGTCTTTCGCGCGGCGCTGGATAGCGGAACCGTTGCCGGGCATCGCCGGCCTGGAAGCGCTGCTGGAGCGGCAAGGCTGCGCCTTCGCCTTTGACGACGTTTTCGCGGATTTCGCCGCGGCCAACCTGGCGATGCGCCCGGAGGCTTGGGGCGCCGCGGGCCGCCTGGGGTACCGAACGCTGCCCCGGACCGCAGGGGTCGCGCCGCGCCGTCCGCCCGCGGCCTGGCAAGAGGGCCGGGCTTTCCGCGGGACTCTGGCCCCCTATGCCGTTCAGTATCTGGCCGTGCCGGCGCGCGCCGATGCATCCCTGACGCTTGAGTTTCAAGGATCCCCGGACGCGCCTCTCGCCGCGCACGCAGGGGACGTTGCGACGGGGCCGATGATGTGGAGTCACCGCCGCAACGGCAGCCTGACGCGTCTGCAACGGCAGTTCGACCTGCGCGCATTGGAACCCGGCGCGGAGGTCTGGCTGGAGACGCGCATGGCCTGGGACATTGAAGCGCATTGGGACTACGGTTATCTGGCGGCCAGCCGCGACGGCGCGCATTGGGAGCTGCTGGAAAGCGCGGCTACGTCCGCCGCCGACCCGTTCGGCGTGAGCTTGGGGCCGGGCCTGACCGGGGTCAGCCGCGAAGACGGGGCCGCCTCTTCTCTGCGCGTAGATCGCTGGGATCTCGCGTCCTACGCGGGAGACGCCCTGCATTTGCGTTTCGACTACGTTACGGACGGCGCGCAAACGCGGACGGGCTGGTGGATCGACCGCTTGGCGATCGACGCGCTCGGGTACGCGGAGGATTTCTCGGACCTGTCCGACGCTTGGATCCGCGAAGGCTGGACTCGGATACGCGGTCCGGTTCCCGTGACGTGGCTGGTGCAAATGCTCCGCCTGGACAAAAGCGATGGAACTGTCAGAGGCTTGCAACGCTTTCTGACGGATGCAGAAGGCGTTCTGACCGCGCCGGCGCCGGAGTTCCGGCCCCAAGAGGCGTTGTACCTGATTGTGTCCCCGCTCGCGTCCGGCCCCACGATGCCCGCGTCCTATGAAATTCGGATCCGCCGCGACGCAGGCGGATAAGGCGCGCGCCGATCGCGCGCCCGCCCACGGGGAGCGAAAAAACGCCATGAGCCGGTTGATCGACGGACGGCAAACCCGTGCGTTGCGGATAGTGGCTGACGAAGGCTTGGCGCTGGCCTAACGGAACCGGCGCGGCTGGTTCCATCCCTGCGGCGGCCGAGACGCGCCCGGAAGCCCAAGCCGACGGGACAAGAGGCTTTGGACGGCAAAGCCGTCGCAGGCATCTTTACAGGCCAAAAAAGAGAGACTATAATCCTGTCGTATGTTAGGGTTGTGCGTTGGGAAAAGGCTGAACGAATTGAAAGGAGGCGCAGGCAATGCCGAATCTGGGACCCGTTGAACTGGGGATTATCTTGGTTATCGTCGTCATGGTTTTCGGCGTCGGACGTCTGCCTGAAGTGGGCGGCGCGGTAGGCAAGACCATCAAGGAGTTCCGCAACAACATGGGCTCGGGCAGGAGCGCGGCGTCCGAATTGGACGAAGGCGACGGCGCCGCGGCGCCCGAGAGGGGGGCGACGGCGGAAGCGGCCAGCGCGTCTTGGGGCGAGGGCCTGGACGGCGCCGCGGCGCCCAAGAAAGTGGCGGAAAAAGAATCGGCCTGACGGTTCCGCCCTGACGGACGTACAGCGCATTTCGGGAGTGCATCGTGACGCTGATTGACTTTATGCTGATAGCCATCATCGTGCTGGCCGTCACCTTGATCGCCATCGTGCTGGTGCAGGCCCAGGACGCGGGCCTGGGCAGCATGTTCGGCGGCGATTCCAACCTCTACCGTACGCGCCGCGGGCTGGAAAAGGTGATCTTCAACGTGACCATCGGCTTGGCCGCGGTCTTTATGCTCTTGAGTCTGCTTACGGTCTTTTTGCAGAATCGACTCTAGCCTGGGCTTGGCGCGCGTTTTCCCGTTGCCTCCGTTGGGGGCGCGGGCGCACGGCCCTCCCTTCTGATTCTCCGGGGGCGCAGATGTCAGGACGCGCGCCTGGCGTCAGACCCTACCCGTTAGCCCAATACCGCAACGGGATCACCGCCCTGCTGTTGGCGGGCTTGGCCTTGCTCGCCTACGTTTTCGGCTCCGGCGAGGCGCAAAACGCCACCCGCACCTTGCCGGCCTCCGGGGGCGTATTCACGGAAGGCGTGACCGGTACGCCGCTTTACGTCAACCCGATCCTGTGCGATTACAACGAAATCGACAGAACCCTTTGCCGCCTCCTGTTTCGCGGTCTCATGCGCTTCAATCCGCGGGGCGAACCGATCCCCGATCTGGCGGTCGCCTACGACCTGTCGGAGGACGGCCGCGTCTATACCTTCGAGCTGCAACCCGACGTCCGATGGCACGACGGCGCCCGCGTGACTTCGCAGGACGTCCAGTTCACCTACGAACTCTTGCAACACCCTGATTTTCCCGGCGAGCGCGCGCGCGCGGAAGCCGCGCGCCTGGCTTCGGTCAGGGCCGTGGATGCCTTGACGATCGAATTCACGCTGGAACAGCCTTTCGCGCCCTTTCTGGATCTGACCACCCTGGGCTTGTTGCCGCAGCACGTCTACGGCTCTGTCCCGGTTGCCGACCTGTTCGCCGCGGCCCAACGGCTGCCCATCGTCGGCAACGGCGCGTTGCGCGTTACCCGCCGGGACAGCGCTGCGCTGCATTTGGGACCGCATCGCTTCCATACGGCGCGGCCGCCTTTCATTTCGGTGCTGGAATTTCGCTTTTTCCCGAGCGCGGCCGAACTGTATGCCGCGTTCGTCCGCGGGGAAATCGAAGGCCTGAGCGCGGGCTTGGCGCAGAACCTCGAAGTGCTTCCGAACAAGGCGGCCGTGCAGGTGCATGCCAGCGCGGAGTCCAGCCTGATCCTGATCCTGCTCAATCATCGGTCCGAAACGGCGCCGGCCTTGGGCGAAGTGCAAGTGCGCAAGGCGCTCCTGCACGCCGTCAACCGGGAGCAGGTGCTGGCGTCCAGCCCGCTGGGCTGGGGCGCGGTGGCCCATTCGCCCGTGCCCGCCAACAATTGGGCGCACAAAGCCAACCTCCCGATCTACCCGTACGATCCGTGGCAGGCAGCCCTGTTGCTGGAGGATTCCGGCTGGCGGGATCGGGACGGCGACGGCCTGGTCGATCGGGACGGCGCGCCGTTCCGCGTAACGCTCTTGACCAGCCGGAACGAATTGCTGGCCGCGTATGCGGACGCGATCGCATCGTATTGGCGCGACGTCGGCCTGCAGGCGGAGACCGCCTTCCTCCCTTTCGGACTGATGATTCAGGAGCGTTTGGCCGCGGGCGCGTTCGATGCGGCCTTGATTCACATTTCGGATCTGGAGGGCGATCCGGATCCCTTTCGTTTCTGGCACAGCTCCCAGGAGCAGGCCGGACTGAACTACGGCGCCTGGTTCAATCCCTATGCCGATCAACTGATGGCAAAGGCGCGCGTCACGCTGGATCAGCAAGCCAGACGGGCGCTGTATCACCAGTTCCAGGACATTTTCGGCGCTGAACTGCCGGCTTTGCCCATCAGCTATCCCATTTATGCCTACGGCGTGCATGAGCGGGTGCGCAACGTGCAGTTGGGGCCCCTGAATCACGCCTCGGAGCGTTTCGCGACGTTCGCGGACTGGTATATCGTGACCGTTGCGGTCCCGGCCCCGGCGAACCAGGACGCCTTTCCGCCTTGAAACGGCGACGAAACGTCCCGCCGCCTCTCCTTGGCCTGGCCCCCGCGCCCAGGGCGCGCCTGGGCGCAACGCCGTCAGCGCCATGCGTATCCAAGGGCGAGCACGGACGTTGCTCTCTGCCGCAAGGCGCGCGTGACGAAACCGGCACGGACCCCGCGCCCAGGCGCGACGCGCGCAAGACGGCAGTCGCATCGGGCGGATAGCGCAACGCCGCCTGGACAAGAGGGAGAGATGCCTCTGCCAGATCCAAACGCCGAACACCAAAGCTCAAGGCCAGACTCTGGACGACGGACGCGGCGCTGGATCAAGGAGGCAGGCGGACCCGTCGGGCGGGTCGGGTACGCGCTCGCGGCGGAAGACAGGCGCATTCCGTCCCGCCAACATCGTTTTGCCCGTGTCTGGCGGTACGCGGATCTTGAACGCCAACCGCGGTGAGGATATCCCTTATGCGGTACATGCCATGAATGCAACGGAGCATGCGGCCGTCCACTCGCGCCCCTGCGCGTCAGGGTCTCTGGCTACGGGCCAGGCGCCCCGCGGCGTCAACCCCCGTGGGCTCGCGGGACCGAAGATGGACGGCGCGTACCGTCGCCAGACGTCCGTAGGGCTAAGGCTTGCGGTGATTCTAGGATAGAATAGAATCAGGAAGCCTTCGCGGGCGCCAGACCATCACGATAGGATTTATTTGAGGGAAGCAGCCATGAATTATCGTTGGGATCACCTGTTGCCATCCATCGTTCAACGGGCGAAGCGAGTTGTGCCGCTCATGCTTCTGTTGCTCGTCGCGGCTGGATGCGACAGCGATCAATTCATCATTCCGCCTGCGGAAGAGACGATGCAGGTCATGTCCAGCCTTAACTTGCAGTGTACGGGCAGTTCGCCGACAGCGATTGTGATTGTGGACGGTTCGCGCCTGCGCACAGGGCCGGGCACGAGCCATGGAGCTTTGGGCCTCACCTATCGCGGGATCCAGTTCGCTATTCGAGACGTCTCTGACGATGGGGAATGGGTAGAATTGGCCAACGACGACGGACAGTCCGTTTGGATCCATTATGAATTGATAACCGTAAGGTGCGTCTAGCGCGCAAGGTTGACTCCGATCGCGCGCGCCATCCAATGCGGGGCAAGCGTTACCGTCCCCCAGGTTTTCTCGGATTCCGGGCCGTTTCCCAAGCGTCCTCGGAAGGCCAAGCTCGCATTGCAAGCATGGGCCGGGGTTCTTAACGAGTCCCGGCTTTTTCGCGTTGCGCGGACCTGGCGGCGATCAGGTCAGATTGGCTACGCTGAACACCACGCGGAACGGACGGCAGTAAATGACGACGGAACGAATCGCGTCCAGATCCGTATCCGCCGGGATGTCGTAATTCTGATTGCCCACATTGCCTTTCAGGAGGCCCAGATCCACGTAATCGCCGACGTCGGCGAAGGTGGAGGCCTCAGTGCCGGCGGTCAGGATGACGTGCAATTCCGGGCCGTTGGTCGAACGGAAATTCTCCAGGCGCACAATGCGCCGTCCGTCCGGCAAGACGTAGAGCGTGGCGGTACCTGAGGCGCCGTGGATGGGATCGATTTGGCCGAAGGAACCCGTCCCCAGGACGGTCGTTTCCTGTTCCATGCCCTCCATTGGCGCCTCGTCCATGGCGTCGTCCGGCCGAATGACGGCCAAGGTCGTTTGCGCGACCATGTCCTGATCCATCTCCGGGTCGGTCGCCATGGCTTTGAGCGTTTCCTGCATGGGATCCGGCAAGGCGGCAAACGCGGCCTGCTGCGCTTCCGTCATGCCGGGAACCGGAAAGGCCTCTTCCACGACATCGGTCCGAAAAAAAGCCCAGGGTTCGAAAACAACGGCGGCGACCGCGAGCGCCGCGAGGAACAGCGCCAAGGCAACGGCGCGCTTGCGATTCATCAATTCACCTTCTCTCCTTGGCATGAAGCGCCGCTGGACGGGGCCATGGCTCCCGGCGGCCGGGTACCGTTATTATAGGGCGTCGGGACGCAAAGGACAGGGCGCTGGCCGGATCCGGACGCCCCGGAAACGGCGGCCCAGAGACGGCGACATCTTGACAGAGACGCAACGGCCATTTAGGATTCAAGGATCCATTGCCGGCCGCAGTGGCGGAATTTGGTAGACGCGCTACATTCAGGATGTAGTGAGCTTGCGCTCATGGGGGTTCAAGTCCCTCCTGCGGCATCGCTTGAGGTGGTTTTTGACGGCTCAACGCAGGGATGGCGGAGCTTGGCAGCCGCTTGAGGCGGCCGCCGGGATGCCCGCGCGACAGCCTTGACGTCGTCGCTTGACTATTCGTCGTTATCCGCTCGGCATTCCGCATGGCTCCCTCGGTTCCGCCCCGAACCGCGCCGTCCCGCCCTATCCAAGTGCGCAACCAGATCTTCCTGGCTATTCTGGTCGCGCTTCTCCTCTTCTTCGTAGCCTCCTACATTGATCTGGTATTGCAGCACGGCGCGTTGCGCGATGAGATTGCGCAAGCTACGGCGGATCTGCAGAACGCCAAAGAAAAAAGCGTGCGCCTGGAGAAGCAACTCCAGTACGTGCAAACCGACGCCTACAAAGAAACGATAGCCAGGGAACAGTTGGGGTTGATCCGCCCCGGCGACGTCGTGGTGGCGGTGCTGTCCCATGCGCCGCGGGCGACCTATTCCCGCATCTACGCGCCGGCGGACATTGAACCCAATCTTCTGACCTTGCCCATATGGCGGCAGTGGATGGCACTGTTCAACCTGGACATGGAGGACTGAGGCGGCCCTGACGGCGCCGATCGGATACCCGGAACGATCCCTGCGTTGAGGGCGTTGCCGTCCTCTGGCCGCGTACAGGCGAAATTTCATTTTGCATTGTCCTCGTTCTGTTGTACAATGGCCTTTACCGTTTACAGCGCGGGGTGGAGCAGCGGTAGCTCGTCGGGCTCATAACCCGAAGGTCGTAGGTTCGATTCCTACCCCCGCTACTAGGATGCTGCCGACCGTCGTTGTCGGCAGCGTTGATCTTGCGGCGATGTAGCTCAGGCGGTTAGAGCGAGGGCTTCATAATCCCTAGGTCAGTGGTTCAAGTCCACTCATCGCCATCAGGCCGGCCGGAGATGAACCTTCAGGCCGAAGGTTCATCTCCGCAAGGCTTCTGCGCGGGTACGTTGACGGCCATTCGGCTCTGCTTCGTTGGTGATTGCCGTGCCCTATAAAACAGGGGTTTCCATGGCATTGGATGACGATGCAGGCGCGGCGCGTAGAACGCGCTGAGCCTGCGTAGCGGTGCCGATGCCGCTTTCCGTAGTCCGAACTGCCTGTCCCAACGCATTCCGACAGATTAGGTCGTGTTGAGGTAGGATTGCAGCCAGATCCAAGCCCCTGCCAGGTACGGAAAACCCAGGAACCGTCGCGCGTATTATCATAGCGGCGCCCGCGTTTGAGCCAGCCGAGGCCCCGTTCCACGGCGTGGCGCGCCGGGTACCGTTCCGGGTCGCGGGGCTGAGGGTTCGTGCGCCGGGGCCGGGCCGGAAGGACGGCCTCAACGCCACGCGCGAAGGCGTTGCCGTCATAGGCACGGTCAGCGCTCAGGCAGGACAGCGGCGCGTCCGTCCAGGTTCCACCAAGATCCGGGCCTGCGTGCGGTCGTGACGCTGGCCGCCCGTCACGTGCAGGCGCAGGGGACGCAGTCGATGCGTCAGGACATGGATCCCTGGGCACGCTTGCGCGGGATCTGATCATTTGGCATCTGGCTCTGAAGTGGCCGCCGGGGGAAGAGCCAGACCCGTCCCGGATCGAGGCCTTGCCCCAGGAATGGATCGCGACCGGGCCCGATCTGGAGCGGCGCATTGCCGATCTGGCGTGGCTCATCCGCGACCGGGACGGACGCCCGCAGCTGGCCGTACTGCTGGAGTGCCAGTCCTGGTACGACCCGACCATGAGCCAGCGCATGGCGCGCTACACGCTGCTGTTGGGTCAGGCCTTGGCGCGTCAGGGCCTGCGCCGCGCGGACGGCCGTGCGGTGCCCATCCTGCCGGCGGTTTTCCATGCGGGGCCGCGCCCTTGGCTGGCTCCCTGGGAGCGGCTGGCGTCGCCGCCGGATCTGCCCCAGGCCACGATCCTGCAGCCGGGGCTCACCATCGACATCCACGCCTATGCCGACGACGACGAACGGCCGCCGCGCGATCGGGTATCATGCATGATCGGTCTGGAACAGAGGCGGCATCGGTGGGCGAACGAGGACGGGGCCTTTGCCCGTCTGTTGCGCTACGTGGACGAGGCCCTCCGGCCGGCGCTCCAGGGGCAGGCGCCGGAACTGGATTTCGCGGAGCCGGAGCTCCGTTCCTTGCAGGCGTTGAGGCACGAAATGATTACGTTGGTGGAAACCTACCAGAGAGAACGGAAGGCGGGCGAACAGGAGGGACGGCGCCTCGGCACGCGGGAAGAACGCCAAAAGACGCTGTTGTCTGAACGCGCGGAATACGTGCGCCTGTTTTGGGGCGAAGAAACGAGCCAGGTCTTTCGTCAGCGTCTGCCCGCGGTGGATATCGCTTTCTGGCCCTCGCTCAGCGACTTGCATGCGGCGTATCAGGCCGGACGCGATCCATTACAGTTGTTGAGCTCAAACAACGGATTGGCGCCTAAGCCGCAGGGCGCTTCAGATACGGAAACGGCCTAGGTCACGTTGGTGCGGGATTGCGCCGCGTATACCCCAGGTTGCGTGGAGGCAGGATTGCAGCCAGATCCAGTAGATTATCATGCAACCGATATCATGTTCGTTGACGGCTTCGAGGGCCGCGGGTTCAACCGGACGGAACCGGCCGGCGCGTCCGGCCTGGGCTCCGCGCAGGCTGCTGCATAGGCGGTCTGCCGTGCAACCGTCCCCATGTGAGACCTGGAACAGGCCCTTCCGCCTCCTAGGTGCGACTCCCACGTTTTATATGACAAAGCGTCCGGTGCGGGAGCTTTGGGCGTACCCGCCCGAGCCCTGTACCCACGGGGTGGAGGCAGAGGGGGACCTCCGGTAAGCCTCTTGGGCTGCCCCAGAGGGGCGATCCTGGGGCCGATCCCCGCGCGCGGACCGCCTCCGATGACTGACAGCCCCTAGCTCCGCCTCCGACAGATCGGCTGCAATCCTACCTCAACAGGCCCTAAGCGGCCAGCGGCAAAGGTCTTTTGATGTCCTCGCAACCCCTTTGGCACGCGTATCCATTGCGATTGCCTGATTTTCGAGACTGATTCGTTCGTCGCCTGACGCAATTGGCTGGCCCCAGGGATCATAGGGCACAGTTTCAGGCTTCGATTCGGGATGATAGAATGAGCGCACCAAAGTTTGTAACTTCAATGCAGGAGTCAGCCTATGGCTGCGACTCAACCAAGAACGGCTAGCCCAAAAGCGGTCCCGCGACAAGGAAGACCGCAGGCCAAACGGCAACGCCGCAGCAAACGGATCGCTTTTGGCTGGTATGGCGGCAAGTACAGCCATTTGGACTTCATACTGCCGCATATTCCGCACGATGCCAGCCACTTCTGCGATGTCTACGGCGGTTCAGCCGCCGTTCTGATCAACCGTCCTCCCGCTCCCGTCGAAACCTATAACGATATTGATTCGGAACTCGTCAACTTTTTTGCCACATTGCGGAATCAAGGTTCTCATCTCATCAAGGCCATCAGTTTGACCCCGTTCGCCCGTGAGGAACTGGTGCAGGCCTGCACCTATGAGCCTGGGTTGACCGCACTGGAGCGAGCCCGCCGATTCTACGTGCGCGCGCGTCAGACGCGGACTGGTTTGGCGCAAACGAGCAGCGAGGGGCGATGGGCCCATTGCGTTTTGACCTCGCGCGCGGGTATGGCCGGAGCCGTATCCCGGTGGCTGGGAGCGGTGGAAGGTTTGCCCGAAATCGTGCAGCGGTTGCAACGCGTACAAATTGAAAACGCCCCCGCCTTGGACGTCATCCGGCGCTACGACACCCCGGACACGGTTTTCTATCTCGATCCGCCGTACGTGCATTCAGCTCGAGGCGACAAGGCGGCCTACGCCTATGAGATGGACGATGGCGAGCATGAAGCGTTGGCCGCGGCCTTGGCTGCCATTCAAGGTCGCGCAGTGTTGTCCGGTTATCGTACCGGGTTGTATGACCGCCTCTATCGCGACTGGAACCGCGTAGACGCTCCTCCGCGCACATGCCACTCCGTAAGACAGAAGCGCGTCGAGTCGCTGTGGATGAATTTCACCCCCTAGACAACGCATCGTTGACCGCGTGGTTGGACGCGCAGTGGGAGGCAGCCAAATCCGTTGAGGGCAACGTAGCGGATGATGAAACTGATCCGTTCATTTTTCCAATATCGTTAGTTTGCGATATGTATTTTTTACGCAATTGCTGGGGAAGTATGCGGATCCCGCTCGAGATCTGCTGTGTCTGCAAAGAGGGGAAGCGGAAGACGCTCGGGTTGAGGGACGCTGGGATCCGCGCAGTTTCTGCACGAAAGTGGTCGTTCCCTGGATACAGAAACAGCAAAACGTTTTAGGTACCAGTTCGGATCCCTACGTCAATAAGCCGTTGCGTCGGCCGCGGCTGGATGTCCAGATGAGTTCGCTGAAGCAAGTCGCAGAATGGCAGGCTATGGTCAATATCTTCGCGTCTGTGGAACGCAAAGGCGATCGTACATTGGTGGAGCAACTGCTGAAGCGTTGCATTGGCAGTATGGTTAGCGCCTGCAAAGCCAAGAACTCATCTATCCTCTACCGCTTCGTATCAGTTTAGGGCAATTGCGCGCTTTATTGAGGCGTTTTATGGAGTCTGCCAGCGGCGGATTGCGACCATTGGTGGTAGCGACTGCTTTGATGAAAATCATAGGCACCAGATTTTCTCTTTATACGCATGTGGATAGCCAAGGGATCAATGAAGCGGATGCCGCTTCTTCTCAGCCAGGCGATATCATGTGCTACGGTTCTGGCGGCAATTTGATATTGACAGTGGAAGTCAAGGATACGGCTCTTTCCCTGAGTGCGATGAAAAGCGCACTCCTCAAAACTCGCGCTGGCAGTTCGGACAATATTCTGTTTACCGTGCCTACGCTCGTAGAGAGGGATCGAGAGGCTATTAACGCGGAAATAGCGCGCGAATGGACAATGGGCGCAAACGTCTACAATGTCTCGCTGGATGGTTTAGTGCGTTGCCTGTTTATCTTCATGGAAGACGGCTGGCGCGTGAAATTTTTGCGGGCAATCGGCCAAGAGCTGGACAGGCGAAGAGCGCCTGATCGACAAGATTGGTACGAACTGCTGGCGGATCCATCAACGTACGCGTAGGCTTGCCCTTTCTTTTGCCCCTGACTGTCAGGGGCAAACATCCGTTCCTTCATGACGGAATTTACGGAGTATATTTCTCCGTTGCGGACTGCGTTCGCACCAGAATCAGGCTCCGCGCGCACCAAGTGCGGCAATTGGGAAGGCCGCGCTCAATGCAGGTTCCATCCGTCACATGACCGATTGCAGGAAGTCCCAGTTCAGGTCATACCCCAAGCCGGGACGGGAAGGTACCGTTACGCAACCTTCGCTGTCCAGCGGATCGCAGATGGCGTTCAGGTAAGGCGGCGGCGTTTCGTAGTCCAACCCGGGCGCCAGCAAGCCGCGTTCGTAGTATTCGCAGGTATCTTCACTGCTGGCTCCCAGCGCCATGAGATTGGCGTGGCCGCTCATGTGGATCTCGCACCGCACGCCGAACGCCTCGCACACGGCGGCCATTTTCCGCACGCCGGTCAGGCCGCCCCGCAATACGTCGATGCGGCTCATGTCGGAAGCGCCGCGCCGGATCCATTCGGCGCGGGTGTAGATGGATCCGTGCGCGATCTCCGGCGCGAGAATCGGAATGCTCAGTGCCCGGGTCAGTTTCTCGTACGCGGAGACCCGGAATTCATTCATGGGATGCTCGTACCAGTAGAAATCCAGTTCCTCCAGCACCCGACCGACCTTTACGGCTTCTTCATAGGTGCGATAGGTGCCCCAGGGATCGAAACTGAGCGTCATGTCCGCGCCCACGGCGGCCCGAACCTGCCGACAGGCTTCGATATCCCAGTCCGTATGGGAAGGGCGCCCCGGATCCGGCCGTCCCGTCGCGGGATCCCAGAAGTAGTAGGGATGAATTTTGTAATGGGTATAGCCTTGCTCCTGGCAGGCCTGGGCATGGGCGGCATAGACTGCGGGCGGTCCCAAATTGGGATACGTACTGCCGTAGGCCTTGACCTTGCCGCGCGCGCCGCCCAGCAATTTATGCGCGGGCACGCCGAAATGCCGGCCCTGCAAGTCCCATAGGGCGCAGTCTACCGCGCTGAGGATGTGTTCCGGGATGTTGGCGACCCACATCCAATGCCAGATGCGTTCGCGGTCAAAAGGATCGACGCCCAAAATCAGGTCGCGAATGCGTCCTTGCAGGAGATCCATATCGTCTCGGGACAGGCCATGGCGATCGCCATGGCCCTTGCCGCCGAGAAAATAGCCTTCGCTCCCCGTATCCGTGACGACGCGCGTGAGCGTCTGGGTGACGACCGCGTCTGGACGCAGGCGCGCGTTGTGAAAGGCCGGCTCTTCCACCTGGAAGGCGTGGACGGTCAGGTCTGCGATTTTCATGGATTCACCTCTGGGGGCATAGGAACGAGCGTCCTCTGGGAACGGCGGAGACGCGCTTGGCCGTCAGGCAGGGCTGTGGAGTCCAACGCACGCGTCCACTATATCAGGATGCGCCGCGCGTGGAGCAATGCCGCGCGGCAAGTGCCGGTTTGGCGAAACGGGAGGCTTTCCTTCAAGATCAGAGGTAGGAGCGGGTAGCGCAGGGAGTTGGACGGCCAAGGCAGCCTCTGGACGTAGCGGTCCGCGTTCACTCCTGCGGCTTGGAGGCAGCAGGAACCAAGAGCGGACAACCGCATGGCTTGGCCTTGGGAGCCACCTTATACTGTTGAGCCTAGGGCAGGATGCCGCTCCCAAAGACCCTTCTGAGCGCAAGGAGCAAGCGATGGCGGAAGTTTTTCATGAATCCGAGTTGGCGCAATACCGCGCGCAGGGCTACGTCATTATCGAAAACGCCATGGAGCACGTAGGTTTGGGCAGAGCGATTGCCGCCTACGAAGAAATCCAGGCAGCTACGGAACCCGCGTGGCGCGCGATGGTGTCCAGCGGCGATATCAAGGGCGGGTACGGGCACGGTCCCGATGCCCACACGATGAACAACGTTTTCCGCTACCACGACCTCTGGCTGGATTTGGCCATGAACCCGCGCATCGTCCCTTTGCTGAAGCGCATCGTGGGCCTGGACGTGCAGGTGATGGAGATGGTCTGCCACTGCCATCATGCGGGCACCGGCGCGCATACGTCCTGGCATCGGGACTGGCCGGCCTGGACCCATCCGGACCACTCGCTGAAGGCCAAGGCTTTCTATTTCCTGGATGATCAGACCGCGGATATGGGGTGCTTTTCCCTGGTGCCGGGCACGCATAAACTGGAAGAGGGACCGCCGCGCGCACTGTACCGGGACGAAAGGCTGGAAGAGATGCCGGGCCTCACCAAAATCGTGGCTCCGGCCGGCAGCGTCATCGTGTGGGACGTGCTGTGTTGGCATACGGGCCTGGCCAACGCCAGCGATCGGGATCGTCGCATCGTCATCTACGGCTATATGCCTTTCTGGGTCAAAAAATGGGGCCACGAAGTGCCTCCCGCCAATATCGTGGCGTGGGCTGACACGCCCCGCAAGCGGCAATTCATGGGCATTCATGCCGTGGAAGGCCGCGCGTCATGGGATCGCAAGGACGTCCCTTATCTCCCCGAACATCTGGAACTGACGAAGCGGAAGAAATTCTGACCGCCGCTTGCGCCGTTGCGCGCAAGTCGCAAGGAGCCTGACGAACCGTTATTTGCCGGCCGCTGACCGTTACGACGGCATGACGTACCGCCGCTGCGGGCGCAGCGGCAAAGCCTTGTACGCCGGCCTGTCGAATTACGATCCGGACCGTACGCGCGCGGCGGTGGCGATACTGCGGGACTTGGGTACGCCCTGCCTGATCCACCGGCCCGCGTACAACCTGTTCGCGACCCGGAATAGGGAGTGCTGGGCGCGTGGGAAGCGGAAGGCGTAGGTTGCATTGCTTTCTCGCCGCTCAGCCAAGGCATGCTCAGCGACCAATACCTGCAGGCATTCCGTCCGCGTCCAGAGCGGCCCATCCGCACGGCACGTTGAACGCGTCGCGTGTGATCCCGGACGTCGTGGCCGTTTTGCCGCGTCTCCATGCCATCGCCCAGTCCCGGCAACAGTCATTGGCGCCGATGGCTTGGGCTTGGGTGTTGCGAAAGCCGGTGATCGGTTCCGCGCGGATCGGAGCCAGCCGGGTCGAACAATTGCAGGAAAACGTGCAGGTTTTGCGCCAGTTGGAGTTTTCCTCGCAAGAACTGGCCGCCGTTGACGCGGCCTTGGACGCCTGACCTTGGCTCAGGGTGCGCAGCGGAGCGCGCTCTGCAAACGCCATCGGAACGCGGCCCCAAGAAATGCGCATTGTCGGGCAGGGAAGTGCCCATCAGTGCCTGAACAGTTGTCAGCTTGAGGCAGATGCATCGTGCGTTGAAGGCGATGGCCTTGGCGCACGGGGCTGCCGCCAGTTTCTGCATGATGCGTTACGCGAGCAAGCGTCCAGTCCGGATCGCGCGGTTTTCGATCTCCCGGTAAGCCGTAGACCCAGGCGCGAGCGATCCCGGTCCCGCGACCGCCCCTGCATACAGGGCCAACGGTTGCCGTTCCCGCCGGGCCCCGATCAAGATGGATCAGGCAAGGCCGCTGTCCTGCCTGCGCCTGCGCGGGGCCAAGGGCGCGGTCAGGCGTCAACGCCCGGCGCGTCGGGCGTCAGCGGGCGAGAAGGATTTCTTCTTGCCAGAGCGGCGCGCCGGCGCGGAACTGCCCGACGCGGAGGCGCTTGATCGCGTAGGCAGGCAAGACGGCCTGCGCCAGGCAGGTCCCGTCGAAATGCGCGCCCTGCCAGTCGAACTGAAAGTCCAGATTGTCGAAGCCGTAGGCGCGGCGGCCCGCGGGCAAGCTCTCTGTCCGGACGGGATAGACGTGCAGGATGAACTTCGGTTCCGCGTCCGCGGCCTGGCACGGCGTTTTGACGTACGTCGCGGCCTCGGCGGCGACGTACACGTCAAAAACGGAGCGGACCGCGGGCGCGTCCGCCGCGAGGGCCGCGTAGGCGGCCCGGTATCGTTGCCGCGCGGCCGGAGACAGGGCCAAGGGGATGTCCGCTTGCCACAGCGCACGGTTTTGCCCACGCAACCACTGTCCCGTCCGGAGGCGTTTGAGCGCGTAGGCCGGGAGGGGCACGGTGGCCAGGCACGCCTCCTCCAGCCGCACGCCGCGGCGGTAGAACGCGAAGTCCAGGTTGGCAAAGCCGATCTCTCGCTCCGCCGCCGGCAGGCGCCGCGGGTCGACGGGCGTGACGTGCAGGAAGAACCGCGGCTGCGTGTCCTCCAGCCGGCACGGCTCTTGGACGTAGGTCACGGCCTGTTCGTCGAGATACACGTCGAACCCCGCGCGCGCGACCGGCGGGCGGGCGGTCGCGGCGCGGTAGTGCGCGCGATAGGGTTCCGCCGCGGCGGCGTCCACCAGGGACAGGTTCAGCGCCGCGACGTCGAACAGGGTGCTGCCGTACACGCGGCGCGTAAAGGAGGGCGCATACACGGCATGCGCATGCGCGCGCGGCCAGTCGTAATGGATGTGGAAATCCGCGCGCAGGTCGTCCAACGCGATCCGCTGCCGGTCCGCGGCGGGCAGCAGTTGCATATTTTTCCCTATCTCTCCGTACTGCGAATCGTTCACGTAGAAGGCGCCGGGGTAACGCGCGCGCAGATGGTCCAACGCTTCCCAGGACGCGATTCCCCAGTAGTCCAGTTCGTACTGCGCGCCCAGGCGCTCCGGGGTCGCGCGATCGACCAGCAGGTTGAAGTAGTCGTACTGGTGGGGGTGGAGCCACGCCATCGCGATCAGGGTCGCGCCCAGGCCGGAGCTCGTCAGGCCGTACGCCCGCTTCTGGCCTGGCGGCCGCGCGGCCAGCACGGCCCGCAGGCCGGCCACGGCCAACAGGCACAGGGGCGCGTAGAGGAAATACATATGACGCCACCCGTCGTAGAGATCGGCTTCCAACAGAATGACGAGCGACAGGGGGAGCAGGAAGCAGGCGAGGAGCAGGAGATCGAACCGCAGGGACGTGTTGCGCAGCGCGGCGCCGGGCGTTAGCCCGGCGCCGCGCAACGCCGCCAAGCCGCCCAACGCGCCGAGCAGCAACGTCAACGGCGGCGTGGTGATGGCCAGCCACGTGGGAATGTAGCCCGGCGGCCGTTCCTCGTTAGGCAACACGACGCCGCGAAACAGGTCGAACGCCTCGGTTTCATGATCGAACATGTATCTGAATACTATGGCCAGGCGCCCGACGGGATCGGCCCACAGATAGGGCCAGGTGGCGTACAGCGTCAACGCGCTGGCCGCGACGAACAGGCCGCAGGTGCGCAGGATATGGCGCCGCGCGGGATCGTCCGCCGCGTAGCAGGCGTCGCACGCCCGCAGGACGAGCACGGCGCCGAAGAGCAGCGCGCCCATAAGGCGCAGGTTGATCAGCAACCCGACGCCCGCGCCGCAGAGCGCAAAGGCCGCCAGGGTGTCTTGGCGGAAGGCCCGGTGCATGAGGCCCAGCGCCAGCAGGAACAGGCAAAGGAACGGCAGATCCTTGGAATTGAAGAAGGAATGGGCGTAGAGACGGGGATGCAGGAGAAACAGGCCCAGCGCGCACAGCGCCAGCCCGCGGCTGCGGTAGCGCCGGAACGTCAGCCACGCGCACCCCCAGCCGCCCCCGAGAAAGAGCAGATGCGTCAGGAAATGCCGCATCAGATAAATACGGCGGGTCTGAAAGTCCTCAGGTATGAGGCGGCGGTAGCTCTGCAAGCCCAGCAGGCGTTCGCCGGCCAGCAGCGCCAGTTCAAAAGCCGGCCCGTAGGGCCTGGTTATCAGAGGTTCGTCATCGTCCTGCAGGATATAATTGACGCTGTGTACAGCCAAACTTCTTTGCTCACTCTCGTCCGTGCCTAGGCCGTAGTCGTCCAGAATCAGCCCGCCCGCCACCGCCAACAGCGCGCAGACGAGCAATGGGCTGTGAGCCGCCAAACGTTTGATCATGACGGGGCAGCAGGAGTCAAAGGGCGTTGCGGAGGCAGGGCCTTACCCTTGAAAGCGCTGGTTGTATCCTAGCGATCGCGCCGGTGACTTGCGCATGCACCAAGGCCGTCGTGCTCAAGGCCTTGGTTTCCGGGACATGCCGGCCCAGCGATCGCGCCGGCAGGCCAGCTCCTTCTGCATGGGGCAACGCGTGCGCGAGGCCTGGGCCTTAGGCGCTTGAGCGCAACGTTCCCCTGCCTGCTTCAGTCGCGCGGCCAATGGCGCGGCGTCTGGCGACGCGCGTCCGCCACAGCCGTAACTTGACCTTGCGCTTTTCATGCTTCTGCGCGCCAAGAACGAATAATAGCAGTATATCGGGTCTGTGCGCCAATCGACCGGCTTGGGGTCAAAGGGCAGGAGGACCGGCGGCGGCTTGGATCTGGCTGAATTCAACTCTCACAACGCAACCCGGAGCCTGACATCGGATGCCTTCCTTTACCTGCTGGCAGATTTGGGCAATGCGCTGGCAGCATCCTTAGGGCCTTGGTCGTGGATTGGGCAACCGCTCCGGAAGTCTAAGCGCGCGCTTGCCGTCTGTTTCCGCGCATCTTCTTGCGATGCGGCTCCAGCCCCAAACCGTTCGTTGCCCAGAAACGGTTTCCTGCGCGTAGCGGGCTCAAGCCCCGACGTCAGCCTGCGTCCAGCTGCCGTCAATCATGCGCCACAGGGAACCGGTGGGATTGCGATCCTGCAATTCAAGGGGCAGGCGGTGCGGTCGCACCTCGTCATAACAGTGCAGCGCCGCGAAGCGGCGCAGGGCCGCGGGGATGCCGACGGCCGTAAAGCCGGGGTGGCCGGTCGCAGGGTAGGGTCCGCCGTGATTCATGGCCGGCACTACGGCTACGCCGGTGGGCATCTTGTCGTTGAGCAGGCGCCCGACCTTGGCTCGCAGTTCAGGCGCCACGAGCGCGTAGACCGCGTCGTCCGCCGCGCCCGAATGGCTGTAAAGACATCCGGTGAGATTGCCTTCCAGGTTGCGCGCAATCTCCGCCATCTGTTGCGCGTCCCGCGCCTTGACCGCAAGGCTGACGGTACCGAAGGCTTCGGTCTGCAACGCCTCCGCTGCCGCCAGGAACTGATCTCCGCTGACGGACAGCAGCGTATTCTGGAAAGCGTAGCCGGGACCGGGGGCCTTGGCCCCGCCTACGATGACGTCCGCGCCGTGCGCCGCGAGAACGGATATCGCCTCCGCGAGGTCGTCCGGCCCGGCTGCGCCCAGCAGGGTCTGGGCCGCGCCGTCCGCGAACAACTGGCGCGCGTGGGCGATGAAGGCCGCGCCGGCGGCATCGTCCTGCAGAATGATCAAGCCCGGATTGGTGCAGAACTGGCCGGCGCCCATGGCGCAGGAGGCAAAGAACTCCGCGGCGATGGCCGCCCCTCTTTCCGCCAGCGCGCCCGGCAGCAGGAAGACGGGATTGACGCTGGACATTTCCAGATAAATGGGCTTGCCGGCCTTGTCGGCGGCTGCCTTGAGTTGCAGCCCGGCGGCTTGGCTGCCCGTGAAGCCCGTGGCGCCGACCGCGGGATGGGAGACCAGCAAGGCCCCCACGTCGCGCGGCGTCCGATAGACCAATTGCACCAGGGCGGCCGGCAGTTCCCGTTCGCCCGCGGCCTGGAAAGCCGCCTCCGCCAGCAAGCGCGTCGTGCCGGGATGGCCCGTGTTGGCCTTGGCGATGACGGGATTGCCCGCGGCGATGGCCGCCGCGAAATCGCCGCCCGCGGCGGAATTGAAGGCGAACGGAAAATTGTTGGGGCCGAATACGACGACCGGCCCTGCCAAGGGTCCCAGGATGGAACGAATGTTGGAACCGGTGTCGATGGTGGCTTGGCGCCAGGAGCCGTCCCGCGCCGCGGCCGCGGCCTGGCGCAATTGATCCGTGGTGCGCGGCAATTCGATGGAGGCCAGACGGGGTTCCTTGGGCAAACCGGTTTCGCGGTGAGCCATGTCCACCAACGCGTCCGCCCGCTCTTCAATGAGCGCCGCGAACCGGTCCAGGAAAGCGCCGCGCTGACTGGCGTCGACGGCGCGCAGGGCGATGGCCGCCCGTTGCCCCGCGGCGACGGCTTCCTCTATCTCTTGACGCCCCGATACGGGGTAGGCGCCGGGCAGAGGTTCCCTGGTGGAGGGATTCGGGTTGCGCAGTTCTCCGGCCGGATGGCGGGAGGCCCGCCACTGGCCCGCGATCAAGACAGGTTCGAGCGCCATGCGAATTCAATCCTCTCGTTATGGGGCCGGGACGAACAGGACGTTTTCCTTGCGGATGGCCGCGGTGGCGGTCTTGGCCGCGCCGGCCTCGTCGGTTCAGAGACGCTTGAGCAATTGGAAGAGAGTGCGCACCAACCCGAGCACTTCGATGCCCAAAAGCACCAGCGACCCAGTCCCTACCGCCGCCTCTTCGTCTTCCTCGTCTTCTGCGGTGCGCAGGGTTTCGGCGAACCAGGCCAGGCTGGCGCCCAGGATCGCGCCCACGCACAGGCCCAGCAGCATGCGCGGCCACAAGGCGCGGCGACCGCGCGCGTCAGCCGGGGCCTCCGGCGCCGGGACGGACGTCATGGCCGCGCTAGAGCAAGGTCTTGGCGACGCGTTGGGCCTGCGCCGCTTTCTTTTCCGCCCACACGATAGGCTGGATAGCCTGCTGGCCGGCCCGATCGACGGCGGACGCCGCCTGGTTGGCGTAGGCCTGGCTCCGTTCCAGCGCCGCGTCCGTCCATTCGGCGAAACGGCGCGTCCAACGCTGCAGGCAGAAGATGGCGACCAACAGCAAGCCGCACGTCAGGAACAGATTGAGAGCGATCACGGCCAGCGCGACCACGCTGGCCGTATGTAACAGGATGTGCATACGCTCCGCGCCGTGCATTCAGGACGCGCTCATTGTAGCAAAGGCGCGGCCTTTCAGGCCGGTTGCGCTTGCCGCGCCGCGGCCGCGACCGCCACGGCGACGCGCGGCTCCGCGGTGAAGGTCAGATTCTGGCTGCCTGCCTGATCGGGATCGTAGCCGATCAGGACGTGATCGCCTTGGCGGTAGGCGCCGACCAGCAACCCCTTGCTCAATTCGTTCTCGACGGATTTCTGCAGGATGCGGCGCAGGGGGCGGGCGCCGTAGACCGGATCGAAACCGATGGCCGCCAGATGATCCGCGGCGGCGTCCGTCAAGGCGGCCGTCAGGCCGATCGCCTGCAAGCGCGCGTAGAGATCGCGCATCAGGATTTGCACGATGCGTTTGATGTCCGCGGGCGACAGGCTGCGGAAGACGATGATTTCGTCGATGCGGTTCAGGAACTCCGGTTGGAAGAGGCGCTTGAGTTGGTGGCTGTATTCCCCTTCCACCTTGTCTTCGTTCAGGACCGGGGTGGCGAAGCCCACCTTGCCCTTGCTCACGACGTCCGCCCCGACGTTGCTGGTCATGATGACGATGGTGTGGCGGAAATCGACCTTCCGGCCCTGCCCGTCGGTCAAATGGCCGTCGTCCATGATTTGCAGCAGGCTGTTCCACACGTCGGGATGCGCCTTCTCGATCTCGTCGAACAGAATGGCGCGATAGGGGCGGCGGCGCACCTGCTCCGTCAATTGCCCGCCTTGGTCATAGCCCACGTAGCCCGGCGGCGCCCCGAAGAGGCGGCTGACGGTGTGCGATTCCCGGTACTCGCTCATGTCCACCCGAATCAGGGCTTCGTCGTCGTCGAAGATCTGGACGGCCACTTCGCGGGCCAGTTCGGATTTGCCCACGCCCGTAGGCCCCAGAAACAGGAATACGCCGATGGGGCGCCGCGGATCCTTGAGGCCGCTGCGGGCCCGGCGCAAGGCGTCGCTGACGGCGCTGACGGCTTCGTCCTGGCCCACGATGCGCTGCTGGATCGCCTCTTCCAGATGCAGCATTTTCTCGACTTCGGATTCCAGCAAGGCTTTCACCGGAATGCCGGTCCAGGCCTGCACGACCTCGGCGATGTCTTCCGTCTCCACGGTTTCGTCCAGTTGGCCTTCGCGGCGCCAGGCGTCATGTGCCTGCTGGTAGTCCGCTTCCAGGCGGACGCGATCCATTTTGAACTGGGCGGCTTCCTCGTAGTCCCGTTGGCTCCAGGCCGTTTCCTCCTGCCGCAGCAGCTGCGCGATCCGGTTCTTCTTGTCCTTGAGGCCGCGGGGCAGGAGGTGCAGCGCCACGCGCAACTTGGCGGCCGCTTCGTCAATCAGGTCGATGGCTTTGTCCGGCAACTGCCGGTCCTGGATGTAGCGCTGGCTCAGCGTGACCGCGGCTTCCAGCGCGTCGTCGGTGTACTGCACGCCGTGATGATCCGCGTAGCGCTCCCGCACGCCTTGCAAAATGGCCACCGCATCCTCGAAGTTCGGTTCCTCGACGAACACGGAGGCGAAACGCCGTTCCAGCGCGCTGTCCTTCTCGATGTTCTGGCGGTATTCGTCCAGGGTGGTGGCCCCGATGAACTGCAATTCGCCGCGCGCCAGGGGCGGTTTGAGCATGTTGCTGGCGTCCAGCCCGCCGGGAATGTTCCCGGCCCCGACCACCGTATGCAGTTCGTCCAGGAAAAGAATGACTTCGCCCTGGCTGGCGATGACTTCGTCCAGGGAATGCTTCAGCCTTTCCTCGAATTCGCCGCGGAAGCGGGTGCCGGCCACCATGGCCCCCAGATCCAGGGAGAACACGCGTTTGTTGAGCAGGGGTTCCGGCACGTCGTTGTTGACGATGCGTTGGGCCAACCCTTCCACGATGGCGGTTTTGCCGACGCCGGCTTCGCCGATCAGGACCGGATTGTTTTTGGTGCGCCGGCTCAGGATCTGCAGGACGCGCAGGATCTCCCGATCCCGCCCGATGACGGGATCCACTTTCCCGGCGGCCGCCAACTGCGTCAAATCCCGGCTGTACTGGCTCAAAGTGCGGTACCGAGTGCGCGGCCCGGCGCCGGCTTGATCGGCGTCCGCCGCGGCCTGGGACACGGCCTCGTCCAGCCGAATCAGGCTGACGCCCGCCTTTTGCAGAAGGGCGGCGGCCTGGGAATCCCCGCAATGGACGATGCTTTGCAGAAAATGCCGCGTGGTGACCTCTTCCTCCTTGGCCAACGCCTTGGCTTTTTCGATGACTTTCTGCATGTTGGGCGTCAGTTGAATCTGCATTTGGGGCGCTTGATTGAACGCCATGGCGCCCAGCCGGCCGGCTTTTTCCAGTTCGATTTCCAGATCGGCCTGCAACTGCTTGAGATCCACCTCCAGCGCGGCTAGGACGCGGCGGGCGGACGTGTCGCTTCGTTGGGCCACCAGGGCCAGCAGCAGATGCTCCACGTCCACTTGCGTGTGGCGGTAACGGGCCAGCAGCTCAATGGCGCCGCGGGCGGCTTCCTGGGCGTTCGGGCTGAAATCCTGGAACTTCATGACGGGTAACTCTTGTCTTCGCTCGCATCCCGCGGCCGTCGCGCGGCATGACGGGATTATAGGCAGGAAAACCGCGGGCCAGGGCCGGAAGCCGGCTTTCTAACGAAACTCTATGCCGACGCGTGGCCCGTCGGCGAGCGCAGGCGTCAACGCGTGGTCACGAAACGGTACAACGTATCGAGCGTGTTCGACAGCGCGCGTACCTTCAGCACTTCGTAGCCATGGCTGTTCCCGCGCACGCAGCCGAAAGCGAGCGCTCTGGGCGCCAGGCCGGCGGCGTAGGCCAGGCTGGCGTCGCTGGCCGCGCGCGCATACACCACGGTCTGCACTTCCACGCCCGCTTCCTGCCCCGCCTCGATGAGGGCGCGCAACAGTTCGTGGTCGTAGTGCGCCAGCGCGTCCTTGCTCCAGGTCGCGGGGCGATGATCCACCTGCAAGGGCGTATCGGGCGGCGCGGGCGCGCCGTCGATGGCGATGAAGGCTTCCGGCGCCACGGCGCGGGCCACGTTCTTGGCCCCGTGTCCGCCGTTCTCCTCGTGGCAGGTGAAAGCGAAAACGCTGGGGCGGCGCGGCGCGGCGCCGTCGGCCTGCAGCCGGGCCAGCAGTTCCATTTGCAGGGCGCAACCCAGACGATCGTCGAAGGTCCAGCTGGCCGCCATCGGGTCGGCTGCGCGACCGAAGACGACGGGGCCGCGCTGCGAGGCGTGAGGCACCGCCAGCGAACCGGGACGAATGCCGGCCGCGGACAGTTCCGGCACGGAAAGGCCCGTCGCAATCCACGCGTCCGACCACGTCACCTTTTTGTCGTCGGCGTCCGGCGTATGGGTCGAGCCCATGCTCAAGACGCCCAGTATCGAGGCGTCGTCGCCCAACACCTCGACCGGTCTCTCCCCGATTTTCCAGGGATACAGGCCGCCCGAATGGGTGACTTCCAGGTTCCCGTCCGCGCGCAGGCGGGTGACCGTCATCCCGATCTCGTCCATATGCGCCGCGTAACACCAGGTGGGCAGCTCCGGCTCGCGGCCCGCGACCTTCACCAGGACGTTGCCCCCTGGATCCACTTCCGGCGCGAACCCCAGTTCCCTGACCTGCCCGCAAATGACGTCCGCCAACCGGCCTTCGCGGCTGGACGGCGCCGGGACGTAGAGCAGGGATTGAAAACGGTTCAATACGTTGTGGTCCAGAGGCGGGCCTACGTAAAAGTTCGGCATGGTTCGGTTCCTGGGCTGCAATCAAGGTTCAAACGTCAGTCGGGTCGCTCATTGTACCCTTTGTCCGGCCTCGGGCCGGCAACGGACGGGAACGGCTCTCTGCGGGCGCGCCGTCAAAGGATCCGTGCGCCTGCTTGGCAGATTCTGTAGCCAAGACGGGAGGAGATTGCGGGCGACCGCCGTGCGGATCCTATAATCATGGCTCTGGCGGGGAACGTTGGACAGCAACGAGAGCGAAGCATGCGGAAAAGGTCGCGTCGAGTGCATAGTTGGCGGTTCTGGGCGCTGGCGATCGGCCTCTTGTGGCTGTCCGGTTGCGTCCCGACCCTCGCGCCGGAGGCGGAACGGGACGCGGCGCGCTTGCGCGTGGTGGCCACCGTGGCGCCGCTCGCCAACATCGTGTTCAACGTCAGCGGGGATCGGGTCTCCCTGCACGGTTTGGTGCCGCCGGGCGTGAACTCCCATACGTTCGAACCGACGCCGGCGGAAGCCCGCCAACTGGCGTCCGCGGATATCGTGTTCCTGAACGGTTTGCAGTTGGAGGTTTTCGTTGCCGATCTCATAGAGAGCCAAAGGGACGCCGAGACGGAAGTCGTGGCGCTGGGCGATGCCGTCCTGGATTCCGCCGAACGGCTCTTCGATTTCTCCTTTCCGGAGAGCGGCGGCGCGCCCAACCCCCATGCCTGGATGGATCCCGTCCTGGTGATGGCGTACGTGGACGTGATCCGGGCGACGCTGGCCGCGGCCGATCCGGCGCATGCGGCGGAGTACCAGGCGCACGCGGACGCGTACGTGCGGCGGCTGCAAGAACTGGACGCGGCCATTGCGCACGCGGTCGGCACCATCCCCGCGGCCAATCGCAAGCTGCTCACCTACCATGA
Organism: Caldilineaceae bacterium; assembly: GCA_965242655.1. Classification (GTDB taxonomy): domain Bacteria; phylum Chloroflexota; class Anaerolineae; order Caldilineales; family Caldilineaceae; genus Bin34. Next base: position 3,797,899 of record OZ251482.1, read on the forward strand.
CGCGTGGGCCTATTTCGCGCGGCGCTACGGACTGACGGTGATTGGAGCCATCCAGCCCGCGGACATGGCGGAACCTTCGGCCCAGGAATTGGCGGCCATCATCCGGCAGATCCGGGCCGAGCAGGTGCCGGTGGTTTTCGGCTCGCAGGAATTTCCCTCGTCGACGCTGGAGACGATCGCGCGGGAAACCGGAGCCGCGTTCAATGACAGCCTGACCGACGACGTGTTGCCCGGCGATGCGGAGGCCCCGCACCATACGTACGTCGGCATGATGCTGCGCAACATAGGCATCATCGTCTCTGCGCTGGGGGGCGACAGCGCCGCCCTGGACGCCGTGCTTCCCGACAACGTGCCCGTTCCCGCCTGATCCGGGAGCGTTGCGCGCGCGCACGATGGCCTCCGTTCGTTTCCATGCCCTGCCGGCCGGGGCGTACGCGCACGCGGCCACGCGCGGCGCAGGCGGCCTGATTCCCTGTCCGCATCCGGACCCGGCCTGGGCGGCCGGGCGTCGGAACCGGCCCGCGCGCCCGGGGCGCCTGCGCTATGGAACCGCAAATTGAATTGCGCGGGGTCGCCTATGAGGACGGCTCCCGAACCATCCTGGAAAATATCAACGTACATATCCATCAGGGGCAGTTCCTGGCGCTGTTGGGGCCGAACGGGTCCGGCAAAACCACTCTGCTCAAGATTTTGCTGGGCGCGTTGGCGCCCAGCCGCGGCACGGTCATCGCCGCCGGCGCGGACGCCGGCGCCCGCGGCGCCCTGCCCTTCGGCTACGTGCCGCAGATTGACCGCGTGGACTGGGATTTCCCGGTTACGGTGGAACAGGTGGTGTGGATGGGACTGCGCCGGCGGCAGGCCGGGTGGCCTTGGCCGACGCGCCGCGAACGCCGTCGCATCCAGGACGTGCTGGCGCAATTGGACATGCCCGACCTGAGCCATAAACCGATCGGCGCGCTGTCCGGCGGCCAGCAGCAGCGGGTTTTCATCGCGCGGGCGCTGGTCGCGGAACCGGCCGTGCTGGTGCTGGACGAGCCGACCAGCGACATGGACGTCTACGGCACCGAAGCCACCCTGCACCTGCTGGCCCGCCTCAATCAGGCCGGCCAGACCATCGTCATGAGCACGCACGACGTGAACGCGGCGGCGGCCCATTTGCCCTGGGTGATCTGCGTCAATCGCACCATCGTGGCGCAAGGCCCGCCGTCCGAGGTGTACCGCAAGGACATCCTGGATCGCACGTACCGGTCGGATCTGGTGGTCACGCGTCGGAACGGGCAGGTATTCGTTTACGAAACGCCCCACGCGCATACGTTGGCGGACGTGATTCCGGATCCCGTGTCCGGGCATGCCCCCTTTGACGCCGAGCAGCCCTGAAGGACGGAACCTGGACGTCTTGCTTGAACCCTTCGAGTTTCTTTTCTTTCGTTGGGGCTTCCTGGTCGCGCTGATGGTGGGCGCCATGTGCGGCGCGCTGGGCGTGTATATCGTATTGCAGGGCATGAGCTACGTGGGGCACGGGTTGGCGCATGCCGTGTTCGGCGGCGCCGTGGTGGCCTTTCTGGCCCAATGGAATTTCTACGTCGGCGCCGGCCTGTGGGGCATCGTTTCGGCCCTGCTCATCAATGCCCTGTCCCGCCGCCCGGAGATCAAGGCGGACGCCGCCATCGGCATCATCACCACCGCCAGTTTCGCGTTCGGCGTGGCCCTGATCAGCCGCTCGCGGAGTTACACCCCGTCCATCGAAGCCATGCTCTTCGGCAACATCCTCGGGGTGACGACGAGCGATCTGCGGATTGTGGCCGCCACGTTCCTGGCGGTGGCCGTTCTGATCCTGCTTTTCTACAAGCCGCTGCTGTTTTACACCTTCGACCAGGAAGTGGCGCGCGTGCATGGCGTGCCTACGCCGCGCTTGAGCGTATTGTTCGCTTTTCTCCTGGCAGGCGCCATCATCACGTCGATGCAGGTCCTGGGCGTGACGCTCATCTCCGCGGTGCTCATTATCCCGGCCACCAGCGCGCGGTTTCTGACGGCGCACTTCGGACGCATGATGCTGCTGTCGACGCTGACGGGGGCCCTGTCCGCCGGCGCGGGCATCTATCTGAGCTACTACGTCAACATCGCCTCGGGCGCGGCCATCATCTTGCTCCAGGCCGGCCTTTTCCTGGCTGTCCTGGCGTATACCTCTTGGCGGCGCCGCCCCGCGCGCGCCCTTTGACCGCGTGCGGCGCGCGGCCGGACCTGAGCGCAACGCGCGCCGGCAACGCCGGCGGCGCCTAGGCGGGGGGAAGGCGGAAATCCCAACCCGCCACGCAGCGCGTCCAGCCGGCCAAATCCTGGTGCCGCGTGACGGCGGCGAAGCGGCCGGCGCGGGACAGAACCGACTGGATAGCGGCGGCCTGTCTCGGGGCGCACTCCAGAATGACGGCGCCGCCCTGAACCAGATATCCCGGCAGCATCGCCGCCAGGCGCAGGATGTGCTGCAAGCCCGCGTCCCGGCTCACCAAGGCGGAAACGGGTTCGAAGTCTCGAATCTCCGGCGCCAGGGCGGCGTATTCCGCCGGCGCCACGTACGGCAAATTGGCCAGGATCAGGTGCGCCTTCTCCGGCAAGGCTGCCAGCAAGTCTCCGGCCCGGAAAGTCACGCGCCGCTCCAAGGCCAGATGCGCCGCGTTGGCGCGGGCGACCCGTAGCGCGGCGGGATCAACGTCCAACGCCCATACGTTCAAGGCGGGGCGGCGATGCGCCAGGGACAGGGCGAGGCAACCGCTGCCGGTGCCCACGTCCGCGACGACCGTTGCACCGGCCGGCCGGCGATCGATCCAGGCCAGGGCCAATTCCGCCAGGAGCTCCGTTTCCGGGCGCGGGATCAGGACGCGCTCGTCTACCTGGAAGGGCAAGCCCATAAATTCCTTGCGGCCCACGATATAGGCCACAGGCCGCCGCGCCGCCCTTTGGGCCAGGCCAAGGCGCCAGCGCGCCCGTTCCGGCGCCGTCAGCACGTATGCGGGATAGGCGTAGATCCAGCTGCGACTCCGCGCCAGCGCGTGGGCCAGGAGCAAGGAAGCATCCAATTCAGGCGTAGGAACGCCTTGACGTTGCAGGCGCAGAATGCCCGCGCGCAGGCAGGCGCGGACGCAGGACGCAGCCGAGGCGGCGATTCACGCCCCCAACGCAGCCAACTGGGCGGCTTGTTCATGCGCCGTCAATTGGGCAATGAACTCGTCGAGGCTGCCGTCCATGATCGCTTCCAACCGGTACAGCGTCAGGCCGATGCGGTGATCCGTAACGCGTCCCTGGGGAAAGTTGTAGGTGCGGATCTTTTCGCTGCGGTCGCCGGAACCGACTTGATGGCGCCGCGCGGCGCCCAACTCGTCGCGTTGCCGTTGCAATTCCTGGTCGTACAGACGGCTGCGCAGAATGCGCATGGCCTTGAGGCGATTTTGCAACTGGCTCTTTTCGTCCTGGCAACTGACGATCAGGCCCGTGGGCAGATGGGTGATGCGCACGGCCGAGTCCGTGGTGTTGACGCTTTGGCCGCCCGGCCCGCTGCTGCGCATGATGTCAATGCGGACGTCTTGCGCCTGCACCTCGATTTCCACTTCGTCCGCCTCGGGCAGGATCGCCACGGTCGCGGTGCTGGTATGGATGCGCCCCTGGCTTTCCGTCACCGGCACCCGTTGCACCCGATGCACGCCGGACTCGAATTTCAGGCGGGAATAGACGCGTTCGCCCTTGACGGCGAAAATCACTTCCTTGACGCCGCCGATGCCGTTGCTGCTCAGGCTCAGCTCCTCTTTTTTGCACCGGTGCTCCTCGGCCCAGCGCGAGTACATGCGGTAGAGGTCGGCGCAAAAGAGGCCGGCCTCGTCGCCGCCCGCGCCGGCGCGGATTTCGACGATGACGTCCTTCTCGGCCTGCCGGTCTTTCGGGATGAGCAGCCGCTTGAGTTCCTGTTCCAGACGGTCGGCGTCCCGTTGCAGCGCCGCGTTGTCTTCCTGCGCGAGCGCCGTCAGCTCCGGATCTTCGTCCTCGGCGATCAGGGCCTGGTTATCCTCGATTTGCCGGCGCCGATCCCGATACCGTTGAAAGGCCGCGACCAAAGGTTCCAGGCCGCTCTGCTCCTGCGCCAGTTTGGACAGTTGCTCGTAGTCCGCGGCGATGTCCGGTTCGGCCATCCGGGCGGACAGTTCATGGTACCGTTGCTCGACTTTCTGCAATTGCTCAACCAACAACACGGCGCTTGCTTCCCTTGAACCTACGCTAATCAGGGAAGTGTAGCATAGCGATCTATGTGTGCAAGCCGCGTCTTCGTTGCCAACACAGAGCCATTGCTTCTTGGAGAATGCGCGAAAAACTCGGTAACCAAGACATTCCGTTCTTCAGAGACTATACGCGAAAGTACGAGGCTTCTACTAAGCGCGATTCTAGGCGTTGGAGTGTGTTGCGGATCTGGTCTCGGCAAGGGCGAGAAACCTTTTCAATCCTTCAAGAGAATTATTGAGCAGGGCGGTGTATTGCACGGGAAAAATGCCGTAGCGAGGCACTACGTATCCATTTACGTTCTAGGTCGGAAATTCCATTTCAAAACTTCTATAGAGACAAGATAATACACATTGTCCTTCAACATCTTCGTTACACGGGTACAAATGTCATCGATTATTGGTTGATGACCAGGGAGTAACCGTTCATAGATTGATTTCCGAATTGATCGACTGCTATTTCTGAACAAATCATTGCTTAAATTTACCCAACCCTGATTCCATTCCTTTGAACAATTCAGTGCCACTGTATCCAAGTAATAAAATTCCGCTAGAGCGATTAAAGTTTTATCTCTCGCTTCACTGCTCAAACTTGAGAAACCTCCTTGTTTGTATGCCGCCCTAAATTTGTTGCATTCAAGAGCTAACTCCCGTCCTCGACCTACTCTGAGCAATTCAAGAGAATTGCTTAAAAGCCTCTTATAACGTCCTGGATGACTTAAGATATGTCCGAAGGTTTTCCCTTTCACAGCAGAGAATCCTCGCATTTTGCCTCTTTGACCACTCACTATTGAAAATGTCGCTATAACTTGGTTTGGATGTATGTCGCTTCTATTTCCCGCTACTAGATCTGGGCTATGGAAACATTGATATCGCCATTTTTCTCTACTTCTGACGCGTTCTTTATAATACACAAATTGTTTTCCATCATCCGTAATATAAATATAGTGACAATTGCAGTGAAAGGATGGAATCCCTTGCCCGCCCTTGATTTCGTTACACTGTTTACACATGGCTTGGTAGTTCCATCCTTGCCTAAAATAGGCGCGGTTAGGGAGGTGTTTTATGAAATCTTTGGAGAATATATGGTCAACTGAGGGTTCATCGGTCAATGGGTCTATTTCCTTATAGCATCCCCCTGCATGCAGACCGCAAATATATCTATCTCTGTCTAGAATTCTGTTTAGTCGTTTCTGCGACATGTTCCTGTACAGACCATGGATAAGGACTGCACATTGTAACCTACGCGTCGCTCCGCTATTTTGCCTTAAGGGCAGTTGCCTTTTGATTGAGCCGGACTTGGATCTAGTGGTTAAGCCTATTCGTTTCCTTGTGGCTGAAAATGGATTGTACCCCAGTAGTTAACCTCGCGGATAACGACTCAGGGAATGATGCAACGTCTATTGATTCACTGGTCGTGTTGAGGTAGTTTCTATGGTGCTTTGAGTGCAACCAGAGCCAAGTAGCGTTGAGATGTGACTTTGTCAGTCCCCTCTACCTCAACCCTGCCATGGGTACGGGGCTCGGGCTTGCCCGCCAAAGGCTCTCGGATCGGGTGATTTGTCATGTTTTACTTGTCAGATAAAGTGAGGCGACGTACGAAGGGAGCGTACCTAGGAGGTGGAAGGGCCTCATAGAGACAGCTGAGCGACCGGCCGCCTATGTCGCGACCAGCGCGTAGCCTAGACCGGACACGCCAGCGGGTTCCACCCGGTTGAACTTGCGGCTCCCTAGGGCCGTCAACAAACACGATATTGATTGCATGATAATATACTGGATTTGGCTGAAATCCTACCTCAACACGCCCTAAGAACCTTGGGGTCGATCTCATCAGGAACCGGATTGGGTGCAACAAATACTTGGCGTCTATACGCCCTTGTATAGTGGCTTGGCTACCTAATCGTTGTGTCGTTGCGTTCGATCTGAATAATGTCGAGGAACACTCGGATGTGGTGACGCGCAGGTACAGATTGAGATTGGATGCCGTAGTAGTATGCTGTTTTTGATGGCATATGGCAGACAGTAACCCGCCGTCCCAGCGCCAAAGTAGGTCGAATCCGCTCGAAAATCGTCGTTTCGGCGCGGTTTGCCGTTATATTGCTTTGAGAATGTCCATAGAAGCGCCCGGTGGCCGCGCCCTCGATCCGACCTGAATATGCCTCCGTCTCTTGCCTCTGCCCGCCGCGTGGTGGTCAAAATCGGCACTTCGGTATTGACCGAAGGGTCCCCTTCGCTCAATCAGGCGCGTATGCGCGATCTGGCCCGTCAGTGCGCGTGGCTGCACAACCACGGACGCGAAGTGTTGATCGTAACGTCCGGCGCCAGCGCCGCGGGCAAAGACATCATGGGCCTGACGACTTCCGCCGCGCGCGGGAGCACGCGCCAGATGCTGAGCGCCGTAGGCCAGGCCCGGCTGGTCTGGCATTGGGATCGTTACCTGGGCGAAGCCGGCGCGCATGTAGGCCAGATTCTCTTGTCCCGCCTCGAAATCGAGGAACCGACCAGCTATCTGAACGTCCAGGACACGATGGAAGCGCTCATCGCCCAGCGCATCGTGCCCGTCATCAACGAAAACGACGTGATTGCGACGCCCCAGGTGCGGGTCGGTGACAACGACAGCCTGTCGGCCATGGTGGCCGTCATGATGCAGGCGGATCTGTTGGTGCTCCTCACGGATCAGAGGGGCCTTTACACCCGCGATCCGCGCCTGCACGCCGACGCCGAACTCATCCCGCAGGTCGATCGCGTCGACGCCGCCGTCTACGCCTTGGCGGCCGGCACCTCCACCGCTCTCGGCACGGGCGGCATGAAAACCAAACTGGACGCCGCCGCGGTGGCGCAGCGCGCGGGCATCGACGTGGTCATTACCCAAGGCTGCGCGGATAACGTCATTCTGCGCCTCGCGCGGGACGGGCATGCGGTCGGCACCCGTTTTCCCAAGGCGGGCAGCGTGCTGGAGAACCGCAAGAAACGCATCCTGACGGGCGTGCCGGCCGGCACGGTGGTCGTGGATCCGGGGGCGCGGCACGCTCTGGTCAACCGCGGCACCAGTCTCTTGCCGCCCGGCATTACGGAGGTGATCGGTCGCTTCCAGCGCGGCGACAAGGTTTTCGTCAGCGCCGGCGACCCGCGCGGCTTCGCCCGCGGCATAGTGCGCTATTCCAGCGCCGAACTGGCGCAAATCAAGGGACGGCAATCAAGCCAGATCAGCCGTATTCTGGGCTATGATTACGGAGACGCCGCCATCCATCGCAACGATCTGGTGCTGTTATGACAAGTTCTTCCCCGGCTCTCCGCGAGGCCGTCCCATGAACGACCTTTCCCCTTACATGCAACAATTGGGGCAGGCGGCCCGGCAAGCCAGCCGTCGCTTGGCCACCCTGCCCACGGCGGCCAAGAACGCGGCGTTGCATAGCCTGGCCGACGAAGTGAGCCAACAGCAAGCCTTGATTCTGGAAGCCAACCGCCTGGATCTGGCGCGCGCGCAGGAACGAGGCACCGCCCAAAGCCTCCTGGATCGCATGGAGCTGAACGCGGAACGCGTGGCGAATTTGGCGCGCGACATACGCGCCGTGGCCGAGTTGCCCGATCCCGTCGGCGGCGACATCGACGGCCGTCTCCTGGAGAACGGCCTGCGCCTCACGCGGCGGCGCATTCCCATCGGCGTCATCGGCGTCGTGTACGAGGCGCGGCCCAACGTTACGCTGGACATCGCGGCCCTGTGCTTCAAAACCGGCAATGCCGTCATCTTGCGCGGAGGCAGCGATATCCTGCACAGCAACCGGGCCTTGATGCAGGTCATCCAGGCCGGACTGGAGAAAGCCCAGGCGGATCCGACGGCCATCCAATCCATAGACGATCCCGATCGGAAATACGTGCGGGAACTCCTGCAGGCGGACGCCTACGTGGACATGATCATCCCGCGCGGCGGCGCGTCCCTGCACGAACTGTGCCGCCGCCAGGCGGCCATGCCCGTCATTACGGGCGGCATCGGCATCTGCCATTTCTTCGTGGACGCCACGGCGGATCAGGAAGGCGCTCTGAACGTCATCGAAAACGCCAAGGCGCAGCGGCCCAGCGTCTGCAACGCGCTGGACACGCTGCTGATCCACCGTTCCATTGCGGACGAATTCATCCCCAAGGTCGTCCGTCGCATGGCTGCCTGCCAAGTGGAAATGCGACTGGCGCCCGAGGCCTTGGCCGCCTTGGACGGACAGGCCCCCGCCGCGCGCGTCCGCCCCGCGCAGGACGCGGATTTCGCCACCGAATGGATGGACCTGATCCTGGGCGTCAAGGTAGTGGCTTCGCTGGACGAAGCCGTGGAGCATATCCAGGATCACAGCATGGATCATTCGGACGGCATCCTGACCAACGACATGGAAAACGCCCGCCGTTTCGTCGACGCCGTCAATTCCTCGGCGGTGTTCGTCAACGCCAGCACGCGCTTCAACGACGGCGGCCAGTTCGGACTGGGGGCGGAAGTGGCGGTCAGCACGCAAAAGCTGCATGCCCGCGGACCGCTCGGACTGGAAGCGTTGACCAGTTACAAATGGGTCGTGCAGGGCGAGATGCACGTCAGGCCCTGAAGCGATGCGCCGGAGACGCGGAAGAGCGGAACATGAAACGCGTAGTGGGCCTTCTGGGCGGCATGGGGCCCGCGGCCACGGTGGATCTGTTCGCGCGCATCGTCCAAGCCACGCCGGCCCGCAAGGATCAGGATCACCTGCACATCCTGATCGACAACAATCCGGCCGTGCCGGATCGCACCGCCGCGATCCTGCGCGGCGGGGCGGATCCGTTGCCGGCGCTGTTGGCCAGTCTCCAACGCCTGGAAACCCAGGGCGCGGAGCTGCTGGCGATGCCGTGCAATACCGCCCATTACTACCTGCCCGCGTTGCAAGACGCCGCCGCGGGCCGTTTTCTGGACATGATCGCCGAGACGGCCCGCGCCCTGCGCGCGGCGTGCGGCGCGAATGCGGTCGCGGGCATCTTGGCGACGGAAGGCACGCTGGCGTGCGGCCTGTATCAAAATGCCTGCCGCGCCGCGGGACTGGAGCCCTTGACGCCCGCCGCGGGGGGCGTTCAAACCGTGATGGAGGCCATATACGGGGCGGAGGGCATCAAGGCAGGCGGACCGGAGGCCGTCGCCCGCGCTCAGCTCCAGCAGGTATGCGCCGACCTGGAGCGCCGGGGCGCGCAAGCGATTTTGCTCGGATGCACGGAACTGCCCTTGGCGTTGCGTGCCGAAGATCTGGCTTTGCCCCTGATCGCCTCCAACCAGGCATTGGCGGAAGCCGTTGTCCGGGAAGCCCTGATCTGACCGCGTCGGCTTGCAGGCGAGGAACGCTGCCTACGCGCATGAGGGGTACCGCGGCCATGCCGGCGCCATAGCCTTGAGCCTGCGGGCGAGATGCTTTAGGCGGTCGCTGCCTGCCGGCGCCATCATCACCGCGTCCGCTGTTCCGTGGCCTGTTCTCGGCCTCGTTCTGATCCGGTTTCCGCTTGAACCGCAATGCGGCCTAATTATCCTTGTCTCGCGGTACGCGGAATAAGACCGCCGCCCGAATTTCCCGCAGATTTTCTTCGATGGTGCCCAGCCGCTGGTCAACCGTTTGCCTCCAGCCATCCATGCCGGCTGTCCAACGGATATGTTCTTCCCTGTCTTGGCGTCTCTCCCGCAAGAGGATGATCCAGACAAGGATGACCATCGCGAGGGACGGTATAGGCGAGGCCGGAGATAGCCGCGGCTGAAGCGTCATTGGCAGTTCCGCGGCGAGATCTCAAGTCAATCGCTCGCGTGGGCGCAAAGGCACCGGAGGCAAGCCTTGGAGGATTGCGCTTCATCCTTGTTCCCATCGAAGACAGGCGCGCGACGAACAGGTTACGCTTATTCGCGTTGCCGCTTTGGACCGCGGAACGGAAGAATCCCGGTTGGTGGCGATAGCAGACTTTCCGCGGAAGGAACGCCGGCGTCGACCGCAACCTTGAGGGCGGGCCGCGCCGCCTATACGCGCGCCGCTTTCCCGCCGCGCGGACGCCTCTGCGGCTCGACTACGCCGTTTGGAGGCCGCCCGACCGCACTTTCCAGCAGGCTGCCTGCGCCAGAAACCGTCGGGGGTAGTGATCCCAATCCGTGGTCGTCATGATGACCTGATCCAGCGTCTGCACGGCCTCCACGACCGTCCCGCGACGGGTCTCGTCCAATTCGCTCATCACGTCGTCCAGGAGCAGGAGCGGGGCTTCGCGGCACCGGGTGCGAATGCCCTCCGCTTCGGCCAGACGGTACGCCACGATCGCGGTGCGTTGCTGGCCGCGGCTGCCGAAATCGCTCAAGAGCAAATCGTTGCTGCGAAACTCGAAATCGTCCCGATGCGGTCCCGTAGAGGTCTGGGCGCGGGCGAAATCCCGGGGCAACGTCTCCTGCAACTTGCCGGCGAACGCGCTTTCCCAGACGGACGCGTCCGCCTGAGTCAAGTCCGCGGCCGGCAGGCGCACCGAAGGCCGATAGGTCAAGGCCAGGCGCTCTTGGCCCTGGGTCATTTGCGCGTGGTAGGGCGCGGCCTTGGCCGCCAACAACTGCAGCCACTGGGCCCGGGCGCGCATGACCCGGGCGCCGTGCCGCGCCAGCGCGCGGTTCCAGAAAGCCGTTTCCTCTTCCAGCCGCGCGGGCGCCGCGGCGCCCGGATCCGCGCGCAGGTTTTTGAGCAGGGCGTTGCGCTCCCGCAGAATGCGCTGGTACCGCAGGAGTGACCGAAAGTATTGCCGATCGATCTGGCACAACGTAATGTCCAAGGCGCGTCGCCGCACGCCCGGTCCCTCGGCAATCAGGCGCGTATCGTTGGGAATGAACAGAATGGCGCGCAAGCGCCCCATCAGATCCAGCGCGCGCAGCCGTTCGCCGTTTCCCTCCAGGATTTTGCTTTCCTTGCCGGGCGCGTGCCGGGGGCCGTAGAAAACGCGCAGGTTCTGGACGGCGCCGGCATCGTCGACGACGGTGCCTGCGATCTCGAAAAAGGACAGGGCGTCGGACGCCGCGCCCGCATGCACGGACTGGCTGTCCGCCTGGGATTTGTGGGAACGGCTGGTGGCCAGGAAACAGACGGCGTCCAGCAGGTTCGTCTTGCCCGCGCCGTTCGGCCCCTGCAAGACGGTGAAAGGCTGATCCAGCGCCAGATCCAGTTGCAGGAAATTGCGGAATTGCGTCAGTTGCAGACGGGAGAGGAACATGCCGGGCCGTCTCCCGGAAACCTGGGCCGGGCCGTCGCTAGACCGGCGTCCAACTGGTCGGGGTGACGAAGCGCCCGATCAACTCTTCCAGGATCGCTTCGGCGTGCGGTTGGGACTTCATAGCGTAGTCCGCTTCCAGCAACATGTCGCTGAACTGCACGATCTGGCGCGCGGAATAGCGCGCGGCTTTGCGGCGCGCATGGCGCAACGCGTACGGGCTCACCTTCATCTGGCTGGCGATGTCCTGATCCCCGGCCTTGTCCATGCGGACCGCGGCCATGAGGCCGACCTGCGAACCCAACGTGGCCAGAATCTGGATGGGGGACAACCCCTGATCCAGCAGATGGGCCAAGGACGACAGGGCCCGGCTGCGCTCCTGCCGGAACACCGCGTCCGCCAGGCCCCATATCGGGTCTTCCCGGTAGTCGGTTACCATGGCGCGCACGTCCTCGACCGAGACGACGGCGCCGTCCGCATAAGCCGCCATTTTGTCCAGTTCCGTATCCAGCAGCTGCAGATCATGCCCGGCGCGCAGGCCCAATTCCCGGACGGCGTCGTCCGCGCAAGCCATTTGCTTGGCGCGGCAACGCTTCTGAATCCAGGCCGGCAGTTCCTTCGCGTGCGGCGCGTCCAGCGGTACGACTTCCAGCCGGCCGTCCTGGGCGAGCGCTTGCAACTGGGCGGTTTCCGTTTGGGCGAGGGGACCGAACGCGCCCTGCCAGTTCTTCAGGCCGCGCATCTCGGGCTCCGCGAACACGAGCCAGGTTTCTGCCGGCAGTTGGGCCAGGCGAGAGAGCAAGGCGGCGCGTTCCGCGTCGTCCGGCTTGCGCCCGGACCCGCGTCGCGCCTGTAGCCAGCCCGTAACCGCGACGATGCGCGCGGCGTCCATCATGGGCATCGCATAGGCGGCGTCCGTTATGTCCGCCAGGCTGCTCTCGCGGCCTGGCAATTCCTGGTAGTTGAAATCCGCCATGGCGGGATCCAGTTTCCGCTTCAGGTCCTGGAGCCACAGGCGGTAGCGGAAAGGATCGGGCCGCAGGCAGAGATAAATCATGATCGCGCGGTCAGGCGCACCCGCAGGCAGCGCCGCCCCAGGACGGAGACGGGAAATATTTCCCTCACCTGCCTGTCCTCCACGTCGGACAACGTGGTGTACGTCTGCGCTTTGGCTCCCAAGGCCTTGCCCGTTTCTATGACGCCCATAAACCCCGTCATGGCCAACAGTGCGGTCGGCACGGGTCCCAGCCCCCGCGCGCGCCAGGCCATCCGCGTCACGCTCAGGCAGAGCAGGGCTTGGGTCAGCAGGTTGGTGCCGCAGTGCGGGTGGATAGCCAAATAGGATTGGCCTTCCTGGAGAGCCGTCAACGCCGTATGGACGGCGCGTTCGGCCTGCGCCTGGTCAATGTCGCCCAGCAGGGTGAAGCCATCCGGGTCGCTGATGCCGGCCGCGAAGGCAAAGGCGGATTGCCGCGCCAGAACGTGCAGCGTGGCATGTTCAATGGCGTGATGCTGCCGCGTCGCGCGTACCTGCTGCCGCGCCGCCCGCATGAGGCGGGCCAGAGAGGAAAGCGACGCTGTCATCCGGCGTCTCGCATCAAGCCAGAAGTTCCAGGGCCTGCTGCGCGGCCGCGGCCGGCGTAAGGCCGAATTGCTCGTAGAGCGCCGGGTAAGGCGCGCTGGCGCCGAAACGATCCAGGCCCAGCACGCGGCCTTGGCTGCGGTCATTGCCGACCCAACGCTCCCAGCCCATGGGCGAAGCCGCCTCGATCGCCACGCGCGGCAGGCCGGGGGGCAGGACGGCATCCCGGTACGCCTGGGGTTGCCGGGCGAAGAACTCCCAGCAAGGCAGGCTGACTACCCGCGCGGGTTTGCCTTGGGCCGCCAGCCGTTGCGCCGCCTGCATGGCGATGGCCACTTCGCTGCCGGAGGCGATCAGAACGACCTGCGGTTCCGGTCCCGTCTCGTGGAGGACGTAGGCGCCGCGCAGCAGATCCTCGGCCGCGCCGTAGGCCGGATCCGCGTGATCCCATTCCGGGACGGTCTGGCGCGTCAAGGCCAGGACCGTAGGCCCGGTCGTATTCTCCAGCGCCGCGCGCCAGGCCTGGGCCGTTTCCGCTCCGTCCGCCGGCCGGATCAAGGTCATGTTGGGCATGGCCCGCAAGGTCGCCAGATGTTCAATCGGCTGGTGGGTCGGGCCGTCCTCGCCCAGTCCGATGCTGTCATGGGTCAGGACGTAGATGACCCGCAGGCCCATCAGGGCCGCCAGGCGCATGCTGGCGCGCATGTAGTCCGTGAAGATCAGGAACGTGCCGCCGTAGGGTATGACCCCGCCGTAGAGCGCCAGGCCGTTGAGCATGGAGGCCATGCCGTGCTCGCGTACGCCGAAGCGCAGGTTGCGGCCGGCTCTGTCATCCGCCGCGAAATCGCGGCTGGCCGCGATATCGGTCTTGTTGCTGCCGGCCAGATCCGCGCTGCCGCCGATGAGCGTGGGCAGGCCGTCGGCCAAGGCGTTCAACACTTGGCCCGACGCATTGCGGGTCGCGTCGCCGGCGCCGGGCGCGAAGGCGGGCAGAACCGCGCGCCAGTCGGCAGGCAAAGCGCCCGCGCGGGCCTGCGCCCATTCCGCGGCCGGTTCCGGGTGGGCGGCTTGATAGGCCTCCATCAACTGCCGGTGCCGTTCTTCCCGCGCGCGGCCTTGGGCGACGGCTTGCCCCATGTGCGCCTTGACGTCCGCGGGCACCAGAAAAGTCGGTTCGGCAGGCCATTCCAGACAGGCGCGCGTAAGAGCCACTTCTGCGGCCCCCAGCGCCGCGCCGTGGGAATCCGCGGTCCCGCCCTTGTTGGGACTGCCGAAGCCGATGGTGGTGCGGCAGCCGATGATGCTGGGGCGTTCGTCCTGCTGGGCGTTCTCAAGCGCGCGCGTCACCGCCTCGGCGTCCAGGCCGTCGATCTGCTGGACATGCCAACCGTAGGCGGCGAAGCGCTGGGCCCAGTCTTCCGACAGGCTCAGGTCAGCCGCGCCGTCAATCGTGATGCGGTTGTCGTCGTACAGATAGATCAGGCGTCCCAACTGCAGATGGCCCGCCAGACTCGCGGTTTCGCTGGCTACGCCTTCCATCAAATCGCCGTCGCTGACGAGGCCGTAGACGTAGTGGTCGATGACGGCGTAGTCCGGTCGATTGTAGCGGTGGGCCAACCAGGCGGCGGCCAGCGCCATGCCCACGCCATTGCCGAAGCCTTGGCCCAACGGTCCCGTGGTGGTTTCCACGCCGGGCGTATCGCCGTATTCCGGGTGGCCCGGCGTGGCGCTGCCCCATTGGCGGAACTGCTTCAGTTCGTCCAGCGCGAGCTCATAGCCCGTCAGATGCAACAGGGCATACAGCAACATGGAGCCGTGTCCCGCGCTGAGCACGAAACGATCGCGGTTGCTCCAGGCGGGATTTCGGGGATTGTGTCGGAGGAAGCGCGTCCAGAGAACGTAGGCTGCCAAGGCCATGCCCATGGGCATGCCGGGATGGCCGGAATTCGCTTTCTCGACCGCATCCACGGCTAGCATGCGAATGGTATTGACGGCCTTCCGATCCAGATCCGTCATCGGCATTGGCGCTTTCCCCTTGCGCTGGCGTTGGTTGCCTGATTGTACCTAGAGACGAGTCGCAAGAGAAAGAAACGCGCGCGGGTTCCGGCTGGCGTCGATACGGATAGCCCGCGCGCTTTACCCGCAGAGGCGGTTGCGATGGGGCGAGTCCAGCAGGCGCTGATCGCGAAGAGTAAACAGGCGCGCGGCCTGAGGCTCGCGCGTACGGATTTTCATGGGTTGGAGACGCGAGCGGACGGTCTGGAGAAGCCAAGGGCCAAGCCGCAAGAAAGGACCGCCAAGGATCCGTTTGCGCTATCTGCCTAACGGTCTCGAGACGGCCGCATGATATACTGGCGGGAGTTCGTCCAATCATTCGCGAGGCAGCCGTAACGCAGATCTTTTCGTGCGATGTAGGAGGGGCGCGCATGAAAGTTTTTCCAGCCGTTCGCGAGGCAACCGTAAGGCAGCCCTCGTTGCCGGACGCGTGGTCGGCGGTTCCAGAATGGCCTGACGACGGTATCTATCCCACTTCGACGCCGACCATGCCCGAGCTGGCTCCCCACAGCGACAACGGCGATTTGATCCGCCATGCGATCAAGTGCCGTTTCAAGGATTTGGGGCGTTCGTGCCGTTGCCTGGGCAACGTGCATCTGTTTTACCGGGAAGGCGTGCCGGACTATGTCGCCCCTGACGTCATGGTGTTTCCGGATCTGCCCGGCGATTACCCGGCTCCGCACTACAAAATCTGGGAAGACGGGGCGCCGGCGCTGGTGGTGGAAGTGCTGTCCAAACGCACATGGAAAGACGACGTAGGCCTCAAAAAAGACGTCTACCGGGCCATGGGCGTACGCGAGTACTGGATCTTCAATCCCATCCGGTCCATCGTCTCGACCCAGCCCGCCCTGCAGGGTTATTATTGGCGGCCGGACGGTTACGCCGCCGTGCCACCGACCCGGGACTGGGTGGCCGGCGTCCCGACGGAGTTGTTCCCGAGCGACGTCCTGGACACGGTTTGGGGCGTGGAGGACAATCTCTTGCGCCTGTTCAGTCCTCAGGAGAAGACATGGTACGCATCCTCCGAGGAAAGTCACGCGCAAAAGAAAGAAGCGGAACGCCATGCGATCGAGGCGGAGGCTGAGATCAAGCGCTTGAAACGTCTCCTGCACGCTCACGGTTTAGCCTCGAACGGACGGCCTTCCGCAGACGATGCGCGCGGAGCGTGAGCTGTCCGCTACCACACGAGACTTGAGTGCCAAGGACGCCGTGGGCGGTTGCGCATTTCGCACTGTCAACGGTCTGGCGGAGCCTGAGCGGCAGGGAGAGCTGGCTTTAAGCACAGGCTTCTGCGCGCTGGACCGGTCATTCACGGACAGGCTCGCGGGGAACGGTTCGCGCATAGGACGAAGGATCTCGGCCTGATTCCTTGGCATACAGGTTCTCATGGGGTAAAGATACGATCTAGGTCTGAGGAAACAAAAGCGAGGAGAAAGAGCCGTCGATGGCCCATCCGTACCCGTAGTAACCCCGAACGGTACATGCTATACTTGATGCCGCAGTAGTGGGCAAGGCCCCAAGTGACTTGAATGCCCGCGCGCAGAGGTTGCAAGGTATATTTTTCGCACATGAATCGATGGCCAAGGAAGACGCCATGGCGGGAGTTTCTCCAGCAGCGGCAGCCGTAACGCAGATCTTTTCGTGCGATGCAGGAGGACACGCGCATGAAAGTTTTTCCAGTCGTTCGCGAGGCAACCGTAAGGCAGCCCTCGTTGCCGGACGCGTGGTCGGTGGTTCCAGAATGGCCTGACGACGGTATCTATCCCACTTCGACGCCGACCATGCCCGAGCTGGCTCCCCACAGCGACAACGGCGATTTGATCCGCCATGCGATCAAGTGCCGTTTCAAGGATTTGGGGCGTTCGTGCCGTTGCCTGGGCAACGTGCATCTGTTTTACCGGGAAGGCGTGCCGGACTATGTCGCCCCTGACGTCATGGTGTTTCCGGATCTGCCCGGCGATTACCCGGCTCCGCACTACAAAATCTGGGAAGACGGGGCGCCGGCGCTGGTGGTGGAAGTGCTGTCCAAACGCACATGGAAAGACGACGTAGGCCTCAAAAAAGACGTCTACCGGGCCATGGGCGTACGCGAGTACTGGATCTTCAATCCCATCCGGTCCGTCGTCTCGACCCAGCCCGCCCTGCAGGGTTATTATTGGCGGCCGGACGGTTACGCCGCCGTGCCACCGACCCGGGACTGGGTGGCCGGCGTCCCGACGGAGTTGTTCCCGAGCGACGTCCTGGACACGGTTTGGGGCGTAGAGGACAATCTCTTGCGCCTGTTCAGTCCGCAGGAAAAGGCATGGTACGCATCCTCCGAGGAAAGTCACGCGCAAAAGAAAGAGGCGGAGGCTGAAATCGAGCGCCTAAAGCGTCTCCTGCACGCGCACGGTTTAGCCTTGAACGGACGGCCTTCTTCAGACGATTAGTGCGGAGCCGGAGCTCGGCCTTGACCGCTAAGGGCGGCGTGGGCCGTGGCGCGTTCGGCCCCGTCAACGGTCTGGCGGATCCGGAGCGACAGGGCGTACCGACCTTCAAGATTGAACCGCTTGACCGGACGCTTGGCGGTACAGGTTCCGGGAGACTGTAGGCGAAAGCCTTTCCGGTTCGCGTCCCGCGTTTTCGCCTGAGAGGCCGCCTTGGGCTTTCAGGGCCTCAAAAGCGATCCATCTCAAGCGCCGCTCGCGTCCTGGCGGCGCGATGATGCCCGGCGCGTAACTGGATTGCGCGGATACGCCGCCTTCGCCCTAATGCAATGGCCCGCGCGGACTCCGAACCGATACGCCCGCGCGACGCATCCAGAGGCCGCGCCCGGATAGATGTTCGCTGGCCGGGAGTTTGACCGCCGCGTATCGCGCAACGGACCCTCATGTCAGCCCGAATCCCGCGGCGGACATGGATGTACGATGGCGCAAGACGGAACGGAGGCAACTGACTGCCGGTACGAGCTTGGGCCTTCGTCGGGGCGCTGGAATACGAGGGACGGGCCATAGCCTCCTCACTTGGGGAACCGGATAATGCGCGATAGAACGACCTACGTCCGCCATAGGCTTTTCGCGCAGCGGCTTGGAAAAACGAAAGACTTGATTCCGTGTCTCGCCAGCCACAGTTCGGACAGTCAAAGCAAGCGACCGCCCCAAGGGCGGTCGCTTCGTGTTCAATCCATTGACGAGAGGCTTTTGCGAATCGCGCCTGCCCATTCCTCCCGGATTCGTCATGGCGGTTCAAGTTTCCGTTCGCCCTCTAACGGCGGTTGCGGGAGGGATGAAAATCGCCATCGGTGCGGTGACGCTCACTTCCCCGCATGGCAGCGCTTTCCCGTTCGATCCAGGCAGTGAAGCGATCCGCTTGCGCCTGGGTGATGGAACCGGTTTGCAGGGCATTGGCAATCATTTGCCGCTGGGCATCCTGTACGGCGGCCATCAGCGTCGCTGCGTCAATGTCCAGATCCTCGAACGCGTCAGGTCCCTGCGCCTCAAGCGCTTCCAGTGCGGCGGGCGTCATGCCCACGGCCTCGGCTACGGTCTGAATCAGGAGGTTCTCGTCAAGGACAGCCTCTTCCAGATGGCGTAGGTCCGGATCAAGATCGTAGGCCTCGCGATCGTAGCGGGCGCCTGGATATCCTAATTCGTCTCCGTTTTCCCGTTCGATCCAGGCGGTCAGGCGATCCGCCTGCGCTTGGGTGATGGAACCGGCTTGCAGGGCATTGGCGATCATCTGCCTCTGGGCATCCTGTACGGCGGCCATCAGCGTCGCTGCGTCAATGTCCAGCTGCTCGAAAACTTCGGGGCCGCGGGCCTTGGCTGCCTTCAATTCAGTCGTCGTCATGCCCACGGCCTCGGCTACGGTCCGGATCAAGAGGTTCTCGTCAAAGACGGCTGCTTCCAAGCGATTCCAAACCGGATCGAAATCTTCTCCGTCAATGTTCCGATAATAGCCGTGCGGTTTGAAGCCCTTGGGACCTGTGCGGTCCATCCAGGCGGTCAGGCGATCCGCTTGGGCCTGGGTAATGGATCCGGCCTGCAAGGCATTGGCGATCATCTGCCGCTGCGCGTCTTGCACGGCGGCCATCAGCGCCGCTGCGTCAATGTCCAGCTGCTCGAACGCTTCAGGCCCCCGGGCCTTGGCCGCCTCCAATTCGGTTGTCGTCATGCCGAGCGCATCCGCTACGGACTGCGCCAGCACGCTTGCGTCAAAGATATCGGCGGTCAAGAGAAGCCGCTCGGGATTGAGATCGTCCATGCGGCGATGCCGTCCGAAACGTCGGCCGCCCAAATCTTCCCGGAGTTCGCGGTCCATCCAGGCAGCGAGGCGATCCGCCTGCGCTTGAGTAATGTCGCCAGCTTGCAAGGCTTCAGCGAGGATCTGCCGCTGAGCCGTGCGCATGGCATTCATGAATTCCGCGCGGTCTACGCCTTGCTCCGCGAGCAAGGCGCGTAAGGAGCGGCCTTCGCGCCGGGCCGTGCGTACGGCTTCCGCCGGCATGTCCAAGGCCTCTGCGGCGGCTTGGAGCAAGCGGTCTTCGTCAACGATAGCGCGCAGAGCCGCCCGCGGTGCAAACCAAGGCCCGTTGCGGCGGGAGCCCTCATCGGTCCGGGCCGCGGAAGCCGTATCCGCGTCGGAGCCTCGGGGTTCAGCGGCCGCCGCTACGCCTATGCTGGTCAGGACCAAGAGCAACGCTCCCAGTAACGTGATCAAGAGATTCCTGAGTCGGGTCTTCATAACGGCCTATCCTTTACGCGATGCCAAGCAATGAGTAATGAGGCTGACTCTAGACGGCAACTGTAAAGGGAATATGAGGAAGCCGTAGGAAGATTGCGGAGAACCGATATCGAGGCCGAAACGCGCGTTCCGGCCTACGGCCTGTCTGCCGGATACGCCGCGCGGGATGCTTCCTGAGCGCATCCGCTGAGACAGGGAGCTGCGCGTGGCTTCTGGATGACGACTGGCGGCGGCTACGGTCGCTTCCGCCTTAAGCCAAGAAACTCTTGCCGGCTCGTCTTTTGTCTCACAGGTCGGGCGAGATCAAAGGCGGTTCAGCCATCGGCGCCGCCGAGGCGGGGCGCCGATCCATGCAGAGACCGACGGTCGGGTTGCCGCCGCGCTTGCGATCGTGCGTCGCCTTGAGGACGCAAGCGCAACGTTTGACGGTATGACGAACAGTAGGCGCGCACGGAGGAAGCGAAAGAGAGCGGCTTTCACGCAGCCAAGGCCATACCGTCGGAACCGGGATCTGCGGCGCCTGCCACTGCGCCTGTTTCCGGATCCATGGCGATGGCATGCACAAGACCCAATCCGCCCAAGCTATGCCCCATGCGTTGCACGGGGTGCAGAACGGCCAATTCATCGCAGACGCGGCGCGGGACGCGCGCCTGGACGTGAATAACGTCTCCCTGGCAGTCAATGCGCGGTGCGTGGACAGCCGCCTCAATATCCATGTCCCACAGCAGACGGTTGAGAATTACCTGGGCGACGGACGTGATGATCTTGGTGGAACCGGGCGCGCCGAGCGCCAAAACCGGCCGTCCGTGGCGGGAAACGATAGTCGGAGCCATGCCGGTCGTGCGGCTTTTGCCGGGCGCGATGGAATTGGGGTGCCCCGGCAATGGATGGAAATTGACCATTGAATTGTTGTGCATGAAACCCAGCCCCGGCGTGATGACGCCGGACGACGAGCCCAGGGAATGGGTCAGGGCGACGCAGTTGCCCCAGCGATCCGCCGTCGTTACGTGCGTCGTGTCCATGGAACCGGAAGGCGTAAAGGCGACCCTGATCGGATCGCCGGCGGCAATGACGTCGTGCCAATGCGCCGCCCTGTCTTTGGAGATCATCCATTCCACGGGCACCCGTTCGAAACTCGGATCGGCCATGTAAGGATTGCGGTCGGCGAAAGCGGCCTTCATGGCCATGGCCAAGAGATAGAGATAGCGGGACGACGCGGGCTCCAGGCCCGGTTCGTCCCTGAAGGTTTCCATGATGTTGAGAATGGCTACGAGCGTAGGTCCGCCATGGGGCGGAGGCGAGGTAGCCAGGGCGAAATCGCCGAAAACGCCCTGGATAGGCGGCGTTTCGGGCAGCGTATAGCCTTGCCAATCCTGCCGCGTGACGTAGCTGCCGTTGCCTTCCATATCGTCCGCCATGCGTCGGCCCAGTTCCCCGTCATAAAAACCCTCGGCTCCGTCGGCAGCCAGTTGGCGCAGGGAGGCGCCGAAATCGGGATTGCGGAACCAGTCGTTCACGCGATAGGGCGAACCGTCCTCCTTCAGGTATATCCGGGAGGCTTCGGGGTTGCGCCGAATGTAATCCAGGGGCACCAGTTCCTCGGGAACCTCGGGCCGTCGTTGCCAGACGCTGGCCGTGCGCGCCATGACCCGGTGGCCTTCTTCGGCCATGGCGACGGCAGGCGGAAACAGATCGGGCCAGTCCCACGTGCCCCACTCCGCCTGCATGCGTTGCATGCCTTTGACGCTGCCGGGCGTGCAGATAGAGGTATACCCTGCATCGTTGACGTGATCCTGCAGAAAATACCCCCAGCCCATGGGATTGGGGCGCAGGTAACGGTCTGCCCACATGTCCGGCGCGGTTAACGCGCCGGCCAAGGCGGGCGCGTCCAAAACGATGGGGCATTCGTCGCCGGGCCGCCAGAGAGTCAAAAGCAAGTAGCCGCCCGGACCGCACATGTGCGGATCAATGACGCCCTGCACGAGACCTGCCGCGAGCGCAGCGTCCACGGCATTGCCGCCTTGCGCCAAGACGTCGGATCCGGTATCCACGGCATAGGGCTGAGGCGCGCAGACCATCCCGTGTTGCAAGAGGCGTTCGTTGGGCATGCCGAGTTCCTGAGATAAAAGCGAGTCCGTCGATCTGCCTTCAAAAAGATCGAGAATATCGTTGGGTAACGGGTCAAAAAAGGACGCGGGTATCTCTACCACCTGTCCTTTACCCAGCCCAACCGGTCGTGATTGCCTACGAGGGGCAGACCAGGATCGTATTTCCGCTCCAGGTGCATTCCGGCGGCAATGCAGAGGTCAATCCCCTTGTTTCAGCGCGGCCGCATGCCAAGCAAGATGCGTCTTGCTGCGCTCATGTTCAATCTGATTGAAGCCATGGGGTCATTATCAACCAGATATTTAGATCGAGTCAACGCTGGTCCTGCCAAACGGGCGCGCATTCAGTTCCCTGAATGCTGGATAGGGGGCTTCCGGTAGATTGGGCGCTTGATAGACATCTAGCAACTATCTAAGCAAAGCGTTGGGCCATCGACAGGCTCACCGCGTACGGACGTTTTTGTTTCCTTGGCGCTCCGCCTGCATCCTTTGGGGAAGCGTACCGCCCCACCGCTGATCTTGGCTCTGGATCGGATACGCGTTTCATCGATTACACGCGTCTCGCCTGTTGCCGCATTGAGCATTCCGTGCGTTGGGCCGACTACACTGCGCGAAGCGCGACCTGCCACGGTAGCGTCTGCCAAGAAAAACCCAATCCGGTCTCAAGGATGCTTCCTCAAGACTGGGAGCGATTCACTCCAGCCGAACTATAACGTAACGCTTATGCGGAACCGCTGCTTCAAGGTGTTATCCTCTACGGACTACCCTTACATTCTACGTTCCTCTATCTCGTACACCCGATCTGCGGAACGACGCTAGACAATGGCTGTCCATTATTCGTGTTACGATAGGCTTCCGCTTTTATCAGATATAGGGGCAAGATCTATGCGGGAAGAGGATCTAGGTAGCTACCGCAATTCCTAGGCGCAAACTAGGATTATCGGATGCTCTCAATAACAGCATGGCAGTCATAAAAACTCTTATTACAGAGATAGTTACGGGTCTTGGAACTACCGGCTTGGAGTCCAGCTTGTCAGCCCTTTTGGCAAATCCGAAGCCGTCCGTCCTTGAGTACGTAGAAGATACCGACTGGAATCGGATTCAAGAGGCCTTTACGGAAAACAAACATCTTAAATTGTTCGAAACGGCCTTTGAAAACGGAAAGTATTTCTTGCAGGCACGGGAAGGTCTAGGCGGTCGGTGCCCGTATAGGGTAGAATGGAAAGGCAGTCACCGTGCAAAGGGAGATGAAAGCATACCTGCTGATATCCGTGTCAACTGGGTTTTCCTCATCAGTTGCAAATATGAATCGCGTATATTACACAACGTAAGCCCTGTTCGTCTTTTCAACAACTTGCTTCGTGCAGATACTGGCAGATCGAGAAGTTGGTATTCCATCATTGCCCCAGAGGAATACCAATCTTTCTATGCAAGCGTCAGGCATTATCTGTTAGGAAAAGGCATTCGTTTACCTGCTTGCGTTTCAGAACTCTCAACAATCGATGGCAATACAATAAAAAAACAAACTGCCAGAAATTTACCCTGTGAATTACAGGAAGACTATAATCATTTCTGTCGAATTGTAAGTTGCAAAACTGCCAGATGTTGGCAGCAACGTCTGGACCGCTCTCAAGGTCGCAAAGAGAAAGAAATTCTCTTCTATAGACTGATAAGGCTTTGTTCGTGTCCTTACTTCATTTTGGGATCCCATGGCCAACGGCCTATACGGCTTAGGGTTGATTCGCCATGGGAATGGACTCGCCATTTTTTGTTTGAAGACCTTGAGATTGAACCAAGCTATGCTAGGCAACCAAAAGTTGATTGGCGTTTGACTTATAAGGAATGCGGGGCGGATCTTGCACGCGACATAAGTGGCTATGTTGAGATCCGATGGTCGCACGGTCGATTCAATGGAAATCCTGAGGCGAAAGTCTGTTTGTATAAAGATCTAGAGAAGGTTCCTGGCTACAACCTTCTCTAAAATTGACAAACGGATTATGCAAAGATATTTTTAGGACAAATTCAGTAGCAATAGCGTCTTAGGAAAGCCAGCGCCTCGGACGATTGTTGTTAGATCGCGCTGGCTGAGAGCAAGGTCATCAGGAGTCAGAAATTATAAGTCGAAGCCGGAAGGATCGTAATAGATATACACAGTCCTTAATTTATACGTATATAGCGTATGATCTGCCTCATCTTATGGAACTGCACGAAATCTGCGTTCGCGTAGTCTGTCATTCTGCGTTGGCGAATTCCTGCGATAGGGGTAGAATCTCTTTGCATTCCGTAAGGATATGGGTGCGATTTCTCCTATTCTGACAGTTGGCTACGGAGTAGACAGCATGTTAGTTCCATGGATGAAGAGTGTCTGCGTGTATCATTCGATATCCGGCCCGTATGCCACCAGAAGGGTGGCCGGGTTGATTCCAGTCAAAGCTGTCCTACTCCCTTCTAATTGCCTATCTGTTATCGTGAAATTTACACACGTAAATTCGAGAGAACCATGGAACGGTTCTGAAAACTGCGCAATCGGGAGGGGGTTAATTCAACCTAATGCATAGAGAGAAAAGAACGAAAGGAGCGACTGGGAAAGATAGGCAGCAAACTTCAACTTACGCTTTCGGTTCGGGAAAGCGGGAGAGCCATGACGCTCAGCCTTTCTATGCCCGATTTAGCCAGCAGAGCGAATCTTGCCCAACTCCTTTGGTGACAACGGTAGAACAAGTCAACCACATATGGGTAGGAGACGCGCGGGAGATGGATGCTTGCATACAAGCTTCCGACTCTAATCTGCAACTGCCGGACGGCTCCGTCGCGCTGGTGGTTACGTCTCCCCCCTACTTTGCCGGGAAGGAATACGAAGACCTGTCCCAAAACAACGGTACCAACCCAGGCACCTTCGATGCCTATCTGGACATGCTGCGCGCGGTCTTCGCTCAGTGTTACCGCAAACTGGAACCGGGAGGGCGCATCGCCGTTAACGTAGCCAATTTGGGACGGAAACCCTATCGCTCTCTCTCCGCGGAAGTCATCCGCATCTTGCAGCAGGAACGGTTCCTGTTGCGGGCGGAGATCATCTGGGTCAAAGCCCGCGGCCAGGCCGGATCGTGCGCGTGGGGCAGTTTCCGGAGTCCCGCCAATCCGGTCATACGGGACGTTACGGAACGCATCATCGTAGCCAGCAAGGAACGCTTCGACAGGGCCTTGTCCGCCAAAGCGAGACAGAAAGAAGGTCTGCCGTCCACGATTACCATGAACAAGGACGCCTTTCTGGCCCATACTCTCGACGTATGGGAATTTCCCCCGGAGCAGGCCACGCGCGTGGGACATCCCGCCCCGTTTCCGATCGAACTGCCCAGACGCTTGATCGAACTCTATACCTATGAAAACGATTTGGTGCTGGATCCTTTCATGGGCGTGGGAACGACGGCCTTGGCTGCCCTGCAAACAGGACGCCGTTTCGCCGGCTTCGATACGGATCCGATCTATGTGGAAAAGGCCGCGAGGCGCATACGGGAAGCCATGCAACGCGCCGAGGCAAGCCAGACGCGGACAGCGTCTATCCAACCTTCGTCTCGCCGTAACGCTGTTCTGGCCGAGTCCCCGCTTGCCGCCGCCGAGATCTTCCTGCGCGAAACCGCCCAACAAGGTTGGTCCGCCAAGGAATGGGGCCAGGCGCTGGTGCAATGGTGCGGTTTCAAGATTGTGCAGAAGAACCGTAAAATCCCGCGCTTGGGCATAGAAGTCAGTTTTGAGCTCGCGGACACAAAGGACAATCGCTATCTGGCCGATGTCGTTGGCACTTTTGAGGGACAGCGAACGGGGATGGCCCGAACCGACCTGCTTTGGATGGCGCTGGGCAAAGCCAGCGTGATTCATGCCCACGCCTCCCGGAACGAGGAGGCTGTCTCCTATATTCTCCTCGCCACCCAAAAACCGGCGGCGCGTTCCGCGGGAGACAAGATTTTGAAGCAGGTCTTGGGGCCAGACCGGCCCGTGGCCCATGTCGTGGATATGACGAAAGCTGAGGATTGCCTATGGCTCAAGGAATTGGGACAAGGCTGCGTTCCATCTTCGACCCGCGACGCCTCGCTCCCGTTACAAGTCTAAGCGACCGGTTGGCTTGGCGGCGGCGGCTGGTTGCGCCGCTGCGGGGCCATGTATTGGAAATCGGGTGCGGCTCAGGCCCCAATTTCAGGCACTACGATGTTGCGTGCCGGGTGCGGGCGATTGAACCGGACGCAACGCGCATATGCCAAGCGCGGGAGGTGATCCCGCAAGCCTCGGCCTGCATTCAACTGTACCGAGCACGGGCAGAGCAACTGCCCTTTCCCGACGGGACCTTTGACGCCGCTTTCTCTTGCCTAGTGCTCTGCAGCGTGACGGATCAAACCGATGCCTTGTCGGAAATCCGGCGCGTTCTGCGTTCAGACGGCTTCCTCGCGTTGCTGGAGCATGTCCTGCCCACGACCAAAGGATTGACGTGGCTGGCCCATAAGACGACGCCATGGTGGTCTGCCCGTCTGCATAATTGCCACTTGAACCGGGACACTGTGGGTGCATTGATGCGGCAAGGTTGGCGCGTGTCGGCCCTCAAACGGCGCGCCTGCGTAATTCGCGGCGAGTTCGTCCCTGCCGCAGACGGTTCGGGTTGATTGCATGGGCAGGGTTGCGCCCATCAACGAGGGCTGCGAAGCAAGTCGCTTTTCTCTGCGCGCGGTGATGCCTTGGTGCGCCGGCGTCTGGGGCGCGCCGCATTGGCTCGGCCCATTCCGATAGCGCGCGACCTTGGAAGTCCAACGGATAGAGAACCAGCGGCCGTTATCCCGCGGCTCTGCGCGTCCAGTCGCTGACGCCTTTAGACAAGCAGATTGCGAACCGCGCATCCTGCCTGTCGCGAGAGGTTGGCTTCCATTTGCGGCGGTGTCCCGCATCGTTGCCGCGCTGCCTCTCCCTTTGGAAGTTGTGTGTGTGGGCAACCCGTTTGCCAACGGCTTGTCCCTGCTGGGATGAATACGCCGTTATACCATAAACGGTTGCAGGAACTGGTGCGACAGCCGCAAGCCTTGCAGCGCCTGTTCTTCCGTACCGGCCCACAGGGGATCCTCGTGTTCCACGCTGAAGGCCTGATCGTACCCCGTCTGGTACAGCGCATCGAGATAACCATGCCAATCGACTGCGCCGAATCCCGGCAAGCGGTACCGCCACCATTGCGCCGGCGCGGTGCGTTCCAGCTGCCGCCCGTAGATGCCGAAGGCGTTTTGTCCGGCGCTCAGCAGTTCCGTGTCCTTGGCGTGCGCGTGGTAGATGCGATCCGCAAAGTCATGGATCGGCTGGATGTAGTCTATGCCCTGCCAGTAGAAGTGGGAAGGGTCGTAGCACAGGCCCAGGGCCGGGGAAGGAACCGCTTCGAACATGGCGTCCCACATTTCGGGCGTGGTGGCCAGCATGGCGCCGTTGCGCGGCCAGTTCTCGAAAGCCAGTTTCACGTTGCGTTTTTCGGCATGGGCGGCTATAGGCGTATACACGTCCCGGAAGACGGCGATGTTTTCGTCGCCGGACAGAGCCGGGTCTTTGCCGACCAGATGCGTTATGATCCCGATCCCGTGCTTGTGGGCCCAGTCGATGGCTTCCGTCATGCGTTGCGCCAGCGCCTCTTGTTCCTGCGCGTCGCGGCTCAGGTCGCGGGGGACGACGGCGCCCGTGGCGTACAGCAGGAAGCCCAGTCGGCGGCAGGTCGCGACCGCCTGATCGTTCAGGGCCGGCACGTCCACGGTGCGATAGCCCAGATCGAAGACGGCGTGGGCGAAATGATCGTATTCCATTTGGTGCAGGCTGCGATTGCTTTGAAAACATCCCAAATACATGTCCGACCCGTCCTTTTCCGTTTCTGGCTGGATAGCGGCTGGCGCAGGCTCGCCAGCCAACGGCCCCATTATGTACTTGGACTTGGCCGCCGCGCCAAAGACCCGCGCCCGCAGACTGCGGCCGGCCGGCAGTTCGGGCCTGTCGTTCCGTCCGCCGCGCGCACCGCACCCTTGAGGAGGCAGCGATGATTGTGGATTGCCATTCCCATGTCATGTGGTACCCGGACCACGTTTCCCAGTCCGTCCTGGACGACGCCGTCCAGGCCTGGCAAGCCAACATGGGCTTGGCGGGCGAAACGCTGGGCAAGGACATGCCGGACCTGACGTTGTTCGACGCCCGTCCCGCCAAGCACTGGCAGGCTTCGGCCGGGGCCGACCGGGTGGTGGTGTTCGGCTTGCAGGCTCCGGCCACGGGCATCGACGTGCCCAACGAAGTCATCGCGGATTACGTCCGGCAACATCCCGCGAAACTGGAAGGCTGGGCTTCCGTGGACCCCAACCGGGCGGACTGCCTGGATTACCTGGACTACTGCATCCACTCGCTGGGCCTCAAGGGTCTGAAACTGGCGCCGGCCTATCAACTGTTCGATCCCATGGATCGCAGCCATTATCCGCTCTACGCCCAGTGCCAGCAGTGGGACATCCCCATTCTGTGGCATCAGGGCACCACCTTTCCCCGCGCGGCGCGCATCCGCTGGAGCCTCCCGCTGCAATTGGAGGACATCGCCCTGGAGTTTCCCGAGCTGCGGATGATCCTGGCCCACCTGGGCCATCCCTGGGAAGCGGACGCCATCGTCCTGATCCGCAAGGCGCCGAATCTGTATGCGGACATTTCGGCCATTCACTTTCGCGCGTGGCGCTACTGGCAGGCCTTGATCACGGCGCTGGAATACGGGGCCGGACACAAGATCCTGTTCGGCACGGATTTCCCCTTCGACACCGTCGAGGGCACGATAGCCGGTCTGCGCCGCGTCAACGATCCCGTCGCGGGCACCGCGCTGCCGCGCGTGCCGGTAGCCTTGCAGGACATGATCATCTATGAGAATTGGCAGCGCTTTTTCGGACAGGCTCCGTGACAGCCTGGCCCGCGCGTCCGGAACCCGCGGCGCGGCCGCCCGGCGCGCGTGGCGGTCAGGCGCAAGCCGGCAACGGGTCTTGGGCCGCGGACGCACCATGGCCTATAATCAAGTCCATTCCGCGTGCGGATGAAAATTGAATAGCACAGCACATTGCCGAGGAGTGCAGACATGTCAGGAATGCATACGCATCGCCATGGGGTAAGCCGCCGCGCGTTTTTGCGCTTGACGGGCCTGGGCCTGACCGGCGCCGCCTTGGCGGCTTGCGCGGCCAACGTGCCGGCAGCGACCGCAGGGGACAGCGCGCCCGCGCCGGCGCGGGTGGACGTCATCGCTACGACCTCCATGCCGGTCAATACGTTTGACAATTCGCTGGAACGCGCCCGGGAATCGCTCCCGCATATTGGCCTGGAAGTGAACGCGAACGGCTGGGGCGCCGGCGGCTGGGACGGGTACTCGGACACCCTGCTGACGCGTATCGCCGGCGGCGAGCAGATCGACGTGATCATGATCGCCATCGAAGGGCTGGGCCTGCTCGCGGCCAAGAACGTGCTGGTGCCCCTGGACAGCTTCCTGCAGGCGGACCCGGACGCCCAGGACACCTTGCAGAACGACGTTCACGTCACCCTGCGCGAAATGTTGCAGGTGGACGGCCAGCAGATGGAATACCCCTTCTCCTGGAACAATATGGTCACCTACTACAACACGGCCGTTTTCGAGGAAGAGGGTCTGGAGCCGCCGGCGGACGACTGGACCTGGGACGACTTCGTGGCGACGTGCCAGGCCGTGGCCCGGGTCAGCGGCGGCGCGGACGATCGTTTCGCCTATTCCTTCTGGGGTTCGGGCATGTTCGGCATGGCGGCCTGGTTCTTCAACAACGACGCGTCGCCGTTGACGGCGGACTGGTCCGCGTCCAACCTGCTGGATCCCAAGGTCATCGAAACGGTGCAGTTCCTGGCCGATCTGATTCTGGAGCACCGCGTGGCGCCCAATCCCGAGGGCTGGGACGAATGGGCGCAGTTCCACGCCGGCAATCTGGTCATGCGCACCTGCGGGCGCTGGTGCATCGGCGGTTCGCTGGAAGCGGAATTCGACACGTACGACATCCAGTACCAGCCGCATAACGCCGGCCCCCTGCGCACGGTGGTCGGGACGGACGGCTGGGGCATCTCCAGTTCCAGCGAAAACCCGCAAGCGGCCTGGGACGTGGTGAAACTGCTCTCCGGCACGGAAGCCTCGCTGGACATGGTGCGCCTGGGCGGCAACATTCCGGCCTTGCGCTCCGTATCCGAAATGCCCCAATTCGTGGAGTACGGACCGCCCAACACGGCGCTCTTCTACGAAACGCTGGACTACGCGGCGACCGTGCCCTCGCCGCCCAATTTCAACATCATCGAGCCGATTCTGAACCGGCATTACGCGACGATCTGGAACGGGGAAAAGAGCGTGGAAGAAGCCCTGCAAGCGGCGCACGACGAACTGCAACCGGAGATGGAGAAACTGCAGGCGTAGCGCGATCGCCGGCGGCGGCCCCGACGTCCGCCGCGGCCTGCCGCCTGCCTGCGGCGGGTGCCGGGCTCCGCGCGCGTGCAGAGAACCCGGCGCCCGCGCATGGTTCCATGACGTCGTTGCCGCGGCAGAGCCGCCGGCCGGCTGAACCCTCCGCGTCGCACGCGAGCCCAAGACTGGCGCGGCGGGAAGCCTGGGCCGGCTATCTGTTCGCCGCCCCCGCCTTGACGGGGTTGCTCGTCTTTACGGCGTTGCCCATCGTCGCCTCGCTGGTGCTGGTCTTCCTGCATTACGACTTGCTGACGCCGCCCGCCTGGGCGGGACTGACGAACGTCACGCGCCTGAGCGCCGATGCCCGGATGTTCGCCGTCTACTGGAACACCGTGCGCCTCGTGCTGGGCGTCACCTTCTTCAACAACGTGCTGGGCTTGCTGCTGGCCGTGGGCCTCAATCGCGCGATGCCGTGGGGCGTGCGCTATGCCTTGCGCACGTCCATCTTCTTTCCCGTCTTGACCACTACGGCGTCCCTGGCCGTGGTCTGGCGCTTTCTGCTGACCCAGGATCGCGGCGTGGTCAACTACCTCATCGGCCAGCTCGGCCTGGATCCCATTCCGTGGCTCAGCAGCTCCGCCTGGGCTCTGGCTTCGGCGATGATCTACGACGTATGGAAGAGCTGCGGCTTTCTGATGGTCATCTACCTGGCCGGTCTGCAAGCCATTCCGCAGACGTATTACGAAGCGGCCAAAATCGACGGGGCCGGCAGCCGGCAGCAATTCTTTCACATCACGTTGCCCCTCATTTCCCCGACCGCGTTTTTCGCCATCGTCATTTCGCTCATCGGCGCCTTCCAAATCTTCGACAACGTATGGGTCTTGACGGAAGGCGGACCGGGCGACGCCTCCCGGGTCATTGCCCTCTACATCTACGAGAAAGCCTTCCGCGGCTTCGAAATGGGCTACGCGTCGGCCGTCTCGTTCACGCTGTTCATCGTCCTGATCACGCTCACGCTCCTGCAGTTCTGGGGCGCGCGGCGCTGGGTGCATTATGGCTAGCGCCCGCGTCCCGCCCGCCTGACCGCCATGGAAGACCGCCCGCGCCGCGCCGCTACCGTATCCCAACCCGCGCGCTGGACGCCTGGACGCGTGGTCAACGAAGGCTTCTTCTGGTCGTTGCTGATCCTCATCGCCCTGGCGGAGTTCGCCCCCATCAGCTGGATGTTCTCGACTTCGTTGCGCGACCCGAAGAACTCCTTCGATCTGCCGCCCGATTTCTGGCCGACCGCGTTCCACTGGCAAAACTATCTGGCCGTCATCCAGTCGCCCGACATCGAGTTCATGCTGTTTTTCTGGAACAGCCTGAAAATCGCGCTCATCGTCACAGCGACCACCTTGATGACCTGCTCCATGGCGGGCTTCGCCTTCGGCCGCCTGCGTTTTCGGGGCCGGGATTTCCTGTTCGGCCTCTTTCTGGCGTCGCTCATGGTGCCCGCCACGGTGACCTTGATTCCTTCCTTCATCGTCATCCGGGCGCTCAACCTGATGAACACCCACTGGGCGCTCATCCTGCCCAGCGTCACCAGCGCCTTCGGCGTCTTCCTGCTGCGCCAGCACTTCAAGTCGCTGCCCGAGGAACTCGTGGACGCCGCCAAGATCGACGGGGCGGGCTACGCCCGGATCTACTGGCAGATCCTGCTGCCGCTGACGGGCCCCGCGCTGTCGGCGCTCGGCATCTTCACCTTTCTGGCGTCCTGGAACAATTTCGTGGGACCGCTGCTTTTCCTGCGCGACTGGGACAAGTTCACCTTTCCCATCGCCATCGCCACCATTCGCGGCTATATGGGGTCGGGCAACCAGTCGGAAGTCCTGGCGGGCATCATGATTTCCATCTTTCCCATCCTGGCGTTCTTCCTCCTCGCGCAACGGTGGATCGTGCAAGGCGCCGCCCTGACCGGGATCAAGGGATGACGCCGGCCCCGGCCCTCGCGCGCGGCACCTACGTCTACGTCGTGGCGCAGACGCTGCGGGATCATTTGCCGGCCCTGCTCAAGGGCGCGCTGCTGTTCAATCTCGCGTGCCTGCCGGCCTTCTGCCTGCAGGGCGTGGGGTGGTCCCTGCCGGCGCTGCTCGCGGCGATCCTGCTCGCGGGGCCGGCCTGGAGCGCGTTGCTGACGTACGAAACGCGCTTGCTGCAAGGCCGGAATCCCGGCGCGACCGGCTTCTGGCAGGCGTTTCGCCGGAGTTGGCGACCGGGGACGCAGCTCGGCCTGCTGGCTGCCCTGCCCTTGATCGCGTTGCAGGCGACCGCGCCGGCGCTCCAGTCCGACGCGCCCGTGCCCGCGGTCGTCTGGCTGGGCCTCGGCGCGGATTTTCTGGGGTTGGCCGTGACGGGCGTCTTGTCGATCTACGCCTTTCCCGGCCTGGCGCAACGGAGGCCCAGCGCGCTCGCCTGCCTGCGCGACGCCCTGATTTTGGCCAGCCGCTACCCGATGCACAGTTTGGGCCTGCTGGCGATGGGCATCCTTTTCGGCTTCGGCATCGCCTATCTCAGTTGGGGCCTGCTCTTGCTGCTGCCCGCCGTCTTCGGCCTGTTCATCGCGGCCAACTACCTGTTGGTGCTGGATCTGGAAGCCGCGCGCTGACGGAGCCGCGCGCCCGTCCGGCGCGCCGGCGCCGGCCCGCGGGAGCAGACCGGAACTGGCCGCAACGTTGAAGATACGCCGGCGCGGCATCCGCCGCGCCCTGCACAAGTCACGAGGTGTTGCATGGATCGCTTTTTGTATACGGGAGACCGCACCAGCCAAATCAGTTTTCCCCTAGGCGGCATCGGCGCCGGCTGCATCGGGTTGGCCGGCAACGGCCGCCTGATCGATTGGGAGATTTTCAATCGCCCCAATAAGGGCAGCGTCAACGGCTTTTCCCACTTCGCCGTCACCGTCGAGCGCGAGGGAGAGGTCACGGACGCCCGCATTCTGCACGGCGACCTGGCGGCTCCGTACCAGGGCGAACTGCGCGCCCCCAAGTTCGGCTCCATGGGCTGGGGACCCCGGCGCGAGTACCTGACGGGCCTGCCGCATTTCGCCGCCGTCGATTTCCGCGGGGAATTTCCGCTGGCTGAACTGTCGTTCCGCGACGCAACGTTTCCCGGCCAGGTGCGTCTGCGCGCCTTCAACCCGTTCATTCCCGGCAACGCCGACGACTCCGGCCTCCCCGCCGCCTTCTTCGAATTCAATCTCGTCAACTCGACCGACGCGGCGCAGACCTATACCCTGGTCGGCGCGCTGACGAACCCCCTGCCCGCCCGCAATCTGAACGCCGCCGTTACGCACGATTGGGGCGCCGCGCTGCATTTGTCCTGCGACAGCCTTGACGCGTCCGAGACGGCGTTCGGCAACTTGACGTTGGCGACCGACGCCGGATTGGAAGACGACATGGAAGCGAGCTGGCAGCAATACTGGTTCCGGGGCCATTGGTTCGACAACCTGGAAGTGTACTGGAACGATCTGAACGCGCCGGGCCCGCTCGCGAATCGGGTCTACGACGCCTCCCCGACCGACGCGACCGCGGCCCGGTTTACCGAACAGGACACCGGCCTGTTGGCGGTCCGCGTGCCGCTGGCGCCCCGCGCCGCCCGCCGCGTGCGCTTCGTGATCAGTTGGCATTTCCCCAACTGCGAGAATTATTGGAAGTCCGGCGCGGACAAGGGCAGCTGGAAGAATTACTACGCGACGCGCTGGGCCGACTCGGCAGCGGTTGCGCGCTACGCCCTGGAGCAGTGGCCACGCCTGTACGCCGAAACGAAACGCTTCAAGGACGCGTTGTTCGCCTCTACCGTGCCCGCGGCCGTCCTGGACGCCGTATCGGCCAACATCTCCATTCTCAAGTCGCCTACCGTCCTGCGCCTGGAGGACGGCACCTTCTACGGGTGGGAAGGACTGCATCCCGACGAAGGCTGCTGCGAGGGCAGTTGCACCCATGTCTGGAATTACCAGCAGGCGTTGCCGTTTCTCTTCCCGGAGCTGGAACGCTCCATGCGCGAGGCGGACTACCGGTACAACCTGCGCCCGGACGGGGCCATGCCGTTTCGCATTCAACTGCCCTTGGGCGAGCCCGCGTGGAATTTTCGCGCGTGCTGCGACGGCCAGTTGGGCGGCGTGATGAAAACCTACCGGGACTGGAAGATCAGCGGCGACGACGAATGGCTGCGCGCGCTCTGGCCGGCCGTGCGGAAATCGCTGGCGTACGCTTGGAGCCCCGACAACCCGGATCGCTGGGACCCGGAGCAAACGGGCGTGCTCACCGGGCGCCAGCACCATACGCTGGACATGGAACTCTTCGGTCCCAATTCGTGGTTGACCGGTTTCTATCTGGGCGCGCTCAAGGCGGCGTCCGAAATGGCCGCGCACCTGGGCGCCGAGGAGGAGGCCGAGGCCTACCGGGCGATTTTCGCCCGCGGCCAGGCCTGGGCGGACGAGCATCTGTTCAACGGCGAATACTACGTCCAGCGCATCGACTTGAAGGACCGCGCGCTGGTCGAAGCCTACGGTTCCCAGGACGATACGCTCCGGGGCGGTTCGGCGCTCGAGGCGTACTGGAACCGCGAACACGAGGAGATCAAGTACCAGATCGGGGAGGGCAGCAGCATCGATCAGGTGTTGGCCCAATGGCACGCTTCTCTGTACGGCCTGGACGATCTTTTCGATCCGCAGCAGGTCAGGCGAGCGTGCGCCGCCATCTACCGGCACAACTTCGTGCCCGACATGAGCCGGGCCTACAACCCGTGCCGCATCTACAGCCTCAACGACGAAGGCGGCCTGGTGATCTGCGCGTGGCCCGAGGGCCGGTCGAAACCGCTCATCCCCGCGCCCTATTCGCAGGAAACCATGAACGGCTTCGAGTACGCCGCGGCCTCCCACATGATTATGGCAGGACTGGTCGAAGAGGGCCTGCGTTGCGTCGAGGCGATTCGCCACCGGTACGACGGGGCGCGGCGGAATCCCTGGAATGAATTCGAGTGCGGCAACAATTACGCCCGCAGCATGGCGTCGTACGCCTTGCTCCATGCCTTTTCCGGCTTCCAATTCGATATGACCCGAGCCGCCGTCAGTTTTCGGCCCGTCTCGACGCAGAACGGGACTTTTTGCTGCTTCTGGTCACTCGGCTCCGGGTGGGGCCAGTTCCGTATGACCCCCGAAGGGTGCGTGTTGCAGGTGCTCCATGGCCGCTTGCCCTTGCGTCGTTTCGGGTTGCCTTACGCGGACGAACAGCCCGTCTCGGGCGTGTCGCTGGATGGGATGCCGGTGGCGTTCGAGAGGGTAGAGGGGGGCATTCGGCTGGAAGATCAATTGCAACTTCAAACTGGGCAGACCTTGCAGGTAGGTTGTATTTGACTCGCTGTTTCTCATTTCTTGCATTAGCTGGTATCGTTTGGTATGATTATGAAGTTGGTTAACACGTAGTTTTAGGCGTTCTTCATGGCGTTAAGAGTGACTTCTATCAGCGAACAATACTTTCAGACCTACGCTCATCGTTTCTTGCAGGGGGAACGAGAGGTTTTCAGCTTTGCTCTTGACTTGGCGAAACTGGACGGTCTTCTTCCCCAGAGAGTGGATGAGGATCTCATAAAGGATGCCAACAGACGGCTTACTCTTTCCCATGCAAAGCAAATTACAGAATACCTTAGAACACAAACGAATTGGGTGCTGGGAGCCATTTTGCTTGGAATAGATCCAAGCTTTGTCGAATTCATTCCTTTCAAAGATGAACGAGAGGAAGATACTTCAACAGGTCTCTTGCGCATTCTCCAAAACCATATGGTTACTCTAAAGTTGTTTGATGGGCAGCATCGGCGTCGGGCAGTACATGACGTGCTTGCCGCCCTTAGAGAAGAAGAAGCGCATTACAAGAGCCTCTTAACGAGTGGAAAAGATACTCATTCTGAACTAGAGAAGGTTGAAAAGCAATTAGCTGGAATAGAATGTCGCCGAAAGGCCCTTGAAGCACATTCCATTCCTATCGTTCTCTACGCAGAAAGGAATACTCAAGCACTGAGGCAAATGTTTGCAGATGCAGCCAAAGCCAAACCCATAGAAGCCATCACTAAGGCGCGTTTCGATGAGCGAGATCCGTTTAACCGCGCGGCTAAGGACGTATCTCTGCAGAGTGAACTTTTCCAAGGTCGTATAGACATGGAACGAAGCACTATAGCTCGTACAAGCCCAAATCTACTGTCTTTTAATCAGTTGGCTGCAATTCTCAAGACCTTAATGTTCGGTTACTATGGACGAGTCAGTCGATTACGGCTTAAGGAATTTGAAAACGATATTGAGCCAGTAATAAAACGAGGTTTGGACTGGGCTGATGAATTCCTTCCATCATCTTGCCGCCAGTATGAAGACTTATTGTTTGGAAGCGATCGGGACGATACCCTCATTCCTTTGATAAGAAAGGATTCTTTTGCTTTCAACGCTACAATTTTTAGAGTACTTGCAGCCTGTTATCATGGCTGGATCACCGAAACGGGCCCCAATACGGATCAACTAGCCCAATTCCTAAAGAGTCAGTCGTTCAAAAATACTGTCAAGCGCTCTTTGTTTGTTAAATCCGGTTTGGTGTTGCCAGGCGCGACTTCGCCAATAGGGAGGCGACAGGAGGTTAGTAAAGCAATTTCTTATATCTTGGCTCAGGCAAAGAACCACACTCCTTCTGACGAGAAATGAACCAAACTCTAAGTATAAGGAGAGTTCTATGGATTTAGCTTGGCGATTTGCCCCTAACAATATGGGTGAAGTAGAAGGTCCTAACAATCCAGGAATAAGCTCATTTACAAACGATAGACCAGGAGGGCTTGTCCGGGAATTTATTCAAAATTCAATAGATGCTCAAGCGTCCAAGAAGCATCCTGTCATCGTTGAATTCGAGATTAGGTGCTTGTCAATAGATAACCTTGATCTCATAGGATTGCGAAAAGCGTTGGTTGCATCCTGTAAATCTCCTGACAATGATGACAGGCATAGAAGGCAGTTCAAACGTGGATTGCAACAGTTAGACAGTGCCCTTGAGCAAAGAACCATTCAAGTGCTAACTATAACCGATCGTCATACTACAGGGGCACCGGATGAAGACGGGCGTAAAGGCAAATGGCATATCCTTACAAAATCTGTTGGTCTTAGTGCCAAAGATGCCAAAGATGCAGGCGGGTCGTTCGGTATAGGAAAGCATGCAGCCTTTGCATTGGCAGATCTACGCACAGTCCTATATGCAACTTCATATAGGAAGATGGATGATTCCAAGGAGGCTTTCGAGCATCGTTTCACCGGAAAATCAATTTTGGTTTCCCATGATATTGGATGCAACTCATTTAGAGCCACGGGTTGGCTGGAAGGAAAGCGCGGGGGATCGTTGCAGAACAATGATGTGCCGAGAACTTATAGGCTAAGCAATCCCGGAACGCAAGTAACTATTCTAGGCTTCTCACCAGATTCCCTGGAGAAGTGGGAAAAGGATATTAGAGAAACTGTAATCTTCCATTTCTTTCACGCTTTAGTTCACAGCAATCTTCAAGTGAAAATAGGTGGAGAGTGGATAGACGCCAATAACGTAGATGAATGGGCTTCATTTATGACTGAAAAGCGGATCCAAGATTTTATTGATGTTTCCAGATCTGAAGTTTTAGCCTATACGGAAATTAGAGGCATTGGCCGAGTCAATCTACGCATTGCGACGTACAAAGAAGGTCAAGGGAAAGGGAAGGAAATTGCTTTGGTGCGGGATGCGGGTATGATGATAACGAAACGGCTAGGCAACATGCTACTTTCTCCCTCACAGAAAATGATCAGGAGTATTCCGCGGCGTTGGAACCCATTCTTGGCAGTGGTTGAGTGTCTATCGGAAGGGCAAAAGTCTCTTCTTCGTGAAGCTGAGGGACCAAGGCATGATGGAATATCACCAGACAATGCAGATGCAGATGAGCAAACAGAAGTTCGCGTACAGCTTGGCGAATTGGGAAAATGGATCTGGGAAACTATTGAAAAACATGCGAAGCCACAAGAAATTGCCGATTCAGAAAACGCAAATGAAATGGCTTCGTTCGTTCCTCTGAAAAGTAGGAGCGGAGAAGCCAGCTCTGAACTTGGTCAAGGGGAATTCATTGTCACTAATCCTCAACAATCGACATATCCGCCCCGAGGGCTTGGAATGATCGGAAAAGGGAGAGGAAGAACTCAACGCCCTGGAACGGGCAAGGAATCTCCAGATCTACCCCCTCCCCCCCCCCCCCCCCCCCCCCCACACGCAAGAAAAAGAAAACTGCAAGAAAAAGAAAACTGGTGGAAACCGAATTCAACGATGTACGCCGTCTACCCAACACCAATGAACAATGGCCTGATCATGTTGTTAAATTTGCTTTTGACGTTCCTGATAATATGCCTCAACGTATTCGCCTTTATGCGATAGGAGAAGACGGAAGGAAAATACAAGTACATCTTGAACGCGCTTATATTAGTGGGCGCAGAGTAACAGTGAAAAAAGGGGAAGTTGTAAAGATCCCGGCAAATTTTATCAAGAACAATACCCGGATACAGATTGAGTTGAAAGCCATCAGGCCGATTTCTGACAAAAGACTTGAAATCAGGTCAGAATAATGAAGTTCAATCCCAACGCCTATTCCGAACATCCTATTCTGCGGCCAAATGCCTCTGACTATCCTAAGGGGCAATTCAATACAGATCTCCGCTTTGATGTCTCGGAAAAAGAATTACGATTGAATCTTGACTGTGACTTGCAGGAATCGACAATCTCCCAACACATCGACAAGGGGAATGCAGTTTATTGCGCGCAAGTCTATTGCGGGACAACATGCTTCTCAACTATGCTTGAAGCGCGCAAGGGATCTAATAAAATTTCAACATCAATATCTCTGGATACTCTGAAAGGGGCTGTGGAAGTCCATCCTTCAGTCATAGCACTGGACGATATTGTTTTGAATGCTGATACAGTTCATCCAGAGTACGGAGATCAACCAATTATAATAAAAAAATATGGACAGTTAGCTGCATCCGCACCGTGGTACTTCGCAGTTCAGTTCACGGGCATGATAGAGAGCGTATTTCACTTGAAAGAAGATTCTAGGCTCGGATTAGAAGACGGAGAATTTGAATTTGATGCCGAATTGCCGGCTAAATACATTGAAATCCGAGCTAATCCTGAAACTATAAGAAAATTCAATATTATTAGAAAGAATGATGCACTGACTCGAGCTACAGTCTTTCTTATGGCTCTAACGGTTGCTCTATCCAGCCTACTACAGGCTGAGAATGATCAAGAAGAAAAACATGTAGAGGGCTGGGCTACGGCCTTACAGCAACATCTGGCAATAGAAGCGATTGATTTACAAGAACATTCAATTGGGCTAGCTGCTCAACGACTTCTAAAAACGCCCTTTTCCTATTTAGAAAGAGAGACAGAGGAGGAATACGGATGATTCAGCAAAAGATCGTCAACGATGTAGGTCTCAAGTCATTGAGACTTCTTGCTAGTAAATCGCCTCATTTGTTTTTGGATTCTAATCCTGCCAAATTGGAAAGGCGATTGGAAGAGAGCGCGTCGCCAGATAGTCCTTGGGGGGAACAAGGCATAGAGGTTTTGGCAGATCTATCCGAGTTAAACGACATTGAACTTTCTGGCCCTACAACTGATGCAAGTTTTGTTCCTTTAGTACGCAATGCATTAGGGCATATCCCTGCTTCTGAAGGGTTGAACGAATATCTATGGTCTACAATCAACTGCTTTTTATTATCTAAATATGTGCCTATTCGTTGGCAGTCTAGTAATGCAAGCGATCCGACTAAGCTTGTTCAAAGCCATTGGCTGGATGGAGGCGTGACTAGGGCACGTCAAAACAATGCAATTGCCCGCCTTTGGTGGTTGGGAGAATTTGCCAAACGTGCTGCCCAGTACTCAGAAGTGCTAAATGAAGATGATTTGCTCAATGGGATGGCTAACAATGTTAACCTTTATCATCAATTCCTTTACAGACCTAATTTGATTTCAAGACCTAAGTTGGTAGCTGCTCTTTATGAAGTATTTCTCAATGGGGCAGACAACGACTATTTGGGTGCTACTCGATATGCTAATGAATTGCTCTTGACGCTTAACTTGAGAGCCGCCAGTTTATCTTTGGACTTCATGGGTATGGACGAGTTACGAGAGGTTATCTTGGAGTGTAAACCCCCAAAAGAACGTTAGGCCGTCGCCACCGGAGTAATTCTATTGCTCCGGCACAAAGGGTTATCAGCCTCGGCGGCGGCGTGCAAAGCACCGTAATGTGTCTGATGGCAGAGAAGGGACACTTTTCCGTCAAGCCCGATTACGCAATTTTTGCGGATACCGGCTGGGAGCCGCAATCAGTCTATTCAACTCTTGATTGGCTGGAGCAGGAAGTTTCATTTCCAATTTTGCGGACGAGCAACGGACGGAGTTTGCGGGCAGATGTAAAGGACGGCGTAAATGCTCAAGGACAACCATGGATGACCCTGCCCGTGTACTTACTGGATAAAGACGGTAGAGAAGCAGGCCTCAATTGGCGTCAGTGTACAAAGAATTACAAAATCGATCCTATTCGCAGGAAAGTACAGGAGATGTTAGGTGTAAGACCTCGCCAGGTTTTGGCACACGACACGCGGGTAGAAATGTGGCTTGGCATTACTTTGGATGAGATTGTACGTGTCAAACCAAGCCGCAACTGGTGGATCACACATCATTTTCCGTTTATAGATGACACGCCGATGACGCGCCAAGACTGTGAAGCATGGTTTGCCGTCCACTATCCAGAGAGAGAACTAACTCGAAGTGCGTGCATTGGATGCCCATTTCGTAGTTCATCAAGTTGGATTGAAATTATGGAGGCAGAGCCCGAGCTGTTTGAAGATGCAGCAAATATTGACGCGAGCCTGCGTACGGAAAAACATAATGCAGGGCAAATGTTTAGGAAACGCGCATTCTTGCACCATCGCCGTATTCCCTTGAAGGAAGCGGTTAAACTTGATATTGAGGAAAATGAGGAAAACGGATTCAATAACGAATGTGAGGGACACTGCGGCCTGTAGAAACTCAGGCGTGATGTAGTAGAATAACCAACGGGAAGATCTTTCTTTCTGGATTGGACATGCCTTTGACTGAGGCGAACTATACACAATCGGAAATGCACAAGCGCATCCGGATAGGCACCGTCTATCAGGTGCCTATAGACTCCTGTCTACAGATCGAGATCGGAAACCGCTCGTTCGGCATTTTTCGCGTGGACGACGCATTCAAGGCCGTCCTGAACCATTGCCCGCACCAGGGCGCGCCCATCTGCCAAGGGGCCTTGCGCGGCACCACTCTGCCCTCTCCGCCGGGAACTTTTCGCTGGGGCCGAGAGAACGAAATCCTGGTTTGCCCTTGGCACGGATGGGAGTTTTCGTTGCAGTCGGGCGCATGCCTGACGGATCGCAGGCGCTTGGCGTTTTTCCCGGTCGAGGTGGAGGGCGATGAACTCTTCCTGCTCATAAGCCGGCGTTCGCGCGCGGACGCCCCGTCTCCCGAGGTGCGCCAAGGCCTCCAATGACCATGCCTCTCTCCGCTATCGACACGGACATCCATTCCGTCCTCCAGCCGGCCAGCATTGAGGCGCGCCTGGCCCAACCGTGGAAACTGCGGTTCGCCTCCGGCGATCGCGGTCCCGGCTCGCTGGGCTACTGGAACCCCAACGGCGTCATGCGCAGCGATGCCGTGGCCCCGGACGGACGGCGCATCGAAAGCGATCCCCATCTGCTGGCTCGTTACTTCTTCGACAAGTACGACCTGGAATACGGCATTCTCAATTTCACGGGCCCCGCCCTGCATCTGGGCCTGTCTCCCGACCCCTACTACGCCGCGGCCGTGGCCACGGCTTCCAACGACGCCGCGTTGGAGGAATGGTTGCCGGTAGACG
This sequence comes from Caldilineaceae bacterium, assembly GCA_965242655.1. Classification (GTDB taxonomy): domain Bacteria; phylum Chloroflexota; class Anaerolineae; order Caldilineales; family Caldilineaceae; genus Bin34. The sequence goes on from OZ251482.1 coordinate 3,840,265, forward strand.
ACCGTTTCTACGCCTCCATCACCGTGGCTCCCAATGATCCCGTCGCGGCCGCAGCCGAGATTCGGCGCTTGGGCGACGTCGATCGCATGCCTCAGGTCGTGATGGTGTCCGGCGCGCGCATGCCTATGGGCCAACCCTACTTCCACCCCATTTACGAAGCCTGCGCCGAAGTGGGCAAGCCCATCGCCATCCACCCCGGATCCGAGGGCGTCGGCATCTCCGGCGCGCCCACCGCGGTCGGCTATCCGACCAACTACATCGAGTGGCATACGGATCTGGTGGGCAGCTACATCGGCCATCTCGTCAGCATGGTCACGGAAGGAGTCTTCGTCAAGTACCCTGAGCTCAAGTTCGTGCTGATCGAAGGCGGCGTCTCTTGGTTGCCGCCCATTCTCTGGCGCTTGGACAAGAACTGGAAAGCGTTGCGCCAAACCGCTCCCTGGCTGGAAAAGCCGCCCAGCGCATACGTGTTCGAGCATGTTTTCCTGACCACGCAACCTATCGAGGAACCGGAACCCATTGCGCATCTGCATCAGATGCTGGCCATGTTTCCGGCGGAGCGGATGCTGATGTTCGCCACCGATTTTCCCCATTGGGACAACGACATGCCGGACTTCGCGGCGCGGCTGATTCCGGCGGCCATGCGCTCCCAGGTGATGAGCGAAACGGCCCGGCGCCTCTACGGGTTGCCGCCGGGCCGCAAGGATCAAGCCGGTCCGAACGCTCCGCCGTCTCCGGCCTGAAGGCGGCTCGGAGGCCGCGATTCGGGCGCGTAGGACAGAATGCGGTCCAGTGCTATAATCGCCTTGCACTCAAATAATTCACAGGAGAAACGAGTATGGAACGCATTGCTTCCGCTGCATCGAGGAGGGTCAGCCGCCGCTCCTTTCTGAAATTCTCCGCGTTGTCCTTGGGCGCCGCGTCCCTGGCTGCCTGCACGGCGGTCGTGCCCGGCGCCGAAGGCGGCGACGCGGCGATGGCTCCGGTGGAGATCAGTTTTCTGACGCAAGGCGGCGGGGACACCTCTTTCCTGCGCTACGAGCCCTTGATTGAAGCGTTCCAGGAGGAACATCCCAACATCAGCATCCGCCCCATCTGGGAACCGGGCGGGGCCATTGAAATCCAGGTCAAGCTGCTGACCCTGATCGCGGCCGGCGACGGCCCCGACACCTACTGGGCCCATTCCTACACCAACGCCGGACAGGCCAAGCGGAACATCCAGATGGATTTGACGCCGTTCCTGGAGAACAGCCCGATTTCGGAAGATACGTTCCTGCGCGCGGCGTGGCTGGACTTCCAGATTGACGGCAAGCAGATCGGGTTCCCGCGCGAAACCACCAGCACCGTGCTCATATACAACAAGGAATTGGTGGACGCCGCCGGCCTGTCGGATCCGGCAGAGGGCTGGACGTGGGCGGATTTCGAAACTGCCGCTGCGGCCATGACCTCCGGCGAGGGCGCGGCCAAGATCTTCGGGACCGCCGACTGGAATTTGAATCGGAACACCTGGATCAAGATGTGGCAGAAGGGCGGCGACGTGCTCAGCGCCGACCGCTCGCAATACGCGATGAACGAGGCCGCGTCGGTCGCCGAAGTCGAGACCATCAAGGGCTGGCATGCGGCCGGCGTGCATGTGTCCGGCGTGGAGAAGGGCGGCTTCAGCACGGGCGATCTCTTCACCACGGGCCGTATCGGCATGTTTCCGCAGTTTTCGGTCTTCGCCAACGTAGCCCCGTCCGAGTTCGCATGGGATATCGCCCACCTGCCGCGCGACCCGGACGACGCGCAGACGACGCGGGTGGCCTCGGCGGGGCACAGCATGTGGTCCGGCACGGCCAACCCGGACGAAGCCTGGACCTGGTTCCAGACGTTCGCGTCGGTGGCGGCCTTCGAGCACTGGGTAAGCACGGGCCTGAATATTCCTTCCCTCAAGGCCGTGGCGGGCTCGGACAGTTACATGACGACCGCCGTATTGCCGCCCAGCGCCCAGGTCATGCTGGACGCCTTCGACTACGGGCGTCCCGAACCGGTAGCCGGCGACTGGATTGGCGTGCATCGAGAGGTGCAACCCGCCCTGAACTCCATCTACGGCGTCGAGGCGGCCGACGCGCAAACGACCTTGGACGGCATTGCCGCGCGCGTGAACGAACTGATCGCCTTCGTGCCCAGCGCGTAAGGGCCCGGCGCCCGCCGGGTGCGGATAACGGGAATCCCCGCACCCGGCAGGCTCTCCCTACAGCCAATTTTTCAGGCTCATGCCTGCGCTGCCGGTAAGCGCAGGTCGCCGCTCAACGCGTATGGGGTTGCTCTCCGGGTACCGGCGTCGGCGTCGGTCTCTGCTCTGGCACGAAACCCGCGACGCGTACCTTTTCATCCTGCCCTGGATCCTGGGCTTCCTCCTGTTTCTGGCGGGGCCCATGCTGGCCTCGCTGGCCATTTCGTTCACCCGCTGGGAGATCGTGACGCCCTCCCAGTTCGTGGGCCTGGATCAGTACGCGCGCCTGGCCCGGGACGATCGCCTTTTCCTGTCGCTCTGGAATACGGCCTATTACGTTTTCCTGGGGGTGCCCCTGCATCTCTTCCTGGCGCTGTTGGCGGCTTTGGCGGTCAATATCAATCTGCGCGGTATCCGTTTGTACCGGACGCTGTTCTACGTGCCCTCGCTGACGCCCGCCGTCGCCAACGCGATCCTGTGGCTCTGGATCTTCCATCCGCAATGGGGGCTGGCCAATGCGGCCCTGGAACTGCTGGGCCTGCCTCCGCTTTTCTGGCTGCAGGATCCCCGGTTGGCCAAGCCCGCGTTCATCATCATGAGCTGGTGGACCATCGGGGGCCAGATGGTCATTTTGCTGGCCGGCCTGAAGGGGATTCCCGTCACCTTCTACGAAGCCGCCGAGATCGACGGCGCGTCCGCGTGGGGCCGCTTCTGGCGGATCACGTTGCCGTTGCTCACGCCGGCCCTGTTCTTCAACCTGATCATCGCCATCATCGGCGCCTTCCAGGTCTTTACGGCCGCCTACATCATGACGGAAGGCGGCCCCAATTACGCCACGCTCTTCTACCTGCTCTATCTGTACCGCATGGCCTTCGAGAATTTCCGCATGGGCTACGCCAGCGCCATGGCGTGGGTGCTGTTCCTCATTATCCTGGCCTTCACCGCCCTACAGTTCCGGCTGTCGAACCGCTGGGTGTTCTATGAAGGGGATCTGCGCCGATGACCGTCCAGCCGGCGTTCCGCGCGGCCGTCCGCGTGCCGTCGCGCGGGCGCAAACGGTTGCGCCGGGCCGCCGTTCAAGGGCTGTGGTACGCGGTGCTCAGCGGGTTGGCCCTGGTGCTGGCCCTGCCGTTGCTGTGGCTGGTCTCGACCTCCTTCAAGACCGGCGCGCAAACCTTTCTGATGCCGCCCCGGTGGATCCCCGAGCCCGTCGTCTGGTCCAATTATCCCGAAGCGTTCCGCGCGGTGGATTTCGGTCGCTATTTCTGGAACACCATTTACGTTACCCTCGCGTCCACGGCGGGGACGCTGGTCACCGCCTCCCTCGCCGCGTTCGCGTTCGCCCGCCTGCGTTTCCCGTTGCGCGGTCCGCTCTTTGGCCTGGTGCTGTCGACGATCATGCTGCCGGGCATCGTCACGCTTATCCCCACCTTCATCGTGTTTCGCTACCTGGGCTGGATCGATTCCTTCAAGCCTCTGATCGTGCCCAACTGGCTGGGCGGGGGCGCGTTCTACATCTTCCTGTTCCGCCAGTTCTTCATGACCCTGCCGCTGGAACTGGACGAAGCCGCCCGGGTGGACGGCGCGTCCAATTTCCTGATCTACGGGCGCATCCTCTTGCCGCTGTCCGCGCCCGTCGCGGCGACGGTGGCCATCTTCTCCTTCATCTATAACTGGAACGATTTCTTTACGCCCCTGATTTACCTGCAGTCGCCCCGGAACTGGACGATGGCCATTGGCCTGCAGAGCTTCAAGGATCTGTATTCCACGAGCTGGAACCTGATGATGGCCGCGTCCACCGTCATGATCGCCCCCTTGCTGGCACTGTTTTTCGCCGCCCAGCGGTACTTCACGTCGGGCATTCAGATGTCGGGGATCGCCGGCCGCTGAACGCAAGACGAGTTGCCTTGCGTGCGGGCGACGAACGGCCTTTTTCGGCCAGCAAGGGACAGGCCATTGGCGGAGGAAAATCTGTCGACAACGCAAAAATTGAGGGCGGTCTGATCGGAGGGTTGCATGAATCTGGCTCTTCGCGCCAGGTAAGGGCTTGCGCCTTAAGGCGAGCGGCGGGGGTGGAGGAAGCGTCCTCGGACCCCCGCCAATGAGGACGCTATAATACCCGTTGAATGTGAATTTTGGCTGCCTTGAGGGACGCCTCGGGAACTTCCCTATGCAAATATTCCGTACCCAGCGAGGTAGCTTATGGCATCTTTCTTGACTGACGATGAATTGTCTCGGTTGGCGGAGAGTTCTGAATCGCAATGGATAGAAAGGAAAAGAAGCGCGTCGGACGGAGAAGGGATCCGCAAGAACATCTGCGCCTTTGCCAATGACTTGTCTGCCAGCGGGAAACCGGGCGTAATCTTTGTCGGTCTTGAAGATAATGGAGACTGTGCGCGCCTCGCCGTTGATGATGCATTGCTGACGACCTTGGCCGATATGCGGTCAGATGGGAACACGCTCCCCCTTCCGTCCCTGCGCGTCGAAAAGAAAGTGCTCCAAGGCTGCGAGATGGCCGTGATTGTCGTTGAACCCTCGCCGGATACGCCTGTACGCTACAAAGGCCGAGTTTGGGTCAAGGTAGGTCCAACCGTTCGACCCGCATCGCCGGCGGAAGAAAACCGGCTCGCGGAAAAAAGACGATCTTTGGACCTGCCTTTTGATATGCGACCGGCCCAAACCGCTACGGAGGACGACTTGGACCTGGAATATTTCCAACGCGTCTATCTTCCCAGCGCCATCGCCTCTGACGTGTTGGCGCAGAACGCCCGCTCCGTATCGGCGCAACTACGCTCGCTGCGCCTCTTGGTAGATGATCGGCCTTCTTGGGGCGGCTTGATCGCCTGCGGACGTCATCCCCAATTCTGGGTGCCGGGGGCTTACGTTCAATGCGTGCATTACGCAGGAACCGCCTTGACGAGTCCGGTCGCGAATCAAAAGGCACTTAGCGGCCGGCTGGATGACGTATTGCGCCGGCTGGATGACCTCCTGGCCATTAATATTGCAACCAGAACCAACATTACGGACAGCGCCCTGGAAACCCGGTATCCCGACTATCCGATTGAAGCGCTGCATCAACTGGCCCGCAATGCCGTAATGCATCGGTCCTACGAGGGAACCAATGCGCCTACGCGTATTAGCTGGTTTTCGGATCGTATAGAAATTCGTAATCCAGGCAGCCTCTACGGTACCGTGACGCCTGAGAATTTGGGAGAGGGCGTGACGGACTACCGCAACCCGGTCATTGCGGAATTCATGCGTAATCTCGGCTTCGCCCAGCGTTTTGGCGTGGGCGTGCCGCTGGCGCGGCAGGCTTTGAGAGACAACGGCAACCCGCCGCCGGAATTCGCCTTTCCCGGTTTCAATTTCGTCGTCACGATCAAGGCGGCTGCATGAAGACCATCGCATTTTTCAACAACAAAGGCGGAGTGGGCCAAACGTCCCTAGTCTATCACTTGGCATGGATGTACGCCGATCTGGGCGTGTCCGTCGTAGCCGCGGATTTTGACCCGCAGGCCAATCTGACGGCCATGTTGCTGGATGAGAGGACTTTGGTCTCTGTCTTGGACGCACCGGCTGCCGCGCGCAAAACGATTTATGGCGCTCTGATGCCCGTCTTGGAAGGGGCAGGGGACGTGGCCGATCCGCACGTTGAAGCGATCGCGCCGGGCCTCTCGCTGCTGATCGGCGATCTCGCGCTTTCCTCGGCAGAAGATGCGTTTTCCAGCCAATGGCCGGATTGCCTTGGCGGTCGCGTCAGGGCCTTTCGCATTCTCAGCGGGTTGTGGCGTATTGTGGAAAAAGCGGTCTGCAAGGCGGAAGCGAATCTGGTTCTGGTTGATGTGGGCCCTAATTTGGGCCCGCTCAACCGAGCCGCTTTGGTGGCCGCGGAATCAGTCGTGATTCCCCTCGCGCCTGACCTGTATTCTTTGCAGGGTTTGCGCAATCTGGGGCCAACGCTGCAAACATGGCGCGCAGGATGGCAAGAACGATTGCAGAAGGCGCCCCGTACTTCTGAGACGCTCTCCCTTCCTTCCGGGAATATGAAACCCGCCGGTTATGTAGTGCTTCAACCCGAGGTTCGGTTGGATCGTCCCGTGTATGCGTACAGTCGATGGATAGGCAGCATGCCCCGCGCATATAGCGAGTTCGTCCTCAACGAACCCATAACGGGCGATCCTGAAACGGATATCGAAGAGGAACCCTACCGTTTGGCCGCGATCAAGCATTACCCCAGTCTGATGCTTTTGGCCCAAGAAGCGCATAAACCGATCTTCCATCTGAGACCTGCGGATGGCGCGATCGGCAGCGACCTCTCGGCCGTCACAAACTGTTACTACGATTTTCGCAATTTGGCTAAAAACGTCGCAGGCGCTTGTAGCGTCGATCTGCCTTATTGGGATATATAGGATGAACCGCGGGGCGGGGTCGGGATACAGCCTACCCGCGCAGGCGCTCCGTTCCCGATTGGGTTTGCAGCCTATCCGCGCGGTCAAAGCCGATGAGGCGTGCGCGGCCATGCACCGCCGGACGACGGCAACTGCGCGTCCGCAGAGGCTCAACCGGATCAGACGTCATGCCGTGACTGTCCGAACGCCAACTCGGAACCTGGGGAGGCCGGTTTGTTGCGCCACCTTCCCGCCTGCTTCCGGCCTTTGGACTCACGCGTAAATGCCGTTCATCCGCCAGGCGTCCAAAACCGCCAAGCGTCCGTTGCCTCCTTGCGACCGCAACGAGACGCCCAGACTGTCCGCGCGGCCAGGATATACCCGTACCGCCAGACACTGCTTGCCATTGACGAAAACCTCGACCACGCTCCGGTCGATGAAGACGCGCAGCTTCAGATTTTCGTCTCGCGGGATGTAGACCGGGCCGGTCTCCGGAGCCCGGGATTGGACGTCCGGCAGTTGGGAGGAGTAGGAGGTGTCGATGGTGACGAGGCTGTCGCGGGCAGCTTCCAACCGGGCTCGGTCCCAGCCCGTATAACGGTCCCAATCGCGAAAGCCGCGGCCGCGGTAGAAGGCGATGCGCGTGAATTCCTCCCGTCCCGGCGCACGCAGGACGTTCAACTCCACCATGGGCGCGTCTCCGGTTTCGATTTCCGCCTGGATTTCCAGCGCGTTGCCGGCAATGTCCGGCAACACGATTTCCTCGTTCGCGGGCAGCGGCAGGTCGCTTATCCGCTGCTGCGCGCCGCGTAGGGACTCAATGTCGCCGGCCGGTTCCACAAAAAGCGCGTCGCGGCTGAGGGCGTCCGTCCCCTGCAAGGTCAGCCGTCGGGGCAGGGTCATGATCTGATCCCAGCCCGGCGTCGGTTGGGCCGGATTCATGTTGAAAATGACGATGAGGCCGCCGCGGCCGTCCGGCGCGGCCGAAGGGGCATGCACGCCGGCAGGGCCGTACGGGCCGAAGTTGAACTCGTGATGCGACGTGGCGACGAACTTGTCGCGCGCCGGGTCGTAATCGCCCAACAGGGCCTGGCCGCCGCTCATGTGGCTGAAGAACAGCAGCATATGGCGTTCGTCGTCTCCATGGCCGATGGGCCAGAAGTACGGGCAGGCCCCGTCGTCGCCCACCCGCGTGAAGGTGTCGCCTTCCACGAAGGGATGGAGGTAGTCCCATGTCGCCAGATCCCGGGAGCGGAGGAGGAAGTTGGCGCGGGTGCGCTTGCCGTTCGTAGGATGGGGCAACGTGCCGCCCGAGAGGGAGTAATAGGCGTCGCCCTTCTTCCAGAGGCAGGGATCGAACACGCGGTAAGGCGGTCGGGACCCGTCCGGGTTCAGCATGGGAATGACGGCCTGGCCGGTCAGCTTGCGCCAGTTCAGGAGCAGGGGATCGTCGGCCACGGCCACCATGTTGCCGACCTCGGTCCCGTGATAGATGGCGATCACGCGTGCGTCCTCCACCAGGGTCGCGCCCGAAAAGCAGGCGTTTTCCGGATGGGGATAGATGGCGTAGGGCAGATCGCGCCAGTGAATCAGATCGTCGCTGACGGCATGCCCCCAATGCTGCCGGGGATCTTCCGGGGGATAGCCCTGGTAGAACAGATGCCAGCGGCCTTGCCAAAAGCAGAGGCCGTTGGGATCGTTGAGCTTGTGTTCCGGGCTGACGAAATGGTACAGGGGACGGTGGGGATCGCGGGCCAAGGCGCGGCGCGAGTCCCGGAAGCGTTGCATCAGCGCGTTGGCTTGCAGGGCCCGTTCCTGCTCTGCCAGCGTAGCGGGAAACCGGAAGAAGGGCACCTTGGAAGTGCGATCGGGTTGGACAGGCGCAGTCATGGCGCAAACTCCTGGGGATACGGACGCAAGTAAGGATCCGAGCCGCGGCCGGGCGCAGGGGACATCGCGCGCGGAGGCTCTTCATGATAGTACGTCAGACCCTGTCAGCGGATTTTTCGGTTTGCCGTCAGCAGACCAGGGCCATTACAATGAACGATACCCCGCCGCAACGGCTACTCACAACACGCAATAGGCTAAGGATAGGAGCAACTATGAACGGAAACGGGATGGCTAGACGCGATTTCTTGAAGGGCGCGGCTTTGAGCCTGTCAGGTTTGGCGCTGGCCGCGTGCGCGCCGCCCAGCGCTACCGCGCCGGGCGCCATGGCCCCGGCCGACAGCATGACGGCCCCGGTCGACATTGACGTCTGGACGGGCTGGACGGAAGGCGCGGCCGAGAAGATTGAGCAGATTCTGGAGGGCTACAACGATTCGCAGTCCGCGGTGCGGGCGCATCACGTGGTCGTGCCCGGCGGCAGCGGATCGATGATGCAGAAGCTGCTCGCCGGCATCGCGGCCAACGAAGGTCCCTCCACGGCCGTGGTGTTCGGCGCGGACAAAGCCTATCAATTGGCGGCGAACGACGCCCTCCTGGCCCTGGACAGCCTGGGCGACGTCGATCAGGTGCAGACGCTGCGGGACTGGATGCACCCCGCCATCTGGGATTTGGGCGTATACGAAGGCGGTTTCTACTACGCCAGCATGTGGAATCAGTCCATGGGCACCTTCGTGAACGTCGATCTGGCGGAAGCCGCCGGCGTCGACGTCGACAGTCCCCCGCAAACCCTGGAAGAACAGATCGACGTGTGGGAACGGCTGACCGTCTACGACGATGCCGGCAACATCGACGTCTTGGGCGGCGACTTCAACTGGAACGCCATGATCCTGGGGCGCTTCCACGGCCAATTCATAGCCGACGGCGCGACGGTTACCGCCAATCATCCCAACAACGTCAAGGCCCTGGAGTGGAACGTGGCGGTGTGGGAGCGGTTCGGCGTGGAAGCCATGCAGGCGTATCAGGCGTCCCTGCAAGGAGCCTCGGGCCGTTCCCGCGGTTTGGCGCCCTTCCTCGCCGGCGTCCGGGCGACCGAAACGACCGGCCCGTGGCGTTTCAACACGATCCGGGATTACGCCGCGGAGGATTTCCGTTATACGGTCTGGCCTTTCCCGAGCCCGGCAGGCTATACGGAACGCGGCATGTATACCTACGGCGACGGCTGGATCGTGCCGGTCACGGCGCCGGAGCCGGAGGCCGCCTGGGACATCATCAGCGTCATGACCGGCGCCACCGGGGACCGCGACACGTACACTTCCCTGTTCCTGACGTGGCTCTGCGTGAACAATCCCGTCTCGGAAGGCATGAAGGAGCATCCCAAATTCCGGGACGAAGTCATTTCCCAGTGCCCGGGCTACGTGGATATCTGGATGGACGATCTCTACAACTCCAGTCACTATCTCTATCCGGCCAAACTGCCCACCAGTTCCTCCTATGCCCAATTGCTGGGCGCGGAATGGCAAAAGGCCTACCTGGGCGAAAAGACGGCGCAGGAAGCGCTGGATTTCGTGCAGGAAGAAGCCCAGAAGGAATTGGACACTTGGCTGGAACAGGCCGGGTGACCCTGGGCTCTCGCATGGCTTCCAGGCGGATATAACCCATGTTCGGCCGCCGCGCTCCGCCTTGGCGGGGCGCGGCGGCGCATCCTGACGGGCTGCTTTTTCCTGCGCGGACCGTACCTTGGCCCAGTTGGACGACAGCGCTCCGGCCCCCTCGGCCTTCCCGGCTTTTACGGGCGGCGCGCGTTCCCAACGCGTGGCGCTGGCAACAGCCAAATACCTGGCGTTGGGGCTGTTTTCCCTGTTCTTTCTGTTGCCTTGGGCCTGGATGCTTTCCACCTCGCTCAAAAACCCGGAAGAACTGTCCCTGTACCCGCCGATCTGGATTCCCGATCCCGTCCGGTGGGACAATTACGTTACGGCCTTCAGCGAAGGCGCGCTGGGCTGGTACCTGTGGAACACCGTGGTGGTGACCGTGCCGTCCGTGTGCGGAGCCGTGCTCTCCAACGCCCTCATCGCCTACGGCTTCGCGCGCATTGCGTGGCCCGGCCGCGATTACGTGTTCGCGCTGGTGCTGGCGACTCTGATCCTGCCGGACTTCGTCACCTTCATTCCCCTGTACCTGATCTTCCGCGATCTCAACTGGCTCAATACGTACGCCCCTTTGATCCTGCCCCTGTTCCTGGGCAGCCCCTTTTTCATTTTTCTCCTGCGGCAGTTTTTCATGGGGTTGCCGGCGGAACTGTCGGACGCAGCCCATGTGGACGGCGCGTCCGAGTTCCTCATTTTCCTGCGCATCATCCTGCCGCTGGCCCTGCCCGCGCTCGCGGTGGTGGCGCTGTTCCAGTTCATCGGCAGCTGGAACGACTATTTCGGCCCGCTGATCTACCTGAACGACATCGACAAGTACACCATTTCCCTGGGCATCGCCAACATGGAATCCTCGTACGGCTTCTCCAATTTCGCCTGGATCATGGCCGCTACCTGCATGAGCGTGCTGCCGATCGTCGTCCTGTTCTTCTTCGCCCAGCGCACCTTCATCGAGGGCATCGCGCTCACGGGCCTGAAAGGCTGAGGCCGATGGCCGCGTTTCCGGTCTCGGCCATTCGCATGCATCCGCGCGCGCGGCGTCGGCTGCTGACCGGCCTGCTGTTCATCTCGCCCTGGATCGCGGGTTTCCTGATGTTTCGGGTATACCCGTTCCTGGCCTCCTTCTACTACAGTTTCACCTTCTATCCCGTTCTGCGCAGCCCCCGCTGGATCGGATGGGAGAACTATCGCAATCTCTTCGACGATCCGCGCTTCCTGACGTCCCTGTGGAACACGTCGTACTACGCGCTGGGCGCCGTGCCGCTGGGCGCCTTTTTCGGCATTCTGCTGGCCATGCTGTTGAACATGCGGGTCCGGGGCCTGTCCGCGTTCCGCACTTTTTTCTTTCTGCCCAGCATTACCCCGGTCGTGGCGGCCGCGCTCGTCTGGCTGTGGATGTTCAACCCGCGCGTCGGCATCATCAACTACGTGCTGTCGTTCGCGAACGTGCAGGGACCGGCCTGGATGGGCGATCCCCAATGGGCCAAGCCCGCTCTCATCCTGATGAGCGTATGGGGCGTGGGCTCGGCGGTCGTCATCTACCTGGCGGCCTTGCAGGACGTGCCCCGCGAATTGCTGGAGGCCGCCGCGCTGGACGGCGCCAGGGCCATCCAGCGCATTCGCCACGTCACGTTGCCGATGATCAGCCCGGTCATCCTGTTCAACCTGATCGTCAGCCTGATCGCCGCCTTCCAGCTGTTCACGCAGGTCCACGTCATGACGGACGGGCAGGGCAGTCCCGCCGATGCGACCTTGATGATGTCCATCTACCTGTTCCAGTCCGCCTTCCTGTTTTTCAAGATGGGCTACGCGTCGGCGCAGGCCTGGATCCTTTTCCTCATCATCGTTGCCTTCACCTTGGTTCTCTTCCGGGCTTCGGGACGCTTCGTGTATTACGGCGGCCGCTAGCTGTCCGCTGTCCGGCAGGCGCGGCTGGAAGCCGCAATCTCGGGCTCCGCGGACGTAACCGCCTTGTTCAATAGCACTTCAATGGGAAGGCCTAAACGCGCGTGCAGCGCGCGGGCCATGGCGGGCGTGATTGCCCGTTTGCCGGACAGGACTTCATCGACCTGGGTTCGGCTTCCGATCATGGGTACGAGGTCATGGGGGCTCAGACCCTCTTGGTCCATACGGAACTCAATGGCGCCAATGGGACTGGGGTCGCCAATGGGGTAGTGTTCATCCTCATACCGTTCAATGAGAGCGACGAGCATTTCGAACTCTGCTTCCTCCGAGCCGTTCATGCCCTCTGCGCGTTCAGGCAGTCCATCCATGAGTTCGAATACCCGAGCGAGGGCGCTCTCGTACTCTTTTTCCGTACGCAATGGACGCCTAACGCTCATGGGGATAGCGCGTCAAGACATCGGCGGGACAACCCCATTCCGTTCATTGGGCCAACTTTTCGGGCTTCCGGCGACGTTTCCCGAATTCGCTCAGAGGTTGCTTGGCAATGATAGGCACGCAGCTTTGGCAAGGCTATGGGGACGGATATTATATGCATAATAACGGATTCATATTGCCTCCGCGTATGTTGATTGCCCAATCCTGCGACAGGAGTATTGCCGATACGCGGCGGTTTTCATGTTGTTACCGGTTCTGGGAATCGATCTCCCATTGCGTCGTCTTGTTTGGGCCTCCCGTTAGCGGACGGTTAGCCGCTGTCCATCTGGCCTTGTCGCGCGTTCAAGGCGGCCCGCGCCTTATTGACGGGTGTCCACTTGGCGCCACGGTTTTCGCCCCGCAAAGCGGGCCGTTGCTTCGTGGCATCCCTGGGTTGGAGGGCGCATTGGCATTACCGGCGCCGCGTGGCGCCGATTGCCTGCAGGATATACAGGCAGAGGCGCGCTTCCCTGTCGGCACTCCGCTTGGCGCGACGAGTATGGCGGGCAACGTCTGATGAAATCCGGGCAGCTGGATCTGGAATCAGTCCGCCGTATGGCTGGACAGCACGGTCTGGCGAGAACGCTGTGGCGCGGAACCTCGTCCGTCTCAAGCGCTGGCCGCACGCGGTCTCACCAATACAAGAAGCACTTGGGCTGCCCGTACTTGACGGATGCTGTGGCTACGCAACAATAGGGTTCCATACGATCAGGAACGCTGCTGGCCTACCGGCTACGGAGCGCTTCTTTCAATGCCAAAACCTTGTCATTGAGGTTTTCAGCGGCTAGCGCGCCTTACCCTCAAGCGGAGGGCAGGGGATGGGAATCTTTTACGCGCATTCTCCAAGCCCACGGCGGCTCTAACTGGTACCGTTCAACCGCCGCGATCCTTGGCTGGCAAAAGTGCGCGCCCAAGTCTTGGCTTGACGGTCGCTTGTGCTGCATATCCCGATTTGACCGCGCAAATGCAAACCGGAAGATTCGAGGCAATGCGTTTGAACCTTGGGCTCCACGACTTCGGCCTTGGTCCCCAAGTACTCATCGGTAGACGGGCTGCGCAGGGCGTACCGCGCCCTGCGGTTGAAAAGACCAAGCGTCCGTTCCCGTCAAAACCGTCACTTGTCCGTAAATCCAAGACAGATCCGCGGTCAAGGCGTTAGCCATTTTTTTATAATCCGTTACGGGATTCTGAGGCGCAAAGTACACCGCGCCGCCTGCATACTGTTTCAGTTGCGCCAAGTCGCTCTGCAACAGATTCTCCGGCACTTGGGCAATGCGATGCAGATTATGCAGTTCATGTTTGTAAGGATAGTCTCGTCCCTGCGCGGAGATCAGGGCCTTCAAGGCGTGTTCCAGGGCGCGGTGGGCATGACTGACCACTCCGCGGTTTTCCATTCCGTTGTCCAGCAGCACATGCATGAGAATGTAATGCAGGTTGGCATCTTCCAGGCGTCTTGCCATCTCGCCGCGTTCCGTCAATGCGGGATCGGGGTCTATGTCCTCCGGCAGATCTGGTGGCGGATAAGCCATGGACACTCCTTCGCGGCGCGAGATGGCGGCTATGCCGTTGCGGCTATGCCTAGCCTGGATTTGGTATTGCCGGCGCGTGATAAATATCGCGTCTATACGCGGACGATCCAGGCCAAATTCCTGCGCGGCCCAGCGTTCGGCTCTGCGCCGAACGCTATCGTGAGCCGGGGGAGGACACTCTACGATAAGCAAATCCAGGTCGGATCTGCCATCCCAATCGCCGCGCGCCCGCGAACCGCAGAGAACGATGTTTTCTGCTTCGCCGCCCGCGAACGCACCTTGCGCTACGCGAACCGCCCGCGGGTCTGGATGCCGCTCCCGTCTTTCGCCCATACTCACCCTTAACGCCCACCAGCGTTCCGCACCTGTGAACCGCTACTGACACATGGCGGCCTGTACGGTTACATCCTGCGGACAGACACCGATGCGGGCCATGTTGCCGTCGCTGAAAATCCTTAGGGTTCAGGCGCATAGCCGTTGCGTGCGTCCCGCAACAACTGCAGAGGATCGCGCCCTTCCTGATAGGCCGCGTGCAAGGCGCGGAGCGAGGGCCAAACAGCGGCATCCAGCGCGGACAAGCGCTGTCGAAAAGATTGGCTGGTCTCCTCGTCCCAGCACAGATGCACGTATTCCGTCAACGCCTTGCGCCGCCCCTCCCGTGCGCCGGCCTGCCGTTCTCTTTGGTAGGTTTCCGCCCACGTAATCATTTTGCGCCTCAACGCCTGCAAGGAATGGATCTCCGGCTCCGCGAAATCCAGCTAAGGCCCCGTCCTCGCGTGCCCACCGATATCACCTCTGTTCCAGACCGATCGTGCATGATACCCGATCGCGCGGCGTCCGTTCATCGTCGGCATACGCGTGGATGTCGATGGTGAGGCCCGGCTGCAGGATCGCGGCTTGGGGTTGATCCAGCGGCGACGCTATCCGCTCCCAGGGGGCCAACCAGGGGCGAGGCCCCGCATGGAAGACCGCCGGCAGGATAGGCGCCGCACTGCCGCCCGCGTAGCGCAGGCCCTGACGCGCCAGGGCCTGGCCCAACAACAGCGTGTAGCGCGCCATGCGCTGGCTGCGCGGGGCGTACCGGGCCTGGCACTCCAGCAGCACGGCCAGCTGCGGGTGCCCGTCCCGGTCGCGGACGAGCCAGACCCGATCGGCGGGGCACCGCTCCAGGGTGCGCCCGGTCGCAATCCATTCTTGGGGCAAGGCCTCGATACGGGACAGGTCCGGCGCGTCCCCCCGCGGCCAACCCAGATGCCAGAGCGCCAGATCACGCGCGGCGGGGAGATGCCGGAAAACGACCTTGACGCGGGAATCGAACAGGTTGAACAAGGCGCGGCGGGACGGGGACTTCGTGACCATATGCGTACGCCCAGAATATAGCGTTCAATAACTAGCGCAGGTCTCTCGGACTCTGCCGTCAACTCGCACTGCCCTTTCCGGTTTGGTATTCCTGTTGCTTTGACGGGCCGCGGAAGATATGCGGGAACCAGACGTTCTGCGGCGTGGTTGGTGGCTGAGTAGCGTCAGGCTTTCCGCCACGGGGCCTCGGAGGGCAACGAGACAGGAATCGTCTCGGCAGTCTCGACACCAACGGAGCGACAGTTGATCAGCGTATTCCTTGGCTCAATTCCGTACGCAATAGACGCATATCTCTACGTGTCTCTACGTGACTGCGCGTCTTTTGAAGATCTTCGAGCCGCAAGCGACGATGTTTGATGGCTACGGCGTAAGTGAAACTCCAGTCTCTCCCGCAACCAGGACAACATCTTCACGACAGTTCGCCCTTTCCGCTTCAGCGTCACCGGACGGCGAACTTTGATCAAGAGCATTGGGTCTCCGCGGGATGCGTCTGGGATTCCAAGGTTCAAAGGGGACAGATCAGTGCTCTTGCGAAGCATGGACGGAATCGATCCCATGGCTGCATGCACCAGGTTTGCCTGAGTTTGTGCCTGCCGCCGGCTGCCATCCCCCGGTACCTGACCGTAAATCTCCCAAGGCGTCTCTGACCTTTGCCATGCGAACGCGGTCTGCAAGACGGATCGCAGGGCGAACGCAGAAGCGTCCTGGGCGGTCGCTCGCTGCGAATCCCGTTTGGCCGCGCAAATCCAAATCCGTACAATGAGAGCGAAATAGATAAGCGGATGTCCGCTGGGCCGTTCCGCTGTCGGATCCCCGCATACATTTAAGGAGGCAAACATGAACAGGACGCATTGCTTGTCGCGCCGCCGTTTTTTGCAAAGCGCGGGCTTGGCGCTGTCCGCCGGAGCCTTGGCCGCCTGCGCGACGGCCGTGCCCGCCGCGGATGCCGGCGCGCCTGCCGCCGCGGCCGTCGATATGGAAATCTGGACCTTCGTCAATACGCATGCCCGGTGGTTCCGCTCCATGGGCGAGGACTATCAGGCGGAGTTCGCCGGCGACTTCAATCTGACCGTATCCGAAATCGCCTACACCGATATGCACGACAAGGTGCAGATCGCGTTGCAGACCGGCGGCGTGGGCGCGCCGGACATCGCCGATCTGGAGCAGGGCCGGTTCGGCGGCTTCCTGCGCGGCGGCGATCCGGGACTGGTGGACATCAAGGATCGCCTGACGGAAGGGGGGTACCTGGAAGATCTGGTAGTCAACCGCGAGGCTCTGTACAGTTACAAAGGCAAGATTTACGGCGTGGAACACGCCCTGACGCCGGTCGTGCTGTATTACCGGGCGGACGCGTTCGAAGCGGCCGGAGTGGATATGGAGGCCGTGGAAACCTGGGACGACTTCATTGCCGCCGGCGCGGAAGTCTCGACCGCGGACGTCAAGGCCATCAGCTTCTCGTCGCCCCTGGAATTGTATGCCCGCCAGCGCGGCCAGGATTACTTCAACGAAGCGGGCGAAGTCACCCTGGACTCCGAGCTCTGCATCGAAACCATGAACTGGCTCCTGGCGCTGCGCGACGCGCACGGCATCGCCGACCAACCTCCGGCAGGGGACGCGTGGTGGGCCGCGATCAATGAAGGGAAGTACCTGTCCCATGCCGGCGCGGATTGGTACGCCGGCTTCTTCAAGGACAACGCGCCGGATTTGGCCGGCCAATGGAAGGCGCGTCCGCTGCCGGTGTGGGAGCCGAACGGCTTGACGACCAGCTGTTACGGCGGTACGGGAGCCTGCATCGTCCGGACCAGCGAGGTGGTGGAAGAGGCTTGGGACTTCGTGGAATATACGATGCTGTCCGTGGAAGGCAACGTGCGGCGCTTCGAGCTGACCAGCCTGTTCCCGCCCTACATTCCCGCCATGGACGATCCGCGCCTGCATACCGCGGACGAGTATTTTTCCGGGCAGGATCTCGGCGGCATCTTCGCCTAGGTCGCCGCCGACGTCCCCGCGCAGTACCAGAGTCCCTACCGGTCCGAACTCAATACCAAACTGGGCGCCAAATGGCAGGCCATTTACGATTTGGAAGAGACGCCGGCCGACGTCTTCACCGCCATTGCGAACGAAATCCGCGACATCATGGCCGCCGAAGCCTGACGAATCCGTATCGTAGGGCCTGGGCGGGCGGCCCGCGCGTCGTCTAGCCGTCCGCCCGGCCCCGAGCGCCATGGGCAGCTGGCAGCGCAGGCTCGCGCCGTATTTTTTCATCAGTCCTTTTTTCGTCGGCTACGCTGTCTTCTTTCTCTTTCCGGTGCTGTGGGCCGGACGCCTCAGCCTGTTCCAGATGACCGGCATCGGCAGCGCGCCGGTCTTTATCGGCGCGCAGAATTACCTCGATCTCCTGCGCGACGAACTGTTCCGGAAGGCCCTGTTCAATACCACGTACTACGCCTTGGGCAGCATTCTGCTCATCGCGCCCGCCGCCTTGGGCCTGGCGTTGTTGCTGACGCGCCGGCGTTTGCGGGCCCGGGAATTCTTTCGCCTCTTCTATTTCGCCCCGAACATCACGTCGGGCGTGGTGG
Source organism: Caldilineaceae bacterium (assembly GCA_965242655.1). Taxonomy (GTDB): domain Bacteria; phylum Chloroflexota; class Anaerolineae; order Caldilineales; family Caldilineaceae; genus Bin34. The sequence continues at coordinate 3,858,244 of OZ251482.1, forward strand.
TGGCCATCATTTTCGGGTTGGTTTTCGAGCATGAATACGGCCTCATCAACAACCTGATCCTGGCGCCGCTCGGCTTCGCGAAGATCCGCTGGCTGCTGGACGCCGAGTTCATTCTGCCCGCCATCATCGTGCTGGGCCTGTGGCGCTGGACGGGCATCAACGCCCTGTACTTCATGGCCGGTTTGCAGAACGTCCCCGGCGACGTCAAGGAAGCGGCGGTCATCGACGGCGCCGGTCGGTGGCAGTCTTTCCGCTACATCATTCTGCCCCTGCTCCGGCCCGTCATCATTTTCGTCATGACCTTCGCCCTCATCGGTTCCTACAATCTGTTCGCCGAGCCCGCGCTGTTGACGGGCGACGTAGCCGGCGGGCCGGACAACGGCGGCCTCTTCATGACCATGCTGCTGTACATGAACGGCTTCCGTTTCATGAAGTTCGGGTACGCCGCCGCGCTGGGCATTTCCCTGGCCCTCATCATTCTGGTCCTGACCCTGGTGCAACTCCGGATTCTGGGCATGTTCCGCGAGGATTGAATGCGCGCCGTCGTATCCCTGCCTCCGCACCCGACGCGGGCGCGGACGAAGGCCTTCCTCGATGCCGCGTTCGCCTATGCCGCTTTGGCGGGGGGCGTGATCCTCACGGGCGCGCCTTTCGTCTACATGATTGCCGGCTCCTTCAAGGCGGACGCGGAGATTTTCTCCTATCCCCTGACGTGGTGGCCCCGCAACCCGACGGGACAGAACTATGCGCGGCTGTTGAGCGGCGAGCAGATCCCGTACCTGCGCCAATTCGGCAACAGCGTCTTCGTGGCGTTGGCCCAGACGGCGCTCTCCCTGCTCGTCGCCACCATGGTGGGATGGGGCTTCGCCAAGTACGAATTCCGAGGCAAGCGCGTCCTGTTTCTCGGCTTGCTGGCGACGTTGACGTTCCCGTTCCAGATGACGCTGGTGCCCCTGTTCCTGTTCATGGTGGAAATCCGGTGGATCGACACGTACTGGGCCATCGTGGTGCCGGGCGCGGTCACGGCGTTCGGCGCCTTCTTCATGCGCCAGAACATGTTGGCCGCGCCGGACGAGTTGCTGGACGCCGCGCGCATCGACGGCGCGTCCGAAATCGGCATCTACGCCCGGATCGGGCTGCCCCTCAGCCGCGGCGCGCTGTCGGTGCTGGCCGTGCTGACGTTTCTGGGCAGCTGGAACGATTACCTGTGGCCGTTGATCATTCTCCGCTCCACCGAGAAGTTCACCTTTCCCATCGGCCTGGCCACGCTGATCGGCCTGTACAAGATCGAATACGGCCTGATTTTGGCCGGGGCCTTCATTGCCACGCTGCCGGTGGTGGCCATCTTCGTTGCCGGCCGCAAGACGCTGCTGACCAACATTACCCTGGGAGCCGTCAAAGGCTGACCGCGAGGCGCGGCCGGCGCCGGCTTGTCGCGGAGAGGCGCGCGGTTGCGGCCGGCCATCGGGCATGCGAGAGCCGGCGTATCGGGCCTGGGCCGCGTGGATATTGTCTGGAATGCCCCGTGGCGACCGATGCGCGAGGCTCGAAACGCCGCAGGGGGTACTGGGGCCCAAGCGTCACTTGCGGCTGCGGAGACCCAAATCCTGTGGGGCAAAGCGCCTCATTGTACAATGAGGCGCGATTGACGCGGTTGGCAGGCCTCTTGGCGCGCGGACCTCTTTTCGGTGCGCGGCGCGCGGGATTTGCGTATTCCGTTCGTCCTGAACAGGCTTCGTAGCTGCCGGTTCCCGTCCGTACAGCCCGTGAATTTCTCTATGCGCGCATATGTCCCGTTTCCCGTATGGATAACGACCCTGTCGCTGGTTTGGGCGGCCGCCGCCGCGGGTTACAGTTCCGGGTTCGCCGTACCGGCCAGGGAAGAGGCCGCGGCAGACGCAGCAAAGCCTGCCCCCCCCCCCCCCCCCCCCATCCCAGCGATGCCTACTTCGCCCTTGACCGCGTGCTGGATGTGGCCATCGAGATGGTGCCCGAGGACTGGGATCGCCTGCGTCGGCAGACGCGGACGCGGATAGATATCGTCGGCGGCGCCGATTGCCTCGATCATCCGCCTGAGGATGTTTTTTCCTGGTTCCCGGCGCGCGTGGCCGTCGACGGCGAAGCCTTGGCCCAAGTCGGCGTGCGCAAGAAAGGCGGCTTGGGGTCGATGAGCGAGGAGAAACCGGCGCTCAAGGTGCGCTTCGATAAATTCGTCGCCGAGCAACGGCTCGGCGGGGTCATGTCGCGCCTGACCCTGAACAACGTCCGACAAGACGAGTCGAAGATCAGTACCTGCCTGGCGTACCGTATCTTCGTCGCCGCGGGCGTGCCGGCGCCGCGTTGCAACTTCGCCGCCGTAACGGTGAACGGGGAGGAGCTGGGCCTGTACGCGCATGTCGAGTCCATCAAAACCGCCTTCCTGGAGCGTCATTTCACCGACGCCCAGGGCCATCTGTATGAAGGCGCGCTGAGCGACTTCCGGCCTCAGTTTCGCCGCTCGTTCGAAAAGAAAACCCGTGCGGGCGAAGCGGACTGGTCGGACATCGACGCGGTGATCGCCGCGTTGCAGGATGCCTCTCCGGCCGGCCTGGAAGCGCTGGCGTCCGCCATAGATCTGGACCGCTTTCTCACCTTCTGGGCCGTTGAGGTGCTCATCCGGCACTGGGACGGCTATGCCGGCAACCGCAACAACTTCTACGTATACCGCGCGGCGGACGCGGACGCGCCCTTTACGTTCATTCCCTGGGGGGCGGATGCAGCTTTCCCTATCGATGCCTCCCAATACCCCCCGTCGGTCCTGGCCCATGGCGCGGTCGCCCACCGCCTGTACCGCGACGACGCGATGCGCGCGGCCTATGTCCGCCGCCTGCGGGAGCTGCTGGATACCGTCTGGCGCGAAGAAGAACTCCTGGCGCGCGTCAACGCCCTGGCGGCGCTCGTCCAGACGCACGCCGCACCGGCCGCGCGGGCGGCGGCCGCCGAGGATGCGGACCGGATACGCCGTTTCATCCGCACGCGGCGGACGGAGCTGCTGGCGGATCTGGAACCCGAACCGCCCGCCTGGACATGGCCTCCGCCCGCGTCCGCAGACTATTGCCTGCCGGAGCGCGGCGCGGTCGATCTGGTGTTCGAGACGACCTGGGGGACGAACCGCCACGGCAACCCGCTGGCCGCCGGGCAGGTGACCTTCGCGCACTATCATGTGGATGGGCAGGCGCTGCGCTTCGCGCGTTCGGGGGCCGTCGCCGGGGCCGCCGGCGGGGCCCTGTACGGAGCCGCCGGCCTTGAGGCCGAGATCGGCTGGGCGGCCACGCTGAACGTGCTGGAGGCCAGCCTCGGCAACGCCGATGGCCTTTTCGACCGCGAGGACTATGAGGCCGCGCGCGCGGCCGGTATCCGCCTGCCGCCCTGGAACGTATTTCTGTCTATGGACGCCAACGGCGACGGCACCGTCGATCAGGACGCCTACGAGGCCGCGGTCTGGGCCGATCGGGCTGTGGGCGAGGCCGTGGCCCGCGCGATGGCGCCATCCGCGCTGGGCACGACGCGCTGTCGCTACCGGTTTCGGCGCTGCGCCCTGCTCGCGATCGTCAGTCGCGGGAGCCGGAACCCGGCGTTGGATACGCTCAGGGTCGAATTGCCGCTGAACCGCGTGGCGAGCGGCTCCCGCATCGATTTGGATCTGTCCTGGAAGCAGCAAAGCTGGCATCGGGACCGGAACGGCAGGCGCGGCACCCTCGCCCAAGGCCGACTGGAGTTCTATGAGGCCGGCACGGAGCCCGGCGCGCCCATCACCGGTCGCTTGCGCGGCCTCATCTTCGGCGCCGCCGGCTCCAGCACAGGGCTGGTCATCAACGAAGTGGCGGCCCAAGGCGAACCGCGCGATTGGTTCGAACTCTACAACGCGTCGGCGGAGCCGATAACCCTCGCCGACTTCGTATGGGCCGACGATCTGGCGGATCCCGATAAACGCGTCCCCTTCCCGGACGGCGCGCTGCTCGCGCCGGGCGCGTATCTGCAGATTCAGCTGGACCAGGACGGGTGGCCCGGCTTTGCGCTGGGGAGCGACGAAGAGCTGGGCGTCTGGACGGCGGACGGCATTCCGGTCGCGCGCGTCGATTGGGCCGAGGGCCAGGCCGGCGCCGGCCTGAGTTTCGCGCGCGTACCCGACGGCACGGGCGTCTTTCAGACCGTGAACCCGCCTACGCCCGGCGCACCCAATGCAGGGCTGGTCATCAACGAAGTGGCGGCCCAAGGCGAACCGCGCGATTGGTTCGAACTCTACAACGCGTCGGCGGAGCCGATCGCCCTCGCCGACTTCGTATGGGCCGACGATCTGGCGGATCCCGACCGACGCGTCCCCTTCCCGGACGGCGCGTTGCTCGCGCCGGGCGCGTATCTGCAGATTCAGCTGAACTAGGACGGGTGGCCCGGCTTTGCGCTGGGGAGCGACGAAGAGCTGGGCGTCTGGACGGCGGACGGCATTCCGGTCGCGCGCGTCGATTGGGCCGAGGGCCAGGCCGGCGCCGGCCTGAGTTTCGCGCGCGTACCCGACGGCACGGGCGTCTTTCGGACCGTGAACCAACCTACGCCCGGCGCGCCCAATCACGTCCCCGCGGCGGCCGAATAGCCCTGCGCGGCGGCCGCGGGACGGAGGGGGCACTGCGCCTGCGTACGCAGGCGCGCCCCATGGGGCTGGCTCGTTGCGGCGGCGTTGCAGCGCCCTGATTGCGCGCGTACAGGCATGCTGCCGACTGTGATTTGAACCTCGTGCGCGTGTCCCGATGCAGGGGTTGCATTCCGGCCGTCTCTTTCCGTAGTTTCCCCTCTGGGCAGGGGACGTCCGCTCTCCGTTCCGGCGCAAACGGATCCTGCCTCAGCCGTCTGCGGGGCGATCTCGCACAAGGAATAAACCGCAAGGCAGTCAACAAGGCCGCGCCAGCACCCATCGGAACCCATGGCCCGCATCAACTCGGATTTGAGTTCGGCCCTTGTCTGGCTTGCACTCGGACTTGAGTTCGAACCAGTCCCGTTGGTTGCGAACTGCGACCCGTCAGGGATGTGAGACGCTATGATCTCCTGCTTTTCCTCCCTCTGCGCGTCTCGCAATGCGCGGTGGACAACTCAATGCATAGCCATCAAGCGGCTCCCGGCTGAGCGGTTATGCGGCCTTGGCCTGCCAGCGGGGGATGGCGCCTCTATAAACAATCAGGGCAGCCCGTTGGCGAGCGGTTATCCCGTCCAGCCCGCGCGGGCCGACCGGGATGCGCGCTGCATGGTCCAGGCTGCCAGTCAGTTGGCCCCTGCGTGGGCCTTGCCTATGCGCGCTCCGTACCTCCGCAACGAATCTATCCGGCCCTGACGGACAGCCCGCGGCGGCCGATTTCAGCCGCCGCGCGCCGGGGTTTTGCGCGGGATAGGTGCGCCCTGACGGTCTTTGACGCATGCTGCGCGCTGCGACCGCCGCCTTGAACCGGTTGGACCTTCACCGGGATTGAAACGTAGGGGCTCCCGGACGGCAACCGCTGCCTAAGGCGCCATTCATTGCCGCCTTTCCTGCCTGGCCTCTGGCGCCGTCCGCGGGTATGGATTACACTTAGGCACCGCACTTTGACGTCGTACCGCTCCGCAGTCGGGTCGCACCCTGACTGCCCAAGCAAGGGGAAGCAACATGAAAAATCGATTGATCAGCGCGTTCGGGATCGTTTGGCTGCTGGCGTTTCTGAGCGCCTGCGTGGCACCGGTACCGCCGGCCGATACCGGCGCGGCAACGGAAGACCCGGATCCGGCGGTGGGAAGCCCGGCGGGAGGCACGTTGACCATTGCCTCCACCCAGGATATCGACAACTACGATCCGCACTGGAACCAGCTGATTGCCTATAACGTTCTGGTGGGCCACAACGTCTTTGAGTACCTGACCCGGTTGGATGCGGGCATGAACGTCGTTCCCGCCTTGGCCGCCCGCTGGGATATTTCCGCCGACGGCACGGAATATACCTTCCACTTGCGGGAGGGCGCCCAATTCCATAACGGCCGGGATCTGACGGCGGCGGACGTGACGTATTCCTTTGACCGGCTTACGGAGCAGGAAACGATTTACGCCAACAAGATGGATCCGGTGGTCGCGGTGGAGGCGTTGGACGCGGCCACGGTCAAGTTCACGCTCAAGGCGCCCTGGGCGCCCTTCCTGGAAGACGTGTCTCTGATTGCCATCGTGCCGGAAGAGGCCATTGACTCCATCAGCAAGGAACCCGTAGGCTCCGGTCCGTTCCGCTTCGCGGAATGGGAACCCAATGATCGCATCGTACTGGAACGGAACCCCGCCTATGACGCCGCGCTGATGCCGCAGTTGGAGCGGCTGGTCATCAAGATCCTGCCGGACTACGCCGTAGCCTTGACCAATCTGGAAGCGGGCAGCGTGGATGCCGTGTATGAAGTGCCGGCGGCCGAAGCCGACCGTTTCCAGGGACGGGAAGGGTTCGTCATCCAGGCCCCGGAGGCCAGCAACAGCATCTTCCTGCTGGAGATGGCCATCAACCGCCATGAACCGCTGCAGAACAGCCAGGTGCGCAAGGCCTTGGCGATGTCCCTGGACAAAGCCGCCATTCAGCGGAACGTCTACTTCGGGCACGGTTCGCCCCAGTTCGGCTCGTTGCCGCAGAGTTCATGGGCTTACATCGAACCGGTCGATATCGAATACGATCCCGCGGGCGCCAAGGCCTTGCTGGCGGAAGCCGGGTACCCCGACGGTTTCGACTTGACCGTCAAGGTCATTGCCGGCGTCGCCGTCATGGAGAACGTGGCGACGATCTGGCAGAACGGCCTGGCCCAGGCCGGCGTCAATCTGACGATTGAAGTCGAGGATCTGAGCACGTGGCTGGACAATTACGTCGGCCGCACGTATCAGACCATCGCCAACTGGATGAACATAGGCGGCGATCCGCATTCCGTGTACGACATCATTTTCAAGCCGCATCTCCAAGATCCCGACAGCTATCCCGACGCGGAAATGCTGGCGTGGATCGAGGAAGGAGCCGCCACGACCGACATCGACGCGCGCAAAGCGATCTACCACCGGATTCAGCGCCGCGCGCTGGAGGAACTGGCCCCCGTCATCGTGGTGCAGGCCCAGCCCTTGCTGGCTCTGACGACCGACAAGGTGCAGGGCTGGTCCATGAACGGCAAGGGCGATATTTTCTTCAGCGCCATAACCGTGACCGACTAGACGGCCCGTGGGGCGCTACTGCCTGCGGCGACTGTTTCAGATCGTCCCGGTGCTGCTGCTGATGTCCCTGGTCGTGTTCGCGGCCATGCAGCTGGCGCCGGGCGATCCGGCGGTCATGCGCATGGGGCGGGCCGCGGCGCGCCCGGAAAACCAGGAAGCCTTGGCGCAACTGCGCCGGGAGATGGGGTTGGATCGCCCCGTCTGGGCGCAGTACGCCATCTGGCTGGCTGCCGCGGTGCGAGGCGATTTCGGCGTCTCCAACCGGAGCGAACGCCCCGTGACGGACATGATCGGCGCGCGCTTGCCCGCATCCCTGCAACTAATCGGCGTCAGTTTGCTCCTCTCGCTCCTCGTAGCCGTGCCGCTGGCGACGCTGGCCGCGCTCCTGCAGCGCTCCTATCTGGATCACCTGATCATGGCGTTCTCCGTGGCCGGCGTGGCTGTGCCGGGCTTCTGGATGGGACTGCTCCTGATTCTGGCGTTCTCCGTCCGTCTGGGCTGGCTGCCGCCGTCCGGTTACGTGCCCTTCTGGGAGGATCCGGGGGAGAGCCTGCGGCGGACGCTTCTGCCCGCGGCCACCTTGTCTTTTTACCTGATCGCCGCCTTCACCCGCTTCCTGCGCTCCGATCTGATTGAGGTCCTGCGCGAAGACTACGTGCGTACGGCCCGCGCCAAGGGCCTGGCCCGCGCCGCCATCGTCCGCCGCCACGTCATGCCCAACGCCCTGATCTCCCTGATAACCGTAACAGGCATCGAAGTCGGCGGGCTGATGGGCGGCATGGTCATCGTGGAACAGGTCTTCGGTTGGTCCGGCGTAGGCTGGCTCACCCTGCAAGGCATCTTCAACCGGGACTATCCTCTGGTGCAGGGCGCCATCGTCCTGATGGTCCTCTTCTACGTCCTGATCAACTTCCTGATCGACCTGCTGTATGCCGTCATCAACCCGCAGATCAGGGCCCAGTACGCCGCCTGAACGCGCAGGCCGCCGGCAGGTCTGGCGCTACGCCTTGCCGGGTCTTAGCGGATTGGCCAACGCCCTTTTCCTGCTCATGGCGCTGGCGCCCGAGCTGATCGCGCCCTATTCGCCCTATGAGCAACGGCCCCAGGATGCGCTGCAACCGCCTTCCCCTGCCCACATTTTGGGCACGGACCAATTCGGACGCGACATTTTCAGCCGGGTCGTGTTCGGCAGCCGCATTGCCCTGCTCGTGGGCGGCGGCTCCGTCATGCTCGCCCTGTGCCTGGGCGTGCCGCTGGGCTTGGCCTCGGGGTACTGGGGCGGACATGCCGACGCCTTCCTCATGCGCGTGCAGGACGCTTTGCTCTCGTTTCCCCCCGTCCTGCTGGCTCTGTTGATCATCGCCAGCTTCGGGGCTTCGACCCTGAACGTCGTCCTGACCATCGCGTTCGTCTACGCGCCGCGTTTCGCGCGCTTGGTGCGAGGCAGCGTCCTGCATATCAAAACCCGGGACTTCGTGACGGCCAGCCAGGCCGTGGGCGCCACCCAGTGGCGCCTCATGTGGCGCGTAATCCTGCCCAATGCGGCGGCTCCCGTCATCGTGCAGGCCACGATGGGCATGGCCGTCGCCATCCTGATCGAGTCGGGCTTAAGCTATCTGGGGCTGGGCATCTCGCCGCCCACGGCTTCCTGGGGCAACATGCTGCAGCACGCGCAGGGTTACATTTACCGCGCGCCCTGGTTCGTTTTGGCGCCGGGCAGCGCCATCTTCCTGGTCGTTCTGAACATCAATTTGGCCGGGGACTGGTTGCGCGAGCGGCTGGATCCCCGTTTGCAGGCCCTGTAAGCCGGGGCTATGCCTCCAAGACAACTGGTAAAATGCGCATTCAGAGCCGTTGGGCAAAGTAGTCCCATGCCTGACGGTAGTCCTGCTCCCGATCCGGGCGGGTGAAAGGCGCGCGGTATTCAATCGTACGGTGATGCGGTCCGCCGGGCAGGAAGTTGTCCTCGACTGCCTCAGCCAAACAACCCTGAGGCATCGCGCGGTGTCGCTCCCATTCGCTTCTCGGTATTTTCAGGCCCTTACCCGTAATCGACGACCAGACGATGCGGCCCTGTTGATCGTACCAAGTATTCTCTTCGTAGCTGCGCATGACCGGAAAAACTAGGCGATAAATCTGGATCAGTTCGTCGCAGGAGAGATCAAGGGCCATGGCTACTAGGACATCGATCTCCACCAGAGCTTGGCGGCGGACATAATCGCGTCGCAAGGCGCACTGTCGCTGCCATTGTGGGGTAGCCCATCGGGGACCTTCCCGTTCCAGACAAGGATGGTTATCGGCCCAAGACAGCGGCGATAAATCTGGAGCCAGTTCGTTCCAAAGCGCAATGTTGTGCCTAGTAAGGCAATTGAGTTGGAGAGTCCGATGCAATGCAGTAGAGGGAAGATCGACTATAGGTAATTGAGATGTGAATGACCAGAACATACCTGTGACTTGATACGATTTGGCCAGAAAATCGTAAGGAAGAGAGTTCCAAAGAGCGCAAATATGGATCAGCGTAGCCGTATCTTGAAAGGACAGGCTTTCGGTCACGTTCACGTGACCGAAAGCCTGTCCTAAAACAGCGCATTGCAATGTCCGTTCATTCCCTGCATTCACGAATCGTCGCAGAAAAAGACGGTAAAAATCCAAGTGACGTTTTTCAGAATCCCAAGGAACTGTTCTCACTCTTTGTCGATAGCGTTCCCATGGTATTACGGGCGTGTAATTGACTCGAGGCAAATAATCATCGGGAATAATCGTCAGGTCAATGACGTCATTATCGTTACTGCTTTTGCAGTTGGGACGCGGGCATTTCGCCCAAGGATTACTCAAGCTGAAGATGGGACCCTGCAAGATCATTTGCCGGGGACTGTCGTAAAAATCCGTCCGACGCTGGAAGACCGGATTGGGCGGCTTGCGGTCGCTGGTTTCGTGCCACATACTGTCCTGCAGGATATTTCCCTTCAGATCACCCAATCGGTTGGACACGCTGGTTATCTTGATCAACGAATCAACCAGTTCCTGTGTATGCAGAAGCGGCAAGCGCACTTCCAAGGCAGATACGCCAGGATCCAGAACGCTTCCCAGGCGTTCAAAGGTCTGCAAATCTACATGAACGACGCGATTGCGGTGACTGCGTATATCGCCTAACCTTGGCACAGGTCCTGCCCCGTCGTGCTTCAGAGATTCCGTAACGGTCTGCGGATCCAGTAAATTCGCCATCAAATGAAACTGAGGCGGGCGTTCTTTCCCAACGTATATGCCTATCCCAAATGTAACCATGGCGTGTATATCGGCGAATAGTCTCTGGGTATTGGAAAATTGCAACAGCCATATCTGGCGCTGAAAGCAGGCTTTCCGTAAAGCGCGCCCTTTGGGATCTTTCAGATGATCGATGGGATGGATGAAACCTGCGACGCCGCTTGACCGGACGAGATGAAATCCTTGTAAAAGAAATGCCTTGTACGTATTGGGAACGCCGGCCATATCTGGGTACTGCCAAGGGTGTTTGAAAAATGTCGTTCTGCCTGCCATATCCCGAAAAGCGGATACCCATTGGGTGCGTTTATCTTCCGTATTCAGTATTGCCTTCTTGCGCTTGGCTACTTGGTCCGCGCTCAGGTTTTGCAGAATGATCTCAGGGGCGAACTGCGCCAGCAGCTCGGCATCCTTCCATTCCAGCGCAATCCAAGGAGGATTGCCTATGACAAGATCGAATCCGCCAGCTACGGTGAAGATATCGGCGAATTCCAGTTCCCAGTGAAAGAAACGTTTCCGTTTCGCTATCCTCTCGATTGGCTCGATCCATTCTTCCAACACAAGCTCCAGTTCCTCGAAAGGTACGCCTTCTTGATATTGCTCCAAGAGAGAGTGCATGGATTGTTCTTCCACGGTCATCAGTTCTGCATCTCGTACCCAGTCCAGTTCACCTGTCAGCCATGCCGTCGCTTGACCGGTTAGGATCAAAGACATGATTTCAAGGCACTGAGATCGACCGGGCAGGCGAGCCAATACGTTAAAGGGCCAGAACCAGAGGCTGCACCAAAAGTCCATAGCGAGGCTCCGCCTCGCTATGGACTTTGAATAAAACGAATGCGAGGTGTTCATTCTGGCATAGGGTATGTTTTCATTATAGAGACTTTCCACCGTAGGCAACGTAGCATCGTACTGGACGCGCCACTGCGCCTGTTCCGCGGCACCCTCTCTCCAAAGTTCGTCCACAACTGCGGAGAGGCCCTGCAGCACGCGTATCTCTCTTTCTGTCCAAGGTCGGGAAACGTTTCTGCGCCATGTCTGGATGCGTGCCTTCACTTCAGGTGCAATGAGCCATGCATCGTTCTTGGCCAACTTGTATTCCAGCATGGCTGGCACAGGCACCAGGAAATGATAGATATCCGTTTCAGTCCGCGGCGCATTGACGCCAAGTGGTTGCGTTTCTTTGTCTGCTACGAATACAGTGCGTTTCGATCCCGTCTTCTTCGTGAACGTCACCACCTCGCGGCGACAACCAATGAGGGAATTGCCCACATGCAGCGTGTACCGGAAATCAGGCAAGAATCCGCTATTGCCCATACTGTTCAGCCATAATGAAATCTCCCCCAACGCTTTCGCTTCGGGATTGAGATCGACGCCGAAGGCGTTGCGCGCCGTGATGTACGTGCGTACGCGAGTCAGCAGTTGGTTCTGGACTGCTTCGTCCCAAGTTTGTCCCGTTTCTTGTTGCTTCCGTTGCAGATACGTCATCGCCAATTGATTTACCGCCTCGATCAGGAAGGCGGCCGATCCCATGGCCGGTTCGCAGATGCGAATGTCCAAAATCTGGTCCGCGTTGCGATCTTTCAATAACTCATCCAGCGCGTGCTTGACGGTGCATCGGGTCAATTCTTCCGGCGTGTAGTAAGAGGCGGTTGCTTCGCGTCCGAATCCCGTCATACGGTAGATAAAGCGTCCTTTTTCATATATTTTGGGCTTTTGATCTTCATACGCGATCTCTTCGGGGCAGTATTGGTCAGCCATGCTGAGAGGCACGAACCAAGCTCTTTCCAACTCGTGGATTTCTTTCCCGGCCTTCTTGACTTCAATGAGGTCTTCCTGAGCGAAGAAACCGGTGAAGGACAGCAGGGCTTCGTATACGGCCCCCAATTGATTCACCCCCAATTGGGCGTAGGAAATACGTCCCCGTCCTTTTGAGCCCGGACGGGAGAGAGACAGCAACTCCACTACGCGGCGCAACACGCGGTCGGGGAGCCGCACTGCATTCAACAAGAGGGTTTCCGCTTCGTCAAACAGATGCGCGCCTATCGGCTTGATCACGAAGTCGTGATGCGTGGGGATATGGGCTTCAAGCAACGGCTTGTCCCATAAGGGCGTCCCTTCGCGCAAGAAGCGGAACAGCGTCTGGAGGGATTCATGAATGAAAAAGGTGTCCTCGCTGTCTGGGGGCAAACGGCGCAGTTCCAATGCGCGCAGGGCCTCCAGGCTGTATCCGTCCATATAGACATTGGAGCGTACGTAGTCGTGGCCCAACGACGTCTTGGCTTCTACATAGAAAAGGAACAGGATGCGGTACATGTAGCGAAGGCACTCGCGGGTCAGGATCTCCGCATTCTGGGAAGAACGCGCGCGTAACCGGGGGGACTGCGTTGCCGCTTCGTTGCCTATCAGTTCGATGGCTTCCCGCAACGCGAACTTGAGATCTTGCGATACCCCGCGCGCATGCCGACGCGACTCATCGTCAAAGCGGTCTATGCCGCGCGCCGCTCCATACGGGGTCAACGCCTTGCGGTGCAACAGGCACCGCAGGGCGTCCCAAGACGCATGGCGCGGGGAAGCCAGAATGGACTCCAAATCAAAACGCAACCTTCGTTCATCGGCCATTTTGAGGCGATCCAGCAATACGACGTGCGCCAACGACATCAGCAAAAGCCACCGCGGAGGCTTGGTTTGATTGAAGACGCCTTCGTACGCGACCTTGCCTGCGGTGTATTCGGGACTCGGCAGAGGTATCTCGTCCGCTGGGTAGAGAGATGAATCGAATGGCAGCTCCAAGGGATCCGCGCCCCATTCATCCGCGCCGCGGCCTTCCCGCACGTCGATAATCCACAGGGCGTCCGCCCCGTCCGCGGTATAGGCGCGGGCCAAGACGGGAATGACGACTGTCCGCCCCTTGAATTCCATGACCCGGTTTTCGCGGCGCCGTTCGTATCCCAGCGCTTTTAACAGCGCGATCTGAAACTCACCGCGGGCTTGCGCTGCATAATCGTCGTTGGCGCGTTCATGCGCGTGCCGGCTGCGGTTGAACAATCGCCCGCATTCCGCCCGGCTGATCTCGTTGCCCTCCTTCAGCTCTTCTTGCCGCAGCGAATCGCGCATATGCTCTTCAAAGAGCGTGGCCAGATAGTGCTCCGAGAAGAAACTGTTTTCGTTCGTAATCCCCTGCAAATGGAAAGTCATCATTACTCCTTGCCGTGGGTGCGCAACATGAGGAAACGCGCATGAATGGCGGTTGGCATGACTGCTGCTCCAAGATTATTGGCGTCGCGACGCATCGACGAGCCTGTACAGGACTTCGGGCTTCAGGACGCCATGAGCCAGGGAAAGGGGAATGGTCCGTTTATGCGCGTCGCCTCTAGGAAGACGGGGCGGTAGTAGCCGCCGCGCTATCCTTGGGACTTTCCTTTGCGTCCAGAAGCCGCGCGTGTTGAGCGGCGTCCATCCGGCTCAAGGCGGTCAACGTACAGAGAGCCAAGGGCTCGCGTTGCCAACGCTCGCGGTTCAGGTCGTACGTTCCCAAGTCCCATTTGGCGACATCGGTAATCGTACGCAGGCCGGTATCGAAATTCAGCCCGAACGCGACGACGGATTGCCCCAGGGTACGATAGGCATCCGCGTACCCCTTGTCCCAGATTTGATGCAGCGCCTGCGCAGCGGTGCCGCCCAGCTTGCATTCCAGGATGAATATCCTGCGGGGCTCTTGAATGACGATCTCCGTGCGACCGCGCGTCGTGGCGCTTTCGATCTGAACGGACAGGCCCATGGCCCACAGGATATGGAACAGCGCGCCGCGGTAATGCGTTTCGTAATTGTACAGATGCTTGGCCGGAGCGGGCAGCGCGTAGAGAGGGTAGGGGTTCTGTTGCATGAAGTGATCAATGTGCGCTTGCAGCGCTTGCTCGTCGCCTCGCAACAACGCGTTGCGTATGGGTTGTCCGCCAGGATGTCCGGCGGCCTGCTCCGTCCGGTGCCAGGCGCGAATCCGGCCTCTTTGCCACTGAGCCAGCGAATTTTCGAAAGTGCAACGCACTTCCTGATTGGGAAAGTCGAGGTAAAAACGACCTTGGGGATTCGATTTCAGCGTCAGATAGCCCGCGTGATACAGCAGGATGTCCCGATCCGGGCAGGCGGCGTCAAATTCCGCTTGGTCCAACCACTGCAATGCGTCCCGGCGGGGATCTTCCGCCAAGTCGGCCGTAAAACGGCCCGTTTGCCACAACCGGAACAACGAAGCCGACGTTCCTGAGCGCGCCCAACCGTTGGGCAAATTGCCCTTGCGCCAACGCCCGTTGCGCGCGTCGGCGCGGAGAGTCGCCAGGCACATGGCCAGCGAATAGGGGTTGTACACGGCCTCTCCCTGGTCGCTGAACCGATACCCGTTGTAATACCCTTGCAAGATGGCGTGGAATTCCTCTGCCGTGCAGCCTAGACGGGGCGCGCAACGCGCGAGATCCGCGGCCAAATCCGGCGTGTTCCGCAATTCGTCCGGGGTAAAGCCCAACAGGGAGTGGAACTCGGAGGCGAAGGAAACGTCCTGGAAGTGGTTGGCCCCGGAAAAGAGGCCCGACAGGGCCAGGCGCGTGATGCCGGTCATGAAAGTGCAACGGAGGTAGCGGCGACTGCTTTTGAGAGCTCCGTAAAAGGCGCGCATTTCGGCCTGCATGCCGTCCAGCGCGTCAGGGCGATCCATGTTTTCGGTAATGGGCGTATCGTATTCGTCTATCAACGCGACGACTTTCTGGCGATGCTTCCGGTGCAACGCGTGCAGAAGGCGGGCGAGCAGACGCGCCGGCGCGCGGGCGGGAGGTATGTCCACCCCCGCAGTTTGCGCGAGATCGAATACCAGTTCCCTCAGTTCCTCGACCAAGCGCTCGCGCGTATGGATCGCGCGCAAGTCCAGGCTGAGGCGCAGGACGGGGTATTGCCGCTTCTGCCAATCCCAACGTCCGTCTTGACCGAGCCAGGTACCGTCAAAAAGTTCCCGCTGGCCTTGAAACAAAGCCTGTAATGTGGACAACAGCAGGGTCTTGCCGAAGCGCCGCGGACGGGCCAGGAACAATTGCGGCGTAGGTCCCAGCAGCTGCGCGGCCAGGCGGGCTGTCAGTTCCGTCTTGTCTACGTACAGGCCATCCGGCAAGGTACGCAGTTCGTCGAACTCGTCAATGCCGACTGGCAGGTAGCGCGCCATGTTCTCTCTCCGTTCCGGCCTGCGTTCTCGCTCTGGGACGTCGCGTCCAGGCCCCGAGCAAGGCGGCTCGCGTCAAGGACAAGCGGCGACGACCTTGTCCAGACGCCTGCGTCCAATCTCGCGCGTTCCATTATAGCCTGCGCGGATGAACGGAATTCAGGATGATGGACGGGCAATCTACGGTGCAGCTTGGGCATCCAGTTCCAGGCGCAGTTTATCCAGGCGCAACTGCGTTATCTTGCGCTGTTCCTCGGCGGCCAGGCGCAATTCGGTCTCCGGATCATTGGGCAGGCGCTGGCGCAACAGGGACAGCATCTCTTCCGCGCTCTTGCCCGCGGCGCAAACGATGAAGATGTAGCCGAACTTCGCTTCGTAGGCGCGGTTGCCTTGGGCCAGCGCCTGCAAAACGGATTCGGACGCCTCCTGCACGCGCGCCTGCTCGCCGGCCGACCAAGCCGGCGCGCCCGCGAATTGGGCGCGCAAGCTGTCCATGTCCCCTATCTTCGGATGATGCGCGAACGCCTCGCGCCAATCGGAGGCGGCCAAGGCCTGCCAGACGTCATCCGCCGCCTGCCGCACGTGGTTCCAATCGGCGAACGGCCGCTGAGCCAGCATGCGTTGCGTCCAGCGCGCCGCGCCGCAGCAACGTTGCAGATGAACGCGCAGCGTCTCGGCGTCCCAGGCGTTCAAAGCGTTAACAGAAGAGTCTTTCCCAGCCATATCCAACCTCGAAAATCTATAATGGGATCTGAAAGAGCGGAATGGGCGCTGCCTGCTCCGCGTTGCTGCCGTTGTACGCGTAGCCGTTCGGCTGACTTGGGACGCGCGCGGTTCAATTACGTAAAGGTTTGAAGCGATGTCTTTTGTGCAACAGCGTTATGGCAAGGCCAACATACGCATGCTGCGCGTGCAACGCCGCGCGGAACGGCATGCCGTGCGCGAGACGCGCATCAAGGTCACCCTGGACGGCGCCTTTGCCCGCGCCTATACGGAGGGGGACAACGCGGCGGTGGTAGCCACCGACACCATGAAGAATATCGTATACGCGCTCGCGGCGGAACATCCGGAGACCGCCAATGAGCCCTTCGCCCTCGCGGCGGCGCAATGTTTTCTGGAGCGGTATGCGCACGTGACGTCGGCGCGGATCGAGTTGGAGGAAACGCCTTGGCAACGGATGCAGATCGGGGGCCAGCCCCACGCGCACAGTTTCGTCCAGGTCGCAGAGGGCATCCCGTTTGCCGACGTCAGGCTCACGCGCGCCGAGCAGGACATGGCCGCCCAGGTCTTTGTCCCTCCGACATGGCATCCCGTTACGTCCAACGTCAGGCTCATGGGCACCGCGCAGGACATTGCCTCCGGGTTCCGCGACTTGGCGATCATGAAGACTACGGCTTCCGGGTTCGCCGGCTTTCACCGCGACGAATACGCCACGCTGCCGGAAACCGACGACCGCCTGCTGGTGACCCGCCTGCAAGCCCGCTGGCATTTTGCGCGTCTCCCGGCGGATTGCGCGGACGTAGCGGAAACCGTACGCGCGGCGCTGCTCCGCGTATTTGCCGGAACGTACAGCCAGTCCGTGCAGGACAGTTTGTATCGCATGGGCGAGGCGGCCTTGGCCGCGGCGCCGGACATTGCGGACATCACGCTGTCCATGCCGAACATCCATTATTTGCCGGTCAACCTGTCGCCTTTCGGCGAGGATGCGCAGGATCGGTTGTTCCAACCGACGACGGAACCCCATGGACATATCGAGGCGACCTTGCGGCGCGCCTGACGCGTCCCCGACGCGCGTGCCCGTATGCTCTATGATGGGGAGGGCGCAGATCAGTTTCGCGGAGCGCATATGGGTACCTTGACGACGCACGTACTGGACACGGCGCAGGGCAAGCCGGGAGCCGGCATCCGGGTGGAGTTGTTCGCCCTGGACGCCGGCGCGCGCCGCTGGGTGAAATCCCTGGTGACCAATGCCGACGGCCGCGGAGACGAGCCTTTGCTGGCAGGAGACGCTTTCCGGACGGGCGTATGGGAACTCGTCTTTCACGTCGGCGCCTATTTCGCCCAACAGGACATGGCCCTGCCGGATCCGCCCTTTCTGGATCGGGTGCCCGTGCGCTTCGGCATCGCCGAGGATGCGCATTACCATGTCCCCCTGCTGGTTTCGCCTTGGGGTTGCACGACCTATCGAGGCAGCTGAACGTCCGGCGCGCCGGTACGCGGGCGCGCGGTTTTCGTCGCGCCGGCGGCTACGGCGCCGACCCATCCTTGACGATATCCAGGAGTTCGTCCCGTGAATCCCCTGCACATGCGGCGCGCCATCGCCCTGTCCGCGGACAATCTGCGCGCCAATCGCGGCGGTCCCTTCGGGGCCGTAATCGTCCGCAACGACGCGATCATCGCCGAAGGCGTCAATCAGGTTACCTCCGCGCTGGATCCTACGGCTCATGCGGAGATAGTGGCTATCCGCGCGGCTTGCGCGGCGCTGGGACGGTTCGACCTGCGCGGTTGCGAGATCTATACCAGTTGCGAACCTTGTCCCATGTGCCTCAGCGCCATCTATTGGGCGCGTTTGGAGCGCATCTATTTCGCCAACACCCGACAGGATGCGGCGGAGATAGGATTCGACGATGCCTTCCTGTATGCCGAATTGGCCCGCTCCGACGCCGAACGCGCCTTGCCGGCCCGTCGCCTCTTGGGCCAAGAGGCGCGCGGCGTATTTGACGCCTGGTTACGCAAGGCCGACAAGATTCCGTACTGAACGGGCCAAGGGCGATCGCTTGCGCGGCCAGCGACTGACTTGTTGTGCAGACCGCACGCGCATCTTCATCCATGACCTTTGGGCGTTTCGCCGGATCGGAGCGACGCGTAGCATGGCAGACCCGCGCCCGGAAGCTGGCCATCCCGGTCCGTACCCTATCCTTGAGATAAAGCCAACCTTTACGTCTCGCGACGAATGGATGGGCAGCAAAGACAAATTCTGGTTCAGCCAGTCGGGCATGCGCGCGCAAGAATGGCTGTTCAAATATCCTCGTCCCCAATCGGGAGAGCACTGGGCGGAAAAGATCGCGGCGGAGGTTGCCGGCTGGTTGCATGTTCCCCATGCGTATGCAGAACTGGCCGTATGGGAAGCCGATCGCGGCGTAGCAGTGCAGAATTTCGTTGACGCCGGTTGGAACCTGATGCATGGCAATCAGGTTCTGACGGACAACCTGCGCACTTACCGCCGTCCTTCAACGTTTCGCCACTCGCAACATACTCTGCAAAGCATCTGGCAAGCCTTGGAAAAAGGGTTTCCGACGAGGGAAGCGCGGGAACGCGTCCAGAGCCGGTTCGCGGAATATCTGGTTTTGGACGCGCTGATCGGGAATACGGATCGCCATGACGAGAATTGGGGCTTGCTGGCCCCAGAAGCCGCCAACGGATGGCCAAGATCTTTGGCGCCATCCTTCGATCATGCCTCATCGCTGGGGCGAGAACTCTCCGATACGCGGCGCGACCGGATACTGGCTGGCGACGACATAGGTCGGTACGTCCAAAGAGGCCGCGGCGGGATCTATGGCGAAAACGATGTCCCGCTCAGTCCCTTGGCCTTGGCGCGTCAAGCCATTCGTATCAATCCCGATCTTTTCTCGGCGGTCGGCGCGCAACTGAAACGCCTTGACGAAGAGGCGTTGCGTCAGATTATTGATCGCATTCCGCAGTCTTGGATGTCGCGGTCAGCCCGATCCTTTTCCTGGACGCTGATGCGCTATAGTCTTGGCCGATTAAGGGAAGCGTTGGCATGAACCCAAAGACCTTGTATGTGGGCTGGCTTGATGCGGCCAAGACGCGGGCGTGGTATCCGGTCGGCCATCTAGAGGCGGATATCCGGAACCGGCGCTACCGTTTTCGCTACACGGCTGGGGCGTTGCGCGCGCAGGAGGAAGTTCAGTTCCGGCCCACCCTGGAGTTTCCCGATCTGTACGGCGATTATCGCAGTCCGCGGCTTTTCGCCATGTTCAGAAATCGCATCATGTCGCCCAAGAGGCCGGATTATCCCAGAGTCGTGCGCTATCTGGGGTTAACCCAGGAAGCCCATCCGATAGAATTTCTGGCAGCCAATGGCGGCTACAGAAACACGGATTCATTTGAAGTTTTCCCCAAGATTGAGACGGACGCGACCCGGTCCTTCGCGTTCCGTTTTTGCCTCTGGGGCAAACAGCGCCCCACCGCGGCCGCCATGCGACGAGCGGATAGGCTGGAACCGGGGGAAGATCTCTGCGTCACCCCGGATATGACCGCGCCGTTGAGCCGCGCCGCAGTCCTGATCCGGACCGCTGAGGATTATGTTATGGGGTACGCGCCTCCAGGCCTCGTGCATGGTTTGTCAAGGCCAGACTATCCCGATTATTCCGCTAAAGTCGTGCGCGTAAATCCCCGCGCGACCACGGGCCTGCGGATTCTCCTTGAAGTAAGGGGCCAAGCAAAAGAACGCGCACCGATGTCCGGGAAAGACTTTGAGCCGCTGGTCTAGTTTTTGCGCGCGACTGCGGGTCTCCAAGCAGAGGATCGGAACGCTATACGCGTAACGGCGGGGCCTTCTTGCCATCCTGGACCAAGGTTTTAACGCGTTACGGCGTTGCACTCCGTTGCGCTTGTCTCAGCCTTACGCGGCCGACCACCGACGGGAGGCCCCCGTCTGCGCCATCCCCACAGCGCTTCCGCGCAAAGACGGCCACGCGCTGCGTGGCCCACGTACAAAATGCCAGTCGAGGCCTACCTGTCTCCGGTACGGTTTTGGGGCAGGCCGGGATATGGGTTATACAGCCTGCGCCCAGATGAGCGGGCGGTCTCCAGACCTTGGGCGCTGTACGCGTCGCCTAACGCGCGCAGGCCGCGGAACGCAGGAGCCCTCATGTCCAGGTAAAACCCACGCCCAGCTCTTGGGTGCGTTCTTCCCAGAGCGCCTGGTAGACGTCCGGCGCCTCTTGGAAAGGGGCGGTGCGCGTCAACAGGCGCGCCAGATCCAATTCGCCGTCCCTGAGCAGATCGAAGAAAAACTCGGCGTGCCGCTCACGCGTCCAAGGTTGGCCAGGCGTTTCCACGGGCGGATGGGAGCCGCCGTGCGCGCCGATGATCGTGTAACTGGGCGAATTGCAGAGATCATGGAAATCGAACCGGGTCTCGCCGCGGGGACTGCTCAACAGCACGAAACGGCCTTGACGGCGCACGGTTCGAATTTCATCGGGGATGAGCCGGGGCGAACCCGTCACTTCGAACGCGCAATCCGCCATGCGGCCCCGCGTCGCTTGCGCGATGGCCTGTTGCACGCCGTCCGGACCGCAGGCCGCGTCCAGGGGATGGATGCCGGGATCATCGGGGAGCAGGGCCAGGCGGCGCGGCGCCAGATCGACGGCGAAGACGGGACGGGCCCCGCACAGGCGGCAGAAACGGACGGCCAATTGCCCCAAAAGGCCCAGGCCGAACACGGCCACGGCCTCGCCCCAATCCACTTGCGCGCGCCGCACGCCGTTCATGACGGTTTGGCCCAGCGCGAAGAAGCTGGCTTCGGCGGACGACAGCGGCTCCGGCACGGCGATCAGAGCGCGCGCCTCCAGGACGTTCAGGGCTTGATGGCGACCGCGCGTGGCCACCCGCCGGCCGACCCAAGCGGGATCCACGCCCGCGCCGACCGCCTCCACCTGGCCGATATTCGCGTAACCGGGCGCGAAAGGGTAGCGCGCCATGCGGGCCCAGACGGAATGGGGCGGGAACTCGCCGCCGTACAGCGTCAATTCCGTGCCGGTGCTGATGAGCGAGAACTGGCTGCGAACCAGCGCATGGCCCGCCGCCGGCCAATCGAGGGCGGTCTCCCGCACCGAACATTGCTGCGGACCGTCGAAAAAGACGGCCGGCGTCGCGCGCGTCATGCGGCTCATCCTTTGATGCCGCTCAGGACAATGCCCTGCACGAAGTATTTCTGGGCCAGCACGAACAGCGCGAGGCCCGGCAGGGAGACCGTGAGCGAGGCGGCCATCAGCAGATGCTCGCGGGGCGCGCCGCCGGCGTCGGCCACCAACTGGAAAAAGCGCAGGCCCAGGGGCAGGGTGTACTTTTCCATCGTATTGAGGTAGATCAGGGGCCCAAGAAACGAGTCCCAATGCGTCAGGAAGGAGAATATGGCCACGGTGGCGAGGCCCGGCAGGGACAGGGGCAGGATGATGCTCCACAGGATGCGCCAGGAGGAGGCTCCGTCCAGCCGCGCGGATTCGTCCAGGTCCAGCGGAATGGTCAGGAAGAACTGCCGCATCAGGAAGATGAAGAAAGGCCCCGCGCCCAGGAAGAAGGGCACGATCAGCGGCAGGTAGGAATCCAGCCAGCCCAGCGTGCGGAAAATCAGGAATTGCGGGATCAGCAAGACCTCGAACGGCAGAATCATGGTGCTCAGCACGACCATGAACAGGAAGTCCCGGCCCGGAAAGCGGTAGCGGGCAAACCCGTAGGCCACCAACGTCGTGGAAAGCACCTGGCCCGCCACGGCCAGGCCGGTGACCTGAACGCTGTTCCTGACGTACCGCGCGAAGGGCACCTGGATCCAGACCTCGAGCCAGTTCCGCCATTGCATCTCCTCCGGCCAGAGCAGAGGCGGGAAGACGTAGATTTCGGTGGGGTGCTTGAAGGCGCTGCCGACCGTCCACAGGAACGGGCCCATGAACAGGGCCGCGAGCAGGAGCGCCGGCGCGTACAGCAGGAGCGACAGGAGATGACGGCGGCGCAAGGACATCAGGCCTCCAGGCGGATCCGCGTCCGGCTCGGCGCCGGGCCGGACGCGTCCAGGGTCGTTGCGGCCCGCGCGGACGGGGCGTCAGTCCCTATCGCCGGCATAGAAGACCCAATGGCGCGAGGCGCGCACCTGCAAGTAGGTGAAGGCGATGAGGATCAGGAAAAAGATCCAGGCCAGCGCGGAGGCGTAGCCCATATTGAAGTACTTGAAAGCCTGCGTGTAGAGATGCAGGATATAGAACCAGGTGGCGTAGGCCGGCCCGCCTTCGGTGGACACGTAGGCGACCGTAAAGACGCGCAACGCGCCGATGATGCCCAGGATCAGGTTGAAGAACATGGTAGGCGAAATCATCGGCAGCGTCACGTGCCGGAATTTGCGCCAGACGCCCCCGCCGTCGATTTCCACCGCCTCGTACAGTTCCTGCGGCACGCCTTGCAGGCCGGCCAGGAAGATGACCATCTGGCCGCCTCCCACCGTGGCCCAGAGGGACATGATGATCAGCGAAGGCAGCGCCCACTCGATGCTGCTGAGCCATCCGGGACCGTCTACTATGCCCACCTGCGCCAACAGGAAGTTGAGGACCCCGAAATCGGGTTGGAAAATCCACTGCCACAACAGGGCCAGGGCGACCAGCGGCGTCAGGGAGGGCAGGAAAAACAGGGCGCGGAAAACCGTGGTGCCCGGCAGGCGCTGATTGAGGAGCAAGGCGCAGGCGAGAGAGCCCGCGATGCCCAGGGGCACGCCGACGGCGGCGTAGGTGAAGGTGCGGCGCAACGAGCCCCAAAAGAGGTCGTCGCCGGTCAGGGCCTCCGCGTAGTTGGCCAGGCCGGCGAAACGCGGTTGCGAGACGACGGTGTAATCGGTGAAGCTGAGATAAAAGGAGGCCAGGAAGGGGAAAGCCGTAAAGGCCAGGAAGCCCGCCAACCAGGGGGATATGTACAGATATCCGGTAAGCGCTTCCTGGCGGCGCAACGAAACCTTGCGCCGCCCGCGCGCGGGGCGCTGCGCCGGCGCGGCCGCCGAAAGGGTCGCCATCGGGTACGGAGGGGCCGAATCCCGCCCGGGCCGGCGCGGCGGGGTCCGGACGTCGTCCGAACCCCGTCCGCGGACGCGCTAGGAAGGCGGCTTGTCCAAAACTTCCTGCAGTTTGGCGGACACGGCCGGCACGGCGCTTTCGGGCTCTTCTCTGCCCAGCCAGACCGGATCCATGCCGTTGGAATACGTGTCGCGGATTTCCAGCCCGCGGAAGTTGCCCGGCCCGCGGAAGGGCATTACGTTATACATGATGCCCTTGAAGACGTTATGGATGGGGAACTGGGTCAGCCGTTCGCTTTCCCAGACGTCTGGACGCGAGCCCGGGACCGAACCCGCTTCCGCGATCCGGATGCCGGTTTCCTGATTGGCCAGCCATTTCACCCATTCGAAGGCTTCGTCGGGATGTTCCGTGCCGGAATAGATGCAGGCGGGATCGAATTCGTACATGGAGCCGTTGACGCCGGCCGGGCCCTTGGGCATGGGGACCGCGCCCAGTTCGAACCGGTCGCCGATCTGGTTTTTCCAACTCTGGCCCCAGTAACCGCTCTGAACCATGCCGATGCGGCCCGAGACGAACATGTCGGACGTCTGCTGCTCGGGCGACGGCGCGACCTGATGGGTGTGAATCAGATCGTAGACGAAACGAACGGCGGACAGCGTTTCCTCCGAGGCGAGCAGGGACGTCTCGCCCTCTTCGTCGTACAGTTCGCCGCCCGAGGCGCGGGCGTAGACCAGAAGGCTGAACGGATCGCGTCCGGGCTGCATGCCGAACTGGTCGATCTGGCCGTCGCCGTTCGTGTCCTGGGTCAAGGCCTGGGCGTACTCCACCAGATCCGCGAAGGTCCAGTCGCCGTCCGCCGGCGGTTCTTCCAGGCCGTTGTCGGCCAGCAGCTGCTTGTTGTAGTAGCAACCCACGCGGCCGGGATGGCAGATCCAGGGCAGGCTGTAAAGCGAACCCGCGTAACTGGCGGCCGTCAGCGATTCGGGGAAGAAGAGGTCCAGATCGTATTCGTCGGCGGCCACCATGTCGTTCAGGGCCAAGAGGACGCCCTGATGCGCGTAGCGGTGGTAAAGCCCGGACAGCAAGACGGTCCAGAACGTGTCGGCAATCGTCTGGCCCGCCAGCAGGACTTCCATCTTCTGGTGGTACTCGGCATGCGGGAACAGTTCTTCCTTGATCCGGATGCCGGGGTTCGCCTCCTCGAACGCGCGGGCGCGCTCGATGAAGTGGTCGCCCTGCACGCCGGTGCGGCCGTGGAAACGGATCTCCACGGGTTCGGCGGCCGCGCCCTCTCCCGTCGCCGGCGCGGGCGGCGCGCAGGCGGCCAAAGCCAGGACGCCCGCGCCCCAGCCTCCCCATTGCAGAAATCTTCGTCGGGTCACAGGAACGTTACGCATGCCGCACTCTCCTTGCAAACGGAATGAAGAGCCGCAATCCGCCGCGTTCGTCTGTCGGTCCAGGCCCAGACTCGCATGGGCGGTGGGCGTCTCTCATGGGGGCGATTGGCGTTTAGTGTACCAAAGAGCGGTTTGGCGCCCAAAGCGCTTTTTCGCCGGGCTTGTCCCGTCCCTCGTTCTGGCCTGGCGCTCAAGTTGGCCGTGGCGGGAACGGAACGCGGCGCGGCAGGGCAAAGTTTCGTTGCCGACGGTTGGAAACCGGTTCATGGCAATCAGTTTCTGGCGGATAATCTACGGCCTTATCGATATCTTTCAACGTTCCGCCACGCGCAACATGCTTTGCCAAACAGCTGGCGCGCGGGAAAAGAATTTCCCGGACCTGAACGCGCGGGAACGCGCTCAACGCCAATTCTCGTAATGTCTGGTTTTGGACGCCCTGATCGGGAACGCGGATCGCCATGACGAGAATTGGGGCCTGCTGGTCAAAGGGACCGAGTGGCTCGAGGTCTTGGCTCCGTCCTTCGAGCATGCCTCGTCATTGGGGAGCGCGCGCCGATACGCGGCGCGCGCGAATACTGGCGGGGCGCAGGCAGAAGAATGCGAATCGATCCTGTCTGTCGGAGTTCTATGCTACAGTAACGGACGGTCTTGACTCTCAAGTCCGCATACCCGTACGCCGCGTTCCGTTGGCCGGACCAGACATGGCCGCGCCTATCTGTCCGCTCTGCCCGTCGGAGTGAGCCTGCATGACCGAGACGACCCTGCATTTCCCCAAACTCTCCCGCTTTGACCGCGTACGGGAACCCGTAACTTTCAGCGTTCCCTGCGCGCAGGGCGTATTGACGGACGTACGGCATCTTTGCCTGTACGACGGCCCCGCGCAGCTGCCGGTGCAAAGTCGGGCCTTGGGCCATTGGCCCGACGGCAGCATTCGCTGGGCGCTGGTCCATTTCCAGCCGGATCTGCCGGGCAATGCCGCCAAGGATTTCGCGTTGTCGATCGATCCGCGCGCCTCGCAGCCGGAACCGGAGCGAACGGTGCGCGTACAGGAAGACGCGCGGGGCGCGTGGGAAATCGATACGGGGACGGCCCTCTTGCGCATCGGCGAAGAGGGCTTGGCCTCCCTACAGCGGAAAGGCTGCGCGGCCTATTCCGGTTTCGTCCGGGGCATGCAGCTGGAATGGCAGACCGATCAACATGCGTACTGCCCGCAGATCGAGAAAATAGAGGCGGTGGAAGCTGGGCCGCTGCGCGTCGTGATCGCTTTGCGCGGCGCGCATGCCGGCGGCCCCAACGGGGCCGATTTGGCGTACGCCGGCCTCATCACGGCCTACGCCGGCAAACCCTACGTCGAAGCGGAGCATCAATTCGCGTACCAGGGCGACGAACCGGATATCCATCTGACGCGGCTTCGCGCCTCGCTAAGGCCTTCCGACCTCCCGGAAAAACGCCAGGTGACCTTGGGCGAAGGCTTTTACGCCACCCGCATGCAGACGGCCGATGATCAGGTCGCCATGGTCATTGACGCCGAGACTTTGTTGTACCAAGCCAACGAGCACTTCACCGAGTCGTTCTACGGCGACTTCTGGGCGGATCACCGCACCGCCGGAGGCGGGTTGGCCGTATCCGTCTATCAGGCCCACCAGCACTACCCCAAAGGCCTGAAGGCCGACCGCCAGGGCATCGAGGTCGAACTGTACCCCCAAGGCCAGGCGCCCGCGCGCGTTCTGCAGGGCATGGGCAAGACGCACCGCCTGCTCCTGCATGCGCATGACGGGCATCTGGACTTGGAGGCCGTCAGCGCGCGCAGCCTGCAGTTCCAGCTCCCGGACGTGCCGACCCTGCCGCGCAGCTGGTACCGGAACCACAATCCCTGGGGCCTGGATTTCTTTCCCGACAGGGTGCCGGGACGCCTGCTCTCCCGCTGCAACGACCTGCACGAGGCGCGTCCGCAGGCCTTGGGCATGATGCATTTCGGCGACGCGCCGGATGCCGGCTACACGGATCAAGGCCGCGGCGGGGGCGAAACCGTGTGGGTCAACAACGAATACGACCGGCCGCACATGAGCCTCCTTTGCTACGGCTTGACCGGACAGCGCCGGATGCTGGATTCGGCCCTGGTCTGCGCCCGCCACTGGCTGGACGTGGACTTCTGCCGTCATCATCCGGATCCGCTTATCCGCGGCGGCCTGAAAATCCACACGGCGTACCACGGCACCGGATCGGTCATTCCCTCCCATGAATGGACCGAAGGCCTCATGGACTATTACTGCCTGACCGGCCGTCGCGAAGGCCTGGAGGCGGCCGAGGCGATCGGCCGCAACGTCATGCGGCACATGCAGCAGCCCCGCATGCGCACGCCCGGCGCGGCCGCGGTGCGCGAAGGCGGCTGGGCCTTGCGCGCCATGCTCGGCCTCTTCCAGGGCACGGGAGACGCCGTCTGGAAGCAGGAAGCGACGCGTCTCGCCACGATGTTCGTAGACTGGCATGCGGCCTACGGCGCGCTCCTGGCCCCGTATACGAGCCATACCCTGCCGCGCGTGCCTTTCATGATTTCCATCACGGTCAATTCCCTGGCCCGTTATCTGCTGGTGGACGATGACGCGCGGGTGAAGCGCCTGATCGCGGACGTCGTCGACGATCTGCTGGAACATACCCTGGGACCGGACGGCATCACCTACTACAAGGAACTGCCCAGCCTGCAACGCACTTCGCCCACGCCGCATTTCCTGGAGGCTCTGACCCATGCCTTTCACGTCACGGGCAACGAAAAATACCTCCAGATCGGGGCGCGCCAGTTCGCGGCGCTGATGGCCCAGGATCTGGAGCGCCGGCCCAGCGCCAAGTTCGTGGACGCGGGCGGCGCGGTCATCGCGGGCCGGGGCGGCGGGCGGCAGTTCGCCGACCGGTATTCCTCGTTGCTGCTGTTTGCCGCCGCGGCGACCCCGCGGGGCTTCCTGGACTGGTACGAATACCCCTATCCTGACGTCACGATCTAGAGTGCGGAGAAAGGAAGCATGAAAATCCTGGTCGCCGGCGCAGCCGGGCAAGTGGGATGCCGCCTCGTGCGCCAACTGCTGGCGCGCAACCATGAAGTGCGGGGCACGATCCTCCCGGACGACCCTGGCCGCGCGCGCCTGGACGGCCTGGAGCTGGAACGGATCGAGGGCGATTTGACGGACGTGGATTTCGTGCGCCGCGCGGTGGACGGCGTCGACGCCGTCATTCATACGGCGAATTTCGTGGGCCCCCAGTTCGAGAACAACCTGCAGATCAACCGCCTGATGGCGCAGGTCTGCGGCGAACGGGCGGATCGCCTGGATCGCCTGGTGTACGTCAGTTCGTCCGGCGTCTTCCCCAACAACGGGGAGCGCATGGCGTGCGCCTATCATCCCGTGGACGAGGAGCATCCGAAACGGCCCGACGGCGAATACTCCCTGTCCAAGCTGATCGGCGAGGAATTCGTCAACATGGCCGCCCGCTACGCGGGCCTGCGCACCGTCATCGTCCGGCCCAGCCACGTGCAGTCCGGCGCGGCCATTCTGGAGCAGTTCACCGTCCGGCGGGTCTGCCAGCTCCTGCGCATCGGCCAGGCCAACCGCTACGGCGAACTGCACATGCCGGATGGCCGGGAACTCTGGCACGACGTCCTGGCCCGGACGCGCAACGAGGATCAGCCGTGCAGCGTGCGCGACGAACAGGGCCGTTCCTGGTGCTACCAACCCAACGACGCGCGGGACATCGCCCACCTGCTGGTCTGCGCGGCGGAAGAGCCTGCGGCCATCGGCGAGTCTTTCAACTGCGGCGCGCCGCAACCCTTTTACTATACGCATGCCGCGCCGTTGCTGGCGGAATTGACGGGCCAGGAACCGCTGGAGATCACGGTGCCGGTCTGGTACCGGTACGATCACGCGATCGGCAAGGCCAAGCGGCTGCTTCGGTACCGGCCCCAAGGCACGGCGGAAGCCATGTTCCGCTCCGCCCTGCGGGTCAGGGACGAAGGCGCCGACGACTACGTCTGGGCGGACGCGTAACCGCGGTTCGGCAAGCCGGACGCCGCCTTGCGCGCGCCGCCGGCAGGCCGCGGCCAGGGATCCGGCGCGTTAGAATCTCTCCAGGCCCCAAGCCGTTTCGCCGACCCAAGGAAGGCAGCCATGCAATACGTAATGTTCACCAAACATCTGGAAGGCCTGAGTCTGGACGCCATCATCCAGGCCTTGCGAAGCGCGGGCGTGTCCGGCGCGGATCTCTGCGTGCGGCCGGGCTATCCGGTCACGCCCCAGAACGCCCGGACGGAACTGCCGGCCGCCGCGCGGCGCTTCCGGGAGGCCGGCCTGTCCATTCCCCTGATCACCACGCCGACCAGTTTTACGGACCCGCAGGCCGACTTCGCCGCGGATCTCTACGCGGCCTGCGCGGAGGCCGGGGTGCGTTTCGTCAAGATCGGATACTGGCACTGGAGCGCCGCGGAAGGCTATTGGGACGCCGTGGCGCGCGTGCAGGCCCGTCTGTCGGACTTCGCGGAACTGTCCGCCCAATACGGGGTCGCGACCTTGGTGCATAACCATTCCGGCCGTTCCATGGGCCTCAACGGCAGCGCCGCCATGCATCTGGTCAAAGACTTCGATCCCGCCCAGATCGCCCTCTTCGCCGACCCCGGGCACCTGGCCATTTGCGGGGAACCCCCCGACATGGCGCTGGACATCATGCGCTCGCATCTGGCCGTATGCGCCTTCAAGGATCTGAAACACGCGCCGGCGCAGCGGGAAGGCCGTTCCGTATGGGCCTCCCGCTGCGTGCGCATGGGGCAAGGACTGGTGGATTGGGTCAACGTACTGGCCGCGTTGGACGCGCAGTCTTTCGCCGGTCCCGTCAGTTTCCACAGCGAATACGCCGGCGAACCCGCGGACACGGTCATTGACCTGACGCGCTGCGACGTCCGCTACGTCAACGGCCTGCGCGCCCAGGCGTAACCCCCGACTGGCCGCGTCCAAGGAGAAAACGCCATGCCTGACCAACCTTTGAAAGCCGCCTTCATCGGCGCAGGGCCGCGCAGCCGCAACGCCCACTACCCCAACGTGGCCCGTCTGCCGGACGTAACCATGGCCAGCGTATGCGAACTGGACGAGGAACGCCTGGATCTCGTCGTGAATCGGTACGGCTTCGCCGAGGTCTACACGCGGCATCAGGAGATGCTGGAGCGCGCCGACCCCGATCTCGTCTACTGCGTCATGAACGAGCGCTGGGCCCTGGAGCCGGTGCTGGATTGCCTCAACGCGGGCAAGCATCTCTTCATCGAAAAGCCGCCGGGCGCGAACATGGAGGAGGTGACGCAGATCCGCGACGCCGCCGTGGCCAACGGCGTTTGGTGCCAGGTCGGCTTTCAGCGGCGCCATACCGCCGTGGTGCAGGAAGCGTTGCGCCGCGTCCGGGCCCGCGGGCCCGTTTCCATGGCCGCGGGCATCTTCCACAAGCAGTTGCTCGGCGAGGCGGCCGGCGGTTTCACGACCACCCTGTGGAACGACGTCTGCCATATCGTGGATCTCGTGCGCTATATGGCCGGCGGCGAACCCGCAGTCGTGCAGGCCAAGCGCGCCCGGTTCGACAGCGCGCATTGGAACGTGTACAACGCCCTGATTGAATTCGACAACGAGGCGACGGGCATGATCCTGGCCGTGCGCGCCTCGGGCGGACGCGTCCTGGGCGCGCAATTGCACGCCGCGGGCGTGGGCTGCTACCTCGATATCCCCGGCCAGGTCACGTTCCTGGAAGACGACGAACGCCGCGAAACCGTAACGGGCTGGAGCCTGGAAGCCGTCGCGCAGGACGACGCGGCGGCCTACGACGGCACCTTGGCCATGCACCGGCACTTCATTGAATGCGTGCGGACGCATCAACAGCCGCTGACGGACATCCGGGACGCCATCCGCAGCATGCAGTTGGTGGCGGACATCGAGGGCGCGTGAGGCCGCGTCCCCTGCTCCTGTCTGATCAGGGATCGGATCGCGGCACCGGCTATGATCTGAGCAACAAGCTCGTGCGGCGCGGCCGCGTCCTGGTCGTCGGGTGGCTGGATGCGCCGACGGCGCCCGGCCAGCCGGCGCGGGTCATGCTCGGCGCGATCGACCCGAACCGCCGGGAGCGCATAGGCCAGTTCTGCCTAGCGGAAGGCGTGGACAACCATTGCGGGCCGGCCTTGGCCCTGGAACCGTCTGGACGCCTGCATTTCATGTCCGGCGCGCATCACGGCGCGTTCCTGCATCGCTGGACGGACGCCGCCGACGTTCTGGATCCGGAGGCGTGGTCCGCCCCGGAACCCGTGGGCGCCCGCGCGTCCTATCCCAGCCTGCTCTGCGATGCCCGCGGCGCGTTGCACCTGGCGTACCGGTCTTCCAGGGGCGCGCGCTGGCAGTTGGCGTATCGGCGCAAGCCGCCGGGCGCGCCTTGGACAGCGCCCCGGGCGCTGGCGGAGAGTCCCATGCCCGGTTACAGCCACTTCATGCAGTCCCTGCGCGTGAACGCGGCCGGGACGCTGCATCTGGTTTTCCAGTTCCATTACGGCGCTACCGGCCAGGCGTCCGACTGCCTGACCTATGCCGCCGCGCATATAACGTCTCGGGACGGGGGACGGACATGGCAGGCGGCGGACGGCTCCGCAGTGGACGAGCCGGTGTCCATGGCCCACGTTCAACCTTTCTGCCGCGCCCCCCAGGGCGGCCTGCGCATAAACAGCATGGCGCTGGACGGCCAGGGCTGCCCGTGGACGTACGTAGTGCATCCGGATTATCCCGGCGGCCGGTTATATCGCTTGGCGCCCCAGGGTTCCGACGCCATGGCGCCGGGCCCTGCCCTGGACGCCTTCGACCTGCGCGGCGGGCGCTCCATGGCCATGGCCTTCGACCGCGCAGAAGGCTTGCACCTGCTGTTCGCCCAGCATCCCGCAGGCGCCGCGACGGCTTGGTTCGATCCCGCGCAGGAATTGCATTACGCGCGTTGGCCGGCGGGCGTCCCGCAGGCCGCGCGCGCCGTATCCTGCCTGACGGGACCGGACGCGTCCGCCGCCCATTGGCTGCCTGTGCTGGAATGGACCGATCCTTCGGCCTCGCAGGCGACGCCGCGCGACGGCCTGTGGTA
Source organism: Caldilineaceae bacterium (assembly GCA_965242655.1). Classification (GTDB taxonomy): domain Bacteria; phylum Chloroflexota; class Anaerolineae; order Caldilineales; family Caldilineaceae; genus Bin34. The sequence goes on from OZ251482.1 coordinate 3,890,260, forward strand.
CGCCTGGACGCAAGGCCTCAATCGGGGCGGCATCGGCGGGGACAACGCGAACGCCCTTAAAACCAGGATTTGGCTTTCCTGCCTTGACCTGCGATCGTAGGGGGACGGGTAACTCAATAGCCTTGGGGATGGAATAAGCGCCGCTTTGCGGAAGCCTCTGCGCGGACAGCGCGCGGGGCGCGGCGTCCACAGCCAAGTCTCGAGGCTACAGGCTCTGAACTATCCTCCCCAGCAGAAAAACGATAATGATCAAGCCGAGGTTGGCGAGGTGTCCGAAGCCGAACGCCAGCAGCAACAGGACTATCCAGACGGGAGTCTTGGGCCTGTAGGGAGCCGTTGCGCTTTTGGCCTCGGCCAGCCTGTCTTCCAGGCGGTCGATTTCCGTCCGTAGACGGTCTCGCTCCCGGTGGGCGGCGGCGCACCCCTGCAGGATGCGCGCCGTATCCTGCTTGCCTGCGCGCACCCCGGCTTCCAGGCGGTCCAGTTCCGCCTGGAGTTGTTGGCGTTGCGCGCGGACGGTCGCGTACTCCTGCTGCGCTTGGGCGAGTTGGGCGAGATATCTCCTGCGTTGGGCGACTTCGGATGCCAGGTCGTTCAATTCCGTTTGCAGGCGGCTGTGCCTGGCTTGAATGCCGGCAATATCATCCCTGAATTGGCCTTTCTTGCTTTCAAGCTGGCCGATTGCCGTTTGCAGGCTGTCCCGCTCTCTTCGCGTGTGGCGCAACTTGAGTTGGGTCGCTTCCAGTTCCGTCTGGAGTTGTTGGCGCTGGGTGCGGACGGCCGCGTACTCCTGTTGCGCTTGGGCGAGACGTCGCTTGCGTTGGGCGGCTTCGGCTGCCAAGTCGTTCAATTCCGTTTGCAGGCGACTGCGCTGGGCTTGAATGCCGGCAATATCATCCTTGCACTCGCCTCGTCTGATTTCAAGCTGGTCGATTTCCGTTTGCAGGCTGTCCAGTTCTTCTCGCGCTTGGCGCAACTCAAGTTGGGTCACTTCAAGGAGTTGCTGGCGCTGGCTGTCGTTCTCAGACATGGGCGATGTCTCTGGATCTTGTCATGGAGGCGTATAACGCGTAAGCCGCGCGAGCCACGGCGAACCTTATCCGAGCGAAAACACGGCCGGCATGACCCCGCGCGCGTCCCTTGGAGGATATCGTACGCGCGACATCATAATACGTAGCGCGATGCTGGTTGGGGCCAACCGGAAAGCCGGCGTACGACTTTTCCCTTGGAGCCGCGGATGGCCCCGCTGTGCCGGAGACGGCTTCCGACTCTGCCGGGCGCATGGCCGATAGCAGAGGCGCTTGGCTACTGAGCGTGCCGAGAGGGGCATCGCCTGGCGTTCCTTAGACGTTTGCCCGAGGCCGCCCAGCCTCGGCGCGGATGATCCCCGACCGGCAGGAGCGCCTGGATCTATGCGGACGCCTTGATCCCCGCCTGCCGCTTCCCGCCAGGGTAGTCTTCCTTGTTTGTGCGACGTTGGCGCGACCGATCCGCACAGGCCGAAGCGGAACCGGGATTGAGGCAGACGGGACCGCGCGGACGGGCCTCCAGACGGCGGCCGGGGCCGCGGTGCCGGCCGCCGCCCGCAACGCCACCGGACCCGACGGGCGCGTCCGGTCAGGCGACATGCCGTCCTGCGCGACGGAGACCGCTGGAAGTGGATGCCGTCACGGGACCCAGGGGATCTCGGCCAGCCAAAGGGGCTCTTCGCCGGCGCGGAACTGGCCCACGCGCAGGCGCTCAAGGGGATAGGCGGGGAGCGGGACCCAGGCCAGGCAGGCATCGTCGAAATGCGCGCCCTGCCACGCGAACGCGAAATCCCGGTTGGCGAAGCCGAGGCCTCGGCGAGCGGGCCGCAGATCGCGCGTATTCACGGGGACGAAGTGCAGGAGGAACCGGGGCTGCGTATCGGCCGCCGTGCAGGGCTGCTTGGCGAACGCGACCGCGTTGGCGGTGACATAGACGTCGAAAGCGCCCCGATGGACGGGCGCGGCGGCGGCCAGCGCGTGAAAGGCGGTGCGGAAGGCGTTCAGGGCGCGCGGGCCGCGCGACAGCGGGAGGTCGGCCTGCCAGAGCACAGCCCCGCCCTCGGCCTCCGGGAGCCACTGGCCCACCGTCAGGTGCCGGACGGGGGCGGCGGGCCGCGGCACGGTGGCCAGGCAGATACCGTCGAAACGCACGCCGCGTACGGGAAAACCGAAGCCCAGGTTGTGGAAAGGGAGACCGGGCAGGTCCTGCGGGTTGACGGGGGCGGCATGCACGATGAACCGGGGCCGCGCGTCGGCGGCGGTGCAGGGGGCCTTGGCGAAGGTCACGGTGGACGCGGTGACGTAGACGTCGAACGGAGCGCGGTGCGTCGGCGGCTGCGCCGCCAGCGACCGGTAGGCGGCGCGGTACGCGTGCGCCGTCGCGGGGGCGAGCGGCAGCGGAAGGTCGGCCTGCCAGCGCACAGCCCCGCCTTCTTCCTTCGGGAGCCACTGGCCCACCGTCAGGTGCCGGACGGGGGCGGCGGGCCGCGGCACGGTGGCCAGGCAGATACCGTCGAAACGCACGCCGCGTACGGGAAAACCGAAGCCCAGGTTGTGGAAAGGGAGACCGGGCAGGTCCTGCGGGTTGACGGGGGCGGCATGCACGATGAACCGGGGCCGCGCGTCGGCGGCGGTGCAGGGGGCCTTGGCGAAGGTCACGGTGGACGCGGTGACGTAGACGTCGAACGGGGCGCGGTGCGTCGGCGGCTGCGCCGCCAGCGACCGGTAGGCGGCGCGGTACGCGTGCGCCGTCGCGCGCGCGGGCGGAAGGGTGAAGCCGGCCTGCCAGGGCACAGGCCCGCCCTGGCCAACCTTCAGGTGCCGGATGGGATAGGCGGGGCGCGGGACGACGGCCAGGCAGGCGCCGTCCAGACGCACGCCGCGCTCAAAGAAGAAAAAATTCAGGTTGTCGAACCCGACGCCCTGCTGCGCCGGGGGCAGATCCTGCGGGGCGACTGGCGTGACGTGCAGGAGGAAGCGGGGCGCGGTGTCCTCGGGCCGGCAGGGATCCCGCACCAAGCTCACGGCCCGTTCGTCCAGGTAGACGTCAAAGCGGTCGCGGATGACGGGTTCGCGGGCGGCCAGGGCGCGGTAGGCCGCGCGATAGGGGGCGGCGGCCGCGTCCGCCTTCGCCAGATCCACCGCCAGCACTTCCACGATCGGGTTGCCGTAGACCTGTTGCGCATAGATGACGGGCGCGTACGGGGTCGGCTGCACCGGACCGCCAAGCCAAGGGGCGCGGCGATCCGCGATGTAAAAATCGCCGGCATGATTGACCGGTACGAACCGCTGTCGATCCGCCGCAGGCAGGATCAGCGGATTGCTATACCCGATCAAGAATTGCTTCTGGACCCGGATCGGATCGTCCGGGTACTGCGCGAACAGAAATGCCAGAGCGTCCCGGTAGGCGATCTGCCAGTAATCCAGGTCGTAGCGCACGAGCAGGCGCGCCGGCGTCGCGCGATCCACCAGGAAATTGAAATAGAGATGCTGGTAGGGATGGAGCGAGACCAGCGCGCCCAGCGTCGCGGCCGCACCGGCGCCCGCCAGTCCGTACGTCCAGCCCCCCCCCGCCGGACGGCGCGCGGGGCGTTTCGGGCTCTGCTTGCGGCGCGGGGATCCCCCGCGCGGCCATCGCCAACGCGTGCAGGCCGCCGGTCGCCAGCAGGCAAAAGGGCGCATAGAGGAAATACAGGTGGCGCCAGCCGTTATACATCGTGGATTCCAGCAGGATGGCGGCCCACGCGGGCAGGACGCAACAGACCAGGAGCAGGCCCTCGAAACGCAGCCGCGTATGGCGCAGCAGGGCTCCCGGGCGGCGCCCCGCGCGCCGCGCCAGGGCCGCCAAGCCGACCAGACCGAGGCCGAGCGCGAGCGGCGGCGCGGTGATCGCGAACCAGACGGGTACGTACTCCGGCGGCAACGCTTGGCTGCTGACGTAATGTCCGCGGAACAGCTGGGGCATATCGAAGGGGTGGTCAGCCGCGTACGCGAGCGATTCCGCGAGATGGCGGATCGGATCGCTCCACAGATAGGGGAAGGCGGCGTACAGGGTCAGGGCGCACGCCGCCGCGAACACGCCGCCCGTGCATAGGACGCGCCGCCGCGCCGCGCGGTCGATGGCCCAGAGGAAGTCGCAGAGGCGCAGCGCCAGCACGGCGGCGCCGAGCAGGAGGCCCATGGGCCGCACGTTGGCCAGCACCCCGACGCCAAGGCCGCACAGCAGGAAGGCTGGCCCCGTGTCGCGGCGGAAGGCCCAGTGCGTGAGCAGCAACGCCAGCATGAACAGGCTGAGGAAGGGCAGATCCTTGGCGTTGAAGAAGGAGTGCGCGTACAGGCGCGGGTGCAGCAGGAACAGGCCCAGCGCCGCCAGCGCCAGTCGGCGGCTGCCGTACAGGCGGAAGGCCAGCGCGGCGGCGCCCAGGCCGCCGGCCAGAAAGAGGAGGTGCGTCAGCAGATGGCGCAACAGGTAGACGGCGCGGCTGTCCCGCAGGCCCAGCGCGCGCTCTGCCCACAAGAGCGGCACTTCTACCGCGACGCCGTACGTGCGATCGTAGTGGCTCAGCAACTTGTCGTTGCGGCCCCAGGCGTAATCCAAAGCGAGCTGCGCGGTATGACGATTTACGACCATGTCCCGCACCACGCCGTAATCGTCCAGCACCGCCACACCGGCGAGGAGGAAGAGCGCGCAGGCCAGCCACGCGCTGCGCGCCGCCGCCCTGTCCGCGATGGCGCGCAGCGAAGATGTCATCCTCAGATCACGCACTCGACCGCCTGGCGACGATAGACCGAATGCCGCTTTCCGTACTCAGCGACCACCCACCGACGCCAAGGAGCGCCCGCCTGCGCCATCCCGCACAGCGCGGCCACGAACCGATGGCCGCGCGTTGCGTGGCCCACACACATGACGGAACAAGAGTCCATAAAAGATCGAATGCGGAGCCATTGAGCGTCGGTCATCGGGGGGCTATCCTCTCGGAGACGCGCCATGGGATGGATATCTGGGAGGATAACCGCTGTTCGCAGGATGCCCAATCAACCTCAACACTGCCGCATCTCGAAACGAAGGGCAAAGCGATTCGATCAATAGTTGGCTCGCTTGGCTCAACAACTTTTTTCACACAGATGCTAGGGACGAAATTGACACCTTTTCAGTTGGCGTATGTCTCGACCAAATTCGGATCGAGGCGCAAGGCTTGGTTATAGTCGGCAATCGCTTCGGTTTGCTGGCCCAACTGCTCTTGACAGCGTCCGCGACCGAAATAGGCCTTGGCATCGTTCGGCTCAAGACGCAATACTTGACTGTAATCGGCAATCGCTCCGGCATACCACCCCAAATGTCTCCGGGCTCCTCCGCGGTTGAAATAAGCCCCTGCATTGTTGGGATCAAGACATAAGGCTTGATTGTAATCAGCGATGGCTTCACTGTGACGCCCCAACGCTACTTTGGCATTGCCTCGATTATAGTAAGTCATAGCGTTGTTGGGGTCAAGGCGCAAGGCTTGGTCATAATCGGCGAGGGCTTCGGCATGTTGACCCAACTGCTCTTGGCAATATCCTCGACCGGTATAAGCTCCTGCATTGTTAGGGTCAAGGCGCAAGGCCTGGTTATAGTCGGCGAGGGCTTCGGCATGTCGATCCAACTGCCCTTGGTACTCCCCCCGACCGATATAGGCCATAACATTGTTGGGGTCAAGACGCAAGGCTTGGTTGTAATCGGCGATGGCTTCAGCGTGCTGCCCCAACAGTCTGTGGCAGATCCCCCGTTCAGCATAGATTTCAGCATTATTGGGGTCAAGACGCAAGGCTTGGTTGTAATCGGCGATGGCTTCAGCGTGCTGCCCCAACAGTCTGCGGCAGATCCCTCGTTCAACGCAGATCCTCTGTTGAACATAAGTCGAGATATTGTTGAGGTCAAGGCGCAAGGCTTGATTGTAGTCGGCGATGGCGGCAACATACTGACCCAACTGTTTTTGACAGTTTCCTCGACTGGCATAGGCCATGACATCGTTGGGGTCAAGGCGCAAGACTTGGTTGTAGTCGGCAATGGCGGCGGCATACTGGCCTAGCTGTTCTTGGGAGATCCCTCGGAGGATATAGGCTGCGGCATTGTTAGGGTCAAGGCGCAAGACTTGGTTGTAATCGGCAATGGCGGCGACAGGCTGACCTAACCGTTCCTGACAATATCCCCGCTTAGCATAGGCTTCAGCATTGTCGGGATCAAGGCGCAAGGCCTGGTTGTGGTCGCCAATAGCGTCGGCATAGCGGCCCAACTGTCCTTGGCAGTACCCTCGATCGATATAAGCGTTGGTATTGTCAGAATCAAGGCGCAAGACTTGGCTGTAATCGGCAATAGCCGCCTCATATTGCCCCAGCTCTTTCTTGACGCGGCCTCGATTGACGTAAGCTTCAACCATGTTGGAATCCAGGCGCAGCGCTTGGTCATAGTCTGCGATCGATGCCTCATATTGCCCCAAATTTTCCTTGGTGAGCCCACGGTTATTGCAAGCTGCGGCCCAGTTGGGGACTATTCGCAAGGCTTGGTCGTAATCTGCCGTGGCTTCAGCATGCCGCCTCAACGCCTTCTTGCCATTTCCACGGTTATAATAAGACAAGGCATCATTCGGATCGAGGCGCAGGGCTTGGTCATAATCCGTGATGGCTGCCGTATGCTGGCCCAACTCGGCCTTGGATACTCCTCGGTTAGTATAAACTTTAGCTAGGTTTGGGTCGAGACGCAACGCTTGGTCATAGTCTGCGATGGCTTCCGTATACCAGCCAAACCTTTGCTTGATATTTCCCTGTTGGAAGTGCATTGAAGCCTTTTCCGCGCGGTCACGGCCATTGCGTCTTGGCAGAAAAGCGCTGAATAATCGTTGGAAATCCGGTAAATCCTCTTCCGTGTGGCCGCGGGCGCCGTCTTCGTATCGTTGCGCGTACATTACCTCTGCGCGGGCTTCGTACCAGCACTTTTGCCAACGAGCCTCTGCTGCTTCTGCATTGGCCGGAGGACCAAAGAGGCCTTCCCGTACGGCATAGGCGGCCAAGGCATTTTTCTCGATATCGACTAAATTGTCCTTTTCGACATTGATCATGATATTTCTCCCGCATAACTCTGCGAAGCAAGTTCTTCCGGTTGCAACCCTCTTCCTTTTCCCTCTAAATCCATTGTACTACGAACATAACTCTTCAATGAGATGGCTACGGAGAGGAATACGCTCATTCCAAGAAGGCGCAAGAAATATCCCTTCATATCCGCGCTGGTCTTTTCTCGTTTCAATTATGGGATAAAATCTGCCTGGAAGAGGCTCGACCGTTCGCGCCTAACCCTGCCCTGACGTTCGCGCGGAGGCCTGCGCCATGAACAGTTACGCCCAGCCCGTCAAACTGACCGATGCCCAGATGCGCCGCTACGTGACGGACGGCTTTCTCGTGCTGCGAACCGGGTTGCCCGCGGTCGTGCATCGCCATATTCGCGAGCGGTGCGCGGACGTCTTCGCGACGATAGGCAATCCGGGCAACGAGATTCTGGCGCATAATCCGGCCGTCCAGCTGGTCTTCGCCGACCCCGTCGTGCGCGGGGCCTTGGGCAGCCTTCTGGGGGACGACTTCTTCATGCATCCGCATCGCCACTGCCATCAAAACGTACCGGGCGCGCCGGCCCAGAAGAACCACCAGGATTCCTACGAAGACGACCTGAACGTACGCCACCACCGTTCGCGCTGGGCCATGGCCATGTACTATCCGCAAGCGGTCGCGTCCGACATGGGACCGACCGGCGTGACGCCGGGCAGCCAGTACTTCAGCGATCCGGCGTCCGTCGCCGGCGCGGACGAAATCGCGGTGACGGGCGACGCGGGCACGGTCATTGTCGTTCACTACGATCTGTGGCACCGCGCCCTGAGGAACGTCTCGACGCGCCCGCGCTACATGTTGAAATTCCTGTTCTGCCGCGCCTCGGAACCGACCCGGCCGGCGTGGGACAATCGCGCGGCGGAGTGGCGCGCGCCCGCCGATCGCGCCGGCGATCCGCTGGAACCGCTATGGGAGACCGTGTGGCGCTGGAACTGCGGCGTCAGCGCAAACCAAACGGCCGGCGCGTCCGCAGGCGCGTCGCTGGCGCGTCTGCTGGAAGGATCCGAACCGGCCCGGTTGCAGGCCGCCTATGCGCTGGCGCCGCACGCGTGGGACAGCCTTGAGGCCGTGCGGTCGTTCTGGAAGCGGGACGCGGACCAGGCCGAGGCCAAGGCCCGGATCCGGGAGCATACGAATCCCTGCGAGCACTTCATCGGCTATGCCTTGAGTGCCCAGGGGGAACGCGGATTGGGGATCCTGGATGCGGCCTTGGCAGACGAAGACTGGCGCATCCGCGGGGGCGCCGCGGACGCCGCAGGCGACTTGGGCCGCGCGGCCCGTCCTTTGTCCTCCAAGATAACGGCTCTCCTGCGCGATGCGTCTCCCTGGGTGCGTCGCAATGCCGCCGAGGCTTTGGGCACGTTGGGAGACTGCTCGGACGACGCGACCCGCGCGCTGGGCCGCGCCCTGGAAGATGAGAACTACTGGGTGGGACACAACGCCGCGCTGTCCCTGCGCAAACTCGGACGCGCCGCGGACGCTACCGTGCAGGCGTTGCTGGCGACGACCGCCCACCCGGAGTTGTATCGTCGCCGCAATGCTCTGCTGGCCTTGGGTGCTCTCTGCCGATGACGCCCGTCTCGCTACGGCGCGCAACCGAATAGGCCCGCTGGGCGGAGGCCGGTCAAGCGCCCAAGCCCGCGCGGCTCCGCGGCGTCTGAAGCGCCGTCCTTTCCGTTCCTGCCTCTGCGCGTCGATCGCGGTTGCCGCTCACAATTCTTCGTCATCCGCATCGTCTTCGTCATCCGCATCATCGGCATCAAAGGGCGCGTAATAGACGCTGCCGACGATAAGATGATCCAGGGATTCCATGCTCTGGTAGAAGTCTAACGCCTCTTCCTTGTCCATAATGTCGTCCAGTTGCAGGATCTGGAGATTCGGTAGTCTAGAGGGTATCAGGGGATTGGCGTTGAAGCGATTGAGGCTCAAGTCCAGATGCGTGAGATGCGTGGTTGAATCAAAGAACCGCCGCGGCAGCGAGCGGAAGCGGTTGTCCCGCAAATCCAGCATCTGCAGTTCATGCAGGCCTTTCAGCAGGGAGCTCGGAACGGTATCCAAACGATTGGAATGCAGGGACATAGAACGCAGGCTTGGCGTTCCGGCGAACGTATCCGCTTTCAAGGCGCGCAGCTCGTTGTTGTCCAGATGCAGCCTTTCCATTCCGTCCAAGTCGTGAAATAGGCCTTGCGGCAAGGCGCGCAACTTGTTGTGCGCGAGATTCAGTCTGAACAGATCCAGGTCCTGGAACGCATCCGGGTGCAATGAGACAAGGCCGTTGCCGCTGAGATCGATGTCTGCCAAGGCCCTCAAGCCGGAAAACAGCCGCGTAGGCAGTTCGGTTAGATGATGGCTGGACAGACCGATCTGTTCGACCGTTTTCAGGCTGGAAAACAGATCGCCCGGCACATGGCGCAGCGCTCCGTCTCGTATGTAGAGACGGGTGAGCGTATCCAAACCGTGGAAGAGATCGCTGGGCAGGGTGTCTTGTTGGATTTCCTGGATAGACAGCTCTTGCAAGGCGTGCGTCTCCTGGAACAAATCGACCGGGATATCCTGTAAGTCGCGCGCGTTGAGGTGCAACGCATGCAAGGCCGGCAAGCCGCAAAAATCATCGGCGCATAGGGTTGAAGCGTCCGCTATGTACAGACGGTTCAGGCGTAGCATGTCCGCGGTCGCAATATATTTGTTCGCCGGCAAATGCAGGGCCTTGCGAACCGCCCGATCCATAGAAGGCGAGAAAGGAGGAATGGCCGCTCTTTGGAAGACGAGGGAGGGGTGCTCAGGCATACGCTTTGATCCCTGTGACATGCTTTCGCCAAGGCATTGTATATGACCTGCCGACCGAATTCCAGAATGCATTGAACGGCGTTCTCCCATACGCCGATCGTCGCTGCCGCGCAAGCACAGGGCAGAAACGCGCTCTGGACTTGCTGACCCCGCCCGCAGGAACTCCGCCGCGCGACCGTTGGCCTGCGCCTTGACGCGGCCCGTTCATTGATCGCAGGGCAATGGGAGACGTTGGCCGGACGTAGTCCTTTCCAGAGTGACTGCGCGCCGAATGCGTCGTCTGTTTGAAAGCAGGCCAGCAGGAGCCTACGCCTGCGCTTGGACGCACTTGCCCGCGCTGCCCGGATCGGCCGTTTTTCACGCCAAGGCTTCCAATTGGTCAAGCCAGGCTCCGAAATGCCGGCACCGCGCGCGCAAAATCGGCAACCCTATGCGCTCCGCCACAATGGGGCCCGCGGATACTTTCATGCCTGCATATGCGGGAATTTCGTTGATTATGCGTTTTGACGGGGCCGTGTCCGCTCCGTCATTGATCCCTTCCGGCGACGTAAAGTCGGCAGACATCTCGACAAGTTTCCGTATGGCCGCTGTTTGTTCGGGAAACTGCGACGCAAGCTGATGAGGAGCGGACAACAGCAGGGTCTCGAACTCATACAGTTGAATGTAAGGGATGAAGCGTGCGTTGCCAATGTCATTCCGCAAAGCGTTTTCCAATCTATCGACCCGTTGAATAGGGTCGCGTATCCGTTTGGATTTGACATAGCAGGGAAAATCCGTAGGCAATCCGTACAGATCGAACATGGTAGTGAAATGGGCCGCTTGGTCTCCTTTAATCCACCGTTCAATATCTCTTTTCGCGCGGGCGTAGTTTGTCATTCCCCCGCGGTACGTTTTTCCGCGCTTTGTTCCCGTCCTGACGCGCCGCGCGTCAATCATGATTTGTTGGTTAGCCAAATGGGGACGCAGAACCCGGTTGACGAAAGTTTCCTCGGTTTGTCCTTCCACTACGCAGTGTAGCCTGACCGTCATCAGGGACGCCCGCCGAGCACGTTTTTCGCCCATAATTCGGAAAGCGAAAATTCCTCAAGCCACTCCTTCAGGGCTTCAGGGTCCAATCGTTTGAAGGCAGAACTGCGATCTGCGCGCTCAACGACGACGATGTCCTCCGGGGCAAAGCAATCGATGAAGGGAACGGATTGCGTAGCGGCTATGACTTGTATCTGTTGGGATACGGCCTGGATCAAGCCGCCGATCACATTGATGGCGTAAGGATGCAATCCCAGTTCCGGTTCATCGAGAATGAGTACGTCGGGTAAATCCTCTGTCGGTTGCAGGAGAAGCGCAACGAGCGCTATCACCCGCAACATGCCGTCGGACGCTTGGGAGACGCTGAAAACCTGGTCGCTGTTCCGTTCGCGCCATTGCAGAAGCAGATAGCCGGCTCGGGGCTCCAGTACGAAATCCGCGAAATGGGGCAGGAGAAGCCGCAGGGTATCTATGATGCGTTGGTAATACGGGCCGCGGTTTTCGCGCAAACGAAACAGGAATGGCGCGATGTTGGCCGCGTCTTCCTTGAGTCGGAGATTGTCATCCATATGCCATTTCGCGCGCAGGCGCGCGAAATGCGATGTATTGTGGAATTGGTAGACGACAATTTTTTGGAGAAGTTTACGGGTAATCCAAGCTGTACTGTTTTGGTTCGACAAAACAATAAGTTGCGGAAAACGGTGACCGGCACCTACTTTCTGCCATGGATACGGGGTGGGAAGACTGACGTGAGAGAAGCGGTACCGTTCATCAGCAAATATGAAGGTGTCGCCTGACGCTAAAGCCAACCTGAATCCATATTGATTTTGACCCTGTTTCGATTGAATCGTTAATTCTGCCTCAATCTCGCGGGTTCTGACAGGGCCATCGTACAAGAAAGCGCTGGCTCCGCCTTGTTCGCTTACGTAATACGCAAGATTATCCGGGTCGTCCAACGCCCAACTCAACATGCGAAAAAACGAAATGAAATTGGATTTGCCTGCGCCATTGGCTCCGATGAGCACCGCCAAGGATTGCGGTTTAAAATTCTCCAATCGTTCAATAGTTTTGAATCCCTTAAGGGTTATGGTTTCAAGCCTGTCTCTCATAATTAGGCCAAGTCTCCGCCGCTCATCGCCTGTTCAACATCCCCAAGGGACATACCCGCATCCATGCAGTGTATGTTATCTCCCGATCAGTTCCAAGTGGCCGCATTAACCAGTACCCGCACGCCTTCAGCGGCGGCCAGCGCCAACGCATCAGCCAAGCGCGGGCGCTGGCCCTCAATCCCGAATTCATCGTAGCCGACGAGCCCGTGTCCGCGCTGGACGTCTCCGTGCAAGCGCAGATCCTGAATCTGATCAAGGAACTGCAGGAGACATTCGATCTGACCTATCTCTTCATCGCGCACAACATGAGCGTCATCAAGCACGTATGCGACTCCGTGACCGTCATGTACGTAGGCCAGATCGTGGCAATGACGACGACGTGAGAGCTCTTCACGCAACCCCTGCATCCCTATACGGAAACCCTTGATGGCGATCTCGGCCCCGGATCCGCGGCGGGAGCCTAGCGGATCGTGCTGGAGGGCGACATGCCAATCCTGCCGACCCGCCGTCGGGATGCTACTTTCATTCCCGGTGCGTCTACGCCCAGGAGATCTGCGCGTCGGAAACACTGCCCTCGGCCGAACACAGGCCGGGGCACTTCGCCCGGCGTCATTTTGCGACGGATCTGACGCTGCAAGGCATACTCATACAGGCCTGATGCTTGGCTTGTTTCTTGGCGACACGCCATTAACTGTAGGTGCCTCCCGTCTTGGCCGGGGATACACAGGGACGATAAACGTCATTTAAGCGGAAACGACAGATGCCCTTGTTGCAAGATGGGCAACCCGACAGGAACCGTTGCATGTACGCCTGCAGCCCCCCAACCGCAAGGGACGCTTCCGATACGCGGGCAGAAGAGCGCCCGGCGAAAGCTGTCCCGACAGCCCATACCGAGCCTCAGGCCGCAAGACTCGGGCCAGAGTCCTTGCGCGCTCTGCATCGCGCATGGCAACAGGCCCCGCCCATGGCGCCCGCCGTTCGGGCCCATTGGTGGACGAATATACGCATGCGTTGGAATTGCCACTCGACCGCCATCGAGGGCAGCCGCCTTAGTTACAAGGATACGGTGGATCTGCTGCTGTCACATCGGGTCACGCGCCCGCAATCCGAAGTGGATCTGAACTGGGTAAGGGGGCATGACGACGCCCTGCACCGTCTACGCGAGATGGCGGACGCGAATGAATCCTTGACCGCATCCAATCTGCAAGACGTACACCGCCTGATATTGGGTGGTCGTCCCTATCCCGCCGTGGATCGCTACGGGCGCCGCCTACCCTTCAATGTGCGTCTGGGCGCCTACAAAACAAGGCCCAACGTCATTCCGGACGCGGCGGCCGGCGTACTCGTGGAGTTCGCGCCGCCCGAGGCCGTGCCGCGTCTGATGGATCTGTTCGTGCAGAGGTACATGGATCGTTTGCGCATGCATCTGCAAGATCCGCACGCGTTTGATCCCGCCCAGTTATGGGCCGATGCCCATTGGGACTTTATCAACATCCATCCCTTTGAAGACGGCAATGGCCGCATGGCGCGCTGGATCGTCAATTATCTCGCCGTGCGGATGAGGTATCCGCCGCTGGTCATTATGCTGTCGCAACGCACCGATTATTTCGATGCGCTCCGCGGCGGTTCGTCCAATGCGCCTGAGACCGCATCGGATAATCCCTATGCGCCCTTGCCTCCCATGACGTATGCGATAGGCTTGCCCGCATATCTCAGATGCGCAACTTCATGGCGGAACAGATGGCGTACGCCTTGGAGTTCGGCATCGCCGTCGCGGAAGAGCGTTGCGATCCCACGGTGGCGAATAGCGAAGGCGAGCCGCATAAACCACCGCTCCCGACCAACGGCGGCCGGATGCTCGACATGCGCGCTCCTGCGTTGCGCTCTCAGGATCGCAATGCGTTTGATCCGTATGCCGATGACGTGTGGACGCCTTAGGCCGTATAATGACTGCCTGATACGGCCAACCGTCCACCATGATTACGATGTCGGACATTTTTCCTGCCGATATTGACTTGCGCATTCGCCCTATGCTGGAAGGATGCTTTACAGACTTGTACGCTTTGCTTACGAATGCGCTTGACGGACAAAGGCAAGCCCGCCTTTGTTATAGGCAACATGCGCTGTATGTACAGGCATTTCCAGTTTGGTAGATGAAAGGCGAGTTGACGTGGTCTGGAACTCTTTGCATCAAGGTCTGGAGAGACGGTAGGCTAAGCGGCAATAGTGTGTAGCAGAACGGGAACCCGACGAGTTCAAGGACAATTCTGGCATTATGGGACTGAGTACCGCTTGTGGGTCACGGATCCCATATGGGAACAATCTTTGTTGCAAAAACCTGACGGCCGTTACCGATTGGGCGAGAGTTTCCTAACGGTGAACAGCCTAGGCGAGCCATTCAAAGGCGTCTGCTACAAGTTCATCGCCAGCATCATAAAAACGCCTAGAGCCTTGACATGTCTGAAGGCAAGACAAGGCCATTGCGGCGCATAGCCAATCACCTGTATCATAAAAACGCCTAGAGCCTTGACATGTCTGAAGCGTTGTTTCCGGTATTCACCATCGGACACTCGACGCATTCGCGAGAAGATTTCCTGGTTCTTCTGCGCACCCATCGCGTGACGGCGCTGGCGGATGTGCGTTCCGTGCCCTACAGTCGCCTGCATCCTCAATTCAACCGCGAGCAGTTAGCTAGGATTTTGAAGGAATTTCGCATTAAATATGCGTTTCTCGGCCGGGAATTGGGAGCCCGTTCGCAGGATCCCGCCTGCTATGATAACGGATATGTGCAGTACGCGCGCTTGGCCGCAACGGATAGCTTCCGCGCCGGCATACAGCGCGTATTGACTGGCGCGCGTCGTTACCGGGTGGCGCTCATGTGTTCAGAAAAGGATCCGATTGACTGCCATCGCACGGTTCTGGTTGCCCGCGCTTTGGCAGACTGCAGAGCGGAAATAGCGCATATTGGCGCAGACGGCGGCTTGGAGACGCATGACGAGGTTGTCCATCGCATGCGCAAAAAAGTTCGGCCTGGACAAGCCGCAGCTCTTCATGTCGTCCGCGGAATTGACTGACGAGGCGTACCGGAGACAGGAAGCGAGTATCGCCTTCGTGAATAAGGACAGGGTCGACAAGGAGAGGTAACATCCATGCGCTTGGCCACAATCGGTTTCACCCAAAAAAGTGCAGAGACCTTCTTTGAGACGTTGCGCGCGGCCCGTATCCGTTGCGTGGTGGACGTACGGCTCAATAATGTCTCGCAACTGGCCGGCTTCGCGAAAAAGCAGGATCTGGCTTATTTTTTGGAGAAAATCTGCGGCGTTGCCTATGTTCATCTTCCGCTTCTGGCGCCTACCAAGCCGATGCTGGACGCATACAAGAAAAAGGACGGGAGCTGGTCAGAGTACGAACAAGACTTCTTGGCCCTGATGGCGCAACGCCGCATTGAGGAGGCAATAGCGCCGGATACGCTGGCCAACGGGTGCCTTCTATGCAGCGAGAACGAACCCCATTATTGCCATCGTCGATTGGTCGCCGAATATCTGCAGCAGCATTGGGGTTCCATGGAAATCCAGCACTTGCATTGAAAACTCGCGCGTGAAAAAGGCTTCTGCCTACGGTATCGTATGTAAGGACGGTACCCAGTGGGCGGAGCAGTTAGGGCCGTTTCCACTGTTAGCGGTGCGTTTTGTTTGCGGGCAGAGTCAAAACTTTGGCTGTCGCACGACATTCAATCCCTCAGCTACGTATAGGCGAAACGAACGGCGACCGGTCGCCAAACCGCTGTTCAGACGGGAAACAGCAATCCTGGCCCGTTTGCGTTGGGGCTTGAGTTCAGCCCGATCCAAGCCGTCGCCAAGTACAGAAACCCCAGGCAACGTTGCGCGTATGGGTCATGGCGGACGGTCACGCGTCGCCCGCGTTTGAGCCAACCGATTCCCCGTTCCATGGCGTTGCGCGCTGGGTACAGTTCCGGGTCGTGGGGACTGGACATTCGGATGCCGGAACCGGGCGGGAATGACGGCCTTGACGCTCTGCCGCACCCGCCAGGCGCGCGCAGTAATCAGAAGACTTGTTTCTCCATATGGCTGAACGCCTATTGAATATGACGCATGCCGTCTTTTCCCATCGGCTTGGCGGGCGCATGCTTTTCCCTGTTTTGTCCGCATGCGCAGGCAAGGGCTTCCGCTACGCAGTGCCGATGGCATTGACGCGCCGTGCGTTCAAAACCCATCAGCGCTACGATGCGCCCGTTGCGCAACCAAGCGCGAATATCTTCCAGGGACGCTTCCTGTTGCGCCAAAACCGTTTTGCGATATCGCATGAATAACCTGTCGTAATCCGCCTGCGTTTTCAAGTCGCGCCGTAACGCCGCAGCAATGCCCAATTCGCGTTTGTGTTCATAACGAATGCCAAGGCCTTGGCATGCATGACATAAGGCTTTCTTGGAAAAGCCGTATTTGCGGCTAAGGGCATTCTTGCGTATATCGCAAAGAATGTCGGCGCTTGATCGGAGCAGTCGGTTAAGGAAGCCTTCCAAGGCGCGGCCCTCGTACCCAATGGTTAACAACCGATTGTCCCCTTTGGAGACGTATGGACGGTTTCGGGCCTCTTCAATCACGCGCCGCGTTGCCGCGGCGTTGCGGAGTACGCGCTCTGCGATTTCACTGCGCGTGGCGTAATAGGGAAAACGTCGATACGTTTCCGCTATCAGTTCGTCTCCGCGCAAGTCGCGATATCGGTAGGCAAAAGCCGTAAGCCTTTCCTCTTCGATGCCCCGACATGCATACCGGCCCTTCCGGGTGAGATGCCATTTAGCGGGTTGGCTGTGCGGTTCTGCCCAGAGGAGCCCCCTGTCAACGAGGCGACGTCGGTCGGCATCGGCGGTAAACGAAAAGGCTCCGCATCGGTAAGGAACGAATTGGTATAACTTGGAATTCTCCGCTTCCTGGCAATAGAGAAATAGAAGCGACTGGAAGTCGGCGTTTTGCATGCTGCCGTTGCAGACGCGGAGCAAGGCCAGCAACATTTTCTGCCGGAAAGGCATTCCGCGGCGCGAACCTCTGCCGGCTGCATTCGTCATTATTGTGTTCCTATGCATTGCTATCCGGCGAATGGCTTCCATTAACCACTGAAAGCGCTCTGGAGTGCCTGTAATTCTTCAATGCCGCTATCCGCCATGCTTTGCCTGCTCCCATCTGCAGACATTCTGTAACAAAGCATATGCTCTGGTATCCAGGGGCAAGTCCCCTATGGCGAGAGGGTGAGATCGGGCTTTCAGAACCCGGATACAGGCTATTACAGGATAGAAATGTACGTAAAACTTAGCGCCAAGCATACTTGGCAACGGTAGATTCATCCACTTGGACGCCCAAGCCTGGCTGATCTCTCACGGCCAAAAATCCGTCCTCCTGCACCCACGGATCCGTTACCAGTTCATGTTGCATCGGAGAAGGATGCGGTTTGAAGTCCAAGGCTACGGCGCAGGGGGTATGGGCCAGCAAATGCAAACTGGCCGCCGTGTTCAGGGCGCTGCTCCAGGTATGCGCGCTGACTTCCAAATGCACCGCTTCAATCAAACGGATGACTTGGCGGCTACCGGTAATGCCCAGGCAACGTCCCGGATCCAATTGCACCACATCCACTCCGCCTGAGTCGATGAGGCGTTTGTAACTTTCCACGTTCCATTCGTCCTCGCCCGTACCGATCGGTGTAGCGACGCTCTCGCGCAGACGCGCATGCGCGTCCAAATCGGCAGGCAACAGCGGTTGCTCGATCCAGCGCAGTCGAAAGGGTTCCAGCTCGCGAAAGCGCTGCCGGGCAGTGGGCAGATCCCAGAAGCGGCGATGTCCCGGAAGGTCCACGACCAGTTGCTGTTCGTAGCCGATGGCTTCCCTTATGCTCTCCACCATGCGCAGATCCCGATCCCGGTTCATGCCGAACTGGGCCTCGGGCGTCATGCCCCAGCCGGCTTTGACCATGCGATAGCCTTGGGCCTGAAACAATTTGAACTGATCGACCGTCCAGGCAATATCGTCCATATCGAAAACGATGGACGCCATGGCCAAGGCTTTGTCCGTAACTTGGCCTCCAAGGAGCGAAACGACCGGTTGCTCCAATATATGGCCCTTCAAATCCCACAGCGCCATATCCAGGGCGCTGATGGCGAACGCGGCGATGCCTTCCGTGCCGTACCAGAAGGCTCTATCGACCATGCGCTGCCACAGATCCTGGGTGCGCAAGGGATTGCCGCCCAGCAGAAGATCGGCCAGGCCGCCTTCTATGAGCGCGGCGGCGGCACGCGTGGCTTCCGGGAACTGCGATATGCCCTCGCCCCATCCGGCATGCCCTTCGTCGTCCTCTATGCGGACCAGCGTCAGGTACCGTTCCGTATTCCGGCTATGGGGTTCCGGATAGGCAACAGGGAAGACGCGCACGGCGGAGATGGCCATTGTTGAACTCCTCTCGAATGATTGTGCTTAGGCTACGCAAAGCTCTTTTTCCGGCGCGATGGCGGCGCGAAAGTCTGCGGCCAAGCTCCAGAGCAGACGGCCATGCTTGGCTCAATGACTGTTGGGGCCATTGCATGCCGGCCAAGTACGGGTATATTATGAAGCCACCGCTAGCCCGCTTTCAAACGCGGTAATCGTCAAATGCATAGATTGCCTGCCAAGAGATCCTCCCTATGACCGTAAGCGATTGGCTCAAGCCCGTGCCGCGCAGCGCTCCCTACTTTTTCAAGGTCGTTGATCTGGAAGAGATATCGTCTGCACCGACGCCTGCTGTATTCGCTGACCTTCTCAGAGATGCCTATTTCGGTAAGGATTACTTGGCAACTTTGGCTGATCGGTATGGATTCGCTTCTGTCAGATCCAGGTTTGAGTCTCGAATTCCTGTTCAGGTGCCAACGCAACACGGTGACTTCGGCGAGGCGGTGACCGTTGAAATTCTTGAAGCCTTGGAAGGGTTTCGCATTCCTGTTAATAAGCTGAGATACAAAATCACCTCTAACCAGATTCTTCCAGGACCGGATTGCTTGGCGTTCAAGTTGTCCGAAGGCGAATTGCAAGAAATAGCGTATGTAGAAGTGAAGCTTCGCACCGTGCCCGATAAAGCAGTAGCGGTCAAAGGCGCCAAGCAATTGGGCAGAGATGCCCAAGCCGGAGGACCAGCGTTGCTTACATTCGTTTTGCTCAGACTGCGGGATCAAGAGGAAGCGCTGGCCGACGCAATTGAAGCCTACGTTTTCGGAAGGAGCGATTCTAGAGACAAATTCCTTTTAAGCATATTGTACGAAAAAGCCCATTGGACCGAAGACATACTGGGTAGGCTTGAGGACGAAGGCATTGAACTGGAACCGTTGGTCGTTTACGTGGCGAGAATTGCCCAGCTGAAATCCTTGGTCGCCGCGACGTATGCGGAACTCAGGGCAGAGGCGCAAAGGTAATGGCCATTGAGGCGCGTAGCGGCCTGATGGCCCGCATGCAAGGGCTGCTGTCTGATGGTGGTTTTCAGAATGAGCTGGCGCAGATCCGCGCGAAAGCCCTGTTGAAAGATCTCGGCGAACCCGAGAATCCTCCTCATTGGACTTATACCGCCGGACGATTTTGTCGCAATGCCACCGCGGCTATGTATGCATTGGAAACGGCCGCGCTCGAGAATCCAGACACTGCCTTTCCGCATCCAGATCAGGCGCGCCAACTGGCTTTGGCATGGGAAAGTCTGGCCCGCCTGTCCGAAGGGGTAGCCCAACCCCTTGCCCAACTCAATGCCGCCTTGGCCTATGAATTGGCGGGTTATCAGGCCAATGCCGCCTACCTGGCCCAATCTATAGGCCCTGATCCCGAACCGGATACGCGTCCGGATACCCAGGCCTTGGTCTCTTTGTTCCTTCAGCGCCGGCTGACGGCTACGATCCAGCGCGCCCAATGCCTCCTTAATCATGAACCCGATCCCCATTTGCCTCTGGATGAACTCGCTTTCGCTTTGGCGGATGTCGTATTGGCCGATGCGCTGTCCAAGGCCTGTCGTTTTTTCCTCAGCGGGGTCCGGGAGGCGTACGTCGAAGCCGAGGCCTTGTTGCGCGAAGCCACCGGTCTTTTCAAGCAATTGGGCGCGCCTCTGGAAACCAACATGCTGTACGGCCTGCAATCGGCGTTGCCGCAGATGAAACGGCGGAGCACCTGGTCTTGGCTGGAAGAGCAAGCGGAGCGCTCCGAGGCATGGAGACGCTATCTGCTTCTTCTGGCCCGCGGCCCTGCCGGACCGGATTCCCGCGGCATTACGGAACTGTGGCCGACGCAGATCGAAACGCTCGCATCCGGGTTCTTGGGTTCGGATGACAGCGTCGTCATTCGTCTGCCCACCAGCGGCGGCAAAACCCGCCTCGCGGAAATGGCCATCCTGGACTCGTTTCAACGCCATCCCGCGTCCAAATGCGCGTTCATTGCGCCGTTCCGCGCCTTGGCGTTTGAAGTCGAAAGAACCTTGGGCGCGATCCTGAATGATCTGGGCTATCGCGTGTCGTCCGTACTGGGTGCCTATGAATATGACGAAGTGGAGGCTCACCTTCTGCAAACGGCGGACTTGCTCGTCGTAACGCCGGAGAAACTGGATTTGCTGTTGCGCCTCCGCCCGGAGATAGCGGAGCAAATCAGACTGGTCGTATTGGACGAAATGCACATGATTGACGATGAATCCCGCGGCATCAAACTGGAATTGTTGTTGAGTCGGATGAAAGCCCGGTTGCGGGCCTGTCGCTTTCTCGTCATGTCGGCCGTCGTGCCGGATGCCACGCTGCGGGCTTTCGCCGCTTGGCTCGCCGATTCCCCGGATCGCAAGGTGTCGTCTGAATGGCGGCCGACGATCCAACGCTTGGCCCGTTTTGAATGGCGGGGTTCCACGGGCATTATTCGCTTTGAAGAAGACAAGGAGATACCTGATCTGAAGACTTTCGTTCCCGGCGCGATCCGGAAACGGGATTTTTCCTATATTCACCCTGAAACGCGGCGCCAAAGAACCCTGCGTTACCCGCAAACGGCAAAGAAGGATGCCGCTGCAGAATTGGCCTACGTTTTTTCCGCCCAAGGTCCGGTGCTCGTGTTTTGTCCTCAAACCAACTGGGTGGCGAGCGTAGGCCAGGCGCTCCTCGACCAATCCCTCGC
Organism: Caldilineaceae bacterium; assembly: GCA_965242655.1. Classification (GTDB taxonomy): domain Bacteria; phylum Chloroflexota; class Anaerolineae; order Caldilineales; family Caldilineaceae; genus Bin34. The sequence goes on from OZ251482.1 coordinate 3,911,509, forward strand.
ATACAGACAGATGACGGCAGAACCGATCCATTCCCATTTTTTGCCAGCGCAGACAACCCGATCCGCGGATCTGGCCCGGCAATGGCTGGGCGAAGAGCATATCGTTACCCGATCCTTGTCCCGCGGTATTGCGCTTCATCATGGGCGCTTGCCCCAGTTCGTGCGCGAAGCGATCGAGGCGGATTGCCGGGCAGGTCGTTACAAGGTCATAGTGGCCACGAATACATTGGCCCAAGGCGTTAATTTGCCCGTGAAAACGGTCATCATTCACAGTACTTGGCGCATGGGCGAGAATCAACCAAGGGTCAGAATTCCCGTACGAGATTACTGGAACATCGCCGGGCGTGCGGGCCGGGCCGGCCAGGAAACGGAAGGTCTGGTCATTCACATAACGCTGAACGAACAGGACAAGAGAGATTTCGCTTACTACAAGAATCCGGCGAATCGGGAGCCCGTTAGAGGTGCCTTGTATCCCCTGCTGCAAGGAGTCGTTTCCGCGCGCCTCTCGCCCGAGGCGCTGGAAGAGGTTCTGGCTAAGCAGGATTCCGGAATACTGGCCATGGCCGTGGAGGAGGGCATAGAAGACGCTCTGGCCATCCAGTGGCAGATATCTTTCGAGAGAACCTTCGTATCTTCGCAAGCGCGCGCGGAGGCATGCGACATGGAGCCTTTGTTGCGATCCGTTCAGCGCGTTGCCAACGATGTATTTGCGCGGGCACCGGAAACATCCTGGAGAAAGGTCTTTGCCCAGACCGGTCTGAGTAGCGCTTCATGCGTTGCCCTGCGAACGTTCAGCGAAGGACAGGCGGATATTTTGCCCCATCTTTTGCAGGAGGCGGGCCTGGACGATCTGCCGTTACTGAATCATTTGGCGTTGAAGGCCTGCCTTCCGTTGGCGGAAGCCCAGACCATCGCGTCCTTTTCCGGCGATATCGAGTTGCTGCTTGGCTTGTGGCTGGAAGGAAACGCCTTGCCCGAGATATCCGCGTCGCTTCCAGAGCCGCCGGATGCAGCCGAAACGCTTTCCCGGTTCATTGAGGAATTATTCGGATATCGATTGCCTTGGACCCTGTCGGGTTTGTTGCGGATCGCCAAGGCGTTGTGGGACATCCCCGATGACGCATTGTCAAGATACGTCCGCAACTATCCATCCATGGTGAAATACGGGGTGTCCGATCCTGCGGCGGCGCGGGCCATGGCTGTCGGCATCGCCTCGCGCCGTACGGCGCTCCGCCTCGCGCACGCCTACCGCCAAAGCCATGGGAACGAACTGTCTCCCGACGCATTCGTTATCTGGCTGGCGGAATTGTCGGACGATGCGTTGCGTCTCGACCACGGCATTACCGGCCATGAACTCCCTGAGCTCAGGTTCAAATTGAGAAGGATGGCTCCGAACGACTTGTTGCGACCGCCGCTCAAGCCTCTGCGCGATATCCTGCCCAAGCAAACGCAGGTAGTCGGCGTGCGCTACGATAACCGCAGAATAGCCGCCCGTTACGTCAAGGCCGGCGATGCGCTGGATCTGCAACGGGATTACGGCAATCCCGTGGACCCGAACGCGATCAGAGTGCATCACGAGGCCAGCCAGATCGGATATCTGCCCCGCGCGTTCGCCCAGTTGCTGTCGCCTGAGGTGGATGCCGGCCAAGCCATGCGGGCTGAAGCCGTGAGCGCCACGCCCGATGAAGTGCCGGTCGTAACCATTGACCTGCGTTTGGCGCAAGCCGTATAGACGAATACCATAAGCATGCGCTCCGTTGCGCGGAAGGACAAGAGCGTCTCCAGCCGCAAGGGCAGACGGTTGGGCTGTCTGCGCGAGGGCTGACAGGCCTGGAACGCTTGCGACGATCACTTCTCCCCACCCTGCTCCGCATGTCCGCGAAGGAATGTCATGATAGCCAATCCCACTCAGTTACGGTCCGAAGCCACGCAACGTTACCGCCCCGCTCAAGTTCATGTTCTGTTCGTGGCCGAATCCCCGCCGGCGGCGCCCGACCGCCATTTCTACTTTCCTGACGTCACGCGCGCCGACACGCTGTGGGTAGAATTGATGCGGGCGCTCTATCCGACGGATTTCGGGGAAACCAAGGCGGAACGCAAGCGCAAGGCCGAGTGGCTGCGCCGCTTCCAGGCAGACGGATACTGGCTCATTGAAGCCCTGCCCGTACCGATCGACAAGCAAAGGAAGGAACGGCAGATCAGAGACAACGCCGCCTCCGTGATAAATGAGATTCAGATTGCCGGCCCGGACAATGTCGTTCTCATCGCCGCCTCCGTATGGCAAGCGCTACGGGAGCCGGTCATCAAGGCAGGTTTCAACCTGCGACAGACGCAGGCCATTCCTTTTCCCGGTCAGGGCCAGCAGCGGAAATTCAGAGAAGCCATGCAAGTCGCCTTGGAAGCCATCCATAAACCGGATGCCTGATGAGCAATAGCGTAAAAACTACGTCGGAACTTACCCGGGAATGACCGCGAGTCCTGCATGCCTGAACTCGGATATCATTCTCTATCGACGCTCATTGGAGGCCGGAACGAGGGTCGTTCATTCAATCCTCAAAACGGGAACGTCCCGTCAGCGCCAAAATACGCTGGCGGATGCTCGCCACGACGTTTTGGATTTCGCGGTAGAAAGCCCGACGGTCTGCGATACCGCCTTTCCGGGCTCCTGCATAGCGATATTTGACTGCGTAGAAATTTAGCCATTCAAGCCAGTCTGGGAGCGGTGCGTCATCACCCAGCGCATAATCTGCGGCATTCACTTGGTCAATGAGGGCGAGCAGGTTGTGCGTATAGTCATACTGAACGTCCAAGACGGCCAAATAGCCTTGCAACGCATTTTCCAATGCTTGGCGGCCCAGAAAGCCGAACCAGCGATCGGCCGCGGGATTGTCAAACAGATCCGGCATGGTATCCAAGGCGCTCTGCGCCGCCTCCATGCGTTCAAGCGCATCGGGCCAGTTCTCTGCGGGTTCGTTCTCGTCATAGGGAGGGAGAGATGCTCCGTACATGAGCACGCCCTCGCGGCGGGCCTGACGCACGACATGATTGCGCGCGCGGGCCATAGTCAGGCATTCCGCCTGCGTCAGCGGCAACAAATCCAGGTTCAGGGCGCGTCCGTAGGCAGTGCGCAAGGCGCGCCGCGCGGCTTGGCAGGCATGGGCGTAGGACTGCATATTGCACGCGTTGGACGTAACCAATAGCAAGTCAATATCTGAGTCGGGACGGTAATCGCCGCGTGCCCGCGAACCGAACAAGTACAGGCTTAAGGGACGCGCGGCCTCCGCTATGGCTTGGGCTACGCGGTGAACGCGGCGGTCGTAGGCAGGGAGCGGGGAAAACATGGCTATTCTTGCCAGCTCAAAACCGATACGCCGTTAACGCAAAGCGGGCGCAGTGCGTACCGGACTTGGAAAGGCTATCATGACGTACGGCCAGTCCTCGAAGTCGGCCACGGTAGATGCCGCGCGCGGGTACGCCAAGTCAATCCCCATAATGCAGGAGACAGGAAAACGCCCGTATTACGCTTGGTCCCTCTGCTTCAGACCCTGAGGCGTTTGCCCGATCTCTGAGGCTTTCCATGATGCCGATGCCTGCTGTCAGAAACTACGTGGCCTGTTCGCATAGCGGCAATCGTCGCTAACGCATACCTCAGCCATGGCCATCGGAAACGGGTACAAACCTTCAGAAGCGCGCCCTGCTTCCCTCTTTCCGATCCTGCACGGCACCGCAGACTTGGATGGCGTGTCCGCCTCCGTACATTCCCTGCGTTCACGGGACGGAGCGCGGCATGGGAACAATCCTATTCCGCGCAACGACGCCAAAACCGTGATGGCAATGCAAGGGTCGGTTCGGCAGGCGTAGCACATAGCCAGAGCCAAGCCGCGAGATGCGGTGCCAAGTACCGCAATCCGGCTGTTCTGCTTCAGGCCAGCGTGAGGCCTGAGTCACCGCGATTCCGAGCCCTAATTCCGACTTAGACTTCAGACCGCTTTTGACTCAACCCATAACGAGCGGCAAACCCGTACAGACAAACCAAGGCTGCCGCGGATACCCGACCCGCAAACGGGGCCTTGCGAATAGAACGCGGGGGCGTCCCGGTCTATTGGCCTTCGTTCGCGTCAGGCGCCACTGAATCCGCTGTATTGAGAACGATGAGCCCCAGTTCGACCTCGCCGATGACCAGCAAGTCGCCCTGCGCCAGTACCCGCCGGGTCGACGCGGTCAACTTTTGGTTATTGACGGACACGCGTGAACCGGCGCGCGCCCGGAGACAGAGCCCGCGGCGCGTGAATTCCAGCGTGCAGTGCCGGGGCTGGACGGACGGATCTTCCAGCACGATATCGCAGGCCGCATCGCGTCCTATGCTTATTTTATCCTGATGCGGCAGGGCATGGACGGCGCTGTCTCCCGCCAAGGCCCAAGGCAAGGCGCGGGCTATCCGGCCCGGATCCCCGCGTTGGCGAAAGGCGAATTCGGTTTGGCCCAAGCGAATGGCCGAGCCGTCCTCCAGCGGGGTTTTGTGAATGATGGCGTTGCCGTTGATCGCGACGGCATCCACGCTGCGGGCCGGCTGGAAGAACCAAATCCGGCCTTCCTTCAGGAAATGGCCGGCCGCGCGCGGCAAGCCGCGTTCGCGGGCCAGATTGATGTCGTTGTTGCCGCTGCGCCCGACGGTCACTCTGGGTTTGGCGAGGATGTAGCGCTTGCCTTCGTAGAAGCCGCGGGTCGTGCCCATGAGCCAGGCGTCCTTGAGCATTTCTTCGCCGAATTTAAGGGCGAGGCCAATGAAGAACCCCACAACCGCGAAGCCGATCAGGCGCGAGAGCAAGGCGAGCCAAGCGCCGCCGGACGTCCCCAGCGTCGTATCGCTGAAGATCTGATTGAAGAGCCAACCGCCCGCGAGGCCGCCGATCAGGCCGAACAGCGCGCCGCGCCGCGACTTCAGAGGCAGGTCCGACCACCAACGTCTAGGGTTCAACAGGAAACGGACGCCCGCTACATCGGTCAAGCCCAAGGCGACGCCCATGGCCAGCCCGACCAAGGTCCAGGTCAAGACGCGTAGTCCCAAGGCCTCGCCGATGGCCGCGCTGATGACCCCCAAGAGCAAAGCGAATGCCGGCAGCCACCACAGATCGCGCCACCAGCGTCCGCGCAAACCCCATACGTTTTCCGCGACCAGCAAGGCGGCCGCCAGCGCCAAGGCTACGACAGCGACCAGAGCGAATCCTTGGCCAGCGCTTGCCGTGCCGAACGCACTGGCCGATATGGCCGTGGCCGCTTTCTCGAAGGCATCCGCGAAATCCCCCAGCTGAGTCGTAAACACCTTGTCGTCATCCCCGCCCGCCAGCCGATGCAAGAGCCATCGGTCGGCGCCACCGGTACCTATTCCCACAATGACGATGCCGCGGTCGCGCATGGCGCGGGCTTGTCTAAATGTCCTCCAGGGATCGTTCGGATTACCGTCCGTGAACAACATCACGGCGTTGCGAGTCGATCCGATCTCGGCAAACACGTCTTCCGCTCTGGCCAGCGCGAGCGCCATGTTGGTGCCGCCTTCTGATGTCAGGCTCGCAATTTGCTCCCTGAGCGCCAAGGACAGTTGCTGTCCCGGATCCAGAATCGGCCGCAACAAGTTGATATCGCTCGAAAAAGTAATCACTGCGATGTGGGCCTCAGATCGATCCCATGTATCCAGGAATTGCCCCGCAGCCTGCCGTACCTCCGAGATGGGTTCGCCCTCCATGCTGCTGGAAACGTCGAGGAGCATGGCGATCACCAACGGATCGTCGGGATTGAACGCTTGCGACGGCGGGGCGAAGCGTCGGATGATGATCTCCGCCGCCAAGGTGGCGACAACGCAGGCCAGCATGCCGAGCAGGGCGTAGCGCAGGAGAGATCGGAACTGCGAGAGGAGATTGTTGTTCATAGGACTGAAAACACCGCGAGCCGGGCAGGGGAACGGAAGATATGAGAATTATTCCTCCATCCGTTCACGCACCTCTTTACATTCTATCCAAAAGGAGAGCGTTGACTGTACAATCTCTTGCCCTACCTCTCTCTTGTCCCGCTGCGTACGAGAATCTTTTCTTCACCAATGTGAATTCATGCAGTAGATCCAAGGTTCTGCGAGCGCCTCGCGGCATCGGACTCGGCTATCTATATACCCATTCGTGCCTACATGCCGCCCAGAGACAGCGCCAGTAACCCTATCAGAAATGTCATAAGGAACGTCGCGCATCCTCCTTGGCGGCGCTTCGTCTTGATTTGAGCGCGCTTCTTCGGGCGGGGCGATTGGCCCTGTGCGGCTGGGAGGGGACCCAACAACTGATTGCCGTCCAGAAACAGCCGCTTCAGGCGGGTCAGCCGGCTCAGTGCGGGAGGAACGGAGCCTGATAACCGGTTGTCGGATAGGTTCAGATACTTCAGGCGGGCCAGCTGGCCCAATGCGGGAGGGATGGTCCCCGACAGCTGATTGCCGTCCAGAAACAGCCGCTTCAGGCGGGTCAGCCGGCCCAGTGCGGGCGGAATGGTTCCCGACAGCTGATTGCCGCTCAGGCGCAGCGTCTTCAGGCGGGTCAGTTGACCCAGTGCGGGCGGAATGGTTCCCGATAGCCGATTGCCGGATAGCGACATCTGCCGCAGGCGGGTCAGTTGGCCCAGTTCGGCCGGGATGCCCCCCGATAATTGATTGCGGCTTAGATCCAGCTTTATGACGCGCCCCGTCTTCTTATCCGCGGTGACGCCAAACCAGGTACCCAAGGGCGCATCGCTGAGCCAATCTTTGCGGGAGCGCCATTGCGCGCCGTCAGTGGCCTGATATAGAACCACAAGGGCTGCGCGGTCGTTATCCAGCCAAGAGGCGGGCGCAGCCTTCCGGGAGGACTTGGTTCCAGCGGGAGATGCCGGCGCGACCGAAGGGGCGGCGGCCCTGGTAGACGGCGGTTTCTGCATGAGGTCCAGAAACGCTGTCACGGAGGACGGACGGTCATCTACGCGCAACTCCAGGGCCTGCCGCACCGCGGTCGCAAACGGAGCCGGCATGCCCGCGGGCAGGGACAGCGCGTCCCCGCTTTGCAACCGGTCAATGGCCGGCGGCGGGGGCGCGCCCGTCAAGGCGTGGTACAGCGTGGCCCCCAAACCGAAGATGTCCGTATAGGGCCCGAAACGCGCCTCTTCGCTGTACTGTTCCGGGGCCGCATAGCCCGGCGTCATGATGCGCGTATGCCTCTGGGTAAGGTTCCGTTGGAACGCGCGGGCGGACCCGAAATCAATGAGGACGATCCGCCCCTCCGTCGTCAACATGATGTTGGCCGGCTTGATATCCCGGTGCAGCAGGCGCTGGGCATGCACGGCCTCCAGGGCCTGGCCCAACGTTTGCGCCAATCGCTGGACTTCATCCGCCGGTATCCGGCCTTCTTGCTGGATGCGCGCTTCCAGCGTCCGACCCTCCAGATATTCCATCGCGATATAGGCCGTGCCGTTCTCCTGGAACGCGTCGTAAACCTGTACGATGCCTGGATCGCGCAGGCCGAACAACAGCTGCGCTTCTTTCAGCAAGCCCTCGCGTTCGCGTGCGAACGCCGCTTGCCGTGATGCGGGGACGGAGATCGCGGTCCCCACGCGCTGCGCGTGGGCCGGAACGTATTCCTTGATGGCCACGGGGCGCCCGAGATCCCGGTGCGCGCCCTTGTACGTGATGCCGAAGCCCCCTTCGCCCAACACGCGTCCGACGGTGAATTTGCCTTGTTGCAAAGCGTGGCCTGCCGGCAGATTGCGCGTCAGCGTCCCTGGACCGCGGGCCGCGCCGCAGCTGGGGCACGGATCTTGGCCAGGCGCCAAACGGGTTTGGCAGATAAGGCAGACAGCGTCAATCATGCAAGGCGTTCTCCGGTTTGGACGCGATGTTCACGTATGCCCAGCGTTGGATTGGTTCCCGGTGATGAAGGCCGCAACGAATGTCAGTACAGGCGCTCAACGCGCCGTCAGGCGGAGAGAAATCAAGATCTATAAAGCCGATCTGCGCGCTATGCGTTGATGGCCTGGATCTTATCCGTTGTTCATGCCAACAGGCAAGATTGGATCGGGCGCCCGCTTACGTCCAACGACTGCTCTCAGCCTTGCCTCTTGACGGGAAGGATCCGCCATATCCATTCCCTCTTGGCTTGGAAAGCAAATAAATGGATTTTCACAAGCCATCCCTCTTCTTGGTTGCAAGGGCAAACCCATCGCAGGCAGAAATCGGGACGATTTCTTGTTTCCGCTATCCATCCATCCGAGACAGGCAACGCGGCGTCCAGTGCAGAGATACATGTTCTCCGAACATGCAACATTGTAATCGTCCCGCGACAACGCGTCATCCCGGCACCGCGGTCGCGGTAGCGACAGTTTGGGAATAGGAGGCGGATCCGCGTCCGATTTCTCGTAGTATAGAATGATCAGGGTATCTATAGTTTTCTTGCGCAACGAGGTAAGCGGGGCTCTTCCGCGAAAACACCATGTCCGCCGTCAGCTTCCGTCCCGCCTTGTCTCTCGCCACCGGAGATTTCCGGAAATTGCGTCGTCAGCGCATGTTGTACGTGGACAAGACCCGCCGCATCGCTGACTTGGTGCGGCCTCCCAATCAATACGTGTTCCTGGCGCGACCGCGGCGGTTCGGCAAGTCCCTGTTGGTTTCCACCCTGGAGGCGCTGTTCAAAGGCGAGCGTGAACTGTTCGCCGGCACCTGGATTCATGGCAGCGATTGGCCATGGGAGCCGCATGCGGTGCTGCGGCTGGACATGACGGGAAGACGGACAGGAGACCTGGAAACGTCCCTGCGCAACCAGATGACCCTGCTCTATCAGGCGCAGGGGATGGAGATGCCCGTAGGCGACTGGAGCGCGTCCGAACTGCTGGAAGCGCTGATCAGGCGCTTGGCCCAGGAGCGCAGGGTGGTCGCGTTGATCGACGAGTACGACGCGCCCATCCATCAAAATCTGGAACGCCCGGATCTGTTACCTGACATTCGGGATACGTTGCGCCAATTTTACGGCATGCTCAAAGTCTGCGATGCAGACCTGCATTTTGTCTTCCTGACCGGAGTCACGCGTTTTGCGCGCACCAGCGTCTTTTCCGGCCTCAACAATTTGATGGACGTCTCGTTCAAGCCCGCCTTCAGCGATTTGCTGGGCTTCACGGAGGCGGAACTGGATCGCCACCTGACGCCCTATGTAGAAGAAATGGCCCGAGCGCAACGCAGAACTGCGTCCGAGGTGCGACAGGCTATGCGGGCATGGTATGACGGCTATCTTTTTGCCGAAGACGGGGTGCGCGTCTACAATCCCTATTCCACGCTCTACAGCCTGCACGACCAGCGCCTGGACAATTACTGGGCGGAATCGGGCACGCCGGTCTTTCTGACGCGCCTGATCGTGGCGCGCCGCAGCGATTTGCGCGATCTCGTCGGCCAAAAGGCCAAGCACGCGATCAGCGCCTTCTTCCATTGGGAGGAACCCCACCTGTTGGCGGCCATGTATCAAACCGGCTATCTGACGCTGGCGCGCAACGTCGCGGGCAGCGAATACGAGACTGCCTTTCCCAACCGCGAGGTGGAGCAGACCTTTGCCGAGGCGCTGCTGGACGAGTTCATCCAGCGACCGGGCGAGGCGGCGCCTGCGGTCACGACATTGGGCGAAGCCTTGCAACGGGACGATTACGATGCTTTCTTCCAGCAATTCAATGCGCTCTTGCAACGCGTGCCGCATCCCCTGCAAACCGGGCACCATACCTTCTATCAACTGTTTCTGCATTTGGCCTTCATCCTGCTGGGGCACGACGCCAGCTCGGAACGCAGCAATTACCGGGGGCGAATGGATACGGTGGTGGAAATGGCGGAGAAAGTCGTCGTGTGGGAATACAAGGTGAACGGCACGGCCGCCGCCGCGTTGGAGCAGTTGGAGGCGAGAGGCTATCACCACGAGTTCCTGGGCCGCGGCCAGCGGATCGTCGGCGTGGGCGTGAATTTCGACCGGGATGCGCGGCAAGCTACGGAATGGCTTGCGCGCGTCTACGGGACAGGATAGGAAAGCGCCTCCCGTCATTCTTGGCGGATGCACGCGCTATATCGGCTGGACAGAAAGGCGCGGCGTCTTGCTACGGGAACTCGCTGCTGCCTGTGGATTGGGCGCTTGAGAAAGAACGCGTCCGGTTGGTTCATTGCGTTCAATCTGCGCGGGTTGGGAAAGAAAAACGGAGTTGTGCCTGCTACTGTTGCTTGGCCGGTTAGGCAACCGTAGCAACAGGGACGAAACGTTTGGGCATAACGAGGTAGTTCTGCCTATCAGGCGTACGCCATGGTATCCGAAACGCACCGCGACTTAAAGAATCATGCCGAACGTCCTGATCCGCTAGCGTTGCGGATAGTCCGCCAAGTAGCGGATGTGGTATCGCCCCACCATGTCGTGTTATTCGGTTCCAGGGCGCGCGGCGATTGGAAGCCGCATTCGGATATCGATTTGGCGATTATAGGCACCGGCGAAGGCCGCGACCCGCAACAAGCCAATCGGACAAGATTAACGGCTCGCCAACTGGCGGCGGAAACGTACGGAAAATCTATAGGCGTGGATGTGATGTATGCTACGCCTGACGCGTTGGCCTCGTTCAGAGGCAGTTTGAATAACGTACTGGGTCACATCACGCGGGACGGCGTAACTATGGATGGCTCACCGTATGATCCCAATCCGGCCATGCCTGACAGCGATGTGGATTGGCTTGATATTGTCAGCCGTCTCGGCGATGCCTTCAGGCATGCGCGCCACCTGGACATGGAAGTCGCAGAGCCTTTCAGCCTCAGTCGAGACAAGTATCTAAGCCATACAGCCCAGCAGGTCCTGGAGCATTGTTGCAAAGCATTGCTTACTGCCTTGGGCGCGACCTATCCCAGAACGCACGAACTGGCCGAGTTATTTGATCTGGTTCGCGCCCAAGATCCGACTATCCCGTTGCCCAGGCAACAACTTTGGTTATCTGAATTTGCAGGCAGCGGATTTTACGCCTCTCTGGAAACGCCCATCGCCGAACCGCACGAATTGGTAGCGGATATCCACCAAGCCTGCGAGATGATGATCGGTCATATCCTGCAGTTGACAGGCCGTGGCTGGAATGATCTGCGCGGTATTTATAATCCCTGTCCACAGTCGCTATGACTGCTCAACCATGCATTAGGATTTCTTTTCCGCAATTGCTATGCCTGTGGTTTAGAGTTCTTCAGCTTGCTCATTTTCCATAAAAAATACTTCCTCCTCTCCCATTCTTTTTCTTCTTTGCTCATTTTCCATGCAATCCTTTTCCACAGGCCGGTCATCTGGCCTAGTTCGGCAGGGATGGGTCCTGACAACCGGTTGTTTTCTAGGTCTAGGCCTACGACCAAGCCGGTGAACAGGACGCGGGATGACGCTGACGTGGTCAGTTCCTCCCCGCACTCTTCGCAAAAAGCGCCGCCATGATTCAATGCGCCGCACATGGTACAACAAACGCTCTTGTTTATTCCCAAGGGAGGATACGTAAGGTAACTATGCACAGTACTATCGGGCCAAGGTGCAGGAGGTGATGGATACAGAGTACTATCATAGACTCCAAACCAAGTATCCAAGTGAGCGTTACTGAGCCAACCTGTCTGATGCAGCCATTGCGAACCGTTGGTGGCTTGATACAAAGCCATAAGAGCTTCCAAAGCTACAAGAACTTCGGGGTCACCGTTTGATGCAGGGACAGGAGATGTTTTCCGAGTAGGCTTGGTTCCTACGCGCGCGGCCGCAGGGATTGCATGTCCGGTACGCGCGATAGACGGCGGTTTCTGCATGAGATCCAGAAACACGGCCACAGAGGACGGACGGTTATCTACGCGCAACTCCAAGGCTTGCCGCACTGCGCTCGCAAGCGAAGCCGGCAGGCCGGCGGAAAAGGACAATGCGCGCCCGCTCTGTATGCGATCGATGGCTGATGGCGGCTTTTTACCTGTCAAGGCGTGGTACAGCGTGGCTCCCAAACCGAAGATGTCCGTATAAGGGCCGAAACGCGCTTCTTCACTGTACTGCTCCGGGGCCGCGTAGCCCGGCGTCACGATGCGCGTGTGTTTCTGGGTAAGATCCCGTTGGAACGCGCGGGCGGATCCGAAATCAATGAGGACAATCCGTCCCTCCGGCGTTAACATGACATTGGCCGGTTTGATATCCCGGTGCAACAGATGTTGGGCATGCACAGCCTCTAGGGCCTGGCCTAGGGCTTGAGCCAAACGCTGGACTTCATCCGCCGGTATCCGGCCTTCTTGCTGGATGCGCGCTTCCAGCGTCCGGCCCTCCAGATACTCCATCACGATATAGGCCGTGCCGTTTTCCTGGAACGCGTCGTAGACCTGTACGATGCCCGGCGCGCGTAGGCCGAACAGCACCTGCGCTTCCTTCAGCAAACCCTCGCGTTCGCGTATGAACGCCGCTTGCTGTGACGCGGGAACGGAGACTGCGGTGCCTACGCGCTGCGCGTGGGCCGGAAAGTATTCCTTGATGGCCACAAGGTGTCCGAGAACGCGGTGCGCCCCTTTGTACGTGATGCCGAAGCCTCCCTCGCCCAGTACGCGCCCTACGGTGAACCTGCCGCGTTGCAGGGCGTGGCCCGCCGGCAGATGGCGCGTCAGCGTTCCGGGCCCGCGGCTCGCGCCGCAACTGGGGCATGGATCTTGGCCGGCCGCCAGAGGGGTTTGACAGATGGGACAGGCGTCGTCAACCATGTGAAGCGTTCTCTGATGGGGACGCGACACTCATATGTTGTATAGCCATGGGTTCTCGATGATGAATGGACATAATGGAAGCCAGATTTGGTTCTCGTACAGGCGCTGATCGCCGATCAATGGCCTTGGCAAGAACGGAGGCCAGGCTCTTCAAGGCTTGCCATACGTTACCTGTTGAGCACCTGAATCGTATTCGTTATTCATGCCAATGGGCAAGATTGGCACCGGCATCTGTCCATGGTCAACGAAACAGATTGTTCTCTGGGCAGGTAAGGAAAGGCTGTATCTTTTCCCGCTTTGCCCGGGCATGGATAAAACGAATTTTCACGTCATCCTGTGTCGTGTTGCACAAGAAAACCCATCTCATGCAGAAAACGGGAGGGTTGCTTGGCCCTGCCGAAGTATCTATCCGCCCGCGACAAACACAATGTTTTTCGGGCGCGGGTGACAGCGACGAAACAGACGCGGCGTTCGGCTTCCAATTCTTCTGATGGCGCATCCGGTTTCAGACTTTGCCACGATGGCAGCAGGGATTCGGCCATGCCCATTAACCAGACATGGTCAAACTCAAGCCCTTTCGCAGCATGGATGGTGGAAACCCTGACCGTCCCGGGAGCGGGAGCCGGTTCTTTGGAACGGAGCGCGATGCCCTGCACTAACTGAGGGAGAGTGAGTGCGCCTCCTCTCTCGGCGCGAAGTCCCCGTTCTATGTCCTTCCATGCGGCCTTGTCCTCGCAAGCGTCGGAAACCGCGCCTTCAGGCGCTGCGTCGGACATTGCGGGCAAGCCATCAAGGGCCTCAAGCAATACCTTTCTCCAGGATGAACGCGACTCGATCAACCGTAACGCCAGGTTGCCCAGGTATCCGATGTTTTCCTTTTCATTCTCTTGTGCCTGCAGCGCCCAACGTTCCATATAGCCCTGCCCGGAAGCTTCGGTCTCCGCCATAATCAGTTCAGGGTCAAAATCCATATCGCCCAGCTGATTGGCCGCGTTGACCAAGGTACGGAAACCTTGGCGATCGGTAGGCCTGAGCGCTTGATTCAGGCAGGCTTGCAGCCAGACGAATTGCGGCGAGACGAATTCGTCTCGCCGTTGGACTAAAATAGCCTTTACGCTACGGCGGTCCAAAGCCTGCAACATGGGTTGCAGGACTTTCCGTGTTCTTCCCAGAACCGCCGTTTCACCCCAATTTTCTTGTGTAGCGGCTATCTTGTCGGCAATGCCCTCCGCTTCTTCGCGGTCGGTGGCGAACTGACGCAAACACATGGACTTGTCGCCTGGAACTATGGACGGCACGGGCAGATCCGCGTACCGTGTAGGCGTGTAGTTGTGAGCTACCAGCCGTTGGGACGATTGCATGATTGCGCGAGGGCAACGTTGATTTTCGGTGATACGGAACGATTGGGGCGCGAAGCACTGGGTAAAGCGCGTAATTTGACGCGTACCTGCTCCCGTCCACTGGTAGATGATCTGATTCTCGTCAGCCACCGCAAAAACGTTCCTGAAATCTTGTCCCGCCATAAAGCGAAGCAGTCGATTTTGAGCTGGCGTTGTGTCCTGGAATTCATCAATCAGCCAATAGCGGTAGACCTGTCGAAGCAGAGCGGACGCGGCGGGAACTTGATGCATAAGCCGACATGCATCCAGAATCAGACCATTGAAATCCAGAATATTGCGGGTACGCAAAGCCTCTTCGTAAAGGCGATGGATGCGCGCCACCTGCTCTCCTTCTGCGGGATTTTGAAAGTGCTTCGCCGTTTTGGCGGGACTGATCAGGCAGCTACGCAAGCGATCAATCGCGGGCAACCACTGTACGTACTCAGGGGCATCGCCAGCTTCTGCCAAGGCATCCCGCAATAATGCTCGGCGATCGCGATCGTGCGCATAGAGGCCAAAGTCTGGACGGATGCCGAGATGCGAGCCGTGCTGGCGCAGCATTTTGGCGCAGAACGCGTGAAACGTACCGATGAACGTTCTCGCGGTCAATTCGGGGACTAAAGCCTTGACTCGCGCGCGCATTTCGTCGGCTGCTTTGGTGGAAAAGGTAAGCGCGAGAACGCGAAAATGGCGCTTGGGCGAAACGTGAAGGATACGCGCGATGCGAAGCGTCAGTACGGTCGTTTTACCGCTCCCGGATCCCGCAAGCACAAGAGCGGCTCCGTCGTTCCAATTGACCGCTTCTCTTTGCGCAGGATTCAGTTTTTCCATCGCTTGGGCCAAATGGCTCGTCATCTTTTGCCATCCCGTAAATCGGTGATCAGGTCTACGAAGGCTGACGGCATTGTTTGTGCCAGGGCGGGATCGCTTTCTACTTTAGATGCAAGAACGCTCATGTACGCAGTCTTATTTCTACTCTTGGAGAGTTCGCTCTTGATGTTCCCAGACAGTTCAATGCCCGCTTGCTCCAAAATCTCCTGCAACAGATCTTTGTGCCCCTTGGCTATGAGTCGTCCTTCCAAATTGTTCCCTTGAGGTAACATTTCAAAATGAGCGTCCAAATCTTCATTCCGAAATCCGCGGTTCAAAAGTTGATTCCGAATGTCTTCACCCTTGGTATCGCCATCAACAATCATATGCCAGGGAATGCCGAATGCTTCTGCCAGCGTTGCATAAACGCCAGGATTGGTGCCAGTATCTTGGAAGTCTATAACGGATACGCCGTGCGTATCCAGCGGCCAGCCTAAGGCTTGCCCCAATGCTTGGATGAGCATGTACTCCGTCACGCCTTCGACCAATATCCAGCGTTGCGCAAAGAAGATCTCGCCGCGTACGCGACGCCCGTTATACCCAATTCGTTTCGTTTCGTCCGGAGAAAGGAGAGTGCGGCACCTGTGGCGAAAATTTTTACGGTTTCCTGTACGGCCTGCTCATCAGCAATGCCGCGATAACAATCAACAATCTTTTGCGCCAGTCCACCCGAAAAACAATACTTGGCTGCAACGCGTCCGGTTGCAGGATCCTGTTCCAAGATTCCTGGGCTGCGTTGAGCAATTCGCTCTATGCGTTCATTCCAGCGCAACTCGGAAACGATCTGTCTGGGAAGGAAAGAGACTTTGCTGCAACCTCCTTGCAAACGGATCAGGCGCAGATCATGCAATGGTACATGCTGGACGAAATAGGGGGAATGAGTGGTCATCATCTTCTGTCCTGTCAAACCGCGCACTTTTTCCCATAGGGTACGTGCTGCATGAGGATGGAGATGCGCTTCCGGTTCCTCAATGGCGAATATTGCCTCCATGCCTGGATATTCAGACTCAGCAAGATGTTGAGAAACGACGGCTTGAAAGAGAAAAATTATCGCGAGGCTTTGCAGGCCCTGGCCGTGCTGGCGGAAAGGCAGCCATGGGAGGCGTTCCTCATTGCGCAGTACGATGCCGGTCCGTTGCACCATGTCTTCAATCGTCATGGGAAGCATATTGAGACGCGCAGCGCCAGGACCTTGATTGATGCCGACTTGCGTTGCATCCCCAATCCGGCCGGCAATTTGCTTCAATTGCTGATCGGCGTCAACGATCTTCGCGTCCAGCGCTTTGAAAGTGCGTAAAACCTCTTTTTCCAATTCATCGGGAATATGAACGCCTCGCAATAGGTTGCCCCAACGATTGGAGCGAGCCGAGAACTCTTGAGCCGCGTCCCTCAAGGTCCCAAGCCAGAATAAGGGCAGGTAACGCAAGAAGCTGGATAGGACTTGAGTG
Organism: Caldilineaceae bacterium; assembly: GCA_965242655.1. Classification (GTDB taxonomy): domain Bacteria; phylum Chloroflexota; class Anaerolineae; order Caldilineales; family Caldilineaceae; genus Bin34. The sequence goes on from OZ251482.1 coordinate 3,927,969, forward strand.
GTGCCAGACCAGGGCTCATTGTTCTCATTCAAGAATTCCCGAACGGTTTCAAACGTTTCCTTTTCTTCGTTCCAAGCATATGTTACCCGTAAAGCGATAGACTTTGGCTCTAGGCGCAATATGTCTGCCAAGACCGCTTCCAGATCCTCATTCCAAGGGTGCTCGCTTGATTCCTCCAACGTGATCGTTATGGCAATAGGCGGCAACGTACGCGGGTCTGTGCCTTCTTCCGTTCGATGCACGTCATGCTCGGTAAACCCTTCGCGTCGCGTAAGCGCAAACCGCACGGCATCCAATACAGCTGTCTTGCCGGCATTGTTGGGCCCCAAGAAAACCGTTGTGTCGCCTAATTCAACGTCCAGGCTTTTGATGGAGCGAAAATTCTCGATGCGCAATCGCGTAATCTGCATAGAGCGGTAGCCTCATAGAAGGTCGTGTATCATAACCTGCGTTTGGCCCGTATGGGCATGGATGCCGTCAGCATTCCAAGTTTTTGAGCGGCCATAGGGCCGGAAGGATAAAACAGCCTGACGAACGCGGGATCACGGAGTGCAATATGCCAAGCGTCCTGAAGTATGTATCGCCTCTCTTGCTCAAACTCGTTGACGGAATAACGGACAAGGATCGCAATCTGATGCCTGAGTCATGGAAGGCCCTAAAGATTGGTTCCGCTCTGTCATTAGCTTGCTTTGGTGCGGAAAGTTGAAATAACGCAGCTGGACAGCGCCCGCGTACGTCATCAAATTTAGGAGTGCCGTTTGCTTCCTCGCGCGAACGGCATCATCGAAAATCTTTCTCCAACTGGAGATGGCGCATGTTTTAGGCCCAAGGATCAGGATTCGTCGTATCTGGAGACAAAACGGTCTTCCGCTTTGGGGCTGGAGGGAAGCGCAAATGCGGAACTTCTTCCCACCGACGGCCGGCTCGGTAAAGCGCCTCTTGCTCTTTGACGCCCGGATGCTTACGAGCCTCTTCCAGCAAACGCTCATGCTCTTTATCCAATTGAAGCGGATCGAGTTTGGTTTTCTCGGTCATAAGCACCTTCTTCCTTGAGAGATTGAACCCACGGTCACCCATGGGCGCAGATGCCCTGGGGCATTATATCTAATGAGACGCCATCCTTCGTAACAGTTCATGCCAGTCATATGCCAATAATATAGTCCATATATAGTTTTGCCGGTGCCGAAACATGTTGAGGACGGCATGTTAGCCTGCGTTGCGCCGGGCCACAGCAAGCGACACCACGCGCAAATCGAACATACGGGATTTGCGCGTAGTCGCTTGATGATTGCTTTCCGGCGCCCAGCTTGGTTCCGTCCCGTTCGTGCGCGTCTGCTGGGCTCCAAAGCGGGTTCGCAGGCCATCCTGTTCTGGGCTGTAGAGGCAAATCCATCCCTTGCAGGAATCGGGACATCTATCCAGCCAAGGCGTTTTCCGGCTGGGCGATGGTGCCGAAACAGCCGCGGCGTTTGGCTTCCCAATTCTTGCGGTAGCGCATCCTGCAGGCAGAAAGGATTCGACCATGCCCATCAATCCAACATGATCAAACGCAAGTTCCTGCGCAGCATGGATGACGGTCCTCGGATCGGGAGAGAGTCTTGGATACGGAGCGCGATTCCCTGCCCTAACGGGAGAAGAGCAATCCCTGGCCTCCTTTCACGGACCAGGTTTCTCGTTCTATCGCCTGCTATGCAATTTTGTCCGCGCAGGTATATGGCATAGCGCCCGCAGGTGCCGCTTTACGGGAGGCGGACATTGCAGGTAGCGTATAGCATCTCTTGCCAGGGAAATCGGGATTCGATCAAGCGGAACGCCGGATCGCCAAGATATCTGATACTTGCCTTGGCCTGCGTTTGCGTCTGAAGAGCCCAACGTTCCCTTACTCCTCCCCTCTGCCCGGACGCTTTGGCTTGCGCCCTGTGCCATTCATGGCCAAAAATCATTCCGCCCGAATGAGTGGCTGCGTTGACCATAGCGCAGAAGCCTTGCCAGGGCTTGGGCTTTCCCAAGACCCATAGGCTATCCCAGACGAAGCAGGCGCTACGGGTACCTGCGTGTCAACCATTCCGTGGCCTGCCGCGCCTCTGGATCGAAATTCACGCCGATGCCTACGACCCGCTTGCCGCGGTCCAGAAATTCGTGGTGATAGCCTCGCGCCTCCAGCTGATCCAGCGCGGCGACGGCCGTGCCGTTCACTTTGTATTCCAGCACGACGATCTTGTCCGCCATCTCCACTACTGTATCCATCCGGCCGCGATAGTTACTGCGTTCCGACCCGGTAGCGTGTCCCAGCAGAATGAAGGTCAAATGCAGGAACAGTTGATAGTAGGCGTGGTTGCCTACTTGCAACGGATGCGGCACGCGGCGCAGAAGGGCATTGAATTGGCGGAAAAAGGCGTCGTAATCGTCCTGTCGCAACGCGTCGCCCAAGGCCGCGACCGCGGGCTCGACAGCATCCGAGAAGTTCAGAAATTCTTCCAGCAACGTTTCCGCGAAGGTTTGCTCCACCTCGCGGTTGGGAAAGGCCAGTACGTACTTGCCGTCCGGGGTCTCCTGCAACGTCAGATAGCCCGTCTGATACATGGTCGCCAGCAAACCGGGGTTCTCCCAATGGAAAAAAGCCTTGGTCGCCCGTTGCGCCTTCTGGCCGACGAGGTCGCGCAGATCGCGGCGGCGCGCCAGGATCAGGCGCGTCAGAAAGACGGGCGTGGCCGACTCCGCCCAGTAATTGTCCAGCCGCTGCCTGTGCAGGCTATGCAGCGTGGAATAGGGGTTGTAGACGCGTACGCCTCCTTCCGCGAAGAGATAACCGTCATACCATTCCTGCAAGGCCTGCTGCACGTTGCGTCGACTCCTTCGTTGCGCGTTAGCCATGTCTTCCATGTACGGCGCCAGATAGCGATCCAGTTCCTCCGCCGTGAAGCCGAGCAGGTCGCTGAAGGCGGGATCGAAGGAGATATCCGTCAGATTGTTGAGACCGGAAAAAATGCTGGTGCGCGCAAAGCGCGTCACCCCGGTCAGGAACGCGAAGCGCAGATCGGCGTCCCGCGCTTTGAGAATGCCGTAGAATTGACGCAACGCGTCCCGAATGCCCGGCAACTGATCCGGTTGCGCCAAGTTCTTGAGAATGGGGGCGTCGTACTCGTCGATCAGCACGGCGACAGGATCTTGCCGGGCCAATTGGCGGATCAGGTAGTTCAGCAGTTGGGCCCCGCTCCGTTTTTCCGGGGGTAAGGTTACCCGGAGAGAACCGCAAAGATCGGATACGGCCAGACGCAGGGACTCCTTCAGCTCCGCGGCGTTCTCCGCATCCAGTTCCGTCATGTCCAGACGCAGGACCGCGTGCGGCTCCCAGGCCCAGTCACTGTCATGGATCCAGGTGTCGGCGAACAGCGCGCGTTCGCCCTTGAACAGCGCCTCCAGGGTCGAGACCAGCAGGGACTTGCCGAACCGCCGCGGCCGCGCCAGAAAGACGAAGCGGTACTCCGGCCGCAACAAGGAGGCGATACGGCGCGTTTTGTCTACGTATAATTGCCCCAAGGCGCGCAGAGGCCTGAAATCCCCCGTAGCAATAGGCAAGGAAGGCTTGGTTCTCGACCCGCTCATGGCTTGACGGCTGCGTTCCGCGTACCCGCGTTGGAAAGACGACGTCGCCTGACGCTTCGCGACGATTATAGCCTTGGTTGCGGCGCGCTGACGGTGAATATCTTTTGTCTTAATAGAGGCTGGATCCGGTTAGCCGTTCCAGATTGGCGTACGCGGCGCGGCTTGACGGGAGACGGATCGGGTTCTGCGTCGTTGCCGAGCGGGCGTTGTCGCGCAGAAATACGAACCCTCCAGCCGCGTTGTTCTCCGTCGCTGTTACCCGGACGCGGGTGCCGGATACGGACGGGACAGCCATTCGGTCGCCTGCCGCGCCTCCCGGTCGAAATTCACGCCCACGCCGACGATCCGCTTGCCGCGGTCCAGGAACTCGTGGTGATAGCCTTGCGCCTCCAACTGCTCCAGCGCGGCGGCGGCCGTGCCGTTCACCTTGTATTCCAGCACGACGATCTTCTCCGCCGTTTCGACCACGGTATCCATCCGGCCCCGGTAGTGGCTGCGCTCCGAACCGACCTCGTACCCCAGCAGGATGAAGGCCACGTGCAGGAACAACTGATAGTAGGCATGATTGCCGATCTGCAGCGGATGCGGCACGCGGCGCAACAGGGCATTGAATTGCTGGAAAAAGGCGTCGTAATCGCCGCGTTGCAACGCCGCGCCCAAGGCCGCCACGGCCGCATCGGCTGCGCCCGGATAGGGCAGGAACTCCCTCAACAAGGTCTCCGCGAACGTCTGTTCCACCTCGCGGTTGGGGAAAGCCAGGACGTATTCGCCGTCCTGGGCCTTGAGGGTCAGATAGCCGGTTTGATACATCGCCGCCAGCAGATCGGGTTCTTCCCAGCGAAAGAAGGCGCGGGTGGCCTGTCGGGCTTTTTGGCCGACGAGGTCGCGCAGATCGCCGTTGCGCGTCACCAGCAACCGCGTCAGAAAGACAGGCGTGGCCGACTCGGCCCAATAGTTGTCCCGCCGCTGTCGGTGCAGACTGTGCAATATGGAATAGGGGTTGTAGACGCGCACCCCGTTTTCGGCGAAGAGATACCCGTCGTACCATTCTTGCAAAGCGCGTCGCACCGCGCGCAGGCTCCGGCGCTGCGTCTGCGCCATCGTTTCCATGTACGGCGTCAGATACCGGTCCAGCTCTGCCTCCGTGAAGCCCAGCAGGTCGCTGAAAGCGGGCTCGAACGAGACGTCGATCAGGTTGTTGAGGCCGGAAAAGATGCTGGTGCGCGCGAAGCGCGTGATGCCCGTCAGGAAGACAAAATGCAGAGCCGCATCGCAGTTTTTGAGCGCGCCGTAGAACTGGCGCAGCGTATCCTGAATGTCCGGCAACAGGTCCGGACGCTCCAGATGCTGGTGGATGGGCGCGTCATACTCGTCGATCAGCGCGACGACTTTGCGCTCGCGGGCCAAACCTTCGATCAGCGCCTCCAGCAGTTCGGACGCGCTCCAGTCGCCGACGGGCATCTTCATCTCATGCTCTTGATAGAGCAGGGTCATCCGGTTGCGCAGAGATGTTTCCAGGTCGCCCGTCCGTCTTCCCGTCATGTCCAGCCGCAGTACCGCATGCGGCTCCCATGGCCAATCGCGGCCATGGATCCAGGTGCCGGCGAACAGCTCGCGTTCCCCTTTGAACAGCGCCTCCAAGGTGGAAACCAACAGGGACTTGCCGAAGCGCCGCGGGCGCGCCAGGAATACGAACTGGTTTTGGGGATGCACCAGGTCAGCGATGCAACGGGTCTTGTCTACGTACAGGAACTGCCGACGGCGTAAATTCCGGAAATTGCCGGTCGCCAAGGGCAAGTCGGGGTGAGGGCTAGCGGCGGACATGCGGCGTTTGCGCGGAATGAAGTGGCGGATCTCGTTGTGCCAGAGAACCTGATAGATACTGATTATTCTATACGACCGAGAATCGAAACTTGATCCGGCTACAGGACATCATAGCCGTGCTACGACTTCCGTCATGTCTAGGCGCAAGATCGCATGCGGTTCCCAAGCCCAGTCGCTGTCATGGATCCAAATGTCGGCGAACCGCGCGCGTTCGCCCTTGAACAGCGCCTCCAGGGTCAAGACCAGCAGGGACTTGCCGAACCGCCGTGACTGCGCCAGAAAGACGAAGCGGTACTCCGACCGCGGCAAGGAGGCGATACGGCGCGTTTTGTCTACGTATAGATTCCCAAGGCGCGCAGGGGACTGAAATCCCCGTAGGAGGGCAAGGGACTCAACCCGCTCATGGCTTGACGGCTGCGTTCCGCGTACCCGCGGCGGAAAGACGATGTTGCATGACGCTTCGCGACGCATTATAGCCTTTTGGTTTCTGCGCGCGGACCGTGGCTCTCTTTGTCCTGTAGAGGCTGGATCCGGTTAGCCGTTCCGGCTTGACGTACGCGGCGCGGTTTGACGGGACACGGCCCGGGTTTTGGAGGCTTGGACGCGCAGAAGCGCGAATCCTCTGGACGCGCTATGTTCCGTCGCGGGCGGACATAGGATACGGACGGGACAGCCATTCGGTGGCCTGCCGCGCCTCCCGGTCGAAATTCACGCCCACGCCGATGATCCGCTTGCCGCGGCCCAGGAACTCGTGGTGATAGCCTTGCGCCTCCAACTGCTCCAGCGCGGCGGCGGCCGTGCCGTTCACCTTGTATTCCAGCACGACGATCTTCTCCGCCGTTTCCACTACGGTATCCATCCGGCCCCGGTAGTTGCTGCGCTCCGAACCGACCTCGTATCCCAGCAGGAGGAAGGCCACTTGCAGAAACAGCTGGCAGTAGGCATGATTGCCAATCTGTAGCGGATGCGGCACGCGGCGCAACAGGGCATTGAATTGCTGGAAAAAGGCGTCGTAATCGTCGCGTTGCAGCGCGGCGCCCAAGGCCGCCACGGCCGCATCGGCCGCGCCCGGATAGGGCAGAAACTCCCCCAACAAGGTCTCCGCGAACGTCTGTTCCACCTCTCGGTTGGGAAAAGCCAGCACGTACTCGCCGTCCTGATCCTTGAGGGTCAGATAGCCGGTTTGATACATCGCCGCCAGCAGATCGGGTTCTTCCCAGCGAAAGAAGGCGCGGGTGGCCCGCTTGGCTTTTTGACCGACGAGGTCGCGCAGATCGCCGCTGCGCGTCACCAATAGCCGCGTCAGAAAGACGGGCGCGGCCGACTCGGCCCAATAATTGTCCTGCCGCTGTCGGTGCAGGCTGTGCAATATGGAATAAGGGTTGTAGACGCGCACCCCGTTTTCGGCGAAGAGATACCCGTCGTACCACTCTTGCAACGCGCGTCGCACCGCGCGCAGGCTCCGGCGCTGCGTCTGCGCCATCGTTTCCATGTACGGCGTCAGATACCGGTCCAGCTCCGCCTCCGTGAAGCCCAGCAGGTCGCTGAAAGCGGGTTCGAACGAGACGTCGATCAGGTTGTTGAGGCCGGAAAAGATGCTGGTGCGCGCAAAACGCGTGACGCCCGTCAGGAAGGCGAAATGCAGATCCTCCTCGCAGTCCTTGAGCACGCCGTAGAACTGGCGCAGCGTATCCTGAATGTCCGGCAACAGCTCCGGACGCTCCAGATGCTGGTGGATAGGCGCGTCGTACTCGTCGATCAGCGCGACGACTTTGCGCTTGCGGGCCAAACCTTCGATCAGCATTGCCAGCAGTTCGGACGCGCTCCAGTCGCCGACGGGCATCTCCATGCCCTGCTCCTGATAGAGCAGAGTCATCTGGTTGCGCAGGGACGTTTCCAGGTTTCCTATCCGCGTGGACGTCATATCCAGACGCAGGACTGCGTACGGTTCCCAAGGCCAGCTGCTGTCATGGATCCAGGTGCCGGCGAACAGCTCGCGTTCTCCTTTGAACAGCGCCTCCAAGGTAGAGACCAGCAGGGATTTGCCGAAACGGCGCGGCCGCGCCAAGAAGACGTACCGGTACTCTGGTTGCAGCAACGCGGCGATGCGACGGGTCTTGTCCACGTATAACTGCCCCAACGCGCGCAACGGCTTGAAGTCGCCCGTGGCAATGGGCAAGGATGGCCGGGACCCGGATCCATTCATGGCTGGGGCATTGCTTTCAACGTGACCGCGCTCGCTGGACGATCAGATCCTATCGCGTACCTTGGCATTATAGGCGCGATCGTTGCGGGATGACAGTAAAGCGGCCACATGGTTCCGGAAGCATTGGACGGTACGCGCAACCGGCTGACGTCGTTCAGGACATCCGGTAGACCTGCACTTGCCATTCCGTGATCTGGCGCAGGGCGCGATCGAAGTTTACGCCCAACCCGATGACCGCGCGATGGTCCTGCAGGTAAGGTCGGTGATAGCCCTTGGCCTCGATTTGTTGCAACGCGTCCGCCGCCGTACCGTCCAGTTTGTACTCCAGGATGACCGTTTTGTCGGGCAGTTCCGCGATCGTATCCAGCCGCGATCGGTGCGTGCTGATCTCCGACCCGGTGCGAAAGCCCATCAGGGTGAACGTCAGATGCAGCAGCGACTGATAGTACGCATGTGGGCGCAAGTGGATTTCATAGGGAATAAGCGTCAGCAAGACGTTGAACTGCGCGACGAACGCGGCGTAATCGCCTTTTTGCAGCGCGGATGCCAGCGCGTCCAGCGCCGCGCGGGCCGAGCTCGGTTCCTGCGCGTAGTTCGTCAACAGGGCCGTCAGAAAGGTCAGTTCCACTTCCCGGTTGGGGAAAACGGTCACATGCCGCTCGGTCTCCGGGACGGGTTGCAACGTCAGGTACCCGGTCTGGAACATAATGGCTTGCAGATCCGGATGCTCCCAGTCGTAGTAGGCCATGCCGATATCGCGGGCATCCTGGCCGACCAGTTCCTGCACGTTCTTCCGATGCCGCTTGACCAGGCTCGTCAAGAAAGAGGGGGTGCCCGAATCCGCCCAATAGTTGGCGAAACGTCTCTTGTCCAGGCAATGAAGCGTGGAGTAGGGATTGTAGACGCGCGCACTGCCCTTGGCGAAGAGATACCCGTCGTACCACTGCCGCAACCCGCGTCTGGCCTCAGCGGGACTCGTCCGTTGCGCGCGGGCCATCTCCGCCACGTAGGGCGCCAGGTACCGATCCAAATCCTCCTCGGTGAAGCCGAGCAGATCGCTGAAGGCGGGCTCGAACGAGACGTCGATCAGGTTGTTGAGGCCGGAAAAGACGCTGGTGCGCGCAAAACGCGTGACGCCCGTCAGGAAAGCAAAATGCAGATCCGCCTCGCAGTCTTTGAGCGCGCCGTAGAACTGGCGCAACGTATCCCGAATGTCCGGCAACAGGTCCGGACGCTCCAGATTCTGGTGGATGGGCGCATCGTACTCGTCGATCAGCGCGACGACTTTGCGCTCGCGGGCCAAATCTTCGATCAGCGCCTCCAGCAGTTCGGACGCGCTCCAGTCGCCCGCAGGCATCTCCATCCCCTGCGCCTGATAAAGACGGCGCATCCGGTTGCGCAGGGACGTTTCCAGGTCGCCCGTCCGTTTTCCCGTCATGCTCAGACGCAACACCGCATGCGGCTCCCACGACCAATCGCTGCCGTGAATCCAGGTGCCGGCGAACAGCTCGCGCGCCCCCTGGAACAGCGCCTCCAGCGTGGAGATCAACAGGGACTTGCCGAAGCGACGCGGCCGCGCCAGGAATACGAACTGGTTCTTGGGATGCGCCAGGTCAGCGATGCGGCGGGTCTTGTCTACGTACAGGAGTTGCCGACGGCGCAAATTCCGGAAATTGCCGGTTGCGAGGGGCAAGGCGAGACGGGGACTGTCGGTGGACATCGCATTTACGCGGCGGGAATCGGCTGCGCTCGTTGCGCCGGAGAGGCTATAGATACGCTGATCATTCTATACGACCGGGAATCGAAACTTGATCGGGTTGCAGGACGTCATGGGCCGTGCGGCAACGAGGGCGGCGGGTCAGGCCACCGCCGACCGCAGGCCGACAGGCGCAGTTTCAAACGCGGTATGCGCCTCCACCCGACCTGCGCAGGCGGCCTTGCGTTGTTCCGGAGACGCGGGGTGGCCAACCGGCTTGGCGTCTGCGCAACAGGCTGGCGGCGCCTGCGCCTCCGTTGCGCCGGCACGCGCGCGGCCTCTCTTTGCTCAGGGTCTTTCCTGCAAGGCGAAATAGACGATCCACCCTCTCCGTTGGGCTTGCTGGCTCTCGTCGGGATCGCCCTGGATCACCGCGTATTGGCCCGGTTTCGTGGGTCGGGGCGTGGGACTGGGAAAGAAGAAATGGTTGCGATAGGCTAACCGGTAGCGCTCGGCAATGCCGTTGCGGGATTGATCCGGGAGCCCGGCGAAGCACAGATAGCGGGTTTCCGCGCCGTAATGCGAGCCAAGGCGTTTGAGGCGGTTGAAGCGCTGGCTGGGCATGCCGGCCGAGTGATCGCAGGTGACCTGCGCCGCCGGAGACGCCGCCGGGCTGCCCTGCAGCAGTTGGAAATCCTCCTGCACGACGTATTCCCATGGATTGCCGTCGGTGTTGGCGATTTCCAGTTCGAGCGCCAAACACCCGCGGCACGATTGGCCCATTGATCTTTCCATATAGTGTTGCATCCGGTCCGAATCGGCATGGATCACGCGGATCAGGCGCATCGTCAAACCGTCGGGCAAGAGCCAGTCCGTACCCAAGGCGATCGGATCGCCCCAATCGCCCGGCCGGGGCGCCGGCGTGGCGGTCGGCGTCCAGGTCGGCGTGGCGATCACCGGACGCGGCGTGGCGGTCGGCGGCGGAATGGGCGTGGGCGGCACGCTGGGGGCAACGGGCAAATCCGCCGCGGCAATCCGGTCGACCAACGGCGCGTAGATCCAATGGCCGTTGCGCAACTGCAACCAGAGACTGTCGTAGGTGCGGAATACGGGTTGCACTCTGTGTCCCCTGGCCAGCTGGCGCACGGCGTCGTAGTTGGTGCCGGGACCTGCGCGCAGATTGGCGAGCGTATTGACGATGCCCGTCGGAAGGATGGGCGTCGGCGTGCGCGGAGGAACGGGCGTATTCGTGGGCCGGGGGCGCACCCGCGGCGACGGAGGCAAGTTGATCACCCGGCGCGGGGTGGGCGTGCGCGTGGGCGTACGCGTCGGCGTGAGCGTCGGGATCGGAACTACGGTGCGCGTCGGCGTGGGCGTTGGGGTCAGGGTTGCCGGCGTCGCGAACAGGGACGGCGGCGCCAAGGCGGACAGGGACCACCCCGCAGCGACGGATCGGAGCGGCCCCATGGCCGTTACGTACAGGCTGGTTACCAGCGCCAGGCTGCCCATGGCAATGGCCAGGGGCCGCGCCAAGCGCCGGGTATTTTCTTGCGCGGTGGCCCAGGATAGCCCGGCGAGCCGCATCGCGCCGGCTTGCGGCAGCGATCCCGGATCCGGGGCCGCGGCGGATATCGGCGACGCAAGGCGCGCAAGCAGCGCCTGCGTAGCCTGCGGCCGGTCATCCACGCGCAAGGCCAACGCCTCTTGCAGAGCGGCCTGCAAGGCGGCCGGCGTCCCGGACGGGAAGGCCACGGGCGCAGGGGGATCGCGCAGGCGATCGACGGCGGGCAGCGGCGGGGCGCCGGTCAGCGCATGGTACAGCGTGGCTCCCAGGCTGAAAATGTCCGTGTACGGTCCGAAACGCGCGCGGTCGCTGAACTGTTCCGGCGCCGCATATTCGGGCGTCAGCACGCGCGTAAGATTCCCGGTCTGCCCCGCCTGGAAGGCGCGGGCGGAACCGAAGTCAATGAGTACGACGCGTCCTTCCGGCGTCAGCATGACGTTGGCCGGCTTGATGTCCCGGTGCAGCAACTGCCGGCCATGCACCTCCGTCAAGGCCGCGCACAGGGCGCGCGCGATACGCGTAACCTCCGCTGCCGGCAGCGCGCCGGCGGCCAGCCTTTGTTCCAGCGTTTGCCCTTCCAGGCGCTCCATGACGATGTACGCGGTGCCGTTCTCGTGAAAGACGTCGTAGACGTTCACGATGCCGGGCACGCGGAGACCGGACAGGTGCTTGGCTTCCTGCACGAGTTTCGCCTGCTCGCGCCGGAACGCGTCCGTCCGGTTCGGGGGGACGATCGTCAAACCGACGCGCACGGCCCCTGGCGGAAAGAATTCCTTGACGGCGACCCGTCGTTGCAGATCGCGGTGCAGGCACTGGTAGGTAATGCTGAAGCCGCCTTCGCCCAGTACCCGTTCAATGACGTACTTGCCGCCATGGAGGGATTGGCCCTGGGCCAGGCTTCTGTGTTGCGCAAACACCTGCGCCGTCCCGCACGCGGGACATTGGTTGGCGCCGGGCGGCAAGGCCGCGTTACAGAAGGAACAGGTGGCGGAGGTCATGGGGAAAGCGCCGGCCCTGGAACGCCTTCTTTAGGCAAGCGACGGGAAGGGATGGGGGGCGGATGCGCGCAGGAACGCCTTGGGATACGAGGCGCTGAGGGATGATCGCAGACGACGGAGACGGAGAGGCCGGAGATCTCCCCGCCCTCTTTCCCTCCTGTACGCGGCGAGCGCCGGGCGGGAAACGTTACCCCTGGATTCGTTGCATGGGAACGCGGAAGCCTCTCTCTGTATGCAACGGTACGGCATGTCCATAACGACGCGATGCCCTTGGGCCCAACCGGCTAAAACGCCGCAGAAGTCGATGGCGGAGATGAGAGAGGCGCGGGCGTTCATGGTACAACATCTTGCGGTCCCATCGCTTAAAAGCGTTGCCGCGGGCGCTGCGCGCAGAAAGGAGGGGGCGATCCGGCACCCGTTGGCTTGCACAACGTCCGGTTGCCGGTCGGTTGAGGGAGGGTCTCTCCCTTGTTCGTCGGCGGGCTATATCGTACGGGATGCCGGGTGGTCCCGGGGAAGGCAACGCGTCCGGGGAACCGAACCGCCTGTGCGGATCGCTGCGCGGATCATGCCCGCCAGGCTGCCTGCCGTCATTCGACCCGTTGCGAACGACGCCCCAGCGCGTATCCGCCTCAGATTGCCTGCGGGACTCAGGCCGTCTTGTAGGCCTGTACCTGCCATTCCGTAATTTGGCGCAGGGCGCGGTCGAAGTTCACGCCCAGTCCGATCACCGCGCGGTCGCCCTGCAGATACGGTCGATGGTAGCCCTTGGCCTCGATTTGGCGCAACGCGTCCGCCGCCGTACCGTCCAGCTTGTACTCCAGAATGACCGTCTTGTCGGGCAGGGCCGCGATCGTATCCAGCCGCGACCGATGCGTACTGATCTCCGACTCGGTGCGAAAGCCCATCAAGGCGAAGGTCAAGTGCAGCAGCGACTGGTAGTACGCATGCCGGCGCAGGTGGATTTCATAAGGAATGAGTGCCAGCAAGGCATTGAACTGCGCGACGAACGCGGCGTAATCGTCCGCTTGCAATGCGGTCGTCAGGGCATCCAGCGCCGCGCGGGCCGCGCTCGGCTCTTGCGCGTAGTCCGCCAACAGAGCCGTCAGGAAGGTGCGTTCCACTTCCCGATTGGGGAAAACGGTTACATGCCGCCCGGTCTCCGGGACGGGTTGCAAAGTCAGATATCCGGTCTGGAACATGACGGCTTGCAAATCCGGATGCTCCCAGTCGTAGTAGGCCATGCCGATATCGCGGGCATCCTGGCCGACCAGTTCCTGTACGTTCTTCCGATGCCGCTTGACCAGGCGCGTCAGGAAGGCAGGGGTGCCCGAACCCGCCCAGTAATTGGCAAAACGCCTCTTGTCCAGGCAATGAAGCGTGGAATACGGATTGTAGACGCGCGCGCTGCCCTCAGCGAAGAGGTAGCCGTCATACCACTGCCGCAACCTGCGTCTCGCCTCGTCGGCGCTCGTCCGGTGCGCGCGAGCCATATCCGCCAAGTAGGGCGCCAGGTACCGATCCAGATCCTCCTCCGTGAAGCCGAGCAGGTCGCTGAAGGCGGGCTCGAACGAGATGTCTATCAGATTGTTGAGGCCGGAAAAGACGCTGGTGCGCGCGAAGCGCGTGACGCCCGTCAGGAACGTAAAATGCAGATCCGCTTCGCAGCCTTTGAGCGCGCCGTAGAACTGGCGCAGCGTATCCCGAATGTCCGGCAACAGATCCGGATGCTCCAGATGCTGGTGGATGGGCGCATCGTACTCGTCGATCAGCACGACCACCCTGCGCTCGCGCGCCAGGCGCCTGATCATGGCTTCCAGCAGTTCGGACGCGCTCCAGTCGCCGGCGGGCATTTCGAGCCCCTGCTCTCCGTACAGCAGGGCCATCCGGTTGCGCAGGGACGTTTCCAGGTCGCCCGTCCGTTTTCCCGTCATGTCCAGCCGCAGGACCGCATGCGGTTCCCAAGGCCAGTCGCTGCCATGGATCCAGGTATGGGCGAACAACTCGCGCTCTCCCCTGAACAGCGCCTCCAGCGTGGAGATCAACAGGGACTTGCCGAAGCGACGCGGCCGCGCCAGAAATACGAACTGGTTCTTGGGATGCACCAGGTCAGCGATGCGGCGAGTCTTGTCTACGTACAGGAGTTGCCGACGGCGTAAATTCCGGAAATTGCCGGTCGCCAAGGGCAAGGCAGGGCGAGAACTGTCGGTGAACACAGCGTTTACGCGGAGAGGAACGGCCCGTTGTGCGGGGCCAAGGAAGGTACCGGATCCCGATTATTCTACACCACTGGGAAACAGATCGGTTGCGGTTACGGGGCTGCCAGACAAGGCTTGCGATCGGGGAACTCAGGGGCAATAGCATCGCAGCCAGCCGCATTCGCGTACTGGGTTATGTCCCAACGCGGCATGTATGCGCTGCGCTTGTCCCGTCACCGGCGGGGCTGTTTTGGCTCTACTCCTATCTTATGCTACGCTTGTGCTACGCTTGATCCACAACCCCAAGGAAGAGTCATAAATCATGGATACTTCCAAGGAACGAAATATGACCGGCTTCCTCCCCGCGCTGAAGGAACAGGCAACGACGCTTGCCGACCACCGCGAGGACGCGCCTGAAGCATCCAGGGAAGCCGTGGATGAGGACGGCTATCTGATCTCGACGCCCACCATGCCGGAACTGACCCCGCACCATCTGGCGATCAAACAGGCCATCGAAAGCCTGGATTACCATCTGGATCAGCAGGGACGGAATTACCTGTGCGCAGGCGACGTTCATCTCTACGACCGGAAAGGGCAGCGGCGCCGTTTTCTCGACCCGGACATCCTCCTGTTTCTGACCCCGCCGCCGGGCGGCCAAGTCCGCGTCTACAAGGCGTGGGAAGGCGACGTGCCGGATCTGGTGGCGGAAGTGCTGTCCGATAGATCCCGGGAAAACGATCTGGGAGATAAAAAGGCGCGCTATGCCCGTATCGGGGTGGCGGAGTACTGGCTTTTCGCGCCACCGGAATTGCCTATCGAGGATCTGCCTGCGCTGCAGGGCTTCCGTCTCGGGCGTCAGGGCTATGAGTCCATCGCGCCCATGGCTGCGCAGGTCAAGGGATACGCCACGGATTTGTATCCCAGCGCGGTGCTGGACGCTTCATGGGGCGTAGATGCGAATGCCGAACTGCGCCTGTTTTCGCCTCTGGAGAACGACTGGTGTCCCTTGTCCAGGGACGTGCGGCCATTGTTGTGGCAGGCGCAACAGCAACTGATGGAGATAGAGGCGCGCAAGCGGGCTGAGCGCAAGCGGGCTGAGCGCGAGCAGGCGCGGGCCGCCCGCGCGCGAACCCGCGCCCGACAGGCGGAGGCGCGGACCGCCCGCGCGCAGACCCGCGCCCGACAGGCGGAGGCGCGGACCGCCCGCGCGCAGACCCGCGCCCAACAGGCAGAGATGCAGGCCGCCCGCGAGCGGACCCGCGCCCAAGAAACAATTGCGCGGCTACAGCGTCTTCTGCACGAACAGGGTATTACCTTGTCTGACGAGCACCCAGAGAACGATGCCTGAAGCCAAAGCAAACCATCAAAGCCATTGTCGGCCCCTGTCGCGCGCGAAACCGCCATGGCGGTTTTGCAGGCCAACAAGTCGGCCCAATCCGTTTCAGGGCTTGCATTGGAGCGACGCGCGGTTGCATCGCGCAAACACGACCTATGAGCCCTACCAATCGGAGAGTCTGCATACCGGGTCTCTGATACTGAAAGATTGCGCAGGCAGGATGCGACGATCAGGAAAGGTCTCCGCCTGTAGATCTCGACGCGAACAAGCGGTATCCCCGTCCAAGGCGTGACGTCAGTAATTAACAAGCCGCTTATGTTGAATTGGCAATCGGGATGCCTAATATTGCTGACTTGGAGCAATGCTTGAGGCTTTAGGGGTTCGGGCCAATCAGAATCCTGATTTGAAACGTACGCATATGCTTTATCGGGCCGTTCTTGCACGCCGCATAGGCAAAACCGCGGAAAAGCACACAACAACCCGGACCGGATTCGTTTAGCGCTACGGATGCGGAGCCGCTTCTTTAGGCTCCGGATTGCCGGATTTGGAACTGCCCTGTCGGGCAAGAATTGTTCACTACAATTTTTTGTTATTTGCTACGCGTCCGTTTCTATCTCCGGGTAAGCTTGGGACCGACATACACTACATAGCATGGCGCAACTGCTTGTATAGGCCACGAGAAGTGAATGCGGAGCGGTAACTGATGATGGTTCACTTTTCCGTGCCATGGACAAAACAACGGCTCTTGTCCATGATCTGGATGCGAAAACGTCAACGCTGTTCGGAACTCGTTCTTTTCAGTATTGGATGAGTCAGAGAACAAAGCCCTTTCTCCAGTGAAATGGTCTCTGATGATTTGATCTCCCTGTGAAGTACGCTTTCCCTGCGCATCGAAACTGTTCCGGAGGCGATCCAGAATCTTCAGACGCTGCAAAAGGTTTTTAGCCGTACGCGGATGGAACGGATACCTGCGCAGCGCTTCAAAACTGTTGGGTGCAAACTGTATATGGCGACAGCGGGTAGTTGCTACCTGCGTTAACGCATCCCATGATGCGATCTCTAGCCTGCATTCGAGAGACGTTTCCAGATCGTCAGGATGAAGATAGTTGGGTATTGCAACCGTGTTGAAGTCATCTTCGCTTTTGTGCCATTTCACCTTCACCGGCGATAAATCCCAAGTTGAAGGAGTCAGGCTTACAAGGTGACGTTCCACGCCCTGCAAATGACAGTAGGCCGCTTCTCCCACAGCCGTATCCGTGACTATCTCATCATTGCATGAAAGATAGTCATCGGGATCATGGGACTTCTTGTCGTCATCCCAAAACGGGCCGTATTTGGTCAACCAGGCCAGCAGGGAACGACGCTGAGACAGCGGCAAGCATTGAACCGCTTTCTGCATGGGCATATCCGGCATGATGAAAACGGTACCCATATTCCTGTGACTGTACATTTTGACGCCAAACCGTTGCGCCAGCTCCTTCATTTGCATGAGGCGGCCGAGTGATTTGCGAAAGGCGGCCAGATCCGAAAACTGGCCGTGAAAGGATAAAGTATTGACAATCAATTCCAATGTCGTTACTCCCATCCAGCAAAGTGATTCATATCTATGTCAAATTGATCAAAGAATCCCTCGGGCCATGTGTCTATATTGCCTTCCTCGTCCAAGACTGGGCTGATCACTTGCGCCTCATCCAGCTCAGGCGAGCGCGTCTTGAAAAAATGTAGCGCAACGTCTTGGGCAGGCAGTTTGCCGGCCTTGACGCCTCGCCGGATACCGTTCAAAACATGATCGCTATGCGTCTCCAGGATAACCTGCACGCCTGCTTGCACTACCTCCGCCATGAATTGTCCCATTACGGCTTGTCCAGCCGGATGCAGATGGACCTCCGGGTTTTCGATCAGCAGTAAATCACCTTGTTTGGCGGACAAAGCGGCGATGACAATGGGCAGGATTTGGGTAAGTCCAAATCCTGCATGCACAGGGCGATGAAATCCCGTATCTCTGGCATTGCCAAGGCCGAGCGTTACTGCATTGGTTTGCGGCACCGGCTGGATATCCATTCGACAGCTAGGAAAAAAGGCTTGCATCCTGGCTTCAGTCTGGCGTAGCCGCGTAGCCGGCGCATTCGATAGCCGAAGCTCTGGCAAAACGGATTCATCGCGGCCCGTGTGAAGCACGCTTATGGCATGTTCGCCCTGTGAACCTACAACGAATGCAGTATGCGGACTCTGCACGACGTAGATTTCCTGTGGCCCGCGTCTCTCTGCAGTAATATACGTCAAATCGCGCAAGCGAGTCGTCAGCGAAAAATCCACATGCTTTGGCGGGAGCAAATAGTGCAGTTCCTCAGGATTGCGGATGGCCACGCGTTCAGCGTATTCTGCGATTTCCACATGTCCAACCCTCATGGACATATCAGGACGTTGCCCCGTAAAGGTCCATTGATACGATTTTTCTCCATCTACCAGTCCGATTCTGCATGTATGGCGGCCATATACTTTGTCTACGACATCCAATACCGTCCCCAGTTGAACGGCTGCGCCGTTGAGTATCAGATGCTGAGACCACTCGTCCTCGCATATGGTTTGGTGCAACAAAACGACTGCCTGCAACACGGAGGACTTGCCCGAGGCATTGGCGCCTGACAGCAACGTGAGCGGACGCAGCGGAAGGCTGAGACGCGCAAAACATTTGAAGTTATCCAAATCAATCTGCGCGATCATCAAACGATTCCTGGAACATGGCATCGGCTCTCTGGAAGCGGTACCGGACTTTGCGTACGGCACTGGAACCGATCGTGATGCTATCCATAAACTGGTCATCATTCATTAGACGGTCAAACCCGTGCCTCAGAGCATCGCTCTTGGTCTCAACCTGCTGCTTGGAATAGCGCGTCAATCCCGTGGACATTATATCCCAGAGAGAGGCATTGAGGACATTCCGTTTATCCTGTCCAAGACTGCGTTTCCTGAAAGCGTGCTTACCGAACACCATAAAGTTGTGGGCCAAACTGTTGCGAAAGGTTCTGGACAGACAAGCCAATTCTTCGGACGAACTTTGATTCATGGTGCGTAACGCTTGCGCCAGAAATGCGTCCATATCTCCCTTGTAATCTTCCAACGCAAGGAGTTGGAAGGCGCAAAATCGATTTACGAACTCCCGATCCCTCATCGTTTTGGTATTTAGACTGCCTCCAGTCGCCTGCAAAAAGATGGCAGTGGTTACCTCTCGCTTAAGAAAACGCGTCGCTTCGCCCATGAAAAGACCATTGCGCATCTGTTGCCGAGTCAGCGGAACGCCGCCATTTACGCGCTCAAAAACATCCAAGCGTACTCGTTCCGGCACGCTGGCATCAATGAGGTAAAAGAGCAGATTGCAGTCTTCTACGCGATTTTGCAGTTTGGGGGGCAGATCGTCAAAACGTTTGTGGTTCAGTTCGTTCCGATCCGGCAATATAAGACGCAGATCACCGTCTAGAAATCGCTTGAACGTGATCAGACGCTGTAAACCATCTACCATCACCGCGCGTCCCTGATCATCTTCCGCCAAGTAAAACACAGGTAATGGGATTCGCATCAGCACGGACTCGATGAGTTTACTCTGCTGGGTAGGCGACCATATGAAATCTCGTTGGAAATCCGGATCCATGACGATGGCATTCTTGCTGATGCGCCTTACTACGTCGTATACCGTGTGGTTCTCGGCGCGAATCAGGAGTGTATCCATAGGATAGTCTTCCCGCGCTACATTGTCTTCATCGCCTAAACCCTCAATGGTTTTTTCCGTAGCATCTTCATGTCGGGCCACAGAAGCATAGTTGAGCCAAGCGGTTTTGTCCGTCCAAGCCGCATCGTTCGCGTATGTATAAAGATCTTCGCCGCTGTTCAACGAGGGCTTGATCACGGGGGGATGCGTAGGAAAGACTGGAGCACTTCCAATAGTTATCAAATCAAGGAACTCCTGCATAGATTGCAGACGGTCGCCTACGCGCAGATTCAAGGCCTGTTGCAATGCCGCCACGATCGGTGCCGGTGTCTCGTCAGGAAAAGACAACGCGCGTCTCCCGCGCAGTCGCTCAATGGCCTGCGGTGGCGGCGCACCCGTCAGGGCATGGTACAACGTGGCTCCCAAACAGAATACGTCCGTATACGGCCCGAATCGCGCCTCGGTGCTGTATTGCTCCGGCGCGGCGTACTGCGCGGTCAAAATCCGCGTATGTCGCTGAGTGCGATCCTCTTGGAACGCGCGCGCCGAGCCGAAATCAATCAGAACCGCCCGACCCTCCGGCGTCAGCATGACGTTGGCCGGCTTGATGTCCCGATGCAGCCACTGACGGGCATGCACTTCTGCCAAGGCATCGCACAGTTCCTGCGCGATCCGCCGCACCTCGTCCAGGGGGAGGCAACCCGTTTGCTCAAGCCAAGCCTCCAGCGTCTGCCCCTCCAGGTATTCCATTACGATATACGCCGTGCCGTTCTCCAGGAACATGTCGTACACATCCACGATACCCCGGGCCTGGAAGCCGGCGATCACCCGCGCTTCCTTCAACGCACTGTCCTGCGCGCGGCGGAAGTTGTCCGTCTCCGTTGCGGGCACGGCCACGCGCGAGGCGACGCGGACCGCGCCCAGATCCCTGGGAAACAGTTCCTTGATGGCCACGGTTCGCTGCAAATCCTTGTGCGCGCCCTTGTAGGTGATGCCGAAGCCGCCTTCTCCCAACACTCGACCTACGGTGAACTTGCCCTGTTGCAGGGCATGGCCGGGCGACAGATAGCGCGCAGGCACCGCGGCCGAGGCAAGAGGCGCGCCGCAGTTGACGCATGCCCTTTGACCGGATGTCACTGGTGATTGGCAAAAAGGGCAGAGATCATCGATCATGGTTAAGCTTAAGATCTTGGGAAGGTTGATGTTTGCTATTGAGATGCCTGATATGAAGTTAAGAGTGGTGACAAGATGCTTGCATAGCCTAATAAATCTTTACAACATCTTTTCTTGTACGATTAATAATAAGAACGCAATACGAGATGATACTACAGTGCAGGGCATAGAGACCGTTTTTGTGTAGGCCGCGCAATGTCCTCATTGCCCCGATATACATAGCCGAATCAGTTCTTGGTCAGCAAAAATCTTGATGTATGCGATCCTATTCAATCAAATTCCATTGATTACAATGATAGGAGGTAAACACTTTGTCACTGGCATATATAGTAAGAACGATTGGGCCATCTTCAAAAAGACCAAAGGCAATACGACGGTATCTGCTGTTGAAAGATGAGAGTCTCTGCCATGAACACGTCCTGTTGTTCATGCTCCGATACGTACCACTTACAATGTCTTTTCCGACGATCCAAATTCCATTCCCGAAATTTCTGGCAGGACCAGATAGAGGAGTTTGTCTCTTGAGTATGTCATCAAAAGGTTGCCACTGACCACAGCGCTTTGAAGCAAATCCTTTATCACTGGCTTGGATTGTAACGATTGTATAGCCAAAGTCTCCACTACCTCTAGCAATCATTGCATTGTTAAAATCCGCTAGCCTTTCCCAAACGCACAGTTGTGTAACACCCGGCAAACGCCTCATTTCTTTACCTACGCTGTAATAGGTACCGCTCGCGATCTCCTTGCCTACAATCCAAATTCCGTCTCCAAAACCCTTGGATTTATATTGTAGAAACGGCAAAGTAGACGGTAAGGAGGCCGGAATGGGTGTAGGTGGCAAAGGAGTAGGCGGAATATTCTGGGCTATAGGCAAGTTCGTTGGCGAATTGTCCACAAGTGGCGCGTAAATCCATCGCCCGCCCGACAGTTCCAACCACAGCCCATCCTGCGTTTGCGCAATAGGATGGACCCCGTCCCCGTCATTGCGTCCCCCAACGACAGCGTATTGGATACCGGGACCCGCCCTGAGATTGGCCTGCACGTTGACGGCGGGCCAATGCGTGGGCGTAAAGGTGGGAGCGAGCCGCGGGGCGGGCGTAAACACGTATCCGTGGCGGTGTAGACAGTATGCAATCGGTTCCAGACCCCTATGGCAAAAACGCGGGGTGGGCGTAGACACGTATCCGTGGCGGTGGGGGGAGGCCGTAGGCGTATGCGTGCGGGTAGGCTGCGGGGTGGGCGCGGGCGTGTCAGTCTGAGTTGCTGTCGGATCAGGCGTAGGCGTAAAGGTCGTCTGGTTGGCGATTGCGGCAGATGTCGGCGTTTGCAACGAAGCAGCAGCCCTTTGGGCTACAGGCGCATTCGTAAAGCGTCCCACAGCCATGATATAGATGCCTGCCAGTAACGCAATACCTGCCATCGCGGCTCCCAGCCACCGATATCGCGAGAGGGAACGAACCACTCGCTGCGCACGCGCAGGCGCAGTATGCGTCGGAGATGACAGTTGTTGTGACGGGACGCCTGCGATCCTCGCGCTCGCGGGGACCTGCGGTAGCGCCAGCTGGAGAAAATCCGCTACGGTCTGCGGCCGCGCGTCCACGCGCAACTCCAGCGCTTGGCGCAGCGCCGCGTAGAACGGATCCGGCAACGGGGACGGGAAGCGTACGGCTTGCGCCGCGTTATGGAGACGATCAATAGCGGGCGGCGGGGGATGGCCGATCAAGGCATGGTACAGCGTCGCGCCCAAGCTGAAGATGTCCGTATAGGGGCCGAAACGCGCCGCCGTACTGTATTGTTCCGGCGCGGCGTAGCCGGGAGTCAGAACCAGCGTATGGCTTCCGGTCTGCCCCGATTGAAAGGTGCGCGCCGAACCGAAATCAATGAGGACGGTGCGCCCTGCCGGGGTCAACATGATGTTGTCGGGCTTGATGTCGCGATGCAACAGTTGGCGGGCATGCACCTCGGTCAAGGCTTCGCACACATCGCGCGCTATCCGACGCACCTCGTCCAGGGACAGGCGACCGCCCCGTTCCAACCGCGCCCCCAAGGTCTGCCCGTCCAGATATTCCATTACGATATAGGCCGTGTTGTTCTCGAGGAACGCATCGTAGACGTTCACGATGCTCGGCGCGCGCAGACCGAAGAGAAGACGGGCCTCTTGCAGGACGTTGGCGCGTTCGCGGTCGAACGCAGTCTGTTGCGGCGCAGGCACGGAAACGGCTGTGCCCTGCCGTACGGCTCCGGCAGGGAAGAATTCCTTGATGGCCACCGATTGCCTGAGCGCTTTATGCGCTCCCTTGTAGGTGATGCCGAAGCCCCCTTCGCCCAATATACGTCCTACGGCATACTTGCCTTGATGCAGATGGGTGCCGGGGGCCAAACTGTGAATCGAAGGCGACGCTCCCGACAGACGGGGCGCGCCGCAGATCTGACAGGGAGCGTTGCCGCTGGGCAGAGGCGCGTTGCAGGCAACGCAGACGTTGATGGCCATGGGCAATGTTGTGATCTACCGGGTATTGCGTTCTTCACCCGCGTCGGGGAAATTCAATAGGCCTATGGAAATGCTTTATGGCGCGCAATTCCCCAATCTCAATGAAATCGATGATCAATGAACAGGAAAATTTTATCACTGACGAGACCATGTCAGCCATATCCCATCGCGGCCAGGCCATCAGATGGGCAAATCAGACGCGCCTCCATTCATCAAGACCGAAACTGGCTGGGGTTATCCGTATCCCGCGGCGGTAATGCGTTGCGCTCATCAAGGATCCATAATAGAGGCGGCATGTTCTCTATCCTGGTTTGCAAGTGGTTATCGTCGGTCAAGAGCGAGGCATCGATCGTCTTTTCGTCGCGCACTAAACGGACAAATTCCTCTTCGTGCTCTTGCAAGGCAAGATAAGGCGCAACGTTTTCTTGGCAGGCCATTTCCATTGCGCGGGCAAGATCCTGAACCTCCGCGAGCCTGCGGTAGTCGTTGCCGTTAGGTAAAAGAGGAATCAGCTGATTCCTCACATCCTCCTGTTTGCATGCGATGTCCAGCGGACTCCAGGCTCTAACGTCCTTGTGGCCGCAGGCACCGTATACCGCGAACGCCAACTTGTCATCTTCCGTAAAGAGATGGGGGTTCGTAAAAATGTAGTTGGCATCGAAAACGTCGCGCGGCTTGCTGCGCACGGTCAGGGCCGCTAGTTTGCTGCCTGCGATATCGGGGATGCTCACCAAATGAACGTTACGTACGAAATCCAGACCGTCTATGACCAAGTAATCTCCCCAAATAGACGGGAATAGCGGTAACCTGCGCGAGAAATTGGTATCCAAGCTGATGCGTCCCAGTCCCTGCGGTTGCTCGCTTTGAGCGCGCAGTATTCCCTTCCCTCCGGAATGGCCGCGCGGACGTCTTGCAATGCGGAGATCTTGGTCGCGTATCGCGTTCTCCAACGCGACCTCTAGGCTGGGTCTGGTTGCCCGCAAATCGTTCAGGCCAGGGATCCCGACGGCATCCAGGTCAATATCCACCGATAGCCTCGAAGGTTTATCGGAGTAAAAATAATGAAGTGCGGTTCCGCCGCGCAGGGCGAAAATGTGTTTGAGATATGGATCTCGATTTATCCCTGCCAGCAAAGCCAGCAAGCGTTCCACTTTCCGTAATGCATCCGGGGAGTAACCTGTTTTGCCCATTTTCGGTCCCGCTTTATACGAGCGCGGGTATGTGCAACGTCGGGTCTTCCCATAGGCACTCGTTGATTTCGTGCGTTACGTACAAGTTCCATCGGGGCATCCAGGCATACTCCGTGCCAGAGGCTTGCCCCAGTCGGCGCGGTTCTGAGGGTAAGGCTTGCTGCAACGCGGACAGGTGACGTTCATCCGTTCCGAAGCGATCCCCGTACCTTTCCAAAAAGTAGCCGAGCTTCGCGTTGAGATAGGCATCCTCAAGCAACAAGGCGTAATGTATGACCGCGTCCAAATCGCAAGGGTACAGGTCTTCAAGGCAATGCCAGATTTCTTCCCAGTCGCCTCCGTATTCCGGCGTATGGAGCATGTCCACCAGCGTTCGTTCCCAATTCGTGCAACGAACCAGGCCTGCCTCCAGTTCATAAGCCTTCACGCCCCATTGCGTCTGGCCTTTGCTTTGGAGGACGGAGGGATAGGGGACGCCGGTGAACGCGTGGCCTTGAAAGGCAAAGGGAGGCTTGGGATTCGTGCAGGCATAGTACCGGGTCCAGAAAAAGGAGTGGGATTCGCCTACAAAGTCCAGAGCCGTGTGGTAGGCGATCACGGCGTCGGGAGCCAGCAGGGTCGCGATGACATAGGAAGAATCCGTTCGTTCCGTTTGACGCATGGCGTAAATGTCCGTATCGGCCACCTGCAACGCCTGTTGCGTCGCTACCGCATGCCGCAACCACTTGTCGACGTTGAAGCCCGACTGCCTTCCGGATAGACGCGCGGCCAGTCCATCCCGCGTAAAGACAGCAGGGAGCGACGAGTGGAAGCGGGTTTGATTGTCCATTTTTGACGGCCCGGTTAAGGGACGCGCAGAAGTCGGTGCAGAGGCGTTGTCCGCTGGACGAAATAGATTTTTCGCCTTACGGTTAACCAGCGCATTGACTGCGGAGTAGAGGTGTCCGCTCTCTTGATGCTTGTTGTCCGGTTCCTTCGTGCAGGAAAATTCAGACGCCAACGGATCGTCATGCGAGGTCTCTTCAATGATTCGCCGTAGGCACTCAGAGACGATGCGCTTTTAGTGGATATTCTACTCTATGCTCGCCTAGCCGGCCGGGTTCTCCCTACCGCTGCGTTCGGCGTTGATATCATGCTGCGCATCTGGATCGAGATCGCTTGGTCTTTTTGCGAGACAGACGGCATAGGGGATTCTCAAATCGGAAGACCGACCTGCACGGAACGGCCTTAATCGCGTCGAATCTTTGCGCTTTTACGGAGCGCAAGATACGGCGCGGACGGAAAGGCATAGCGCATGAGCCGTATTGAGCCGAGCAGGACGAAGACGAGGTGCCTTGATCGGTCCGCCTGGACTTCTACAGTCGGTCGCGCAGGACTTCGGACTGGCCTTGCTTCCATCCCAAGAGCGGGTTAAAGTCAAAGGGGAGATGGCAATGGCCCAACCCGCCGCGGATTTTCACGCGGCCGGTTCGTGCGCGTCTTCCCGCCTGAAGCGGCTCGTGCGCGGCGGCAGACAGAGAACGGAACGGCCCGTCTCTTGCCCCTGACATCTGCAGCGCACGCGGCCGCGGCGCGTCAGTTTTGCACAGTAACGGTCACTTCGCACAGTTTCGCCGCGCCGTCTTGCGTCACCACGGTCAGGCGGAAGACGTACGTACCGTTGGCGAGCAAAGTCGTATTCACGAAACCCAGGGCGCTGTCTTCCACCGCAGCCATGCTCAGGCTGCCGCCAGCGGGATGGATGAAGGCGCGCCACGATGCCTGGTCGCCGGGCAGGGCAGGGCTATGCTCCAACTTGTAGTACCAGAATTTGTCCATAGTGGCCGTACCTCGCACCATGACATCAGCAGCAACGGCCTGTCCCGCCAGGGGCAATGTAATGCGTACCCCCGCGTGCGGACAGGCCGCGGGCGCCAAGGTGCCGGCAGCTGTCGGCGTTTGCAACGCCGCCGCGTTCTGGGTTGCGGGCGCATGCGCAAAGGAATTCATATTCATGGTAGAGGAACCCGCAAGCAACGTAACGCTCGCCAGCGCGGCGCCCAGCCACAGGTGCCTTGGCGGGATGGAACGGAACCATCGATGCGCAGGCGCAAGCAATGTTGCGTTCAGGCCAGCCCCGAACCGCCTGGCGCAAGCCGGGACAAAACGCATCCACCGGCGTACAGGCGCAAGCCAGGCGTTCGTTCGGGATGGTCGCCGTCGCCGCGCCGCTGCCTTCCGTTGCGCGGACGCTGGGGCCTGGGGCAGGGCCAGATGGAGAAAATCCGTTATGGTTTGCGGCCGCGCGTCCATGCGCAACTCCAGAGCCTGACGCACGGCCGCGTAGATCGGATCCGGTAGCGGAGACGGGAAGTCTACGGTTTGCGCCGCGTTCTGGAGACGGTCGATGGCGGACGGCGGAGGCTGGCCGGTCAAGGCATGGTAAAGGGTGGCTCCCAGACTGAAGATGTCCGTGTAGGGTCCAAAACGCGCCTGCGCGCTGTATTGTTCGGGAGGCGCGTACTGCGCCGTCAGGACGCGCGTATGCTTCTGGGTGCGGTCGCGTTGGAACGCACGCGCGGAGCCGAAATCGATAAGGACGGTTTGCCCTTCCGGAGTCAGCATGATGTTGTTGGGCTTGACGTCGCGATGCAGCAGGTGGCGGTTATGGATCTCCGTCAAGGCGGCGCACAGCGCATGCGTCATGCGCCGGATCTCGTCCAGAGGCAGGCGACCGTCTCGTTCCAACCGCGCGCCCAGCGTCTGCCCGTCCAGATATTCCATCACGATATAGGCCGTGTTGTTCTCGAAGAACGCATCGTAGACGGTCACGATGCTCGGCGCGCGCAGGCCAAAAGTGTGCCGAGCCTCTTGCAGAATGCGCTCGCGCTCGTGCTGGAAAGCCGCCTGTTGCTGCGCGGCAACGGAAACGGCCGCGCGCCGCCGCGCCGCGCCCGCCGGGAAGAATTCCTTGATGGCCACCGATTGCCTGAGCGCTCTGTGGGATCCTCGGTATGTGATGCCGAAGCCCCCTTCGCCCAGGATCCGGCCTACGGAGTACTTGCCCTGATGCAGAGTAGTGCCGGGAGCCAAGCTGTGAAGAGACGGCACGGAGCCCGGCACCCGAACGGCTCCGCAGACCGGACAGGGAACGCCGGCTCCAGGCAAAGGCGCCTTGCACGACGCGCAGATGTCGATAGCCATGAAAAAGGCGGCGATCTACTGGACTCCGAAGGATTCCGTATGCGAAAACGCTTTAGGCTGAGGCAACGCCAAGACTCAAGGGAAAAGGTAGCCGAGGAACGAGGAACAAGAAATTTTATCACTGACGAGATCCTGTCGGTCAGACCTCAGCGCGGTCAAGCTGTTCGTATCGCCGGGCAACCAAGGACGCGACGGACCGACTTCAGGGTGAAGCGCGACGCCTTGGCGGAACGCGTTTCGTAAACTGTCGATTGTTTGAGGATTCGCATGACAAGACTTCTCAAAGGCGCTTATAGCCGCTCTTGGCGATGACCGACATGAACGGATGCGCCCTTGACCTCGCGTTCAGGCTTGCAAGGGGTTCAAATCCGGCAGGCTGAGGCCTTGCGCCGGCCCTGTCTTTCTCCCTCGGCAGGGAAATGCGTGACGATGGCCGCTTTCGCCGGATCCGGAGCCGCGGCGGCCAAAGTCCAGGCATGAGCCGCCGCGAGAAAGCGGGCCTCAAGAGCGGTGCCCCCAGGGCGACAAGGATATGGCTGCGGCGCCGGTTATCAAGGAGGCAGCCTCATAATCCGACCGGCTACGCGCAACCAACGCAACAAGGCTTCCTATTGGGCAACGGCGGTGGCACCCGCTGCCCTAATGCCCGCCTCGAAATGTTTGTCCAACTGGGCCAGTGCATCCGTCAGCTCATTGAGGGCGGAAAAGACGCTGGCGCGTGCAACGCGTGATTCCCGTCGAGAACGCAAAGGCAGATCCGTTGCCAGCGGATCCCGAATGCCCGGTAGCCGTTTCTGGACGATCCGGATTTGCTGGCTGGGCGTATCGCGCCTGTCGATCAGAGCGACAGGCGCCGAGGCCGCAGATTCCGGAAATCGCCGCTTGCAATGAGCAAGGCGAGGCGGGAACTCTCAGTGGGGCGTAGCGTTGTGTGGAGATAACCGCTTGCTGCGATGCCAGGAGAGTTATGACTTCTTATCATTCCATATCGCTGGATATCGCGCGTCTTGGGTTACAGGATAGAGGCGTTACTTGCGCCAGAGCGAAAGCAAGGACGGCATTGTCATCTCGTGACGCAGCGTAGCCGTTTCGGTCCCGGTCAAGGGCATCCGTCCGCGCAGGGTTATGTCCAAACTCGCCGACAGGTCTCTCTTGGTCCTGCTTCTGCCTTATGTTATGCTTGACGCAATCGGTCAAGGGAGCGGCAGCAAACATGAATACGGCAAGGAACGCAAGATGGCTGGCCCCGCCCCTGCCCTGAAGGAACGGCCGGCCACCCTGTCGCGCCTCCCGGAGGATGTTTGCGTTCGGCCCAGGGAAGCCGTAGACGAGGATGGCTACCTGACCTCGACGCCCACCATGCCTGAACTGACCCCGCACCATATTGCGGTCAAACTGGCCATCGAAAGCCTGGAGTACCACTTGGACAAGAGCGGACAGGAATACCTGTGCGCAGGCAACGTCCTGCTCTACGACCTGCCGGATGAGCGGCGCCGCTTCCTCAGCCCGGACATCATCCTGTTCCTGACCCCGCCGCCCGGGGGGCAGGCGCGCGTCTACAAGGCCTGGGAAGGCGACCTGCCGGATCTGGTGGCGGAAGTGCTGTCCGACTCGACGCTGCTCAACGACCTGGGCGACAAAAAGGAGCGTTACGCCCAGCTCGGGATTGCGGAATACTGGATTTTCGCGCCGCCGGAATTCCATATCGAGGATCAGCCTGCGCTGCAAGGCTTCCGTCTCGGCCGCTACGGCTACGAACCGATTGCGCCCGTGGCCGCGCAAGTCAAGGGGTACGCCGCGGAGCTGTATCCCAGCGCGGTCCTGGGCGCTGCCTGGGGCGAAGATGCGCAGTCCCTGCTGCGTCTGTTTTCCCCGCTGGAGAACGACTGGTGCCCGTTGTCCAAGGAAGTGCGGCAGTTGTGGTGGCAGGCGCAGCAACAACTGATAGAGGAACGCGCGCGGGCGGACCGCGAGCAGGCGCGGGCGGACCGCGAGCAGGCGCGGGCGGACCGCGAGCAGGCGCGGGCCGACCACGCGGAGACCCGCGTCCAACAGGCGGAGACGCAGGCCGCCCGCGAGCGAACCCGCGTCCAACAGGCGGAGACGCAGGCCGCCCGCGAGCGAACCCGCGCCCAACAGGCAGAAACGCAGGCCGCCCGCGAGCGAACCCGCGCCCAACAGGCGGAGACGCAGGCCGCCCGCGAGCGAACCCGCGCCCAGGAAAAAATTGCGCAGCTGCAGCGTCTCCTGCACGAACAGGGTATTGCCTTGCCTGACGAGCCCCCAGAGAATGGCGCCTGAAGCCAAAGCCAGGCATCAAGGCAATCGACACTGCCGCGCGCGCAATCGCCAAACCATTCGGCCCCATCCGTCTCAGGATGGACAGGTTTTGGAGCGAAGCGTGACGGCCTGCCCGGAACTCTCCCATTCGCTTGTAGATTCCCTCGGCGCGCGCAGTCTGGGCTGGGCGAGCCTTCCCAACCTTTCTCATCCAAATCTTGTAAAAAGGCGGCGGGCGTTCCGTGCCGAATATCGGTTCGCGTCGCCATGCTTCTCGGGTCGGTAAAGACGTCCCAGATTGGCCGCCGTACTGCGCGGCACGGCATCCATCCGCATAAGACGGCAGCCTCAGCGCGAACGCGGCGACAAATCATGGCAGGCAGAGCATGGACGCGGCGCCGCTCCATGGGCGTCGTACGGTCCAATCCAGATCGGAAGCGCGGCTCAAGGCAGCCAGTCCCCCCATGCCATTATTTACGCTCGTAACGTCGGCGGCTCCGAAACCGGCAACGCATCTTCAGAGGCATCCGTTTCAATGGCTGCAGTGCGTTGCTCTCCTTGGAGGCCAAGAGAGGCAAAATCGCGACGTAACTGTCGCGTGCATTGCGTGGCCAAGGGGCGCGCGTGCATAGGCGCAACAGGCGCTCCCCGCCCTTGGTGGATACGGAATGGGTTCAAGGCGGGCGGGATGCGGCATTGCGCCCGCAATGCTTTTCTCCCCGCGGTGGGGAGCTTCACGACGATAGCCGTTTTCGCCGGTTCCAGGAAGGTTGTTCGTTACGGAAGCCAAGTTCAAACAAGGATGGGCAACAGGACTGGCGCCCCGCGTCGCCTACCGTAGCGCATCCTGCGCCATGATGCGGCCGGTTGCGTGCAACCAGCGCAGCAACTCTTCATGCTGGACGGCGGCCGCGGCCGTTGCCGCCTTGATGCCCGCTTCAAAGTGCTTGTCCAGTTGGGCCCATACATCCGCCGATTCTCCTCGCAGCATGTAAAGCGCCAGCCCTTCCGTGGCCTCGATCCAATGATAGAGAGCGATGAGGCGCAAGGCCTTGGCGCGCGGCGTTTCCAGAGCGTCGAAACGCGCACCCTGAACGAAAATGCCGACCTAGAGGCACGCAGGCGCAAGGCCTTGGCGCGCGGCGTTTCCAGAGCGTCGCGGCGCAACCACCTGGCTTCATGCACTTTCTGATCGGAGCGCAAGTCCGCGCAGAGTTCGCGAATCCGGTTCAGGTCGTCCTGGCGGAACAATCGAATCCAACCGTCAAACAGACGATAGAGAATGCGGCGATCCCAAGGGGCGTCCACTACCTGGGAACGGTCCAAGCTGCGGTATTTGCCCTGAACCAGCGGCGCAGGTCCGGACCGCGAGCGCCGATATGGGCCAATGCGGCGAGGCGCAACACGTAAAACAAGCGATCGTGAGTCGCAGCCGGCACTGGCAGTAGACGCCGCAACTCGAAAGCGCAAAAGGCGCCGGCCATGGCCAAATCGCGCTGCTCGTTATCCTGCGCTGAGGCCCCGCAGAGAACGTCCAAGCCTTCCAAGACTGCCAGTTCATACGCCAAAGCCACTCGATCCAGCAGAAGATCCTCGTCTGAGGCAGAAGCAAAAGAAAACTGGCTTCGTTCGCCGACCGCGCGTTGCCCCAGTCGTTGCTGAGCCAGCAGGGTCGCGCGTTCCCGGTCTTGCTTTCCGACAGCTTCCACAGCCCAATGCGAATGCAGATTGAAGAAGGCTTCTGCTGGCAGGGTCATGTATCGCCGCTGTCTCTTGGCTGGCTGAATCCGACCGTACGGCCCGTAGGCAGATAAAGCGCTCAGAGTTCCGCGCAGGTTCCGTTTCGACAGTCACTGCCAAGGAAGCCGTGCGCCTGGATCAGTGCCCCCCTGTAGCGCGCGGCGAGCCGCCTTGCTTCCGTCCAACAATATTACAGGTAAGTCATATGAGCTACTGCAGCCGGGAGGGCTCCCTGCAACCGATTGCTGTACAGGCTCAATCTTTGCAGGCTGGCCAATTGGCCCAATTCAACCGGGATGCGGCCCGACAGTCGATTGTTGTGCAGGGACAACCTTTGCAACTCGGCCAGATGACTCAGTTCCGCGGGAATAGCCCCCGACAGCCGATTGTCAGACAGCACCAACGCTTGCAGGCTGGTCAGGCGGCCCAGTTCCGCGGGAATAGCCCCTGACAGCCGATTGCCGTGCAGGGACAACCTTTGCAGTGCGGTCAGGCCGCCCAGCTCGGTTGGGATACGGCTCGACAGCTGATTGTCGGAGAGCACCAGCTCTTTCAGGCGCGTCAGAGCGCTCAGTTCCGCGGGGATCGCCCCTGACAGCTGATTGCCGTGCAAGGACAGCCTTTGCAGACGCGTCAGACGCTCCAAGGCGGAAGGAATGCGGCCCGTCAGCTGATTGTTGGCCAGCACCAATTCTTCCAGATGGGGCAAACGGCTCAGCGCGTCCGGAATGGAGCCCGATAGCTGATTGTTGCTCAGCGTCAACTTTTGCAGATGGATCAGACGGCCCAAGGCGGCCGGGATAGCGCCCGACAACCCGTTCCCGATCAGGCGCAACCCTATGACGCGCCCGGCATCATCCACGGTAACTCCGTGCCAAGTAGCCAAGGGCGCGGAGCTGAGCCAAGCCGTATGGTCCGCCCAGGCCGTACCGCTGGCGGACGCATAAAGAGCCGCGAGCGCCTCGCGTTCATCGTCCGGCGAGGAGCCAGCCGCCAGCGGACGGGACGCGGTCGCGGCGGGACGCGCAGGGGAGACCGGAGCGCTTGCAACGCCGTCAGCGATCGGCGCATGCCATGTTCGCAGGCGCGCTGAACGGCCAGAGGCAGAGGCGGCCGGAGCGCTTGCCGCGCCGTCAGTGATCGCGTCAAGGAACGCGGCCATGGATTGCAGACGGTCGTCTACGCGCAACGCCAAGGCTTGTTGCAATGCCGCCACGAGCCACGCGGGCGACCCGGCCGGAAAAGACAGTTCGCCCCGGCCTTGCAGTCGATCCACGGCAGGCGGCGGCGCGCCCGTCAAGGCATGATACAGGGTGGCCCCCAGGCAGAACACGTCCGTATAGGGCCCGAAACGCCCCTTTTCCAGGTACTGTTCCGGGGCCGCGTACGGCACCGTCAGGATCCGCGTATGCCGCTGGGTGCGATTCGCTTGGAACTCCCGCGCGGATCCGAAATCGATCAGCACGGTGCGCCTGTCTTCCGTCAAGACGATGTTGGCCGGCTTGACGTCCCGGTGCAGCAAGCGACCGGCATGCACTTCCGTCAGGGCCTCGCACAGCGCCTGCGCTATCTGTAGCACCGCGTCCGGCGGTACGCGGCCCTCGCGCTGAATCCGGTTTTCCAGCGTTTGCCCCTCCAGGTATTCCATCACGATGTAGGCCGTGTCGTTTTCCCGGAACATGTCGTAGACGTCCACGATGCTGCGGGATCGGAAGCCCGCGATGGCCTGCGCTTCCTGCAGGGCGCGTTCTTGCGCGCGGCGGAAAGCGTCCGCCTGCGTCGCGGGCACGGAGACGCGGGCGCCAAGGCGCACCGCGCCCAAATCCAGGGGAAACAGTTCCTTGATAGCTACGATCCGCCGTAGATCCCGGTGCGATCCCTTGTACGTAATGCCGAAGCCTCCTTCCCCCAACACGCGCCCGACGGTGAACTTGCCCTGGTGCAGGCGGTGGCCGAGCGACAAATGGCGCACCGACGCGGTCGGTCTCAAACCGGGGGATACGCCGCAACTGGGGCATGCCTCGCGGCGGGATGTCAAGGGCGATTGACAAAAGGGGCAGAAGGCAGCGGCCATGGCAGAACGCAGGAAACGGTCAATGAGAAGCGACGTAACGAATTACGGGGATGCAGGCCGCGCGCCGCCAGACGGGGAAATCCGTTTGGAATCATAGGGCAAGACGGAAAAACGGATCCTTGGGCATCCGCGCGGCCCAACGCGATGCATGCGCTGAGAAAGATCCGGGACGCTCTGGCTTGGGATTCCAGTTTTTGCCTGTCCGTCGTTAGCGACTATGAGGATTGTCGCGCATCCAGGCGGCTCTGACAGGTCATTCTATCACCGATTGCCCGCTCTGCTCCCGCGCGACTGGGCGTCTCGCAGGGGGAGACATGGCTTCCCAATGGCAATCCCTATGCATTCGGCTCAGAATTTTGAGATGAAGGCACTGACGCCGTATTCCTTGGGCGCCTGATTGACAGGGGTGAGCGTCGGTTACCGGGACTGCTTTTTTTATTCAGGGCGTATGATGCGCAGGATCGAGACCGATCCTGCGCGCAACGAAGGCTTGGCCGCGTTCTGCCTATAGGCATGCCACCTCATGCCTGACAAGAATCCATCTTGACCGGATTCCGCACCGGCTTGGGCCTTGTCTCTTTCCCGCCAGGGTTTTCCCAACGCACCTGTAGCCGAGGCCCGGACTGGGCGCATTCGTGCCCGCGTTCATCCAGGCCTTGCCCTAGGTTCCAGTCTGGTCACATGCGGCATGGCGCCGGTCATGCCGTTCCTCTGGCAACAAAAGTCCTAACCTTGGATGACGACAGAAACAGGCAAAACAAGTTGCGCCAAACGCGGCTGGCCTTTGCTGGCGCGTGCGCGCTTGGCCTTAGCCTACCCTGGATCTTTGGCGGTCGTTTAACGATGGCCTATCAGTAGGCCAATGGGCCCAATGCAGGCGGGAGACGACCCGACAACCGATTGTCCTGCAGGCTCAACTTTTGCAAGCAGGCCAATTGGCCCAATGCGTCCGGCACGCGCCCTGACAACTGATTGCGATGCAGCATCAACTTTTTCAGATGGGACAGGCGGCCCAGCTCAGCGGGGATAGTGCCTGACAGCTGGTTGTCGCATAGCACCAACTCTTTCAGGTCGGTTAGACGGCTCAATTCAGAAGGGATCGATCCCGACAGTTGATTGTTGGACAGGGACAGCCTTTCCAGGCGAATCAAACGGCTCAGCTCGGTCGGAATGCGTCCTGACAGTTGATTGTTGGCCAGCACCAACTCTTTCAGATGGGTCAAACGGCCGATTGCGTCCGGAATGGCTCCCGACAGCTGATTGCCGCCTATGGACAATTTTTGCAGATGGGACAGCCGGCCCAATTCAGGCGGGATCGAACCTGACAACCCATTCGTGGCCATCTTCAGTTCTGTGACGCGCTCGGCATCGTCTACGGTAACTCCGTACCAGTCAGCCAAAGGCCTGTCGCTGCGCCACGCCGTATTGTTCGTCCAAGCCGTACCGTTGGCGGCCGTATAGAAGGCCTCAAGCGCTTCGCGGTCGCTGTCCGGCGAGGAGGCCATGACCGTGGCCGTGCGCGCCGCAAAGGTCGGAGCGTTCCCGTCCGTTATCCGATCCAGGAACGCCGACATGGATTGCAAACGGTCGTCTACGCGCAGATCCAGGGCTTGTTGCAACGCCGCCACGATCTGCGCCGGCACCGCATCAGGAAAAGCCAGCGCGCGTCGGCCTTGCAAGCGGTCAACCGCGGCAGGCGGCGGCGCGCCCGTCAGCGCATGGTACAGGGTAGCCCCCAGGCTGAACACGTCCGTATAGGGCCCGAAACGTCCCTCTTCCAAGTACTGTTCCGGGGCCGCGTACTTCTCCGTCAGGATCCGCGTATGCCGCTGGGTGCGATTCGCCTGGAATGCCCGCGCGGATCCGAAATCGATGAGCACGGTGCGCCCGTCCTCCGTCAAGACGATGTTGGCCGGCTTGACGTCCCGGTGCAATAAGCCGCCGTCATGTACCTCCGTCAGCGCCTCGCACAGCGCCTGCGCTATCGGCAAAACCTCGTCCGGCGGTACGCAGTCCTCGCGCTGGATCCGGTCTTCCAATGTTTGTCCCTCCAGGTATTCCATGACGATATAGGCCGTGTCGTTTTCCCGGAACATGTCGTAGACGTCCACGATGCTGCGGGAGCGGAAACCCGCGATGGCCTGCGCTTCCTGCAGGGCGCGTTCTTGCGCGCGGCGGAAAGCGTCCGCCTGCGTCGCGGGCACGGAGACGCGGGCGCCGAGGCGCGCGGCGCCCAAATCCGCAGGAAACAGCTCCTTGATGGCCACGAGCCGTCGCAGATCCCGGTGCGCCCCCTTGTACGTGATGCCAAAACCGCCTTCGCCCAGTACGCGTCCGACGGAAAACTTGTCTTGGTGCAGGAGGCTGCCGCGCGGCAGATGGCGCGCCGGCGCGGACGGTCCTGAACCAAGGGATGCGCCGCAACTGGGACACGCATCCTGGCCGGGAGTCAGGGGCGATTGGCAGAAAGGGCAAGAGATATCGGTCATGGCAAGTCGTGAGAGACGTTCGACGAGAAGCGTCGCAACAAACTGCTAAGGATACAGGCCGCGCGCCGGAATACAGGGATATTCGTTTGGGATCATAGGGCCAGACAGGAAAACAGATCCGCGGTCACCCGCGCGGCCCAACGCGATGGGTACGCTGAGAGGGATCCGGGACGCTCTTGAGATTCAATAATCCGTTCTGTCCGCCATGGCTCTTATGGGATTGTCGCGCAGCCAGGCGACTCTGGCAGGCTATTCTATCACTGGGTATGCGCTTCGCTGCCGCGCATTGGGGCGTCCCATGCAGGGCTATGGGCTATGTCATCCAAATGGCCATCGCACGGGTTCTGGCCGGTTCCCCGCGGGAACGCAGGCCAAACAGGGTTTCGGCACCGGCGGGAACGTACCCGACAGCGCAAAAGACTTTGGGTGACGGAGCTGAGGCCTATCTCCGCGAGGACGCTGTTGACGGACTACAAGGCCAGTCCCTCTAATTGAGGAGGCGGCCTGCCCGTCGCCGCGCGGCTGCCCGCGCGTAGAGTAGAATCGCCGCGCCGGACAGCAGATCATCTCTACGGACATCGCCTTCGGCCTCTACCGGCAAAGCCATCCAATCTTTGCGCGTAACGAACGGGCCGCGCATCGGGCCGGAACCGTACTCAAGAACCCCGACGGACCAGTGGTTACGGCGTGCAACGGAGAAATGGGAAGTCGCTCCCGCGGCGGATACCGGCCTCTGCCCCGTGCGCCAAACCAGCGCAGTTGCCGACGCAACTATGTCATCGCTGCTCGGCCAGCAGCCAATGCCGCGGAGACCTGCCACGCGGCACTCGATTGCATAGGCAGCGCGTACAGCCTGTGTTGGTGCCGATACTGCGCCAGCCCCCAACCCCGACCGCTTTTCGGTTTCCCAAGCCAGACATTCATCGGCATATCCTATCCGGCCAGCCTGTGCGACGAGGGCCAGACGCAATGGGGCGCGAAGATCTGCGAGGCGGACGGCGGACTCGCCCGCTGCCCGAACGGGGGCTGTAGATAAATATCAACATGGCCTAACCTTTGCGGGCCTCCTGGAGAACGCGGCGCGTTGACAGCCGTTCGTCCACAAAGAACATTACTCTTGGCTTCCGGCATCGCAACCTGCGCGCGGCCTCGCTTTACGGGACGGCGCCGAAACGCAGGAGGCCGGAGCGGGGAGGCTATCGACCGTTGCGCGTATAAATTTATAGAATCTCCGCAAGGACAAACGACAAGAGGAAACGCAAGCCTCAAGCGCAATGGCGTGGGGTAACGCGACGTGATTTCCGTCCGGGATCGCGAAATGCTTGACTGGCTGCGCGATCATGAGGCGGGTGGCGCAGGATAACGCCGATCCAGCCATGCATGCCGCGCGCCCAAAGTCTAACGCGCGGCATGGACCTTAACTCTCGCCTCCAGCTCATCGCGTATACTACCCTTCATGCTTGCTTGAGAAAAGACGGAGCCCGTTGCCTCTCCCTGACATGCGCGACGTTTGCGCGCGCACGCGACAGGGCCGTTTCGATTCGAGTTGCGCAGACCTCGGCAAGGAGAAACGAGTTATGCCTGTTGCTGCTTGGCCGGCTGAAGGACTGGCCCCTCCCTTGGAAGGCGTGGGCCTCCGCGAGGCGGAAGCGCATCCCTGCGTCGCGTACCCGGAAGCGTATCCTGAAGGCGGGCCGCCTATGGGGGCCGGTTTTATCCATAACGATGCCGCGTGGAATTTGCGCAATTTCATTCAGCTGCGTCTGGAAGCCAGAGGCCTGGAGCGTTTCCGGGTTGCTGCGGACGCGTATCTCTACGCCTCCGCTCTGGATGAGGAGATGCAGCGCGCCGCGCCGGACGTATTCGTATATCTGGATATCCGGCCGGATCGAGGCCCAACCGGCACGTTCCCTACGGCTTTTGACGGGCCGCCGGATCTGGTCATTGAAATACTGTCCCGAAGCACCTGGACGAAAGACATGGGTCTGGGCGGTACGCTGACGGCCAAAAAGCGGTTCTATCAAACGATCGGCGTATCTGAATACTGGGTTTATGATCCCGAAAGACGACGCGGCGAAGACGCGGCCATGCTGGAAGGCTTCCGCTTGGCGGAGGGAGCCTTCGCGCCGATCGAAGAGATCGATGGATTTTGGTACAGCGCCATTCTGGAGGCGGAGTGGGGCCTAGGCCTGCCCCTGTACGAAGGCGTGGATCGCTACGAACCTATGCGCTTGCTGGATCCCGACGCGAACGAGTGGTATCCCCTGCCTAACGAACAGCGTCGGGTGATCGAGCAACAGGAGGCCTATATTGCTGACTTGGAACGACGCTTGGGGCTTAGAGATACAGGCACCCCGGAAACCCCTGAGGCATGCGCGTAGATACGGCAAAGCGGAGATCTGGCCGTAATGCGAGCGCGGGAACATGGCCGCGCGCGAGATGGCTCGTGAAGAACAGGCTACCTGACCCGTAAGGTTTCGCCCGCGCGACGACAATCGCAGTTATCGGGTTTGCGCTCGCCCGCATGGAAAAAGAAACAATCTTCTGAAGGCGCTGGCGCATGCAAGCCCTTAGGCCAGCGGCGCGGATGGCGCATCCTGCCTGTAGGCTTGCGGAAACGTCAACATTGTTTGAAACAGGCATTTTGCGATGGCGGACGAGTCCGAGAATCCAGCTCTTGCTTCAACGCAACGACCCTGCCGGATCCGTTCCCTGCCGCTCTCCAAGCGGCTCTGGCGCCGAACCTTGCTTGACCTGCTGCATCCCCGCGTCCCATGCGCGCCGCACCGCATTCGATCCGCAGGGCGCGCTTGTCCGGCATCCCAGCCATACGTCGTTGGCGGGCTGTCGCAGAACAGGCGATGGCGCCCGCGCATTGCCTCCAGCGCCGCGCACCGGTTCAGGGCCAAGCGCTGCGCAAAGAGAGCGCTAGGCAAGAGGCGTCCGTATGGTCAAGTTGATCTGCGTCAGGGACGGGTCGGATAGACGGA
Source organism: Caldilineaceae bacterium (assembly GCA_965242655.1). Classification (GTDB taxonomy): domain Bacteria; phylum Chloroflexota; class Anaerolineae; order Caldilineales; family Caldilineaceae; genus Bin34. The sequence continues at coordinate 3,966,713 of OZ251482.1, forward strand.
CGGCGCGCTACGCGCCCAGCGCCTGCTTGAGGATCGCCCGGTTGCGGAGGGCCACGTCGCACTGGGGATTGAGGCGCAACGCCTGCTCGTAGTCCGCCAGCGCGGCCCGGTGATCGCCCAATTGCGCCTTGGCGTATCCCCGATTGACGTAGGTCATGTCGTCATCGGGATTGAGGCGCAGCGCGCGGTCGTAGTCGGCAATGGCTTGGGCATGCCGGCCCAACTCGCCGTGCGCGAACCCCCGGCTGCGATAGGCGGCGGCATGCTTCGGATCGAGGCGCAGCGCGTGGTCGTAGTCGGCGATGGCTTGCGCGTGCCGGTCCAACTGGCTACGGACCAACCCGCGGTTGAAATAGGCCGCCGCGTCGTTCGGCTCCAGGCGGATGGCCTGGTCGTAATCGGCAAGGGCCTCGGCATAGCGGCCCAATTGCCGGCGATCGTACCCGCGGTTGAAATAGGCGGCCGCGTTGTCGGGCTCCAGACGCAGCGCCTGATCGTAATCCGCGACGGCGTCCGCATGCCGGCCCAACTCCCCCCGGGCGTACCCGCGATTGAAATAGGCGGCCGCGTTGTCGGGCTCCAGACGCAGCGCCTGATCGTAATCCGCGATGGCGTCCGCCAGGCGGTCCAGGCGTTTCTTGGCGAGGCCGCGGTTGAAATAGGCGACGGCGTCATCCGGATCCAGGCGCAAGGCCTGATCGTAGTCGGCAACGGCCTTGGCGTGCTGGCCCAACCGTCCCTGGTCGTACCCGCGGTTGAAATAGGCGGCGGCATTGTCGGGATCGAGGCGCAACGCCTGGCTGTAATCCGCGACCGATTCGGCATGCCGGCCCAGGTGGCTGCGGGCGAGGCCGCGGTTGAAATAGGCGGCGGCGTTGCCAGGATCGAGGCGCAACGCCTGGTCATAGGCGGCGATGGCTTCGGTATGCCGGCCCAACTCGCCTTGGGCGTACCCCTGATTGAAATAGGCGATGGCCGCGTCCGGATCCGGCGCCGGGCGCGGCGCGGCGACGTCAGGCCTAGGCGGGCTGCCGGACGCCGCGCCCGGCGCGGGAACCGCCTCCTTGCCCAAGAGGCAGCGCCGGAAATCCGCGACGGTCTGCGGGCGCGCCTTGACTTGCAGTTCCAGCGCGCGCTGGAGAGCCGTCCGCAAGGCCTCCTCAAGATCCGCGGGAAAGGCGATGTTCCGTCCTTGCAGGCGGCCCACGGCGTCGGCGGGCGGGGCTCCGGTGAGGGCGTGGTAGAGCGTGGCTCCCAGACAGAAAAGGTCCGTATAGGGTCCGAAGCGCGCGTGTTGGCTGTACTGCTCCGGCGCCGCGTACTCCTCGGTCAGGATGCGCGTGTGCCGCACGGTGCGGCCCGTATGGAAGGTGCGCGCCGAACCGAAGTCGATCAGCACGGTGCGATCGTCCGGCAGCCAGACGATGTTGGCGGGCTTGATGTCGCGGTGCAGGAGATTGCGCCCATGCATCTCCTCCAGGGCTTCGCACAGGTTCAGGGCCAGATGCCGCGCCTCGCGCGCGGCGAGCGGCCCCGTTTTCCGCAGCCGGGCCTCCAGGGTAGGGCCGTCCAGGTATTCCATCACGATGTAGGCGGTGCCGTTCTCGCGGAACATGTCGTAGACGTCCACGATGTGCGGCGAGCGGAAGCCGGCGATGACCCGCGCTTCCTCCAAGGCGCTGTCCTGCGCGCGCCGGAAGTCGTCCCGGTGCGCGGACGGCACGGAGACGCGGGCGCCGGCGCGCACCGCGCTCAGAGCTACGGGAAACAGTTCCTTGATGGCGACGGGGCGCTGGAGTTCCCGGTGCGCGCCCTTGTACGTGATGCCGAAGCCGCCTTCGCCCAGCACGCGGCCGACGGAGAACTTGCCGTGATGCAGGGTGGCGCCCAGCGGCAGGGTTTTCTCCGGCACGCGCGCCGCCATGCTGCCGCAGGTCGGGCAATGGACGTCCGCGGCCGTCAGGGGTCTGCTGCAGTAGGCGCAGGTCGCGTGGGGCATAACGCGCGCTAGGCGTGAACCGGGACGCAGGGGGAAGTCAAAGCCTCAGCCTTGCACGCGCATGGGAGGGACCCGCGTTTTCGCTTTGCGGTTGGGGGGCGCAAGTTCATGGCCCAGCCGCGGCGCGGCGTCGCAAGCGGACGCGGCGGCCTGCGGATAACGCGCCGTTTGGAGGCTTCCTCGCGCGCGGCAGATGAGCATTCTGACGCACGGGGAGGCAAATCGCAGGGCTTGAGCGTAACGATCGCAGGCTTCTTCCTATGGGCGGAGCGGAAGGGGAACCGTGCCGAGACCGAGCGCAGAGGCCATCGGCATCCTGGCCCAGAGCCTCGTGGCCCTGTTGGATGGCGGGCGCAGAGGAATCCCGTTCCAACGCCTCGCGCCCGGAAGGGAACGCGCGCGCGTCCGCGGCGGGAGCCGACGCGTTCGGACGCGTACCGGCGCGCGCCGACAACCCGGGAAACAGTCATGCGACGGGACGTTGGGAAGCAAGGCGTAAACGTAACATAAGACCAGTGTCGGAATGCGACGCCCAAGTCTCAATCAGGGTCGGCCATGTCTTGGGCGCGTTGCTCCAACTCGTCTTGGGCCATGTCTCGATTACGATAAATCAACGTATTGTCGGGGTCCAGGCGCAGGGCCTGGTCGAAGTCGGCAATGGCTTGAGCGTACTGGCCCAATTCGTACTTGGCATTGCCGCGGCCGACGTACGCCAGCGCATCGTCGGGGTCCAGGCGCAGGGTCTGGTCGAAGTCGGCAATGGCTTGGGCGTACTGGCCCAACTCGTACTTGACCACGCCGCGATTGACGTACGCCAGCGCATAATCGGGGTCCAGGCGCAGGGCCTGGTCGAAGTCGGCAATAGCTGGGGCGTACTGGCCCAACTCGCTCTTGACCACGCCGCGATTGACGTACGCCAGCGTATTGTCGGGGTCCAGGCGCAGGGCCTGATCATAGTCGGCGATGGCTTGGACGAACTGGCCCAACTTGTTCTTGACTATGCCGCGATTGACGTACGCCTTGGCCGCATCGGGGTCCAGGCGCAGGGCCTGATCATAGTCGGCGATGGCTTGGACGTATTGGCCCAACTTGTCCTTGACCAGGCCGCGATTGACGTACGCCTTGGCGTCATCGGGTTTCAGGCGCAGGACCTGGTCGTAGTCGGCCAGGGCTTGGACGAACTGGCCCAACTTGTCCTTGACCACGCCGCGACTGAAGTAACCCGGGACCGCATCGGGGTCCAGGCGCAGGGCTTGGTCGTAGTCGGCCAGGGCCAGGGCGGACAGGCCCAAGTAGTCCTTGGCATGGCCGCGATGGAGGTAAGCCGGCGCGTCGTCAGGGTTGAGGCGCAGGACCTGGTCGTAGTCGGCAATGGCCAGGGCGTACAGCCCCAACCTCCCGTGGGCATGGCCGCGATGGAAGTAAGCCAGCGCGTCGTCAGGGTTGAGGCGCAGGACCTGGTCGTAGTCGGCAATCGCTTCATACAGCCCCAACCGCTCCTGGGCGTTGCCGCGATTGACGTACGCCAGCGCGTTGTCAGGGTCCAAGCGCAGGGCTTGGTCGTAATCGGCAATCGCTTCGTCGTACAGCCCCAACCTCGCCTGGACCACGCCGCGATTGACGTAAGTCGGAGCATGGTCGGGGTCGAGGCGCAGGGCCTGGTCGTAGTCGGCAATCGCTTCGTCGTACAGCCCCAACTTCTCTTGGACCACGCCGCGGTTGAAGTACGCCAGCGCATGGTCGGGGTCGAGGCGCAGGGCCTGGTCGTAGTCGGCAATCGCTTGGTCATGCTGGCCCAACTTGCCCTTGACATTGCCGCGATGGAAATACGCCAGCGCATAGTCGGGGTCGAGGCGCAGGGCTTGGTCGTAGTCGGCAATCGCTTGGTCATGCTGACCCAACTCGTCCTTGACATTGCCGCGATTGAAGTAAGCCGGCGCATAGCCGGGTTGGAGGTGCAGGGCCTGGTCGTAATCGGCAAGGGCCTGGGCGTACAGACCCAACTCCTCCTGGGCTATGCCGCGATTGAAGTAAGCCGGCGCATAGCCGGGTTGGAGGCGCAGGGCCTGGTCGAAGTCGGCAATCGCTTGGGCGTACAGGCCCAGTTGGCCTTGGGTCGTGCCGCGATTGACGTAAACCTTGACATCGCTGGGATCCAAGCGCAGGGCCTGGTCATAGTCGGCAATGGCTTGGGCATACTGGCCCAACTGGCCCTTGGCATTGCCGCGAGTGAAGTAAGCCGGCGCATAGCCGGGATCCAGGCGTAAGACCTGGTCGTAGTCGACAATGGCTTGGGCGTACAGACCCAACCACCCCTTGGCCAAGCCGCGATGAAAGTAAGACAGCGGATCGTCGGGGACGAGGCGCAGGGCCTGGTCGTAGTCGACAATGGCTTGGGCATACTGGCCCAACTGGCCCTTGGCATCGCCGCGATGGAAGTAAGCCGACGGATCGTCGGGGTTGAGGCGCAGGGCCTGGTCAAAGTCGGCAATCGCGGGGGCGTACAGCCCCAAAGTGTTTTTGGCCACGCCGCGATAGAAGTAAGCTGGCGCATAGCCGGGATTCAGGCGCAGGACTTGGCCAAAGTCGGCAATCGCGGGGTCGTACAGGCCCAAATCGCCCTTGGCCACGCCGCGGTTGAAGTACGCCAGCACATAATCGGGATTCAGGCGCAGGACCTGGTCGTAGTCGGCAATCGCGGGGTCGTACAGGCCCAACTTGCCCTTGGCCACGCCGCGGTTGAAGTACGCCAGCGCATAATCGGGATCCAAGCGCAGGGCCTGGTCGTAATCGGCAATCGCGGGGTCGTACAGGCCCAACTTGTCCTTGGCCGCACCGCGATTGACGTACGCCAGCGCATAATCGGGATCCAGGCGCAGGACTTGGTCGTAATCGGCAATGGCGGGGTCGTACAGGCCCAACTCGTACTTGGCTACGCCGCGGTGGAAGTACGCCAACGCATAATCGGGATCCAGGCGCAGGGCTTGGTCGTAATCGGCAATGGCTGGGGCATACAGGCCCAACTTGTCCTTGGCTACGCCGCGGTGGAAGTACGCCAACGCATAATCGGGGTCGAGGCGCAGGACTTGGTCGTAATCGGCAATGGCTGGGGCATGCTGGCCCAACTCGTCCTTGGCCGCGCCGCGGCGGAAGTACGCCAACGGATCGTCGGGGTTGAGGCGCAGGGCTTGGTCGTAATCGGCAATGGCTGGGGCGTACAGGCCCAACTCGTCCTTGGCCGCGCCGCGGCGGAAGTACGCCAACGGATCGTCGGGGTTGAGGCGCAGGGCTTGGTCGTAATCGGCAATAGCTGGGGCGTACAGGCCCAACTGGCCCTTGGCCGCGCCGCGATAGAAGTACGCCAGCGCGTCGTCGGGATCCAGGCGCAGGGCCTGGTCGTAGCCGGCAATGGCTTCCTGGTACCGTTCCCTTTCCGTCTGGCCAAGAACTTCGCGCCCTTGCGGGATGGTTTGCGCGGGCGAAGCGCGTTCCGGCAGTTCTGCGCCCGGGATGGAACGGGCGCGAGCGTTCGTTGCCGGATCAGGCGCGTCCAGTCGCGTGCAACTGAGCAAACACGCGAGCGCGGCCAATCCCGCTGCGACGCGGAGTCCCGTGAACGTCTGGATCCAACAGTGGTTCGCTTGCAGGGCTGACACGGTCGCTATCTCCTCAAAGGCTTGGGTTTGGGGTGCATGCAGGCGGTTCCGCCCTCTATGTCAAAGCGTAAATGGGCGTTCTTGGGGCATCGCAACAAGGCCGAATGCAATGGGGGGGCGATAACGATCAGAGCGCCTGGGCCAAAGAACGCGGCCCATACCGGGTTATTGGCCGAGCCGAAGGTGCCGAGCCTCTTGTCTCGGCGGCGAAACGGGCCGCAAAAGACGCGCGGAAGAGGACATGAGGATAACCGGATGCATATGCGAACGTTTCCAGGTTCTCAGAAGTCGGATCAACGCGCTTTTCGGATCGTCCGGACATCTATACGGACGTACGCGTCAATCAGCAGGGCAACGACCGGAGCTGCAGCGGCGCCGGAATCCATGGCTTGCCCGGAGTTTTCCGGCGGCGCAGCGCGCGCGCCGGCGCGCCCCAGCAACCGCAACGCAACATGGACAAGCTATCTTACCATGCTCTCCGATCCTGCAGCCGGCGCATCCAAGCGGCCGCACGGGTCAAGCGACCCGCGCGAGCACCACTGCGGTGGCGTTGTCGTCCCCGCCGGCGTCCAGGGCGCCTTGAACCAGGGCGTCCGCGAGGGCTTGGGGATCAGACCCTGCGGCGTCAATGATCTTCGTCAGCTCTGCGGCAATGACGCTTTCCCGGTACTCCCACGCGCCCCAGACGCCGTCCGACATGAGCAAAACCCGGTCGCCTGGCCCCAGCGTCAGGTGCGCTGCGCGCAGCGGCTGGCCCTTGGCATCCACCAGACTGGCGAGCGTATCCACGTAATCCGCGGGCATGTCCTGACCCAGAGCCCGGGTGACCTGGTTGACGAGCGGGCTGGTCGCCGCTTCGTCCTCGGACATGTTGCCGCTGTCCAGCAGGGCGCGCACGAGGGAGTGATCCCGGCTCAGGGGTTCCAGTCCCTTGCGAGGGGAGTGCAGATAGGCGCGCGAGTCGCCCACGTGCGCCAGCGCAAGCCGGTCGTTCACCACGACGATCCCCGTCAGCGTGCAGCCGCCGCCCGCGTCGCCCACCGCCTTCCGTACCGCTTCATTGGCTTCCCAGCCCAGTTCGCGGGTCCAACGCACCTGGATGTCCGTGCGCTCCAGCCGATCTGGTGCCGGGTGTCGGCAAAAGGCGGCGACGGCGGCTTGGCTGGCGATCTCGCCCGCCGCCTCTCCGCCCATGCCGTCCGCTACGCAGGCGCGCAGGCATTGCCAGTGCCGGCCGCGGTATTTCCAGGCATGGCGGGTCTGACCGTAACTGTCTTCGTTGCACGGACGCGACGGATTGAGGCCAATCGTGCTGGCCGCGCCGATCCGGTACTGGGGACTGGGCGGACGCTGGAAGGCGGGGTAGGACGCGGCCGGGCCGTTCGCTTGGGGTACTGGCTTCGTCAGGCGTAGGGTAGTCCTAAAATCCTTGACGGTCTGCACTCGATCTTCCACCCGTAGCGCCAACGCGCGCCGGATGGCCGTCCGCAAGAAGTTGTCGGGAGCGGGAGGGAAATCTATATCGTTCCCCTTGCGCCCCCGCTGACGTTCCTTGGCGCTGGGAGGCGGGGCTCCGGTCAGGGCGTGGTAGAGCGTGGCCCCCAAACCGAAAAGATCCGTATAGGGTCCGCAACGCGCGCGCAGGCTGTATTGTTCCGGCGCGGCGTACGCTTCCGTCAGGATGCGCGTGTGCCGCAGAGTCCGCCCCGCATGGAAGGTGCGCGCCGAACCAAAGTCTATCAGGACGGTGCGTCCGTTCGGCAACCAGACGATGTGGGCAGGCTTGAGGTCGCGGTGCAGGAGATTGCGCGGCTTCGATGGTGCGAGGATCGCCGTCCCCATTGACCAGTGGGCAGGCTTGAGGTCGCGGTGCAGGAGATTGCGCCCATGCATCTCCTCCAGGGCCTCGCACAGGTTCAGAGCCAGTTGCCGCACCTCGCGGGCGGACAGCGGCCCCGTTTCCTGCAACCGGGTCTCCAGCGTGGGGCCGTCAAGGTACTCCATTACGATGTAGGCGGTGTCGTTTGCGCGGAACATGTCGTAGACGTCCACGATATGCGGCGAGCGGAAGCCGGCGATGGCCCGCGCTTCCTCCAGCACGCTATTCTGCGCGCGGCGAAAGCCATCCCTGTGCGCGGTCGGCACGAAGACGCGGGCACCGACGCGTACCGCGTTCATCGCTGCGGGAAACAGTTCCTTGATGGCGACGGGCCGCCGGAGTTCCCGGTGCGCGCCCTTGTACGTGATGCCGAAGCCGCCTGCGCCCAGCACGCGGCCGACAGCGAACTTGCCGTTATACAGGGACGTGCCTGGCGGCAGGGATTGCCCCGGAGCGCGCGCGACCATGCCGCAGGCCGGGCAAGGGACGGCAACGTCCGTCAAGGGACTTCTGCAATAGACGCAGGTCGCGGGGGACATAACGGCGGGCTATGCGCAGACCGGGACGCAGTCAGAAGCCAAGTCGGTAACCTCCACCGCGAAACGGCTCAGCTATCCCTTGACGACAGGCTGGCGCCAGGGGCCGCAATGACGCCAAGGTCCTGCCGGAGAACGCGGTTGGCGCGCGGTTGCAAGGGTTGCGTCGTTGCCGGACAAGCCTTGCCTCCGCTCAGGCAAAAACTGGGCCTGGCTCGCCTTTTCACTTTGTGGTTTGGGGTATAAGCGTGTAACCGAGTTCGTAGCCCAGCCGCGTAGCGGCGTCAAAATCGGACTCCGCGGAATACTGATACAGTTCCGTTTTGACGTTGCCGCGATCAATGTAGATGAGCATCCTGACGAACGGGGACGCCAGCCGGATGGCCTGCTCATAGCGTTCAAAGGCTTCTTCGTATTGACGGAGCTGGAGATGGGCCATGCCGAGGCCAATGCGGGCGTAGATATCCTCGTCGTTCTGGCGAATGGCCTCGTTGAAGTGTTGAATGGCTTGCGCGGGGGCTTCCTGATCCAACGACTCTACGCCCAAAAGGAAACTTGCGCGCTCGTTTGCGGCCGGCACGGGCGCGCTGGCACGCGTGCAGCCGAGCAGGCACGCGCAGGCGACCACCTGAACAGCCATTCGGAACCCGCGGTGCATAAGCGCCCAGCGAACGCCAGGCCTGAAAGACGTAACGGTTGCCGCCGTTCCCGGAAGCCCTGATTGTACTTTCATTCCGCCCTCGTCGTAGCCCCTGCCTGCCCCGAAACGATCCGCGCGACGCCTTGCGGCACCGTTGCGTAACGATATCGCAAGGTTGTCCGTCGCGAAACTATTGCTCTTTGGACATGGCAATGAGGCCGAATTCCAGGGGGCCGATGGCGATCAGGTCGCCTTGGGACAAGAGCTGCGGAGCGGATGCGCGCAACGCCTGGTCATTGACCGACACCTGCGCTCCCGCCTGCGCGCGCAGGCAAAGTCCCTGCCGCGTAAATTCCAACGTGCAATGATGCGGCGCGACCGCAGGATCGTCCAGCACGATATCGCAGTCAGGAGCGCGGCCGACGCGAATGCGCCCGCGGCGGGGCAGGGCGAACGTTCGCTCGTCCCCGGCCAACGCCCAATGCTTTTGCTGCGCGAGCGCGCCGGGATCCCCGCGGCGGCGAAACTCAAATTCAACGGGGCCGAAGCGGAGGGCGGCGGAACCGGCCAAGGGCGTCTTCCGGGACGCGATCGTTCCGTTGACGGTGACGACATCGCCGACATTGGCAGGTTGGAAGAACCATTCTCCGCCCTCTTGGACGAAGCAGCCTATATCGCCCTCAATGCCTTGCGCGCGGTGAAGGTTGATGTCATTGTTGCCCGAACGCCCGACGGTGACCAAAGGCTTGCCGAGGATATAGCGTTGGCCTTCGTAAAAGCCCTTGGTCGTGCCCATGATCCAGGCGTCCTTGAACAGTTCTTCGCCGATTTGGAGGGACAGGCCAATGAAAAATCCCAGCAGCGAGAAACCCAACGTACGCGCTGCCAGCGCGAGCGCTTCATCGGCGGCAGTGGTCAAGGCGGAATTCTGAAAGAACAGGCTGAAGAGGACGCCCCCGGCCAAGCCGCCCGCCAACCCGAAAAGTGCGCCGCGTCGGGATTTGAGCGGCACGCGCGCCCACAGGCCGGCGCCTGCGGAACGACTGCCCGTCAGATCGGTGAATCCCAGAGCTGTGCCGCAAGCCATGTGCTATACCTTTAATTGCCAAATTGATGGATTCTGTGGCTCCGGATGTCCAGATGATTGCCGAAGGATCAGCGTTAAGGAGTTGTGCCAGTTGTTCCCGTGCTCTTTCCACAGCCTCTGCCGCTTCTTGTCCAAAGAGATGAGTACGAGATGCAGGATTGCCAAAAGTTCCGTCTAATCCCAAGTACCGAGTCATTACATCAACCACTTGCGGATCAACAGGCGTCGTGGCAGCGTAATCTAGATAGATCGTATTCATCTTTTTGTATATGGTTTGAGAAATCTATGAATGCTCATCGGTATCTCATCCCAAAATTGCCGTTCTTGTTCATTTTGCAACAGAAACCGAAACTTTGATTGATGCGCCATGAGCCAATAAGCATTTCACCCTGCCAATTCCCCATTATGGCACAGATAACCTGTTTCTCCATAACATTTCACAAGAAGGAGAGCGAGGTGCCTACGGCCCTGAAGGGCCGCGGGTTCAACCGGCCGGCGTGTCCGGCCTAGGCTCCACGCCGGCCGCGCAACCACCCCCATGAGGCCCTTCCACCTCCTAGGCTCCCCCCGTCGCTCTCATTTTATATAACAAGAAAAACATGACACATTGCCTGATGCGAGAGCCTTTGGCGTACAAGCCCGAGCCCCGTACCCATAGCAGGGTTGAGGTAGAGGGGCCTGATGAAGGCACATCTCAACGCTATCTGGCTCTGGCTGCACTCAAAGCGCCACCAAACCTACCTCAACCCAACCTAAGAGAAGAGATTGGAGGCCGTGCGGAAGCACAGGATGCATCCAACGCGGCCCTGTTAACGGAAAAGCACGAGCAAAGAGCGTTGGTTCAGTACAACGCTGGAGCGTTAGCCAAAAGCATTGATAGCAGTTTGAATGGCGATTCTACCCGTCCCTTCCCCGCCTATTCCATCCCCCGCGCACGCATGCTGTTGCTCGCGGCCTTACCGGACGCAGCGGCCAAGCCGTAATGATCTTCGTTACGAAGACGCGAGGAGTTGAGAGCAATCGTGCCGACCACGCGGATATGGAGCAAATAAGGCGCGATCCGCCGCTCCAGAGCCTACCGCAATGACCGCGATGCCGAGCTTCGGCCTTCAATAACGTTGACAAAGACCTGTCGGGCTGGCCATCCGTGAATGGCCTCACGGCCTTTCCGACGTCTCCGAGTGGTCTCTTATATACGTATACGCGTTACGAATGCCCCGTAGATACGCATGCTCCAAGCCCAACGAAACCTCAACTCTTTCCCAGGGTGCAGGCTCTCCGTCAGCTGTGCGGGTTAGGCAAAGCCTTTCCGCGCCGGCGCGCGTCTGGTTTCCGCGGCGCGGCGCGGCGCGCGAAGAACGATCGCAAGCAAGGCGCAAACGTCACATAAACGTCCATGCCATACAACATCCATCTCCGCAAGCTTAGTTGTCGCCCGTAATGGCTTCGGCACGCCCGTCCAACTGTTCCTGACACCATTTTCGATGGTTATAGGCCTGCGCATGGCCAGGTTCGCGGCGCAATACTTGGTCGTAATCCGCAATCGCTTGAGCGTGCCAACCCAACTCTCCTTTGGCAATGCCTCGATTGAGGTACGCCTGCACGTAGTTCGGAGCGCATCGCAAGGCTTGGTCGTAATCGGCAATGGCTTGGATATGTCGGCCCAATTGCCCTTGATTTACGCCTCGATTGTTGTAAGCCACGGCATCGTCAGGGTCAAGACGCAAGACTTGGTCGTAATCGGCAATGGCTTGGACATGTTGCCCCAACTTCCCCTGATTCCACCCTCGCTGGAAGTAAGCCAGCGCATGGTCGGGGTCAAGGCGCAAGACTTGGCTGTAGTCGACAATGGCTTGGGCGTATTGGCCCAATTGTCTCTGTCTCCAGCCTCGATTGAGGTACGCCTGCACATGGTTGGGATCCAGGCGCAGGGCCTGGTCGTAGTCGGCAATCGCTTGAACGTGCCGGCCCAATTTCCCCTTGGCTACTCCTCGGTTGAGGTACGCCTGCACATAGTTGGAATCCAGGCGCAGAGCCTGATCATAGTCGGCAATGGCTTGGGCATGCTGCCCCAACTCGCCCTTGGCGCGTCCTCGATTGAGGTAGGCTTGGGCATTGTCGGGATCCAGGCGCAGAGCCTGATCGTAGTCGGCAATGGCTTGGGCATGCTGCCCCAACTCGCCCTTGGCGTAGCCTCGGTTGCGGTAAGCCAGAGCATAGTTGGGATCGATCCGTAAGGCTTGGCCGTAGTCGGCAATGGCTTGGGCATGCTGGCCCAGCTGCCCCCGACTCCACCCTCGATTGTTGTAGGCCAGAGCATTGTCGGGGTCCAGGCGCAGGGCCTGGTCGCAGTCGGCAATGGCTTGGGCGTGCTGGCCCAGTTGTCCCCGGCTCCACCCTCGATTGTTGTAGGCCAGAGCATTGTCGGGGTCAAGCCGGAGGACTTGGTCGTAATCCGCAACGGTTTGGGCATGCCGGCCCAATTTCCCTTGGGCGTACCCGCGTTGGAAGTAAGCCTGCGCATAGTTGGGATCAAGACGCAAGGCTTGATCGTAGGCGGCAATCGCTTCAATATACCGACCTGACATCCCGTGGGCGCGTCCCTGATCGAAATAGGCGACAGCGGCGCCCGGATCTGCCGGCGGGCGCGGCGCGGCGGACGAGGAAGCCGACGGATCGTCAGGCGCAGGTGCCGTCTTTTCTCCTACAAGATAGCGTCGGAAATCTCCGACGGTCTGCGGGCGCTCTTCCATCTGCAATTCCAGGGCGAGCCAGATGGACGTGCGCAAGAAATGATCAAGGTCGGACGGGAAATTCAACATCCCTCGCCCCAACAGGCGTTCCATGGCGACCGGCGGCGGCGTTCCGGTGACGACGTGGTACAGCGTGGCTCCCAAACCGAAAAGATCCGTGTAGGGTCCGAAACGCGCGCGCGGGCTGTACTGTTCCGGCGCGGCGTATTCCTCGGTCAGGATGCGCGTATGCCGCATGGTCCGCCCCGCGTCAAAGAGGCGCGCCGAGCCGAAGTCGATCAGCACGGTGCGATCGTTCGGGAGCCATACGATGTTGGCCGGCTTGATATCGCGGTGCAGGAGATTGCGGCCATGCACTTCCTCCAGGGCCTCGCACAGGTTCAGGGCCAGATGCCGCGCTTCGCGTGCGGAGAGCGTCCCCGCTTCCCGCAACCGAGTCTCCAGGGTGGGGCCGTCCAAGTATTCCATCACGATGTAGGCAGTGTCGTGCTCGCGGAACATGTCGTAGACGTCCACGATGTGCGGCGAGCGGAAGCCGGCGATGGCCCGCGCTTCCTCCAGCGCGCGGTCCTGCGCGCGCCGGAAGGCGTCCCGGTGCGCGGTCGGCACGGAGACGCGGGCGCCGGCGCGCACCGCGCCCATGGCTGCGGGAAACAGTTCCTTGATGGCGACGGGCCGCCGGAGTTCCTTGTGCGCGCCCTTGTAGGTGATGCCGAAGCCGCCTTCGCCCAGCACGCGGCCGACGGAGAATTTGCCGCTAGACAGGGATGTGCCCGGCGGCAGGGGTTTTCCTGGAGCGCGCGCGACCATGCCGCAGGCCGGGCAAGGGGCGGCAACGTCCGTCAAGGGACTTCTGCAATAGGCGCACCGCGTCTTAGCCGGCACGGCGACCGTCCCGCGGCTGGGCCGCCTGCCCAAATCCAGGCATTAAGCCGGACGCGCGGATTGGGCCTGCTGGTTCAGCAACCACAGGCGGGCGGCACCGTTGCTCGCGAGCGGGATTCATGCCTTGTTCCGTTCTCTATCGCTGCCTGACCGGCCTGCGCAACGTACCGGAGAGCGCTTTAGACCGTGGCGCAATTGATCTGGGGCGTCGAAAATCCCTGGCGGAGCGCCGCTTGGGCGAGAGCGCGGTTATCGGAGGCTTCGCTGAACCCCGGCACCAGGGAAAGAACGCGATCGTAATCGTCGATGGCCTCCCTGTAGCACCCGAGCTCCTGGCGATAGACGCCTCGGAAAAAATACAACTCCGGATGATTGGGAGCCATGTCGATTGCCTGGTTGATGGTCGCGAAGGCCTCTGCGTGGTTTCCGAGCATGAAATGCACGAAACTTTTGCCGCTATAGGCATCGCTGCGCGCCTGGATTCGCAGGGAGGCGTCAAAGTCGGCCAGGGCCTCCCGATATCGCTCCAGTTCCGTTTTGACGCTGCCCCGCTCCCGGTAGAGGAGCGCCTGGACCGGCTTGGCTCCAAGCCGGATGGCTTGCTCGTAATGGCCGAAGGCTTCTTCGTATTGGCCGCGTTGGAGATGGGCCAGGCCGAGCCCCATGTAGGCATAGGCGTCCGCGTCATCTTGGCGCAAAGCCGCGTTGAATTGCTGGATGGCCTGCTCGGCCGCTTCCCGTTCCAGCGCTTCCACGCCCCGCATGAAGCTGGCGCGCTCGTCTGGCATTGAAGAGGGCGCCTCCCGCTGCCTCAGCTGCGTGCAACCAAGCAAACATGCAAGCGTGGCCAATCCGGCCGCGACGCGGAACCCCAGGGACGCTTGGCTCCAACAGTGGCCGATCGCAAGCGCTTGCATGTCCGCTATCCCTCTGGAGACCGCCGGGCTGGGGATGTTCCGGACTGTCCCATCCTCTGCGCACAAGGGCAAGTCAGCGTGCGCGGGGCGTCGCGATAAGGCCGAACTCGCTTTGGCCGATGACGATCAGATCGCCCTGGGCCAAAGGACGCGGGGCGGACGCGGCCAGTACCTGGTCATTGACCGATACGAAGGCCCCGGGCGCAGGCGTCAGGCACAGCCCTTGCCGCGTGAAGGCCAGCGTGCAATGGCGCGGCTCCACGGACGGGTCGTCCAGCGCGATATCGCAGGCCGGATCGCGCCCGATGCTGATGCGTTGCCGGTCGTCCAGCGCGAACGTGCGCTCGTCCCCGGCCAAGGCCCACTGCTGGCGTTGCGCGAGCGCGCCGGGATCCTCGCGGCGGTGAAATTCGAACTCGATATGCCCGAAACGCAGGGAGGCGGAACTCGCCAAGGGCGTTTTCCCGGCCACGGCGGCGCCGTTGATCGCGACGGAGACGGCATCGTCGGCGGGCTGGAAAAACCATTCGCCTTCCTCCCGTACGAAGTGGCCGACGTCCCCCGCAATATCCTTCTCGCGGTAGAGGTTGACGTCGTGGCCGTCGGAACGCCCGACGGTAACCAAGGGCTTGCTGAGAATGTACCGCTTGCCTTCGTAAAAACCTTTGGTCGTACCCATGATCCAGGCGTCCTTGAACAGCTCCTCGCCGATCTTGATGGCCAGACCGATGAAAAACCCCAGCAACGCGAACCCCAGCATACGCGCAAGCAGCGCGATCATTTCGCCGACGGTCGTGGTCAAGTCGGAATTCTGAAAGAACAGGCTGAACAGCGTGCCGCCGGCCAAACCGCCCGCCAGGCCGAAGAGCGCGCCGCGCCGGGATTTGAGCGGTATGCGCGCCCATGCGCCATCGCCGACGGAACGGCTTCCCGCCAGATCGGTGAGGCCCAGGGCGGTGCCGCAAGCCAACCCGACAGCGCCCCAGGCCGCCAAGTCCATACGGAGCAGATTCTGGCCGAGGAAACCGCCGGCGACGCCCAGCAACAGTCCGAGCGCCGGGATCCACCAGAGGTCTCGCCACCAGCGCCCGCGCAATTGCCACGCGTTTTCCGCGATCAGCAGGGAGGCGGCCAACAGCAGAGCGACGACGGCGACCACGACCAGACCTTGCTCGGAACTGGCCGTGCCGAAGGCGCTGGCCTCGATCACTTGCGCCGCTTGCGCGAAGGCGTCGGCGAAACTGCCCAGCTGCGTCGTGAAAACCTTGGCCGCGTCATTGCCGACCAGCAGGGTCAGAAATTCGTGATCCGCGGACTCCGTGCCTACGGCCACGATGACCGTGCCGGCGCGGCGCATGGCTTCGGCCCTCAGCAACGTGGGCACGGTAGTGTTGGGCTCGCCGTCCGTGAACAGCATGATGGCCTTGCGGGGCGCTGCCATTTCATTCAGGGCCTGTTGCGCCTTGCGCAAGCCGTCCGCCATGGCGGTGCTGCCCGCCGCCGCGAATTCCTCTATCTGCGCCGTGATGCGCTGGGCCTCTTGTCCCGGTTGCAAGATGGGGCGCAAGAGACGCGCGGAATTGGAAAAAGGGATAACCGCCAAGTGCGTCTGCGAGCGATCCCAGGTTCGCAGAAAACGGATCGAGGCGCTTTGCACCTCCTGGATCGGCAGACCCGCCATGCTACTTGACGTGTCAATCAGGAGGGCAACGGCCAAGGCGTCATCGGCGGCCGGCGGATCCATGACTTGCACGAAGATTTCCGCGACCAAGGTCGCGAGCACGCACGCCAGCGCGCCTACGATGCCGTAGCGCAACGCGGAGCCGTGCAACGCCGAAAGCCATCTCTCCATGATCCCGGTTCCTGCCTATGCGCTCAGCCCGAGCAAAACCAAGCCGTCCTTCGTCAGCGTTGCCTGCGCCGCGCGGAACGGTTGGTCCTTGGCGGCCGCCAGACGGACGAACGTATCCGCATAATCCTCGGACCTATGGCCGCTGCCCAGCCGGGCTTGCGCGCGGGGGTGATCCCGATCCAAGGGTTCCCGGCTGGCTTGAGAATGCAGATGAGCGCGCGAGGCGCCTACGCGCGTCAGCGTGAGGCGGTCATTCATCGCGACGCTCCCGTCATCATGCATCCGCCGGCCCGTATCGTCCACGGCGGCTCGCACCGCCTGGTTGGCTTGCCAGCCAGTGCGCGGGCCCGCTGACTTGGAGGCCGTGCGATCCAACTGGTCAGCCCCCGGATGTTGGTAAAAGATGTCGAGTCGGGTTGGTCGGTGATCCCGTCCGCCTCTGGCCTGCCCATGCCATCCGCACCGGTCTGCGGGTGCTCCACGACCGGAAGCGCCAAGGCGCGCTGGAGGGCCTTCCAGATCCGCGAAACTCCATATCCCGCCCTTGCAGGCATTCCATATTGCAGGTTCCCCCACATACGTACCAATATCGACAATTGAAACATGGCGAAGTATACAGGTTGCAACGCGCGGGATCGATCCATCATCATGCGTCTTGGCACCGTAAAGAGGCCGTGTCTATTGGCAAAATCATATCGTTGCTCTACATCGCGGGAACATTTTCGTTTGCGAAACAGCCCGGCTCTGAAAAACACACCTTAGATCGGGCTACCCATCTATGCATCGCGCGCCAGCGACTCACGGGGCGCGACAGGCAAACACATATACATAATTGCAATCATTTCTGCTCTTTTTTCTGGAATTCAGCTTTGCGATTGTGATCAGATGTTGCATCGTTGGAGTGGAGGTGCAGGGCCTGGTCGAAGTCGGCAGCCGCGGCATGCTGTCCCAAATGCCCCTTGGCACCTTCTTGATTGCGATAAATATAGTTAGGATCAAGGCGCAGGGCTTGGTCGAAGTCGGCAGCGGCAGCGGCATACTGCCCCAACCGCTGCTTGGACACGCCGCGATTGTGATACGCCACAGCAACGTTGGGGACAAGGCGCAGGACTTGGTCGTAATCCGCAATGGCGGCGGTGTATTGCCCCAAATGTCCCTTGGCCAATGCTCGATTGAAATACGCCGCAGCATCGTTGGGCTCCAAACGCAGGGTTTGGTCGTAATCCGCAATGACGGCGGCATATTGCCCCAATTGCGCCTTGGCCAATGCTCGATTGAAATACGCCAGAGCCTCGTTGGGCTCCAAGCGCAGGGTTTGGTCGTAATCCGCAATGGCGGCGGCATACTGCCCCAACTGCGCCTTGGTGGCGCCGCGATCGCGATACGCCGCCGCCTCATGGGGGTTCAGGCGCAGAGCCTGATCGAAGTCGGCAACGGCGGCGGCATGCTGCCCCAACTGCGCCTTGGCTGCGCCGCGATTGCGATACGCCAGAGCCTCGTTGGGGTTCAGGCGCAGGGCTTGATCGTAATCCGCAATGGCGGCGGCATGCTGCCCCAATTGCGCCTTGGTGGCGCCGCGATTGCGATACGCCGCAACATCACTGGAGTCAAGGCGCAGAGCCCGGTCAAAGTCAACAACGGCGGCGGCATGCTGCCCCAACTGCGCCTTGGCTACGCCGCGATTGCGATACGCCGCAGCATCGCTGGAGTCAAGGCGCAGAGCCCGGTCAAAGTCAACAACGGCGGCGGCATACCGCCCCAACGCGGCCTTGGCCAATCCGCGATTGTGATACGCCAGAGCATCGCTGGAGTCAAGGCGCAGAGCCCGGTCAAAGTCGGCAATGGCGGCGGCATGCTGCTCCAACGCCGTCTTGGCTGCGCCGCGATTGCGATACGCCAGAGCATCGTTGGGATCCAGGCGCAGGGCTTGGTCGTAATCCGCAATGGCGGCGGTATGCTGCTCCAACGCTGTCTTGGCTGCGCCGCGATTGCGATATGCCAGAGCATCGCTGGAGTCAAGGTGCAGAGCCCGGTCAAAGTCGGCAATGGCGGCGGCATGCTGCTCCAACGCCGTCTTGGTTGCGCCGCGATTGCGATACGCCAGGGCATCGTTGGGGTTCAGGCGCAGGGCTTGGTCGTAATCCGCAATGGCGGCGGCATGCTGCTCCAACGCCGTCTTGGCTGCGCCGCGATTGCGATACGCCAGGGCATCGTTGGGGTTCAGGCGCAGGGCTTGGTCGTAATCCGCAACGGCGGCGGCATACTGCCCCAATTGCGCCTTAGTTGCGCCGCGATTGTGATACGCCGCAGCATCGCTGGAGTCAAGGCGCAGGGCTTGGTCGTAATCCGCAACGGCGGCGGCATGCCGCCCCAACGTGGCCTTGGCCAATCCGCGATTGCGATACGCCGCAACATCGCTGGGATCCAGGCGCAGGGCTTGGTCGTAATCCGCAACGGCGGCGGCATGCTGCCCCAACGCGGCCTTGGCCAATCCGCGATTGTGATATGCCGCAACATCGCTGGGATCCAGGCGCAGAGTTTGGTCGAAGTCAACAACGGCGGCAGCATGCTGCTCCAACGCGGCCTTGGCCAATCCGCGATTGTGATACGCCGCAATGTAGTTGGGGTTCAGGCGCAGGGCCTGATCGAAGTCGGCAATGGCGGCGGCATGCTGCTCCAGTTCTATTTTGACGTTGCCCTGCTCCAGGTAAATATAAATGAGCGCTTGGGCCGATTCAGGCAAAAGCCGGATGGCTTGCCAGTAATGATTGAAGGCTTCTTCGTGTTGGTTGCGTTGGATATGGGCCAGGCTGAGACCCACGTAAGCATAGGCGTCCGCGTCGTCCTGGCCCAAGGCCGCGTCAAAGTGCTGGATGGCTTGCGCGGAGGCTTCTTGTTCCAGGGCCTCTACGCCTTGAAAGAAGCTGGCGTGATTGTGCGCGGCTGGAAGGGACGCATCCAGACTCGCGCAGCTGAGCAAGCCTGCGAGCGCGGCCCACCCGGCCGCGACGCGCAGGATGTCCCTGGATGCCTTGATCCAGCGATAGCCGACAGGCAAACGTTGCATGTCAGCTATCTCCTTGGAGGCTTTGGCGGGTACCGTTCCCGATCACCTCATCCTCTGCGAACCAGCGTTTCTGGGCTGTGGCCATGAGGTCGAATCCGATTTGGCCGAGCACAGATTCAGAACCGGATGCCGCGCCGCGCGCGCGGCGGGCGTCCCCGTTTTCCGCAGTTGGAGCTCCAAGGTAGAGTCATCCTCCATCATGATGAAACAGTGCCGTTCTCGCGAAGCATAGATGTCCACGCTGCGCAACGATCGGAAGCTGGCAACGCCCCGCACTTCCTTCCTGGACGCGACGAAAGTCGGCCCGGTACGCGTCGGCACGGCGTCAATGCGCATCGCCCCCATGGCGGCGGGAACAGTTCCTTGATGGCGACGGGCCGCCGGAGTTCTTAGGGCGCGCCTTGGTACGCGATGCCGAAGCCGCTCTACGTCCAGCACGCGGGCAACGGCCAACTGGCCTTACGGGCTCGTGGCTTTCTCCAGAACGCGCGCAATCATGCAACCGCAGGTCAAGCCCTGGACGATGACTGCATAGATCATTCGCGCTCTGAACCTGCCCTCGCGGCGCATGGCTCTCAGCGTAAGGATACCGCAAAGGCGTCCCGTCGAAAAACTGCCTCTCTTTAAGGATGTCGCCATGAAGCCGCATTCCAAGGAGCCAACGGCATCCTGAGCGCCTGAGGCGCAGAACGGACGCGGTCAACGCTTGGTTCTTGACTGACACCGATGCACCCCGCCTGCGCGCAGGCAAAATAAAATCCCCGATGCGTAAATGCCAAAGCGCAAGGATGCAACCGTGGCTGGAGAGATAAGGCGCGTCCCGCCAAGCAAGCACGCGCGCGCGGCCCATCCGGCTGCGACGCGGAGGAAATTCCCAGACGTCTTGATCCAACGACCGCCTGCCTGCAACGCTTGCATGTCAGCTATCCCTCCGGAGGCTTAGCTGGCGTTGTGCCTCTCTGCGCAGAAGGGCGAGTCAGCGTTCCAGGGTCGTCGCAATGAGGCCGAATTCGCTTTGGCCGATGACGATCAGATCACCTTGGGACAAGGGACGCGGGACGGACGCGGCCAGCGCCTGGTCGTTGACCGACACGAAGGCTCCAGGCGCGGGCGTCAGGCACAGCCCTTGCCGCGTGAATTCCAGGGCGCAATGGCGCGGCTCCACGGCCGGGTCGTCCAGCGCGATATCACAGGCCGGATCGCGTCCGACGCGGATGCGTTTCCGGCGCGGCAGCGGGAACGTGCGCTCGTCCCCGGCCAAGGCCCACTGCTTCCGTCGGGCGTTCGCGTCAGGGGCCTCGCGGCGGCGAAATTCAAACTCGATGTGCCCGAAGCGCAGGGAGGCGGAACTCGCCAGACGCGTCTTGCCGGCCACGGGGACGCCATTGATCGCGACGGCGACGGCATCGCCGGCCGGTTGGAAAAACCATGCGCCGTTTTCCCGTACGAAGTGGCCGACGTCCCCCGCAATATCCCGTTCGCGGTAGAGGTTGACGTCATGGCTGCCGGAACGCCCGACGGTGACCGGGGACTTGCTGAGAATGTACCGCTTGCCTTCGTAAAAGCCTTTGGTCGTGCCCATGATCCAGGCATCCTTGAACAGTTCCTCGCCGATCTTGATGGCCAAGCCGATGAAAAATCCCAGCAGCGCGAACCCCAGCATGCGCGCCATCAGCGCGAGCGCTTCGCCGGCGGTCGCGGTCAAGGCGGAATTCTGAAAGAACAGGCTGAACAGCGTGCCGCCGGCCAAGCCGCCCGCCAGGCCGAAGAGCGCGCCGCGCCAAGATTTGAGCGGTATACGCGCCCATGCGCCTGCGTCGGCGGAACGGATTCCCGCCAGATCAGTGAGACCCAGGGCCGCGCCGCAAGCCAACCCGACCAGCGCCCAGGCCGCCAAGTCCATACGGAGCAGATTCTGGCCGAGGAAGCCGCCGGCGACGCCCAGCAGCAGTCCGAGCGCCGGGATCCACCAGAGGTCCCGCCACCAGCGCCCGCGCAATTGCCACGCGTTTTCCGCGATCAGCAGGGAGGCGGCCAACAGCAGAGCGACGACGGCGACCACGGCCAGGCCTTGCGCGGCGCTGGCCGTGCCGAAGGCGCTGGCCTCGATCGCTTGCGCCGCCTGCGCGAAGGCGTCGGCGAAACTGCCCAGCTGCGTCGTGAAAACCCGGGTCTCGTCATTGCCGACCAACAGGGTCAGGAAGTTGTGATCCGCCGACTCCGTGCCGACCGCCACAACGATGATGCCGGCGCGCCGCAGGGCTTCGGCCTTCAACAAGGTTGACAAAGGCCTGTCGGGTTCGCCATCCGTGAACAGCATCACGGCCCTTTCCGCGACCCCGATTTCGTCCAGAACCTCTTGCGCCGTTTGCAAGGCGGCGGTCACGGCCGTCCCGCCCTGCGCCTGCAAACTCTCTACCTGCTCCGCGAGAGGCTGGTCGTCTTGTCCCAGCTGCAGGATGGGCCGTAAAAGACGCGCGGAAGTGGAAAAGGGAATGAGGGCCAGATGCGTATGCGCGCGCTCCCAGGTTCTCAAAAGACGGAGCGAGGCGCTCTGCACCTCTTGGATCGGCAGGCCAGTCATGCTGCCTGAGGTGTCAATCAACAGGGCAACGGCCAAGGCGTCATCGGCAGCGGCCGGCGGCTCCATGACTTGCACGAAGATTTCCGCGACCAAGGTCGCGAGTACGCACGCCAGCGCGCCCACGATGCCGTAGCGCAACGCGGAGCCGTGCAACGCAGAAAACCATCTCTGCATGATCGCGGGTTCTGCGTCCCGCGCCCCTCGGACGAAGGGGAGTTCAGGCGACCCGCGCGACTACCACTACGGTGGCGTTATCGTCCGCGCCGGCGTCCAGGGCGCATTGGATCAAAGCGTCCGCGAGCGCCTGAGGGTCAGGCCCTGCGGCGTCCGCGGCGTCAATGATTTTCGTCAACTCTTCGGTAATGACGCTGTCCCGGTACTCCCACACGCCCCAGATGCCGTCCGACATGAGCAGAACCCGGTCGCCGATCTCCAGCGTCAGATGCGCCTCGCGAATCGACTGGCCCTTGGCGTCCACCAGATGCGCGAGCGTATCTACGTAATCCTCGGGCATGGGCTGGCCCAGGGCCCGGGTGACTTGGTTGATGAGCGAACTGGTCGCCGCTTCGTCCTCGGACATGTTGCCGCTGTCCAGCAGGGCGCGCACGAGGGAGTGATCCCGGCTCAGGAGTTCCAGCCCCTTGCGGGCGGAATGCAGATAGGCGCGCGAGTCGCCCACGTGCGCCAGCGCGAGGCGGTCGTTCACCACGACGATCCCCGTCAGCGTGCAGCCGCCGCCCGCGTCGCCCACCGCCTTCCGTACGGCTTTATTGGCTTCCCAGCCCAGCTCGCGGGTCCATTGCACCTGGACGTCGGGGCGCTCCAACCGGTCTGGCGCCATGTGTTGGCAAAAAGCGTTGACGGCGGCTTGGCTGGCGATCTCGCCCGCCGCCTCTCCGCCCATGCCGTCCGCTACGCAGGCGCGCAGGCATTGCCAGGGCTGATCGTGGTATTCCCAGGCGTGATGATCCAGGCCGTAGCTGTCTTCGTTGCACAGGCGCGACGGATTGAGGCCAATCGTGCTGGCCGCGCCGATCTGATACTTGGGACTGGGCGGACGCTGGAAGGCCTGGCAGATCTCCCGCAAGGCCCGCAAATCCGGGCAGGCGGATCTATCGCGCATGGCGGCATTGAGCAGTTGCGGCAAGCCCGGCGTCTTCATCTGGCTGAGGATTTGCCTGTCCAGCCCTTCGGCGGGCAGGTTTTCGCCCGTGACCAGCGCGAACAGCATGGCGCCCCACAGAAACATGCTGGTGGCTTCCGTGGCGCTCTCCGTCGCCGAGCCTTCCAGGGGCGTCCCGTCGCCGAAGGTCACCTGCGCCGGCTGGTCCATGCGCGCGAGCGTCGGCAGGTATTGCAGGCGCACGCCGTCCGCGGTCCGCACCAGACCTGACAGATCGATATCGGTCACGGCCAAGCCCTTGACGGACAGGAAACGCAGAAGCAAAGCTACGCCATTCAGGAGCGATACCGCTTCGTGCAGCGGCAGGCCTCTGGACACGGGGTCGCCTTTCACTTCGTCCAGCGCGACCCCGTCCTCGCCCGCGTACAGAATGGAGGGCAGGCGGGGATGCTGAAGGGGATGATCATCTTCAACCCAAAGCGAATCCAGCGGCTGGGCAGTCAAAATGACGTGATGTTCGCCCCGGGCGCGCAGGGCTTTGTAATAGCCTCTGGGCAACGACGCTACGACATGGTATAGATCGTTGCCCATCACGTGAGCTATGCCTTTGCCCAGTCCTTGGTCTTCCGTGTGCGGTTCGAAATGTTCTTCTTCCAGCTCTTCGGACAGTCCCGATGTATCCTGCACATCAGACGTAACGCTAGCGTCGGAGTCCTTATCTCCCTGCTCCGCGGATACTTCCAATGCGGATTCGGTATCGTCGGATAACGCCGAAGTCATATCTGCCTCAGAGACGACGTCAGCCGGCTCTTCTGTGCTTTCATTTTCAGTGATAGCCGCGGTATCTTCCATGCCCTCGTTGGACGGGTCAGGGAGAACTGAAGCAGGTTCATCAGACCGAAGTAAACTTTCGTCTCCGCTCATGGTAGGCGAGGTCGGATCGACCTCTACCTCGGAAACAGCGTGAGCGGTAAAGTCTTTCTCGTCCTCATCAGGGGATGCGACGGAGTCTGACGCCGCCTCGTCAGATTGGCATTGATTGGCGGCCTCAGCGGATGGCTCTGCAACCGCGTTTGCCGGCTCCGACGTAACTTCATCGGATAGAGACTGGTTCTCGGACATGGGCATGGCCGCGGCAGATGACTCGGCGTCAGTCCCATTCCCGCTGCTCGCTGATCCTGCGTAGACGATGTTGACGTCGTCAGATGTCGCCGGGCCTTCTTTGGTTTCAGGCTCAGGATCCCGCTCGGTGCTTTCCCCGTCCGCGTCAAGCAGCGCGGGGGAACCTGGCGTATGTTTATCCGGTTGTATCCCGTCTCCAGACGGAATTTCAGGAGACGGCACCGAGGCCTTGACGGCCTCAGAGGTGTCATCAGGAGAACCTTCCTTGCTCTCGTAGCCGGGCGTATGCTCCTCTGGTTGCGGTGGACTTTGGTCCTCGCAGGCAGTTCCGGCGGAAACTGACTCCGTATCTATTTCAGAAACGGGGCCTTGAGTGCCCTCAGTGGTCAATGGAGAATTTTCGTTCTCGTTCTTAGATTGGGTCGGGCTCTCAGACATGGATGCTCCGTTCGTTGGTTTGGCATAGTTGTGGTGATGAGACAAAGCGGCGGAAGCAAGAAAACGCGCGAGCTCGCCCGGTAGCTTCCCCAAGACCCGCGTTCGAGAACGGAGAAGCCCTCCAGTGTACGACGCTGGCCTTGAGCGTAATCAAAGGCCGGATGCTTGAGACGTCGTGCATAGCCAGCCTCCAGCTATCGGATACGTCTGCCTCAGGGTCCCTCCGTCGCGCAGAGGGCATGTCAAGAATGCGATGCCTTCCTGATTTGGCAGATCCGCGCGCCGTACTCGTTGGATAGGCCAGCGTCTGCGCTCAGGCAGCGGTGCGGAAGATGAAATGCACGTTGCCGAAGGCGATCACGTCCTCGTTTTCAAGCGGCGCGGGCGATTGCAGGCGGGGCTGGAATTGGGCCTGTCCGCTCTTGCGAATGAACACGCCGTTGGTGGATCCCAGATCCCGGACCATCCACCCGTCGTCAAAATACAGTTCCGCATGCTGGCGCGATAGGTACTCGGAGCCGGCAAAGCGACTCATGTCCAGGTCTACGGGGCCCTGCGAAGGATCGAACTTGCCCACTATGACCGGACTGTTCTGCAACGGGATGGCCGTGTCGGTTACGCTGCCGAACTCCACCAGCACCAATTGGGCGCTTTGCACGCCTTGCGGAACGGCCGGCGCCGGGTCAATGGCTACCGCCTGATCCGACGCGCCGCTGACGCTGTCCCAAGGCTCGGTTGCGACAGGGGCCGGCGCCGGCGCGCTGATCCCCGGATCAATGGGAACCGTGCCAGGTGCGCTGGCATCGCTGTCCGGCTCCGCAAGAGGTTCGTCCAGAGGTTCATCGTCCAAAAAATCGGAAGCGGGCTGGGGTTGGGGCGGAGCCTCCGGCGCGGGAGCCGCGGCGGTCGCTTCCGCGGTCAGTTCCACCCCGCACTCTTCGCAAAAAGCGGCGGCAGCCGGATTCGATGCGTTGCACGTGGTACAGGTAATGTTCATGCTCTTGTTCCTTGCCGGGAAGAAAAACGCCTCGACGGAGCGAAAGGCAGGAGCGTTCAGGCTCCCGTCAGTTTACGGATTTCGTCAGCGGGAGGCAAAGCCGCCTCCGCGCTCCCCTGCAGCGTCTGGGTCTTCGAGCCCATTTTCATGGTCTTGGCCGTGCCCAGGCTGATGGTCTTGTTGGTTTCCAGTTCGTCCAGCGCCCGGTCCAGCACCTTGGTCATCACGTCGTTGCCCAGCTTTTGGGTGATGCCCTGGGCGAGGCGCAACGTCTTGGCCGCGGCCTCCGGGTTGTGGGTCGCTTCCTGCGCGGCGCGTTTGATGATCCCTTCCACGTTCCGTTGCTGCACCCATTGCATGACGTCGGCGTCGATGGCCTGGAACTTGGACTGATCCGGGGTGAATTCCACGACAATGTCGAGGGGCCGGGTCTCGCCGCGGAAGTCGGCGCCGGGCACCTGATAGGCAATGCCCAACTGGGCCAGCCGTATGCGGCTGGGCGGCCGTTCCGTAATCGTGCATTCGAGCACCCAAGCGGAATTCTCGCCGCTGGCCGCATTGCCCAGCGTGTAGGGCTGGCGTTCCATGTCCACTTCCACCTGTTGCGGCGCCACGCGCGTAATCCGGTTCACGGTCACCCCGCGCACGGTTCGCACGGTCAGGGAGATGTCCGTGATGACCTCCCGGCTCACCTCTTCCACTTCGTCCAGAATGGCCTGCGGCAATTCGCTGGCGGGGACGGACGGCGGCTGGGGGTTCTCGCGGTCCGGCACGATGTCCAGCAGGCGGCCCTGCGTGCGGTCCGCGACGGACGTCAGCACCTCCTCGTTGAAATCGCCGACGCCGACGACGGTAACCGGAATGTGCTGATCCCGCAACTGATGGCTCACGCCGTCCACCACGTCTTCGTCCATGGTTTCGCCGTCGGTCAGCAGGATAATCCGCTTGCTTCCGTTTTCGGTCTCCAGCAACGACAGCGCCTTCTGCAGGCCGTCGCCCATGTATGTGGTGCCGGACTGCTGGGCCAGGCTGTTGATGGCCGCCAGAAGGCGGGCGCGCCGGGCCGCGGGCTGGAAAGGCGTATTGACGCGGGCCTCGTCGTCGAAACTGACGAGCGCCAGGCGATCTTCGCCCTGCATCATGTCCGACTTCAGGACGGACGACATGGCTTCCATGACCAGTTCCAGCTTGTTTTCCCCGGTAGCGTCGGAGACCCGTTCGCGCATGGAGCCTGACGTGTCGATCACGAACGCCACGCTCAGGTCGGGCCGGTGCTGGGCGGTCTTCCATTCCGGCGTGAGCGTCAGGTGCAGGAACAGTTTCTGGTCGGGCGTATGCGCGGCGAAAAATTCCCGGTGCAACTTGATACTGGGGACGAGCATGGACGGTTAACTCCTTACCTGGGGGATGCGCATGGAGGCGCGGGCGCCGCGCGCCGGCGGCGCAACGGGATTTTCCTCTTGTAAATATTCTATGCAAAGACGGACAAACGCAAGATTTGATCCGCCCGAACGTTTACGCCGCGCAAGGCGCGGCGCGTACTGCCGGACGCGCAGATCCAACCTGAATCTGGGCCGACGCCATGCGATCGATCCGCTGGCAGGGGCTGATTTGGATGCGCGGCGAGGCCCGCCGCGCCAGGGTCGCGTCCGCGTACCCAAGGTCCGAACGTTCACGCATCCCCTCGTTCTCCATGAAGGTTGGGATAACGTCTATGCAGTACGCGGCCTTGTCGGCAGTTCGTCTGGATCCGGGGTTCCCGATCCGTCGATAGCTTGGGGCGCAACAGGTCCCGCGTCGTTGGTTGCGGACGCGTCTGCATGTTTCTCGATCCAGGCCGCCACCAGTCATTGCAAAGCAAAATAGACGATCCAGCCTTTCCGGTTTTCTTCCCGGCTCTCAGGCGTAGGGCCGGGAAAGAAGAAAGCGTGCCGGTACGCCAGTCGGTAGGCGGCGGCGATAAGGACAAGCCGCGTCGTTCATGGTCGGTAACGGGAAACGACCGCTACGCAGCGCGACGGCAAACGCCGCACAGGCGTCATATCCAACGCCTCACTATACGACGGGCCTTGGCCTGCGCGCTTGGAGGCTCATATTCCCTCTTTACGGAAACAGGCCATCCGGCTACGGGCGCGTTCGCCGGTCTCTCCCGCGGCCATGCCTGGCGCGGGTGGAAAGGATTGGCCATGCTTCCTCCGTCTCCAGCCCTCAAGACGCAAAAAGGGGCGTCTCAGGATCGGAAGGCCGGGATGATTCCGGGATCGCGTTCAGAATAACGGCATCGCCTCTGGCGAACAAGACCGCGCGTACTTCGTCCGGCCGGCACTGCAAGGCAACGGCCAGTCCCTGCCATTGAGCATGGGCGGGCATTCCGGTCAGTCGGGCGACCCACTCCCAGCCGATTGTATGTTGCGCGACAGCGGTTGTCCTCGCGCTCACGGACTTGGCATGACGATCCAGAATCAAGGTCAACTGATGGCCCGGCTGGGCGCCGACCTCTTCCGCCAGGTTTTTCACGGAACCCAGCGTCGGACCGGTGATCGACGTATCGGGAAAAGTCACCGTCACGGGCAATCCGGTGCGGGTGCGGAAGGTCAAGCGTTCGTTGAGCGACAGCTGGAGGATCTTCGCCGCGGCATAGGCCAGAGGCCGGCCGCTGCCGCGGAGCATATCCGCGTTGACCTCGAACAAAAGGGCGACGCGGTGAGCGGAAAGGGCAAAGACGCCTTGCGCCATGCGATTGCGCAGCGAGACGCGTTCAAAAGAGAACGGTTCGCTTTCCTTGCGCAAGCGCACCCAGCCCTGTGCCTGGATGAGCATCCCGGCTTGCTGGCAATAGGTCAGCGCGGAACTCTTGGGCGTACCGAAATCCTGCCAGAGACGCTGGACAATATCCTCTATGCGCATGGGTTGGCCTGCCGCTTCCAGCATCTTGCGGATCGACGTAGCGATGTTTTCGTAAACGGGTAAACTCCAAGAAGCCAGAGCCCATTCCGTGCGATTGATCCGCACCAGCCGCGGGTCTTGCGACATGGCGTTCAAGGCGGTATTCCGGGTACGATCGCTTTGCAAATGACGGAGCAGGTCATCCACGGTCGCGGGGTGGCCCAGTTCGAAAAGCGCCAGGACCAGTTTGTCTCCTATGGATCCGTCCCACTTGACCAGGTGGCCTTTCACCTTGCGGACGGTACCCTTCCGCATCAGCCAACGGTCGCATAAATCGCCGCGCAGACCCCAGGCCCGCAA
Organism: Caldilineaceae bacterium; assembly: GCA_965242655.1. Lineage (GTDB taxonomy): Bacteria > Chloroflexota > Anaerolineae > Caldilineales > Caldilineaceae > Bin34. The sequence continues at coordinate 3,995,494 of OZ251482.1, forward strand.
TTTCCGCGTCGCCCATTCCGGATCGATGCGCCCTATTTCATCGGCTGCCTGGCAGATGGCCCGCGTGGGATCGGTCGCCATAGCCGCCTGCAAAACGAGCCAATCCCCCGCGCGGACGTACGGCCCCGCGAGGCGCAGCATGAAAACGGCGTAATCCGTCTGGCCATCCTCCGGGATCAGCAGTTTCTCGACCTCCACCCAAGGCGCAGCCACGCCCAGCCTCCGTTTCAGCGTCTCAAGGCGCCACCGCAAGGGCGTCCCTTGAGGCCGCGCCAGCAAAGAATGGAGCCGGTCAAGCAGCTGCGCCTCCAGTTGGCGAATGCGTTCCCGGGTAACGCCCATCTCAGTGGCCAAGTCTTGCAGCGTGGCTCGGCCCTGCCCTTGGGCGAGCCGTAATGCGAAAATGCGCTGCTCTCGTTCATTAAGGCCGGCGACCCAACGATCCAGGATCGCGTAGGGGCGTTCAGGGCGAACCGCTATGTCGCTGAGCGGGACCGAGGCCAGCGTATGCCACGTCTCAACGGGACTCTCTTCGGCAAGGGCATGCGCAACGGCTTGACCCAAAGTCTGCGCATCGGTTTCCGCCAAGGCCCAGGAAGCATGGTTCTGCCAAAGGTTTTTATGCAGCAGGGCTGTCCGCCGTTCTTCCCGCGTCCTGGGCGAAGCCGCAAGCGGGTTTGGCTTGGCTACCTTGAGTTCAACACCCATTCCCGTTTCCGGCACATCCATTGCGGATATGCGTCCCACTTCGGCGCTCTCAAGTACGCAGAGCAGTTGAAGGAGGCTGATGGTCCCCATGTTGGGTACGCTCAAGATGTCTTCATAGGCAACCGTACGCTCCAGAAATCCGTCCGCGCCCCGGCCCAATTGCAACTGGCGCAGGAGATTGTGCAGACGGCCGCGCAGGGGCAAGGCGGCGAGCCAGGCCAGCGAGAGACCCGCGGACAGGGCCGTCGCTCTGGGCATCGTGGGGAAACTGTGCGTAAAGTCGATAAGGCCGTTATGAGCCGCGAGCGGCAATTCGTCATGCGCAAGCTGCTGCCAGATCGTCGCATCGAGATCAGCTACGGCAAGAGGCGACGCCAAACCCAAAGTTTGGGCCAAGGCGGCAGGAATTTTCTGCGCGCCCCAATGCTCTCTCAACATTCTGGGCAAGAGCGGGCAGCCTGCCGTTCCCCAAGGAACCGCTTTGCCGGGAGGGCCGTACACGATTCCGTTGGCCGCAGTCCCTCCTCGCGCGAGCCAAACTGCGGTACGCGCCTTGGGAGTCCAGAGGGCTTGACGCGTGATCGGAGGGACTTCTTCCCGCGTGAACGAGGTCGCGATATGCGAGGCGGCAGCCAAGGGGTTGTTGTTCATGCTGGGTACCTGTTTCCTGTCAAGCAAGCGAAGCGGTCCGCCAAGGACGAAGGCGATGGCGCTGCGAGCCGACAGCCGACGGTTCGTAGCGGCCAAAATATAAAAGATCTGTTTGCCAAGCAGATTTGCCGTATCATACGCTTGTCAAGTTCATTGTACGTTCGCCGCAGGAGGCGCGAGGGAGGCAGGCGTCATGATAGCCAAAACGCAGAAAGGCGAGATCGTACGGGTCGTCAGGGACATGTTGGCGGAAGGCGATGACGGCGCCGTTGCGTTTGACCCGATACTGGTCGCAACGCACAGGGATCAAGATGGCGACGAATGCCTGGAAATCACGATTATATACGAAGGCCATCTGGCGTTGTCGGACGCCAGACGGGAAGTAAGCCTGATCCTGCGCCTGGAAGAGGAACTTGAGCAGCGGGGCATAGATGGATTTGATTATCTGGGCCGGCGGTTCGTGGAAAAGTCGGAATGGGAAGCCATCCAGGAACAGCGCTATTTTGCCGAGGAACCGCTGCCTTGAATGCGTACCCGTGACTGGATGGCGCTCAACGGCTGGCCCGCGCGCAAGGTTCGGGCAGACCTGGTACATGGTCATTCACCTAGTGGCGAGTTATAATACGGATCCCATGGCCCAGCCAACAGACGAGGGTGCCCTATGTCCCTGAAATACGCACTGCGCCTGACCGCCTCCGAACGGCAGTGGCTGAACCGGATCGCCAAGGGCCGCGGCGGGCGCCAGCGCCCGGCGGGGTGGAAGATGGAACGGGCCCGAGCCCTGTTGAAGTGCGACGAGGGCCCGGAGGGCGAGGGCTGGCCGGACGAAACGATCGCGGTCGCTCTGGACGTGTCCGCGCGCAGCGTGAGCCGCTGGCGCCGCTAGGCCGTGGAAGAAGGGCCGGCCGCGGCGCTGGAGCGCCAGCCCAAGGCGCCGCGGTCCAGCCGCCTGGACCGCGCGGGCGAAGCGTATCTGTTGCAGTTGGCCCAGTCCCCGCCGCCGGCCGGCCAGGCGCATTGGACGTTGCGGGCGCTGGCCCGCGAGCTGGAGGCGCGGGGGATTGTGTCCCGCATCAGCTACGAGACGGTGCGCCGCGTGCTAAAAAAATGAACTGACGCCCTGGCGGCGGGTGCAACAGTGCTATCCGCCGGTGCGCGCGGCGGACTTCGTGATCCCAAGGGAAAGGGTGCTGGCTCTCTATAGCCAGCCCTACGATGCGCGCTATCCGGTGATCGGCAGGGACGAACAGCCCCAACCGGCGCGCCCGGGGCCCCGCCGACTACGACTACGCATACGTGCGGCGTAGCCCTTGCACCCTCTGGCTGTGCGTGGAGCCGCGGTGGCGCACGGCCCACGCCACCGCGCGGCGCACGGCCGTGGACTGGGCACGCCAGGTAAAGGCCATTGCGGATCCTCCGCGCTACCGTCAGGCCGAGCGCCTGATCCGGGTCTGCGACCCTCTGAACACCCACACGTACGCCTCTTTTTTCCGAGCCTTTCCGCCCGTCGAGGCGCGCCGCCTAGCCCAGCGCGTACCGCGGGCGTTTACGCCCCGGCACGGCCGCTGGCTCCACAGGGCCGAACCGGAATTGAGCGTCCTGACGCGCCAGGCCCTGTCCCCGCGCAGGCCGACGCAGAACGCGGTCCATGCGCAGGTCACCGCGTGGGCGGAGGCCCGCTACGCGGCTCCAAAGGGCATCCATTGGCCGTTCCGCACCGCCGCCGCCCGCGCGCGCCTCAAATACCTGTACCCTAATAATAGAAACATGACGTAGAGCTAGGCAATCCGATCTGAAAAGGGCGCTGACGGACTATGCATTATTGCACGCGTTGGCGCTGTGTTGCGTTGCTATTGCGGCCCCCCAGCAGCGGAAAACCCGTTGGCGGCAGGCGTATAAAACGCGTGAACGCGGCCATAGCAAGTAGCGATGGAAGTATGCAGAGGTCGGCGTTGATTACGTTTGCGCAGGAATAGAGGGAATGCGGGGCTTGGCTCGTTTACCAGCAACAAATGCGTCATCAAGTGGATTACGATCCTGACGCGAAATTTGCGCGTGGAGGGCCGGGACGTATCGGCAATACGGAAAATAGCATTGACCAGCTGCGGCGGTTTTCTATGCAAGAGCGGATTTGCGTCCTGTTTCAGTTCAGGCCGTAAGCGGGGACGGGCCACCCGGTTCTTGGGCGGCCTGAATGGCCAAGGACGAATGTGCGTTGGAGCCGACTCGCGATAGCCGCCGCTGAGGTTGTGCAGGACATCAGCCCAGCGTCCCGCCAGCGCCTTTGAAAGCGAGGGAACGCAGCTATTGCGCGCCCCGCCTGGAGCCTTACGGTGGTCAGCCCACCATGGCATAGCCCACCGCGAACGCCAAGCCTAACAGGCCCAGGACACACAGCACTTGGACCGCGCGCTTGTTCGTCCCTTGCCGGCGCGCCTGGGGCAGCACGATATCCAGGGCTACGGCGCAACCGGCGCTGCGCAGGGTTTTCGTTTTCGCCACCAGTGCCCTGAACCACTGCACGCGCATGGCGACTTTGTCGGCTTCCGCCTGCCGCGCGCGATCGGTGCGCTCCGCCTCGTCGCTCACCAGATACTTGAACACCTCGCGCCAAACGGTGAGGCGCGATCCGGGCCCTTGCGTCGCCGGCGCGGACGGGAGCCGGTATTGGTAGTCGAAGAAACGGTCTTTCCGAGACGAAGCCTCGGGCAAGGACGCGGCCAGGCAATGAGAGTGGCAAAGCCGGATTTCCTTCTGGAGGTCGTTGTGCAGTTGAGGCCCCCACGTTTGGGAATGCGCCAGCAGAAGGCCGTTCTCAATGTACCGGTCAAGGAGCTGCGCCTTGCGCCCGTCGGACCCGGCGGCGTGAATCCACGCGTGGATATCCGACGCGTTTTTCAGTCTGACGCCCTGGTAAGAGGGAACGCGCGCAGGGTCCAGGATGGTGATGACCTTTTGCAGCTGGCGTTCCGCCACCGCGCCGTCGGAAAAGAAGCGAGGGGGATTGACCTCGATCCCCAGTGCGGAGGCATCCGTCAGCCCCTTCGTGAAAACGGGATCTTGCAGCATCGCGTCGATTTTCCGCTCGAAAGCGCTGCCGGTCAGGTTGCGGGTGATCCATTTCGTGACGTAACCCTTGCTCCAGTCGTCCAGGGCCGCGCCCCAGTTCTGCTCCAGCACCGTCGCCAGTTCGCTCGGCCGCGAGTACCGTTGGCCCTGGAATTCGTACGGATAGGCCATCACGTCGCCCGGCGGCGATGCGCTGGGCCGCGGGCTGACGGCGACGCTGGCCGGCGCGACCGCCGCGCCGCCTCCCAGCAAGGCGCGGAATTCGTCCATGTTCTGCGGCCGGTTTTCGATCCGCAAGGCCAGGGCCTGCCGCACGGCGGCGTACAGAGGCCCCTGGGCGGCGAAAGGAAAGTCCACGGCCTGCTTCCCGTCTTGCAGGCGCTCCAGCGCGCCCGGGGGCGGCGCCCCCGTCAAGGCATGGTAGAGCGTGGCGCCCAGGCAGAAGATGTCGGTATAGGGACCGAAACGGGCCTGGGTGCTGTATTGTTCCGGCGCCGCGTAGTCTTCGGTCAGAATGCGCGTATGGCGCGCGGTGAGGCTCGTCTGGAACGCGCGGGCGGACCCGAAATCGATGAGGACCGTGCGCCCGTCCGCGGTCAGGACGATGTTGGCGGGCTTGACGTCGCGGTGCAGCAAATCCTGGTTATGCACTTCCGCCAGGGCTTCGCTGGCCTTGAGCGCGATGGCCTGCGTTTCCGCGGCGGACACTTTGCCGACCGCCTTGATGCGTTCCTCCAGCGTCTGCCCTTCCAGATATTCCATCACGATATACGTCGTGCCGTTCTCGTTGAAGACGGAATGCACGTTCACGATGCTCTGGGAACGCAGATTGGCGATGACGCGCGCCTCCTGCAGGAAGCTGTCCAGCTCCTGCTTGAAGTTTTTGCGCTGATCCATGGGCACCGACACCGAGTTGCCCATGCGCACCGCGCCCAGGGGAAAGAGTTCCTTGATGGCTACGGGACGCTGCAGGTTCTTGTGCGCGCCCTTGTAGGTGATGCCGAAGCCGCCTTCGCCCAATACGCGGCCAATGGAAAATTCGCCGTTGTTCAGCTCCGTGCCCGTGGTCAACGCTTTTTCGGGGTGCGCCCGCGCGTGGCCGCAGGTCGGACAGTGATTCTGGCCCGCGGGCATGGACGCGCCGCAGATGGTGCAGGCGTCGGAAGTCACGGGGTGAACGGGAAAAGGGCGCGGGAGACGACGCGGGCAGGCCCTGTCCGGTCAGAGCGGATCGTCCGCCGGCCCGACGCGTTGTCCTTCATGGCATGCCCAACCCTGACTCAATAAACAAAGAGGCGACTACGCAGGGCTTCATTATACGGGAAAAGTGTATGCCACCGTTGGAAAGCAGTCAAGGAATGCCGTCGCGGGGCCTTTTCCCCGGGCCGGGGACGCGGCTGCTCGGGATAAGCGCAGAATGACGTCCGGTTGGGCGGACGGATGGCCGCTCGGCACGGTTCCGCCGCGGGATCTTGCGTCCTGCGCGCGCGGCGGCCAGCTGGGCCGACGTTCCTGTTCACATAACGGGCATGGTATATCATTGGGACGACTTCGCAGTCTGAGCAGGAGACGGCAGACATGGCGCTAGCGCCTCCCAAGCCCGGCGCGGGACCCGTGCAATCCGTCAATGCCGCCTTGACGCCCTATGCGCTGTCTGCCATTCCATATCCCGGCAGAAAGCCTCCGATGCCCGCCAGCTTGGTTCGCGACTGCGTAGCCGCGCCATGGACCTCCGACGCGACCCGACCTTGGCCAATGCGCAGGCAGGCAGACTTTATCATCCATGGGCATGTGAATTCGTACCGGCGACCCGGCCGCGTAGCGGTACCGGATTTGGCGCTCTATCCGCATATGTCTTTGAGCCAACCGCCGCGTGCCGGTTCGTACGCCGTGCCGCGTGCCGGGGCTCCGGATCGGGCGATTGACATTCCGTCGGCTACGACTTGGCAGCATGACGTCACGAGGTATGCAAACGACGAGGGCGCAATAAGCAAGCCCGCGTTTTACCGGACGTACGAGACGGCGGAATACTGGTTTCATGATTCTGATACGTGCCGGCAAGGTAAAACCGTGCGGCTGGAGAACGTCCGGCGGCGGAGCGAAGGCGTCTATGCCGCCATTGAACCGGATCGGCAAGATCATTGGCGCAGCGCAATGGAGGAAACGGTCTGGAGCATGGGCCAGGACATCATCGGTTCCTGGAACGGAATAGGTGCGCTCCTATGCAGTTTGCGGGATTCGCAAACGGGCGCTTGGCACCCGTTGCTTGAAGAACGCCATCGCCAATTTAACGAACGGGGCAACAGCTGGATGGCTTTAAAGCCCTGTCCGCGCGCGACCAAGAGATAAACGCACGGGTCAAGTCCCGACGATGCTTCCGCGGCGGTAACCCATCCGCTTCGGCCTTGATGGGGCAAGGTGCGGGAAGAAGACGGCTATGCAGGTGAGAAACGTCTATCTATGATGCTTGTTCGTCGCTTGCCCTCGCGCCGCGCATCGGTCGTCCCCCTTTACCCGCCATGACCGACGCGGTTTGCCCTTTTTGCCAGTCGCCAGTGCCGCCCGGCCAAGGGGCGTGCGTCAGTTGCGGCGCGCCTCTTGCCTCGGCTCCCGCAGTGCCTGCGCGCTATCTGTCGCCCGGCCATGCCCTGCAACAGGGCAAGTTCACCGTAGGTCGAGTGTTGGGAGAAGGCGGCTTCGGCATCACCTACAAGGGCGCGCACAAGGATTTGCAGCGAACCGTGGCCATCAAGGAACTGTTTCCCTCGGACTTGAGCGCGGTACGCGTCGGAATTCACGTCGCCGTGCCCGAAGCGAAAAGGGACGACTTCCGACGCGCGCGAGACAGTGCGTTGAAGGAAGCGCAGGTGATCGCCGGCTTCCAAGCCCGGGGTATCGTGGACGTGTACGACATGTTCCTGGAGAACGGCACGGCGTATATCGTAATGGAATACTTGGAGGGGCAGACGCTAGAGGCTTGGCTTGAGCAAACGGGTCGCCTCCCCTTGGACGAGGTGCGGCGGATCGCGCAGGAACTGTGCGATGCCTTGACAGAAGTGCATGACCGTCGATGGCTGCATCGGGACATCAAGCCGGCCAATATCATGCTGACGCCGGATGGTCGGGCGGTCCTGATTGATTTCGGCTCGGCGCGCGCGTTCCAAGAGGATCGCACTCAGCGACATACGCGGATTTTGACCGCGCAGTACGCCGCGCCGGAGCAATACAGCACCGAGGCGCGGTTCGGGCCGTATACGGACGTATTCTGTTTGGGAGCCACGTTGTACCATGCCCTGACGGGTGCGCCGCCACCGCAGGCCATCGAGCGGTTACAAAACGGGAGCGCTCCAACTTGGCCCGCCGGAGATCCGGATCCTCTGTATGTGGCCTTGCAACAAGCCTTGGAACTTCGTACGGAAGACCGTCCGTCCACGATGGCTGCGTTTCGCGACCTGCTACGGGTGCGGAATGCCAAGGTAACGGCACCGACAAAGCCCGCGCCATCCGCTACCCGCGTGTCTTCCCGACGTTCAGCATCGGTTTTACCGCAGAACAAGGACCGCGCGGCTCTTGAGGCTCTTTATCAGGCCACTAACGGTGCGTCTTGGAAACGTCGGGCGAATTGGCTGAGCAACGCTTCCTTGGGCACATGGGAAGGGATCACGGTGGACAATGCTGGCCGCGTCATCGAATTACGTCTTTCTGCTAATCAATTGTCGGGGTCCATTCCCGCGGAGCTAGGCCGGCTGACCCAGCTGCAAAGGTTGAACCTCTCCTCCAATCAATTGTCGGGGTCCATTCCCGCGGAGCTAGACCGGCTGACCCAGCTGCAAAGGTTGCATCTCTCCTCTAATCAATTGTCAGGGCCCATTCCCGCGGAATTGGGTCGGCTCTCCCAACTGCGATTTCTATATCTAAACGATAACCAGTTGTCAGGAACCCTCCCTATGGCGTTGGGCCAACTGACTCAGCTGCAAAGGTTGCATCTCCCCTCCAATCGGCTGTCGGGTTCTATCCCCGCGGCGTTAGGCCAACTGGGGCGTCTGCAAGAGTTGGTTCTCTCCTCCAATCAGTTGTCGGGACCCATTCCCGCGGAGCTCGGCCGGCTGACCCAGCTGCAAAGGTTGGGTCTCTCTTCTAATCAATTGTCAGGGCCTGTTCCCGCGGAATTGGGCCGGCTCTCCCAACTGCGATGGTTATATCTAGGCCACAACCAGTTGTCGGGCGCTATTCCAGCCGAATTGAACCGTTCGGCGAACCTGAAAGTATTGCAGCTGGAAGGCAATCAACTTTTGACGCACAACAAGGACCGCGCGGCTCTTGAGGCTCTTTATCGGGCTACTAACGGGGCATCTTGGAAACGTCGGGCGAATTGGCTGAGCAATGCTTCCTTGGGCACATGGGCAGGAATCACGGTGGACAACGCTGGCCGTGTCATCGAATTGATTCTTTCTTTTAACCAGTTGTCGGGAACCCTCCCCGCGGCGTTGGGCCAACTGACTCAGCTGCAAAGGTTGGGGCTCTCCTCCAATCAGTTGTCGGGACCCATTCCCGCGGAATTGGGTCGGCTCTCCCAACTGCGATTTCTATATCTAGACGATAACCAGTTGTCGGGAACCCTCCCCATGGCGTTGGGCCAACTGACTCAGCTGCAAAGGCTGCATCTCTCCTCCAATCAGTTGTCGGGAACCCTCCCCGCGGCGTTGGGCCAACTGACTCAGCTGCAAAGGTTGGGGCTCTCCTCCAATCAGTTGTCGGGACCCATTCCCGCGGAATTGGGTCGGCTCTCCCAACTGCGATTTCTATATCTAGACGATAACCAGTTGTCGGGAACCCTCCCCATGGCGTTGGGCCAACTGACTCATCTGCAAAGGCTGCATCTCTCCTCCAATCAGTTGTCGGGACCCATTCCCGCGGAGCTCGGCCGGCTGACCCAGCTGCAAAGGTTGGGGCTCTCCTCCAATCGGCTGTCGGGTTCTATCCCCGCGGCGTTAGGCCAACTGACTCATCTGCAAAGGCTGCATCTCTCCTCCAATCAGTTGTCGGGGTTCATTCCCGCGGAATTGGGCCAACTAGCCCAGCTGCAAAGATTGGATCTCGCCTCCAACCGGTTGTCGGGCGCTATTCCGGCTGAATTGAACCGTTTGACAAACCTGAAAATAGTGCGGTTGGAAGGCAATCAACTTTTGCCGCAGAACAAAGACCGCGCGGCTCTTGAGGCTCTTTATCAGGCCACTAACGGTGCATCTTGGAAGCGTCGGACGAATTGGCTGAGCAACGCTGCCTTGGGTACATGGTATGGAATCACTGTGGATAATACTGGCCGCGTCATCAAATTGAAGCTGTCCTCCAATAGGCTGTCAGGTCGCATCCCCTCGGTGCTGGGTCAGTTAGCCCAGCTGCAAGAGTTAGATCTCTCTCTCAATCAGTTGTCGGGATCCATCCCTGCGGCGTTGGGGCAACTGACCCAGCTGCAAAGGTTGAATCTCTCTTTCAATCAGTTGTCGGGATCCATCCCTGCGGCGTTAGGCCAACTGGATCGTCTACAAGGGCTAGTTCTCTCCTTCAATCAGTTATCGGGCTCGATTCCATCCGAATTGAACCGTTTGGAAAAGAAAAACACGCCGCGGATAGATCTGGACGACTTGAGCATGTTCAGCGTGTTCATCGGCCTCTCCGGCGCCGAGGCCGCGCGCGTGCTGCCTGAACTGCAGGAGGCGCGCTTCCTGCCCCAAGAGCAGATTTACGCCAAAGGCGACGAACTCGCCTGCTTGTATTGTTTGCAGGAAGGCACGGTGCAGCTGGAAAGAGAAGTGACCGAGGGCCCGCGCACGGCGGGGCCCGGTTCCCTCTTGGGCCTGGGCTCCCTGATGTCGCAGCAACCGTGCCCGGAACGCGCTTTCGCCTCCACGGAAGTGCGCCTCGTCACCCTGACGCGCGCAGCCGTCCAGCAACTGAGCCGCGACATCCCCCGCTTCAGCGAAAACCTCTGGCGGATCATGGCCGCCGAACCGGCCGCGCTGCAACCGTCGCCCGTGACACCCCCGGTCAATCCGTATATCCAACCGCTACCTACGCCGCCCGAGCCGACAGACGGCTCTTCGTCCTCCCGCCAAAACGAAGCTTTCCTGCCTGCGGAACCCGCCCCGTCCCCGCCGGCGTCAGGATGGAAGAAACTGGCTGCCATGTCTTGGTCAGGCAAAATCAGATTTCTGTTCACCTTCTTGGTCTTGCTGTATCTGCTGGCGGCGCTGGGGGCGTTTCTGCTCCCCGCCATCCTGCCGAACGAGGTCATGGATTCCCTGCTCGGGTTCCTGCCTCGATAAAAAAGGCTGCCGTCGGGGTATACCGAGTGCCGGCAAGCGAGGTTAAGAGGCAGAAACAGGATGGATGCCCGCGCGAAACGATAAGCAGCCCGAGGGCGGCAAGACGTACGAAGTATTGCGTAGTTGGATCCTCCTGATTTATAGCCAAGTTCGCTCCCTAGGCACTTCCCAATCTTGGCGTAAGCTCTCCGTTCCGTCAGGACAGACTTGATGTTCTATGCGCTGTCCGTAACCAACAGGCTTCTGACGCTCACGCCGATCTGATCCACGACTACCTGGCCGTGCAATTGGCTTGCGCCATGCATGATCCGGCATGAGCCCGCGAGCGGACAGACTTTATTGTCCATGAGAGGCTGAAGCCGTATCGGTAACCTGACTGCGTGGCTATACCCTTGAGGGTAGTGGCCCGTATGCTTCCGCAGGACGGAGTGACGTTCGTGCAGTTGAAATCCTGTCGGTTGCGACATGGCGGAATGGCGTAACGCGGGCGGACGACATAAGGTGCTGTAGCGAGCAAGAGCGCGTTTGACCCAGCGGACGAGGTAACGAAATACCGGATTTGCGATCCAAAAACATGCAGGGAAGATAAAGCCATGTAGCCGGAAAATCTTCGACTGCAACGGGACGGCGTCTATGTCGCCATTGAACCGGATCGGCACACGCATTGTCACCGCGTCATCTTGGAAACGACTTGGGGCATGGAAGACTATCGTTCTCAAGACGGGATCGGTACGTGCTATACGTTTGCGGGATCCCCAAAAAACAGGTACTCGGTACCCTCGGCTGGAATCTCATCGTCTATACAGGGGGCGCGCCTTGACCTTGCCCGCTGGTGCCGCTTGCAGCTGCAGTGCTGATACGCATGCAGACTCCCGCCGATGTTGTTTGCACCTCGGCGGCACTCTGGACGCGTCGGCCATCGCCACGGCCTTAGGTCCTCGTCGGCTTCCTGAGACTTCCTTGTACGGGATGATATGCGCAGGATGTGCGTAAGATCTTCCCGTGCCCCGTCGCTATTAAACATTTCAGGGTAAACTGTTAATAGCGATATCCGTTATTCAAGAATCTTGCATAAGGATAGTCTGTCGTGCAGCGCGGCGAAGCGGGAAGGTACGAAGTCTCGAATGTCGGAGGCGAACAGGTGCGCGCGTTCGTGCCGCGACCGCTTCCGCCGCGTCCCGGCTTGGTGCTGGACGGCCCGCTCCAGCAAGGGCTGGAAGACGCAGCCCTTGCGCTGGGGCGGCTGGACAGCGTCTCGACCTTGCTGCCGGATCAGAATCTGCTGATCTACGCCTACGTACGCAAAGAGGCGGTTTTGTCTTCCCAGATCGAGGGAACGCAATCTTCGCTTTCGGACCTGTTGCTCTTTGAATTGAAGGCAACGCCGGGCGTCCCGGAAGCGGATGCGGCTGAAGTCTCCCTTTACGTTGCGGCCTTGGAGCATGGTTTGCGTCGCCTGAAGGAAGATTTTCCCTTGTCCAATCGTCTGCTGCGCGAGATGCACGGCATATTGCTGTCTCATGGACGCGGCAGCGACAAGACGCCCGGAGAATTTCGCCGCTCGCAGAACTGGATTGGCGGGACGCGTCCGGGCAACGCGGTCTTCGTGCCTCCCCCGCACCATGCGGTGCCCGACTGCATGGCGTCCCTGGAGCGTTTTCTGCATGCTCGGGAGGACGGCCTGCCCATCCTCGTGCGCGCAGGTTTGGCGCATGTCCAGTTCGAGACTATTCACCCCTTCCTGGATGGCAACGGACGCGTAGGCCGTCTACTCATGACGCTCTTGCTGTGCCACGCGGGCGTACTCCGTCAGCCGCTCCTGTATCTCAGCCTGTATTTCAAGCAAAACCGGAGCCGATACTACGCTTTGCTGAACCAGGTTCGTTTCACCGGTGACTGGGAACTGTGGCTGGCCTTCTTCTTGGAGGGCGTGCGGATCACGGCCGAGGGTGCGGTTGCCGTGGCCCGCCATCTGTCCGAGATGTTCGCCGCGGATCGGGCGGCCATTGAACGACTCGGCGGTCGCGCGGCGGGTTCCGCATTGCGGATGCATGAGGCGCTTAAGACGCAACCGATTCTGTCTCTGCCCGAAGCCTCCCGTCGCACGACGCTCTCCTTTCCGGCCGTGGCCTCCGCCATGGAGCGACTGGTGGCCATGGGCATCGCGCGCGAGATTACGGGCAGACACCGAGGACGGCTCTTCGTCTACCGCCAATACGTGGCCCTTCTCAGCGAAGAAATTCCGTCCGCAGGCGACATTTGATCTCGGAAGCGTGCTTTCGCCCTGGGTTGCACAAGAGGGGGCAAGCATCCATTTCGGTTGGATAGCGCAATGATTCCGCGCTCCGCGCACCGTCTGCGCGCAGGCGCGCGCAACCGTCCGGGGAGTGCGTCAGGTGCTGGGTAGCGTTTCGGCACGCCCCGGCGGCCGATGCTTCACAACAATACAATCCAAACGCGACAGGTAACGTCTCGCTGATGCGCGCGTGACGGCTACGCGTTCTGCACGCGCTCCATCTTCAAGGCCTCCCAAGGACAGCGCTTGCTCTATCAGGCGCAAGCACGCGGAGCGCGGCGCTGTTATTCACCGGTTTATCGTTCCGGCGCGTTCGTTGATCAGGATGCTCTGGCCAAGCGTCCGCTGATCCTCGGCCAAGACCCGGACCGGCGCAATGCCAGAACGCGGGCCGCCAAGGGATCAGGATCGCGCGCCTGGGTACTGCTCCCGTCCGATCGCGCTCTTCTGCAACAGAGCGGACAAATCCGCATCCTCCTGCATGTGCTCCCTCAGAGCCTGCCAGATGCCTTTTTTCTCCCAAGCGGCGTACCGGTGATAGATCGAGTTCCACTTTCCGTACTCCGCGGGCAGCATGCGCCAACTGGCGTCGTTGCGCGCCATCCAACATACGGCTTCCACGAACAGGCGACAGTGGGCTTCTTTGAAGGCGTAAACGCCGACATGAGCGCATAGAAAAGCGTAGATGCGGCGCCACTGGGCTTCAGTCAACATAGCGTTTCCCGTCTTGGACTTGCAAGGAATGCGCGACAAGGACAGAATAATCGCTTTGCTCCCGGATGTCCAATAAAAATCAACAGGATCTGAGGCCAAGCGCGTGCGCAAGCCGTTGCGTTCCGTCAGCCCTGAGACAGATATAGGGATGACCAATCCGTCGCGAAGCCCGTGCGTCTTGCCGCTGTCGCCTTGACGCCTATACATGGCCCGCAAAGCAGTGCCCCAGCGGACATTCCTCGAAGCCCGCCGATCCGTTGCACGGCGACTCAGTCGTGCAACAAGCCTCCGCTATGTCCCGGCATTGCCCAACGCGCGAACGGATGGGTTTATCGTCCATCGGGATATGCATCATCGATAACCCATCTCGTGACCGAGTCCGGTTTGACGCTCGATCTGTGCCTGTGTGCATGCCTTGAGCCAATCGCCGGGTACCGGATCGTATCGCGGTCTGCGGGACGGAGTGCCGGATCGGATGATTGAAATCCTGTCGGCCTTGCTGTGACGGCATACTGGAGCTGCCATCCGGAAACGCGCCGGCAAGTCGGCGTAGCTGGAAACCTATCCTTGCGAGCGGATGACGTCTATGCTGCCATTGCACCAAAGCGACAGGGGGACAGCGCAATCCCCAAGACGGCGCGGGGCATGGAAAGCCATCAGGGCTCGGGGCTGAATCCGTATGCCTCTACGCGCTTGGAATCACTACCCGTCGCGAAGAACAACCCAGACCTTTACGCGTAAACAAAAAGAGACGCGCGCGGAGGCCAAGCTATGGTAATGTTTCGTATCCTGCCGCCAATCCATTGCAGGCTTGGCAGGTAAGGCGCGAGACGAAAACATAACACAGAGAAACGCTTGGTTCCGATGCGCGTTTGCCGCTTGCTGTCGCGTCGTGAGGCAGTCGTCCCCGGTCACAGCTCATGACCGACGCTGTTTGCCCTCCTGGCCACTCGTCCGGGATGCCCAACCAAGGGCCGTGCGCCAGTTACGGCGCGTCACTTACTCCAGATGCCGCCGCGTCCACGCGCCGCCTGCCAGTCGGCTATGCTTTGCAGCAGGGCAAGTTCACCGTAGGGCGCGTATTGGGAGAAGGCGGCTTCGGTATCACCTACAAGGGCGCGCACACGGAATTGCAACGGCCCGTGGCTATCAAGGAGCTGTTTCCCAAGGACCCAGGCCTGGGCGCGGTACGCATCAACTCGCGCGTGGCCGTACCCGTAGCGCGGACGGACGAGTTCCAACGCGCGCGGGACAGCGCGCTGGAAGAAGCGCGGGTGATCGCCAGCTTCCAGTCCCAAGGCATCGTGGACGTGTACGACATGTTCCTGGAGAACGGCACGGCCTACATCGTGATGGAATACCTGGAAGGGCAGACCTTGGAGGCGCGGCTTGAGCAAACGGGACGCCTCCCCTTGGACGAGGTGCGGCGGATCGCGCAGGAAATATGCGATGCCTTGGAGGAAGTGCATGCCCGACGGTGGCTGCACCGCGACATCAAGCCGGCCAACATCATGCTGATGCCGGAGGGCCGGGCGGTCCTGATTGATTTCGGCGCGGCGCGGACGTTTCAGGCGGATCGCACCCAAAAGCATACGCGGATTTTTACCAAGCCGTACGCGGCGCCGGAGCAATGGAGCGAAGAAGCGCGGTTCGGGTCTTACACGGACGTATTCTGTTTGGGAGCCACGCTGTACCATGCCCTGACGGGGGCGCCGCCGCTGAACGCTATGGAGCGTTTATATAATGGCCAGGCCCTGACTTGGCCTTCTGGGAATCCGGATCCCCTGCATACGGCCTTGCAACAAGCGTTGGAACTCCGCGAGGAAGACCGTCCGCCCACGGTGGCTGTATTGCGCGACCTGACGCAGGTGCGGAGTCCCCACGCCGCGCCGGCGACGGACCGCGCGGTTCCCGTTGCCGGCGCGGCTCCCCGGCAGGCAACATCGGTTGCGCCGCGGAGCAGAGACCGGGCCGCCCTCGTCGCCCTCTATCAGGCGACTGACGGGGCGGCTTGGAAGCGTCAGGCGCATTGGCTGAGTAATGCATCCTTGGACCTGTGGGAGGGAGTTACCGCAGATCAGGCTGGCCGCGTCATCAAATTGGTTCTTTCCTCCAATCAGTTGACGGGTTCCGTCCCGGCCGCACTGGGCCGTATGACTCACTTGCGGTGGTTATATCTGGACGGTAATCAGCTGTCCGGTTCCATTCCCGCCGCACTGGGGGGCCTGACCCGCCTGCAAGGGTTGGATCTATCCTCCAATCAATTGTCCGGTTCCATACCCGCTGAACTGGGGGGCCTGACCCGCCTGCAAAGGTTGGATCTATCCTCCAATCAATTGTCCGGTTCCATGCCTCCGGAGCTGGGGCATCTGACCCGCCTGCGATGGTTATATCTGGGCGGTAACCAGTTGTCGGGTTCTATCCCAGCTGAATGGAACCTTTTGACGAACCTGAAAATATTGCGGCTGGAAGGCAATCGAATACCGATGCCAGCTGCCCAAAATACGGGCAATCCTGCCTCTTCCGCACGGACGCCCGCGTCCGCAACGCGGACAGCCTCCCCTCCGCCTCGTGTGCAAGGCGCGCATGCGTCGTGGCCGCATTCAGCGTCGGTTGCGCGGGACAAGGACCGCGCGGCCCTCGTAGCCCTTTATCGGGCGACTAACGGCGCAAATTGGAAGCGTCAGGCGAATTGGCTGAGTAATGCATCCTTGGACGCGTGGGATGGGGTTGCCGTAGATCAGACTGGCCGCGTCATCAAATTGATGCTGGCCTCCAATCAATTGTCGGGGAGCCTTCCGGCTGAATTGGGCGGTTTGATCTATTTGCAAGAGCTGAATCTGTCCTTCAATCAGTTGTCGGGTTCTGTCCCGGCTGAATTGAACCTTTTGACGAATCTGAAAGTGTTGCGGCTGGAAGGCAATCAAATAATACCGATGCCGGCTGCCAAAGACACGGGCCATTCTGCTTCTTTTGCGCGGGGACCCGCGTCCTCAACGCGGACAGGCAACTGCCCGCCCCCTGCGCAAGACGAAACGCTTCCGTCAGGGGAGAAACTCCTGAATGAGCTGAAGACAAACTTTAAGCGCGGCATAGAGCGAGCCATCGGATGGGTAAAAGATTACAGGAAGCCATTCCTGAATGAGCTGAAGACGAACTTCAAGTCTTTCGGCAGATTCATCGCCGACCGGCTCATCTTCCTCATTGAGCAACTCCTGAATAAGCCGAAGGCAAGCTTTAAGCAGCGGATTGGCATGTTTCTAGGGAGAAATATCTGGGCTCTGCTTACCTTTTTGGCCTTGATTTATCTGCTGACGTTGACTTGGGCGTTGTTGTGATTGCCCGTTTTCTCCCAGCCTGGTAGAAGGACGGCTACGTCCCCCGCGTTCCCCCGCGCGTCGGCGTACCGATGGCAGCAACCCTTGCCTGCTATGATACCGGAACATCCCTGTCGCAGCGTCTATCGCGTAACGGATATACGCCATGCCGAAATAGCTGGGCGACATCGGCTTCCATGTCCAATGCATAGCCGCGGGTCCGGATCCAGGATTTCGCTACAGGCCAACGATGCATAAGGATACGCAATCTTCCAGCCTCGCCCCGTTGGCCACGGATACCGCGGATTTCGGATTCATCCGCCGTACGGGGCAGGTCTACGTCGATAAAACCGACCATATCCAGCGCATGCTGGAGACGCCTCTGCGCTTCGCCTTTTTGGCGCGTCCGCGCCGGTTCGGCAAATCGTTGCTGATCTCCACGTTAAAACATTTGTACGCGCGCAAGAACGACGATCTGTTCCGCGGGTTGGCTATTCACCGTTCGGGATTTCTGGATGCCGTAGAACCCCGTCCGGTGCTGACGCTGAATATGGCGCGCGTCAAAGGGGACGCGCCGGCCGACATAGAGCGCGAATTGCTGCGCGTGGTGCGTTCCCTGTTTCGCTGGTTCGGATTGCCGTTGCCGGCTGCGGATGCGCGGCCTTGGGGAGCCCTGGACGATTTATTCTTGGAGCTGAGCCTGCAACATGGCCAAGTCGTCGTGCTCGTGGACGAATACGATGCCCCGGTCACGCGCATGATCGAAAACCCCGCTGCGTCCGCTGACGATAGACAACACGCGCTGTCGCATTTGCGGGACTTCTACGGCACGTTGAAAAACTGGGACGAGCATATCCGGTTCGCTTTCGTGACCGGCATTACGAAATTCGTGGATGCCGGCATGTTCTCCGCGCGGAACAACCTGCAAGATCTTTCGCAATCGTATCCGTACGCAACTGTCTGCGGGTTCACGGAAGCGGATATCGATCGGTTTCTGGCGAAGCATGTTGCGCGTTCCGCCGCCCATTACGCCTGTTCGGCGGATCACCTGCGCCAAGCATTGCGTCGCCAGTACAACGGCTATCGGTTCCTGCCCGACAGCGAACAGGTATACAATCCCATTTCCTATTTGCGCGTCCTGAATCAGTTGACCCATCCCCAAGGCGCGCGGAACGTACGCCGGCGCGGCTTCCCGCGTCCATGGATAGACACCGGCAAACCCTACTTCGTATTCCGGTATATGAAGGCGCGGCGATGGGGACTGGGCGATATAGACGATAGCGCGGCCGGCGTTTGGGAATCTTTCGATGTGCGCAATCCTCCTTTGAATGCGCTCCTGTTCCAGGCGGGCTACATGACTTTCCAAAACGGGGCCGAAAAAGATCAATTGGGCTTTCCCAATGCCGAAGTGGCCGAGGCGTTGCATGAAGGATTGTTCCTTGCCTATCTGGGCAAGAACGCCGGACGGAACAGCGTCGTTCGGGATCTGGTCGAAGCTATGGCCCGCGCCTTGGCGCACGGGCAATGCCGAGAGGCATGCGCCTGTTTTGATCGCATGCTGGATCGCGTGTCATACAGCGAACTCGCCGCGGAAAGCAATTTCCAGGTCGCCTTGCATATTGTCTGCTACCTGATTGAAAGCGTTCTGGATGTCGCATCGGAGACCGCTGGACGCAAGGGACGTTCCGATCTCGTAGTGGAAACGCACGCGGCTGTCTACGCGTTTGCACTGAAACGCAACAAAACGCTCCAGGAAGCCATGGCGCAAATACAGGCCAAGGGCTATGGCGACCGGTACCGCGGCGCAGGCAAAAAAGTGATAGGCATCGGCCTGAACTTCCGGGTGCCTTCTGCAACGGACGAAGGGGCATGGACGCCTTCAGTCCAGAATTTCGAAATGGAAGAGATTGAGCTGTATGCCGCCGACAGCTGAGGAGCCATCCCGAAATAGCGCGCGATATATGCACTGGACATCATCAAGCGAGGGAGAAGAAGGCCGCGGCCCGGTTTCGGAGCTGTCGGAAGCGCCGGTCCCCTAGGCGGCCGGCGGGCCTAGCTGTCCCGGCCGGAGCCGGGGTATGGCCGCAACGCAACGGGAGTTGGTGCCGACGGTTCTGATCATGAACGTCCCGGTTACCGGGTTTGCCCCGGCTCTGCGTTTGCGGTAGGCTGGGACGCGGTATCCGGTTTCAAAGGTGCGTATCATGACTGAGGCCATAGCCCCAGTGGCCGCGCGCAGGACAGCCTTGACGCCCGCGGCGCATCTGTGCAACGTTTATCCCGATTGGTATCCCGTAGGAGCTCTGCCCTTGGGCGCCGGCTTGATCCACGACACGGCGGCTCAGCACCTGGCGGTCTTTCTGCGCGATCATCTGCAAGCGATCGGCTGCGCGCGTGCGGTCGTGGTGGTCGACGCCCTGTTCCATACCAAATCGCCCCGGGATCACGACGGAGCCCTGGAGTACACGCGTCCGGGCGTTATGGCGTATCGGCAGCTGCCGCCGGATTTGGATCCGGCCGGGGCTTTCCATCGGGACAACGACGGCCCGCCGGACCTCGCGGTGGAAATCCTGTCCCGCAGCACCTGGAGCAAAGACGTCGGGATCGGCGGGGACATCGCCGCCAAAATGCGCCACTACCAGCGCGTAGGCATACGCGAGTATTGGATCTACAATCCGGAACGGTTGCAGGCCAAGCAGGAGATCATCCTGTTTCAGGGCTTCAGCCTGCAAGGTGGGCGCTATATTCCCATTGATCCGAGCGGTCGGTACTGGCCGAGCGCCGTGCTGGGTACGCTTTGGGTCGTCGGCGATACGCAGCGTACGCCGAAAAACGAGACTTTCCCGCTGATGCGCCTCTGCCGGCCGCGGTCTACGGACTGGTATCCCACGGCCGACGAAAAGGATGCGGCCTCCGCGCGCAAGGATGTGGCCTTGGCGGAGAAGGACGCAGCCCTGACGGCCCTAGCGGAGAGGGACGCAGCCTTGGCGCTGCTGGCCCAATATAGGCAACGGTTCGGCTCCCTAGAGGACAACGCGCCGTCTCCGCGCCCATGAACCGGATGCCCGCCGACGGATCGGCAGGTACCGGATTTTACGACCGCGCGCAAGCCGACGGTCGGGCTTTGCACCGGATCCCGTAAAGCCAACGCTGCGCGCCTGGCAAAGGCGGGTCGATTAGGTTAGGTTAAGAATTTTGTTTCCTCCCCTTGCGAGATACTTACTCAAAGAGGCTTTTACGACTCATGGAGGCGAAAAGTCACTTTGAATACGTATTCTAATACGGCGTTTTAGCCTCTCGCATAGGTCGCTGTGGGGCATTCCAGCCAATTCTCACAGGGCCTAAAACCCCGAAGACGGCTCTCCAAGCACGGGGAGGAAGATATTGCGTATGCAGTTTACTTATGCATACGCTGTGTTGATAACTTATAGACTGATAAATCCTGTACAGTTACTTCAAATCCCGGCGAACAGATCATTATAGATTTGGATGCTGGGACGCACTTACATGATCCCGTCAAACAGGCTTGTATTGTGGCCGGCACGATCCGCGCGTGAACGAGACGCATATCAGGCGCTCAACGATGTAGAATGCTTGGGATCTGGTTCTCAAAACTTGCTGTGAGAGAATCTCCAAGCGCAACGCGGGAGGATGAATGGACTGGAAACGATCCCAGGTCGTTTTGGCCGGCATGGCTGCTGGCGGGATGAAGGCGCAATTCAATCCGGTTCAGGTACAAAAGCTCTTCTTTATTTTCGATAGAGTGATTCCGGATAAGATTAACGGTCCTCATTTCGCGTTTGCGCCTTACCATTTCGGCCCGTTCGACAAAGCCGTTTACGACGAACTCTACGCCTTGCGCCGCACAGGTAAGGTTGACATCGATCATGCAAGGCGGTATCAGCGCTATTCGCTAACCGAAACGGGTTTCACATTAGGGGAAAAGGCCTTAATGGTTTGTCCCCCCTCGATTGCGCGCTATTTCAGAGAGGTAGCGCAGTGGATCCAATCGCTCACTTTCCAAGAATTGTTGAAGGCGATTTACGCCCATTTTCCCGAAATGGCGCAAAACAGTTTGCTTCCGCACTTGGCGACAGCCTCAAGCGCATCGCCTCCGTCTTCCCTGCATGCCCTGTTGTCCGGCTTGGCGCTGACGGTCGACTTTACGGGAACGCCGGAAGAGTACAGGCAAGAGTTACAGCCATCTGCAGTTCATGACTTGGCTGCCATCAGTAGCGATTGGGCAGCCGTAGGTAATGATTTAAGGTACGCGATGGAATTTCATATCCACGAATCCGAGCATGAACGATAAAGCGCGCGGACAAGCCGGCGAAAACGACCAGGGAGCTCATACCAAAAAGGATTTGGCCGTTCCGGAGAGCCAAGTTGCGGGCAAGGTTCAGCCAAGGTCAGATCAAGTTGGGGATGCGCGGCAAGAGGCTTTTTTTGCCTTGGAAATTGGATGGCAGGGTCCCTTGCCTCCCCCGCAACAACTTGCAGAATATGAAAAGGTGCATCCAGGCCTAGCCGAACGCATCATCCAAATGGCTGAGCGCCAGCAAAGCCATCGTCACCAGAAAGACATGGCACCCGACAAATGGCGCGCGCGGGGGCAATGGCTTGGCTTTACGATAGTGATAGTAGCCTTGGGCATAGTGGCTTATCTCGTTGCCAACGGTTCACCGATTCAAGGCGTGGTTCCTGTCTTCATTGCGCTTTCCGGGTTAGGCCGTGTTGAGTTAAGGGATTCTGGGTCGGATTGCACTCCGAATCCCTGTCAGATCCCTCATTGGAGTACTTGGCAAAAGCGCCAAAAACGGCTTCGTAGCCGCAAAACATCGAAATTGCCACTTTGTCAAAGTATCCAAAAATGCACAATGTGACCCGGAATCCCTTAACTCCACACGGCCTAGTGAGTTCGGCCGTTTGGTCCAGCGTTATGGGACGGCGAGAGAGGAAAAGAAAATCTGCCAAGCAGACATCTTCTATGCCTGAATTGCCAAAACAACCTGAGTGAAGGAATACTGCTTTCCAGCGCGTCTCACGCCAAGACAAAGGATGACAGGCCGCGCGTAGGCGCCAAATACAGATCCTGTTTGCGCGGACTGATCATGGAGGAGATTGAGTTGTATGCTGCCGACAGATAAACGAAGGTTCCTGAATACGATACACTGGACGCCATCAAGCAAGATCAAGATCACGCCAAGATTGACGCTCACAGAGATGGTCTGAGGCGCCGGCGAGCGCAAGACCTAATGTTATCGATCCCGTCTATGCGCAACCAACAAGGCGACTGCAAGCGCGTCAACCGCCAGAGAATCACGATTACGGGAAGCATAATGGCGGATTTTGCGCTGGCGATCCGAGCGTTGGTCCACATTGCTACTGGCCGCGTAGATGTCAGCTCAGAACTTCCCGGATGACGGCCTTGCCCGACTTAAACGCCGACCGTGCCCGAGCGGACTGCCTACAGCGATAACGGCGATTTGATCTGTCATGCGATCAAACGGCACTTCAAGGACATAGTTTACCCAGCAGCATGCGATCCATGCGCGATTTATCCAAATGACCCTTGGTGACGTAGTCTGTGAGTAGTTCTTTAAGTTGGCTAGGTCTGTACGTCTTGCGTTCAGAATTGTTTATCGCGCCTTTGATGCGAATTAAGATGTCGATTTGTCGGTCCGTAATCACAGCCAAATCGTAATGGTACTGTCGATTGACGGCCTCGTATGGGGTTTCACCTTGACTCTGAATGCATTGAATGCCTAAAGGGTACAGTTCAAGTTCTTCGACAACAACGTAATCCAAACGGGAACGCCGCGTTGATTCGAGCGCGACAATTATGCGTTCCTCATCCTCCTGATTGTCAAATCCCCAAAAGGACAAGGGTTGTTCTATAGGCGCAAGATCGAGAAGCGCTGCGCTTTTATCTACCGGGTTATCGTTCCAGCGCGTTCTTTTTATGGCGCGTAAAAAGCGCATTACAGTAACGACGACAACTCTTCTATCGCTAATTCCATATCCTTTTTGATATCTGCATGACCTTCTTGCCGTACAGCTGTACGCAAAGGGGCCAGGGCGCGCGCATCGCCCAAATACATCAACCCGTCACTGGCCATGGCGCGAATGCTATTGTTAGGGGATTGCAGATTTTTGACCAGTAGCGTCAGCCTCGCAGCTTGCGTGGTTCGATCGTCTATACGGCCCAAGGTGGCCAACATCTCGGCCGCGGCTTCCGTATCGCACCCTCTTTCGATTATGTGATCAATGGCTTTAATGGCGTCATTTCCCTGTTGGTCCACCATTTCCTCAATACTGCGGGACAAGGACGATTCCATGCCGTCCTGAAATATTTCCTCCGCTGCCTCCCGGATGCGCTTTTGGATGTTCAAGGCCAAACGCGAGGCCTTTGTTTGCCTGTTCTGTCGGTATTGAGCCACGAGCAAGGCATCGTCAAGGATCCGGGCAGCATCCGGACGAACTTCCGCGGATGAATTTACAGTCCCCGCTTGGGTGTCGCCTTCCCGGAGATCGTTAGAGGCCTGGCTTATACCGAGATTGCCCATGATCGGACTAACCGTCGTAGCACGCGCCATTATGTCCCCCTCTCATCCACTCGCGTGGCAAATTGGCGGGCCTGTTTCCAAATTTCATGCAGAGAAGCCCGCATCTCGTTTTCATCAGGTACCCGTTGTTCACTTTGATGTAGATTCAAACTTAAAAACACCTTCGCCGTATCTTTTTCGTTGAATCGCGGTTCCAGCTTGACCCTCCAGACTTTCTCTCCGTTCTGGAAAGTTAGCCTGCCGGCGCCGCCCAAGAGTTGCTCCCCGTCATTGCCAAGCAGATTGGGAGCGAATAACCGTTCCGCCAAGTAGCGTCCAGCGGGTTGCCCTGAGCGTTGAGTATAGACCAAATCCAGGTTGTATCCGAAAGCGCGGGGACTGCGTTCCAGCAGATCGGTCTTTGCGATTGCATGCCCTGCGACTTCAGCTAGCCGTTCCAGGTCTTCCCATTCAGGGTAGTCTCTCCCCAGGATTGACCGAGACAGAGAGATATCAAGCGTTATTCGTTCGTTGCCCAGCGAAAACGTTCGTTCAGCGTCCACGTTAGGTGACGGATCTCTACCCTGTAGACTGGTATTTGAGACCACTTCATCGACATTGATCCCGTCCATGAACGCTTTCAATTCCGAGGGGGTGTTAAGCAAGCTAATGCCTGCCAACACAACATTAGCGTTTAAGACGTTGCGTATCGTTATCGCCACAACCAATCCCCTGAATACTCCAAGGATTGCCTAAGCCGTATCCTCTTGGCCCAACCCGATCAGGATGAACCAGCGGTGATGACGCTGCCATGGCCAAGACCGTGGGGTACCCGATTGCGCGCCTTGAACCGTTTCGGAGCGGACGGGTTTCGCAGGTCTGATCGACGGTCAGGCCGTCCCGCAATAAACCGATCCGGATCGCCTAGCCTATGCTCCCTCAGGCGCTTCCAGATACCCTTTTGAACGTAGCGATCAGCGCTCATGATCCGCGCGGGCCAAGCGGCGCGGCGATCTTGCGTCGCCGCGCCGCGGCCCTGGCCTCAACGCAATTCGCGCCAGGAAGGCCCTGGCGACCAGCCCACGGCCCGCTTCAGCTTCTCGGCGCTGATCAGCGACTGGTTGCCGTCCAGGCGGTTCGTTACGGGCACCAAATCCGGACGATAGGCTTCCACCAGCTCCATGGACTTTTCCAGGGCCGTGGTATCGTCCGCGTTGACGAAATAGACGTCATGCTCCGGCAGGTCGTCCATGGCGTTCATGATCATGCAATGGACGATCGCCGCGTCCTCGCTGGAAATCCAGCACCACAGGCCTTCGGACCAGGCCTGCGCGTGTTTGACGTTCAAGGCCAGTTCCGCGCGGCGTTCGGGCGGGAAGATGCCGCAAATGCGCGTGACGTAGGTGCGGATGCCGTAGGCGCGGGTGTAGCTGGCCAGCATCTCCTCCCCGGCCAGCTTGGAGTAGCTGTAGGTATCTTCGACGAAGGTCGGATGCTTTTCGTCGATCGGCAGGTATTGCACGGGAAAGGGCGTGTCGCTGATGCGGAAGCCATGTCCCAAAGCGCAGTTGCTGCCGGCCATGACGACGCTCTGCACGCCCTGCATCACCGCCGCCTGCATCATGTAATACGTGCCCAGCATATTGGCTTTGAAGGTGGCGTCGAACCCGTGCGCGCCTTTGCGCGCGCGGGGATGATCGGTAGGGTTGGGCCGGGCGGCCAGGTGCTGCACGGCCTCAACGCCTTCCATCGCCTTCAGGCAGTCATCGAATTGGCAGATATCCCCTTGAATCCATTGCACGTTCCTGAATCCGTGTTGGGGTTCGGACCGCGAAAACATGACGGGCTCGTAATCCTGGTGCAGCAACTCCTGAATTACGAAACCGCCCAGACGACCCGAAGCTCCCGTTACGAGCACCTTCATATCTTTCCACCTCTTGTGTGCGTCCAAAGAGCCGGCGCCATGCTCTCGTTGCCGTTGCGGCGAGACGGGAGTACGGCTTGCGAAGACCTGCGGCTCCAGCGTTGCGCCGCAATGCCTGAATCTTACATGAAAACCGCTTTCTGGAATTACGGGCCTGCCGCATTGCGCGGGTCTTGCGCCGCGCGGGCGCGGCCGTCAGCCCTCAAACATCCTGTCCCCGCGATGCAACCGCAACGCGATATCGTACGTCTGGCCTTGCGCGCGCATGGTCGGCGCGTGCGCGGCCAGATAGCGCGCCGCAGCGATGAAGGCGACGTCGGGATTCAGCGGCGCCGGCGCCGCGCGGCGGGCGCGCAAGGCGTCATGCAGCGCGAACGCCGCTTCCACGCATTGAATAGTGTGGAAGTCCCGGTCTTCGCGCAACAGATAGCGTCCCAGACGCGCGCGGAGCCCGCGGTAGTCCGCCGTCCGGACCGCGTAGGCCGCTACGGTTTCGGCCGCCGGCGTTACCCGGTATTGATGATCCAGGAGCGCGCCCAGCGCATCCAGCGCGTCGTCGTCCGCCGTCCCCTGGGCGTTCCCGGTCGGCAGCCGCGCGGCGGGAATGTTCAGGAAACGATCCAGATGCACGCTCATGGCCGCGTCGAAAACGCCCCGCAGGAGCGCGGTCGAGGGCGCGCGGCGGTACGCCTGCATGACGGCGTTGCTGAAGGTGAACGTGTGCAGCGCCGTATCCCAGTCCGCAATCTCGTTGCTGGTATGGAATTGGGCAATCCGGGTGGCGGCGGCGAAGCAGACGTGCAACGCCAGTTCGTCAGGCGGCATGCCGGCTCGCAGCGCGTCCAGCATGCGCGCCAGCAGATCCGCGGGCTCCAGCGCCAGCAGATCGGCGACCAATGCCGGATCGCCGTTCCACGCGTCCCGGCGCGGCGCGCCGGTCGCCAAAGCCGCGTCCAAGGCTTCGAAGGCCTCGTTGAGCAGTTCGATGAGGTCGACCGGCGCGCGCCAGGCATTGGATTCTTCCATGCGCCGCGCCATGGCCATCCCCTGCACCAGACTTGTCAGAACCCGTTCCGGGGTTTGCCACCGGGTGCGATCCAGGATTTGAAAGGCCTTGTTGGTGAAGTCCATCGGGTGGCCCGCGTCAATGTAGCGGCGATCCGTGGCGGCGGCTCCCAGCATATCCATCAGGAAGGCCGGATCCGCGCCGCCTTGAATGGCGGACACCAGGCAGCGTTCGGCGCCTTCGGCGTCCCGCACTTCGATGAATTGACGGAACCAGGCCTTCAGGCGAGACCGGTCCGCGGCCGGATCGGGCAGGGGGCGCACGACGTACCGATACGGCGCGCCGGCGGTATCGTCCGCCACGGCGGACAGGCCGTGGAAAAGGGCCCGGGGGCGGTCCGCCTTGTCGAGATCCGGCAACAGGTTGACCATGCAGCCCAGAATGGTCAGCCCTTGTCCCCAGCCCGCCTGCCGATATTCGCACCCGAAGGCCAGTCCCGCCTCGATGGCCGCCTGGGCGTTGCCCCTTTCCTCCAGCAGAATGGCAGACTTGCCGATGACCAGCGACAGATTGCGCTCCAGGCCCATGCGCAGGCGCTGTCGGCTGGCCTCTTCCGCATCGCTGTAGGTCGCGACGTCCACCCAGACGTCGCCTTCATGGATGGTTACGGGAAAGGACGGCACGTCGTCCGCCCACAGATCGAAGGCCCCGCCGGATTGAAGGTCGAAACGGGCGTGATGCCAATGGCAGGTCAGAATGCCGTTATGGACGGAGCCTTGATCCAACGGAAAACCCATATGGGGGCACCGATTGTCTACGGCATAGACCTGCTCTTCATGCAATACCAAGGCGACGACGCGGTCGCCCACCTGAACGGACGCCAGGCCTTGGGCGCGCAGTTCCTCCATGGACATGACGCGCTGAAAGGAAGCGGCAACGGCGCCGTTGGAGAGGTTGGCTTTCATGATGACGTTCCTTTGGCTTGCATAGAGAATGGAAAGCAAGACTTGGCCGCCGAGGCCTTGCGTAGCGAGCCGGCAACGATAGCGGTAGGCGTCTGTTGCCGGCGTCCCGCATGCATGATCCTGAACGTGCGGGACAGACCGCCATTATAATTCTTCTCTCCTCTATGCGCTTCAGGGGTTTTGGACTTTCCGTCTCCCGTTGCTTCAGGTCAGAAATGCCCAGATGCGAACTTGTACGCATATCATCTGCAAAACGCGACGATGCGTTAGTTGCGCGGCGCAACCGCTGACGCTCGCAGGCCGCGCCTTGCCTCTGAACCGACGCGTTCGGCAGCCACGCGTACAACGCAAGCGTCTACCTGCGGGACAGCGTGCGCGCGGGCATAATGCGGTTGGGATCGACTCGCGCGCGTAGAAGCGCAGTCGGAAAATATCCGGTTTGGGCTTGAGGAGAAACCATGAGGCAACATGCGCTTGATTCTATGGCTCCCAGAGTTTTGGGGCAGCGGCTCAGAGCGGCCAGACGCACGCGCGGGTTCGCGCTACAGGCAGCGGCCGAAGCCCTGGACTGGACGCGGGCAACCCTTGCCGCCTTGGAAAAAGGCGAAAGGCGCACGCGTGCCAACGAACTCGTCCGGCTGGCGGAACTCTATGGAAGGCCTGTGGGCGATTTCCTGGGCGCCAAAGAGCTGCTGGCGGATATGACGGCGCAATTCCGAGCGTCCGTGGCGCAGATCGCTTCTCCTCGAGAACGAGAGTCCCTGCGCCGCAGCATCCGGGAGTTTCAGATCCTGTGCGAGGACTATCGGTACCTGGGCGTTCTGAGCGGAACGACGCTCCGGAGAGGCGACGTTCCTGCGCATTCCCGCCCGGGCTGCGACCCGGAAATTTTGGCTTCCGCGGAACGCAAGCGTCTGGGCTGGGGCGACGGCCCGTTATGGCGTTTGCGCGAGGCGCTGGAATATGACGCGGGCCTGCATGCGTTTTTGCTGGACCTGCCCGCGCGCGTGTCCAGCCTCTCCGCCAGCGTACCTGAACTGGGCGGGTGCCTCGCCGTAAATGCGCGGTATCCTGCGCCGCGCAGGCGATGGTTCGTCGCGCAGGCGTACAGCCGTTATCTCACGCACCGCCTGGATGGCGCCGTATCCATGGTCGGCGCCGGTCGTCGCGGGCGGTTCGCTGACGTCTTTGCGGCGTGTTTGCTCATGCCGGTGCCGGGTCTTCGCCGACGCGCCCATGCTCTGGTGCGCGCGACCCGCGGCACGGTAACGGCGGCAGACATAGTTCAATTGGCGCGCTTCTACTCCGTATCCATGGAAGCGATGACGTTACGTCTGGAAGAAATGCAGATATTGCGTCAAGGCGTTTGGAAAGAGTTGCGGAAATCAGGCAAGGTTCCAGAGGATCGGATAGACCAATCCCGGTCGGTTCCTTCATGCCATGGGCAACGCCTACCGCTGCGCTATCGCTATCTGGCCGTGCAGGCGTATGCCAAGGCTGACATTTCGGAGGGCGCTTTGGCGCGTCTGCTGCGCCTCGATCGCGTGGCGGCCAGAGGCGTCGTGCAGGAACTGACTCAATCCTCATGCCTCCTGGATCAAGGAGGCGTAGCCTTGATGCCTATGGATTTTACGCGCGTCATCCCCAAGCATCCGTCCGCGTGATGCCTTGCCCTCCGTCCTTTCCTTGGCGTACCGTCAGTCCCAACCCGCGCCCCTCCAACCCAGCTGTCCAATATCGCGCTTGCGTCAGCGTCTTGCGCGTGATGCCTGCGCCCGGCCTGTCCTTGGCGTCCGCCTCCGTTGGCCCTGCGCATGCAGGGCAACCTTGCTCGCAGGCACAATTCCGAATCAGGTGCGCAATGTTCCGCGGCATGCGCGCGTACGGACGGAACAGCGTCTGACGCTTGGCAGGTTTGCGTTGAACTGCATCGCTCACCTGCGTCGGCTGGCCGCGGTGAATAGGGACTGCCGCTTACCGCGTCGGAACCTGTATATGGAGTACCGCTCGCTCGCGTTCCGTTATGGAGGCAGGAAAAGAAACGGATGTCGTTGGCATCCCATCCGCTGCAAGGCGCAGTGCGGAGGGGTAAAAATTGCGCAAGACGAAATCCATGAACTGCACGGGCGTTAACGGAGCGGAAACGGGAATGCGGCAAAATTCGGATTGGCCCAAGGTCAGATGCGACTTGGGATGCTCCAAATCAATGGCGTTGGGCTCATCGAAATCGAAGCGGAAAGGAATGGGCGCCACGCTTTTGTCCGGGATTGACGTAAAGTCGAATGAGCTACGGAAAGCCGAGTTTTCCTCCGGGAACTCCCTTGGGGCGTAAGGGGAAGGATTGAATGCCAGTCGGTGCTTGGAAATGTCTTTGTTCAGGAATTCGTACTGCATTTGGATCAAGGCTCCGTCGCGCAGCGCCATGTTGAAAATCCTGGATGCCGCGAGCGTCTGATACGTTTTTTCATAATCCATATATTTCCTCATGGCCTTGCCGGAACGGGCATCTTGGGCAAAACCAATCCGCTCGATTCCGTGGCGTCCCCTCCGTAGTACGGGAGGATTGGCTTCCAAACACAACCCAGAGGCAACCAATTCGTTCGCGAGAGTTTGAATCTGTTGCCTGATCTGGTTGGGTCTAGGCATCGGAAGGGATGGAGGCGAAGATTTGCTTCAAGCGCTCAAATTGTCCTTGGTCGAGATCCGTTAGCTGTTGGCCGTTGCTCTCGATATCCTGCAAAAAGTTTTGCAGTCTTTCTCGTATCCGGTCGTCGTCGCTGCCCGCTTCCGGGCCGCGTATTGGCCGGGCAGGGGGATAAGCGAACGTTAATTGGAAGTCATGGGCTCTGACTTGGCTGAATTCCTCCTGAAGCTCCTGCATGCCGGAGCCGATCCCCAAAACTCTGACCCAGGCCTGGCTACGCGTCAAGGCCGAATACAGGCGCTTTCGGGCAGCTGCCTCGTGCTCTTGGTCTTCATGAACGGCTTGGGCATTAATGACGTACACCATGCCCCCTGCATCCCGTCGGGCGCGGTGGAGGCTGTGAAAAACAATCGCGTCGCGTGTTTCATACTTGGCTTCCGGCCAATGCACTATGCCTTCCTCAAGCGTTCGGATATTCTTTCGATGAAGCAAGGAGCGGATATGGCCGATGTCTCCGTTTGAAGCCGAGGGGCTGAGATTGATTACGACAATGTCTCCTTCCGCCAATTCATCCCGTTCAAGGTTGGTTTGGATGCAGCGCGCCACTGTGCGCGCTTGCTCTTCCGCGTCCAGGCACGCAATGAACCGAATCAAATCATCGGCGGCCGAATGACGTTCCAAATTGGCAGGACTGGCATCCGCGGCGCGCGCCAAATGCACGTCTTTTCCTTCAACCGGATCGCCTTGGACCGTTTCGTAACCCGCCGCGCGCCAAACCTGCGGAGCGGCAAAGTTTGGGAGCGGTTCAGCGCTGACGTCGGCTGCAGGATTGCGATAGATGCCCAATCCCAAAGCATGGGCCGTGACGAGAATCGGCCTTGGGGTGCGGAAACACGTGCGCAGAATGACGTCCTGGTGGCTGCCGGCGCGTTTCTCGACAGGCGCGCGTCCATGCGCAAGCGGATAGTCGAACTCCCCGGGATGGGGCAGGGCGCGGGTTTCCGGCTGCAACCATTCGTCATAGGCATAGATCAATCTCTTGTTTTCGTCAAGCATGCGGTAGCACAGCTGAAAAAAGGCGGGCGGCAGGTCGTGCGCATCTTCAAGGAGGATGGCGTCGTACGGATGCGGAAAATCCGCGAGAGAATCGGATTGGGATTCGAAATCGGCTACGGCCTGCCGGCAAGCGCCTTGGATTTCCTGATTGATGCCGAAAGCGCGACGCGCAGAACTGGCAACATGAAACTCCGCGCCGATGCTATGGCAGAAATGGACGTACAGGCCAAGGATCTGGCCGTCAACCGGTTCTCCCCATATATGCCTCAGCTGGAGATGGTCCCAATTGGGGACTACGGCAATATCGGCGAGAAAGGCCTGGATAATCTTCCGTAACCGGACTTTTTGGGTAATGAGATTGAATGAAACCGCGATCTGCCAGTCTGGATGTTTGGCATGGAGATACGCGGCCTTGAGCGCCAGCACCGTTGATTTGCCCGTGCCCGACAGGCCGCGAATGCGTTGCGCGCCCGGCGTTGTCTCGAGTATGGCTCGGCTTTGCCGCGCATCCAGATTGATCAGGGCCTTTTCCAGGGTCTGGAGCTTGCCTCCCCGCGAACAGGGCTGCGTTGCGCGTTGCGCGTCCCTTCCCTGCCGCAAGCCCAGAGTCGATTGCAAGACAGCCGTCAGAATGGCGAAGAGATGCGCGTGGGACCAGGTCGCGAGGTTCCGTATCCATGGCAGCAAATGGACTTCGTTCAACGCGTTGAGACGAGACGGATCGTCTCCCGCGGCTGAGAGGGCCGGCGCGAACGATACGGCATTGACGGGTACCAACAGATTTCTGCCCGCCGTCAGGTCCTTGTGCGCCAGTAACCGAGAGACGACCTTGTTGGTTGCGTCGTCCTGCCTCTCTTGAGCGCCTGAGATTGTCACGCCCTCGATGAGATCGAAGATAACCAACCCCCAGCGGGGCGAAATCAGGGCCGCATCCAAATGGCAGGGACCTTCCGGCGTACCCACAATGGGATATCCGATGTACAGGAAACCCTCTAGAGAGGCGGCGCGTGACTGAAAAAGGGCGGCCAAACGTTGCGCCGCGGCGGGGTTATCCGTAATGCCCTGAACAATGGTCAACATGGAGCGCGTCTTATGCATGCCTTTGCCGCTACGCGGCGCTTGCCGCGCATCATAGCAGAACGCCAACGCGGCTCCAAGGGGCGCGCAGTCAGAACCGTATGCAGGCAGACAATGGTTTTCGCCGGGCAAGAGAGCGGAATACGCGCAATTTTTGTGCGTACCGAAGAAGCCGTGGGAGATTGCGTATGGCTTGCCGCAGACGCCGGTAATCAGGCAGTCAAACGGACGCGGAGATCGTTGGGCAATCGCTCCCTCGATACGCTACGCGGCCTATCCTTTTTCCGTAACGGCGGCCTAACCTGCGACGCCTGCCTCGTCCAGCAAGCTGCCCAACAGCGCTTGCGTCAGCGCCTTGCGCGTGAGGCCTGCGCCCAACACATCCTCGGCGTCCGCCTCCGTCGGTCCTACGCAGGCCGGGCACCCTTGCTCGCAGGCGCAATCCCGAATCAGTCCTGCAATGTTCCGCAAGATGCGAGAGTGCAGACGGAACAACGCCTGGCTGAAACCAAGGCCGCCTACGAAGCGTTCGTAGACGAAGATCGTGGCCAAGGCGGGATCGAAATCCACGCGGACCGTCGGCGCGCGCGAGCCGCCGGGCCCGCGCGCCAGGACTTCCTCCGCGCCCAGATCGGCGGGATCGCACATCAGATGGAAGGGCGCAATGTGGCGCAACGCCTGCGCCAACCCCGACAGCCCGCGCGCGCCGCGTCCGGACAAAGGTTCCATCAGACGATGGCAGGCCCGGCACAGAATGCGCAGATTCTCCAGGGCGTTCGCCAGCTCGTCATGCCGATTCTGGCCGGGCACGTAGCCGAACGCGCGAAAGGGCCGGACGTGATGCACGTCGTGCGCGCGATCCGGGCTTTCCGGCCGTCCGCAACGGGAACAGGCGGCGCCGTAGCGTTGCCGGACTTTCCGGCGCTGCGCTTGCCAGGAAGGACCGTAGTCGTTGCGACTGTCCCGCCATAGATTGCTCTGTTCCAGGTGCTGTTGGGTCGCGCGGGGTACCTGGACCCAGTACGCTTGCGTGGGAAACGCGCGCAACGGGCAGTCCAACTCCTCTACTCCCAGCGACTCTTGCGCCATCCCGGCCTCGCGGCGGAAGCGTCGCATTTTCTTGTACCCGACTACCTGGAACCGCACTTCCACGTCGCCGTAGCCCGCCACGGCCCCTGCCACGCGCTCTTGCGCTTGAATCGCTTGCACCTCGATTTCCGCCAGGGACACGGCTTCCGTATGCATATCCGTGCCGGGAACGGGCGTAACGGTAGCCTGGCGCGTCCGGTAATCCAGGTCGTCTACCCGGTATTTCCGGCCTTGGTGCAGGTAGACCGCGCCGGGATGCAGAAAGGCATCCGCCGCTTCTTCCTCCAAGGTGCCCAACGTCTCTGCCGCCGCGTCCGAACCGGGCGCGGCGGTTGCAATGGTGACGGCATGGCCAATGTTCCGCAGGCTGACCTGTCCCGCCGGGTAGGCCGCGCCCATGTAAAACCAGCTGCCCTGCTTCTGGAACGCGCGCTGCCTGGAGCGCAGATAGGCCAGCGCGCCCGCCATGCGTTCCCCTTGTCCGTAGACGTCCTGCGACAGGAGATGCGGAGCTACGGCATGCTCCTCCAGCGCGCATTCCAGATGTTGCAGCAGCACCCGGGGATGGTCGGGATTCAGGAGCGCGTACTCGGGCGCGCGCTCGAAAAGGAACTCCGGGTGGCCTATCAAATACTGGTCGAGAGGATTGTGGCTCGCCACGAACAGGGCTACGGACGCCTCCTGGCGGCGGCCGGCGCGGCCCATCTGCTGCCATGCGCTGGCGATCGTGCCGGGATACCGCATCAGAATAACGCACTGCAACAAGCCGATGTCAATGCCCAGTTCCAGGGCATTGGTGGACACCACCGTCGCAATGGATCCGTCGCGCAAGCCCTTTTCCACTGCGCGTCGCTGCTGCGGAAGATATCCGCCCCGGTAGCCGCGAATGGCCTGCTCGGCCTGCGGAGCCTGATGGCGCAGATCCGTCACCAACCGCTCCACTTCCATGCGCGTGCGCGCGAAGATGAGGCTTTGCACGGAAGCCGCCCGGCATAACCGCTCCAGACGACAGACGGCGCCCGGCGCATCCCGCCACCCCGCCGTGTTGGGCAGCGGGGGCGGATTGAAGAACAGAACGTGCCGCGCGCCGCGCGGCGCGCCGTTGCGTTTGACCAAGGCCATCGGTCGTCCCAGCAGCGTCCGCGCCAGTTCCTCTTCGTTGGCGACCGTCGCGCTGGCGCCCAGGAATTGCACGGGGCGCTGGGGCGCGTGCAAGGCGCGCAACCGCTGCAGGCGGCGGAACACGTTGGCGACATGGCTGCCGAATACGCCGCGGTACGCGTGGATTTCGTCCACGACCGTAAAGTCCAGGCCAGCCAGAAAGCGATGCCAGGCTTCGTGGGAAGGCAGAAGCGCGAAGTGCAGCATGTCCGGATTGCTGATCAGCAGACGGACGGTGCGCCGAATAGCGGGGCGGGCGGACGCAGGGGTATCGCCGTCGTAGAGGGCAATATGCTCCGGCAACAGTCCGAGTTCGGGCGGCAGGTCGGTCGTCAGTCGTTGCAAGGCCTGGTACTGATCCTGGGCCAAGGCCTTGGTGGGGGACAGGTACAGGGCGCAGGCCTGGGGATCGCGCAGCAACCGGTTCAGAACCGGCAGATGACATCCCAGCGACTTGCCGCTGGCCGTAGGCGTCACGATCAACACGTCGCGTCCCGCCTGCGCCAGATCGCAGGCCTGCCTTTGATGTTGATACAGGCGACGCGTGCCTTGGCCCGCCAAGGCGGCGCGCAGGGCGGGATGCAACCATGCCGGAAACTCCGCCCATATGCCGGGATGGGCCGCCAGCGTTTCCTGATGCGCTATGTGCGACCGGATGAAATCATCGGCCTGCAGCCGGACAAGCAAATTTTCTACGGAAGCCATGATCAGCCGGAGGCAAAGAGTAGGCTAAGGGGCCGCACTACGAAAGGCGGCTCGCGGGGATGCGGTACGGGAAGCGGTAATTGCCAGCAAAAAAGGCGCGTCCTTCAAGCGTTGAGAAGGCTGAAGTTCTCCATGTACGCTTCCGTTCTCCGCGGGACTTGCGTCACGACAACCGGAATGGGCGACTGTACGTAGTCTTTGCGATTCCGCACGCTGATACGCTGGGTACCGCATGCCCACGGAGCATCGAATTGTGACGCGTCTTCAAATCGGTCATTGAGTCCCAATATGAAATCGCGCGTCTCCGATCCTACGCACCGTCGGGCTACGCGATCATGGAAATGGAGGTGGAGTGCCATGCGATGAGGGCCTTGATGGAACTGCGTGCGTCTACGAGGTTGTACTGGATCCAAAGCCAGAAGTTGCTCGGCAAGATTGGCATCAGGATGACGGGCAGGCACAACGTCAATGAGCGCATCGGTATTGATGAACAGATACTTCCGCACCAGCGCGGCGTAACGCGGTCCGTCGCGGTGCGCGGCTTGAAATTGCCCTCGCCACCGCGTAGAGAAAACGGGTTCTTCTTTGTCCAGCATCTTCCTGAGCGCGGACTCAATGAGAACCGAAAGCGAAACGCCGCGGGCGCGAGCATATCGCTTGGCGACAAGGAGCACTTCGGCATTGACTGTGATCGTCAATTTTTTCATTGTTCCAGATCGGTATCAGAATGTACAATCCGCAAGACTATTATATGTGCTTTCTACAGGATTGGTAACAGCAATCCTTGCCACAGTAAATAGACATATACGAGATAACTGTGTCATAATCCTTGCTTACGTTACGCTCCCTTTCGAACGTAACTGGATATCGGAAAATTGAAAATCATTATGCTTCGGCTTATAGGGGTTGTGCAATGCTACGGAAAATTGCGATCGGAGTAGGTAGCGTGTTCGGGATCTGCCTAGCTGTCCTAATAGGAATGATTGTCCGGACTGCTAGTAACGGTACCCCTAGCGCCTTGACCTCTGTTGCCCCCCCCCCCCCCGACTCCAGTAGTGACTCAAGTTCCTACTTGGACGCCTACGCCGCTATCTCGACCGACCTCAACACCTCGACCGACCTCGACGCCTACGCCCAAACCTTTAACGTGGTGCGAGCTTGTAGCGTTGTCAGATAACGCCACATTCGACAATTTGGCTCGATACCCTGATCGCCATGAAGACAATTATTGGCACACTAAAGGTGAGATAATCCAATCACAACAAGACGGTACGTTCTTTGCTTTTCGTATCAACGTTACAGAAAATCGTTACGGTAATTGGGAAGATACCGTATACGCCGTTTGGGAGCAGCAAGGCAATACGCGTTTTCTGGAAGATGACATAATTGAATTTGTGGCGCTATTGGGAGGCCTTCATACGTATGAAAGCATACTGGGAGCTTCTATAACTTTACCCTTTATGCGTATTGAACGCATTTACTTGGTAGAGGAAGCACCTCAACCAGATTGTGCTTTTGTACAACGCAATTCCAGTAGTCCCAAGGCCACTCCAGATCCCTCTTTAGCTTATGCTAACACCAACGCCAATTTGCGCGCAGGTCCCAGTACAGACTTTGGGTTGGTAGGCGGACTTAATAAAGGAGATTCGGTACAGCCCGTAGCTCGTACCATTGATGGATCATGGCTTCAATTGCGACGAGGCGCTTGGATCTACGCGCCATTGCTGAATGGCGTAAATCCTGATCTGCCCATAGCAACAGATGTACCTCCCACACCTATTCCTCCAACCCCAACACGGGAATTGACCTTCGAAGAG
Organism: Caldilineaceae bacterium; assembly: GCA_965242655.1. Taxonomy (GTDB): domain Bacteria; phylum Chloroflexota; class Anaerolineae; order Caldilineales; family Caldilineaceae; genus Bin34. The sequence continues at coordinate 4,032,564 of OZ251482.1, forward strand.
TGGCGATCTCAAGCTGCGAATCTTACCTACGACGATATAACCCGTTATCCTGATCAGCATAGAGGCAAACTTTGGTATGCGAAGGGAAGCGTACTTTCTCCTTCTAGAAGTGATAGCGGGGAACTTGAATTAATTATTTTCGTTACGAAGCATGAGTATGGTTTGTGGGACAACAGTGTGTACGTACGGCTTGGAACGGAGCCTATAGCATATGCCATTGAAAATAATATGTATGAATTTTTAAGATTTTTTGCCGAAGGCGTGATCGTAGAATTCGTAGCCGAATTGGACGGTGTGGATGGTATTTTGTATCCAGAACCACAAATGAATCTGCGAGCTTTTCGAATCATCGGCAAAGATTAAGGTTGCGTTGATCGTTGATTCCAATCGAAAACAGAGTCCCCGCTAAGTAGAAACAGCTAGTACTATGTCATTCGTATTCTGTTAGGTTATAATTCAGAAACTACCGTTCGGACGCGACCAAGTGCCGTACATTGCAGAGACAGGCAATCCTTGTTGGGGCTGACGCTGACGGTGAGAACTATAGTATCACCTAACAGAATCCGCATGACCGTGTACTAGATAGTGTTGAGATTAATTGGGCATCCTGCGAGCCAGCGGTTATCCTTCAAGATAGCCATCCATTTTCATGTCTCCGCGAGGATGGCTCCCCGATGACTGATACCCTATGGTTCCGCATCCAATCTTTTCTGAATACTTTTTCCGGCATATACATGGGCAACGAAGCGCGTTGCCAAAAGAAACATATAAACGCATTTTCCTAGGCTGCTTCGCCTTGTGGAACCGCCTTCGGCCGCCAACAGTTTTGTACCCCATACCGATGCAATATGGCTTGGACGGCATTGCGGCCTAGACCCTTGACTGGACCGCCCTTGCCGGCGCGCATGTTCGGTAACAACCAAGCAACGCAGAGGGAACCTTTCCCATGAAATCTCTCTGCCTAGGCGAAACTTTCAAGAATGGCCTTGAGCGGCGACGGAAAGCCCTTGGACGTTAGAGGCTTCCGGTCTCCTCACGGGTAGCCAAGAACGGCTCCAACAAATTCCGCGCCAGATGCCTAACGATAGGAACTGCGATGCCATCCCTCGCCAGGCGGTACGCTTCGTTGTAGTTTCGAGGGCAGTTGGTAATGGTAGCCCCATCAACCGCGTGGCTTCCCGCGGCGACAGCAACCGCGAACGAACTTTGCTGTCCGTAACGAACAACAGGATTTGGCGACTCGATCCTCCGCCTAGAGTACGGAGACATCCCGCAACGTTACTGAATCAGCGTAAACCGGGAAAGGCGTGCCCGATCGCTACGGACGGCAACGAGGAAAAAACAGGGGCGAGATTGCGGCACGTTGGTGCGCCCGGCCTTGTCGCGGAGGCTGGCCAAGCCTGCCCTTAGCGTCCGATGCGCCGCCCGGCTCTCCGCCTTGATGGCGCGTAATGCAAATGCGGCATTGACCGCTCCCTGCGAGGCTGCGCCATGCCTGACGTCCCAGCGCCATCGCGACTCGCCGTCCGCACGCCGTCCGTTGGGCGCCCGCGGCCCCGCGTCCATCCCTGCCTCGCCCGTCCCGACCTGTACCCCGTGGAGGGTCCCCGCGTGGTCGCCGGCCTCGTTCACGATTTCGCCCTGAAATTGCTTTGGGAGTTTCTGACGCAGCACCTGGCCGGCACGCCCCATCCTCGCGCTACTGTCTGGCCGGCGACGCCTATCTGCATGCCCTAGGCGGCGGGTGCCGCGTCGCGCCCGACATCATCCTCTATTTGTTGGCTCCGCGTGTCCCGCCCTCGGGTGTGCGGTTCGCCGCGGGCCCGAGACGGAAACGCAGTTTGAGTTTCGCCGTAGAGCACGACGGACCGCCCGATCTGGGGCTGGAACTGCTGTCCGTCGGCACCTGGCAGAAAGACGTGGGCGTCGGGCGCGGCCTAGACGCCAAGCAGCGTTTCTACGCCGAGTGCGGCGTGCGCGAGTACTGGCTCTACGATCCGGAAGGGTACCGGACGGATGGCGGTTCCATCCTGCAGGGTTTCCGCCTGCACGCGCAGGCGTACCGGGAAATCGCGCCCGTGCCGGAGGGTGCCCTGTGGTGGAGCGACGTGTTGCAGACGCACTGGGGCTTGACCCCCCAGCAGCACCGCGTCTCGGGTCCCTACGCCCAGTTACGCGTGCGCGACCTGGAGACCGGAACCTGGTATGCCGCGGAACACCAACGGATCCGAGAGCGCCGGCAGGACAAGGCGCGGCTGGCCGCGCAGGATGCGCAGATTGCCCGTCTCAAACGACGACTGGGCCTTGACGCGTCCGGCGGCGACGAGCGCGCAGAAGCGTAATCCGCCCCTGCCCTTGGCGGCCGAACGGCACCGCGTCCGGCGTTTATCTTGACCTGGGCCGTGTTTATATTTTTGATTTCCGACCGTAGGGCGTACTGGGCCCAAGAGGATTTGAGTCTCCGTAGCCGTAAGTGACGCCCAGCACCCATAGAGTGCTTTAAGCCTCGCGCATAGGTCGCCGTGGGGATTCCAGCCAATAATTAACACGGCCTGGGCTATCGGAATACGATGCGAAGAACCTGCCTCAACTGGACAGGATATCGCGATTACGGAATTTTTGTATAGAATTCAATCAACCTAATTTACTACAGGCCGCGCATGTCCTTCGTAGATTTTGCATTGGTCGATGATAATGGTGTCAGGTTGCAGCCAATTGCCCTTATCGAAACGGGTAACCATGCCGACGGCGGTGACGGCGGACGCGATATTGAGCTGAGAGGCCCTTTGCAGGTTGCCGGGAGCGCTATCCAGCCGGCATACGACCTCTGCTTGGTCATGGTCGCCGTCTTGCAGCCAAATTTCGTATTCCTCGCCTATCTCTCCGGCAAATGTTTCCACTTTGCTGATTACTTTGACGACTTTTTCCAAATACCATACGTCCGCCCGCAGGGGATGATTTCTGAAGTTGGCCAGCATCTCGTCAACCGTCGTTGTGACCGTGGGTATCAGCACGGTCGGGGTGGGCGTCGGCGTTGACGTAGGCGTTCTCGTGGCAGTGGGCGTCGGCGTGGGCGTATGGGTGGCAGTGGGCGTCCTGGTAACGGTAGGCGTATCGGTTGGCGGCCGTCCCAAAACCGGCGCGCGGGTCGTCGGCGCATTGGTAGGGTTGTTTCTGCTGACGGCCGTGCCGATCCCCAGGACGAACATGAAGCCGGCGGCCGCTGCAAGGAGCCCCCATCGCGTCCTGTATCTGCTTTCCATGTTATTTCGTTATTTCCCTTGGGGCGGCCTGTGCTTGGCGCCTGCCCTTGGCTCGAGAGCGCTCCTTTCAGTCAGCACCAATGCGTAATCTCCAGGCCTGAAAACGGCTGCAGCGCTGCGCTGGAGGCCTTGGCGGAGGCGCAGGGGTCTGAAATTCCGCCGCGGCGCCCCGCAGGCCAGAAGACAACGAGAGCGTTCCGACGGGCAGACGCGCCAAGCGGCCTTGCGTACATCGTTCAACATTCCGATCCGGTACCGGTCAGGCAAGGCCGGACGCCCAACGCGGGGAAAAACCATCGCCTGCCGTTGCCTTGGCTATGCTTCCGTCTCTTGCCGACCCTGGACTATGGGTTATTTAGCGAGTATAAACCCTTGGGCAACGCCTCGGATCATATTCTGCCAAGGGGCGGAAGAACGCAGGCGCGCCGCTTGGCCGCTTGAACGCCATGGACATGGGCCCCGATCCCTGCGACGTTCACAAATGCCGCAGATAGGCTTCCGTGTGGGTCAGGAACGCGCGCGTAAAGCGTACGTGCTCCAGCTCTTCGTACGCTACGCACCGGATCGGCGGCTGGTCAAAACTCCAAATGGCCGCGCCGGGATAGGCCATCAGGATGGGCGAGTGGGTGGCGATGACGAACTGCGCGTTCCGCTCCTCCGCCATTTCCTTGAGCAGCGAGAGCAAGCCCAGCTGCCGCAGCGGCGAGAGCGGCGTTTCCGGTTCGTCCAGGAGGTAGAGGCCGCCGGGAACGAAACGCGCCTGGAAGAAGGCCAGGAAGCCTTCGCCGTGCGATTGGGCGTCCAGATCGCCGCCGTACCGATTGAGCATGTCGGACAGTTCGCGGGCGAAAGGCATGCGCGCCAGCTGCCGGGCTTGCCGAGAACGATGGCCGTATTCCCGGTCCACGCGCGCCAGATCGCTCTGCAGTTCGCGCGCCATGTGATTCAGGCGCTGGACGAAGCCGAAGAAATCCTCGGCCCGCAGAAAAAAGCCGCGCGTCGGGCGTTGGGTCCAAGCCGCTTTCATCTTGCGCCCCAGAGGCCGTACCCGGTCCAACGAGGGATCCCGGTTCGCCTCTTCCTGGCCCGCGGCGGGCAGGCCCGTATGGCAGGCGAGAGCCTCCAGAAACGTGGATTTGCCCGAGCCGTTTTCGCCGGCCAGGAACGTAACGGGACTGGTGAAGCGTAGCGGCGCGTCCCACTGGGCGATGGCCGGCACGTTGAAAGGGAACGCGGTCCGTTCCCGCTCGCTGACGAGCTTTTTTTCGATGGCGAGCAGATGCAGCATGGCCTGGCCCCCGCGACGCGGAATCAGGCCACGGCGCGGGTATAGGGCCGCAGAGCCGGGTACAACTCCCTGTAGCGCGCATGCACGGCCGCCATCGCCGCTTGGCCTGCGGCCTCCGGGACGACCTGCCCGGTCTCGCGAACCAAGTCTTGCACGGCCGCGTCCGCGTCCGCCCATACGCCCGCCGCGACGCCCCCCAGAAGGGCGGCGCCGAAAGCCGCGCCCTCGCCTTCTTCCACCGTCGCCAGCTCCTGGCCCAGGACGTCGGCCATAATCTGGCGCCACAAAGGACTCCGGGCGCCGCCGCCGGAGATCCGGATGGCGTCCGGGGCGGGCAGGCCCGCGCCCGCCATCAAATCGAAACCGTCCTTCAAGCCGCACGCGACGCCCTCCAGCACGGCGCGGGTCAGATGAGGCAGTTCATGGCGTACGGTCAGGCCCACGAACGCGCCCCGGGCCAGAGGATCGGGATGCGGCGTGCGTTCTCCCGTCAGATAGGGCAGGAAGGTCAGGCCGTCGCATCCGGGCGGCACGCGCGCGGCGTCCGCCGCCAGGTCGGCGAAGTCCCGTCCCGGCGCCAAGGCGTCCCGGAACCAGCGCAGGCTGCCGGCCGCGCTCAGCATCACGCCCATGAAATGCCAGCGCCCGGGCACGGCGTGGCAAAAGGCGTGCAGACGCCCCTGCGGTTCCGTCCTCGGTTGCGCGAGGGAGGCGAACGCGACGCCGGAGGTGCCGAGCGTAAGCGCCGCCAGGCCTTCCCGCACGACGCCCACGCCCACGGCCTGGGCCGCCTGATCGCCGCCGCCGCCGGCAATGGGCAGGCCGGCCGGCAACCCCAGTGCGGATGCCGCGTCCGGGGCCAGGCGGGCCGATACCGCGGTGCCTTCCACGGCCTGCGGCAGATAGGCCTCGGGAATGTCCAACGCGTCCAGCATCGCGGGCGACCACGCGCGCCGCGCGAGATCCAGCAGCAACGTGCCGGAACCGTCCGCGACGTCGGTGACGAATTCCCCGCTCAAGCGCCAGCGCACGTAGTCTTTGGGCAACAGGATATGGCGCGTCTGCGCCCAGAGCGCCGGCTCCTCTGCCTGCACCCACAGAATTTTGGGGGCCGTGAAGCCCGTCAGGGCGTCGTTGCCCGTAAGCGCCAGCAGGCGCGCGAAGCCTACCCGTTGCCGAATGGCGTCGCACTGGGCTCCGGTCCGTTGGTCGTTCCACAGAATGCAGGGACGCAGGACGGCGCCCTGCGCGTCCAGCAGCACCAACCCGTGCATCTGGCCCGTCAGGCCCAGAGCGACGATCCGCCGCGGATCTATGCCCGCCTGCGCCACGGCCCGGCGCACGCTGGCCACGGCCCCTTGCCACCACAAGGCGGGATCCTGTTCGCACCACAGGGGACGGGGCGTCTGAAAATCGTAGGCCTGGGCGGCCGCCCCGACCACGACGCCCGCGGCGTCGGCGATGACGGCTTTGGTGGCCGTGGTGGATACGTCGAGGCCCAGCGCGAAGGTATCGGTCATGTCGCCATGCGGCAATGCCGGAATGTCAGGTGCGCAGCCGCGGATCCAGGGCGTCGCGCAAGCCGTCGCCCATGAAGTTGATGCTCAGAATGGTGAGGGAGATGAACAGCCCCGGCCACGCGATCAACCATGGATTGTACGTGATGAAGTCCTTGTTCTCGAAGAGCAGGCGGCCCCAGGTGGGCACGTCCGGCGGAAAGCCCAGGCCCAGAAAGGACAGGGCGGACTCGATGAGAATGGCGCTGGCCACGCCCAGCGTCGCGGACACGATGATGGGCGACAGGACGTTGGGCAGCACGTGCCGCCAGAGGAGCGCGTTCTGCCGGACCCCGGTGCTGACGGCGGCTTCGATGAATTCCTTGGCCTTGATGGCCAGCACCGCGCTGCGCACCACGCGCGCCGTGGGCATCCAGCCCAGCGCGCCGATGACGTACACCACCAGCACGAAAATGCCCAGCTCCGGGCCCAGCAGGCGGCGCATGGTGTCGCGGAACAGCATGATGATGACCATCAGCAACGGCAGGCTGGGCAAGGCCAGCATCATGTCGGTGAAACGCATGAGCGGGTTGTCCAGCTTGGGAAAATAGCCGGAGAGCAGGCCGATCAGCGTGCCGAAGAAGATAGCGACCAGCATGGCGACGACGCCCACCGCCAGCGAAATGCGGCCGCCGAACAGGTTGCGGGCCAGCGTGTCGCGCCCCAGATCGTCCGTGCCCATGGGGAAGGCCAGCGACGGCCGCTGGTTGGCGAGGGTGATGTCGATGTATTCCGGCGAGGCGGTGTACAGGAACGGACCGAGCAGGATGCTCAGGGCGAGCAGGCTCACGAGCAGCAAGCCGGTCACGGCCAGCTTGTGGCGGAAGAAACGGGACGTGACGTCCCGCAGCAGCGTGCGCGGCGCGCCCAGGGCCTGATCGCCGGCCGCCAGGGTCGGCGGCGGCTGTCGCGTCTGCGCGGCCATGCGTGGGGATCCGTTGCGCGTCTGCGTGGCCCGTGCCTGCGCGTAGGGCTCGTCTCAGGCGTACCGGATGCGCGGATCCAGGACCCCGTACAGGATATCCGCCAGCAGGTTGAAGAGGACGATCAGGCAGGCGAAGATGAAGGTCACGGTCTGGATCAAGGGGATGTCGTTGATCTGGATGGAGGAAATCAGCAGTTGGCCCAGGCCGTTGACGCGGAAGATCTGCTCCGTGATGATGGCGCCGCCGAAAATGGTCGGAATGCCCAGCGCGACCAGCGTCACCACGGGAATCAGGCTGTTGCGCAGGACGTGCCGCACGACGACGTAGCCTTGCCGGAAGCCCTTGGCGCGCGCGGTGCGCACGTAATCCTGGGTCAGGTTGTCCAGCATCGCGGACCGGGTGAAACGCGTGACGGCGGCGGTCTGGAAGAAGGCCAGCACCGCGACCGGCATGGCCATCTGCTTGAGTTGCCGGACGAAACTGGGCCAGTCGCGCACCTCCAGGTTGGTGTCGTAGATGGAGGGCAGCCAGTTCAGGTTCACGCTGAAGACGATGATCAGGACCAGGCCCGTAAAGAAGGTGGGCACGGAATAGCCGATGAGGGACAGCAGCGTGCCCAGCTGGTCGAACGCGGAATACTGGCGCACGGCGGAGACGACGCCGACCGGGACGGCCACCAGCACGGATACGACGTACGCCAGCCCGACGACCCACAACGTCTGCGGCAGGCGTTCCGCGATGAGATCGAACACGGGCGTGCCGCGGCTGCCCCAGGAGGTGATGCGCAGGCGTCCTTCGCCGTTCCCGATCTCCACGCCCAGCGCGTTTTCCAGCAGGGCCAGCGGCTCGTTGACGAAGAACTGGCGCAACCACAGCAGGTACTTGACGTGCATGGGTTCGTCCAGGCCCAAAGCGTCCCGAATCATCTGCCGCACTTCGGGGCGGATGGTCTCGGGCAAGGCGCCGGTGGGATCGCCCGGCGCCAGATCGAGGACGGCGAAGATGACGAAACTGATGGCCAGCAGGGTCGGCACGGCGGTCAACAGGCGCCGCGTCAGATAACGACTCACGAAGCGGCTTCCCTACCTTGGGGACGCGACCCAGGCAGGCCAGGCAACCCGGCCTGCCTGGGAGTCGAAGCGATGGGATACGAACGGAACGCGCAGTTACCGGGACCACTCCGCGATATTCCACATCTCGGTGTCCCAGCCGTTGATGGCGACGTTCTGGAGGCTGTTGGCCTTGGCCGAGACGTTGCCGCGATGCACCAGCGGAATCTGGAAGCCCTGCTGGACGTTCAGGTCGTTGAGCGCCTTGACGATGCGATCCCGCTCCGCGCCGACCGGCGTCTGCACCAAGGCGGCGAACAGGTCGTCGAATTCGGAGGCGCAGCCTCGGAAGATGTTGCCGCCGGCCCAGTTGTTGGCCGGCGTGGGGATGTACTGGCACTGCCATTGCGACAGATGCTGTTGGGGATCGATGGCCGGTCTCGTGGTGTACATCTGCACGTCGGTGAAGAATTTCTGGTAGGTGTCCGGACTGCTGGGATCGCCGCCGAAGAAGACGCTGGCGTCGTGGTTCAGCAGTTCCGTTTCGATGCCGATCTCCCGCCACCACTGTTTCACCAGGGCCTGGGTCTTCTGGCGCACGGTATTGGTCGAGGTCTGGTAGCGCACCACCAGCGGCTGGCCGTCGTATTCGCGGATGCCGTCGCCGTCCGCGTCCGCGATGCCCGCCGCGTCCAGCAGCGCGTTGGCGCCCGCGATGTCCTGGGTCAGACAGGCGTCGTTGGCCGAGGACACGTAGCGGGCCGGGCCGGGGATGACGTTGCAGGTCGCTTGGCCCGCGAAGCCGTACAGCGTGCCGGCGATGATGCTGCGGTCAATGGCCATGGACATGGCCTGGGGGATGGGCGTGCCCACCAGGAACGGATGGGCGTTCTGGCCGCCCCTATACGCCGAGCGATCGTCGCCCAGATCCGGATCCGGATTGGTCTGGTTCACGAGAATGCGCTCCACGTTGCCGCCGAAGGCGGTGATGATCTCGCCGTTGCCCTTGGCTACCATTTCCTGCAGCACCTGAGGCTCCACCTGCAGGTTCCAGGCGTAATCGGCCTCGCCGGTCTCCAGCACCGCGCGCGCCGCGGCCGCGGCGTCGCCGCCGCCCTTGAAGATCACGCGGTCGAAGTAGGCCGGTTCCCCGTAATAGTGCGGGTTGCGCTCGTATTCCGCCACGTCATTGACCTTGAAATCGGTCAGGCGGTAGGGCCCCGCGCCGTGCGGCATGGTGTTCTGTTCGTTGCATTCCTGCGCCGCGGCGCCCACGCACTCGGCGAACTGGGCGCGCTGGATGACGGGCGATTGCCCCGTCACGAACGCGGTGTAGGGCCAAGGCGTGAAATCGGCGAAGGTCACCTTGACCGTGCGGTCGTCCACGGCCTCGACGCTGGTCACGCCGTCAAAAACGTCAATGGCCACGCAGCCTGTTTCTGGATTCGTGCAGTATTCCCACGTGAACACGACGTCGTCCGCGGTCAGATCGCTGCCGTCGGACCATTTCAGGCCCTCGCGCAGGGTCCAGGTGACCGACGTCCCGTCCTCGGAAATGGCGATGCCGCCGTTTTCCACCGTGGGGATCGCGGCGGCCAGCTTGGGCACCAGATTGCCGTCCGGATCGAAATTGGCCAGCGGCTCCAGCGTGATGGCGCCGGCGTCCTGATCCTTGGTGCCGCCCGACAGGTACGGCCCGGGCAAGGAGGACGCCTGCCAATACAGGATGGTCAGGACCTTTTCGTCCTCTTCCATCGCGGCCGCGGCTGGCCCGGCGTCGGACGGGGCCTGCGCCGCATCGGGCACGGCCGGCGCGCACGCCGCCAACAGCGCGCCCATGAACGCCACCAGCATCCAGGCGGCGGCCCACCTCATTCCTTTCATAAGGATCTCCTCTTGACATTTGAGAAAGCGGTTTGCCATTATACTTTGATCGCCAAGATACCGGTAAGCCGCGCGCGGCGCGGCATTCTGCGCGGCAGGCGACGCGCCGGCGCGATCCGGCCTGCCGTCCGCGTTCCCGCCGCTCCCAGGAGGACTGTCCATGCGTCGCCCCAACGTCATCGTCTTTTTTACGGACCAGCAACGGTGGGATACGTCGGGCCTGCACGGCAACCCGCTGGACCTCACCCCGAATTTCGACGCCATGGCCCAAGGGGGGACGCATCTGGCGCGCACCTTCACCTGCCAGCCGGTCTGCGGGCCGGCGCGATCCTGCCTGCAGACCGGCATGTACGCGACGCAGACGGGGTGCTGGCGCAACGGCATCCCGCTGAATCCGGAACTGCGCACGCTGGCGCATTTTTTCCGCGCGGGCGGCTACGATACCGGCTACATCGGCAAATGGCATCTCGGGGAACCGGGCGCACGGGGACCCGTAGCGCCGGCGGCGCGGGGCGGCTACGAGTACTGGCTGGCCTCCAATACGCTGGAGTTCACGTCGGATGCCTATGACTGCGTCATGTACGACGGCGCCGGCGCCCCCGTCAAGATGCCCGGCTATCGCGTGGACGCCCAGACGGACGCCGCCATTCGCTATATCGACGCCCATCAGGACGCCCCGTTTTTCCTCTTCCTGTCCTACATAGAACCCCATCACCAGAATCATCTGGACGACTACCCGCCGCCGCGGGGCTATCGGGAACGCTACGCGGGACGATGGACGCCGCCGGATCTGGCCGCTTTGGGCGGCTCTGCGCAACAGCATCTGGGCGGGTATTTCGGCATGGTCAAGCGTCTGGACGAGGCCCTGGGCCGCCTGCGCGAGGCGCTGCTCAGCCTGGGCCTGCTGGACGACACCGTCCTGCTCTACACCTCGGATCACGGCTGCCACTTCAAGACCCGCAACGGCGAATACAAGCGTTCCTGCCACGAGTCCTCCATCCGCGTGCCGACCGCCCTGTCGGGGCCGGGCTTCGACAATCGCGGGCGGGTGGATCAGCTGGTCAGCCTGGTGGATTTGCCCCCGACGCTGCTGGAGGCCGCGGGCTTGCCGGCGCCCCGGCAGATGCAGGGACGCTCCGTGCTGCCCCTGGTCCAGGATCCGGCCGCCGATTGGCCGGAAGAGGCGTTCGTCCAGATCAGCGAAGCGCAGGTCGCCCGCGCGGTGCGCACCCAGCGCTGGAAATACTGCGTGGAAGCGCCGGGCGTGGGCGGCAACGAAGCGCCGGGCGCGGACCGCTACGCGGAAACGGAGCTCTACGACCTGGAATACGATCCCTACGAATTGACCAACCTGATCGGCATGGCGTCCCATCGGCGAACAGCCGAAGTCTTGCGGCAACGCCTGCTCCGGCGCATGGCGGCCGCGGGCGAAAGCGAGCCGACGATCGAGGAAGCGCCCGCTGCCCCTTCGTCGCAACAGCGAAGGGTTACGGAGGCCGAAGCGCAGTCCTGAAGGCGTACGAAAAAGCTGGCTTCTCGCCCTCGCGTAGGCTAAGCGCGCGCGCCATGGCGAAGAGCGTCTCCCAAGCCTCTATAATGGCTTCAGGGCTGGGATATCGTTCGGTCTTTTATAGTGGGGATAACGCGCGTGCGCGCTGGACGCGTACAATTTGGGGTTAGAGCGGGATTTGACGGCAGGGAAGACAGGTTCCCGTTCGTTCCCTTCGCATTCGTAGGGAAATAGACGCCAAGCAGTTACCGGTTTGCAAACTATTGAATAGGCTTGGGATACGCCAGGAGCGCACATGGACGAGAAGGCGCTATCCGCGCTGATGGCCGCGGGCGAAGGGCCTACATGCGAGTTCAAACGCAACGTCAACGACGAGTTCGGGAACGAGCTCTGCGCTTTCGCCAATGCTCGCGGCGGCGTCATTCTGGTGGGCGTTGACGACTCTGGCTGCGTGGTCGGCTTGCAGAACCACAACCGCCTCAAGTCCAATATTCAGAGTTACGCGCGTTCCGTTGATCCGCCTATTGCGGTAGAAGTGGAAAGCGTGAGTTCCGTGCTCTGCGTGACGGTACCGGAGCAACGCAACAAGCCCTATGCGTTCGGCGGCCGCTTTTACGTTCGCGAGGGTTCCTCGCGCCAGCGGCTGACGCGGGAAGAAATTCGCGCCTTTTTCCATCGCGAAGACCTCGTTCCTCTGGATCAGGCCCCGTGCCGCGCCTTCGATCCTGAGAGGGACCTTACGCAAGCCAGTTGGTCCCTGTTCGCGCAACGGTGCGGCTTCGACGCGGGCAACGATCCCAGGGCGACACTGGAAAATCTGCATCTGATGGCGGACGGCGCGATGACCTATGCCGGCGCTTGGCTTTTGGCGGAAGACATAACCCGTTTTACCCTGCAGGCGAGCGTGATCTGCGCCGTTTTTCGCGGCGCGGAGAAAGATCGCATTCTGGATCGCAAAGCTTTTACGGGCAACGTATACGCGATCAACGAAGGGATCGCGAGGTATTTTCACGCCACCCTCAAGACAGCGCTGGTGCGCCGCGGGTGGGAACGATCGGAACGTCTGGAATTGCCGGAAGGCGCCCTGCGCGAAGCCGTCGTGAACGCCATTGCGCACCGGGATTACCGCAGTACCGCCCAGGTGCAGATCTACATTTTTCGCGATCGGGTGGAAATCGTTACGCCGGGCGGCCTGCCGGCTGGCATGCAGGAGTCCGATCTGGGGCGCAAGAGCGTGCCTCGCAATCCATTGCTGTTCAACATGCTGTGCCGGATGGGGTTGGTAGAGCAGATAGGGAGCGGCATAAGCCGGATGCAGCTGGATTGCCGCGAAGCAGGCGTACCGGAGCCGGAGTTCGAGATCTCGGAGCATTGGTTGACCGTGATTTTTCGCCGCCCGGACAGCGCGGATGCCCCACATGTAACCCCGCATGTAACCCCGCATGTAACCCCACATGTAAAGCGCCTTCTTTTGGCCGCGCGCGATACGATGAGCCGCAAGGAACTGATGGCGGCGTTGGGGCTTAAAGACCGCGTCCACTTTGCCCGAACCTACCTGAATCCCGGTTTGGATGACGGTTTGATCGAAATGACGGATCCCGAAAAGCCCAGAAGCAGACTGCAACAATACCGCCTCACCCCGCAGGGAGCGCAAGTGCGGCTGTCTCTACTGGAGGCGGAGCGAGACTCCTGACGTCTCTGTTGGTTCGCATCAAGGACGGATATCGCCCTCTGGGCCGTTCTATGGCGTAAAATAGTTCCGCGAACAAGATTCATCTTGGAGCGACGGCGTAGTTAGGCGCAGGTGAAAAGGAGCGAGACGGTGCCTTCAATCGGAATTGAGTTCATGGAAGGCGGCGACAAGATCGCGCCGTTGGAATGCGTCAAGAAATACGAAGACGTGGGGCATGAAATCATCGTAAGGGAATTGACCCAGAATGCCTTGGATGCCGCCCGCGAAGCGCGGCGGCCCTGCAAGGTAGACGTCAGGATCGAAACCGTCCCGACGGCAGAACTGCCGGGCATCGAGGATTACCGGAAGCCCCTTTCTGCGGAGGGCATGCAGGCATGGGAGGACAAAGGCCAGCGCAAGTACGTGGAAGCCATCGACAACCTCAGGCGCTTGTCCCAGGCGCCGAACAACGACTGCCTGATGTTCTTCGATAACGGCATCGGCCTCAACGTCGACACGATGGAAGGCCTGATCGGCAAAGGCGACACGATGAAGAAAGAGAGCGACGGCGGCAGCGGCGGCAACCATGGGGTGGGCCACGAGACCGCGTTCGCGGCCGGCGACATGAACTTCGTGATGTACGGCGGCGTCAATCGCCAAGCCCAGCGCGTCGCGTCGGGCCATGCGGTTTTGCCGACCCACATACTGGGCGCGCGACGTTTCGGCGGACACGGCTACTTGGCCGCGGACGTCACGCAACTCTCCCTGTCCGGCGTGGAAATCGTCAAGGAGGCGGACCGGATTCCGCCGCTGATCCAGCGGCAACTGGATCATATCGCCGGCGGCGCGGACAACGGAAAGGGTACGGGTTCGGTAGTGATCATTCCGGCGTTCAACCGTTTTCCGGATACGGACGGGAATCCCACGGAAGACTGCTGCGCCCAGATCTGCGAAGACATCGCCAAGCACTTTTTCGTAGCGGTCGCGCAGCAGCGCCTCAGCGTTACCGTCACGGATCACGCCCTGTCCCGCGAAGGGGGGGGGGGGGGGGGGGCAAATCCGCCTGCCTTCAGAGTGAAACGGACGTAGAGGCGTTCCTTTCCCGCAGAGAAATCAGAGAGCAGAGGCGTCGCCGCAGCGAAATCCAGCTGGTTGCGGGCGCCCGTATCTACGAAGCCTGGCAAACGTACCAACAGGGCCGGGAATGCGTACTCGATACGCGGTACGGCCGGATTAAAGCCAAGATCAGGTCCACGCCTGATCAGCTGTCTCGAATTTGCATCGTCCGCGCCGGGATGTTCATAACGGACGACGTCAAACGACTGCAACCCCGGCACTTCGCGCAAAAACAGCCGTTCCACGCCGTGTTGCTCTTTGCGGACGAGCCCAACAGTCCGCAACGGGCCGACAACATCCTGCGCGAGGCCGAGGATGCCGGCCATTCCCGCATCAACGACGCCATCCGGGGGAGCAAGGGCGAGTTGATCCGGGATTTGCTGAAAGAGATCCAGAACGAATTGGCCAAGGTCTTGGACGACGTGGAGGAAACGGACAGTCTGGTGCCCGACATCGTGCCCATACGCATACACCAGAGCGGAACCCGCTCCCGTCCGCCCGTGACTCCCCGACGCGTGTCGCGCGGCTCGGATCGATTGGGGAAAGGAGCGGACAACGGACGGCATAAAAACGGTAAGGACGGACAGCGCAAGAGCCAGCAAAAACGGCGTTTTCGGCCCCGCCTGCCCGTTCGCTCCAGCGTGATCCAGATCGCCCCGGGAAAATACGAGGTCGAGATCGCGGTACCCGCGGCCAACGCCGCGCCCATCCGCAACGCGTACCTGCGACTGGAAACCAAAACCGGATCGGACGCCACATGCGAGTCGCCGTTGCGCGGCGCGGCCTTGGCCATCGATCCGGCCGCATCGCGCCTGGAAGACCGCTCCGTATCGGTTCTGCCGGATGCAGGCGTGCGACTGGGCGATCTCCCGCCCGGTTGTCGCAAGCGGCTGTCTCTGACAGGCAAGGACAAAACGATCAGCGGCAGCGTTGAAGTCGCGTTCTACGAAGAAAGGGAGACGAAGGCATGACGGAACAGGGTTTTCCGTGCATGAGTCCCGATACGAACGATTACCTGGATCCGGACGGCTACTCTGCGTCCCTGCAGCAGACGTCGCAGGAACTGCAAGTCTGCCATCGCCTCCGGGACGCCGACAGTTTGCCTGGGCAATGGCTCCGCGAGGGACGCGCGGCCTTCGCCTGCGAAATCCGCGCGCCCTACATGCTCTATTGCCAAAGGCACGCGCACGCGGAACTGCCGCAGGGCGTCGAGGGCGGATTGGAAGCGCGGCAAAACATCCGCTATCCCGAAACCCAGGACAAGGCCATCTATTTCATTCCCGCCATCGTTCTGCAGGAAGAGGCCACGGTGACGCTGAGCGCCGCGCATGGCGTTTCTCCGCTCTGGCAGGGGCGCACCGTGACGGCAGTGAAAGGCACCCTCTTGGCAGGGGGCGAAGTCTTCGAGGATATGGAGAGCATCGTCAACCTGATCGAATTCCGTTTAGCTAAGGATGAGTTGGCCGATGGCACCATTCAGTCCACCGTGGAGGAATACGACGACCAATGGCGTTTGGTCGTGTCTCTGCCCCGGGTATTGTGGGACGAATTGCGGAAGGAACAACTCCATCGCAACTGGCGCAACGCGTTGTATGTGGGGTGCCTGGCGCGCATGCTGACGGCGGTCAAGGACAACTATGTGGAAGAACCGCCGCACGAGGCGTTGAAGGTCCTCGGCAAGATGATCGAGGAAGACCTGGGCATCGCCCCGCCTTGGATGGACGAAGGCAATCCGTGGGAAGACACGTTGCGTTTGGCTACGTCCCTGCACAAGTTGCTGACGCCGCAGGCGGAGTGAAGGGGACCAGGTTCGCTTATGTCTGACCGGGCGCGTATCCTGCAAGCCAGAAAAATCCTGAACCCGCGCGGATTGCAGCGCGACCCCTTGACCGGGTTGCGCGATCAGCTGGTGAACAGCGGCATGAAACACCGAGGCGGTCCGGAACAGAGGGAGTTTCTGGAAGCTGTCGCGGACAACCGTCTCGTAGACTACCTGACCCGCCAAGGCATCGGATCGGCCTATGCCGATCTAGGCACGCCGCCGCTTGCGGCCAAGTTGCAGGAAGCGGAGTTCGTGAAAGCGCCCGTCAGTACGGCCCAGCGGATCCGGGCCACCTACCAGGCCCTGACGCCGCAAGAAGCGTCCAACGTCAGCGTCTGGAACGCCATCACCTTGCACAATATCAGCATCGACCGGATGGAAGCGTCCTATCTGGCAGCCTCCAGCGAACGCGAATCCGGGCGCGCCCGGATCGAGAGGGCGCTCCGGACACAGGCTGAGAAAGCCAGGAACAAGGCCATGGACGACTGCGTGCGCACGGCGTTCCGGACGATGGGCGGCCTGATGCGCATTCGGGGCAACGTCAGCGTCATCAGCGATTGCACGCTGTCGCGCTATTGGTGGTTGGGCCATATCATCGAAAACGCCCGGACGGACTTGGCGCTTGACGAAACGCGGGCGTGGGAAGAACTCAACCGTTATTGGAACGTAATGAGCGAGTGGGCCGTCAAACGTCTGACTCTGCTGGCCGCGCCACCCGTCATGGCCGGCCTGATCGCGTATTTGACGCAGGAGCCCGCGGCGACGCAGGACGCGGTCAAAGACCTGATGATGCGCATCGGTTCCCGTTTCAGCGAAACCAGCCCGTACGCCTGGAGCGCGGACGAAGTGCGGCGCTGGCTTGCGCGGAGCGCGCCGTTGTGAACGCCGTCCCCTCCCTCGCCATCGATTACCAGATCCCGGCGCACCGCGCGTTGCCGCACGTCGTCAAGTTCTCGGGCGGGCGGTCCAGCGCCCTGTTGCTGTTCGCCCTGCTGGAGAACAATCTGCTGGATCCCGCGCGGGGCGACGTCATCGTCTTCAACAATACGTCCGCCGAGCATTACCGGACCTACGATTTCGTGATCCGGTGCAAGAAGGAAACGGAACGCATCAGCGACGTGCCCTTCTTCCTCACGGAATTCCAGACGTACGAGACGCCGCGCAATGGCTATTGGCGACGCGCGCGGTCATGGCGCCTGGCCCACGCCCATCTGTGGAAGCGCAACCGGCCCTCGGGACTGCGCTACCGCGGCGAAGTCTTCGAGGAGGCGATTTCCTTCGATACCCGGCTGCCCAACCGTTTCCAGCGCCTGTGTACGGATCACCTGAAGGTCCAGGTCACCAAGCAGTTCCTGTCCGAGTGGTTCAGCGGCCAGCCCGCCACGAAGCGCCTGGGCCACTATTACGACCGGTCCCAACTGACGGATCGGGAAATCGTTCGCTCCTACCAGGGAACCTCGCTGTCGGAGGCGGAATTGCTGGAGTACCTGCGTTTCCTGCGCAGCTGCCCCTGGGTCAGGCCGTCCCAGACGTTCGCCGATTACGCCCGCGCGCCGCGGGTAGCCGTACCGCATTTGCAGGCCCGCGCGCAAGACGGCTTCGCGCCGATGCAAGGGCCTGATGCCGTGTCCTACATCGCCCTCCTAGGCTTGCGCGCCGATGAACCCGCCCGCGTGAGCAACATCCTGGGCCGCGCGCAGGACAACGGCGAATTGCCTTACTTCCCTTTGTTCGAGGCCAACATTCACGCCGAGACGGTACAGGCGTTCTGGCAGGAGCAGGCTTGGGATCTGGCTCTGGACAGCCGATATTCCAATTGCGCCCTGTGCTTCATGAAAGGCGTCCGCACCTTGCGGACGATTGCCGAGGATCCGCAAACCGCGGCCCAGGGGCCTTCGCAGGTGGATTGGTGGATCGACATGGAACGCCGGTATCAACGCGTGGTGGATGAAGTGAAGGACGGCGCGCGCACGGGACAGCGAACTCGCTTCGGGTTCTTCGGACGCAACGAACGATTCGCCTACGCCCATTTGCAGGACCTGAAGCCGGCGGATATGCCGGCGGACGAACTGCCCTGCTTCTGCACGGACTGAACCCGTATGGACTCCGTCATCTACCTCGACAGCCCCGCCAGTACGCGCCTGGATCCGGCCGTGCGCGCGGCCATGCGGCAGGACGCGCCGGGCAATCCGCACGCCGCCCATACGTGGGGCGCGCAAGCCCGCCAGCGCATCGAACGGGCCAAGCAGCAGGTGCTCAGTCTCGCGGGGCCGGGCGAACTGGTTTTCACCTCGGGCGCGACGGAGGCCAATGCGCTGGCCATTCTGGGCATGGCCTTGCGGGAACTGCGTCTGGGCGGCCAGCGCCGAACCATCCTGACGTGCGCGACCGAGCATGCTTCCGTCCTGGAGCTCAAGAGCCTGTTGGCGCATTGGGGTTTCCAGTTGCGGGCGTTGCCGGTGCAACGCACCGGCAGGCTGGATCCGGAGGCGCTGAACGAGGCGCTGGACCCCGATGCCCTCATGCTGTCGCTGATGACCGTCAACAACGAGACCGGCGTCACGCAGGATTGGGAGGCGCTCAGCGCCTGCGCAGGCCGCCTGACGGTTCACACCGATGCCGCCCAGGCCGTGGGCAAGGTCGCTTGCTTGCCGGCGCGCGCGGATTTGATCACCCTGTCGGCCCACAAAATGCATGGGCCCCAGGGCATCGGCGCGCTCCTCATCCGGCGCGGCCCCAAACCGGACGCGTGGTTGCGGGGCGGCGGGCAACAGCAGGGCCTGCGCTCCGGCACGTTGCCGACCGCCCTGTGCATCGGTTTCGGCGCGAGTTGCCAGGTCATGCACGCGCGCGGCGAGGAGGATCGACGGCACATCCGACAACTGAGCCGATGCTTGGTGCAGGGCATCGCCGATATCTGGCCCGGAGCCACGCGCATTGGCGCCGATGGCCATTGCGTTGACGGCATCCTCTGCATGCAATTGCCCGGCGCGACGGCCCGCGCGGTATTGGGAGCCATGCCCAACGTAGCCGCCGCGACGGGCAGCGCCTGCGCCGAGCGCAACGACAAAATTTCGCATGTCCTGAAAGCGATGCGCGTGCGCAACGCGCGCGCCTGCCTCCGGCTGGGCGTCAGTCGCCTGACCTCCGCATCCGATATAGAGCGTTTTCTGGTTCAACTGGATTCCGTACGCGCGCAACTGGTACCTTAGCGCCCTTGGTCGCACTCGGTTAAGAAAGGAAACTGTCGGGAGCGGGATAGTAGTAACCCTGCTTCAGGATACGCATAAAGGGATCCCCGCACGCGTCCCTGCAACCGCGAGGATGGGGTTCATCCCGCACCATGAAGCCCCGCATGCGTCTTTTTGTCCGCGTAGAGATTCCTTAGGGACAGGTTTCCTTCATCGGCCTCTAAGGGGTCGCCAGAACAGGGAATTGTTTGGCGTCTATGGGCGCATCCCCATGTAGAGCAAAGAAATCACGAAGTATCCACAATATCTCCATTAGGTCATAGAGGATGAATGTTTCTGTCGCAGGCTTGGATTTTGCAGGACAACTCTACGCATAGCGGGATCCCAACCTATCCCATCATGTTAGAATGGTTGCATCGCGATCTCTGGTGGGAGCTGGGCCGAAGGCAACTTCAACGCGATGGCCGAAGCCTTCTTGCTCAACGAACTAACCCATGCCGCCATAGGTCTTTCGCGGGAACGCGAGTGAGTGCATGTTGGTTGTCCGGCAAACATAGGGGCCTGTTGAGAAAGATGCACATCTGTATCCCCTTCTGTCCGTGGAAGACCTCTACCCATCGGTGTTCTGCCCCGCAACTCGCCCGTTGGGAAAGGAGATAGAACCATGCCGCATGACCCCAAAACCAGGGACATCGTCGCCTCTTTGGATGCGCCGAAAGACCTGTTCGCCATCGGCGCCCGTTATAGCATGCCCGAGTTTCAACGACCCTACGTGTGGAAGCAGGAAGCGCAATGGGAACCTCTATGGGAAGACTTGCAGGCCAAGGCTAACGAATGTGCCGAGGCTTTGCGCCAGACGCCGGGTTCCTATGCGGAAGCCTTGTCCACCTCCGATCACTTTCTGGGAACCATCGTGCTTCGAGAGGAGAAACGAAAGGATCTCAACACCAGCGAATGGCATGTCATTGACGGCCAACAACGAATTCTTACCCTCCAACTGATCCTGCGCGCCGCGCAAGAGTGTTTAGGAGACGCCAAGAACCGCCAGCGCCTGATATCGATGACGCATATCCCTTCAACCGACGGGTCAGGACTGCGCGTGGAGTCTACAGAACACGACGCCCATGATTATGGCGAAGTAATGAACGGGAAAGGGGAACGGGTGAAGACGCGTTTCGGCTCTGCCTATCGATTCTTTGCCGACGCGATGCGCACATATCTACAGGCATATCCCAAAAACGAAAAAGAAGAGATTGGAGAAACCGCTTTAGCTATAGCCATAGCCGAAAAGTTCAGGATGTGCGTGATCCAATTGGCCCCGCACGTGAACGCTCACGACATCTACGAGAGCTTGAACGCCCGCGGTACAGCATTAAAGCAGACGGATCTTATCAAGAACTTCGCGTTGTCCCAAGGGGTGGACTTGGCGGTATGGAAAGTGTGGGAAACCTCTGATTGGCAACGCCACGCAAGATCAGGTCATAATCAAGAAACCTATCTGGAAGCGGCTCTGCGTCGATATCTGATGTACCGAACGCACAAAGATGTTCGCAATGCCGAAATATATCCCACTTTCAAGATGTTGGCGGGTGGGGCGGATGCCACGGCGGTCCTTATACAAGAAGCCCAAAAAGATCTAAATGACTTGCATGAATTCAGGCGCGCCGATTTACCGGAGGGGCCTGTAAAGACGGGGCGTGATACCATTTCCATCTTGCAAATGACCGATATTTGGCCTGTCGTATTCGCGATTCTCAAACAAGATGGCAAAATGCGCAGCTTGGGCATGCTAATGCTTGCCAGCTACATGATCCGCAGGAAATTGGCCTACAATTCAAGTCGTTTGAATCCCAGGGTGGTGGTGATTGGTCTCGTCAAGATGTTGAGCGGGGCTACCTCAACCCCGCTAGCTGATATGAGGAATTTCCTCGCCAGTTTGGAAGGAACAGTAGCTTGGCCGACGGATCACGAGATGGAATCTCGGCTGATGCAAGATAACCTAACGGTGAGGCGGCCCGTACGCCGGTTTCTCTTGCAGGCCATCGAATTCCATCTGCGCTCCAGCAAAGAGGAACCCGTAGAGACCAGCGGCCTTACCGTTGAGCATATCATGCCGGCGAAGTGGGACGATCACTGGCCCTTGCCCACGAACACGCGGGTCGAAGACCGAGAATTGGCCGTAAACAAAATTGGCAACTTGACGCTGGTTACCCGAGCGTTCAATTCTGCCGCCAAAAACTTAGACTGGGCTGCCAAACGGGCAGAAATGGAACGTCACAGCTCCTTGCGCCTCAACAAATCGCTGATATGTCTATCGGAGTGGAACGAAACTGCCATTGGCAACCGGAGCCTAAGCCTCGCGCGGGAGATCTGCAAAATCTGGCCTGGTCCGGCTTCCCCTGTATGGAAGGATACGCCGCTGATATAGCATGCCGTCCTGCTTTTTGCACACACATACCCTTTTATTTTCTGCCTTGGTTGCGTCTGTGTCCGTAGCATGAAGATGAGAGTTTTGAGCTGCTGAGCACGGAACTACATTTAGGGAAGACTACGATGATTCCAGACCTCGCGTGGAGCACGCGGAACTCTGCGGCAAGATACGCAACCTGCCGTCGCTTCGCGTATACGCTGTGCCCTAGCAGATGGTCATGCAACTGCTATCAGGTTAAAATATCGTTCTCACCGTCAAAGCCAGCCCCGATGGGGATTGTCCCGGCAATCCGTGCGGCACGGCTCCTGCACCGTCTGGCCCCGTGGCGCACCGCCAAGGCCACCGTCCGGCGCACAGCCGTGGACGGGGCCCGCCAAGTGCAGACCGCAGCGGATCATCTGCGCGGCCCTAGGCCAAGCGCCGGATGCGGGTCTGCGACCATTTGAACACTCACGCCGACGCCTCTCACGCGTCCGTTTTCCGCGCGCGCAAAATAGCCTCCGGGTCAATAGCGCGGGCTTCCAGCCAGTCGCGCAGGGCTTGGAGCGCGGCATCCTGCGCCCCAATCGTCATAGCCTGTTCCTCAATCGTCGTTGCCTGCGCCCCAATCGTCGCATCCTGCTCCTCAATCGTCGTAGCCTGCTCCTTAATCACGCCATCCTTGCGCGCGGACGCCGCATCCTTCTCCTCGGCCGTCGGGTACCAGTCCGCGGAGTCGGGCCGGCACAGCCGCAACAGCCGGTACGGCACGTTTTTGACCGTGCGCTGCGTATCGCCTACGGTCCACCGCGTGCCCAGCACCGCGCTCGGCCAGTACCCGTCGCGCGGCTGAACATCCTTATAACGCGCGCCTTGCAGGCGGAAACCCCGGAACAGGCCGAGCCCCAGATCAGGATACAAGCGTTCCGGATTGTAGACCCAGTACTCGCGTACGCCGATGCGCCGATAGTGGCGCATCTTGCTGGCCGCGGTTTCGCCGATGCCGATGTCTTTCGTCCACGTACTGCGGGACAGGATTTCCATCACGAGGTCCGGCGGGCCGTCATTGGACAGATGGAAGGCCCCGGCCGGCTCCAGATGCGCCGCCCGTCGATACGCCAGGATGTCCGGCCGCGTGTACTCCAAAGTTTCGTCATGGTTCTGCGGAGGCTTGGTATGAAACAGCGCATCGACCGCCACGATTGCCCGCGGACAGTCGATCTCGGCCAGGTGATCGCGCAGGAAAAGCGCTAGGTGCGCCGCCGCCGCGTCGTGGATCAAGCCGGCGCCCAAGGGCGGACCTTCCACGGGATACCAGGCGGGATAGACATTGCAGAGATGCGCCGCGGGCGCCGCGCCCGGCGCGCGCAGGCGCCGCGCGGGTACCGGGGCAACGGCCTCAGCCATGATACGGCCTCCTGGACGGACGTAAGTCTCACAGAATACCGCACGCGCCCGGTGCCAGTCAACCGGAGGCAAGAGATCCGGTCGCCACCGCCTTCCTGCCGGCCGCGGTGCCCGTCGGCACCCTGCGGACGGAACGCGGAGGCGGCACCTACGCCCTGTTGCGCCCGCGGTTCCACAGGGACGTAAATGCCCGCGCCATTGGTTTCATGGCCATCTACCAGGGAAATGCTTATCCTCCATTATCTCAGGGTAAGACTCTAATCAAGTGAATGCATTGCCTGACGGCAGACAGGAGCCATGTTCCCGCTTTACGATTGCGCGAGAAGCATGGAACATGGCGGAATGCATTAGGCTGGGACGAGTCGAGGTTCAACCCCTGCGTCTGGGTGCATTGCGCAGACGGCATTGAAGAGAAATTCGCTCTCTCGCATTGGGTAGGCAAGGGTATGCACTGGGCGCTGTCCAACGCGCCGCATGCCCAGCATACCGATCCGATTACGGTCTCGGAGTGTCTACGCGCTTCCGTTCAGACGGCCCGCCTGCTGGTCGCGCAGAATTCCTCGGGCTCAGTAACCATCAGCCTCAATATAAATACCAATCCTCAACGGTGAGTATCTATTTGAAGCGTAAGCCTCGAAGGTTTACAATAGCTAAGCCCTGCGAGGAGCGCGTGCATGCCCAGCGTAGAATTTCTGCGTCCCCGACTGATTGGAGCCCGTTTTGAAGACGGCGAAATTCCTTTGGAATTTCTGAGGGATTTGGCTTCGCTACGGGAGCTGGTATTGGACGTAGCCAAATGGAGATTTTTGGCCGAAAATCCCGAACGCGCGCGGGTTCCGCGCGGATTTACGGACAAGGTTCAGTTGAAGCTTACGGGTCTCCGCAAAGGAAGCGCTGCTTCTATTATCAGTCTTGCCGCGGAAGCGCCGATCCTGTTTGAGGACGCGCTTCCGTACCGAGCCTATTTTGAACAGGCGGCGCAGTGCATCATTAACGCCGTCAAATCCGCTTTGGCTGCGGAAACCGAGCCTGCCGTTGGCCTCAAAGACCCGTTGCCCAACAAGTATCTTGCCTATTTCGATCCCATCGGCCGCAACCTCAGGGAAGGCGAAACCCTGGAGTTGGGCCTTCCTGCGGGCCGTTCTGCGGTGCAACTCGATCAATCCGGACGACGCAAATTGCTGGCCTTGTCGCAGGTCAGGGAACTCACGCAAGCCGTGAGACTGCGCGGGGGCATCTCTGAAGTGGATCTGGATCGGATGACGTTTGAATTGCACCCGATTTATGGACGCAAAGTGCCTTGTTCCATGCTCGATCAGCAAATTGACGCCGTCATGGAAGGCCTCAACGGCTATCGCGGCGGGATCAAAGTATTCGTTCAAGGCATTGGTCGATACAATCAACAGGATCGCATGCTGGGCATTGACTCCATTGAGCAAATCAACGTGTTGGATCCGCTTGATATCCCCGCGCGCCTGGATGAATTTCGCTCCATGAACGACGGCTGGCTAGAGGGCGAGGGACAGGCTCCCAGCCCTGCCGGGCTGGACTGGCTGTCCGGCCAGTGCGAGCGCTATTTGGGGGACGATCTGCCTTTACCCCATGTGTATCCTACGCCCGAGGGAGGCATAGAGGCAGAGTGGTCCCTGGAATTTCGATCCGCTATGCTCGCAGTGGATCTGACCGACCGTCAAGGTCATTGGCATGAATTTGGCAATGTCTCGGATCAAGAAGAGACGGAGCGAAGGTTGGACTTGGACAGGAACGAGGATTGGGCATGGCTGATGTCCCAAATTCGCCGCATGGCCGAGAAATCCGAGTGAAGGAAGACACCCTTCTCTATCGCATCATCAACTCTCGCTGGTTTTCCCAGCAAGGAGCGGTTTCATCGCAAGCCTTTCGTCCCAGGAACCGGGATAACAAGAGACTGTCAGCCTGCGATGGCGACCGCATTCGCCCCGAAGACGCTTTTCACCATTACCCCAAGCGCCCCTCCCTTCCCTTGCCTGTAGGCGCGCTTGCCGTAACCGCGGCTGAATGCCGAACTCTGGAATTGTCGGTCGTGCCTGATCCGGGCGCGTTTCCAGAGCATGTCCTGATTGATTTCAGCGCTTGGGGAACGAGCCAGATTCACAAGAAAGCCAAAAGACTGCGCAATGCCGCGGTCAAGCGCGGATGGTTATTTCAATCTGTTCCGTAAAGAGCGTAACTATGACATGGTTCGCAGCGAAGGAGTCTTCTGCGCGTCATGGCATGCTTGAATCCCAGTAATCCGATCCTCGCCGGCATCGCGCGCTATCCTTCATACGGGAGTAAGATGTAGGCTTGCTTTCAGAGCCGGATGCCGACTTACGGAAAACGGGTGGGCATAACCGAGGCGGGCAAGGTTTTCTTGGCCGCCCGCCAAGAGGAAAACGCATGGCTCAGGCCGAATACCCCTGTCTGGAAACGGGTTCCCCTGATTACCTGCCGGCGCACCGGTACGACGTAACGTTCCGCCAGCAGGGCTCCGAATTGCGCGTCAGGCACCGCCTGGAGGAAGCCGACTGCTTGCCGGGCCGATGGCTGCGTCAGCAACGGGCCGCCTTTGCCTGCGAGGTGCATGCGCGCTACATGCTCTACTGTAGCCAACACATGCATACGGAGGCGCCTCGATTGATCGGCGGCGGCGTGGAGGCGGAACAGAGCCTTCTATATCCGGAAACCCAGGATCGGATCATTCACTGCCTGCCGGGCGTGGTCCTGCGGCAGGCGTGCATAGTGACGTTGGATACGGATCTCCATGGCGTAGCGCCCTTCTGGCACGGGCGCACGGTTCCGTTCGTCAAAGGTGCCCTTCTGGCGACCGGCGCGCCCCGCGAAGCCCGCGTCCTGTCGGCGCGCCTGCGCATCGATCGGGCCCAGGCGATTCTGAATCCCTTGGGCCTGGCGCCGGATCCCTTGAGCTGCCTGCGGGATCGGCTGGTGAATGCCCGCCAGGAACATCGAGGCGGGCGGGGGCAAAGGGCGTTTCTGGAAGCGGTGGCCGACGATGCGTTCCCGGAGTACCTGGCGGCCCAAGGCGTAGGCCAGGATTTCGCCGCGCTGGGCGCGCCGTTGCTGGCATCCGTCCTGTCGGAATCCGACTTGCGGCAGCCTTCCTTCGCGATGGCGCAACGCGTGCGGAACGCCTACCGGAACCTCACGGCCCAGGAAGCCGCCAGCGTAAGCGTCTGGAACGTCATTACGTTGCACAACCTCAGCGCCGAGCGCTTGGCCGCGTCCTATTTGGCGGCGAGCAAGGGCTATGAATCGGGACAGGCGCGGATCCATCAGGCCTTGCGCGACCGGTCGGCGCAGGCGGTGGATGATTGCGTGCGCACGGTGTTCCGCAAGATGGGAGGCCTGCCGAAGATCCGGGGCACGGTCAGCGTTTTCAGCGATTGCGCTTTGTCCCGCGCATGGTGGACAGGAAAAATCGCGGAGGATGCGCGCGCGGAGTGGCCGCTGGATGAGCGGCAGGCCTGGGCGACGCTCAACCGTTTCTGGAGCGTCATCAGCGAATGGGCCGTCAGCCGACCGGTTCTGATCGCGTGCCCCGCGCTGATGGCGGGCTTGCTGGCCTATTTGATCCCGCGTCCCGTCACGATCCAGTCTGGCGTCAAAGCCGTCTTGGCGCGTATCGGCGCGCATTTCAGCACCGTCAGTCCCTACGAATGGTCGGCGGAAGAGGTGCGGCGCTGGCTGGAGGACGGGCGCGGGCCCGCGGCCTAGAGGCCCCCGGAAGGGCAGCCATACGCGAGACGTTGGAGACTGCAATGCATGCAAGGAGGCACGCGCCATGAGGATATTGGCGCTGGAGACCAGTTGCGACGAAACGGCCGCGGCGGTCGTGGAAAACGGCCGGCGCATTCTCTCCAACGTGGTAGCGTCCCAGATGGAGCACCACGCCCGTTTCGGCGGGATATACCCTGAAGTGGCCAGCCGCCAACATGTATTGAGCATTGACGGCGTCGTGGCGCAGGCCTTGGCGCAGGCGCAGGTGGAAACGGTCGCGGACCTGGATGCCTTGGCCGTGACCTGCGGCCCCGGTCTCGTGGGCAGCCTGATGGTGGGCGTGAACGCGGCCAAGGGCATCAGCCTGACCAGCGGCTTGCCCTTGATCGGAGTGAACCATCTGGCGGGCCACATCCACAGTCTCTGGCTGGAGGCCGCCGGCGCGGTGGGGTGTCCGGCGGCCGATCTGGCTTGGCCCATGGTGATCCTCATCGTTTCGGGCGGGCACACGGATCTCGTCCTGATGCAGGATTGCGGGCAAGTCCGGGTTTTGGGCGGCACCCTGGACGACGCGGCCGGCGAGGCCTTCGACAAAGTGGCGCGCGTACTGGGTTTGGGCTTCCCGGGCGGCCCGGCCATCCAGAAAGCGGCGGAACGAGGACGCGCCGGAACCTTCGCCCTGCCCTATCCTTTGCAGCATGACGAGGAACACCGTTTCGACTTCAGTTTTTCCGGCCTCAAGACGGCCATGTTGCACCAGGCCCGCGCGGCGGGCCTCAAGACGGAAGACGCGTCGGCTCAGCTCCCGACGCAAACCATCCGCGACCTGGCCGCCTCGTTCCAGGCGCAGGCAGCGTCCATTCTGCTGGACAGGGTGGAGGCCGCTGCGCAGGCGTTCGACGCGGCGAGCGTCGGTCTGTGCGGCGGCGTCAGCGCCAACGCCTGGTTGCGGGCGGAAGCGCTGCGGCGTTTTGCGCAGCTGGGCATTCCCCTGCGCATTCCGCCCCTGGCCCTCTGCACGGATAACGCCGCCATGATCGGCGCGGCCGCCTTCCGTCAATGGCGTTCGGCGCCGCCCGCGGACGAGGGCCTGGAACTGGACGTTTACGCGCGCATGCCGTTGTCTGGGCCGTCTTCCGGTACGTAAGCGCGTCGGCTGCTTGGCGTCCAGCCGATCCCTTGCGGCTTGCGGCGCCGCTGTATGCGGCGGGAGCTTGGCGTTCGCTACGCTCAGAAAATGGTCGTCGTCCCAATGAACGTCTAACTGCAGGAGGCCTTCCCTGGCGCGGCGCCCTTTCAAGTTTGGTTCAGCCGCCTAGGCCGACGCTTCGCCTGGCTCCTGCTCGTATCCATGCATTGTGCAAGCTGATTGCGTTTGATGCCTCCGCGCGTCGCTTGCGTCTCCCAAGGACGCGGCGCATGAGCCCGCGGGGACAGGCAACTCCACCCTTCGGCGATCGCTTTCGATGGCACTACGCCGCCCAGCGGTTCGTAACCCATAGGTCGGATACGCGCAAGGCCGCTCGGGCCACGCGCAAGACCGCGCTGGCCACGTTGTCTCCCAGCGGGCAACGCGCCTGCAGTCTTCCGCGCTGGAATTCAATCCCGTGCGTCACGCAAGCGTCCTCGATCAGCGCATTCTGTCGCGCCGTACGGCGCGACGCCAAACCCTGCATCCATAGCCAGCCCGTTGTCTCGCCCAGATCCGATATCGTCACCGTCTCGCCGTCGTATTGGCAGAACAGGTCAATGCTGTCTCCGTCGGGATACAAATAAGGCGTTCTGATACGAAGATAGTCGCCGCACCGGTCGCAAGCGAACAGGGATCCCAATTTGCTTTGGATTATTCGGCCTATGTCTCTTTCCGTCATGGGGACGGCTCCTTGCGCGGCCTGGGCGCGTTCATTGCACCTACATGCTCAATCTCGGCTATTTTACGGAATTGACGTCATACCCCTATGGAATCGACCCAGGGAACGTTGATGGCCGCTGGAATCGTAGCCGCTTTATCCCTATGCTTTGCGAACCGCATATGCGTCCCGCGCGGCGTGAAATCAAAGCCTATGCGTAACCGTTTTCTTCGTTGCCTCTGCCTTGAATGAAGAGCCCCCCATCCCGCGTCAGAGCCTACTTCCACGCGAAGACCGCCGTAGCGGGCCTCTTCGCTTTGCTCCCAGGCAATGCCTTCTGCCATCGTTTTGACGTCCGTCAAAAGGGTACGGAATTCTTCATCGCCCCAAAACGTGAGCCAGCTTTTTCGTTCGCGTTCGCCCGATACCTTACTCCGCGCAACTTTCCTTCCCCGCGCCCTCATGCGGCCAAGGATGCCTCTGCGCGTTGCGGCCTCCTTTTCCCGTCCGCGCAGGCTCCAGCCAGGCCGACGGCTATGGGAGGATAACGACCGTCAGGCGGAGGATAGCCGTTTCCGCGCGACGTACAGTCCCTCTTGCAGGCCGAAGGTCAGATCATCCCCCGTACCGCGCGGTTGCAGGAACCCGCGCGCCGGCCCGTGCGCCAGCGTCAACAGGGCGCGCAGGAAACTCTGCATGGTCTCGTCGTGGCGACTGGCCCACTTGGCGAAATTCATGCGTTTGGCCAGGATCTCTTTGCGTTCGACGTCGAACCCATGGCTCTGCAGGGCGTCCTGCCACTGGCTATCGCTCAGGCACCGGCGATGGCTGGGATCCCGCAATTTCTCGAAGGCGTTGACGTAATCCCCCGCCGCGCCGAACGGCGTCACGTTGTCGACGATGGCCAGATAGCCCATCGGCACCAAGACGGCATGGCTCCGCGTCAGGAAGGCGTCAATGCTGTCGAAATGATGGGCCGCGATGCGGCAGGTCACGCACTGGAAATGGCCTGCGGGATAGTCCAGTTCTTCCGCCGGGGCGGCTTCCGCGACGAGGTTGGTCAAGCCGCGGGCCGCCGCGCCTTCCCGGGTCAGGTCCAGCATTTCCGGGGTAATGTCGGTCGCCGTGACGCGCGCCACGCGGGGAGCCAGGGCGAAGGCCGTATGGCCCGCGCCCGTCGCGACGTCCAGGACGCGCCAATCCGACGCGCAGGGCACGACTTCCGCCAGCCGCGCCAGACTGGCGCCGCGGGCATGGGTGGCGTGCGTGACGTAGAAACGGGCGTTGGCTCCGAACTGTTCCCGTACGGACTGGCGCGACATGGTTTTTCCCTTTGCGTGCTGGCGGTTCAGGTTGCGCGGTCCATGGCGTCCCAGAATGCCTGCGCGCGGCGCCGGGCGGTTTCCGGGATGGCGATGGAGCCTCGAATCGAACTTGGCGCCCTGGCATCCGCCGCAGCCTGCGGTCCCGGCCGCCAGTGATCCTGCGCGTAGGCGGCCCGCGCGGCCGGGTCGCGGAAGTCCGGCACCGGCACCGCGTCGCCGGCCGCGAGCGCGCTGCGCCAGGCCAAAATCCCGACGCTGCTCATGGCGACGCTGCGATAGACGTCCAACTCCGGCGCCTGGCGGGTGCGCACGGCTTCCGCGAAATGATGCAGGACCCAGAAATCGGCGCCGCTATGGCCGAAGTGCGCCGCCTTCTCGGCGTGGGCGGGCCAAGAGGGCAGATAGGTGCGATCCTGCGCGGTCCCCTCGGGGCAATTCCAGGGATCGTGCCAGACGCGGACTTGACCGGGACCGAAGTACCCCGGCCCCCGCTGAATTTCCATCGCGCCGCGCGTGCCGTGCAGGCGGTACCAGTTGCTGTGTCCCGGAATGCGGATGCCGAAGAGGCGAAACACGGCCTGGTTGTCCATGCGGCACAGGATGACCGCGCCGGGATCGTTGACGCGCGCTTCTTCCGGGCCCAGTTCCGCGGCGGGAATGGACAAGGCGTTGACGGATACGGGCCAGGTACCGGTCATGAGCATGAGCGGTCCCAGCGCGTGGGTGCAATAGTAGGTGGAGGGCAGCCAGTTGCGCCAGTGGTCCAGGCCCGGCGCCAGGCGCAGCATGACGTCCGGCGCCATGGGATGGTTGTATTCGGCGTCGGCGTACAGCGCCCGCCCGATTTCCCCTTGGCGGTACAGGCGCGTCATTTCCTGGCTGAAGGCCGTGTACGCCGAGTTTTCGCCCATCATGTAAATGCGGCCCGTCTCCTCCACGGCGGCGCACAGCGCGACGCCCTCCGCCAGGGTGGCATTGGCCGTGATTTCGCTCAGGACGTCTTTCCCGGCGCGCAGGGCGGCTATGGCCTGCGGCGCGTGCTCGTGGAAATACGTGGCGATGACCACCGCGTCCATGTCCTGCCGCAAGAATTCGTTGAAGTCGGTCCAGACCGGCACGCGGTACCTGGCCGCGAACGCGTCAAGGCGTTGCGGGCTCGCGTCGCAGACCGCGGCCAGTTCCACGCCCATATCCAATTGGGACGCGCGGGCGTAGGTCGCCCCGCGGCCGGTGCCGACCACGCCGATTCGGATGACCTCGCCCTTCATGTTGATTGCGGCAGCTCCTCGCCTCGCTGACGGTCAGGCGGCCGAACGTCATTCGGCCGCGAAAAGGTAGACGCGCATCCCGCGCAAAGTCCAGGCGGCCACCTGCGCGCGCCGCGCGTGCAGCGCCTCCAGCAGGATTTGATCCGGGTCCGTGTACCAATCATGGGAATACACCAACCAGGCTCTGGCCTGGGGCGCGAGCCGCGCGTCCAGAACGGCCAGCGCGCCCGGCGACATGCGCGGCTCCGTCACATTCCCGACAAACGCCGCTTCCGGCAAGGGCAACGGCTCCAGCGCGGGGCCGGACAAGCGCGCGTAATGATACATGAAAGGCAGTTCAGTCCAATGCGCCTGAAAGACCGCGACGTCCCCGGCCTGGGCGCGGTCCGCGACCAGCGTCGCGGCCTGTCGCCACGCTTCCCGCTCGCCGGTTTGGCGATAGCCGATAACGCCCCATAGCTGGATCAGGGTCAGCAGGACCGCGAGCAGGATTTGTCCCGCGGCCGGCGCCATCCGCACGACCGCGCGCCACGAGGACCAGGTCCGGCGCGGCGTCGGCGCCGGGCCGGCCAGGCCGACGGCCGCCAGGACGTAGAGAAATACGGAAGCCCCGTTCAGGCTGCGTTCGTGCCACAGCGGCCGCAATGCTTCTCCGGCCCAGGCGCAGGCCAGCGGCGCCAAAAAACCGGAGAGCAAAAGCGCCAACGGGACGGGCCGGCGGCGTAGCCGCGCCGCCCCGACCGCGGCGAGCGCCAGCAAGAAGCCGGCGCACAGGGCCTGATAGTCCGCCGGCAAGGGCAGGAAGGCGAACGCCATCCGCACCACGGCGCCCCACGCGACGTACGGATCGAGCGGTTGAATCCAGAACTCCTGCAGCACGCGCTGCATCTGTTGCAGGAACGCGCCGAACCAGGGCAGCCACAGGAGCGCCACTATGGCCTGCATCGCGCCCCAGTTGAAGCCCAAGCCCAGAGCATTGAGCGCCGGATAGTCCGGGAAGGCAACGCCGCGCCGCGCGCGCCACAACAGCCACGCGACCGCGCCGTTGAGCGAGGCCGTCAGATACAGCCCGCCGGCGCTGTGGGTATACAGCGCGCCGGCCTGGCAAGCCGCCAGCCCCAGCCAGAAGACGCGCGCGTCCGCCAATTCCCCCTGTTTGAGAATGGCGACCAGACAGATGAAGGCCAGCACGGTCCATAGCGTCAGGAGCGAATACATGCGGGCTTCCTGCGCCACGAACAGTTGCAAGGGCGACAACGCGAAGAACTGCGCGGCCAAGAAAGCGGTGCGCCGACGCGTCAGGAGCGTGGTCAGGACGTAGATCGCGGGCGCGGTCAGGATGCCGAAGAGCGCGGAGGGCAGACGCAGAAAGACCAGGTCCGTACCCATGATGCGGGTCCAGAGCAGCAGAATTTGGTAATACAGGGGCGGATGCACGTCCCACTGCCGCAGGAAAGCGGTCAGGGCCGGCAACGAATTGCGGGTTACGATTTCCAGGCTGATGGCCTCGTCCAGAAAGATGGCGTGTTGGCCCAGGGCCAGGACGCGTACGAACGCGCCCGTCACGGTCACTATGAGGACCTGGAACAGCATCTGGGTGACGTGCCGCACGTACCGGCGGTCGTAAGCTACGGAAGCCATGGGCGGGTATCGGCGAAAAAGGCTAGAATTTCAGGTACGCAAAGATTGTCCCAAGCTGTCGCCGGACGGGAATCCGGCGCAGGCGCAACCCGTCGTTGCCGCC
The DNA here is from genome assembly GCA_965242655.1 of Caldilineaceae bacterium. Taxonomy (GTDB): domain Bacteria; phylum Chloroflexota; class Anaerolineae; order Caldilineales; family Caldilineaceae; genus Bin34. The sequence goes on from OZ251482.1 coordinate 4,065,601, forward strand.
CGACAGCCGATGCGCCGTCAGAGACGAGATGCGGGGACCGCGCGCGTATGTCCGCAGACGAAAGGAGCCGCGATATGAACGCCCAGGTACGCTTCACCCGCCCCGGCCAAATGGAATTGGTCCATGTGGAACTCCCCCACTGCGGACCGGACGAACTGCTGATTCGGACCGAGGTCTCGCTCATCAGTCCCGGCACGGAACGCGCGTTCCTGTTGGGCATGGACAACACCGCCCAACGCTATCCCATGCAGGCAGGTTATAGCACGGTGGGCGAGATTGCGGAATGCGGAGACCGCACCGCCGGATGGCGCGTCGGACAACGCGTAGCCGCGGCCGTGCCGCACCAGCGCATGGCGACCGCGCCGGCGCGCCGGTGCCATGCCGTGCCGGACGGGCTGGACAGCCGCGAAGCGGTCTTTTTCTATCTGGGCGCCATCGCGTTGCAGGGAGTCAGAAAGGCGCGGATCGAGATTGGCGAAGGCGTCGCCGTCTTGGGCGCCGGAATTGTGGGCCTGCTGGCCTTGCAGTGGGCGCGTCTCAACGGCGCGCTGCCCGCCCTGACCCTGGAAGCGGAGGCCACGCGCCTCGCGCTGGCGCGGCAGTTGGGCGCAGACGACGCCTTGGTCATGGAAGGCGCGTATATGGATCGGGTGCAGGCCTTGTGCGGCGGTCGGAAACCGCAGGTGGTCGTGGACGCGACCGGCCATCCGGCGGCCGTCACGGCGGCGTTCGACGTCATTCGCCCGTTGGGCCGTCTGGTATTGCTGGGCAGCACGCGCGGCAACACGCCGGACGTGAATTTCTACCGGGACGTGCATAAGACGGGGCTCACGCTGATCGGAGCCCACAACTCCGTCCGGCCCGCGCAGGACAGCGCGCCGGGTTTGTGGACCTTGGAGGAAGACGAGGCACTGGCGTTGCGCTATTTGGCGACGCGGCGCTTGCAGGTCAAGCCCCTGGTTACCCACAGGTACGCGTGGGAGGACGCGCCTGCCGCCTACGAAAGGCTCAAGCAGGCGGATTCGAGTACGCTGGGCATCGTGCTGGAATGGGCCGATTGACGGCGGAATGACCTACAATGAGTCCAAGCGACGCGGCTTGCGAGCGAGGAAGGTATTCATGGCCCACGGCAAACTGGAAGCGATCTGGCTCAAGACGGCGAAACGGGGCGCGATGCAATCCGTACCGGATGCCGCGCTGGTGGCCGGCAAGGGCATTCGGGACAACGCGGATTTCGGCGGCAAGCGCCAGGTCACGATCATCGAAAAAGAGATTTGGGAGCTGCTGGCCGAACAGATGGGAGAAGACGTCGATCCCGCGGAGCGCCGGGCTAATCTGATGATCAGCGGAGTGGAACTCAAGGATTCCGTGTCCCGCATCTTGCGCATCGGCGATTGCCGCGTCCGCATCCAAGGCGAGACCAAACCGTGCGCCCAGATGGATCAGGCGGTGTTCGGCCTGCGCGGCAAGATGGAACTCATGTGGCGCGGCGGCGCGTGGGGCGAAGTGCTGGACGCGGGCCAGATCCGCATCGGCGATGTGGTTCGTTGGGAGTCATAGTGCGACCTAGTCGCATCTTCATGGAAGAGGACGCTACTCAAGCGGCTTTGAAGGGTGTTAGGACATCAACTATACTGGTGGGTTTCCTTTGACGGTGTGCCTCTATATCTTTTGAATACATTGTTATGATGACGCAAGTACGCGATCTTTTGGTCTCCGCCATTGAAGAGCAAAAACCGATAATCTTGATATTAGGGCATGATGCTTGGATTGAACCTCAAGACGAAGATGTTCTGTTGGCCAAAGCACTTGCCAAACTTGGAAGCAAGGAGACGCAGAAAGGATGGGCTGCCATCTTGGACGCAGCCTCCAGTTCTCCTGACTTCTCCCAATGGCTGGCTGAACGATTTGAGAGACGAGTTCCTCCCCTGCTGCTGGAATCTGTATGTGAATTACCTTGGAGTGCTGTATTTACCACAGCTCTGGATCCTGCTCTGGAACGACTGCTGTCCACACGGGGCCGTCAGGCCAAGATTGTCCTGACGGCTGATGAACATCCCGAGATAACCCGAAGCAGAATCCGTCCTCCATTGTACTATTTGTTTAGCCGTGCAGGCGAGAGAGATCCCCAAGCTCTCCCGCCAACTGATCGCTTAGAGTTCACTGTACGGCAGGCGCACCACGCAGTACCATTGCTTAAACGAGTATTAGATACGGCAACAACATTGGGGCTTGTAGTCGTTGAGGGTTTTGCGTCTGGGCGCGATTGGCTCAGGATTGAGGCTTTACTAGGTGCAGTCGGAAAATCGGTGCCAAAGCAAATTCTTTGGTTTGGCGGCCAACCAAAATTCAAATCTGAAGAAGATAGAGGATTATTCAATGCCGCCGTAAAATCAGAGTGCATTTTAGTAGAAACGAAACGTTTAGGTGCGCTAGTAGCGGAACTACGTGCATTGGATCAGATAGACGATCCCATACCACTTGCTTCTGAAGATGCCGGGGTTGTTAGCGTCAACAGTAAGACATGCTTTACTACTCCCGAAGAACGTCTGCGCGTTGAAGCCACGGCCTCGATCGCTGATGACTCTTGGACTGCATTTTTGCCTCCGCTAGGCCCCGAGGCCGAATACAATTCTTTTCGACGTTTTCACGGCAACTTGGAAGGATCTCGTTTCCAAGTAGAGGGAGTGAGACGTGGTTTTGCGATTGAAAGAGAATTCGAGAAAGATTTGCAACAACGGATCCAGAGCGCTCTTGCTCATCCATCTAACGTTAATAAACCTATAATTGTTGAAGGGCAGTCAGGAACGGGCAAATCATTAGCCTTGGCTAGAATTGTGGCACAAGTTCGGGAAGAAAAGACAGCAGCCGTATTATACGCTACTGGTCGTATTCCGAGAGCGGATGATCTAGATCGCTTTTGCACATCGATGGAAAAACAAGGATCAGGGGTAACGCTAATTGTTTGCGATGCCAATAGAAATATTGATCTTTATGATGAACTTCTAGCTGGTCTTCAAAGCCGCGGACGGCGCATCGTTGTAGTTGGATCTCAATATCGTGCTGATGGTAGTGAAGAAATGAAAGGGAGGCATATTATTGAGGCACCAAACCGGCTGCGCCCAAACGAACGACAATCTCTTAACGAACTCCTTGTTCGTTATAGTGAATTTCTTTCTCACCAATTTGAAAAATCCGATCCTGATATACTGGCTGAAGAGAATTTTTTGGCGGTTCTATATCGTTTTTTGCCGTCGAGTCGATCGCACATTGGCGCAGGCCTCGGCGCTGAAGCGAGATATATTGAGCGACTGTTGCAAGAGCGCGGCAGTCAGCAACGAGAAGTGCGTCCCTTGTCTCAACTACATGAACAATTGATTGAAAAAGGGATTGTTGATAAATATCACATTATATTCAATAGAAAAAGCGCTGAAGAACAGGAAAACAGCGAAGGCGAGGCAAGTCGCATCATTAATTTGGTCATGGTAGCTGGATGGTTAGATTGCCCTGTTCCGGTCAATTTGTTGATCAGAACTGTATCTGGTAGCAGACAAGGGACAGATGACCTTTCGTGGATCGCTGATTTATTTCGCAACCTTGATCTGTTTAGATGGGAATCCGATTCCGAAGGCAATGCATGGCTGGTTCGGCCGCGTTTGACTTTGGAAGCCCGAATTCTCTGCCAGCGTCGTATTGGAAATATTGATGGAGAGATTGATTGTCTGCTGCAATTGATTCGTTGCGTACGTTCCGGTATCGGCCGTGAAGATGAAATTCCTTTTCTACTTAACCTTCTCCGGCAACTTGGATTCAATGCCCCCCAAAGAAATCGCTATGAACGTGCTTATGCGGAGATTGCTCGGGTATTGACGCAGCTGCGCAAAAATTTTGGAGTGATTGATCCAAGACTGATAATTCAGGAATCAGCGTTTAGGAGATATGCCGTTCGTAATAATATTGATGAAGAAGAAAGTTTAGGATTGTTGGAGGAAGCGCGCGCAGCCATGCAGGACGCCTTGGATGCAATCAAAAACAATCAACTGCAGGCTTCCGATAACACCAAACGCAATTGCCAGGGCGAATATGCTGCTCTGTACGGTTTTCTTGCAGTTCATAGAGCCAAACATCAGCAACCTATCTCAGAAATCTGGTCGTTTTACGAAGTGGCTCGCGAGGTCGTTCGACATGCAGTAAGCATAGCTGATGATTACCATCCTCAAGATATGGGGTTATGGATTCCCACTTTTCTCTTAGACCGAACCAAGGATTTCACAGTTACTCAACGTGCAGAACTGACAGCCGATATTTACTCTATGATTCAACAGGTTGAACCTGACTTATTGTCGCCAACCCAGCGAGAACGATTCTCGAGACGTAAAATGAGAATTGGGACTACGCTTCAGAATGCTCCCCTTGTTGATGAAGCATACGCAGAACTGGAGGCACAAGGATCAACCGCCGGATATTTTCTAAAAGCGCGTTCTTTCATACCAGATTTGGATCAGGAACAGGGTTCGATTGTCTCTCGTGACACTATTGTAGGCGCTAAGCACACCACAGATTTTTTATGTAATCACTTCAGTAAAATTAAGCATGATGGACGCTGTCTTGCCCTGTTGCTTGAGAGCTGGTGGATTGTGGAAATAGGACGCCGTCCTTTTCGTAGCCAACGTCAACCTCTACCTGTCTCCAATAGCAGAAGGCGTGAGGCACTTATGATTGTGCATACACTAAATGAGGCGGCCGGTGATGCATCTCGATATGTGACCAGATATCTTGAAGCAGTTCTATCTTGGTTGACAGGGGAATATGTAATAGCCCGTGATATCTTTCGTAAACTTGACCATGATACTGACTATGAAAATCGCGGTCGAGTCGTGAAACGTCATGTCATTTCTGATGAGAACGGCAATGTGCAACGTTTTGAGGGACGTATTGAAAAAAGCAGAGCGGATGCGTTGGTAGTTCGAGTCACAGGATTGAATGAAACGGTTGCGATTCGTGATCATCATTTTCCTCACGAAAACATTGCATATGGGCGTACTATCAAGAACTTCGCTATCGCATTCAATTTCATTGGACCCATTGCTGACCCTATTCGGTGATTGAGGATGTTTGCGACATTGAATGCGGAAGTAGTGGCGTTGCGTAACTCACTTCGCGCCTTTGTTAGTGAAGAAGCGCTCCATGAAATCAACGTTTTGCCTCCTGCTGGCGATGCTGATGAAGCATCTTTTATGCGTCTTGTCATCTGGAGCTATGTTCTTCTTTTTGAAACAGGGCGTATTACGATTCCGTATTTACTGCAGTTGTCAAATGAAACCTCACGCACTGAAACATCTAACATCTCGCGTAATCTAATTCGTTCGTTGCGAACTTGGATTGCACACAATTTGGGCGGCAGTGAACGCGATCGAGCGATATCCAGAGATGTAATTGCATGGTTTCAAAGTCACAGTAGCCGTTATCCACCCAACACTAACGATGAATGGCAGAAATGTTTTGCATCTGTATGTTCCGAGGTTTACGCCATTGTAACATGTTGTCAGAATGCAGTAGAAATGTTTTCTGCTTCTGACGATGGCCAGGATAATATTGCCGCATTACAGCAACGTCTAAAAAGGTCTTGGCATCTCTGGGAGTTCCACAAGATCGTTAGCAACGAATGCGTCATACTCGGAGCAAATCTTGATGTATATAAATTTTGTAAAATTCATATATCAAAATGGCGTAAGTATCTAGAGACTGTTCCCAACGATGACGATCTCCAAGCCCATATGTCTCGAATTATCGAGCGAGATATATTGCATCATATTGAAGGTATTCTACCCATTAATGGTCAAGATGTAATGAGTAGTTTTGACGATCTATCTCCTGGCCCTATAGTAGGCAAGATTTTGAGCCGCGCACGGGAGATTTGTAGACAAGAAAATATCCGTGATCGGGAAAGCCTCTTGAATCTTTTGCATAATGACCATCTTGTGCATCAAATCATTAGTATTACGTGAGGTTTTGCAGTTAGGCCATCATTACTTGAGCCCGGCGATTGGGGTTGCCCCTCCCTCCGATTGCGTCCGAAGGACGGAACCGCCTGTTTTTGGGGTAGGGATGCCCGTTGTGTCCAGTAGACCGAAGGTCGCGTGCGCGAACGAGACGGGCATGCCTCCAAGACCTCAAAAGAGGCAAATCCCGATGTTGGTGCGACTTCCGCTCTCAGATTCACTTCCTGACGGACGGTGGGCCATGCTCTGCGCGTGCGCGGCGCGGCGGTATCTATTGCAGAAATGGCTGGATTTCCGCGCGACCTTGTATCAGGCGGGCATCCAGGAAGGATTCCAGTGGATTGACGGCAGTTTCGTGGAAAATATCGAGCAAGTATCCGGTCGGCCGCCTAACGACATTGACGTAGTTACCTTTTTCTACGTTCCCGACGGGTATACCGGAGCCGCGTTGTATCAGCGCAACCCTAGATTGTTCGACTCGGAATTCGTGAAAGACCGTTGTGCCATGGACGCTTATTTCGTACAGTTGAACCACGCGCGTACCGAAGAAATCATTGAGCAATCGATATTGGTACAGTATCTGATCCCATACGCGTACGGGACAGTGGAAAGGCTGCTTACAAGTGGATTTGAGCCCCGGCCATGACGCAGCGGCACGTGTTAAACTGGAGACTGGCAGACAATGAAACCGAAGGCGAACATTATGCATATACGCGAGCATCGCGTTCTGCTCTCGGAACGGAGTACGTTGCAAAAACTGATCAGCTGGACTTCGCCCGGCAACGTGTTCGGGCGTATGAGCCTAGAACGTCGTTTGCAAGAGGTGGAAAAGGAATTGGAAGCCTATGAGGAATGCCCGTCCCGCAGGTCAGGAGCCTACCTTACGTTTTGGGAGGCTCCGGTAGTAGGTCATCACGACGTTCACACTGGCTTTGGAAGCGAGGCGGTTAAGATCTTTGCCAAGGCCGTTACCGCGGTGGAGGCCAGCCAGCGCGCAACCTTGCCGGCCCGAGGCCAAGTCCCTAACCGTCAGGATTATCGGTTGCTGATCACCGAAACCGCTCCAGGCTCCTTCAGCTTCCAAGTCAAGGACGTCGCGCAGCCTCCCCTACGGACAGGCGAAACCGCCCCTGCGGAAAATGCCATTGCGCAGGTCAAAACTATTCTGGCCGCATCGGTAGGTCCTAAAGACCAGTTTGAAGCCGCGATAGCCGACATGGACCGCCGCGCGTTAACGACCATTCATGCTTTCGTCAAAATCCTGACGGACAAAAAAGCCCTATGCGCGCTCGCCTTTCGGAATGACGAATTCCATTTTCAGAATGCGAAGCAAGTCGAACGGAGCGAGAAGCGACTACGCCCAAGCGAGCAGGAAACCAAGGCAATCCTTACCGTTCGCTTGCACGGATCTTCGTCCGGCAACCGTGAAGTGGAGTTTGAGTTCTGGGCAGTCAACGCGCCGATGCCGTCAGAAGAAGCCGGGGGGATCGCCAAGAGCAATCGGGTGTCGTCCGCGGTCACGGATTCCGTTGACGTTCAAGCCTTCATTGCATTTTTGGAGCAAATTGCCAATCAAGCCGAAGGTTTGCACCCATTCGCGGATTCCGTTGACGCTCAAACCCTCATTGCACAACCCGTCAGCATGGACGCGCGTACCCAGTGCCTATTGTTCAACTATGCTGTCCCTACGCGCACAAGTCAAGACGCTTCTTTTGCCGCTGTAACTGCAACATAGCGGCCCATGCGATTGGGGGCTGGGGCCTCACTTATGATCAGAATACGCTCCGTTTTCACTTGGCTGCCCAAAAGAGGCGAAGCAGGTCGATCAAAGCCGCGTCTCACCCATCCTTGCCCCTTACATACGCCTCCATAACGCTGATAACGAAGTTTGAGACCGCGCAGAGCAGAGCGGTCGGAAAACGGGCTGAGGATCACGGACTTGACCAGTCGGATCGGGAATTGTCGCTCTTGAACGGTTGTCTAGAGGCATCACAATGACATGCAGCCAACGGCGAAGCGATGGTACAAGCATTCGCCGCGCCGCGCTGGCCTCTTCTTCTCTGAGTCCCAACGCCATTCCCGTAACGTAGCCATCAGAAACATCTATGGCCGAAGCAAGCCTGTATGTTTATGGCAATTCGGCAAATGGCAGCAGACGGACAAGTTGAAATCAAGCAAATTTCCTGTTTGTATACAATTGTATACAACTGACATAAGTTCAAGCGTGACAGGCTTGTTGCGGGCTACGCAAGGCATCCCCATTATCCCATGCATGATCCCCGTTTGATCGCAATCTACGCGCAGGCTACTCAGGGTAGCGCGGAGGGTTGGCCCACAGCCTGCACTTGGCGTGCCCAAGCCACTCGCGCCTGAGCAATATAGGCAGGACACCCCGAATCGATCCGCTGTGTGGCGGGACAGTTTCCGCACCTGGATCCACCTCCGCACGGTCGGCGAGGCTGTCCCCTGCGCGTGTGCGTGACGGGTAACCATCTTGCTTTCCATTCGTCTTACTTATTAGGGCTGTCTCCTGCGCGTGTGCGTGACGGGCGATCAGCGTACCGACCGTCCCTCGGCCCAGATTTGGGAGGGAGGCCTGCGGAGCACCCCTGTCCGACTTGATCGCTAGGACAGCGACGCCTGACGCGGCGGGCTCAAACGCGGGCGGCGCGCTACGCTCATCGCTTGCTGGGTTTTCAGTATTTGGCGGGCACCTAGTTCTGGCTGAAGTAAATGCCAACACGGCCTGGGGAGTAGCCACAATGGTGGAGTTACTAGCCTATACGCAACCTAACCCCGCCTTGCGCGAAGGACAGGCCTTTCATGCCGGAGATGTACCCCTGATTTGGCAGGGCAAAAGCGCCTTTTGCGCGAACCTCATGGAATTTGCCGCGCGGCTCTGTTACGCCAGTACCGCGCGCATGGGAACTTCCTCTTCGTTCATTGCCGCGCGCGTCAGGGAAGGGCATGAAGACATCATTGAACATGCCGTAGCCACCTTCCGTTGGACGGATACTCAGAAGCCGGCTGCATGGCGCATGCAAAATCGCCATTGCGAGGTAACGAAGATCGATGATCGGGAATGGGTGGTAAGCGGCAACGCCCGCGTGTGGTTGCAATTCTTCCGGGAAGGCCAAGCGTTGGAGGCTCTGCCGTTCATGCGTCGGATCGCCCCGGAGGTGTACGCTGAACCGCTTGGCGACGCCGCGGAACTCCCTGTCGTGCAACAGAGTTCAATCTCTCTGCCGCCCGCCCGCGCGGCGGCCTTGGCCACGTATGACGATCCTCCGCTACGCGTGACTCTCCTGGGCTATACCCAGCCGGTTTTGGCCTGTCCTGAACAAACGGCCGCGCACGGATCCGCCTGCTTTTTATTTGAAGGCATCAGCCGCGCTTGCACCCATCAGTTGGTCAGGCATCGACTGGCCAGTTTCAGCCAGGAATCGCAACGGTACGTGGATCTGCAGAAAGGAGCCTGGAACGCCGTAACGCCCCCCAAGATAGGGAACGAACCGGAAGCCCAAGTGCTCATGGAACGGACATGGGAGCAGTTGCAGGAAGCGTACAGGGCCCTGCGCGCTATGGGCATCCGGAAGGAGGACGCGCGTTTCCTGCTACCCAATGCCACGGAAACCCGTATCGTCACCACTATGAACTTCGCGGCCTGGCAGCATTTTCTATGGCTCAGGGCCGTGGACAAGGCCGCGCAGTGGGAGATCCGACGCTTGGGGATCCAGGTGTTGCGCATGTTGCACGCGATCGCGCCAAACGTATTCGCCGAGCACTGGCGCGCGTACGAGGAAACGATGGCTACCGGCTGAAGTCAGCCACGATCGAAAAGGGAGAACTTGGCTTGGGCATGCCTTGCGCATTCCGCGGAGAGACAGGTGAGCTGTCGGAATCTGCGTTGTCGCTAACGCGCGAGAAGCAGGAAAACCGTCCGGATTCGGTCTGCCAACGGTCAAAAAAACGGAAACTTCAGCCGCTACACTGGAATTCTAGCCAAATGCCTGCGCGCGAGCGCGCCAGGCGGGAGTTGCGTCGTGGCTATTCTGACCGAAACCCAGATTCTGAATTTGCTCTTGGTCATCGGCGTCGCAGTGTACCTGCTTTTCGCGACGAACTGAGGCTTGTCACGGCCTGATTCATGCCCATGGACCAGGCAGAAACGGGATCGGTGCCCGCGGGCAAGTTGCCCCCTGACTTGTTGCGCGCCTGCCTGGCTCGCTTGCCGACGGAAGATCCGCGCTTGAAGTTGGGTCCGGGCATAGGCGAAGACGCGGCCCTCATTGCCTGGAACAAGACTGACGAGGAGTGGCTGGCGGTCAAAAGCGATCCCATTACCTTCGCTACGGAACGAATAGGGCATTACGCGCTCCATGTCTGCGCCAATGATTTGGCTGTCTGCGGAGCCGCGCCGCGCTTCTATTTGCCGACCCTGTTGTTGCCGACGGGCATGGCGGCGGAGGCCGTAACGTCTTTGTTCGATGAGATCGGACGCGCCTGCCGCGCGCTCAATGTCGCGGCGGCGGGAGGCCATACGGAAGTCACCGATGCGGTGACGCGTCCGATCGTGGCCGGCGCCATGCTGGGAACGGTGCCTCCAAGCCAGGCGGTGACGGGTAGCGGCGCGCAACCGGGAGACGTCTTGTTGCTGGCCGGCGAACTGCCCGTAGAGGCGATCAGCCTGATCGCGCGCGAGAAACGCGCTACACTGTTGGCCCGCGGCTGGTCCGCGGCGGATCTGGACAGGGCCGCCGATTATCTGTACGCGCCGGGCATCAGCGTCGTGCAACCCGCCTTGCAAGCGGCAGCCTTGGGTCTGGCCAAAGCCATGCACGACCCGACCGAGGGCGGCATCATTACCGCCGTAGCGGAGATGGCCAGCGCCAGTCGGACGGGAGTGCGCCTCTACGCGGATCAGCTGCCTGTCCCGGATCTCGCGCGGCGATTGTGCCGGGAATTCGCTTTGGATCCGCTGGGTTCCCTTGCCTCCGGTTGCTTGCTCTGCGCGGCGGCCCCGGATAACGTCGATCCGCTGCGGCAGGCGTGGCGCCGAATCGGATGGCCCAGCGCGATCATAGGAGACATTGTGCCGGTCGCGACAGGGCTACGCATGGTGACCCAGGATCGAGACGCGGCCTGGCCTCATTTTGCGGCGGACGAGGTAACGAAACTCTTCGCGTAGAGTATGCGCGCATCAACAGACAGGAAAGGGGCACCGAGAAAACGGAATCTGGCTTTCTTGGTTATCTCCACGGCTGCGAGGGAAAATTGGACGGAAGAGTTGCATAATAAAAGGAGTTAACTTCCATGCCATCCACCGAGCGAAATGCTATTGAACAAGCCATCCGCCTTGCGAACGAGGCGGGAGCCCAGCCGACGGGCGGTAAGTGGCTTGAAGACGTTACGGTGGCCTCCGCGCCGAGCATCAAGGAATGGGACATAGCGCAATGCTACCGATGGAGCGAATGGCCCGAACGGGATGCCCAATTTCCGCGCACTACCGCGCAAGACATCGGCATTGACTGCGTAGCTGTACGGCGTAGCGACGGCGAGCACATCGCGATCCAATGCAAATCTCGGCAACTGGACGCAAACGGCTACGGCGCGCCCATCAGCAAAGATGAAGTCGACAGTTTCGCCAGCGCGTCCTCAGGCTCCTTCTGGGCGGAACGCTGGATTGTCACCAACGGAGACAATCCCCTGAACCGGAACGCGCAACGGACCCTGTCCATGGCCGACCGGCCGGTGAAGATGATCAATATCCTCAACGACCTGCTCCGCCAACGGGAGGCCTACGTCACGGAAATCTGCCCGCACTGCCAGCCAGAGGCCCCAACCGACGCCAAGCAAGCCAAATCCTGTATGCAATCCGAAGCCGTGGCCCGGAGCGTCAAGACCCTGAAGGAGCATGCGCAATCCGTCACGGGCGGCAGTCCCGTCGGCCAGGCGAGAGGCAAGATCATTCTCCCTTGCGGCACAGGCAAAACCCGCATCTCTCTACGCATAGTGGAGCAGCTCGCGCCGCCCGGCGAACTGGCCATTGTCCTCTGCCCGTCCATCGCCTTGGTGGCCCAGCTACGGCGCGAATACCTGATTCACGCCTCAACGTCCCTCCGGGCCCTTGCCGTTTGCTCTGACGAAACCGCCGGTTACGACCCGAAGGGCGAAGACAAGCCCCGCACATACGATAACCCGACGGCGGATCGCAGCAACGTCAGCGCGACCGAGGTAAAAGGGAAAGTCACCACGGACGCCCAGGAAATTGCGGACTGGATCCGCCAAGGCCGAGACGATCATGCCCCCCCCCCCCCCCCCCCCCCCCCTATCAACGTAATCTTCGGCACTTACCAGAGTAGCCACCGCATAGCCGAAGCCCTATGCCGCGCGAGAACGGTTGCCGTCGCGCTGGTGGCTGACGAAGCCCATCGCACGGCTGGTCTGCGCCGCCTCGCCCATCTGGAGGATCGCATTCGGGACTTTACTGTCTGCCACGACAACGACCGCTTCCCCGCCAAGTACCGGATTTATCAGACCGCCACGCCCCGCGTCTACGATACCCGTCGCCGTTCCCGAAGCCGAAGCGCGGACTGGATAGTCCGCAATATGGATGACGAATCCGTCTTCGGCGTGGAACTCTATCGCAAAAGCTACATGGAAGCGGTCGCCAACGGCTGGCTGGCCGACTACCGCATCATCGCCTTGGGCGTCAACGATCCCGATGCCTACCAAGCCGCCAACAAGCTGGCGCAGACCATGACCCAGAAGGGCCGGAACGCCTTGACCGCCACCCATTTCCTCAAGGGCCTGACGCTCGCGCTCGCGCTCGGCGGAGCCACCAACGCGCCCGGTACCGCCGACTCCGTCGGCGTGAAGTCGTGCATCGCGTTCATGAACGCCGTCGCCAAATCCAAGGCTATGGCGCAACAACTGCAGTCCGAAACCGTACGGAACTGGGTCCAGCAGTGGCTGAACGCCAACCACCGCAACGGCCGGCGCGTCGCGGACTACGCGCTGGAGCATCTGGATGCCTCCAGCAACGTAACCGCGCGCGAGCGCGCGAAAAGCCGTTTGGCCTCCGCGACCGAGGACAAGCCCTACGCGGTGGTCAACGTCGGCATCTTCGGCGAAGGCACCGACGCGCCCTCGCTGAGCGCCGTGGCCTTTCTGGAAGCTCGGAAAAGCCCTATCGACGTAATCCAGGCCGTGGGCCGGGCCATGCGCACCGCGCCGGGCAAGGAGCGGGGATACATCATCTGCCCCATCCTGATTCCGCCCAATGTCGATGCCGAGCAATGGCTCAAGACCAGCGGTCCGGAAGACGGCTGGCAGGAACTGGGCCAGATACTGCTGGCGCTCCGCGCCCATGACAGTCGCATAGAGGATCGACTGGCCGACCTGCTCCAGCTGTACGTGCCTGCCGAGCCCGAAACGGTAACCACGGTGGTCGCCATAGCCAATCGCGCAAACAGGCGCATCGGGCATTACGGACATATCGGCAAGCCGGGACAGGCGCAACAAGCCGTCGAAAACGTACTCGAAGGCCGCCAGCGGCCCTCGGCAGAGCTCATTCCGCTGACCCAACTGGAGGCCTGGGCGAACGATCAGGACCTGCCAGCCAAGACGCCTTTTCCGTCTACGCAGAACGCGCTGCCACCTGCGTTGTCCGCTACGGCGCCGACAGCGAATGGCCAATCGCCCGCGCGGGCAGCGGCAGCGCCGACGACGATTATGACGGGCAAGAAAACCGGCGACGGGACGCCTGAGATACGCATAGACAGCGTATCCCGCGCCCAGCCCAAGGCGGACGGCACGCCGGGCGCGGTGGACTACAAGAAAACCCGAGCCAAAGCCAAGGACATGATCAACAATGACGCTGGCGTGCGCCTGCCCCGGCGCCGCGACCGCCGCCCCAAGCGCACTCCGGGGGAAGTCAACGAAGGCAACGCGATGCAGATGCTCCTGCTCACCGGGTTGGAAGACCACGGCAACGCGATTATGGCGAATCTGTTGTCCAAATCCGGACTCAGCCGCAATCGGGTAGACCGGGACTTGAACGTCCTGGAAGCCAGCGTCAGCGAGGCGGCGCATCACTTGCGCGGCGACGCGGCCACGGAACTGGACCGTCATTTTCAACTGGACAACCTGGATCCGAACAGCCAAAACAAGCAGGCCGACGGATGCACCATTGCCGCGCTCTTGATGATGAATGCCGCCATGCTGCACCAACGCATCGCCCACGGCCGCTGGCTTGCCGGCGTCAGCGACCTGGAAACGGTGAAGAACGACCCGAACGTAGTGCGGAGGTTGCGCCGAGAATGGGGAGATATCATGCTCCATGATTTCCACCCCGTGCTCTTGCCTGCGGTCAAAGCCATGGAAGCCGCGGAAGACTCCGGCAAAGTCGCCGGCCTGGAACGCGCGCTACGCCACATTGCGGCGGAAGCGGAACGCATTGCCGAAACCTACGCCGACATGGGATCCGACCACGCGGGCCCCTTGTTCAACCGCGTAATGGGCAACCAGGCCAGCGACGGCGCCTACTTCACCCGGCCCGTAGCGGCCTCCATCGCCGCGCGCCTTACCCTTGATGCCGCCGGCGACGCCGACTGGACGGATCCCCGGACTTGGCGTTCGCACAAGACGGTTGATCTGGCCTGCGGCAGCGGCACGCTGCTGGCCGCCATGCTCACGGATATGAAACGCCGGGCCCGCGCGCAGGGCGCCAGCGCCCAAGACCTGTCGCGACTGCAAAAAGTTGGCGTCGAGGACGCATTCAAGGGGCTGGACATCAACCCGGTATCGTTGCAGCTGGCCGCGTCGCAGCTGACCGCCGGCAATCAGGACATACGTTACCGGCGTATGGGCTTGCACCAGATGCCCTACGGGCCGCGCAAGGACGACTCCATCGTCCGCGCCGGTACGCTGGAACTGCTGCTGCAGAAGTCCATCGTTCCCGATCCGAACGCACTGCCCCTCCCAGACGCCGAAATTGCATCGCGGGCAGTATGGAACCAGCGAGACGATGACGCAGAGCTGGAAGACGCTGTAGAAGCCGCATCGGACGCGCGTATCGTAATCATGAACCCGCCGTTCACTCACCGGGCCAAAATGGGCGAAAAGTTTCCTGCCGAAGTCCAAACCGCACTCCGAAAACGAGCGGATGCCGCGTTGACTTGCTTAACTGACGCCGATCCTGATATGGCGGACTTCGGAGACAAAACATCCATTGGGCCGTTGTTCGTGGCGCTTGCCGACCGTTGCGTAAATGCAGATACAGGCATCTTGACCGGGATCAGACCCACCACCGCCATGTCTGCAACATCGGGACAGAGAGAACGGCAAGTTCTGGCCAGTCGCTTCCACATTCACACGGTGCTTACTTGCCACTTACCCAGTCAAAAGAATATGAGTCAAGATACCTCCATCAACGAAAGCATCATCGTGGCCAGGCGACACGCCGGCCCCAAGCCGCCCACGCGGTTCATCCACCTCGACAAGATGCCGCGGAATGAGATAGAGATTGACGATCTGCATCGTTGTCTGTTGCAATGTGCGGGAGGAGGGGCAATAGCCAACGGCTGGGGCGAGGTGTCGCAATGGCCGGCCGAACGCATGGAAGCCGGCGACTGGACTCCGGCCGTTTGGCGTTCGCCAGAATTGGCTTTAGCCTCTGCCCAGTTCGCCCGCCATTCTGACCTGTATGAACTCCAATCCGAATCTGGCCAGTGGCGCGTACATTCGACCGGACGGATGTTGCGCGGCGGCTCTTTTGAGCCGACAGTAGCCGGTACCCCTGGAAGCCTTCCGATACTCAAATCAAAGGGTGTTGCCGGCCAAACCTCGATCCAAAGCACACCTGACGAGCACTGGAGACCCCAGCAATGGGAACGGAGCAAGAAAATCCTGGAAAAAGCCGGCTATCTTCTCATATCTGCAGGACAAGACACCAGCGGAGCCCGCGTCACAGCTACCGCGGGAAATGAGGCCTACGTTGGCAACGGGTGGATGCCTGTAACCGGACTGTCAAGGGCCGAAGCCAAAGCTGTCGCCGTGTTTATCAACTCCACTGCGGGCCGCTTGCAACTAATGCAGAATCCGGGCCGAAAACTGGAATTTCCCACCTATAGCGCCAAGGAAGTCGGCCAAATCAGGGTTCCCGATATAGACGCCCCTCGCATCCGCCAAACCTTGGCGCACTGCTGGGAAAAGACCAAAAGGATGATCGTGCCCCAGTTCCGAGACGGCGAATGCGAAGTGCGCCGCCTGTGGGACGAAGCCGTTGCCCGCGCCATGGCGTGGGATTCGGCGGAACTGTCCCGCTTGCGCCATCTGCTCCACAACGAGCCGCACGTACGCGGCCTTGGTTACAATCAGTACGCCGATGAAGAGACGGAACGGCAATCCGACTAAGGCGATGCCGAGTCCCGCGGCACAGATGCACAGGACAGTTGAGATGGACAAACCGCGCGGGTACGCTGGACTACAGACGAACGGTGAAATCGTGGCGGCCCTCATGCGGTTGCTTTAGTGTGGTTTTAAATGCGCCGTAGGACAGAGGGTCAGCTCCGTCTTCTTGATCGGCGCGGAACTTTCACCTCGTCTTGCGGCATCTGCCGATCTTGGATTTGATTTCTGATAAGGTCAACGCCACCTAACCTGACGTTCGTTGATGCCGCATGCAACCTTTCATCGCAAGCCAGACTTGAAGGCGATGAAGGCCCTACTCCGCGGTCCGTTCCGTTAAGCGTCGTCTTCTGCATTGATGATTTGCATACCGCGTATCGCGACGTATTGCAATTGCATATGGCCTACGTTCAAGACGCAGGTAGTCCGTTGCCGTGTTCATAACTCCCGGGCGCTGCGACCTGCGGCTCATTGGCCACGCACGCGCCGGGTCTGAGCCCGTACGAGTCCAGCTGCAAGCCAACTGCCGAGGAAAGACGGCAAGAGACCGGTAACTCTCTACGCCAACGCCGTGCCGACCGTGCCAGATCGACTGGCAGCCGGTTGCTTTCTTGCACGCGGCTATAATGAGTTCATAGGGTAGAATAACCGCGTTGTTCAGACCGCAGAGTGATTCTCTATGTTGTACGCATACGGCCCGCCTAGCGCCCAAGATGCGTGGGAGCCCCCACCCGTCACGACGGAGAAAGGGCAACCTTCTTTCGCCGCGACGCTGGCCGAGATCGCCCGCATCGTGGCGGAAGGACGCCTGTGGCTGGCCTCCGGCGCCTCTCCGCCCCAGGATTTGATACGCGAAGGTGACCGGCTGGAGAACGCCGCCCGTAATGCCCCTGACCGCGAACCGCCGCGCGGTCTGTTGCGCGCGGTCGGCCAATGGCTCCGATCCGTAGGTCGATGGCGAGGCAGGCATACGCGTATGCGCCGGCCAACGTCTGAGATAGACCCGCGCTTTGCCCACTTGGAACGTCGAATCGATGTCCTGACCGATGAGGTGCGAAGAGGTCTTGCCCACGCGCGAGAAGAACGACGCGAGTTATCCCGATCTCTGCATAAACGCATGGATACCCTGCAAGACACATTTCAGGCAGGGTTGGACAGCCTCCGCGAAGACTTGTCGCTGACCGAGCAAGCGACCGAACACGAACGCGGCCACATCGTTGAAAACGCCATGGCTCGATGGTGTTTGAATCGACAAACATGGGGCAATCTGTTGGCGCTGGATCCAGGCCGCATCGCGACGGAACTGCTATGGAATGACCAGCATGCGCCCCGCCATTGGGCCGGCACGGCGGATTTTCTGGGTCTGCCCCGCGACAGTTTGCTGCAACGATGCGATCATCTATCGCGCGTCGTGCTGGATTTTCCCGACGGGAAAACCATCCAATTCTTGATCGTGGGCGAGGCGAGCGTCACCATGGACAGCGGTCGCATAGCCAAAGCGTTGCAACACGTACAGGCAATCCAGGATCATACGGCGTATCCAGTACTGCCCTGCGTATGCGCCAGGGATTTCTCGAACGCCTTGCTGGAGCGCGCCCTGCGCGCGGGCATGGTTCCCTTGGAATGGGTACGCGGCGGTCCAACGCGTTGCCGCGTAAACGAGGCCGAGCTGGCAGCTCGCATACGCGCGATGGAGCCTTAGCCCTCTAGGTACGGAAAAACCAGGAACTGCTGGGCGTATGGGTCGCGGGTGGCTACGCACCGCCCATGCTTGAGACGGGAGATCCACTCCCCCTTTCACGCTATCTGAGTAACGAAGCCATAGACGAAAGTTGGGCCGCATCTCCAAATCAGCAATGCAGATCCCATCGGCTACATCGTTATTCGTTTCCTCCCCTGTTTACGCCCATCTGAACGTACCCTGTGCCCTTAGCCAGTCTGCATCGGTACCATGGCGCGCATTGCAACGTGCAATGGCTGCGTTGAATGATGCAGATATTGCACCCTGGGCTGGGAACAAACTCTTGCCTTTGGGCATAGGGGATCCAACTCGTCTCGGACGCGGAGGCCGCGGCTTGCGTCTTTGCTGCTTCAGCGAGCCTCCGGTTCAGGGACGATGGCGCTGGGCCGCGCGCTTTCTTGATGGGGCGGCCGGCAAGATCGGCGTTACAGGCGATGGAATGCCCGGCTATGCGCGCCGCTTTCCAGGCGTTGCTCCTGCCAAATCAGATAGAACTTGGCTTTGGCCGCAGTGCGTATAGAGGATACCTGATCCAAACGCCCCATCCAATGAAGGAGCGCATTCTCTATTCTCAACCCTCAAACGCGCGATAACCGTCTACCCGAACCCCGTAGCGCAGGCAAGGCAATACGCTCCTGCTGCGGACTATTCCGCGCAAGATCCGCTATATGAGTTAGGCAACTGTCGCACGCGAAAGCGTTCCAAGCCCATCCGTTCGGAGCCCAATTCAAGGTCAGGCATCAATCCAAATCAGCGGACGTTTCCTCCAGCAGGTGATCCACGACCTGCTTCATATCGTTCGTTTCCTTGTACACCGCTATTTGTCGGTCAGCGCTGGAACCGCTTTCCCAGATGCGATGGATTTCCTCTAATTGAGCGTGGAAGTGGAGCGGATTATGATCGTCTAGCGGTAAATAGACGACTATGCCGCGGATGCGGGCAATGGTGGGCATTCCCGTTCGCGCAGCATGGGAAAGAGATCTGTTGATGCTTTGCCTGTCAGTTTCAGGTACAGGGAATCTCCGCACAAGTCTATAGCGTCATTCCACACCAAAATGTTGCCGGGCATTAAGCCTACGGCATTGAAAGACACATTTTCATGCCATCCACGGAAGGCAGGCAGTTTAGCCATTTTCGACAGATCCACTTCTCCTTCCACGCCATCTGAGTAACGAAGCCATAGACGAAATTTTGGTCGCGTCTCCAAATCAACAATGCGGATTCCATCGGCCACGTCATTATTCATATCCCCTCCTTTGCTTACGCCTGCCTTGATGTACCCTGACTGAATTTGACTTTAGGTATTGGAGGTCTTCTCCGCGAACTTGGACGAGGGCACGGCAAGCGGCTGGGCAGCTCTGCTTACCCCAACTGCCGGCCTGCTACTTCGGTGATTGTCCGGTCAAGAGCGATGGCGCGGGCCGCGCGCTTGCTTGAAGAGGTAGATGGCAAGATCTTCGTTACAGGCGACGAAATGCCCAGCTATGCGCGCCACTGGCCAAATTGGATGAAGCTTAGCCTATACCGCAGTACGCGTACATGCTAAACCTAACGCCCCGTCTCTCTCATGGATGGGCGCATTCTCTATTCTCAACCTTCAAACGCGCGATAGATATCTGTCCGCACCCCGTAGAGCGGCAAGGCAACATGCCCTTGCCGCGGAATAGTCCGCGCAAGACCTGCTTATATATTGAGCAATGCAACAGTCGCAAGCAGAGGACGTTCCAAGCCCATCCGTTCGGCACCCAATTCAAGGTCAGGCATCAATTCAAATCGGCGGACGTTTCTTCCAGCAAGTGATCCACGACCTGCTTCATGTCGTTCGTTTCCTTGTACGCCGCCACTTGCCGATCGGCGCTGGAACCGCTTTCCAGGATGCGATGGATTTCCTCTATGTGATGCTTGATCCGGAGTTCCCCCACCTCGTCGTCCAGCATGGCCAGCAGCTCCCGAATGGCCGTCCGCGTGGGCACTTCCGAACGCGTGCCCAGATCCACGAAGTGCCCGTCCAGACCGTGCAACGAGGCGCGCCACTTGTTTTCGTTGATCAGATCGTTGCTGTACAGGCGGAAGGACAGGTTGCGGGAGCGCAATTTCCAGACCCACAGCACCAGGGCCTGGAACAGGGCGGCGATGGCCACGCCTTCCTTGACCCGGGGGCAGATGTCCGAAATGCGGAACTCCAGGGTGGGAAAGGTGTGGTGCGGCCGGAGATTCCACCAGATTTTGCTGGTGTCCGTGATGCAGTTGGTCTGGATCAAGGTCTTGGCCATGGAATCGAAGTCATGCCAGGAACGGAAAATGCCGGGCATGCCGCTGCGGGGAAAATCGTCCGCGATGTGCGTGCGGTAACTCTTCATGCCCGTGTTGACCCCTGACCAGAAGGGGCTGCTGCCCGTGAGGGCCAGCACGTGGGGCAGGTAATAGCGCGTGATGTTCATCGCGTCGATGAGAAAATCCTTGTCGCTGATGCCGATGTGGACGTGCATGCCCCAGATCAGCATGCGCCGCGCGACGATCTGGTATTCATGCGTCAACTTCTGGTAGCGCTCGTACGGGGAGATGTCCTGCGCTTCCCAGCTGCTGAAGGGGTGGGTGCTGGCGGCCAGGATGCGCCAGCCCTTGTCGTGCGCCAGATCCCGGATGTACTTGCGCTGCGCGCGCAACTCCGCCAGCACCTCGTCGACCGTATGGCACACCTTGGTTCCCAGCTCCACGATGGACTGGTGCAATTCGGACGCGATTTCCCGTCCGTAGATCTCGACCTGGCCTTGTTGGCGGAAGTGCGTGATGACCGAGGTCAGTTCCCGCGTGGCGGGATCCACGACCTGGTATTCCTCTTCCACGCCAATCGTCAGTTCTGGGCGGCTGATCATGAGAGGCCTTCCTCCGAAGCGTCCGCGATGAAATCCACGACCTTCTTGACGTCGCCGGGGCTTTCCGCCCAGACAGCCAGTTGCCTGTCCGCGCTGGAGCCCTTTTCCGCAATGGCGGAGGCCCGCTCTACGTAATCCAGGATACCCAAGGCATCGGCGTAGGATTCGATCAGGCCGCCCAATTCCCATATCAGGCGCGAGAACGGCACTTCCCGTTCCTTGCCGAAATCGATCAAATTGCCCTTGACGCCGTAGCGGATGGCCCGCCATTTGTTTTCCATGATCAGCAGGCGGTCGTAGGTGCGGAATTCCATGTTGCGCATGCGCAGATCCGCCATCCAGGCCGCCAAGCCCTGGAGAACGGCGACGATGGTCACCAGATCCTGGTAGGAGGTAATGGCGTCGCAGATGCTGAAAATCAGCGCGCGGCCCTTTTCGTCCCAGCGCACGTCCCAGCGAATGTCTTCGGGGGACTGGATGCAGTTGGACTGCGTCAGGGTGTCGAAATAATCCCGGTATTCGCCTACGCTGTTGAAATAAGGCGGCAAATTGGTGCGCAACAGGGAATCGCGCAAGACCTGGCGATAGCTCTTGAGGCCGGTTGATTCGCCGTTCCAGAACGGCGAACTGGCGCTCAGCGCCAGCACGTGGGGCAAAACGTAGCGGATGCCGTTCATGACGCTGAGCGCCAACTCGGCGTCCTCAATGCCGATATGGATGGTCGTCGCGGAAATCTGCATGCGCCGGGCGACGATGCTCGCTTCGCCCACCAGCTGGCTGTACCAGCCGAACAGGCGCGTATGTTGTTGCGGCTTGCTGTCCGGGTGGGTGCCGGCTATGGCCATGCGACACCCGTGCGCCTGCAGATGGGTCGCGACTTGCGTCCGCTGTCGCTTCAGCGCGCGCGCCAGGCTGTCCAGAGTCGGATGAATTTCGCGCCGGAGGAACTGCGTGGCGCCTTCCAGCTCGGGGCGCCGCGCGCGATCGATGTCGGCATCGTAGAAAACGAGCGGTTCCCGGTCCGGGAACTGGTTGAAGTACCCCAGCAGATCTCCGGTGTCCCTGTCTACGACAGGGTACTCTTCGCTCACTTGCAGATGCAATGAAGGTCGGCTGAGGGCCATCGCGTACCTTGTGAATCCGTCCGTTCCAAGACTGCCTGATTATACGCGAAACCCTGCACGGCCCTATAAAGGAGTCTCCGCGCGTTCGTAGCCGAAACCCTCCGCGCCCTGCGCGGCATCGCGGAACTCCAGGGGGAAACGGAAGCGCGCGAAATCGTGGACGCGCAGGTCGGGGCGCATGCCCGTCGCGATTTCGGTCGTGCAAACGTATTCGGCGGCGGGCACGGGCTGGCGCAGATGGATCGTGGCCTCCAGAAAGGCGTCGTCGTAGGCCACGTAGGCAATGCTGGCGTTTTCGGTCTGATCCGGGTTCCAGATGCAGATGGAGATGTTGGGCGGCTGATCCTGGAGCGCTTCCAGCTGCAAACGGTACCAGAGACGGGTCAAATCGGGATAGGGATACAGCACAATCCGCTGGATGCGCAACGGTTCGTCCGCCTGGATGAGATTGATCGCGCTCACATGGCGCCTCCTCGGTTCGCGTGCCGCACGCGCGCGACGGTTCGGGTCATCCTAGGCAGCGCCTGTCGGACGGGGCATGGGCGGCGGCGCGCCGCAGGCAACGCGCGCGCCCTGGCCGCTCAGCGCTGGACCTGGCGCAACAGGGCCGCCAAACCCTGATCGCGCGCCGCGCGCCATTCCTCGATGGGCCGGTCGCCATACGCCTCCTGCACGCTCGCGATAATGGCCTGCCGTTCCTCCGCGCCGAAAGCGGGCGCGCCCAGTTCGGCCCAGCGGGCGGGATGGGTGTCGCCCAAATGCTCCATGTACCCTTCGATGCCCTGGGCCCCGCCGCCCAGATGATAAATCAGAAAGGGACCCATGAGCGCCCAGCGCAATCCGGGGCCGGTTGCGATCGCCGCGTCCACGTCTTGCGCCGTGGCAATGCCGGCCGTCACCAGATGCACGGCTTCCCGGAACAGCGCCGACGTCAGGCGGTTGGCGATATGGCCCCTGACCTCCTTTTGCACGCGCACAGGCCGTTTGCCGACCGCGGCATAGAAATCCATGGCCCACGCCACGGCCGCGGGATGGGTTTGCCGGGCGCTCACGACCTCCACCAGAGGCAACAGGTGCGGCGGGTTGAAAGGGTGCCCGGCCAGGAAGCGTTGCGGATGCCGGCAACCGGCCTGGATCGCGCTGGGCAACAGCGCTGAAGTGCTGGTGCAAATGACGACGTCGGCCGCCACGTTGCGTTCCAGGCCGCGCAGGGCCTGCCGTTTGGCTTCCAGATCTTCCGCGATGCATTCCTGCACGAATTGCGCTTGGGCGGTAACGGCATTCAAGCGGCGATGCACGCGGAAATGGCCCTGCGCGCTGGCCGCCGGGCCGGGCCGCGGGCGCAAAACGGCCCGCTGCCTTTCCACGTTCGCGGCCACGGCCGTCGCCGACGCCCGCGGTTCCACGACCTGCACGCGCAAACCGCGCGCCACGAAATAGGCGGTCCAGCTGGAGCCGATGGTGCCTCCGCCCAACACCAAGGCGTCCGTTACCTGGTCGGGGCGCGCGCTGAACTGCATGGAGGGCCGCTGTGCCGGTCAGGGCCGCCTCAGGCGGCTCCGGCGTCCGCGCCCAGGCGAACGCATTCGTTTCGGCGCGCGCATCGCGCGCGGGGGCAGGCGCCGGCCGGGGCAGGACGGGTCAAGGCGCGAGCGCAGGGAAGGAAGACGCGCATAATCCGCAGAAAGCGCAAGAATCGAGTAATATAATTATAGTGTCAATGCCATTGGAGACGGCCGTTCGACCGGGCTATGGACGCGCAAGCCGATTCGCTTTCCTACCATCTGATCACCTTGGGGTGTCCCAAGAACGAAGCCGACAGCGGGGGCATGGACGCGCTGTTGCAGGGCGCGTCCTACCGCGCCCGGACGCAACCGGACGACGCGGACGTCATTATCGTGAATACCTGCGGTTTCTTGCAAGACGCCGTCCAGGAGTCCCTCGCCGTGCTGCAGGAGCAGGCGCGCCGGAAGCGGGATGCGCAGACGCTCATCGCCGCCGGGTGCCTGGCCCAACGCCAGGGGCAGCTGATTCTGGATACCGTGCCGCGCGTGGACGGTTTGCTGGGTACGCGCCGCTGGATGGACGTCCTGTCCCTCGTGCGCACCCTCCGGCAGGGACGTCGGCAGGAGGCGTACGCCTTGCTGGGCGACCCGGAGACGGTCGAAAACGGCGCGCCGCTGCCCCGTTCCGTCACAGGCGGCAGCGCGTATCTGAAGATCTCGGACGGCTGCAACGCGCCCTGCGCTTTCTGCACCATTCCCTCGTTCAAGGGGAAACTGCGCAGCCGGGACGCGCGCGCCGTGCTGGCCGAAGCGGAACGCCTGGTCCAGGCCGGAGCCAAGGAATTGGTGGTCGTGGCGCAGGACACCACGGACTACGGACGGGACCGCGCGCAGTCCGTCTCTCTGGCCCGGCTTTTGCGCCTGTTATGCCGCCGGTGCGGCCCCGACCTCCGCTGGCTGAGGGTGATGTACGCCTATCCCGGCCACGTCACGGACGACCTGATTGACGCCATGGCCCAGGAAGAGCGGATCGTGCCCTATCTGGACATTCCGCTGCAACACGGCGATCCGACCGTCCTGCGGCGGATGCGCCGGCCCCATCGGCTGGAATTGGTGCAGGACCATCTGGCCAAACTGCGGCAGGCCATGCCGGACGTCGTCATCCGCACCACCTTCATCGTGGGCTTTCCCGGCGAGACGGACGCCGCCTTCGCCAACCTGCTGGCTTTCGTGGAGGAGAGCCGCTTCGACCGCGTCGGCGCCTTTCAGTTCAGCCCGGAGCCCGGCACCCCGAGTCACGACATGCCGGATCAGGTGCCGGCCGCCGTCAAGGAGGAACGCTGGCACCGGCTGATGGCCTGCCAGCAACCCATCAGCCTGGCCCGCAACCAGGCCCAGATCGGACGGCAACTGGACGTCCTGATCGAAGGGCAGGGGCAGGACGAGGCCGGGCAGGCGCTGCTGATCGGGCGCAGCTACCGCGACGCGCCGGAGGTGGACGGGCTGGTGCTGATCCCGGACGCCCCGGACGCGCAGCCGGGCGCGATGCTGGCGGCCCGCATTACGGGGGCGTTGCCCTACGATTTGATCGGGGAAGTGCTGACCCCCGTGACTTTCGCCTCAGCGCCGCGTCCGGGAACCTGACGCGGGTTCAGGAAATCGTCTGCCAGGGAACGTCAATGGTCTCGTCATCGTCCGGCGCGGGCCGGCTTTGGGTACCGTACATCGCGTCGGCTACGGCGTCCGGCGGCGACAGGCGTATCATGAGGCGGGGAAACACGAACAGGATCAGGAAGATGTCGTCGAACGGCAACCCCGGCATCAGATCGATGGGGGACACCTTGTACACCACCGCCGCCAGCGGCAGCAGGAACTTCACCGCGGGCGAGACGGACGGATGGTTCATCAAACGCCACGCCACGCCGAGATTGCGTAAAATGCCGGGCAGGAAACTGAGCGGAATCCGGTTCATGATCGATCCTGTGCGCTGGGCGTCCATTATACGCCAGCCGGCCAGTCTGTCAACCGCCTGAATTATGCCCACGACTCTGCAATTGCTCAAGGAGCATTCGCCCGTTCTGCTGGGAATCATCAAGGAAGTGCGCAGCGCGAACGTCGATCTGCTGCAGGACGATGCCGAAACGCTTGAGTTGCTGGCCGACGAACTCACGAGTCCGGGCTCCGTGCAGAACGCGCGCGAGGAGTTGGGCGACGACCCCGCGGTCGCCAAGGCGCTGGACGCTTTGGTGGCCGCGAACGGGACCCTTCCGGAAACGCAGTTCTTCCGCGAGTTCGGGGCCCTGGAAATCATGGGCGACCTGCGCCTCCAGGCGGAAGAGAGATGGATGGATCCCCAGTCGGTCAGCGAAGTGCTGTATTTCAACGGCCTCATCGGCCGCGGCTTCGCCGGCCTAGGCCCCAACGCCCAACGCATCATTTACATGCCGTCCGACATCGTGGATCAATTCCCGCCGCCTGAACGCGAGCCCCGGGAAGGCGCGTTCGCCATCCGGGACGTCCCGCCGCCCTCGCGGGACGAGACCGTGGACGACCGGGACTCCTTGCTCAATGACGTCGGCAGCGTGTTGGGATGCCTCTATGAACGGGAGTGGCGTCTGGACGGGAGCGCCTTGCACGCGGAGGACGACGCGCGTTTGAACCGGCGCCTGTTGGCCCTGCCCGACACGGAAGCGCTGCGCACGCGCAAGCGCCTGCTGTTGCATATCGCCAAGCGCCTTGGCCTCTTCAAGCCGGAGGAGAGCGAGGCGGGCGGACTGCAGCTGGCCCTGAACCGCAACCGGGCCAACCGTTTCTTGCGCTTGGATCGCAATCAGCAACGCACGGCCCTGTGGAACGCCTGGCTCCGCTCCCCGGACTGGAACGATTTGGCCGAAACGCCCACCCTGGATTGCCGCAATACGGAAAAGTGGAAGAACAATCCCAAGGTGACGCGGGAGGTGTTTCTGGGCCATTGCCGCAATCTGGCCATGGGACGCTGGTACCGCGTCCAGGACGTCGCGGCCGCCATCCATGAACATGCGCCGGACTTCCAAAGGCCCGGCGCCAATTACGACGACTGGTACGTGTGGAATATCCCGGCCAACCGGTTCGGCCACGGCTTCGAAGACTGGGATCTGGTCGACGGGGAATTGGTCCGCTTCCTGCTGGAGGGCCCCATGCAGTGGCTGGGTGCCCTGCAGCGCGGCGCGCCCCTGCGCCATCGCGAGCGGACGATGGTGACCCTGACCCGCGCGGGCGCCATTTGGCTGGGCGCGTCGTTGACGCCGGAAGCGGTGGATCATCGGCCGCGCGTCCGCATCCGCAAAGGCTTCGCCGTGCATGTGCCGCTGAATATGCCCTTGCGCGCGCGTTTCCGCATCGAGCGCATCGCGCACTGGCAGCGCAGCGGCGCCGAGTACGTCTATCAGATCAACCAACGCAGTTTGGACCGGGCGTTCCGGGAAGGCCTGAAGGGCGATCGGATTCTGGCGAGTCTCCGCGGTCTGAGCGACGGGGTGCCGGCCTCGGTGGAACGGGGCATTCGCAAGGTGGAAGAGCAATGGGCGGCGAAGGGAAGCCCGTAGTTCGCCGCGTGGCGCAGGGCCGCCGGCGCCGCGCGCATCAATGGTCGCTCTCGCCCTCTTACGCAATCAGAGGTCACCGCGCGTGACATGGACGCCAATGCGCAACCCCTCGCTCCTTTGGCTACCCACACGGCGCATTTCGGACGCATTCGGCGCACGGGACAGGTCTATATAGACAAGACCGCCTACATCCAACGCATGTTGGAAGAGGCTATCCAGTACGCCTTTCTGGCGCGCCCGCGGCGCTTCGGGAAATCCTTGTTGGTATCGACCTTGGAGCATTTGTACGCGCGGGAGAGCGATGATCTGTTTCAAGGGCTGGACATCCACGCGTCAGGCTTTATGGAAACCGTGCCGCGCTGTTCCGTCGTGACGTTGAATATGGCCGCGGTCAAAGGCGACACGCCGCAAGAAATCAAAGAGGAAATGGGGCGGCTCGTACGCACCCAATACGCGCTGCTGGATTTGGCGCCGCGCCGGCACGCGGCCCTGCCCTGGAGCGCCTTGAACGACCTCTTTTTGGCCTTGGTGGCGCAGAGCGGCGACATCGTCGTACTGGTGGACGAATACGATGCGCCCCTCACGCGCATGATAGAAAACCCGGTCTTTTCCGCCGCCGACCAACAGACGGTCATGTCGCATTTGCGCGATTTCTACAGCACCTTGAAACATTGGGACAAGCATATCCAGTTCGCCTTCGTGACCGGCATTACGAAATTCTCCGACGCCGGCATGTTTTCCGCTCTGAACAACCTGCACGACGTTTCGCATCTGTATCCCTACGACGCGATTTGCGGCTTCACGGAAACGGAGATCGATCGGTTTCTGGCGGAACACGTCAAGCGCTCCGCGACGAATTACGGATGCTCGCCAGCCCGTCTGCGGAGCGCATTGCGCAGGCAGTACAACGGTTATCGGTTTCTGCCCGGCAGCGAACCCATCTACAATCCCATTTCGTATTTGCGCGTCCTGACGCAGCTGACGCATCCCCAAGGCGCAGCGACGATCCGCAAACACGGCTTTCCGCGGCCCTGGATAGATACCGGCAAGCCGTACTTCGTTTTCCAGTACATGAAGGCGCATCGCCTGGGTTTGGGCGATATCGACGACAGTCTGGCGGGCATCTGGGAATCGTTCGACGTGCGGCGCCCGCCCTTGAACGCGCTCATGTTCCAGACCGGATACCTGACGATCGCCTCCGCAGGCGCAGAGGACAGATTGGAGTTCCCCAACCGGGAAGTGGCCGCGGCGCTCCGCGAGGGCTTGTTCTGGACCTATTTGGGCAAGCACGCGGGCAGCAACGTCGTCCGAGGCCTGATTGCCGATATGGCCGCGGCGCTGGAAGCCGGCGATTGCGAGCAGGCCTGCGTTGGCTTTGATCGGATATTGGACGGGGTTACGTACGGCGAACTCGCGGCCGAAAGCCATTTCCAGGTATCGTTGCATATCGTCTGCCATATGCTGGAAGCCGTTTTGGGCGTGGAAGCGAAGGGCGCAGGACGCAAGGGAAGGTCCGACGTCGTCGTGGAAACGCGTGACGCCTTTTACGCGTTCGAACTGAAGTGCAACCGCACGGTTCAGGAGGCCGTGGAGCAAATGCGGGCCAAAGGGTACGGTGACCGGTACCGCGGTCAAGGCAAGAAAGTGATAGGCATCGGCCTGAATTTCCGGAGGTCTCCGGATACCGATGATCGCGAGGCCTGGTCTCACGCCAAGGACAATTACGCCATGCAAACGGCGGTCTTGCATACGCCGCCAGGGAAGGGATGTCCCGGATAGGTGAATAATTCATAATGAATAAAAACGATCGTTTCCGCGATGCGTTCCGGTCGCGCTTGCGTTACTCCCAAGCAGTGAGGCATGCTCCAAGGTCATCTTCGACATTCATGGCCAAGCAGGGCTGACCTGATGAATCAGAGGGCCTTTACGCCTTACTTGACTTGGCGCGCTCGCGGAGGCGCCATGACATTGACCGGAGGTTTACAGGGGCGCGGAGAGCGGTGACCTGTTGTCCAAACTGGATATCTACGCGTCCGGCTTTTTAGACCGTGCCGCAGCTGAATGAGGGTGGGAATACGCCGCGAGCAATCAAGGCGGCAATAGCGCGGCTTGCACGACCCCAGTTACCGCCTACAACCCGGATCCCCGCGCGTTCGTATCGCGCAAGCCTTGTCGGAACGGGTAACCGCGGACAATATCGTCGTCTGATGTCATGGACAGGGTTATCGGAATATCTCAACGCGAACGCCAATATCCAAGGTCTGCCAAATTCGATCGCCTGTAAGCACCGGCATTTGTCTCTCAAGAGCCAAAGCAAGACACGCGCGGTCACCCAAAGACAAGCCATAACCTTGCGTTGCTGGAACCAAACGGGCAGTTTCTATGGACTGTTGTCGCGTAAAAGGCTCAATACTCACGTTCAGCGCTTCCAGCTGTTGCCAAGAGCGCGCAAGCGCACCCTGCTTACGCGTGAGCACAATGAGAACCTCTGCCGCATTAACTGCAGAAATCAAGGTCTGATCCAACAAGGTATTTTCGACATATTGCCATCCCGTCTCGCGGTCATATAAGCGAGTACGGCGGAGGAATCAAGAATCATCGCCGGGATTGGATTTGGATACGTACTTGGATAGCGCGTTCTCCTCCCGTTTTGCTTCGGCTCGCCGACTTTCAATGAGTTCGTCTACAACGCTTTGATCATGATCATGTCCCGGCAACGACAAAGCCCATGTCTGGACCTCTCTCATGCGCTGGCGTAATGCCTCGCGCTGCCTTTTGACCCGTACCTCTACCTCCTGCGCTTGTTCCGCGTCCAATACATCCTGCCTCATGCATTGGCTGTCGACTGCCCGTACATGGGCATTCTCTCTTGTCAGAGGCAATGTCTGGAGCAACATGTTACGTACTTCCGCTGCCATGCTACGGTTATTCGCTGCAGCCCGCAAGCGCAAAGCGGCATGCACCTCTTCAGGAATATTTCGAATGCTTAGGCTAGGCATCAAATCAGACCAGAAATGCTGGAGCAACGAATGCATAACTTGATTGTCTATGATATCTGTGATAGCAAAGGGAGTCAATGAGCGTTTTTGTATCGCTACCATATCCGCACAGGCACAGCAGAGATGTAAAACTATTGGGGCACTCTTGGCCAGGTTAAGAATTTCTGGACTCATCCCTCCTCGCGCCCACGATTTCACCCGAGTACGCGCGGAGGCAACGGCGTTGATCCTGTTGCCGAACCCGATCTGCCAGGATTGTACGCACTGGGATCGATTGCCTTTTCTCGCCTAAGACATCCTCGCGTACGTCTCAAAAACTTTATCCGATAATTGAAGCGTGACGAAGTGCCAAGCCGTGTTGATTATTGGCTGGAACCCCTCACGGCGACCTATTCGCGAGGCTCAAAGCGCCCTATGGCGTACTCATCCCTTACGGCTACGGAGACCCAAATCCTCTTTGGCCAAGTACGCCATACGGTCGGAAATCAAAAATGCAAACACGACCTAAAACCGCATCGAGAACTGTAGATAGGGGAGCGGCCTTGCCTTATGCCCTAAGATTGGATCTGCCAATCATTAGGACTGGATTTAACATGAACTGCTTGAAGAGAGAGTACGGGAACGTAGCGAGCGTCAAGTACGCCTTGCCATTGCGACCGGTTACTCGCACCGGTATCCAGACCGGTCCTTAATCGGGTACGTTCAAATAGCAGCCATTGGGTGACTTGCATCCGTTACGCGCGTGCCCTCTTACAATAGAATCTGAAAATCCCTATCCCAAGAAAACGTTACATGCCATCCTTGCCTCCTCTCGCAATCGACGCCTATGACTTCGCGACCCTGCGCCAGGAGGGTCAAATCTATGTAGACAAAACCGCCTACATCCAATGCATGCTTGAAGCCAGGATGCGTTACGCGTTTCTCGCGCGGCCCCGCCGATTCGGCAAGTCCCTTCTCGTGTCCACTCTGGAGCATCTTTTCGGACGAGAGGATGACGCTCTCTTCCGGGATTTGGCCATTGCGCCGTATTTGCCGCAGGTGCCGCAAGTGCCCGTCATGCTGCTGGACATGTCCCGCGGCGTGGGCCTGACGCCAGCGCAAGTCCACGAGGCCTTGATGGACATCGTACGCGATCAAGCCCAGCGGTTCGGGTTCGTTCTGCGCGAGACGCCGGACACCGCGCCCTGGACCGCTCTAAGTCGTCTGTGCTCCCATCTGGAGAAGGCCTACGGCAAGTTCGTCGTGCTTGTGGACGAGTACGATGCCGCGCTCACGGAGTTGCTGGTTCCGTCCGGCGCGGACGCGTCCGACAACTACGCCATCCAGGCCAGTTTGCGCCATTTCTACCGTACGTTGAAGACCTGGAATCGAGCCATCCAGTTCGTCTTCATTACAGGCATCTTGGATATCGGCGGGTCAGGCTTGTTCTCGGCGCTGAATAATCTGCAATACCTGTCGGACGATGCCCGTTTCAATGCTTTATGCGGGTTTACGGAAGCGGAGGTGGATACGTTTTTAC
This sequence comes from Caldilineaceae bacterium, assembly GCA_965242655.1. Classification (GTDB taxonomy): domain Bacteria; phylum Chloroflexota; class Anaerolineae; order Caldilineales; family Caldilineaceae; genus Bin34. The sequence continues at coordinate 4,097,361 of OZ251482.1, forward strand.
GCCCTCATATCGAGGAAGCCGCTCGCAATTTCGGCTGTTCGCCCGAGACGATGCGCGAGCGCTTGCGCATGCATTACCACGGCTATCGGTTTACGGTAAGCGGCGAAAGCCTATACAACCCTATCTCCTACCTGACGGCCCTGGATCGCCTGGTGACGCCCCAGAACGCTCAGGATATTATCCTGACAGGGTTTCCGCGTCCGTGGATCAGGACGGGCCAGACGAATTTTCTGTTCCGCTATATCCAGGCGCGGGGGCGGGCCCTGACCGACATGGACTTCAGTGCCGCAGGCGCCAAGGATGCGCTGGATCTGGATAAACCCGCGTTGAATGCCTTGCTGTTCCAATCCGGCTTCGTAACGCTCAAGCGGATCAACGGCGAAACGATCCTGGATTTCCCGAACTGGGAAGTGGAGACCGCATTTCAGGAAGGCCTGTTTTTCCGCTGTTTCGGCGAACAGGCAGGCGGGCAAGACAGCCGCGTACGAAAACTCGTACGCCAAATGGCGCAGGCCTTGGAGAAAGGGGAGTGCGCATTGGCCCTTGACGCTTTTGATCAGTTATTGGACGGCCTGTCCTATGCGGAATTGGCCGCGGAAAGCAATTTCCAACTTGCGCTGCACATCGTTTGCTCTATGGCCCGCAGCCTTTTACGCGTGGATGCGGAAGGGCTGACGCGCCGCGGCCGCGCGGACGTAGTGGTCGAAACGTGCGAGACTTTCTACGTATTCGAATTGAAACTGGATGAGAGCGTCGCCGCGGCCATGCACCAGATCGAAACCCGCGGTTATCTGGACAGGTACGCGGGCGAAGGCAAGCGCGTAGTGGGCATCGGCGTGAATTTCGTCAAGCGGCCCAATGCCCATGGCAAGTGGCAACCTTCCGCGGCGAACTACGCATGGGATTCCTGTCCCGGCCAGGCAACGCGTCTGCGCGATCAGGAACGGCCTGCACGCGCAACTAACGCCAGCCTGTCAGCTAGGCCGTATTGATATTTATGACGTGCGCCCTGATGAAAATACGGGGTAAAAGCGGATTTCCCTCTCCATAGACGCAGGATCCGCTTTTGACAAGCCTATCTTGCCGGCGATCCGTGCCGCCGCATATAGCGTCTCGAGGGTCTCCCTTCAATGATCAACGCCCTAACGGCAAGACGGTATGCGAACGACACGCAGAACGCGTCAGCCAAAACATCAGAGAATCACGGCTGGCGTTATTGGGGAAAGGCACCCTTGCATTTGCGACGTATCCCGGAATGGGCATTGATGTTGGCTTCCAGCGCAGGCGATGCAGGCAACAAGGAGGCGTCGGAAACTCCTTTCTCAAGCAACAGGTCCAGAAATTGGCGCTGTCCGTCAGTGAACTGCAACAAGGCCTCAACGAAAATGTGGCACTGCTCCTTCAGATGTTGTCCGAAACGATTGATTTCATGCACAGCGATGCCGCATTCTCCTTTGCGCAAGAGCGGAAGGAGATTCATTCTCATTTCCTCTACGTCAAAAGTGAGATCTTGGGTCGTGATACGCCGACAATCGATTCTGGGGGAAGAGGCCGCGGTAACCAAGAAAGCCAACTGCAACTTATCGAAATCCAGCCACTCAGATTGATGCAACAGGCAGACGTCATACAAATCTCGGGAATGATTGCGTTCCAACGCGGCGCATAACTTGCCGGCAGCGATTTCATGGATGTCCGCCACAGGAATAGCGGATGCGCTCCATTGCCCCAAAGGCCGGGAATGAGACCGTTCAATAGGATACAGAAGTCTATTGCGCCTGAAATCAACATCGACCACAAGAAGATCATTGGGATATCCCGCGGCATTCGTATATCCTGTTCGCCACTTGATTACTTCTCACTTTTTGGGAATTCTTTTGACCCTTAGCGCCTCTTGGCGAAAAACGTCTTGCAGCGCCGTTGTGACCCGATCGAAATCGGCTACGCCGCTGGTTCCTGTGTAATGGATGTCAATATCCACGGATAATCCAGCTATATCCAGAATGAACAGGTGAAGAGCTGTACCGCCTTTGAGAGCGAATTTGCCTTGCAGGACGGCATGGCGGTTCAAGGCATCCAAGACGCCCAGCAGACGCGCGGCTTTTTCGACCATACGCATGCTGAATCCGGTTCGTGCAGCGACTTGGCGGATATCATCGCCCGTCATATCTCTTCATCCCACAGGCGTTCATGCACCCAGGGAGGGACAATCAAATTCCACTTGGCTATCAGTCGGCCTTTGGTCCGCCCTCTATGATCCAGATAACGAGGCTGGCGCGGAACGCGACGCAATAGCTCTTCTGTTTCCTGAGGACGAAACGTCAAAGATTCCTGATACAAATCCAGAAAGTACCCGACCTTGGCATTGGTGAAAGCGTTGTTGAGTTTGCAGGCGTAGGCAACCAAACGGTCAATGCGCAAGCGATCCTCAGCAAATTCCAGGGCGCGCCCGATTTCTTCCCATCCGCCGCTCAAGTACGGCCGATCAAGACAATCGACCACAGCGCGTTCCAACGTGGCGGCACGCACTTCCGTTCCGTAACAAAGAGCGGTTTCGGTTTCGACGTTTACCTCCCTTTTGCGCCGCAAAGCGGTCGGAAAACTGACGCCGACGACCATGCAATCTTTGCGTACCAGAGGTTTCAGAGGCCTTTGAGAGGCGTAAACGGCGCGGTTCCATACGGAATAGCCCGCGCCATGGAACTCCAAGGCCGAGTGATAAGCCAACACGGCATCCAGCGTCATTTTAGAGGCCAGTACCCAAGGATCGACAGGTACGTGAGACCCCGAGGCATACGAAGGCACAGGCGCGTACAATCCCCTGCGTATACGGACCAACCGTTTCTTCGTCTGGTAATAATGCAGAATGGCATGGTGCCGGCTTTGACGCGCAGGCATGCGCTGCGCCAAATAGGCCTGGAACTCCGCCGTAGTGAACGCGTCCCTTGTGCGGAAGAAAGATTCATAGGGAGTCGGGGCAGGCATGGCAACGGCTTACTTGCTTTTTTCGTTCTAAATCCTATTGTACTGTAGATGAACCGCTGGTGCGGGGGCATTGCGCGCGAACTACCGTCAATCCCGATCGTGTTGATATTTATTGGAAATCCCGTGAGCGCGCGGTTACCCTCTGAGAGATCGATCGGCTCTCGCATTCCCGGATGAGGACGGTTCCGGTTGACTGGCAACTAGGGAATCCGCATCCGGTCTTTCGAGAAAGGAAATTCAGTCTATCGCCGGCATGCCACTGGGTGCGACCGGGATATCTGACCGCGCCTGATGGAACGCATTCAGTTCAACCCGGACGGTCTGCCGTACGGCAGAGCAACGCGTGGCAGTTCCGCACCACGGACGCCCGCGGGCGCCTCAAACATCTGTACCCTACAATAGAAACCTGATGGAGTACTAGCTGGGGCCGCGTCTGGATGCCGGGTAACGCCGCCTGGCTCGGCGGCGTCGCGGCCGAACCGTCAGCCTGGCTTGTCAGCGCCGAGGGCCGCGGATTTCGGCCTGCCAGAGCGGATCGGCGTCGGAACGGAACTGGCCCACGCGCAGGCGGGCAATGGGATAGGCCGGGAGCGGGGCCCGGGCCAGACAGCGGCCCTCGAAGTGCGCGCCCTGCCAGGCGAAATGGAAATCCCGGTTGTCGAAGCCGCCGCGGCGGTGCGCGGGCAGGATGTGCAGGAGGAACTTGGGGGCCGTATCCGACTCCGTGCAGGGCTCTTTGGCAAAGGTCACGGCGGACGCCGTGACGTAGACCCGGAAGGGTTCCCGGAGCGCGGGCGTTGCCGCGGCCAGCGCGCGATAGTGCGCGCGGTACGCCGCCTCGCCCGCCGGGGTGAGCGAGAGGCGGAGCTCCGTCTGCCAGAGCATCCGGTCGGCGTCCGCCTGCCACTGGCCGACGGTCAGGCGCCGCAACGGATAGGCGGGCAAGGGCACGGAGGCCAGGCAGGCCGTGTCCACGCGCGCGCCGGCGGCGGGAAAGGCGAAATCCAGGTTGGCGAAGGGGCGTCCAGCCAGGACGCGCGGGTCGACGGGTTCGGCATGCACCACGAACCTGGCCTGCGTGTCGGCGACGGCGCAGGGCGCCTTGGCCAGGAGCAGCCGCGCGGGCGTGACGTACGCGTTGAACCCGGCGCGGGGCCCCGGCAGCGCCCGGTAGGCGGGGGGCTGCGCCGTCAGCGCCCGGTAAGCGGTGCGGTAGACCGCGCGGTCGGGGCGCGCGGGCAGGTCGGCCGTCCAGAGCGCCGGTTCGCCCGGGCTCCACTGGCCGACGCGCAGGTGCCGAATCGGGTAGTCGGGCAGCGGCGCGACGGCCAGGCACGCATCGTCCAGGCGCACGCCGCGCTCGAAGAAATAGAAGTTCCGGTTGTCGAAGCCGAAGCGGCGGCGATCCGGCGGCAGATCCGGCGCGTTGACGGGCGTGACGAACAGGAGAAACTTGGGTTTCAGCGCTGCCGGCACGCAGGGCTGCTGCACCCAGCTCACGGCGTGGGCCTCCAGATAGACGTCGATGTCGAACGGGGCGCGGATCGTCGGCGCCCGCGCGCGCAAGGCGCGATAGTGCGCGCGATAGGGCGCGGCGGTGGCGGCATCCACCCGCGCCAGGTTGAGGGCCGTGACCTCGAAGATCGACGCGCCGTACAGCTCGCGCCGGTGCAGGACGGGCGCGTAGGGAGGCAACCGCGGCCCGATCCGCACCCGCGAGGGAAAGCGTTGGATCACGAAATCCGCCTGGACCGGATCGGTCTGCGCGAACCGTTGCCGGGCCTCCGCCGGCATGCCCACGGGCCACTCGCCGCTATACAACCGGATCGAACCCTCCGGATAACGTTGCAGCAAGAATTGCAGGCCACTCCGGGTAGAGGCGCCATCCTCGAAAGTGCTCTCGGCTCCAGCCAGGTCGAACTGGGATTCCAGACGATACGGCGTCGCGCGATCCACCAGGAAGTTGAAATAAAATTGCTGATAGGGATGGAGCTGCGCCAGCGCGCCCAGCCACGCGAGCGCGCTGGCCAGAAGACCCAGCCCAATCAGCCCCCCCCCCCCCCCCCCCCCCCTATCCCAAGACCCCGGGGGCGCCAGACCGCGGACGCGGCTTGGGCTAGCGCCTCCAGGCCGCCCGTCGCCAACAGGCAAAAGGGCGCGTAGATGAAATACAGATGGCGCCAGCCATTGTAGATCGTGGGGTGCAGCAGGGCGACCGCCAGCACCGGCACGACGAAGCAGGCCAGGAGCAGCAGTTCGAAGCGCAGGAGCGTAGGGCCCAACAGGGCGCCGGGACGGCGCCGGACGCGCCGGGCGACCGCGGCCAGGCCCACGACGCCGCACCCCAGGACGAGCGCCGGCGTGGTGATGGCGAACCATACCGGCGCGTATTCGGGCGGCGGCTCCAAAAAACGGATGTACTGCCCGCGAAACAGTTGGACGCTATCAAACGGGTACGCGGCGCTGTAGGCGATGATCTCCGCCAGCCGTCGGAACGGATCGCTCCACAGATAGGGCAACGAGGCGTAGAACGTCAAGGCGCTCGCCAGGACGAACGCCCCGCTCGTGCGCAGCACCCGCCGCCGGGCCGCGCGGTCGGCCCGGACGTAATCGACCGCGCGCAGCACCAGCACGAGTCCCACCAGCAAGAGCCCCATGATCCGGACGTTGGCCAGTATCCCCAGGGCCGCGCCGCACAGCAGGAACGCCTTGACGGAGCCGACGCGGAATGTCCAGTGCAGCAGCCCCAGGGCCAGCATGAACAGACTGAGGAAAGGCGAATCCTTGGAATTGAAGAAGGAGTGCGCGTAGAGCCGCGGATGCAGCAGAAACAGGCCCATCGCGCCCAGCGCGAGGAGCCGGCGGCCGTACAGGCGGAACGCCAACCCGTAGCACCCCAGGCCGCCGGCCAGAAAGAGCAGATGCGTCAGCCAGTGCCGCAACCGATAGCGGTCGACCCGATCCTGCCACCCCGGCAGGCGTTCCGCCCACAGCAACGGCACCTCCCACGCGACGCCGTACATGCGATCTTCGTAGCGCAACAGATCATCGTTGCGCCCCTGGACGTAATCCAAAGTGAGCCGCGCCGTCTCGCGTTGCATGGGCAGGTCTTTGGCGGCATAATCGCCCGCCACCGCCCACCCGACGCACAGGAAAAGCGCGCCGCAGCCGGCGGCCGCAGTCGCCCGCAGCCAGGACGGGATCCAGATCCGGTAGGCGTCAGTCAACAGGGTGTCCTCCTCCGGGGCACGCGAGCTTGGAGCCCAGTTCCCAAGATCATCGCTGGTTCAGGGGAGATCCACACCAATATAATCTAGGTCGCGTTGAGTAGGATTGCAGTCAGATCCGGGTCGCGTTGAGGTGAATTGGACATCCTGCGCGCCAGCGGTTATCCTCCCGGCTATCCATCCCTTTGCGCGTTTCCCGATGACCGACGGCTCCACATTTATTCTTTTCTGATTACTTGTTCCGTCATATGCGTATAAAAATAATCTCATTGTCTTCTTTTTGCGAAATCGTGGCTCTGGATGGCGCGAATGGGCACCTCTTGGCGTCAGTGGCCGGCCGCATACGGCAAGGGGAACTCAGTACGCGGTCATGCGCCTTCTGTTAGGTTATACTATCGTTCTCCCCGTCAGCGTCAGCCTCGACGAGGATCGCACGTCTCTGAAATACGTACGGCACCTAGCTGCGTCCGAATGGCAGTTTCTGAATAGGACCTAGCAGAATCCGCATGACCGCGTACTCAGTCTATGCGTTGGGAGGCGGGATAAGTTGACGAAGGCAACGGCGTCTCCCGCTTACATCTTTTGGCTTATATCGTGGAGTCGAGCATCAATGTTTTCCAACAACTGCACTTGGCGCAGATTGGCGTCATAGTTTTGTTGGCTCCATACATAGGCTTTCCATAACCACCAAATGCCGATACTGAAAAAGCCGCCAAAGAAATAGCCTATGAAATCGCCTGCGTTTCGATCTTTCACTGCATCCCTCCTCCTGCCTTCCAATTGAGAGGTACAATTCTTCTGAGATATAGCGAGAACTCTACCTGACGCCCTATAGTGTAAACGTTGCAGCCAAAATCCAAGCCTTTATGGGTTACGCTTGTCGGGGCTCGTAGCGCTGGGCCTCGATCCTGAATCTTGGCGGCCTGTCGGGCAAGTGACGCGATCGGTTCCGTGCGCCGCCCAAGGATCTCGCATGGGGCCGCCTTTTTCAGGAAACGGTACGGCAAAACGCGAGGTTCAGCGCTTCAGCTGTCGATCAAAATGATTTTCCTCCGTGTTACGGGGACATGCTGCATGCCTAACCCCAGAGACGATGGGGCGCAAATCTTTTGCGCCCATCCCTCTCAAGAGGTTCATGCGTGCGTTGCCGGATTACCCCGACCGGCATGGCTGCGGACATATAATGCATTGCCTGCGCCGCCTGTTGCGCGACTTCCGTCTCTTGAAACCAACCGCAATGGTCGCCTCTCGCGTTGACTTCCCCCGCTGCATGTGTTACTCTTTCCGCTATGAACAGTCAGGCCTTTTCTCCCGTTCCTGCGCGCAGGAGGTCGAGTCTACAGTAGTCGGTTTCTCTCTGGCAGGGACGCGCTCTTCGTAGGCAAAGCCAAGCGAGCTCTCCGGTCGGAGGGCTTTTTTTATGTCCGAACGTCATTCGCAACAGGAAGCAGGCAGATGATCAAAGCGGGAATCGCCGGAGCCACGGGATACACGGGAGTCGAACTGATCCGCATTCTGGAACGCCATCCCCAGGTCCGGATCGTGTGGCTCACCAGCGAACGGAACGCGGGCCGCCGCTACTGCGACGTGCATCCCAGTCCCTGGGACCGCGAGTTGATTACCCTGCAGGCCGCGCTGGACCGCGCCGACGAGGTGGACGTGGCGTTCCTGGCCTTGCCGCACGCGCAGTCCATGGGCCCGGTCCGCGCCTTTCGCGAGACCGGCGTCACAGTCATTGACCTCAGCGCGGACTATCGCCTCCGGGATCCGGCTCTTTTCGCCCGCTGGTACGGCGTGGAGCACGAGGCTCCCGATTTGCTGGCGCAGGCTGCGTACGGGCTGTGCGAAATCCAGCGCGCGGCGATTGCCGAGGCGAACCTGATCGCCAACCCCGGCTGCTATCCCACGTCCGTCAACCTGGCCCTCCATCCCCTGGCGCAGGCCGGCGCGCTGCAGCCGCGCATCATCGTGGACAGCAAGAGCGGGGTCAGCGGCGCCGGCCGCAAGCCCAAACTGCCGTATCATTACGTGGAGGCCAACGAAAATATCAGCCCCTACAATGTCGGATACCGGCATCGACACATCGCCGAAATGGAACAGGTACTGAACCCGGCGCGCGGGACGGGTCCCGATTTCGCCGTAACCTTCACGCCGCACCTGGCTCCCTTCAATCAGGGCATCCTGAGCACGATCTACGTTTCCGCGGCGGCCGGCGTGCGCGAACGGGATCTGCGCGCCCTGTACGCCGACGCCTACGCCGCGGAACCGTTCATGCGCCTGTTGCCGCCGGAAGCGCTGGCTTCGGTGCGGCACGTGAGCCACACCAACTGCTGCGCCATCAGCCTGACGCCGATCCGGCCGGAGGATGCGGCCGGCGCGGACTACGTCATCGTATCCAGCATCGACAACCTCATCAAGGGCGCGAGCGGCCAGGCGGTGCAGAACATGAACATCGCGCTCGGGTTGGAAGAAACCCTGGGCCTGCTCTAAGGGCGCGCCGCCATGCCTGCAGCCATGAACGATCAAGAACGCGCTCGCCCGCTCGTCGTCAAGATCGGCGGGGGCGAACTGGACGATCCCGCCTTCCTGTCGGCGCTCGCGGCCGCCGTGGACAGCCTGCGAACCAGCGGACAGCCCGTCATTCTGGTTCATGGCGGGGGCAAGACCATCGCGGCGTACCAGGAAGCCCTGGGCCTGGAACCGCGTTTTCTGGACGGCCTGCGCGTCACGACCGAAGACAGCCTGGCCGTGGCGGAAATGGTTTTGAGCGGATTGCTCAACAAACGCATCGTGCGCGCCTTGACGCGCGCCGGCGTGCCCGCGGCCGGCCTTTCCGGCGTGGACGGGGCCACCTTGCAGGTGCGCAAGATGCAGCATCCCGCCGGTGATCTGGGACAGGTGGGGGAAATCGTCAAGACGGATCCGGCCCTGGTGCAACTGTTGCTGGAGCAGGGGTATACGCCCGTGCTCAGTCCCATTTCCCTGGGGCAGGACGACGGACGGAACTACAACGTCAATGCCGATCATGCGGCCATGGCGATCGGGGCCGGCGTGGAGGCCCCGCGCCTCGTCTTCGTCACGGACGTGCCGGGCGTGCAGATCGCCGGGCGCGTGGTGCGCGCCATGACCGCCGAGCAGGCGAACGCCTGGATCGAGGAAGGTTTCATACGCGGCGGCATGATTCCCAAAGTGCGCAGCGCGTTGCAGGCGCTGGACCAAGGCGTGGCCCAGGCGGTCATCGCCAATCTGGCCGGCGTCCAGGCGGGAAGCGGCACGCGCGTGGTGCCGACGGCCTAGGGGCGCCAGCATGACGGACGCGCAATCGCTGCAGGGCCGGAAGGCGCTCATCACGGGCGCGGGGCGCGGCATCGGCCGGGCCTTGGCGCTGGGTTTCGCGCGCGCCGGGGCGCGCGTCGCCTGCGCGGCGCGCACGCAGGCGCAGGTGGCGGCCGTGGCGGATCGCATCGTCCGCCGCGGCGGCGCGGCGACGGCCCTGGTCTGCGACGTAACGCAGCCGGCGCAAGTGGACGCCATGTGCCACGCGGCGCACGCGGCCTGGAACGGCCTGGATCTCCTCGTCATCAATGCCGGCGTCGATGCGGAGAAAAGCCCGGTGCAGGCCAGCGACCCGGAACTCTGGGACCGCGTCCTGCGCACCAATCTGACCGGCGCGTATCTGTGCGCCCGCGCCGCCATTCCCTACCTCAAGGCCCAGGGCGGGGGCCACATCATCGTGATCGGCTCGGGCATGGGCCGCAAGGGCGCGGCCGGCGCGGCCGCCTACTGTTGCTCCAAGGCGGGGCTCTGGATGTTGACCCGCGTTTTGGCGCAAGAGCTGTGGGCGGACGGGATTGCCGTCAATGAACTGATTCCCGGCCCGGTACAGACCGACATGCTACGCCAGGCGCGGGCGCAAGATCCGGAACTGCCCGCGGCCTGGCAATCCGAATGGATCAAGGATCCGGCGGACGTGGTGCCGCTGGCCCTGTTCCTGGCCGCGCAGCCCCCTACGGGACCGACGGCGCAGAGTTTCAGCCTCATGCGCCGCGACGCCTGACATTCGCTTTTCGTTTCGTCATTGCACGCCAACCGGTTAAGGAGCGCTTGTGAATACGCAGGAAATCATTGCCCTGGAGAAAGAGTACGTATTGGGCATGTACGGCCGCCCGTCCATGGTATTTACCCATGGCGAGGGTTCCACGCTGTACGACGCCGACGGCAAGGCGTACCTGGATTGCGTGTCCGGCATCGCCGTGAACGCCCTGGGCTACGGGAACGCCGAGATCAAGGAAGCCGTCCAGGAGATCGTGGACAGCGGGGTGTACCACGTCAGCAATCTCTACCACACGGCTCCGCACGCGCGGCTGGCGCAGAAGTTGTGCGCGCGCAGTTTCGCCGACAAGGTGCATTTCTGCCTGACCGGCGCGGACGCCAACGAAGGGGCGTTCAAGTTCGCGCGCCGGTACGCGTACGCCAAGGACGTCCAGGACAAATACTGCATCCTGGCTTTCACCGACGCGTTCCACGGCCGTCTCTTCGGCAGTCTGGCGGCCACGCCGCGTCCCAAGTACCAGGATCCGTTCAAGCCCCTGATGCCGGGCGTGCGCATCGCCCAGTACAACGATCTGGACAGCGCCCGCTCCTATATGGACGAGCGCATGTGCGCCATCATCGTGGAACCGGTGCAGGGGGAGGGCGGCGTCAATCTGGCGACGCCGGAATTCCTCAAGGGCCTGCGCGCCCTGGCCGACGAATTCGACGCCCTGCTCATTTTCGACGAGGTGCAGTGCGGCATGGGGCGCACGGGCGCGCTCTGGGGCTATCAATCCATCGTCGGGGACGCGGTGGCGCCGGATATCATGACGTTGGCCAAGTCGCTGGCCGGCGGCCTGCCCATGGGCGCCATCTGCCTGACGCAGAAAGTGGCGGACGCCATGCATGCCGGCGACCACGCCTCCACGTTCGCGGCCAATCCCTTGACGTCCAACGTAGCCTGCCGGGTGCTGGACCGCATAGCGCAACCGTCCTTTCTCGAGAGCGTGCGGTCCAAAGGCCAGTACCTGACGGACTTGCTGGCGGAACTGAACTCGCCCTATATCAAGGAGATCCGCGGCCAAGGCCTCATCGTGGGCGCGCAAATGGATCTGGACGTCAACGCCGTCGTGGACCAGGCCTACGACCGCGGCCTGCTGACGGTGTCCGCGGGCGCGGACGTGTTGCGCTTCGTGCCGCCCTTCGTCATCACGGAGGCGGAACTGGAGCGCGCGGCCCAGACGGTGGGCGATATTCTGAAGGGCATGTAAGCAGAGCGCGGGGCAGGCGCGGCAGCCATGATTCGGTTGGAGCAGGCCAGGAAGGAAGACGCTTCCTTCCTGGCCCGGTTGGTGAATGATTACGCCGCGCGCAAAATCATGCTGTACCGGACCGCGGAATCCATTGCCCGGTCGCCCGGCGATTGGGTGGTCGCCGCGGAATACGCGGAGCCGCCGTCCGACGCCGCGCGCCGCATCTTGGGCGGCGGCTCGTTGACCCGGCTGACGCCGGAATTGGCCGAAGTGCGCTCTTTGGTCGTCGACCGGGCGGCCCAAAACCGGGGCCTGGGGCGTCGAATCGTGCAGAGTCTCATCGACATGGCGCAGGTCCGGGGGTATCAGCAGCTGTGCGCCCTGACCCTGTCGCCCTTCTTCTTCGAGAAACTGGGCTTCCGCCAGGTTCCCATGGAGCAGGTCAGTCCCAAGGTCTGGGTGGATTGCGTGCATTGCCCCAAGAATCAATGCTGCGACGAGTACGCCATGATTCTGGATCTGGTCCCTGACCCCTACGTACCCGACTACAGCCATCTGAACGTAACCTTGCCCTTGAAGGCGAAGTTCCATCCCGAGGCGGAACTTCAATATACGGCGGATTGAGTTGCGCGGTCAGGAGCCAGGAATTTGCGCCTTGAGGCTGATGCCCTCGCCTACAACCTGTGCCCGTCGAGCCGAGGCCGGACAGGCGATCCTGGTTTTGCGTAGGCCGGCGGGCATGGTTGCGGTTTGCGTCCGCAGGGACATCGGGTGCGCTTCGCGGCCAACGACAAGGCGAATGACGCCGTTGAAGCCGGATCCATGCGGAAACAGGCCATTCGGCGGATAGCCGCGTGTATTGAACGAAGCGCGTACGGAGTAACGGTACGCCTTGCCTTGCGCCTCAGGCGTTGCCTGCGTTTTGCCCGGCAGCGGCGCGGCCCCGTCTATGCGTCCTGTCGCGGATATCGCGGATGACCGGATAGAAACGGCTAAGGCTATAGCCGGCGCCAACCGAGTCGCGATGCCCTATCCAAGCCCCTGTCAGGTACAGACGCCCCAGGCTACATGGGCGTGTGGGACGTAGCGCGTCGCCCCGCGCCGCCCGTCGCGCAGGCCTAGGGGATGGCCCCGTCGATCCGTCAGGCTGTGGATCTGAGTGCGGAAGCCGCCGCGGCTACGACCGCGCGCGTGATCCGTCTCTGTACATTGGGACGCATCGCCGGCGCGCGCGTGCCGCGCGCACGACCGGGCTGTCCAACCGCACGGCGGACCGATCCGGATCAATCCGCCTGTGGATCATCCGGCGCGGCCAGCCGCCCCGGTCGCTCTCGGCGACTGGGCGACAATAGATCGCGTTCCCCTTCCCGTACGCGGCCGGCCACTGACGCCAAGAGCGCTCGCCTGTGCCTTCCCGCTCGGATACGAAGCCACTGGGTAGCGGTCGTCGGGGACCGTCCGCGCGGAGAGAGGCCAGTGGATCGATTCTGGGGAGAATAACGGCTGGCTTACAGGCTGTCCAATCAATCTCAACACTGCTTGGCAAACTGATGTCCTGACAAAGAAAGGATTGAAACGATTGGCGGAAGAGGGAAAAGTGGTATGGTAAGCGGAGATGACCGCGGTCTTGCCAGTGCCTTCGCGCGATCGCGGATGAGGGCTATGGCCCGTTCGGATGCATAACATTCACTGTTGTTTGCGCCTTGTTTTTTTAATTTTGAGAGGTTCTTGACATGTGGTTTTTTGGCCGTCGCAGGACAGTTAAGGTAAGAGCCCATCGCCGGAAAGCCAAGAGCACGCGCGTGCAAGCGCACCGGCGACGCAGGCCGCGCAGACGCGGTCCCGGAGCGCAGACACGGCTACGAGCGGCTCCCTCGCGTGCAAGCGCACCGACGACGAAAGCCGCGCCAGATGACTGACCCTGAACGCGGCCAGGAAACTACAGGTGCTGGTGACCGCATGAAAAAGGGATTGAACTCAGGAGTTCCCTGAGGAAGCAGCCGGAGTTCCTGCGAAGAGTTTCGAAGGATTGTGAAGTACGGGGCGAGTCGTCAGCGCCCGCGGGCGTGGGGCGCTATGAATGGAGCGTGCTGGCGTCCCTGGAAGTGATGGAACTCCTTGAGTACTTGCAATCTACGCGCGGGATGGACGCGCGGGACGCCGTGCAGTACCTGATGACGCTGGGACTGGACGCATGAGCAACCAGCCGCCTGTACCTGTCCAGCAGCTGAGCAATCCGAGTCCCTATCGCCCTTACCAGCCGCCGGACGAAAAGCTGACCGGGCGCTATTGGGGCGGTTGTGTATCGTGGCATGTGGCTGTGCTGGCGTCTTTATACTGGATAACTGGGGAGTTCGTTTACTACCTTCCTAATACTGGCATCGCGGGGGGTAGCCCTGTGGGCGGTTATCATATGGTTATCCTTTAAATCGAAAGACCTGATAGGGGGATGACATGGCCTTCATCAGCGGATGGAAACTGATGCCGCGGATCGAAACGTTGATAGGGAATTGATTCCTCTGTCCGTCAGGGGTTCCCATACAGTACACTGATGCCCCGAGGGCGAAGAGATTGAAACCTGAAGTTGCCAAGGGGTTTTGTGATGACTAAAGCGCAGAAGATTTTTTATTGGATTGGCATAGGATCTACGTTCATTTTTGCTTTTATCATATTCATTTTAGTGGCTGGCGCCATTCTTTCTGGATATTGCAATGGATCGACCAGTTCTTTTTGTGAAGGATTCAACAACGCTCAATCTTAGGGAAATTGTCATGAACGAACCTGCGCAACCAACCGGGAAATTCTGTTTCGGAGGTTTTAATTGCGATTTTTGCCATGTTACTCAGTAAACGGATGTCCTGAGGTCAAAGGCTGTAAGGTTGCGCCTGGCAATCCTGGCTCGCTTTAGGCTTGGCCAACGGTCGTGTCCAGGCCATGCGGCCATTGATTGAACATCGCGTGCGCGCGGTTTTAGGCCGCGTTGAGATAATTGGACATCCTGCGCGCCAGCGGTTGGCCTCCCGGATATCTATCTCTGTGCGTATCTCCGAGAGACTGCTCTCCGGCGGCGGATTGGGCCAAGGCGATTATCGCCTATGGGCGGTACGCGGCGTCCGGCATAAGTTCTAACGATCCAATAACCTTTTGACGCGCTCTCGGTTGTTGTACGCTTTAATGTTGTTTGGATTCAAACGCAAGGCCTGATTATAGTCCGCCAATGCGGCCGCAAACTGGTTCAATGCTTCTTTAGTCCGTCCGCGGTTGTTGTAAGCCGTAGCATCATTCGCGTTCAGGCGCAACGCTTGGTCAAAATCCGCCAGCGCAGCTGTAAACTGGCCCAATGCATACTTGGCTGTTCCTCGATTGAAGTAGGCATCAGCCAAGAACGGGTCCAGGCGCAACGCCTGATCATAATCGGCCAGCGCGGCTGCAGGTTGGCCCAAATCGGTCTTGGCCGTTCCCCGGCAGTTATACGCCATGGCATCGGTCGGATCCAGGCGCAAGGCTTGGTCAAAATCTTTCAGCGCCGCTGCAGGCTGACCTAAATCTCCTTTGATGCTCCCTCGATTGACATAGGCTGCAGCCAAGTCAGGATCCAGGCGCAACGCCTGATTGTAATCGGCCAGCGCTGCTCTCAGCTGACCGGCCTCACTCTTGGCATTCCCCGAATGAAAGTAATCCAAAGCGTCATTCGGCATATTCAATCTCTCAACCGGATTCGCACGACTATAGTACGCGTGGCGGCTGGCCGTCGGGATTGCCTGTTACGACCATAGTCCATTTCTCCCAGTCATTATATACCTTGGCGGCATAAGGCGCGCGCGCATGCATATATGGACAGGTAACGCGACGGCCACCCTGATATTGGCGAACATGCAACGGATGTCTACGCGCTTCGCGTAGATGCGGGAGGCAAGAACCTTGGACTACTTACGCTACGTTTTGCCCGTTCATCGCTATCGGTTCGTCGTAACTGTGCGTTGCGCTTTCTTTACTGTCGTCTTCCTACACGCTTGGGACTTCGTCATGCTTCCGTTGTCGGATAACTTTTTGAGACGTACGCAGGGGTTCTGCGATGCGGGAATGGCCCGTCAAGGGCTTAGCGGCCTTTTGCCTACGCCTCGGCCTGCGCGGCGCCAAGGCCTGACGCGTCAGGATGCGCCAGGCCAGTTCCGCCGATTGAGCCCGCGGCCCTACAGGGACGTAAAGGCCCGCGCCATCGGTTTCATGCCGATCTACCAGGGCAGGCGTTCTGCCGCGAGGGTCCGCGCGCAATGACGGACATCGCGACGGCCTGTTGCGCGAGGCCAAGACGATTGCCTGCGCCCGGCGCGTACGCTCCCTAAAGAGGGTCATCGCAACGCCTGCCCGCGCAACGGCTGCCTTCGGCGCGGGCTTAAGCGATCCACGCGGGAAAGCGGGTTGTACCCCTGCGCTTTTGGATGTAGGATTCGCCGCAGTTCCCCTGAACGACGCGACCGCGGGTTCCGCCTTTCCGGCTGGGACGATCGGGGCCGCGGCGCAGCCTTTCACATCTGCGAAGAGGAGTGCCATGCATGCCGACTGGTTGCCCCATGCATTAACGCCGGAAGAAAAGGAACGGTTCGACCGGGACGGCTACTTTATGGTGGAAGAGGCCATTCCCGCGGAGATGGTGGAGCGGGCCGCGGCCGCCGTGGACGCCTTGACGGCGCAGGAAATTGCGGAGCAAGGCCTGGCGGCCAACGCCCGCATCAATTACCTCGACTTTATCGGCCGCGACGACGTTTTCATGGAGTTGCTGGATTGGCGAACCACCTTTCCCAAAGTATGGGGCATTTTGGGATGGAACATCCAGCTGTACCATTCCCACTTCATTGCCACGCCGCCTTTGCGTCCGGAAGACAAGAACCCGGGCTACAACTGGCACAAGGACAGCGGACGCCTGAATCAGGAGTTGGAGACGGAGCCGCAACCGCGCATATCCCTGAAGATCGCCTACTTCCTGACGGACACGTCCGAGCCCGGACGCGCCAACCTGTACGTGGTGCCGGGCAGCCACCTGACCAACAAGCTGGAAAACGTGGCGAACGGCGAACCGGCCGACGGCATTCCCGTGCTGGCCAAACCGGGTACGGCCGTGTTTTTCGACCGGCGCATCTTTCACGCGTCCAGCCCCAACACGTCGCGCGTCACGCGCAAGGTGCTTTTCTATGGTTACAGCTATCGCTGGCTACGACCCCGCGACGACATGACGGTGGCGCATTACCTGGATCGCTGCGATCCTATTCAGAAGCAATTGCTGGGCGCGAGCGCGACCGGCGGCCACGGTTATTCGTCGCCGCAAGACGAGGACGTGCCTTTGCGCGCCTGGATGCGCGCCGCGCTGGGCGCGGCCGCGGTGCCCGGCTAACGCGCGTTCGGCTCGGCGGCGCGTTGCGCGTACCCGGCGCGCACGCCTGCCAGATAGTTCTCTTCGGCCGCCAGGATGTGATCCAGCGTTTCGCGTACGGTCCAGGCGCCCTCGTCCGGCGCGCGATCCAGATCGGCATCCGTCAGGCCCACCACGGCGCCGAGCAGGTGCCCCCACGCCTCTTCCGCTTCCGCCAGCTTGCGTTGCACGTCCGAGGGCCCCGCGCCCGTGGCCTGGCGCGCGCCGGCAATCTGGTTGCCGTGCTCGCGCATGTGATCGCCGAAACGCAGCAGGACGATGCCCAAGTTGCGCCACAGACGCAACTCCGGCGTAGCCAACGCGGCGTCCGCGTCCGGCGCGTCTTGCAACAGATCCAGCACTTCGCAGCGCACGGCCCTGATTTGTTCCAGCTTCGCGTTCAATTCGGTTCGCGCCATCGTTGCCTCCGGGGATAGCGTCCCCTGTTGTTTGCGGCGGTTTCGTCCGCAGGGCCTGGCGGTGCCAAAGCCCTTGACCGCACAGGCTTGATTCTACGCCAGCGAGGGTCAAGGCAACTTATCGCGGGGAGGCGAATCGTCGGACGCGCCTGCGCCCAGGAACGGCTGGCCGTGCGCGTCCCGCGCGCGCGTCATTAGGGGGCGGTGTATAGCGCAAGAACTGGTCTGCCAACACGGCGCGCGTCAAGGGGACGGGCCCGCCCAGATCCAACAACGGGCGCCGCCATCCCTTCGGGTTATCGATCCGGTTGTCCGCGCGGAAAGCGCAACACGCTTTGGGGAAGGGGGCGGCGCGCCGGGAAGCGCTCGCGCATCCGGCCGAAACGTTCAGGCTCTCCGGACGCGGCCAGGACTCCGCGTTCAGCCGCGCCGGCACGGCTATAGCCGCATAACTGGCCATCGTTGCGGATTGTAGTAAAATTGCCCCCTGTCGAATGTCTCTCTGGCCGTTGGGTCGAGACTCAGGGCAGATGCCGGTTCGTTCGGGCCTGAGGTACGGGAAAAGGGAAATGAGTCGCACGCAACTGGATGCCTTGCTGTCAGACATACGGACCGCGCGCGAAGCCTCGCTGGCGTACCTTGTCGATATTCCCGAATCCGACTTTCCCCTGCCCATTGACCTGCCGCGGTGGGACGAAGTGCGCCGCGTGTTGCTGCGTCTGGGAGAGCACATGCGCGAGCACGCCAACCAGATCGAAGGCGCGCGCGCCGATTTGGGACGGCACCGAACCATGCCCCAGCGCATGTTGACCGAAGCGGAACTCAGCTGGGGCCAGTTGCTGGCGGCGACCACGGCCTTGAACGACGCGGATTTGGATGCCGAGCCGAAGCCCGGTTCCTGGTCTATCCGCCAGGTTCTGGAGCATATCCTCGCGTCGGAACGCAAATACCTGGCCGCCGTGCAGACGGCCCGCGCCCGGCGGGATGCCGGCGCCGCGGCGCCGGCAGAATAAGAGTGCGGAGCGTACCATGCAGGTTTTGGTCACGGGCGGCGCCGGCTTCATCGGCAGCCATCTGACGGACGGACTGATCAAACAGGGGCACGACGTGATCCTGATCGACAGCCTGCATACCGGCAGCAAGGCCAACGTCAATCCCCGAGCGCTCTTCTATCGCATGGACATCACGGATCGCGCGGGACTGACCCAAGTGTTCGCGCGCAACGAGATCCAGGCCGTCTTCCATCTGGCCAGTCGCATCAGCGTGCGCGAGAGCATGGTGGAGCCCGTGGACTATGCGGACGTGAACGTAACGGCTTCCCTGGCGCTGATCGAATTGGCGAAGGCGGCCCAGGTGGACAGTTTCATCTTTACGAGCACGGGCGGCGCCATCTACGGCGAAGGCCAGCAGGCCGACAATTCGTCGCGCGCCTTTACGGAAGAGGATCCGGCGCGGCCGCGCAGCCATTACGCAGTGAACAAATTGGCGGTGGAAAATCACCTGCAGATCTATGCCGAAACGTACGGGTTTCCCAGCCTCGCGCTGCGTTTCGCCAATGTGTACGGGCCGCGCCAGAACCCCCAGGGCTATGCCGGCGTGATCTCCATTTTCGCCCAGGCCATGACCCGGGGCGAGGAAGTGGAAATCTACGGCGACGGTTCGCAGGCCCGCGACTTCTGTTACGTATCGGACATCGTGGAGGCCTGCCTGACGGCGCTCAAGCGGCGCTCCACCGGCGTGTACAATATCGGCTCGGGCCAGCCGACGTCCATAACGCAGATCTTCCGCACGATGGCGGCGCTGGCCAAATACCACCGGTCGCCCAGGCACGTGGAGCGTCCCCAAGGCGAAGTGAACATGTCCTGCCTCAATTCGGCCAAGGCGCAGCGGGATTGGGGCTGGACGCTCCGCGTAGACCTGGAGCAAGGGCTGACCAACGTCCTGCAATCCTTCAAGCAGGCCTAGCCGCCGCCCGCCGGACGCGGGCATGCTCTGTCCTGCAGCCCAAGCTCGCGGGGGCACGCGGGCGCAACGCCAAGCAGCGAGGCGATCATGTTCGAGAATACGATTCTGGCCAAGAACGCAAGGGGACGCAAGGCGCTTTCCTGCACCCTGACGTCCGCCGAGCCTGCTTGGGTGGAAACCATTGCGGAGGCCGGCTTCGACGCCGTTCATCTGGACGGGGAGCACGGCGCCTTCAGTCCGGTCGCCGTGGATCGGATCGTGCAGGCGGCCCATGCGCGCGGCCTCACCGTCAAGGCCCGCGTGCCCAATATCGCCGCGGACGAAATCAACCGCTGGCTGGATCGGGGCGTACAGGGCATTCTGGCCCCGCATATCGAGACCGGAGCCCAGGCCCAGGCGCTGGCGGACGCCTGTTATTTCGGCCCTGCCGGCCACCGTTCCTGGGGCGGCGGTCGAGGCACGGAATTCAATGACGAGGAACGCTTGCGCACGCGCTACGGGAGCCGCGCCCAGTTTGTCGCCTTCGCCAACCGCAACATGCTGGTCATGGCGCAGGTGGAATCGCAGCGCGGGTACGAGAATCTGGATGACATCCTGGCCGTGGAGGGACTGCACGCCCTTGCCTTCGGAGCCTTCGATCTCGCGTTTTCGCTGGGCTTGCCCGGCGCGGGCGCGGAGCATCCGGACGTTGCGCGCGTCATGGCGAATATTGAGACGCGCACCCGCGCGGCCGGCAAACGCATGGCCAGCGACTACGCCTCGGAAGCGGACTTGGCCGGTCTCCTGCGCGCCCAGATGCGCCGTTTCGCCGAACGGCACGGGGACGATCCCTTCCCGGCTTAGCCGCGCCCAGACAGGGCGTCCGGACTGGCTCCAGGCCAAGACGGCACTGGTCGGGCTTGGGTCGCGCGGCGGGCGGGAGCCTGACGCAGGTCAAGTCGGTCCGGGCGAGATCCTACGCTCTTATTTGTCGACGACCAGGCACTCCGCCAGCTGGTCATGCAGGCTTTGTTTCTTCGCCGAAAACGCCGCCATCAAAAAGCCGATGCCCAGGATAAGGATGGAAAGCAGTTTGCCGAAAAAGCGTCCCGTCGCTTTGGAGAACCGGATCCGGTTCCCGTCCATATCCGTAACCTTGATGCCCAGCGCCATTTTGCCGACGGTTCCCTGCCGGTGCGAGCTTTCCATTACGGCGAAGTACAACCAGCCGGTTATGAGTTGGATCACGCTTTCGACTTGCAGGCTGATCATGGCCGACAGGAGGGCGCCGACGATGATCACGAGCAGGCCGTCAATGCAAAGGGCGACAGCCCTTTTCCAGAAAGCGGCGTAGGGCGAAGCACCGTCCGTCGAGACAGGCTGCAGGCGGCTGTTGGCCCACAAGGTCCGGGCGGGCGGGTCCGATCCGGACGTAGAAGAGGGCTGGACGGATATCTGTCCCAGCGCGGGCGGGACCTGCGGTTGCGCGCTGGGCTGCGTCGGCGCGGCGCTCGGAACCGAGGGGGCCACAGCCGGGGACGGGTGCGGCAGGCGCGCCTGTAACGCTTGCCGAAATTCCGTCGCAGTCTGCGGCCGGTCTTCCACGCGCAGCGCCAGGGCGCGCTGAACGGCTTGCCCCAGTTCTCCCTGCAGGCCGGCGGGCAGCGCGAGGTCGCGCTGCGGGGCCTGCAGGCGCTCCAGCGCGCGGGGCGGCGGGGAGCCGATCAAGGCGTGGTACAGAGTGGCGCCCAGGCAGAACAGATCCGTGTATGGACCGAAGCGCGCGGCCTGGCTGTACAGTTCCGGCGCCGCGTACTCTTCGGTCAGGATGCGCGTGTGCCGTACGGTCTGCTGGATCTGGAACGCGCGGACCGAACCGAAATCGATAAGCACCGCCGGGCCGTCGGCGCGCAGGATGACGTTGGCGGGTTTGATGTCGCGATGCAACAGGTTGCGGCCATGCACCTCTTCCAGCGCGCCGCACAAATCCAGCGCTATGCGTTGCGCGTCATCCAGCGGCAGGGGGCCGCCGTCCTTTATGCGCTGGTCCAACGTCGGCCCTTCCAGGAACTCCATCACGATATACGCCGTGCCGTTTTCCCGGAACACGTCGTAGATATCCACGATGCTTTTGGATTGGAGTTGGGCGATGATGCGCGCCTCCTGCATGGCATCCTCGATGCCTTGCCGGAAGGCCGCGTGCTGCGCGGCGGACGCGGTCACGCGGGTGCCCCGGCGGACGACGCCCAAAGACTGGGGAAAGATTTCCTTGATGGCGACCGCGCGTTGCAGTTCCTGATGCAGGCCTTTATACGTAATGCCGAAGCCGCCCTCGCCCAGTACGCGCTCGACGACGAATTTGCCTTCATGCAAAGGGGTGCCGGTGGCCAGGTTGTCTTCTTGCGGCTGCGGACCCGCGCCGGCTCCGCACGCAGAGCAGAAACGCGCGCTGTCCCCCATGGACGCGCCGCAGAAAGCGCATTGACGCATGACGCGCTTTAATCGGCCTGCGCGCAGGGAACCCGCATCCTGAACGCCTGCATCGCTAGGCGGAAGGCATCCGCGCAGGGCGGAGCCAAGGATGGATTACGTAACAGCATGCGAGAGGGCGATCCATCGTCAGAACTGGGGAAGCGTCCTGGGGCAGGCGCAAAGACCGTTGGAACGTACGATGAGCTGTCTGCGCCTGCGGAATTTTATCATGATCGCGTCTATCCCCATGATTTGCCGGGATTATGGCCATGCGCATAAGCCGGCTTGCCGGCTTATGCAGGCGAGGGAATCTGTCGCAGTGCCGGGACTTGCAGGGCGACTGTACGTTGCGCATCCGGAGCGGTTAGCGGTTCTGCGTGGGTTTCAGCCCGTACGCTTGGACATCCCCAAGCCACTGGGATGACTCGGTCTGGCCGGCAGGCGCGCTGGGCAACTCCATATAAACTGGCTTCTTTTAGACTGTACGTATATCATTCCGGTTGCGCGCATCATGCAGTGCCGAGAATACCGATACCTACCTATACGCCCCACGAACAAAATGGAGACAGGATAGGGGCGTCCTACCGTAAAGCGCTGGATGCCGTTCCCGATATGGTGACGGCAGGCTTGGCCTATCTGAGGTCTGCCTCGACCGAAAACCGCCAGTTGATTACCGAAGGCGAAAACCTGTCCCTTCAGTCTGATCTCACACCCGATGGCGAACCGCCGCACAACTTGGTGCAAACCGTACTGAAATGGATAAAGTCGGTTGTGCAGTGGGGTACGCGCCATCTGAAAAACTTGAGGCGCTCCGCGTTGGCGTCCCGCAACAATCCCGCGTTGGAACGCCGGGTAAACGGATTGGAACGGCGAGTCGATGCCTTGGAAACAAAGGTTATGGATTTGCAGGAAAGCCTGGCTTCCTTCCGCCGAGAAGTCAATGAACGCTCTGACGCCGTTGACCAGCGCTTCAATGCCATTGACCAGCACTTTGCCGCTATCCACGCCAGATTCGATGACATCAAGGAAGAATTCAAGCGTACTCGAAGGGACTTGCGCAGGCATGTAAACTATCTAGCCAACAGATTCGATAACTTGGAAAAACAGATGGGACAGAGATTTGACGTTCTAGAAGACGCCATGATGCCTGAGCGTTCCAAAGTGATAGAAGATGCCTTGGTCAACTGGATCAAGTCCCCACGCGCATGGCACGAGATACTGCCGTCCACACTGCAATTGGCCTGGATTGAAACCCTGGAACTGTGGTCAGACCGCGCGCCCACCGTTTTTTGGCCCTCTCTCTGCCAACGACTGGGCGTGCCCGAAAGCCTATCGCTCCAATCTTGCGACGTTCTGACGCAGGTCGGGATCAAAGGTTCCGGCGCGCCCGCTCCGTTCTTTATCGTAGGCGAGGCCTCGGTCAACATGGACAGCGAACGCATCCAGAAAACCCTTCAACATGTCCAGGAACTGGGACAGCACACGGAATTCCCTGTGATCCCTTGCGTATGCGCTCGCGTCTATACCGGCGCCGTGCTTGATCAGGCACGCGCCGCAGGCGTAATAGCCTTGCAATGGCAACGCGGGGATATAGCCCACCCCATCGCCATACCCGATGCCGTCAAAGACTTCTTGCGCTTTTAAACGTTGTCTGCGGTCCGCGCGCAGGAGAGAGACCGCGCCGTCCGTCCCGCGCGGCCGGGAGGCATCTATCATCCCATGCTTGCCTTGTCAACCAGCGGCGCAAGTTGACGCAGGCAAATTTGCCTGCGGTACTTTCAGTCTATGGATAACCATGCGCCGAGATACGGGACAGCGCCGCCAGACGCTCCTCCCCCAACACGCGCAAGAGCGAGCGCCTCTGGATCAGATGCAGGGAATAACCCTGTTCGCCGTTGATCGCCAAGACAGTGCGTACGCGCTCGCGTAACGGGCAACCAACGCCATGGCCTTGCTCAAGCCCAAGTGCCGGAGAGCCTGCGGCTTTCCCTTCCATCCACGATGACCGCGCGGATGCCCTCTACCGCATGAGGGAAGTTCAAGCCGTGCGTTGCGTACGCGCAAATCTACTTTGGCTTACGGTCCGCGGCGGACGATCGGCTCTGTCCCGCTAACAATGGCGACGTTGCCTCAAGGCAAGAAAATTTCACTGGTTGATTACCAGGCAACCCGCCATTTTGTCGTGAAGGCCCTGTTTCCTTTCCGTAAACGCGGCCATCGCGTAGCCTACGCCTACCGCGAGGCCTGAAAGCATTTTCCCGAAATGACGGCCTGTAGCTTGGGCGAAACCGATTCGGTTGCCGTCGAGATCCGTCACTTGGACGTTCAGGACCCTTTTACCGACCGTGGCCTGCGCAGGGGAACTCTCCAGCAGAGCGAAATACAGCCATCTAACGACGACATTGACCATGCCGGCATAGATGACAGAGGCAATATAGATAGAAAAGTAATCGTAGAGGACAACATCCAATACAGAACCGATCGCGAAACCGCCGGCCGTCGTAATCGAAGCGTCAATGACGCTGGCGACGCACCGCTTCCGGAAACCGGCATAATCCATACCGCATCCTTACAATTCGCGGCCAAGCCAAGGGCCAATGATCAAGTGCGGATGAGTTTTCGATAATAGCATGCCCTGTCCGTAAACGTAGTGCGCCTGAGGCTGCATGGCAGCGAACAGGTCAGGTTCATGCCGGGCAAAGCGCATTTACGCCAGGGCATCGACGGTGGCCAGCCGATGCAGCAGTACGCCGATGGCGCGTTGGGCCAAGGCGAAACTGTCCAGACGGAAGAATTCGTTCGGCGCGTGGATTTGCTCGTCGCGCGTGCAGAAACCGAACACCAGGGAATAGACGCCCAGGTGCTCCAGCATGGCCGCCGTGACGGGGATGGTGCCGCCGCTGCCGATGTGAATGGGCTCTTTGCCGTACAGTTCCCTGTAGGTCTCCGCCATGATTTGCACGCCGGGATGGGTCGCGGGCAGCAGGT
Source organism: Caldilineaceae bacterium (assembly GCA_965242655.1). Classification (GTDB taxonomy): domain Bacteria; phylum Chloroflexota; class Anaerolineae; order Caldilineales; family Caldilineaceae; genus Bin34. The sequence continues at coordinate 4,122,088 of OZ251482.1, forward strand.
AGGGCCGGGCGCGGCCGGCGCGGGGCGTGATCGTCGTGCGCGCGCCGGGCGGCGACGCGTCGCGTACGTGGGCCGCAACGAGTTCCAGAATGCGTTCGGGATCCTGATGCGCCACCAGGCGACAGGAAATCTTGGCGTGCGCGGAACTGGGCAACACGGTCTTCGCGCCTTCGCCCTGGAAGCCGCCGCCCATGCCGTTGACCTCCAGCGTGGGCCGCCGCCAAGCTCGTTCGTTGGTGGAAAAGCCCGGTTCGCCGAACGTCGCGTCCACGCCCAACGCGCGCAGGTATTGCGTCTCGTCGTAGGGGGCCTGGGCCAGTTGCGCCCGCTCCTCCGCGCTCATGGGCGCCACGTCGTCATAGAACCCTGGGACGGCCACCGCGCCGCGCGCGTCGTGCAGGGACGCGACGATCGCGGCCAGGGCATGCAGGGGATTCTGGATCGTGCCGCCGTAGATGCCCGAGTGGAGATCGGAAGCGGCGCCTTGCACGTCAATCTCCAAGGCGGCCATGCCGCGGAAAGAACCGAGAATGGTCGGTTGGTTGTGCCGGTACTGGATGCCGTCGGTATTGACGCAGATGTCGCAGGCGAAGCGTTCCTGGGAGCGGGCCAGCAGCGGCAGGGAATGCGGGCTGCCGATTTCCTCCTCGCCTTCCAGGAAGAACTTTACGTTCACCGGCAAGCCGCCCTCGCACGCGAGCATGGCTTCCAGGCCCAGGAGCGCCGCCAGCAAGTTGCCCTTGTTGTCCGAGGCGCCGCGTCCGTAGAGGCGTCCGTCGCGTACGGTCGGCGCAAAAGGCGGGCTGTCCCACAGCTCCGCGGGATCCGCGGGTTGCACGTCGTAATGGCCGTAGATCAGTACGGTCGGCTTGCCCGGCGCATGCAGCCAGTCGCCATAGACCACGGGATTGGTTTCCGTGGCCAATCCTGCCGCGTTTTCGAAACCGGCTTGGCGCAGGCGGCGGATCAGCCACTGGGCCGTCGCCTGCATGTCCGCGCGGTGCGCCGCCAGCGCCGACACGCTGGGCAGCGCCACGAGTTCCTTGAGCTCGTCGAGGAAACGCGCCTGGTTCCGGGTCAAGTAATCCGTCCGCTCCATCGTCATCGCCAAACGCTCCTCGCTGGCAGGGAAAAACAGGGGTTCGCCGCGGGACGGCGGGCGTATCCATCGAGAGGGGGACGGAGGCCGGCTTGGCCCCGGAGGCCAGTCGTTGCCGGCGCCGCCTTACCGTTTCGCGGCGCAAAAGCGGTAAGATTCCGGGACGCGGCCGCCGCGCCGCGCGCAGGCCCCACGACAGAAAGGCGAAGAGCAACGCCATGGCGGAATCGCAACTGCGCAGTCAACACTGGTTCGGTCGGTACGATCTGATGGGCTTCGTCAGCCGCGGCTGGATGAAGAACCAGGGCCATGCCGAGCATCTCTTCGACGGCCGGCCGGTCATCGGCATCTGCAATACATGGTCCGATCTTACGCCCTGCAACGCCCATTTCCGCATTCTGGCGGAGCAAGTCAAGCGCGGCGTCTACGAGGCCGGCGGCTTTCCGGTCGAGTTTCCGGTGATGTCTTTGGGGGAACCCCTGATGCGTCCCACGACCATGCTCTTTCGCAATCTGGCCAGCATGGACGTGGAAGAGACTTTGCGCGCCAATCCCATAGACGGCGTGGTGCTGCTCGCCGGGTGCGACAAGACCACGCCGGCCACGGTCATGGGAGCCTGCAGCGTGGATCTGCCGACCTTGGTGGTGTCCGGCGGCCCCATGCTCAACGGCAAATTCCGGGGCCGGGACGTGGGCTCCGGCACGGACGCCTACAAGTTCACGGACGAGTTGCGGGCCGGCGCCATGACGATGGAGGAATACCTGGAAGCCGAGGCCTGCCAGGCGCGCAGCGAAGGCCATTGCATGACGATGGGCACCGCCTCCACGATGGCCTGCATGGTGGAGGCTCTGGGCCTGGCCCTGCCGGCCAACGCGGCCATCCCGGCCGTGGACGCGCGCCGCAAGCGTCTGGCCCATCGGGCGGGCAACCGCATCGTGGAGATGGTGCATGAGAATCTGCGCCTGTCGGACGTGCTGACGCGCGCCCATTTCGAGAACGCCATCCGCGTGAACGCCGCCATCGGCGGCTCCACCAATTTCGTCGTCCACCTGTTGGCCATTGCGGGCCGGCTGGGGATCCCGCTGACGCTGGACGACTTCGACGCCTTGGGCAGCCGCATGCCCTTGTTGGTGAATCTGATGCCCTCCGGCCAGTACCTGATGGAGGATTTCTACTACGCCGGCGGCCTGCCGGTCGTCATTCAGGCCTTGCGCGATCTGCTGCACATGGACGTCCTGACCGTGACCGGGCGCACGCTGGCGGAAAACACGGCGGGCGCGGCCTGTTTCAACCCGGACGTGATCGCGTCCCGCGCCCAGCCGATCCAGCCCGAAGCCGGGATCGCCGTGCTCAAGGGCAACCTGTGTACGGAAGGGGCCATCATCAAGCCCGCGGCCGCCGCGCCCCATTTGCTGCGGCATACGGGCCGGGCCGTGGCGTTCGAGAACATGGACGATTACCGCGCGCGGATCGACAGCCCGGACCTGGAGGTGGACGCCGACAGCGTGCTGGTGCTGAAGCATGCCGGACCGAAAGGCTATCCCGGCATGCCGGAAGTGGGCAATATGGGCCTGCCCGCCAAGTTGCTGCGCCAGGGCGTGCGCGATATGGTGCGGATATCCGACGGGCGCATGAGCGGCACGGCCTTCGGCGCGGTCGTCCTGCACGTGGCGCCGGAAGCGGCCGTGGGCGGCGCCCTGGCCTTGGTGCGCACCGGCGACCGCATTACGCTGGACGTGCCGAACCGTTCGTTGGAACTGGAGGTCGCGGAGGAAGAACTGGCGCGCCGGCGCGCGGCCTGGACGGCGCCGGCTCCGCATGCGGACAGAGGGTACGTCAGCCTCTATGCGACGCACGTGCAACAGGCCAGCCAAGGCGCGGATTTCGACTTCCTGCGCGGCGGCTCGGGCGCGCCCAAACCCCAGGATCCCCATTGACGCGCCGCCGCGCGGCCATCAGGTAGACGCATGCGACCCTCAGGCAGGGAACGGCCACGCGGAACGGATCCGGACGAGGCGTTGCGCCTGCTCCGCCAGGCTTTGGGCGACCCCGCGATCGGCTTCCGTCCAGGGCAATGGGAAGCCATCGACGCCTTGGTGAACCGCCGGGAGCGCCTGTTGCTGGTGCAGCGCACGGGCTGGGGCAAGAGCGCCGTGTATTTCCTCGCGGCCCGCCTGCTGCGCAACCGGGGCTTCGGGCCCGCGCTGATCGTTTCGCCCCTGCTGGCGCTGATGCGCAACCAGATCGAGGCCGCAGAACGCCTGGCCGTGCGGGCGCTGACGATCAATTCCACCAATACGGCGGACTGGCCGGACATAAGCCGCCGCGTACAAGAGGACGCGGCAGACGTCCTCCTCGTATCGCCCGAACGACTGGCGAACGACGCGTTCGTTGAATCCCTCCTGTTGCCCATGGCCGCGCGCATCGGGTTGCTGGTCATCGACGAAGCGCATTGCATCTCCGACTGGGGCCATGATTTTCGACCGGATTACCGCCGGCTCGTGAACGTCCTGCAACGCATGCCGGACACGATGCCGCTCCTGGGCACGACGGCCACGGCGAACGATCGCGTGATCGCGGACGTGCAGGCGCAGCTGGGCCAGCTCCAGGTCCAACGCGGCCCCTTGATGCGCCGGTCGCTGGTGCTGCAGACCCTGCGGTTGCCGTCGCAAGCGGCGCGTCTGGCGTGGCTGGCCGCGCACGTCGCCTCTTTGCCGGGCACCGGCATTATCTATACCCTGACGAAGCGCGATGCGTTGCAGGTCGCCGCTTGGCTGGAGGCCCAGGGCATTAAGGCCGCGGCGTATTCCAGCGACATCGTCCATGGCGATTTTCCCGATACGAACAGCTATCGCGTATATCTGGAAGACCAATTGCAGCGCAATGCCGTCAAAGCCCTGGTGGCTACGACGGCCTTGGGCATGGGTTTCGACAAGCCGGATCTGGGCTTCGTGGTGCATTATCAGGTGCCGAGTTCCATCGTCGCCTATTACCAGCAGGTGGGACGCGCGGGCCGGAGGTTGGCGCGCGCCGTCGGCCTCATGATGGCCGGAGCCGAGGACGAACGCATTCACGAATACTTCCGCCGGGCCGCGTTTCCGCGGGAAGCCTGGGTCATGCAGATTCTGGACGTCCTGGAGACCCGCGACGGGCTGAGCGTCCCCGCGCTGGAGGCGATCGTCAACCTGCAGCACAGCCAAATCAATCAGGCCCTGAAATACCTCTCCGTCGAAAACCCGGCCCCTGTCATCAAAGTGGGCGGGAAGTGGCATCGCACGCCGGTGCCTTACCGGATGAATCACGCCGCCATCCGGCGTCTGTCGCAAGCCCGCGCGGCCGAATGGCAGGAAGTGCAACGGTATATCGGCACCGCGGAGTGCCTGATGAAATTCCTGGCCGAGAGCCTGAACGACCCGCGGCCCGAGGCCTGCGGGCAATGCGCTTCATGCCAGGGCCAGGCGGTGATGGCGGCTTCCGTGCCGCAGGCCGCCGTCGCGGCCGCCGCGCGTTTCCTCCGCCGTTCCGAGATGCCTTTGCGCTGTAACCAGCGAGTCGCCAAGGACGCCTTTCCCGCCTACGGCCTGCGCGGTCAGCTGGCCGCCGAGTTACGCGCCGAGGAAGGACGCATTCTGTCCCGGTGGGGCGATGCGGGCTGGGGGCAATGGGTCGAACAGGGCAAAAAGGCGGAGCGCTTCAGCGACGAACTGGTAGACGCGGTCGCCGAGATGCTGCGGGAGCGATGGCAACCGTCGCCCAGGCCGGAGTGGGTAACCTGCGTTCCCTCGCGCGCCGGACGCAATGCGGTGCCTGATTACGCGCGCCGCCTGGCTTCGGTCCTGCAACTGCCGTTTCAACCGGTCGTGGCGAAGGTGAAAGACAACCAACCCCAGAAAGAACAGCAGAACCGCTTTCATCAATGCCGGAACCTAGACGGCGCTTTCGCCGTGCAGGGGAACGTACGGAAGGAACCTGCGTTGCTGGTGGACGACATCGTCGACTCGGGCTGGACGCTGACGGTCATTGCGGCCTTGCTCCGCCGCGCCGGCAGCGGTGCGGTGTGGCCGTTGGCGCTGGCCACGACCAAGATGGGAGCGTGAAGTGAACCTGAACGCGCAAGATCAAGCCGTACTGTTGCTGACGGCCGTCCTGGGGAAAGAGGATCCTTCCCGCGCGCAGCCCCTGTCCACGCAGGAATGGGCGCGTTTCGCCCGCTGGCTCCATCGCAACCGCCTGGAACCGGCGGCGCTGCTGAAAGGCGAACGGGCCGAACTGCTCGCGGATTGGACGGATCGCACCGTAACCTTGCCGCGTCTGCAGGAGTTGCTCGAACGCGGCGGAGCCCTCGGCTTCGCCCTGGAAAAATGGCAGCGCGCCGGGCTGTGGATTATGACCCGGGCCGACCCGCGGTACCCGAAACGCCTCAAACGGCATCTGAAACAGTCCGCGCCCCCCGTGCTGTTCGGGTGCGGCAATCCCCAGTTGCTCAACGGCGGCGGCGTCGCCGTAGTGGGTTCCCGCAAGGCGACGCCGGACAACCTGGCTTTCGCGGAGAACCTCGGACAGCGCGCCGCGCAGCAGGGGTACGCCATCGTCTCCGGCGGAGCGCGGGGCGTGGACCAAAGCGCCATGGAAGGCGCGCTGCAACGCGAGGGCGCGGTCGCGGGCGTATTGGCCAACGGCCTGCTGCGCGCCGCGACGGAGGCCCGCTACCGTCCGTTTCTGCTGTCCGGCGCGCTGGTCCTCGTCTCGCCCTTCCACCCGGAAGCGGGGTTCAACGTCGGCCATGCCATGGCCCGCAACCGGTACATCTATTGCCTGGCGGATGCCGGCGTCGTCGTTTGCAGCGAAGCGGGTAAGGGTGGCACATGGCACGGCGCCCTGGAAGTCCTGAAGGCGCGCTGGGTACCGCTCTGGGTGCAGAGGACCGAAGAGGCCCGATCGGGCAATGCGGCCTTGGCCCAGCGCGGCGCCCAATGGCTGCCCGAGGCGTTCAAGGCCCTGGATTTCCTGCGGCAAGCGGCTTCGCCTGCCGCCCGCGAAATCTTGGCGCCCGATCTTTTTGCGCCGGCCCCGTCCGAAGAGGCTCTCGCCTCTGCCGTTGCGGAAACGGGACGCGCCGCGGAGGCCGCCCGCGGCGACGCGCCGGTCGCGCAACCGAGACCGGAGGACGCGCGCAGGGCGGCACCCCGTTCCGTGATTCCCGAAGCGCTGAATTTGTACGGCCTGTTCCTGTACCGCTTTGCGGAACTGACGGCTGACGACGCGCTGAAGAACGCGCAGGTTGCCGACGCGCTGGACATAGACAGCAAGCAGTCGCGGATCTGGTTGAAACGCGGCGTGGCGGACGGCGAGATCGAGGAATTGCAGAAGCCTGTCCGTTATCGGCGGGCCCGCAAGCAGGAAACGCAGATTGCGTCGTTGCGGGGTAACGCAGAGCCAGAGCCGCGCTGAACCGGGTTGCATTCCTCAAAACGTGCGGGGATCAGCGAAAAAGACAGGCGCAGGCGCGCAGGCAAGGAGATGATGGACAGAAATGACACGGGTACAGCCGCGAACGGCGGCGCGTTGCGCCTCGAGGAAGCCGTACGGCAATTTCTGGATGATCTCGCCGCCCGCAATCTGACGCCGGCAACGTTGCGCACGTACGCAGCCACATTGGGTTCTTGGCAAGCCTTCGCCCAGGAGAACGGCATTCGCACCTTGCGGGAGATCACGCCGGACGCGATGCGCGCCTGGAGAAACGGGCTGCCGCATCAGCCGTCAACGCAGGTACGCATGGTGACGCAGATCAAGGCCTTTGCCCGATACCTGGCGGAACGCGGTTGGCTCGCGGACAGCCCTGCCGCGTCGCTGCGGCCGCCGCGTTGCGAGCGCAAGCCCACCCTGCCGTTTGAACTGGACCAGATGCGAGACATTCTCAGGGAATGCCGCCAGGAAACCGCTACGCAAGCCTTGGTGTTGCTGATGCGTTATTCCGGCCTGGCCATAGGCGATGCCTCCACGTTGCGCAAAGACGCCCTCGCGGACGGCTTGCTGTTTCTGCGCAGGGCCAAAACGGGGGAACCGGTCACCGTCCCCTTGCCGGATTGCGTGCCGCAGGTTCTGTTCTCCTTTCCGAGCGTTTCCGAGGACCATTTTTTCTGGACCGGAAAATGCCTGCGCGAAACGGTCACCAAGCGTTGGGGCCATCGCCTCAAGCTGGTTTTCGCCCAGGCCGGCATAAGCGAAGGTCGGCCTCATCGCTTTCGCGATACGTTCGCCGTCGAACTGTTGAAAGCCGGCGCGGCCATGGAGGACGTGAGCGTCCTGTTGGGCCACAGCAGCATCCGGGTGACGGAGCAGTATTACGCGCCGTGGTGCCCGCGACGCAGGGAGCGACTGAACCGCGTCGTCATGCGCGCCTGGAGCCACGATCCGCTGTTGCCCGAACTGCACGCGCGCACATGAGGCCCCGCTCGGTTCGGTCGCAAGACAAAGGAAGGCACGGCATGACGCAAACGCGCAAGAAGCTCATCGAGACGGCGATGCCGCTGGATCCGATCAACAAGGCGTCGTCACGGGAAAAGTCCATTCGGCACGGCCACCCCTCCACGCTGCATCTCTGGTGGTCCCGCAAACCGCTCGCTACCTGCCGGGCCGTGTTGTTCGCCCAAGCGGTCGATGACCCGGCGGCCTGGCCGGAACGGTTTCCCACCGAGCAGGAGCAAAACGTCGAGCGCGAACGCCTGTTTGGCATCATGAGCGATTTGGTCGTCTGGGAGCATTCCAACGACCCGGGCGTCATGGGCCGCGCGCGCAGGGAGATCGTGCGCTCCATCGCCCGGAACCGCCAGGATGATTTGCCCGCCACGCCGCAGGACGACCTGGCCTATCTCCAGAAGCACGGCCCTGTCATCCGCGATCCGTTTTGCGGCGGCGGCTCCATCGTGCTCGAAGCCCAGCGCCTAGGATTGCGGGCCATCGGGTCCGACCTGAATCCCGTGGCGGCCTTGATTACCAAAGCGACCTGCGAAATTCCCGGCCGGTTTGCCGGCCGGAAGGCCGTCTACCCCAAGGCGCACATGGCGCTTGCCGGGACTGATCAGTCGGCGGTCGGCTTGGCCGAAGACATCTTGCATTACGGCGCATGGATGCGGACGAAAGCCTGGGAGCGCATAGGGCATCTCTACCCTGCCGTCAGAATTGATGACGACGCAGTAGCGAAACGGCCGGATCTGAAAGGACTGAAGGGCCAGTCACTGACCGTAATCGCCTTTCTGTGGGTGCGCACGGTGGCCAGTCCCGATCCCGCGTTGCAAGGCGCTCACGTGCCCTTGACCAGTTCCTTTCAGCTGAGCACCAAACCCAAGAATCGGGCCTGGTGCGAGCCGATAGTGCAGGCGGACGGCCGCAGCATCGCGTACGAAGTACGCGTCGGGACAGGGCAAGCGCCCATGAAAACCGTAGACCGCTCAGGCGGCCGGTGCCTGATATCCGGCACGTCGATGCCCTTTCCCTACATCCGTGCCGAAGGGCAGGCCGGGCGCATGGGCAGCCGCCTCATGGCGGTCGTGGCCGAAGGGCGGCGGAGACGGGTGTTTCTGCCCCCGACACGGGAAATGGAAGAGCTGGCCCAACGGGCGCAGCCGACTTGGAAACCCGACGCTCTGATGCCCGTTAAGCATCGTGACTTCAAGGCTCCTCTATACGGCATGCCCAGTTTCGGGGATTTGTTTACGGATCGCCAGCTCGTGGCCCTGACGACGTTCAGCGATCTGATCGCCGAGGTCCGGGCAGAAGCGGTCCGGGATGCGGAGGCGGCGGGCATGTCCCGCGACCAAACGCCCTTGGCGGACGGCGGGGCCGGCGCGATCGCCTACGGCGAGGCCATCGCTACCTATCTGGCTCTTGGTATTAACAGAGCGGCTGATCGTTGGTCATCCGTCTGCATATGGAATTCAATCGGATTGAAGGTTGAGCATACTTTTACGCGTCAGGCTATTCCTATGATCTGGGACTACAGCGAAGCGAATCCCTTCAGTCATTCAACAGGAAACTGGAGTAGTTGTTGCAAGTGGATTAGTAAAGTTGTAGCAGCCGTACCTGCTAGGAAAGGGACTTCAGTTACACAAGAGGATGCAACTATATCTGATCATTCCAATTTGAAAAAGTTTGCGTTCTCAACCGATCCACCGTACTACGATAACATTGGATATGCTGATCTATCAGATTATTTCTACGTCTGGCTTCGGCAATCGTTAAATTCGGTATGGTCAAAATTGTTTTCTACTTTGCAGGCACCTAAGGAAGATGAACTAATTGCATCCCCACACAGGCATCAAGGACGACAACTAGCAGAAGAATTCTTCAGATCTCGAATGCAGAACGCTCTCATTCGCATCGCGTTGCAGACGGATTCTAGTTTTCCTGTAACAATCTTCTATGCCTACAAACAGACTGAGACAGATAGTGATGGCATTGTATCTACGGGTTGGGCAAGTTTTCTGCAAGCTATTGTTGACGCAGGTCTTTCAGTTACCGGTACATGGCCTATCCGCACTGAGCGATCTGGACGCATGTTGGCGATAAATACCAATGCCTTAGCGTCATCCGTAGTTTTATCCTGTCGAAAAAGGAGTGTTGATGCTCCCATAACCACCCGCGGAAAATTCTTAACGAATCTAAGAAACGAATTCCCGTCAGCAATCCAGATCCTCCAAGCCAGCGATATTGCTCCCGTGGATCTGGCTCAGGCCGCAGTAGGCCAAGGAATGAGTGTTTTTACCCGAGAATCGCCTTGTTTTATTACTATTTTCATCCACGTACTTTCTAATTATTTTTTATAATGTCTAGACTTCAGAATAATCCCAAGATGTTGCTGAATACGATCCGACAAACAAGATTCTTGCGCCTGCAACGTGGTTTGACCTTCCCACGAATGCAAGAAGACCATCTACGGTGAAGCACGACTCAAATCGGTCCAGCGTTTGTTTTCGCATATGCGATGTAACCTGTCAGTCGATAGCATGAACTGGCACATTGCTTTGAATTCTGCGAGTGTTGCCATAAAGTGAGACTTTTGAAGCTGAAGTTCGCCCCGTTCATTATTGAGCCATACTATGTAATGTGCGCATTTCCATACTGCATCTGCATCGTCTAGTTCAATCTTGGCGATTTCTTCAGGCTTCAAAAGTCTCAAGTTATGGCAACACTAGCAGAATTCAAATAAAATGCCAGTTAAGGAAATTGACTTACAGGTTATATCGCATATGCGAAAACAAACGCTGGACCGATTTGAGTCGTGATTATAATGGTCTAATTGCATTCGTGGGAAGGTATCACGTTGCGGGCCCAAGAATTGAAGGTAGGACAACAGCAACAACTAGATTATTCTGAAGTCTAGACATTATAAAAAATAATTAGAAAGTGTGGATGAAAATAGTAATAAAACAAGGGTTTCTCGGGTAAACACTCTCATCCCTTGGCCGACCGCGGCCTGCGCTAAATCTACCGGCGCAATGCCACTGGATTGGAGTATTTGGACTGATGTTGGTAGTTCTTTTCTGAGGTTCAAGAGGAATTGTCCGCGCGTAGTAACAACGGCATTCTGAGGCCGCTTGCGACAAGTCAGCACTACTGATGATGCCAATGCATTTGTCCCCGTTGCCACGGGCCGATTTGACAATTCAGTTCTGATAGGCCAAGTTCCTGTAATGGCGAAGCCTGCATCTACTGCGGCTTGCAGGAAACTTGCCCATCCCGTAGAAACAGCACCCTCACGATCTGTCTCTGTCTGCTTATAGGCATAAAAAATGGAAGATGGGAATTCAATCTCTGTCCTTATCAAGAGAGACATCAACGCGAATCGCATACGCTCCATAAAAAATTGTTGTGCTTTATGTCGTCCGCCATGGCGGTGTGGTGAAGCAATGAGTTCGTCCGCTTTAGGTACCTGTAAAGTCACAAACAACTCTGGCCAAATCAATTTCAAGGCTCGGCGTAACCAAACATAGAAGAAATCAGACAGATCGGCATAGCCGATATTGTCGTAATATGGCGGGTCGGTCGCAAATACATATTGCTCTCCTAACTTAACCCGATCAGATGTAGCGGCATCTGCCTGAATTACTGCAGTACCACTTCTAGCAGGTACAGCTGCCACGACCTTACTAATCCATTGACAACAGTTAAGCCAATTCCCAGTCGAACTACTAAATGGATTAGCTTCGCTGAAGTCCCAGACCATTGGTATGGCTTGACGAGCAAAGGTATTCCTGACTGAGATCCTACTTGAACCCCAAGATGAAATTGAAGACCAATAGTCAGAGGCTTTATCAATTCCCAATGCCAGATAGGTAGCGATGGCCTCGCCGTAGGCGATCGCGCCGGCCCCGCCGTCCGCCAAGGGCGTTTGGTCGCGGGACATGCCCGCCGCCTCCGCATCCCGAACCGCTTCTGCCCGAACCTCGGCGATCAAGTCGCTGAACGTCGTCAGGGCCACAAGCTGGCGATCCGTAAACAGATCCCCGATATTGGGCATTCCGTAAAGCGGAGTCTGAAAATTTCTGTGCTTAACCGGCATCAGGGCATCGGGTTTCCAAGTCGGTTGCGCCCGTTGGGCCAGATCTTCCATTTCCCGTGTCGGGGGCAGAAACACCCGTCCCCGCCGCCCCTCGGCCACGATCGCCATGAGGCGGCTGCCCATGCGCCCGGCCTGCCCTTCGGCGCGGATGTAGGGAAAGGGCATGGCAGCGCCTGACAATAGGCATACGCCGCCTTGACGGGTCACCGTCCCTCTCAACGGTCCTTTCACCCCTTCGGTTTTTACGGCGAAGTGAAATCCTTGGGCTTCGTCGTGAATAACAGGTTCAACCCATGCCGATCTCCCCTTTTTGATGGACAGGTCGAATGATCGAACCAAGGGAACGTGATACCCTCGCTTGGACGGTTCGGGGCTGGCTACCGTACGGGCCCAAATCCAGGCAATGACGGTAAGGTCACGTCCAACCGAGGATTTGAGATCTTCTCTGGCTTCAGCCATATCGTCCGTAACGCGAATCTTGGGATATAGATGGCCGATTCGTTTCCAAGCCTCTTCTCGCATTCTGCGGGCATAGTGGTCAATGTCTTCTGCCAGGCCAGCGGCCTTCTGCCAGTTCTGGGAAAGCGAGAGTTCCTGGGATTTCTTGCGACTTACAGGCGGCATTCCGCTGAATCGGGCCGGAAGCTCGCAAGTTGCCTTGGAGACCATCACGGCGACCGGATTGAGATCGGAACCCAAAGCGGAAAGCCCCAACCTTTGCGCTTCAAGGGGTATGGCTCCGCCGCCGCAAAAAGGATCTCTGATTTGAGGTGCATGTTCAAGTAAATAGCGATCTACCCCGTCAGGCGTTTGCGGAGCAGCTTCTTTCCTTGCGCGGGCGATGCTGCCCGCTATTTCCCGTCGCGCTGCCTGCATGATTTTTTCTTCTTGTCCGTTTTCCCACTGGACTATTTGCTCAATAATTTCGAACAGCCTCTTTCGTTCGGCCTCTTGATCCTGTTCGGTAGGGAACTGCTCAGGCCAGGTTGAGGGGTCGTCAACCAATTGAGCGAACAAGACCGCGCGGCAAGCCGCTAACGGACGACGAGCCCACCACAAGTGCAGGGTGGATGGATGTCCATGCCGAATGGATTTCTCGCGCTTGCTTGCCTGGTTGATGCTCTCAAGCGGCAGGGCGACTTCAATGAGTTTCATGCGTCCTCTACTCTCCCGACAGGGCAGACGGTTCCGTTGCCGCGACTCGCGGTCGGCTGAACCGGGGTTCACGCGCGCGGGGGCAGCGCGTCGGTGTCCAGAGGGCCGAACCGTTGTATATATTGGGCCAATAACGCTGCTTGCTCGGTCAGAGCCTCGTCTTTCTCCGCAATCAAGGCCTTTCTTTCTTCACCCGTGAGGTACCAGCGTCCCGGCACTGGATCAAGCAAGCGCAACAAGGGGAAACGCCGTCCGTTCGGCAGGATATACGGCGGGCCCCATGATCCAGTGCGTTTGCAACACCGCGCTGAACCACCGTCCGCCTGCATCCGGCTCAACGCGTCGGTAGACCCCGTCTACCCATCGGAAGCCTTCAAACAGGCACGCCTTGTCTTGTCGTAGGCTTTGCGGAATCGGTCGGTGCGTCCGGTCTAAGCTCCGCGTTGGCCGCGATGTAGGCTGGCCGCGCAACCGCCGCCATGAGGCCCTTCCACCTCATTGTCCACACGACCTAACTATGCTCTTTCCAGTTCCTCGATAATCTCCTCAATATGGAGATCCGTCTCGTCCAGGAACTCGTATACTCCCTGAATTTCTACTTGCACCTTGGACTTGATCGTTTCGTGAATGCTGATTCTCTCGCGCTCAACGAGATCGTGTATGCGATTGATTCTTGCATCAACCTCATCGCAAAGATCTCTTTCAAATTTGGCAAGACGAGATCTGATTCCATCTCTTTGTCTTCGTCCTGCATCTCTCAATCTCGCGATAAACAGTTCACGATTGTCGTTCACTGGTTCCTCCAATTATGTTTTCCATAACATCATTCTACTCGTTCGTCAAATCTGCGTCAAATCATTCTAAGCGTTTGGTTCCAGAATTGTCAGCATAATGGAATGCTTCCGCCGTAAACACGGTATGTCTTTTAAAGAATGCCTCACAGGCTTTCCCGTTTACGTTGGACAATGTTTGCGTTGCCTTGTCTGAGATCCTTGCTTTCCGGGTTGGCTGCGCCTTATGGGGTTGCACCATGACGCGCTGATCTGTCTTGCCAAGGGATAACATGCTTGTCTGGGCTTGGACAGGAGCAGCAGTTGGCGTCCTCAGCAAGGATGGAGCAACGCCGCTCGCGTTTTTCGCCTGCGCCGCGGCGCCGAGCCGACCGTAGTAGCCGTAGTCGGCTTGAAGAAAGGCGGCGTTATGGCCGGCGGGACATGGATCAGCAAGGGTGCGTGGCCTTCTTCAACAACTCATTGAGCGAGAAACTGGATGATTTGAGCGCCGGGTCGGGCGAACTCAAAAAGGGCTGCCTTACGTACTGCGGCCTTTCGGCTTGGCCGTCCTTCACGCGCACGATCGCCAGAATGAACTGCTGGGGCACGTTCAGGGCCGTCTTGATCTCGTTGGCCGTAACGGTTACGTCTAGGGCGTCAAACGCGCGTCCCTTGACCTCAATGAACCGAGAGGAAACCGCGTCCTGGCTGTGCGAACGCACGTCATAGCCAAGTTTCTGGGCGCTGACGTCGTGCGGCTGGTAACCCAACGCGCGCTCCGCCTCCATGACGGCCTGCATGGCCAATCGCTCTACCGCGCGCCGCGACAGCGCGTCTAGGTTGCGCCTCAACGTCTGGGCGGAATGCGCATCCAGCCAGCCTTGCGGAATGACCAGCGCGCCGCCCGCGACGCGGGGCGCTGACGCGACGAGGTTCTGGGCCGCCTTGAATTCCTCGTCGCGCTGCCGGCGTCGCGCGGCGAGATCGTCGGCCTGCCTGCGCGCATCAGCGGAACCGATGGCGGGCGTACGCCCGGCGCGTTCCTGCTCTTTGGCTTGTGCCGCCTGGTGATCCCAATGGTTGATTTCTTGCGTCAGGCGGAAGCGAACCGCGTGCGCGATCGCGTCCAGTCTTTCTGCGCGGCGGGCGCGCAGGTCGCGCAGATGGGCTGAGGCAATATGGGCGCGGGCATGCGCCAGCGCCGCCGCTTCCAGGTCCGTTCCGATCCAGTCGTTTTCCAGCGTCGCCTGGACCCGCGCGTAGTCCGCCGGGCGCAAGGGACGCAGATCGAGGATGGGCGACGGGCCCATGTCGCGGCACGCATGGTTTTGATCCACCTCCACGAAACGGATGCATTGCGAAACGGCGCGGCCTTGGCCGTCCTGAACGCTATGCTCAATAAAGAAAATCGCCCGAACGGGATCGTTATAGGCCTCGGCGGTCGGATCGACCAGCATGGCCCCTCGGCGCAGCAGAGACCGGTTACGCGTCAGGACCGCGGCGACCGCGGCGTCGAAGAGCGTATGGCCGGGACAAAGCAGGGCGGCCGGCTTGGCGCCGTCTGCATGCGCCTTGTCAAAGCATACGCGCGCGTAACGCCGGGCCCCGTTCCTTTCTCCCGCCTTGGCTTGGGCCTCCCGCAGGGACTGGGGCACGTGCGTGATTTCCCAGCGTCCTCGTTCCCGCTCGTAGATCTGGCCGCCCATATGCGGCAACGCCTCCAGGAAGAACGCCTGCATGTTGTAGGGCTGGAGACGTACGGCTTCGGCTTGCTGCTTGGCGTCCGCTATGTCCGCCACGCGGACCGCGTCCGGGGCCGGATGCGGCGACGCCTGCGCGGCCAGAATTTCGCGCAGGCGCGGCGCGCTGACGCAGGCGCTCGCTTGGGCCATCCGCGCCTGAAAACGGGCCTGGTCTCCGTAACGGACGGCGTCCACCATCAGCTCGCGCAGTTGCCGCGCGTCGAGCGCGAGGCCCAAAACGTCGTACACGCGCCCGCCCAGCGTCGCGCGCGCCTGCTCCAGTTTTTCCAACAGACGCGCGTAGACGTCGCCTTCCCGCGTCCCTTGGGCCACCAGATTCCACAGATGGCAAACCTGCGTCTGGCCGATGCGGTGGATGCGTCCGAAACGCTGTTCGAGCCGGTTGGGGTTCCACGGCAGGTCGTAGTTGACCATGAGATGCGCGCACTGGAGATTGATGCCTTCGCCGGCCGCGTCGTTGGCCACCAAGATGCAGGCGTCGGCATCTTGGGTAAAACGCGTCACGGCGCGCTGGCGCTCGCGCCATGCGAGGCCGCCGTGAATCTCGACTACGGCCTCGGGACGTCCCAGACGCGTCCGTATCCTCTGGGCCAGATACGTCAGCGTATCCCGGGCTTCGGTGAAGACAATCAGCTTGCGGCTCTGGTCCGCGCCCATGACGCGGGGATCGTCCAGGATGCTGTTGAGTTGAAGCCATTTCGCGTCGCGGCCTGAGCGCAGCAGCGTACGCGCCTGTTCTTCCAGCCGCGACAGGGTCTGGATTTCGGCGCGCAACTCGGAGGCCGTCGTGGCCGCCGTAGCCCGGTCCAGCACTTGCTCTTCCGCGTGCGCGATTTCCTCTTCGGGCGCGTCTTCCAGCCATTCGGGCGTGAAGACGGCGGACGGGTCTGCCAAGGCGCGGAAGGAAGCCTCAGGCCGGGAGGACGCGCCCCGCTCGATCTGGGGCAGCCGTTGCTGGAGCCGTTGGCGGCGGCGCTGGAGGCTCTTGTGAATGGCGGCCGGCGAGGAAGCCAGACGCCGCTGCAGCAGCTGCAGGGCGAAACCTACCGTCTGTTGCCGGTTGCCTTGGCGTTCCCCGATCCGTTCCGCCCGGTTCATTTCTGCGCGCACGTAATGCGTGACGGCTTCGTACAAGGCGGTTTCGGCCGGGGACAGGGCGAAACGCGCGGTATAGGCCCGGCGTTCCGGGAACAAGGGAGTTCCATCGAAGCGCAACAGTTCTTCCTTGGTCAGGCGGCGCATCAAACCCCGGGCTTCCGCCCTGTGGATGCCGCTCCGGAACTTGCCGGCGAAACGATCCGGGTCCAGCAGAGCCATGAACAGCTGGAAATCTTCCTCTTTGCCGTTGTGCGGAGTGGCGGTCATGAGCAGAAAGTCCCGGCAGCGCGCCGCCAGCGCTTCGCCCAACCGATAACGCTTCGTCTTGCGCACCTCGGCGCCGTAGTAGCTGGCGGACATGCGGTGCGCTTCGTCGCAGATCACCAGATCCCACGCCGCGGCCGTCTTGAGCAGGGCTTGATTCTTCGCGTTGCGACTGAGCGTGTCCATGCGGGCCAGCAGGAAGGGATGCCGATCGAAGGGATTGCCCGCGCGGGCCTCGGGTTCGGAGCCGCCGAAAACCGCGAACGACAGGCCGAATTTGGCGGACAATTCCCAACGCCACTGCGCGACCAGATTGCCGGGCACGACGATCAGGCAGCGCTTCAAATCCCCGCGGGCCTTGAGTTCCTTCAACAGGAGGCCCGCCATGACGGTTTTGCCTGCCCCCGGATCGTCGGCGAGCAGGAAACGCAACGGACGCCGCGGCAACATCTCGTCGTACACGGCGGCGATTTGATGCGGCAGCGGCTCAATCTGCGAGGTATGCAGGGCCGAGTACGGATCGAACAGGTAAGCGGAACGAATGCGGTAGGCTTCCAGCGCCAGCTGAAACGCGCGTCCGTCCGCGTCGAACGGCCACGGGACGCGTGGCGACCCGCCAACGGGCTTGCGCTGATGCAAGGTTGCGTTCATCTCGAAAGACGTACGAAACATAGGCTTAGGTGCGCGTCAAACGTAACGGGACCGCTGGAATCCAAGCCGCCGCCTCGGGCCAGGCTTCGCGGTTTTAGTTCGTGCGATGGCTGCCCTCGTCCCCTGCAGACGACGGCGCTGAGCGTTATAGTAAGGCGTTGCGACGATGAACCATGCTTTTCCTTGCACGAGAGGCCTGCCCGTCTAGGCCAATCCCAACCGCTTAAGTTTGGCTTCGGCCTGTGCCGCGCGCGCTTCCGCCTGCTCTGCGCGTTCCGCGGCTTGGGCCGCCCGCGCCGCTTCCCGATCCGCGCGTTCCGCTTCCTGATCCACGCGTTCCGCGGCTTGGGCCGCCCGCGCTATTTCCCGATCTGCGCGTTCCGCGGCTTGGGCCGCCCGCGCCGCTTCCCGATCCGCGCGTTCCGCTTCCTGATCCACGCGTTCCGCGGCTTGGGCCGCCCGCGCTATTTCCCGATCTGCGCGTTCCGCGGCTTGGGCCGCCCGCGCCGCTTCCCGATCCGCGCGTTCCGCTTCCTGATCCGCGCGTTCTGCTTCCTGCAGATCGGGAAGGATCCAAGCGTCCTCTTTCGGATTCCACAGGCGCAACTCATCGCGCGCGCCCAAGGATCCCCAATACGTATCCAGCACGGTACTGTAGAGCATCGTCGCCTCTTGTTCCTGGTCGTAGCGGGAGGGGATGGGGACGTAGCGTCCCTGTTGCAGAGCCCAGCCTTGCAAACGCGGAGCGAGCAGGTCGCCGTGGGGATCGTATTGCCAGTACTCGTCAATACCCAACCGTTGGTAGAGCCGATGCTTGATGACTTGGTCCACCGCCTTGACGGTGCTGGGCGATGCCACTTCCATAACCAGAGCGGGCGGCTTGCCCACCTCCCACAGCAGGTAAGGCGTCCGGGGCGGCAACTGGACGTCATAGGCCAGGATCACGTCCGGAGCCACCCACTTCTTGGGGTTGCCTTCTTCGTAATACAGGAGAAAATCCCCGGTGATCAGGTGCGCATCCTCAGCGGCCTGCCAATGCCTTTTCAGGTGCTTCCGAATGGCGCTTACGGCATACGTCAAGGCATCGTACTGTTCGCGGGTTTCGCACATAGGATCTTCGTTGTCGCACGGATACTCGACCGTAGGCTCGGCCGAGACCATAACTGCTGTCGCTTCCATCGCGTTCACCTCTCCGTTGCCATTATACCATCCTGACGGCATCGCCCGCGGAAGCGTTCATTTGGCTTAGCGATGCGCAAACGCCTTGCCGCGCTTCGAGGGGCATGTACGGTCCTATACGCGGCCATGCCTTTGACGCGCTGGACAGCGCGCGCGGTGCCGCGGCGGCCGCCCGCGGCCACGCCGTCTGTCCGCCCTTGCGCGCGAGGCGCGTGCCACGCGCGTATCCCCCGCCGCGTCACTCTGCTTCGAATGCGCAATTCTGGAATTTCAGGGCCGCGCAGTTTTCCTTGATCGTGCGCATATCCTCCGCGGAAAGGCCGTCCGGCACGCGCGCCCGGATCTCGAAGCTGACTTCCACCTGCGCGTTCGGCTGGGACGTAAGATAGGACAATATCTCTTCCGCAATGCGTCCCGCTTCCCGGCCCAAACGTTCGGGATCCGCATGGACGGTCCCAAAGAAACGGGTGCGTTTGGCGGGCGGCGGGGGCGGAGGATCGTCGGGCCGATCCGTAGGGGAAGACGTAACAGAATCCAGTTCTGATTCCTGATCGCGCGCGTCGGCTTGGGTGCGGCTCTCGTCCTCTTCAATCTGCGCCTGCGCGGCTTCCCGCTTGACCAGCAAACTCCGTTCGCCCAGCGTCGTCCAAGGCTCCGCCTCCCCCTCCAGCACGAGATGCGCGTACCGGCCTGAGGCGTCATCGAAATCCTGGGCGAAGGCGAAGGCGTCGTTATGGATTTGCGCTACGGCCGCCCGGATCGCGTCATGGAGGAGACCCCGATGCGTCAGGCGCGGCAAGTACAGGTAACTGCAGAGGTCTTCCCAGATCCGTTGGATGCTTACGTGCGGCTGATTGCGCCACAGATCGTGTTCGTCCAGCAGCATATGCAGGCGCCGCGGTCCCAGTTTGACGTAGAGATCCTCGTCCCGGATCAGGCGCTCCGCCACGCGGTGGGCCAAGTCGCCCGTGCCGCCCAGGTGGAAGACGCGCCAGGCAATGTTGCCGTCCGCATCCGCTTTCTGGGGCAGCATCACGCGATGCCAGGCCTCCGGGATGCGCGTCCGCACGATGTCCTCCGCCTCGGCGCGGCGCCGTTGCGCCAAAGCGCTTTGCTGGGCATCCAAGGCCAGGCTTTCGCGTTCCGCCACGATGGATTCCCACGCGAGCAGGGAGCGGACGGCGGCCGCGACGGAATCCGTGCGCGCCTCGTCGGCGGCCAGGAACGCGAGCATGTTGCGGAAACGGCGCTGCGCGTTCCCGCGTTTGAGCAGAAGCTCCCGGCCGAAGGCATGCGCCTGGCTGCGTTCCTCGGCGGAGGCGAAGGTATGGTCGGGTCCCAGCACGACCAGGCGCGCGCTGTCGATATCGGGAACGTCCTCGGTGAGTTGCGGCGCTACGTGAACGCGGTCGAAGGCGCCGCGCCCGCTCAACGCGCGCAGAAATTGCACCGTTCGCTCGGCCACGTCCTCGGCCGGACACGCGCCGGCTCTGTCTTCGGCCAGTTTGGCGACGCTGGGCTTGGTGGCGAACCATACGCGGGAGCCGTCCTGGTAGAGATACGTAGCCTGGGCCGCGAAGCGGCGCAGGGCGTCGCCGTAACTCTGGTGGACTTCGCCGGGTTGCGTGCTGCCCAGCCGGATCTGCCGTTCGTCGATGCCGGGATGGTCGCTCGTTTCGAAGGTCGGCGCGGTGCCCATGAAGAGGCAGCGCGCGACGCGGCGCGTGGCGGAGTAGCGACTCAGGTTGGGAATGCTGTTGTCGATTTTGCGGGGCACGGAATTGGCGCCCTCGATATCTTTGTCCAGAACGGCCGTCCAGTCCCGATCCAGACTCTTGAAAATCTCCGCCTGCACTTCGCTGTCGTCCAGCCGCACCATGGCCGGCAGGATCATGCGGTAGTCGGAGGCGTTCTCCCAGTTGATGCGTACGATGGTGGCGATCATGCGCAACACGCCGCGGGTGCGCTGAAAACGATCCAGGCTGCCCCAGTCCTGGTACAGTTGGTCGAACAGGGCCGGATGGATGGGGTAGGCTTTCTGCATGCGCTCCCTGTATTCGGCTTCGCTGCAGTCGGGCGGAAACTCCTGGCGGGCCGCGCGATAGGTCTGCCAAAAGGCGTCGATGGTGCGCTCGCGCTCGCGCAAACGTTGCGGATCCGTTAGCGGTTCGAACAAGCGCCGCCGCACGATTTCGAAACTCTCGTCCGCCGTGGCCGCGCGCCAGGGGCTCTCCATGCGCCCGAACACGCTTTCCAGGTGCTTGAGCGCCACGCTTCCGCCTTCGCCGCCGATTTCGATGGCGGATTCAGGCAGGCTGGCCACGACCACGGCGCCGGGTACGGCGCGGGCCGCTTCCGTCAAGGCCTGCACGAAAGTCAGGTTGGCGTCGAAGGATCCAGCCGGCGGCGCCTTGTCCAGGCGGTAGAGCTGGCGAATGAAAGCCACCCATTCGTCGATCAGAATGAGGCAGGGACTGGCCAGGCGCAACAACTGTGACAGCGCCGTGGATCCCGGGGCCGTGCCGCCCTGATCCGCCGCGGCCACGAGATCGTACCCCTGGCGTCCGCCCAGTTGCCAGGCCAGGCTGCCCCACATGGTATGGACGCGGGCGCCGTCGGCCTGGAGATCGACGTCGCTTACGCCGCGCATCGTCCCTACGAAGACGGCTCTGCGAGCTGGGGGCAAATCCGTCAGTCCGAGTTCGCGCAAAAGATCGTCCATGCCCGGGAGATGCTTGGCCGCGGGGCCGGCGCCGCTCATGTGATACAGGGCCAGCATGGAATGCGTCTTGCCGCCGCCGAAGCCCGTTTGCAGCTCGATGACGGGATCGCCGCCCTTGCCGGCGAACCGGCGCGCCGCGCTCGCCAGCAGGGCGTTAAGCCCCGCCGTCAAGAAGGTGCGTTTGAAGAATTCGCCGGGATCGCCGTATTCCGCGCGCGCCTCGCCGCGGGAAACCTGTCCCAGATCCGCGGCGAATTCCGCCTCGGTGAAGGTATCGGCCAAGACGTCCGCATGCGGCGTCACGACGGCCCGCCAGGGCGTGCCGCTGACGTTGCTGCCCGCGCTCACGTCGGCGCTGGTCCGTTTCGCGCGGTTCTGGCTCGCGACCGTGGTGCGCATCAACTCTTCGTACAGATTGACCGCCTCTCCGTATTGCTTGCGCGCCGCGATATCGCTCAGCAGTTTGCGGGCATGGCCCAACGCCTGTTGCGCGTCGAAAGACGTGAACGCGCGTTCATGCGCGTAACTGTTGCGCGTGTCGAGCAAGGCGTGCGCGGTCGTGCGCGTGTCGCGTCCGAGTTCCGTCCGGAAGGCATCGTCCCAGCGATAGCACAGCACTTTCAACAGCAGATGGCTGTCCCACTGTATCGGTTCGTTGCCTCGGCCGTGGATGGATGGCTCGTTCTGACGCAGGCGACTGGGCCAGTGCTGGCCCCAAGTCGCGCGCAGGCGTCGTTCCACGAAAGGCTGCAGCCCTTCCCGGAGCAAATCAAGGATTTTCTTGATGCGTTCGCTGTTCGTATAGGCCATGGCGTTTTCTCTGGTGAACAAGACGTGGGAGATTGCCGGAACGAACCCGGGAAGAAGGTCGATCCTCTTCGGCACCGGATCCGGTTCGCGCGCGGTCGTTGTAGTGTAAAAGTATTCACGGCGCCAAGCCAAAGCCGCGGCGCCGTCTAGGCACGCAAGGCCGCGCCTGCGTTACGGGTCAGGTCGTGTCGAGGTGGGATTGCAGCCAGATCCAAACCCCTGCCAAATACAGAAAACCCAGGAACCGTTGCGCGTATTTGCCATAGCGGTAGGTTCACAGATAGCTGGGCTGTCCCAAGGCCAAGTCGTCTGGGACAGGCTTATCAAGCGTCCTTGGCGCGATCGTTTTACTCATAGACGATCAGGCAGCCAAGGGCGCCGCGCGTAGCATCCATCACAGGGCTTTCGCTCGTTCTTCAAGATGGCATTTTCATCTGGGGGGCAGCCCTTCTTTCTTTACGCGTCGTTCTTAACCGTCGCGCGGCTTCCAACCGTCCCTCAGCCGTCAGCCTGAGTCTCAGATCCGTTTGTCTTGGACTGGCCGTCAGCTCTATAGGGTATTGCCGCGCAAACGCTTTCAAAAGTCTTTGCGCCACGGCCTTCGCCTCTTCATGGCTGTCTACGAAGGGTAAGGCTTCGATCTCTTCCAAGGTAATCTGAGCATTGTGCAAAAGGAGCATGCCGGCCAAACGCACGGAAATGGCAAAAGTGTCAACCATCTTCTCCTCCTTTGGTATCAGGGGAAGCCTCTGGACGAACAATGTCAGGAGGCAACTCATCCAAAAGAGCGGGCGGCAATTTTTTGAGTTGCTCCGTCATGTCTTGCTTGAGTTGCGCTTCCTGTAACTCGGCTTTCCGTCGCACCAACTTGTGAATTCGCCATACGAGGCGAAATGGGTCGGGGCAAAGATCATCCACTACCAAGCCTAAGGATCTCGCTTCATCAATGTTGATGCAAAATCCATGGTCGGCGTAATCTTCGACTAACCGAGTCGCGATCTGTCGCGCGGACGCCTCCTTGTCCTTAAGCATACGCGAGGACAGCAGATTGTTCGCATACTGTTTTCCAATCTCCAAAGATTGCTTGACGCCGCCCAGCGTAATCGGAAACTGGAGCCTCTGCAATAGCCCTTCAGCCAAAGCGGTGTGTCCTTGATCGAACTCTTTCCTGATCAACTCCAGCGTGAATTCAATATGTAGGGGCGAAAAAGATTCGAGTCTCTGCTCCAGAGGATTCATCTGCGTTATCTGAGGGTCCAAGGGACCCGGTTCAGCTACGGGCGTCATCATTATCGAGTCGCCCCCGCATACCAAAAGCGTCGCAGCACTTTTCGCCCAGCGAGGCACAATATACGTTAAGCGCTTACGTCCGTACCTTTGAAGGAGCAAAGCCAGATTGTATGCGGCATCTATATCGCCGCCACCGGAATCAACCACTACGATGAGGCGCTGATCGTTATCAAGACCGATGCGATCGAGCAGAGCGTCAAATACGTTATCAACTGTCTTAGCCGTAATTTGGTCCTCTGCAAACAAGAATGGATGGCAGGCCTCGCCGTCGTCTCCGCAAGCCTTGGCGAGTTTGCCAAGAAGATCCTCTATTTCCGTATCAATAGCGGCTATATCGTCCATAGCAGCGACATCATTTGAAGACATTTTGTACTCTGACATCAGTATTTTGCGCCTTTCAGAGAAAAATCCCAAGACCACTGTAGCAAACCATGGGGTACATACCCAAACGGCAGAAGCACTGAGATTATGCCGCAGTATGATGGGCCTTCTTTGATCTTGCCCTGTGTCCAAGAAATTGGACTGGTAAGGCCGCCCGGTGGATGGACACCCGCAGATCCGCATCCTATCTTTTCTGAACGTCGGTTCCAAGCGGTCGGCCGCGTACGGGAAGGGGAACGCGGTCTATCGCCGCCAGGCCCGCGGAGCGATCAGGGCATCGGGCCGCGCCGGATGGCCCACAGGCACCGCCGCGTGGCGGAACGGCACGGTAGTCCGCGCCACGATCGTCCCCAAGCCCGGACCTTGGTCAAAGTCTGGATCGGCGCGCTCCAGTCCTGCCTGATCGCGGATCGGGCCTATGACCGCGATGCTTTCCGCGCCGGGGTGGCGCAACAGGGCATCCAGGACGTCATGCCCGCGCGCGCCCGATGCCTGGAGCCTCAACCCCACGACTTGGAGGCGTACCGGCGCGCCACGCAGCCGCAACTGGCTCAAGGGTGGCGGCGCGCGGCCACTCGCTACGACCCTATACGCACATCGTTGCTTGGGTTGCCTGTGTTGGGCAGAGGGGCTTGGATCTGGATGAAGTCAAAGTTCTGTACGACTTGGGGCCAGAGCCGCCGCCGGCCATAACCAGCCAGCCTGCTGGCCCGGACGACACGGTGCCAAGGCTGGGAACAAGTTGCACCGAAATCCCGCGTGGAGCGATCTACGCGCGCCTATCCCTAATTATTCTCAGTTCATGAGCATACAGGCAGACTGATAGACCCTATGTCATGGCGTATCCCGGGATTCCACGGCATCCCTGCCGGAATGCATCCGGTAAAATTGTTGCCGGCCAGGAACAGGCTTGCAACCCTCAATTGGGCCAAGGACGAGGGGATCGATCCGCTCAAGTTATTGCGCTGCAAAAACAAAAATTCCAAATTGGAGAGATTCCCCAATTCCGACGGAATGGAGCCCGAGAACTTGTTGTCGTCCAGTGCCAACCAAATCAAGTTGGAGAGATTCCCCAATTCCGGCGGAATGGGGCCGCTCAAGCGATTGCGCGTGGTGCCGCTGCTGCGTTGCCCTACATCCAAGTGCGTAAGATTGGACAGGTTGCCCAGTTCCGCGGGGAGCGCGCCGCTGAGGGGGGTGCTCGTAAAAAAGAGGCGTTCCAGGTTGGTCAGTTGGCCTATCCATGGCGGGATGGAACCCGTCATGCGCAATATCCGCAGTCCCAGCCGTTCCAGGTTGGTCAGTTGGCCTATCCATGATGGAAAGGAACCTGACACCGGCATGGTTTCTATCTCCAGCACCCTCAAGTCATCCAAGCGGGAGAAGGCCGTTGAAAGAGTGCCGGATACCTTGCGGCATTTCAGGCTGACTTCCCGTACCCGCAAGGGAGTGCCGCCGAGCGTAATGCCGCCCCAGGACGCAATGGGCGTATTGACGCTCCAATCCCAGGGATGGCCCGTCCGGTCGCTCAGGCTGCCGAAATAGCATGTCTCACCGGGACTATAGGTTTGGTCAGAGGGAATCTCCGTGAACGTATTCATGTGGGCGAGCGCGGTCAGCAAGGCGTTGCAGTCCGTAACCAGGCCTGAATTCATTTTCTGCGTAGCCGTGAGCGCCGTCGTCCCTGCGCCGTCGCATACGGAAAGCAGCGTTACCGGGGGCGGGGGCGGAAGAGCGATGAGGGGGGCGGAGGGAGGATCCAGCACGGTCGCGGGCGTTTCCATCACCGCGGCCTGCCCGCGCGTATCGCACGGGGTAAACCCGTCCAGCAGGCTGACGTGCGTGCGCGCCGGCTCGTGTTGAACCAGGAAAACCAGTTCGGCCCGCGGGCTGATCTTCGTGCCGGCCTCATCTTCCGCCCAAGCGGTCACGGTATAGATGCCGTCCGTGTCAAAGACCGCGCGGGGCACGTCGTAATGCGCGACCGGCCCCGGCGCGAACTGCGTATTCAGCAACGCGTAATCGGTAGTCTCGACCAATGCCCAACGATTCACCTGCGGATGGGCCATCCCGCCCGTGGCCCGCGCGGTTTCGCGGATGGTGGCGAACGCCCCGGCGCGGTCCTGCGCCGCGTTGTCGGCGTGATCCAGCAGGTGCAGAACCTGGGTTTCATAAATCGGCACCGGCACGGTTGCCGGCGCGAAGTCCAGGACGTCGCCGTCGGCGGCGCGGGAAACGGTCAACCGATAATGCTTGAAGTCCGACGCGTCGGGATCGCTCCCCGTGCCGTGGGACAACCCGATCCGGAAATGGGACTCCGCGTCCGCGTCGGTCAGGCGAAAGGCCGGACCGTAGCCGATATAGTAGAAGCGCCCCGCCGTGGGCACCAACCCCGCCGCCGCGGCGCCTTGCGCGGTGAGCACGCCGCCCGCCGGCAGCGCGGCCGGCACGGCGAAGAAGGCCGAACAGAATGCGGGCGTCGCCATGCTGGACACGAAATCCAGGGTCGCGATATCGCTGATGACGTGATCCTCATGCGTAAGGGCCAGACTCGCCTCCCATTCCGTTGAGGTCGCCAGGCCGTCGAACCGGATGGCGCGCGCCCCGAGCGGAGCCGAGCGTTCCAGCTGTGCCTGCCGGCTCTGCAACAGGACGGTGATCTGGGCCTGGTAGCGCTGTTCCTCCGTGAACGCATCCAAGGCCGCCTGCGTCAGCGGGCGCCACGCCACAATGATTTCGTCCTCTTCTTCCGTGTACTCGACGGCCATGCCCTCCACGCTGTCCAGGCGCAGAGCGGCGGGACAGTTGTCGTATTCGTCGGTGAAAGCGCTGCGGCCCCGTACGTCTACGCTCCAAAGCGCCGTAAGCACAAGGGCCAGCGCGAGGCTTGAGGATAGGAGGCGGAGACCGGAACGTCGCGCACGGGGGGGGGGGGGGGGATTTACTGGTACGGCATCCAAGGACGCGGGCCCCGCCGGCCTAACCCTACTGGGCTTTGCATGTTGCTTCACTACAGTTTCCTTTCACTTACGCTTTTATTCGTCTTAGGGTGGGAACTGCAGGCAATGCGCAAGGCATCATTCATCTAAAGGGCCAACGGAGCTATGCCATTAGGCACGCGCCCATGATCCGATGCGCCGCGTCTATTAGAGACGACTTCTGCAAAAGAAACCAGGTCGCGCGCCAAATCCGTTAGATAAGGGGGGGGGGGGGGGGGGGGCAAGATTTCGCCTCAAGAGGGGCGACTCCGCTGCCTTTCTCATCATGAGGATCGCTTTGCATTGTCTACCATAACCAAAACCTCTATGGCTAATTTTAGCAGATTGCACAGCCCAGGTGATGTGGACAATTCTGATTTCCGACCGTGTAAAGAGTCTGGACATGGGCGCGACATAGCCCCCGGTACCGCTACCGTTCATGCCTGCCAGGCACGGCAATAGGGGGCTGAATACGCTCGCACGGCAGGCAGCCGCAAGAACGGCCCCCAATCTGAATCCGACAGTATCCAATCTGCTCCGGTAGCCCAGAAACTGCGAATAGACCGCTGTCTCTGGAACTTAGCCGGGCGGAATGGCCTGGTGAACTTGACTGCGCATATATGTTCAGACTAGACTTATGGCTAGTCAGCATCTGGCATCGTGAGGCGTTGCTATGAACGGAACTTGGCAGGTCCAGGACGCGAAAGCGAAATTTAGCGAGTTGCTTGCCGCCAGCCTGGCGGACGGACCGCAGATCGTGACCAAACGCGGCGTGGAAACGGCCGTGCTCGTCTCCATGGAGACGTGGCAACATTTGCAGGCTTTGGCAAGACCAAGTTTGAAGGATTTGCTGCTGGCTCCCGAAGCGCGGACGGAGACGCTGACTCCGGCGCGGCGTCCTTATCGCTATCGCTCTTCCCCCGTATTGGAGTAAGCCCCATGTACCTTCTGGATACCGACGTGGTTTCGGAATTGCGACGTCCGCGCCCGCACAAGGCAGTGTTGCAGTGGTTGGCGCAGGTACCGGAAACCCAGATTTTCATCTCCGCCGTTACCGTTGGCGAAATACAGGCGGGCATTGAAAGCGCACGCGAGCGGGATAAGGCCAAGGCAGAGGAGTTGGGCGCTTGGCTGGACCAGCTCCTCGCGTCTTACAATCCGGTACCGATGGATGCAGCCGCTTTTCGCGCATGGGGACGCCTCATGCATAGAAAACCGAAGGGCCTCTATCAAGATGCCATGATCGCCGCTACAGCCCTTGTACGCGGCTTGGTGGTCGTTACGCGGAACGCGCGCGATTTCGACCAGTTAGGCGTAGAAATACGGGATCCATGCCAAGACGCTTGACTCACCTTGACGCCGGCGCATTCAATGGGGCCGGAAGGCCACGCGGCTAGCCTGAACGCAACCGTGGCGTTCGGGTTAGCGGTTCTGCAAGGTTTTCATCTCGGAATGCCCTACGGTTCCTGACCGCGCCTGCGCGGCCGTTTCCGTGGACGTGCCCGCTGGGGACAGGCTCCTTGCTATTCCGACCGTATGCGTAGCGACTCCGTCTGGGAGCAGGCCGTCAGCGATGCAAGGCCCTGTTCTATAGGGGCCGATGGGAAGGCAGGCGGCGCCGCCTGCCGGTTTGAGCGGAACCCGGCAGCCCAGCGCTCAGGCGTTCAGACGCGAGGCAATGAAGGCGTAACTGCGGGTAATGCTGGCTACGTGATCGGCCGGCATATCGTGTTCCACGATATACCATTGCGCCCCGGACGCCCGCGCCTGCGGCAGGATGGCGGCCCAGTCCAGACGGCCGTGCCCTACGTCCTCCAGGCCCATGCGATCCGCGTTCTGGCCGGGAGGGGCCAAGTCCTTCATATGCACGCAAGGGCAACGGTCGGCGTAGCGTTGCAGGAGCGCCACGGGATCCGCGCCGCCTTTGACGGTCCAGGCGCAGTCGAGTTCCAGTCCCACATGGCTGGGCGTCGTTTCGCTCATCATGATATCGATCGCCAACTGGCCGTCGAACCGCTGCATCTCTTGCCAATGGTTGTGGTACAGCAGGGTCAGGCCGGCGGCGCGGCACGCGGCCCCCAACTCTTCCAGGTGCGCGCCCAAAGTCCGCCAGTCGTCCGCGGTCGGGTCTTCCCCGGCCCACAACTTGCGATTCGGAACCGGGATGGCCACGATCTCCGTGCCCAGATCCGCGTAGCGTTGCAACGTGCCGGCCTGATCCGCGGCGAAGGCTTCCAGGGGCACATGCACCGAGACGGCTTGCAGGCCGTGCCCGTCCAGCTGGCGCCGCCAGGCGGAGGCCGAAATGTCCTGTCGATGCATGGCTTCGACGTAGCCGTATCCGGCCCGCGCCGCCGCGTCCAGCCTTTCGTCTTCCGACGCGTCCATGGCGCGCAGCGTGTAGAGTTGCAAAGCGATGGGCAGGGAGGCTTCAGACATGAAAAAACCTTTCTTCGCCGAAATGTGAATAGGCCGGCGCGGAACCGCCCGCAGACCGGACATGGTTCACCGGCCACGGTGCCTGCGGGTGCATCAGGCTTTCGTACAAGGCGGAATTGCGCTCCGCTACCTGGGCGTTGCCCACGGCCCGGTGCAGGGCCGCGCGTTGCCCGACGATCACCACCAGTCGCTTGGCGCGCGTCAGG
Source organism: Caldilineaceae bacterium (assembly GCA_965242655.1). Classification (GTDB taxonomy): domain Bacteria; phylum Chloroflexota; class Anaerolineae; order Caldilineales; family Caldilineaceae; genus Bin34. The sequence goes on from OZ251482.1 coordinate 4,151,457, forward strand.
GCAGTATACAACAGGTTGCGCTGCAGCATGATGTAGTGCGCGTTCATCAAGGGCAGGATGACCGCCGGGTATTCGCTGCCCTGGCTTTTGTGAATGGTGACGGCGTACGCCAGCGTGATTTTGGGCAGTTCCTGCGCGGTGTAGGGCACGATCCGCTCCTCGAACCGTACGCTGGCCTCCCCTTTTTCCGGGTCTACGGACGCCAGCATCCCCAGATCCCCGTTGTACACCATCTTGTCGTAGTCGTTGCGCACCTGCATGACGGGATCGCCGGGGCGCAGGATCATGTCGCCCTGGCGCAGGCAGTCCGGGTTCTTGTCCGCCGGATTCAGGCCGGCCTGCAAGGCCTGGTTCAGGGCTTCCACCCCCACGGCGCCCCGGCGCATCGGGCTGAGCACCATGATCTCGTGCGGCTCAATGCCGAAATACGTGGGCAGACGCTCGCGCGCCAGCTGCAGGCAGAGCGCCTGGGCGCGTTCGGGATCGGCTTCCGGCAGGAAGAAAAAGTCCTTGAAGCGCCCGTTTTGGATGAGCGGCATGTCGCCCTTGCGGATGCGATGCGCGTTGGTCACGATGGCGCTGTCCTGGCTCTGGCGATGGATCTCGTCCAGACGCACGACCTGCGGTCGGTGGGCGGACGCGGCCCAGTCCGCGGCCTCGTTCTCGATCGCGTGGATGATGTCTTGCAACACGTTGCCCGCGCCCACGCTGGGCAATTGGTCCACGTCGCCTACCCACAACACGTGCATATGGTTGGGAATCGCCTTGCTCAGATGGTAAGCCAGGTGCAGGTCCAGCATGGAGGCCTCGTCCACGATCAGCATGTCGCCCTCCAGGGGAGAGGAGTCGTCGCGGTGAAAGCGCATGCTGCCGGACGCGGCGGTCGCTTCCAGCAAGCGATGCACCGTCCGGGCGGGCTGGCCGGTCGTTTCCTGCATGCGCTTGGCCGCGCGGCCGGTGGGCGCGGCCAGCAAGGCTGTCCGTTTGAGCGCGCGGCACAAATCCAGCAGCGCATGGATCGTCGTGGTCTTGCCCGTGCCCGGCCCGCCGGTCAGGACGGCGAACGGGCTTTGCACGGCCGCCTGCACGGCGCGCTTTTGCAAGTCCGTCAGCGGCAGTTCCTGCGCGCTGCGCGCCCAGTAGCCGCTCCAGTCATAGCGCGCCATGCGGCGCGCCAACGGCGTCGTGCGCCACAGCAAGCGCGCCAGGTTGGCGGCCAGCCCGTTTTCGCATTGGTAGACCCAAGGCAGGTACACCGTCAGTTCGCTCCAGTTCAGGGCGGGAACCGACGGCGAGGACGGGGCCGCGGGATCGGCGGCGGCGTCTGGCTGGCCTGCCGCGGGCAAATAGAGGCTGGGTTCCGGCCAGCGCGGCAGGAAGCGGCCGCCGCCCGGCGCGCAGGCGGCCATGGCTTGCTCTTGCCCCAGCATCTGGAGCAGGCACTCCTGCACGCGTTCCGGCTGCGCCCGCACCAATTGGCCGGTGCGTTGGACCAATTCCGCGCCGGAAAGATAGGCATGGCCCTGATTCAGCGCCAAATCCAGCGTATAGCGCAGTCCGGCTTCCACGCGCTCGTACATATCGCCCTGGATGCCGATGCGCGCGGCGATGGCGTCCGCGCGCTTGAAGCCGATGCCCGCGATGGAGCACAGCAGGAAAGGATTGCGCTTGATCCGGTCGGCCGCGCCGGGTCCCATTTCGGCGTGAATGCGTTTCGCCATGAGCAGGGACAGGCCGAACTCCTGCAGGAGCAGCATGAGGCTGCGCGTGGACTGGTTGCGCTGCCAGGCCTCCGTAATCCGCTTGACCTTGCGCGGGCCGAACCCCGGGATCTCGGCTAACCGCGCGGGATCGGCGTCCAGCATGTCCAGGGCCTTCGCGCCCCAGGCCTGCACGATGGTCCGCGCCGTGGCCGGACCCAGGCCCTTGAAGAGCCCGCTGCCCAGGAACCGGGCTATGCCGTCCTCGGTTACGGGCATGTCCATGGACAGCGAGGCGACCCGCAATTGCGGACCGTACGCCTTGTGCTGCTCCAGGGTTCCGGTGACCTGGACGGAGTCTCCCGTCTTGACGGGCGGCAGTACGCCCACTATCGTCAACGGCTCATTCCCGGCCAGGCGCACGCCGCGACTCGCCTCTACGTTCAGACGCGCCACGGTGAACCCGGTGTCTGGGCTATAATAGGTAAGATTGCGAATCGTGCCTGTGACCTCGGCCATAGCGCTTTAAGTATAAACAACTTCTTTGAGTTCCCGTCCCCCCCTCTTGGCCGGCAACCCGCAGCGCCGCGCCCGGCGCGCCGGAAAGTCCGCCTGCAGTGCAAGGAAAACGCCATCGTGAGCGCGCGTTATTACGGAGGCCAGGCCATCCTGGAAGGAGTCATGATGCGCGGGGCCCGCACCTTCGCGGTCGCGGTCCGCACGGCTTCCGGCGACATCAAGCTGCACCACGAACCGTTGACGGCCTGGATTTACACCAGCCGCTTCGGGCAATGGCCCTTCGTCCGGGGGCTGGGGCTGTTGTGGGAGGCGCTGGGGCTGGGCGTGCGCGCCATTCTCTGGAGCGCCGACCTCGCGACCCAGGACCTGGCGGCGGAGGAAGCCGCGCGCGAGGGGAAAGATCCGGCGGCGGAAGGCCAGGAAGTGCGCTTTCAGGGGCCCGTGGCCTGGTCTACCGTGGCCCTGAGCTTCGCCCTGGGCATCGGTCTGTTTTTCCTGTTGCCGACCTTGGCCAGCCGCTGGGTGGCGAGTTTTTTCGCGGAGAACGCCTTCCTGGACGCGTCGGTCGAGGGCGCGGTGCGCGTGGCGCTGTTCGCGCTCTACTTCGCGGCCATCAGTTTCATGAAGGACATTCGCCGCATGTTCGGCTTTCACGGGGCGGAACACAAGGCCATCAACGCGTTCGAAGCCGGCGCCGATCTGAAGATCAAGGACGTGCAGCGGCACAGCGTGCAACACGTGCGTTGCGGCACGAGTTTCATTCTGTTCGTCGTCATCATCAGCATCGTTCTCTTCTTCCCCCTGTCCTTCGCGGGCGTGGAACCGGACTGGCTGGCCTTGATCCTGCGCTTCCTGACCCGGTTGGCCCTGCTGCCCGTCATCGCCGGCATCGCCTACGAACTGATCCGTTTCAGCGCCGGCCACAAGGACAATCCCCTGCTCCGGTTCTTCATCATGCCGGGCCTGTGGTTGCAGAAGGTGACGACCCGCCCGCCCGACGACGACATGGTGCAGACGGCCGTGGCGGCCCTGATCCCGGTGCTGGAAGCGGACGGCGTGCCGGTCAACGCGGACGCCAAAGCCCTGGTGTGGGAACGCGTGGTGCCCACCTCCATGTCCTCCGCCTGATCCATGGCGCGGACGGGACGCCAGCGCCTTCAGTCCCGGAAGGCGACCCGCAGCGCCTGGCCGCGATACGCCACCTCGTCCCCGTGAAACAGTTTGCGCCCGCGGCGGCGTTCGATCCGGCCGTTGACTTTCACGGCGCCGCCCTTGATCAGCCATTTGGCCTCGCCGCCGGACGCGGCCAGTCGCTGCACCTGCAGCCACTGGTCCAGACGAATGAATTCCGGCCCGGAGCGGGCCGGCGGCGGCGCGTCCGCAGGGTTCATGGCAGGCCAGCGGGAAACAGGCGTTGCAGGGAGAAGGGCGGCGGCCAAGACGCAGAGCCTCGACCTGATCCTGTCATTTTGCTTTACTTTTACTCGGAAGCGGGAAATCCGCGCCGGCGCCGGGCGTATCGGAAGCCGGGCGCCGCGCGGTTTTGCGTCTATGTCCCCGCAGGTTGCGGCAGGTGCCGTCGCGTCTGCGCGCGGCGCGCCGAAGAGCCGAAGAGAGGTGCATCATGTTCAGCCTAGAAGAATTCCGGGCTTCGCCGGAGGCCTACCAGCAGCTGGCGGACATAGAAACGGCGATCTGGCCGGATACGCCGCGCGCGGGCGCGGAGACGGCCCGCGCGGACCGGAGCCGCGCGGCCGATGCCCCCGTATACCGTTGGGTGGGCCAGCGCAACGGCGCGACGGTCGGCTTCGTTGCCTTCGAATTGGATGCCTGGCAACGCGCGCCGGGACGCTTCCATTGCTTCGCCGCCGTGCATCCGGATTTTCAGGGTCAGGGTTTGGGCCGGCAGTTGTACCAGTTCGGACTGCGTCAGGTGCGCCAGCGGGAAGGCGTCAGCGAACTCGTCTGCGATACGCGCGCGGATGCGCCGCGCGGCATCCGGTTTCTGGAAGACAGAGGCTTCCGGCTCCACAAAACCACCTGCCAGACGCAGCTGCGGGTAGCGGACTGCGATCTGGACGCCTATGCGCATTGGCCGCGACGCCTCCGGGAGGCCGGCGTACGCATTGCGACCATGGAAACCCTGCAGGCCGCGCACCCCGACTGGTTTGCGGAGTATCACGCCCTGTTGCGCGACTTCCAGGCGGATATGGTGTTCCCGCCCACGCCCCTGTCGCAGGCGGACCATTGGCGGGAACATGCCGCGGACGACGCCTATGATCCCGCCCTGTCCTTCGTGGCGTTGGTCAACGATGAATGGGCCGCCTATACGTCTCTCAAACGCTCCCTGGCCGATCCCGGCTTCTATTGGACCCGGCTGACGGGTACGCGCCGTCCCTTTCGGCGCCAAGGCCTGGCGGCCGGCTTGAAATACGCCGCGATTGAAGCGGTCCAGGCCTTGGGCGGCCATGCCCTGCGCACGGACAACCATCCCCGGAATCCCATGTACCGGATCAATGTCCAGTTCGGTTTCGCGGCCTTGCCGGATCTGCTTTCCTACGTCCGGACGGCGTCCTAGACCGCCCCGCGCGGGGCGGTTGCGGTCCAACGCTTCCCCTCGCGCGCCACAGCTCCCCGCATGCCTGATCCCGCGCCGTTGCTGATCGGTCTGGATCTCGGAACCACCCACATCAAGGCGCAGGCCTTTACGGCCGCCGGGGAGGCCGTAGGCTCCGCGCGGCGTCCCACGCCCATGACTCACCCGCGCCCCGGATGGGGGGAAATGGATCCGGAGGCCCTGTGGGACGTCTGTTGCGCGTTGTTGCGGACGTTGGCCGCCAGGACCTCCGCCCGGGGGACGGTCGCGGCCATCGCCGTCGCCAGCGTGGGCGAAGCCGGCGTTCCCCTGGATGCGCAGGGGAACCCCGCCTACGCGTCGATTGCCTGGTACGACACGCGGCCCCAGCCGCAGGTGGACGAACTGGCCCGGCGCCTGGGCGCCGAGGCGATCTTCGCCGCCAGCGGACAGGCCCTGCATCCCATCTTCGGCGTCTGCAAACTGCTCTGGCTGCAGGCCAACGAACCGGACGCCTTCAGGCGCACCTGCCGCTGGCTGCCGCTGTCCGACTTCGTCGCCTGGCGTCTCTCCGGCGTCATGGGGATGGAATACTCCCTGGCTTCGCGCACCATGGCCCTGGACGTGCGCCGCCGGCGCTGGGCGGATGCGTTCCTGCAGGAGATCGGCCTGTCCGCGGCCCTCTGGCCCGCCCTGCGTCCCAGCGGACAGGTTTTGGGGCGCGTACGGCCGGAGGTCAGCCGTCGCCTGGGGTGGCCGGCCTCCGTCCAGGTCGTGACCGGGGGCCATGATCACGTCGTGGCCGCCTTGGCCCTGGGCGTGACCGCGCCGGGGATCCTGCTCGATTCCATGGGCGGGGCGGAAGGCCTTTTCCTGCCCTTGGACGCGCCGCTGTCCGCAACGCAGCTGGGCGCGTACGGGTACTCCCAAGGCATTCACGTTACGGGCGGCCATTACCTGATGGCCGGCCTGTATACGTCGGGCGTCGCGGTCGATTGGTTCCGCGAGCAGTTCGCGCCGCAGGACAGCTACGCGGCCTTGACGGCCGCCGCGCGCGCCGCGCCCGCCGGCAGCCGCGGGGTGCTCTTTCTGCCCCATTTGCGCCTGGCCCATCCAGGCTACCCGGCCGCTTCGTCGCGGGGCGCCTACGCGGGCCTCTCCTTCGATACGGACAAGGGCGCCCTGTTCCGGGCCACTCTGGAGGGCGTGGCGCTGGACGCGCGTTATTCCCTGGATCAGGCGCTGGCGTTGGGTTCTATTCCGGAGCCTGAGCGCATCGTCCTCACGGGCGGCGGCACCCGCAACCCGCTCCTGATGCGCATCAAGGCGGCGGTCATGCGCAGGGAACTGCATATTGCCCATAGGGACGACGCCGCGACGTTGGGGGCCGCGCTGTTGGCGGGCGTAGGGGCCGGACTGTACGGTTCCTGCGCGGAAGCGGCGGCCGCCGTCCAGGTCGGCGCGGACGTAGTAGCGCCCGACCCCGCGGACGCCGCTTGCTACGCGCGCCTCTATACCGATGCGTACGTCCGTTTCTACCGGGATCTGCAGCCGCTGCATCAGGCCTTGATCCGCCTGCACGGCCGCGCGCCGGCGCCAGGCGAACGCCGCGCCGGGCTTGCGCGCGGAGACGGCGCCGCCTAGCTGCGCGGCCGGCTGCGTTCGTCTTCGCGGTCCGTAGCCAGGGCCGGCGTATAGGACAACGCCGAGACGGCGCGCCGCAAGTCGTCGTCCATGGCCAGTTCGACCGCTTGCAGGGAAGGTTCCAGCTGCTCCAGGTTGCGGGCCCCGATGATAGGCGCAGTCACGCCTGGATGGCGGAGCACCCAAGCCACGGCCAAGGCCGCCGGCGCGATGCCGCGGGCGCGGGCGAAGTCGGCGAACCGCTGGGCGATATCGAAGTCAGTCTCTTCTCCGTACCGCGCCTGGTACATGGCGTTTACCGCCAGGCGCGAACCTTGGGGCCTGTCCTGGAACGTGTACTTGCCGGACAGAATCCCGCCGGCCATCGGACTGTAGGGAATGACGCCGAGTCCTTCCGCCAGGGCCAGCGGGAGGATCTCCACTTCCGCCTGGCGCTTGATCAGGTTGTACATGGGTTGAATGCACTCGAAACGGGCCAGGCCGGCGCGGGCGCTCCAGCCGAGCGCCCGCGCGATTTGCCAGGCCGCCCAGTTGCTCACGCCCAGATACAGGACCTTGCCCTGCCGCACGAGTTCGTCCAGCCCGCGCATGACCTCGGGAATGGGGGTATGGGGATCGAAATGATGCACGAAGTAGAGGTCGATGCGATCGGTGTCCAGACGGCGCAGCGACGCTTCCACCTGCAGGCGGATATGACGCCGCGACAACCCGCGCTGGTTGGCCCCGTCGCCTACGGGCGACGCGACCTTGGTCGTGAGGACGATCTCGTCCCGTACGGGCTTGATCAGTTGCCCCAGGATTTCCTCCGACCGGCCGCCGGCGTAGGTGTTGGCGCAGTCGAAAAAGTTGATGCCGGCTTCCCGGCAACGATGGAACATGCGCGCGGACGTTTCGGCGTCGGCAATGTCGCCGAAAGACATGGTGCCGAAGCACAGCGCGGATACGTGAACGCCGGTCTGGCCCAATAACGCGTATTTCATGATTCAAGCTCCCTTGGCGGAACGGAAGATGCGTGAGCGGAATGTACCACAGAGCCGGCTACTGACGGGCCTACCGCGCGTCCGGCACGGAAGAGTACGCGGGCGCGTACCTGGACCTCGGTCGCGGAGAGCGTGGGTTCCTGCCTGAGCCCAGCGCATCCAGTCCGTCAATGCGGGTTCCTGCGCCCCCGGGGCGCCGCGGGCGGGCAGCGCAACGGCTCTGGTTTTTCACGGCGTCTCGCAAGCCCGCGTAGCGACCAGATGAAAACCGGCATCGTAAAGGAAGCCGGTATCGCCGTCGTTGTTCCACGCGGGCGTCGTCGACAATTGAATGTCGCCCTGGGCATCGCCCGTGGCCAGCGATACGCTGGCTCCGGCCTGCAACGCCCAACGCGGGAGACGGAAACGGTTTTCGTTGCCGGCATCATGCAGGTGCCAACCCTCCAGATTCACGGTCGCCGCACCGCGGTTGACGATGGTTACGAGCTCCGTCCGCGCGTTGCACTGCAGGGCAAGGCGGAAACCGGGAACAGACGGGGATTCGTCCGCGCGGGCGTCCGCGGAGGCCGTAACGGCCAGGGAAGAGTCGTCGCAGGTAGCCAGAACGTCGGCCAGCACCCTTTTTTCCGCCTTGTCCACGGCCAGATCCCAGCGCCCTTTGGCGCTGATCCAATCCATGGCGTAGCGACAACGGCCATGGCGCTCCGCCGGCAGCCACGCCGCGGGATCCGCGGCGCCGCGGGCCTGCTTCATGCTTTGGCTGATGATGGCCAGTTGGACCGGATCGCGGCTGCTGTCGCGAAACCGCGCGCGCTGTTCCTCGTTCCACAGCCACCCTTCGGAATTATGCACTTCAAAGAGCGGAAGCAACGGCTCCGCCCGCACGACGGACCAGTCGCGGGTCATCCGGTTCTCGTACCGCAAGAACCAGGCACCGTCCGCCCGTTGCGCGGCCTGAAGCGCGGCGCAGGCGGCGTCGCACGCGTCCGCCGCGGGGGCGGGCGCGTAGGCCGCGCGGTCGTATCTCCGCCCGCCGCTGCCCGCGGGAAATTCTTTCAGCGCCTCCAGCGCCTGCGCATAGCCTTGGATGAAGATCCGGGTCCCCAGCACCAGACTGTCGTCGGCCGCCCGCTCCAGCAACGTGTCGGGCGCAGGCGCCAAGCGGTCCGCCGGTACCCAGGCGCCTGCCGCGTACGCGTGCGTCGGCTGAATCCGGGCCCATCGTTCGCCCTGGCCGTTCTCCCTGATCGATGACGCCACCACCCAGCTGCCGGCCTTCACCGCGTACGCGACGTCCGCCGCGGCATCGGGTTGGGTGAAGGCCTGCGTAGGCTCCATGGCATAGGCGATGCCGGAAAAGAGTTCGCCGCGCGACCAGAGCTGCGCCAGGGTGCGCCGCGCCACGACCTGGCTGGCGCCGGTCACGCAGGTCAAACGGACCAGGGAACCGAAGACCCAAGCGGCCCGGGTATCGCCGGCCCGCAGAATGCGAATCCAGGCGCCGTTCTCCGTCTGTTCCACCGCGGGATACGTCTCGTCTCTGGCTACCGTACCCAAGATGCTGGCCTCGGCGTTGGGCGCGGCGCGCACGCGCAGCCGATCGGCTTGAATCACCGCAGCCTGCTGTCCGGGCGGGCAGGCCTCTGCTGACGCCGTCAAGGCGGAAGCCGCCGCGGACGCGCTGTCCGCGACCAGGGCGGCATCCAGCGGTTGACAGGGCGCGAATTGGATCAGAGAACGGAAAACCCACGCTTCGGCGCGGCTGTCCGGCAGCTGGATCCGCACCCAATCGACTGCGGTTGCCGAGTCCAAAACGGGAAACTCGTCCGCGCGCACCACGACGCGCAGGATGCCGGCCTCGAAGCTGGGCGCGGAACGCACGCGCAACCGATCGGTATGGACGACGGCGACGTTCCCGTCCGCGCTGCATCCCGGAGCGTAGACGGGGATCAGCCGCGTTGCCTCCGCCCGCGTCTGCACCGTCGCGGCGTCATCCGGTGCCGGCACGATCAAGGCCGGACGGCAGGCGGCGCACAGCAAGGCCGCCGCCCATAGGCATAAAAGTCCCAGACGCCGTCGGTGGCGCTGTAGGGCGGCGGCGTCCGCAGGCTTGCTTCCATTCATGGGGAGACATTGTAGACGCAAGAGCGGCTCTCGCACCGTAATCCGTCCGCGAGGGGAAGATCAAAGCGGCAAGCCCATGGCTATGCCTGCGCACAGGCCAAGTCGGAACGCGCTGCCGGTTGCACGCGTTCGCCGCGGCCCCCAGGATGCGCAGAGGGGCTGCCGCCGTTCCGCGGCGTCGCGAGCGCTCTGCGGGTCGGGCGCCGCCTGGGCCAAGGCGTCACAGGTTCAAGGCATCATTGATGGCGGACTGATAGCGATCCAGGTCCCCTTTGAGCACCGCGTCTACGGATACCGCGGCGCCGCATTCGGCAGACTCCAGCAACGCGTATATCACGGCGAGCGCCCGCGTGCCTTGCCAGGCATCGACCTCGATTGCCTGCTCGCCGCGTATGGCTCCGGCGAACTCCGCGTATTCCGTGGCCAACAGCTTGCGGTCTATCGCCTCGAAGGCCAAATCGTAGGTGGCTAGGCGCTCGCCGCCGAAGAGCGCGGCGGTCGCGGCATCCAGCGCGAAATCCGGCGCGAGGGCCAGCAGATCCGCCCCGGCGATCTTGTCCTTGCCGTCGGCATGCACGACCAGGGAGCGTCCCGTTCTGTCCGGCGGCAGCTCCATGGAACCGGCGGCTCCGTAAATGACGCGTTGCCAAAGGGGAGCGCCCCATCCCGCGTGATCCTCGCTGAATTGCGCGACGGCGCCGTTGGCGAAGACTATCGTGCCGTAGAGCGCGTCTTCCGCGTCCGGCGCGAACGAGGCAGGCATTTGCGCCTGCCACCGGGAATACGCGCCGCCGGGATTGCTCAGAACCCCGACGTCCTGCCCTGCCCTTGGGTTGATGCGCGTTTGCTCGTGCAATCTCTTCTGGCCGTAGACCGATTGCGCAGGCCCCATGAAGTATTCCATGACGTCGCCGTAGTGAACGCCCATGTCGACCAGAATGCCGCCCTCTTGCTTCCGGTGCCGCCACAGCGTGATGAGCAGACGGTTCTGGCCGCTCACGGAGTTCATGAGCATCAGGCGCGGCGCGCCGATCGCGCCGGCCTCCAGCAACGCCCGCGCCAACCGGTTCACGGGATCGCGGCGATAGTTTTCGGCGACGCTCACGATGCAGTCGCTTTGGTCGGCCGCCGCGCAGATGCGGAGCGCCGCGGCCACGGTGAGACCGACGGGTTTCTCCGTCATGACGTGCAAGCCCAAGGCCAACGCCTCTTCAATCAGGGAATGGTGCAGAGCCGGCGGCGAAGTCAGATCGATGGCTTGCACCCCGTGGGCCGGCAATTGCTCCAGACGCGCCGCGACCGCCGGCTGCGCGCCGAAATACGCGCCGGCCGCTTGCGCCAGGGATTGCGCGTTGTCCGTTACCGGGTCGCAGGCGGCCGCCAGTTCCCAGTCCGATATCCCGTGGCGGTGCAGTTCCTGCAATCCCAGCAGGTGGCGATGCCCCATGCCGCCGCAACCCACAATCGCCAATCGAAGGCGTTCCGCCATCGCTCCGTCTCCTGCTCGCTGGAGTGCGGCTGGCCGCGCTAGGGCATTTCGCCGCACGCGCGGATCAACGTTTCCTGTACCAGAAGTTCGTGGTCGTACGGCCTGTCCCTTTCCCGCGCGCCCTGCACGGCCTCCAGCAACGCGGCCAACTCCAGAACGTAGAGGGACTGCCGCGTCTGGGGCTGAACGGGAACCATCATGGCTCCTTCCGGATAGCCGCCCGCGGCCTCCGCCAGGCACAGGCGAATCAAGGTGGCCGGTTCGAACGGCTCCAGGATGACGGCGCTGCCGGCCGTGCCGTACACTTCGAAGCGCCGCGCGTTCGGCTTGGGTTCCATGGCCGCGATGTCAATCGTCGCCATGGCCTTTGCGTATTCGAACACGCCCAACGTGTTGTCGCTGAAACCGGGCGCCTGGCCCGTATCGTTCCGGAAGAAGGCGGTCACCTTGTCCGGCCGTCCCAAGAGCCAGACGACTTGATCCAGCATGTGGCTGGCCAGGTCGTAGAAAATGCCGCCGGGATGGACGCGCACGCGTTTTCTCTGCTCCAGGCCTATGGACGTGGACATATGCGCGCGCACGGCGAAAACGTCGCCCAGGAATCCGCTATGGACCCACTCCGCAATCCGGGCGAAGGCGTTGTGGTAGCGAAACATGTAGCCCATTTGCACTTCGGTGTTCTGCGCGCGGGCCTGGGCCACTACGCGCTGCCATTGCGCCCAGTTTTGGCCGGCGGGCTTGTCGTACCACACGTGCTTGCCCGCCTGCACCAAGGCCTCCGTGTGATCCAGACTCTCGGCGTTGGATCCTTCCGAAGATACGAGGGCGATGGACGCGTCGTTCAGTATGTCGTCGAGGGAAGCGAACCAGCGCTGTCCGGCATACGGCTCCCGCTCCGCCACGCGGTCGCGTTGGGCGGCGTCGGGTTCGAAGACGCCGACGACTTCGACGCTTGGGTTATCCAGCATGGCCTGCAGTTTGCCTGCAGCATGCCCGTGCTTCGTGCCTACTTGCGCCATGCGGATGGTTGCCATGTCGGGTCGCTCCTGCGTCGTTCCGGGAACAGCGGTTCGCCTCCCTAGATTCTGCGTCATAGTCGCGCATTTGGCAATCTTGAGAGGGGCGGCAAGAGCGTTGTGCCCGGAAGCCGCGGGAGGCATTTCATGGCCCGCTCTGCGCTTGACGCGTATCAGGGCCAGGGATCTGCGATAGGACGCGGCTCTCTCTCAGCATTGTTGGCGATGAGGGCCTATTGCATCTGCGCCTAAACTGGCGCGACGCCTCGCTTCGTCATCGCCAGCGCCGGCGCTTCCCTGCCCATTCTTGCGCGGGATGTTCAGGACCTACAGAGCCTCGAGAGCCAGACTGCCGAGTTTGCGACGCAAATCGTCAAGCAAGGCCTTCAAGGAATGATTGGATTTTCCCGCGCGATAGAAATCCGTGGCGCTCACCAAGTCCGCGGCGAATTCAATGCCGCCCAAGGTAGCGGAACGACCTCCCGCGCGGACGGCGTCGGCCAATATCTGCTTGTAATTCAGCCGTGACGGTCTGGCCGTTTCCAGTTGCGGTCGCGCTCCGATAACTTTTTCGAAAGACGTTGGATCCGCCATATACCAACGCTCTATATAGGGGTCGGGACAGGCAAGAACCAGTCTGTCGGCGAGATTGGGACTTGTGGCTGCTCGAATCTGCGCGCGTTTCTTGGCGAAGGACTCGCCGTTGCAATCGACCGCGACAATCACGAGATCGGAATCCGCGGCGCTCGGTATCATTTGGTCGAATACATTCTGGTACAGGCGAAATTCCTGCATCACGCGCGCGCGTGTCCGCCGCGCGCGGAACGCACATGCGTCGTAACGGCCAGATGCGCTTCGCAGGCGATGCGGGAAACCAGCGGTCGCATGAAGACTTCTTGCGCGCGATCCTCAACGAACAGTTCCGCAGTCACGGGTTCAGGCATCAATCAGGCCTCGCAACAAGAGACCGCTGAATATGCGGGTATCGTCCGCCGCGAGGGCCGCGCGGATTTTATCGTCGCGAAACAGCGGCCCTTGCAGGTCCAGCGGCTCTACCTCCGTCGCCTGATTGCGGTAGCGAACCAGATACATCCCGATATCGCGACCGTACGGCGTCGCAAGGTTCAGAATCGTATCGCAGAAAAGCGGCGAGTGAGTCGTTACGATGACTTGGCAGCGCTTCTGCATGGCAACGGAGAGCAGAAGCTCCGCGATCAGCTCCAGGCGACGGGGATGCACGCCGTTTTCCGGTTCTTCGAAAGCAAGCAGCGAACCGCTCCATGGGTTCTCGGCAATGGCGCATAACGCAAGCACGCGTAGGGTGCCTTCGGATAGGACTCGAGAGGAATAATCCACTCCGCCTTGCCGGATGCGCAAATCCAAAGTCCCGCGCTGCGCATTGAGATCGACCGCTATTTTTTCGACATTCGGCACGATGGTGCGTAGCGTACGTCCCAAATCCTCAAATTTTTGCGGATGCTCGGCCTTGAGTTTGAAGAGAAAGGGGGCGATCGATTCCCCGGCTACGCCAATATTCCAGATGTCGGCAGGCGCGGCCTCCGCGCGCATCGAAAGTCTGGGATCCAAATAGTACGTATGCCAGTTGGAGAATTCGGTGCGCACTTTTTCCAACCAAGCAAAGCCGGCGTCGCTGCTCAAACTCCGGTCGGACAGAAGGGCATGATTCAGGCCGACGGGCTCATTGCGCGGACGACCTCTTCCGCCCCTGCCTTTACGCCTGACGTGCAGCTGGGAGTCCTGCTTTTCAATGGCAGGCAATCCTTTGGGTTGGCCTTTGGCTCCTATCTGGGCCAGATATTCGTCGGCTACGCGGAGCCGTCCGGATTGCATGTCGATGCTGGGCGCGATGCGATATCGGTATCGTTCTTGGCCAGCCGTCAAATCGGCCTCAAGGCAGAACTGGATAGACTCTTGTCGAATCAAGGCCGGGATGCCGCCGGCAGGCATAGCGAAGGCTTCAAAACTGTATCCGCGTACGGGCCGCTGACGTCCAAGAGCCTCATCCAGAGTGGAAGCATTGCCTATCCAGGACAAAGCCTGCACAGCTTCTGCCAACGTGCTTTTGCCGGCGGCATTGGGACCGAACAAAACGGTCAATTGAGGCAGTTCAACCGTGACCTCATGCAAAGACTTGAAGTTGCGGACGGTCAATTTATTGAGCATGGTCTCGATACGCTCATGAACAGGCGAACGAAATAGGCTAGAGACAAGTCAAGGCCAAAGGCGGAATCATCTCAGTCGCCCAGGATAAGAATACAATAGACGGTTTTTCCGAGGCGACGACAAGGATCATTTTTTCTTGCTGCTCTTTGGACTTCCTGCGCCATCCGGCAAAAGGCAACCTTATGGGCTCCAGAGTCAGGAAAAGGTCGCTTTATTGGAAGGAAGCTTGCAGGCAGGCTGACGGCCGGCGCGTCGTTTCAGGGCTAAAGCCTTTGGCCCCTTGATTCTCAATAGAAAAAATCCCCCGTCATTGACGGGGGATTCCAGAGTCATGGCCGTTAGGCAAAGGGATGACGGCACGCCGCCGGGTTAGCTCCCCATGGCTGGACCGCGCGCTCTGCGCTTCAATATCAGTCGCTGTGGTAAATCGAAATGAGCATTCTCTGCACATGCCGCGGGAACGAATTGTCGTAATTCGTCCAGTCCTGGTATTTTTCCAGGTTCAGCGTCTCCGGCAGCGAATCATAGAGGCCGTACGCAGCAAAGGGACCGCCTTGGGCCACGGCCTGCTGAATGGCCTCTTGCACGGCAACGTACAAATCGTTGTAATATTCGACGTTTTCGTACAAATCCTGCGGGTTGGTGCCGGGAGAATGGGCGTTGATGGCATGCGTGAGCGGCCACTGGCTAATGGTGTTGAGAATATGCCGCGTACCGACGAAATGCTTGTCTTCGACCCAGTTCCGGTGGGTGAGGGCCCGCGGCTCGTACATATCCGCCGTAACGACAATCTGTTCTTCCGGCATATAGATCACCGTGGTGGCCTCGCCGTCGCCGGGGCCGAGGTGATGCAACTCAACGGTCTTGCCGCCCACGTCAAGAGCCAGATAGTCCTCGAAGGTATGGGCCACTTTAGGCACGTCGCCCACCGCATAGTCGAAGAGGTCAAAGGCCGGCAGGCAGTTTACGTGGCAGAAGACTTCCGCATCTTCGAAAATGAGAGAACCGCCTACATGGTCGTAATGCTCGTGCGTCATGACGATCCGGGTAACGGGCACGTCCGTGATTTGGGCGATTTCGTCCTTGAGGGACTGGGCGCGCATCTCGTTGTTCGTATCCGTAATCAGAACGCCGTCGTCCGCGATGACCACCAAGCTGCTGCTGAAAAATCCGAAGTAATGATAGACGCTGTCCGCCAACTGCGTCATCGTGGGCGGCGGCATTTGCGGCATTGGGGCCGCCTGTTCCGTATCGCCGTCTTCCGCGGCCATAGCGTCGTCCGCATCGGCGTCCATATCGGCGTCATCGTCGTGGCCGGCGGCGTCCGCATCGGCATCCATGCCGGCATCGGCATCGCTATCCGTCGCCATTTCCTGCATATTCGAGGCAGGCATAGCGGGCGGCGCGACCATGGGTTGTCCGACGCACGCGACCAGCGCCAGCAGGGCAACGGCGCAGGCCGTCAACGTCAAGCTCAGTTTCGCTTTCATGCATTTCCTCTCAAGGCTAACAAATTGGGTTGGACGTATGGATAAGAAGCTCGTACTTTATCATCATTAAAGCATGCCGTCGGCGGAAAATCGCCGAAAGATCCCTTTCAATGCGCGCGCAACGCGCCGTCGGTCCGTGGCCGTTCGGTATCGGACAGCATATGCTCGCCGCGCAAGCGCATCGCGCGAATGTCGTAACGGCCGGGACGTTCCGGCGCCAGATGTCCGGATTCCACCATCAGATCCAGAGGATTCACGCGGGTTTGGAGAGGCATGGACACCTTTTCGTGCCGGCGCGCGGACTCGTAGATGCCATGTACCATCTGCAAAGCCTTGTACCCGTCCTCGCCCGTGCTGCGGTAGGGTTCCTGGCCTTCCACCCAGTCCGCCAGGCCGTCCGCCTGCGCGGCGCCGCCTTCCAGCCACTCGAAGCGGTCGCCTTCGCCGTCCACCGTATAGAACTGGCCGTCGGGCGCATGACGCTGCCAGCCGCCCGCGGTCTCGCGGTTGCACAACTGCAAGTCCTGGGTCGAGAGATCGATCATGCCCTCCGAACCGTAAATGCGGGCGCCCTGAAAAACGAGAGGCAGCACGTCGCTCAGGATGAGGGCCTGGGCGCCGCCCTGGAAATGAAAGACGCCGACGGCCATGTCCTCGATGCGGGTGTTGCGTTCGTATTGATCCGTCTTGCGTTCGACGTTGCCCATGACCCAGGCGCACTCGTCGTCGTGCAGGAGAAAGCGGTACATGTCCATCTGGTGCGAGGCGAAATTGGGCAGCCCGTTGCCGGCGAAACTCTGGATCAGCCGCACCTGGCCGATCCGGCCTTCCGCGATCATCGCGCGCGCCAAGACGTACGCCGGCAGGAAGCGGCGCTGGTGGCCGATGGCCAACTTGACGCCGTTGCGCTGGCAGGCGATCAGCATCCGCTCCGCATGGCCCGCCGTGTCGGCCATGGGCTTTTCGCAGAGGATGGCCTGGGGCCGGCGCGCGGCGGCGGCGATGGTCCACTCCGCGTGCCCTGCGTGCCAGGTGCAGACGGATACGACGTCCGGCCGCATTTCGTCCAGCATCTGGCGCGCATCGGTGAAATGCCGCGGCGTGATGCCGAAGGCCGCGTCCTTTTCGCGCATGGCGTCCGGATTCAGATCGGCCAAGGCCACGATTTCGTAGCGTCGGGTATCCAGGTACCCGCGGATATGTTGCTGGGCAATGCCCCCGGCGCCGATGACGGCGGCGCGGATTTTCTCGGCCATATCGGTCTTCGCTCCGGTCCGGCTCTCAGATGGCGGTATAGCCGCCGTCCACGCAGAGCACCTGGCCCGTCACCATGCGCGCCGCGCCGGACGCCAGGAACACGACGGCGCCGGCGATCTCCTCCGGTTCGGCGATGCGGCCCATGGGCACCTTTTCCAGGTTCTTGGCGAAATCCGGACTGCGCGCAATGCTGGCTTCCAGCAAAGGCGTACGCGTAAAGGTGGGCGCGACGGCGTTGACCGTGATGTCCGCGCGGGCCCATTCCAGCGCCAGCGACCGCGTAAACTGGCCCACCGCGCCTTTGGCGGCGGCGTAGATCGAGCGCAACGGCCCTCCCACCACGCCGACCTGGGAACTGATGGTAATGACGCTCCCCGCGCATTGCCGTTCCATCATGACTTGCGCGCAGGCGGTCGACATGAAATAGGCGCCCTTGAAATTGATGTCGGCAATCTGATCGAATTCCGCTTCCGTATAGTCCAGGGCCGGCTTGGGCACATTGTAGCCCGCGTTGTTCACCAGGCTGTCGATGCGTCCGAAGCGCTCCGCGGCCTGCGCCACGAAGGCTTGAATGCTGTCCACCTGCGCGACGTCCAGATGCGCGGCCATGGCCTGCCGCCCCAGCGCGCGGCAGCGCTCCGCCGTCTCCTCGCATTCCGCCACCGTGCGGCTGCCCAAGGCGACGTCGGCCCCGAAGCGCGCGGCGGTCTCGGCGATGGCTTTGCCGATGCCCTTGCCGGCCCCGGTCACGATTATTACCTTGTCGGTCAAGTCGAAACTTACGTCAATCGTCATGGCTTTTTCCTCTGGGATGGATTACGGAGCGGGAGAGCTGACGGGCGCGGGTTGGGCCGCCCGGAGCCGGGGCGTTCCGCCGGCGGCCTGCCACGCGGCGTCGGCATGGATACGGCCTTGACGCAAGCCGGCGCGGCCCGTGCCGCTGGCCTCTTCCACGCTGATCCAGCCGTCGAAACCGGCAGCCGCCAGGTACGCGGCGATCTCTCGGTGCGGGCTGGCACCCGTGCCGATGACGACCGGACGGAACGAGCCCGGTTCCTTGACGTCGGCCCAATGCACGGCAGTCACGCGCGCGCCCACTTGGCGCAGGACGGACAGGGGATCATCGTAAAGCGCCAGATTGTTGGCGGTATCGAAAAGCAGGCCCAGTTCCGAGTCCCGCGTGGCTTCCGCGAGCGCCAAATACCGATCCGCGGCTTGCGAAAAGTCGTTCCATGCCCACACGGAGCCGCGCGTATGATTTTCGTAGAGCGCCTGCACGCCCCGCGCCGCGGCCAAATCCGCCGCCCAGCGCAGGCCGTCCGCCGCCCAGCGCAAGCCTTGGCGGGGATTCACGCCGGGCCAGGCCTGCCCGGCCGTCAGCCGGATATAGGCCACGTCCAGACAGGCCGCCGCCTCAATCTGGCGCTCCAACCGCGTCCGCTGGCGTTCTCTTTGCGCCGCCGTAGGCAGGGTGAAATCGGAATAGGCCACGAGCATGGCGATTTTCAAGCCGTGGGCGTGGGCGCGGTCCCGGAGACGGTGCAGGTAATCCGGTTCGTACGAGCGCAGATGCGCCACGCTGAGATCCGCGCCGTCCAGTCCCAATTCTCGAGCCCACTGGAACCAGGTCTCCAGCGACAGGTCTCCGCGCCGGAAATCCGCGTACAGCGAGACGGGCAGGCAACTCAATTGCATGGCAGGACGACGGGGCGCGGGCCTTCAATCCAGCAGAAGCAACGGCGCTTCAAGGTATCCGACCAGCGTCTGCAGGAAGCGGGCCGCGGTGGCCCCGTCCACGACGCGGTGATCGCAGGACAAGGTCAATTCCAGCACGGGCCGCACGCCGGGTTGCCCGTCCACGGGCACGACCTGGTCCCGCACCGCGCCCACGGCGAGGATGGCGGCCTCGGGCGGATTGATGATCGCGCCGAAGCGCTCCACGCCGAACATGCCCAGATTCGTCACCGTAAACGTGCCGCCGGTCATGTCGTCCGGGGCCAGCGCGCCCTTGCGCGCGGCCGCGACCAGACGCTCGCGCGCAACCGCGATGTCGGGAACGGCTTTGCGCTGCGCCGCGGGGATCACCGGCACCAGCAGGCCGTCCTGCACCGCCACGGCCAATCCGATATTGATCTCCGGATGGCGCACGATCGCGCCGTCGTCCCGCCAACTGGCGTTGAGTTCCGGATGTTCGCCCAGCGCAACGCCCAAGACCTTGACCAGGAGATCGGTCAGCGTGATCCGCGGTGGATATTTGCCTTGGCAGGCGTTCCGCCACGCCTGCAGTTGGGTCGCATCCACGGCGCGCGCGAGGTAGAAGTGGGGCGCCGACTGCCAGCTCTCCGTCAGCCTCCGCGCCATGACCTGCCAGAGCCGCCCGGTCGGCTGCGCGCCGTCCGCGGGCGCGGCGGGGGGCGGAGCGGTCCCGACGTCGAGATCGGCGGCCAAGACCGCGCCCTGCGGTCCGGAGCCCCGTATCTGCGCGAGATCCGCGCCTTGCTCCCGGGCCAGGCGCCGCGCCTTGGGCGAAGCCAAAACGCGGTCGGAAGCAACGGCCTCCTGCTGCGCCAGGTAGGCTTCCACGTCCTCTTTGGCGATGCGCTTGCCTTGCGTCGGCACGGCGCGCAAATCAATGCCGCGGGCCTCCGCCAGGCGGCGCGCGACGGGACTGGCCGCCGGAGCCGACCGGAGCGCAGGCGGCGCGGTTTCGCCTTCGGCCAAAATGAGGGCCACGGTCTGGCCAACCGGGATTTCCTCGCCTTCCTGCGCCCGGATTTGGGACAGCACGCCCGCCGCCGGGGCTTCAATCTCCACCGTGATTTTGTCGGTGGCGATCTCCATGACCGCGTCGCCCTTCTGCACGCGGTCGCCTTCCTGGCATAGCCAGCGCACCAGGGTGCCGGTGTCCTGATTCATGCCCAATACGGGCATGACGAGCTCGCGGGCCATGTGACGCCGGTTCCCTCAGGCGCGCCCGCACAGAGTCTTGGCCGTCTCGAAAATGCGCGCGGCATCGGGGATGGTCAGTTTCTCCAACGCGGGCGAAAACGGCACGGGCACGTCCAGCGCGCCCAGACGTTTCACGGGCGCGTCCAGGTAGTAGAACGCGCCGTCCGCGATCACGGCGGCCATTTCCCCGGTCACGCCGTAGCGCGTGCAGCCTTCGTCCACCACCAGCGCGCGGCTGGTCTTGCGCGCGCTGGCAATCAACGCGTCGGCATCCAGCGGCGTCATGGTGCGCGGGTCCACCACCTCGGCTTCCACGCCCACCGCGGACAGCCGATCCGCCGCGGCCAAGGCCTCATGCACCATGCTGCTGGTGGCGACGAGCGTGATGTCGGTCCCGCGGCGCTTGACGTCGGCCTGCCCCAAAGGAATGACGTAGTCGCCGGCCGGCACTTCGCCCTTCAGGGCGTACATCATCTTGTCTTCGAAGAACGCGACCGGGTTGTCGTCGCGGATGGCGCTCTTGAGCAGGCCCTTGGCGTCCTTGGGCGTGGAAGGCACCGCGACTTTCATGCCCGGCACGTGGCTGAGCCAGACGTGCAGGGACTGGGAATGCTGGGCCGCGGACGCCCGGCCCGCGCCCATAGTGGTGCGCAGGACCATGGGCACGGTCAGCTTGCCGCCGGACATGTAGTGCGTTTTGGCCGCCTGGTTGGCCATCTGGTCCATGACCAGCGTCGTGAAGTCGCCGAACATGATGTCCACGACGGGGCGCATGCCGGTCATGGCCGCGCCGACGCCGAGGCCGGCGATGCCCGCCTCCGAAATGGGCGAGTCAATGACGCGCGCCGCGCCGAACTCCGCCTGCAATCCCGTGAAAATCTTGAAGACGCTGCCCGCCGCGCCGATGTCTTCGCCGATCAGGAAGACGCGGTCGTCGCGCCGCATTTCTTCCGCTACGGCCTCGCGAATGGCTTCGCCGAAGGTGATCTCGCGCCCGGCGGCGTCAGGCGTAGACATGGCGTTGCACCTCCTGCGCTGGGGGAAACGGTTCGGCCAGGGCGTAGGCCGCGGCTTGCTCCACCTCGGCGCGCACTTGCGCCTCCAGCTGCGCCGTGACCGAGGCGTCCACGCCCAGGGCGGACGCCAGCCACTGGCCGAGATTTTGCAACGGATCCCGCTGTTCTTGCCACTCTCTCTCTTCCGCGCGGGTGCGGTAGGGACGATCCACGTCGCCCACGTGATGCCCGCGGTAGCGATAGGTGGCGCACTGCAGGAAAGCCGGGCCCTCGCCGCGCCGGGCCCGGCCGACGACTTGCGCCGCCGCGTCCCGCACCGCGCGGACGTCCTGGCCGTCGACTTCCAGCGCCCGCAGGCCGAACGCGCGGGCCCGATCCAGAATTTCGCCGGCGATGGTCTGGTCGTTCGGGGTGTATTCGCCGTACTGGTTGTTCTCGCACGCGTAGATGACGGGCAACCGCCACAACTGGGCCATGTTCATGGACTCGTACAGTTGGCCCTGCCCCAGCGCGCCGTCGCCGAAGAAGGCGACCGTCACCTGCTCCGTGCCGCGCAGGCGCGCGGACAAGCCGGCGCCCGCCGCGATCGCCGTGCTGCCGCCCACGATGCCGTTGGCTCCCAGATTGCCCGTGTCCTGATCCGCGATGTGCATGGAACCGCCCTTGCCGCGGCAGTAGCCGGATTCCTTGCCCAGCAACTCCGCGAACATGCGCGCCGCGTCCGCGCCCTTGGCCAGGCAATGGCCGTGGCCGCGATGCGTGCTGGTGATGTAGTCGTCGGCCCGCAGGACGCTGCAAATGCCTACCGCGACCGCTTCCTCGCCGATATAGAGATGCGCGATGCCCGGCATCTGGCCGCGGGTGTACAAATCGTCGGCCGTTTCCTCGAAACAGCGAATGCGAAACATCTGCTCGTAGAGACCCAGCCAGTATTCCGCGTCCAACGGGGCCTCTTGCTCTTCCGCCACGGGTGATTGCCTCCTTCCGGTAGTCGGGAATCCCGGTGCGCCCTAGATCCGCACTTCAATGAAACGCGGCCCGCGCGCCCGGATCGCGGACTGCAATTGATCGCACAGTTCCGCGCAATCGCGGGCCCAGCTGGCTTCCACGCCCAGGCCCTGGGCCAGGCGAACCCAATCCAGATCCGGCCGGCCCAGATCCAGCAGGGACGCGCTCCGCGTCCCTGGCGCGTCCGGGCACAGGCGCTCCAGTTCGCCTTGCAGGATGCGGTAGGCGCCGTTGTTGAACATGACGGTCACCACGTCGCAGTTCTCCCGCGCCATGGACCACAGGGCTTGCAGGGTGTACATGGCCGAACCGTCCGACTCCATGGCGAACACCTGGCGGTCGGGGCGCGCCACGGCCGCGCCCAGGGCGACGGGCAAGCCCTGGCCGATGGCGCCGCCCGTGATGTTGAGCCAGTCGTGGGGCGGCGCGCCGGCCGTCTGGGCCATGGCCGAGCGCCCGGACGTGACCGCCTCGTCCGAGACGAT
Organism: Caldilineaceae bacterium; assembly: GCA_965242655.1. Lineage (GTDB taxonomy): Bacteria > Chloroflexota > Anaerolineae > Caldilineales > Caldilineaceae > Bin34. The sequence goes on from OZ251482.1 coordinate 4,173,893, forward strand.
GGAATCGGCGGGCATGAGCGCGGCCAGCGCCCCCCAGACTTTTTCGATGGTGACGTCGCCCGTGGGCAACGGCGGCCGCGGCGCGGCCGGCTCCGGCTCCGGCAACGGCGCGTTGATTTCCTCGGCCAGCATGGCGAGGGCCATGATCACGTCCTCTTGCGCGTCCGCCAGCACGTGGAACGCGCAGTCCGGCGGGGCCGTAAGGCTGGGTTGGCCCGGGTAGGCGAAGAAGCCGACCGGCACGGTAGACCCCGCCAGGATCATGTGTTTCGCGCCGCGCAACAATTCTACGGCCTGCGGCACCGGATAGGGCAAACGTTCCAGAGGGGGACGGCCCGCGCCCCGTTCCATGCGGCCGTTGACCCGATCGCCCAGGACCCGCACCTGCGCGGCGCGGCCGATGCGCTGGGCGTAATGCAGGCCTTCCGCCATGAAGGCCTGGCCCCCGACGAGCAGCACGGTTTCCTGCCCGTGCGCCAGCAACCGGGCGATCTCCGTTACGCGTTCCGGCGGCACCGGTCGCGGATGCGGACGCTCGATCTTGCCGGCGGGCGGGCCGCCCGGATCCCAGGCGCAGTCGGAAGGCAAGGCCAGCGTCGCGACCTGGCCCGGCGGTTCCAGGGAGGCGCGGACCGCGGCGGCCGTATCCGCCGGCAACGCCTGGGCCGTGGCGGAGGAACGGTACCAGCCCGAAACGGAACGGGCGATGGCCTCTACGTCGCAGGTCAGCGGCGCGTCGTACTGCAGATGGTAGGTGGCGTGGTCGCCGACCACGTTCACCATGGGCGTGCCGGCGCGCCGCGCGTTATGCAGGTTGGCCAGGCCGTTGCCCAGGCCCGGTCCCAGGTGCAGCAAGGTGCAGGCCGGCCCTTGCGCCATGCGTCCGTACCCGTCCGCCGCGCCCGTAGCCACGCCCTCGAAGAGGCAGAGCACGCCGCGCATGTCCGGAATCCGGTCCAGCGCCCCGACCGAATAGATTTCGGACGTGCCGGGATTGGCGAAACAGACCGTCACGTCATTGTTGACCAAGGTCTGCAGCATGCTCTGCGCGCCGTTCATGGCTGGCTCTCCTGGAAACTAGGGGACGGGTCAGGAACGGGAGACGCCCGCCGTAACGAAAGCGGCGTTCAACACTTCGTAGGTCCGGGCCGCCGCCTGGATCGGATCGTAATCCGGACGGCGTTGCACCATGACGCTGATTTCGGCGGAAATGAACCCCGTATATCCGTGCGCCTGCATCGCCTTGAGGTACGCGACGTAGTCGAAATCCCCTTCGCCGGGAATCAGGAACTCGAAGTCGGGCGCCGTGCCGCGTTCGTCTTTCACGTGCGTATGGACGGTCGCGGGCGCCAACGCCGCAACGGACGTCTCGATATCAATGCCCATGACGTTGAAATGGGAAATGTCGAAGTTGACCTTGAGATAGGGACTGCTGAACTGCTCCAGCAAGCGCAACACCTTGGGCGGGGTGTCCAGCAGGCTGCCCACGTGCGGTTCGATGGCGATGACCACCTCGCGCGCGGCCGCGTACGAGACCAATTCGCCCAAACGGTCGACTAGCAGGCCGCCCAGCGCGTCCCAGTCGTCGGGGCCGCCGCCTGCCGTGGTGTCGATGCAGGGCGGTTGTCCCTGCCGCGCCAGATCCACGGCCAAATCCACGGTTCCCTTGAGGCGCCGCATGTTGTCCGCGGCTATCTCCGGATCCTGGACCACCAGACTCCGATGGCCCGCCAGGGCCGGCAGTTCCAGAGCATGCATGTCCAGGAGCCGGGCGATGTATTTGCGGTATCCGGCGTCCAGACTGTCCAATTCGATGGAGTACCCGGGAATGACCGTCAACTCCACGCCGTCGTAGCCCAGCTGGGCCAAACTGGCGATGATCGTGTCCACGGGCACGTTGGGCATGCCCCAAGAACTGAATCCAAGTTTCATAACCTCACCAACCTCGTATCAAAATGCTCCGTCGGCCTCAAGCCAGCCCTTGCCCTGAGAGAGTTTTGCGGCCAACGATGAGAGGGATGGAACGCGCGGCTCCGTCCATACCGCGGCGCGGCCGCGTCTCCGGGGTTTGGCTGCAACGTCCACCTCAATCCTATGGCCACCGCGGTTGGTTCAGAAGCGTCCGCGCGTCGCGAACGCGTCGCCGCGCGCCTCTCAATTGACGAGCGCCAAGGGCGCCTCGCCGCGAGCCACGCGGTCGATGTTGGCGAAGACGAACTCCCCGCGCCGGGCGAAGGAATCAAAGGTCACGCCGGCCGTATGGGGCGTGAAGATAACGTTGTCCAGGCCGAAGAGCGGGTGATCCGGCGCCGGCGGTTCCGCGACCATTACGTCCAGGGCTGCGCCCCCGATGCGCCGCTCCCGCAGGGCCAGCGCCAAGGCCTCTTCGTCCACCACTTCGCCCCGACAGGTATTGACGAGCAGGGCATGGGGTTGCATGCGCGCCAGCGCCGCGGCGTCAATCATTCGCCGCGTAGCGTCGTTCAGAGGGACGTGAAGGGTGACGATATCCGCTTGGGACAGCAGTTCCTCAAAGGCCACCCTGCGCGCGCGCAGGGCCTGGCATACGTCATCCGGCGGCGGAAAGGCGTCGCAAAACAGGATACGGACGCCGAAGGGGGCCAGCAGCTGGGCCACGCGCTGGCCGATCTTGCCCAGGCCGACGATGCCCACCGTCTTGCCGGCCAGCGTAAAAGTGGCCTGCGCCGAGTCAAGGCCGCGCCACGCGCCGGCCTTGACGAACCGATCGAAATCCGCGAAGCGCCGTAGGAAGGCCAGCATGAACATCAGGGCGTGCTCGGCCACGTCGGGAGCGTTCGTCCCGCCGTTATTGGCGACGGGCACGCCCAAGGCGCGGCACAACCGGACGTTGATGCGGTCGAAGCCGGCGCTGACCAGTTGGACCAACTTGAGATGGCGGCCCGCCTGCACGGCGGCATCGTCCAGCGCGCTGGGAAAAAGGACGAGATATTCGTGTTGCTTGACGAGACGCTGAATCTCGGCCGCGTCCTGCCGGGGATTGGCCGTGCATACCGCGTCCGCCGCGCCCGCGTATTGGGTGACTTGGGCTGACAGCCGCGGAGCCAAGGTAGACAAAAAGAGGATCTTGCGCATGGGGCTGGATGCCTGGACCGAATGCAACAGCTATTCGCGAGTATTCCATTATATAGGCGATCGGCATTTGCCGTTTCATATGGCGGCAACGGAACGCGCTGCCCGCGTCCAAACATCCATGGAACCAGAGCCTCTGAAAGGCTCGCGAACCAGGCGTGAAGACGCGTAGACGGTTGGGGGACGCTGCGACCAGCGGACAAAGCGTCCGTATCGCTTGGCAGAGCGGAATGCACCGACCTGAAACTGGACGCGTGCTACGCGTCCACTCTTACTGCCATATTTCCCTGAGTATTTGGCGCTTCGGGTTCGTAACCCCGTTATCTACGCGGATGCATGCGTACGGCGCTGGCTCGCCCCGCGCTTGCACTCCCCGCTGTCGCAACAGGAACCGACCTGCTCTGACCGCCGCTTTCCTCCGGCGGTAGGGGATACCTCCCTGCTTGAACGGGCAACGGCGCCTGTGCCCGCGGTCAGACGAAAGGAATGAACCGCAAGGCGGTCAACACGGCCACGACGGCACCCATCTGGATCCACGGCCACCGCATCAAATCGGATTTGAGTTCGGCTATGTCCTGTTTGGTCGCGAACTGCGACCAGTCGGGGATGTGGGACGCTATGATCTCCGCGTGCTTTTCCGCCATCTGCGCGTCCCGCAATTCGCGGTAGACCGTTCGGTTCATGGCCATGGGATTACTGCCTATCCGGTAATTATATGAACTCTGCTACCCTGAGGGTGATCATTATACCCGTAAACATCCTATTGTGTCCGCATTGGTCGGATATTGATTTTCCCTGCGCCGGTAGGGCATACCTCCCTGCTTGAACTGGAAACGGATCCTGTGTCGGCGGTCAGGCGAAAGGAATGAACCGCAAGGCGGTCAACACGGCCACGACGGTGCCCATCTGAACCCACTGCCACCGCATCAAATCGGATTTGAGTTCGGCTACATCCTGCTTGAATTCCGATTTGAGTTCAATGATGTCCTGCTTGAATTCGGCCTTGAGTTCAGCCAAATCCTGCTTGGTTGCAAACTGCGACCAGTCGGGGATGTGAGACGCTATAATCTCCGCCTGCCTTTCTTCCATCTGCGCACCCCGCAATTCGCGGTAGACCGTTATACCCTACGGCGTTTTGAGCCTCGTGCATCGGTCACCACAGAGAATTCTAGCCAATGTCCTCATACCTGGATGTTGCTTGGAGCGGTATCCTGGGGTGGCTGCCTTGGGCTTGTTGTTGCTGTCCGAACTGGTTACGCTGGGCAACGGGCCGTATACGGTTCTGTCGAGCTTGGTCGGAAACCTGATCGGCATGGAAACGCCGAGTTGGCCGATGGCGATCTGGTTATGGGAGGGTTGGTGGCTGATGAAGGCGCACTGGCCGAGCCTGCGTTCGCACGATGACGCGAACCCTTACCTTGACGATGATCCGGCCGATGCCTGGTCTCCGTATCGCACGAGCGGATTGGCCGCCGATCCGGTGGACAGCCCGGTTGCTGCCAAGGATGCGCGGTATGGGCGACAGGGCCTTTACCGAAAGCGCAGTGCTTGCTCTGCACAATGACGCGCAAGCGTTGCGCGCATCCGGTTACACATTCGCCGAGATGGGCCGCATGCTGGGCGTCAGCCGGAGCGCGGCGCTGGGCCAAGTCGTTGTACGGCCATTGCGAACGACCTGACGACAGGCGGGCCCAGTGGCTCATCCATGAGAGCATGCTGCGGCGCAGGCGGCGGGTAGTCGTTTACGCTGACTGCGGACGGGGTTCCATTGAGATTGCATTTTCCCTCCGGCGGTAGGGGATACCTCCCTGCTTGAACTGGAAACGGATCCTGTGCCGGCGGTCAGGCGAAAGGAATGAACCGCAAGGCGGTCAACAGGGCCACGACGGCGCCCATCTGAACCCACTGCCACCGCATCAAATCGGATTTGAGTTCGGCTACATCCTGCTTGAATTCGGATTTGAGTTCAACGATGTCCTGCTTGAATTCGGATTTGAGTTCGGCCTTGAGTTCGGCCAAATCCTGCTTGGTCGCGAACTGCGACCAGTCGGGGATGTGGGACGCTATGATCTCCGCCTGTCTTTCCTCCATCTGCGCGTCCCGCAATTCGCGGTAGACCGTTCGGTTCATGGCCATAGGATCACTTGCTCCTTGGCGGTTATTACGAACTCTGCTTGATTGTACCCTGACCATGCCTTGGGTTACCAGGGAATGTTGGGATTTAGCCTGTCCGGAGACGGTTATTCTGCCCGCGCTGGATTTTTCGAGGGCCAGATGGGATGCGCTCGGTTGTCCGCGCTGCCGTGCGGTGGTTCTGCACCGGTCTGCACATCTACGGTTAGGTGCGCGGCGCTGCCGTATCCTGCCCTAAGAATAGCCGTTACGGCGTCCGTGCATGCATGGGAAGAAGGCGCGACCCGACCGAATCGCGGAGGGACAAGGAGACGCGAGCGGGGAATGGGATATCGGGACTATAGGCTTTTGCGTACGTTGTCCGTCTTGGCCAGAGTTGACGTTCGGTATGGAAGTAACCGTACGGAATTGCAGGCTGGGCAGTTGGAACCCGGGCGGGTTGAGGATGCCGTCGAGGCGGCGATAACCCTCGGCCTCGGATCCGCGGCGCCTGCCAGCGCGTTGCGCGGTTTGCGTTTGGCCTTGAATTTGGCGATACTATCGGTTGCTGTCAGCGCGCCAAACCCATTTCCTTCACGAACGCGCAAGGAGCCTTGGCTCCTGTCGCTATGGCCTGTTGCGCGCCCGAGGAACTCTGGGTTTGAAGGCCGCGCTGGTTCCTGTCCCGTAACGAGGAGGTTTCCCATGCAGAGCGCACGATTCTTGGTTTTCTGGCACGGGGCCCTGGGCTTGGCGCTGGCTTGGGCGGTCGCCGCCTGCGGCGCAGCGCCTGCGGCGGAACCGGCCGCCCCTGAGCCCGCGGCGGCGGAAGCCGACGCGGAAGTGGTCCAGATCGAGGCCGTGGAGGAAGAAGAGACGACGCTGGCCGGCGAGATCGTGATCAGCATCCCGTCCAACGACGTGCAGACCTACCAGGCCTTGGCCGATGCCTATATGGCGATGCATCCCGACGTGCGGGTGGAAGTGGAACTCAAGGCGCCCGACGTCGATGCCTATCTGCAATGGATCCGCACGCAGTTCACGTCGGCGGAACCGCGGGTCTCGCTCATCGAATCGCCGCATTTGCGGGAATTCGCCCAGGAAGACCGTCTCGTCAACTGGGCGCCGTACCTGAACCAGATCAATCCCTATACGGGCGCGTCCTGGGAAGACAGCTTCGAGGCCTGGGGCTTGAATCTGGTACGCGATCCCAGCACGGGCGAAATGTACATGATGCCCTATATGTCGGTGCAGACGTTCTGGGTGTACAACAAGGAGATCTTCGCCGAAGCAGGCATTACGGACGTGCCGACGCAGCCGACATGGGATCAATTGGCGGAATACAGCCGGAAGGTCCGCGATGCGGGCTACATCCCGATTGCGATGGAAGGCACGACGGAGCAGATCTGGGGCGGCGGCCGCATGCCGTGGCTGATGCGCTCGGCCATGGATCAATATCACCGGGACGAACTGCAGATCATCCGCTGCCAGGAGGGCGACTGGTGTTTCCGCGCCGGCGTGGATGACGTATGGACGTACGACCCGTCCGACGTGCGCAACGACGATCCGGACAAGGTGTCCATCAACATCGTCCGGCACTTGCGGGCCCTGCAAGACGGCGCCATCGACTTCGACTCCGCCTGCACGGTGGAAATGATGGAGAACGTCGGGCGCGTGTTCAAGACGGAACACGGCTTCGTCCCGGAGGGATGGGCCGGCATGGCGGACGCCTATCCCCTGTTCCTGACGCAACAAGCCGCCATGCGCATGGTGACGGGCGGTTTCTACACCAGTTTCCCCCGGGACATCCGCGCGTTGGCCCAAGGCGAATATGCGGGAGCCGGAGAGGTGGAGGAGGACCAGGCGGTCGCGGCCGCGGAGTTCGAGTACGGCCGTTTCGCCTTCCCCACGATAGAGGGTCCCTGCGTCCAGGGCACGGCCCGCGCCAACGAATTGACCCAGGGCTACCTGGCCCTGCCCAAGAAGAACCGGGTCCAGAACGATCTGGAAGTCGATTTCGTCATGTTCTGGACCAGCCCTGAAGGCATGCGCATCTTCCTGGAGAACAAGCTGGATGCCGACAACCTGCAGGGCGGCATTGCCGGCCCGCCGTTGATCAGAGGCGTGGAATTGCCGGATCCCTGGAAGGACGTCTTCGCCAACAGCGTGTTCATCGGCAACTACGAGAAACCGGGCGCGCCCGGCGACGCGGTCGCCCGCGGCTTTTTCAAGCACGAGGAATCCAAACGCATCTGGTCGATCATGGTGCAGGAATTCTTCGCCGGCGAACGGACGGCCGAGGCATTCGCGGCGGACTATCAGCAACTCTTGGACGATACCTTCGACAGTCTGCTGGCCTATCTGAACCTGACGGCCGAAGACCTGGAGAATCCGGAAAAACGGCCGCCCGGCTGGGTGGCCGCCGGTCCCTACTAATCCCCATGAGGGCGTCCCGGCCTCCGCGCCGGGCGCCGGGCCCCAAGGGAAGTCGCGCGTGACGGCGGCTTCCCTTGGCCCGCGTTTTCCGCACCGCCATGGCAGGGAGCACAATGCGCCGCGCTTGCGCGCTCGCGGTCTGGCTGTGCCTGTGGTCCGTTCTGCGGCCGGCGCCCGCCTGGGCGCAGAGCGGCGTCTTGTGGTCGGACGCGCAGGACAGCCAGGTATCCGCCGTATCCATTGCCGCCGCGGGCCGGCGCGTGGCCTTCGGCACCCGCGGCAACGTCGTGCGCGTCTATGACGCGGACGGCAATCCCCTTTGGCAGTTCGAAGCGGCCAACAGCGTAACGGGCCTAGCCTGGAACGCGGACGGCTCGCGGCTGGCGGTCGCGTCGGAAGATCGCCGCGTCTACGTCTTGGCGGGCGATACGGGCCAGGCGCTGTGGGACTTTGAGGCCGCGCGTACCGTCAACGACGTGGCCATGGCGCGGGACGGTTCTCTGGTCGCCGTTACCTCTGACGATCAGAACGTCTACGTGCTGGACGGCGCCGGCCAGCTGCTTTGGAGCCAAGACAAGGGCCAGGGCGTGGAAGCCGTGGGCGTCTACGGCGAGGGCGCCCACGCCCGCGTGGTCGTGGGCTCCGACGACGGCCGCGTGAACGTGCATGCCCGCGCCGGGGAAACGCTCCTCTCGACGCGCCTGGACTACGACGTCAAGGCGCTGTCGGTCTCGCGCACGGGCGCGCGTATCTTGGCGGGCGCCAGCGACGGCACGCTCACGTTGCTTAACGGGGCCAATGGCGCGCCGTTGTGGGAAGTCGCCGGCGACGACGATATTGCCGACGTAGCCATGTCGGAAGACGGCGGCGCCATCCTGGCCGCCACCGAGGCGGGCACGGTCTATTTTCTGGACGGTGCAGGCAACGTCACCCAGCGCCTCCAACCGGAAGTGTCCATACGGAGCGTGGCCCTGTCGCGCGACGGCGCCCGCCTGGCGCTGGGCGCCAAGGACGGACAGGGCGAATTCCTGAATCGCGCGTTGCAGGCCCAAGGCGTAGCGCTGCGCGCGCGCCAGCGCGCCTTGATCGTGTCGGGCGCGGCCGGGCTGCTGGCGCTGATCGCGGCCGGCGCCGTTCTGCTGGTGCTTTTCACGGATCGGGGCCAGACCGTCTGGGAGCGGCAGGCCGCCGGACCGCGTCGCGGCCTGGCGGCCGTCTGGAAGGCGCGTTATTCCTACCTGCTCATCGTGCCCACGCTTGGCTGTTTGCTGACGTTCAACTACTATCCCGCCTTTTCGGGCCTCTACCACGCCTTCACGGACTGGAATCCGGCGGGACGGTCGCCGTGGGTCGGACTGGAGAACTTTCGGTTCCTGATGGAGGATCGTTTCTTCCTGGCCAGTTTTCGGAACGCGCTCGTGCTGGTCGTCGTGAGCATCGCCAAGACGATGACCATGCCCTTGCTGGTCGCGGAATTGATCTTCAACCTGAAGCACCGGTACGCCCAGTACTGGATGCGCACCCTGTTCGTAGTGCCCATCGTCTTGCCGGCCGTGGTCGAAATTCTGGTCTGGAACAATATCTACGATCCCGCCATCGGGTTGCTCAACGAAAGCCTGAAGCTGCTGGGCCTGGAGGAATGGACGCGCGTATGGTACGGCGATCCCAACGTGGCCCTGAGCTCCGTTCTGTTTATCGGCGTGCCTTGGGTCAACGCCTTCGCCCTGCTCATCTTCTACGGCGGCCTGATCTCCATTTCCGACGAGATCATCGATTCGTCCAAAGTGGACGGAGCCAACGCTTTCAGGCGTTTCTGGAGCATCGACCTGCCGCTGCTCATGGGGCAGGTCAAATTGCTCCTCATTCTCAATTTCATCAACGCCGTCCAGACCTTCGAATTGGTGTTCCTGACCACCGGCGGCGGGCCGGGCGCCGCCACGTACGTGCCTGCCCTGGAACTCTATTACATGGCCATGCGCATGGACCGGATGGGGGTGGCCTCCGCGATCGGCATGATCCTGTTCGTCATCATTCTGCTGGGCACGATTCTCAATATGCGCTTCGTGCGGTCCTCCACGGAGTTTCAGGCTTGACCATGGCCGCCCCTGCCGTTGCGCCCGCCGCCTTCCGCGCCCGTTCCCGGTTCCGGTTTTCGCTGGCCCAGGGCCTGATGCTGGCCGGCCTGTTTTTCCTGCTCTTCCTGACGTTCGTGCCCATCGGCTATCTCGCGGTGTTGGCGCTGAAGGACAACGGCCAGATCTACGGGCGTTTCTGGTCTCTGCCCAACCCGTATCGCTGGGAGAATTTCGCCTTGGGCTGGCAAGTCATCGCCCGTCCGATCCTGAATTCCATCATCACGTCCGGCACCGCGTGCTGCGTCACCATCGTGCTGGCCAGCCTGTCCGGGTACGTGTTCGCGCGGCATCGCTTTCCGGGCAAAGAGGTCATCTACACGGGCATTCTGGCCTTGCTCATGATCCCGCCCATCCTGACCCTGATCCCGGCCTACGTCCTTATTCTCAACATGGGCCTGGAAAATACGTACTGGGCCTTGATTCTGCCCTGGACCTCCGGCGGCCAGGTGTTCGCGCTCTTGCTGTGCCGCAGTTTTTTCGCCACGTTGCCGGAAGAGTTCTTCGACGCCGCCCGTATCGACGGCGCGACCGAATTCCAGTCCTTCTGGCGGATCGCCGTGCCGCTGTCCATGCCCATCCTCGTCACGGTCGCAGTGGTGCGGCTGGTGACGACCTACAACCAGTTCATGTGGCCGCTCGTCGCCATTTCCTCGCCGAAACGCCAAGTGGTGGCGGTGGCCTTGACGCAATTCACGTCCGAGATCGGCGTCACGGACATCGGACCGCGCATGGCCGCCTACATCACGGCGTCCATCCCGTTGATCCTGCTGTTTTCTTTCGGCATGCGCCATTACGTCCGCGGTTTGACGGCGGGCGGCTTGAAGGCGTAACGCGGGCCAGGCTGCCTGCCCGTGCGCGAGCGGGCCAAGCGACGTTACGGCCTTGAACCGCTCCGGATGATCAGCCGCGCGGGCATGGAGCCGTAAGCCGACCTTCGTTCATCAGGCTTCCTGCGGCAAAATCCTCGCCGCGGACATCGTTTCTCCATTGCGAGCGTTCCAAGGACCTGTCAACGCGCCCTCAATCCGGGCCGTACGCTCACCGATAGCCCGCAACTCCTCGTGTTGCGCTTCCAAACCCCGTTCCATCTTTTCCGTCACCGTTTGCAGGCTTTGCTCCAGCCGGGCTATATCCGCCTGCAAGCGTTGCTCCAGCTGAGTCATGTTCGCCTGCAAGCGTTGCTCCAGCTGAGCCATGTCCGCCTGCAGGCTTTGCTCCAGCTGAGCCATGTCCGCCTGCAGGCGTTGCTCCAGCTGAGCCATGTCCGCCTGCAGGCTTTGCTCCAGCTGAGCCATGTCCGCCTGCAGGCTTTGCTCCAGCTGAGTCATGTTCGCCTGCAAGCGTTGCTCCAGCTGAGTCATGTTCGCCTGCAAGCGTTGCTCCAGCTGAGCCATGTCCGCCTGCAGGCTTTGCTCCAGCCGAACCAAACTCTGCTCTAGCCGCGCCATGTCCGCCTGTCGATTTTGTTCCAGTTGGTCTATGCGGTTCTCCACGCGGTTAATCAGCAGGAGAAGGCTATCCTGCAGAGCCTTGGTTCGGCTATGCACCAAGTACAGGGTAAGCGGTACAAGAACGCCCAGCAACGCCACGCCGACGCCGATAATGCTCCACACAATAGTCCACGCTTCACGATCCATGAGGAAACCTTTGTATCGCAATGCCCACGGCGCTATTGTAATGTCATATTGTTGCGAAACCAAACGCGGAATTTCCCGTTGCCTAATCCGCAGCGGCGCGGGTCAATAGATCCAGCCTTCTTCGTTCATCAGGCTTCCTGCGGCGAAACCCGCGCTGCGGACATCGTTTCTCCGTTGCGCGCGTTCCAAGGGCCTGTCAACGCGCCCTCGATGCGGGCCGTACGCTCATCGATAGCCTGCAGTTCCTTGCGTTGCGCTTCCAAACCGCGTTCCGTCTTTTCCGTCGCCACTTGCAGGCTCTGCTCCAGCCGGGCTATGTCCGCCTGCAGGCTCTGCTCCAGCCGCGCCATGTCCGCCTGTCGATTTTGTTCCAGTTGGTCTATGCGGTTCTCCACGCGGTTAATCAGCAGGAGAAGGCTATCCTGCAGAGCCTTGGTTCGGCTATGCACCAAGTACAGGGTAAGCGGTACAAGAACGCCCAGCAACGCCACGCCGACGCCGATAATGCTCCACACAATAGTCCACGCTTCACGATCCATGAGGAAACCTTTGTATCGCAATGCCCACGGCGCTATTGTAATGTCATATTGTTGCGAAACCAAACGCGGAATTTCCCGTTGCCTAATCCGCAGCGGCGCGGGTCAATAGATCCAGCCTTCTTCGTTCATCAGGCTTCCTGCGGCGAAACCCGCGCTGCGGACATCGTTTCTCCGTTGCGCGCGTTCCAAGGGCCTGTCAACGCGCCCTCGATGCGGGCCGTACGCTCACCGATAGCCTGCAGTTCCTTGCGTTGCGCTTCCAAACCGCGTTCCGTCTTTTCCGTCGCCACTTGCAGGCTCTGCTCCAGCCGGGCTATGTCCGCCTGCAGGCTCTGCTCCAGCCGCGCCATGTCTGCCTGTCGATTTTGTTCCAGCTGAGCCATGTCCGCCTGTCGATTTTGTTCCAGTTGGTCTATGCGGTTCTCCACGCGGTTAATCAGCAGGAGCAGGCTATCCTGCAGAGCCTTGGTTCGGCTATGCACCAAGTACAGGGTAAGCGGTAGAAGGACGCCCAGCAATGCCACGCCGACGCCGATAATGGTCCACACAATAGCCCACGCTTCACGATCCATGAAGAAGCCTTTGCGCACGCGCCACAATGTCTACGGCACTATTATAACGCCATATTTTTGCGCAACCAAACGCGGAAATTCCCGTTGCCCAATCCGTAGCGGCGCGGGGCGATGGGTTCAGATTCCTTGCGCAAGTCAAGGCCGCGTTGAAATTTTAATTTAGCCGGATCCAAGCCGCCGCCAGGTACAGGATATCCAATCAATCTCAACGCTGCCTGGGTTTTCCTGCGGCGATTGCGGGCGCTATTCGCGCCGATCCATATCCAGCGATTTCATGCCTCCGCGGCCCGCGACTACCCTCCCCTCTCTTGCGCCTAGACCCGCCTATCCAAGGTTGTCCGCGTCTTGGCAGTGGCCTGCTGGATCAAAAATCAGCCAGTGCTGCAGCGGGGCGCCCCGCGCCCGGGCGCAGGTGCGTTGGGTTAGCAGCCTTTGAATAAAGACAGCTCTCTATCTTTAACTGGGGGCTCTTCGCTGCCCTGAATGGGGCTCCGTAGGTTTTGGGGACTGCTATGAAGTGCTCCGCAGGAGAATCCCCATTCTTCCGCGCGTATCTACGATAGGGATATGCGGACGCTGCGCCGCGAAGCGAGGACAGCCCCCCGCAGGGGACTGTTCTCGCGTTTATGGCGTTCGGTATTACTGATCCGCCAAAATCTCGTTGGCCTCGACCGTCAAATCGGCGAGCGAGGAAGCTACGTCCGCGCCGTCCGCGATGGCGGCCATCACTTCGCCGACCCTGTCCCGCACGAAGTCGTAACCGGGCATGGGCGGTTCGGATCGACCGTAGGGCAGCAAATCGAACGCGGTCCGGTACGCGGGGTTCTGCGCGAAGTATTCGCTCATGTTTTCCGCCACGCTTTGCCGAACGGGAAAATAATTGCTGACCTGCGCCCAGGTAGCCTGCACTGCGGGCGAAGTGTAGTATTTGATGAAGAGCCAGGCGGCCAGTTCCTTTTCCGGGGTGGACTCGCCGATGCTCACGCTGGCGCCGTAGACGTTCACCACGGGATCTTCCGTCCGGCGCGGCAGCGGCGCTATGCTCCAGGCGAAGGCCGCGCCCTCGTCCGCCGCCCGCGTGTAGTAGGGCAGACCGGAACTGGAACTGATATTGAACAGGGTCGTGCCGTTGCCGAAGTCCGTCTGATCCCCGTACCGCTCTGCCGGGATGGCCGCGCACCCTTCGGCGAACAATGCCTGCACCAGGGTCATGGCCTCTACCGTGGCGTCCCCGTCGTAGACGTAGGCGACCTTGTCGTAGTCGAAAATGTCGCCGCCGAAGGCGAAGGTCAAACTGGCGAGGGTGGAGGGGTCAATGGCGAGCTGGTACCCCAAGGGCGAGGAATCCCCCACGGCCCCGCTGAAGGGCTGGGCCGCCGCCGCGCACGCCATTGCCTGGAACTCTTCGGGCGTGCCGGGAGGTCCGTCGTAGCCGAGCTCCGTCAGCCAGTCCATGTTGTAGTAGAGCACCTCTATGGAGCGGTTGGGCGGGAAGCCCAGCCGCGCATTATCGAAGGAAGGGAACAGATCCGCGTTGTAGAAACCGGGGAAGAAATCGGCCTTTTCCGCGTCCGTCAGGCCCCATTGGGGGCTGTCCACCAAGGCCCGCATGTCTACCAGGCCTGCGCCCAACTGGTAGGTAGCGGCTTGATTCTGGTAGGCCACGACCAGATTGGGCACGTCTTCCGTGCCGATTACGTTGATCATCTTGTTGAAGATGTCCCCGTATCCGCCCTGATATTCGCCGTTGACCGTGATGCCCCATTCGTTGGCGGCGTTGAAGTCGGCGATGATGGCCTGCAGGGCTTCTTCCCGGCTGCCGGAATGCTGATACCAGAAGGAAATCTCCTGACCGGAAGGATCCACGCCCTCCCAGCCCTCCATGGACGCGGCCGATTCCGCCGGCGTTGCGGGCGGGGCCACGGCGCAGGCCGCCGACAAGACGACGGCGCTCAAAGCCAAGGCAATGATCTTCAAAACTCTCGGTGTCATCGGTTGGGTACTCCTTGTGAATCGATGGAACGCGAATAGAGACGCCTGTAAGCCATAATGAACCCGCGCTGCCAGTGCAGCCTCAACCCTTCAGCCCCGTCAGCGCGATGCCTTCGGTGTATTGCCGCTGGGTCAGGAAATAAATCGCCAGGATGGGCCAGATGGTAATGACGGAACCCGCCATGAGCAGATGGGTTTCCGGGCCCGCTTCCCGGGAATACCGCCATAATTCCACCATAAGCGGGCGCCACCGGTCGGTCGTGGTGACCAACAGGGGCCAAAGGAAATCGTTCCAGGCGTTGATGAAGGCGAAAATGGCGACCGTGAACAAGGCCGGCTTGCTCATGGGCAGGACCACCCGCGCCAGGAACGTGTTGTGGCCGGCGCCGTCGCTGCGCGCCGCGTCCCAGAGTTCGAAGGGAATCTGGGCGAAGAACTGGCGCAAGAGAAAAATGCCGAACACGCTCGCCAGATAGGGGGAAACGATGCCCTGCAGCGAGTTGAGCCAGGAACCGCCCGGCAGGGGCAGGAAGGGCACGCGATTGGAAATCACCAGGAAATTCGGGATCATGGTCACCATGCCGTGAATCATCAGCGTGCTGAGCATGATGCCGAAAATCAGGTGGCGGCCCTTGAACGCGATGCGTCCGAAAGCGTAACCCGCCAGCACGGACGTGAACAGCTGCCCCCCCAACGTGGTCGCGGTGATGAGGACGCTGTTGAGGAAATGGCGGGCGAAATGGGCCTCCTGCCAGACCCGGGCGTAATTCGCGAACTGGGGTGCGTCCGGGAACCAGCGGCGCGTCGCGGTCTCGCCGTACGTCATGAGGGACGCGGACAGCATCCACGCGAAAGGCAGCAGCGAGACGCACGCGCCGCCCAGCAACAGGACGTACAAAAGGCCGCGGGCGCTCCGGAACTGCCACGCCCAGCGCCGGCGGACGGCGCGCGGACGCGCACCGGCCAGCGGCAGGGACAGGGCGCCTTTAGCCATAGAAGACCCTCTCGCCCATGATCTTGGATTGCGCGAAGGTCAGATACAGAATGATGCCGAGCAGCAGAATCGCCTGGGCCGACGCGTAGCCGAACTGGTTGCCTTTGTAAAACGTGTTGAACACGTTCACGCTGGTCGTGGTGACCGTGCCTTGCGCCGAGGGCTCCAGCATGACGTAAATGTGATTGAAGGCCTTGAACGTGCCGATGAAGCCGATGATGGACAGGTAGAACGTAATCGGCGACAGCAACGGCACGGTGATGTGCCGCAACTGGTGCCAGCGGGTAGCCCCGTCAATTTCCGCCGCCTCGTAAAAGACGGCGTCGATGTTGCCCAGGCCGGCCAGGAAAATCACGGTGTTGTAGCCCACGTACGTCCAGATGCCGAACAGGATGATGGAGACCAGGGCGAGACTCGGACCGGCCCAGAAGCCGTCGAACTGGGCGCCGAACAGGATATTGAGCGCGCGTTCGGGTTCGAAGAGCCACTTTTGGGGCTCCCAGTTGAACGCGGTCATGACGCGGTTGACGATGGAAATCTCCCGCGGACTGAACAGGTTGCGGAAGACCAGCGCGGTCGCGATGACCGGGGTGATGTAGGGCAGAAAGAAAATCACCCGAAAGACTTCCTGGCCGCGTATCTTCTGGAAGAGCGCGTAGGCCAGTCCCAGGGCAATCGCCAGCTGCAGGGGAATGGAGCCGAAAGCGAAATAGAAGGTGACCGGCAGCGAGTTGAGAAACCGCTGATCCCCCGACGCCTGCATGAGCCGCCAGCCTTGGGCGATCAGATACAGGCAGAGGATCACCAAAAGGCCGCTGCCGAGGCGGGCCGCCCGATAGCGGGCCTGGCGGGGCTGTCCCAACCGGGACCACGCGTAATAGGCCGCCAGCAAGCCCGCGAAGCCCGCGGCGAACTGCAACGCGCCTTGGGGGGAACCGAGAGCGTCCGCGTAATTCTCCAGGCCCACGAAGCCCCGATCGGTCACGCGCCAGCGGCGCAGGCTCATGTAAAAGGCGTACCCGACGGGGAAGAGGCCGAAGCAGAAGATGAGGAGGCTGGCGGGGAAAACGTAGGCGTACCCGGTAACGTGATCCCGTATCCTGGACCATCGTACGGCGGCCCACAGGCCTGACCGCGCCGCGGCTTCCGTCGTTACCGCTGTCACGTACCGGCACTCTCCGTCGTTGCCTGGCCGATGCCAAGACAAGGCGTCTTGCGCAGGGCTGTCCGAGCGGAGTAAGTATACAATACGGATAACCTTGGCCTTAGGCGCGATGTCAAGCCGAAAGTTAGGATTCCCTTATGGAAGCCAATCGCCTGGCGCAACCCTCATCCCTCTACTTTGAAGATTTCGAAATCGGCGATGCCGTGGAAAGTTGGGGACGCACCCTCACGGAAACCGACGTCGTCAACTTCGCGGCCTTGTCCGGCGACTGGAATCTGATTCACACCGACGCGGAGTTCGCCCGGAGCCAGTTTTACGGCCAGCGCGTCGCGCATGGCTTGCTGGTGCTGAGCGTGAGCTCGGGCCAGATGGTGCGCCTGGGCTTCCTGGACGCAACGGTCGTGGCGTTCCTGGGCCTGGAGTGGCAGTTTCGCCGCCCCGTGTTCATCAACGACACCGTGCGGACGCGCTTGCAGGTCCAGTCCAAAAAGGTCATGAAGCGCCTGTCCGGCGGCGTCGTCCAGTTCAAGGTCGAGATCCTGAATCAAAAGGACGAAGTCTGCCAGCGCGGCCACTGGGATCTGGTGTGCAAAGCCAGGGAAGCCCCGGCGTAAGGGGCCGGCCCTGCGGAGCGCCGGACAGGGCTATCCGTACACGTCAGGGCGCCGGTCGGCCAGGACGGGGATGCGCCGGCGCACCTCCGCGACCTGATCCAAATCCAGCGTAGCCGTAAACGCGCCCTCGGCCGCGCCCGCGTCCAGCACGGTCTCGCCCCACGGATCAATAACGGCGCTGTGCCCGCAGAAAGACACGCCCGCGCTGGCGCCGACGCGGTTGCACGCGACGACGAAACACTGGTTTTCGATGGCGCGGCTGCGCAACAGCGTACGCCAGTGCCGGCTCCGGGGATGCGGCCATTCCGCCGCCAGGAGCATGAGCGGGCACCCCGCCAAGGCGTATTGGCGAAACAGTTCGGGGAAGCGCAGATCGTAGCAGACGGCGAGGCCGGCTTCATGGCCGCGCAGAGGCGCCGTCTGCATGGCGGAACCGGCGGCCAGGAAACGGGGTTCGTCCAGCATGGGCACCAGGTGCAGCTTGCGGTAGCGGGCCTGCAAGCGGCCTTGCGCGTCATACAGGACCATGGTGTTGTAAATGCGCTCGCCGTCCATCTCCAGCAAGGAGCCGGCCACGGCCAGGCCGAATTGCCGGGCCAACGACGCGAACCGGCCGAACCAGCCGGGATCCTCGTCGGAAACCGCGACCGGGGCCGCGAAACGGGCGGCCGTCTCCAGCGCGTAGGCCGAAGGCCACAGTTCCGGGAACAGCGCGAGGTCCGCGCCGTGCGCGGCGGCTTGCCGCATGTACTCCGTCGCCGCGCGGAAATTCGCCTCGGGATCGCCCAGCTGGCAATCCATCTGCACCAGGGAAACGGTCAAAGAGTCTGTCATGGCGGCGCGCGTTCCTTCAGCGTTGCAGTTCATGGAGGACGATAGCCGTCGAGCCCGGTACGGGCCCGTCCGTTTCCAACAGCACGTCCGCGGTGCTGCGGTAGCCGGTCGCGTGCGCATCCTCCCCGCTGGTTGCCACCGCGGACGCCGGCGGGGAAAACTGGTACATTTGCGGGAAGAGATAGGCGCTGACGACGACCAGAATGCCGGTTCCGACCAGAATGGCCGGCCACCAGTCCGTCCAGCTGTCCAGCCGCCATTGCGCCAGCACCGCGGCGTCCATGGACGTCATGAAGGCGAAGAAACCGTACAGCGCCATGACGAAGCCCGGTATGGGCGCCCACCAGAAACGGCTTTTGTCGCCTTGCAGGAACAGGAGCAGGAACACCAGGCCCAGGCCGCCGAACGCAATGGCGCCCAGGGCGTCGATGGAATTGAAGGGCGCTTTTTGGCTCAAGAACGTAATCGCGCCCAGCACGGCCATCAAACCGGCCATGATCAACCCCCACCAGCGTTCCTGGGTATCGATCACGTAGGCCAGCAGAAAGCTCAAGGCCATGCCCCACAGCAAGACGGCCGCGCTGAGACGGGGGTCGAAATCCGGCAACGTGGTCATGTACAGCATGGCGGCCAGGGACAGACAGGTGAAGGAGGGAATCAACTGCCACCAGTTGGTTCTCTGCATGAAGAAGAACCACGCGAAGGCGAGGCCGCCGACCAGGAGCAGAAAGGACAGAAAGTACTGCAGGCGCGGCGAAAGGAATTCCAGCAGGGCGAGATTGATGAGAATCAGCAGGACGCCCCCGACGACGAGGGAACCTGACAGCACCAAGACGGCCAAACGCGAATGTTTCTGCAACATGCTCCGCTCGTGCGTTCCGGCGTCCGCCCGCGTTTCCGGCCTGCGGCCGACGCCTTTTCCTGTCCGCGACGCCTTTCATTATAGGATAGGACGCAAGGGCGGCAAGCGGTTTCCGCACGGTTTGGCGCGCGCGGCCCCAAACGGCCCCGCGTCGGCGTTAGCCGCCGCCCGTTCGGCTTGCGGTTTTCGCCGCGCGCAGGTTCCATGAGGATACCCACGACGATACTGGCCGCCGCTGCGCCCGAGCTCCGGAGCCGGGTGCAAGCCGCCGCCGCCGCGCATCAGCCTTTCGCGTTGCCCACCGACACCGTATACGGCCTCAGCTGTCCTTTTGACGACCGCTTGGCCATTGAAGCCTTGTATCGCGTCAAAGGGCGCAGCAAGGACAAGGCCATCCCGGTTCTGTTGGGGACGAAGGCGCAATTGGCGCTGGTTGTCCCGCCTTGGCCTTCGGCGCTGGTCAAACGCCTGGCGGATCATTTTTGGCCCGGTCCCCTGACCATCGTGATGGAGGCGCGTCCCGGGTTGCCGTCCGCGTTGCTGGGCGGGGGCGACACGGTCGCGGTGCGCGTGGTCGATCATCCGGTCTTCCAGGCCGTCACGGCCTTCACCGGACCGCTGGCCACCACCAGCGCCAATCTGTCCGGGCGTCCCGACTGCAGCGACGCGCAGGCGGTGCAGGCGCAACTGGAAGGCCGGATTCCCTTGATCGTGGACGGGGGCCGTTCGCCGCAATCCCAGCCCAGCACGATTGTGCAAGCGCACGGCGAGCGGCTTAGGATCCTGCGCGCAGGATCGTTGTCCGAGGCCGTGCAAAACCTGCTGCGCGCGTAATCCCTGCCCCGGCCTTGGCCTATGTCCCGGCCCGTGATCGGCGTGGACGCCTCGCGGTGCTTCCAGCGCCAGCCGACAGGCACGGAAAATTATGCGCGCCGCATTCTGCAGGGTCTGTTGGAACTGGAAGAGGCGCCAGCCTACGAATGGCGCCTGTACGTCGATACGCCGCCTCCGATCCCCGGCGCGCCGTGGGTCGGCCTGGCCCATGCCGCGCCGATCTGGTTGCCGCGCGTCCGCATGTGGACCCACCGGGCCCTGGCGCGGGAGGTGCGGCGCAATCCGCCGCACGTCCTGTTCGTACCGGCCCACGTATTGCCCTTCGCCTGGCGCCCGCGGGCCGCGCCGCCGGCGGTCATGACCGTGCATGACCTGGGGTACATGCATTTCCCGGAGGCGCATCGGCCGTGGGCGCGTCGCTATCTCCGCTGGACCACGGGCTATGCAGTGCGGCGGGCCTGCCGCCTGATCTGCGTCAGCCGCGCCACGCGCGCCGACGTGATGAAGTTTCACGGCGCGGAGGCCTCCCGCCTGGACGTCATCCATGAAGGCTGCATCGCGCGCGACCGCCCGGATCCGGAGCCGGCCGCCGCGTGCCGGCAGGCTTTAGGCCTGGAGCGGGATTACGCCCTTTTCCTCAGCACCCTGCAGCCGCGCAAAAACGCGGAACGCCTGATCCGCAGCTACGCCGGCCTGGCCCAAGCCGAAGCGCTGGACTGGGATCTGGCGTTGGCGGGGCAACCGGGGTGGCTGAGCCAGCCCATCCTCCGCGCCGCGGAGCAATCGCCCGCGCGCCGGCGCATTCATGTACTGGGGTACGTGGACGAGGCCCAGGCCGCGGCGCTCTATGCGGGCGCGCGTTTTTTCTGCTATCCTTCCTTGCATGAAGGCTTTGGACTGCCGGTGCTGGAGGCCCAGACGCTGGGAACGCCCGTCATGACGTCCCGCCATTCCGCCTTGCCTGAAGTCGCGGGCGACGCGGCCTTGCTCGTCGACCCGGAAGACGAAGAAGAGATCGCGCAGGCCATGCTGCGATTGAGCCGGGACGAAAAGCTGCGCCAGACGCTGATTCAGAAAGGGTACGCCAACGTCAAACGCTTCTCGTGGGAAAAGGCGGCCCGCGCCACCTTAGCCGTCCTGGAAAAAGCCATGCAGCGGGATCCGTAATGGAGCCCGCGGCGGCGCGACTGCCGGCGCAGCGGATCCTCGGCATTCCCGTTCATCCCGTCGATTACGAGCAGGCCCTGGCCCAGATCGAGCGCTGGCTCCAGGGCGACGGCGCGGCCCCTTTGCGCCATATCTGCACGGTCAATCCGGAATTCATTATGGCGGCCCGCGCGGATCCGGCTTTCCGCGCGGCGTTGCTGAGGGCCGAACTCAACGTGCCGGACGGCTTCGGCATCCT
Source organism: Caldilineaceae bacterium (assembly GCA_965242655.1). GTDB lineage: Bacteria > Chloroflexota > Anaerolineae > Caldilineales > Caldilineaceae > Bin34. The sequence continues at coordinate 4,195,135 of OZ251482.1, forward strand.
GTGGGCGTTGCGCCTGCGCGGCGTCAAACTGCGGCAGCGCGTAACGGGCGCGGATCTGATTCCGCGCGTAGCGCGCCGGGCGCAACAAAAGGCGTGGCGGCTGTTCCTGCTGGGAGCCGGTCCCGGTGTGGCGGCGCGGGCCGCGGCCCAGCTGCGCCGGCGCTTTCCGGCGCTCATCGTCAGCGGCGTTCACAGCGGCTCGCCCGCGGCGGCGGACTGGCCTGAAATCCAGCGGCTCATCGCGGCCAGTCGGCCCCATATCCTGCTCGTGGCTTTCGGACACCCGCGCCAGGATCTGTGGATCGAGCAACACCGGCAACAGTTGCCGGGCCTGGTGGCCATGGGCGTAGGCGGCGCTTTGGACTTCCTGGCCGGCGACGTGCGCCGCGCGCCGCGTTGGATGCGCGAGCGGGGACTGGAATGGCTCTTTCGCCTGGGGTTGCAACCTTGGCGCTGGCGTCGCATGCGCAGGCTGCCTCTGTTCGCGCTCTTGGCGCTGTTGGATCGGCGGGGATAGGGGTCTACGGCAAAGTTTGAGACGGATGGGACATCCTGCCGCCAGCCGTTATCTTCCCCCAAGGCGATTCCCCCCCCATTTCCGCGCAGACGGCCCCTGATGACTGATACCCCATGGCTTCGCATCCGATCTTTTCTGGATACATGTTGCTTTATAGTTGTCCGGCGTCGGTTCAGGCTGCACTGTCATGCGACTTCTGTTAGGTTATAATTCAGACGCTACCGTTTAAACGCGGTCAGATGCCGTACGTATTGCGGAGACATGCGATCCTCCTTGGGGCTGGCGCTGACAGTGAGAACGATAGTACAACCTAACAGCATACACATGACTGCGTACTAAGAGAAAGGCTGCGGTTCCCAAAGCATGGCTGGGCTCATTCGCGTCGGGATACGGATCCGCGCGCAGATCCGGTGCGTCTGGACGTTACTTGCGCGTCCAAGCCCCGCGGGACGAACGGCTGGATGCTAGCAAGCGGTACAGAAACAGCCGGACGCGGTTTTGACGCGCAAAGCGCGGCGGCCCGCCAAGCCCTTGAAGACAGCGCGGCCTGCGCGGCGTAACGGTCGTCACGCCGCGGGCAGGCGTACGGTCGCGGATCGGGCGCACGTTGCTGGTTTCTGCATGCCCGGACATTCAGGCTGAACTCGCGGTCTGGGCGTGCCGTCGGCTGAATACGCCCGCGCACCTTGCGCTACCGACGAGCCTAGGCGGCTGTCATGGACTTGATCATCCTGCATGCGGAACGGTGATCTGTAAGTAGAGACGAATCTAGGCTCTGCAACCACCCGACAGCGTCTGATACGCTTGACGACATAGCGTATAATTCAATTATACGGTTAATCAAGCGCTACGGCGCAAGGGAGCAACGGGTGAATCGTATGCCTGCGGCCGTTACGATACGAACGACAGACGATATTCTGCACGCGCTGGACGCCCATCCGGAATGGTTAGCGGCCGTGCGCGCCAAAATTCTGACGCAGGAGCTTTTGGACTTGCCCCGCAAAGTAGCGCAGCTGGCGGAGACGGTAGCGCAGCTGGCGGATAGAGTAACGCAGCTGGAAGACAAAGTAGCGCGGTTAGCCAATACGGTAGCGCAGCTGGCGGAGACGGTAGCGTATTTGGTCAGGGAAATGGATGGCGTCAAGCAAGAGGTAAATGGCGTCAAGCAAGAGGTAAATGGCGTCAAGCAAGCGATAAACGGTCTCGAAAAACGAGTAGGGAAATTGGAAGAAGGCCAGCAACGGCTGGAAGAAGGCCAGCAGTGGCTGAAAGAAGGCCAGCAACGGTTGGAAAACAGGGTAGCCGAGATATCAGGCCGATATGCCGAAGAAACGGCCGAGAAAGAAATAGCCCTGTTGATCCATAATATGGATCTGCGCCATGTCTGCACCTTGTCTTTGGCCGAAGTGGTGACCATGGCCGTGCCTGACTTGGCGCAACATGCCTCCAAGAACGACGTCGCCAGTTTTTGCCGCGCCGATCTGATTGCGACTGCCGTCGACGACGCGGGCCAGGCCTGGTACGTCGCGGTGGAAGTCTCGTATACGGCTGATGAGAGAGACACGACCCGCGCGCTGCGCAATGCCGATTACCTGACGCGCCTGACAGGACAACCGGCCCGGGCCGCGGTGGCAGCTGTCAAAATTGACAATCGCATTCAGGAGACTCTGCAACGCGGCGTCGTGTATTGGCACGCGTTGGAACCGGAAAAGCTGACCATGGCCTAACGCTGCAGGTTGCGGAAAGCGGAAGAAGGAAGGTCGCCGCGTTCAGGCGCGTAAGCCGGTACTGTCCCGCGCCGTATTGCGCCAGGACGCCGGCGCTGTCGACGGCCGTCAGCACCAAACCGTGCCGTCCCGGCGGACGGTTGCGCCCCAGCACGCTCTCCGTTTCCCCGAGCGCGTCGCGCGGTTGCGCGAACGCCTGCCAGCTCAGGGCGTATTCGACGTTCGTGATGACGCCCTGCGCATTGCGGTAGAATAGTCTGAGCAAAAATTCGGCGTTGACGGCTTGGTTGACGCCCGTTTCGCTTGTCGCGCCGTTGACGCGGCATTCGTAGGTCGCCGCGGGATTCGGGAATACCAGCTGCAGGCGCATAGGCGCGCGGTCGCTGGCGCGGATGCGTTGGCGCAGGGATGGCATTCAGTCCGCTTCCATGGTTTTCCGGACTTGGCGGAGCGCGGTACGGTAGCCATACCCATGCGGACAGGCACGCAGGCGAGGTATCGCGATCAGGGCCGGTACATCATCCCCCTTCCGCATCGTCCGCGCGGTCACCTTTGCCCTCAAACTTGCCTCCCGCAGCCCTGCGCCGCAATGCGCCCGCCGTTTTCCGTAACCGCTCTGTCCTGCACACGCCCTGTGCCCATTAATCGGCCTTGAGGCCTTGGCCGAAAGCGCGGACGCGCGTGACCGGCCCGGTATGCGTCAAAACCGTGCCCGCGAAGGCCGCCTGACTCCCCGATTCCAACACCGAAACGGCGAGCGGCAGCACGCGCACGCCGACGACTTGATCCTGCGCGTTGTAGAGAGTGACCACGATCTCGATTTCCGTCGCGGCGAACGTTCCCGTATTGCTGAGTTGGCCGCTGACCCGGACCGCAGCGCCGCGGCTCGCGTCGAACGCCAGCGCGTCCACCGCCAAGGCCGTATAGAAAAGGCCTTCATGCGCCGGCAAGGACTGGGATACGGCCAAGAGCCAAGTATCCGCCGCCTGCGTCCCGGACTCAAAGCGCAACACGAAGGGGGCGATTGCCTGCGGAGGCGTAACGTACCGCAGGGCCACCGTCTGGCTGCGGGCGATTTCCCATTTCTGCGCGTCCAGCAAAACGCCCTGCACGCGCATCTGCTCTACAGACGCGGAGTGTTCGTTGATCACTTCGCCCATGCTCCAAGGCACGCCCAGACCGTCCACGTAGGCGGTGACCCCTCTCACGGCGTAAGGCAAGGGCGTCGCGGCGCTCGCCGCAGGCGCGGCCGTCGCCCGCGGGATGACCAACGTCTGCCCAATCTGCAAGGTGCGCGGATCCGCGATGTCATTGGCCTGTTGCAGGACCGCGGCGGGTACGCCGAAAGCGTGGCCGATGCCGATCAACGTGTCTCCCGCCTCAATCCGGTACGTTTGCCGCGTGGGCGTCGGAGCCGGCGTGCCTTGCCGCGGGCGCGTCGCGATGCGGATCCTGGGCGTGGGCGTGAAAGTGGGTACGATATCCGGCGTCCGGTTCCGTACGGGAGTCGCCGCGGGGGGCGCGACCCTGGACGCGACGGCCGGAATCGCGGCCGGTTCCGAACGACCGACGCAGGCGGCCAGGCCGAGGGCGCAGAGCCACAGCGGCAGCCGCGGCAGAACTTGGCGCCGCCGAACGGCGCCTCTGTTTTTGAGACCGGAAAGCATGTCAAAGCGTATTATAGGGATATGGCCGCAGGGCCCCGCGCGACCGCGCTGCAGGAGAGAGAAGCCGCATGACCAAGATCGCCGTTCTGTCCGACAGTCACGACAACATCTGGAATCTGGCCCGCGCCCTGGAGCAGGTGGCGGACGCGCAGGCCGATATCCTCTTGCACTGCGGCGACTTCGTCGCCCCGTTCGTCATGGCCCAATTGCGGGACGCCTTCCCGGGCCCGATCCACGGCGTCTTGGGCAACAACGACGGCGACGCGCGTCAACTCCTGCGCCAAGCGCAGAAACGGGATAACGTCGCGTTGCATGGACACTTCGCGGAACTGGACCTGGACGGCCTGCGCGTGGCCCTGAATCATTACCCGGACGTCGCCCGTCCCCTGGCGGAGTCCGGGCGCTACGACGTCGTCTTCTACGGGCACAACCATTGCCAGAACTGGGAAAGGGTGGGCGCGTGCCAACTCATCAATCCCGGGGAAATCATGGGCAAGGGCGGCGCGCCCAGTTGGGGCCTGTTCGACGCGTCCGACCGCACCTGGAGCCTGCGCGCCCTGGAAGCCTGACCCAGGCCTTCCCGGCGGACGAGCGGCCATGTTCGAAATTCAATTTCTCGGCACGTCGGCCTCCGCGCCGACCGTCCAGCGCGGTTTGAGCAGCGCCGTGGTCATGTTCGGGGCGGAGCGTTTCCTGGTGGATTGCGGGGAAGGCACCCAGCGGCAAATCCTGCGCAGCGGCCTGGGATTTCGGCGGCTGAACAAAATTCTCCTGACCCACCGACACCTGGATCACATTCTGGGCCTGGGCGGCCTGGCGAGCACCTTCGGGCGCTGGGAAGCCATGGAGGCCATGGAAATCTACGGCAGCCCGGACACGCTCCGGCGCGTGCGGGATCTAATGAAAGTCGCCTTCAATCCGCACTGGGAACCCGATGCGCGCATCGCTCTCGTGCCCCTGGAGGAAGGCGTATGCTTCGAAAACGACAAGATGACGGTCGAAGCGTTCCGGGTGGAGCATCGGCAAACGCCCTGTTTCGGGTTCCTGTTTCAACAGAAAGCGCAACGCAAATTCCTGGTCGAAAAAGCCGAAGCGCTGGGGGTGCCCTTCGGCCCTGTCCGGCGCAACCTGGTCCGCGGCCGGGCCGTCACCCTGGATTCCGGCCGCGTCGTGCAGCCGGAGGAAGTCTTGGGGGAGGCGTCGGCCGCCAAAGTGTGCTTCGTCAGCGACGTCTCGCGTACCGGCCCTTTGCATCGGATTGCGCGCGCCGCCGATTTGCTCGTCATCGAGGGCACCTATCTGGAACGCGACCGCGCGCTGGCCCGGCAGCACGGCCACATCACCGTGGCGGCCGCGGCCAAACTGGCCCGGAAGGCCGCGGCGCGGCATCTGGTTTTGCATCACGTCGGCCGCCGCTATGCGGTCCGCGAGATACTGGAGGAGGCGCGCAGCCATTTTCCGGAGGCCATCGTCGTCGGCGATCTGGATTACGTCGCCGTGAAAACGGGCCAACCGCTGACTTGGGAACGATGGGCGGAGCGACGCCAACGCGTGCGGGAAACCGCGCGCGCAACCGATGCGCCTCTCGATCCGGCGCGGAGCGTTGACCCGGCGCGTCCTGCGCCCTGAAGGCGCGGCCTAGCTCCCGCGCGGACGCGGCGCCGGCGTCATCCCGCGCGCAGTTCCCCGCCCGTGGCCTTGGCCACGGCCTGCGCGATTTTGCGGCGGATACGCGTCGTCTCCTTTTCGCCCAGATTGCGCGTCAAGGACTGATACGCCACCTGGAAAGCCAAGGATTTCTTGCCGGGCGGCAACGACGCGCCCTGGTAGAGATCAAAGAGTTCCGCGCGCGCCAGCTGCGCGCCGCCGCCCGCCCTGACGGCGTCGGCTACGCGCTGGGCCGGCACGTCCGCGTCCACCTGAAAAGCCAGGTCTTCCACCACGGCCGGATAGGGACTCAAGGGCGTCATCTGCGCCGCCGCCGGAGCCGCGGCCAGCGGCTCGACGTCCAGGCGGGCGATGGCGATCCGCGCGGCCGGCAATTGATAAGCCTGACGCACGCGCGGATGGAGTTCCCCGGCCAGGCCGACGGGTTCGCCGCGGAGGACGATCCGCGCGCAGTACGGCCCGTAGCGGGGATCCTGCGCCGCCTCGAAACGAACGTCCGCGGCGAGGTTGAGGCGGTCGAACAGCGTTTCCAGCACGCCCTTGAGATCGAAATAGTCGAACGACGCGGCGTCGTCTCCCGAGGTCTCGAAATGGGGCAGGGCGCGCGGGCCCGTCAGGATCAGTTGCAGCGCGCGCCGCTCCAGGGGATACGGCGGCGCGCCCGCTTCGGGCAGGTACTCCAGGCCGATTTCGTACGCCGCCAGGCGCGGGGCGAAGCGGATGTTGAACGCCAGGTTTTCCAGCGCGCTGACCAGCAAGTCCCGTCGCATCACGCTGCGTTCGGGCGCGTAGGGATTTTGCAGTTCCACGAACGGCCCCGGCGTCGCGTCGCCGGCGTGGCGCGCGAGTTTGGCGTGGTTGTCCCGGCTGGAATAGGCGTAGCTGATCCATTCCTGCAAGCCCAGGCCGCTCAGCGCGTCCCGAATCCGGTCTTCCGCGTCCGGCACCGGATGGGGCGCATGCAACGGGCTCGCGTCCGCGATCAGGGTATAGCCGACCTGGTCGTATCCGACGACGCGCGCCACTTCCTCCGTCAGATCCGCCGGCAGGCGCAGATCCAGGCGATGCCAGGGCGGCGCGCAGACGAGGGTCGGCTCCTGCGCGTTCCGCCGCAGACCGAATTGCCCGGGCGCGGGCGCCGGCGCGTCGGCGGCCGTCAACGGCCGCGCGTCGATGTCCAGGCTGCGCAACGCGTCCTGGATGGCGTCCAGACTCAGGCGCATGCCCAATTGCCGGTTGACTTCGCTGGCCGTCAGCCAGATGATCGGCCGCTCCTGCGGCCGGGGATAGGCGTCGGCCAGCGGATCCGCCACGACGCCCCCCGCGAGTTCGCACATCAGCCGCGCGGCCCGGCTGGCCGCCAACGGATTGAGCGTAGCCGGCACGCCGCGGGTGAAACGATGGCTGGCCTCGCTGTGCAGGCGGAGGGCCTGGGCCGTGCGTCGATTGTTGATGCCGTCGAACGTGGCGGATTCCAGCAGGACGGTCGTGGTCGCGGCGGACACTTCGGTGTCGGCGCCGCCCATCACCCCGGCGATGGCGATGGGACCCTGCCGGTCCGTGATGAGGAGCATGCCGGCGCGCAGCGCGCGCGCGGCGCCGTCCAGGGTGGTCAGCGTCTCGCCGTCCCGCGCCGTGCGCATGCGAAGGCAGGGCTTGTCCGCGCCCGCGGCGCGGCTGCGCTGCGCCAGGCGCTCGTAATCGAAGGCATGCAAAGGCTGGCCCCATTCCAGCATCACGTAGTTCGTGATATCGACGACGTTGTTGACCGGCCGCATGCCGGCCCGCGTCAGGCGCTGCTGCATCCAGGCCGGCGACGGACCCACCTGCACGTCGCGCACGATGGCGGCCACGTACCGCGGGCAAAGGTCGGGATCGTCGATTTCCAGCGCGACCTGCGGATGTTCTTCCGCGGCCGCGTCGCAACTCGGGAGGGCGGACAGCTCAAGGTCCAAGGGCCGACCCTGCGCGAGCGCGGACACTTCCCGGGCGACGCCGACCAAGCTCAGGCAACGGGCCATGTCGGGCGTCAGGTCCAGTTCCAGGATATCGTCGCGCAGGTAGGCGTTCAGAGGCGTGCCGACCGGCGCGTCATCCGGCAGCCAGAGGATGCCTTCATGCTCCTCGCTCAGCCCCAGCTCCCGTTCCGAACAGACCATGCCGCCGGATTTGACGCCGCGGATCCGGGAGGGCTTCAACTTCTTGCGGGGCCGGGGCCGTTCGTCCGCGTACGCGTCCACCAGTTCCGCCCCGACGCGCGCGAAGGCGACTTTCAGCGTCGGCAAATCCGTCCGGTCGCGGAACGCGAAGAGGTTGGGCGCGCCCGTAACCACCCGTTCGGGCGTCTCGGCCCCGTCGTCGACGTCCACCAGCACGAGGCGGTCCGCCTGCGGATGCGCCTGCACGCCGACCACCTGTCCCACTTTGACGGCATCCGGATCCCACCAGTCGCCGATCGCGTGCCGCGCCTCCACTTCCACGCCGGCCAAGGTCAGGATCTCGGCCAGCTCCGCGGCGGACGCATCCCAGGTTACGTAGTCTCGAAGCCAGGAGAGCGGCACTAACATACGACGGCTCCCTGGCTCAACGTTTCGTAGGCGAGATCATGGCCGATGGCTCGCCACGCGCCCCACGCTTTCCGGCCGCAGTCCAGGTTGCGCAGGCGTTGCGCCACCGTCGGCAGCCCCTCCGGCCAAACTTCGCCGATGTCGGCGATCTCCGTCTTGTCCTTGGGGGCGAGCGGTTGCGCGCCGTCCGCCTGCAAATGGAAGAGGTAGGTCGCGAATTCCATCGCGAAATCGCCTTTGACGAAGGAGTAGGTGCAAAGGGCCAGGAACCGGGCGATCGTGCAATCCAGCCCCGTTTCCTCGTCCACTTCCCGCCGCAGGGCCTCCAGCACCGATTCGCGGAGGCCGATGCCGCCCGTGAAGAGCCGGAAGGTGCCGACGGGATACCCGGGCTTGGTGTGGATCAGGATCTTGCCGTTGGGGCGCGTGATGGCGAACAGGACCTCCGCCCGGCGGTCATGCCGGCGTTGATGCCGCGTCGCGAACATGTACGCGTCCAGTTCGACGCGGAAATGGCGCCGCACCGGCGCGCCGTAGACGGCGCTCAACCGGCTCAATTCGTCTGCGCGCACCGCGGGTGAGACGGCAACGCGTTCAGGACGGCCCATGGCGAAGCCTTGCCTGCAAGCGGATCCGGGACGGCCGTCCCGGCAAGTACAGTCTAGGGCAAAGCGGAATCGCGGCCAAAAACGACGGCCTGCGTCCGCCTTCCGCTTACGCGCGCCACTCGTGCGGTCGTTCGGACACGTCAATGACGTTGCCGTCCGGATCCAGCGCCTTGAAAGACCCGACCGGCGCGGTGTTCCGGTCGTACGCCAGGCGGCGCTTGACGTCTTCCTTGACGATCGGCGCGTCCACGCGCCGGAGGCGGTCGAAGACGGGCTGCAAGCTCTCGACGAGGATGCCGAAATGCATATGCTCGTCGCCTTCCGCATGCGGCGGCGCGGCCTGCGTTTCAAAGGGCAGCAAGGTCAGGTTGACGCGGCCGTCGCTCAAATCCATGCTGCCGTTGGTGCCCCGAAAGCCCACGAAGGCGAAGCCCAACCCGATTTCGTAGAACGCGCGGGATTGCGCCAAATCGCGGCAGCGCACGGCCAAATGCTTGATCGTCGCCATTCCGTTTCGCTCCTTGGGCGCGGTCCGGGCCGGCCCTCACTTCGTTTCCTGATCCAGCACGACCCCGACCACCGTGTCGGGATCCCTTTGATCCAGCAAGACGCCGCCGCCTTCCGCGCCGCCCGGCCGGGACGCGTCCGCCGGCTCCGGGGTGCGGAAGCGATGGGCGCGCAACAGATGGCGTTCCGCCACGGTCAGCCCGTAGCGATTGCGGGGATTCAGCAGGATGTCGATGAGCAGGGCGCCGGCCATGCGCTCCAGTTCGCCCGCGGTCTTGAACGCTTTCCAGGCGCGGTGGGTGCCGTGCAGGAAGGACCGGCCGGCCGGGGTCAGGGTCACGTCTTTGCGCAAGGGAATGATGGGCCGCTCCAGCTCCAGCGCCAGATACCATTCCTGGCCCGCCGGCGCGGTGATGTCCTGGCCCAGCAGAAAAAAGACCCGGTCGCAATTGGCGATACGCTCGAAGATGTTGTCGTACGTGTCGCCCGCCGCGGCCGTACGGCGGATTTCCACCCGGTTGCGGGCGGGCAATTGCGCCAGGGCGGTGCCGATGACGCTCCGTTCGGCTTCCAGATCCGACGTTGCGCTGACGAAGAGGCGAAGCGTTTCTGCCATAGCAGCCCCGTGCAGGGAAGGCCCGCTGAGAATTGCGCGCCCGACCGCCGATTCTACCAGATTCCCTGGCCGCGCCGGCACTTCGGACCCGGAGCCACGCGCGCTCCCCGCGGCTACGCTCTGGTTTTGGCGACCAGTTCCATATCCGCTTCCACCATGGTCGCGACCAGGCCCGAAAAGTCCAGGGACGGTTCCCATCCGAGTTGCCGTCCGGCCTTCGAGGCGTCGCCGACCAGAAAATCCACGTCGGCGCTGCGCATGAACCGCGCGTCCTGCACGACGTAATCGCGCCAGTCCAGATCCACCGCGGCGAAGGCGGCCTCGGCGAACTCGCGGATGCGATGGGTCGCGCCCGTGGCGACGACGTAATCCTCCGGTTGATCCTGCTGCAGCATCAGCCACATGGCCCTGACGTAATCCGGGGCGTAGCCCCAATCCCGCGCGGTCTCCAGATTGCCCATGGGCAGCCGGGAGGCCAGGCCCTGCTTGATGAGCGCGGCGTGGTACGAAATCTTGCGCGTCGAGAATTCCCGGCCGCGGCGGGGACTCTCGTGATTGAAGAGAATGCCGGAACACGCGAAGAGATCGTACGCCTCGCGGTAATTCACCGTGATCCAGTGGCCGTAGACCTTGGCGACGCCGTACGGGCTGCGGGGATGGAAGGGCGTCCGTTCCGTCTGCGGGGATTCCCGGACCTGGCCGAACATCTCGCTGCTGCTGGCCTGGTAGAACCGAATGGCCGGATCGATTGCGCGCACGGCTTCCAGCATCCGCGTCACGCCCAGGGCCGTGGTTTCGCCCGTGAGCACGGGCGCCTCGAAACTGGCCGGAATGAAGCTTTGGGCCGCCAGGTTGTAGATTTCGACGGGCCGGTACTTGCGGACGATGTTGTTGATGCTGGTCTGATCCAGCAAATCGCCCTGCTCCAGATGCAGCCGGTCCTGGATGTGCGCGATGCGTTCGTAGTTGGACAGGCTGGTGCGCCGGGCCATGCCCACCACCGTATAGCCTTTCGCCAACAGGAACTCCGCCAGATAACTGCCGTCCTGGCCCGTAATGCCGGTGATCAACGCCGTTTTCGATGCCATATTTTGTCCTTGCCGAGTGGGGGGGCGACGGGGCGCGCGCCGTCCGTACGTCTTCAGCGCGCGGGGACGGGCGCGGCCGCCACGCGCGCGCGCCAATGATCCAGCAGATCGCGTAACGTGCGCTCCAGCGTCCAGGCCGGCGTCCAGGATCCCAAGGCCCGCAGTTTACCAATGTCGGCCCGCAAAACGGGCGGATCCGTCGCGGGGTTGCGCCACCGGCGGCGCTGCGCCTTGACCTGGACGGGAACGGCGGCCTGCGCCAGCAGCAGATCCACGACGACGCGCAGACTGCGGACGCGTCCGCTGGCCACGTTGTAGGCCTCGCCGCTCTGCCCCTGGGCCAGGATCAGTTGCCAGGCGCGGACGAGGTCCCGGACGTCCAGGAAATCGCGCGCGACGTCCAGATTGCCCACTTCCAGCACCGGCGGGCGCAGGCCGGCTTCCGCCTCGGCGATCTGCCGGGCGAAGGAACTCACCGCAAAGCGCGCCGGTTGGCCGGGACCGATGACGTTGAAATTACGGGTAACGAGCACGGACAGCTGTTCGCTGCGCGCGTACTGGCGACCCATGAGATCCTGCGCGGCCTTGCTGACGCCGTAGGGCGACACGGGCTGCAACGCCTGCGTTTCCGCCAGTCGCTCGCCCGGCATGAAACCGTACGCCGCGCTGCTGGACGCAATCAACACGCGGCACGCGGGCGCCGCCTCGCGCAAGGCCTCCAGCACGTTGAGTTGCCCGCCGACGTTGACGTCGTAGGTGCTCCGCGGATCCCGCCAGCTGGCGCCGTCCCGGCTTTGGCCCGCCAGATGGAAGCACTGCGCGGGCCGGAGCCGCGTTAGGGCCTGCCGCACCCAGGCCGCGTCCGTGACGTCGCCCGGCAAGAGCCGTTCCGGCGCATCGAGGGGCGACGCGCCGGCGGGCGCGCGGGCCAGCCCCCATACGGAGGCCCGGCCTGCGTCCTGCAACGCCCGCGCCAGGTGGCGGCCAATGAAGCCGGTAACGCCGGTGATCAGGATCGTCATGGTTGCGACGCGGCAAAGGCAAGCGGAAAAGTCAGGGCCTGCGTATACTATACCCCACGGCCAAGAGGGCAATGCCTTGGCGCCTAGCGCGGACGGAGGCAGGACGCGATGCAGACGTTAATTACGGGCGGGGCCGGTTTCATCGGCGCCCATCTCGCCAATCGCCTGCACAGCCAAGGGTGGCTGGTTCGGGTCCTGGACGATTTGAGCGCGGGCAATCCCGATCACCTGTCGTCCCGCATTTTCCTGCAGCGGGGCGACATCAACAACATCCCTCAACTCTGGTCTTTGCTGCAAGACGTGGACGTCGTCTTCCATCTGGCCGCCCGCGTCAGCGTGCCGGCCTCCGCCCATTATCCCAAAGAGTACAACGCGGTCAACGTGGGCGGCACCGTCTCCTTGCTGGAAGCGTGCCGGGACGTCGGCGTCCAACGGGTCGTGTTCGCCAGCAGCGCGACGGTATACGGCGCCCAAACCGCCCAACCGGTCAAGGAAGACGCGCCGGTACGGCCGGCCGCGCCCTACGCCGTGTCCAAACTGGCCGCGGAGCAGTATCTGTTTTCCCTGGCGCGTCTCAACGGTTTCGAGGCGGTGGCCTTGCGCATTTTCAATGCCTACGGCCCCCATCAGGAAGCGCCGCCCGTGAACGCGCCGGTGATTCCGCGCTTTATGCAGGACGTATCGCACCAGCGTTCGGTGCTGGTGTTCGGCGACGGGCAGCAGACGCGGGACTTCATTTTCGTGGACGACGCGGTCGACGCGCTCGCGGCCGCCGCGCGCGCGCCGGACGTCGGTTGCGAAATCATCAACGTCGGCAGCGGGCGCGAGGTGTCCATCAACGCCCTGGCGGACCTGATCGGCGCGACCGTCGGCAAGGCGCCCAACGTGTTGCGCAACACCCGCGAGAGCGGCGGGGTGCCGCGTCTGGTCGCGGATACGGCCAAGGCCCGTCGCCTCTTGCATTGCCAGCCTCAAGTCCCCTTGGAAGAGGGGTTGAAGCGTTTGTTCGCCTTGCACAAGGCCTGACGCGCTTGGCTATGCGCCTTGTCCCATTCTGCGCCGGAGAGGCCGGTACGCAGGGCAGGCATTTGACAGTTGCGCGCCCGGCCTCTTACAATCCGCGTTGCGGGAAGGTGGCGAAACGGTAGACGCAGCGGACTTAAAATCCGCCGAGGTAACGCTCGTGTGGGTTCGAATCCCACCCTTCCTACACCGGAACCCGCCCCCCCAGTTCGGTTGCATGGCCAGGACGGGCGGTTCGCCCGCGCCCATGCAACGACAATTCAGCGCAAGCATTCAAGGGAATAGTTGAGGGAGAGGTATGAACGCTGCCGATACGGTTTGGGTAATGGTATCCACGGCCTTGGTGATGCTGATGATCCCCGGCCTGGCCCTGTTTTACGGCGGGTTGGTGCGAGTCAAAAACGTGCTGGCCACCGTCATGCATTGTTTCATCGCCATGGGCGTCGTCGGGATCGTTTGGGTGTTGTGGGGCTATTCGCTGGCTTTCGGGACCAGCGTCGGCGGCCTCGGCCTCATCGGCGGCCTGGAACACTTCGCGTTGCGGGGGATTGGGCTGGAAGACCTGAGCGGAAGCATTCCGGAACTGCTTTTCATGATGTTCCAAGGCATGTTCGCCGCCATCACCCCGGCCCTGTTGGCGGGCGCGTTCGCGGAGCGCATCAAGTTCAAGGCGTTCTTCGTCTTCCTGATCGCCTGGCCTACGCTGGTGTACGCCCCCGTGGCCCACTGGGTGTGGGGCGGCGGGTGGCTGCACGGCATGGGTGCCCTGGATTTCGCGGGCGGCAACGTGGTGCATATGACCTCCGGCATCGGCGCGCTGGCCGTGGCCCTGATCATCGGCCGCCGGTACGGCTTCGGCGAGGAACCCATGGAGCCCCACAGCCTCATGTTCGTGCTGCTGGGCACGGGGTTGCTGTGGTTCGGCTGGTTCGGTTTCAACGGGGGCAGCGCGCTGGCCGCGGACTCGATCGCGGTCAACGCCCTGGTTACCACCAACGCCGCGGCGGCGGCCGGCGCGGTGGCCTGGATGGTGATATCGTGGGTGAGAGTCAAGAAACCCAGCACGCTGGCCGCGGCCTCCGGGGCCGTGGCCGGTCTGGTAGCGATTACGCCCGGCGCGGGCTTCGTGGAAGTCGTGCCGGCCATCATCATCGGCATCGTGGCTTCCCTCGTGTCCTTCTGGGCGGTTGAATTCCGCCTGAAACTGAAAGTGGACGACGCCTTGGACGTATGGGCCATTCACGGCATGTCCGGCACCTGGGGCGCGTTGGCCGTCGGGATTTTCGTCTCGACGGCGCTACACCCCGATGGCACAGGCGGATTGTTGTACGGCAGCAATCCGGGCCAGTTCGTCACGCAGCTGATCGCTACCGTGGCCACGTGGGCGTACGCTTTCGGCGTAACGTGGATCATCTTCAAGGTCATCGATCTCGTGATGGGCGCGCGCGCCGCGGAACAGGACGAAATCATCGGCCTGGACGCGTCCGAACACGGCGAGATCGGGTACATCCAGCAATAGTCCTCGTCTTTGAGGCAGGAACGCGCTTTACGCGGATACAGCAGTGCAGTCTGACAGCCAGAAACGGAGAACGGTGAGCGAGATGGCAGATTATCCCCTGAGAAAGATTGAAGCGATCATTCGCCGCGAGCGATTGGAAATCGTGAAGAGCGCCTTGAGCAAAGCCGGCATCAAGGGCATGACGGTGACCCAGGTGCAGGGCCGCGGCCAGCAGCGCGCGCGCATGCACGGCCATGGCGGCCGGTCCGTCACGAACATAGGCACGGACATGCTCCAGCGCCTGAAAATCGAGGTGTTCATCGACGCCGAGAACTCCGACCGCGCCGTCAAGGTCATTCGCGACTCGGCCGCCACGGGCCAGGTCGGCGACGGCAAGATCTTCGTGTTGCCGGTGGAAGAGGCCATCCGCATTCGCACCGAAGAAAAGGGCAGCGACGCCATCTAGTCAGGTCAGGGCGGAAACGTCCGTTTCTGCCCTTTCCCCTATCGTTGCCTGCTATACTGGATTGCGCGGAGCGGACGGAATGCGCAAGGCGCGCCCCGCTGTTGCGTTTCCCCAAGCGAACGTCTTTCGATCTCCTGCATCGCACGCCTCGTTCCAGGGACGAGTCTGAATTGATGAACAAGGCGAGATCGCGATGCGCAGGACATACGCTTTTTATCGATTAGCCCGCACGGTCAGCCTGGCGCTCTGTCTGGCGGCGGGGTGGAGTTCCGCCAGTTGGGCCCTGGAGAAAGTCCATGTGGTGCAACGCGGCGAATCCTTGGCGGCCATTGCCCGGCAGTACGACGTCAGCATATCGCAACTGGCGGCGCATAACGGGATCGACAACCGCGATTACATTTTCGTCGGCCAGCGCCTGGTGATGCCTTTCGGCGACGCGCCGACAGATGCCCTGCTGGGCACCTATACGGTTATGGAGCAGGACTCCCTGGCCAGCATCGCCGCCGCGTACGGCGTGTCCACGGCGGAGTTGATGGCCTACAACGGCCTGACGCCCGCCACGCCCATTTGGGTAGGGCAACCCCTGTTGGTGCCGATTGCGTCCGCGGAGAGCGACGCGCGCTACCATGAGGTCCGGCTCGGCGAGACGTTATTCGCCATCGCCCGCCGCTACGGCGTCAGCTGGCCGGAGTTGGCGGCGTACAACAATCTGGATCAAGCCGATGCCTTGGCAACGGGCCAGGTACTGGCCATTCCGCCCGCAACGGCCGCGTCCGCTTCGTCCAGCGCGCCGCCCGCGCGCCCCGCGGCCGCGCCGTCTTCTCCCTCCCCGTCCGCGGTCGCTTCCTCCGCACAGCATGCGGTATCGTTGGGCGAGACGTTGGGTTCCATCGCGCGACGCTATGACGTGGAGCCGGCCGATCTGTTCGCCGTCAACGGTTTGAGCGGAACGCCCCAGATTTGGGCCGGACAGGTGCTGACGCTGCCCTTGAGACGGGACGGTAGCGCGCCGCTTGCCCTTGACGACCCGCAGCCGCCGGACCGCGCGGGTTCCGCGCCCGCGGAGGCGATAACGGAAAACACCCCTTCCGGCCTGGTGCATGTGGTGCAACCCGGAGAGAATCTGTCCGACTTGGCGAAGCGCTACGATGTCCCCGTTTTCGACATCAGCGAAGTCAACCAGCTGGCGGCGCGCGAGCTGCTGCAACCGGGCCAGCGCCTGAATATCCCTCTGGATCTGGCCGGCAGTCCCGGTTACCAGGGCAAGCGCTGGGTGGAAATCGATCTCTCGGATCAGACGCTGACGGCGTGGGACGGAGACGACATCTATCTGCATACGCGCATCAGCAGCGGCACCGCGCGCACGCCCACGCCGATTGGGCATTACCGGGTGTGGCACATGAACGAAGAGCAGACCATGAACGGTCCGGGATACAGCCTGCCGAACGTCAAGTTCAACATGTATTTCTACCAAAGCTACGCGATGCACGGCACCTGGTGGCATAACAATTTCGGCCAGCCCATGTCGCACGGGTGCGTCAACATGCGCGAGGACGAGGCGGAAAAGCTGTATCGCTTCGCCTCCCTCGGCTTGGAGGTGTGGGTTCATCATTAGCGACTTCGCTAAGCAAGCTACACAATGCGAAATTTGCTGATACAATGTCAGATATACACCTTACTGAAGACGCTGATGGGCCTGTGCATTGGACAATAGCATCCGGTACAAGGATGTAGTCTCCCCAGTAAACTTTGGTTGGGTTAGGTGGCTATCAGCCATGAATAATTCAATGTTATCCAGTGAATTGCAACAGGTTCATTAGGAACCACTGTGACGAGTAAGGAGGTATCTTTTGGGTACCACAACAACAATCGAACGCTCTGTTGATGCTAGGAGCTGGCCAATTCTCAGTTTGTTCTCTGGTGCTGGCGGCTTTGACTACGGCTTTAGACAGGCCGGATTCAATCCTCTACTGGCTATCGACATCAACCCAGCTGCCATAGCAACATACAAGAGAAATCATCCAAATGTCTTAGTGAAAACGATGGACTTGAGCAAGGCGGCTCCAGAAGATATTCTGAAGTTATGGGAAGATACCACTGGCAATGAAAAGCCAATTGGAATAATCGGGGGGCCTCCATGTCAAGGTTTTTCTTCATCTAATGTCCGCCAAACGCTGGATGATCCGAGGCACCAGTTGCTCTGTAATTACGCAAGGATTATCAGTGCATTCGCGACACACTACGAGACAGATTTTTTCGTCTTGGAAAATGTACCTGGTCTTGCCGCAAACAAGTACAGATCACTTCTTGACGAATTCAAAACGGTAGTCAGCAATGCGAGTTTTAAGGTATCGGACGATATCTTAGACGCTGGCACATTTGGAATAGCCCAGCATCGCAGACGGCTAGTTGCGGCCGGGATCAACCAAGATCGGCATCCTGGAATTGAGTTGATGCTCTCGGAAGGCGACTGTAAGCCTCTACATGTCGGTGAAGTGATAAAGGGTTTTCCAAAACCTGTTTTCTGTGCAAAGGACTTGGCGAAAAAAAACATCCCTTATCATCCGAACCATGTCGCAATGGTTCCCCGATCTCCAAAATTTACAGACGGTAGTCTGTTGCCAGGAAACAGCCAAGGATTGAGTTTCAAGGTCCTTGCTTGGGACGCCCCAAGCTATACTGTTGCTTACGGCCATAATGAGGTACATGTCCATCCTGATTGCCTCCGTAGGCTGTCCATATATGAAGCCATGCGTCTACAAGGTTTTCCCCGTACCTACCGATTGGAAGGCACATTCACGGAGCAGGTTCGCCTTATCTCAGATGCTGTGCCACCACCGTTTGCCGAAGGTATCGCTAGGAATATAGCGCAAACCCTTGGTTACCAGTGAAGATGCCATACTGGTGGACTAGGCGGTTTCGATATGATCGGAGGGGATAATCAAAAAACGATAGCAATATCCCAGGTACCGACGCTTGAAGTACCTAAGAATTTTTTCGTATATTTGTATGCTGTACAGGGTCGTCCATTTCCTTGGCGGGGTGAAAATGCTACCCCGTTTGGTATCTTGGTAGCGGAAATCCTGCTCAAGCAAACGCGTGCTGAAAAGGTATCTAAAGTATGGCCAAGTCTGATGGGACGGTATCATAACGCGAACGAACTAGCCCATGCCGATCCCGGTGAACTGTTTGAATTGATTGCTGTACTAGGCTTCGGGAACCAGAGAACCAGAGCTCTCATTGATCTTGCTACGATGATAATGCAAACTGGGGAAGTACCTTCACAACCGGAGAATCTAATGCAGTTACCGTATGTCGGCATGTATACAGCGTACGCAGTTGCCTGCTTTGCATTTGGTCGCCGCGTACCAATTGTGGATCTTAGCGTGGTACGCGTCATCTCTCGCCTTGCAGGGATCAAGCCGCCCAAAGACATAAGACGAGCTGGAATAATTTGGGACATCGCGTGGGCATTGTTACCGAAAAAGGAATTCCAACAGCATAACTATGGCCTGCTTGATTTCGCGGCAAAGGTCTGTAAACCCCACTCGCCGCGTTGCGACGAATGCTCCATCGCCATAAACTGCGCTTACGCCGGGTGATAGGAGGATTTCTGATTATGGCTCAAGAATTCTTGAAAAGAGCTCTGGCAAATGTCACGTTAAAGGAGTCTAAAAGAGCCGAGAGTCTAAAAGATTTCAGAAAAGGCGATTTTTGGGAACACAACAGGGCGTACAAACAATGGAATGATGCGCTGGCCAAGCGCTTCTTCAATCTTGAACACGCTGGATGCAATGTCTATTTGTACGTCAACCAAGATCTCATTAACCAGATGGAGAACCAAATGCCGGATGTGGGTACCTTCCGCATCGCAGTTGTAGGATCTCTGACCGCTAAGGAAAACGTATGCCGACAGGCACTTCAGACATTAGAAGCTTGGAGAATCAAGGACCTACAGTTTCCACCGTATATCGGCTACTTGGGTTTCTTCGTTCTTGCCGCCGATATAGACGGCGACTATGCCCCCAATGCTTACTATCCTAGGTTGTGGCAACTCTTGATCGGCGAACGCCGGGGTGGACAAATTCCATGGTTTAACCGGATGTGGCAACTCTGGGAGGATCTGGAGCGTTGGACCATGGATGACCAGCAAGGCAAATTAGGAATATTTCAGGCCCGTCCAATTGGGGGGTACGTTCATGTTGGCTATCCCATTTCCCAATCATTACTTGTAGAACGGGAACGACGCGGCCTGCCTCGTATTTTCTACGATGCCGGCTTGGATCCGACAACGAACCACCCCCTTGATGAACTTGCACAGGCCTTACGCCAGCCTATTGCGAGGCAACTACTGAGGGCAAAGACAGTTCGCCTGGCGGAAAAACCACAGGATACCAGCCTACATACAGCCTTGCTTGAGGCTGTTGCCAGCGAACTTGGAGCTTGGGACGGGATAGTAATGGAAACGATTGCAACACCTACTAGAACAACATCAATGTTTGCCGGACTCAGGATTTGCATTGACCTTGACCGGATAGCAGGAATCGCCAAGACATACATCCGTTGCAAATTGAACCGCGAGTTTCCTGAGAATGGCTTGATCATCGCTGGAGAATTTGAGGCCCGAGAAGCTGGGAACGGGTGGTCATTACCCGTCAAAAATAGTGCAGATAGCAAAACCGTGGATGCGTCCACCCTTGACTGGTATAACGGTGAGACGATAAAAAGCGATTCGCACGGATGGCAGATGACGTTGCCAAGCAGAAAAGTGAGGATATTCGTCCAAGGTATATCAGAGGGGATAAGTAGTCTTATTGAAATATATGCACTGCCTCAAGGACAATCTTTTTACCTTGCTTACCCCGCAACTACCTGGCGGCACCTACAGAAGTGGGCGACTACGCAATGCTGTGGTTTCCAAGAAATTAACATAGTAGAGGGTTTGCCGGACGGTTGGCTATTTGCCGAGTTCCAATCCGCAGTCGAAGACGAAGCGATCGGGCATGTCTTTCCCATGTTGTCTTTTACGGCAAACGCGCGCCTGCAAACGCTGGGAGGCATCCGCAACGGTAGAGGAAACAACTTCTTCAGCTTCGCTCCACCTGACGTATTGCTCACTGGAGGTTCACAGAATACGGAAGTGTACTGCGATGGACAACTACTCTCGACCGGGAAAACGGATGGAATTTTCAATCTTCCTACTGACTTGCCAAAAGAAACCAGAATTTCTCTAGAGGCACGCGAAGGGCAGGCGGTTCAATGTCGGCTATCTCTATTCCTTACAGGAGATTTTAGTCCTATCGCAGACGGAGAAAACCTGTGGTTGGATTCTGCTGGCAACAGCATTCAACGGAAAGATGGCGAACCGACTACCGCAGGAGTATACGTCCACAACAAAGTCAGCAAATTAATAGTGATCGCAGCCGAATTGTTCGAGGATTGGACGTATGAGATGGGTGTGGGTGGTATGCGAGGATTTTTAATAGGCCAACAACCGGGCCAAATCGTTGCGTGGCCTTCGGAAACATTTCCCTACACATGGATTCCCACATGGGCAATCAAAGAACACGGCAAGAAACGTTGGTACGCCTTGTTTGTCGGAAAGGTTTTCAGCAACAGGTCACCAGAAAATCCGGTCGTTACTCCAACTCGTCGGGAAGTGCGAAACTGGAAGACAGTCGTCTGGCACCGACGCAAATGTATCACGCCGCCGCGCGAGCGACATCAACGTGTCTTGTGGCATCAACTCCAAGAAACGGCCCGCAATGTACGATAACGGTGATATCCTGTTATATGTTCTGTCTGCTTGGCGGCAGATCTCTTGGCATAATTTTAAGCAATGCTTTGACGAAATCCAGCGTAAGAGCGTAGAAACCGTCGGCTATGATGCAATGCAAACTGCATATAGCCATCGCTGGCGCGCTCTCCGCGATCTAAGCACCCTTGGTCACATTGATGTACGGTTTGAGCGGAAAAGTATACGCGTCGCTGTAGCACCACCAGTTTTGGCGGCTTTACCCAGTTTCGGAAATCCCAAAGCCGTATTGTGCGGAGCTAGATCTCCTAGTTTTATTGAGGGCCTCCGTGTGGCATCAGTCAATGCCAATGTGGAACTGACGATTGACTCGCAGTCAGACGCTAGTCCCTATGCTCCAGCCCGCGTAGAAATACAGGCAGATAAGGCAGTTCACATTAAATTTGTTGCCGATAGTATTGGTATCCACTACTTGGATACACCTCCAGCCCGTCTGTTAGCCCACGCGTCAATTTCTTTATCTGATTACTGTCTTGGCCTAGCATGGTCCAGCGAACCAGAGATTGACTGGGATCGCAAGGATTTTGATACCTGTCGGCTCCAGTTCCGACCGCCAAGCAGAACATTATCACTACAGCGATTGAGCAGGTACCAACACCCAAGTAGTCCCTTGCGACATTACCGCCTGTGGCAAGGCTATCAATCAGCAGAAATTGATCTTGATTGGGGGCGATACGCGATCTTGGCATTAACAGCGCAAAGCGTACTCTGGTACTTACCGAATCGGATAGTCCTCGTACCTTATGAACTGCCCTTGCCGACCTTGCTAGCCAGGGCAGTCGGTTTGTGCAGCGGTCATTGCCCAACCTTGACAGAAGGGGTAGAATGGAATCTAGAGGGATGCTACCAAGTATTTAGTAGCGTACCGCCTAGCATTTTCAACAAAATAGCTGGCAAAGTAGATCAAGCAACACTCCGTACAGGTGAAACCAATGGATGTTATTCGTGCATTTGACAAGATACGCGACAGCTACATTGACTACGTAAAGACAGCCTTCGGTACCCAGTATCCAGGGCTGGAACAAGAACGAGAAAGATTGCTACGACAATCTGGTGAGATCTGCCAAGAACCGTGGATTGAACCGATACCGCGGTACCAGAGTTCAGGCAAGAAAATCCGAGATCTGACAGATGCTGAACTGCCAAGCCTAAATCTGGCTGAGATAATGGCATTCCAAGATTTAGCATGCTGTGGATTGTTTGACGACTGCCATGAACTTTACCAACACCAAGTCACGATGATGAGACAGGTCCTTTCCGGCTCTAATGCGGTGGTCACTGCCGGCACAGGTTCTGGCAAAACCGAATCGTTCCTGCTACCGCTCTTGGCTTACTTGGTTAGCGAGTCTACTAAATGGCCTCAGCCGGGACCTAAGCTGGAACACCAAGACGACTGGTGGCGCGATAACAATTGGCGTCAACAATGCACAACGGATCGGAAAAGTCAGCGCGTTTCACAACGAGGCAACGAGAAACGCGATGCTGCGATGCGCGGCCTAATTTTGTATCCCATGAATGCTCTGGTCGAAGATCAGATGAGTCGTTTGCGTTCTGCCCTAGATTCGGACAAAGCACGCAATTGGTTTACCCAGAACCGTAGCGACAATCGATTTTACTTCGGACGATATAATGCAGCAACCCCTGTCCCCGGTCACGAACGTAATCCCCCCACAGCAGTGCGCGGCGAGCAAAATCCAGATCGTAAACGTATTGATGAGCTAGCAGATAAGCTCAAAGAAACTGGAGACGCTGCTAAGGCGGCGAGACGTCATGCCCATGATACCGAAAATTCGGAAGTTCCTTTTTTCTTTTCCAGCTTAGACGGAGCCGAAATGCGTTCCCGTTGGGATATGCAGGATCACCCACCCGACATCCTCATTACGAACTTCAGTATGCTGAGCGTCATGCTGATGCGCGATGCTGACAGCAATATATTTGAGAAAACTCGGCGATGGCTGGAACAAGACGGTAGCGTCTTCCATCTTATTATTGATGAACTCCACTTACACCGGGGTACGGCGGGAACCGAAGTTGCGTTTTTACTGAAACTCTTGCTGCTCCGTCTGGGGCTTACACCAGACAGTCCGAATTTGCGTATTATGGGTTCCAGCGCCTCGCTGGAGCCTGACGATTCCAAGAGCCTGCGTTTCTTGTCAGAGTTCTTCGGTTCCTGCTGGAAGAGATACCAGATAATTCCAGGCCATCCAGAAGAAACCCACGAAGTTGAAGCTGGCGGATTTCTACCTACAGATCCGTTTGTCGCCATAGCGGAAAACAAGGAGGTAGATCAAGAAACCGCTGTGGAGGGATTGCGACGGACAACTGGACTTACCGGCGAACTAGAAGATATCCTTGAATCCTCAAGATTGCAGGTCGGCACGCGTATGTTGATCGCTTGCAAGGAAGGTACAACCACTAGATCTACCAATCTGCATGCTTTCGGAAGACGCCTGTTCGGCAATGATTGCGACGAGAATACCATGCGTCTTGCAACTCAAGGACTTCTGGTAGCGCGCGGGTTGTGCAGCAATAGCGAACGTTTGCCATCGTTCCGGATGCACTGGTTTTTCAAGAACATCGAGGGGCTATGGGCCTGTACGCAACAGGGTTGTGGATGCGAGGACTATATGACCGCGGGACGCACCGCTGGAAAGCTATTCACCAACGCACGTATCCTGTGCAATAACATTGCCGAGCCACACCGTGTTCTTGACCTTCTGTACTGCGAGGTTTGCGGGACGACAATGTTTGGAGGCCACAGGTTTGAACTCCCTGATAGCCAAGGCTGGGAATTGCTGATGTCGGATGCAGATATAGAAGGCCTTCCGGATCGGCGGCCCGCAAACTTCGTAGACCGGAGGACTTATCAAGAGTTTGCCGTTTTCTGGCCATCTGGTCAATCACAATTGCATCCAGACGCGCGTCAATGGAAACAACCTGATTCAAGAGGCGGTACAGTGCAAGCCCAATGGTGTATCGCCGGATTGGACCCTGCTACGGGATTGGTCAAATTGGGTGAAGAAGGCCCTGTATCCGGCTACGCATTCGTAGTTGCCGATCCACCAGAAAACGAAGTCGGCGCGTTGCCATCTACTTGTCCACTGTGCTCGGCTGATTACTGCTATCGCAAATATCGCAAATCGCCGATACGCGGTTTCCGAACTGGCTTCGGCAAGATAACACAAACCCTTTCCAAAGAAATATTTTATTTTCTTCCAAAAGAGGCCAAGAAACTTGTAGTTTTTTCGGATAGCCGACAGGATGCAGCAGAACTCGCTAACAGTATTGAGCGCTCACACTATGCTGACTTGGTGCGAGAAGCAATGTACGACGAGTTGCGAAAAGCAACCACGGAGGAACCTCCGCGCGAACTGGTGGGATTAGCGCAGACGGACAATAGCATGCTCGCCCGTCTTCCGTCCCCGGCACGAAGCACGTTAGAAAGAAACATTGCTGATGCAAAAAAGCAGTTGGATCTTTTTGCTGAACGCTCTAATAGTCGCACTGTCCCGTTACGTGTTCTCTTTGAGGGCGGTGACACGGAACAGAGACCCGGAACGTTGATCCAAAGGCTAAAAACCCTCGGAGTGAATCCGGCAGGTCAAGATATCCTGTTCCAAGAGTTCAAGTACGATGACCGTTGGCGTAGATGGACAACCCTGTTTGACTTTGACAGATTGGGTGGCTGGAATCCTTGCCTGTCACCAGAAGGACGAGAACGTGGCCGCGAGAAATTGCGTGTCAAGGTTATTAGCGCAATCTGTGCTAGGTTGTTTGCCAGGTCGTATTTAGGATTCGAGGCCAGCGGACTAGGATACGCCGTGTTGGATGTGCCAGAATCAGAGATTGATCGCATGGCAAATCGTTGCCAGATAACGAAGGACAAGTTGGTCAACATCCTCAACGGAACGTTGCGTATGTTGGGAGATTACTTCCGCTATCCACAGCCCGATCCAACCTCTTACTCGCAAAGGGACTGGCCGAACTGGAACTCTTCACGAGCGGCCTTGCGTAACTTCGTCAAGAAATGTGCTCGCATACACCAAGTCAACGCAGATACATTGCTGGACATAGTTCAAAAAGCAGTGTGTGACATCGGCGGGCATATGCATTTCAAGATAGTTCCTAGGCGATTGTCAGTTCGCGTTGCGCTACCGACCGATCCAGTCTGGTACTGTCCCGGATGCCGGCGTCCGCACTTATACAACCCTGGGATTTGCACCAGCGGATTTTGCCAACGTGAACTGTCAATCAATCCAGACGCTACTTGTGCAGATCTGCACGAACGCCATTACTATGCAAAGGAGGCTGTCGGTTCCCGGCAGCCTATACGTCTGCATGCCGAGGAGCTTACCGCCCAGACTGACAACCAGTTGGAAAGACAAAGGCTGTTCCGAAACATCGTTGTAGACTTGGAAGACAACACAGACCATCCTCTTGTCAATGAAGTGGACACGATTGATATGCTCAGCGTGACTACTACGATGGAAGTAGGTGTTGATATCGGCAATCTTCAGTGTGTCGTCCAAGGCAATATGCCGCCACAACGCTTCAACTACCAGCAACGGGCGGGCCGGGCGGGGCGTCGCGGTCAGCCCTTCGCAATTGTGCTCACCATTTGTCGTGGACGTAGCCATGATGAATTTTACTATCAGTATCCAAGGCATATCACTGGTGATCTGCCCCCGATACCGTTCCTATCCACTAGCCATCCGGAGATAGCGCAACGACTAATGGCCAAAGAATGTCTGCGGCAAGCTTTCCGCGCCGCAGGAGTTCAATGGTGGGAAAGTCCTAACCCGCCAGATAGTCACGGAGAATTTGGTACAACATCAGATTGGATCGATAATAAAAAAGAACGAAAAGACAAGGTTCGTAGCTGGCTGGCATCTTCCAGTGATGTAAACCGCATCGCGACCACATTATGTACTGGGCTACACGTGTCACCTAGCGGATTGGTTGACTATGCGCGACAAGGCTTGTACCATGCCATTGATGACGCATGTATTAATCCCGAGATTACCAGTGATGGACTGGCTGAGAGACTCGCGGAAGCCGCGATCTTGCCTATGTACGGAATGCCATCCCGAGTAAGGGACTTGTACCATAGGCTGCAGGACCATAATGCATTTACTATCGACCGGGATCTTGATCTAGCCATTACCGAGTTCGCTCCGGGCTCCCAGCGAACCAAGGACAAGCGTGTTTACCGGGCTATCGGATTCACAGCTCCTCTGTTTTACCGGCAAAACAAGTGGCATCCGAGTTCAGCAAATCCTTTGCCGATACGCCAGTGGATGGTACATTGCGAACAATGCCACTACACCGCGACAAGCGCCGATAAACCACAAGACGCTTTCTGTTCCAACTGTGGATGCGACACAAATGGAAAGCCGACTTTTCGTGTATTCCAGTTTGCTGTACCACAGGCTTTCCGTACCAACCTTGGTAGGGGAGAAGATTCGCAAGAGGAAACTGAATTTTTGCCCACAGGTGCAGCCACTGTAGCTGAGTCAAGACTGCAACCGTGCCAACTTGTGATCGATACCAACAGCGCGATCGCTTTGTGCCGATCAGGCCGGGTGTACCGGGTCAACGATAGATCAGGGCAACTGTTCACAGGAGCAATCGGTACGACGGAACATAAACGGGGCCGTATACGCTTAGAGAACCAGTGGATTGACCAGCGATTTCAGAGAGATGAGGCCTTTAGTTTCACATCTGCAACAGATGCTACGGAATCCATCGCCATCGTTGCACCTAAAACTACCGATGTACTTCGCATCCGGCCAGAGATCAGTCCAACTGGTCTCCAACTTGATCCAGTAGCATCAGCTGGTGTAAAAGCTGCATACTATTCCGCAGCCTTTATCCTTAAGGCCGTTGCTGCTGGAAAGCTTGATATTGACCCCGATGAGTTTGACATCAGCAACGTCCGGCAAATCGATCTGACTGACGGGAGAAAAGTCGGTGAAATTATCATTAGTGATCACTTGTTGAATGGTTCCGGGTTTACTGCTTGGGTTCATGATAATTGGAAATGCCTGCTGTCATCGATTACCGCTTCTACAACCCAACTCGACGAATTTGTACACGGGATTCTGGATCATGTTCATCAATCTGCTTGTGATTCATCCTGCTACAGATGTCTTCGCAGCTATCGCAACATGGTTTATCACAGTTTACTAGACTGGAGATTGGGTATATCGCTGCTTCGTGCTCTTCAATCATTAGAGTTCACGTGTGGACAGGATAACGATTTCACCTTGCCGGATCTAACGGGATGGGTTGATAAAGCAACCGAACTCAGAGATTTGTTCTGTACTTCTTTCCCGGCACATGCACGAGACTTCGGCCCATTACCCGGCTTCGTGATAGGCAATTGGCAAGTGCTGGTAATTCATCCTCTCTGGGACACTTCGCGTCCTGTCGGGTTGCTTGCAAAGGCAAAGGAAATGTGTGAAAAGGATGATCTGCAAGTATTGGATACATTCAACTTGCTACGCCGTCCCGCATGGTCATACCAGTCGCTAGGACGAATATCATGATGCCTCGGTTGTTTCAAATGGTTTACTTTCCTGGCCACACAAAATGCAGACCGATATGAAGTGATAGAGATTCCGATGATCTCCATCTTCCTTCGCTAATTCCTCTAAAAACAGGAGCTTGCTCAACTGCAGCCGTGAATATTTCATCAAAAACGCTAACTCCAAATTTAGAGTTAGATACCAATGAGAGACGAATATGTCCAATGATAGAATTGTATTTTCTTAAATCAGGAACTAAAAAATTTTCAACAGCCAGATCATCCAATGCGAGCCTCCAATTCGCCCAGTTCGCATCAGCTGGATCACCAACATAGCCTCTCTCGAAAAGATCAAGACAATAAACCGCGGCTACGGCTGACGAGTCCACCTTGGCTATTAATTCTGCACTAATCTCCATAGGACACTGTACGCGGGACCACTCATACTGATCTCCCCATGCTTCCTCCCTAGGGTAGGCAACTGGTTCTAAACATAATCTAAATCCTGCATCAGAGCATATACTTCCCATAGTTGTAACAGCACTGAACGCTTTTCTCAAGTTATTACTAGGAATCGATTCGTTTTCAAAATCATAAAGATCTAGATTAACAAACAACCTCGATGCGTTTAGGCGCCCTGCGGTTTCAATTTGCGGCCTCATACAATTTACTATTTCCTTTTCGGTAGCCTCCCACCACCGTAACCTTTCTGGTCTGGACAGTTGAAATCCTACACAGATGATGCCTAAATCTTTTTGGATTGTTTCCAAGGTATCTAGATCCTCATTACCCTTCCACCGTCCAAATTCATACCCTTTTACTCCATTGGAGGCGGACTCGCGAACTATCTCAACTAGATTTCTTTCTATTCTTCTTTTGGGAAGAACGAAGGAAACCATCGATGAACTGGCATCCAGGACAAGCATGTGAAGCCTCCTGTTGATAATATAATGGGAAAACTCTACGGCTGGACATTCGCGGTGATGAACGCGTGCAAAGCGTCTATGCCCGTACCGCTGACCCGGGCGGTGCCGAACAGATGATCATTCCCCAATCCGCCGCCCGTCCGCAAGAGCCTCTCCAGTTCCGCCTGGGTCAGGGCGTAATCCGTGAGCGCGCCGCCTTGCTCCGTGCCGGCCAGGTTCTCGCCATGGCACTGGGCGCAGAGTTTGCCGTAGATCTGCTGCCCGGACGCCGCGTTCGCCGTCTCGGCCGCTGTCTTGGTGGCTTGGGCCTGCACTTCGTGCGCCGCCTCCACGTCGATAACGCTGGTGGCCTGCTTGAAGGCCGCCGTCAGCGGCGTGGGCGTCGGACGCGCCTCCGCTTCTTCCGCGGCCGGGCTGGCGCAGGCGACCAGCAACCAGGCGAGCGCGCCCGCCGTCAGGACGCAACGGAAGATAGGCCGTGTTGCGCGCAACCGGAACATGCGCATGATCTCACTCGATGAGGCGGGGGTCCAGCGCGTCTCGCAGGCCGTCGCCCAGGAAGGAGAAGCCCAGCATGGCCAGGGCGATGGCGATGGTCGGGAAAAGAGCCAAGTGCCAGTATACCCTGACGTAGGCATTGCTTACCCCTACCATTTTACCCCAACTGGGCAAGGGATCGTTGATGCCGATGCCCAGGAAACTGAGGCCGGCTTCGCCGAACATGGCGGCCGGAATGCCGAAACTGACGGCGACCAGAAGCGGGGTCAGGGCGTTGGGAAAGATGTGCCGCAGAATGATGCGCCGTTCCAGCGATCCCACGCATACGGCGGCTTCGACGTAGTCCTTTTCCCGCAGTTGCAGGAACTGGGCCCGCGTCAACCGCGCCATGCCGATCCAGCTGGTGACGCTGAGCGCGGCGATCACCTTGAAGAGGCCCCCGCCCCACAGGGAAATGATGAGGATGGCGAACAGCAGCCCCGGAAAGGCGGACATCACGTCGATGAGGCGCGTAATCGCGAAATCCACGCGTCCGCCCAGATAGCCCGCGGCGCTGCCCAGCAGGACGCCCACGAACAGCGCGACGGCCTGCACGCTGACGCCCACGAACAGCGACGTGCGCGCGCCGTGCAGCAGGCGCGTCAGGTAGTCCCGGCCCACCTCGTCCGTGCCGAGGGGATGGGCGGGATGCGCGAAGGGGAATTCCAGGACCCGGTCGAAATAGACCTTGTCGTAGCGGTGCGGCGACAGGATATCGGCGAAAACGGCCAGGAACAGGAAAAAGGCCACCAACCCGAAGCCGAGCAAAGCCAGGCGATTGCGGCGGAAGCGCCGCAAGGCGTCCCGCCACAGAGTGCGGTGGCGCATCAGCCGCGCGGAACGCCGGGCATGCTAGGTCGCGTGGCTGCGGCCCAGCCGGATCCGCGGATCCGCCCACGTATAGGCGAGATCGCTCAGGAGATACGTCAGCCCCCAGAGAAAAGCGATGAGCAGGAAGAGCGCCATGATCATGGGATAGTCGCGGCTGAACACGCTGGTGACGAAGTACTTGCCCAGGCCGTTGATGCTGAAGGTGGATTCGATGAAGATGCTGCCCGTCATCAGGTTGGGCACTTCCGTGGCCAGCGCCGTGATCATGGGGATCTGCGCGTTGCGGAAAACGTGCCGGAGCATGATGAGCCTTTCCGTCACGCCTTTGGCCCGCGCGGTCCGCGTATAGTCTTGCCGCATGACGTCCACGATGCTGGCGCGGGTGTAGCGGCCGATGACGCCGATCGGGCCCAGCGCGTAGGCGCACACCGGCAGGATCCAGTCGGTGCAAAAGGCGGCGTCGCCGATGAGGCACTGGCCGGAACCGCTCCAGCCTCGCATGGGCAGCCATTGCAGCTGCACCGCGAAAAGCAGGATCAGCCACAGGGCCAGCACGAAATTGGGGATGGTGACGCCCAGCATGGCCAGGAACGTCACCACGTTGTCCACCGGCGAATTCTGATGATAGGCGGCGATCGTCCCCAGGCCGAGGCCCGCGCCGAAGGCGAGCAGCACCGTCAGCACCCCTACCTGCGCGGTGACGCGCCAGCGCTTGACGATGAGTTCCGCGACCGTGGACGTGGGGGCCTGGTAGGAAATGCCGAAATCGAAACGCAACGCGTTCTTCATGTAGTTGAGGTATTGCACGTGGTAGGGCTTGTCCAGCCCGTACTTGCGCAGGATGTTGGCGCGGGCCGCGGGCGGCAGGCGGCCCTTCGTTTCATCGAAAGGGCCGCCGGGCACCGCATGCATCATGGCGAAGGTCACCAGAGAGACGACCCACATCACGAACAGCAGCGAAGCGCCCCGTCCCAGAAGGTAACGCGTCATGCGCTTCCCCTGCGCGGCGCGCGGCGGCCCTGGTCAAGACAGGTTACGGCCGGACGCTATTGCGACTTGGCATTGGAAATGTAGAGATCGGAAAGGGCGGAGTCATGGCCCCAGTGGAAACCGGCGATGCCCTGCGAATCGGGCACGCGGAACGCGTCGCCCTGAATCCAGGGTTGCACCAGGTTGCCCGCCCAGCGATGGGCGATGAAGGCGCCGCCGACGTCGTCGACCAGGATTTCCTCGGCGTCCCGGAACATCTGCTCGCGGCGCGCCGGATCGCCGACCAGGCTGCTGGCTTCGCTGACCAGCCGGTCGAACTCCGGATGCAGCCAGGAGTGCCGTCCGGTGGAGACCCAGATACCCAGCAGGTTGGCGGGATCCAGGAAGTCCATGCCGTAGGAAACGGCGCCCAGGGTCAAGGCCGTCGGCTTGGCGTTCAGGGCGTCCATGTAGACCTTGCCGTCCTTGTTGGAGACCTCGATGCCGATGGACAGGCATTCGGACACGCTGGCGGCCACGGCCTGGAAGACCGCCGCCATGGCGGGCGATTCATTGCGCAACCACATTTCCTGCGCCGGGAAGCCTGCGCCGCCCGGATAGCCGGCCGTCGCCAGGTGCGCCTGGGCCGCCGGGCAGTCGTACGCCTGGTAATGGCTGAGCAGGCCCTCCGTATCCGAAGCGGGATAGCCGGGCATGAGCATGGTCGTGGCCGGCATGGCCTTGATCGAGCCGAACACGTTGTCCACGACCGCGTCCCGGTCGATGGCCTTGGCGAAAGCCTTGCGGACGTCCGCGCTGTCGAAAGGCGGATTGAAGGTGTCGAAGAGCAGGTAGTCGGTGCGGAAGTCGCCGAAGTGGCGCAGGTAGTTCTGGCTCATCACGGGATCGTTGAGCACGATCTCGAAATCGGCGGGCGACAGGACTTCATAGCCGATGTTGTCGATCTCGCCGTTCTGGAAGGCCAGGAATTCCGTGCCGGGAGCCATGTAGATGTTTTCGATGCGCTGCACGCGCGGCGGGCGGTAGCCCTTGTACATCGGGTTGGCGACCAGGACGAGGGTGTTGCCCGGATCGAACGTGTCCAGCATGAAAGGCCCGGACGTCACCGAGGTCGCCGGGTCGCTGTTGTAGTACGGTCCGTGTTCCGCCAGCGCGTTGGCCGAAATGGGCCAGGAAAACTTGAGGACGCCGGGCAGGGGCGGAAACACGTCTTCGGTGGTGATGGCCAGCGTCAAGTCGTCCACGGCCTGGACGCCCAGCTCTGTAGTCGGCAACTCGCCGGCGATGACCTGGTTCCAGTTCTTGATGCCGCCCGGGCCGAGGAAACCGTAGAACCAGGAGAAATCCCAGCCCTGCTCCGGATCGGCGGACAGGCGGTAGGTCGCGACGTAATCGTGGGCCGTCAGGGGCGAACCGTCGCTCCACTGCTGGCCGGGCTTGAGCTTGACGGTCCAGGTCAGGCCGTCCGCCGAAGGCTCCCAGCTTTCCGCGGCCGCCGGCTGAACGTTGAAGTCCTTGTCGAGCTCGATCAGGGGATCCCCGAACAGATCCGAAGAGCAGTACCGCTGGTAGACCGAGACCGCGAAATCGAAGGTAACCTGCGTGGCCGTATTGTTGCAGGGCACGCGATAGACCTGCTGGCTGTAGGGCAGGGCGTCGGCGGGCAGGGTCGCGCCGAAGATCGTGACGTCGTCCGCCATCGTTTCCGCCGGGGCCGGCGCTTCCGCCGCGGGCGGCGCCACGACGCAGGCGGCCAGGATCACGCTCGCGAGCGCGGCCGCCCCCAAGGCCAGAAACCTGCAAGAGAAAGAAGAGCGCATGGATGCACCTCCGGGAAATGAATTGAGGGGTATACGCCGCAAAAGGCGTCGCCCGTATTGTACAATACGGACAAGGCGCACGCGCCGCGTTCCGGCATGACGGCAGCCGCCTGCGCCTGATCGTAACCCCGTAGAGGGCTGTCCCGCGAGGCGTCCGCCAGTGGCGTTGCGCCGGAATTTGGGATAACTTGGGATATTGTTTGGGATAACGCGCAACCGGATCCGACGTGGCCTGCGCGGTCGGCATTGGCGTTATCGCCGTCCGTCGTCTATAATTGGTTCGCATCGCATATCCGATTTCAGCAACGACCCCGCCGCCTGGCGCGGCGCGGGTTGGGAAGGCTTGCGCGCGGTCGGCGCGTCTGGCCGCCAACGCAATGTCCTATGGCCGTAACCACCGCTCCCGAATCAACGCTGTCCGCTCCGGCCGCCCCGGCGCGGGGGCAGGGCCTGTCGGGCCTGGCCCGCCGGGAAGCCCTGGAGGGCTACCTCTTCCTGGTACCGAATTTCCTCGCGTTCCTGGTGTTTCTGCTGTTTCCCATGTTGGCGGCCGTGTACTTCGCCTTCACGGATTACGACATCTCCTGGCCGCCGCGCTTCGTCTTCCTGCAGAACTTCCAGGTCATGTTCGGCAACCGGCTGTTTTGGCAGGTGTTCGGCCAGACCTTCTACTGGGCCTTCGGCATGGTGCCGGCCACCATCGTCTTCGCGCTCCTGCTGGCCCTCCTGATCAACCGCAAAATGCGCGGCGTGCTGACCTACCGTCTCATCTACTTCATCCCCCACGTGACCCTGAGCGTGGCGGCGGCCATCGTCTGGCTGTGGGTGTACCACCCGGAAGTCGGCTTCCTCAACCTGGTCCTGCGCAACCTGGGCCTGATCGACGAAGGGCCCCAATGGCTGCTGAACCGGCGCACGGCCATGCCGGCCCTGATCGCGATGGGGTGGTGGAAAAGCATCGGCTTCGCCATGCTCATCTTTCTGGCGGGCCTGCAGGGCATCCCGGCCGAACTGTACGAGGCGGCCACCATGGACGGCGCCAATCCGCGGCAGCAGTTTTTCAGCATCACCGTGCCCATGCTGTCCCCGGCGCTCTTCTTCGTCATGGTCACGTCCATCATCGGCGCCTTCCAGGGGTTCGACGTGTTCTACCTCATGACCCGGGGCGGCCCGGCCAACGCCACCACCACCATGGTGTTGCACATCTACAACAACGGCTTCCAGTTCCTGAAGATGGGCTACGCCTCGGCCATGGCGATGGTGCTGTTCGGCACCATCATGGTCTTCACGGTCCTGCAGTGGGGCTTCGCCAAGAACTGGGTTCACGGGTTCGCCGACTGAGCTGCCATGACCGCCCTGCCCGAAGCCCTGACCTCCGCCCCGGCCGAAAAGGCGTCCGTCCGCGGCGGCCTGAGCCGGACCGGCAGCCGCCGGGTCGGCGACTTTTTCGCCCATCTGCTGCTGGCGACCGGAACCGTGGTCTTCGCGGGGCCTTTCGTCTGGATGCTGATGAGTTCCGTCAAGACCCAGTTCGAGATCTACAGGTTCCCGCCCACCCTGCTGCCGGAAGCCTGGCAGTGGATCAACTACGTCGTCGTGTTCCGCGAGCAGCCGTTCGCGCGCTATATCGGCAACAGCCTGTTCGTCTCCTGCTGCGTCACCGTCGGCGTGATCCTGACCTCGTCCCTGGCCGGGTATTCCTTCGCGCGCCTGCGCTTCCCGGGGCGCGACAAGATCTTCCTGATGTACCTGGGCACGATGATGATTCCGAGCGCGGTCCTGCTGATTCCCAGTTACGTGATCATGCTGCGCTTCGACTGGATCGACACCTACTGGGCCCTCATCGTGCCCGGCCTGGTGAGCGCCTGGGGCACCTTCCTGATGCGCCAGTTCATGATGGCCATTCCCTCGGAACTGGAGGACGCGGCCTTCATGGACGGGGCCTCGCGCCTGCGCATCTACTGGACGGTCATTCTGCCGGTGTCGAAGCCGGTCATCGCCACGTTGGCCATCTTCACCTTCATGGGCGTGTGGAACGAACTGCTGTGGCCCGTCATCATCCTGCGCACGCCCGAAATGTTCACGCTGCCCATGGGCCTGGCCAAGTTCCAGTCCCGCTTCCCCAACCAGACGCCGTGGCATCTGGTCATGGCCGCGTCCACCATCAGCGTGCTGCCCATCCTGATCCTGTTCATGGCCGGGCAGAAATACTACGTGCAGGGCATCGTGACCACGGGCCTCAAGGGGTAGCCGGGCCGCGGCGCGGACTGCGCGCATTGCCTGCTTTATTCGCCGTCATTCGGTAAGGAGAATCGTCATGTCGAAGCCAATGTCGTTGAGTCGCAGGCATTTCCTGCGCCTGTCCGCCGTCGCGTC
The DNA here is from genome assembly GCA_965242655.1 of Caldilineaceae bacterium. GTDB lineage: Bacteria > Chloroflexota > Anaerolineae > Caldilineales > Caldilineaceae > Bin34. The sequence continues at coordinate 4,229,930 of OZ251482.1, forward strand.
CGCCGGCGCCGTGGCCGCGTGCGCCGTCGAAGGGGTGCCGGTCGTGGAGCGCGAGGTCGTGGTCGAGGTGAATCCGCGGCGGCAGCAGTTCACGCTGGGCGTGGCGCCCCCGGAAACCCAGGGCGAATTCCGCCAGGGCGGCTGGGGTCCCGGCACCCTCGCCGTGCAGGAGCAGAACCACGCGTGGTTCAAGGAGTTCTATCCCAACATGGAATTCGTTCCGGCGCCGGAAGGCGGCTGGAGCGCCTACTGGGAGTCGATCGTCGTGCAGCTGGCCAGCGGCGAGCATCCCGACGTGGCCATGATCCACTTCACCCGCACCGCGCCTTTCGCCGACAAGGGCTTCATGCTGCCCATCGACGACTACATCGACGCCCTGCCGCCCATCGACTGGCCCGACGACTTCCACTTCACGGCCGTGGACAACATCGCCTACAAGGGCAAGCAGTACGGGTTCCCCATCGACTGGGCTCCGCGCGCGATCCTGATCAACCGGGACATCATGGACCCGATCATGAGCGATTGGCCGCCGCCCGACAACTGGACGTACGAAGACCTGATGAACCTGGCCGTCGCCGCCACCGATACGTCCGGCGAGGACAAGCAGTACGGCCTGGCCACGGGGCACCACGCCATCCGGCAGTGGAACGTGACCCGCGGGTTCGGGGGCCGTTTCTTCAACGAGGACATCACCCGGGGCCGGTTCACCGAGCCGGAGGTGGCGGAGGCCTTCCAGTTCACCTACGACCTGCTGCACACGCACAAGGTGTCCCCGTCCGCCGGCGACATCCAGATCTTCGGCGGCCAGTTCTCGGCCTTCGCGGCGGGCAACATCGGCATGTGGTGGACGCTGTCGGACGAAACCCGGCCCATGATCGAGGCCGTGGGCGATTCCTTCCGCCTGGGCATCGGACCGGAACCGGTGGGCCGCAACGGCCGCTTCGGGTTCGAGGGCAACGTGGGCTGGTTCATTCCCAGCGGCTCGAACTGGCCGGAAATCGCGTACGAGTTCATGCGCTGGTCGCTGACCGACCCCGATCAGGCCCGCTACATGTCCGTGGCCGGCTTCGGCGGCTTCCCGGGCCGCAAGTCGTCGGGCAAGTGGAACGTGCTGCAGATCGAGGAATTCCTGCCCAATTACGGCCATGCCGCCTGGGAATTGGGCGCCGAGAGCCAAGAGCACTTCCCGCTGTTCCCCGAAGGGCAGGAGTGGATCCCCATCTACAACCAGCACGTAGACCCGCTCATGCTGGAGGGCATCGGCACGGTCGAGGAGATGTTGGCCAATCTGGATGACGACACGAACGAACTCTTCGCCAACGCCGTCCGCAACCTGTAGACGCCGGCGGCGCACGCACGCGGACCGTTCCGGGGCGCGCATCCGTCGCGTCCCGGAACGCATGCCGGACGGAGGAGGACGGGCCGAGCCATGGTCGGGCGAACGGATCGGACGGACAGACGACGGTGCGCGCCGGCCAGGCGCGTGGGCCTTGCGCTCTGCGCACTGCTGGGGGCCTTGTGGCTTGCGGCTGCCTGCGGCGGCGACGCCGGCGCGGCCGAACCGGAATTCCTGACCGAGGGCACGGAAGTGGGCGCGTCGCTCGCCGCGGACGCATGGGAAATCACGGTGACGGGTTTCGCCGGCAAGGATACGATCTTGGGCGACGAGGGCGACGACGCGGGTTTGGCTTCGGTCACGCAGTACACGACCTCGGCGCAAGCGGCGAAAAGAGGCGTCTGGATCATCGTGCCGGTGCGCCTCAGGAACGTTGCGGGCGACGAGAATCTGCTGTTGAGCCGCACCCTGAAAGTGCGCGACGATCAAGGCAACGAATACGCCATCAGCGACCGCCTGGTGCATCACTCCTACGTGTTCTATACTGATCGGGAAACCTACGGCTCGGACGCCAACCTCCTGGTGCAAAACGTGTTCGACGCCGACGAGGTGCGGGACGGCCCGGCCATCTTCGACGTGCCGGAGGACGCCGCGGGCCTGGAACTGTTGTTGAACGGAGCCGAAGGCTCCATCCTCATCGGCTACTGAAAGGATCTCCCATGCATTATCGAATCGCCCACAGCGGCATTACCTGGGGGTACGACGCCTCTACGGCCGAGGCGGCCGTGCGGGACGTGGCCCGGACCGGCTACAACGCCTATGAAACCATCGGCGGCGTCATTGAAGCCTACGAGGCCGACGGCCGCGACTACGCGGAGCTGCTGGCCCGGCACGACATCGGCCTGATCGGCACCTACGTCGGCACCCGCTTCCGCCACGGCGAAGATCCCGCCGCGGACGTCGCCAACGCCCGGCGCTGGATTGCCCGCGCCCGGGAACTGGGCGCGACGACCGTGTTGCTGGCAGCCGGCAGCCGCCAGGCAGGCCCCTGCGAAGACGCCGCCGGCTGGCGCCACATCGCCCGCGCGTTCGGCGACATCGCCCGCATGGCGCAGGACGCCGGCCTGCGCGCGGCGGTGCATCCCCATACCGGCACGTTGCTCGAAACCCGCCAGGACATCGACGCCTTCTTCGACGCGGCGGATACGGATCTGTTGCCGTTCGCGCCGGACACGGGCCAGATCGCCAAGGCGGGCGACGATCCCGTCGCCACGCTGGAAGACTACAAGGCCATCATTCGCCACGTCCATCTCAAGGATTACGGCGGCGGCCGCGATACGGGCTATCTGGGGTACGCCCCCATCGGCGAAGGGGTGATCGACATGCCCGCGATTTTCCGCATTCTGGACGACGTCGGGTTCGACGGCTGGGTGACGGTGGAACTGGACGGCACGCCGGACGCGCCCTATACCCCGTTGGAAGCGGCCCGGAAAAGCCGGGACTATCTCGCCCGCATTCTGGGCGACCAGGTCGCGTGGACGACGCGCTAGGCCGTTCCGGCGCGACGCGGCAACGCCAGGGAAACGTAGGCATGGGCCTGAAAATACTGTTGCTGGTGGGCGGCTCCCATCACGACAGTCCGGAAATACGCGCCGCCTTGCGGACGATCTTCGCCGAGGACGGCGCGCACGCGGTCGCGCAGAGCGACGATATGGCCGTGCTCCACGCGGAAGCCCTGGCGCAGTACGACGTGGTGGTCAACGCCACGACCGACCGCGAACCGGAGCCGTCCGAGCATTACGCCCTGCTGAACGCCGTCGCCGGCGGGTGCGGGTTGGTCGTGGTGCATGGCGGCTTGGCCAGCTTCTGGAATTCGCAGGCCTATTTCGGCATGGTGGGCAGCAAGTACGCCGGCAAGTCCCTGGACGAGAAAGGCTCCGGGGATTTCACGGTCCAGCTGGGGCCCGGACGTTCCCTCCTGGGCCATCCCATCACGTTGGGCCTGGAAGACTACGCGGTCAACGACGAACTGTTCTTCCTGCAGGGCGACCAGACCCAATGGCAGGTGCTGGCGCGGGCGCAGGGACACCCCGTGATGTACGTCAAAAGCTTCGGTCTGGGCCGCGTCTTCGTCTGCGCCCTGGGGCATGACGAGACCCGCTTCCGCGTGCCTGCGACCGCCGAAATCCTGCGCCGCGGGGCGCGGTGGTGCGCGGGTCGGCTCTGAACGCGGGAGGACGCATGAAAGTCTTGTTGTTGGCGGGCGGCGCCTACTATCACGACCAACCGGCCCATCGGCGGGCCCTGCGGGCCTGCCTGGAACCCCATTTCGACGTGGACATGTCCCACTACCCGGAGCGCGTGCTGACGGACGCGAACCTGGCCCGGTACGACGTGATCGCCGACTACACGAGCTGGTGGGAGCCGACGCCGGCGCAATGCCGGGCGCTGACCTCCGCGGTGGCCCGCGGCCAGGGTTTCGCCTGCCTGCATCCGGCCACGGCCTCGCACATGAACTCGGCGGAGTTCCACGACATGGTGGGCGGCCGTTTCGTTTTCCATGATCCCAACCGCACGTTCCAGGTCACGCTGCAGCCGTCCGTCCACTACCAGACGGGCGAAGCCCTGATCCGCGCGCACGCGATATCGGAGGGCGTGGCGGATTTCGCCGTGCAGGACGAACTCTACGTCGTGGACGGCGACATGACGCGTTGGAACGTGCTCGCCCGCGCGCAGAGCCATCCGGTCGTCTGGACCAAGCCCTACGGAGCCGGGCGCGTCTTCAGCATCAGCCTGGGGCATGACGAACGCGCGCTGTCGCATCCCGCGGTGCAGACGCTGTACGTACGCGGCATTCAGTGGGCCGGCCGCGCCTTGTAACCGGGTCCGGCGCCCTGATCGATCCCTTCCCTGTTTCCGCGAGGTCTACGTCATGAAAATACTGGTCACGGGCGCCAGCGGGTATTTCTGCGCCGAATTGATCGCCCAGCTGAGTCTGGCCGGGCACGAGTTGCGCCTGTCGGACATCGCGCATATGGACACCGAGCACGAGTTCGTCAACTGCTCGGTCACGGATCTGGGCACGCTGGCCGTGGCCATGGACGGCGTGGACGCGGTGTTCCATACGGTGGTGGGCGGTCGGAAGTACCCGGACGATTGCCCCGTGAACCGCGCGCGCACGTCCGTGGCGCATTTCGAAACCACGGTCATGGGCACCTTCGGCATTCTGCAGTTGGCCAAGGAGATGGGCGTCGGGCGCGTCGTCATGATCGGCAGCGAAGCCGCCCGCGGGCAACGGATTCCCATCACGGACTGGGAAGTCGTGGACGAATGGACCGAGGCGCGGCCGGACTACGTGTACGCCTTGGCCAAGTACGTCATGGAGCCGATTGCGGAATACGCCACCCGCATCGACGGCGTGGAAACGGCGGTCTTGCGCAACGCGTGGTTCGGCGCGGCCGCGGGCAAGTCGGTGACTCGCATGGGCGTCTCGCTGCTCTTCCAGCGCTCCTGCCTGCGGCGCGACCTCGTGCGCGCCGGCGTGTTGGCGCTGGAGAAGCCGGACCTGGGCCATGAGGTGCTGCTCCTCAGCGGCAAGACGGAATTCACGCCGGACGACGTGCCGGAACTGCGCCGGGATCCCAAGGCCGTCATGGAACGCTACTATCCGGGAGCCTACGCCAAGCTGGCGACGTACGGGAACGGCGACGAACTGGATCGGCTCTTCGAGAGCCGCAATCTGTGGAAGATCGACGACATATCCCATGCCCGGAAGGCGTTGGGCTGGGAGCCGACCTACGCCTTCCGGGATTTCTACGAGGGCCTCATGGCGGATCAATACCCGCAGGACTACCTGTTCGTGGAACGCCTGTCCACAGGCCAGGACGACGGGAGCCTTTTCGCATGAGCCGCGATCTGGAAGGCCGCGTCGCCATCGTGACCGGCTCCACTTCGGGGCTGGGACGGGCCACGGCGCTGCGCCTGGCCCAGGACGGAGCCAAGGTCGTCGTCAATGCGCACGTGGACGATCAGGGCGCGGAAACGGTAGCCGAGATCGAGGCCCAGGGCGGCGAGGCGCTCTTCGTCCGGGCGGACGTATCCGTCAAGGCGGACTGCCAGGCCTTGGCGCAACGCGCGCGGGAAGCCTTCGGCGGCATTTCGATCCTCGTCAACAATGCCGGCATCGAACGGCGCGGCGGCGTCGCGAACACCGCGGAAGAGGACTGGGACGCCATGGTGAACGTGGACCTGAAGGGCATCTATCTGGTCTCCCAGGCCGTTCTGCCGTCCATGCTCGAGGCGCAGGCCGGCGCCATCGTCAACGTGGCCTCCGTGCTGAGTTTCGACGTCATTCCCGAGCGCGCAGCCTACGTGGCGGCCAAAGGAGGCGTGTTGCAGTTGACCAAGAGCATGGCGCTGGATTACGGCCCCCAGGGCATTCGCTGCAATGCGGTCGTGCCGGGCTTCTTCCATACGCCCATGCTGGAGCAGTCCATGATCGACTCCGGGGATTACGCGGGGACCATGGCGGCGTTGAAGAGCAAAAGCGTCTTCGGACGCGGCGGCGATCCGGCCGAACTGGCCGCCGCCGTGAAATTCCTCGTGTCCGACGAGGCCAGTTTCGTTACGGGCGCCGTCCTGCGCGTGGACGGCGGCTGGGACTGTACGTAAGCGCGCTTCGAGATTGATTGGTTCTGCGCCCAGAGCGCCAGAGACCGGTTCGTTGCAAGGGGGCAAACATGGGACGGCGACTGATTGAATTGAGCATGGAAGTGCATAAGGGCATGGTCATTTATCCCGGCAACGTGCCGCCGGCCATCAACGTGTATTACTCCCATGCGGAATACGCCAAGGAGACCGGAGCCGACAAGTACGGGGTGGAGCACTGCAACAACGGGGTCATTCTCATGGGCGACCACATCGGCACCCATATCGACTCCTGGTTCCACTGCAATCCGGACGCGCCCGGCGCCGCGGAAGCGATTCCCATCGAATACTGCTACGGCGACGGGGTCATCCTGGACCTGACGCACAAAGGGCCGGGCGACGAGATCCTGGTGGAGGATCTGGGACAGGCTCTGGATCGCATCAACTACACGATCAAGCCGCTGGACATTATCCTCTTGCGTACGGACGCCTCCAAGCAGCGGGAGAGTCCCACCTACCTGAAGGATCATCCCGGCATGACCAAAGAGAGCGTCCACTGGCTGTTGGACCAGGGGGTCATGCTCATGGGCATTGACGCCATCGGCTTCGATCCGCCGATCGACTACATGTTCAAGCGGGGCAAATTGTGGGAAGCCCACCGGGTCATGCGGGAGCGCGAGTATTACCATATCGAGAATCTCATCAACCTGGATCAGGTGCCGCAGCCTACCGGTTTCACCTTCAGCGCCCTGCCCATCAAGTTGCGCGGCGCCACGGCCTCGCCCGTCCGCGCCGTGGCCATCGTGGAGGACTAAGCGCGCCACGGGAGCCTCTCCTTGCGATTCCCGGTTTCATTAAGAGGTTAACATGCGCATATTCACCTATCTCACGAAACGATGCGAACAAGATGCCAAGCACTATAGGTTGCTTGAGGACGTTAAACGCTGGGCAAATCAGGTCGAGAAAAATCAATATGTATTTGGTGTAGTCTGGCGACAGTCAGTCATGAAGAAGAATATTAGATATAGTGGACGACTTATCATTGAACGCAGAAAAATCGGCCAAGATCTTGTCTATTGTCTATTACGACTGCATATGAAGGGAAGCGACTATCAAGGTTTTACTAATACCCTTAATTTTAATAACATAAAATATTATCAAAAATCTTGGTCGCCTTCTGAGGAAACTCTTTGCGAGTACCTGAAACAAAGACAAAAGCCAGCAGGCAATCCATTGCCTAGACTGAAGCGGGCAGAACGAAGTTTGTTATATAGGAATTTCAGGGGAAATAAAACGCGGGGCGAAACGGTGCTGGAGAGTTCGATATGGGTAGAACGAATGGAACAAATGGAGTCCGATGACGAATACAACAAATATAGAGAACTCTTGGAAGAGATTATTCATGAAAAGAATAAAGATAAAGTAAAGTGTATCAAATCGAATGACTCCAGCATCGCCATTCTTTACCGTTATTTCCGATCCTTAGATATCTGGTTCATTATAGCGCCAATCAGTAGAATTAGGCCTGACGAGGATGAAAACACTTTGCGAACAAGATATCAAAAAGTGTTAAATTTTGATGATCGTGATGACAATGAAAATTCAGCGCAAACCTTGTTAATGCAACTAGGACGCCGCTTGTATTCCGTTTATATATGTACAGATCATAAGTTATGGATGGAAATACAGAAAAATGGAGAAGCCAATTTGGCGTTGTCGCCAGAAGAAAACGACATACTTGAATCGGTTCTTGATGATGCTAGAGACAGATCCTTCCCGCTATTCATCAATGGTCGTCCAGGCAGCGGAAAATCCACCATCCTGCAGTACCTATTTGCTGAATATCTGCAACCATATCTGATAGAGTCGAAGCTGTCTAACCCTCCACTTTACTTGACCTATAGTGGCAGTCTCTCTGACGAAGCCAAAAGAGTTGTAAGGAATATCCTCCAATATAACAGTAACCAAGTGCTTGACGGCAATGCCTATCTTAAAACACCAGAGGCTAAAGAAGATCTTAACCGCTCCTTTCATCCTTTCCGGAGATTCTTGTTGTCATGGCTGCCTCGCAATGAAATTGACAGGTTCAACGATAAAAAATACGTAGATTTCACCAGATTTAGAAATTTTTATCATGCCAAATTTCACAAATATCATTTGAGGACAAGTCCAGAAGTTGCTTGGCACGTGATCCGTAGCTACATCAAGGGAATGCGTCAAGATCAAGATACAGAGTATATCGGCTCTGAATACTATCAAGACAATGTGCCTACAAAACAGAAAAGCGTCAGCGTAGAAGCCTTTGAGGAGGTCTATACAGGTGCATGGAAGCATTACCAAAAACTATGTCAAGATGAACAATATTGGGATGATCAAGATTTAGTGCGTTATCTGCTCGACTTGGAGTATAAAGGCCAGATTAATCTTGGAATTTTCCCTGCCGTATTCTGTGATGAGGCGCAGGATTTCACTACTATTGAATTTGAATTGATTTTTCGTCTTTCATTGTTTACGAAACGTGAAGTTCCTCGCCGTCAGCTACGAAAGGTTCCGTTTGCTTTTGCTGGCGATCCGCTACAAACGCTTAATCCTACTGGATTTAACTGGGACGCGACTCAGGCCGCCTTTTACCATAACATTGTCACGCAACTTGACACGACGGGAAGGGCCAATTTAACATTCAACTATAAAGATTTGGAATTGAATTATCGCTCTAAACCACCGATTGTTCAATTCTGCAATCTTATTTTACTTAAACGAGGGCTTGCTTTTGATAATCCTTCGTTACGTCCGCAAAACGTATGGCAAGATATATGGCAAGTCGCCAATACAGGCAAACCGCCTGCTTATTTCAATTACGATCAGATCTCGTGTCGTCAGCATATGAGGGAGGAACACGAACGAGTCGTCATAGTGCCGTGCCATGAAGGGCAAGAGAAAAGTTATATCCAAGAAGATGATTTTCTGAAAACATTTGCGTATGATAAAGACCAAGATATCGTTTCTCGCGATGTGCAGAGTCCGATGCGCGCCAAAGGGCTACAGTTCAAACGTGTCGTGTTATACAAGTTTGGTGAATATGCTTTACGCCATTTGCAGCAGCTGAATTGTTTCTTGGATGAACCGTCCAGTATCTACAGGGAAGAATTGTTACCGTTACAGTACTTTGTTAATGGTCTCTATGTGGCGGCTAGTCGAGCACAAGAGCATCTGATCATCATTGATACTCAAGAAGCAAAAGAAAAGTTTTGGATGATATTTGCTTTTAAACCGGAGTTTCAAAAATTGATATATGCTTACCAGAACTCTGCTTGGGAAGAACAGCATTTAGGCGTAATCGTAGAGGGTACCGAAGACAGTTGGAACGAAGGACAAAAAGACGATCCAGTCGAACTTGCTAAGCATTATTTCAGACTTGGACAGGAAGATAAAGATCCGTATTATATGGAACTCGCGCAGCAACGTTATGATATGGCAGGTAAAGAAACTGATGCTGCAAAAGCCAAAGCTTTAAAATTTGAGTACGAAGAAGAGTGGTATAAAGCAGGAACAGTCTATGAATCCATTGGCGATATAGATTCGTATAAAGAGGCTTTTCGGTGCTATGGAAAATCATCAGAATACTCCAGCATTCTTTTATTAGGCGACAAAGAACCCCGTCTTCAGAAATCCAATCTATACTGCGTTGCTCGATTTATCTCAGGAAGCTGGGACTGGAATGCCACAAGCGAATTTGTCCGAGATGTTGATATTAATGAGTTGTCTGATGAATTATCTGAAGATATTCAATGGGCAGATATCTTTTCCCTGGTTTGTGAAGAGATTACTCGTCATATTCACGATGATGAGGCAGACTTGTTGCAGCAGGACTTTCAAGATCTCCTCCACAAACTTGAGACTGTAGCCAACAACGGAGTGGAAATATCCGCTCTTGGCTACATTAGAAATGTGGTAGGATCCAAAACCGAAGCCTATCCACGGAATCTTGAATGGTTGAAAAACCTAGAACAATACAAAGAAATACAGGACTGCTTTAAGGATAATCTAGATACGACTGTTGAGGAACAACATCAGGACGTTATCTTTGACGCCTGCATTCGAGACGGCAATATCGGTTTGGCTATTCGGCTTATTCAAGCGTATCCCAGTAAGAAACGATGGAAATCAAAGATCAAGGAACCCCGGCTTCAGAAATCCAATCTATATCGCGTTGCCCGCTTCATCTTGGAGGATCGGAACTGGAATACTACAAGCGAATTTGTCCGCGGCGTTGACCTTGACGAATTGTCTGAAGACATTCAATGGGCAGATATCTTTTCCCTGGTTTGTGAAGAGATTACCCGTTATATTCGCGATGATGAGGCAGACTTGTTGCAGCAGGACTTTCAAGATCTCCTCCACAAACTTGAGATTGTAGCCGACAACGGAGTGGAAATATCTGATCTTGACCGCATTAGAAATGTGGTAGGGTCCAAAACCGAAGCCTATCCACGGAATCTTGAATGGTTGAAAAACCTAGAACAATACAAAGAAATACAGGACTGCTTTAAGGATAATCTAGATACGCCTGTTGAGGAACAACATCAGGACGTTATCTTTGACGCCTGCATTCGAGACGGCAATATCGGTTTGGCTATTCGGCTTATTCAAGCGTATCCCAGTAAGAAACGATGGAAGTCAAAGATCAAGGAACCCCGGCTTCAGAAATCCGATCTATATCGCGTTGCCCGCTTCATCTTGGAGGATCGGAACTGGAATACCGCAAGCGAATTCGTCCGCGGCGTTGATCCTGACGAATTGTCTGAAGACATTCAATGGTCAGATATCTTTTCCCTGGTTTGTGAAGAGATTATCCGTTATATTCACGACGATGAGGCAGATTTGTTGCAGCAGGACTTTCAAGAGCTCATCCACAAACTTGAGATTGTAGCCGACAACGGAGTGGAAATTGTTGCTCTTGACCACATTAAAAATGTTGTCCGGAAACCACTGCATCTATTCATTCCACCTGTATCTGATATCAAATTTAGCGTTGAATTGACTATCAAGGTAAACGAACGTTTGATTTTGAAAGGGCAAATGAAGACCCAGCATCGGTCGTTGGAATTGAAGAATACGCTTGATGAAGACGAAGATACAGTAGTTATTAGGGGATCTCAAAAGGATGTCAGAGCATTGTATCTTGAGCCTGAGGAAGTAAACTTAGCTGACTATGGAGGTAAGGCGGAGCGCGTCTGGCGTATTTCGCAATGGGCTATCGTTTGCGTCTTTGAACGCTCCACTGATACGGAAACTCTGATACGACTGGTATACGAACCAAATCGCGTATCTCTGATTACCTTGCAAATCTAGAAATGGTACGCTGTCAATTCATTCGGACGCTAATGGCGAAGGCTACAAGATTACAAGATAAGGAGTTGAATTGTCTTGAGCAAACACGAAAACCTGTTTAGCCTAGTGGGCCAGCATGTCATGGTCGTGGGCGGTACCGGCGGCATCGGCGGCGAAATCGCTTTGGCCTGCGGTCAATTCGGGGCGAAAGTGTCGATTGCCGGTCGAGACGCGGAGCGGAGCGCGGCGGTTGCGGCGCAGCTGGATTTGGACGCAGAGACTGTCACCGGGGTGGCACTAGACGTAACGAGCGCCGCCTCCATCGCCGCGGGCTTGGCGCGCGCAGAAGAGGCCTTGGGATCGGTGACGGTCATGGTCAACAGCGCGGGCACGCAGATCGAGGAACCGGCGACCGAAGTCAAGGAAGAGTCATGGGACGCCGTGATGGATGCCAATTTCAAAGGGGCCTTCCTGCTGTCCCAGGCCGCGGCCCGCAGCATGATTGCCCAAGGACGCGGCGGCAGCATCATCCACGTTACGTCCGTCCGAAGCAACTTGGGCATTCGCCGCGGCTACGCGGCGTACGTCGGCAGCAAAGGCGGGCTGGGCATACTGATCAAGCAGTTGGCCAGCGAATGGGCGGAGCACGGCATCCGCGTGAACGGCATTGCGCCGACCTTCATTCGCACCCCGCTCGTGGACCGATACCTCAACGATCCCGACTTCTATCAAGCGCTCGTGAATCGCATCCCCATGGGGCGCGTGGGCGAGACGGAAGATCTGGCAGGCTTGGCCGTTTTTCTGGCTTCGCCCGCTTCTTCCTTTCTGACGGGCCAGAATATTTTCGTCGATGGAGGCGTCACCGCCTGTCAGTGACTCGCGCTACGAACGCAGGCGGACAGCTTATCCGTCATTCGCTGCCAGAAGACCGCGCCCGCGGTATCAGTCGAAATTCAATGCCTAGGCGGGTCTCAGAACTCTCGTTGGGCGGCCGCGAAGCGGCTGCTCCGAAAACCGAGGGCATCAAGTACGCCGGCTCCAAATTGCAATTCCTTTCCGGCATACTGGCGCTGGCCGCTCGCACCCGGGCCCAGACCGTGCTGGACGGATTTTCCGGCACGACGCGCGTAGCGCAGGCCTTCGCGCAACGCGGCTATCAGGTCGTTGCCAACGACTTGGCCGCATGGTCCAGGGTCTTCGGCACGTGCTATCTCCTGAACGCGCAAGAGCCGAGAACCTACCAGCCGCTCATGGATCACCTGAACGCCTTGCCGCCTGCGGACGGCTGGTTCACGGAACACTACGGAGGCATGCCGAATAACGGATCCGCCATCCAGCAAGACGGCCTCAAGCGGCTGTGGCAGCGCAAGAATACGAGACGCCTGGACGCCATTCGCGCGGAAATCGATCACTTGTCGCTCTCAGCCACGGAAAGAGCGGTCGCGCTGACCAGCCTAATGCTCGCTCTGGACCGGGTTGACAATACGCTGGGGCATTTCGCGTCCTACCTGAAAGACTGGTCGCCGCGCTCCTATAATGACCTTGCGTTGAAGGTGCCGCATCTTTGGATCAACCGGGAGACGCATTGGGTTCATCAAGGGGACATTTTCGATCTCTTGCCCTCGACGGAAGTCGATCTGGCCTATTTCGATCCGCCTTACGGGTCCAACAACGAGAAAATGCCGCCTTCTCGCGTCCGCTATGCGTCGTACTATCACGTATGGACCAGCGTATGCCTGGCCGATGCCCCGGTTCTGTTTGGACGCGCGCGCCGGCGCAGGGACAGTTCCGATCGCATCGCCAGCTCGATCTTTGAGGAGTTCAGACGTTCCGATACGGGGCGCTTCGTAGCCGTGGAAGCCATAGAAAAGCTGATGGCCCGTACGCGGGCAGCCTGGATTATCTTTTCCTACAGTTCGGGCGGGAGAGCCACGGCCGAGCAACTCGATGAGGTCATTCAAAGGCATGGCCGCCTCGACAGAGTAGTGGAAATACGCTACCGCAAGAACGTAATGGCCCAGATGAAGTGGACCCACGCCTGGTTGCGCGCGGCCGAGCAACCGCACCGCGAATTTCTTTTTCTGATTGAAAAGTGAGTCCGGACCTCGGGGCAGGCCATGGCGCCTTGCATCAGAAAACTCCGCGCGCGTATGGAAGGTTGCGGGTATCATGGCCTGATGGATTGCGCGCGCTTGACCTCGCCCCTGTACCTGCACAGGGCGTTCCGGGCTTGACGCGGCCGATCCTGCCCGCGCAATCCGCTTCGCTTTGGACTTGGACCGGGGACATGCATCCGCCCGCGTAACGGAGGCCCTCTTGCCCGATCCCTCTTACGTCAGCGGTTACGTCGGCCTCGTAGGCCGACCCAACTGCGGCAAATCCACCTTTCTCAATCAGGCGCTGGGGCAAATCGTTTCCGTCGCGCACGCCAAACCCCAAACCACGCGCCAGCGCATCCTGGGCATTTTCACCGCGGACGACGCGCAAATCATTTTCATGGACACGCCGGGCTTGCATCGACCGCGCAATCAGTTGGGCCGCTACATGATGCGTCAGGTGGACGAAGCGCTGGCCGAATGCGACGCGTTGCTGTGGCTGGCCGACGTGACCCGCGCGCCCGGCGCGGACGAGGAACGTCTCCTGGACCGGCTGGCGGAACGCCGCGCCCGGACGCCGCTGCCGGCCGTCATTCTGGGTTTCAACAAGATTGACGCCTTGGGCGGACGCGAAGAGCAACTGGAGTCCCGCATGGAGGCGTATTGGACGCTGGCCGCGGCCCGCCTGGACATGGACGTACGGCAAGAATGGACGGGCGGCGCCTTGAGCGCCTTGACCGGGTTCGGCGTGCCCGAAGTGTTGCGGCTGGTGCGCAGCCGCTTGCCGGCAGGGCCGCAGTACTATCCCGCGGACCAGATTACGGATCAGTCCGTACGCGCCATTGCGGAAGACCTGATCCGCAAGCAGGCGCTGGAATGCCTGGACGAAGAGATCCCGCACGGGATCGCGGTGGAGATCACCGAATATGCGGAGCGCGGTCCCGATCTGACGTATATTGCGGCTACGCTCTACGTGGAACGGGAAAGCCACAAACCCATCGCGCTGGGCTACAAGGGCCGGCTGATACGCCGCATGGGCGCCTTGGCGCGGCAGGACATCGAGGCGCTGATCGAGACCCGGGTGTATCTGGATCTGTGGGTCAAGGTGCGTAAGAACTGGCGCAAGCGCCCCAGCATGCTGCGCCTGCTCGGGTACGGGCCATCCTGATCCGGTCCATTTTGCGTTCGCCGAGATGCCCGATGCCGCAAGATACGCCTCCCAGGCCCGCATGAACGCCCGCCTCGCGCCGGGAATCCGGACCGGACTGGTCATGCTCTTGAGCTTGGCGGGCGTTCTGTTCCTGCTTCGGACCGCCATCTGGGCGGCGGAGTTCGCCCGCAACCATACGGACGAGGTTCCGGCTTCTCAACCGGCGGCTTCCGAGGCGAACCTCGCGCCCACGCCTACGCCCACGGCTGAACCTCATCGCACCGTTATTTTGCTGGGGCGCGTGCGCATTCCCACGCCCACGCCTACGCCCATGCCCACCCCGGACGGCCGCTTCCGGCAATCCCGGATTCCCATCCTCATGTACCATTACATTGACTGGGTGCCGCCCCACGCCGATGCCATTCGCCGCGACCTGACGGTCACGCCGAGCCATTTTGCGGAGCATCTGGACCGCATCCAGCGTTTGGGGTACCAGACCGTTTCCTTGCACGCGGTCGTGCGCCATCTGACGTACGGCGCCCCCTTGCCGGAGCGACCCATCGTCTTGACTTTCGACGACGGGTACGTCAACCATTACGCCTACGCCTTGCCTCTGCTCCAGGAAAGGGACATGACCGGGACGTTCTTCGTGATTTCGACGTTTCCGGCCAGCGGGAACAACAGTTACATGACGTGGGACATGATCCGGGAACTGATGGCGGCCGGCATGGAAATCGAATCCCATGCCCAATTCCACGAGACGCTGGCCGGGCAAAATTCCGCCTACGTGCGCGCGCAGGCGGAAGGCAGCGCGCGCACCTTCGAACGGGAACTGGGGTATACGCCGCGCATCATCGCCTACCCCATGGGGCGCTACGACGATAACGCCATACAGGGTTTCCAGGCACGCGGCTACTGGGCCGGCGTAACCACCCTGAACGGCAACCTGCATGAAAGCGATCGCCTCTTCCATCTGCACCGCGTACGCATTCACGGTCGGGACACCGCCGACCATGTGGAGTGGCTGTTGTCCGAGGAAGGACAGGCATGGCTGACGCGCGAGCAGGCGGCCAATCGTTGATTCAGGCCGGCTCCGCGATGTGAATCCGCGGCAATGCCTGGATCAAATGGCGCCAGTCTTCCTCCACGCGCAGGTCAGCCAGGCGCGCGAAGACCGCCAGCGATTCGTCCACGAAGCGACCGACGCATACGCTTTGCACGACGGCCGGTAAAGGGCGTAACCGCGGAATGCCGCGTCCGAACATCTTGTAGGCGCCGGCTTGATTCCGCGCTTCGATTTGCAGGAAGGCCAGCCCCACTTGCAGCAGGCCTTGGTACAGGTCGCGCACGGTGCGGGTTTCCTGGTTCCAGGCCTCTTCGAAGGCTTCGTGCTGGGCGTGGAACTGGCGACGGTTGAACAGCGCGATGCCCTGTTGGGCCAGCGGCGGCAAGGCCTCTTCGCCGCCCGCCGGCATCGGACGCGGCGGATCGATGCGCGACGTCAACAGCGCGGGCAGTTCTTGCACGAGGCGGCTGCGCGCCCAGGCCTGATCCGCTCCGGCCGCGCGGGCGCGGGTCAAGGTATCGACGTCCGTGTGGCGACCGAAGCCGTAAAGCGGAACGGCGCGCGTATGGGGCCGCAGGCGACAAAGCCGAAAAGCCTCGTCCCATGGCGCCGCAATATGCAGATCCGCCAGCGCCAATACCGGCAGCGTAGTGTCCATAGCCCGCAGGAAGCCTTCGGTATTCTCCGTCGTGACCGGCTGGCCGCCGGCCTGGCGTACGGCATCTTCCAGCCGCGCGCGGAAGAAGAGATCATCCACCAACAGAATCACGGCGGGGCGGGGCGGATCTACGGGGCGAACGGGCGGTTTCGGGTCTGGAGACATGCTGGCTATCCGGTTGGGCGAGGGCGCGTGCCATAGGCTGGATTGTAACGCAAGGCCAGGACGGGGCAGAGGGGATCGGAAGTTGGTCTTACGGAATCAGGGTCTCCGTCCTGCGTTCGGGACTGGACGGGTTCTACCGAGCTTTCCGAGTACAATAAGAGCAGCTGGGGCTTGCCTTCGCCGGCCTCTTACCGGCGGGCGAGGCAGTTTTCGGCCCAAACCTGCGGCGCAGGAACGATTTCCGCTACCATCAGGGACAATGCCATGTCGAAGCAGGATCCAAGTCCGCGCAATTTGACGTTCGAGGAAGCCTTCAAACAATTGAACGAAGTCGTAGAGAGACTGGAGCAGGGAGAGTTGCCGCTGGACGAAGCCGTACGCTTCTATGAGAAAGGAACGCAGTTGGCGCAATGGTGCGAGGATCAACTCAAAGACGCGGAGCTACGCGTAACCCAATGGCAAGGCGGGAACCAAGAGGGAGGCTTGGCTGCCTAGGCAGCGTTGAGATTAATCGGGCCTCCTGTTGGGCCAGCGGTGATCTTCCGGGGCGGCGCTCCGCTTGCGGGCGCCTGAACGGATAGTCGGGAAGCTGCGCACGCGGCTATGGATACCCGCAGCCGCGTGCGCGGAGGCTGGCGGCGTCAAGTGCCGCTGCGGCGGAAGTTGCGGGCCTGAACGCCGTAAAACGGGGTGCAGGTCCAACCGCGGACGTCGCCGCCGTCGGTGCCGTAGAGGCAGGTGCGCAACGCCCACCCCTCGTACTGTTGCGGGACCGTATATTCCGGCCCGATATGCACCACGCGGTTGTGCCGGGGATTTTGGCGACTGCCGTCGCCGGCCATCACCATCCACACCAGCTGCGAATCGTGGCCGTTGGGCGCCAGGGGCACGGGGTACAGGTGACGGAAGCCCCCGTTATTGGGCACGTCCGGGAAGTTGCAGCAATGGCCGGCGGCGTAGCGATCGCCGACGCGCACGTAAAACCGGTCATCGCCCGGATGTTGTCGGGCGGCGCTGCTGGCCGGGGGCACGCCGGCGTAGATCATGATGGGATAGCCGAGGTTGGGGGTAACGAATTGCACGCCGCCCTGGAACGGAAGGGCGGGCAGGACGGGGCCGAGCCACCGGGTGCAGGCGGCGTCGGCGCCGACGGCATGGCAGGCGCGCAGGTAGTGGCCTTCGTCAGCGGCGGCGGGCGTATAGGGGTTGGCGTTGGCGGCAACCTGCGTCGGGGCGCGGGCAATGTCGTGGGCGGGACGGCGCCACCAGGTGACGGGAGCGGCGCCGCGCACGTCGACGTGGGAGGGCACGCCCACGATCTCCATGCGATATTCGTCGGGCAGGTTGAGGGTGACGACGACGGGGCCGTTCCAGGAGGTGCAGGCCCAACGGTTCGGGCTATAGCGCCAAAAGCAGCCGCGTACGTAGCGGCCTACGTCGTCGGGGATGAGGTAGCGCCGATTGTCCGCCTGGCCTTGCTCGGCGGGCAGCACCAAGGCGGTGGGATTGGCCCACTGTTCGGGATCGCTGACGTAAACGAAGGTCTCGATGTCGTCCGGTTGCGCGGGGATGTTGGCGCTCGTCGAGCGTTGCCACCAGGTGCGGATGGGCTGCTGGTTCCGCACGCGGGCCGCGTTGACGCGGATCTGGATTTCGTCGTTGACGGCGTACGCGGCTGTCTCCCAGCGGAGGCCTCCTATGTTGGAGGCAGGGATGGGCGGCTTGACGGGGCCGGTCCAGGCGGAGCAGTGCCAGTTGGCTGCCTCGCTGGCCTGCCAGCAGACGGCCAGATAGGTGCCCTGATCCGAGTCGGCGGGCGTGAAGGCGCGGGTGAAGGCGGGGGACTGGAGGCTGTCCCAGAGGGGGGCCGTGCCCCCGGCGTTGAAGCGCACCCGGTACCAGCGCCAAGAGCCGCCGCCGCGGGCGGGGGGTTCGATGCGCAGGCCGGCCTGCGTCTGGAATTGCAGGTGGCGCAAGGGATTGGCGGGATCGTTCTGGCCGGCGAGCTGGTGGTCCGCGATTTGCGCGTACGCGGCGGAGCTGCCGCTCAGCGCCAGGCCCGCGCCGAGGCATAGGCCACAAACCCAGGACAGCAAGAGGCGTAAGGTCATCGTTCTTCATCCTTTCTGGAATGCAAGGCCTCGCAAAACGGAAGCCGCAGCGATAAAATCGCTGCGGCTTCCGTTTTGCAAATTCCGACGCCGCGCACCGCGGGACGGCCCGGGCCGCGGGCCCGCAGCAACGCCTCAAGTCGGCGCACCAATCCTGGGATTGGCCAAGCAGCGTTGAAATGGATGGGACATCCTGTAAGCCCGCGGTTATCCCCCAAGGCATCGATCCACCTGCCTATCTCCGCGCGGATGGCCCCGATGGCCGGATGCATTGAAGTTCAAGCCGCACGCGGGCACGGGCAAGCCCGTCGTGCGGTAGGGATCCGCGGATCCCCTGTCCCTAACTTGGCGCAAGGTCTCAACGACCGTGGCGTTTGCCTTGAACTCCGCCTAATCCGGCCCGTCTCCCTAGGATCAGGCTATCAATGCGGCCTTGGGCGGTAGCGCTTCGGCCAGGGCCGGCATTTCCAGGGCCATCAAGGCCGCGTACGCGATGGCGATAGTGACGCTCGTAATTGTGGACGTTCGTGACGGAAGGCGGCCAGGAATGCACGAGATCAGGGAAGCGTTGCCGGAAATGGTTCAGGCTTGCGCGTACGGCCTCCTGGCCGTACGCGCGTAAAGCGTTCCGCTCCGTATCTCCTCCGTAACGTCAAGTTCTGAATACGGATTGCGTCCGCGCTTCACGCGCCCGGATTCCACGCGGCGACGATCGGCGCGCGCTCGGCAGCCGGCATGCGACTCAAGTCCGTCAACGTGCAGGCCTTCATAGGCTCGTTACGCCAGCGCTGGCGTTGCGCGTCGTATGTTCCCAGCGCATGCACGGCGACATCCCGGATCGTTCGGTTGTGCGTATCGAAGTTCAAGCCGCACGCGGTTACGGGCAAGCCCGTCGCGCGGTAGGGGTCCGCGTATCCCCTGTCCCATACCTGGCGCAAGGCCTCAACGGCCGTGGCATTCGCCTTGAATTCCAATATCATGATCCGGTCTGCCTCCTGGATCAGGATGTCAATGCGCCCCCTGGCAGTAGGCACTTCGGCCATGGCCGGCATCTCCAGGGCCATCAAGGCCGCGTACACGCTATAGCGATAGTGAAGCTCGTAGTCGTAGACGTTCTTGACGGAAGGCGGCAAGGAATGTACGAGATAAGGGAAGCGTTGCAGGAAATCGTCCAGGCTTGCGCGTACGGCCTCCTTGTCGTTCGCGCGTAAAGCGTTCCGCAGGGCGCTGGCGCCGCGTCTGCCGGCGGCCTTTTCCTTGATGTGCCAACCCTCGATTTCGTCGTCGCGCCAGCGTTCAAGGGATTGCCGAAAGGTCAATTCCACTTCCTTGTTCGGGAAGACGACCTGAAATCCCTGCGCCGTACGCCGGAGCGTGAAGTAGCCGGCATGGTACATCAAGACATTGATGTTGGGCCGCGTCAGCGCATAATCC
The DNA here is from genome assembly GCA_965242655.1 of Caldilineaceae bacterium. Classification (GTDB taxonomy): domain Bacteria; phylum Chloroflexota; class Anaerolineae; order Caldilineales; family Caldilineaceae; genus Bin34. The sequence goes on from OZ251482.1 coordinate 4,249,924, forward strand.
GCCTCGCGCAGGAAGGACAGCGCGTCCTGCCCCTGGGCATGGAATTGGGCTACGTAATCGCCCGACTGCCACAAATGGAACAAAAGGGACGGCGTTCCCGAATCAGACCACGCATTCGGCAGCGTTTGCAGACTCCAAGGCGTATCCGGCGCGCGCAATTCGCGAAAACACGCGCTCAGCGAAAAGGGGTTGTATACCGCTTCTTCTTTGGGACTGAATTGGTACCCGTTGTAGTAGTCCCGCAAGGCCCCGCGCAGGGCGCGCTCGCTGCATCCCAGATTCCGGGCGCACAGCGCGATTTCGCGCGCCAGGCCGGCGTCTTGCTGCAACTCGTCTTCCGTGAAACCCAACAGGGCGTTGCATTGCGGATCGAAAGTGAGGTCAAGGAACTGGTTGGCTCCCGCAAACAGCCCCGCGCGGGCGAACCGCGTAACGCCGACCATGAGAACGCATTGGATGAACCGTCCCTGGCGCTTGAGAACGCGGTAAAAGGATTTCATCAGATGCAGGACGTTTTCCCGCGAAGCGGAACGCTCCAGCGCATCCGTAATCGGAGCGTCGTATTCGTCTATCAGCACGACCGGCTTGCCCGCCGCGGCATGCGCGGCCGCTATCAGTTGTTCCAATAACACGACCGGACTGAGCGTCTCGTCCAGGTCTGCGTTGAAGGCACGCGCCGCGGCGCGCAAATGACTGGCCAAATGGCTTTCGATGCCGGCGCGCGCGGGATCGTGATGCACGCTCATGTCCAGACGCAGCACGGGATAGGTATGACGCGGCCAGTCCCAATGTCCTTCTTGTCCCAGCCACGTGCCGGCAAAAAGACGCTTTTCGCCCTTGAACAGAGATTCCAGCGTAGACAGCAGCAGGGTTTTGCCGAAACGCCGGGGCCGCGCCAGGAGTACATGAGGAACCTGCAGCAACTGCGCGGCCAAAGCGGCTATCCGTTCCGTTTTGTCTACGTACAGATATCGCCCCGGCTCCGCGCGCACAGTCGGAAATTCGTCTATGCCGTAAGGCAGGTGCAACGCCATGGCTCAATCCGCTGAGGATGCGTAAAATCCCGTAGCTGGGGCTATTCTATTCCAAGGGGTTGCGCACACCAGCGCGGCAACGGCCGATCGGGGCCTTTGGCTCCGCGGACGGGTCTTTTGGGGCAATGCCGCGGGCGCGCCAAGGGGCGCGCGCAAACGGCAGGGCTAAAGCGCCGCCTCCGTCCATGGGCGATGCGCCGGATCCAGCGGCCGCCCGGTTTTTCAGTTCTGGCTCGCCTTGCGCGCCGCGCAACCTGATCCATAGCCCGCGGGCACAATTTGTGGTTATGTCTTGCCTGTACAGGCAGGAACCTCGCAGAAGATTTCACCACCCATCTCTGAATTGTATATGCGATGGGCGTATTCATATTCATCAGGATCGCCATGCCATTTAGGTCGTTTCAGACCGCAGAAATCTGACGGCCGACGCCCAGAAGATCCGCGTGCGGTCTGGTCGGAACGGGTTCCAGCCCTGTGCGCGGGCCGACGGAGGATCGACGGCGTCTAAGGGGAAGGCTATAGAGCCGCATTCTCGATGCGGACGATAAGGAAGGCCATGGCACCGCCAGGGGTTGTGACATCCACCACTTCCCCCGCCCGTTTGCGTAACAGCGCTCTGCCCATGGGACTCTCGTTGCTGATGCGACCGTTGACGGGATCGCTTTCCGTTTTGCCGACGATCACGTACGTTTCTTCCCGCGTACTGCCCTGCTCCTGTATCACGACCTGATGTCCCAGTGCCACCGTGTCCGCATCGGACGGGGGCGCGGTTTCGATAATCACGCTATTCTTCAGGTCGAATTTGAGTTGCAGGATACGATTTTCCAGCAGGGTCTGGTCATGGGTGGCCACTTCGTAGCCGGCGTTTTCCCTGAGGTCGCCGTGCGAACTGGCCTCTTTCAACTGCTCAGCGATTTCCCTACGCCTCACCGTCGTCAGGTATTCCAGTTCTTGCTCGATTTTCAGTTTGCCCTCACGCGTCATGGGTACAGGCTCGCTGTTAGGCCCTCCGCGGGTCGGTTTCAGTTTGCGTGTTTTCATGGCGTCTCTTCAACCTGTCTCTGAGTAAGGGTTATTGGCGCATCGCCGGTCCAGGGCCGCGAGCACTTGGGCTTCCGTCTCTTCCGGCGACCAAGAGGTCGAATCCAATACGATGGCGTCGGAAGCTTCTTTGAGAGGCGCGTCTTCGCGCGTCGTATCGATGCGATCCCGTTCCTTCATGTTGGCCAGAACGTCTGCCAGAACGGGGGCGTCGCCTTGGGCCGCCAGTTGCTTGCATCGCCGTCGGGCCCGTTCCTCAACAGAGGCCGTGAGGAAGAACTTGCATTGCGCCTCAGGGAAAACCACGGTGCCTATGTCGCGGCCCACGACGATGCATCCCCTCTCTCGCCTCCAGCGCGTTCCGATGCGACGCATCACCGCCGTTAATTCGGCGCGGACGGACTTGACGGCAGACACCTGGGACAAGATACGAGACACTTTTTCTTGATGCAGGCATCTCGTAATATCTTCTCCTTGGATGTATACGGCGGTAGCGGGCGGTTGGCTCTCAACGCTTTCAATGCGCATGTGTTGATCCATAAAACGCAGGGTCTTCGACAATAGCGCTTCATCCGCCAGCGCGTTCTGCAGCCATGCCTCCAGATCCGCTTCCGGCGCCTTGTCGCGCAGAAGCAACCAGGCCAGCGTTCTGAACAGGGGGCCCGTATCGAACAGCGCGTAACCGAGTCTCTGGGCCAGCCATTGACCGGCTGACGTTTTGCTGGAGGCCGAGGGCCCGTCAATCGCAATCAAGTCGGGATAATGGACTGTCATGGTTTGCCGTCTCCTGCGCTTGGGAAAGAGGGGAACGCCTACTCAAGGAAATGGCCGTCCAGCCGGCCTATGTGCCGGTACCCCAACTTCTTTTGTTCTTGAGGTCCGTAGGTATACACGAATGCATCCCGCTCGGGATAGAAGATTCGCGCTGCGTCGTAAAAGGAACGACCCCTTACGAAAAGCGTGATGCAAGGAGCCTCGCCCGGATTGACGATCTGATGCGGAACGCCCATGAGAAGCGAGTTCGTCTCCCCTTCCCGGAGCACCCGTTGCGACGCTTGGGTTACCTTGGCCTTCATCTCCTTGTCGTTCAGATCGTGAACGGCAAATCGTTTTTCCACGTACTGGCCGCGCATGAGGATGGTGGAAGCATGCCATTTATGGGAATGCACTCTTTCGACCAAAGTACCGTTTTGCGCTTGGGTCTTGAACCTGTGCAACCTCACCCTGAAGCGGTCGCTTGGATCCATGTAAAGCATGAATTTGTCCATGAAAAGACGCGGGTAATCGGTATGCGGTTCGTACGCGTCAAAGAGCGCGTCGTCCGCCAAAATGGCTTCCGTCCGTTTTGTCAATTGCTCCGGGTATTGCGCGATTTCCCGAAGCAGCTGTTCCACTATGGAAAACTGGGACGGCATGCTCTGCGCATCGTCCCAATTCACGTAGCGTTCCAGACTTTCAATGAAACCCGGCCATGTCTGGGCGGAGACGGCTTTTTGCATTATGCACTGCTCCCTGACTATGCGGGCGGCCAAAGATGATTGGGCATGACCTCATGCTTCTGCCTCTCTCCGAACCGAATTGGGCGCAGGGACGCCGACTTGCGGTAACGCGGCAGAGCGGCGGAAGACGGAAACCGGAGATGTCGTTCACCGCTGCCGCGAGCGGAATTCAACTGCCGGCAATCCGAAGCGACGCTTGGCGCGCAGACATCGCACTGCCCTCCCGCGCGGAGCGACAGCAATACGAACATGCCGCGCGCACGCGTAGCGCGCCCCGCCGCCCGAACCCCAGGCCGGCGTCTACCGAACATGCCGCGCGCACGCGTAGCGCGGCTTCTGAAGCTGGGGCTATCCTTGCCTAGAGCGCGGTACGATTCAGGGTTATGCGATTCCCCGCACTTACTGGCTAAGGGGGGGGGGGGGGGTAAGATCTAAACGAGCATTCACGGTGCAATCGAAAATAATAGGCATGTTCCTATGGCGTCAGTAAAAGATAGCAATTACTGCACTTGGCATCGCAAAAACCGAATGTAGCATCAAAGCCGCCTGCGAGTCAACTATTTGTCTCCCTTGGCCCGCGTCTCCGCGGTCGGGAACGTTTCGTCATTGATTGAGGCGTTTACTGCCGAGGCAACGGTATCAGAGTGGCGCCGACGCTGTCCAGCGGCTGCACCGAAGCGAGGCGTACATTCAGCCGTACAGGAAAGTACAATCGTATACCTCTGGAGCGCTTTAAGTGGGTCTCGGAGCCTGTGATTGGCCGCGCCATACGTAGGCTTTGGTTGTCGCCTATCGCGATGATCGTCTCGAGCGAAAGGCGAACTTGGAGGCGAGCGTCGCGGCGGGTGGAACTGGAAGGCCGGTACGCCCATCTCTGAAGCCAACGACAGTGCCGAGTGCGATGTTGAACAGCCATTTGACTACTCCTTGATCAGCGAGCGAGGATCCGCAGAGGATCCGGACTTATCACGGACATCTTGGGGCAGTTCATCGTTACGGAATACGGTTGATATTGTGCGTATGTTGCGCGCTGTACGGGGCTCGTGCCTGCGTCCCCGCTTAAAGGACTCACAAGTAAATACGGCTGAGTGCCCATATCAAAATTGGCGCGCCGCGTGGTTATTAGGGATATCCCGGATGGGAGCCTGCGTATCGCAGAAGGCTTGACACCCGACCGCATGTGCTGTACCATGGAATGGCAAACATAGGAGGTGCCTGCAATGGCTGATGTGGCCACTGTCCCTGCGCCAATGCCAACCTTGGTGCCGCCGCTTTCCCGCGGACGCCTTGAGATTCATCCCTGCAATGCCCGCCCCGACTTGTATCCCGCGGGAGGTCCGCCCTTGGGCGCCGGATTGATTCACGACAATGCGGCTGGCCATCTTGAATTTTTTCTGAGCGCTCACTTGGAGGCAATCGGTTGCGAGCAGCCGGCCGTGGTGCAAGACGCCTTGTTGCATGCCGACCGGGGCGAGGCGGCGAGCCCTGACCTACTGCGGTATACCCGGCCCGACATCTTGGTGTACAAAGCCCTGCGCGCAGGGCGCGACCCGGCCAATGCGTTCCACCTGGGCTATGACGGACCGCCGGACTTGGTGGTGGAAATCCTGTCCGCCAGTACCTGGAAAAAAGACGTCGGCGTCGGCGGGAACATCGCGGACAAGATGCGGCATTACCAAAGCGTCGGTGTCAGCGAGTACTGGGTCTACAACCCTGAGCTCCTGCAACGAAAACAAGGTCTCCCATTCTTTCAAGGCTACGCCTTGCAAGGCGATCGCTACCGGCCGATTTCGCGCTGGGGGAACTGTTGGCCGAGCGCTGTGCTGGGCGCGCTGTGGGAACGCGGCGATCGGCACCGCCCGGTTGCCGGCGCGGAATACACGCTGATGCGCTTGCGCAAGCCTGGATCTACGAAATGGTATCCTACCTCGATCGAGAGGAATACCGAATTGAAGACGACGAAATCCGCCTTGGCTGAGAGGAATACCGAATTGAAGACGACGAAATCCGCCTTGGCTGAGAAGGATGCCGAATTGAAGACGACGAAATCCGCCTTGGAACGGGCCAAGGTCGAGGCCGCAGAGAGGAATGAGCTGCTTGCCTATTACCAACGAAAATTTGGCCCCTTGGATCCAGGAGAAGCCAAACTTTGATATCGGTGCAGATTCTGTTGGATGTCTCGCTGACGGACGGTTTGCCGGATTTATACCCTGTACCGTATGCGCGTGATTGGCGGCCGAGACCGCCGCCCAAGCCCGGCCAACGGACATCGGTTCGAACTCACGTGCTGACGACGCGTATTTATCGGGGACGATAAATACGCTCGCCGCTTCTGGGGTTCTCGGAGTTGGCAGGTTCTGCTCTGGTTCGCCTCAAACAACCACGCAACCTGCTCTGCAGCCCGCGGACAAAATTTGTCGTTATGCCTTGCCGGCAAGAGCTTCCAGTTCGTCAAGCACTTCGGCAAAGGTGGGAAACTGGTAGCGGGCAAGAACCTCGTAGTAGATTTCACCCCCTGTCTCTGGGTTATATACGCGATGGACGTATTCGTCAGGGTCGTCATGAAAGTTATGATATTTCAGTACGCCATGCCGCCCCAATTCCCTCCCAATGTAGCGATACCGTTCGCAGCGTATGTCTGTCCGTCCATTACGCATTCTAAGACGAAATTTTTCGTCACCTCCAACACAATATTGCACCGAACGACTCCATCAAGGATTGCCTCATTATCCATGAATTTGAATTGGAGAGTATCTTGAAAGCTGGCTACGAATGGATGTTCATTTAGGCGGCGTTCGTGGACAAAGACGTAGTTTTCCTTGGAATTCCATCCGTAGGGGTCTGCTCCAAGAGGGATGTCAGCACGATGAACGTATGATGCCACTGTATAACCTCAAGAGTTGCGGGAAATTCGTCCTTATCCATTCGATCGGCCATTTCCTGGCTGGACATCCGATATCGTTCTTCATAGTCTTTCAGCGCGCGACGGCTTTCCTCAATCCACTGCGTGCGGGTGGTATGAGAGATGAGAATACGCTCCTTCTTCTTGTTCACCATCTCAATCTCTCATTTGTGATCTTAAGCATTTTCTTTGTGAAAACAAAACGGTATCATAGATTATATTTCTTGTCAAACCATATGCCGCGGGAACCGGAAGCATTAGGTCGTGCGGAGGTAGGATTGCCGCCAGAGCCAGTAGATTATCATGCAACCGATGTCGTCCTGGAGGCCGCGGGTTGGACCCGCGGAACCGGCTGGCGCGTCCGGTCTAGGCTCCACGCCGGCCTCAGCGTAGGCAGTTGGCCGCGCAACTAACCCCATGGGGACGGATGAAGGCGCATCTCCACGCTACTTGGCTCTGGCTGCACTCAAAGCACCGCAGAATTTACCTCAACACGGCCTAGCCAATGCAGGCCGCAAGCAGGCATTCTTCCTCCTCGGTATCAGAGATTTTTGTTTGATGAGACCGTATCCCCGCCAACTAGCGCGGAATAATCCCTCGATGCCATTGAACTTTGAGTTTGATGTCCTTTGGGGCATTCTTGGCCAAGGGGAGTCGTAGCTGGAGTCTGTCTGTAGGCCGCGGAAGGCTTGGGTATCCGACCGCTTGCGCTATATCATGAAACGGTAAACGTTCCCGGAAAGGTGTCTGCCTATGACTGGCACGGCTATTGCCCCTGTACCCGCGCGAACCCTGCCGCCGTGCCCAAGCCAGCGTCTTGATGCGCATCCGTGCAATGTCCGTCCCGACTTGTATCCGACGGGAGGTCCGCCCCTGGACGCCGGACTGATTCACAGAGAGGCGTCGGATCATCTCGCGCGGTTCATTCACGCTCGTTTGCAAGAATCCGGGTGCGAGCATCCGGCTGTGGTGAAAGACGCCTTGCTGCATGCCGACCGGGAAGAAAGGTTCCATTCTGGGGCATGGGCGTACACCCGCCCCAGCATCTTGGCGTACAAATCCCTGCGCGCAGACAGGGAGCCGGCCAATGCGTTCCATCTGGGCTACGACGGTCCGCCGGACTTGGTAGTGGAAATTCTGTCCGCAAGCACCGGGTGCAAAGACATGGGAGTAGGCGGGGATATCGCGGACAAGAGGGAATATTACCGGAGCGTCGGCGTCAGCGAGTACTGGATCTACAATCCGGAACTGCGGCCACCGCAGAAAGGGATTCGTTTTTTCATGGGCTATGCCCTGCAAGAGGGTCGCTACGCGCCGATTCAACGCAGGGGCAACCGTTGGCCAAGCGCTGTCCTGGGAACGATGTGGGAAAAAGGCGATCGGCGCTGTCCGGCACGCGGCGCGGAATATACGCTTATGCGCTTGCGCAAGCCTGACACGGGCGAGTGGTATCTTACCTCGGACGAAGTGACGGCGGCCTTGGAGGAAGCGACAGCGGCTTTGGAGGAAGCGACGGCGGCTTTGGAAACGGTAACGGCGGCCTTGAAATTTGTCGAAGCCAAGGCCGAACTCCAGAAGCAAGCCGAACTGCTTGCCCTCTACGAACGAAAATTTGGATCCTTGGAATAGGGGAAGCGATACCGGGCCAGGCTTCCCCAACGGAGTCCAGCGTCCCGGCGCGCGCAATGTCGGCGGCCTCTGCGTCGGGTGCGCCTGCATGTAGGGCAACGCTTGCGATGAGGAGGCAATGCCGCCCTGTTCAAGCCCAGGACTGGAGCTTGAGGCGGATGTCCGGCCATCCCTGGGCGCTCAGATCCGGAAGCGGCAGGCATCGTACCGGACCCACGTCGTTTTGCACCGCCTGAACCACGGCGTACGCGCGTTCGCCTACCGCGAGGCTGTCCATGCCGGCGCGGCAAGCGGCTTCAATGCCGTAGCGGCTGTCTTCCAGAACCAGGCACGCGCCTGCCGACGCGTTGACGGCCGCGGCGGCTTGGCGGAAAAGCGCGGGATCGGGCTTGCTGCGCGGCAACGGAATGCCCGACAACAGAGCCGTGAAATAGTGTCCGATATCCAATTCCTGGACGGCGGCCGCGATGCTGGCCATCGGCGCGGAGGACGCGATGACCTGATGCAAGCCCTGCCTTTGGAAAGCGTCCAGCCAGGCGGCTGCGCCGGGCATGAGGCGCAAAGCGCCCTTCATATGCGTTCGGAAGTGCCGCGACTTGCGCGCGGCCAGTCTCTGGCATTCCTCCGGCGTGGCCTGAGCGCCCAGATACTCGCGCAGAACCGCCAGACTGGTGCGACCGAAGTCGGCCAGAAAAGCCGCGCGCGAATACGCGATGCCGTAATCCGCCATGATCTCCCGCCAGCTCTGGTAATGCAGATCCTCGGAATCGACCAAGGTGCCGTCCATATCCCAGATGGCCGCTCCGTAGGGGGACGCAGTCATGGGCGCGGGGGCGCGGCGCGGCATTCTACAGCAACGCCTGCAGGCGCGTCCGCGCGGTTTGGGGGTCGGCCCGTCCCTGCATGCGGCGCATGACCTGCCCCATGAAGAAACCCAGCAGCTTGCCTTCGCCGGCTTGCAGGCGCGCGCGTTCTTGCGGATGCGCCGCGAACGCGGCCTGGATGGCGGCATCCAGCACGGACGTGTCCGACACCATGGCCAGTCCTTCGCGTTCGATGATGGCCTGGGCGTCCTCGCCCGTCTCGAACATCGCGGCGAGCACCTGCTTGGCCGTGTTGTTGTTGATGGACTGGTTTTGCAAGGCGGCCAGCAAAGCCGCCAACTGCGCGGGCGCGATCTTGATCTGCGCAATCCGGCGCACGTCCTGGCCGTCGCCCTGCTGGTAGAGCAAAGCCAGCACTTCGGTCGCGATCCACTGCGCCAGCAGTTGAGGGCGGCCTGGCGCCAGGCCGAACGCCTGCGCCGTCGCCTCGAAGTATTCCGCCAGCGACCGTTCGCCGGCCAGCAGTTCCGCTTCCTGCGGGCGGACGCCCCACTCCCGCACGTACCGCTCCTGCTTGCGCCAAGGCATTTCCGGCAATCCGCAGCGGATTGCGTCCACCCAGGAGGCCGCTACGCGCAACGGCGGCAGATCCGGTTCCGGGAAATACCGGTAATCCTCGGAACTTTCCTTGGAGCGTTGCAGGACCGTCCGCCTTTTGCCCTCGTCCCAGCCCATGTTGACCTGCGCCACGGCCTGGCCCTTGGCCAGCAGGCGGGACTGGCGCTGATGCTCGTACGCGATGGCGGCGCGGACGGCGCGCAGGCTGTTGAGGTTCTTGACCTCGACCTTGACGCCCAAGGCGCCCTGGGCCGCTTGCGCCGGCGTGCGCACGGAGATGTTGGGTTCGCATCGCAAGGATCCCTTTTCCATGTCGCCGCTGTTGACGCCCAGATAGCGCAGGAGGGCGCGCAGACGCACCAGGAAGCGGTAGGCTTCCTCCGCGCTGGCGATGTCGGCCTCGGTCACGATTTCGATCAGAGGCACGCCCGCGCGGTTCAGATCGATCAGGGAATGCCGCCCGGCGTGCGCGGACTTGCCCGTATCCTCCTCCAGATGCACGCGCCGGATGCGGATGCGCTTGCGGCCGCCGGCGGGCAGGTCGACGTCCACCGCGCCCTGAAAGCACAGCGGGTATTCGAACTGGGTGATCTGATAGCCCTTGGGCAGGTCGGGATAGGTATAGTTCTTGCGCGCGAAAACGGCGAGGTCGGCGACCTCGCACTGCAACGCCAGCCCGGTGGCAATCGTGGCTTCCACCGCCTTCCTGTTGATGACGGGCATCGCGCCCGGCAGGCCCAGGCAGACGGGACAGACGCGGGAGTTGGGCGCCGCGCCCTGGTAGGCCGCGGCGCAACCGCAGAACATCTTGCTGCGCGTCGTCAGTTGGGCATGCACTTCCATGCCCACCACGACCTCGTAGGGCATATCCCGGGACGGGGTAACCGTGGAAGGGGCGCGGGCGGTCATGGAGCGGGGCAAGCAACGAAAGCAGAGCCATGATAACCAAATTCGGCAGTCGCGCCAAAGCCTGAGCGGCGCGCCGCGCGCATTCCCGCCGGGCCGGGCCTGGGACTGCTATACTTGCGGCCGCGAATTGGCTGAGCGCGTCGTGATGCATTTTCCCGTACTTCCCTGTCGACAGCTGGCCGCGGCGCTGGCGGTCGGCCTGCTGTGCCTCGGCCTGGCCGGATGCAATCGGAACCGGGACGACCAGACCGCCGCCGAGCCGTCCCCTACGCGCGCGCCGACCGCGCCGCCCGCGGCGACGCCCCTGCCTGCGCCGTCGCCGACCGCGCCCGCGCGGTCTCCGGCGGAACGCTTGGCCGCCGCGGAAAAACTGGAGGCCCACGGACGCCTGGACGAGGCGGCGGGCGTCTATGTCGTCCTGTCGCAGGCGGCGGATCCCGCCGTCGCCGGGAAGGCGCTCTATCTCTTGAGCCGGCTCCAGCAATCCCAGGGGCAGTGGCAGAGGGCCAACGAAAACCTGATGCGTTTTTTCGCCCTGGCGGACGCCGCGGCGTGGGCGGCGGACGCCCCGTTCGTCGCGGAAGCGCGGCTGATCTGGGCCCAGGTCCAGGGCCGGATCGGCGCGCATGACCGGGCGGACGCCAATTTCGCGGCGGCGCTGGAGGGCCTGGACGAACTGGCTTCCTTCATCCATCAGGAATGGGGGCAGGCGCTGTTGGCCCGGGGCGAGGACGATCGGGGCTTTGCGCAACTGGCGCAGGCGGCCGCGCGCGCCGAGACGCGCGTCGCCCGCGTCGTGATCCAGGATCGCATCGCGCGGCTGGCCCACGAACGCGGCCGGTTCGCCGAAGCCACGGCCGCGTACGAAGCCATTTTGGCCGTCAGCGTCCAGCCCGCCTACCGCGCGCAAATCCAATACCGCGCAGGCGTTACGCGCCTGGCGGCCCAGGACGAGGCGGGAGCCCTGGCGCGCTTCCGCGCCGCCACGGACGAACAGCGCGAGAGCGCGTACGCGTACCTGGCCCTGGTGGAACTGATCGACCGGGAGCAGCCCTTCGACCTGTACGATCGGGGCTATATCGACTACCATGCCCAGGCCTACGACCCGGCGGTGCAGGCCTTCGACGCCTTTCAGGCGCAGGCGGCGGCCGGCGACGACAGGCGGTCGTGGGCTACGCTGTACGAGGCGCACGCCCACTTCAAGCTGGAAAACTACGTGCAGGCGATGAAACGCTATCAGATGGTCATCGGCGAGTTTCCGGACTGTCCCTGCGTCGGCGCGGCCTACAACGGCCTGCTGAACACCTTTTTCGCCGTGGACAACGACGCCGCGTACGAGCGGGCCTGGGATTCCTTCGCCGCGATGCGGCCCGCGGATCCGCACCGCGCCCAACTGCTCTACGACGCCTTCGCGGTGCGCCTGCGACAAGCGGAGGCGCGCGCGGCCCAACAGGACTTGCAGGAACTGCTGGAGTACTTTCCCGCCGACGACCGGTCGGCCCGCGCCCTGTTCGAGATGGCTCTCTTCGCCTTCGATGCGGGGGATCACGTCGCGGCCAACGCGCATTGGGCGCAGTTGCGGGAGTCGTTTCCCGCGTATCGCGCGGCGGCGGCCGGCTATTGGACGGCCCGCAATCTCTGGGCGTTGGGCAACCGGGAGGCGGCGCGCTTCGCGTGGGAGTACAACGCGGGCAGATACCCCGAAACTTTCTTCGGCATCATGTCCGCGCAAGCCGTGCGGCGCAACGACGGCGGCAGCCAAAACGTAGTGGCGGACATGGCGGCGCTGGTCGGTCCGCCGTCCGCGCTGGCCGGAGACGACGGCAGCGCGGTCTTTGCCCTGGACTGGATGCGCACCTGGGTTCCCGATACGGACGCCGAGACCGCAGGCCTCGACGCGGACGCGCGCCTGCGCCAAGGCGCGCTCTGGCTGCGCCTGGGGCGGCGCCAGGAGGCCCTCCAGGCGTGGAGCGCCCTGCTGAACGACTCCGTCGCGCAACCCCGCGTCCTCTGGACGCTGGCGCATACGTTCGCCGAGGCCGGCGCGCATGCCCTCAGCATCCGGGCCGCCTTCTATCTGTATCGCGCCGCGCCGGTCGCCGCCGTCTCCGAGTTGCCGGCCTACGTCCAGCGCCTGCTCTTTCCCCGCCCGTTTCGGGACCTGGCCGCGCCGGTCGCCGCGGAATACGGCATTCCCGAGGCGCTGTTCTACGCGTTGCTGCGGCAGGAAAGCCTCTTCGAACCGTCCAGCGTGTCCTCCGCCGCGGCGCAGGGCCTGGGGCAGATCATGCCGGACACCGGCGATTGGGTGGCCCTGCAGATGCGGATGCCGGACTACCGCGCGGAATGGCTGCCGCGCCCGTGGCTCAATCTGCAATTCAGCGGGTTTTACCTGCGCTACGCGTACCGGCAGCTGGATCGCAACTGGTTTACGGCGCTCGTCGGCTACAACGCCGGTCCGGGCAACGGGCGTTTCTTCCGGGACCGGTCAGGCCCGGACGACATGCTGTTCCACAAAGCCGTCACGATTGCCGAATCCGCGCTGTACGTGGAGCGCGTCATCACCCACCTGCACCACTACGTCCGCCTGTACGGGACGCAAGCCGATTGAAGCCCGCCTACGGGGCGGGCGCGAAAAAGCAGAGGATGCTCTCGCGAATGCCGTCGACCACGGCCGCCTGTCCGGTCGTGAGCAAGCGCTGGTCGCCGCCCATGAACCCCATTTCCAGAATGATCGAGGGCGTGTGGAGATGGACTTTCTCGTGCATGTGGTAGTGGGTCATGTCGCGCGTAATGGAATGCGCGTGCCACGCCAGGCCCGTGCGGGCGGCGTAATGCTCTTGCAGGCAGGCCACGAACCGGCTCTCCCGCTCCCGCGCGCCGGACGTCGGGAGAGAGGCGGCCTTGAACCCCGTGGCTTCGACCGGCGCGCAGGAATCGGCATGCAGGCTCAGGACCAAATCGGCGTACAGGCCGGCCATGCGCGGATCCAGTTCCTCCAGCACCCATACCTGGGCGCCCCGTTCCTCCAGTTGGGGCACGAGCCGCGCCGCGATGTCCTGATTGACTTCCAGTTCCGTGAGATACGCCTGGCCTGCCGCATCCAAGCACACGGCGCCGGGATCGTAGAAGGCGTCGTTCCGGCTCCAGTGCCCCACGACCACGCCGAGGTTGCGTCCGCTCAAAGGGCCCCGCGGCGCCCGCGCCGTGGGCAACACGACGGGATTGACCGCGGGCGGGTCGGAGACGCGGCGGTTCCGGACGAGTTGCCACTGGATAACCACCACGGCCGCAATCACGCCGATGGCCAATACGGGGACGACTCTCATGGACGCGGACGCAACGCGGAACGGAGCCTGGGGCAGCGGACGCGGCGCATCCGCTCCCGGCCGGCGCGCAGGGCTAGAGAACCGCTCGCAATCGGCCGGGATTCAAAAAAACGCCGCTCATCTCCGTTCAGACGCCTGTCTTTTGTGATCTGTGCGGAACGGCGGGCCTGCATCGATTAGGGTCTGGCGCGCTGCGCCGCGGCGAACCCGCGCCCGCTGGCATCGCAAGTTGTTATACTTAAGGCCGTTGCTTGCCTGCCTGGAACAGTCGGGCCATGGAGAGCGGTCGCGCGCCGCCCGTTGCCCATTGTACCTTATCCCGCTTGCGGAGGGCGCAGGTTCCCGCCTCGGCCTGGGGAGGCAAAACGTTATGGTTGATGCGCAGTCGCTCCCTTTCCCGGTCCGTTGCGGGCCTGGTCCCGCCTTGCGCCTCCCTTAGTCGGTTGTGACATCGCAAGGCGCACGATTGGGGCCCGTATTGCGCGAACGGCGCGAGACGTTGGGCCTGAGCCTCAATGACGTAGAGGCCGCCATCCGCATCCGCGTCCATTACCTGATCGCGCTGGAGGCGGACGACTGGCAACGCCTGCCGGGCGAAGTGGCGGGCCGCGGGTTTCTGCAAAACTACGCGGAGTTCCTCAAGCTGGACGGGCAGGACATGAAACAGCGTCGGCAATCCGCCGTCCGCGCCGCCTTGGGCGATGACTGGACGGCGACCAGCGCCGGCGCCCCTTTGCCGGAACCCCGCAGCCTGGATTACCGGCCCCTGGACTCGCAAGCGGGACGGTCCGCCATCTCCGGTCCGGCCGGGACGGACGTTTGGCCGCGGTTGCTGCTGTGGCTCCTGGCGATTGTCGGCCTTGGCCTGTTCGCGCTGATCGTCGGCTGGGATTTCGTGCCCGGGGCGTCCGACGTGCCGGCCCTCGCGTCCCTGCGCGCCGCCGCGACGACCTGGACGCAGGCGGCGACGGAGAGCTGGGCGCGGCTGACCAATCCGCGCCGGGCGCCGGCCCGCGGCCCCGCGCCCGCCCCGCCCCTGGCGGTCGAGGTGCCGCCGCCGCCAGCGACCCTGGCGCCCACCCAGCCGCCGCCTACGCCCGCGGCGGAGCCGGAGCCGACAGCCGCGCCGCCCGCGGTCAGCCCCGCGGCGACTCCGACGCCGGAGCCGGCCGCCGGCTTGGCCCCCGCGGCCTGCCCGAACGCGGGGGCGCGCATCGCTTTTCCGCTGGAGAGCCAGGCCGTCGCCGGCGAAGTCGGGGTGCGGGGCACGGCCGCGGTCGACGATTTCTGGTACTACAAGCTGGAGTATCGGCTGATCCCGACCGGCGACCAGGCGCCGCGGCGCGCCTTCACCTATTTCGACGGCAGCATGGGCCCGGTGGAAGACGACGCGCTGGGCCGCGTGGATACGACCTATCTCGAAAACGGCGCGTACGTATTCCGCCTGACCGTCGTCGCGCAGGACGGCGCGCCGACGCTGTGCGAAGTCACGGTCGCCGTACGGAACTGACGCGCCGCGGGCGCTCGCGTCACGCGCGCGCCACGGGGAGGAGGCGGGTAGTTCCGTCTTCTTCCTGTTGGACTTCGTAGACCTGGGACGCCCTTTCCAGCATCAGGACGCCGTGCGCGTGATCCACTTCGTGCTGGAATACGCGCGCGAGCCAGCCGCAGGCCTTGAGGCGGATTGCCCGGCCATTGCGATCCAGCCCTTTGACCGTGACCCGTTCCGCCCGCGTCACGTCCGCGACCAGGCCCGGCAAACTGAGGCACCCCTCCTGGCCTTCCGCGGCGCCGCTGCGTTTCACGACTTCGGGATTGACGATTTGATACAGTTCCAGGGGGCTGTCTTCGACCTCGTCGTCCCGGGGATATTCCACGACTATGGCCTGCAAGCCGATCCCGACCTGGGGCGCGGCCAACCCCACGCCGCCGGAGTCCCGCATGGTGTCCACCATATTGTCCAGCAAGGCCAGGACGGCGGCATCCACGCGCCGGATCTTGCGCGCGCGCTGGCGCAAGACGGCTGCGTCATCGTCCCAATCGCGTACAATGCGCAAGACGGCCATGGATACCAAGGGCTAGCGGGAACGGTCTACAGGCAGAGGCGGACGCGCGGGCGCGCCTTGCAGGGATTATAGCGAATAGCGCAGCCCATACGATGAGCGGGAACGCGCGCGGTGCGAGTTTCCGGCGGAGTCTCAGGGCAGGGACGGGGAGCTTGGGGATCGCCCGCCCTTGCTTCCGGCGCGGGGTTCGCCTGCGGCCCGCGCCGGTTGCCTGGCACTGCGGGGCATGCCGTTCGCGGATGGCCCAGACTGCAGCGGCTCTGGGCGCAACAGGCGACTTGGGGCGACAGGGCGCTACGCTTGCGGCCGGACCTTTTTTCGCCCTATGCGGCCTCGCAAGAGTAAAATTCCCTCCGATGTTTCCGGCCCCATCGCAATGCCTTCCCTTTCGGTACCCGACCCCGATCCGTCTTTTTGGCAACGGCTGGCAGCTTCCGCGTCCGTCCGGCAATCTCTCTTGTGCGTAGGCCTGGATCCGGATCCGGCGCGTTTGCCGGCCCGCTACGGCGCCTTCCGCCGCGGCGACTGCGCGCCACTCCTGCGCTGGAACCAGGACGTTATCCGCGCCACGGCGCGCTGGGCCTGCGCGTACAAGCCCAATCTGGCCTTTTATCTCCGGCACGGGCGCGCCGGGCTGGAATTGCTGCAGGAGACGCTGCGCGCGTTGCCGGAGGACGCGCCCGCGCTTCTGGACGCCAAATTCGGCGACGTCGCCTCGACCGCGCAAGGGTATGCCGCATTCTGCTTCGAGGCCCTGGGCGTCGACGGCGTCACGCTCAATCCCCTGCTGGGGCGGGACAGCGCGGAGCCTTTCTTCGCCTGGAAAGGCAGAGGCTTCTTTTTCCTGGCCCATACGTCCAACCCGGATGCGGCGGAATTTCAGCCGCGGCCGCTGGAAGGCGCGCCGCTGTACCTCCGGATCGCGGAAGCGGTGCGGCGGTGGCATCCGGAAGCCGGCCTGGTGGCGGGAGCCACCTATCCGCAACGTCTGCGCGCGGTGCGCGCGCACGCGCCCGACCGCTGGATTCTGGCGCCCGGCGTAGGCCGCCAGGGCGGGGAGATGCGCGCCGCGGTCCAGGCCGGCTGGAGCTACGCGAACGCCCCTGGCCTGCTCGTGAACGTCAGCTCCCGGATCGCCGCCGCGGACGACCCGGAACGCGAGGCGAAGCAGCTGGTGCAGGCCATGCGCGCCGCGGTTCAGGAACTGGAAGGCGCCGCGCTGTGACCGAGCAGGAGCGCACCCGCCTCTTCGACCTGCTGCTGCAGGTGCAGGCCTTGCAGTTCGGGCATTTCACGCTGGCCAGCGGCCAGGCATCGCCCTTCTACCTGGATCTGCGCCTCATCATGAGCCATCCGGCCTTGCTGCAATTGAGCGGACGCCTGCTGGCCCGGCGGATTGCCGCGCTGCCCTGCGACCGTTTGGCCGCGGTGCCGTACGGCGGCCTGCCGCTGGGAGCCGTGGCCGCCGTGGCGGCGCAACGGCCCTTGATCTACGCGCGCAAGGAAGTCAAGGCGCACGGGCGGCAACGGCCCGTGGAAGGCCTGTTCGCGCCCGGCGATCAGGCCGTCGTCATCGAGGACCTGGTGACGACCGGCGGCAGCCTGCTGGCCTCCGCGCAGCAGTTGCGGACGGCGGGCTTGACCGTGTCCCACGCCGCGGTCATGACCGTGCGCGGGACCGACGCGCGGGCGCGCCTCCAGGCCGCGGGGATCGCCTTGCAGGCCGTCTTCGACCTGCCCGACGCGCTGGCCTTCGCCCGGGCGCAAGAGCGCATCACGGATGCGCAACTGGATTTGGCTTTGTCCCTCGTCACGGCCAGGAGTTAGCCGCGCGCATGACGCCCTTACCCCCCGCGGCCGCGTCCACGGACGCCGCCGACGTGTGGGCGCATATCCGCCGGGACTACCGGCCCGCCCCCATCGCGGGCGATTACGCCTGCAAGCACGTCGTGACGGTGGATCAGTTCAGCCGCGCCGACCTGGATCTGCTGTTCGCGGCGACGGAGCGGCTGGAAAGCCGCTTGCGGAAACGCGACCGCGGCATCGCCGAAATCGCCAACGGGCGCATCATGGCCCAGATTTTCTTTGAAGCCAGCACGCGTACGGATCTGTCGTTCCAGGCGGCCATGAGCCGTCTGGGCGGGGAAACCATCGGCGCCAGCAACGGCATCGAGTTCTCCTCGGTGCATAAGGGAGAGGACCTGCCCGACACCGTCCGGGCCGCCGGCTGCTACGCGGACGTCATTACCTTGCGGCATCCGACGGAAGGGGCGTCCTTCGTGGCCGCCCATTTCCTGGACCTGTTGCGCAAGCAGATCGGGCGCCCGTCCGTGGTGATCAGCGCCGGCGACGGCATCGGCGAGCACCCGACCCAGGCGCTGTTGGACGCCTATACCATCTACAAGCACAAGGCCGGCGTGCGGCAGTTGCGCGTGACCATGGTCGGGGACCTGAAATTCGGGCGCACCGTGCATTCCCTGACCAAACTGCTGTCCCTGTACGACCGCGAAGACCTGCATCTCAACCTGGTGTCCCCGTCCGCCCTGCGCATGCCGGCGGGCATCGTGGCGCAGGCGCGCGACGCGGGGTTGAGCGTCGCGGAGACCGGGCATCTGGAAGACGCGCTCTACGACAGCGACGTCATCTACTGGACGCGCATTCAGGAGGAGCGCTTCGCGGATCCCCAGGACTACGAGGAAGTGCGGGACGAATTCGTCATGACTCCGGAACTGCTGGCGCAGACGCCCACCAATACCCTGTTGCTGCACCCGTTGCCGCGCAAGCACGAAATGGGTTCGGCGTGGGACCGGTACCATTTGGACCGGGATCCCCGGAGCGCGTATTTCCAGCAAATGGAAAACGGCATGTACGTCCGCATGACGCTGGTCGCGCTCCTGCTGGGGCAATGGGTATAGGCGGACGGCCGTGAACGTCTCGTCATGACGCGCTTGCGCCTGCCCGGCCCGCTGGATCCGCACGTGCATTTGCGCGGCCTGGATTGGGCCCGCAAGGGCACCATGCACAGCGAAACGCGCGCCGCCGTGGCCGGGGGCTATACGGCCGTGCTGGACATGCCCAACGCCGAGCCGACGACCACGTCCCTGCCCGGCCTGGAACGGAAGCGGGACGAATTGCGCGCGCAGGCCGTCTGCGACTGGGGCGTCTATTACGGAGCGCATCCCGCCGGCAATCTGGATTCCTTCGCCGCCGCCATGCCCCGCACCGTAGGCCTCAAGCTCTATTGCAACCAGACCACGGGCAATCTCTTCGTGGACGGCACCGCGCGGGAACGGCATTTCGCCGCGTGGCAAAAGCACGGTTTCATCGCCGTGCATGCCGAGGACGACGAGGTGGACGCCGTCCTGGCCCTGGTGGCGCGCTACCGCATCCGTACCCATTTCTGCCACATCAGCACCCAGGCGGAAACGACCGCGTTGCGGCGAGCCAAGGACCGCGGTCTGCCCGTCTCCCTGGGCGTATGCCCGCATCATCTGTTTCTGACCCGGGACGACGAAAGCCGGCTGGGGCCGTTGGCCTTGATGAAGCCGCCGCTCAAAACCGCGCAGGATCAGGCGGTTTTGTGGCAAGGCTTGCGCGAAGGTTGGGTAGACGCGGTGGAGTCGGATCACGCGCCGCACGCATTGGCGGAGAAACGCGCCATGCCGCCGGCGTTCGGCGTGCCGGGCCTGGAGACGACCCTGCCTTTGATGGGCACCGCCGTGGAGGAAGGGCGCCTGGAAGCGGCGCGGCTGGCGGAACTGGTCGCGACCGCGCCGCGGCGCATCGCCGGCATCCCGTGCCCGGAAGATACGTGGACGGAACTGGAACTGGGCGCGCCGGACCGCATTCAGGCCCGTCGCATGCAGACCCTGTGCCGCTGGACCCCTTTCGAAGGGCAGGCCACGCGTTGCCGCGTGGCGCGCGTGCGGATACGGGGACGGGAGGCGTTCGATGGCTGTACCATCCTGGTCGAGCCCGGCTTCGGCCAGGAAGTGAAGGCGACGCGGCGGGAAACGCCATGACGTCAGCGAAGGCCCAGGCGTTATTGCGCCGCCTGCTGCTGGTTCTGTATCGAGGCGCGTACTGGTTCGCGCGCAGCCTGCTGTTTCGGCTGTCGCCCAATACCAGCCACGATCTCGTGCAGGAACTGCTCGGTCGCTGGGACAACCAGGCGCGACTGCAGGCCGCCTTGAGTCGTCTGGGACGCTTTCTGCGGCCGACGGCGCCCGTCACGGTGGGGGCCGTCGCGTTGCCCCAGCCCTTCATTCTGGCCGCGAGCTGGATCAAGGGCGCGGGCTACGACAACGAAACGCAGGCGCTGGGCGCCGTGATCAAGGACAGCAACCTCCTGCCGGGATGGCGCACGTTGCCCCATCTGGCGGGCCCGGCGGAGTTCGGTTCCTACACGCGCTGGCCGCGCCACGGCCATACGGGCCGCACGATGTGGCGCGACGCCCGCGCCGCTTCCCTGGGCAACCGGGTGGGCCTCAGGAATCCGGGCATTCGGGCCGCGGTGTCCTTTCTGGTCATGCACAAGGATCGCTTGCCGGCCTGTTACGGCATCAATCTGGCGTGCTCGCCCCAGGCGCAGGATGCCCGCGCCCTGCGCACGGAAATGGCGGAATCCGTGCTGTACCTCGCGGAATCCGCCTTGACGCCGTCCTGGCTCACGCTGAACGTAAGTTGTCCGACCCACGATGACGACGTGACCTTGCTGCAGACGACGGAAAACGCGCGCGCGATCCTGGAAGGCGCCCAGGAAATGCGGCCGCCGTCCCTGCCGCTCTGGCTCAAGGTCAGCCCGTGCCTGTCCGCCGCGCAATACGACGCGCTGTTGCAAGTGGGCGTGGAGTACGGCGTGAAAGCCATCGTGGCGACCAATTCCCGGCAAGAGACGGATGAGGACGGCCTCACGCGGGGCATCAGCGGCCAGGCGCTGGCGTCCGATGCCCGCGCCGCGCTGGTCAAGCTGGTGACGCTGAAACGCATGCGCCGCGCCGACATCGACATCATTGCGTGCGGCGGCATAGGACGCGGCCGCGATCTGGCCTGGCTGAAACGCCTGCAAGTGCAGGCATGGCAATACAGCACCGCGCTGGTGTATCGCGGACCCTTGGCCGCTTCCCTGATCTATTGGGAGGCGCAGGCCGCCAGCGCGCGCCGCGCGAAACGCGCGTCCGCGCCCCATACCGCCGACGCATGAACTGGGGCCGACGCCTCTATCGCGGCGCGCTGTCCGTCTACCTGGCGTTGGCCATAGCGTGGTGCGCGACCTGGAAAATCGTAGGCGACCGCAACGGCGCGCTGTATCTTCTCAACAGCCTGGCTTGCTGGCTCCTGGGCGGCGCGTGGCTGGCCAGTTGGCTCCGCTTCGCCCGCTCCGCCCCCTGGCTCGCGGTTGCGCTCAGCGAAATCTTCGGGTGGATCTGGTTGCGCCATTATCACTGGATGTTCTGGCGCCGCTTGCCTGATCTGGAGGCCCGCGCGCCGACGATACGCGTATTGAGCGCGAACCTGCTCAGGAAGAACCGCGACTTTACGGCGCTGGCACGCGTCTTGCGCCAACAGCCGGTAGACGTCGCCGCGTTTCAAGAGGTGAACCGCACCTCCGTAACCCAGATCTTCGCGCCGTTGCGGGACGCGTATCCCTTTCAGTACTGGATTTCAAACACGAAGTCGGATATGGGACTGGGCGTCATGGCGCGCCGGCCCATAACGCTGGAGCGACGCTGGGCCTTGAATCTGGGCGGTACCTACGGCCTGCGTTTCCGCCTGCACCTGGAAGACCGGACGCTGTTGCTGTACAACATGCATCTGCTCTCCCCCTTGTACAATTTGAAGGCCGCGGATATAGACAGGCTTCTGACTTACCGCAATCACCAAATGGCGCGCATTCTGGAAGACGCGCAGGCGCAGCGGGAGCCCGTCCTGCTGATAGGCGACTGGAACACGACGGAAGGATCGGACATCTATCGCACGGCCCGCAACCTGTTCCAGGACTGCTGGGCGGAAGCCGGGCGCGGACCCGGCTGGACCTGGCCCCATAACCTGGAGCCGCACGGCCCTTGGCGCTTCTGGCCTTGCTTGCGGCTGGATCACGCGTTCTGCTCCCGCGAGTTGGAAGTGACGGAAGCCCGGGTGCTGTCCCAACCTATGGGTTCGGATCATTCGCCCTTGCTATTGACCCTTCGGTTGCCGGCTACGCAGGGTTAAGTTCTGGGTTACGTTTGGTGTTTCTGAGATGCTACGTGTGCGTTCATCCGATTGAGGCCAAAACAAGACGGACATGTCCGAAACCTTCAAACCTGCGTACCAATCCCTCGTTTCCAGACCGGAAGGACTGGGTGGCCATACGGCCCTACCGGTTCCTGCACTCCAACGAGCGCAAGGGCATGCAGGGCGGTCCATCAAGCGCGTCAAGAAGGAGATTACAGAGCGCAGCTATCCGCTTAGCCAAGTATCTATAGAAACCTGACGGAGTACTAGAGGCGCAGGCATTATCGCCTGCGCCTTCTGCTCTCCCTTTTTATCCAAGAAGAGGACTGACGTGAAGAAGAACGAGGTAGTGCGGTTCATGTGTCGCTGGCTGGACAGTGGGGTACCGCATGCAATACTGGAGCGGATCGATGACGCGGCGTATCGGCACGGTTGCTGGGCGCAGCTGTGGATCAACCCGTGCGGGAAGGACGGCGCGCTTTTCTGGCTGGAGACGCAGGACGATGCCGACGCGGACGGGCGCATAGAGTCGTTTCAGGCCGATGTCCGGAAGTATTTCGAACTGCAGGAATGGTTCCTGTCCACATCGAAGGAGTGAGGAACGGAGAAGCAATCATGAGCACTCGTGCTCTTATCCTGCTCTTCACGCTCGCGATCGCGGCCAGCGGTGCGGGCGGTTTCGTGGCACGGCAGATAGGCATGTCGGCTACCGCGCAACAGCAACAGGCGCAGGCGTAGCCTGCGCCTGTCGGGCCGACGGCGCGTCCGACTCTTTCTTCGTCGCAGATTGTGCCTACTTGGACGCCCACGGCAACCGTAACGCCGACGCCGACTGCGACCTACACGCCCACGGCTACGGCAACGCCGCGACCTACTGCTACGCCGTGGCCTACCGCAACGCCGCGGCCACGCCCCACGTCCACGCCTGCGCCGAATATGGCGGAGTGCAGAAGGCGATACGATACGCTACACGAAAGACGAGCTTTTATGCTCCGGTCCATGCAAGAAGACTTACATATAGAGTTAGATAACCCACACATTTCTCCCTTAATAGCCAACTCGTTTCCCCCTGTGTTGCCGTTTGAACAAGTAAATTGTTGGAAAATGGAGGCAGCTTACAAGAAATGCGCTGATATGCCTGTGCGAACGGGGAATCCGCCAACGTACAACCTGCTTGGATTGGCGGATTGGCAATCATGCGTGTCGCGCGGTGGTGGAGGTTGGGTAGATATAGAGGCAGTAGAATGGAGCATCGAAGCAACCAGGACAGCGTCTAGGGCAGGGGATTGATGACGACGAAGCAGGCGGCCTGGCTTGATGTCGGGCCGCCTTTGTACTATAGTTTCATTAGATATGAAACAGACAGGATAACCCCGTCCGTAGCCTGCGAACAGGCTCTCCAAGCAGGATTGTTGCAATTTACTTAGTATATTTTCATGTATACGCAGACAAAACAAAGCCCGGTACCATCTTTTCATTGTAGATCAGTGTTGGATGACGCGCACGGACACCCCTTAGCACCGGTTGCCGTCGGTATACGGGAAATGCACCGGTATGCTGTCCTGGCCCGATCGAGGCATTTGGCCGTGCCGAATAGAGCCTAGGTCACGCCCCGGATCTGTACGCCATGCTATTGGACGGCACGCCCATGCACGAGAGTATGGCGGACGCGCTCCAAAAAAAGAAAATTCATCCTCAAACGTCATTGGAATGGCGCTTCAGCACCCAAATTCACCTTCTTACGCATCCTCTACGCGTACGCGTGACGGGCATCCAGGGCCACGACAGTCCGATTCCGGTAGAGGTCTCGATAGACATAACACTCCTGTCTGATTACCAATCGGCCTATGACGCCGATGCCTTCTGCGCCTAGCGGGCGCAATAAGCAATCAAGTCTGTCATTCCAGCATAGGCCCGGCGTACGAGCCCTCAGCCTCACGTCTTGGAGCGATATCAGGTACAGCCGTGGAACGCGGCATTGGCTGGCTCAAGCCTTGACGGCGTAGCTACTCGCTCCCGCTACGACAAATATGCCCCCCCCCCCCCCCCCCCCCAAGTTTTCTGCATCTGGTGGGCTTGCTCTGGCTGAACTCAAATATCAACATAACCTAAGAATAACTGTAAGTATTTGGGATGGTAATATATGTATAGTCTAATGGAACTTCATGCAACATCTTATCTTTTTCCCAGTGCTTAATCGCGTAGATATCGTCCGACACTTGTGAAGCGCTACTTGTGGACGCTCACCTTCGGTGCCGGGGCGGGCGCGTTGGGCTTGGAACTGACGGCCGCGCGTTGGCTGGAACCGTGGTTCGGCAACAGCCAGTTGGTGTGGGCCACCCTCATCTCCCTGGTGCTGGCTTTTTTGGCAGGCGGCGCGTGGTTGGGCGGGCAGTGGGGCGATCGCAGCCCGCGCCTGGATCGGTTGCTTTGGACCGTAGGGGCAGCCGGTCTGCTGGCCAGCCTGATACCGGTCGCGGGACCGCCCGCGTTGCAGGCGACCGTGCAGGATCTGCTGGCCTTCGAGTCCGGCCTGTTGGCGGCCGCGTCCGGCGTCATCGTCCTGCTGTTGGGATTACCGATCGTTCTGTTGGGTTCCGTAACGACATGGGCGACGCGCATCGCGCTGGGTTCCGTGCAGTCGGGAGGGCAAACGGTCGGACGCCTGTATGCCGCGGCGACCTTGGGCAGCATTGCCGGCACGTTGGCTCCTGTGCTGTGGCTGATTCCCGCTTTCGGCACCCGCTGGACCTTTTTTCTGCTGGCCCTTTTCCTTCTCTTGCTGGTCACGATTGGCTCCCGGTGGGCATCAGGCGCCCGCCTGCGCCTCGCGGTGAGCGGCGCGCTGGGCATGATCATGGTCTTGAGTCTGGCATTCCTGACCGACACGCGCACGATCCGCGGAGTGGGCACCGCCATGCGCGCCGGAACCGTCATCTACGAAGACGAGAGCCGTTTCAATTACATCGCGGTGCTGCAGGAAGGCCCTGAATTATTCCTCAAGCTGAACGAAGGCGTGGGCATTCACAGCGTGCATCATCCGCGCAGCGTTTTGAGTCTGGGCGTGTGGGACTACTTTCTCCTGGCTCCCTGGTTCAGCGCGGATCCGCCCGATCCGGCCACGGCCGAGGTGCTCGTCATCGGCTTGGCGGCCGGCACCGTCAGTTCCCTGTGGACCGCTATCTACGGTCCGGCCCCCATTACGGGGATCGAGCTTGACCCGCAGATTCTGGAGGTCGGGCGCGCGTACTTCGGCCTGCATCAACCCAACGTGACGGCCATTGCCGCGGACGGCCGACGATGGCTGCGCAGCCAACCCGCGTCGCGCGCGTGGGACGTCATCGCCATTGACGCGTATCGCGTACCCTACATTCCCTTCCATCTGGCTACGCAGGAGTTTTTCGTCTTGGTCCGAACCCACTTGACCGAGGCCGGCGTGGTCGCCATCAACGTCGGGCGTACGCGTGCCGATCAGTCATTGGTAAACAGTCTCGTGGCCACCATGGCGCAGGTATTCCCGCAGGTGATGGTTCTGAACGAGCCCGTTCCGGCCGGAACTATCGGCAACGCCCTGGTCGTAGGGCTGGCGACGCCGAGCAGCTTGGAGCAGTATCGTCGCCGCATTCAGAACCTGTCCGCGCGGTATCCGGCGGAATTCCGGGCCTTCGCGCAACGCTCCCTAGAGCAGGTCTCTTACGGAACGCCTGTCCCCGGAACCATGCCCTTGACGGATGACAAGGCGCCCATCGAACGAATCGTGCATGGCATGGTCTGGAGTTTTCTGCGCGGGGCCGAGCCGGACGCGTGAAGATCGGCCGGCTCAAGGGCCAACGGCAGCATAGCTCGCCAGCGCATCCAGCCATGCTCTCAGATGCGGACAAGCGTTGCGGATGGGTTCCAGGCCGATGGTCGTAAAAGCCGCTTCGCCGTGAATTTGCTTGGCGAAATCAGGAAACAAATTGAAAATTCTGTGTGAGGGTGAGCCGGACGGAGAGGCGTTGATCGCTTCAGGCGTTGGGAATTGCCGGCAAATAGCGGCAAAGTCTTTCCGTTGCCGGGCGGTGGCCTGCATAAGCGCGGGCAACGCGGTGGGCGAAGCAAACAGAATGGCCTCAAATTCATGCAGCATGAGGAACGGCAGGAAATTGCGAGGGTTCCCCAAATCGCGTTGGATGGCCTTTTGCACGTGTTGAACTTGCGCTATGGGCTCGCCTGCGGGGCGATTGCTCATACCGGGAAAATCCTTGGGCAACCCGTAAAAGTCGATCAAGGTGGTGACAAGAGCGCTGGGATGGCGCAAAAGCGACCTCAGTTGTCTGCGAAAAGAGGCGTAATGAGTAACGCCGCCCTTGAAATCAGGGCCTTTGGGGTTGGCTCGGGACAGCATGACGGTCGGTCGCAGAAATATTCCCGTCTTGCGGAAGAAAGGCGCAAGCAAGGTATTGATGAACTGCTTTTCGGAACGGCCTTCAACCAGAATCAGAATCGGCAAGGCCATACAGCGCCTCTAGCACGTTTTTTTCCCACAGTTCGCCCAAGGCGTAGTCTGCCAACCAGGCGCGGTAATCCTGATCCTTCAGGGAACGGAAAAGACTGGCCCCGTTACGGCGGTCTACCAACCACACGGCCGCAGGCTCGAAATGATTGACCAACGTTACCGACTGGGTCGCCACGATCAGTTGCGTCTTCCGGGCCGCGATGCGCAACAGAGCCGCCACTTTCTCTATGGCGTCTGGATGAAGGCCGAATTCCGGTTCATCCAAGACCGCTACTTTGGGTATGTCCGGCGACAACAGCAACGTAGCCAGGCAAATGAAACGGAGAGTGCCCTCCGACATTGACGGAGCCTGGAACCGCGCGCCCGTCTCGCGTTCCGTCCATGCCAGTTGAATACGGTCCGGCGCCAAACGCAAGGGTTCCAAGTCGAAGGCTTCAAAGAAGGGGGCAATCTGGCGTACTTGCCCTTCAATCAAAGCATACGTAATCGGCTCGGTTTCTTGCAGGCGATAGAGATAGGCAGCCAGATTTTCGGCCTGGGGACGCAGGCTGCGGTTGTCGTGTACATCGCACGCGTTCCTCATGGTCGCAAAAGGACTTGCATCGCGGAAATCGTACGCTTGGCAACTGTTCAAATCTTGAAACAGGCCTTCTGCGACCTGGGAGGAAACAGGCCTTTCTTTCAATCCCGTCTCCTGCAAATCCCGTCTGACCCAAGCGTCGGACATTCCAGAATGACCATCCTGGGCCTGCGTGCGGATGGCTTCTTCTTGGATGAATAACCCGTTGTTTTCCGTACCGGACACTTTCAATTGATAGCTGGCAGCGGGGCGTTCCTCGTCTCCCGCAAAATCCAGTTGAAGATGCGCGCAGGGCGTATGGCGCCGCCCTCTGTGCAAGAGTTTGTCCGCCCCGCCCTTGATCAAAACATAGCGCGCCAGGCGTTGGTTCGCCACTTCCCCGACGAATCGGATGGCTTCCACGAAATTGGACTTGCCCGCGCCGTTGGGGCCAATCAAGACGTTCAGTGACTCGAGCGTCAGGGCCTGTTCTCGAATCGACTTGAAGCCGCAAATAGAAACGCGTTCCAAAGTTCGCATGTCGTTTCCGAGGACGCTGTGTCCGAAATGATTCTTGCCCAGGATTGTACTGCATACGCAAGGGCGGCAACGGAGTATGGAGAAGCGACAATGCAGGCATCAATGCAAGTTGGCGTCTGCCTGAAGCGTCCATATCAAATTTTCTGTTTACTTGGGAATGGGGGTATTTCTGCGCCACTTATGGGAAGGCCGTCTTGACGGCAGCGCGCAACTCCTTCAGTTCCGTAAAGCGAAATTGTTACCCAGTTCTTAGGTCCTGTTGAGGTAGGATTGCAGCCAGATCCAGGCCGCCGCCAGGTACAGAAAATCCAGGAACCGATGCGCGTATGGGTCATAGCGGGTGGCCACGCGCCACCACCCCTTGAGCCAGCTAAGGCCTCGTTCCGCGGCGTTGCGCGCCGGGCATTGTTCCGGGTCGTGGGGGTTCGTGCGCCCCCCTCCGGGCGGGAATGACGGCCTCGGTGCCCCGCTGCGCCAGCCACGCGCGGAAGGCGGCGCCGTCATAGACCCGGTCGGCGCTCAGGCAGGGCAGCGGCGTGTCCGTCCAGGATTCCACCAGGGCCCGGGCTTGGTGCGGTCGTGACGCTGGCCGCCCGTCACGCGCAGGGGCCGGCCGCGGTGATCCGCCAGAACGTGGATCTGGGTGCCGAAGCCGCCCCGGATCGGCCTGCAGGTAGGCCATCCGGCGCGGCCAGACGCCCCGGTCGCACCCGTGGGCCTAGCGGCGATAGACCGAGTTCCTCTGGCCGTACGCGGCCGGCCACTGGCGCCAAGGCGCGCCCATGCGTGCCATCCAGCGCAGCGCTTCTATAAAAAGGCGACAATAATCTTCCTTGCCTACGCGCACATCGGAACAGGGAATCCGAAAAGAATGCAGGCAGAGCCATTGGTCATCGGTCATCGGGGGCCGTCCTCGGGCCAACAGGCCAAGAGAGGGAGAGCCGGGAGGCTCGCTGGCTCATAGGCTGTCCAATCCATCTCAACGCTGCCTGGCCTGCGGTTGGCCCCATCGACGCATTCCGGCAACATGCCTCAACGACCGCTCCTCGAGGATCCTTCTTGCGCTCCAAACCCTGTTGGCGCACAGAGCCGCAGTCTGAACGCATGCGCATTGCGCCGTCAGCCGCGCAACGGGGCGCATCCCACGCTTTGATCCCGGCATGGACCGCGGGTCGGAGCAAGGCCAAGCCCCCGGATCCCGGGACGGATCCGGATCGCCCGGCGCGACAGGAAAAGCCCTGCGCCCGGATGGCGACGATAACGACTTATATGCCATATTCCGTCCTTGTAACTGGATATGAATACGTCGATTGCCTGTATTCAGCACTAACAACAGACAAAATTTGCTTTTCAATCCATACAAGCGTAGGCTTATTCCGTCTATGCCCTCCCGAGGCACCGGAGCCTGGTGGCGGACGCTTCCGTTGACCGGCCCCGTGCGGCGGTCGGGCGCGATGCTTTGCGTGTACGAACAGAGCCTCAAAGAGAGAAGAGCGCATGCCCCCTGTCAAGCGGCGAACCCCCTACGATGCCCTGTTCAAGCTGTTGATGCAACATCCCCTGGTGGCGCTGCATCTGATCCGGGGGTTTCTGAGGCCCCGGCTGAACTTTCCGCTCCAAGAGGCGCAGTGGCAGGCGATGGACAAGGAATGGATTACGCCCGACCTGGAGCGCCGCATCAGCGACATGGTCTGGTTGCTGCGCGACCCGGCCGGACAGCCGCGCATCGCCTTGCGGCTGGAAGGGCAATCCGGTTACGATGCCGACATGACCGCCCGCATGGCGACCTACAGGCACGGCTTGCGGGAGGCGCTGGCGCGGCACGGCTTGCGCCAGGCGCACGGCGCGCCCCTGGAAATGATGCCGCTGGTGTTCCATGTCGGACCGCATCCGTGGGCTACGCCCTGGTACGTCTACGATTATTCCGCGCAGATGCACGGGGCGGTGGGCTTCCGCGCCGGCACGACGATCGATATCCACGCGTTTGCGCAGCAGGACCTGCCCGCCGCCAATCTGGTGTCCTGCGTCATCGCCTGGGAACTGGACTGCCTGCGCCGGGAAGGCCGCCTGCGCCGGGTTGGCCAGGCGACGCGCCGTATAATCCAGGCCGAGCTCCGGCCGCTGTTGGCCGAGAGCCCCGCCGCGTTGCGCGCGGACTTCGCGCGGTACCTGGCGACGCGCGTGCAGGGCGCGGTGCAGGGCCTGGTCTTGCGGCCGGAAGCGTTTGATTCATTGGCAGCCTTGGAGGCGGATATGGTGACCCTGGACGAAATCAAGGAAGACGCGCGGCAATTCGGCACGCAACAGGGCTTGGAGCAGGGCTTGGAGCAAGGCCGGCAACAAGGCCTGGAGCAAGGCCGGCTGCAGGGCTTGGAGCAAGGCCGGCAACAAGAAAAAGAGGATAGTCTGGTTGAACTCGTCGGTCTGTTCTGGGGCGAAGCCGCAGGCCAGGCCTTCCGGAAACAGTTGACGCGGCGAAATCCGAACCGCTGGCCCGCTATACGCGACTTGCATGCGGCGCGCCAAGCAGGACGCGATCCCTTCTCTCTGCTGGATGCATTGGATTAGGTTCTGTTGAGGTAGGATTTCAGCCAGATTCGGGTCGTGTTGGAGAGGGGGGGGGGGGGGGGATTGGACATCCTGCGCGTCTGCGGTTATCCTCCCGGCTATCCCTCTCTTTACGTGTTGCCCCGAGGACGGCCCCCGATGAGCCGATGCCCAATGGCGTTGCCTTCATTCTTTTCTGAGTACCTGTCCCGATATACGCGTGGGCAAGGAAGCTCATGGTTGCCTTTGCGTGGAAGCGGCGCGCGGGAGGGCGCTTCCTAGCGACGATGGCCGCCCGAATACGGGAAAGGGAACTCGGTCTATCGCCGCTTGGCCCACGGGTGCGCACGGGGCGTCTGGCTGCGCCGGATGGCCTACCTGCAGGCCAAGCCGGAGCTGTCCGCGGGGCGGCGGGACAGTACGGTCGTGCGCGCGCACGCGCGCGGCGGGCGCGCCCTCAAACAAGGGGCTGGATCCTGCCCTCGGGCGCAGCCGGGGCGGCCTCAGCACCCAGATCCACAGCCTGGCGGATCAACGGGGCCGCCCCCTGTGTCTGCGCCTGACGGGCGGCCAGCGCCACGACAGCACCCAGGCCCGGGCCCTGGTCGAGGCCTGGATCGGCGCGCCCCTGCCCTGCCTGATCGCCGACCGGGCCTATGACGGCGACGCCTTCCGCGCGTGGCGGGGCCTCGAGGCCGTCATTCCCGCCCGGAAGGGGCGCACGAACCCCCGGCCTCACGACCCGGAACGGTACAAGGCGCGCAACGCCGTGGAACGGGGCCTCGGCTGGCTCAAGCACGGGCGGCGCGTGGCTACCCGCTACGACCAATACGCCCATCATTGCTTGGACTTTCTGTATTTGGCCGGGGCCTGGATCTGGCTGAAATCCTACCTCTGAGATAGAACCTTGGTTATCAAGGCAGTGGATGGACTCGTGAATACAACTTTGAGGCAGGACGCCGCCTTGGACACTTTTCTCTGCCGATACCGCTGTCTCCCTCCGGGGCAAAGCGATCGGAGCGAGGCCTATGAAGTCTATTGGCGCCTGCCGCTCTCTGTTTGGGGTCAAGAAAGGGATGAGACCGTTCAACGGTCAGAACGGGTTATTGCGCGTCATGCGGAGGGAGCGCAGGCCGATAGTACGGCTCGGACGCGTTTTCCATCGTCCATGGGTTCATCCCCGTGCGTTCGTCTATTCGCTGGAAGATAGCGGACATGTCGTCCGTCACGTCATTAGCGAGTTGGATGAAGTCAATTGACGGAAAGGGCGGCGCGCCGTAACGCGGCCCCCCTGCATACTCGGATAGCAGCGGCAAATCGCTTCGGAGTTCAATGGCGCAGGCCTTGGCCAGGTTGGTTAAGTCATGACTGTGCGAATACGCGCGCTCTTGGGCCACGGTCAAGGCTTTCAGTCCATGCTCCAATATCTGGTGCGCGTGATACGCGCAAATTTTCGTGTACCACTTATTGTCCAGGCACATATGCATTCCTTTGTAATGCATATGCGCGTCCATCAATCGCTCCTCCATCTCCGCCCGTTCGCGGTTTTCCGGATTGAGTTCTGGCAGTTCCGCTTCGCGCAACGGGGGAATGTATCCATCCATCACGATCCCTTCGCGGTAGGCTACGGCTCCGATGCGATTGCGGCTATAGGTTACCTGTTCCCGGAAATCCTGTCGGGACAGGCATTTTACGTCAATAGCCGGGGGATTCGCCCCGTACTCCCGGCGCGCGGCCCGGTCAGCTGGGGGAAGGTAGGCCGAGACGCGGCGGGTGGTCTCCGCGCCGACCAGCATCAAATCAATGTCGGAGTAGTCATTCCAGTCGCGACGCGCGCGCGAGCCGAAGAGAATGACGGTGGTGTCAGCCCATGCGCCTTGCAAGGCGCGCGCTGTGCGGAGCGCGCGCAGGTCAGGCGCGGAGCGGTTACGATCCCAAGGGCGCAGAGGTGACATACGGGCATTATAACGCGCATGGAGTATCTATAAGGCGTGGGAGGGTCAAGGGCAAGATCTTGGCAGAGAGGGACTGCCGCTTCACTCGGCGCATCTGTCGCGGCCCGTCAGAGCCAGGATACGTTGGCCGATGCTGGCCACGATGCCTTGAATTTCCGCGTAAAAAGCTCTGCGGTTTTCAATGCCGTCTTCCCCGGCGCCGGCGTAGCGATACTCGACCGCGTACTGATTCAACCATTTCACCCAGTCCTTGTCGGGCGTCTGGACGTTACCTTGCTCCCAATCCGTGACCGCGTCAACCAGATCAGCCAGATCACGGCCGTAGCCGTAGGGTTCGTCCAAAGCCGCGAGGTAGCCTTTCAGCGCGTTCTCCAATGCCTGTTGTCCCAGAAAGCCAATCCAACGGTCGTCCGCGGGGTTGTCGAACAGGCCGGGCATGGCATCCAAAGCGCTCTGCGCCGCCTGCATACGCTCGCACGCGTCCGGCCAATTCTCCGTCGTCTCATCTTCTGCATAAGGCGGCAAAGGTTCTCCGTACATGAGCACGCCTTCGCGGCGGACTTGGCGCACGATATGGTTGCGTGCGCGGGCTACTGTCAAGCACGTCTGGCGCGTCCGGGTAAGCAAATCCAACCCCAAACGTCGCCCGTATGCCGATCGGATGGCCCTGTCCCCGGCCCTGCCGGCTTGGCCGTAGGTTCGCGGCGGGCAGGGTTCTTGCGTAATCAGGAACAGGTCTATGTCCGAATCAGGCCGATAATTGCCGCGCGCGCGGGAACCGAACAGGTACATGCCTACCGGCCGCGTGACCTGCGCCACAGCTTGGGCCACGCGGCGGACGCGCGTATCAGGTTTGGGGGCCGCAGGCGCATATCGGTTCATGCAGAACCGCACAGAATGACGGGGTTCGCGAAGGCGTAGACGGATGCAGGGATTCGACTAGGGACAAAGGCGTGGGGGTTCGTCGACAGACGCGTGGGGCATTTCCCGATCTTTGCGCTTCCGCGATGATGCGCGCGAGATCTTCCAACGTCTCCGCGAAGATCGGTCCGGCCTCGGATACCTCATCAGGCAGGGGTTCCCACGCGTCTTGCGTAAACGGCGGATCGTGTGCGTACATGAGCGGATGCACTTATCGATTGAACGGCCGATACCGTTATTCTATCTTACGCGCGGACGCGCCGCGGGGAACGCGTCCGCGTCTTGACTTCGACTGCTCCCGAAGGCGCTTGCCTTGATCAGATCTTTCTCCGTCATGTGCGTATGCAGGGAGCCAGATTTACCGCCCTTGTCCGCCGTGAGCCAGTTGTTGACCCTCTCCTTAGACGGGGCGATTTCCTTTGAGTAATGCGGATGAGTAATGCGGATCTCTGTTGAAGCGCGGCAGTCATCACGATGGCGCTTCATTGAGCTAGAGCCTTGGTTGGCAAGGCGTGGACGGATATTGTGGCATATGACTTTGAGGCAGGAACCGCTACTTGGACATTCGTCTCCTCAGGTACCGCTAATTTCCTCCGGTACAAAGAGATCGAAACGAGGCAAGATTATATTACGGGCGACTGCCGTCTTGCCTTGATGCGGGCGCGGCCTAGCCGCTGTTTCCGGCCATCCGCCCCCGATCCCTCGCGTCAGGGACGCGCAGGAACAGGATGTCGGCTATGGCGTCTTCCAGTCTGGAGGCGTAACGCCTTACTTGGCGGCTGCATCCGGATCCAGACCCGCCATGCGCGCTTGGAGGCGCCGTATTTCCGCCTCCAAACGAGTCGCTTCCCTTTGGGCCTGGTCGCGCTCCTGTTCCGCCCGTTGCCGTTCCTGCTTCGCCTGATCGCGTTCCTGCTCCGCCTGGTTGAGTTGCGCTTCCCTGCCGGCCTCCGTAGGAAACCATTCCTTCCGCGCGGGATTCCACAAGCGCAATTCGCCCGTGCGCAACAGGCCCCAGGCCGTATCCAAGACCCGACTCCATAGCCATAACGCGCCCAGTTCGGAGCGCGATAGGCCCCCGACTCGGACGTAGCGGCCCTTGACCAGGCGGCGGCATTCCAGACCGGGTTTCAGTCGTTCACCGTGCGG
Organism: Caldilineaceae bacterium; assembly: GCA_965242655.1. Taxonomy (GTDB): domain Bacteria; phylum Chloroflexota; class Anaerolineae; order Caldilineales; family Caldilineaceae; genus Bin34. The sequence goes on from OZ251482.1 coordinate 4,284,160, forward strand.
TTCGTATTGCCAATATTCCGTGACGCCCAGTTGCGCATACAGGCCCCGCTTGGCCATGTCTTCCGCTTTCGTGCTGGGGGATGTGATCTCCAGCACCAGATCCGGTGCCTTGCCCACTTCCCACAGGCGATAGGGCGTGAAGGGCGGCAATGTGGCGCCCAAGGCCAGCATGACGTCGGGCGCGACATGCGGGGCCCGCCGTCCCAAGGCGGGATCAATGGCTGCGTAATACAGTCCGAAATCGACTTTCAGAATGTAGGGTTCGCCTTTGGCCTCCATCAGCGCGCGCAGGGCGGAGCGGCGCATTATCGCGGGTTGCCATAGCCCACCTTCAACGGTTCGCCGATGATGTCGCGTACACGTTGCCGCGGATTCAAGGGCGAAAACGGATCCTGGAACACCAACTGAACGTGGCGGCGGGCCGCTTTCAGTTCGTCTTTGGCCAGCGGCCGCCAGCTCCTGTACTGCGTCCACATGGAAAAGCGCCTCGCCCGCGGTGGGTTCCACCGCGCGGATGCCTGCCCTTGCTAGTTTGCGGCAGAACGTTTCTCATCTCCCGCAAAATCCAGTTGAAGATACGAACAGGGCGTATGGTACCGTCCCCTGGTGCAAGGGTTTGTCTACCCCGATTCTGATCAAAACATAGAGCGCCCAGCGCTGACTTGACTGGCCACTGCCCCGACGAACCGTATGGCCTCCGCGCAATTGGATGCGCCCGCTTGGGGCCAATCAAGATATTCAGCGCCTCAAGCGGCAGAACTTGCTCTCGCATGGACTTGAAGCCGCGGACAGAAATGTTTTCTAAAGTTCATACGTCGTTTCCAGGGATGCTATGTCCAAAATACTTCTTGCCCAAGATGGTAATGCATACGCAATGGCGGCAACAGAGCACGAAGAGACAACGAGACAGGCATCACTCAAATGGTCGTTTGTCTTAAACGTCCATATCAATTTTCTGTTTACTTTAGAAAGAGGATATTTTTGCGTCACTGATGGGAACGTCATCTTGATAGTAGTACGCAAACCTTTGACTCAAGGGGGGATCTCCGTTGGAGCGCGGTAGTGGCCCGCATCGGGTGTGGAAAGGGGAACGGGCCCGCGTCTGGCTTCAATACGATGCGGGTCTAGAGGGCGAGGGCGGAACGCGTACGCGGATACCCGCGGGCCTGGTGAGATCGGCTTCCGGAACGGGCTAGGGATCGGGCTGACAGGCGGGGCAGCGTAAGGGGTTGAAGGCGAGGCGCACGCGTTGGACTTGGCCAGAAAGGAAGTAGGGGGACAGGGAAAAGAGTTCGCGGTCAATGAGGAGGAGAGAACTGGAGCACGCGTGAGCGGCAACCCAAGGCAAGTGCCCCTGCTGGAAATAGGCTGCAGCATCGGTCTGCCACTCCATGGAGAAGAAAGGAGCGTTCACATCCGTCTGGGTGGTGCCCTCGCTGTGAGGCAGAGGAACGAGATCAAAGTCAAGGTCAAGGCCGCCGTGGTCGGGCGGATGTGCTAGGCGGGGCAGAATCAGCTGCAAGCAGGCAGCATCGCCCAAGGGCGCATCGGCAGTTCGCGCGCGCAGACTCAGGTCGCGTACGCGCGTGCCGCGTAGGAAGCCGAGTGGCGGCGGATCCCGCAACCATGTGTCTAGCTGCACCGTGTGTAAGCGGGGCAGGTTGGCCAAGAAGTCGGCGGTGGGCCGGAGTTCAATATCAGACCAAGTCTCCGTCTCCATTCGCACCGTTTGCAGATTCCGAGCATCGGCCAGAAAACCGGGACTGATGAAGAGGGTGGGTCGGTGGTGTAACTGATACAAGGGTGGTCCAGTATACAACAGGCCGCCCGGGCTTGAACTGAGCGGCGAGGGCACGAAAATCGTGGGTACCATGTTAAGCGTGAAGGCAGACAAACGTGGGGTCCGCGCTAGGAAACCGGCATCGATGAATTCCAAGTTCGGAGCGCCCAGGTGGAACTGCTCCAGCTGCGCGGCGTCGGCCAGCACACGGGGTCCAATCCGGGTCAGGGCCGACAAGGAGTTCCATTGCACATCCACTAGTCGAGGGGCCTTGGCGAGAAAGTCCGCAGGCAAATCCGTCAATTTAGAGGACGACAAGCTTATTTGCTCCAAGCGTGGAGCGCGGGCCAGGAAAGCGGACGGCAAGGCCTTCAAGTTATCCATGTTCAAATTCAGGTCTTGCAACGCCGGGGCCGTAGCGAGGAAACCCGGTGGCAAGGCCTGTACCCAAGGCAAGTGCAGGGATAGGTCTTGTAACGCCGGAGCCGCAGCGAGGAAGTCCGGCGGCAAAGCCCGTGCCGCGGGCAGGTACAGGGACAAAGTGTGCAGGCGAGGCAGCAGATCGGACAGAAAACCGGACGGTACGGCGAAGCGATACAGATCCAAAGACAAGTCTTGGAGGCGGGATGCGCGGGCGAGAAAGGCGGACGGCAACGCTTCCAGATGAAGAGCCTTCATCTGGAAGCGAGCCAGAGAGGGCGCTTCCGTCAGAAATTCATCTGGTATAGCCGCGAGGCGCTCTAGATCCAAGCTCAGATCTTGCAGAACAGGCGTCTCGGCAAGGAAGTCCGTGGGCAAGGTCGTCAGCATAGAGGCTGACAAGGCCAATTGCTCCAGGCGGGGAGTTCCGGCGAGGAAGCCCGGCGGCAGGGTCTCCAAGTGAGGCAGGTCCAGGCTCAGATCTTGCAGGACGGGCGTCTCGGCAAGGAAGTCCGTGGGCAAGGTCGTCAGCGCAGAGGCTGACAAGGCCAATTGCTCCAGGCGGGGAGTTCCGGCGAGGAAGCCCGGCGGCAGGGTCTCCAAGTGAGGCAGGTCCAGGCTCAGATTTTGCAGGACGGGCGTCTCGGCAAGGAAGTCCGTGGGCAAGGTCGTCAGCGCAGAGGCTGACAAGGCCAATTGCTCTAGGCGGGGAGTTCCGGCGAGGAAGCCCGGCGGCAAGGTCTCCAAGTGAGGCAGGTCCAGGCTCAGATTTTGCAGGACGGGCGTCTCGGCAAGGAAGTCCGTGGGCAAGGTCGTCAGCGCAGAGGCTGACAAGGCCAATTGCTCTAGGCGGGGAGTTCCGGCGAGGAAGCCCGGCGGCAAGGTCTCCAAGTGAGGCAGGTCCAGGCTCAGATTTTGCAGGACGGGCGTCTCGGCAAGGAAGTCCGTGGGCAAGGTCGTCAGCGCAGAGGCTGACAAGGCCAATTGCTCTAGGCGGGGAGTTCCGGCGAGGAAGCCCGGCGGCAAGGTCTCCAAGTGAGGCAGGTCCAGGCTCAGATTTTGCAGGATGGGAGTCTCAGCAAGGAAGTCCGTGGTATATGTGGCAAGCGACAGGTCTTGGAGGCGGGGGACATCGGAGAGGAAACCCAGAGGCAGGATCTCCGCCTTTATCCGGAGAGTCAGGTTCGGCACGTGGACAATTCGCAGGAGGACATCTGAAGGCCAAGTCTCCAACGCGGGCGTATACAGCGTGAGTGCTTGCAGGCGGGGGGCGTCGGAGAGGAAATTAGCCGGCAGAGCGGTCAGGGCGTAGGCCCTTATTTCAAGCTGCGTCAGGTGCGGGACACGGGCCAGAAAAGTGGCAGGCAACATGGTGAAACGGGGCAGGTCCAGGTGCAGAGTTTGTAGGTGCGGGACGCGGGCCAAGAAATCGGTAGGCAGGACCGGTACGTGCTGGATGTATACGGCGAGGTCGTGCAGTCGCACCGCGCCGGCCAGGAAATGGTCCGGCCACGGGACATCGGCGCAACAGTCGTCCAGCAAGACCAACTGTTCCAGGCTAGACAAGCCGGACAGGCGACCGCCTGCCGTGGCGTACGCATCCGTCACGACAACTTGCGCCGTATGCAGGCCGGTCAGACCAGCTAGGTCGTGGGGTTTCCGCAGCCGCAGGAGGTCGTCGTCCGAAACTGAAGGTATTCGAGTCAGGATGGCTAGATCGGCCCAAGTCACAGTCTCGCAGGTGCGGGTTCGATCGTGCGCGGCTAAGGCGGTCAACAGCGCGGCCCGGACATCGGGGCTACGCGTGCAGACCGCGGACGGCCCCATCCAGGGCAAAACGTAGCGGCTCGCACCGACATCAGTCAGATCCGCGTAGATCCAGAGCGTGGCCGCGCTGCCCTCGGGAGCGGCGACGGCCAGCCAGGCATCGTCTGCGCTACGCCCCTGCACGACGAGGTTCGTCCCCTGCCTCGCCTGCCCGCGGACCGCGTGCGAGAGGCCGGGTCCGGCGCGCAGGTTAACTACTGCGCCCGTTACTTGAAGCATGGCGGGTGGTAGACTATCATCCGCCTGAAGCGGCGGCGCAGCCCATCCGGCGTCGATGCTCCCCCATAGCAGAATCATGCACGCGACCGCACATGCGATACATGCGATGCGTCCAAAGCGCAACGAAAAGCGAAACCGCGCCGGGTTCATGATGGAGCGAGACATGGCAGGCAACCGACTATTCCCGGCTGCGTTGATATTTTAATTCAACCAGTGCCAAGTACCCGCCAAATACGGAAAGCCTTGGCAACGATGAGCGTACGGGGCGTAGCGCATGATGCCATCCTCTACCGGGAACGCGAGAGTTGATCGGTTTCCTGGAGGTTAACCGCTCGTTCACGGGATGTCTAATAAATACCAACACGGCCTAATGCCCATATCTTTATTTCATCAGATAGCAATGAGGCGCATGTTTCGAGTTGCCTTGGCTTCCGTTATTCCTCAAGTCAACCCGTCATGGGCTAAGCGCTTTCTGCCTTTCCTGACGTAGTTTGACCGGACGGGAGAGACGCACTCATCCTGGGTCCAGTTTCGTCGGTTGAAAAAGGGTGAGAGCATGTCCGACGCGGCTTCAACCGTATATGGACAGGCTGTGCGGGACATCTTCCTGCATTGACAATGGCTCGACACCGCGCAAAAAGTCCATCAGGATGCGAGCGGAATGCCTTCCAAGGTAATCTCGTCCGCAAAATGGCAGGCGACGGCATGCCCTGAAGCGCCAGGCACCGGCTGCAGCGGGGGAAACTCTTCCGTGCAGACCGGTTGCTTGTAGGGGCACCGGGGATGGAAATGGCATCCGGCAGGGGCGGACATCGGATCCGGCACTTCGCCGGTCAAGGCCAAGGCCTTGCGGCGAAAGCGCGGATGCGGTTTGGGCGAGGCGGCCAGCAAGGCCGCGGTGTAGGGGTGCTGGGGCGAGGCGAAGAGCGCGCGCGTGGGGCCCACCTCGACCAAACGCCCTACGTACATGACCGCGACGCGGTCGCTGATGTGTTGCACCACGCCCAGATCATGGGAGACGAAAAGGTAGGTCAGGCCGAAATCGCTTTGCAGATCCTTCAACAGATTCAGGATCTGCGCCTGAATGGATACGTCCAGCGCGGATACGGGCTCGTCGCAGATGATCAGCTTGGGATTCAGCGCCAGGGAGCGGGCGATGCCGATGCGCTGGCGTTGGCCGCCGCTGAACGCGTGGGGATAGCGCACCATGTATTCCGGCCGCAGGCCGACGGCGGTCATCAGCTCGCTGACGCGCGTTTCCAGAGCTTCGCCGCGGGCGCCGTAGTTCACCTTCAACGGTTCGCCGATGATGTCGCGTACGCGCTGCCGCGGATTCAGGGACGAAAACGGGTCCTGGAACACCAGCTGAATGTGGCGGCGGGCCGCTTTCAGCTCGTCTTTGGCCAGCGCCGCCAGATCCTGCACGGCGTCCAGATGGAAAAGCACCTCGCCCGCGGTGGGTTCCACCGCGCGGATGATGGACTTCGCCACCGTGCTTTTGCCGCACCCGGATTCGCCCACCAGGCCGAACGTTTCGCCGGCGTCAATCCGGAACGTGACGTCGTCGACGGCCTTCACTTCCCCGATGACGCGTTTGAGCCATCCCTGGCGCATGGGGTAATGCTTTCTGAGGTTGCGCACCTCCAGCAGGGGTGGGGCGTCAGGCATGATCCGGGGACGCTTCGTACAGCACGCAGGCCACGGTATGGCGCTCGCCCACGCGGACGGGTTCCGGCGCGGCGACGTCGCAGACGCCGGGACGCATGTGCTCGCACCGGGTATGGAAGCGGCAGCCCGTCGGCAGGTTGTACGGATCCGGCACGCCGCCGACAATCGATTTCAGCCGATCCTGCTGCGCTTCGCCCAGATGGGGAATGGATTCCAGGAGCGCCTGGGTGTAGGGATGTTTCGGTTCGTCGAACAATGACCAGACCGACGCCCGTTCCACGATCTCGCCCAGATACATGACGATCACTTCGTCCGCCATTTCCGCAATGACGCCCATGTCGTGCGTAATGAACAGGATGGCCGTGCCGGTTTCCTCTTGCAGGGAACGCAACAGGTCCAGAATCTGGGCCTGAATGGTTACGTCCAGCGCGGTCGTGGGTTCGTCCGCGATGAGCACGCGCGGGCCGCAGGCCAGGGCCATGGCGATCATGGCCCGCTGCAGCATGCCCCCCGACAGTTCGAAGGGATACGCGCGCGCCCGCTTGTGCGGATCGGGCAGGCCCACCTTGCCCAGGAGATCCACCACGCGCGCCTGGGCGTCCTCCTTGGAAACGTCCTCGTGAAACAGGATGGCTTCCCGCATCTGCCAGCCTACGGTATGCACGGGCGAGAAGGCGTTCTTGGGCTCCTGGAAGATCATGGCGATCTCGCGGCCGCGCACGTCCCGCAAGTCCGGGCTGTCCGGGGCCAGGGCCGCCAGATTCACGACTTCGGCCTCGTTCTGCAACAGGATTTCGCCCTGCTTGATCCGGCCGCCGGCGCCCACGATCTGCAGGACGGATTGGGCCATCACGCTTTTGCCGCAACCGCTTTCGCCCACGATGCCGAGCGTCTGGCCGGGCGCCACCTCCAGGGACACGCCGTCCACGGCGCGGACCGTGCCCTCGTCGAAGTCGAAATGGGTGACCAGATTCCGGATGGACAGCACCCAGTCGCGCGTTTCGTCCGCCACCGTCGCGCCTCGCCTATTGCGCGTAGGGGTCGGCCGCGTCGCGCAGGCCGTCGCCCAGGAAATTGAACATGAGCACCGTGACGATGACGAAGAGGCAGGGGATCAGTTTCCAGGGGTGCAGGGCCAACGTGACGATGTTCTGCGCGTCCTGCAGCAGCACGCCCCAGCTGACCGCCGGCGGCTGCATGCCGAGGCCCAGGAAGCTGAGCGCCGTTTCGCCGATGATCATGCCGGGGATCATGAGCGTCAGCGTCACGATCAGGTGGCTGGTGAACGAGGGGAACAGATGCACCGCCATGATGCGCAGTTCGTTCGAGCCGACCAGCCGCGCCGAGGTCACGAAATCCTCTTCGCGCAACGAGAGGAACTTGCCCCGCACCTGCCGCGCCAGGGCCGGCCAGGACAGCAAGGACAGAATGATGGTGATGAAGAAATAGGTTCTCTCCACGGACCAGTCGCGGGGCAGCGCCACGGACAGGGCCATCCACAGGGGAATCGGGGGGATGGAGAGGACGAAGTCGATGGCGCGCATGGCGATCTGGTCCGCCAGGCCGCCGAAGTAGCCGGCCGCGCTGCCGATGAAGAGGCCCAGGACGAAACTCAGGGCGACGCCGACCAAGCCGATGGACAGCGAAATGCGGGCCCCGTACATGGTGCGGGTAAAGAGATCCCGGCCCAACCGATCCGTGCCGAAGAGGAAGAGCGGCGCCCCGTCCGTGCCGAACAGATGGCGCTGCAGGGGGAGGAAGCCGAACAGCCGGTACTCGGGCCCCTGGGCCAGAAAACGGATCGGATAGCGCCGGCCGTCCTCTTTCGGCACGTACACGGTGCGGAACGTTTCCATGTCCAGTTCCGGCTCGATATCCAGAATGTAGGGGCGCGTCAGGCGGCCCTCGGCGCGGAAGCGCAGGCGGTGCGGCGGCGCGTCCAGGTAGCCGCCGAAGCGGTCCAGGGGACGATAGGGGCTTACGAAGGGGCAAAAGATGCCCGCCAGATACAGGAGGCCCAGCACGATCAGGCCGAGGCGGGCGACCTGGTGCCGGCGAAACGACCACCAGATGAGCTGCCACTGGGTCGCGCGGTAAAACTCGTCACCCTCCTGGGCCGCCGCCGGGGCGGCCGGCGGCGGCGCGTCCCGTTCCGCGCGCGTCACTCCGGCGCTCCCTCGAAACGAATGCGGGGATCGATCCAGACCAGCAGCAGATCCGCCACCAGATTGCCGATCACGACCATCAAGCTGAGGATCAGGGTAATGCCGCCGGCCAGGTACATGTCCTGCGCCATCAGGGCGTCGAACAGCACCGGGCCCGTGGTCTGCAGATTGAGCACGATGGAGACCAGCAGCTCGCCGGCCACGATGCCGGGCAGAATCCAGCCGATGGTGCTGATGACGGGATTGACCGCGATCTTGACCGGATAGTAGACCAGAACCCGGAATTCGGGCAGGCCCTTGGCCCGGGCCGTCACCACGTATTGCTTGCGCAGTTCGTCCAGGAGGTTCCCGCGCATGACCCGCATGAGGCTGGCCGTGCCGCTCAGGCCGATGACGACCACGGGAAACCAGAGGCGCGACAGCAGGTTGCCCACTTTGGCCGGACTCCACGGCTGATCCATGTATTCCGGCGCGAGCAGGCCGCCCACGCGCCAGTCGAACAGGACGAACAGCCCCCACATCAGGATCAGGGCCAGCATGAAGGGCGGAATGGAAATGCCGATGAAGCCGACGAAGGTGAAAAGATGATCGAACAAGGAATACTGCCGGGTCGCGGAAAAGACGCCGATGGGCACGGCGACGGCGAAGACGAAGAGCGTGGAGGCGAGCGACACCGCGACCGTCAGCGGCACGCGTTCGGCGAGGATGTCGGCGACGGGACGGTTCCAGCTGAAGGAGCGCCCCCAGTCGCCCCGCGTGACGATGTTCCGGATCCAGATGGCGTATTGCGCGACGGCCGGCCGATCCAGTCCGTATTGGCGCCGCAGCGCTTCCGCCTGTTCGTCCGAGACCCGGATGCCGCTCTCTTCCAGATTGGCGATGAAGGTGCTCATGAAGTCGCCCGGCGGCAACTGGATGAGGAAAAACACCACTACCGATATGACGAACAGCATGGGCGCCAGCAAAAGCAGGCGCCGCACGATATAGGCAAGCAAGACGCGCGTCCGTTACCGGTAGGCGGAGGAGCGGCGACCGTCGCCGCTCCTCCGGAGATCAAAGGGCCTGGGGCCGGAACGCCTCGCGTCCGCGGCTACTCGTCAATGTACCACTCCTCCATGCCGTACATAATGACGATGCCCATCTCTTCCACCTGCCCCGTGGGCGTGTTCTTGATGCGCACGTGGGTGCTGGTGGGGTAATACGATTCCTCGACGGGATTGAAGGTCCAGTGGTTGTCGCGGATGTTGGCGTAGAGCGCGGCCAGCGCGTCGGCGCTGGCCTGCGTGCCGATGGGCGCTTGCAGGAAATTCGTGTGCAGGGCGTAGAGCTCCAGGACGCCGGCCGGCGGTTCCTCGCCCAACTCCCCGTTGGAGGTCATGTACTGCTCCCATGCGCGGCCCCAGAAATTGCCGGGCAGGTAGTCGTCCCAGCCGGCGCTGGGCCAGATGTCCTCGTGATTCCACAGCGCCATGCCCTGGACGTCGTTGGCCAGCCACTTCTCGCGAATGAGGCTCCATTCGCCGGACTTGACGGACGCGTTGATGCCCGCGGCCTTCCAGTATTCGGCAATCAGTTCGGTCATGGGCACGTGGTCCTGCGATACGGGGGCCGGTTCGAAGATGATTTCGAACGGCTCCCCGTCCGGTCCCAGGCGGAATCCGTCGTCGCCGCGGGCGGCCAGCCCCATATCGTCCAGAATCTGGTTGGCCTGTTCCAGGTCGTAACCGGGATGGTTGGAGTCCGAGGGCGGCTGGGCGAAGGCGCCCAGGTAGAAGGTCTGGATGATCTCGTCGTTGTCGATGGCGAGGTTCATGGCCTGCCGGAAGCGCACGTCGTTGGTTACCTCGCGATACACGGGATCGTCGTAGGTCAGGTTCAACGTGAAGTTGATGGGCAGGCGGTGCATGCGCGGGATGAAGACGTTCAGCACGCCCTCCGCCTCGGCCTCCTTGAGCAGGGGCAGGTTCTGGAGGGAACTGCGTTCGCCCAGGTAATCCACTTCGCCCTGCAGCACCTTCAGCACCGTCGTTTCCCGATCCTGCATCAGCAGCATCTGCACGCGGTCGATATAGGGCAGCTGGTTCCCTGCCGCATCCACCTTGAAGTAATAGGGATTGCGCTCGAAATTCCAGGCGCCGCCGCCGAAGTCCACCATCATCCAGGGCGTGAGCACCGGATGGCCGAAGCCCTCTTCGTTGATGGCGCGCCAGAGGTTGTACGGCATCTGCTTGGCGTTGAACAGCGTGTACCACTGTCCGTCCTCAATCGATTCCGCTTCCAGCTGGGCCGCCAGGGCGTCGGCCTCGGCGTAATCCGCATGGAACTGCTTCAGGTAATGGCCGGGCTTGATCAGATCCTGGTAGCCGCGCCACTGGGCGATGGCCATCTGGGCCGGGAAACTGCCGTACTGCTCGTCGAAGGTCACCGTGAACGTATAGTCGTCCTGGATTTCTACCGTAGCCACGTTGCCGGCGGGCGAAGCGCCGGTGCGCAGGTATCCCGGGACGGTGGCGGTGACGTCTGCATGCATGATGACGTCGTTCCAGGCGAAGTTCACGTCCGCCGTGGTCACCGGTTGCCCGTCCGACCATTTCAGGCCTTCGCGCATGTGCAGCGTGAACGCGGTGTGGTCGTCGTTGACTTCCCAGTCCAGCAGCACGTTGCCGTAAATGCCCTGGTCGTAGTTGAACGCGCCGGGCGCCCACACCAGTGGCTCCACCGAACCGATGTAGATATGCGGATCGCCGCCGGGGCCTTCCTGGGGCAGGCGCATGGTGCCGCCGTACTGGCCGATCTCCGTGTCGTAGCTCGTTACGAGCATGCGCTGGCTGACCACGAAGGGCTGCACCGGCAAACGCTCTTCCACGGGGGGCAGTTCGCCGGCCGCGACGCGTTCGGCCAGCAGGGGCGACTCGCCGTAGGCTCCGTCATCCATCATGTCTTCGGATGCGGGCTCCGCCGCGGGTTCGGCGGCCATAGGTTCCTCGGCCGGCGCGGCGGGCGCGGCGCCGCACGCGGCTACGGCTACGGCCAAAGCCAGCAACAGGGTCAATAATCCCCAGCGGGGAAACAGGGCGCGTGGTTCGTTCATGGCAATCTCCTCAAGATGACGTGGGTCTAACCCTATATTCGTAAGGCCCCTGGTCAGGGGCTGGGGTAGGAATCGAATTATACCGCGTACGGTCTTGACGGCTAAACGGCAGGGGCGGACTTGGGGCCGGCCCAAGGAACGGAGAGACGGTCGGACGCCGCGTTGGATCGCAGGCCCGCGCGGTTTCCGATTCCCCGACGCGCGATCCGCCGCTTGCTCGCCTCGTACCGCGCAGACAAAGGGCGCATTCGGTTTCTACGCCAACCGGGCGGGCGCTGCAGCATTGCAGAGGTAGACGGAGGGCTCCGCCTTCTACGTCCGCTTGGGCTGTAGCGCCCGCCGCGCCCCGATCCGCAGGCTTGCTCGCAGAAAACGTTCGGGGCGGGTTACGGCTTTGACCCCGAATCCTTCGTCCTTGCCTGTCCTTGGGGCGCTCATCCTCCGGTGCGCTGGCATGGCCGCTCAGCCGGCAAAGTTCGGTTCCAAGGCGAGTCTTACCCGCCCAATTGTCTGTCCGTATCGTTGTTGTCCGCGCGGCGAATTTTGCGCTCACGCGCACCGTACGCGCCGTCCATAGCCCAAGGATCCGTTCCGGTAAGGCGTTCAATCCGTCGGAAAATCTCCGTCAGATCGAACGTGATCTCGTTCGCGCTGGCTCCGAAATCCGACATGGGTAAAGGGGGGGCGTCGTAACGCGCGCCGCCTGCGTACTCGTTCAGTAAAGCCCAATCGCTGGTGAGAGAGATGTGCGCCGTCTCCGCCAAGGATGGCAAATCGTGAAGGCGCGGATACGCCTTGCCTTGCGCGCAGATCAAGGCTTTCAGCGCGTGCTCCAGGACTTGATGGCCAAGATATACGGACACTTCATCCGGCGCAGGATCCGCGTCCAGAACAATATGCAATTTCCTGTAATGCGTATGCGTCGACTGCAAACGCCTGCGCAGTTCGCGGCTTTCGCGGTTGGCGGGATTTGACTCGGTTTCCCTGGCGCGGCGTGGCGGCGGCTTGAAATGACCCATGGCGATTCCGTCCCGATGGGCAACGGCTCCGATGCGATTGCGGCTGTAATGGATTTGTTCATAGTAATCGATGGGGGCCATGAACTTGAGGTCAAGCGCAGGCGGTTCCGTAGCGTAGGTCGCGCACGCGATGCGATAGGCGCGGTCCCGGCACGCGCGTTGCGCCGCGTGTTTGAAATCCCCCACCAGCATGAGGTCAATGTCTGAGTGATAGTCCCAATCCGTCCGCGCACGCGAACCGAACAAAATGACCGTGCAATCCAGATAGGCGGCTTGCAAACCGCGCGCGGTGCGCACGGCTTGCGGATCGGGGCCGCGCGACCGAGGTTCCTGCATGCGGTATCGTTCCATTGAGCCTACGGAAAGAACTGCGTCCCAGTGTAAACCTGCGCCTTGGTCGCGATCAAGCCGGGGCGAGGCATGGCGGCGCGACCATGGAGATGCCTTGCGTAGCCCGCAACAAGCCTGTCGCGCTTGGACCTGCTGCAATCTGGATCCAGCTTCGTCGTCAGTGCCATTGGGATGCATCAAGGGAAGGACGCAACAGGCTATCTATCCGCGTGACGCGGTTTTGCTCAGTCCCGCCCATTTGGCTGCCCAGCGGAAGCAGGATGTACCCCAACTCCAGTGCCTGAGCCAGCCGGATGTCAGACCCTGCGGGCGGTACGACTGTAGATGGAGGGTTCTGCCCTGCGCCTGGGCATCTTGGCGTCAGGCATTGAAATCTGCCGGCGATCTTGCCGGCGGATGGACCGGTTGGCCCAAGCTGAAGGGAAATGGCCGGTGCCAGCCAGAGAAGGCCGATCGAGGAGATCGGGCCGGAATGGCTTCCATATGCATGATAAATGAAAATGGAATTTGTGATTATCATGACAATCGAAAATGAAAGTGCGGATTGTCATGATATGCTGCACTCGTTGGTGTTATCAGGATGGATGCCGTGTTTCCGCGCTGCTTGACCTTGCCTGCTTCCGGCGCAGCCACCTTTTTTCTGTGGGGACCGCGGCAAACGGGCAAAAGCGCTTTGCTGCGGCAAACGTATCCCGAGGCTTTCTGGGTTGATCTGCTCAAGAGCGAAACGTATCGTCGTTACGCTACGCGTCCCGAGCTGCTACGGCTTGATCTGGAGCACTGGGCAACGGGCGCGCAACGCCAGATCGTGATCGACGAAATCCAGAAGGTGCCGGCTCTGCTTGACGAAGTGCATGGGCTGATGGTCGACAAGAAGCTGGCCTTCGCCCTGTGCGGTTCCAGCGCGCGCAAGGTGCGCCGCGGCGCCGCGAATCTGCTGGGAGGGAGGGCTCTGCGCTACGAGCTGTCGGGGCTGACGGCAGGCGAAATGGGAGATTCGTTCGACCTGACGCGCATGCTGAATGGCGGCTACATGCCCGATATTCTGGCTTCCGAGCGCCCCGATTGGCGGCTGGACAGCTACGTAGCCGACTACCTGAAGGAAGAAATCGCGGCGGAAGGCCTCGTGCGCAACCTGCCGGCGTTCTCGGATTTCCTGACGCAGGCCGCACTGGGCGACGGCGAGTTCATCAACTTTACCCGCATCGGACGGGAATGCGGAGTGTCCCGCTATATCGCCAAGAGCTATTTTGAAATCATGGAAGACACTTTGCTGGGCCGCTGGTTGCCGGCGTACCGCAAGCGCATCAAGCGCCGCGTCATCCATGCGCCCAAGTTCTATTTCGCCGACGTCGGCGTCGTCAATCGATTGGCCCAGCGCGGGGAGTTGAAGAGCAAGTCCGCGCTATACGGCAAGGCCTTCGAAAATTGGGTATTCCACGAATTGTCCGCCTATCTCAGCTACCGACGCGTCGCCCTGCCCCTGACCTACTGGCGCCTGCCCAGCGGCATTGAGGTGGATTTCGTGGTGGGAAACATGCAACTGGCCATTGCAGCCAAGGCGACCGAGTTCATCTCCGGAAAGCACCTGAAGGGGTTGCGCACGCTGGCTGCAGAGCATCCGCGCGTGCAACGGCGCGTGGTCGTCAGCCTGACCCCGTTACGTCAACGCACCGCGGACGGCATCGACAATCTGCCCGCCGCGCTGTTTGCGCAAATGCTCTGGCAGGGCGAACTGATATAACGCGGACGGGCGTTCCCGTCCGCGCGTCGGGCAACGGCGGATGCGCCGCGGGCTTTCCTGGGACCGCGGCCGAGGTTCAGCCTGGGCGCGCCGCGCCCGTCAGAAAGCGTTGGTGCGTTTGACTTCGCTCGTCGCTACGTCCAGTTCGCAGTCCCCGCCCTCGGCCCAGTAACTGACGTACAGGCTGTCCGGACGGGAAGGATAAATGCGGCGCATGGCCTGCGTGCCCAGACCGAAGGCCTCGACGATGGAGTTGTCCACCAGCACGCGGAGCAACAGGCCCTCCCGATTCCGTAAATCTTGCCCGGGCGGAATAGGGGCCTTTTCTATCTTCTTGCGTCCCGTGGCCAGGCTGGAAGCGGTCGTGTCGATGAACAGGGCGCGTTCCCGTACGTCCACGCCGATGACGGTTTCCTCCTCCCGGCCCGGAGAGCGGCACACCTTGACGCCGTACCGCTGGGCTCCCTTGGGCATGAACCACGCGCAGATGTCCAGCGAGCGGTTGGCCAAGCCTTCCACGACCTGATCCTCGCCGTCGCGAAGCAGGATTTTGCGGTTGTCGCCGCCGTAGGCAATGGACTGCAATTCTTCGATGGGCCGCAAATGGATACGGCCGTTTTCCATGAGCATCTCGCACGGGAAAGTAAAGGTGCCGGACCAACCGCTGGCGGCCTGTTCCGTCGCGCGCTCCCGTTCGTCGCGGGCCCAGGCCCACATGATGCGGCGTCCCTTGTCGTCCAGCAGGCTTTCCGGGGCGAACAGGCCGTTGTCCACCCAACTCATGCGTTCGTGGTATTCCGGGTAGAACTGTTCGTTCTTCCATTCCCCTACGTAGTACCGACAACCCAACGCGTGGCTGATGCACAACATCACCCACTTGTCGCCCAGGGGGAAGAAATCAGGGCAGGAAATATCCTCGTGCAGATCCACGCCTTCCAGGGGATGGGCCAGAAAGTCGCCCACGTATTCCCATTCGGCGTGCAGCGATCGGGTTTTGAACACCGCAGGGGTCAGGCCTCCGAAAATGCCGTAGTAGGTGCCGTCCTCGGCTCTGAAACCATGCGGATCCCAGGATGCCCACCCTTGGGAGCCCGGTTTGTTGCCGACGTCGTCCTGCACCGGTACGATGGGATTGGCCGGGGATTTGCGCACCGCTTCCAGCCAATAGTCGCGGGCCGTGGCGATGCTGTTGCCCTTGCCTTTGCCGTGGTACAGGAACACGGCTTCGCCGTCGCCGTGAAAGCAGTTGCCGCTGAAGATGCCTTCTTCCGGGCTGTCGTCCGAAGGCATGAGCCACGGCTTGTGATGGCGCCAATGCAGCCAATCATGCGAGGAAACGTGGCCCCAGCAATGCTTGCCGTGCCGCTGGTAGATATAGCCCAGATGCGCATTGCCCTGCCAGAAAATGGCTCCGTTCGGATCCGCGGGATGGGCCAAGCCTTCCGGCACGACGAAGTGGTAACCGGGACGATGGGGATCGCCGAGCAAGTGCTCGCGCATGTCGCGGGCGATCTCGATGTCGCGTTGGGTGATTGTCATGGCGACCGTCTCTCCGGTAGGGCAGATGTTGAATGCGGATGCTCAATGATATACCAATAGACTGTATACGCTTGGCGGCCGTCAAAACAACTGGGACGGCAATATCCGCTCTTGCGGCTGAGCCGTTCCTGGACATGTGCGTTCAGTTCAGGTTCAGATTCTCGTTCGATGCCTGCCTGCTCGCTGCGCTGTGCAGAATGAGGGGAAAGGCTCTCGCTGCGCTGAGCGAACGACGGCCCGCAGCTTGTCCGCCGAGCCAAGCTGTGTTGATACTTTTATTCAGCACAACAACGCGTCGGTCCAGACTACTGCCCACGCCTGAGCCTGGGGGCCGCTCGTCACGCGCAGGCATAAAGGGCAACCCAGTGCTCCGTTAGACAATGGACTTGGTGCGGAAGCCGCCCCGGCTACGACCGAGACTGTAGTTTGAGCGCGCCCGCTACGCTCGCGTGCGCATGCACGACCGTGCTGTCCCGTCGTACAACGGACAGATCCGGATCGGCCTGCCTGTAAGCCATCAGGCGTGGCCAGACGTCCCGGTCGCCCCCGTCGGTCTAGCGGCGATAGACCGCGTTCCCCTTCCCGTACGCGGCGGCTACCGGCATCAAGGAGTACCCGTCTGCACCATCCTGCACAGCGCTTCCACGCAAAGACGACCGCGCGCTTCGTTGCCCGCATATATGCCGAAACAGACACTTGGAAAAGACCAGATGCGGAGCCATTTATCGGTCATTAGAGGGCCGTCCTCGCGGAGACATGAAAGTGGATCGACGTAAAGGCTAACCGCTGGCTTGCAGGATGTCCAGTCAATCCCAACACTGCCTAAGTCTTGGTTCCCAAGCTGGGATTCCGACAGATATCCATCTTGCCCTCTGCGTCCGCAGCGTCTATAATGGTACCGTTCCTGTATCTCTGATGGACTTGACTTGAAGGCAGTTTATCAACAGTAGCTATAGGAGATTCCTTTTAAAGTGATTACAGCCTGAGAGCGACGCAATGGAAGACGCATATTCAAAACCACCGCTTTACCTTCCCGACCTCGCGATAAGGAATTTCTGCGGCATCGATGAACTTTCCGTTTCCCGCTTGGGACGCGTCACTTTGTTCGTCGGTCAAAATAGCGTGGGCAAGACGACTGTATTGAATGCTGTTGAGATCTATGCCGCCAGGGGCCAGCGCGTTGATCTGGAAAGGTTATTGCAGGACCGCGAAGAGTTCGTTTCTATCAGGGATGAAGACGGCGATGTTGCCCTTGAAGTTGATTGGACAACTCTTTTTTATGGTCGCAAGACCTATGGCGATGTATGCATTACTATAGGGCCCAGTAATCCCGATAATCAACTCAAAGTTGCAACGATGCCTCTGAGCGACGAGCAAAAAACGCTCTTGGATCGATGGCTATCTACCGGGTTTTCGGATGTTTCCTGGCAGGGCCTGAAGACCGTATTCGGCAATAGCGAACAAATAATACCTTGGATTATTCCCCGCACGGATTCCGATTCCCAGGTTGATTACGAGAAAAGGTATCGGATTAATTCCAGGTTCAATTCCGGAGAGATGCAACGCTTGTTACAGGAAAACGAGCCATTGCCCAGAATACGATGCGTGTCCTTGGGAACTGGACTGCCTGACGATAGAGACTTGTCTCAATACTGGAACGATATTGTCCTGACTTCTGACGAAGAATTGGCCGTACAGGCTATGGGATTGATTTTTCCTGATGAAGTGGAAAGAATCGCGGTCATAGGTCACGATTCAATCCCAGGACGCTCCCGATCAAGGCGCGGATCTCTGATGTCAAGATTGCGAAGGAGCGATCGGATTTTAGTAAAATTAAAGGATAGCGATCGGCCCGTTCCGCTCAAAAGCTTGGGCGATGGCGCGTTACGCCTGTTTAGCGTAGCGCTGGCGCTGGCCAACAGCCGAGACGGTTTTCTCTTGATAGATGAGGCTGAAAATGGAATCTACCATTCGATTCAAAAGGATTTCTGGGCCATGATTCTCAAAGTTGCATACGAAAACAACGTTCAGGTTCTGGCTACCACGCATAGCTGGGACTGCGTAGAGGGGTTCGCGGAGGCTGCTGACGCCAACGCAGAGGTTGAAGGACGCCTCGTGCGCATAGATAGGGATGAATTCGGTCTGCACGCCGTTGAATATCCGGAGAGGGACCTGGTGGCGGCTGTTAAACGCCGCATAGAGACGAGGTGAAACCGTGCTTGATCAAGGCGATGGATCCCATGTATTGTTAGTGGAAGGGAAGGATGACAGACATGTGATTCGCCATCTCTGCAATCGCAGCGAAAAAGACTGGAAGTTTGAAATTAGACTCGGCGAGGGCTGGGAAAGTCTTTGCGAGGCAATGGGGGCAGAAATCAGGGTTCGAGGCCGCAAAGTTATAGGCATAATCGTAGATGCCGACGATGATGTTGACGCTCGCTGGCGCGCAGTGGCGCAACGTCTGGAACAGGCAGGTTTGGTAGGCGTACCCTCCGAGCCTGTCCCCAACGGCGCCATCATACCGGGCCAGAAGCGTATTCCGCGTGTCGGCATATGGATGATGCCCGATAATGAATTACCGGGAGAACTGGAAGATTTTATTGCTCGGATGATTCCCGGCGACGATGCGATCTGGCCCTTGTCCCAAAAATATATTGACTGCATTCCTGAGGCGGAGCGCAAGTTCAAGCCGAAAAAGAAGCGCAGAGCACAAGTCCATGCTTGGCTCGCGACACGAGAAAAGCCTCGCCCCATGGGGACGGCCATCACAACGCAAGACTTGCAAATGGAGGCTAACAGCCAAAACCTGATCGATTGGCTTCAGCGTTTGTTTGGCCCGTCGGATCCAGTTGCCCCCAAGCTGGCTCCGCCCAAACAGCCATAATCATTGCGTCTCCAGGCGTCGATGACGTTTGGGGGACTGGCCCAATCCGAACATCCGCCCGGTACGGACAACGAGAACGATCGGCTCTGTTGGCTGTGCGTTCGTCGTAACCATAACCATACAGTCGGGAATAGGCGTTCGGGCATTTGCCAGAATAGTTAATGAAGAGGATCGGAACGCGTCCGCGCCGACATTTTTCTAGGCGCGTTAGCGGATGGGAAGGCTATGTTAGGATGGAAGGGAAGGCAGTCATGTATCAAAATGGCAGGGTGCGATGAACGTACGTTTCGGATTGGAGAACGTTCGCTGTTTTTCTCAAGCAGACAACGTTAGAATTGCTCCGCTGACCATTTTGGTAGGCGAGAACAGTACGGGCAAATCGTCGTTTTTGGCTTTATTCCATATAGCCAACCAGATTATTGGAGGAGACCTTGATCCGAATTTCGGCGCAGAGCCTTTTCGATTGGGCGCGTACGAACAGATTGCCCACAGGCCGAGCCGCAACGACGGTCCAGGCGAAACGTTTCGATTATCTCTAGCAACGGACATTACGGTTCCGATACCCTCCGCGCAGGGCACGGCTGACGGAGAAACCACGGCAGAAGCCTGTTTCCATTTCACTTTCAGTGAAAAAGAGGCGCAGTCTATGCTTTCCCTTTATGAATTTCGTTGCTACGACTGTCGTTTGACCATTGAACAGGATAATGGGCCAAGCCAAGGCGTGCCGGCGGACCAGAGCAAACTCCAATTCCGTCTTGAGACGCCCTCGTGGAGCGGCACCTTACCGGATGAGACTGTTATGGTGCTGTCCAGCTACTTTGCCAAGAAAAGCACGCTTTCATCCAACTCTCAATTTTTGGCATACGCGCTTCGGCGGGGCGGACGTCTGGCAGACATTGATGGCTCGCATATGCCCAAGGAAGAAGCTGATGTCATGGCGCTCCTGTTAAGCCGAAGTTTCAAACAGTTCGATTTTAAGACTCATCCTTTCGGCCCTATTCGCCTGAAACCGTCTCGCACCTACGATTTTGTGAACGCAACCCCGCATACTGAAGGCTTTCATACGCCTTCCAAACTTAAAGCGCTCAGCCTGTCCAACCGGGATGACTGGCAAAGGATAAAGGAGGAAGTCGACGAATTTGGCCAGGAATCGGGGTTATTCGAAAACTTGCTCGTCAAGCCCTTGGGACAATCAGCCGGCGATCCCTTTCAAATATATATTGATAATGACGCCGTATCGTCGAATCTCATTGACGTAGGATACGGCGTGAGCCAAATACTGCCCATCGTCGTTGACTTGGCGGATAACCAGGTTGGGAATGTGATGTATCTGCTCCAGCAGCCTGAGGTGCATTTGCATCCCCGCGCGCAGGCGCAACTCGGGAATTTTCTGTGCCAAGTGGCACTGAAACCTAGACGTAACGTCATGGTGGAAACGCACAGCGACTATCTTGTGGATCGCGTCCGCATGCTGATACGGGAACGGCAGATCGCTCCGGAAACCGTCAGCCTGCTGTTTTTCGAGCGGACGGGAGCCAGCGTTCGCATACGCGAACTGCCCATAGACGCAGCAGGCGGTTTCATGGAAGTGCCTCAGGCCTACAGGGCTTTCTTCATGGAAGAGCAAATGCGGCAACTCGGACTTTAGAGGGATCCATGTGCATTATCGTCGACGCCAATGTTGTCGCTGAGATAGCGCCTCGCGTTAAGCCCGCCGCCCAACCGGTGATAAACCGCATAAAATCAAGAAAGCTGGCGATAGCCCTTGGCGGCCCATTGACGAGAGAATTGATCCAGGGTGGAATGGGCAATCTATTGACCGAACTGGAGAGAAACCGTCTCGTACATGCATATGACGATGTTGAACTGGAGAAGGAAACGCGCTCGATCGCCGGGCGTTGTCGGTCGAACGATGCGCATATCATCGCGCTGGCGCGTATTTCCGGTGCCCGCATACTGTACTCGCACGACCGTTGTTTGCATAGAGATTTCTCGGATCGAACATTGATAAACGCACCGCGCGGCAAAATCTATCAGGACGAGAAGCATGCTCATTTACTGAGAGACGCTCCTGAGTGCAAGAAATCTCGCAACGACGAAAGGCTGCCGGAGTCTTAGAGCCTTGGGGGCCGCTCTGCGCCAGATCATTATGGTGCCGCCCTCCCACTCCCAGCCATGCTTGCTTGGAATTGATCTGCCATCGGCATGCTGCCTAAGTCCTGTTGAGATAGGATTTCAGCAGATCTATTGGAGGCGGAGCTAGGGGCTGTCGGTCATCGGAGGCTGTCCGCGCGCGAAGATCGGCCCCAAGATCGCCTCTGGGGCAGCCAAGGAGGCTTACAGGAGGCCCCTCTGCCTCAACCCTGCGTGGGTCGGGACTCGGGCGGGTACACCCAAGGCTCCCGCACCGAATATTTTATGATGTTTGTATTGTCATATAAAACGAGTGCGGCGTACGGGCGACGTACCGGGAGGTGGAGGGGTCTGTTCCAGGTTCCATGGGGACGGTTGCACGGCAGCCCCCTACGCGGCGGCCTGCGCGGAGCCCAGACCGGACGCGCCGCCGGTTCCGTCCGGTTGAACCCGCGGTCCTCCAAGGCCGTCAATGAACATGACATCGGTTTCATGATGATCTGCTGGATCTAGCTGCAATCCTGCCTCAACACGGCCTAGTACTCCGTCATGTTTCTATAGATACTTGGCTAAATTGTCGACTACCATTATGTAGGCAACACGTAGGCGAAATTCCGCTTTGGACACATATCCCTATCAATCTGACCGTGTACTAGGTTCTGTGGATGTGGGATTGCAGCCAGATCCAGGAGATTATCATGCAATCTATGTCGTGTTCGTTGACCCCCTAGGGACCGCGGGTTGAACCCGCGGAACCGACGGGCGCATCCGATCCAGGCTCCGCTCCGGTCTCTGCGTAGGCAGTCGGCCGCGCAGTCGCCCCCAGGATCCCTCTCCACCTCCTAGGTACGCCCTCGTACGTCGCCCTCAATTTATCCGACAAAATAAACATGACACAATGCTTGGTGCAGGAGTCTTGGGCGGGCCCGCCCGAGCCCCGTACCCCCGGCCGGAGGAGGTAAGGGGGACGGATGAAGGCACATCTCAACGCTACCTAGTACTCGGTCATTCGGATTCTGTTAGGTTATAATATGGAAGGGTACAGATGTTTGAGGCGCACGCGGGCGTCGGCGGTGCGGAACTGCCAGTCGATGCCCTTTTGGGCCGCGTTGCGGTCCTCCGCCCAGGCGGTGACCTGCGCGTGGACGGCTTCCTGCGTGGGCATGCGCGGAGACAGGGCCTGGCGCGTCAGGACGCTCCGTTCCGGTTCCGCCATGTTGAGCCAGCTGCCGTGCCGGGGCGTAAACACCCGCTGGACGCGCCGAACCAGGCGCTCGGCCTCGGCGCGCGGAAAGGCCCGGAAAAAAGAGCGGTACGCGTGGGTATTCAGGTTGTCGCAGACCCGGATCAGACGCTCGGCATGGCGGTAGCGCGGGTGGTCGACCAGGGCCTTGACCTGGCGCGCCCAGTCCACGGCCGTGCGCCGCGCGGTGACGTTCGTCGTGCGCCACGGGCCCAGCGGCTCCACGAACATCCAGACGGTGCAGGCGCCGCACCGCACGTATTCGTAGTCGTAGGTGGCGGGACAGCCCGGACGCGCCGGCTGCGACGGCCACTTGTCGGCCCGCAGGAATTTGGCATGTTCGTCCATGCAGATCACCGGATAGCGCGCATCGCGGGGCCGGCTATAGAGGTACAGCACCGCTTCCATCGCCCCCACGAACGCTTCGTCCTGCACGGGCGGATAGCACCGCGGCACCCGCCGCCAGGGCCTCAGTTCGTTTTTTTTAGCGTGCGGCGCACGGTTTCGTAGCTGATCCGGGGGCCGACCCCGCGCGCGGCCCACTCGCGGGCCAGCAGGCGCAAGGTCCAGCGCGCATGGCCGGCCGGCGGCACGGACTGAGCCAGCTGCAGGAGATGCGCCACGCCCGCGCCGTCCAGTTTGCCGGGCCGCGGCGGATGGGCCCGGCGCACCAGCGCGGCCGCGGGGCCCTCGGCCACGGCCTGGCGGCGCCAGCGCCCCACGCTGCCCGCCGAGACGTCCAGGGCGGCCGCGACCGCCGCGTCCGTCTCGCCCGCGTCGCACTTGAGCAGGGCGCGGGCGCGCACGGCCTGCCGCACGGTCGGCCGCGGGGGGCCGCCGCGGCCCTGGGCGATGCGGGTCAGACACTGCCGGTCGGACGGGGCTAGATGCAGGGCGTATTTCAGGGACATGCGATCCTCCCTCGGGGCGGGCGTGGACAGTGAGCACGGGATTATAACCTAACAAAAGGCGAATGACCGAGTACTAGGCCGTGTGGAGTTAAGGGATTCCGGGTCACATTGTGCATTTTTGGATACTTTGACAAAGTGGCAATTTCGATGTTTTGCGGCTACGAAGCCGTTTTTGGCGCTTTTGCCAAGTACTCCAATGAGGGATCTGACAGGGATTCGGAGTGCAATCCGACCCAGAATCCCTTAACTCAACACGGCCTAGCCTATCTTCGCGAGAACCGTCCCCGATAAAGGTTGACGCGACCCCATCGAAAGAGCCTGCCAAAGCCGTATAGACGCTGGGCTTCGCGGGCCGGCTGGCGTGCGGAGATTATCCGGTACCCAAGGCCCGAAAGGCCACCAATATGCCGATCAACACGGCCAGTTGGCCCCATTGCCACCGGATCAACGAGACATGGTGTTCGCTGATCTTCTGCTTCAAGCGATGTTCCAAACGTTCCATATCTCGTTCCAGACGCTGTTCCAAACGTTCCATATCCTGTTTGGTGGCGAATTGCGTCCAGTCGGGCAACTGGGAGGCAATAAGGCGCGCCTGCGTTTTCGGCATCTGCGCCTCGCACAAAGCTTCGTAGATGGCGATATTGTTCTTATCCATCGGCGATCCCTCTTCCCTCTCCAACGGCCCTATTGATTATATGCGAACCGCAGTAAAGCAGGCGAGCCCCCGCCGCGGACCGCGCGTCCGCCACGCGGTATAAGCGGCAGACAAGCTCCCAAGAGTATGCCATGCCCACGCGGGAACATGTCCTGCCCCGATCCGTTGGCCTGGAGTCTGGACGGCTATTTTGCCGTCCGCGGGCGGCAGATCGAGGCGCTGAACCAGAAGGAGCTGCTGATCGCGGAACTCAAGGCGGCCGTGGCTCGCTGCCAAAACCACGCGGGCCTTAGGTCGTGCGGACGGTTAGTTGCAACCGGATCCAGGCATCCTCGGCAGGGGTTGAGACGGATGGGAATCCTGCCAGCTGTTATCCTCCCCCGCGGCGATCCCTTGGCCCCATCTCCGCGCGGGCAGCCCCCGATGACCGATAACCCAAGGACTTCGCCTTCTGTTTTTCGGATATTAGGTTCCTTTCTGTGCGCAGGCAATGAAACGCGTTGCCCTCTTTGCGTGAGCGCGCGGTGCGGGAGGGCGCAGTCGGGCTTTGAAGTCGTCATTCCGGCCCGGGGCCGGCGCACGAACCCCCAGCCTCCACGACCCGGAACGGTACCCGGCGCGCCACGCCGTGCCACGCGGCCTCGGCGGG
Source organism: Caldilineaceae bacterium (assembly GCA_965242655.1). Classification (GTDB taxonomy): domain Bacteria; phylum Chloroflexota; class Anaerolineae; order Caldilineales; family Caldilineaceae; genus Bin34. The sequence goes on from OZ251482.1 coordinate 4,308,458, forward strand.
CTCAAGAGGTGGCGGCGCGTGGCCACCCGTTACTAAAAACGTACATTATGTCATTTTTTATCTGTGCTTGGCAAAGGCCTGGATCTGGATGAATTCAAATGTCCACACAGCCTAATTCGTACGAGACGACGGCTATGCAAAACCAGCCTGCAAGGGCTTCATGCGTCCAGGAAGGTTTGGATGCGCTGGCTGAGCGCGTCCAGATTTTTGGTTTCGCACTCCCAAATAACCAGTACGCTCCAGCCCATTTGGCAGAGACGCTTTTTCTGCTCTTCATCTCGCATCTTGTTGCGCCGGAGTTTCGGAATCCAATAATCCTGATTCGTACGCGGGAGACGATTTCCCTTCGGGCAGTCGTGCTGGTGCCAAAAACATCCGTGGACGAAGATCACCTTGCGTCGGCGGGGAAAGGTCAGATCCGGGCGGCCGGGCAGATCTTTGCGATGGAGCCGATAGCGGTATCCCATGCCGTGCGTCAGACGGCGCACGATCATTTCCAAGCCCGTATTTTGGCTCTTGACCGCCTGCATGATGCGGCGTCGCACTTCCGGTCGTTCAGTCGTCGGCATAGGTCTGCGAGGTTGCGTTGCGTTCACGCGCGTTGAGCGGTTTTCCGTTTGCGCCTGGGCTTCTTGGGCGTAGCGTCGACCAGCGGCGTATGCATTGTCTCGTAAAGAGCAAAGAGATGCTCTATCCGCTCTCGTTCCGAAGCAAAGCCCGTGCGTCGGTATAGGCGATCGACAGCGCGATCAAGGGCTTGATGAGCCCGGCGCAGATCCGCGGGCATCAGGTCCGGGTCGTAGAGGTCAGCCAGCTGCGCGTCGGGATAGTTGGCGCGGGCGTTGAGCACAGCCTGCGAGCGGGGATCCAATCGCGCTAGATTCGCTTGTCCGGCAGGCATTGGAAAGGTGTTGTAAACAAGGCCAACGGAGTAACTGTAATCAGATTTCAATCTACCCCCGATATAGCGCAGCCAAGCCATATGCATCTCTGAGGTGAGAAGCCCAAAGTCAGCCAAGGTAGCGTTTGGAAGCAATCGGAGTTTATTGCTGGGTATGACAGGAGGCTCCATCCAACCGATAGGGATGTACTCCCGTCGCTCTGAACTGACTTCAGGAATAACCAAGAATGGTTGCTCTGGAAGAGCGTTCACTTGATACAGGGTTGGCGTCAGGGCTAATTTCTGCGTTGATTTCCTTTTGCTGTTTTCCCGATAAGCGCGAACTCGGGCAATCCGGTCCCTCACTTGCGGCAACTTGGCAAGAACAGTGGGGGAAATATCATGTAGCGCCAGTATCCAACGCATGCCTCCCTGCAAGTATTCGCGACCGCCTATAAATGGACGGAAAAACGGCTCGGCATCCGGTTCTTCGTTCAAAAAAATCGTCCGCTCCAAATCAGTGAAAATGTAGTGGCCGTTATCTATGGGTTGCGACCCGGTGATCAATTGCGGCAAGCCATTGATCGGCTTGCTCTCCTCCCTCACCGCAAGGCCGGGATTGGACAACCCGCTGGCATCGAACAAGTAGGGCGACAGCGCAGCAGGCCGGGTTTCCTCCGGATCGCCGTTGATATCGGGGTAGGAAAACAGTCGTTTTACGGCTTGCGTTCCCTCTTGCCTGTCCAGTCCCAGAATGATTACATGCACGTGCGCCTTGCCGCGCGCGTCGGAACCCCAAGCGAAGGTGCGATGGGCAAAACCGATGTGCAACCGGCAACGATCGAACAGAATCGGCCATAGCTGCGCGACCTGTTCGCCCTGGGTAATCGAGTTGGTGGCGACGAAGCCGATGCGCGCCGGACTCCGCCGTACGTACTCGCCGGCGCGGATGAACCAGGCGGCCACGTAATCCAATGTTCCGCCTGACCCGCCCAATGCCGCGATCCGATGCACCTGGGCGCGTTGCGCCGGGGACTGGAACTTGGCTCCCCCGAACGGCGGGTTGCCCAGTACGTACGCGCATGCCTCGGGCGGCAGAATACGCGACCAGTCCGTCTCCAACGCATCGCCGCAGACAATATGCGGGGAAGCGGCGAGCGGGATGCGGGCGTACGTTTCGCCGAATTCCAGATTCAGCCGGTTGTTCATGATGTGGTCCATCATCCACAGCGCCGTTTCCGCGATCCGGACCGGAAACTCGCCGATTTCGATCCCGTAGAATTGATCCACGTCGATGACGGATAATTCGGTGGCGTCAAGACGACGTTGAGAGGCCTCCCCGGCCAACGCGCGCAATTCCCGGACCGCCTCGATTTCCAGGAGTCGCAGTTCCCGATAGGCGATGATCAGGAAGTTGCCGCAACCGCAGGCCGGATCGAAGAAAGTCAGGCTCCCCAACTTCGCCTGAAACGCCTGCAGTTGCCTTGCGCGCCCCCGCTTCAGGGTTCTCAGTTGCCCGAACTCCGCCCGCAGTTCGTCCAGGAACAGCGGTTCAATCACTTTCAGAATGTTCTTTTCGGTCGTGTAATGCGCGCCCTGATGGCGGCGCTGCGCCGGATCCATGACTGACTGGAACAGCGCTCCGAAGATCGCCGGCGAGATATTCGACCAGTTGAACCAGCAGGCATCCAGCAGACGCGCGCGCATGGCGGCGTCAAAGGCGGGTATGCGCAACGCCCCGCGGAACAGGTCGCCGTTGACGTAGGGAAAGCGCGCCAGATCTTCGTCCAGCGTGGCTTGCCGATCGGCTTCCGGGGTGTCCAATGCCTGAAACAGCTCGCTGAGGCGAGAACCCAGATCGGTGCCGTCTGCGCGCGTCCGCGTCTCGATGAAATGCAGAAACATGTCGCGCGGCTCGAAAATGCCCGTATCGTCGGCGAACAGGCAGAAGACGATCCTGACCAGAAGACGTTCCAGGTCATGCCCCCGGTAGCCTGTTGCGAGCAGCGCGTCATGCAGCCGTCCGACGAGTTCGGCGGCTTTGACGTTGGCCGGATCCTGATCCCGGAAAGCGCGCCGCTGTACGCCGATGATGAAACCGAACTCTTCGACCTGGGCCGGCAGGTCGGACAACGCGAAGGCGCGCTGCCGCCTTTCGTCGCGATCGTAAAGATGGAAGGTTTGGAAGTCGCTGACCAGGAAATACCGCGGACGCACCCGCTCGGGCAGGGCGTCAAAATACTCTCCGGCCTGTTCGTACGCCTGGGCCAGATCGCGCCCTGCGCTTTTTTGCTCGACCAGCAGTACGCCCGGCCAGAAGAGATCGATGAAGCCCGATCGGTAGTCGAGCTTTTGGACATGCTCTTCATAACGGGCCACGGAACGGCGCTTGACGCCGAAAATATCGAAGAAATCGTTATAGAAGCTCTGGGTCTCGCCTTTTTCGTAGGCCGCGTCGCGCCACTCTGCGGCAAAGCGGGCCGCGCGGGCGCGTATTTCGTTCCACGACAACCGCATGGCGGCTTACTCCGTCCGCCGTAGATACCCACTGACAGGCATCAACAATCGCGCGGGCGCTGCGCCCCACTCAGCGGATAGGCGGCGCGGCAGGGATTGGATGAATCTTCCCGCGCACGAAAACGGCGGTTTCCGATGGGGGCGAGACCCATAAGGGTGCAGTGCGCGCATAGCCAATGGTTATACGGCTCCGCAACCTTGGGCATAAGCCATAATCATGCTTCCGCGCATCCCGTAGGATAACAGATGCAAGCAGGGTTGGACCTTGGCTATGCGGGATCGCGCCCATTCCTTGCCGCGTACCGTTGCGCGCATGTACAGCGCGCGCAAGTCCGTTCGCGTCCGCATGATGCGCGGCGCGCGGCACCGCGCAAGCCATGGCAGGCACGGCCCTTTTTGCTTCGTTATTGATCGTCTATGGCTATTGCGTTGAAGTGCAGATCGAAACCAAGGCCCGGCCGCGAGCGTGCGCATCTCGAACCATCCCGTCCGCGCCGTTCGTCCCATAGCCGGCGGGTGCTATAATCGCGGTTCCAACGGGCTTGTCGGGATACGCTCATGCGCCGTCTATAGAAGAAACCGCAGCTGACGCTCAGTCGGGACGTAACGAAAAGCGACGTAGACGAATGCCCTTCCGTCCCAGATCGCAGCGGAAGGGGATGCGCAAAGGGAAGCCCATGGCGCAGAGAATCCAGAGACGCAACGCAGAAATTCGTCTGTGCGAATCCTTTTTCGACGCGCACAACGTGTTCACGGCCGATGAATTTCGCATGTGCCTGGCAGCTCAGGCGCCCCGCGCCTGCCATCCAACCCGCCTGCTGCAAGGATACGTGGCCGCGGGGCGCCTGCACCGGGTAAAACGAGACCTGTACGCTCCGCGCTGTCCTGCGTTGCCCGCAAGCCAAGAGCCGGTGGTCAGCTTGGCCGCGGTCGCGGCCCGCATGACGGCGGATGCCGTGCTGGCCTACCATACGGCCCTGGAGTGCTACGGCATGGCCTACAGCGTATGGTTCCACGCGGTTTACGCGGCGCGCAAGCCCAAGAAAAACCTGCGCGTGGCCGCGGGCTTGATCAGGGGGACGACCTTTCCCCGCGCCTTGCGGGCAGCCGGCGCGGAATACGTCGAGACGACTGCGCAGACCCGGCACGGATGGCGCCTGACCACGGTTGAGCGCACCTTGGTCGACATCGTGGACCGGCCGGATTTGAGCGGGGGCTGGGACGAAGTGCTGCGCGGTTACGATGCGGCCCCTTTCATGCTGTCCGTAGCCGCACCGGAACGGCGGCTGGACGTCACGCGTATGGTGAACTACGCCCAGTCCCTGGGCAAGTCGTCTACGTGCGCCAAAGTGGGTTTTCTGCTGGAGTTATACCGTCAGGAATGGCAGTTTGACGCGGCCGTCCTGGAACCCCTGTTGGCTCAGCGCCCGCGCCAACGCCGTTATTGGGAACCGCGCGCCTGGCGCTTGCCTGCCGCATGGGTGCCTAAATGGAACCTCATGGTGCCGCGCTGGATCCAACGGCGCGCATGGCGTCGGTATTGATGCGGGCCAACGCGGGAAGGAACGGATCCGTGCCTCCGGAGACCGCGGAAATCGCTGCGCTGTCGCAGCAATACGGATTCGCGGGACCCGCCCTGGAAAAAACCGCGCGCCTGCTGGAACTGCTCGACGCGATCAATCGGCACGCAGGTCTGCGCGCCTGCCTGGCGCTACGCGGCGGCACGGCTCTGCATTGGTTCTGCCTGGACGCGGCGCAACGGTTGTCCGTAGACATTGATCTCGTCTATACGGGGCCGGCAGGCGCTCCCCTGCACGCAATGCGCGCCGCGTTACGCGGAGTTCTGCAACGCGCGGGGATAGCGGTTCACCATGCCGTGCCGTTCCCCGAGCCGAATCCCGAGCTTTGGCAAGTGGCCTACGAATGCCAGGCGCCTGAAACGCAAGGCTTGGCGGACAGGCTCGTAATTGACCTTGACGTTCGCCCCGCCCCGCCGATCCATGATCAGGAAAGACGGACGTCCCATGCCTTGGGTCGGTTTCAGGCCCGCGATATTCGCACCGTTCACGCCTATGAAGTGGCCGCCGGCAAGTTGACGGCTTTGCTGCAGCGCCGTAAAGCGCGCGATCTGTATGACGTAAGCCTGTTGAGTCAGGCGCAGCAATGGGATTTCGCCCAACTGCAACGCACTTTCCTGGAAGCGAACGCGCGTCAAGGGCGCGACGTTCGGGAACGGACGGCCTTGGGCCTGCGGATCAATCCGGAGGCTCTGCGTACGCAATTGCGACCGCTGCTCAAGCGCGGAGCATGCGCAGACGCATCCTCGGCCTGGACCGAATTCAGCGCGCAGATACAGCGGAGCGCGAGGTCATTTCTCGACCGGCTACGCGATCTCACTTCGGAGCAACATGCATGGCTGGATGCCCGGTTGACGACCGCGACTGAAGGCCAGCCCGGCAAAACTCCGTTGCGTCCGCCGCTGATCGGTTTCTAGGCCGGACGCTCCGCTCGGGAAAGCCAACGTTCGCACCGGCGCCCGGCGATTTCTTTTCCGCAGCCAGGGCGCAATCCGATTGTGCGCGCAGCCGACCTGCCCGCTTCAACGCCCAAACGCAGGCGCGCGGGAGAACGTACAGCGTACAGGGGCGGCCATTCAGGCCTCGCGTCGGCCTGGTTGCCGCGCGCGACGCAGATAGCGCGCCCGCTTCGATCCGGGAACATGGAAGGCTCTTCCGTCAGGACGGATCCATAAGGCAATGCATATCGAAAAGAGCGAGAGCCGCGGTGTAATATAGAGGGACGGACGAATTCAGCCTCTCCCCTGATGGATGCGATGTCTCACTCCCAACGAACCGAAACCTCGACGGCTACGGAAAAAGACTCCGATCCCGCGCGCCTCCGCCTGCCGGTGCAGGGCATGCATTGCGCGGGATGCGCCCAGTCGATTGAACGCGCCCTGAGCGATACGCCCGGCGTCGCTGCCGTCTCCGTCAGCCATCCGCTGGCGCAGGCGGACGTCCAGTTCGATCCCCAACGGGTTTCGCTGGCGCAGATTGATCAGGCCGTAACGCGCCTCGGCTTCTCGATCCCCACGGAAAAAGCGCGCTTCGCGGTCCGCGGCATGACCTGCACCGGGTGCGCCGACGCCATTCGCCAAGCGCTGTTGCGCGCGGACGGCGTCGCCGCGGCCGAAGTCAGCTTCGCCCAGGAAGAGGCGGTGGTGGAGTTTCTGCCGGGCCAAGCCCGCCTTGACGCCTTGCAGGCACGCGTCGCTGCCTTGGGCTACGAACTGAACGCCGCGGCCGCGCCGGCAGGGGCAACGCCGGCCGCCGCGCCGGAGACCTCCGACCTGGCGCTGCGCCAGGCCAAACTGACGACGGCCCTCGCCTGCAGCGCCGTCCTCTTCGCCTTGAACATGGTCTTGCCGCGGCTCTGGCCGTTGCCCCTGCCGGTGCAGGAATGGACCGCGTTCGCCTTGGCGGCTGTGGTGCAGGTATGGGTAGGCAGCGAGTTCCATGTCCGGGCCTGGCGTTCGGTGCGTTCCGGGCACTTGGGCATGGACGTTCTCGTCTCGCTGGGATCCAACGTGGCGTTCCTGTCCGGCCTGGCGACGCTGGCCTTGAACTTGGATCGCCTGCTCTTCCCGCTCTATTTCGAGTCGGCCGCCTTCATCATCACCTTCGTGTACCTGGGCCGCTTTCTGGAAATGCGGACGCGCCGGCGCACGGGCGCGGCCATCCAAAGCCTGATGTCCCTGCAGCCGACCACGGCCCGCGTCGTCCGCCGGAACGAGACCGTTGAAGTGCCGTTGGCGCAGGTAAGGTTGCAGGACACGGTGGCGGTCCGGGCGGGCGAAACCGTTCCGGTGGACGGCGAAGTCGTGGACGGCGCCAGCACGGTGGATGAATCCATGCTGTCCGGCGAAAGCCTGCCTGTCTACAAACAGGTCGGGGACAAGGTCTGGGGCGGCACGGCCAACCGGGACGGCGCTTTCCGGTACGTCGCCCAGGCCGTAGGCTCCGACACGGCCGCGGCCCGCATTGCCGATGCGGTGCGCCACGCCTTGCTGAGCAAGGCCCCCGTGCAATCCTTGGCGGACCGGATCGCCCGCGTGTTCGTCCCCATCGTGTTGGGCCTGGCCTTGCTGTCGGGACTGCTCTGGGGTTTCTGGGGCGCGCCGCTTTTCTATCCCCAGGCCTCTCCGGCCAGCGTCGGCCTCCTGTTCGCGGCCGCCGTCCTTTTGATCAGCTGCCCCTGCGCCTTGGGCCTGGCCACGCCGACCGCCATGATCGCGGGCACGTCCGCCGCCGCCCGTCTCGGCATTCTGGTCAAGAACGCCGCGGCCTTGCAGCAACTGGCGCGCGTGGATACGGTGGTTTTCGACAAGACGGGCACGGTCACCGAAGGCCAGCTGGCGGTGCAGGCCACGGTTCGCCTGCCCGCCGAGGCGGACAACGCGGATGAATTGCTGGCTTGGGCGGCCAGCGCCGCGCAGGGCAGCGCCCATCCCGTCAGTTTGGCCCTGGGGGCGGCCGCCGCGGCGCGCGGCCTGCCGTTGTCGGAGGCGGAAGACTTTCGCAGCCAAACGGGCCTGGGCGTGACGGCGCGCGTGTCCGGAGAGACCATCCGCGTGGGGAGCCAGGCGTTCATGGAGGCCGAAGGCCTGGACGCGCAGGCATGGGAAGACCTGCAGGCGCCGGCGCGCGGACGAGGCTGGAACGTCACTTTCGCGGCCCGGAACGAACGGATCGAGGGCTTTTTCGCCATTGCCGATGCGTTGCGCCCGGATGCGGCCCCATTCGTGCAGGGTTTGCGACGCGCCGGCCTGGAACTGCGCATGTTGTCGGGCGACAATGCCGCGGCCGTAGGCGCGATGGCATCGCAACTGGAGTTGGATCCTGCCTCCGAAGTGGAGGGACAGGTGCGACCGGAAGGCAAATCCGACGTTATCCGCAACTTGCAGGAGGCTGGACGCACGGTCTGCATGGTCGGCGACGGCGTGAACGACGCGCCGGCGCTGGCGCAGGCCGACGTCGGCATGGCCTTGGCTTCCGGCCACAACCTGGCGCTGGAAACGGCGGACGTCAGCCTGCTCAACCGCGAACTGGCGCGCGTGCCGGAAGCGCTGGGGCTGGGGCGGAAAGTCTTGCGCGTGGTAAAGCAGAATCTGTTTTGGGCGTTTTTCTACAACGTGGCCGCTATTCCCTTGGCGGCGGGCCTGTTCGTCCCTTTCCTGGGATCGGCCTTTCGCCTGAATCCGGCCGTCGCGGCGGGCGCCATGGCTTTGAGTAGCGTCTTCGTGGTCAGAAACAGCCTGCGTCTGCGCGCGTCCGTCCGTCGTTGAACGCGGAGTTCGCAAGGGCCGCGGCGGCTTTCCGCAGCCCCGTTCGCCTGAGGTCCGGTTGGTTATGCCTCGCAAGCTGCGTCGTGGGCGGGTTGATGGCGGTCGCGGCGCCGCGGTTCGTCTGGGCGCAGCAAGCGGACATGGACGAATCTGACCTGCCGGCCAGAGCCTATGCCGCCTTGGGCGCGTCCGTCTTCGCGGACAATTGCGCGCCTTGCCACGGCGCAGCTGGCGCCGGCGACGGCCCGGTGCTGGCCGACGCGGAACACGGCATGATCGACTTCGGCGCGGCGGCCGCGCTGGCCGGCCGCGCGCCCGCGGACTGGTACCGGGTAACGCGGGACGGGCGCGGCGCGGCGCTGATGCCCCCGTGGCGCAATCAACTGTCGGAAACGCAAATCTGGGACGTCGTCGCCTTTCTGTGGCAGCTTTCCGCCTCCGCGGAGCAACTGGCGGCGGGCGAGACCCAGTGGCGCGCGCTGCAGGAAGGCCTGACGCCGGCGCGACAGGCGGAACTGGAGGGCTGGGCCGTCTCCCAGGCCTTGACCCTGTCCCGGACGGCCTGGAGCCAGGCGTTGCAGGCCGACGGGCCATCGGAACGGACAGCGAACCTGACCGAGGCGGAAGCCGACGCGATATATCGCTATCTCCAGGCGCGGGCGTTCGCGCCCGCGTGGGAACCGCTCCTGCGGCCAGGGACGGGCACCCTGAAGGTAACCGTAAAGCCGGGTTCGCCGAACATGTCGTTGCCCGCGGCGTGGCCGGTCCGCCTGCAGGCGTTCGTGGAAGACGAGGCTGTCGGCGATTGGCAAGACGCGTGGAACGAAAGCCGGGAGTCCGTTTTCTCAGGCCTGGATGCCGCGCCGCGCGTGGCGTACCAGGCCTCCATGCAGTGGGCCGGCCTGGACTTCCGCTCGGACAAGGCGTTCCTGGCCGGAGACGACTCCGCGTCGGTCCTGGAACTGACCGTCTTCGAGCCGTCCGCGGACCAGGCCGCCCTGGAAATCGAACAGCTCCAGTTGTTGCTGTCCGTCTCCGAAGGCAAATTCCTGGTGGGACAGCAAGTGCGCGTCGCCAATACGCTGCCGTACGCGTTTACGGGCCAGGCCGCGCCCGATGCGCCGCAGCCCGTTACGACCCGCATCCCCCTTTTCCCGAACGCCGTGGACGTGTTCATAGCCGAAGCGGCGGAAGGACGCTTCGTGACGACGGCCGGCTGGGCCTACGATACCGCCCCGGTTTTCCCGGCGCCGCGGAGCGCGTGGGTGACGCTGGGCTACGGCCTGCCCCTGCCCGCGGTCCCGGAGACCGTAAGCCAGCATTGGCCCTACCCCCTGCGCGACGTGACCGTATTCATCCCGCAGCGCGCCGACCTCAGCGTAGATCTGCCCGGCTTCGCGCGGCAGGGCGTCCGCGACATCGCGGACCAGCCCTTTGACGTATGGCATGCGGACCGCGTGCCGAACGGCCAGGTCGCTTTGCGTTTCGCACGCGTGCCCGTCCTGACGGACGCGTTGCGCGCGCCGCCCCGCGTCTACCTGATGCAGCCATGGGTGCCGTGGGCGCTGGGCGGCGCGCTGCTCCTGCTCGTCCTCGGGGTCACGTTATGGCCGGCCGCGCGCCGGGCCGGCGCGGGACGACGGCCATGAACAGACGGCTGTGGATCGGGCGCGGCGTCGCGGCGGCCCTCGCGACGCTGGCCTTGGCCGCCGGCGTCCAGGCCCAAACGCCGGCGGAACAGGAGATGTACGACATCGCGCGGGAGTTGTGGTGCCCCTTGTGCGCCGGCATACGCCTGGACGCCTGCGAATTGCAGGCCTGCGCCCAGATGCGGGACGAGATCACCTACCTCTTGGCGGAAGGCCATGACAGAGCGTATATCCTGGCCTATTTCGAGGAGCAATACGGAGTCCAGGTGCGCGGCGCGCCGCCCTGGACCGGCTTCTACAGCTGGGCGTGGCTCATGCCGTTGCTCGTTTTCCTGGCTTTGGGCAGCATCATGCTCGCGCGCATGCGCAAGGCGGCCCGACTGCGCGCGGACGCCGCGCGGCTCCGTCCGGAAGCGACGCCGTCCTCTTCTTGAAGCCATGGGCGCAGATCCCCTGCCGGCGCGGGAAACGGCCTCGACGCGGGTGCGCCTCGTCCTGACCCCGACGTTGCTGTTCGCCGTAGGCGTACTGGCGCTGTTGGTGGTCCTCCTGGGCCTGTTGGTCGTGCGGCTGTTCCGGAACGAGGCGCCCGCCCTGCGCCTGCACGAGCCCGTCCCTGACTTCGCGCTCGCGACGTTCGACGGGCGCCAAGTGTCGCTCGCCGACTTGCGCGGCCAAGGCGTGGTGCTCAATTTCTGGGCCAGCTGGTGCGGTCCCTGCCGCGACGAGGCGCCGTTGCTGGAGAGCGCCTGGCGCGCGGAAGCCGCGGCGGGCATTGTCTTCGTGGGCGTGGCGCATCTGGATCAGCTGCCGGCAGCCCTGAGCTATATCGAGGAATTCGGCATCACCTATCCCAACGGCCGGGACTCGGGCAACGTCATCTCCGACCGGTACGGCGTACGCGGCGTGCCCAAAACCTTTTTCATCGATCCCCAGGGCCGGCTGGTTCATACGGCCACCGGGCCCCTTACGGACGCGGCCGCGTTGCGGCAGCGCCTGGACCTCATCCGGCCCTGAGCGCCGCGCCATGCTGGCCGATCTGGCGTACCTGGGCCTGGTGGCAGGCTTCGTATGGTCGCTCCTGGGCGCGGTCGCCGGCTTCGCCGGCGGGCGCTCCGGGCACGCGGCGTGGAGCGCCGTCAGCCGGCGCGCGCTCACAGCCACGGCGCTGTTCGTGATCGCGGCCACGGGCGCGCTGTGGACGGCCCTGCTGCAGGGCCGCTTCGATCTCCTCTACGTAGTGGAACAGACCGAAAGCGCTTTGCCCGTCTTCTACAAATTCGCCGCGCTGTGGAGCGGGCAACAGGGCAGCCTGCTCTTCTGGGCCTTCATCCTGTCCGCGTACGCCCTGACGGTCAACGCCCGGCTCGCGCGGCGGATGCCCCGCATCATGCCCTGGGCCAACGGCGTGTTTTGCGTCAACCTGGCCTTTTTCCTCTTGCTGTGCCTCGTCCCCGCCAATCCGTTCGCCCGCCTGCCCGTCGCCCTGGCGGACGGCAGCGGCCTCAATCCCCTCCTGCAAAACTACTGGATGGTCATTCACCCCGTCCTGCTGTACCTGGGGTACGTGGGCCTCACCGCGCCGTTCGCCCTGGCCGTGGGCGCGCTGGCGACGGGCCAGCTGGACCGGCAGTGGGTGCGCCTCGCGCGGCGCTGGACCCTGATCCCCTGGCTGTTCCTCTCCGTGGGCATCCTGATGGGCAGCCAATGGGCCTACATGGAACTGGGCTGGGGCGGCTACTGGGCCTGGGATCCGGTGGAGAACGTCAGCCTGCTGCCCTGGCTGACCGCCACGGCCTTCCTGCACAGCATCGTCGTGCAGGAGCTGCGCGGCACGATGAAGTTCTGGAACATGGCCATGATCGGCCTGACCTACTTCCTGATTCTGCTGGGCACCTTGACCACCCGCAGCGAAATCGTGGCCAGCGTCCACAGTTTCGCGCGCAGTTCCATCGGCCTGTACTTCGTCGGCCTGCTGATCCTGATCCTGGGCGGCTTCCTGTACCTGCTCTGGGCGCGCCGCCGCGTCTTGCAGGAGACGGTAACGGGCGCCTCCTGGCTCAGCCGCGAATCCGCTTTCCTGGGCAACAACTGGCTCTTCGCGGGCCTGGCGTTCGCGACCCTGTGGGGCACCTACTTTCCGGTTTTCAGCGAAATGGTCACGGGCGATCAGATCGCCGTGGCCGCGCCGTATTTCGAGAAAGTCAACGGCCCCCTGTTCCTGCTGCTGGTGCTGCTCATGGGCATAGGCCCTTTGCTGCGGTGGGGCCATACGTCCTGGGCGGCGTTGCGCGCCCAGCTGCAGGCGCCCGCCGCGCTGGGCCTCGCGGGCGGCCTGCTCGCGTTCGGGCGCGTCCCGTCCGCGCCGTTCGCCGCGCTGGGCCTCGGCGCGTGCCTGCTGGTCGGGGCCGCGATCGTCCAGGCCTACGTCCAGGGCCTCCGGGCGCGCCGGCGCGCGCACGCGGAAACCTGGCCGGCGGCCGTGCGCGCCTTGCTGCGGCGCCAAGGACGGCGTTACGGCGGCTATCTGGTGCATCTGGGCATCGTCTGCATGGGCGTCGCCATCGTCGGCAACGAGTTCTACCAGGAAGTGCGGCACGTTACGCTGGACCGCAACGAAACGCACGCCTTCGGGCCGTACGCCTTGACCTACGTCGGCATGCAGGTCGAGGACAAGCCCAATTTCACGGAATATCGCGCGTGGCTGGCCGTTACGCGCCGCGACGGCCGCGCGCTGCATCCGCTCCAGCCGCGCCGCAACGTGTACGTCAAGAACCCGGACGCGCCCACCAGCGAAGTGGGCCTGCGCACCACCTGGCGGGAAGATCTGTACGTCGTGCTCAACGGGTGGGAAGACGGCGCCGCGTCCGCGACCTTTTCCCTCTACCGGAATCCGCTCATGGTCTGGCTCTGGATCGGCGGCGTCATCCTGATGCTGGGCACGTTGATCGCCTTGTGGCCCCACCCGCCGCCCGCCGCCGCGCCGCGCGGAGGCCCGCCATAGCGGAACCCGTCCTGTTCCACCCGGCCTGGGTGCATCTGGCGCCGGCGCTGCTGGTCTGCGGCCTGCTTACGCTGTGGGTGGTCTGGCCCCTGCGCGCCGGTTCCGAGCGCGCCGCGGAGGAGGGCGATCCTCCGCCAGCGCCCGCAGCAACTGCGCGCGGGGAAACCAGCGATCCCGCGCCTCGCCGACCAGATACACCGACCCCGTCACCAGAATGATCCAGTCGGGACGGGCCGCGTCCAGGACGCGGGCCAGGGCATGGCCTACGTCCCGGTACAGCCCCGCGATGCGATGCGCCTGCCCGGTCGGGAACGCGCGCTGCAAATCGCCCGGCGCGTGGCTCGCCTTGCCGAATACCTGGGGGGCGCACAGCCAAAAATCGCCGGGCAACGCGGCCAGCGCGGCCAGAATGCCGGCGGCGTCCTTGGTGCGCAGCAGGCCGGCGACGACATGGAAGGCCCGCTCCGGGTACGCCTGGCGCAGCGACGCGACCAGGGCTTCCGCCTTGGGCGCGTTATGGGCGCAATCCAAAATCACCGCGGGCGCTGCCTGCACGATTTCCATGCGTCCCGGCACGACGCCTCGCCCCAGGCCGGCCTGCACGGCCGCGTCCGACGCCCGGAGCCGGCCGTCGGCCTGCAACAGATCCACGGCCGCGGCGGCCAGCGCGGCATTGGCGGCCTGAAAACGGGCCGTATCCCGCAGGCGCCACGTTTGGCGCGCCCCGCCGCGCTTCCGGATCTCAAGGGCCAGCTGCCCGTCGGCCCGCGGCGCGGCGGCGTAGGCGAAGGTCCAGGGCCATGTCGGATCGTCCATGGGCCCCACCGTGCGCAACTCCACGCGGAGGCGCCGCGCTTCGGCCTGCATCCGCGCGAGCAAATGGGGTTGCGTGACGCCCGTCAAGGCCAGGCTGCCCGTTTTCAGGATGCCCGCCTTGTGGTCGGCAATGCTCTCCAGCGTGCCGCCCAGCGTTTGCGCGTGATCCATGCCCACGTTGGTGATGAGGCTCAAGGCGGGCTGCAATGCGTTGGTCGGATCCCAACGCCCGCCCACGCCGCACTCGACGACGCCCCAGTCCACGCGGCGACGCGCCAAAAACAGGAACGTGAGCGCGACCCAGGCCTCGCCGTAGCGCAACCAGGGCCGGGCGCGCGGTCGGGCGCGCTGCCAGCGACCGTAGGCCGCGGCGAAATCGGCCAAGAGCGCGTTGAACTCCGGCAGGGCGATCCAGCGGTCATTGACCGCCAGTTTCTCGTGGGGCAGTTGCAGGTAGGGGCTGACGTGATAGCCGGCGGCGTAGCCGGCCGCCGCCAGGATCCGCGCCAGCATCAGGGTGACGGACCCCTTGCCGCTGGTGCCGGCTATATGGATGGAAGGGAATTGGCGGTGCGGACGTCCGACGAAATCCAGAAAGGCCTGCAGGCGGCGCAACGACGCCCCGGGATCTGCGCCCGGACCGCGCGCGGACGGCGCCGCCGGCGCCTGGATGAAACTCCAGAGCCAGGCGTAGCGTTGCCGATATTCTTGCAGGTGGCGGTCAAGCACCGCGTGCGCCGGCGGGAGCAAAAACGGTCGCGTCAGGCAGGAACCGGGAAAGCCTGCACGAGGTCCTTGACCTGCGCCCGGATGCGCCGTTGCAGCGCGGCATCGCCCGGATCGCGCGCGACGGCGCCAATCCAGCGCCCAATCTGCTTGAACTCCTCGGGGCCCATCCCGCGCGTGGTGGCGGCGGGCGAACCCAGGCGGATACCGCTGGTCACGCGGGGCGGCCGCGGGTCGAACGGGATCATGTTCTTGTTGCAGTGCAGGCCCGCTTGATCCAGCGCCTTTTCCATGGCCTTGCCGGTAACCTCCGGCCGCGCCGGGCTGTTCAGGTCCACCAGGACCAGATGGTTGTCCGTGCCGCCCGACACCAGCCGCAACCCGGCTTCGACCAACGTGGCGCCCAGAACGCGGGCGTTGCGCAGGGTCTTTTCCTGATAGGCCCGGAACGCGGGCTGCAGCGCTTCGCCCAAGCCGACCGCCTTGCCCGCGACGAGATGCATGAGAGGACCGCCCTGTTGCCCCGGAAACACGCTCCGATCGACCGCGCGGGCGTACGCCTGACGGCACAGAATCAAGCCGCCGCGGGCGGCGCGCAAGGTTTTGTGGGTCGTGGTCGTCACCACGTCGCAATAGGGCACGGGATCCGGGTGCAGCCCCGCGGCCACCAGTCCGGCCACATGCGCCATATCCATCATGAGCAGGGCCTCCGTTTCGTCCGCGATGCGACGCAGCTGCGCGCAATCGAAGTGGCGCGGGTACGCGCTGGCGCCCGCGACGATCAAACGCGGGCGGAACCGCCGCGCCTGCTCCCATACGTCTTCGTAATCCAGCTGTTCCGTTTCGGGATGGACGCCGTAATGCTGGAAGTCGTACAGCTGGCCGGAACTGTTGAGGCGAAAGCCGTGCGTCAAATGGCCGCCGTGATCCAGCTTCAGGGCCAGTACGCGATCGCCCGGCTGCAACAAGGCCTGGTAGGCGGCGGCATTGGCCTGCGAGCCGGAATGGGGCTGCACGTTGACGTGTTCCGCCTTGAACAGCGCTTGGGCGCGCTCGATGGCGAGACGCTCCACCTCGTCCACATGCCGGCATCCGCCGTAGTAGCGCTTGCCCGGATAGCCCTCGGCGTACTTGTTGGTCAGGACGCTGCCCATCGCTTCCAGCACGCCGCGGGACACGTAATTCTCGCTGGCGATCAGTTCTATGCCTTCGGCCTGGCGCCGCCGTTCCCGCGCGATAGCCGCGAAGGTCTCCGTATCGCGCCAGGTTTGGGCAGCGTCGGTTCCTTGTCGTGGGTCTATGGTGCCATCCTTTCCCCGCGGGGAATACGCGCGCCCGCGCCACGCGCGCGGCCAAAGCGACGCCGGACATTATACCGCCTATGCTACACTTGCTCCGTGCAGGTCACGGCAAACCGGATGCGATGCCTTCTTCCTTTCCCTTACATTTCGCCGCCTTCGCGCAGCGCAGTCCGGCTTTCGCCCTAGGCGCCACGCAAGGCTTTGGCGAGTTCGCGGCGGACGACCGCGGACGGCGGACCCCTTGGCGTAGCCGCTATGAGGAAATACGTCTGTCCGCTGCCGACCAGGAATTTTTCATGACGTATCCCGAACCTCTTTACTTCTTCCTGGAGATGGAGCCGGACGATGCCTTGGCCCGCGCCTATGCGCCGGGCCTGGCCTTCATCTGCGACCTGAATCTGAATCTGGATTTGCGCCTGGCCGTGCGCCGACCGGCCTGTTTGCCGGTCCTGTCCAGTTTGTGCGAGCCCGACGCCTATCAGGCCGACGCCGGTTGCCATGTCTATGCGTGGGATGCGGATTGGCGCCTGGCGGCCCATTGGACGCCGCTGCAGGAGGCCGCGGCGGACTTCGACGCGCAACCCGACGCGGGATACGACCGCTTGCGCCTCCAACTGAACTCAGCCGGCAATCGGCCTATCGCCAGAGAAGTCAGAAGCCATCTGGAAAGCCTGCTGCCCGCGGAGGCCGAGTAGCGCTTTTCATGTCAGTCCCCGCCTGGCGTCGGCTTCCTGCGCGGATCCGCGGCCTGATCCTCGGCCTCGCCTGCGGGTTGGGCCTGGCCGCGTGCGCTTCCGCCCCGACGTACGCCGGCACGCATATTGATCCGCCGCTGGAGGTGCCCAGCATCGTGGGCCTGGACCTGGACAACCGGCCCTTTGACTCGACCGCGTTCGAAGGCCAGGAAGGCAAAGTGCAGATCGTGTTTTTCGGTTACACGTTTTGCCCGGACATGTGCCCCGCCGCCATGCACACCATTGCGGAAGCCTATGCGGATTTGCCCCGCATGCAGGACGAAATCGAGGTCTTGTTCGTTACGGTAGACCCGGAACGGGATACCCCGGAACGGCTGCGGGCCTACCTGTCCGCTTTCCACGCCGAGTTCCGCGGCATTCGGATTGAAGACGTCGGCGCGCTGGAACGCGTGGCCGTGCCGTACGGCATTTACATCGACTCGCATCGCGAGGCGCCGACGGATCAGAGTTATCTGGTCGATCATACGGTGCGCACCTACGTCACGGATCGGCAAGGCCGGCTGGCTCTCACCTACGACAGCACCATGGACGCCCGCGACCTGACCCGGGATCTGCTCACTCTGCTGCGCCAGTAGATGCCCGCGCCGGCCGCTCGTTTCAACAGTTTCCTCGGTTGCCCCCTGCCAGACCAAGCCGCTGCCTGCTTGGAGCAGTGGCGCCAAAGCGCAACGCCTGATCTGGCCCTGCCGGACGGCCGTTCCGCGGTCAGGTGGACGCGGCGCGCATCCTGGCATATCACCTTGCATTATTTGGGTCCGACTGCCGAGGAAGACATAACGGCTTGGCGCGGGGCCTTCGGCGCGACCTTCTCCGCCTACTCGCCTTTTGCCATCGCGCTGCATACGCCAACGCCCTACGGCGGTCGTGCCCGGACGCGCGGCCTCTGGTCGGAAGTGGAGGTTCCCGGGCAACAACTGCAACGCATGCATGCGGATCTGCAGGCAACGTTGCAAGGGCTGGGCGTGGAAAGCGCGGATGCGCGTTTGCGCCCGCACGTAACCTTGGCCCGTTTGCCGCACCGGTTATCGAGATCGCAGCAACGTCGGACGAGCGATTGGATAGCGCGCGCGACCTTGCGACATCGGATGGAGCCATGCCCAGGCGCCGTCGACGCCGTGCATTGGTACCGGAGCGTTCAACAGCGCGGAGGCAACCTGTACCGCCCTTTGGTCACGTGGCCGCTGGAGGCCAAGTAGCCTGCCGGCGCTTTGAGGGGCGCAGCGGCGCGCGGCTGAGACAACGGGCATCACCCGCATTCCCCGCCTGTTGCGCGCCTGTACAGGCATCTCGGTAGAGAACGCATACCCTGGTTTGGCTTGACTGTCGAGGCTGAACTCTCAACTCAACAGGGGAGGATCGCCATTGAGCTTGGCTTGCACGACGTATGGCGATGGTTTTAACGATGCCCGCCGCGCGTACGGCGTTTTTGCCTTGTTTATTCTCTGACCGCATCCGGTGATCAGAGGCAACGCCGTTCATGCATCGACTCGAAAGACCTTCATGACTTCGTCTCCCAAGTGATTGATGACCTTGACGGCTATGCGATGGGTGGACGGCCGGTCAAAGGGACGGGAGGTATCGCTGTAGAGAGTGGCTTAGTACTCCATCATGTTTCTATTGTCTGATACAGATGTTTGAGGCGCACGCGGGCGTCGGCAGTGCGAAACTGCCAGTTAATGCCCTTTTGGGCCGCGTTGCAGGCCTCCGCCCACGCGGTGACCTGCGCGTGAACCTCGTCCTGCGTCACCATGCGCGGGGACAAGGCCTGCCGCGTCAGGACGCTCAGCTCCGGTTCAGCCCTGTTGAGCCAGCTGCCGTGCCGGGGCGTATACACCAGCCCGACGCGCCGGGCTAGGCGGTGCGCTTCGGCGGGCGGAAACGCCCGGAAAAAAGAGGCGCAGGCGTGGGTGTTCAGATTATCGCAGACCCGGATCAGGCGCTCGGCCTAGCGGTCGCAAAGATGATCCGCGAGGGCCTTTACCTGGTACGCCCAGTCCGCGGCCGTGCGCCACGGGCCCAGCGGCTCCACGAACATCCCGATCGTGCAGGTGCCGCACCGCACGTATGCGTAGTCATAGGTGGCGGGCTGTCCCGGGCGCGCCGGCTGCGGTGCCCGCTTGTCGGTCCGCAACGGTTGGGGCTGTTCGTCCCTGCCGATCACCGGATAGCGCGCATCGTAGGGCCGGCTGTAAAGGTTCAGCACCGCTTCCCTCGGGATCACGAAATCCGCCTCCGGCGGCATCGGCGGATAGCACCGCTGCACTCGCCGCCAAGGCGTCAGTTCGTTTTTTTGAGCACGCGGCACACTGTCTCGTAACGGATGCGAGACGCAATCCCCCGCGCTACTCGTTCGCGGGCCAGGCTCCCGCAACGGCCCGCGTGCCTGGCCGGCCGGCGGCGTGGACTGAACCCACTGCAGGAGCTGCGCTTCGCCCGCGCCGCGGCCGGCCCGTTTGCCACGGCCTAGCGGCGCCAGCGGCTCACGTTGCGCGCGGACACGTCCAGGGCGGCCGCGATCGTTGCGTCCGGCCCGCCCTCGCCCTCCGGCCCCTCGTCGCACATCAACAGGGCCCGGGCCCGTTCCCTTTTCCACCCCGCCGGGCGCCGGTGCCCGCAACCGCCCTTGGCGATCCGGTTCAGCCACGGCCGTTCGGAGGCGGTCAGGTGCCGTGCGTATTTCAGGAACAGGGGGGACCCTCGTCTGGTTGGCTGGGCCATGGGATCCGTAGCCATCTGCGCCATGCAGCTTCTGGCGTGAGGCCGATCTGGCCGATCTGAATGTCCAGTTCCGCGCATACGATGCTGGCGGTTTCGAAATCGATGACCTGGGTGATAGGCACCATCACGCCGAATTTCATGAGAATGCGCACCAGATCGATGGGACTCCGGCTCACGATCTCCGCTAGTTCCTCTACGGTAATGGGATCGTCAATGAGAACTTGGGGCTCGATGGCCGGATGCTGACGGCCGTCGGGTTCGCCATCGGCGGCGGCGGGATCGTCAATGAGAACTTGGGGCTCAATGGCCGGTGGATAAGTCTGCAACCTATTGCCGGATAGGTCCAAGTTTTGCAGGGTCAGCTGCCCGATCTCGGTCGGCAGGATCTCCAACCCGTTGCCGGATAGGTCCAAGTTTTGCAGGGTCAGCTGCCCGATCTCGGTCGGCAGGACCTTCAACCCGTTGCCGGATAGATCCAAGGAGTGCAGTTGGGTCAGCTGTCCGATCTCGGTCGGCAGGACCTTCAACCCGTTGCCGGATAGATCCAAGGAGTGCAGTTGGGTCAGCTGTCCGATCTCGGTCGGCAGGACCTTCAACCCGTTGCCGGATAGATCCAAGGAGTGCAGTTGGGTCAGCTGTCCGATCTCGGTCGGCAGGACCTTCAACCCGTTGCCGGATAGATCCAAGGAGTGCAGTTGGGTCAGCTGTCCGATCTCGGTCGGCAGGACCTTCAACCCGTTGCCGGATAGATCCAAGGAGTGCAGCGATGAACACAGAGCAAGCGTTGCGAGCGGCGGAGAATTCAACCCGTTGCCGGATAGATCCAAGGAGTGCAGTTGGGTCAGCTGCCCGATCTCGGTCGGCAGGGTCTCCAACCCATTGCCGTCTAGATACAAGACTTGCAGTTGGGCCAGCTGCCCGATCTCGGCTGGCAGGGTCTCCAATCCGACGCCGCATAGATGCAAGGAGTGCAGTTGGGCCAGCTGCCCGATCTCGGCTGGCAGGGTCTCCAACCCGTTGCTGTATAGATGCAAGTTTTGCAGTTGTGTCAGCTGCCCAATTTCGGCTGGCAGGGTCTCCAACCTGCTGTATAGATCCAAGGATTGCAGTTGGGTCAGCTGCCCGATTTCGGCTGGCAGGGTCTCAAATCCGTCGATGGATAGACGAATGACTCGGCCGGCATCATCTACCATAACCCCGCTCCAGTCAGCCAAGGGTACGTCGCTAAACCAACCCTCTGGGATGGCTCGATTGAAATTGAAAGCGTTGAGCGCTTCCCGATCACTCTCCGGTGAGGAGTCGGGTGAAACCATGGGGACAGACAGCACTACACCCGCGACAGATGAAACGGGATCCTGTATCAGAGCCAACAACGCGGCCATAGAGGATGGGCGATCGTCAATGCGCAAGGCCAAGGCCTGCTGCAACGCCGTCGCGAGCCGAGACGGCACCCCGGGCGGAAAGTCCAGGTCACGCCCGCTCTGAAACCGGTCCATCGCCGAGGGCGGCGGCGCGCCTGTCAGGGCGTGGTACAGAGTGGCCCCCAAACTGAACGCGTCCGTATAAGGCCCGAAACGCGCTGCTTCGCTGTATTGCTCCGGGGCCGCGTACTGGGCCGTCAGAATCCGCGTATGCCGCTGGGTGCGGTGCAGGTGAAACTCGCGCGCGGACCCGAAATCAATGAGGACGATGCGCTGATCCGCGGCCAGCACGATATTGGAGGGTTTGATGTCGCGATGCAACCAATTGTCGTCATGCACCTCCGCCAAGGCCTCGCACAGCGCTTCGGCCATCCCTTGCACCTCGTCGGGCGGCAGGCTGCCGACGCGTTCCAGGCGCGCCTCCAGCGTCTCGCCCTCCAGATACTCCATGACGATATAGGCCGTGCCGTTCTCCAAAAACATGTCGTAGACGTCCACGATGTTCCGCGAGCGGAAGCCGGCGATGATCCGCGCTTCCTGCAGCGCCTGCTCGCGCGCGTAGCGGAAGGCGTCCGCCTGCGGCGCGGGCACGGACACGCGGGTGCCGAGGCGCGTCGCGCCCAAATCCAGGGGAAACAGTTCCTTGACGGCTACAGGCCGCCGCAAATCCCGGTGCGCGCCCTTGTACGTGATGCCGAAGCCTCCTTCGCCCAGGACGCGCCCGACGGTGAACTTGCCTTGGTGCAGGGTACTGCCCACCGCCAGATTACGCGCGGGGGCGCTCGCGCCCGGCCCCTGCGCCGCGCCGCAATAGGGACATAGGTCCTGATCCAGGGCTAAGGACGCTTGACAGACAGGACAGAAGGTGTCAGACATGAGTCAATTACCAGAAACTGATGATGGAGAGGCGGCAACAAATTACAACACTGCTGGGGGTTCTATACGAATGTCTTGGCTTTGGGAAACAACTTTCAATGACCGCGCGCAAGACTGCCCACAGCCGAGACGTAGCGGGGATAAGGGACATGGAATCGCATGCAAACCAAGTAAAGGACAGCTTTCCAACTTGGCCGATGTACAAAAACCCCCAAGGATAATCCAGACGGGACGCGGTTCAGCGAAGCTGCTGATCATCTCCGACAAGCAACTTGTCCAACAACGGATCCTTGTATTCCCAATTGCCCTACATAGTCGTCTTCGGGTTCTCGCCTGAACTGCGCGCATCGATCCAAATCCATTGGCCGACGCCGATGCCGTAGGTAACGGATGGAGTTCAAGCTTGCAGATCTTCTACGCCTCTGGCTGCGTACGCGCAGAGTAGGGATTGCCGCGCTGGGCGAGCGGCAGTTCTACCCTCCGGCCCTGCAAGTGGGATTCATGGATGGCCATTATCATTTCCAGCGCCCAGCGGGCATCCTCGCCCGTGCAAGCGCGCGTGACGGGCGCGCCGTCGCGCACGGCATTGACCAGTTCGTCGACCATGATGCGATTGCTGCGCAGCATCTTGTCCCGTTCCGTCCGTGGCCGGCCTTGGCCGTCCTCCTCCCAGTCCGCCAAGAGGATTCTGTTCCATTCCGCCTGCGGACCGGGCGCGCACATGCCGTGGGGACAGTGATAAAGAAGGCCGGTAGGCGAATTGCGCACGCTGAGCGCGCCCTCGGTCCCGTAGATTTCGAAGCCGAACCATCGGGAATGCTCGCGCGCGGGCCGCGGGGCGACGGCGTAAGACGTGAAAACGGCGGGCAATCCGCCCGGAAACATGAACATGCCCGTCAATCCGTTGCCGGCTATGGCGCCAATGCCCTCGTTGCCCGCGCGCGCGTCCGTCGCGGAAACCGGCTGGCCGTCCTGAACCACGTGCCCATCGGCCCACGCGGGGTTTGCCCCGGCGAACCAGCGCATGCTGTCCATGATGTGAGGTCCCAACACGGCGAGGTCCTCGCCGCCCGCGCGGTGATCGCCCTTGCCCCGCCCGCGGATTTCCCGCAGTTGGCCAATCAGGCCTTGCCGCACCAGCTCGTAGGCATGGATTTCGTACGCGCTGGCCCGGCGATGGGCTACCACCAAGTGCATGCCGGCCTTCCGGCACGCGGCCAGCAGCCAGTCGGCCTCCGCCAACGAGGCCGCCATGGGCTTTTCGCACAAAACGCCCTTGACGCCGCGCTGGGCGCAAGCCGCGATTTGGACGGCGTGATCCGTAACCGTACGGGACGCCACGCTGACCAGATCGGGACGTTCCCGTTCCAGCAAGGCGCGGTAGTCCTCGTAGCCGCGCGGCGCGCCTGTGCGCGCCAAGGCGCGGGCCCGCCCTTCGGGATCGGGGTCCGCGATGGCTACGGTTTCGACTTCGGGGTGCAGTCCCAGCGAAAATTCGTGGCCGTGGCCGTAATCGCCTTGTCCGGTATGGCCGAACGCCGCGGCCGTGAGAGAGCGCCTCATGATGCGTTGGCAATCCTGCGATGACGTAACGCGCAGGCCGTATTATCAATCGTTTCCGCCGCTTCGCCTAACGCCCGCGGCCTTGGGCCCAAGGAACGGGATCGCGCCGTGCGGGGCCGATCAGGATAAGGCCGTAGGGCGTTGGGCGCCAAAGGCCAAAAGGAAAGGGAGGCGATAGCCGGCGATTTGCGGTACCGCGCTCCCTTTCGCTTCCAAGAAGAGGCGACTGCTTGCAGGTCGGAGTCTATAGGAACGGGAGCCGTGCTTGCGTGATCCGGATTACATTTCGTCCCCGCGCTCTCGCCGCGCGCGGTTACTGCATTTCCGTATCGGTTTCGGAGAGCAGCAGGAGCAGGGGAAGGCTCAAGACGGAAGCGACGGTGGAGAGGTAAAACACCACGGTCAGATCGTACCGATCGGCCACGATGCCCAAAAGCCAGGTAATCACGCTGCGGCTGACGACGCCCGTGCTCATGAAAGTGCCGGAAGCCAGCGCGCGGTTGCGCGGAAAGCGGGTCTGCAAGATCGTCAGTATGACGGGCGTGGTGGACAGGGAAAAGAAACCCACGGCCGGTAGCAGCCAATACGCCCACTGCGCAGGGGCGCGCAGGAAGGCGAAGACCAAGAGCGGCGATAGGACGAAGAGCGTCGCCAGAATGCGCTTGCGCGGAATGTAATCGCTCAAGGGTCCCACGATCAAGGCCCCGACCACTCCAGCGCCTTCCAGCAAGGTCAGGGACAGGGCGCCGCGCACGAAGGCCGCGCCCAGGACGTCCCGCATGTACAGCGGCAAGTATGTGGTCAGAACTACGTGCAGGAAGGTCCGAAACGCGACCATGCCGTTGACCAGTCCCAGGACGCGGCGCCCGCCGCGCAGAAAATCCATGAGGGTTTCCGGCGCGGTCTGTTGCGCCGGCCGGCCCGATACGTCGCGCAGGCGCCAGTACAGCAACAGGGAAGTGCCCCAACCCAGGAACATGATCCGCCATAGGCCCTCCAGGCCGAACCAGACGAAGCCGCCCGCCACGAGCAGCGGCCCCACGGTGCGTCCCAGTTCGCCGCTGCCCATAAAGAAACTCATGCCCAGACCCACGCGTTTGCCCGCGATGTGGCTGATCATGGCCGGGGCCGGCGCATGGAAAGCCGCGACGCTGAAGCCGGCGGCCACCACGAGCGCCATCATCGTCCAGTAACTGTTGGCCAAGCCCAGCAGACTCATCAACGTCGCGGTTACGGCCGGCGTGAAGATGACGAAATATCTGACGCTCAAGTGATCCGCCAAGTAGCCCAAGAAGAGCGTGGAAATGAACGGAATCTGCATGCCGAAGGACAAGGAGCCGATTTGGGCGTAGGTAAGGCTGAGTTTTTCCTGGATTTTGGGCAGCAGGGGCGGGAAAAACGCGCTGAACGCATCGTGAACGGTATGGCCGCCCGTAATGGTCAGAATGCGTTCCGTTTGGAATTGAGAGGACGCGCAGGCGCGCGCGCGAGGGGAAGTCAAGGAAAGTGTCCTGTTGCGATCGGGTAAAGCCGCCAGCCTGCGATGACGAGGAGAAAGCCGGACGGGCCGAGGGAACGGAGAATGCCAGCTAGAGCGAGCCCCTGGTGCGGTTACGGGGCGACGAACGACGCGGCGGGATACGGCGAAGCCTTGGCCGGCCTCGTAGAGTTTCGCCTGCGCGCAAGCGCCTTGACGGATATTGTAATGGTAAACGGTCTCATGCGGATGCGCCTTGCGCGACCGGATCGTTGCAGGTCCTTGGAGGGACAGCAGCGGATGCCTCCCCGGCTGCGACCCAGCGCGGGATCCGCCTCCGGTTTTTGGGGCGCGTGCGCGATAGAGGATGTCACTCTTGCCTTGCAGGCGTCTTATGGATAGGAGCAATGCTGTCCGGATACTTGCATCTCATCCTCTGGAATCCCACACTTTTCTTCTGGCCTTGAAGTGGGAAAGGAAGCCCGCCTGACCTGTAGGGAATGCGAGACTCTGCAGCGCGTCAGCCGTTCCGACGCCGCGTGCAGGTCGCGCGGCTCGTCCAGGATATCGGCAGCCACTTCGCCGAGCATTGGGAAAGCGATCTGAAAATGGCTTTCCGCGCGCAAGAGGGCGTAATTCATCCCGTCCAGCATCTGATCGAAGGCGGCAAGGCCGGCGCCGCAGTCCCGGGCCTCAAAGACGCGGCCCACGGCGCGTACGAGTTTGAAGATGCGGCTGCCGCGTCCTGCGGGTTCCCGGAACCAATGCCGAAACAAACCGGCATAGAACGCCGTGCGCACTTCCAGGTTCGGAAAGCCCAAAGCCCGCTGGCCTGGCGCGCGCAAACGTTACGTATCCCGCCTGGAACAACCAGGCATTCAAGGTCGGACGCTGAGCGTCCCGCACGCCGCCCTCGCTGATATCGTTCTCGGTCAGGGGCTGGCCGCGCGCCTG
Organism: Caldilineaceae bacterium; assembly: GCA_965242655.1. Classification (GTDB taxonomy): domain Bacteria; phylum Chloroflexota; class Anaerolineae; order Caldilineales; family Caldilineaceae; genus Bin34. The sequence goes on from OZ251482.1 coordinate 4,334,459, forward strand.
CAGGCATCTAAAGAGAAAATGAGTCTGCCCGGTTTCAATCCAGGGTTGCGGGAACCCCTGCGCGCGGACTTGGACGGCGTACTGCGGTCTCGTCAACTGCCGCAAGACCGTCAAATAGGAGATGGGATTGTAGACGGGTTCGCTGGCCGCCGATCCTGGAAAAGGGCAGCGTCGACACCAACAGCGACTGGCCGAAGCAGCGCGGGCGCGCCGGGAAGGAGTACTTGATCGGCTCTGCCAGCCAGCCTGCGTTGGATATGCGCCGTTTTATCCACGTACGCCTGTCCCGCCTGGCGTAGGGACGCGAAGTCGTATTCGTCCAACGCGAGCGGGGCCAACGCCGCCATGAAGGGCCTCCGGCTTTTTATGCGCGGGCAAGGGGTCTTATTGTAGCCTGCATCCGCGGATCCGTCTTGTCGATGATGGGCTATCCATAGCAGCTCCTTTCCCGTAAAACGTTCGTCTTTGCCCCATGCCGGGGCCGCGCCAAAACCCAGAGTTTGGATATCCAGGCCCAAGCGTCGGCATCCCCACTCGAATCCGGTATACGCTCTTGACCGACAACGCGGGTCTCGCTGTAACTGTGGGGAAACGCATGCGTCGGTCATCGCTTGGCCGGCGCGCCTGTACGGCTCAGCGCACCGAACCGATGGCCGGCGCAAATCCTTGGCGGTGTCCAACGCGCGGTGCGGTACAATGACGGGAGGCAAAGAGCGAAAGCTGTCCCTGTGTCAATCGGAGGGTCGTCTATGAGCATGCATCGAAAGGCCTACCGCGAATTGCGGGAGGCGGAGATGGCGGAAAAGCAGGCGGAGATCATAGCGTCCCACATTCCTGACTGGTCGCAGTTTGCGACCAAGCAGGACATGGCCGAACTCAAGTCGGAGTTCAAGCAGGACATGGCCGAACTCAAGTCGGAGTTCAAGCAGGACATGGCCGAACTCAAGTCGGAGTTCAAGCAGGACATAGCCGAACTCAAGTCGGAGTTCAAGCAAGACATGGCCGAACTCAAGTCCGAACTCAAGTCGGAGTTCAAGCAGGATGTGGCCGATATCAAACAGAATATGGCTGAACTTAAAACCGATTTGATGCGGTGGCAATGGGTTCAGCTGGGGGCTATCGTGGCCTTGTTGGCAGCTCTGCGCTTTATTCCGTTTGCCTAGTGACGGACGCGCGTCGAGGCCTCAGCATGGGGAGAAGGCAGGGACGCTGCCCCTCGCGGGTGGTCGTAAGGCCGGAAGATCTTTCTCGGAACCGACCTTGCCTCGCTCAAGAACCGGAAAAGAGATGTAACCATGCCGCTTGGCGTATGCCGCAACGATACAGAACGCGGGGCGGTCCGCGTTTTGCGTTGCGCCTTATACTGCGCCCCATGAAGAAAATTCCTGTGCGGACGCGGATATAGCCGCTTCATCTGCGTCCCGGACGCAGATCAGGGACACCTTTGCTTTTTAGGCCGTCTGAAGCCATTTCTCATGCAAGAATCGAGTAGGCAGGCAGAGGCCGGCCAAACTTCAAGCTTCCAAAATGCGGTTAAGTCTTGGGCCCCTTCTCTTTTCACTTGCGGGGCTACTTCCGCAGCTGCCTTGCGCGTTCAGGATACTGGGTCAAGCACGGTTGGCCGCTGCCTCATGATCCGAAGGCGTTGGCGCCTCGCTTCTCGATGCCTAAGTCCGGGTTGGGTCGCGCTCTGGCTGTCTGCCTCCATGCCTGTAGTTGGGGATCCATTCTGGCTGGGAGTCGCGCCCATGCGGACGAGCCTCCCCTCCACCGCGCGGTACGGGACAATCAGGCCGAGAGGGGGGCGCAGTTGTTGGCGGCCGGCGCCAATCCTGACGTGGTTGATGATCAAGGCCGAACGCCTCTGTCCGAGGCGGTAAGGGCCAAAGCGGCAGATATGGCGGCGCAGTTGTTGGCGGCCGGCGCCAATCCCAACCTGGCGACGCCCCTCCATAAGGCCATGGGCATGAGGTATGTGGAGGGAGGGCAGGCGTTATTGGCGGCCGGTGCGGATCCCAACGCCGTTGCGGGCTTTGGTTACACGCCCCTCCACGAGGCGGCAGGCACCAGCTTGGAGGAGGGGATGCGGATGCTGTTGGCCGCCGGCGCGGATCCCAACGCCCGCAACCAACGCGGCGAACGCCCTCTGCATATAGCGGTACAAAGCGATGCCGCGCGCGATATCGTCGGCGCGCCCAGTAAGGCCTGGGTGACGGTAGAAATATTGTTAGCCGCGGGCGCGGAGCCGGACGCGCGTATGGACACCGGCGAAACGCCGCTCTTGTGGGCGTCTCGACGTGACGATCCGACGACGGCCGCGGTGTTGTTGGCCGCCGGGGCGGATCCGGAAGCCCGTACGGAAGCCGGCGAGACTCCGCTCTCGATTGCGCGACGCCATTATCGCCAATATGATCCCTCCCGGCGCGTTAGGGGGCTATCCGCTTCTCGGCAAGCGATAAGGCGCCGGCGCGCCGCCGCGATGATTGAGCTGTTACGCACGCACGGCGCCCGCGAATGAGGCCAAGACTGGACGCCGGATCCGCTTGAAGCGTGCCCGTCTCCAGGCCGCCGCCAGAACAGCGCGCTAGGCTGCGCAGCCTAGCGTTCCAGGCCCTCGCCGCAATCTGCGACGCAAGGGGTAAGCGCCAAAGCTGTCCAGCGCCAGGGCCGGGAGCGGACATCGGAACGTACGCAATCTCATCGCGCAGGAGCAACGCCAACCGACAGAACCTCGCGCGAAGAGGCAGCCGACGCGTCTCCCGCTTTGGGCTCGAAGAGGCGTCCCCGAACCCTTATTCGGGTTACAATGAAAGTTTGCTCCATTGCATTCGCGCGCTTTGCGCGACCCTGCAGCCAGGGAGAAAATCCCGCATGGAATTTACGTCCTTGGGTTCATTGTCCCCTCCCGCCAGCGTCATCGGCTTGGGCACGGGCGGCGCCAGCCGTTTGGGCCAGGGGTACGGCCAGTCCGAAGCGCATTCGGTCGCGATCGTGGCTGCAGCGTTGCGGATGGGCATCAACCTGATTGACACGGCGCAAGGCTACGGCACGGAAACGATTGTGGGCCGGGCCCTGCAGGAAACCGCGGCCGAAATCCCGCGGGACCGTCTCATCGTCTGTTCCAAAGCGCCTTGCCACAAGGACATGAAGCCATTGCCCTGGTCCGCTTTCAAAGCCTCGGTATACGGTTCGCTGGAGCGGTTGGGACTGGATTGCCTGGATCTGTACTATATCCATGCCCTTTACATGGAACATGTAGACCATGCTCTGGATTCGATCCTGCCCGGATTGCAGGAACTCAAACGCGAAGGCGTAATCAGGGCCGTGGGGATTTCGGAACACTTCAATTCCGATCCGTCCCACCGCGTCTTGCTGCGCGTCCTGCGCGGCGCGCCCGGTTGCGCGGACGTCCTGATGGTGGGCTTCAACATCCTGAATCCCAGCGCGCGCCGCGCATTGTTGCCCTTGTGTCGACAGCAGGGCATCGGGACGACCTGCATGTTCGCCGTGCGCCATGCCTTCAGCCAACCGGCGGTGCTCAAACGCATTGTCGGCGCTTTGATCGCCCGCGGCATCGTGGCGCGGGACCGGGTGGATGCGGACGATCCCCTGGGCTTCCTGGTGCGGGAAGGGCATGCGGAGTCCGTGACCGAAGCCGCGTATCGTTTTTGCCGGTACGAACCCGGCATTGACGTCGTGCTGTCCGGCACGGGCCGACGCGCCCATTTGGACCGCAACGCGCACTCTCTGCTGCAACCGCCGCTGAAGCCTGCGGCCAGGGAACGGCTACAGAGCCTTTTCGGCCACGTCGATAGCGTGACGGGGCAAGACAAGCCCTACGCCAAGCAGTGACCGCTAACGCCGGCCGGCGTCGGCACGCGCCGTTTGGAGGCCAAGCCGGGACGCGGGCCGCGCGGGAACGGGCGGGAAGTCCGAAGCGTTGATTTGGCTGAGCGAAACAACCAAAGGAAGGGGTTGACTATGCCGCACGTACGGGAACTGCCGCAGCCTACCTTGCGCATGGAGCAAGCGACCCGCGACATTCAGGATTGGGGCTACGCGCTGCTGGAGCAGGCCATTCCCGAACCGGACGTGGAGGTCTTGGCCGCCGCGCTCCAGGATGTCGCGCGGCGCGAGCGGGAGGCCGGCGCGGCCTTCGAGGACGGCGGGCCGGAGCAGCAATGGGGCGACTTTCAGGCGCGGGCGGACATGTCGCCGCGCGACCGGTTCCGCGCCGCGGCGGGCGGCGTCAACCAGCGCGTCTGGATGCTCGTCAACAAAGGCCGGCCTTTCGTCGATCTGCTCTACAACGAACGGGTCTCGGCCTTGGTGCGGTTGTTGCTGGGCGATGAGTTCCTGTTATCCAGCCACGGCGCCAACATCGCCAAGCAGGGCGGGGTCAAGATGCCTTTGCATACGGATCAATGGTGGATGCCCGCGCCCATCCCCGCCGCGGCCAACGCGTTGCCGGTCGGCGCCATCACGCGCCAAACCACGCCGGCCTTGCCCCGTACCGAACCGACCGTGATTGCGCCCTGCGCCTGCGTCAACGTGTTGTGGTATCTCCGCGACTTCAGCGCGGAAACGGGCAGCACCCGCGTGGTGCCGGGCAGCCATCTTTCGGGACGCCAGCCCGTCGCGGGGGACGATACGCCGGACGCAGTGACGTCGGTCGCCGGCCAGGCCGGCACCGTATTGGTCATCGACGGACGCATCTGGCACGGCACGGGAGCCAACGCGACGGCACGGGATCGCCTGACGGTGATCACGACGTTTTGCGGCCCCCAATACCGGACGCAAGAGAATTACTTCCTGGGCGCGGCACCGTCCGTATTGGCCCAGGCGGATGAACGCCTGAAAGCGTTGCTGGGGTACAAGATCTGGCACTCCTACGGCCGTACGGAAAATCCGGTTGCGACGTTTGTGGATGAAGGCTAGTACACGGTCAGATTGATAGGGATACGTGTCCAAAGCGGAATTTCGCCTACGTGCTGCCTACGTAAGGCAGTCGACAATTTAGCCAAGTATCTATAGAAACATGACGGAGTACTAGGCCGTGTCGAGATTGATTGGACATCCTGCGAGCCGGCGGTAGTCGATCCACCGGCCTGTCGCCGCGAGGACGCTCCCTGATGACCGATACCCAGTGGCTCCACATCCGGTCTTTTCTGGACGCCGGTTCCGTCATATATGTGGGCAACGCCGCGCGGTCTGTGCCTGGCAGCGCGGTGCGGGATGACGCAGACAGGTGTCCCTAGCGGCCGGTTGCCGGCCGCGTACGGGAAGGGGAACGCGGTCTATCGCCGCTAGGCTGCTATCCTCTATATACGGGAAAAGGAAGTTGGTCTATCACCCAATAAGCCGAGGCGTGAGCAGGGCGTCTGGCCGCGCTGGCGGGAGCTGAGACAGAACGTCCCGGAGCTATCAGCCGTGTTGCGGTACAGCATGCCCGCGCGTGGCGGGCGCGTCCCCCAAAACGATCGGATCCCGTTCTTGGACGCGGTCGGGGCCGCTTCTGCACTTCGATCTACCGCCTCGCGAATGCGCGTAACGGGCGACTGGGACTGGTAGCTTGCCCACCTCATTATTAAGTAGTCATCCCTCTTGACCGTGGCCCCTGTTGCATTGTACGATGGCGCATGCTTTAGATTTAAGATTTTTCAATACGGATAAACAGAACGATTACGAAGCAGCAAGCGGATGCAATCGAAAAAACTGTTAGAGAAATTTTAGATGAGCGATTCAATGATCAATTCGTATTTGATCCAATCGTCGCCAGGAATGCCGTTGTTCGCGACGGATTGGATTATATTCGCATTTATATCGTTTATGCCGGCGATCAGGAACAGTTGGATCCGAGTTGGACCGCCGGTTTCGCAGGCCGCCTCACACCGAAGTTAACGGCATGGGGAATAGACGAATTCCCTGTGAAATCCTTCGTGGATCGGCCTGGATGGGATGCGGTTCAAGAGGGACGATATTTCCAGAGGGATTCATGCTTCCGAGGATATAGGTATATTGAACCCGAAGCACCTACTGCGACAGGCTAAGCGCTTGGCTAGCGGAACGGCCGCGGCCGTCCTTGCTCCACTGACTTACGGCGAGCCATTAGCTCTGCCTACTACTCTCACAGCCTGACGGATCACTAGGGCCGTCCCTGGATCTACGCGCGGTACGGGCGGCCCGCGCCGCGCCGCCGGGCTCAGGTTGAAGCCTGAACCGCCGCGCTGCAGTCCTGCTTGATCGCGGATCGGGCCTACGACGTCGACGCCTTCCGCGCCTAGCTGGCGCAGTGGGGGGGGGAGGGGGGCTTGAGGCCGTCCTTCCGGCGCGGTATCAGGCGCCATGCCGTGGCACGCGGTTGTGGCGGGCTCCAACGCGGGCGGCGCGCGGCGACCCGCTACGCCCCATATGCGCAGCGTGGCTTGGGTTTTCCGTACCTGGCAGGGGGTTGGATCTCTGGACGAAGTTAAACATCAACACTGCCTGATCCCGTCCCGCGTGCCGAGACGCGCAGTTCGCAAGAGCGCGAACCGGGAAGCTCGGCGGCCTCGCTAGCCGGCGCGCGCATCGCCGCCGCAGGCATAGCGCAAGACGGGGTAGCGCCTGACAGTGCCGAAGTCCCAGGGCGCGTCGCTGCCAGGAAGCCCATCCACGTTTATGTCCCAGGCCGCGTACAGATCGGCGTACGCGACGGTCGTTTGCAATTCCTGCGTGGTCTTGCCCGTACCGCCGCGACTGTCGGTTCGCCCGCTGGCGGTGACGTCCCAGTAGCTGGCCGCGGCCGCGCTGGAGGTCGACGCGGCGCCCACCAGGCCGCCGACTTGGGTGCGCCCGGACACGGCGCCGCGGGCGTAGCTGGCCGCAATCGTTCCCCGATCGCGGTTGTAGCCCGCGAGGCCGCCGACGCGCGTGCCGCCCGCCACGCCGCCGCGGGCGTAGCTGGCTACGATGCGGCCTCCGGGATCGTTGGAGCCGACCAAGCCGCCGACGTCGGCGGCGCTGCTGGCCTTCACCGCGCCGGCGGCGTAGCTGGCGGCAATCCGGCCTTGGCCTCTATTGGCCCCGACCAGGCCGCCGACCTGGGAACCGTCCGTCGTAACGTTGCCCATGGCGCAACTGGCCATGATGGCGCCGTCATTGGCGCCCACCAACCCGCCGACTTGGCCCTCGCCGCGACTGATGACGTCGCCGCGGGCGTAACTGTCGCTGATCAGGCCGCCGAAGTTGTAGCCCGCGAGGCCGCCTACATGGCTGCCGTTATGGCTCCTGACGATGCCGGTCGCGTAGCTGGCGGTAATCACGCCCTCGTTGTCGTTAACGCCCGCCAGACCGCCCACGTTGTCGCGGCTGCCCATGACAGGGCCGGTCGCGTGGCTGGCGGCAATCAGGCCGCGATAGTTGTAGCCCACGAGGCCGCCGCTGTTGGCATCGCCCCCCAGGACAGGGCCGCTGGCGGCGCTGGCGACGATTTTCCCGGTGTGGCCGTTGAACCCTACCAGGCCGCCCGTACTGCGGCCGCCGGCGACGGTCGCGGAAGCCGCGCTGGTAGCGACGAGGCCGTAATTGTCGCCCGCGAGGCCGCCCACGCGATAGTCGCTGCCCGTGACGGAACCGCTGACGGAACTGGCGGATATCAGGCCGGCGTTCCGCCCGGCCGCGCCGCCGACGTGCCGGTAGCCCCAGATCTCGACGTCCCGCAACGTCAGCCCTTCAATGCGGGCGTCGTCGGACACCGCGAAGAACAGGCCGACGAAATCGCGCGCGCTGCGGTGGATAAACAAATGGGATATCGCGTAGCCATTGCCCTGGAACGTAGCGCGGAAGGGCCGATCCTCGTCCGTATCGTGGCCGATCGGCACCCAACCTGCGCCCTGATTCCAGTAGGCCGCGTCGGCGGCCGTGATGCGACCGTCGCCGTTCTGGTCGAAAGTCAGATCCGCGGCCAGCTCATAGCCGCCGCAGCGCGCCGCCGGACACCCCATGCCGGCTGTCGCCAGAGGAAAGGCCGCGGCGTAGGCCGCCGCCGGCGCCGCGCCGGCGCCGTCCAGATCGTGGCGCACCGCATCCAGCTGGGCCAGGGTCGCGATCTCGATCAGGCCGTCGTCATCGCGGTCGTAGTCGGCCATCAGCGCCAAGGTGAAGGGCAGCGTGGCCGCGTCGTCATCGCGGTCCGCGGCTACCATGCGATAGGTGGCCGGCATCTGCGCGGCCGCGGTCGCATCCGCGGTCACGGTGCGCGTGGCGGCGTCGAAAGTCAGGCCGGCCGGCAGGGGCGTAGCCGGATCGATGGCATAGGTCAAGGCGCCGTTGCCGTCCGTGGCGGCGGGCAGCGCCGCGGAGGTCTGCCGCCGGCCGGTCGTGAACGTCAGCGTCGGCTCGGCCGCGTTGTCGAAGGCGGGCATCCCGTCCACCACCAAGGCGAAAGACAGCGCGGCCGTATCGCCGTCAGCGTCCTCGGCCACGAGCCGGTAGGTCGCCGGCGCCGGCGACGTAGCCGCGGTCGCATCCGCGGTCACGGTGCGCGCGGCGGCGTCGAAAGTCAGGCCGGCCGGCAGGGGCGTAGCCGGATCGATGGCGTAGGTCAGCGCGCCGTCGCCGCCCGTCGCCGGCGGCAGGGCCGCGGAGGTCTGCGGCTGGCCGGCCGCGAACGTCAGCGTCGGTTCGGCCGCGTTGTCGAAAGCGGGCATCCCGTCCACGGCTACCGTGAAAGACAGCGCGGCCGTATCGCCGTCGGCGTCCTCGGCTATGAGCCGATAGGTCGCCGGCCTCTGCGCCGCCGCCGGCGCGCCGCGTACCGTATGCGTCGTTGCGTCAAAGGTCAAACCGGCTGGCAGGGGCGTAGCCGGATCGATGGCGTAGGTCAGCGCGCCGTCGCCGCCTGTCGCCTCGGGCAAATACGAAGCCTGGACTGCGCCGGCCTTGAAAGTGATCGTCATCTCGGGCCCCGCGAAGGCCGGGCGGGCATCCGCGGTCTCGCTTGCCTGGTCCTCTTGGGCCGTTGCGAACGCGCTTCCGCCGAACAAACTGGCGGCCAGCGCCAAGCCGCCCAGCGCGCGGCCCCAGCGACGTAAGCAGATCGAATTCCAAGACATGGCGCGCGTACTCCTCAACGTCCGAGATCAATAACGGCTTATGGTTCTATACATAATAGTATAGCCCGCGATGGGAGGCCGACGGGGAGTGGCATCCGCATCTGGGCTGGCCATAGGCTTGCTCCGCGGCGCAACGCCGGAAACGGGGCGCGTCCGGCGCGATCTCCTCCCTTCCCCCGCCCGCTGAGCAGCGAACGGGGCCTTGTCCCTGTCGGATCTTTACGGCTTCAGATCGTCTTGCAGATAGGCCCACGGCAAAACGAGGCAGGAGAGATTGGCGAGGAACAGCAGAAACAAAAGAAAGCGTCCCGCAACGGGAGCGGGCGCCAAGCCGCCGGTGAAATAAGCCGCAAACAAAAGCCCCGCCATCAACCCGTTGCAAAGCATGACCGTCAAAGAGGCCCATCGGGTGATGGCCGGCCGGCCGCTGATTTCGAGGAAGGCGCCGCCCATGCCCGCCAAACCCGCTCCGCTCAAGCGCAAGGCCCAAGGGCCAGGCGGGACCGCCCATCCCCACAAGGCGTCCAAAAGTTGCGGGCGCAGGAGCAGCAACAGGCCGAACCCGATGCCCACCGTCAGGGCGTTGGCGCGTAACACCCAGCGGTAGCGTCGGTAGGGATCGTTCAGGGAGTAGGCCATGGCCCGCGAGCGGGAGAGCCCAGCGCGCGGCGGAAGACGCCGTCCGCGCGAGCCGTCCCGAAGAGGGGATAAGAAGAAACCCAGGCGGCGCTTGCCGCGCAGGGCCGCGGCATCCCCGCGGATTGAGGGACAAGGCGCCGCCAACGCGCCGGCCGCGCGGCGGGACTATGGCGTAGGGGCATGACTGTCCGCATTCAGCGTCTGCATCCGGAGAACGGCTTGGCGTCATGCATTGTACGCCCGCGCGCCGCCGCGCGTCATGCGGTCGGGCGCAGTCCGTCTGAGAGAGAACCGGCGCGCATTCTCGCCCGCGTGCCGGACGCTGTTGCGCGCGACCGTCGCGCGGACAGCCCTTTTGTTGAAGAAAACCAGGGCCTTGGGGTAAGATTCAGCCATTGCGCGCCCGCTAACCTTGGTGCATTTCTCTTTTATGTCCTCCTCTCCCGCTCAATTTGCCCAACTGAAGACGGAGCAGATCCAGGCGTATCTGCACGAAGCCGTGCAGGTGCCGGCGGATTTGCGCGACAACGTTTTGGTCACGACGCTGGACAAAATCTACAACTGGAGCCGCAAGTCCAGCATGTGGCCCTTGCTGTTCGGGTTGGCTTGCTGCGCGATTGAAATGATCGCCACGGCCGCGAGTCGCTATGATCTGTCCCGTTTCGGCATGGAGGTGATGCGGCCCAGTCCGCGCCAGAGCGATCTCATGATCGTCTCCGGCACGGTCACCAAGAAAATGGTGCCCGCCATCGTCCGCATCTACAACCAGATGGCCGAGCCCCGCTACGTCCTGAGCATGGGGGCCTGCGCGACCGGCGGCGGCCCGTTCAAGGAAGGCTACAACGTGGTCAGCGGCATCGACAAGTACATTCCGGTGGACGTGTACGTGCCCGGTTGCCCGCCTACGCCCGAGGCCTTGATTTTCGGGTTGATGAAATTGCACGAAAAGGTGGATACCCAGAGCGTCCGCACGGCCGACTGGTATCAACGCGAGATTTCCCATTTCGTGCCCGTGCCGCAACTGGGCCCGGACATCTTCGATCCGCGCCAGACCGACCTGATCCGCGCCGAAACCCTGCGCGCCGGCGCGCAGGCTGACGCCGCTGCGTCCCCACGCGACTCGACCCTCGGTCCCGGCGGCCTCCGCAATCTGGGCGCAGCCGCCAAGGCGCGTATTGCCGAGGCCAAACGCCGCGCGGAGGCCAAACGCGCGGCCGCCTAGACGGACAGCGCCTCGTCGCCTCGGGCTATGGCTGAAACAGCTGTTGCAACGCCGGCCGCGCATTCCCTCGGCGCGGCCTTTCCCGACCTCCCGGCGCCGGACGCGCCGCTTTTGCAGGTGCCGGCCGAACGTCTGCTGGCGGTGCTCGCGCATCTGCGCGACGCGGACGGGTACGATTTCCTGTCCAACCTGACCTGTACGGACTACCTGTCCTATCAAGGCAAGGATCGGGCGCCGGACGCGCCGCGGTTCGACGTCGTATACCATCTGTACTCCACGGCCCGCGGCGGCGGAGCGTTGGCGTTGCACGCGCCCGTAGGGGAAGGCGAAGCCTTGCCGTCCGCGACCCGCGTGTATCCGGGCGCCAATTTGCAGGAACGGGAGGTTTGGGATCTCTTCGGCATTGCCTTTACGGATCATCCCAATCTGCGCCGCGTCCTGCTCTGGGAGGGCTTCGCCGGGCATCCCATGCGCAAGGACTGGCAGGAAGCGTATTACGAGGAAGAGCAGAAGCCTTTCAAGAGCCGGCATCCGCGCGCCGATTTCGTGCGCGGCGAAGACAAGGTGCCGTGGGGCAAGAATACGCGTTATCCCCAGGACTGGGATCCCGAGGATTGGCACGCCCCCGTTTCCTACGTGCCGGTCAGCCAGAACCCGCGGGCCGCGGACGGCTCCGCGCGGCTGGCGACGGAGAGCGTGGTCGTCAATCTGGGCCCGCATCATCCGAGCACGCACGGCGTGTTCCGCATGATCGCGCGCATCGAGGGCGAAACCATCGTGGCGCTGGAACCCGACATGGGCTATCTGCACCGCAACCACGAGAAAATCGGCGAACGCAATACGTGGCTCATGAACATGCCGTTCACCGATCGGTTGGACTACCTCAATTCCATGAGCAACAATTGGGCCTACGCGTTGGCGGTCGAGAAAATGCTCGGGCTGGCGGTGCCGGAACGCGCCGAGTACCTGCGCGTCATCATGGCGGAGTTCACGCGCATCGTGAATCACCTGTGGTCCATCGGCTTCATCCTCAACGACCTGGGCGCCTTGCAGACGCCCGCCCTGTACGCGATTGAGGAACGGGAGATGATCCTCGATCTCTTCGAAGCCGTGAGCGGGGCCCGCATGATGTGCAATTACATGCGCTTCGGCGGCGTGCATCGCGATCTGCCCCGCGGCTGGACGGACCGCGCGCAATACATCGTGGACGAACGCCTGCCGCGGGCCTTGAACCAGTTGGATCGCCTGCTCAGCGACAACGAGATCCTGAAGGCGCGCGGGCGCGGCGTCGGCTATCTCGGCCTGGCGGATCTGATTGCCCTGAGCGTGAGCGGCCCCATGATCCGGGCGGCCGGCCTGCCGTACGACATCCGGCGCGCGGAACCCTACGGCGTGTACGACCGTTTCGACTTCGACGTGCCGACCTTGCCCCACAGCGACGTGTACGATCGCTATTACATCCGCCTGCTGGAGGCGCGCGAGAGCGTCAAGATCCTGAAGCAGGCCCTGCGCGACCTGCCGGCGGGCGACATCCTGGGCGGCAAGGGCGGCTACGTCTTTCGCCCGCCGGCCGGGGAAACGTATAGCCGCATCGAAGCCCCCAAAGGCGAGCTGGGGTTCTATTTGGTGAGCGACGGCAAACCCAATCCCTATCGGTACCGCATCCGCGCGCCCAGTTATATCAACCTGAACGCCTTGGCCCCCATGTCGGTCGGGTACAAGGTGGCGGACGCCATCGTCATCCTGGGCGCGATCGACATCGTGCTGGGCGAAGTGGATCGCTGACCGCAGGGAAAGCACGGCAACGGAGGCAAGGACTCATGTTTGGCGCAGGATTGCTCAAAGGCTTGGGCGTAACGCTGAAGCATCTGGCGGATACGTACGCCGACGACATGCAGAAGACGCCCAGTCGGTACGCCGACAGCGACGCGCGCGGCAATCGGTTGCGCATCATGGAGCAGCCCGTGGATCAGGAAGGCCTGCTGACCATCCAGTATCCGGAAGAGCGTCGCCTGTTGCCGGAACGCTTCCGGTACATTCCCATGCTGATCTGGGATACGGAGGAGGAAGCGGAGCGTTGCACGGCCTGCGGCATCTGCGCCAAGGTGTGCCCGCCCCAATGCATCTGGATTACGCGGGCGACCGACGAGGCCGGCAAACCGGTCACGCGCCCCCAGGAGTTCTTCATTGACGCCACGGTGTGCATGAGCTGCAACTACTGCGTGGAATTCTGTCCTTTCGACGCCATCAAGATGGATCACGACTACGAATTGGCGGACTACGCGCGGCACCCGAATCTGGTGTACGATATGTCGGAGCTGACGGTGCCGTTGGAGTATTACGCGGCTTTGTGGCCGGAGCAGTACGCCGAGGAGCAGGCCGCGCGCGCGCGGAAGGCGGAGGAGGAAAAGGCCAAGGCGGAAGCCAAGGCGCGGCGCGCGCGCGCCAAAGCCCAGAAAACCGCGTCCGCCGCGGACAAGCCGGCTTCCCGCGCCGAGGAATTGAAACGCAAAGCCATGGCGCGCGCGCGTCAAAAGGCGCAACGGGACGCGCAGTGACGCGCGCCGGCGCCGTATCTTGCATCGCGGACGTCCGACTGGGCGGAACCAGCCGGACGCGGAAGCCATCCAGCCAAAGGTAAAACGAAATTGAGCATTACAGTCACTTTTCTCGGGCATGCGACTTTCGACATAAATGCCAACGGCGAACGGATCGTCATTGACCCTTTCCTGGCGGGCCACAATCCCAGTTGCACCCGCAGCGTGGACGATTTGGCGGACGGCCTGGATTTCATTGCGGTCACGCATGGCCATCACGACCACGTATCGGATCTGGAAGCGTTGGCCAAGGCCTCGCAGGCCCTCGTCATCGCCAATTACGAGATTTGCCACTGGCTGAACGGCAAAGGCGTGGACCATACCCATCCCATGCATATCGGAGGCAGCCACCTTTTCAGTTTCGGACGCCTGAAGCTGACCATCGCCCCCCACGGCAGCCTGTTGCCGGACGGCAGTTGCGGCGGGGCCGCGGCCGGGTTGCTGTTCGAATTTCGCAACGGCAAGGTTCTGTACCATGCCGGCGATACCGGGCTGACCTACGACATGCGTCTCATCGGCGGCGCGCACCGCGTCAACCTGGCGCTGCTGCCGATCGGGGACAACTTCACCATGGGCCCCCAGGACGCCGCGGTCGCGGCCCAATACGTCAACGCCGAAAAGGTCGTGCCCATCCACTACAACACGATGCCGGTCATCGAGCAGGATCCGGAGAAATTCGCCAGCCTTTTGGAAGCGGAAGGCATCGCCTGCGAAATCATGCAGGCCGGCGACCAGTGCGAATTGTAGACGTTGCGCGCCGCCGCGGACGCGGCGGCGCGCGCCAGGCAAACTGACGGCGCGCATTCGACTGGGCGCGGCGCGGGACGAGCCAGGCGCAGACGGCCTGGGCTTGTCGGGGTCTGCGCGGCCTAGGCAGAGAGCCGGTACGCGGCCGCGGCGCTAGGCGTTGGCCTGCGTCACAACCTGACCGTCACGCGGTGCGCGAGGAGAAATCAGGATGCATTACCCCACGGCTGAATTGCTGTTTCCCTACGGGTTGATTGCCGAACTGCGGGCGTTGCGGGGGCCCCGCTGGGAGGCGCTCGTCGAGCGCGTGCTGGCCGTGGAGGAAGCGCACCCGGACAGTCTGGCGTTCATGCTCATGATGATCGAGCTGGGCGAATGCCTGCCGTGCAACAGCCAGAGCTACAAATTCCTGCAGGGTTGCCAGGTGTGCAGCGCGCGGACCGTGCGCTGCTTCAAGGGCACGGACGAAGAACTGCTGGCGCGCTTCCGAAACGCGCGCGCGCGCATCGAGGCCGAGTTGCCGGCGTACGTCTTTTTGTTCGCCGCCGCCCGCAACGGGATCGGCGTACGGGATATCGCGCTGGAATAAGTTCAGGCCTCCATGCGTATTGCCATCGTGGGCGCAGGCCCAGGCGGCTTGGCCGCGGCCCACGCGTTGCAAACGCGCTTTCGTCCGCAACCCGAAATCCTGTTGCTGGAAGCGTCGGCGCAGGCCGGCGGCCTGGCCGCCGGGTTTCGCGGCAGTCCCGCGTGGGAATGGCCGCTGGAGTTGTATTACCACCACCTCTTTACCAATGACCGCGCCATCATCGAGCTGACCCGGGAACTGGGCTTGGCGCACCTGTTGGAAATCCATGCGCCGGTCGCCGCGTATTTGTATGCGGGGCAAATCCACCGGCTGGGCACCATCGGCCAGTTTCTGGCCTTCCCCCACCTTTCGTGGCCGCTCAAGCTCCGCATGGGGCTGGCCATGGCGTATTTGCGCTGGCACCCGCGGCCGCCCTGGCATCGTTTCGATGAGGTGACGGCCCATGCCTGGTTGCGTACGCGCATGGGCCCGCGCGCGTACGCGGCGCTATGGCAACCGTTGCTGGAAGCCAAGTTCGGTCCGCGCTACCAGGAGGTGCCCCTGGCGTGGTTCGCGGCCCGTTTGTACAAGCGCACCGCGCACCTGGGCTATTTCAAAGGCGGGTTTCAAGCGTGGTCGGACGCTTTCCTGGCCCTCGTCCGGCAGAACGGAGCCTGCGCGGAATTCAAGACCCGGGTGACGGGGATCGTCCGGACGCGCGAGGCGTGGCAGGTGCAGGCCGCGGACAGGACGTGGGACGCGCAGGCGGTGTTGCATACGGGGTCGCCGCGCCTCTTGGCCGAGGCCTGCCCCCTCTTGCCGGCGTCGTTCGCGCAACGGATCCAGAGCGAGACCTACATGGGAGCCGTCGTCCTGACGGTCGCGCTGGATCGCTCTCTCACCGAGGGCATCTACTGGATCAACGTTCCCGCCTCGGCCCGTCTGCCTTTCCTGGTGGTCGTGGAGCATACGGCCATGATTCCGCCCGCGCGCTACGGGGGCCAGCATCTGGTGTATCTGGGCGCCTACGTCGAGCCGGATCATCGGTACCTGCATATGGACGCGGAGGCGCTGACGCAAGAATTTCTGGAGGGGCTGCCCCGCTTGAATCCCGCTTTCCGGATGTCGCAGGTCCAGGCCAGCTGGCTGCACCGGACGCGTTTCGCCCAACCCGTGCCCGCGCTGGGCGGCGGCCAGCGGCGCTTGCCGCTCCGGACGCCGGTTCCCGGTCTGTATCTGGCCACGATGAGCCAGGTCTGGCCTTGGGACAGAGGCACCAACTACGCCGTGGAGATCGGCCAACGGGCGGCCCGGGCCATAGGCCAGGATCTGGGGCTGCATCCGATCTGAACGGCGGCCCGGAGCCGCAGCCGGGGCCTTGCGCTGGCGGCGAGTTCTTGATAATAAGGGCCAACTGTGCCTTAATGGCGGCCGGCAGCCGCGCCCCGCGGCTTCGTTTCGACAGGCTGGTTCCATGGCATCCACTCCCTCTCCCGCTATCACCGTAGACGCCGTGACCGACGCGTTGCGCACGGTCATGGAACCGGAACTCAAGCGCGATCTGATTGCCCTGGACATGGTTCGGGACATCCGCATAGACGGACGCGCGGCGGCCTTCACCGTGGAATTGACGACGCCGGCCTGTCCGCTGCAAGGCCAGATCGAATGCGATTGCATTGCGGCCGTCAAGCGGCATGTGGCCGGCATAGAGGAGGTCGCGGTGGAATTCACCCACGAGGTGGCCCGGGATGCGCGCATCGCGCAGAAGCTCAACGTGGACATCAAGACGATCCTGGCCGTTTCCAGCGGCAAGGGCGGCGTGGGCAAAACCACGTTCAGCGTGAATCTGGCGGCCAGCCTGGCGTTGGAAGGCGCCCAGGTCGGGATTATGGATACCGACGTGTACGGCCCCAACGTGCCCATCATGATGGGCTTGACGGGACCGCTGTCGGTGCGGGACGGCAAAATGGTGCCGCACGAGGCGTACGGGATCAAGGTCATGTCCATGGGCTTCCTGATGCCGGAAGGCGAAGCCGTGATCTGGCGCGGCCCCATGCTGCACAGCGCCATCCGGCAGTTCCTGACCGACGTGCATTGGGGCGCGCTGGACTATCTCATCGTGGATTTGCCGCCGGGCACGGGCGACGCCCAGTTGACCTTGGCCCAGAGCGTGCCGATTACGGGCGGGTTGATCATCACCACGCCGCAGGCGGTGTCGGTGAGCGACGCCAAGCGCGGCGCGGGCGCGTTCAAGAAACTGGATATTCCCGTGCTGGGCATCATCGAGAATATGGCCGGGGACGTCTTCGGATGCGGCGGCGGCCAGCAGGCCGCCAAGGCTCTGGCCGTGGATTTCATTGGGCGCGTGGCGTTGGATCCCCTCATTCGCGAGGGCAGCGATGCCGGCGCGCCGTGCGTCATCGAGCACGGCGACAGCGAGGCGGCCCAGACCATACGCCAGATCGCGCGGGTCACCGCCGGGTTGCTCAGCATGGCCGCGCAGGCGCGTCCCGCGACGGAGATTGCCTTGGAGTAGAGCGGTCTGCGCGGGGACGCCTGCGTCCCGTTTCGCGCGGTCATGCGCGCCGGCGCCGCCGAACCCGAAACCAACGCGATCAGGGTAGCTGGCGTTGGCTGAACGGCGACGCGGCGCTGGGCCGCAGACCGCGTAACTTTTTCGAACCCCGGCCGCGCGCGACGGGCCTGCGGTCGCTATCTCGAAATGGTTTCGATCCTTTAGGCGGATCCGACGCGTGCGGCGGCAGGCCTTGCGACGCCCGGCCGCAGCCGCGCGGGCAGACGGCGGGCGACGCGGCACTCGCCCGCCGACGGAGACCTTGGCCTTGAACGTTCGCAGACGCGGCCGCGTTAACCTGGCGCGCCGCGGAACCGCTTCCCGGCATCGGTTCGGAAAGACGTCTTGTGCTATAGTGTCGTTATTCCGAACTGACCGGTATCCTTCCGCGTATAGGGGTTCAAGGACGCGTCAGGAGTAACTGTTTCCATGTTCAAGTTGAGGCAATGGCTTCTCGGCGGAACGGTCGTAGTCTTGCTGGGCGGTTGCACGCGGGATCGCATTGACGGATTGTCCCTGGATTTGGAGGCCGATCCCATTGACGTGGCGGCCCTCGCCACGGCCCAGGCCGAGTTGACGCCCGCGAGCGCGGCTCCGCCCAAACCCCTTACCTACATCGTGGAAGCCGGGGATACCCTCGCCGATATCGCGATCCGGCATGGCACGTCCATCGCGGCCATCCAGAACCTGAATCCGCAGTTGGTCAGCGATCAGCTCTTTCCCGGCGACGAACTGCTGGTGCCCGCGGCCACGGCTCCGGCAGAGGCCGCGGCCGAAGAGAGCGTCGCGGCTCCCGAGGCCGACGCCCGTTTCTACGTCGTGGAAGAAGGCGACATCGTATCCGCCCTGGCCAAGGAATTCGGCGTTACGGTAGCGGACATCAAAGACGCCAACCCGCTGGTGGCCCTGGATCGGATCGCCGTGGGACAACGCCTGGTGATCCCGGAAGCCACCGTTCTGCCGGAACCGGAAGACGAAAATGCCTTGTACCATACCGTGCGCACGGGCGAGACGCTGAATGGCATCGCGGCGGCGTACGGCGTGGATCCCTTGCAAATCGCCCGCCTCAACAATCTCCGGGAGCCGGACGAGTTGGCGATCAACCAACGGTTGAAGTTGCCGGACGACGCCGCGCTCGTTTTGCCGGAGGAGGCGCCTCCGCCCGGCGCGGGGGTAACCCATATCGTGCAGGCGGGCGAAACGCTGTCCAGTATCGCCTTGTACTACCAGGTCAGCGTGCTGACTTTGGTCCAGGCCAATAGCCTCGCCGACGAGGATCAGCTGGATGCAGGCCAGGCGCTCTTCATTCCGGGCGTGGAAGCGCCGCCCGCCGCCCCCGCGGAGGCGGCTCGGGTGGGTCTCACCCATGTCGTGCAGGCGGGCGAGACGCTGTCCAGTATCGCCTTGTACTACCAGGTCAGCGTCGGCGCTCTGGTGCAGGCCAACAGTTTGGCGGACGAGGACGCATTGGCCCTTGGCCAGGAACTGTTCATTCCGGGCGTGGAAGCGCCGCCCGCCGCCCCCGCGGCTACCGAGGAACCGCCGACGGACGTTGGCGTGACGCATATCGTGCGCGCCGGGGAAACGTTGTCCAGCATTGCCTCGGACTATGAAATCAGCCTGGCCGACCTGGTGCAGGCCAACGACCTGCGCGACGAAGACGCGTTGGCCTTGGGTCAGGAGCTGTTCGTTCCGGGCGTGGAAGCGCCGCCCGCCGCCCCCGCGGCTACCGAGGAACCGCCGACGGACGTTGGCGTGACGCATATCGTGCGCGCCGGGGAAACGCTGTCCAGCATTGCCTTGGACTATGAAGTCAGCCTGGCCGACCTGGTGCAGGCCAACGACCTGCGCGACGAAGACGCGTTGGCCTTGGGCCAAGAGCTGTTCGTTCCGGGCGTGGAAGCGCCGCCCGCCGTCCCCGCGGCTACCGAGGAACCGCCGACGGATGTTGGCGTGACGCATATCGTGCGCGCCGGGGAAACGCTGTCCAGCATTGCCTTGGACTATGAAGTCAGCCTGGCCGACCTGGTGCAGGCCAACGACCTGCGCGACGAAGACGCGTTGGCCTTGGGCCAAGAGCTGTTCGTTCCGGGCGTAGCCCCCAAGGTGAAGGACGGCTTGCGCGTGCATGTGGTGCGCGCGGGAGAGACGCTGCACGTTCTCGCCGAGCGCTACGGCGTAGAAACGGAAGCCATCAGGGCGTTGAACGATTTGCCGGACTCCGACCGGATCGACGTTGGACAGGAACTTCTGATCCCTCCGCCGCCAACGGATCCCTAAACGCGGCGCCGAGCGAACCTCATACGGGCATCGCGCGGCCGGCGTGCGCGCGTACCGCGGCGGCAATGTCCGCGTCGCTCGCCGCGCTGGCGAATATCCGCACGCCTTCGTCGAACCGCGCGCACGCGTTAGCGGCCTCGTACTGCCCTTCGAAAAAAGGCACGTCGCACTGCGCCAAGGCGTCTTTGATGCGGTTGCGGGCGGCCCACATTTCGGGGGGATACGGAGGGTCGTGATTATCCAGATAACCGAAGGACAAGCCCATGTCGCCGGGGCCCCACTCCGCGAAACCGAGACCGGGCACGGCCGCCGTAGCTTCCGCGTGCGCCAGGGCTCTTTGATTCTCGATTTTGACTCCCAGCAACAGTTCGCCGTCCGGATTCAGAGGCCAAGGATCGGCCTTTTCGATATAGGCGGGGCCCGACACGCCCCACCGCGCGCCCGCGCCGGCTTGCGCGCCGGCCCCGCGGGTGCCCGGAGCCAGACCGCGGCCCACGCCCTGTTCGTGGCAGGCGTAGCGGCACCCTTCAATATAGGCCGCGACGGCTTCCGGGACCTCGGCGTGGCACAGCAACAGCGCATGCACGCCCCGCGCCAGAATCTGCTGCAACTGCCAGGCATTGGCCCGCACGGCGTCTGCGCTGTAGCCGAGGACCGGCAGTTCGACCATGACGGCCGGCGTCAGATGGCCTGAGGCCGTAGGGCCGCCGGCCAACAGGCCCGCCATGAAGGCGTCCAGGCCCGGCAAATCGAATACGCCGTGCTCCATATTGACGCGTATCATGTCGGCCCACGTGCCGGCCAGCTCTTGGCCGCGCTCGAAAGTCAACTGCCCGCCCTGTCCTATGCAAAATACGGGGTGGCCGGCCTTCAGCAGATCGGCTGCCTTGTTGATGCCCATTCCCTATGACGCGCTCCTTGCCGCTGCCGTCCGGATCCTGGCGTCGGACTTCCGCGCGACGCCCAGCGATCATAGCCCAAGGGCCAAGCGCCCGACGAACGCCGTTCCGGTCCCGCGCCGCCGCGGGGCCGGCTTGCGCGGCCCTTCGCGGTACAATGCAGGCAGAGCCGCTTGTCGCAACGCAGAGACGCGCCATGCCTTTGACCGTAGGAGTGTCCGCCGATTTCCAGGCCTTGGGAACGGCCGTGACGCAGCCGATTGAAGAGACGCTGGAGCAGGCGTCGGACCGGGTGGCCTTCCGCTATTTCGCAGCCACGGGCCGCGATGCCGACGGCCTCTACGTAACGGCCGACGACGCGGCCGGTCTGGACGGCGTCGTCTTGCTGGGTTATCGCTTCCGCGCGGATTCGCTGGATGCGGAGTCGACCTTGGCCGCGATCGGCCGCTGGGGCGTGGGCTACGATACGTTGGACGTGCCGGCCCTGACCCGCTGCGGATGTCTCCTGGCCATTACGCCGGAAGGCGTGCGCCGCCCGGTCGCCGAGGCCATTCTGACGCTCATGCTGGCTTTGGCCAAGCAGCTCTTCGCCAAAGACGCCATCGCGCGCAACGGCCCGTGGCACGCGCGCAACGAACCCTGGTCCCTGGGGCTGGAAGGAAAAGTCGTCGGCTCCGTGGGGCTGGGGAATATCGGGACGGATTTGTTCCGTCTGCTGGCTCCGTTCCATTGCGGACGCCTCTTGGCGCACGATCCGTACGGCGACGCCCAACAGGCCGCAGCCTTGGGCGCGGAATTGGTGCCGCTGGAGGCGCTGCTCGCCGCATCGGATTTCGTGTCTCTCAATTGCCCCTTGACGGACGCCACCTACCATCTGATCGACGCACCGCGTCTGGCCCTGATGAAGAAGACCGCCTTCCTCATCAACACCGCGCGCGGGCCCGTCGTGGATCAGGACGCTCTCGTCGCAGCCTTGCAGCAAGGCGCCATCGCCGGCGCCGGCCTGGACGTGCAGGTGCCCGAGCCCCTGCCCCCGGACAGTCCCCTGGCCGCCTTGCCCAACGTCATCCTGACCCCGCATACGCTGGCGTGGACGGATCAGTTATACGCCTTGAACGGCGCGGGCGCGGCCCGCAACGTGCTGGCGGTGCTGGAAGGACGCATTCCCGCCGCTACGGTCAACCGGGACGTCTTGCGGAACCCGCGGTTTCAGGCCAAGCAGGCGCGTTTCGCCGCGTACGGCGTCCAGGCGTGAAGGCGGAATTGCCGATCCGGCGCATGTGCGAGAGAATCAGGGGCACCTGCCGGCGCGCGGCCGCCATGGGCGTTGCGGCGGGACGAGGCGGGTCATCGAGGCAAGGCGGTGCATTATGGCCGTATTGAGCGCGGCCGATCGGGCTTTCTGGGAAGACAACGGCTACGTGATCGTGCCCGAGGCCGTGCCGCCGGCGCTCTTGGACGCCGTGAT
Organism: Caldilineaceae bacterium; assembly: GCA_965242655.1. Classification (GTDB taxonomy): domain Bacteria; phylum Chloroflexota; class Anaerolineae; order Caldilineales; family Caldilineaceae; genus Bin34. The sequence goes on from OZ251482.1 coordinate 4,356,549, forward strand.
TGACGCCCTGTGGGCTTTTCTGGACATGGATCCCGCCTGTCCGCAGGCCTGGCATGCCCTGCCGCCCTGGCATTCGCGGGCCGGGATGGTGGAACTCTATCACCACCAGGCGCTGTGGAATACGCGGCAATACCCGCGCGTGCATCAGGCGTTCAGCGAACTCTTCGCGACCCCTGAACTGTGGGTGACGTTGGATCGGGTCAACATGAATCCGCCCGTGAACCCGGAGGACGCCTATCCCGGCTTCATCCACTGGGATTTCGATCCGACGACCTGGCCTATTCCCCTGCGCGTGCAAGGCGTGCTGTACCTGACCGACACGACCGCGGACCAAGGCGGTTTTCAATGCGTTCCCGGCTCTCACACGCGCGTGGACGAGATTCTCGCGTGGCAGGCGCCGGGCCAGAATCTCAGGCTGCCGGACATACGGGAACTGGAAATCCAGCCCATTCCCGGACGGGCGGGCGATCTGGTGATCTGGCACACGGCGCTCTTGCACGGCAACGGGCCCAATCGCACCCGACGCCCGCGGCTGGCGCAATATATTTCCATGTTGCCCGCGGCGCGCGGCGATGCCGCGCAGCGCCAGGAGCGCATCCGCAGCTGGCGCAAGCGTTTGCCCATGGGCTACAAGAACCCCCGCGCCTTTCCGGCCGATCCCCGCCGGCGGGACGAAGGCCAGGCGCAACCCGCCGCCTTGACCGCCTTGGGGCGCAAGCTGGTGGGCCTGGATGCCTGGTAGGCCCGCGCGGAACCTGGCCATGCCGCGGTACAAAGCTGCCCTGATCGGTACGGGCGGCATCGCCCACGCCCATGTAGCCGCGCTCCGCGCGCATGCGGACCGCGTGGAACTGGTCGCGGCGGCGGACGTGGACGCCGGCCGCGTCCGGGCCTTCTGCGCGCAGCACGCCGTCCCGCGCGCCTTCGCGGCCGCGGCGGACATGCTGGCGCAGGCGCAGCCCGATATCGTCCATGTCTGCACGCCGCCCGGATCGCATGCGGAGTTGAGCGTGCAGGCCATGGAGGCCGGCGCCTGGGTGTTGTGCGAAAAGCCGTTGTGCGCCTCCTTGGCGGAAATGGACCGCATCGAAGCCGCGGAACGGGCCACCGGCCGGTATTGCAGCAGCGTGTTCCAGTGGCGCTTCGGCTCCGGCGGCCAGCATCTCAAGCGCCTGATTCAGGACCGGACCATGGGCAAGCTGCTCGTGGCCAACGTCCTCACCGCGTGGTACCGCGGCGATCCCTATTTCGCGGTGAAATGGCGGGGCACCTGGCAAGCGGCCATCGGCGGTTGCACGGTCATCCACGGCATTCACATCATGGATTTCCTGTTGTGGCTGATGGGGGAATGGCAGGAAATCCGCGCCATGATGGGCAATCTGGAATACGATATCGAAGTGGAGAACGTATCCATGGCCAGCGTCCGTTTTGCGGACGGAGCCATGGCGAACATTACCAACAGCCTGCTTTCGCCCCGCCAGGAAAGCTATCTGCGGCTCGATTTCGCGCGGGCCACGGTCGAGATGAAGAGCCTCTATTCCTATCAAAACCAGGATTGGCGCTTCAGCGCCTATCCCGACGCGCCGCATCAGGCGGAACTGGCGGCCTGGTCGGCCTTGCCGGAGCCGGTGCCCGCGTCCCACGCGACCCAGGTTGGAACGTTGCTGGACTGCCTGGAGCAAGGCGTCCGGCCGCCGGTCAGCGGCGCGGACGTGCGGGGCACCATCGAATTCCTGACCGCTTTCTACAAGTCCGCCCAGTTGGGCGCACCGGTCACGCGGGGCAGCATCCCGCCGGACGACCCCTATTACCGGTTGCTCAACGGGCAAGGATCGCCCTGACGGCCGCATGCCCGAACTGACTCTCCGCGCGCGCCTGGACCGCTACCTGGAAGTATGGTGGGGTGCCCGTCGCTTGTGTCGTTACCACACGCGGCCCTACATGACCGCTTTGCAGGGCCCCCGTCCCTATTTCCATCCCGTCAGCACCTTGGACGGCATGGTGGTCACGCAGGAAAAGCATTACGACCATGAATGGCACAACGGGATCAGCCTGGCCTGTCCGTGGGTATCCGGCTTCAATTTCTGGGGCGGTCCTACCTACGTCCGCGGCCGCGGGTACCTGCAGCTGCCCAATCTGGGGCGGCAAGTGCATCAGGGACTGGTTTTGGACGCGCCGGCGGGGCGAGGCTGGACGCAGCGCCTGCATTGGCACGTGCCGGATCCGCCCGACGCCCTGTACCTGGAGGAGGAACGCCGGTTAGGCGTCGGGGACGTGCGGCCGGCGGAGGGCTACTGGTGCCTGGATTTCGACTTCGCGCTTTCCAATCCGGGCACGGCGGACGTAACGTTCGGCTCCCCGACGACCGAAGGCCGCCCCATGGCCGGGTACGGCGGCGTCTTCTGGCGCGGCCCTCTGGACATTCTGGACGGCGTCCTGCTGGCCCCGGAAGGCCAAAGGGCCGCGCATCTGATGGGGCACGTCAGCCCGTGGCTGGCTTACGTGGGCCGTTCCCGGTCTACCGGGCGCCAGGCGACCGTGGCCTTGCTGGATCACCCGCGCAACGTACGCTTTCCGCTCAAGTGGTTCGCCCGCACCACGCCCTTTCCCGTCGCCAGTTACGCTTTCAGTTTTGACGCGTATCTGGTCGTGCCGCCGCGCGGCCGCTTGCAGCGGCGACACCGCATCGCCATCTGCGACGGGGCGCGCACCCATGAGGACATCGAAAAGATCTACCGGGCATGGATGGCCGCCGCGCCCGCCGATCCGCGCCGCGAGGACGCGCCTGCGTGAAGCGCCCCCTGGGTCTCGGCGTAGTCGGCTGCGGCGTCATAGGGGCCCGGCACGTGGCCGCGGCGGCGCGCATGCCGGAGATAACGGTGGCCGGGCTGGCGGATCTGGACGCGCGCCGCGTGCAACGGCTGGGGCGCGCCTACGGGCTGGCCCCGGACAACCTGACCCTGCCGGACATGCTGGCGCGCGAAGCGGTGGAAGCCGTTTTGCTGGCCGTGCATCCGGCCGCGCGTTTGGCCTTGGCGCGGGAGGTCATCGCCAGCGGACGCCATCTCCTGCTGGAAAAGCCCGTTGCCCTGCATGCCGGCGAAGTGCGGCAGATGTTGGCGTGGCAACGGCCCGGGCAGGTGGTGGCGTGCTGTTCGGCGCGTTTTCGTTGCCTGCCGGGCGCGGAGGCGGTGCGCGCCGCGTTGCGGACGGGCGCGTTGGGCGCCGTGCGCACCGTGCATTGGCGCGTCGTGCGCCGCGCCCCCCGCAAGCCGTCGGCCTGGCCGCCCGCGTGGCGGTTGCAGCGCGCCGTCAACGGCGGCGGCATTCTCATGAATTGGGGGTGCTACGACTGGGATTATTTGCTGGCCCTGGAAGCCGTTCCGCTCCGTCCGCGCTGGATTACGGGACGCGCCTGGACGCTGGGCGCCGCCTATAAGACCTTCGTGCCGCCGCCGGCGGACGCCGAAACCCATGTCGTGGCGCACGTCGAGTGCGCGGACGGCGCCTGCATCGCGTACGAAAGAGGCGAATACGTGCCGGGCCGCGCGGCGTCCGAAATGACCGTTACGGGCGAGAACGGGTCGCTGGCTTTCCAGATGGCGCCGCAGCCGGGCGCGCAGGACGCGCTGATACGCTCCGACGCGCAAGAGGGCGCGCACGCGCGCGTGATCTTTCGCCATCCGGCGGCCGCGCCGGATTTGCAGGAAGCCGTATTGAGGGACTTCGCCGGCGCGGTCCGGAACCGCCGGCGCCCGCGCACGGATTTGCGCCATGCGCTCCGCGTGCAGGCGACGATAGACGCCATCTACGCCGCGGCCGCCACGGGCGCGCGGCAGGCAGTGGCGGGCGCTTGATACGCTGCTCGCCGGAGGCGCGCCCATGCAATACGCTTTCATGAGTTTTTCCTGTCCCGAGCTGTCCCTGGACGCGATGTTGGACGCGGCCGCCGACCTGGGCTACGCGGGCGTGGAACCGCGGTTGGATGCCGGCCATGCCCATGGCGTGGAGACGGCGCTTTCCCCGGCGGCGCGGCGCGCCGTCAAGCGGCGCGTGGACGCCGCGCCGGTCCGGATCTGCTGCCTGGCCGCGTCCTCCCGTTTCGCCGACCCGGCCGCGACCGCCGCGTATCTGGACGCCGCGCGCCGCGCACTGGACTTGGCGGGCGATCTGGACGTGCCGACCGTGCGCGTGTTCGGAGGCCATTTCCCCGCCGCCGTGACGCGGGACGAGGCGGTGGACAACGTATCGGAGGCGTTGGCCGCCTTGGCCGGGCACGCGCAGGCGCGGGGCGCGATCCTCTGCCTGGAAACCCATGACGCCTGGTGCGATCCGCGCGACGTCGCGCAGGTTATGCGCAACGTCAATCATCCGCACGTGGCCGTGAACTGGGATGTCCTGCACCCGGTGCGGACCGCGGGCTGGCCGCTGCGGGCCGCGCGGGAGGCGCTGGCGCCGTGGATACGGCACGTGCATATGCACGACGCGCAGCTGGCGCCCGGGCGCATCGCGTACGCGCCCATGGGCGAAGGCGCCATCGATCACCGGGAAGTCCTGCAAGGCTTGCGGGCTATCGACTACCAGGGGTACCTGAGCGGGGAGTGGATTGGCTTCACGCCCTGGCAACAGCATCTGGGCCCGGAAATTGCCCGGCTGCGGGCCTACGAAACCCAACTGGCCTAGGGCTGGAAGGAGACGGGCATGACCGTGCAGGCGCTGGAAGGGGCGTTGCGGATACGGACGATCCGCACGCGCATGCCGTTCCAGTACGGCATCGCGTCCATGACCCAGGTGCCGCATGCGATATTGCGCCTGGAGGTGGAGTGCGACGGGCAACGCGCGGTAGGCCGCGCGGCGGAAAGCCTGGCCCCCAAATGGTTCACCAAGACGGTCGCTTCCCCCTACCGCGACGATATCCAGGACATGCTCCGGGTGATCCGCCAGGCCCTGGATCAGGTCTTGGCCGCCGGCCCTCAGCCGGACGTCTTTCGCCTGTGGGCGACGGTGTACGAAGCGTGCAACGCTCGACCCCGGACCGCGCGGTTTCCGGCCCTGCTCGTCAATCTGGGCACCAGCCTGGTGGAACGCGCGCTGCTGGACGCCGCGTGCTGCGCCCGCGGCCAAACGTTGGCGCAGGCCTTGCGCGGGGACGCCTTCGGTTTCCAGGGCGATTTTTTCCATCCGGCGCTGGCGCAGACGCCGCCGCGCCGTTTTTTGCCCGCCCAACCCTTGACCGCCTTGATCGCGCGCCACACCGTCGGCCTCGCGGATCCGCTCTGGGAACGCGAGATTCCGCCGGCCGAGCGCCTCGCGGACGGGTTGCCGCAATCGCTGGAAGCCGTGATCCGCACCTATGGCGCGGATCACTTCAAGATCAAGATCAGCGGCGACGCGGCCGCGGATTTGGCGCGCCTGCGCGCCGTCGCCGCCCTGTTGACGCAACTGGCGCCGGGTTGCCGGTTCACCCTGGACGGCAACGAGCAATACGAGACTTTCGAGGCCTTCCTGGATTTTTGGGACGCCTTGGCCGGGGACGCCGCGCTGGCCGCCTGGCTGCCCGGCTTGCTGTTCATAGAGCAGCCGTTGCACCGGGACGTAGCCATGCGGGAAGACGCGACGCGCGCGTTGCGCGCCTGGCGCGACCACCCGCCCGTGATCGTGGACGAATCCGACGGCTACGCGCGCGGGCTGGTCGATGCGCTGGCCTGCGGGTACCAGGGTACCAGCCACAAGAATTGCAAGGGCGTATTCAAAAGCGTGGCCAATGCCGGCCTCATCCGCTATCTGCGCGCGCAAGACGACGGGCAGCGCTACGTGCTCTCCGGCGAAGATCTGACGAACGTGGGCCCCGTCGCCCTGCTCCAGGATCTGGCGGTTCTGGCCAGTTTGGGGATCGCGCACGCGGAGCGCAACGGCCACCATTATTTCACCGGCCTGAGCATGTTCGAACGCGCCACGCAGGCCGCGGCGCTGGCGCAGCACGCCGATCTGTACCGCTGGCATGCCTGGGAGGATCAGACTTGCGCGGCGGTGGCCATGGAGCGGGGACGCATGGCTGTGGGCAGCGCGGTCCGCGCCCCGTTCGGCTACGGCCCCGCGGTAGACCTGGCGGGCTTCGTCGCGGCGGACCGCTGGGATCCGGGCTCCTGTGCGTGAGGGAGACGCGCATGGCGCAGGTTGAACCGATCATCGTCAGCAGCGAAAACGGCGGCGCGGCCGCGGCGCGGGCCATGGACATGCTGCGCGCGGACGGCGCGGCGCTGGATGCCGTTGTGGCCGCCGCCGCCCATGTAGAGCAGGATCTGGGGGATCATTCCGTCGGCATTGGCGGCATGCCCAACGTACGCGGCGCTGTGGAACTGGACGCCAGCGTCATGGAGGGCTGTACGCGGCGGGCCGGCGCGGTTGCGGCATTGCGCCAGTACGCTGACGCGGCGCGGCTGGCCCGGTACGTCATGGAACGCACGCCGCACGTCTTGATTGTCGGGGAGGGCGCGCAACAGTTGGCGCGGGAAGCGGGCTGCGCGCCGGCGCAGCTGGAACGCGCGGCCAGCCTGCGCGCGTGGCGGGCACGGTTCGCGCGGGCGGGTCTGGAGCTCCCTGCGGACGACGCGGCGCCAGCGGCGCCGACGGTGAAACGCTTGACGACGCAGTTGAGGCTGTCGCGTTCCCCGCAGCCTGCGGACGACGCGGCGGCGTCCGAGGTCGAAACCGGCACCGTGAATTTCCTGGCATTGGACGCGCGCGGGCGCATGGCCTCCGCGGTCAGCACGTCCGGGTTGGGGTGGAAATATCCGGGACGCGTGGGCGATTCCCCGGTCATCGGCGCGGGCAACTACTGCGATGGACGGTTCGGCGCCGCGGCCTGCACCGGCCTGGGCGAATTGTGCCTGCGCGCGCTGACGGCGCGGACCGTAGTGGAAGGCTTGCGACGGGGTGGCACCTTGAACCAGTCCGCCCGGCACGCGCTGCGCGAGTTGGCGGAACTGACGCGCGCGCAGGGGCAATTCGTGGGTTTCGTGGCCTTGACGCCGGACGGCCGGCACATGGGGTATAGCGAAAGGGACGGCCAACGGTACGCGTATCTGTCCGCTTCCATGACCCAGGCGCGGCTGGCGCCGCGCCTGACTTTGGCGGATTTGGCCGCGGCCGAAGGCGCTTGAGGCGCGGCATGGCCGTTTCCCTCTCCATGCCCCAATTCGGGCAAAGCGTCGTGGAAGGCACGGTGTCGGCCTGGCTCAAGGCCGAGGGCGACGTCGTGGCGCGCGACGAAGCCCTGTTGACTGTATCCACGGACAAAATCGACACGGATTTGCCGGCGCCGGCCGCCGGTACGCTGTTGCGGATCTGCGTCGAACCCGGCGCTACCGTCGCGGTCGGCACCGTGCTGGCCTACATCGGCGCGCCGGGCGAGCCGTTGCCGCCGCGCGCGACCGCGCCGGAGGACGCCTCCCTGCCCGCGGCGCCGACCGCGGACGCGAGCCCGGCGCGGCAACGGACGGCCGCGCCGGGCTTTCTCTCGCCTGTCGTGGCGCGCATGGCGCAGGAGCACGGGATCGATTTGACCCGCATCGCCGGGACGGGCCGTAACGGACGCATCACCAAGCAAGACGTGCAGGCGGTCATCGTCCAACGGTGCCCGCCCGCGCCGCAGCTGCAACCGTTGACGCCCATGCGCCGGGCCATTGCGGAGCATATGACGCGGAGCGCGCAGACCAGCCCGCATGTGACTTCCTTCTTTGAAGCGGATATGGCCGGCGTGGTGCGGCACCGGGCCCGGCAGCAGGATCGCGGCGCGCGGCTGACCTTTATGCCCTATGTCATGCAGGCGGCCGTCGCGGCCCTGCAAGCGACGCCGGCCGTCAACGCGACCTGGCAGGCGGAGGGCATTCTGCTGCATCGCCATGTGCATCTGGGCATCGCGGTGGCCGTGCCCGACGGTTTGGTCGTGCCCGTGATACGCCATGCGGAACGTCTGGATTTGCCGGCGTTGGCGCAAGCGTTGGAGGCCCTGACCGCCAAGGCCCAGGCGCGCCGGCTGACCGCGGAGGACCTGACGGGCGGCACATTCAGCCTCACCAATCACGGCCGCCACGGGAGTTTGGCGGCCACGCCCATCATTCACCAGCCGCAGGCGGCCATTCTGGGCGTAGGCGCGATCGTCAAACGTCCGGTCGTGATCGGCGGCGGATCGCTTCTGCCCCATGCTGACGACGCGATCGTCATTCGTCCCATGTGTTGGCTCAGCCTCTCATTCGATCATCGCCTGCTGGACGGCGCCGCGGCCGACGCTTTCCTGACGCGCGTACGGGACGCCCTTGAAGCCTGGAACGAACGGGAGGCCTAGCCATGCAAACGGACGTCGTCGTGATTGGAGGCGGACCGGGCGGCTATGCCGCCGCCATTCGCGCGGCCCAGCTGGGCCGCCGGACGGCGTTGGTGGAAAAGGAAAAGCTGGGCGGCGCGTGTCTGAATTGGGGCTGCATTCCGTCCAAAGCCTTGATTCACGGCGCCGACGTGCTGGCCACGGTGCGCGCGGCCGCCGACTACGGCATCGCCTACGACAATTTGTCCTGGGATTTCAGCCGGACCGCGGCCCGCAGCCGCGCCATCGTGGACAAGCAGGCCCAGGGCCTGCACTTCCTGATGCGCAAAAACGGCATCGAGGTGCTGACCGGAACGGCCCGTTTTACCGACGGGCAGACCTTGGCCGTGACCGATGCGGCCGGCGCGGTCACCCCGATTGCGGCCGATTGCGCGGTCATTGCCGTCGGCGCGCGCGCGCGCGCGTTGCCGCATCTGCCCTTCGACGGCCAGACGATCCTTTCCGCGCGCGAGGCCGTGGCGCTGGCGGAGCTGCCGGCGCGGGCCGCCATCGTGGGCGGCGGAGCCATCGGCGTGGAATTCGCCCATATATGGCAGACCTTCGGCGTGGACGTAACCTTGATCGAGTACGAGGAGCGTCTGTTGCCTGGGGAGGACGGGGAGATTTCGGCGGAATTGACGAAGCAATTCCGCGGGCGCGGCATCAAGGTCCTGACCGGCTGCGCGGCGCAAGCCTACGACCCGCAGACGCGCACGCTGGCGATCGCCGCGCGTCAGGCTGCCGACCGCCACGCGCCGTCCGCGGTGGCGGCGGATGCGGTTCTGGTGGCGGTGGGCATACGGCCCAATACCGAGAACCTGGGCTTGGCGCAAGCCGGCGTTTCCTTGGACGAAGCCGGGTTCATTCCCGTGGACGCGTACCTGCGCACCCGCGCGCCGCGCATCTATGCCGTCGGGGACTGCACGGGGCGTTTGCCGCTGGCGCACGTCGCCCTCGCGCAGGCGGTGACGGCGGCGGAGAGTTTGGCCGCGGCCGATCCCGTCCCCCTGCGCGACGAGCAATACCGCTTCATGCCGCGTTGCACCTACGCGACGCCCCAGGTGGCCAGTCTGGGCTATACGGAGGAAGCGCTGTTGCAGGCCGGGATTGCCTTCAACAAGGGCGCGACGCCGCTGTTCCCCAACGGCAAAGCCAAGGCCATGGGCGTTCGGCGCGGGTTCGTCAAGATTCTGGCCGGCAAGGAGTACGGCGAACTGCTGGGCGCGCACATGATCGGCCCGGACGTCACGGAACTGCTGCCGTCCCTTTCCTTGGCGCAGGCGATGGAGCTCACGCCCGTCGAACTCGCGCGGACGACGCATGCCCATCCCACGCTGAGCGAAGCGGTCATGGAAGCGGCCGCGGCCGTTGAGGGCTTGGCTTTGCATATGTAGACTTGGGGGCGCGGCGCATCCGCGCGCCGCGCGGGGCAAGAGGGACATGGACGGAACGCAACCTTTCACTGACCAGGCCAGGGGGCCGACGCCCGCGGAAACGGCCGCTGCCTCCGCGACGCCTGCCCGGACGTTCGCCGCCGGCTTGGCCTTGGCCTTGACCCTCGCGGCACTGGGGGCCGTCGCTTTCTTCGGCACGCCGTTCCTGTTTTGGGCCTGGCATATCCACCGCGCCGGGACGTTCATGGAACAGGGCCTGGTATGGCCGGATCCCCATTACAGCGATTCGCTGCCTACGTCGGTCAATGCGCTGGCGCTGGGCCATGCGTTGGATCAATTGGACCGGGCGCAAGGCTGGCGTCCGCGGCATTTCCATGCCTACCGGTTGCGCGCCCGCATTTACATGGCCCTGAAGCGCTGGATCGAGGCGGAACAGGCTATCGCGCGCGCGCGGCAACGGGCGCCCTTGAATCCTCTCGTCCAATTCGACGGCGTGCTGATCTACGAGCAAATGATGGCGGTGCTGGCGCACGACGCGGCTCCGCTGTTATGGCCGCGCATCAAGGCCCACCCCGATTCCCTGACCGCGCCGGCCTTCAACGCCATCTGCGAGCATCCCGTGGATCTGACGGCGTGCGACTATCTGTACGATGACGTCACCTTGCCCGTCGCCGGCCTGGCGACGGACGCCTTGACCTGGACCGCGCCCTTCCTGGGCATTCGCGGCCCGCAGTCGGTGGAGATCGCCTTGACGCTCCCGTTCAATGCCCAAGCGCTGTCCTACATTGCCGCCGTGCTGCCGGAAAACGCCGGCCCGTTGCCCGAACAGGCGCCGCTGACCCTGCAGCTCCGGGCGGAAGGCGAGGCGGATTTCGCCACCATCAGTCAACGGCATTTCACCGCGGGCGACAGCCAGAAAGGGTGGATGCCGGGTTTCGCGTCGTTGGCGCCGTGGGCGGGACAACGCGTGCATTTGCGTTTCCAGGCCAGTTCCCCAGCGCACCACATGGGATGGGGCCAACTGGCCTTGGCCCCGGAGGCGGCCGCGGGCGCGATCATGGCGCGTATTCCGCAGGTGCGGTGGCAGGAGGCCCTTTTGGCCGGAAACTTCAGGAGCGGCGACATGATGGCTTTGGCCGCCGAGGCCCAGAATCGGGGACAGGAAGAGCGCAGCCAGGCCTGGGCGCGCCGCGCGGCTTTTTTGCAGGCGGAAGGACGCTAGCCCAGGCGCGGGCCCGTTCATGCGCGCAGGCGTCGAGATTCAGGTGGAAATCCGGTTTTCGGATACGGACATGATGCAGGTCGTCCACCATGCCGCGTACCTGCCGTGGATGGAGATGGGACGTCTGGCCTATATGCGGGCGCGCGGCGCGCCCTACGCGGATATCGCGCGCACCCATCACTTCGCGGTCGTGGCCGTGAACCTGCAAATTCGTCAGCCTTTGGTCTTCGGAGGCCATGTCCGCGTGGTCACGGCTCTGGAAAGCCTCGGTACGCGCAAGTTGCGCTTCGCCTACCAAATGCGCTCCGAGGCGGCGGCGGCGGTGGCGGCGACCGGGTTTACGGAGCATATCTGCGTGGATTTGGCGGGACGCGCGGCGCGCATCCCGCCTGTCCTGGCCGCCAAACTGCGCCGCGCGCAACCTCTGCCCGGCGCGTTCCCGGCCGCCGCCGCCCGCGCGCCGGCACCGGAGAAAATGCGGGCGGCGGCGCTGTTTTAGTATATTGTCCAGAACGCATGCAGAGGTGACGCCAGTCATGGGAGGAACGTACCGTTGAACGATTTGGGAACGGAAGCCAATCCGGTTCGCATCGGCATCGTGGGCGCCGGTCCCGCCGGCTTTTACGCCGCCGACTTTCTTTTGCGCTCGCAGCAGCCGGCGGTGCAGGTGGACATGTACGACAGCCTGCCGACGCCGTTCGGCCTCGTACGCTCCGGCGTCGCGCCGGATCACCCGAAAATCAAGTCGGTCACCCGCGCGTTCGACCGCGTCGCGCGCAAGCCGGGTTTCCGTTTCTTCGGCAACGTGACCTTGGGCGAGCATGTGCGGGCCTCCGAACTGGCCGACTTCTATCACGCCTTGATTTACGCGACCGGGGCTCAGACCGACCGGGATCTGGCCATACCCGGCATTGATCTGCGCAACAGCCATGCGGCGACCGAATTCGTAGCCTGGTACAACGGCCATCCCGATTTCGCCGCGCGCCGCTTCGACCTGGCGCAGGAAAATGCGGCCGTGATTGGCATGGGCAACGTAGCCATTGACGTGGCCCGCATCCTGGCCCATGCCCACGCGCGGTTAGCCGAAACGGATATCGCCGATCACGCCTTGGCCGCGCTGGCCCAAAGTCGCGTCCGCAACATATACATATTGGGCCGGCGCGGGCCGGCGCAGGCGGCCTTTACCGTGCCCGAGGCCAAGGAGTTGCGCGAACTGGAGGCATGCGACACGGTCGTGCAGGAAGACGAAGCGCGCCTGGATCCCTTGAGCCAAGCGTATGCGGACGAAGCGCAGGACGCCTCGTTGCGGACCAAACTGGACGTGATCCGTTCCATGGCCGAGCCCCGACCGCTGACCCGCCCCAAACGCCTGACCATTCGCTTCCTGGTTTCCCCGACGGAATTGATCGGAGACGATTCCGGCCGCGTCGTCAAAATGCGCCTGGAGCGCAACGAACTGTACGCCGACGCCTCCGGGCAACTGCGCTCGCGCGCCACGGGGCAGACGGAAGAACTGGACGTGGGCCTCGTGTTCCGCTCCATCGGCTACTACGGCGTGCCTCTGCCGGAGGTGCCCTTCCGCACGGATTGGGGCATCATTCCCAACAAGGACGGCCGGATCGTGGATCCGGATACGCAACGGCAGATTGAGGGCCACTACGTAACGGGCTGGATCAAGAGAGGGCCTTCCGGCGTGATCGGCACCAATCGCCCTGACGCCAAGGAGACCGTCGCCCTGTTGCTGGACGACGTCATGGCGGGCCGCCACCTGCATCCGGTGCGGTGGCAGCCGCACCAGGCGCAAGCCTTCGTGGCGGAAAGGCAACCGCGGGTCGTGACCTACGAAGATTGGCTACGCCTGGACGCGCTGGAAACGGACCGCGGCGCGAGCCAAGGCCGACCGCGCGTCAAATTCACTTCCCGCGAGGCGATGCTGGCCGCCTTGACGGCTTGAGCGCCCCCAACGGCGGCCCGTAGGCCGTTCGCTTCTACGCCGTGCGATCCAACTGATCCGCGTTGGGCTCCGCTCAGCAGAACCAGTCTTCCGTCAAGCGCGGCGGCGACGGCTTTTGGGGCAACAGCGAAGCCGGAACGTCCGTCCGCCCCGCGGCTTCGTACGCCAGCGCGCGCGTCTGTTGGAAGACGGAGGCGTGATTCCAGTCCTTGCCCAAACGGTTCGTGAGCGCTTCCAGCCGCTGTTGCAGCGCGTCTACGGCCGGATCCGGGTGCTGCCAAGCGTACGCGAACCGATCCGGTTGGAGTTCGCCCAGCCACGCGCAGGCGCTGAAACGCTGCAGCAACCCACTGCGCGGAGGAATCAACAAGCGCAAGGACAGTTGCAGCGGCGCTACGGCATTGACGAGGCCGCGCGCTTCAATCCAGGACAGGAATTGGATGTAGCCTTCCAGGGAGTCCCAAGGGGTAAAGGGAATCCAGGTCGGCTGCAGAGGCAAGCCCACGGCGCGCAGGAGAGTCACGACCCGTTCCATGTCCGCCACGCTATGGCCTTTGTCCAGCTTGGCCAGCACGTCGTCGCGGATCGATTCAAAGGCGGACACGACGAAGGCCGCGCCGAGCGCTTTGAAGGCTTCCACGTACCGGGGATAGCGCAGCAGATGCTCGACCTTGGCGGTGAAATCGAACGTCACGCGCGGGTAACGCGCATGCAGCCATTCCGCGAGGCGCAGCGAATGTTTGGGGCCGTTCAGGAAATCCGGATCGCCGAAGGAGATGTGCCGGGCTCCGGCTTCGATCTGCTGTTGCATATCGGTCGTCACCGCGTCGAAATCCGCGACGAAAAAGCGCCCGCCGTAGATGGGCACGACCGGACAATGACGGCACGTATGGAGACAGCCGCGGCTGGCTTCTACCTGTCCGGCCATGACGACGGCGCCGTCTGCGGCGACGAAACGGGCGTACGCGGCGAGCGGCGGCAGTCCGCGTCGATCCGGCGCGGGCAAATGCTGACGCACCAGACGGGGCTCCATGGAGACGGGCGCGCGCGCGACGGGTTGCCGATCGACAACGGCCCGGGCCCAGTCCGCCAAGCTCTCCTCGATCTCTCCGGCCCAGATGGCGTCCGCCAGGCCCGCCGTGCGCAGATAGGCGGCGTTCAAGCCGGCATAGAGGCCGTAGAAGCCTATCGGGACTCCGGGATAACGCGCGCGCAGCGTGCGCGCAGCCGCTATGCCCAAGCGGAGCGCCGTATGCATGGGCGCGGAAATCGCGATGCAGGCCACGTCAACCGTCGGCACGTCGTGCAAGGACTGAACGGACAAATCCACCGACACGACGTTGAGGCCTTGGCGGCGCATGAGCGCCGCGGGACGGGCCACAGATGCCGGCTGGAAGCCCGATTCGTAGCAGGCTACGAGCAATACGTTCGACATAAAAGCGCCTAACGTCAGGGACAACGGAGCGCCCAGGCGTCGCCCTGCGCGCACCGCGCTGAATTTGACATAAGATAAATGGCGCGCATCAAAAATCCACTCTTGAAAGCGCGGCCCAAGCCAACGCCAAGGCCTTGGGAGCCATCATCCATCCTCATTATACCTTCATGCAGGCAAGGCAAGTTGCTTCAGGCCTTGGCGGTTTGCGGCTACGCCGATATCCTGGCCAGGTCTGTCAGGGGGCAGCCGCCAGCCATCCTGGCCCTCCGTACCTGAACCCGGGAGTGCCGCAGTCGCTTGGAAATCAATGGCCTGATTGCGCCTCCTGGCGAAACGCAGGGCTCGGGCCTGAAGATCTTTTGCGTGCAGAGCCTCAGGCAGGAAACCGAACCTGCCAGCCATGCCCTCAGCATCTGCCTGCCGCGCCTTGGGCGCGGCAGGCAACGAAAGACGCGGGCTCAACCGCCAGCTAACCGAAAAACTGGCGACAATCCCAACGCCATGAATGATAAGGTCGCCAAGGCGCATCCCAAGTTCCGCCTCTGGGAGCCGCACTCCCCGTTTCGCTCGCTCCGTCGCGGCCTGCTTCGTCGCGCCGGAGACCCCTTACGCATAGGCGCGGCGCCAGTAGATGGTCATGAAACCAATGGCGTGAAGGTTTGCTTCCCTGTGGGGACCGCGGGGGAACCGGAAGCCGCGAGCCGCGTCTGGCCTTGGCTCGCGCAGGCCGCTGCGGGGACGGGGCGAAAAACCGCTACGCCGCTCGTTAGTCCGGTTGCGCCGGGCGAACGAGGCTCTACCCATCGGCAGACGGCCGCAGTCCAGAGTCTGCATGATCGCATAGCCGCTATGCGGCAGGATAGCCGCCGCAAGGCGTCTACGGAGATTGTCCGGGGGCTGGCGCTATCCGGTGACGACGCTGAACGTCGCTGGTCTGTTACGCCACCGACGCCTTGCGCGCTTGCGCCGATGCCGGCATGGCCGAGTTCATCCGGCCGTTGGAATACGGGGCGGCATGGGCCGGCGTGTCGTTGCGCAAGGTAGGCCGCTGGTTTCCCTGCAGCCAAACCTGCTGCCGCGGCGGCAGGCATGACGCGCTTACCTGGGCTGTGCGCGCGTGGATGTGCGGCCACTGCGGCGTATTCCTGGACCGCGACTTGAATGCGGCGCGGAATATCCGGGATTACGAGGATAGGGCCGGCAACAGGCCAGCGTCCGCCTTTGGAGTCCGCGTAAGATCGGCGGCCATGCCGACGGGGGACTGCGAAGCAGGAACGGCAAGCCGGGTACGGCCACTGCGATCGTTCCCGATCGCGGGCGCTGGTACCCGATGACTGACGGCAGGACGACGCGCCGAGCGCGGAGGGAAGGTTTCGAGTCCATTATGCACTGCGCGCGAAAGGCGTACCGGTATGCGATCGGGACTTTTCCCAAATTGGCGTCCGCATTCGTTTTTTACGTCCGTTTCTAATCCGAAACGGCACCTCGGAGAAAGTATTTGCATCGAAGGCAATGTTGGGATATTATCCAAAAATACGTCGCCCCTTATGGGGCACTGGCGCGCAACGCCAGGCCCGGTTGGCCGCCGCGCAAGGGATCGGCGATCGGTAGGCCGCGCCCGGATGCGTGCAACGGGTTGCCTGCTCCCCGGCTGACGTCAGGGGCGCCTTGCGCGCGACAAGGTTGTTTATGGACAGCCAACGCTTTCCCGACCCAGTGCCATGAGCGCCCAACGACATCAACCCAAGCCGATCATAGGCCCCCTCCAGCCTGCACGCAGCGCTATGCAACCTGTCGCCGCGCCGGACGCGCGTGACTACGGACCGGACTGGCCTCGGCTAAGCCGCCAAGTGCGCAAACGAGATCGTTGGATATGCCAAGAATGCGGATGGCAGGCTTACGGCCCGTACAAACGTTTTTTGCATGCTCATCATGTCGTCCCGCGCGCGCAGGGCGGCTTGGACCATGCCGATAACCTGATCAGCCTCTGCGTGCAGTGCCATGCCCAAAAGCCGCATCACACCCAGTTGAAAGGCATCGATTACCAAGCTTTCCTCGCGTTGCGCCGGGCAACGGATGGGCCGCCGTCGGCCCGCGCGGACGCGCCGCCGCGGGTTTCTTCCGGCCCCGGTTGCGGATGCGGCGCGTTCGGCTGGCTGGCGTCGCTCAGCGCGCTGGCGCTGATACTCGCGCGCTATTTCTTCTGACCCGGCCGCGCTGCGCGTCGGAGACGGGAGCGCTCCGCGCGCGGCGAAAGGCAATATACAATATCAATCTGCGAGCCTGCCATGGACTTCGGTTTTCCTTGTTCCCGGACGCCCCGGAATGGATCCCTGTCGCGCTGAAGCGCTCCCGGCCTTGGTGGAAAGCCTGCTGTTCGTTGCCCCCAAGCCGGCATCGTCCCAGGAGTTGAGTCAGGCCTTGCGCTGTTCCCCGGCAGAGGTCAAGACGGCGTTGGACGCCTTGGATGCCTCCTTGTCCCAAGCCCGGCGGGGCCTGCGCGTGCAACGCACGGGGCACAGATACGCCTTGGTGACCATGCCCGAAGCGGCGAGCGCCGTCGCGCGCTTTACCGCGTTGGCTGCGCGCACGCGACTAAGCAAACCCGCTTTGGAGACGTTGGCCATCGTCGCCTACCAACAACCGGTCACGCGGGGCCAGATAGAAGGCCTTCGCGGCGTGGATTGCGCGCATATCCTGCGTTCGCTGCTGGGGCGGGAATTCATAGAGGTGAAAGGCCGTCGCGCAACGGTAGGCGCCCCCCTTCTCTACGGCGTCACGGAGACGTTCCTGCAATACTTTGGCCTCACCTCGCTGCAGGAGTTGCCCCCCTTATCCGATCCCGATCAGTCCCGTCTGGCGGAGGCCATGGCCGACGCAACCTTGGACGCGCAGTGACGGGCCGCGCGCGCCGCGGAAGCCCTGCGTCGTCAACTGGTGCCGCCGCCAGGATGGCGGCCCCGCGGTCCGCATTCCAGACGCGTCCCGCGGACGGCAGAGGCTCCCTGGCGCGTGCGAGGGCCGCAGGCGCGCATTACGCGACGCGCTCGAGTTCCTGCAACAAAAACCATTGGCCGTGCGGATGCCCTCCGGCCGGCGCGCGATCGTAGTACAGATCAAAATAACGATCCCCCGGAACGCGCACCCGAAAGTAGATGCGCCCTACGCCCCAGGAACCAACCTGGCTCGCGCGGCGGAGATGGGCTTCGCGCTGGTTGTGCGCCATACGGCCTTTGCGGGCATGATCCCGCCACTCGGCCAGCAGTTCTTCAATGGCGTAGTCCCGGCCGCGCCAGGAAAAACGTTGGGGACAAGAGGGATTCTTGAGCGCGCGGGCCTTGCCTTCCACCGCGATCATGGCCCCCAAGAATCGTTTGGGAATGAATTTCATGCGCGCAGACTCCCCGGGAGCGGTTGGCCGCGGGACGGGATTGGCCTTAAGCCCAGCCTCTTATGCTAAAGCAAGGCGCTGCTTCATGCGCGCCGGACCCTGAGGATTGCCCGCAGCCCAGCGGTGAATGCCGCCTGTGATTGGGAACGCCCGGTGCAGGAGACCGCCGCGCCCCATGCCCTCCGCGCGCGGCTGAGCGCCTCCGGCGCCGACGCAAAACCGCAGGCTCCCGCCTGCTCACGCGGCCTCCGCCGGCATCAACCAGGGCGGCAGGATCCGGTTTTCGTCGCGCAAGCGGCACGCGTACAGAAAACGGTATACGTCGCTGACGTAGTAATGAGGATAGGGTTTGTCCGGCAGGGATTCCAGAAAGCGGTCGTGCAGCAACTCCGCGGTGGCTTCGTCCAGGCCCTTTTCCACTTCGTACGGAAAGTAAATGGCGAGATCGCGATCGGGCGGATGGATGATCTGCGCGATGCCGAAGGACTGGGGATAGCGATACGCCGGCGAGAGGCGTTCCATCAGGAACGTGCCCATGGCCGCGGAATGAATGCAGTCCTGATGGGCGTAGAGGAAATTGACGGTCTCCTGCGCGTCCTCCATCGTTTCGCCGGGAAAGCCGAAGAAGAAAAAGGTGTGATTCCAGATGCCGGCAGCCGCGCTGGCGCGCAGAATGCGGCTCATGTGCTCCAGCTGGGTGCCCTTGATCATATGGTCGATGATGGCCTGCGAGGCGCTTTCCAGACCGAACAGGATCATGCGGCAGCCGCCGGCGCGCATGCGCTCCAGCAACGGCTGATCGATCACCTTCTCGAAGCGCACGCAGCCGCCCCACACCAGGTCGGAATGCGCCTCGGCCAAGATTTGGGACAGGCCGCGCAAATTGCGCGGCGTAATCGCCTCGTCGGCGAAGAAGACGTGCCGAACGCCGTACCGCTCCTGCAAGGCCTGCATTTGCTCCGCCAGCTGCTGGGCGCGCAATTGGCTGAAGGATTCGGCTTCCCCGTACCCGACATTGCAAAACGCGCATTGCCCGAAGTAACACCCGCGCGCCGTCATCAAAGGCAAAACCCGATCGGGGGCCAAATACAAGTCCAGGGGAAAGCCGTCGAAGTCGGGCAGCGGCAAATCCTGGATGCGCGCCGGCTCCTGGCGCGCCGTGACGCGGATGGCGGTCCCCGCGCGGTAGACCAGATTGGGCACGGCCGCCAGCTCGGAGCCCGCGACCTGCGCGCAGGCCAACTGCAACAACGGTTCCTCGCCGTCATAGAGCACGGCGCTGTCTATCAACTGGAAGAGCGCCGGCGTCTGGGGCAACACATCGTGCAGCATGCTGATGTGCGGTCCGCCGACCGTGATATGGCAATCCAGGCGCGCGTCCCGGCGGATCAGGTGCGCCAGCGTGAGGCCCGGCAAGACCTGGGCCAGCGAGGGAATGGAGATGCCGACCACGTCCGGCCGGAAATCCAGGAGGTCTGGGAGCAGAATCTGCCGGTACACGTCAAGGAACATGTTGTGCCGAGGATCCCCGACCCCGCGCAACAGGAACTCGCTGCTGTCTACGGGACCCGCCGCTTCGTAACTCTGCAAATGCAAGTGGGCCGGGTAATAGGGCAGGGACGCGATCGCCAGGCAGTCCGTCAGCACCCGGAAATGTTCAAAGCCCAAAGGCCCGTCATAGAAGGCATGGCTACGCACTACGCGCACGGTTTCCTCTATCCGCTGGGCCAGCGCCGGTCCCTGCTGCAAGGCCCAGGCCACGGTGCGCGGCGGCGGGTGCGGGCCGGCCGCGCGCGCGGCCGGCCCGCCGAAACGCGTCTGAATCAAGGCCAGGGCGTCGGTCAGGTACGCAGGGGTCAAGATCGCGGCGAAGACTTCGACGTTGAGATCGCGTTGCATGACCGTCACGCCCGCTTGCCGCAGATAGGCGGTCAGGGACGGCAGGGCCAAGTGGGGCATGGTCGGCGTCCAGTTGGGCGGGAACAGCAAGGCCACGCGCGGAGCCCGCGGCAAATCCGCAACGGTCTTCGCGCGCGACGCCCCGGTCGCGAATTCCAGCGCTATGGAGGGCGGGACGCGGGCCACGGCGCGCCTTAGGCTTCGACGCCGTGCAGCGTCAATTCGGACGCGTAATGGCAACGCACGAAGTGCCCCGGCGCAATCTGCGCCAGATCCGGCGTTTCGTCCACGCACCGTTGGCCGTCATTGTAGCGACACCGCGGATGGAAATAGCAGCCGGACGGGGGATTGGCGGGATCGGCGACGTCGCCTTCCAGAATCACGGGTTCCGGCCGGTCGCGCGGATCGGGTTTGGGCACGGCGGCCAGCAGGGCCTCGGTATAAGGATGCTTGGGTTGGGTGAACAACTCGGCCGTACGCGCATGCTCTACCAGCATGCCGACGTACATGACCGCCACGCGATCGCTGATATGCTCCACGACGCTGAGATCATGCGCCACGAAGAGATAGGTGAGGCCGAATTGCTCCTGCAGGTCCTGGAGCAGATTCAAGATCTGCGCCTGCACGGAAACGTCCAAGGCCGATACCGGCTCGTCCAGCACGATGAGTTCCGGATTCAGGGCCAAAGCCCGCGCGATGCCGATGCGCTGCCGTTGCCCGCCGCTGAAGGCGTGCGGGTACCGGTTCAGGTATTCCGGGCGCAAACCCACCACGCGCAGCAAATCCGATACCCGGTCCTCCAATTCGCTCCCCGACGCCACGGCATGCACCAGCAGCGGTTCCCCTACGTTCTGCAACAGATTCATGCGCGGGTTGAGCGAGGAATAGGGATCCTGAAACACCATCTGCATGTGTCGGCGCAGGCTTTTGACGTCGGCGCGGGACAGCGCGGCTACGTCCACCCGCGCGCCGTCGGGCATCTGGAACCAGATGGCGCCGTCCGTGGCGTCGTACGCCCGCATGATGACGCGGCCCGTGGTCGTCTTGCCGCATCCGCTTTCGCCGACCAGGCCCAAGGTTTCGCCGGCGCGAATGTAGAAGCTGACTCCGTCCACGGCCTTGATGTGGCCGACCGTCTTGGAGAACATGCCGCGTTTGATGGGAAAGTGCTTTTTGAGCGTCGCGACTTCCAGCAGGGGAGCCGGCGCGGCCTCTGGGGCGGGCGCGGTGTCGTTGTGGGCCAAACTGGTTCTCCTGTCAGCGAACGGGAACTCCGCCTACGTAACGAAGCAGGCCCCATGATAGCGCAACCAGCAGGAGGAGCGGCGTTCCGACCTTGCGCAACCGCCGCGGCACGTCCCCTTGGTCGATGCCGTTGCGCAGATAGCCCTCCGCCAAGAACACGTACAGGATCCAAGGGATGCCCAAGACGAAAATCGACCATTGGCTGACGAAGCGCCACCGCCAGATGTTGGTGCGCAAGAAGAACGCGTCGGTCACCAGGCTTTGCAGCAGGAATACCAGCCACAAACTCAACGCGAACAGGGCTATCCAGCCCAAGTAGACTAAAATATAGGCGCGCATCGCTGATGTCAGGCCCGATTTTGCATGCCGGCAACCGCGCGGCGGGAGGGAGAGTCAGTCAAGCGGTCGCCTGATTGTAGGGCGGCAGGCCTGCCGCCGTCAAAGACCGGCGCGCGAGAGACAGAGGCGCGCGGCTCTCCCGTCTCGTCCGAAGCCTTGGATTTTACGGGAAAACGGATAAAATCAGGCAGTTCGGTTCCCCTGCGTCCAGGAAACGCGCGTTGTTGCGAGGAGCGCCGCCGTCATGACCCAAAAATGCGATGTGCTGGTGATAGGCGCCGGCGTGATAGGCGTCTGCACCGCGCATTATCTGCTGGAGGCCGGCTTTCAGCCTTTGGTCGTGGACAAAGGCGAAATCGGCGCGGGCGCGTCCTATGCCAATGGCGGCCTGATCGCGCCCAGTTCATGGACGCCCGTCACCTATCCGGGCGTCGCGCGGGCGTTGCCGCGCTGGATGCACGACGCCTCCAGCCCCGTATACGCGCCGCTGGCCTGCCAACCTGCCCATGCCTCCTGGTGGACGGCCTTCGTGCGCGCGGCCCGTCCGCGCCGCTGGACGCAATCCACGCGTACGTTGCGGCGGCTGGCCGCGCGCAGCGTTGACCTGTACCGCGCGCTGGCCGAAACCTGGGAGCCGGATTGCCGTTTCAGCACGCGGGGCAGCCTGCAACTGTTTCTCTCCGCCGCCAGCTTCCGCCGGGGCGCGCAACAGGCGCGGATCCATCGGGCGGCCGGGGCGGCGGCGGCCGTGTTGGGCCCGGAAGCCGTGCGGACGCGCATGCCCTGGGCGACGGACGCCGTCGCGGGCGGCGTGCTGTATCCGCAGGACGCGCAGGTGTCGCCAGGCGCTTTCGTCCAGGGCTTGGCCGCGCGCGTACGGAAACGCGGCGGCGTTTTCCAAACGCAGACCGAGGTTCTGGAAGCGGAAGGTGCCGGCGATCGGCTGCTCGCGGTCCGCACGACCCGAGGCGTGGTGGAATGCCAGGCCGCGGTCATGGCCGCCGGCGCGTGGTCGGGTCGCTTGGGGCGCGCGCTCGGATTGCGGATCCCGGTTCAACCGGCCAAAGGGTACAGTTACACTTTGCCCTGTCCGCCGGACTTTCCGGACATGCCGGTGGCGCTGAGCGAGAGCAAAGTATTCGTCAATCCCTTGGGTCCCCTGTTGCGCGTCGCTGGCACGTTGGAATTCTCCGGTTTTGACGATCAGCTGTATCCCCAGCGCGCCCGCCTGTTGAGCCAGGCGACGCAGACCTATCTGGGATTGGCGTGCGAACCGGGCGCCGTCGAAATATGGCGGGGCTGGCGCCCCATGACCCCGGACGGCGTTCCCGTCATTGGCCGCAGCCCGCGTTACCGCAACTTGGTCTTGGCTACGGGACACAACATGATAGGCATGACGCTCGGTCCCGTCACCGGTCAATTGGCCACCCGCATCCTGCAAGACGAACCGACGGGTTTCGAGTCCCGGGACTTGGATCTTTCCCGTTTCGCTTGAATGCGTTCCTGGCCCGCGCCTCCTGTCTCCCCACGTCGTTCGGGCGCCGGACGCGTTGCCGGGCGCGCGCGGCCCCCAGGGGAATGCGCAGTTCCGCAGCGGCTCTACCCGTATGACCGCATCCCGTAACGAAGCCCCTGCCATGGCGAATCCCCGTCAATGGTACGAACTGATTGACGCCGGCCTGGAGGTCCTGGTTGCCGGCCTGCGACCGCGCATTCTGCCGTACAGCCAACAGGACAGGTTCAAAAACGACCGGGAACAGTTCCTGCAAGCCGCCGCGCACCACATCGAAACGTACCAGGGGGTGAATTCCCCCGCGTGCGCGCTGGGCCAATGGTGCCTGCAGACGCATCGGTGGCTCCAGACCCGGGCGCGGGGGACGTCGCTGACGCCGGAAATCGCGCTGTGCGATCTGGAGCGCATGCAGGCGTTGGCGGCTTTCCTGGGCCTGGACGGCGTCAAGGACGATCTGCAGGTTTTCGTCGCCCATGCCGCGGCGCAGACGGATGGCGGCGATTTCGCGGCCGCCAACGGCGGCTATGAATCGCTGGCGGCGCTGTTCGCGGCGGCGGCCGCCGCTTTCCGGCAACGCTTGGCGGAATTGGCGCCGCCGTTCGATCCTGACGCGGCGCCTCCCGACGAGGCTTGGCGCCTGCTGGCGGACGGAGACTTTATGGGGCGCTACCTCATTGACGGCAGCCGGGATCGCCTTGAGCAATGCCTCGCCTTGGCCCAAATGGCCCTGATCCTGCGCGATTTCTTGGATCTGGATCTGGATATTCCGCCGCAAGCCGCCATCGCGGACGCGCAGCGATTGGGGTATTTGGGCGAATTGCTGGGCATTGAACGTTGGCCGCGTCCGGCGGCGGACGCAAGGATGCGGCCTCCCGCCGCACCGGTCGGCGGCGTCTCCGACGCGCCAGCGCAGGCGGAAGGTCTCGTCATTGACCTGAGCGCCGCGGCCGACGCCGCGCGGGATGCCGGGGACCAAGAAGCGCAGACGGATGAACCTCCCACCCGCTCTCCGGCTTCCGCGCCGGCGGCTGACCTTGACGCGGAGGCGTTCCCTGCCCCTCAGGCCGCGCCGCCAGACGGAGCCAGGAGTTCTGGCGTGATGCGTCTCGCGCTCACGCTTTGCGTTGCCGCGGGCAGCGTAGCGCTGCTCACGTTTTTCGTGGCGCGACCACCCTCCATCGACGCGCCGTTTGCGACTTGGTGGCAAACGGCCCGCACAATGGCCCGCACCCTGTGGCCAGGCGGAGATGCAGCCGGGGCCGTCGTCCCTGAAGTTGCGGAGGCAGCTCCACCCGTGCCTACGCCTACGCTCGTAACCGTGGCGGACATTCTGCAGCCTACGGCCACTTTCACGCCCATACCGACTCCGTCCGCGGTGCCGCCTTCCGCCCGCGTGGACCTGGCGCTCTACGCGTGGCCGCACGCGCAGGCAGCGACGGTGGGTTCCATTGCGCGCGGGACGGCTGTCGCGCCCGTGCGGATCGTCAGGGGCGCGGAACAGAATTGGCTGGATCTCGACAACGGTTTCGTCTTGGCGGAAGGAGTCCAGGACCAACCGGCGGATCTGCCGGTGATCGATTGGGATGACATGGACGAGATGCCCTCTTTCGCGGCCTCCAGCGACGAGCTGCCAGCCGCGGCCTCCGGCGGAGCCGCGGTCGTCACTCAGCCAGCCTTCGTGTATTTGTGCTTGCCCCGAGTCACGGACGCTATCGAGGCTCGCTGCGACAACAGCAACAAGGATATAACACCGGCGCTGGCTGATCCCACGTTGAAAGTGGTCAAAAATGCTATCGCAGATCGCTACGACCAGGGAGATGAAATCACGCCCGTGGGGATCTGCAGGGACGCAGAACGCGATTGGCTGAAGCTGGACAACAAGCGTTTCATCTTGGCGCAGGTCGTGGACAACGTACCGGACAATCTGCCCCGCGAGGACGCGGATGCTACGGTCTCGGCAATCTGCTCTTCTCAATAAGCCTCGCGGACGCGCCTTGGGAACGCCAGGCCGGAGGCCGGCTGCTCAGGTCCGCGGATGAGGGACATGCATGCGTAGACCGACGCGTCCTCATGCCGCCCGGCCCTCCGTCGCGGGCTAGGCCCCATTCGATTGAACGCAGGATTTTCAAGCATATTATGTATGCCTGAATTACGTATTGTCTTGTCTGCGCCTGGTTGAGGCGCGGGCGTGGGACGCACCCTCTGCATCGCCATCGTTTCAGGACGCGATTTCCCGTACCGCATCCCTGTAAGGTACATTGCTCCTGCCGGCATGCCGATCGCGGCGGCCCCAGGTGAACGCCGTCGGATGCCGTTTGCCGGGCGGATCGAGTCGGGTGCCCGCCACGCGTGAATACGTAAAGGATAGTCCCATGCAAGCCGTCAAGAGGTCTCCCGCGTCGTCCAAAGTGGTGGTGGTAGGGGCCGGCAGTCTGTTTTTCGGACGGCAAGTGATAGGGTGCGGGCCGCAGTCTGGGCGGCATGCCGACGCTGGCCATTTGGGAGACGGAAACCCGCTACGATCGACGCGAAGCCATGTGGCGGCAGATGGGGGACTTCCTCTCCGGCGCCATTCCCATCGCCGACGACATGACTCTGATGGGGCCGGCTCACGCCACCGATATCATCGAGAGCATGGTCGGGGGACTGGGCCAACCCTTTTACGTGAATACCGCCAACCGGGGTGCGGTGGCCAACATGGCGCAGGACGCGTTCCTGGAATTACTGTGCGATATCGACAGGGACGGGCCGCGGCCGCGGCTCGTGGGCGACATGCCGCGCGGGTTGCTGGGCCAGCAACAGGTCATTCTGGATACGCACGAACTGACGGCGGAGGCCGTGGCGCGGGCCGATTACGGCCTGTTGCGGCGCGCTCTGTTGACGGATCCCATCGTCAATGCCATCGGCGACGCTGACGCCATCTTGACCGCATTGCTGGCGCTGGAACGAGACGCATTGCCGTCTTGTTGGTACGATTGACAGGCCTGTCCCCGCCCGGACGGCCTGCCTGACTGCGGAGGTCCTGACCATGTCCGACTTGCCTTTGTCCGCACGCGACCGGGAACGCCTGGCGCGCATTTCGACGGCCACGCTCGCGTCCGCGCTCATCAAGAGAGGCATTCGGCGCTGTTTCATGCAGGGGGTCTACCCGTTGGCGTCGGCGCAGCGGATGGCCGGCGCGGCGTTCACGTTGCGGTACATTCCCAGCCGCCAGGATCTGGTGGATCGGCGCTACGACAACGAAACCAATATTCAACGCATTGCCATGGAGAGCATCGGTCCGGGCCAGGTGCTGGTGATCGATGCCCGCGGCCAGGTCGAGGCCGGCGTCATGGGCGATATTCTGGCTGCGCGCATCCAGCATCGCGGAGCCGCGGGCATCGTTACGGACGGCGCGTTGCGCGATACGCCCGCCTTGAAAGGCATGGACTTCCCCGTCTACCTGGGCGGCGCGGCCGCGCCGCCTTCCCACCTCGCGCATCATCCCGTAGACATCAACGTACCCATCGGCTGCGGCCAGGTCGCGGTTATGCCCGACGACCTGATCGTCGGGGACGGCGAAGGCGTGGTCGTGATTCCGCAGGCCATGGCGGATGCCGTCATCGAGGAAGCCTGGCATCAGGAACGACTGGAGGCCTGGATTGTTGCGCAGGTGCAGGCAGGCCACAGCATCAAGGGCCTGTATCCGCCCGACGAGGCAACCCTGGCTCGTTTTCGCGCGCGGAAGGCCTGACCGCCGGGCGCCCGCGGCGCGCCGCTCCATCCATGAGGAACCGCCATGTTAAGTCAACGCTTCGCCCTTACTGATCTGCGCGGGATGCTGGCCGCGCGCGCGGATTGGCGTCCGTACCCCACGCGGCAGGAACGCGTCGCGTGGGAAAATCTGCCGGCGGGACCGGTGCGGGTCTTGGCGGAAGCCGGAACCAGCCGCCTCAACTGCGCCTGGCCGGCCCTGCCGGCTACGCTCTTCCTTGATTTCGCGCGTACGGGCCGGCGCACGCCGTACCGCATGCCCTACTACGACCGGCGCTACGCCTTGGCCGATTTGGTGCTGGCCGAGTGCCTTGAGGGCCAGGGCCGCTATCTGGACGATATCGTCAACGGGGTTTGGGCGATCTGCGAAGAGACGTATTGGGGCGTGCCGGCGCATGTCTGGGTGCAGCGCGCGGGCAACACGTTGCCGGACAAATACGAACCCACGGTGGATCTGTTCGCGGCGGAAACGGGGGCCTTGCTGGCTTGGACCCACTACCTGTTGGGGGATGCCCTGGATGCCGTCTCGCCCGTCGTGCGCCCGCGCCTGGAAGGCGAAATCCGCGCCCGCATTCTGGACGTCAATCGCACGCGCATCGACTTTCCCTGGCAAGGCCGTTTGAGCGGACGGCGCGTCAACAACTGGAATCCCTGGATCTGTTCCAACTGGCTGACCTGCATTCTGGCCATCGAGGACGACGCGCAACGGCGCGCGGAAGACGTGTACCGCCTGTTGCGCACGCTGGATTATTTTATCGATCCCTATCCCCGGGACGGCGGTTGCGACGAGGGGCCCAATTACTGGGGCCGGGCCGCGGCTTCGCTGTACGAAACCCTGGAGCTGCTGTACGGCGCGACCGACGGCCAGCTGGACGTTTTCGACGAGGCTGTGATCCGGCGCATGGGACAGTTCATCTATCGGGCCCATATTGCCGGCGATTACTACCTGAACTTCGCGGACGCCTCGGCCGTGGTGATGCCGGAAGCCCTGTTGACGTACAACTACGGCCAGCGCATCGGCGATGCCGCCCTGCAGTCTTTCGGACTGTGGCTGGCGGATCGGCAGCGCATTCTGACGCAGGGTCTGAACGACGGCTCGGACGTGCGCAAACCCTCCAGCTTGGGGCGCGCGCTGGCCGGCCTCTTTACGTTGCGCGCGCGGGAGGACGTCTCCGGCGCTCCGCCCTTGATGGCGGACGTATGGCTGCCCCAGACCGAAGTGGCGTGCGCGCGCGACGCCGCCGGCTCGACACGGGGCTTCTATGCGGCCATCAAGGGCGGGCACAACGACGAAAGCCACAATCACAACGACGTCGGCGCCTTCGTCGTATATCTGGACGGTCGTCCCTTGCTGGTGGATGCGGGCGTGGAAGAATATACGGCCCAAACTTTCGGACCTCGACGGTACGACATCTGGACGATGCAGTCCGCTTTCCACAACCTGTTGCCGGTTATCGGCTGCGCGCAACAACGGCCAGGAGCGCAATTCAAGGCGCGGCGCATGCAGTGGCACGCGGAGGGGGCCTTCGCCCGCGCGGAATTGGATATCGCGGCAGCCTACGGCCCGGAAGCGGGCGTACGCGCTTGGGTGCGCGCCTTCGTCCTGGAACGGGGCGTGGAAGTGCGCATCCGGGATGCCTACCGGCTGGAACGGGCGCCGGACGCCATAGTTTTCAGCGTACTGACGCCCTGCGCCGTGACGCTGGCGCCGGAAACGGGCGCGGTGCGCCTGGCCCGCGCCGCTTTTGGCGCCGGTCGGCAGTCCGCGGCCGGCGCGGTGCATTACGATGCCCGACGGTTGGAGGCGACAGTGGAAACCATAGCCATTCAGGACGAACGAATGGGCGCGGTCTGGGGCGATTCCTTGCGGCGCGTCGTATTCACCTGTTCGCAGCCTGAAGCGGAAGGCGAATTTCAGTTTACGGTGCGAGCGGATCGTTCCGCGGCGGCGTAGGGGGAGAAGCGCGGGCGTTGTGCGCCGGGACGCCCGGGACGGATGGCCAGGAACGAAGCGGCAAGCCGCGACCGCACGTGAGTTGCGGGCGGACGGCACCTATATAATCAGGCAGACGCCTGATGGCTTTAGCCCTGCCCTGATCCAAGGAAGGTACGGAATATGGCCCTGACCGCCGCGCCCGTTCGCGTGCAGGAAAGAAGCGGGTTGCGCCCGCGGCACGCTGTCGCTTCCGCTTTCGATCCCTATCCGATAGACGACGCTACCCCCATGACGAGTTCGCAGGAACAATACGATGCCATGACGTACAGCTGCTCCGCCCTGCGCTCGCTGATGGAGGCCAAAGGCGAACCCTACATTCTGAAAGCCGATTTCGGCCTGTATTACGAACCCATAGATCCGACCCTGGGCCGGCGGGCCCCGCATGTCGCGCCCGACGTCATGCTGGCCTTGGGCGTCACGTTGCCGCCCTTCACGCCCTATCGCCTGTGGGAAGTGGGCAAGGCGCCGGCTCTGGTGCTGGAGATCACGTCCTCCAGCACGAAAGCGGAAGACATGGCCAAGCGGGGCCTGTATGCGCAACTGGGCGTCACGGAATATTGGCAATACGAACCGCACGGCGAACGACTGACGCCCGGTCTAGAGTGCCGCCGATTGGTTGAGGGCCGCTACGCCAAGGTCTCGGGCCTCTATCGCTCCGAGCTGGGCGCGTTATGGCTATGGAGTCCGGTCCTGGATACGGCTTGGGGGCTGTTGGACACGGGGGAATTGCGCTTATGGGATCCCGCGCGGAAGGAATGGTTTCCTACGGATGCCGAAACGAAAGAGCAACGCGACCAGGCGGAGCAGGAACGCGACCGGGCGGAGCAGGAACGCGACCAGGCCCAAAGGGAAGCGGCTCGTTTGGAGGCGGAAATGCGTCGCCTTCAGGCTCGCTTAGCGGGCCTGGATCCAGATGGGGCCGCGAAGTAAGGCGTTCAGCCTCCAACCCAGAAGACGCCATAGCCGACTTCAGGCGCCCGTGCGTCCCTGAGGGACACCAGATCTCCCGGGATCGGATTGTCGGGAACGAAGCGTCCTGCCACGCGCGGATGGCAGGCGGGACCGCAGGCACCGGATAATGCAATAATGCAGCCGACGGGTGGCTTTGCTCTTCGCTGGTTCAAAGTTCACGCCCTATCGCCTGTGGGAAGTGAGAAAGGTGCCGGCTCTGGTGCTGGAGATCGTTGCTCTTGGCACGAAATCGAAAGACGCGACCCAACGGGGCTTGTAGGTTCGGCTGGGCGTCGCGGGATATTTGGCAATACGAGCTGCCCGGCGAACGACTGACGCCCGGTCTGGAAGACCGCTGGTTGGTCAAAGGACGCTACGTCAGGATCGCAAGCCCCTACCGCCTCGAGACAGATGCGTTGCAGATAGGGCGTCCAGTCTTGGACACGGCTTGGGGGCAGTCGGACGCGAGGGAATTTGCGCTTGCGGGATCCCGCGCGGAAGGAATGGTTGCCTGCGGCGGCCGAAGTGACAGCGCAACGGGCGGCGGAGCGGAAGCGGGCGCAGATGCGAAGGCAAATCGGTCGCCTGGAAACAGAAATCCCTCTCCGCCCAACTCGCTGGGCGGCTTTGGATCCGGATGCGGCCGCGCAGTCAGAAGTTCAGGCTCCAGACAAGAAGAAGCCGTAGCGGATCGTAAAGCTGTTGCGGCCTGCTATCGTAACTGTTTCGCCGTTGCGCCCACGCGCGAAAGGCGCAATAACGGCCATGAGGCCATCTTCCGCGTGGGGATTCTTGCGCGCGCCTCGCACTTTGCCGCGCAACGGGGCGTGAGGGGCATGGCGCATGGCACGCGGTCGTGCGGCCGCGGCCGCTGGATCGGCTAGCGCGCGGGTTGCGTGCCCGCGCGCAGAATCAGCTGTCCGCCCTCGCATACGTCAACCCGAAGGACTGAGCATTGAGAACCCGAATCTCAGGGGCAGCATAGCCAAGACCCGCGGGATGCGGGCTTGCCGGGTCAGGCGCAAGGGCAACGGCTATGGAACGCGCCCTGTAGCAGCGAACGGAGGCGCCCGCCGGTACCCCGTCCAGCCCAATTGGGAGCGCACGGCGACTGCCGTTACGTCGATCCAGGATGCCCGCTGCGCTGAACCTGTCCGAAAGCATAGCGCGACCGCCAGGCATGCGGACATCAATCCGGGGCGCGCCAGAGGCGATGGCCATTGGCTTCAGGATAATGTTGCGTGAGGCACGGGGTTCGGACTTGAACCTTGCGTCCTCAGCTCCAGGGGCCACCAACGCCGGTGATCGCGATGCATGGGCAGGTGCCGTCTATACCGCGTACCGCCCGACGGCATCAGGCGCAGGATGTCGAGAACGCATGGCACCGATCCGCGCCCTCGGGAGGCTTTGCCCAACCGGATAGGGACGCCGCGGCGAGCCGCCCGGACGCACAAGGCCTGCCGACGGGCCGGATCGTTGCCTTCCGCGACGGCGTTTTACGCGCGGGCGGGCGCGACGTAGCGGGCCGCGTCGCAGAGGGGGAAACCTTGACCGGTCAGAGGTTCATCGTGCCCTACCTCGAAACCGGAAATGAGAGGATGGCGTTCCGCGCGCCGGAGATTGACCTTGACTCCGTCCGCCATGAAGATCATGATATGCGCCCGGCGCGGCCGTTCCGTTACGTTGGGCGGCGTAGCATGGAAATTCAGACAGTGATGAAACATGCATTCTCCCGCGGCCAGATTCACCGAGGTGCCGATCGAGGCCGGTTCATGACGCATCCGTTGGCGAGGCGATTCGGGCCGCGTACGCCCTTCGGCGGCGGCCGCGCGCAAGGCCGCCTGCTCTTCTTCGTAGGCCTCCAAACCGAAACGCGGATCCCGGTGGCTGCCCGGCACGACATGCATGCTGCCGTTGGCCGGCTCCACGTCGTCCAGCGCCAGCCAGCACGTCAATATGTTGGGTTCCTTCAAGGGCCACAAGTAGAAATCCTGATGGAAGTGGAAATGGCCGTTATCACGCGGCGGCTTGGAAATAATCTGGTCATGCCACAGGCGCACCCGTTCCGTCCCGAGCAGGGCTTGGGCGACGCCGGTGATGACGGGATGGTGCAGCAGATTCCGATAGCCGGCATCGCGTTTCCACATATTGATGTATTGCGTGATGGCACGCGGCGCGGGGGCCGCGTCCGCGGCGCCGGCGCGGCGATGGCCGTACTTGAACTCCGGTGCGTCGTCGCGGCCGCCGGCCATTTCTTCCTGTATCGTCCGGTCCAGCCCGGCGCGATACAGCGCCACTTCCTGGGCATCCAGCACGCGTCCGTAGCGCAGGTAGCCGTTCTGATGGAAAAAATCGATCTGAGACGGGGAAATCATGGCCAGTCCTCAAGGTCAGCAGGGGCAAAGCAGGATAGGGCAAGCGACAGAGCAGGCGTCAACTCTCCGCGGGGACCGCGGCGCGCTGGCGGGCGTAGGTAGCGCGCAAGATCCGGGAGACGGTCGTCCAAGGCAACTGGTCAATGCGGGTAAAGCGAATGCAGCTCTTGCCGCAATTGAGCGATGCGAAGTCTTGACGGTGCTCCGCGACCAGTTCCGCGTCCAGATACAGACTCAGATAACGTTTCTGCGCAGCGAAAGCGCACACTACCTGCCGGCCCGCCCAATAGGTCGGCATGCCGTACGCCATATCCGCGCGCAAGTCATCCGCGAGGCTGAGAACGAGTGCATGCAGCTGGCGCAGGGCTTCCTGCCTGCGTCGCGGAACTTGCGCGACGTACTCTTCGAAATCGCGGGCTTCAATGCGCATGACGGTACGCTCTGCGACGGTTCGGCCGTTGGTACGGTTCCTGCATTGTACTATGGTCGGCCTCCGGCGGCGAGGCCTCGGCCGTACGTAAGGCGTCGGCCACGGCCAGGGCCAAGCGCGTCGCTTCGACATCATGGACGCGTACCAAGGCGACCCCTTTCAGCGCCATGGCCACGGCCGTCGCGAGCGAGCCCGCCAGCAACGCTTCCGGTTTCCGGCTGGCCAGCCAATGACTCAGGAAGCCCTTGCGCGAAGCGCCCGCCAGGATCGGAAATTTCCAGTCTGCCCACGCGTCCAGATCGCGGATCAACGCGGCGTTCTGCCGAGGATTCTTGCCGAAACCCAAGCCCGGGTCCACGATTTGCAGCCATCGGCATTGCCCTTGGCCCCGCGCCTGCGCGAGGCAGGCATCCAATTCGCGGCGTACGCGCGCCGCCGCGTCGTTGCGCGCCGCGAACGGAGCCTGCTGACGCAAAGACGACGGGTAGCTGGCGTCCTGTACGCGCAGGCGGTTATGAACGAAAACATGCGCCGCGCCGCGTTGAGCCGCCAAGACCCCCAGGCCCGGCGCGAAACGGGCGGCCCAGACATCGTTGATCATGACCGCGCCGGCATCAAGCGCCGCTTGGGCGACCGCCGGGCGGAAGGTATCCGCCGACAGAGGCAGCTGCGTGGCTTCCCGCACCGCGCGGATGGCCAGCGTCAGGCGCCGGATCTCCTCCGTTTCCGGCAAGAGCGCATGGCCGGGCCGCGTGGACTGCGCACCCAGATCCAGGCAGTCCGCCCCTTCCTGCGCGTAGCGCGCCGCCCGCTCTTGCAAACGGCGCCGCGCCGCCGGATGATCCGGTACGCGGCCGGGGGCCAGCGCGGATTCCGGCGAAACGTTGAGCGCGCCCATCACGCGCGTGCGCGACCGTACGTCCCACAGCTGCGGGCCCATCGGCAGCACTTGCTTCAAGGGCGGCTGAGCCAGGGCCTGCCAGTGCGCCCGGAGCGTCCGTCCGGTGCGCGGATGGACGAAGTCCGGCGCCATGTCGCACAGAGGCTCCAGGACGAACGCGCGGACGGCGGCTTGGTAGTGAGGCAGAATCAGAAAAGGCGGATCGTCGATGACGCAGTCCGCATGGAAAGCCAGATCCAGATCGATCGCGCGCGGCCCGTAGCGCACCGTTTTGGCGCGGCCCAGGTCGTTTTCGACGCGTTGCAGGCCGCGCAGCAAGTCATGGGGCGGCAGCCGGGTACGCAGGCGGCAGGCGGCGTTGAGGAACCAGGGCTGATCTTCCAGCAGCACCGGCCGGGTCTCGTAGAGAAAGGAGGTGTCGACGACCTGCCCGAGTGCGCCCAACGCCTGTACGGCGCGTTGTAGACAACCGGCCCTGTCCCCCAGATTGCTGCCCAGCGCGATGAGGGCGTCGCGCGTCGGGGCCATACGACCGCAAGGCAACCGCGGGGATGCCGGGCGTCAAGCCGTTTTCCGCGCGGGAATGCGATCGGCGTCCGGCCGCGGCACGGCCGGCCAATGCCCGAAGCGATCCTGCCCGCGGCACAGAATGCCCTGCCGGTTCCAGCCCTTCAGCGCCTGCACGTCCGGCGAGACGAAACGCAGAGTGAGGCCGCACCGCCGGCGCGCCGACGTATTGGGTGGGGAACCATGCAGCACCCAATCCGTATGCAGCGACATTTGGCCGGCCTTCATTTCCAGGGCGACCGGCTCCACGCCGAAGCGCTCCACGTTATGCACCGTCTGATCCAGCACGTTGCGCTCCGCGGCCGCGCTGCGGCTGTACGCGATCTGTCCCTGTTTATGCGTGCCCGGCAACACCTGCATCGCGCCGTTGGCGCGGTCGGCATCGTCGATGGCCAGCCAAACGGTCACGGTCTTGCTGGGCGTGAGCGGCCAGTAGGAGGCGTCCTGATGCCAGGCTACGGCCTGGCCGTCCCCGGGCAATTTGCAGAAATAGTGCGTGCCCCAGCAGATCAGATCCGCGCCCAGGAGATCCTGGACGTAGTCCAGAATGCGATCTTCACGCGCCAGATCCCACAGGGTGCGCAGCCGGGCATGCCAGCCGTTGATGGCGTAACTGTTCCAGCCCTTGGCGGCCGCTTCCGCCAGGATGCGGTCGAAAAACGCGCGGTGCGCCCGGATCTCGGCCGCGTCGAATACGTCCAGGGGGCACAGATAGCCGCGTGCGTTGAAACTCTCGATTTGCGCCGGGCTCAGGCGTTGGGGCTTCGCGACGCCCAGGGGAAAGAACCGCTTGACGCGGTCCAGTTCGGGAAAGGCTTCGGTGATGGGGTCTGGCGCCGGGTTCACGGAACGGTTCTCCTGGAATGGCGAGAGGGCGAGACAGCCAGATCCCGTCGCAGCTCCCAGGGCCATGCGGACGGCGGCAGGCCGCCGCGGGCAGGGACAAGATGCAGTCAGCCTCGACCCGCTCTCTCATTGTATACAATGGCAGGATTCCGCGCTACAATGTTGCATTCCGCCGGGATGTCGCGTTCGTCCGTAGGATTCCAAGGAAATTCGCATGAAGATTCAATGGTATGCGCACGCCTGTTTCCGCATTGAAACGCAAGGGGTAAGCATCGTCACCGATCCCTATACGCCGCGCAAGGCGGGGTTCCGGGCCATTGAAGAGGCCGCCGATCTGGTGGTGCGCAGTTCCGACGACGACTCGGCCCATGCCAACGCCGCCATGTTTCCGGGCTCCGACGTCATGACCATGACCTATGTGCCTCGCGCCGGCAACGAATGGCGCGGCATCCGCTTCCGCCCTATTCCCGCCCAGGAAAGCCTGGTGCATAAGGCGGAGCCGGGAGACAACGCGCTGTATCGTTTCGTGGCGGACGACGTGGACGTCATCCACTTCGGCGACGTCGGCAACCCGCTGGAGGCTTGGCAATTGGAACTGATGCGCGGCTGTGATGTCGCGCTGGTGCCCGTGGGCGGACCGCCGACGATTGCCTTGCCGGATCTGCACGCGGCGCTGCGGACGTTGCAGCCCAGGATCGCGATCCCGATGCATTACCAGCTGCCGGGATGCAAATTTCCGGCCATGCTGGAGGTATCGGCCTTCACGGCCGCCTACGCGGCCGCGGACGTGAAGCATTGCGCCGGCGCGACCGTGGAGATCACGCGGGCGCGCTTGCCCGCTACGCCCCAGGTATGGGTGCTGGCGGCTACCCATACCCTGGCCTGAAGGCGCCCCGCGAGCCCAACAGGAGTCTGCCATGACTGCAACGCGCGCGCGTTACGCGCTCGTAGGTACGGGAGGCCGCGGCCTCATGTACGTCCATGCCCTCTGCGGAACGTATCGTCCGCATGCCGAACTGGTAGGTCTGTGCGACCTCAGCGCGGCGCGGATGCAGTACTACAATGATCTGCTGGCCGCGCAGTACGACGCCGCGCCGGTAGCGACCTACGCGGCGGCGGACTTTGACCGCATGGTGGCGGAAACCCGGCCGGACACGATCATCGTCACCAGCATGGACAGCACGCATCACCGCTACATCGTGCGCGCCATGGAACTGGGTTGCGACGCCATCACGGAAAAGCCCATGACGATTGACGCCGGCAAGGCCCAGGCCATCGTGGACGCCATTCGGCGGACGGGCCGCCGCCTGCGCGTGACCTTCAACTACCGCTACATGCCCATGGCCACCAAGGTGCGCCAGCTGATCATGGAGGGCGCCGTGGGCAAGCCCCTGCACGTGGATTTTTCCTGGGTGCTGGATACCAGCCACGGCGCGGACTATTTCCGGCGCTGGCATCGGGAGAAGGACAAATCGGGCGGTTTGTTGGTGCATAAGAGCACCCACCATTTCGATCTGGTCAACTGGTGGATCGCTTCCTTCCCCGAAGAGGTGTTCGCCATGGGCCATCTGGGTTTCTACGGACGGGCCAATGCCCTGGCGCGCGGGGAAGCCTACGCCTACGATCGCTATACGGGCGTCGCGGAAGCCGAAGGCGATCCCTTCGCGCTGCCGCTGGACCGCAACGCGCATTTGCAGAAACTGTATCTGGAAGCCGAAGCCGATTCCGGGTATATCCGGGATCGCAACGTCTTCGGCGACGATATCACGGCTGAAGACGTCATGAACGTCACCGCCCGCTACCGCAACGGCGCGCTGCTGAACTACTCCCTCATTGCCTTCGCTCCCTGGGAAGGCTACAAGGTAGCCATCACGGGCGATCGGGGCCGCCTGGAGATGGACGTATGCGAAGCCATCGGCCGCACGTTCGTGGCCGGCGAAGAAGAGTCCCTGTCCGAACTGGAAGCGGCGCGGCAGGCGCTGCGGGTCAAGGAAATACGCCTGTATCCCATGTTCGGCATCCCGCGCCGGGTGGATTTTGAAGAGGCCGCCGGCGGCCACGGCGGCGGGGATCGGATCATGCTGGAGCAGCTCTTCGCGCCCGATCCGCCGGCGGATCCTTTCCGGCGCGCGGCTTCGCACGTGGACGGCGCGGCCTCCGTTCTCTTGGGCATCGCCGCCAACCGCTCCATCGCATCGGGCCGTCTGGTCAAGACGTCCGAACTGGTCGCGCTCTGAGGCGAACGCAGGCCGCCGCGCGGCCTGCGCGCAGAACCGACATGCAGTTCGGCGCCCCTCGTTCCCAGCGCCGCGGGCCCGCCTAGCCGCCGCGGAACGGGGGCTCATGCGTTTTGACGCCCCGGGCGGCGGTTGCCGGCCGGGAATGGAGTCTTTCGGTATGCGTAGCCGTATCGTCCCTGCGTTTTCTTGCACCTCCCTTCGGATACTCCCTTATGCCTGCTCGCTCGCCTGTCCATCTGCCTGAAGACCGCTACTTCGATCCGGATCGCCGCGCCGTGGCGCTTGATCTGTACCGACAGGTCAAGGATCTGCCCCTGATCTGTCCCCACGGCCATGTGGATCCGGCGCTGTTCTCCGATCCCCAGGCCAGCTTCGGCAACCCGGCGGAACTCCTGATCATCCCCGATCACTACGTGTTCCGCATGCTCTATTCCCAGGGCGTGGCCTTGGAGGCCCTGGGCATCCCGCGCCTGGACGGCGGGCCGGTGGAAACGGATCCGCGCCGTATCTGGCAGACGTTCGCGGACCACTATTACCTGTTTCGGGGCACGCCTACGGGCATGTGGCTGGATCAGGAGTTGGCGCAGATCTTCGGCGTGCAGGAGAAACTGACGGCCGCCTCGGCGCAAGCCGTCTACGACCAAGTGGAAGAGGCCTTGGCGCAGCCGGCCTTCGCGCCGCGCCGGCTGTTCGAACGCTTCAATATCGAGGCGTTGGCCACCACGGATGCGGCCACGTCGGACCTGAGCCACCACCAGGCCATTCGCGCCTCCGGGTGGAACGGTCGCATCGTGCCCACTTTCCGGCCCGATCAGGTCGTCGATCTGGCGGGGGCGCAATGGCGTTCCCATATTGACGATTTGAGCGCCGCGTCCGGCATTGACGCGACCGATTACGCGCGTTACATTGAAGCCTTGGAAGTGCAGCGCAGCCGTTTCCGGGCGCTGGGCGCGACCGCCACGGATCATGCCGCTTTGACGCCCAAGACCCAGGCCCTGTCGTCGGCGGAAGCCGGCCGCATCTTTGACAGAGCCTTGCGCCAGGCCTTGGCGGCGGGGGACGCGCCGGCTTTCACCGCGCATATGTTGATGGAAATGGCGCGCATGAGCGCGGAGGACGGTCTGGTTATGCAGCTGCATCCCGGCTCGTGGCGCGATCACAATCCGCAGATCAGCCGGCGGCACGGATCCGACATGGGGGCGGATATTCCCATTGCCGCCGAGTTCACCCGCAACCTGCAACCGCTCCTCAACGCCTACGGCAATGATCCGAACTTCCGCCTGATCGTCTTTATGCTGGACGAGTCAACGCTCTCGCGGGAATTGGCGCCTTTGGCCGGCCATTATCCGGCCTTGCGTCTGGGGCCTCCTTGGTGGTTCTTCGACAGTTGGAACGGCATGACGCGTTTTCGGGAGTTGGTGCATGAAACCTGCGGCCTGTACAACACCGTCGGGTTCAACGACGACACGCGGGCGTATCCTTCCATCCCGATTCGGCACGACCTGGCGCGGCGCGTGGATGCCAATTGGCTGGCCGGGCTGGTAGTGCGCCGCGTCATTGACGAAGAGGACGCGGCCCTCATGCTGCGCGCGGCGAGTCATGACCTGGCCCAGGCCGCCTATAACTTGTAATCCGGCGCGGCGGCGTAACGCGCGGCAGCCCAGTCAGGCCTGTCCGCGGCGAAGCAGGACTGCCGCCGCGGCGTAACCAGGGAGCGTCTCGGCGGCCCCCATTTGCTCGTAGGCTGCGACCGCGTATCCGGAGCGCTGAGCGGGGGCAAAGCGGAACCGGAACGCTGCCGGCGCGCACCGCCGCGGCATGTTGCATCCGCGGCTGGCTCAAGCGCAGGCGGCGCGTGGTCGCTGGCTACGACCAATACGCCCATCGTTGCCTGGGTTCTCCGCGCTTGGCGGGCGCTTGGCTCTGGCTGAACCCAAAGATCAACGCAACCGGGCGCCGTCCTGCCCAATCCGTTCTCTCAATGCGCACGCCGGCGGTAAGGCATGCCCCGCGTGCAGACCCGAGGACGTTGTCCTGCGCCCTCAAGCCCCGGCCTCCACATGCCCAAGGCCAGAAGCCCTTGCGGATCCAGGCGTTCGATCACTCCGCTCGCCTGCGCCGGTCTCTGCCCATGCCCGCGTTCCGTTGCGAAGGGCCGGCTGGTCCCAGCGCGTCAGCCGGCCCCGCTGGGGACGGCAGAACCTGTGGGCCATGGCAGGGTTTGACATGGCCGACGCGTTGCTCCATAATAGATATGAATTTTTCATATCTATTGCGCAAGCAGGAGGTAGGCAATGTACGGATGGCGGCAACGAAACGGTAGGACAGGGTCTCGTTGGGGGATCGGCGCGGCTTGGGCGTTGGCGGCGTGCCTGGTCGCGGCGTGCGTGGTGGCTCCGCCGCAGACGCCGATGGCATCCGATGCCGACGCGCCGCGTACGCTGGTGGTGTACTCGGGACGCAACGAAAACCTGGTGGGGCCCCTGCTGACGCAGTTCGCCGAGGAGACCGGCATAGACGTCAAAGTGCGCTACGGCAATACGGCGGCCATGGCGGCCACGATCTTGGAGGAAGGGGCCAATTCGCCCGCCGACGTCTACTATGGGCAGGATGCCGGCGCGTTGGGTGCGTTGGCCCGCGCGGGGCGCTTGCAGGCCTTGCCCGACGCTTTGCTGGCCGATCTGAATCCCGCCTACGTCAGCCGCGACGGCGCTTGGGTCGGCACCAGTTTGCGCGCCCGCGTCCTGGTCTACAACACCGATGAACTGCAGGCCGAGGATTTGCCGGACGATATCTGGGCGCTCACGGAGGAGACCTGGCGCGGCCGCGTCGGGTGGGCTCCCACCAACGGCAGCTTTCAGGCTTTCGTAACGGCCCTCCGCGTCTTGGCCGGCGAAGACGCAGCCAGGACCTGGCTGGAAGGCATGCTGCAGAATGACGTGCAGGCATATCCCAAGAATACGCCCATCGTAGCGGCCACCGGCGCCGGCGAAATCGCCGTCGGGTTGGTCAACCACTACTATCTGTTGCGCTTCAAGGCGGAAGACCCGGACTTTGCGGCCGCCAACTATCATTTCCGGGCCGCCGGTCCGGGCTCCATGGTGAACGTGGCGGGCGCGGGCATCGTCGACAGTTGCGCCAATTGCGCGGAAGCGGCAGAGTTCATTCGGTACCTCTTGGCGCCGGCCGCGCAGACCTATTTCTTGCAGACTACGCATGAGTATCCGGTCGTCCAAGGCGATTTCGCGTACGCCAGCGATGCCGTGCCGCTGGACGCCTTCGACATTCCTGACATCGATCTCAATGACCTGGACGATCTGGAAGGGACGCTGGACTTGCTGCGCGAAGTGGGCGCGCTGGAATAGGCGGCGCGCGGCGCGGAGGGCAAACGCGCGGCTAAACGGACTGGCGGCCCGTTCGCGGAAAATCCAGGCTTTGCCTGGCAAAACAGACGGCGCGGCAGCGAGCGCGGACGGGCTCGCTGCCGTTAGCCGCGCCAGGCTTTCCCCGCAGGTCTCAGACTCAGGCCGCAGGGCGCTGGCGCGCGGAACGGGCTTGGCGGCCGGCGCCGGCCGCGCAACGGCCGATGGCGCCGTCAGGGTAGCGCGGCCCTAGCGA
Organism: Caldilineaceae bacterium; assembly: GCA_965242655.1. Classification (GTDB taxonomy): domain Bacteria; phylum Chloroflexota; class Anaerolineae; order Caldilineales; family Caldilineaceae; genus Bin34. The sequence goes on from OZ251482.1 coordinate 4,396,983, forward strand.
TACAGGCGTTCAGGCGGCGGCCATGCAGTGGCTGGCACGCGGGATGACGCGGGCCTGGCAACCCGTCGACGGGGGATCGTGCGCGGCCTTTCGCATCCTTTTCGGTCTCGTGGGCTTGGCGGGCATCATCCGTATTTTCGTCCGCGGCTGGATTGCGGAACTGTATATTCAGCCGGAATATCACTTTGCCTATCTGGGGTTCGCCTGGATCAAGCCCTGGCCTCAATGGGGCATGTATGCGCATTTCGGGGCGCTCGGCGCACTCTGCGTCCTGATTGCCGTCGGCTTGGGCTATCGCATCAGCATCATTCTGTTCTTCGTGGGCTTTACGTACGTCGAGCTCCTGGACCAGGCCCTCTATCTCAACCACTATTACGGACTGAGCCTGATCAGCCTGCTCATGATTTTCATGCCCCTGCACCGCGTGGCGTCCATGGATGCGCGGCGCAAGCCGGCTCTGCGTTCCCGGACCCTGCCGGCTTGGGTGCTCTGGACGTTGCAGACCCAGTTGGCCTTGATCTACCTGTTTGCCGGCTTGGCGAAACTGAACGCCGATTGGCTCCTGCGCGCTTTGCCGCTGCGCATCTGGCTCTACGCCTACGGCGATTGGCCGCTCGCGGGACCGTGGCTGCGGGACGGTTGGCTGGCCTATGCCCTGAGCTGGGGCGGCGCCTTCTTCGATTTGACCATCGCGGGCTGGCTGCTGTGGCCGCGGACGCGGCTCGTTGCCTACGCGGCGCTGCTGGGTTTTCATCTCGCAACGTGGATTCTGTTCCCCGCCATCGGCATGTTTCCCTGGCACATGATGAGCGGCGCGCTGATTTTCCTGGCGCCCGATTGGCCCCGCCGCGCGCGGGCCTGGCTGGGGCTCCGGCTGCCCGCGCGCGGAACTCCAACCTTGCGCGGACGCCGGTGCCCGCCCGCGCGGCCGGCCGCCATCCCGGCGCGCGGTCCGCGTTGGACGCAGGCGGCCGCCGCGGCCGGCCTGGCCCTCTTCGCCGCCGCGCAGGCGGCGTTGCCGCTGCGGCATTGGCTCTATCCCGGCAACGTGCAGTGGAACGAAGAGGGCTATTACTTCTCGTGGCGGGTCATGTTGACCGAGAAGGCGGGCTTCGTCGAGTTCAGGGTGCATGCGCCCGCTACGGGCCAACGCTGGCTCGTGCAGCCGGATGCGTACCTGACGGCGTGGCAAATCGAACGCATGGCGACGCAACCGGACATGATTCGCCAGACGGCGCACTTCATTGCCGCCGACTACGCCGCGCGGGGGCACGGCGTCGTGGAAGTCAGAGCCGACGCTTTCGTTTCTTTCAATGGCCGTCCGCACCGACGGCTGGTGGACCCTGACGTCGATCTGGCGGCGCAGCCGCCGGGGCGCGCGCCCCGGGCCTGGGTGCGGTCTTAGCCGCGCGGGTTATCCGCTGTCGCCGTCGGTATCGGCAAAGCCCACCGATACGCCCAGCAAACTTACGACTTCCGCGTTCAGGCCGCGTTGCAGCGTTTTGAGGCGCGCGTACGCGTTCTCGGCGGGCTGCGGATCCGCCCACAAAAGGTCCGGCTCCGGCTCCGTCAACGCGGCCAACGCCGTCAGCGCGTCCTGAAAGCCCGCGCGCAGGCCGGCGTCCGTCTCGGCGGACAGCGGGCGAATCAACGCGCTGAGTCCCAACGTCTCGTCTTCCGCGCCGGACGCGCCGAGATACAGATCCTGCATGCCCAGCACCTGGTTCCGCAGGTCGGCGACCGCGTGGCGACCGAGACCGATCGGCAACGCCGCAGGATCCGGCGCGCCGTCCGCTACGCCCAGCGCGGCGCCCAGTTGCATGTCGATCAGGGCGCGGCTGAGAAACACCATGGTCCGAACCGCTTCGGCAATCGCCGCGTCGTCCAGCAGGGAACTGGGCGCCGCGCCTTTGAACGCCTCCGCATAGGCCGCGGCGCCCGGTTCCGCGCCGGTCCACTGCGCCAGTACGGCTTGCATTTCGTGCGCGGCTACGTCGCCGATGGCCGTGAGGTACTGGCAATGAACGGTCTCCGCGGCGCCAACGCGCCCCAAGACCGCGTCGTCGTCCTGAAAGAGGAGATACTCAATGGTGCCCAAGCCCCGTTGGGTGGCCGCGAAATATTCGCGTACGTCTTCAGGCGTAACGGCCTCTCGGGTTTGGAGCGCCCGTTCAATGCGTTCCGGATCGATCGGCTGCCACGCCACCAGGGACCGCGCACGGCGCGCCGTCGCCGGTCCGAACGTCATGGCCTGCACGCGCATCCAGGCTCCCCGCGCGTCGCGCCAGGCGGCGCGGGCCGCGGCCAGCTGCGCCGGGTCGGCCTGGGCGCAGAGGGCGCGCAAGGCGGCCTGCAATTGGTTCAGGGCGTCCGCCGCAGTTTGGTAGCGCGGCACGATGACTTCGTCCGCCAGATGCGCCAGAACGTCTTGCTTGGCCGGCGCCGGCGCCGCGGGCGACGTGCATGCGAGCGCCAGCCCGCCGATGACGAGAACGGAGAGAAAACGGAACAGGGACATCAGAGCGCCTCCAGAAAACGCAGAAGGGCCGCGCGCGCCGCGCGCGGCATCGTGCGGAAAGCTTCCCGCGCGCCCGCGCCCTCGCCGTCATGCCACAGGATAGCCTCGGCCAGGCTACGCGCGCGCCCGTCATGCAGGAAGCGGGTATGGCGGTTGACGTTCGCTACGAGGCCGATGCCCCATAGCGGCGGCGTCCGCCATTCGCGGCCGGTAGCCTGGAAATCCGGGCGACCGTCCGCCAGGCCCTCGCCCATATCGTGCAGCAGCAGATCCGTGTAAGGGTATATGACCTGATGGCTCAGGGCCGGCACGGTATGCTCGCCCGTCGTGAAAGTAGGCGCATGGCACTTGGCGCACCCGGCCTGCAGAAAGGCGCGGGCCCCCGCGCGTACCTCGGGGTCGTCTACGTCGCGCATGGCCGGCACCGCCAGGGTACGCGTATAAAAAACGACTTTCAAGAGACGTTCGTCCGGCACTTCAGGGGCGCCGCCATGGAGGGCGGCTTGGCAATCCGTCTGGACGGGAGGGCAGTTTTCATCCGGAAACAGGGAAGACGTAATGCCGATGTCGCCGTGAAAGGCGGCGGCTACCTGTTGTTCCACGGTCGGGACGTTGGCTTTCCATCCGAAGCGTCCCAGCGCCATGGCGCCGCGGCGCGCGTCCCATACTTCGTTGGGACGCCCCGAGATGCCGTCCCCGTCCCGATCGTCGGGATCCGCCAAGGCCCGAATGGCCGCCTCGGGAATGGCTTCCAGCAACCCCAGGCCGATGACGGCCGGGCCAATCCGGGGCGAGAGCCGCGCGTCCGGGTGCAAGGGGCCGAACGCCAGGTCTTCCAACGCGTAGCGGGGAACCAGCAACGTATAGGGTTCGCCGTCCGCATAGGCGCCGTGAATCTCCTCGTAGCGGATCGCCACGCGTCCCTCGGCCGGAATAGACGGGAGGGCGCGGTCTTGCAGCTGCGTACCGTAGCGGGGGTCGCCGGGCGCGCTCCCGTCAGCGAGGGTTCCGGGTACGCTCAGACGTATGAGCAAGCCCGGCGCCGTATCCTCAGGCCCGGCGGGCGGGCGGGCGCGGCCGTCCAGCGCGTGGCAGGAAGAGCAGGACGGGGCATTGAAAGTCGGCCCCAGCCCGTCGCGGGCGGTGGTCGAGGCCGGCGCGGCCACCCAGTTCTGCTCGAAAAAGCTGTCGCCGACCTCGAACTGCCGCCTTTCGGCATTGGTCAGATTGCGCGCGGACAGGCTGAAGGCGTTCCGGGTGGTCGTGAACGCCGTCGTATCTCCCCCCAGGCGTTCCTGCAGCAACGCGTCCGCATCGGCGCCGCGTGCCGACGCGCAACTGCTGAGCAGGCACAAGACGAGGAGGCACCAAGGCGCGGGACGGCTGTCCGTAACCGGCTCACGCGCCTGGGTGCGCATCCGCCCGGCGTCTCCCACGCGCAGGAACTCAGCTGACCTGGATCGTGATGCCAATCGCCTCCGCGGCCGCGACGATCGTGTCGGTCTGGCGCTCCAGCGCCTCGATCGTCGTCAGCACCAGGGCGCGTCCGGGCGCGCTGTCCGACACCGTATCCCGCAAATGCTGATCGAAGGGCCTCTCGATTTGGCGCGCCAAACGGATGCTGGTCGCCACTTCCGCCTGCAGCTGCGCCGCCAGCGCCGCGTCCGCCGCGGCGACCAGATCCAGCACGCCCGGACCGGCCGTGAAGACGTAGTCGCCCGTCAGCACCATCTGGATGCCGACGGCATTGGCGATGATGTCGGCCGTGGTGTTGTCGGAAAAGCAGGAATGCTCGTCTTCCTGCGAACGCTCTTCATAGGCCACGGTCATGCGTTCGCCCGCCAGTTCCCCGCGGCTGAGTTCGCCGATGCCCGTAATGATGCGGGTCAGCGCTTCGTCGGCCTCCAAGGCCAGGAACCGGGCCCGGTAGTTGCCGGCGTCGTCCGCCGCCCACGCGTCCACCATCTGCTGCAGATGCACCAGGAGCAAATCGGAAACGGCGGCCAGGTACGCGCCGCGCCGCGCCGCGTTGGGATGGTCGGTATAGTCCGCGACGGGACGCGCGCCCGGTCCGTCGGCGTTCAGATCCTGGCCCCACAACAGGAACTCGATGGCATGCCAACCGGTGGACACGTTGGTTTCGCTGCCCGCTTCGTTCAGGGAGACCAGCAGTTCGGCATCGATCGCGGGGAACTCGGCGGCCTTGTTGATGATGCCGGCCTCCGGGTCGCCGGCCACGTAGTCGATATAGGCCTCGTCCAGCGGCCACGCGTTGATGAGGCCTTCGGGCCCGTCCTCTTCGTGATCGATGGGGCCGCCGTAGAAGCGGAACGCTTCCGTCGCGCCATAGTCGTCCCGCGCGTGCAGCCAGGCCCGCTTGGCCGCTTCCAGCGTAGCCGGAGTCGGATGGGCGAGGAAAGCGTCTATGGATCGGTCCATGCTTTGCGCTGACGCCAGGCTTTGCGCATACAGGGCATGCACGCCGCGGGCGTAGTGGGCCACGACGTCGCTCTTCTGCGCGGCGGCCGCTCCCGGCGCATCCGGCGCCGGGAGACCGGTCGCGCAGGCGCCGTACATGAGGGCTGCCAGTATCAAGAGCGCGAGTCGCGGCCATGAACGGCCCATCCGGGCGATCGCGCGTCGGTAACCTTGCATGAGGCCACTCCTGTAATTGATATGAAAAATTCACGTCAATTGTAGGAGCGCGCGCCTGCGGTGTCAAATTCGGATGGGGCCGCGGGTCGGACGGCAGGTCGCGCGGCGCGTTCGGCGCCGTCCGGGGAGACGGCTGGAGCGCGGCCCAGATTTTTATGAGAAACCTGTAGAAAACAGGTTATATTGTCCTTCTACCCTGTCCGACCCTGGCTATGGCTCCCCTCGCGCGCTCCGTTCTTTCTCGCTGGCTGCCCGTTCGCGCGGGCCGGCAACGTCCGCCTCTGCCGTTATCCCTGCTGTGCCTGGCGCTCGCGCTCGCCTTGCTGAGTCCCTTGGGCTACCTGTTGCTGCGCGCCGGCGAAGTCGATCTGGCACTCGCGCAAGATATGTGGACGCGCCGTACGGCCTGGGTGCTGGGGCGCAGCCTCCTCATGGCGGCCGCGGTGAACGTCGGCGCGTGCCTCCTGGCTTTGCCGTTGGCCTGGATCCTGGTCTATGCCGACCTTCCGGGGCGGCGCGTCTGGACGGTCCTCGTGGCGACGCCGCTGGTCGTGCCCAGCTATATTGGGGCGTACGTGCTCATCGCCATGTACGGGCCGCGCGGCTTGCTCCAGCAATGGCTGGCGCCGTGGGGCGTGGAGCGTCTGCCTTCGCTCTATGGGTTTCCGGGCGCCTGCCTCGTGTTGGTGCTTTCTACCTATCCCTACCTCTTCCTGGGCCTGCGTTCCGCCTTGGCGCAGGTGGATCAAGCGTGGCTGGACGCATCCCGCACGCTGGGGTACGGCCTGCGCCAGATTTTCTGGCGCATCCTGCTGCCGGCCATGCGGCCGGCCCTGGCCGCCGGCTCGTTGCTGGTCAGCCTGTACGTTCTCAGCGATTTCGGCGCGGTGTCCCTGCTGCGGTACACCACCTTCACCCGCGCCATTTACGTGCTCTACCAATCCAGCCTGGACCGGCGGCGGGCCGCCTTGCTGACGCTGATCCTGGTCGGCTTGGCGCTGCTCCTGTTGGCCTTGGAAAGGCGCGTGCGCGGCCAGTACCGCATGCGCCGTACGCACGCCAGCGGCGCCCGCGCGCGGACGCCGATCGCGTTGGGCCGCTGGAAATACGCCGCGTACGCCCTGCTGGCAAGCGTGACGTTCATGGGCTTGGCCAATCCCCTGCTGGTGGCCTCCGTCTGGTTGTTCAAGGGCATCCAGGCCGGCGAAGCCTGGCAGCCCGTCCGGCAGGCTATCGGCAACAGCATGTACGCTTCGCTGCTGGCCGCCGCGGTCGCGGCGGCGCTGGCCGTGCCCCTCAGCTACGCCGCCGAACGTTTCGCGTCGGGGCCGGCCCGCGTAGCCGTGGGCGCCGCCTATATCGGTTTCGGCATGCCCGGCCTCGCGGTGGCCCTGAGCCTGGTGTTCTTCGGCGCCCGCCACGCGCCTTGGGCGTACCAGACCCTGTTCCTGCTGACGACGGGCTATATGGTGCAGTTCGTCGCCTTGGCCGTGGGCCCCGTGCGCGCCCAATTGGCGCAGCTCAATCCCCGTCTGGAGGAAGCGGGGCGCCTCTTGGGCCATGGCCTGACCGGCGTGCTCGCGCGCGTGACGGCGCCTCTGCTCAAGGGCAGCCTGCTGGCGGGCGCGGCCTTGGTGTATCTGACGACCATGAAGGAATTGCCGGTTACCTTGCTTTTGGCTCCCACCGGGTTCTCGACCTTGGCCACGCGCATTTGGTCCGCGACCGAGGAAGCTTTCTTTGCCCGCGCCGCGGCCCCGACGCTGATCCTCATGCTGGTATCCTTGGCCGGCATTGCCTTCATTTTTTCGGCGGAAGAACCGTGACGCGCGCGCAGGAGCCTCCCGTCAGCCTGTGCCTGGACGGCGTCGACAAACAAGTGAACGCCGATTTCCGCCTGCAAATAACGCACCTGCAGGTCAGGCAGGGCGAGATCTTGACGCTGTTGGGCCCTTCCGGTTGCGGCAAGACGACCACCTTGCGCCTGGTGGCGGGATTGGAGATGCCCGATGCGGGCCGCATTGCCGTGGCCGGCCAAGAGGTGTACGGCGCCCACGCGTGCGTGCCTTCCGAAAAACGCAAGGTGGGCCTGGTGTTTCAGGACTACGCCTTGTTTCCCCATTTGACCGTGGCCGACAATATTCGGTTCGGGTTGCACCAGTACGCCGGCGACGTCCAGGCCCGGGTCGCGGAGATGCTGGACTTGACGCGTTTGTCCCACCGCGCCCAGCGGCGACCGCGCGAACTGTCAGGCGGCGAGCAGCAACGCGCGGCTTTGGCCCGTTCGCTGGCTCCCAGTCCCCGCCTGCTGCTGCTGGACGAACCTTTCAACAGTTTGGATGCGATGTTGCGCAAGAAACTGCGTACCGAAGTCAGGCGCATACTGCGCGCGACCCAAGTGACCAGCGTGCTCGTGACCCACGACCAGGAAGAGGCGCTCAGCATGAGCGATCGGGTGGCCGTGATGCTGGAGGGCGCCGTGCGCCAGGTGGGCTCGCCGCGGGAACTGTACTGGTCGCCGGTACGGGAGGACGTCGCGCGTTTCATGGGCGACGCCAACCTGCTGCCGGGCGAGGCTGCGGGCCAAGAAGCGCAATGCGTCCTGGGCCGTCTGCCGATCCAGGCGGCGGCGCGCGGCGCGGTGCGCGTCATGTTGCGGCCCGAAGCGTTGCGCATTCGCTTGGGCGAAGGCGCCAATCCCGGCCGCGTGCAGGACGTCGAATATTACGGCCATGCTCAGCTTCTCCGCGTGCGCCTGGATGCCGGGACGGAACTGCTGGTCCGGCGCGACGCGCTCCAGCCCTTCCTGCCGGGCCAGCGGATCTGCGTGCAGCCGATAGGCGTGTTTCCGGTTTATCCCGGATAGACGCCGGCCAGCAGCCGACAAGTTATCCGGCGCTCCGCGCCGCGGGGAAAGATCCAAGCCGCGGGTTACGCGCGCCCTGCCCGCGTGAATTATAATGCGCGGACAGCGATGTTTCCGGAGACATCCAGGGAAGAACCATGGCGCGCGCGCTCGGGGTAGGCATTGACGAGTTCGACGAACTGCGCACCAATCCGGCCTGCCTGTACATAGACAAGACCGCGTACGTGGCTGCTCTGGCTTCCGCGTTGCTCGGCCGGCAACCCCAGATTTTTCTGGCGCGTCCGCGGCGCTTCGGCAAAACGTTGCTGACGTCTACCTTGGAAGCGCTTTTTCAAGGGCGCCAAGACCTGTTTGCCGGAACGCGGATGGATCGGGAAGGGCTTTGGGCCTGGGACGAACATCGCTATCCTGTGTTGCGTCTCGGCCTGGGGTTGAGATCTCTGCACAGCCGCCGCGCCTTGGCTACGGCGCTGACCGAACTGGTGGTCGACGAATACGAACGCGCGGAACTGGACGCGCCCGCGACGCAATCCCCGGCGCGGATGCTGTCCCGCTTGCTCAGAGATTTGCAGCGCGCCCGGAACCGGAAAGTCGTCGTACTGATTGACGAATACGACACGCCCGTCACGGAGAATATCGACCAGGCCCCGGAGACGCTCCAGGCCGTACTGTCTTTGCTGCGCGCCTTTTACGGCGCGCTCAAGAATGAAAGGCGCTCGATCCGCTGCGTTTTCATGACGGGCATCACGCGGCTGTCCAAAGCCGGCCTCTTCTCGGGTGCCAATCATTTCTACGATATTACGTTTGCGCCCCAGTTCAATGCCTTGCTCGGCTTTACGCACGCGGAATTGACGGTTCCCGCTGAACTCGCGGCGGACTTGGCGCGGTGCGCGGACAACATTGGCTATACGCCGGCTGAGTTCGCGGAGGCGTTGCGCGCGTATTACAACGGATACCGGTTCGCCGAGGGAGGGGAAACCGTATACAATCCGCATTCCGTCAGCGTATGCTTGGCGGATTTTCGGGATTCCGCGCGCGAAGAACGGAAAGCCTTGGCCGATTTTCCCAATGCGTGGGCGGAATCCGGCCATCCCGCGCTCTTGTTCCGATTGTTGCGCGCGGGACGGTACGCGTTGGCCGAGGGTTCAGCCGCCAACAGCCCCCATCCGTTGCGCGTCTTGATGAGGCGCGACCTTGAGGTCGCCGCGCCGGATTTGTCCGCCTTGATGTTTCACGCGGGTTACCTTACCTTGAAACGCGCCGCCGCGCCCGGCGCTGGCTACTATCTTGACCTCCCCAATCAGGAAGTGCAGGTTACGTTTCATGAAACCCTGCTGGAGTGGCAGAAGGAACGTCTTCATGCGTGGCGCGGCGCCGCGCCCAATCCCTGGGGCCTGGATATCCGCCAGGCCCTGCGGGAAGGCCATAAGGAACAAGTCCTGAACGGCATCGACAATTACATGCAGCAACTGCCGCACGACTTGTACCGTTTTCCTGAGGCCGTGACGACCGCGTGCGATTACGAAATGTACTATCAAAATCTTCTTTACGCCGCTTTGCTCGCGGAGAGGTTGCCGATCCGGCATGAGGAAGCTACGACGCGCGGACGCATTGACCTAGGCCTGCACTGGCCGGATTGCATCACGGCGCTTGAACTCAAGGCCTCCGGCTCGGCGCAGGCTGCGATCCGGCAGGCGTGGATCCGCGGGTACGTAGATCCCTATCGCACGTTGGGCAAGCCAGTGACCGTCATCGGCCTGCGTTTTGATACCGAGCAGCGCACGGTGATCGATATAGAGCGCTGGGCGTTGGGCCGATATGACCTTGCGACTCGTCGCTGGGACAGGGAACCTCTGCATTCTTGCACGTTGACTGAACTCAGCCGCATGGATACGAAGGATCGTGCGCGCGCGGCCAAGCGCGCGCGAGCGGGCGGTTAGGCTGGACTTGCGTAGCGCCATAAGAACGTCCGTCATTCTGCCCTGCGCGTCGGCAAAGTCCGCCAAGTTGCCTCGCGCAGGGTCGAGATGACCGCGGCAAATAGCCTGCAGCGGTAGCCAAGGCGGCCCGTGAACCTTGGCAAAGGTCTCGGTTACCTGCGCCGGGCCATGGCCCAGCGCAGGGCTGGCCAAATGGGTTGTGCATTCCGCGCCCTCCCGCACAGAGCTTTCCCGCAGAGACGGCCACGCGTTGCCTGGCCCACGCGCAGGCCAGAACCAGTCTCCAGAAAAGAATGAATGCGGGGCCCTTGGGTAGCGGTCATCGGGGGACCGTCCTCGCGGAGATGCGCACAGAGATGGATAGCCGGGAGGCTAACCGCTGGCGCGCAGGATGTCCCATCCATCTCAAAGCGACCTGATCCGATGCCGGAGTTCCGCGCGCCCCTGGGATGTTTTCCTGCCGCTGACGCGCGTGGAGCCGCGCCAGGATTTATCGCCTGCGGAGGGCTCCGAGCGGAGGGCACGGCCATGGCGTTGGCCGATCGTCCGTTAATTCCGGAGGGCGTTCGCTCGCGCCTGCCCGGAACTCGCCGTTGCGATGGCGGGCCGCGTACGGATAAGGCGTAGGCAATGAACGACGGACGGCTCCCGCGAGCGGCGAATAACCTGAAGGCGACGGCGATGTCCGGCCCCCATGCGTTGCCGGTAGCGTACCGATTGGCCATTCTGTATCTGCTGCTGCCCGCGTTCATCTGGTTGCTGGGATGGTTCCGGTGGTGGGTCGGCTGGCCGCTGGCGGTTCTGCTGGGAGCCTGTGCGGGAACTCTGTTGGCCGGACCGTGGCGAAGGACGCCGCGCCGCGCGACTTGGGGGCTGTTATTGCTGGCGCTGGGATGGACGCTGCTGACGGCGGCCGGGGGCGTATTGGACGCAACCAATTGGGATTGGCTCGATCACCGCGTGGTGCTGTTGGATCTGGGACGTTACGCGTGGCCGGCGTTTCTGTCCGACGTCCTGCGCGCCTATCTGCCGGAGGCGGAGCTGCCGGCCCCGCCGTTGCTGCGCTACTACTTGGGGTGGTATCTGGCGCCGGGGTTGGCGGCGCGTCTGTGGGGGCCGGGCGCGTTGCACTGGGCGGTGCCGCTGTGGACGTGGTTAGGGGCGGCGTTGCTGTTGCGCCTGGCTACGCAGGGTTGCCGCGGCCGGCGCGTCTTTCTGACGGTGCCGTTGCTTCTGTTCTTCGGCGGCATGGAGATCCTGCGCTTGGCGTGGGGAGCCGTGAGCCCCTGTCCTGAGCTCCGCTTGACGAACTGGGAACTGTCCAGCGTTGAAGCGCAGTGTTTTCTCCACTTGGAAAAATGGCCGCGTGACAAGGGGCCTGTGCAATATACGTCCCTCATGGCCGCCTTGATGTGGGTGCCGCAGCACTTCATCCCGGCCGGCTTGGGCGCTTTGCTGCTGTGGCGCTTGCGCCGGCGCCCGCGGTTTCTGGCGTCAAGCGGCGTTGTGCTGGCCGCGTGCGTTTTCTGGTCGCCCTTCGTCACCGTCGGCTTGCTGCCCTTTGCCGCGTTGCTGGTGCAGGCCAACGGCCTGCGCCCCTTCCTGCGCTGGCCCAATCTCGTTCTTGCGCCGCTGCTGACGGGCCTGGTACTGTTGTACCTGACGTCAGGGACGGTGAATTTCGAGCGCGGTTGGCTCTGGACGCGGTATCCGTGGGCCCAACTGGGGCGCGATATGCCGTTGTTCTACCTGATCGAATTCCTGGCCGCGGCCCTCTTGCTGGTCGGCGCGCGGCCGGCCTTGCGCCGCGAAGCGTTCTTTCTGACCTGCGTGGCTGTCCTGCTCGCGCTGCCGTGGTATTTTTATCATGCAACGGCCAATGTGCTTCTCGCGCGGGCATCCCTGCCCGCGCTGACGCTATTGGCTTGTCGTTGCGCCCGCGTCGCGTCGGCGCCAGGCCTTTGGCGCGTCGCGTCGCGTCGGCGTTGGGCCTTGGCCGGCCTGGCCTGCGTCCTGGGTATCGGCTCCCTCACAGGGGCAGTGGAAGTGACGCGGGCCGTACGCAATGTCCGTCCGTTTCGCTACGCGGCCGCCGCGCAGGCGCGCAGCACGAACCTGGAGCTGCCGCCGGCCTATCACCGCGAAAACCTTGCGTTCGCCCTGCCGGCTTTGCTCGGCCGCTTGTTGCAAAACCCGCCGCCGCCGCCCGCGCCGGACGCGGTGCAGTTCGGCCGCCGCGCGGTAAACGTGCATTGGGATGGAAGCGGCCTGATCTATGTGCGTTCGCCCTGCCCGTCCGCGACGGCGGCGCGCGCCCTGTTCCTGCAGGTGCAGCCCAGGCATTTCGCGGACTATGAACCCGCCCGACAGGTCTACCGCTTGGGGTTGGGCTTGGGCAAGCCGGGCTATGTCGCGTTCGACGGCTACGCGGGCTATGGGTTGCGCGCGGGCGATGCCTGCGCTTGGCGCTGGACGCGCCCGTTGGACGCGGTCGCAGTCGCGGCATTCCGTACCGGCCAGGCCGGCCAGTGGGAAGCGGAGCTGCACTTCGATGCCGCGGGCGAACTCGTCCAGACCGTCTATCGCGACGCGTCGGCGTTGCGCGCAGCCTACCGCGCGCTGACCGTGGCGCCTCCGCTGGCGACCGCCTCGTTCGACGTGCGTCTGGCGCCGGCCGTCGTCACGCTGGCCCGCGCGGAGTGTAGCGCGGCGGATCTTGCGGCCCCCTTTTTTCTGCATGTCGAGCCCTTTGAAGTCGCGGACTTGCCGCCCGCGCGCCGCGCGTACGGCTTCGCCGCGCGCAATATCCCTTTCGCCGCTGTGGGCTCCCGCGTCGATGACCGTTGCTGGGCTGTCTTGCCTTTGCCCGCGTACGGCATCCAGACCCTGCGCGTGGGCCAGTTCGCGGCGGACGGGGAACTCTGGCGCGTGGACGCGCCGTTCGCCGAACGCGTACCCGCTGCTTTGGCGGAGCTGCGAACCGCCTATCGCGTGGCATCCGCGCGGGCGCCGGCGGTGCGGGCCGCCTTTGACGTCCATGTCGCGGAGGGTACCGTGACCTTCGTCAAGACGCCCTGCGCGGACGCGGACGCAGACGCCACGTTCACGCTCCATGTCGTTCCTGTCCAGCGCCGCCACCTGCCGCGGGAGCGCCGGCGCTTCGGCTTCGCCAACCTGGATTTCCCGCTGGAAGGGCACGGCGCGCGTTTCGATGGCGTCTGCCTCGCGCGTAAAGCTCTGCCCGCCTACCCCATCGCCCGCCTGCGCGTGGGCCAGTTTCTGTCCCGCGAACGGCGTAGCCTTTGGCAAGAGACCATTGCCCTGGAAACTCTGGATTAGGTTGTGTGGATATTGTCTGGCATTCCCCGCGGCGACCGATGCGCGAGGCTCAAAACGCCGTAGGGAGTACTGGGCCCAAGCGTCGCTTACGGCTACGGAGACCCCAAGCCTTTGGGACCAAGCGCCTCCTACAGTCGGAAATCAAAATTGTCCGCACGACCTAATCCGCGCTTTGGATTTAACGTAATGAAATTGCATTCATGTTCCTGATTGTCCGATTGGCCTTGGGCCTGGAAAGGAGGACGGCAGAAGTTCACGCGCGGGATCTGCCCTGATCCAAAGGCCCGAATTTTCGCTCGTAATAGTCCAACAGAGCTTGCGGATCAGCCAGCAACTCGTCCTTTTCGTTCAGAGAGGCCTTCGCCGCCTGCAGTTCGGCGTCCTTTTCGTTCAGAGAGGCCTTCATCGCCTGCAGTTCGGCGTCCTTTTCGTCTAGAGAGGCCTTCGTCGCCTGCAGTTCGGCGTCCTTTTCGTCTAGAGAGGCCTTCGTCGCGGCATCCTTTTCGTCCAAGGTAGGATACCATTCCGTAGAATCGGGTTTGCGCAAGCGCATCAGCGTGTAGGGTTCGCTACCGTTCGCGCGGTGCCGATCGCCCCTTTCCCACACCGTCCCCAGCACGGCGCTCGGCCAACAGTCGCCTCTGCGTTCAATCGGCGCGTAGCGGTTGCCCTGCAGGGCGTAACCCGCAAAGAAACGAATTCCTTGTTGCTGTTGCAAAAGTTCTGGATTGTAGATCCAGTATTCGCTGACGCCGACGCTTCGGTAATGGCGCATCTTGTCTGCGATTTCCCTGCCGACCCCGACGTCTTTTTTCCAGGTGCTTTCGGACAGGATTTCCACCACCAGATCCGGCGGACCGTCATAGCCCAGATGGAACGCATTGGCCGGATCTCTGCCTGCGTCCAGTGATTTATACGCCAAGATGCTAGGACGGGTATATAACAATCCGTTAGGGGCGGGCTTCTCGCTCCTGTCTGCATGCAGCAAGGGGTCTTTTGACACGACCACCCGCGCGTAACCGGATTTGCGCAAACAGGTACGGATGAAGTTCGCCAGATGATCAGCCGCGTTTTCGTGGATCAATCCGGCGCCCAAGGGCGGACCGCCAGCGGGATACAAGTCGGGACGGGCATTGCAGGGATGCGGCTCCGGCCGCTCGCGCGCCAACGCTGGCGTCAAGGTTTGCGTTTGCGCAGGGGCGACGGCTACGTCAGCCATGGGGCACCGCTTGGGAATGTCCGGCTATGCCATGGTATAGCACACGCGGTCTGAAGTCAAGCCGTCGGCAGCTTGCCCGCGCCGTCTTCATTCGTCTGCCTGGATTGTTCGAGGCCTTTGCCCTGCGCCCGATTCCGCATTTCTGCATGGCCGCCGCTCGATCCAGGTCTTGGGGAACTTGGAGCGCAAGCCAAAGCCAGTCTGCCCCGGCCGGGTTGAGACGGGTGGGACATCCGGTAAGCCAGCGTTATCCTCCCAGTAATCGATCCCTGCCTATCTCCATGCGGAGGTTCCCCGATGACCGATACCCAAGGGTTTCGCATCCTATTTATTTATGGATACAGGGAGCACGGCGGACAGCTCCGGATCGGCCCGCCGATGGGCCATCAGGCGTGGCCGGACGCCTCGGTTAGCGACGATAGACCGCGTTCCCTTGCCCGTACGCGGCCGGCAACGGACGCCAGGGGGCGCCCATCCGCGCTATCCCCAGCGCTTCCGCCAAAAGACGACAACGCGTTTCTTTGCCCGCTATATACCGGAGCATCCAGATTGTGCGGGCATTATCTGAAATTTCCCGCGGCGGCCGATGCGCGAGGCTCGAAATGCCGTAGGGGATACTGGCCCAAGCGTCACTTACGGCTACGGAGATCCAAATCCTTTTGAGCCAAGCACCTCATACGATCGGAAATCAAAATTGTCCACGCGCCCCAGGTTCTGAAGGCCAAAGCGGCAGGGCAGAGCGCCGGCCCCAAGCGCACCGAGCCGGGAGCCTATCCCGCGACGGCGGGAGCCGGCGGCGCCTCCAAGGGCTGGAATTGGCTCATGTAGAGGTCGTAATACGCGCCCTTCAGGCCCAACAGGTCGTCATGGGAGCCGCGTTCCGCGATTTCCCCTGCCTGCAACATCAGGACCGTGTCGGCATGGCGAATGGTCGACAGGCGATGGGCCACCACGAAACTGGTGCGGTTGCGCATCAAGGCCTCCAGCGCCGCCTGAATGTGCCGCTCCGTGCGCGTGTCCACGCTGGATGTGGCTTCGTCCAGAATGAGAATGCGCGGATCCGCCAAAATGGCGCGCGCGATGGAGAGCAACTGGCGTTGGCCTTGGCTCAGGCCGGCTCCCCGCTCCCCCAGGATCGTGTCGTACCCGTCCTCCAGGGTCTCCGCGAAGTCATGCACGCGGGCCAGCTTGGCCGCGGCGACGACCTCTTCGTCCGTCGCCTCCGCGCGGCTGAAGCGAATGTTGTTCATGACGGTGTCGTTGAAGAGGAAGGTGTCCTGCAAGACGATCCCGATCTGGCGGCGCAAGGAGGCCTTGGTCACCGCGCGCACGTCGCGGCCGTCAATGCGGATGGCGCCCTGATCCGGATCGTAGAAACGCGGCAGCAAATTGAGAATGGTGGTTTTGCCCGCGCCCGTAGGGCCCACGATGGCAACGGTGTCGCCCGGTTGCGCGCGCAGCGAAACGTTCCTGAGCACCGTTTCGCCTTCGTCGTAACTGTGGAACACGCCCTCCAGTTCCACGGCGCCGCGTATGGCCGGCAGTTCCGCCGCGTCGGGCGCTTCCGCGATGTCCGGCTCTTCGTCCAGCAACTCGAAAATGCGCTCCGCGCCGGCGATGGCGCTCTGCACGTTGGTCCACATCACGGCGATCTGGGCGATAGGTTGATTCAGGCGCTGCAACAGATTGATGTAGGTGACGATGAGGCCCAGCGTCAGCGCCTGTCCCCACAGCGCGCCCTGGTTCAGAAGTATCCAACCGCCGCCGACCGTCACCGTGGCCAGGCCCAGATAGCCCAGCGCTTCCAGGGTCGGGGCCAGGGCGGACGTGTAGCTGACCGCGCTGATATTGGCGTCGCGGTTGGCGGCGTTCACCGTTTTGAACGATTCGGAAGAGGCCCCCTCGCGCACGAAGGCCTGCATCTCGCGCACGCCCGTGATGCTCTCTTGCAGATCCGCGTTGATGTTGCCGATCTCGCGCCGGGTTTTGCGAAACTCGCGCCGGGCCCGCGTGGACAGCCAGCGGGTGATCAGGTACATGAGCGGCGTGACGGCGAGCGCGAGCAGGCCGAACGCCCAGTTGAGGCGCAACATTTCCGCCATGATCCAGGCCACGGAGATGACGGACAGGACGACGCTGACCATCATGAAATTGAGGCTTTGCTGCAGCGTGTCCAGATCGTTGGTCAGCCGGCTCATGACGTCGCCCGCTTCGTGGCGCGTGAAATACCCCAGGGACAGGGAATGGATGCGCGCGAAGAGCGCCACGCGCAGGCGGCGAATGACGCGGTTGCCGGCCGCGGCCATGGTGTAGAAACTCACGGCCCGCGCCAGCGCGGAGAGGATGAACGCGCCGGCGGTGAGCGCGATCAAACCGCCCAGGCCGCGCAGCAGCTGCGGCGGGGACCAGTCCTGGGTGGACGTGCCGGCGAACCAGCACTGGTCGCGGGAAGCGGCGCGCGCGGCTTCCGAACCCAACGCCGGCGACACGTAACAGTCGATGGCCTGTCCAATCAGGACGGCCGTGAACGCCTGGCTCCAGGCCACGACGCACACCAGGGCCAGCGTCAGCAGCAGCAGCCACCAATAGGCCGTGAAGTATCCGCCCAGACGCCGTAGCGTCTCGCCCACGGACCGGGCGGCGGATTCTTCCTGATCCAGCATGTAGCGCGCATCCATGAACATGGCGACAGTCTACCTTGGTTCTGTGGCTGGCGGCCGGAAGCAGCCTAGACGAACTGCCCCGCCGGGACGGGCTGGGGCGCGACCGCCGCGTCCGCGACCAGTTGGCTGGCGAAAATGTCGGCGTACAACTCGTGGCTGGCGATGAGCTCCTCGTGCGTGCCCTCGCCGACCAACCGTCCCTGATCCAGCACCAGGATTTTGGTGGCGTTGCGCACGGTGCTGATGCGCTGGGCAATGACGAAGCTCGTGCGCCCGCGCATCAATTCGTCCAGGGCGTACTGGATGCGTCTTTCCGTCTGCAAATCCACGCTGCTGGTGGAATCGTCCAGGATCAGAATGCTGGGTTCCAGCAACAGGGCGCGCGCGATGGCGATGCGCTGTTTTTGGCCGCCGCTGAGCGACGCGCCGCGTTCGGCCACGTTCGTGTCGTAGCCCTCCGGCAACGCCGCGATGAAGTCGTGCGCCGCGGCGGCCCGGGCCGCCGCTTCCACCTGGGACTGGGGCGCGTTCGGTTGGCCGAACGCGATGTTGTCCCGCACGGTGCCGCTGAAGAGCACGGTCTCCTGCAGGACGATGCCGATCTGGTTGCGCAACGATTCCAGGGTCACGTCGCGTATGTCTTGGCGATCGATGCGAATCCGGCCCTGGGTCACGTCGTAGAAACGCGGCAGCAGGTTGATGACGGTCGATTTGCCGCTGCCCGTGGCGCCGAGGATCGCAATCACGGACCCCGGTTCGGCGGTGAAGGATACGCGTTTGAGAATGGGCTCGCCGCCGCCGAAATAACTGAAAGTGACGTCTTCGAACTGCACCCGCCCTTGAATCGGGCCCAACGGTCGGGCGCCGGGGCGATTCTTGACTTCCACGTCCGCTTCCAGAATCTCGAACACGCGCCCCGAGGACGCGCTGGCCTGGGCGGCCTGGGACATGATGAAACCGAACTGGCCCATCGGGATGAAGATGTAGGTGACGTAGAGCGTGAACTTGGACCACTGGCCCAGCGTCAGGGTGCTGTCGATGAGCATGCGGCCGCCGAAATAGGTGATCGCCACCACGGCCAGATTGGCCACCAGGAACAGGAAGGGAAACATGAAGCTCATGAACCGGGCCACGCGCAAGGACGCGCGCATGTAGTCGTCCGCCGCGGCGGCGAACCGTCGTTGCTCCAGGGCTTCCCGCACGTACGTCTTCACGACTTGCAGGCCGGCCACGTTCTCTTGCAGGATGGAATTGAGGTGCGCCAGCTGACGTTGCACGTTCATGAACAGGCGTTGGGCGTTCGCGCCGAAAACCATGAAGACGAGTATGACGACGGGCAGAATGGGCACCACGACCAGCGCCAGCCGCCAGTTCGTGACGAAGAGAATCGCCAGCGTGCTGATCATCAACACCAATGCCTGGCCCGCCAGGAGCAGGCCTTGGGATATGAAAATGCGCACCTTTTCCACGTCGTCCGTGGCGCGCACCATCAGTTCGCCCGTCCGCTGGCGGTCATGGTAGGAAAAGCTCAGGCGACTGATCTGGGCGAAGAGCTCGTTGCGGAAGTCGTACGCCGCATACTGGCCCATTTTTTCCGCCATGAAGGTTTGCGCGAAGGCGAAGAGGCCGCGCGCGAGGGCGAAGAGCAGCAGCAGGACGGCGACTTGGAGCAGCGACTGCAACGGCGCAGCCAGGGCGTTCGGCTCGGCGCCGAGCCGGGCCGCGGTTTGCTGGGCTGCCGGCAACGCCGCCAGTTCGCGCGCGGCCAACGCGTTCGTTACGGTGTCCAGCACGGTCTGGATGAACTGGGGCACGGCGAGTTGCGCCGCGGTTCCGACGAGCATGCTGCCTACGGCCAGGAACAGCAAGCGGCGATAACGGAGGGAATAGGCGAGCGCCTTGCGCAGGCTCTTGACGTCCATGCGCGGCGCGCCCGGCCCGCGGGCAGGAGCCGGCTTGTCCGGGGCGGCGGATCGGCGCGGGCCCGGCTTGGGCTGCAGGCTCCGTACGTTGCGGGGCTCAGGTCGGTTGTGCGTCATGCTTGCCTTGGCTCAATGGCTGGGCGCCTCAGGCGGCGAGGCGGCCAACCCGTCCAAGGCGAGAGGGATATCCATTACGCGCGCCCAGCCCAGCTCCTTTGCTTGCTCGCCCATTGTATCAGCCCTGCCAGCGGTCCGACCGCCTACGCGCGGCTTTTCAAACAAGATACAAACGTTTGCCGCCGCATGGATCCCGTTCCCGGAAGCCTTGCGCGCCTCATTTCAGCCAGGCTCCCGCTCCCGATAGCCCGTTGCCTCGGCCCAGCCAGCGGTCCGACCGCCTACGCGCGGCTTTTCAGACGGCTGCGGGCGAGCCCCGGATCTTTCTGCATGCGCAGGGAACCCCCTGGGGACAACGGGAAGCCGCGAAACCAAGGTGCCGAGGAATCAGGAGCCCGGCAGGACCGAATAGCCGCCAGGTCCCAAACGCGGGCCGACGGACGGGGGACGGTGGAAGCCAAACGCTTCCTTGGCGCCCGCCGCGGCGCAGGGCGGCGGGCGGCAGATGCCCGGCAGCGTTTTGGGCGCGCGTACGAAGACGCGTATAGCGATGTCTGTCCGTTCCATCCGCAATGCCTTGCCTGCCAAGGGTTCGGACCCCTATGCCGGCGCCTCCCTGCGCGCAGGGCAACGGTATCCCGATGCTTGCGCAACGGGCGCGCCGGCGCGGTACGTTGCGGGGTCGGTCTGCGGCACTGCGTACAGGCAGCTTGGACGGCTTGTCCCTCCCAACGACGGCGACAGAGGTTCTGCAGCTACGACCATACAGGCAGGCAAGGAAGCGATCGATCGCCAGCGTTTGGGACGGTAGGCGCTGCGCGTTGGCGCTGCGAGGAGACCATCCCTGCCGCCCCTCTCGCGGGCGCGCGGAGGAGGCGCGCCGGGATATCCTGCCGACGCGTTGCGCCCCAAGCGCAAGGCGAACGGGCGGCTTGAGGCAGCATAGCCCGCGTAGGCATCAAGCGTCGCCAGCGAATGCTTTGCGGCCTGCGTCCCATACGTTGAGGCGTCCGCAGCTGCGGGCAAACGGCGAACAGGGCTTGACCACGTCGATCCTGCAGGGACGCATCGTCCTCGGGATCCCGGAGAACCGTCTTTCCGGCGCAGGCTCATGCGGACTCCGTCCAGCGCATCGGAACCGATGGCTTTGCCTTGCGGCGAACGGGGCCGGCTACCCTCTGACGGCGCAGAGGCAGGTCGGCTACAATAGCCCTGTTCGTGCGCCCCGCGAGCGCGGCCGTTCCGGGTTCATCAAGGCCTGGCGGGCCAGGATTCAAAACGCCGAATAAGGGAGAAAGCCATGAACCTCGCATTGCAACGGGAACTCGAATCTGCGTACCCTCTGGCCGAGGCCCACGTAGCCTTCTTCCAGGCGCAGGGATACGTCAAATTGCCGGCGGTCTTTTCCGCGCCGCTGCTGGCATGCGTTGGTCCCAGGATTGCGCGGATCGTGCGCGCGCATCAAGTTCGACAACCCGTTTTGGAACGACGCGATACGTACGGCCAAGCGTTTTTGCAGGTCAGCGGCCTTTGGCAGCGCGACGAGCGCATCCGCGCGTTCTGCCTCGCGCCGCGGTTGGGTGCCATCGCCGCGGCCTTGCTGCAAGTGGCCGGCGTGCGGCTGTACCACGACCAGGCTTTGTTCAAGGAACCGGGCGGCGGTCTTACGCCGTGGCATGCGGATCAACATTACTGGCCGCTCAGCAACGACAACACGATCACGGCCTGGATTCCGTTGCAGGACGTGCCTGCGGAGATGGGCCCGCTGGCCTTTTGCCAAGGCAGCCATCGCTTGCGGCACAATCGCCACTTGGCCATCAGCGACGAAAGCGAACGCCAGATTGGACGGTCTCTGAAAGACTATCCGGTGGACGCTTCGCCCTATGCCTTGGGCGACGTCAGTTTGCATCGGGGTTGGACGTTTCATCGCGCGGGACCCAACCGTACCGACCGCATGCGAGCCGTAATGACCGTCATCATGATGGAGGACGGCATCCGGGTGATTGAACCCCAGCGCCCGGCCCAGGCCAACGACTGGCACGCGTTCATGCCCGGCATTGGCGTCGGCGAAGTGGCCGCCTCGCCGCTGAATCCCGTCATCTATCCTAAGGCCATCGGAACGGAAGAGCCGCGCGGCGCCGGCCATCCCGGATAATGCAGGGCCGCTGTTTAGGTCGAGGCCGAGGCTCGTCGCGGGCACCGCGCGCAACGCGCGCGGGACGGGGAGGCCCGAAACCGCTGGGTACGTCGCACCCAAGACTGCCGTCCGCCGCTGCTTCTGCCGGCGGGGCTCCTTGATCTGGTTGCCGCGGGGCTCATGGCTCCGCAGCGCAAGAGAGGCCGCGCCGCGCGCCTGGGCGCGCGGCGTATTCCCGCAGGGATGGAGCGGAGAGCGCGCCGCGCCCGCCGTCGCCCGAGACCGGGAGCAGGTAATTCGCACACGGCCCATCCCGGGCTCACCAAGGTTTACTTCAACGTAGCGTTGAGCCTAAGCGCCAGGTCATCCATGCCATAAAGGAGGGGTTCTCTTCGATCCCAATCGGGGAACAGCACCTCGGCCCAGTAATTCCAGTGCAAATCCGCGCTGTCCGGAGAGAGGCCGGTTTCGAAATCGTCCCATATCCTGCGGTATTGCCCGTCCGAAAATTGATTGAGGCGGATCGTGCCGACGGCTCCTATGTCCGCCGTCAGGCGGGAAGGCGCACTGAGCACCGCGTAGGCAATTTCGCCCGTGTCCTCGTCTTTATTTCTTTCCAGCGCCAGAAGCTCAAAGACGTAGGCGCCGTCGTGCAAGGTGAACGATTCCTGCCACGCGGTGCGGAAACGCTCCGGATTGGCTATGAAGCCCTGGCCTTGCGGATTTCTGGGTTGCGGCGGATTGGGGTCGCGGGCCAAATCCGGGTGCCATAAACGGTAGGTGTTGGAACTGACGACCCAAAACGAGGCGTCGTCCAAGGCCATGCGACGCCTGTACGCCAAGGCCTGCGCGTCGTCCGCCGGCCAAATGCGCAATTGATAGTGGGTGACCTTGGAGGCCAAATCGGACGTCTTGTGGTCTCCGGGACCGAACGCCAGGGGATCCAGAAAGCGGAGGGTCCGCGTCGTATCGGAACCGGAATACAGTTCCAGGACATGGCTGTTGTGCCTTTCCACGTCGAACGCGAAGGCAGTGCGCGTCGCGATCAAAGCCGTTTCGGGATCGATATAACAGCCTTCGCGTCGCAAAACGGCCAAGTCCCCGGTGCAGGCGTAATCAACATGCAGCTGATAGCCTCCGAAATACAGGGGACTCAACAGGGTCGTGGCGTATTCCGTATCCGGCTCCGCGCTCAAGCGCGTGGCGAAATCCCGCGATACGGCATAGACTTTGACGCCGTATTCGTAGCCGGGTTCCAAATTCAGGTAATGGGTGATCACGCCTGCGCTGTCGGGCGCGCGGGCGGCGGCCGAATGCACGACGGCGATTTCTTCGTCGCGCGCCAACTCTGAGTCCGGAGTCGCGATGACAAGATAGCGGTCAAAGACGTAACGCCTATCCAGATCCCAAAAAAGAACGCGCATCTGCCCCGTTTCCAATTCGTCCATCTCGAACCGCAACGCGTCTTCCAGGGACGCGGAACGGCCGGCCCAATCGACCGCCAAAGCCTTGATGCGCACGGGAGGCATGCGCAGGGCGGCCGGGCACTGCCGACTGGCCAAGGGGTAGAATTGGCTCGCGCCTGCGGCCGAGAAAAGCCACCACGCCAGAAGCGTCCCGGCCGCGATGCGGCCCGGTTTGAAGGCGCGGAACCCGGTCATTCAGTTACCGCCTGTTCCTGCCCGACGGCGATGGCCGTTCAGAAACGAAAGTCGGCGCAGCTTGGCTCCGCATCCCTGTCCAAGCCGCATGTCCACCCTTGTCCATGATCCGTTCGCTTTCCTGTCTGGCCGCTTTGCCGCGGCGCAGGGCATTGCGTCTCCTTAACGCATAGATGGCGCCCGCGCGCCCGCGCCGCCGTACGCGGCCTGGCCTTCCGTATCAACCAGGGGCGTGCGCGCCCAGCAAGTTCCCTTCGGTATCGAAGAAATAGGCCAGACAGGCCGTTGCCGCGGCCGACCCGACCGCGAGGGGCGGCATTTCGACATGGCCGCCGGCCTCTTCTACGCGCGCCAGGAACGCCTCCATATCCGGCCTGGCGTTGAAATAGAGGCGGCATCCCTTGTAGCCCGCCGGGACATAGCCTTCCGCTTCCACGAGGGCGCAGCCAAGGCTTGCAGGCGCATCCGCCATCGGCAGAAAGGCCGCTTTGTGGCCGGGCGCAAGTTCGGTTACCCGCAATGCCGTTTCCAGCATGGCGCCATAAAACGCGGCGGCCCGCGCTAGGTTGGCTACCGGAATTTCCACCCAGTCCAATGGCGCTCTGCGCTGCATGAAGATCCCTTGCGGAGCTGTGCTTGGATCGGGCCCAGAGCCCAGGGCTTTTGCGGAGCAGGGAAGCGACGCGGCCCGACGCGGCCAAGCAATGCCATCATTGCATTATACGCCTTGACGCGGGAATCCCTTGACCGGCCGCCGGCTGAGGCGCCCGCGTCCCGGGGATATGCGCCGTCGCATGGCTCTCATCGGCTTGGCCGTCGCGCGGCCAAGCAACGCTCAATGACCGGCCTGTAGTCCGTAAGAGCTTCCAGACGGGCGGCCGCCTGGCGGAAGCCCGCCCCCCACATGAGACAGAGCGCAGGATTCCGCGTATGCCGTCCATGGCGACAGTCTTCCACGTTGCCGTGGTCGCTGCCCACGATGATCAACGTGTCTCTCAGATCCGCGGCTTGGGTCAGCCCCGCCAGGAAGCGGTCGATGCGTTCGAAATGACGCACGGCTTCCTGATAGGCCCGTTTATGCCCCTGATAATCGGTAAGCCAGTGTTCGAAAAAAAGAAAGGCCTGGGCGCGTGACAGGCGGCCCAGAAGGCGGCCCGCTTGCTCCGGGGCGTAGACGGGAACGGCGCCCGCCTGCGCCCGCACGCGCCAATCCTGTCCCGTGATGGATCCGGCCAGGGCCTGGCCGCGCCGGTAGGCCTCGGCGTCGTGCAGCGCTAGGCCGGCGTTTTGCAATGCGTACGGAAATACGCTCAGCAGCCTTTTGCCGCTCCGCAGGCCGGCGAAGTAGGGAGGCGGGTAGGCATTGGCGGACTGGCAGGCAAGGCCGGCTTGCTGCAAGCCCGTAAACAACGTGCCTTGATCCAGCAGGGCGCGAATGCGCGCATCCGGTTTGGGGCCGTAGTGTTCCTGCAACGCGTGCGCGGCATTGCGTCCGCTGACGATCGCGGCTTGCCCGGTCGCGCTCTGGGGCCGGCCCGCGATCCCCAGGCAGGCATCCACCGGCAACGCGACGCCCTTTTCCGTTAGAATGCGAGGGTTGCGCCGAACGGGTCGCTGGCCGTCCAGGAGTTGGTCCACGAACGGCATCGCGGCCGCATAAAAAGGATTGCCCTCTGCCTCCCCTATGCCCACGCCGTCCAGAAATACGAATACAATCCGTCCGACAGCCCGCTTGACGGCTATGGCGCTCTCTCCTGCCTGCAAGCAACGGCGCCTCCGGCGCGCGCTGCATCCCGCCGCGTAGGGCGACCGCCCATGAATGGACTACGCCAAGACGCGCGCATCGCCTTGGTGCATGACTGGCTCAACCAGCGGGGCGGCGCCGAAAACGTCTTGGAAACGATGCATGCCCTCTTTCCCCAGGCGCCCGTTTACACGAGCCTGTATCAGCCGGATCTTATGCCATCCTGCATGCGGCAATGGGATATCCGCGCCAGCTGGCTCGACCGCGTGCCGAGGGCGCATGCCTGGCATCGTTACCTCTTGCCGTTGTACCCGCACGCTTTCTCGCGCCTGGATCTGAGCGCCGCGGATCTGGTGCTCAGCATCAAAAGCGCCTTTTGCCTGGGCGTCAAGACCCAGACGGCTACGCAACGCGCGCAACACGTCTGCTATTGCCTGACGCCGACCCGCTTTCTCTGGGATTTCGAACGCTACGCGCAACGCGAAGCCCTGCCGCCGGTTGCCCGCGGCCTGACGCGCGCTTGGCTGCAGCGCTGGCGCCGGTGGGAGCTCGCGGCCGCGTCCCGCGTCGACCATTTCGTCGCCATCAGCCGCGCGGTGCAAAAACGCATCCGGGCGTGCTATGGCCGGGAGAGCGAGATTATTCACCCCCCCGTGAATACGCATGAATTCCCGCTGTCCGGCCCGACGGAGGCGGACGCGCCGTATTTGATCGTGTCCCGCCTTATTCCCTACAAGCGCATCGACCTGGCCGTAGACGCCTTCAACCGGATGCCCGACCGCCAGCTGATCATCGCCGGCGACGGCCGCGACGCGCCGGCGTTGCAGGCCAGGGCCCGCTCCAACATCGTCTTTACGGGCTATCTGTCCCGCGCCCGGATCGTGTCCTTGGTCAGGCAGTGCCGCGCCTTCGTCTTTCCGGGCGAAGAGGATTTCGGCATCGCGCCGGTCGAGGCCATGAGCGCCGGCAAGCCGGTCATTGCCTTCGGCGCGGGCGGGGCGCTTGACTATGTCCGGGAAGGCGAGACAGGCGTTTTCTTTCGGGAACGGACGCCCGCGGCGCTGGTCGCAGCCGTGGAACGCGCTGCCGAGCAGCCTTGGGAGGCCGCGGCCTGTCGGCGCCAAGCGGAGCGCTTCAGCGCCGCGGCCTTCCGCCGGCAAATCCTGGCGTGCGTCCTGCAGCGCCTGCGCGCGTAGAGGCGGCTGGGGCCGTTGCGCAGGCCCGCCCCCGCGCGTCAGGCTGCCTTGACGGCGGGAACGCCTTGCGGAGCCGGAAGCGCCTTCCTGCTCTATGCTAAGATTTCCGTAAGGTCTTTCTGCGTTTCCGTCACCTGTTCTGTCCATGCCTGGCGCCGATTTCGTCTTGTTGCTCAAACGTTGGGGCTGGATCGTCCTTTGCAGCGCAGCGTTGGGCGGGGCAGGGGCATGGCTCGCGTCCCAAACGATGACGCCCCGGTATCGGGCGCGCGCGTACCTCAGCATGATCCCGGCGGACATGGATTGGCGTATCCGGGATTTGACCAAGGAATTAGCCCGCAATGCCGTCGCGCGCTTTCCCGCCGCTGCGCTGCTGCAGGAGGTGCGCCACGAACTGGCGTTGGACTGGGACGACGACGCCCTGGCCCGGACGCTGCAAGCTTCCTTTGACGACGTGACCCTCGTCATCACCGTTGAGGCCTTGCATGAGAATCCGCAACTGACCGTCGCGCTGGCGGATGCCGCGGCCCGCGGTTTTTGGGCGGAACGCACCGCGTATTTCGCGGAACGGGATTTTGCCGGCTCGGTGGACTTCGCGCGGATGAGACCGGAACCGGAACTGATGCGGCTGGCTCCCAACGCGACCACCAATGCCTTGGCGGGCGTGGCGCTGGGCCTCGGAGCCGGCGTGGCGCTGGTTTTGCTGCTCTTGCGGCGCGAAGAGGAATGGCTGGCGCGGCCCGACGTCGTGGAACGGGCCTTGCAGGCGCCCGTACTCGCAGTTCTCTCCCTGGACTGAGACGGGACGCGCAAGCCCGGACGCCCTTATGCTCGCCTCCCCGCGCGCAGTGGCCCCGCTGCCTACCGCTGCCTACCGCGCGCTGCGCGCGCGCATTGAATTGGCGACGGCCCGATGGTCCCTGCGCAATCTGGTCGTGGTTCGTTTCACGGACAAGGTGCAGGCCGCGCCCATTCTGACGGGGTTGGGCTTGGCCTTCGCGCAAGTGGAAGTGGATGTGTTGCTGGTAGATGCGGACAGCCACGCCCCCTCCTTGCATGACGCGCATGATCTGGCCTTGACGCCGGGCCTGCATCAATGGTGGGGCGACGAAGGGGCCCCCTTGCCGTTGCAAAGCGCGGCCGGCGGGACCTTGAAAGCGTTGACGGCCGGCGTACGGCGCGCGGATCCGCTGCAAGCCCTCAGTTCGGATCGGCTCCTAACGCTCCGGGCCCGTTTGCAAGAAGCCGCCCAGCTGGCCATCTGGACCGCGCCGCCGTTGCTGGCCTCGCCGGCGGGCGCCTTGGCGGCCTGCCATGCCGATGCCGTCCTGTTGGCCGTGCATATGGGCCAGGAGCGCCGGCGCGAGGTCGTGCGCGCCCGGCAAGCCCTGACGCAAGCCGGCGCGCGTATCATTGGCGCCGTGGCCTGCACCGGGGCCCGATCGGGCGCCGCCTGAGGCGAGAGGCGCATGTCCTCCGCGTTGCTCATTCGCTCCATTCCCGCCTTGGCCGCCCATCTGCGCGGCGTGCATCGCATGGCGACGGAGGCCAGCGCCGCCTTGGCGTGCCCTTCGGCGGAGCTGGTGCCCACGTACCATCCGGCCGGCTTGGCGCGTTGCCGCCAGGCGCGCCAAACGCCTTCCCAGCTGCAAGCCGAAGCGGAGGCCATGGCGCACGTATACCGGCGCCTTGTGGATCACATGCATCGCCTGCCCGAGGCTTTCCGGGAGTGGCGCGAATTTGACCCCGGCCCTTTCTTCGACCTGTATCCGCGCCAGGCGGCCGCGCTCGTGCAGGTAGACGCCGGCGCGCGCGCCACGCGCGTGGCCTTTTACGGCGACCTGCTCATGCCCGCCTTTCAACTGGCGGAGAGTTATTTCGTCAATACCTTCGCCCCCGCCTACCGCTCGGCCTTCGCGCGCGAACGGCCGCCCAACGCCGCGCTCCAGGCCCATTACCGCACGGTCGTGGAACCGGAGATGGCGCGCCGTTGGCATCGCCTGGTAATGGTGGCGCAGCGTTTGAACTGGACCTTGCAGGACGAGCTGGAGTTCATGGTCGTGGTCGACGGGGCCGACGCGCTCTTTGCATGGCGCCATGTCTGGCAGGAACCCGCGGCGCCCGGCCTGCATGTCTCTCTGCGTCCGGCTTGGGAAACCCTTACGACTTTCACCTTGGCGGTTCAGTGCCGCCCCGCTCCTGCGAGGCCAGCTATGGATTGTGACGTGGCCCGCGAGGCCTCTCCCTTGTGCGCGCGGCGGTTGCGGCCATGACGCGCTATCTCGTGCCGGGCGGCGCGGGCTTCATTGGCAGCAACTACATCCGCTTCCTGCTGGCGGGCCGTACCGACGCGCACGTGGTGGTTTTGGACAAGCTGACCTACGCCGGCCGCCGCGAAAACCTGCAGGCCGTCGCGGAGCGCTTCCGCGATCGTTTCGCCTTGATCGTGGGCGACATCTGCGACCCGCAAGCGGTCCGGGACGCCTGCGCGCAGGCCAAGCCCGACCGCATCGTGAATTTCGCCGCCGAATCCCATGTGGATCGCAGCATTGACGCCCCCGAGGTCTTCGTGCGCACGGATGTCTTGGGCGCCTTCCAGCTGCTGCAGGCGGCCCTGGAGCGCGGGGTGGAACGCTTTCATCAAATCAGTACGGACGAGGTATACGGTCCGGTGGCCGCGCCCGCCCACAGCCGCGAAAGCGATCCCTTGCAGCCGACGAGTCCCTATGCCGCCAGCAAGGCGGGCGGCGATCTGTTGGCCTTGGCGTTTCACCGCACCTACGGCCTGCCCGTATCCCTCTCCCGCGGCGCCAATTGCGTGGGACCCTTTCAGTACCCGGAAAAGGCGTTGCCGCTCTTCGCGACCAACGCGCTCCTGGATCTGCCGTTGCCGCTCTTCGGCGACGGGACGCAATGCCGGGATTATCAGTCCGTGCTGGATCATTGCGCCGGGGTGCAGATGATTCTGGATTACGGTCGGGCCGGCGAAATCTACAATATCGGCACGGGCGCCGAGATATCCAACCGCGCCATGGCCTGCCTCCTGTTGGACGAACTCAACAAACCGCGGTCGCTGCTGCAATCCGTGGCCGATCGGCCCGGCCATGACCGCCGCTACGGCCTAGACATCGGCAAGATGTTGCAGTTGGGTTGGTCCCCGGCTTTCAGCGGCGAGGAAAGCATCCGGGCCGCGGCGCGCTGGTACGCGGAGAATGAATGGTGGTGGCGGCCCATTCGGGCCGGCGCGTTCGACGCGTATTATCAAAAATTCTATGGCCAGCGGCGCGTTCTGGACTGACGCGCCGCGCGCGGCGGGGAGCCTGCGGGCATTGCGCGCGTCCGAACGCGCCGCGCGCGCGTCCGTGCAAGACCTGTTCGCTACCGCGTATCTGAGCCAGCGCCAGTTCGCCTGGGAGGATTGGGACGCGCCCGGGACCCCGTGGCTCACCCTGCTGGCGTATGCCGGGCCGAACCGCCTGCAAGGCGTTATGGCGTTGCAGCTGGAGGCCCGGCCCGTTACGTTGCCGCCCGGCGCGCCCAATCGCATTTACTGCCGCGGCGTAGCCGTAGCCCCAGGCAGCACCTCCGCGCGCGACGTGCCGGCGCTGTTGGCCCGCGCCGGCCGCTTCCTGCGCCAGCGCGGCTTGGAGGGCCAGGTGCGCCTGATGACCGATCGGCCCTGGTTGCGCCAGGCCGCCGTACGCGTCGGCTTCCGCCCAGTGGACAGTATGCGCTACCTGCAGCGCAATCTGCGCT
The DNA here is from genome assembly GCA_965242655.1 of Caldilineaceae bacterium. GTDB lineage: Bacteria > Chloroflexota > Anaerolineae > Caldilineales > Caldilineaceae > Bin34. The sequence goes on from OZ251482.1 coordinate 4,426,716, forward strand.
TGACGCGCCGCGCGGACCCCGCGGCGTCCGTACGCGCCGCGGTCAACGCGGATTTCCCGCTCTTGGCGGCGCGGGACGCCGCGCTTTTCGATCCCCTGTGGCACATGGGCGAGGACGAACTGCGCGCGCAGGCGCGCCGCGGCTGCTTGCTGGTGGCGCGCCGCGCGGGCGCGATCGCAGGCTACGTCTTATGCGCGGCGCCGCCGAAAGATGCGGGCGGGAAAGCGTCCTACGGGTTCATTGAGCGCTTGGCCGTCTGGCCGGAATACCAGGGGCGGCGTCTGGGTTCCCGCCTGTTGGCGTGCGCCTTGGCCCGCTTCCGCGCCCAAGGGATGGACTGCGCGCAACTGAACGCGCTGGCCTCCGCCGTCCAGGCCCAAGGGTTCTATGCGCAGCACGGTTTCCGGCCTCTGGGACGCCCCCAGAGCGTGCTGACGCAGGATCTGGACGCCCGCTGCGCGCCGCCGGCATAGCGGTCATGGAGCCGAAATCGACTTTCCATTACCTGCGCCTGTTCCTGGTCCCGTTGCTGATTATCGTCCTGGGTATGGTTGGCTACATGCTCCTGGAAGGCTGGAGCTGGTTCGATTCCTTTTACATGGCCGTCATTACGTTGTCCACCGTGGGGTTCGGCGAAGTGGGCAGCTTGGGACGCGGGGGACGCCTCTTCACGGCTTTCCTGATCCTGACCGGCATAGGGGCTTTCGCGGTGGTGTTCACCTCCTTGACCGAAGCCATCGTGGAGGGCCACCTCAGCGGCGCCCTGAAGAAAAATCGGCTGCAACGGAGGTTGCGCACCATGCAGGCACACTATATCGTATGCGGATACGGACGCGTCGGCACGACCCTGGTCGAACGCCTGCACAGTCAGGGCCGGAGTATCCTGGTCGTGGACAAGAATCCCGCCAAGGAAGCGCTGCTGTCGGATGACAGGATCGGCTTTCTGGCGGCGGATGCCGTGCAGGAGGAAACGTTGCGCCGCGCCGGCGCGGCGCGCGCCGCCGGCCTGAGTTTCTGTTTGGCCAGCGATGCCGACAATCTCTTCGGCGTATTGTCGGCGCGCACCCTCTACCCGGACATTCACATTGCGGCCCGCGTGCAAGACGTCTCCGCCGAAAGCAAGATGCGCTTCGCCGGCGCCAATGCGGTGATCAACCCGACCAGCATCGCCGGCTACTCCATGGCCATGCACCTCGTCCAACCCGGAGCCTTGAAAGTCTTTGAATTCCTGACCATGATGAACGCGCAGGGCTACATGCTGGAAACCGTGAAGATAGGTCATTGCCCCGACCTGGTCCACAAGAGCGTCGGCGCCCTGCGTTTCCGCGACGAGACGGGCTTGAGCCTGCTCCAGATCCTGCGGCAGGATCAAGCCTTGGTGTCCAACGTCCAGTCCGACACCGTGTTCCTGCCGAACGACACCTTGCTGGTTCTGGGCCCGCGCGACGCGGTGACCGATTTCTGCGCGCGCCTGTAAACTAAGCTGCGCAGGTAGCGGTCGCCGATCCTGGCCGCGCGGCAACGTTGCCGCGGCGCGCCTCAAAAACGCGCCCGCAGCTTGGCTTGGGGCGGGCCAGCCTTTCATTGAAGGCGATCGCCTTCCCCTTGATCCACAGGGCCGCCACCGGTTTCTGATCGTTGCGTTGCGCGTCTAACAATCTAGCAGATAGCCCTGTATATACTGTCAGGTTACTATCGTTCTCACCGTCAAAGGCAGTCCCGACGAGGCTCCCATGTCCCTGCCATACGTATGGTACCTGGCCGTCCCCGAACGGCAAGCCCTGCCCCGAATCGCCAAGGGGCGCGGCGGATGCCCGCGCCCGGTCGTGGGGCAAGTCAAGCGCGCCCGCGCCCTGTTCAAGTGCGACGCGGAACCGGACGGCGCGGGAGATTACGCCTCGCATCCGTTACGAGGTGGAGCGTTTGCGCAATAAAAACAAACCAAAATTCTTGTATAGGAGGCCGCGCGGTTATCCGCCGGTGCGCGCGGCGGACTTCGTGGCCCCGAGGGAAACGGTGTCGGACCGCTATAGCCAACCCTGCGATGCGCGCTATCCGGTACTCTGCATGGACGCGCAACACAAACAGCGACTGGCCGACCAGCGGACGCCGCAGCCGGCGCGACCGTCCCGCCATCTATAACTACGAATACGCGCGGCACGACTCCGGCACCGGGCCGCTGGATCCCCGTGGCGCACGAACTACGCCACCGCCCGGCGCACGGGCGTGGACGGGGCGCGCCCGGCGCAGCCTGTCGCGGATCATCCGCGCTGCCGCCAGGCCGAGCGCCTGACGCGGGTCTGCGACCCTTTGAACATCCCTCCCTACGCCGCGCCTCGTTCTATGAGCCTTTCCGCCCGCCGAGGCGCATGGCCCAGCGCGTACGTCTGGCGTTTACGACCCGGCACGGCAGCTGGCTCAATAGGGCGGAACCGGAATTGAGTGTCCTTGACGCGGCAGGCCCTGTCCCCCGCGCAGGGCACCGCGTGGGCGGAAGCCCGCAACGCGGTCCAAACAGACATTGACTGGCCGTTCCGCACCGCGGACGCCTCAAATATCCATACCCTACAGAAGCCAACCTGGAAGTCGAAATCCAAGAACTTTCAGTCAAATAAGAACCGCCGGCCGTGCCGCCTGAACTGCGCGTAGCGGAAAACTTGCCGCCCCCCATGAAAAACCGCCGTGACGGAAATACAGGCGGAGACCCCGACGGCCCCGCCGTCCACGGAAACCCGCGCCCAGTCGGAAAGTTCCTCGCTTTCCCTGGCCGCGGCGGGCTTCACCAAGACCATTGAACAATTACGTTCTCTTCGGCCCCCGCGCACATTGCGCGACCCGAGTCCATTTGCCGCTGCTGCTGAACCAGCTCTTGGAATCCAACTTCACCTTCGGCTTCAATCCGCAGGAGGCTGTCCATGCCAAGCGCGTCACGATTTTGGCCAGCCCGGACGTCGTGTCCACGGATTTGGACGCGGCCAGGCCCAAGGCATTGCCGTGCAACGCGTCCACAGGGATTTGGAACGAATCAAGGCCTGAGAACCTGTGCAAGCGCGTCACGGAAGTGTGAGTGCAAGCCGCGATTGTTGATAACAGCAGCGACGCCACGGCCCCCGGACCCGGTACCCGGTCGCATCCAAAGCCGCCGGCGGAGGCCTTGGCCGCGGTCAACCGGACGGCCTCCGGCCAAGAACCCGCGCGCGGATCCGTCCTTTCGGCGTCCAGCCGACACCCGCGTCCCGGTAGGCCGCGTCGCCAGGCTCAAGGCGTTGCCGCAGGACGGCTGCGAGTCTGTAGGCGATGTCTGCGCAAGGACTTTGATCCGAGACCGCGGAGACCTAGATCCAGAGTGCCTTGCGGAAACTCAGGTTGAGACGCTGGGCCGCGGGCCTGAAGCCGCCTCTAAGGTCGCATGCGGGCGCCGTCAGACGTCAACGCTAGGCGCGGAGGCCATTAGCGGACGAAAGGGAATTCTTCTTGCCAGAGCGGTTCGCCGGCGCGGAACTGCCCGACGCGGAGGCTCTTGATCGCGTAGGAGGGCAAGGCGGCCCGCGCCAGGCATATCTCGTCAAAACGCGCCCCCTGCCAGTCGAACTGAAAGTCCAGATTGTCGAAGCCGTAGGCACGGCGATCAGCCGACAGGTTCCATGTCCAGACGGGCATAACATGCAGGATAAACTTCGGTTCCGCGTCCGCAGCCTGACACGGCGTTTTGACGTACGTCACGGCTTCGGTCGTGACGTATACGTCAAAGACGGTTCGGACCGCGGGCGCGGCCGTCGCGAGGGCCGCGTACGCGGCCCGGTATTGTTGCAGCACGTCCAGAGACATGGGAAGGGGAATGTCTTCTTGCCACAGGATACGGTTTTGCAAATTCAGCCACTGTCCTGTCTTGATGCGTTTGAGCGCGTAGGCCGGGAGCGGCACGGTCGCCAGGCACGCACCCTCCAGCCGCACGCCGCGACGGTGGAAAGCGAAGTCCAGATTCGCAAAGCCGCTTTCTCGCTCCGCCGCCGACAGGCGCCGCGGGTCAACGGGAGTAACGTGCAGGAAGAACCGCGGCTGCGTGTCCTCCAGCCGGCACGGTTCCTGGACGTAGGTCACGGTTTGTTCATCGAGATACACGTCGAAACGCGCGCGCGCAACGGGCGTTTGGGCGGCCGCGGCGCGATAGCGCGCGCGATAGGGCGCCGCCGTGGCTTCATCCACCAAGGACAGGTTCAGCACCGCGACGTCGAACTGCGTGTTGTCATACACGCGGCGCGTAAAGGAAGGCGCGTAGACGGCATGCATGTTCGCGCGCGGTTTGTCGTAATGGATGTAGAAATCCGCGCGCAGGTTGTCCAGCTTTATCCGCTGCCGATCCGCGGCGGGCAGCAGTTGCGTATTTTTCTTTATGGCTCCGTACAGCGAATCGTTCACGTAGAAGGAGCCGGGGTAACGCGCGCGCAGATGGTCCAACGCTTCCCAGGACGCAATCCCCCAGTAGTCCAGCTCGTACTGCGCGCCCAAACGCTCCGGGGTCGCGCGATCGACCAGAAAGTTGAAGTAGTCGTACTGATGGGGGTGGAGCCAGGCCATCGCGGCCAGGGTCGCGCCCAGGCCGGAGCCCGTCAGGCCGTACGCCCACTTCTTGTATTGCGGACGCGCGGCGAACGCCGCCTGCAGACCGGCCACGGCCAACAGGCACAGCGGCGCGTAGAGAAAATACATCTGACGCCACCCGTCGTAGAGATCGGCTTCCAACAGAATGACGAGCAACAGAGGCAGCAGGAAGCAGGCGAGGAGCAGGAGATCGAACCGCGTGGACGTGTTGCGTAGCGCCGCGCCGCGCCGCCGCGCCGCGGCGCGCCACACCGCCAGGCCCCCGAAGGCCCCGAGCAATAACGTAAACGGCGGCGTGGTGATGGCCAGCCAAGCGGGAATGTATTCCGGCGGACGTTCCGCGTTGGGCAACACGGCACCGCGAAACAGGTCGAAGGCTACGGTTTCATGCTCAAACATGTACCTGAACACCTCGTCCACGCGGCGGACAGGGTCGGGCCACAGATAGGGCCAGGTCGCGTACAGCGTCAACGCGCTGGCCGCGGCGAACAGGCCGCCGGTGCGCAGAATATGGCGCCGCGCGGATCTGTCCGCCGCGCAGTAGGCGTCGCACGCCCGCAGGACGAGCACGGCGCCGAAGAGCATCGCGCCAAGAAAACGCAGGTTGATCAGCAACCCGATGCCCGCGCCGCAGAGCGCAAAGGCGGCCAGGGTGTCCTTGCGGAAGGCCCGGTGCATGAGGCACAGCGCCATCATGAACAGGCTGAGGAACGGCAGATCCTTGGAATTGAAGAAGGAATGGGCGTAGAGACGGGGATGCAGGAGAAACAGGCCCAACGCGCACAGCGCCAATCCGCGGCTGCCGTACCGACGGAACGTCAGCCACGCGCAACACCAGCCGCCCCCGAGAAAAAGCAGATGCGTCAGGAAATGCCGCATCAGATAGATGCGGCGGCTGTCCTGCAAGCCCAGCAGGCGTTCGCCGGCCAGCAACGCCAGTTCAAAGGCCGGTCCGTAGGGCCGGGCGCTGAAATGCAGAAGTTCGTCGCGGCCCTGCAGGATATAATCGACAGTATGTATAGCGAGCTGCCTTTGCTCCCTTTCGTCCGTGCCCAGGCCGTAGTCGCTCAGAATCAGCCAACCCGCGACCGTAAACAGCGCGCAGGCGATCAGCGGGCTGTGAGTTGCCAAACGCGTGAGCATGACGAGGAAACAGGAGTAAAGATAACGTTGCGAAGGGCGCGCCCTGAGCCTGGAAACCGGCAGATTATATCTTAATGCTGCGCGTCTACGCAGGCACCAGGGCCGTCGCGCTCAACGCCTTGTTTTCCTGTTCGGGCGTGCCGTCGAGAATCCGTTGTCTATTGCTGCAGTTCGGTCTGCATGGGGCATAGCGCCTGCGCCATGCTCAGGGCTCCTGTGCCCGAGCATGGCGTTCCCCTGTCCGTTCAGCCGCGCGCATGGGACTCCGCGGCGCTCTGGGACGCGTCTTCCCTCGCGCCGTAACTGGAATGCCAGCACCGATAATATCAGGCCTGTGCGCCCCTCGATCGGCTTTGGGCCTTCCGCCAAAGCGGTCAGGGCGCGGAAAGCCTACGCAAGCCGGACGGACAGGCGCGACAACGCGCGCGGCAACGACAGACATTATTCGCACGCGTACTGACGCAACGGATTGCCAACTTGCGTGAACCGTCAGTGCCTGGGAAAGCCTGAAACTGAAACCGGTGGCTACGGCTGGTTGTGGTAGAGTCTGCGGGACTGGATCGCCCTTGGCATCCCGGTAGCGGAGAGGCTAAAGTCCCGATGAGGCCTTCGCCTTTGGCCCAGATTTCGGCCCCTGACGTGGGCCGCCGGCGCCATGCATGGCGTTCGCACAGGAAGAGACCGATGGGCGCAGTAGGCGCGGTTTTTCGCATCCAGATAACGAGAGCGCGGATCCCGCTGTCTGCGTCTGCGCTTTACGGTTGCGCGTTGGCCTCTGCCCTGTTCTGCCTTGTACTGCAGGAGACCCCTGTCCCATCTCGCATCTCACTATCGTAGACAATCTGGATCAGATGCTGGCGATTCTGCCGGCGCGGTTCCAGGCCTTGCTGGCACAGGAACCGCGCGTGTCCGATCTCGTCGAGATCGTCATGGATCTGGGGCGCGTACCCGAGGCCCGGTACAGCGACGGCGACGCTCTGCTGGGGGCGGACGAAGTCGCGGCCGCGGATCTGGAGCACACCGTGCAGCAAATCGGCGCCTTCGGCGCGGACAATCGAGCGGGCATAGAACGCACGTTGCATCGCATATCCGCCATCCGCAATCGCAACGGCGCTGTCGTGGGTCTGACCTGCCGCGTGGGACGGGCCGTGTCCGGTACGATTGACATCATTCAGGACATGATCTTGGGCGGGCGCAATATCCTGCTCCTGGGACGCCCCGGCGTGGGCAAGACCACGTTGCTGCGCGAAGCCGCCCGCGTATTGGCGGACGGCCGGCGGGTCGTCATCGTGGACACCAGCAACGAAATCGCGGGAGATGGGGATATTCCCCATCCCGCTATCGGACGCGCCCGGCGCATGCAGGTGCCGACTCCCGATCTGCAGCACGAGTTGATGATCGAGGCCGTGGAAAACCACATGCCCGAAACCGTCATCATCGACGAAATCGGCCGCGAGCTGGAAGCCTTGGCGGCCCGTACCATTGCCGAACGGGGCGTGCAGCTGATTGGCACGGCGCACGGCAACGCCCTGGAAAATCTGATCATGAATCCGACCCTTTCGGATTTGGTGGGCGGTCTGGAATCGGTCACTTTGTCGGACGAAGAAGCGCGCCGCCGAGGTACGCGCAAGACGGTGCTGGAACGCCGCGCGCCGCCCACCTTCGACGTTCTGATCGAAATCCAGGCGCGCCGCCGTCTGGCGATCCATCAAGACGTGGCGCATGCGGTGGATCGGCTGTTGCGGGGCCGGACCTTGAAACCGGAACTGCGCTTCGAGGATGGCGAAGGCTGCCTCCAGATTGAGCGCGACGTAGAAAACGAACCTTCGGAGCTGTTCTATCGGACGGCGGGCATTCAGCGCAGGCCGGAACTCAAGATTGACGCAGAGGATTTCCATCGCCGAACCCGACGCCGGCCAGGGCCGAAAAAGACCGAGGCGCCGGACGCGCCCAGGAACATGCGCATTTACGCCTTCGGCATCGGCCAGGCCAAACTGCGCGCGGCGGCCAAAAGCCTGAACGTATGGATCGACTTCGTTACGGAGCTGCCCAAGGCCGACGTGATCGTCACGCTCAAGAGCTATTACCGCCGCGAAGCCCAGGCCCTCCATTACGCGGAACGCCAGCGCATTCCGATTTACGTATTGCGCAATAACACCGCCGCGCAGATGGAAAGCATGCTGGTGGATCTGTTTCAGCTGAACGGCATGGCTGTGGATCCTTATGCCGCGGCCATGCGCGAAACGCAGGCGGCTATCCAGAAAGTGGAGGCCGGCCTGGATTCCATAGAACTGGCGCCGCAGGCGGCCTCGGTGCGTAGCCAGCAGCATCAATTGATCCAGGCCGCCAATCTGGTCAGCCAAAGTTTTGGCCGCGACCCTCACCGGCGGATCAGGATCACACGGGCCTAGTACTCCGTCAGGCGCCTTCTGTTAGATTATACTATCGTTCTCCCCGTCAGTGTCAGCCCCGACAAGGATTGCCTGTCTCTACAATACGTACGATACCTGACCGCGTCCGAACGGCAGCTTCTGAATATGATCTAACAGAATACACATGACGGAGTGCTAGCTCTCTCTATGCGTAGGGCGAAGACGACACACGCGGTTTGCCCCAGTTATGTTGATCTTTGGGTCAGCCAAGCGCGAAAAACCTAGGCCGTGCCGACCATATTATGAGGCATAGCGGGTACCACGCCCCCCTTTTTGAGCCAGCCGAGGCCCGCGTTTGGCCGCGTTGCGCGCCTTGTACGCCTCCGGGTCGCAGGGTTGGGGATCCACGTGCCGGGAGCGCGCGGGCATGACGGCCAAGAGGCCCCGCGGCGTCAGCCCGGCGCACGGCATGGGGTGGCTCAAAAGCGGGCGGCGCGTGGCCACCCGCTACGATCCATACGCCCATCGTTGCCTAGGCTTTCTGTACTGGGCGGGGGCTTGGACATGACCAAAATCAAAGACCTACGCCGCCTAATTTCTTTCGGCTTTGCTATGGCGGACGCGGTAGCGGTGCGCAGCGCGTGGCTGGTCTGCGCGCTCTTCGTCTTGGCAGGGGTAGCGGTGCTGGACGATTACGGCGTCGGCGAGGACGAGGGCTACCAGCGCCGTATAGCGCAGATCGTCCTGGATTACGTCCAGGGCCGCAGCGACGAACTGTTGCACGACAAAGATCGCATGTACGGCGTGGCCGTGGAAGCGCCGCTGCTGTGGGCGGAGCGCCTGCTGGGCCTGCAGGACAGCCGCGCGATCTATCTGCTGCGCCACCTGCTGACGCATCTGCTTTTTTTGGCCGGCGGCCTGGGGGCCGCAGCGTTGGCCTTCCGCCTGTACGGCAGCCGGCGGCTGGCGCTGTGCGCGCTGGGCCTCTTCCTGCTGCATCCGCGGCTGTACGCGCATTCCTTTTTCAATTCCAAGGACGTGCCTTTCCTCAGCCTGTTCATGCTGGCGTTGCTGCTGATGCACTGGGCCTTCCGCCGCGGCACCGGGACGGCCTTCGCGCTGTGCGGCGCGGGCATCGGCGCGCTGATCAACGTGCGGCCGATGGGCTTCCTTCTGTTTGCGGGTGTGTTGGCGCTGCGCGCGTGCGACCTCGCCTATGCCGCCGACGGGAGAGCGCGGCGGCAGGTTCTGCGCACGGGCGGCCTGTTCGTCGGGGCCTGCGCGCTGACGCTGTACGCGTTGTGGCCCTACCTGTGGAGCGACCCGGTACGCCGCCTGGGGGAATCCTTGGCGCACATGGCCCAGTATCCCATACAGTATTACCAGTTGTTCCGCGGGCGCTACGTCAACAGCGTCGCAGTGCCCCCCGAATACGTGCCTGTCTGGTTCGCGATCTCCACGCCCCCGTACGCGCTGCTGCTGGGCCTGGTCGGGGTGGCGGCGCTGGCGCGGCAGGTACGGTGCCGGCCGGGGGCGCTGCTGCGCCACCCGCGGGTGCGTTTCGCGGGACTGGCGCTGGCCTGTTGCGCGTTGCCCGTGCTGGCCGTCATTCTGCTGGACTCCACGCTCTACAGCGGCTGGCGGCACCTGTATTTCATCCATGCGCCCTTTTGCGTGCTGGCGACCGGCGGCCTGCACGCGCTGGCGACGGGCGCGCGCCGGTGCTGGCCGGCCGGCGCCAGCTGGGCGTACGGCCTGGCCGGCGGCGGCGCGGCCGCGACCCTGGGCGCGATGGCCTTCCTGCATCCCTATCAGCAGCTCTATTTCAACGGTCTCGTGGACCGCGCGACGCCGGAGCGCCTGCGCATCCGCTACGACCTGGATTATTTTGACGTAGCCCACCGGCAGGCGCTGGAATTCCTGCTCGCGCAGTATCCTGAGGCGGCGCCGCTCTCCATCCACGCAGTGGAAGGCGGCGGGCCAAACCGGAATATCTTACCCGCGACGGACCGACAGCGCATCGCCTTCGTTGCCTCCGGGCAGGCGGATTTCCTGATTACCCAGTATCGCGCGCAGACGCGGAGACGGACCGGGGCACTGGTGCCGTACGCACCCGTCATCCATGCGGAAAAGGCCTACGGCAATACCGTGACGGCCGTGGCCGCGGTCAACCTGGCGCGGGTAGAGGATGCCGTCGCAGCCCCCTACCGCGCGGCGTACCGCGCCTTGGTCGCCCGCGCCCCCGTTGTCCGCGCGGACTTCGATGTCTATCTGGACGAACACGCGGTGAGTTGGATCCAGGCTCCCTGCCGAGGGGGCACGCAACTCGAATTCTTTGTGCATGTCACGCCCGCGGATCCGCAGGATCTGCCGCCGCACCAACGCCGCTCCGGGGTCGACAACTTGGGCTTCCTTTTCGAAGAGCGCGGCGTGCGCTTCGACGACGCGTGCCTGGCCGTTGTCCCGCGGCCCGCCTATCCCGTCCGAAACCTGACCGTCGGCCAGTGGTGGTCGTATGAAAAGCGCGTGCTCTGGCAGGCCGACATCCCCGTTCCGCCCGCGACGGACATGGCGAACGAGTACCGCGCCGCGCATCGCACGCTGGCGGCGCATCCGCCGACGCGCCGCGCCGCGTTTGACGTGTACACCTTGGCCGCCTCGACGATCACCTTCACCAAGGCCCCTTGCCCCGCGGGGGATACGGCGTCCCGGTTCTTTATGCATGCCGTGCCCGTCAACCCGCGTATGTTGCCCGATCTCTTTTTCGGGAACCTGGACTTCTCTTTCTACGCGCGCGGCGTACGCTTTGACGACGCGTGCCTGGCGTCGCTCCCGCGGCCCGCCTATCCCGTCCGGCTCCTGACGGTCGGCCAGTGGCTGCCGGCAGAAGACCGGGTGCTCTGGCAGACCGACATTCCTGTCCCGCTTGCGCCCCGCGTCGTAAACGCCTACCGCGCCGTCTACCGCGCGCTGGAGGCCGCGACGCCGGCGCACCGGGCCGCGTTTGACGTCTACCGCGTCGGCAACGCGGTCGCGTTCGCCAAAGCCCCCTGCACCGCGGCGGATACGCAACCCCGGTTCCTCCTGCACGTTATTCCCGCCCGGATCCGCGATCTGCCGCCGGCCCGCCGGCGCGTGGGCTTCGACAACCGGGATTTCGCCTTCGCTTGGCAGGGCGCGCATTTCGACGGTGCCTGCCTGGCCCGGGTCTCGCTCCCTGACTATCCCATTGACCGCCTGCGCGTGGGCCAGTTCCGCCCCGGGGAAGCCCCTCTCTGGCTGGCCGACGTTCCGCTGACCCGGTAACGCGCCGCCAATGCCTCGCAGGCGGGGATGCCGCCAAGCGCGTCCCGCGCCGCCTGGCGGCCGCGCATGCAGACAGCCCCGCGCTTGTCTGGCCGCATCCGCAACGGAATCGACATCCGGGTATTCTTTCCGGGAGCGGTTCGTGCCAGCGTCGGATCTTCTGGCTTAGCCTCGGCGGAGACGCAGGTCTTGGCGCTTTCTGCCTTCCGATCAGGCCTGTCCGCACAACGTTTCCACGGACAGTTCCAAGCCGGCTTGTCGCCTATCGGCGCGCCGCCTTTCCCTGCGGCTCTTGACCGGGGAGGCCGCGTGTATCCGGACGGCCCCCAAACGGGATCAGGGTCTGATTTCATAGGCGGCGCTGCGTCTTGGCATGTCCCTTCGCAAGCGGTCATCGCCGCGAACGCTCTGGGCTTGCTGCGCGTGGTCTCGCGTGCATGTCCTCTCCAGGCGCGTGCTCACACGCGCCGCCCTCGCTTGAACGGACGGCTGGCCTTGGTGGGCGTCTCCTGGGTCGGATGCGGCGGCCGCGGCCGCCGCTTGGCCGACTGGGTTCAGGCCCGCCAGCGCCTGGACTTTGGCCGGCGGGATGAATCTGCGTTCCAGAGGGCCGCGGCATTGGGAGAGACGCGCACGGACGATGCGCTGGGCCGCGGCCGTTGCCCGAACCAAGACGGTCAGGCGCTTGGCCTGCGACCCGGAAGTTGGGAGGCAGAGCGCCCTGTGGCCGCGCATGATCCCGCATCCGGCACGGCCCTGAGAGGTTTTACCTGCGCTTGCGCAGAGCCGATCCGCGCAGCCTACGGCCTTGTTTTCCCTTGCGTAACGCCGTAGGCAAGCCGCGCCTTGGACAACGGTTCCCGCTGTCTTGGACTATGCAGATCGGCGGCTTGGCGCGCGCGCTAGCGCGCGCATCGTATCGCGACTTGGGTAAACAGGCGTACGAGACCCTATAATGACGATGATAGGGGCCATCCGCCGGACTTGTCCGCGCGTTTCGCTCCCGTCTGTCGGCATGACGGGCGGGCGCTCGGATCCGCTTCTGAGCGGCGCAGCCTCGAACCAACAGATCTTCTCTTTCGGTCAATGCGGCTTTCGTCTCCCTGTCCCCCGCGTTTTTTCACCTTCGAGGGGCCTGAAGGCAGCGGCAAATCAACGCAAGTAACCCTGTTGCGCGAAGCGCTGGAGAAGGATGGGTACGAGGTAATTGCCGTACGCGAGCCCGGCGACACGGCCGTGGGCGAAGCTGTGCGCGAATTGCTGCTGAACGCGGACGTCGAGCTCCGACCGCGGACGGAAACTCTGCTGTTCAACGCCGCGCGCGCCCAGCTCGTGGATACCGTGATTCGGCCGGCTTTGGAGGCCGGTCGCATCGTATTGTGCGACCGCTATGCGGACAGCACTTTGGCCTATCAGGGATTCGGCTTGGGCCAGGATCCGAAGTCCCTGGAACCGCTCATCCGGTACGCTACGGACGGCTTGGCGCCGGCCTTGCGCATTTATCTGGACCTGGACCCCGAACGCGGATTGCAACGCCACGCGGAGGCGGCCGCTTCTTCCTCGCATCGCATCTGGGATCGCTTTCACGCTCAGGATCTGGCTTTTCACCGCGCCGTGCAGGCCGGGTATTTGGCGCTGGTGCAGCGCCAGCCCCCGGAGTGGCTGGTCGTTGACGCGCAACCGGCCCCGGCCGAGGTCCATCGCCGCATTCATCGCCGCGTAGCGCACACCTTGGCGCGCGGGCCAGGAAACGCCGCATGAAAATGGTGATGGCCGTCATCCGGTACCAGGACAGCAACGCCCTGTTGGACAGCTTGACCCAAAAAGGGTTCGCCGCCACGTTGATCAATTCGCGGGGCGGTTTTACCTTTGACGGCAACGCGACGGTCTTCTGCGGCATTGAAGACGAGCATCTGGAAGAGGTGTTGGCGTTGATCCGCGCCGTCTGCCGTACGCGTACCCAATACATCACCCCGTTGCCGCCCGTCATGGAACTGGGCGAATTGCACCTGCCGGATCCGGTGGAGAAAAATCTGGGCGGCGCGACCATTTTCGTATGGCCGATCGAACGTTTCGAGCAATCGTAGACTGACCGGCGCGACCCCAGGCATGGGGGCGGCGGCCCCGTTAAATTGGCCGCGCGGCGCGCGGGAATTACAATGGCCCTGTTCCAAAGCGGGACTTGGAAGCGGGGCAAGCGGAGGAAGAGCGGCCATGCAGGATGTGGATCCGGCCTACATTTACGAAAGCGTAGAGCAATTGCGGCCGCTCTTGATTGTGCTGTCGGGGCCCAGCGGGGTAGGCAAAGATACCACGCTGGGCGCGATGAAGGCTCGGATCCCCAACATTCATTTCGTCGTCACGGCCACCACGCGCCCCATCCGTCCCGGGGAAGTGGACGGGGCCGATTACCACTTCGTGTCCAAGGGGCGTTTCGCCGACATGATCGAGCGCGAGGAATTGCTGGAATACGCTATCGTCTACGGCGATTACAAAGGCATTCCCAAGCAACAGGTGCGGGAGGCGCTGGACAGCGGCCAAGACGTAGTCCTGCGCATTGACGTCCAAGGCGCGGCCACGATCCGCAAACTGATTCCCGAGGCGATTACCATCTTCCTCACCGCCCCTACGGAAGAAGAACTGGTCAAGCGCCTGCAAGAGCGCAAAACGGATCCGCCGGGCCAATTGAAGTTGCGCATTGCCATGGCGCGGCAGGAAATGAAACGCATAGACGAATTCCAGTACGTAGTCCTCAATCGCGACAACCGACTGCACGAAACCGTAGAGCAGGTCTACAGCATCATCAAGGCGGAAAAATGCCGCTACAGCTGGCGTCCCATTGCCTTGTAGCCGCCCGCCCTCAGGCGACGGGCCGGCCGGTACGGAAGGGCTTGCGCGGCGCGGAGCCTGTTCCGGGCCGCGTCTTGAATCCGGGGAAGCTGTCTAGCGTTCCGGCCTTGACGGCGTTCGCCGGCGCGCCGGCGCCGCTTCGTCGCGGGCGGGCGGGCCGCCTGTCTTGGGCGCTGGCGCTCGTCTGGGGCGTCGCGCTGGGCCTCCTGCCGACGCCGCTTGGGGCCCAAACGGCGATCTCCGCGCCCCGCGCGGCCGTTCTGGGCGAAGCGGTGGCCCTGGAACTGCTGGCTTCCGAAACGGCGACGTTTTCGTTCGCGGTAACGGCGCCGGACAAGTATCGTTTGACGCCGGGTCTCCGGCCGCCGGCGGCGCACGTGACCGCGACCCTGCAGGCCTCCAACCGCGCGGCGCTCTGGGAAGGCGCCTGGACGCCCGTTGAACTCACGTTGCGTCCCGATACGTATACGCTCACTTTTACGGCCTTGGATGACGCCGCCTTCGATTTCGTTCTGGTACGCGCGCGCGGGCATTTCGCCGCCGCGCCGGAGGCACTCCGGGCGGTCGCGCCCGGCCGCTATCTCGAACCGCGCGCCACGGAGCGCGCCACGCTGTTCGCCCGCCTCCAGGTGCCGCCGCAAACCGAGGCCAGGGAATGGTTCCTGCAGCTGGAGAATCCCGCCGCCGCGCCGCTGGCCTTGACGTTGACCGGCGAAGACCGGGATATCCGCCAGGACGTGCCCGGCAGCCCGGCGCTGGTGGGCTTTTGGTCATCCGGCGGGGAATACCTCTTGCGCCTGGACGGCATTGACCCGGACCGCGCCCCGGCCTTGACGTACTTCGGCCGCGCGGCCGAGGCGATCACGCCGCTCTATCTCAATACGCGGACGGAAGCCGCCCTGGCGCGCGGGCAGGAACGCATGCGTTTTCGCCTTGACGTCAGCGAGGCCTTCGTCGCGCATTGGACGCTGACGTCCGCGTATCCGGGCGATCTGGATTTGACCGTGCATTCGCTGGCCGAGCCCGACGGTTTCGCCGCGCACAGCCGTTCTCCCTTCGCGCGGGAGGCCCTGAGTCTGCTGTTGGTGCCCGATGCGTATCTGGTTACGGTGGAACGCGCGGCCGGGGCGGGCGCCGCGCCTTTCGCCTTGGCCTTGAACGTGGAGCCGGTGCGTACGCATGAAGCGGCGGCCGGGCAGCCCGCCGTCGCGTACCTGGGCGAAGACGAGCCGCTGAATCTGCATCGCTTCGCCGTAGAGCGTCCCGGCCAGGTCGTCAGGTTATCCCTTCAGCCGCGCGATTTCGCCGCGGATTCGGCCTTCGTTTTCGGACGGCAGGCCCGGGCCTGGAACCCGGTGCCGGACCGCGAACTGGCCTTCATCGCGCCCGCCGCCGGCCCGTATTTCGTGGGCGTCAAGACGCTGTACGGTTTCGGTTTCTACGCCCTTGGCATTGACGTCGCCGGCGAACCGCCGCCGTTGCCGCGTGCGGGCGTGCATGCAGACGAGATTGAGGCTGGTCAGCGCCGGAGTTACAGCTTGCGCATTCCCGACGCCGCGCACCTGATTTCGGTCGTCCTCGTGTCCCTGAGCGAACAGGATCTGGATCTGGAAACCAACCAATACGACGCGGCGCGGCACGCGTTGGCCTTCAAGACCAGTTCCGGCGACCCGCAAGTCGAAGCCGTCGCGTGGTATGATCCGGCGCCGGGCTACCTGCTGGTGTCCGTGCGCAACTTCGGGCGGGAACCGAGCGCGTTTCTCCTGGTGACCCACTCCCAGCCCTTGGCTCCGGCAGCCCGGGAATAGCCCGTCGCCGCGGCGGGCGCTTTTTTCTTTCCGGCAGACCGACAGGCGATCGGACCGTGACGCGCGACCGAACCACGGAACCGGGACTGGCGTTCATCGATGCCGTCACCGAACCCCACAAGGACGAGGCGGCCCGCCGCGCCTTGCAGGAAAATCTCCAGATGTGGCACCGCAGCGGCGTGGCGCCCCTCTGGCTCAATACGTTCCGCCACCGCGCCGCCGACGTGCGTCTGGCGTGCCTGGTGCAAGACTTCCACAAATTCAATACGTTGTTGCAAGACGAGGTGCGGAGCGTGGAAGGCGTACGCCAGACCCGGACGGCTTTCGGCTTCAACGGGGTGGCCAACATGGATTTGCTGCTGGATCTGGAGATGGAGGTCTTGCCCGATGCCGACGCGTCGACCTGCTACCTGAACTTGCGCGTCGCGCCGGGCGCTGACCATCAGGTGCTGGCCGCCGTGCATGGCCTGCCGGGCGATGCGGGGGTCGGCGTGGTCTGGGCCCTGAATACGTTCAACAGCCATGTAGGGGATCTTTCGCTGTTGCTGCTGGGCGAGGATCGCGCGGCGATTTCCCGGTTCGTCATGTCCGATATCCGCTCCATCGAGGGCGTGGTGGACACGGTGGAAGACGAGATCGTGGAATGGATCTGGATGGCGGACGCGGACGCCATCATTGCCTTGTGCGAAATGTTCGCCGCCGACCAGGACGCGGACGCCGCGGACGATCTGGATCTGGACGGCCTGGACGAGTATCTCTGAGCGCGCGGCGCCCTGCAGCCGCGGCGCTTGGCCCCTGCGCCGCGGACCGGGCGGGCGTTACGCGCGCGGGCCGGGCCCGCCGGCCTGAAGCCAGCGCCGCCACGCAAAGTCGTGGACAGCGGCCCGGAACCGGCCCCAATCCGCCCAGTCCGGATGCCGCGCGCGGAGGCTGTCCAGCGCGCGGGCCGTCTCCGGCAAGCGGTGCGGAGGCTGCCAGCGCCAGGCGGCAATGCGCTCCGTCTCGTCTTGCGGTTCCAGGGCGACGCCGACCGGCGCCTGCACAGTGAACGCGAACGTGGCGAACGCGTACGTCCGCCGGCGTTGCCGATGCCGGAAGGCGTAGGTGATCAGGCCCAGAAACCGGCCGATGCGCGCCGCGTCCGGTGCCGCGCCGCGGCGCGCGACGCGGATGCCGGTTTCTTCGAAAACTTCGCGGCGCAACGCCGCCGTCACGTCCTCGCCGGGCCGGATGCCGCCCGTCGGCAAACGGAAGCAGCCGGCGGGATAGTGGCGCTTGACGTGCAGCAATACGTCGCGCGCGGGAGCGCCGCGATGCAGGAGGTAGCAGATTTCGCCGATGCGTCCGTCCCGCAGCAAGGTCTGGTCGCCGGCCGTCAGGAAAGGATCGGCGACCGGCATGTCCCGGTGCTCCGCGACCGCGTCCGGCCACGCGGCGCGCAGGCGGTCGAAATGCGCGTGCGCCTGCGCGCGGGACATGCCGGCTACTTGGCCAACTGCGGATCGATGGCGTCCCGCAAGCCGTCGCCCAGCAGGTACAGCGAGAGCACGGTCAGGAAAATCAGGATCCCCGGCGGGAAAATGAGGTGCCAGGCGACGTAGGAACCGGTAGTCGGATCTTGCTGGAACAGGAAGTTCTGTGATTTGGCCAGCATGCTGCCCCAGGTCGCATGGGGCGGCTGCACGCCCAGGCCCAGGAAACTCAGGATCGATTCGGTCAGCACCAGGGCGCCCACTTCCACGGTCGCCAGCACCACGATCAGGGGCAGGGAATTGGGCAGTATGTGTTGCCACATCACGCGTAGGTTGGCGGCGCCGATGGCCTGGGCGGCCAGCGTGTAGTCCAGGGCGCGGATTTGCAGCACCTGCCCGCGCATGAAACGGGCCAGGCCGATCCAGCCGAAGAAGCCCAGGAAGACGGTCAGGATGAAGGCGTTGGGACGGTAGAGCGACGTAATCAGAATCAGGACGAACAGGGTCGGCAGCGAACTGAAGGTGTTGATCAGCCAGGAAATCAGATCGTCCGCCCAACCGCCGAAATAGCCGGCGGCCATGCCCAGGACGCCGCCCAGGCAAAAGGCTAGGGCGGTCGCGGAGAACGCGACCAGCATGCTGATCCGGGCGCCGTACAGGAGGCGCACGAACTGGTCGCGCCCCAAGCCGTCCGTGCCCAGCCAATGCGTGACGCTGCCGGACCGGCCGAGCAGGCGCGCCGCCGTCGCGTCGTCCAGGCCCAGGCGCCAGCGCACGTACGGGAACAGGTAAGGCGGTTGCAACGCGGAATCCAGATTGGTGTCGTTGGGCCCCACCC
The DNA here is from genome assembly GCA_965242655.1 of Caldilineaceae bacterium. GTDB lineage: Bacteria > Chloroflexota > Anaerolineae > Caldilineales > Caldilineaceae > Bin34. Next base: position 4,445,107 of record OZ251482.1, read on the forward strand.
CGACCAGGAGCTGCGAGAGCAGGCCCGCGCCGGCCGCCAGTGCGGCCACCAGCGCCAGGAAAAGGCCGGCGGCCATCGTCAGCCGGTCCCGGCGCAGACGCGTCAGCGTGACGCGCAGGAAGGACTGGGGCCGCTGGAGCCCGGCCTCGCAACCGGACGGCGGCGCGGCGGTGCGCGTCATGGACCGGACACCGGCTTACTGCAGGCGCACGCGCGGGTCGATGACGCCGTACAGGATATCCGACGTCAGGTACCCCAGTATGGTCAGCGCGGAGAAAAACATGACCGAGCCCATGATCATGGGATAGTCTCGCTGGAGCGCGGAAAAATAGGTCAGCCGTCCCATGCCGGGCCACGCGAAAATGGTTTCGATGACCAGCGCGCCGTTAATGAGGCCGAACAGGGTCGGCCCCAGCACCGTGGCCAGGGGAATCAGGGCATTGCGCAGGATGTGGCGCAGCCACAGCGTATGGGTGCGTACGCCTTTGGCGCGGGCCGTGCGCAGGAAATCCTGGGACATCACTTCCAGGACCTGCGTGCGCATCAGTTTCGTCAGGAAGGCGATGCCGCCCAAAGACAGCACCAACGCCGGCATGGCGATATGGCGTACGCGATCCGCGACGTCGAAGCGCATGTCCAGCGAGACGGTCATGCGTCCGCCGACCGGCAACCACCCCCATAGGACGCTGAACAGGAAGATGCCGATGATGGCCAGCCAAAAGATCGGCACGGCCTGCCCTATCACCGAAAGCAGGCGGATCAATTGATCGCCGACGGACCCGCGCAGGCGCGCGCTGGCGATGCCCAGCGGCACGCCCAGCGCGAAGGACAGCAGAAACGCCGCGGCGCCCAACTCCAGCGAAGCCGCCATGCGCGAACGCAAACGCTCCCAAACCGGTTCCTGCGTGGCCAGGCTGCGCCCCAATTGCCAGCGCAGCAAACCGCCGCCCATATCGCAGAGCGTGCGGCGCAGGAACGGGACGTAGCGGCAGGCGCGGGCTACGGGGGCCATCTGCGTCCCGACGTCGCCGGCGCGGGCGGCAATGCCCGTAAGCCACTCCAGGTACTGCGCCCAAATGGGTTGATCCAGCCCCAGTTGCTGGCGATATTGCGCCCGCGCTTCCGCCGTGACGTCCGGATTGAAGGTAGACAGGGAAACGAAATCGCCCGGGGCGATCTTGATCAGGATGAAACTCAGCAGACTGACGCCCAGGAGCGTGGGGATAGCCTGCAGCAGGCGCCGCGCGATATAGCGGTACACGGCAGGAAAGGGCGACGGCAACCGCAGGCCGGGAGGCGGCGGAACCGATTTCCGCCGCCTTCAGGCCTGCTGCGAACGCCGCGCCGCGCCGGCGCGCGCCGCCGTTATTCGGTCAGGCTCCAGCGTTCGATGTTCCATGCGAACGACCACGTGCCCGGATCGAGGCCTTGCCAGCGACGGGAGTAGCCTACGTTGCCCACGCTGCCCGTGACGAACAGATAGGGAATGTCTTCGTAGACGATCCGTTGGATTTCCTGGTAGATGGGCGCGCGGTCCGCGGCGGCGCAGCCGGGCACGGACAAGCCTTGCTCCAGCAGTTCGTCCATGCGCGGATTGACGTAGCTGACGAAATTGAAACCGCTGCCGGGCGTATCGTAGCGGGAATGCCAGAAAGCGTCATCGTTGGGATCCGTGCCCAGGCCCGTCCAGCCGATGATGACCATGTCGTAGGTTTGGCCCAGCAGTTCGTCGACCAGGGTGCCGAAGTCAATCGCTTCAAAGGCGATGTCGAAGCCCAGGCCGTTCAGTTGATCCTGAACCAGCACGCCCAGCTCCTCCCGGGTGGAATTGCCGGCGTTCGTCACCAGAGTCAAGGACAGCCGCGCGCCGGCTTCCGCCGTGGCGCATCCGTTGCATTCCCGCACGCCGTCGCCGTTGGCATCCGTCCAGCCCGCGGCGTCCAGGAGGGAGGCGGCCAGCTCCGTATCGTAGGCGTACGGCTCCAGGGCCGGATCATGGGCCCATTCCACGGCGGGCAGCACGTTGCTCGCGATCTGGTAGCCCTGGCCCAGGAAGACCTTGTTGATGATGGCTTCGTAATCCAGGCTGTGCGCCATGGCGAGGCGCACCTGGCGATCGCTCAGGATGGGATGCGGATCCTGCGCCTGCGGGTTGCCGTGCTCGTCCTGCGCGGCCATCGGATTGTCCGGATCCGCCAGATTCAGGCCGATGTACGAATAGCCGTCGTCCTTGAATTTGTAGATGTTCAGCTCCGGATTCAACCCGACCCGCGTCAGTTGGGTGGGTTCCAGGCCGATCATGTCCACTTCGCCGGTTTCCAGCGCGGCCAGGCGCGTGCCGGCGGAAGGGATGACGCGGATGATCTGCCCGTCCATGTAGGGCGCGCCCCGCCAGTAGGCGTCGTTGCCCGCCATGGCGATGTAATCGTCCCGCACCCAGTTCTGGAACGCGAAGGGGCCGGCCGAGGCCTGCGGCGCCGTATTCAACGGGGAGGTCATGATGTCGCTGAAATCGTCGGCGAACAAATGGCTGGGCAGCCATCCCAGGCCCAGATCCAGCAGCGCGTCGCACTTCAACTGCTTGAACGTCACCTGCACGGTGCGATCGTCGATGACCTCGATGCTCTCGATATGCGCCACTTGCGCCTTGCGCGGCGTTTCCACCCGGTCGCTGGCAATGGCGTCGTAGGTGTACTTGAAATCGTGGGCGTCCACGGCTTCGCCGTCGCTCCAGGTCACGTCGGGACGCAGATGGAAGGTCCAGACCAGGGAGTCCGGCGACACGCTCCAGCGCTCCGCCATCTCCCGCGGTTCCACGGCCCCGGAGAAGGGATTGATGCCGATCAGCGAGGGATAAAAGGGGCCCATGTCCGAACTGGCGGCATCGGACCACAAAATGGGATTCAGGTTGGATCCGTCCGCGCTGCTGGCCTCGATCCACGTGCCGCCGGCCTGCGGCGGCGCGGGCGTCGCCGTGACCACGACGGCCAGCGTCAGCGGTTCGCCGCTGTCCGCGAGGGGCGTCGGCTGAACGCACCCGGCGGCCCACAGCCAAAGCGCCGCGCTCGCCACCCCCCATCCGATTCGTCGCCATGCCTGTTTCGCTTTCGCCATTGCGCTATCCTCCTCTCCTGATCGGGACAAGACTTCGGCGTCGCACGTCCGCAATCCGCTCCCCGCGGCGCGCCCCGGACGCCGCCGGCCGCGGCGTTACTCGTGCAGGAAGCAGGCGGCGTAGTGGCCGCCGCCCAAATCCTTGAACTCGGGTTCCTGTTCGTGGCAGATGTCCATGGCCTGCGGGCAACGGGTGCAGAAATTGCAGCCCTGGGGCGGCGCCGCCGGATTGGGCACGTCGCCTTCCAGGATGATGTGCTGGCGCTGGGCCTCGACCGTCGGGTCCGGAATGGGCACGGCGGACAGCAGGGCCTCCGTATACGGATGTTTGGGCTGGTCGTACAGGTCCGCGCGGGCGGCCAACTCCACGATCTTGCCCAAGTACATGACGGCGATGCGCGTCGAGATATGGCGCACCACGCTCAGATCGTGGGCGATGAAGAGATAGGTCAGGCCCATTTCCGCCTGCAGGTCTTCCAGCAGATTGATGACCTGGGCCTGGATGGAAACGTCCAAGGCGGATATGGGTTCGTCGCACACGATGAACGAGGGATTGACGGCCAGCGCGCGGGCGACGCCGATGCGTTGCCGTTGCCCGCCGGAAAATTCGTGCGGGTACCGGTTCACGAAGTAGGGATTCAGGCCCACGATCTCCAGCAATTCCTGCACCCGTTCCTGCCGCTCCGCCCGGGAGTTGCCCAGGTTATGCACTTCCAACGGCTCGCTGACGATGCTGCCGACGGTCATGCGCGGATTGAGCGAAGCGTACGGGTCCTGGAAAATCATCTGCATGCGCCGGCGCATGCGCCGCAATTCCGAGCCGGAGATCTGCGTCAGTTCCACGCCTTCGAATTGCACGCTGCCCTTGGTGGGCCGATGCAGTTGCAGAATGGCGCGGCCGGTGGTGGACTTGCCGCATCCGGATTCGCCGACCAGGCCCAGGGTTTCCCCTTGCATCAGATCGAAAGTCAGACCGTCCACGGCCCGTATGGAACCGACCTGGCGCTGGAACACGATCCCCTGCGTGATCGGGAAATGCATTTCCAGTTCGCGGATCCGGAGCAACGCCTCGCCGGCGCCGTTCGCCTGGTTCATGCCGCCCTTTGCCCTTCCGCTGCGTTCGCTTCCAGCCTGATTTCGCTGACGTCGCGCCAGCAGGCCGCGACGTGCGCCTCCGTCACGGCTTCCAGCGGCGGGTTGGCCTCCCAGCATTTGTCCATCACGAATTCGCAACGCGGCGCGAAGGGACAGTGCGTCGGGGCGTCCAGCAGATCCGGCGGCAGGCCGTCAATGGGGATCAGGCGCGTTTTCTGCGCTTCGTCCAGCCGGGGGATGGAGCGCAACAAGCCCATGGTGTAAGGATGCCGGGGGTCGGCGTACAGATCCTCCACCGACGCTTCTTCCACGATGAAGCCGGCATACATGACGATCACGCGCTGGGCCATGCCCGCCACGACGCCGAGATCATGCGTGATCCAGATGATGGCCGTGCCCAGCTCGCGTTTGAGGCGTTCCACCAGATCGATGATCTGGGCCTGGATCGTGACGTCCAGCGCGGTGGTGGGTTCGTCCGCGATGAGCAGTTGCGGATTGCAACTCAGGCCCATGGCGATCATGACCCGCTGGCGCATGCCGCCCGAAAACTGGTGCGGGTAGTCGTCCAGCCGATCGCGCGCCGCCGGAATCCCGACCAATTCCAGCAGTTCCACGGCCCGCGCCCGGCTCTGGGCGCGGTTCATGGACAGATGCAGTTCCAGGGCTTCCGTAATCTGGCGGCCGATGGTCAGCACCGGATTCAGCGAGGTCATCGGATCCTGGAAGATCATGGCGATGCGGTTGCCGCGGATATGGCGCAGATCCTCTTCCGCCAGCTCCATCAGGTTCTGGCCGTCGAACGTGACTGCGCCGTCGACGATTTTGCCGGGCGGCTGCGGGATGAGGCGGATGAGGGACATGACGCCCACGCTCTTGCCGGACCCGGATTCGCCGACGATGGCCACGGTCTCCCCTTCATGCACGACGTAGGAGATACCGTTGACGGCATGCACCACGCCGTCCTGCGTGAAGAATTTGGTCTGGAGATCCTTGACGGTCAGGAGCGCTTTGGCCATGGACGCATCGATAAGGCGCGGAGCCTTGCTTAAGCCGGAAGCCTGGAATGGATTACGCGGCGCGGGAAACCTTGCGCCGCCGCGCAAACTTCAAGCGTACGATTGACGATGCCGGATTATATCACTTCGTCGCGCTTGGATCGATACGCGGCCATTGCATCCGCATGGTTGCCGTGGAGGGGTAGGCCTGGCGCCTGGAGGGGACGTCGGCCAGACAGGACATTGATCCTGCCGCCGCGCCGCGTCCACGCGATAGCCTCTGAGGTTCTCCGGCATCGTCCTTGAATGAGGGGCCTAGGGGGTAGGATCCTGCGTCTGTTGACGTACCCGCGTCCGTTTCCTTTTCTCTTGCGCAACGTTTGTGCTATCATATAGGATAAGTAGGCAAATATTCCGATTTGAACAAACGAAATGGCTCTGGCTTGGCCCAAAGTACGGCCTGCATTCCCGCAAGCCGCCGCAACGATAACCGTGATTAGCGCTGACGACGCCTATCCTCCTGACCAAACCGAGACTATGCCCGAAAAAGTCGAACACAGCGTTTCATGCCGCTATATCCTCAATGCCTTGGAAGTGCATTACGCCGATTGGCCTTATCCTCCTTTGGTCATAGGCAATATGGATATCTATACGGAGAAAGGGGTGAGGCGGCCTGCGTTCTCGCCGGACGCGATGGTCGCGTTCGGCACGGCTCTGGCCACGGGCGCGTCCTATCGTTTCTGGGAAGCGCCTCAGCCGCCCAGTCTGGTCATGGAGGTCGCTTCCTTCAGCACCGTACCCATTGACGTAGGCAAGAAACAGAAGCAATACGCGGCCTTGGGCATACAGGAGTACTGGCAGTACGATCCCATCGGAGTCTTGTTACCGCACCCGTTGCAGGGGTGGACATTGCAGGACGGCGCCTATGTTGCGATCCAAGGAAAAGAGACACCGGAGGCGGACTGGCGCTTTAGCGAGGTGCTGGAAACATGGTGGGGACTGTTGACGCCGGACGCGTTGGCGACGGTTCGGCTCTCGCGGGCCTGGGAACCGCGCTTGCGCTTGTGGAACCCGCGTGACTCTCTGTGGTATCCCACGCCTAGGGGCGCCCATCAGTTACAGAAAGCGACCGAAGCGGAACGGGATCAAGCGCAGGCGGAACGGGATCAGGCGCAGGCGGAACGGGATCAAGCCTTGGCCCAAGCTCAACGAGAGGTCCAACGCAACCGCGAATTGGCGGCTCTGTTGGCGCGTTTGCAGAGGCGAGCGCCGGACGACGATCCGTCGCCTTGAAAGGCTTGCGACTGTTCCAAGCGCGCACCGCGGCGGTGCGCGCCAGAGAAAGATAGCCGACGTAGCGTTGGCCCCAGTCTAGGCCACGCGTAGCGCCAGAACGGAGTTTTCCAGGCGTCGCTTGAGCTGACGTATCTGTTCGTTGACGGCCTCGCGACTCGTGGCGCCTATGACGTTGCGGGATTCGACGCTGGCCTCTACATCGAGCGCGCGGGCCGCGTCGGCGGCGAAGAGAGGGTGCAAGCGCCTCCATTCGTCGGCCTGCAGCGAAGACAGCGGCCGCCCTTCCTGCTCGCATTTTTTCACGGCCTCTCCGGCCGCCTGATGCGCCTCGCGGAAAGGAAGCCCTTTGCGCACCAAATACTCCGCCAAGTCGGTCGCCAGCATGAACTCGTCGCAAGCCTGGGCCATGCGCTCGCCGCGGCAGACGAGCGTAGCCAGCGCGCCCGTCGCAATCCGCAACGACGCGGACCAGGTATCGACGGCGTCGAAGAGCGTTTCCTTGTCCTCCTGCAGGTCCCGATTGTAGGCCCGGGGCAACCCCTTCAGGGTCATCAGCAAGCCCATCAGCGAGCCGGCCGCGCGGCCGGATTTGCCCCGGATGAGTTCGAAACTGTCGGGATTCTTCTTTTGCGGCATCAGGCTGCTGCCCGTGCTGTAGGCGTCCGCCAGCGCCACGAAGCCGTACGGTTCGGAGCCGTAGACGATGACGTCTTCCGCCAGTTGGCTCAGATGCACCATGGACAGGGAGGCGCAAAAGAGAAATTCCGCGACGAAGTCTCGATCCGCAACGCCGTCCATGCTGTTGCAGGTGACGTCGTCGAAGCGCAGGCGGTCGGCCAAACGCTTCCGATCGACGGGAAAGGGATTGCCGGCCAGCGCGCCGCTGCCCAAGGGCAGGACGTTGACGCGGGCGCGGACTTGAACCAGGCGGTCCAGATCCCGGTGCAGCGGCCAGGCGTGGCTGAGCAGCCAGTGGCTGAACCGGGTCGGCTGCGCCAGTTGCAAATGGGTGAAGCCCGGCATGATCAGATCCAGATGCGTTTCCGCCTGGGCCAGCATGACCCGGATCAGAGCGGCAAGCAGGCGTTGCACAGAGTCGATTTCCGCGCGGAGCCAGAGGCGCAGATCGGTGACGACCTGATCGTTGCGGCTGCGTCCGGTATGCAACTTGCCCGCGACGGCGCCCGCGATTTCCCGCAGGCGGCGTTCGTTGGCGGTATGCACGTCTTCGTCGCCCGGCTGCAGGGCGAAGGTCTGCGCGCGCCACTCCGCCGCCACCGCATCCAGGCCCGCTTGCAGCGCCCGGTTTTCCGCTGCGGTCAGAAGGCCGGCTGCCTGCAACGCCTGGGCATAGGCTTGGCTGCCCTCGACGTCGGCGGCCCACAGACGGCGATCAAAGCGCACGGACGCGCTGAAAGCCTCCATCAAGGGATCCGCCTGTCCTGAAAAGCGACTGCCCCACAGTTTGCCTTCGGGGTTGGCCGCGGATGCATCCGCCATGATCAGCACCTTCTTTGTTTGCGTTACGCCCAGGTTGGGCTATCGTAGAGGCCGCAGAGCCTGAAGCGCGGAGCGCCTATGACCTCACGAGCGCGCAAAATCATAAAGGCATCCGCGTCCGCCGGCAAGAGACGCGCGCCGCGGCGGGAGGCCACGAACGACCATCCCACGGCCCGCGTGCGGTCCGCGTCCGAACCGTGGGAAGGGGCCGTGGAGCGCATGTTGGGCGCCGCCGTGCATACCGCGGAGTGGCAGAACCTGAAAGGCAAAGGGCAACGCCTGAACCTGGATTCGCCGCTCGGCACGCCGGCTGACCAAGCCATGGCCCACAAAATCATGGCGGACAACGACGTCGCGCCGGCGTGGATCGAAGATCGCCAGCGGATGCGGGCGCGTATTCAGGCATGGCGCGCCGCCCTGCGCGATTGGCGCCGCCGCCATGCGCGGGAAGAAGCGACCGCGTCCGCGCGGTGGCGCCGGCAATGCCTTCAGTGGCAGCAGGACATCCAGGCGCTCAATCGCGCGATTGACGATGCGAATATCCAGATCCCGATCTGGCGCCTTGAACTCGTGAAACTGGATCTGGACGCGGAACTGGCTCGGGGATCGAACCGGCAAGGAGACGGCTGAGCGCGGGGCCGCGGTATTGCCATCCTGAAGGCGCAGCCGTCCGCCTTGCGCGGGCGAGCGCGCCGCGCGCCCTCCCTGCCTCCTGCCTGCATGAAGTCCCTGCCGTTTCCTGACGCGTGCCCTCTGCGGGCCGAAATGGCGATCGCCGCCGACATTGCCTGGAGTGCGGGCACCATCGTCATGCGCCATTTCGGACGCTTGGCCGCCGTCGACTACAAGGCGGGCCGGGAACCCCTGACCCAGGCGGACAGGGAATGCCATGGGTACATCGTGGCTCGCTTGCGCGCGGCCTTTCCGAACGATGCCGTTCTGTCCGAAGAAGGCCGCGACGACGGGGAGCGCTTTACGCGCGAGCGGGTGTGGATCGTCGACCCGCTGGACGGTACGCAGGAGTTCGTCGCCGGCCTGCAGCAATTCGTCGTCATGATCGGACTCTGCATTCGCCAAGAACCGCGTTTGGGCGTCATCCTGCATCCGGGCGCGCGCGCCTTGTACATGGGCATACCCGGTTGGGGCGCTTTCCGGGCCGCGCCGGGACGGAACCGCCAGTTGCGCGTAAGCGAGCAGACGGCGGTGGACCGCATGCATGCGGTCGTATCGCGCAGACACCTGACGCCGTTGATGGCAGAGATTGCGACGACGCTGGGGTTCGCCGGTTGCCTGCGCCGGGGCAGCGCCGGCCTGAAAGCCGCCTTGGTGGCTATGCGGGCCGCCGACTGCTATTTTTTCGCCGCCTGGGGCATGAAAGAATGGGACTTGTGCGCGCCGGCGGCCGTGCTGTTGGCGGCCGGGGCGCGGCTGACCGACTGTTGGGGCGACGTCATCCCCTTCAATCAGCCGGAACTGCGCTTGCCGCGCGGCTTTGTCGCGTCCAATGGTCGGCAGCATGACCGACTCGTGGATGCCATCCGGACGCGTTGCGAAGCGTACGGCTATGCGCAAAAAACGGGTTTCCGCTCTTAGCGGACGTACGCCCAAACGTCAAGCCCTGCGAACGGGACAGCGCCTAGGCGTACGTCTTGCGCTTGGGGCGTCCAACGCGCCCAGACGAGCGGCTTCCAAGGCGGACGCGCCGCAGGGCCGCGGGCGCCGAACGCCTCCGCGCGGTCGGTGACGCGTGCCTGGAAGCGTTCTGGCCGCTTGCGCCAGGCGCGGCTTGATCCCGTAGCCGGGTGCGATCGGGGGGGCCAGCCTAGCCCAAGAGCCGACCTCGCCTGGAGGATAGGCCGTCAAGGGCGCGCGTTTGCGCGATGGGCGAAAGTCCGCGCCGCGTTGCGCGGCCTAGCCGTGCCGCGTCATGAACCGACGCATGCGGCGCATGGCTTCTTCCAGATCCTCCATGCTGGCGGCGTAGCAGCACCGGACATGGCCGGCGCCGCCGGCGCCGAAGGCGCTGCCGGGAATGACCGCCACGCGCTCCTCGCGGAGTAGCGCTTCCGCGAAACCGAAATCGTCCATCCCCGAGTAGGCGACGGAAGGGAAAGCGTAAAAAGCGCCCTTGGGCTCGAAGCAGGGCATGCCCAATCCGTTGAGTTCCCGCACGATGAAGCGCCGTCGTTCGTCATAGGCCGCGACCATGCGCGCGACGTGATCTTCCGCCTCCGGCAACGTCACGGCCGCGAGCGCCGCTTCCTGTCCCATGGTGGAGGCCGACATGATCAGGTACTGGTGGATGCGGCGCATGGCGCTGAGGATCTCGCGCGGTCCCAGGGCAAAGCCGATGCGCCACCCGGTCATGGCGTAGTCTTTGCTGAAACCGCCCAGATGGATGGTGCGGTCGCGCATGCCAGGCAAACCGGCGAACATGACGTGGCGATGCGTCCCGTACACGAGGCGATCGTAGATTTCGTCCGACACGACCAGCAGGTCGTGGCGTTCCGCCAGCGCGGCTAGGGCCTGCAACCGCGCGGGATCCAGCACCGCGCCCGTGGGATTGTTGGGATAACTGAGCAAAAGCGCTTTGGTCCGCGGGGTCAGCGCGGCTTCGACGTCCGCGGCCGCGACCTGGAAGTTGTCTTCCACGCGCGTCGGGACCGGGACCGGGACGCCGCCCGCAAGCTGCACCGCCGCCGTAAAACTGACGAAGCAGGGTTGAGGGATGATCACTTCGTCGCCCGGATCCAGAATGGCGTCGAACGCCAAACTGTTCGCTTCGCTGACGCCTACGGTGACGAGGGCCTCCGCCGCCGGATCGTACGCGGGGCAGTCATAGAGCGCGCGCAAACGCGCGATAATGGCCTCGCGCAAAGGCAACATGCCCGAATTGTCGGTGTAGGCCGTATGGCCGGCGCGCAGGGAGCGCACCCCGGCTTCCAGGATCGGCGCGGGCGTCACGAAATCCGGTTCGCCGATGCTGAGGCTGATCACGTCGTCCATCGTGGCCGCGATTTCGAAGAAACGCCGTATGGGCGACGGCGCCAGCGCCGCCGCGCGGGCGCTGACGCGCGGCCGCGGCGCGCGCCCGTTGTCTGTCCGTACCGGTAACTCCTTCATGGCGTTCTCCCCACGCGATGGGTGCATGACGCCGCCGTTACGCCGCGCGGGAAGCGCTCTGCGCCGCGGCGGCCAGCGGCGGACGCCGCCTGTGCCAAGCGGTGGATTGCTCGTACGCAAAGGCGGCCTTGAGCACCGCCTCCTCGCCCAGATGCGGCCCCATGAATTGCAGGCCGATGGGCAGGTTCCGGTCGTCGAACCCGCAGGGCAGGGAAAGGCCGCAGTGGCCGGCCAGATTGGCGCTGATGGTGAAAATGTCGGCCAGGTACATGGACAGGGGATCGTCCACCCTTTCCCCGAGCGCGAACGCGGTCGTGGGCGTCGTGGGACAGGCGATCAAATCCACCTGCGCGAACGCGGCGTTGAAGTCGCGCTTGATGAGCGTGCGGACCTGCTGCGCCTTCAGATAATAGGCGTCGTAGTAGCCTACGCTCAAGGCGTAGGTGCCCAGCATGATGCGCCGTTTCACTTCCGCGCCGAAGCCTTGCGCGCGCGTGGCGCTGAAATTCGCCCACATCGAAGCCGCCTGGGCGCTGTGCCCGAAGCGCACGCCGTCGTACCGGCTGAGGTTGGCCGACGCCTCCGCCGTCACCACCATGTAGTAAACGGGCAAGGCCGCCTCGGTATGCGGGAGGGAAATGGGCACGATCTCCGCGCCCAGGCGCGCCATATGTTCAATGGCCTGCCGCACCTGTTGCGCCACGGCGGCCTGCATGCCGTCGCCGAAATATTCGTCGGGCACGCCCAGGCGCAGGCCGCGCACGTCCGCGTCCAGCCGCCGGCTGTACGGCGGCACGGCGGCCGCGAGGCAAGTGCTGTCCCGCGGGTCGGGACCGGCCACCGTCTCCAGCAGCAGCGCCGCCTCGCGTACGGTCCGCGCGAAAACGCCGATCTGGTCCAGACTGCTGCCGAACGCGATCAATCCGTAGCGGCTGACGCGTCCGTAGGAGGGCTTGAGCCCGACCACGCCGCAGAAGGCCGCCGGCTGGCGAATGCTGCCGCCCGTATCCGTGCCCAGGGCGCCCAGTGCCAGGCCGCTGGCCACGGCGGCCGCGGAACCGCCGCTGCTGCCGCCGGGCACCCGTTCCCGATCCCACGGGTTGCGCGTCGCGAAGTACCCGCTGTTTTCCGTGCTGGAACCCATGGCGAACTCGTCCGTATTGGTCTTGCCCAACAGCACCGCGCCGGCGCGGGTCAAATTGTCCACGGCCGTCGCGGTGTAAGGCGGCACGTAATGTTCGAGCATGCGGCTGCCGCAGGTAGTCCGGACGCCTTGCGTGGACAGGACGTCCTTGACGGCCAGGGGAATCCCCAGCAGCGCCTGCTCCCGGCTGGTGACGCCGCGTTGCCGCGCCGCGTCCGCCGCGTCCGCCGCGTCCAGGGCGCGGTCGGGGGTCACGGTGAGGTACGCCCGCACGCTCGGATCCAACGCCTTGATGCGCGCCAGATGCATCTGCGTCAGGGCCCGCGCCGTCAGGGCGCCTTCATCCAGCGCCTGGCGGGCGGCCTGAATGGACAGCGCGGAGAGATCCAGGTCGGACATGGGAACGGCGGGCCGCGCGGTCAGGCGTCGAAAAAGGCGCGGACGCGAAAGAACCCTCCCTGGCGATCCGGCGCGTTAGCCAACGCCTCTTCCGTGCTCAGGCCGGGCGCGGGTTCGTCTTCCCGAATGACGTTGGAGAGCGGCAGGACGTAGGGAGTGGGCGGTACGTCTTGGGTATCGATCTGCTGGAGACGCTCCGCGTAGGCCAGCACGTCGCCCAGTTGGCGGGCGAAGCGTTCCGTTTCTTCCGCCGTCAGATCCAGGCGCGCCAGCGCCGCCACGTTTCTGACCGTTTCGAGATCCAGCTTCATGGTTCCGGCCTGCGCCTGTTCCGGGCTCCAAACAAAAAAGCACTGCGGTTCAGCACCACAGCGCTCTTCGATCCGTTAAGCCGCTGTGGATGCTGGCTGTCCACAGCGGGGGTTGCGCGTTTCCGCTACCCGCACCGGGACAGCTGGCTAGCTGCCGCGGCCCAGGCGGCGCACCCGTTCAGGCTGGCGTTCGCGGAAGAGAAACCCAAGCTTTTCATGGAGCCGATTATAGGATAGAAGCGGCGTTGCGCCAAAGAACAAGGCGCCGCGGTTACCTGATGGGGCCGCAATGCCCGCTCTCCGGTCGCGGACAAGGCCGGCGCGAACGCTCGCGCGGTCGCCGTCGCCGCGGCCTCTCTGCGTTTTCTTCGCCCTACGGGCAGAGGCTCTTCCATGACTGCACGGCCCTTCACCAACCGACTGGCCCGCGAAACGTCGCCCTACCTGCTGCAACATGCGCGCAATCCAGTGGATTGGCATCCATGGGACGCGCGCGCGCTGGCATTGGCGCAGACGGAGGACAAGCCCATTTTCCTGAGCATCGGCTACAGCGCCTGCCATTGGTGCCACGTCATGGAACGCGAGAGCTTCGAGGACGCAGAGACGGCCGCCTATCTGAACGCCCATTTCGTCAATATCAAGGTCGACCGGGAAGAACGCCCCGATCTGGACGCGATCTACATGGACGCCGTCCAGCTCATGACGCGCCAGGGCGGATGGCCGATGAGCGTCTTTCTGATGCCGGACGGCACGCCCTTTCACGGCGGCACCTATTTCCCGCCGACCCCGCGGCAGGGGCTGCCCAGTTTCCGGCAGGTTCTGGAAGCGGTCGCGGAGGCTTTTGCCCGCCGCCGGGACGATCTGCAGGCGCACGGCGTCAAGATGGTGGCTCACCTGGACGCGCTGAGCGCGCCCGCGCCCGCGGGCGCCTTGGATCGGGAGGGCCTTCTGGCCCAGGCCCGGACGCAGTTGGCGCACGTTTTCGACGCCCACTACGGCGGCTTCGGCCGGGCCCCGAAATTTCCCCAACCCATGACGCTGGATTTCCTGCTGGCGCAGGCGCACGACGCCGGCGACAGGCAGGCGCGGCAGATGGCGGAAGTCACGTTGACCCGGATGCTCAACGGCGGCATCTACGACCAGTTGGGCGGCGGCTTCCATCGCTACAGCGTCGATGCCTATTGGCTGGTGCCCCATTTCGAAAAAATGCTGTACGACAACGCCCAGTTGCTTGTCACGTATCTGCACGCCTGGCAACTGACCGGCCAGCCGGATTACCGGCGCACGGTCTTGGAGACCATCGACTACGTTTTGCGCGAGATGACCCATCCGGAAGGCGGGTTCTACAGCGCCCAGGACGCCGACAGCGAAGGCGAAGAAGGTACGTTCTTCCTCTGGTCGCGGGAGGAGATGGAGGCAGCGCTGGGGCAGGAAACGGCCCAGGTTGCGTGCCTGGCCCTGGGCGCGACGGCCCGCGGCAATTTCGAAGGCCGCAATATCCTGCACCGGCCTCTGGCCCTGGAGGAATGCAGCCGTCGGCTGCGCCTGCCACCGGAACGGCTGCAGGCCGTCTTGCAAGAAGCGCGTCGGACCCTGCTCCAGGTACGGGAACGGCGCCCGCGTCCGGCCCGCGACGACAAGATTCTGGTCGAATGGAACGGTCTCCTGATCTACGCCCTGGCCCAGTGCGGAACCGTCCTGCCGCACGAACCGGCGCTGGCCGCCGCGCGCCGGGCGGCCGACTTCATTTGGGAACGCCTGCGCGCGGCCGACGGTCGGCTGCGGCGCAGTTACAAAGACGGGCAGGCCAAATTCAACGGCTACCTGGAAGATTACGCCGCCTACGGGCGGGCCCTGCTGGCGCTCTTCGAGGCCGATACGAATCCCGTCTGGCTGCAACGCAGCCAGGCCGTCGCCGCGACGATGCGCGCCGAATTCGAGGATGCGGAGGGCGGAGCCTTCTTCCAAACGGGTCACAGCCACGAAAAATTGGTGCTGCGGCGCAAGGATTTCATGGACAATGCCGTGCCCAGCGGCAACAGCCTGGCGGCCGCGTTCCTGATCCGGCTGGCGCACATTGCCGGGCACGCGCCGTACCGCGCGAGCGCCGACCGCGTCTTCTGCCGCGTCGGGGAACTCATGGGCGCGCAGCCGACGGCCTTCGGATGCCTGCTGGCGGCCTTGCAGGATCGGGACGCGCCGACGCAGGAAGTGATCGTCGTGGGCGATCCGGACGCGGAGGCGACCCGCGCCCTGTTGCACGCGGCCCGCCAGTCCTATCACCCGCGCCGGTTCGTGGCGCATCTGCGGCCGAACCACGCGTCGGATCTGCCCCTCTTGGCCGGCAAAACCGCGGCGGGCGGCGTGCCCGCGGCCTACGTATGCCGCAACCAGACGTGCCATGCGCCCGTAACGAACGTGACGGACCTGCTGGCGCTCATGCAGGCTGCGCCCGCGGCGCCGCGGCCATGATGCGCGGCGCGCGCTTCCTTTGGGGCGCGCTGGCGTCCCTGCCCCGGCGCGGGCTGTGCGCCCTGGCCAATCTCCGGCGCCGCCTGAGGCGGCGCCGGATCCCGCAGTACGTGCGCGTGGATATCGGGGACCGCGTCGCGGAGCGGGCGGCGTCCGCGCCTTTCCCCTGGCGTTGGCTCTCCCGCCGGCCCGCCCCGCAGTCGCTGGAGGCTTTGCGCGCCGATCTGCTGGCGATCGCCCGCGATCCGATTCCCGAAGGGATCGTGCTGCGCATCGACAAAACGGATCTGACGTTGGCCCAGGCGCAAAGCGCGGCCGCGTTGCTGGACGAGTTCCGCCGGGCCAGCCCGGCCGCGCGCCGGAAAAGGGTCGCGTGCTATCTGCATCAGTGCAACGCGCCCTGCTACGTGATCGGCGCGGCAGCCGACTGGCTGGCGATCTCGCCGCTCACGCCCTGGGATCTCAACGGCGCGCTGTGGCAGAACCATTACCTGCAGCGTTTCCTGACCCGCCTCGGGCTGGAGTTCGACGTCGTCCGGGCCGGCCGCTGGAAAACCGCGGCCACCCCCTTGACCTCCGCCTACATGACGCGGGACGAACGATCTCATCTGGCGTCGGTCGTGGCCTCGCTGTTCGATCAGGTTGCCCAGGCGATTGCCCGCGGTCGCGGCCTGTCCCTCAAGACCGTATGCGCAGCCCTGGACGAGGGACCGTTGCTGCCGGACGAAGCGTTGCAGCGCGGTTTGGTCGATGACGTCTGTCCGTGGTCTCTATTGCCCCAACGCCTGGCCGGCGATGATCTGCGCTCTCCGCCCAAGACCGTACGCCCTCTGGGCCAGGTCAAGGGGTTGCTGCGCCGCGTCTATCGGCGTCGGCACCCGCTGGCGGTCGGCGTCATCGAAGTCAAGGGGGTCATCGCGATGGGCTCGGCCCAGTCGACGCCGTGGCGCGCCCGCGACGAGGCCTGCGGCCACCGCAACCTGCTGGCGGCCATCCGAACGGCCGCGAACCGCAAACGCCGGTTGGCCGGCGTCATCCTGTACGTGGATTCGCCGGGCGGATCCGCGCTCGCCAGCCATATCGTGCATGATGCGCTGCGCGTTCTGGCGCAGCAACTGCCGCTCGTGGTCTATATGGGCGGCGTGGCGGCCAGCGGCGGGTATTACCTGGCCATGGCGGGCGTCCACGTCATCGCCCAGGCGGCCACCTTGACGGGCAGCATCGGCGTGGTCGCGGGCAAACCCGTCGCGTCCGCCTTGCTGGGCGCGCTGGGCATTCACAGCGCGCAGATCGCGCGCGGCGCCAACGCGGCCATGCATTCGTCGGCGGCGCGGTGGTCCGAACCGCAGCGCGCGCTGATGCAACGCCACATCGATCACTGCTATCGGGAATTCAAGCAGGCAGTGCAAGAGGGTCGCAACATGGACGCGGCGCGGCTGGACGAACTGGCGGAAGGCCGTTTATGGACGGGATTGCAGGCGCGGACGCGCAATCTCGTAGACGAAACGGGGCCCTGGACCGCGGCCGTCGAGCGCGTGCGCCAAGAGGCGGGCATACCGGCGGATCGCACCGTGCGCGTGGAGAGCCTGGGGCCCGACGCCAAGGCGTCCCACCTCCATTCCGCCTTGGCTTCCACGCGCTGGATGCGTTGGCTGGATCGGACCGCGCAGCGCGCAGAGGCGCGTCCGATGGAATGGGCCATGGACGCGGATCTCTGGATGCTGGCCGAGGATCTGGCGCCCATCCCGGACGGAGACGCGGCCGGCGTTTAGGTCGCGGGCCGACGGCGCGCTCGGATACGCCGCTCGGTTCGCCGCGCAGGCCGGACGCGGCCTGTCGTCAGCGGGATTGCCCTCGCGGCGGCCATGATAGGCTACGATTCCCGGCGCGGGCGCGCCCGTTCCCGCAACAGACGAGAAGGTGGATATGTCGTTGGTCGTACGCGAAGTCAGAAGCCATTTTCCGGCTCTCCAGGAGCTGTACCGCGGCGCGTCCGCCGTTTTCTGCGACGGCCCCGGCGGGTCCCAAACCCCCGCGCCCGTCATCATGGCCATGCAGGAGTACCTGAGCCGCTTCGGGGCCAATACCGGCGGCCAGTTCGAAACCAGCTTGGCCACCGAAACCGTGGAGCAGGAAGCCCGCCAGGCCATGGCCGACCTGTTCAACGCCTCGCCCCGCGAGATCGCGTTCGGCGCCAACATGACCACGTTGACCTATGCGCTCAGTCGTTGCCTGGGCCGCACCTTGGCGCCGGGCGACGAAATCATCGTGTCCCGGCTGGATCACGAGGCCAACGTCTCGCCCTGGTTGCAGTTGGCCCAGGAGCGCAACCTGACCGTGCATTGGATTGACCTGGTCCTGGAGGACTGCACGCTCAATCTGCAACACCTGCAGTCCCTGATCAACCGCCGCACCAAGCTCGTCGCCGTGGGGTACGCCAGCAACTTCTGCGGCACGGTCAACCCCATTGCCCAGATCGCGCAGTGGGCGCATGCGGAAGGCGCGCTGGTCTATGTGGACGCGGTGCATTACGCGCCGCACGGACGCATCGACGTGGCCGCGCTGGATTGCGATTTCCTGGTCGCCAGCGCCTACAAGCATTTCGGTCCGCACGTAGGCGTTCTGTACGGCAAAGAGCGCCATTTCAAGCGCCTGCCCGCGTATCAGGTGCGCGTGGCCGATCAGGAAGGCCCCCAGAAATTCGAGACGGGCACCCCCAACTTCGAGGGGCTGGCCGGCATCTGCGCCTGCGTGGATTACCTGGCGTCCCTGAGCGCCTACCGCAGCGATACGACCGTGTCCGCCTCGCGCGCGGATCGCCTCGCCGCCGCCTGGACCCTGATTCGAGACCACGAAGAACGGTTGATGACCGCGTTTCTCGCGGGCCTGCGGGCCATTCCCCGCCTGCGTCTGTACGGTCCCGGCGACCTGCGGCGGCGCGTGCCGACCTTCGCCCTGCGCAAGGAAGGCGTGGCGCCCAAGGCCTGGGCGAAGCAACTGGCGGAGCGGAATATTTTCGTCTGGGACGGCCATTTCTACGCGCTGGCCGTCGCGCAGGCTTTGGGCGTGGAAGCCAGCGGCGGCGTGCTGCGCGTCGGCTTCCTGCATTACAACACGGAAGAGGAAGTGCAGGTCGTTCTCAACGCTCTGGATCTGGCGTAGATGGCTCCGCGCGGCGCCTTGGGCCGGAGCGGCTTGCGCCGTCAGCGGGCAGAAGCGTTCGCGGGTTGCCCGCGCGGGATGGGGCCTCTGCCCGCGCGCGGCAAAGACGTTGCAGGCAATCGGGTTCAAGGCTGTCTGCGCGCGCGTGCAGGGCGCAAAGGCGACTGGCTCCAGCGGGCCGTTCCGCGCGCGGAACGGCCCATGGCCTTAACGGAGTTGCCTATAATGGCGGGGACCGCCAAGGGACTTGGGCCATCGGCCTGGGCGCATAGGCAAAGGAAAGAGCGACGGTACGGCCTCAAGATACGCGGCGGCCTGCCACGCGCTTTGGGGCGCGGCCTACGTCCGTAGGCCAAGGCGGCCAGCGTACGACAGCGCAAGGGGGAGACATGGGACAATGCGTTTTCTGCAACAGCCGCGTATGGTTCGGCGACGAGCATGGACGATGCCGCAAGGAATACGAGCGCTGGAAAGACGGCGCCTCCCGACGCATAGCGGCCGTATGCCTGTCGAACCAAAGCCTGACGCAGGTGGACGGCGTAGTCGCCTCCGGCCCTCTGGGCCAGAGCCTGGGGCCGAACTTGAAAGCGGACGTACTCTTGGCCGGATGGGAAAGAGCGGTCGCGGATGCCGCTGACGACCATGTTCTGACGCCGGACGAACGAAAAGCCCTGGCTGCCTATTTGCAGCAGTTCAACGGCCGCGGCATGGATTGGAATCGCCACCGGGCCCATTCCCGCTTTTTGGGCATGATGCTGCTGTCCTACGTTCAAGGCGGCCTCGTGCCGCGTTTCGAGACGGATATGCGCCTGCCTTTCAATTTGATGAAAAGCGAAGCCATGCTCTTCCCCGTCGGCGGATGCGCGTACTGGAAAACGAACGTCCGCAAGGAGTATCGCGGCGGCAGCATGGGGATGAGCATCCGCGTCGCCCGGGGCGTCTATATCCGTCCCGGAGCGCACCGAGGACGGACGGTTTCCTCGGAGCATTTCGAGCCCGTGGACGAAGGCCTGCTCGGCTTGACGACCAAGCATCTGTACTTCAAAGGCCAAAGTTCGTTCCGCGTGCGCCTGGACAAGATCGTTTCGTTCGAGCCGTTCGCCGACGGCGTAGGCTTCATGCGCGATACGGCCCGCGCGTTGCCGGAAAGTTTTCAGATGCATGAAGTGGAAGCGTACGTGATCATGAATCTGATTGAGGCGGTGTCTCAATACGACAACCTGGCTCTGCCCAATCGCGATTCGCCTACGCTCCACGATCTGATGATCCAGGAACTGTAACCCGCCAGCCGGGCAGGTCAACGGACCGGCGAGGTAACGGCATGCGTTCGCCCAGGGCCTTGCGCGGGCGCGCGCCCGCATCCGGACGCCGTCACCGCGCTCCAGGCCCGTCCGTCCGCCGATCGGACTGACAGGAGGATCCTGTGTCGGCTGCGCTGGAAATTTCGCTGGCCGCGGCGCGCCGCCTGGCCTTGCGCAAGCAACTGCTGGACTCGCGTTCCCGCGCCTTGTCGCCCGCGGACGACAAGGCGGCCATGGTACGGGTCTTTCAGGCCCTGCGTTGCATTCAGATCGATCCCATTCGCGCGGTGGAACGCACGGAGCTGCTGGTTCTCTGGAGTCGCATCGGAGCCTTCGATCCCCGCGCCTTGCGCGAGCTCGCCTTCGTCGACAAAGCGCTCTTCGAGGACTGGGCGCATTGCGCGTCCATCGTCCTGATGGAGGACTACCCGCTCTTTCTCTACGGCAAGCGCGCCTACGCGCGCAACGACGGATCCTACGCGCAACGCATGCGCCGGTGGCTCCGGCAGAATGACGCCCTGGTAGAGCACGTCAAAGCGCAATTGGCCGCGCGCGGCCCGTTGGCGACCGGCGATTTCGACGCCTCCATTGCCCATGTGCCCTGGACGTCCAGCGGCTGGTCCAGCGGACGCAGCGTGCCCCGCATTCTGGATCACCTCTTCGGTCGGGGCGAGGTGATGGTGGCGGACAGGGCCGGCACCCGCAAGTCATGGCACTTGACGTCCGCGTTCCTGCCGGATTGGGCGGATACGCGGACGCTGGACGCCAGGGACGTGAGCCGCGCGGGCCTCCAGCACGCGCTCAAAGCCTTGGGCGCGGCGACCGGTTCCCAGATACGCAATCACTTCCTGCGCAAGGCGTACCCGCAATGGCGACAGACCTTGCGCGACCTGCAACGGGAGGGCCTGATGCTGTCCGTGCAGCTCCGGGGCGACGACGGCGCACCGGTGCCGGGCGAGTGGTACCTGCATGCCGAGGATCAGGCTTTGTTGCCCGCCATGGAGGCCGCGACGGAACCGGGGCGCACGGTTTTGCTCTCGCCCTTCGACAACCTGATCTGCGACCGCGCGCGTACGCGCCAGTTGTTCGATTTCGACTATGCCATGGAAATCTACGTACCGGTTTCCCAGCGCAAGTACGGCTATTACGTCCTGCCCGTCTTGGCCGGCGATCGGTTTCTGGGCCGTCTGGATGCGCATATGGACAGAAAAGCCGGGATTTTGCGCGTCCAGGCCCTGTATCTCGAACCGCACGTTGCGACCGCATGGCAGACCGCAGAGGAGCTGGCCCAGACTCTGCGGGAGCTGGGCGCGTTCCTGGGCGCGACGCGCCTCGATCTGGGGCGGCGCATGCCGGTGCGCTGGCGTCAAGCGCTCAAGGGGCAGTTATGAAACTGTCCTGCACGGCTGAGCGTCGGCTGGAAACACTTGGCCGTACGGCCAGCCAACGGAACGGAGAACGCCGGCGCGCCGCAGGCTTGGCCGCGCGTCCAGGAGATTGCGCATAGCCTTTCACAAGTGCGCGTATCCGATCTATACTGCTTGCATGCGTATCCGATCGCGCAGGAGAGGACGACAGGGTACCGACCGGCCACGCGCGTGAGGGGGGATACGGCCCTCTGGATCAATCCCGTTGCGCGCAAGCGCGCCTCAACGATGCAAGATATTCAAAGCTTGGCTGACCGCATACTCGCTTTTATGCGCGCCCCGCCGCCAGCGGAACGCATATTTCGCCGGCATGAGTTGGATCGCTTGGGGCAGTCGGAAGCGGTAGGAGAGGCGTTGCAATTCCTGGCGCGCACCCGCCAGGCCGGATCGCCGGCGCACCATATCTGGTTTCCCTTGCGCTCCTTTACGGAAAACGGGGAAGAGCACTGCATACCGCCGGCCCCCCTGCCTGATTTGGGACGCGCCCTGCTCCGGCGGGAAGGCGTATTGACGCGCCGCGAACAAGGCGTTGCGGACTACTACCGAGGGGCGACGTCAGGGGGGTTCCCACCTTCATGCATATTGGCGTGGATCAGCCCGCGCCTCTGCGTCTGGAATGGGGCTATGCCTACACGCTGACGGAATACCAGGGGGAATATATGTCGCCGCCGCCGGATGAACCTTGCAGTCCCGTCGCTATTCCCGATCCGGATGCGTTGCTCCGCGTAGCGGCGCGCCGCGGCGCGTGCGTAGACCGCGTGGAAAAGGACATTTGGGTCAACCGCGCATTGCAGCTTCTGGGCCAGGTCAAGCCGCCTGACGCGCCGGGAAACCTGTACTTCGGCGGAGGAACCAGTTTGACCAAGGGTTGGCAACTGACTCCGCGCTTCTCCGACGGCATTGACCTGCGCTTCCAGCCTCCGGCCAGGCCGACGACGGACTTTTTCGAGGCCAGGCGCCCCCTGCATGCCTGGCTGCGCGCATGGCTGGAGCAAGATTTATTGCCTCATCTGCCGGAAGGACGGATCAACGAAGCCGAATCGGTTTTCCAGTCTGGCCGCGCGGGGCAGCGCGTGACTCTTTCCTACGCCTCGTATTTCGAACCGGAGCCGGGTACCCTGAAGGTGGAGATAGCTTTCACTCCGTTTCGGGTGGCGGGCGTCGAACTGGATATCGTATCGTGGCCGCGCATCGTGCCGCGCGCAGGGCGCTTCCGCCTCGCCCGCCTGTCTTGCGTGCCCGTCTGGTCTACCATGATCGGCAAATTGCATGCCTTGACCGATCTCAATCCGGACGACGCGCGATCCGGCCTTATGCGCCATGTCGTCGATTTGGCTGCGTGGTGCGAGCGGACGCGATCAGTCGGGATGCCGCGCGCCCTGCCGGCGTACATGGCGCAGCAATGTCTGCATGACGGTACGGCGGCGCGCCTGCTGGACGGTTTGCCGCCGTCTTTGGACGCGCTAGCCGCTCACCCGCGCGCCCAGCGCCTGTACCAGGAGTACGCGTCTCTCTACTTTCCCGATCGGGCGAACTACCCGGCCCCCGACTGGCAGACAGGGATCAAGGACATCCGGGCCTTGTGGCAGTCCGTTTGCGACTCCGAATGGGAAAATCCCTTGTATGCCGTACCGGTGCCGGAACGGGAAGTCCCCGCGGCAGACAGCGGGTATGCCGCTTTCCGCGACGTAGACCGCCGCGCCATCCCGCCTCCGACGCCGTACTATTGACCGACCGCGCGCGGGCTATCGGGCGCGCGGCCTCACCCTCTCGCAGCAAGGAGCTTGCGCCATGTACGAAGAGCAGACGTTATTCGCCAGCGGTGCGGAGGGATACCACACGTTTCGCATTCCCGCCTTGGCCGTCACGCCGTCCGGCCGCGTCCTGGCCTTCGCCGAAGGCCGCGTGCATGGACCGGGCGACGCGGGCGAAATCGAACTGGTCCTGCGCACCAGCGACGATCAGGGGCGGACATGGTCCAGGCCCCGCCTGATCGTCAAGGAAGCGAACATGACCTGCGGCAATCCGTGTCCCGTAGTGGACCGGGAAACGGGAACCGTTTGGTTGTGGCTGTGCAAGAACCTGGCGGACGGCGGCGAGGATCTCATCACGCAGGGCCGGGCTCCGCGCACGGCGTGGCTGAGCCGCAGCGACGACGACGGGGCGACGTGGAGCGATCCCGTAGACATGACCGCCGCGGTCAAGAAGCCGTCCTGGACCTGGTACGCCACGGGACCGGGGCACGGCATCCAACTGGATTCCGGGCGTTTGCTCGTGCCTTGCGATCACATGGTCGGCCAGGATTTCAACCGCGCAACCGATCCGTACCATTCCCACGTCATCTACAGCGACGACCAGGGCGCGACCTGGGTCATAGGCGGCATCGTGCCGGACGGCACCAACGAATGCGAGGCGGCGGAGCTCCCCAACGGCGACATCATGATCAATTGCCGCAACTACGTCGGCGGGCGGCGCCGCGCCGTGGCGCTCAGCCGGGACGGCGGGGAAACGTTCGGCGAATTTCGCTGGGACGAAACCCTGATCGAACCCATATGCCAAGCCAGCATCGTCCATTGGCCGGCTGCCCAGGGCTTGGCGTTCGCCAATCCCGCCAGCGCCGCGCGGGAGAACATGACCGTGCGCCTCAGCCAGGACGAAGGCGTCACCTGGCCCTTTCGGAAGACCTTGCATGCCGGTCCCGCCGCCTATTCGGATCTGGCCGTCACGCAGGACGGGCATTGCCTGTGCCTGTACGAGAAAGGCGCGGCGCATCCCTACGAGACGCTGGCGCTGGCGCGCTTCGATGCGGACTGGCTGCAAGCGCCCGCCTAGCTATCCGGGACGGGAAGTACGGACGGCCTTATGGATGCCGAAAAAACATGACCGTTTTGCGTCCCCTGCCCGGCGGCACCAACGATCTGGCTGAACTGCGGGCCCGCAACGAATTGTATATCGACAAGACGGCGTACCTGGCGGATCTGCTGGACGGGTACAGCAAATACTGCTTTCTGGCGCGCCCGCGTCGCTTCGGCAAAAGTCTGCTGGTGTCTACGCTGGACCATTTGTTTCAGGGCCGTACGGAACTGTTCCGGGCAACGGCGATCCAGGACCGCGCGCCCCGGAGTCCGAACTGGATCTGGCCGACCCCCGCGCCGGTGATCCGCCTGAACATGAATGACTGGCGCAATCGGGACGCCGAAACGTTGAACGCAGGCCTGCTGAACCACTTGGACCGGCGCTTCGACGCGTTCCAGTTGCCGCGCCCGCGGCCCACGGAGGATGCCGCCGTCTTGCTGAGCGCTCTGCTGTCCGCTTTGGCGGCCGCCCGCGGCCAAGCCGTCGTTCTCATTGACGAGTACGACCATCCTCTCCTGCACAACCTGGACAAACCCGTCCTGCCCGACGTCCAGGATTTTCTGGCCAGCTTTTACGGCCTTTTGAAAAACCATGACGCCGATCTGCGCTTCGTCTTCATCACGGGCGTCACGCGTTTTGCCCGCACCAGCATTTTTTCCGGGCTGAACAACCTGCGCGATATTTCCCACGAAAGGCAGTTCAACGGTCTGCTGGGTTTCACGCAGGCGGAGGTAACCCGCTATTTGCATCCCTATATGACGGACATGACGGATGAAGACGGCGCGCCTCTCGCCGACGCGCCGGCCCGCCTGCGGGAATACTACAACGGCTATCGTTTCGCCAAGGGCGTACCGGACGCGGCCCGCGTCTATAACCCCTACTCCATTCTCACGAGTCTGAATACGAAGATATTGAGCGCGTATTGGACGGAAACCGGCATTCCCTTTTTCCTGCCCCAGCTGCTGGAAGCCCATGCCTGCAACGTGCAGGACGTTCGGCATAAACCCAGCGACCTGGTCTTGAAGGGCATCCTGACGCCCCGGCAATTGGCGGCAGCGTGGCAATCGCATCAGAGCCGGAGGCAGCCAGATCCGGACAGCGCGCGCGCCGCGTTAACGAAAATAATGTTTCAGACGGGGTATTTGACCCTCGTGCGCAGTCAGACGAACGGCGGCTACGTCACCGATTTTCCCAATATGGAAGTAACCGAAAGTTTCGTGCAGGATTTGTTGCCCTTTATGCTGGCCGGCGAAGACTACGCCTTGGCCCACGTGACGGATATCTGCGACGCCGTCCGGGCACTTGACCCGGTCGCCATGCAGGAAGCCGGCAACCGCTTAATGGCGTCTCTCACCTATCTGGAGCCTACGCCTCAGGAAACCTATTATCAGACTCTGCTGCATGTGGCGTTGCTTGCGTTGCAGTACCAGGCGGACGTGCAGGCGGAAGTGATTCTGCACCGCGGGCGCCCCGATATCGTGGTGGTTTTGGCGAACGAGGTCGTGATTCTGGAATTGAAGATGGACGATGCCGCGGAGACGCCCTTGGGCCAAGCGGAAAAACGAGCCTACGCCCGACGCTTTGCGGATCAAGGCCAGACGGTCCATGTATGGGGGCTGACCATCGGCCGGGACGAACGCGAGATATTGGACATAACGCACAAGTCTTTGGCCGCACCCGCGCGATAGTCCGATACGTTCTCTGGCATGCCTGAAATCCGGCGCCACCGCGTACCGGCTACCGGCCATGAGCGGATGCGCCAAACCTTGCGCCCTACGGGCGTAAATGCTACAATCGCCCTATCTCTTCGACAATTCAATATTCTTCCAGGAGGCGGCCTTATGGTTGCATGGGCGCGTTCCATGAACAAGCGCAATTGGTATTTCGGTCTGGGCATGGTCTTCCTGCTCATCGCGAGCATGGCTTTCGCCGCCTGCGCGGGCGCGCCGGTCGCGACCACGGCGGATGCGGCGCCGGCCAGCGCCATGCAGGACATGCGCGACGTGCGCATCGTCGTGGTCAGCCACGGCCAGGCTTCGGATCCTTTCTGGTCGGTCGTGAAAAACGGCGTGGATCAAGCGTCCAGGGACATGCGCGCAACGGTGGAATACCAGGCGCCGCAGACCTTCGACATGGTGGCGATGTCGCAGCTGATTGACGCGGCCGTGGCTTCCAATCCGGACGGCCTGGTCGTATCCATTCCCGATCCCGACGCGCTGGGCGACTCGATTCGGGCCGCCATCGGCGCGGGCATTCCCGTCATTTCCATGAACTCGGGCAGCGACGTGGCCCAGGAACTGGGCATTCTCACGCACGTGGGCCAGACGGAATACGAAGCGGGTTACGGCGGCGGCCAGCGCATGGCGGCCGCGGGCGCGACCAAGGCCTTGTGCGTCAACCAGGAAGTGGGCAACGTAGCGCTGGATCTGCGTTGCCAGGGCTTTACGGACGCCATGGCCGAAGCCGGCGGCACGGTGGATATTCTGGCCGTCGACCTGGCGGATCCCGTCGATGCGCAACAGCGCATTGCGGCAGGCCTGAGCGCCAATCCCGACATCGACAGCATTCTGACGTTGGGTCCCACGGGCGCCGCGCCCGCGATGGAGGCCCTGAGCGAATCGGGGCAATTGGGCGACATCCTGCTGGCCACGTTCGATTTGGGGCCTGAGGTGCTGGAAGCCGTACGCGACGGCGATATGCTGTTCGCGATTGACCAGCAACAGTATCTGCAGGGCTACCTGCCCGTCGTGCTGTTGACGTTGCTGGCCGAGAATTTGAACACGGTGGCCAACAACGTCATCATGACGGGCCCCGGTTTCGTGACGCAAGACACGGCGGCGCAGGTCATTGCGCTGAGCGCAGCCGGCACGCGTTAACGTAACGCCAAGGTCTGAGCGCAGGTCGGGGCTCATCCCCGGCCTGCGCGCTGCCAGCGCCGATTGCGTTCTATCCGTCGAAAGACAGGCGCCGTTTCATGTCAGAACCGAACCTTGCCGCCGCCGGCGACGAACGCCTGGTGGAATCCGGACTCCTGAAACAACTCTTGACGCGGCCCGAGCTGGGCGCGTTGGGCGGGGCCATACTGGTCTGGCTTTTCTTCGCCTTGCTGGCCCCGCGCGGGTTCCTGAGCCTGCGCGGCACTGCCAGTTACCTGGAGGTTTCGTCCCATTTGGGCCTCATGGCCGTAGCCGTGGCGCTCCTGATGATCGGGGGCGAATTCGATCTGTCCATCGGCTCGCTGCTGGGCCTGAGCGGGGCCATTACGGCGATCCTGGCGACGCAGTTCGGCCTGCCGCTCTACCTCGGCGCCTTGCTGGCGCTGGTCGTGGCGCTCGCCGTGGGTTTCGTCAACGGCTGGATGGTGGTGCGGACGCGCCTGCCCTCCTTCATCATCACCTTGGGCAGCCTGTTCATCATCCGCGGCCTGACCATCGGCCTCACGCGGGCCCTTACGGGCCGCACCCAGATCGGCGGCCTCGACGAGGCGCCGGGCTACGGCCTGCTCCACGGCCTCTTCGGGCGCGACATCCCGATTGCCGGCGTCGGGTTTCCCGTTTCGATCCTGTGGTGGCTCCTCTTCGCCAGCCTGGCCACCTGGATCCTGTTGCGCACCCAGATCGGCAACTGGATTTTCGGCCTGGGCGGCGCCGAGGAAGCCGCGCGCAACGTGGGCGTCCCCGTGGAGCGGCTCAAGATCGGGCTCTTCATGACGACCGCGTTCGCCGCCTGGCTGGTCGCCACCATTCAGGTCGCGGTGGTCAAGTCCGCCGATACCTTGCGCGGCGAACAGCAAGAGTTCATCGCCATCATCGCGGCCGTCATCGGCGGCAATCTCCTGACGGGAGGCTACGGTTCCGCGGTCGGCGCCGTGCTGGGAGCCCTGATTTTCGGCATCGTGCGCCAAGGCATCGTCTTCGCCGGGGTGGACGCGGACTGGTTCAACGTCTTTCTCGGCGCCATGCTCATCATCGCGGTGCTCGTCAACAACGTCATCCGCACCACGGCCGAGCGCGCGCGCAGTTAGGGGCCGGCCATGAGCGACAGGCACGAGGCCCGGAGCGCCCCTTTGCTGGAGGTGCGGGGCCTCACCAAATACTTCGGGAGCGTGATCGCGCTCAGCGACGTGTCGTTGCGCGTCCATCCCGGACAGGTGCTCTGCCTGCTGGGCGACAACGGCGCCGGCAAAAGCACGTTGATCAAGACGCTGTCCGGGGTGCATCAACCCTCCGACGGCGAGTACCTGATTGCGGGCGAGCCGGTCGCCTTCGCCTCCCCGCGCGACGCGCTGGAACGCGGCATCGCCACGGTGTACCAGGATCTGGCCATGATTCCCCTGATGAGCATCGCGCGCAATTTCTTCCTGGGTTCCGAGCCGACGCGCGGATGGGGCCTCTTCCGCCGTTTCGACATCAAGCGCGCCAGCGAACTGGCCCGCGCGGAAATGGCCAAGATGGGCATCGACATCCGCGATCCCTCGCAACCCGTAGGCACGCTGTCGGGGGGCGAACGGCAGTCCGTGGCCATCGCGCGCGCCGTCTACTTCGGGGCCCGCGTCCTCATTCTGGACGAGCCCACGGCGGCGCTGGGCGTGAAACAGGCGGGCACGGTGCTGCGTTACATCCATCAATCGCGCGAGGCCGGCATCGCGGTGATCTTCATCACCCACAATCCCCATCATGCCTGGGCGGTGGGCGATCGCTTCACCATTCTGAAACGGGGCCGTTCGCTGGGCTATTTCAGCAAGGCGGACATCACGCGCGAGGAAGTCGTGCATATGATGTCCGGCGCCGAGGAACTGGACGCCCTGTCGCATGAACTGGAGATCATAGCGCCCGCCGCGGATCCGTAGCGCGGACGCGCCGGCTTGCTTGGCGTCGTCGGGAATCCGTTCCTGCCGGTGCGCCGCCACGGAGCAGCGCAGACAGTTTCCGCCGCCGCGCGTTGAACGGATAGCGCTCCGGCCAAGGGGCAGAAGGCGCGCAACGGCGGCGGCCTGGCTTCCGCAACGCAGTTCGGAGGCGTTCGCGGCGCCCTTTTTTCGTTTCCGCGCGTTCCGGCCCTTGATTTGAAAGATATCCGGGTGACCGTAAAACCATGACTCTCCGCATCGGCGTTTTGGGAGCCGGCCAAGCGGGCGCGCGCCATATTACGGGCTTTCTGGAGTTGGCCGCGGTCCGGATTGCGGCGGTGGCCGACGCCGACCCGCAACGCGCCCGCGCCGCCGCGGCGCGTTGCGGCGCGCGGCCTTATCCGGACTGGCGCGACGTCATTGCCCTCCAACCGCGGCTGGATGCCGTGGTCGTGGCTTTGCCGCACCATATGCATCTGGAAGCCGGTTGCATGGCGGCCGCGCGCGGATTGCATGTCTTGATGGAAAAACCGATAGCCGCGACGGTGGCGGAGGGCCGTCGCGTGGTTGAGGCCTGCGACCGCGCCGGGGTGACGTTGACGGTAGGGTACGTGCATCGCTTTCGCGAAGAAGCGCTTTGGGCCAAACGGTGGATCCGCGAAGGCATGATCGGCGCGCCCGTCAGCGGCCACGCGTACATATCTTCGCCGCGCGGGCCGCATCTGGGCGCGTGGGTGAATGCGCCGGAAACGGCGGGCGGAGGCGCGCTGCTCTATACGGGCATCCACGCGGTGGATCGTCTGTTGTGGCTGATCAACGCGCCCGTAACGAAGGTGTGCGCCGCGACCGGAAAGTTCGCGCCCGCTTCCCAGGTGGAAGAATCCGTGGTCGCGCTGCTGGAATTCGGCTCCCAGGCCGCGGCGACGTTAGCCGTGCATTGTCCCGTCTACCCGAGCGGCGTTACGGGCTGGCGGAGCGAGATCTACGGGACGTCAGGCGTCGTGCGCGTGCA
Organism: Caldilineaceae bacterium; assembly: GCA_965242655.1. Lineage (GTDB taxonomy): Bacteria > Chloroflexota > Anaerolineae > Caldilineales > Caldilineaceae > Bin34. Next base: position 4,475,163 of record OZ251482.1, read on the forward strand.
GGCCCGCCATTCCGTCGAGATCGCGAGCGCCCGCCTGACCCGGATCGTATGCACGCAAAGGATCGCGTCGGAGGAGGGGGAACATTACGCTTTCGCGCGTCAGGCGTCAGCCTTCGCGCAGGCCATCCGCGCGGGAGAGACCTCGCCCATTCCCGGTCAAGACGGATTGGCCTCCCTGGACGTATGCCAACGGATTTATGCCTGCTCGTGATCAGGTTGCATGGGGCCGATTCCGCCTGATTGCCAGCTGAGCCGTCTATTTTAAGGGTCTGCCAAGGCGGAACGGGCATGTCAGGGACAGACGAAGCGCCAAGCCCAAGCGGCCTTGCGTTGCGAGTTCAACGCAAGGAAGAACACGCAAGGAAACGACTTTGGCGCCTCGTTGGCTGGAACCCATTCGTCCAAGGCCAAAAAGATCCGAATGCGCGATCCGTACGCAACGCAGTTTCAATCTTCTATATCTTCAAGAGGCGGAGATCATGGATTGACCCAAGCAAGGAGTGTCCATGTTGTTGCCACCCTGCTTGCCGGAGACCCGAAAGCACCGCGCTGGCCGAAGGGCTTGCTGTCTAACCGTTTTCGGTTTGCGCCGCGGGGCTGAACCCGGGTACCAACGACATGTCTTTCTGACGTCCCGCCTGGATTGCGCTTTCTGCAGCCCTGCCTCATCGGCAGGGCTGTTTTGTTGTCAAGGCCTGAGGCCCATATCCGCAGGGTTGCCCTACGCATGTCGATTTCACGTTCGCGCCGGTTACAAGGAGCAATGCCATGTCCATCCAGCCACGTCTCATCTCACAGTTTTATTGGCCACCCATGGCGCAGCCGCCGCATTGGCTCATTCCCGCAATGTCGGAACGGACAGGTTGGAGGCGGGGCCTTGGCATGGCGGAGTCACTCAAGGCGCGCCATGACTTGCGTAGCGAGATCGAGGCATACGACTTGACGCTGCCGATCAACAACCGGAAGAACGATGGCGCGCAATGGCCGTTTGTCTGCAGAGGCTTACGGGGGATAACCAGGAAGAAGACAATCTGCGTCCCTGGTTATCCCCTGCTTTGACCCTGAGAGACCGGGCATAGGGCATGGGCGCGGTCAGACGTAGGCAACGGGAGGTATCCGTGATGCCCTCTCAAGGGCGGCCAGCAAATCAGGTTCAAGAGCAGGCCGGATCCCTCTGGCTAAGGGGCCGCGTCTGGCGTAAAATACGGGGCGAGCTACTCTTCGCTGTATTCACCACATTGGGGCTGATATCCGATCCTGTACCGTCTCTATGGATCCTGATGGCTCTGGTTTGGATTGGAACGTCATTCAGCCTCATTGAATTTTGGCCCAGCCGGAATCCGGTCAAAATACCCGGCTGGATACGCCTGTTCTTCGTAATCATAGTCATATGGTATCTGGTCTCGGAGCCGAGTACTTTCCTCAATCGTTGGGTGTGCTCTCTATGCGCGGCTTTCGGCATAGATATAAGCCAAGGGATCTGCGTCAGCCCTGTGGGCTAAGGCCGGCTTTGCGGCCCTGATCGCGTCATAGGCTACGCTGGCGCGGATGGACGCCAGAAACCGGTCGGCTGTTTGCCTGATCAGAGGCTTACGGGGGATAACCGGGAAGGCGCCAGTCTGCATCCCTGGTTATTCCCTGCGTTGACCCTGACCTGAGCGCAGGTCAGACGCAGGCCCGAGGTGGAGGGATCCGTAATGCCTTCTCAATGGCGACCCGCATTCAACCGGATACAAAAGCAAGCCGGAATCATAGGCTCAGTGGGCGTAAAGAGCGGGGTTCGCTACGCACCGCTATGGTCGTTACATTGCTGCTTGTTGCTGATACCGAGCCGATACCGCATCCATGGAGTCGGATATCTCTGGTTGGGATTGGGACGTTATTCAGTTTCATTGCAGCTGGGTCTAGCTGGAATGCGGCCACAATATCCGGAAGGATACCTCCGTTCTTGGTCGGCGTATGCGCGTACGATATAGGGTTGCTCTCCGGATCCGAATACCTTCCGCCATAATTGGACGCGCTCTCGATACGCGTCTCTGGGTACGCGACAACAAAGATCTATGCCCAGAGAGCTGCGTCAATGCTGTCGGCCAAGACTGTCTTTGCGGCCCTGGTCGCGTCATGCGGACTGTTCTGAAATTAAGGTCGTATAGACTATGCTGGACTGGATTAGCCAAGTTGCGCCGTTGGAAGGCGGCGGAGGAAGGACATGAAACGCACTGCATCCGACCGTATATGAACCGTAACCGAAGCCAAAGCGCGCTTGTCGGAAATTTTGCGGCGGGCTGAAAACGAGGGGTCGCAATGGATTGGGAAACGCAGATCCTTCGTCCTCGTGCCGGCTGAACTCTGGCAGAAACACGCCGCGCCGCGTCCGCCGCTAGGTGCTTGGCTGGTCAAAAACATGCCCCGCGGCCTTACTCTGGAAATCCCCGATCGCCAGGCACCGGCACGCCCCGCGCCTTTCACGGACGGAGAGAACGCGTGAAAGGCGTTCTTTTGGACACGAACGTGGTTGCGGAATTGACGCGGGATAGGCCCGCGCCCAATGTCGTTGCCTTCCTGTCCGCTCAGTTCGATGCATGGCTGTCCGTCATTACGTTGCATGCATTGGAGTTCGGCTGGCAACTCCTCCCTCTGGGCGCGCGGCGCGCGGCCTTGCGAGATACGCCGACGACCGTTATGTCGGAATATGCCGATCGCATCCTCCCGGTGAGCCGGAAGCCGCGGCGCGGGCCGCCCAACTGCGAGTCAAAGCCCGACGCTCAGAGCGCGTCCTGCATCTGGCTGATGCCTTGCTCGCGGAAACGGCCATGGCGCAGGATCCTGTGATCGCGACGCGGAATACGAGCGATTTCTATGATCTTGATCTAGGTCGTGTTGAGGTAGGCTTGCAACCAGATCCGGGGTGTGTCGAGGCAGATTCTGTGGCGCTTTGAGCGGTCAGAGCCAGGTAGCGTTGAGATGTGCCTTCATCAGTCCCCTACCTTCACCCGGCTGTGGGCTGGCATGCCCAAGGCTCCCCGCATCAGGCATTTTGTCATGTTTATCTTGTCATATAAAATGCGGACGACGTACGGGGGACGTACCTGGGAGGTGAAAGGGCCTCATGGGGTCAGCTGCGCGGCCGGTTGCGTACACTGGGGCCGGCGCGGAGCCTAGACCGGCCGCGCCAGTCGGTTCCGTTGGTTGAGCCCGCGGCCTCCAAGGTCGTCATCTAGCACGATATCAGTTGCCTGATAATCTGCTGGATCTGGCTGCCATCCTACCTCAACGCGGCCGAGTCCAATGCGTCCAGCAGAGAGAAGGGATCGCGTCCTGCTTGGCGCGCGGCATGCAAGTCGCGTATAGCGGGCCAGCGGCTCGCATTCCGTCGCGTCAGTTGTTTTCGGAAGGCTTGGCCTGCAGCTTGGCCCCAGAACAGACCGACGAGTTCAACCAGATTATCCTCTTTTTCTTGTTGCCGGCCTTGTTCCAGGCCCTGCAGTCGGCCTTGTTCCAGGCCTTGTTGTCGGCCTTGCTCCAGGCCCTGTTGTCGGCCTTGCTCCAAGCCCTGTTGCATGCCGAATTGCCGCGCGTCTTCCTTGATTTCGTCCAGAGTCACCCTATCCGCCTCCAAGGCTGCCAATGAATCAAACGCTTCCGGCCGCAAGGCCAAGCCCTGCACCGCGCAAAGCGGCGGAGTTCTCTGCCCGCAGAGGCCGGCACTCTTCCTTTCTCTGCCTGCCGGGAGGGCGCAGCGCGGATGTCCGGAGGTCTTTCGCCCGCGGGGCGATGACTTGACGGCATGGCGCGCCGGGTACCGTGCCGGGTCGTGGGCTGGGAGTTCATGCGCCGACCCCGGATGGGCATGTCGGCCTTGAGCCTTGCTGCGCCCGCCACGCGCGCAAGGCGTCACAGACCCGGTCCCAGGACCGCCCGTTACGCGCAGGCGCAGGGGACGGCCTCGTCGATCCGCCAGGCGGGGGATCTGGAAGCGGAAGCCGCCCCGGCTGCGGTCAAGGAGGGGAGCCTCCTCTTTTTCGTGCGCGCGCACGGACGTGCGATCTCACCGCTCGGCGGATCGATCCGGATCAGACGGCTTATAGGCCATCCGGCGCGGCGAGACGACCGATCTCACCCGTCGGCCAACGATGCATAGACCGCGTTCCTCTGCCCGTACGCGGCCGGCCACCCACGCCAGGGGGATCCGAGTGCGCCATCCCCCGCATAGCGCTGCCTCGCACCGACGGCCACGCGCTTTTTGCCCGCGTATAGGCCGGAACAGGGAGGCCGAACCATGGTATCGGCCATCGGGGGCCATCCTCGCGGAGACCGGCAAAGGGATGGCTAGCCTGGAGGCTAACCGCGGGTTCACAGGATACCCATAAATGTCAACACTGCTGGTCCAATGCGTCCAGCAGAGAGAAAGGATCGCGTCCTGCCTGGCGCGCGGCATGCAAGTCGCGGATAGCGGGCCAGCGGCTCGCATGCCGCCGCGTCAGTTGTTTCCGAAAGGCCTGGCCTGCGGCTTGGCCCCAGAACAGCTCGACGAGTTCAACCAGATTATCCTCTTTTTCTTGTTGCCGACCTTGTTCCAGACCCTGCAGTCGGCCTTGCTCCAGGCCTTGCTCCAGACCCTGCAGTCGGCCTTGTTCCAAGCCCTGTTCCAAGCCCTGCTCCAGGCCCTGCTCCAAGCCCTGTTGCGTGCCGAACTGCCGCGCGTCTTCCTTGATTTCGTCCAGGGTCACCATATCCGCCTCCAAGGCTGCCAATGAATCAAACGCTTCCGGCCGCAAGGCCAAACCCTGCACCGCGCCTTGCACGCGCGTCGCCAGGTACCGCGCGAAGTCCGCGCGCAACGCGGCGGGACTCTCGGCCAGCAGCGGCCGGAGCTCGGCCTGGATTATACGTCGCGTCGCGTGGCCGACCCGGCGCAGGCGGCCTTCCCGGCGCAGGCAGTCCAGTTCCCAGGCGATGACGCAGGAAACCAGATTGGCGGCAGGCAGATCCTGATGCGCAAACGCGTGGATATCGATCGTCGTGCCTGCGCGGAAGCCCACCGCCCCGTGCATCTGCGCGGAATAATCGTAGACGTACCAGGGCGTAGCCCACGGATGCGGTCCGACATGGAACCAGCGGCATCAGCTCCAGGGGCGCGCCGTTCGCCTGACGCAAGCCGTGCCGCGCCAGCGCCTCCAGCAAGCCGTGCATGTAGGTCGCCATGCGGGAGGTCATGTCGGCATCGTAACCGGATTGCCCTTCCAGCAGCAAGGCGATGCGCGGCTGTCCGGCCGGATCGCGCAACAACCAGACCCTGTCGCTGATGCGGTGCTCCAGGTCGGGCGTAATCCATTCCTTGTCCATCGCCTGCAACTGCGCTTCCGGGAGCGGAAAGTTCAGCCGGGGCTTCAGAAAACCCCGGATCAGATGCAACACCACCAGGGGATGCTGCATCAACAACTTGAACAGGGCATCGTAGGGCGTTCGCCGCTGGGCAGGGGGCATGCGTTCTTCTCTCTCTGACGTTCCGTTCGTACGCGCACCGGATCGCGCCCGCAACAGGGCGCGGGCGCCTCGGGAGGGCATAGACGGAACAAGTATACGCGTGTGTGGATTGAACGGCAAATTTTGTCTGTTGTTAGTTCTATATAAGGATAATCAACGCATTCATGCACATGGGAAAGAGCGGAATATGGCGCAGGCGGTCGTTAGCGTCGCCATCCGGCCGCAGGGCTTTTCCTCGCGCGCCGGGCGATCCGGATCCGTCCCGGGATCCGGGGATTGGCCTTGCTCCGACCCGCGGTCCATGCCGGGCTCAAAGCGTGGGATGCGCCCCGTTGCGCGGCTGACGGCGCAATGCCCATGAGTTCTGACTGCGGCTCTGTGCGCCAAGAGCAGGGCTTGGCGCGCAAGAAGGATCCCCGAGGAGCGCTCCGTCTCGCGGCGAATCAGGAGAGTGGTTGTTGAGACATGTTGCCGGAATGCGTTGATGGGGTCCCGCCGCAGGCCAGGCAGTGTTGAGATGGATTGGACAACCTCCGAGCCCGGTTAGCCTCCCGGCTCTCCCTCTCTTTGCCTGTTTGCCCGAGGAAGTATCCTTCCGCCAAGGCCGAACTCGTTCCCAGTCGCGCTGATCTTTAAAGTCAATACGTATATCGTGGACGGATGAAGGCAGGATGATCGCCCTCTTCCGCGCACTCTATCTATCTCCGCGTACCGCCCAAGCCAAAGCGAGACGAACGCTTGGCGTTCCGCTGTCAAGCCTGTTTCAGATACAAGGCGTAGAGCGCAACGTCTTCGGGGCGGATGCCGGTAAATTGAAAGCGAACGCGGATGCGATTTTCTCGCCGCCTCGCCAATGGACGCGCTGCTGGAAACCGGAGGCCGCGGGAGCCATGCAGTCATCAAGAGCGAAACCCGGTAACGGTTGATGTCGTTCGTCCAAGACCGCGCACCGAAGGGAGGAATGTTCCCCCAAGCCGTCCACGTTCAGGTCCAGGCTGGCCGGCTTGCCCTCAAGATCGATAGGAGCGGAAATCGCGTGCGCTTCATTGTGGTCGCGCATGCGACTGTCAAACTACGGGGAGAAGGAATCCTAGGCGGTCCCGCGGCCATGACACCACGCGTATGCCGTCGCTGGCCTGTTCCGGCCAAGGGGCGTACCAGAAGAGGGATTCCGCGCCGATGTTTTCAAAGCCTTGGCCTTGAATGAGAGAGGGATAGTTGTCGCTGGTGCGGGTGTCGGGCAACACCTCCCATCCGTCTTCCGCGGCGGAGACGATGGGAAAATCCGGTACGGGTTCCCGGTAGTGGAGACCGGCGTTGGTTACGGCCAGCCCCAGGTGCATGACCACCAAACGCCGATCATTGGAATAGCGGCCATCCCACATGCCGTAGAACCCCAGCGTTACGGCTCCGCGGTTCCACAGGGCCGCGCCCAGATGAATCTGCCGGCCGGCGGTACTCTGCCAAGCGGGGTACGGGCGCTCGTGAGTGGAACGCCGCAGGCCCATGACGGACGCGGTGCTCCAGGTCTCGAAGTCATGGGAAGTATAGGGCACGAGATTGCGCAACCGGCGCGCATGATTGCCGCCCTGTCCCGTCAGGAAATAGCAGTCGTTGAAGCGCATGCCGCCGGCCATTTCCAGCCAATAGCCTACGGGATTGCGGGGCGAAGGGGTCCAGACCAAGCCGTCGGGACTGTACGCCACGGCGAAACGCCATTGGTAAATGCGCGTTTGGTACGCCATCTTGAAGAGGCGCTCAGGGTTCGGATCCTCTGGATCATGAAAGACGACGCACGACTGCACATGGTGAGATCCCTGGCTCAGATCGACGAGGTTTTTCCGGCGATTGCCCCTATACTCCCACCAACCCCAGTTCCGGTTTCTCCCAGGATATCCGTCCCGGTTCTTGGCGAAACAGCCGCGGGAAAACTACTGATCCGCATCGTCCTGTCCCAGATACCACATATAGAGTTCGTCCCCTACGCGGTGCGTAGAACCGTAGTAAATGGTGCGCAACGAGTCGGGCGCGCCCGGCGGTCCGGACTCCAGCTCGCGCCGCGTGGAACCGCAGGGCGCGGCGTTGCCGTGCAGCGTGAGTTCTACGCCGTTTTGGTAGGGCAGGCTATGGTCATCGAAAGGAAACAGAACAAGTTGATCATGGCTGATGAACGGGCCGCCGTTCTCAATCTTTATTGCTTCTCCTTACTCCGCTCCTCTTTAACGATCACCGAAGAGCAGAGATAGCCTGCAGCCCTGTTGATATCGTCGATTACTTCGTCGAAGACAGGCATGTCAATACCGTAATTGTCCACCAAACACTCTTGCAAGCCGCCATTCTCCGTTGTATACGCCCGGATTGCATGCGGAGGGAGAGCATCACTGACAGCGTAGCCAAAACGCTGGGAAACCTCCGCCCAATCATCATCAACAATATTGTATAACATAACGAGATTGTTGATTTCCTTGATAAGGTAGTCGCTGTGAGTGGTAACCAAGACTTTCACTCCCGTGCGCGCAATCCGACGCAGGAGGCGAGCCAGCCGTATTTGATTGGCTGTGTCCAGATGATTCTCCGGTTCTTCCACGATTAGAAGGTGATTTTCTTGGGCTACGTGGCGCAGGAAGAAATACAGATCGACCAGTCCACGCGCAGACGGAGACGCGAGATGAAGCGGGATTTGGAATTTGCGCTCTTTGCGCGCAGTAGACCAAAAAGCAACGCCGTCTTCAAGATTCTTGAAATAGCCTCCCATCATGTCTCGGATATCGTTGAACAGCTTCTCTTCGTAAATGCCGCTCTTTTTCTTCTCGACTTTATGGATGTTCTGGACGAAGTCGATATGGTCTTTGATGGGAAGGGCGTAGCGCCTGGCGTCTTCACCCAATAAAGGCCCATCGTATGCCTCGTTCTTCCCGTTGCGCCCTTTTCGGACCAGATCTTCCAGTCGTTCCCGAGTCAGGCCCAGTTCTTGGCTAAACAGCGAAATACACAACCGTTCGGCAGAAACCGTAAAAGGATCGAGCGCTATTTCAGGCAACAGAAAGCGCTGGAGAAGAACGTAGAAATCCTCTTCTGCCGAATGTTCGCCAAGGGTCTTTCGAGGCGCGCCCTCTCGAATAACAACCATGCTTTTGCCATCGTACTGCAACGCATACCTGCCGTTTTGAGTAACCAAAGGCGAAGAAGCATTGACCGATAGCGGATACTCTCCCAGCGCAACGCTACATGAAGAGTTCTTGAATGCATTGGACCGCGTGCCGAAAACGGAGGGTAGCCTCTGCTTCGAAAAGTCTTGGGTTAGGCTCCGTATCAAAGCCTGCCGCACCTCATGGAGGCTCTTTCCGTCAAAAGGACATTGGACATGCCCTTTCGCCAAAACGTCACTGGCCACCGATCGAACGTCAAAGTGAAATAGGCGTTCATCCTGCGTTTGGGATAAAAGGGCCAGCAGCCCCTGCGGACTTTGCCACCATTTCAGAAAACCGTAGAGGGCGTAGACCAAGCTGGTTTTGCCCGTATTGTTGCGTCCTGCAATGATTGTGAAGTCGCCCAATCCAAAAGCCGCCTTTTTAATGGGGCCGATATTCATGAAATGAAATTGGGGAGATTGGGATCTGGCGGAAGACATCGGGATTAGCCCTGCATTGCAAATCCAATGATTTCAAGTATTGACGTCATTCGCCTCTCTACGCCGGCTTCCAACATACGGGCAATCTTCTCAAGATATGAGAATCAATGCGTACTCTGCCAAGAGAAGCTGCTTGTATTCTACTTGCTTTGCCCTGTTCTGTCGATGATCTCTACCCGTTGGAGAACCCCTCAGCCGACGTACTGCGGTGATCTCCCGCGCGTTCATGGCTCTGATGATTGAGTTGCTATCGGATGTTGATTCGAGTTAAGATAGGATACAATGTCCTAGGCTAGAGCGTGGCTGGCGCATTGATTGCATGTATACATTCAACTCTCACTCCAAAGAAAAGACGGGTGACGACGCCTCTTCTTTCAGGAAAGAACGGAAGATATTGAGGAGGATAATCACCGCGGGCCTGAACTGCCTGTACGCCGTATCCCCACCAGCACCCCGTCATTTGATTGCCAAGGGCAGAACGTTGCAGAAACAAACGCAACAGGCTTCTGATGTTCGTCTGTTGCATCGACTGCTGCAAGCAGTAATGGAATGGTTGCAAGCGGTGCAAGCATGGCTACGGACAGGCCCTCGACTGCCGCCCGTATCCAAACGTTGTTAGGGAGAGTCGACCGCTTGGCTGGCGAAGTGCAAGCCTTGCGCATGAATATGGATGCCCGCTTCAAAAACGCGAATACACAGGTACATGGACATATCAAAGTCGTGCATAACGATTTGCGCGAGGCCGTAAGAGGCATACACCAGCGCTTTGATTTGATGGAAAAGGCGACTGAGCATGATCGCGCCCAAGTCATTGAAGACGCCCTGAAACTATGGGCTCTGGATCCGCATGCGTGGTCAGACGTTATGACGCACATATCCAATGGGCGTTGGTTCGCCGTAACCAAAGAACTATGGAACGACCATAGCCTGTCCCAATTCTGGCCCTATGTATCGAAAGATACCGGTTTGCCTCTTGACAGCCCTGTTCAACGATGCGACCTGCTGGCGCATATCCAACTGACGGGAACCGATGCAGTACAGATCGAGTTTCTACTGGTGGGGGAAGCATCCGTGAATATGGATGGGGGGCGTATAGCCAAGGTTCTGCGCCATGTCCAGGATATCCAGACCTACACGCCATACTCCGTTTTGCCTTGCGTATGCGCGCACGCCTACCCCTTGGATGTCCTTGCCCATGCCCAAGCCAACAATGTCGTGACCGTGCAGTGGAAACGTAGCGGACGTCCTGACTGCCACATGCCGCAGCCGGATCTCGCAAACAGGATACAGGCGATGGCACCATCGCCTTGATAGGACGCCAAGCCAGTCTGAGCGTGAGGCGTTTATTCTGGGGGACCATCATCCAGCGCACCTCACAGTGGATTTACGCTAGGGGATTTCCAGTTGTACAGCGTCAGACTTGATCCAATTTCCCAGCGAGGCCGTGGTCTGAGTCAACTCGTTTTTGCCCAAGGCGCATTGCCAAACGGTCGCTACTCTCCATTCAAGGTCCTGCAATTCCCTTAGTACCTTCGCATCTCTTGCTATTGTATTGCGAAACTTTTGCTGCCAGAAGGACACATTCGACGATGGCGTTGTAGCCAGAGAACAGTTGGGATGTCGATGCCAGAAGCATCCATGTACAAGGATGGCTGCACAATACTTGGGAAGTACTATGTCAGGTTTACCGGGCAGACTGCGAACGTGCAGCCGATACCGGAAGCCCAACTTATGCAGGGACTTGCGCAGTACCATCTCAGGTTTTGTGTCTCGTCCGCGGATACGCGACATGACACGGGACCGAGTTTGCTTGTCCATGGTGTCCATGATATCCGCCCTCTTTCTCCAATCATTTGCAGTGGGTCAGAAGGCATCACGTCATGTCAATGTTTAGTGGGCAACCTTCGGCTTGGAGTTTATCCAGAACTGCCATCGCTACCAAGCTTTGTTTCGCTGATGGTATCTTTTGAGGAACTTGCGCGGCCAAAGCGAGGATATTGGCTTCTTTGTAGTTCAAAAGATTCTCTTTTTCTCCCCATTGTTTGATTTCATTCCAGAAACTTCCTCCGGCAGTGACAACCGCAGTCTGGGCTTCAATACCATTGAGTTCCCGTTGGTTCTTCATGCCAGTTCGTCGACGTTCTTTCAGTTCTTCCTTGGAGACCAGCACATGAAAAAACGAATCCGCCTGATCAATCATCAGTTTTTGAACGCGGCTCCAACAGGCTTGCTGCTTGGCCCATTCCGTTACGTTGCGATTGCGCATGTTGACAGGGATCTCAGTGATGATATCGTGTGCAGCCCTCGCGGTACGCACCAAGGCTTCCGTCAAGTCTGGAGAAATGTCCTGGTCTTGCCAAATCCGTTCAAAGTCAACGCTTTTATTCTTTTCCCCTACATCATGGGCGAGTTTGGCAATGGCATAAGCTACGATATTGGCTCGATATCCACCTCCATACCAAGGTTGCGCCATAACCAGTTTTTCCATTTTGCGAAAGACAATGGCCTTTGCAATCTGCTGTCGATAGTAGGCTTCATTGAATGTATCAGAATTTTTTGACCATTCCTTGCCTATGTACTGGGCAAAGTCTGCAAAATTCTTTTGAGCCCCTCGACTTACTATATGAGGTTTTCCCTCCCATACGTTGATGAATTTGGCGAGATCGGTCTTGGTGTACATTTGCCGTCTCGGATACTCGAGGTCAAACATCTTCCTTTTGGCTGGAGTCAGGTTGGATCTCGCATCTTGGTATTGCCCGCGTGCGCGCTCGTAGAACCATTTGGTTTCTCGGAACGAACCCTCAGGCGAAGGAGCGAAGATGCGCCGTGAGAATTCCTCCATGCGTACGTGGAACGGATGATTGGCAAAGAAGTCGGCCGCATTGACTCGATTCTGGCTGTTCGCATATTCCGAGATCTTGGGCACAATAGCCTCTGCTTGCTCCGGATCCACAACCGAGAGTTTCATTTGAACGAATACCTTCGAGAGATCAATGCTCTTATTACGACTGGCCACATGAATCGAGGCAGTAGTCTGGCCTCCATTCACGATTTGGAAATTTTTCAACTTGGTCAAGACCAATCCATTCTGAGTCCAACCGGTCTCAATAGACGTTGCCGTGGCTGTAATCCCGTTGTTGTAAGCGAAAAACATGTCAGGTTCATTCTCCAGAGTAAGGCGAATGCCTCTGTTCACTTTGTTGCGAGCCTGCAGAAAAACCCGTACGTTCTGCTCCAGCAACCTGGTCCCCCAATGTTCATAAATCGCTCCGAGTTGGGAACCAGGCATCACGGCCAGGTATGACTCATAATCTGTATGTTCGTGTGCCGGGAGTATTGCCAGCGCGCCTCCAAATCCGTTTACAAGATCTATCTCAATATCTTCACGCGCTCGCCCTGACATAACATAACGATGGAGCCGTCCCAAATCCCAGACGTTGTATGAAATAGGGGTGTCATGAAGACGTTCGGTTACCCGCCCATCGATTCTCTCGCTCATAATGCGATTGCTGATTAGGAGAAGACGGACCTTCGCAATCTGCTTCCATCGCGTTTCAATCAAGTGCGCCAAGCCAAAGACGGCAGATGTTTCCTCAAGGCTATTGTTGAATTCAGGATCAAGGGCGCGAGTCAGAAAATTGGAGGCACGCTTGAATATTGCATTCATCTCGGTAGCTGTCAGCGTGGTTACTTCCAATGATTGGTTGAAGTCTGCAATGATAAGCGTAAGAATGCCGTCGGCCTCTTGCGGGTCTCCTCCATAGCCGTCAATCCTTACGCCTCTTGGAGTACGATAATGCACTCTGTCTGCCGCTTCAAGCTCGCCTGCTTCTTCCAAGCGTTCGCAGAACAGTTCAAAGAAGGAATCTTCCAGGAACTCACCTTGCGAGTCCGCCATCGCATGTATTTCCTGCAGGAAATCATGGTGAAAAGCCACTTGATTATCCATCTCTCATCGCCCTCAATGACTGGATCAGTTCTTGGCTATCGCATCGATATGGTTGGCAATCGGCCAGAGAAACCGAGTACCTGACATTGGCAATACCGCTTTTTAGTCCCCAAGAAACAATGCGGGGGAACTTGTCCGTAACTCGATACAGTTCGCTTTTTCCTTCCATCCACCGATGATTGGAATAGTCATCCTCCCAAAGAAATCCGGATGCAATCAAACGCGCCTCCATCAATTCGACAACTTCACTTCCTCTCTCTCCTAAACTTGAATATATGCGGGACGCAACATCCGTCAAACTGACTCCTTGATTGATATTGGACGATATCTTATCCAGTTCAACAACATGAAGGAAAAGTATATCGATTCCTTCACTGTCCAGTTGGTGTTCAGAACTGACAACAATCTGCGGAGAAGCGGTACCTCGCCTCGTCTTGGCTTCAATGCAAAGCCGTCCGTATTCAAAATCTTTGGGGTGCTCTAAAGGTCCTACCCAAGCTTCGACCGCATCCAGTGCCGTCAGATTGGGTAAAAGATGGCGTTCCAAGACAAGCAGTTCTCCGATGAGCCCTTTTTGTTCTTCAAGAGATAGCAGTCTGCCCTTTCCTGTTCGGAGCAGATAATGCCAACGCCATGTGCGTACCATAACTTTTTCTATGGCTTCCTTTTCCGTCTTGGCCTTGTTGGCAAAGGCAATAACATCTTTGCAAAAATGAAAGAAAATATCGCGATGGGTATTATCAAGAAGACGGAAAACCAAGGAACAGCGTCCAATATTGCTGTTTGCTACCGTCTTGACTTCCAAACCCCGTAAGTGAGGGGGCTGTCTTTTGGAAGCCGACTGGACATCATAGGATAGCATCAAAAGGCATTTTTGATCTATACTACGGGCCCAGAAGAAATCCCATCTTCCATCAGCATCAACGCGACGGGCATTGAGTGAATTGAGTCCATCTGGAATTTGGATTTCGGACCAAGGGTCGTCAAACATCATCGCCTTTCATCTCCTCCTCTTCAATGTCTGCTCCAAACTGGCCCTGCCACCATGTCCATGTTGTATTAACTACGTATTCTACGCGCTCCTCTTCTGTCTTTGTTTTGGGGAAGCTAATACTCCATGCAACGACAGGATCGTGGTGCTCTATTTCATTTTGTGGATCTTCAATCTTCAGCAGATGGATTATCAGAAGTGGGTGCGTTCGTTCAGCACGATATATCCGATCTGGATAATTCGCTTTGCGCCGATTGACGGCTTGATCGTACTCGGATTCTACTCTCTCAATCAATGCAGATGATAAGCCAACTTTCTCAATGCCTCTTGATGAAACTCTCTGTTTGTTTGAAACATATAACGTTTTGTTATCACTTCTGCTTCCAGCTGTACGAGTCTGGTAATTGATCTTGATACCCAAGATATTGTTTCCCCTTGATCTTCTGCTGTCCTGAACGCTGGCAAATAAAACATCCCACGCTTGCAATTCAGTTTCGCTGCGCTCAATGATATACTGCGTCAGAGGCCTTGGATCGGTCAAATTGCAACCTGGATGGTTCTGAAACTCACCTAGGAATTTCAGGACTGCTTCGGAAGGAATATTCTGAAGAAGCCAACCATATCTATCTTTTTCTGCGCTTGATGGTGGATATCCGATTTTTTCGAGGTATTCGCCTAATCTGAAAACTGACTGCAAATTTGCTTTTAAACTGGCTTGATCACGCTTTAAAATAGAAGTTTCACAAAAACGGTTGGCCAGTCCAATTTTCCATCTAAGCATTTGTCCTGAGCCCATTTTGTTTCGCGCCGTTACAATCAGGTTGTCAGGATGACTCCGAACCCTCAACCCAAATTCCTGAGGGGTAGCTCCTAGTCGGACCATGCTATGTAGTTCTGCTCGCAATTCCTCAATGGACTCAGATATATGCTGATACCAACCCTCTGTTTCTTCTGTCATCCAAAGTCGGCATAAATTTTCGTATCCATTCCTGTACCCGAACCATCTTCCCATTTGCATGAGGGTGTCATACATTATAGATGAGCGCAGGAAATATCTCACTGTAAGACCTTCCAATGTCATACCGCGTGAGAGAGAATACCCTCCAACAGCTATCACACTAAGACCATTCCTGTAATGAGAATAGTTCAGGGGTTCGGTCGATCTACTATTAACTTCTATGACTTTAATTGGTGATGCAGCTTGGTGCAAGCAGTTTTGTATTGTCGCCCATGCAGGTACAGGGATGGTTGACGCATATACTTCTTGCCATGTTCGTTCCATTGCTGCCATTTCTGGATCCTTCAATGCTTGGTCTGGAGACAGAGCACCGTATACCCGTACGCTCTGCTGAATGCGCTTAAGCACAATCTCAATCTCGTATTTCAATTGGCTCTGGACATTGATAAATCGTGACGCATTCACAAGCATTGAACAATGCTGTCTTCTATCGCTTTCCATTGTCAATCTAATTGTACAGGCTAACACGAAGGTGCGGATTGCCTTGATCATACTTAAAGGAAGCTTCTCAAGATTCCAGTCGA
Organism: Caldilineaceae bacterium; assembly: GCA_965242655.1. Classification (GTDB taxonomy): domain Bacteria; phylum Chloroflexota; class Anaerolineae; order Caldilineales; family Caldilineaceae; genus Bin34. Next base: position 4,490,763 of record OZ251482.1, read on the forward strand.
TATCGTGCCTTATAGGCAAAACCTCTTCATTGTCATTTATGTACTCTACGGCAGGACTCGAATCTTGCAGAAAAACCTTGTTAGTACCAAAGTAATTGGATGGTGGTTCCAGACTAACGATGAAGTGGCGAGGGAAAAGATCGGATTCATACATCTCGTTCTCTGTATCCGGTTCAATGAAGATATTGGCAAACGGGGTAGCCGTGATGCCAACATAGCAACTACGAGAAAACAGCTTCAACAATTTCCGGATTTGGCCGTTGATAGTGGAAATTCCCTCCTTGCCGTATTGAATGTTGATTGAAGCATTATCTGCTTCGTCATCAATCAAAAGCATTGGTTCATTGACAAAATATTGTTGGCCAGTTGCACTGGTTGCCCTGAGCCATTCAGTCAGATTTCTCAAAGTGTTTGCATTTTTTTTGACGACGCAAACTATTGGCTCCCTAGAATTTCCCAAAGACATTCCTATCATGCTATGAGCAGCGTTCTTGTTGAAATCCTTGAGGGAACTCGTAAGATAGCCGGGAGTGCGTACTTTTTTGAATTTGCCAACTCCAATATAGTTCCGTTCTCCCAGAGACAGTGATCGCGCGCTATCTATACCAATGAAACCCTCATCAATTCGTGATTGTGTCTGTTGGCGCAGATTGTTGTGAATTCCCGCGATAACCACGATAAACCTATAACCTGCATCCGCGGCCTTACAGATAAGACCAATATAATGGGCAGTCTTTCCTGACTGGACATGTCCGAATATCAACCCGCGGCGATCCCAAGATTGTGTTTGGAAGGGATCTCCAAGAAAATCAAGAACTCGATCTGTTTCTCTATCTAGCGTATTGATTACTTGGGCTGAGAAACGTTTTTCTTCCAGAAGCTGACTGTACCTTTCCCAGTAATATGGATCAACCTTGGCTTTTCTCTTGTCAAGCCATGGTTCGTATTGCTTTTCAGTGAGAATCTCTGCATGCTCCATTGTGACATCGTGTTGGGTTTCAAACTCTCTCTCAAGGCGTTGGGCTTCTGCATCGGTAACATCTGGAAACATCACGCGGCATTGTTCTACGATCTCGTGAATGCGTTGACTGGTTATCGGGGTTGCCCGTGCTATCAAGGTATTGGTGACCGCTTGAAGGCTATCTAGGTTTTCAGACATTTGTAGATGTCTCCGCTAAAATCCGATGAATGCAGGCTTCTGCTTGGCCCCAATTTGAGCGAAAAGGCTCGGCTGCATTCAACATGTCAATGATCTTCTTCTCTTCTATACCTGCTTTAAGGCAATTCGCCACGATTGTACGAATGGCGGACAACAAAGTCTCTTGAGACAGGCTGGATGCTATCGTGTCTTTGGGTTGGTTACCCATATCAGCATACAGAGACGGTAATGGCAAAGCCGATTCACAGATCTTTAGCAAGTGAGCGAATTCGACTTTCAATTTTTTGGAAAGACTGGAATAGAATTGCTCCAAGACAGGATGTTCCATATTGATGTGATAGCTGATTTCGTTCTTGTCTTGTTTTCTGTACCAAACGGGCAAGGGATCTTGATTGAGCAATCTGCGTCCGCGACCCGTATAGGTTCGTTTTGAACCTCCCACAACTTTATCGATCACCCGCTTGAGACGGTTGCGAACTACAGACGGAATCTGAACCGAAGACTTCATGATGTCGATTTTCCATTCTGTGTCCAAGCCGTTGGGAATATCAACTTGTATCCGCGACAGTTTGGTTAATTCCTGTTGGCTGAGTAGTCCAAACCACGATCCATGAATGATAAGCCGTCTTGCACGGTATACGTAAAAGCCCTGGCTTTGGAGATAACCTTTGGGAAGTGCGTAACGTTCATACGCATCGTGCTCTACTTTACTGTGATGAGGTAGCGTGAAAGCCTGAACCTCCACTGGGTGTCCTTGAACCGTTATGACCTCTTTAGGCGCAGCAATTGTTGCGGGATGTTTTGAATGAAAAGGGTCAAAAGGGCGTAATGGCCTGCCATTGAGATGAACGTCTATCTTCTTGATGCTAGGTTCTCCAGCCAAAAAGCGATGGAAAACGATTTCCAAGTGTTCAATCGCTTGATCAATATCATGAGTGAATTGTGCTATATCGATCTCTTCGGACTGGTTTCTCTTCAATCTGTCGAATTTCTCCCAGACAATCAAAGTTCCATGAGCGTCTAATAGTTCGCCCCATGGGACAAGATCCAAATTCTCCGGCATTTCTACCAACCACTCGTCCATTTTAGCTACTAGATCCAGATCCCAAACAGCAATACTTGTTCTGCCGCTCCGCCGCGTTACGACAGTCAGTCGCCTACACTGTGAAAAAGAGGCTGTCTTGAGACCAAGACCGAACCGCCCTAAATCGTCTTGGTTACGCTCATCCAATGGGTTGAAACTGCCAAGACGCATTGCTGTGAGAAGTTGTTCCTCGGTCATGCCTGTTCCATTGTCGAGGATGCCTATCTGGGGTTTGTTGTTTTCTTCTATGCGTGCAAACATTTGAATAGTCGAAGCATTTGCGGCAATAGCGTTGTCAATCACGTCCGCGAGTGCCATAGGAAGCGAATAACCAATATCCCTTATGCTCTCCATAAGCATAGATGCCTTCGGGGCAGCGTTAACTGTACGCATAGATCTATTTGATCCAATTCTCATAGTAAAACTGGCATATGAAGTAGTCTAGCGCATCACGTATGGATCCGATCAGTTTCGAGGCTTGGTTTTTCTAATGAGATCGTCTTGGTGTCTCGTGGCAGGGGCGCTTTGCAGTGCCCAAGTTCCGCAAGAAGCCGTTCTCCGCGTGGAGGGATGTACTCACAAGAAGAGAGTATCCCAGTCGCTAGCCGGAAGGCGCGGGCGAGACGGACGAAGCCATCGTGGACACGTGGGACGTCTCGGCGGGCGGTGCCAAGCCGTGGTCGAGGGTCCCGAAGCGGTGCGGGAGCGCTAGGCCAAGGCACCTTGGACGGCGCGGGTGAAGCGCATCTTCTGCAATGGGTCCAAGCCACGCCGCCGGCCAAGCGCGTTGGACGTTGCGGGTGCTGGCCCGCGAACTGGAGACGTGGGGAATTGTGCCCCGCATCCACCACGCGACTGTGCGTTGCGTATTAAAAAACGAACTGACGCCTTGGCGTCGGGTGCAACGCGGTTATCCGCCGGAGGCGGACTTCGTGATCCGAGGGAAGCGGGGCGAGACCTCTACGGCCAGCTCTACGCTGCACGCTATCCGGTGATCTGCAGGGACGAACAGCCCAACCCATTGCGGGCCGACAAGCAGACGCTGCAACCGAGACGGCGCGCCCGAGACGGCCCGCTACCTACGCCTATGTATGCATACGTGCGGCGCGGCACATGCACCTTCTGGCTGTTTATGGAACCGCTAGGCCAGTGGCGCACAGCCGTGGACTGGGCGCGCCAGGTGCAGGCCCTCGCGGACCATCCGCTACCGCTAGGCCGAGCGTCTGATCTTGGTCTGCGACCATTGGAACACCCATACCTACGCCTCTTTGTACCGGGCTTTTCCGTCTGCCGAGACGCGCTGCCTAGCCCAGCGCGTACAGCGGGCGTTTACGCCTCGGCACGGTAGTTGGCTCAACAGGGTCGAACCGGAACCAAATGTCCTGACGTGGCAGGCCCTGTCCCCGCGCAGGTCACCGCGTGGGCGGAGAACCGCGACGTGGCCCAAAAGGGCATCAACTGGCCGTTCCACACCGCGGATGCCCGCGTGTGCTTCAAACATCTATACACTACAATATAAAAATGACATAGTATTAAGTTTCGTTGAAGTTTACTTCATCCAGATCCAAACCGCTGCCAAGTACAGAAAACCCAGGCAGCGATACACATATTTGTCATAGCGGGTAGCCGCACATCGCCAGCGTGTAAGCCAGCGCCCATGCCCCGTTCCACGGCGTTGCGCGCCTTGTATCGTGCTGGGTCATGGCCTTAGAGGTTCATGCGCTGGGCCCAAGCGGGCATGACAGCCTTGATGTCCTGCTGCACCCGCCACGCGTATAAGGCGTCGACATCATAGGCCTAGAGGACCGTAGCGCGTCCGTCCCGGCAGTCCCTAAAGCCCGACCTAGGGGCCGCCGGGGTGCGAGCGACCCGTCACGCGCAGACGCAGGAAACGGCCCTTTCGATCGATCCGCCAAACTGGGGATCTAGATGCAGAAGCCGCCCCGGCTGCGACCGGGGAGCGGGATCCGATCCTTTTTTCCTGGGCGCGCCCGTTGCTCGCGTACGGACGTGCTGCCCCACCACACGGCAGACCGATCTGGAAGCTATCCGGCGCGGCCAGCCGCCCCGGTCGTACCCGTCGGCCGGGCGACAATAGACCGCGTTCACCTTCCCGCGTACGGGCCGGCCACCGACACCAAGGGGCACCCGTGTGCGCTATCCCGTACAGCGCGGCCACGGGCCGCGCGCTGCGTGGCCCACATATAGGTCGGAATAGGTATGCAGAGAAGATTGGATGCGGAACCGCTGGCTATAAACAGGGAAAAGGGGAGTACAAGGTTATAGCCACGCTGGTGTCAGACAGGAGTATGCATAATCAACAACCGTAAATAGGCCGTCTATTCTTGTCCATCTATCCAATGCCTCTATTTCACTGGTGAGTGCTGTCAGTGATCTACATCTGTCACCGAAACGTTTCTTGCAATCTTTTGTTCGCCCGAACAGGTTGTATTTCCAAACGCCGCATGTGTTCTCTCTTCATCTGATGTTCTGGAATCTGAAGTATAAGCTGGATACGTTTCCAAGTACCGTTGCGTATCCAACGGCAAAAATATTGGTATGTTGTCTGCCAAGGAGGGAATTCAGTAGGCAAAGCTGACCATGTACATTCATTACGTAGCTTATAAAAAATGCCATTACACACTTCGCGTAGATCAAATTTGCGTGGTCGACCTTGTCTTGCTGGCATCAGTAACGGGGCCAATACTCGCCACTGATCGTCTGTCACGTTGCAGGGATAGGGGAACTTGGGCTTGGAAGTTACATTGAGATTCAGGTGCCATTCATTTGAACACGGAAGCGGGACAGTCTTGTTATTCAACTTGGTTGCTTGGAGCAATAATTTGTACAAGGCCTCGGCAATTTGCATTGCCAAGAAGGGGGGGACTGCATTGCCGACTTGAATGTATTGCTGGGTACGGTTGCCCTTGAAGTAATAATTGTCGGGAAATGTTTGAAGGCGTGCCGCCTCGCGTACTGTAAGACTTCTGCTTTGTCTAGGATCTGGATGGATGTAGTAATGTCCGTCCTTGGCAATATGACACGTAATGGTTTTGGATGGTTCATCCCAAAGCTGTACTCGATAACGGTCAGCGAATTTGCCAGAATTCCAATTCTGATGTTCTGGAGCTAGTTCTGGAGGGAAATCTCTCGTTCGAGCCGATACTTTATGGACTTCTGCGTACACTGCTGAAAAGAAGTACCTTTCCAAATCAGCAGACATGTGACTTCGCGTCTCATGATGCGTCAATTGCTGAAGTTTCCGATCAACGATCCATTTTTGCAGGTTTTCAGGACATTCTCTACCAACCCCAACAGGTCCGGCTCCTTTGCGTAGCATAGGTTGCTGGCTGTTATTCAAGTCGGTGATCTTTCCATTTGGTGGATATCCAGATTTATCAAGATGATCAGCCAATTTGGGGTATAAGTTGGTCGTTTTCTTTTTAGCTGTATAAACTGCTTCTCGCCAATTTTCCTGATTATCCTCGGTTTTGCTTATGCCACTCCGTACAATCGGCATGTCATACAGAATATCCCGTACTGTCGTTGGGCGAGAAGTTGAGGCCTTCAGTAGACCATTTGCACGATCGAAATCTATTTGGTCTGCAATGTCCTTCCTTAACCCTGTTACGATGACGCGATGCCTGGCTTGCGGAACCCCATACAGTTCCGTACGAACGACAAAATCCCTTTGGTCAGACTGTCTCCCGTCCAAATCAAGGTGCTGCTGTTGTGGGCATAGAGCGATCACGTGATAACCTACATTGCAGATTTCATCCATAATCTGGTGAAAAACAGATTGGCCCTCAAACACGAAGGACAGTATTCCTTTTACGTTTTCCAAGACGAAAGCCGCCGGCTCAAGTCGTTTTAACGTTTTGATATATTCACGATATAGCGTAGTGCGTACATCTGTAGAAGCGTTGTATTTGGCATTGCCTGCGTTGCGAGAGCGGCCAGCCAGTGAATAGATTTGGCATGGAGGACCGCCGATCAAGACGGATCTGGAACCATATTTTTCCTTGATAGCGTCCAATTTGTCGCCAACGATGCCATTAGCCTCATCTGTTCCCAGTTCTATATGGAGCACCTTTTCCTCTGTTCTGCTCCATTGATCTGGATAGAGGATTGACCAGTCAGGATAATCACTTTTGCCGTTTAGGAAATCATAGTATTCCCTCGGAAATCCATCAGGGAACTGCCAGAGAAAGTGGCGCAAACGTAATGTCTCATACGCTACTGCGTCTTTTTCAACTGACAGGGCAATCGAGAATGGTCGAGGATGAGATTGGGAATGGAAACCGGAAAACCCTTCTGCAAGCCCTCCCGGCCCGGCAAATAAATCGACGACAGCAAACTGTCCCGACATTTGAAATCTCTGGGTAGAACCGTTCAACAGGCGAAAGGCAAGAATACGAAAGAAGCCCTATCCAAACTGCAACAGTAGCCTAGACAGGGCTCTTGCTCGGTATAACGAGAACCGGGAGAGGGGGGGGGGGGGATCGGTTCTGCTGATCCCTTTTCGCCTCTGGCAGTTAGAGGTGCATAACCACCATCTTGGTTTCCGTCATGTCCTCAATCGCGTATTTGGGCCCTTCCTTGCCGAAGCCGCTGTCTTTCAGACCGCCGTAGGGCATGAGATCCACCCGCCACTGGGTGCCCCAGTTGATATGGATATTCCCTGACTCCACCCTCTGGACGTACTGCATGGCGGCATCGAGGTCTTGCGTGAAGATGGAGGCGCTCAGGCCGTAGTTGGTGTCGTTGGCGATGGCGATGGCCTGATCGATACTCTCCACCTTCGTCAGCCCCATGGCCGGGCCGAAGAGTTCCTCGCAGGAAATGCGCATGTCCGGCTTGACGTCCGCCAGGAGCGTCGCCTGGTACGTCTGGCCGTCCAACTCGCCGCCCGTCAGAAGCGTCGCGCCGTTCGCCTGCGCCTCCTGTACCCAAGCCTGCACCCGATCGGCGTCGCTTTGGCGGATCATGGGACCCAGCTTGGTGTTGGCGTCCAGCGGATTGCCGGTGTTATAGCTTTCGACAGCCGGAGTCAAGACGTCAATCAAGTCGCCGTATATCGACTGATCCACCAAGACCCGTTGCGCGGAGATGCATACCTGTCCGGCATTGCTGTACGCCGTCGTGGGCAGGCCTGCGACCACTTTGTCCAGATCCGCGTCCGGCATGATGACGACCGGCGCGTTGGAGCCCAGTTCCATCGTGACCTTTTTCAGACCGGCTTTGTGGCAGATGCGCTCTCCCACGTCCCGGCTGCCGGTGAAGGAGATCTTGCGCACGCGCGGATCCGATACCAAGGCGTCGCCGATGGAAGCCCCGCTGCCCGTGATGCATTGGACAGCTTCCGGAGGCGTACCGGCCTCCAGCAACAATTCCACCAGTTTGAGGGCGATCAGCGGCGTGTCGGACGCTGGTTTGAGTACGGCAGCATTGCCCGCGGCCAACGCCGGGCCCACCTTGTGGCATACCAGATGCAACGGGAAATTGAAGGGCGAAATGCAGGCGATGACGCCGCAAGGCACGCGGACGGTAAACCCGAACTTGCCGGAGACGCCCGGTCCCCCGTCTACGGGGATGACCTCGCCGTACAGGCGCTTGGCTTCCTCCGCGGAGAGGTAGATGATCTCCGCGGCCCGCTCGACTTCAATGGTCGCTTCGCCGATGACTTTGCCTTCTTCCTTGGTGATGGTTTCCGCCAGTTCCCGGCTCTTCGCCAGGATCAGATCGGCCGTTCGATGCAGGATTTGATAGCGTTCAAAGCCGGATAACGCCCGCATGTCCTCGGCTCCGCGCACGGCGCTGGCCAGCGCCGCGTCCACGTCGGCCGCTGTGCCCTTGGGTACGGTGTCCACCACCGAGCCGTCGAAAGGGTTCAGGACCTCCATCGCGTCGGTTCCTGGCGTCCATGCGCCGCCTATGTACATTTTCATGGCCGATTGCTCCTTATGCGTTGCGGAATGCGCATTCCGGTTTGATGAACGCAGGCCTCATACGCTGACGGCGTTGAAATCCCCGATCTGCCCAAACGTTGCGCCCTTGGAGGGGATTATATCGGATAGCGAACGCAGAACGCTGCATAGGCGGGCCGCAAGCGTTCCCGCATCTGCGCGCGGAGCCTGCCTTGCCGTCATTCATTCAATGAAGCGAACCGGTCCGGCAAAGGTCCATGTTTTGGTACGTAAAGATCCCTGCACGGCCTTGCGTTCCGTGCGCGTTTCTGCCTGTCTGACGCCAGCCGGTCAATTCATCTGATCCAGAAAACGCACGTCATTGGTATAGAAAAGCCGAATGTCGCGAATGCCGTACTTCAGCATCGCGACCCGCTCCGGCCCCATGCCGAAGGCGAAACCCGTCCATTCCCTGGGATCATAGCCGCCGTTGTGCAGCACGGTGGGATGCACCATGCCGGCGCCCATGATTTCCAACCATCCCGTATATTTGCAGATGCGGCAGCCCTCGCTGAGGCACAGGATGCAATCCACGTCCACTTCGACGCTGGGCTCGGTGAACGGGAAATAACTCTTGCGGAACCGGATGCGCCGTCCCGCGCCGTACATGCGATCAGCGAATTGCTGGACGGTGCCTTTCAGATCGCTCAGGCTGATGTTGCGGCCCACGGCCAAGGCTTCCACCTGATAGAACTGGGATTCGGCCCGCGCCGTCACGTCCTCGTGCCGATAGACCTTGCCCGGCAGAATAATGCGAATGGGGGCCGGCGCGAACTCGCGCATGGCATGGATCTGGCCAGGGCTGGTATGCGTGCGCAGAATAAGGCCCGGCGTGGTGGTATAGAAGGTGTCCCACATATCCCGCGCCGGATGCCCAGGGGGCATGTTGAGCAGTTCGAAGTTGAATTCGTCGCTTTCGACTTCCCGGCCCTCATAGACGGAAAAGCCCATGCGCCCGAAAATGCGGTAGATCTCGCGCAGGGTGACCGTGGTCGGATGCAGTTTGCCGAGCGTCTGGGGACGGCCCGGCAACGTAACGTCAATGCCTTCGGCGGACATCTCTTGCGCCAAAGCCCGTTGCGCCCATTCCGCTTTCGCCTGTTCGTACAAGGCCTCCAGGGCCTGCTTGACCTCGTTGCCGGCGCGTCCCACCGCGGGGCGTTCTTCCCGCGCCAGAGAGCCTACCTGGCGCAGAATGTGCGTGAGTTCGCCGCGCTTGCCCAGGAAACGGCCATGCCACTGTTGCAAGGCTTCTTCGTCTTGCGCCTCGTCGAGCGCGCGTATCGCTGCGGCGCGGAGGTCATGCAACTGCTGGATGAGAGGATTTTCGGACATACGGATATGCTTGCACAAGATTGTCTACGTAGAGGATTATATTATGACCGCTTGTATTATAAGGCCTATCTTCCCGATCTTATGCCCGGCTCAAAGTACGCGTCAGGAGTGGACGACCAAGTCTCAATTGGCGTGAGAGGTTTCCCTTGACCGCGTATCGGGCTTTCATAACTTCGCCGCTCTGGCGTCAGACACGCAGTCCTCGTGAGACACGGCGTGCGGTTGGCAGTCTCTCGTGCCTGTAGCCCGCATGGTTTCATGACCTGTGAGGTCCACTATCTCGACGACTCCGCGTTGCCTGTCCATTAAGGCTAAACACATCGGATTCCGTCCACGCGGATACGTAAAGCATCTCTTGTAGATTCGCTTCAACTGGTTGCCTTTGCTATTCTGTATAGACTTGAAAAGATGTATCGCTATTTCAGTTTCAATTGAAGGGGAGATGAAATCCGATGCAACGCTCTATTGCAAAACGACACCACTACATACCGCAACTTATCATTCGCAATTTCGCGGGAAATCAAGGAAAAGTTTGGGCATACGACAAAAGGAGGGGCAATATTTTTGCATCCAATCCGATCAATGTCTTTGTTGAGAGCAATCTATATCAACAATATGACTCTAAGCGTAGACAATATCATGTAAAACCAGAGGAACGACTAGCAGAAATAGAAAGTGATGCAGTCCCAGCACTTGAACATATTATTGAAAATGTGCGACAGAATAATCGTCCAAATCTACCTGCAGATCTTCATGAATGTTGGATGCGTTTCTATCTATCACTACTTCAACGCAATCTTGGACTACAACAGATAGTTCGAGAAGGAACTGACAAACAACTCATTATGGACAATCGGCAGGTATATTCTGATGGATTGATAATACCTTTTCAGGTATATAAGGAACTGCGCCCTGAAGAGCACGAGGCAATATACAAAGGGGAGATGGCGAATATAGTTGCGGGCATTGGTTTACGCTGGGAACGAGACATACAGCGCAGACTGAGAGAAACCGGTTGTGTGTTTGCCTATATACCCCAACCTTCCGATAAACAGTTTGTGCTAGGCAACTTTATTGCCATTTTGCCGCCCGAAGCAGGTAGAAACAGCGGCTCATTCCTGCCCATCACGCCTGATATAGCCGTAGTCTATACTGATAAGCCGAAAGAAATGGGAATATATCCCCTAATAGGTGATGCTGAAGATGAACCTGACAGGATTAACCATGCTACGTTTCAGAAAAGCACCCAAATCGTCAGCCATTCCGAGAAACTGTTGAAGGTGCTGTTGAAACGTTTTACAGACAGATAGGGGCCTCTTGTCATGGAAGTCTCAGCGACTAACATCGCGATCCTGTCAACTTGTCTGTTGAATTTGAAATTTTGGTCATAATTTGTGCTGTCCCAAAGAGATATCTGTACGATTGGTACTCAATGAGTAAAAGAAACAGCAATATTGTATAGAACCAAGTAACAAACCGCTCACTCCGTGCGCAGGGCCTCGATGGGACTGAGGCGACTGGCCCTGACCGCGGGCCAGAAGCCGAACAGTACGCCGGTGCCCATGCAATACAGGCAGACCCAGGCCACGGTCTGGGTTTGCAGGCTGAGATCGAAGGTCGCGAACTGCGCATTGGCCGCGGTCGTGATGCTGGCCCCGGCCGCGGTGCCGATGAGGCCGCCGAGCAAGGACAGGCACACGGCCTCGATGAGGAACTGCTGCAGGATGTCCCGCCGCCGCGCGCCGATGGCCTTGCGCAGGCCGATCTCCTGGGTACGCTCCGCGACGCTCACCAGCATGATGTTCATGATGCCGATCCCGCCCACCAGCAGGCTGACCGCGGAGATGGAGCCGAGGAAAATGGTGATGATGCGCGTGATGTTGCCGAACACGCCGATGAAATCGGTCTGGCTGATCACGGAAAAGTCGTCTTCCTCGAAATAGCCGATCCGGTGCCGCTTGCGCATCAGTTCCTCGATGTCGACCTGCGCCTGCCCCATCAAATCCTCGCTGATGACCGAGGCGAGGATCTGCGACACCCGGTAATCCCCCTTGACGGTCTTCCATTTCAGGATGCGTTCCTGCGCCGTGGTGAAAGGCAGGAAGATGCTGTTGTCCCGGTTGCCGAATTGGCTGAAGCCGATTTCCTTCATGACCCCGATCACCGTGAACACCACGCCCCCGACCCGCACTTGCGTGTCCAGGGGATTTTCGTTGGGCTCGTACAGTTCCTGGAACGCTTCCTGCCCCAGAATCGCGACGCGGCGGCGACCGTCCAGATCGTCCTGGGTGAAGAATGAACCCAGCTGCACGTCCCAGCCCCGGATCTCCCGGTGTTCGGGAACGATGGCCACCAGATCCAGATCCAGGGTGTCGTCGCCCCGCACCGCGACGGTGCGGGCGTTCGCCTCCGGCGCCACCAGCGCCACTTCCGGCACGTTCAGGGGATTCCCCAGGGCCCGGGCATCGCCCAGCGTCAGTTCGCCGAACTGCGGTTCCGCGAAAGGATCCTGCTGTTGATCCAGCTGGCCCGGCACCACGAACAGCACGTTGACGCCGATCCCGGAGAAGAGGTTGTAGATGTACCGTTGGATGCCCTGCCCCGCGGAAATCAGCACCACGGCCGTGGTAATGCCGATGATGATGCCCAGCATGGTCAACAGGCTGCGCATCTTGTTGATCGTCAGCGCGCGCAGGGCTATGCGATAGGCTTCCAGTCCGCGCATGGCGTCACGCCGCGTTAACTTGTGGATGCGCAAGCATATCGTTCGTCGCCATCTGCCTCGTGCCCGGCCGGCTCCGCCCTCTGCGCGTCCGGCGCGCGGGAAGAAATCCTGTTCCGCGCGGAACGCGCCGGGGAAACGCGCGTTCCCGCGGGCCGCCCTTCCGCTGGCGGAATGGTACAACGGATCCGCGCGCGGATCGGGGCGGGCTGCCCATTTCCGGGTTTCCGCGGCGGCGCCGGCAACGACGCCGCCTTCAGAAAGCGCCTTTGCCGCGCATGACGACGGCGATGGTGCGCCACAGGATCTGGATGTCCAGCCACAGCGAGTAGTTCTGGATGTAGTAGATATCGTCTTCGGTATGCAGATGCATGGGTTTGTCGCTGCGACCGGTCACCTGCCACCACCCGGTCATGCCCTGCGGCACGGCGAAGCGCTTCAGCTGCCATGGTTCGTAGCGCTCCACCAGCCACGGCAGTTCCGGCCGCGGGCCCACCAGACTCATCTCGCCCTTCAGCACGTTCCACAGATTCGGCAGTTCGTCGATGCTGTGGCGCCGGATCCAGCGCCCTACGCGCGTGACCCGCGGGTCGTCCGCGCGTTTGTGAATGAGGTTCCCCGCGTCGTCGTAGCGATTGACCTCGTCTTGGCGGGCGCTGGCGTCGACGACCATGGAGCGGAACTTGAGCATGCGAAACCGGCGCCGGTTTTCGCCGACCCGTTCCGTGAAATAGAAGATCGCGCCCCGGTCCTCCCATTTGATGGCCACGGCCACGGCCGCCAGCAAGGGCAGACTCAGCACGCTCATGAGGGCGGCCAGCGTCAAGTCCACGATGCGTTTCACCAGGCGCTGGAAGCTGTCGATGGCCGGCGCCCGCAGGCCAATGACGGGGATGCCGCCCAGATTGTCCACGGAGAAATTGAAGAAGGCCAGATCCAGGTAGTCGGGCACGACGTGGATGCGCACGGGCAAGTCCGACAGTTCCGCCACGAGCCGCGCGATCTGCGGATATTCCCAGCGCGGCAGGGCGAGCACGACCTCTTCGATGCCGTCCCGGCGCACGATCGCATGCGCCTGCGCCCGCCTGCCCAAAACCGGCAGGCCGCCCAGCTCCGGCTCTCCGCCGTCCCGGTCGTCGTCCAGAAAGCCCGCGAGGCGGATGCCGCCCCAACGCGCGTTTTGGAACTCGCGGGCGAAACGCACGCCTACGTCGCCGCCGTTGATGACCAGCACCTGATGGCCGGCCCCCGCGCGCTCGCGGCGCCGGCGTTGCAGGCGATGCCCGGCGCGCAACAGCGTGCGATACCCGAAGATCAGAAGCAGGGACAGCAACCCGTGGCTCAGGAAAACCGGCCGGGACAGCTCGCTGGCGGACAGGAAAAGCGTGCCGGCCAGCATCAGGTTCGCGACCAGGTGGCCCAGCAGGACCCGCTGGTATTCCTGGGTCCAGCGGAACACCTGGCTGGGGTTGTATACGTCCAACACCAGGAAGGAGATGCACCAGAACAAGGCAATCCAGCCGCGCAGGGCGAGGAGCGTATCGGCCGGGCCAGGCTGCAGTTCCAGCGCCAGCCAGAGCGCCGCCTGAAACGCGGCGCCGTCCAGCAGGAACAGGGCCGCCATGTAATTGACGGAAAAACGCCGTAACACGATGAGGAAATTCTATATTTTGCGCGCGCCCAACCTGCCGTTGCGCTCTTGGGGGGCCTATCGCCTCCTGCGCGCCGCGGGTTCGTTGCCTCCCGGTCGGGAACGCAGCTTTTGCCTCAGCACCCGGAACGCGAAGAGAGGATTGCCCAGCAGGTACCGGCGCCATAAGCGACGGGGCTCTATGCACAGGCGCGCCAGCCATTCCCAGCCGTGCTGGGTCAAGAGGCGGGGGCCGCGGGCCAGTTCGCCCGACAGGTAATCGAACGCCGCGCCGCCGGCCAGGGCCACGCGCGCCCGCACGCACGCCCGGTGCCGCGCCAGCCACTGCTCCTGCAGGGGCATGCCGAACGCCGTCACCAGGATATCGGGATCCGCCCGGTTAACGGCCGTTACGATGCGCTGGTTGTCGGCGCTGCCTGGCGTTTGGTCGAAGTACCCGTGATGGCAACCCGCCACCTTCAGGGCCGGCCACCGGCTTTGCAGGACGCCGGCGGCCTTGCGCGCGATGCCCGGTTGGCCGCCCAGAAAATAGAAGGAAAACCCGCGCGCCGCCGCCCAGGCCGCCAGCTGCCACATCCAGTCCGCGTAGGTGATGCGTTCCGGCAACCGGGTTCCCAGACACCGCGCGGCGTACTGCACGCCCTTGCCGTCGCATACGACCAGCTCCGCGTCGTTCAGATATTGGCGCAACCACGGCCGCGTCCAGGCCAGATTGAGGCAATGGGCATTGACGTGGAGGATGGTCACGCGCTGCTCTTCCGCTATCGCCCGGGCGATGGCCGCGTGCAGATCCGCTACCGATACGGCATCGATCGCGACGCCCAGCACGTCGGCCTTGGGCAGGGACGGCAGGGCCATGCCCAAGGCCTCTATGCTTTCCTTTGCGGGCTGGACGCGCGCCTGGCTGCCGCGTGCGCCTCAGGGCTGTCCCGCGTCAATCGCGTGAGCGGCGGTACGTCCTTTCCCGGCGCGGACCGCCCCGCCCGCGGCGATCCCGATCCCCGCGGGGCCCGTCGTGGCGATCCCGATCGCCGCTGCGATAGCCGCCGCCGCGCCCGCGGTAGTTGTCCTCCCGATCGCCGCCGCGGTAACCGTCGCCGCGCCCGCGGTAGTTGTCCTCCCGGTCGCCGCCGCGGTAACCGTCTTCGCGATCCCGCCGGAAATCCCGGCGTGGACCGCCCCGCCCGCGGCGATCATCCCGGTCGCCGCGCCCGCGGAAGCCGCCGCCTCCGCCGGACCGCCCGCGCCCGTCCGAATCGTCGGCCTGGGCCTCTTCCAGCGTCCAGTCCAGTTCCACCGCCTTGCGGCTCATGCGAATCTTGCCGCGCTCGGGGTCGACCTGGGTCACCATCGCGGTCAGTTCGTCGCCGACGTTGGCGATGTCCTCCACCCGATCCACCCGATAATCCGCCAGCTGGCTGATATGGATCATGCCGGTGTTTTGGCCCACGATGTCCAGGAAGGCGCCGAAGCCTTCGACCCGCGACACGGTGCCGGTGTAAATCTTGCCCAGCTCCACCTCGGCGGTGAGTTCGCCCACCTTCTCGTAGGCGATATCGGCCTTGTCGCCTTGGCCGGCGATCACGACGTCGCCTTCCTCGCCCACTTCGATGCGCACGTCGTATTCGTCCTGCAGGCCGCGGATGGTCTTGCCGCCCGGTCCGATCAGGGCGCCGATCTTGTCCTTGCTGATCTGCAGCGTCCGAATGCGCGGGGCGTATTCGCTGAGCTGGTTGCGCGGGGCCGGGATGACCGCCCGCATCTGCTCCAGGATGTGCAGCCGCGCCTTGCGCGCCTGGGCCAGGGCCTCTTGCATGATGTTGAAATCCAGGCCTTCGATCTTGATGTCCATCTGCAAGGCGGTGATGCCGTCGGCGCTGCCCGCCACCTTGAAATCCATGTCGCCCAGGTGGTCTTCCAGGCCCTGGATGTCGGTCAGGACGCGATAGGCGCGCGTGGCGGGGTCCTGAATCAACCCCATGGCGATGCCCGCTACCGGCTGCTCGATGGGAACCCCGGCATCCATCAACGCCAAGGTGCTGGCGCAGACGGCCGCCATGCTGGTGGAACCGTTGCTGCTCATGATTTCGCTCACCAGGCGCAGCGTATAGGGAAAGTCCGCGGGCACCATCGACGCCAGGGCGCGTTCCGCCAAGGCTCCGTGGCCAATCTCCCGTCGCCGGGGCCCGCGCATCATGTACGCCTCGCCGGTGGAATAGGGCGGGAAGTTGTAGTGATGCATGTAGGCTTTTTCGTCTTCGCCTTCATAGAAGGAATCCATGCGTTGCGAATCCGCCGGCGTGCCCAGCGTCGCGATGGTCAGCGCCTGGGTCTCGCCGCGCTGGAACAGGCCGCTGCCATGCACGCGGGGCAGGCGCCCGACCTGGATGTTGAGCGGGCGCACGGTCGTCGTGTCGCGCCCGTCGCTGCGCACGCCCGTTTCCAGGATGCGCTGCCGCACGACCTCCTTGACCACGGTTTGCAGCGCGCCGCTGACGTCTTTCGCCGCGACTTCGCCGCTTTCCACCGCGTCGGCGAACTGGGCCTGGACCCGCTCCTTGATTTGATCCACGCCGGCGCCGTAGGCCTGGCGGTCCGGGTTGCCGTCCACCAGCTGGCGGACGTCCTGGGCGCTGCTGGCGCGTACCTGCTCCAGCAGCGCGTCGGGCGCCGCGTACAGGGTGTAGTCTTTGTACTTGGGCTTGCCGATCTCGCGCTGCATCCGACCGATCAGCTCGATGACCGGCTGCATGGCCTCGTGCGCGAGGCGAAGCGCGTCGACCATGATCTCTTCGGCCACCTGCTCGGCGCCGGCCTCCACCATCAGGATGCTGTCCGCCGTGCCCGCTACCTGCAAGTGCAGGCGGCTGGCCTGCATTTGCGAATGAGTGGGATTGACGACCAGTTCGTCCCCGAGCAGGCCGACGGTCACGGCGCCGACCGGTTCCTGGAAGTCGATGTCGCTGATCGCCAGCGCCGCGGACGCGGCGTTGATGGCCAACGGCGCCATCAGGGTTTCCGCGTCGCTGGCCAGCGACGACAGCACGATCTGGACCGGATTGAAGAAGCCCTTGGGAAACAGGGGCCGCAAGGGCCGGTCGGTCAGGCGGCAGAGCAAAATGGCCTGTTCGCTCGGTCGGCCTTCCCGGCGGAAGAAACTGCCGGGAATGCGGCCGGCCGCGTACATGCGCTCCTCGAAATCCACCGTCAGGGGAAAGAAATCCGCATTCTCCCTCACTTCGTAGCTCATGGTGGCCGCGGCGAAGACGACGGCGTCGTCCGTGCGGGCCGTGACCGCGCCGCCGGCCTGCGGCGCCAGGAAACCGGTCTCCAGGGCCAGCGCGCGGCCGCCGCATTCGGCGGTATATACAGTCGATCCGTCAAACATCTGCATGGAATCCTCTTGCCCGTACGGGCGCGTCGTCAGACTGGGGTGGGAAAACGAGGGGATAAACGAACGGCAGGCCAGGAACGCCGGAGCCGAGGCCCCGCGTTCGGACTGCCCGTTGCGTAAGGGGTCAAATGAACTGTGCGGGGCCGCGCTACTTGCGCAGGCCCAACCGGGCGATCAAGGCGGTGTAACGCGTGACGTCTTTCTTGCGCAGGTAGGCGAGATGGCGCCGCCGTTGGCCTACCAGTTTGAGCAAGCCGCGGCGGGAGCCTTCGTCATGCTTGTGGGCGCGCAAATGCTCCAGCAGATCATTGATGCGCCGGCTCAGCAAGGCGATCTGCACTTCCGGCGACCCCGTGTCGGAGCCGTTGATCCGGAATTCCTTGGTGATTCTGAGTTTTTCGGCTTTGGAAATCGACATGTCAGCCTTGAAGTCACTCCTGCCCTGTCCGCCAAGGGCGCGCTTAGTCTCTCGTCTCTTTCATCCATTCTATCCTAGTCCACAATCTCCGTCATTGCAAAAAATTAGCCGCGCAACGGCCGTTGCGCGCGCAACGGCCCTGCGTGCGCGCCCGCCGCGCGCGCCGTCGGATCTTTGGGGCCGGCAACGTTTTTGTGTTAGATTGCCCTACGCATTCCAAGCTGGAAATTGAACCCTGCGGAGCGGCCCCGCTTCAGGATGGCGGCGGCATTCCGCCGATTGCATGGCCTCTACGAGCGCGGAACGCGTGGTTTTGTCCTGAATCATTCGAACCAAGGAAGAGCCTTCATGATGCGATTGCACTTGCCCAAAATCCGTTTCTGGGGCGCGCTCGCGTGCGTCCTTGCCCTGTGGACGGTAGCGGCCTGCGGCGCGGCGCCGGCCGCCCCGGCCGCCGATGACGCCGCGGCCATGCCCGCCGAGGCGGACGGCATGGCCGTCAGCGCCAACCAGGCGCCGGCCTTTCAGTCCATGGTGCGGGACGGCACGTTGCCGCCCCTGGAAGACCGTTTGCCGTCCGAGCCGCTGGTCGTGGAACCGGTCGATAACGTCGGCTCATACGGCGGCACTTGGCGCGCCGGCCTGCGCGGCGGCAGCGACAACGCGTGGATCTACCGTACCGTCGCCTATGACCAGATGGTCAGTTGGGAACGAGACTGGTCCGGCGTCCGGCCTAACGTGGCCAAGGGCTGGGACGTCTCCGATGACGGCACGACCTATACCTTCCACCTGCGCGAAGGCATGAAGTGGTCGGACGGCGAGCCCTTCACGGCGAATGACGTCGTGTGGTGGTTCGACAACGTGGTCATGAACGACGAATTGACCCCCACGATTCCTTCCTGGCTGCGTTCCGGCGACGAACCCGTCAGCGTGACCATGACGGACGACTATACCGTGGTCTTCGCCTATCCGCAGGCCAACGGCGTACTGCCCCTGCGCCTGGCCGCGCCGGGCGGACCGCCGCCCGTCAGCTATCCGGCGCACTACGTGCAGCAGTTCCACGTCGACTTCAATCCCGACGCGGCCGCGGAAGCGGAAGCCGGCGATTTCGAGGATTGGGTGACCTATTTCCAGGATCGCATCGGGGGCGGCTGTTGCGGCTACTACCGCGATGCCGATCTGCCGGTGTTGTGGGCCTGGTACCTGACCACGCCGTACGGAGAGAACACGACGACCATTCGGGCCGAGCGCAATCCCTACTACTGGAAAGTGGATACCGCCGGCAACCAGTTGCCCTACATTGACGCCGTAGTGTTCAACGTCGGCAGCGATCCCGAGACGCTGGTGCTGCAGGCGCTGGCCGGGGAAATCGACTACCAGGATCGGCACATCGCCACGCTGGGCAACAAGGCGGCCTTCTTCGACGCCCAGGAATCCGCGGGCATCAAGCTGACCAACCGCCTGAACACGAACAGCAACGTCATGGAGATTTCCCTGAACCTGAATCACTCGGATCCCGTCAAGCGGGAAATCTTCAACAACAAGGATTTCCGGGTGGGGCTTTCGTACGCCATCAACCGCGAGGAACTGATCGACCTGGTGCTCGTGGGCCAAGGCGAACCCTGGCAGGCCGCCCCCGTGGAGAGTTCGCCCTACTACCTGGAGCGGCTCGCCAAGCAATATACGGAGTACAGTCCGGACCTGGCCAACCAGCACCTGGACGCGGCCGGCTACGCGGAGCGGAACGGCGACGGTATCCGGCTGGGGCCGGACGGCGAACCCATCTCCTTCACGATTGACGTCATTACCGTCGCGACCGACCAGATCGACATGGTCAATCGCATCGCCCAGTACTGGGAGGCGGTCGGCATCAAGATGATCCCCAACGTCTTGGATCGCTCGCTCGGCCAGCAACGCCTGGAAGTGCTGGAGCACGACGCCAATACCTGGGGCGCGCCGGGCGGCGTCGGCTACAGCACCTTGCTGGATCCGCGCAACTTCCTGCCCATCCATGGCCATTCCCGCTACGGGTACGCGTGGTACCAATGGTATATCAACCCGGACGGGGAACTGGCCGAGGAACCTCCGGAAATGGTGCGCAAGCAACTGGACCTGTACGACCAGGTGCAGACCACCCCGGATCCGGAAGAGCAGACGCGGTTGATGATGGAGATTCTGGAGATCGCCGCGGACAATTTCTACGTCATCGGCATTTCCAAGCCCGCGCCCTCCTACGGCGTGGCCAACAAGGACATGCAGAACATCATGGATTGGATGCCGGCCTCCTGGCAGTATCCTACGCCCGGGCCCGCCGATACCTTCCAGTTCTATTTCGACCGTTAACCGTTAATTGATGGCGTCGGGACCGGCCGCGCCCGCGCGGCCGGTCCCGACATGGCCGGGTTCGACCGGATCGTTCTCAGGGCCCTCCCATGTTGCAGTACATCGGGCGACGCTTTCTTTTGATGATCCCGACGCTGTTCGTCATCACGATACTGTCGTTTGGCATCATCCAACTGCCGCCGGGAGACTACCTGACGTTTTACGTCGCCGAGTTGGCGGCGCAGGGCGAAGACATCACCGAGGCGCGGTTGGCCCAGCTGGAAGCGCGGTACGGTTTGGGACGTCCATGGTACGTCCAATACTTCCTCTGGATCTCGAACATCCTTACGGAAGGCGATTTCGGGCGTTCCTTCACGTGGCAGAAGCCCGTCAGCGAATTGATCTGGGATCGCTTGGGTTTCACCATGCTGATCACGTTCCTGACCGTCATTTTCATATGGATCGTGGCCCTTCTGATCGGCAAGTACGCGGCTACCCACCAGTACTCCCTGGGGGATTACGTCGTCACCTTTATCGGCTTCATCGGCTTGGCCGTGCCCAATTTCCTGCTGGCGCTCGTCATGCTCTATTACGCGCTGCAGTGGTTCGGCCTGAGCCCGGCGGGTCTTTTCTCGCCCGAGTATCAGGATGCGCCCTGGACTTGGGGCAAGTGGGTGGACTTCCTGTCGCATCTTTGGATTCCCATCTTTATCCTGGGCACTGCGGGCACGGCCGGCGGCATCCGCATCATGCGCGCCAATTTGCTGGACGAACTGCACAAACCCTACGTCACGACGGCCCGCGCCAAAGGCGTGCGGGAAAACGTCTTGATCTGGCGCTATCCGGTGCGCGTGGCCCTCAATCCCTTCATCAGCACGATCGGGTGGACGTTGCCGGAACTGGTGTCGGGATCGATCATCGTGTCGGTGGTTCTGAACCTGCCCACGACCGGGCCGCTCCTGTTGCAGTCGTTGTTGCAGCAGGACATGTTCCTAGCTGGCAGTTTCATTATGCTGATCAGCATCCTGACCGTTATCGGCACGCTGATTTCCGATATTCTCTTGGCGTGGCTGGATCCCAGGATCCGCTTCTCCTGATTGATCCGGCCGCGCATCTAGCCGTTATCTATGGTCACGCCTGCCGCGTCCAACGCCTTATCGCCCGCGCCTGACGAAGATCTGCAAGGGGACAACCGCTTGCAGGTAGCCAGCCAATGGCAGTTGATGTGGTGGCGCTTTCGCAAACACAAGGTCGCCATGGCGGCTACGGGCGTCACGATTCTCATTTATCTGGTGGTCCTCTTCGCGGAATTTCTGGCGCCCTGGCCGCCGGACAGAGTCGTAGCGGATTTCACCTACGCCCCGCCCCAGCGCATCCGGTGGATGCGCACGCACGACACGGGCGCGCGCGTTTTCCAGCCCCATGTCTTGGGGTACGAGGTGGAGATCGAACCGCAGGCGTTGCGGCGCGTTTTCACGCCCAACGCAGAAGACGTCATTCCCTTGGGCTTCTTCGTGTCCGGCATTGAGCCTTATCGGTTGCTGCGCCTCGTTCCCGGCAACGTGCATCTGATCGGCCCGCAAGATCCGACCAAACCCTTTTACCTGTTGGGCGCCGATCGCCTGGGGCAGGATTTGTTCTCGCGCCTGATTTACGGCACCCGCATATCCATGACCATCGCTTTGCTCGGCGTCGTCTTGAGTTTCGTCCTGGGCATTCTCCTGGGCGGCCTTTCCGGCTATTTCGGGGGCGTCGTCGACAACGTCATTCAACGCATCATTGAATTTCTGCGCTCCATTCCCAGCATTCCCCTGTGGATGGGCTTGAGCGCCGCCTTGCCGGATGACTGGGATCCCTTGCGCCGCTACATAGCCATCGTCCTCATTCTGAGCGTAATCGGCTGGACCGGACTGGCGAGGGTCGTGCGCGGCAAATTCCTCTCCCTGCGCGAAGAGGATTTCATTATGTCGGCGCGGCAGGACGGCGTGTCGGAGATGGGCATCATGTTCCGTTACATGCTGCCTTCGTTCACCAGCCACATTATCGCCAGCGCGACCCTCAGCATTCCCGGCCTGATCATCGCCGAGACGTCTCTGAGTTTCCTGGGCTTGGGCCTGCGCCCGCCCGTGGTCAGCTGGGGCGTGTTGTTGCGCGAAGCGCAACAGGTGCGCGTCATCGCCTTGGCTCCTTGGTTGCTGTTGGCCGCCGTGCCGGTCATCGTATCTATTTTGGCGCTGAACTACATGGGCGACGGCCTGCGGGACGCCATGGATCCCTATGGACGCTAAGGCTGCCGCCATGGCCCAGGGCCAGCGCGCCGCCTCCGACGTCTTGTTGGAGGTGAAAGGACTCAAGACCTGGTTCCATATGGACGAAGGCACCGTGCGCGCGGTGGACGGCGTGGATTTCGCGGTGCCGCGCGGCCATACCGTCGGCATCGTGGGCGAGAGCGGATGCGGCAAGAGCGTAACGGCTTTTTCCATCCTGCAGCTGGTGCAGAAACCGGGCCGCATCATGGCCGGGGAGATCCTGTTGCACCGCGAAGGCCCCGAGCATGCGCCTTTGCATACGGAAGCCGTGAATATCGCGGCCCTGCCTCCGAAAAGCGAGGAACTCCGGCAGATTCGCGGCAAGGACGTCGCCATGATCTTCCAGGAACCCATGACGTCGATGAGCATGATGCATACCGTGGGCTTCCAGCTCACGGAAGCCATCCGGCTGCACATGGATCTGACGAAGGAAGAAGCGCGGGCCCGCGCCGTGGAAATGCTGGGATTGGTAGGCATCCCGCGTCCGGAGCAGCGCTTCGACGCCTATCCCTACGAACTGTCCGGCGGCATGCGGCAAAGGGTCATGATCGCCATGGCCCTCAGTTGCAATCCCAGCCTCCTGATCGCGGACGAACCCACGACGGCGCTGGACGTCACGACGCAGGCGCAGATCCTGGAACTGATGCAGCGGCTGCAGCAGGAATTCGGCATGGCCATCATGCTCATCACCCACGATCTCGGCGTGGTGGCCGAGATGTGTACCGAAGTGGTGGTCATGTATCTGGGCGAAGTGGTGGAGCAGGCGGACGTGGATTCCCTGTTCCACGATCCCCAGCATCCCTACACCCAGGCTCTGTTGCAGTCGATCCCGCGCCTGGGCCACAGCGACCAGGGACGCCTCAACCCCATTCAGGGTTCCGTGCCCGATCCGTATTCCCGTCCTTCGGGTTGCCCTTTCCACCCCCGATGCGAACAGGCGCTTGCGGGCCGGTGCGAAACCGAACATCCCCGTCTGACCCTGTTGCCTGACGGCCGCGCCGTGCGGTGCCTGCTGTACGAATGATGGCGGACGCTGCCTCTCTCCCCGCCGCGGCGGCCGCGCCGGGGCAACCGTTGCTGTCGGTCGCGAATCTGCGGATGCATTTCCCGATCCAGAAGGGCTTCCTGCAACGCACGGTAGGGTACGTCAAGGCCGTCGACGACGTGACGTTCGACGTCTTTCCCGGCGAAACCCTGGCTATCGTCGGCGAGTCCGGTTGCGGCAAGACCACGGCCGGGCGCTGCGTGGTCCGGGCCTACGAACCCACCGGGGGCGAACTGCGATATCGCAACCGGGAGGGCCGCACGGTGGATCTGAGCGCGCTGCCGAACGGGGAACTCAAGCCCTACCGGCGCGAACTGCGCATGATTTTCCAGGACCCGTTTTCGTCCCTCAACCCCCGCATGACCGTCCTGGACATCATCGGCGATCCCCTGCGCGTGCATCGGATTGCTTCGGGCTCGGAGTTGGAGGACCGCGTGGCCGCCCTGTTGCGCAGCGTCGGCTTGCGCCCGGAATACATGCGCCGGTACCCCCACGCCTTCAGCGGCGGGCAACGGCAACGCATAGGCATTGCCAAGGCCTTGGTGCTGGAGCCGCAGCTGGTGATCGCCGACGAAGCCGTGTCGGCGCTGGACGTGTCCGTGCAGGCCCAGATCCTGAACCTGTTGCAGGATCTGCAGGCCGAGTTCGATTTGACCTATGTTTTCATTGCCCATGATCTCAGCGTGGTGGAATACATCGCGGACCGCGTCTCCGTCATGTACGTGGGCAAGATGGTGGAGCAGGGCGCCACCCGGGATCTGTACCACAATCCGCAGCATCCCTATACCGAAGCCTTGCTGTCCGCCGTGCCCCGGCCCGATCCCCGGGAGCGCTCCCAGCGCATCGTGCTGGAAGGCGACGTGCCGGATCCGGCGCATCCGCCTGCGGGCTGCTATTTCCACCCCCGGTGCCGCTACGCGGAGGAACGGTGCCGGCAGGAAACGCCGGCCTTGCGCCCTATCGGCGGCGAGGGCCATGCCGTCGCCTGCCATTTGGCCGAAAAGCTGGATTTGAGAGGCATTGGCGATCTCGTGCCGCGCGGGTAAGCGCGCGCGGCCGTTCTTGCGCCGCGCATCCAGGCGCACCGCGCGCACGCCCTGACAGCCCGCGTGGCGGTTCTGCGGGCGCGTAACGCTGCGTCCGCGACCGGTAGCGCGCCGAAACAGGAATAATTGGAAAAACTTTCTCTATCCGTTACTCTTGCAGGATCGTTCAAGACGCGCGGCGGATGTTGCGCGCGCGCCGGAGTCCCCAAGCCTGCGTCCCGTTCGCGTCTTGCAGCGCCCTGTTGTCCATTTTGCCCTGATACGCCATGCAAGACGCATTGACAGCCCTGAAAGAACGCCTGGGCCTGGTTACGGATTTGAGGCAGGCCGCCGACCTGTTGCATTACGACCAGGAAGCCTTCATGCCGGCCGGCGCGGCCTCCGCGCGCGCGTCGCAACTGGCCAGCCTGTCCAAGGTGGCGCACGACCTCTTCGTGGCGGACGAGGTCGGTCAGTGGCTGGAGACGCTGCAGCCCCTCGCGGACGATCCGGAAACGGACGCGGACGACGCGGCCCTGCTCCAGGTCGTAGGCAAGGACTATGCGCGGGAGCGGAAGTTGCCGGCGGAGTACGTGGCGCGCGCCACCGAGACCTATATCTTGGCCAACGAGCACTGGCGACGGGCCCGGCAGGACGCGGATTTTCCCGCCTTCGCCCCGTGGCTCAAGCGGGTCGTGGACCTGTCCCACGAGTACGCCGCATACCAGGGCTACGAAGATCACGTCTACGATGCGCTGCTGGACCAATTCGAGCCCGGCATGAAGACGCGCGAGGTGGAAGCCCTCTTCGCGCCCCTGCGCGAGGAAACGACCCGGCTGGTCCAGGCCGTCGCGGAGGCGGGCGCGCCCAACGACGCCGCGTGCCTGCGCGGCCACTTCGACGTCGCGGCGCAGCGCCATCTGGGGCGCGTGCTGGTGGCGGCCTACGGTTTCGATTTCAACCGCGGGCGGGTGGACGAGGTCACGCATCCCTTCTGCACCAGTTTCAGCCGGGACGACGTGCGCCTGACCACGCGCGTGTACGCGGACGAACTGAACGTCAACCTGTTCGGCATGCTCCATGAGTGCGGGCATGCGCTGTACGACCAGAACATCGACCCGCGCTACGATCGCACGCCCTTGGCGGCGGGATGCTCCCTGGGCATCCACGAAAGCCAATCCCGCATGTGGGAAAATCTGGTGGGACGGGGACGGCCTTTCTGGCGTTGGGCCTATCCCATCCTGCGCGCCCATTTCCCGCAATTCCAGAACGTGACCCTGGAGGCGTTCTATCGCGCCATCAACGTCGTGGCGCCCAGCTTCATCCGCGTGGAGGCCGACGAGGTCACCTACAACCTGCATATCATGCTGCGCTTCGAGTTGGAGAAGGCCATGATGGAGGGCGCGGTCAACCTGGATCGACTGCCGGACGAATGGAACGACCGCATGCAGGCGTACTTGGGCATCGCGCCGCGCAACGACGCCGAAGGCGTGTTGCAGGACGTGCATTGGAGCTTCGGCAGCATCGGCTACTTCCCCACCTACAGCCTGGGCAACATCATCTCGGTCCAGCTGTTCGAGGCGTGCCGGCGCGAGCTGCCCGATCTGGACGCGCAGTTCGCGCGGGGCGAGTTCGGCTCCTTGCTGGAATGGATGAAGACCCATATCCACTGCCACGGACGCCGCTACGAGCCGACCGAGCTCCTCGCCATGAATGTGGGCGCGGGCATCGATTCCGCGCCGTACGTCGCCTACCTGCGCGGCAAGCTCAAAGACGTCTACGGCGTTGAAGCCTGAACCCGGCGCTTCCGGAACGCAAGCGAAGGCAACGGTTTCCTGACGGACGCGAAGGCAGTTCGTTATCGCTGGGTTACGCAACATACGCGCCGACGTCGCCGCGACGACCCACAGCCTGCCGGGCAAGCCGGCGCGTCGCTGGTCGCGCCTGCGCGAACACATACAGTGGCGCTATCTGGCCGCGGTCTCCCTCGGCCATATGTCCATCGACGTCCTGAACGCCTCGGTCGCCATCGTGCTGACGGCGCTGGTCGGCCGTTTCGATCTGAACAACGCGGAACTGGCCTGGGGCCTCACCCTCTACTACGTCGTGTCCGCGCTGCCCATGCCGCTGTTCGGCCTGCTGGCCGACCGCTGGCAGGGCCGCTGGCTCAGCCAGGGCGGCGTGCTCTGGACCGCGCTCGCGTTCTGCTGCGCGCCGTTCGCGCCCAGTTACGCCGGCCTGCTGGCCATTTTGACCGTGGGCGGCCTGGGCAGCGCCGCCTTCCACGCCTGCAGCACCCGTACGGCCTCCCTGTCCGGCAGCGGCCGGCGCACGGGCGCCTCGACCTCGGTCTTCTTCTTCATGGGGCAAATCGGCCTGTCGACCGGCCCCGTCATCACGGGCGTGATGATCAAGGCCTTCGACCTGCGCGGCGTGTTCTATACGGCCTTGGCGGTCGTGCCCGTCGCCCTGCTGATGCAGGGCCTGCTGCACCGGCCCATGGCCCGGAAATTCGCCCAGCCCTCCGCCCAGGCCGCGGCCAACGCGCTGTTGATCATCGGCCCGCTGCTCTTCCTCCTGTATATCGTGCTGCGGTCGGCCACGATGCAGAACTACATGAGCCTGCTGCCCAAGTACTTCGCCGACCAGGGCTTCGCCTCGGACGTCTACGGCGCGCGCGTGGGCATGCTGGTGTTCGGCGGTTCGCTCGGCACCTTGCTCGGCGGCGCGCTCGCGGACCGCGTGGGCCGCCGCCGGATCATGGTATGGTCCTTGTGGCTGAGCGTGCCCTTCCTGTTCGCGCTGCTGCGCAGCGACGGGTACCTGTACTACGCGGCGGCGTTCGCGACCGGCGTCATCACCAATACGTCCCACAGCGCGATCGTGGTGCAGGCCCAGTCCATGCTGCCCCAGCGGGAAGGCCTGGCCAGCGGCCTGGCCTTGGGCGTGATGTTCGCCAGCGGCGCGATCATGACGGGCGTGGCCGGTTTCGCGGCCGACCTGTGGACCCTGACCGGCGTGATGTACGTCTTGGCGGCCCTGCCCCTCCTGACCGGCGCGTTGCTCTTCTGGCCGGGACGCGGCGCCCCGTCGTCCCGCGGGCGCCCCTCCGTCGCCGCCGCGTAACGCGCCCCGCGCCGGCGCGCGCCCTTTCGCCAGTTTTAACAGGAAGAATTGACAAAATTGACGCGGGCGGGTATAGTGAAGCGTCTGGAACGGTCACCGGGGCCTGGAGCGTGCCCCCGCGCATGGCTACGACCCAAAACCGCAGCGTCCAATCGTCGGCGTGGCGCATCGTCGAATACCTGCAAAAGGCGGGCGCGGGGACGCACAAGGAACTGCAGGCCTACCTGGGCCTGACGCGCACCGCGGTCCAGGAGCATTTGGCGACGCTGGAAGCGGGCGGCTACGTGGAACGACGCCTGGTGCAGGCGGGCCGCGGCCGTCCCCATTACGAGTACTTCAATGCGGACAAGGCGCGCGACCTGTTCGCCTGCCATTGCGGGGACCTGGCCGTGCATATGCTCGGCGAGATGCAACGCGTGATGGATCCGGACGCCCTGGCCCAGTTGATGCAGCGCCTCGCGCGCCGGGTGGCCCGGGAATACGCGGCGGAGATGACGGCCGAACCGACCCGGGGCCGCGTGAAGGAACTGGCCGCCCGGATGGCCCAGCGCGGCATCCTGTGCCAGGTGAAGGAGAACGCGGCGGACGCGACCGTGTACCTGGAACTGTTCAATTGCCCCTACCATGAACTGGCGCTGGAGGACCGGCGGATTTGCGATATGGACCGGGACATGATCGGGCAGGCCGTGCAGGCGCCGGTGGAACTGGTGGACTGCATCATGGACGAGGCCGGCAGCT
This sequence comes from Caldilineaceae bacterium, assembly GCA_965242655.1. Classification (GTDB taxonomy): domain Bacteria; phylum Chloroflexota; class Anaerolineae; order Caldilineales; family Caldilineaceae; genus Bin34. The sequence goes on from OZ251482.1 coordinate 4,519,057, forward strand.
GCAAGTTCGGATTCAAAGTCGAAGGCTGAGCGAAGGCGAGGAGCGACGGATGAGCGTATTGGAAATCCGGGACCTGCATGCCCGCGCGGAAGATCAGGCGATCCTGCGCGGCGTGTCCCTGACCTTGGAGACCGGCCAGATCCACGCCATGATGGGCAAGAACGGATCCGGCAAGTCGACCCTGGCCTACGTGCTCGCCGGCCACCCGCACTACGAAGTCACGCAGGGCGACGTGTTGCTGGACGGGGAAAGCGTGCTGGCGCTGGAGCCGGACGAACGGTGCCGCGCGGGCCTCTTCCTGGCGTTCCAGTACCCCGTGGCCGTGCCCGGCGTGAGCGTGGCCAATTTCCTGCGCACCGCCGTCTCCAACGTGCGGGGCTATACGCGGGAATCCCAGGCGGCGCGCAACGGCAGTACGGGCGTCGTCGGCAGCCATCTGATGCCGATGCGCAAATTCCGGCGCGAGCTCAACGCCAAAATGGAAGAATTCCAGGTGGATTCCAGTTTCGCCCGGCGCTACTTGAACGAGGGCTTTTCCGGCGGGGAGAAGAAACGCACCGAGGTGTTGCAGATGGCCATGCTGGAGCCCACGTTCGCCATCCTGGACGAGTCGGATTCCGGCCTGGACATCGACGCCCTGAAAGTGGTGGCCGACGGCATCAACAAACTGGCTACGGACCAGCGCGGCTTCCTGTTGATCACGCACTACCAGCGCATGCTCAACTTCGTCGTGCCGGACTACGTCAGCATTTTCCATGCCGGCCGCATCGTCCAGACGGGCGGGCCGGAACTGGCCCAGGAACTGGAAGCGAAGGGCTACGGCTGGGTCGAGGCCCAGTTCGGGCCGGAAGCCGCCTAGGCGTCCGGCAACCAGCCCTGCATGAAGCGCAAGGAGGAACGCAACATGGCGACCGCAGCGGATCAACGACAACTGACCGGCATCAAGGAAGAGTACGATTTCGGCTTCCACGACGATGTGGCCGGCGTTTTCAAGACGGAGAAGGGCATCAACCACGCGGTGGTGGATCAGATCTCGGAGATCAAGCAGGAACCGCAATGGATGCGGGACTTCCGGCACGCGGCCCTGGACATTTTCCTGGCCAAGAGCATGCCCGCCTGGGGCGCGGATCTGTCCGGCATCGACTTCGACGACATCTACTACTACCTCCGCCCCACGGAAAACCAGGGCAAAAGCTGGGACGAGGTGCCCGAAGACATCAAGAACACGTTCGACCGCCTGGGCATTCCCGAAGCGGAACGCAAGTTCCTGGCCGGGGTCGGCGCGCAGTACGACTCCGAAGTGATCTACCACAGCCTGCAGGAGGAGTGGGAGAAGGACGGCGTCATTTTCAAGGACATGGACAGCGGCCTGCGGGAGCACGAGGATCTGGTGCGCGAGTACTTCGCCACCGTCATCCCCGCGGCGGACAACAAGTTCGCCGCCCTGAACAGCGCGGTCTGGAGCGGGGGCAGTTTCGTCTACGTGCCGTCCGGCGTGCAGGTGAACATTCCCCTGCAGGCCTACTTCCGCATCAACGCCGAGAACATGGGCCAGTTCGAGCGCACCCTGATCATCGTGGAGCCCGGGGCCAACGTGCATTACGTGGAGGGCTGCACCGCGCCCGTCTATTCGTCCAACAGCCTGCACAGCGCCGTGGTGGAGATTTTCGTCAAGGAACGCGCGCGGTGCCGCTACACCACCATCCAGAACTGGAGCACCGACGTGTTCAACCTGGTCACCAAGCGGGCCATGGCCGAGAGCGGGGCCACCATGGAGTGGATTGACGGCAACCTGGGCAGCAAGGTCACCATGAAGTATCCCGCGGTGTACATGATGGGACCCAAGGCGCACGGGGAGATCCTGTCCATCGCCTTCGCGGGCGACGGGCAGCACCAGGACGCGGGGGCCAAGGTCGTGCATGCCGCTCCCGACACCTCGTCCAAGATCGTGTCCAAGTCCATCAGCAAAGACGGGGGGCGCGCCAGCTACCGGGGCCTGCTCAAGGTGGCCAAAGGCGCCCATCACAGCCGCAGCAACGTGGTGTGCGACGCCCTGCTGCTGGACGAGGCCAGCCGTTCCGACACCTACCCCTACATCGAGATCGAGGAGGACGACGTCAAGGTCGGGCACGAGGCCTCGGTCAGCCGCATCGGCGAGGAGCAGATGTTCTACCTCATGAGCCGCGGCATCGGCGAGGACGAGGCAGCGGCCATGATCGTGGGCGGCTTCATCGAACCGTTGGTCAAGGAATTGCCCATGGAATACGCGGTGGAGATGAATCGCCTGATCCAATTGCAGATGGAAGGCAGCATCGGCTAGCGCCCAGGGCGCTAGCCGATGACGGCCAGACGAAGAACGGAGACTGCCTTGGACGCTGCCTTGTCATTGCCCCGGACGCTGACGGAAGCGCCTTGGTCGCGGGAACGGGTCCTGGCCTTTTCGGAAGCGCGGCGGGAACCGGCCTGGATGCGGGATTTCCGCGCCCGCGCCTGGGCCTGCTACGAACGCATGCCGTGGCCCGCGCCGACGGACGAAGCCTGGCGCCGCACCCGCCTGACCGGCCTCCAGCTGGAGGATTTCGCCCTCAGCGCGCCGGACGGCTTGTCGGGGGCCGAAGACGCCCTGCCGCGCGCCTTGCGCGCCGAAGCGGACGAAATGGAAAGCGAAGCCACGCTCCTGTTTCAGGACGGCAACGCGCTCTACGCCGAGGGGCGCCGCGCGCTCCAGGCGCAGGGCGTCATTTTCCAGGCATTGTCCGACGCGGTGCGCGCGCATCCGGATCTGGTACGGGAATACTTCATGACCCGCGCGGTGCCGGTGGACAGCACCGTTTTCACGGCTCTGCATGCGGCGCTGTGGGATTCCGGCACTTTCGTGTACGTGCCGCCGCACAAGGAAGTCGTCCTGCCGTTGCAGGTGATTGCCCACCAGTCGGCGGGCGGCGCCGGTTTCCACCATACCTTGATCGTGACGGGCGAAAATGCGCAGGTGACGGTCGTGGACAATCTGCTCGGCGCGGCCCGGGGCCTGCAATGCTCCGTGGCGGAAATCGTGCAAGGGGCGCATTCCCGCCTGCGCTACATGAACCTGCAGGATCTGGATCTGAGCGCGTGGAATTTCATGTCCGGGCGCGCGGAACTGCAACGCGACGCGGACCTGCGCTGGATTCAGGTCAGCTGGGGCAGCCGGCTGACGAAGGCGTTTCTCGATCTGGATCTGCGCGCGGCGGGCGGCCATGCGGAACTGCTCGGCATTTATTTCCCCACGGCGCGGCAACACATCGACCACCAGACGTTGCAGCACCATCGGGCGCCGCACTGCCGTAGCGACCTGCTGTTCAACGGCGCCCTGAAAGACCGGGCGCGCAGCGTATACATGGGCAGCATCCGCGTCGACGCAGGCGCCCAGCAGACGGACGCTTTCCAGCGCAACGGCAACCTGCTGCTGGATCCGGATACGCGGGCGGACAGCATTCCCGGCCTGGAGATCCAGGCCAACGACGTGCGCTGCACGCACGCGGCCACGGCGGCGCAGGTGGAGGAAGAGTACGTGTTTTATCTGATGGCCCGCGGCCTGTCCCGACCGCAGGCGGAGCGCATGATCGTGCAGGGTTTTTTCCAGGCCGTGCTGGAACGCGTGCCCGTGGCAAGCGTCGTGCGCAAACTGGAACGGGTCATCGAGCGTAAGATTGGCGGGTAAGCGTATGGCCAAGACGGACGAAAGCCTGCCGGCCCGCGGGGCGGCGTCGGCGGAGGCGGGCAGCGTGGACTGGGCGGCGGTGCGGCGCCAGTTCCCCATTCTGGAACGGGAAATCCATCCCCGGACGCCGCTGGCGTATCTGGACAACGCGGCCAGCAGCCAAAAGCCCAACGCGGTGTTGCAGGCCATGGATCGCTATTACCGGACCGCGCACGCCAACGTGCATCGCGGCGTGCATACCCTGAGCGAGGAAGCGACGACGCTGTACGAAGAGGCGCGCGGGGCGGCGGCCCGGTTGATCAACGCGCCGGACGCGCGGGAATGCGTGTACGTGCGCAACGCGACTGAAGGCCTCAATCTGGTCGCGCACGCCTGGGGCCGGGCCAATCTGAAGCCCGGCGATCAGGTGCTCTCCACCCAGATGGAGCATCACAGCAATATCGTGCCTTGGCAGATTCTGCGCGATCAGATCGGTTTCGACCTGGATTTCGTGCCGGTGACCGATGACGGCCGGCTGGATCAGGACGCCTTCCGCGCCCTGTTGAGCGAGCGTACGCGCTTGGTCACTTTCACCCACGTGAGCAACGTCCTGGGCACCGTCAATCCCGTCAAGGCGATGACGGCCGCGGCGCATGCCGCGGGCGCCGTCGTGATGGTGGACGGCGCGCAGAGCGTGCCGCACATGCCGGTGGACGTCCAGGATCTGGACGTGGATTTCTACGTCTACAGCGGCCACAAAATGTGCGGCCCGACCGGCATCGGCCTGCTCTGGGGACGCCGCGCGCTCCTGCAGGCGATGCCTCCCTACATGGGCGGCGGCGAGATGATCCGGGAGGTCACGCTGGAGCGCAGCCGCTGGAACGAACTGCCGTACAAGTTCGAGGCGGGCACCCCGGCCATCGCCGAGGCCGTCGGCTTAGGCGCCGCGGCGTCTTTCCTGCTGGATCTGGGCCTGGACAATATCGCCGCCCACAGCCGCCGTCTGACGCGTCTGGCGTACGGCCGCCTGACGGAAGTGGAAAGCCTGCGCGTCGTGGGACCCGGCCCCGACGCGCGCATGGGCCTGATCGCCTTCCACGTGGACGGCATCCATCCCCATGATCTGGCCGCCGTCCTGGATCAGGAAGGCGTAGCCATCCGCGCGGGCCATCACTGCGCGCAACCGTTGCACCAGCGCTTTGACCTGGTGGCCACATCCCGGGCCAGCTTCTATTTCTACAACGTCGAGGCGGATATCGATCGTCTGGTCACCGGCATCGAACGGGCGATCGCGATCTTCTGAACCACGCGCGAGGCGCGAAGGAACGTATGGATCAACTGTACCGCGAAGCGATCATCGATCATTACAAGTACCCGCGGCATAAGGGCGCGCTGGTCGATCCGGACTACAAGGCGCACGATCACAATCCTTTCTGCGGGGACGAACTCACCATTGAACTGAAGGTGGACGCGGACAATATCGTCCGCGAGGTGGCCTTTGACGGGCAGGGGTGCGCGATCAGCCTGGCCTCCGCCTCCATGTTGATGGAGGAAATTCTCAACGAGCCGGTGGACGCAGTGAAGGCCTGGACCCGCGACGACATCCTGGACATGCTGGGCATCGAAATCGGGCCGGTGCGCATGAAATGCGCGTTGCTCTCGTTGAAGGTGCTCAAGAAGGGCGTCTACGGGTTGGACGAATGGGATTGAGGGCAAGCGAGGCAAGGACGCCATGAGCGAATTCGTCAAGGTCGCCACGCTGGACGAACTGCCGGCAGGCGGCCAGAAACTGGTGGAAATAGGGATGAACCGGATCGCGCTGTTCAATCTGGGGGGCGCGGTGTACGCCTTGGAAGACATGTGTACGCATGACGGCGGGCCGCTGGCTACGGGCCGCATCGTCAACGACTGCGAAGTCGAGTGCCCGCGCCACGGCGCGCGCTTCGACATTCGCACGGGCGCGGCGTTGTGCATGCCCGCTTTCCAGCCCACGCCCACGTACGAAACGCGCATTGAAGGTCAGGACATTTTGATTGCGGCGCCGGCCTAGGCGCGCCAGGGAGAGTGACGCATGCCCACGAAAGAGGAAGTCCGTCAGGTACTGCAGGAGAAGGTCATTGATCCGGAGTTGGCGATGAACATCGTCGATCTGGGGCTGGTGTACGAGGTGGAAGTGACGGAGGAGGCCGTGGCGGAAATCACGATGACCTTGACCAGTCCCGGTTGCCCGGTCGGCCCCCAGATCATCAAATCGGTGCAGGACGAGGCGCAAAACGCCTATCCGGACCTGGAACGCGTGAACGTGCATCTGGTATGGACCCCCTTCTGGAACCCCGAGATGATGTCGGACGAGGCCAAGGACGAATTGGGCATCTATTGACCGACAACCGCCATGGGGCAAAGGCGTAGATAAGGGAAGCCGGGCGCGCGGGCTGTTTCTCGCGGCTCAGGCGGTTTACGCCGCAGGGATAGTATACGCGGCCACATACGGCCTTCGCCGACATGGTGACGGATGCGTCCGATGCGTCCCTGTGCCTTCTGATGGATGAAACCCTCTCCCCGGGATGAACGCTCCTGCTATTGCGGCAAGACGGGAAGGGTAATGCCCCGTTTTTTATGCCGTTCGTTGCGGATGCATTGCCGGATCTCCGTGCGCCGGAAGAAGCCTTGAGAATTTGGTAGCGTGGGGCATCTTCGGTTGAGCCGTCCGCTTTGCCAACGCCGAGTCAAGGCCTGCGGCATGGTCGGACGGCCTGATTTGATTCATCAATTTGCCATTTGCTTGGGTAACTTGCCTGCATCGGATGCCGGAAACAACATCAGTAGATGCGGATGCTTGGGTGAGTTGGGATAATCGTTCAGATGAACTGTTTATCGCTCCCGAAGTTGATATGGCGGATGCGACGAATACGCCCGCCGCGCTCTTGCCTCTTGCCTGCGCCTGATTATCCTTGGCCTCCGTATCCTGCCCTAAGCCGTCGCGTTGCCCAACCGGCGCGCAACGCGCTGTCCCATGTCGGATGTCCTCCGTCCCAGCTGACGGCGCACATCCACTTGGCCGAAGAGCGTGCAGAGCGCGGCCGATAGCCTGCCACGGACTTGAGATGGATCCACTGCAGCAGCAGGGCTGGCGCCAAGCCAAACGCCGATACTGGTTGCCTCCGGAGACGACGTGATGGCTAAAGTGGCGCTGGTGGCGCTGGGTTGCGTATGGCCCTGCTATTCGGCGTTGCCGCAGGATTGCATCGTCAGGCCAGGCAACCTGTATGGGGAGACGAAACGAGCTACCCTGAACGCGTCTGCACTGCCGCCAGCCAGTATCTTTCCTACAAGCCAGAGTCAGGGACGCAAGACCGTTCGCGGTTGGTACATGGCTGCTACCGCGTAATGGCGCCGGTGCGCCAAGGCCCGTACGAATATATCCGGTGGTGGCGTAGATACGGACATCGGGCCCAGATACATAAACGTATATCGCGTCAATTATCCTCAAATCCCGGACGGCCTTGACATGAACGCCGCGTCGTCCGTCATTCCCAGGCTGGATATTGAGGCCGAGGAACGCAGGCGGCAGGCGGAAAGGAAAGGCCAGCGCCGCGCTGCCTGACTGATGGACGCAGTGCCGACGGAGAGGATCAGCATGCGCCGGCAAGACCTGCAGGGCGCACGATTTCAGATGCCGTCCGTGCTGAACGGGCGGACGGCCAAGACCCGGCCCAGTGCGACGCGGTCATGGCTTGGCACCAACAAGACAAGACATCCGATCGGCGGAAGGTCTGGATTTCCTGGTTGGAACAATTGGCGCGCGATCAGTTCGTGGCGCAGATGGCGCGCGAAGCGGCATTGTCGGCGCGATGCGGCTCAATGCCGCATCTGGGCTGACAAATGGAACAATCGCCGGGCCGCATATCCCCGACATCGGATATGCCGATGATCTGATTTAGGCCTCGGCGCCGAAATCGTCGATCGCCTCGAATATCTGCTGGAGGGCGTCGACGTTTCGCCTCTGTTGCGCGAAGTCCTCATACGCTTTGTAGGCATCCTGAAGCAGTTCATCGTAGAGCACGAAGCGCGCGCCAAAGCCCTCAAGCACTTTCGGTACTCGTTCGGAGCCGCCTGGATCATGCCAGTCGCTGGGACGTCTTCCCAGCAGAATCACGATCTCGATCGGATTCTGCGCTTCTCTCATAGCATCAAGGAGCTTGAAGAGGCCGTTTCGGTATTTCCTGATCTGCGTTATGAGTTCAGAGAGAGTGACGCGTACGCTGGGACGTTTGAGTTCAATGATGACGTGCTGGCCGGCCGTCCGGCGGTAGCCGATGTCGATACGCGCCTTTTTCTCTTCTTCCGTGAGATCGGCATTGATGTCTTGGAACATCTTCTCGACCCGGGTTTCCATCAGCGCGGTAGCTTCCACCCGTTCCCAATGCGGATCCAGCAACCATAGATGGTTGAAAATATACTTCTGGATGACTTTCTCCAGTTCGTTGGCGTCAACCTTCTCTTGCAGAGTGCGGATGACCGCCAGGCGCTGCTCTACGATTTGGCCGTACAGAGCCGCTTCCAGGCTGTCCAGTTCCTGGAAAGTTTCCAGCACCGTCGGCAGGTTTTGATCGCCGATGCGTTCCAGACGCTCCAGCCATTGATGGGCGCGATAGAATTCAAACGCCAGAATCGCATGTTTGATCAGCTGCTTGCGGTCGTCGTCCGGTTTATCCGTAGTAATGCGATTGAGGCGTCCGATCCAAGACTGGGCTTTCGTGCCGTCGGCGCGCGGCAGCTGATCCAGCCATCGTTGCACGGCAGGAATGGCTCGCGCTTGCTGCACCCCCGCTTCTTTGCGCCATTCATTCCATTTGTCGCGGATGCATTGTCGGATCTCGCGTGCCAGGAAATCCTTGAGTGCCTGGTAGCGCGGGGCGTCTTCCACGATTTGTTGCCGGCTGCTGGTCGCGATATCTGCTTCGTCGTCCTGATCGAAGGCATCCACCTGGAGTTCCCCGATCAGATAGCCGGCGTAGACGCCGCGTTCTCCGAAAGCGTCCAGGATGTCCTCTTGCGCCATCTTGCCGCGTACGTAAATGGCGATGCGATTCAGATTGTCGCCGTTCGCGGCGTCTTTCAAATCGCCGGAATGATGGACGGCGCCGATCCAGCCAGACAGAGCCACGCGGGCGTTGGACAGCTGCGCCGTGCGATCTTCGGGCTCTCGGCTCAGGCGCGGGCAGAGATCTATGACCGCGGCTTGATCGCCGTAATGCCATAGGTATTGCAATTTGGCGTAATAGTCTCTATCCGCCGACGTAATGGCCTCGCCGTCAATGCACACTTGAAAGTCATGCCTGTCGCCAATGACGGAAAAACGGCGGGCCAGGCGCTTCCGGAGAGCGCGTACCGTGTTGACGGTGTGCCGCTTCTGCAAATCCTTGAGAATAAAGCGCGTACCGCGGGCCAAGTCAATGCAGTCGGCCGCAAGCGCTTCCGGGAAATAGGCTTTTTGATCCTGTTCAATACTCCTCCTCATATCCGGCAGGGACATGCGGAACGCGCTTCTTTCTCCCTCCTTGACCGTATGCACTTCCACTTGATGCGCAATCGAGAACAGGGACAGTTTGCCGATGCCCTTCCGCCCCATCGGCGCGCGTCCGCGCGGCGTGCGTCCCGGCATGGTTTTCCGACGGCGAAAGCCCACGTTCAGAAAACGGTCATTCACTTCGGCTTGAGTCATGCCCAAACCATCGTCCTGGATCTCTATGCAGCCTTCGTCCATCTTGAACGCGATGCGGACTTGCTGCGCATCGGCATCCCACGCATTCGCCACGGCTTCGGACAGTACGGCCGGCACGTTGCTGTAGAGATTGAGGCCCAGATGCTCCAGCGCATTCAGGCTGATCTGCATTCTGTACGTCGGAGTCGGGGTCATGCATGCTCCTGTAGGTGAGACTTGATCGCGCGCGCGAGCGCGCGGGCGAGGACCACGGGTACCGCGTTGCCAATCATGCGTCCCAAGCTGGCGAATTCGATCGGATGCTGCGGAGGCACGAAAGCATAGCTGGGGGGAAAACTCTGCAACAGAGCGCCCTCGCGCAGAGAGAGCGCGCGGTCTTGGTCGGGATGGCCAAACCGACCGCTGCCAAAATTGTAGAACTGGGTAGTCAGAGTCGGGGCCGGCTTGCGCCACTCCAGGCGTCCGTACACGGAACTGAAGGTACGGCCGGAACGACGGCGGTGACAGGGAGTCACGAGATGGGCTGGCCAATCCTGCCATGTGCCGCCGGGACGCGAAGCTTGAATGCGCTGCAGATTGAGAGGCGAGAGGTTGCGCGCCCGGTGCAAGGCATCCTTGGGGTCAACGGCTCCGGCCCGCAGGCGCGGCAAGGTCCCGATGGCGGACATCAAGGCAGGGTAGCGATCCGGGGTATGGGTGGGCGGAGGCAGGGTAACGGGACCCAAACGCGAAGCAATCAGAACCAGACGGGTGCGCGTCTGCGGCAGGCCGTAATCCGGTCCGAAGAGCATGCCTTGGGCGACCTCGTACCCGGCCGCTTGCAATTGGGCGACGAAGTCCCGGAACAGACGTCCCTGACGGAAGTTGCGCAGGCGCGGCACGTTTTCCATGGATGCCACGTCCGGCCGCACGTCCGCAATCAAACGTCCGAAATCATTCAACAGGCGCCATTGGCGCGTACGCGGTTTGCGGCTGTAGGACGAAAAGGGCTGGCAAGGCGCGCATCCCACGAGAATCCGGCGGGTTCCCGGCGCGAAGAGACCCTGGAGGGCTTCGGCTTGCAACCGGGATACGTCGGCGCGCAGAAAAGGCGCGGCGTTGTTCGTCTCGTAGGCGTAGCGGCAGGCCGGATCAATATCAAGGCCGGCCGCGAGCGCGAACCGCTCTTGACGGAAGCCGTGCGACAGGCCGCCGGCTCCGCAGAAGAGATCGACGACCGAAGCGTCGGGCAGATGCGAATCAGGCATGCGGGCCTCCGCATGGGGCGCGCCCTCCAGGCGCATCCGGGCACGGTTGCGGAAGGCAGGGCGAAGCCTGCGAGGGAGAACGCGGGCGGCTTCTATCCAGCCCTGCTGGCGCCCGGCGCGTCACGCGCTTCGGTCGCGGCCGACAGTTTCGACTTGCCTCGTCGCGCGCAAACGCGTTCCGTCCAAGGAGCGCAAGGCCCCGCGCTGGATACTGTTGGCGATAGCATGGGCCCATCGTAACGACAGGAATGCCCGGTTGAGACGCGCACCCCGGAGTTGGCATGCGCTGCAGGAACCCGCGAACCATGAAGTTGCTTCCGTGACGTACCGTGCGCGCAATTGTATCTGCAAAGGTCTTTATTATGAGCATGGCATCGGACGGCAATGGCCTATGGTTCTTGCCAGGCCTCGCCTCGCGGCCGTAGGCGCAGTTGCGGCCCATTTGCGCTGAACCCCGTTGCGGGAGACCGCAAGGATGGACGCTTCGTGCGTCGACCGCAGCCCTCCAGTCTGGGCCGCCATGGCGTCAATGCAACCGAAGCGCAAGGGCGAAAAAGCCTTGGACAAGGTTAGGCCGACGGCGGTCGCAGCGTCAAGGTTCGCATGAATTCCTCGGCTGCAGGGCTGTCCTGCGCCGCGAGACGCGCGGCCTGCGCCCACCGTTGCGCCGCGTTCTCGTTCCGTGCGGCGAGATCCAGCAAGGCTTTGGCTTGCATCCACCAAACGACGTAACCGCGTTCCGCCAACGCTGCGTTGCGTCCCCGTGCCGGCTTCGCTCTTCTCCGGGCGAGCAATTGCCGCAGCAGTTGCGTTGGCGGGAGATCCCGGAGGCCTTGGTAGACGACGGAGGGCTCTCCCGGCGCCTGGCGGTCATCGTCGCGCCACAGACGCGACACGCGGGATGGAACTTCAGGCATTTGCCATGACCAGAGTTCGGAGGCCAGCGCTTGATACATGTCAAGGTAGGGGCCGGAGTCATCGGAAGCCGGCTTGGACGCCAGCGTATGGCTGATGTGCCATCGGATCCAGTCCAAGGGCAGGACGCGGTCGTTCGCTTCTGGCCAAGCTGGCGCAGGACTGACGGACGGGACGGCCGAGGCCGCATAGGATCTTTTCTGCATGGAAGCGATCCCGGCCGCCGCGTCGTATCCGATGCGCAGTTCGAAGGCCTGGCGGGGGAAAGACAGTTCCACGTTCAGGGCGCCTTCCGGCGCAAACCCAAGGAAACGGGCCTGCGCGTCCGGAGGGGAAGCCGGCGGCCAGAAGCTGTCTCCGCCGCGCAGGCGGAGACGCCGCAACCCGCCGCGCGCCTGGGCGGCCAGCGCCGGATCCTTGTACAGGCTTTGGCTTAGGACGTAGAGAGTCTTTTGCGCGGACGGCGACGACAGGGATTCCAGGCATTCAATGGCGTCGGCGGCTACGTTCGCCACCCGGCTGAAAGCCATGGCGTGGAGCAAGGCCGCCGCATCGTCCTCAGGCAGACGATGCAGCAGACGCAAGACCCAACGCCGATGGCCGGTCTCCAGCTGCGCGAATTGGCTGGCGTATTCGACGAGCACGGCGGGATATTCCGCGCGCGCCGCCAACGCTTCCCGCATGCTGGTCAGAATGACGGATTCCGAATCCGCAATGTCCTGGATGAAGGCCTGTTCCACGGGACGGTCGAGATAGTCCTGCAAAATCGTTACGGCGGATAGGCGGGCATGAGACGAGAAGCGCTTGTTCAATACCACGCGCAACAAGACCTGTTCCGCCTGGTCGCGCGGCAACAATCGGGCCAGCAGGCCCAAGCCGCCGCGCAGGCGGCCGTTCGCCGTAGGCAACGCCTTGACTACGGCGTCCAGAATCAGGGTCGCGGGAAAGGCGGACTGAATGCGGCGCGCCTGGGCCTGCATTTCCGGACGGGTCCGGCAACCGTTCAGTTCGCTCAAGGCGGCCGTCACCCGTTGGGCCAGGGACTGGCGTTCCTGTTCCATGTCAGGGCCAAGTAGCGGCATTCATGGTTGAGAGACGCGTACGGGGCCTGATCAATCCACTACGTATGGGAGCTCAAAGTTCGACTAGGATCCGAAGGGCAGCGTTACCGATCCTTAACGCCCAAGAAAATGACGTTGCGATTTTCGGCTAGCGTCTGTTGCTTCTCCGAGATGCGCGCGCCGATGATTACGGGCATGACCTCCATGCCGGACGCCCGGGCCAGCGCTTGGGCGCGGCGTTCAGCACGCACGATGTCGTTGTCGGCAATGCTGCGCGACACTTCAATAACGACGTAAACGGAACATGCGGAATCTCTGCGACTGGCCAACAGCACGATGTCAGAGAACCCGATCTGAGAGGCTTCATTGTCAGTAAGAAGTTTCTGGTTGACCGCGGATAGCAAAAGCGTTTGCAATTCACTGTGGGTATGGACGACAGCGCTTTTCAGAACCTGGACTTGGTTAAGGCCTAACTGGAAATTGGCGAAATTGGCGAAATTGACGCTCACTTTGCGCTCCAGTTCGGCACCATCTAGATTGCCTACCCGCCCCGTCCAGCGATTCATTTGTCCTTTCAAGTCTCTTACTTGCTCCGTCAGGGCATTGACGCGGGCTGTTAGAGTATCAACGCAGGCCGTTAGAGCAACCATCTGTTCCGTCAGGGCATCCACTCTGGTCGCCAAGATGCCGCTATTGTGTTCCTGCTTATCCAATCGTTCTCTAACAAGGCGGTTATGTTCTTCCGTTACGTGGATATATCCTTCCAGGCGCGTGGGCATATCCAACATCTCCTGTCCCAGCAGAATGCCGCGTATGGAAGCGGCCCATTCAGGCTCCTCTTTAAGAATGCGGACGAAATCCGCAATTTCATTGACGGCAACCATAGACAAACCGTAATCTAAGGATCGGAATCAAATCCAAGGTCAATTGACGGCCGGGGAAAAGAATAACATAGTTTCAATGAATAGTGCAAGAGAGAGATTGGGTTTCGTTTACGCCGACTGCGCGGGCAATGATATCCTTAGCGCGGCGGACCTTGGCGGAAGGTCGGCCTCTTTAGGCTTCGGCGGCCAGCCGTCAGGTATATCCCGCCGCTCGCTCCGTATTGCGATACGCCGTGAACGAGGGTTGCGCCATGCCCGATACGCATAACCAGAGCCAGAGACGAAGAACGATCTATCTCGCCAATCCCTATGGCTTCTCCGTCCAGCAACGAGACGTACTGCTCCCGGACATCGTGCAAACGGTAGAGACGTTGGGCCTGGAAGTGTGGGAACCGTTCCAGCGCAACAATCAAGAGGACCTGTCCCAGCCCGGCTGGGCGTATCGCATAGGCCAGGCGGATCGCCGGGACGTGCGCGATGCGGACGGACTGCTCGCGATCGTCAACGGCGCGCCGCCGGACGAAGGCGTCATGGTGGAGTTGGGCATGGCCATCGCGTGGGGCAAGCCCACTTTCCTGTTTCGGGATGACTACCGCCGCACTACGGACAGCGAAGAGTATCCCTTGAATCTGATGCTGTTTACGGGGTTGCCTCGCGAAGGGTGGCAGGACTATTATTTCCAATCGCTCGCGGAGTTGCGCGATCCCCAAAACTCTCTCGCGCGCTGGGCCCGCGGCGAGGGACGCGCCGGCGCCGGAAACGGAACCTGACCGCGCTGCCAGCGGCTGAAGGCGCCGTCCGGCCAGGACCCGGCTGGCCGGGCGCGTGCCGGCGCCTCCGGAACGGCCCCCTGCGCCGCGGGGCCGAGCGATAGCCAGCCGGCGCTGATCGGGCCAAGGCGAACCGAGAAAGGCGGCATGAGAACGTATCGAGTAGCTCTCTTGGGGTGCGGATCCAGAGGCCGCGCGCACGGACGCGCCTACCTGACCCATCCGCGCACAACCTTGGTCGCGCTCTGCGATCTGGACGCAGGGCGGTTGCAGGCCTTGGGAACGGAGTTGGGCGTGGAACGTCGGTACGCCGATCTGGACGCCATGCTGGCCGCCGAAGCCCCGGACATCGTCGCCATTCCGACCGCGACCGAATTCCATTTCCCGTTGGCGCTGCGCTGTCTGGAGCATGGATGCCACATCGACGTGGAAAAGCCCATCTGCGCGCATCTGGATCAGGCGGACGCGCTGCTGGCCGCGGCCCGGCGCCGAAACCGGGAGATTGCCGTGCATCATCAATGGCGCGTCGGTCCGCCCAGCGCCGCTGTCCTGGCGGCGTTGCAAGAGGGACGCATCGGGGCGTTGCGCTATCTGTACGCGAGCGGCAAGGGATATTACGGCGGGTACGGTTTGCCCAATATCGGCACGCACCTGTTGAATCAGCTCTTCGCCGTGGCCGGACGCGTACGGAGCGTCAGCGGCCATGTCCTCACGGATGGCCGCGCGATCGGCCCCCATGACGTGCTGCAGGCCCCCATGGGCATGGGCATCGTGGCCGGGGAGAACATTACGGCTCTCTTGGAGTTCGAGAACGGCGTATGCGCCACCTTGCTGCAACATCGTTTTGAGCGCATTGATCTCAGCGCCCATGTGGTCGAGATCTACGGTACGGAAGGCCGCCTGCTATGGCGGCCCCACGGCGCGTTCTGGCTGCCTACGCCCAACATACCGCCAGGGCCCAATATCGCGACGCCGTCCTATGACAACGCCCATTGGGAGGCCTTGCCGCTGACGCCGCCGATGGCCTGGCCGGCTACGGACGCCTGCAACGTGGACGAGTTCGCCTTCGTGGATCAGTACGTGGCCGCCCTGGACGCAGGCCGCTCCCACCCTTGCAGCGGCGCGGAAGGCCGCCATGTCATGGAAGTCATCAACGCCCTGTTTTTCGCGGCGGTCCAGGGCCGCCGGATCGCGCTCAAGGATATGCCGCGCCATCATCCGCTACGCGCTTTTCGCGCCGAACATGGCCTCGATCCGGACCCGCCTCCCGCCCCGCGCGCCTATGGGGACTGGTTGGCCCAGGAGGACGCGAGACTGGGGCGCGCGGAGCCAGCCTGAGCCCCCCCCCCCCCAAGTTGCGCCGCGCGTCTGCGTTCCTCCGTCCTGATGTCGATGGAGTCGGATGATCCAGGGCGGTTATGGGCCGCGCTGAGGTGCGGGATCCATAGATTACGACGGGGCAGGCCGAGAGGAGCGTATCAGGTAATCCGCCGCTCCCGTCTCTGTTCTTGGCGTACGCGTTAAGGCCTATGCCGGCCCGTTTCCTCCGTATAGCGATCTTTTCTCTTGACTCTCGTCTGGAAGTTGTATAGAATGCTTATCTTGTCGGGAGGCGTGGTGTAGCGGTTTAGCATACTGGCCTGTCAAGCCAGAGGTCGCGGGTTCAAATCCCGTCGTCTCCGCCTGATAAATGGATAGCGGGGCGCCTGCAGGTGCCCCGTTTGAGTCTGCGCCGCGCGGGTTTGCAGATTGGCGGACGCGCTTCTCCGTTTCTGCGCGCCCGGATCCGCAGGATGCGCGGCAGTTCAAGCCGGTACGTTGCGCTTGAGTTCGTCCAGCCACGCCTGAGCCGAGGCATCGCTGGGCGCCCGCCAATCGCCCCGCGGCGAAAGGGAACCCCCGGAACCGACCTTGGGACCGTTGGGCACGGCCGTGCGCTTGAATTGGGCCATCTGAAAGAAACGCAACAGGAAAACCCTGAGCCAACGCTTGATGTCCGCCAACGCGTATTCGTTGCGTTGCGCGGCGGGCATGAATTCGGGCCAGGCGCCCGTCGCGCGCTGGCCCCAGGCGGCCAGCGCCAGGAACGCGATCTTGGAGGGCGCGAAGCCGAACCGGGACGCGTAATACAGATGGAAATCCTGCAGTTCGAACGGACCGACGACGTCTTCGGACCGTTGGGCCGGTTGCTCGGCGCGCGCCGCGTCCCCCGGAACCAATTCCGGGGAGATCTCCGTGTCCAGAATGCGTTGCAGGACGTTGCGCGTCGCGGCGTCGAACTGGCGCGTATGGATCGTCCAGCGGATGAGGTGCTGGATCAAGGTCTTGGGCACGGAACCGTTGACGTTGTAGTGGCTCATCTGATCCCCGACGCCGTAGGTGGACCAGCCCAGCGCCAATTCGCTCAGATCGCCCGTGCCCAGGACGAGCGCGTCATGGAAATTGGCCAGCCGGAACAGATGGGACGTGCGTTCGCCGGCCTGGACGTTCTCGAACGTGACGTCGTACTGCGCCTCGGCCTCGGCAAAAGGGTGTTCCAGGTCGCGGAACATCTGCATGGCGGAAGGCCGAATATCGATTTCCCGGCTGGAAACGTTCAGGGCGCGCATGAGCGCGTGCGCGTTGGCCAAGGTCCCGGCGCTGGTGGCGAAACCGGGCATGGTATAGGCCAGAATCGAGGTGCGCGGCAGAGACAGCGCATCCATCGTCCGCGCGGCCACGATGAGCGCCTGCGTCGAGTCCAGGCCGCCCGAGACGCCGATGACCACCTTGTCGATGCCCGTGGCCTGCAGGCGTTGCGCCAGGCCGGCAATCTGGATCCGGTACACCTCGAAGGCCCTTTCGTTGCGTTGGGCCGGATTGCTGGGTACGTAGGGGAACCGTTCCATGGGCCGGCGCAGGCCGGTCGCGCGCGCGGGCGGGCGCCACGCGAACGGCACCCGGCGCACGCCGGCCACGCTGGCCTTGTGGGCCCGGACGCTGTCCCCGAAACTCGTGAGGCGCATCCGGTCCTGCAGCAGCATCTGGCAGTCCACGTCGGCGTACGTGATATGGCCCTCCATCGCGAAGCGGTCGGACTCGGCCAGACGCCGTCCGTTTTCGTAAATCAGGGCCTGGCCGTCCCACGCCAGATCCGTGGTCGACTCGCCGAACCCGGCGGCCGCGTAGAGGTAGGCCGCTACGCAGCGGCCCGAGTGCGCGGCGCAGAGATGATGTCGATACGCCTCCTTGCCCACCGTTGCGTTGCTCGCGGACAGGTTGGTCAGGAGCGTCGCGCCCGCCAGGGCGGCGTAGGTGCTGGGCGGAATGGGCGTCCAGACATCTTCGCAGATCTCGGCATGAAACGCGAACGCCGGATGCGTATCCGCCTGGAACAGGAGTTGCGCACCGAAAGGAACCCGTTGCGCACCCCAGGCGACTTCCTGCAGGTCCGTATCCAGCCCGGAGGCGAAGTGCCGTTTTTCGTAGAACTCGCGATAGTTGGGCAGGAAGGTCTTGGGCGCGATGCCCAGCACCTGCCCGGCCTGGAACGCGACCGCGCAGTTGAAAAGCTGGCCCTGGAAGGCCAGGGGCGCGCCCACGATGCCTACGAGGGACAGTTCCTGCGTGGCTTCCAGCACGCGGCGCAGGGCGCGCCGCACCCCGGCCAGCAACGCTTCCTGTTGCAGCAAGTCGTCAAGGCTGTAACCGGACAGGCCCAGTTCCGGAAAGAGCGCCAACGCCGCGCCTTGCGCATGGCAGGCTTGCAGCATGTCTATGGTGCAGGCGGCGTTGCGCGCGGGATGCGCCAGATGCATCCGCGGCACGCATACGGCGACCCGGACGAAGCCGTGCCGATAGGGAGAGTGAAAATCCAAGCCGATTTTCCTTGGCGTTGCGCGGCAGGACCGAGCCGAAAGGCGGATGCGGTAGGCATGCGTCCTGCGCCCGCCGGCTCTCGTCTCGGCCTCCGCTCAGGATTCTACAGGAAATCCCGTCCCGCGCCGCCGCCGCCCGCTCTTTTTTTGGCGCCGACAGGGCCAAGGGGGATACAATGCGCCGGATTTTTGCGTTCAGTTCGTTTCGTAGCGGTCGCTTGCGCCCAAGCGACGCTCTTGGCTTTGCCTGCGGCAAAGGAGAATCCATGCGCGGACGGTTCCGGCTTTCTCTCTGGCTCCTGTCGGCTTTGGCGCTTGCGGCCTGCGGAGCCCCTGCGGCGGCTCCGGCGGAAGGGCCGGAGAAGGCGACCATCAGCTTCTGGTACGACCCGCCCGCCGGCGGCGAAGGGGCCGACTGTTACGAAGCGAACGTCGTCGTTCCCTTCAACGAACAGAGCGCAACCGTTTTCGTGGACGCGGTCGCCCGGCCCGAGGCCTGGAACGCCACGCGCACGGCTTTGGCCGCCGGCAAGGGCCCCGACGTCGTGCGCACCCCTGGCCCCTCGTTCGCCTTTGAGCTGGCGCAGGCGGGCCAGTTGCTGCCCTTGGACGATTACGTGCAGTCGGAAGGCTGGGACGAACTCTTCGTGGATTGGGCCCTGAGCCTCGGCGCAGTGGACGGCCCGATTTACGCCTTGGCCGACGAAATGGAAACTTTGGTGCTGTATTATAACAAGACGCTGTTCGAGGCCAACGGCTGGGAACCCCCCCGCACGCTGGCGGAACTGCACCAGCTGGCTGAGGCGATCCAGAACCAGGGCATCATTCCCTTCGCGCACGCCAATAGGGAATGGCGGCCGGCCAACGAATGGCATGTGGGCGAATACCTGAATCACGTGGCGGGGCCGCAAAAGGTGTACGAGGCGCTCACGGGCCAGATTCCCTGGACGGATCCCGATTTCGTGACCGCGATCGAAATGCTGGACGAAGCCCAGCAGAAGGGATGGTTCGGCGGCGGCCTGGAATTGTATTACACCTCCCCCTTCGACGAAGTCCGGAGCTTGTTCGCCCGCGGCGAAGCGGCCATGAACGTCGAGGGCACTTGGACCGCGGCCAACCTGGATACGCACTACTTCACGGAAGAGAACGGGGGCAACGAATGGGATTGGGTGCCCGTGCCGTCGCAGACCGGCGAGCCGATCTACGACATCGGCATAGGCAATACGTCGTCCATCAACCGCAACTCCCGGTACCCGGCGGAAACCGCGGAATTCCTGTCCTACAGCTTTTCGCCGGAAGCGCAGGCCCGGCTGCTGCGCAATTGCGGCAAGGCGCCGGCTCCGGTACGGCTGACCCGCGACGCCATGGAAGGCGTGGATCCGCGCATCGCATCCCTCTTCGTCGCCTTGGCCGCGACGTCGGACGCAGGCGGATACGGGTACACCACCTGGACCTTCTGGCCGCCCAAGAGCAACGCCTACATCTACGAGGAGATCGAACGGGTATGGGCCGGGGAGATCGCGGCCGAAGAGTATTTGCAGGGCCTGGATGAACTCTTCCAGGCAGAATTGGCCGCGGACGCCATTCCGCCTATCCCCAGGCGCTGACGTTGATCCTGTCTGAACATGCGGGCGCGCAGGCCCGCGCCCGTCCCGTCCCGGACCGCGGCTTTGAGGCCCCCTATGGCACGGCCGGGCGATTGCGGGCGCCAGGCACGGCATGGAAGCCCTGCCCCCGGCCTGGAGGCGCCAGGTGAAAGAGGCCAACCGCATGGAACCGGAACCTTGGCCGCGGATTTGACGGCGCTGGGCGGGACGCGCATCGGGAACGCACGCGGCGCGCGGCCGCCATCCACGATAGGTTCCAGCGCATGAGCTGGCGCACGATCGTCAACGCATCATTCAGGGAGCGACGCATATGACCCCCTTGCAAGCGGATTACGCCGAACGCGTGTACGCCGGCGTCCTGGGCAAAATCATCGGCGTGTATCTCGGGCGTCCTTTCGAGGGTTGGCCCTACGAGACGATCATGGAGCGTCTGGGCGAGATCAACTACTACGTCCACGATCTGCTGGACGTGCCGTTGATCGTCACCGACGACGACATTTCGGGCACGTTCACCTTCGTGCGGGCCATGGAAGACTACCAGTACAAGGCCGATCTGTCGGCCAAGGACATCGGTCGCACCTGGCTCAACTACCTGATCGAGAAACGCACGGTGCTGTGGTGGGGCGGCCTGGGCAACTCCACCGAGCACACGGCCTATCTGCGCCTCAAACGCGGCATCGACGCGCCGGCCAGCGGCTCCATCGCCCTGAACGGCCAGGTCGTGGCCGAACAGATCGGATCCCAGATCTTCATCGACGGCTGGGCCTTGATCTCGCCCGGCAATCCGGATCAGGCGGCGCGGCTGGCGGCGGAGGCGGCGCGGGTGTCCCACGACGGCGCGGCGGTGGACGGCGCGGTCGTGCTGGCCGCGATGGAAGCCCAGGCGTTCGTGGAGAACGATCTGAACCGGCTGCTGGATACGGGCGCGTCGTTCATTCCCAAGGACGGCATCATTTACCGCATGATCGACGAGTTGCGGGAATGGCACGCGGGCGAACCCGACTGGCGCAAGGCGCGGGAGAAGATCGCGGGCAAGTACGGGTACGCCGACTACGGCGGCAACTGCCACATGGTGCCCAACCACGCCCTCATCATCCACGCGCTGCTGTACGGCGCGGACGACTTCCAGCAAAGCCTCATGATCGTCAACACCTGCGGCTGGGACACGGACTGCAATTCCGGCAACGTGGGCTGTCTGCTGGGCATCAAGAACGGTTTGGCCGGCATCGACGGTAGCGGTCCCGACTGGCGGGAGCCCGTGGCCGATCGCATGTATCTGCCTACGGCGGACGGCGGCAGCGCCATTACGGATGCCGTCGCGCAAGCCGCGCGGCTGGCCGCGGTCGGAGCCCGTTTGGCCGGCCAGGACGCACCTTGCTTCAAGCGCGGCGCGCGTTTCCACTTCTCCTTCCCGGGCTCCTTGCAGGGCTTTCAGGAAGATCCGCACCGGGACACGGCGGGCGTAACCACGTTGCGCAACATTGAAGGGCACAGCCAATCCGGAGCCCGCAGCCTGGCGTTGCGCTTCCGCGGCATGGCTGCGGGCAAATACGCCCGCGTGGAAACGCCCACTTTCGTGCCGGATCGCAAGACCCACGACTATTTCGCCCAGCGCGGCTACGCCCTGTTCGCGGCGCCTACCCTGTATCCCGGCCAGACGGTGCGCGCCCGCGTGGAGGCCTGCCCGCACAACGCCGAGGATCTCATCGCCAACCTCATGGTCAAGGTCTACGGGGCGGACGATGAACTGGACGTCCTGCGCGGCCCCGTCGAGGCCATGGCTCCGGGCGCGGCGCGGGAATTCGTCTGGAAACTGCCCGACACCGGCGGCAATCCCATCGCCAAGGTCGGCCTGGAACTCTGTTCGGACCGGAAGATGGACGGCTACGCCTTTCTGGATTACCTGACCTGGGACGGGACGCCGGATTACGAAGTGCGCATTCCCGACACCTCCGTGCGCAAGGATCGGTTCGCGTTCGCGGGCAGCATGTGGAAGTACGCGTGGGTCAACGGCGTGGATCACTACGAGCGCTTCTATCCCGAAACGTTCCGCCTCATTCACGACGAGGGCCGCGGCTTGCTCATCACCGGCACCCGGGACTGGCAAGACTACAGAGTGTCCGCGGACGTCACGCCCCATCTGGCCCAGGCCGTCGGCGTCGGGGTTCGCGTGCAGGGCATGACGCGCTACATCGCCTTCCTGCTGGGCCAAGACGGGCGGGCGCGCCTGATCAGCGCTTTCGACGGGACGGAAGAAACGTTGGCGGAAGCGCCGTGGTCCCTGGAATTCGGCCGCCGGTACGAGCTGGACGTGACCGTGCGCCAAGGCCAGCTGACCTGCGCGGTGGACGGCCAGGATCTCCTGCACGCGACTTGCGCCCATCCCGGTTTGGCGCGGGGCGGCATCGCGCTCCTGATTGAAGAAGGCCGGACGGCTACGAATCGCGTAAGGGTGCAACCGGCCTGAGGACCGCGCGTCAGCCCAAGCCAGGCAGCTATCCGCTGGCCGCGCGCGAAAAACGGAGCGGCAACGAGGGGGAGCCTACGGCTCCCCTTTCGTTTTGCGCAGGCCGGACGTTACCGGCGTCCAGCGCCTTCCAGCGCACGGGCGCGCAGTTCCGACGCAAGCGCCGCCGCGAGCTCGGGTTGTTGCGCTGCGCGGTTCTGCGTTTCGGAGGGATCCGCGGCCAGATCATAGAGTTCCGGCGCCTCGTTGTAGTTGACGATCAGTTTGTGCGTTTCCGTACGCAGGGCGGCGAAGTTCCGTAGTTGGGCCAAGACGTTGCGCCGATGGCCGACCGCGACGTCCCGGACGGACGGCAACAGCGAGCGAGCGTCCAAGGCGTTGAGTTCACTGCCTGCGTAAGGCAGGCCGGCCAATTCGCAAATGGTGGGATTGAGGTCGGCGAGTTCCGCCAGGGACGCGCAGAACTGGCCCTGCGGCAGATCAGGGCCCGTCACGATCAGAGGCACGCGCAAGGCGCCTTCGTACGCCACGCTCTTGGTGTACAGACCGTGGTCGCCCAGCATTTCGCCGTGGTCCGAGGCGAAGAGAATATACGTGTTCTCCGCCAGGCCGCGGGCGGCGAGCGCCGCGCGCATCTGCCCGATCCAATGGTCGATGAGAGAGACGTTCGCGCAGTACTGGCGACGCGTCCAGGCTACTTCCGCGTCCGACAGGCCCAGGCGGCGACGGCGAATCCAGGCCGGCTTATCCTCCCGCGCGTCCTGTATGGGCGGCGGCATGGCGCGATCCCGGTAGCGATCGGCCCAGGCCGCGGGCGGATCGAAAGGATCATGGGGACCCACGAACGACACGAAGAGATGCCATGGTTCGTCCCGCGCGGCGCTGTCCAGCCATCTGACCGCCTGCTGCCCAATCCAGCTGTCCGAATGCCAGGCTTCCGGCAACGCGGAATCATGGGACGCGCCTTTGATCCAACCCGCTTGGCTGCGGGCCGCGTAGTCTTGACGAAAGGCATCCCACAGGCCGGCTTTCTGGAGTTGGTGGCCGTAAGGCCCGACGGGTTCCGCGGCGCGGCCGGCATGCATTTTGCCTTCCGCTTCCAGCGGGTCGGTGAAGCCCCACCGGAAATTGCAGGCGCGCCGTCCCTGGCGTCCGTTAAAGCCCGTCGGCTTGGCCAGATCCAGTTTGCCGACCGAGGCGACCTGATACCCGCCATCCCGCAGCCGCTGATAGTAGGTCGGCACGCGCGCCGGCAGATAGCAGTGATTGTCCAGGCAGCCCAAACGCCAGGGATGCAGGCCGGTCGCGAGCGAGATACGGGAAGGGGCGCACACCGGCGCGTTGACGCAGCAGTGCGTGAAACGCGTGCCGGCCGCGGCCAAGGCGTCAAGATGAGGCGTCGCTACCGCGGGCTGCTCCGCGCCCAGAAAGTCGTAGCGATGTTGATCGTCCATGATCAACAGAATATTCGGCTGGCGCGGCATACCGGCCCCCTGTGGCGAATGCGGGTAATCTTTCTGGTTAAAGCATAGCATCAGCTCAGTGAGGCAGGATCGTTGCCGCTTGGGCCGCCAACGTTGCGAGAAGATGTCATTGTTTGCCCCGGCGCGGCGCGCTCAATGGTTTCCCGTAGAAGCGTCTTAGGGCTCAATTGAACGGCCCGCGCTCTTGGCGCCCGCGGCCGACGGCGCGGCGGGAAGCCGTAGATTGGACGTTGCCGAGGCCGCGCCGCGCCTGCGCGTCCGTGGCGGAACGAAAAACTCACAGTTCGGCAAAGGGCAGGGACGTAACGGAAGGACCGAGCGGAAGCCGCAAGTCGCCCGGATGCACCACGTATCCAGGCGTGGCGGACAGTTTCACTTCAATCGGTATCAATCCGCGTCCGACGTCAACGATGAAATCGACTTCCGTGCCCGCGGTCGTCCGCCAGAAATAGATCTGCGGTTCGATTCCCCTGTGGGTCAATGTCCTTACGATTTCCGACAGCACCGCCGTTTCCATAACGGCGCCCCCCATGGGGCCGGCAACGGCGTGTTCGGGACTCTGGAGCCGGCCAAATAGCAGAGCGTGCCCGTATCGGTGAAGAATGCTTTGGGGGTCTTGACGAGCCGTTTGCCTACGTTGGCGAAATACGGCCGGACGATCATCACCTGGTAGGTGGCCTCCAGTACGGACAACCAGGCTTTGACCGTGTTCAGGGCCAGGCCCAAGTCCCGCGCGATATCGGCCAGATTCAAAAGTTGGGCGTTGCGGGCTGCGAGCACGCGGAGAAAATTCTGAAATTGGACCAAGTCGCCGACTTGCCTCAGGGTGCGTACGTCGCGTTCCAGATAGGTTTGGACGTAACTGGCATGCCAGCGGAAAGCATTGCGCTCAGGGTGCAGACGCAATTCCGGGTACCCGCCGCGCACAAAATAATCCCACAGCGGGCCAAAGGCCAGCATCTCTGGGGAACTTGAACCCGCGGGGTTCTCCGCTTTTTCTGGCTGAGCTTCCCACGGCAGGGCCGCGCGTGGCCGGCCTTGGGCTTCGCGGCGGGAAAGCGGCAACAGGCGCAACATGGCTGCGCGTCCCGCCAAGGATTCGGTCACTTTTGCCGCCAGCAACAGGTTTTGCGAACCGGTCAGAAGGTATTGTCCCGCGACGTGGCGCTGCGCGTCAATGCGCTCTTTGATGTAAGGCAGCAGATTAGGAGCGCATTGGATCTCGTCGTAGATCACGGGCGGAGCATGGGCTGCCAGAAAACTGCGCGGATCTTGCAGAGCCAAGGCGCGGACGTCCGGCGGGTCCAACG
Source organism: Caldilineaceae bacterium (assembly GCA_965242655.1). Lineage (GTDB taxonomy): Bacteria > Chloroflexota > Anaerolineae > Caldilineales > Caldilineaceae > Bin34. Next base: position 4,544,063 of record OZ251482.1, read on the forward strand.
AAACGTATTGATAGCGGGAACCGAAGAGATGACGGAGGATGGTTGTCTTGCCTGATTGGCGCGGGCCCGTGAGAATTACGACCGGGAATTCCGCTGCCGCTTCCTTGAGCGCGGGTTCCAGCGAACGTTGGATATAGATTGGCGGCTCCGACATGAGCGCTCCTGCCTCTCTGTGCCTGGTCAGTGTATATTATGCATTCTGAATGCATAATATACACTGTCAGCCATGCGTGGCCGTTCCGCAAGCAGGCGAGCGGATCGCCGGTTCCGCCACGCGACCGGTTGCGATGAAAAGGCGCGTCTTGCACGGGGTTCCGTTCCAGGCCTCGGACAAGGTCGTTGCGCGTACGGATTCGCGCGCGCGGGGCTACGCGGCGGAACGGCGTTGATCGCGTACGGACATAAGCCGGCATTTCGGATGACTTGACAGATCCGAGACCTTTCCTTACCATAACTGAAATCTTCGCTCCCATTCCCATCAACGCGGCTCCCGCAGTTTGCCGGGCAGAGCGATTCTTGTCATCCCCTGAAAGAGGAGGCCGTTATGGCTGCCATGCCCCCCGTATCGCGTCGCAGGTTTTTGCAGTTGTCGTCTTTGTCGCTCGCGGGGGCTGCGGTCGCGGCCTGCGCCGTGCCCGCCGCTGCGCCGGCCCAGCCGGAAACGGTGGAATTGACTCTGTGGATGTTCAGCCTGGATCCTGAGATCCTGGATTACATCGACGCCGAAGTGACGCCTGAATTCAGGGATAAAATGCCCGGTTTCGATTTGGTGGCGGAGCATGTGCCTTACGACGGCTACCGCCAGAAACTGTCCACCTCGATTGTGGGCGACTCCTTGCCGGACATCCATGAGGCCGGCACCCAGGCGGCCGGACGCGTCGCCACCAGCGGCGAGGGCACGCCTATCGACGAATACATCGACGCCTGGGACGATCTGGACGATTACTTCGCGGCCAATATCAAGGGCACCCAGATCGCGGGCCGCACGTGGGGCGTGCCCATTTTCAGCCATCCCTCCCTGACTGTCTATTGGAAGAGCGCGTTGGCGGAAGCGGATCTGGATCCGGACAATCCGCCGGCCACCGACAGGGAATACCTCGCGGCCGCCAAGGTCTTGCAGCAAGTGGAAGAGGGCCGCACCCTTCGCCTGGGCGGCTGGTCGCCGAACAACTGGCGGGGCTTCTTCCAGGCGTTCGAGGTGCAGTTGCAACGGCTGGGCGGCGAAATGGCGGACGAAAACTACTCGGAGGTTCGCTTCGACAACGAGCTGGGCCGCGCGGCCTTGGGCTGGATCGTCGAACTGTTCCAGACCGTGTACCCGGAAGGCGTGGCGCGGTTGCCGGAGGAAGCGCCGATCCCTCATTTCGCCAACAAGAACATCGCCATGCACATGCGCGGGCACGGTTCGCAGCCGCGCGACGTGCTGCGCTACAACCCGGACGCCTTCGAGGATCTGGGTTTCGGCTTTCCGTTGGAGGCCGAAGACGGCACGGGCCGCAAGAACGCCATTTCCTGGCGGAATTTCGTCTCGGTATCCCCGACGTCAGCCGACGTGGGCGCGGCCGTGGAATGGGCGCACGTATTCAGCCAGACGGAGCATAACGTCGCGTACAGCGAGTGGGGCGGCTACATACCGGTGCGCAAATCGGCGCTGGACACCCCGTTCGTGCAGGAATCCCCGTACGTCGGCATCTATCTGGAGAAGGGGGCCCCCCATGGCTACGACGTCATCAATCCTCCGGGCTACTTCGAACTGCGCCAGGAAGGCGGGAACTTTTTCGAGCAGGCGGCGCTGGGCGCCATTTCCGTGGACGAGGCCATTCAACGATGCGCCGAAGTCTGGCAGGAAGGCCTGAATAACGCGCCGCCATACAAGATACCGTAGCTGCGCCGTTTTGAACCTGGGTGCGGGTCCCGCGCGACCGCGCGGGACCCGCACCGCAATCCTTGCCCTCGCCGCAGACACGCGCCGGTTCGACGGGCCGCGTTCTCGCCAGGCCTTGCGCGCAGCATGTTGAAAGAATATCTCGCCAGTCCGGCCCGGCGGCGAGAGGCTTTGGCCGGCTGGGCTTTCGCCTCGCCTTGGGTCTTGGGCCTCGCTCTCTTCAACGTATACCCTTTCATTTACTCCTTCGTGCTCAGCCTCACGAATTTCCGCATCGGATACCCTCAGGCCTGGATTGGCCTGGGCAACTACGTCGAAATGTTTACCGACGATCCCGTCTTCGGCAAGGCTTTCGGCAATACGGGCTACTTCGTGGCGCTGGGCGTGCCGCTGGGCTTGGTCGCGTCCCTTCTGTTGGCGTTGCTCCTCAACCAGAAGCTGCGCGGCATTCCCCTGTTCCGCACCATGGTGTTCGTGCCTTCCATCGTGGCGGGCGTGGCCGTGGCGCTGCTCTGGATGTGGATCCTGGATCCCAATATCGGGCTCGTGAATTTCCTGCTCCGCAAAATCGGGATCAGTTCCCCGCCGCTGTGGCTGCAGGACGAAACCTGGTCCAAACCCGCGCTCATCCTCATGACGCTGACGGGCGCGGGCGGCGCGACCATGGTGATCTTTCTGGCGGGGCTGCAGAACATTCCCACGGAACTCTACGACGCCGCCAAGATTGACGGCGCCAACGCGGTGCGCCAGTTTTTCTTCGTGACGATTCCCATGCTGTCGCCCGTGATTCTGTTCAACACCATTACGGGCATCATCGGGGCGTTTCAGGTGTTTACCCTGGCCTACGTCGCCACGGACGGCCAGGGCGGCCCCAACAATTCCACCATGTTCTACGCGTTGTACCTGTACAACATTTCGTTCTGGTGGGGGCGCATGGCGCTGGGCGCGGCCATGGCCTGGTTCATGTTCGTGGTCATCATGCTGTTCACCCTGTTGCAGTTGGGTTTGTCCAGGCGCTGGGTGTTCTACGCCGGCGAGTAGGCGGCGCTTGCGTCATGAATGCCGCGCGGCCTTTCGCTCGCGACTGGACGTTCCCGCGTCTGCCGACCCTCGGGAAAATAGCGCGCACCGTCGTGCTGTATTTGGTGCTGGCGGCCTTGAGCCTGGTCTTTTTCTTTCCCCTGGTCTGGATGTTCACCACGGCGATCAAGCCTACGGCGCAGATGTTCAAGATCCCGCCCATATGGATTCCCGACCCGCCGCAATGGGACGTCTTCTGGACGACCTGGACGCGCGCGAACTTCAACACCTATTTGCAGAACACCGTCAAGATCACGGCCCTGTCCATGGTCGGACGCGTGGCCAGCTGCGCGCTCGTGGGGTTCTCCTTCGCCCGTCTGCGCTGGCCCGGCAAGAACGCGCTCTTCATTCTGACCCTGAGCACCATGATGCTGCCTTTCCAGGTGCTCATGATTCCGCAATTCCTCATTTTCAAGTCGTTCGGCTGGATCGATACCCACCTGCCGCTCTGGGTGCCGTCTTTCGGCGGCACGGCGTTCTACATCTTCCTCATGCGCCAGTATTTCCTGACTTTGCCGCGGGAACTGGACGACGCCGCCAAGATTGACGGCTGCAGCTGGTGGGGCATCTTCTACCGCATTCTCCTGCCGCTGGCGCGCCCGGCGCTGGCCACGATTGCCATCTTCACCTTCATGTCGCAATGGAATTCCTTCCTGGAGCCGTTGATCTTCCTGAACCGCTCCCGCAATTTCACTCTGGCGCTGGGCCTGGCCATGTTCCGGGATCAGTTCGACGTGGACTGGAACGCGATTATGGCCATGTCCTTCCTCATGGTTTTGCCGTGCCTGGCCGTGTTTTTCCTGGCCCAGAAGTATTTCATCCAGGGCATATCCACCACGGGGCTCAAGGGCTAGAGCAACCGGCGCGCGGCGGGTTTCTTCAGCGCAAATGATACAGTTATATCCTTGCGCGGGAGCCGCGTGGGCGCGGAAGTCTTGTCCAGGCTTCGTCCGAGGCCGTAATGCGGGCGCGCGGAGCGGTCAGAGCGGAGGAACTGAATGCAAGCCAAGTTTCATTTGGGCGCGTGGGACGCGTTGCGGCAAACCGAGGTCGATCGCCTGACGCGCGCGGCCGTCATTGAGCGCATCTGGCAACGGGACCATACGGTGTGGAGCGACAGTCCCGCCGAAATCGCCGATCGTCTGGGGTGGCTGGATATCCACGAACGCATGCTGACGGAAGCGGCCGGCCTGCGGCAATGGGCGCAGCAGGTCTACGCCGACGGATTTCGACAGGCCGTGTTGATCGGCATGGGCGGTTCCAGCTTGGCGCCCGAAGCCTTCCAGAGGATATTGGGCGGCCGCGGCGCCGGCCGCGGCCTGGAGCTGCATATCCTGGATACGACCGATCCCGCTCAAATCGCGGATCTGGAAGCGCAGTTGAACGTGCCGGAAACCCTGTTCATTGTCGCGACCAAATCCGGGGGCACGGTGGAAACGCTGTCGGGATACCGTTACTTCTGGCGCAAAGCGGTTCAGGCCGCGCCGGCACGCGCCGTCGGCGCGCAATTCGCGGCCATCACCGATCCTGGCAGCCGTTTGGCGGACCTGGCCCGCGCGGCCGGCTTCCGGCGCGTCTTTGAAAATGATCCCTGCATCGGCGGCCGCTATTCCGCGCTGTCCTACTTCGGCCTGGTGCCGCTGGCGCTACTGGACGTGGACGCGGTCTGGATCTTGTGCCCCGCCTTCCAAGCCGCCGCGGCCGCGCGGTGGCCGGCCGCCGCCAACGTCGCGGCCCAGCTGGGCGCGGTGATGGTCGGTCTGGCGCGGCAAGGCCGGGACAAACTCACGGTCATGGCGCCGCCGGCTTACGCGGCGCTGGGGGATTGGCTGGAGCAGTTGATCGCCGAAAGCCTGGGCAAGGACGGCCAAGGCATCGTGCCCGTTCTGGGCGAGGGTCCGGCCGACGCGCCTCACTTCGGCCCCGATCGTTTTTGCGTAGTGCTGGCGGCGGCGGACGCTGGTGCCGAGGCCGCGGCCTGGGTGGACGCGTGCGTGCATGCCGGTCATCCGACCGTAGCGATGCCGGTGTCGCCTTGGGACATAGGCCGCTTCTTCTTTACGTGGGAATTCGCAACGGCCGTCGCAGGGCATTGCCTGGGAGTTCATCCCTTCGATCAACCGGACGTGGAAGCCGCCAAGGTCGCGGCGCGGCAATTCGCGGCAGCCTTCAAAACGGGCGGAGGCTTGCCGGGCGGCGATGCCGTAGCCGTTGCCCGCTCCCGGATAGAGGACTTCCTGGCCCAGGCCCAGCCCGGCGACTATGCGTCCATTCAAGCCTATCTTCCGCACAACGCATCCGTCCGGCGCGCGCTGGAAGGTTGGCAGCGTTCTCTCAGCCGCCAAAAGCGCCTGGCCGTGACGTTGGGTTGGGGACCGCGGTTTCTGCACTCTACGGGACAATTGCACAAAGGCGGGCCCAATAACGGACTCTATATCCAGTTGACGCGGGAAAGCCGCCGCGATCTGGAAATTCCGGATGAGGACGGATCAGGGCGACCGCTTTCTTTCGGCGCGTTGCAACGGGCGCAAGCTTTGGGCGATGCCGAAGCCTTGCGAGTCCAAGGCCGCAGGGTGTTATGCCTACGGTTGGAGGACGATTTTCTGGCGGACTTGCAGGCCTTAACCGCCGTAATATAAACTAAAGGCCTATGCGTCAACGGCCCGCGAATAAGGCGGGCGGACTGGGCGCGGCCTGTCGCCGAATATCATCTGGGCAGGGGGACGAATCGGATAGGTACGGGTCCGTCCCGGCGGAAGCGCCGTCCTTGTTGTCCGTCAATGCCCGCGTATCCAGCCACGAACCGAGAGTCCCCGACCCCAAAAGACTATGGACGCATGCACGCCGACAGGGCTTGAAAATGGACCGCGGGGTTGCGACAACGGCCCGCGGTGGGAAAGCCAAGCGTCAAAAACGGTTGTCCGCCCTGCGCTGCGCGCGCCCGGCACGCGAGAAGACCGGGCCGCGGTCAAGCGTAGCGATAGGGCCGTCCCGCTTCCGCCATCGTCGCGTTGTACGTTTTGAGGATTTCGATGACGCGCGCGGCGCGCGGACTGGTCTGGGCGATCCTGTCCCAGAACTTGAGCGCCTCGTCTTCCACCGGTCTCCATTCCGCATCCGGAATGGACGTCAGCTCCAGTTTCGTGCCGGACGTGCGCAGGCGCGCCTCGCCGCCCCAGTACCAGTGCTGGCGGTAATAGTGGGAACTGTCTATGCACAGGCGGAACAGCGTCTGCAAGCGTTCGGGCACGGCGTTCCATGCATCGGTATTGACGAAGAACGAGCCGCACCAGGCGCCGGCGACGGGATTGGTCAGGAAATAGCGGGTCACGTCCGCCCAGCCCACCGTGTACGCTTCAGTGATGCCCGACCAGGCGATGCCATCCAGACGACCGTCTCGCACGGCGTCCGTGACGTCCGCCCACGGCACGGTGACCGGTACGATGCCGAAACGGGACAGGAACTGGCCTGCGGTCGGAAAAGTGAAGACGCGCTTGCCCTGGAGATCCGCCAAGCTGCAGATGGGATCGACGGTGACGAAATGGCAGGGATCCCAAGCCCCCGCGCTCAGCCAGGTCACGCCGTCCAGTTCGCCGTACGCTTCTTCCCAGATTGCCTGCAGGCCGTATTGGTGGAACAGCGCCGGCACGTCAAGGCTATAGCGCGTGGCGAGCGGGAAATAGCCGCCGAACACGGCAATATCGGCGGGCGAAGCCATGGATTCGTCATCGCTCTGCACCGCATCGAGCGTACCGTCCCGCAAGGCGCGGAACATTTCGGTCGTCGGCACGAGTTGATCCGCGACGTACAGTTCGATCGTCATTTCGCCGTGGGCGACCGCGTTGAAAGCGTCAACCGCCGGTTTCACCACGTGCGCCGCCAGCGGGGCGCCGGCATACGTTTGCAGGCGCCAGCGGATAGGGGCGGAGGAGGACGCCAGCACCGTGGGGGCGGCCACCGCGGCCAAACTGGCCTTTTTCAGAAAATCGCGTTTGTTCATCTCATTCTCCTGCGCGCGCAACGCTTTGCTGCCCAGCGCCTTGGCGCGTGCCGTGCATACGCCTGAACCAGGCCGTCATTGATCGTAGAGAAACGTACTCATAATCCTGCCATGGAGCCTCGGGGAACGCCACCGCGGTCCCTATCCTTATTGAAAGATGTCAGGATACTCTGCCGCCATCCACTACGAAGCAACTAACGTATTGCATTCTATCCCTGTTAATCCATTCTGTATGGATTCCATTAGGAATGACGCTCAACGACAACCAGACGGATACCCTTGCACAAAGCCTGTCCGCGGGCCGGTTAGCCCCTCCTTACAATGACGCGAAAATCCGGAAAACCTCCTTGCTCCTGGTCAGAGCGCTTAAGACGCGCCGGCCAATGCTGCGTCGGCACGCAGGTAACGCCGATGCCTCGCGCCCGTCGCGTTCGTCCAGACTGGGTTGCGCGCGAGGTCAATGAAACGCCAGGCCAGCCAGCAATGTCCGTCGCAGATGCATGGCCCGAGGGGCGCAGGCGGCCACCGGCAACTATCCGGCCTTCATGCTTGGCCTTGGATGCCAGTATGCCTCTCGTCGCCGATATAGGGCCTGATCGCTCTGGACGAGACCCGAATGGCCCAACTTAGGCCCGGCCGAACGGTCAACTGTTTCACGCAATTATTTTCTGATTTGAAATAAAACGAAGATGGCGAATTCGCGCCGCTTATTCAGGGAGATCCTTGAGAAGGCTTTAATAACGTCTTCAACGCTGCCAAGGTGATCCAGAACCTCCGAACGCGTAAACTTCGATACCGGATCATAATCCGCGCGGTGACGTAATATCTGCATATATACGAACCATTTTCCGAAATCCTGCAATTCCTGCGAAAAACGCGGGATCGCTGCTTTGTTCGTGCATTGTTTCTTGACGTGACCGTGTTCAATTGCCCTGTATGCCTGTTGTCAAGCAGAGGTTCCTCTCCGGGTTTGGGTGGCCAAGGTATCCGCGCAACACAAGGCCAATGCGTGAAACAGTGCGTAGTAGACAGTACTAATTGCCCTTTTCAAGTCGACTTGCCTTGGCCTGCCTACGGATTGCCGACTGGTCAGGTATTGCGCAGTTTCAAGTAGATGGCCTGCGTTCAAGCGAACAGATCCTCGTCAAAATATCGATTCTCTTGCAAGGCCTCCCATTCGGATTTTTCCACGAATCGTCGCCCCAAGTAGGCGAATTCGTTGATTCCCGCTTGTATAAGTCTCGATTCGAAACGACGAATCAGGCTGACTTTCCACTTAGTATCCAGCACGGCCAAATCGCCTTCGTACACGATGGTGATCTCAAGGTATTCATCGCCATCGTGGTCAACGTCCGCTTCAACGAGTATCGGATCAAAAAGAATGGCCTTGTTATCTCTTTCCGCCAATATCTCCCTGACGACGCGTATGATATCGTCTTTCTGGGCTTCAGCTATCATGGCGCGTTCCACCTGTGCCTTCTAGAGCAAGGGCGATGCTCCTGATTCTATACCAAATAACGGCATTGTGCAATTGGGCTTTTCACTATTGACAATGGGGTAATGGAAATTCCGCCATCTCATACACAGCCAGGGAAAGATAACTCTCCCGTCGTCGGCGCAATGAGTTGTAGAAGGCAGGGTACATTTCAAGGCGGAAGACGATGCCTATGACGGCGCATTTCCAAGGCGTATTGGCCTATCTCGCAGTTATGCGCATGATGCCGTTGCTTGAAAGCCTCGCGCGGTCAGCCAGCAAGGGCAGGTTGCGCCCGGTTGTTTGCGCCCCATCGCGTAGGCGATCAGGGCATCGCCTGCGTACGGGCCGCCCTGGACAGGCGCCCTTACAAGTCCAAAGCCGGACGCGGCACCGTTGCCGGGTTATAACTGTCCAAGGCCTGGCGCGAAGCGGAACGCGTTATTGCAATAGAGCGCCAAGAAGCGCGCGTGGCCCAAGAATCCTGACGGTATCGCTCCGTACGCACCTTGAAACCGATTTATGCGGCGCCATCCCAAGGCAACGCTTCAGCTCCGGACCTGAAGCGTCTTGACTCGCCGGACAGCTATGCTTCAGACGCGTCCGCGCGCATGTCTCCTGCGCGGCTCGGATGCCTGCGCGCCTCATCAAGCAGTTGGATCAAATCCGCTTCAATCCGGGGCCAATCCTGCCTCAGGTCCAGCGTATGCACCCAAAACGAATGATCGTCAATACGCGTACGCATGCGCCGCGCGCCTTCGCGCGTCTGGGCATACAGCAGGATGCCCATGGCCGTTCGGTACGCGCGGTCAGCCTGATGCGCCTGCGACGCAAGGTAGGCGTACATCTGGTACAAGTGGCCTGCATGCACGTATTCGTTGCCATGACGAGTCGAGGACACGGCCTTGTACCATTTCGTGTCGATCACGATGCGCCGATTCGTACCCTTGTGCCGCAATACGATATCCGGTTGCATGGACGGCAACCTCAATCCTGTACCTTCAGGGTCCGGAGGCGTCTTCCACGCCAACGTGGATTGCGTATGCACCTCCCACTCGGCCGGGCCAAGTTTCAGGCGATAAAAGTTCGCTATGAACCTTTCGTAGATCCGCCACTTCTCCTGTTGCAGCTCGCGCCAACGCTGCAGGGGGATATCCTGCGCATCGTCCCGATCCTCCCGCGGCATCTGCCGCGCGCGCAACATCTCGCAGAGGTGCAAAAGCAGTCGGTATTCCGCCTCATTACGCCCCAACTTGCGCAATTCGTCCGCGATGAGTTGGCGACTCGGACGCATCGGCTCAAGGTCGGACAGTAGCCTCACCAGGCGTTCGACGCGCTGCCCTATCCGCGCGAGCGCCTCGCGGGCCCGCGGATCCGCCACGCGCCTGCGCGCCTCAAACTCCTCGCGGTGCCAACGCTGCAACGTCGAGACGAGGATTCGGTTGCGAGGCACGTTAACGGAATGTTCGTCGAACTCGCATCGTAGGGCGCCCTGATGCAGCGTCCGCGCGCGCAACGTTCCCTCAAAGTCGATCCGGCCCCTGACGCCCTGCAGCGTCGCCGCGCGGTCCAGATAATCGCCCCGCAATCCCCGGCGCAGCTGGCGAGTTGTTCCCTCCGCGAGGATCTGGACCAAAAGCGCATGCGTATCCGGGGCTTTCTCGACGAGGGCGTCGTAACGGTAGGCGAACTCGCCCAGATCCAGAGCGTAGAGCAGCATATGCCACCAATTACGCACCGGAATAGCGTCCGCGCCCAAGGCCGAAGGCGCCAACGGGGTAGCCTCCCGGTCCGTAGGCATCGTCTGTTCCCTGGCCTCGTCGTTCATCGTCATGCGAACGGTTGCAACAGATTTTCCGTTTCTTCAGCAGCTTTCTCCGGATGGTCGAACCAGTACTCTTCCAGCAGCGGGCGTATCTCGTGCTCCACCACCATCGCGTACCACTCGTCCCACCCCTCGACCGGTGCCTCCGCGGCGCTCGGGCAGAAGAACGAGTGGCCGACCGCGTACTGCTTGCCGAGAGAGGGGTCATTGGCTAGCGTCTCGTTCAACGCGAACAACCGCGCGTGGATGGCGGCCTGCATATTCGCCGGCATGCCGGTCGGTGCCAGCCAGTCGCGGAATACCGGTTGTCCGAACTGCGGCTTCAGGTCCTGGAACCCGAACCGGCGCCGCATCGCGACGTTCATCCCCGTCAGCGAACGGTCCGCCAGATTCATGGTGCCGATGACGTACACGTTGGCCGGCACCCAGAAAAGCTCCGCGTCCGCGCCCTGGTATTGCAGCGCGACGCCGTTGTCCGGATTCCGTTTGTCCGGTTCGAGCAGCAACAGCAATTCGCCGAAGACCCGGCTCAGGTTGCCCCGGTTGATCTCGTCGATCAGCATCACGTATTTGCGCTGCGGGTCCGCCTGCGCCGCCGCGCAGAGGGTGACGAACGCGCCGTCCCGCACCTCGAAGGTCAGTTGCCCGTTGCGCACCTGCGGCCGGTACCCGCCGACGAAGTCTTCGTACGCGTAGGACTGATGGAATTGCACGCTGCGGATCCGCGCGTCCGCCCTTTCGCCCAACAGCGCATACGCCAGGCGCCGCGCGAGGAACGTTTTGCCCACCCCCGGCGGGCCTTGAAGGATCAGGTTCTGCTTGCGCTCCAGAAGGCGCAGCATCCGCTCCCGTGCGTTGGGCTCCAGGAACGCATCCTGCCAAGGATCAGGAACGGGAGGGGGCGGCGAACTCGGCTCCAAATTATCATGGGCGCGCCGTGCATCTGGCCGGCGGGACGGGGGATCCACGGGCGGGGGCGGCGGACTCGACTCCAAATTATCATCGTCCAGCCTCTCGAAGAATGCCCGCTTCTCATCATCGTTCGCACGAGACACTGTGGGTCTCCGTTTGCATAGTTGTTCCAGAGCCGGCCTATCCTTTCGGCTGAACTTGCCTTTCCAGGCGACCGCGCGTCGGTTGCGGAACGGTAGGCCGTCGTCTGCCGCTACATGGTACGCATCGCCCGCGATGCCGTAATGCACCCCGCGCGTGCTGGGCGGCTCGGGCGTGAGGACGTAATCGCCGCTTTGTATGCCGAAAACAAACTGGGATATTTGTCTTACGCTCTGGGCTGTGCTGATCTTCTGTCCTCGCCCCGTAGGTTCGGCTCCCCCATGCTCGCGCACATAGAGATCCCGGATCTCGTTCTGGTCCGCTCGCGAAAGGTCTACGTCCTCCATCCCGAAATGGATGCCTACATATCCGTTCGAGACGAACGTTTCCGCGAGATCTCCGTTCCCCCCTCTCACTAGCCAAACGTTAGGCACTGAAGATTCTGTTGATTCTGCATTATTCATTCCACTGATCCCAAGGTGTTGATTGCGATTATCCTTATGGGCAAGCTGTCAGGATACATCCATTGAGAGGCAACCTGACGCATTGTATTTTACCCTTGCGTTACGGGAAACGATGAATCGCCAGCTTTCATCCCTGCGCCATTGTTGCCCCTTGTTATTCTATCACGTATGGATCTCTATTAAGAATAGCGCTCAACGGCAACAGATGGATGCCCTCGAACAACGCGCGTCTGCGGTGGAGCGCCTGTTAGCCTCTCCGTCAAGGCAACGGAAAATCCAGAAAAATCTCCTTACTCGTGGTAGGAGGATTTAGGATACGCCGGCAAATGCTGCGTCGGCACGCAGGCAACCCGGATCGCAATCCGCGCGGCGCAATATTTACATTGCATACGAATCATTTTCCGAAATCCTGCAATTCCTGCGAGAAACGTGCGATCACATCTTGGTTCGTGCATTGTTGCTTGACGCGACCGCGTTCAATGGCCCGGTATGCCTGTGGCCAAGCCGGATTTCCTCTTCGGGTTTGGACGGCCAACGCATGCGCGCAACAATGCGTAGTAGACAGTTAAATTGCCCTTTTCAAGTCGGCTTGCCTTGGCCGGCCTATGGATTGCCAGCCAGTCAGGCACTGCGCGGTTTCAAGTAGACGGTCTGCTGTCAAACGAACGAATCCTCATCAAAATATCGATTCTTTTGCATGGTCTCCCCTTCAGATTTTTCCCCGAATCTCCGGCCCAAGTAATCGAAATCGTTGATTCCCGCTTGCATCCATTGGGAGGCAGGCGCAATCAAGAGACAACGCTTCTGCCTCGGATCGGAAACGTCTTGCCTAGCCAGGCAGGCGTTTTGCGCGCGCGTCCGCGCGCATGTCTCCTGCGCGGCTCGGATGCCTGCGCGCCTCCTCGATCAACTGGATCAAATCCGCTTCAAGCCGGAGCCAATCCTGCCTCAGGTCCAGCGTATGCACCCAAAACGGATGATCGTCAATCCGCGTACGCATGCGCCGCGCGCCTTCGCGCGTCTGGGCATACAGCAGGATGCCCGTAGCCGTTCGGTACGCGCGGTCAGCCTGATGCGCCTGCGACGCAAGGTAGGCGTACATCTGGTACAAGTTGTCTCTACGCACATTTTCGTTGCCATAATGAGTCTCGGCTACGGCTTTGTACCATTTCGTGTCAATCACGATTCTCTGGCCTGTAATCTTGTGCCGCAACGCGATATCCGGTTGCATGGAAGGCAATCTCAATCCTGCACCCTCATGGTCCGTAGGCGTATTCCACGCCAACCTGCGTTGAGAACGCACCTCCCATTCGGCCGGGTCAAGTTTCAGACGATAGAAGTTCGCTATGAACTTTTCGTAGATCCGCGATTTCTCTCGATGTTGCAGCTCGCGCCAACGCCGTAGGGGGATATCCTGCGCATCGTCCCGATCCTCCCGCGGCATCTGCCGCGCGCGCAACATCTCGCAGAGGTGCAAAAGCAGTCGATATTCCGCCTCGTTACGTCCCAATTTGCGCAATTCGTCCGCGATGAGTTGGCGACTCAGACGTATCGGCTCAAGGTCGGACAGTAGCCTCACCAGGCGTTCAACGCGCTGCCCTATCCGCTCAAGCGCCTCGGCCCGCGGATCCGCCACGCGCCTGCGCGTCTCAAAATCCTCGCGAAGCCAATGTTGCAGCGTCGAGACGAGGATCCGGTTGCGGGGCACGTTAACGGAATATTCGTCGAACTCGCATCGGAGGGCGCCCTGATGCAATGTCCGCGCGCGCAATGTCCCCTCAAAATCGATCCGGCCCCTGACGCCCTGCAACGTTGCCGCGCGGTCCAGATAGTCGCCCCGCAGTCCCCTGCGTAGTTGACGTTTCGTTACCTCTTCAAGGATCAGTACCAAAAGCGCATGCGTATCCGGGGCTTTCTCGACGAGGGCATCGTAACGGTAGGCGAACTCTTCCAGCTCCAGGGCGTAGAGCAGCATATGCCACCAATTACGCACCGGAATGCCGTCGTCGATATCAGAAGGTGAAAACGGGGTATCCGCCTCCTCGGACATCGTCTGTTCCCTGGCATCACCGTTCATCGTCATGCGAACGGTTGCAACAGATTTTCCGTTTCTTCGGCAGCTTTCTCCGGGTGGTCGAACCAGTACTCTTCCAGCAACGGGCGTATCTCATGCTCCACTACCATCGCGTACCACTCGTCCCACCCCTCGATCGGCGCCTCCGCGTCGCTCGGACAGAAGAACGAGTGGCCGACCGCGTACTGCTTGCCCAAAGAGGGATCGTTCGCCAAGGTCTCGTTCAACGCGGACAAACGCGCGTGGATGGCGGCCTGCATCGGCGCCGGCATGCCGGTCTGCGCCAGCCAGGCGCGGAATACCGGCTGCCCGAACTGCGGCTTCAGGTCCTGGAACCCGAACCGACGCCGCATCGCGACGTTCATTCCCGTCAGCGAACGGTCCGCCAGATTCATGGTGCCGATGACGTACACGTTGGCCGGCACCCAGAAAAGGTCCGCGTCCGCGCCCCGGTATTGCAGCGCGACGCCGTTGTCCGGATTCCGTTTGTCCGGCTCGAGCAGCAACAGCAGTTCGCCGAAGACCCGGCTCAGGTTGCCCCGGTTGATCTCGTCGATCAGCATCACGTACTTGCGTTGCGGGTCCGCCTGCGCCGCCGCGCAGAGGGCGACGAACGCGCCGTCCCGCACCTCGAAGGTCAGCTGCCCGTTATGCACCTGCGGCCGGTACCCGCCCACGAAGTCTTCGTACGCGTAGGACTGATGGAATTGCACGCTGCGGATCCGCGCGTCCGCCCTTGCGTCCAGCAACGCATACGCCAGGCGCCGCGCGAGAAACGTTTTGCCCACGCCCGGCGGGCCTTGCAGGATCAGGTTCTGCTTGCGCTCCAGAAGGCGCAGCATCCGCTCCCCTTCGCTTCGCTCTAGAAACGCGCCATCGTCAAGCATAAGATCAATGTTGGATTGGGGTTGCGGATCAGGCTCGTCCTCCGATACCAAATCAAAAACCTCAAAGCATGCGCGCTTTTCCTTATCGTTCGCAGGCCGCACTGTTGGTAACCGACCGATGATCGGACGTGGTTTGTCTTCACGCGCGAATCTCCAGGCGACTGTTCTCCGGTTGGGCCATGGCCCATCTTTGACATGCTGTACGTTGCTCTGTACCGTGCCGTAGTGAACGACGCGCGTACTTGGCGTATCCGGCATGACGATGTAGTCGCCGACCTTGATGTCAAAAATGAACATGGACAATTGGTTTAGGCCCCGGGTTATTTTGCGCTTCTCGCTCGCTGTCACGGGATCTGCGTACGTATTCTCGCGAAGATAGATCTCTCTGAGTTCTGACTTGCTTTCTATCCGTGACAAATCTATGCTTTCCGCCTGAAAATTAATTCCTATATATTCGTTCGAGACAAAATGTTCTACGGCCCCGTTTTGTGGTCCTCCTCTGAACAGCCAAACATTGGAAGAAGACGTATCTTCGGTATATTTCACAGATTCTTCGCTATGCATTCCCATGACTCCAGGGTGCCGATTGCAATGGACAGCGGCGCGTGATACGAATGAGACGCTCCACAATTATTAGGTAATGATATCATAGCTCCGTAGCGCGTTGACATTCCGCCTCATTCCGTCCCAAGAGGATCGGCCGCGTGCAGATACGTCTCGTAATCCTCGCGAAGCCAACGTTGCAGCATCAATCTCTCCCAGTTCCAAGGTAGAACAACATATGTCACCCATTACACACCAGAATGGCGTCAGCGCCCATTTCTGAAGTCGTGAACGGAGAATCAGTCCTGCCCGCGGGCATCTGTCCCCTGGCATCACCGTCCATCGTCATGCGAACGGTTGCAGCAGGTTTTCCATTTCTTCGGCGGCTTTCTCCGGGTGGTCGAACCAGTACTCTTCCAGTAGCGGGCGTATCTCATGCTCCACCACCATCGCGTACCACTCGTCCCACCCCTCGACCGGCGCCTCCGCGGCGCTCGGGCAGAAGAACGAGTGGCCGACCGCGTACTGCTTGCCGAGAGAGGGGTCGTTGGCTAGCGTCTCGTTCAACGCGGACAAACGCGTGTGGACGGCGTCCTGCATATTCGCCGGCATGCCGGTCTGCGCCAGCCAGGCGCGGAATACCGGTTGTCCGAACTGCGGCTTCAGGTCCTGGAACCCGAACCGACGCCGCATCGCGACGTTCATTCCCGTCAGCGAACGGTCCGCCAGATTCATGGTGCCGATGACGTACACGTTTTCCGGCACCCAGAAGAGCTCCGCGTCCGCGCCCCGGTATTGCAGCGCGACGCCGTTGTCCGGATTCCGTTTGTCCGGTTCGAGCAGCAACAGCAGTTCGCCGAAGACCCGGCTCAGGTTACCCCGGTTGATTTCGTCGATCAGCATCACGTACTTATGCTGCGGGTCCGCCTGCGCCGCCGCGCAGAGGGTAACGAACGCGCCGTCCCGCACCTCGAAGGTTAATTGTCCGTTGCGCACCTGCGGCCGGTATCCGCCCACGAAGTCTTCGTAGGCGTAGGACTGATGGAATTGCACGCTGCGGATCCGCGCGTCTGCCCTTTCGTCCAGCAGCGCATACGCCAGGCGCCGCGCGAGGAACGTTTTGCCCACCCCCGGCGGGCCTTGCAGGATCAGGTTCTGCTTGCGCTCCAGAAGGCGCAGCATCCGCGCCCGTTCGTTGGGCTCCAGGAACGCATCCTGCCAAGGATCAAGAGGGGGCGGCGGTATTGGAGCGGAAGGGGGCGGCGGTATCAGTTGCCGTACGGCATTCTGTATCCGTTCCCGTTCGCTTGGCTCCAGATCATCATCGTCCAACAACATCTCGAAGAATGCCCGCTTCTCATCATCGTTCGTACGAGATACTGTGGGTCTCCGTCTACATAGCCGTTCCAGAACCGGATTGTCTTTGCGATTGAATGTACCTTGCCAAGCGATCTTTCGTTGGTTAGGCCAGCCTTCGGTGACATGATATACGCCGCTCTGTACCGTGCCGTAGTGAACGACGCGCGTTCTTGGCGGCTCCGGCATGATGACGTAGTCGCCGATCCTGACGTCAAAAACGAACCATGACACTTGAGGGGAGCTATTGATCTCTGCCCTGTTCGTTACCCGTCCAAGATCCACGTGCCCCAAATTAAAATTGATCCCTACGTATCCGTCCGCGACGCACTCAGCTATGGAATCGAAAGCATTCGATCCCCCTCCTCTGATCAGCCAAACGTTGGGAACCGGATTTTCGACAGATTGCGTAGTCTCTTCGTTATGCATTTCCGTTTATCCAGGGTGTTGGGTGGAAGGATACGACAATTAAGGCGCGCAACCGCAGGTGCCAAGACAGCGTACGCGCAAAACGAGCCGTTCTATAACTATGGATAATTCTCTGCCTCCTCGTTGGGATCTAGGAATGCTCTTGGTCGGGGGGAGGCGGCGACATCCGCTCCCGTATCTGCCGCGCGGCATCCCGTATCCGCTCCCGTTCCCGCTCCAGTTCGTCTAGCAGAATCTCGAAGAACGCCAGCTTTTGCTCATCGTTCGTACGAGACACTGTGGGTCTCCGTCTGCATAGCGGTTCCAGAACCGGATTGTCTTTGCGTTTGAATGTGCCTTGCCAAGCGATCTTTCGTCGGTTAGGCTTGCCATCGGTGACATGATATACGCCGCTCCGTACCGTGCCGTAGTGAACGACGCGCGTTCTTGGCGGCTCCGGCATGATGACGTAATCGCCGATCCTGATGTCAAAAACGAACCATGACACTTGGCTTGCGTTTATGGAGCGGAGGTTGGCTTGCTCATGGATCTCCGCCATGTTCGTTGCCCGTCCAAGATCCACATGCCCCAATTTAAAATCGATCCCTGCATATCCGTCCGCGACGCACGCTTCTATAGAAGCGGAATCGTTCGATTTCCCTCCTCTGACCAGCCAAACGTTGGGAACCGAATTTTCGGCAGATTGCGTAATCTCTTCGTTATGCATTTCCATTGAGCCAAGACATTGATTGCGAAGGGCAAACAACGCGCAATGCGCGGGCGATTTCAGGACAACTTACGCGCAGCGACGAGCCGTTCTATTGTTACGAATGATTCTATCACATGCGCGGATTCGTCGCGCGAGGGTACGCTTCTGCGGATCAGCGTACGGAATTCCTTCAGCGGACGGAAGCAGGCAACAGGTTATTTTTGATTATCCTCAACGGCTCCGAGCGAACGCTTGCGACGCTTGGCCGCGAGGCTCGCGCGCGTCTTGGATGACGACGTCAGGTCTTGGATGACGACGTCAGATGCGCTGCCCTGCCTGTCGCTCGAACCGGGGCCGAATTTTCCAGTTAGGCATACGGGATGGCGGCCATTCGGCTCTGAGTTCTTGCGATGTATCGTAAACCCGCGTCGGGCTTGACGGTATGTCCCCGGCCATCCCGAAGCCCGCAGAGCCTAGAGGTGGAGGCCTTGTTCGCGCAAAAACGGACGTTACGGCGAGCGGCTCATGGTCGCCCGCGTCGATTTCCGTTTCCGTCGGTTAGGGGTACAATAACGTACTTCGCTGATTGACTGGAGAAAAGGGAGCGTTGTCCCGCGCGGCGCGTTCCCATCCACTGCACTATGGGGGAGGAAAGCCATGTCCCACCTATCTCGCCGGAACTTTTTACGTCTCTCTACGGCCGCGGTCGGCTTGGGCGCGCTGGCGGCGTGCGCGGCGCCCGGCGGCCCCGCGGCGCCTGCCGCGCCGGCGGCAGGCGCCGCTATGGAGCCTACGGAAATCGCGTGGTACGAATGGGGCGACGTGTTGGACAAGGACATCGCCGACCGCTCCATTGCGGATTTCGAGGAGCAGAATCCGAACGTCACGATACGCCTGGAACAGGCCCCGGGCCAGTATTACGACAAACTGCAGGCGGCGCTGGCCGGCGGCACGGCAGCCGACATCATCAACAACCAGACCTGGCTGTGGCAGAGCTTCTCCGCCAAAGGGGTGTACCAACCCTTGGACGAATTGCAGTCCCGAGACGATTACGATACGCCTTTCCCCAGCGCGTGGGACAGCGTGTACGAAACGCAAACCCGGTTTCGCGGCGAACTGTACGGGATTCCGTGGAACATGAACGCCATGGTCATTTTCTACTCCAAGCAGCCGTTCGACAACATGGGGCTGGACTACCCGACCGATGACTGGACGTACGAGGATTTCGTGCAACTGACCCAGGATCTGACCGGCGAGGTGGACGGCCGGATGCAGTACGGCTACCAGACCAATACCTCCTACGAACGCCTGGCCTGCTGGATGCGGCTGAACGGCGACAAGGAATGGGATCAGGAGATCGAGCCGCGCGAAGCGCGCTGGGATCAGGAAGCCATTATGGAATTCATGAACTTCCAGCTCTATCAATGCATCAACGAATACGGCGTCAGCCCGACGCCGGCGCTGATGGAAGGGGGCAACAACCAGATCGACTCGGGCAACGTGGCCATGAAGATGGAAGGCCCCTGGTTCTTTCCCAAGATGGCGTGCCGGGAGTGGTCCTGCACCGAGGAAGCCATGGCGGAAAACTACGTGCCGTTCGGCGTGGCGCAGCTGCCCAAGGCGTCCAACGGCACCCGCGCGCATATGGTCTTCGGCCACGTGCTGCTGATGAACGCGCGCACGGAACAGCCCGACGCCACATGGGAATTTCTCAAGTTCGCCGGGGGCGAGGGCGCGCAGAAATACGTCGCCGAGTCCGGTCGCCAACCCGTAACGCCCGACTTCAACGAGCGCCTCTGGAAGCCGGCGACCGTCGACAAATGGGGCCTGGAAAATCCGCAGCCCATGATTGACGCCTTTGAATCGGGCATCCTGCATCTGGCCGGCGAAGTGGACGATCGCTTCATTACCGCCGAAGCGTACGGCCCGGCCCGCGACCGGATGGTCGCGGGCGACGCGGACGCCTTTACCGCGGTGCCCGAATTGAACGCCGAAATCCAGGGCTTGCTGGACGACTATTGGTCCAATCAGTAGAGATTGAGCCAAACGCCGCGTAGCCGCGCGCGAGCCGTGGCTACGCGGCGCCGTCGTTGCGGCCTTGGCCAAGGAGAGACATGACAAACGCAACGCAGATTACCCCGGATCAGATCGCCTTTTTCCGCGAGAACGGCTACGTGGCGCTGGATCCCATCGCCACGGAGGACGAATTGGCCGCTTTGCGGACCCTGTACGACGACCTGTTCCAGCGCCGCGCGGGGCGCGCCGAAGGGATGCAATTCGACTTGGCGGGAGCCGACGAGGAAGGCGCGGAGGCCGCTTTGCCCCAGATCCTGGCCCCGTCCCGCTACGCGCCCGAACTCAAGCGCATGGCCTTCCGCCGCCGCGCGGAGGCCATCGCGCAGGCGTTGCTCGGCGGCGAATGCGAAGGCGGGGAACACGCCATTCTGAAACCGCCGCTCACCGGCGCCGATACGCCCTGGCATCAAGACGAAGCCTATTGGAGTCCCGAGCTGGAGTATTCGTCCCTGAGCATCTGGATGCCCCTGCAGGACGCCACCGTCGAATCCGGATGCATGCAATTCGTGCCCCGGAGCCATACGGGCGGGGTGCTGCCCCACCATCCGATCAACCACGATCCCAGAGTGCATGGCCTGGAAGTGGACGCGTTCGACGAGGCCCAGGCGGTGGCGTGCCCCATTCCCGCGGGCGCGGTCACGGTGCATCATTGCCGCACGCTGCATTACGCCGGCCCCAACCGCACCCGCGAACCCCGCCGCGCGTACATCCAGGTGTTCGGCCTGCCGACCCGGGAGCGGAGCCGGCCCCGGGATTTCTATTGGCAGCGCATGCAGAACACCGCGCGCCAGGCGCGGGCCGAGGCCTACGGCCAACGGGCCGCCATGGGTTCCTGACGCGCAGCGGCGCGCGGGAGGAACGGAAGCCGGCGCATGGGCGCGGGCTAGCGCCCCGCTTCCGTCGACCGCGGAGCGACGATGAAAGGGCCATCGGCGGTCTACCGACGGCGCGCCTGGGAAGGGCGCCTGTTCGCGTTGCCCTTCCTGCTGGGTTTTCTGGCCTTCTGGCTCTATCCGCTGGCCTATTCCGTCTACCTGGCGTTCCAGGAATGGGATCTGCTCTCCGCGCCCCGGTTCGTCGGCGCGGAGAATTTCGCGCAACTGCTGACGGACGAGTCCATCCGCATCTCCATCTACAATACGTCGTACTACACTTTCCTCGGCGTGCCGCTGCAGCTGGCGCTGGCTTTGGGCCTGGCGCTCCTGCTGAACGTCAAAATCCGGGGCCAGGCGATATACCGCCTGCTCTTCTACCTGCCGGCCATGACGCCGATCGTGGCCAGCGCCGTGGTGTGGATGCAGATCCTGCATCCGGAATTCGGCATTCTGAACAGCTTTCTGCGCGGGATGGGCCTGGAACCGGTCAACTGGCTTTTCGAACCCCGCGCGGCCAAACCGGCCTTCATCCTGATGACGCTCTGGGCCGTGGGGCCCCAGATGGTGATCTTCCTGGCCGGATTGCAGGGCGTGCCGGAAAGCCTCTACGAGGCGGCGTCCATCGACGGCGCCAATCGCCGGCAACGCTTCGCGCGCATCACCCTGCCCATGATTTCCTCCATCACGTT
Source organism: Caldilineaceae bacterium (assembly GCA_965242655.1). Classification (GTDB taxonomy): domain Bacteria; phylum Chloroflexota; class Anaerolineae; order Caldilineales; family Caldilineaceae; genus Bin34. The sequence continues at coordinate 4,565,461 of OZ251482.1, forward strand.
CTTCAATCTGGTGGTCGGCATCATCGCCAGTTTCCAGGTCTTCACGACCTCTTTCATCATGACCAACGGCGGCCCGCAGAACGCCACCCTCTTCCTGGTGCTCTACCTGTATCGCAACGGCTTCCAGTACTTCAAGATGGGGTACGCCTCCGCCATCGCGTGGATGCTCTTCGTCATGATCGCCGCGTTCACCGTCCTGCAGTTCCGGTTGGCCCGCCGCTGGGTGCATGAAGAGGGCGCGCCGGCGTGACGGCGGGCGTCCGGGCCCGGACGCGCCGGCGGTTGGGCCGCGGCGTTCTGGGCGCATCCCTGGCCTACCTGGCGCTGACCGCGCTGGGCTTCGTGTTCTCGATCCCCCTCCTGTGGGTCGTGACGACGTCGTTCAAGGGCCAAGGCAACATCTTCACGCACCCCATCCAGTGGTGGCCGCAACCCGTCGTCGCGGCGAACTACCCGCGCCTGCTGGAGGTGCTGACGTTCTCCGATTGGCCGGGCATCCTGTTCTTCTTCCGCAACACCTTCTTCGTCACGACGCTGGCGACGGTCGGCACGCTCGTTTCCAGCGTCTTCGTGGCCTACAGTTTCGCGCGTCTGCACTGGCCGGAGCGCGACTGGCTCTTTTCGCTCAGCCTGGCCACCATGATGCTGCCGGCCGTGGTCATCCTGATTCCCACCTTCCTGCTGTTTCGGGATTTGCGGTGGCTGGATTCATTCCGGCCCTTGATCGTGCCCTTCTGGTTCGCCGTGCAGGGCTTCTACGTCTTTCTCCTGCGCCAGTTTTTCCTGGGCCTGCCCGCGGAGCTGGAGGAAGCCGCGCGCATGGACGGCGCCAACTCCCTGCGCATCCTGTGGCAGATCGTGGTGCCCCTGTCCCGGCCCGCGCTCATTACGGTGGCCATTTTTTCCTTCCTGCAGCACTACAACGAATTCCTGAGTCCGTTGCTGTACCTCAATACCGTGGAGCGCTTTCCCATGGCGTTGGGCATGCGCATGTTTCTGGGCACCTATACCAACGACTGGCCCCTGATGATGGCGGCCTCGGCCACGTTCATCCTGCCGACCATGATCCTGTTCCTCATGGCGCAACGCCATTTCATCCAGGGCATCCAGCTGACGGGCCTGGCCGGCCGGTAGAGGCGGCCAGGCTTCTGCTTCCCGACCTGCGGCCCGTCAGGAAGCAGGGCCTGGCCCCGATGCGCCCTCAGAAGGGAATTTCATCCATGTCGTCTTCATCCTCTTGGCTGCTCTCGTTATTCGCCGGGGCGCTGCTGCCGGAAGAACCGTAGTCGGACGTATTGGGGCCGCCCGCCTCGCGCTGGCTGCCGCTGCCGGCGCTGCTGTAGTTCTGATCCGAATAGCCTCCGCTAGCTGCGCCACCTTCTTGCGCATCCTCCTGGCGACTGCTCAGGAACCTGAAGTCGCGGGCATTGAGTTCAAGCGAGGTCCGGGGTTGACCGTCGTTGCCGATGAAGGCGCGGGCGGATACGCGCCCTTCGACCAGTACGCGCTTGCCCTTGGCTAGGTACTGGTTCGCCGTCTCGGCCTGACGACCCCAGACGGCGACGCGAAACCATGTGGTTTCCTCTTGAGACTGGCCGTTCTGATTGGTCCAACGCCGGCTGACCGCCACGCTGAAGTTGCAAACGGATTGGCCACTGGGTAGGGTGTAGGGTAGGCGCGGGTAGCGGGCAGTTGCCCTTCCCGCCAGGTTTAAGCCTCCCTCCGAACCGTGCGTGCGACTTTCACCGCACACGGCTCTCCGGCAGGCGCCTGCTCTGGATCGCGCCACTGCACGTCGTCGATCCACGTCACTTGGAATTGGGTCGGGCCTACGTTGTCCAGAAGGGCATGGCCTGCGTCCGTGCAGGCGCGCGGCAGGTAGCGGACAGCATCGTTCACGCGGCATTTGTGCTTGTGCGCCAGCGTCCGCAGCAGGGACGAACGCATCGTCCGCTGAACGCCGCGCACGAGATGCCGATTTTCCGCTAGCGCGTAGTACTGCTCCACGGCTCCGAATTCTTGGTCGTACAGGGTGCATATCGCGTCGTCGGACAGGGCGACGCGTTCCCCTCGACTGGCGGATTTGCCGCGCGCCGTATAGGCGCGGTTGACCGCGCGCCATCTTTGGCGCGGCATGCGCAAGGTCGGAACGGCGTTGGGAACCAACGCCATTTCATACCCCAAAAATTCGCACTGGATGGTCGCCGGCGTCCCCCGCGCCAGCCGTTCCGCGGACTCCGGAGCCGGCGTAAGCGCCTGACCGTGCAACACGGCCCTGATTTCCCTTTCCAGCCTGGCCGCTTCCTCTTCCGAGCCCGCCCCGGCTATTAGTAGCCAGTTCATGTACCGCACGAAGCGTAAGCCGCGCGCGGCCTTGTGGCGGGCCGTTTCCGTCAGGTAGGCATCCAGGCCGCGCAACGACAGATGGCACAGGAGGCCGTGCAGACTGTCGGGCGACAACGCCTGGCTCAACGTCGCACGCGGATTGGCGGCGGGTTGCGGATAAGCGGTGAAATAGCGCGCGGTCAGTTCCTGGAAGCGACCGTCGTCTACCCAACACGCCAACGAGGCTACGGCCTGCGCGGGCAGGCTGGCCGGTTGCGGCAGAAGGCGTAGCGCCCACAGCCAACGCGCGGAATGCAGGACGACCTTGCTCGCCTTGAGCGCCGAGTGAATGCCCGTGCCTGCGCGCAAACCATGCACGTAGGGCGAATCCTGCGCCGCCAGATAGGCGCCGAGAATACGGTTCAGAGCGCGGCTGACGATGCGATCCTGCCGCGGGTTGCGCCGCCAGCGAAACCGCTGGCTGCGCAAGGCTTGAATCAAGTCGGGAATCTCCGGTCGCATGTCTGCGTCCAGGCCCAGAGCCAAGAGTTGGGGGTTGTAGAGAACGCGGTAGACCCTCCGTAAAGGCCTGCGTTTTTGTCCAAGTGAGTGCAGGGCATCCAGGACGGCTTCGGCTGTCTGCATTACGCATACCTCGCGTCCGGATGTCGTGCCTGCCTGTTCCCCTTCGCCCCGTAGAACCCATTACGGTTCCGCCGACTACTATGGGAACTCCGTGGCCCTGGGCGTAAAGCCGGTAGGCCATCCCGCAGTCCGATCTGCGCGTCCGTGTCTAGTCCGCCGTAGGCGCCCCGTTCGTTTCCGGTTCTGAACTGCGCGTTCAGCGGCCCCTGGCCAAGGAGCGCGCCGCGCAATGCGCCCATGCGCGGCACTGGCCTGGGGGACGCGCCTTCCACGAAGACGCGCCGTGTCCTGCGGCACCCGGGAAACTGGATTCAGGCAATGCAGCTTTCGCCGTAGCGGACAGGCAGCGCGCAGGGGCGAGGCAGACCTGCCCCTGGCATGACATGCTATGGTCCCCTGGATCTTTCGACGTCGGGTAAGTCATGCTGCCTAACGCGGACTCCTGGCGTTGCCAATTCCATTGGCAAGACGCGCAGACGGCTAACGGCGCACGCGCATTTCAGGGTCGGAACCCAGATTTCCGACGATGATGGTGTGTTGGTACATTGACGGTCTCCTTGCATAATGAACAGGGCAACGGTGCCGGAAAGTCTTTTCGCCGGTACCTTCGGGTATCATTGTATAGTGTCTTGGAAGCAACGGAATCTTTTGCGTTTCATGCGCTCATTCTGGAATCTGGCCAACTGGCCGAGATGACCGACTGGAATTTGGAAGCCGTCCGTCGGCGACTGGCCCAAACGCAGTTGGACGGTTGGTTGCTGGCCGATTTCCGCGGATCCAATCCCATTGCCGCGGAAGCGGCCGGCCTGGAACATACGGGTACGCGCCGCTGGTTCCTGTGGTTGCCCCGAACAGGCGCGGCTACCCTTCTGATCCATGCCATAGAAGCCTCGACGTTCCGCGGCTTCAATCCCGCCTTGCAGGCGCGCCGGATGACCTACGTCAACTGGTCGGATCTGCGCGCGGCTTTGGCCCATCTGTTGTCCGACGCGTCCCGGATCGCCATGGAATACAGCCCGGACAACGCCATCCCCTATCTCGATTGCGTGCCCGCCGGCGCGAAAGAACTGGTGGAAGCCGCGGGGCAAGTGGAAGTGGTCAGCAGCGCGGACTTGGCGCAGCGCTTCCAGGGGGTGATCAACGCGGACCTGGCGGATACCCATTACGCGGCCGTGCCGAAAGTCATGCGCGCCAAGGACGACGCCTTTGCGCGGGTGGCGCAGGCGTTGCAGGCGCAAGAGCGCATAGACGAATACAGCGTGCAGGAGCGCATTGTGCAGCAGTTGCGCGGGATGGCGCTCGACGCGGAGCACAGGCCCATCGTGGCGGTGAACGGCAATGCCGCCAATCCGCATTACGAACCCACGCGCGAACAGTGCGCGCCGATCCGACGCGGCGACGTGCTGCTCATCGATCTCTGGGGCAAGGAACGCCGCCCCGGAGCCTCCTGTTTCGTCGACGTCACCTGGACCGCATATTGCGGCGCGGCCGCGCCGCCCAAAGTCGATGCCGTGTTCCAGGCGGCGCGGGAAGCCCGCGATGCCTGCATCGACTTCATTCGGACGGAACTCCGGGCCGGGCGGCCGGTTCAGGCCCGCCAAGCCGACGATGCGTGCCGGGACGTCATCGCCGCCCACGGGTACGGCGCGCATTTCATTCATCGCACGGGCCACAGCCTGGGGACGGAACTGCATGCCCGGGGCGCCAATCTCGACAATCTGGAGACGCAGGATCATCGTTGCCTGATCCCCGGCTCGCTGTTTACCGTCGAACCGGGCATCTACTTGCCGGACTTCGATTTCGACGACTCCGGGCGCGGCCTAGGCCTGGGCATCCGCACCGAGGTGAACTGCCTCGCGCAGGAACGCGACGTGCAGGTAACCACGCCCCTGCAGGAGCGGGTGCTTCCGCTTTTGGCGTAACGGGCGACGGGAATGGCTCCTGCCAAGACATTGCCCCGGCCGCCGACCAAGGTGGCTCTCTTCGTCACCTGCATGGTGGACATGATGTATCCGCGCGTGGGGATCGCCGCCGTGGAATTGCTGGAGCGGTGCGGCCTGGAGGTGGCGTTCCCGGAAGGCCAGACATGCTGCGGACAACCGGCGTTCAATGCCGGGTATCGCGCGGAAGCGGTGCAGATGGCTGAGCACTTCCTGGACGTTTTCTATCCCTTGGCGGAGCAGGGCACAGTGGACGCCATCGTCGCGCCCAGCGGCAGTTGCAGCACCATGACCCGCCATTTCTACGCGCAGATCCTGGAGGAGGCCGGCCAACCCGCGCGTCGGGAGCAGGCTCAGCGGTTGGCCGCGATCACGTTCGAACTGACGGAATTCCTGGTGGACGTCCTGCGCGTCCGTCACCTGCCCTGCCGTTATCCGGGCAAGGTCACGTACCATGCCTGCTGCCATCTCCTGCGGGAAATGCAGGTGGATGCGCAGCCGCGCCAGCTCCTGGCCAACAGCGGCTTGGATTTCGTGGAAATGGAAGGGCGCGAAGAATGCTGCGGGTTCGGGGGGCTGTTCGCCGTCAAGAACGAGCCCATCAGCACCGCCATGGGCAACGCGAAGCTGGACTACATCGAGGCCAGCGGGGCGGACGCCGCGGTCATGTGCGACGTCAGTTGCATGACGCATCTGCAGGGCCTGATGCAGCGCCAGGGACGCAACTGCCGGGCCGTGCATATCGCGGAAGTTCTGGCCAGCCAAACGGACGCCGCCGGAAACGCCGGCCCCGACACCGCGCCGGATCCGACCGCCGACGCCGCCGACGCGCCCCGTCCGCGCCGCTGGCAGGACATCGCCGCGGACTGACCGCCATGCCCGTCGACGTTGCCGCGCACTTCAAGACCCGCGTCCGGCAGGCCGTGTCGGATCCGGATTTGGCCGACACCCTGACCCGCGCCACGATCAGCCTGAAAGTCAAGCGCGACGTCAGCTACGCCGAATTGGAGGGCCAGCGCCTGCGCGACGAAACCCGGGCGATGAAAACGTACGCGCTGCGGCATCTGCCGGCCCTGCTGGAGCAATTTGAACGCAACGTGCAGCAGAACGGCGGCCATGTGCATTGGGCGGAGGACGCCGCGGAGGCCAACCGCATCATCGAAGACGTCGCCGCGCGCCGCGACGTACGCAAGGTGGTCAAGTCCAAGTCCATGGCCACCGAGGAAATCCATCTGAACCGGCATCTGGAAGCGGCCGGCCTGACCTGCGTCGAGACGGATCTGGGCGAGTACATCATCCAGCTGGCGCAGGAGATGCCCAGCCACATCGTCGCGCCCGTCATTCACAAACGGGTGCGCGATATCTCCGCCCTGTTCGAACGGCATCTGGATATGCCCCCGACGATGGACCCGCAGGCGCTGTGCGCCAAGGCGCGCAGCGTGCTGCGCCAGGAGTTCCTGACCGCTGACATGGGCGTGAGCGGTTGCAACTTCGCCATCGCCGATACCGGCACCGTCTGCATCGTTACCAACGAGGGCAACGGCCGCATGGTCTCCACCCTGCCGCGCGTCTACGTCGCCGTGATGGGCATTGAAAAGATCGTGCCGTCCGCGCCCGATGCTTTCCTGCAATACCAGGCGTTGGCGCGTAGCGCGACCGGACAGAAATTTACGGTGTATTTGTCCATGACCAACGGCCCCCGGCGCCGCGACGACGTGGACGGTCCCGAAGAATTCCATGTGGTGCTGTTGGACAACGGGCGCTCCCGCATGCTGGCGGACGGCTACGGCGAATCCCTGATGTGCATCCGGTGCGGCGCCTGCCTCAACGTATGCCCCGTGTACCGGCAGATATCCGGCCACGCGTACGGCAGCACCTACAGCGGCCCGATCGGAGCCGTCATTTCGCCCTTGCTGGCCGCGGACATGGCGCAGGCCAAGGAGTTGCCCTACGCCAGCACGCTGTGCGGCGCCTGCCGGGACGCCTGTCCCGTGCAAATCGATCTGCCGGGCCAGCTGCTGTCGCTGCGGCGCGATCTGGTGGCGAACCGCAGTCTGCCCTGGAGCGAAAGGAAAAGCATGCAGGGTTTTGCCGGCGTCATGCGGAAAGAAACGGCCTATGCCCGCTGGGGCGGCCTGGCGGGCGCGGGCACCCGCGCCGCGGCCAAACTGGGCGGCGGCGCGATCCGCCGCCTGCCGGCGCCTCTGCACCACTGGACCAAGTCGCGGGACATGCCGCCGTTCGCCCCGCAGAGTTTCCGGCAACTCTGGGCGCGCCGCGCCCGGACGGGACGCTGGAACGGCCAGTCGTGAGCGCCGCCAAAGCCAATATTCTCGGGCGCTTGCGCCATGCGCTGGCCGACCCCGATCTGCCCTTCCCGCCGGAAAACCCCGCGCCGCCGGTCTATGAGGACAGGCTGCGCATTACTGCCTTGGCCGCAGACGGCGAAGACGCGCCCCATCGCTTCAAGAAGGAGTTGGAAGCCCTGCACGGCACATGCGATCTGGCCGCGTCCGCGGTCGCCGCGCGGATCCACGCGGTGAACCAGGTACTGGCGTGGGAGACGGAAATCGTCGCCGGGCGCGCCGACGCGCGCGAAGCCAAGCGCCTCCTGGTATGGCCCGGCCTGGACGACGTCATTCCGGGTTTGGCGGACAATCTGGAAAGCCGCGGCTTCCAGCTGCACGTCCCGACGGAATTCGCGCAGGCGGAGGTCCGCGCGGATCTGCAGCGCATCCAGATAGGGGTCACGGCCGTGGATGCCGCGTTCGCCACCACGGGGTCCGTGTTGCTGCGTTCCGGCCCGGAACGCAGCCGGATCGCCAGCCTGCTGCCCTTGCACCATTTGGCGTTGGTGCCGGTCGCCCGGCTGTGGGTCAACGCGGAGGCCTGGCTGGAGCATGAACGCCGGCAAGGCGCGCTGGAACAGACCATGCGCCGCAGCGCCAATTTGACTCTCGTGTCCGGTCCCAGCAAGTCGGCCGACATCGAATCCCGTTTGACATGGGGCGTGCATGGACCCCGGCACGTGCATGCCGTCGTGATACCGGCCTGATGGTCCTGATACGGCTTGGGAGCTGGCTTTTTTTCCCTGATCTGCCGACCGGATGATGCGTAGCGCGCAGGGATCGCTTGATGCGGATTGTTCGTCGCTGCGAGGCCAACGTCTATAAAGGCCTATTAGGCCGTGTGAATATTTAGCTTCAACCAGATACAGGTACCGGGCAGTCTTTCTCAGCGCGCAGCGGCAGGCGCTTGCGCGAACGGGTCTTGAAGCGCGGATCCGAGTTGCACGCGGCACCAAAATTTGCATAACGGAAGCCACAGCGATTTTATCGCTGTGGCTTCCGTTATGTGACGTTGATTATTGCAGAAAAGATGAATGACAATGACCTTAACGTTCCTTGTTGCCTTGGGGTTCGCGACCTGCGTCTCTTTGTGGCCTGGCGCTACGCGGCTTCGCCGCGCAGGCGTAAATTACGGACCGCCCAGCTCACGGATCAGAACAATCCCGCCAATCCGTTGCGCAACCTGCAATTCCAGACGCAGCCCGGCCTGAGCATGGAACCGCGCGGCTCCCAGCGCGGGTACCGCATCCGCTTCAACGCGAGGGTGTTGCACGACCCTATACTTAGGATCAAGGAGAGAAAACGATGCCCCGTTTATATTCGTACGTAGTGAAGTGGGACACCGGCTTCGCGCCCAATCCGTTTTACGGCTTCTGCACGTTGGCTACGTGCAAGCCCCAAATCCGTAAAACCGCCTGTCCGGGCGACTGGATTCTCGGAACCGTCTCTAAATCCACAAGCCCGGATCCCCGCCTCATCTATGCGATGCGGGTGACCGAAACCCTGTCGTACAACGAATACTGGTGCGATGCCCGCTTTCGTAAAAAACGCCCTGATATCGGCGCGGCCTGCGGCGACAACATGTACTACCGAAACGCGGACGGCCAATGGCACCAAGCACCGGGCTACCATGGTCCCGATGCCATAGGACACGATACGCAAACGGACCGGGTCCTCGTCAGCGATGACTTTATTTACTGGGGTAGCGCGGCTCCCTTCCTCCCGCTCTTCGCCGAGATGGACGTTCGAGCCGGCCGCGGTCATAAATGCCATTTTCCGGACGAGACGATCCAAGCGTTCATCGCTTGGTTCCGCGCCTGCCAAGACAGAGGCCACATCGGCCGTTGCGGCCAGCCGACAAGAGGGCCGTCCGAAAATTGGCCTGGTGATACGGAAAATGGCATGGCGCCGGACCCGCAACCAGCACCGTCCGGACCTACGTCCGGTCTGAGCGGCGCCGCCTGTAGGACAGAAAGTAGCGCAGTGCAGGACGCGCAACCAGCGCCATGCGCAACGCGTCCGCTTGACAAGCGGGATGCATGCGGGGCAGGAAACGATGCGCCTGCTCGCTGCTCATCCACCCGAACTCCCGCCTGTTCGCCTCAAAAGACGAGGCCAAGTTCATGTTCTTCCGCGCGGAATCGGGACTCCTGTCGCCGATCATGAGAGGTTCGCGTAGTGCCCGCGTACAGTCGGCAATCGAACGCGGGCCCAAACGCTTGCCTAACGGGGAATTCTAGCCGAGGAACGGCCGGCGGGCAGGATATCCAATCCGTCTCAAACTCTGCCGTGAGCCCTTGGCTCTGGCTGAAGCTAAACGGTCCACCCGACCGCCGATGTTTGCGTCCTCAAACGTTCCCTACGCACATGGAGATTGCGCGACGAATTGCAGGGGGCCATTGGTCGTCTTCCAAGTTGCGTAGACATACGCTAGAGAATTCCCGTGGCGACCGATGCGCAAGGCTCAAAACGTCGTAGGGTGTACTGGGCCAAAGCGCCACTTACGGCTACGGAGGCCCAAATCTTTTTTGGGCAAAGTGCCTCATCCGGTCGGAAGTCAAAATTGGCCACACGGCCTGGCAGGTTGGCGATGGCCGTAATTTCCGCGCGAAATATCGCGCAAAGGATTACGGTAAGTATAATGACGTTTCGGTTCATGTCCGCGGACATGAAACTATAATGGTAACGCTGGCGTATCGTTTAATCGTTCGAATTGCAATGGCAAAGGTTTGCATATATGGCTTCCCATAACTGCAATCTCGTGGTCGGCGCGCTCGTCAAATGGACGGGGGCGAAGACCTGCGGGATTATCACGGATATCGATGAGCGGGTCATCCGCGTTCGATGGGACGACAAGGGTCTCCCTCCTCAATTTGCCAGCAAAGAACCGCCTCTGCAACGCGTTGAGGTGATGGGCGCTGTCCAACGCCGATCGACCGGGGAAACGTTGGTCGCGCAAGCGCCCGTGCAGGTGTCGCCGCCCACTTGGCAATGTCTGAGCTTCGACAACGCAGGCGTGCCGGCCAGAATCAATGTGCCGGAAGCGGATCTGCGCCCTATGCCGGTCCACGATCCCATTGAACGCTTCCAGCAGAATCTCATTGGCTCGCTTAAACAGTATCGGCTGCAGGAAGTGACCCGGTGGTACCGTTTCCAACATCAGCACAACGATCTCGTGTCTCTGGGCAATGTGCTCGTGGACATCAAACCGCATCAAGTATCGGTTGTGCATCGAGTCGTCACGCATTACCCCCATCGTTTCCTGCTCTGCGACGAAGTAGGGCTGGGCAAGACGATCGAGGCGGGCATGGTGCTTAAGGAACTGCGGACCAAAGGCGGCGCCCAACGGGTTCTGATCATCGTGCCTGCCGGTTTGGTCAGGCAGTGGCAGTTCGAGATGAAATCGAAATTCAACGAAAGCTTTTCCGTGCTTGCTACCAACACCGTACGCTATCTGGAACAGCAGGATCGCACCTCCAATCCGTTCACCCGCTTTGACAGCGTGCTGTGTTCCTCCAGTTGGATCGCGCAAAAGAAATGGGCCGCGTTGTGCGCTGAAGTGGATTGGGATTTGGTGATCGTAGACGAAGCCCATCACGCGCGCAGCCGCCGCGCGGGAAACAAGGTGACAACGACGCGTCTTTACCAACTCGTGCGCGAACTGGCGGCCCATGAACATCTGGCCCACCGCGGGATGCTCTTTCTCACGGCTACTCCTTTGCAACTCAGCGCCCACGAACTCTATTCTCTGGTTGAGTTGCTTGATCCCGCCCTCTTTCCTTCGGAAGAAGCTTTCGCGAAGCATTGCGATGCCTTGCCGGGACTGAATCGGCTGGCTGAACGCCTTCAGCGCCACGAGTTCCCGCTCGCGGATGAGGATCCCGAGGAAACGGTCACGCAGGTTGCTCGGTGGCTTGAGCGGGATGAAGAGGCCATTCGGCAACGTCTCTGCGCCGGCGAAGAGGGGCGACAGGCCTTGGCCAATGATCTGGCTGAACGCCATCTCCTCAGCCAAGTGCTGATACGAAACCGCAAAGTGGTAGTGGGAGGTTTCATGCCCCGCGACGCCAATCGCTGGGAAGTCGAACTGACGGCTGAGGAACGCGCCGCGTTGCTGGCTATTGAAGCCTACGTTCAGGATGGTTTTCGGCGGTCCGACCGGATCAATGACAACGCTGTGGGCTTCGTGATGGTCACGTTCCAGAAACTGATGGCATCCAGCATTGCGGCCATCAAGGCTTCGCTGAGTAAGCGTCGCGAAAGCCTTAGCGAAGTTTCGACCCGCGCGCAGCGTTCGCTCAACGACGCCGTGCTTGAGGAAAGTCTGGAGGATGACAACAATGCCGGCGATATTGTCGGCCTTCCGGGTCCCGCGGGAGAGGCGAGCGAGGAATTGCGTCTGCTGGATCAAGCCATGGAAGCCTTGGAGCGAGTTAAGCACGATTCCAAGGCACGGGTGCTGATCGAACGCATGTCCGATTTGTTCGCCGATCACTCGGAAAACAAAGTGATTGTCTTCACCGAGTTCCGCGAGACGCAACGCCATCTGGAAGCGGAGCTCGCGGACCGGGGTTGGGGCGTCCATCTGTTCCATGGACAGATGAATCCCGCCGAGAAGGACAGAGCCGTGGAGCGTTTCCGAAACGATGCCGGCCCTCAGATTCTGATCAGCACCCAAGCCGGCGGCGAAGGCCGCAACTTTCAATTCTGCCATCTACTGGTCAACTACGACTTGCCCTGGAATCCCATGAAGATCGAGCAACGGATTGGCCGGGTCGATCGCATTGGCCAGCAACATGTGGTCCACATCTTCAATCTCTGGGTCAAGGATACGATTGAGGAGCGCATCCTCGATGTCTTGGAAAAACGCATCGAAGTCTTTGAGAAAACGGTGGGAGGTCTTGATCCCATCTTGGGCGGTACCGAGAACGATCTTCGCAAGATCATGCGCACCTCGGATGAAAAGCGCAAGGCGGCGCTTGAAGAACTGGAGCAGCGTTTGGAAGGGCAAGTGCGCAAGGCCCGAGAAGCGGAAAGAAAACTGGGCGATTTCATTATGGATACGAAGTCCTATCGGCGGGAACTGGCCGAGCGTATTGCGGGACAACCGTCGCCGATCAATAACGATGATCTGGAACGCTTCATCGGACAACTCCTCGCTGATGCAGGTACCTCCATCAGGCAAGCCGAGGACATCTATACCCTGCTCTTCCGGGGTGAGATCCTAGATACTCATAAAGCGCAGTTCGTCAATGGGCCTAAGCGCAAGGCTGTATTCCGTCCCGATCAGCGTCCCGACTCCGAGGAAATTGAATTCATGGCCTTCGGCCATCCCATCATAGAGGCCATTGTCGAACAGGTTCTCAGCCAAGACTACGAGGGCGCGACAGGAACCCGCCAAATGCTCGCGGACGAGGATCTGGCCCTGACGCAAGGGTGGCTGTTCACCTACCATTTCACGTGTCCCGGCCCGCAGCCGGACGAACGGCTCCTGCCCGTCTATGTCAGCGATCAGGGAGAAGTGGACATGGAGACAGGACGTCGATTAGTCGCACGCGCCTGTCGGTTCGACAACGAGGAAAAAGATATAGATACAGACGCGATCCCGGGGAATCTGGCCGAGATTGCAGAGGTGGCCAGTCAATTCGCCAATGACCGGAAAGAGCGACTGCAGCGACAGGCTGAGGAGAAGGCGACCAAGCAGGTCGACAGAGAGGTCGCGCGCCTTGAAGCATGGTTCGATTACCGGGAACTGACAGCGCAGGATCGATTGCAGGCTACGCGCGTCACAGTAGACCGACTGCGCAGGAGCGAGGACGAGAGCCAACGCCGCATTCTGCCTGTATGGGAGGCCAACCTTCGTCGCGATGAGGATCTGATAAGCAAATTGGCCCGCGATCGGCAGAACCGGATTGCCGAAGTAGAGAAATATCGTCATCCCCAGGTCGCGTGGTCCCTGAAGGCGTTGGGGCGCATCCATGTGGTGGCTGCCGAGGCATAGCCTTGGTGCCACTGCACTGTCTGACGCTTGTTCTGGAGGATACGCCGTACGTTACCTAGCGTGAAGCGGCACTGTCTGTCGTTGCCCAATAAGGCTTGTCGCGGAAAAACCCAGGCTGTGTGGAAATTTGAGCTTAGGTAGCGTTGCGGTTGATTGGATATCCTGCAAGCCAGCGGTTATCCTCCAGGATAGCCATCAAATTTCGTATCTTCAAGAGGATGGCTCCCCGATGCCCGATAGCCAGTGGCTTCGCATCCTTCTTTTCTGCCTATTTGTTCCGGCATATACGCGGGCAACGAAGCGCGCTGCTGTCGGTCTGTGGCAACGCTGCACTGGATGGCGCACTCAAGCGCCCCTTGGCGTCGGTTGCCGGCCGAGTACGGGAAGTGGAAATCGGTCTATCGTCGCTATACCGACAGGTGCGACCGGGGCGTCTGGCCGCGCTGATGGCCTACATGCAAATGGATCTGGATCTGTCCACCGTGTGCTTGGACAGCAACGACGGAGCCCGCCCTCGTCCGCGCCGATGCGTCTTCAGCACCACGATCCGTATCTTAGCCGTCCTCTGTGCCTGTGCATGACGGGTGACCAGCGCCACGACCGCACTTAGGCCGGGGCCTTGGTGGAAGCTTGGACAGACGCGCCGCTGTCCTGTCTGATCGCAGACCGAGCCTATGGAGTCGAAGCCTTGCGCGTCTGGCTGGCGCAACAGGGCATCAAGGCCGTCATTCCCGCCCGGTGCCGGCGCATGAACCCCATCCCTACGATCTGGCACGGGGCATTGGCTGGCTTAAACGCTAGCGACACGTGGCTGCCCGCTATGACGAATACGCGCATCGTTTCCTAGGTTTTCGGTATTTGGCCACGGCTTGGATCTGGACGAAATCAAACCTCAACGCAGCCCGGCCGAGACTTGCGCTCAAGACAGTAAACCACATACAATGAATCGATAATATGTTCTTCGAGGCAAGGAAATGAACAAACAATCCAGTATTGAGTGGACAGATGCGACTTGGAATCCCGTAACTGGTTGCGAACAAATTTCTGCCGGTTGCAAGAACTGCTATGCACGCAGGATTGCTGAACGCTTTCGTGGCACGCCGAATCATCCCTACGAACAGGGTTTTGATCTACGCCTGTGGCGAGAGCGATTGATGCAACCTCTCCAATGGCGCAAACCGCGTAAGATCTTCGTCAACAGTATGAGCGATCTTTTTCATTCTGAAGTCCCTGAAGATTTCATACGGCAGATCTTCGAGATCATGGTTCAGGCGAATCATCATGTATTTCAGATCTTGACCAAAAGACATGATCGCTTGCAGGAACTTGCCCCTAGTCTGCCTTGGCCTAACCATATATGGATGGGCGTATCCGTGGAAACCAACCAGTGGTTGAAGCGCGTCTCAGCCTTGCGCACTACGCCTGCCCATATCAAGTTTATCTCCTGCGAACCTCTTTTGGATTCATTGGACCTTGACTTGACAAATATTGACTGGGTTATCGTAGGCGGCGAGAGTGGTCCTAGAGCGCGTCCGATGCAGGCAGATTGGGCGCGCAACATACGCGACCAATGCCAGAAGGCTCAAATCCCTTTTTTTTTCAAACAGTGGGGAGAATACGATGCTGCGGGCGTACGACGCGGTAAGAAAGCATGTGGCAGACTACTGGATGGGACAGTATGGGACGGATTGCCTGCGAGATAAGGGAGAATGTGGCAATGTCGAATAGGAACAGTTCAGTCCAGCCATCTGTTCAAGGATGGGGTGGTCTACCTTGGACAGAGGACAAATTGGAAATTCTCAGGAGATATTTGGATGCTTATACCACTGCACTCAAGCACAAGGATTTTGCCCTCTGGTATATAGATGCATTTGCCGGAACAGGAGAAATTTCAGTCTCCGATTCCATTGCTGGTCAAGCAGCTAATTCAATGCTGTGTGAGATTGAAAATGAGCATGCATCTCTAGATGGGTCAGCCAGAATTGCGGCCAACATACAAGAGAAGTCGTTTGATAAACTGATTTTTATAGAAAAAGACGCTGTAAGCGTTGGATTGTTGCGACGCCGATTTGGTTCGGATGATCGAATTGACATACGAAGAGGTGAGGCTAATGAAGAATTGCAACAGATTTGCCAAGAGACGCCCTGGATCTGCACGCGCGCTGTCGTTTTTTTGGACCCATTCGGTACCCAAGTGCAGTGGGAAACAATTGAAGCCATTGCAGAGACGCAATGTATAGACGTATGGATTCTCTTTCCAACTATGGCCGTAAGAAGGTTACTTCCTATAGATAGGTTACCTGATGATGAATACCAGCCCAGATTGAATCGAATTTTTGGCAATAGCACATGGAAAGAGTGCTTCTATGAGAAACAGCAACAGCTCAATCTCTTTGGTGAAGTTGAAGTGAGCCATCAAAGCTCTCAGGGAACGCAGGTTATTGTGGAATACTATAGGGAACAGATGGAGAAAATTTTCGCTGACGTGTCCGACCGAAAGAGGTTGCGGTATCCGGGTAACAATTCTGTTTTATTTGACCTTATTTTTGCCGTATCCAATCCGAACGCGAAATCATTGGCTATGCGCATAGCCAAGCATATTTTGGATAAGGTGTAAAAAGAGACGCTTTCACCGATGCCTAAGAAATGCCAAGGCCTGATTTTCTACCCTTGACGGATCGCCCCTGCCCGATCAGGGATCAGCGCTTCATCGCTTTCTCCGCTTTGCATTCAAAAGCGGGCCTTGCCTCTGCCTGAAGGCCGCGCTTACCCGCATCCGCCTTGGACAGTTCCCTATGGGCGCAGGGTTTTCCTGCCTTGCAGAGCCGGAGGGGTAATAGGTCGCGCTCAGGGCCAGAACGGCGGCCAGAGCTAGGAAGGATGCCGGGGGCCCAACAAGGAATTGCCTCCCCGCAACGCATCCGTCAGCACCTCGGAGGCAACGGCATGCGGACGGATCTCCAGCGCGAACGCCATGTTGCGCTCTATATGCTCGTAGAGGCCGAAAAGGCTGCCGACGAACGCGAAGGCCATGCTGGCCTGCAGCACGCGCAACGCGCGCCGTTGCGGACGTATGAGATCCGCCGATCGCCGCGCCGAGGCCCAACCCGCAAAGAACGATGGGAATCTATGGGATAACGCTTGCCGTACGTTCCGCCAGCCGCAACTCCGCCACGGTTCCGGCGCAAATGAAGCCCGAAACCTCAAGCCGGAAGGTACGGTCGCGACGGACGAGAAGTTCGGCCGACATGCCGCTATTCCGCCGCCGCCAGGTAGGCGGAGGCTATCTCGAGTTGCTCGGCGCTGAGATGGTCTGACAGAACGGCAAGAAACGCATCGTTGGACGCGAGCGGCCGCGACGCCATCAAGACCTCAGTAACGGTATAGTCTACGCCCGGTATCTGTTTCAAGGTCTCGGCATCCGCTTTATTGACGTTCACGGGCACGAATACGTACTCTTCATAGACGGCGACTTGCTCGGCGCTGACGTATTGGCCGATTTCGCGGCGAAAGTGCTGGATGCTCGCGTAAGGCTGGTTCTCAAGGAATGCTTCTGCCATACGGGAACCGAAGTTGGGAATTGCGTCAATCAACTCCTCGCTTGTCGTGCCGTTGAGATTGATTTTGCCTTGAGGCGCGCTTGCGGCCTGCGCCGGCGTCGCTTCGGCCGCGGCGCGGGACGGCGGCGCTTCCGCGGAAGGCGCGGCGCAACTGGCCAAAGCCAGCAGACTGGCAAGCAACGCCAATGCAGGCCATGAAAACCGTACGCCATGAAACATGTCAGCCTCCTGTTGATCTTGACGTAAACCGCATGACGGCCGTATACGCGAAAAAGAGCTGGAAATTCTCGGATATTATACTTGACGGCTCGGTCGCGCCGCTGGGCGCCGGGCAGGCCGTTGGCCCCGCGATCGCCCTTGGCTTGGAAGGGGCGCGCCGAAGCCCTCGGCCTGCTTGCCTAATGCGCTTTTCATTGCCGCCTTCCGTCGGTTTTGGGCTAAGATCGCACTGTTTTGAGGCAAAGCGTTGCCGCGCTCCGCCCCAGCAACGGGAGTTGGGTTGAAACCTGCTTGCCTTGGGGCGATGGCGGCAGCATTCAGCAGGAAGGCGAAAAAGCATGAGCGACAAGATCTGGCGCGTGGGCATCATCGGCGCGGGTTCCATAGTGCAATGGAGTCATTACCCCAATTTTGCTCATGCCATCGAGTCCACGGAAATCGTCGCCATCTGCGATGCGCAGAAGGAAAGAGTGGAGCAATTCGCGCGCCAACACGGCATTCCCCAGGCCTATACGGACTACGAAGCGATGCTGGGCAAGGAAGACTTGGATATCGTGGTCGTGGCCGTGCCCAACGCGTTCCACAAGCCCATGTCCCTCGCGGCTCTGAAGGCCGGAGCGCATGTTTTGTGCGAGAAGCCGGTGGCCTTGACGCTGGCGGATGCGCAGGAGATGTTCGCCGTCGCGGCGGAAAATCAACGCGTTTTGACCGTAGGCACGCACTACCGCTGGTCCGCTTCCATGCGGGCCAGCCGCAACGCCGTGGACGAAGGCTTTTTCGGCGAGATCTATCACATCCGCTCCGTCTATACGCGCCGGGCCGGCATTCCCGGCTTCGGCAGCTGGTTTACGCGCCGCGAACTGGCCGGCGGCGGTTGCGGGCTGGATATCGGCGTCCATGCCTTGGACAAGGCTCTGTACCTTATGGATTACCCTGAACCCGCTACCGTGTCCGGCGTGACGTCCAGTCGCTTGGGCGCGCAAGGCGTCGGCCTGGGCGGCTGGGGCATCGACCGCCAGGCGCTGGGGCAGGGCGGCCAGTTCGACGTCGAAGACCTCGCGTACGGACTGGTGCGTTTCAAGAACGGTTCCAGCCTCATTTTGCAGTCGACCTGGGCCATGCATCTGCCGGATCAGCAATTGATGGAGATATACGGCACGGAAGGCGGCGCGATCGTGCATTACGACGCCTTGGAGCTGTACCAGGATCTGCACGGCGCGCCCGTCACCATTGACGTGGAGCTCACGCCCGCATTCCCCCGCGCCCAGCCCGTCAACTCCGCCCTGGAACAAACGAAAGACCTGATTCGACACCTGGAAGGCGCCGCGGACGCCGACGTCGTTTCGGGAACGCAAGCCATGGTGGGGATCGCGATTCTGGAAGGTCTCTACCAATCGGCTGCGCAGGGGCAAGAAGTCGCGCTTTGACGTCGTTCGCAGACGTCCCCGTAGGCTACGCGCAGTCCCGTTGAGCGCGCGGGCAGGCCGCGCGCGAGGAGCAGGGCTTACGCAAGACCTGGCCGTCATCATCCTCAACTTCAACAATGCGGAATACCTCAAGCCCTGCTTCGAGGCGGTCTTCGCGGCGCTGCAGGGTTGCAGCCACGAGATTTGGCTGGTGGACAATCAGTCTACGGACGGATCGCCGGCCTACGTCCGGGCGCGTTACCCGCAGGTGAACGTCCTCGTCACGGCCGAAAACGGCGGTTTTTCGTACGGCAACAATCGCGGCCTCGAACGCGTGGGCTTCGGGGCCGCCGCGCGCCCGCGCCCGCCCCGTTTTCGCTACGTCTTGCTGCTGAATCCGGATACGGAAGTGGAGCCGGCCGCCCTGCGGACGATGATGGCGTACCTGGACGCCCACGCGGACGTCGGGGTGGTAGGTCCCAAAATGGTGCGGCCCAACGGCAAACTGGATCCGGGATGCAAACGGGGCGAGCCGACCCCCGCCGCGGCGTTTTTCCACATGTCCGGCCTGTCGGCCCTGTTTCCCCGGCATCCGGCGCTGGGGCGGTACCGCATGAGCCATGTCGGCGACGACGAAACGGCGGACGTGGACTCGGTGATGGGAGCCTGCCAGTTGATGCGGGGCCGCGCGCTCAAGCAAGTGGGCCTGATGGACGAGGACGCCTTTTTCATGTACGGCGAGGATCTGGACTTCTGCGTCCGTTTCCGGCGTCTGGGGTGGCGCGTCGTGTACCTGCCGGAGGCGGTCGTTTTGCACCACAAGGGCGCGGCGACCCGCAAGCAAAGCGGCGCCATGATCCTGGAATTTCACCGGGCGATGGCGATCTTCCATCGCAAGCATTACGCCCCGCGGACCCCCGCCGTGATCAATGGCGCCGTGTACGCGTCCGCCTGGTTGCTGGGGCATCTGAAATTCGCGCTGAACTGGCTGCGCCCGCCCGCGCGGCGCTACGTGGGGTCCGCCAAACCCGGTTGACGCGCGGCGGCGTCCGCCAAACCCGCCCGCCAGTTGCCTTGCCTATGAGAAACCGGGACGCGCCCGCTCTTCGTGCGGCCAAAGCCGTGCTCTTCGTCAACGGCTGCATGGCCGAACCTGACCGTTTCCGGGACTGGATTAGCGCGCAGGATTACTTGGTGGGAGTGGACGGAGGCGCCGGCCATTGCCTGCGCATGGGCCTGCGGCCCGACGTCGTCATCGGCGATCTGGACAGTTTGCCTGAATCCGTCCGCCGGCAACTGGAACGGGCGGCGGTGCCCTTCGCGCGGTTCCCGGCGGACAAGGACAAAACCGATCTCGAGCTGGCGCTGTCCCACGTGGCGGACAAGGGCTGGCGCGAAGCCGTTTTGCTGGGCCTGTGGGGCGGCCGCCTGGATCAATCCGTAGCCAACCTGCTGTTGCTGATCCGCTACGCGGAGACGATCCGGTTGACGCTGGCTACGGAGCGGGAAACGGCGTACGTATTGCCCGCGGGCGCCGCGTTGCGGTTGACGGATCTCGCCGGCGCTACCGCCAGCGTGCTGCCTCTGACGGCCTTGGTCGAAGGCGTGTCGCTGACCGGCATGCAATACCCTCTCATGAACGCGCAGCTGCGCCTGGGGACGTCCCTGGGCGTCAGCAACGCCATTACGGAACCGGAAGCGACCGTTACCCTCGCCCAAGGGTGCGTGCTGGTGGTTGTGTCTTCCCCCGCGTAGACGCAATGCGCGCGGATTCAGGTCCGCCCCGAGGGCCGCGGCGTCGCGTTTTCGTGAACGCGCCGGCGCGCCCGGCGTTTGGTTGGGGGGTTGCCGTTGGACCGCGTGAAGGCCGGGTGCCCGGCAAGCGCAACCGCGGCCGTCAGGTCAGGGTGACGCGCGCGCCGTTCGGTTGCCGGATCGTGGCCGCGAGCCCCGCCCGGTCGCTCTCCGCGATCGCGACCGGCAAGCGCAACCGCTGGATGGCCGGCGCCAGCTGGGCCGCCTGCGGATGCAGCAGGCGCAAGGTTTCCAGAACCGATTGACCCGGCGCCGAGCGCGCCGGGTGTTCCGTCGATTGCCACTCGATAGGGAAAGGAATGACGCCGCCGCAGTCTACGCCCTCGATCTGCACGGGCGCCTCCAGCTTGACGGAACGCCAACGGAGCTGGACGCCGTCGGGACGGATGCGCTGTCCCGGCCAGTCTCTCCCGCGGAGGCCAAGGGCCTCCAGCTCTTGCCGATAGACGGCCCACGCCGCCGGCCGCACGGCCCAGGTCAGCAGGCGCGGCCCGTCCAGATGCGCCAGACCGTAGGGCAACGCCGCCGCCGGCACGGCCTGCGCGGGATCCGGGGCGATCACTTCCAGGTACGCGCGGGCGCCCAGCGACAGGAGCGCATTGTGCGTCCCGACGCCCGGATGGCGTCCGCCCAACGCCGGGGCCGCGCCCAGGCGTTCCGCTATGAGCGCCATGCCCCGTTGCAGATCGGGAACGCCGAAAAGAAGATGGTCGATGGCGGCTTGGCTCATGGCGGCCTCGGCGTCGTGTCGGAGTCCGGATCGGATGCCGGCGGGGCTGGGGGGGCCGTCCGCGCCAGGGCCGCAGCCGCGGCCACGGCCGTCAGGAGATAGCCCAGCTGGGGCCAGCGGATGGGCGGATTGTACCAACGGTAGAGCGTAAAGGCTTCCGCGAACAGAAACAGCAGGGCGAACAGGAACAGGCCCCGCAACAGCGCCTTGCGCGGTTCCGCCTTGCCGTACCAGAGCAGCATCCAGATCGGCACGCAGCCGAGGGCCAGGTAAAGGCCCACCGGGTGGCGCGTCGCGTCGCCGTAGGGCAAGGCCCAGGGCAACGTGGATACGGTGCCGATGACGCGTCCGCTCAGATAGGAGCCGAAGAAATAGACGGCGCCGCCGCCGGCCAGGCCCGCCAGCGCAGCGGCGCCCGCGGCGACGGGATCCATCCTGCGCGCGATCATGTACGCATAGGCCGCGAGAAAGGCGGCGACGTAGCCCGGCACGGGGGCGAGCCCGGTGGGACGCAAGGCCAGGACGTCGGCCAGGTGATCGCGGTACGCGCTCCAGTAGGACAAGACGTGCCACAGGCGGGCCGCCGCGATGCCGGCCGCCAACGCCGCCATGAACAGGCCCAGCAGTTCGTCGTAAGACAGGCCGTAGCGCTGGCCGCGGCGGGCGGCCAGCTCTATGGCCAGCCACACGGCGAGCAGAGCGGACAGCGGCCCCGTCGGCAGGGCGACCGAACCCAGATTGAGAGAGGGGTACATGCGCCGTCTCCGCCGCGCGTCCGGCGTCGCAACGCGCGGGCTGTCGTCAACCGGCGCCGGGACGCGCGGCGCGCTCAGGCCAACTGGTAATCGAGCGCATGATGGCGAAAGTACGTGGCGTACAGCTCGGCGTAGTGCCCGGCCTCGGCCATCAGGCCGGCATGGGCGCCTTCCTGGATAATCCGGCCCTGCTGCATGACGATGATGCGGTCCGCCGCCTGAATGGTGGACAGGCGATGGGCGATGACGATGGCCGTGCGCTCGCGCAAGACGTTCTCCAATCCCTCTTGAATCTGGGCTTCCGTCAAGGGGTCCACGCTCGCCGTCGCTTCGTCCAGGATGATCACGCTGGGGTTCTGGACCAGCAGCCGCGCCAAGGCCACCAGCTGCCGCTGGCCCAGCGACAGGCGGCTGCCGGCCTCTCCGACGTCGGTGTCCAGTCCCTGCGGCAACGCGTCCAGCCAGAACCCGCCGCCGATGGAACGGGCGCCCCGCTCCACCGCGTCGGCGTCGGCTTCCGCCCGGCCGTAGCGGATATTCTCGCGCACGGTGCCGGAAAAGAGGAAAGGCAACTGGTTCACGATGCCCAACTGCCGGTGGTAGGCATGCAAGTCGTAATCGCGGATGTCCTGGCCGTCCACCTCGATCCGGCCGCCCTGGAATTCGTAGAAACGCGCCACCAGCTTGCCGATGGAGGATTTGCCGGCCCCGGTGTGCCCCACCAGGGCGACGGTTTCGCCGGGCTGGATGTCCAGCGAAAACCGGTCCAGCACCTGCTCTTTCTCGGAGTAGCGAAAGTCCACGTTCTCGAAACGAATGCGGCCCTGGAGGCGCGCGACGGGACGCCGGTCGTTCTGCACCACCCGCGGCTCGGCGTCGATCAGGGCGAACACCCGTTCCGCGGCGGACATGCCCAGTTGAAACTGGCTCCAGAACGATGCGATGCTGGTCAGGGGAAACCAGAAAATCTCGATGCTGGTGATGAACAGGAACCATTCGCCCGGCGTAATGGCGCCGGCCAGGGCGTCGACGCCGCCGAAGTACAGGACGATGGCCGTCGCCGCGCCGGCCAGGAGGAAGAGAAGGGGGAAAATGCTGGCGAAGACGAAGCCCTGCCGCAGGTTGAGCGCGTAGGAACGGGCGTTCACGTCCTGGAACGTGTCGAAGACGGCCTGTTCCTGATTGAAGTTCTTGGCGACGGCGATGCCGGCCACCGTTTCCTGCACGGTGGCGTTCACCTGCGCCATGACGCGTCGCACCTGGGTCGACACGTTGCGCGCGATGTGCCGGAAGGACAGGGCCGCGGCGACGACGAAGGGCGCCATGGCGATGGCGATCCAGGCGAGGCGCGCGTTGATGACGAAGAGCGCGACCGCCAGGATCAGCACCAGCAAAATCTGGCTCAGCAGGTTCAGGGTCAACGTCACCGTGTTGGAAAACGCATGCGTGTCGGAGGTCACGCGGCTGACGATGCTGCCGCTGGGGAATTCGTCGTAGAAGGACATGTCGCGGGCCATGACCGCGGCGAAGGCGTCCTGGCGCAACTGGTACACCACGCGCGCGACCACTTCCGCCGTCTTGCGCTGGCGGAAGTAGTTGAACGTCCAGGCTAGGATCCCGGCCAGCAGGATCGCGCCGACGAGCGGCCACGCCGCGCCCAGGGTGAAATCCTGCGCCAGGGCGTCCACGCCGCGCGCGGTCAGGATCGGCAGGGCCGTATCCATGAGCGAATTCAGCAGCAGCATGGCGGACACGAAGGCCATCACGCCGGCATGGGGCCGGAAGTAGCCGAGAATGCGGGCCAGGAGCGCGCGGTCGGTGTAGGTGCGGTCGTAGTCCTCGGCGTCGAGGCCGTCCATCATGAAGCCCATCAGCGCAGTCTCCCGTTCGCCCGCGGCGTCTCGTCGCGCAGGAAAATACGGCGGTACAGTTCGCACCGCGCCATCAGCTCGCGATGCGCGCCGACGTCCACGACCCGGCCCTGGGCCAGCACCAGGATCTTGTGCGCCTTGCGGATCTGGGCGATGCGGTGCGTGATGAGGAACGTGGTGCGCCCGGCCATGACCGCGTTGATGGCGCGCTGGATTTCGTCTTCGGTGGCGCTGTCGACGGCGCTGGTGGAGTCGTCGAGGATGAGGATGCGGGGATCCGTCAACAGCGCGCGGGCGATGGCGATGCGCTGGCGCTGGCCGCCGGACAGGGTGACGCCCCGCTCGCCGATCTCCGTCGCGTAGCCGTCCTGGAACCCGACGATGAAGTCGTGCGCCTGCGCGGCGCGCGCCGCTTCCTCAATGCCTGTCCGGGACGCGTGCCGGCCTTGCCCGAAGCCGATGTTCTCGGCCAGGGAGCGGGAATACAGGAAGACGTCCTGTTCGATGGTGGAGATCTGGCGGCGCAACGCGGCCAGATTCCAGTCCTTGACGTCGACGCCGTCGATGCGGACGGCGCCTTGGCTGCAATCGAAAATGCGGTTGACCAGTTTGGTGAGGGTGGACTTCCCGGAGCCCGTCTGCCCTACGATGGCGATGGACTCCCCGGGCTCCACCGTAAACGTGACGTCCTGCAACGCGGCGTTGCCGGCGTAGGCGAAATGGACGCGGTCGAACTCGACGCGGCCGCGGATGGCGGCGGCATGGCCCTGCGCGTTCTCGTCCAGTTCCGTGTCCTGGTTGATGAGGGCCAGAATGCGTTCCGCGCCGGCGCGCCCCATCTGCACCAGCGTGAAGGTGAAAATGGAGATGAACGTGGGGAACCGGAGCAGGTAGGCCAGGCCCATGAAAGCCACGAGGTCGCCCAGGGTGATCTGGTTCTGGGAGACCAGCCACAGGCTGTGGGCGAACATGACGGTCAGGCCGATGCCCAGATAGAGCATGGGCCAGTACAGGGCCTGAATCCGGCCCTGTTGCATGAAGTAGTCGCGATGGCGGCCGGCGTTGCGCAGGAACTTGTCCAGTTCCAGCGCCTCCCGGGCCGTGGACTTGACCAGTTCGATGCCGGTGATGGCCTCCGTCAGGCCCGCGTTCATGTGGCCGTACTGCATTTGCAACGCGCCGGATACCGGATTGAGGCGGCGGTTGTAGCGCTTGAGCGCCGCGATCAGAACGGCGACGTAGACGAGCGGGACAATCAGCAGCGGGGGATGGATGGCGGCCATCAGGATGAGGGGAAAGATGACGGCCATGACCGAATCCAGAATGAGGGTCGCGCCCGGCATGATCATTTCGCCCAGCTGGTTGACGTCGTTGGTGGCCCGCGCCATGATGTCGCCTATGCGTTGCTGGTTGTGGAAGGTCTGGCTCTTGCCGAGCAGGGAGATTTCCAGTTCCTCCCGCGCGTCCCGCTGGAAACGGCTGGCCAGGGTTTGCTTCACGAAGTAGCTGGCCAGGTCCATCGCGCAACGGGCCGCCGCGACGGCCAAGACCGCCAGGACGATGCGGAGCAACGCGGCGCGGGCTTCCGCGCCCAGGAGCAGGGTATCGAACGCCTGGCCCGTCAGCCGTGGCACCAGACTGTGCAGGAACATGCTGCCGGCGGAACTCAGGAGGCCGAAGACGAAGAAAAGGCGATGCCGCCACAGGTGCGAGAAAATCCACCGCACGGCGGTGCGGCGCGCGTACGGGTATTCGTCGGCAATGCGGAACTCGCTGTGGCGGAGGGCGGGGTTCAAGGCCATGGGCGCAACGGTTGACGGATCCGAGCCCGCGCGGCGGGCCGGAAAACAAAGACAAGAGCGTACGCCCAAACGCGAAAATGTGCAAGTATTTGTTCCGTGATTTCGCAACCCAGGGCCTTGCCGGGCAGGGATTGGGGCTGCTGCATCGGGCCTGGGAAACAGGTTCCTGCGACCTTGTTTCTGCACGGCCTGCGCCGAACGCGCGCGGGAACGAGCGGCCCGGAGGGAAGGCCTTCCGACCGGCGCGGCGAAGCGCCGCGGTTCAGACGCGTGATAACATCAGGGACGAACGAGGCGACCTTGAACTTACCTCTTGGAGATGATGATGCGCAGTTGTCTGAAATGGACGGGTATCGGCTTCGCGGGCCTGGTTCTGTTGACGGCCATCGGAAGCTTGATTTCCGGCTACGTTAACCCCCCCCCGTCCGCTTCGCCCGCGGTCGCTACGTCCACGCCTACGCCTCTCCGCGAGTGGTGCGACCTGAAGCAGGCAGCGGCGGATCTCGGGTTCGAGGATATCGCGCGCTACCCGGATCGGCACGATCGCGCGCTGTGGCACACCCGCGCGCGGATCATCCAATCCCTGCAGGACGGAGACGATTTCACCTTCCGCCTGCAAGTTACGCAGGGCGAATACGGGTGGGACGACATTGTCCTGGCCATCTTTGACGGCGACAAGTCCGAATTTATCTTCCTGGAGGACGATATCGTGGAATTGGTCGCCGAACTGCGCGGCCAACGCACCTACGAGGCTGTCCTGGGCAATGCCGTGACGTTGCCTTTCATGCGCATTGTAGAGATGCATCTGGACGGCGAAGCGCCCGCGTGCTGATCTGGCTGGGCGCGGCCAACCGGCGCCCAGTCATGCTGCGCTTTGCGTCCGGCCCGCGCCGAAGCTGGGATGACAGGCATAGGAGAGCGAGCCCAAAGGGAGGAACGTTTTACGCGCGTTCGTCCTGACGATGCCGGACCGTAACCAGGTCCCGCTCGCTCTTGTGCGTCCGTTTCGCGATCGGCCGCGTCGGAAAGCTGGTTGGCCCGCCCCCGCGTTGGAGCCTGCAGCCCTGTCTTTGTGGCCGCGCCGTTGCGTTCCAGGGGCTTGCCGGCGAGTCCCGCACGGAGGCCTTGGGCGCAAGGTGCAACCAGGCGTTGTCCGTTCGTCCAGCCTACGCCAGCCCGTTCGCGCAGAGACGTTATCCGTACCGGCGGCCGGGCATCCGCCCGCTACGCGCAGAGGGGCAGCCCAAGCCTCGGTTCAGGCTGTACAGGGGCCGTGCCTTGCGCGGTAGGGCCAAACGCCCGCTTCCCAAGTGCTTGCGCGACCCTGCCGGCAAGCCAGACCGTTTCGTTTTACCGTCCGCCGGCGATGCGATATGCGTATTCCAGGGAACCGGACTCATGGACGGCCGATGGCGCGCGGTGCCTGGCCGCGCGCGATGGGGGCGCGAAACAGAGCGCAAGGGCCGACGCCCGCGCGTCGGCCCTTGCATGCCCTGCCCCTCTCACTGCCGCGGTTGACGGAATGCGGTCTGCGCAAGCGCCGGTCGTCCTGCCGTATCAAGCCCTGTACGCGGTCGCGGGCCGGACTGTCCGCGCGCCCGCGCGGCGGATTTGCCCCGCGGGAACTCCCTGAGCGTGATAACATGAACGCGGTTTGGTTTAGCGCGGGTTGGCGGCGACATGCTTATCCTGGTTTGCGGCGCTGCCGGATTCATCGGCAGCCATCTATGCGACAGCCTCTTGGCCGCCGGGCATGCGGTGGTAGGAGTGGATTCCCTGATCACGGGTTCGCAGGAACAGAACCTCTCCCATCTGCGCGATTGCGCCCGCTTCGCCTTTCGCGAACAGGACGTCAGCGCCGCGTGGGATCACGCCGGGCCGCTGGATGCCGTCATGCACCTGGCCAGTCCCGCCAGTCCCAAGGATTTCGCCGAACTGAGCCTGGACATCCTGCGCGTGCATAGCCAGGGCATGCACAACGCGCTGGAACTGGCGCGCCGGAAACAGGCCCGCTTCCTGCTGGCCAGTTCCAGCGAAGTCTACGGCGATCCGGAGGTGCATCCCCAGCCCGAAACCTATCACGGCAACGTGGATCCCGTGGGGGATCGCTCCTGCTACAACGAAAGCAAGCGCTTCGCCGAGGCCCTGGTCATGGCGTACCACCGCCAGTTCGGCCTCGAAACCCGCATCGCCCGCATTTTCAACACGTACGGCCCCCGCATGCGCCTGGACGACGGGCGCGCCATTCCCGCCTTCATCGTCAGCGCCCTGAAAGGCGAGCCGCTACGCATCCGCGGCACCGGCGCCCAAACGCGCAGTCCCTGCTACGTGACGGATACGGTGCGCGGGTTGCAGCTGTTGCTGGAAAGCGCTGAAACCCGCCCCGTCAATATCGGCCGGCCGGACGAATGGACCATGCTGGAATTGGCGCAGTTCATCAACGCCCGCGTGGGCAACGCGGCCGGCGTGACCTACGCCGAACCCCTGCACAACGACGATCCGCACCGCCGCCAGCCGGACATTACGCGGGCGCGGGAAGGCCTGGGCTGGGAACCGGCGGTCGCGCTGGAAGAAGGCATCGCGCACACGGTGGCCTGGATGCGCGCGCACATGCGATTGGACGTCCATGCCGCAGCCTGATATCCGCAACTTTTGCATCATCGCCCACATTGATCACGGCAAGAGCACGCTGGCCGATTGCCTGCTGCGCTACACCGGCGCCGTGGCCCAGCGCGACCTGCGCCAGCAACATCTCGATTCCATGGATCTGGAGCGGGAGAAGGGCGTTACCATCAAGGCCAGCGCCGTGCGCATGGACTGGACCTGCGCCGGCCGCGCGTACGCGCTCAACCTGATCGATACGCCCGGCCACGTCGATTTCAGTTTCGAGGTGACGCGGGCCCTGAGCGCCTGCGAGGGCGCGTTGCTGGTCGTGGACGCCACCCAGGGCATTCAGGCCCAGACCCTGTCCCATCTCTACGCCGCGCTGGAACAGGATCTGGCCATCGTGCCGGTCATCAACAAGATCGATCTGGCTTCGGCCTGGCCGGATCGCGTCGCGGGGGAACTGGAAGAACTGTTGGGCGCGGAGGCCGCGGCCATCCCGCGCATCAGCGCCAAAAACCAAATCAATATCGAACAGGTGCTGCAAGCCGTCATTCGAGACGTCCCGCCTCCGACGGGCCAACCCGACGCGCCCCTGCGCGGCCTCGTTTTCGACTGCCAGTACGACGCGTACAAGGGCGTCATCGCGCACGTGCGCGTCGTGGACGGCGCCTTCCCGGCCCGCGCGGCGATCAGGGGCGTCAACGGAGGACGGCGGATGGAGCCGCTTGAAGTGGGCATTCTGGGGCCGGACCGGCAGCCGCGGGCCCGCCTGGCCGCGGGCGAAGTCGGCTACGTCGCCACGGGCCTCAAGAGCGTGCGGGAACTGGAAGTGGGCGAGACCCTGGCCTTGGCCGCGGCCGGCGACGTGGAACCGTTGCCGGGCTATCAACCGATGCTGCCCATGGTGTTCTCCGGCCTGTATCCCGCGCGCGCCGAGGACTACGACGACCTGCGGGACGCGCTGGCCAAGTTGCAGCTCAACGACGCCGCGCTCGCGGTGCAGCCCGAAACGAGCCACGCGTTGGGCTTCGGCTTTCGCATCGGCTATCTGGGCCTTTTCCATATGGGCATCGTGCAGGAACGGCTGGAACGGGAATACGCGCTGGACGTCATTTTCACGTCGCCCTCGGTGCAGTACGAAGTCGGGCGGACGGATGGGGAATGCGCGTTCATCGACAGCCCCGTCGGCCTGCCGGATCCCACCCAGATCGCATACGTCGCGGAGCCTTGGTGCGAGGTCAGCATCTACGCGCCGAGCGCCTTCATCGGCGCCGTCATGACGTTGGTCACGCACCGCCGCGGGGAAGTGGCGGCGCAGGACTGGCTGGATACCCAGCGCGTGGAATTGCGTTATCGCATGCCGCTGTCCGAAATCATCGTCGACTTCTACAGCGAACTCAAGGCCGCGACCCGCGGCTTCGCCAGCCTGGATTACCGGTTCGAGGAATACCGTCCGTCCGACATGGTGCGGCTGGACATCCTGGTCAATCGCCAGCCCGTGGACGCGATGAGCCTCATCGTGCATCGCGACAAGGCCTACGCCAGCGGCCAGCGCCTGGTGAGCAAAATGAAGGCCTTGATTCCCCGCCAGATGTTCGAGGTGCCCATCCAGGCGGCCATCGGCAACAAGGTGATTGCGCGGGCCAACGTCAAGGCCTTGCGCAAGGACGTGTTGGCCAAGTGCTACGGGGGCGACGTCACGCGCAAGCGCAAGCTGCTGGCTCAGCAGAAGGAAGGCAAGAAGCGCATGAAGATGGTGGGCCAGGTGGAGATTCCCCAGGAGGCCTTCATGTCCGTCTTCAGCCTCAACGATGGGTAGCCATTGGCAGCGGGAACTGTTGCGGGCGCGCGGCCTGCGTCCCAAGCGCTCCCTGTCCCAGAACTTCCTGCTGGACGAAACCTATCTGGCGCGCATCGCGGACGCGGCGGCCTTGCCGCCCGCCGGCCGGGTGCTGGAAATCGGGCCCGGCCTGGGCGGCCTGACCCGGCACTTGGCGGCCCGCGCCGGCCATGTGGTCGCGGTGGAAATCGATCGGCAGTTGGCCGCGCTGCTGCAGGAACGGTTCCGCGCCCAGGCGCACGTGCGCATCGTCTGCCAGGATTTTCTGGCCTGTCGGTGGGCGGAATTATGGACGGACGAGTCCGAACCGGAGGCCTTCGTCGTCGTCGCCAACTTGCCCTATCACGCGGCCAACCGCATGCTCATGCGTCTCTTGGCGGCCAAGGAGGCGCAACCGTCCCGCTTGACGGTCCTGGTGCAGGAGGATGTGGCGCTGCGCATCTGCGCCCGGCCGGGCGCGATGTCGTTGCTGGCGGTCGGCTGCCAGTACTATGCCGAGTGCCGTCTGGGATTGCGCATTCCGCCCGGCGCCTTTTTCCCCCAGCCCAAAGTGCGCAGCGCGTTGGTGCATCTGGAGACGCGCGCCCGGTCCGCCCGCGGAGACGCGCCGGACGCTACGGTATTCGCCTTGGCGCGGGCGGGTTTCGGCCAGAAACGCAAGCAGCTGGTCAACGCCTTGAGCCGCCAACTGGGACGGTCGCGGTCCGAAGTGCAGGTTTGGTTGCACGCGGCCGGCGTAGAGCCGCGGCGCAGGGCCGAAACGCTCAGCGTGGCCGAGTGGACGGCGCTGGCGCGCCAATGCGCGCGGGAGCCTGTCAGCGTCCGCGGCTGACAAGCGATATCTTCCGAAGCCCAGCTGTCTCCCTCAATCCAGCGGTCTTTTCGAGTTCCGCAGACGGCATTACGGGGACAAGGCCATCGTCCCATGCTCCAACGCGCTCACTTGGTAGCGGTCAATGTAGAAATACTTGTCCGTATACGAATTGTTCAGGGTATGGACCTGATCCTTGGTCTCGACCCGCGCCTGGAACGTGCCCCGATCCTGGCCGTCCGGCGTCTCGTATGCGATCCGGATCCGGTTGGCCCCGTCCTCCGTCGCGTCCGCGGCCTGGGCGGCGCGGCGACAGGCAGGCCATTGCCATCCCTGCGCGCGCCAGACTTCCCGTTCGGCGATCTGCGCGTACTTCGTCATGCCGCTCCAGCCCCGATAACACGCCAAGAGAGCGTCCAGGTCGCCCGCGCGGCGCACCAGGGATTCCAGCAATTCGATCTTGAGATGGCCGAAACTCTGTCCGGACGGCATATCCATGAGCGTGGGGGCCAGACGGTGCCCTCCGAGATGGCTGACGCGCCATACGCGCAGATCCTCGGCCCAGTCCTCTGCAGCGTAATCTCGCAGCTGCTCGAATACGTCCCGGCCGAAGCGGCCGCAGCAGGCATCGCGTGAGGCCTGCGTACATACGAACAGATCCCGCGACCTCTGAGCGGGCAGGGCGTATCGCTCCCGTACGGCCGCAGAGGCGTCGTCCGTCACCAGCGCGGCCGTCAATGCGGCCAGTTGGTCGCGAGGGACCCGGAATTCCTGCTTGTCGTAGGCGGCAAAGAGCGGCGAACCGTCAGGCGCCTGCGGTTTCTGAAACCAGAACACGCGCGAACCCTCGGCCTGGGCCTGCGCGGCCTCGGGTTCAATGGCCAACAGCCTGACGGGCGCGTGGCCGCGCATGGACTCGGCGGCCGTTTTCTTGATCTGCCGGGACAGAGGCGAAGCCTGCCAAACGTCCCGCGGCCACGGCAAAGGCATTTCTACGATCAGGCAGCGATCAAACGGGGTCGCGGACCCGATTGGATCTTCGCCGTTGGCCTGCGAATAGAGACTGCACAAGTCGCCTTGGGGCTGGCTGGACACGGGGCATCAATCCTCTGCTGTGTATGATTCCCATGCGCGATTCTCACGCGCGTAAGGGCTTTGCGTCAAAATCGACGTCCCGAATCCAAACGCCGCGGCGAGTTCCAAGGCGTCCGGTGACTGCAGGAAATGGTTGTCGGCGCCGATCCCGTAGGCAGCCGTCGCCTTGAAATCGACGACGCTTCTCCCTGGGCCCATCGCGTGGTCAAGCGCGGCTGGATTATGGCACAGCGCGCGGCCCAAAGCGGCATTGCCTTGGGGACTCTGGCCTTTTGGAACGACGGCCGTCGTTCCGCTGGCTCTTGAGCCTGCGCATGGCGGTTTCCGCGTTGCGGCGCGGATGACCCTGGGCCGCTAATCCGGATCGAGACGGAAGGCCCGAGCGCGCTGACGCCAAGGCGTATCCTCATCGGGGAACGACGCCTTGGCGATACATCTGAAGCGCGTCCTCGTACGTCTCGACGCGCGCATGGCGACGCGTGCTCGGCTCTGTGCCCTGCCTATCCGCGTCGTTCATCTACGCCTGTCCTGGCGCGCGCCAGTCAAACAGAACCCCGATCATGCGCTCCGGGCGTGCCTGCATGGCCGCGAACGCCTCTGGCGCTTGCTCCGGAGACGCTATGCGCGCAACCAGCGGTTCCAGCATCAGTTCCCTGCGAGCCATGAGGTCGAAGACTATCGCCAGATTGCGTTCAATTGAATGTTTGGCGAAGGGATCGCTGCGCAGAGGGTAACGCCATTCATGCGCGCCTTTCAGATTGACCGAACCGCCGCGCCACAGATGCACTCTG
This sequence comes from Caldilineaceae bacterium, assembly GCA_965242655.1. Classification (GTDB taxonomy): domain Bacteria; phylum Chloroflexota; class Anaerolineae; order Caldilineales; family Caldilineaceae; genus Bin34. The sequence continues at coordinate 4,598,022 of OZ251482.1, forward strand.
TTCAAGAGAGGAGTGACGTCGGTAGTCAGGCTGCGCCGGGGCGATCCCAGAAGAACCACGTTGCCCTCGCCCTGAAAACCAGTCAGCGTCATGGCCAGGGCCGCCCCCTCAGGCGTGCCCGAGGCTTCCACCACCACGTCCGGTTCCTGCCCGTCCGTCGCATCCAGAATCCGCGACCGGGCATCGCCCTGTCCTACGTCCACCGTCTGGTGCAGCGCGCAGGCCTGCGCCAGTTGCAGACGAACCGGGTTCAGATCGCCGACCACGACCCGGGCCCCTGCCCGTTGACACAGTTGGGCCGCCAGATTCCCCACCAGGCCCATGCCCAGCACCACGACGCGATCGCCGAGTTCCACTTCCCCCACGCGCAGGCTGGTCATGCCTGCCGCCGCCAAACCGGCCAAGGGCGCGTACAGTTCGTCCACGGCGTCCGGCACTCTGACGTACAGGCGACGAGCCACGGCGTGGCTCCAATGCGGCGTGTAGCTGAAGACCCTGTCTCCTATGGCCGCGTCCTTGACCGCTGCGCCCAAGGCCAGAATCTCGCCCACCGCCCGGTTGCCGGGATCGCAAGGAAAGGCAACCGGCTGCAAGCCCGTCAACTGGGCCAGTTCCGTGCCGGGACTTACGATGCTGGTCCGCGTCTTGAGCAAGACGTCGCGAGGCGCCAGCTTGAAGCGTACGCTCTCCGTGATCACGCGTACTTGCTGCGGCGCGGCAAACTGGATTTTGGTTACGGCCTGTTCGTACATGTTGCGAAACCCCGGAACGGAGATGGGGTGGGGGCCGGATCGATCCGAGGCGCATAGGCGAGCCAAAGGCCGCGCGGCCTGCCGCTTGTGAATGCGCTAGAACTCTCGGGTCAAGCGATCCAAGGCCTTGGATTCACCTGCGGCCTGCCACCCTGGCCGCGCAAAAAGGGGCTTGGTTCTGTTGAGGTAGGATTGCAGCCAGATCCGGGTCGTATTGGGGCAGATTCTGCGGCCCTTTGAGTGTGGCCAGAGCCAGGTAGCGTTGAGATGTGACTTCATCCGTCCCCCTTACCTCCCCCGGCCGTGGGTACGGGGCTCGGGCGGACCCGCCCAAGACTCCTGCCCCAGACACTTTGTCATGTTTATTTTGTAGGATAAAGCGAGGGCGACGTACGAGGGCGTACCTAGGAGGTGGAGAGGGATCATGGGGTCGACTGCGCGGCCGACTGCCTACGCAGAGACCGGAGCGGAGCCTGGATCGGACGCGCCCGTCGGTTCCGCGTGTTGACCCCGCGGTCCCTAGGATGTCAACGAACACGACATAGATTGCATGATAATCTACTGGATCTGGCTGCAATCCTACCTCAACAGAACCTTGTATCCTGCCCCCGCCTTGACTTGCGCGCATATGAGGAAGTCGCGTGCGCGTTCTCGCCATTTCGTTGCCGAAGGAACGCGCACGACGGAACCGGTGGACCGCTCGGATCGGAACGCATGCGAGGCCCTGCCTATTTGAGGGCCTATATGACCGGCGGGGGAGGCTCATTCCGCATGGCGGCTTGCGATGAATGCCCGTCCGTACGGAAGCTGCATACGGGCGGGGCGCCGGCCGCATGCATAATCCGGCGACGCCATCCACGAACGGGCCCCTGCGGTCAAAGGCAACCAAGTCCGCGCCTATCTGCGCCGCGAGGCCGCGCGCCTGGCCATGACAGGGCCGCGCGGCGTCCTGCAGCTGACGCCTGAAGGGACAGGCAGTCATGGCGCCGCAAGGGAAATCGGAGGCGCGCCCCGGCTCACGGGCAATCGCTCAGCCCCAAACTGCCCACTTCGTTGTCGCCCGGAGCCAAGTTGCGCAAGCCTGAGGGGATGCATCCCGTGAACGAATTGTTGACGAGACGCAGGCTCGTCAGTTGGGTCAGGCTGCTCAGTTGAGCGGGGATGGAACCGCTCAACTGATTGCTGCTGAGCCATAGCGTCGTCAGTTGGGTCAGGTTGCCCAGTTGAGCGGGAATGGAACCGTTCAACCGATTGCCGTTGAGACGCAGGCTTTGCAGTTGGGCCAGACTGCCCAGCTGGTCGGGAATGGAACCGCTCAGTTGGTTGCTGGACAAGGCCAGGCTCGTGAGTTGGGTCAGGCTGCCCAGCTGGTCGGGAATGGAACCGCTCAGTTGGTTGCTGGACAGATCCAGGCTCGTGAGTTGGGTCAGGCTGCCCAGCTGGGTGGGGATGGAGCTGCCCAGTTGGTTCCTGGACAGGTCCAGGCTCGTGAGTTGGGTCAGGCTGCCCAGTTGAGTGGGGATGGAGCTGCTCAGTTGGTTGCCGGACAGGTTTAGGCTCGTGAGTTGGGTCAGGCTGCCTAGCTGGGTGGGGATGGAGCTGCTCAGTTGGTTGCCGGACAGGTTTAGGCTCGTGAGTTGGGTCAGGCTGCCCAGCTGGGTGGGGATGGAGCTGCTCAGTTGGTTGCTGGACAGGTCCAGGCTCGTGAGTTGGGTCAGGCTGCCCAGCTGGGTGGGGATAGAGCTGCTCAGTTGGTTGCTGGACAGGGCTAGGCTCGTGAGTCGGGTCAGGTTGCCCAGTTGGGTGGGAAGGGAGCCGCTCAACTCGTTATTGTATAGGTTGAGAACCGTGAGCTGGGTCAGATTACCTATCTCGGGGGGGATAGAGCCGTTCAACTCGTTGCCGATGAGCCGCAGGAAGCGGAGTTGGGTCAGGTTGCCCAGCTGGGCGGGAAGGGGACCATCCAGGTCGTTGTGGGAAAGGTCCAGGCGCGTGAGGCGGGTCAGATCGCCCAGCTGAGCGGGAATGGAACCGCGCAACTGATTGTCGTTGAGCCATAGCTCCGTCAGTTGGGTCAGGTCGCCCAGCTGGGCGGGAATGGAACCGCGCAACTGGTTGGAGGTGAGCCATAGGTATCTGAGTTGAGACAGATGGCTCAATTGAGGCGGGATAACGCCATTCAACCGGTTATTGAAAAGGCTGAGGCGCGCGAGCCGGGACAGATTGCCCAAGGCTGCCGGGATGGGACCGCTCAATCGGTTGTTGTGCAAGTATAGACGCGTGAGTTGGTCGAGAGCGCCCAATTGGGACGGGACGACGCCCGTCAGTCCCAAGTCGTTGAGTTCCAGTCTCTGCGCCCGTTCGGGATCGCCGCCCAGCGTCAGGCCGAGCCAGCCGGCTATGGGGGTATCGACGTTCCAGGTCGAGAGCGCCGCGGCCTCCGGATCCAGCGCGCTGCGGACAGCCAACAGCAGATTGCAGTCCCGGACCAGGCCAATGTTGCTCCGCTGCGCGTCGGACAAAACCTGGCCCGTCTCGCAGGGCGTGGGCGCGTGGACGGCGACCGGCGCCTGTCCGGGGGCGCGGCGTTCGCCGCAATCGGTCCAACCGTCCAGCAGATCCAATTCGAGGAAGCGGGCTGGGGGCGCCTCGGCGCGGGAGGCGGTGGAGACGAGACCGACCGTCAGGGCGCGCGCGGGACTGATGCGGGCGCCCGCGGCCTCTTCCGCCCACGCGGTCAAGGTATAGACGCCCTCCGTCGCGAAGAGCGAGGCCGGAAATTCGTAGTACGCATGCGGGCCGGGCGCGAATACGCGCTGTCGCCCATGGGGTTCCGCGCCGTCGGCCAAGCCCCACGGCGCGAGGCGCGGTTCCGTACTCGCGGCCGCGTGATCCGGCGCGGCGTGGAGCGTTCCGGGAAAGAGCGTCCGCAGATCGTACAGAGCCGGCGCGGCGTCCCGGCCCGCGGCGCGCGGCGTTTCGCGCAGCGTGGCGAAGGGGATGTCCTGCAGGGCCGCGAGCGGTTGATCCGTATGCAGGTGCAGCACTTGGGTATCGTAGGGCACGGGCGGCGCAGGCGGCGCCGGCACGGTGGCCGCGCGGAAGCCGGCCATCTCGCCGACGTCGGCGCGTTCCAGGCGCAGGCGATAATGGGCGAAATTCACGCGTTCCAGATCGGCGTGCGCGGCGGAGGCGCCGTGCGCCAACCCCACGCGGAAGAAAGCCGAGGCGCCGGAGGCGGCGTAATTGCGAAATGCGGGCCCGAAGCCCAGATAGTAGAAGCGACCCTCGGTCCGTTGCGCCATCCCCGTTATCTCCAGGCGCGGACCGCGGACGAGTACGTTGTCCGCCGTCTGCGTATCGGGGACCGCGTAGAAGGGCGCGCAAAACTGGGGCGCGGCCAAACCGGTCACGAAGTCGACCGCCGCGATGTGGCTCAGGACATGGGAATCGGTTGTCACGGCTACGCTTACTTCCAGGGCGGTGGTCAGCGGCAGCTCGTCGAACGTCACGCTGGACACGCCCAGCGGCGCAGTCCGCACCCAGGGTGCGTGGCCGCGGCCGGTCGCGATCGCGGTAATATGGGCCTCGTAACGTTGCGCGCCCAGCGCCTCGATCTGGGCAGCGCCCAGCGGATGCCAGGCTACGCGTGCGGCATCCGCGGCCTCGGTACGCGTAACGGCTACGGCGGCCGGAGCGGGCCACCGCGTCGCAGCCGGACAGTCGGCATAATCCGCGTCGAACGCGTCCCCTGCGCCCCAGACGTGCGCGCTCCCCGTACCCAGCGCCAGCGCCAAAACCAGGCAGGCTACCCGCGCTGACGCAAGACGCCGCGGCCTCTGCGCGGAAGCGCGGAATTTTTCGGCAAAGAGAAAAGGGGGGGGGGGGGGGGGGGGGGGGCAGTATTCAAAGCCAGATGACGAGCCGAGAGCGAACGAACGGACACTGCCGCCCTTGATTGGCTCCGAGGTTACGCGACGGGTCTGAATGCGTAGGCCTTTAGCTGATGGACGCGCGCAAATACCGGCGCCGCTGCTGGTTTGATCCCATTGTCGCCGGACTACGGCTTAAGCGCCAAGCCGAGCGCTTATCCATCCGTAAAGATCTCTTGCCCTATACCCATCGCGCGTGGCCGGGAGTAAGCCGAATGCAGACGGCAACCAGTCACGTCAAATATACCATATGCGTCATATTGCGGGACGGATGTTGGGATTGGCATTGGCCGGCGCTTGCGTATCGTACGCGCGGAGCGGCTGGAGCGTCCGCGTAACGGCGCTGCGACCGTCAGACGCGCAGGCCGCAGCTGGGCTGCGCCTGCGCGTCAGGCAGTCAAGCGGCCATTGCGGGGACTGGCTGAGCTGTCGAGGGGCATCCAATCGGGCAAGGCAAAGAGTCCAGACCCAAGAGGGATGTCCCGCGCCCATTGAATTCAGTGTGCTGGACGTTTGTTCATCAACGAAGCGACGCCTGCGCGTGTTCCTCCGCGCCTTCTGCAACGAAGCGGGCCTAAAGCACGGCCACAGGCCTCAATCGGCTACGGCGATTGCAACGCGCGTGTCTTGCGCAGAGGACCTATTGCGTTGGTATCGGCAACGACACTTAACATAAATTATTTTCCTGCGGAATGCATGTCCATCTAACAATCTTGGATTAGGTTCTGTGGAACTTTAAGTGCAAGCCAGAGCCAAGTATCTACGGCTGCGTTGAGACGGGTTGGATATCCTGTAAGCCAGCCGTTATCCTCCCAAGCGTTCCCTTGCCTATTGCGACCACGCCTTGCTGGATGGTGCAGTACGGGGCCCCTAGCCGCTACGGGAAGGGAAACTTGAATCTATCACAGGTTGCCCACTGGCGTGACCAAGGCATCTGGACGCGCCGAATGGCCTGTGCAGGCCGATCCGGATCTATCCGCCGTGCTGCTGGACAGCACCCACGTGAGCGCGGCCGGCGTACCTGAAAAGGAGGAAACGGATCCCGCGCTCGGTCGTAACCGGGCGGCTTCCGCATCCCGATTTGCCTCCTGACGAATCGATGAGGCCGCCCCCTACGCCTGCTAGGCGGTCAGCGCCACGACTGCACCCAGGCCAGGACTCTGGTCGGAGGCCGGCGCGCCCCTGTCCTGCTTGACGGCGACACCTTCCGTGCCTGTCGAGCGCGGCGGGGCTTCAAGGCCGTCATTCCAGCCCGGGCCCGGCGCGCGCAGCCCCACGCCCCGGCCCGATACCGCGCGTCACGCCGCGGCACGCGGCAACGGTTGGCTCAAACACAGACGGCGCGTGGCGACATGCTGCTATAAATACATACATAATTCCCATGTTATATGCAATCTGGCAAAGGCCTGGATCTGGCTGCAGTCAAACATCCACATGGCTTGGTAGATGGTCATGAAACCAACAGCGTGGGTGTTTATGTCCCTGTAGGGCCGTGGGCTCAGCAGGGCGGAACCGGAAGGAGCGACCGAACGCGTCAGGCCTTGATGGAGGAGGCATCCTTGCCCTGCCTGATTGCCGACCGAACCACCGACAGCGACGCCTTTCACGCCGAACTGATGGAGCGGAACCTTGAGGCCGCCATTTCCGTCCCCGTTCCACGACTCGAAACGGTACCAAGCGCACAACGCCGCGGCACGCGGTATCGGCTGGCTCAAACGCGGGCGGCGCATGGCCACCCGCCATAAGCGAGTACGCGCAACGCGCCCCGGGCTTTTTGTACCCGGCTGGCGCCTGCCTCTGGCTGAACCAAGATATCAACACAACCTGGAACTGACCCGGCCGCGCTCATCCGACGGCAAAATTCTGTATCCAATCGCGCAGGCCGTTACTGCACCCGCGTCACGCGTACGGCGAAGTGGCAGACATTCGGCGCACGGGTGCGCGCGGCATCAATGACGCTGGCGAGAGCCCACGCCGCCGCGCTCGCCGTCCACTCGGGCAACGTGACCGATACGCCCAGATCCGAGGGCGCAGAGGAAAGCGGCGTCTTGATTGCGTGCTGCGCCGGCACGGAGACGACGGGTCCGAACGCGAACGATCCGGTGTTCCTCCGCTGGAGACTGGCGACCAACTCGGCCTCGGCATACCCCCCGAGCAACTCGCGGTCAAAGGCGATGAGCGCCTGGGCGCTCGCCTTCCGGGCAAGGTTGAACCAATTGAGGCTCGAAACGAGATAGCCGTCGCAGGAGCGCGTGCCGGGCTCCAGATACCTGGCCGTCACCTGGAGCCCGGACAACGCGACGACCCCAAAGCGGCCGAGCGCGTCGTCAAAGCACTGGATCAACGCCGGCAACGCCCTGGCAGGTTCAACGAGGTCTCGACGGCGTTCCGGGAACGCGGCCCAACCGGGCACCGACGCCGGCCGCGCCCGGATCGGCTCAACGACTCCCGCTTCCGGTTCGATCTGCACCCATCCGATCCGGGACGCGTCGCTTCCGGCGGTCAATTCAGCCTCGTTCATCGCCCAGAGCAATGGACAGTGGAGGTGGGAATGGGCGGCCCATTGCATCAATTCAGCCCGCGCTCGGAAAACGCTATGGAGATCCTCCTCTTCCGCGGAAACCATGCCCGCCCGGTTCAGGTCCGGGGCAAGATGTCCGAAAGCCTCAAGGAAAAGCATCGGCAGTTCGATAACAGATCGCCAATTGGGAGTCGGAGACTATCGCGGCGGAGCCTCTAAGGCCCAGTCTGCACATAATACAAACGCAAGCAACGGACGGGACGCGATCCGGGTTCGGCCTGACCCGTTTCTTGGGGCTTGCCTAGCTAATCGATGTACTCATCTTCGTATCCGATATCGTTCAGGGCTTTGCGGAACGCCTCGGCGCCGCTGGCTGCTTCCTTGCCCATGGCTTGGCCAATTAACGCGAGCATCCGCGTCCCGCGTTGCATGAAGAAACCGCGAAAATCATCGGCTTGCAGATGACTCGGATCAACCCAATGCGAAGATAATATGCGATCCAGTCTGTCTTGGCTTTGAATTTGCTCCTGCAGACTTGCGTAATAGCGAGAGGGCGCGCGCCCTCCGATTTTGCGGTTGGTGCCGGCATCGACCGGCGTTTTGTTGATGATGGAGTCGGCTATCTTGTTCGGTATGGAAGGATGCGCCTTTTGACACCAGACTCTGGGAAAAATATGGTGAATGTCGATGCGGCAGTCTTCCCAAGTGGCGTATTCCAAGGGTTTGCCGGTGCGCCAATCCGCGGCCTGATTCTTCATTTGCAGGGCATACAGGCCTTTGTACGCCGCGCTGGTCCGCGTGCGCAGGGAGAGCAATCGCTCCGGAGCGAAATAGGCTTCCGTCACCATTTGCGGTTCAGGACCGCCGCGAATCCACTTGGCGACCTCAATCAGATCCTGCGCATAACGCGTCTCCACGGCTGAACCGTAGACCTCGCTGAAGATGCCCGACCAATACCACCGTTCCAGGCGATCAAAAGCCGGGATGGGTTCCAGCTCGCGGCCCAATTCCACGTAAAGAGCGGCCAGCGGTACCAGCTGAGTGGAGTAGGGTATGTCGCGTTGGCGGAAAACGTATTGGCGACGCAGAAATTGAGCCGCCTTTTTAAACCCTGCCTCAATGCTGTCAGCCCATTGCAGGTATTCGTTGACGTGCAACCTGAGAATCTCGCGTCTTTTGCAACTAACGGCGACAGGCCGTTCCGGAGGCGGGTTCTCGGCCAACGCCTGTTTGTGTTTCGCCAGCGTTACCAACAAAGACACGGCCTGCAGAAACTGATCACCCTCAATGCCCTGCAGTACGGCGTACTGATGCAGGCGTTTTCTGCGATCGGCCCAGTCGTCGCGCAAGGAAAATCCTGCTTTCTGCGCCGCCATGGTGGCCGTAACGAGCTCAAACATCGAGAGGGAGATTCCACCTGTGTTGACTTTTTCAAAAACGATGCATACCGCCTCGCTGGGGGTATCTCCATTGAGGCTGATGACCGGAAAACTGTACTTTGTGAAGTTCGGCAGCACCTGTTTTCGGAACTCCGTGGCGCGGTCCCTGTTATCCCCTTTCCAGAAATCGCGGTATTCCCAAAGCCAGTCCTCTTCCAGTAGCTGTTCGGTAGGCATCATGTGGTTCTCGTATTCCCGTTCGGGAGTGGAGAGATCCAGATCAATGTCCCGGCCAAAATTCCGTCTTCTGATCCTGTCTTCCGGCAGGCTGACCACGGCGTCCTCGCGATCTACGCTCGGATCCAGAGCCGCGTTGATGTCAACGTAGTAGCGCCGCTTGATCTTTTTGTTTCTGACATCCATGGTCTCCACGGGTCCCGGATGACGCATGGCCTGGTATAGAGAGGTCAGTCTCTGCTGGCCGTCCAAGAGGAACTCTGCCGGCTCAGCGCCTTTGTCCGGTACCCCTTCAATCAAGCGGCTTTTGAAGCCGATGTTGCCTTGGGCGGCCAACGTCAAGACCGCGCCTGCCGGAAAACCTCTGGATATGCTGGCCAACAAGCTCCGAATGCGATAGTCGTCCCAGACCCATCCCCGCTGGAAATCCGGCAACTGGATCTGGCCTTTATCAATGTTTTCGAGGAGTTCCGCCAGCGAAACAGGATTGGTCTTAAACATCCATTACCCTCCCGGCCTTCCGATGAAACGTTTTGTACGCGCGCATTCTTGGCGGTCCAGAGAGCTTGAAGCGGAACCGTGCGGAGAATGCCTCTCCGCGCACGGGCGACGCGGCGACGCGATAACGCGCAGGGTGCGCTTAACGCTAACCACAGCGGCCCGTTGCTGATTCCTGCGCGACGGATAACGACGCCTGCGAACAAATAGCCGGCGGCGGACAACCCATGTCCCGAACCGCGCTGCGCGCCCTTGAACGCGCGTTATAGCAGCGCGGCGATTTTGGCGCGCGTATCGCGCCAGGAAAACTTGGACAGTCCCAGTTTGCGTTGCAGCTCGTCTTCCGGCATGCCCCCCCGGAGGTCGTGGACGGCGCAGGTCCAGCGCAGGATTTCAAAACCTACCTTGCAGCTGGCGATGCCGGCTGTGCGCCCCAAGTCTTCCAGGATGTATTCCAGATTGCGCGGCGTGCAGGCGAACAAACGCGTATTCCCGTCGTCCTCCAGGCGGTACCGGGCCTTGTACTGGTCCAGACATCTTTTGACGGATGGCGCCAGCGGCAGGACGCGACTCTTGTACGCGTGCTTGCCGGGCGGATACGAGATGGCGACGGCAAATTGCCGACCGGGACCCGCGGTGAAATCCGCCAGACGCAAATCGCCGCATTCCTGTTTCTTCATGCCCGTCTGCAGGAGCAGGGACAACAGGAGCAAAGGCCTCTCGTCCGGATTGGCGTGGTTCCAAAACTGGTCTGTGGCCGTGCCCATGAGCCGGCGCACTTCGCTCTTGTTCAAAACGGAAGGCGTGTAGGGGACTACCCGCACCTGTTGCAAGGCGCGCGCCGGGTCGTGCGCGTTCAGGCCGGCCTGCTGCAACCAACGGAAGAAACGCTTGAGCGTGGCGATGCGTCGGGCGAGCGACTTCTTGCTGCAGGCTACGCCGCGGGCATGCTCCAGCCAATGCAGGAAAGTCTGCAGATCCTCGTTGACGATATTCCGGACCGGCGTGTCTGCGCGAAAGTAGCCGCTGAGGATGGTCAAGTCGTTGGTGAACGCCTTGATCGTGTTGTCGGCCAAGCGCCGCTCGCGCAGGTGCTGGCGGAAAAGCGGCAACGCCTGCCGAAACGTCAGGCCCTCCTCGGCCGGCGCCAAGGAGGGCCGGGCCGGCGCCGGCGTTTCCTGAACGGGCAGGGCGGAAACATCGATTTCGACTGCGTCCGAAGCGGGAGCCGTCCGTTCCATTGCGCTATTGACGTTCCGTCAGGCGAAGAGCAAGCGCGCGGCGACCGCGCACAGGCGGGCAACGACGGAACGACCTCGGGCGAGGGCTGTTGCGCGCGGCAAGGCGCTTGTCTGCGCTGCGACAGGCTTGTACCGGGAAAACATGCCGCATCATTAAAGCACAGGCTGCGGATTCCTGCAATTGCCGCGCGGCGCGGCGATCACGCGGCAGGCTCGCGGCAGTCGGCATTGAGCCAGCCGGAGCGAAACGCTTCCACGGCCTGTCTGGCCGGATCGAATTGATGCCGCCAGGTGCAGCCGTTGTCATTGCCCAGGAGATGGATGGACACGGACGTTTCCGGCGACGTCGTCCGGACGCTGTGAATGTCATTGCGCGGCAGCAGATCGTAGCAGTCGCCCGGCGCCAGCGACAGTTGCGCGGCGACCTCCAGGCGCGCGGTCCGGGCGCGCTGTCCGTCATCGGTCCGCCGATAGACCGTTTCTTCCTGCCGGCCCTGGTAGACGCCCACCAGACCCCACGTCAGATGGTCGTGAACCGGCGTCGCGGCGCCGGCGGGCACGACCAAAGACGAAAGCGCCAGGCCGCCGTCCCCGGAGCGGTACAGCAGCCACATGCCGATGCCGCCGCCCATGCCGCTGCGCGCAGCCGGCCGCTGGAATTCCGGAGGGAGCCAGTCGCGCGTATCCAGGAGGGCCTGGAACGGCGCGCGCACGGCGGCCAGTACGGCCTCCGGCGACGCCTGCCGGCGGCGCGCCCGGTTGACGTGGGCGACGAAAGCGCGCAGGCGTTCATGGCGGAGGAACCATTGATCAGACGGGGCGGGCGAAGCGGGAGGCGACGGCATAACGGGATTCCTTGCTGAGAGGCGGCGGCCAACGCGCCGGCCGCGCGCGGACTACAGTCTACGGCAAAATCCGGTCTTCCGCCGCTTCCGGTGCTATAATCCGCCCATCCGCGGCAACGCGTCGCAAACCGGCGGAACCTTCACAGGCATGCCCTTGGCGTAAGGATGCGCAGTACCCGTAAAAAGCACTTCTTTTGGGCCGGCGGCCTCGTCGTTCTGTTTACGCTGGTCATCCAGTGGATTCTGGATCTGTCCCTCCCTTTGCCGGAGGCGCAAGCCAGCGCCCAGGCCTCGCTGATCGATAACCTCATCGCCCAGCACATCTGGCTCATCGCGGGCGCGGGGGCCATCGTTCTCGTCGTTATGGCGTACGCCATCGTCGTCTTCCGCGTACGTCCGGGCGAGGAGGAACTGGAAGGCGATTACTTCCACGGCAACTCGTTCCTGGAGATCGCCTGGACGGTGGTGCCCCTGATCGTGGTCAGCATCTTCGGCGTGATCGGTACGCAGGTTCTGGCCCAGGTCACCGCCGAGCAGCCGGACGAAATGACCGTGGAGGTGACGGGGCTGCAATGGGCGTGGCGGTTCGCCTATCCCGAGCACGGCACCTTCCGGACGACCCAGATGGTCGTGCCGGTCAATCAGCCGCTCCGGCTTTCCATGGAAGCCGAGGACGTGCTCCATTCCTTTTGGGTCGTGGAATGGCGGGTCAAGCAGGACCTGGTGCCGGGCATCAAGACGGAGTTGCGGGTAACGCCTACGGAAGAAGGCGAGTACCGGTTGCGCTGCGCGGAAATCTGCGGCTTGCGGCATGCCTACATGCTGGCGGACGTCCGGGTGGTCTCCCAGGCGGAATTCGACGCCTGGATCGCGGAGCAAGTGAATTGACCCGAGGGAAGGCCTCATGACGAACGAGGGTGACGCGCGGCCATGTTGATGCAATTGGGCTTGACCCGCGGCCTGCTCTACCAGGCGGTCGGCACGGTGGCCGGCATGGCTCTGGCCATGATCTGGCGCCTGTTGGCCGGCATGGACTTCTGGGACAAGGAAGTCGTGTTCGTGGTGGGCGGCCTGACGGGCGGTTTCGCTTTCATGTGGGGCGTGGGCGCGATAGACGACTGGCTGCAGTGGTGCCGCGGCGTCAAGACGCCGCTGCATCATGGCCCGCCCGCGGACAAGCCGGCGTGGACGCGCTACTTCTCGACCGACTACAACCACAAGGTGATCGGCATCCAGTATTCGGTCACCTCCATGGTGCTGCTGGTCGTCGGCGGCTCGTTCGCGCTCATTTTCCGCGCCGAACTGGCGCAGGCGGACCTGCAGTTCCTGGGCCTCGGCATGTACAACAAGCTGATCGGGCTGCACGGCTGGACGGTCATCGGCGCCATTCTGCTCGGGGTCGGGGGCATGGGCAACTACCTGGTGCCGCTCATGATCGGCGCCGAGGACATGGCGTTCCCGCGCCTGAACGCCTTCGCGTTCTGGATCAACATTCCGGGCGCGCTGCTCCTGCTGTCCAGCGCCTTCCTGGGCGGCTTCGATTCGGGCTGGACCGCCTACCCGCCGTTGAGCACGTCCGGTCCCGTGGGCTACCAGTTCCTGTTCCTGGGCGTGTATTTCATCGGCCTCTCGTCCATCCTCGGTTCCATCAACCTGATCGTGACCATCCTGACCATGCGCCCGCCCGGCATGGACCTGTTCCGCATCCCCATCTTCTGCTGGGCCGTGCTGGCCACCAGCCTGATCCAGCTCACGGCGACCCAGGCCATCGGCACCGCCTTCCTGATGGGCCTGTCGGAGCGCATGCTGGGCATGGGCTTCTTCGATCCGGAAGGCGGGGGCAACCCGGTGCTGTTCCAGCACATCTTCTGGTTCTACTCCCATCCGGCCGTATACGTGTTCATCCTGCCCGGGCTGGGCATCATCAGCGAATTGCTGCCCGTCTTCGCGCGCAAGCCCCTTTTCGGCTACAAGTGGATCGCCCTGTCCAGCCTCGCCATCGCCCTGGTCGGGTTCCTGGTCTGGGGCCATCACATGTTCACCTCGGGGTACTCGCCCTATCTGCGCGTGCCGTTCATGATCTCCACCTTGCTGGTGGCGGTGCCCACCGGCGTGAAATTCTTCAGTTGGGTGGCGACGCTGTGGGGCGGCCGCCTCCGCTTCCCCACGCCCATGCTGTTCGTGCTGGGCTCCATCTCGGTGTTCCTGCTGGGCGGCCTGACGGGTCCCATTCTGGCGACCGTGGCCACGGATCTGTACCTGCACGACACCTATTTCGTGGTCGGCCACTTCCACGCCACGCTGTTCGGCGGCTTCGTCTTTCCCTTCTTCGCGGCCATCTATTTCTGGTTTCCCAAAATCACGGGCCGCATGTACAACGAGTTCCTGGGCAAACTGCACTTCTGGCTCATGACGCCCGCCTTCTGGCTCATGAGCATCGGCCAGATGACGGTGGGCACGATGGGCATGCGCCGGCGCATCGTGGACTACGACCCGCTCCTGGGCGGCGGCCTGATCGAGGCCCGGCACCTGGAAACGACCCTGGCCGGCTTCGTGATCGGCGTTTCCGTGCTCGTCATGATCTACAACCTGCTCGTCAGCGCCGAAATCGGGGTCAAGGCCCCCGGCAATCCGTGGCGCTCCCGTTCGCCCGAATGGCAGATTCCCTCTCCCGTGCCCGAACACAGCTATGCGCAGCCGTTGCGCGTGGTGGGCGAGCCCTACGACTACGGGCTGGAGGAAACCTACGTCACCATGGAAAAAGCCTAGTTTCCCGCCCATCCGGTGCGCGCGCCCATGAAGAAAACCTCCGTCTTCCGGCCAGGCATCATCGTCGGCCTCCTGTTGCTGGCCTTGACCGTCGTGGAATACGTCGTGGCGCTGCAAACGACCAGCGCCACGATTCTGATGCTGATCGGGGCGGCCAAAGCGGTCCTGGTCGTGTACTACTTCATGCATATCGCCAACCTGTGGCGGGAAGGGGAGGGCCATTGACATGAGCGCCGTCGCGACCGACGCCCTCGCGGTCTACCGCACCGCCACCCGCAACAACCGACTGGGGCTGTGGCTGTTCTTCTTTTCGGAAATCTTCCTTTTCGGCGGCCTGCTCATTACCCGTTTCGCGCTCTGGCAGGAAGACGGGCGCATCGTCCGGCCCGAACTGGACCAGACGGTCGGCCTGGTCGTAACCACGGTGCTGCTGGTCAGCAGCTACTTCATGAACCGGGCGGAGGTGGCCGTCGCCCACGGGCGCAAGGGGGATTTCCTGGCCAGCCTGTTCGTTACGGGCGCGCTGGGCCTCGTTTTTCTCCTGGGCGTCATCATTTTCGAATGGGGCGTGATTCATCTGCCCTTCATTCAGCTGGAGCATCACGTCGGCCCGCGCGACGGCGTGTTCGGCGCGGTCATCTTCGGCATGACGGGCATGCACGCCATTCACGTCATCACGGGCGTGATCTTCATCGCCATCGTCTGGGTGAACGGACGCAAGGACGTCTACACGCCGGAACGGCACTGGGGCGTGGAAGCCTGCGCCATCTATTGGCATTACGTGGATCTCGTCTGGATCTTCTTCTATCCGGCCCTGTACCTGATCGGCGAGGTTTCCCACCACTGATCGGCGAGGCTTCCCACCGCCTGTCCTGACGCGCGGCTCCGGCTGGCCCGGCATGCCGCCTCTCGTCGCCGCCGCCCTCGCCACGTGGGACTGGCGGCCCAGCGTCTTGCTCGTTACCCTGGCCTGCGCCGCCCTTTTCGCCGGCGGGTGGGTGCGGTTGCGCCGCCGCGGCCGCGCCGGCCTCGCGTCCTGGCGTCGCCTCGTCACCTACGCCCTGGGCCTCCTCGTCCTGCTCGCGGCCCTCCTGTCCTTCATCGACGTCTACAGCGGCCTCCTGCTGTACGTCCACATGATCCAGCATATGCTGTTGCTGATGTTCGCGCCCGGCCTGCTCCTGTGGTCCGATCCGTTTCCCGTCATGCTGTGGGCGTTGCCCCGCCGCGCGCGGAACGCCGTTGCGCGGCCTCTGCAGAGCGGCGCGCCCGCGCGGCGTTGGTTGCGCCGGGCGACGCCCATGGGCGTCCTGTACGCCCTGTACGTAGGCGTCATCGCGCTCTGGCATGATGCCAATCTGTACAACCGGGCGCAAAGCGACAGCTTCCTGCACGACGCGGAGCACGTGTCCTTCTTCGGGGCCGCGTTGCTCTTTTGGTGGCCCATCTTCGCCGCGGGGCCGCGCATCCACGGGCGCGTATCGCCGGTCGGCAAGATGGCGGCGCTGTTGCTGTGCGTGCCGCCGCACGTCATCCTCGGCGCCTACCTCAGTTTCGCGGACGCGCCGGTCTACGCCTTCTACGAGACCGTCCCGCGCGTGACGCGCCTGAGCGTCATGGAGGATCAGGGCCTGGCCGGCGTCATTATGTGGATACCGTCCAGCATGATGTACCTGCTGGGCGTGGTGATTCTGCTGGCGCGGCATTTGGCCGCGCTCGAAAGGCGCCGGCGGCCGGCCGCCGGGCGGCCGATCGCCTAGGAACGGCCTGGCATGCGGGGCAGACGCCGGCGGACGGCCGCGCGGGCGCGGCGCGGGACAGGCGCGCGCGCGTGGCGACTGCTGGCCGGCGCGGGCTTGCTCTGGGGCTGGCTCCCCGGCTGGCTCATGGCCCATGGCAGCGATATCGTACTGTCCCGGGCCCAGGCGGGGCCGTTCATCCTGTACGCCTGGATTGCGCCTTGGCCTACGGAAACGGGCGAGGTGCATGTGACCGTCTCCGTCAACGAACCCGCGCGCGACGACCCGCAGCAAGAGAATCCGGTGCTGAATGCGCAGGTAGCGGTGCAGGCTGCGCCGGCGCAGGCCTCCGCCCCGACCGTGCAAGCGCCGGCCACGCACGCAAACGCGGTCAACAAACTGTTTTACGAAGCCCGGTTCGTCCTCCCGACGCCGGGCGAATGGACATTGACCCTCCAGGTGCAGTCGGACGCGGGCGCGGCGGAGTTGGCCCTGCCGCTCACGGTGAGCGGCGAGGATCTGCGCGCGCCCGCAGGATGGTGGGGGCGTTTGATGGCCTGGACCCGCAGTCTGTTCGCCGGGACGTGACTGCGCGCCGCGCCGCTATGCGTTTTTCTTGGCGCCTGCTGTTCGGACGCCGCTGGATCCTGCCGACCGGCCTGATCCTGCTGGGCATGGCCGGGCTGGCCCAATTGGGCCTGTGGCAGCTGGACCGTCTGGCCAGCCGCCGCGCGCACAACGAACGCATCCGCGCGCAGTTGACCGCGTCGCCCCTGCGCGTCAACGACCTGCGGAACGACTGGCAGCCCGACGCCTTCGCCGGACGCGTCGCCACGGCGGCGGGCGTTTTCGACTATGCCCGGCAGGTGGGCCTCAAGAACCGTTTCCATCAGGAGGCGATCGGCATCCATCTGTTCGCGCCTTTCCGGTTGGCTGATTCCGGGCAGGTCATCATGGTCAATCGCGGCTGGATTCCCCAGCGCGCCGCCGACGCGGACTGGTCCCGCTTCGACGAAAGGGCCGGCGCCGTGGAAATCGCGGGGTATCTGGAACCGTCGGCCGCGCTGGAACCGGCAGCCAGGGGCGGCCGTCCGGTCGCGGTTCCCGACGACAACTTGTGGCATCGGGAAGATCTGGAAACGATGGCCGCGCATCTGGACCTGCCCTTGGCCCCCATGTTTCTGGTGCAGGAGCCGGCGGCGGACGAGGAGCCGGGATGGCCCCGCCGCCAGGCGCGGACGTTGGAACTGTCCGAAGGCAACCATTTCAGTTACGCGCTGCAATGGTTCGCTTTTGCCCTGATCCTGGGCGTCGGGTACGTCCTGCTGGCCCGCAAGAGAACCCTGGACGCCAGCGGGACGTCCGATGCGCCGTAACGCTTTCCGGCGGCTTGCGCGCCTGTGCGCGTCTACCGCCAGAGGCCCAGGGCCTGGTCGCGCGCGGCCTGCTCCGCCGCTGCCAAGGTCGCGCGCCAACGGGCGTCAGGCGGCAGCGCCGACAACCGCGCCATGCCTTGGCGCAGCAATTCCGCGTTGACCCAAAGGCCGTCGGCCGTATACACGTAGCGCAACAGCCGCCCGTTCGGGTCGCGGTCGTCGCCGGCCTGGAGCAGGAAGACGGGCTGGTTACCGATCAACAGCTGGTTGAGCTTGGTCGCCTCGTTGTACAGGGGTTCGCCCTTGGCCGGCGCGTCCGTCCACAGATAACGCACCGTGAATTCGCGGCCTTGCCGCGCGACCACGATGGTAGCGCCGTCGATCACGCGCACGACCTGGGCCTCTTCCGCGCCCGCCGGCGCCGCGCCGTTCGCGGACGCCGCGGGCGGAGGGATGACGCAAGCGCCCGCCCAGTTGCTGGCCAGCAGCAGGAGCCATGCGACGCGCAAGCGGCAGGGCAGGGAAAGCCGTTGCGTCTCGCGCGGCGCCCGCCGGCGCGCGCCCGAGACGGATGACGGACGGAGTAATCTGACGTTTTGCCTACGCAATGGAAACATTCGGGCCAAACCTTCGATAATCGGCGCATCCGCGCCCAACTCCGGTTCGGAAAAAGCCGACCTGCGGGTATAATACTTCTGCGTTGAAGATAACCCAAAGGCAGGCCCTGCGCGCCGGCGTGGCGGGAGGTGCAGGGTAGCCCGCGGCCAGCTTCGATGCGCGTCTTGATTGCGCCCGCGGGCGCAATGTCCTGTTCATCCTAAGCGAAGCTTAAGGAGTAGCGTAGCCATGCGTAAGTTTCTCGTTCTCTATTCGGCAGTGTTGGCGGCCATCCTGATGATGGCGGCTCCGGTGACCGTCCACGCCATGGGCCACGGCGCCCATTTGATGGTGCCGGCCGGCTACCGCACCATCAACGTGGAATATACCGGCATCGACAACATCAGCATGATGGACGGCACGTTGGGATTGCGCGTCAACGGCGTCGTGGACGTCAATGACGTCATCACCCTGATTGACGATCAATTGGCCTACGGCGGTTCCGTCGAGGAATCCTGCACGACCCGGATGCGCTGGGTGCCCGGTTCTACCCGCGTCGTGAGCGCCAGCGGCAGCACGTTGAATCTGCAGTCGACCTTGGCGTTGGCGCAGCGCACCTGCGAACCCGCCATGTCCATGTACACCACCAGCGAGCATGCGGTGGATTATTCGATTTCCGTTACGGGCAGCGGCATTGACGATCTGCGGCTCGATCTGGATGTGTCCTCCATTGCGGGCCTGGGCCCTGATTCGTCTCTGAGCGCGGGACGCCTGGATCAGATTGCCGACGCCAACATCAACCCGGTGCAGGATTGGATCCGCGCCGTCGCCAAGTTCTACCAGTCCGGCTGCCTGGAGACCGCGGACGTGAGCATTGCGCCGCTGACCTTCTCCGGCGACGGGTCGGTCACCGTGGGCGTGAACGCGGCAGGCAATCTGGCGCACATGGCGCAATGCGTCATCGTGCCCAGCGAATTTTCCGCTCTGGTCACGGGCACGGACGTACTGCCCTTGATTCTGGGCGACGTGCAACCGGCGACGGTGGTATCGATTCTGGACGGCGTGTTCATGGCCCAGGCCATGTCCGTGCAAGACTACGTAACCACGGTAGCCGACGACCTGGCCGACGATACCTGGAGGGCCATCGTCGTGGAGGCGCTGTCGGTGGAATTCGTCCAGCAGCAAGTGATGGGCGGCATGGGCGACATGATCCCGATGGAATTGTCCGCGCAGCTCTTCTCGGACGACGCGCTGGAGCAGATCTGGGGCGACCTCCTGCTGAACGATATCAGCGCGGACACGCTGAAAGGCTTGGTGCTGGCCCTGACCAGCGGCATGGGCGACGTGAATGCGTTGGCCGGCGACCTGATGTCCCAGGTGCAGCCCTCCACCATCGCCTTGGCTTTGGCCCGGCTGCTGACCATGGGATAAGCCTTGGGCAGATCCTGTTCTGACGGAGGAGAGGAAAAAGCCGACGCACGCGTTTTTCCGACTTCCCTTGTCTCAAGACAGAAAAGGCGGCGGATTGTTCCGTCGCCTTTTTTCTTGGGTTCGGGTTGCCTGCCGTGGGCCGGCAACGGGCAGCGGCCATCCAGCTGGTTCTGGCAGACGCGCCGCCGGCTTTGGCATGTATCATTAGGCGCATGTCGAACGACAGGGTCAAGTATTGAAGCCTCGCCGCGCCTGACGGCGCAAGGAAATCCGATCCACGTTATGGCGCGCTATTTGCCTTGCGGCATCGAAAATTTCCGGACTCTGCGCGCCAGTCGCAAAGCCCTCTACATAGACAAGACGGAGCGCATCGCCGCCTTGATCGAGGAGATGGAATTGGCGCCCCATGCCTTCCTGGCCCGTCCGCGGCGTTTCGGCAAATCCTTGTGGCTTTCCACGTTGCGTTCCCTGTTTCTGGGCGAACGCGCCTTGTTCGAAGGCACCTGGATCGGCCGCGCAGGGCATTGGGACTGGGAGCGCGACCGGTATCCCGTCTTGCTGTTGAACATGGCTATACGGAACGTGCGCGAAGCGCGCCGCCTAGAAAGCGACGTGACGGATCTCGTAGCCGACCAGGCGCAATTGCACGGCCTCGATCTGCCGGCGGCTCGATCCCCGAGTCGCCTATTGGCTCGATTGCTCCAGGCTTTGGCGCACAAATACGAGCGGAAAATCGTCGTGTTGGTGGACGAGTACGATACCGCCATCACCGAAAATATGGAACGACCGTCCGTTTTGGCCGACGTCGTGGACGTCATGCGGGCCTTCTACGGCGCGCTGAAAGACAACAGCGACTACATACGCTACGCTTTCGTAACGGGCATCACCCGCTTTGCGTATACGGGCCTTTTCTCCGGAGCCAACCAGATCGTGGATATGTCGTTCCGGCCCCAATGCCATTCGATGTTGGGCTTTACGCAACGCGAAATCGAGCAGGATCCCGACATCACGTCCGACATCGAAAACATCGCTTCGGCTTGGGGGTGCGCCTACAAGGATCTGCTGGCCGCCTTGCGCAACTACTACAACGGCTACTGCTTCAGCGCGGGCAAGGAGGCGATATACAATCCCTTTTCGCTCGCGCTGTGCCTCGCGAGCCTCCGGAGCGCCGGACCGGGATCCGAATGGACCCTGGACAATTTGCCCAACGCCTGGGCGGATTCCGGGACTACGGCTTCGTTGTTCCGGCTGTGGAAAACGGGGCGTTACCACGCCCCGTGGGAAACGGCCCTGCGTACGACCCGTCCGTGGCAGGTTGTGCGCCAACCCCAATACGATGCCGCCCAGATGGATATAGCTGCCCTGATGTTCCATGCCGGCTACCTCACCGTCAAGGAAGAACAGACGGGGGCAAAGACCGGCCGGGCCTGCCTCGATTTTCCCAATGAGGAAGTGCGCCTTACGTTCAGGACAGCCTTGGCGAATTGGCAGGCGGATGAAGTAGCTGCGCGGTACCAAGGGGAGGAACCCCGGGTCGGCGCTTTGTTTGCCGATATATGGCAGGCTATGCAAGAGAGCGACCCGGAGCGGCTGCGCGAGGTCATTGACGCCTTCTTGCCACAGTTCCCTTACCCCGATCACATTTTGCCGCCCAGCGCCAAGACGCCTCAGGATTACGAAGCGCATTATCAAGCCATTCTGTACGGGGCTTTCAAGATCATGGGCATGCCCGTCCATGCCCATAGGCCCACGGCCAGAGGGCGTTTCGACATCGCCGTGGACTGGCCTCGGCGCGTAGTGCTGTTGGAACTCAAAGTAGCGCAGACCGCGGAGGAAGCCGTGAAGCAGGCGCTGGAAAAGGGCTATGCCGATCCCTTCATGCCGGCCAACAAGCCCGTTACCGTGATCGGCCTGCGCTTCAATACGGCTCGGCGCGCGGTGCAGGACGCGGCCCAGTGGCATCTGGGAACCTACGATCGGCTCCAGGGGCGATGGGAACATGAGCCGTTTCGTCAACCGCTGGCCG
Organism: Caldilineaceae bacterium; assembly: GCA_965242655.1. GTDB lineage: Bacteria > Chloroflexota > Anaerolineae > Caldilineales > Caldilineaceae > Bin34. The sequence continues at coordinate 4,619,365 of OZ251482.1, forward strand.
CGCTGCGGCGTATGGACGAAGCGACGCGCAGTCGTCTTATGCAGGAAGATTGGGGACGGCATAATGGGACGTAAGGAGTCCTTGGCGGGCCAGCCAAGGCTGCAGAGAGGCGTTGGTTTCGCTGGCCGCATCCCTTCTTGCCTGGAGTAACGCGAGCCTGGCAGGCCTTTGACTTGGCTCCCAGACGATGGGTCGCGCAGCACGCGCAAGAGCACCTGTGGCCGACATTTTTGCCCGCTCTACGGCATAAGGTTTGGCATCATGTTGAAAATCTTCGCAGCTTCGACCCTGTTGCCCCGGAACATGGGGGACGGATTGCCTGGGTGGTCGGCAGCCATGGGTCGGGCAAGACAACTGCGCTCGCGTATTCCAATCAGGACGAGGCGCCTCCCGCGCCCAGTTTGAAAACCAGCCCCAACAGCCGCGGTTCGGGAACGGAAAGACGGATTCTCCTACAGGAGCGCCCACAGGTAGAGGGCAGAGCCGTTTCCGCTTGGTTGCCGACTACGTCCGAGATGCGCTGCTTGCTACCGGTCGTCGCCAAGGAGCAATGTCTATTTATGCTTATATGTATGCAGGGCGCTCTGCGCACCCTCTCCCCGTCCTACTACTGCTTGGCAAAGGGGTTGACCGCATGCGGGCGCTGTCCCTGAATGCCGCTCAAGGCGACATGTTGCGGACTGACGAGATTGCCCATGCGCTTCATCGCTCCGTACAGAAAGGCGTTTTGGCTGCCGTCAACGACATGGTCCAAAAGTGCGATGCGCAAATCCGCGCCCCTACCCGCGGCTCTGAACGCGCTTTCACCGCGCATCGAACTCTGCGCGAAAACGATAAGGACTCGTTTGCCTTCTGCCGACTGGACGAAAAAGAGGACGCACCCGTTCAGCGCACTTGGCAGACAGACGACGCGTTCACTACGGCCATCAACTTCAGGCTGGCAATTCGATAGGGGCTGCGGAGCGCCGCAGGCAGTAACCAATCTAACTCTCAACGACAGCTTGCCGGAAGCCTGCGACCATCTTGCGGATGTCCCCGGGGCCCGGCGCCGAGCAAAAGTCGCGCGGCCGAGTCGTTCCGCGCGATCGTTGTCCGCTGCGCCGTCAACTGCGAGCCGCAAGACGGAGGATTTGTTCTCCGTCTTGCGGCTGGCAGGGAAGGCAATCAAATCCGTCCCTGGTAGATGGCCATAAAGCCGATGCGCGGGCGTTTACGTCCACCTCCGATAGACGGCTATGTCCCGCCGTACGGACATAGACTCTCCCGTGTTCCTGTGCGTAACGGTAACGCGCGGGACCCACTGGGCCGTGCATGGATTTGCTCTGGAATGAAACCGCGCAACGGCATAGAGAGAAGGCCCCCAAGGACTTATTGAACGCAGGCCCTGAACTGGAATGCGATGAACCCCATCCTCTACCGCTGTTCCTCTTCGGGGCAGAGGCAGTCGTACCCCAAGACGGGATACTGGCTGTTCGTGCCGAAAGTCCAGGGATCGTCGGCGCCGGGGTGGCTGTCCATGTCCACGTTCCATGTTGCGTAGAGACCCGCGTAGGCGGTGGGCGTCTGCAGCTCTTGGGTCGTGTGGCCTGCGCCGCCGCTACTGGTCGCCTGACCGCTGGCCGTGACGTCCCAGTAGCTGGCGGTGATCACCGGACTGTCCAGAGCGTCTCCCACCAGGCCCCCGACCCGAGTGCGGCCGGACACCGCCCCGCGGGCGTAGCTGGCCGTAATCGTACCCCCGCGCGTAAGGCCCACCAGGCCCCCGACGCGGTCGCGTCCGGCGACGCCGCCGCGGGCATAGCTGGCCGTAATCGTACCCGCCTGATTCTCGCCAGCCAGCCCCCCGACGGCCGCGCGGCTGCTGGCCGTCACCGCGCCCGTCGCGTAGCTGGCGGCAATCCGGCCCTGCGCTCCGTTGGCGCCGACCAGGCCGCCGATGGCGTCGCCGTTACTCGTGACGGCGCCCGTCGCATAACTGCCGCTCAAGGTTCCTTCGTTTTCGCCGATTAGGCCGCCTACATAACGGTCGCTGCGTCCGAGAACGGCGCCCGTCGCATAGCTGCCGACCAGCGTACCGTCGTTGATGCCGACCAAGCCGCCCACGCTGTTGCCGCTGGCTACGACGGCGCCCGTCGCATAACTGAGAGTGACTGCGCTTTTGAAGGTAACAATTCTACCCGCCAACCCGCCGGACGCATCGCCGCTGACCGTGACCGCGCCCGTCGCGTAGCTGGCTGTAACCGTGCCGTCAAGGCCTCCCACGAGACCGCCGCCGTGGCCGCTGGCCGTGACGGCGCCGCTGGCCGCGCAGGCGACAATGTCGCCTGTCCACCCGTTGGCCCCCACCAAGCCGCCTACGCTCGTCTCGCCGACCACGGTCGCGGACGCAGAACTGGTCAGGATCCGACCGTAGTTGTCACCGACCAGGCCGCCCACGCGATCCGCGCTGCCCGTCACGCTGCCGCTGACGGAACTGTTGGCTATCGTGGCGAGATTGCGCCCGGCGAGGCCGCCAACCCCTCTGCGTCCCCAGACCTGGATGTCCTGCAACGCCAGCCCTTCCACGCGGGACCCTTTCCCCACGCGGAAGAACAGTCCGACGAAATCGCTCGCGCTGCGGTGGATGAACAAGTGGGAGATGGCATGGCCGTTGCCTTGGAATGCGGTGCGGAAACCGATGTTGACTCCATGGCCGATCGGCACCCAGCCGGCCCCGCCGTTCCAGTAGGCCGTATCGGCCGCCGTGATGCGCCCGTCGCCGTTCTGGTCGAAGTCCAGATCCGTCGTCAGTTCGTAGCCGCGGCAACCGCTGGCCGGGCAGCCCATGTCCGCCGCCGCGAGGGGAAAGGCCGCTGCGTAGGCTGCCGTGGCTACCCCGCCGTTACCGTTCAGATCATAGCGCATGGCATCCAGCTGGGCCAACGTCGCGATGGCGATCAGGCCGTCGTCGTCGTCATCGTAGTCGTGCCCGATCGCGATCGTGAAGTCCAGCGCGTCCGTATCGCCGTCGGCGTCCGTCGCCACCAATCGATAGGTAGTCGCCGCCTGCGCGACCGCGGTTGCGTCCGCGGCCACGGCGCGCGTCGCGGCATTGAAGGTCAACCCGCTCGGCAACGGCGTATCCGTAGCAATCGCATAGCTCAAGGTGCCGTCGCCCCCCGTGGCCGGCGGCAGCGCCGCCGCCGTCTGCGCCGTCCCTGCCGTGAAGATCAGCGGCACAGGGGAAGCGGAAAAGCTGGGCTGGGCGTTGGTCTGCGCCGCCACCGGCGCGCCTCCGCCGCACAGGCCTGCAGCCAACAGCAGACAGCCTACCAGCCATCGGATCAGGTAACGCAAGAACGTAACGTCCCAAGACATGGCACTCTCTCCTCAAGGTATGGCAGTCGTTACGGAGCCTGCGTCCAGGTACAGGAACTCATGCCCGCCGCGGAATGCGTCTCGTCCGGGCCGGCAAGTCCTCAGCTGAGCTTGGCTTCCGCGCAGGCCACGAACCGGACAGCTACCCATCTGCCGTTGATCCCCCTGGCCCTGGCAGTCGAATGGCAAGGCGGGGTATCGGCGGTCTGTGCCGAAGGCCCAAGGATCGACGGACGCGTAGACAGAGTAGATTACGGGATCTTTGGGGACAAATTTCCATTGGACATACTAACATACAAGGCAGTTGTCTGGCGAGATGCTGCGAAACGCGGCTCTCTCGGTTGCAGCGGCCCAGAATTTCTGTTGTTAAAGTACCTCCAAGAAAGAGCATTGAACCTACGGCCCTTGACTTCAGGCCGGAAATTCGATAGAGGCTGAGATCGCCGCCATAAGTTCGTAGTCTGAGAAGAGAGAGGGCGATGAGCGTAGGCTGCGATTGCCGCCGGACAGACGCGATAAAGACGCGTAACTACAGGGGCGGTATCTGTAGACATGCATTATGATTGGATACGCAGTATAATTGCGATATCACTTATCCAGTTCCTTTCCGAGGGCTGGATCCGGCCCTCCGCCGAGGCGGAGGGTTTTTCGTTCCCAAGCGGAAGGTCTGCGTACCGGGCCGTGAGGCGTAAGGACCTGATCGGGAAGCTGATGAGTCTGCAGGTGCGTCTCGGTCAATTTGAGATGTTGTACGGGGAGCGCGATCAGGCCTTGGGCCGTCTTTTCCTGAACTTCAATGTATGGATTGATCAGAATAACACGGCAAGTAAAAAGGCGGAGAACAAATCCTCCGCCTCTTTGCATGCATGGAATGCAATCAAATCATTCCCTGTACGCGGTCATGCGATTTCTGTCAGGTTATACCATCGTTCTCCCCGTCAGCGTCAGCCCCGACGAGGATCGCATGTGTCTGCAATACGTACGGCATCTGACCGCGTCCGAACGGCAGTTTCTGAATATGGCCTGACAGAAGGCGCATGACTGCGTACTAGGCGTCAACCCATTCCGGGTCGGGCGTAATGTCGTCTGCCGGGCGACCGCCGGGGTCAGGACGTCCCGAACCCGCCAATCGATTCAGGATCTCGATTTCCATACCTGCCTGGGCTTCCATTTGGCAGGAAAGGCGAACTCCGGTCAATCCTCTTTCGGCCAGTTTCTCCTTTTCGGCCTGAGTCATCCGGGCAGGTTCTCCCGCATGAAACTTGACGGCGCAGGTGGTGCATCGGCACTGGCCGCCGCAGGCGTGCATCTGATCAATGCCGCCCTCATCCACGAGAGCCAAGACCAGGCGCTTGTTGGCCGGCGCCTCGAACTCGCCTTCGCCCTGAATGCGAATTTTTACTGTTGACATAAAGAATTCTCCTCTCGTTTTGGGTGACCTTTCAGCGTCGGCACGGACGCAAGGCCTTCAAGCGGCGTACGTTGTGGGTGACTTAAGCGGCACCGTAGCCTTCAGCATAATGCTTGGGCCAACGATCAAGGAAAAATGCAAGAGCCGCGTTCAACCTTCGAGTCTCTTCTTGATCTAGTACACGGTCATGTACCTAGTGGTGGGTTATAATACGGATCCCATGGTTCAGCCAACCAGACGAGGGTTTCGCATGTCCCTGAAATACGCACTGCACTTGACCGCCTCCGAACGGCAGGGGCTGTACCGGATCGCCAAGGGTCGTTGCGGGCGCCGGCGCCCGGCGGGGTGGAAGATGGAACGGGCCCGGGCCTTGTTGCTGTGCGACGAGGGATCGGAGGGCGAGGGGTGGACGGACGAAGCCGTCGCGGCGGCCCTGGACGTGTCCGCGCACAGCGTGAGCCGCTGGCGGCGCCAGGCCGTGGACAACGGGCCGGCCGCAGCGCTGGAGCGCCAGCCCAAGGCGCCGCGGTCCCGCCGGCTGGACGGTGCCGGCGAAGCGCAGCTCCTGCAGCTGGCCCAGTCCACGCCGCCGGCCGGCCAGGCGCGTTGGACGTTGCGGGCGCTGGCCCGCGCACTGGTGGCGCGGGGGATTGCGTCCCGCATCAGCTACGAGACGGTGCGTCGCGTGCTAAAAAAAACGAACTGACGCCCTGGCGGCGGGTGCAACGGTGCTATCCGCCGGTGCAGGAGGAAGCGTTCGTGGGGGCGATGGAAGAGGTGCTGAACTGCTACAGCCGGCCCTACGATGCGCGCTATCCGGTGATCTGCATGGACGAACAGTCCAAGTCGCTGCGGGCCAACAAGTGGCCGCCGCAGCCGGCGCGCCCGGGCCATCCCGCCACCTACGACTACGAATACGTGCGGTGCGGCACCTGCACGATCTGGATGTTCGTGGAACCGTTGGGCCAGTGGCGCACCGCCACCGCCACCGCCCGGCGCACGGCCGTGGACTGGGCGCACCAGGTCAAGGCCCTGGTCGACCACCCGCGCTACCGCCAGGCCGAGCGCCTGATCCTGGTCTGCGACAACCTGAACACTCACGCGTACGCCTCTTTTTTCCGGGCCTTTCCGACCGCCGAGGCCGAGCGCCTGGTCCGGCGCGTACAGCTATTGTTTACGCCCCGGCACGGCAGCTGGCTCAACATGGCCGAACCGGAACTGAGCGTCCTGACACGCCAGGCTCTGTCCCCGCGCATGGCCACGCAGGACGCGGTCCACGCGCAGGTCACCGCGTGGGCGGAGGCCCGCAACGCAGCCCAAAAAGGCATCAATTGGCAGTTCCGCACCGCCGACGCCCGCGTGCGCCTCAAACATCTGTACCCTGTAATAGAAACATGATGGAGTACTAGGACGCGCAGGCCCACCGTGGACTGTGCAGCATAGGCTTCTCTCAGCCCATGCATGCGCCGAAATCCTTTGATGCGCGGCTGCGGGTAGCGTATGCAGTGCGGATAGGGATCAGCGTTCGCAGGTTTGCGGCCGTACGCGAGAATTGGGAGAGCGGACTCGGGAAAGCATGGCGGCGCATGGGCCTACCCGCAGGCGCCGGATGGTTAAGGCATGGACAAGCGCAGTTCAGGAGGCTTGCGAAATATGAAGTAATATAGTGGCCGGGAAGCCATGGACCGAAAATCGGAAACGGATACGATTGACTGGAGGAGACGGCAGGCAATGAATACGGCGTCGTCCCCGAATCGGGACGCCCTACGGCAAGGATTGGACGTTTACCGCGACGGGATGCGCGCGTTCATCCTGCGATGCTTTCGCCGCGTCAAAGGCAAGCGCGTGGAAGATGCCGTATGCGCGTCGCTGGGGGATTGGCGCGCGAACGAAGTCCAGCGGCATTTGCAGCAAGGCGCCGACCTTGCAAGCGCGATTGACGTCAACGATTTTCCGCAGCTGGTGAATAGGCAGTGGCATGAGATTTTCTGCCGGGAACTCAACGACGACCCAACGGTGCGCAACGTGCTGTGGATCATCGCGGATGCGCGCAACCGAGTGGCTCATCCCGGACGGCAGGATATGGATGCCGAAAGCGTTCAGGTTCTCTTGTTCCACATTGCGGACGTCCTTGGACGCATCAAGAATCCTGCGGGCAAACAGGCCGTCGACAATATCAGAAACCAGCTCTCGCGTCCACTGCCGCCTAAAAGCGCTAAAAGCGCGTCAGCAACGAGAAGCGACGGCGCCCATGCCGCCAAGCGCGCTGCGCGTGCCGCCAGCGGCACGCTCAAGCCCTGGCGCGACGTAATTCGTCCCAACGCCGACGTCCAGCACGGTTCGTTCCGGGAGGCCGAATTCGCGGCCAATCTGCAACAGGTGAGCGATGGCCGCGCCGGAGACACGTTGTACGGCAATCCGGTCCATTTCTTCAACCATACCTACATCACGCCTGGCATCCGTACCCTGTTGGTCAATGCGTTGCGGCGCCTTGCCGGCCAAGGCGGCGACCCGGTCATTCAAACCAAGACGGGCTTCGGCGGCGGCAAGACGCATAGCCTGATTGCGCTCTATCATTTGGTCAACCACCTCGATACCTTGAGCCATGCCTCAAGCGGCGACGCTGCCGGCAGCCAGGCGATCAGCGGTATTCTGGCGGAGGCGCAACCGGATCCCGATGCGGTCACCCAAGTGGCCGTGGCCGTTCTGGACGGCACCCATTTGTCGCCCACGGACGCGCGCACTACGTCGGACGGCGACCCGCGCAACACCCTCTGGGGCGAAATCGCATGGCAACTGGGCGGCCAGACCGCCTACGACATCGTGGGCGAAGCCGCGCGTACGGGCACGGCTCCCGGCAGCGCGCAACTGGACGAACTGTTTCGCCGTATGGGCCCCTGTCTCATCTTGATGGACGAACTGGTAGCCTACGTCCGCAATGTGCCGCCCGGCCAAGCGGGCAGCGTCTACACGTTTCTGCAGGCATTGGGACAGTCGGCCAGCGGGACGGACAACGTGGCGTTGGTCGTTACCTTGCCGGAAAGCGAATTGGAATTGGGAGGCGAACTGGGCCAACAGGCTCTCGGCCGCCTGGAGCATATCTTCGGACGCATAGAGGCCGTTTGGGAACCGCTGGAGATCAGCGAGGCGTTTGCCGTAGTGCGCCAGCGGTTGTTCGGCGACGTTATAGACGAAGCCGAAAGAGATCGTACCTGCGAGGCTTTTTCCCGGATATACGCACAGCATCGAAGCGAATACCCTGCCGGCGTCAGCGAAAGCCGTTACCTGCAACGCATGAAGGATTGCTATCCCATCCACCCGGAGATTTTTGATCGGCTCTATGCGGATTGGTCTTCCATACCGCAGTTTCAACGCACGCGCGGCGTATTGCGCATGATGTCCAACTGCATCAGCTACCTGTATCGACACAACGATGCCGGACCGCTGATTATGCCGGCCCACGTACCGTTGCGGGACAGCGCCCTCGCGCACGAATTCAACCGTTTGCTCCCGGGCCAATGGCAGCCGGTGCTGTCGGAAGCGGACAGCGACGACTCGCGGACGGATCAGATTGACGCTTCCATGCAGCGCTTCGCCGAGGTGGGCGGCGCCGCGCGTCGGCTGGCGCGCACCATCTTTCTGGGCAGCGCTCCCAGCGGTGCCATACGCGGCATCGACAGGCGGCAGATACTCCTGGGCGTCGTACAGCCGGGGCATGGCATCTCGGCCTACAACGATGCCCTGCAACGGATGACGGGCAATCTCTATTACCTGTACGCTGACGACGGACGGCACTATTTCCATGCCGAGGAAAATCTGAACAAGGTTGCCTCCGACCGCGCCGACCAGTTAAGCAGCAGGGAAGTGGAGGAAAGCATCGTCAAGGAACTGCGCGAAGCTGTCGGTCGCCGTAGAGACGTCATTGTTTGTCCACCTGATTCCGCCGCTGTGCCTGATATGGATTCAGTACATCTGGTTATTCTGCCTCCCGACAAGGCATTGCCCAGCCGCTCGGCGGAAACGGACGAAGCTACTCCCTTCGCCTTGGAGATAACGCAAAAGCGGGGCGATGCTCCCCGTATGCATCGCAACGCCCTGCTCTACCTGACGGCCAAAAACGACGAGATCCGCGCGCTTAGAAGCGCCAGCCGGGTATTTCTGGCCTGGGATTCCATCGTCAACGGCAACCGTCGCATCGGCAATCTGACGGGCGACCGCCGCAGGCAGGCCACCAACAGTTTACGGGGCGCCAGAGAGAAACTGGACGCCGCTTTGGTCAAGGCCTATCAATGGGTATTGGCGCCCGCGCAAGAAAAACCTGATCAAGCCGCTTATCACGTGTCCGCTTTGCAGACCCGCGCCGCAAGCAGCGGCGATATAGCGAACGAGGCATGGGCAAAATGCCGAGAAAACGAAACTCTCGTCGACGAAGTATCTCCCGGTTTCTTCGCCAATGTGCTGCAACGGTACATATGGAACCATCCGCACCAAGACCATATTGAGCTGGGCGTACTTTGGAAAATGATGACGGACAACGTATATATGCCTCGGTTGCGGAACAAGGGCGTATTGGTCAATTGCCTTGAGAAGGGCGTACGACAGGGCAAGTTTGATTACGCAGTTGCCTCTGACGGCAATAGCTATCAGGGTTTCCAATCTGAAGACTCGGCTGACTTTTCCCTTGGCGGACTGCACGGTTTGCTGATCAGTCCGGAGATGGCGCAACTGTTGCGAGAATCAATGTCGTCTCCGACATCTCCCGAGAAAACAGATTCTTTAGAAATCAATACAAACGATGAAACCACAGAGGCTGATGAGCGCGGGGACGAAATTCCTCCGCCTGTATCTTGCGGTCCCAAGCGCATCGTGGCTACCAAGATCATGCCCGGAGAGATCTCTCTTGACGATGCCCGGCAACTCAGCGACGAGATTGTCCGTTGCTTGCGCGATGATGGCGGCGAGGTGACTATCCAGATCACTATTAAGGCGCATAAGGAAGACGGCTTTTCCGACAACGTTGTCCGAGCCGCTCGCGAGAACAGCGTTCAACTGGGCTTGGATTATCAGAGCAGTGACTGATCAAGCAGGATGTAGCCAGTTTTTCTGCGTTGCAGGAAAAAGATAATGACGTACCGCAAGAAACTCATTGAGGTTGATCTGCCGCTGGACAGCATCAACGAGCAATCTGCGCGCGAGAAGTCTATCCGGCATGGCCATCCATCCACCCTGCACATGTGGTGGGCGCGCCGTCCGTTAGCCGCCTGTCGGGCAGTGCTTTTTGCCAGCATGGTGGACGATCCCAGTGAATGTCCCGATGAATTTTCCACTAAAGAGGAACAAGATAAGGAACGCGCGCGTCTTCATTGCATCATCGAGAAGCTAATCAAATGGGAAAACAGTAACAACGAAGAAGCGCTCGTCAAGGCGCGCCAAGAAATCGCCCTTTCCGTAGCGCGCTCGCGCGGCGAGGTAGCTCCCACAGAAAAAGAGGCTGTTTTGGCTTACCTAAACGACGTAGCCAAACCTGTTTATGATCCTTTTTCTGGAGGCGGTTCCATTCCTTTGGAGGCGCAACGGTTAGGGTTGAGAGCCATTGGAACGGATCTCAATCCCATTGCTGTCCTCATAACCAAATCTTTGATTGAACTGCCTCGTAATTTTCATAATCGGCCGCCTGTCAATCCCTCGGCGGATCCAATGGGCTTTTCCAGCGGCAGGAGCAAAAAGGCATGGCGCGGCGCGGCTGGCTTGGCAAACGACATTCGCTACTACGGACGTCAAATGCAGAGCCTGGCGCGGGAACGTATTGGGCGTCTTTATCCTAAAGTCGAAGGGACTACCGTAATTGCTTGGCTCTGGGCGCGTACAGTGCTTTGCTCCAATCCAGCTTGCAGGACACAAATGCCTTTAATGCGCACGTTTCAAGCATCCAAAAAGAGTGGTAACCAACACTGGATACGACCGGTTATAGACAACGAAGCGAAATCCGTTTCCTTCATAGTGCAGAGAAACGACGATGGCGTCCCCCAAACGGGCACGGTGAACCGTAATGGCGCAACCTGTTTGATCTGCGGCAGCTCTATGCCCCTGTCCGATGTCCGCCAGCAGGCAAGAGACGGCAAAATGGGAGAGCAAATGACGGCCATTGTGGCTGAGGGCAATCGGCAACGGCTGTACTTTTCTTCTACTCAAGAACATATCCAAACAGCGCTGTCGGCGGAACCTGCTTGGCGACCAATGCAGACGATGCCTAATACGCCGACTCTAGTTAGCGGAAGAGGATTTGGCATTACTCACTGGCATCAGCTCTTCACGAAGCGTCAACTAACCGCATTGACGACGTTCAGTGATTTGTTGTCGGAAATGAACACCCTTATGAAACAGGATGGAGCGGATACAGAATACGCCAATTCGGTCTGCACCTACTTGGCTCTTATTATTGGCAGAATTGCGGATAGTAATTCTAAATTCTCCACTTGGCAAAACGTGGGCGACAAAGTCGCCCACGTTTTCGCGCGTCAGGCCATTCCGATGGTGTGGGACTTCGCTGAGGCTAATCCATTCTCCTCATCAACGCAGAACTGGATGGCGCAGGTAGAGTGGGTTGCCAAAGTCGTAGAGAACCTGCCTGCAGATGTGAACGAGGGTAAGGTGCATCAAGCGGATGCCTCTACTACCGTTCATGCCGACTACGGACCGGTTGTCGTTACCGATCCGCCTTATTACGACAACATCGACTATGCCGATCTGTCCGACTACTTCTATGTGTGGCTGCGTCCGCTGCTCCGCGACATCTATCCTTCCCTTTTTGCCGGTATGCTGACGCCGAAAGGCGAGGAGATGACGGCCATACCGTCTCGCTTCAGTCATCCCCGAGAGCGGTTTGAGGAGTTGCTGAGCCGGACCTTGCGGCTAATCAAGCAAAAGTGCAGTCCGGAATTTCCGTCATCCATCTTCTACGCCTACAAGCAACAGCAGGAAGAACGCGACGGCAGAACTTCCACCGGATGGGAAACGATGCTGACCGCGTTGGTATCTTCCGGTTTTCGGATAATCGGCACATGGCCGATGCGCACGGAACGCGCGGCCCGAACCAATGCCTTGGCTACCAATGCGCTGGCGTCCTCCGTCGTGTTGGTGTGTCGCCCCCGCGATGAGCATGCGCCTGTCGCGACGCGCCGCCAATTTCTGGACGCGCTGGAAAGCAATCTGCCCGCCGCTCTGGATCATCTGACTCGAGAAGGGCATATCGCGCCTGTGGACTTGGCGCAAACTGCGATTGGCCCCGGCATGGCCATTTATTCCCAGTTCAGCCGCGTGGAGACCATTAGCGGCGAACCGGTGCCCGTTCGCGAAGCGCTTGTAGCCATTAACCGAGTCATTGCGGAATATCATCAACGGGAGCAAGGCGATTTGGACGAGAACAGCCAATTCTGCCTGAGTTGGTTGACGCAATACGGCTATACGCAAGGCAATTACGGCAGCGCTGAGGTGCTGGCCCAGGCCAAGAACGTATCTGTCGAAACGCTCAAGGATTGGAAGTTGCTTGAGGCGGATGGCGGGCACGTCAGATTGCTGCCGCTTGACGGCTATGGTCCAGGTCGCCCCCTGCGGCTGGAGGCAATGACGGCCTGGGAAGGTTGCTTCCGTATGGCATACCATCTGAACCGGGAAGACGGGGATGGCAATGATGGCGCGGCGGATGTGGTCCGGACGATGGGAAGCCATGCCGAGTCCGTGGAGCGACTGGCCCGCGTTCTCTACAATTACTACGATGGGAAAGATGATTCTCCCAATGCGGTCATTTTCAACAATCTGGTGACGTCATGGCCGGACATTTCCGTTAAGGCTGTGCAAGGTGCAGTTCAACAAAACAGGTTGATATCGGATGACTGAAGAATGGAATGAAGGCACGGCGCCTTTTGCCTTGAAGTACCGTTTGCGCCGCGAACGGCGTCCTTACCGCCGTCCGTGCGTGAGCGCTTTACCCGCGAGTTCGTGCGGCGTGTACGCACTATGGTTGCCGTCCAGCGATGAAGGATACGATTGCCTTTACGTAGGCAAATCCGAAACCTGCGTGCGCCGCCGCTTGTTGGAACACCTCCAGACGGAGATGAACCCCAAACTGCGCAGTACGCTCCATACCTTCCGCGACGTAGTGGAATTCTCGGTTGCCTTTACGGCTAATCCCGAGGAAACGGATGCCTTGGAAACAGCGGTAATCCGCGATTGGCAGCCTGAAACGAATCGAAACAAACTGGGGCCGAAGTAAGGCTGGCTGGATCTTTTGGAGAATGTCTTGCATTGGGTAGCGCACGGCAACGTCGCAAAAGGGAGCCTTATCTTGTCTCGGTCTGTCTACCTTATTCCAGCAGATTCAAAATTGACGGCGCAATGCCCAAAAGGGAGAGCAACTGTTTTCTCTCTTCAATCTTCCAGATAGATTCAAGCGCCTGGAGTCCATGTTTTGCGCCCAAGGCGCGTGGCGGGAGGCGAGCCTTGGGGCCCAACTTGATGACTTGCGGTAGGATATGATCGATGGGTCGGCCGACACACGCAAAAACAGATCAGCCTTGCGAACTGTGCTCATGTACTTGAATATTCATTATAGAGATGTGAATTTGGAAGTGGCCGCGCGCATCAGCGCTACGGATTATTTCAAAGAGCACTTTGAGGCCCTGTACGACGCGGAAGGCGGAGTGCGGATTGACGTTCTGTGTCTGGGGCGCTACGAACCGTGGCAAACCCAACGTTTCTTGCGGAAATGGTGCGGCAATGCCCGTCCCCATCCGATGGTGAAAAATCCTGGCTTTTCTGATTTTGTGATGCTGGCGGAATGTTCCGTATGGCGCGCCTTCATCGTCGCGGAGACCTCTATGGAGGCGAACGGACGCGATATAGAGAAGGCTGTGAGCCGCGCGGCTTGGCTTCGTAAATGCCCGGCCTTAAACGCAAAGTCCTCTTTCGTAATCCCTTGCATCATCGCGTTGGATTGGGTAAAGAACGAGGAGCAGGCTATAGATATCTTGCGGGAAGCGGAGAACCAGGACGTAGCATGCCTGAGCGGGCATTATGAATATGCGATGGAGATTGACGGTTTGCAACTGACGCCAGCGACGCATTTCACCCAAAACGTCTTTACGTGTAGCCAGGGGGTACTGCAACCGCGTGCCGCGGCAGCGTCTCCTGAACCCAAGCAGGAAATTGTCAATCGGGATACGCTGGAACAGGCTCTGCTGCGACAAGTAGGGCAACACAGTTTCTATAAACGCCTGTCCTTGGGACAACAACGCCATCTCATCCAGATTGGCCTCGCGGATGAAGCCGCGCAACGGGCCCATCCATGCCCAAGATTGGAGTCAATCTTTTGCTTTCGCGTCTCAAACTCTAATCCGCATCATGGAGCGCAAGCACTGAAAGGTTATCGATCCCGCGGGAGATTTGACCCGATCGGCAAGAATGCCCCTAATGCTTTTTGTAGGGCTCAGGATCCGCGTTTACGCGCATATGCAACCATAAGCGTCTCTGTCTTCTGCACTCCGTCCGGAAGTCCTGACGCATCCGTTGCATGCGCAACAGGAAAACGTTTCAGCGGGCGTGAGGACATAGGCCTGTGTTGCAGCCAGCGCAGGCGCTTGATATCCCCATAGCGTAAAGTGTTCAACGCGCCAGAAAAGAGCGCGTCTATCATCTTATGGGCAGCGTTGCCAGTTCGGCGCCTCAGAGACTGCTTGGGCCCGCAGGTATTTGTGGCACTGACGGGCCACGACCTCTGCGAAAACGCAAGGCAGAGCATTGCCGATGATGTTGCAGGCATGATCCATAAAAGGCGTGTCGAACTGATAGTTAAGTGGAAAGGTCTGCAGCAAAGCCGCCTCGCGGACGGATATGGTTCGGTCCTCTTCGGGATGGCCAAAGCGTCCCTTGCTCAAAGTGGTGCATCCCCCCGTAATAGTCGGCGCGGGCGCATCCCACGCCATGCGGCCGTAGACATTGGGAAAACCGCGATATTGGCCTTGATGGCATGGCGGCCTGAGCGCTTCGGGGATATCGGACCAGTTGCCGCCCGGTCGCGCATGCTGGAGCCGCAAGCGATTCTGGATGGACAGGGTGCGTACGACATGCCAGTTTGCCTGAGATGCGCCGCCTCTTTTTTGAGCTTCGTGCAAGGTTAAAGGAACCGTTGTCATCCTTTGGAGCGTTTTTCTCACGGTGCGCCACTGGGAACGGCCCTGTTGCCCGTCGCGGCCATGCGTCGCGGCGGGCATCGGGATGGCGAACCCGCGCCCGGCAAGCAATACCAAGCGTCTGCGATACTGCGGTACGCCGTAATCCGCCACCTGCAAGACTGCCGTTTCCGGGATATAGCCCAGAACTTTGATATCCGCGCAGAAGCGATCCAGCAGGGCCTTGCCGCGTTGGGCCAGCCCGGGCACGTTCTCCATCATGATCGCTCGAGGTTGGATTTCCTTCACTAGACGCGCCATCTCGTGAATCAGATTGTTTCGCGGATCCGTGCGTCGGTATTTCGCGGTCAAACTCGTGAATCCTTGGCAGGGCGGACACCCGACCAACAAATCAATGTCCTTGGTTGTGGCGGCCGCGCGTAATTCGCATCCCGATGTATCTTGGATATTGCGCTGATAGATTGTGACCTCAGGATGGTTAGCCGCCAGCGTAGCGCAGGCATGAGGCTCGTTTTCCACGGCGGCTGTCACCGCGAACCCAGCCTGTTTCAGGCCATAGGTCAGTCCGCCTCCGCCAGCGAACAGATCGATGGCGTGCATAGGCGCAGACGCGCCGTCAGGCATCGGACGCGACATAGCGATTCTGCCTTCTGGCCTCTGCGAGAAAGTCCTGATGCATCCGTTCTGTACGCAACAGAAAGATGTTCCAGTTGATGTGGGTAAGTATGCCTTCGTTCACATATCCTTCAAAGGCATCGTTCCATACGCCTGTCAGATCCAATCCGTCGCACACCAGAGTCATATGAAAGCTCTTGAAGAGGTATTGGAACTCTCTCTGTGCCGGATCTTCAAAAAAGGCCTTCATGGTCTGTCGATAGCTCACGATTCGATCCATTTCCTCATTGTTGAGGAAATGCCCTGGCTTTTTGATTTCGATGATTTGCAGACCGTTGTCTTGGCTGGACAAAACGAAATCTGGTCTCCTATTCGTCCCTTGTATGTCGTCCAAATCCAAGATCATATCTTGGCCGGTTTGCTGTTTGTAGAAAGCCTTGAGCTCATGTTTCAGCCTCTTGAACGACTGATTGGCCGTAATCGGTGCCCACTGCGGATTGATCAACCAAGGCGCGTGGGTCAAAAGTTCCTGCAATTGGAGCTCAACCGTACCAGGGGCGTCTTTCAGACTTTGCACTTTTTCGATGACTTTCAGGCGTTCTTCCGCGATGCGCCCGAAAGACGAAAGTTCCGCCAAGCGGGCCGTACGCAGGATTCCGCTCAAAACGCCTATGGTAGTCTCGGCGTTGCTGGCCTCTTTTAGCTTCTCGTCCAACATAATATGAGGAGCTAAAATCAGAGTCAAATCGACTATGGGTTTCACTACCTCCGCGTCTTCCACTTCATCCGCGCGGATCGTTTTGCCCAATCGCCGAGCCAACTCCTGAGCTTTGGCGTGAATATCCCCTTGATCCGGACTGGGGAAAGCCTCCTCAATGCGCATCTGTACCTGTCCTACTTCAAGAAACCGGGCTTGGGTTTGCTGGCGCATGGGATCACGCGTCATCTGGCCCATCTGGGAGATGACTTTATGCCCCCACCGTTCAAAGGCCTGTCCGAGTTCGTGCGACCACAGAATGTCGCGTCGATCCGTCTGGATCAGGTCTTCCTCTTCATCCAGCCAATCCGCGTGCAGTTCACCCACCAAGTATGAGCGGATGTTGTGTTCGCCCGTGAAGCCGGCTTTGCGATTGAAGATATGCGTCTGGGCCGCGATTTTGCCTCTGCAGTAAATGCGCACGCCCGCCATCAGGTCATCTTTGTACGGTTCTTTGGCATAGGCTGTCCAGCCGGTGAGAGGGAAAAAACGATCGTCATGCTTGAAGCCGGCCGTCAGCGCGGTCAATTCGTCTCCGTTGGGATCTACGGCGCGGAAGCGGGACGCGTCTTGGACAGGCATAGACATGTTCGCATCGGCCAGGCCTTGGAAGGTGATTCTGGTGTTTGCCATCGTGGCGACTGCAAAGCAGTCAAGGCGCGTTTCATAATCGGAGTTACCCATCCTTTTGGTGGCATCTCGAAGCGTAATGGCCCAATTCTGCGTAGACAACCCGAAACGCTGAGCCAGCTGTCGCGCGAAGGTAGGAGCGTCCGGCACGCGTCGATAAGCGAACTCGCGTAGCGTAATCGTGGTGCCGGTCGTCTCGCTCAGAGTGCCGTCCCAATCTCCCGCCTTGGGTTCGTAATCGATTTCCGTATCCTTAAGGATGTCTCTGTCGTCGAGGATGAAGTGCGCGGTTAGATAGCCTTCTTGCACCCCATCTTCTGTGATATGCGTCGTTTTTTCGCCTCCGGAAGACAGAACCTCAATGACGTGGCAGATGCCGAACGGCGCCAGCTTGCCAACGCCCTTGCGCCCCATGACGCGTCGTTCATACTTTGGCGACTTGTCTCCTCTACCCGGTACCTGCTCGCGTCGGCGCTCAGCTCCCACCCGGAGGTAGAATTGATTAATCTCATCCGGCACCATGCCAATCCCGTTGTCGCACACTTGGATAATGTGTCCTTTGTCCGTGACTTGGCCGCCAGCTTTTGAAGCAAGATACGCGCCCATAGGAGCGGTAACCGTAACTTGGGTTGCGTCGGCATCGTAACTGTTGGATACCAACTCGGCGACGACAGCGGATACCTTGTCGTAGAGTTTGACGCCTAGCTTGTCGATGGTAAGCCGGGAAATCCGCATGGCGTAGCCCATATCAAGACTCCTTGTACGACTGCATATTCGACGATTGATGCATATCATACACTATCTGCAATAAAAATAACGATTATGCCTTGGTAACCGGAAGGTATGCGGGTAAGGTTTTTACGCGTTGCGGCAGGATTTCATTCTCAGGCTCCTTGCTGTCCGTTTTGCGATAAGTCGTCTTCTATGGCGTAACCTTTCCGATCATGCTTGATTGCATGCCATGACAATTCCTGCTCGCCGACGCGTGAACAAGCGTTAGGCAACGCGAAGCTTTGACTGTATTAATAAAAACATAACTGTTAGGGCTTTGCAAAGCGTATTCGGAGATTCAACAGTGCCGACATAGATCTATGCTTCCAGACCCTGACATTGAGAATGGATAACGTCCCGTCTTCATCTGGAATGACGGTCTACGCCCAAACGCAGAGCATCAACAAGTCGTTTACGTTGGTATAGGTGGGACCCGTAACCAGGAGATCGCCGACCCGTTCCAGATAGGGATACGCGTCGTGACGATCCAGATGCTGTTGGGGATCCAGCTGCAAGTCCAGGCCCCGCGCGATGGTGTTGGAGTCGACGATGGCTCCCGCGCTGTCGGTAGGGCCGTCCGTACCGTCCGTCGCCAGCGCGACCAGCAGGGTATCGGGCAGGCCGCGCAAGGCGAACGCCGCGGCCAAAGCCAACTCCTGATTGCGCCCGCCCCGCCCGTGCTCCGCGCCCAGCGTGACCGTCGTTTCGCCGCCGAAGATCAGGCAGGCGGGTGGCGGAACCGGGTTGCCGAAGACGCGTACTTCCCGCGCGAACCCGGCCAGCGCCTTGGCGACCTCCTTGGCTTCGCCTTCCAGGAAAGTGGTCATGATGCGCGTGCGGAAACCGCGTTTCCGGGCTTGCGCCGCGGCCGCCTCCGCGGCGCCGCGGTTGTCGGCTACGACCGTCGCCTGCGCGCCGCGGAAGACGGCGTCATCGGGTTTGGGCGTATCCTCGATCAACCCCGCGCAGCCTTGCTCCAGCCTTTGCGCAATGGACGGGGGCAGGTCCGGCGCCAGACGGAATTTGTCGACCAGTCCCCGCGCCTCGTCCCAGGTGCTGCGATCCGGAACCGTAGGGCCGCTGGCGATGACGTCCAGCGGGCTGCCGATGACGTCGCTGACGGCCAAGGTCAGGCAGGTCGCCGGATGCAAGGCGCGGGCCAGCTGGCCCCCTTTGATGCTGCTGCAATGCTTGCGCAGGCAGTTGATTTCGTTGATGGTGGCGCCCGCCGCCAACAGCAATTGCGTCATCCGTTGCATATCCTCGAGGGAAATGCCCGGAGCCGGGGCCACGAGCAACGCGGAGCCGCCGCCGGACAGCAGGGTAATGACCAGATCCCGTTCCGACGCGGAACGGGCCATCTCCAACATGCGGCGGCCGGCGCGGACGCCCCGGTCATCCGGGACCGGATGGCTGGCTTCGCGCGTTTCAATGACGCGCGTCGGCAAGGCATGATGATCTTTGACCGCGACCAGCCCTTGCTCTACGCGCGCGCCTAGGAGTTCTTCCACCGCCTGGGACATGGGCGCGCCCGCCTTGCCGGCCCCTATCACCTTGATCGCGCGGAAGGCGTCCAGATCGTAACGCTGGCCGGCTACGGTCAGGACGGAATTCTCCAGGCGCAAGGCGCGCAGAACGGCCGCGTGAGGATCGGCCGCCTTGAGAGCTGCGGCCGCAATATCAAGGGCTTGCCCGCGGCGGTGAGGGTCGGCCGCGAGCGCTTGGGCGTCAAAGGGGCTGTCCGTCATGGGTGGATCTGAGACCGGCTTGTGCCAATCGTTATGCGCATAATCGGTCTGCGCTGCGCCCTGGCCCTGCCTTGGCATGGGCAGCTGGCCGGCGCGCATCTGCGTCGGTGCCCGTACGCGCCGGCATCAGTTGTCCCCGGCCGCCGCGGACAGAAGCGAAGGGAGCGACAAATCCGGACGCGCGTCCAGATCCGGCGTCAGCGGAGGGTGCTGGGCCAACAGGGCCAGACATTCCGCGATGGCTCGATCCAGTTGCGGATCCTGCCCTTGCCGGAAATCGTCCGGCGTGATCTCCACTTCGATATCCGGGTCCGTGCCGTAGTTTTCGACCTGCCAGCCCACGTCCCGGAACCAGAAACTGTATTCTGGTTGCGTGGTCACGGTGCCGTCCACCAGCGCGTGGCGCGGCCAGATGCCGATGACGCCGCCCCAGGTGCGCTTGCCGATCAAGGGGCCGAGCTGCATCAGTTTGAAGCAGTGGCTGAAAATGTCGCCGTCGCTGCCCGCGCATTCGTTGGTGAGCGCGACCATGGGCCCCGCCACCGACTCCCGCGGGTAGGGCATGACGCCTTCCCAGCGGCTCAGATCGAAGCCCAGCCGTTTGCGGGCCAGTTGCTCCAGCAGGAGTTCGCTGACGTGGCCGCCGCTGTTGAACCGCAGATCCACGACCAGGCCTTCCCGGCGGATCTCGGCCAGGAAGCCGCGGTGAAACTCGGCGAAGCCGCGGGGGCCCATATCGGGAATGTGCAGATAGCCCAGGCGGCCTTCGGATTGGGCCTGCACCCGGGCGCGGTTATGGTTCACCCACGCGCGGTACCGGGCCGGAGTTTCGGTAGCCAGCGCGCGCACCGTCACGTGCCGGACGCGCGCGCCGTCCGCCGGGGCGTCCGGTGCGGGCTCCGTTGCGCCTTCCGGCGCCGGGCGCGCCCGGAACGTCAGGCGCACTTCCTGATCCGCCAGATTGACCAGGAGGGACGCGGGCGTAACCGACCGGGACAGCGGCTGGCCGTTGACGGCGATCAGGACGTCGCCCGGCTGGACGTCCACGCCCGGTTCGGCCAGGGGCGAATGGACGCCGGGTTCCCAGACGTCGCCGACGACCCAGTCCAGGGTTTCGTAGCCTTGAGCCTCCTCGCTCCACCGCAACGTCGCGCCGAGGGAGCCCAGGGGGTAGGAGGGATGCGGACGGTAGTCGCCGCCCATTTCGTACGCGTGGCTCGTGCCCAATTCCCCTTGCATTTCCCACATGAGGTCGCTGAATTCCTGGCGGCTGCCGACCCGGTCCACCAGCGGGAAGTACCGATCGAACACCGCCTGCCAGTTCACGCGGGACATGTCGGCGGTCCAGAACTGATCCCGTTGCAGGCGCCAGGCTTCCTTGAACATCTGCTGCCATTCGCGGTGCGGCTCCACGGACACCTTGACCCGGTCCAAATCCAGCCATCCCGTCACGCGGGGCGCGCCTTCTTCGCTGAGGCCGTCCGCGGTCGCGGTCGCGTCCATCACGCGCAAGCGGCGTTCGATCTGCATCAGCAGCTTCTTGCCGTTGGCGGACAGCGCGTAGGTTTCCACGTGGGAGGCGACGTCCGCCTTTTTGTAGTCCGCCAGGATCCAGGCGGCCAGATGGCCGCCGGCGGCGGCGGTTTCGCCGTAGGGATCGGGCAGGGTCGGCGCCGCGCGATGCTCCAGCCAGAAGACGCGGTCTTCGACGGCCGCCAGATGGCCGTACAGGCCCTCTGGAACCGGAAAAGGCAGGACGCGCTCCTGGATGCCCTCCAGATCCACTTGCAGGAGCTCAGGCGCGTCGGCCTCCTCGGTCGCGTCCTCTGCGGGCTCTGCGCCTGCCAGGGCCTTTTCGGCTCCGTCTGGGGGCGCCTTGGAGTCCGGGCCCGCATCGGCCTTATCGGCTTGGGGCGCCTTCTCCTGCGCTTTGTCTTCGCCGTCGTCTGCCTCGCCCGTACGAGGCACGAAAGGATTGGGCAGATCGGCTTGCAACGTAATCAGGTACGGCCGCATGCCCCGCGCGAAGGAGAGATCGAACTTCAGGGTATCGTAGCGGGGATTGAGGATGCGGGCGCCGAGGAAGTACAGGTAGCGGCCCTTGGGATCGAAAACGGGACAACCGTCTCGCAGCACCGGCGCGGTCAGATCGAAGACGGCCGCGGAGACGGGCTCCGTCTGGTCGTCGGCCGCGGGTTGCGCCAGGCGATACAGGCGCAGGCGCGCCGTATAGGGGGAGTCCGCGTAGTCGTAGGCCAGCCACCGTCCGTCCGGCGCCCAGGCCACGTGGTCGATCGGCCCGTGCGGCGAGCGGTCCGCTTGGACCGCGGTTTCCGTCGCCAGGTCGTACAGCCACAATTCCATGCGGTGATTGACCAGAGCCAGTTTATCCTCCACGGGACTGGCGTAGAGGGCCGCGGCGCGCCCGAAATCGAAATCGGCATGCAGCTTCTGCCGGGCATCGTCCGGATCCAGGGCGTCCGGCGCGAAAACCTGCAGGCGCTCCTCGCCCAACTCGTCGGACACGACGGCCAAGCCGGCGCCGTCATGCAGCCACGTCGCCAACCGGTAGCGCACGCCTTGCCTCTGTCCCAGTTGCAGCGCCGCGCCTTCGTGATTGCCCATGACGAAGCATTTGCCCCGCGCCGCGAGGCTGACGGAATGGCCCTTGGGATGCAACGACGCCTGTTCCAGATAGGCGGTCGCAGGCGCGAATTTGCGGCTGCGCTGCACGCCCGGCGAGGCGTAGGCCACCGGGATGGCCTGGGCGGCGCCGGTCGCGAGGTCGAACCGATAGAGATCGGCCCCGGCATGATAGACAATCTGGGCCCCGCCGTCCGGCGTTACGCCCCAGGTCGCGAAGCGGGCGTAGAATTCCGTATGGTGCGTATGGCGCGTCAGATCTTCGCCTGTCGGCCAGCTGCTGTAGAGGTTGCCGATGCCTTCATGATCGCTCAGGAAGTAGATGCGGCCCGCCGCGGAGGCGGCGGTCGGGATCCACATGGGCGCCGCCAGATTGCCCGGCAGCGCCGGATGCAGCCGCGCGAACGGCTGGTCGGCGCCCGGCGCAAGCCACAATTGGCCGGTCGTGCCGCCCTTGTAGCGTTTCCACCGCGCCGGGTCGCCCACGTTGCGTCCCAGAACGATGCCGCCGTTCGGGCCGAAGCCGATGGCGCTGGCGCGTCCGAACGGGACCGGTTCTACGTCATGGCGGCCCGGTTCGCTCCGCACGCGGTGCAAAACCGCGTGGCCGCGCAGGGGTTGTTGGGCCTCGGTCGCGAAATAGATCCACTCGCCGTCCGCGCTCCAGGCCGCGATCCGTATGTTGGCTCCCTGGAAGGTCAGGCGTTCCGCGGGACCGCCCTCCGCATCCATGAGATGCACCTCCGGCGCGCCTTCTTCGCGGGCGATGAAGGCGACGCGGGCGCCGTCGGGCGCCAAAAGGGGCGATTCGATGACGCTGGCATGGCTGGTCAGGCGCACCGCAGGGCCGCCCTGCGCATCCACCGTCCACAAGTCGTCTTCGGATACGAAAATCACCCTGCGGCCGTGGACGGTGGGATGCCGATAATACCCTTTCTTCATGCCGCTCCTTGTGGCCTCGCGCCGCGGACGCGTACGGCGCACGGGATTCGACGCCCGCGTGGCCGCCCGCCTGGAATCCCGAAAGTATAGGCCGCGCCGATGGCCATAAGCAATTCCGCAGGGCTGAGGCCGTCCCGCGCCGCGCGCGGGACGCGGAACATCCGTTGCCTGACGGGACTGTTCTGCCTGGTCTGCCTGGCGGCCGGGGGAGCCTGCATGTCGCCCTTGACCAATCTGGCCCGCTATGCCGCCGCGGGCGGCGAGCCGTACCTGTTTCCGGCGTCGGAAGCGGGGACGGCGACATTGCAGGGCCATGTGCTGCATGACGGCGCCCCTCTACCCGACGCGGTGGTCTTGGTGGCCGAACCGCAAGGCACGCCGCATGCGACGCGCACCGACGCGTCCGGAGCCTATCGCCTGACGGGCGTGCCGGCTGGCACGTACGTGCCGATCGCCGCGGCGCCCGGCTTCGAGGCCGCCGTTCTGCGGAACGCCGCGGGCCTGCCCCGCGCCGTGACCCTGGCCCGGGGCCAGGTTGCGCAGCTGCCGCCCATTCAGGCGCGCAAACTGGCCAGGCAACCGCTGGCCGCGCGGGCCGCGCAGGCGCATGCCTTGACCCGGCGGGAGGCGTACGCGGCGGCCGCGCCCTTCCCCGAAGGGGCGTCGGCGCGCGTGCAGCACTGGTCTTTTCAGCGCGACGGTACGGTGAACGATACGTTGTACGTCTACCTGCCGACCGCGCCGGCCGCGGCCGCGTATCCGTTGCTGTTCGCCGTGTATCCCGGCCACAGCCTGCACTGGGAAGCCGTCAGCGTGGCCATGGCCAGCCGCGGCTACGCCGTGGTCGCCCTGTCCCCGCTGGCGGCCTACGGACGGGACGTCGCGGAGCATGGCGCGGACGCGCGCCTGGCCCTGCATTTCGCGCGGCGCGGCGATCTGGACGCGCGCATCGATGGCGCGCACCCTTTGGCCCTAAGCGGCAGCTACGGCAGCGCGGTGTTGAACCGCCTGATCCGACAGGCGCCGGATCCCTTCGCGGGGGCGGTTCTTTTGGGCGGCATCAGCAACGCCTTCACCGGCGCGGCCGCCTTTTACGCCGGCGAACTGGACTGGCCGCCGCAGCTGGGCTACGTGCTGGCCGCGTTGGGCACGGCCAATGTCCAGCCGACCAGTTTCATGCAGTTCTCGCCGGTGTATACGCCGCAGGCCATGCCCCCGACGTTGCTGCTCCATACGCGCAACGACGCCGTGATTCCGATTGCGCAGTCGTACGAATACGCGGCGGCCCTGAAGGCGGCCGGCGTACCCGTGCGCACCTATTACTTTGCCGACGACAGCCATTACCTTCAGGTGGGCGCAGACACGCCCCTCGCCTCGCGGCGCGTCTTCTGGCAGGTGCTGGCCTTTCTGGATGAAAGACGCGCAGAGGCGCGCGCAACCCGCGCGGAACGCGCGGCGCCGCCGCGCGGAGCCGGCTGCGGCGAGAGGGAACCGGGGTGCGGAGAGGCCTCCCGTTTTCAGGTACAATAGCGCCTAGGAGACCCTGCGGCATCGCCCCGTCGCCGCCAACCTGGATGCTGATCTCATGCCTGACTTTTCCGTCCGCGCCTGGACCGAAGGCGCCGTCGTCCTCCCGGACGGCGGGCCGCGCGTGATCCGTCTGAGCGGTCCGGACGCAGAGGATTTTCTGCAACGCCTGACCACGAACGACGTGCGCCTGCTGACCCGGCAGAACGCATGGGTGACGGCGCTGCTGTCGCCGATCGGTCGCATCCGCTCGGTTTTTACGGCTCTGCGCGCGGACGACGCCTTCCTGCTGATTGCCCCGCGCCACGGGGCGGAGCGGCTGCGCGCGGCGCTGCAGAGCCAGATCTTCTTCATGGACGCGGTGGAGGTGGCCGACGTCAGCGCGGACTGGCGCTACCTGCAACTGGCCGGCCGCCGCGCCGGCCAATTGCTGTTGCTGCTGGGCTTTGACGCCGACGCGATGCAGGACGGGGATCGGCAGACAGCCGGAGATTGGACCTGCCTGTATCAGGACCGCCTGGAATGGCCCGCGTACGGCCTTTTGGTTCCGACCGCCCAGCATGACGGCCTGGCGCGCCGCCTGCAGCAAGCGCATGGCGTCGCGTGCCCGGCCTGGCGCGCGTACCACATGCAGCGCATCCGGGCGGGACGGGGCGGCTACGAGACCGAATTCACGGAAGCCTACAATCCCCTGGAAGTGGGGTTGGCGTGGTTGTGCTCGGACAACAAGGGTTGCTATCCTGGCCAGGAAGTCATTGCGCGCCAGATCAACTACGGCAAAATCACCCGCGAACTGGTGCGGCTGGATGCGGCAGAGCCCTTGGCCGTCGGCGAGGTCGTGCATGCGGACGCGGCCTCCATAGGCGTCGTGACGAGCGCGGAGCGAGAGGCCGAGACCGGCCGGCATCATGCCTTGGCCGTAGTGCGCAAAGGGCGTTTGGCGCCGGAGGCCGACGTAACGGTGGAGGGTCGGCGCGCGCGCTGGGCCTTCGCCGCGCCATCCGGCTGAATCGGCCTTGTGCATGCGCGCGGCTGACGCGAACCGCTCTTCCTGGCGCCTGATCATCGACGCCGCACCCAGGAGCGGCCCGGCCAATATGGCCTTGGACGAAGCCATTGCCTGCGCCGTAGCCCGGGCCGACGCGCCGCCTACTTTGCGCCTCTACGCATGGCGACCCTGGGCCGTCAGCATCGGACGCTTCCAATCCGCGCGCGACGTCAATGCCGCGGCCGTGCGGGAACGCGGGTGGGAACTCGTGCGCCGCCTCAGCGGCGGACGCGCCTTGCTGCATGCCGAGGAAGTGACCTACGCGGCCGCGTTGCCCCAAGGCAACCCGCTTGCGCGGGACGGCGTGCTGGGCACGTACAGGCGTCTGAGCGCGGGACTCGTCCAGGGATTGCAACGCTTGGGCGTGAAGCCGGATCCCTTGCAACCGTCCGCCCGTCCCCAAGGCGCGCTGTCCGCCGCCTGTTTCGAGGCGCCCAGCGCGTACGAGATTACGGTCGGAGGACGCAAACTCATGGGCAGCGCGCAATGCAAGCGCGGCGGTTACGTGCTGCAGCACGGAAGCCTGCCGTTACGGGGAGAGCCGGCGGGTTTGGCGTCTCTTTTGCGCATGGAGGCCGGGGCGCAAGAGGGTCTGCGGACGACGTTACGGAACCGCGCGGTCTCTCTGGAACAATTGCGCGCGGAAGCGCCGGCCGACGCTGCCGCTTGGTCGTGGGAGAGGGTCGCGGCGGCTTTGGCGGAAGGCTTGCGACAAGCCCTGCGCCTGCGTTGGACGACCGATTCCTATCGTCCGTCCGAATTGGAAGAGGCGGGTCGCCTCATCCGCGCCCAATATGCGAATGACGCATGGACGTATGAGCGTTAGGACTCCCGAAGCCGCTGGGCCCGAACGCGAGAATGATGTTGCGTCTATGTCTTTGGCCCGAACCCGGAACGGGGCTCCGCGCCGCGATCTCATAGAGGATCGGGTTCACCGCGTTGCCTGTCTGCCCGGGACTGCCCTTTCCCAGTCTGAAATCCCGCTGGGACGCGGCCAGCCTGCGAGGCAGCTGGCTCTGAAGACGTAGCCGCTGGACAGGAAGCGGGCGCTACAGGCGCCGCGCGCATGCGCGGGCGCCCGGATAATTATGACTTACGCCATATAGTTACGTCATGCGGACAAGCCTGCGCGCGCGGGAGCGTTGCCTGCCGTGCGCGACTGACGTCTTTTCGTACGGCGGCAAACGCGGCGGCAACGTACAGCGCGTGGCGGGTCTATGGCGGGACTGCGCCGGCCCGGCTCCGCCCTACGCGCCTCCGTTTCGAGAGCTTGGCCTTGGCCTGCTGCCCCTCTTGGCCGTCATGCTGTTGAACTCCACGCTCTACAGCGGGTAGCGTCATAGCGGCATGGGCGCGCCGCGCTGATGCTGCTCCATCCCTATCAGCACCTGCATTTCAATTTCCCGGAAGCCCGCGCGACGCCGGAGCGCCTGCGTATCCGGTACGCCCTGGATTACTTTGACGTGGCCTATGTGCAGGCTCCGGAATTCCTGCTTGAGCCGTACCTGGAGGAACCGCGCTACATCCTCAGTCATAAGAAGGAGGGTTCCCAAAACCGGGACATGCTGCCTGCGGCCAGGCGCCAACGGATCAAATGGGTTGATTCCGGATACGAGAATTGTCTGATTCCCCCGTATCGTGCGCGGGGGAATATCAGAGAGGCAATACCGTACGCGCCCGTCATCCATACGCGTCAGGCGTACGGCAACACCGTGGTGGCTGTGGCCGCGCTGAACCGGGCGCGGGTAGATGCCGCTGCCGCAGCCCCTAGCGCGCGGCGTGCCGCGCGCCGGACGCGGGCGCGTCCAGCGTACGTATTCGACATCTACCTCACCGTCTCGACGATCACCTTCGCCAAGGCGCCCTGCGCGGCGGCGGATACGGTATCCAAGTTCATCGCGCAGGCCGCGCCCGGCGACCCGCGGGCGTTGCCCGAGCGTCCTTGCGGGAATATGGACTTTCCTTGCTATGCGCGCGGCGTGCGCTTCGACGACGCGTGCCTGGCCCGGGCGGCGTTGCCCGACTACCCCATCGATCGCCTGCGCGCGGGTCAGTTCCGCTCCGGCGAGGATACCCTCTGGCTCGAAGAAATTTCGCTGGCCCGGTAAGGCGACGGCCGCATCGCGCGCGCTTGGCCGCCATTTCCGCCAGGGACATGCCGAGACGAACGCATCGGATGCGCTTCGCCGCGCTGGGAGTGCCGCGGCAAAGCGGCCCGCGTACTTGCCTTGGCTTGAATGCGGGCTGCGGCTGGGAAAGCCTGCGCGAGGCGCGCGTTCACCTTGGAGGCCAAGGGCTGGGACAATGAATCCGTGCGCGCCAAGAGCAGGCTACTCACCCAATTTTTGCGCGTAGCCGAACGGATGGTGCCACCGCCAGCCAACGCGCGTCGCACCCGGCGAAGACAATGCCGAGCGGCCGGCGCGCTGCCGCTTTATACAGGGTGAACCTTCACTTTTGCATTGGGACGGATATGCGTTCTCTTATGGATGCCGGCTTGACGGATGCGGGCAAACCCGCGGCCTGCGCGGGGCCTGAGGCGATAGGGATGATGGCGCAGGCGGGTTCTCTCGCGTCCGCTCGGATCGGTACGGGGATCAGCGAGAAATTCAGGCCTGGGTCCTACCGGCGTTCTTGCCTCTGGCTGGGACGAGGCAGGATCGATGGAGGGAGAGAAGCCCAAAACGGTGAAGCATGCGAGGCGTGCGCGCCTCTTGGCGTAACGGGCGCAATTGCGAAATTAACGGTAAGCCCAGCGGGAGGCCTCATCCCTCCTTGATCCTGGCCGCACATCCGACGCGGTAGAGGAGTGCCAGCTGGGACGGTTGCAGGCCGGTGCCGCAGCCGGACTCCGCGCCCACCCGTTCTCCTGTTGAGAACGACTGTTACCGCCAAGGGATATCCGCTTTCCAGATTTCCTGGCCGTCTTGCGGTCGCCATTGTCCGATCCGTACCCGGCGGATGCCGTACGCGGGCAGGTTGACCGCGGCGGCGCACCGGCCGTCGAAGTGCGCGCCGCGGTCGGCGAACCGGAAATCGTAGTTGGCGAAACCGCTCTCCTGGCGCGCCGCCGGCAGATCCCGCCTCCGCCGGGGGACGACGTGCAAGAAGAAAGGCGCCTCCGTATCGCCGGGGCGGCAGGGATCCCGGGCCACGACCAACCCGCGGCCCGCGGGATAGACGGCAAACGCGCCCTGCGCGGCCGGGGCGGCGGTCGCCGTCGCCTGGAAGAGCGCCGGCCAGTCCGGCACCGGCTGGCCGTTGAACAGGAGAACGTCGGTCTTCCACGCGATGCGATTGGCGTCGGGGAACCACTGCCCGGTGACAATGCGGTCGAGGCCAGCCCGTCCGTACGGCGGCCACCACGCCAGGGCCAGGCACGCGCCGTCCACGCGCGCGCCCTGCTCGTCAAAAAAGAAACTGTCGATGTCGAAGCCCAGAGCCTGCCGTTCCGCGGGCAACGCGTGCGCCTCCGTCGGGAAGGCATGGAGGAAGAATTTCGCGGCGACGTCGGCGGGCCGGCACGGACGCTTGACGTAGGCGAGGGTTTCGTCCGTCAGGTAGAGGTCGAACGTAGCCTGCGCGGCGGGCGCGCGGGCGGTCACGGCTTGATACTGGGCGCGCGGGTTCCGCCCGACCAGGGGATTCCAGCCGGGCCCCGCGAACGCGGCGATCCATTGCGTTTCCGCGCGCAACCGCCCTGACCCTCCTGCGCGATGAAGGTTGCCGGGCACAATCGCGAAATCGCCGAGCTGCAACGTTTCCGCAGGCAACGCGGGTGGCAGGCGCAAGTCCGGCAACGCGCGGCGGAAAAGGACAATCCGGCGCACCGCGTACGGCGGCATCGGGATCGTGGCCAGGCATTGGCCGTCCCGCTGCACGCCATAGCGCGGGAACCGGAATATCAACAGGGGATCGCGCGGCGGCCGCGGCCGGGCCAGCGCCTCGGCGGTCGGCCAGAAGTACAGGAAAAACGAGCCGAGCGCGTCCCGGCGTTGGCACGGCGCGCGCCAGAGCGTCAGGGTCCGGGCGTCCGGGTCGAGATAGACGTCGAAAAAGGCGTCCGCGACCGGCGCGCGGGTCTCCAGGCCGGCGATCCAGGCGCGCCGCAACGCCTGGGCGCGGACTTCGGCCCCGATCGGAACCAGGCAGAGGCTGCCGATCAACAGCGGCGCCAGCGGGGCCGGCAGGGTGCGGGCGGCCAGGAGCGGACAGGCCCAGGCGAGGGCCAGGAGCACGAACCACAGACGACCGATCCTGAAAGGGACATCGCTGGGGAGGAAAAACTGCGCGGCCGTCAACGCGCCCAGGCCCCAGATCCAGAGCATGTCCATCAGCAGCGCGGGCTGGCCGCGGAGCGCCCGGTAGAGAGCGTAGGCGCTGGCCGCGGCGCACGCGAGCCCTCCGGTGAGCGCGAGCGCCGGCAGGTGGACGAGGCGGTTGCGTCCCAGAGTCAGAAAGACAGGGAAATCCCTAACCAGAGGCAGGCGTCGGAGATCTGTCTGGGGGCTCTGCACCGCCTCCGTCCACGCGCGTTGCAGGTAATACATGACTTGTTCGCTTATCCAGGCATCGTATCCCGCGGTCTCTGCCCAAAGGTTCGCGGTCGCGCGCTTGACGCCTTGATTCAAGGCGTACGCGGCGAGAAAGCCGCCCGCGTACGCGGCCAGACACCCCAGGGCGGCGCGCCGGCGCCCGGCCGGACAGCCCTCCCGGGGGCCGAAATACGCCACGAGGCCGAAGCCGGCGAGCAACACCGTCTGGTGGCCGTCGAAAATCCACAGATACATGGAGACCATGCCGGCCACGCAGCTGAACAGGCGCGTGACGCCCCGCGGGCCGTAATGCCGGGTCAGGACGGCCAGCAGGAGCGTGGCCGCGACGGCCCACAGATAGGGGAAGCCGGTGACGAAGTCCGCCCAGAAGCGGGCGCCGGAGAAGAAAAGGCCGAACGCGGCCAGGGGCGCGCCGACCAGCAGCGCCCGCCGATTCAGATACAGCAGGGCGAGCGCCAGCAACGCGTAGGCGCCGTAGGTGCCCCACAGCGTCGCGTGCCGTACCGCCTGCGCGGACAGGAAGCGCAGGGCGAGCCCGAAGACCGCGGCGCTGCCCCACGCGTAGCGGGCCTTCAGAATGCCGTTTTCGATGGCCTCGCCGGTGGCGGCCGCGTACAGTCCCCGGCAATAGGTCTCTTGATAGTAGTATTTGCGGAAGTATCTGCGGACGTAAATCGCGTCCTGTACCGGGTTCTTGCGGGGATCTAGGCGCGTCCCGCTCAGGAAGGCCGAGACGGATTGGCAGTACTCGAAGGTGTTTTTGTATTCATGGACGAAGCCCTCGTCCCGCGTTTCGGACGCGAAGCTCGCGACGATGCGTTGCTGCGCCTGCGCGAAGGGCAACCGGTGGCTCAGGTAATGCAGGTAAAAGGACAGGAACGTAAATACGGCCAAAGCAGTGCCATAGAGGGCTATGGTGCGTCTCCAACGCCAGTTGCGTACCGTTTCCATGAGGCAGCGGAACTTGATAGAGGGACGTATGTCTGACTTCAGGCGCCGTTCTTCGCCCTGACGGCGATCCCGGGCCCGCGGCTCGCCGCCTGATAGGCAACAGGGCTGGGCATGGATAACGGGCTTGACAATCTTGACGATGCCGGATGGTTCATGCAGACGAGGATTCAGACTAGAGAGATTCGAGACATAATAAGAAAATAATATGCGCGCTTTCCTATGGCTCATGTCGCTCGGCGCGCTGCGGGTCAGTCTGTCCGATACGCCCGCGTCCCCGCGCTTGGTTCTGCGGCTGGCATCCAGCGCGCTCCGCGCGGCCGCTTGCGCCCACGAGCATCGTCAGACCGAAAACAGAACGCTTGAAATTCAACTGGCATCTTAATTCCGCATTCCCGATGAGTTTGGCCTAGGCGCGACCGCGCCTGCGGCTGCGCGCAGCTCGGCTTGGCGTGCGGTCAAAGCGAGCGTTGCGTTGAGAAGCGAGGCGGGACGGCCATCTCCTTGTCTCCGCACGGCAGCGACCGTCTCCGCGCGGTCAACAGCCGCGCCGATAAGGACTCTGCAGGGCAATCAAGGCGGACAGCAAGCCAATGAAGACGATCTGCATCCCGAAAATCAACGCCGTCAGGGAGGGAATCACGAGGAACAAGCGCGTTTCGCTGACGATGTCCCGGGTCCATAGGACGAAACTCCCGACGCTGCCCGCGCCGCCTGCCAGGATCAATCCGGTTCCGCAGAGCAAACTTTTTTCCAGGAAATGGCGTTGCTGCACCTGAGCGGCCCACGTTCCGCGGACGATGCCCGCCGTTTCCCGAAACACCCGCGCCACGAGGGCCAATCCCAGCAATTGCGTCCCGCACAGGATCCCGGCCGCGCCGAATAACATCGTATAGGTGCCGAACCCCAGACCTTGCGGGATGGGCGGAGCCAACAGGGGTAAGGTCATAACGATGAGGCCAGCCGCCAGCAGGATGCAACCGGGATACGCAAAAGTCCAGCGCGGCGACAGCAAGAGCAACAGACGCAGATGACGCCAGCCATCTCGCCAGACCCGCAACCGGGATCCGCGGGACGGGTCTAGGGCCCGGCGTTGCGCCACCGGCACTTCGACGATGCATCGGTTCTGCAAGACGGCCTTGATGATCATTTCGCTGGCCCACTCCATGCCCGGGCTTTGCAGGTTCAAGGCGCGGACGGCCTCGGTTTTGAAGCCGCGCAAGCCGCAATGAAAATCGCTGACCGGTGCTTGAAAGAACAGTTTCCCGATCCCTGTCAGCAGGGGATTGCCCACGTAGCGACGCAAGTTTGGCATGGCCTGCGGAGCAATCCCGCCGGCAAACCGATTCCCGATAATGAAGTCGCCCGCGCCTTGCAACTGCGTCCAAAAGGGTTCCAACGCGTTCAAATCGTGCTCGCCGTCGCCATCGCCCAAGATGATGAAACGGCCGCGGGCCGCCCGAATGCCCGCATTGATCGCGTTGCCGTATCCCGCGTACGGCTCCTGTACGATGCGGGCCCCCGCGGCCGCGGCCAACGCGGCCGATTGATCCCGGCTGCCGTTATCCACCACGACCACTTCCCCTGCGATCGCGTTACGCGCCAGAAATTCGCATGCATCCGTCACGCAACGCGCAATCGACCCTTCTTCGTTGCGGCACGGAATGAGAACGGTCAGCGCAATCTTGACGTTCGACGGGCGCGCCCCGCGCTTGCCATGCATAAGGGAGAATAGACCTCCATAGGCTTATCGGCTCCCCAGCCTCCGGTTTTTCACCTTTGGAGCGTCAAGTATATACGCAGGGTTGGATGGCACGCCAACCCTGCCCCGGAGGTTCAGACCGTACGCGCAGGCGCAGAGCGACGCTTCCGCCGCGCAACGCTGCTCGGCCTCGTCGCCTGGGTAGCGTTGAGACTTGACGTCGGCCGGAGCCGGCGCCCGCCAAGTACAGAAAACCCGGGCAGCACCGGGCCCAATGGGGCGTAGCCGGCGGCCATGGGTCATGCGCCGCCCGCGCTTGAGCCCGCCGCGGCCCCGTTCCGGGGCGTGGGCCTGGGAGTTCGTGCGTCGGGCCTCGCGGGCATGACGGCCTCCATACCTCGCGGTACCCGCCCGATGACGACCTTCGGCGCGCCCAACCAGATTGCGCAAGCGCGGCTGGCCGCAATCGGGAGCTGTAATATCCTTGCCCCGCGTCGCTTGGGCCTTGAGGGGTTCGGCTCAGACCTGCGCATTCCGGCTCTCGGTGGCCTGCGGTCGCCGTACGCACGAGAGCCGCACTCTCTGGGCCTTTTGGCCTTCAGGGCGCATGTGCGGTATCGTTGCGTTGCCGGCAACGGGCAGGGACGTTGTCGATGCCTGATCCAAAGGCGACGCCTGCCCTGAACCCGATACGCGAATGGTTGGGCGCGCATATCCGAAGAGGCGCGCGGACGCTTACGGACGACAGGCGTCGAACGACCAGACCCAGCTGGCGGCGCTATCCTCCCCAGCGCTTTGCGCGGCAGGTTCTGGCGCGCCGCGACAGGCTTTGGAGAGAGCGTACGCTCAATCCCGCCGATGCGCGGCGCGCGCGGGGGCCAAGCGGGGACGCAAAACCGGACGTTGGTTGGATACCTCTCTTATATCTGGATCGAACGCCGTTCGGTTCTTGCGGTTGAAAGGGAGAGGAGGCGTAACGGCCAGCGCGTTGATGCGCGCGGTACCGCGCGCGTGCGCGGCCAAGGACGGGAGGCGGATAGACTTGGAGGCGCAGGGTGCGCGTACAGGGCGTAGCGAAGCGCGATGTCCGTAGGATTGCTCACGCTTGATCTCTACCTGAGCGATACCTTCAGCCTGAAGGACAAGCGGCGCTTGATCGCGCCCATCGTCCGGCGCGTGCGCAATCGTTTCAACGTCTCTGCATGCGAAGCGGAGGCCCAGGATCAACTTCGCCGCGGCGTCATCTGCGTCGCCTGCGTCGGCGCGAGCGACCGCCATGTGCAGAGCCAGCTGCAGACGGTGCTCAACTACGTGCTGGACTGGCGCCTGGACGTGGAGATTGTAGACTCGCGCATTGAAATGATCGCCTGAGCGCCGGGCGGGCCGTCAGGCGGAGCGGGGCGTCTCCATGCCGACCCAGGAATCCTTGGCCGCGGGGTGGCCGGGCCAATCGATGTGGCGGTACAGGAGCAACGAAAGGGCGATGACGACGCTGATGATG
This sequence comes from Caldilineaceae bacterium, assembly GCA_965242655.1. Taxonomy (GTDB): domain Bacteria; phylum Chloroflexota; class Anaerolineae; order Caldilineales; family Caldilineaceae; genus Bin34. The sequence continues at coordinate 4,653,708 of OZ251482.1, forward strand.
GAGAACCACTGCGCCGCGGCGAGCGTGCCGCCGATCATCCAGGCGTCCGGGCGCAGGAATTCCACGAGGAACCGACCCGCGGGATAGAAGACGAAGAGAAGCAAAACCCCGTCCCCGAAGCGCATGCGCCGCCCGAACTTGAAGAAAAGCAGGTTGATCGCCAATACGCTCAGCAGGCTCCACAGCATTTCGTAGAAGAAGGTGGGGTGGAACCCGTGGGTCGCGTACCAGTCTACGGCCTGTTGGGTGATGTTGGGATCGCCGCACTGGCCGATGGCCGCGTCCGGCAATTGGCACGGATACCGCGGATTGATGTAGAAGGCCCACGGCAGAGCGGTCGGCGGGCCGTAGAGCTCCTGGTTGACGAAGTTCCCGAAGCGGCCCACGGCTTGGGCCAGGGGAACGTTCACGGCGATGTAGTCCAGGTACTGGAGGACGTTGAGCTTGCTGATCCAGGCGTAGAGGATGATGGCGGCCACGCCGCCGATCAAGCCGCCGTAAATGCCCAGGCCCCGAAAACCCCCGGACCAGAAATTGATGATCTGCAAGGGATTGTCGCGGTAATACGCCCACCCGCCCCCGTCCGCGGGCGAACTGAGGACATGATAGATGCGCGCGCCGACGATGCCCATGATCAGGCACCAGGCCAGCAGGTTCCAGATGTGATCCGGATCGCCGCCGGAGCGCCTGGCCCAGACCGTGCTCCAGAACGCGCTGAGGGTCGCCCCTCCCACGATCAGCAGGCCGTACCAGTGCAGGGAAAAATTGCCGATTTCCAGCAAAATGGGGTTCATGTATCCGTTGGCTCCTCTTCGGTCCCGGCGCGCTGGGCGCTCTTCGCAAAACTCCGGCCGCGCGGGCGGCCAAGGCTTTCCCTCGCGCCTAGTGTAACAGTCCATGGCCTAACCGGCGTTGATCCCGCGCCGCGCCGGCGGGCCGTTTTACCGGGTCCAGGGCGCGCCCGCCTCCAGCCAGGTTTCCAGGACGTGCCCGACGCGGCCCAGACTCTCGCGGCTGAGCTTGTCCATCGTGTCGGAGACCGTGTGCCAATAGGGATAGTCGAAATCGATGACGGTAATGGCGGGAATGCCGGCGCGGAGGAAAGGGGTATGATCGTCAATCAGACGGTAGCGGACTTCCGGTACGAACCAGGCGGCGTAGCCGAGATCGGCCGCCTGCGTCCAGAGCGCGCGCGACAGGCGGGCGTCGCCGGACTCTTCCATGTAGATTTCCTGCACCCGATCGCCGATCATGTCGACGATGATCACCGCCTGCGGTTCCTGGCAGGCCGGGAATTGCGCCAGGCTGTCCACGTAGGCCTGCGAACCCATAATCCAGTCCCAGCCGGGAATCCGGCCGTTGTCTTCGGCATCGAAAAAGGCCAGGCAAATCGTATGGCCCGTGCGCGCCACGTCCAGCACGCGCGCCAGTTCCATGAGCACGGCCACGCCCGAGGCGCCGTCATTGGCGCCGGGCACCGGACGCTCGCGCAAGGCGCGATCCGCTTCCTCGTCGGCCCACAGGCGCGAATCGTAGTGCGCGCCCAGCAGCAACGCGGGGCCGCGGCCTTGGTAGGCGATCAGGTTGTGTCCGTTCGTATCGCCATCGACGGGAAAGGCCTGCGCGAAAGAGCGCCAACGCAGATCCGAGAAATAGGCCTGCCACCACAGACGAAAGCGCCGACTGCCCGGAGAGCCGGTGATACGCGGCCCGAAGGCCACCTGCGCCTCCGCCAGGGCCAGCGCGCGGTCAGGGTCGAAAGCGGGCGAGCCCCGTACGCGCGGGGCGACCGCGCCGTAGCCCAGCAGGCCGCCGTAGCCCAGGCAGGCCACGACGATGAGGGCCAGGAAGGTGCGGGAGGCGTTCCACGGACCGAGGGACGGGGGCATGGGCCGGGTCGCGGGCTTTAGGCCGAGCGCCGCGTGCGCGAACGGAATTCCAGCGCGATCGGGGTGCCGGCAAAGGGCATCTCCGCGCGGATCGCGTTTTCGATGTACCGCCGGTAGGAAAAATGCACCAGTTTGCTGTCGTTGACGAAAATGACGAAAGAGGGCGGCGCGACGTCCACCTGGGTGCCGTAATAGATCCGCAGGGGCTGTCCGTTGCGCGAAGGGGACGCGCCGCGGAAATACGCCTGCTGCAGCAACTGATTGAAAGGCCCCGTCGTGATGCGCGTGGTGCGCGCCGCCTGCGCCTCCAGGGCCAGCGGCAGGATGCGATGCACCCGCTGGCGCGCGCGCGCGCTGATGAAAACCAGGGGCGCGTACGGCAGGAATTTGAGTTCCGAGCGCACCTGTTGCTCGAAGGCCCGCATCGTATGTTCGTCCTTGACCACGGCGTCCCATTTGTTCATCAGCAGAATGACGCCCTTTTTCCGTTCCTCGATCATGCCGGCTACGTGCGCGTCCTGCGCGGTGACGCCGGCCGTGGCGTCCAGGACCAACAGCGCGACGTCCGCCCGGTCGATGCTGCGGGCGCTGCGCAGCACGCTGTATCGCTCGATGCCGCGCTCCACGCGGCCCCGGCGCCGGATGCCGGCGGTGTCGATCAACGTCAGGTCTTGGCCTTGGTAGCGGAGGCGGGTATCCACCGGATCGCGGGTCGTGCCGGGGAGCTCGCTGGTGATGGCCCTGTCCTCTTGCAGCAGGGCGTTGAGCAGGCTGCTCTTGCCGACGTTGGGACGGCCCACGATGGCGATCTGCAACGCGGGATCCTGGGCCGCCGCGGCCTCCGGCGCCGGTAACAGCGGCCTCAACCGGTCCAGCAGTTCCGCCACGCCGTCGCCGTGCAGCGCGCTGGCCGGCAAGGGTTCGCCCAAGCCCAACTGCCAAAATTCGGCGGCGTCCAGCACGCGGCCTGCCGTTTCCGCTTTGTTGACGATAACCAGAACGGATTTGGCGCGCGGGCGCAATTGGCGCGCGATTTCCAGGTCCGCGGGCGACAGGCCTTCCTTCACGTCCGTCAGGAAAAGGATGGCGTCGGCCTCGTCCAAGGCAACGGCGACTTGATCCAGCACCGCGTCGGTGAAAGCATGGAGACGGTCGGCGCGCGCGCGGGCGGCCTGCCGTTCCTGGCGGTTCTGGAACCAGATGCCGCCCATGTCCACGAGCGCGAACGTGGCGCCCTGCCATTCGCAGACGCCGTACAGGCGATCCCGGGTCGTGCCGGGCACGTCTTCGACGATCGCGGTGCGCGCGCCCGTCAGGCGATTGAACAGGGTCGATTTGCCGACGTTGGGACGGCCCACCAAAGCGACCAGCGATAGGGGGGGCATGTGCGTGTATCCCGCGTGCGAAGGGGCCGCGGCCCGGCGCGCCCCGAGGCCGTCGCCGCGCGCGGAGCGGCGCGCAGGTCTCCGGCGCGGAGCGAATGGTAACACAGCGCGCCGGCCGGAGGGGGATACGACGCGCGGCGGGCCTCTAGGGCGCGGCGTCATCCGCATACGGCATCGCCTACGCGCGGCCGTGGCGGCGCGCGCCGCCGGCGCCGGGCGGCGGCCGCCCGTTCAGGAGTCGGACGCGGCCGGCTGCGCGCGGACGCGGACGTTCAGCATGGGCGGATCATGGCTGATTAACGTAATCAGCGCGGAGGCCTCGACGTCCGCGTGCTGGAAGACGAAACGGCTGGCGCGCAGGCTGAAGGTGCCTTCTTCGGCGGGGCAGTCGTAGAGGACCTGCCACTGGAAATCGCCGCCGACTTCCATTTCGTACAGACGGTCGAAGGCTTCGAAAGGGCCTCTCAGGTGCAGGAACACCGCCCCGAAATCGTACGCCCAATCCGGATGGGCCTGCAGGCACAGGGCCTGTGCGCGTTGGGTGTTGTTGAGCATGACGTGCGCCACCTCCCACGTGAAGGTGACGGCTTCGACGTTGGCGGCGGCTCCCGCCGGCACCGTCAACGGCGCGGTCAGCGTCGTCGTCCGCGTCAGGGAAGCCGGCGCGTCCGCGATCGGCACCCGCAACGGATCCGGCACCGTTTCCAGGAGCGTCGTGGGGCCTTGCAAGATGACGTGTTCCGGATCGCTTTTGACCTGCACCAGGGTATAGCCGCTGGGCACTGCCAGCGCCGTTTGCGGCGCGATCCGCACCTGGCGGGTATTGGGCAAGGGCGAGTAGGTCAGGGTCGCCGTGAGCGAGGCCGGCTCAACGGTGACGTCGGACAGGATATTGCCGTCGCGATCCGCGATCTGCACCGACACCGGCATCTCGAAACGACCTTGCAGGGAATGGAAGGCGTAGGAGTAGAGGGGGATGTAGGCCAAGGCGCGCGCGGCCAGGGCGACTTGCTCCGGCGCGCCGACCAGCGTCACGTACTGGTGATCGAGGGCCAGGCTTTCCAGGGCGAAGCCGTCGGGAATTTCCCCCACTCTTTCCAGGGTTACCGGCAACGTCACGCGGCGGTTGGACGGGACGCCCGCGCGGGCGTCCCCGTCCGGCGCGGGCGCGGCGCGGAAAGCGATCCGTACGTTGCAGAGACCGGCGGCCTCCGAGACGCGGCCGAACGCCAGGATTTCCAGCCGTTCCACGGCGGAGTCCATACGGCACCGGAAGCGGTGGGTGCCCGTCGCGAAATCCGCGTCCGGGTTTTCGGCCGTCAGGGCCACGGTCAGATACTGATGCAACGGCGGATTCAGATCGCTCCATGCGCTCTGCGGCGCGCGCAGGCGCGCCGTCAGCGTATCCTCGATGTCTTGGCACTCCAGAGACGGATCCAGCTGCGGGCACGGCACGGGAATGTTGACGGCCGAGCGAATGACCATGGGATCCTGCTGGTTGATGATCGAGAGCCACACGAAGACCGCGGCCAGCAACGATACCAGCAGGCGTTGCGCGCGCTTGAGCCAGAGCGGCGCGTGCGCGGGGACGCCCAAGGCGCGCGGCATCGTCACACCGGGAGGCGGGCCGCGGCGCCGCTCGGCGTCGGACTCAGGAGGCGATGCAATTCGGCGCGCAGGTTTTCGGGATCCAGCGCGCGCAACACGCCCCGTTGGGATAACGCGAGCGCGCCGGTCTCTTCCGAAACCAGCACGCACAACGCGTCGGTATGGCGGGTAATGGCCTGCGCCGCCAAATGGCGGGCCCCGGAAGGGCCGTCGTCCCCGGCCGGCGCGTCGTCCTGCAACTGAAAGAGGACGTTGGCGCGGCTGATGCGGCCTTGGGCCAGGATGACGGCGCCGTCGTGGAGGAGGGAATGCTTCTCGAAAATGAGATTCAGGACCGGCGCTACGCACAGGGCATCCAGCCGCGTGCCTTCGTTCAAGGTCGTGGCCAGGCGGTCTTGGCCGCGCACCACGATCAGCGCGCCCAGTTTCCGGCTTTGCAGGTAACGGACGGATTTGGCCAATTCGTCAACGTAATTGAGATCCCCGCTCGCGCCCAGGCGGCCCTGGAACAGACGGTCCCAGACCGCGGCGCCCGTCCCGAACTCGGACAAAATGTCCCTGATTTCGTATTGAAAGATGATGGGAATGGACACGAGGATCACGAGAAAGCTGTTGCGAATGAACCAGTTGAGCGCCGTCAGGCCCTCGAAGGCGGTGACGGCGGACAACAGGACGAGAAAGATCAGCAGCCCGTTGAGCAGGCGCCGCACCGGCGACTTGGCCAACTGGCTCAAGATGACGAAGACGAACACGCTCAACAGCGCGATATCCAGCAGATTCAGCGGCTCGCCGAGGCGCTGGAAGTTGGCGAGCAGGTTGCCTAACGCGGAGTCCGTGCGGTACAAGGCGTCCAGAACGGCCAACAACTCCATTGCATTCAGTCGGGCAAAGGCACGCCGCCGAGCAGATGGGCCAAAACCGCTTTCTGGGTATGCAGGCGGTTGTGGGCCTGGGGAAAGACCCGACTGCGCGGGCTGTCCATAACGTCATCCGCGATTTCCTCGCCGCGATGCGCCGGCAGGCAGTGCAGCACGACCAGCTCCGGATTGCCGCACAGCTCCAGCAACGCGCGGTCTACCCGGTAATCCGCCAGCGCGCGCAGACGCGTCTCCCGATGCTTTTCCTGGCCCATGCTGACCCAGACGTCGGTATACACGACGTCCGCGCCGCGGACCGCGTCCCGATCGTCCGTGACCTGCACCGCGCCCGGCAGGGCGGCCAGGTATGCCGCCGCCGGCTGGTACGCGCGGGGCGCGATGACGCGCATGTCCATGCCCAGCAACAGGCCGGCTTCCAGCAGGCTGCGGCACACGTTGTTGTCGCCATCGCCGACGAAGGCCACCTTCAGCCCCTGCAGCGTCCCGAATTCCTGTTGCAGGGTGTAAACGTCCGCCAAGGCCTGGCAGGGATGGGAGCCGTCGCTCAGGCCGTTGATGACCGGGATCCCGGCATGCGCAATCAGCTCCTCGATATGCGCGTGCGCGAACACGCGCGCCATAATGCCGTCCGCCATGCCGCCCAGGACGCGGGCCACGTCCGCCGGCGTTTCGCGCGTGCCCATGCCCACTTCCTCCGGGCTCAAGTAAAAGGCGTGGCCGCCCAGGTGCCGCATGCCCACCTCGAAACTGACGCGCGTGCGCAGGCTGGGCTTCATGAAAAGCATGGCCAGCTGTTGGCCCTGCAGCAACGGCGCGTTGCGGCCGTCCGTCTCGCGCTCCGTCCGCAGAATCTGAGTCAGTTTCAGAAGGCCGCGTACCTCGCGCGCGGACAGCTGCCCGATATCCTGCAAATGCTTCATGGCGTCCTCTCCGATAGCCCCCAGCGTCGGACGATCCGTCGACGGCCGCGCGGCGCCGCCCTGGGGCCGCCGCGCGCCTGAAGCAAGGATAGCACTCCTGCCTCGGAAAGAGGGGGGCCGCTCCCTCCGCGCGGCGGCCCTGCGGCGCTAGGCCGGGTCGCGCACGAAAATGCGCAGGGACTGGGCCGGCACGTCAACGGTTTCCAGCGCGCCCCGCGCGCCGCGTACCGTTTCCCCGGTGCGCGCGTCCCGGAACGCGCAGCTGCGCTGGAGGCCGTACGCATCCTCCAGGCGCAAGGCGACCGGTTGCAGACCGGCATTGAAGACGACGTACGCCGCGTCATCCGGCGCGAAGCGTTTGAACGCGAACGCGTCGTTCTGCGCCCACAGGCAGGCATATCGGCCGGCGCGCAGCACGGCATGGCGCGTGCGGACGTCCGCAAGCCATTGGCAGTGTTCCAGGAGTTCGCGGTTCCAACTCGGCGCCGCATGCCAGGGAAAAGCGCGCCGGCAGTCGGGATCCGGCCCCCCGTCCAACCCGATCTCGGTGCCGTAGTACAGAATGGGCGCGCCGGGCATAGTCATTTGGAAGCCCAGCATCAGTTTGACCGCGGCGGCGTCGCCGGCGGCCAGGCGCAGGATGCGCGGCGTATCGTGGCTGTCCAGGTAGTTCAGATTGCCTTGGGTGAATTCCCAGGCTTGGCCGCGGATCATGCGCTCCACGCCTTGGGCGAAGCCTTCCGCCGTCAGGCGGGGCACCGGATGGCCGGAAATGGCCATCGTTTCGGCGGGCAGGGCGCGCCGTCCGAAAAAGCCCAGCGCGTACCGGCCGAACGCGTAGTTGGTAATGCCGTCGAAGGTGTCGCCGGCCAGCCATTCCCGGCCGGCGTCCCACACTTCGCCGACGATGTACGCCTCCGGGTTGATGCGCTTGACCCGGGCCCGGAACTGCTGCCAAAAGCCCGGCACCTGGATCTCCGTCGGTACGTCCAGGCGCCAGCCGTCGATGCCGAAGCGGGTCCAATGCTCCGCGACCTGCCATAGATAGGCCTGCACGTCCGGGTGGGCGACGTTGAGCTTGGGCAAGGCCGGCAGGCCCCACCACGCCTCGTAGTTGCACGGGCCCTCGTCGTCCGGCGGATAGGCCTGCAAGGGAAAGCCGCGGATCGTGAACCAATCCGCGTAGGGCGAGGCCTGGCGGTTTTCCAGTACGTGATGGAAAGCCCAAAAGCCGCGGCCCACGTGATTGAACACCCCGTCCACGATCAGGCGCATGCCCCGCGCATGGACGGCGTCCAGCAGCGCCCGGAACGCGTCATTGCCGCCCAGGAGCGGGTCTACGGCGAAATAGTCGTAGGTGTGATAGCGGTGATTGGCCGCCGACGCGAAGATGGGGTTCAAATACAGGGCCGTGACGTTGAGGCCTTGCAGGTAATCCAGCTTCTCGATGATGCCGCGCAGGTCGCCGCCCTGGTAACCGTACCAGTCCGGAGCGGTTCCCCACGGCTGGAAACGGAAGCGGCCGTCAGGGCTTGGGGCTTGGCTGCGGCAGAAACGATCCGGGAAGATCTGGTAGAAAAGGGCGTCCTTGACCCAGGCGGGCACCAGGTTGACGTCCGGGCGGGCGAATGGGGTCATGGCGCAGGGCAGGGTCGCTCGGACCGCAGTTCAGTTCACGTCCACCCAATGGACCTGGCGCCAGGCGGCCGCTTCCGCTTGCAGTTCTGGCCCGTCCGCGGCGGCGCGCCAGGCGGCCGGGCACCGGACTTCTAGGCAGAAGCCGGACGGCGCGCCGCCCTTGCTCTCCACGCGCTGCCGCAATTGGCGGAAGCTGTGCGCCAGATACCGGACCGCCCGTTGCGCCTCCGTCGGCGCCGGCGCCGCGGGCACGTCCAAAACGACGTTGCGGCCGTCGCGGGGAACCGTCACTTCCACTTTCGGCGCGCCGTCCGCCGCGCGGGGCGCGGAGACGTTGAGGGCGTAATCGACGCGGTAACGGCGCTTGGCCGCGAAAAAGGCATGCACGTCCTTGACCGCGCGCGTGAAGCGCGCGGGCGGGAGATCGTCCTCGCGCACGAGGCGCCCGTACCGGCTGCGGACCAGACGCGTATCCAGGATCGTCACTACGCCCCAATCCGATTGCCGCCGCAACAGGCGTCCGAAGCCCTGTTTGAGCGTCAGGGCCATGTGCGGCAGCATATAGTCCATGAAGGCGCCCCGGCCGTGGCCCGTCGCGCTCTCCGCGTCCAGCGCCTGCATGCGTTGGGCATGGATGGGGTCGGCCGGACTGGGAAACGGCAGCTTGTCCAAGATCACGGAGGTCAGCGCGTCGCCCGGAACGTCAATGCCTTCCCAAAAGGAACGGGTGGCGCACAACACGCTGTGAGGCGTGGCGCGAAACCATTCCAGCAACTCGCGCCGCGTGGCCTCGCCTTGCGCGCGCAGGGGCCAAATGACGCCGCGGTCGTCATCGCCCAGCAAGGCGGCCACCTGCTCCAGGCCCCGCCAATTGGTGAAGAGGCAGAGGGTATCGCCGCGCGTGATCTCCAACAGGCTGCGGATTTCGGCGGCCACGTCGTCGTAATAGGCTTGGGGCTGCCGGTAATCGTAGGCTTGCGTGTCCGGTTGATACAGCAGGGCCTGGGAGGCGTAGTCGAAGATAGGGGTCAATTGCAATTCCGTGGCCTCCTGTTCCAGGATGCCGCACTGCCGCCGAAAATGTTCGAACGCGCCGTTGGCCGTCAACGTCGCGCTCGTGCAGATGACCGGCGCGCCCTCATCGGGAAACAGCAGTTGGCGGATTTCCTCGGCCGGATGAATGGGCGCCCGTTTCAGCGCGACGTCGTCGCTGCGCGCAGCGCGCGGACGCTCCGCGAACCGGACGTAATCCGCGTCTTCCAGCGCCATGAGGTGAATTTTCTTCGCCAAGGCCTTGAGCGCGTCTATGGCCACCTCATGCTCGCTCTGGGCGGCCTCGTCCGCGGCCGGCAACATCTGCTGGGCCGCGGGCGCGCGCTCCATGTCCGCGGCGGCCTCCTCCAGATCCGAGCCCAGCAGGGTCAGGATGTCCAGGGGGCCCGTCAACGTGCCGTTGTCTGCCGCCGTACGCGCCACCTCGGCCAGCGCGCTCCGGCTCTGGCGGTTCAGATCCTGAATGCGCTCTTGGTTCAAGGCGCGCGCAAAGGGCTTGCGATTGAGCAGGAAGGGCAAGGTCTGGCTCATGATTTCGGTGGTGAAGACCTGGGTCGCCACGGCCTCGAGATGATGCGCTTCGTCGACGATGTAGAGGTCGGCCTCGGGCAAAATGCGGCCTTCGTGCGCCAGCAACAGGCCCGTCAACAACAAATGGTGGTTGGTGATGACCAAATCCGCCTGCGCGGCGCGGTCGCGCATCGTATCCACGTAGCACGGATCGCGCGCGAAACGGCATTTGTCGAACAGGCAATCGTCCGGAAAACTGACGACCTCGGTCGCGATGCCCGCCGGCAACGGCTCCGTCAGATATTCGACGTCCCCGTCAAAGGCGGGATTCTGCAACTGCAGGCGGATTTCGCCTATGACCGGCATCTCTGGCTCGTCCACGCGCGCGAATTCATCCATGTAGTTTTGCCATTTGTGATGGCAGACGTAATTGCTGCGGCCCTTGACCATGACGAACGAACGTTGCAGGTTCAGGCGCCGGATGAGGTCCGGCACGTCCTTTTCGAACAGCTGGCTTTGCAGACTCTTGTTGGCGGTGGACACGATCACCTTTTTGCCGCTCAGCAAGGCCGGCACCAGATAGGCATAGGATTTGCCTATGCCCGTAGGCGCTTCAATGATGGCGGGCCGCCCGACGCGGATGGCCTCTTCAATCACGCGCGCCATCTGCAATTGGCCGGGACGCAATTCGTAATCCGGATACGACTGCGCCAAGGGGCCGCGGGAGCCCAGCAGGAATTCAAGATTCATCCGCGCGGGACGAGACAGGGAGAAGGTACGCCATTATAGGCGGGAAAAGGCGAAAACGGGAAACGGGAAGCGGGCGCAAGCCTAGCGCATCCGCCCGCGGCGTCGCCGCGCGGGGTACGCGCCGGCTTGCGCCCAGCCCGGCGGAAACCGGTAACGGTTCGCTGCGGGCGCGGGTCAGGGTTGAACGACGATATTGAGAATATGAATCGTGCCGTTCGTCGGTTCGTCGTCCGTTTCCAAGAGGTGGGCGTCGCCGATCTGCAGGCGACCGTCGTCCGCGCGGCGGATGCGCCATACGTCGCCTTCAATGGACGTTACCGATTCTCGTTGCGCCAAATCCTCGGCGCTCAGATTGCCTTCTACGACGTAGGAACGCAAGGTGCGGGTCAAGGAATCGACATTGGCGAAGATACTCTGAATCACGGACGTGTCCGCCGCTACCCAGGCCGCATCGCCGGGAACGAACACGGTGAAAGGACCGGGTTGCACCAACAACTGGGGCAATACCGTCAATTGCAAGGCATAGGCGAAAATTTCCAGCCGCGTATCCTGATCGAGGAAATTCACCAGATGGTTGCCGGGAGGCACTCTGAAAGAGGGCGCGAGCAAGGGTACGGGCGTCTCCGGTGCGGGCGTGGCGGGGGCGTCTAGCGTCTCCGGTTCCGGGGTGGCGGTTTCGTTCGCGTCGGGCGTCGGCGTGGCGTCGGGCGTCGGATCCGCGGGCGTCTCCGGTGCGGGCGTGGCGGGGGCGTCCGGCGTCTCCGGTTCCGGGGTGGCGGTTTCGTTCGCGTCGGGCGTCGGCGTGGCGTCGGGCGTCGGATCCGCGGGCGTCTCCGGTGCGGGCGTGGCGGGGGCGTCCGGCGTCTCCGGTTCCGGGGTGGCGGTTTCGTTCGCGTCGGGCGTCGGCGTGGCGACCGGGATCGGAGGCACAAACTTATAAGGCCCGTATTGAGGCCACAACACCTCATCCACCAGGGGCACCAAAATACGCATGCCTGGAGTCAAGGACGCGCAATCGGGAATCATGTTGTAGTCGCATAGACGGGACGCGTGATCATCGTTGTTATAGATTTCTTGCGAGATCGCGGCCAACGTATCTCCGGGTTGGATCTCCCGCAGATAGACGTGAAATTCAGGCGGAATCTCCTTCAGTGCCGCGTCCGCGTCCGCGGATGCCGAGACGGGAACGGCTGGCGTGGCCGGACGGGATTCCGGCGGAACCGGCGCCTGGCCCAATGCCTCCCGGAGCGGAATGACGATGGCCTGACCCACAACTATGTTGTGGCAGTCGGACAGATCGTTGTACTGGCACAGGAGCTCGAAAAGATCTCCGTCGTCGTAGGCGTACGCGGCAATCCGGGCTAGCGTGTCGCCGCGCCGCACTGCATATGTAGTGCCCGCCTGGGGGGCGTCTTCATCTTCCTGCGTCTGGGCATCGACCATGGCATATGCCTGGATCGCGTAGGCCAACGAGAGCAGAACGATGAGAATCAGGGTGCGGACGGCAATGTGCCAGCGATTGTATTTGAATTTCATAGGCGGTTACGTATGGCTTGGAAGGGTTGCCTGCACGCCTGCGTTGCCTTGGAACGCGGCGCGTCTGGGGCCGCGCCTGCGCCGTCCCGCCTCAAGGGGAGGGCTTTGCGCCTTGAGCCGGCAAGTAGAAAAGCGGGGGCTATCAAGGCAATTCGGGGGCAACGCAAGGCCACGTTGAGTGCAAGACCATACGGCAATGGAAAGAGCGAAAAGGCGACGGCCGGATTCGAACCGGCGAATGGAGGTTTTGCAGACCTCTGCCTTAGTCCACTTGGCTACGTCGCCCGGAAAAGAACCCGCATGGGGCGGCAGTTGTCGCTGATCCGTTCATATCGCCCCTCTATGCTATCAAAATTATGCGGGGAGTCAACCTAAACAGTCGGCTCCAAGCCCTTGCGCGGGCTAGAATGACGCCGGCGCCGCGCGCCCCGCGGCGCCGCCGAACCGGGAAAACGCCTTGATTTGTACCTGCTGCCAAGCCTCTTTTACGCCCGCCGCCGGGGCGGAGGCGGCGAGCGCCGAGTGCCATGTCTGTCGCCGGCATGCGCCCGCGCCGGGCCGCGCGCGCGGTTTGGTCCTGTGGTTTCAGGCGCGTCGCGGGTATGGCTTCGTGCGCCTGGCGACGGGCGTCAAGGCGTTCTGCCATGCGTCGCAGGTGCGAGGGCCGACGGACCAACGTTTGCATGCCGGCGATTTGGTGGAAGCGGAATGCGTGGCGGGCCCGCGGGGGTGGGAAGCGCGCGCCGTGGTGCGCCTGGCCGCGCGCCGGACGCTCGCGCGTATCGCCGCCGGCCTGAACGCCGCCCCCGCTTCCCAGGCGCCGCCCCAAGGACGGAATCGCCGTTCCGGCCCTATGCTATAATCGCCGGCGTCCGCGTTTTCGGCGCCGCGCCCCATCGCACCCGTCCGTATCGCGTCCCGCATCTTCCCGCAGCGTCAGACCTCTGTTCGGCAGGACCAAGGAGGAACGAGAATGGTCAAGGTAAAAGTCGAGAGCGTGCGCGTCAGCCTGATGTCGCAGCACCGCATCGCGGTCTTGCAGGAAGACGAAGGCAACCGCTACCTGCCCATCTGGATCGGCCCCTACGAAGCGGAGGCCATTGCGATGCATTTGCGCAACGAGAAAGCCCCGCGGCCTTTGACGCACGACCTGGTGCATGACCTGATCCAGGAACTGAACGGACTGGCGCACGTCGCCATCTACAACCTGGAAAAGGACGTCTATATGGCCCGTTTGGTGTTTAACGGGCAAGGCGGCGAAGCCATGGCCATGGAATGCCGGCCCAGCGACGCCATCGCGATCGCCGTGCGCTGCGACTGCCCGATCTATATCGCCGAGAAGGTCATGGCCGCGGCGGCCAAAGTGCCGGCCGAGGAAGTCCAGCTGGATCAGGTCGAAGACTTGCTGGAAGAGGACGGAGACGGCGCCCGCGATAACGAGGATCTGGAGATTTTCCGGGATGCGGTGGAAGGCCTGGATCTGGACAGCCTGCTGAAACGGTAACGCCCTGCGACGATTTGCGCGCCCTGCCTAGGCATGGCGTATAGTTCATCTTCCTGTCTGCCCGCGGCGTTGAAGCCCGCCGCGGCCGCGGCTTCTTTCCCTAGCAGGTACGAGGCGCCTTGAGCACGCATGGCGACGAGGAACGATCCGGCGGGCGCGCCCGCGAACACGGCGGTTCCGCACAATCTGGACGCGGAGCAATCGGTGCTGGGCGCCCTGCTCCTGAACCCCAAAGCCTTGCAGGACGTCGAGAGCATTCTGCGCCCCCGCTATTTCCAGGGGGAAAACCACCAGACCATTTACACCGCCATGCTGGCGTTGCAGGAAAAGCGGCTGGACGTCGACCCGATATCGCTGGTCAACCAGTTGCAGGAATCCAAGAAACTGCAAAACGCCGGCGGCGCCCATTACCTGGACTATCTGGCGGATCATTGCCCCACCTCCGTCAACGTCGGAACGTACGCCCGCATCGTGGAGCGGAAAGCGCTGCTCCGGGATCTGTTGAGCGCCTCCATGCGCATTGGCCAGATGGCGCGCGCGGAAGAGGAAGACATCGAAGTCATTCTGGACAAGGCCGAACAGGAGATTTACAAGGTCGGCCAGGCGCGGGTGCAAAACGACCTCATGCCCATCGAGCACATCATGCCGGAAGTGATGAACGTGCTGGAAGAGGGCCGGCAAGGTCTGGCCACCCGCGGGTTGCCTACCGGGTTTACGCAACTGGATGCCTTGCTGGGCGGCTTCGGCAAGAACGACCTGCTGATTCTGGCCGCTCGCCCGGGCATGGGCAAGTCCAGTTTCGCGTTGACGATTGCCCAGCACGCGGCCATGCGCCTGAACTCGAAAGTCGGCATCTTCAGCCTGGAAATGGGGCGCGATCAATTGTGCCAACGCCTGTTGGCCATGGAAACCAACCTCAATCTGCATACCTTGCGCATCGGCGCCGTGGACGAAAACCAGTGGCAACTCGTGCTGGAGGCGTCGGATCGCGTGGGCGAAGCCTCCATTTTCATTGACGACACGCCGGGCGCGTCCGTGTCGGAACTCCGCGGCAAGGCCCGGCGGCTGGACGCCCAGGTCAAACTGGACCTGCTGGTCATCGACTACCTGCAACTCATGTCCGGCTCGGAACAGGGAAGCCGTTCCGCTCGGGAAAACCGCCAGCAGGAAATTACGTTCATCAGCAGCTCCATCAAGAATCTGGCGCGGGAGTTGAACGTGCCCGTCCTCGCGCTGTCGCAGTTGAGCCGCGCCGTCGAATCCCGGCAAGACAAGCGGCCCATGCTGCAGGATCTACGGGAAAGCGGCAGCATCGAACAGGATGCCGACGTGGTTATGTTCCTGTACCGGGACGACTACTACAACGAGGATTCGCTGGATCAGAATCTGGCGGAGCTGATCGTCGCGAAACATCGCAACGGCGCCTTGGGGCGGTTGAAGTTCTTCTTCCACAAGGAAGCCACCCTGTTCCGGGAGCTGGCGTTGGCGCCCGAGGCGGCCCTGGATGAGCCAGGGCCATGAAACTGACCGGTTTCAACGGCTATCCGGACGGGGAGCTGGATCTGGTGCAAGTGCCGCATCTGTTCTTTACCGATTTGCTGCCCAAAATCGACGATCTCGCCGAACTCAAGTTGACCCTGTATTTCTTTCATCTCTTGCAGCCGCCGCAGGGGCAATGCCAATGGATCTGGGGCGACCAACTGCGCCAAGACATGGTTCTGCTGCGCTTGATGAGCGACGTTTCGGCCTTGCACGAACCGTCCGTCCTGCTGGAGCAGGCCCTGGAACGCGCCGTGGCGCGCAACACCGTCCTGCGCCTGGCGCTTGACCGGACGGAGACGGACGCCGGACGCGAAGCGTTCGCGTTGAATTCGGAATCGGGGCGCCGCGTCCGGCAGGAAGCGCAGACCGGCCGGCCGGCCGGCGCGCCGGCCAGCCGCGGGGCGGCGGCGGATCAATCCCTGCCCTTCCGCCTCTATCAGCAGAATATCGGCCTGCTCACGCCCTTCATCGCGGAGAATCTGCGGGCTTTGGAGCGCGAGTATCCCGTCGATTGGGTGTGCGAAGCGATTGAAATTGCCGCCAGCAAAAACGCGCGGGCGTTGCGTTACATCGAAAAGATCCTGGAACGATGGGCCGTCGAGGGCCGCGCGCATGGTTGAACGCCGCCTGCCCCGCCGCTGGTTCCCCCTGCGCGGGAACGGCGCCGTCCCGCCCCCGCCGGAGCCGGCGGCCGTCGCGCCGCCGCCCCGCCCGCTCCGGGAGGCGTTCGCGCGGCCCGCCGCGCGGCCCTGCCCGCAATGCGGCGGGTTGGGTTTTCACCGACGCGACGTGTCCCCGACCGATCCCGCCTTCGGCGAGGCGTTTCCGTGCGAATGCACGCTGCTGGACCGTCATCGGAACCATATGCAACGCTTGAACGAATTCTCGCGCCTGGAAGCGCTGCAGGGGAAGAGTTTCGTCAATTTCGACCCCGGCCCGCCGGGATACGACCAACGGAGCCGGCAGAATTTGCGCAAGGCCCTGACGCGGTGCGCGGCGTTCGCGCGCCAGCCGGCCCAGTGGCTCTTTCTGCAGGGCGGGCACGGCGTGGGCAAAACGCACTTGGTCGCGGCGATAGCCAATCAGCTGCGGGCGCGCGATCAACCCGTGCTGTTCATGACGGCTCCGGACCTGCTGGACCGCTTGCGGGCCACGTTCGAGCCGGAAAGCCAGGATACGTTCCAGCGCCTGTTCCACTTTATCGGCGAAGTGGCCGTGTTGATTCTGGACGATTTGGGCGCGCACGCGTCTACTCCGTGGGTCAAGGAAAAACTCTTCCAATTGCTGAATCAGCGCTATCTGGAGAGCCGGCCGACCGTCATTACCTCCAACCGCACGGCTTGGGATTTCGAAGAACGCATCCAGAGCCGCCTGAGCGACGCGCGCGTGGTGGAGTGCCTCTTCATTGACGCCCCGGACTACCGGTCCCATGGCAGCGAAAACGCGCTGGGACGCTTTGCGACCCTGGATTCGTTTCTGCTGCATCAGGACAAGCACTTCTCCAATTTCAAGATCAGCAAGATCAACGCGAACGGCGGCGACGGCGCCCAACTCAAGAACGCCCGAGAGCTCGCGCGGCAATACGCGCAGAATCCGAGCGGCTGGCTGGTGCTGACCGGTCCCCATGGATGCGGCAAAACGCATCTCGCCGCGGCGGTGGCCAATATGTGGCGCGCGCCGGCGCGGACGCCGTTGTTCGCCGACTTTGCGGATCTCCAGGATTTTCTGCGCAATGCGCTCGGACGGGAACGCGGACAAGCCTTTGAGACGGCTTTCAACCATATCCGGCGAGTCCCGTTTCTGGTAGTGGACGACTATGCCTATCGCAAAGCCCCCGCCTCCGCGTGGGCCTACCGCGGTTCCGAAAAAGGAGAATGGATACGCAGCAAGATCAAGCAGTTGTTGGAATATCGTTTCTACGCCCATTTGCCGACGGTGATTACCTTGTCCCTGCGCGCGGAGGAGATCGAAGAGTGGTTCGCGGCGCGTATGTCCGATGATCACGGCGTCCGTACGCACTGCGTGGAGGTCAAGCCTTTCCTGGCCGCGAGCGCGCCCCCTGCCCGGCGCGGTCGCGCCTGATCCCCGGCCGCGCACGGACGCGTACGGGTAGGGGCGCGTGCGCCGTTCGCTGGATGCCAACCAGGCGTATGCATAGCCCATAGGGGCGCCATGTTTCTCCGACCGCAGGCAGCGAACCGCGGCCTGCCGACGCGCCCCGACGCGCCGCCCGCGTCCGCTTGCCTCGCCGCGATCACGCGCATAATCTGGACGGTCCCGGCGATCGGTTCCCTGCTCCGCGCCGGAATCGCCGCGCCGGGCACGCGGCGGGCGTAGCACCGCGAGATGGCGGTTCCGATGGAGTCCCCCACCGCGTGCTCCGGACGTCCCTGGGCTTCCGGCCTGCCGCTCGTCTGGCTGCGCCGCGGACGGCAGGCGTGGCGGCCCTCGTCAGACGAGGCGCTGCCGATCGCGCATCGGCTGGCGATTCTGTATCTGACGCTTCCACTGGCGCTCTGGTTGCTGGGCTGGTTCCGGTGGTGGGTGGGTTGGCCGTTGGCTGGCTTGCTTGGCGCCAGCGTCGCGCGCGCGCTGACGGGGCCCTGGCGCGGGCGCCCGCGACCGGCCACATGGGGGTTGCTGGCGACGGCCGGGATCTGGGTCATGACGTCGGCGGCCGGCGGCCTGGTCGATACGCTCAATGCGGATTGGCCGATACGCCGCGCGCTGTTGCTGGATCTGGGCCGGCATGCTTGGCCCCCCTTCCTGCCTGATCCTCTGGCCGCCTACGTGCCCGGCGCGTCGCCCCTGCTTCGTTACTATCTGGGGTGGCACCTGGTGCCGGGGTTGGCCGCGCGCCTGTGGGGGCCGAGCGCGTTGCAATGGGCCGTGCCGCTCTGGACTTGGTGCGGCACGAGTCTCGTGCTGTCTCTGTTCGCGCGGGAGTACCGGGGGTGGCGCGCGGCGGCCGCCGCCGCGCTCCTGATCGTCTTCAGCGGTCTTGATGTCCTGCGCGGGGTTCTGGAGGGTTGGCAGTGGCCGTTCGACAACTTTGAAGGGGCGCCGTTCCGGATAGGCCTGATGTCTCCCGTGCGCGAATTGACTTCGGGGCCGCATCATTTCCTTTCGACGGGCCTGCTGGCCTTGTTGCTGTGGCAACTGCGGCGCCAACCGCGCTTTCTGGCCGTGAGCGGCATCGTACTGGCCGCCGCGCCCTTCTGGTCCGCGCTCGGGGCCATCGGCGCGCCGCCGTTGGCCGCGGCGCTGGCATGGACCAACGGCCTGCGTCGGTTCTGGCGCTGGCCCAACCTGATGGCGGCCGGGCCGTTGGCCGGGTTGGTGCTTCTCTATCTGACGGCCGATACCGGGGCTTGGCCTCGCGGCTGGCTCTGGGAGCGGCACGAATGGACGTTCCTGGCGCGCTGGCTGCCGCTGAGCTACCTGTCCGAATTCCTGCTCTTGGCCGGCCTGCTGCTCGGCGCGCGGCCCGCCTTGCGCCGGGAGCCGTTCTTCCTCGCCTGTTTGGCCACGCTGTTGCTGCTGCCCCTCTACGCGTTCGGCTACTTCAACGCCATGCGCCACGGCTTGTCCGCCGCGCGCATGCTCTTGGCCGTTTTCTGCGCTGACGTCGCGCTCCAGCCGACCGCGCGGCGCTGGCTCCGCGCGGCGTTGGTCGCCGCGCTCGCCCTGGGCGCAATCAATCCCGTCCGCGAATGGACGGACGGATTCCGACAGCGCCCGCCTTTCCGTTATGCCGCGTCGCCGCTGACGACCCTGTTGGTTCCGCACTCCACCTGGTATCTGCGCCAATACGTCGCGTTCGCGCGCCCGCCCCTGCTCGCCGCTTTGCTGAAGGCGCCGGCGCCTTCAGCCGCGCCGAAGCTTGGCGCTCCGGACGCGCAAGGCCCTGTGGACATCCGTTGGGATGGGCGCAGCCTGATCTACGCGCAAGCGCCTTGCCGCCCGTCTACGGCGGAATCCCTGTTTCTGCAGGTGCGTCCAACGACCTTCGCCGCGTTTGAACCCGCTTGGCAGTTCTACCGCTTGGGCCTGGGCGCGCCCGTCTATGGCGCGTCCCCCGACTACGAGGGCTACGGACGGCACTCCGAGGCGGCCTGCGCGTGGCGCTGGATCATGCCCCCCTTCCCCTTTGAAGTTGCCTCGCTCCGCACCGGGCAGGCCGGTCGGTGGGAGGCGGAACTGTTCCTTGATGCCGCGGGTAGCCTGGAGCGCGTCGCCTACCGGGACGCCTACGCCTTGCGGGCGACTTATGACGCGCTCGCGGCCGCGCCGCCGGCCGCGTCCGACCGCTTCGCCGTGCGCCTCGCCCCCGAGCATCTCGCGCTGACCCGCGCCGGATGCGTCGACGCGGATCTCGCCGCGCCTTTCTTCCTGCATGTCGTACCTTTCGAGATCGCCGATCTGCCGTTGTCACGCCGCGGCTACGGATTCGCCGCGCGCAACTTCCCCTTCGCGCACGCGGGCTCCCGCGTCGCCGACCGTTGCTGGGCGGTTCTGCCCCTGCCGGCCTACGGCATCCGCACCCTGCGTCTTGGCCAGTTCTCCCCCGAGGGCGAACTCTGGCGCATCGATATCCCCTTGGCCGCCCATATGCCCTCCGCCCTGATCCCTCTGCGCGTCGCCTATGCTGCCGCTTCCGCCCAGACGCCGGCGGTACGCGACCGCTTTGACGTCCATGTCGCTGACCGGACGGCGACCTTCGTCAAGGCTCCCTGCCGCCCGGAGGACGCGGAAGCCAAGTTCATCCTGCACGTCATCCCCGTCCGCCGTTGGCAACTGCCGCCCGCGCACTGGAATCTGGGTTTTGCGAATCTGGGATTCCCCTTGGCTGGACACGGCGCCCGCTTTGACGGCGTCTGCCTCGCGCGCAAGGCCTTGCCCGCCTATCCCATCGCGCGCCTCCGCGTCGGCCAGTTCCTCTCCCGCGAACAACGCGTGCTCTGGCAAACGGAAATTCCCTTCGCGTCCGTCGCGCCGCCCTGAAGAGCGAGAGGCGTTTGCCAGAGCCGCGACGCCTGCCCGCGCGTCGAGAGGCTGCGCGCGGTTACGCCGCGGGGTACGCGTCCCGATCCAGGCGGCGCGGACGGCTCTGACCGGAGGAGCGCCGGGTTGCGTGCGAGGGGCGCGGTACCGGCCTGGGCTGATCGGGCCCGTAGTTCCCCCAGCGCAGTTTTGGATCGCCGTTGCGGGGCATCGCCAAGGGCGCGGGCAAGGCTTGTAGGAACCGGCCCATCGCGTGGGATTGATGCGCCGCGAGGCCAGAAAGCGCCGATGGCCTCTCTCAACGCGGCCGGCGAGAGGGAGAAACGGGCCTGCGTTGCGATCGCTTCCCCGCACTCGCCCGCCGGGTGCCGGATCAGATTGCGCAAGGCCCCGCGCGCCGCAAACGGTTGGACCGCCCCGGTCCGTTGAGAACTTCGATGGCCGGTCGGTCGCATGCGGACACCGCGCGCGTTACCTGTTTGCGTTCGGATATGCGTATTCGAATAGGAAAGGCGAAATGAATAATGGATACGAATTGTCTCATTTGACTTCTATATGGAAATTTTGTACTATTGTATTGGAATGAGATGGCATAAGGAGATCGCTATGGGCCTGAAATTCTTGTTTGGCGTCGAAGCCGATATGGTGGAGCGCGGCCTGATTCTGGCAGCTATCGTGGCTACGGCCATGACTGCCTGGTCTACGCTGGGCGCGAATATCCAGACCAAGGTAACGTCCATTGGCAACCAGATCGGCAGTTAGGCTGTCCGTGCGCGGATGCGCCGGCCCGGGCCGGCGCATGCCGGCATCCTTTCTCCAGCAAGACCGGGGCGATATGGTGGAGGCGGCGCTGACTCTCCCGCTCATGGTCTTGCTGGCGTTGGCGCTCGTCAATTTCGCTTTGGTGGGCCATGCCCGCAATGCGTCGCAACAGGCCGCCGGTTTCGGCGCGCGCATGGGATCCGTCGCCTTCGTCAATGCGCGCCAACAGGCTCGCGCCAGCGCCGAGTCCCTCCTGCAAAACTGCCTGTGCCGCGCGCGCGTCATCCGCGTGGACGCGCAGGATGCGCCGGGCGGGGACGTGACCGTCGTCGTGGAATGGACCGTCGAAAATTTCTTCGGCCCGCTGCTGACCCTGTTCGGAGGCTCCCTGCCCCAGACGTTTACCGGAACGGCCACGGCTTCGTATCGCAAGGAAGGGTGGTAGGCCATGGATCCCGCCTTCGTACGCGCGGCGCGCGGAGATCTCGTTTGGAACGCCCTGTTGTTGCTGACCGTGTTCCTGCCTTTGGCCAGCCTGACGGTGGACGTGCCTGAATACTTCAGCGCCGCCTCGTATTTGGAACAGGCCTTGGCCGCTTCTTCGCAGGATGCCGCCAACGCCTGCCTGGACTTGCAGCAGTACAGCCAATCAGGGCTGGCGGCGCTGGAGCCGCGTTGCTTGCGCCGTACGGCGCAGCAGCGCTTCGCGCAGGCGACGGCGGAGTTGGCCGCCATGGGCCACCGCCCCGCGCTCGTCCATACGGCCTGCCAGACCCATTGCCAGGAAGTGACCTTGCGCGGGACGGTCGCGGTACGCGTGTTCTTCGCGTTGTCGCCGGCCCTGACCATCACCCGCGAATCGACGTCCAGAGCCCGCATGACGGCAGGTTGAACATGAAGCCGGGAGCGCGCCGCGGACGCGTGCGCATCGAACTGGCGTGGCCGCCGGAACGGCCTTGGCCCTGGTATCTGGCCGGCTGCATGGCGATCTTCTGGTTGCTGGCGTTACTGGGTTTCGCGGCGTCGCACGGCCAGCCGGAGGCATCGTTGTTGACCCGCGCGCAATGGCAGGCGCTGCGGGTTCACCGCCAGACGCGGCAGGACGCAGTCCGACTGACGCGGGATTTGGCGCAACTGCAACGCGTGGCGCGGTCACCCTACCCCGACCCTGTCCCCACCCTGCTCTTGGCCCAACGCATTTATGCGCGTCAGCGCAGGGGCGCCGTCGCCTCAACCCTGGCGCGCCAAGCGCTGATGCAGGCCGGCGAGACCGCCGTGCAGCTCGCGTACGGAGCCGTAGAGCCGCGCGCGTTGGCGGAGGCCTTGCAGGCCGCGGAAGCCCAACTGCTGTTGCTCCAGGAATGACGTTCGGCGCCAGCCCTCCGCCCGCGCGCGGGACCGGGCGCGCGGACCTCGCCGTCGAGGCAGACGCGTTATCGTTGCTCGCCCAGTTGGGGCGCACCGGTTTTTCCAGCGCGGCCTCTTTTGCCTGCCCGCGCCCGAACCGGTCAACGCCGTCCGCGCGCGGCGCGAACGAACGTCTCTGGCGCTGGCTGCAAGACCGGGATCTCGTCGTCGGGGACGCGTTGGCTTGGTCGGACGCGCGGCGCATCCGGATTGTCCGGATTACGCCGGCGGGCAAAGCCCATCTCCGGCGCGCGGCGCAGGCGGCGGTCAAGAGCGAAATCGAGATCCTGCAGGATCGACTGGGCCATGCGGACAAACCGCATTTCGGCCAGACGATTTTCTTTGCCTATCTGGCCCGGCGCTTGGGCTACGCTACGCGCCTTTGCTCCCTGCTGCCTGCCCGCAACGCCATCGCGGACGTACGTCTCGAACGGGCGGAGGCGACGCTTTGGGTCAGCGTGGAATCCGGTCTGGCGCGTACGGAGCATCCCCTGGATCGGTGGCATCGCATGGCCCAGGCGCAAGCGTTTTTGCCCTTGGTCGCGTCCGACCCGGCCCGCGCAGAGCAGGCGCTGGCCTACGCGCGGGAACGCGTGTACGTGATCAAAGCCACCGATTTGGATACGCTGGCCGCGCGCGTGCCGCGCGGGGCGACGACGCTGTGGACGCGACGCTGCAACCGGTTTGACCGCGGCGTTCCCGCGCGGACGCGCGCGCGGCGGACGCTGTCCGCCGCGGCCCAAGGGCATGGACGGCTCCGCCAGCTCCGTCGCCGCGCCGCCTCCGCGCGCGGCTAGCCGCCCTCTATTCGTTATCTTTCAGCAGCTGCCGCAAGGCGGGGACGTCAACCAATACAATCTGCATGCGGCTTTTGGTCAAGAGCCCCTTCTGCTCCAGTTCGTTGAGCGCGTTGGTCACGGTCTCGCGATTGGTGCCGATCACGTTCGCGATCTCCTGGTGGCCCAAGCCTTCCAGACTGGGATTCCGGCTGGCGTCGTAGGTCGCCAGCAACCAGCGCGTCACGCGGAGCAACGCGGATTCGAGGCGAATGCTGCGCACGGTCTTGAGCGCCCGCTCCAGCTTGCGCTGTTCGCTCCGGTACATTTTCAGGGTGATCGAGGGGAACCGCTGGCGCAGGTAGGCCAGATTGGGACGCGTGATCTCGACGCAGACGGTATCCGCCAACGCCTCCGCCCATGAGGAATGGTAACGCTGGCCGGAGAGAAGCGCCTGTTCCCCGAAAAACCCGTCGCGGCCCAGCTGACTCAAGACGACCTTGCGGTATGAATCGCTGAAACGGTACAGGCTGACTTCCCCTTCGACGATAAAGTAGACGGCTTCGCAGTCATCGCCGGAACGATAGAAGAAACCGCCTTCCTTCTGGCGCCCGAAGCGCACCAGCGGGCAGATTTCCTGTTTGATGTCCTTTTCCGGAATGCCGGCGAAAGGCGTCAGCGTAGCCAGCACGGCCGCTTGTTCGGCTCGTCTCTGCATGAGCGCCTCCTTATCTGGAAATGGTGACGGAACCGTAACCTCGGAACGTTGGGCCAAGTGTACGCTATCCTGCGCCCGCGCGTATTAAAGGCGTATTAACGTAGGGGCGGTCCCTCAGGCCCGAGGCGCCCGCGCCCTGGCGTCGCGGTCCGGCGCGCCGGCCGCGGCCGCCGGTTGCGCCAAGGCCTCGTCCAACTTCTGCTCTCGGGCTACTCGATAATGCGGAATGCGCAGCGCGCGCAGTTCGGCCCGCACGGCCCGGCTATCCGCGCCCGCGTCGAACGTTTGGCCGTCGATGAAGATGGCCAGGCTGAGAATGCCTTTTTCGCGTAGCGTCCGCAACGCATGCACCCACTCCGCGTTCCGATCGGCCGTGATCACAATCAGGGTTTCGTTGCGACTCAAGCGAAAGCCGTCCGTCAGGATGAAGTCGGCCACGGGCAATTGGCCCTCCGCGTCCAGTACGGCGAGCGTTTCCAGCGCCTTGTTGAGTTGGCGTTCGCCGCGTTCGACGGGGATGAATTCGCGGGTTTGGCCGTAGGCCGCGAAGCCGACGGCCCGGCCGCGCAGAATGAAGTGGCGGAACACGCTGGCGGCGATGGTAACCGCGTATTCGGTGGTGTCGGGCGGAATGAGGCTCTCCGCCGCCTGCGCGCGCGTACGGCCGCGCGGCGGAAAGACGTTCAGATGCGCGGGTTCGATGCGCCACGGCCGCGCGAGGGCGGGTGCGCGGTGCAGGTCAAGATAGATCCAGATATGCGCGCTGGGATCCAATTCGAACTCTTTGGCGATCAGGCGCCCGGTGCGCGCCGTGCTTAGCCAGTGAATGCGGTTCTGGCTGTCGCCCGGGACGTACTCCCGTACGCTGGCGGCATTGGTCGTAATGATCTGGGTGCGCTGCTGCACCCGTTCGTCTCCCGACAGATCGGCTATCGCCGGCGCAAAGTGCGGCAAATCCACGGTCGCGGGATATACGGTCAGGGACGAGGCGTCGGGCCAGTGCTTCTCGCGCGGGAAGAGGCCCAGCGGATCGCTGCTGCGCACCGTCAGCGGGCCCAAACGGTACCGCCCGCGCCGGTAGCATGGCGTCCGCACCTGCCACCGCCGGCGCCCGTTACGCGCCAGATTGCTGATGACGCGGCTCGAGTCGTGGTAGGGCAGAGTAGAAAAGTCGCGCAGCTCCAGCCATACTTTGGGCAGGCGCCCGCGATTGACCAGTTCGAACGCCTCATCGACCCGTTGTCCAATCTGGCTGTAGGCCGGGCGGGCGAAGCGTTTGACTTCCAGGGCGTCCAAACAGAAGCGCGACCACGCGAAGCTCAGGGCCACGCAGCCCGTGACCAGATACGCCAGGTAGGAGAAGAAAGAACTGCCCGTATTGAAAGCCAGAACCCAGAACAAGGCGCTGGCCAGGCACAGGCAGAGCAGGCGTCCGTTCATGCCACGCCGCGACCGCCCTAGCGCCGGGACGCGTCGGCTCCCGGCACGGCGACGGAGCGCAAGACCTCGGCCACGACTTGGGTGGAATCAACGCCTCGAATGCGGGCCGCCGGACTGGCGATCAGCCGGTGCGCCAGCGCGGGCGGGGCCAGGAACTTGACGTCATCGGGAATGACGTAATCGCGGCCGCTCAGGGCGGCCCAGGCGCGCGTCAGGTGAAACAGCGCGAGGCTGCCGCGGGGACTGGCCCCCAGATACAAATCCGGATGTTCGCGCGTGGCCAAGGCCAAGGCCACGATGTACTCCCGAATCAGATCGTTGGCGTACGTCCGTTTGACCTCGCGCTGGGCGGCCAGGAGCTCCTCGACCGTCACGACCTGTTCCAGGCGCGCAATCGGATGCGCTTCCTGTTGCCGCGTCAAAATGTCCATCTCTTGCCGGGGCGCGGGGTAACCCAACTGAATGCGCAGCATGAAGCGGTCCAATTGCGCCTCCGGCAGCGGAAACGTGCCTTCGTATTCTATGGAATTCTGGGTCGCCAGCACGATGAAGGGATGCGGCAAGGCATGCGTCGTGGCATCCACCGTGATCTGTTGCTCCTCCATGGCCTCCAATAAGGCCGATTGGGTTTTGGGCGTGGCGCGGTTGATCTCGTCGGTCAACACGATTTGCGCCATGATGGGGCCGGGCCGGAACTCGAATTCCAACGTCTTCTGGTTGAAAATGCTGACCCCCGTAATGTCGCTGGGCAGCATGTCCGGCGTGAACTGCACGCGGTTGAAGGTGCAGCCGATGCTGCGGGCGATCGCCCGCGCCAGCATGGTCTTGCCCACGCCGGGCACGTCCTCGATCAGAACGTGCCCTTCGCACAACAAAGCCAGGAGCGTTAACCGAATCTGATCGTCCTTGCCGATGATGACCTGGCGCACGTTCGCCAGCAGGCGCTCCGCGAATTCCTGTACCTTGTCCATGCCTATCCTGAGAATGCTGGTGCCGGACGCGGGCCACGCGTCCGGAACGGCGCGCCCGACCGGTAACGGTAACAGATATCGCAGCGGATTACGTATCTGACTGGCCCTAACGCGCGCGATTGCGCGGCGTCCCGGACGCGCGGGCGCGGCGCGCCGGACGCGGACCGGGCGGCGCAGTCCGTATTGGAATCCCTTTCGCCCCTGTGCTTAAATGAAAGACGTACGCATTCACCATCCGGGCATCATTGAGAGGATCTATGGCTCTGCGGGTTTACAACACACTCGGCCGCGCCGTACAGACCTTCGAACCGTTGGAAGAGGGCAAAGTGCGCATGTACGTGTGCGGGCCCACGGTTTATGCCGACGCGCATATCGGGCATGCCATGAGCGCCATCGTCTTCGACATGATTCGCCGCTATTTGGAATACATAGGCTACGCCGTCACGTACGTGACCAATTTCACGGACGTGGACGACAAGATCATTGACCGCGCGCG
Organism: Caldilineaceae bacterium; assembly: GCA_965242655.1. GTDB lineage: Bacteria > Chloroflexota > Anaerolineae > Caldilineales > Caldilineaceae > Bin34. The sequence continues at coordinate 4,680,495 of OZ251482.1, forward strand.
CGCCACGGGCCAAGATCCGTTCGCGCTGGCGGAACGCTATACGCAACGCTATCTGGCGCATCTGCAGGAGCTGAACGTCAAGGCCGCGGACGAATATACGCGCGTCACCACGGAAATGCCCCGTATCATCGCGGATATCCAGGAATTGGGCGAAGCCGGATACGCCTACGAACTTAACGGCAGCGTGTATTTCCGGGTGCGGAAGGACGACGACTACGGCAAGTTGAGCCAACGCAAGCGGGAAGAGGCGCGCACGGGCACCCGCGTGGAGGCCGGCGACGTCAAGGAAGACGCCGCCGACTTCGCGCTGTGGAAGAAGGCCAAGGCCGGGGAACCCTCCTGGCAAAGTCCGTGGGGACCGGGACGGCCAGGCTGGCACATTGAATGCACGTCCATGTGCCGGCATCACCTGGGCGACTCCATTGACATCCACGGCGGCGGGAACGACTTGATTTTCCCCCATCACGAGAACGAAATCGCGCAGAGCGAAAGCCTGACCGGCCAGCCTTTCGCGCGCTATTGGATCCACAACGGCATGATGCAGCTGGCCGGAACCAAAATGAGCAAGTCGCTGGGCAATCTGGTTGCCATCCAGGATTTTCTGGCGCAACGCGAGGCGGACGCGTTGCGCATGGTCGTGTTCCAGGGCCACTATCGCAAGCCCGTGCAATTCTCGGACGACATCGTGAACGCGGCCCAGCGCGGCCTGGAGCGCATCAAGCAAGGCTTGCAGCCGGCTACGGGCCGGGTATCCACCGGGGACGCGGCCCATCAGCTGCGGGAGGCCGCCGAGACGGCCCGCGTCGCGTTCCGGCAACGCATGGATGACGACTTCAATACCAGCGCGGCGCTCGCCGCGATCTTCGACTTGGTACGCGCGATCAACACGGCCCGCGCCCAGGACGTCGGCGGCGTTTTCTTCGACACCGCCCAGGCCGCCGTACGGGAATTGATGGGGGTGCTGGGGTTCGTCTTGCCGGCGTCCGTCCGCGCGTGGGACGCCACGGACGATCTGACCCGCCAGCTCGTCGAATTGCTGATCGAGACCCGCGCCCAGCTGCGGCAGGCCCAGGCCTGGGCGCTGGCCGACCGCGTGCGGGATCGGTTGCTGGAATTGGGCATTGGCCTGGAGGATCAGCCCCAGGGCACGACTTGGCACCGCGTCGCCTAGACACGCCGGAACTGCTGTTCGGCGTCCATTCCGTACAGGAAGCCCTGAAAGCCAATCGGCGGCGCTTCGGCGCGCTTTGGGTCAAAGCGCCGCGGGCGCCACGCGCGGCGCTGGCTTCGTTGCACGCGCTGGCGCGTACGCGGGACGTGCCGATCCAGGCCATGCCGCCGGATCTGTTGCGCGCGCTGGAACGGCAAGGCGCGCGGCATCAGGGCGTTGCGCTGGCGGCGTCGCCCTTTCCGTTGTCGACTTGGGCGCAGATATGGGCGTTGAGCGTTCGCCGCGCCGAACCCCCTTTCTGGATGGCCGCGGATCGCATACAGGATCCCCACAATCTGGGTGCCATGATCCGGAGCGCGGAAAACTGCGGCGTGCATGGCGTGCTGGTCCCCCACAAACGCACCTGTCCGTTGACGGCGGCCGTCAGTCATGCCAGCGCCGGCGGGTTGGAGCACATGCACGTCACCCGGGTCGCCAACCTGGCGCGCGCCTTGGACGCCCTGCAGGCGCGGGACGTATGGATCGGCGGGTTGGCGGCGGACGACCCGACCGCCCAGCCGCTGGCCGACCTGGATCTCAATCGGCCCTTGGCCCTGGTGATCGGGCACGAGGGCCAAGGCCTGTCGCGTCCGGTGCGCAAGGCCTGCGACTTTCTCTTGCGCCTGCCCATGTACGGTCGCTTGGCCAGTTTCAATGCCGCGAGCGCCGCGGCCATCGCGCTCTTCTTGGCGCGGCAGGCCCGTCAGATGCCGCCTGGACGTTGATTGCCGGACGCAATACGCCCTGGACCGGCGCGGCTTGTGCTACACTTTGCCGGATTGCGCAGGCGTCCAAGGCCTGCCGACTACGATAGCGAAGCGAGTTACGTGGCAACCAGTCTTTTCCGAGCGGTCGGCGTGAGTCTCTGGGCAAGTCTGTGCGCGCTCGCGCTCGCCGCGTGCGCGCCCAATCCCGCGCTGCAACTCGTCTCGCCCTTCATGATCGCGCAGACCGAAGAAGACATTGTCCTGGTGGTGCGCGAAGTCCCGAAATTGTCCGCCTTGACGGCCGAGGAGGTCTTTGCCGGCGTGCCGGCCGACCTGGTCGCCGCGATTGAAGCGGGCGATCCCGAAGAAGGCCTGTTCCTTTCCGAATTGCAGGGATGCGCGGGGTGCCACAGCCTCGCGGACGGCGAAGTGCTGTCGGGGCCCAGCTGGTACGACATGGGCAACACGGCCGTAGGACGCGTGGAGGGGGAAAGTCCGGCCCTGTATCTGTACCGCAGCATTACCCAGCCCAACGCGTACGTGGTGCGCCGTTTCGACGCGAACGTGATGCCGGAAACCTTCGCGGAGAGTCTGACCACGGCAGAAATCGGGCACCTGGTTGCCCTGTTGCTGGCGCAAACGTCCGATTGAGACGCGCGGCCGCGCAGGCGGGTCGGCGCGCGCGGCCGGCGCTTACCGAGACCGTTGAGGCCGGAAAGTAAGGTAGAGCGACCGCGCCAACGGCGGATGTCATGGCCTCCCAGCCTCCGGTAGAAGCGGCGCTTGCGAAGCGGCGCTGCCTGCAGTGCGGCACGCAAGTGGCTCGACAGGCGACCGCCTGCTTCATGTGCGGCCAGCCGCTCCGGCCCAAGCCCTTGCGTTTCCGGTGGCGGCGGCCGGATCCGTCCGCCGCGCTCATCGTTTTGCTCGCGGGACTGCTGCTCTGGCAATTTACGCAGCAAAGGAATGCGGGCGCGTCGGCGCCCGCGGCGCCGGTCGCGGTTTTGCCGCCGCCGCTGGATACGCCCGTCCCGACGCCGGCGCCGACGCCCACGCCGCGGCCGCCTACCCCGGTGCCGCCCACGCCGATCGTGCCGACGCCGCAACCCGTGCAGCATATCGTCGCCTCCGGGAACACGCTGATTGGCATCGCCACCCTGCATCAAGTGGCGTTGGAGGATCTGAAACGCGCCAATAACCTGGACAGCAACGTCATTCATTCCGGCCAGACCCTGCTGATTCCCGGCAAAGTGCATGCCCCGCCTCCGGCGCCGGTCGTCCAGCGCGCGCCCACGACCACGGATTTCAACTACGCGGTGCAGGCCGGCGACACGATCATCAGCATCGCGTATCGCTTCGGCGCCACGCCCGAGGAACTGTTTTTCGCCAACGACCTGAATCGGGACGCCATTCTGCACAAGGGCGACCATCTGGTCGTGCCGGTGCCGCTGCTCTCCCAGGAGGTCGTGGCGTCCAGCGATTTGGCGCCGCGCACCGCGAACACGGTGTATCCGGGGCCGCGTCTGCTGGGACCGACGGACGGCGCCTTGATCTCGCGCCGGGATTCGGTGCTCTTCCGCTGGTTGAGCGTCGATCTGCTGGCGCCCAATGAGTGGTACGTCCTGCGTATCTGGTCGCCGACCGCGGAGGACGCGAATCCGCCGCCGATTTGGACCAAGGCCACCAGCTATCGCCTGGAGAACGCGTACGCGGCGCGCGAGGTCGGCAGCCAGCAGTTCTTGTGGCACGTGACGGTGGTGCGGGTCGTGGCGCCCAGCATTCAGAGCGCCCCGCGCGAATTGCAGTCCGCCAGCTTGTCCAGCGGCATCCGGCACTTTACGTGGCAATGACGGATGCCCGGCCGCGGCCTCCTCTTCATTCAAGGAAAGAACGATGAACCAGAAGCGTTTCGAGATCAGCTGGCGTTGGCTTGGGTGGACTGGCCTGTGGAGCGCGCTCGCGCTGGGGTTGGTCGCCTGCCAACCCCTCGCGTACGCGCCGGCCTCTCCGCCCGGCGTCGAGGCCGAGGCGCAACCGGACGCCCGGCCTGCGACGCAGATCGTGTACGCTTTGTATCAAGAGCCCGAAATCCTGAATCCCTACCTGGCTTCCCAGACGGTCGCCAGCGAAGTGCGTTCCTTGACGGTGGAGGGCTTGCTGGGCCTGGATCCGGAAGGCGCCAATTATCCTGAACTGGCCGCGACCGTGCCCGCGCTGGACAACGGCGGCGTATCGGCGGACGGCCTGACGGTGCGCTACGTCTTGCGCCCGGACGTGCGCTGGAGCGACGGCGCGCCCTTCACCTGCGACGATCTGGCCTTCACCTTCGAGGCGGTCATGCATCCGGACAGCGGCGCCGTACGCCGCGCGGGCTGGGATCGCATCGCCCGCGTAACGTGCGCGGACGACTACCGCGCGACGGTGGAATTTGCGGAGTTCTACGCGCCCTTCTTGGGCCTGTTCTTCGCTATTCTGCCCCGGCACGCCACGGGCGACCCGGCCGCTATGCCCCGTTGGGACTACAACCGCCGCCTGGTGGGCACCGGTCCCTTTCGCCTCGCGGACTGGGTCTCGGGCGACCATATTCTCCTGGAAGCCAATCCCTTCTACCGGGACTATCCCGCCAAGCCGCAGGTGGATCGGATCGTGGTGCGCATCGTGCCCAGCCGCGAAGTCGGCAAGGCCTTGATCCGCTCCGGCGAAGTGCATATTCTGCGCGATTTGACCGAAGCGGATACGCCGGAATTCAAGGCGCTGCCGGACATTCGGGTGGAGGGACGGCCCAGCCCGCGTACGGAACGCCTCCTGTTGAACCTGGCCGACCCGACGCTGGAGGCGACCGACGATCCCCTCAACCACCCCCATCCGCTGCTGGGCGATCGGCGGGTGCGCCGCGCGCTGGAAATGAGCATCGACAAACGCTTTCTGGTCGACAACCTGCTGTTTGGCGCGACGAACGTCGCGGCCAGCGAGATTGGGCTGGGCTGGGCCGCCTGCGACATTGAACCGTCGGTCTACGATCCCGCCGCGGCCGCGGCCTTGCTGGCGGAAGCCGGTTTCGCGGACAGGGACGGCGACGGGATACGGGAATGCCGCGGCTGCCGGCATGCGGCGGAAGGCGTTCCGCTGCGCCTGAAAATCCAGACCACGGCGGGCAATCAGTTGCGGGAAGACGTGCAGGCGCTCCTGCTCGAAATGCTGGCCGCGGTCGGCGTCGACATGTACGTGGAGAACGTGCCCAGTTCCGTGCTTTTCGGCAGTTGGTCCAACCGCGCGTTCCGCAAGCGCGGCCAGTTCGACATTCTGATGTACACCACCACGGACGGCATCGATCCCCATTCCCACATGGAAGCCTATTTCCACAGCGCGCGCATGCCCACCGCGGCCAACCGCGGCGTCGGCAACAATTACAGCCGCTGGGTGAATGCGGACGCGGACGCGTGGCTGGCGCAGGCGGGATCCACGCCGGACCGCGCGGTGCGCGCCGCGGCGTACCAGAAGGTATGCGAACTCATCCAGCAGGAAGCGCCGCATATCTACCTCTACGACCGCGGCGATTTGCACGCCGTCCGCGCCGACGTGGAAGGCTTCGCGGTGAACCCGTGGGCCAACGAAACCTGGAATGCCGAGGAGTGGCGCTGGCGGGAATAGGCGGCGCGTCCCGCTGACGGCGGCGCGCCATGAACGGTTACGTCGCGCGGCGCCTGTTGCAGATCCTGCCGTTGCTGTTCCTCGTCAGCGCGCTGACGTTCGCGTTGGCGGAAGCCGCGCCGGGGGGACCGCTGGCCGCTTACGCGGAAGATCCGGACTTGACGCCGGAGGATCTGGCGCGGCTGGAGGCCAGTCTGGGCCTCGATCAACCCGCCTGGCAACGCTACGGGCAGTGGCTCGGACGCATCCTCCGCGGCGACTGGGGCTCCAGCCTGGTCACGCGCCGGCCCGTCCTGGTCGAAATCGGCGAACGCCTGCCCCGCACGTTGCTGCTCATGGGCGCGTCCCTGGCCCTGACGCTGGCGATTGCCCTGCCTCTGGGCGTATGGGCGGCCGTCCATCAGTATTCGCCGTGGGAACATGCGGTATCGCTCGGCGCGTTCATCGGCCAGGCCGTGCCCGTTTTTTGGCTGGGCCTGCTCCTGATCACCGCGTTCAACGTATGGCTCCATGATCCGGTCAGCCCGACGGCGGGTTTCCGCTGGTCCCATCTTTGGGCCTGCCCCGACTGCGCCCCGCTGTTGCCGGGCGGCGGCCTGGCGCCCTACGGCGCGCCAGGCGTCTCCTGGGCGGCGCGGATCCGCCATTTGATCCTGCCCGTATGCACGCTCACCGTCTTCAGCGCGGGCGCGTATCTGCGCTATATGCGCGGCCAGATGCTGGAAGTGCTGGGCGCGGACTACATTCGCACCGCGCGGGCCAAAGGCTTGCCGCGCCGCGCGGTGCTCGTCCCGCACGCCGTGAAAAACGGGTTGTTGCCGGTGGTGACGGTTTTGGCCCTGGATCTGCCGAGCCTGTTCGGCGGCGCGTTGTTTACGGAAACGCTCTTCGCGTGGCCCGGCATGGGCCGCCTGTTCTATCGCGCCGCGCAACGCGTGGATTTTCCGGTGCTGATGGGCATCGTCCTCATCAATGCGGCGCTCATCATCCTTTGCAACTTGGCAGCGGACGTCGCCTACGCCTATCTGGATCCCCGTGTCCGCTATCGGTAGCGCCGCCCGGGCGGCGCGCCGCCCGGGACCGGGACGCGTCCCGGCGCGGCGCGTCTGGCGCGCGTGGACCGCGCATCGGCCCGCCGCGGTCGGCGCCGGCGTCCTGTTGACGCTGGCGCTGGCCTGCAGCGTCGGTCCCTGGCTTTCGCCCCATGATGCGATCCAGTCCAACATGACGGCGCGTTACCTGCCGCCTTCCCGGCTGCATCCGATGGGCACCGACGGCTTGGGGCGCGACCTGCTGACGCGGGCGCTGTACGGCGGCCGGATTTCCCTGGCGGTCGGCTTGTGCGCCACGGGCTTGGGCTTGGGCCTCGGCACGGGCCTCGGCGCGCTGGCAGGCCTGCAAGGGGGCTGGGTCGAGGCCGTCATCATGCGCGGCGCCGACGCGCTGCTCGCCTTGCCGCGCATCATTGTCCTGATTCTCGCGACCGTGCTGCTCCGGCAATGGAATCCGGCGTGGTTGCCGGCGGGCGGGGGCCTGGGAGGCATCGTCCTCGCGTTGGGCCTCCTTTCCTGGATGGGAGTGGCGCGGCAGGTGCGCAGCCAGCTGCTGGCGCTCAAGGCCGGCGATTTCGTGCTGGCGGCGCGGGCGTTGGGCGTCTCGGAGGGCGGCATTCTGCGCCGGCATCTCCTGCCCAATGCCTGGACGCCGGTCATCGTGGCCGCGACCTTGCGCGTGGGCCGCGCGATTATGGCCGAGTCCGGCCTGAGCTTCCTCGGTTTCGGGATGCAACCGCCTACGCCCACCTGGGGCAACATGCTGACCCACGGCCAGGACGAATTGCTGAACGGTCGCTACTGGCTGGCGCTGTTTCCCGGCCTCATGATTTTCCTGACCGTCATCGCCGTCAATTTTTTGGGCGATGGCCTGCGCGACGTTTGGGACCCGCGCCAGGCCGCGCGCCGGGGACGTTCAGGCGGGCTTTGAACGCCGGCTGAGCAGCCGCCCCACGCGGGGCGCGAGGCATCCGGCGGGTGGCGGCCAGGGCGGAACCGGCGCGGCGGCGGGCGGTTGCGCCGGGACGGCCTCCGGAGTCCGTTCCGGCTCCGCGTGCAGGGCGTGCAGGGCCGCGAACGCCTGGACGCGTCCGGCGCCTTGGGCCGTGGCCGGTTGATTCAGGGAAACGCAGTTCAACTGCAGGACGGCCTTGATTTCCGCGGCGGTCATGTGCGGGGCCATTTCCAGCATGAGGGCGCAGAGGCCCGACACCAGCGGCGTCGCCATGCTGGTGCCGCTCATGCGGGCGTAGGCGGCGTCCACCGCGTCGCCCAGATGCGTGCCCTGCGCCCGCGCCGCCACGACGTCTTGGCCGGGAGCCAGGAGATCCGGTTTGAGCAACCCCTGGGTCGTGGGGCCGCGGCTGCTGAAGGCCAGGACCTGATCCGTCAGGTCGGAGCCGCCCACCGTGATCACCGGCTCCGCGGAGCCGGGGCTGCCGATGGTACGCGGCAAGGGACCGGAATTGCCGGCGGCGACCGCGATGACGACGCCGGACTTGACGATTTGCGCGCACAGGAGCGCGAGCGGATCGGAGCCGAGCGCGCTGGCTTCGGTGCCGACCGAAAGATTGATGACCTGCGCGCCGCTGGCGGCCAGCCACTCGATGCCCTGCATGACCCGGCTCATGCGTCCGGCGCCCCCGCGCCGCAGGACGCGGGCGGCCAACATGCGCGCGCGGGGGGCCACGCCGGCGTAGCGCCCGTTACTGGCGGCGCCGGAGCCGCAGGCGACGGAGGCGACGTGCGTGCCGTGCCCGTCCGGATCCCGGACGTCGGAATCGTCCACGAAGTTCCGGAACCCTTCCACGCGTTCCCGCAGATCGGGATGTTCGCTGTCCAGCCCCGTATCGGCGAAGCCGAGGAGCATGCCTTGGCCATAGGCGTCGAAGCGGGTCCGGACGGCCGGCAGATCCAGGCGGCGACCGACCTTGTCCAGGCAGGTAGTGCAAAGCGCGTCCAGCCAGACGGACTGAAAGGCGTCGCGCCGCGCCGCGCCTTCGACGTCCGCGCGCAGGAGGCGGACGGCCGCGTACGGCAGGTAGCGCGCGCCTTCGCTCTGGATGCGCAGGCGGCCGGCGGCCCGCGTGCGTTGGGCCTTGAACGCGGACAGTTGATCCGCGTCGCGGAAGACCGCGATCACCGGCACGTCATCGGCGCGCGTATGGGCCGGGGCCGTAAAGATGCGGGGATCGATGAAGGGCAGGGAAGCGTCTATGCGGGGTCGGCTGCGATGAAAGAGACCGCCGCGCGCAGCGGCAAGCCAAGCCAAGGACAAGGCAACGGTCTGGATTGTAGCACTTCCGCGGCGCCCAAAGAAGGTTGCGCGTTCCGCGCTACCGCGGGATCGGCCGGGGCCCCGCTGGCAGGCAGAGACCGTTTTCGCAGTAGAATGAACGGGCGGCGCACGGCCGCCGGCGTGGACGAGCGTACGAATATGGGGCATCTGCCAGCGTTTCAAGACAAGGTCGTGGTTTTGACGGGCGCGACCTCGGGCATTGGCCAAGCCATGAGTCGGCAATTGGCGGCGGCCGGGGCGCATCTGATGCTGGCGGCGCGCAATGAGGAACGCCTGCGCCGGATGGAAGCTCAATGCGGGCAACGGGGCGGCAGCGCGGCGGCGGTCGCGACGGACGTTACGGCCGAGGCCGCCTGCCGGCGGCTGATGGAAGCTGCCCTGGCGCGCCACGGACGCATTGACGCCCTGATCAACAACGCCGGGCAGTCCATGTGGGCCCGGGTGGACGAAGTGCAGGATCTGGCGCTGGTGCGGCGCATGATGGAGGTCAACTATTTCGGCAGCGTGTATTGCACGCACTACGCCTTGCCCCATCTGAAAGCCAGCCAGGGCCGCATCGGCGTCATCGCCAGCCTGACCGGACGCGTGGCGGTGCCCACGCGCGCCGCCTACGCGGCGTCCAAAATCGCCCTGACCCGCTTTCACGAGTCGCTGCGCATTGAATTGCATCGCACGGGCGTCAGCGTGACGGTGGTGTTTCCCGACTTCGTGGCGACCGAGATACGGGCGCACGCCTTGGGCGGCGACAACCGCCCCTTGGGCGACAGTCCCTTGGAGGAAAGCCGCATGATGACGGCCGAGCAATGCGCGACCTTGGCGCTCCGGGCGATAGCGCAACGGCGGCGCGGACCGATTCTGTCCTTGCGGGGCAACGCCGCGGTGATCGCCAAACAGTTCTGGCCCGGACTGGTGGACCTCATCGCCCGGCGGGCGATTCGCAAGGGCAAATAAGGGCGCTATTTTAGGGTTCGGCGCCTTGGGCTACGGGGCGCGTGCCGTCCGCAATCCATTCGCTCCAGGACCCGACGTACAGTCGCGGCAGGCCGCGCCCGGCCTGCACGGAGGCCAAAGCCGCGTGGCAGGCGCTAACGCCGGATCCGCAGTACAGCACGGTGTCCTCGGCGGGCGGCGTTCCGTAGGACTGGCGCAAGGCGTCGCGCAAAGCCGACGGCGGCAGAAAGCGTCCGTCGGCATCCACGTTGCGGCTGTGGGGGTGATTGTACGCGCCGGGGATATGGCCGGCGACGGGATCGATGGGCTCGCGGTTCCCCGCGTACCGTTCCGCATCCCGGCAATCGACCAAGGCGAGGCGCCCAGCGGCCAGGGAATCCAGAACCTCGGCGGTTTCGATGCTGAGCGCGGACCGTACGCGGGGCGCGAAACGGCCGGGGCCGCGCTGGGGCAGGTCCTGGGACAACGGCCCGCCTTGGGTGATCCAGCGCTGCAGGCCGCCGTCCAGCACCGCCTGCCGCTCATGGCCTATCCAGTGCAACATCCACCACAGACGGCACGCGAAAACCCCTTGCGCGTCGTCGTACGCAATGATGCCGGTGTCCGGGTTGACGCCCCAGGCCCGGAGCGTGGCCGCGAACGCGGCAGGGCTGGGCAGGGGATGGCGTCCGGTGCGGCCGGGGGTGACGGGGCCGGACAGGTCATGATCCAGATGGGCGTACGCGGCGCCCGGCAGGTGTCCGCGGGCATAGGCCTGCCGTCCCCACGCGGGATCCTGCAAGGAAAAGCGGCAATCGACCAGCAGCGTGTCCGCGGGGCGTGCGCGCAACAGGCGACAGGTATCGGACGCGGAGATCAGCGGGGCCGGAAACGTCATGCCGCCATTGTAACCGAAAGCCCCGATCGAGCCCCAGCAGCGGGCGCGCAGGAGGCCCGGCCCAGGGAACGGATCCGGAGGCCTTCAGACCCGCAGAAACAAACAGAGGCGCTATCCAGCGCCTCTGTTGCTTTGTCCGTCTTTGGGTATGGTGCCCAAGCTCATTCGGCGCGAGCCCTGTTCTGGAGGAATTTGGGAAGTAACACCCACATGGCGAAGAAGGCTGCGAAACCGACTACTGCGAAGATTAAACCCACGATTCTGTCCCCTTTGCTCTGCCGCCGGAAATCCAATGCGTTGCGAAGCATTCTAGCCGGATCGGATCCGCCGGGAAACGGCAATCAACATGAACTTGGAGACAGAATTTAGTGCAAAATGCACAAGGGAGCGTTCCTTCAGGCGTCAGCGGGAGCCGAAGGCGCGGGCCACAGGGAACGCAGGTATTGCAGGCTGGCTCCGATCTCGGCTTCCGGATCCTGCCAGCGGCATTCGACGGAAATGCGGCCGGCGTAGGCCGCCTTGTTCAACTCCGCGACGAACGCGGCGTAGGGATAGGAGCCGGAGCCCGGATACAGACGGCCCGTATCGGCGACATGCACGTGCGCGAGCCAAGGGCCGAACCGGGAGAGGGCGTCCAGGGCTTCGTCCTCTTCCTGCATGTGGTAGAAGTCGGCCAGCACCCGCACGCGGGGATGGGCCACTTTCTCGGCGAAGGACACGCCTTCGGCCACCGAATTGACGATATTGGATTCCTTGACGTTCAAGGGCTCGATGGCGATGGTGATGCCGTGCTGGGCCGCCCAGTGGCCTGCCAGGTGCAGGAAGCGAACCACCTGCTCCTCCGCGACGGAGCGCTCGAAGTCGTCGGGCACCTGCCGCGAAGCGCCGCTGCCCCATACGACGACGTCGGCCCCGACTTGGACCGCGCGGCGTAACGCCGCGTCCAGGTAATCCGAAACGCGGCCCCAGGGCACGTCCGGCCCCGTAACTTTCAATTCGGCGGGAATGAAGCCGTTGAACGCCTTGATCGGCAACGCCGCGTCGGCGAACGCCTGCATCCGCGCCTGAACCTGCGGGTCGTCATCCGGCAAGGCGGGAAGCAATTCCGCCACGCCGCATTCAAGATAGTCGCAGCCTTGCGCCTTGGCCAAGGCGTGGGAGGCGAGGGGCTGGCAAACGCCGAATTCAATCATGTCGTAACTCCTGGGTGGCTCCTGTACGCAAAAGGCATGCATGCGCCTTCAAGTGGCGAAAAGATCGTCGATGCGATTCAGCTGCATGGCTTGCGTCGCGGCCCAATGGCACGCTTGCACTTCCGAGGGCAGACGAGCATAGCGTTCCGCCCGCGTGCGTCCCTGGAGCCAACGCAAATGCAACTGTTGCAGAATGGTAGCCAATTTCATGTGTCCGAAGACAAAATAGAATACGACATCGTCCACATTGCGTCGGCTTTCCCGCGCGTATTGCTCAACCACGTCCCGCCGCGACGGCGTGCCGGGCAGGTGGGTCGGACTGTGTTGCAGTACGCGCAGCGCGGGCGGATCGTCTTGATGCACCCAATAGGCAAGGCATGTGCCCAAATCCATCAGCGGGTCGCCGACGGTGGCCATTTCCCAGTCCAGGACGGCCAAAATCCGCGCGGGGCGTTCCGGATCCAGGACGACGTTGTCGTGCTTGTAATCGTTGTGAACGAGGGTCGCCGCCGGGCTCCGGGGACGACGCTCTGCCAGCCAGCGGCAAACGCCGTTCATGTCCGGCGAAGCGTCGGTCCGCGCGGCCGCGTAACGATGGGCCCAGCCCTGCAGCTGGCGTTCCGCATACCCTTGCGGACGGCCCCATTGGGCCAGCCCGACAGCGTCCAGATCCAGGGCGTGGATGGCTGCCAGATTGGACACGATGGCTTGGCTCAGGGCCCGCATGTCGTCCGGCGGCGGCGTGCCTTCCGGCGCGGGGTGCGCCCGGAGAATGGCGCCGCGCACGTAGGTCATGAGGTAGAAGGGCCGTCCCAAGACGGCGGCGTCAGCGCAGTCCAGTTGCGGCCGGGGTATGCGTTCATATCCCTTTTGCACATGGCTCAGAATGCGGTATTCCCGTTGCATGTCATGGGCCGTGGGAATATCGTGGCGCGGCGGCATCCGCAGGACCCACATGCGGCCGGCGGCGTCGCTGACCCGAAACGTGAGATTGGAGAAACCGCTGGGAAAGGGACGGATGGACAAAGGCGGCGCGCAGTCCAGCCCATGCCGTTGCATATGCGCCGCCAGCGCCGCGGGCGCGAACCCCAGCTCGCGGTTCCGCGGGGGCGCCGGTTCATCGTAAGGCAAAGGGTGGAGGGACATGGGCGCAAACTGCCGCAGACGCTTGGGCGGCATCAGGTTGCGTTGGACTTTGAATGCAGCCAGAGCCAAGCGCGCGCCGGATCCCGTTCCGGAGCGCGGGACTGGAGGTTCGTGCGTCGGATCCGCGCCGGAAGGACGGTCTCAATGCCCTGCGGTACCCGCCCCGCGCGGAAGGCGTCAATCTCCCAGGTTCGGTCGGCGATGCCGAAACTGTTCTGGCGCTGCCCGAGGGCCGAATCCGTCTCTTTTTGAGGAACGCGCCCGTTGCGCTCGCATGCGCAGTCACAACCGCGCTGTTCCGTTACGCGGCGGACCGATCCAGGGCGTCCTGACGGGACTTTATCCGGCGCGGCCAACCGCTCTGGTCGTACCGTGCGACCTACCGGCGATGGATCGAGTTCCCCTTCCCGTATGTCGCCGGTCCCTGACGCTGGGGAGTACCCGTGCGCGCCATCCCGCACGAGGTTGCCGCGCAAAGACAGCCTCGCGCTGCGGCGTCTACGCGTAAAACGGATCATAGGCGCATGCGAAATCGGACGCGGATCCATGGGGCAGCGGTTACCCTAGCGCCGTTTTGCCAGGCACGCGAGGGCCTATCCGCTCCCAGAGGCTAACCGCTTCGCTAACGGGACGCTCCATAAAACGCAACGCAGTCTGGCGTACCTATTTCATATTGTGATCGGCCTCAAGGCGGGCTTGGCCAACTCGGTTGGGGCCGATGCCCTGTAGTGACGAGCGGAAGGTTTTTGTTGCCTGGCTTGAATCAAGTGAGGCAATACGAAGGATAGAATGCGCAACTGCTCTTTGCTTGTCATGCCGCCTTTTTTCCTATGGAGAAGCAAGGTAGAGATGCCGCTGTCGCGTAACAAAACCTTGTGTTGTTTCCGAGCTTGATCGTCGGCATGAACCCAAATCGCGTTATGCGTTGCGCACCACCTGATTATTTCAGGATCAGGTATGCCCTGCTGTCCCATAACCGCTTCTACGGTGACGAAAGGGTACTGGACCAGTGCCAAAGCCTTGGCTACGGGAGACCCCAGTGATTCATCAAGAAGGAACGGCAACGCGTCAGGCGGCAAGACGCGCTTCCCATTCAAGTGCTGCTTGTATATCTGTCTGGGCGAGGCCATACGCTTCCCTGAGAAATTCTATGGAATCCCCTGCTTCAACCATGCCTGCAATTGATCGCGTGGGTATCCGCCTCCCTTTAATGCATGACGCACCGCATTGAATGAGCGGGTCAAGGACTACGCCCATAAGCGGTTCCCACGAAGTAGCGGTATGCGTTTCCTGACTGAAGGCCAAGCCGTGTATCGGGATTAGACTCTCTCGAAGCAATTCAAGTGCTAACTGACCCTGACGCCTGGCGGACAGTAAGCCTTGCCATTCGGCAAACAGTTCGCCTTGTCCCGCCCATAGGAGTTCCGTGGCGAAAGGGCGCAGTTTTCCGGATTCGTTACGCAACCATGCCTCCGTCGCTTCTATCTCTTTCCACGTAACGCCCGCCGCGCGCAGAGTCAGGATAACTCGAAAGGAAATCAGTTCCTCAAAATCAATCAATAATTTCGACGCATGGATTTGGGCCAATCCGCCTGACGCCTTCTTGCGCCGAACCCAGTGGCTCAGCTTGCGGGAACTTACGGAATATCCCGATCCTTCATGATCCGCCGCTTTGAGATATCTCGCTGCTTCGGGTAAGCTGTACAGGCCTTGAAAATTATAAGAGAACTGGCGATCCTCTACGGATACGGGCATGATCCGTTCTCCTTTTGAAAGCCTTTTCTTTGATAACCCAGTTCCAAGATACCATACAAGCCAGCGGGTTACCGAAGGGCTGTCCTCTGCGCGTGATCACGGCCGTCCGCTCCACCCATAGATCTATCGTTGCTTGGGTTTCCTGCGCTTGGCGAGCGCCTGTCTCAGGCCGAACTCAGAACTCAACTGGATAACTCGGTGCAGCAGAATCAGACGGAACGCAACGCAGAAGCAACGCTACGCGCAGGCTGTAAGGAACAATTACAACGCGACGTTGAGGCCGTGCTTGGCCAGCATGGCGCGCGCGACGACCGTTTTATGCACTTCGTCCGTGCCGTCGTAAATGCGCGCGCAACGCTCATGCCGATACCAATACGACAGCGCCAGTTCGTCGCTGACGCCGACGGCGCCGTGGGCTTGGATGGCCCTGTCCACGACGCGTTGCAAGACTCCCGCTACATGAAACTTGATCAGGGAAATCCGGTCCCGGACGGCCGCTTGTCCTTGCGCCTCGATTTGCGCCGCTACGGAAAGGACCAGCGCGCGCGCTGCTTCCACTTCGGCCCGCGACTCGGCCAACGCATGCTGGAAGGACTGGCGCGTACCCAATTTCTGTCCGGGAGCCACTTCGCGGACGGTGCCGTGGCGGCACGTCATGTCCAACACGCGCGCGCAGATGCCAAGCCAGCGCATGCAGTGGTGGATACGTCCAGGCCCCAATCGCTCTTGGGCAATGGCGAAACCGGATCCTCTAGAACCCAGCAAGGCATCTGCCGGCAGACGGCAATCGTCAAAGACGAGTTCCGAATGGCTGAACCATCCGGCCCCTTCCTCGCCCATGATCTTGATGCGTCGCACATGATGAAAACCCGGCGCGTCGGCAGGTACCAGGAATTGGCTGGCGCGCGCATGGCGGGACAGGGCTTCGGGATCCGTGACGGCCATGACCAGCGCGAAGTCCGCGCCGTCGGCGGACGTTATGAACCACTTGCGCCCTTTGAGAATCCAGCCGTCTCCCGACAGCGTAGCCGTCGTGCTCATCCAGGCGGGATTGGAGCCGGCGTAGTTCGGTTCGGTCATGGCGTAGCAACTGCGAACCTGTCCAGCTATCAGTGGTTCCAGGAATTGGCGCCGTTGAGCCGCTGTGGCATAGCGATGCAGAATCTCCATGTTGCTTGCATCTGGCGCCTGGCAATTGAAGCAGTGATGGCCTATAGGGCTGCGACCCAATAACTCGCTGACATAAGCGAATTGCGTCAAAGACAGCCCCATGCCTCCCGCTTGCGTCGCGATATGCGGAGCCCACAGGCCGGCGCGGCGGTTGGCCGCGCGCAAAGCCAGAATGCCAGCGGCAATGGCTTCGGAACCGTCCTGTAAAAAGGCGCTTTCCAAGGGCATAACGCTCTCCGCCAATATGGAACGGAGGCGTTCCATAAGTTTACGCGTGGAAGGCGTGAGATTCATGTCTCGGTTGAACGAAGCAATACGATTTCAGCTGGATGTTTCCAGCAACAATGCATCGTCTGGCCGCGGAAAGATCTAATTCCACAGGTAAACCCGGTACGGCATGTTGTCCAAGCAATGCATGGACCGATGAGCATTGGCGGCGGCTCGCGCATCCCTTGTGCGCCGACAAAAGGCATTGATCCCGGCATCTTTGGCAATCAGAGCAAGGCGTCATGCTTCTTGGCTCTTGTCAATTATATGCAAATTGCCTCGCGAGAGCGACATTGCGCGCAGCGGCGTAGTTGTCCAATACGCAATCCTCACGAACGGCACGGAGTGGAACTGCCACTGCGCGTAGCGTTGCCCGGCATGGCCATTCGCGCCCAAGGACGTCCGGCTCTATTGCCATGGAAATTCCTGTTACGCATGCGCGTTGACATCCACAGCTTACGGAAACCGCGCCTTTCTATGCTCATTCCTGCGTCAAGCAAGCGCGCATCGCAGTTCAGCGCTTACGCCCCGCTTGGCGCGGCCTGTGAACGCGCGATACAAACGACGTCAATCATCTGCGCGTATAATCGATCTGCGCACGTCGCCCGTAGCGCTTTATTTATCTTGCAGTAATGGGGCGGGGACGCTATAGGAACGTTGCTGTCTTTGACGGTGAGACAGAGATTTCTCATGTCCTAACTCGCCGGCGAAACGCTTCTGCAATCTCGCCTGGTTGTGGAGTAGAATCTGAGAACAATGACCAAAGAGCTTTGGGGCAATCGGTTTTGGATGAGCCGGAGTGATTTGTCGATGCCATTCACTCGGTTCCGCTGAGCATTGCGGAATGAAGGAAACAGCGGACGGTGTATTGGCGCGCGGATATGGATAATCCCTTCGAATGGGGATGTTCTACTTTCTGCCTCAATCGTTGCAATCGCTCAGGCGTTGTCCGCGGAGCAACGCCCATGGGAGGCTACGCGCAAAGCGACCGGAAGACGCGAACGAATCTGCCTTAACAAGGATGCCCAATGGTTTCTCATTGAACGCTTTCCCCGCGGGCTTGGTCGGAAACGCATTCTTGCGTACTTAGACCCTCCTGACTACGTCAATGGCAATGATCTCTACCTGAACGCCTACAAGGACAAAGGCCATAGAGAGTTCGCTCGCTATATTCAGCGGCGGAAGTCTCTGAAAAGGGTTTTGCCCTATGATGACGTATCATTTATATAGAGATGCGTATGCCAATTGCGCCATCTCGCATTTCCAGTACAGTCTCCCAGCGCAGGCGCAAAGCGAGGGAACTCCTGATGGCATCGCGCCGTGTAGGGCTTCCTGACCGCGTTGACGTAGCCGCTTGAGAAGGAAGGAAAACATGAGTACGGTCGAAATCACGTCGATGCCAGTTTGGGAACTGGTTTTCGATAGGCGGAATCCCCGCCTATCCGAATTTGACTTGGGCAGCGCGGTTACGGAGGAGGAAGTTCTGGCGGTGTTGTGGAACACAATGGACGTCAGAGAACTGGTCATGTCTATCGCGGCCAGCGGATTTTTTCGCCACGAACCCTTGATCGTCTTGGAGGATGACGGAAAAAATATCGTTTTGGAAGGTAACCGTCGCTTGGCAGCCGTTAGAGTCTTGCTGGATCCAGCCCTGATTGAGCACGCAACGGGCGTTCCACCTCTGACCGAAGAAGCCAAATCAGAGCTGCGCGAGTTGCCCGTCATGAAGAGTACGCGCAAAGACGCGTGGCGTTACCTCGGTTTCAAGCATCTGAACGGACCCGTTCGATGGAGAAGTTACGCCAGGGCCCAGTATATAGCGGATATACACAGGAATTTTGGCGTCGGTCTGGCGGATATATCGGAACAAATGGGCTACAGACATAAAATAGTTCAACAAATGTTCCGCAGTTTTATGGTGCTTGAAGAAGCCGAACAGATTGGCGCTTTCCAGCGCGCCGACCGTTGGCACGCCTACTTTTCGTTCACTCATCTCTACACGGGCATCGCTTATCCCGGCATAAGCGAATTTATCTGTTTGCGCCCGGAGAGCGATGAGAATCCTATGCCTGTCCCTATCGAAAAAAAGGGCGAACTCCAGGAACTGTGCCGTTGGATGTACGGAAGCAAAAGAGAAGAAATCGCGCCCGTTATCGAGACGCACAATCCGCATCTGAGACAACTTGATGCCGTCGTAGCCAACAGGGAAGCGCTGGCTGCTTTGAGGGCGGGTCAAGGGTTAGCTAGCGCTTTTGAATTGAGCCGTCCGTCATTGACCGTTTTTGAAGAGGCCTTCCTGGAAGCGAAACGATCTCTGCACAAGGCGCTTGGCATGCGCGCGGACGCTTATGACGGTTCGGAAGAATTGCTCAAAATCGCTGGTTCCGTCGCGAATATGGCGGATTCCCTTTACTACGAGATGGAGCGTCAACGCAGGCCGTGGAAGCGAAATCGCCTTACGGAGGACAATTGATGTTCAAATGGCCAGATACGCAGACGTTGTCCGCCCGGCCCCAAGCGCATGAACTGGCCGATTATGCTGAATTGGAGTGTTGGAAATACCGCCGCCTATCTCAAACCGATCTCGCCGAACTGCTAACCCGAAGAGCGGAAAGCGAAGGCTCCGATGCGGGATCGGGAAGAGGGACAATCGCTGAATCTATTATTGTGGATGCCTTCGGGAACTTGGAACATCGCGCAGGCGCGTGTCGCGAGGGGTACCCGTTTAAACTTGACGCTGAGGGATACACGCTCTCTCTGAACCCATTGGCATCAAACCGCAGACGCGTCATTTACCAATACTTGCTCCTGGCGACTCGCTTGGATATGCGCAGCAACCGAAAGCATGTAAGCCTTGACGGCGCGCTTCTGTTTGAGGAATTGGCGGCAGAGGCGGCGCGAGAATACTTGGGCGCCCGCGCGGAAAGCTTGGTTTTCGGCACGGCCGCTGAAGAAGGCAATTTCCAAGCCAAAGTCAACGAACTATGTCGCTTGATAAAGGAAGGGGGCGGCTTCGTGGAACGGGATGCAACGCCATCGCGACCTAGGGATGGCAAGCTGGATGTCGTGGCGTGGAAGCATTTCACGGATGGACTAGCCGGCAAGCTCATCGTGTTCGGGCAATGCAAAACAGGAACTAATTATTCGGATACGCTGACGCAACTGAATCCGACGGCGTTTTATCAAAAGTGGTTTAGGGATGCTCTCGTTGTTACTCCAGTACGCACGTTCTTCGTCGCGGAGGCTTTGCCCAGCGATCAAAGATATAACGCGTCAAGTGACGCGGGAATACTTTTCGATCGTTGCCGCATCGTTGATTTCTGCGACAATGTCGATAAGGATGTATTAAGCAAAGTAACTGCTTGGACCATAGCCGCGGCCAAGGCCAATGGCCTGCCCGAGCCGCTAGGAGATGCCTGAAACCAGGGCGCAACGTTTCTGAAAGCAGGGACTGTCCAACGAGTCCGGAACGAAAAGAGACAAGGCGCTGCACAGGGCGCCATCATCTTTGACAAGCGGCTTGAATGGGCCAGCCGAGCGTAGGGCAATGCTGGATCACCGTTCAGTTTGCCCGCGGGTTTTGGGCGGACGCGGCAGTCTTCCGTCTTTTCCTGCGATTGCGCGCTTGGACGATAGGCTGGCGAACGGCAGGGACGCGCAGCAGTAACAGGAGCAGTATGAGTTCCATGCGGAGGTAACTGCCCGTAACCAATTGGCCTGCGATATC
Organism: Caldilineaceae bacterium; assembly: GCA_965242655.1. Lineage (GTDB taxonomy): Bacteria > Chloroflexota > Anaerolineae > Caldilineales > Caldilineaceae > Bin34. The sequence goes on from OZ251482.1 coordinate 4,700,500, forward strand.
GGAGAACTGCCCGGCGGTGAGCAATTCCCACATGTTGGGCCGTTTGTCGACCCAAATGAAATGCAGGGCCGCCAGGAAACACACCGGGTACATGAACTTGTGCAGGCGCGACCAGTTGCGTTTCAAGCGCCGCTGCCACCCTCTAGTGGACGTAATGGCCATGGGCACCATGAGCGCGAACGCCGCGAACCCCACGCGGTAGATGTTGCGATTCAAGATGTCGGAGACGATGTCTTCCCAATAGAAGTCATGGAACAGAACGATATAGATGGCGAAATGGACGGCCACCCACGCGAAACCGTATACCCCTAGCGGGCGTCTGACGCGGGCGAAAGGCGACCATCCCGTCAACGTAATGAGCGGCGTGCAGGCCAGGGACAAAAGCAGCAGGTTGATGCCCGTGCGGCCCGTGACGGCGGTGAGCCAATCCACGGTGTCGACGGGATCCTCGACGTAGAAGAGGATTACGTGAACGACGGCCCAAGCCGCTACCCCGACGTGAACGACAGCGGTGAGCCAATGAATGCGGTTCTGGCGCACCCATTGGCGCAGGGCGGGGATCATGCGTTCAGCGTCCTGCGCGCGAGCCGCGTCGTCGGGAGCGGGCAGGCTCTTGCGCCCGCGATCTTGACCGCGGAAGCAGGAGCCCGGACGTCCCCGCGCAAATCAGAAATTGGCCCGCAGATCCATGCCTTCGTACAAGGACGCTACTTGATCCTCGTAGCCGTTGAACAGGAGCGTTTCGCGCTGGCCGCGCTCCCCGATGCGCCGCTCGCGGGCTTGCGACCAGCGGGGATGATTGACGTTCGGATTCACGTTGGAATAGAACCCGTATTCGTTGGGCGCGGCGCTCATCCAGAGCGAGGTCGGCATGTCGGCTACGAGGTCAATCTTGACGATGGACTTGATGCTCTTGAACCCGTATTTCCACGGCACGACGAGCCGGATCGGCGCGCCGTTCTGCATGGGCAGGCTTTCGCCGTACAGGCCCGTCGCCAAAAGGGTCAGGGGATGCATGGCCTCGTCGAGGCGCAGCCCCTCCACGTAGGGCCAGTTGTAGCCGAAGCGCTGGCCCGGCATGCGATCAGGGTCGTGGACCGTCTCGAAACGCACGTATTGGGCGGCGGACTGGGGCTGCACCGCGTCCAGGAACGCGCGTAACGGAAAGCCGCGCCAGGGAATCACCATGGACCACGCCTCGACGCAACGCAAACGGTACACGCGATCTTCCTGCGGGAAGGCGTGCAGATCGTCCAACGCGAACGTACGCGGATTGTCCACCAGGCCGCCTACCTCCACTTGCCAGGGCGAAGAAGGATAGTCGCGGGCCATAGAGGCCACGCGGCCTTTGTCGGTGGTGAATTCGTAGAAATTGTTGTAATTCGTGATGTCCTTGAATGAGTTGACGGGATCGCCCAGCTCATCCATCAGGCGGTCGTAGGCGACGGATTCGCCGCCGCTGGCCGCAGGCGCTGCGGCCTGGGACGCGGGCGCGTCCGGCGCGTCCGCCGTCTGGCCGGAGGCCGGTTCTTCCACGTCGGGCATGCTGCAGGCGCCGACGAGCGAGCCGCCCACCAAAGTGCCGGTGGCCTGCATGAAACGCCTGCGGTTCATGTACAGCCATTTGGGGGTGATCTCCGAGGCGAGTGTATCGCGCATGATGGTCTCCGGTGATTGAAACGTGCGCCCTGCTGCCGGGCCGGTCGAACGGAGCGAATTTTACAGGACCGCAACGTTGCGCTCCGTATGGCATGGCCATACTGGGCCGATCAAGAGCCTGAAGGCGGAGTCGCCGTCCGTTGCGGTACGGCTTCCGCCTTGAGATTCTAGCATAGGCTGCCGGATCGCAGAGGCCGCCCGCGCGGATGCGGCAAGGGAAGCAAGTTGGCGCATACGGGATTGGCTGTATAGAATAGAAGGCGTCTCAAGACAACAGTCCGATTTGATTTTCGTTCCCCTGCGCGGCGGGGTTCGGCAGGCATCTGCGGACCGCGAGCGGACTGGCCACTATTTCTCAAGGAGGAAAACGATGAGAGCTTTCAGTTTGTGGGCGTCGGCGTTGTGCCTGAGCGTCCTGTTCGCCGCGGGTTGCGCCGCGCCCGCGGTCGAAGCGCCGGAGGCCGCCGCGCCCGCCATGGAAAGCGCAGGCAAGTATGTCCAGTCGCCGTATCTGGACGCGCAGGTCGCCTCCGGGGCTTTGGCGCCGGTCGATGAACGGTTGCCCGTCAATCCCCTGGTCGTAGTGCCCGGCATCGTGTCCGAGGTGGACGACCTGCCCGAATTGCAGATCGGCGAATACGGGGGCGTGATGCGCTTCGCCCACCCGAATCCGGACTGGAATCCCGACGTTTTCATCATGTTGAACGAGAACGTCCTGGGCGCGCCCGGCATCGGGGTCAGCGGCATCTACGGCAACGTGGTCGAGAGCTACGAGGTCAACGAGGACAACACCGTTTTCGCCTTCCAGTTGCGCGAAGGCCTGAAATGGTCCGACGGCGAACCCGTGACGACGGCGGACGTCCGCTTCGCCTACGAGGACGTGCTGCTCAACGAAACGCTGACGCCCAGCATGCCCTCCAAGTTTCGGGGCGGCGGCCATCCGACCGGCACGCCGATGGATCTGGAAATCCTGGACGATTATGCGTTCCGCATCACCTTCGACGCCAGTTACGGCGGCTTCCTGCGCGAACTGAGCATCAAGGGATGGCAGGGATACACGGATCTCTTCAAACCGGCCCACCACCTCAAGGCGGTCCACAGCGGGTACGCCGACGCGGACGCCCTCCAGAGCATGATGGAAGAGCGGGCTTTGGACAGCGAGAAGGCGCTCTTCGCCGCGGTGGATTGCCTGAACTGGCACATCCCGCGCCAGAAATGCAACGGGTTCCCGGCCCTGTGGCCCTGGATGAACGTGACCGAGAGCGAGGACTTCATGAAGTTCGTGCGCAATCCGTACTATTTCAAGGTGGACGCGGCCGGCAACCAGTTGCCGTACGTCGACGAGGTCGTCTCCGCGCTGGTAGGCGATACGGACGGCGTCAACCTGAAGGTGTTCGCGGACGAAGTGGACATGCTGCGGGAAGACACGGCGTTGCTGAAGCTGCCCTTGTACCAGGAAGCCAAGGAAAAGGGGTACATCAATTTCACCATCCTGGACAATCACGTAGACCCCACCGCTTTGTTCCTCAACCTGACCCACGAGGATCCGGTATGGCAGGAAGTGGTCGGCAACGTGGAGTTCCGGCGGGCCCTGAACATGGCCATCAACCGGGAGCAGATCATCGAATCCATCTATTACGGTTTCGGTTCCCTGCCGGAGCTGGTGCCCGGCGAATTCAACCCCGAACGGGCCAACGAGATGCTGGACGCCATCGGCCTGGACCAGCGGGACGGCGACGGGTGGCGCCTTGGCCCTGACGGCAATACGTTCACCATTCCCATCGAGCATGCGGATCACGCGCCGGACATCGGCCCGGTGGCCGAACTGCTGACCGAGTACTTCCGGGACGTGGGCCTTAACACCACGCTCAAGAAGATCGAACCCAGTTTGTGGAGCCAGCGCCGCAACGCGGGCGAACTGTACGCGACCCTGATTTGGTCGGTGCAGCCCATGTGGAAGAACGGCACCTGGACGGATTACCTGCCGACCAACATGTGGGCGCCCGAATGGACGACGTGGATGAACAGCGGCGGCGAGAACGGCATGGAGCCGCCCGCGCCGGTGAAGCGCATCATCGAACTGCATCAAGGGCGGGTGAGCGCGATTCCTTCTTCGCCGGAAGATCAGGCGCTCACGGAGGAGTTGTACCAGATCCACCACGACAACGTATACGTCTTCAATATCGCCGAGAAGGTGGGGTACGTATTGGTGACCGACGCGGCGATACGGAACGTGCCCGTCGCCGGCCAGGCCATTGCCGGCAACAACAGCGGGGAACAGATGTATTACGCGTCCAATCCCTAACCGGATTTGAGATCAGAGTTGACCGGGGCGGCGAGGCAGGGGCTACGCTCGGCCTCGCTCCGCCCCTGGACAAGGAGGCAGGCATGAACAGCCGTATCACGCAGGAACAGATCGATCACTACCAGAACAACGGCTTCGTGGTCGTGGAGGACTTTCTCGATCCGACCGAATTGGCGGCTTGGCGCCAAGCCGTGGACCGCGCGGTCCAGGAACGCAAGGACCGCAAATTGGTCGCGGAGGGCGCGGACGCGGACGACGCGCGCTGGAAGGCCGGCGATTCCTTTTACGACTACGTTTTCGTGCAACGCATCAATCTGTGGAAGGACAATCCGGACGTCCGCGCGCTGATGCTGAATCCCGCCATCGGGCGGATGGCCGCCGAACTGGCCCAAACCGACGGCCTGCGCGTCTGGCACGATCAGGCGCTCATCAAGCAGCCGTGGGCCAACGCCACGGCCTGGCATCTGGACAATCCCTACTGGTCCTTTTACTCGCGGGACGCCATCAGCATCTGGATCGCGCTGGACGACGCCACCCTGAGCAACGGATGCCTGTATTTCCTGGCGGGTTCGCACAAGCACACCACGTACGACAACGTGGGCATCGGGCAGAACATGTCCGACATCTTCCGCGTCTATCCCCAATTGGCCGACGCGCAGTCCGTGGCGGCGCCCATGAAGGCCGGATCCTGCTCCTTCCACAACGCGTTGCTGGTGCATGGGGCGGGAGCCAATATGACGGGCGGCTGGCGCCGCGCCATGACCTGCGGCTTCATGCCCTACGGCAGCACGTTCAACGGCATCCAGAACATTCTGTCCGACGCGCAGTTCGCGTCCTACCGCCAGGGGGACGAACTCGACGACGACCGCCAGAATCCCGTGATTTACCACCGCGACGCGTCGCGCATTACCGTATAGCGACGCCCGCGCCGACGCGCAAGGAGAGCAGGCCATGCCTTTGAAGCATCTTACGGTTCCCGCGGAGGCCCCGGCCTTCGCGGCAGTAGACGAAAACGGACGGGACGTGTCCCTGTCGGATTTCAAGGGCCGACCCCTGGTATTGTATTTCTATCCCAAGGACGACACGCCGGGCTGCACCAAGCAGGCCTGCGCCTTGCGCGACCGTTTCGGCGACCTGCAGGCGCGCAACGCCGCGGTCTTGGGCGTCAGTCCCGACAGCAGCCAGAAGCATGCCAAGTTCATTCGGAAGTACGAGCTGCCTTTCTCGTTGCTGGCGGACAGCGATCACGCCATCTGCGAAGCCTACGGCGTGTGGGGCGAGCGCAAATTCATGGGACGGAAGTTCATGGGCGTGCATCGCAGCCTTTTCGTCATTGACGGCCAGGGCCAGCTGGTTGCCGTGAACTACGACATCGCGCCGGGCGACAGCGTCGCGGCTGCCCTGCAGGCCTTGGAGCAGCTGGAGTGATGGCCCGCCGCGGGCGGACGCGGGGCCGGCCCGCGGCGGAGAGCGCGGGGGCGATGCCGTGCAACGAGCGTTCAGAACCCTGCGCGATCGGATCGGTCTGCCAGCGGGTGCGGTTTTTCGGCCTGCGCGATCGGGAGGCTGGCGGACTCTGAACGGGCGCCTTGCGCGGCCGCGCGCGCTTCCATGCGCCTTGACCGCCGCGAAAGACGCTCGCCGCGGCGTTGCCCGCGGCCCAGCGCCAAGCGCCGCTTTTTCAACAGGATGACATTCCATGCCCAAGACCTTTCTTTACGTAGGCACCTATACCGAGGCGTTGCCCCACGTCACGCCCACGGCCCAAGGCATCTACGCCTTCGAACGTTCGGCCGCGACCGGACGCCTGGACTTGATCGATTGGTTCGCCGCCGTGCCCAACCCCTCGTTCCTGGCCCTGCATCCCAACCGGAAACTGCTGTTTTCGGTCAGCGAAGTGGAGGATTCGACGGATTTTGCGGGCGGCGCCGTCGCGTCCTATGCCATAGATGCGGACACGGGACGTTTGACCTGCCGGGCCAAGCATTCCTCCCAAGGCTCCTGGCCCTGCCACCTGATCGTGGACAAACAGGGACGCCGCGTGCTGACGGCCAATTACCTGAACGGTTCGCTGGGGGTCGTGCCCTTCGACGCCCAGGGCCATTGGCTGCCCGGCGCCATCCGCATCCAGCACCAGGGTTCCAGCGTGAACCCGGAGCGCCAGGCAGGCCCCCATGCCCATTCCATCAATCTGGATCCCGACGGCGCATTCGCCGTGGCCGCGGATCTGGGCATCGATCAGGCCAAGGTGTACCGGTACGACGCGGAGACCGGCGCGCTGGCCGAACACAGCCGCCTTACGGTCGCGCCCGGTTCCGGTCCGCGCCATTTCGCCTTTCACCCGAATCGCCGCTGGGCTTACCTGTTGAACGAGATCGCGGCTACGATTACGGCCTGCGCCTGGAGTCCGAGTGCGGGCCAGCTGGAGCCGTTCCAGACCATCCGCACGTTGCCGGACGATTGGGACGGGCACGTCAGCACCGCGGACATTCACGTCCATCCCTCCGGGCGGTGGGCGTACAATTCCAACCGCGGGCACGACTCGATAACGATGTTCGCGATTGATCCGACGACGGGCGCACTGTCCCTGCTGGGCCACGAGTCGACCCAAGGCCAGACGCCGCGCAATTTCGCGCTGGATCCGGAGGGCGACCGTCTGTACGCGGCCAATCAGGATTCCGATACGATTGTGGTCTTCGACATCGACCCGCACTCAGGCCTCTTGCGCGCCACCGGCGAAATCGCGTCCGTCCCCAATCCCGTCTGCCTCAAATTCCTGCAGGTGGCCTGAACATGTCCTTCCCTCGCAATTCCGCGGCGCGCGCCATGTCCCCCAAGCGTCCCAACGTCGTTTTGGTGCTGGCCGACCAGTGGCGGGCTCAGGCCTGCGGCTATGCCGGCAATGATCAGGTGCAAACGCCCGTTCTGGATGGCTTGGCGCAGGAAAGCGTCAATTTTCGCCGGGCCCTGTCCGGCATCCCCGTTTGCACGCCGGCGCGCGGATGCCTGTTGACGGGGCAATACGCGCTGACCCACGGCTTGTTCCTGAATGACGTCCATCTGGCCGACGAGGCGGAGAGCATGGGCAAAATCTTCGCCCGCAACGGATACGACACGGCCTATATCGGCAAATGGCACGTAGACGGGCGCGGGCGGGATGCCGTCATTCCGCCCGAAAGCCGACAGGGTTTCGATTACTGGAAAGTCCTGGAATGCACCCACGATTACAATCGCTCGCTCTACTACGATCATGACGCGGCGCAACCGTCGCAGTGGGAAGGCTACGACGCCCTGGCGCAGACGCGGGACGCCTGCCGCTATATCGAAACCCGTACGTCCGAGAAGCCTTTTCTCCTGATGCTGTCCTGGGGGCCGCCGCACGCGCCCTACGGCACGGCGCCCGAGCCGTACCGCCAACGGTACGATCCGGCCGCCCTGGCGCTGCGCCCGAATGTGCCCCCGGCGATGGAGGCGGACGCGCGGGCCTGGATCGCCGGCTATTACGCCCACTGCACCGCGCTGGATGACTGTTTGGCCGAGCTGCTGGCCTGCCTCAAGGCGGCAGGGCTGGAAGACGACACGATCCTGCTCTTCATGTCGGATCACGGGGACATGCTGGGTTCCCAGGGCGAAGTGAAGAAGCAACGTCCCTGGGAAGAGTCGATACGGGTGCCTTTTCTCTTGCGCTATCCGCGCGCGTTCGGACGCGCGGGGCGGGTCGCGGACGCGCCGATCGACACGGTGGACGTTTTGCCTACCCTGATGCATCTGTGCGGCCTGGAACCGCAGGCGTCGATACAGGGCCTGGATTACGGGGCGTACCTGCGCGGCGGCGACGATCCCTCCGCCGGCCAGGCCTTGATCATGTGCCTGCATCCCTTCGGCCAGTTCATGGCCAAGGACGGCGGTCGCGAGTACCGCGGCATCGTAACGGACCGGTACACCTACGTAGAGACGCGCGCGGGGCCTTGGCTCCTCTACGACAACGAAGCGGATCCTTTCCAGTTGGCCAATGCGGTTGACCAGTCGGCGACGGCATCCGTGCAGGCAGAGTTGCGCCAGCGGTTGCGCGCCTTGCTCCGCGCGCGGGGAGACGAATTCCTGTCCGGCATGGACTACGTGCGCCAATGGGGCTATACGGTGGATGAGGACGGCACGGTGCCGTACGCATTCAAGTACGGCGTGAGTTCCTGAGCCTCCGCGCCGCATACGCCGCGTTGAGTCTGAGCGGATAGGGGCTTACGATCCACGATAGGGCATGCCATGCCCGCCGCGGGCATCCGCTCCGCGTCATCTCCTCGAACGCAAGGCAGATCCATATCGGGCGGCAGCATCCTCCGCGGCGGCATGCCGCGGAGATCGGATCCGCGGTCATTGCGGAGTCGATCAGCCTCGTTAGCCATGTCGGGGAAGCAGCTGAGTTCCAGCCGCTTTTCTCCGTTGGCTCCCGGCAGGGTTCATGCCTACGCGATCCATGAGCGAGACGCGCGAGGCTCCGGGCAGGGGCGCGAGGCGAATCGCAATAAAAAGCGGCGCCCAAACGGTTTTGGTCTTGCGCAGACCCGCCGCGCCTTATTCTTGGTTGCCCGCCGCGCGCCGATGGCTGAAGGCGAGCCTAGCGATGGATGGGTTGGATGAGGTGGGGCGTGCCTGGAGGTTGGAGGGTCCAAGCATCCAGATCGATCAAGCGTTCAATCTGGGCGTATATGCGTATAAGGTCGTCCGTTACGGCATTGGCCATCGCCGCGAAGTTGCTTATGGGGTTGGCCGCCATCCGATAGGCATCGCCTCCGGCGTATGGATCAAGTTGCGCAAGGTCGCTGGCCATGGATAGGGGATCAAGGCCGGCGGATTGCCTTAACTCATCCAGATTGCGGCTGTACGGATACGGGTTTCTCTGCGCGGATATCAAGGCTTTCAGCGCATGTTCCAATGTCTGATGGGCATGGGCGGCTACGCTATCGCTTTCGCGGCCGCCTGCCAGTAAATACTGCATGCTGTCGTAGTTGTCGTTCGCGTCTTCTATACGCAGGCGCGTCTCTCCGTACTCCGTCAAATCGGGTTCGGGTTCGGGTTCGTTCAAAGGGGTCGGATAAGGTTCCACGGCGACTCCTTCGCGCAAGGCAACGGCGGCAATGCCGTTAACGCTGTGTTTGATCTGAATGCGGCATTCGCGATGCGTGCGATGTACGAGGTCAACATCCATTAACTGGCCGAATATGCTCTTGGCCAGCATATGGGCTTTCTCGCGTATGTAGGCCCATTCGCTTGCGGGCGCTTGCACGATCAGCAGGTCAATGTCCGAGTACGGTTTCCAATCGCCGCGGGCGCGGGATCCGAAAATCACCACATTGTCGGCCTGCACCTGCTGGAGCAGGACCTGCGCCAGTTGGACGGCACGCGGATCCGGGTGCCAAGGTAACAGGTCATGGACCTTGGTCTCTGGGCGTACGGCGGTTGTTTCAGGCGCCATGAACGGGAAGACTCCCTCTGCGCTTGCGCATCCCGGTCGGATTGTAGCACGCGTGCGGCAGCTGGGTCTGGTCCATACCGTCAAGGATAAAGGCCGCCGCGCTCTGTCCCTGTCACCGCGCCGATGGGCGCAGGCGCGCCAGACAGACCAGTCGTCTCCATGATCGGTCTATGGTTCCAGCCGCGCGCGTTGGTAGCGGCGATTTCCTCCTCGTTGCGAGGCAAAGCCTTTTCCGGTCTCTTCCGTATAGCCTGCATTGCGCGTTTTCGCGTCGTACATGATTAGGCGCAGTCCGTCCCGCAAGTTGCATTCGTCAGTCTGCAGTCGGCCGATCCCGGCGCCAAGGCGGATTCCCCTTGGGGACGTCATGTTCAAGCCAAAACTTGATCGCGCCTACGGCTCGCAGTCCCGCGTCTCAATCCGTCATTCTGCCCGTTTCGGGAGCAGAAACGCATTGCGGATCAAAATCCGGACACCTACGACAAAAGCCTGCAACGACGGCTTTTAACTGTTCGCGCCATTAATTCCCGCGGCATGACGAAGCCATAATCAGTAAATTGTTCTTTGATATAAAGATTGAAAATGGGACGGAAAAACAGAAATTTTTCTTGAGGGGTGATGCGGGGGGTGATGTGAGGGGTGATATAGGCGGAATCGAGATGCGATAGAGATTAGAAAGTGAAAATGCGCGAGGGGCGATGCGGGGGGTGATGTGGGGGGTGATACGCGGCATGAAGCGCGCCGTTCGTTAATGAGGAAAACGATATTCTAATATGTATCATGAAAAAGACAACGAATGATATGGCAAGATATATGCGCTGCCTCTTGATGGCCCATTGGCCTTGCGCAGGACTATGCGTGGTTATGGGAACTCATACCGGCCAGAAAAAGGCGTACTTGCGCGCCCAAGGCCGTGAGCCGGAATCTTTGCAGCCGATGACTGGGCTTGTCGGGCATGGTCATTTCCATCAAGCCGTTTTCCAGGCTGGGGCGCAGGTAAGCGCGGGTAAAGAATTTGCGATCCTTCAATGCCAGCGCCTGCATGAGTTCCGTTCGACTCATGGTTCCTTCCGTAGCCAAAAGCAGACGGGTTACGTGAGGGATTTCCTTGGGGGTCAAACGGGGAACGGCCGGCAAAGACATGCCGTTGGCGCGGCGGAAGGCTACGCGCACCCAATTTTCTGACACTTCGATTTCCGGTTCCGGGACGCCGAAATCCAGGCAGTCTTGCCGAATGCGCCGGATGCCGCTCCCGACTTCCTCCACCATGCCCATGCGGTACAGGATGCGAAAAAGCAGCGAATTCCGCGGGATGCTCCTGATGCCCAGGTATTCTTCTCGCATGCCGGCCGGCAATCCGCCTGGCGATACGATTTCCACCCGATCCTGGAAAATGCTGATTTGTACATTGGCGGAGCTGCGATAGTCCCGGTGCGCTATCGCATTCACCACCGCTTCGCGCAAAGCGTTTTCCGGCAATTCCAAACGTTCATGGCGTCCCTGCGCGGAAGGAATGAGAGACGTATTGAGTTTAGTCATCAGAAAGCGCATGGCGTCTTCATAGATTGAAGGCAAATTGCCGGTGAAATGCTGGCGATCGACAATGCGGCTGTCCCCCCTGCCGCTGAACAAAACGCACATCACGCCGGCTTGCAACGCGAAACGGGTTATATCGTCCGCCAGCAACCAGGCGCCGGCGTTGGTTAGATGGCCGTCTTGGATGAGACGGAGATTCTCCAGGGCAATCCGCGGCTCGATCTCGGGATCGAGGCCGCAGCGTCGCGCAAACGGCGGCCAATTGTCGGAATGCAAGTCAACCGCCAAATCGAAGGCGTCGCAAGGAGCCTGATCGACGGGGATCAGACCCGCGTCATGGAAAAAGGCGCGGATTTCGTCCCGCGTCAATTTCTGAGAGGATGCGCCTTGGCGCACGTAGAAACTGCCTCCGAAAGAGTACGGTTTTGCGCGTTGTTCCGGCACGGTAACGCAGAGCACGGAGCCTACGCTTTCCATTTCTGCCGTTATCGGCGGATCCGCCGCGCGCGCGTAGCTCTGAACTGGAGATTTGAGGCGATTGTGAGGCTTCAAGCCAACGGGATTGCCGTCATCGTCGACGCCGACCAGAATGATGCCGCCCGCCGCGTTGGCAAAAGCGCAGATTTCGTGCCCGAACGCCGCGTTGACATTGCGTTTGAATTCGGACGTAGGGCCTTCGCCTAACGCAATGATTTCAGACAGGCTCTCCTCGTTCATACGATGTCTCCCGGAATCATCCGTTTCAGTGTATAACAGATAACGCATAGCGGAGTGCGGGACTGCGATAAGGAGCGGAGACCGACCGATTTCTGCCCTGTCGCTATTATGCCGCCTCCAAGGCTGGCTCCGAGCGATCCGGCCGGCCGCCTGCGCTTGGCGCTGCCCGGTACCAATGCCGGCCGCCGCAACCGTGCGCGTAGAGAGCCGCCCGTCCCGGTCTGCGCCTCATTCATTGAACCCTGAATTCGGCGTTGCGCGCATTATTGCTAACATAGAGACGGCCATTCAAGCTACGGGCAAGAAAATGGGCGTTCGCCTTCTGCACACGTCTGACGTTCATCTGGACGCGCCGTTCAATCACTCGGCCGGTCGGGGCGAGGCCTATCGGCACAAGGTGCGCGAGACGTTCCGGCGCATCGTCGATCTCGCTCTGGACAAGCACGATTTGCTGGTCGTCGCCGGCGATCTGTTCGACAGCAACCGTCCCTATGCTTCCACGGTGCAATTCGTGCGCCAGGAGTTGGAACGGGCGCGCGTGCCCGTTTGCCTCGTGGCCGGCAACCATGATCACCTCGCCGAACATTCCGCCTACGCGCAGGCCGACTGGCCGGATAATGTCCATGTCTTCGCCCAAGCCGGGCAACAGATGATCTTCCCGGATCTGGAGCTGGGCGTAACGGGGTTCCCCGTGTTCCAGCGGGAAGAGACCAGCGGCGCAAGCCTGAATCTGGGCGGCCCCCGGCCCGCGCAATGCCATATCGCCGTCGTGCATGGATGGGTCAGCGACCGCGCGCAACGGATGGGCGACGCCGAACCGCTGGCGCTGGAGGGTCTGGACGCGGCGCAGGTGGACTACGTGGCCTTGGGCCATTTCCATACCGTACGCGCCCTGACCGTGAATCGGGTGCCCGCGTGGTACAGCGGCGCGCCGGAACCCGTCAGGAACGAACAGCCCAGTCCTGGCGTGGTTTTGTCCGTCGCGCTGCAAGGGGCGGAAGCGCAGGTGACGCCCCTTGCGGTAGGATCCCTGCAGCGCACCGCGCTGGATCTGAATGTGCAGGGCCTGGATTTGGACGCCATAGCCGCCGTCGTGCAGGAGCAGGCCGACCCGGATCGGATTCTCACGCTCGCGTTGCGCGGCTTGCGGGATCAATGCCCGGCCCTGGATCCGGAGGCCCTGTACGAAGCCTGGGCTCCGTCGTTCTTTTCCTTGCAGCTGAAGGACGCGACGCAGATTGAAATCGCGCCGGATCGTTGGGAGACGGAACAGGCGACGCCCTTGGTGAAGGCGTTCGCGCGCCAGATGCAGACGCGCATGGATCAGGCCGAGACCGAAACGGAAAGACGACGCGTGCGGCAAGCCTATCAGCTGGGCCTGAACGAACTGCTCGGCAGGCGCGTGGTCTGATGCAGTTGGAATGCCTGGAACTGGAGGCCTTCGGTTGTTTCCGCGGGCGGCGCTTTGCGTTCCGTCCCGGTTTCAACTTGATCGTGGGCTTCAACGGAGCCGGCAAAAGCACGCTGTCCGCCGCGATTCTGGAATGCCTGTTTGCCCGGTCTACCCAGCGCAAAAGCATGGCCCGATGGCAGTCCTGGGAACAGCAACAGGGGCCCTCCGTCCGTCTCCAGCTCCGCAGCGCGCAGCAAGAGCGGATTTGCATTACGCGCGACTGGGGTACGGGCAAGGCGGCCTTGCAGGTGGACGACGAACGGCAGGAAAGCCGGGAATCCCGCTTTTCCGCCTTGCTGCAAACGAAGTTCGGCCCTCTCGAGGAAGACGCCTTCGCAGGTACGGTATTCGTGGCGCAGGATCAGATGGAGAGCGCGCTGTGGGATGCCGCCAAGTTGGCGCATGCCATCGAACAACTGGCTCTGACCGGCAATCAGGTGCGGGTCCAGGAGGTCCTCCGGCGCCTGAATTCCGCGCGCGGGCAGTTGCGCCGCAGCGCGCAAGCCAAAGTGCCGGGTCCCATTGCCGTATTGAGCCAATCGCTCGTGGAGGCGGCGCGGGAACGGGAACTGTACCATGCGCGCAAGCAGCAGTACGATCAGGCCCAAGACCGCGTGCGCGCGGCGAACCGCCAGCTGCGCGCCATGCGGCCCGAACGCGAGGCCTTGGCCGCGGAACTGGCGCGCGTGCAGGAAGCTCGCGGCTTGCAAGACCGCTTGGCCGCCGCGCAAGCGCAACGGGACGCGATCGACGAGGATCGCCGGTTCTATCACGAGCAGGAAGAGGCCATCGCGCAAATAGAGGCCCGCGCCCGGCACCTGTCGGCGACGCCGTCGGTACCGCCCCTCGCCGCGCGGTTTCCGAGCCGCGCCGTGCTCGGGATCGGGCTGGCGTTCATCGTTGCGGGCGCGCTGTGGGGGCGCGCGAACGTGAACGCGGCGACAGCGTTGTATGTCCTGGGCGGTCTGGCCGCCCTGATCGGTGTGGGCGCTTGGACATGGCGGCACGCGCTACGGGAAAGCCTGTCCCCGACGGCGCCGCCGCAGACAGGCGCGGAGACCCAGACCGCAATCGAACACCGACGGGCGTTGCAACGGGCCCGGTTGGGCGAAGGCGTAACCATGGCCGATTTGAGCCTGCGCCGCGAAGACCTGCAAAGCGAAATCGCGCGCCTGTCGGAGGCGCTGGATACGTCGGCCATGAGGGCCGTATTGGCTATGGATCCGCGCGACGAGCAAAAGCGGCGCCAGCGCCACGCGGCGCTGACGCAGGACATCCAAGCGTTCGAGGCCCAGCGCCAGGAACTGCGCGGCGCCATCAATGCCTTGCAAGATTCGGCCTCCGTCGCGCTGGCCGCGGACGAAAGGCTGTACGATCTGCAAAGGCAACGGGATCAGCTGGTCGAACGCGCGGAAGTGCTGCATCTGACTCACGAAGCGCTGGCGGCGGCCCGCGCGCAGGCGTTGCGCGCGGCGTCCCAACGCTTGGCGCCGGGCATCGGCGCGGCCTTGTCCCAACTGACGGCGGGCCGGTACGCCGCCGTGCGCCTGGATGCCGAACTGGCTTTGACCGTACGGGACGCCGTCCATCCCCAAGGCTGGATTCCCGTTGAGGCCCTGTCGGCCGGGACGCAGGATCAGGTCTATTTCGCCGTGCGCCTGGCCCTGACGGATTTGCTGTTCCCGGACCGTTGTCCGCCGCTGTTGCTGGACGACCCTTTCGTCAAGTTCGACGCCCCCAGGCGGCAGGCGGCGACGGAGACCCTGCGCCGGCTAGCCCGGCGCCGGCAGGTGTTGCTTTTCAGCCATTCGCCGGAGTACAGGCCCGCGGCCGATCACGTCATTGATTTGTCCGCGGCCCTGGATCCGGAAGACGACGCTTGACGTAACCCGAAGCAGGAGGATGCATGGAACGCTTGCGCGGCATATTTCCGGTAGTGCAGACCCCATTTCGCGCCGACCTGTCCCTGGACCTCGCCGGTTTGGACCGCGAAGTGGAATTCTGCCGCCGGGCCGGGGCCCATGGTTTGGTGTACCCCGTCCTGGCCAGCGAATTCCAGATGTTGACGGACCAGGAACGCAAGGCGGCGGTGGAGCGCGTCTTGGCGGCGGCGCGCATGCCCGTAGTGGTCGGCGTAGCGGCGACCAGCCGGCAAGGGGCCGCGGAATTCGCCCGGCACGCGGCCGGCGCGGGCGCCGCCGCGGTGATCGCGCTGCCGCCCTACGTCGGCGCGCCGGGACCGGATGAAATCCATGCCTATTACGCCGCCATTGCGGAAGCCGCGCGCGTGCCCGTATTCATTCAGGACGCGCCGCCCGGGCTCCCCGTCGCGCGCATCCTGCGCCTCTTGCGCGAAATCGACAACGTGCGCTACGTGAAAGAGGAGAACGAACCCAGCGCCCACAACATCTCGACGCTGCTGGACGCGTTGGGCGATGACTGCTGGGGCGTTTTCGGCGGGGCCTGGTGCCGCTGGATGATGTCGGAGATGGCGCGGGGCGCGCACGGCTTCATGCCGTCCGTAGAAGTGGCGGACGTGCATGTGCGCATCTGGGAACTGTTTCAGGCCGGCCAGACGGAGGCCGCCCGCGCCCTGTACAATCGCCTCTTGCCCTTTATCAATCTGGGCTTTTGCCTGGGGTTGCGCTATATCAAGGAAGCGCTGGTGCGGCGGGGCGTTATCGCCGCGTCCCATATGCGCCGTCCGGGCATGACGGCGTTGGACGCCTATGACCAGCAGGAACTGGATGCGATCTTCGCCGACATGGACGATATTCTGACGCTGCGGCATGGATGACGGCGGCTCCCGGTCCAAGCCGGCGCGTGGCGAGATCCGCTCCCGTCGCCCAGAGGCCGCGTGCGCGCGAGGCCGCTGGCGCATGGGGCGCAACTGCGATGCAATGGCCGATCTATCGCCTATAATATAAAATACAATATAATGCCTGCATGCCTTTGAACGTAATGACCCGCGCGCTGTCCGCTTGCCTGCGTCGAGGCGCAGGGCGGAGCCTTCTTGGTAAGGGGTGAAAAGTATGCTGTCGCCAGCTGAAATCGATTCCTATAACGAAACCGGGTATTTGGTCGTCAACGACGTGCTGAGCGCCGAGGAAGTGCGGACTCTGCGCGACGTGACCGATTCTTTCGTGCAGCAGTCGCGCGCCCATACGGAGCACACCGACGTATTCGATCTGGAACCGGGCCATACGCCGGAAGAGCCGCGCCTGCGCCGCCTCAAGAATCCCGTGGCGCAGCATCCCGCGTACGACCGCGCCATGCGGCATGCGCGCATTCTGGACATCGTCGAGTCTCTGATCGGCGCCGGCGTGCGCACCAACGGCAACAAACTCAACATGAAATCGCCCCAGTTCGGCAGTCCCATCGAATGGCATCAGGATTGGGCCTTCTACCCCCATACCAACGACGACCTGCTGGCGGTAGGCGTATGCATGGACGATACGTTGCTGGAGAACGGTTGCATGCTGGCCATACCGGGCAGTCATAAGGGGCCGATCCTGGATCACCATCAGGACGGCCATTTTGCCGGCGCCGTGACGGAAGAGGTGCCTGGCGCTGACAAGGCCGTGCCGCTGGAAGTGTACGCCGGTGGCATTTCCCTGCATCATGTGCGCACGTTGCACGCGTCCGCCCGGAACGCTTCGCCCTACCCGCGGCGCCTGTTGCTGTTCCAGATGTGCGCCCTGGACGCGTGGCCGCTCATGGGTTTCGGGGATTGGGACAGTTTCAACGCCCATATTCTCAGAGGCGAACCGACCTGGACCGCGCGCGTCACCGACGTGCCGGTGCGCATGCCGTTGCCGCCCTCGTTGCGTTCCGGGTCGATCTACGAACAGCAGACCATTCTGGAGCAGCCCGTGTTCGCCGCGGCGCGCGCCGCTTCCTAGGGTCACCCCTGCCTGCGCGCCCGGCCGCGTTGCGCGCGCCGCGGGCAGGCGGGCCGCCTTGAACGCCTCAGATCACACACAGGAAGGTGCCTTATCAAAAAAATCGGTCGTCCTCCTATCCCCATCGTGCTGTCCGACGATACGCGCGTCCAGCTGGAGACCCTGCGGGACAATCCGGACAGCGCGCAGAGCCTGCGCAACCGTTGCGCGGCTATTCTTTTGGCTGCCCTGAACCTGACGACGCGCGAAATCGCGGAGCAGGTGGGTACCAGCACCAGTCAAGTCAGCGTATGGCGACGTCGTTTCAAGGACGGCGGGCTGGAAGGCTTGATCCGCCGCCCGGCGCGCGGACAGCCGCGTAGCCCCCGCCGCGCCCCGCCGCCGGACGACGGCGCAGAGCCGCCGGAGCCGAACGACCGCGCGCAGCAAGAGAGCCCGCTCGCGGACGTGACGCTCTCGGACGCGCAACGGCAGGAATTGCACCAATGGATCCGGTCGCCCTTGATCAAGAATTATTTGGCGCAAAGGGCCCGCGTGATCCTGCAAGCCGACGCCGGCTATACCGCGGCCGAGATCAACGATCGCATTATGGCCGAGCCGGAGCAGATTCTGCATTGGTGCGCGCGTTTCAACCAGGACGGCATGGACGGCCTGCGCGCGCCGTTGCGCGCGGCCGCGCCCCCGCCGGCCCGGATCGTCGAGGCGGACCCGGACAAGGTCCGCGTAGGCGTTCTGAGCCATGCGCACGGACATCTGGGGATTTACTGCCAGGTCATGCAGGACTACGAGGACGCGTCGCTGGTCGCCGGGTGGGACCCCGACGAAGAACGGGGCCGCGCCGCCGCCCAGCAATACGGCTACGAATTCCGCCCCTCGGCGCAGGCCGTCGTCGACGACCCCGCGATCGACGCCGTGATGATCGGCATCGAGACCAATCGGCACGCGGACATGGTGGAACTGGCGGCCCGGGCCGGCAAGCACGTGCTTTTGCAAAAGCCCATGGCGACCACGCTCGCCGACTGCGATCGCATCGTCCGGGCGGTCAACGAAACGGGGATCAAGTTCAGCATGGCGTTCCAGATGCGCCACGACCCCGCCAACATCGCCATCAAGCGCCTGCTGGAGCAGGGCGTGGTGGGCAAGGTCTCCGTGGTGCGGCGCCGGCATTGCATCGGCGTGCTGCTCAACGAGGATTTCGTCAACAGTCCCGCGCGCTGGCATTTCGATCCCGAGGCCAACGTCGGCATGTTCTTCGACGACGCCAGCCACCCCGCCGACTGGTTCTACTGGCTGCTGGGACGTCCGACCAGCGTGATTGCGGAGATCGATCGCATCGTGACGCCGCTGGACACGGACGATACGGGCATGGCCGTATATCGGTTCGGCCAGGGCGAAATGGGGGTTCTTTTCAATGCCTCCACTACGGTGGCCGGCGTGAACACGACCGAGATCTACGGGGACGAAGGCACCATCATCCAGGATTTCGGCGACGGCCCGTCCGTGTCGGCGCCGCGGCCTCCCGACGCGGCGGCTCTGCGCTACATTCGGCGGGGCGACGCGGAGTGGACGGTCGTGGACGTAGAGATTCCGGCCGCGCACGCCGCCCGTATCGGCGGCGTGCCCCGTCCCTTCATCGACTACGTACGCGGTCTGACCGACGCAACCGTCAGCGCCGAAGACGGCAAGGTGTCCGTGGAAATGGTGCTGGGCGCGTATCGGGCGGCCCAGCAAGGCTGTCGCGTCGCGTTGCCGTTAACCGTTTGACGCGCATCCGCGCGCGGCGGCGCTCACGCCGCCATGACCAGCCCGGCGTCGACGTTGAGCGCCTGCCCCGTCATGGCGGCGGAATCGTCGCTGGCCAGGTAGACGGCCAGGGGCGCAATCTCCTCGGGTTCCAGCCGACGTTGCAGGCCGGTCATCGTTTTTTCCTGTTCCTCGAAAGAGCGCCCCGCGCGGGCGGCGTCGAACGCCACGCGGGCGTCGTTCAGTCGGGAGCGCACGGGGCCGGGACAGATGGCGTTGGCCGTGATGCCCCACGCCACGTTCTCGGCGGCTACGGTTTTGGTCAGGCCGAGCAAGCCGTGCTTGCTGGCCGTGTAAGCGCACCCGTAGGTCGAGGGGACTTTGCCGTTGATGGACGCGACGTTGATAATGCGCCCGTGGCGCCGCGCCTTCATGGCAGGCAGTGCGAGGCGGGTCAGCTGGTAGGGAACCGTGAGATTGACGCGCAGCATCAAGTCCCAGAAGGCGTCGTCGTAGTCCGCGACCAGCATGGGCTGTTGGCTGGAGCCGATGCCGGCGTTGTTGACCAGAACGTGAACGGCGCCCAAGGCCGCCTGAGCGAAGTCGAAGACCTGCGCGGCCGCGCCGTCTGCCGCCAGATCCGCGGCCAAGGCATGGCAGCGACCGCCCCTGTCCGCCACGGCCTGTTGCAAGGAGTCCAGTTCCGCCTGGTTGCGGCCGGTGGCGGCCAAGGCGGCCCCCGCCTGGGCCAGGGCCAGGGCGACGGCGCGGCCGATGCCTTTGGTCGCGCCGGTCACAAGGGCGTTTTTTCCGCGCAACTTCATAACCAATTCTCCTAATTGTTGTAGGGTCAATGCTATAATTATGCTTCAAGTCAGGTCAGGCTAGGTCATGGACGCTGCCGTATCCTTCTCTCGCGCAACCGCCCGGGCATCGTCCTCCCGCCGGTCCGGCCATCTCGTCGCTCATCCAGAGTAAAGAGAAGGTGTCCCATCAAACGAATAGGTCGTCCTCCCATTCCCGTCATTCTGTCTGCCAGCATGCGCGCCAAACTGGAAGCCATGCGGGACGATTCCGAAAACACGGACAGCGTGCGCAAGCGTTGCGCGGCGATCCTCTTGGCCGCCACGAACATGACCACCAGTGAAATCGCCGGCCAAGTCGAGACCAGTTCCAGCCAGGTGAGCATCTGGCGCCGCCGTTTTGCCGACCACGGCCTTGACGGCTTGATCCGCCAACCGACCCGCCGCGGCGCGGCGCGTAGCGGCCCGCGCGCCGCGGGCGCGCGGCCCGCCGCGGCCCGCGTGGCTGGAGATACGGGACCGCGCCCGCGGGCGCGGCAACGCGGACCGGTCGCGTCCGTGAAACTGGAAGAAGCGCAACGGCAGGAATTGCTCCAGTGGGTCAAGGCCCCTTTGATCGAAAATCGTTTGGCCCAGCGCGCCCGCGTCGTGCTGCAAGCCGACGAGGGCTATACGACGCCGGAAATCAGCGATCGCATCATGCTGTCGTCGGTGCAAGTGCTCCATTGGTGCCGCCGCTTCAATCAGGAAGGCATACCCGGCCTGCACGATCGGCCGCGTTCCGGCCGGCCCAAACGGCCCATAGATGACGACGTGGCGCGTGTCTTGGCGTTGCTGGATGAGGCCCCGCCGGAAGGCAAGAAGCGCTGGACCGGTTCCTTGCTCGCCACGCGCCTGGAATTGCCGGATCACCACGTGCGCAAGATTTTGCGGCAGCACAAAATCGATCTCCGGAGGCGCCGGCGACCGCGGCAGACGTGAAAGGGCGGCCCCATGTTGCGCGCCCGCCTTTGGGCTCGATCGGCCGCAGCTTCTGCCTGCAGGCCGATCGCGCCGGGCCGGCGCAGCGGCGCCAACCTCGGGCGCGTCTAGCGGATAAGCCGGCGGATGGCGCCTTGTGTTGATGCTTTCGGCGGCTGACGTAGAGCAATGCCTGCCCATGCAGGAAGCTATCGCCGGCATGCGAGACGCCTTCGCGGCCTTGGCGCGGGGGCAGGTCGTCCAGCCCCCGCGGCTCCCGATGGCGAATCCGGAGACGAACGGCATCCTGCTGGCCATGCCGGCCCAGTTGCTGGCCGGCCCCGCGCCGCGGACGGCCGTCAAGATTGTGTCGGTGCAACCGGCCAATCCCGCGCGCGGGTTGCCTCTCATTCAGGGGCAGGTGTTGTTGTTGGACTCGGCCACCGGCCGCGTGTTGGCGAACTTGGCGGGCAACGCGCTGACCGCCATCCGCACCGGCGCCGTATCCGGCTTGGCTACGGATCTGTTGGCCTTGGCGTCCGCGCGGCAGGCGGCGATTTTCGGAGCCGGCGCGCAGGCGCGTACCCAATTGGAAGCCGTATGCGCCGTACGCGCCATTGAACGCGTGCAGGTATACGCGCCTACGCCCGCCCGCGTGGAGACGTTTAGAGCGGCCATGGCCGCCCGGTTGCCGCCCTCCGTGCAATGCGTGGCCGCGGCCAGTCCGCAGGCCGCGCTGGCGGGCAGCGAAATCGTGTGCGCGGCCACTACGTCCGCCGCGCCGATTTTTGACGATGCGGATCTGGAACCGGGCGCGCACGTGAACGCCGTGGGCGTCTTTGAACCCGACAAGCAGGAAATTCCTGCGGCTACCGTAGCCCGCGCGCGTCTGTACGTGGATGACAGAGCCGCCGCCATGGAAGAAGCCGGCGACGTGTTGGCGCCGTTGCGCGCCGGGACGATCGCGGCGTCCCACCTGCGCGGGACGCTGGGCGAACTGGTCGAGGGAACGTGCGCAGGACGGCAACGCGCGACGGACGTGACCTTGTTCAAGTCCGTTGGCCTGGCGGTGCAGGACGTCGCCGCCGCGAGCCGCGCGTACGAGAATGCCTTGGCGTGGGGGCTGGGCCAGGAATTCGCCTTGGAGACGTAGGCGCGGCGGACGCCGCGCCGTCTGTCCGTTTGGACTTCAATTTGCGATGGCGCCGCGGGCGCCGCGGGGACGCGGAGTCGAGAGAGAGACCTCAGGGGACCGTAACGGAGCGGCTGTCGCGGAAAGGCGCCAGTCGCTCCCAGTCCAGCGCTACGCCGTGCCCCGGCCTGTCCGGCGGCCGTATGGTTCCGTTCGTCAAGGCCAGGCTTTCCGGCATGAAGCGCTCCAGGCCGAAGCCATGCACTTCCAGGTAGGAGGCATTGGGCGCGGCCGCCAGCAGATGCACGTGCAGATCATGGACGCCGTGCGTAGTGACCGGCAGGTTGCGCGCGGCGCAGAGATGCGCGACTTTGAGCCAAGGCGTAACGCCGCCCAGCGTGACGAGATCCGGCTCCGGGAACGCGATGCGCCCTATCTCCAACATGTGCTGGAATTCGTACACGGAATGGAGGTTCTCGCCGGTCGCGATCGGCAATCCGCCTTCCTGGGCGATACGCGCGTGCGCGGCGTAATCGTCCGGGATCGTGGGTTCCTCCAGCCAGAAGACGTCGGAGGCGGCGAACGCGCGGGCCGCCTGAATGGCCTGGAAGGCGTTCCACTGCATATTGGCATCGACCATCAAGGGCAGCTCCGGCCCCAAATGCCGGCGCATGGCCGCGACGCGCGCGGCATCCGCGGCCAGGTTCGGCCGCCCCACTTTCATCTTGACGGCCCGGAAGCCCTGCGCCAGGAAACCGTCCGTCTGCCGGAGCAGGTCGTTCAGACTCAACTGGAGATCAATCCCGCCGGCATACGCCTGGACAGGGCGTCGGGCGCCGCCCAGCAGGCGATACCAGGGCATGGCCGCGGTGTGGCCGGCCAAGTCCCACAGCGCTATATCCAGGGCGGCGAGGGCGAAGGCGGCCAGGCCGCCGCGGCCGACGAAATGCGCGTGCCGCCACATCGCTTCCCATGCGCCTTCCCGATCCGACGCGGCGCGTCCCAGCAACAAGGGAGCCAAATCGCGGCTGAGCAGGGCATGGACGGCCGCGCCGCCAATGTTGCTCACTACGTAGCTGTAGCCCAAGCCTTCCGCCCCGTCCGAGTCCGTAACGCGGGCCGTCAGCAAGCCGAAGCAGCTCATGGCGCCGTGCGTGGAATCGGACAGCACCGCGGGCAAGGGAATCTTGAAATGATCCAGGCGTATGCGTTCGACATGCATGGGCCAACGTCCTTGCGTGCAAGAGAGCGGGTCAGGAAGGTTAGAGCTCGGAAAAAGCCGCAGCGCCCTGTTCCAGCCTTTCCAGACTGGACATGAGGATGACGCCGTCAGGCAACTGGCGCCGCAGGCGGGCGTCAAGCAGCTGCTGGCCTTGGCGACGGCAACTGTTCTCGGTAAAGGTTATGAGCATCAGGCGCTGGAAAAGTTCCAGACTCTTGATCCACTTGGACAGATAACGGGCGCCCACCGCGCGTTGCACTTCCACAGGATATACGCGTTCCCTGTAATAGGCGACCAGATCCGGCTCGCTACGCGGCCCGCCGGGATCGGCGGACAGGCGCGGGCAGGGCAGGGGATCGTCATCGACGGGAATGTCCCGGGCGCGCAAATGGTCTCTGGCTTCCAGAATGGCTAGGGCATGGCGCAACGAGGTATGGAAACGCAGAGCCCAGGCCAACTCCGAGGCCGCGGGCTCGGAACCCGTGCGCAGCCGATACCCATGACGCCCCTGAAGCGTAAGTTCCAGCAACGGGCGGGGGCGTCCTTGCCGATAATGCCAGCCCAACGCCTGTCCTGCGCTGCGGATCGGCTGGATCAATTCGGCATCCGACAGGGATTGCCACGCCCTGCGGGTAACGCCCGCGGCCGGTTGGAGGCCGTCCGCGACCGACATGGCATGCGCCCCTATGCGCCAGGGACGAATGCATCCCGTGCGCCCCATGTACAGGAGCAGGCTTTCCCGTAGGGCTTCCCCGGTGGGGCGACAGTCCATTGCGCGGGACGCAGTCTGAAAGCGACCCGCCTGCGGTGCCATAACGCAAGGTTTCCGATATCAAAGTACAAATAATCTCAATTATACGCGGACAGGCCTCTATTCAACGAAAAGAGAGTACTCGGACAGCAAGGCGGGTTGTCCGTTGAGCTGCCCCCAGAACCCAAGGGTGTAGACGCCGGCCCCGTACTCATCCAACAAGGAGGAAAGATCGGCTTCGATCTCGAAAGCCGTCTCGGACTCCTGCCAGCGTTGGGCCACGATGACGGGCGCGGAATACGGGGTGCGTATCTTGTCGTTGTTCTTGGCTGCCTGCAT
Source organism: Caldilineaceae bacterium (assembly GCA_965242655.1). Lineage (GTDB taxonomy): Bacteria > Chloroflexota > Anaerolineae > Caldilineales > Caldilineaceae > Bin34. The sequence continues at coordinate 4,724,495 of OZ251482.1, forward strand.
GATGCGCGCGCGCGCGCGCGCATCGGCAGGATAGATCAGATCGGGATCTACGTCATAGGGCGTGGGACATCGGATCCATTCGCCGTCATAGGCCGAAAGAACGTAGCGGGCGCCGGGGGGCAACGGACGCAAAAGATCAGCTATCGGCTGGCCGCCGCTATAGCAACTGGTTTGAATCAGTTGACCGCGTGTCACGGGCTGCGGCAAGGGATTCCACGAGACGCGGATGGCCTGGCCTGCCTCGGGCAGCGCCGCGCCGTTGACCGTATGCCCCGTCATACGGAGAACCCCGTCCCGGATATGCGGCAAGGCGTCGTAGCGAACATAGTCGTCCGCAAACAACTGAACCACTGTCAGAAAGCCGCAACTCTGGGCAATGCCTACGTGCAATGTGGTGTGCTCGGGACGCAGAATGTTGTCCCTGTGACCAGGACTGTCCATGAAACCCTGCAACGCCTCCTCCAACGCAACGTCCATGTCAATGGCCGGACAATCCTGACTGGACGAATGTCCCGTGAGCGAAGCGTTTTCGGCGCTGTTGCCCTGTCCGCCCGCGCGGGTGTAGCGCATATAAGGCGTAAGGCCGTCCCTGTTCCAATGCGACAAGTATCGTCCGCGCACCAATTCCTCCGCATGCTCCTGCGCGGCGGCGTTATGCCCCAGAACGACGACCTCCGCGCCGTGACGCGCGCGCGCGGCATTCACGTGCGCCAACGCCCGCTCTTTCAAAACGGCCCGTTCGGTTGCGGTCAATTGGTTGGCCGGTTCCCGCGTCCGCGCGGGCTGCAGGGCCGTGGCCGGCGCGGGGACGGATGACAACGGAGGCAGGCTTGCCGGCATCGGCGCTTCCGACGCGTCTACGAGCGAAGCGAAGATCCAGTAGCCCGAAGATAGTTGGAACCAATCGCCGTCGGCGCTCGTGGCCGCTATGGTGACCTGGGCGCCCTGAGGCGCTACGGAGGCTACGTCGTATTGCCGGCCAGGACCTGTCCGGATATTGGCGCCCACCTTGACCGTACCGGTCACTGCCGGGGCCGCGTCAAGCGGCGCGACGGCGGCCAGGGCTGCCGCCGGTTGCGCGGCGGGCGCGTTCAACCCGGTCAGCCCCGCGCGCTGCTCGTAACTGCGTTGCATGCGTTCTTGCAGGGTCGCTTCGCAGTTTTGCAGGAAGGGACTCAGCAACAGTTGCCTGACCATGCCCGCGTCCGAGGCCTGCGCGAAGGCGGAAGCCGCCAGATCAAGGAACAGGGGCGGAACGTTGTTCGCCTGTAACTGTTGGAGGATCGACTGTTGGGTGGCCGGCGGCACGGCGCCCAATTCCAGCCACATGAAATTCCCGTCCGAAACCTCCAGAACCATCCAGTTGGCGCCTGTGCCGGCGTCAATGGCGAAGCGGAAAGGCGGCGCGGCGGTCCCTACGATATCCGCGGCGGCCAGACGGAACTGGCGGCACAGCAGGCTTTGTCCCGTAGGAACCGGGGTTGCGAAAGGATTGCCCAAGCGGAAGGGGACGAACAGCGCCGCCACCGCAATCAACAGCGTAGCGACGCAGAGGCAACTGCAGCAGCTGCAACAGCCCGACCGCCTTCGACGGCGTAAGGTCAACATGAAGATTTCGCTGTCGGGTTATCCGCCTCAGCCATGGGCCGATCTGGGAAGCCCAAGCCGACTTGGGCCGCGTACCGTGCTAGAGGATACGTTGAAACGCTGCATACTTCGCTAAAAACCTTTACGTTCGCGACGGCTTGTCGGTCACAGTAGCCGTACTGAAGCGTGCGGCTGTTTATTGGAACGTCCCTTGCGCCGGCGGTTGTTCTCAAGGGGCGGGGCCGTGCGCGCGTTCCCAGGCGGATGGCGTCCTGTTGACCGCCGCCAGGCGGCTCCTCTATCTGCACGGGGAAGGGTCGAAAACCGCCTGTTCATCGAACTCCTGAACTGATATGGCCTACGCGGGCATCCCCTTTGCGCCAAGGGACGCTGGCATACGGAAAGAGGAAATCGAGCTGTCATCAGTCAGCCTCTCACTACGCCCGCGGGACGGTGTCCGGTCGCACCCGGAGCGGGGCCCAGGCGGGGAACGCGGCCGGCTACCTCGGCGCTGACGAGCCCTGCTGACCGCCCAGCCTCCCGTTCGGCGGCACGGCCGTTTCTGCCCGGACGCGGAGCCGCGGTAGACGCGGACGTTCACGGGGATGGGGCGCAACGACGGTTCCCGTCAGTCGGTCGCCCGTCAAAGCGCGAACGCCCCGCCCAAAGCCGCTGACAGGATGACGACGAGCCAAGGCGGCACGCGCCAAAAGGCCAGCAGGGAAAAATTCAGCAATGCGAGCATAAAGCGCCACGCGGAGGTAACGGCGGAGGTCCATATCGGATCGTACAGAACCGCCAGCAGAATGCCCACGACCGCGGCATTGATCCCCGCCAGGGCGCGTTGCGCGCGCTCGTAGCGTTTGAGCGCGTCCCAAAACGGCGCGATCCCTATCAGAAGCAGGAAAGAGGGCAGATATATGGCGCCCAGGCACAGCAACGCGCCGCGCCAGCCGTTGGGTTCGGGCATGGCTACCGCGCCGAGATAGGCGGCCAGAGTGAAGAGCGGTCCGGGCACGGCCTGCGCCGCGCCGTAGCCGCTGAGGAAATCGGGATGGGTTACCCAGCCGGGAGACACCACCGTGGATTGCAGCAAGGGCAGAATTACGTGCCCGCCGCCGAAGACCAAGGCCCCTGACTGGAAAAAACTGTGAAAGAGATCCCACGCGTGGGACGAAAGGCTGCGCGCGGCCAAAGGCAGGATCAGCAACAAAGCCAGGAACGTAACCAAACAGGCGAGCGCCAAGGGGCGCGGGACCGCGAACAGCGGGCGCGCCGGCGCCGGCGCCTTGACGTCTGCGCGCGGGATGAACAGGCCGACCGCGCCGCTGGCCAGAATGACGGCGGGCAAGGCCCAAGGCGCAGTCCATGCCAGCGTGCCGCCCGCGGCCAGCAGGGTCAAGGCCATATAACGCCGAGGGCGGCAAAAGCGTTGCGCCATGTGCCAAACCGCTTGGGCTACCACCGCGGCGGCCGCCGTTTTCAGGCCGACGAGCAAGCCCGCGGGCACGGCGTCCTGCCAAGCCGTGATGCCGTATCCGAAAGCCGTCAACAAGGCGGCGGAGGGCAAGGTAAAGCCCAACCAGGCCATGACGCTGCCGAGGAGGCCTGCCTGCGCCAAGCCAATGCCGATGCCTACCTGGCTGGAGGCGGGCCCCGGCAAGAATTGTCCCAGCGCTACGAGGTCCGCGTAGTCCTGCTCCGCGAGCCAACGGCGCCTGCGTACGAAGGCCTCGTGAAAGTACCCCAAATGCGCGACCGGGCCGCCGAAAGAGGTAAGGCCCAGCTGCAGGAAGATCCAAAAGACCGACCAGGGCCGTACGCGGACCTGCTCCAAGGCCTCAAGTCTTCGTTCAGGCATGTCCCGCCCCGCTCGGAAACGCCCAGGGCATCCGATAACCTGCGTAACCGTCCGGCGGGACGGCCGCGGCAGCTTGGCCGCGCGTACGGCGCGGCCAAGTCGCGTCGGGATTCATCCCTTCACTTGGCCGGCGCGTCCTGGCAGGCTTGGCAAAGGCCGTAAATCTCCAGCAAATGGCTGGAACTTCGGAAACCGTAGCGTTCTTGCATCGCGTCTTCCAGTTCCGCGGCTACGCAGTCTTCAAAATCCAGGATGGCGTGGCAGTGCAGGCATACCGCGTGATGATGCGGCTGATCGTTGCGAATGTACTGGGGCTGGGCATGGCCGATGAAAAGAGGGCGCACCAATCCCAGGCGCGTAAACAGGGCCAGATTGCGGTACACCGAAGCCGCGTTGATCGCGGCGTGCAATTTGCGGGCTTCGCGCATAATCTGGGCCGGCGTCAAATGGCTGTCGCGCCCGGCCAATACGGCCAAGATAGCCCGCCGGGAGGCCGTCAGGCGGTGGTGGCTCCGCGCCAGCGCGTCATGCCCCCAAGACGGAGGGGCCGCGTACTTCCGACAGGTCATGGGTGCGTGCGGAACCCGGCCAGCGGACGGCGGCCAAGGCCCGGCCGGACAGCCGGAGAAGCGCATGGGCCTGGACGTCGCCTCCCCGTAGTCCCAACGAGCCTAATAATGGTAGAGTTGCTCCGTACCGGGATCCACGGCGAAAGCCAAGGCGTCGAAATTCCGCTGCATGAGACGCCAGCGCACATCGCGGTAGGCAGGCTCAAGCCACAGATTGTCGAACTCGTGCGGGTCGCGCTCCAGATCGAACAGTTCACCCAGTTCGTGTCCGTGATAGGCCACCAACTTGTGCCGGCGCGTGCGCAGCATGGTGGCGTAGGCTCCCCGCCGGCCTACGCGTTCGGTATGCGGATTCAGGGCGCTGTAGTACTCGGCGCGTACGCAATCCCGGTGTCGGTGCGGATCCGCCCGTCCCGTCAGGAGCGGAACCAGACTGCGTCCCTGCATGGCGTGCGGCGCGTCCGCGTGCGCGAAATCCAGCAGGGTGGGCGCGATATCCGTCAACTCCACCAACGCGTCGCTGACGACCCCGGCCCGGATGCGATCCGGCCAGGACCAGATCAGGGGCACCCGGATCAAACCCTCGTAGAAACGGCACCCTTTCAGAACCAGACCGTGATCCCCCAGCATTTCGCCATGATCCGACGTGAAGACGACGAGCGTATTCGCCCTCTGGCCCGTGTCTTCCAAGGCGCGGAGCATGCGCCCCACGTTGTCGTCGATCAACTCGATCATGGCGTAGTAGGCCGCCTGCAGCTCATGCGCCCGACAGGCCTCCGGCCGTTGCGCCCGGGTCTGGAATTCAATGTCCCGCAACTGGGCCTGGGCTTCCAGATCGCTTGCGCGAAAGTACGGGCCGGGCAACGCGGCGGCATCGTAGCGTTGCCGGTACGCCGTCGGCGGATCGAAGGGCGCATGGGGATCGAACAGGTTGACGCTCATCAACCACGGCCCCGCGCGTTCTTCCGCCATGAAGGCGATGGCCTGGTCGGCGCAGAACGTCGTCTGGTGGTACGCCGCCGGCACGGGCTCGTCCGCGTCCAGGAGCGCGGCCAGATTCTGCCCCTGGGCTTCCACCCACCGGCGGTAGGCATGGTCGCGGCCCCATTCGTCGCGCGGGGAATGACTCCAGTGAAACACGCGGTACCCGTCGTCCGCCGGGCGCGGTTCCGGGCGGCGATGGGCGCCGGCCAAATGCAGTTTTCCGGCCAGGCCGCAATCGTAGCCTGCGCGCTCGCGCAGGGTTTTGGGCAACAGTTCGGCGGCTTCCGCCCAGCGGTCGTTGCCGTTGCGGCAGCCGTGAACCGTGCTGGGATACAGGCCCGTCAGGAAGCTGGAACGGCTGGGCGTGCAGATCGGACTTTGGCAGAAGGCATGGGTGAAAGCCGTCCCGTCTTGGCATAACCGGTCCAGATGCGGCGTACGGACGTGCGGGTTGCCCAGCGCGCCGATCGTGTCCCAGCGCTGCTGATCCGAGCAAATCCAGAGAATATTGGGCGCGGCCATGCTCAGGGTCGGAACGTCGATCCGCTACAGGTCGGAGCGCAAGGCGATTTTGATTACCGTGTCCCCGTTGAGGCGATAGTCGCCGTTCAGGGCCTGGAAGCCTTCCTTGACGCGCGCCAAAGGCAACTGGTGGCTGACCATATCGGCGTAGGGAAATTCCAGTTTCTCCAGAATCGGCATGGCGCGCACGAAATGCTCCGTCTGGCTGGCCCAGATGGCTTCCAGCCGGCAGTTGCGCACCATGAGGGACCGGTTGATGTTGAACTCCAGGGATCCCATGTCCACGAAGTGGCCGACCTCGATGAAGGTGCCGTCCTTGCGCAGGTACCCCAGGCCTTCCGGCGTGGCGGGCAGGAACCCCGCGCACTCGAAGACTCTGTCCGCGCCCTTGCGGCCGGGGGTGGCGTCCAGGACCAATTCCGTGCGCGCCTCCGCGCTCGTCACTTCCTCGATGTCAATGACGACGTCCGCGCCGTATTTCCGGGCCAGCGCCAGGCGTTCCGCGGGACCGCCCACGACGATGATCCGGCCGGCGCCGCTGACCTTGGCGCAGATGGTCGTGACCAGGCCGATGGCGCCCGAACCCTGGATTACGACCGTGTCCCCGAACTGGATCTGTCCCCGCATCACGGCATGCACGCCTACGGTGAAGGGTTCGGTCAGGACCGCCACTTCCGGCGGCAATGAGGTCTTGATGAAATCCGTGCCCTTTTTGCCCAGGTAAATGTAGTCGGCGAAACCGCCTACGAAGTGCGGCGCGGCGTCCGGGGCGTAGTAAAAGCCGTAAGCCCCCTCGCCGCCGTCCGTGCCCGGACGGAAAATGATGCGGTCGCCTTCCCGTACCGGATGGCCGACGCAATCCGTCGCGACGTCCCGGCCCAGACTGACGATGGTGCCGACGTTCTCGTGGCCGAGGACGATCTCCCGGCGGAAGCCTTTTTGCCACAGGTGCAGATCGGTCCCGCAAATGCCGGCCAATTCCTGCTTGATCACCAGCGCGTTGGGCGCGGGATCCGGCACGTCGTACTCGCGAATGGCGAATTCCTGATCTTTGGCTACGATAAGCCGCCCGCTGGTCATCCTGCTGTTCTCCCTGACGTCGAGTCGAAACCTGGAAGGGCCTCAGGCCGCAAGGCCCGCATCGCTGGCCAAGGCAATCTTGATTACGTCGGCCCCGTCCAGTTGGTACGTGCGGTTGAGGGCTGCGAACCCCTCGCGCACGCGTTCCAGGGGCAATACGTGGCTCACCATGTCGGCGATCGGCCACTCCAGCTGCTCCAGCAGGGACAGGCCGCGCACGAAGTGCGGATAGCGGCTGCCCCAGATGCCTTCCAGGCGCATGTTGGGCAACAGGAAATGGCGCGCCGGATTGACGGCCACGGATCCGACGTCCACGAAATGGCCGCATTCGATGAACTTGCCGTCCTGCTTCACGTATGCCAGCCCTTCCGGCACGGCCGGCAGAAAACCGGCGCACTCGAACACGACGTCCGCGCCTTGGCCGCGCCGCGTATGGGCCAGGACCGCGTCCTTGCGCGCGGCGGCGTCCGGATACGCCGCGAGGTCAATCGTGACGTGGGCGCCCAGGCGTTGCGCCAGTTCCAGGCGCCCCGCCGGGCCGCCGATGACGATGATGCGCGCGGCGCCGCTCAACTTGGCGCAGACCATGACCATGAGGCCGATGGCCCCTGCGCCCTGCACGATCACGGCATCGCCCAGTTCCACCTGGGCCCGCATCGCGGCATGGACGCCGACGGCGAAGGGTTCGGCCAGGACGGCCGTGCGGGCCGCCGCGGTCGTCTTGAGCACGCAGGTTTCCGGGTCGTTCAGGCGAATGTAGTCGGCGAAGCCGCCGGAGAAGGGATCGTCCAGGCCGCGGTAGCCGTAGGCCAAGCCGGAATTGCGGGGGTGGTACACCACTCTGTCCCCTTCCGCCAGGGGTTGGCCGAGAAAGTCCGTCTTGACGTCGCGGCCCAAAGCGGCCACGGTGCCCACGCTTTCATGTCCGAGCAAGGTAGGGGTCGGCAATGCCTGCTGCCATTTGTGCAGATCGGTGCCGCAGATGCCGCCCAGCTCCTGCTTCAGGAGCAGGCCGTGCGGATCCGGTGCCGGCACGACCGTTTCCTGCACCTCGAAATCCTGGCCCAAGGCCACTACTGCGCGTCCCGTCAAGGTCATGATCGTTCGTTTGGCCTGCGTTGGCGACCGGTTGGGCTCCCGTACCCGACAGGGATCGGATCAACGACGGTCGCCATTGCCCTTGATTTTACCCCTTCGCTGGCGCGAGGCGAGTTTTTCGATATTGGCTTGGGCCACGTCGGCCAAATCCAGATCCAGTTGCGTGCAAATCTGGGTCAAATACCACAACACGTCCCCCAGTTCGCCCTTCAACGCCTCGCGGTCGGCTTCGGAAATGCAACCGCCCTGATCGCGGAAGATCTTCTTCACTTTGCCCGCCAGTTCGCCGGCTTCGTTGGTCAGGCCCAGCGTGGGATACACGATGGGGTGATTCGTCTCCACTTTGCCCCAAGTGCGGAACGAGGCTTCCTGATACCAGGCGAAGTCCAACGATGCGGGCGCGGCCGGAGCGGATGGGACTGGCTGGGCGGACATGGCTGAGCCTCTGCCGGGGAACAGCATGGCAGGCGAGGTACCGTATTGTATATCGGGCGGGGCCGGTCCCAAATACGCGAGAGAGATTGGCCGTCCCTGCCAAGGAATGCCGCGGGGAGAGACGGCTGCTTCCCGACCGCCCTACCGGCAGGGAGAGACCCGCATAGGCGCTCCCGACGGATGCAGAGGGATCCATAGCGGATTGAATCCACTTCGTCGCTTGCGCAGACAGGCAAAACGCCGCGCGTAATGCAAGGTTGACGATGGCGTTCCATGGCCATTGCCGGCGCTGTCTCTTCAAAATCGCTTGGCCTCTGCGGGCTGTGGCCAGCAGGGCGGCGAGTCGCCGCTCCGAGACCCAGCAGCGTCGGTGGCCGCATCCGCTGCCGCTTCGCCCGCGCTCGAATCGGCGCCGGCTTTTTTGCCGGGCGCGCGCGCGATGATCCAAACCGGGAACATGGCCTATTCTCCCAGATCCTCAACGACATCTTGAATATAGGCGCGTAGCCACGGCACCGGTTCGGCGTGCGCTCTCAGTACGGAGCGTATGGCCTGCCCGCCCCACCGCTCCGCCGCTTGTACGGCAGCGTCTCGGATCTCGACCTCATCCAGCGCCAATGCATCGCGTACAAGCGCTGTGCGCCATGCAGGAGTTCCTGCCTGCGTACAGCCGCCTCCAAGGCAACGCAAAACGGCAGCCGAGAAGTCTGGGTGCGCAGCGTCCAAAACGAATCCGCGTAACTCTTCCCGAACGTTGCGCTTCGCTTCGGACTGCAAGGCCCGCTCCATGATCCGTTCGGCGGGATGATCCATGCCGTCTTCCAACGGATGGGTCTCGAAAGCCGCGGCTAACTCATCTCGAAAGCGCATCTGCCGTCAGAGTTCCTATGGGCTGGGTTCTCCGGCTATCTCGTCCCCGGGCGGGCATTCTCTCATCTGCAAGGCGGACCGCGCCTTGTAACTGACCCGACAGCCAGCGAACCCTTCTTTACTCTTTGCCTAGGCGCCGGTTCGGGCCTGTACAGGTGCGGCGAAGAATCCGGGAGGCCGGTACGCGGAATTCCTGTGTTGGACGGCTCGTCTGGCGCAGAACGCCCCGGAGCGGTCGGCCCAGCGGCTCGGGGGCGGTACGTTCGCGCGCAGGTCCGCCAAGCGTCCGGATTGACGACCGCCGATCTTGCGGTCAAGGGGAAAGGCAAGAATTCCGCTTCGGCCCAGGCCTGGGCTGGCGTTAGCGCCTGCGCGATTGCATAGGAGACGCGGCTGTTGTATTAAGATTCAGGGAGGTGCGCGGGAAGTCGTTGCCTATGCCTGATGGCCCTACTATCAAGGGACGTCTGGAAGCAGCTAGCTGAAGGCGAAGCGCGCCTCGCAGTGCGCCTTGCCCTGCGGCGCTCCAATGCGCTTGCCGCGTACGCTTTAAGGGAAGACCTGACTTGGGTAGGCAAGTAAGGCTGATGGGCTAAGGCCTGCCTGCCTCTGCGCTTGGATAATCAACGGCAGCGAGACAAGGATCGATCCATGGAATACGAAATCAGCGGAACCACGATGCAGGCGGTGGAATTGACCATGCAGCGCGGCGAATCCGTTTTTACGGAGACCGGCGGCATGGCCTGGATGCGCGGCCGGCTCAACATGACGACCAATATGCCAGGCGGTTTGATGGGCGGCCTCAAACGCAAGTTCAGCGGGGAGTCCTTCTTCTTGACGACGTATACGGCCGAGGAAGACAACTGCAAAATCACCTTTACGCCCTACGCGCCGGGCAAGGTGTACCGGATTCAACTGGACGGCCAGAAGGCATTGATCCTGCAAAAGGACGCTTTCATGCTGGCTGAGAGCACGGTGAATCTGGATCTGTTCTTTCAACGCCGCCTGGGTTCCGCGCTGTTCGGCGGCGAGGGCTTCGTGATGCAGAAAATCAGCGGTCGGGGCTTGGCCTTCGCGGAAATTCCGGGCGAGATCGTCGAAATCAATCTGGCGCCGGGGGAAGAAGTGAGAGTGGATCCCGGACACGTGGCCATGTTCGAGCCTTCGGTCTCTTTCGATATCGAAAGGATCAAAGGCGTTTCGAATATCCTGTTCGGGGGCGAAGGCCTGTTCCTGTCTTCTTTGCGCGGGCCGGGTTGGGTAGCTCTGCAGACTATGACCCTGCAAAACCTCGCGGCCAAGATCGCCGCGCATATTCCCAAGAGCCGAACCGCGGGCGGCGGCGACTGAGCGACGGTTCAAACCCAGGCCGCGAGAGCGATGCGGAACCCAAGCCTGCGGATTATTCGAACAGGGAACGAACCATGAACGACGCATACGAACTGAGCGGTTGGGATCTGAGCGAACTGCTGCCGGATGCCGCAGACGAGACCATCCAGGCGCGCCTGGACGCCATCGAGAAGGACGTAGCGGCCTTCGAGGCGCGCCGGGCGCAGTTGGAGGATTTCTCCGCCGGTGCGATATCCGAACTGGATCTGGCGCCTTTCATGCAGCACATCGAACGTTTGACCGAGCGCATGTACGTGCTCGGAGCCTACGGCAGCCTGTGGTTTTCGGCGGACACCCAGTCCGAAGCCGCCTTGCAGTTCGAAGGCTACATGCAGCAGCGGCTGACCCAATTCCAGAACCGCCTGCTTTTCTTCGATCTGTGGTGGAAAGCGCTGAGCGACGAACAGGCCCAGGCGCTGTTGCCGGACCCGAACCGCTTTCCCGATTACGCCTACGCGTTGCAGAGCGATCGCCGTTTCAAGCCCTTTACCCTGGACGAAAACGCGGAACGAATCATCAACACGAAAGACGCCAACGGCATGAGTTCGTTGATCACCGTCTACTCCATGTTGACCAACCGCCTGGAATTCCAGCTGGAGGTGGACGGCGAGCCAAAGACGCTGACCCGCGAAGAACTCATGACGTACGCCTATGCACCGGACGGCGCGCTGCGCGAAAAGGCGTACCGGGAATTGTTGCGCGTCTACGCGCCGGAAAACAACGTGCTGGCCCATATCTATATGAGCCGGGTGCGGGACTGGCACAGCGAGAACGTGGAACTGCGCCGCTACGCATCGCCCATCGCCGTCAAGAACATGGCCAATAACGTGCCCGACGCGGCGGTGGAAACCTTGTTGCAGGTATGCCAGGACAACGCGCCCATGTTCCAGGAGTACTTCGCCCTGAAGGGACAGTGGCTGGGCATGGAGCGCCTCCGGCGTTTCGACATCTATGCGCCGCTTTCGGCCTCCGACAAGACAATCGATTACGCTCAGGCGGTAAACATGGTGCTGGAAACCGTGGACGCCTTCGACGCGCAGGTAGCGGACAAGGCGGAGTTGGTGTTTGCGCAGGGCCATATCGACAGCGAAATTCGCAAAGGCAAACGGGCCGGGGCCTTTTGCGCCACGGTGCTGCCGTCCATGACGCCGTGGATCCTGATGAACTACACGGGACGTATCCGGGACGTGGCCACGCTGGCGCATGAATTGGGCCACGCGATTCACAGCCTGCTGGCGGCGGAGCACTCCGTTCTGACCCAGCATGCGCCTTTGCCCCTGGCCGAGACGGCTTCGGTATTTACGGAAATGCTGTTGACGGATCGCCTCATGCAAGAGGAAACGGACCCGCTGGTACGCCGCGAATTGCTGGCCTCGGCCGTAGACGACATGTACGCGACCGTGATGCGCCAAGCCTATTTCGTTGCGTTCGAGCAAGCGGCGCATCAGGCGGTGCTGGAGAACGCCTCCCCGACGGATCTGAGCGATACCTATCTCCGCCAGCTGCGGCAGCAGTTCGGCGACAGCGTAGCGGTGGACGACATCTTCCAGCACGAATGGCTCATGATCCCCCATATCTACCACACGCCCTTTTATTGCTACGCCTACAGCTTCGGGCAACTCCTGGTCCTGGCCCTGTACCGTCGCTACCAGCAGGAAGGGGACGCCTTCAAGCCTGGATACCTGAAGCTGCTCGCGTACGGCGGCTCCCGCGATCCGGATGCCATCCTGACCGAAATGGGCATTGACATGACGGACCCGCGCTTCTGGCAGGGCGGCTTTGACGTGGGCCAAGACATGATCAACGAGTTGAAAACGCTGGATCTGTAACCGCGACGCGCGGCCTGCATTCCGGCCCGGGGTCGGCGCACGAACCCCCCAGCCTCACGACCCGGAACGGTACAAGGCGCGCAACGCCGTGGAACGGGGCCTCGGCTAGCTCAAAGGGTGGCGGCGCGTGGCTACCTGCTGCGATAAATACGCCCATCGTTTCTTGAGGTTTCTGTACCTGGCGGGGGCCTGGATCGGGCTGAATTCAACGCGACCCGGCACTTACGCTCGCCAGTTGCCGAATGGCCACTAACGCCTCAGGCGAGGGGGGCTTGCAAGTCGGCGCGCGGTTACGGCGGGCCGTCCTCGTATGCCTGATGGCATGCGCCCATTGGGGGGGCGCGCCCGTCCGCGCGGCGGCCTCCGATGCCGGCCTGGACATCCCGTCGGATCTTTTCTTCGCACCGCAGCCTCGCATCCACCTCCCTTCCGGAGAAACGCCGCGCTTGGGAAAGACGCTCAAGCCGTTTTTGCCGCGTGCGTATCGCGCGTATTCCCGGAGGGGGCGCTGGCGCTGGCGGCGAGCCGACAGTCCCCAACCCGCGCCCCAAGACGTGGAAACGGTCGCGGACCGGGAATACTCGTACGTAGTCCACGCCGGCGACATGGGGCGTTTCCTGAGCGCTTGCATCCGCATCGCGGTCGCGCCTGACATTGAGCCTTGGTACTGCACGGATTTCGTCGGTCCCGCCATTAACCCGGTGCCGGAGGCGAGGCTGGACGTTCCGCCGGCTCTCGCCTTGGGGCCACAGTTGACTTGGAGCCGCCGCGACCTCCACCGGGGCCAGACTATCGCCGTCTCGCTGTCGCCGCCGCAGACCGCCGTCAGCAACTGGCGCTGGCGGCGAGCCGACAGTCCCCAGCCCGCGCCCCAAGATATAGAAACGGTCGCGCGTGGATCCTCCTCGTACGCAGTCCGAGCTGACGACATGGGGCGTTTCCTGAGCGCTTGCATCCGCATCGCGGTCGCGCCCGACATCGCTTCCGAGTATTGCACCGATTTCGCCGGTCCCGTCACCGACCCTGCCAACTTGCCCTGCGCGCCGTTCAAGCCCCCCCCCCCCCCCGTCACGCGGGGGCGCTGGCGACTGGTTCCGGCCCTGGACGGTTGCCGATGGAATGTTCTCGTCAATATATTGCCTTGGCCGGACGGCGGGTGGCTCCTGGCCGAGCGGCTCGGACGGATCCTGCATCATCAACCGGGCCAGGCGCCGCGCCTGCTTTTGGATCTGACCGCCGCAGTGGGACGCTTGAGCGGCGAAAACGGGTTGCTTAATTTCGCCCTGGATCCCCAGTTCCCGACGCGACCCTTTGTCTACGTCTACTATACGCGTGGGCTCGATACCGCCGGCGCAACGACAGCCAGGCTGGCGCGCTTTCCCGTCGCCGAGGGCCGCATTCGCCGCGAGGCCGAACTGATCCTGCTGGAAACGCTCCCGCGGGACGCCGAAGGCCATTTCGGCGGCGGCCTCGGCTTCGGTCCCGACAACCTGCTCTATCTGGGCATGGGCGATCAGTATGCGCCCGCCCAGGCGCAGCGGCCGGGTTCGCTGCTGGGCAAGATCCTCCGCCTCGACGTACGGGACGGCGCCCCCGACCGCCCCTATCGCATTCCCGCCGCCAATCCGTGGCGCGGACAGGCGACCGCGCGGCCCGAAGTCTACGCCCGGGGCTTCCGCAATCCGTGGCGCCTGGCGGTCGATCCGCGGGACGGCGCGCTCTGGGTGGCGGACGTGGGCGAGGCGGCGCGCGAAGAGGTGAACCGCGTGCAGGCCGGGGGCAACCATGGCTGGCCGCTGTGGGAAGGCCGCCGGTGCCGCACGGGCCCGGTGGCCTGCGCCGAGATCGCCCACGCGCTGCCGGTCGCGACCTACGCGCACGATGCGCAGGGCGGATGCGCCGTGATCGGGGGCGTCGTCTCCCGCGGCGCGGCCCGGCCCGGCCTGGACGGCGCCTATCTCTTCGGCGACCATTGCAGCGGCCGCGTGTGGGCCTTGACGCCCCGCGCCGGGAACGACGGGCGGATGCGCCTGCTCCTGCAGATGCCTCCCGGGCTGCGCCTGCTCGCCTTCGCCGCCCACGGCGATGCGATCTATCTCCTGACGGCGGACGGCCTCGACAGCACGGTGCTGCAACTGGTGCCTGCATAGCCTCTGGCGGCCCAGGCCGCGTGGAGGTAGGACGGCAGCCAGATCAGGTCGTATTGAGGCAGATTCTGCAGCGCTTTGAGCGTAGCCAGAGCCAAGTAGCGTTGAGATGTGCCTTCATCCGTCCCCTCTATCTCAACGCTGCCATGGGTACGGGGCTCGGCTGGCACGCCCAAGGCTCCCGCATCCGGTAATTTGTCATGTTTTCCTTGTCAGATAAAATGAGGACAACGCACGCGCGGGGGCGTACTGGGGCGATGGAAGGGCCTCATGGGGGCAGTTGCGCGGCCCGCAGCCGGTACCGCGGCCGGCGCGGAGCCTGGACCGGACGCGCCGGCCGGTGGAACCCGCGGCCCTCCAGGGCCGTCGATGACCACGACATTAGTTGCATGATAATCGGCTGAATTTGGTTGCAATCCTACCGCAACAGAACCTAGGCCGCGCGGTTGGCCTCTCGCCAGGGAGCGTCAGCGCCCGCCTGCGCCATAGCCGCCAAGGCATGCTTGGCGGCTTGACCGCGGGCCCCTTTCAGACTGGAACTGCGCCCCGTCCCCATGACGCGGTCTTTGATCTTGACTTGCACCGCGAATTGGGGATCGTGATCCGGCCCGGCCGCGGCGATGCATTCGTAGGTAGGGGTTACGCCCCAGTCGGCCTGCGCCCGGTGTTGCAGGGTAACGGTTGGATTGGGCGTTATGCCCTGGGCCGCCAACGCCTGCACGGCCGGGGCCAGCCAGCGCTGCAGAAAACGTTCGACGGCCAAGTTTCCCTGATCGATCTGAATGGCGCCCAGCACGGCCTCGAAGGTGTTGGCCAGCACGCGCGGATTTTGACGCATATTGCCCTGTTCCCCGCTCTTGCCTAGCAGGAGATAGCGTCCCAAATCCAAATCCCGCGCATAGGCCGCCAAGGCCTGGCGGCTGACCAAGTCCGCTCGCATCTGGGTCAGCGCGCCTTCCTGGTGGCCGGGAAAGGCGCGAAACAGGCGTTCAGCCACGATCTTGGCCAGCACGGCGTCGCCCAAAAATTCCAGACGTTCGTTGTCCATGGCCGGCGCGCCCGCCTCGGCTTCGTTGGCGTAGGAGCGGGTAACGAAAGCCTGGAACAGAAGAAACGGATCGCGGAAGACGAGCTGGTTCTCGCGGAGGAAGCGCTGCAACAGTTCTTTATGCTGGGGATAGGCCGGATGGCGCTGCGCCGGGTTTGACGCGGGGGACGGCGATGGGGCGGGAGCAGGCATTCAGGCAGCCAGGAACGAGGGCGAAAACGAACGACCGGATTGACTGTGAGTTTAGCAGAATCCCGGCGCGAAGAGGCGTTTATCGCCGCCCAGGCAGGGACAATGCCATAATCGGGGACGAAGCAGCGAGAGAGCGCATGAAGGAATTCCCAAACGCGCGCGCGCGTGGTTCGACCTTCAGGCGGGCGGTTTGCCTGTGGGCCTTCCTGGCCCTGTGGCTGACGGCCCGCGGCGTCTATGCGCAAGGGGAATCTGACGACCGCGGCGCAAGGCCCCTGTCCGCAACGGAGGCGGTCGATCGGATCATGGCGCGCATGACGCCGGCCGACAAGGTCGGCCAACTGTTCGTCATGCCTTTTGAAGGCCCGACGCTGGACGCAGACAGCGGCATCCTGGAATTGGTGCATGACTATCGCGTAGGCGGCGTCATCCTCAGCGAACGCAACCGCAATCTGGACAACCGACGCCCAACGGATACGCCGCGCCAGGTCGCCCGTCTGATCAATCAACTGCAGGCCGCGGCCTATGGGCTTTACCTGCCTCTCGGGAACCCCGCGGCCGCGGGAGACGCGGCCTTGGGAGACTGGACCGCGGTCCATCGCCTGCCCGCGCCGCGGCTGGCAACGCAGGCCAGCCTGCCGCTCTGGGTGGGCGCGGCGCTCCGCGAAGAGGGCCAGTTCAATGCGCCTCTGCGCAACGGATTTACGCCCTGGCCCAGTCAACTGGCGTTGGGCGCCGCGTGGGATCCGGCCTTTTCGCAGGCGGTAGGCACCATTCTGGGGCAGGAATTGCGCGCCGTGGGCATTAACCTGTTGCTCGGCCCGAATCTGGACATCGCCGGCCCTTCCCGCCTCATGCAGGGCCGTCTGGCGACTTCGACTTTCGGGAGCGACAGCTGGTGGGCCGGCCAGCACGCACAGGCCTTCATGCGCGGCCTGCATGACGGCAGCGGCGACAGGGTTTTGGCTTTCGCGCGTCATTTTCCCGGCCAAGGAGGCAGCGACAGGCAGTTGGACGAGGAACTGGCCACGGTGCAGGGCGCGCTGGACGACTTGCGCCGTCACGAACTCAGGCCGTTCGCCCGCGTCGCGGCTGCGGCTGAAGCGGCGGCGCCGTTGCGCCGGGGACTCGCGGACGGCTTCGTGACGAGCCATATCCGTTACAGCGGCTTTTTGCATGCCCGCGAACGAACCCCGCCCATCAGCCTCTCGGAACAACTGGGCGAAATGTTGGCGCTGGATGAGTTCCGCGCCTGGCATCAAGGCGGCGGACTGGTCATGAGCGACGCGCTGGGCGTACGGGCCATTCGCACCTATTACGATCCGTCGGAGCGGACTTTCCTGGCCAACCGGATCGCCAACGACGCCTTGCAGGCCGGCAATGATCTGCTCTGGCTGGCGCGCTACGAAGACGGGCCAAAGGATGCGTTGCGCCCCTTGAAGGAAACCGTTCTGTTTTTCAACGACCAATACCGCGCCAAGCCCGATTTCGCCGCGCTGGTCGATGCCGCCGCGCGCCGCATCCTGACGGCCAAAGTGCGCCTGTACCCGACCCTGCTGGACGATGGGCCGGAAGGCGCCGCGCAGGCAACGAACGGAGCCTCGGCGCCGCCCGGCGCGGAAGGCTTGGGCCTCCGGCCTGCCGACGAGGCCAGGCCGCCGCAGGACGCTATCGTCGCGGAGCGGGACATGGCCGTGTTCGGCGCAACCGCCATGCAGGTGAAAACGGATATCGTTACGGGGTTGGCGCAGGCCGCCGTAACGCTCTTGCACTCCAATTGGGTTCAGGAAGGCAACCTGTTGCCGGCCGAGCCCATCGTCAACGCGCGCTGGGTCATATTTACGGACAGCCGCGCCCGCGCGTCCTGCGCCGGATGCCCGCCGGAAGCCGTGTTGCCGCCTGACATGCTGGAAAACGCGGTCGTGCGCTTGTTCGGCCCGGCCTCGACCCAGCAGATCGCGTCCAGCCAAATTGCCAGCTTTTCTTTCGCGGAATTGTCCGCCGTTCTGAATCGAACGGCGGATCCGGTGTTGCGCACGCGTATGGAACGCGCCTTGAACGAGGCGCGCTGGATCCTGTTCGCCATGCTGGACGTGGACGCCGCGCGGCATCTGCCCAGCGACGCCGTGCGCCAATTCCTGCGCCAACGGGATCGCATGGCGGCGGAGAAACAGGTGGCCGTCTTCGCTTTCGGCGCCCCCAATGCGCTGGACGCGACGGAGGTCAGCAAATTGGCGGCCTACATCGCGGCGTACAGCCCGACGGCGCCTTTCGCGGATACCGCGGTGCGCGCCTTGTTCCGCGATCTGGAACTGACGGGCGCGCCTCCGGTCAGCGTTCCGGGCACTCGTTTCAGCGACCTGATCGAGCGCCTGGAACCCGATCCGGCCCAGGTCATTGCGCTGAGCCTGTTCGACGCGAAGCGCCGCGCGCGCAACCTGGATGAATTCGACGTGCATTTGGGGGACACGATTGAAGTGCAGGCCGGCCCGATTGCGGATCGGAACGGCCATCCGGTGCCCGACGGCACGCCGGTCCAGTTTCTGTTGCGGTATCCGGCATCCGCCTTGAGTTTGCATACCGATCCGGTGCCGACGCAAGGCGGAACGGCGCGCATTGCCGTGACGCTGGATCGTCCCGAAACGCTGGAAATCGCCGCGCGCAGCATAGACAGCCGGACCAGCATGAGCCTGCAAATCAAGGTCGAAGCGGAAACCCAGGCGCAAATCACTTCCAGGTTGCCCGCAGCCGCGGCGCCGGCCGTCGCGGTAGCGCCGCGGTCGCTTCCTGCCGACGGCGCGGGAAGGGAGCCGCGGCGGCCCGGGCCGTTCGGCATCGGCGTCGGAAGTTTTCTGAGCGCGGCGGCGGCCGTAACGCTCCTGCTGGCCGCCTATGCCCGATGGGGAACCGGCACAGGGGCGCGCGCGGCCAGCGCACAACGAATGCTGTGGGCCGTGGCGGCGGCGGCCACGGCCTACATCGGGTACGGGTTCGCGGGTGACGCGCTGGCCCCCATCCTATCGGGAACCGTGTACGCGCTTGTGGCCGCGCCCATCGCCGCCGGCACCGGCGCCGCCGTCCTCGTTGGGTTCGCCTGGCCCCGCGAAGGTTAAGGCGCGCATAAACCGCTCTAGCGCCTGCGCGCCAAAAGACGCGGCGTACGCCACCGTCTGAAAACGAACAGAAGGGGCAGGCCTGCCCACAGCAGTCCGCACAAAAGCCGGCGGGTACCGAAGGCGCCTTCTATGCGATCTCGGATCTCGGTCTCCGTATCCGACACGGCGACGAAATCATGCGTATGAATCCAACGCGCGAAAGGGCCTTCGGTCTGCTCGTCCACGAAACGCGCCGCCTCTACGTCCGTAAAGACGGCTTTCCAGCGTATCCGCCAAGGGCCTACGCCAATGCTCATGGTCATGGAAGACTGCGGGGCCAAGCGATCGGGCAAGGCCAGGAAGCGAACGCTCAACGGCGGCGGCGTCATCAACGCCAGGGCTTGCGGGTCGAAGAATAATGGCGTCACCTTGGACAGGGGCTCGCGGACGACGTACCGATACTGGAATATTCGGTTGTTCATGGCAGTTAGTCCTTATGCCCGCGCGCCGCAAAACCTGGATGGGGATTGCGAAGGCCGTTCCCGCCGGGCGCGGGCGCTATAGGGCAAGCTTGCGGGCGCGAAGGCGGCAACATCCGCTCCGCACGCGTTCTGCGGCACTCGATCCAGGCCCCCGGGTCAGGCTTAATCCACTCTGCCTGCGCTAGGCCCATGGGCTGAGCGGCGATAGACCGCATGCCTCTTCCCGTACGCGGCCGGCAGGGGCGCCCGCGGGTGCCGTCCCGCGCTGCGCGGCCATGAACTGACGGCCACGCGCGGTGTGGCCCGCAGATAGACTGGAACAGGTATTCAGAAAGGATAGGATGCGGAACCGCTATCGCGGTCATTGGAGGGCGTCCTCGCGGAGACGCGCAAAGGGATGGCTATCTGGGGGCTAACCGCTGGCTCACCGGATATCCAATCAATCTCAACGCTGCCTAAAGCGCCCTGCTCCCGACTCGCCGCCAACGCCTCTTTACCATCCTTTACAAGATTGGGATTCACCGATCCTTGCAAGCGCCGTCAAAGCGTCAGGTTTTTGACCGACAGGGCGTCTTGTAACAAGGGCAATTGGACAGCTTCAAACGTCCAGTCAGGCAACCGGTCAATGTCCCTTAGAGGCGGAAGCGCGCGTTGACGCAAGGCATGGACAAGCCACGGCGTCCCTTGGTTCAAATTACCCGTACCCGCGCGCGTACATACAGCATGCATGCTGCAGCCAGCGCGTTTCAGGGGCGCGATCCGTTGGCGGGAAAAGAGGGTTTGCCGTTTGAGAGCGTCAGCAGATCCAATGGATCGCGGGCCGCCTGCCAAGCAGCATGCAAGTCTGGAATGGTCGGCCACGCGTCCGTGGCCAAATGCATCAGCCGCGCCTGGAAAACGCGTCGCGCCTCGTCGCCCCACGCCGCTCCCACGAAATCGGCCAAGGCCCGCGCCCGCTCTTGCATCTCGCCTTGCGCGCGGCCTTGCGCGTGGCCTTGGGTCAGGCCGTCTCGGAAACGACGTTCCTTGATTTCAATAAAGGACACCATATCTGTTTTCAATGTCTCAAGCGAAATGAAAGATTCAGGACGCAGGGCAAAATCCGCGACCGCGCTCGTGAATCCGGTCGCGATGAAGGCCGCAAAGTCCTGCGCCAAGTCGTCCGGGCCCTCCGCCAACAACGATTCCACCTCTTCCATTATACGCACAATCTTTGCACTGGCCTCCTGTTCCTGCTCCGGGCCGCGCAGGCGATTCAATTCCAGGGCGATGACGCAGAGGGCCAGATTGGACCGCGGCAACTCCGCGTCGACATACGCGTGAATGTCCACCGTGGTGCCCTCGCGGTACCCGAGCGCGCCGCGCATGAGGTCCGATCGGTCGTAGAGGCGCCATGGCCGGGGCCAAGGATGCGGCCCCACGTGAAACACCAGCGGCACCAGATCCGGAGGGGAGCCGTCCGCTTTCCAGAGGGCTTGCCGTTCCAGATCCTGTTGCAGCAGATGGATGTATTCCGCCATGCGTTGTGTCATGTGGGGATCGTAATCGGCCTGGAATTCCATCAGGAGCGCGAGCTGCGGATAGCCGTCCGGATCGCGCAGTAACCACACGCGGTCACCGATGCGCTTGCGGGCCTGATCCGTGATCCACTCGCTGCTCAGCGTAGGCAGTTGGTACGCTTCCAGGTCGATTTGGGGTTCCAGCGTCGCTTGGATGAAGGCGCGTACGAAGAGGGGGTGGCGAAACATCATCTTGATGCGCCCGTCATGCGGCACGGCGATAGGATTTCCGTTCATGGCCCTTTATCCTGGACAGGTTTGACAGGGTAGAGACCGCACGGACGGACGATCGACTCCATGCGGTTTTCATCTCTTGGCATATATTATCGCAGGCGGAGGCCTTGAGCTGGGCCGGGACAGGCGAGACGGAGCCGTGGCCGCGGACGGAAACTTTCGCCAGACGGTAGGGTTTGGCGGTCCCTGCGATGCGACGATAGCGCCCCTTCGCCTGCCTACCCTGTACCCTGCCTGTAGTTCAGAACTGCGGGCGCGCGGAGAGACGCTGGGCGCAATAGAACGCGTCCGCTATCCCTGTCTCAAGTCTTGCCGCGTTTCGCGCGCATAGTCAAGGCCCGCGCGGGCCTCCGCGATAACGAACGTCTCCGGGTTGAAACCGGGAAACCGGCAGGAAGGAGCGCAGACGCGATGGCCTTGCGTACGTCCCCCAATATCGTCTTGCTTCTGAACGACGACATGGGCTTTTCCGATCTCGGCGGCTACGGCGGCGAAATCGACACGCCTCACCTGGATGCGTTGGCGCGCGACGGCCTGCGCTATACCCAGTTCTATAACACCGCGCGGTGCTGCCCTTCCCGCGGCTCCCTTTTGACGGGCCTGTATCCCCACCAGGCCGACATCGGCCACATGATGGGCAGCCATGGCGTGGACGGCTATCTGGGCGATCTCAGCGCCCGCGCCGTAACCTTGGCCGAGGTCCTGCGCCTGGGCGGATACGCGACCTACATGTCAGGCAAATGGCACGTGACCCGGCATGTGGAAGGCCCCAAGCGCAACTGGCCTTGCCAGAGAGGTTTCGACGACTTCTACGGCATCATTACCGGAGCCGCCAATTATTTCCAGCCTCGCACCCTGACCCGCAACAACGAGCGCATTGAACCCGTCGGCGACGACTATTTCTTCACGGATGCCATTTCAGACGAAGCCGTGCGCCAGATTCGCGACCATGCCGCCACGCGCAACGGCCAACCATTCTTTCAGTACGTAGCGTATACGGCTCCCCATTGGCCGCTGCATGCCCACGCGGACGATGTCCGGAAATACCGCGGCCGTTTCGACGCCGGTTGGGACGTCTTGCGCGCGGAACGCCGGCAGCGCATGGCGGACATGGGCCTGATCGACCCGCAATGGGCGCTCAGCGCCCGCGATCCCCGCGTGCCGCCGTGGTCGCAGGTGCGCGACAAGGCGTGGCAGGCGCGGCGCATGGAAGTCTACGCGGCCCAGATCGACCGCATGGATCAGGGCATCGGGCGCATTCTGCGCGCGCTGGAAACGCACGGCTACCGGGAAAACACCCTCGTCCTGTTCCTGGCCGACAACGGCGGTTGCGCCGAGGAATTGACCGCGGACCTGCGCGCACGGGTGGCGCATGGCTGGGAACGGATCGGCACTCTGGAAACCCGGCGCGGCCGTCCGGTGCAATTCGGCAATCGGCCCGACGTAATGCCGGGACCCGAAGCGACGTACGCCAGTTACGGCATTCCGTGGGCGAACGTCTCCAATACGCCCTTCCGCCTCTACAAGCACTGGGTGCATGAGGGCGGCATCGCGACGCCTTTGATCGTCCGTTGGCCCGCCGGCATTCGGGATCAGGGCGCGTGGCGTCGCCAAGCCGCGCAATTGCCCGACATTATGGCTACGTGCCTGGAACTGTCGGGGGCCGCGTATCCCGCGGTCCACAACGGGCAGGCGATAAGGCCGCACGAGGGTTTCAGCCTGGCCCCTACGTTCCAGGACGGCGCCCATGGCCGAGAGACGCTCTATTGGGAGCACGAAGGCAACAAGGCGGTGCGGCAAGGCCCGTGGAAACTGGTGAGCAAATTTCCGGGACGCTGGGAACTGTACGATCTGGAAGCGGATCGCACGGAAACGCGCGACTTGGTTCAGGCGCAAGCGGCCAAGGCGACGGAACTGACAGCCCTGTATAACGAATGGGCCGCGCGGTGCGGAGTCGTCCCGTGGGAAGCCTTGCCTGCGCCCAGCTAGGCGCAGCTTGGCCTGCCTGGAAGCCGCCCGCTTGCAATCTGCATGGCGTGGGCTGGGCGAAGACGTTGACCGAGGTTCCGTGGGTTGCTCAGGTCTTGTCCGCTGACGGGCGGACGCGCATCGCGGCCATGTCATCGCCAGCGGCTATCCATCCGTCCCCGGCGGCGGCCTGTCCCTGCGGCCTTGCATCCGGCGCGCAAGCCGGCGCGGCGCGCTGACGGGCGCATCCTCAAGCGTCCCTCCATGGGCCGTTGGGTTGAACCCTCGCGGCCGCGCGCCGAGACGCGCCGACGGGCCCGATCGCATGCCTCTCTATAGGCCAGCTGTATAGGAGACAACGACCTTGTTCTGCTCTGCCCGTCGCCGGAAAAGGTACAATAAGAGGAACGCACGCGAATACGCCATGCTTCAGGATCGTTACATTCATCTTCCGGAACGGGATATCACGCTCCATGTCAGGGTCGGCGAGGCGGACGGGCCCGCCTTTCTGCTGTCGCATGGCCTCAGCAGCAATTGCCTGACCTGGGAACCGGTGGCCTTGCGCATGCACCAGACCGGTTATACGGTCGTTACGGTGGATCAACGCGGGCACGGCCTATCCCAAAAACCCGCCGCGGGCTACAGTTGCCCGGACGTAGCGGCGGACATGGCGCACCTTATACGCGCGCTGGAACTGGAAGCGCCGATCTTCGTAGGCCAGAGTTGGGGCGGGAACGTGGCTTTGTGCCTGGCCGCCGCCTATCCCCAACTGGTCAAAGGCTTGGGCTTCATTGACGGCGGTTTCATTGATCTCCAGGCTTCCTTCGGCTCGGATTGGGAGGCGACGCAAGAGCGCTTGCGACCGCCGCCTCTGGCCGGCACGCCGGTGGACGAACTGCGGCAGCGTCTCCGCCAAGCCCATCCCGATTGGACGCCGGAGGGCATCGAGCATACGTTGGGCAATTTCGCCGTGGATGACGCGGGCCGCGTCCAGCCTCGCCTGAGCGAAGCCAATCATCTCAGGATCCTGCGCGGATTGTGGGAAATGCGTCCCAGGGATTTCTGGCCCCAGGTACAATGCGCTACCCTGATCTGCGCGGCGCTGCAAGACGAGGACGCGGAACGCCGACAACGGACAAAGAAACAGGTCGCGCAGGCGGAGGCCGGCTTGCCCGAGGTCGCCACGATATGGTTCGAAGGCACGGATCATGATATTCACGTGCATCGGCCTGTCCAACTGGCGGAACGTCTGATGCAGGAAGCGCGCATGGGCCTCTGGGCCGTCTGATGGAAACGCCCCCGCCAGGTTCCATCGTGTTGCTGGGCTCGGGCGAAACGGCCCCGTCCGTCCAACCCATTTACCATCGTTTTTTCCAAACCCTGGGGGCGCACCCCGATGTGGCTGTCCTTGAGACCCCGGCGGGGTTCCAACCCAATGCGCAGGCCATTGCCCGGGATATTGCGCGCTTCATTCGCCAACGGTTGCCGAACCATCGACCGCAGGTACGGGCGATTCCGGCCCGTCGCCGCGACGGGGCATGGAGCACCAATGATCCGCGCCTGTTGGAACCTCTGTTCAAGGCCAACGTCATTCTGACCGGACCGGGCAGTCCGACCTATGCCGTGGCTCACCTCAAGGACAGCGTCTGTTGGGATTACGCGCGCAGCAGCCATCGTCTGGGACGGCATCTCTTCCTGTCCAGCGCCGCGACCGTGGCGATCGGCCGCTTTTGCCTGCCCGTGTATGAAATCTACAAGGTCGGCCAGGATCCGTTTTGGAGCGCCGGCCTGGATCTTTTGGGCGACTTCGGCCTGTCCTTGGCCGTGATTCCCCATTGGAACAACAATTCCGGCGGCGACGATTTCGATACCCGCCGGTGTTACATGGGAACGGAGCGTTTCGAACGGCTGTTGGCCTTGCTGCCCGCCGACGCGGCGCCGACCGTGCTGGGCATTGACGAGAATACCGGCGTGCGGATATCGCTGGCGGAAGGCCTGTGCGAAGTGCTGGGTCGGGGCTCGGCCACCATTCTGCGCGCGGGCGCGGAAACCTGCCATGCGGCCGGCGCGCAATTCAGTCTGGATGCCTTGGGGGACTGGTTCCTGCCTCGACCGGACGCGGGCATTGCCCCGACGCGCTGGCGAGAATTTCAGGCGCGCGTGGAACAGGCGGCCCAAGCCCGCGCGTCGGAACCTGAACCGCCGGCGCAGGTGCAGGATTGGCTACGGCAAAGGCTGGAAGCCCGCGCGGCCAAAGACTGGCAACGAGCCGATGAATTGCGCGCGCGCATCCAAGCCAACGGCTGGATCGTGCAAGATACGCCCCAAGGACAGAAAGTTGCGCCTGTCCCTTCCGATGCCTGACGCATAGTCCATTCCTGGCGCAAGGAATGGCGTTATGGCCGCGTCCCCCGATTCTCGTCACGAAGCCGCGCGGCGCCGGCCGGCGCCATAACCATGCGCGCGCCGCCGTCGTTACAGCCGATGACGCGCGCTGAAGGCGCTGTTGGAGGCGCCATACCTTTCCCCGTCTCTTCGATTCCGGCAGCCAACGTCGCCTCGGTGCCCCAGCGTAGCCCCCTGCGGTATCCGGGGGGCAAGACATGGCTCATTCCGCATGTACGGGCTTGGCTGCGGTCGCGGACGCAGGCGCCGCTATTGATAGAACCTTTTGCCGGCGGCGGAATCGTATCGTTGACTGCAGTCATGGAGGGATTGGCCGCGCGCAGCCTGATGACGGAATTGGACCCCGACGTAGCCGCTTTCTGGAAGGCTGCGCTTAAGCACAATGTCGAGTTGTGCGACCGCATTCGCGCCTTTCGTCCCACTCGGACCGCGGTGGCGACGCTGGCGACGCGGCCTCCGGCCACGGCGCTGGAACATGGTTTCCGTACGTTGGTGCTGAATCGCACGCGACGCAGCGGCATCTTGGCTCCAGACGCTTCCTGGCTGCGGACAGGCGAGAACGGGAAAGGCATAGCATCCCGCTGGTACGCCCAAACGCTCGTCCGGCGTTTGCAGGCCATTGCGCAACACGCGGACCGATTGGACTTTCGCGAGGCGGATGGGCTTCAACAGGTGGCGCGCTTGACACATGAGGGGGCAAGAACGAATGCCGTCGTTTTTGTCGACCCGCCTTATACGGCAGGAGGCAAGCGCGCGGGGGCGCGGCTCTATCGTTACCATGCGCTGGATCACGCGCGGCTGTTCGCTTTGCTGGCCGACAGCGGCGCGGATTTCCTCATGACCTACGATCAGGTGCCGGAAATCGAGGCGTTGGTGCGGCAACACAAGTTTCACGCCGTGCGGGTCACGATGAAGAACGCGCATCATGCCTGGTTGCCGGAACTCGTGATCACGCCGCAACCCCGTTTCGCGCCGTGAGCCGCGACCCCGCGTCCCAGAGTCGATTCGGCATCGCCGAATGGTACGGACAACCTCTGTTGCAGTTGTCCCCGGCCCGGCGCCAGCAACAGGCGCGCATCGCGTTGCAAGGAGCGACCGCTGCATTGCCGTGCCCTTTCAAGCCTGGATCGGCTACCTGCCACAAGCCCGGCGGCATATGTTCGCTGCAACGGTACGCCTTGGCCCCGGATGGACAACTGGGCCGGCCCAAAGGCGATCCCGTGATTATATGTCCGACGCGTTTCGAGGAAGAATCCCTTCTGGTCCGCTGGTTGGCCGAGATCGTCGGTTTTGATGCCCGCGCGGTACGCGTGGCGCGCGAAGTGCCTTTCATGCAGGACGCGCAGACCGGCAAACCGGCAGGCAAGATCGACTTGGTGGTGGCCCAAACCCTCCGGAACGCCCTCCGCTGGTTCGGCTTGGAGATCCAGGCCGTGTACTTTTCCGGGCCCGGCATGAAGTCCCAATTTACCGTTCTGCGCGATCATCAAGCGGGGCGGCTGCCCTTTCCGGATGATGTCCGACGGCCCGACTGGCGCTCCTCCAGCGCGAAGCGCCTGATGCCGCAATTGCAGATCAAGGTGCCGACCCTGCGCCGTTGGGGATCCAAACTGGCAGTGGCTGTGGACCGTCCTTTCTTCGCGGCCTTGGGCGGGCCCAGTGCGACGCCCAGTCGGGATCTCGACGACGGCGACGTCATCTGGCTCATTCCGAAACTCGTACGGCGCGCGCGTAAGCGCTACCGGTTGGCGCGCGGACATTGGGAGGTGTTGACCTTGGAACAATCGATAGACAAGCTGCGGGCGGCTCACGCCATGCCGCGCGAGGCCTTTGAGAATGCGTTACGCACCAAACTGGGTCCCATTCCGGACGAATCGCTCCGCGGAGTGCAAAATACTCTATGGCAATGAAGCGTCTCTGAGAAGGCCGTCGCAGGCCTTGGGGATCAAGGCCTGAATGAGGTTTGGTCATGGCTGTGCGGATAAGCGCGATCTTGGGACGCAATCCGCGTTTTCAGTCCGTGCGCGAAAGCCTGATGCGCTTTGTATCAGGCAACCGTTCGTATACCGCCTTCCGTCCCAGATTTCAGGCCTTTCGTCGCACTCCTTGTGAGCGTCCATCAGACGCTCTTCCCTTTGACGGCGAAGGAGGCGGATCCAATCCGCGGACGTCGGCGGGGCAGTTTGGGCGGATACGCCGCTGCTTAGCCTGATCTGATCGTTGACCAAGCCTCTGATAGTGACGCCGGCTACGCCAATGGGTACTACGGAATTTTGAGGCCATCCGGCTAGCGTGGGTCCGGCATCCAAACCCAGCCCTACGCCCTGGAACGCTCCCGACGCGCTAGGGCGCGCGGCCTCAACTGGCTCCAGCACGAGGCTTCGTGCAGCCCGATACGTCTATCATTTCTTGGGTGCCCTGTATCTGGCAGGCCCCTTGCTGGTCAGTACAACCTAATTTTGTTGCCCGCTGTAGATGCCTGTAAGCTGTAGATAATTACAAAAGGACATTACGCCTGATGCTCCTTGCTTCAGGCGCACTTTTCCGACTTGGTTCTATGAGGCCGAGTGCATCCTGCTCGCGGTGAGCGCTCATTGCTGAATCTGAACTTGACCTCAAGAGAGAAGCCGCAATCTTCCGATGCCTTGGAATGAGTCAAGGTGGAACTCTTGCCCGAAGCCATCGCGTCGTAGCGAGTTGCAAAACGTTCC
Source organism: Caldilineaceae bacterium (assembly GCA_965242655.1). GTDB lineage: Bacteria > Chloroflexota > Anaerolineae > Caldilineales > Caldilineaceae > Bin34. The sequence goes on from OZ251482.1 coordinate 4,752,561, forward strand.
GCGTTCGCAACTCCGGGAATGGCCTCTTTTCATAATCAGGTACTATCTGGTAACATATATGCAGATTGCAATTTGGGATTGATATATAAATTATTAATAGGAAGCGTTAAGCGCCTGCGTGCATATTCTCTCCAAGAGTACTCTTAAGAAGTTTTGGGAACGTCACCGCGATATTGAACCGATCCTAAGAGCTTGGCACAAAGAGGTTACCAAGGTGCAATGGACTGCTCCCGAGGAAATACGGCAACATTACGCCAACGCCAGCATCGTTGGCAACAGCCGTGTAGTCTTTCGATTTAAGGGCACAAAGTATCGGATGGTAGTGAAAGTGGACTATCGAATGCGCAGAGTCTACGTTCGTTTCATAGGTACCCATGCCGAATACGACAAGGTGAATGCGGAAGAGGTGTGATGATGGCTGCCATTCAACCGATTCGGTCAGAGAAAGACTATGAGGTTGCCCTTGCGAGATTGTCCGATCTCATGGATACCTTGACTGCCCTCCCCAGTCAGACGGCATACATGAACCATCCCGACAAGGATGAATACGAAGTCCTCGGCGATCTGATTGAAGCGTATGAGAACAGGCATTATCCCATTGACGATCCCAGTCCGCTTGAGGCTATTGAGTTTCGGATGGAACAGCAAGGGCTAACGCCGCGCGATCTCATTCCTATCCTGGGTAGTCGGGCGACAGTTTCCCAACTGCTTTCTGGTGAGCGGGAACTTACCATGCCCATGGCGCGCGCCCTGCACGAACATCTCGGCATCCCGGCAGAAGTGTTGCTGCAACGGCCCGCTATGTCCAGCGGTTCTGCGTTTGAAAAGAGCGAGCTGAAACGATTTCCGGTTACGGAAATGGTGAAACGGGGATTAATCCCGTCTGCTGGCGCTTGGGAGAACCAAGCCGAAAGATGGCTGGCCTGCCTCGTAGACCGGGTTGGAAGAGACGCCGTCAACGCCCATTCAGTTCTCTATCGCAAGAACGATCATCAACGTATCAATGCCCGGACGGATCCTTATGCCCTGTTGGTCTGGTGTTGGCACGTATTGGCTACGGTCGAGGAAACGCCTCCTGTTGCCCCGTATCGTCCGGGCGTCGTTACCCATGACTATCTCCGACAAGTCGCCCGGTTGAGTCACCACGCGGACGGTCCTTTGCGGGCTCATCAGTTCTTGGCGGAAAGCGGGATTGTCTTGACGATAGTGTCTCATTTGCCCAAGACGCATCTGGATGGAGCTGCACTGCGGACGGCGGACGGACGACCGGTGATCGGCCTTACTCTGCGCTATGACAGAATTGACAATTTTTGGTTCAGTCTGCTGCACGAACTAGCCCATGTTGGCTGGCACTTGGATGAAGAACATGGTTTCATCGATGACATGCGGTTGCCGAGTTTTGATGCCAAGGAAATCCAGGCGGATGACTTGGCTCGCGAGGCTCTCATACCCCAATCTGTTTGGGATGCCAGCCATGTGCGTACGCAACCCAACGTAATGAATGCCATCCATTTGGCCCATGAGTTGAACATTCACCCCGCGATCGTGGCCGGCAGAGTGCGCTACGAAAGGAAAAATTATCGGCTTTTGTCGCAATTGGTAGGCAACGGTCAAGTTAGACGCCATTTCGATGATGCCGGGAAAGCCTATCCCAGGTTGCGTTGACTTTTATTGGATATCCCGCGAGCCGGCGGTTGTCTCTCCGGGCGTCAGACCGGTTCTCGCGTTTTCGGTAGGACAGCGCCCGCCTATTCCTATTAATAATTCGACGTCCAACGGCTCCGCCTCCGATCTGGCCTGAACGCCGATTCTGGCCTTACGCGGACCGCGAAGCCCGGTACCGTCTTTTCATTGACGCTACGCGCTGCATGGCGCGCACGGGCACTCCTTGGCGTCGGTTGCCGGCGGCGTACAAAGGACCGCGGTCTATCATCAATACCGCCGGGGAGCGTCTGGCCGCGCCAGAGAGAACGCAGACGGAACGATCCGGATTTGTCTGCCGCGCTGTGAGACGGCACAGCCGTATGCGCGACCAACGCGCCCCTCAAGAGACGGATCCCGCTCTCGATCCAGCCAAAGACATACGATGCGAGAGGTCGGAATGGTCTCGCGCGACTTTTGCCGAGGACGGCTCGATCAGGAACGCCCGCTTCCGCTCCAGGTTATTCCGCGTCCTGCTGGGGGGATGCGGTCCGGCGGTACGGTCCGGAGACATTCTCCATCGCCCAGGGATTCATCCCCGTAAGCTCGCATACCCGCTGAAAGATAGCGGATAAATCATCCGTCACGTCATTGGCGATCTGGATGAAGTCCAGCGCGGGGAAGGGGGGCGCGCCGTAGCGAGGCCCTCCTGCATATTCGGACAGCAATTGCAGATCGCTGCGGAGCTCAATGCCGCAGTCACTGGCCAACGAGGTCAAGTCATGGCTATGCGGATAGTCGCGCTCTTGGGCCACGATCAGCGCTTTCAGTCCGTGTTCCAAAGCCTGATGCGCTTTGTACATGCAACCTTTCGTATATCGCTTTCTGTCCAGGAGCACATGCATTTCGTCGTACTCTATGTGCGCGTCCATCAGGCGTTCTTCCATCTCTGCCCGTTCGCTGTTTTCCGGATTGCGCGCTGTCGGCTCCGGTTCGTTCGGCGGCGGCATGTATCCATCCATAATGATTCCTTCGCGGTAGGCTACGGCTCCGATGCGGTTGCGGCTGTAGGTTACCTGCTCCTGAAAATCCTGCCGGGACAGGCATTTCACGTCGATGGCCGGGGGCTCGGCTCCGTATTCCCTGCGCGCAACTCGATACGCGGGAGGCAGGTACGCCGAGACGCGGCGGGTAGTGTCGGCCCCGACCAGCATCAGGTCAATGTCGGAGTAGTCATTCCAGTCGCGGCGCGCGCGCGAGCCGAAAAGGATGACGGTGGCGTCAGTCCATACGTCTTGCAAGGCGCGTGCTGTGCGGAGCGCGCGCCCGTCAGGCGCGGAACGATTCCGGTTCCAAGGGCATAGGCGCGGCATACGGGCATTATAACGCGTAGCGGACATGCCGTTCAACGCGGTTCTGCGCCAGGGAAGGGACAACCGGACAGTCTCTGGATGCAGGCCCGCGCGGCGCAGGCCGATCCAGGTTCGGATCCCAACCGACCCGCGTCTTGCCTAGCGCTTGAAATCGGTGATGGTAATGCCCTGGATAAAGGCCCGTTGCGAAAAGAAGAACAGCAGCAGGCAGGGCGAAATGATGGTCAGCGCGGCCGCCATGTACAGATGCCAGGGCGTGGTGCGCACGAAGGCGACGGAGAAATTGGCCAGAAACATGGTCAAGGTGAAATTCCGGGGCTTGGAGAGGATGATCAAGGGGCCCAGGAAATCGTTCCAGAAGTAGACGAAGGCCAGGATGCCGATGGCGGCCAGCGCCGGCTTCGAGAGCGGCAGGATGAGGCGGGTGAAGACCGTCCAGTGGTTGCCGCCGTCGATCCGGGCCGATTCGTCGTACTCGCGGGGAATGGTGAGGAAAAACTGGCGCAACAGGAAAATGTTCCAGGCGGAGCCGAACCAGTACGGCACCATCAGCGGCAGGAACGTATCCAGCCATTCCAGGTAGCGCCACAGGATGAACTGCGGCACCATGATCACGGTGAACGGCACCATCAAGGTGCTGATGACCCCGAAGAACATGGCCTGCTTGCCGGGGAACTCCATGCGCGCGAAGGCGTAGGCGATCAGGGCGCTGGAGAACACGGAGGCGAGCACGCCGTTGACGGAGATCAGAGTCGTGTTGAGCGCGTAGCGGATAGGCGGGATTTCGCGCGTGACGTCCGCGCTCGATTGGGTCCAGGCTTCCGCGTAATTGCGGAAACGGACGGGGTTGGGATACCAGTCGGGCGGGATCTGGAAAACCCGCGTGCTTTCTTTCAGGGACGTGTTCAACATCCAGTAAAAGGGCAGCAGGAACAGCAGGGCCAGGATGATCAGGGCCCCGTAGACGAAAGCCTGACGCAGCAACCCCGGGCGGAAGCGGTTGCCGAACAGGGCGATGCGCCACGCGGAGGGCGAGGAAGCGGTCATGCGACGCGCGGTGTCAGCGGCCTTGGCCTTCGTAGTAGACCCAGCGGCTGGCCAGGCCGAACTGGAACAGGGTCAGGAGAAAGATGATCAGGAACATGATCCAGGCCATGGCCGAGGCGTAGCCCATTTTCAGGAAATGGAAGGCGTTCTGGTACAGATGGAGGCCCAGGAACAGCGTCTCGTTGTCCGGGCCGCCGTTCGTCATGACGTAGGGTTCGGCGAAGGTCTGAATCTGCGAGATGATGCCCATGACGACGTTGAAGAAAATGACCGGCGAGATGAGGGGCAGGGTGACGCGCAGGAACTTCGTCCCTTCGTTGGCGTTGTCCAGATCGGCCGCTTCGTAGAGATCCTGGGGCAGGCCCTGCAAGGCGGCCATGTAGATCACCATCGGCACTCCCACGTTCCACAGGCTCTTCAGGATCAGGGCGCCGAGCACCAGCTCCCGGTCCCACAGCCAGTTGCGGCCTTCCCACCCGAACTCCCGCAGCAGGTTGTTGATGATGCCCAGTTCGGGCTGGTACATCCAGGCCCACAGCACCGAACCGGCCACGCCGCTGACGACCGCCGGCAGATAGAAAATGGTGCGCCAGCCGCCTAGGCCCAGAATTCTTTGATTGAGCAGCATGGCCAGCGAGAGGGACAACGCCTGCGACAGCAATACGGAATAGAGAGTGAAGCGGAAGGTGATGCCCAGGGACTTGCGGAACAGATCGTCCGCGGAGAACATCGCGACGTAATTGTCCAGGCCCAGGAAGCGGGGCGGAGCGATGATCTTCCACTTGAAAAAACTGAGGATGAACGAGGCCACGATGGGCCCGCCGACGAACAGCAGGAAGCCGATGATCCAGGGCAGGATGAACAAATAGGCGGTGATCGTCTCCTGCGCTTTGGGATTGCGACCGCGCAAGGCGGCGACGGACGAGGCCATGTCGTCGGCGCGACGGGAGGCGGGAACGCGGAAGGAAAAGGAGCGACCGGCCGCGGCCGGTCGCTCCGTGCGTCAAGGGCAGGGACGGAGAATTAGAGATCCGAAATGACGGCCGTTACGCGCGGGGCCACTTCGGGCAGGATCTCCGCCGCCTGGGCGTCGCCCGAATAAATCTTTTCCAGCGCGTCGCCAATCAATTTCAGGGCTTCGCCCTCGTTGGCCGGGCCCGGCAGGATCCGCCCGTATTCCAGAGACTCGGGGATGGCGCGCCAGTCCACCTCGAAGTCCACGTCGGCGACCCAGGGGAAGGGTTCGATCTCGTTGGTGGAGCGCCGCGTGCCGGGGAAGTTGGCTTGCGAGCAGTAGTTGTAGATGCCTTGGGTGCTGCAGTTGTAGTTCAACCAGGTCCAGGCCAGATCCTTGTGGTCCGACGTGGTGGCGATGGCGTTGAACGCGCCGTGGGAGATGGTGGCTTTCTGCGTGGACATGGGTTCAGGCGCGATGTTGAAGGCGAAACCGGCATCCACCAGGCCGCCCGTAATCCAGGTGCCCATGCGCTGCATGCCGATTTTGCCGGCGCCCAGCAACTCCGCCGCCGCGCCCGCGCCGCCGATGCCGACGATCTGGGAAGGCGAAGGCATGACGTTGCCGTCCAGCAGGAGATCGGCCCAGAACTGCAGGGCCTCGACCGCGGCGTCTTCGCCAATCGTGCAGGCGCGATAGTCGTCGCTGTAATAGGAGCCGCCGTTCTGCCATACCTGCTTGACGCTGAACATGTGCCAGCCGACGGGAATGGTCTCGGAGCCCCAGATGCGGTTGTCCGGATCGCTGATCGCGCGGGCCTTTGCCGCGAAATCCGTCCACGTGAAATGGTCCGGATCGGGATAGGCGACGCCGTTTTGGTCGAACAGCTCCCGGTTGTAGAAGGTCATGTGCGTGGCGGCCGCATCGGGAATGCCGAAACGCTTGCCGTCTTCCACAGGGTAATTCCACCAGTTGGCATAGAAGTCTTCGGGATTGAAATCGTCCTGGGCGTCGACGTACGCCTGTACGTCGATGAACTGCTTGTTGCGGCCCAGATCCAGCACCATGGCTTCCCAACTGCGGACGACGTCGGGCAGATTGCCGGCCGCGGCCAGCGCCGGGATTTTGGCGTGAAATTCGCCGATGACCTCGATCTCCACGTTGATGTTGGCGTGTTCCGCGCGGAAGGCATTGAGAGTGACGTCGACGCCGCCGCCCGGATCATGGCGTCCGTACCGCAGGGTGACGGGTTCCGCCGTGGACGAGGCGCCGTCGGCTTCCGGCACGGCGCAGGCGGCGAGCGCGCCGGCCAAAGCGGAAGCGCCGGTCAGCGCCAGGAACTGTCGGCGAGAAGGCATGAATGAACGTAGCACGGTCTTTCTTTCCTGTTGGCTGTGAATGGAATGCGCGAAACTCCATTATAACCAAAAGCGGGCCGGAGCTGGGCGAAACGGACGGCCCGCGCGCCGCGGGGCGGCGTAGCCAGTGCGCCGTTTGGCCGGATCCAGAGTAGACTCTAAGGACGGATAGCCGTCTGATCCGCGCGCGCGGTTCTCACGGCCTGTCCGGCGCGTGGGCGCAAGCCCGGCCCGCGGACCGCGGGGGCCTTGCGCGCCGTCCATGCGGTTGCGCCTGAAGCCGCAGGCATAAGGGGAAGCGACCATGAAGGAAATCCGCATCGCCATCGTGGGCTGCGGCGGCATGGGCCATCGGCACTTGCGCGGCTTGGCGGCCCTGCAGGACCATGGACTGTCCCCCTTCCGGCTGGTAGGGGCGTGCGATCCCGTCGAGAGCAATGCGCGCCTGTTGGCGGACGAGGCGGAGCGTCGCTTGGGCCATCGGCCGCGCGTCGCGGCGCATCTGGAAGCCTTGGCCGCCGTCGGCGTGGAGGCGGTGGACGTGACCACGACGCCGCGTTACCACCACACCGTGGTCATTGAAGCGCTGGAACGGGGGTGGCACGCGCTGTGCGAGAAGCCGGCGGGGCTCACGGTCCGCAGTTGCCGGCGCATGCAAGAGGCGCACCAGGGCACGGGCCTGGTGCTGAGCGTGGCGGAAAACTACCGGCGCGATCCCATGAACCGCTTGGGCAAGGCCTTGCTGGAAGCCGGCGTCATCGGCGCGCCGCGCCTGATGCTGCACAACGCGTGCGGCGGCGCGGATCGCATGACCATATCCGTTTGGCGGCACATGAAAGATCAGAGCGGGGTGCTGCTGGACGTTGGCGTGCATTTCGCGGACATCCTGGAGTATTACCTGGGCCCGGCCCAAACGGTGTACGGGCAAGCCCGCTTGCACGAACCGCGCCGGCGCAATCCGGCCGCGGGCAAAGACGATGACATGACCTCCAATCCGGCCGGCATATACGGCCGCTGGCAAAAGAACATGCCCGCGGTCTTCGAGCCGACGGCCGAAGACGCGGCCTACGGCACCGTGACCTTCCGGAACGGGGCCGTGGCGCAATTCGCGGAAGATCACGCGGCGCACGGCCCAGGCTTTTTCCAGCGCGTGCTTTTCGGCTCCCAAGGCTCCCTGACGCTGCCCAACGACCGCAGCGGGCAGGCCGTGACCGTGCATCTGGCGGACGGCCAGGCCGTCGCGGGCGAAGCTGCGCTGGACCTGGTGCCGGATTTTCGGCTGGAACCGGCGACGGCCGCCCTGTTCGGCGGCGAACGCCTGGGGCGCTACGATTTGCCCTTTGCCGAAATCGATCCCCGCATCATCGCGATCGAGCACGCCGAGTTCGGACGCGCGATTGCCCGCGGAGATGCCGTGGAGGTGGATATCGAACAGGGCCTGCGCTCCGTGGCCTTGGCCTACGCCTACCTGGAATCGCAAGCGCTGGGACGCGCCGTGAGCCTGGACGAAGTGATGTCCGGGACGGCCTCCGCCTATCAGGCGGACATCGACGCCGGGTTGCCCTAGCCGGCAGCCCTTGCGCTAGCGAACGCGGACGTACGCGCGCCGCCTGTTCAATTCGCCCGCAAGCCGTAGGAGGCGACATGACGACGATCGTAGGACCTGACATAACCCGCTCCCGAGCCTTGCTGCATCGCTCGGACGAACTGCTGGTGCGGGGTTGCCAAGGGCATAAGCGCAGCCATGAAATGCTCGCGCGGGGCTATCCCGTATTCGTCCGCCGCGCCCAGGGGCCGCGTTTCTGGGATGCGGACGGCAACGAATACCTGGATTACCTGCTGGCGTACGGCCCCATCCTGCTCGGTTACGACGATGCCGCAGTCAATCAGGCCATTGCCCGCCAGCTCGAGGACGGCACCATTTACACGACGGCCTGGGAACGCGAGATCGCGATCGCCGAAAGACTCATCGCGCTCATTCCCTCCGCCGAAATGCTGGGGTTCCTCATCGGCGGCAGCGCCGCCACGACGGGGGCCATTCGCCTGGCGCGGGCCTACACCGGCAAAGATTACGTCATCCGGTGCGGATACCATGGCTGGCATGATTGGGCCATGGCCGGACGCATCGGAGTGCCGCAGCCAGTGGGCCAGCTCACGCTGGAAGTGCCCTACGGCCATCTGAACGCCCTGGACGATATTTTCCGGCAGCATCCGGGCCAGGTGGCCTGCGTCATCATGGAAACGGTGCGGGGCGAAGGTCCGACCCATGATTTTCTGCAAGGCTGCGTGGACATCGCGCACCAGCACGACGCGCTCTGCATTTTCGACGAGATCAAGGTCGGGTTCCGCATAGCCTACGGCGGCGCCGGGCAACTCTACGGCGTGACGCCGGATCTGTCCACCTTCGGCAAGGCGTGCTGCAACGGGTATCCCGGCAGTTTCGTGGCGGGACGCAAGGATATTCTGGGCGATCCGAAATGCCAGGAGGCTTGGCTCGCGGCCACGTTCCACTGCGATGCGCTCAGCCTGACGGCCATGGACGTCGTCATGGATCAAATGCGGATACGCGGCGGGATCGAGTACCAGTGGGTGATAGGCCAACGGCTGATCGACGGCGTCAACGCCGTGACCCGCGAACGCGAAATCGGCTATCGGCTGACAGGCATGGGCCCCATGCCGACGCCCGTGACGGACGCGGAGGATCAGGCGCGGGTATCGGCCCTATTGCAAGGCTGCCTGGCGCGCGGCGCCTATATTCCGCCCAGCCATCCCCTGTTCCTCTCCCTCAGCCATACGGAAGCCGATATCGAGAACACGATTCAGATTGTCGCCGACGCCGCCGCTGACGTGGCCGCTTGACTCCGTGGCGATGGAGTCGCGGGGCCAAGCGTATCGCCCCGGCATCGTCTATTGAGGCGCCCAGACGGGCCGGCGCCGATCCTGCGGCGACCCGGATAGTGGGTCCTGACGCGGCAGATCCCGGACGGATAGCGGCTTTGCGGTCGGGTGCGTGGGGCCGCCAGGCCATCGCCTGCGCCGTTGACCGCCCGCGACGGCTCCCGATGCCGGAACTAGGCGGCCCCCGCGACGGCAGTAGTCGGCGCGGTTCGTCCGGGAGCTGGCGCTCAAGGGTTAGGTCGGGTTGAGGTATGATTGCAGCCAAATCCAGTAGAATATCGGGCAACCGATGTCGCGGTGATTGATGGTTTGGGGGCCTCGCGTACGCGCGCCTGACCGTGCGGTGCCGCCGCACGGCGAACAGCTCAGGATCGGCCCGCAGGCAGGCGGTAGGCCCTCCGGCGCGGCCCGCCGGCCTCGGTCGCGCCTGTCGGCCGAAGGGCGACAGCCCCAGTGCCAGGGCCCGTACGCGGCCGGACCCCGATACCCGCGCGCGCCGGTCGGCACCCTCTCGCCCAGGGCTTCCGCGCCCAGACGGCCGCGGCTCGGGAACGCAGCGGCTTGGCCGCGCCCGCGCGCGGGGGATGGCGGGGCGGCCGACCTCTGTAATACAATAACGCAGAGGCTGGGCGGCCTGGATCCCTGGATGACCGGAGGCAGATACGGATTATGGCCCTGACCGTGGCGCCCGTGCGCGTACGGAAAGGAAGCGGGTTGCGATCGCCGTGCCTGGCCGCTGCCGCTTTCGATCCCTATCCGCTAGACGACGCTACCCCCATGACGAGTTCGCAGGAACAATACGACGCCATGACGTACAGTCGCTCCGCCCTGCGCGCGCTGATGGCGGCCAGGAGCGAGCCCTACATTCTGAAAGCCGATTTCGGCCTGTATTACGCCGCCATCGATCCGACCCTGGGACAGCGGGCCCCGCATGTCGCGCCCGACGTCATGCTGACCTTGGGCGCCACGTTGCCGCCCTTCACGCCCTATCGCCTGTGGGAAGTGGGCAAGGCGCCGGATCTGGTGCTGGAGATCACGTCCCTCAGCACGAAAGCGGAAGACGTGGACAAGCGGGCCTTGTATGCGCAGCTGGGCGTCACGGAATATTGGCAATACGAACCGCACGGCAAACAACTGAAACCCGGTCTGGAATGCCGCCGCCTGGTCAAGGGCCGTTACGTCCGAGTCTCGGGGGCCTATCGCTCCGACTTGAGAGCGCTATGGATACGGAGTCAGGTCCTGGATACGGCCTGGGGTCTGTTGCATACGGGCGAATTGCGCTTGTGGAATCCCGCGCGGCGGGAATGGTTTCCTACGGATGCCGGCAAGGACGCGCGCTTCGACCAAGTGGAACAGGAACGAGACCGGGAGAAGGAGGAACGGCAACGGGCGGAACAGGAACGAGACCAGGAGAAGGAAGAACGGCAACGGGCGGAACAGGAACGAAACCAGGCCCAAAGGGAAGCGGCTCGTTTGGAAGCGGAAATACGTCGCCTCCAAGCGCGCATGGCGGGTCTGGATCCGGATGCGGACGCCCAGTAAGGCGTTCCGCCGCTGGCACTCCGTCATGAAAATTTTGTCAGGTTAGGCTGTCGTTCTCCCCGTCAGCGTCAGCCCCGACAAGAATGGCCTGTCTCTACCATACGTACGATACCTGACCGCGTCCGAACGGCAGTTTCTGAATATGACATGACAGAATGCGAATGACGGAGTGCCAGGTCCTGTTGAGGCAGGATTGCAGCCGATCGATCGGAGGCGGAGCTAAGGGATGTCGGTCATCGGAGGCTGTCCACGCGCGGGGCTCGGCCCCAGGATCGCGCCTCTGGGGCGGCCAAGGAGGCTTACAGGATCCCACTTTACCTCAACCCGGCGTGGATACGGGGCTCGGGCGGGTACGCCCAAGGTGCCCGCACCGGGCACTTTGTCATGATTATTGGGTCCTATAAAACGAGGGCGACGCACGGGAGGCGTACCGGGGAGGCGAAAGGGCCTGTTCCCGGGTTCCTGGGGACGGTTGCACGGCGGATCGCCTACGCCACGGCCGGCGCGGAGCCTGGGCCAGACGCGCCGACCGGTTGAACCCGCGGCCCTCCAAGGCCGTCAACGACCATGATATCGTTGGTATGGTAATCTGCTGGATCTGGCTGAAATTCTACCTCAACAGGGCCTAGGGAACGGGATTGCCCGTAGGCGGGGATAATTGCGTTCGCAATATCCCCGCCGCCGCGGGATCCCGTTCCCTAGCGCAGGAAACGACAGTGGCTGACGCATTCTTCGTTGCGCGCGTCGTCCTACCGTATATCTGAGCGCACGGAAGTCAAGGCGCCGAAGGGATTGGGCGCCTTCAAGCGTTGACGGGCCTCCTCGTCCCCTTTAACGTGCCAGTCGAACCAAGCCCGCGCATACCAGTCGCGTATCACGTGGGGCATGTACATGCGCCCGCTGTCCGCGGTGTCGGCCCAGCCCAAGGCCTCATAGGGCGCGCCGGGGGCGCCGGGCGGTTCAAGGGACGCCTCGCCCGTAGACTTGCGCGTGCGCGCGGGCGACAGCGCGAACGGCAGGTTGCCGGCCTGGAATTCGGGCCATGGGAAGAGCCGCGGAAAGTCTTCGACCAAGGTGCCGTGGTCTACGTCGCGGACGATGACCAGCGCGCGGTCCGCCGTTGCGCGCTGATAGGCGCTCAACGCGACGGGCTGGGGATTATCCATGCGCTCCGGCAGGGCCCGTTCCGGCGCCAGAGGGAAGGCTTCTGCGGGGTCGCCGCCGGCCGCGGCCACCGCCGTCTGGAACAGATCGGTGAAGACGCTTTGCACGAAGCCGTCTTCATCGCCGATGAGCTGGAGGACAGGTTTGCGGCTGCCTACCGGCAAGCCTTCCGGCGTGGTTCCGGCGCCGAATATCTCTTCGGGGGACCAGGTAAAGGGCGGGCCGTTGTTGATGCCTACGGCCGCGCTGACGCCAGGCAGGTGATTCACCGCAAACTGGGACGTCATGGAACCCAGGGAATGTCCGCCGACGCCTACGCGCTGGCCGTCAATGCGACCGGTGAACAGGCCGCACAGGTTGCGGGCCGCGCTGGTGGCCCCCATGGCCGTCAGGGACGCGTGGCAGGCCTCGGCCTCGGCGTCCAACTGGCGCACCGTATGCAGGACCAAGCCAACGTCCGATACGCGTTGGCGGAACAGGTTTTGCATCATGGTCGTCGTGCGGTTGATGCCGCCGGGAACGATCCGGGCCTGGGCGGGATTGAAATTCTGCAACGCCGCGAACCCGCCGCTGAGATCTACGCCGAACATATGGCTGTAGAACGAGGGAATGACCTTGAAAGTGCCCATAATCGTCTGGTAGGCCTGCTGCACTTCCTCCGGCGCCACGCTTTGCGCGAAGGGCGAATCCTCGTCATGGAAAACCAGCGGCATGCCGCCGTCGGAAATAAATGTGGGCGCCGCCACGACGTAACCGTGAGACGCCAGGAATTCGGCCAGCGTGCTCCACATGCTGTACGTACCGCCGAGACCGTGAGACAGGATAATGACGGGGAAGCGTCCCGTTGCGACGTCGGCGTCCTTGTACGCGTTCTTGGGCGTGCGCAGTACGTCGCGGCCGATCTGCAACAGGGCGGCGGTGCCGGCGTTACCCAGCGTGCCGCCGCTTCGCAAATGGATTTGACTGGGGTCCCCTCCGGCCTCGTTCTGCGCGACCTGCAACGCCAAGTTGAGGTCATTGAAGAAAAAGTCCATTACGGTAATGCGCTGTCCGGAAGCGGCCGGGTAGGGCGAGCGCGGTCCATCAAGGCGGCTTCGGGCGGCGTCCGGCACGGCCGGATACCACAGCTGGAAGGCGACGGTTCGATTCTGGCCCGCGGCTTCCACGCGGCGCAACAGGTCCCGGTACGCGGCCGGGCCGTACGCGCCGTTCCAGGGATCGAAACGTTGTCGATTGTCGACCGCGAAGGCCGTGGTCGTTCCCACGGCGTAGTCGCCGTACGCTACGGATGCGGGCATTTCCTGCTCTGCCTGCGCCTTGACTGCTTGCGGGAGCAAAGTTGCCATAATCATCGCCACCAAGAATGCAACGGCCATCGTACGGGCCGCGAAGCTAACGGTCATGGATATCCTTCCTTTCCGGAGAAACGACCGCGGACGAAACAGCGGCCAAGGCAAAAAGCAGGCGCATTCGCATCAGAGAACCCACTTTGAACCGGATGCGCCCAAGACCTGCCGGAGCCGGCTTTACGCCTTCGTGGCAGGGCAAGCGCAATCGGTTGCGCGGCGGACGATCCCGTATCGTCGAATGAGCCTTGATCCTTCCGATTCTAGACTACGCGCCCAGCCCAGGGAACGCGTTTCCTTACATTTCCGTCCGAGTTTCCCCGTTCTGGGAGGCCTTCAGTCCTCTTGCCTGGCCGCTCCGCCCGCGACAGGAGAGCCGCCGGCATGGGGCAACGGACAGGGCAGGCTTCTGCGTCGCCTGCTCAGCCGTTGCGTTACGGTCGCGCGGAAAGAAGCTGCTGCCTGCGCGGGACCGCGCGGCAGGGCGGGCCGCGATGCCTGGACGCCGTAAGCGAACGAGCCAAGGGCGTTGTTGGCACTGCCCTAATGGCCTCTAAAACGAAGCGCTCCGCCTGCTGCAGGCGGAGCGCTTTGGCGTATTCAGGCGCGTTACGCGTCAACCGCACGGCGCCTGCGCGCAACGCTCAAGCGCCGCATCAGTCTCCATGAGTGATCGAATACAGCATCCTCTCGACATGCCGCGGAAACGCGGTGTCGTAATTGCCCCAATCCTGATACTTCTCCAACTGCAGCGTCTGCGGCAAGGTACTGATCAAATTCCAGGTGGCGAAGGGATCGCCTGAAGCGGCCGCGTCCGCCAGCGCGTTGTACACGGCATCGTACAGATCGTTGTAGTACTCTACGTTAGTCCGCAAATCTACGGGATCCGTTCCCTGCGAGTGCGAGTTGATGGCATGCGTGAGCGGCCATTGGCTGATGGTGTTGAGGATATGGCGCGTACCGGTGAAATTCTTGTCGTCCACTACGGTGCGGTCGGAAAGAGCCATCGGCTCGTACATATCCGCGGTCAGAACAATCTGTTCTTCAGGCATGTAAACGACAGTGGTTGCGTCGCCGTCGCCAGGGCCAAGGTAATGCAGTTCCACCAGCTTGTCGCCGACGTTGATCGCCATGTAATCCTCAAACGTCTGATCCACGTCCGGCACGTCGCCCCCGGTCGGGTTGTCGAAGAGATCGAAGATCGGTTGGCAATTGACGTGGCACACGACGGTTGCGTCCTCGAATACGCCGGAACCGCCGACATGGTCGTAATGCTCGTGCGTCATCACAATCGTCGTGACGGGCGTAGCGGTCAGTTTGGCGATCTCATCCTTGAGCGATTGCGCGCGCTGGCCGTTGCCCGTGTCCACGATCAGGACGTCGTCCTCGGCAATGACGACGAGGCTGCTCGTAAAGAAGCCGAAGTACTGGTACACCCCATCCGCCAACTGCGTCATGGTGGGCGCCGGCATCTCGAAATTCGCCATGCCGCCTTCCTCGGCGCCCTCGGTGCCGGCATCCATGTCTGCAGCTGCCGCCGGGACGCCCGCGCTGGCCGCCATATCGTCGGACGCCGCGGTTGGGACAGGCGTCGCGGGCGGCGCCACGACGCACGCGGCCAACGCCAACAAAGCCATAACGCACGCGGCAAAACCTGTAATCTTTCCCTTCATGTCATTCCTCCTATGGCCAGCCCCGAGAACTTCAGATCCTCTGGAACGCTCTCGCGTTCGGGCATTATGCAATATCAAGAGCCTCCGGAATGCGTCATTAGGACATTGATCGATTTTTCGCCTTTGGGCAGCCAGCAGTACGGCTGCAGTCACATGCTTGTCGAGTCATTGCCGTGTTGCGATGCATACTCGTACGCAGGGGCTGTGCGTACTGGGAGAAATGCGAGGGCTAGGATAGGCCATCTCGGGACGGTTTCATGCTTCGCTGTTTAGGGCGATCTTGCCTATCCCTTATTTTTGATATTTCGTCCATGAAAAATGCCAGATTGGCTTCCTGATCTTTCTTTCTGGCCTCAATGATACGGTCGTAATCCATTTCCAATAGTCCGCAGAACTCGCGCCCGGTCAAGGCTTCATCAAGGCTAATCCTGCTTTTAAACCCTTGGACTATGGCTTGGCGACTGCCTTGATTGAAGCAACAGATATGGAACCGGATCTGGAAGGGTATAGGCCTGGCGTTTTCGCCGACGAACGTCTCCAGGGCATTGCGCTCGCCGCTGGCCTTCTTGGCGTCAAAGGTATCGCCGTCCTTAAGTTCGACGACATGGCATCGACTTGAATTCGAACGGCGACGAAAGACAAGAAAATCCGGCTCTGCTGAGGAGGTAGTAAGAATCTGGCTCCGTTTGAGCTGCTTCTTGTCGGCGAGAAAAACTCCTTCCGGCATTTGATCCGGCGCCAGGAATGCGTCCAGGTCATCTATGCAGGCGGCTTGGCGCCGGATCAAGCGTTCCAACTCCGTACCCGCCGAAATCACCGCGCCTTGAACTTTGCTCACCAATAACCCCAACTCGGCGTGGCCGAAAAGACGTTCGTACCCGCCGTTCCGGCGCCCTGGGCTATCCTGAATGAGAGCCATGCCTAAGCCTCCAAATCGCAACCCAGAAACTTGCGATCGATGCCCGCGCACGCTTCCATCACGGAAAAGCTGCCCGCGGCCGGATCCAGGACGATATCGCCCGGGCTGGACACGGCTCGGATCAGTGCCTTTTGCAACGCCACCGGCTTTCTGTGCGTATGCCCGTTACGCGGGACTTTCTCGGTCCAGGTATCCGGAATATTGTGAAGCTTCCATACGCCTTTGGCGCGGCGCGGCGCTTTTTGCAGGATGACGAGGTATTCGCTTTGCCGGCGCGTGCGGTAGCCCATGCCCATCCGATCCTTGTTCCAGGTAATCAGATCGACGACGCTCAAGCGCGTCTGCGTCAGCCAAGGCGTTATGCCGGTGCATAGATGAAATTTGTCGGTCCAAAGGAACAAATGCCCGCTGGGCAACAAAATCCGGTCCAGTTCGCGCACGAAACGGCCAATGGTCTCGTCATCCATTTGGCGCAGCGCGCAGCGCGCGCGCCCGCGGCTCCGGCCTTCGTTGCCGTACTGCATCTTGTCCAGCAGGCCGCGGTATTGCGGATCGAAAAACGCTATCGGAATGCGATGCGCGGGCAGAACCGACAGGAACGCCAAGCCCTCCATGCGGAGCCGCGCATCGTATTGGAGCGGCGCGGGCAGATCAAGGGCCGGCGCCGCCAGCTCCCGGTCCGACGAGAAAACCGAAACGGCCATCGGCGTGCGCGGCTCTGGCGGCGCGCGTCCGAGCCGGCAGGCAATCTACATGGAAGCCATGGCCGCGGCCTCCGGCTTCGCGGGCCAGCGGCAACCGCCTTCCTTGTCGGGGCGCACATGGGAGAACCGGACGTTTTCGAGGCCTTTGTACGCGTAGGGATCGGTCCCCGCGACCATCACGATGTCCCGAAAATCCGCCGTGCCCATGCCATGCTCTGCCGTCGGCCTTTGCCAAGGCAGCAGGGATTCGGCGCTCATGTAATGATTGACCAGCGCGCGGCGAAATCCGGTCGGCGCGCGGTTGGGCAACGAGCGATGCAGCAGATAGCCATTGAAAAAGACGACGGATCCGGCGCGGGCCGGCACCATGACCGCGTCGTCGTCGGTATAGGGGAAGTCGAAGGCTTCCACGGCGCAGTCGTACCGTTCGTCGTCGTGTTCCCGGTTGGGCCAGAGCACGCCGTGCCGGTGGGAACCGGGGATGGCCCACAGGCAGCCGTTTTCCGCCGTGGCGTCTTCCAGCGCGATCCAGGCCGCGGTCAGGGACCGGTCGCGGGTCGGAATGAAGGCTTCGTCCTGGTGCCACGCCTGCCCCGGTTTGCCGGAACTTTTGATGAAGAGCATGGATTGCATGCATTTCACGTTGGGGCCGATGAGATGCGTCAGGAACTCCACGATGCCGGGTTGGGCCAATGTGCCGCGCATGACGTCCGAAATCTTGTGGGGAAAATGCACGCACAAGGTTTTCTGAATGACTTCGTCGTCGCTTGCGGCAGGGAAAACTTCGGGCAACCCCGTCACGGAACCCCGCTCGCCGCGGCAGATGCGGACGGTTTCCGCGCGCAGGGCGGCCAGCTCCGCGGCGGACACGAGATCTTCCGCCACCAGAAAACCGTTGCGCCGAAACGAATCGACCTGGGCTTGGGTCGCGGTCTGGGGGGCAGAGGCATGAGCGATAGCTGAATCCATACGGCGTCTCCTAACGTGTAACGGGTAACGGGCATGCGAGCCGAATAAGGAACGGAACCGGCGGCTAGCGGCCGGCCAGCCCCGTCAGTTGAATGCCTTCCACGAAGTGCTTCTGCGCCGCGAAAAACAGGACCAGCACGGGAATGATGGTCATGACGGACGCGGCCATGACCAGATGCCAGAAATTGCCGAAACGACCCTGAAACCAGAGCAGGCCCAGCTGCAACGTGAACATCTCGTTGGAGCTGACGTACAACAAGGGGCCCAGGAAGTCGTTGTAGTGAAACAGAAAGGCGAAGATCGCGATGGCGGCGATGGCCGGGCCGCAGAGCGGCGCGATGACCTGCCACAGAATCCGGAAGTTGGAGGCGCCGTCCATGCGGGCGGCTTCGTCCAATTCCAGCGGCAGGGTCATCATGTACTGCCGCATCAGGAAAATGTAGAAGGCGACGCCGAACCAGGCCGGCAGCCACAGCGGATAAAAGGTGCCGACCAGCCCGAGGGTCTTGTAGATGATGAAGAGGGGAATGATGGTCACGACCCCGGGCAGCATGAGCGTCGCGACGAGCAGGCCGAACACGAGATTGCGGCCCGGCCACTGGATGCGCGCCAGGCCGAAGGACACGACCAGGGCGCTGGCCACGGAGCCCAGCGTGCCCATGGCGGACACGTAAAACGTATTGACGAAGAAACGCGCGAAGAGCGGCAGTTTCTCGAAGACCTGGCCGTAGTTGTACCACCGCGGGTTGTCCGGTATCCACTGGATAGGCGTTTCGAACACCGACCCCGGCGCTTTGAGCGCCGTGCTGAGCATCCACAGGAGCGGCATCAGGAACGATACGCCCAGCACCCAGGCCGTCAGGTGCCAGGGCAGGTTGGCCAGGCGCAGGCGCAGGCGATCCATGGGCGCGTCGCGCGGCGGCAAAGGTCCTGTGCCGCTCAGGCGCTTTCCGCCTCGTAGTACACCCATGTCCGCGCGAACCGGAACTGGAGGGCCGTGAACAGCATGATGATCAGGAACAGGATCCACGCCAAGGTGGCCGCGTAGCCCATCCTGAAGTACTCGAAGGCGTTGTTGTAGATGTACAGGATCATGAACAGGGTCGCGTCCTGGGGACCGCCCTTGGTCATGATGAAGGCGTTGGTGAAAACCTGGAAGCTGCCGATGATGCCGATCACCAGATTGAAGAAGAAGATCGGCGAAATGGTGGGCACCGTGACGTTCAGGAAGCGCTGCCACACGGACGCGCCGTCGATCTGGGCGGCGTCCACCAGTTCCCGGGGCACGCTTTGCAGGCCGGCCAGGAAGATGACCATCTGGGCTCCGACCAGCCACAGGCTCATGAGCACGAAGGCCGGTCGCGTGAAGGCCGGATCGAAAAGCCACTTGATAGGCGCGAGGCCGAAGAACCCCAAGAACTGATTGAGCACGCCCCATTCCGGATTCAGGATCTGAATCCAGACGACCGCGAACGCCACGGCCGGGGTAATCGAGGGCAGGTAGAACACGGCCCGGTAAATCCCTATGCCGCGCATTTTCTGATTGAGCAGCAGGGCCAGGGAAAAGGCCGTCGCCAACTGCAGCGGCACGCTGAAGAAAGTGTAGTAGAAGGTGTTGTAGAGGGATTTGTGAAAGCGTTCGTCATCCCACAGGCGTTGGAAGTTCTTGAGGCCCACGAATTCCGGCGGCGTGATCAAATTCCAGTCCTGCACCAGCAGGAACAGGGAATACAGCATGGGGCCCACCCACAAGAGCAGGGCGCCCAGCAGGAAAGGCGCGGTGAAAAGCAGGCCGTCGCGCAAATTCCGCCGCCGCGCGGCGGTCATGCGCGGGCGGGACGCAACGTCCCACGCCTTGACCGTCATGGGGAAACGTTCGTCGCCGAGGGCCGCCCGCGCGCCGTCTCCGTCGGCCCAGGCGGGGCCGGAGACGGCGCGCGGGCCGGCGCGGAAAAGCCGGAGAAGCTAGGCGGCTAGGCCCTTTCGGCGTGGTACTCGTCCAGCAGGGCCTGGATTTCCGCGTTGGCGGTCTTGACCGCGACGTCGGCCGTTTCCTGCAAACCCAGCAGCTTGTCCCACAACGAGGTAATCGCCGCGCCCCCGTAGGCGTGGATCTCGGATCCTTCGCCGAAAACGACGGGGGTCGCGCCCTCCGCCATGGAAGACACGAAGGCGCCCGTGTTCTCGAAGTTGTACGTCTCCGAGGCGATCGGGGCCCACAGGTTCTCGATGTTGCGCGGCGTGCCGCACAGCCGGCCGCCGTTGGCGATGATGGCCTGGCCTTCGTCGCTCAGAATGAACTGCACCACGTCCCAGGATTCGTCCTTGTATTGCGAAGGCGCGGTGATGACGTGGCCATGCACGTGCCCGAACGTGAAGTTCTGATCCACGGCGCCGATCGGAGCCAGTTCCACGTCGAAATTGATGCCTTCCTCGGTCGTGGCCAATTCGCCGAACAGCCGCGGCATGAACCAGGGCCCTTCCAGCACCATCGCCACGCGGCCCGTGTCCACGCCCACGCCGCCGCCGGCGATGACGTCCGGTCCCGGCGACCATTTGTTGCTGATGGCGTCGTACACCACGAACTGCAAGCCGGAGATGACGTCCGGATGATCCCAGCGCGCTTCCGTCGGCTCCACGATCGTGTCCCACTCCACGTGCCCGTTGCGGCGCATGAAGTTGGCGCACCGGCCGTAGCCGCCGTTCCAACCTGCGGCCTGGGCCCAGCCGTAGATCTGGGAGCCGTTTTCGTCCACGTAGGACAGGGTTTCCACGGTGGTCTGGAAGTCCTCCCAGGTCCAGCCGGGCGTCGGATAGTTTACGCCCCGCGCGTCGAAGATGTCCTTGTTGTAATAAATCACCAGCGGTCCCGTATCCGTAGGCGTCATGTAGGTGCTGCCGTCCCACTGGGTCATGCTGTTGTAGTTTTCGTTGTCGGGGAACATGGCCGACGCGTCCGAGGCGGCGATGAAGTCGTCCAGCGGCGCCAGCACGCCGTTTTCCGCATAGGACTGGAACTGCCAGCCCTGGTAGTAGAGAATGTCGGCGGCGGTGTTGCCGGCGAAGTTGGCCTGGATCTTCTGATAATACCCGCCCGGATACTGCTCGACCGTGACGTTGACGTTGTCGTTGGTCTCCATGTACGCGTTGACCATGTTCTCGTACACGACCGCGTCCTGCACGTCGGCCCAGGCGGAGAGGCGCAGGTCCACGGTTTCCATGGCCGGCCCTGCGTCGCTCGCGGCGGGCGCCGCGGCGGGCGCGCAGGCCGCCGCCAAGGCCAAGCCGCTCGCGGCGGCGGTCAACCGCATGAAATTGCGGCGGCTCATCGGATGCGTGCGTTGCGTCATTGTCCGTTTCTCCTTATGGCTGATGAATCTGGACGGCCAAGCGACCGCCGCACCGCAGGGAACCCCTGTCTTTCGATGCGTCGGGCGACCGCGGCCCAAACGACATACCCTCGACAGGACTCGAACCTGTGCTCCCGGCTCCGGAGGCCGGCGCTCTATCCAACTGAGCTACGAGGGCTGACAGTTTCTCTCCATTATATACGGATTGCGATCCCATAGGGTACCTGAAGGCGCGGCGCGCGCCGCGCCGCCGCTGATGGCGGGCACGAAATGGACTTCGCTGGCGGCCTTCACGGGCGTGCCGAGTTTCTTGGTCTGCATGACGCCGTCCACGGCGACGGCGATGCCGGGTTTGATGCGCCCGTCCGCGCAGAGCCGATCCTTGATGCCCGGACACTCCCGCTCCAGGTTGTCGATCACCTCGCGGATCGTGGTTCCAGGCACGTCCAGTTGATCCCGTCCGTCGCTCAGGGCGCGCATGAGGGGCGGAATCCAGACCGTAGGCATGGCGCAGAACCAAGGCGCGGACAGGCGCAGGCCGCCCACCGGGGCGCGCGGCCGCCGCCGCGCGCCCCGGACGGCATCAGCACCCGGACTGGAGCCACATGGTCTCCAGCACTTTGCCGGGCGACATGGGCAGTACGTTCATGCGGATGTCCAAGGCGTCGTGCAACGCGTTGGCGATGGCCCCGGCCGGCGGCACGATGGGCGTTTCGCCGCACCCGCGGACGCCGTAGGGGTGATCGGGCCACGGGACTTCCACCAGCACCGTATCGATCATGGGCAGATCCAGCGCGGTCGGCATCCGGTAGTCCAGCAGGCTGGCGTTGAGCAACGAGCCTTTCGCGTCGTACACGTATTCCTCGTTGATGGCCCAGCCGACGCCTTGCGCCACGCCGCCCTGCATTTGGCCTTCCACGTAACTGGGATGGATGGCTTTGCCCACGTTCTGCAACGCGGTATAGCGCAGAATCTCGATCTTGCCCGTTTCCGGATCGACCTCGATGTCCACGATATGCAGGCCGAAAGCGGCGCCCCATTGCGCCGGCGCCGCCGTGCCCGTCCCCACGATGGGAGAGCCCGCCTGCGCGGCGACCTCGTTGAAAGTCAGGCGAGACCCGTTCGCGCTGAACACGCCGTCGGCGTACTGGACCTGCTGCGGCTCCGCTTCCATGAGCGCCGCCGCGCGGGCCGCCATGGCCGTTTTCAGGTTCAGGCCCAGGTCATAGGCCGCCATGCCCGTCGTGGCCGTCGTGCGGCTGCCGCCCGTCAGGTCGGTGTAGCCTACGCTGTCCGTGTCCGCGACCTGGGGACGCACCTGTTCATAGGGTATGTGCAGGGTTTCCGCCAGCTGCATCGCGATGGACGCGCGGGTGCCGCCGATGTCGGTGGAGCCTTCCAGCAGGGTGACGGTGCCGTCCGCATTGACGCTGGCGGACACGCTGGACTGGCCGCCCCAATTCATCCAGTAGCCGGCCGCGACGCCGCGGCCTTGGTACGGGCCTTCCAGCGGGGTCGCGTAATGCGGATGATCGATGGCCATTTCCAGCGTTTCCCGGTACCCGATGCGCCCGTAGGGCACGCCGCTGGCTTGCCGGTCGCCTTCTTCCACGGCGTTCTTGTGGCGAAAGTCCAGGGGATCCATGTGGAGGGCCCGCGCCAGCTCGTCGACCACGGTTTCGGCGGCGAAGGCCGCGTTGGTGCCGCCCGGCGCCCGGTAGGGCGAGGCTTTCGGTTTGTTGACCAGCACGTCGTAGCCGTCCACCTGGACGTTGTCCAGCTTGTACGGCGCCAGCACCACGGCGGACGCGGACGGCACGGGCGAGCCGGGATAGGCGCCGGCCTCGTAGGCCAGCATGGCCTGGGCCGCCGTCAGGCGCCCGTCCCGGGTGGCGCCCATCTTGATCTTGATGTAGGAGCCGGAAGTCGGGCCGGACGCCTTGATCACGTCGGCCCGCGACATGGCGATCTTGACGGGCTTGTGCCCGGCCTTGCGGGACAGCACGGCGGCGACCGGCTCGACGTAGACGGGAATCTTGCCCCCGAAGCCGCCGCCGATTTCGGTGGGCGTCACGGTGACGGCGGACAACGGCCGTTGCAGAATCTCCGCAATCTGCCCGCGGGCCGCGAAGGCGCCCTGCGTGCTGCACCAGACGCTGACGTGATCGTCGTCGTTCCACAGCGCCGTCGCCGCGTGGGGTTCGATGTAGCCCTGATGCACGGTGGCGGTGTTGAATTCGCGTTCGATGACGACGTCCGCGGCGGCGAAACCGGCTGGCAGGTCGCCCCGTTGATGCCGGAAATGGGTCGCCACATTGGTTTCGCCGTCCCGTTGCTCGCCCAGTTCCTCGGTGCGCACGTCCGGGAGCAGAATGGGGGCGTTGGCCGCCATGGCCTGATGCACGTCCATGACGGGCCGCAACACCTCGTACTCGACCTCGATCAGGGCCGCGGCCTCTTCCGCGGTGCTCACATCCACCGCCGCCACGCCGGCCACGGCATGGCCGTCGTAGAGCGCTTTGTCGGCCGCCAGGATATTGTTGCTGGAATAGCGCAGATTGGCCACTCCGCCTTCGCCCAGTTCCTCGAAACGATCCTCCAGGGTCGGCAGATCCCGGCTCGTGACCACGGCGCGGACGCCGGGCAGGGCCTCGGCCCGGGACGTATCGATGGACAGAATGCGCGCGTGGGCATGCGGACTGCGCAGGATGCACCCGTACAGCATGCCGGGCCGTTGGGTGTCGTTGCCGTATACGGCGCGCCCCGTCACCTTGTCCACGCCGTCCGGCCGCGGGGGACGGGAGCCGAGCACTTTGTATTGCGTCGTCATGATGGCGATCTCTCCCCGTTACGCTAGGCGGCCGTGGCCTTGGCCGAGTCGATGACGGCGCGCACGATCTTGTCGTAGCCCGTGCAACGACACAGATTGCCCGCCAGCCAGAGGCGAATGTCCGCTTCGGAAGGATTCGGATTCTGGTCCAGCAACGCCTTGGTGGAGACGATGAAGCCCGGCGTGCAGATGCCGCACTGCAAGGCCGCATGCTCCAGGTACTGTTGCTGGATCGGGTGCAGGCCTTCGCCCTCGACGGTGTCGGCCACGCCTTCGATGGTGAGTACGTCGCGGCCTTCCAGTTCCGGCGCCAGCACCAGGCAGGAATTCACCAGAACCCCGTCCAGGATGATGTTGCAGGCGCCGCAGTTGCCGTTGCCGCACCCTTCTTTGGAGCCCGTCAGTTCCAGCGTTTCCCGCAGCACCTCCAAAGCGGTCTGGCGGGCTTCGCACAGGAAGACCTGGGGCTCTCCGTTGATCGTGGCGTTGACTACGATTTTCTTGCTCACTGATTGGATCTCCATATTGGCAGAGCAGAGATTAGAGACTAGGGAAGGCGGCGTCTAGCGCGCGCGGTCCAGCGCCGCGAGCAGGGCCCGGCGCGTCAACACGCCGACCAGATGCTTGCGCTGGGCGACGGTGCCGCGCATGTCGGCGATCGGGCGCGCGGCGGCCGTCGCGAGTTGCGCGACGCGCGCGACGAGGCGGGGCGACGCCTTTTGGCCCGCCATGGCTTCGTCCGCGGCGGGGACCGGCAACGGCGTGGGCGCCACGGCGCCCAAGGCCACGCGGCCCCGGCGGATCACGTCGTCGCCGTCCAGTTCCACCGCCACGCCGGCGCCCACGACGGCGATGTCCATTTCGTTGCGGGGAATGAAACGCAGGTAGCTGGCGCCGAACCCGGCCGGCGGGGCGGGAATGCGCAGGGACACCAGCAGTTCGCCGGGTTCCAGCACCGTGCGGCCCGGGGCCGTGCAGAAAGCGGCGACCGGCACCGTGCGTTCGCCGACGGCGCTGGCGATGCGGCATTCGGCGCCGTGAACGATGAGGTTGGGAATGGCGTCGGCGGCCGGCGAGGCGTTGCACAGGTTGCCGCCGAAGGTGGCGCGGCCCTGAATCTGCGTGCCGCCGATCAAGGACGACGAATCCAGCAACGCGGGATACAGCGCCTTGACGGCGTCGTGGCCGTTCAGGCGATGGCAGGGGACGCCGGCGCCGAGGGTGAGGCCGCGTTCGGCGTCGCACGTCAGTTCGTTGAGTTCGGCGATGCGCTTGATGTCCACGACCAAGGAGGGCGCGCCTTTGCCTTCCTTGAGCTGGGCCAGCAGATCCGTGCCGCCGCTCAGCACTTTGGCGTTGCCGTTCTGCGCTGCCAGCAGCGAGAGCGCCTCGGACAGGGTTTCAGGTGCAGCGTAATCGAATGCGTGCAACGTGTTGCCTCCTCAAGTCAAGAAAAGCCCGCGCAAAGATATGGGGCTGAAGAATCGTTGAACTGATGCATAGTAACATACGGCTGACTGCGGCCGGAAATGGCCCGGCGCCGGATCCGGGCCGGACGAGCCGTCCCGAAGGCGCCGCGGCCGCCGCGGAACGAAGCGCCGGGCGCGGCGGCCTGACGCTGGGCCGTACGCTCCGCATAGCCTAACGCGCCACCGTCCGGTCCGGGTCCTGCGCCAGACGCGCCAGTTCGTACAGTTTGTTCATGGCGTCCAGCGGCGTGATGCCGTCCACGTTCAGTTCTTTCAAGGCCGTCACGGCCGGGTGTTCGTCCAGGTAGAGCGCCGGTTGCACGGACTGGCCCGGTTCCAGCTGCTCCCACACCGTGTCCAGGCTGGCCGGCACGGCCGCGCCGCTGGCTTCCAGCTGGCCCAGGATCTGGTCCGCCCGGTCCACCACCGGCGGCGGCAACCCGGCCATGCGGCCGACGTGGACGCCGAACGAGCGTTCCGCCCGGCCTTCCCGAAGGGCGTGCAGAAAGGCGATGGCGTCGCCCGTATCGTCCACCGCGACGTGATAGTTCTTGACGCGCGGCAGCCGTTCGGCCAGATCCGTCAACTCGTGGAAATGGGTGGCGAACAGCGTCTTGGCTCCCAGATGCGGGGCGTTGTGGACGTACTCCAGAATGGCCCAGGCGATGGCCAGGCCGTCGTAGGTGCTGGTGCCGCGTCCGATTTCGTCCAGGACGAGCAGGCTGCGCCGGGTGGCGTGATTGAGAATGTGGGCCGTTTCCATCATTTCCACCATGAACGTGGAGAGGCCGCGCTGGATGGCGTCGCTGGCTCCGATGCGGGTGAAGATGCGGTCCACGATGCCGATGCGCGCGGACCGGGCCGGCACGTAGGAGCCGATCTGGGCCATCAGGACGATGAGCGCCACCTGGCGCAAGTAGGTGGACTTGCCCGCCATATTGGGCCCGGTCAGGATCTGCAACGCGTCCGCGGCTTCCAGATGCGCGTCGTTGGGCACGAAGGTCGCGCCTGCCAGGGTTTCTTCCACTACGGGATGGCGCCCTCCCTCGATGGCGAGGCGGAAATCGTCGTCCAGGCGGGGGCGCACGTAGTTGCGCGCCAGCGCGCCGTCGGCCAGGGCGGCGTATACGTCCAGGCGCGCCAGCAGGCCCGCCAGCGCGCGCAGCGCGGATTGGCGGGCGCGCACCTGGGCGCACAGGTCCTGGAAGAGCTCCTGTTCCATGGCCAGCTGCTGTTCGTCCGCATTCAGGATCAGGGTCTCGTATTCCTTCAGTTCCTCGGTGACGTAGCGTTCCGCGTTGACCAGGGTCTGTTTGCGAATGTATTCCGGCGGCACTTTGCCGGTCTGCGCGCGCGGCACCTCGATGTAGTAGCCGAAGACCTTGTTGAAGCCCACTTTCACGTTGGGAATGTCCAGCCGCGCGCGCTCCGCGTCCTGCAGGCGGGCGACGGCGTCCTTGGCGTCCCGCGCGCGGCGCACCAGATCGTCCAGGTCCGCGTTGTAGCCCGTCCGGATCAAGCCGACGCGGCCCGCCGTGGCCGGCGGCTGCTCGGCCAAGGCGGCCTGCAACAGGCGCAGCAAGTCCGCCGTAGGCGGCAGGGCGCGTAGCCGCTCGGCTATGGGGCCGTCTTCCATCGCGTCCGCCAACGCGGCCAGCTCCGGCATGCGGGCCAGGGTCTGGCGAATGCCCGCCAAATCCCGCGGCAACGCCTGTCCGTACACGACCCGTTGCGCCCAGCGATCCAGATCCCCGATGGCGCGCAGCGTTTCCCGCAAGTCCCGCAGGGCGAGGCCCTCCGCGAAAAGTTGCGTGACGGCATCCAGGCGCTTTTCGATGACGGCGACGTCCAGGAGCGGCTGGCCCAGCCACTGACGAAGCAGCCGCGCGCCCATGGGCGTCAGCGTGCGGTCCAGCACGGCCAGCAGACTGCCCTCTGCCGTGCGCGTGCGCAGGTTCTCGGTCAGTTCCAGGTTCAGGCGCGTGAATTCGTCCAGCGCCATGAAATCGGAGACGGCGTAGGTCCGCACGCGCGTCAGATGCGCGGCCACGCCCGGCTGATAGGTCTTGACGTAGTCGAGCAGGCCGCCCAGCGCGGCCACGGCGGCGGGCTTGTCCGCCAGGCCGAAACCGTCCAGCGCGGCCACGGCGAAGTGCTCCTGCAGGCGCGCCGCGGCCCGTCGGTGGACGCGGACGCCCGGATCCTGTTCCGAAAGGACGCACGCCATGCGTTCCAGCGCGCGGGCCAATTGGGGCGCTTCCTGCGCGTACCCTTGCGCCACCAACACCTCGCTGGGTTCCAGCCGCATCAATTCGTCCGCCGCCTGCGTTTCCAGTTCGACGCCGGTCGCGGCGCGCAACTGCGTGGCGGCCAGCCGGCCTACGGACAGTTCGCCGTGCGCGATGCCTACCAGGCCGGCCTTGACGTCCAGGGCCACGGACGCCAGCACGTTGGGCTGCGGCGACAGGAGATTGGGCGCGGTGACGGTGCCCCGCGTCAGGACCTGGGTGATCTCGCGGGCCACCAGTCCCTGGCCCGGCTCGCTCATCTGATCGGCGATCGCGACCTTGAAGCCTTGGGCGATCAGTTTCTCCAGATAGGAGTCCAACGCGTGATGGGGCACGCCGGCCAGAGGTACGCGCTGGTTTTTGCCGACCGGCCGCGTGGTCAAGGTAACGTCGCACGCCTTGGCCAGCGTCTTGGCGTCGTCGTCGAAAGCCTCGTAGAAGTCGCCGAGGCGAAACAGCAGCAGCGTGCCGGGATGCTGTTGCTTCAGCGTCAGGTACTGGCGTCGCATGGGGGTACTCACGGCTAACGCGCCTCCCAGCGCCACTCGGGTCGCATCCGCGGTGCGCTGCGTCCCGGCATCAGGCGCGCGCCGCCTGCAAGAGCCGTACGAACGCGCTCCATCCGGATTGCGCGAAAGCGAGCAACTCGTATTCGGGCCCGATGCGTTGGGCCGGCAGGTACACGGACAGGGTCGGCGGGACGGCCTGGGGCCGCGCGGGCGCGTACAGGAAGAAACGCGGCAGATTGCGTTGCATCTTCAGGATGTCGCGGATGCAGTCGTTCAACTGGCCCCGCGAGACGGGATCGATGGCCTCGTCCGCGTCCCGCGGCAAGCGCTCCAGCGCGTGCCACAACTGATTCATGAAATGGAACAGGTCCCGATAATCGTCCCGCGCGGGGGCGTCCTGGAAGTTGGCGCGCAGGAAACAGATTTGCAGGTTGCGGTCGGCCCAGAGGCTCTGCGTACAGGTGACGAACTGCGCGCACAAGTGGTACAGGTGCGCTACGCGTCCCGTATCCAACCCGAAGCCGACCGCAGGAGCCGGCGTCACCTCTTCCAGATGCGCGAGCACGGTCTGCAGCAAGGCGTCCGCTTCCCGCGCCGGCGCCGCGTCTCCGTCCAGGCTGCGGCCCACCGCCTGCGCGAGGCAGGTGCTGGCCCGACTGCTGACGGGAGCCAGAAATTCCGTTTCCGCGTGCAATTGATACGCCGTTTCGACGGACGGCACGAAGCAGTTTTCCGCCAAGAGCAGTTGCAGGCTGCGCCCGTTGGTCGCCCGCGCCTCGCGCAGGGCGACGCTGACTTCCAGGGCGTTCAGCAACGAAGCCGCGTGCGCGCTTTTCTCCGCCGCATCCGGCAGATGCGCCAGTTCTGCGCCGCCGGGCAACGCGGCCAAGATGCTGGCCGTGGACGGGAAAAGGGAGGCGGCGGCTTGACCGAGCGGAACTTGAGGCAAAAGCAGAAGCGCCGTGCGCGCGGCGCGCACCCACCGTTGCGCTTCGATGACGAACTGCGTCAAAGACGTCGAATAGGCCAGAGAGGTCGGCCACTGCCGCACCTGAGACGTGCGCGTACGAACGACGCACGGGTAGGCCTGAACTCCGTACTGCATGTCCAAAACGCACGCCAACGCGACTTGGGGCGGCAGGGGCAACGTCAACAGACGGCCCAACGCCTCGTACCCGTTGCGGATCAGCGCGTCCGCTACGTATTCGGGCGCGGCGTTGTCCGGGACGTTCAAGTGCGCAACGCCCGGGCAATAACACAACAGCAACCAGTCGTGGCCCGTTTCCATGGGAGAGAGCGACGGTTCTGCGGCAGATTGACTCATGGACTCGGTTATCGCTATGGCGAAGGCCTTGGCTGGCGGCTACGCGCCGTGTCGGCCGCAATTCCGCCGGATTCGGAAACGGCAAGCCTCTGCCTGTCCGCTGCGCGCGAGTAACGGCGCTGGCGAACGGGTTGGCTGTCCGTTTCCTTTCAGTATAGGGATTCTAGGCTCATAGTCTAAGGAACAGTTTATTTTGAAGTCCGCTGCATGAACCATCTGCGCGCGGCCGCGTATTTCGGTAGCCGCGTATAATGGCAGGGTCGAAACCAGCCGTACGCACTGATTCATGCCCCCGCCGTCTCTCGCTCCTCTCGCGCTGGATGATGCCAACTTCGTCGCTCTGCGCGCGGCAGGGCAAATCTACGTAGACAAAACCGCCTACATTCAACGCATGCTGGAAGCCCGGATCCGCTATGCGTTCCTGGCGCGCCCGCGGCGGTTCGGCAAATCATTGCTCGTGTCCACATTGCGGGCCCTGTACGCTCGCCAAAACGACGATCTGTTCCAGGGCTTGGCTATCCAGACCTCTGGCTTCCTGTCGCAGGTGGCGCCGCGCCCGACGCTCACGCTGGACTTCTCGAATTTCGCGCTCAATCGTCCCGAAAGCATCGAGGATCGTTTACGCGAGGCCGTAGGCGAGCAGTGCGCAGTGCTGAATCTGCCCGCGCCCGCGCCGGACATATCGCCTGGCGCCGCCCTGTTCGCCGCCGCGGCGCGTTTGGGACAGGCCCACGGACAACCCGTAGTGGTATTGATTGACGAGTACGACGCCTTGATTACCCATATGCTGAGCAAGGAGCCGCCCTTTTCCGCGGAGGGACAGGCCTACGTGATGGATCATCTGCGGGCGTTCTACGCGACCTTGAAGAAGTTGGGGCAACAGAATTTGCTGGCTTTTACGTTCATTACGGGCATCACCCGCGTAGAGGGCGCAGGGTTATTCTCCGCCTTGAACAATCTGATCGACCTCTCGCGCGAGCCGGAGTACGCCGCCATCTGCGGCTTTACGGAAGCGGAGACGCAGATCTTTGAAGCTCATCTGGCGGCCATTGCCCGCGCGCATCCTCCGCTTTCGGCTACGGAGTTGCGGCGCGATTTGCGGCATTACTACAACGGATATCAATTCACGACGCGGGCCGAACAGGTCTACAACCCCGTTTCCTACGCGCGCGCTCTTCACCAATGGCAAACGCCGGAGCATGTGCAAGACAGGCGCGACGGTCGGTATCCGCGGCCGTGGATCGAAGCCGGATTGCCCTACTTCCTGTTCCGTTACATGCGCCAACGCGGACTGGGCCTGAAGGATATACAAAACAATGCGTCGGCGGAAAGTTTGCGGGACAAGTTCGATCTGCATAACCCCGGCCTGACGTCTCTGCTGTTTCAGACGGGATTCCTGACGCTGAAATCCGGGACGGACGGCGAACTGATCGTGGATTATCCGAATCGGGAAGTGGCGGAAGCATTCCATACGGGCCTGTTCCTTACCTATTTGGGCCGGCCGATGGAGGATCAAGCGCATATCCAGGATCTGTTCCGGAGCATGCAGACAGCCCTGTTGGAGGGAAAGTACCGTCAGGCTTGCGCCTGCTTCGACCGGATGCTGGATAACGTGCCGTTCAAGCTGCTCCCCGACGAACGCGCCTACCAGGGTTTGCTGCATATGGCTTGTCTATCCCTGCCCGCTTTCCTGGGCGTGGAATCCGAGGCGCTGACGCGGTATGGACAGGCGGATACCGTAATCGAGATGGCAAACAAGGTTGTCGTATTTGAATTGAAGCTGAACGGCACCGCGGCGGGAGCTCTGGCCCAACTGGAAAAGAAACGGTACGGGGCCAAATATCGGGATCGCAACGTGCCCGTTATCGGAGTGGGACTGAATTTCGATGCGCCCAAAGGCCATGAACCGGAAGCGCGGCGCGCGGCTCCTTACGGATGGGAAATGAAGTGCTGTGCTCTATATTCGCCGCTGAAGGAGCGTACAGTCACGGATCGAGGCCAGAAGCGTCTTTTCGGTGCAACGAATACCTCATGGGTATCTGTCATTTAGACTGCCCCACAGATTGCTTATCATTTCACCATGAGGTACACTATCATGTATTGCTGTCTTTTCAGGCACACGGCGACAATCGACAACAAGAGAAATCTTCATGATATATTCGCCTTTTTTGGTATTAAACTTCGTAATGCCGAGACGCTACCGAGAAAAAGTGGTTCAAGAGGTTTTGGAGCATTACAAACAAGTTGCGCCCAAAGCCAAGAACCGACTTGAAAGCGCGCTATCAGATCATATAACCATCAAAGGTTTTCGTCCGGGTAAGACAGGTAAGGCACCGTTATCAAGACTGAAATCTCCAGTAATACAAGCAACCGAGTCTTCCAATTCCGTCTTGGGAGCTATTCTCAACGTCTGGCTAGAATTGCGCAAAGATTTACGAAATAACATTTATAACTTCTTGATAGATAGAGGAGATTCTGTTTCCGAAATCCAAGAATTGGGACAAGGATTTACGGATCATTGGACACCAGAGGAAATGCAAGGGGTCTATGAAGAATTTCAAACTCATAACTCAGAATTCGATGGTAATGATGTCAGGCTTATGCTTTGCTGTCTCACAAGCAAGGCACCGCTTGCTCTGATCTGGATGAAATGGCTCCACACACTACAGGAATTGCCTGCGGATTCTCATGAGTGGAAATCAATGCCTCAATTTGTTAAGGTTCTTGAGCAGCTAATAGAGAAAAAACAGCAAGAATACGAAATACCTCAACGACTACAACGCGCCCTTGAAACTTTGGTAATGCAAGCAGATGCAGAACTCAAATACTTTGATTTTTATGCGAATGTTTCTGGATGGACTGCCGAAGCATGTTCAATATCAGAAGTTGGTGAACTGATCGAGCAGATCGAGCAGTTCGCCAAACTCTTAAAGAGACACAGCGATGTTCTCCTCCAAGGTTCTCAGCCGACTTCTCACGCTAGTGAAATCATCCGACGTAATGAAATTGAAAAAGAAGAGAAGAAAATATTTCAAATATATCACCGCCTTTCAGATAAACTTACCCCTCCTTCTGACGAGCCGCCTCCTCCGTCCGAAGTGCAATCACCCGATCCCAAACCTCATAATAGATCTTCTTTAAAGAAGCCTATCGCATCTTCCAGCCGAGGTACGGCTGAGTCGAGAAATGCTGATTCGGAAACCAAACCGGTATCTGATCGTCCTACAACAGAAGACAATGCAGACAACAAAGTAGATGAAAAAGAGACTCTTTCTCCAGCCGCAACATCTCTGGTCGCACCAGAGGAACTCAACGATATAACACTTCGCACTTCACAGGAAATCGCCACTCAGCTACAGGATGAAGATCGCAAGGAACTCTGGCATGGGTTGTTGTGGGCATTCATATATGAAGATGAGTTGCCTGCAGCATACTGGTTAGCTTATGCACTTGACAAATCCGGGAGAGTTTCGCCAATACCATTCGATCTCCTAGCGGCCGTTCAAGGAGCGCGCTGGCTACCAACTCATACGGGTGGTTTCGTTCAGGATCTTCTTGAATTGACAAAGATCATCCAGCCGACTGATGAAGATATCCAAGCTATGATTGGATTGGCTGCTGCTCTGCGGCCCTCCTTAATAGCACCAGGCAGTGGAATGTCTAGTTGGCTCAAAGCCCCATCTTTGTGTCCTTCTCTACATAACTTGGTGGATACTCTAAAGGACTTTTCCAGTTTGGGGATTGCGTTGCAGTCTGAAGACTTGCAGGGGATAACAGGTGCCGATGAATACAGACTCAATTTGGATGAAGCATCCAAGGATGCCCAACGTTGGTTGCAGGAAGCACCGCGTCAGCGCCTTAAGTTTAAAAGAGCCTCGGATGTCTGGCATGAACTCACAACATCAAAAAATAGGTTAAACGGCCTTGTTTTTCCTGTGGCAAAGAACAGAATTGAGAAAGTGGAAGAGGTACGCAAGAATCTCAGCCAATGGGAAGATAGAGATTACGCCTCTAACCAAATTCATGCAATTGACCAACAGCTAGTCGGTAGGAAAGCTAAGTCTCGCCCTATCCAGGCCTCGGCTTATCAGAAACTGATGCGCAATGTTGAAAATGTCTGTGGATTGATACGGCGCTGGTGTGATATAGCGGGTCATGCGTTGGAGAATGAAAGGCATGGAAATAGCTTTTTATTCGACAAGGTAAACGCGATTAGAGACACGATTCGAATGTCTTTGCCTGAATGGCAAGAGGATCTAAAACGCCTAACAGAGCACACCCAGCCAGCGGCGACTGCGGCAGCTGCCGCCTGTTTGGATAAAGCAGTTAGACAATTGGATGTAATGCTTAGTGCCTCTTCCGAGGAAAACAGTAAAATCATCGAATCGATCAATGGATCAATGCAAGAACGATTATCTGTTGAAACCGATGATAGTCTGTGGCGAGCTTTGAAACGCTTCCTTGTATGGCTCCCTGAAATCTCCCTAGATGATGATGGGACACCAAACAGAAATGGGATTGCGTCAATCTTGCCAGCCCTGTGCAGATTATCTTCTCAAGGATATTCCTTGCATAAATCATTTCAAAATTGGCTTGATCAACAAGATTATCGATTTGTCGATGATATCCTGAGATTCATTCAGGACGACGAGACGAAGAAGATAGAATGGTCCAAGGAGTATCAAGAGAGAATCGAGAGTTCACAGCAAAGCTTACAAGAACAAGAGGGCCAGACCAAAGAAGTGGTAGAGCAGGCCTTAATAGACGACATTATCACTGATGAAGAACGTTCAAAATATATACAGGTTTGCAAAACGAAATCGGAGGAAACATTAAATTTTCGCCCTGCCTATGAAAGGTTACATGATGTCAGAGAAGATATTTCCAAAGCCCGCGCAAGGCGCCTTGAAGAACTGGGAACCCGTTGGCACAAGTTGACTGAAGAGTTACCAAGTATCGATAGCGAACTCCAAGAACAAATTTCTGAACATGTACAGAATAGATTAAGACAAGGAGATGTTCGAGTCGTTGAAGAACTCATAGTTTTATTGGAATCAGGCAAAATGCCAGACGGTTGGCTGAACCATTGGCTCAACGCAGGCAAACCTGCAAAATGTCAGGTAGTAGCTCAGCAGTTTCAACAAGAGCGCAAACATATAGAGGAACGGTTGCAAACTTCAGGATTGTGGGGAATCATCAGGGCGGTGCAACAAGGAGAAACAGACAAAGATATTACCTTCACGAAAGGAGCCATAAGTGCTCTGTCTGATTGGCGCAAATTGAAGCAAATCAGACCGACAAGTACAAGTCTAGAGCATCAAATTCAAAATTTACTTAGATCGCTGTTGAGTTTTCTCGGATTTTCATTCGGAGCAGAAGGATTGAATGGTAAAATTCCCGTCATGCAGAGGGGGAACGATTGGCTGTATATTCAGTTAGCCATGCAATCTCGTTTATCATTAGTGAAACCGATACCACAATTCGGTTCACAGACACAAGGATATTATGACTTAATTTGTATTTGGGAGCGTTCTGAAACTGATACCATTGCGACTCGTTTGCAAGAATTACAGTTAAACAACATGCGAAACGTTCTGATTTTTTACTTGGGACAGCTGACTAGTCCGCAACGACGCGACATTATCCGAGCATGCCGAGAGCGGGAATTAGCACTGGCATTTCTCGATGAAACTCTTGTTGTCTTCCTTGCCCAACAGCGCGATGCACGTCTTCCTATCTTTTTACGTTGCAGTTTGCCGTATACCGCGTTAAATCCCTATATGCCATTTCAGGCAGGAGATGTTCCACCGGAGATGTTTTTTGGTAGAGAGAACATGATTAATGAGTTACAAGAACCTTCTGGTAGTTGTCTTGTATATGGTGGGAGGCAGTTGGGGAAATCCGCTTTGCTTCGTCATGTAGAGCGCTTGTTTCATTTTCCTGAACGAGATCGTTTTGCATGGATTGAGGATATGCAGTTGATTTTCGATCCACATGATGGAAGAGGTACAACATATATATGGAAAATTTTGCGAGATAGATTCAAGAAGGAAAAATTGATAAATCCAAGAATTTCTACAGATGAACCTAAGAATATTGCAGACTATATCCGGACGGCTTTATGCGAATTTCCACAACGGCGAGTTCTAGTAATGTTTGACGAAGCCGACGCCTTCCTTGATGCCGATGCCGACGATGATTTTCGGGTAGTTCTGGCGTTACGCGGGCTTATGTCAGATACCCAACGACGTTTCAAAGTTGTCTTTGCTGGCCTCCACCAGGTTGGACGCTTTCAAGGCCTTCCCAATCAGCCGCTAGCGCATTTCGGCACTCCGGTATGTGTGGGCCCTCTAGAACCGCCCGCTGCACAACAACTTGTGCAACAGCCCTTTGAAGCCTTAGGATTTAACTTTGTTGACAATGGATCAATTCTGCGAATATTATCATACACCAATTATCATCCAGGTTTAATCCAGCGTTTTTGCCAAATTTTGCTTAAGCGTTTGCGTGATAGGTCCAAGAGCGTTGAGCCTCCATATCAGATTGAGTGCAAGGATGTAGAAGACGTTTACCGGCTTCCTCCTGTCCTCAAGGAAATTCGTGAGCGCTTTGATTGGACTTTGATTCTTGATAAACGATACCAAATCATAGTTTGGACGATAATCTCTGATCAGAAGGAAATGGATGAGAAGGAAAGTAATAACTTTGGGGTATCCTATCTTCACCGTGAATTGCTGGAACGCGTCAAAGGGTTTTGGCCGCAGGGCTTCAAGGATACATCAATATCTCAGATGGAAAGTTTGCTTGTTGAACTAGAGGGATTAGGTATTCTTATGCAGGATTCCGAGCAACGCTATCGCTTGCGAAGTCCCAACTTAGTGCCTTTGATGGGTACCGTATCTGACATAGAAGATCGCTTATTGGAAGCTTCTGAAAGTGAAAGAGAACGAAAGAGTACCTTTAACGCTGATAACCACCATGCTCTTCTTGATGATATGCAGTCTTACAGTCCTTTATGCTATGCTCAAGAGCGCAATTTAGTACAACCTCGGTTTGGAGTAGGATTGATAAGCGCGTCAGATGCACTTGGCTTTCAATTGTTGGAAAGATCCATTAAACGTTTTTATAGAACAGAAAACAATGGAAGAGTCAATGCACGAATTCCAATTGTCCGCCGTATAGACGGTAAAAACCTTACGAAGCATTTAGAAAGACACCTAGAAACTCACAGCGATCAAGAGCGTTTGATCGTCTACGTAAAGCCCATTGGTTCAAGTCAAGAAAATTTACAGAATATTATCAATGAAGGATTGGAATTTTGCCGGCTTCGCCGCCGTACTAAAAAGCGCTGGCTCCGCGTGCTGTTTCTCTTTGACGCGGCAACGTCTTGGACTTGGCTGTCCTTACCGTCATCTTTGCGTAAAGAATTTGAAGATTTGATGGATATCATTGAGTATCCGCAACACTGGACACTTGATGGTATTCAACGACGTCTTGAACGACATCAAAAACGGTATAGTGATGCGGTTTGTGAGAAAATCTTGGAAGTCACGGGAGGATGGCCTATATTACTGGATGAACTGTTCAAAATATGTAAAAATCAAGATGATCCGAAAACAGCCTGCTGTACGATTAAAAATCAACTAGAAACTTCTGGCACGGTACTCAACGGCAGGTTTCGCCAGGCTTTAGGGCTTGAGGTAAGCGGAACTGTTTCTCAAGTGTTGGACTGTATTTGTCAAGAAGGTCCAGTTCCTATAGAGATGCTTCCTGACTTTATAGACAATCTAAGTTCTGAAGAGTGCAGTGTCGCTACTGAGTATCTCTTACGCATGGGTTGTATTTTGAAAGATAGTGATCTAGGAGATGAAACAGTTTTCGCACAAGGTATAATTCAGCAGGTAGTATCAGTATCTTGAATCTTATCCAATCTACGCTTTTTGAACTGCCGAGTGTTCAACGATTTCTTGGTAGACTAATTGAGGATCTTGCCAGTGGGCGAAGCCTCTTTGTGCCTTTGCCTGCTGGTATTTCTGTTAGGCATGTTGGAGATAATCTCCGAACGGAATTGGCACGTCGCGACTTTGCATTCCAAGAGGTATCCTTGGCTGATGATCTTGGCAACGATCGGCCTCCGTTATCAGTATTAAGCGAAAACCTTGGCATCCATTGGTCCACCGACACTCCACGAACTATCGAGAACCTATTACGGGCAAAGCATCTTCCTGAAATCATAATCTTAGAGGACTTGGATCGAGCATCTAAAAATACTTGTAGAAGTTGGGGGAATTTTCTGGTCAGATGGGCCCGGGTTCGCCAGTCTTGGACTGAAGATAAACGTTATGTGCCTGCATTATGTTTGTTAGGGCCGGCGACATCATTGCTATCTGAAATTCCGGAAAGCAATAATGTTTACTTGACTGTTCATTGGTGGTGGGGATTTCCTTCAGCACTGGAAACACATGCGCTTTGTCGAAAAAGTAGATATAGTGATGCTAGGGCAGAGAAAGACCGTTGGCGAGAATGTGTATTGTCTTCAATAGCTGGTGGTGATTTTCTGTTGGCCAGTGAATTATGGGATATCGCTTGTTTGGAAAGAACAAGTCTTCCAGCCGCGCTTTGTGATCTAGCCGTAAACCGCGGCTGGAGTAGGGAAACTCTTCGTGAATGGAGAGTTGAAGATGTCGTAGCTAACTACGGTAGTCTGTTTCGTGAAGCACTAAATCCGCCTAAAGAACTACATACTTTGTGGGCACATGGAATCGTAGGATGGACTTCGGAATATGGAATCGAGACAAATGCAATAGCACTTGCTGTTTTGGAACGCCACGACGAACTTAATCATCGTATATGGCGTGGCCAAGCCCATTTGCTTCTCCCTATTATTGACAGAATTCGTTTGGATCTCTGCAATATTTTAACCCGTCGATATGGTCCAGAATGGCCGGTTAGATGGTTTCCACCGAAATTAGAAGTTGAGGTAAAAGCGGTTTGTCAAAATCCACTGGCGTGTCAATGGGGACACTTGGCGCACTTATTATTGGAAAAAAAATCGATTGAATTAGAAAGTCATTGGCATTCGCTAGCAGCAACTATACGTGATATTAGAAACCAAATAGCACATTTTAGACCTATTAGTTTCCATGATTTTGAAAGAATTTTGGATCTTGCACAACAGATTTAGACGTTCTTTTATGAAGTAACGATGAGAATATGCCATGAGATGAGTAGCACAAACAGGAAATGCCGTAGTCAGAGGCGTAACGTTTCAGACCGCCAAGAAGGTTCTTCTGCTCTGTATCCGTCAGAAAACGGTTTGAAGACCGCGAGTGTCTTTTGCACTTACATGCCCAAGAAAGCAACAATTGCGTATTGCGTCCAATCAAGCCATTGGCCACGGCCACAATCTGGGGCGTACTTCGATAATTCCGTCTGAAGTCCCGCGTGAAACGGTACAGATTCTCGTATTGCGCGCCCTAGAAACCGTAGATGGACTGATCCTCGTCCCTGACGGTGTACAGGTGCTGGGACAAAACCGGGTGTAGAGCGAGTCGTTTGAGAATGTCGTGCTGAATCTGGTTCGTGTCCTAGAATTCGTCCACGGCACATGAGGCCCAGCGCTGTGAGATTGCGCAGTAAATCGGGCATGGCGGATCGGGTTACCTGAAGGGGCCGGCGTCCAACGACGGTTCCTGATTCTATCGCCTGCCTGCCGGATCGGACGCGAATCGGCTTCGTAACGGCGCGGTCAAGCGGAGGAAGGCCGCCGTTGGCGATGCTCTCCCATCCTATACGCGCGCCGCGTCCAACGCGGGTTTCTCCTGATCAGTCAGTTGCGTACCGACGCCGGGCAGGGCATCCCACTCGTAGTGGGGCGCGTGCAAAGCGTTCTCTTCCCTAACGGACGGCCGGATAAAGTTCACGCCGACCCCTACTATGCGTTTGCCTTCCGCGGCATACTTGTCGAGATAGCCGCGACTGGTGATTTGCTTGAGCGCTTCCGATACGCTTTTGTTCAGTTTCAATTCGAATACGTAGAACGTGTCGCGCGTTTCGATGGCGATGTCGGCGCGGCCGCGCCGTCCCGGCGCTTCCGCCTCTACGCGCAGGACGCTTTGGCACATGGCGCAGACCAGGTGCAAGGCGATTGGGTAGTTGCTTTCCGCCTCCAATTCCTGATAAGAGACCCTGTCCAGAATCCGGTCGAAGGCGGCCAGCGCGCGGGCGCAATCGCGTTCCTGCAGGGCCGCCGCCATGGCCTGAACAAGCGTCCATTCGGGATTGTCCTGATTGATGATCCGCCCGAAATACGAGTAGAACATGCCCTCGGCCAACGCGGCCTCGATTTCCTCATTGGGAAAATCCAACCGGACGGTTTCGTCTGCTGTCCGCGTCAACGTCAGAAACCCCGTTTGATACAGCAGGGCGTTCAGCGCGGGACGGTGCAGGTCGAATGGCGCCCGAACCCCGCCCGCGTGGAAGTCGATGTCGCGCAGGGTGTGCCCCTGGGCCTGCATGTACTGGAACAGGAACTGGGTTTGGCCCAGGTTCAGCCACGGACGCGGCAGGGCCGTGGCCTGGATTTCGCGGGCGTCTTCGGCCTGCGTCAAATGACTGAGGGCGGTCAAATACGAAATCGGATTGTAGACGGGGTCGCCGGTGACGGCGAACCGGTAGCCGTTGTAATGACGGCGCAGGCGCGCGCGCAGGCGCGGCACCGGCCACTGGCAGTAGGCCGCCGCCTGCTGGAGATGCGGTTCTAGATACCGATCAATCTCGCTTTCCGTAAATCCGCACAGGGCGTTCCAGGAGGCCAGATCGGACAGGTTCCGTAGATTGTTCAGGGCGGAGAACAAACCCGCGCCCTCCACGCGCAGGATGCCGGTGACGAAAACGAATTGCATCGCTTCGTCCCAGTTCTTCAACGTGCGGTAGAAAGCGCGCAAGTACCCTTGGGTTTCCTGTTGCGCCGGGACCGTAAAGGCGGGTTTGGCCAACATGCTCGTCAGCGGCGCGTCGTACTCGTCGACCAGCACCGCGAACTTGCCGTGGCGACGGTAGAGGTGCGCAAACAGGCTGTCCAGGGCGCCCCAGGGCGGGACCTGCGTTGCGGCTTCCGTTCCGAGCGATAAGGCGAGTTCGCTGACCAGGCGCGTCATCTCATCCCTGACTTCGGCCGGCGTATCGCCCTCTACCCGCGCCATGTTCAATACCAGCGCGGGGACGCGCGGCACCTGCGCCAGATAGCCTGAGGCCGCGATAGCCAGGCCTTGAAAGAGGTCATCGTTCTCGCGTCCGAAAAGATGCGCCAACGTGGACACCAGCAGCGACTTGCCGAACCGGCGCGGACGCGCCAGGAACACGTAGCGCATCCGTTCTTCCAGCATGCGTTGCACGTAAGCGGTCTTGTCTACGTACACCTGCCCATTACGGCGCAGTTCGCCGAAATGGGCCGTATCCAGGGCGAGAGGCGGCAGGGCGGGCATGGAGAAGGTCAGGGGACAGCGAGCCGAGACGCCTTCATTGTACCCGTCCCGTCATGCAGCGCGCAGAGAGACTATGCGCAAGGCAAGCCAGCGCGCCTGCGCCGCCGACGCGCCCGCGGACAAACCAGGGCGCGACGATCGAAGCGCCGCGGGTTTACCCTCGCGGCAGGGACCGCTGTAGCCTGTCCTGCCTTCTTCTATCGTCCGCGCCGCGCATCGCTCCGCGGGCGGAAACGCTTCTGCCTCAAATCAACGCTCTGACGCGCGTCCAGGCGGCGGCGCGGAACGCCTGACCGGAGGCCCGCGCGCAGGCGCCCGCGGCTAGGCGTTCTCCGTAATCCGATACTGACGGCAATAGCGTTCCAGGGCCGGTTCCAGGATCTCCACGCCCAGACCGGGTTCCGTCGGTACGTCGACGTAACCGTCGCGCGCCGCGAAGGGGCGCGCCGCCAACTCGTCGCGCAGGGGATTGGGGGTCTGGTCGAATTCCATGACGGGTTCTTGGGTCCAGGGATGCAGCGTGCGGGCGCTCGCGGTCGGCGGGATGACGGAGGCCAGGTGCAGCGACGCGGCAATCATGACCGGCGATCCCCAGACGTGGGGATACACCCGTATCCCCAAGGCGTTGGCCAGCGCGATGACGCGTTGCATTTCGGTAATGCCGCCTACGTTGACCACGTCCGGTTGCAGGATATCCACCAGCTGGGCTTGCGCGTACCGCGCGCACTCGAAACGCGTACGCAACACTTCGCCGCCGGCCAAGGGCATGTCGGGCAGGCCGGCGCGTACCTGGCGGTACCCTTCCAGGTCCAGGGCGTTGACCGGCTCTTCGAACCATTGCAGGTCTAGGCCGCGCAAAGCGCGTCCCAGGCGAATGGCGGCCGCGGCGTCGAAGGCCTGGTTGGCGTCCACCATCAGATGCAGATCCGGCCCGATGGCGCGGCGCAAGGCCTCCACGCGCGCGACGTCTGCCGGGAAAGGCAGGCCTCCGACCTTGGTTTTCATGCCGAGGAACCCCGCTTCGGCGTAGGCGAGGGCTTCGGCCGCCAATTTGTCGGGGAACTCCTGCGCGCGGTAATAGAGGCCCGTCGCGTAGACGGGAATGCGCGTCCGCAAGGCGCCGCCCAGGAGTTCGCTGACGGGCAGGCCGCAGGCCTGGCCCGCAATGTCCCACAAGGCCGTATCGATCGCGCTGACGGCGCTGCCGCCGACGCCGCCGGTCAAACCGCCGTTGTACAAGGCATGGAACATGCGCTGCCACAACCGGGCCCGCGCGCGCGGGTCCTCCCCCAGGATCAAAGGGGCCAGGCACGCGTGGATCAGCGCGTCGGCGGCCGGCGCGTTGCACTCGCCCCAACCGCTGATCCCGGCGTCCGTGTCGACGCGGACCAGTTGCAGGGCGCGCGCCGCGATCCGGTCCTGGGACCAGCCGAACGGCTCGTTGAGCGCGCACTGCAGGTTGTAGGTGGCCAGGGACTGGATGCGCATGCCGGACCGTTACATGGCCGAGAATTTCTTGTAGTCGAACAACCGTCCGGATACGGCGTCCAAGATGAGGAGCTGGCCGTCGTGCAGGTGGTTGAAAGCGCCTTGGGCCTCGAAAATGGCTACCAGATTGCGCTGGTGGGCCGCCGGCAGATGCGATTCCACTGCGCGCCGCGGGGTGGCCGTGACGAGGCCGGCGCAGGCGGCCGCGACGGCGACGCAGTGCGGGGAAAATTCGGGAATCACCAGAATGGCGTCCTCCAGATCCAGCGTATTGTGTTCCGGGCCGTGCTCCTGGTACTGCAGGCAGCGGCCCAGGATGCGCCGCCGCCCTTCGCCCAAGCCCTGCACCAGGGGTTTGACCACGGTGCGCACCGTCATCATGTTGGTCATGCCGGCCACGCCCATGATCGTGCCGGCCGTGAGCACCACGCGGTCGCCTTCCTCGATCACGCCGGCCTGCGAGACGAGATCGATGGCGTTCTGCATC
The DNA here is from genome assembly GCA_965242655.1 of Caldilineaceae bacterium. Lineage (GTDB taxonomy): Bacteria > Chloroflexota > Anaerolineae > Caldilineales > Caldilineaceae > Bin34. Next base: position 4,795,381 of record OZ251482.1, read on the forward strand.
ATCTCTTCCGAGGTTTCCAGATCCGGCAGGGCGAAGGCATGCACGCTCCGGTACAGGCTGAGCTGCCGTTCAATCTGCGGTTGCGCGGTCAGGGCCAGGATGGGCACGTTGGGCCGGAAACCGGCCAGCATCTTGGCCGTGGACCCGGACGCGGTCGGCGTCAGGATGGCGCTCGCTTCCACCTCGTCCACGATATGGACGATCGATTTGGCCACCGAGGCCGCAATGGGATTGACCCCGAAGACGTAGGCGTCGATGTCCGGCGTCGGGCTGGGAAACTGCGCTTCCGTCGCGCGGACGATATCGGCCATCGTACGCACGGCCAAGGCCGGATCGCTCCCTACGGCCGTCTCGGCGGACAGCATGATGCCGTCCGTGCCGTCAAGGACGGCGTTGGCCACGTCGCTGGCTTCGGCGCGGGTCGGCCGCGGATTGGCCACCATGGAATCCAGCATTTGCGTGGCGGTGATGACCGGTTTGCCCCGCTGGTTGCACTTTTGAATCAGATCCTTTTGAATCAGGGGCACCAATTCGGTACGCGTTTCGATGGCCAGGTCCCCGCGCGCGATCATGATGCCGTCCGCCAACGCCAGAATGTCGTCGATGGCGTCCAGCGCGGCCGGCTTCTCAATCTTGGCCACGACCGGCGTGGGCAGGGCATGGGGGGCCAACGCCTGGCGAATCAGGTCCTTCGCTTCCTGCACGTGATCGGGGCTTTGCACGAAGCTCAAGGCGATCCAGTCCACCTCCTGGGCCAGCGCGAAAGCCAGATCTTCCCGATCCTTGTCGGTCAAGGCGGACGCGTGGGGCCGCGGATTCAACAGGTTGATGCCCTTGCGGTCCTGCAAGGTGCCGCCGTGCAGGACGACCGCTTCCGCCTGGGACCCGTTGACGGCCAGGACCTCGAACTCCAGCAAGCCGTCGTCGATGGCCACGCGATCGCCTGGCTGCACCAAACCGAAAAAATCCGGCGAGGGCACGGGAATGCGCTGGACGGAGCCCGCTTCGGCGCCGGCATCGAAGATCAGCGTGTCACCGGCCATCAGATCGACGCCGCCTGGCTGCACGCGGCCGATGCGCAGTTTGGGGCCTTGCAGATCGGCCATGACGCCGATGGGCCGGCGCATTTCCTGGGCCAGCGCCCGTACCTGGCCAATCGCCGCGCGATGCTGGACGGGAGTCCCGTGGCTGAGGTTGATGCGGGCGACGTCCATGCCTTCGGCCAGCATGCGGCGCAGGACGTCCGGACGCGTCGACGCCGGGCCCAGGGTGCAAATGATCTTGGTATGCCGGGTGAAGTGGCCTTTGACCATGGACGGACGGCTGCGGCTAGCGGGCGAGTTGCGCGAGATCGATGCGCTGCGCGGCCAGCAGGCGCTGGAAGCGCGCGGCCGTGCGGGCGATGCCTTGGGCCAGCGGGGTATGGGGTACCGGCCCGATCAGGGCGCGCAGGCCGCTGTCGTCCAGATCGTCGGGAAAGGGCAGGGGCTCCCCGTCCGGATAGGCGAGGCGGGCCTGGGGAAACTGCTTCTTCACTTCCGCCACGAAGTCCGGCACCGTGACTACGTCGTTGCGCAAATTGCAGGCCGCGGCGCCCTGGTGCTCCGCCCGCGCGCAGGCGATGAACGCGCGCGCGACGTCCTCCGCCAGCTGCAAGGCGCAGGGCCCGCCGAACTTGAGGCGGAACGGTTCGTCCGCCGCCGCCGCGAGGATCGCCTTGGCGATGTCCGACGTCATGCCCTGATCCCGGGCCACGCCGTAGACGATGTAGGGGCGCAGGCCGATGCTGGGAATGCCGTAATCCTGCCAATAGATGCGGGCTGTGTGTTCGTTGGCCTGCTTGTACACGCCGTACAGGGTGTCCGGGTGCAAGGGCGCGTCGTCCGGCACCGGACGGTCGGGATAGCGCGCAGAAGGGCCCAGCACCGCGAGCGAACTGGCGTACGCGAAACCCTGCACCTGGCCCCAATGCGTCCGGACCGCCTCGCACAGATTGACGGTGCCCGTGACGTTCACTTGGGCCCCCAACGCGGGATTGGCGCGGCAGAAAGGCACCTGCAACCCGGCCAGATGGATAACGCGGGTGACGCCCTTGGCGCCGATCAGCGCGTTCACGGCCGGGCCGTCGGTGACGTCCAGCGCCTGGAAATCGATCCGCGCCAGCTCGTCGTCCGCGAGCAGGAGACGCGGACGATGGGGCTCGCCCGCGAGGTCGGTGGCGACCACCGCGGCGCCTGCGTCGACCAGGACGCGCAACACCCAGGCCCCGATGCAACCGAAAGAACCGGTTACGAGAAAGATGTCATCGTTCACGGAACATGTCTCCCGCCGCGGGCGCCGCTGGCCCTCTGGTCGCAGGGCGGGTCAGGCGCAGCAGCTCCCTGCGCGGCCCTGAACCCTACGCGAAGGGTTTCAAATGGCGAATGAAATGGGCGGCCAGCAGGTCCCGGTATACCTCTTCGCCCTGGGCCAGGCAAGCCATCAAGCGCGCGCGCAAATCCGCGTCGCGCAACACCGAGCCGAAAGTCACGTGCAGGATCTGGCGGGTATGGAAGTCGTCCAGGAGCGCGGGCAAATCCCCGTCCGCCGCGCCGGCGCAGGGCGCCATGGCCTCGATCTGCGCCGAGACGTGATACGCCTGGCGATCCTCCGGGTACCGCGCCGCGGCGAAGTCGAGCAAGGCGCGGAACAAGGCCGGATCCACATGGCCGACGGCGCGCAACGCTTCCAGGTAACTGGTGCCGGCCGTCTTGAGGTGAATCAGGTCGCCGGCCAATTCGGCCGCGATCGGATAAATGCTGAATTTGTCCGAACCGGAATGCAGGCTCAATTTGTAGGGCCCGAAAGCCTGCGCGACCGCGACGTGTTCGCCGAAGGAACGCGCGAACTCGTCCAGGTTCCCGATGAAGTCGACCCCCTTCTCGAACGTGCCCGTATAACGCGGGGCCAGACTGACGACCGGAATCTGCAGGCGTTGCAGTTCGTGCGCGAGGTAGATGTGCTCGGACAGCGTGGTCACGGTCGCCGTTTCGTCCACGCTCATTTCCAGATCGTACGGCTGGCGCCCGTGCAGCATCGCCAGATGGCGGGCCATGCGTACGGTGTGCTGCAGCGCCGGTCCGTATTTGGCGGCGGCGCGCAGGGTCTCGCCGCGGCTCAAGGTAACGGCGAAGGAGCCCAGATCAATGGGGCGATTGGCCAGGCGGGACACGAGATCGGCCGGCTCGCTGTCGAGCAAGGGCCAGTCCAGGGCGGCCGCCTTGGCTTCCACTTGGGCCATGGGCGCCGCGATGGCGTCGTCGTCCACCCGGTCGCCCGGGTCGATCGTGAAGAAGGTGAAGCCGACGGACTGGCACGCGTCGATGTCCGCCGGCGTCTTGAGGTGATCCGCGTCGGCGCCGTACCCCGCGGTCCAGCCGGTCTGGAAAGCACCCCACGCCGCGTCGTTGATGACCTCGGCCGGCGAGCGTCCGGTGCGTTCGTTTTCGCGGATGGACTGTTGCGCCAGCATGGGGAAAATGGGCACGCGCCCGCCGGACGGGGACGCCGCGCGGCCAACGGCCCGGAACGCGTCTACATGGCCCGGCGTCGCCAGGCCCAACCGATCTCCGGTGCCGGCCGCTTTGGCCAACCCGCAGGGAACGGGGCGCAGAAAGGGCAGATGGTACCGTATTTTGCGGGCGTTCGCGCCGTTCGCCGCGCCAAGGCAGAGATGGAAGCGCGCGCCGTCGGCCTCAATCGTACGCGTCTCGCCCTCCAGACGAGGCCCGTCGTCCCAGGCGGACAACGCGCCGGCCATACGGACGCCGCGCCGGTTGCCCATGAAGAACAGCCTTTGGCACGACGCGTACAGGGATTCGGCGTATACCGCCATGTCCGTTTGGTCCCCGAGCGCCGCCGCCAGCTGTTGCGCGGCCGCGCGGGAACGGGGCGGTCCTTCCCGCCGCGGGTCGGTTACGTAGTCGGTGCCGGGAAAAGAAGGCATGCGCGTACGCGGCCGGCGCGGGCTTTATACGCCGGCGTAGGCGGCGAAGCCGCCGTCCACCGGGATCACCGTCCCGGTCACGAACCGGCTGGCGTCGCTGGCCAGCCAGACGGCCGTGCCCACCAACTCGTCGGGTTCCCCGAACCGGCCCATGGGCGTGTGATCCACGATCTGTTGCCCGCGCGCCGTCAAGGAGCCGTCCGCGTTGAGGAGGAGCGCGCGATTCTGCTCCCCGATGAAGAAGCCCGGCGCGATCGCGTTGACGCGCAGGCCTGGCGCGTACGCGCGGGCGAATTCGACGCTGAGCCAACGGGTGAAATTGTCGACGGCCGCTTTGGCGGCGGCGTAGCCCATGACCCGCGTCAACGGCTGCTGGGCGGCCATGGAGGAGATGTTGATGACCGCGCCCTGCCGCTGGGCGGCCATGGTTTGGCCGAAGACCTGGGTCGGGAGCAGGGTGCCGGTCAGGTTCAGGCCGACGACTTCGTCGAAGGCTTCGCGGCTGAGGTCGAAGAAGTTGACGTCCCCGTACACGGTCGCGGCCGGTACGTTGCCGCCGGCGGCGTTCACCAGGATATCGAGGGAGCCGCCGCGCGCCAGGGCCGCGTCGCGCGCCGCTAGGAGCGCGTTCCGATCCAGCACGTCGGCGGGCAGGGCGAAGGCGCGGCCGCCCTGCGCGGCAATGGCCTGGGCTCCCTGTTCCGCTTTGTCCGCGCGGCGCCCCAGGATGCCGACGGCCGCGCCGGCGGCGGCCAGGCCCCGCGCCAAGGCTCCGCCCAAGACGCCCGTGCCGCCCGTGACGACGGCCGTTTTGCCCTGCAACGCGAAAAGGTCGCTCATGCAGGCGCGTCCCACGCGCGTTCCACCGCGCACACTCCGTCCTGCCCTCCGGCCCAGATCTGATCGTCCGTCTCATAGAGCACCAGGCACGGGTCTTGATCCGCCAGGCGCTGCCACTGGCGGCCGTCTGCCGAGTGCCAGAGCGAGACGTCGTCGCTCAGCAGGAAACCGCCGGCGCGCAAGGCGATCAGGGCGTTGACGCGCGTCGGGGCCGCCTCCAGACGCTGGAAAGCGTGTCCCTTGTCGTCCGAAAACCAGAGCCCCGCGTCCTCGGCGCCGGCCAGCACGATGCGGGTGCGGTGAAAGGCGGCATCCACGGCCGCGACCTGGAAAACGCCCTCCGCGCCGGCGCACCGACGCCAACCGCGGCCTTCGGCCGGGGAGCGGTAGATCCCTTCGTCCGTGCAGGCGAAAGCCAGGCGCCAGCGCGGCCAGGCGTCCGGCGGATAGGGCGGAGCCCAGCAGAGATGCAGCACGTGCAGGCTGTGCAATCCGAAGTTGCAGACGTACCAGCCTTCGCCGTTGTTGCCGCTGCGCAAAACGCCCCGGTCTTCCGTGCCGGCCAGGACAATCTGGGATTCCCGCGCGTCCGGCGCCGGCGCCAAGGCCACTACGGGGCTGTCCACCTGATCCATCCATGCGCCTTGCCACTGCGCGCCCGCGTCCTGGCTGTAGGCCACGCCGTGCGGCGCGCCGCCGACCAGGACGCGGTCGTCCAACGCGCAACAGGCGTAAAGGAATTTCTGCGGCTGGATGACGTCCTCCAAGACGCCCGCGTCGCGTACGCGAAACATGCCTTCGGGGCCGGCCGCGTACAGGCCGTCGCCGTTATGGGAAAGGGACAGAATGATGCTCATGGCCAAGGGGGCGCAACGCGCTGGCTTTCAATACGGCGTGAAACTCTGTTCCGGCTTGCGGTGGTATACGATCGCGTCCGTGGTCACGGCCATGACCGAATGGCTGACGGCGGTGCGCAAAACGTCCACCAGAATGTCCGTCACGTCCAGGATGGAGGCATCGAACGCGTTCACGACCTGGCCGCTGACGGCGTCGAACGTGGCGTCCGATCCGGCTTCCTCGATCTGCGTCAGCCGCCACTGGGGATTCTCCACGTGCGCGTTGCCCATGATTTGCAGCATCGGCGCGCGCAACGCCGCGGCCAGGACCTGCTTGCCCGGCCGCAGGCGGTCGTCGTCCCAATCCAGCGCCGCGCAGGCATGCACGTACCCGGCGCCGGCGCCGGGCGCCACGCCGCTTTTCTGGGCTACCGACAGCACCTTGATGGCCCGTTTGGATACGGTAGCCAGCAATTCCCGCTCGACTTTGCTGTCGGCTCCGATCTTCAATTGGCCGACGCCGCCGCTGAGCGCGGACACGCGGCGCACCGTGGATTCCCATTCATCGTCGTCCATCGCCATGGCCGCCAACTGGCGGCGCAATTCGCCGGCCCGCTGCCGCACGTCGGGCGCGAACAGGTTCTGCGGCTGGACGTACAGGCTGTCGGTGTCGACCTCGACGCGATGGACGCGGCCCAGATCCGCGGCCGCAATGGCCTCGGTCGACTTCGAGAATTCGTTGCCGACGAGGGTCGCGCCGGTCAGGAGCGCCAGGTCGTCGTAGGCATGGCGCCGATCGTCGCCGACGAATTTCATCTGCGCGGCGACGAGCGGCAACTTGCCGGGCGCGTCCGTTCGGGCATCGGGCTTCGCCAGCGCCGATTCGTCGAATTCCCGCGCGGCCGGCGGCCGGTTGTTGGCCATCAGGAGGCCGATGATCTGATCGCTGAAATGGTTGGCCAAGATGGTCAACGAGGTCGCGCCGGCGGCCTGCGCCGCCTGCAGCACGGCGATGGCGTCGACGGGATCCTCCAGCCGCTGATCCACCAGGGCCAGCAGGCCTTCGGGCATGACGGCCTTGCGGTTCACGGTGTCCGTGTAGAAATGCATGCTGGCGATCTGGGCCTTGTAGTGGCCGCCGGGATGGTAGAACTGCTGGAGGTAGGGCGCGACGAACTTGTGGACGTTGACGTGCGCCTCCGGCCCCAGCAGGTAACTCATTTCGCCCAGCACCTGGGCCAGCCGCGGGTGGTCGATGATGGAAAGGGCCAAATGGGCCAGTTCGTCTTCGTTGCTCACGGCGGTCGAGGCGGCGCGCAGGTGCCGCGTCACTTCCTCGCACCCCGCTTGCAGGCCCCGCGCCAGGACGACGGGATTCACGCCGCCGGCGATCAGGCGCTGGCTTTCGTTGAAGATGGCGCGGGCCAGCACGGCGGCCGCCGTGCCGCCGTCCCCCACTTCCTGGCCGATCTGCCAGATCATGGCGCGCATGAACATGGCGCCCACGTCGGCGTCCGCGTCCCGCATCTGGATGATGCGCCGTACGGCCGTCGCCGAATCATCCAGCAGTTCCGTCGCGCGCCCCACGTCAGGCTGGTTGGCGACGACGCCGCCTACGGGCCCCAATGTCGGCGCCAGCAAGTCGGCAATGGCATTGATGCCCGACCCCAAATGGCGGACGACCTGCGGACGGCTTACGATGCGCGGAGTAGGCATAAGGGTACGGCGTGACGCCAAGACGGACGACTGGAAGTCAATGACCGGGCTGGTTCCCGGAATGCGCGCGGACCTGGATCCGAGTACGGCCTGAATCGTACTCTGAATCGGGCGGCAAGGCCAAGATTCGACTTGATCAATAGAGGCGGGCGTAGAAATCCTGATGGCGTTGCAACGCGGTCCGGTACGCCGCGGCCGCGGCCGGTTGCGGCCAGGCCACGTCTTGCACGGGCAGGTCCGCTTCGATGGCGGTCGCCTGCCCCAAGGCCTCCCACGCCAGGATGGCCGCGCCGCGGCTGGTGGTCTCCGCGGCCGTAAGCCAGCGGACTTCCCGTTGCATGGCGTCGGCCATGATCTGGCGCCAGAGCGCGGACACTTCCAGCGCGCCGCCGCTGGCCAGAATGGGCGCGTCGGCCGCCACCTGATCCGCGAACAAAGCGGCGATCAGGGCCAGGCGCAAGGCGACGGCTTCCATGCCCGCGCGCAACAGGTGCCCCGGCCGGGTTTGCGCCGTAATGCCCTGGATCGCCAGCGTGGCGCTGTCCGCCCAGCCCGGGCTGCGCTCGCCGTTGAGGAAAGGCAGGAGGATCAGGCCATGGTCCGCAGGCCCGACGGCCGCGGCTTCCCGGTGCAACTGATGGGCGTCGGCGGCCAGCCAGTCGTACAGCCAGCGGACAATGTTGCCCCCGTCGGTCAGGGCGCCGCCCAAGAGATGCCGCGTGCGATCCACCCGGTAACACCAGAGGCCCGGCGGCGCCGGCGGCGCGGCGTCCGGCGGCCAGTCCGAGAGCAATACGCGCGTGGCGGCGCTCGTGCCGACCGTCACGGCCAGCGCGCGCGGGCCAACGGCCCCGGAACCGACGTTGGCGGCGGCGCCGTCGCCTACGGGCAGGAAAAAAGGGACGGCGCGCAATTCCGGCCAGCGTGCCGCCCAGGCCGGCGCCAGTCCGCTCAGCCCTTGCGCATAGTCGCGCAAGGGCGGCAAGCGATCGCGCGTCGGCACGTAATCGCGCCACAGGGCATGCCAGACGCCGCGCCGTCTATCCGCCAGTCCCGTCCACCCGGCTTCGGAGGTGCTGACGGGCGCGGGCAGGCAGCCATGCCAGCGCGAGAGGAGAAAGGCTCCCAGGGTCTGCCACCACGCTACGGCGCGCAAGCAATCAGGACGGTCCGTTTGGAGACCCAGCAATTGGGCCGGCGCGTAGGCGGTATGCACGGGAACGCCGCTGGCCGCGTACGCCTCTTCCGCGCGGTTGTCCCGTTGCAGGCGCTGGCGCAAGGTCGTCGCCGCGCGGGCGCCGTGCCGGCAGGCGTACGAGTACAGAGGCGTGACCGGAGCGCCGGCTGCGTCAATTCCCAGCCAGCTCATGGCGAAGACGGAGATGCCGACGCCGACGACTTGGCGACTGCGTTGCAAGGCGCGCAAGGACTCCAGGCTGGCATCCATGACGGCCTCGCAGGCCGCCGTCACTGCCGGCAAGGGCAGCGTTCCCTCCGCATCCATGCGATAGGCCTGTACGTGACGGCTCGTCTCCACATAGGCGGCCGTTTCGTCGTACGCGCTGCAACGCACCGATGAGGTGCCGATGTCTAGGGTCAAGACCAAAGGGGACATGGGTAAGGGCTACGGGCGTTCGGACAGCGGACAGGGCGGGCCGCAGACCTGCGACCGGAGAGGAAACGGGACAAGTATAAAAGATATTTCTCTTTGGAGAAGGAAGCGGGATGGGCGTGCGTAGCCGCGTAGCGGTCCCCCAAAGCGAGAGCGAGAGAGCCTGCTGCGCGAACGGAACCGTTCCGGCGCGTCCCCTGAACCTGCAAAGCGGGTGATAGAATTCCGTTTGGCGCGCGTTCGTTCCGTGCCTTGCCGGAGGACCGTTTGGGAGTAGAGAGCGTTGCATGACGAGCCCTGTCCAGGTCTTGCTCATTCAGGAGCGCCTGCGCAATGAACTGGTTTGGGGCGAGAGTCATTTTCGCGAGTTCAAGAGCGCTTTTCATGGTTCCGTAACCAGGAAACGCGCGCGCGACGCCAAGCATATAGCCAGGGACGTGGGCGAGGCTCTGGTCGCTTTTGCGAATGCCGACGGCGGAACCCTGGTCGTCGGCGTAGAAGACGACGGTACCGTAACCGGCCTCCCCCATGTCCAGGCCGAGCTCGAGATCATCCGGCGGGCGCCGCAGACGCATGTCCATGCCGATACGCCGCTGGCGGGCATGCGAGTCAATCGGGTGGCTCTGCAGGGCCAGTCCGTTTTGGTTTTCGATGTGCATAAAGGCACGCGGTTCGTTCATTTGACCAGTGATGGCCGTTGCCTGCAGCGCAAGGATACCGATACCCTGCCGGTGGCGGCCGAAGCGATCCCATTCGAGCGTCACGAGCAGCTTTCCAGGGAATACGATCATCAGTGGATCGACGGCGCCGGCATCCGCGACTTGAACCGCCAGCTGTTGCAGGCCGCGATGGCGACGGCGGCGCCGGGCCTGTCGCCGGAAAAAGGGCTGCAAGCGTTGGGACTCGCTGAATTCGGGGGCGGCGCGTTGAGATTGCGGAAAGCCGCTCTCCTGCTGTTCGCCGCGGACATTCAGAAATGGCATGCCCGATCCGAAATCCGCTGCATGCTGGTGGCGGGCAACGAACTGCGGACAGGGAACGATTACAACATTTTGCGCGACGAGGCGCTGACGGGCAATGCGTTGGAACTGCTTGCGCGCGGATGGGAATTCGTCAGGCCCTTTTTGATGCAGAAGCGGCTGGCAGGCGGCGTCTTCCAATATCAGGCGACGTACCCGGAAGCGGCGTGTCGCGAAGCCTTGATGAACGCCGTGATACACAGGGATTACCGCGTGGAGGGGCGTTCCATTGAAGTGTACGCCTTCAACGACAAGGTCGAAATGCGCAATCCCGGCCGGCTGCTTTCCACCGTGCCCTTGCCGGATTTGCGGAGCGGAGCGGGCGTCCATGATTCCCGCAACGTCTTTGTGACGAAGGTGATCAAAGGTCTCGGCTATATGCAGGAAACGGGGGAAGGCATGCGCCGCATTCAAACCGCGCTGGCTCAAGACGAACTGGCTCCCCCTGCCATTGATTCCGTGAACAACAGTTTCGTCATGACTTTCTTCCAGCGCAGGGCTTCCGCTTCCGCGTGAAGGGCTTTTCCGTACAAGGCAGGGCTGGAATGAAGATCCTTCCGGACGGAGCCTCTGAGTCTGCCTGAGCCGGGCTTGGGCAGAACGCCCGCGCAGGGCGTTGCGCGGCAGTTCGCTTGCGCGATGGCATGGCCGCCCGGCAATCCTGCGCCGCGGGTCTGTCCTGTACGCGCCAGGCCAATCCTGTCCCTGCGTCCGCATGGCGGGAACGCAAGAACCTTGACGGGAAATTCTGGCCAAGAGCGGTGGGCTCAGGCATCTGGGCCCACCGCAGACTGGGTATGCTGGCGATTTTCTGCGCCTGCGCGTAGCTGAGGTATCCCTTTGGCGCGGCAAGGACGCTAGGCGGTTCCGCCGCGCCGCGCGTAACGCTGCGCCGTAATATCCAGTATTTCCCGTTCGGCTCGCCCGATGGTTATGCCCCATACATGTACGGTTTTGCCTTCATGCGCATAGCGTTGAGGGTAGGCTTTGCGGTCGGCTTGTCTCTGGGCCGTCTCCCGGGCGTCGTCCATCTTCAGCTCCATGATCACGACTTCGCGGGCGAAGGCGACGACGATGTCCGGACGGCCGCGGTGCGGATTCACCTCCGCCTGGACGTGAGCCTTGTATTGCAATCCCAAGAGCGCCAGGTGCAGAATGGATTGGTAATAGCTTTCCTGGGGCCTGTGTTCCAGATAGGCAAGAGAGGTCAAGAGCCGATTGCCGGCTGCCTGCAGCGCGACGGGATCGCGCGTCAGGACCGCTTGGTTGACGTCCGCCAAATAAGCAAACGAAAAAGTCCTATCGCCGAACGTATACGGAATTACGTCCTGTACGAAACTGTCCGCGACTTCCAGATTGGGAAAGTCCGTGACGTATCCCCTGGTTTCCTGATGGCGCCTCAGGGTCAGGTATCCGGTTTGGAACATGACCTTGGCGAGAGACAGCGTAATCCAGTCCGGCGCCGGACGATGGTCGGAGGGCGTCTGTTTCCATAACTGCGCGAGTTGCACGGCCGTCAGCGCGCCGCCCAGCACCGTGCGGCTGGGTATATGGCGCACGTCGCGCACGTCGCAGTCGTGGACGGCGAGCATTTGCGGCAGGAAGAAGGGGATGCCGGTTTCCGCCCAGTAGTAGTCCAGCACTTTCGCATTCAGGCAAGTGAGGGCGGAATACGGATTGTACACGCGCGCGGCGTCCGCGGCGCGCGGCGCGAAAAGATAGCCGTCGTAATATTCCCGCATGCGGGCCGGCGCGTCCGCGACGGGACAGCCTTCATGATCCGTCAACCCTGCCATGTAGGGCGTCAAGTGGCGCTGCACTTCCGCCTCCGTGAAACCCAACAGGCCATTGAAGCGCGGTTCATGGGATAGGTCCCGCAGATTGTTCAGGCCGGAGAAAACGCTGGTACGCGCGCAACGCGTGACGCCCGTGAAATGAGCACGGCGATCTCGCCCTGCGCGGCCGCCAGCGCGGTCAGGAGAACGCTGAAAGCCGCCGCGGCATCGCGGGAGGCGGGAGGCGGTAAGCGGAAGCGGTCGCAGTACAGGTTAATATGAACCAGGAGACCGGCATTCAACGAGGCCGCATCGCGCGTATGCCAATCGTTCATATTGAGGCGAATCACCGGTGCCGCCGCGGGCCAGATCCAGTTCGGACTGCGGGGCATCCGGCGCTCAAGCGCCGTCCCGCGGAATAGATCGGCGCGTCCCTGAAACAGATATTCCAGGGTGGATACCAACAAACTCTTGCCGAACCGCCGCGGACGCGCCAGGAAACAGTATTTGCTGTAGCCGTCCAGCATGTCCGCTACGTAGGCGGTCTTGTCTACGTACAACTCGTTGCGCGCCCGCAACTGGACCAAGTCGTTGGTGCCGGCCGGCAAAGGCTGCAGGGAAGTCATGCTGCGTTACTGGATGCTGGACCGCGTCGCGCCAAGGCATTGTAGTCTATGCGGGAAGCTGGGAAGGGCCGTGTCGGCGTTATGGCGTACCATGCGTAGTCTCGCGCGTACCCTATCTGCGCGCCCGGTGGGGTACATGGAAACGAACAGGCCTGGGAAGCCGCGGCCAAGGCTCTTGGGCATCTCTCAATAAGCGTAGGGATCGGCTGCGTCATGCCGGCTGTCGTCTCATGAAATTGAAGCGCCGTACGGTGCTGCGATGCAGGCATTGGGGCGAAAAAGCCGCGGCGGACTGGCGACCGTCCGCCTGTTTTGCGCATCGGACAGCCGCATTCCCCGCTGATTACAGGCGTCTGCCAGCCTACTATGATCAGGCACCTGCTGTGCCGCCAGCCGGCGATACGCGCTGGATCTTGCGCCTGCTCGCCTGCGAACTGGACGCGCGCGGTTGTGACCGAGATCAGTTGCGAAACCGTGCGCCGCACGCTAAAAAACGAGCTAATATCTTGGAGTCGGATCCGGCGCTGCTATCCGCCCGTGAGCGAGGCGGAGTTGGTGGTGACGATGGAGGAGGTGCTGGATCTCTACGGCCAGCCATACGATCTGACGGAGGCCCGCAATGCCGCCCAGGCGGGCATCGACTGGCTGTTCCGCACCGAGGACGCCCGCATATGCCTCAAGAAACTGTACCCTATAATTGAAAAATGACATTGTACCAGATCGTGTTTACATTTTTTTGATTTTCAACCCTATGGCGTACTGGGCCCAAGAGGATTTGGGTCTCCGTAGCCGTAAGTGACGCTTGGGCCCAGTACGCCATAGGGCGTTTTGAGCCTCGCGCACAGGTCGCCATGGGAAATTCTAGGCCGTGTTGAGGCAGGTTCAGTGGCGCTTTGAGTGCAGCCAGAGCCAGGTAGCGTTGCGATGTGTCTTCATCCGTCCCCTCTACCTCCCGCCCGGCCGAGGGTACGGGGCTCGGGCTGGCGCGCCCAGGCTCCCGCATCAGGTACTGTGTCCTGTTTCCCTGGCCAGATACGGTGAGGGCGACATACGAGGGACGTACCTGGGAGGGGACAGGACCTCATGGGGTTGATTGCGCGGCCGACTGCCTACGCTGAGACCGGCGCGGAGCCTGGACCGGACGCGCCAGCCGGTTCCGCGGGTTCAACCCGCGGCTTCCAGGGGCGTCAACGAACACGACCTGGGTCGCATGATAAGCTACTGGATCTGGCTGCAATCCTACCTCAACACGACTTGGCCGGGAAAACCGCGGCCCGCATCGGCGGACAAGGTTAGCCCCGGGCGCGATCGTGCGACGAGGCGCGGGGCAGAAAGATCACGCGAGGGCAGACGGCATGCTCAGAATCATGGGCCAAGTCTTGCGCCAAGAATGGCGAATTCTGGTCTGCGCCTTGATTCCTACCGTAGCCCTGCTGGGCGGATCGACCTGGCATAACGGAAGTTTGATAGCCCTGGCGTGGCTGATAACGGCGTGCCATCTCGCGGCCGCTTGGCCCGCCCGCCCGCCAATTCGGGTACCGGACTGGGTGCAGCCCCTCTGCTTCGGCCTGATCGGGGCCATATGGCTCTTGGATCCTGCGACCCGGCTTCATGGTTGGGTGCGAGCCTTACTCGCGGGGCTGGTCTGAGGTCGCGGGGCGGCGCGTGGAAGGACATGTGCCGCGCGGGGCTAGCGCTCCGGAACTCTGGTCTTGGTTCCAGACTTCCCGCCCCGCGCAGGAGCCGGCAGTTCTGCCTGGCAGGCAGAATTGTGAGCTCGCGGAGCGGGTGGCCACGCGCCGCCCCCGGCGCCCGCCGAGGCCGCGTGGCGCGCCGAGTACGCCTTCGAGGCGCAGGGGGAGCGGTGCCAGGTTCGCGCGGACCTGACGGCCTGGATGCCCTGTAACGCCAGCCCGGCGCGGAAGGCATCGTCGTCCTACGTCCCAGCTTCCGCTCGGGCTTGGGTACTGTCGTGGCGCTGACTGTCCGTCAAGCGTAGTCTACATAATGCGAGGCAGGGAGCAGGCCCGCAGGCGTGGCTTTGGTCAACCGCCATGGGAATATAGGCATAGGCTGGAATGGCAATGCAGTTCCTCCATTGTTCACCTTCTTGCTAGCAGATTCAGCGTCAGCTGGGCCGCGGTCAGCGTTGCTCGCCGTTGATTGAGGTGCTTCGGTTGGATGACGCTTTACGTCTCACCCAGCAAGGCGCAGGTCCGCCGAGGATAGCCTGTGAACAAGCGGTACAGGTTACCGCAACGACGCCTATCCAGAAGGTGCCTCTATGCTCCCTTTAGCATCCGCAAGGGCCGGGCGTCTCCGGGGATGCGCCGTTTCCTCCTCTTTCTGTTGGGGAGCCGCCGCGCGGGGTCGGGGGCGCGGGCTGTGATCGGATCAGTACCCGATAATCGTTATCGGGTACTGTTGGATGTGGGATGTCACGATGCATTCACGTTGACGGCACTGGGTTTACCAAGGAAAGGCTACAAGCGATACAAGCACTGCCAAAGCAACAAGCAATGGAAGTACCAAGCTTCCTAGAAACACTATACACAGTATCTGTAGCCAATCGGGCCATTTCTGCATGAATTTGAACGGCATTTTCATTGGATTCGGCAACTCCTCATTATACGAACTGATCTAACCATGCCGAAAGCATAAATATGATATATCCCCTCGACGCTCAGTGTCCATTGGTTTTGCCGATCGGGACCTGATTCTCGCAGTCGCTCCCGATCAAACTCTACTCTAACGACAAGTTGATCCGCCGCCCAGCCGCCGCGGCGTTCGCCCCTCGCCCCATACGCAACGCGCCTACGCGCGCGGTGCAGGACTTCCAGGGCTGGAGCGTCCGTACGCCTCTGGCCGCGGTCCCCATGACGTTGCTGCAGGCGTGGCGCGCAGCTGGAAACGCGCCTGCCCCGGCCAGCGTCAACGCGCGCCTGGCGGCCCTCAAGTCGCTGCTCACCTACGCCCAGCGCACGGGCTACCTGCCTCTCAACGCGGGGGCCGCGCAACCGGCTGGCCTCGGCCGCCTCGAGAACCCGGAGACGCCGGACAGCTGACCTTGAGTCGCCGCCCCATCGTTTGCGCCATTCCCCTGTTTGGCTGTACATTCCCATCTACCTCAAGGCCGTAGGCACAGTGCGGCCAGTGCCCTAACCGGGCCTCGTTTAATCAACGCTGCCTAGGCGATGAAACTCAGCGCCTTTGCGGCCAGAAGCCTCTCTGTGGCATGCGCAGGGACAGCGCGGCTACCAGAAGGTTGGTCATAGCCGATGGATTATGGGATTGCCTCGCGTTAAAGAAATGAGCACAGGGGTGAGCGGCAACCGTTCGTCCATGGGCGACAGTTCAACAGCGATGACGCGCGCATCCAGAATCGACGATTGGCTATCCGCAACTCGGACAGACCGCGCGTGGCGGCGGTCGGCGGCATCGCCGCCGCGGGAACCGACGCGCCGCAAGCGGCGACCCGCAACGCCAGCTGCCGGCCCAGCACGCGACAGGCAGTCCGCCGCGACTGAAAGGGATCTCTTGTTGGGGGGGGGGGGCTGCAGTCTCCGCGGTTAGGCAGGACTAAGGGGTTTTACGATACGCCTCGCGCGCATGATGCGGTGCGCTCCGGGCTTGCGGCGTCTTGAATGCGACGGCGGCCGCCTCGCTTTTTGTCCATTGACGCTGGAGCCGTACGCGGCTTTGCCGTTCGCTATATAATGTCCGGGATCGGTTGCGGCTACGGCTGAAGCCGTGACGGTCCGCTCTGAAGCGAGAAGAAGCGAGGCAGCACGCGATGGACATTGCGCCTTACCTGCCCATTGCCGTTTCCGATTTCCGCACCTTGCGTACCCATCCGGATTATCTGTACGTGGATAAAACGCCGCAGTTGGCTGCGCTTGCATCCGGTTTGCTGGGCGGACGCCCGCAGACTTTCTTGACCCGCCCGCGCCGCTTCGGCAAATCGTTGTTGGTGTCCGCGCTGGCCGCGTTGTTTCGCGGCGAGCGCGAGCTGTTCGAGCGTACATGGATCGGGGAAGAAGGCCACTGGCCTTGGGAAGCCGCGCCGTACCCTGTCCTGATCCTGGATATGAGCTTGGGGGGCATCCATACGGGCGGCGATTTGGCGGTCAACCTGAAGGATTATCTGCGCGCATTGGCCCAAGAAATGGACACTGCCGTAACGCCGGCCCGTTCGCCCAGCCTGTTTCTGGCCAATTTCATCGCGGGGCTGTACCGGCAGCACGGCCATCGGAAAATCGTCGTGCTGATCGATGAATACGACGCGCCGGTTACTAAAACGTTGGACGTAGAGGAAAACTGGACGGGCGACGTCAATACCGCGTTCAGGCATGCGCTTCCGATCATGCGGGATTTTTACGGCGCGCTTAAAAGTAGCCAGCGCTTCATCGAATGCCTTTTCATGACCGGCGTGACGCGGTTCGCCCGCGCCAGCCTGTATTCAGGTGCCAATCACTTCAGTGACATATCTTTCGCCGGCGAATTCAATGCCTTGTTGGGTTTTACGGAACGCGAATTGGACGCCCCGGCTGTATCCCGGTATATCGCGCAGTGCG
Organism: Caldilineaceae bacterium; assembly: GCA_965242655.1. GTDB lineage: Bacteria > Chloroflexota > Anaerolineae > Caldilineales > Caldilineaceae > Bin34. Next base: position 4,812,364 of record OZ251482.1, read on the forward strand.
CGGAACGCCTGCCCTGCGCGGCGGGCCGCTTGCGCGCGGCGTTACGGGAGTACTACAGCGGCTATTGCTTCAGCCGCCGGGCGGAAACCGTATACAACCCGTTGTCGTTGGCGGAATGCCTGTTCGAGTTCCGCCAGTTCGAGACCGTCGATGACGTGGATTTCGGCGATCTCCCCAATGCCTGGATGGACTCGGGCGCGCCGGCGTTGCTGTTCAACCTGATGAAATCAGGAGACTACAGGCCGGCAGCGAAATCGGTCATCAACAGTCCCAATCTGTTGCGGGATTTGCGCCTGAACAAAGCGGCTGCGCCCATGCCGGATTACGCCGCCTTGATGTACCACGCGGGCTATCTCACGCTGAAGCGGAACGGCCAAGGCGATTTCTATCTTGGATTGCCCAATACGGAAGTGGCGACGGCTTTCAACGACGAAGTGTTGCGTTGGCAGAACGAATGCATTCAGGCTTTGCCCCAAGACGGCCTCAACCCTTGGGGCGTTGACTTGAAGCGAGCGTTCCTGAAGGGGGATGCCGCCAGCGTCAAAGCGGGCCTTGACCATTACTTCCGGCAGTTGCCGAGTACCCTGACCCGTTTTCCTGAAGCCGTCAAAACGATTGCTTCCTATGAAATGTATTACCAGAACATGCTGTTCGGCGGCCTGAAAGGATCGCGCTTTCCGGTGCGCGCCGAAGAATCCACCGCGGAGGGTTTTATCGATATCGTCATGGAATGGCCCGGACAGGATCGTCAGGTAACGATTATGGAATTGAAAACGCGGGGCGCGGTACGCGACGCTCTGGACCAGGTCTGGGCGCGAGGATACGTCGATGGGTACCGTACGACCGACCGCTCCGTGCGCGTTTTCGGATTGACGTTCGATACCGAGAACCGCTCCCTGGCGGACGTCGCCGTATGGTCGCTGGGAACGTACGACGCGCAGGCGGCGCGTTGGGATAACGAACCGAATCCGGACTGTACCTTGACCGCGTTAAGCCGGGAAAACGACAGGCGCAGGCGCGCGGAGATCGTGGCCGCCTGGGATTATCCGATCCCAGCGTAGGCACGGAATGGGCGCGTAGACGCGCAGGCGGCGTTCGCGCAAATGTCAGAAGCCGCGCGGCGCAGGGACGCATGCCGCGCATGAAATCGAAACGCGGGACGCGGCTATGGTGTAGGTACCGGCGCTGAGAAGCGCGGGGCCTGGGCTGTTGTCCTGATGTCTTGCGCATGGGCCTGCTCTCAGCCGATCGCGGGGCCTGCGGGTCAAGCCGATGAAGCTCTGTGCCGCGGCATCCGCAATCATCTCGGGAACGTTTGCCGTCAGCGCGGCAATCAGCGGATGCTTGGTCTGGCCGATGCCGGGCATATCGAGTCCGCCTCTGACTCAAAAGAGAATAGGCAGTCCCGTTCATGGGAGTAGCCCGCGTCCCAGAGCGAACTTGCTGATGGATATCCCTACTCTTTGAGCCGGCAGGACAGCGCTTGCCCAATCGCTTGCCAAGCGCACGGCAGACTTGGGGACTTGGGACGGGCTTGTTGCCCGCTTCTGCCTGATCTCGGTCAAGGGGATTTTGGCTGTTTGTCAGATATTTTTGCCTAGGCTATACTCAATCATCCGTCAAGGCCGTGAGGCCGGACCGTGAAGGGAAGCGCGACTTCCCAAGTCCCGCATACGAAAAGGAGAGAACCATGAACGTGAGAAAAATGAGCCGTCGCGATTTTCTGAATGCCAGTGCCTTGGCGCTGGGAGGAAGCGCGCTGGCCGCTTGCGTAGACGCTACGGCCGCTCCTGGCGCGGCGCCCGCGCGCGAAGCGATTCTGTTGCGCTACCACCATCGGTTGGGAACGGAATGCGACAACCATTCGCGTTGGGTCCAACAATTCAATGAAGATTCCTATCCGGATATTTTCGTGAAAATGGAGTGTTTTCCGGGAGCGGACTATTTCAAGAAACTCAACACCCTGATTGCGGGGGGCACCATTGGCGACGCCTTCTGGATTTCCTCCATTGAAGGCTATTACCGACTGGCTGCCTCCGGCGCTTCCCGGCCTCTGGACGACTTGGTCGCCGAAACGGGATTCGAGCTGGGAGATTTCTACGCCCTGAACATTGAGGCCGCGCGCTTGGACGGCCAGCTGTACGGGCTGCCCCAGTTGGCGCATCCCGGCAGAGTCGGCCTGTTCTACAATCCGCCCATGTTTGACGCCGCAGGTCTGGATTACCCGGACGCTGCCTGGACCTACGCCGATCTCTTGGAAACGGCGGCAGCGCTCACCAATCCCGAGGAAGGCGTTTACGGCTTCCTGCCTTGCACCGGCTATTTCTGTCTCCTGGTCTACCAACGAGCCTGGGGCGGAGACATGCTGAACGAGGACGGAACCCAAGCCACTTTGGACGCTGAGGCGTCCGCAGCCGCCCTGCAATTCATCAGCGCGCTGTTCCACGAGCACCAGGTATCGCCCTTGCCCGGCACGATGGAACAGGGCACGTATCAGAGCTTCGCCGGCAACAAACTGGCTATGTATCAGTCCGGGTTCTGGGGCGAGTTCGTAAAGAATTTCGTGGCGCCCGAGGGTTGGGCCGTCGCGCCCATGCCCATCGGTACCGATACGGGCGTGCGGGGCAGCATGTTTGAATCGGATCCGGTATGCGTCTCGACCAACTCCCAGCATCCGGCCGAAACGTTTGATTTCCTTACGTACCTGACCACGTTCGACGCCCAGATTCGGAACTACCAATTGATGAGCGCGCCCTCGGTGCGTCCGGATGTCATGGCGTCGGACACGTTGCAATCCTCAGCGCTGATGCAGGTGTTCGGCAGCATCATGGAAGAAGCTTTGCCCCTTGTGCTGCCTGCCAACTTCCGGGAAACCGAATACTTCAAGACCATTAACGAGATGCTGCAGGTCGTTTGGCTCGGCGAGAGCGAACTGGACGCCGTCCTTGGCGACGTGCAGCAAGCGGCGCAGGACATTCTGGATAAACCGTCCCTGGAAGCGTAAGCGCAGCCTGCCTTGGACAGCGCGGCGTAGAACCCTGACGCATCCTGCCCTGTCGGGGGCGGAAACCTGTGATTGGCGCAACGCCGGCGCCCCGTCGGCGTTGCGCCCAGGACGGCCAAATCCGCGTATCCCTGCGCTAGGCGTACCGCTTCAGATGGCCTGCCTTGGCGGCCCTGCCGGGATTGCAGGCCCTCTGCGCCGGCAGACGGCTACGCCCCGCTCCCATCCCCGCGAAAATGGCGGCTGTCGCCTGCGGATTGGGCGAGGCCCGGCAGGGTAACCATGATGTGGACAGGCCTGTCCCGCCGTACGCGCGCGGCCTGGCCGTGAAGGCCGCTCCGAACGGAGCCGGAAACGCATCGTCAATCCCTGGACGGCCCGGCGTCGCTGTCGCGTGCGACCGTAGAGGAAGGCCGAACCAAGGAACGGCCTCGGCTGGCTGCCGGAACGGGCCTTACCCCTTGATGCCGGACATGACGATGCCCTGTATCCAGTACTTTTGCAGCAACAGGAAGATCAGGAGGCACGGCAAGGTCATGACCATGGAGGCGGCCATCATCAGATGCTCCGTGGCCCTGCCGCCAATCGACACCACGCGCTGAAAATACGTCAGCCCCAACGCCAGCGTGAATTTCTCGGTGGTGTTCAGGAAAATGAGCGGACCGAAGAAATCGTTCCAACTGCCCAAAAAGGAGAAGATGCCCATCGTGACGAAGACGGGGATGGACAGGGGCGCCAGGATCCTGAAGAAAGTCCACAGCGAATTGGCGCCGTCGATCCGGGCCGCCTCGTCGTATTCCCGGGGCAGCGTCAAGAAAAACTGGCGGAAAAGGAAGATCGCGAACGCGCCGCCGCCGAACCACGGCGGAATGTAGAGCGAACGCAATTGATCCAGCCAGCCCAGGGCTTTGAACAGGAGGAAGGTGGGAATGATGGTGACTTGGGGCGGCAGCATCAAGGTGCTGAGCATGACCAGAAACAAAATGTCCCGGCCCGGAAAACGAAAGCGGGCGAAGCCATAGGCCACCAGCGCGGCGGAGAGAATCTGGCCCGCGCCGGCGATTACGGTGACCGTTGCGCTGTTGAAGAAGAAGAGAGCCAGCGGCGCCTGCCGGAAAATCTCGACGTAATTGGTCCACTGCGGCGTTTCGGGAAACCAGGAAGGGGGAAAGACGAAGATTTCTATGGGCAGTTTGAGCGAAGTGAGCAAGGCCCACAGGAACGGCAGCCCGAAGGCGGCTCCCAACAGCAAGGCGGCCAGATACAGGCCGGCCCGGAGCAAGTATTTCTTGACGGCGAAGTAGGGACTGGACGAGGCCGAAGGGGCTACCACCGCTCCCCTCTCTCGAATTCATAGTACACCCACGAACGGGAGAGGCGCAGTTGCCAATAGGTGAGCGCAAGCAGGAGCAGGAAGAAAAACCACGCGAGAGCCGACGCGTAGCCCATTTCCCAATAGTCAAAGGCATGGTTATACAGATTGAGCACGTAAAAAAGCGTGGAATAGGCCGGGCCGCCGGCCGGACGCGTCTGTCCGGCGCCGCTCGTGGCCACGAAAGCCAGCGTGAACATTTGCATGGCGCCGATCAAACCCAGCACCAGATTGAAGAACATGGAGGGCGAAAGGAGCGGCAGCGTGATGCGCCAGAACTGGGCGTTGGCGCCCGCGCCGTCAATATCGGCCGATTCATACAGTTCGCGGGGGATGCCCTGCAAACCGGCCAGGAAGATCAACATGGCGCCGCCGCCAATGGAGCCCCACAGGCTTATGATAATCAGCGCAGGCTTCGACCACCGAATGTCGTCCAGCCAACGGGGACCCTCCAGGCCCGCGGCGTCCAACAGATAATTGGCCAAGCCGACGTTCGGTTGGAATATCCACAGCCACAGAAAAGCCGTAGCCACGATGGGCGTGATGGACGGCAGAAAGTATACCGCCCGGAAGAGGGTGCGGCCAACCAGTCTCTGATTAAGCAGCAGGGCGCAGAGCAGGGAACCGGCAATCGAAACGGGCACGAAGACCAAGGCGTAATAGATCGTGTTCCACAGGGAGCGCCAGAAGAGATCATCCTGGAACATCCGGAGATAGTTGGAAAAGCCGACCAGGTCCGGCGGCGTGATGATCTTGTACCGAGTTAGACTCAGGAAGAGAGACACCAGCATAGGCCCCGCGGCGAATACGAGAAAGCCAATCAGCCACGGCGAGATATACAGGTAACCCTCTATCGCCTCTCTCTTGGTCGCGGAGATGGCCACTGCAAGCCTCCTGGGAGCTCCTCTGCCCTGCAACAGTGCTACTATGCAACAACCCTGCGAATATGACAAGCGAACGAATGGACGCCCAGGCCACGCGAGGCAACAGGCAATCCCTGCCCTTGGGAAAAGGAACTGCATGGCAGACGAACGACTGACCGCCGGCATTATCGGTTGCGGCATGATCGCCCAGGTGATGCATATCCCGCACCTGGTGACCTTGCCGGCGCAATACGAGATTGCAGGCCTATGCGATTTGTCCGCCCAGACGACGCAGGCCTTGGCTGCGCGCTACGGAATCCCGCGCACGTTCCAAGACGCGGAGGCCATGCTGGATGCCTTGGACCTGGACGTTGCGCTGATCCTGACGCCGTACCATTATCCCGAGGCCCTGGCCGCTCTCAACGCGGGCGTGCATGTCTTCATTGAAAAGCCCATGTGCATGAATGTCGAAGAAGCCGCCGTCCTCGTAGCCGCGGCCCGGGACCGCGGCTTGATCGGGCAGATAGGCTATCACAAGCCGTACGATCCGGGGTACCGCGCCGGCGTCCGCCTGATCCGGGCCCTGGACGAAATTCAAATGGCCACCATGCATATCGCGCACGGGCCCAACGAACCTTTTCTGGAGCACCATCAGGTCCTGCGCTGTGACGATATGGATCCGCGCGCGCGGCAGGGTATCGGTCACGCGATGCAACAGGCGCTGAGGCAGGCCATAGGCGCACAACCCGCGCATCTGACGCGCGCCTACGGCAGCTTGCTCGGAGGCGGATGCCACCAACTGTCGATCATGCGCGGTTGCCTGGGCCGCGTTCAGGCCGTGCGCAACACGGAAGTATGGAATGCGGGCCGATCAATCGCGTCCACGCTCGTTTTCGAGAAAGACGTCCGGTGCCTCTTTTCCTCCGTCTTCATGCCCGCGATTCGCATGTTCAACGAGACGTTTACGGCTTATTCCCGCGCCGAGGCGGTGGCCATTCAGTTCCCCTCTCCTTTCCTGACGCATGCGCCCACCACGGTGAAACGCTACGGCATGCTGCAGGATCAATACTGCGAGACCGAGATCACGGCGAGCTATGCGGAGGCCTTTCGCAACGAACTCATCCACTTTCATCATGCGGTCGTGACCGGTACCCAGCCCCGAACGCCTTTGGAGCACGGCGCGGAGGATGCGCGCATCATGATAGAGATCATCCGGCAAGCACCGGACTTTCTATCGCCCGCATTGCCTGAGGCCTCTTTCTGAGTTGAGCCGCGCGCATCGGCGTCCGCCCTGGTATGTCCAGACCTGCGCTCAAGCAACGGATAGGCCAGACTCCGGCGACGCCCGCCCGGATTTGGCGCATTCCGGCAACAGGGCTGCAGGCGCGCACTGCGCCGACCATTTCCCTTGAACCCAGAAACCTTGCGCGGCGCGTCGGCTTGCGATCTTGCGCGCCGCCGACGGTATCCGCGCCCAGGCCATTGCCGGGAGGGGGGTATGCAGGAACTCGTACCTGCCTCGTATAATTGCCTGCGCAAGTTTTGCTGGCCTTGCCCGAGGCGCGCACTGTCCCTCCAGAGCCTTGGGGGGATCCCGATGCAGGGAACGCCATCCCAGCGCAAACGAGCGACAATCGTTACGGCTTGAGAGGGCCTGGGGCCATGGGTTGGGGCGCAGGGTCCGCACGCGGCGCAGGGTAGCGCCGTGCGGGCAGGCAAAGCCGACGGGGCTCAATAACCCAATTGCTTGTCCACCCGGTTGCGCAGGGGACGTCCCTCTACGTACCGCTGGAGATTGTCTATGAAGATCTCGCACGCGCGGCGCCCGTAATCCACGGACAGGCCCGAGTAATGGGACGTCAAGATGACGTTATCCATATCCCAGAGAGGGGACGCGTCCGGATTCGGTTCCTCGTAGGTGACGTCCAGTCCCGCCCCCTTGATCGCGCCTGCCGCCAGGGCCTGCACCAGATCGGGTTCCCTGACGACTTGGCCGCGCCCGATGTTGATGAAATACGCCTCGCTCTTCATGGCGCGGAATTGATCCGCGCCGATCGCTTCGTGGGTTTCCCGCGTATGCGGCAAACAGCAAACGACCCAATCCGCTTGCGCCAGCGCTTCAGCCATATTGTGCAGGCCGTAACAGGCATCCACAGCCTGGGGCAAGGCGAGCCGATAATGGCGCCGGACAGCGAGCACGCGCATGTCGAAGGCGCGGGCCGTCAACGCGACGCGGCGCCCGATATTGCCCGCGCCCAAGAGGCACAGGGTAGACCCGGCCACTTCCTGTACGGAACGCCGATCCCGCTTGCGCCAGACGCGCTCTTTCTGGCTTCGGATGGCCCCGTCGATGTCGCGGGCCAAGGTCAACAACAAGGAAAAAATGTGTTCCGTGATGGAAATGGCGTGAATGCCCGAGACATTGGTCAACTGGAAGTCCAGGTCCCGCGCCTGGGGGTGTTGCATGAGCAAACTGTCGGCTCCGGCCGAAAACAGCTGGACCCAACGACAGTTTTCCGCGGCGAACAAGATTTCCGCCGGGGCATGGCCGGCCAAGACCTCTATGTCCTCCGCCTGCTCTTGAATCGCCGTCGCGTCGGTCGTGATGAGAACCTCCCTGGCTCCTGCCGCCTCTTGGAGGCGGGGCGGTACGTCCGGATCCAGTCGATCGGCCTGCTGATGAAGAAGAACGGTTCCCATAACTTGAATGCTCCTGCGCTCCGCCGGAATGGACAATGGCACGGGCTTTCCTGGTCGACATGCCTGTCCCGACCGACCAGGAACCGCGCTCTCGATCCTACACAAGGGGACGGCAAGCGGAAAAACGATGCGGCTGACCGCGCAGGGCGTCACAGCGCGACGGATCAGCGGCGTGGGCGGAGCCGCGCATCGGCCATTGCGTTCTCGCGCCGCGCCATCGGGTACGGAACGCACGCATCCCCTGCGACGGCGGGCATGAGTCTGCCAGCTGGCGTCAGTCCTGTCGGTCCGCGGGACGGCACCGACCCATCGGTTGCGCGAAATCTTCGCGTTCCGCGCCCAAGGCGTCCGCTACGCGGGGGACGTAGGGGCAAGCCTATGCCTTGCACCGCATTGAAAAGCGCCGCGTCGCTCAAGCCGGCCGCGCGCACCGGGTCCCGCGCAGCGAGGGCCAAGAGCCGCGCCCATATCCCCAATATTGAAGGGCACCGCGCGGGGACTGTCCGTTCCGAGACGGAGGCCGCGCGGAGCCGCCGCCCGTTTCCCGGCGCGGCCCGCGCCGCGCGCAAGCCGCCCCAAACGGACGGCCCGTTGCAGTCATGCAAGTATGCTTAGGTCTCTGATCGCCTCGCGCGGCGGCCTGCGCGCGCCATTGCCTGTCCTCAAAACGGTTTCCATGCCTATCCGCCAGTTATTCAGTCTGCGCCGAGAGAACCGGGGACGCCCGCGCGTGGGCGGCGGCTGGCTGGCGCTCTTGGGGCTTGTGGGAACGGCGCATATTTTGTGGCGTACGTCCGTCTCGGGCATTGGGATCAACAACGACGCCGTGGAATACCTGACGGCGGCCTACAATCTCGTGGCCGGCGAAGGGTTGGCCGGCCTCGACCAACCCAAGTTCGTGCGTTGGCCGCCTTTCCTGCCCCTGCTCCTCGCCGTCGGCGGTGCCTTGGGTATGGAGCTGACGGACGCGGGGCGCTACCTCAACGCTCTGGCCTACGGCCTGACGATCGCGGTCGCGGGCTTCTGGTTGCGGCGCCACCTCGCGTCGCGCGCGCTGATGGGGGCGGCGCTCGCCGTCATTATGGCTTTCCCCGCTCTCAGCGAATACGCGTCCTATCTGATGTCCGAACCGCTCTTCGTTCTGTTGACCCTTTTGGCTTTGGCGCAGATGAGCGCGTGGTCAACGCAGCCCGGAAAGCACGCGCGGGGCTGGCTTTGGGGGGCGGCCGCGTGCGCCGGATTGGCTGCGGTTACGCGGTATGCAGGCGTCATCCTGATTCTGACGGGGTGCCTGACGTTGCTGGCGCCGCGCGGCCTGTCGTGGCGAAGCAAAGGGCGATACGCCGGCGCGTACGTCGTCGTCGCCTCTTTGCCGTTGGCGGGCGCGCTGGCGCGCAATTGGCTCGTCTCCGGCACGCTTACGGGCGACCGCAGCCTGTTTCGCGCCTTGACCCCGACCCGGTCCGCGTTCGATGCGTTGGGCCAAGCCAGCGACGTGTTCCAGCAATGGCTGTTCGCAACGTCCCGGCCGCCCGACGGCGCGGGGTGGCTGCTGGTCGGCGCGGTTTTGCTGGTCGGCGCAGGGTACGGGTGGCTCTACCTCCGTCCCGGCCCTGCGCGGCGGCCCGGCGCCGACGCGGCCCTGCCGCTTCTCCTGTTCGCCGCGGCGTACGTGACGTTCTTCGCGGCGCTGGCCCCGTGGGCTTTTCATACGCGTATTGACACGCGCTATCTTTTGCCCCTGTACGTACCGCTCGCGCTGGCCGGGGCGCTGTTGCTGGATCAAGGCGCGCGCACGCCCCGCCAGAGCCAACGGCTACTGGTGGTCGCGCTCGGACTGATGGGTTGCCTCGCGCACGCCGGGCTGTCCGCCCGCGTCACTTTCCGGTTCACCGCCGGACTTTTGGCTACCGGCTATTTTCCCGACGCGTATCTCTACAACTCCCGTCCCTGGGCGGAATCCGAAACGCTGGCCTACGTGCGCGCAACCGGCCTCCAGGGCGGGCGCGGACGCCGCGTTTTCAGTAACAGCCGGCACGGCGTCTACTGGTGGACGGGCCGGGCCGATCAGCGCGCGTATTATCGCTGGCTGCCCGAAGGCCTGCGCGGCCTCAGAGCCTGGCGGGAAGCGGAAGAGGAAATCGTATACGTCGTCTGGCTGTACTCCTCGCCCGGCAGCGGGTACGGCCATTTGGACGTCCGGGCCTTGCCGGGAAGCGACACGGTCGCCGACTTGGCGGACGGCGCCGTTTTCCGCGCGCAACGGGGCGGAGCCATAGACGAAGACACGTACCGCGCGAACAAAAGGGATTATATCCGTCGGTTCTTGCAGGCCCCGGCTCGCCGCGTAGTGCGCGCCCGGTTCGACGTGTACGTTGACGCGGCCGCCCGTACGTTGGCTTTCTTCAAGGAGCCTTGCCGCCCCGAAGACACGCAGGCGCGTTTCATCCTGCACGTTTTTCCGGTTCACGCGCAAGACTTGCCGGAGTCGCGCCGGCCTATCGGCTTCGACAATCTGGGCCGGGATTTCCACCGACACGGCGCGCGGTTCGAGGGGCAATGCCTTGTGAGCGCGCGCTTGCCTGCCTACGCCATTGCCCGCATCCGCGTCGGGCAGTTTGATTCGCGCGCGCGCAACGCCGTGTGGGAAGAGGTCTTTGCCTATCCCGATGCGGGCGCAGCGAGCTGAGCCGCTGTGCGTTGGCCGCAGGGGGACTTCGACTTGTCGCAGCGGCGCCCCGCGGCGCGGCCCTGACTCTGGCGAACGGAGTTTTCGTCCTATACTTGGCTGGGCAGGCAGCAGGCCTCCCCCTGCATTGACGCTGATACGACAGGAGCGCTGTTTCATGGCCGTGCCTTCCAGGCGACTGGGCGCCTTGGACCTGCAGGTGCCTTGGCTGGGTTTCGGCGGCGCGCCCGTAGGGCGCCTGGCAACGACGGCGGATGCCGCGCCCGTCATCGCGCGCGCCTACGCCCGCGGCCTGCGCTTCTTCGACACCGCGCCGCTGTACGGCGCGGGGCGCTCCGAAACGTATCTCGGCCATGCCTTGCGCGGCAAGGCGCGGCCTTCCTTCGTCCTGGCGACCAAAGTGGGACGGCGGGTGAACGCCTGCGGCGCAGACGTGCGCCTCGACTTTTCGTACGACGGCGTTCTGCGCAGCGCGGAAGAAAGCTGGGATCGCCTGCGCCTGGAGACCGTGGACATCCTGCATATCCACGAGGCGGATATCCCTGCCGACGTTGCCGGCAAGGCGGCGTACGCCGCCCTGGACGCTTTGCGCCGGCAGGGTCGGATCAAGGGCGTCGGCCTGGGCCTGAATCGCTGGCAGCTGGGCCGGGAGCTCATGCGGCATGGCCGCTTCGACTGCCTCCTGCTGGCGGGCCAGTATACGCTGCTGCATCAGGAAGGGCTGGACTTCATCCATTTCTGCCGCGCCGAGGGCGTAGGCGTCATTCTGGGCGGCATCTTCCACAGCGGGATTCTGGCTACGGGCGCGACCCGGAACGCGCAATACGCCTACCGCCTGACTCCGCCCGCCATCCGCGCGCGCGTGGCCGCGCTCAAGGCCGTTTGCCGGGAGTTCGAGGTGCCGCTGGCGACGGCCGCGTTGCAGTTTCCCCTCATGCATCCGGGCGTGGCCAGCGTCGTCGTCGGCATGGAAGAGCCGGCGCAGGTGGATCGCAACGTCGCCAGCCTGGCCGCGCGTATCCCGCCCGCCTTCTGGACGCGCCTGAAGGCAGACGGCGCGTTGCACGCGCGGGCCCCGATCCGCGCCGAGGCTTGAAAGGCCGTCGGGACCGGAGCGGATATGCGCGCGGTGTTGGTCAGCAAGGCGCTGGTGAACGGGACGTACCAAAGCCTGGCGGAGGCCGTCGGGCAGCAGGGCGTAGACCTGACGGTGCTGTGCCCGGCGTACTGGAAGGATTCGCGGGGGTTGCAAACGCTGGAGCGCAAGACCGGCGCGCATTTCGTCCTGGAAGCGATCCCCATGCGTTTCAACGGGCACTTCCACGTGCATTACTATCCCGACCTGGAACGGCGGTTGCGCACCCTGAACCCTGATCTGCTGCACATGGACGAAGAACCCTACAACCTGGCTACCTGGCTGGGGGTGCGCCACGCGCATCGCCTGGGGATCGGAACCCTGTTCGCGACCTGGCAAAACCTGCGGCGCGTCTATCCCCCGCCCTTCCGGTGGTGGGAGCGGGACGTCTACGGCAAGGTCGACCACGCGCTGGCCGGCACGTCGGCAGCCAAGGAAGTTCTGCGACGCAAGGGGTACCAGGGGAAAGTCACGATCAACCCCCAGGTGGGCGTGGATACGGAGACGTTTGCCCCGGCGCCCGCCGCGTCGCCCCGCGCGCGGTTCACGATAGGCTACGCCGGCGGTCTGGTGCCGGAGAAGGGCGTTGACATGCTCTTGCGGGCCTGCGCGCAGTTGTCGGACCCCTGGCGCTTGCAGCTCGCAGGCGCCGGCGCCGACGAAACGCGTCTGCACCAACTGGCCCAGCGTCTGGGCATTGCGCCGCATGTCCAGTTTCTGGGGCGGCGTCCCAGCGGCAAGATGGCCGATTTCTATCGACAGGTGGACGTGCTGGCATTGCCGAGCCGCACGCGTCGCAACTGGAAGGAGCAATTCGGGCGCGTGCTCATCGAAGCCATGGCCTGCGGCGTGCCGGTCGTGGTGAGCGACAGCGGGGAAGGCCAGCGCGTCGCGGCGTCCGCAGGCCTGGTCTATCCGGAGGCGGACGTCAACGCGCTGGCGCGGCATTTGCGCGCGCTGTCCGCTTCGGCCGCCCTGCGCCGTTCCTTGGGCGAAGCGGGACGCGCGCGCGCCCGACAACATTTCAGCATGCAGGCCGTGGCCGCGAAAGTGGTGGCCGCGTACCGGGATGTCGCAACCCGCCGCCGCTGACGCCGGCCTCCACGTCGCGCTCAACGCCACGTTGCTGGATTCCAGCGCCACGTACCGCAGCACCGGCGTCAGCCAATACCTGCGACGCACTCTGCGCGGGTTGGCGCAAGCCGCCCGCGAGGATCCTGCGCCCTGGTGTTTGCAGGCGTTCGCCAGCCCGCGCGCCGAGGCGATGACCGGCATCCAGTTCCGCGCCGTCGGACGGCCGGGCACCCGCAGCCTGCAGCGCATCGCGTGGGAACAGGGTCGACTGCCCAGCCTCTTGGCGCGGACGGCGCCGCGTCTTTTTCACGGCCTGGTCAACGTGCTGCCGCTGCGTTGCCCTTGCCCCAGCGTAGTCACCGTCCTGGACCTGTCCTTCGAACGCGCGCCCGAAACGGTGCCGTACGCGCGCCGCCAGTACCTGCGGGTTCTCTGCCGCCGAAGCGTGGCCCAGGCCGCGCGCGTAGTGGCTATCAGCCAAGCCACGGCGGATGATCTGACGCGTTGGTATCGCACGCCGGCGGACAAGATTACGGTCGTGCCCGTGCCCGTCGCGCCGGCCTTCGCGCCCGAGGCGCAGGCGGGCGATGTCGCGGCCTTGGCGCGTCTGGGCGTCCCGGCGCGTTTCTTCCTGCACGTCGGCACCATTGAGCCGCGCAAGAATCTGGGCTGGCTGATCGAAACCTTCGCGGCCTGGCGCGCCGAGGGCCAGGCCCGCCGCGCCGGCGCCGAGGACGTAGGCCTCGTGCTGGCGGGCCCCGAGGGCTGGGAGAAAAAAGAGTTTCTGGCCCGCATCCGGACGTTGGGCCTCGCGGCGCGCGTGTTCGCGCTGGGCTTCGTGCCGCTCGCCAGCCTGGCCGCCCTGTACCGCGCGGCCCTGGCCTGCATTTTCCCCAGTCGCCTGGAAGGCTTCGGCATGCCGTTGCTGGAAGCGCTGGCCTGCGGCGCGCTCGCGCTATGCAACGATTTGGCGGTTTTCCGCGAAGTCGCGCAAGGGCATGCCTTATTCTTCGACGCCCGCCGGCGCGCCGAACTCCAGCATCTGCTGACCGTCGCCGCGCAGGAACCGCAGACCGCGCAGGCCCTCCGGCCCGGCGGCCTGGCTCATGCCGCGCAGTTTTCGGAGCAAGCCGCCGGGCGCGCCTTGCTGAACGTCTACCGCAAAGTCCTGTAGCGCAAGTTGGTTCAAGTAACATAACCGGGCGCGTTCCGCGCACCGGCCGCTTTTGGGTTCGCACCTCGTCCCCCTTCCCTGTGCCTCTATCGCCGGACTCCGTTCCCAAGCCCCCCAGGGGCCAGCGTTTGGCCGAGGCCGTACGCGCGGTGGACGTCCGCGTGTGGCGCGTGCTGGCGCGCGTGGCGGACTCGGCCCTCACTTTGCTCGCGTTCGCGCTGGCGTACGCGGTGCGCTACCAGCTGGAATGGTTCAAGGGCGTCGAGCCCATTCATACCCAGGCCTTCGCCGTCTACGCGCCGTCCGCGTGGGGGTTGCTGGGCATTCAGTTGTTGGTCTTTCAGGGCGCCGGCATCTATCGCCCGCGCCCTGCCGGCGGTTGGCTCAACGAAGCCTTCGCCCTGGCCAGCGCCAGCACCTTGAGCATCCTCATCCTCATCATCGCCCATCTCTTTTTCAACCCGCTCCTCTACAGCCGGCTGGTGTTCCTCTATACGGCGGTCGGCATGACCGTCCTCCTGAGCGGCCTGCGCCTGTTGTTGCGGCCCGTACGCCGGTTTTTGCACCGGCGGGGCGTCGGCGTCGCCAGGGTGCTGCTGGCCGGTACGGGAGAACTGGGACGCATGGTCATGCGGAATATCGTGGCCCAGCCGCATCTGGGATGGGAAATCCTCGGGTTCCTGAACGAAGGGGAAGGCGCGGGCGAGGGCGATATCGGACGTTTCAAGATGCTGGGACCCGTGACGCGCTTGGGCGAGATCCTGACGTCCCTGCAGCCCGACAAGGTGATTATCTGCCTTTCGTGGCGCAACTACGCCCTGGCGGAAGAAACCCTGCGCCTCTGCCGCGCGCGCAACGTGCCCGCGCAGGTCGTGCCCAATCTGTTCCAGGTCACGCGCAATCAAATCAAGCTGGACGTGCTGAACGGCGTGCCGCTGCTCAGCGTGCAACCGGTGTCCCTGGCCGGGTGGAATTATCTGCTCAAGCGGCTCGGCGATCTCGCGCTGTGCGTTGCGCTCGGCTTGCCCTTTCTCTTGATTGGCGGGCTCGCGGCGCTGGCCATTTGGCTGGAATCCGGTCGTCCCGTCATCTATACGCAGATCCGGATCGGGCGCCACCGCCACCCGTTCCGCGTTTTCAAGTTCCGCACCATGGTGAACGACGCCGACGACCGGCGGGAGGAGGTCGCGGACCTCGACACGGCCTCCGGCATCTTCTTCAAGATCCGCGACGATCCCCGCCGCACGCGGGTCGGACGCGTGCTGCGCGGTTTCAGCCTGGACGAAATTCCGCAATGCATCAACGTCCTGAAGGGCGAAATGAGTTTCATCGGACCGCGGCCCAGCCTGCCGGCGGAAGTGGAACGGTACGCGGACTGGCACCAGAAGCGCCTGGATATCATGCCGGGCATTACCGGTCTGTGGCAGGTGTCGGGCCGCAGCGATCTGACGTTCGACGAGATGGTGTTGCTGGACATCTACTACGCCGAAAACTGGAATCTGGGACTGGACCTGGGCATCGCGCTCCGGACCATTCCGACCGTACTGTTGCGCCGCGGGGCGTATTGAGCCGGCTCCAGCAGTCGGATGCACGAACGACGACGGGAGACGGCAGGGCTATGCGGATTCTGATTATGATGTCGGATACGGGGGGCGGCCATCGCAGTTGCGCCATCGCCCTGCAACAGGAATTCGCCCGCCTGGAGCCGGGGCGCCATCAGGCGTATATCGCCGACGTGTACCGCGCCTGCACGCCCCGGCCTTTCAATCTCATGCCGGATGTCTATCCCCTGCTGCTGAAGCATTGCCCGCGGCTCTGGCAATGGACTTTTCGCTACTACGGCTCGGCGGTGCCCGAGGAATTCATGGGCCGCGTCCTGCGCCCTTACTGCCAACCCTATTTCGAGCTGCTGCTCCGCGCCTACGAACCGGATCTGATCCTGACCGTCAATCCCCTGCTGCATCCCGTCCTCTTTCGCGTCCTGGAAGCGCTGGGGCGGGACATTCCCGTCGCGACCGTGATTTCCGATCTGCTGCAACCGCACAGTTCCTGGTTCCACGCCAAGCTGGACCTGTGCTTCGTGCCCACGGCCCAGGCGGCCGTGACGGCGAAGCAAGCCCGCGTGCCGAACGCGCGCATCCGCGTATACGGCCTGCCGGTGCGCCGGGAGTTCATTGGCCTGAACCCGGACAAGGCGCACTGGAAGCGCGCGCTGGGTTTTTGCCCCGATCAACCGTTGGTGCTCTTGCTCGGGGGCGGGGAGGGCATCAGCGCCGGTGCGCCCTTGGTGGCGCGGCTGGTGAACGCCATGGCGGCCAAACGCCTGCCGGCTCTGCAGCTGGCGATCATCTGCGGGCGCAACGAGGCGCTGCGCGCGCGCCTGCAATCCGAATACGCGGGCGCGGGCGTCCGGATCGAAGGCTATACCGAAGCCATGCATATGTGGATGGCGGCCAGCGACTGCGCGGTGACCAAGGCGGGGCCGAATACCATCATGGAAGCCGCGGCCGCGGGCCTGCCCGTCATCCTGAACCATTACATCTCCGGCCAGGAAGAACTGAATCCGGATTTCGTCGTCCGGCGTCAGATGGGTTGCTACGCGGCCGAGCCGGGCCGGCAGGTGCAGATTCTCAAGGAGTGGCTGGAAAGCGATTCCGCGCTGGCCCAATTGGCCATCAACGCGCGCAACGTGTCCACGGCCCACGCCGGCGAACTGATCGCCAAGGAACTGGTGCATCAGTTCGCCTGAGCCCGCGCCATGCAGGTTGCATAGCTAACGCCGCGTACGGAAGCCGCATGGCACCGAAACCCAACCAATACTTTCCCGTCGAAAGCGCCACTCCAATCCGTATAGGCAGCGCCTCTGGCATGCAGGTGCGGATCTTATCCGAGGCCCAAGGCCTGGAAGGCCACCAATATGCCGACCAACACGGCCAGTTGGCCCCATTGCCACCGGATCAGCGCGGTGTGGTTTTCGCTGATCTTCCAGTTCAAGGCGCTGATCTTCTGATCCAGGCGATGTTCCAGACTCGCTATGTCCTGTTTCAGGCGATGTTCCAGACGTTCCATATCCCGTTCCAAGCGCTCCATGTCCTGCTTGGTAGCGAATTGCGACCAGTCAGGCAGCTGCGAGGCAAGGGCCTGCGCTTTCGGCATCTGCGCCTCGCACAAGGCTTCGTAGAGTGCGATATCGCTCTTACCCATCGGCTTCACCTGAAGTCTTCTACGCCCCTATTGTATTATATTGCGACCGAAGAGAAAGCCTATCCTGTGCGTACAGGCCGCTAGGTCTTTAGAAGGCTATCCATAGTCTTGTAGGACTCAACTTGGTACTCGACTACCGACCATGTCTCCAGCCATTGGCTCAAACGCTGGCGCCGCGTGGCAACCCGCTACGACAAATACGCGTAGCGTTGTCTGGGTTTTCTGTACTTGGCAGGGGCTTGGATCTGGATGAATCTAAATATCAACACCGCCTAGCCCTTCTGGCATGCAGGCGCGCAGACTGACGTGCGGATCTTATCCGAGGCCCAAGGCCTGGAAGGCCACCAATATGCCGACCAACACGGCCAGTTGGCCCCATTGCCATCGGATCAGCGAGGTGTGATTCTCACTGATCTTCAAGTTCAAGGCGCTGATCTTCTGATCCAGGCGGTGTTCCAGCCGTTCCATGTCCCGTTCCAAGCGCGCCACATCCTGTTTGGTGGCGAATTGCGACCAGTCGGGCAGCTGAGAGGCAATAAGGCGGGCCTGCGCTTTCGGCATCTGCGCCTCGCACAAGGCTTCGTAAAGGGCGATATTGTTCTTATCCATCGGCTACGCCTGCTGTCTCCCACGCCCCTATATTACTATATACGAATCGAAGTGAAATCCTATCCTGCGCGCGAAGGCAGATAGGCATTTCGGATCCTATGCCTATCCATAGGCTGACGGATTGCAACGGGATGCACAACTATCGTCAACAGCTCCAGCCAATCCAGAATCGATATGCCCAGCGTCCGTCCAAGATCCTGATCCGACGCGCCAGCTAACGAGATGGTTTTCGTTGACTGCGCGCCGCCCGTATGGAGAATTTCCGGGCGACAGCAAGCGGCCAAACCAAGAGGTATCAAGCGCGAACCTGCGCCATCCGATACAGACATTGTCGTTGTCGCGCGGTGAGACCGCGTGAGAAATCTTGGCGTAGACCCTGGTTTGGCTGTTAATCCTCTCGAGAGATTCTGGAGCGGCGCGAAGGGTTTCTGTCGCCCTTTCCTCTGGAACAGCCTATAGAGCCAAGCCAAAAATCCCTGCAGTTGTCTCCATCGACATTCAAATCCTGCGCTTTAATGGCTAAGCCCATAGGCCTGGGCTCCTCGCGCGTAGCAAGCCAGGCATTGACTTTGGCTCTTAACTTCTCGTTCGGTTTGAATTTTCTATCCTCTCTGCGTATGCCTTTAATATAGGCTACGGACTGGGGCCATCCGGGATCGTCATCCGGGATCATATCGGCAATGAAATCTTCCAGTTGTCCTTCTGATTGATTATCCGGCATCGTCCAGATGCCGATACGTGGAATACGGCCGCCGGTCTACTTTCTATGACGGCGCCGCGCGGCTTGGGCTTTGCCGGCAGTGTCATTTTTCCAGCCAGAGCCGCAGCTTGCATCCTGCCCGCCACGGAGCGCCCGCGATCATCAGGATTGTCGTCTGCATCTACCGCTATGCCTACCGTCTTCCGGTTCGAGAGCGTCACCTCCAGCGCAATGTCATCGGTCGCCCCAGGTGGCGTCGGGGCGTTCGTCCCAGATCCAGCCCAGGTGGCTCCGCAGGCCGTCCAGGGCATTAACTGCGAATTGGGCATAGGTTCACCGTAGTTCAAGGGCATGCTCAGCGGCGATCTTGAGATTTGCTTCTGAATACTCTATGGCATGGAGACCGTATTCGTCCCTGTCCAACCGTATGAGGCGTCCCTCGATATCTTTATTTTCATCCGCTGCATAGGCGAAGCCGTTTATGCAGTCCGAACTGTGAGTCGTAGCCAAGACCTGGACGTTATATTCGCGCGCCATCCTTAGGATCATGCTCCAGAATGCCTGTTGAATGGAATAATGCATGCCGTTTTCCACTTCATCCAGCAACAGAAAACCGCCTTGACTGTTGGCCAGAGCGAAAGCAATGCCGAACAGGCGCAGGGCGCCGTCTCCCAGGCTTCTGAGCGGAATCCGACGCTTGGCATGGCTTTTGAGTTTTACCAGGAAGCGATCTGACCATCTACGTCTTTTCAAATATATTCTGTCTTCGTTTCTGCCCCCTGTCGAGTCAGATCCGACCAAAACGATATTTTCTATATCGTCACCGAATATCAAGCCCAAGGCCTTGACCGCCTGGTTTTCCTCCCCTGCCGCGGCGCTTTGGTTCCAGTAACGGATCAGTTCATCGTCAGCGGGCAAGTCAGGCCCCGAGAAAATGCTTTTTATTCTGGATAGCGGCGTCTCCTCTCGGGAACGCGGAAGCCCGTTCCGGTAATTGAAACGGTACCACTCGGCCTGGGCGTGCGGATCCTCCCCTGCATCATCGCTGGCAACGACGTAAGGGATGATCTGCGAGCGCGTGCCGAAAGTCGTTTGAAGCCCTTGCCATGAGTACCCCCAAAGCTCGCCGGGAAGGCGTTCCTCCAGGTAGGCGAACTGTGCCTCGTTCAATGCCGTCGGCTCGACTGTCAGTTGAGCGCCTGCGTCTTTGGGGCCTATGGATATGCGCCGGTCGCGGACGATGCGGCGTCCATAGAAAAGGGCGGACCAATCCGGTTCCAGGGATTCGGCGCCATGCTCATCGATAACGACGCGCAGTTCTTCGCGATCCCGCAAGATCCGCCCGAATTCAGTGTGCCGGCCCCGCGCCGCGTAGACCTGGACCGCGTTCAATAGGGTTGTCTTGCCCACGCTGTTTTGGCCCGCGAGCAATGTCACTTGGCCCAAACAGGAAAGGGCAAGGCTTTCTATGCCGCGGAAGTTCCTGATGCATAGACTGGAAAGATGACGCGGGATTTCTGGACGTTCCGTTGACATGGCAGGGTTGTCTCAACTTGGGCAAAGCCATTTTCCTGTCAACGTCTAAGGCAAGGGACAAGCAAGCCATTTCTGCGCCAAGGAGACGGGCAGGGCGCTCTCTTGTCCGGCAGCCGGGATTCTTGCCGCCAAGAAGTAAAGGATATCATGCCTGCCTGTGCCGAGGACATGTCTTTTACAAGGGGGGGCGCGGACGAGCGGCCAAGGCAATGTAAAGTTCGCATGGAATGGAGCGCAGCCACCCTGCGTCCAGACAGAATCGGTTGAATGTCCGCCAAGAACCTGGATGAAAGTCGATCAGCCAAGTCACGAATTCGCTGGAGACCCGCTATAGCGCGTTAACGGGATAGATTGTCGTCCAACCTGCGGGTGGCACATCGGCAGAGCACAACAAGACGCGTAATTCCACAAGACGTACCCTTCATGTGCATGAACTTCTCAAGAGATCCCTTGCTTTGGGGAGGCATCCTTATCTAGGCTTCTGATTTAACATAATGAAATTGCATTCATGTTCTTGATTGACTGATTGGCATTGAGCCTGCAATGTAGACGGCGGAAGTTCACGAGCGATATTTTCCCCTATCCAAAGGCCCAAATTTTCGTTCGTAATAGTCCAACAGAGCTTGCGGATCGGTCAGCAACTCGCTTTTCTTCTTGGCCTTGGCCCGTTCTAAGGCTATTTCTGTCGCCTCCAGTTCGGCGACCCTTTCGGCCAGGATTGCCTTCGTCACTTCCAGTTCGGCATCCCTTTCGTCCGAGGTGGGATACCACTCCGTAGAGTCGGGTTTGCGCAAGCGCATCAGCATATAGGGTTCGCTGCCGTTTGAGCGGTGCCGAGCGCCCCTTTCCCACATCGTCCCCAGCACGGCGCTCGGCCAACATCTACCTCTGCCTTTAATCGGTACGTAGCGGTTGCCCTGCAGGGCGTAACCCGTAAAGAAACGAATTCCTTGTTGCTGTTGCAAAAGTTCTGGATTATAGATCCAGTATTCGCTGACGCCGACGCTCCGGTAATATCGCATCTTGTCTACGATTTCCCCGCCGATCCCGACGTCTTTTTTCCAAGTGCTTTCGGACAGGATTTCCACCACCAGATCCGGCGGACCGTCGTAGCCCAGATGGTACGCATTGGCCGGATCTCGGTTCGCGGCCAGCGCTTTATAGGCCAGGATGCTAGGGCGGGTATATAACAATCCGTTAGGGGAGGGCTCCTCGCTCCTGTCTGCATGTAGCAAGGGGTCTTTTGACACGGCCACACGCGCGTAACCGGCTTCGCGCAAACAGGTACGGATGAAGTTCGCCAGATGATCAGACGCGTTTTCGTGGATCAATCCGGCACCCAAGGGCGGACCTCCAGCGGGATACAAGTCGGGACGGGCATTGCAGGGATGCGCCTCAGGCCGCTCGCGTGCCAACGATGGCGTCAAGGTTTGCGTTTGCGCAGGGGCGGCCACATCAGCCATGGGGCACCTCTTGGGAATGTTCGTTTACGTCATGGTATAGCACGCGTGGTCGGAAGTCAAGCTGTCGACGGCGCGCCAGCTTGCATTCAGAGGCACTGTACGCCGGCGCGTCCATAGTACTCCCTTTACGTCCGTGCGCAAGCGATCATAAGCCGATGGACTCGGGTATGAGTATGCACTTGTTGCATCCACGGGGGCCCGGCGCGGGCCCGGCGCATGACTCCACGACTCGGAACGGTACCCGGCGCAGCTTGGGTTTTCTGTGCTTAGCGGGCACCGCTGGCCGCGTTCCAACATGAGTTGCTTTGACGCTACTGCGCCAGCTAGCGTATTGCCCGTCGCCGCGAATACCGGAACTGGGATAGGGCAGTCTTCGGTATCTTGTGCGCAAACGGGATTGGAGACAGCGAACCAAGTCGTCCACGTACATGCCGGGACAAGGACTTAAAAGAGACCGGATGCGGACTCCGTCGGGTGTCAGTCAACAGGGGAACATCCTGCCAGGAACGTGAGATCTGATCTGCCTCTCAGAGGGTAATCGCTCGCTCACGGGAGGCCCAATAACCGCAATCCAAGCTGCGGCGCAGTGCCCCATGTCGTCTGGCTCGGTTGTTGAAGCGTAGGCGCAACTTGTCTCTTTCCATCTGAAAGCCATAACCGTTGGCGAGCTCTTTGCGTCTGGCTGGGCGGAACCGGGAGCATCGGTTCCGGCGTAGAAATCGCAGTGCGAGGCCGTATGAATCGCTGGCTCTGCATAGAATGGCGCTATCGGAAACTGCTTGAGCCAAGTTATCCGGTCAGGGAGCTCCCTTCTGTTGGCATCCATACGCCCGTATTGAATTGCCTTCATATCCCTGGTTGGATTATGGATACAGGCCCGAAGTTAGACAGCGGAAGTTCAAGATCGTATTTTCCCTCTATCCAAAGGCCCAAATTTTCGCTCGTAATAGGCCAACAGAGCTTGCGGATCAGCCAGCAATGCATCCTTTTCGTCCGAGGTGAGATACCACTCCGTAGAACCGGGCTTGCGCAAGCGCATCAGCGCGTAGGGTTCGCTGCCGCCTTCCGCGTGGTGCCGATCGCCCCTTTCCCACAGCGTCCCCAGCACGGCGCTGGGCCAACAGTGGCCTCGGCGTTCAATCGGTACGTAGCGGTGGCCTTGCAGGGCATAACCCATAAAGAAAGGGATCCCTTTTTTCTGTTGCAAAAGTTCCGGGTTGTAGATCCAGTATTCGCTGACGCCGACGCTCCGGTAATGCCGCATCTTATCGGCGACGTCCTCACCGACGCCGACATCTTTTTTCCAAGTGCTGGCGGACAGGATTTCCACCACCAGATCCGGCGGGCCGTCGTAGCCCAGATGGTACGCATTGGCCGGCTCTCGGTGCGCGGCCAGCGCTTTATATGCCAAGATGTCGGGGCGGGTATACAGCAATACGTCAGGGTCGGCTTCCTCGCCCCGATCCGCATGCAGCAGGGCGTCTTTCATCACGACCGCGCGCGCGTAACCGGAGGCCCGCAAATGGGCGCGGATGAAGGTGGCCAGATGATCGGCCGCGTTGTCGTGAATCAATCCGGCACCCAAGGGCGGACCTCCAGCGGGATACAAGTCGGGACGGGCATTGCAGGGGTGGGCCTCCGGCCGCGCGCGGGCCAACGGCGGTGCCAAGGTGGGCGTTGGCGCAGGGGCGACGGCCACGTCAGTCATGGGGACACCTCTTGGAAACGTTCGTCCGATCCATGGTATAGCACGCGCGGTCGCAAGTCAAGCGGTCGGCGGCCGCCCGCTAGCTCCGGAGGCACTGTACGCGACGCGTCCGCCGTACTCCCTATTACGTCCGTGCGCAAGCGATTGTAATCCAGGTCTTGGCCTAAGTTGCAGCTACTGCAGCCACGGAAGGTAGCAAAATCGGATACGCGTAAGGCCGCTTGGGCCACGCACGTCAAACCCTCGCCCCTATTGTCACCAGACCGGACGGGCCTGTATCGCCCTTTCCGGTGAGATGGCGTCCTTAATGCGTTGCACAAGCGTCCGTTATGCGACGATTCCAAATCCGGATCCGATGCCATGACAACGATGGCGCCGCACCCAACTGGTAGTCTCTGCCCAATCCGTCACCGTCACGGTATCGTTTTCGGATTGGCCATACAGGTCAACAGGGCTTCGCCAAGATATCGAAACGGGGCCGCGATTCCGCAGATGATCCTCTTATCCCTCCGACAGCAAAGCCCCCATGCGTGGCGTAGAGATTGCCTTATAACGTTGCTATGCACAGCCGCCCCTCCTTACCGGCGCGAATTATGGCCTTGACGTTCAGGCTCGACTCGCCTTCGTGCCGAATGGCTTCCGGATATGCGATTGAAGATTGGGCCTTGCGTCTGCCTCTTGGCGATTTGCAGGATATGATCCGGAAGGGAAATACTGGCATTGAACAAGGATCTGTATCCGCCAAGGCTGAATGCATGTATGCTGGCCCGAGTTGGTTTGAGGATTGATTGTCTTGCGGCTACTTGCATGATGAGAAGCATGCCGGCATACCCTTTCTACGTTCCCCTCCTGCGCGCCGCGGCGCAGTCTGCCTGAAGAAGAGAAAAATCCGATGGACGATACTGCCAATTCCCGTCTCTATCTGGATACCTGTCGCCAGCCGTCCCCCGAACCTGATACGGCCATGGCGTACGTAGATGGCATGAATCTGTATTACGGGGCCGTAAAGGATAGACCTTGCCTGAAATGGCTGAATATTCAGTCCTTGTCGGAAAGTCTGGCGCCCGCATACAGGATCGCGGCAATCCGCTATTACGCGGCCCAGATCAAGCGCGCATATCCCGGGGATGAGAGCCGTTCCCGCCAAAGGAAATACCTGGACGCCTTGAGTTCGTTGTCGAAAATCGATATTCGATACGGCACCTATTCCCGCTTTCCGAGTTGGCGGCGCATATACGAAGACAAGGGACTGAGTTCGCCGGAACTCTTTCGCCCCAAGCTGAACCACCCGGCTGCGGTCGGTCGTTTGCTGGAACGCGCCAAAAGCCAACAACCTCCGGAACAGCCTTTCGTATTGGTACGCGTATGGTAAGGATGAAGAAAAAGGATCGGACGTAAATTTGGCCACGGATTTGATCGTGGACGCCCTGGTTGATCGGCGTTGCAGAACGGTCGTTATCGTGACCAATGATTCCGATCTCGCCTATCCCATATCTACGGTCGCGCAAGCCCGGATCAACGTCATCTGGGTAAATCCGTTCATTGGCAGGCCTGCGATTGCGCGCGGCTTGAGCCAACTGCAGGTAAAACGCCTTTCGTTAAAAACGAATCTCCTTCAGGCCCATCAATTGCCCAACCCCGTCATTACGCCTGAAGGCAAACTATACAGACCATCAACATGGAACGAAAAGCCCTCCGACTGAAGCGGAGGGCGGGATCCAGCCTTCAAACAGAACTGGATAAGTAAGCTGCAAGGGTATCATAGATAACGCAGATAATGCGTGTAACTGACCGCGCATGCGCATGGCGCGCCTCGTTACTGACCGATATGGGACTGAGTATTTCCGGCAGAATAACCGCGTAGGTCCTGTTGCTTCTACGCGCAACGCGGCGCAGGGGGCTGGGGCAGTCCGTAGATCTCTTCTCCTGCGCGGGCTGACGAACGGGATCAGCCTATTGGGCGCAGGAGCGCCCATGCGCCAGCAAATTGCGCTGTTGCGTTCAAGATCCAGCCAAGCGTGGAAGCGTCTATCATGAACCTAAGCTACGGCGCAGCGCCAAGTCTCGCCTTACTTGGTTGCTGAAGAGTAGGCGCAGCTTGTCCCTCGCCTTCTGAAATCTATAATCTACGTAGAGCGCTTGGCGCCTGGCTCGGTTGAACCGAGGACATTGATGCCAGCGTAGAAGCCGCCGTTAGGGACCGTATGAATCGATCGTCCCGAAAGGGGCTGGCGTTATCGGCAGGGGCTCAAACCAGGTTATCCGAGTACGCGACTGGAAACCGGTCCACCCTTGGGGCGACAGCCAGTGATAGAGAGTCCGCTCGCTGACTGCCTCGCATGGATGACGCGAGCCGGTTATGCCTGATCCAACTTGTTGGAATGCAGGAGCGCTCAACGACGCGGACATATGTCAGGCATCGCGTCGTCCACGCGAAAGAACATCGGGCAACAAGGTCTTCCATGGTCAGGGAGTTCCTTAGTTGACTTCATGCGCCCAGCGCCTCCGCACTATGGCCTCCCCCTGCTGCCAGCATTAAAGATCGACAAGACGGAATGAATGATGCCACATGCTGTTTTTGTTGAGAGCTCTGCCGGTTTTATCGCGTCGTTCAGCCACCCGTCTGCTAGACTGAAAATACGCTTGCAGCGACGAGGCGGTTCAGCGGCGTCGGCGCCGGCCCGCCTTTTACCGCCTCAGGTCGTTTCCCAACATTGGATTTACGCTCGAGAACGCACATGACTGCCGCTCCCTCTATCCCTGCTTCGTTGCGCCTGCTTGAGGTTTGCCAGCTCAGAAACGAAGAAATGACGCAGGACAATTACGCGGCCGACATGCAACGCGCCCTGCAATGCGAGCTGGCCTCTCCTGACGATGCGGAGGGCTTTTTTCAGAGCACGTTCCCGACCTCGGGCATGCGCGAGATCTGCCGCCGCGTTTTCCGACGCCTGCGCCAGGGAGACGCCAGCAATGAACCTTCCGTATACCGTTTGGGATCCGGTTTCGGCGGCGGCAAAACCCATACCTTGATT
This sequence comes from Caldilineaceae bacterium, assembly GCA_965242655.1. Lineage (GTDB taxonomy): Bacteria > Chloroflexota > Anaerolineae > Caldilineales > Caldilineaceae > Bin34. The sequence continues at coordinate 4,838,627 of OZ251482.1, forward strand.
GCCTTGGCCGGCGCCGCGAAGCATCCGCAACTCATCCAACGAGGCATTACGCCCATCCCCGGCGAGTGCGCTCCGATCCAACCGGTGCGGCTGGTTACTTTCACGGGGGAGAACGCCAACCTCGTGGAGGGCGCGCGTCTGGATGAAACGGGCGCTTTCCGCGCCAAGTCGCTGATTGGGCACATCGCGTGGCAACTGGGCGGCGAATACGCCTTCCAGCAGTTCAGGCGTTACGACGAGAGTCTGTCCAGCCCCGGGGCGGAAGACATCGCGCAGTTGTTCGGAGGGCAACCTTGCCTCATCCTGATCGACGAACTGGTCCAATGGCTCGCCCGGTTCGACACTCCCGATGCCCGCGAGCGTCTGCCGAGCGTACGCCCTCTCATGAGCGCCTTGGCCAAAGCGGTCGAGACCAGCTCCCATACCGCCATGGTGATTACCGCGCCGGACGCCGCAAGCGACGCGTACGGCGAGCAGACGCAACTGGTTCTGGAAATGCTGGATCAACTGGATTCCATTTTGGCCCGCACTTCATACCAGGCTTCGCCGTCCAGCCCGCCCGAACTGCCGCATATCCTGCGCCAAAGACTCTTCGCCCAGATTGACGAGACGGCCAGAAGCCAGGTGTCCGCCGCCTACGCCGAACTCTGCCAGCGGAGCAGCGCCCTGATAACGCCGCCGCCCCAAGACCGTACGGCTTGGCAATGGTTCGAGGATCATTATCCCTTTCATCCAGATACGTTGCGCGTGATTGCCGACCGCATCGCCGGCAACGACAATTTCCAGAAAACGCGCGGCATCCTGCGCCTGCTGGGCCGCACCCTGCATCATATGCAACAGGCCGATCTGGACGATCGCAGCTGGCTGATACACCTTCACCACATCGACCCGGACGCGCCAGGCATTCACTCGGAAATTACTACCCGCATCAACAAGGAAGAATACCTGCCGGCTATCAAGGCCGACATCACGGACTCCGATGCCACAGCGAACCGAATTGATCAAACCCGCCCGACGCAGCCGGCGCGCCGCCTCGCGCGCGCGACGCTCCTCGCCTCCTTGGCCCCTGTCGGCTCCGCCCAAGGCCTTACGCCGCAAGAACTCATTCGGGCGACGTTGACGCCCTATGACGGAGATCCCTCCGTCGTGGCGAACGCCCTCGTCGAGTTCCGCAACCAGGCGCTGTACGTCAACGACGATCCTCAGGCCAGAACCGTTCGTTTCACCACCGTAGCCAATATCAGACGCATGCTGCTGGAACGAACCCATGCCTTGACGGCGGCCGAGATCAACGGGCGGATCCGGCAAGCCATCCACGACGCCTTCACCATGCCGCGCCAGCAATCCAAGAACCATCTGCAGGCGACCGTCTTTCCGTCCGGTTCCGATATTCCCGACAACCCGGACGCGGTCAGCCTCGGCGTCATCAACTACGAATGGCTCACGCAGGGCCATGCGGGCCTGAAGCCCGCCTTGATCCAGTTCTATCGCAACAGCCCTCTGGACGGCGGGCAGCGGCCTCGAGAGTACAAGAACAATCTGTGCCTGCTGGTCGCGGATAGGGACAGCGACGACGCGATGCCACGCCACGCGCGGCGCAGTTTGGCCGCGCGCTACATAAAGGACAACCCGCCGGACAATTTGCAACCGCACCAGAAAGACATTCTGGAAGCCGAACTGGCCAGCGCGGACAAAGACCTCTTCGTCGCCATCCAGCAGCGCTACGTCCATCTCTACTACCCGTCCACGGAACATCCTATCGACAGCGACGCGCTGTTGCAGCACGTAGCCATCAGCCAGGAAGTGGCAGCCGAGAAACCGGGGGAAGGGCAGCACGCCGTAATCCATACTCTCGTGAGTCGCCGCAAGCTCCTCACGCCCGAGAACGCCGACCTGGATCCGGATTCTTTCTGGAGCCCGCGTCTCCAGCGCCAAGGCGGAGACGTCTCCCTGTCCAACGTACTGGATAAATTCGCCCGCGAGCCGGGCAACTACATGTTGCTCAACCGAGCGACGGCCGAGACGTTGATCCGCAGGGCGCTGAAGCGAGAAGCCCTCGTCGTTCAGACCGGCGCGGGGCAAACCATCACGGACGAAAACGGAGCGTTTCGCCTGGACGATCCAGAAGCCGCGCTGCACTTGCGCAACGATTTCTGCCTGGACTGCCACCATGCCAAAAACGAATGCCTCTGCCATGCGCCCAAGGCACATTTGTACCCGCAGGGCGGTCAACCCGCGCATCCGGGCGCTTGCGCGGTCGATCCGGAGTCCGAGGATCCAGGGGCTGACGCGTTGCCTCGTTTCGACAGCGGTTTGGATCCGCAGCCGCTCAACGTGCTGGTCAAGCAATTGGGCGAGCATATAGAGCATCACCAAGGCGCGACCGCTGACATCAAGGACATTGTCTTGCGGGGCCAAGGATCTGAATTCATCAATTACCTGGCCAGCCTGCTGGGACAACAACCCAACGCCCAAGTTTCCTATCGCCTCGTACGCGGGAACGACATCAATATCTCCATTGCGGCCATGGGCATCTCCGAATGGTCCGCCAAACTGACGCGGATCGCGCCCTATCTGGAAGGTATAACGGGCGTCAGGACGATGGAAGCCGACGTAACCCTATCCGGCGCGAGCGAAGGATCTGATCGCCTCCAGGAAATTCTGGAGCAATTGAAACGCGATGCTGCTGCCGGCCGCCACATCGTAGGCATGGAGGCCCGTTTCAGGTCGAAGGTTGGGCAATAGGCCATGCGTACCGAGAGCGAGACAGGCTACGGCGTGGGGCCAAGGCCGCACGCCGTTTATTCCGACCGGGATCGTCACGGCAATCCGCGTATATCCGTTACCTTGCCGCGCAAGGGCAAGAACGGAGGGAAGCGTCTGAAATATCTGACGGGACATAACCGCAACATTGCCTATCCGTATCTGTCCAGTGTTCTGTTTGATCACACAGGCCGCCGGTTCGCTTTTGACTCGCAATCCTTGTCCCGCGAGTACCATAACATCAGCGAAGACGCCGCGATTCACATGATGCTCTTGATGGAAGCCGTGCGCAACGAACCGGAGTACTCAAAATCCGTTGCGCTGGCCCAAGCCATTGCCGACATGAACTACTGCGAAGCGAAATGGTGGTTCGCGCGCTATGCCACCAGCAACCGCTCCCGGAAAGTGATGCGGGCTTTGGCCCTGATGCATATCTAAACGGCAACGGCAACTGCGAAGCGGCCTTGAGCCAAAGCGGGGATGCTGATCCCAAAATCGCTTTCCGTTTTGGAGGATCAGGCGGGCGGTTGCATCGTTAGAGATACGGGGCGTATTCTGAATTACGCGCGGGTCGGCTTGCGAACCAGGGGAAATATTCCAAGCCCGTTCTGACGTGAACGGGTGCGGTATTGGGTACTGTAACCTCGTTGCTCAAGGTTGCGGGTCGCCTTGAGCATAGACAGCACGGCGCTTGTGGATTTACGAGGGCCTACGCGTCTGGATCTACGTTGTTCAGTCTATGGGCTCGGTATTGACCCAAGAACATGAGGGAAATACTGCGCCAGGTTATGCATACGTTTTACGTCCAACCCGCAGAAACGTACGGTTACTTCCACTCCAGTGAACGTCAACCCTAGCTTGGCGTTAGGACAATGCTCTGTCGATCCCGGAAATAGCCGCCGATCATCGGCTCGCCGCCGCCGGGAATGCATTTGGGCGCAGGCCAGCGTACCCTGCCATGAAACGCACGCGTAACGTTAATGAGCATAAGGAGGTTTCCGTGCGTACGACGACAGCGCGGCCAGTGACCCGGCCGGAGTGCTCTTTCCTTCCAACTGCCAGTGGCGTAGGTTTCGAGGATGCTCTGCATCCTTGCGTGGCCTATCCTGACCTGTATATCCTGATGAGACGCCTCCCTTGAGTGCCGGTTCCATCCATGCCTATGCCGGCATGTTCCTCACGATTTCGTGGCCAGCTGCCTGCAGGACAGGAACGCGAGCAAACCGTTTGCGGTTGAGTTTGACGTACCTTTGTGCCGCGCCCCTCATGATTACGTAGTGCCGGCCGTGTACGCGTACACGCGCTTGCGCCAACCTCGCGGCTCTGCCTCGACTTACCACTGAAGCATGATGGCGCACCCGACTTGGTCATTGAAATCATCCCCGTTTCCACTTGGGACAAGGATGTCGGCCTTGGCCGGCATACGCACCTCCAGGACAAGAAAGTCTTCTATTGCAATATTGGCGTGACGGAATACTGAATCTATGCTCCGGAAAGCAAGCGAAAAGATAAGGTATGCCTCTTTGAAGGGTTCCGATGGACGGACGGAGACTACCAAGATTTGCTCTGAATGGGGATTCAGAGTGCTAGGAGATATCCTTTGAAGGGTTCCGATGGACGGACGGAGACTACCAACGCATTGAGCCAGATGCGTCTAGGCGGTGATCCAGCACGATGCTGCAAACGCACTGGACTTAGGGGTGCCCGTGCCGGACGGACGGCAATTCCCCTCTGCACTGCGCTTACTTGACCCGGCGACAAACCGCTGGCACCCACAAGGGAGGAACAGAAATCTTTGATTGTGGAGCAAGCAGCCTTATTGGCCCAATATAAGCAACGATTCGAAGCCTTGGGCACTGAGGCGTAGCCCCCGCGTAGATGAACTCATCCTACCTAAGGCACTCGAGAGATTGACCTTCTCCGCTTTGCACACCGAAAGCGGAGCGGAAATTTTGGATCGAAATTGCCTACTTGATCCATAATCTGGAAATTTTGGATCGAAGTCCCGTGGAGCAATAGTTGTCCATGAGCAGCTGCAGAAAGACTGATCGCCGTCTCATAGAAGAGTGGCTTCCTATCAACGAATTATCTATTGAGGCTATTCGCGAACGAGCCGGAGCCGTACCCAATCCAGCTCCACACCAACTCCATGTCTGGTGGGCGCGCCGTCCACTAATCGCCAGCCGCGCAGCGGCGGCAGCATGAGGCTGCCGCCGCTGCGCGGCTGGCGAGCGCAAGGTCTTCCTGTCTCTTTTGGGTACTCACTCAGGCATAGTAGAAGAACAACGGAAGCTGGATGTTGCCAGGGAGAAAGGCATACGCCTCAAAACTGGCTATTCCCGTAAACGGGCCTTTACGCACAACCCCACGGAAAACGAGAGGAAGTGGTTTACCGATAATTTAGCTGTCGCCGATCCCCTGATACTGGACATGACGGCCGGCGGCGGGAGCATACCGTTTGAAGCGGGCCGTCTGGGCCTGCGCAATATAGCCAACGATCTCAACCCTGTTGCCTCACTCGTGCTGCGCGCTTGCTGTCAATGGCCGCAGAAATTCGGACATGAACTGTTGAAAGCCTATGACGACATACAAGAGCGTTTCAAGAAGCGCGTAAACGAATGGCTGGAAGGCGTCTATCCCGAAGAATCTCAACCTGCGTCAAATGACCCTCAAACCGAAAAATTGGGAACGGCCCGCGCCCACAGATACGCCCAAACGTATCTGTGGGCGCGGGCCGTTCCTTGTCCCTCTTGCCAGGGACAGATACCTTTGTCGCCCAACTGGCGTTTGGATGCCCAAGGCAAGGGCATAAAGTTACTGCCCGATGAAACTACGGGACGTTGCGATTTTGCCATAGTCGATTCATTGACGGAACAATCTCCCGGTACGGTCAAGAGAGGCATCGCGACCTGCCCCTTTCCCCGCTGCGGAGCCACTACGGAGAAGAACTATCTGTCCCAGGAGGCCCAGGCCGGGCGCATGGGGCATCAACTGTACTGCGTTATCTATCGCGATCAATGGCCGACGCGTACCCGATCGGGCCAACTCAGCAAGCGTCCCAGGACCCAGCGCGGCTTCCGGGCCGTTACGCCCGAGGATGACAATACCGCCTGGATAGTCCAGCGTCTGGCACAGCTGCAAACCTTTTGGGAGGCCAACGACATTCTCCCCAGTGAGTTGGTGCCGGAAGGTAATGACAATCGCCCCCATAGGTACGGTATGTCTCCGTGGTACAACATGTTCTCGCCCCGGCAACAACTGGCCCATGGCTATTGCGTGCAAGCCTTCCGCGCGCTCGTGGATGAAGACCGGCAGGCGGGCCTGCTTGATGATCTGCGAAGCGCGGCCTACGGGTATTTGGCGCTGGGACTGGACAAGCTCATCAATCGCAACAGTCTTCTGAGTCGCTGGGTATCCAGGAACGGTACGGTCGTGGGTACGTTTGACAGCCACGATTTTGGCATGAAATGGTCCTATGCGGAGATGGCCATCACGATTGAAGGCTTGGGCCTGGACTGGGCTTTGAAGGATCTGCAAGGATGCATATCCGAGTTAGTCAGCATGAGCGGCCATGTCGTGCCTTCAAAACCAGAACCAAGGATTGACGACCGCCAAGAGGCAAAGTCGATCGCCGTCCCCTCCATCGTTACCTGCGAGTCGGCGGACATGCTCTTGTCGGTGCCAGACAAATCCGTTGACGCCATCGTTTTCGATCCTCCCTACTATGACAACGTGAGCTACGCCGAACTGTCCGATTTCTTCTACGTCTGGCTGAAACGCACGGCCGGGTACGTATATCCTGAACTGTTCTCCCAATACTTGACGGACAAGACCAACGAAGCCATTGCCAGTCCGGCGCGCGTCCGCCACGAGACGGGAACCGGCAAGGTCTCGGGCTCGGTCAAACGACGCGCCTACGAAGACTACGCGGAACGCATGCGCCGCATCTTCGCGGAGTGCCGACGCGTCCTCAAGGACGACGGCATCCTGACCCTCATGTTTACCCACAAGTCCACCGACGCCTGGGATGCGTTGACCGTCGGCCTCATCGAAGCGGGGTTCCGCATCACGGCCACATGGCCCGTCAAAACGGAGGCCGAGTCTTCCCTGAATATCCGGGATCGCGCCGCGGCCCGTTCCACCATCTTGCTGGCGTGCCGCCCCAAGAACCAGCCCACGGAAGGCAGTTTTTCCTGGGAGACGGTGGAACGCCTGATTGCCGCGGCGGTCAGGGACAGGCTGACGCAACTGGAAGCATACGATCTCAAGCCCCTGGACGTATATCTGGCCTCCTTCGGACCGGCGCTGGAGGTGATTTCCGCCCACTGGCCCCTCCGGCGCGAAGTGGCCAAGGCCGGATACCATCCGGATCCTTTCGCCGTAACCCCCAACGATGCCCTGCAAGTCGCGCGGAAGGAGGTCTTTGACGCCCGCCGCCGCAAGATCAGCGCCCTGTGGGCGGACAATCCCAGCGATGCGTTGACCGAGTTCTATATCCTGGCGCGGGACAGCGCGGGATCCGCCACCCTGCCCTTTGACGAAGCCAACCTGATGGCCCGGTGCCTCGGCCTGGAACTGGGGAGCGCTTCGGCCTTGAAGCTGTACGGCAAGAAGGGAGCGAACGTCCATCTGTTTACGGCCCGGCGCCGCCTGGAAGCGGGGCTGATTTCCCCCGCGGCGCCGGCGCGCAGCCACATCGACCGCGTGCATACGGCCGTGGCCCTCGCCGAGCACGAAGGCGTCAACGTCGCTATCGACTGGTGCGTGATGCATGACTTCCAGGACGATGCGCCCTTCAAGGGCACGCTGGAAGCGCTGCTGCGCCTGATGCCCGCGTCGGACCCGGATTGGCTGCCGAGCCGCAATCTGTGGACGGAAATGTACCGCGAGGAAGCGCCCCAACCGGCAGGCATCCAGGCATCGTTGTTTCAGGACGAACTGATCGCCGGCGATGAATAGTTCGCCGTCTTTGCGCGAACTGCACCTGCTGCCCGCGTACGACCGGGAGACCTGCCCGGACCTGGTGCAGGACTTTTTCCTCCCCGTCCTGCACCGGGCTACGCGTTACGACCGCACTACGTATAACTTTGACCCCAAGGCCTTGGCCGTGGCGGCCGCCGGCCTGGCGGGCCTTATCAACAACGGCGGGCGTATGCGCCTCGTCTGCCACCATGAACTGTCCGCCGATGTAGTGGAGGCCGTTATCGCCGGCCAACGGCCCGCGGAGGAGGCGTTATTGGAAAGCGTGGATCCGCAGTCCATCACGCGGATTGCGCCTGACGATTTGACGGGACGGCATCATCTGGAACTGCTGACATGGCTGATCAAGGCAGGACGCTTGGATATCAAGGTCGCCATTCCGCACCGGAGAGACGCCATTTTCCATCAGAAGCTGGGGCTTTTCGCGGATGGCCAAGGAAATCGCATCGGTTTCAACGGCAGCCTCAACGAGAGTCAGGCGGCATGGGTGCTCAATGACGAGGGTTTCAGCTTGTTCACTTCCTGGAACGAGTCTGCCCATTTGAAGCCGTTAGTGAAAAAGTTTGAGCAACTGTGGGCGAACCGTTACGAAACCCTGATCGTAATTCCCATCCCTGAAGCGTTGCGCCAGAACCTGATTGCGTACGCTCCCAAGGAAAATCCCGCCAAGTGCATCTCGCCTGAACCCAATCCTGCGCCGGCGGACATCCAGCAATTCCGCGCTCGTTTGTGGACAGCCGTCAAGCAAGCCGTCAGGCATGATCCGCAAACCACGGTCGAAACCTTTGCCGCGCAACTCTGGCCTCACCAGCTGGCCTTTTGGCGACGGTATGCCCGCGAGGCCGAGAAGCCGCCGCGGGTGCTTATTGCCGATGAAGTAGGCCTCGGCAAGACCATTCAGGCCGGCGCGCTCTTCAAGACGCTGATCAACCGGGACTTGGCCCGGCGCGTACTCATTCTCGTGCCGGCCGTATCCCGCTGGCAATGGCAAGAGGAACTGCGGCACAAGTTCAATATAGCGGTGCCGGTGCTGGACCGCGCGGGAGGCAAGCTCAGGTTCATCCATCCCGACGGCGCGCGGGAGGATGCCAGCCCAGCCCCGTGGCGGGACGCGTCCCGCCTCATCGTTTCCTATGACTGGCTACGTCGCCACTACGAACGGTTCCTTCAGGACGAAATGCCTGATTACGACCTCGTAATCTTTGATGAGGCGCATCATGCCCGCTACAAGGATATGGCGCGCCGCCAAGACAACGCCTATCTCAAGATGCTCAAGGGCCTTGCGCGCCGCACCTGCGGGTTGCTGCTGTTGACGGCTACGCCGATGCAGATAGATCCCGTCGAGCTATGGGCGCTGTTGCAAGTCCTCAATCCGACTGGACAATGGGCTGAAGACGAATTCCGCCAGTTCTATGACGTCAATCGTTCCGCTACCCTGAGCGAATGGGATCGGGCGCGTCGAACGTATCTGAAAGAAGGCTTGCCGGGTTCCCCGGAACAGATTGCCGAACTGGCGCGTATGCCTTTGCCCGCCGCGCAAGCGCATTTGGACTATATTCGGATGCCGGCCAGCAACCCTGCGCTCAAGAGAGATATGGATTCCCGGCGCATCCGGGACTCCTATGCCCTGATGCGCCGCTCGTCCGCCATCACGCGTTCCGTCTCCCGCCATACGCGTAATCTCCTGCGCCAATACGTAAAGGAAGGCAAGTTGAAACAGTCCGTTCCCGCAAGGCGCGTGAGTTCCATTCCAGTGCGGATGAACGATGTTGAGCGCGGTATGTACGATGACATCACAGAACTCGTGCGGGAGGCGTACCAGGGGCGATCTGACCTTAACCGCCCTGCGCTGGGTTTCGTCATGACGGGACTGAGGATCCGCTTCGTATCGTCCCGCTACGCCTTTCGGCAGTCATTGCAGCGTCTAAGGCAACGGCAGAGATCGGAAGAGCGAACCATCGAGCCATTGACGAAAAACTGGGATCATCAAGAAGGGGACATCTACGCGGACGTAGACCCGGACGCCGATCTGCCGTCCGTGGAATTCAATGTTCAGGAACGGAATCTGTTAACCGATCTATTGGCCCGTTGCGATATCCATATTGAACAAGACAGCAAATTCGCGGCCTTCTTGCAGCAACTGACCCAATTGCGAGAGGCAGGCTACGGCAAGGTCATGGTTTTCTCCCAGTTCCGCGACACGCAGGTTTGGCTACGCGAGCGATTGGCCGCGTGTCTGGATCCTTCTCTGCTGGCCGGTCTGTCCGGGGCGGAAGACTGGATCTATGCTCCCGATACGAAAGCCTTTCGTCCTACGTCTAGACAAGACGTCATGGCGCAATTCCGTCAAGGTGCCGACGGCGTTCTGCTTTGTACGGAAACGGCGGCTGAATCCCTGAATTTCCAATTCTGCGCGGCCCTCGTCAATTACGACATCCCCTGGAATCCCATGCGCCTGGAGCAGCGCATCGGGCGCATCGATCGCATCGGCCAGGAAAAGAAAACGATCCGCATCGTCCATCTCTTCTATCAGGATACGGCCGAGTACGATGCCTATCAGGCCATGGAGGCGCGGATTCAGGATTTCCAGGCGAACGTGGGCACCTTGCAGCCCATTCTGGCGGCCAACTTGGAGAGCATCATTCGCGGCCACGCGGGGGAGCGAGCGGATACGCAATCCATCCAAAAGGCCGTGCATAGCCTCGCGCCCGTAGGCTTCGATTTGGACGATCTGGCCGCGGTGGCGTCGGAGCAGTCCGCCGCCGCGCCTCGGTTGCATCTGAATGACTTGACCTACATTCTGAACTGCCCTGAATTGTGGCCGGAAGGCTATAGCGTGGCCAAAGCGGGGAGAGATCACTGGCGCGTCACCGCACCCGACGGATGCGAAAAAGTCGTGACCACGAACCGCACAGCCTATGACCATGCAGCGGGTACAGTGGATTTTTTCGGACCGGGTTGTCCGGTATTCCCTGATCCGGCATCGCTTGAGATAGGCGAAGACATCTCGGTAAAGCGGAGCCAGAACTACGTCGGAGAGATCTTGCGCGCCTACGCGCGTTGATGTTTTCGTTTGCTTTGCTTCTCAGGGCTTGGCGCTCCATGGCTGTGCGATTGGACATGTCAACCGTTAAGCATGCCGTCGTTGGCTACGTCTCCGTAATCCGGACGGAAAAGCGCCCTGTTCCTTCCGACAGGCTAGGCCGTGTGGAGGTAGGATTTCCGCCCGATCCGGGTCGCGTTGGAGAAGGGGGGGGGGGGGTGGACATTCTGCGCACTCGCGGTTATCCTCCCAGCTATCTCTCTTTGCCTGTTTGCCTGAGGATGGCCCCGATGACCGCTACCCGGATGACCGATGCCCAATGGCGTTGCCTTCATTCTTTTCTGAGTGCTTGTCCTGATGTACGCGTAGGAAAAGAAACCCATTGTCGTCTTTTTGTAGAAGCAGCGCGCTGGATGACACGGACGGGCACCCCTTGGCGCCAGTTGCCCGCCGAGTACGGCCAGTGGAACTCGGTCTATCGCCGCTACGCTCACTGGTGTGACCGGGGCGTCTGGCGACGTCTGATGGCCTACCTGCAGGCCGATCCGGATCTGTCCGCCGTGCAGTTGGACAGCACCCTCGTGCGCGCGCACGTGAGCGCGGCGGGCGCCCCCAAAAGCCCAGGGACGGATCACGCCCTGGGGCGTAGCCGAGGCGGTTTCGGCACCCAGATCCACATCCTGGCGGATCGCCGCGGCCGGCCCCTGCGCCTGCGCGTGACGGGCGGCCAGCGCCACGACCGCACCCAGGCCCAGGCCCTGGTGGAAGCCTGGACGGACACGCCGTTGCCCTGCCTGATTGCCGACCGGGCCTATGACGGCGACGGCTTCCGCGCGTGGCGGGCGCAACGGGGCACCGAGGCCGTCATTCCGGCCCGCAAGGGGCGCACGAACCCCCAACCCCACGACCCGGAACGGTACCCGGCGCGCAACGCCATCGAACGGGGCATCGGCCGGCTCAAACAAGGGCGCCGCGTGGCCACCCGCTATGACAAATACGCGCATCGGTGCCTGGGTTTTCTGTACTTGGCCGGGGCCTGGATCTGGCTGCAATCCTACCTCCACACGGCCTAACATCTAAGGGAGCTTATCGCGTAGCGAAAGATCCAGAGGCATCTCGGCAGTAGCGTCTCGGCCTATGGCTTCATTGAGAGATCGGCGGAGTTCAGCATCGGTTCTAATGCGCTTCAATACCTTGCACAGCGCTTTGTCTGAAGAAATAAACACGCTTGCTTCTGCGCGAATGGCTGTCCCAAGAATGATGGCATCCATGGTCGCGATCAGGGCGCGTGTCCATATCGCTTTGGCTGTTTCCAGAATGTCAAGATATTCTGTATGCGAATCCGTTGTCGTCAGATCTTCAACAGTCATAACGTTAAGGCCGTAAACCAATCTTAGGTTTTCAAAAAATGCATCTAGCTTGTGAGAGATCTCTTGGTTCTCTACAGTGTCAATTACCTTACTGTACAAAAAATAGGGATGGCGTTTCATGCGCAGCCCAAACGGAATTTTGTCTTGAGTCAGGTGTATGGAGGCCCAGTACTCCACAAGGGTGTGATGCAATTCGGCTTGGCAGAATCGAGAAGTATGCAAGAGATAATTCTCTGCATCTACAGCTGCAGAGATGTTTTTGAAAAGCGTAATGCCAACTTTGATGTTGTCGTAATCTGAACTTCGCAGATAATCAGCTTTTTCCCTTAGTTGGGCATTCAATTCACCCCATTGATTAACGCTATCAAGTCGGATGTTTGCATCTCGACAAACATCCCAGAACTCAAAAAGTCTTACGAGCGCATTGGTTTCAAGGAAAGCGCTCTTGTCTCCCTTGTTATGGGATGGCGTTGTCATATTATGACCTGGTCAGGATAGAGCGCGGTTTCTGCGTCTTGGACAGTCTTGTTCGCAATCGGTGGAGACTGATCTCTCTCAACCGCTAGGGCTAGACTCTTCCATAGAACCTTGATAAGTCGACGAGGATTTGAATGCGTAGTAGATTTAAGACACTTGATAACGTCATCATGGAACGGCCATAATCCCTCCCTTGACTCGATACGCGTCTCTTCAAGACGTTGGAAAACCAAATCTTGAGCTTCTGTTTCGTTCAGTGGCGGAATGCCATATTTTTCGCTAAATCGTTCGATTAAGGAAGGATCCAGCTCCTTGGTTCGCTCGTAACCTTCAGGAGTCATCGATAAGACAAGCCAAAACTCTTCTTCCTTGGCAGTATCAAGCAGGCGTCGCAAGGTCGCCAAGTAGTCCGCCACTTGCCGTTTACTTAGCCTGCGTCCTAACGCTACGTCTTCAAATTCGTCAATCAGGAAAGCTACGCCCTTGATTTCATGAATTCTGATTAGCATTTTTATCAATGTGCGAAAAAATGCAGCTTCTTTTTCCTGAGCGACGATAGCCGTAGTGGATTGAGGAACGAAATCCCGATATTGAAAGTAGGGTCTATCAAGCGTATCGACAATCAATCGGGCGAACTTGTAGGCTATCTCGTCTTCCGTTGCCAAGGCATCTTCGCCCATCTTCTCTGCGAGGCGTTCAATAATCCGACGGCGTCTCGGTTGACCTCTGCGCGCGGATAATGTTGAGAGCCAATCCGAATAATCCCACGATTGTATGAGTTGCGGTTGGATTTCAGGTTCCATATTGGCGTGATACAGCAATTCCCATAAAGCCTTTGCGAGCGCGTAGCGTCCAATCTGGGACAGTAGCTTGTTGGCGAGATCGTAAAACGCTACGCCTGGATTATCGAAGTTATAAGGTCGTAGTCGATACTGGGGCAGGACTTTATGACCAATCCAATGGAGAACAAAAGATTTTCCTGAACCGTAGCGACCGACAATAGCCAACGCTTTGTCGCCTTGTCCTAGGTTCAAATGGTCTAGATGCGCTTGCAGCTGAGTCTCCCAAGATTGGGGTAATTTCACGTTATCCAAAAAGGCAACGCCGGTCGTAGCCGGAGGAAAAGGATTGAACTTCAGGTTAAATCGTCGTAACCCATCCGAATCGTTCATTGCTTTGCCTCCCTATTCGTTAGATATAGAACGTTTTTGTGAATTTGAATATGAGAGATGTGTCCCCCTGTTCGCGGGTGAGCAAATCCCTTCAAAATGGCTTCTCGCAATTGTACGGGGCAATCCCCCGTAATGAATTGCTCGCTTGTAGCAATGCCTGCTACCACGCTTCCGAAATTGTTGATCCAACGCTCCAAAATTTTCTTGACCTGAGCAATGTCTACGCAGTTCTTATGCGCGGATTCCAAAACGAAGTCGCTCACCCTGATCGTAGCCCAGTCATCTTCAAAGGGTAACGTCGCCAAGATTCGAGATTCCAGTTCTTGCTCCGAAATTGGATCTTCAATGTTCTTCGCGAATAACGTATAGCCGATGCCTGCTTTATACAGTTCGTCCAGGAACGACAACTGTTTAACGCACCATGAGCGAAGACCGAAATGGATGGCCTGACGTGCGTCTTCGCCCTTCAATCGTACGGTGTTGTCTCCCTGCTTGGATAAAAGACGAACGATAGGCGTATGGCTTGAGGGATCTTGCTCCGTCTGCAGTACGATCGGACGAGCCATTTTCACGAAATGTTCTAATCCTTGCACTTCTCTATCGCCAACAAAAGAGCGAAAAAAAGAGGCGAAGCAGTCTGGATTACGCAATACCGCCTCGGCAAAAGCGATTTTTTCTGAAGCGTTCAAGTTCGCCTTCACATCCTTACGCTGGACGAGAATTTCCGCTTCAGGCAGTTCGTGATTGATCGCGTATCGGTTGTCTTGTTTCACAACCAGAGAGAGCCTTTCCAACGTTCGCCGATGATGGTATTTGGTGGATGATCCCAGAGGCGTTCCTTGGCGGCTGATGAAGATGCCTTGTTCCATACCCAGCTGATCCAAATCCTTGACGCGCAAGGCGGCGTTATGTTCTGCGATCAACACTAGGAGTGCGCGCAGCTTTTGGAAATCTACCCAGCGCATCCACAACTTCATAGCATTCTCTCTTTTTGGAGGAGAACTATGCTCTCGCGGGCCGATACCCTGCCGTAACGACCCATCTGTTGCGCACTATTGCCTCTTAGTCTAGCCACCCAAGACGTTTGATGCAAGAAACCAGCGTTCCGTGCTACAGACACCAGGATTTCATCTACCAGAATCGGCATGCCTGCATGCCGTACGTTCCCGACGACGAAGGCAACCTTGCCATCGGCTACCAAGGCGCGACGAAGATTCACAAGTGAGGCATGCAGGTCGGCAAAGTACCCTTCCAGCATAGGGCGAATACGCAAGTCAGCATGGGAGGGGAGAGCGTTCAAGGTTGTCATTAGAGAATCCGGAAGCCTAAAACCGAACTGGCTGGCCTGTTGGGGCGGGGGGGTCTTGGCCTCAACATGCGATCGGATGGATTGTCTGCGCAATTTCGTTATTTGGGCCTCGGTCTGCCCCAGAATAAGCAAGTCAATGTGAAAAATCCGGCTGTAATCATGACGGTTGGGATAAGGCGGAGACGTGATGACCGCATGGGCTTTTCCCGTTTGCAGAGTCTGAAATCGAGAATCACCCCAACGACTCCGGATATTGCGAGGTTTGCCGTGGGATTTGTCATTTGCCACATCTTGTCGTATTCGCTGAACGCAGTCGGCAAAAGAGGAAAGGATCAAATCGGGTCGATTTTCTTTTTCCACCCACCGAAACCAACCTCCGTCAGAAACAGCACGTGAATAAATACGAGCGGTATGCAACAAGGCGACCAAAAGTAAATCTTTCAATGGAAAAGCCTGTTGCTCTATAGCGCTGCGTAACCCTATGAGGGATTTCAGTTCTTCCAAGGTAAAAGCTCGCCGAAGGCGAACGGGTAGGGCATCTATGCATACATCTTTTGCGGTCCATGCAGACATCACTTGGGACAATGCCCGATCAATGGCCGATGCCTTGTAGGTGCGGGATTTCACTTGGCTGACGAGTACGGAAAGGGGCAGAATATCCCACCCTTCGGCATCAAAGCCCAACTGACGAGCCTCCACGAGGGTGGTTCCTGCCCCTACGTATGGATCCAGAAGTCGAGATCCCTGCGGCAAGCTCCAAAATCCAACAATTTCGCGAATCAAACTTGGAGAAAAACTGTGAGGAAAGTAAAACCATCGATGGCATGGAGCTTCCCCTAGTCCTTGAGCTGTAACTGCCTTTCGCAGATCTAAACGATACCGGAATTTTGCGGGAAGGGCAGGAAGCGCGGATTTGCTGTCTACGGTGGACATCTGTCGTATGATTTCTATTCTATATCCTTGGCATCAACAAAGAATTGCGCCCTGACGCAATACATAGTGCCTTATATCTTACCACTTTACATGCTCTCTTCTGGCATGGCCCATCAATTTTGGATAGAGGCTGGCCCATCATCCAGATTTCCCGTGAATCTGTTTGCGGGAAGGCACCGGCCTGCTGTCTCCAACAATTCCCGTCACTGCAACGCGCCATACGCCATGCGATTGGAAATGTCGACGTATTCGTTATACGCGTCATCGGCCACGTCTCCGTAACCGGCCGGGAAAGAGCCGTATTCCTTGTTAAGCGCAATTTCCTCCACTTCCGAACCCCCAGGGGATTGTTTGGCATGGAAGCGCCATACGCCTACTTGGTCCGGGCTAAGCGCATATTCGGCTTCCTTGTCTCTTTGTCGATGAGGCGCCAGCTCGGACAGACGCACCAAATTCGCCAATGCGTCCAGTAGCCATTCGCTATGCGTGGTGATGAGGATGCGAATGCCGGAGCGCGCGGCTATAGCCAGTTGGCGGGTGAATTCGACTTGCTGTGCCGGATGAAGGTGCGCTTCCGGTTCCTCGATAATCAACGTTTCGCCAGGCGTTACGATATGCCGCAGATAGAGGACCGCGGGCGCGATTTCGGATACTGTGGATGAGGCGTTCTGCAATGGGATTTCGCTTGGCCACCCGTCAGGCTGGTAGGCGAAGACGGGGTATCCCTTAGGGGTATGCCTCTGCCGAATCGCCCCTTTGAGTATGTTGGTTTCCAACTGTCGGGCGACGCGCCGGGCAGGGGCGCTTCTTCCGTTGCGGCAAGGACGCATCTTGTTAGGCGGCGAATCAAGATGCGCAAGTTGCTCCAGGAAATCCGCGAGAATGCCGGACAAGAAAGGCCAAGGCGCAGATGTTCGCTCCAGTCCCGCGCGCGACGCATGGGCCATGAGAGAACCTGCGACGACCCTGTGCGCATGCATGATCCCGGCACGCGCCGCAGGCACGTAATACGCTTCTCGCCTCAACGGGCCAAAGGTATGGGATACGATCAGCGCGCATAGACGGTCCATGAAATCAGGCAGGGAGGCATTCCTGGGATCAAGGTCGTCATTCTGGGCTGCGTGCGCATAGGCAGCCTCCACGCCCAGGGCGGACCACGCCTCAAGAACGTCCCTTATCGATACGGACAACGACGCGTGGTCCGGGAAGATGGCCGCAAAATCGCGTCTCCTTTGGCCTCTTTCTATCTCATACGCAAACGCTTCCGCGGGACTGGCGTTCAGTTCAAGGCGAGGGCTGCGGACCCAAACCCGCAATCCCGTTTCGCTTTCATGCCGAATGAGCGCCTTGACGTCATCAACGCCGAAGCAGCGCGTCATTTCCTCGGCGATGGCGGGCGCGAGTTCGCCCGCCCGAGAAAGTAGCGGGCGAACGATTCGAGCCAGGGCTTCCGGCAAAACCGTTGCCGCCCTATCGTTGGGCTCGCCTGTCTCCTGCTTGGCGCGCATTGCCTTTATCCACGCCATCAACTCTTCTACCGTGGCTTGGGTTATGTCCCCCGGTTGCAACAAGGCTGTCGATGCCTCCGCATTCTGCGCGTTGCGGCCCATGTCTCGCTTGCGCCCATACCTATAGGGACCGCTGGATGAAAACGCCGGAGCGCGGCCCATGCATTTGTGCAAGACGTAAACGAGCATAGCCAAAAATGATTTGCCGGTATTGTTCGGACCCACGAACGCGGTCAAGGGGCGCAATTCGATATTGGCTTGGGCGATAGGGCCGAAATCGGCTATTTGCAGTGCGATAGGCGGGGAATTCGGTATGCGAGGCATGGCGCTATTCTACAATTGAAAATGGCTGGGGCGTATGCCTCCAGATGGCTTTGCGGAGGGCAGGCTGACGTTGCCCAGGATATTCCGTTGCCGGCATTTGCAGCCGCTCTTTACCTTTGGTCTCTATTGAGCGCGTACTTTTCCGGTCCTGCGTCATTTCACGCGTATTTTTCCGAGGTCTGAAGCACGCGCCATGTCTGCGCCAACTGCAAAAGCGGGGTACGCTGCCTTGGCGGAACGCCATGGCCTGCGCATGCCGCGCGGGCAGCGCGCGGCGCGGTTCGCCGACGTGCCCTATAGGCAAGAACGGGCAACGCCCCGCGGCGCGCTTGAACTCTTTCCCCATCGTTACGCGCCGGGACCGGCCAGCATGGCGCAGGTGGAATTCGCCTTGCAATACGAAGGCCTGAACCTGGCTCTGCTGTATCAGATCTTGCAGCGCCTGCCGCCCACGGAAATCGCCGCCTATATCGCGCAACGGCCCCACAGTCCCGTTTTGCGGCGCATCTGGTTTTGGTACGAATGGTTGCTGGACGCCAGGTTGCCTTTGCCTGATCTGGCCGGTTGCCAGTACGTCGATCTACTGCCGCCTACCCAATACTACGCCTTGCCCGGGAGCCATGCAGCGCGCTGCAAGATCCGCAACAACGCGCTGGGCACGCGTGATTTCTGCCCCCTCGTGCGGCGTACCCCAGCCCTGCAACAATACGAGCGCGCGGACTTTTCTGAGCGATGCGCCATGACGTTAAGGGATTGTCCGTCTTGGTTGTACCCCCGCGTACGGTCTCATCTGTACTTGGCGGAAGCGCGTTCTTCCTTCCTGATTGAACAGGAAGAACTGGCGCCGAACCGCGCGCGGCAGTTCATTCGCCTGTTGCGACAGGCCGAGCGCGAGGATTATGTTTCACGCGAAGGGTTCCGCGCGGTGTTGCGCGCCATATTGCCCGACGGCGTTTCCGACCGCGCGCTGTCCGTGCGTACGCATCAGAACTTCGTAGGCTAAAGCACGTTCGCGGGCGAGATCGTGGACTTGGTGTCGGCGCGTCCTCAAGACTTGCCGACCCTGATGGCAGGCTTGATCGCATCGGCAGTTGGAAGCCGAACGCATCGCCCCGGTCGTGCATGCCGCGGTCGTGTCCTTCGGCCAGGTTTTCATCCATCCTTTCGCGGACGGCAACGGCCGGCTGCATCGCTTTCTGCTCCACAATATCCTGGCGCGTCGGGGATATACGCCGCCCGGAACGATTTTCCCCGTCTCCGCGAGCATAGTGAACGATCCGACCTTGTACGAAGAAGCGTTGCTGGACTTTTCCCGCGGCGCGACGGAAGCCGCGGACTTTGCGTTCGATGCGGACATGTTCATGACCGTCCGCAACGACACTGCGCCGTATTTCCGCTATCCCGACATGACGCGGCAAGCGGACTTCCTGTACCGATGCCTGGAAGATGCCCTTGAGACGCAAGTGCAGGGAGGGCGCGATTTTCTGGAACGCTACGACAGAGCCCAAAAAGGCATGGCCCAACAGGCGGATATGCCGGATCGCTAAGTCAATCTGTTCATCACCCTGTGCCGGAACAATGGCGGTTACCTGGCCAAGGGCAAAAGGAAGCGCCTTTTCCGCGAGCTGTCGGACGACGAAGTGCTCCGTTTGGAACGGGAAGTCCGTTCGGCGTTCGGTTTGCCCGGGCGCGCAAGGCCAGCCCAAGACGACGGATCGGACCGGCAGGACGCGGCCGAGACTTGAAGCCGGCGCCGCGGGGCCGCGCCGTGCTTACGGTCGCGCGCCTGCCCTGCATCCCGGAAGGATCAGCGCTTGCCCGCAGCTGCCAGACCTCAACGGGCGCTGGCGCGGGGTTGGCTTCGTCCTGACGGACGCAGCGGTCGGTCAGATTGTAGGTTCTGTTGAGGTAGGATTGCAGCCAGATCCGGGTCGTATTGGGGCAGATTCTGCGGCACTTTGAGTGTGGCCAGAGCCAGGTAGCGTTGAGATGTGACTTCATCCGTCCCCCTTACCTCCCCCGGCCGTGGGTACGGGGCTCAGGCGGGCCCGCCCAAGACTCCTGCCCCAGACACTTTGTCATGTTTATTTTGTAGGATAAAGCGAGGGCGACGTACGAGGGCGTACCTAGGAGGTGGAGAGGGATCATGGGGTCGACTGCGCGGCCGACTGCCTACGCAGAGACCGGAGCGGAGCCTGGATCGGACGCGCCCGTCGGTTCCGCGTGTTGACCCCGCGGTCCCTAGGATGTCAACGAACACGACATAGATTGCATGATAATCTACTGGATCTGGCTGAAATCCTACCTCAACAGAACCTAGAACCGTTTGTTGAGGCCGTCGCGGGGATGGACGCGCAGGCCGTCCTCCGCGGTTTCGATGACCCCGTCGTAAGCGTAAAGGCCGAATATCGGATCGTCCACCAGGATCGCACGCATGATGCCGCGCAGGGCCGCGCCCAGCCCGATTTCAATCTCCCCGTCATAGAACCGGAGATCTACCCCTGCGCAGTCCACACCTGCATGGCACCGGGATCTCGGTTGGCCCAGGCATAGTAGGGAATGGCGACCATGGATGTCCGCTGGCCATGATCCGGCCGCGTAAAGGGCCGGTACAGGCTTTCCTGCCATCCGGCGGCATCCGTCGTCCAACCCTGCGCCGCGATCCGATGCACCCCGCCCAAACAGTCGGGATCGAAGGCTTCAGTCAGGGCCGCCTGCGGATCGATGCGGAGATAGGCCAGATGCTCAACCGCCGCGTTGTCAACCGCTTCCAGGCAGTACACCAAGGGACCTCTTTCAATCGCTATCGCGCCGCGCGCCGCGTCCACGCGCGGATGGGCTGCGGTCAAACGCGGGGACAGCTCGAAAGCGACGCGTACGGTATCGCCGGCGCGCCATGCGCGATGAATCCGCGCGTAACCCGTTTCCGTTGGCCTGCAGCCGACATCCTTGTCGTCCAGGCTGATGCGGACGCGGTCTTGCGTCCAGGCCGGTATGCGTATGTCCAAGCCGACCGGCTGCCGGGGCGCTTCCGTGATGACGATTTCCACGTCGCCTTGGTGCGGGTAGGCGGTTCGGGTGCGCAAGCCGAAGGCGCCGAATTCTCCTTGGCCTTGGAACGTCCCGTCCAGGTATTGATGGATTTGGATGGCGTCCGCCGAGAAGGTCACGGCGTAATGGGCGATGAGTTCGATCAGTCGCATGAGATTGGGCGGACAGCAAGCGCAACCGTACCACGCGGGCCGCGTAAGGCTCCCGTCGCTGGAAAGGGGGTTTTCGTAAAAATAGCGTTTGCCGTCCAGAGACACGCCCGCGAGCGCGCAGTTGTACAGCGATCGTTCCAGCAGATCGGCGTAACGGGACTCGCCGGTAGCCAGCAACAGGCGCCAGTTCCACATCGCGTTGGCAATGGCCGCGCACGTTTCGCAATACGTCGTATCGTTGGGCAACTCGTAGGCGGCGCCGAAGGCTTCGCCGGTGCGGCGCGCGCCGACCCCGCCCGTGATGTGCAGTTTGCGGGCCGCGAGATCGCGCCACAGCCGATCCAGCGCCCGTCGCAGGCGTTCGTCGCCGGTTTCCAGCCAGACGTCCGTCATGCCGGCGGTCAGATACAGCTGGCGCACGGCATGGCCTTCCAGTTCCTCGGCCTCGCGGACGGGTACGCGATCCTGGTAATACCCGTCCGGAAATTGCTTGGGTCCGATCAGGGAGCCGCGGCCGCGGCGCTCCAGGAAGAAATCGGCCAAGGCCACGAAACGTCGTTCGCCCGTCTCGCGCGCCAGTTCGACCAGGGCCAGTTCGATTTCCGGATGTCCCGGAGGGCCTTGGCGCGCCTCGGGCCCGAACTCGCGCGCGATGAGGTCCGCGAACTTGACGGCGATGCGCAACAGGCTGTCGTCGCCGGTGCCGCGCTTGAAAGCCACGGCCGCCTCGAAAAGATGGCCGGCGCAATAGAGTTCGTGGCCGTGGGCCAGTTCCTGCCAGCGGCGATCGGGTTTGACCGTCTGATAGTAGGAGTTCAGGTACCCGTCAGCGCATTGGGTTCGGGCCAGCATTTGGATGGCGCAACGCGCCATCGCTTCCAGCGCGGCGCGGGAACCGCGCGCCAACGCGTACCCGACCGCTTCCAGCCATTTGTAGATGTCGGAATCCATGAAAAGCGGTTCCCGATAACGGCCTTCGGCTTCGCCCTGGGCCAATTTGAGGTTATGGAAGTTGCCGGCCGCCTCCATGCGGTCGAAAGCATGCATGAGGCTGGCTTGGTTTACGCGTTGGCGTTCCGCCCAGAAATGGCCTTGGACGCGGGCTTCGGACAAGCCTAACGTGCGCAGTTGCGCGAAGGGACTGGCAGTGGAATCAATATGCACGAGGAACCCCGATTGAATGCATGCAGAATGGACGCTTGACCCGTGAAGGCGCAAGGACGTATGGGAATGGCGGATGCTATTTTATCCAAATCGCCCGCGCGGCCCAAGCACGCAAAGCGAACGGGCCCTTGCGCTGGCGCTGGCAGCCCGGCCACGATCCGTCAACAGCGGATGGGCCAACGCTTTTTCGCTGTATCCACGCGCTGGATGGAGGATTCCGCATTGGCCTTTGGCTCCGGAACGGACGTAACTGCCGTCCCGATCGCGGCATGCATTAGGGCGTCGGCCCGCACGATGCGAGTTGACGCGCTATAGACGTAGCTTATCTGATCGAAAGCGGCAAGAACTTTTGCTCAATGATATACTCGGATGCGTTTGGCTGTAGGCGTAGAGATAGCGGGTGCAGGCATCAAGCATCTGAGGAAAATTGTGGCGGTTCGCGGCGAAGGGACAACGGCAGAGCAACAATCCTGCATGACGGCGAACGGGAAACCGCGGCCCCAGAGGCGGAGCGCCCCTTGGCCGCGGCCCGATACGCGGACCGCGCCCGCCATAAGAGCAAAGCGTCGGACTACGCCTTTCATCCGCCAGTCCGTGCGCGTCCTGGCCAAGCCCTTTGCGCTAAACCGCGAACCATCGCAGAGTCTGAAACAACGGCTCGCTTCCGGTTCGTCCTTGGTTTGGGGCCGGATCAACGGTTGTCGCCAACAGGGCTTTTCCTAGGAGGCCTGGATCGTGGATGCAGACGCGGAGATTTACGCAGCGAAGCAGGATCCGGGCGCGGATTATCATGGATAAGGCTTCGCCGGCAACGATCCAACGATCCGATGCGCGCAACCATCCTGGACGCGCGGTACCAACGGAGCCGGCATGACGCGTAACCTGAAGATATCTTTGCAGCCTTTGAGATTGGACCGCGGCACGCCGAAGGAAGTCGCGACCTTCGGACACCTGATCATAACCTTGGGCGATGATTGTTTGACGGAAGGCATAGAACAAGACGCGGATGCGCCTCGGTACCGTCCGGGGCCGTACGTATCCGGTTATCATCTGGCCGAATGGCTGATCTGGAACTGGTGGCGTCTGCGATGGGAACCGCGGCCTGTGCCCACAGAACCCGTTCCGGAAGACTGGCCAGATTGGCATTGCGCGCACAACATGGCCGCCATTGGTGCAGGGTACGTTTGGCCTAACCTTACCGTCGCGAGCGACGGCTTTCAATGCGAACTGTCGTCGGCTCCCTCTCCGGATCCTCGCGAGGTTCGTTTTCGCTACTTGGGCCTTTCGGAACGACGAACGGTTTCATTTCCGGTCGCCCAATGGGAAAGCGCGGCAGACGACTTGGTAGCGACCGTCATGGAACGATGCGACGCCGCCGGGCTCAAGGGGACCAATCTGCATATTTTGCGACGGGATCTGGTGCAGGAACGCAACAATCCCGATTGGGCTCGTATGCGCAAGGTGGAAGCGCTTTTGGGTTTGGAGCCGGATGAACTGCCGATTGTCGTTCTGGAAGCGCGACTGGACGCCGCCAAGATTTTGGGTAACGACGCCGTGGATGAGCTGGCGGCTGCCTCGAGTTTTGCGCGTACGTTGCCTACGCAAGAGATGCTCGACATAACGGACCGTTTGGGGGTTGAGAGCGATCCGACGCATGCGGTCACTGTACCGCATAGCCCCCAGCTGGAAGCGTGGGGGATGACGGCCGCTGGGCGCATGGGGCATGGCCTTGCCTGCCAAGTCCGTCAACAGGAAGCTTTGAGGCGTGATCCGATCAGTGATCGTCGTCTGGCCGACCTGGCCGGCACTACGGTCAAAACCTTGCAGGGCGGTGGCGATGATCTCCCGATCGCATGGGCCTTCAACCGCAAGGGCCGTAGCCGTATCGTGCTCAGGTCCCAATGGCCTTCAAGACGCCGCGTGGATTTGGCCCGGTTGATCGCCGACAGATTATTCAGCGTTGCGTGGCCCGATGCGCCGGAGCCCCTGTTGCCCGTCACGCGTTCGTACACGTACCGGCAAAAAGCCCAGCGCGCCTTTGCCGCCGAATTGCTCTGCCCGCGGTCTGCGGTCAAGGAGATGTTGGACAATGATTACTCGGAGGAGAACCAGGAGCGGATAGCGGATTATTTCTCGGTTTCGCCCTTGATTATTGCCAACGGGTGGCAAAACGACGAAGCCGTCAGCCTGTCCGGGTAGCGCTTTCGTGGGGGCAGTCTCCCTCAATTATGGTTTTCGGGGTCGCGGTATTGGATTGAGGCCTGGGCCCTGCGCCAGGTTCCCATTGCCTTGAGGCCGCTGCCTGGCCGGGGGCGTCATGCCCGCGCCGGCGACCTGACTATCCCCTAGGCCTCAATCCGCGATTCTTCCAGTGCAGGCAACGCGCAGCGCCTCTGTTGCAGCCAACCTCTGAGCGTCGCCAACTCGCGCCGGACGTCTGCCGCGACTTCCTCCGTTTCCTTGGCGACTCGAGTCCTCTGGCCAAGTTCTTGTTGCAAAGCGGCAGTCAAAGGCAAAAGCAAGGCGGCGGCGGGCGATGCCTGAATCAGATTCAGGGCGCGGTCCGTCGGAATGCCCGCTACGACGAAACCCATCAGCTGGATGGGAGGCCTCGTTTGGGTTTTGTCCAGGCCCGCGAGCAAGGCGGCCAATTCGGTCTCGCTGGCCGCTTGATCGGGAAACGACAGAACGGCCTTTCCGATCGCGGCATGCATTGCGATGCAGGCTGCGGCCGATTGCGCTGATCGACCATAGGCCTTGATTATCCGATCGAAAGTGGCCAGAGCGGCCGCCGGCCGCCGGCATCGCCAAAGGAGCGCGCCCTGCTGATAGCCGAGATAGGCTACGAAAAAGCCCAGTTCGGATTTTTCCCTGAAAGGCTGGCGCGCGAGCGCCTGGCTGCAAGCATCCAGCGCGCCCGGATAGTCGCCTTGCCGGGCGAGCGCTTCCGCCTTGGCTTGCAGCGCGAGCGCCGCTATGCCGCATTGCGGTTCGTCGCAAAGGGCGAGACCTGCGCGGTCTTGGTTCTGGGCGAAGTGCCGGCGCGCCTCCGTCAAGAGTTGGGTAGCCGCCTGCGTTTCGTGCGTAGGCGCGAGGCCTGAGTTTAGGCAGCGCATGGCGTAACCGAACAAGTCATAACCCTTGGGGGTTGATCCCGCTTGCATCAGCGATAGCGATTCATCGAACGCGGCTTCCCTTAACCGCTCCGCGCTCCGCGCCGACAGGACGCCCGCGTCTCGGGAAAGGCTTTCGAGGGTATCGCTCAACTTCGACGGCGCATACAAGCCAACCATAAAGTCGATCAGCGCTCTGACGGGATCGGCTGCGGCCCCTCCCCGGCGTAGCAGGTAGTAGAGGCTGTAGAGGCGTTCAGCAAGATAGTACCGTTGCCGGTACGCGTTGCCTTCTTCTATGGCCACGGCTCCGCGCTGGACGAGGCGCTTGAGCAGCGCGCTGCAATGATTGGTGCTCAGGCGGGTCTGGACAGCGATTTCCCGGGCGGTAGCGGGTTTCCATATCCGGGCCAGCGCCAGATAGACGCGTCGCTCCTGGGGAGACAGCGCTTCCAGATGGCTCTTGAAGTATTCCGTATGTTCATCCACCAAATCCAGCACGCTGCCCATCAGCTCGCGGAACGAATGGCCGGCGCTGCAGCGGGCCATGATCGTAAGCAAACGCGGATTGCCTCCCGTGAGAATTTCCAAGGATCGGATCATGCGGGGCGCGTCTTCTCGGCCGGACACGGTGCGCCACAGGCGCGTACAGGCGCGGGTGTCCAGGGGATGCAGGGTCACCACCCGGAAAAAGTCGTACAGGGCATGCTGCGAACTGTCGATTTCCGCAAACCGACGGGCAGCGCTTCCCAGCCAGATGATGCGGGGTTCGGTCTGCAAAGTATGTCGCAGGTGCCATCCGGCATGCGGGTCGGCCATGTTCGCAAAAAGCGCGTGCAGGCGCTCCACTATCAACAGAAGCCGTTGGCCGCGGCGGTCCGCGAAATCAAGCAACGCCCCCAGGCAGCGGTCCTGGAGCGTAAGGTCATCCGGCGTGGCCCGGATCTCGTTATAGCTCAGACGCAGCGCGTTACGATCGCTGACGGGCGCTTGATCGCTGAGGCGGTTCAGGCACTCCAGCCAGAACTCGCCGCAAGTGGCCACCTCATAGCTCTCCTCGGCGAAAACAATGGGGAATATTCCCGCCCAGGCCGCGTCTTGGCGCACATGCGCCGCAACGCGCAAGAGCAAATGGGTTTTGCCGCTGCCGCGCGGGCCAATCACGATGGTATGGACGTTTGAGCCCCCCGTGCATAAATGCAGGGATTCAAGCAGCGAATCAAATTCATGCAGCCGTATGCAAAAGGCCGAGGCCAACTCCTGATCGGTGAGAAAGCCGGGATTGTATTTCTTGACGTTTACGGCCATGGCGCCAGCTGGCGCGCGAACTCAGCGCTGCGCCAAAGGGAGAAAATGAGTTCCGTGCCTGGCGCGCCACCAATCCTCCATCAGCCCGGATACGAAGCGAAAGCCTTCGTCGCAGACTTCCAAATATCCGTCGTGTTGCAGAACGTACAGCAGACTGGGCAGAGACAGACGTTCGCTTTCGTCCGTTGGAGCGACCAAGTCGCGACATCGCGCCAAGGCGGCGTTCGTTAAGAGGCCGTCATTGACGGCGGTTTCCGTCAGCAGTTCCAGCGCGACTCGATAGTCCTCGCGTCCGAGAACCATCTTCAGCCGTCCTTCGTAATGGTCCAGATCAATGTGTCCGCGTACGCCCAACAAGTCACGCGTATATACGCGCTCAACGTCATCCATCCGGGCCCGCTTCCGGTTCCGGGAATGCAGATATTCGTGTAGCAGATCGAAGAATTGTTGCACATGGTGGGGAACGCAACACCGCAACCGACGGCACATCTCAAAACGCACTTTACTCGGAAGATCCAATGCATACGTATGGGCTAACGCGCCCAGGCATTCCACCGCGGTCTCGCGCCTCCATGGCCGCAACTCGAAGGGCGAGAAAATGTTTATCTGCGCGCTCAGCCCTGCCTGCTGCAGAACAGGTGCCATCCCTACGCTGCCGGAAACGATCAGAACAATCCCGCGCTGTTCCTGTCCGCTTTGGCGCAACCAACTCAGAAACCGATCGGCGATCTGTCGCCTCTCCGGCGTTATCTGGTGCTCGTATCCCTTAAGCAGCCTGTTGACGAGCATGGGCAACTCGTCCATGGCCAAGACCACGGGCTTGCCGCTTTCCGCAAGAGCCGCCAATACTTGGGCTCCGCGGTGCCGCCAATTATCCTCATTGAGTTCGGCGCGCAATTTTATTCTCATTTCGTAGAGGCTTATCTCTTCCACGCGCCGCGCCAGATTCTGCCGGGCATGGGCGAACGCATCCCGGATTCTGCGTCCAGCGGTTTGGACGGACTGGGCCTGAACGGCCAGTTCGGCTATCGCATCGGACGCGGTCTCCGCTCTTTCCAGATCCACGAATACCGTCTCGTATTCTTCTGCGCCATCCAAGCGGCGGAGCAACTCGCGCATCAAGCTTGTCTTTCCCACTCGACATTGGGCGGTAAGCAACGTATGGGTTCCGTCTTGCACGCGCTCCGTCAAACTCTGGAGTTCGCTTTCGCGGTCAAAGAAACGATTGCCGGCAACCCAATTGGCGCCGGCTTTTCTGAGTTCCTGAGTCATATCGAAAGCGTATCATGCCAACATAATCGTTAGCAACGATTATGTCGGCAATGCGGAATTGGCATTTGGACTCCAGATATGCAGATGCTCCTTTGCGCCGCGGATCCGTCGCAAGGTACGCCCGGAAAAGATGAATGCCCTTCAAGACAGGATTCCTTCAGATAAGCCGACGGTGCTTCAAGTTATACGTCCAACGACCTCATGGATCAGCGTGCGTCCAGGATTCCGTAATCTTCTTGCGCGCCTTGTTTCCCATCCGGCCCAACTTCGTCAGGGCGTGATCAGGATGCGCGAACGGTTCGTTGTCCCACCGTTCCTGGGCCGCATGGTATCTCCCCAGGCGATGGACGGCGACGGCGCTGACCGTACGCGCCTCCGTATGGAAACTGAGGCCGAAGACCGTTACGGATTTGCCTCGTCTCCGGTAGGCGTCAACGTAACCCTTGTGCCAGACTTGGCGCAACGCCTGCTCCGGCACCAGATTCGTTTTGCATTCCAAGCATATGATTTGATCGGCGCTTTCCACGAGCAGGTCAATGCGTCCCCTCAGCGTAGGCGTTTCGGCCTGAACATGCAGTTCCGCCGCCAGGAGAGTGCTGAAAAGCAGCTTGCGGTAATGCGTTTCGTAATCGTACTCGGCTTTCATCTCGCCCGGCACGGCATGCGCCGGATAGGAGAAGCGTTGCAGATGATCGTCCAGGCTGGCCAACAGCCCGGATGCGTCGCCCCGTAGCAAAGCCCGCCCGATCGGAGCCGCGCCGGGCAATCCTTGCGCGCTTTCGTTTACGTGCCACGCGTTGACTTCGTTTCTTTGCCACTCCGACAGGCGCGCAAGATACGCGCGGCGCACTTCCTGGTTGGGAAAGCCCAGCCGCAACCCGTCAGGGTCGGCGACCTGGCGATCCGGCACCAACGTCAAGTACCCGGCCTGGTACATCAAGGCCGTCATATCCGGGCTGGACGCGTCATACCGCGCCTGATCCAGGAATTCCACGACTCCCATGCCTCCCGTATCCGCCAAGGGTTTAGGCGCATGCAGATGCCGTTGCCATAAGCGAAACAGCGCGCTCGGCGTACCTGAATGCGCCCACGCGTGCGGCATCTCGTCCAGGCGCCACACGACGCCCTTGGCCTTGCGGAATTTCGCGAGG
This sequence comes from Caldilineaceae bacterium, assembly GCA_965242655.1. Taxonomy (GTDB): domain Bacteria; phylum Chloroflexota; class Anaerolineae; order Caldilineales; family Caldilineaceae; genus Bin34. The sequence goes on from OZ251482.1 coordinate 4,867,717, forward strand.
CACGCGGCGACCGAGTACGGGTTGTACACTTTCTGCCTTTTCTTGCTGAATTGGTACCCGTTGTAGCGCCGGCGCAAGGCCTTGTCCATCTCTTGCGCGCTGCATCCTATATTGCGGGCGCACCGCGCGATATCCGCTTGCAATTCGGGCAGAGCGCGCAGTTCCCGTTGCGTAAAGCCCAGCAACGCATTGAAATCGGGATCGAGGGAAACATCGTCGAAATGGTTCGCGCCGGAGAACAGTCCGGCATGGGCCAAACGGGTGATCCCGGTCATGAACGTGCAGCGCAGGTATTTCCGGACGCTTTTCAGCGCGCCGTAAAACGACCGCATCACGGCCAGAACGTCTTGGGCGAGTTCCGGGCGATCCACGACTTCGGTAATGGGCGTATCGTATTCGTCAATCAGCACCGCGACCCGCCGGTGGCCATGCCGCCGGTATATCTCCTTGACGAGACGCGACAAGAGCGTATCGGCGGACAGCGCGGCATTCATCTCCACGCCCCGGTCCTCCGCCTCGTCGATGATCTTGCTCCGTAACGCCCGCGCCAGTTCCTCGCGGGACAATGCGTTTTTGATGCTCAGATCGAGCCGCAGGACGGGATACTGATGCCGCTCCCAGTCCCAATGCCCCGCACGCCCGATCCAGGTGCCTTGGAACCAGTCCCGCTGGCCTTGGAACAGCGCTTCCAGGGTAGACACCAACAGCGTCTTGCCGAAACGGCGCGGGCGCGACAGGAAGATCTGCGGCTGGTTGCCCAGCATAAGCGCGCACAGATCGGCTATCCGTTTCGTCTTGTCCACGTACAACGCGGTCGGCGACGAACGGATCTCGGGGAACTCGTCCATGCCGGTGGATAAGGTACGCATAGATTGCGATTCTCCGACCTGCCTCTGCGCGCTACCTCGTCAGGAATAACGAGACGCTGTCGCGCCAGCCTCGGGCCATCAACCTGGCGTTACCGTCTCGTTCCCGCGCCAAGCCGCTATTTTGCAATAGCATAAGGGCATAACGTCAATAGCGCGGATCCGCCACCTGCCGGCGTTGCCTGCATCCGCGCCGGACGGGACGGATGGCCCAACGCTCAATACGCGGCTCGAAAAAATCCTCCTCGGCGGGGCAGCGCGCCCGTATCCGCCGCCTTCGGCCCTCGGCGGGATTGCCACAGGGTGCGGGGAAAACCCAGATGGCGCAGAACCAGAAAGCCAAGGCCCAGCAGGCCGAGAGTGCTGGCGATGACGAAGGGATGGAAGGGCGGCAGGACAGCCGTGACGACCAGGGAAGGCAACAATAACCAGCAACCGACTTCGACGATTTCGTTCCGGCGGCGCCACAGGCCCCAGCCAAGGGTTGCGGCCAAGGCGGTCAGGGCGACCGCGTGGAATGCGATGAGCTCTTGGTGCGGGAGCCGGGCTTCCCACGGAGGCTCTTGGTTGAACGGCAAGGTCTGGGCCAGCCGGTGGAACTCGCTTGTCCGGAACAGAATGAACGCCAGCAACCCCAAGCCCAGGAGCGCGCCGGCCACCGCGCTCAAGAGTAAGTAAACCCGCATCGCGCCGTTGTCGCGGGACGGGGCAGGGACTGGCCTGTCCGTCGGCATGCGAGCGGGCGCGGCGGCGGGCAATCGCCTCTCCCAAAACCAGGCAAAGTAAAAACCGACCAGCGCGCTGCCGGCAAAGCCCGCGACGCTTCCGAGGAAGTCCAGGCCCATTAGACTCAGATTGTCGGCGCTAAAACCCTGATGGGCGGTGGCGTAGAGGCCGGCGAAAGCCAGGTTGAAGCCGAAGAAACACAGGACCGACCAGCCAATGACGGTATGCGCTTTCCACAGGCCCCACAGCGTCACCGCAGCTGCGTAGAGCTGGCAAACGGGATAAATCCATTCCATGACAGGGCCCAGCGCGCCGGCAAAGGCGATGCCGCTCGGCAACAGGAAGGCGGCGGGAAAAGCGCAGGCGAAAAGCAACATGCGCCCGAGACGCGCAACGCGCGACCTGAATGCCAGCCGCGTCCAAAAAATCCAGGGATATCGTAGCGTTGCCATTCCCGCGGCTCCTTGCTGCCTATGGACCGTACATGCATGGGCTGGACGGCTGGCGTACGGTCCGCGCCGATACCCGAGGCTCCGGATCCGATAGTCTAGGCATCAAGGTCAAAATCGCAGCTGCGTTCGACGTCCCGCGCTTGCGTCCAGCAGAACGCAAGCAGGCAGATGTCTATATCATAGACCACGGATATGGAATAGCGTCCGTATCCTCCGAAGCGTCTCGCATGCCATTGCCTTTCGGAAAGCGCGCCTTGCGGCTCCTCCGTGATGACGATGGTCCGTAGACCGTAGGCTCTCACGTCGGCCGTCTCCCGGCGGTGATCGATAAAGCCGCCCCCGTCAGCTGCGCGCGCAGTCTGTCCTTCCAGCGCGAAGCCCGGCGCTATCGTGCAGGCGTGCCATTCCCATTCCGCCGCATCGGACCGCGCAGACGCGCGGCGTTCGTCAGAAGCGATCGCCGCCGTCGGGAAAGGCTGGGCGGCGATCGACGCGCCGATGATCAGCGCCCACCGCCAGCCCAGGTTCCAGGCCTGGGCGCGGGGGAAGCGCCGCGCCGCGGAGGCCGGCACTTCTCTGATTGCGCCCCGCAGGCCATTCAACGCCATTGACCGGCTCCGTGGAGGGGGACTGTTCCTCTCCGCGCTGCGCGTCGCTGACTGCGGGCGGACTCCATGCAGACGCGGCCGACGGCATCGGAAGCAGAGCGAGTCATGGCCATTCCTGGGATTAATGTCTCTATACGTCTATATATCTAATATATACAGGATATGGGCATTCATATGGGCGCAATGCACATTTGCGTAAGGATGCGTTGGATTGGGCGCGGCGGTCTGATGCGCCCGCGACGGGCACCGCGCTCCCTACCCGTAGCGGTCGTCGCCTTACGCAACGGAGGCTAGCAGGACGTCAATGCAACCGTTCTTCCTGTAAGCCGTTGGGGGGCGGCCAGGATTTTTCCGGCTTCGGATTCGCCTATAACGACTACGCGCGCCATGCGCGGCTCCTGCCGGCGGGCGTTGACTTGCCCTTGGGCCGAAATGCGCGGTCTCGGCGGGCCGGCAGGAAACAGCGCTTTTCCCATTTCATCCTTGGGGCCTATGCTAGAATGCGGAGCAGACGGGAAGCGCGGACTGCCTGCATGGGGCGCAGCCGCACGGCGGTTGGCTCAGCCTGCAGGTATCGGAACGCAGCATGAATCGCAGTCAATTGGTCTTCGTCATCCTGATCAATGCCTTATTTACTCTGCTTATCTCTTCCACCGCGCTGCTGATTTACGTATCCCGGCGGCCTGATCCCGGCTTGCTGGTCGCGCCTTTGCCCACTGCGTCGCTGGCGGCGACCGAGACCACCCGGCAGGCCATGCCCCCCGCGTCCGTTACGTCGTCCGTTCCCGCGACAGCTGACGGCGCGCCGGCCACTGACGCCGAAGTGCCCGCGCGCACCTATACCGTGCGCGAGGGCGATTCGCTGGGCGCGATTGCCCAACTGTTCGGCGTGAGTCAAAGCGCCTTGGCCATTGCCAACGGCATCGCCAATCCCAACCTCATCATTCCCGGCCAGCGCCTGAACATTCCTTCGCCCGCGGCGGAAGGCGCTGCCGCCGACTATCGGCCCGTCGCCGCGGACCTTGCGCTGGAAGTATTGAACGCCGGCCAGTACGCCGCAGAGACGCTCGTCATCGTCAATCGGCAAGGCCAAGCGATCAACCTGACCCAGTGGACGGTCAGCACGGAACAGGACGGCGCCTATCAGTTCGGGCAGATGCCGCTTTTGCTCCGCGGCGAAAGCGTCCGCCTGTTTTCGCGCGCGGGCACGGACACCACCTACGACAAATACTGGGGCCGCACTCCTGTCCCCTGGAATGCCGGCACCGCCATTTCGCTTCACGACTCGACAGGCGCTGCGTTGTTGACGTATACAGTGCCCTAGGAAAAGGCCGATCGCACCATGCCTCCCGACGAAACCGCAGACCGCGCAAACTCTGCCTCCCCATCCCGTTCCGAGAAAAAGCGCGCCCCGAGCGCGGCCGGCGCGGCCCGCCCGGGACGCGGGCGACGCACGAATCGACGCCGGCGCAGCCAAAACCGCGGCGCTCCCGCCGCGAGGCCGTCTTCCCAGAAAACCGAAGCGCAAGCGGAGGGACGGAACGGCAAGGGAACCGACCGGCGACGCCGGCGCCGACCGCAAGGCGCGCCGCGCGCCTCCAGGCGCGGCGAACGCCGGCCGGCGCCGGATCTGGCGCAACAGCGCAAGGCTTTGGCGCCGCATCCCGATTACGTGGAACCGGAAGCCACCTTCATTCATGAACATGTCCGTTACCCTTCGTACCGGGACGCGGAAGTCGGGTCGTTGCAACGGCCCGTCTGGTTTACGCGGTGGGAAACGGATGCCGAGACGTAAGGCGCGCGGGCAACCGCTGGGCGCGGCGTTCCGCGGCCGTCCCGGTTACGGCGCGTTCGGACGCAGATAGCCGCGTCAGCGCTGGCCGGCGCCTTGGCGCGCGCCGGCCGCGGTCCGCCCGGCGCACAGCGCATGCTGCCCTATCCCTTCCACCTGTGGCTGGGCGCGCTGGCCTTGGGCCTGAGTCTCGTCCTGACCCCGCTCAGCGCCCGCTGGGGCGCGCGCCGGGGGATAGTGGACCGGCCCGGCGGCCGGCGCGGGCACCAGGGAGTCGTGCCGCGCACCGGGGGCGTGGCCATCTGGCTGTCTTTTCTGCTCGGGTTGGGCGCGTACCTGGTTTTGCCCCGCGTGACCGACGTCGGCGCGCACCCCTGGTTTCCCGTAAGCCGCGATCCGCACGAGGCGCGCCGCATCTGGGCCCTGCTGGCCGGCGGCCTCTTCTGCGCGCTCTGGGGCCTGGCGGACGACAAGTGGAACCTCTCGCCGCGCTTCCAATACCTCGTGCAGTTCGCCGCCGCCCTCATCGCCATGGCGGGGCTCGTCTTCATCAAGGACGTCAACAATCCGTTTCAGGCCGGCCTGCTGTGGGGACCGGACGGCTTCCCCTGGTGGCTGGTCTTTCTCGTCACGGTCTTTTGGTATATGGGCTGCATGAACACCGTCAACTTCCTGGACGGCTTGAACGGCCTGGCCGCCGGCGCGGTGGCGATTTTGGGCCTGGTGCTGGCCGTGCATATGCTGGCGGTGCTGCCCGAACCCCAGGCCAGCGTGGCCGTGCTGCCGGCCTTGCTGGTCGGATCCGTAGCCGGCTTCTGGATCATCAACTTTGCGCGCCGCAGTCCCTTCATGGGCAGCAGCGGCAGTTTTTTCTTGGGGTATGCGGTGGCGTCCGTCGGCATCATGGGCGGAGCCAAGATCGCCACCGTGACCATGGTGCTGGGCTTGCCCATCGTGGACGTGGCCTGGCTCATCTTCAGTCGCCTGCGCCGCGGCCAGCGGCCATGGCACTCGGGCCGCGATCACCTCCATTACGCGCTCCTGGATCGGGGCGTGCCCGAACGGGCCATCGTGGCCGCGTACTACGCGTTCTGTTGCGGGTTCGGAGTGCTGACCCTGACCCTGGACGATCGCCTCAACAAGTTGCTGGCGCTCATCGGCCTCAGCGTCGCGGCGCTGAGCGTGATGGCCTGGCTGGGACGCAGCTACGCGCCGGCCGCCAAGCCGGGAGCCGCGCCTCCCGGCGCCTGAGGGCGCGCTACGCGCCGACGCGGCACTGCCCGCGAATCTGGCCCAGGGCGCGCGCCAGTTCGTCGTCCTGCGGCAGGCGCGCCGCCACGCGCTCGATGCCGTGGCTGACTGTCGTGTGGTCGCGGCCGCCCAACATGTCGCCGATGCGCGGCAGGGACGCGCGCGCATCGTGCCGCAAGAGATACATGGCTACCTGCCGCGCGTGGGACAGCGGCTGCTTGCGGGAGGGACCCTTGAGCGCGGCTGGCGTCAGGTCGAAGAACGCGGCGACGCTTGCAATGAGCGCGTCCGGTTCCAAAGGCGCGTCGTTCGGCGCCATTTCGCCCAGGCACTCGTACACCTGTTGCTCGGTCAGCGGCGCATTATGGTGCAGGCGCAAGTGATTCAACGTGTGCAGCACCCCTTCCAGAACCCGGATATTGTCCTGCACGTGCTGCGCGATGGGATGCAGCAGGGACATGGGAATGTCATAGCGGTAGAGCGCCACTTTCTGTTGCAGAATGGCCAGGCGCGTTTCGTATTCGGGCTGTCCGATATCGACCAGCAGGCCGCCGGCGAACCGGCTGCGCAACCGTTGCTCCAGCCCTTTGATCTGCTTGGGCGGACAGTCGCTGGTCAGCACGACGCGCTTGCCCTGTTCGAACAAGGCGGAGAACGTGAAGAAGACCTCCTCCTGCGTGCGTTCGCGGCCAGTCAGAAACTGCACGTCGTCCAGCAGAAACAGGTCCACTTCGCGGTAACGCGCGCGAAAGCTGTCCATTTGGTCGTGGCGGATGGAGGCCACCAGATCGTTCAGGAACTGTTCCGTGGTGCAGAGCGCGACGCGGCGGCGCTGCGCGTGGACGACATGCCCGATGGCATGCAGCAGATGGGTTTTGCCCAGCCCGACGTCGCCGTAGATGTAAAGCGGCATGTAGGTGGTGTCCGGGTGGTCCGCCAAGGACTTGGCGGCGGCCCAGGCCAATTGGTTGTGTTCGCCCTGCACGAACTCCCGGAACGTGTACAGGGGATTCAGCTTCGGAGCCGGTCCTGCCGGCCGCGCGTCGAACCCGGGGGCCGTTTCCGCTTCCAGAACCGCGCCTTCGATCGGCGTAGGACTGTGCTCGTCCCCGGCGTCCTGCGGCGCGGAGTCAACGACGAAGCGCACCTCCACGGCGCGGCCCAGGATGGCGGCCAAGCTCCGCTTGATGACCGCGCGATAACGGTTGTTCAGGAAGGTTTGGGCGACGGCGTGAGGCACGCTCACAATCATTTCGCCGTCTTCGTAGGCGAAAAAACGGCAGGGGCTTACGTAAACGTCGTATTCCTGCGACGGCAGCTTTTGGGCCAGTTCGCCCTGGATGCGGCTCCATGCATTGGCGGCGATTTCGTGAGGGATAGGCGGTGAATCGTGCAAGGCTCTGGGGATGTGAAGGCGGGTATGATGCAACGGCTACGGGCCCACGCCGCGGCGGAACGGGACCGACGCGGAGGCAGGGCGGAAACCCTGAGCCGCAGGGCGATCCTATCATAGGAGAAACCGCAAACCAATCGAAAACGAAGGCCGCCGCTGCCGGATCTCCGCCCTCAGCTACGCGCCGGGAAAGACCGCGCAGTACCCGATCCGTTCGCGCAGTCAGGACCTGGCGGGCGTCCGTTGCGCAGAGAAAACAGGCCGACCATGGCATAGCCACGTCGGCCGCCTTGAGCGGCGATGGCCCGGCGGCCGCTCGGCCATGCAACCGCGGCAGTCGTTCTGATTGTTAAGCCGGGGCTGCGCCTGTCACGTCAACCAGGAAAGGATTACGTCCGCATGTTGAGGGAGCGCGATTTCGGGTTCGGGAATGGAGGGATGCCAGGCCTTTTCCCATTCGGCGCTGTAACAGCCGGTATAGCCGCGCGTCTCGAGGAGTTCCACGATTTCCCGGTTCGGCACGTCCCCTTCGCCCATGAGCGCCAACTCGAACTGGCCATCGGCCTGGTGCCGGGCGTCTTTCAAATGAACGTGGGCGGTACGTTCTCCAATGCAACTCCAAGTCTCTTCCACGCTTTCGCCCATGCGATAGGGATGATGCACGTCCCAGACCGCGCGTACGCAGCTGGACGGCACCTGGTCCAATACCGCCGCGACGTCGCGGCCCTTGCAAAAAGCGTCGTGGGTTTCCAACAGCAACGTGACGTCAGCGGCCTCCGCGGCGGGGGCCAAGCGGTTGAGGCTGTCCGCTACCCGGTCGATGCTCTCCGCCATGGTGCTTCCGTCCGCCACCTGGCCGCCGAAAGTGCGTACGAACGGAACCTCCAGCGCAACGGCCAGCTCAATGTACTGGCGCAGTTCCTCTTCAAAACGTTCCCGCTCTGGCCGTTTCGCCGCCGTGAAGCGCGTAGAGGCTCCGAGGCCGATGACGCGCAAATTCCGTTGTCGCATGGCGTCCCGGATGCGCTGTTGCTGGTCGGCATCCAGCGTCGCGGGAATGAGCGCGCCGTCAAGCAAGCGCAGTTCCAACCCGCCGTATCCGTAGGTCACCGCGGCGTTGGCGGCTTGTTCCAATGTCCATCCGGGACATCCCAGGGTACTGAACATCAAACGCGGATTTCCGGCCATAGCTCTCTCCTGTTCGCTTATGTCTGCGCCTGAGAATATACCCTGACGGGACTTACGCTACAATAATTTCCAAGAAAGTTGGAACTGAACAGCCGGCAGATCACCGATTCCCAGCAGTCAAGGAGGCAGGAATGAACAGCGAAGCGCATATATGGCCTGTGAATCGGGGGCCAGAGCCAAAGGAAGAGGTCAAAGTGGAAGATCTCTTCAGTGAAGCGCAGCTCTGGGTACATTTATTGAAGCTGAGGAGGGACGCCTCCGTGCCGCGGCTGTACAGCAAGGACATCGTGATGCCCATCATGGACGTCCTGAATATTATCAGAGTCAAGTACTCGGTAGAAGAAGAAAAACCATCGGCAGCGCTAGGGATACCCTTACGAAAATTTCATTATAGATTCGAGGATGGAAGCGAAATGTTCATATGGTTCCAGCCCGCAAAGGGGCGGAACGGGGAATGGATAGCGGGTGATTGGAGCGAATTCGTTACTGCCGGAGTCTGGTGAGGCTAAATCGCGATTAACGAAGCGCAGTACTGGGTACGCATCATCACGCACCATCCGGACGCAATCGTTCAGATTCGGGATCGGCTGAACGTCATCAAGGTCAAGTACCTGGGGAAGGCGACGGACAACAGGAAGTCCGATACGGCTTCGCGGACGGAAGCGGGTTTGCCCTGCGGTACGAACAACACGGTGTGACGCGGGACTTCCTATACGCCGAGATTGCCATTGAGTGACTTCGGTTTCCGCACGCGCGTTTCAGGGCAAGGACGCTGGCGGACGTATGGCCGTCCGCACGTATTCCTCAATGCGCTCGCGGTCCGTTCCCCAATGGCCGAATTGTTGCGGGCAAACTTCGCTGAACTGTGCAAGCACGACGCGCTTGATTTTGGATTGGTCGCGAAATATGCCGACCGCGCGGAATGGCTGGCCCCAGCCTTGGAACTGCTGCATTGCGATCGTTGCGCTTTGCGTCTTTTCATTGCTGTTCAGCGCATGGATAAAAAAAGGTTGGGCCAAACCCTTGACGTAACAGTCTATCTTGTACCTTTTCTGCGGATCCTTCCGCGGGTCAGTCCAATCGAAGCTCCTGCGTTCCTCGGGAATCAGGCGGGCCAGCCATGTCCGGAAGTCAGCCAGGAAAGGCGAACGATAGATCTGGCGTGACAGGAACCGGGCATGGGCGATTTGGAGCAAAGCCTGAATAAAGTCGCAAAGGGCCTCTCCGAATTGCGTCTCGTCCACCTCGCGGACAAGTTCCCCCTGGCGATCCTCGACTTGAAACTCCAACAGCGCATGGGCAATCAGGGTTCCGCGCGCTCCGCGTTGCCGCGCATTGCGGTTCGTGTGATAGGAGAGATGCATGTAGGTATGCGCTTCATCCGTAAGTATCCACTTAGGGCCAACCCGCTTCAGGACAATGACCAATTCATCGCCGTCGCCGAAACGAAAGGGCGTAAGGACGGCGTAGCGATCGTTACCGCTCGCCAGAAGTTGTATTTGAGCCGCCACTTCCTGCTTGAATGCTTGCTCTATGGTTTGGAGGGACACGTCAAGACCTCTCCTTAACCCAGCCCGAAGAGGAGCGCGAACGGCACGTTGAAGTGCGCATCCTGCACCAAGCAGGCCAACGCCCCGGCCAACGCGGCATACCGTTCCGTAGATTCTGCGTAGCCATCCTCGTTATAGCCCATGGCCTGATATCTTGCGGTCGCCGTATGAATGTGAAAGGCAAAGAAACGGTTTCGCTCAATACGGTTCCTGTGCCGATGGCTCCGTCCATTGTAGCGAAGCAAATGAAAGAGTCTGTTGGATGTCGGCAAGGGTATCGCCAATATGACGGAAAAATCAAGAGGATTCTGTAGGTTCTGGCGCAGTTTGATGCAAAATTCGCTGCCGGAGCTGCCGGATACGTCCAAACTGCCTCGTATATGCCCGTTTTCTGGACGCGTTCGCCAATCGCCCAGAATTTCCTTGGGTTCTCGAATCAGCTGAGCAATCTCGTTTTCCGTATAGATTAGGTTCTGTGGATCTTTGAGTGCCAAGCCAGAACCAGGTTTCCCGGCCCCCTTGAAACTGAATGGGATATCCTATACGTCCACGGTTATCTTCCAGGGAGTCGATTCCCTTGTTCTCAGATCTGGAGGATGGCTCCCCATGACCGGGCTGACCGATACCCAATGGCTCTGCATCCGCCCTTTTCTGCATGCCTGTCCCGGTATATACGTAGACAATGAAACGCGTTGTTGTCTTTTCGTGGACGCGCAGTGCTGGATGGCGCGGTCAGGCGCCTCTTGGCGTCGGTTGCCGCCCGCGTACGGGAAGGGGAACTCGGTCTATCGCCGCTTGGCCCACGAGTGCAAGCGGGGCGTCTGGCCGCGCCGGATGACCTATCGGCAGGCCAAGCCGGAGCTGTCCGCGGGGCGGCGGGACAGTACAGTCGGGCGCGCACGCGAGCGCGGCGGGCGTGTCCCAAAACAAGGGGCTGGATCCTGCCCTCGGGTGCAGCCGAGGCGGCATCAGCACCAAGATCCACATCGATCAACGGGGACGCCCCCTATGTCTGCGCCTGACGGGCGGCCAGCGCCACGACCGCACCCAGGCCCGGGCCCTGGTCGAGGCCTGGACCGGCGCGCCCCGCCCTGCCTGATCGCCGACCGGGCCTATGACGGCGATGCCTGCCGCGCGTGGACTCGGCCGCTTTGTCTTTGGGCGCGCTGGCCGCGCTCACGTGCGCGCGCACGACCGTGCTGTCCAACAGCACGGCGGACAGATCCAGATCGACCTGCAGGTAGGCCATCCGGCGCGGCCAGACGCCCCGGTCGTACAATCGGCATAGTGACGATAGACCGAGTCAACTAAACTAGCGCATGAAATTATGGAGAGGATTTGACTTGGTTGCTATTGTAACGTATTGTGTAGAGATATACAATACGTTACTAGACAATCATGATAAAATATGGTAGAGGTTAGTTATAATGTCTTATGCTCATTCCCCTATGTATTATGGATTACGCGTGCGTAATTTTGTTGTTTCATCGGAATTGACCGTCACCGAGGCGGCCAGAGTGCTTGGTATCGGACATCCTGCACTTTCCAATTTCTTGAATGGTAAAGCAAAACTGTCCTCACAAATGGCTCTTCGACTTGAACGCGCATTTGGAGCCGATCGCCAGTAACTTATTGATATGCAAACTCGTTTTGATACTAAGTCCGCCGTGAGATCAGTGATTGTGGATGTTTATGTTCCTTCCGTGATACCTATTCAGGCTACGCAGATTGAAAATTGGGCAAACCATATCAGAACACGCCAGGAACTCCCTGCATTACTCAGGACTTTGATCCACTCAACAGGAACGAATCTTTCACGTGTGGATTTCCCAGCGTTTGACAATGCAGAGCGTAGAGGGTGGGACGGTACTGTTGAGGCGAGAAAGGGTACATCGTGGATACCAGAGGGTAAATCCGGCTGGGAATTGAGCACTACGGATACCCCTCAACGCAAAGCTAGTGAAGATTACGGCAAGCGAACCCGATTGGCACCTAGGAGCGAAAGGAAAAATCTAACATTCATCTTCGTAACAGCGCGTAATTGGTCTGAAAAGAAGACGTGGGAAGAAGAAAAAAATAACAGAGGTGAATGGAAAAGCGTCAAGGCCTACGATGCCAGTGATCTTGAACAATGGATAGAAATATCCGTTCCTGCGCAATTGTGGCTTGCCGAACGACTTGGCTTGATTACAGAAGGATTACGATCATTGCACCAGTGCTGGTCAGAATGGGCATCAGTCTGCGATCCCCAGCTTTCACCCCAGTTGTTTGAGACCGCAATCAGAAGCAATGCCAATACCTTAGCGCGTTGGTTTGACAAAAAACCTGATCATCCTTTCATTATTGCCGCAGACTCGCAAGATGAAGCACTGGCTTTCCTAGCTTGTCCCATTTGGCAGCAGACTGATTGCGCATCTCTGCTCCACCGTGCTGTCGTTTTGGACACACCAACAACGCTTCGGAAACTCGCCTCTGCGACGGAATCATCTTTGATACTCGTCACGAACTGCCAAGAGATAGAAAAACGGTTTGGATCATTTCATCAACGCTTCCATTGCATCGTCATACAGCCGCGTAACTCTGTTATGGCCAAGCCCGATATCGTTCTGGAGCCTCTCCTGAGATTTGAAGACTTTAAACAGGCTCTTAAGGCAATGGGTAAATCACAGCATGAAGTGGAGCGACTGAATAGGGAAACTTCCCGTTCTTTGACTATCTTGAGAAGACGGCTTGCCACTATGCCGTCTATTCGTGAACCTGCATGGGCTAGTAAGCCTAGAGTAGTCAGAAAACTTATACCTGCGATATTGGCGGGTGCTTGGCACGCGGAATCTTGGACAGACTGCCAGTTCGTTGCAATGCTCGCCCAATCTGAAGACTATGAACGCGACATCGCGGACTTGTTAAATCTTGATGCATCTCCTCTATGGTCAGTAGGACAATACCGTGGCGTGATCTCGCGCATTGATTCCTTGTTCGCTATCAGTTCATTCATTATACAAAATGATCTCGATAAATTATTTTTTATTGCTGAACACCTCCTTTTAGGCCAATCTGCAGTTCTAGAATTATTGGAAAACAGGCTACGGATTGCTTTACCCTATGAGAAAGTACGCGCTCCCTCCGGTACATTGCGCTACAACATCGGGGAAACGCTAATTCTTCTTTCCGTGTTTGGAAATCATCTCTTTTCGCAACGCCTAGGCGTGAATGTCGAGGAGCGGGTGGGCTGTCTCATCCGAAAATTGCTTAAACCGTTCACGCTTGATAATCTCTTGTTGCACAAGGATGACCTCCCTGCCTACGCAGAGGCTTCACCTCAAGTATTCCTGGCAGTGATTGAAGAAGATCTTCTCAAAGCTAAGCCCGTAAGTCTTGAACTGATGCAACCTACAGACAGTTCTCTTGTCGGTAACCCTGTTCGGGTTAGCTTGTTACGGGCCTTGGACGTCTTGGCTTGGCGATGCGAAAACTTACCGCGCGTAGTCAACATCCTTGCCCGCCTTGCCTGTTGTCGCATCGAAGATAACTTGGCAGATAAACCTGAGCGTTCACTTCAGTCTATCCTGTGCTCTTGGCTTCCACAGACAGCCGCTCCCGTAGACCAGCGTATACAGGCTTTGGAAACGATTGTCCGGCAGTTTCCTGATATCGGATGGAAGTTGTGTATGGGAGAGCTCGATCCGAAATCTATGCTTATTTATAGCCGCCGTCCCCGCTGGCGGGATGATGCCGCGGGAGTCGATATCCGTACTACAGAAACTGACCGTATCCGATTTCTTCGAAAAGTAATTGATCTTGCATTATCGTGGCCACATCATAGCTACAACACGCTTAGAGATCTATGGAGGAGGTTTGAACATTTACCCGGTTCAGACCAAGCAACTCTGTGTAATCTTATTGTCGATTGGGCAAAAACAGCGAATGATGTCGATAGGACAGCCTTGTGGCAACATATTCGCCTAATGTACCAATCCAAATTAAATGATAAGCGAGTTCGATGGGCATTAAAGGAATTGTCGCCACAAGACTCTGTTACCCGGCATGTATGGCTCTTCAAAGAACATTTGTTGAACCTCCCTGAATTCAGGGAAGAAGAATTGGATTATTCTGAATGCGAGCGACGTATACACTCAATGCGGGAGAAGGCCTTGAACGAAATTTTGGATGAACGCGGCATTGAAGGTATACGCGCATTGCTTGCTTCTGCTCAAATAGAAGTAGATGGCAACACAGTTGGATATGTCATTAAGCCTCTACTGAATAGCGTAAATACACTGAAACTAGCGCTCGATTGTCTACATATGGAAACGGAAGGTGTAACATCCGCATACGCGGCTTGCCTACGAACGCTATTGTGGAAGGCGAACGCGGATTTGCTTGCAGATTTGTTCAATGAGACCGAAAACAATTCGGCTAAACGACTTCATCTTCTGCTTTGTATGCCCGTTCATGATTCAACTTGGCAGCGCGTTGCTGCTGAATCTCCAGCATTACAAGAGAAATACTGGCAGAACATCTCATTTCCATTTGTAATGGATCTCACAGACACTGCGATGCATGAATGGCTTGACCGACTCTTGGGTGCGCGACGGCCAGCATATGCTCTGCTTTCTGTAGAAGCACGTATACGAAGAGTGGAGACGTCACGTCTGCAACGTATTCTTTGGGAGTTGCAAATACCCAATAGTGAAGGATTACGAATTTCCACATTTGACATATCGACAGTCTTAGAAGAATTGGATACACGGCCTGATATCACAATGGAAGAGAAAGTGAAAATTGAATTCAAATATTGGAACTGTCTAGTGCGAAGTGAACGCGGTGTACCTAACCTTGAATGTGAGGTTACGTCATCTCCTGAGGCATATACAGCAGTTATAGCACTTGCCTTCACGCACCAAGACGGCAAAGAAAAATTTCTTGAATGGCATGCTGTTGATTCTAGGCAATGTAAAAATCTCGCCTACACTGCATTGGATTTTTTGAATCGAATTAGCAGAATTCCGGGTACCAATCATGAAGGTTTTATTGATGTCGGCAAACTGCAAAATTGGCTTGTAAGGACGCGCGAGCTTTGTGCGAGGCAAGGGCGCAGCGAGGTAGGTGATAACATGATTGGATGCTTGCTCTCGCATGCCCCCAAGGATGATAACGGGGATTGGCCCTGTCATCCGGTATGTGAAGCAATGGAACGGATATCCTCACTGAACATAGGAAAAGGGTTTATTATAGGGGTACATAATAGTAGTCATGGTACCCCCCAATTTCGGGGTAAAGGTGGAGGCTGGGAACGAGATCTAGCGAGCCAGTATCATAGTCTATCTCACAGATTAGCCTACAATTACCCATATGTAAGTCGGCTACTAAGAGATATTGCCAATAGTTATGAAAATACAGCGAAATTTTGGGATACAACCGATGCGGTGGAAGAGCGGCTATATGACATGTTGTGAGATAGTTGCTACTTTCGGTTCTGCATGTTGAACATGCATCAGTCTTGGAATGTATACCGTGTCCTTTCCAAGCCTTGACCAAGGCGGGCTGGGTGCGGTCGTGGCGCTGGCCGCCCGTCACCCGCAGGCACAGGGAGTGTCCCTGTTGATCCGCAGGATGTGGATTTGGGTGATGAAGCCACCCTGGCTATGGCCGAGGGCAGGATCCGTCTCTTTTTAGGTATGCCCGCCGCGCTCACGTGCGCGCGCACGACCGCGCTGTCCAACAACACGGCGGATAGATCCGGATCGGCCTGCGTGTAGGCCATCCGGCGCGGCCAGACGCCCCGATCACACCCACCGGCATAACAACGATAGACCGAGTTCCATTTCCCGTACTCGGCTGGCAACTGACGCCAAGGGACACCCGACTGCGCCATCCCCGTACCGCGCGGGCCACGCAAAAATGGCAACGCGTTTTATTGCCCACATATATTTATTTAGGAATATAGATACATAAAAGAACGGATATGAATCCATTGGATATCGGTTATCGGAGGCCATCCTCGTGGAGATAGGCAAGGGGATCGCCTCCTTGGAGACTAACTGTTGGCTTACAGGATGTCCCATCAGTCTCAACACTGCCGTGGAGACTTGGTTCTGGCTTGAACTCAAAGTTCCACAGAACCTAGTACTTTATCATGTTTCTATTGAAGGATACAGATGTTTGAGGCGCACGCGGGCGTCGGCGGTGCGGAACTGCCAGTTGATGCCCTTTTGGGCCGCGTGGCGGGCCTCCGCCCATGCGGTGACTTGCGCGTGGACCGCGTCGCGTGGGCCTGCGCGGGGACAGGGCCTGGCGCGTCAGGACGCTCAGTTCCGGTTCCGCCCTGTGGAGCCAGCGGCCGTGCCGGGGCGTAAACACCAGGCAGACGCGTCGGACCAGGCGCTCCGCCTCGGCGCGTGGAAAGGCCCGGAAAAAAGAGCGGTAAGTGTGGGTGTTCAGGTTGTCGCAGACCCGGATCAGGCGCTCGGCGTGGCGGTAGCGCGGATGATCCGCCAAGGCCTTGACTTGGTGCGCCCAGTCCACGGCCGTGCGCCGCGCGGTGACGCGGGCCGTGCGCCACGGGCCCAGCGGCTCCACGAACATCCAGATCGTGCAGGCGCCGCACCGCACGTATTCATAGTCGTAGGTGGCGGGATGGCCCGGGCGCGCCGGATGCGACGGCCACTTGTCGGCCCGCAGGAATTGGGCATGTTCGTCCCTGCAGATCACCGGACAGCGCGCATCGTAGGGCCGGCTGTAGCGGTCCAGCACCGCCTCCATCCGGATCACGAAGTCCGCCTCCGGCGGCACCGGCGGATAGCATCGCTGCACCCGTCGCCAGGGCGTCAGTTCTTTTTTTAGCACGCGGCGCACGGTTTCATAACGGATGCGGGACGCCATCCCCCGCGCCACCAACTCGCGGGCCAGCGCCCGCAACGTCCCGCGCGCCTGGCCGGCCGGCGGCGCGGACTGGGCCCGCTGCAGGAGCTGCGCTTCGCCCGCGCCGTCCAACCGGCGGGACCGCGGCGCCTTGGGCTGGCGCGCCAGTGCCGCGATCGGCCCGTGATCCACGGCCTAGCGTCGCCAGCAGCTCACGCTGATCGCCGAGACGTCCAACGCGGCCGCGACGGCTTCGTCCGTCCACCCCGTGCCCTGCGGGCCCGCGTCGCACTTGAGCAGGGCACGGGCGCGCACGGCTGGCCACAGGGGCGGGCGCCGGCGTCCGCCGCGGCCCTGGGTGATGCGGGTCAGGTCTTGCCGTTCGGAGGCGGTCAGGTGCAGGGCGTATTTCAGGGACATGGGAAATCCTCGTCGGGTGGGCTGGAGCATGGGCTATAACCCATCACTGGGTACATGACCATGTACTAGGGCCATTCGCTTCCGCTCAGCGACATCCCCTTCGACAACAGTCCGAATCCGCCGCAAGAACGCAAGCGGGCTGCTGTCGATTGATACGACGACTCTCCGCAGCCCTAAGCGGTCCAGAGCCGCCGCATCGCGTAAAGATACTTGGGCATAGGTTATCCCGCGGACAGCGAACCGATGGCGGCTCGCCTTGGATCCGCTATCCGATGCGTATCCCGCCGCCTGCAGGCTCTCATCCTGGAGTGAGTCCGGGTTTGACCGAATAGGTCTCCAGCTGCCGGGCGGATGCCGATCAATGCCTTCCGCTTCCCAGTGGGCGGTCGCGTTTACAGCGGCGACAATTCGTGGCACTTCTCCTGCAGCCGGATCACGCGATACACGCTTTCGGGCGTGATCGTGAGCGGCGCGTTGTGCCGCAGGGCCTGATAGAGATCCGCGTAGTACTGGGCGTAGACGGGCGCATCCTTGCGGGCGGGGGGCGGCGTCCAGCGATCCTCGCGCCAGGGGATTTCGTCCCGGTTGTAGGAACGATCCGGGGTGGGTTGCGTATCCAGCGCGCGCGGCGGCAAGTCCGCCGGATCGTAATATTTCCAGCGGAGCAGGCGGCCATGCCCCCAGAGCCCGCCTTGGGTGCCCATCACGTTCCACGTGGCGTCGGGAAAAGCGCAGGCGCTGGAGACCTCGATGTCGATGGTCGGTGCGCCCTCCGCCTTGAACACCAGCTTGAGATGATCGTCCGCATCGCCCAGGGACAGCGCGTTGTCCAGAGTGCAGAACACCTCGGGCTCCGCGGGGCCGAATAACTGGAGCGCCTGATCCAGATAATGGGGACCCGTATTGTTGAGGGTGCCCCCGCCGTACTTCTTGAGCGTCTGCCAGTCCCAGCGGCGTCCGAAACGATGCTCGGTCATGCGGATCTGCACGATGCGTCCCAGCAGGCCCGAAGCCAGGATGGCCTGCACCTTGCGGAAGTCGGGATTGTAACGCCGCTGCTGGAAGATGGACAGGGTCCGGGGACTGCGCTGCGCCGCCTGAACCATGCGTTCGGCCGCCGCCAGCGAGTCCGCCATGGGCTTTTCGCACACTACGTGCCGTCCGGCCTCCAACGCGGCGACGGTCAGATCGGCATGCAGGAAACTGGGCAGGGCCACGACGATCAGTTCCGCCTCGGCGTCCTGCAGCAGGCGGTCGAAGTCGCGGTACGCGCGGCAGCCGAACCGCGCTTCCGCCTCGGCGCGGCGCGCGGCCTCGTTATCCGCGACCGCGGCGACCCGATAGAGCTGCGGCAACGTTTCCAGGAGTTTGGCATGGATATCCCAGCCGCTGCGACCGAGGCCGGCGATGCCGACGGCAATGGGTTGTTCAGAGGACATGGCGGGAAAACCTCATGGCGTGATGAAGATCCGGATCCGATGCGGCCCGCGGGACAAGGCGCAACGCCGGGCGGCGCCGAGCGGTCATGACAGCGCAACGGCTTGCGCTTGCGCTTCCAGGGCCAGGCGCATGGCCAGGAAGCAGTGTTCCTGGCTCATCGCCGTCTGGCTGCGATGCCGGATATCGTGCAGGAACTGGCGGGCGAAAGGCAGTTCCACCTCCGTGCAATGCTCGTGCCGCGCGCTGCGGTCATCGACGATGAAGAGGTGATCCCCCGTCGCGGGCTGCCGCCCTACGTCGATGTTCTTGCGCACTTCGATATAGCCGTGCGTGCCTAGCACGGTAAGCCGGGTATCGCCCCACGTCGCCAGCCCCGCCGGGCTGAACCAGTCGACGCGGATATAGCCCGCGCAACGTTCGCCGCGCACGACGGCGTCGCCGAAATCCTCCAGCTCCGGGTCGTCGGGATGCGCGCGGTTGGCCACTTGGGCGGCGACGATCGCGGGATCGGTTTCCAGGCTGAAAGCCAGGTACTGGTCGAATTGATGGGTGGCCAGATCGCACAGGATGCCGCCGTACGCGGCCTTGCGGAAAAACCAGTCCGGCCGCGTGGCCCGGCGCAGGGAATGCGGGCCCAACCCGATCGTGTGGATGACCTGGCCGATGGCCCCCGTCCGCACCAGTTCCAGCGCCCGGACCGTGGCGCGGCTGGCGAAGCGTTCGCTGTAGGCGATGGCGTAGATGCGGCGCGTAGCGGCCTGCGTCGCCTTGACCTGCCGCCACTGTTCCAGCGTGGTCATGCCCGCCTTGTCGCTCAACACGTCCTTGCCGTGCTGCATCGCCCGGATCGCGATGCCGGCGCGTTGGTCGGGAACGGCGGCCGTCAAAACCAGATCGAGGCTTGGGTCCTCGTAGATGGCGTCGGCCTCGGCGACGGCCTGCGCCGCGGGGAAACGGGCCTGGAAGGCGGCGAGCAGATCCGGTTCCGGCGCATGCGCGGCGACCAGCTCCGCGCCGGCGGCCTGCAACATGCCGACCATGCCGTAGATGTGGTTGTGGTTGAGGCCGATGGCCGCCATGCGGACGGGCGGAACTGCGTTCATGCCAGGCTTTCAGGCTGCGTAGAAGAGGTCGCGCCCCGCCACCAGATTGCGCATCTTGCCGTCGGCCACATTGCGGGGCAGCATCCAGAAACCGCAGTCCGGATGCACCCAGGCGATGCGGTCGGCGCCCAGTACGCGCACCGCGGTTTCGATGCGCCGGGCGACCTGCTCCGGCGTCTCGATTTCCAGATCCTTGATGTCCATGACCCCCAAGCCCAGCCCGACGTCGTCCCTGAGATCCTGAAAGGCCTCCAGTTCCGCGTAGCCGCGCCGCGCGAACTCCAAAATCAGGGCGTCGGCGTCCAGGCGGTTGAAAAAGGGCAGCAGATCGCGCCAGAAGCCGGTTTGGATGGACTGGCCGCCGTAGTTGCCGAAACAGAGATGCAGCGCGCTGGCCCGCGGCGCCGCGTTCAGCACCGTGTTGATGGGTTCGTACGCCCAGGCGACGTCTTCCGGATGGCCGGGCAGGTTGGCTTCGTCCACTTGAATGACGTCCGCCGGAATGTCCCGCACGGCGTCCGCCAGGATCTGGGCCAGGGCCGCCGCCAGGTCGCGCAGGTGGCCGTAATGCGCGTCGTAAACGGTTTTGGCCAGCATGTAGGGCGACGTGACCGTGAACTTGACGGGGCGGTCCGTCAGCGCGGCGAAGAGGTCGAAATCCCGTTGCAGGTCCAGATGTCCGGGTTCCAGGGCCGCGCGCACGATGCCGGCCGGCCGGGTGCGGAACTGCATGTGCGCCTGCGCGGCGAAGGCGCGGGCCTCGTCGCGGGTCAGGCGGGTATCCACGCCGCGCAAAGGCCCCAGGAAGTACTCGATCATCCCGTTGGTTTCCGGGTGATTGACGTCGAACCGCGCCAGCTCGCCGTCCACCAGCATGTCCAGGCCGGCCAGCTCCTGCGTCTTGACCACGACTTTCAGGGCGTCATGCAAAGCGGTTGGGCTGGGCGCGGCGAAAACCCAGCGCGGGACGGGATAACTGCCGACCAACGTGGTGCGAATAAGGGACATGGCTCGCTCGGGACAGGGGCCGGAGAAGCGTCAACGGCCGCTCAGGCCGCTTCCTTGAGTTCCAACAGCCGCGCGTGCTCCGGATGCGCCTTGTAGAAGTCGTCCAGGGGAAAACAGCCGGAAATCAGGCCGTTGCGCGGCGCCGTCGTGCAGTCGCTGAACGTGCGGCAGATCAACTTGCGTTGCAAGGGGCGTCCGGCCAAAACGTCCGCCGGCAGATCCGGATAGGACAGCATCATGCGCCCCAAACCGACCATGTCCGTCCGGCCCGTGCGCACGGCATGTTGCGCGACGTGGGGCGTCCACTCCTGCAGGTACGAATACCCGGAGCCGACCAGGGCCATGTCCGGGCAATGGCGTTTCAGATCCGCCACGGCGCGCACCTGGCGCGCGACGCCGGCCAGGGGGTCTTCCGGCGGCTTGTACCCGTCCGAGGGCGGAAACAGCGCGGGCCGCTGGATATGGGGCACGTAGTAAGGGCTGCCGGCCGTCACGTTGACCAGACGGATGTCCAGGGTCCGCAACAGGTCCAGAAACCGGCGCGTCTCCGTCAGATCCACGCCGACGCCCGTGCCGTCGCCTCCGAAGGCGAACGGATAGTCCGCCTCCTGCGCGGCGTCGTCCGGCACGCCCTGGCCGTCCAACGCCGGCTCAGGCCGGAACGGAACGAAATCGAACGCGCTGAGGCGGACGCCGAGGCGCAACGCGGGCGCTTCGGCGCGTATGCCCGCCGCGATCTCGCGCAGGAAACGCGTGCGGTTTTCGAAACTGCCGCCGTACGCGCCCGCGCGCGGGCGGGCGCTCAGGAATTCGTGCCCCAAATAGCCGTGGCAGTGCTTGATGTCCACGAAGTGGAAACCCATGGCGCCGGCGCGCCGCGCCGCGACCACGAAATCGTCGATCAGGCGTTTGACGTCGTCGTCGGTCATGCGCCGCGCGTCGGCCGGCAGCGGGAACCTGGCGTTCAGGACGGGATGTTCGTACAGGACCCACGGTTCCATGCGGGCTTGGCTGCGCGGGCGGGCGAAGCGCCCGGAATGGGTCAGCTGCAAGCCCACCACCAGATCGTCGGTCGCGCCGTAGCGCTCCGCATGGCGTTCGACCAGCAGGCGCCGCAGCGCCTCGATGCCCGGCATGGAGGCCTCGGTGAGCGTCAGCTGACGGGGGTTGGCGCGGCCGTCCGGACGCACGGCCACGGCCTCGCCGCCCCAGATCAATTTGGCGCCGCTGGCGCCGAAACGCGCCCAGCGCCGCCGCACCAGCTCCGTGGGCAGCCCTTCGGTCGTGCCGTCCCAGCCTTCCATGGGATGGACGCAAAAGCGGTTGCCGATGCGCAAGCCGTCTATGTCCAACGGTTGTCCCAGGGGGGAGTCCGCGCCCGCCTGCAACTCGTCGTCGAAGGCCAGCGCGATCTCCCGTTCCGCCAGATAGCGGCGGAAGAGAGCCGGCGTGCGCAACTGGGCCACTCGGTATAGGCGTTGCCGTTTCATGACGAGTCGGGGAACGGGACGGCCCGCGCCTTACAGGCGGCGCAAATGGAAACCGCCGTCTACCCGGAAAATTTCGCCCGTGGAGAACGGAAAGGCGCCTTGCGCGATGGCCAAGACGGCCTGGCCGACGTCCGCGGGCGCGCCCCAACGCCGGATGGGCGTGAGGCCTTCGGCGATGAGCGCGTCGTACTTGGCCTGCACGGCCTGCGTCATGTCGGTCGCGATCACCCCGGGCTGCACTTCGTACACGTTGATGCCCCAAGGGCTCAGATAATCGGCCAACAGGGCCGTCATCATGGTCAGGCCGGCCTTGGAAAGGCAATACTCGCTGCGGTTGGGGCTGCTGGTGAAGCCGCTGATGGACCCGATATTGACGATGCGGCCGGGCGCGCCGCCGTCCGCGGCCGCCGTCATCATGCGCCGGGCGATTGCTTGGGTCAGGAAGAGCGGGCCTTTGAGGTTGACGGCCATGACCTCGTCGTAACTGGCCTCGGTCATATCGATGAAATCCACGCGCCGGCGCGGCGCCATGCCGGCGTTGTTGACCAGCAGGTCCAGGGAATCCGCCGCCTGGTACGTCCGCGCGGCAATCGCCTCGCGGTCGGCGGCGACGGCGACGTCGCCCGGAATCAGCCAGGCTTGCCCGCCCGCGGCGCGGATCCGGGCGGCCGTTTCTTCCGCCGCCGCGGCGTTGGCGCGGTAGTTGACGGCCACGTTCCAGCCCGCGCCGGCCAAGGCGAGGGCAATGCCGCGGCCTATGCCCCGGCTGGCGCCCGTCACGAGGGCGTTCTTACTCATAGCCCAGCGCCTTGGCCAAGGCTTCCAGATAGAAATACTCGCCCCACATCACGCTCTCGTTCACGCCCAGGCCCAACCGCTGGTGGTACATGCCGCGCTTCAGGATGCCTTCCCACCCGGGCGTGTCCGCGGCCAGGAATTCCGGTTCCGTGAGCGAATCCAGGATGGTGCAGGCGTAGTCGAAGTAACGCTGCGCCCGGACGTCGTCGTCCGTCAGGCGCGCCAGATTGAAAAAGCCGCCGGCGGCGATGGCTGCCGCGGAGCTTTCGTAGGGCTCGTCCGGATCCGGCTCGCGCCAGTCGTTGGGCGGCACGCCGTGAGCCGGCGTATGCTCCATATAGTACTGGGCGTTCATTTCGGCGCACTGCAGAAAACGCTTGTCCTGCGTGTAGGCGTACGCCGTGCCGAACCCGTAGAGGGACCAGCCCAGGCCCCGCGCCCACGACGAGTCGTCCCGCCACCCCTGATGGGTGGTTTGCTTCAGAAAGGCGCCCGTTTCCGTGTCGAAAATGCCTTCGTGGGACGTGCTGCCGTCGCCGCGTACCAGATAGCGGCGGGAGGTGAGGCAGTGCTGCAGGGCCTTGTGCCACAGGGCGTCGTCCCCGGTTTCCCGCGCGGCGTAAAAGATGATGCCGACGTTCATCATGATGTCGATGAACAGGCTTTCGTCCGCGATGAAGGAGCGCAGGTAGCGGCCCTTGTCCTTGAAACGCAGGCCCATGGTCTGGCCGGCGGTGACGATGACGTCCTTCAGGCCGGCTTCGCCCGTCAGATCGTGCCAGCGCTTCCAGGACGACCAGAAGGTGAAGCCCAGATCATGCACCGCCCGATCGTGTTCGCGACCGGCCAGCAGCCGGGAATAGCGCACGGCTTGCTGCCGCCAATAGTCCGCGCCGGCGTGCCGGTGCAGAATCCACATCTGGCCGGCCACGAAGCCTTCGCACCAGTTCGTCCAGGCGGGGCCGTCGTGCTTCCACCGGCCCTGCAGGGTGTACATGGGCAGGAAGTCCGGATGGTTGTCGATCAGGTTGCGCACCTGGACGGCAGCGAAATCCAAGGCGTTTTCGCACTTGGCCTTGAGAGCGGGACTCGGTTGCATGGGCGATGGGGCTGGGAGGGCGGATCGCAGGGACGACGTCCGCATTGTATCACGCATGCCCGGCGGCAACGACCGACGCCTCCCGGCGCGCGCAACCCCGCTGCGCGGCAGGGGCCGGCCGTTATACGGAAGCGGCTCACTCCTTCCGCTCCGCCTTGCGCGATAGACCTATGGAACAGGCAGGCATCACGGCGTCCGGCGCCGATTGGCGTCCGGACTGCCGCCGCCGCAAGACCTTTCTCCGCGACCGCCAAATCCCCTAGCGGTGGGTCAACATCGAAGAGGACGAAGAGGGCGAGGCGCACGTCCTGCGCCGCAATGCGGGCAAGCGCATCATGCCTGCCATTGAGTTCGCCGACGGCAGCCTGCTGGCGGAGCCGTCGAACGCCGAGCTGGCGCGCAAACTGGGACTGCGCACGGAAGTCCCGCGCACGTTTTGGCCCCTCATCGTCGCGGGCGCGGGCCCCGCGGGCCTGACAGCGGCTCTCTACGCCGCGCGGGACGCGATAGACGCGCTCCTGATTGAAAACGGCCGGGGAAGGCGCCGCCCCGCGGCTCTGGCCGTGAGCGCTTATCTCAAGGCGACGTAAGCGTTCGCCCGCGCCCGTCACGCGCGCGCATTCAGGCCCCAGTCGTACTTTTGATGCCGCAGGCGCCAGGCCGTCTCCGGCCGCGTGAGCAGGGCGCGGCGCGCGTCGGTTTCCGGGAGATGCCGGACGATGAAGGGGATTACGCCGCCTGCGGCCTGGAAATCGTCGCGATACCATTTGAAGATCGCGGAGACCGACAGCGTGGAGGCCTGGCCGTCCACCTCCGTGTCGGCGGTAACGAAGGCGCGCGTAGCCAAATCCAGTTGCGCGGCCAAGTCGGCGGCCGCATAAACGCGAATGGGCGGGCAGGAACGGCTGGCGCAATTCAGGGCGAAATGAATGCGCGTCTCCATCGGGTTCACGACCCAAGCGCACCGCGGGTCAGCCGCGGCGAACTGCGCGCCGCGGCCGTAGGGATGCCCCCGGTTGGCGCGCAGCACGCCGTGCTCGATGTCGTTGGCGCTGCACCGGAGGCCGCCTACCCGATAGGCGGCTTTTTCGAAGAAGCGCATTAAGCCGCGGGTCACGCCGACGACGGACTTGCGCACCTGAAAGGCCAGCACCGCATCCAGAATCAGTACGTTGTACAGATTGATCCAGAAGGCCAGGCGGTGCGCGCGGTCGGGTAGCGCGGTCGGATCGAAAGCGGTCAAGCCCGCGTACAGATCCGAGCGGATCAGCGCCAGCGCGCGGGCCAGCGCGGCGTAATCCACGACCTCGCCGGCCTGCGCAATCGCCGCGTGCTTGAGTTCTCCCATCAGCGCGGCCAAGCGGAACTCCGCGGTCGGCGCGGCGGCCCGCGCACCGTCATTGAGACTGGTCGTAAAAGACCCGGAAAGCAGGCGCGCCGCGAGGGACATGGGCGATACGATGCGGTAACGCGCGGACGGCGGGGGCTACCGCACCGCGAAGCGCATGCGGTACACGGCGCCGGCGTGATCCACCAGGTACAGTTCCCCGTCCTCGTCTTCCCCGAAGGAACTGATTCTGAACTCCGTGTCGGCCAAGTCTTGCACGGACCACGCCGGGTCTGCGCGCGAGCCGACGTTCTCTATGCGCCAGATCTGGCCGTTGCAGTAGTCGCCGACGATGTACTGGCCGTGCAACGCCGGCGTGCGCGGGCCGCGGTAAACGTATCCCCCCGTAATGGAGCAGACCCCGTTCAGATGCGGAAATTCCGCCACGGCCAGTTCCAGTCCCTGCGTATCGCAGGCGTCGCGCTGGAAGCAATGGTTGCCTTCCAGGACGGGCCAGCCGAAATTCAATCCCGGCGGTCCGTCCGCCCACGCGATATGCACTTCTTCGTACAGATTTTGGCCTACGTCCGCAATCCAGAGATCGCCCGTGGCCCGGTCGAAACTGTAGCGCCAGGGATTGCGCAGGCCCAAAGCCCAGATCTCGGGCCTCCCCTCGCGGCCGCGCCACGGATTGTCGGGAGGAATGCCGTACGCCTTGCCGCCGGCGGGCGTCGTCACGTCCAGGCGCAGCATTTTGCCCAGCAGGGAATCCCGGTTTTGGCCGTTGCCGAACGCGTCGTTGGCGGCTCCGCCGTCCCCCAAGCCGATCCACAGCATGCCGTCCGGCCCGAATAACAGCATGCCGCCGTTGTGATTCGAGGCCGGCTGGGGTACCTGGAGCACCGCGTGCTCGGACGCGGGCAGCGCGCGGTTGCCGTCCGTGGGCGAAACGGCGAAACGGGTGACCGCCGTATGCCCGCGGGCATCCGTGTAGTTGACGTAAAAATGGAGCGCGCGCGCGAAATCGGGCGCGAAGGCGAGACCCAACAGGCCGCGTTCGCTGGCCCCGTCATTGACGCGTTGGGTAATGTCCAGGAACGGCTCGGACAGTAACGCGCCCTGGCTCCAGATCCGGATGCGTCCTGGCTGTTCCACGATGAACAGCCGCCCGGATCCATCCCCGGCAGGGGTTACGTAGACGGGCTTGGTCAAGCCGGTCGCGATGGCCTCGAAGGTGAGCGCGAAATCTGCCGCGTCAGGCGGGTTTGCGCTTGACGGCGGTTGCGCCTGCACCGCGGTCGGCGCGGGCGTAGGCGTTGCGCGGGGCGCGCGCGTCCGCGCGGCGGTCGGCGCAGGCGCCGCTTGGCTCGGCTCGCCGGCCGCGCAACTCCCCAGGAGCAGGGGCATTAGCCCCAAGCCTACGACCCAGAGCGATACGACGGGAAACCAACGCATGAAACTGTAAAACCAGACAGGCGGCAATGACGATGACGGATGCGACTCTAACACAGAATGCCCCTGCGCAGGGGCAAGAAAGCCATGACGTGGAGAGGGCGTAGCGCGTAGTGGAGGCTGTGCCTCAGCGCGCGCTCGGTTCCGTTCGCGCGTGGGCGACAGTACGTAGAGTATGGCGACAAGCGAAATTATAGCCTCGGTTCCGTTCGCGCGTGGGCGACAGCCTTGCCCTTTTCCGTCAGGCGATACTCCTGCAGGCGACTGCGCGGCGTGTCGGGCCGCGTATACTCGATCTGTCCGGCGGCCATGAGCTGGCGCATGACCTTGCTGAGGCGTCCCGAAACGCGCTTTTGGCCCAAGCGGCGGGAGATAGCGGCCTTGGCCAGCGGTCCCGCCGCCAACAAGGCCAGCAACCGGGTCGCCAGCGACTCTGGCTCCAACTCCGACTTCATCTCTGACTCCGACTCTGACTCTAGCTCTGACTTCGACTCTGTCGGTTCCGTGCCTGCGCGCGCGGCGGCCTTGCCTTTGGCCGTCAGACGGTACCGTTGCAGGCGGCTGCGCGGCGTATCCGGCCGCGTATACTCGATCTGTCCGGTGGCTATGAGCTGGCGCATGACCTTGCTGAGGCGTCCCGAAACGCGCTTTTGGCCCAAGCGGCGGGAGATAGCGGCCTTGGCCAGCGGTCCCGCCGCCAACAAGGCCAGCAACCGGGTCGCCAGCGACTCTGGCTCCAACTCCGACTTCATCTCTGACTCCGACTCTGACTCTATCTCTGACTTCGACTCTGTCGGTTCCGTGCCTGCGCGCGCGGCGGCCTTGCCTTTGGCCGTCAGGCGGTACCGTTGCAGGCGGCTGCGCGGCGTATCCGGCCGCGTATATTCAATCTGTCCGGCGGCCATGAGCTGGCGCATGACCTTGTTGAGGTGTCCCGAAACGCGCTTTTGGCCCAAGCGGCGAGAGATAGCGGCCTTGGCCAGCGGTTCCGTCGCCAACAAGTCCAGCAACCGGGTCGCCAGCAACTCTGGCTGCAGATCCGACTTCATCTCTGACTTCGACTCTGTCGGTGACTCTGGCTTCCCTGGCGACAGATGGCGTGCGCGACGCCAAATCCGCGCAACGAACCCGTCCGTAAGGACAAATTCCGGCGGCGCGAGGCCCGCATCCAGGCACCGGGTTCGCATATCGAGCGTGCCCGTCCCCATGCGCTCAATGTAACCGGCCAGGTACAGGGACTCGGCGAGCAACGGGTTGGCCGGTATGGAACTGTGCGGTGCGCTGAGCTGGGCCAAGGTCAAGGCGGGCGGTAACGCGCCGGGATTCCAGATTTCGAGACGGTCCGCGAATAACATGACTTGCACGCTGCCGTTGCTTGTATAGTCCCGATGCGCGACGGCATTGACGACGGCTTCGGTCACGACCTCCTTCGGAATCTCGTACGTCACGGGCACCTGCGCGCTCTGCGCGCGCGTGCCCACCCTGCGATCCACCTTGCTCAACACGAAGTCCACGGCCTGGTTCACCAAATCGAAAACCGTGCCTTTGTATACCTGCAACGACGCGATGGGTTTGGCCACCTGCGTGCCGTGAAAGTGAGCGCATTTGAGTTCGGACGAGACGAGATATTTTTGGGGAACCCGGCCGAACAGCAGGAGCGCGGCGTTGGTGAGGCGCTCGGCCTTCCCCAAATTCAAATGCTGCAATAACGTCTGGGGCCGCACGCCTTCCTGCAAGGGGAAACCGCGTTCGTGCCGCGCGCGGCGCACCAACCACTGCAAACGCTCCGGATCGAGATCGTCCAGGCCGGCCTCGCGGCAATAATCCGCATCGAAAGCGCCGGAACGCAACAGGAGGTTGGCCTCCAGGTATTCGACGAGCGCTGCGTATAGCCCGCTGATGAGTTCCGGCGCGGTTTGGAAGCGTTTGCGTACGAGCTCCCCTTCCGCCCGCGCAATCAGCGCGGCCATGCGCGCGTCGCGCGTGGCGTGCGCGGCGCCTTTCAGAAAAATGAGCCGCAGCTTGCCCAGCTGGCCGGCGTAGTTGAACTCGCGTTCCGTGGCCGACAACCCGTCCGCGGCCGCAGTCCCATAGTCGCTTCCGAACAGGCCGACGTAGAGATCGCATTGCGCGACCTGGTTCAGATAAAGGGCGTCCGGCCGTTGGCCGGAGGCCGGAACGTCCTCGAACAGAAACGCCTCGAAGAAACGCCGCATCAAGGCGTCGCCGCGCATATAGTCGCGCAAAGCCGCTCGTTCGCACGCGAATTCCTTTTGCGCGCTGCTGATGAAAATGCGAATGGGCGGCATGGCGGCTCGGTTCGTCCTTAATGCCCCGCGAGGACTTGGAAAGACCCGTGGCGCGCGGGCCGGCGTTGGGTTACGCGCGGGGCAGCCTGGCGATAAGGCCGGAGCGGAACGGCATACGGGACGTAAAGCGGATGCCGCGGCGTACCGTCTCGATTGATAGCCAACGCGTATGGGTTGGCTATGGCGCGCAACGCGACCCGGTCTTGCCCCTGGTAGGTTCCCTGGCGTCCCCAGCCGATCACGACGACGTCGGCTTGTATGTTCCGAAGGTAGCGCGCATTTTCCGGACCTACGGGATCGGCGACGGCGCGCAGCGCAGCGGGATGGACGGAGCGGAACCCGAACAGGTTCAGCAGCACCAGGCTGGCGTATCCCCATCGGCGCGCAAAACCGACGCAGCGACGCAGAGTCGGATCCTCTGCGCTTTCGGTGGCCGTGGCGGGATTGAGCAGGACGAAAGCGGCTCTGCCGCGGCCGCCCCGCCACGCGCGCCACAAGGCGTAACGGTACCGCCCGTCCGGGGAATAGTCGGCGGCGGTCCAGACGTACGCGGGCGCAACGGCATTCACAACGAAACCGGATCGGAGGCGGCAATCAGGCCGGCGCAACGGACGCCGGCCAAGTCGATTGTACTACGCACGCAGGACGCGGATCTCTGGCGTCGTGGCTGCGCAGGCGCATACAGCCTTGGCCTACGGCCGTCGGCCGCGGGCGAATGGAAGGGTCCAGATGCTGCGCGGTTGAATCCCGACCCGCGCCTGCGCGCCTTGGACGGCCTGCATGGGAACGGCTATGGAGACTTCCCCGTTTTCCCGCGCCTGCGGTTCCTGAAGTAGAATGGGCTTTCGCTATGAGCCTTCTATCCGCTGCACCCGCGGGATCGCCTTTACAGTGAGCAATGCATCCACTCATTTCATAACGGGCGTCACCGGTTTCGTGGGCTCCCACCTGGCCCTGCGCCTGTTGCTGGACGGCGAAAGAGTGGTGGCGATGGTGCGGGCCGCGGACAACGAGGCCGCCCGCCGCCGTATGCTGGGAGTGTTGGCCTCCATCGATGCCAAGGCCGCCGTACCGCTGGCGCAGCTGGCCGTGTTCGCCGGCGACGTGCAGGACGCGCCCGAGACCATCGCGCGCAAGCTGCGCTCCGTCTACGCGGGCCCGGTCGATACCATTTGGCACTCCGCCGTGACGTTCAAGTTTCGCCAGCGCGATCTGCCGGAAATCAAGGCCATCAACATCCAGGGGTCCCGCAACGTCATCCGCACCGCCCTGTGCGTGAACGGCGACAGCCCGCGGCCCCGGTACATGCACGTGAGCACGGCGTATTCCAGCGGTCGCCTCCAGGGCACGGTGCCTGAAGGCATCGTCGCTTCCACGCCCGACTATCGCGGCCTGTACGAGTGGTCCAAGCACAAGGTGGAACTGGAAGTCGCCCAGTTCCAGCGCGAACACGGCCTGGATCTGACCGTGCTGCGCCCCGCCATCATCGTCGGGTGCGAGGATTCCGAATCCGTCACGCATTCCGGGTATTACCAGGTCATCGGCACGATCTACAAGATCTACCTGATGTACAAGCGCAAGTACGGCGGCGCGTTCAACCGCGAGATTCCGATGCGCTTCGAGGCCAACCCGCGCATCCGCCTCAACCTGGTGCCCATTGACTTCGTCATCGACAGCATGGTGGCCTTGGCGCAGGCCAGGGAGATCCAGAATGCGGAACTCAAGGTGTTCAACCTCGTCAACGAAAACGCGCCCGTCTTGAGCCATATCGTGGCCGTGACGGAGGCCTCGCTGGGCATCACCGGACTGACCATCGTGGACGAAGCCGAGTTCGCGCGTACGCCCATGAACGCCTTGGAAAAGGTGTTCGCGCGCACGATTTCCTTCCAGGCCCCCTACATCAAGGAAGACGTGGCGTTCGAGACGGAACGATTCCGCGCGCTGGTCAAAACGGATGCGGTGCCGGTGCCGGTGGTGGACGCCGCAGCCATGACGCGGCTGAATCGGGACTATTTCCGGCTCGTCAAACCGGAACTGGACAAAACCCTGCACCGGGAACGCGCCCAGCAACTGGAGAAATCGCTCCAGATCTAGGCCGACGCCGGCCGATCGGCTTTGCGGCGGGCCGCGGCGATCATTTCCGTGGCCGTTGGCGCCAGCGCGTACCGGTCCATGTTGCGCGGACTGGCCCACGCGACGGCGTGCGCGTCGTCGCCGGGCGTCAACTGCCCTGCCGTCCAGCGGCAGAGGTAGTCCACGACCACGTAGTGAAACAGGACGGCGTCCTGCGCGTCCCGCACGATAGGTTCGTAGACGCCGATGAGGTCCACGACGTCGACCTCAATGCCGCATTCCTCGGCGATTTCCCGCTGCAGGGCCTGCTGCAGCGTTTCCCCCAGTTCGACCACGCCGCCGGGCAGGCCCCATTGCCCTTCCGCCGGCGGGTTGCGCCGTTGCACGAGGAGCACCCGGTGCATGGGATCGAAAATCACCGCGCCGACCCCGACCCGCGGCTGCGCCGGATAGACCCTGTCCTCGACGGCCGGGCCGGGCTTCACATCCATCCCTGCACCACGCGCAGCAAATCCGGCCAGGCCTGGAACGTGGCGTCCGGCTGGACGCGCGCCGCGGCCTGCCGGTTATCGTAGGCCGTTTGGCCGTTCGGCGCGACGGCTTGGCTCAGGGCCGTCAGGGCTCCCAGCGCCAGGCCGCCGGCGATGTCCTGTTGGAGATCGTTCCCGACGACGGCCACTTCATGGGGCTGCAGTTGCCAGCGGTCCAGCACCACTTCGAAAATGGCGGCGTCGGGCTTGCGCCAGGCGACGCTGGCGCTGCAGAGCACGACGTCAAACAGCGGGCGGACTTGCAGGTAGTCCACGCTCCTTTGAAACACGCGGTCGCAGGGATAGTTGGCCACGAGGGCCAATTTCAGGCCCTGGGCCTGGAGGGCCGCCAACGTTTCCCGTACGCGGGGCGCGAGCGTCCAATCCGTCATCTCCGGCGCGTAGAACAGGTCGACGCCCGCCGCCAGCACCCGCTCGTCCATGCGGCTGGCCGGATAGCCGCAGAATTGGAGCAGGAAACTCATGGTGTCGTTGGCGATATGCTCTTCCGCTTCTTCTTCCGACTTCTGCTGGGCGAAGCGCCGCGCCTCGATGATCTGCTCCCAGAATTCCGGGAAGAGTTCCATGCCTTGGGCCTCGAAATACTGCTGGGTCGTCCGCGCGCCTTGCGCCATAAGATCCGCGTGGGGCGTGCGCAGGGTCGCCACGGTATCGTCGAAGTCAATGATGAGGCCGCTCAACAGCGACGGCCGCCAGCGCGCGTCCAACCGCCGCAAGTCGGCCAGGGATTCGATGGACGCGGGCGCGTCCCAAGTATTTTTCATGTCAACGTAGCGTAGCCCGTTCGTTATTAGACCAGATCCGCGGCCGGAAACAGGCGCGCGCCCGGCAATGTCTCCCGGCGGTTCCAGCAATCCGAGGCGCCGGCGCGGTTTCCTTGGGCCGGTGCCTTCCGTATAGTATATTAGGCGATGTTAAGGGAAATTCCGGCCCAGAGGCTATAATCAGGCGCAATATTGGGTTCGTTGCCCTGGGCCGGGGCGCGTTCCCCGCCGTACAGGAGCGGACCATCCATGAATTTTTGCGACGTCAGAGTGGATTACGTGGATTGGCACGGCCATGAGCAGGTATTTGCTTCTTCTGTCTTGGCCGTATCCGATCGCCAGGCGGCCGAGATTGCGCGCGACTGCGTGCAGAGTTTGTCCCCGAAGGCGTTAAGGGTTCACACCGAGGATGCGGACGGCTCCGCGTTCACCGAGATGGATGAACCATACGTAGCTGACGCGTTCAACTACGATGAGTTTCCGTTCCAGCTATAGCCCGAGTCCGCCATGTCCGAAGCCCCCAACACGCCTCCTCGCATCCAGATAGGGGATATGGCCTGCCATATCCTGTCGGACGGCAAGCACCGGATTGATGGCGGCGGCTTCTTCGGCCTCGTGCCCCGGGTGCTTTGGTCCCAGATTGCGGCGCCGGACGCGGACAATATGATTCCGGCGGCGGTGCGGTGCCTGCTGATCGAAACGCCGGACGATTTGCTTTTGGTGGACACCGGCAATGGCGACAAGTACGCGGCGGCGCAACGCGCGCGCCTTCGGCTGCCGGCCATGCAGGACAGGTTGCTGGCGGATCTGCGCGCGGCCGGGTTCGCGCCGGAGCAGGTGACCAAGGTGTTGCTGACGCACTTGCACAACGATCACGCCGGCGGCATGACGCGCTGGAACGCCGAGGGGAAGCCGGAAGCCGTTTTTCCCAACGCCGCGTATATCGTGCAGGGACAGGAATACCAGGCGGCCAGCCATCCCAACGAGCGCACCCGCGGCACGTACGTAGGGGCCAACTGGCAATGCCTGGTGGGCAGCGGGCAGCTGCAGGCCGTGTTCGGCGGGCACGATTTCGGTCCCGGCGTGCGCACGGAAACCGCGGCCGGCCACACCGAATCGTTGCAGGTGGTGTGGGTCGAGGCCGCCGGCGACGCCTTGCTGTTCCTCGGCGACGCCGCGAGCTGGGGCGCGCATCTGGAACGGTTGGCCTGGGTGCCCAGTTTCGATATCCTGCCCATGGTCAGCATCGAGTCCAAGCGCAAATTGCAAGCGGAAATCCTGGCCAAGGATCCCCTGCTGGTTTTCCAGCACGATGCCCATCTGGTAACGGCCCGGTTGCGCCGGGACGCAGCGCGCGGTGCGTTGCGCCTGGAAGGGGACATCACCGAAGACCCGACTTGGGATCGCGTGACGGGCGCGCACGTGTAAAACGCGCGCCGGCGCGCGCTACCGCAAGGAGACGTCGCCCGCCGCCACGGCGCGCCGCGTCCCGTGCGCGTCTTCGACGATCAGCCAGCCTTGGTCCGTAGTGCCTACGGCTGTCCCGGCCAGCGCGTCCGCGCCGGGGCGTTGCACGGATACCCTCCGCCCCAGCGTGACGAGGCAGTCGTCCCAGGGCCGGGGCCGTCCGGACAGGATCGCCGCCGGAGCCAGGCGGCAGGCCAAGGCCTGGCACAGACGGATCAACAACTCCAGGCGGCTGTGCCGGCGCCCCGTGAGGGTGCGCAGACTGGCAGGCGGCAACGCGTCCGCGTCCACGGCGGGCAGATCCGCCGGCGTCTGATTGACGTTGATGCCGATGCCCAGCACGCCATGCCGCAGCTGCCGGGCCGCGTACCGGGCTTCCCACAAAAGACCGGCCATTTTGCGCAGGCTGCCGTCCGGCGCCGCATGCACGACGTCGTTGGGCCACTTTAACCGCACGGCAGTTCCCAGCTGCGGCGCCTGTCGGAGCAAGGCGTCCCGCACGGCGAGCGCGGCCAGGAGGGACCAGGGCGCGTCCGGCGGCAGGCTGCGGGGCGGCTTCAGCAAAAAACTCGTCGCGATGGACCCGCCGCGGGCTGTCTGCCAGCGCCGGCCGTGCCGGCCGCGGCCCGCGGTTTGGGTTTCGGCCACCACCAGCGTGCCGTGCGCGTGGGTGGCGGCCAGGCCGTGCGCGATGTCCTGCGTGGTGGGGCAGCGCGCATAGAAATGGACGGTATGGCCGAAGGCGCAACGGGACAGGCGCGTTTCCAGGAGGGAATAATCGATCAAGGATATGCCTCGGCCGAGCAGGGCGGAAAGGGATGCGTTACGGCGGCCAGGCCCTGGGCGTCCGCGGTCAGGCCGCGCGCCGCGACGGCCTTTCGGGGAACGTTGAGCCGACAAGTAGTGTATTATCACGCAACAAGGTCTGGGGCCCTGCCGACGGCGACCCGCCAGGCCGATTTTGATTCACGCGTCGCCTCCGCTGTCCGCCTATGTCCTTGCCCCGTTTCATGCGCGCCGTGCAATTCCCGGCGCATGGCCGCGCGGTATCGTTGTATCAGTTGACGTCCGACGCGCCCGTCCCCGTCCCGGCGCCGGACGAGGCGTTGGTTCAGGTTCGCTACGCCGCCTTGAACCGGCTGGACGACTGGGTGCGCATTGGCTGGCCCGGCCTTGACCTGCCTTTGCCGCACGTTCCAGGCAGCGATTTCAGCGGCGCGATCGCGGCGTTGGGCCCGGACGTTACGGAATGGAAGGAAGGCCAGCGCGTGACGGCCAACAACGCGCTCTGGTGCGGCCGTTGCCTGGCCTGCTGCCAAGGCCAGCACGCGCGTTGCCGGTCGTTCGGCATTCTGGGCGAGAGCCGCGCCGGCGCGATGGCGGAATACGTGGCCGTGCCGGCGCGCAACCTCATGGCCATTCCGGACGCCTATCCCATGGACTTGGCCGCGGCCGCCTCCCTGACCTATCTGACGGCATGGCACAGCCTCATGACGCGCGGCCGCCTGCAGACGGGCGAAAAAGTCCTCGTCGTCGGCGCCGGCGGGGGCGTCAACGTGGCCGCGGCGCAAATCGCCCGCCTGCGCGGCGCGGAGGTCTTCGTCATCGCCAGCACGGCCGCCAAGGCCCAGCGCGCGCGGGACGAAGGCGCGGCTTGGGTCCTGGATCGCTCGCGTACGCCGGACTGGGCGCGCGCTGTCTACGCCGCGACGGACCGCGCCGGCATCGATCTGGCGGTGGATAACGTGGGCTCCACCTTTCCCGCGACTCTGCAGACGCTGGCGAAGGGCGGGCGCCTGGTGACGGTGGGCGGCACCGGCGGCTACGAAGCGGCCCTGCCGGTCAATCTGGTCTTCCTGAAGCACCTGTCCCTGGTGGGCAGCACCATGGGCACGCAGCATGACTACCAGCAGGTCATGCGGCTCGTTTTCGCGGGGCGGCTCCGCCCCGTCGTGGACAGCGTGATCGCGCCCCGCCAGTACGCCGAGGCCGTGCAGCGCATGCAGGCGAACCGGCACTACGGCAAGATCGTGGTGGACATGCAGGCGTGGGAGTAGGGGCGTGAGCGAGCTGGCCTCGACCGCGTCCCCGGCGCCGACCGATATGGCCGCGCGTTTGCAGGCCTTGCGCGCGGCCGCGCAGCAGGGCGGCGGCGCCGAGCGCATCGCGCGCCACAAGGCCCGAGGCAAGTACACTGCCCGCGAACGCCTGGACATGTTCCTGGATCGGGGGTCCTTCCGCGAGCAGGGCGTGTTCGTCAAACACGATTCCCACGAGGCGGGCATGGAGCGCCACCGACCGCCGGGGGACGGCGTCGTCACGGGCTACGGCACGGTAGGCGGGCGCCTGTGCTACGTCTACGCGCAGGATTTCACGATCATGGGCGGCACGGTCAGCCGCCGCCATGCGGACAAGATCGTGCGCGTGCTGGAGCAGGCCCTGGACAACGGCGCGCCCGTGATCGGCTTCATCGAATCCGGCGGCGCGCGCATTCAGGAAGGCGTGAAGT
Organism: Caldilineaceae bacterium; assembly: GCA_965242655.1. Classification (GTDB taxonomy): domain Bacteria; phylum Chloroflexota; class Anaerolineae; order Caldilineales; family Caldilineaceae; genus Bin34. The sequence continues at coordinate 4,904,214 of OZ251482.1, forward strand.
CCCTGGCGGGCTACGCCGAGATTTTCTACCGCAACACCTTGGCGTCGGGCGTGGTGCCGCAGATTTCCATCATCATGGGCCCGTGCGCCGGCGGCGCCGTGTACAGCCCCGCGCTCACGGATTTCGTGGTCATGGTCGAGAAGTCCAGCCAGATGTTCGTGACGGGACCGGACGTGATCAAGGCCGTGACCCAGGAGGAAGTGACGCTGGAAGAACTGGGCGGCGCGGCGGTGCATGGCAGCAAATCGGGGGTCGCGCATTTCGCGGCCCGCAAGGAGGAAGACGCGCTCCTGCTGGTCAAGCAGCTGCTCAGCTATCTGCCCAACAATAACATGAGCGATCCGCCGTGGCAGCCGAACAAGGACGATTCCCTGCGCCAGGACAAGGCGTTGGACGCCATCGTGCCCGCCAACCCCAACAAGGGCTACGACATGACGCAGGTCATTACGCGCGTGGTGGACAACGGCCAGTTCCTGCCGGTCCAGGAGCAGTGGGCCCGGAACATCCTGATCGGCTTCGCGCGGCTGCACGGCCGGTCCGTGGGCATCGTGGCCCAGCAGCCCATCGTCCTGGCGGGCGTGCTGGACGTGGAGGCCAGCCAGAAGGCGGCCCGCTTCGTGCGTTTCTGCGACGCCTTCAACATCCCGTTGGTCGTGTTCGAGGACGTGCCCGGCTTCATGCCCGGCCTCAGCCAGGAGCACGGCGGCATCATTCGCCACGGCGCCAAACTTCTGTACGCCTTTTGCGAGGCGACGGTGCCCAAGTTGACCGTGATCGTGCGCAAAGCCTACGGCGGGGCCTACTGCGTCATGAACCCGCGTCAGATCGGGGCCGATCTGGTCCTGGCCTGGCCCACCGCCGAAATCGCCGTCATGGGGGCGGAAGGCGCGGTCAACGTCATCCACCGCGCCCGCATCCGGCAAGCCGCCGATCCCGCGGCGTGCCGGGCGGAACTGGTCGCGGAGTACCGCGCGTTGTACGCCAACCCCTTCATCGCGGCCGAAAACGGGTACCTGGACGACATTATCGAACCGCATGAGACGCGGCCGCGCTTGATCAACGCGCTGGAAATGCTGCACAACAAGCGGCGGACCCTGCCGCCCAAGAAGCACGGCAACATTCCGCTGTAGGGACGCTAGGCGTCCTCCCGATCCGCGCGCCGCATGTTTCGCAAGGTTCTTATAGCCAACCGGGGCGAGGTGGCCATCCGCGTGATTCGCTCCTGCCAGGAACGGGGCATCGGCACCGTCGGCATCTTTTCGGACGCGGATCGCGCCGCCCTGCACGTGCGCTACGTGGACGAGGCGTACCGCGTCGGCGGACCGGCCAGCAGCGACAGTTACCTGCGCATCGACCGCATCGTGGACGTGGCCCGGCGCGCCGGCGTCGACGCGGTGCATCCGGGCTACGGCTTCCTGGCCGAAAACGCGGAGTTCGCGGCGGCGGTGCAGGACGCGGGCCTGACCTTCATCGGCCCCGGTCCGGACGCGATCGCCACCATGGGCGACAAGGTGCAGGCGCGCCGCGCGATTCAAGGCAGCGACGTGCCGGTGCTGCCGGGCACCGGCGGCGGCTTGGCGGACGCGGCGCTCAAGGCCGCCGCCGGGGAGATCGGCTTCCCGCTCATGATCAAGGCGGCGGCCGGCGGCGGCGGCAAAGGCATGCGCATCGTGCAGGCGCCGGCCGAATTCGACTCGGCCCTGGCGACGGCGCGGCGGGAGAGCCAATCCAGCTTCGGCAACGACGACGTGTACCTGGAGAAATACGTCGCGCAGTCCCGCCATATCGAAATCCAGATCCTGGCCGACTCCTTCGGGCGCACGATCCATCTGGGGGAAAGGGAATGCAGCATCCAGCGCCGCCACCAGAAACTGATCGAGGAGGCCCCCAGCGTCGCGGTGGACGCCGAACTGCGCCGGCAAATGGGCCGCGCGGCCGTCCAGGCGGCGGAAGCGGTGCAGTACGTGAACGCGGGCACCGTGGAATTTCTCTTCGACGCCGCGACGGATCGGTTCTACTTTCTGGAGATGAACACCCGCCTGCAGGTGGAGCATCCGGTGACGGAATTGGTGACGGGCATCGATATCGTCAAGGAGCAGTTCTCCATTGCGGACGGGCGCCGCCTGCGTTACGCCCAGGCGGACGTCCGCCCCTCCGGCTGGGCGATCGAATGCCGTATCACGGCCGAGGATCCGTTCCGCAATTTCATGCCCAGCAGCGGCGTCGTCTCCTTCGTGCAGGAGCCGACCGGCCCGGGCGTGCGCGTCGAGAGCAGCCTGTACCGGGGCTGCCCGATCGATCTGTACTACGACCCCATGGTGGCCAAGTTGATCGTGTGGGGCGAAACGCGGGCGGAGGCCATCATGCGCATGCGGCGGGCCCTGAACGAGTACCGCATCGCCGGCGTCAAGACCTCCATCCCCTTCCACATTTCGGTCATGAAGAGCACCGAGTTCATGATGGGCCGTTTCGATACCGGCTTCATCGACCGCAAGCAACTGGTGGACGACGCCGACGAGCGCCGCCTGCACGCCCGCGTCGCCGCGATCGCGGCGGCCCTGATCACCCACGAAGAACGGCGCCAGGCCATCACGCTGGGCGCGGGCGCGTCCCAGGAGCCGTCCGACCTGTGGCGCCTGGCCGGGCGCATGCGCGCCGCGGGAGGGCGCTGGTGAAATACTATGTGGACGTGGAAGGGGACACCTTCGAAGTAGACCTCGTCGGCGACGAGGTGCGCGTGAACGGCGAACCCGTGGCGGTCAGCCTGGAGCGCAGCGGCCTGCCCGAACTGTACAGCGCGCTGGTGGATCATCGCAGCCATGAAGTCTGGGTGCAGGCCCGCGCGGGCCGCCTGGACGCGTCGTTGGCCGGGTACAGTTTCCGGCTCTCGATTCAGGACGAGGCGGAACGCACCTTGCAGGCCGGGCGCAGCGACGAGGAGGAGGCGGAAGGCGAAGCCCGCATCGACGCCCCGATTGCCGGGTTGGTCGTGAGCGTGCCCGTGCAGGAAGGCGAGGCCGTCGCGCGCGGCCAGACGCTGGTGGTGTTGGAAGCCATGAAGATGGAGAACGAAATCACGGCGCCGCGCGCCGGCACGGTGCGGGACATCGCCGTGACGGCCGGCGCGCGCGTGGATATGGACGCCGCCATGATGCGGTTGGTCGCCGATCCCGCCTGAGGCGCCGCGCGCGGGTATAATAAGCGGCCAGCGAACGCCAGCGCCTCCCGGCGGAGGCAAGGAGGAAGTGCCTCGTGAATCCGGCCCTGACGCCCGCGCAGCGGGAAGAGTTCCAGCAGCAGGGATACCTGGTCCTGCCGGCCCGTTTCGACGCGACGGAAGTCGCGCGCATGCGCGCGGAGGCGGACCACATTCTGGATCTGATCGTCAATTCGAGCCTCGCCAACCGGCGGCAAAGCCGGCGCCTGGACATCCGCGCGCTGGACGCCGACCAATGGATGGTGCGCAAAATCCAGCCGATCAACGATCTGTCCCTCTATCTGTCCGAGGTGGCGGCGGACGACCGCCTGCTGGCGCCGATGCGCCAGATCATGGGGGACGAACCGGTGCTGATGGAAGAGAAGCTCAACTACAAGCAGCCCGTGCCCGGCCCGATCGCCGGCCTGGAGGCGCGCCGGATGGACGACCGCTTCCCGGTGCATAGCGACTACGCCTACTACAAGGCGCAGAACTACCCGCCCGATATCCTGTCTTCCGCCATCACCCTGGACGCGTGCCGCGCGGACAGCGGGCCCATTCGGGTGTGGCCGGGCACCCACAAGCAGGATCTGGCGCACGAAGCCACGGACAACGGCTTGCAGGTCAAGCCGGATCTGGTGGATTTCGGCGGCGGCCAGGACGTCCTGGCGCCGGCCGGCTCCGTCCTGCTGTTCCACGCCCTGCTCATCCACAATTCGGTCGGCAACACCTCCGGCCGGCCGCGCCGCCTCATGATCTACAGCCATTTCCCGGCGGCCGCGGGCCTCGCCCACGACGTGCGCAACGGCCCGACCCGCCTGCGCGAAGCGCCGTGGGAATGGCAGTACCTGCGCCAGCGCCTGCGCGGCGCCGTCGAGCCGGCGTTCGCGGTCCCCGCGTGACGCGGCCGCGCGTTCGCCCGCGAATCTTTTTGGCGCGGCCGCGGGCTTGTGTGTTATACTGGCGTTCTTGCTCTCGTTGCGAGCGAGCGGCAGATTAACAACTGAAGAGTGGTAAGACGGAACCCGAGCGAATTGGATTATTCCTGTCAATGAACGTCATTGCGCAGGCGAACTCTTATGGAGAGTTTGATCCTGGCTCAGGATGAACGCTGGCGGCGTGCCTTACGCATGCAAGTCGAACGAGAAGGGGAGGACTTCGGTCCGAACCGGACAGTGGCGAACGGGTGAGTAACACGTGAGTGACCTGCCCCGAGGTGGGGGACAACCCTGGGAAACCAGGGCTAATACCCCGTAGTCCTGGCCGTATTGGAAACGGTCAGGTATAGCTCCGGCGCCTTGGGAGGGACTCGCGGTCGATTAGCTGGTTGGTGGGGTAACGGCCTACCAAGGCGACGATCGATAGCTGGTCTGAGAGGACGATCAGCCACACTGGGACTGAGATACGGCCCAGACTCCTATGGGGGGCAGCAGCGAGGAATATTGGACAATGGGCGCAAGCCTGATCCAGCAACGCCGCGTGGAGGAAGAAGGCTTCGGTTGTAAACTCCTTTTGTGCGGGATGAGACAAGGACAGTACCGCACGAATAAGTCACGGCTAACTAGGTGCCAGCAGCCGCGGTAATACCTAGGTGGCGAGCGTTATCCGGATTTACTGGGCGTAAAGGGCTCGAAGGCGGTTCGGCAAGTCCGGCGTGAAATCTCCTGGCTTAACCAGGAGGGGTCGTCGGAAACTGCCGAACTGGAGGCAGTGAGAGGGGTGCGGAATTCCCGGTGGAGTGGTGAAATACGTAGATATCGGGAGGAACACCAGTGGCGAAGGCGGCGCCCTGGCACTGACCTGACGCTCATGAGCGAAAGCGTGGGGAGCGAACGGGATTAGATACCCCGGTAGTCCACGCCGTAAACGATGAGTACTAGGCGTAGGTGACTTCAGTCGTCTGTGCCGAAGCTAACGCGATAAGTACTCCGCCTGGGGACTACGGCCGCAAGGCTAAAACTCAAAGGAATTGACGGGGACCCGCACAAGCAGCGGAGCGTGTGGTTTAATTCGATGTAACGCGAAGAACCTTACCTGGGTTTGACATGTGCGTAGTAGTGAAGCGAAAGCGGAACGACCCTTCGGGGAGCGTACACAGGTGTTGCATGGCTGTCGTCAGCTCGTGTCGTGAGATGTTGGGTTAAGTCCCGCAACGAGCGCAACCCTCGTCGTTAGTTACATGTGTCTAGCGAGACTGCCGATAAAACATCGGAGGAAGGTGAGGACGATGTCAAGTCAGCATGACCCTTATATCCAGGGCTACTCACACGCTACAATGGACGGTACAATGGGCGGCCAAAGAGCAATCTGGAGCAAATCCCACCAAAACCGTTCGTAGTTCGGATTGCAGGCTGCAACTCGCCTGCATGAAGTCGGAGTTGCTAGTAAACGCAGGTCAGCCATACTGCGTTGAATACCGTTCCCGGGTCTTGTACACACCGCCCGTCAAGTCATGGAAGTCGGTAACGCCTGAAGTCGGTGACCTAACCGCAAGGAAGGAGCTGCCTAGGGTGGGACGGATGACTGGGACTAAGTCGTAACAAGGTAGCCGTACCGGAAGGTGTGGCTGGATCACCTCCTTTCTAGGACCTTGGCCGCGAGCCGCTGCGGAGGCAGCCTCGCTCGTCGGCCTACGCGTCCGCACCATGGACGGATGCCGGGGCCGTCTTGCCACTCTTCAGCGGTTGATCGCCGCTGGGGGTCTGTAGCTCAGTCGGTTAGAGCGCAGTGCTGATAACGCTGAAGTCAGTGGTTCGAATCCACTCAGACCCACAGGGCCCGCCGCCCGCCGCAGAGGCTTGGCCTCTCCCGGCGCTCGGCGGTTCCGCGGACTGCGGTCCGGCAGATTAACAACTGGATAGGATATGAGCATCAAACCTAAGAGTTTTGCATGCCGAATGAAGATTAAGCTACTAAGAGCATGCGGGGGATGCCTTTGGCGTCAAGAGCCGACGAAGGACGTGTAGCACTGCGATAAGCTGCGGGGAGCCGTGCTAAGGCTGCGAGCCGCAGATTTCCGAATGGGGAAACCCGCGCCGATGAATGCCGGCGCAGCGGGCGGTGAATCCATAGCCGCGCCGCGGGGAACTCGGGGAACTGAAACATCTAAGTACCCGGAGGAAAAGAGATTATTCCGTTAGTAGTGGCGAACGAACGCGGAGCAGCCCAAACCGCTGGAGCTTCGGTTCTGGCGGGGTTGTAGGACCAGCAAAGGAGAACGCGAGGTAGCGGAAGCGCACTGGAAAGGCGCACCGGAGAGGGTGATAGTCCCGTACGCGAAACCGCAGCGTTCCAGGTTGGGATCCTGAGTAACGCGGGACACGGGAAATCCTGCGCGAAGCTGGGAAGACCACTTTCCAAGGCTAAATACTCTTGACGACCGATAGTGGACAAGTACCGTGAGGGAAAGGTGAAAAGTACCCCTATACGGGGAGTGAAAGAGAACCTGAAACCGCATGCTTACAAGCAGTCAGAGCCTGATGCTGCCTCGCGCAGCCGGGTGATGGCGTGCCTATTGGAGAATGAGCCAACGAGTTACTTTCTGTAGCGAGGTTAAGGCAGTCGCAGCCGGAGCCGGAGCGAAAGCGAGTCTGAACAGGGCGCTGGAGTTGCAGGGAGTAGACCCGAAACCAGGTGAGCTATCCATGGCCAGGTTGAAGCGGGAGTAATGTCTCGTGGAAGACCGAACCGTTGTATGTTGCAAAATGCTCGGATGAGCTGTGGATAGGGGTGAAATGCCAAACGAACTTGGAGATAGCTGGTTCTCGCCGAAATAGTTTTAGGACTAGCGTCGCACCGTTGACTGTCGGGGGTAGAGCACTGGATGAGGTAGGGGGCTGAAAGCCTACCGAACTCAACCAAACTCCGAATACCGGCAGTTAAGGGCGGCAGTTGGACCGCGGGAGATGAGTTTCGCGGTCGAGAGGGAAACAGCCCAGACCGTCAGCTAAGGTCCTGAAGTGACAGCTAAGTGGGAAAGGATGTGAAGTTACCCAGACAGCCAGGAGGTTGGCTTAGAGGCAGCCATCCTTGAAAGAGTGCGTAACAGCTCACTGGTCGAGTGACTTTGCGCCGAAGATGTAACGGGGCTAAGCTGTCCACCGAAGCTACGGATCCGGGGCCGGGTACGCCCGGCGCCGGATGGTAGGCGAGCGTTCCGTTGGCGCCGAAGCGCTACCGCAAGGAGGCGTGGAGCGAACGGAAGCGAGAATGTTGGCACGAGTAGCATGAACTGCGTGAGAACCGCAGTCCCCGAATGTCCAAGGTTTCCGACGGAAGGTCAGTCCGCGTCGGGTTAGTCGGGCCTAAGGCGAGGCCGAAAGGCGTAGTCGATGGACAACAGGTTAATATTCCTGTACCGCGTCAGGACGTTATAGCGAGGGGGGGACGCAGGAAGGTAGGTCGGACAGCTGCTGGAATAGCTGCTCCAAGCCTGTAGGCGTTGAAGCGGGGGTTAAAAGACCCGCCGAGCTGAGGGGTGACGGCGAGCCCGCAAGGGCGAAGCGACTGAACCTAGATTGCCAAGAAAAGCCCCTAGCGAGTCCTACGCGACCGTACCGCAAACCGACACAGGTAGACAGGTAGAGCATACCAAGGGGGACGGGATAACCTTCGTTAAGGAATTCGGCAAAGTGATTCCGTAACTTCGGGAGAAGGAATGCCTCGGTAGGGTGAGCGCGCCGCGCGCGCGTGAGCTCGAGGAGGCCGCAGAGAAACGGCCCTGTCGACTGTTTATCAAAAACACAGGTCTGTGCCAAGTCGCAAGACGATGTATACAGGCTGACGCCTGCCCAGTGCCGGAAGGTTAAGGGGAGGGGTGCAAGCCCTGAACTGAAGCCCCGGTGAACGGCGGCCGTAACTATAACGGTCCTAAGGTAGCGAAATTCCTTGTCGGGTAAGTTCCGACCCGCACGAAAGGCGTAACGAATGGGGCACTGTCTCAACGGAGGACCCGGTGAAACTGAATTAGGAGTGAAGATGCTCCTTTCCCGCAGCAGGACAAGAAGACCCCGTGGAGCTTTACTACAGCTTGGCATTGGGTTAGGGCTTAGTCTGTGTAGGATAGGTGGGAGACGGTGAACCTGGTTCGTCAGGATCGGGGGAGTCGCCGGTGAAATACCACCCTGGCTATGTCTTGGCTCTAACCTTGGCCGTGATCCGGTCAAGAGACAGTGTCTGGTGGGTAGTTTGACTGGGGCGGTCGCCTCCCAAAGAGTAACGGAGGCGCGCAAAGGTTCCCTCAGGCTGAATGGAAACCAGCCGTAGAGTGCAAACGCAGAAGGGAGCTTGACTGTGAGACCTACAAGTCGAACAGAGACGAAAGTCGGCGTTAGTGAGCTTTCGGTTCCAAGTGGAAGGGCCGGAACTTAACGGATAAAAGCTACCCCGGGGATAACAGGCTAGTCTCCCCCAAGAGTTCACATCGTCGGGGAGGTTCGGCACCTCGATGTCGGCTCGTCACATCCTGGGGCAGTAGCATGTCCCAAGGGTTGGGTTGTCCACCCATTAAAGTGGCACGCGAGCTGGGTTCAGACCGTTGTGAAACAGGTCGGTCTCTATCCGCTGTGGGCGCAAGGGAATTGAGGAGAGCTGCCCCTAGTACGAAAGGACCGGGGTGGACGGACCTATGGTGTTCCAGTTGTCGTGCCAACGGCATCGCTGGGTAGCTACGTCCGGAATGGATAACCGCTGAAAGCATCTAAGTGGGAAGCCAGCTTCAAGATGAGTTCCCTCTCAGGGACAACCTGGTAAGTACGCTGGAAGACGACCAGTTTGATAGGCAGGAGGTGTAACGGCAGAGATGTCGCAGCTGACCTGTACTAACGTACGAGCGGCTTAATCTTTTCGCATGCCTCGGGGCGCGATGTCCATATCCTATTCAGTTGTCAGTCTGTCGCGCCGCGGCGGCGAACCAAGGAGGAGCGCGTACCGAGCGTTTTGTTGGTGACTAGAGCGACGGGGGTACACCCGGATCCATCTCGAACCCGGCAGTTAAGTCCGTCAGCGCCGATGGTAGTGCATGGGCGACTGTGTGCAAGAGTAGGCCGTTGCCAACAAAACCCTCGGTATGCCCTTTGCCTTGGCGCCAAGTTCGCTCCGCTCAGGCGCGCCGCGCGCGGCGTAGCCTGAATCCATGGACGACAAGCCTCCTCCCGAACCCGATCCCGGGGCCTCTGACGCGCAGGCCGCGTCAAGCGCCGACTCCCAGCTGGAAGTCGTAATCCTGGCCGCCGGGCGCGGCGCCCGGATGCGTTCGCGCACGCCCAAAGTCCTGCACGCGCTGTGCGGCCGGCCCATGTTGCAGTGGGTTCTTGACGCGGCGCGCGCGCTGTCGGCCGCGCCGCCCTGGGTCGTGGTCGCGCCCGGAGCCGATGCCGTCAGGACGCAGTTCGCCGGCCAGGCGCGGTTTTGCTGCCAGGCCCGGCCGCGGGGCACGGGCGACGCCGTGGCGCAGGCGCAGGGACGCCTCGCGGATACGACCCGCCAAGTGCTGGTATTGTACGGAGACATGCCGCTGTTGCAGGTCGCGCCCCTGCGCGCATTGGTCCGGCGGCAAGCGGAACGGACGCAGGGCGGCGTCGCGCTGTTGACGACGGAGCGCTCCGCGTCCCAAGGCTTCGGACGCATCGTGCGCGACGCCAGGGGCGACTTCCGCGCAATTGTGGAGGAAAAGCTTTGCACGCCGGCGCAACGGGCGTTGACGGAACTCAACGCGGGCGCGTACGTCTTCGAGCCCGAATGGCTGTTTCAGGCCGTGTCCCGCCTGGCTGTCCAGGCGGACGGCGAACGGTACGCGACCGATTTGCCCCGCCTGGCGCGGGAGGACGGCCTGGCCGTCGAAACCTGCGCCGCCGCGTCGGAGGACGTCCTGGGCGTCAATACCCGCGCGCAGTTGGCCTGGGCGACCGCGACCTTGCGCCAGCGCATCAACGCCGCGCATATGGACGCGGGCGTGTCGTTCCTGGATCCGCTGGCCGCCTACGTGGATGCCGGCGTCCGCATCGGGCCCGACACCCTGATTGCGCCCGGCACCCTGCTCACGGGCCGCACGCACATCGGCGAGGGATGCGAGATCGGGCCGGCCGCGCATCTCCATGACTGCCGGATCGAGGAAGGGTGCCGGATTCGGTATGCCGTTATGGAAGGGACCGCAGCGGGTCCCGGGTGCCGGATCGGGCCTTTCGCGCGGCTGCGCGCCGGCGCGCAGCTGGAGGCGCGCGTTTACATGGGCAGTTTCGGCGAGATCAAGAACAGCGCGCTCGGGGCCGACGCGCATATGGGCCACTTCAGTTACGTCGGCGACGCCGACGTCGGCGCGGGCGTCAACGTCGGCGCCGGAACCGTTACCTGCAATTTCGACGGGCAACGCAAGCACCGTACCGTCATAGAAGACGAAGCCTTTTTGGGTAGCGGCACGAAGCTGGTCGCGCCGTTGCGCGTAGGCCGCCGCGCCCGCACCGGGGCGGGCGCCGTGGTGACGCGGGACGTGCCCGCGGATGCCTTGGTCTACGGCGTGCCCGCCAAGCCCGCGCCGGCCCCGGGCGAGCGTGCCCGCGAGGCCGAAGACGCTGTCGCCGCCTCATGACCTTGCGCGGGGAACTGCTGTGGGGACTGTTGGGCGCGGCCTGGGTCTTGGCGACCGGCCTGGCCGGTCTCCTGAACGCCAGCGAATTGGCCCTCGCGGCGGCGCACCGCGGCGCGGTGCGGCGACTGGGGGCGCAAGGCGCCGGCGCGGCTTTGGCCCTGGAGGAATTGCTGGCCGCGTCGCCGCGTTTTCTCGTGGCCCATATGCTGGGCAAGACCCTGCTGTGCCTGGGCGCCGGGCTCGCCGTCATGTGGTGTCTGGAGGCGCTGGCCCTGGACGCGAACGCGCGCTGGATCCTACTGGCCTTGACGGCGTTGTTGCTGGTCGGCGCCCAAAGCGCGGGCCGCATCTGGGTCGGGCAGAACGCCACGCGTTGCGCGCTGCGCCTGACCCGGGCGGCGCAGATCGTGGACGGCGTCTTCTGGCCGCTGTCCTGGCTCTTTCTGCTCTGGGCGCGCCGGACGCAGGGCGAACGCGCGGCCGGCGCGGAGGAAAGAACCTTTCTGAGCCTGGAAGGGTTGCGGCTCCTGATCGACGTCAACGACGCGGAAGCGGAGATCAAGGAAGCGGAGAAACGCATGATTGCCAACGTGGTGGAATTGCGGGACACGCCCGTGCGGGAAGTGATGGTGCCGCGTATCGACATGGCGTCCGTCCCGGTCGACATGCCCGTGCCCGAAGCGCTGGACGTGATTCTGGAGACCGGCCACAGCCGCATTCCCGTATACGCGGACAGCAACGATGCGATTGAAGGCGTTTTGTACGCCAAGGATATCCTGGAACTGTACCGGGACGACGACTTGAACCGTCCGCTGGCCGCTATCATGCGCGCGCCCTATTTCGTGCCGGCCAGCAAAAAGGTGGATGCGATGCTCCGCGAGTTTCAGGCCAACCGCATCCACATCGCGATCGTCGTGGACGAATTCGGCGGCACCTCCGGCCTGGTGACGATCGAGGATTTGATGGAAGAAATCTTCGGCAAAATCCAGGACGAATACGATCACGAGCCGCCGGAACTGACCCGGATCAACGAAAACCTGTACGAGTTCGACGCGCGTTTCGACCTGGACGACGCCGCGCGCATTCTGAACGTGGACTTGCCGGTCGATACGGCGGACACCATCGGCGGCTTCGTCTTCAGCCAATTAGGGCGGGTGCCGGTCCAGCATGATCACGTGCCGTTCCAGGATTGGCTCTTCAAGGTGACCCGGATTGAATCCAGCCGCGTCAAGAAAGTGCAGGCGCAACGGCACAGCCCCGCGTCCGGCGCGTGAGGGCGACGGCTACTGCGGCAGGCTGGCGTACGTCATCAGATCCAGTTGGTCGGCGTCCAGCACCTGGATGACGCGATAGCCGTAGTCGATCGCGCCGCCGTTTTTCAGGCGCGACAATTGATTGGAAACCGTTTCGCGATAGGTGCCGAGCCGTTCGGCGATCGCCTTGTGCGACATGATGATGGGCGCGCGTCCGGACTTCGATTCGCGCAGCAGGAGGCGCACCAGGCGCGTGCGGAGCGGTTCGTACGCTTCCAGCTGTTCGTCGTAGATCTGCTGTTGCACTGCGATTTGGCTGCGCAGCAAGGCTTCCAGCACGTTGCTCCAGCGCAAGCCGATAGCGTCCAGCTCGGCCTTCAGATAGCAGACGATCGCGGTGTCGACCGCCTTGATCCGGTAATCGGTCCAGCCGACGAAAAGGGAAGCGTCCAAGACCGCGCCTTCGCCGAAAGGCAAGGCGAACAGCTTGCGCCGCTCCTGGCTCTGCTGGGGCTGGAGGCGTTCGAACGCCTCCACGCGCAGGCAGCCGTCCAGCACGACCAACGGATGCGGCAACGGCTTCTCGTCATGGGCCAGGAAGCGATCCGCCTGAATTCGCCGCAACGAGACGATTTTGCGAAAAGCGGGATCGGCATGGCACAAGCCTGCGATCGATTCCCACGTGAATTGGAAAGAGGTGTCCTCGACGTCGAATCCAGCCATGGTCGTCACCTTTCTCTCTGGCCAATGCAGCAACGATGCCGTCAGTGTAGGGGATAGGGCCGCAACGGGAGATTAAAGAAATCTTAAGGGATATACGGTTGGGGCGCGCGCCGGGTTGCAGGCGTCCGCGCGCGGGCCGCTCACCCGCGTCGAGCGGGCGGCCGCGGCGCGGCATGGAGGCCGCAGGCGCGCCAACGTTCGGCCTGGTGCGCCGGCGCCACGCGCAACAAGGCGGCCAGGGCCTGGTCGCGCGCGCCGCGCGACTCCGCCCCGGCCAGCGCGCGCCAGGCCGCGGCGACCAGGGCCGGTCGTTGACGCCCGTGGGCGCCCAGATGGGCTCCGCACAAAATGCCTTGGGACGCAATGACGGACGGCGCATGGAAGGGGCGCGCCGCTTCGGTCAAGGAGGCCAAGAACTGCTCGCTGGCTATTTTCAGAATGTTGGCGAAGGCATCCAGCAACGACGGATTGCCCAGCTGGGTCACGAGTTGCGCGGCCCGCGCGAAATTGTAATCGCCCATCAGAACCGCCGCGCCGTCCGTATAACCGCCGGCCGCGTCCGGTTCGGCGGCCAGCAGCAGGCGGTGCGTCTGCAAGGCCGTGCAGAGCAATTCCAGCGCGACGGCCAGTTGACAGCGGCGCGCCAGCGCTTGCGTCGAATCCGGCCGCGGAAATCCTATCGCCAAGATGATCCCGGCATAGTGCAAGCGCGGCCCCGGCGTCTGCGCCACGGGCAGCAGCCGGGCCAGCAGTTCGTCCTGGGCGCGTCTCTCCCGCGCCAGTTCCTGGCCCACAAGCGCCATTTCGGCTGCAAGCGCCGGCGACGCAGGCGTACGGGATGGGCTATCGGTCATAGGCATGGCCGTCAGGCATAACTTGGCCGGACAAGGGCCAGGATACAGCCCATTGTACCGATTCGCGTGGGGAGCGCCGGCAATTGCCTTGGCCGCCGCGCAGGCCGCCATCCGGGTTTAGCCTGCCGCCGCGCCGCCGCGCTACGGCGGTGGCCGCGATCGGGATCAAGGATCAAGGGGACTGCGCGTGGCGCGGTCCCCGGGCGCCTCCCCGGCGCGACGGCAGGCGCAGGCGGGCGCGCGCCCGCGCAGGGCCTCCGGTTGCCTGCGGCCAAAGGGGCGCCGCGCCGCGTCCGCCTGGAGATCTGCGGCGCGCATCCGCCGGATACGCATCCTGGCCGCGCCCTCCCGCCTTGTCCTCTTGCCGAGACGAACGCGCTGGGGGGCCGTTGGCGGCTATCCGCGCGGCGGCTGGGTATATAATGGCGTGTTTGCGCAGCCAACGCAACGTTGGGGACCTTTCCTGTTGCCATGAATCTCGAATCTGCCATTCCCCTGGGCCTAACCTACGACGATGTGCTCTTGGTGCCGCGTCGTTCCCGCATCCGTTCTCGCATGGAAGTGGATTTGCGCACGCAGCTCACCGCGGCATTGCCTATGGCCGTGCCTGTGATCGCGGCCAACATGGACACGATCTGCGAATCCGCCATGGCGATCGCCATGGCGCAGTTGGGCGGCATAGGCATTATCCATCGCTTCATGCGCGCCGAGCAGCAGGCCGCCGAGATTGCGAAAGTCAAAGCGCGCGGCGCGGCCTTGCGCGTCGGGGCCGCGATCGGGACCGATCACGACATGCTGGCACGCGTGCAGGCCTGCGTGGCCGCCGGCGCGGACGTATTGGTGCTGGATATCGCGCACGGCCATTCGGAACACGCGCTGGAAGGGACGCGGCAATGCAAGCGCGCGTTTCCGGAGGTCAGCCTCATTGCCGGCAACGTGGCGACCGGCGCGGGCGCGCTGGATCTGGCGGACGCGGGCGCGGACGCCGTCAAGGTCGGCGTGGGACCCGGCGGCGTCTGCACGACGCGCCTCGTCACCGGCGTCGGCGTGCCGCAGCTGACGGCTTTGCTGGACGTCAGCCAAACCGGCCTTGACGTGCCCATTATTGCCGACGGCGGCATCCGCTCCGCCGGGGATATCGCCAAGGCCCTGGCGGCCGGGGCCGATTCGGTCATGGTCGGGAGCCTGTTGGCCGGGACCAAGGAAAGCCCGGGCGAACTGGAGCAGTCGCCCGTGGGCCTGGTGAAACGCGTGCGCGGCATGGCTTCCCATGAGGCCGTGGAACGCCGGGCGCGCCGCCAAGGCGAGGTGCTGGACGAGACGTACTTTGAAGGGCGATCCCCGGAAGGGGTCGAGAGCACGGTGCCGTACAAAGGCACCGTCAGCAAAATCGTCAAGACGTTGCTGGGCGGCGTCAAGAGCGCGTTCAGCTATCTGAACGCGGCCAATATCGAGGAATTCAAGGCCAACGCCGCCTTTATTCGCGTGTCGCCGGCGGGCGTCCGCGAAGGCATGCCGCACATCAATATGGCGTAAGACGCGTTTGCCGCCAGCCCCGCGCGTCTACGGCCGGCGCAGCCCGTCCGTCACGTTTCGTCCATCTCGGACAACAGGCTTTCCACCAGTTGGTTGAGCGAGGCGTCGTCATAGAACGACAGGATGAGGCTGCCGGCTCCGGCCGGGTTGCGTTGAATGCGGACCTTCGTCTGGAATCGCTCGCGCAGGCGCTTTTCCAGGAACTGCAGTTCATAGGCGGCCGGCGCCTCCGCGTCCGTTGGCGTCGGCGCCGCCGGCGTCCGGTCGGCGCGGGCGTCCGCCGCCTGGGCCGTATGGGCCCGCACCAGCTCTTCCGTCTGGCGGACGTTGAGTTTCTGGTCCAGGACGTTCTGCAGCAGGCGCTGGCACGCGTCCGTTTCCGGGACCGCGAGCAACGCGCGGGCATGACCCACCGAAAGCCGCTGCGCGTCCAAAGCGGCCTTCACCGCGGCGGGCAATTCCAACAGGCGGATGAGATTCGTGACCGCGGCGCGGCTGAGCCCGATCAACTCGCCCACCTGCGCGTGCGTCAGGTCGTAACGGGCGGTCAATTCCGCGAAGGCGCCGGCTTGCTCCAAGGGCGAGAGATCCGCGCGTTGGATATTCTCCACCAAGGCCAGCACCAGGGAATCCTGTTCCGTCGCCGTCCGCACCACGGACGGCGCGGCGTCCAGGCCGGCCTCCCGGGCCGCGCGCCAGCGTCTTTCGCCCGAGATCAACACGAAATGTCCTTGGCGCTCCGGATCCGGCTTCACCACCAAAGGCTGGAGCAGGCCTGAACGCTGGATGGAACGGGCGAGCGCGGCCAAGGTCTCGGCGGCGAAGGCCGTACGGGGTTGCTGGGGATTGGGCCGAATGCGATCCAGCGGCACGTCCACCAAGGTTTGGCGATCCGGCGCGGGCGCTTCGTCCTCCAGCCGGAAAAGCGCATCCAGGCCTCGGCCCAAGCCGCTGACGCGAGAAGAGAGAGGAGCATCGGGGAGCATGGCGTGGTTCCAGGGAGCGGGAGACGGCGCCGCCTCAGGGCCAGTCGTTCATACGTTGCAGGAATTCCCGGGTCCAGGCCTCATAGGCGATAGCCCCCGCGCACGCGGGATCGTATACGGCCACGGGCAAGCCGTGGCTGGGCGCTTCCGCTACGCGTACGCTGCGCGGGATGATGGTCGTGTAGGTTTCGCCCGGAAAATGCCGGCGCACGTCCGCCGCGACCTCGCGGCTCAGGCGCGTCCGGCCATCGTACAGGGTCAGGAGAAAACCGCCCAGCGCCAACTGCGGATTCAAGGCGTGCCGAATACGCTTGATGGTGCGCAAAATGGAGGACAGGCCTTCCAGCGCCAGGTATTCGCACTGCACCGGCACGACCAGGGACTGGGCCGCCACCAGGCCGCACACGGATAACAGGCCCAGGCTGGGCGGATTGTCGATCAGGACGTAGTCGTACGGACGCGGGCACGCCGCCAGCGTCCGCGCCAGCGCGAACTGCATGGCGTCGGTTTCCTGATTCCGCTCGGTTTCCAGCCCGGCGAGGTGGGGGCTGGACGGCACCAGATCCACGTTCTTGAAATCCGTGGACCGGCAGGCCTGTTCCATGGGCAGCTCGCCGCTCAACACTTCGTAGAGGCTGCCGTTTGCGTTCTGCCCGCGCAGCCCCAGGCTGCTGGTGGCGTTGCCTTGCGGATCGTTGTCCACGATGAGCACCGAGCGCGCCTGGCGGCTCAAGTACAGGCCCAGATTCACGGCCGTCGTGGTTTTGCCGACCCCGCCTTTCTGATTGGAAATGCAGACGCAATGCCGGGTCATGGAAACGCGGCCTAGACCGGATGCTGCGCCAGGTATTGCATCACCGCCTGCCGGGAGGGAATGGCGGCGGCGCCCGCGCCCTCGACGCCGAACGAGGCCGCGACGTTGGCGAACCGGGCGGCCTGCCACACGTCGTCCGTCTCCAGAAAACGGAGCAGAAAGGCGGTCGCGAAGACGTCGCCGGCGCCCGTGGGATCCACTTCCCGCGCCGGCCGCGGCGGCACGTGCCGCTGGATGACGCCGCCGGCCCGGCGTTCGAAGACGTCGCACCCATGGCGGTAGTTGGACAGTATGGCCAAGGGCACGTGCTCCAGAATGGCGTACAGGCGGTTCAGGTCGTGATCGATATCTTCCCGCGACAGAATGGCGACGTCCAGGCAGCGCAGGACATGCTCCTGGTCGCGCCAGGCGACGGGATGCACGCACCCGGCGGCGTCGATGCCGCGCAACCAGCCTTGCAGGCCGGCGGCCCGAAACGCGGAGGCGTCGAAGCAGGGCGGCACGTCAGCCGCCACTTCCTGCATGATAGGGCACAGGAAGACGGCTCGGGCCTGGCGCATGGCGGGCGTCAGATCGGCCGCGCGAATCGGCGCGGCGGGATGGTAGCAGTGCTGGACGCGGCCTTGCGGCCCGTAGCTGTTGACGAACGTCGTGGTGGTCGCGGAAGGCAGCACCGTGCAGCGCGCGACCGCGGTCAGAGGCGAAAGATCCACGTCGGCGCCCGCCCGCGTCACGACTTCCGCTTTGGCCTGCAGGCGATGGCAGGTCAGCGCGGCGTAGCTGACGGAGCCGCCGAGGACGTATTCCGCATGGGCGGGATCGGCGCACGGGATGTCGCGCGTTACGTTGCCCAAAATCAGGAGGGACGGGTCAGCGGAACTATGCACTCTGGGCCCGCATGGGCGTATCCGGATAGCGATGGCAGAATGATACGACCTCTGGTTCCCTGTGGCCGCCTTCCGGGGTCTCGGTTCCCGTTGCCGTCCCGCTCGCTGGGAGCCAGGAACGCATAACTTTACACCAAGGAATGTCCAGCCGCGAAGTTGCCCAGGGCGCCGCGGCAGGCGGTCCGGCGCGCCGCAGCCGTCGGAAACCTGACGGATGGCCGCTGGCAGGGGCAATGAATCCCTATCGCCTGCGGCCGTCGCGCGGTTGCAGCCGGCGCCGGCACGCCGATCGGGCAGGGTTTTCGTCTGGCGGGCAACCGGTACGGCGCCATCGCGCCGTATCCTTCCGTTGTTGAGGGCCAAGACGTTGGGCTGTATCATAGCGCGGTGCTGCGGACGGAATGGGGGCGGATGCGCGACGCGCCATGCGCCTGTACAATCCGGCGACGGGTCGGCGGCACATGGATTTTCAATCCGGGCTGGAGGCGATGCGAGACCGATTGGCGGATAAGGGAAAGCAGTTGGCGCCATCGCGCAATGAAGCCGAACGGCTCCGGCCCCTGCTGCCGCAATACGACATAGTGCCGGACGCGAACGTACCCTAATCCTGTACTGGGGGCGCGAACGCATGCTCTGGCCGTGCGTTGCAGGTTGCCGCGGTTGCCTGTCTCTGATGGATGAGACCGCACAGGCGATCCAGCGGCTTGCGGGCAGGCCGTGGATGGACTGAACGGGAAGGCTTTGAAAGCCGAGAACGACTTCCAATCCTTTGCGCGCCGGCGCGGTTCCGGCAAGGCCATCGCGATAGACGCACGCGCAGTGCGTTACGTAATCCGCACGCACTTCAATCAAGGCGCGGCCGCAGTCCTGCGGCCGATGGCGAAAAAAGATTGTCTGCGCGCATACGCGGAAAGGGACGAACAGGCGACGGATAGCGAAGCGAACTTCGATCAGCGGACCGGAAGCGATGCCGGCAACAAACGTTTCCCGACAGAACGGTGCATGGGAGTTCGCGGCGGGCGGGAAATCCTGCACGCATGCGAACGGCCTGCGCCTTGAGGCGGTTACAGCATCAGGGATCCGGTGGCCGCGCAAGCGCGCGGAGAGAGAAGGGAGGCTATTATATACAGTTCAGGGCGGCGCGTAATCCAGGCCGCCTTAAACGACGCCAGGACGCAGGATGGACGTATTCGCATTCCGTGACGAGTTGATTGCCGAGTATGAGCGCTTCGCTCGGAGTTTCACGCGCATCAAGGCGCCCGACGTGCGTCAGGCGATAGACGAGGCGTACGACGCCGGCCGGTTCTGGCCTTCGCCCTTGATCCAGCTAAATCCGAACTACGTATCCGGGGGCTCCGTCGACGACCTAGTGGAAAAGGGAGTCCTGGCTCCGGAATGCGGAAAAATCTTTCGGTTGAAAGCAAACATGGATGCCTTCGGCCAGCGCCTCGTACTGCATCGCCACCAAGCCGACGCCATTGAAATCATTCGCAGCCGCAACAACTGCGTGCTGACGACAGGCACGGGTTCCGGCAAATCGCTCAGCTACTTTATTCCCATCGTGGACGACGTCTTGCGCAGGAAGCAGGCCGGCGCCAGCCGAGGCATCTCGGCGATTGTCGTGTATCCCATGAATGCGTTGTGCAACAGCCAACGCGGCGAGTTGGCGAAATTCCTGACGTTCGGCTACGGGCAGGGCCGCGAACCGGTGACGTACGCCCGTTACACCGGCCAGGAAGACGATGCCGAAAGAACCCGGATTGCCCAAGATCCCCCGGACATTCTGCTCACCAACTACGTCATGCTCGAACTGATCATGACGCGCTTCCAGGAAACGGACAAGGCCGTGCGGAAACATGCCGCGGGCCTCCGCTTTCTGGTTCTGGACGAATTGCACACGTATCGCGGGCGGCAGGGCGCTGACGTCAGCATGCTGATCCGGCGCGTACGGGAGCGTTTCAACGACGAGCTGCTCTGCATCGGCACGTCAGCGACTATGGTCTCCGCCGAGGAAGGCCAGGATCGCAATGCCGCGGTCGCTGATTTCGCCACGCAATTGTTCGGCTCGCAGGTGCATGCCCGTAATGTCATCACCGAAACCCTGAAGCCGGTAACCGAAGACGACGTTCCGACTGACGGGCCAGCCCTGCGGCGCGCCATTACGGAAGGCGTGCCCCGGAACCCTGCCCATGGAGACTTGGCCAGGCATCCGGTCGGCGCCTGGGTGGAAAGGAATGCGGGTTTGGAAAAACGGGACGGCAAGCAGATGCGCCTCGCGCAGCCCCTTTCCGTGCAGGAAGCGGCCCAAAGACTCGCCGAGGCCAGCCATCTGTCTCTGCCCTGCTGCCAGGATTACCTGGCCCGCTTTCTGCTGGCGGCCTTCCAATGCCGCCAGGACGGCCGCAGTTTTTTCGCCTACCGCCTGCATCAATTCATCAGCGGCGCCTGGAATGCGTACGCCACGCTGGAAGCGCCCGGCACGCGTTTCGTCACGACGAACGGACAACAGTTCAAGCCGGGAGACCGGGAACGCCTTCTATTCAATCTGGCTTTCTGCCGCGAGTGCGGCCAAGAGTACTTTCCCGTCTGGCGCGCAGAGGGAGAAGCGCTGGTTTTCCGACCGCGGGAACTGACCGATCGCGCCAATGAGCGCGAGGACGTTGAGTTCGGCTTCCTCATGCCGGACGACCAGCGCGTCTTCAAGCCTGAAGAACTGGAACGCCATTACCCGGAAGAATGGCTGGACTTTCCGGGCGGACAACCGCGGCTCAAGTCCCGCTATCGCCCGTATCAACCGGAAGCGCTGCAAGTGAACGCCCGCGGCCAAGCCGGGACCGACGGCCTGGCCGTGCGGTACATTCCCGGCGCCTTTCGCTTCTGCCTCAACCCGGACTGCGCGGCCCGGTATCCGGCGGCGGGACGCAGCGATCTGCGCAAGCTGTCCGGCCTGTCCGGCGAAGGCCGCAGTTCCGCGACCACGGTGCTGGCGTTGTCCGCGCTCAGACATCTCATGGGCACGGATCTGGAGGCGGATACCAAGAAACTGTTGGCCTTCACGGACAATCGCCAGGACGCCAGCCTTCAGGCAGGCCATTTCAACGACTTCGTGCAGATCCTGTTGTTGCGCGGCGCGCTGCTGGCGGTCATGCATGACGCGCCGGACGGCAAAGTGACCGACGACGGGTTGGCCCAACGCGTCGCGGAGCGCCTGCATCTGGAACCGGACGATTACGCGGCCAATCCCAGGGCCAAAGGCCCCAAAGCGCACAATGCCGTCAGGGCCTTGCGCGACGTTGTGGGGTACCGTCTGTACTCTGATCTGAAACGGGGGTGGCGCGTCACCAACCCCAATCTGGAACAGCTGGGCCTGTTGGAAATCGGGTACGCGGATCTTGAGGCTTGCTGCCGCGACGAAGAGGAATGGAGCCGAGTCGCCTGTTTCGGCGACTTGGATGTTGCCGTGCGCTTGGACCTCCTCCGCGACCTCCTGGAACGCATGCGCAAGGAACTCTGCGTCAAAACCATCTATCTCGATAACGATTTCCAGGAACGCATGCGCAACCGCAGTTACAACGAATTGCAAGAACCGTGGGGCCTATCCGACGAGGAACGGTTGAATGTCCAGCGGTTCATGATTCCCAGACCCCGCTCTCGGACCGCGCGCAACGCGCCGCATACGGTGCCTATATCGCACCTTTCCGCTTTCGGACGCCGCCTCAAAATGCGGATACGCCAGACCCTGGGCGAAGCGACGGCGTTCGGCGAGGCGGAATACAACGCAGCCATGGATCAAGCGCTGGGCCTGCTCGCGGAGTACGGTTACGTGGAACCGGCGGACATGGGAGATGGCCGCATCGGCTACCGCATTGCCAGTTCCGTTCTGGAGTGGCGCAGCTGTCCGCCTGCAGGCGCGCAAGAAACCACCCATGCCTTTCTGCGTACGCTGTATCAGAGCCTGGCCGATCTGCGCGGCCAGAACTATCGTTTTCTGCATCAATTGGAAGCCCGCGAGCATACCGCGCAAGTGGATGCCGAAGCGCGGAAAGAAAGGGAGGCGCGCTTTCGCAAAGGCCTGGTCGACAAAAGCGCTGACGCGGACGGTCCAGGCTTGCCTCTGCTCTTTTGCACGCCGACCATGGAACTCGGCGTCGATATCGCCAGGCTCAATACCGTGTACATGCGCAACATGCCGCCCACGCCGGCCAACTACGCGCAACGCAGCGGACGCGCGGGACGCAGCGGCCAACCCGCGTTGGTCATCACCTACTGCGCGGCCCGCTCGCCGCACGATCAGTATTTCTTCGCGGATCCCCCGCGTATGGTCGCGGGCGCGGTCAACCCGCCGGCCATTGATCTCGCCAACGAGGATCTGGTGCGCAGCCACCTCCATGCGGTCTGGCTGGCGGAAACCGGGGTCAAACTGGGCAACGCAATTCCTGACGTGCTGGAACTGCCGGATCCTGACTTGCCGTTGCTCGCGGAGCTGCAGCAACAGATGAACCCGCGCGCGGCGCAGGAACGCGCGGCGCACCGCGCGCGCAGAATTCTGGCCACGCTGGACGAGGATCTCACGCGCCAAGCCGCGCCCTGGTATACCAGCGCTTGGCTCGATAACGCCTTGAACGCCGTAATGCGTCGCTTCGACGAGACTTTTGCGCGCTGGCGTTCGCTTTATCGCGCCGCCGACAGTCAACGGGAACGGGCCAACGCCATCCTCCGCAACGCGGCCGCCCAAGAGAAGCAACGAAAGGAAGCTCAAGCTCGGTATGACGAAGCCGTCCGCCAACAGAATCTGCTGCTGAACCAGCGCGTCAGGATGAATTCCGACTTCTATACCTACCGCTATCTGGCGGCGCAAGGTTTCCTGCCCGGGTACAATTTCCCGCGTTTGCCCCTGATGGCCTACATTCCCGGCCGCCGCGAAAAAACTTTCCGGCAATCCTTCCTGAGTCGCCCGCGCTTCCTGGGCCTCACGGAATTCGGACCCCAGTCCGTCATCTATCACGAAGGCAGCACCTACCGGATCGGACGCGCCATTCTCTCCATGCAGGACGAGGCCATGGCCACCGCCGCGGCGGAATTGTCCGTCCAGACTGCGCGCATGTGCCCCCATTGCGGATACGGGCATTTCGACGAGCAGAGCGACTCCGAATTGTGCGTCAATTGCCAGCAACGACTGGCCGGCGGCCGCCTCGTCACCAACCTCTACCCCATTGAACAGGTGGCAACCCGGCGGACGAATCGCATTACGTCCGACGAGGAGGAACGGCAACGACAAGGCTACGAGACCGTCACTACGCTTTGTTACGACGGGGAAAACGGCCAGCTACGCGTAACGGAGGCGGAGGCGACGGAAGGCGGCGAGGCGCTGCTACGCATTTGCTACGGCCCGGCGGCCACGCTCTGGCGCGTCAACCTTGGTTGGCTGCGCCGTCAGGAAAAGACCGTTTACGGTTTCAGCCTGGACGCGAACACCGGCGAATGGACCAGGGACAAGGACGGGCAAGCGCCGACGGACGCGGAAGACGACAGCGTAGGGGAAGGCAAGACGATCCAGCGCGTGTCGCCCTACGTCAAGGATACGCGCAACGTGCTGGTAGTACAGCCGGCCGGGTTCCCAGCGGAAGCCATGGCGTCGTTGCAGTACGCCCTGAAACGCGGGATCGAACAGGAATTCCAGCTGGAGAGCGCGGAACTGGCCGCGGAACCCTTGCCGGATCGGAACGATCGTCGCACCATCCTGTTCTACGAGGCGGACGAAGGCGGGGCCGGCGTCCTCACGCGCTTGGCCCACGATCCCCGCGCGTGGCGACGCGTCGCCCGCCAGGCCCTGCAAGCCTGCCATTACGCTTCCTGTTCCGGGCGCTGGAACGACCACTCTGATCTGGAAAATCAAGAGCCAGACTGCGAGGCCGGTTGCTACGTTTGCCTGCTCAGCTATTACAATCAATCGGATCACGCCCTGATTGACCGCCGAGATCCGGTCGTCCTTGATCTCCTCTGCCGTCTGGCTCGCAGCGAGCGCAGGGACTTGGCCGCCTTGCCGGACGGCGGCGATCTTTTTCAGCGCTTGGACAACGCCTCCAGTTCCAGCCTTGAGAAAGCCTGGTTGCGCTTCCTGCGCGCGGCCGGGCATCATCTGCCGGACAAGGCCCAAGGCTATCTGGAAGCCTATCGAACGCGCCCCGACTTCGCCTACAGGGAGCACCAGGCCTTGATTTACATTGACGGCCCGCACCACGAACAGGCCGCGAGCCAAAGCCGGGATGCCGAGATTACGCAACGGCTTGAAGAGGCGGGGTATACGGTCGTGCGTTTTCCCGCGGATCAAGGGGCGTGGCCCGGCATCGTCGAGGCCTACGCCTGGATTTTCGGAACCGGCCACGCGCAAACGGCGGCGGCGGGATAGAGGGCGGAAGGCCGGCGCATGGATGCGGTTCAGTTCCAACCCGGCAACTTGGTTCGAGCACGCGGACGCGAGTGGGTGGTGTTGCCCGAACCGCGCGCCGATCTCCTGAAACTGCGCCCGCTCGGCGGCGCGGAAGACGACGCGACGCTCATCTACCTGCCGCTCGAACCCGAACCGCCGGTCGCGGCGCAGTTCGAACTGCCGGATCCCGCCAAGCCCGGTTCCGGCGAAACGGCCCTGCTGCTGCGCGACGCCTTGCGCCTGAAACTGCGCGCGGGGGCCGGTCCGTTCCGCAGTTTCGGCTACCTCAACGTAACCCCGCGGGCGTACCAGCTGGTTCCCTTGCTCATGGCGCTGAAGCTGGATACCGTCCGGCTGCTGGTGGCGGACGACGTCGGCATCGGCAAAACCATCGAGGCGGCGCTGATCGCGCGGGAACTGGCGGATCGCGGGGAGATCGACCGGTTGACGGTCATCTGCCCGCCGCATCTCTGCGAGCAATGGCAGAGCGAACTGGCCGCGAAGTTCAGCCTGGAGGCCGAAGTCGTGCGCACGGGCACGGCCACGCGCCTGGAACGGGGGCTGCGTCCCGACGAGTCCATTTTCGAGGCGTACCCCTATACCGTGGTTTCCCTCGACTACGTCAAGTCGGACCGCCGCCGCAATGAATTCCTGCGCGCGTGCCCCGAATTCGTCATCGTCGATGAAGCGCATACCTGCGTCCAAGCCAACACCCGTACGCGTCATCAGCGTTACCGGTTGCTGAAGGGCCTGGCCGCAAAGGCCCAGCGCCATATGGTGTTTCTGACGGCCACGCCCCATTCCGGCGACGATACGGCCTTCCACAATCTGCTGGGCTTGCTGGAACCCCGCTTCGCGCAGTTGAGCGCCATGCCTGAAAGCGCGGCCCGCGCCGCGTTGCGGGAACGGCTGGCAGGGCATTTCGTCCAGCGCCGGCGCGGAGACATTGCCGAGTGGAACGACGACGCCGCCTTTCCCGTGCGCGAGAGCCGCGAAGCCGTCTACCAGTTGACCGGCGCCGAAGCGGAGCTCTTCGACGCCATCCTGGCCTATGCGCGGGACATGGTCGTACGGGCGGAACGAGGCACCAAGATTCAGCAAAGGCTGTCCTGGTGGGCCGCCCTGGCCTTGCTCCGGTGCGCGTCCTCCAGTCCGGCGGCGGCCGCGCTCGCGTTGCGCACCCGCCTCAAGGCCGCCGAGGGCCCGACCGAAGACGAACGCATAGCGTCGCTGGATCAGACGTCCGGGGAAACGGTCCTGGACGAGGTCCTGGACGACGCGCTGACGCTCAATGAGAGCGTACCCGCCGGAACGCTCGTTTCCCACGAGGATTCCCGTGCCTTGAAGCGGTTCATCGCGCAGGCCGACGCCTTGCGCGGTCCCGATCGGGATCCCAAACTGAGGCTCCTGATTCGGGAAAGCCGCAAACTCATCCGGGACGAATTCAGGCCCGTCATTTTCTGCCGGTACATCGCGACGGCCCATTACGTCGGCGAAGCCTTGCGCGCCGCCTTGCCGGCGCGTCGCGTTTGCGTAGACGTCATTACGGGAGAACTGACGCCTGAGCAGCGCCGGGAACGGGTGGAAGCGTTCGGGAACCTGGACGAAGGCGCAGCGCCCGTCCTGGTGGCAACGGATTGCCTGTCCGAGGGCATCAACCTGCAGGATCACTTCAACGCCGTCGTTCACTACGATCTCAACTGGAATCCGACCCGCCACGAGCAACGCGAGGGACGCGCCGACCGTTTCGGACAGGCGTCGCCCACCGTGCGCACATTGATGCTCTACGGCAAGAACAATCCCGTGGACGGCGCGGTATTGCGCGTGATCCTGGACAAGGCGGAGCGCATCCGGAAGGAACTGGGCGTGGCCGTTCCTCTGCCCGCGGATAACAACCGCGTCGTCGAAACCATCATGAAAGCGGTTCTCCTGCAGGCCGGCAGCATTGCCGGCGCGCTTGAACAGCAGCGGCTGGAGTTCGCGGACATCGAGGCCGAAGTGGACGACGCGTGGCAAACGGCACGCGACCGAGCCAGCCGTACCGTTTTCGCCCAACGCCGGCTGCGACCCGCCGAGGTCATGCCCGAGTGGAACAAGGTCGTTTCCGTGTTGGGCGGCGAGGACGACGTAGCGCGTTTCGTGCGCACCGCCTGCGAACGTTTGGGGGCTCCGCTCGCCTCGCACGCCGGCTACTGGCGTTTGCCGATCGGCCATCTGCCCCAACCCTTGCAGGATCGCCTGGACGGTCTTGGAATTACGTCCGCAACCAAGGTATCATTTACCCTGCCCGCGCCGACCGGCGCGACGCACATCCATCGCGCGCATCCATTGGTCTCCGTTCTGGCGGATTACGTAGCGGAACAGACTCTGGAATCCGACCAACCGCGGATCGGGGCCCGGGCGACGGCCCTGTTTACGCGCGGCGTACAAGCGCGTACCGCGCTCTACCTTCTGCGTTTGCGCAGCCAATTGCAGGTGGAACGCCGCGGAGCAGACGGGGCCTTCGCGCCGCTCAAGTCCCTGCTCGTTGAAGAGTGCCTGGGCGTGGCCGTTCGGGGCAGCAACGAAGTGGCTCCCATGACCGAAACCGAAGCCTTGGCTTTGCTCTCGCTGGAACCCGGTCGCAACATGGCCGAAGGGCAGAAGATGCATCTGCTGAAACAGGAACGGGCCCGGATACCCTCTCTCGAAAGCGCTTTCGACGACATTGCCAGACGGCGCGCCCGGGAGACGTTGGAGGATCACAGGCGTATCCGGGAGGCCAGCGATGCCCGCGGCTTGCGTTACGCAGTGACTCCTTCTTTGCCGGTCGACAAGATCGGGATCTACGTCTTCATGCCTATGGCGAACCTCTGAAACCGGCATGGCGCGTACGCAGCAGAGTCACGGTTTCACTGCGCTCCGGGTAGAGGGAGGCATCCTGCCGCCCGACTTTTTGCAGGAGATCGCCCGTCTCAAGGCTTCGCAACAGACGGACAGCGACTACGGGCTTTCCAAATCGCTCGTCCTGAAAGACGAACTCGCCCGGTATTGGCGCATTGGCAACGATATATACGCCAACTATGCCGAACGGAAACAGCGCCAGGATCTTCCAGCGGAGCGGGTCTGCATTGACGAGTGGATGTCGCCCCTGCTGCAAAACATCTTCGGCTATGAGGATTTGGCGAAAGGCGGGAGCGTCACTCTGGGGGAAGACAAGTTCACGCTGACGCACAGGGCTTGCCGCGGGGCCGTGCCGCTGCTAATCGTGACCCGGAACTACCACCTTGACCGAGCCGAACCGCGGTTCGGCTACGAGGGCTTGCGACGCACGCCCCATGCGCTGATGCAGGAATTCCTCAATGCAGACGATGCCTGCCTGTGGGGGATCGTGTCCAACGGATCGAAGTTGCGCATGCTGCGGGACAATTCGAGCCTCACGCGTCCCGCCTACATTGAAGCCGATCTGGAACTCATTTTCGAGGAAGATCTCTATCCGGATTTCGCTACGCTTTGGCTTACGGCTCATGCCACCCGTTTGAAACCGAAAGAAGAGCAGACGCCCAATCCATCTACCTGCATCGTCGAAAACTGGCGCGCGCAAGCGCATCAGGTAGGGGAACGCGTCCGGGAGAATTTGCGCGACGGCGTCACCCAAGCCTTGCGGCAACTGGGCAACGGATTTCTGCAACATCAAGATAACAACGCTTTGCGGACCGCGCTGTCGGAAGGCGATTTCACTTCCGCCAAATTCTTTCAGCAACTTCTCAGACTGGTCTATCGCCTGCTCTTTCTGCTTACGGCGGAAGAACGCGATTTGCTACACGACCCTGCATCTTCCGACGCCCAGCGGACCCTATACGCGGAAGGGTACTCCCTATCGCGCTTGCGGGAAAGAGCTGCGCGGCGCAGGCATTACGACCGTTACCCCGATCTGTGGCGAGGCTTGCAAATCGTTTTTCGCGCGCTGGTGGAAGAGACTCCGGCACTTGGCCTGCCGGGGTTGGGCGGGCTGTTCCACCAGGAACAATGTCCCGAATTGGACAGCGCAACCCTATCGAACGAACATCTCTTGGAAGCCATACGGTCGCTCTGCTATTTTCATTCCGGCCGGTCGCTCACGCGCGTCAACTATCGGGATATGGGCACGGAAGAGTTGGGATCCATCTACGAGAGCTTGCTGGAACTCCATCCGGAAATAGACGTGGAAACGACGCCTTGGACATTCCGTTTCATAGGCGAGGAACGAAACGCGAAAGCTAAGGGTTCGGAGCGGAAACTGACGGGATCCTATTACACGCCGCCGTCTTTGGTGCGGGAGCTGATCAAGTCCGCGCTGGAACCTGTCCTCAAACGAGCCGTTACGGAACGCCCCGAAAACCCGAAGGCTGCCATTCTCGATCTCAAGATCTTGGATCCCGCCTGCGGTTCCGGGCACTTTTTGTTGGCTGCTGCGCGTCGTATGGCGATCGAGATCGCCCGCATCGAGTCGGGCAGCAACAACTCAGCCGATGAAATCCTGCGCCAGCATGCACTACGCGAAGTCGTGCAGCACTGCATCTACGGCGTTGATCGCAATCCGCTCGCGGTGGAATTGTGCAAGGCGGCTCTGTGGATCGAAACAATAGATCCCGGCAAGCCTTTGACATTCCTCGACTCGCATATCCGGTTGGGCGACAGTTTGGTGGGCATTCTTGATCCAGAAACCATGGCCGACGGCATTCCAGGCGCAGCCTACCAAGCATTATCCAGCGATGACAAAAAGGTTTGCCGAAAACTCAAAGAGGACAACAAAAAGAGATACGCGGCGGTGCAGTGGAATCTGCTTGACCAAGGCAGTTGGATGCACCCCCGTGCAGGATCATCTCGCGATTTGAGTCGAGAACCTGAAGAGACGATGCAAGACATAAACCGCAAGGGCGATGTATGGCAGGCTTACCGGAAGGCTATCGAGATAGAGGCGTACCCCGCCAATCTCTTCATTGGAGCGTATTTTGCGAAAAAGTCGCGAGACAATATTGACGCCATACCGTACGCCGAAGATCTGGTTCGTCTCAGTGCGGGGTGGTCCAATCGGCGAGCCGTTGAAGACGAAACGAAAAAACTGGCCCGGCAATATCGATTCTTTCACTGGTATCTGGACTTTGCCGAAATTATGCGGGACGGCGGGTTTGACGTAGTACTCGGGAATCCTCCGTGGGAACGGATCAAACTACAGGAGCAAGAATTCTTTGCTACGCGTACGCCTGATATTGCTAGCGCTCGCAACAAGGCGGAACGAAATCGGTTTATCCAAGCACTGACACGAGAAAATGCATGGCCGGCTGAGAAAGCTCTGTTTGCCGATTTCCAGGCTGAGAAACGGAGGTACGAAGCCACTGGCTTATTCGTCCGAACGGGAGGACGATTTCCTTTGACGGGAGTGGGCGACGTAAACACCTATGCAGTGTTCGCGGAAACATTCTTGGAGTTGATCAACCCCAAGGGGCGCGCTGGTTTGATAGTGCCTACCAATATCGCTACGGACAATTCAACCAAGGCTTTCTTCCATGAGATTGTAGCCAAGAAAAGGCTTGCAAGCCTTTACAGTTTTGAAAACAGAGAGAAAATTTTCCCAAATATTGATGGAAGGATTAATTTTTGTTTGCTTACCTTAAACGGTACTGGACATCCTTGTCCCAAAGCCGAATTCTCTTTTTATCTGCATCGTACAGATCATCTGAATGATGCCTCGCGACTGTTTTCGCTTTCAGCTGAGGATTTCGCCCTTTTCAATCCTAATACCAGAACCTGTCCCATTTTCCGAACGAGCAGGGATATGGAGATTGCCCGCAAGATGTATCGTCGCGCCGGCGTACTTTGGAAGGAGGTGTCAGGCGGAGAACCGGAGATTAATCCTTGGGGAATTTCTTTTCAGGGGATGTTTCATATGTCCAATGATTCCGGTCTCTTCAGAACTCGGGAGGAATTGGTCAATGCAGGATGGGAATTACAGGGTAACGTGTTTTCGCGAGAAGAGGAACGTTATCTTCCGTTGTACGAAGCCAAAATGTTTCATCAATACGACCATCGATTTGCAACTTTCGATAGGGTCTCTGCTGAAGACATCAAGAAAGGCAATGCCCTGTACATGACATCAGGTCGTAAGGCTAACTCTCAAGCAGTAGCCATCCCAAGATATTGGGTTCCAGAGAAGGAAGTGCTAAAGAGGCTTGAAAGGGCCTCAAGTCTCGCGCGCGCGGGAGAGAGCGCGGCAGGCTATGAACAACCCTTGGGCCACGACACCTCAATTTCGCGCGCGGGAGAGAGAGAGAGAGAGAGAGAGAGAGAGAGAGAGAGAGAGCAGGTCCATATGTTCCAAATTTACGAACTGGCGCAGCTTACGCACAGATTGCTATCCGGAGTATTGCCCGATCAACCGACGAGAGGACTGGAGTGATGTCTGTAATTCCGCTCTACGGGCAAAGCAATTCTGGTACGATCGTTGGGATTGGTATATTTCATTCCGAAGAATAACAGGAGCAACTAATCAACGATCGTCAATTGCGATGATTAGCAAGAGATTTGCAATGAGTGACAGCGTTTTTCTCGTCCATGTAGATTATGCCAAAGTGCTTCAAGCCTTTCGCTCTATTACCAATGCAACAAATGAAAGAACCCTATTAATTGACCATATTCCCATGAGTGCAGTTGGCAATAGTGCGCCAGTCATTGAATATCGATGCGGGCGGGCAGTAGCTTCTGCGTTGGTCTTGGCAAATATGAACAGTCTCCCTTT
Organism: Caldilineaceae bacterium; assembly: GCA_965242655.1. Taxonomy (GTDB): domain Bacteria; phylum Chloroflexota; class Anaerolineae; order Caldilineales; family Caldilineaceae; genus Bin34. Next base: position 4,935,235 of record OZ251482.1, read on the forward strand.
AGATTGGGCGGCTCGTCTTTCAATGGGGGGAACCAACTTGAATTTTTTCATAGTCAAGCAACTTCCTGTTTTCTCTCCCGACGATTTTCTGTTGGAAGTTTGGCCTGGAAGGAAATATGTGGAATTGATTGTGCCCAGAGTGTTAGAACTGACCTATACCGCGGATGATCTACAAGGATTTGCTAAAGATTTGGGTTACAACGGACCGCCGTTTACTTGGGATGACAACCGCCGCCATTGTCTGAAATGCGAACTTGACGCTATCTTTGCTTGCATGTACCAGCTGGAGCGCACGGATCTTGAATGGATCCTTGATGCCCCTTCACCGGGCTCTTCGTTTCCTGCTCTCAAAAACAACGAGATGAAACAATTTGGCGAATATCGTACCAAGCGCTACGTTCTCCATGCCTATGATCAACTAAAACGCGGTGAACTTCCTAATCTGGCCGATGGATCGCCATAAGCGAAAATCTAAGCCGTGATCGTCTGCCGCGAGATTGACCGTTGATATCGCGATCCGTAGAATAGTTTTCCTGTACGGATATAGATTGAGTACCCGATTCTATACTTACGCGGAGCTTAACAGTCTCCAGCTGATGCCAAAGCGAATAATCAATTCCACGGCACGCTGGGTCAAAAAGCCCAAAGGAAGACCTGTGCATCGTCAACGTACGTTTAAAGTGTTAGGACAAAGAGATAGTGAAGAATATGCTTTCACCATCTATCAACGTCAGAACATTGCCGAAGCAAACGATTTCTCCTGCGGCATTACCTATCATCCGTTCAACGGTCTATCTTTGACGCTGGCGCGCTATAACGGTTCAAGCCATGAGCATGGAGATATCGCTTACCGTCCGCACATTCATCGCGCTACGGAAGAGGCCATTGCTACGGGTAAAAAACCCGAGTCGGAAGCCAAAGAAACCGACCGCTTCAATACTATGGAGGGCGCGCTGGCGTGCCTGATTGTCGACTTCAATCTGGAAGGCCTCCACGCGCAATGTTACCAACTGGAGTTGTTTTCGTGACCATCGATCATGCTTCTCTCCAGACTCTTCTGCACAAACGTCTTTCTGAAGACATTCGGGTGGAGCAACGTCCAGATGGCGTGCTGATGTTGCGGACGCACTTTGAGTTTCCTGACGGAGACCGCTTTCCCATCTATCTTTCTGCGGCAACATCAGATAGGCTTCGACTGTCGGATCGCGGTCATACGCTCATGCATATCAGCTATGAACACGACATTGACTCGTTCATGGAAGGAACCCGGGGCATGCTCCTTGAGCGTATTATGGGCGAAAGCGGATTGCAATGGGATGGCGGTGCCCTTTGCTTTGACGTTACGCCCGATCGATTGGTAGAGGCTGTTTTCCGTTTCGGCCAGGCTCTCACCAGAGTGTACGATCTGACGTTCCTGTCCCGTTCGTATGTCGGATCAACATTCTATGACGATCTCTACCATCTCCTCGCCGATGCGATAGCCGGGGACAAGATTCAACGTGATTATCTGCCGGACGTACCGAATGCCGAAGCTTATCCGGTGGACTACCGGCTCGAAAGTAAAAGCAATGCGCCCTTGTTCGTATACGGGGTGCATAATCGAGACAAGGCCCTATTGACGACGATTATACTGTCTCACTTTATTCGGTCTAATCTCAAATTCGAGTCTCTGCTTGTCTTCAAAAATCAGAGGGAAATTCCTAGAAAGGATCTTGCCAGACTTTCGGATGTAGGGGGCGATATGATCTCGTCGCTGGAGGCGCGCGAGGATTTCCATAGGAAGCTCCGTTGGCGTATTGAGACCTAACCTCATAACACGAGAGGCGATTACAAATAGGCCCGATGACGTAGCCTTGTCCCGACGGCTGCGCTACGTGGATGAGGAACTCCGGCCTTGGCTCTGGGTGCAACCGCAGGAACTGGAACGGGACTTCGTCGCGTATATCGTGGCCGGCTACCGAACGCTGTTTCTGGATCTGGAATTTGCGGAGCAGGATCTCCGTTCCTAGCAAGCGTTGAGGCGAAAAATGATTACGTTGGCGGAAACCTACCAAAGAGAACGGCAGGTAGGGCATCGCAAGGTGCTGCTGTCCGAACGCGCGGAATACGTGCGTCTGTTTTAGGGCGAAGAGACGAGCTAGGCCTTTCGTCAACGCCTGCCCGCAGTAGACGTCGCTTTCTGGCCCTTGCTCAGCGACTTGCATGCGGCGTATCAGGTCGGACGCGATCCTTTGCAACTATTGGTCTCAGGCATATGTATGTCTTGTATTCATAGCTCATTGAATTTGAGTTAAAAGAACCCATGCTTGCCTCACTTCTTGTTTACGATCGCCATGTTCACCACGTAGCCCGTGTCGTGGCACAGGTCGCGCGCCCTCTTAGCCTGTATTTGTTCGGCTCGCGGGCCCGCGGCGATTACCGACCAGATTCGGATATAGATTTACTCATGGTCATACGACAGCCTTGCGATCCGCAAACCTACGGCCAAGCTGGCGTAGACGCGCACCGCGTTATCCGCGCCGTATACGGACGGGCTTTGGACTTGGATCTACTCGCTCAGACGCAACAAACGTGTCTGACGATGGCCCGCGCCCGCAATCACGTTGTGCGCCAAGCCCGCCGCGAGGGAGTGCTCATGTACGGAGAATCGTTGCCACCCTATGACGAAAACGAACCGACGGAGAATTGGCCTGATGTCCTTGAACGCATACGAACGATCCAGAGCGCCTTGAACGCCATGGCCTATCTGCTGGATGATGATCCCTCGACCGAGCGTTGGTTCGGTTTTCTGGGGCAACAAGCGTTAGAAAATGCCCTGAAAGGATACCTCGCAGCTTTGGATATGCGTTATGACCACACCCATAACTTGCTGAATCTCATTGAACAAGTAAACGCCTTGGCAGACAGTACCCTTCAGGAACCATCCGCACAATGGTTGAAATGGCTGAATCAATATGCAGTTGAATACCGCTGCGCAGGAGCCACGCAGGGTAGTATCGCGGACCGCAGAGCTTTCTACGATGACATTCAAAGCATTGTGGCCGACATCCGCCATCGCATCTTGACGCTGACGGGACGTTCCGATTTCGAGAGTTGAACGAAAGGTGCCTATTGCTGAAACGCTGCTCCGACTTGGACCGCGCGAGTCGCCCCGCTCGTTGGGCCATGACGTATCGGGAATATCCTGCAGCTGATGGGGTACCGGTACCATTGCTCTCTGTTTTGAGTATCCGGGAGAAGTCTCCAGGCGGACGATTTCAGGGGGGAGAAGCGCATCCAAGAGAGCAGGCGGCTATCTCTTGGGTTGCTTCGTCATGTCCTGCTTGTTTGGCGCTGCCTGCAATTTGGCTTTCCGTTGAACCAACTTATGGATTCACCATACGCGACGAAATGGGGAATGGGAAAGATAATCCACTGTCAAGCCCACGGATCTCGCTTCATCAATGCGGATGCAAAACCCATGTTTGGCGTAATCTGCGACTAACTGAGTCGCGCTCTGACATGCGGATGCCTCATCGTCCTTAAGCATACGCGATGACATCGGCGGACTCAAACCTTAGCGTTGCGTGTCCGCTGTCCACGCGAACTGCCTAGGGCGCAGGGAGATCCGCTTGGTACTGACGCGCTTGCCAAGCCAAGGCTTGGCGTTTCTCTCTGTCGAATTGCACGCCTACGCCCACGACGGGCATGCCGCGCGCGAGGAATTCGTGGTGATAGCCTTTCTCTTCCAATTGCGCCAGCGCCGCGGCAGGGGAGGCGTCCAATTTGTATTCGAAGATCACAACCTTGTCCGGGAGCTCCACGGCATCCATACGACCGAGATAGTTGCTGTGCTCCGAGGCTGTCCTGAGACCCAGCATGACGAAAATCGAATGCAGAAGCAGTTGGTAATGCCTGTGGTCTCCCGCAAAAATTTCATAGGGAATGAGTTGCAGCATGGGATTGAACGCGCCGAAGAAGCGGTCGTAGTCATTCGCCGCCAGCGCAGCATGCAAGGTGCGGGCTGTCTGAGTCGCGACCTTGGACTTGGGCGTGAATTCGTTCAGCAGGGTCAGGATGAAACTGCGCTCCACTTCGCGATTGGGGTACGTCAAGACGTATCCGTTATCGTCTGCGGCCAGCGCCAGCGTCAGATAACCCGCTTGGTACATGATGGTCTGCAGATCCGGCTCGTCCCAATGAAAGTACGCGTGGGCCAAATCCGGTGCCTTTTGCCCGGCCAAACGCCGGATTTCCACCCGCCGTTGAGCAATCATGCGCGTCAAGTACGTAGGCAATCCCGTAGCGGGCCAATAATGGGCCAGCTTTTGATAATGCAGGCAATGCATGATCGAATAGGGGTTGTAGACGCGCGTGCCGCCCTCGGCAAAGAGGTATCCGTCGTACCAGTCCCGCAGGGCCTGACGTACCGAGGACAATGGAGTTTGCCAAGACCGGGCCGTATCTTCCATGTAAGGCGTCAGGTATCGCTCCAGCTCCTCTTCCCTGAAGCCCGCCAGTTCGCTGAAGGCGGATTGATGCGAAACGTCTTCCAGATTGTTGAGCCCGGAAAAAATGTCGGTACGCACGAAGCGCGTGATGCCCGTCAAAAACGCGAAGCCCAAATGTTCATCGCAAATTTTGAGAACGCCGTAAAACTGACGCAAGACGTCCCTGATGGCCGGCAAATCTTCCTCTGATTCCAGTTTCCCCAGGATGGGAGAGTCATATTCGTCGATCAGCACCGCGACCTTCGTGCGTTCAGCCAACCGCTGAATCAGTTCCTCCAATAATTCCGAGGCGCTCCAGTTTCCCTGCGGCATCTCTTCTCCATGCACGCGGTAAAGCCGGGGCATGCGGTTGCGCAAGGATTGTTCCAGGGCGGACGCGCCGCCCATCCGCCTGTCCGTCATGTCCAGACGAATCACGGCATGCGGCTCCCAAGGCCAGTCGCTATCGTAGATCCATGTGCCTTGGAACAGGTCGCGGCGGCCTTGGAGCAACGCCTCCAGGGCGGACACCAAGAGAGACTTGCCAAATCGTCGAGGGCGGGCCAGGAAAGCGAAGCGGTATTCCGGCTGCAGCAGGGACGCCATATGGCGCGTCTTGTCGATATAGAGTTGCCCTTGCTCGCGTAGGGGGTTGAAAGCTCCCGTGGAAATGGGCAAAGGTTGTCTGCGCGGCGTTGCGTTCATAGTGCAACGATGACGTTCGCAGGGTCTGTTAACGGTGATATTTTACGCCTTGGCGGCCTGTGGAAAAAGCGTCGGGGCAAGCGATGCAGTCCCTGTCCGGAGCGATTTCGGATCGGCAACCTCGTTGGCCTGCCAAAGATTGTACTGCGCGGCGGTCTGGAGGACCGTCGTCAAAGCGGAAAGCGCAACGCCGTATCCGCGCCTGCGGTTGCCCTGCCAAGTCAAAGGGGCCGGCCAATAGGGCCAAACTCTGGCTATCGTCTTGAGCGCGTTGCGCCAGCCATGCCGTTGGTCTGGAACTCGGAGTGCAGACCTTCGACGGATGGCGCGGTAACCCTTCGTCCCAAAGACGCTCTCGATATGGCGGCGGAGCGCCAACGTCTGGAAGGCGCCGTTCGGAATTGGTCGAAACGCTTGGCGCGGGCGCGGAAGCTCTGGGCTAACGACGCTTTCTGGGTTAAAGGGCCGCGTCCGCCGCGCCGCGCGAACGGAACGAAGGCGTCCGCTTGACGCGGGAACCGGAGTAACGCGCGCCGCGCGCCCAGAGGCCTTACTGGGCGTAAATCACTACCTTGCGATGGGAGCCGGATCCCTTGCTTTCCGTATATACGTCCGGGTGATTCTGCAAGGCCAGATGCACGATGCGGCGATCCGCCGCCGACATGGCCTCCATGGTGTAGGGACGTCCGCGGGACACCACGTCGCGGGCGATCTTGAGCGCCCGGCGTTTCAGGTTGGCCTGTTGCTTCAACTGATAGCTGTCCACGTCCAGATTGACGCTGGGCCAATCCTGCAACTGCTGGCTCAGCAGGAGACGCAGGATGAATTGCAGGTTGCGGAGGGTGGCTCCGTGGTAGCCGATGAGGCGACCGAGCGGCGGGCCTACGACATGCAGATTGAGAATCGGCCGTTCCCTTTCCAGGCCGGCCCAGGCGACTTGCACCTCGTAGTCCTCGAAACCCATGTAGCCGAGCAAACGGTTCAGCGTCTCGACGGCCACGCGCTCGTTTTCCTCTTCGCCGGCCGGAGTCGGCACGGACGTATCGTAGGCGAGTTCTTCTCGTTCCCGCGCGGACTGGGGGCGGGCCGCCGGCGCGGGGGCTGCTTCCTCTTCCTCCGCGTCCCATTCCGCGTACGCTTCCTCGCCGGCCGGCGGGTCCGGATCGGGCTCGGGCTGTCCCACGACTTCCTGTTGCGTTACCGGTTCTTCTTCCGCTTCCTCGTCCCAGTCGTCGACGCGGGCGATGCGGACGGTGGCGTCCACCCGGCCCAGGAATTTGCGGCGGGGGTGTTGCACCACTTCGATATCCGCTTCATGGCGCTCCAGCCCCAAGGCGTCCAAGCCCGTCTGGATCGCTTCCTCGATGGTTCTGCCGGTGAATTCAGCCGATGAATCGCTCATGGGATCGTCATTCCTTTAGCGGGCCGATGGCCGGTGCGTGGGGGCGGGCGACCGCGCGGCGGCCTGATCGTCCGTCTGAATTGCGGGGACGCGGCGCAGGCATGGCGGGCGCAACGGGCGCTTGAACCTGCGGTGGCCCTCGCTAGCGACGGCGCCTTTTCTTGCGGCGGCGGCGACCGGGACTCGGACTGGGAACCTCGCTTTCGATTATAGCCGCAACCTCTTCTTCCACCGCAGGTTCCGTGGCCGGTTTGGGACGGGCGGGCAGTTTGAAGAGGCTCGGTCCGGGCGTCTCCGCGGGGGACGCGGACATGCCGGTCATCAGGTATTGCTGGCCCATCTGCAGGAGGTTGCCGACGACCCAGTACAGGGAGAGGCCCGCCGGCACCTGCAGGGAAAAGAAGCCGAACATGACGGTCATGATGGTGCTCATGGAGCGCATGGTGCTGGCCTGGGGACTGTTGGGGTCGGACATCGCCGCGGGATTGTTCAGCTTGGTCATCAGGAACTGGGACGCCACCAGGAAGATCGGCAGCACCAGGTACGCGGCCAGGCCGCCGAAGTCGGAGGCGCGCACCATGTCCATGATCCAGTTCAAGCCGCCCGTAAACTCCGGAAAACCCAGATCCGGAATCCAGAAGAACTGGGCGTTGTCCAATTCCTGCCCCAGCGCCACCAGCGCCGAATACAGGCCGAAGAGAATGGGCATCTGCACCACGAGCAGCAGGATCGGCAGGCAGCCGCTGAGCGGGCTGATGCCTTCTTCCTGGTACAGCTTCTGCTGCTCGCGCATCAGGCGTTGGCGATCCTTGCCGTATTTTTTCTGCAGGGCCTGCAGCTTGGGCTGGATTTCCTTTTGGCTCTGCATGCCCTTGATCTGGACGTAGGTCAGGGGCAGCAGGATGACGCGGATCAGGACGGTGAAGATGATGATCGCGAACCCCCAGGAATAGGGGAACTCCTGCGCGGACAGCCAGTCCGAGATGCTGATCAACGTGCGGGCCAAGGGCCACACGACCAGGCTTTGCCACCAGCCTTCCGGGTCGGTGACGCGAATGTCCACGCCCTCGCGCGCGACGCCGCACCCGGACAGGATCAGGGCGGCTCCGCACAGGCACAGGAGCAGGACCAGAGACTTGCGTTTCACGGAGGCGTTACTCCAGGGGATTAGGGGACGGGATCGAACCCGCCCCGGCTGAAAGGATGGCAACGCAACACCCGTCGCACGGCCAGCCCGCCGCCGCGCCAGAGGCCGTAGGTTTGAATGGCTTCCCGCGCGTAATGGGAACAGGTGGGAGAATACAGGCAGTTTTTGCCCAAAAGCGGGGAAATCCCCTTTTGGTACCCGCGAATCAGTTGCAGGACGAGCCACTTCATGACGCCTCGCCGGGATTAGGCCTCGGTCGCGGATTCGACGGGACGCGGACGGGACAGTAGACTCAAGCGGCGGACGAGTTGCAGGCTCGCCGCCTCCAGCTCCCGGTAGGCTAGGGCCGCCGTCTGCGGTCGGCAGATCACTACGACGTCGAACCCGGACTTGATCTGCGGCCGATGCGCGTGGAAAATGGCCCGCAGGCGGCGCTTGACGCGGTTGCGCGTGACGGCATTGCCGACGCGCTTGCTGACCACGAAGCCGAAACGGCTATGAGGTAAATCGTTGTCCAAGCAACACAGGACCAGGTGTTTCCCGCGGCGACAGCGCCCGGCCTTGCGTACGCGCCCGAAAGCGGCCGCGTCGCGCAGGCGGTACCGCCTTTTCATGGCCGGCCGGCACGGGGACGCGCGGAGCTAGCGGAGCGATTTGCGATGAGTCAACTGCACGGCGACGCGCCGGCGCCCGCGTAGACGGCGCCGCTTGATCACGTTGCGCCCGCCAGGGGACTGCATGCGTTTCCGAAAGCCGTGCGTGCGCAGGCGTTTGCGGACTTTGGGTTGCCAGGTTCTCTTGGGCATGGCCTTATCCTGCCGATACCAAAAACACAGGCCTGCAATGACGGCCAAGCCCATGACGGAGCGAGTAAGATTCGGATTATAGGAAATGGCGGAATCCAGGTCAAATACGGAGGCGCAGCCGCGGGCTTTCCCCCGTACGGAATCCCGGCCGGGACCGGAGGGCGCCGGCTTGGCCGGCGCGCCGGCGGCGCCGGGTTATGCGGAAGTGGCGGTCATGCTCCCGCTCCGCGCGCCGCCGCGGTCGGCCGCGGCGCCCGCCGACGCCTCATCCGATCCGGACGCCGCGGCGCAGGAGTTCAAACTCTTCGATTACGCCGTGCCGCCGGCCTTGCGCGGACGCCTGCGGCCAGGGCATCTCGTGGCCGTGCCTTTCGGCCGGCGGCGCCAGCCGCTGCAAGGCATTGTGATGCGGATGCTGGACGCGCCTTCGGCCTCCTATACGCGCGACATCCAGGCCTTGACGGAACCGGAACCGATCCTCTCGCCCTTGCATTTGCAACTGGCGGTCTGGATGGCCCGCTACTACGTAGCGCCTTTGTCGGCCTGCCTGTCCCTCTTCGCGCCGCCGGGCGCGCTGTCGCGCCGCGGCGCCGCGGGCGCAGCGCGCGCCCGGTACGAGTGGGCCGTGGAGTTGCGGATTGCGCCGGACGGCATTCCGCAGGCTTTGGCCGCCGCCGGCCGGAACACGTACAAAGCGCGCGTCTTGCATTGGCTTATGGCCCATCCGCAGCCTGCGCCCCGGCGCGCGGACGTGGCGGCGGCATGCCAATTGCCGGCCGGCGCGGCGGCCATTCGGGACCTGACGCGCCAAGGCTGGATTGCCGAGCGCGAACGCCGCCTTTTCCTGCAGTTGGAGCCGGCCCAGGCGCAGAAGGCCCTCTTGCAGCTGAACGGCACGCTCGTCTACCTGCCCCTGCTGGAGGAACTGGCCGCGCAGAACGGCCCGATCTGGAAATCCGATCTGAAAGCGCCGCGCAAGACGGATCTCAAATCCCTCCGCTGGCTGGCGGCCCGCGGCCTGATCCGCCTGCAATCGAAACAGCGCGTCCGGGACCCGCTCGCGGGCCAGGCGTACGCCGCTTCGGCAAACTTGACCCTCAACGCCGCGCAGAGCCGGGCGCTGTCCGTCATTGCGGATCATCTCCAGGGCGCGCAGGCCCTGCCCGGCCCGCTCATCCTGCTGCAAGGCGTAACCGGCAGCGGGAAGACCGAGGTGTATCTGCAAGCGCTGGAGATCTGCCTGCGCCAAGGCCGGCAGGCGCTCGTGTTGGTGCCGGAGATCGCGCTGACCCCGCAAACGGTCGAACGCTTCGCCAGCCGTTTTCCGGGCCGCGTGTCGTTCCTGCATTCGCGGCTGGGCCGCGGGGAACGCTTCGACGTCTGGCGGCGCGTGCAGGCGGGCCATGTGGACGCGCTCATCGGCCCGCGCAGCGCGCTGTTCGCGCCCCTGTCCCGGTTGGGCTTGCTCATCATGGACGAGGAGCACGACGACTCCTACAAGCAGGACGCGGAGGAATGGGGCAGCAGCAGCGTTTTCTACGATGCCCGACGCGTAGCCGAAGAAATGGCGCGCCGCGCGGGCGCGCTCATGGTGATGGGCAGCGCCACGCCCAGCATGCAGATTCTGCAACGCGTGTTGCAGGGCGAGGTCGCGCGGGAAGTGTTGCCGCAGCGCGTAGGCCGCGCGGCCGCGCCGTTGCCGGCCATCGAGTTGGTAGACATGCGCCAGGAACTGATGGCCGGCAACGTCAGCATGTTCAGCCGCGCCTTGCAGCAGCAGTTGAAGGCGACGCTGGCGCAGGGCGAGCAGTCGATCCTGTTCCTGAACCGCCGGGGCTTCCATACCTTCGTCATGTGCCGCGCGTGCGGCGGAGTCATGGACTGCAAGCATTGCACCACCCATTTGACCTATCATCAAAACGCCCATCAGTTGCAGTGCCACACGTGCGGCCGTTACGAGCCGGTGCCGAAGATATGCCCTGCGTGCCAGGACAAGCGCATCCGGTTTCTGGGCGCGGGCACCGAGCAGATCCAGCAGCGGCTGGCCGAATTGACGCCGCGCGCGCGCATCCTGCGTTGGGACGCCGACGTCACGCGCGCCCAAGGCAGCCACCAGGAGATTATGGAGCGCTTTCGCTCTCACCAGGCCGACGTCTTGGTGGGCACGCAGATGATCGCCAAGGGCCTGGATTTGCCCAAGGTCACGCTGGTCGGAGTCCTCGCGGCCGATATCGGCCTCTTCCTGCCCGACTTCCGCGCCCCGGAACGCACATGCCAGTTGCTCATTCAGGTCGCGGGCCGGGCCGGGCGCAGCGAACGGGGCGGACGCGTGATTTTCCAGACGTACAATCCGGAGCATTACGCCATTCAGGCGGCCGTGCATCACGATTACGAACGGTTCTGCCGGCGCGAACTGGCTTTCCGCCAGGAACAGGGCTATCCGCCCTACCGGCGCATGGCCCGCCTGCTGTACCGGGGACGCAATCAGGCGGACGTCAGGACCGAGGCGGTGAAGATGAAAAAGGCGATGGTCCGCGCGTTGCGCGCGCTGGACGACGCGGGCGCGGCCATGGACGTGCAGGGGCCGCTCCCGCCGTTCCGGGAGCGGGTCAAGGGCCATTGGCGCCAGCAGATCCTGATCCTGGACGCGGATCCGGCCCGTTTGCTGCGCGCGCTGGACATTCCCAAGGGGTGGCGCGTGGATCTGGATCCGGTTTCCGTCCTGTAGCCTCCCGCGATCTGCTGAGGCCTGTTTGCGGCGCGTTTTTTCCGGCCATACCAATTGTCCGCGCAGCGGAAACCGCATGGGCGGCCAAGAGGCAGAAGCCGTTTCGGCTTTCCAAATATCGGATATATACTCAGATTATAGCAGTGAATAGACAAGGAGATTTACAATGCAAAGATCGGCATATGTACTGGCGGCCATGTCTCCGGCAGACGGGAAGCCATTTTCACCGGTTCAAGTTCAGAAACTGTTCTTTCTTCTTGACTGGAATCTCTTTGAAGACCCCGTAAAGCGATACTTCGGCTTTCAGCCCTACGATTACGGCCCATTTGACAAAGCCGTCTATAAGGAACTGGAAGCATTGGCGAAGCATGGGTGGGTTGAAATCATGGTTTCTCAAGGCACCAACCCCAGAACCTATCGATTGACGTTTCAAGGCCAGAAGAAAGGCGCAGAGGGATTGAGCGGTTTTCCTGAGGCCACGCAGCAATACATACGAGAAGTTGTCTGCTTCGTTCGCTCTCTGTCCTTCGCCCAACTGGTATCAAGCATCTACCAGGCTTATCCCGCCATGAAGCAAAACAGTGTCTTTTCCTAGGATGCCAAATGACTATTGTTGTAGGTATCCGATGCGTCAAGGACGTAATCATAGGGACGGATAGCGCCGCGATGGTGACTTCGGCCCATCAGCCGACTATTCAGCAATCATTACAACAGAAAATAGAAATCATTCAGGATCAAGTCATTGTTGCCGGAACAGGCGAAGTGGGTCTCGGTCAGCGTTTTGCAGATACCGTAGAACGTTCTTGGCATAGTCCAGAATTTCAGCAAGCAAGCGTTATGGATATGGGGCGTACTCTGTCTCGGAATGCCGTAGGCGATTTCAGCCAAACTCGCGCTCCATCCAATGCCTATGGCGCGTTGGTTGCCGTACCCTGTAGCGACGGGCCTGAGCTGATTGAATTTGCAATAACGAATTTTCAGCCTGAGGTTAAAACAAAAGGGAATTGGTATGTCTCTATGGGTATTGGCCAAAGCATAGCGGATCCATTGCTTGAATTTCTTCGCACCACTTTTTGGAGTGGTGATCCTCCCAGTCGGCAAGACGGTCTCTTTGCGGCCACAATGGTACTTCAACTTACCTGTAGCATGTCTCCAGACGGCGTAGCGGAACCCATTCAGATCGCTGTATTGGGATCGAACGAGGAAGACCGACTTTCTGCGCGCCGACTATCGGAAAATGAATTGTTGGAGCACAAGCAAAATGTCAACAATGCTTTGGAATATTTCAAAAGCTACCGAGACGTTCTCCACGGTACGAAAAGCTCGACTCGGCCCATTCCAGAAGCACCGTCTCGGACATAATTGTAAATTAAGATATTTGTCGTATAAACTTTGAGCAGGTTACTTGCTGAACAAGGAACGGGAGTGTTTATCTGCCCATTATCTTACGTCGTTTGACGGTTATGCGCCGCAGGAGCGCAACTTGGCCGCGTACCTAATTCTCATGTAAGGTTTCTTGAGTGCGTGTGCCATCGAGATGCCTGTGATCGTCATTTCAAGATCAGATACCGTTTGGCTTGAGGTGTAACGACGCGGCAAGGCCAGATGCTGTTGAGAATTTTGACGGGCGGGCGCGCGCGATACTTGGCAAAATGGGAAAATGCCTCAGCCGAAGCGCCTATTTGTCGCTTTGTAGCGTAGAAGTTCTGCGCGGCCATTGGCCCGGCCCTGCATCACTCCATCTCCGGTCTTGGGACATAGGACGGTGCCGACCGCCGTGCGGGCAATGCCAAGATAGATGTTGGCCAGTTTCTGACCCCGCGTTTTCCTGCGCTGACATTGATGCCCGCGTAACCGGTACCAGAAGCGCGCCCCAGGTTAGCCCTAGAGGCGGCAAACGCGTCTGCGGGCGCGTCCAGACAGGCAATTCTTGCGGGGCCTGACGGGCCATCACCCCGATCGTACGCTTGGATTCTGTAGTATAGCTGGACCGATGAGCGTTTGTGCTATGCTGTCCTTGGAAGCGGGAGGAAAATCTCATGGCCTTGTCTGTTACGATACGAACGATCGACGATACCTTGCGCGCGTTGGATACCCTCCCTGAATGGTTGGAGGCGGTACGCACCCGAGGACTGACGGAGGAACTCTTGGACTTACCGCGTAAAATAGTTCGCTTGACGGATACGGTAACCTAAATGACACATGCAGTCGGTGACGGGAAGGAAAGGCAGGTAAGCTTGGCGGAGCGTAGGCTGCGTTGGGAAGAAGGGCAAATGTACTTGGAAAAAGAATTAAGGCGCATATCTGATCAATTAGGTGAAATGTTCAATTATTATGCAGTAATTGCCAAGAAAGAAGCGGCGTTTCTCGTCCGGGAATTGGGTTTACGGTACGTCCGTACGCTTACGTTGGACGAGCTCATCGAAATGTCTTCTGCCCTTACGCCGTACCCATCGCATGAAGACGTCAAAAGCTTTTGTCGGGCAGACATCCTGGCGGCCTCCGACGCAGAAGGCCAAACTTGGTATGTGGCGGTGGAAGCCGCGTACGCGGCCGGTGAAAGGGATACCTCCCGCGCTCTGCGCAATGCAGATTACATGACTCGTCTGACGCAATGCCCTGCTCGCGCCGCCATAGCGGCCGTAAAAATCGATGATCGCATCCAGGACGTCGTCCAGAAGGGACAAGTGCATTGGTACGTCATCGTGCCGGATGAAATGGCCCCGGCGTGACGCACGATGCGCTTGAGTCTAAAAAGCGGGGATGCCGGATCTCCTTTGACAGCCAATCATGTCACGGTTAAGGAAAGGAAGAGACCATCGCGCCGCTTCGCCCGGCAGCTAGGTGCCCGGGGAAAGCCTGTCCGCCCGCGGTCCTGGTCATCATGCTCCCAGCGCAGTCGTAGCGTCGTTGGCGTAGCCATGCCCCGCGCTGGATGCGTCTGGGGGGCCGTGCCTACCGATTATCGCCCCCCCACACAGGCCGTTATACATGTCGAGACAGGGGCCGGCGCGCCGCGCGTCGGCCGTGAGCTGAGTGCCCGCGCCTGCGCTTGCCGTCGTGGCGCAGTTCGCATCTCCCCGCGCAGGGATGCATGCATGATGCTTGGTTACGTACCGACCAACGTACGTCCGGGCCTGCAAGCAACCTGTTTTTCAGTCCAGATTTGGCATTTGACCGCGTAAAACCCTAGAATGCTTCGTTCAATGAGGCATTGACGATTTAATTTATTAAAAACAGGACGCACTATATGGATTCGAACTCGACTATCCTGATCTACGCTACCTTGGCCATTGGCGTGGCGGGGGCGTTGTACGTCCTGTTCAAAATGCGGCGGGTGCTGGCCCAGGACGCGGGCTCGGACACGATGGCCGAAATCGCCGCGGCCATTCAGGAAGGCGCCGCCGGTTTCTTGCGCGATGAATACCGCGTCCTGGCCGTCTTCGTCGTCGCGGTCACCGTCCTGGTCGGCTTCCTGATCGACCCCCAAACGGCCGTCAGTTTCGTGCTGGGCGCCCTGACTTCGGCGGGGGCCGGTTATCTGGGCATGTACGTGGCCGTGCGCGCCAACGTGCGGACGGCGGCCGCCAGCCGCGAGTCCCTGAACGCCGGCCTGCGCGTGGCCTTCAGCAGCGGCTCCATCATGGGCATGTCGGTCGTCTGTTTCAGCCTGATCGGCCTGACGATCCTGTACGTCGCGTTCGACGGCCAGGTGTCCTACGTGACCGGTTTCGGTTTCGGCGCCAGCAGCATTGCCCTCTTCGCCCGCGTCGGCGGCGGCATTTTCACCAAGGCCGCGGACGTCGGCGCCGATCTGGTGGGGAAAGTGGAGCAGGGCATCCCGGAAGACGATCCCCGCAATCCGGCCGTCATCGCCGACAACGTGGGCGACAACGTGGGCGACGTGGCCGGCATGGGTGCCGACCTCTTCGAAAGCTACAGCGGTTCCATCATCGCCGCCGCGACGCTGGGCGTCGCGGCCTTGGGCGCGGAGTTCGCCCTCCTGCCCTTCCTGGTCGCCGGCCTGGGCGTCGTCGCCGCTTTCGTCGGCTCGCTTCTGGTGCGGACGCAGGAAAACGCCGCGCAGGAAGATCTCCTGTCTACCCTGAGCCGCGCCATTTACGTCGCGTCGGGCTTGGTGGCCTTGCTGGTCGCCGGGGCCATTTGGGGCGTTCAGCAGGCTTTCGGGTGGACCATTCCCTGGCGCTTCTGGTGGGTCATCGTCATCGGCCTCGTGGCCGGCAACCTGATCGGATGGTTCACCGAGTACTACACGAGTTATACGCGCCGCCCGACCCAGGCCATCGCCGAAGCCGGTTCCACCACGGCCACGCTCATCATTGAAGGCCTCTCGGTCGGCATGATCAGCACGGTCATGCCCGTCGTCACCGTGGCGGTCGCCATCGTCGCCAGCCTGCTGATCGGCGGGATCGAGAACGGCATGTTTTCCGTGGCCCTGGCCGGCGTGGGCATGTTGAGCACGTTGGGCATTACGCTGGCGACTGACGCCTACGGACCCGTGGCGGACAACGCCGGCGGCATCGCGGAAATGAGCCAATTGCCGCCGGAAGTGCGGGAACGCACGGACGCGCTGGACAGCCTGGGCAACACCACGGCGGCCACGGGCAAGGGCTTCGCCATCGGGTCCGCCGTGTTGACCGCCTTGGCCTTGATGGCGGCTTTCGTGGCCGCGGCGGATATCAAGCAACTCGATCTGCTGTCGCCCATTCTGTTGCCCGGCCTGTTGATCGGAGCCATGCTGCCTTTCCTCTTCGCGGCCCGCACCATGACCGCGGTGGGTCGTTCCGCCCAAAGCATCGTGGAGGAAGTGCGCCGCCAGTTCCGCGAGATTCCGGGCATTATGGAATTCAAGAGCAAGCCGGATTACAAGACGTGCGTATCGATCAGCACGCGCAGCGCCTTGCGCGAGATGGTGCTGCCCAGCCTGATCGCGATCCTGATCCCCTTGCTCATGGGCTACCTGTTGGGACCGCAAGCCCTGGCAGGCATGCTGATCGGGGCCATCGCCTCCGGCTTCCTGCTGGCCGTCATGATGGCCAACGCCGGCGGCGCCTGGGATAACGCCAAAAAGTGGATCGAGACCGGGGAATACGGAGGCAAAGGCTCCGACTACCACAAGGCCGCGGTCGTGGGCGACACGGTGGGCGACCCCTTCAAGGACACCAGCGGCCCGTCCCTCAACATCCTGATCAAGCTGATGAGCATCGTCAGCCTGGTGTTCGCCAGCGCCTTCGGCGACGGCCTGCTGTCCGCTGTCGTGCCCGCTTTCTTCTAGACGTAACGCCTGGGGAGGGACAGGATCCGCGCCGCGGCGCGCAGGCCGCGCGGGCGCTGTCCGTTTCCGAACGGCAAGCCAATCTATGGCCAGGGCCGCCGCTCCCGCCGGATGGCGCCGAACCTGCTACAATAGGGTTCGGTTCCCGTCTCCGCATCCTGTACGCGTGGTTTGGTTCTCGTCGCATGAGGCAGCGTCACACGGGGGAGTCCCCGGACTTCCATGAAAGCTTCGCCCGTCCAGGCCCCCCGCTCGGCAGCAATCGCCATTTCGGCCTGCTGTTCGCGCTCTATTGCGCGCTGGTCGCCGGCCTGGTCTGGTGGCGCGGCGGCAACCCACTCAACGCCGCGGTGATCGGGGGCGCGGTCGGCTCGGTCGCGTTCCTCGCGCTGGCGCTGTTCCGGCCGCCGGTTCTGGAACCGCTCAATCGGTTGTGGTTGCGCTTCGGCCTCCTGCTCGCGCGGGTGATCAACCCGCTGGTCCTGGCCCTGATTTTCGGCTTGGCCATAGTGCCTGTCGGCTGGTGGTTGCGCCTCGCGGGGCGCGATCCCCTGCGCCTGCGCCTGGCCCCCGAAGCCGCCAGCTACTGGATTGCGCGCGAGCCGCCGGGACCGGAGCCCGCCAGCCTGCGCCAGCCGTTTTAGCGGCCAAGGAGAGCGACCGATGTCATTGATCCCCGATTTGTGGCGCTTCATGCGCGCGCGCAAGAAGTATTGGCTGTTTCCGGCCATCGTGCTGTCGCTGGTGCTGGGCAGCCTGATCGTGCTGGCCGAAGGGTCGGCTATCGCGCCGATGATCTATACGTTTTTCTAGGCCGCGGCTGAGAACCATGCGCGTTCTCGGGATATCCGCCTTCTACCATGACAGCGCCGCCGCCCTGTTGCGCGACGGCGAGATTGTCGCCGCGGCCCAGGAGGAACGCTTCACGCGGCGCAAGCATGAAGCCGCTTTTCCGGCGCGCGCCGTCGATTTCTGCCTGCGCCGCGCCGGGGTGACGCTGGATGCGGTTGACTGCATCGTTTTTTACGACAAGCCGTTCCTCAAGTTCGAGCGTCTCCTCGAATCCTACGTCGCCTTCGCGCCCCGGGGGTTCCGCTCCTTCCGCCTGGCCCTCCCGGTGTGGCTGAAGGAGAAACTGTTCCAGAAAAAGATCCTGTCCGATCGGCTGGCGGAGTGCGCCGGAGGCGGGCAGTGGCACGCGCGGCTCCTGTTCGCCGAGCATCATCAAAGCCACGCCGCCAGCGCGTTCTATCCCTCGCCCTTTGCCGAGGCCGTCGTCCTGACCCTGGACGGGGTCGGCGAATGGGCTACGGCCAGCGTCGCCCTCGGCCGGGAGCATGACCTGGACATCATCAGGGAGATCCACTATCCCCACTCCCTGGGCCTGCTCTACGCCGCGTTCACGTCCTACGTCGGCTTCAAAATCAATTCGGGCGAGTACAAGGTCATGGGACTGGCGCCGTACGGCGAGCCGCGTTTCGCGCAGGTCATTCTGGACCGTTTGATTGACGTCAAGGACGACGGCTCTTTTCGCCTGGATCAGCAGTATTTCAACTACGGTTCCGGCCTGACCATGACCAACGAAGCCTTCGCCGCGCTCTTCGGCGGCGCCCCGCGCCGCGCGGATCAGCCGTTGACCCAACGGCATATGGATCTCGCCGCCTCCGTCCAGGCGGTGACCGAAGAGGTGGTGTTGCGCATTACCCGGTCCCTGGCGCGGGAAGGCCATTCGCGCAATCTGTGCCTGGCCGGCGGCGTGGCCTTGAACTGCGTGGCCAACGGCAAAATCCTGCGCGACGGCCAGTTCGAGCGGATCTGGATTCAGCCCGCCGCGGGCGATGCCGGCGGCGCGCTGGGCGCGGCCTACGTCGCCTACCATCGTGGGGCCGGCCGGCCGCGCGGGCGCGGCGGGCGCGGCGACCGCATGCAAGGCAGCTATCTGGGACCGGACTACGACCAGTCCGAGATCGAGGCGCGCCTGTCCGCTCTCGGCGCGCGCTTTACGGTGTGGGACGAGGAGGGGCTGTTGGACCGTACCGTGGAGGCGCTGGCGGCCCGCCACGCGGTCGGCTGGTTCCAGGGCCGCATGGAATTCGGCCCCCGCGCCTTGGGCGCGCGTTCCATCCTGGGCGATCCCCGCGCGCCGGACATGCAGCGCGCGCTGAATCGCAAAGTCAAGTATCGCGAGTCGTTCCGCCCTTTCGCGCCCTCGGTCTTGGCGGAGGATGCAGAGGCGTGGTTCGAGTTGACGACCGACAGCCCCTATATGCTGTTGGTCGCGGACGTGCGTCCGCGTTGGCGGCGCGCCTTGACCGCGGAAGAGGAGGCGTTACGCGGCCTGGAGAAGCTCCGGGCCGTTCGTTCCTGCATCCCCGCCGTGACCCATGTCGACGGCTCCGCGCGCATTCAGACCGTGCATGCCGCTACGCATCCGCGCTACCATGCGCTCCTGCGCCGTTTCAAGGCGGCGACGGGATGCCCGGTCTTGGTCAATACCAGCTTCAACGTGCGCGGCGAACCCATCGTCTGCGCGCCGGAGGACGCCTTTCGCTGCTTCATGGGGACCGATATCGAGAGTCTCGCCATCGGCAATTGCTTTTTGCGGAAGGCGGACCAGGATCCGTCGCTCCAGCGCGACTATCGACGTGCCTTCGCGCCCGATTGACGTCCCCGGCGCGGCGCAGGCCGCGCGTTGCCTGCGGTTGGCGGCCGGCAACGCGTTGGTGCTGGCGGTCGGGTTGGCCCTGATCGCGGGCGGCGGCGAGATTTTTTGGCGGCTGTCCGTGCCTTTCATGGCCACCCGGGAACCGGTGCGTTTCGTGCCCGCAGTGGGCTACGTGCGAGAACCCTTGGCCGAAATTCGTTGGACGAACTACCGCGATTACTGGACCGCCGCGCGGGCCAACAGCCTGGGTTTCATCGAGCGCGAACCGGTGTCTCCCGCCCGCGCGGCGGCCAGCTGCCATATCGCCCTGATCGGCGATTCCTTCGTGGAGGCGAAGCAGGTGCCCATCGCCGACAAGGTGCAGGTCCAATTGGAGACGCGCGCGGCGCAGGCGCTGCCCGGCTGGGACATTACGACGTCGGCTTTCGGCGTGGGCGGCACCGGGCAGCTCAATCAATTGCCCTTTTACGACGTCTATGCGCGGCGCCTGCGTCCGAAGCTGCTGGTGCTCGTTTTCGTATCCAACGACTTCGCCGACAACTCCGCCGTCCTGCAGGCGCTGAACCGCGGGTGGGATCCGGAGCGGCTGCCCTTCGTTTCGGCGACGCGCAATGCGGAGGGCGCGCGGCGCCTGCGGGCGCCCGCCCCGGAACATGAGGCGTTCTACCTGCCGCGGCTGCCCCGCCCGCCTTCCTCCTGGCTCACGCGCGCCTGGCGCAAGGTCAAACGGGTTTCCTGGTTTGCGCTCTGGGCGGAAGAAAGGCTGCGCGCTTTGACGCCGAGCGCGGATCCGGATCCCCAACTGCGCGCGTGGACCGCGTTGTTGCGCCAACGCCCCGGTTACGCAACCTTGCTGGCCGGTTGGGAACCCACCACGCGCCCCGCCATCTATACGATATTCCGGGACGCGGAGATCCCGTTCGCTTTCCAGGAAGCGGTGACGTTTACGGAGTTCGCGCTGGACCAATTCCTAGCGCGGGCGGCGCGCGACGATTTCGCGCTGGTCATCCTGGCCTCGTACACGATGATGCGCGACGGGGCGCACGTCTTTGAACGCATGCAAGCGATGGCCGACGCGCGGGGCATTCCCGTCATTGATCAGTACGCCTATATCCAGCGCCAAGGCGCGGAAGCCCAAGACGCGCGGTGGCCGCACGACGCCCACTGGAACGCCGCCGGCCATCGCTGGGCCGCCGACGCCTTGCTGGAATATTTGCGCCTCCACCCCGAGATCTGCCACGCGTCGCCTGCCTGACCGGGCATGGCCTCCGGCCGCCTCTCGGCAGCGCGGAACCGGCCATGGCGTTCGTCGCCCGCGGCGGTAAAAACGGCGGGCCGGGCGCGCTTCCGCGGCGTCGCTATATCTTTTCGATCATCTCCTGGACGGCGGCGTCGACGGCCCGTCCCCACGCCAGATTGCGGTTGGCGCGTTGGGCGAAACGCCCGATCGTCAGCAACGGTTGCGCGCCTTCCAGGGCCTGCACCAGTTCCAGGCAACCGTCAATGCGGTAGACGATCTGCCAAATGCCTTCCTGCGGTCCCTGCAACCAGAACGCGCTGACCCACTGCTGCAGTTCCTGCGCCAGCCAGGCCTGGTGTTCGTGCGCGATTTGGGCGAGGCCGGCGGTCAGATGGCGCGCGCATTCGCGCGTACGGACGGCGTGCTTCTGGCCTTTGATGCGCCACAGGGCTTGGCTGATGCCGGGCAAGAGGCTCGTTACGTAGACCCAACGCTGGGCCGCGATGAGAGGGGGCAGCAACTCCAGGTAGAACGCGGCCAAGGCTTCCCCGCTCAACAAGGCGCGGGCGCGCGTGGCGAGGCGGCGCATAAGCGCCTTCTCCTCGTGGCCGCCGGCCGCGTCGGGATCCGCCAACAGGCACAGCAACTGTACGCGCGTCTCGCTGAGCGTCCGTTCCTCGGGCGGCTTTTCCTGGGCGCCGAACCAACGCCGCAGGAGATTGCGGGAGGGACGCGGCGTCAGCAACGCCTGCGCGCGCCGGGGCTGTCCCGCCTGCGCGTACGCTTCCGCCCAACGCCGCAGCGTCAGCCATTTCACGTGCTCGTCGTCCAAGGCTTGCAGCCAAGGCCACGCGTGGCGCACTTGCGCGTCGGCGGCGTCATAGTGCGCCTGCGCCAACAAACCTTGCACCAGGGTGCAGACGGCCTCGCTGCGCGCGGCGTCGGCCGGGGGAATGCGTTCCACTATGGCGCGCGCGGCATCGAACCAGCCGGTATCGACCAGGGCCGTGACGGCGCTGGACGCCGTCCAGCCATCGCTTTGACCGGCCAGATGCGCCAGGCGTTCCGCCATGGCCTGGGCGTCCGCGCCGCGCTGCTGCGCCGCGGGCAGCGCGCGCAAGGCTTCCTGCAACGTGAAGACCTGGAAATCCGCATTCGTGTTGGCGTTTTTCCGGACCACGTGGCGCAGAACGTTGTCGTCCGCGTCCCGCACCGGTCCCGCCGTTTCCTGCTGGGCGTCCAGAACGGCGGCCAAGGTATTCACCGCCTCCAGAACGGCCCGGCTTTGGCCGGCCCGCGCCAGGACGCTGGCGGCGTGGCGGCGCAGGGTTACGTCTCCGGACGCGCAACGGGCAACCGCCTGGAGGCAGCGATCCATGAGGCGCGCGCGCGCGCCGTCCGTTTCGCCTTGCGCGTTAACCAGGCTCCGCGTGAGTTCGTTGAGAAACAACGCGCCGTCCGCGGCGAAGCGTTCCAGACTGCGATCAATCAATTGCCGGCTCAAGGGATGCAATTCCACGGCCGCGAGCGCCGCGGCCAGAACGGGCCGCTGCTCAGGGGCGCTCAGGATCGAACGCCAGGCGCCCGGCATTTGATCCAGCCGTTCCAGGCAACTGAAAACCAGCGCGGGCAATTCCACCTTGGCCGCCGCGGCGGCCGTGAGCAGCAGCGCGGCGGCGAATTCCTGGCGGTCGGCGCTCGGGCTCTGCAACGTGGCGAAGGCGTGCTGGCTCAGGCGCTTGCGCACGAAGCGTCCGGTCGCGTCATGGGCCTCGGCCCGTTCCGCCAGGGCCAACAGCGCTTTGGGCACGGCCAACGGCTGACGGTGCGCAATCAGGGACGCCAACACCAGCGCGCCTTCCGTGGCGCCGGCCTGCGCCAGAACGGTCCAGCAACGTTCCACCAACCACGAATCGGGTTGCCGGATGCTGCGCTCTTCGCGCAATGACGCCGAGGGCGCGGGTTGGCGATCCAGGGCGCTTTGCAAGGCCTGAATGGCCTGCGCGCCCAGAACGCCTGCGTAATCGCGTGCGGACGCGGCGCCAGCGCGGCCCACTCTACGGCCCTCTCATCCCGTCCGGCCACGCAGCCGGCGGCCCGGAGCGCGGGCCCTGAGCGGCGTCCTGGGTCGGGCGCAGCCGCGCATCATGCCGCTACGCGGTCGCCGGGCCCCAGCCGCCGCCGCCGGGCGTGGCGATCCGCAGCGAATCGCCCGGCTGGCCTTGCACCGTGAATTTGCCGGGCAGCGTCTCCGCCGGCCGGTCCCGTCGGTAGAGCCGATTGTCTCCCGTGCGCCCGTCGGCCCCGCCTTGCAAGCCCCACGGCGCAATCAGCCTTCTCTCGCTGAGCATGGAAATCGTGGCGGGTTCCCGCAGCGCGTAATGGCGCACCAAGCCGTCCCCGCCGGGAAAGCGGCCGGCGCCGCCGCTGCCCCGGCGCAGCGCGTAGGCCTGCACCTCCAGCGGAAAGTTCAGTTCGATGGCTTCGATCGGCGTGTTGAGGGTATTGGTCATATGCACCTGCACGGCGTCCAGGCCCGGTCGATCCGGGCCGCCGCCCATACCGCCGGCGATGGTTTCGTAGTAGGTCCATAACGATCCGTCGGGCCTTACGCCGCCCATGGTCACATTGTTCATGGTGCCCTGGCTGGCGGCCGGAATCTTGTCCGGCCAGGCCTGCGCCGCCGCGCCCAGCACCAGATCCACGATGCGTTGGGACGTCTCCACGTTGCCGCCGGCGACCGCGTACGGCGGCACCGCGTTGACGACGCAACCGGGCGGCGCCTTGACGGCGATGGGCGCGAAACAGCCGGCATTCACCGCGACGTCTTCTGCCAGGAGGCAGAGCGCGACGTAATAGCAAGCCGACTGCGTGATCGCGAGGACGGCATTCAGGGAGCCGGCGAAACAGGGCGCCGTACCGGCGAAATCAAACGTCAAGGCGTCGTCCTGGACGGTGAGCGTCACGCGCAACGGGATCGTTTGCGTCGCCTGTCCGTCCGGCCATTCCAACGCGTCGGCAAAGGCGTAGGATCCGTCCGGCCACGCGCGGATGGCCGCGCGCATGATCGCCTCGCTGTGCGCCAGCAACGCCTGGGCGTGGCGCCGCAGCTCCGCTTCCGAAAAACGGGCGGCCAGTTCCTGCAGGCGCCGTTGCCCGATTTCATGGGCGGCCCGTTGCGCATTGAGATCGCCTTGGCGCTCCCGCGGCGTACGCACGTTGCGCAGAATCACGTCCAGCAGCTCCTGGTTCAACGCGCCCTGCCGGTAGAGTTTCACCGGCGGGATGATGATGCCTTCCTGGAAGATCTCCGTGGACAGCGGGAGCGAGCCGGGGGCCATGCCGCCGACGTCCGCATGATGCGCCCGACTGGCCGCGAAATAGGCCGGGGCGCGGGCGTCGGTCAGAAAAACGGGAGAGATCATGGTGATGTCAGGCAGATGATTGCCGCCCCGAAAGGGATCGTTCACGATGACCAGGTCGCCGGCCTGCCACTCCGGGAACAGGGGCAGCACCGTCGCCACGCTGGCCGGCATGGCTCCCAGATGGGCCGGAATGTGCGCGGCCTGCGCCACCATGCGCCCGGCGTCATCGAAAAGGGCGCAGGAAAAATCCAGGCGTTCCTTGATGTTGGGCGAAAAGCCCGTGCGCCGCAACGTCTCGCCCATTTCTTCGGGAATGCTGGACAGGCGATGCCGCCAGACCTCCAGTTGCAACCTGTCCATGCCTACGGCGCGCCCGCGGCGGCGTCCGCCGGTTCCAGAATCAAGTTCGACCACGGATCCACGGCCGCGTGCCAGCGCGGATGCACGAGGAGAGTGCTGTCGTATTGAAACACGAGGGCGGGTCCGGGAAACCGGTGGCCGTAGACCAAACGGCGCCGGTCGAAGCAGGGCAGCGTCACAGGGGCGTCGGCGTCGAACCAGACAGCGGCTTGCCCGTCGGCGCGCGGGGCCCCGCGCACCGCGCGCGCCGCGGCCCGCGGCCAAGGCAACGCGTGCGCCTTGCCGCGGCCTTGGACGCGCAACGCGACCAATTCCAGTTCCAGCGCGTCGTCGGCGTATCCGAACCGCCGCCTGTGCAGGTCATGGAAGCGGGCAAACGCGGCGTCCAGGGCCGCGCGCGACAGGGGCTGCGCCAGAGGCACGGACAGTTCATGGCTTTGGCCCGCATATCGCATGTCGGCCCGCAGCGAGAGGGCGGGGTCCGCGACCGCTTCGGCTGCCAGGACGCGGCGCACCGTCTGGGTCAATTCAGTCGCCAACGCGGTGACGGTCTCGATGTCCCGGTACGCTTGCCGCGCCGGCGCCAGCAACGCGCGGGACGCGGAATGCTGCACGTCCGCGAGCAACAGGCCCAGGGCGCTCAAAACGCCGGGTTGGGCCGGGACCAGAATGCGACGCATGCCCAGGGCTTCCGCCAGCGCGCAGGCGTGCAGGGGACCGGCGCCCCCGAACGGAACGAGCGTGAAATCGCGCGGATTGTGGCCACGTTCCACCGAAACGAGGCGTAGCGCCCGTTCCATGGCGGCGTTCGCAATCTCCACGATGGCCAAGGCGACGGCGGGCACCGGGGCGTCGGCCAGGGCGGCGCCCAGTTGCGCCAGCGCCGCGCGCGCCAAAGACGGGCGCAGGGCGCGCCGCGCGCGCCCGGCCAGGAATTGATCCGCCGCTATCCGGCCGAGCGCCAGCAGCGCGTCCGTCAGGGTGGGGACTTGGCCTCCCTGGTCGTAGCAGGCCGGCCCGGGCCGCGCGCCGGCGCTTTGGGGGCCTACCCGCAGCGCGCCGTTCGAGTCAACGTAGGCCAGGCTGCCGCCGCCGGCGCCGACCGTATGGATATCGACCATGGGGACGCGTACGGGCAGGCCGCCGACGTCCCGTTCGGACGCCATGGGAATGCCCTCGCGGCACAGGGCGGTATCCGTGCTCGTGCCGCCCATGTCCAGCGTCATGATCGCCGGCGCCGCGGTCTCCAGCGCGCGTTGGGCCAAGGCATGCGCGGCGGTGACGCCGCCGGCCGGGCCGCTGACGAGGAGGCGAACGGGCAGACGGCTGGCCGTGGCCAACCCCATGGCGCCGCCGCTGGACTGCATGACGCGGAAGGCGCGGTGCGGCACGCTGGCTTCCAGCCGTTGCAGGTAGCCCCCGACGACAGGCTGGAGAAACGCGTTGGTCGCGGTGGTCACCGTGCGTTCGTATTCCCGGTACTCGGGCCGCACCTCGCAACTGAGGGAGATGGGCGCATGCGGCAGGTAGGCGCGCAGAATGTCCGCCGCGCGGCGTTCATGGCCAGGGTAGAGAAAAGAGAAGAGAAACGCGATGCAGACGCTTTCCACGGCCATGTCCGCCAGCCGCGGGCCCAGCGCGTGCAGGGCCGGTTCGTCCAGCGGCTGCGCGACTTCGCCGCGGGCGTTGACCCTTTCCCTGACCTCGAAACGCAACGCGTCGGGAATGAGAGGCAACGGCTTGTCTTGGGACAGGCGGTACAGGCGGGGGCGGTTCTGGCGTCCGATTTGGATGACGTCCCGGAACCCTTGGGTGGCGATCAAGGCGGTCTTGGCTCCCTTGCGCTCCAGCAACGCGTTGGTGGCCACCGTGGTGCCATGCGCGATGGCCGGCGGCGCGGCCGTGGACGCCAGGGCCCCCATGCGCTCCAGGCCTTGGCGGAAAGCCACGCTTTGATCCTCCGGGGTCGTGGCTTCCTTGAAGACGCGCAAACATCCGTCCTGCCAGAGGACGAAATCCGTGAACGTGCCGCCGACGTCGATGCCTATCCAGGAGTCAGCGGAGGAGTGAGCCATAGCGGATGCGGAAGCGCAAGCGGGCGCGGCGTTATCCCGCCGGCCGGCGGCGCGTCAGGCCTCGAAGGCAATGCGCGCGATCCATTTTACCTGTTTGAGCGCGTCGTCTTTTTCCGTCGGCACGATCAGGCGCACCAAACCCTCCGCGCGCGTCAAGGCCTGGCCGTCCTTGGCCAAGGCCAGAATGGCCGGCGCGTGCCCCCGCGCGTCGGCCGCCGTCAGGCGCGTCCCGAACCCGTCGCCGCTGATGACCGCCACGCGCCGGAAAGACGCGAGGCCGCACTGGCGGGCCACCTCGGCCAGCGCCGGGCCCTGGAAGCGAAAGGGCCCGGACGTCCCGTGCCCGGTGCTGACGATAAAACAGTTGTCCAGAACCAGGGCGGGCAACGCGTGCAGGCGTTCGACCGAAAACGCCCGGGCCGGCCCGCGCGGCGGGCATACGGTCACCGCCGTGGCGAGGCCGGGCGGTTCCGGGTTGGGGTCATGGCGGTGCGGCGCAAGGGGATCGTCAGTCATGCCGCGCGGCCGTCGCCAGGGGCGTGGCCGGCCCGCACGCGGGCCGGGGGTATCAGTTTGGAAGTCATTCTCCGTCTTGATCTATAATACCTGCGCCAATTTTCTTTCAGCCCCCTCGACCTGGGCGGTTTTGGCCTTGGCCCGTCAGTTCGGTACGGAATCGGCTCGCCCTGAACTGACGACCGAAGAGTTCTGCCGGAACGTTGGGGCGCAGGCACCGCAAAGGAGCAACGCCATGGCAAGTGTAACCTATCAGAACGTATTCAAGACATGGGGCGAGGTCACCGCGGTCAACGATTTGTCGTTGGAAGCGGCGGACAAGGAGTTTTTGGTCTTGGTCGGTCCGTCGGGCTGCGGCAAAACGACCTCCTTGCGGCTCTTGGCCGGCTTGGAAGAAATCACCGAAGGCACGATCATGATCGGCGACCGCGTCGTGAACGACGTGCAGCCCAAGGATCGCGACATCGCGATGGTGTTCCAGAGCTATGCGCTGTATCCGCACATGAGCGTGTACGACAACATGGCCTTCGGCCTGAAATTGCGCCGGACGCCCAAGGACGAGATCCGGCAGCGGGTGCAGGATGCCGCGTCGCAGCTGGGCATTGAGGAATTGCTGGATCGGAAGCCGAAACAGCTCTCCGGCGGCCAGCGCCAACGCGTCGCGGTCGGGCGCGCGATCGTGCGCGATCCGGCCGTGTTCCTCTTCGACGAGCCGCTGTCCAACCTGGACGCCAAGTTGCGGGTCGAGACCCGCGCCAACCTGTCCAAGTTGCACGCGCGCCTGGCCACCACCTTCATTTACGTGACCCACGATCAGGTGGAGGCGATGACCATGGCCACGCGCATTGCCGTCATGCGCCTAGGCGTGTTGCAGCAGCTGGATACGCCGCAGAATCTGTATCAGCATCCCCACAACGTCTTCGTGGGCGGCTTCATCGGCAGCCCCTCCATGAACTTCTTTGACGCGACGCTCGTCGAGAATGACGGCAAAGTGGAAGTGAATACGACGGGCTTCCGCCTGGAAGTGCCGGAACCCAAGGCCACGGAATGGCGTCCGCAAGTCGGCAAAACCGTGATTTTGGGCATTCGGCCCGAGGACATTCACTCCAAGGACTTCGTCCCGCCCGGCATTCTGGAATCGGACATGAACGCCCGCATCGACGTGGTCGAGCTGATGGGGCACGAGATCTTCCTGTATCTCATGACCGCGGACGACAAACAGTTCATTGCCCGCGTGGATCCGCGCGTGACCAAGGGGCGCGGCGACGACGTGGAGTTGGCGGTCAATATGGCCAACGCCCATATTTTCGACCCGCAGACCGAAGTGTCGCTGGCGTCGTAGCGACGCGAGAGCGCGCTGAGGGCCGGGCCCGCCGCGGGCCCGGCCTTTTTTATGGGCCTTGCGCCAGCCGACATGCGCGCGCGCGAACAGGAACTTTACGCCTCCCTGCGCCAGGACGGAGGCAAAATCGTCCTCCTGGTTCTGGACGGACTGGGAGGCCTGCCCATCCGGGACGGACGCACTGAACTGGAACTGGCGCGTACGCCGCATATGGACCGGCTGGCGCGCGAAGGCATGACGGGACTGAGCGTCCCGGTGCGGATCGGCGTGGAGCCGGGCAGCGGCCCCGCGCACTTGGCCTTGTTCGGCTACGATCCCGTACAGCATCAGATTGGCCGCGGCGTCCTGGAGGCGTTGGGCATCGACTTTCCCCTGGAACCGCAGGATCTGGCGATCCGGGGCAATTTCGCAACGGTAGACGCGCAAGGGATCATCCTGGACCGGCGCGCCGGCCGGATAGCGACGTCCGAATGCGAACGCCTGACGGCTTTGTTGCAGACGGCCACGCAAGATGGCCTGCCCGGTTATGACGTATTCGTGCGGCCCGTCAAGGAATACCGCTTCGCCCTCGTCCTGCGCGGCCCGGGACTGGGCGGCCAACTGACGGAAACCGATCCCGGTCGCACGGGCGTCCGGCCGCGGCCCGTAACCGACCGGTCGGGCTCGGCGGAAGGACGCCATACGGCCGCGCTCGTCAATCGTTGGGCCGCGGCGGCGCGGGCCGCTTTGCACAAGGAGCCGCGCGCCAACAGCCTGAATTTGCGCGGGCTGTCTTTCGATCCCGGCCTGGTTTCGTTGACGGACTTGTACGGCGTGCAAGCGGCCGCCGTGGCGGCGTATCCCATGTATCGCGGCGTGGCGCGCTTGGTGGGCATGACGCCGCTGGCCTTCCAGGGCGCAACGCCGGCGCACCAAGCGGCGGCCGTAGCGCAGCACTGGGACGCGTACGATTTCTTCTTCGTGCATATCAAGCAGACGGACAGTTACGGCGAGGACGGCAATCTGGAGGGCAAGGTCGCCGCCATTGAAGCCGTGGACGCGGCCCTGCCCGCCGTGCTGGCGTTGGCACCGGACGTCCTGATCGTAACGGGAGACCACAGTACGCCGGTGGCCTTGCGCAGCCACAGCTGGCACCCGGTGCCTACGTTGTTGTGGGCTACTACGGTCCGGCCCGATGCCGCGGCGGCCTTCGGCGAAACGGCCTGCGCGGCCGGCAGCATGGGCGCGTTCCCGGCCACGACTCTCATGCCGCAGGCGTTGGCCCACGCCGGTCGTTTCAAGCGTTTCGGAGCGTGAAGCCCGAACGGCCCGCCGTCGCGAGGCCGCGGGACGCGGACGTCGAGCGGGCGCGCGCCCTGCTCCATGAGGCCCAGGTCGTTACCTGCCTGACCGGCGCCGGCATTAGCGCCGAATCCGGCATTCCCACTTTTCGCGAGGCCCAGACCGGTCTGTGGGCGCGCTTCGATCCGGACGAATTGGGATCGGCCGCGGGGTTTCGGCGCCGACCGCGGCGCGTTTGGCAGTGGTATTGCGCGCGCCTGCGCCGCGCAAGGCAAGCCCAGCCCAACGCGGGGCATCGGGCCTTGGCGCGTATGGCGCGCGCGTGGCCGCGCTTCCATCTGTTCACGCAGAACGTGGATGATCTGCACGAACGGGCAGGTTCGCCCGAAGTCTGGCATTTGCATGGCGAACTCGCGCGCTTCCAGTGTCTGGAGTGCCGGACGCCCTGCGCCTTGGGCGCGGAGGCCCTAACGCGGGACGCACCGCCGGTCTGCCCGTCGTGCGCCGGCCTGATACGGCCGGCCGTAGTCTGGTTCGGCGAAAATCTGGATGCCGCGCTATGGCAAAGGGCGCGCGCGGCCTGCCAAGCCTGCCAGACGATGCTGGTAGTCGGTACCAGCGGCCTCGTCTGGCCGGCAGCGGAGTTGCCGCTGATCGCGCAGGACGCGGGAGCCCGCCTCATTGAAGTGAATCCGGAAGCTACCTCTCTGTCAAGCGTAGCCGACGTCTGGCTGGAAGGCCCCGCCGGCCAGGCTTTACCTCTTCTTGTGGATTGACCGGATGCGAGCGCGTAGGCAAAATCTTTTCCGGCTCGCATCCCGCGTGGCCGCTTGAGGGGTCGCGGGACGCTCCGGGATTCGTTTTCAAGGTCTCGATCCAGACTCCATAGCCTTGGCGCAGTCGCTGGCAACGCGCCCGAACGGCTGCCAGGGCGTTCGTTGGTCCAGCGACAAGACGCTGCCGGACGCGTATGGCTATTCCGCGCGGCGCGTTGATGATTTGCACGCGCCGGCTGGACAGCCTGGATTCGGTGATGGTTGTCCCCGCTGGGCGGGGCTCTGCGCCGCTATGGTTCCCTGAGGCGCGGCTATGGCGGCGCGGCGCTCAGGGCTTTAGGGCCGCGGATTGCCCAGCGCGCATCGACTGGCCATCCTGTAATCTCACGGCGCCGCTGGCTCTTTGGCTACTGAACTGGCTCAAATGGGGGTTCGGGATACCGCTGACCGCGCGGCTGGCGGGCCGGTCTTGGCGGGTTGGAAGCGGAGCCGGCGGCCTCTGCGCGCTGGCGCAGGCCGTGGTATTGATGTCCGGCGGGATATTCGCCGCGCCGGATGGCGTGCAACGTACAGCTCTGGTCATAGAGGTTCGGCCTCTCCTCGCGCGGCGCCGCGCAAGCTGCAACGCGTACGCGGAAGATAGCCGCGCTGATCCCGATATCAGATCGTAATCTTGCGTTTCTTAAGTATGCGGCGCACGGTTTCATAGCTGATGGGGGGCACGTTCTCGCGCGCTTCCAGCTCGCGGGCGAGCAGACGCAGGGTCCAACGCGCATGTCCGGCGGGCGGCGCGGACTGGGCCAACTGCAACAGGCGCGCTTCGCCCGCCCCGTCCAACTTGCAGGGCCGCGGCGCGCGGGCTTGACGCTCCAACACGGCCTCCGGGCCTTCTTCCACGGCTTGGCGCCGCCAGCGCCCCACGGTTTGCGCCGAGACGTCCAAGGCGGCCGCAATCGCCTCGTCCGTCCAACCCTCGCCCTCCGGGCCCTCGTCGCCCTTCAGCAGGGCGCGGGCTCGCTCCATTTCCCACACTGCGGGCCGTCGGTGCCCCAGGCGCCCCTTGGCGATCCGGGTCAGGGACTGCCGTTCGGATGAGGTCAGGCGTAATTCGCGTTTTAATTTCATAGACGCGGGCTTCCTCGTCTGGACTGGCTTGGGCCGTGAGGGCGGTGTTCTACCATAACATCGGTTGCTTGACTAACTGCCAGGAAGGCATTGCTGGAGTACGACCGTGGCGTGGCGACAGCCTCCTTGGCCGCCTTGCGGAACCAGCGTCAGAGGCTCTGCGGCGCGCGGCGTAAACGACAGAGCGCATGGACGAATTAACCGTAAACGGCCAAGAGCGGCCGCGAACCCGGACGCAAGGCGCGGCGCCGGGATTGACGCCTTATAAATAAATCCGCAGGTTGCCCACGACGCGCGGCCTGGAACAGCCTGCGCCTGCGGTTCTGACGGCAATTCGTTTATGCGAGCGGTCGGGGATCCGTCCGCAAGGGTCTCGACCGCACTCCATGTTCCGCAGATGGCCCTCGCGTACGCATTGCGGTCAGGCAAGACAGCTCCCTGCGGTTGACGTCCCTGATCGCCGTATCGGCATCTCCCAACGAGTGCGGTTGACTGACGGCTCAAAGCGGGACGCGACTCCGCGTACGGACATGGGTTGCGTCGCTTCTGCGCTCTGGCCTGTCCTTCACAACCGCGCGGCCTCGCGTATAGAGCGGCTACGTCCAGCGAGACCCGAAAGGTTCGACTGGCTATCTTGGCTTGGCATACGCTGTGGCGCCAGGCTGCGGGAACGACCGCGTTTCCGTACCTGTTGTCCCTTTGTTCCTCTGGTAGAGCCGAACCCTTGCAGGGACCGCGGTCCTCTGGCGCAGGCCTGCGGCAACGGATCGGGGTGCCGCGTTCCCCTTGAAGAAACCCGTCTTTGTCCGGGCGGAACGCCCGACGCCGGACAGCGGGACTGGGCCGGTCAACGCCAGCCGAGCCGTCCCGCGGCTTCTCGCGACCATCCGCTGCCTTCCCGCGTCCCCTGTTCGGCGCCGCCGCAAGATACGTTAGACCGCAGTTATTCATGGGTCGGATTATAATGAATGCGGGGTGGCATGCGTCCCGGTGGGCGTCCTGGTCTTCAAAATCAGTGGCAGGCAGCGCAAAACTGGCTGCGGTGGGTTCGACTCCCATGCCATCCCGATACGTTGCGTCTCGGCCTATCGAGAACGATGCGCCGGCCGCGTACGTACGAGGCTCACTGAAAGGTTGCATCCGAAACTGTTCGGTCTCAAACTCATTCCGGATTGCGCGCAGCGCGGATTGCGCCCGAACCGGCCTGCGATGCGTCTTCACGATCAGGCGGGCCGGATCCAGCGCAAGGCATTTTTGCGGCCAAGGCCCGATTCGCGATTCGGCACTGCCTCGGGACCGACCGTACGCGGGAAAAGGGGCGGCGTTCGTTGCCGGCTCGGATCAAACGGATACGCGGTTACGGGTTCCTTGCCCATTCGCATGGCGCCGGCTCGGCTTGAGCCGTTCTCCGTCGGCAGCGCGTCTTCCGGCCCGCGTTCCGCGGGCAACAAGTTCCGGTCCGGCGGGCTGCGAAGGCCGTACGAGGCCCCTTCGGCCGATGGCCGTATCCCCCGCCGTTTGGCATCCGGGACGTCAGGCATGCCTTCCGTATGGCGCAGGTCGGTGCGCGAGCGGATAACGCCTCTGAAGCGCTACCAGGCAATGCATGCCTACGCGCCTCTTGCGCGGGGTTTCGGCGCGGCCAGCGTCATGCCACGCGCGGAGACGTTTGGCGTTGGAACGTTGGCGCTCCCGAGGCCAAAGGACGGGGGATGCGGGGATCTGTTTGCGGAGAACGTTGAGCCTATGGCTTTTAGGTCGGCGGAGAAAAAGACTGGCTCCACTGCCTTGGCCCCCCGAACGCCATATTGTGGTACGTTATGGTGCAGGCTGAAGGTTGCGGCAAGGCATTTTCTTCCGTTGTCGCAACCGCCGTCTTTCGCCTGCGGGTTCAGGGGCCAGATACGCGTACGCGCGGCCAGCGGGTGATGACTGAAGCATGAAAATGAACTCCGTGAATTCGATAGAGATAGACGCTCGGCCTTGGCTCAGCGTTGACGAAGGAGGCTTGATGAGACTTTCACGAATCGGCGTATTTTATGATGGCGGGTATTTCGCGAAGGTAAGCGATTATTACCGCTATGCCCATCCGCGCGGAACCCGGCTTTCCATTCCCGGCCTCCACGCGTTCGCGCGCCATGAAGTGTCCGAACGAGAACAGATAGAAGTACGGTATTGCCAAATCGTCGACGCCCATTACTTTCGCGGGCGTTTTCCGGCCCATATATCGCAACAACAACCGCAAAAACTGGTGCAAGACCGACGCTTCGACGATGTGCTGATGCGCGCCGGAGTCACCACGCACTATTTGCCGCGCGTCGGCGGCGAGGAGAAGGGCATTGACGTATGGATGGCGCTGGAAGCCTTGGAATTGGCCCTATACCGGCGGTTTGACATCCTGGTGCTGGTCACCGGAGACGGCGATTACGTGCCCTTGGCGCGCAAACTGAACTCGCTCGGGACGCGTGTCATGCTGTTGGCGTGGGATTGCACATGGCAGGATCCCTCTGGGCAGCCGGAAACCATCCGTACCTCGCAGGCTTTGATTGAGGAAGCGACCTACGCGGTGATGATGCACAATATCATTGACGACCCGGCGCGACGCAACGATGTGGTTACGAACGGCCTTTTCTTGCCGCCCCCGCCGCCGCCGGAATCCAAACCGGCCTTGCCCTATGCCTCTTACGCGTCGTATCCGTCCGCGACGCGTCCCCATGACGAGAACGCCGCGGGCGTTGCCCAAGAGGCCGATTTCGTTACCGGCTCCGTATACAGCATTCATGACACCTACGGCTTCGTACAGGATACGGAGCACAAGACGTGGTTTTTTCATAAAGACAACCTTGTAGGCGTGCGTCTGGAGGATTTGCAACCGTACGAACGCGTTCAGTTCGCGATCGGCGCGGGGCCCCGCGGAGAGCAGGCCATAGCTGTTAAACGAATGTTCGATGCCGGGAATGGATGAAGCCCGGCGCGGGTTGGCGGTTCGGGGATGAAATAGGACGGTTCGCGCGCTGCGCACCCATGGTTGCAAGGCAAGCCGCGGCACCCGCGGCGTCAGGCACGCAGTCTGCCTGCCGCCGGACCTTGGCCGTTCTTCGTCCGACAAGACCGGGGAGCGCCGTTCGCGCGTCCTGCACTGAGCCGAACGATTGCAAGGCCGATTGCGGGGACAGGAGAGGATACCGAAGAACGGCCCGTAGACACCCATAGACATCGGAATCAGGCATGTCATCAGTTACGGGCGATTATTCACAATCGCGTTCCGTAGCGTGGGGTTCTATAGCGCTTCTCAAGTTTTGGCCGACCTTGGCCCAACCACGGCCAAGCTTCTCGGCATATTGGCTTCGTTCCGTTCTCCTGGGACGGTATTCGTTAAGAGTTCCCTTGCCATCCATCGTGCGCGCCAAGCCGGACAGAAACAATGGTTTGGGAAAAAGCCGCGCGCGGCGTGGGTTGGACTTTAACTGCGGCATCATACTGTTTACCGCCATATCGGGAAAGTGAGCGTAGATAGGTATCGCTAGCTGCTTGAATGTAAGTGATCGCGCCCATGCCGCGGCTTCTTTTATATAATGAGGGGCCGGTTCAGAAAGTCCAGTCAATGTATGGGTTCCAGAAGCAACGCAACCTGGGGGCGATAGGGTTGCCTACGCAACGCAACACGGATCCGTGCCGCGTCAAGTTGGTGTCGCAGGGGATTGGGACAGCGGAGCGGAAGCGGATAGAATGATGTTGGTAGGGAAGCATGAAACGCGTATCAGGATCGGAAATTGAGCGTCGAGGGGCTGATTCGCAGGCCCTGCAGGCCGCGTGGAATTTGCAAGCCGCTTATCCGGAATGCGCCGTCATTCTGTTCGGGTCGCGCGCGCGGGCGGATTGGGATCGCTATTCCGATCTGGATCTTATGCTGGTAGGGGATATAGACAAAGCAGCACGACAAGACTGCCGCGCGCAAGCCTATCGATTGGCCTGTGCCGCGTACGTTGCCGAACCGCCTGCACCTGATCTCAAATTCCTGCCTCTGGACGATTATTACGAGCAAATCCAGTATAGTCGCAACCGCATCGGCGCTGTCGCGCATCGAGAGGGAATCCTCATGGGCCACTTCCAATCCCGGCCTGAACGTCCTGCGGGCAGGGCGGAGCCGAATCCCGAAAACCGCGAAAGCGCGGAGTTGGAAGATCGTCTGCGAGATGCCCATGTCCACTATGGCGATATGCAAGGTCTTTTGGACATCGGAAGGCTTACGAAAAATTGCGTATTTCAAGCGCATCAGGCGTTGGAGCATGGATTGAAGGCCTTGATCACGGCTCGGGGCGGCACGTATCCCCATGTGCATGATTTAACCGGGTTGGCTCGCCAGTGCGGACTTGCGCTCCGCAGTGATCTGCCATTGTTGGCCGCATACGCTGGCGGACCGCGTTACAACGCGCCGCCCTTCCCATCGATTGACTTCCCGCGCTTGGCGAATGACGTAACATCTGACCTTGACTTGACATTTCAACATGTACGCGAACGAACGGGCGCAAATCCTTGGGACATGAACGAAGCCTGCGGACCGCGCGAATGTCCTTAGCCTGATCCTGATGCCTGCATGTCCGAGGACATTTAAGGAGGACCGCGGGTTCAACCGTCCGGCGCGTCCGGTCTAGGCTCCGCGCCGGCCGCGCAACCGCCCCCATGAGGCCCTTCCACCTCCTAAGTTCCTCGTACGTCGCCCTCATTTTATGAGATAATATAAACATGACAAATTACCTGATGCGGGAGCCTTTGGTGTGCCAACCCGAGCCCCGTATCCACAGCAGGGTTGAGGTAGAGAGGCCTGATGAAGGCACATCGCAACGCTATCTGGCTCTGGCTGCACTCAAAGCGCCACAGAATCTGCCTCAACGCAACACTAAGCACCCTCACCAACAGCATGGGATTATGTTATGGGAGATATGGATCCGAATGGACGATTCAAAGCAGACATTGCCTTGAAGAACGGCCTCGTGCTAAGAAACGTACCGATGAACGGACATATCGCCTTTTCTGATACAGCACGCCGCGATTTGTATGTTGTAGGCATAGATAAAAACGAAGTCGTGGGATTACCATATATCTGACGGATAGATCAGCATGATGAAAATAAAGGAGACCGACTATGAAAAGGTTGCTTAAAGGCCTTAAGGGTAGTAGTAGATTGCCCTATGCGCCTGAGGCAGGGGACGCCCCGTTTAAGCGCGGACATACGCGTCCTTCTCTTCCGCTGGATCTTATGCCCACAATAGAGGTGGTCCCACTAGGCGACCTATCGCAACCGGCCCCTACGGATACGGACATTCCGCCCGCGGGACAGACGGTTCCCGCGGAACCGCAAGCGCAAACTTCGCCTTCTAGCGGACAGAGTGAGACGTAAAAAAGGGGTCGCGTGCGCCAACGCACGCGACCCTTTCCCCAAGTGCTCGTTGTTATGTGCCTGCCTTTACCTATTTATCCAAAAAGGGTGTTGGAATGGAACCGCGTCTACCCTGCTATGCTGCTGGAGGATATCTGGCCGCACCTGATGGCGCAGGTTAACTTGGCTGTATTGACCTTAGAATCGAACGTATCTGAAGAGAACGAGCCGCCTACCACTACGAATACGTACGGCACGGCGTTGTGAAGCCATGAGGTCCGTGGTATACGCAATCCATGCCGCCGCGCGGTGCATAGCCGTGGACAGGCAAACCCGAAGCTGTCGCGACGGGGCTTGACGCGCGCACTTGCGTTCACGTCCTGACACTGAGAACGCGTACGCGGGATGGCTACCGTCCTGCGTAGCCGGCGTTACGTCCACGGCAAATAACGGATTTTGACGGCTTCCCGGTCCCGTAGCAGCGCGATCCCGCGCAGGTATTCCCGTAATGGCAGAGTATGCGTAGCCAGCAGGGACAGATTCAGGCGACCGCTGCGAATCCAGGCCAAAGCCTGTTCCGCGGCCGCGCGGGAATGGTTGCCGTAGCCGATCAACGCCAGCCCTTTGCGCCACTCCGCGAACCCGAATGCCACTTCTTGGCGCAATACGCCGAAGACATGCACGTAATCTTGACATAAAGAGAGGAGCGCATGCACGGAAGGAACCAGTCCGGTGCAATCCACGCCGGTGTTCCAGCCTGCGGACCGATCCGCCGCCGGACGGCCTTGAACGGCCTCGGGCTCCAGCGCGGCATCGGCTCCGGCAGCTATGGCCAATTGGCGGCGCGCAGCGAGGGGTTCCAACGCCAGGATTTCCCTGGCCCCGTAGATGCGGGCCATCTGCACGGCAATCAACCCGGCCGGGCCCGCGCCGCTGATGACGACGCGCTGGTCGGCAATCGCGCCGCAGGCATTCAGCTGGTTGAAAGAGACCTGCACGCACATGGCCAGTTCCAGGGACGCGGCCTGCCGGGCGGACAAGCCAGGCGGCAACGGCAACAGATGGGTCTCGACGAAGGAGACGAATTGAGCATAGCAGCCCCAGCGGATTTTGCCGGGATCGCACCAGGCCGCGACTTTGTCGCCAGGTTGAAACCTCGTCGCCTGCGGGCCGACCGCCGCGATTTCGCCGGCCATTTCATGGCCGGGTTGTCCCGTCGGCAAGGGATAGGCCAAGGTCCCGCCCGGAAACATCGGCTCTCCCGCCAAGAGATGCAGATCCCACTGCGGACAGGTAGTCACGGCTTCGACTTTGACCAGGACTTCGGAGGCGGCCAACGCGGGAAGCGGGGTCTCGATCCAGCGCGCCTGGCCCGGCCCGTTGATTTGAAGGGCGTGCATCATCGCCGGCATGTGCGGAATCCCCGTGGCCTCACGTCCAATCCAGAATCACGCCCAGGACCGGCTCCGATGGGGTCTGAATCAAGCGCCATGCCGCCGCGGCCTCTTGCACCGGAAAGCGATGCGTAATCAGGGGCAAGGTCTGCAATTGGCCCGCGGCGATGAGACGCCGGGTTTGATCCATGCGGCCGCGCGTCCAGCCGGACACGGAATGCAAGGAGATTTCCCGCTGGCGCAAAGCCTGCAACGACAGCCAGTCGTCCGCGCCGTGAAACCCCGCGGACACGATCTGCCCTCCGCGCGCCATCAGCGGCAACGCGCGTTGGAGGTGGGCGAGAGAACCCGCGGTGTCGACAAGCACGCGCAGGCCCTCGGGACACAACCGGCGCACCTGCGTCGGCCAATCGTCTTGCGTCTCGTTGAAGCGGCAGTGGGTAGGTCGGTCGGGGAACTGGGCCAGCCGATCCGGATGCCGGCCCAGAAGCGCGACTTGCGCGCCGCGCAACGAGAGGGTCTGGGCCGCCCATTGCCCCACCTGGCCGTCGCCCACGACCAGCGCCCAATCGCCTAGGCGGAGCTGGGGACGCGTACCGCAGTTATAGCCTACTTGCGTCAGCACCATCCCGGCAAAGGCCAACGGATCGGGCGCGGCCGGCAGTTTCCAGACGAATTCCCGCGTATTGACGGAAGGCGAGATTTGGCCGCCATGGGCATGGAACATGCCGTTCACCTTGCCTACGGAGGCAAACACGATCTCGCCGACTTCCAGGTCGCGCACGTTGGCACCGATCCAGCTGACGCGCCCTATTTTCTGATAGCCGGCGACGACGGGAAAAGGCGTCGGGTCGCCGGGCCGCCAAGCCGTGTCGCCGGCCATGCGTTCCCCGCGCAAGTAGGAGCCTTCCGTGCCATTGCTGATCCAGGAATGCAAGACCTCCACCACCACGTCATCGGCGCTCGGCTCCGGACAGGAGACCGCCGCGAACTCAACGGCATGGGCGCGCGGAAACACTACGGCGCGGGCTTGCATGATCGGGCCTCACAAGCTGGGAGAGATGGGCCAAGGCAACCGGGTATCGCGTAGGCCATCCGTTTGGAATGTCCCTCTCATGGGCAGAACCGGTTCAACTTCAATCAAGACGGGCTGCCAAGCGCGGGATGCATCCTCGTTCGCGGCGGTGGCGCCAGCGCCTATCGCGGCCAAACCGCGGGAGTGCGGCTTGGCCTCTAGCCGTAGGATACCACTTATAAGAAAAGGGAACGGAGCCGATTCGGCGCGGCTTTGGACGCGGGGCGCGTTTCTGGTCTCTGCGGTGGACCGTCCGACGAACTGTCCGCAAGGACGACCGGCTACGCGTAACTTATAATCGCGAGATAGATAATGCGGAAACGGACGGCGCGCCTACGTCTTTTTCTCGACTGCGGTTCCGGAGACTCCGAGACGGGCTCTGACTGCGTCCATTCCGCTCCAGTCGAACCGCGGGCGCGAGTCCGTCATCCACGGTGGCAAACGCGTGTTGCAAAAAATGGCGCTGCTGGCTTCGGCCGGCGCATTGGGCACATTGGCGCGGTTCGCCGTGAGCGCGGCCGTGCAGAAACAGTGGCCGCTCCCCTGGCCGCTCGGCACTGTGATCGTAAACGCTCTGGGGTGCTTTATGGCCGGGTTGGCGTTTGCCGCTGCGGAACGCCTGTGGCCGTTGCACCCTGACGCGCGGCTTATCGTGCTGACGGGTTTCCTGGGCGCGTTTACCACGTATTCCGCCCTGATCCTGGAAACGGGCCAACTGCTGCAGAATCAAGGCTGGCGCGGGGCGCTCGGTTACTTGGGCTTGCAATTGGCCTTGGGCGCCTTGGCCTGCGGCGCGGCTTGGGCGTTGATAAGAGCCCTGACGTAGCCCGCGCCGGTCGCTGCATTGTTGGATACCCGCCCCTGGATTTGGTCGCCGCGGAGACGATACGCCATGGCAGGCCTCTACCGCTTGTTGACGACGCCCTTGGCCGTAACCCAGGGCACTTCGCTGACCCTCGTCGATATTCTGATCACCGTCGGCGTTTTTCTCGTTTTCTACGCCCTCGCGCGGATAGCCTCAAGCCGTCTCCGCAAGAACGTCTTGCCGCGGATGAAGATGGCCGGTTCCCATCGGCGCGTCCTCAGTTCCGTCCTGAGTTTCCTCATTCTGCTGGCGGGCGTGTATGCCTCGCTGTCCTTCATCGGCATCGATCTGTCGATTATGCTTTTGCCTTTGGGGGCCGTAAGCATCGGATTGGGGCTGGGCCTCCAGACTTTGGCCAGCAACTACGTGGCCGGCCTCGTGTTGCTGACGGAAAAGACGATCCGGGACGGCGACCTGATCGAGGTGGACGGCGTCACGGGCACCGTCGTGGAAACGGGCCTGCGCACCACCGTGGTGCGCACCTTCAACAACACCGAAGTCATCGTGCCCAATTCCGTACTGACGGCCAACCGCCTGGAAAACTGGACCAAGACGGATACGGTGGTGCGGGTGGAGGCCTTTGTCGGCGTGGCCTACGGGTCGGACCTGCGCCAGGTGCATGCCATCCTGCGCCAAGCGATCGTGCGGCATCCCGCCGCGCTGGCCGAGCCCGAACCCTGCACTTTCCTCGCGGAATTCGCCGCCTCCGCCATCCAGTTCCGTCTCCTGTACTGGGTCGACGACCCCTCCGCGCGTCTGACGTCGCTGAGCGAAATCCTGGAAGCCGTCTATGGGGACTTCCAGGCGCAAGGCATCGTCATTCCTTTCCCCCAGACCGACGTCTGGATCAAAAAGGAAAAGGAAGCCGTCTTGGCGTAGAGGGCGCTGGGGAAGCCGCGCCCTTATGCGCTTACGCGTCGTCCAGCGGGACGCCACCGGGACAGCAGGGCCGGCGCGCGGAGCGCCAGGACCAACGTCAACGCCTCCACGGTGAATCCGCTCAGCAACGCGGCTACCCCCATGGTCGCCCCCTGCACGCCCGCTTGCGGCAGCAGATAGAGCGCCAGCGCGATGGCGGCCAAGCGCGTCAAGGCGCTGGGTATCATGGAGGGCGTGCGTCGTTCTACCAGCGCCATGCCCTGCATGTAGGAACGGGCCGCGACGGCCAGCGCGAAAAAGGTGAACAGGCGCAGGGGCGTAGCGCACAGCGCAGCCAGCGTTTCTTCCACGCCGACCAGGGATAGCAAAATCCAGTCTCTGACGGGAGTCCAGAACAGGAGCGAAGACAGCGTCAGGGACGCCAGGCAGGAACCGGCGTTGAAACGGCGAATCGCCCGGAACTGCGGGTCTTCGCGCTGAAAGGAAGAGGCCACGTTGCGGGTCTCGTTCAGCCAGCGATAGGGCCATTGCCCCAAGGCGTACACGACGGCCATGGCGGCCAGATACAGCTCCCCGTCCGGTTGGCGGGCCACGACCAGGTTGATCAGCGGCCGGCTGAATTCCTGGATCAGGACGATCCCGGCCAGCGGCAGGAAGAAACGCAAGACGGCGAACAGGGAGAGCGCGGACGTGGCGGAGCGGCGATGCAGGCGCGTGGCCCAGACGGCGCGTCGGTGCTTCCAGAAGCCGAAGATGACCACCAGCAGTTCGCAGGTTTGTCCCACATACAAAGCCATTACGGGAAGCAGAATGGGCTCCGTCCGGAACAGGGGCCAGCGCAGCGCGAACGTAACGGCGGCCGCCATGACCGCGAAGCCGCTCGCGGAGGAAATGCTGACGTACTGGGTCTGGCGGTTGCGGATCAGGGGGCCCGCCAGAAAGTGCGTCAACCCTTTCAGGAGCGGATGCAGGAGCAGCCACAAGAGCAGGGTCTGGACATCCTGCGCGGTCGCCGCGCTGACCTTGTGCAGATCGAGGAGCAGGACCTGGCCCACGCCCGTGGTTGCCACGACCGCCTGGATGCAGATAACGACCGCGATGGCGATAAGCACGAATTCCAGCGCCTTGCGGAACGCCTGCCTGCGCTCGACCAGAACCAGGCTCATCTGCTTGGAATAGACCAGGGGGCCGGACAGAAAGGTGCTGATCGTCCACGCGAGGCCGAAAGCCGCCAAGGTTTCCACGGGCATGGGCAGGCGCGCCAACCCGCCCGCGATCCACTGCACCGACACTTCCTGCACGAAGATGGTGGCGATCAGGGGCAGCAGGAACAGGCTGAAGCGCAGGTACAGATTCATTGTCTGGCGTCGAAACAATGCGAATAAATAACGAACCGGCCCTGCCGTCTTGCGAGGCGCCGCATCTATTATGGACGCTGGGGCCTCGATCCTGCGCATCCATGCGCGTCAGGCATGGAAGAGGGCAACGAAACCATGCGCAACGGATCGGCCTCCGGCTCCCAGATGGCGGGGAAGTCGCGAGGGCCGAGTTGGTTTGCTTGCGTCCGCTGGCAGTTTGGATACGGCGCTTGGCTTGCTCCTGGGCCTGGATCGTATCTCTGCCAGACGGACATGATCCGCGATGCTCTGTCAGCAGGAGCGCGCCGTCTTCCGTAACGAGCATATAGTTTCTCAAGCGCGTATGAAAGATTGCCGGCAAGCAACGGCATGCTTTATGTTTTGGGGAGAGCGGCGCTTCCGCGTACGGTCGATTTTACATTTATGCCAAGCATAGAGGGTGAGCCGGATCCGCATCAAAGGGCTGCCAACCGGAACTCCTACGCGCGACTATCCTGTTCCCATGGCCTCCAGACGCTCTATCCAGGCATTAAACCGATGACGCTCCGCGCGCATCTGAATCAGGCCTACGGCCTGCGCCACAATGGGGCCGTCAACGGCTTTTTATGCCGC
Organism: Caldilineaceae bacterium; assembly: GCA_965242655.1. Taxonomy (GTDB): domain Bacteria; phylum Chloroflexota; class Anaerolineae; order Caldilineales; family Caldilineaceae; genus Bin34. The sequence continues at coordinate 4,978,096 of OZ251482.1, forward strand.
GGGATCAAACGGATAAGGCGCTTGCTGGGAGCTGACGTCGTACCGTCGTTAATATCCTCGGGCGTCCGATATCGCAAGCGGACGTTCTTCAACTCTTCCGCTACGTCCAAGGATACTGCAGGCAAGGCTTGGAAGGCGTTTACGTCGGAGAGCAGCAAACCTTCGAATTCGTACCGCTGGACGTAAGGCAGTACGCGGGACTGGTTCCACTGCGTGCGTATTTTGCCTTTGATCGCTTGCAGGATGCGTTTTTCCAATTCGTCCGGCGATGCGCTGTTGCGGTTGCGAAACCCATAGAAATCGACCAACGAGGTCACGACGTCAAAACTCCAATAGAGTTGCGCCATGTCGTCGGCCATCCGTTCACGGTGACATTGTCTCCCTTATGGCCTGGTTGGCCTAGGCCCGAATCCTGTCGAAGCTTGGACCGGCGCGTCCCTGTCCCCCAGACCGGGCCTATGACAGCGATGTCTTCTGCGCTTGGCTGGCGCGGCGAGGCATCAAGGCTGTTTTGCCTGCATCATCTATGTCAAGTGATGCGTAACCACATTATCCCTGCGAATCTCTTTAATATTAGATTGCCTTTGTTTTGCCATCAGAACAGAAAGCAGAAAGAACTGCAACCAAGACAAGAAAGAAAAACGTCTTCATTTTTGCGCATCCTTAAGTCCCTGAATCATCTTTTCTAAATGGTCAAATTTTATATCGATCATGGTTTCAATTCCCTTGACAGCAACCTTGAGGTTTGAAACTTCGTGGTTGAGAGACTTTATTTCAGAGTCTCTTCTCGATCTAGAATCAATTAAAAGCGCCACTATGGCGACTAAGATTGAAACTATTACGCCTAGAGCTGTTATTGTTTCTTGCGACATAGCATGCTCCTTGCTCAATTGTTCCCTATTATATACCATATATGGATTCAAGCGGTTATCCTTCCAGATAGTCATCCTTTTTCATGTCTCCGTGAGGACGGCTCCCGATGACCGATACCAGCGGCTCGCATCCAATTTTTATGAATACATGTTCCGTTATATGCGTAGGCCACGCCGCGCGGCCATTGGTTCGTGGCCACGCGGTGCGGGAGGGCCCCGCGGGTACCCCTTGGCGTCGGTGGTCGGTCGCGTACGGGAAGGAGAGCGCAGTCTATCGTCGTTAGGCCAACGGGTGCGACTGGGGCGTCTAGCCGTACCGGATGGCCTGCAGGCAGGCCGATCCAGATCGGTATGCTGTGCGGCGGGACAGCCAGGTCATGCATGCGCGCGCGGGGCGCGCCGTTTCTATGGTTAGGTTTCAAGACCCTGGACTGTGTGGATATTTGACTCCATTCAGATCCAAGTCGCTGCCAAGTGCAGAAATACTAAGAAACGATGTGCTTTTTTATCGTGACGAGTGGCCACGCGCCGCCACCACTTGAGCCAGTCTATGCCCCGTTCCACGACATTGCGCGCCGGGTACCGTTGCGGGTCGTGAGGCTGGGGGTTCGTGCGCCGGCCTCGGGCCGGAATCACGGATAACCCCCCAGCAGATTTTTCTGCCAGAGTTGGCCCGGTACGTAGTCGTCCAGCCATGTCTCGTAATGCGCGGGATCCAGTCTGCGGCAATGCGTCTGTCCATCCAACAGATCCAAAACGAGAATTTCCTCAAGGTCGAAGACATCGACCAGGAGAGGAGACTGCGTGGCGACAATGATTTGCTTGTCCTTGGCCAACTGTTTGATCATGTGGGCAATCAAGTGGATAGCGGCCGGATGCAGGCCGAGTTCCGGTTCATCCAATAGCAGTACGGAGGGTAGCATCCCAAGAGGGAGATTCAGGAGCGTCATCAAGGCAAAACACCGCAACGAGCCATCCGACGTCAGGTGCGCGCCGAAAGTCTTGTCCGTTGCTTTGGCTCTCCACCGCAAGGCCACCTTGCCGTAACTCTCGTCAAGAGCGAAACGGTCGAAAACGGGCAATATGCGACCGATATGGCGACAGATCAGATCGTAGCGCCGACTATCCTCTTGTTCCAAGCGATATAACACAGCGGCCAAATTGCCCCCATGGCTGCGCAGTTGGGCATTGTCCTCCGCATCCCATCTCTTTTTGAAGTAGGAACTGTTGGACGTGTCGTGAAACTGGTACGTTGCGCAATCCCGGAGGAAATTTACGATCACGGAAGCGGTGGCGGCGTTGACGTCGCGTCTGGCTTCCAGAATGCCGGCCTCGCTCTGGCCGATGCCATGCTCAATGTGCTGCCACGATGCCTCCGTCCCGCGCGTATCGCTAAAGCGAAAAGCCTCGTCTACGAAAATGAAACGGTCGGGATGAACAGGGGTCAAAGCGAAGCGGTAATCGTTTGTCCCCGCCGGGGTCTGCAACGAGATTTCCGCCTTCAAAAGCGGCGTGCGCTTGCTGCCGCCGAACAATTGATCGGCGGCGCCTCCCTGGCGTCCGACGAACTCGGCGAGCCGACGCGCGCGCAACATCCAACTCAGCATTTCAAAGAAGCGAATAAGATTGGATTTGCCTGAACCGTTGGCGCCGATGAATACAGCGGCCTGAGGCAAACGATCGGCCTGGAAATCCGCCAGAGAGCGGAAACCCTGAATATGAACCGAATCGATGAAAGTGCGGTTGGACATCTCAAATGGCCGGTCTTGGACTGGATTGCGGTGAGGCATAAGCGCAAAGCGGTTGCGCTTGCCTATGGAAACGAGCAATGCCCAATAGAGGCGCTATAGCCTAATCCGGCCGTTCAGGCTACGGTCGCCTCCTCATACTGTATATCACAATATCGTGGCGCTCCGGCCAGTCACTGCGATATGGAATACGGTCTGTAACCGCAAAAGACAGAGGCCGCGCGCGATCGCCTCGCCCCGGTGCATCCAAAGATGTTGGCGGCGTAGACCATGGCCCCAAACGGAGGCTGGCTATTACGCCTCCGGCGACGGCACAATGCCTGTCCGAAATCCGAGTTCCAGAAGAAGAAACAGTACCCAACCGACGAAGCTGACGGCAAAAGTGGCTGTGCTGCTCATCTTCGTGCGCAAAGCATAAGCCATGGATCCGAGGCCTACCGCGCCAAAGAGATAGTCCACCAAGGCCAAGCCAAGGCTTCCGGTAGAACTGATGCCCGAAGTGATGTTGAGAATTGCCACCAATACGGCATTGACGATGCCCACATAGCCGAGAAGGTTTAGATGATTAAGCATGGCGTTTGCCCTGAACGATGAATTCCAAGGTTGGTAACCAAGCCCGTGCGCCAGTTCGACTTGTCGCCCTGTGTCGTGGACCGGTCCAGATCCGTCAGCGCCGCTGAGAGAGTGGCGAACGCTTCCAACTCGCGCGCATTCGGGATGAGGCGTCTATCATAACAGTTTTCCATCCTCTGCGTGGGTCCTAGCCCCAAGTCACTCTACGCATACGTAACTGCGTGCGGACGGCTTCGCTCAACGCACTCTGCCTTCGCCCGTGAACGGCGGGTCTCCTGACGCGTAACCAGAGGTCACTGCGGTAAACGAAACGGACGGCGTTAGCGCGTTTATGGGCTTTTCCTGCACGCTACGCGTTCGTATTCGCCATGACTTCAAGACCGTGTCGGATGTTGACGCGCGCCAGTCAAGCGCGCGCATCAATTACCTTGCCTTTTATGCTCCTGCTGACGGTACGCAACTATCGCTTTTCCGACCTATCCAATCCCGGAACGTCTACAAGCCTCAAGCGGCCAGAAGCGGGCCTGAACCCTCGGCCTCTGGACATTGGGGTTTGCCATGGAACGTAAAGTGATGCCCATGCGCGTTAAGCGCGTGGTTGGAGAATGCCAGGGATGGGATAATCCATTTGGTTTTTGACGCATTGCGTTCCGTTTTCTTGGCCTACGATTGGCGATCCGGCAGAGCGTCGGCCCAGATCTTCACCCATGTTCGGGCCCGGTCGTGGCGATAGCCGCCCGTCAGGCGGAAGCGCAAGGAGCCGCCGCGACGGTTCGTGACAAGGCAATCCGATGATGAAAGCTGCCTTGGCTACGCCTGAGAACTTTTTGATGGATTCGTCCCGTCTAGCCCGTACTCCTTTTGGCATTGCTAGATACCCGTGTCGCGCCCGGCGGAGTACCCTCGACATAGATCAATGCGTTCCCTCCCCCGCAGAATGTCTCCCAAGCAGCGGTTCTACTGACTGTCGTTGTCTGCGATAACCAGGATCAACGAGACGCATCCGGCCTTGAACGCGAGAAAACGGCGGACAGGCTTGGGATAACCGCTCAATAACGAGATATCCAATAAAGATCAACGTCGCCTAATGTAAAAGCGAACCATAACACTGCAGATGCTTGGGCGTTCTGCCAGCGTGAGGTCTGCCGAGTGACAGCCGCCCGCAGGAGACGGTTATCCCAGGTTCCGAGTAGTCTCGCGGCGAAATTAGGTCAAGCGCCAAGAGATTGACGCAGGGTTCCATGCCTGCGTGCAGATGGTAACCGACGTCCAAGAAGACCTGCCGGTATCCGACTGCAATCTGCGCCTGCGCGCGGCGCGTACGCAAAAGCCGGGGCAGGGCGTCCCGGAACTTAACGGATTGCGCCGAGACCGTGACGCGTTCCATCCGTAGCCGCGGAAAGCCCTTGGGCATCCGGTTGACTGACGAGATCGGACCCAATTCCAAGCCAATGGCGACATTCTTACGCTCTACATGCATGCCATTGCCTACATTCCGATAGCCTATATCCATTACCTCATAGCCATGGAGGAAGACATGAACAGGCGACATTGGGCAGTCATGGGAGCCGTTATAGTCATGAGCAGCCTATCGGTGGGGCTGGTTTTCCTGAATCCCCAAGCCGTACAGGGGCAAGAGGCAACGGGATGGCTGGCCTTGGACAGCGAGTTGCAACGGATGGAACCGTACGTCCGCGTTCGCAGTTCAGGCGATTTCCCTGTCCAGACGTTGGATGCGGATGCCGCCTTGACGAACGGCTTCAGCCGGGAAGCCTTGGCCTTGGCCCAGGAAATGATCGATTTGCAAAACGACATGTCCAGACTCCTCTTTCGCCGGGGCAGCGCGGATATTACGCAGTTGGACATAGACCTGAGGGACTATCCCAAGGTCAAGGCGTTTCTGGATGACGTATCCGCCAAGCCCTTTACGCCCTCCCGCGGCGCGGTGGGTGGCGCTACTGGCGATCCGGACGGGGGGCATCCGTGCGGGAATTTCCGTTATCCGTTGCCGCACGGCAGACCGCCAGCGTCTAGGTACGAAGGCGATGCCGAGAGCTTCTTCCGCAACAACGGCTTCCACCGTACGTTGCGCTGGATGACCGCACGGAACGGCGACAGAGATTTCACGCGCGGGCGGAGTTACCACAGCGTGTACGGTACCTGCCGCTCGCCTATCTTCCGCGATCATGGATGGTACACCCCGAGTACGCCAAACGTATACCGCATACAGCGAGGCGAACCCAATCCTGAGCTGCATCGCTATACACCGCCTTACTGGGGGTGGTGGACGTACGTCAAGTGGTGGCATGATACGTTCTAAATGGAGAAATAGTGCATGCTAGGCATCGGATTGTCCGCGGCGGCGTATTTATCAAGAGACCAAGTACCAGCTGGTTATCACCATCAAAAACGCGCGCCAAGTGCGCACGCCCATCCTGCCATATGGCAGGATGGGCGTCGTCCAAGGAATGAAAGGCACGAGGTTACGGCTCCACGCGATGGAATTGAAGGCCCGGATTGCGCAAACGCAACCCATGGAACCATTGTTTATCCTCTGCCATGCATCTGAAGATAATTCTACCGATGCACCGCTGTCGACAACGGAGATGAACGCGCTACGGACGGCACGCGCCGCTACGGTTCACGCAGGGGGGTGCATCATCCCGCGAGCGCTTGGTCTTCCATACGCGAGAGTTCTCATCTGTCGCGTACGGACATTACGGCGCGCTCTCCTGTCTTGCCGCGTTTCTACCGTCTCCATTACGCATACATATTTATCTGCGTTTGTCGCTGGAACTATACGGCTTGGTCCACAACCAACAAGAGGCGGTACGGCATGCGTTGGCCATGGAAACGCTTGATCGTCGCTGGCGCGTTGCTGGGCGCGCTGGCGTTCGCGATATGGGAGGCGGCGACCGCGACCGTGCGGGACGTCATTGTCGAAACCACTTATATTTACTACCCCTATTGGATACGCGAAGGCCGTACGGTGCGTTATCGGCTTTCCTGCCGTTCCTGGCCGACGGAAGCCGTGGCCAGGCAAACGATGGAGGAATACGCCGCCGTCTTTCACCGCATTGACTCTCTGGGACGCTCGCCCAGTTACGTGACTGTCACGCTGAACACCTGGAACTGTCCGGGCAAAGCGGCCCTTGACATCTTTCAGGATGAACGCAACGACTATGACGCTACGATGGCTATTTTGGCGCTGGTAGGCGGCGACACGCGTCTGATCCGCCATCCGCCAGACAGGCGCCTGTTCGGCCTGCCGTACAACAAGCGTTTTTTGGGCCTGCCGTACAGAATAATACTGTCGCCGGATTGACTCTCTGGAAACCTTCATCCAGTGACTGTCAGGCTGAACGCCTGAACTGCCCGGGCAACGGAATTGCTGGCTCGGATCGTGCAAGACGCCGTTGGGGAAGGAGACCCATGCAACTATTGCCTGCCCTCTGTCGTGCATCTGAAGACGATCTTGCCGGTATGCAAAGGCGACATACATACCTATGTCGCTGGAACTATGCGACGGGTCTATAATCAACAGGAGGTGGCGGCATGCGCTGGCCCTTGAAACGTTTGATCGTCGCTGGCGCGTTGCTGGGCGCGCTGGCGTTCGCGATATGGGAGGCGGCGACCGCGACCGTGCGGGACGTCATTGTCGAAACCACTTATATTTACCCCTATGGGATACGCGCAGGCCGTACGGTGCGTTATCGGCTTTCCTGCCGTTCCTGGCCGACGGAAGCCGTGGCCAGGCAAACGATGGAGGAATACGCCGCCGTCTTTCACCGGATTGACTCCCTGGGGCGTTCGCCCAGTTACGTGGCTGTCAAACTGAATACTTGGAACTGCCCGGGCAAAGCGGCCCTTGACATCTTTCAGTCTGAACGCAGCGACTATGACGCTACGATGGCTATTTTGGCGCTGGTAGGCGGCGACACGCGTCTGATCCGCCATCCGCCAGACAGGCGCCTGTTCGGCCTGCCGTACAACAAGCGTTTTTTGGGCCTGCCGTACAGAATAGTACTGGATTGACTCTCTGGGGGCGTTTACCCAGCGAAGAGGTCAGGCCGATATGCGTAAAGCGATGTCCTTACCTGCGTTGCTGACACTCTATGGCTGGGCCCGCAATCAACCGGAGGTAGCGGCATGCGCTGGCCATGGAAACGCTTGATCGTCGCTGGCGCGTTGCTGGACGCGCTGGCGTCCGCGATATGGGAGGCGGCAACCGCGACCGTGCGGGACGTCATTGTCGAAACCGCTTATATTTACCCCTATGGGATACGCGCAGACCGTACGGCGCATTACCGGCTTTCCTGTCGTTCCTGGCCGACGGAAGCCGTGGCCAAGCAAACGGAGGAATACGCCGCCGTCTTTCACCGGCTTGACTCCCTGGAGCGTTCGCCCCGTTGGCTGTCAAACGGAATACTCGGGAACTGCCCGGGCAAAGCGGCCCTTGACGTCTTTCAGATTGAACGCAACGACTATGACGCTACGCAGGGTGCTCTGGCACTGGTAGGTGGCGGCGACACGCGTCTGATACCGCCATCCGCCAGACAGGCGCTTATTCGGCAGGCTGAGACGTTGGGCGCGGCAACGTTTGCGTACGCCTCTTCAACGCCACGGCGTTTTCCCTCATGGGAGATCGTAGACGTCCGCAAAGTTCCCTTCCGTAAAGCGCGCCCATCCGTCAGGCGTCAGATCCTGGGCGTAGAGCCGGGCCTGGTGAACCAGCTGTGGCAGCGTCGCCCACTGCAGCAATCCCGGCTGATCCGTGCCCCACAGGATTTTGTCGGAACCCAACTCCGCCAAAGCGAAACGCATGCAGGCTATGGCGGAGGGATAGGGATACGACTCGGCCGGAAAATAGGCCGGCAGAGCCGCGCAGTCGAACCAGACGTTGGGCAGCCGCCCCAGTCCGAGTTGTTGCAGCCAGATCTCGCGCGGCGGCCCCTCTTGCAGGCAGGCGACTTGGGGTTGTCCCAAATGCGCGATCAGAATGCGCAGCGCAGGAAAGCGCCGGGCGATGCCGGCTACGGCTTCCGTTTGGTAGCTGGCGGAACCCGGAGCGCCCAGATCCAAAACCAGCGCCAAGCCCTGCTCCGACAGGAAACGCCAGATCCAGTCCAGATGCGGCGCGCCCAGATCGGCTTCCGGATGCAATCCGCACAACCCGGTTGGCTCCGAGCATTCCAGTTTGAGCGCGCGGAAAGACCCGGTGCCGGCCAAGGCGCGCAGAACCGACGGCTCGTCTTGCCATGGATCGAAATAGAGCGCGCCCCGCAACCGGTCGGGGTAGGCGGCCAGGGCGCGGGCCTGGTACTCGTTGGTCGTGCCGTAGAAAGGGCCTTGCAAGAGCATGGCGCGGTCGATCCCCGCCCAATCCAGATGGGCGATCAGCGCCTCTGCGGGATAGCTGGTGTCCAGGCTCAACGGACTGAGCAGTTGCTGTACGCGGTCTCCGTGCCGAATGCGCCCGTACCCTGCGCTCCGGGTCAGGCCTTGCCGCGTCCGTCCCCTGACCGCAGGGAAAACATGGGCATGCGCGTCATGCATGGCGTTGGCCGGCGCAGGCATCTGGCCCGCTTGCGAGAGGCGTCTGGGTTCAGGCCTCTTCGTACAGATCCTGGCGCTGGCGTCCCACGCGATGCGCGTTCAAGGCCTGCATTGCCGGCGGCATCCGCGCGTACGTTTCAGGATGCACAGGCTGATGCCCGCCTTCCCGGTACATGTTCCACCAGACCGGATAGTAGGAAATATTCAGTCCCATGCGATGCTCGTCTTGGCTGGTATTGGCGCCGTTGGCGTGCCATACCCCGGCATGCCACAGCACCACCGAGCCCTTGGGTCCCGTAATTTTTCGGAGCGCCGGATCGCTGTGCGGCAAGTGCCGGGGCGGCCGCGCGCGCTGGACATGGCTGCCGGGCGCGATCACGGTCGCGCCGTTGCTTGCCGTGAAATCCGACAGCATCCACATGCTGTTGACCAGCCACGGCTGCTCCGGCAGCAACTGCGGCAGATCCTGCGTCGAATCGACATGCACGCCGCCCGCGCGGGAGCCGGGCTTGACCCATTTGGAGCAGATGGCGCCGATGCGCACGTCGCATTCCAGCACCGCGCGCACGACGCGCAACACGGCGGGATGCGCCGCGAACGCCCATGAGGTTTCCTCCAGATTGGCCAGCCCGAACAGCGTCTGGTACAGGTCGTCGTTCGGATCCTGCTTCAAGGCCTGGCAGGCGGGATCCTCATGCAACTGGAAACAGCGCCGCGCCAAGGCGTCCGCCTGCTCCGCCGGCACGAGGGCTTCCAGGAGGCAATAGCCCCGTTCGCGCAGGCTGTCTTCAGGGTTCATATGCTTTCCTCCGCCAAGGGATACCCGTAGGGACGCTCCGCGAACTGGCCCGGCATGGGCCAGCCCTGGCCGCCGTACGTGGCGAACTTGTCCCCGTACCCGCACAGCCAGAAGAACATTTCCGCCGCGTCGCGGCTGTCCCGGAACTGGGGGCGAAACGTGGGGCCGTCCAAATGGTACGGCGCCGTCGCCATGTCGAAATGCGGGTCCTGGCGCCAGTCGCGGACCGGCGCCGCGGTGCGCCAGTAGTTGTATTTGAGCAGGTTGCGCACGGACGGGACGCGGGAGGCGGCGCGGCGGTGCCAGATGGAATACACGGTCAGGAACACGGACCCGGCGGGCGCCGCGGTTTTGACCGCGCCGCGAATGGCGCCGTAGTGTCCCATCATGGGCGAGGTGGAAAACAGGAAATGCGAACCCGGCAACACCTCCGTGGGCCCCATGGCCTCCGTGCAGGCCTGCGGCAGGTAGAACACCTGCATGTAATGCAATTCCCGCGTATAGCGCGAGCCGCCGTCGCGGTGCCAGCCCTGCGCGGGCGCGGGGGTTTCCATGCGGTGGCTGCTCATGAGATTGGGCAAGGCGAAACGGGCCCCCAACAGGGAGCGGACCGCGCCCGCCACGGTCGGCTGCAACAAGACGCCCTCCCGGAACCAGTCGAGAGCCACCATTTCGGTCGGTTCGGGGCTGGCGCGGGTGCGCAGGTACTCCAGCGTCCGCTGATTGACGTCCGCGTCCACGACGCCCGGGAACATCATGAAGCCCTGTTTGCAGAAATCCAGGACTTCGCCGTCGGTCAGCGTGGCGGGACAGTCGTGCGTCAACATGGCATCTCCTTTGCGTTGCGCTTCAACGTTCCAGAATGAATTCGCATCCCAAGCCGTACGTGCGCTTTTCGTCCATCAGCAAGGCCAGATTGGGGAACTGGACGATCCGCCAGCCGGCGCGGACGGCCTCCAGCACCGTCGCGTAGGGATAGTCCGCGGGGTCTTCCGGCTCGGCTTGCACTTCGCCGTTCTCGACCTGCGACATGCCCAGTACGGTCGAGGTCAGGGCGGAGCCGCTGCATTGCAGGTACAGGATGTCCTGCGTCCGGCGCGGAGCCTGCTCCAGCAGGTCCAGCGCCGCCTGCAAATCGCGGCGGTCCAGATGGCCGCGCTCCAGGGCGGCGAGGCAATCGGTCAGCTTGTGCCGAACGGCGGAAAGAGTCATGGCGTCACCGTGTGTCCTTGCGTGCCGGCGCGTACCCCTTGCAACGCCAGGGACGCCGCGAAATGGCAACGCGCGAAATGTCCTGGCGCATATTCTAGCAGGTCGGGTTCTTCTTCTGCGCACCGCTTTTCGCGGTACCGGCACCGGGTATGGAAGATGCACCCCGCGGGCGGATGCGAGGGGTCCGGCACCTCGCCGTCCATGAGGATGCGCTGGGACGCGCGTTGGGGATCCGGGCGCGGCACCGCCGAAAGCAAGGCTTCGGTGTAGGGATGCAGGGGATGGCCCATGATGTCCGGCGTGGCCGCGATTTCCACGATTTGGCCGACGTACATGACGGCCACCCGGTTGCTGATGTGCCGGACCACGCTCAGATCATGCGCGACGAACAGATAGGTGAGGTTCATGTCCCGTTGCAGGTCCTGCAGCAGGTTGATGACCTGCGCCTGGACCGAAACGTCCAGCGCGGATACCGGTTCGTCGCAGACGACCAGCTGCGGACGCAGAATCAGGGCGCGGGCGATGCCCAGGCGCTGTCGCTGGCCGCCCGAGAAGCTGTGCGGATACCGGCGCAGATGCTCCACGTTGAGGCCTACGGCCTCCATGATTTCCGCGACCCGATCCTCCAGCGCGCGCCCTTTGGCCAATCCGTGTATGAGCAGGGGTTCGCCGATGATCTCCAGGGCGGTCATGCGCGGGTTCAGCGAGGAGTACGGATCCTGGAAAATCATCTGCAGGTGGCGGCGGAAGGCTTTCAACTCCCGGCCGTACAGCTCGGTCAGTTCGTAGGGCCGCGCGCCGTCGCGAAAAATGATGCGTCCCGAGGTCGGACGGAAAACGCATACGATCATGCGCCCCAGCGTGGTCTTGCCGCACCCGGACTCGCCGACCAGGCCCAGGGTTTCGCCGGCGCGGATATGGAGATCCACGCCGTCGACGGCCTTGAGATGGCGCACGGTGCGGCGCAACAGGCCTTCCTGCACGGGAAAGTGCTTGCGCAAGGCCTTGATTTCCAGCAGCGCGTCGGACATGGGCGCAGGCTCAGGCAAGGCGCTCCGCGGACGTCGTCTCCGTCGCGTCGTACAGAAAACAGCGGACCTGGTGATCCGCGGCGAGCGCGGTCATGGCCGGCATGGCCCGGTCGCACGTGCCGGGCATGAAGTCGGCGCAGCGGTCGGCGAACGCGCAGCCGGGAGGCACGCGGAAGGGATCGGGCACGCTGCCCTTGATGGATTCCAGACGGCGGGACTCCGCGGCGTCGATGCGGGGGATGGAACGCAGCAGGGCGCGCGTATAGGGATGGGCCGGCTGCGCGAACAGCGCGGCGGCGGGCGCTTGCTCCACCACCCGCCCCAGGTACATGACGGCGACTTCGTCCGCCACTTCGGCGATGACCCCCAGATCGTGGGTGATGAACAGCATGGCCATGCCGGATTCCGCCTGCGCCTGGGTCAGCAGCTCCAGGATCTGCGCCTGCACGGTCACGTCCAGCGCGGTCGTGGGCTCGTCGGCGATCAGGAGCGAGGGCGCGCAGGACATGGCCAGCGCGATCATGGCGCGCTGGCGCATGCCGCCCGACATCTGATGCGGATAGGCGTTGGCGATGGTTTCCGGACGCGGAATGCCCATCTGGCCCAGGAGATGCACCGTGCGCGCCCGCGCCTGCGCCCGCGTCGCGTCCGGTTGATGCAGCAGGATGGTTTCCTCGATTTGATTGCCCACGGTATGCATGGGGCCGAACGAGGTCATGGGCTCCTGGAAAATCATGGCGATTTCGCGGCCCCGCACCGCCCGGATTTCCGCGCCGGTCGGGTCTACGCCCGCCAGATCCAAAGGTAGTTGGGCGTCGGCGTCGCGCTTGCGTTGCCCGAGCAGAATCCGGCCGTTCACGATGCGGCCCGGCGGCGAAGGCACGATGCGCAGGATCGACTGGGCCGTCACGGATTTGCCGCAACCGGATTCCCCGATCACGCCCAGGGTCTGGCCGGCCTGCAGAACCAGGTTCACGTCTTCCACGGCGCGCACGATGCCTTCCTGCAGGAAGAACTGCACCTGCAGGTTCTGAATGGTCAGCAGCGGCGCGGCCGGGCTATTGGGCATAGGGATCCGCCGCGTCGCGCAAGCCGTCGCCCATGAAATTGAACATGAGCACGGTCAGGATGACGAAAACGCACGGGAACAGCAGCCAGGGATGATGCGCGACCGACACGATCTGCTGGGCGTCCTGCAACAACACGCCCCAACTCACGGCCGGCGGCTGCAAGCCCAGGCCGATGAAACTGAGCGCGGTTTCGGCCAGGATCATGCTGGGCACGGCCAACGTGCCGGAGACGACGATGTAGGAGAGGAACAACGGCAGCAGGTGGCGGGATACGATGCGCCACTGGCTGGCGCCCGCGACCAGGGCCGCGACGGCGAAATCCTCTTCCCGCAGGGCCAGCAATTTGCTGCGCACGACGCGCGCCAGGCCGGCCCAGCCCACGATGGAGAGCACCAGCGTAATGGCGAAATAGGTCTTGATCGAATCCCAGTCCTGGGGAAAGGAGGCCGCCAGCAGCATCCATAACGGATAGGAGGGGATGGAAATGAGCAGATCGATGGTGCGCTGGATGATCTCGTCGGTGATGCCGCCCACGTAGCCCGACAGGCCGCCGATGGCCATGCCCAGGACGAAGCTGAGGAAGACGCCGAGCAGGCCGATGGTGAGGGAAATGCGCGCCCCGTAGATGACGCGGGAGAAAACGTCCTGCCCGAAGCGGTCGCTGCCGAACAGGAATACGGGCGGGTTGCCCGGGCCCGTGCCGAACAGATGGCGCTCCAGGGGCAGGAGGCCCCACAGTTCGTAGGCGGACCCGCGCGGCAGCAGGAACAGCGGATAGGCCGCGTCCTCCACCTCGGCGAACTCGCGCCGGAAGGTCTCGCGATTGAGCGCGCCGGCCCGGGCGTACACGAACGGGCGCACCCAGCGTCCCTCGGCGTTGCGCAGCCGGATGCGGGAAGGCGGGGCCTGGAGCAGGTCCTTGAATTCCTCTTGCGGGCCGTAGGGCGCGACGAACTCGCAGAACGCGGCGATCAGGTACAGCAGGAGCAGGACGGGCGCGGACAGGATGGCCAGGCGATGGCGCCGAAAGCGCCACCACATGAGCGTGGTCTGGGAGGCGAAATAGTAGCGTTCTTCCGCGCGGGCCTCGGCCGTCTCGGCGCGGTCCGGCGCGGGCGGCGACGCGGTCACGGCGCGATGCTCTCGAAGCGGATGCGGGGGTCCAGCCACGTCAGCAGGACGTCGGAAATCAGGGTGCCGACGACGGTCAGGCTGCTCAGAATCAACACGACGCTGCCGGCCAGGTACATGTCCTGGTTGAGCAAGGCCGTGAGCAGGATGGGGCCCACGGTGGGCAGGTTCATGACCATCGAGACCAGCACTTCGCCGGAAATGATGGCCGGCAGCATCCAGCCGATGGTGCTGACGATGGGATTGATGGCCGTGCGCACGGGATATTTGAGCAGCAGCCGCATCTCGGTCAGGCCCTTGGCGCGCGCGGTGACCACGTATTGGCGTTGCAGCTCGTCCAGCAAGGTGCCCCGCATGACGCGGATGATGGACGCCGTACCGGTCATGCCGATGATGATGACGGGCACCCACAGATGTTTCAGCAGATCCAGCGCCCGGGCGAAAGTCCACGGCGCGTCGGCGAATTCGGGCGAGAACAGCCCGATGGCGCTCATGTTGAACTGCTTGAAGGCGAACCAAATGACCAGCAGGGCCAGCAGGAAGGGCGGTACGGCCAGCCCGATGAAGCCGAAAAAAGTCCAGAAGTAATCGTGAAACGAATACTGCCGGGTGGCGGACAGGATGCCGATGGGCACGGCGACGGCCCAGACGAAGACGGTCGTGACCAGGGACACCGTGACGGTCAGCGGCAGGCGTTCGGCCAGCAGTTCGGTCACGGGCGCGTCGAACTGGAAGGAGCGTCCGAAATCGCGGTAGACCAGAATGCGGCGCATCCAGATCAGGTATTGGACGTGCATGGGCTTGTCCAGCCCGAACAGGCGCCGCAGCATCTCCACCTCCTCTTCGGCGATGTTGGTGCCCGCGGCCTCCAGCTGCATGATGTATTGGGTCAGGAAATCGCCCGGAGGCAACTGGATGATGACGAAGGTGATAATCGAAATGGCGAACAGCAACGGGATCAGGATCAGGACCCGCCGCAGGAGGTAGGGAAGCAAAAGGCGTTACCCGCAGGCCGGACGCGCGCCGGCGTTCCGGTCCAGGCCGGCGGTCTCCGCCGCCGGCCTGGACCTGGGGCTAATACGGTGAGATCGGACTACTCGAAATAGAACATTTCCGCCGCGGTGGCGTTCTCGATGGCGATGCCGCCTTCCGGCACGTTCTGCAGGCGGTCGCTGACGATCAAGGGACCGAGGACGTCGTCCACGATGGGAATCCACCAGACGTTGTCCGCGACGTTCCGCTTCATGGCTTCCCACAGTGCCTTGCCGCGGGCGTTGTCGGCCGTGGCGAACATCTCGTCCTGCATCTGGCGCAGCTCCACGTACGCGGCCGGCGGCTCTTCGCCCTGCTCGCCGCCGCTGTTGTACCACTGATACCACAACGGCGCGTAGGTGTACTGCCAGGCGCGGCCGACGTAGTCGCCGTACTCGTGATACGGCCAGCGCGGATAATGGGCCCACCAGGTGATGGCCTGATGGTTGTTGGCCCCGGCCGTTTCCAGGAACAGGCCCGTCTCCACGATCTTGACCGAGGAGCAGACGCCGACTTCCTGCCACATGCGCGAGACCTGCTCGCCGACCGGCACTTCCTCGCCCGTGAAAGTGGCCATGACGAAGGGGATGCAGAAGGTCTCGCCGTTGGCCATCAGGCGCATGCCGTCGGCGTCGCGCTGATCCAGGCCCGCTTCGTCGAGCAGGGCGTTGGCCTGGGCCGGATCGTACTGATTCAGGGGAATGACCCGCGGCAGCGAGGCCAGTTGGAAGTACACCGCGTCGATGATGTGCTCCCGGTCGATGGCCAGGCTGAGCGCGCGGCGCACGCGCACGTCCTGCACCGTCTCGGCCCAGACGGCATCGGCTTCGCTGGTCAGGTTGATGAAGACTTCGCCCAGCGAGGCGTGTTGGGCCTGCAGGCGGGTCTGGTAGCCGTTGCCTTCGTTCTCCTTGTACAGGGGCACGCTCTGCGGATTGACCGGGCGCCGGGCCAGATCCACTTCGCCGGCGATGATCTTGACGGTCGCCGCTTCCACGTCGGCCACGATGGAAATGTCCACCTCGTCAATGTACGGCAGCTGATTGCCGTCCGTATCCACCTTCCAGTAATAGGGATTGCGCGTCATGGTGGCGCGGGTGGGGCCCATGCCGGTCAGGAGGTACGGCGACCAGGAGGGCAGGCCGGTTTCGTGCATGCGGTTTTCGTTCTGCATGGAGCCCAGCAGGCGCCACCATTCGCCGGCTTCGAAGCCCGCGTCCTGGATCATGGCGTTCAGGGCGTCCATGTCCGCGTAATCGCCGTGGTATTGCTTCAGGAACGCGCTGTCGGTCAGCCGCGGGGAGGTGCCGTAGGTGAAAAGGCTCAGAAAACTGCCGTAGGGTTCCGTGAAACTGATCGAGAAGGTGTAGTCGTCGATCACTTCCAGCGCCATCGGTTCGCCGTCGTTGGAGCGCCCGGAACGCCAGTCGGCGCCGATCACGGGAGTGACGTCCGGATTGCGCCACATGTCGTTGTACCAGAACGCCACGTCCTCCGAGGTGAAGGCCGAGCCGTCCGAAAATTTCATGCCCTGGCGCATATGGAAGACGAAGCGGGCGCCGTCGTCCTCCACGTCCACGTCGGCCATGACGTTGCCGTGGAGCGCGTCCGGATCGTGCGCCAAGCCTTCGGTCGCCAGCCAGAATTCATTGCGCAGCCAGCCGGCGTCGTGGCCGACCGAGCCCTGATCGTAATCGATGAGGCGCAGCGTGCCGCCGTATTGGCCGACGTTCTGCGGGCCCCAGGCCGCGGGAATCTGGGGGACGCCGACGCGCGGATTAATGGGCACGCGTTCGTCTACCGGCGGCAACTCGCCGGCCGCGACCTGGGCCGCCAACATCGGCGATTCGTTGTATTTGCCGGTCGGTTCCATGGCTTCCATGGGCTCTTCGGGCATGGCCTCTTCGACCGGCGCCGCCGGCGCGGCGCAGGCCGCGATGAGGAGCAAGGCCAGCCAAGCCGCCAACGCCCCCGCATAACGAGCATAGAAAATCCTTCCGTTCATATCCTTACCTTGCCTTGCACTGGTATTGGAGCCACCCGCGTCGCATGCCGCTGGCGCGTCTCAAGGGCCAATCCAGAGGCCGAACCATGGCAACTCCGCGGTAGTCTAAAGATAACTGAAATCAATCCGAATGCCAAACGCGGCCAAAGGGCCAGCGGACGCCTTCGTTTACGCGCAGGGGCCGCGTTCCGCGCGGCCGGTCGTTCGCGGCAACGCCAACCCGCGCGGCCGGCCAGGCCGAAACGCAGGGGGCGCGCCGACGGAGCCCTGCCTTACAGGCGCGGCAACGATGGGCTGAGTTCCGCCTCGACCGCGGCGGCGGCCTGCAGGAACTGCCGCCAAATGGCGGGGGCTACGGGAATGCCCGCGCGGCGGCGTTGCCGGGCCGTGAGGAATTCCTTTTCGCCCGGCAGCCAGACGGCGTCATGGCCCTGCGCGGGCGGCGAGGCCTTGATCCGGGCCAACCAGGCTTCGGCGGCCTGTTGCATGGCGGCGGCATCGCCGAAGGCGTTCATATCGAGTACGGTCAGGATCCAGTTCAGTTCGTACGCGCGGCCCAAAAGAATGCCGCCCAGGAACTCGTTGAACAGATTCAGCCCGTAGCCTTTATGCGCGCCCATGGGCAGAATCGCGCCCCCGGCGTACAGCGCGTGCGGATCCGTGGCCGGCGCGCCGTCGGCCGTCACGATCCAGCCGGGCGGGAGCGCGCGGCCGCGCTCGCGGTAAAACCTGACCTTGCCTTCGGCCGCGGCGCTGGTCGAAAAATCCGCGACGATGGCGCCGAAGCGGCCGCCGGGCCAACCGACGGTGAAGGGATTGGTGCCCAGCAGGCGCGCGCGGCCGCCGAACGGCGCGACGGTCGCGTGTTGGGGATTGTGCTGCGCGCCCCCGCCCTGGATTTGGACGGCTTGCGCGCGCGCCGCCACCCGCTCCGCAAACCAGCCGATGCGGCCGGTATGCGTCGCGTTGACGAGGCCGCCGAAGGCGATGCCGGTCTGCGCCGCCTTGGCCGAGACCCGGTCGCAGAGCTCCCCGAGCGCGAAGTGCCCGAACCCGCGCTGGCCGTCCAGCACGAGCAAGGCGGCCTGGTCCTGGCGCGCGACGGGCCGGCCGGCCGGCTCGATATAGCCTTCCCGTATGAGTTGCACGTAGTGCGGCACGCGCAGAATGCCGTGCGATTCCACGCCCTTGAGATCGGAGTCGACCAACGTGTCCGCGACGACGGCGGCAATATCGGCCGGCGCGCCGGCCGCGGTCAGCACCGCGGCTACGCCGCCGCGCAGGGGCTCGGGGTCAACGCGTAGCGACGTCGTCATGCCAGGGGCGTTCCGTGACGGCCCGGATGCGTTGCGCGAGCCCGCGTTCCCGGTTCGGTCCGGCCAAATCGGCGTCTTGCAGGGCCGCCGGCACGGCCCACAGCATCATGTTTTGGTAATAGTCCGCGCCGAAGGTGCGCTGTCCCGTGTCGCAGTCCCCGCGGGTCGTGTTGGGAAAGTCCCATACGTAGCCCCACCGCGCGATATTGGCCAGGCACCGCTGCAGCAACGCCAGGCCGAAATCCCGATGGCCCTCGTACATGTACGTCATGCTGAGCATGAACAGTTCGGGCGGGAAGTAGCTGAAAGGGCCGTAACCGCCTACGGGGGCCGCGCGTCCGTCCGGGCGGGCGTAGTTCACGGCTCCGGACTGCGACAGGCGGCAGTTGACGGCGCGAATGGTGTCCAGCGTCGTGGCGACCCGATCCGGCGGAAATACGCCTTCGAGGCCATGCGCCCGCGCAATCCATTGCCCGTCCAGCTGGTATCCGAAAACCAGATCCGATTGGCTGCCGGTTTCCGGCTCTTTGAAGTTCCAGTAGCAGATCTCGTTCCACAGCACGTCCTCCAAAGC
The DNA here is from genome assembly GCA_965242655.1 of Caldilineaceae bacterium. GTDB lineage: Bacteria > Chloroflexota > Anaerolineae > Caldilineales > Caldilineaceae > Bin34. The sequence goes on from OZ251482.1 coordinate 4,997,015, forward strand.
CTGCTGGCCGGCCTGGAGCCAGTCCGCGCACCGGGCGGCGTAGGCCGCATCGCCCATGGCCAGCGCCATGCGGCGCATGATGGCCACCTGCGCCAGGCGGATGCCGCCCGCATGGGTGACGTAGCCTTTCCAACCCGGTTCCGGCGCCTCGAACCACTCCGTGTCCCCCAACGCGTGGCCGTCCGTGCCGGGCGTCGGCATGGCGACGACCTGGGACGGCCCGTAGTCCGGGCGCAGATTCAGGGCAAAGTCGTTGCAACGCTTCAGGGAATCCCAGAAGGCGCGCAGAAAACCGTCGTCGCCCGCGATGCGCCAATAGCGATCCGCCATCGCGACGTAACAGGCTCCGTTCAGCACGGTCTGGTAGCCCTTGTCGGGCGCCGCCAGATCGTAGGGTTCCCGACGCGCCGGGTCGGAGGCCGTCACGCCGCCGAAGATCCACGGCGGCCGTCCGTCCGCCAACTGGTATCCCTTGTAGCCATGCAGCGTGGAGAGCACGGCGTCCGGGAAGAAGTAGTACAGGGGCACGTTGCCGTAGAAGCTGCAAGGCAGGCACTCCAGCTGCGGGCAGCCGCGCGGGCATTCGTTGAGGGCGAACAGGCCCCGCTCCGGATCGACCCACGGCTCCAGGGGCGGTCCGGCCTGGCTCCAGACGCTGCATTCCGGCAACAGGTGCAGCACGTTGATCAAGGCGTCCGCCAGCCATCCCGGCACGTCCGGCGCGGCGTAGAGCGTCTCTTGCCACCCGATGACGCGTTCCAGAATGGCTTCGTCGCGCGCCAGCAGCACGCGCAACGCGGCCTCCACGTCGGGATAGACGCGCGCGTACATATGGGTGAAGCCCCGGGTCTCCTTATGCTGCGGACTGCCGCCTGCGCGCCAAACCGGGGCGTGCCAGGCCAGCCACAGAGAGCGCGTGGCGCATTGGCCGGCTTCCAGCGCGAAGGGGATGCGGACGGAAAGGCCGGAAGCGCCGGCGGCGGGCTGCGGCAAGGCCTCGCCCGCCCGCAGCCAGGCCTCGGCGTCGGCGTCCAGTCCCGCCCCCCAGGCGCATGCGCCGGCGGAAGACGCGACCGCGAGGGCGTACGCCGCGGCCTGAGCCGGGTCTGCGCTGCGCAAAGACACCTTGCGGCCTTCCCAGGGCGCATCCAGGGCTGCGGGCGCGTAGTCGATGCCGTCCCGATCCGCATGCAGGTCGCCGGCGAAACCGGGGAAGGAAAAGAGGAAACTGCCCTGCAAGGGCCGGGCGCTCCGATTGCGCAGGCGAATGCGGAACGCGGCCCCCGGCAGCAGGGACATGTCGGTATCGCCCGGCAAGAAGGGGCTGAAGGCGCGTACGCCCACGCCCAGTTCGTCCCCGGTCTCGTATTCCAGATCCAGAATCGGAAAATGGCCCCAGTACTCCACGCTGCGGCAGCGATCCACCTCCGCCAGCGGGAGGTCATGGAAGCGCGGCGTGTAATCGGTGGGCGGAAACTGATGCGGCGCGATCGCGTCCGCGGGCGCGTCCGCTTTGGCCTTGACGTCGGTGATGAGGAGACGCGTCCGGCCGTGCAGGCAGTAGCCCATGAAGGGCAGATTGAGCAGGCGCCGAGGCTGGATCAATTCGTTGAAAAGCGTGCAATAGCCCAGCAGACCGTTGGGTTCTATGTCCAGGCAACCGGTATCCAGGCCGCCCAACGGCATGCCGCAGGTAGGACGGGGTTCGCCCCGATAGATGATGCCGGTGACGGCGTCCCGGTAGCCTTGGGCCGGGAACGTCTGCCACGCGGCCTGCAGCAGGCCCGCGGGGAAAAGGCGATCGGACTCGACGCGTGACGGACTGTCTTTCATGATGCGTGCGCTCCTGGAGCCAAAAGTACGATGCGTCCCTGGACGCGGCCGGATTGCAGCCGGGCCAACGCTTCGTTGGCCGCGGCCATGGGATGCGTCTCCGACACGATGGATCGCAGCGCGCCGTCCGCGAGCAACTGCGCCACGGCCTGCAAATCCTGTCTGGCGCCGGCGCGGGTGCCCAAGACCTGGATTTCGCGCTGGGCCAGCTCCTTGCCTGGCACGCGCAAGTCATCCGGCGTGTAGCCCACCAAGACCATGCGTCCTCCCGGCCGCAAGGCCTGCATGCCCGCCTGCATGGTCGCTTGCGTACCGACGACGTCCAGGACGCAATCAAAGCCTGTATCCGCTGGGGGATACGCCGCGCGCCACTCCGGACGGGTGCCGTCGATGGTTTCCCGCGCGCCCATGGCCCGCGCCCACGCCACTTTCGCGGAACCCCGTTCCACGGCCACCGGCACCGCATCGCGCTGGCGGATCAATTGCACGACGAAGGAACCGACGCCGCCCACGCCTATGACCAAAACCCGTTCTCCGGCTTGCACGGCGGCGCGTTCCACGGCATGGAAAGCGGTCAGGCCGGCATCGCAACAGGTAGCGCCGTCGGGGAAGGACAACCCGGAAGGCATCGGTACGATTTGTTGCGCCGGGACGCGTACGTATTCGGCATAGCCTCCGTTCGCGCCCTTGACGCCCATGACTCCGCCCATGCGCAAGCACAGTTGCGCGCGTTGGGCCTGGCACATGACGCACGCGCCGCACGTCTCGAAGTTGTAGACGACCGCGCGGACGCCGGGTTGCAGATCGGCGACGCGGGCGCCCGTGGCCGCGACTACGCCCGCGATTTCGTGACCCGGAATGAACGGCAGCTCCGGTTCGTAGCCGAAGCCCTGCATCAATTTGAGATCCGTGCCGTCTATGCCGCAGGCCATGACCTGGACCAAGACGTCGGTCGCTCCCAGGGTCGGCGCAGCGACTTCCCCCCACACCAAGGGTTGGCCGAAGGCCTGCAGCTGCGCGGCGAGCACGGAGAATCTCCCAACCCTGCTTTACGCGCGCGGCAACCCGACTTCGTCCATACGGGCGAGCAAAAAGTCCCGTCCCTGTTGCAGGATATCCATGGGATCCGGCGTATGCCCCCATGCGAAGCCTTCGTACTCCAAAGCCACGTACCCTGGGTAATCCAGCTCGGCCATGGTGCGAAAGAGCTGGCCGAAATCGATTTCGCCTTGGCCCAACGGCGGGAATTCGAAGTCTTCCACCCAGCCGGCGGCGTCTTTGGCATGCACATGGCGGATGCGGGAGGCCAAGGCGCGGAAAGCCCCGTCTACGCTGTCGCCCCGCACATGGTAATGGGCAGGGTCGAACAGCACCTGCAGGGAATCCATGCCCGGTTCCGCCAGCAGGCGTTGCATGAGCGCCAGGTTATGCACCAGGCACCCCGGCAGGCTCGCGCATTCCAGCAGCAACGTCACGCCCAATTTGTCGCCCGTATCCAGGATGACGCGGAGGGCGTCCAGCAGGCGGTTCCAATACAGAGCCTCGCGGCCGTACATGTTTTTGGCCCCGCCGCCGACGATGACGTAGCGGCACCCCAGATCCGAGGCCAGCTGCATGGCCTCCACCACGAAGGTCCGGTTGCGCGCGCGCGCCTCCGGATCGCCGTCTACCAGATTGGTGTGGGCGTTCAAGGTGCCGAAGGCGAGGCCGCACGCCTGCGCGCCGCGCGCCACGCGGGCTCTTTCGGCCGCGTCGGCATCCACGTACATGTGGGGTTTGGGCACGGGCAGGAAAGGCGGTTCCAGTTCCAGCGATACGTCTATGGCCTGGAAACCTTGATCGGCCAGTAGGCGCATGCTCTCCACGACGTCCCAGCGCGCGAGCAACGCTGAATTGCAGCTCAGTCCTGGCATAAAGCGGCCGTCTTCCTTGTTGTACGTAAGGCGCAAGCGGCGGACAGGCGGATGGAAGGGCCCGCGCGCGGTCAGGCGAGACCGGTGAGGGCGCGGGCCTCGTCCGGCGACGCGATCTCCCGTCCCAATTCCCGCGCCAGGCGCACGGCCTTGTCGACGAGTTCGGCGTTCGTGCGCGCGTACGTTCCCGCTTCCAGGTAGGGGCAATCCTCCATGCCGACGCGGATGTGCCCGCCCAGGCTGATGGCGTGCGCTATGAGTTGCCAGTAGTCGGGCGGTTGCATGCAGCTGACGCTCCAGTTCACGGCTTCCGGCAGATGATCCACCATGTACTGCAAACCCTTGGCCGTGGGCGGCGTCCAACCCTGTCCGGCCCAGCCGAAGAACAACGTGGCCCAAATCGGGTCGGGCAGCAGATCCGGGTCCCGTTCGCGGACGCCGTCATCCGTCCAGAAATCGCCTTGGCGGATTTTGCGTATGGCCCAATACGCGCCGGTGCTGAAACATTCGATTTCCAGTTTGACTCCGTACTCGTTGGCCAGCTGGGCGTATTCCCGCAATTCGCTGACGGGATGCACGGCGTAGATGGCGAACGGCGGGTAGTCCGGATTGGGTTGGAAATACTCGTCATGGGAGTTGAAATTGATGGAACTCATGTCGGGCCGCAGCTCGCGCCACAGTTGCAGCTTTTCCTCCAGGCGCATGCTGGCCAGCCCGAACTGCATGACGGGATTGGCGTGGTCGCGAATGCGCCCCACGATCTCGCGCCACCCGTCGAAGTTGGCGATCTGCAGTTTGCGTCCGTCCGGCTGGATGACCGGATCCGACGTGTATTGCCCGTGGGTATGCACGATGGCCGCGCCGGCGTCCAGCGCGCGGATATATTCGTCCGCGACCCCCTTGGCGTCGTCGCACGGCGTGTTGTGGGGATTCTGCGGATACGAAAACGTACCGTCCGTCGTTACGGTGATGATGATCTTGTCCATGCTGAAACTCCGCGCGCCGCACAGGTCGTTCGCGATGCAGGTCCATGCCTGTCGTCCTGAAGCGCTACTGCGTCAAAAGGACAGCGGCGGGAACCGGACGCCGACAATGCGCCTGGATGGCTTGAATGGATTACGTCCTCGGATCTTACACTTTTGCCCGCGCCTTTGTCATCTATGCTTCAGGGTAGCAGGGCCATGGCATCGATGGCAATCCAATGCTTGCACCAGCGGATAGACCGTGATAATTCTTTCCTTTTTGCCTTACCGACCTCACCGTTTCCCTGCAAAGCCAACTTCGGGTTTCGTTGTCCACGCATATGCCGGAACAGGCATTCATCAAAGATTGAATGCGAACCCCTTGCGCAGCGGCCAACGGGCGGGGACGACAAAGAGGCCTTCCTGTCAGGCGCGCGGATCGCTTCCTCAGCGGACGAGGCGATCGCGGCGACCCTGGATGTCTTGGCGCGCACGCGGGGCACGGACGGCGCCCGCCCCCTGCTATGACCCATACGCGCCGCGGCGCTTGGGTTTTCCGTACTTGGCAACTGGGATCGGGGCGCGGAAGCCGCCTCAGCTGCGTTCAAGGCCCGGATCGCCTTGGGGAGGGGGACGAACGCGCCGTTCCGCCGCGGCCTATTGCTGGCATACGGCATCCCGCCGCCGCTACGGGGAAACCCGCTGGCACGTCCGATACGCGGCGCGGCCTGGATCGTAACGACCTCCCGTCAAGAGCGGACGGGACGGCGCAACTCGACTGCCCAGCCCGGACCGTCTGCGCGGGTACCTTGGCCGGTACGGATCCGCGCGATGGGATAGGCGGGCAAGGGGGCGAGCGCGAGGCATTGGTGATCGATCTGCATGCCGCGGCGGGCTCCGTCGAAGTCCAGATTGTCGAAGCCGCGCGGCCGGCGATGGGCCGGCAAGTCAGGGACGTGGACGGGTTCAACGTGGAGGAAGAAGCGCGCTTGCGCCTCCGCAGGGTCGCACGCTGATTTGTAGTAAATAAGCGTGCCTGCGCGGGCATACAGGTCGAACTCGGCGCGGGCGAGCGGGGCGGTGGCCTGGACGGCGCGGAGCGCCGCCTCATAGGTCGGGCGGAAAGGAAAAGCCGTTTCCCAGATCATCCCCTCCCCACGGATGAATTGGCCCGTGCCGATCCGCGCGATGGGATAGGCGGGCAAGGGTACGATCGCGAGGCACCGGTGATCGAACTGGGCGCCGCGGATGTCAAAATCGAAGTTCAGATTGTCAAAGCCGTGCGGCCGGCGATGCGCCGGCAGGTCAGGGACGCGGACAGGTTCCACATGGAGGAGGAAGCGTTCATCTCTGTCCGCGGGGCGGCACGCCGTCGGGCGGTAGTAGACGAGCGCCTGCGCGTGGGCATACACGTCGAACTCGGCGCGCACGAGCGGGGCGGCGGACAGGAGGGCGCGGAGCGCCGCGCGGTAGGGCGTTTCCTCCAGCGCGGGGACAGGAACAGGACCCGGTTGGCCGGCGTCAGCAACGCGGCCCCCTTGACGCGCACGGGCGCAAGCGTGAAATCGGATGGGCTGGACGCGCAGTAATCCGGGCTGTAGTCCACTTGGCTGCCGGCCAGGTAATACGACAAGGGAGTGAGCCTTGTCAGATCGGCCCCTACCGAAAACCCTCTCCCTGTCCAGAGTTCCAGATGCGCGGGGACGCATACGCTGCGTCCCGCCACGAGGGGGCGCATGGCCGTAAAATCGGCTAGGGTCTCGCGGTAGCCGGGAAATTCATCCAGCGTCGGCAGGCGACGGCTGACCTGCAGCGCGAACGGACTGAAAAGGGCCAGGGCAGCGACCGCTACGCCCGGCAGGCAGGCCTCCGGCAGGCCGCGCCGGCACCGGCCCTGCAGGCTCTGCGCGAAGAACAGGAGCGGAATGCCGAGATGGAACAACGCTTCAAAATCATGCCCGCGGGCGGAGCCGGGTACGGCCAGCGCCCAGATCCAGCCGGACAGAAGCAAGGCCGCTGGCACCCGTCGCGGGCGCGCGTCGCGCAGGCCCAGGAGGCAGAGGCCGCATACGGCAAGGCCGGTGGCCGTGAAAAAGGCCGGCGCGGGGTTGTAGTCGTCGGAGTTGATGGCCGCCTCTCGAGTCTGCGCCCTGGTTTTAATGAAAAAGATCGGCGCGGCGGCGTTGTCGTCATAGCCCGGATCGCTCACCAGCGCGTACGGTGCCGTTAGGCGGCCAATGCGCCGCAATTGCGTAGCCGCAAACTTATAAATCCGCTCTCCCTGCAGTACGGAGCGCCGGACGAAAGATTGGACCGTAGGCAGGCGGATCCATGGGGTTTCGCCCTGCAACGCGACGTACTCGTTGGCTACGTTGAAGGCCAGCAACGCGGCGCACAACAGCGCCGCCGCCAAGCCCAGGCGCAGATAGGGACTGCCGATCAAGAGGCGCAGGAGCGCGCCCGCGCCGCCGCGGGACCGACGGCATGGCGCGGCGAACCGCCTGCGTCAGGCCGATGACGACGAAAGGCAGCAGCAGGCCCATGACGTGCCAGCCGAGCCACAGCGCGATCCCCGCCTTGGCCAGCAGGGGCCGCAAGCGCCCGTCGTGCGCGAAGCGGACCAGGCCGTACGCGGTCAGCCAGAGCCCGAAGAGGCTGGCGATCTCGGGGGGAGACCATGTCGGCGTAGTGCAGGCTGTAGAACGAGGAGAAGGCCAGCAACGTCGCCGACAACGCCACCCAGGGGCCGTGCCGGAGCCGGCGCAACGCGAGGTAGGCCAGTACCGCGGCGCCGGCAAAAAAGAGCAGCGTCACGCTCTGGGCGGCCCGGATCTGCGCCGCCAGATGGTGGCCGAAAGGCAGCAGGGTGCCCTTGAGTGCCAGATAGGTGCCGATCGGGAAACGGTTGTACGGCACGTAGGCGCGGTCCTCGATCGTCGCGCCCGTCTGGCGCAGGAACATCAGGAAACGATGTTCGGGCGCCAGATTGGCGCCAGCGTGAGGCTTTGCATGGTTACCCTAGGACGGTGCGTATTCTCTTCCAAAATGTAATTCCGCTCAAACAGCCAGAGCGTCGCCAAGGCCCCCAGCAAGAGGCAGACAGCGGCCTTGTCGGCTATCGTCGCGCCGGGCGCGCGGCACGTCTCCACGGATGTCACCGGACGCGCCGGCACCTGTAACCTCTGATGCTTTATGATGGAACCGCTGGGCCCGCTCAGGCCACCGCGCGGCGGACTGGGCGCATCCGGCGTAGGGTCTTAGCCAACCATCCGCGCGACCGCCCGGCCGAGCACCTGACGCGGGGTTGCGACAACCTGAATACCCATGCCTACTCCTCTTTCTACCGCGCGTTCCCGCCCGATGAAGCGCGGTGACGGGCGCGCCGCGTGCGTCGGGCGTTTACGCCCCGGTACAGCAACTGGGCTCAACAGGGGGGAACCGGAACAGATCGTCCTGACGCGTCAAGCCTTGGCCCCGCGCAGGGCGACGCGCGGGCAGAGAACCGCAATGCCGTCCAAATGGGCATCAACGGGGCGATCCGTACGAAGTTGAAATGTCGACTCGGGCAGGACAGGGCAGGCCACTTGATCCAGTCGCCTCAAGCCGCGGACAATCGCTGCCTATCGGCTACCCTTCTTTTCAATCCCTGCGGTTGCAGGATTCTGACCACGTCAACGCTGGCTCCTGAACCCGCGGCGATAGGCAAAGGCGTCCCGCCATCTCGGTCGCGGATACTGGGGTTCGCCCCATGGGCCAGCAACGCCGCCACTACCCCTTGGCTGAGTCTCCCCACGCATAGTTCATGACAGTGCATGCGTTGCGATTGGCGCCCAAGACGACCAGCGCCCGCGAGGGTCTCCAGTTCCCGGACGCCGCGTGGTGCAACAGCGTACGGCCAGAATCGCGATCGACATAGTATTTCAGCCAACCGCTTTCCACGCGTACCGGAGCCCGCACGCGGCCATGCCTTCGCCCACGATGACGTGAACCATCGCGCACGGCCGGCCCCGCGCGCCGTTTTCCCGACAGGCGGGCAGGCACAGTTCCAGTCCCAAGGCCGCGCTCCCGCCGACCAGAATGAGCACCGCATACAGCGCGCAGGGAAAGGTGGCGGGGCGCGCAACTTCTAGGTGCCGCCAGTGCCGCATTAGGACCCGCAAGATCGAGTCGGGGTTTAAGAGGTTATCCGTAGATCTGCGAGGGCAAGCCCAGCTTATCCCGCTTCCGTAGCCTCAGGTTCACTTGGGGCAGGGACGGCTGGACAGGTCGCGGGGACATCCCGTGCGCCGATGGTTAGGTTCTGGGCGGCGAATCGACACGCGCGGGACCGGCAGGACAGCGTCCCGCGAACGGACACCCAAGGGATCTGCCTCCGATCTTGTCTGAAGGCCTGTTCTAGCGTAGAGATGGGTCCGCCCGGTACCGTCTTTGCGCCCCGGTTCTGGGCTTGGCGGACGCGCGCGGGAACCCCTTGCGCCCGTGGCTGCCGGCGTACGGGGGGCGACGAGATCGGTCTGGGGTGCCGGCGCGGCTGGCCGCGCCGAGTGCGCACAGGCAGACCGGATATGCGCGGGATCGTCCCCGTTGCAGCCCAACGCTGAGTTATCCGGTGGATGCAGGCGGTTTGAGGGCCTCGTTCAATTGATCCATGCGTCGGATCAGATAGTCCACGTCGTTGCCGGTCTGAATCCATTGCACGCCTCTGCGCGCGTAGGACGCGGCCAGACGCGGATCGTCGCCCATGCCTGAACCCACCCACTTGCCCGCTTGGCGGGCCGCGTCGATGATGCGCTGCAGGGCCGCGGCCACCTCGGGGTGCGCTACGTCATTGACGCGTCCCAGATTGGCGGCCAAGTCCCACGGCCCCAGGGCAATCGAGTCCAGCTCCGGCACCGCGGCGATGTCTTCGATTTGCTCCAACGCGGACCGCGTCTCGATCTGCACGGCCGTGAAAACGGACGCGTTGGAGCGGCGCGCCAGCTCCTGATCGGCGTGGCGGCCATAGGCGGAGGGCACGCGGGGACCGAAGCCGCGTCGGCCTGTCGGCGGATACCGGGCGGCGTCCACCGCTGTTTGCACATCCTCCAGTCCCTGAACCTGCGGCACGATAATGCCCTCGCCGCCCGCATCCAGGACCCGCTTGATGACGGCGGGATCGGCCGCCGGTACGCGTACCAGGGCCGCGACCGCGTGAACGCGCGCCGCCATCAGGTGTCCGGCCAAGGCGGCCATGGTCATGGGGCTGTGCTCCATGTCGATCCAGAAGAAATCGACGGACGGGCCCAGCGCGTCGGTGACCGCGGGATCGTTGAGCGTGATGGATGCGCCAATTTGCAGGACGTCCTGTTCCAGGCGCTCGCGAAAGAGATTTATGCCTTCAAACATAGGCCATGCCTCCGATTGAATTGCGTTCTGCGCCTCAGGTCAGTTTGCCGCGCCCCTGAATGGTCCATTGCGCTTCAATGCGTCCCTGCCGGATGCCGATCAGAGCGTCGTGCAGAAAGACCGTGCTGTCGTTGTACCCCACGACGAAGTCGAAGGCCTGCCCGATGCGAATGCCGTCATTGGGCTCCGCCAGCGTAACGACGCCATGTTCTGCCGAGGCCGTCACCGACGCTATCCGGTCAATGCCCAACGGTCGGGGGACGGCCGCCCACGTAGGCAAGGCTTTCCAGCCCGCGTCAAAGGTGACGCGATGCGGCGTGGGACGACTCGTAACCGTGGCGCGCACGAACAGAGCGGGTTTCGTTTCCACGCCCCAGGTCGGATACGCCTCGTCCGAAAAAGCGGCGCCGCCGGCCTGGATTTCGGTCACGCCTTTTTGAAACGGCATGGTTTTGTACGTGCCGCTGCCGCCGCCGCTGACGATGGCGATGGGCAAACCGGCGGCGCGGCACATAGCCGCGGTACGCACCAACTCGCCCACTGCCCGGCGAATTTCGTCGGCTTTGGCCTGCGGCTCCTGGATCTCGATCGCATGGCCTTCGTAGGCCATCAACCCGCGCAACCGGACGCCGGGCGTCTCCGCGACCAGGCGGGCCAGGGCGACCGCTTCCGCGCCCGGCGTTACGCCCGTTCGATTCATGCCCGTGTTGAGATCCACCAGCAAGGGGATGGCCACGCCCATCTCGCGTCCGATGCGCCCGGTATGCCGAACGACCTCCGGCGCGTCTACGGTCGCCAGCACTTCGCTCCGCCGCTGGAGCGCGGCCAGGCGTCGTATTTTGGCGGCCGTTACGAGTTGGTTGGCCACCAGTACGGAACGGAGCCCGCCGCTCACCATGACTTCGGCTTCGCTGATCTTGGCGCAGGTCACCCCGATGGCTCCCGCGTCTACGGCCATCTGCGCGATGGCCGGGATCTTGATGCCTTTGACGTGCGGACGCCAGTCTATGCCCGCGGCGCGGAAATGCTGAGCCAGATGCGCGATGTTGTTTTCCAGCGCGTCCAGGTCGGCCCATAGAACGGGCGTATCCAAGGCGTCCAGCGCCTCGCCGATCGGCGGCATGCTTCCCCTTGGCCTTAGTCCGCTTCCGCGAGCTGTTTCAATAGGCAGCGTAAGGGGCGAAACGCCTCGGAGTCGAAATCCCAAATGCCCTTTTCCGCTGCCTCGCCTAGGCGTAGATCCGGACGTGGCCTAGATGCCAGAAAGGCATGTACCCGTGCTTTGGACTTGCGGTGGCTCTCTGGTCCTGGCGGAGCGGCCTTGTCAATGCATGCAAAATAATGTTCTACGCACTTCAGGGCTGGGTCGTCTTCAACTGAGCCAAGGCATACATCTTCCAGCATGCCTTGTTCCTCTGCATGAGGAAGGATCAAATAGAAACACTTCGGGTTTTCTCCCTGCTGAGCGCCTTTCAGCGGCTCGGACGGACAGGCTAATTCTATGTTTGATAGCCCACTATGAATTTTTTGCTCCCTTTGCTGTCGGCTGTCGTCGGCATCGACCACTACCGCCAATGCGCGCAGTTGGCCGAAGTCGGACGAAGCCTTGAAGACCCTGAGAAAACCGTTTAGATTGCCTATGCCCCCAAGAGCATGGATTTGGATGTTCTCAATAGCCAAATGCAGGGCCAAAGCGTTAAAGAGACGTAATTCATCATTGCCCTCTACCACTACCAGCCTTGGCTTCTGGAGACTAAAAGGTTGGGGAGCCATCTACCGAACCTCCATATGGAGCTTGATAGCGGTTTCCACCATTTGGTTGTCATATTTCACGGGATGCGTTTCGTTGCCCTTGCGATCCAGTCGATAGAACGCAAAATCGTTCGCGTCAATGCCTCCGAAAGCTTCGTACGCGGCGACGACGCACTCGTAACTGTGCGTCGTCGCGCATATTTGCACATCGCAATCTTCGGCCATATTGCTTATGACAGTGAACGCTTCGCTGTGTATGGAGTGGTGAAGACCGTTTTCAATTTCGTCAATGAGAAGCATCCCGCCTTGCGCTGCGTTGATCGACAGGGCTAGCGCAAGCATTCGGTTGAATCCTTCACCGAGGAGCTGCGTAGGGACAGGGTCAGAATGGCCGTCAAGATAAGCGTAGATAGCCGTTTGATCTCCTAGCGGAATGGGAGACAACCGATCCAAACGAGGCTCGATTGGTTTCAAAAAAGTTACAATTTTTTTTTCTCGTCCGGCCAGCTGTGCCGTCCCGAACAGGGATGCGAGACCTTGAGGCGTATTCCGAAAGATAGCCGGTATTAACGCGGAAGCGGTTTTTCTTGGTACCGTCTGGCGATCCTGAAGGAGAGAACGAGTGTCCAAGCCGTCTTGTCTTGATGAGTCAAGAGACCACCAAGCGCGGGATACGTATGGCTTCCCTTGTGCATCGCGATACTGGAAAACGAGTTCCTTATCGACCACGATTTGGGAGGTTACGGGCCGTTCAAGTGGCAAATCCCTGATTGTTTGCAGATTTGTCCTGGATGTGCCCTGCCTGTCCTGCACGGAGATTTCCAACTCCATGACTCGGCTATCTGGGAATCCGTGCGCCCTCATCTTGATGGGGTTCTGTGCATCAAGATTGTGAAACAGATCGTGAAACGCAGTTGGCAAATTCACATGAGACAATCCTCGCAAGGCATTCACGCGCGTGCCTAATTCGGGGTTATCAGGCCCAGTGAATAGCCAAAGCGCTTCCAGCAAGGCCGTCTTGCCCGCACCATTTTTGCCTGCAATCAAGGTGAAGCGGCCCAAAGGATCCAGGCAACAGTCTTTCAGGCTACGGAAATGGCTTACCGTGAAATCTTTCAACATGGCGTTTCGTCTTTATGATAAGGCGGAAAGGGAATCAGTCGTTCACCAGCGCAAATGCGTCTCGCTGGGTGTTTGCCCGGTCGCGCGCTTGCCTAACGCAAAGGGCAGGGTGGGTGGGGCTGTAGCTCAGAACGCCGCATTGCTATTATTATATGGCGGCAATCCAAGGAAGCAAGTAGGCGGTACTGGGCTTTGGGCATGCAGGGCAAACAAAGCAGTTGCGTTTTAGCGAATGTAAAATCTCATTCTCATCAGCTCGCGCAGATTGCGCGGCCTTGGCGCGGGCGACAGGAACCTGACCGCGGCAGGCAGAGCCTGGATCGTCCCTCGGATATTACCGGCATCGGTCAAAGGTTTGCGTTACGTAGTCCGGCGCCGTATGCCTCCGCGCGTCATTCCGCGGCGACAATCGCGAAGGTGCCTATTTCCAGTTCGTTCGGCCTCTCTGAACCCTGGGCCTCGGCGCTGCCTGGCCATAGCGTGCGCTGCCACGTCCAGGGATGGTACAGCCCCATGACGATGCGTCCCCGGGTGCCGAGCGGTACGTCAGACGGCAGGAAAAAATCGAAACGTTCGGTACGCGTCTCGCCGACGGGCCATTGGCTGGTAGGCCACAAGCCATCCCCTGGCATGCCGTCGTACTGGGCCACGACCGCATCGGCCTCGTCGCGGAAATGCACGAAGAGGGCGTAGTCCTCGCGCACGGGATGCAGCGCTTGCAGGCGCAGGAAGACCGGATGCGCCTGGCCGGGACGGTAGGCCTGCGCCATGCCGACCCCCGTAAGACGGAATTCCGGTTGCGCCGGGTCGAGACCGGTCTCGACGATCCAGGGTTCCAGGACCGCTTCCGCATGTTGGTCGCTGGCCGGCGGCGCGTACGCCGGAGCGATAATCCAGCCGGGAGTCGCCGCGGCAAGCAGCCACAAACCGACGGGCGCGATCCAGGCCGCGTGCTGCGCGCGGCGGGGCAAGACGGAGAGCCCCAAGCCAACGCCCAGCGCGAGCGCGGTCAAGGCCGGAAAAAGATAGCGGCCCTGGGCCGCGGGGGCGACCCACATGAACCGGAGCCAGGAAACGATGAGGATGGCCAGCCAGGCGAAGGCCCACAAGCTCTGCATGAAACGGACGTTCTCGAACAGATAGGCCTCCGGATTGACGTTGCGCGCGGCCCGTACGCCCCAGTAGCCGAACAGCAGCGCCAGCGCGGCCGTCAGCCAGCCGAAGGCGGCGTAGACGCGCGGCGGGTAGGGAACGGTCAACCAGCCGAAAGCGCCCCAGAAACTCTGGAACATGCCCGGCAATTCCCGCGCCAGACTTTGCAGGCGCAAGGGCGAGGTCCGGAGCGTGATGTTGGCTTCCCAGATGTTCCAGGCCAGTACGTCGCCGTACAGCCAAAGGTTCCGGGCGTACCACCATCCCGCCAAAGCCAGCGCCGGCGCGGCTATGCGCCAACCCAGACGCCAAAGCAAAGCCGGGGATTGCGCGCGCCAGGCGATCCAGATCACGGCCGCTCCGGCCAGGCCAATCAGGCCCAAGGCGCTGAGCTTGGCCAGCAAGGCGATGGCCAAGACGAAGCCCAGCCGCCAGGCCTGGCGCTTCAAGTTAACGCCGCTCGGTTCCTGCGCGGCCTGGGTCAAGACCGCCAGGCGCCAGATGAAAAAGCTGGCGGCCGCGGTCACCAGATTGTCGTTGCTGGCGGCGCCTGCGATGAAAACGAATTGCGGGATGAAGGCGCAGACCGCCGCGCTCAACAGCGCCGAACGCCTGTCCAGGAGCAAGCGCAGAAAGCGGTAGACGGCGTAGAGCGTCGCGCAACCCAGCAAAACGGAATACAGGCGCAATACGTGCAGGGCCAGGAATTCCTTTTGCCAAGGCCAGCCGTCAGCGGCATGCGGCAAAAAGAAGTTGCGGTTGTCCGGGGCGTCCAGCTGGCCCAAACGCGCGAAACGGTTGACGCGGTGGGCGGTCGCGGGCAGCGCCGACTGATCGATCCAGAACGTGAGGAGCGCCCCTCCGATGTAGTACAGAGGCGCCTGCACGCCTTGCTGGCGCCACAGGCCCGGCGTATTCGGTTCCGATTGGGGCAGGTCGTACCAGGTGACTACGTGCTGGACGTAGGCGTAATGCTGGAATTCGTCCGGGGTTTCGAAAGCCGGCACGCGTACGCTGAAGTACGCGGCCGTTACGCCGAAAACGGCTAACAGCGACCGGATGCCGATGTCTTGGCGCATGGCAGGCAAACCGGGACGCCCTGCGTAAAGCGGCGACAGGGCGCCTGCGGACGCAACCCCCGCCCGCTCCCTGGGCCCTCTACACGGTAGTGGGGGAACGGCCCTCGGGACTCCAGACGAACAGATAGAACAACAGGGAAAGCAGGAAGCGCCGCCATACCTCCCGGATCCGGAACGTCGAATCGCCGTTGGCGCGGGCGAATTCGTGGGTGGGCACTTCCAGCAGGCGATAGCCGCAGCGCACGGTCTTGATAATCATTTCCTGTTCGATGGAATGGATGTCTTCGGCCAAACCCAGATCCAGCGCCACGGAACGGCGAATGGCGCGGAAGCCGTTCTGGCAATCCGTAAGCCGCACGCCCTGCGTGTAGTTGATCAGAAGCGTGACGACCTGGCTGCCGAAGAGGCGTATGGATTGCTTGAGGGTGGCATGCAGTTCTTCGCTGCCGCCCAGCATGCGGGAACCCGATACGTGATCCGCCTGGCCGCGGGCCAGGGGCTCCAGCAGGCCGGGAATTTCGCGGGGGTCGTGGGAGCCGTCGGCATCCAGGAAGACGATGAATTCGTTGCGGGCTTCCAGCAGGCCGCGGCGGAGAGCCGCGCCTTTGCCGCGGCCGTTGTCGGGGATGACGCGTACGCCCAGCGCGGCCGCGACTTCCTGCGTGCCGTCGGTGCTGTGCCCGTCAATCAGCAGAACCTCGTCCGCCAGGCGTTGCAGGTAATGCAAGAGGGGCAACAGCGTGCCCGCTTCGTTCTTGGCGGGCACCACGGCCGTGAATTTCCACGCGTCCCCGGCGCCCTCCTGCGCGGGCAAGGCCGGCCAGCGATGCGGGGAACGATACCAGCGGGGAACGCGCGGCATGACGACAGGCGGCGATCAGGCCCTTGAGACGGGCCGGCGTTGGCAGAAAAGCGTATAGACCGGCAAGGCGCGGGCGCGGCACCACATCTCCCGATGGGTGGGTTGGTACGGTTCCAGACGCGCGGACAACTGCGCGTCGGGCGGCAGGAAAGCCTGCGACTGCGCTACCAGCCATGCGGCTTGGCGCACCAACTCGGCGACGTCGCTGCGCAGGTGGAGCAAGCCGCCCGGACGCAGGGCGCGCGCCAGCAAAGTCACGAACGCGGAGGTGAAGAGACGGCGCGCCCGATGCTCTTTCTTCCACCAGGGATCCGGGAACAGGACGTGGACGGCGGCCGCCCGGCCCTCCGGGCAAAGCCGCGGGAGCCCGAAACGCGCGTCATCGTCGCATATCCAGACATGGCGCAAATCAGCCGCGGCGATGCGTTGCAGCAGTTTGCCGGCCGCCTTGGTCTTCACTTCGAACCCTACGAACAGCCGTTGCGGATAGCCGGCGGCCCGCGCCAGCAGAAAATCCCCCCGCCCGACTCCGATCTCGATTTCGATCTCGTCGGCGGCCTGGAGGCCGCGACGGAACGCGCTGGCATTGGCGGCGCGTCCGTCGTCGCACATGAGCGCGCGCACGAACGGCTGCCCCCGCGCCCAGTCCGGCACGGCATGCCGGCGGGGACGATGCCACGGATTCCCGCCCAACAGCCCCTTGCCCTCGCGTTCCGGAGCGCCGGTGGCTGCGGCCCCGGGCGCATCCCATTGGAAATCCATGCGCCCTTGGGAAAAAGGACCCTGCGTTTGGGTTTCCGGCGTCATGCGGCTGTCCTGGCGCGCCGGTCCAATATGCGTTGCACCGCGTCCCGCACGTCCGCCAACGAGGGCGGCAACTCCGTCGGCGGGTTGGCCAGGCGGCTTTCCACCTGCGGGAGGCTCTGGGCATGGTAGTCGACCTTGAATTGGGTGAATTTAAGGCCGTGGGCCGTGCTGAGCACCACGACGCGGTCGTCCGGCGCAATGGTTTTGTCGGCCGCCAGCTGCATCAGGGCTCCCAGCGCCACGCCGGTATGCGGACAGGCATAGAGCCCCGTGCTGTCGCTCAGAGCCGCGGCATGGGCCAGTTGATTCTCGGAGACGGAGGCGACCAGGCCTTGGCTGCCCTGGATCGCGGCCACCGCTTTGTCGAAACTGACGGGGTTGCCGATCTGGATGGCGGACGCCGACGTTTCCTGGGCGTCCAGCGGTTCCAGCGCCGCGAACCGGCGCTGGTAACTGCGAAAGAGCGGATTGGCCCGCTCCGCCTGCGCGGCGACCAAACGGGGCATGCGCGGGATGACGTCCAAATCCAGCAACAGGCGGAAGCCTTGGTACACGGCGCTGACGTTGCCCAGGTTGCCCGAGGGCACGATGATCCAGTCGGGCACTTCCCAGGCGAATTGCTGCAGGATTTCCATGCCCACCGTTTTCTGGCCTTCCACGCGCAGGCTGTTCATGGAATTGGCCAGGTAGATCGACTGATCTTCGGTCAGGGCGCGCACGATCCGCATGCAACCGTCGAAATCGGTGTCGAGCGCGACGACGTGGGCGCCGTTGGCGATGGGTTGGATCAGCTGCGCCCGACTGGTCTTGCCGCGGGGCAGGAAGATGATCGCCGGGATGTCCGCGGCGGCGGCGTAGGCGGCGAGCGAGGCGCTGGTGTCGCCGCTGCTGGCGCAGGCTACGGCCTGGACGTTCGTATGGCCCTGCGCCATGATCTGTTTGACCACGCTGACGAGCACGGTCATGCCCAGATCCTTGAAACTGCCCGTATGGCTGTTGCCGCAGGTCTTGATCCAGAGGTCCGACAGTCCAATGCGGCGGCCGAAGCGATCCGCCTCGAACACGTTGGTGTTGCCTTCGTAGAAACTGACGATGTTGCGGGTGGCCAGATCCGGCATGATCCATTCGCGATAGCGCCATACGCCGCTGCCGTAGGGCTTGCGGTGCGTGCCGTTGCGCGCGTCGAGCAAGGCTTTCCAGGCCGCGCCGGAGCGGCAGGTTTTGAGCGGTTGCCGGGCGTGATGCACTTCCAGCAGGCCGCGGCAATGGGGGCACCGGTACCGCACTTCGTATACGGAAAAGCGCTCGGACGTGCAACGGCGGAAGCACCTGAAGTAGGTTTCAAATACCGGGGCGGAAGGCATAAAGCGCAGAGCTGGCCGTGACGTTGCGCGCTGGGGCGTAATCCCGGCGCGCGGCGGGACGCGGCGCGCCGGGCTCCGTCGGCGGCGCCCCTGCGCGACTACGCCAGGCATAGCCGGCGCAACGGGCGCAGAGCGGCACAACCGGGCGCGCGGACGCGGATGCCTTGGCATTATACTTGGCCGCGCGGCCAGCATCGCGATCCGCCTTGGGCTTGGCGCCGCGCGGACGGGACGCGCAGGGATGCGCAACGGGACTTGTTAGGCCTCTGCGCGCCGGGCCGGCGCCGCGTCTTAGGCCACGGGGCGCAAGCCCAAGTACACGCGCGCGCCGTTCAACACGCGCAGGATTTTGCGCGCTGTCCATTTCGTGCTGGCGGCGGGCACCGTCTGACCGAACAGGTCGCTCAATTCCCGCGGCGACAGAGGCACGTTATGGTTCGTCAAGAAGACGCGGAAACAGGCGGACGTCAAGGGCAAACTCTCGTTGATGAAGTCGGGTTGATGCGCGCAGGTCGTGCGCAGGCATTCCGTCAGCGCGTCCGCTTGGCGCACCTCGCCGGTATCGGGATCCACCCAGTCCACGGCCTCCGTTCCGGCATAGTTCGGAAAGCGCTGGCGACATTCCTCGCACAGTTGCTGGTACAGGTACAGGCGGTGATTCAACTGGCTGCGTTCCCACCAGCCGTAGTCAATGTGGAACTTGGTGTCTTCGGTCGTGCCGAACCGACTGGCTAATCTATGCATGCGCATTCGTGTGGACATCGATCTGTTTTCCTTGCTTCCTTCGCCCATGCCCGCCGGCGCGGCCTCCGACCGACGCCGCGCGTGCGTGGGCCGCGGCCAAGCGTCAGGCGGCGCGCCGACGCCGACCGTACAGGGCCGTCCATGGCCATGGTTGTCGTTATGCGTTTGGCGTTGTCAGCCATCGTCGCCCGCGTACGTCAGTCAGCCGTTCGTGGTCAAGCCAACTGGAACGTCACTTGATCGTCCAGTTGCGCCAGGCGGGAGTTGGAGATCAGCGCGTGGAAAACGGGCCCGGGGGGATGGCGCTGGATCAGGTTAACGGCGCTGTACACGGTGGCCGCATGCACCGTGCCGCTGCCCTTGGCCAATTCGCTGACGATCGTTTCCACCAGCAAGAAGACCTTGGCGTCTCGCTGGGAGGCCCGGTAGTCCGCCCACTCCGTCTCCGAGCCGGCCGCGACCAGCAATTCCGGCATGAACTCGGAGGCGATATCCTCCCTGCTTTTTTCCTGCGTGAAATGCAACGTCCCGTCCGCTACGTGCAGGACGCTGATCCATTCCTTCCGGCCCCTGCGCTTGGGATAATCCAGCGTCAGCGCGCCGTCCGCTTTTCTTTGCAGCGTGACGCGGGCTCCGACCGCCAGTTTGTGGGCGCGGTAGAAATCCCCCAGGCCGGCTACGTAACGGCTTTCAGGCACGTACCAGCAGGCCATTTCGTCACCGCTCAAGGCGTCCGTGATGGCCAGCAAGTGCTTGTGCGACGCCTCCCGGTCCAGCAAGGCGGCCAGGCGGGACGAAACGGGCATCGTGCCGTGGTCAAGGTGGGGAAACAGCAGGTGATACGAGGCGGCGAAGCCGCCGTCCGCGGCCTCCGCGGCGTCCGGCAAATCGCTCCATTCATCCTGCAACTGCACTTCCAGGGACAGCAACGGGCCGTCCAGCGCGGAAAACTGGTATTTGATCGGCACGGGCGTCAAAAGCGCCGGCGCGCGGCGCGCGGCGTCCGGCAACAGGCTGCGCGCGTACCATTGGCGCTCCCCGTTCGCCATGACCTGTTCGAAACGTCCGTCCTGCGAGAGGGATACGTCCAGGCTCAGGTCCACCAGGTTCGGCTCCACGTCCGCCAGATCCAGTTTCAGTTCCTGGAGGATGGCGGCGCCGGGTACCGGCCCTTTCTTCTCGAACATCAGGGCTTCGGTCACGTTGCGGCTGAATTCGTCGATTTCGACCAGCATGTCCTTGAGCAGCCAGCCGCCGCGCCACTCCATGAAATCCGAATCCTTGCGCGTCTGGGCGAGGGCCGTGCGCAACCGCGCCGCAATGTCGGCGCCGTACTGTTCGTAAATCTCTTCGGCGGTCATCAACTCGCCCGCCTGGAGCTCCTCGATGTCCAGGGCGTTAAGCAGATGCTGCGTTTTCAACTGCGCCGCGAACTCCAGCTTCTCCGTCGATTCTTCCATCTCCACGGCCACGACCTGGAACTTGCCGTGTTCGGGATTGGAGCCGGGCCGGATGTCCGTGACTGTGCCCGTACGGTAATCCAGGGCGGTGAAAACCAGCACCTGTCCCACTTCGTACTGGGCTTGGGGCTGGTACATGGTGCCCAGCGACAGCAGTTTTTGGACATGGCTGTCCTCCTGCCGTTGGCATTCCCGGATCAAACTGATGACGAGTTGCTTGAAGGGCGCGGGAATGCCCAATCTGCCGTCCGCCAATTCCCCGTACAGGAAGTCCAGGTTCTGTTCCGACACCGTGAATTCATGCATCCAGAATTGGGGGGATAACGTTTTTCGCAGCATGTAGCCCGATCTCCGCTCAAGAAGCGCAAAACGACCATACAGTGTAGCACTTGGGCCCTCGGCGAGGACTATTTTGCGCTGGCGGGCTGCGGTCGCGGAACGCAGGGCGAGCCGGCATGACGCCTGAATCGCACAGGGGGCAGGCGTTCCGGCGCGCGCAGGCCCGCACGCGCGGAGCGATCCGGCCGTCCGCCTGGAACGTCCGCGTGCGGATCCGGCGCGGACCTGGGCCTTGGGCGCGGGCCGCGGCGGCGCGCAACCGCCCGCGGCGTTTTTGCCGTTACGGCGAATGGAATTACACTGCACCGCAGGAAATGGGACGGGAGTCTGCGAGGCGAGGGCGTTATCCAGACGTTAGCCATGATTTTAGCCGGCGGCGCCGGAACCCGGCTGATGACGCTCTCCGAACAGCGCGCCAAGCCGGCCGTTCCCTTCGCGGGCAAGTTCCGCATTATTGACTTTACGCTCAGCAACTGCGTCCACAGCGGCATTTCCGCCGTCGGCGTTTTGACGCAGTACCAACCCCACAGCCTGCAGGCGCACATCGGCATCGGCAAGCCCTGGGATCTGGATCGGATGCAAGGCGGCGTGCGGATTCTGCAACCGTACACCGCGCCCGGAGCCCAGGCGTGGTACGCCGGCACGGCCGACGCCATTTTGCGCAACGCCTTTTTCATTGAGAGCCAGGATCCGGCTCTGGTGCTGATTCTGTCGGGGGATCACATCTACAAAATGGATTACGCGCCCATGCTGCGGCAGCACCGGGAGACGGAGGCGGACTTGACCGTGGCGGTCATGCCCGTGCCGCTGGAAGAGACGGCGCGTTTCGGGATTATGCAACTCGACGCCGAAGGACGCGTCCAGGCGTTCTACGAAAAGCCGACCGAACCCGACAAAGGCAACCTGGCTTCCATGGGCATCTACGTCTTTTCCCGCGCCCGCCTGATGGAAAGGTTGCGCGAGGGAACGCCCGCAGACCCGCGCGCGGACTTCGGCCAGCACGTGATCCCGGCCATGCTGGCCGCCCGGGACCGCGTCTTCGCCTACCGCTTCGACGGGTATTGGGTGGACGTGGGCACCCTTCACTCGTATTGGACCACCAGCCTGGACCTGCTGCAGGCCAAGCCGCCGCTGGATTTGCACGGCGGCGCGTGGCCGATCCGCACCCGGTCCATGGAGCAGCCGCCGGTGAAAATGTCGTTGCAGGCCGTCGTGGCCGATTCCATGATTTGCAACGGCTCCGTGGTCAAGGGCGCGGTCGCGCAGAGCGTCCTCAGTCCCGGCGTGTACGTCAGCGCCGGCGCCGTCGTCGAGCGCAGCGTGATTATGAACGACGCCTGGATCGGACCCGGCGCGCGGGTCGAGAACGCCGTCATTGACAAGGCGGTGGTCGTGGGCGCCGGCGCGCGCGTGGGCTCCAGCGCCGCCTGCGAACCCAATCGCCAGCACCCGGACAAGCTCAACACCGGCCTTGCGGTCGTCGGCAAGAACGCGTTCATACCGGACGGCTGCCGCCTCGGGGGCAACGTCCTGGTCGGTTGCAACGTGGACGCGGGCGATTTCCCGGACGCGTCGGCCGAAATCGTCAGCGATACGATTCTCGGCCCGCGCGGCCCAGACGAGGAGTAATGCGGTGGACAGGATCTTGGCGCTCATCATGGCCGGCGGATCCAGCGACAGCCTGGGCGCCCTGACCGAATTCCGCGCCGACGCCGCCCTGCATTTCGGCGGCAAGTTCCGTTTGATTGACTTTTCCCTCAGCAATCTGACCAACAGCGGCATCTACAACATCGGCATTCTGACCCAGTACATGCCGCGTAGCCTCAACGACCACATCGGCGTGGGCAAGCCGTGGGACCTGGACCGCGCCAACAGCGGCGTGCGCCTGCTGCAGCCCTATATGGGCGGCGCCTACGGCGGGTGGCAAAAAGGCAACGCCGACGCCGTGCGGCGCAATCTGGACTTCATCCGGAACCAGGCGGTGGAGGACCTGCTGATACTGGCCGGCGATCATATCTACCTGATGGACTACCGGCCCCTGCTGGAACGGCACCGGGAGCGGGGCGCGTCCGTGACCGTAGCCACGCGCGTCGTTTCGCCGCACGAGGCTTTCCGTTTCGGCATGGCGGTCGTGGACGAGGAGCGGAGGCTGGTGGCGTTTGAGGAAAAACCCCGGCGCAGTCCCCGTTCCCTGGCCAGCATGGGCATTTACGCCTGCCGGGCGGAGGCCTTGGCGGACGTTCTGGCCGGCAACGAGGACCTGAACGATTTCGGCCGCGACGTGATTCCCTACCTGCTGGCCGCGAAGGCAGAGGTGCAGACCTACGAATTTCCGGGCTATTGGTCCGACGCGGGCACCGTGCAGTCCTATTGGGAAGCCAACATGGCCTTGATCGCCGAGGAACCCGCGCTGAACCTGCATAATCGCCAGTGGGTCGTGCGGACGCGCAGCGAAGAGCGCGCGCCGGTGAAAATAGGCAGCCAGGCGGAGATCAGCGACAATTTGCTGTCCAACGGGTGCCTCATCGAAGGCGCCGTCGCGCGGTGCGTTCTTTCGCCCGGCGTGGTGGTCGAGGCGGGCGCGCGCATCGCGCACAGCGTCGTGTTGCGGAACGTGCACGTGGCCGCCGGCGCGCAGATCGATCGTTGCATCATCGACGACAATGCGGTGATTGAAGCCGACGCCCAGGTCGGATGCGGCGACAACGGCGTGGCCAATCGGGAAATGCCGAACGTGCTTAACACGGGACTGACGCTCGTCGGACGGGACGCGCGCGTCCCGTCCGGCCTGCAGGTGGGCCGCAACGTGCATATTCATGCCTACGCGCAACCGGCCGATTTCGGCCCCGCGCCCATTCCGCACGGGGCCGTCGTCGGCCGGAATCCGCGCCGGGCCGGCGCGCCGCCGTCCGGAACCCCGCCGTAGTATCCTATGCAGGACATTCGCTTTGCGGCCGCCGGCCCCGCGGCCTGGCCGCGTCTTGCCGGAGCCAGGAAAGTCGTACGCCATGCCTCACGCTGACATCGGATTTATCGGCCTGGCCGTCATGGGCCAGAATTTGGTTCTGAATATGGAACGCAACGGGTATGCGGTGGCCGTATACAACCGGACCGCGGCGCGTACCGAGGAATTCCTGGCGCGTCATCCCGACCGCAACTTGCGGCGCGCGGCCACGCTCCGCGCGTTGGCGGACAGCGTGCGGACGCCGCGCACGATCATGATCATGGTCCAGGCCGGCGCGGGCGTGGACGCCGTCCTCCGCGCGTTGCAGGAACTCCTGGAACCGGGCGATCTGATCATCGACGGCGGCAACAGCCATTTCAAGGATACCGAGCGCCGCGCGCGGCAGCTGGAGGCCCGCGGCCTGGAGTTCATGGGCGCGGGCGTCAGCGGCGGGGAAGAGGGCGCGCTCCGGGGCCCTTCCATCATGCCCGGCGGCGCCCGCGCGGCCTACGCGCGGGTGCGGGACGTCTTTACGGCCATCAGCGCCAAGGCTCCCGAGGACGGCGCGCCGTGCGTGTCCTATATGGGGCCGGCGGGCGCGGGCCACTACGTGAAGATGGTGCATAACGCCATCGAATACGGCGACATGCAACTCATCGCGGAAACCTACGACATTCTACGCCAGGGCCTGGGCATGGATAATGCCGCGTTGGCCGCTACCTTCGCCGCGTGGAACGACAGCGAGCTGGACAGCTTTCTCATTGACATAACGGCGCGCATTTTTCGCACGCCGGATACGCTGACCTCCCAGGCCTTGGTGGATATGGTGCTGGATAAAGCGGCGCAGAAGGGAACGGGCAAATGGTCCAGCCAGGACGCCCTGGAGCTGGGCGCTCCCGTGCCGACCATCAACGCGGCCGTGGTGGGCCGCGTGCTGTCCAGCCTGAAGGAAGAACGGGTCCAGGCCGCGGCGCAATTGCCCAGCGGCGCGACGCCGGCGTTCGCGGGCGATCGCGGCCAGTGGACGGAAGACGTCAAGGCGGCCTTGTACGCCGGCAAGATCAGCGCCTACGCCCAAGGCCTGGCGCTGTTGCGCTTCGCCAGCGCAGAGTACGGCTACGCGCTGCCGTTAGGCGAAATCGCGTCCGTGTGGCGCGCCGGCTGCATTATCCGGGCCCGTTTCCTGAACCGCATCGCGGAGGCCTTTCGCCGCGACGCCGCGTTGCCCAACCTGCTTCTGGACCCGGAATTCAAGCAGGCCGTGAGCGCGCGGCTGCCGGCCTGGCGGCGCGTCGTATCCGCGGCCGTCCAGGCCGGCATTCCGGTTTTGGGCCTGGGCGCGAGCCTGGCGTACTACGACGCCTACCGCAGCGCCCGGTTGCCGGCCAACCTGATTCAGGCCCAACGCGATTTCTTCGGCGCGCATACGTACCAGCGCGTCGACCGCGCCGGTACGTTCCACTCCGACTGGGGGTGAGGTTCTGCTGAAAACGTCCGTTGCCGCGCGCCGCGCGCGGGTCACGGAAGCCCAGTTCTGGTACGCCGCGGCGTTGCTGGCGCTTGTCGCCGGCAGCGCGTGGATCTGGGTCAGCGCGCCCCAGGCCGCGGCAACGGCGTTGCAGGATCTGGAAGGGCCGCTGGTGGGCTACGCCGCGCCGCGCGTCGCGGCCCGGGATCTGTTCAACGGGCAAGAGATTGTTTGGGACGGCGAGAGCGGCGCGCCCATGGTTCTCAATTTCTGGGCCTCTTGGTGCCCGCCCTGCAAACGCGAGATTCCGGCCTTGATCGCCGCGCAGGCGCGTTACGGCGCGGACGTTCTGGTACTGGGCCTGGTGCGGCCGGACGACGCGGAACCCGCGGCCGCCATGGCGCGCGAGCTGGCCGTCAACTATCCGGTGGCGGCGTCCGGGCCCGACGCCGACGCCTTTCAGGCCTACGAAGTGGTGAGCTTCCCTACGACCTATTTCGTGGACCGCAACGGCATCGTGCAGATCCGCTTCATCGGCGAAATGAATACGGCGCTCCTGACGGAAGGCATCTCGCGCATACTTAATTGAGCAGCCGTTGCTGGGCGCCATGGGTGTCCGGCAGGCTCCACAACCCGCAGAGCAGGCCCCATACCACGAAGAGTTCCGGCAGCGCGTAGCTGGCGTCCACCAGTCCGTGCGCCGCGCCGGCTACGGCGGCGGCCGCGAAGCCCAGCGCCGCCTTGTTCGGTCGCGCGGCCCCGATCTGCCGCCACAACAGGCCGAAGCCCAGGCCGCCGCAGGCGACCGCCGCCGCGAAGCCCGCCGCGCCCAACCGCGACAGCAAATCCAGGACAAGATTGTGCGGATGGTTGAGGCTGGGTTCGTTCCAGACCGCCGGCACCACGTAAAAGCCCCGGTACCAGTACAGGAAATTGTCCGGGCCCAAGCCCAGCCACGGGTGATCCAGAAAAGCGTGCCAGCCGCTCCGCCATAGATGCGTCCGGACGAAGGCGGGAAAACTGCCTTGCCAATCCAGGAGGCCGGCGAAGCGCGGCGTATTCAGGAACGGCGCCAGGAGAAGCAGGCCCGCGACGGCCAACCCGCCCAGCCACCAGAGATTGCGCCGCGCGTCGGCCCATTGCCGGCGTCGCCATACGTTGCAGCCGACCAGGAACGACAGGCCGGCCGGCAGGCCCAGCAGCAGCGCGCCTCGGCTGAACGTAAGCGCGACGGCCCCGGACAGCAGGAGCGTCGCGCCGCCCCACAACGCGCGTTTGCGCCCCGCGGAGGCGTACAGGAACAGGCCCAGGGCCACCATCCCGGCGCGTTCGAGGTATAGGGCCAGATTATTGGGCGAGCCGAACAGGCCGCGGATGCGTCGGACGCCTTCCACGTCCGTGACGAAGACGCCTTGCAGATACGCGTAGTACCCGAAGGCCGCAATGGCCACGGCGCCTCCCAGCCACAGACTCAACAGGATGACGATATCCTCATCCCGTTGCGGGGACATGCGCAGGATCCAGACCAGAGTCGTGAAGAACGTCGCGCCGGCCAGGAAAACGGTGCGCCATTCCCGCAACGCCGGAGGGCGGTATTGCGCTTCGCTTGCAGATAGCAGAGCGACCAGCGCGAGCGCCCATAGCGCGGCCTGGATCCACGTCGTCGTTGCGCGCCAGGGCGGATGGGTCGCTTGGGCGCGGGCGTAGCCGCAATACTGCAGGCCAGCCAAGGCGGCCCCGCCCCAGACGCCGACTTCGACGAGGTTGAGCGCCAAGCCCGGTCCGAAAGGCAGAGGGTAGAGATAGAAAGGCAGGCCGAACAAGAGAGCGCCGAGCCAGAACGCCGGCCGGCGTAGGCCCACGAGCCCCAGGCCTATCAAGCCGGGCAGGCATAGCCACCAGAGTTCCGTTCTCTGCCCTGCGCCGATCAACAACAGGCAGGCGCCGGCCATCCCGGCCTGGCGCGACGTGGCCGCGGGTATCAGGCGGCGCAGGACGTCCCGCACGGCGAGCAGAGCCCGATACCCGCGTCTCAGAGGCTCGGGCCAACGGTCCACGGCCAGGACGCTGAGGCCCAGTCCCGCCAATCCCAGCGCGAGCGCCAACAGCCCGGGCCAATAAGGCCTGCCGGCGCGAACGGGCAGATCCGCGCCGACGCCTTGCAGAAAGGCGTCGGGGGACACGGACGATGCGTCCGGCGCGCCGGACGCAATCTCAAGGACTACGTGATGAGGGCCGTCGTCGCGGGCCGCGTGCGCCAGAAGCCATTCATCGGCAGGGCGCATGCGGGCATGTTCGAAAGGAGAATAGAGGGGCAAGTACGCCCGGGGCCTGGCGGGCGACGCGCGTGCGCCCGTCGGCGCGTTCAGCGCATTGGCCGGCGCGCCATCCACGCTGACCAAGAGAACCGCGAAGGCATCGCCTCGCTGTAGGTTGAGCCATAGGGTGCGTCCGGTAAAGACGAACTCCCCGCTCAACGTAGCGCCCGGCGGGCAAGGAAGGGGCGCGCCCGGCGTTGCGCGTTCCGGCGGCGAAGGGCGGCAGACCCAGGCAGACAGGGCGGGCGCGCCTATCGCGCCCGCGCTGCCGGGACGCAGTTGAAGCAGATCCGGCGCGGGCGGAATGCCCTTGACGGCGGGAGGACGCGCGCCCCACGCCAGCCACGCGATGCCTGCCAGGCACGCCGTCAAGCACAAGACGGTTGTCCGTCCCCGCGCAAAAAGCATGGTCCGTCCGCGCCTTGACGGCAAAGGCGGGCGCCTAGGGCATTATTCGATTGCGTTGCGTCGCCAGGTCGGCGCGCGTGGCTGAGGAGACGCGGCGCGCCTTAATGCATGATGCGCACGACGGCCAGCACCTTGCCTTGTATGGCTACCTGATCGACCGGCTTGACGATGGGCTGGTACTGCGGGTCGGGACTGCTGGGCTGCAATCGTACGTTGTCCCCTTCCCGGTAATAGCGTTTGAGCGTCATTTCGTCGTCATCGATCAGCCATGCGCTCACCATATCGCCGTTGCGCGCCTCGGACGCGACTTCCATCAGGACGATGTCGTTGTCCAGAATGTTGGAGCCCACCATGGAATCTCCCTGTACGCGCAGGGCGAAAACGTTCCGGGGATCGGAAACCAGTTCGGACGAGACTCCTACGCGTTCGGACGCTTGCGACCAGGTGCTGACTTCGCCGACGTTGACGGGATTGCTGGCGACGATATTGCCCAGCAGGGGGATCTGGAACAGCCGATGTTTTTCCTCGTGCTGCGGCGCGAAGCCCAATTCGACCGCGCGCGGCCAGTTGATGCGGATCGCGCGGCTGACTTCCTTCTCGCGGAAGATGAGCTTGTGCTCTTCCAGCTTGTTCAGATTGTAGTTGACGACGGAAGTGCTGGGGATGCCCGCGTGATCGCCGATCTCCCGGATCGAAGGCGGGTATTCGCGGCTGTCAATGTAATCGATCAAGTACTTGAACATGGTGATCTGCTTGGGAGACAGAGGGCGCAGCTTGTATTTCCCTCTCTTACCGGTGCGAGGCATAATTCCTCCTTCGCCTTAATGGCCTGTAGCGGAATGAGACAGTGAAAATTCTAATAGAACATGCATGCTAGGTCAAATTCAAAAACCTGTTACACGCGGCGCGCGGGCCTGATATCGATCCGCAACCCAGTTTGTTGAATAACGGGGCTCGGCGTCGTTTTGGCTCCCAAGTCCGCATCGTTTGCGTCCAGTTCAGGCATTGTAGCAGATAGTGGCAAGGCTACGTAATCTGTGCTGATATTATTACGGCAGATCGCCCGTTGGTCAAAATTGAGGCTTGGTGCCGCATCGGAGTCGTGCGCCAGCTCTTTGTCATATTTCAATTGTAGCGTAAAATTTTGATATGCAAACGGGCGTCCGCGGTGTGGAACCGCCAGACAGTACCTATGGGGGAGGCATGGCGGCCTTCAGCCCATGCGGTGATCTGCGCGCGTACCGGGGCTTGCGTCGGCCCCCAGCCTGAGGCCGCAGGATGCGCCATTCCGGTTTTGCCCTGTTGAGCCGCGGCCGGACGGTGGCGCGGGGCATGACGCACTCATGGGCCTGCGGTTCCTCCGAACGGCCAGATGATGCGGTGCCGGGCCGCCCGTATACGAGTTATGGGCGGCAGAGCATCCCCCGGCCGCGCAATTGCAACGCGCGGTTGCGGCCCGCTACAACTTGGACTGTGCGTCCCCGTCGCTCCCCGAATAGCGCGTATCCTACGGCTGATCCTGGATTCCCCCCCCCCCCTTCCATGAGGATCGCGAAGGCCGCCGCGCGTCTTGGCGGATAACCGCGCTGGACCCGACGCCAAGGCGTTCGTTTTTCAGCGTGCCGCCCATGTTTCATAGCTGCTTGGAATCACGACTTCACGCGCGTACGGGCAGGCGCAAGGTTCCGCGCGTATGACCGGAGGGGCAGCCTGGGCCCGCTGCCGCCGATACGCTTCGCCCGCGCGGCTTTCAGGCCTTCGGGCACGGCTTGGCGCCCCGCGCTTGGTGCGAGGCAGCTAGGACAGCTGCGATCACCTCGTTCGTCCCGCCCGCGTCCTCCGGTCCCGCAGAGCGTTTCAGCAGAGCGCGGGCCCGTTCCCCTTTCCCCACCGCTGGACGCTGGCGATCGCAGTGTCCCTTGGCGATCCGGGGCAGAGGCTGGCGTCTGGACGAGGTTAGGCGCCCTGCGTATTTCATAGTCATGAGAACCTTCGTCTGAACTGAGTCTGGCGACAAAGTCGACATTTCATAGTGACATCGGTTGCATGACAAAATACGAGCGTATGTTATTTTTCGGCGCAGGAAAGATTCCTAGGGTTCCCGCGGCCTTACAGACCGGGGCCTGATGCCGGTGCAGGAGCGTTGCGATCCGGCGCACCGCCGAACGCCCGCGCGCGCGTGGATCTCCAGAGGCCCCGATAGAACTGGCTTTCACCCCCGAAAGGGACACCCAGCGGGGATCGGGTCCTCGGGAAGCCAAGGACGGACCGCCGTCGCCGGTATCCAATAGATCCGCGTGTATCGGCGCGATGTGTGGCGTATTTCGTCAGGGAAGGAGAACTGATCCACAAGACGCACGCGCAGCCAGGCACCGTCGCCGTGCCGGGCTTCGATGCGTACGACGTCGCCGCGGCAGGCGTGGCCCGTCACGACGCTCCGGCGGTTGGGCTGAGCATGCAAGGCGACCACCAGGCCGTCCACCCACGCCACGCCTGCGGCGAGGCCGGCGGCGGCGTCCCCTGCGGGGGCGACGTATACGCCCAACGGCGCGGGCGGGCGGCACAGGGTCTGTGGGGCCGGCTGCCAAGCCGGGGCCTCGGGACAGGCGAAGCCGACTCCCACGGGGGACGCGAACCAGACGTCGCGCACCCCGTCGACAATGGGGTAGCGGAGCGCCGGGCGAGCGCAGAGACCGGGATCGCCGGTCGGGAAATGGACATGCCCCCAAGACACGTCCACGACGGCCAAGGTACCGTGGTCGCGTAGATGATCTTGCACTTGGAGCGGCACCTGGGCCAGACGGCGCACGGGCAGGTTCAGATAGGTCAGGCGCGGCGCGTAGGCCAAGAAATCATCCGGTACCGTCGTTAAAGCCGGGGCCCAAGGCGAGATCCCGTCGGGAGGGAGACCGGGAACTTCGACATCGTGCAGGTCCAGATGGATCAAGCGGGGCGCATGGGCCAAGAAGCTGGGGGGCAAGGCCTGCACGCGGGGTGCGTAGACTGCCAGGTGCTCTAGGCGCGGGGCATGGGCTAGGAAATCCCGGGGCAAGGCCTGCACGTTGGGTGCGTAGACTGCCAGATGTTCCAGGCGCGGAGCGTAGGCTAGGAAGTCGGACGGCAAGGGGGGAGCGGGACGCACCACGCGCAACTTCGCCTGGATTAGGTACGGTAGCGAGGCCAAGGGTTGCCCGGCCCACCTCATCTCCAAATGCGTCAGCCGAGGAACGTACTGCAGGGCGCGGGGGAAGGGCGGGACAGCTTCGATCAGGTGAGTGAGTCGGGGTACGGGAGCCAGGAAATCGGGCGGCAAGGCAAAGAACGCTTCCAACGTCAAATGAGTGAGCCGAGGCACGGGAGCCAGGAAATCGGTAGCCAGAGGCTCTTGGTTTTGGTATCCGAAGCAAAGGGTCAAATGGGTGAGTCGAGGCACGGGAGCCAGGAAATCCGGTGGCAGGTGAGGCGCACATTCCAGCGACAGGTGCGTCAGCTGAGAGACGGGAGCCAGGAAATCCGGCGGCAGAGAGGGCAGAGGTTGCCGCGCGGGCGGGTAGGGCGGCGGCAATTCCAGGCGCAGGGCCAGCTGGGTGAGTCGGGGCACGGGGGCCAACAGGTCGGGGGGGAGGGCCGATATGCGATACGCCTTCAAGGTCAGTTGGTCGAGATGCGGTACGGGGGCTAGGAAATTGGAGGGCAGGGCCTCCAGATGGACGGCGTCCAGAGTCAGCGCGCGTAGGCGGGGCGTTGAGGCTAGGAGAGCGGGCGGCCAAGTTTCCCCCGCAAAGCGCAGATGCAGGGCTTCCAGTCCGGTCAGTCCAGCTAGATCCTCGGCGCGCGTCACGGATACGGGGCCCAACGCGCGTAGCGCGGCCAGTTGCGGCCCGGTGACGTCCGCGCAGTCGCGCGCGTCCGCGTCGCCTGTTTCCAAGGTTTTCAGCACGACCCGCTGCAGAACCTCGCCGCGCGCGCAGAGGGACGGATCGACCGGCGCGGCGGTGAGGGGTCGCGGGACGGCGCCCCACGCAAGACCGAGCAGGCATCCGCACAGAAACCAGGTGCGTATGGCGATCCTCCTTGGGAAGGGACGGAGCATTCTACTCTAAGCGGACCTGATGCGGCCTTGACGCGTTGGGTATGGCGGGCGAGGGATGCAAGGCGGGATTAGGCGGCGTTGGGCAAGAAACGACGCACGAGGAGCAAACGACATGGGGCATGGTGCGACTTAGTGCCTTGAAGTTGCGGCCGGAACTTGGGATCTCGCCAACATGTTTGACGATCCCGGTACCCAGTCCGCTGCGCCGATCAGTTGCGCGGTGACGACCGGAGCGAGGGATGGCGTTCCCGTACGCGGCCGGCCGCAGGCGCCATTGGGTGCCGGCCCGGGGCATCCAACGCACCGCCTGGACGAACACGCGTTGCACTCGTTGCGGATGTGGGGCCAGGGGTAGATGCATGGAATAGAACCGCATAGATGCGGGTTCATGGGGTCTCGGCAAGCTTGGCGCCTCCTGCAGGGCGAGAGGGAATCCAGCCCCGTATCGGCTAACCTCTCGGCTACCAGATTGCCTGCAAAATCAACACGGCCTGGGGCATCGTCAATCCTCTGGCCTTGCGTTCCGTATCGAAGCCAAAACAACAGGCTGCGGACGCAATTCTCGGTCGTGAAGCCGCGCGGCGGCACAGTTCC